>NZ_JBBOUP010000001.1:310000-5312822 GCF_038006145.1 Bacillus sp. FSL H8-0492
GTCCGTCACAGAGGGTAATAACCCCGTAGTCGAAACTTCGTTCTCTCTTGAATGTATCCTGAGTACGGCGGAACACGTGAAATTCCGTCGGAATCTGGGAGGACCATCTCCCAAGGCTAAATACTCCCTAGTGATCGATAGTGAACCAGTACCGTGAGGGAAAGGTGAAAAGCACCCCGGAAGGGGAGTGAAAGAGATCCTGAAACCGTGTGCCTACAAATAGTCAGAGCCCGTTAATGGGTGATGGCGTGCCTTTTGTAGAATGAACCGGCGAGTTACGATCCCGTGCGAGGTTAAGCTGAAGAGGCGGAGCCGCAGCGAAAGCGAGTCTGAATAGGGCGTTTAGTACGTGGTCGTAGACCCGAAACCAGGTGATCTACCCATGTCCAGGGTGAAGTTCAGGTAACACTGAATGGAGGCCCGAACCCACGCACGTTGAAAAGTGCGGGGATGAGGTGTGGGTAGCGGAGAAATTCCAATCGAACCTGGAGATAGCTGGTTCTCCCCGAAATAGCTTTAGGGCTAGCCTTAAGTGTAAGAGTCTTGGAGGTAGAGCACTGATTGAACTAGGGGTCCTCATCGGATTACCGAATTCAGTCAAACTCCGAATGCCAATGACTTATCCTTAGGAGTCAGACTGCGAGTGATAAGATCCGTAGTCAAGAGGGAAACAGCCCAGATCGCCAGCTAAGGTCCCAAAGTGTGTATTAAGTGGAAAAGGATGTGGAGTTGCTTAGACAACTAGGATGTTGGCTCAGAAGCAGCCACCATTTAAAGAGTGCGTAATAGCTCACTAGTCGAGTGACTCTGCGCCGAAAATGTACCGGGGCTAAATACACCACCGAAGCTGCGAATTGATACCAATGGTATCAGTGGTAGGGGAGCGTTCTAAGTGCAGTGAAGTCAGACCGGAAGGACTGGTGGAGCGCTTAGAAGTGAGAATGCCGGTATGAGTAGCGAAAGACGGGTGAGAATCCCGTCCACCGAATGCCTAAGGTTTCCTGAGGAAGGCTCGTCCGCTCAGGGTTAGTCAGGACCTAAGCCGAGGCCGACAGGCGTAGGCGATGGACAACAGGTTGATATTCCTGTACCACCTCTTTATCGTTTGAGCAATGGAGGGACGCAGAAGGATAGAAGAAGCGTGCGATTGGTTGTGCACGTCCAAGCAGTTAGGCTGATAAGTAGGCAAATCCGCTTATCGTGAAGGCTGAGCTGTGATGGGGAAGCTCCTTATGGAGCGAAGTCTTTGATTCCCCGCTGCCAAGAAAAGCTTCTAGCGAGATAAAAGGTGCCTGTACCGCAAACCGACACAGGTAGGCGAGGAGAGAATCCTAAGGTGTGCGAGAGAACTCTGGTTAAGGAACTCGGCAAAATGACCCCGTAACTTCGGGAGAAGGGGTGCTTTCTTAACGGAAAGCCGCAGTGAATAGGCCCAAGCGACTGTTTAGCAAAAACACAGGTCTCTGCGAAGCCGTAAGGCGAAGTATAGGGGCTGACACCTGCCCGGTGCTGGAAGGTTAAGGAGAGGGGTTAGCGTAAGCGAAGCTCTGAACTGAAGCCCCAGTAAACGGCGGCCGTAACTATAACGGTCCTAAGGTAGCGAAATTCCTTGTCGGGTAAGTTCCGACCCGCACGAAAGGTGTAACGATTTGGGCACTGTCTCAACCAGAGACTCGGTGAAATTATAGTACCTGTGAAGATGCAGGTTACCCGCGACAGGACGGAAAGACCCCGTGGAGCTTTACTGTAGCCTGATATTGAATTTTGGTACAGTTTGTACAGGATAGGCGGGAGCCATTGAAACCGGAGCGCTAGCTTCGGTGGAGGCGCTGGTGGGATACCGCCCTGACTGTATTGAAATTCTAACCTACGGGTCTCATCGACCCGGGAGACAGTGTCAGGTGGGCAGTTTGACTGGGGCGGTCGCCTCCTAAAGTGTAACGGAGGCGCCCAAAGGTTCCCTCAGAATGGTTGGAAATCATTCGTAGAGTGCAAAGGCATAAGGGAGCTTGACTGCGAGACCTACAAGTCGAGCAGGGACGAAAGTCGGGCTTAGTGATCCGGTGGTTCCGCATGGAAGGGCCATCGCTCAACGGATAAAAGCTACCCCGGGGATAACAGGCTTATCTCCCCCAAGAGTCCACATCGACGGGGAGGTTTGGCACCTCGATGTCGGCTCATCGCATCCTGGGGCTGTAGTCGGTCCCAAGGGTTGGGCTGTTCGCCCATTAAAGCGGTACGCGAGCTGGGTTCAGAACGTCGTGAGACAGTTCGGTCCCTATCCGTCGTGGGCGCAGGAAATTTGAGAGGAGCTGTCCTTAGTACGAGAGGACCGGGATGGACGCACCGCTGGTGTACCAGTTGTTCTGCCAAGGGCATAGCTGGGTAGCTATGTGCGGAAGGGATAAGTGCTGAAAGCATCTAAGCATGAAGCCCCCCTCAAGATGAGATTTCCCATAGCGTAAGCTAGTAAGATCCCTGAAAGATGATCAGGTTGATAGGTTCGAGGTGGAAGCATGGTGACATGTGGAGCTGACGAATACTAATAGATCGAGGACTTAACCATATAATATGAAGCACTGTTATCTAGTTTTGAAGGAATATACCTTCATCAGTTTGGTGATGATGGCAGAGAGGTCACACCCGTTCCCATACCGAACACGGAAGTTAAGCTCTCTAGCGCCGATGGTAGTTGGGACCTTGTCCCTGTGAGAGTAGGACGTCGCCAAGCAAAAACCTAAGTCGTTTCGACTTAGGTTTTTTTGTGTTTATTTTTATTTACCGAAGGTTAAAATCCATAAATTTAATAATCCTAAAGACGAAAAAAGAATGAAATAGAGGCAGTTTAAAATAATGGTAATGATTTTTTGTGCTCCGGATTTTTCGAATGCTCCTAAAATAATCCCTAAGAATAGGAAAGATTATTTCTATCATAATAATGAGAGTAGAAAAAATGGGATGATATAAATAAGCATTCAATAATTACAGCAATTACTGCGATAGAGAAAAATAAATAGGATAATAGCACAGTTATTTTTTTTCACGGTTATTCCTCCTTTGAAATTAAATCGTTATAATATAAGTTCTATCGATGTATAGAACACAAGAGAGTATATATATTGATTAAAACATACTGAAGTATTATATAAATAGTTATACGTAAAATAGATCTCTAGAAATATATATTCTAATTCCCTTTCCTTCTTGCATATAGTTGCAATTCTTCTTTTGAATATAACTAAAACACGAACGTTATTGATGACTAATAAAAAAACATTCGATTATTTATTGACATTGTTTATGAAATATTGTTAATATAGCCATAGAAACAATAATATATAAGACCTCATATAATCGCGGGGATATGGCCTGCAAGTCTCTACCTAACGACCGTTATTCGTTAGACTATGAGGGAAAGTCACTCGGTATTTTTCTATTCACAAGGGATACGTATGCCTGAGTAGAGCACTTTCTCTCATAGTAAAAGAGAAACTGTTCTATTTCAGGCTTTTTTTATTTGAATCGGGGGGATTCTAATATGAAATCACTAGTTGGAGTCATAATGGGAAGCACGTCAGACTGGGAAACAATGAAATATGCTTGTGACATTTTAGATGAATTAAATATACCGTATGAGAAAAAAGTTGTATCCGCTCATCGGACTCCGGATTATATGTTTGAATATGCAGAAACAGCTCGTGAACGTGGAGTAAAAGTTATTATTGCTGGAGCTGGTGGAGCAGCGCATTTACCAGGAATGGTTGCAGCGAAGACAAATCTTCCTGTAATTGGTGTTCCAGTTCAATCAAAGGCGTTAAACGGCCTAGATTCGTTATTATCCATTGTCCAAATGCCAGGAGGGGTTCCAGTTGCAACTGTTGCAATTGGTAAGGCTGGTTCAACGAATGCTGGATTACTTGCTGCACAAATACTTGGATCATTTCATGATGATATACATGATGCATTAGAGTTGAGACGAGAAGCTATTGAGAAAACTGTGCGTGAAGGTAGTGAGCTAGTATGACGAGAATCATTTTACCTGGAAAAACAATCGGCATTATTGGAGGCGGCCAGCTTGGAAGAATGATGGCGTTGGCAGCTAAGGAAATGGGTTATAAAATTGCTGTTTTAGATCCTACAAAGCATTCACCATGTGCACAAGTTGCTGATGTTGAAGTCGTTGCACCATATGACGATTTAAAAGCAATTCAGCATTTAGCAGAGATAAGCGACGTTGTCACATATGAATTTGAGAATATTGATTATAGATGTTTACAATGGCTTGAAAAACATGCTTACTTACCACAAGGTAGTCAGTTGTTAAATAAAACGCAAAATCGTTTTACAGAAAAGAATGCAATTGAAAAAGCTGGGTTACCAGTAGCATCGTATAGATTGGTTCAAAATCAAGATCAACTTACAGAAGCAATTAAAGAGTTATCTTTCCCTTCTGTCTTAAAAACAACGACAGGTGGATACGATGGTAAAGGGCAAGTGGTTTTAAAGAGTGAAGCTGATGTTGTGAGAGCAAAAGAACTTACTAATAAAGCAGAGTGCATTCTAGAAAAATGGGTGCCCTTTGAAAAAGAAGTATCAGTTATTGTAATTCGTAGTGTAAGTGGTGAAACGAAAGTATTTCCGGTAGCGGAAAATATTCATGTAAATAACATTTTGCATGAATCTATCGTTCCAGCCCGCATTACAGAAGAACTTTCTCAAAAAGCAATTGCTTACGCAAAGGTACTTGCGGATGAACTAGAACTTGTGGGAACACTAGCGGTAGAGATGTTTGCTACAGCTGACGGTGAGATTTACATTAATGAATTAGCACCAAGACCTCACAATTCAGGACACTATACACAGGATGCATGTGAAACGAGTCAATTTGGTCAACATATTCGAGCAATCTGTAATTTACCTCTTGGAGAAACAAATTTGTTAAAACCAGTTGTCATGGTTAACATTTTAGGCGAACATATAGAAGGGGTCCTAGGACAAGTGAATAGACTAACCGGGTGCTATTTACACTTGTATGGAAAAGAAGAAGCAAAAGCACAGCGAAAAATGGGGCATGTTAATATTTTAAATGATAATATTGAAGTCGCTCTAGAAAAAGCGAAGAGTTTGCATATTTGGGACCATCAAGAACAACTGTTGGAGGGAAAAAGATGATTAATCGTTATACACGCCCTGAAATGGGTGCGATTTGGACGGAAGAGAACAAATTTAAAGCGTGGTTAGAAGTTGAGATTTTAGCGTGTGAAGCATGGGCTGAGCTTGGCGATATTCCAAAAGAAGATGTGAAAAAAATTCGTGAACATGCATCATTTGATATTGATCGTATTTATGAAATTGAAAAAGAAACACGTCATGACGTAGTTGCTTTCACTCGTGCTGTATCAGAAACACCAACATTAGGCGAGGAACGTAAATGGGTTCATTACGGTTTAACATCTACAGACGTAGTAGATACAGCGTTATCTTATATCTTAAAACAAGCAAATGAAATCTTGTTAAAAGACTTAGAAAACTTTGTTAGTATTTTAGCTAATAAAGCGAAAGAGCATAAATACACGATCATGATGGGAAGAACACACGGTGTACATGCAGAGCCAACAACATTTGGTTTAAAACTTGGTCTTTGGTATGAAGAAATGAAACGTAACGTAGAGCGTTTCAAACAAGCTGCTGATACAGTTCGCGTTGGTAAATTATCTGGTGCGGTTGGTACATATGCAAATATTGATCCATTCGTAGAAAAGTATGTTTGTGAAAACTTAGGATTAGAAGCAGCACCAATTTCAACACAAACATTGCAACGTGATCGTCATGCACATTACATGTCAACACTTGCACTAATCGCAACATCTGTTGAAAAGATGGCAGTTGAGATTCGTGGTTTACAAAAGAGTGAAACACGTGAAGTTGAAGAGGCTTTTGCAAAAGGTCAAAAAGGTTCTTCTGCAATGCCACATAAACGTAATCCAATTGGATCTGAAAATATGACTGGTTTAGCTCGTGTTATCCGCGGTTATATGATGACAGCTTACGAGAATGTTCCGTTATGGCATGAGCGTGATATCTCTCACTCTTCTGCAGAACGCGTAATTTTACCAGATGCTACAATCGCGTTAAATTACATGTTAAATCGCTTTGGTAATATCGTTAAAAACTTAACTGTATTCCCAGAGAATATGAAACGCAATATGACAAGAACATACGGCTTAATTTACTCTCAGCGCGTAATGCTTACACTAATTGACAAAGGTCTGGTACGTGAAGAAGCTTATGATATCGTACAGCCTAAAGCAATGGAAGCTTGGGAAACACAAGTACAATTTAAAGAGCTTGTAGAATCTGACGAGCGTATTACAAGTAAGTTAACGCAAGAAGAAATTAACGAATGTTTCAATTATGAACATCATATGCAACACGTTGATACAATCTTTGAACGCCTTGGATTAAACGAAGCGTAAAATTTCATATGGCACAGAATAGAGTCATTCTGTGCCATTCTTTATAAAAATATTATTCACATTTTTCAAACTACAGGGGGCTTGCGAAATGCAAAAGCTAGAATTGCTGTATGAAGGTAAGGCAAAAAGAATTTATCGTACAGAAGCAGCAGATATGGTTTGGGTAGAGTACAAAGATAGTGCGACTGCTTTCAATGGGGAGAAAAAAGCGACAATTACAGGAAAAGGTCGTTTGAACAATGAGATTACAACTTTATTGTTCAGAAAGTTACAAGAAGTTGGAATTAAAACACACTTTGTGGAGAAGTTATCTGATACAGAACAACTTGTCAAAAAGGTGAGTATTATTCCATTAGAAGTTGTCACAAGAAACGTAATTGCAGGTAGTCTTTCAAAAAGACTAGGAATGGAAGAAGGAACTGCTCTTACAACACCAATCGTAGAATTTTACTACAAAGATGATGATTTAGGAGATCCACTTGTAACGGAAGATCATATTCGTTTGTTAAATGTTGCAACACCAGAGCAAGTAAGCGTATTACGAGATGCAGCTCTACAAATCAATCAAGTGATGATTGAGCATTTCGCAAGCTGTCGTGTAAGATTAGTAGATTTTAAATTAGAGTTTGGCGTAACAGAAGAAGGGGAAATCATATTAGCAGATGAAATTTCACCAGATACTTGCCGTTTATGGGATGAAACGAGCAATGAAAAATTTGATAAAGATGTATTCCGTCGTGATCTTGGGAATTTAACAGAAGCATATGAAGAAATTTTAAAACGTTTAGGGGGAGCTTCACATGTATAAAGTTAAGGTATATGTAACGTTAAGAGAAAGTGTATTAGATCCACAAGGAACTGCGGTAAAGGGAGCGCTTCATAGTCTTTCATTTACAGAAGTACAAGACGTTCGAATCGGAAAATATATGGAATTAACAATTGATAAATCAGTATCTGATCTGGATAGCAAGGTAAAAGAAATGTGTGAAAAATTATTAGCAAACGTTGTAATGGAAGACTTCCGTTATGAAGTTGAGGAGGTTGTCGCACAGTGAAATTTGCAGTCATAGTATTCCCAGGTTCGAACTGTGATGTCGATATGTTCCATGCAATTAAAGATGAGCTTGGTGAAGAAGTAGATTATGTTTGGCACGATAGAGAGAATTTAGATGAATATGATGCAATTTTACTACCAGGTGGATTCTCTTACGGTGACTATTTACGTTGTGGTGCTATCTCTCGCTTTGCTAACGCAATGAAAGCAGTGCAAAAGGCTGCTGAGCAAGGAAAGCCAATTTTAGGAGTGTGTAATGGATTCCAGATTCTTGTTGAATCAGGATTACTACCAGGAGCATTAATGAGAAACGAAAACTTAAAGTTTATGTGCCGTACGGTTCAGTTACGTGTTGAAAATAATGAAACTATGTTTACATCACAATATGAAAAAAATGAAGTAATCAATATTCCAATTGCACATGGTGAGGGGAATTACTATTGTGATGAAGCAACTCTTAAACAATTAGAAGAGAATAATCAAATCGCATTCCGTTACGTAGAAAATCCGAATGGAAGCGTTTCAGATATTGCAGGTATTGTAAATGAAAAAGGAAATGTTCTTGGTATGATGCCACACCCAGAGCGTGCTGTAGATGAATTACTTGGCGGTGCTGAAGGGTTAAAAGTCTTTCAATCTATCTTAAAACAGTGGAGGGAAACATATGTCGTTAATGCTTGAGCCAAATCCAACACAAATTAAAGAAGAGCGTATATATGCGGAAATGGGGCTAACAGACGAAGAGTTTGCCATGGTTGAAAAGATTTTAGGCCGTTTGCCGAATTATACAGAAACGGGACTATTCTCTGTTATGTGGTCTGAACATTGTAGTTATAAAAATTCAAAGCCAGTTCTTCGTAAGTTTCCAACGACAGGTGAGCGTGTCTTACAAGGACCTGGAGAAGGCGCTGGAATTGTAGATATCGGTGATAATCAAGCGGTTGTATTTAAAATGGAAAGTCATAACCATCCTTCTGCAATTGAGCCATATCAAGGGGCAGCGACAGGTGTCGGTGGTATTATTCGCGATGTATTCTCTATGGGAGCACGTCCGGTAGCTCTATTAAACTCACTTCGCTTCGGTGAATTACAATCACCACGCGTGAAATATTTATTTGAAGAAGTAGTAGCAGGAATCGCAGGATACGGTAACTGCATTGGTATTCCTACTGTTGGCGGCGAAGTACAGTTTGATCCATGTTATGAAGGAAATCCACTTGTAAATGCAATGTGTGTAGGCCTAATTAATCATGAAGATATTAAAAAAGGGCAAGCACATGGTGCTGGTAATACAGTAATGTACGTAGGAGCATCAACTGGTCGTGATGGTATTCACGGTGCAACATTCGCATCTGAAGAGTTATCTGAAAGCTCAGAAGCGAAGCGTCCGGCAGTTCAAGTAGGGGATCCATTTATGGAGAAACTTCTTATTGAAGCATGTTTAGAACTTATTCAGTCTGATGCACTTGTTGGAATTCAAGATATGGGAGCTGCTGGTTTAACATCATCTTCTGCAGAAATGGCAAGTAAAGCAGGTATGGGTATTGAAATGTACTTAGATGATGTACCGCAGCGTGAAACTGGAATGACTCCATATGAAATGATGTTATCTGAATCACAAGAGCGTATGTTAATCGTTGTGAAAAAAGGTAGAGAGCAAGAAATAGTAGATTTATTTGAGAAGTATGGTCTTGCAGCAGTTACGATGGGGAAAGTAACTGAAGATAAAATGCTTCGATTATTCCATAAAGATGAAATGGTAGCTGAAGTACCAGCGGATGCTCTTGCAGAAGAAGCACCAATTTATCATAAACCGTCAAAAGAAGCAGCATACTTTACTGAGTTCCAGCAGATGAAAATGGAAACACCAAAAGTAGAAGATTATAAAGAAACGTTATTATCTTTATTACAACAACCAACGATTGCAAGTAAAGAGTGGGTATATGATCAATATGATTATCAAGTGCGCACTAGCACAATCGTTACACCAGGTTCAGATGCAGCGGTTATACGTGTACGCGGTACAGAAAAAGGATTAGCAATGACGACAGATTGTAACTCTCGCTACATTTATTTAGATCCAGAAGTGGGCGGTAAAATTGCAGTAGCAGAGGCAGCACGTAATATCGTATGTTCTGGCGGAGAGCCACTTGCAATTACAGATTGCTTAAACTTCGGTAACCCAGAAAAACCAGAGATCTTCTGGCAAATTGAGAAATCAGTAGACGGTATGAGTGAAGCTTGCCGCAAGTTACAAACGCCAGTTATCGGCGGGAATGTATCAATGTATAACGAGCGTAGTGGTGAAGCTGTATATCCAACACCAACTGTTGGGATGGTTGGACTTGTACACGATTTAAAACACGTAACAACACAAGAATTTAAACAAGCTGGCGATTTAGTTTATGTAATCGGAGAGACGAAAGCTGAGTTTGGCGGAAGTGAATTACAGAAAATGATCTACGGAAAAATTTTCGGTCAATCACCAAGCATCGATCTAGATGTAGAATTAAAACGCCAAAAGCAAGTACTAGCAGCAATTCAAGCTGGCCTTGTTCAATCTGCACATGATGTTGCAGAAGGTGGTTTAGCAGTTGCAATTACTGAAAGTGCAATTGGTGCTAACGGTTTAGGTGCTACTGTGAAATTAGACGGAGAAGCAACAGCAGTATTATTTGCAGAATCACAATCGCGCTTCGTTATAACCGTAAAACGTGAAAATAAAGAAGCATTTGAGAAAGTTGTTGAAGCAATTCAAGTTGGAGAAGTGACAAATACAAATGAAGTAACAATTCATAATGAAGAAAATGAAGTATTACTTACAGTAAATGTAGATGAAATGAGAAAGGCTTGGAAAGGGGCAATCCCATGCTTGCTGAAATAAAGGGGTTAAATGAAGAATGTGGCGTTTTTGGAATTTGGGGGCATGAAAATGCAGCACAAGTTTCGTACTACGGATTGCACAGTTTGCAGCACCGTGGGCAAGAGGGCGCAGGCATTGTTGTAAATAATGGGGAAAAAATCATCGGTCACAAGGGGTTAGGTTTAATATCAGAAGTGTTTTCAAGAGGTGAGCTAGAGGGATTAAACGGGAAATCAGCAATTGGACACGTACGATATGCAACAGCTGGTGGAAGTGAAGTTGCTAACGTTCAACCATTATTATTCCGTTTTTCCGATCATAGCATGGCGTTAGCTCATAACGGAAATTTAATTAATGCAAAAATGCTTCGTCGTGAATTAGAGGCAGAGGGAAGTATTTTTCAAACAAGTTCAGATACAGAAGTACTTTTACACCTCATTAAGCGTAGTACAAAAGATTCTTTAATTGATAGTGTAAAAGAGGCTCTAAATAAAGTGAAAGGTGCGTTTGCATATCTTTTACTAACTGGAAATGAAATGATCGTTGCGCTAGATCCAAATGGATTCCGTCCTCTTTCAATTGGAAAGATGGGGGATGCTTACGTTGTAGCATCGGAAACATGTGCTTTCGATGTAGTTGGTGCAACATACATTCGTGATGTAGAACCTGGTGAATTGCTTATTATCAATGATGAAGGAATTCACGTAGATCGTTTTACAAATGAAGTAGACCATGCGATTTGCAGTATGGAATACATTTACTTTGCACGTCCAGATTCTAATATAGCTGGTATTAATGTTCATGCAGCACGTAAAAACATGGGGAAACGTTTAGCGGCGGAAGCTCCTATTGAAGCTGATGTTGTTACTGGTGTACCAGACTCTAGTATTTCAGCAGCAATTGGTTATGCGGAGGCGACAGGAATTCCGTATGAGTTAGGGTTAATTAAAAATCGTTACGTTGGACGTACGTTTATTCAACCTTCTCAAGAACTGCGTGAGCAAGGGGTTAAGATGAAGCTTTCAGCAGTAAGAGGCGTAGTTGAAGGAAAACGAGTTGTTATGATTGACGATTCTATCGTAAGAGGAACGACAAGTAAACGAATTGTTCGTATGCTTCGCGAGGCTGGAGCGACAGAAGTCCATGTAAGAATTGCTTCACCACCTCTTAAGTATCCATGCTTCTATGGCATTGATATTCAAACGAGAAAAGAATTAATCGCAGCAAATAATTCAATAGAAGAAATCCGTCAAATCATCGGAGCAGATTCACTAACATTTTTAAGTGAAGATGGATTAGTAGATGCAATTGGACGCCCATATGAAGGGAAATACGGTGGTCTATGTATGGCTTACTTCAATGGAGACTATCCAACAGCTCTTTATGATTATGAGCAAGAGCTTTTAGAAAGTATGAAATAAGAAGAAAAAAGCTTCTACTTCTTTTGATGTAGAAGCTAGCTTCTTTCTTAGAACGGCCGCCCTGGATGGGGAGAAATTAAAAGACGAGGTGTAAAAAACGATGGCGAATGCATATAAGCAAGCAGGAGTAGATATTGAAGCTGGATATGAAGCGGTATCTCGCATGAAAAAACACGTACAAACAACTATGAGAAAAGAAGTGCTAGGCGGTTTAGGCGGTTTTGGAGGTATGTTTGATCTATCAAAATTTGCATTAGAAGAACCTGTATTAGTATCTGGAACAGATGGCGTGGGAACGAAATTGATGCTCGCTTTTATGGCAGATAAACATGACACAATTGGTATTGATGCAGTAGCAATGTGTGTAAATGATATTGTTGTCCAAGGAGCAGAGCCGCTTTTCTTCCTTGATTATATTGCTTGTGGTAAAGCTGAACCTAGTAAAATTGAAAACATCGTCAAAGGTATATCAGAGGGCTGTCGCCAAGCTGGTTGTGCATTAATTGGTGGAGAAACAGCTGAAATGCCAGGAATGTATTCTACAGAAGAATACGATTTAGCTGGTTTTACAGTTGGAATTGTTGATAAAAAGAAAATTGTAACAGGTGAAAAAATTGAAGCTGGTCACGTATTAATTGGCTTAGCATCTAGCGGTATTCATAGTAACGGTTATTCTTTAGTACGAAAAGTATTACTAGAAGATGGAGAACTATCTTTAGACCGTATTTACGGCCGCCTAGAACTACCTCTTGGTGAAGAATTATTAAAACCAACGAAAATTTATGTCAAACCTATTTTAGAACTATTGAAGAAACATGAAGTATACGGTATGGCGCATATTACAGGTGGCGGGTTCATTGAAAATATTCCACGTATGTTGCCAGAAGGAATCGGTGCGGAAATTGAATTAGGATCTTGGCAAGTTCAACCGATCTTCAGTTTACTTCAAGAAGTTGGAAAACTAGAAGAGAAAGAAATGTTCAATATTTTTAACATGGGTATTGGTATGGTAGTAGCAGTAAAGGAAGAAGAGGCAAAAGATATTGTTCGTCTTCTTGAGGAACAAGGCGAGAAAGCTCATATTATTGGACACACTGTACAAGGGTCTGATGTTACCTTTATTGAGGGAACGGAAGTATGAGTAGATTAGCAGTTTTTGCTTCTGGGAGCGGCTCTAACTTTCAATCTCTCATTAATGCGGTAGAAGACAAAATATTGGATGCAGATATTAGTTTATTAGTATGTGATAAACCAGAGGCACGCGCTATTGGACGGGCACACTATCACCATATTCCGTGTTTTTCCTTTTCAGCGAAAGCATATGAGTCAAAAGAAGCATTTGAAAAAGAGATATTAAAAAAGCTAGAAGAGTATGAAATTGATTATGTTATTTTAGCAGGATATATGCGTTTAATTGGAACGACTTTACTAGAAGCGTACGGCGGGAAAATTATTAATATTCATCCATCACTACTACCGAGTTTTCCAGGGAAAGATGCTGTTGGTCAAGCGTTAGAAGCGGGTGTGAAAGTAACCGGAGTAACGATTCACTATGTAGATGCAGGTATGGATACAGGTCCAATTATTGCACAAGAAGCAGTAGTTGTTTCTGAAGGGGATACGAGAGAAAGCTTACAAAAGAAAATTCAACAAGTTGAACATAAATTATACGTAAATACAGTGAATCAAATTGTTCAGTCTGTGAAAAAACCAACTGTTAACTAACATACAACCAGGGGTGAAGGATAAATGAAAAAGCGTGCATTAGTAAGTGTTTCAGATAAAACAGGAGTAGTAGAATTTGTTAAAGGTTTACTTGAACAAGGGATTGAAGTTATTTCAACAGGTGGTACGAAAAAATTATTAGAAGAAAACGGTTTGCAAGTAATTGGTATTTCTGAAGTAACTGGTTTCCCAGAAATTATGGATGGTCGTGTAAAAACATTACATCCAAATATTCATGGTGGTCTATTAGCAGTTCGTGATAATGAAATGCATGTAGCGCAAATGAATGAATTAGGTATTCAACCAATTGATTTTGTTGTTGTTAACTTATACCCATTTAAAGAAACAATCGCTAAGCCTGATGTAACATTTGCTGATGCAATTGAAAATATTGATATCGGTGGCCCAACAATGATTCGCTCTGCTGCGAAAAATCATAAATTTGTATCGGTAATTGTAGATCCAGTAGATTATGATGTTGTATTAGCAGAACTGAAAGAGAACGGTGAAGTAACAGAGGAAACGAAACGTAAATTAGCAGCGAAAGTATTCCGTCATACAGCGGCATATGATGCGTTAATTTCTAACTACTTAACAGAGCAAATGGGCGAAGAAAGCCCTGAAACAGTAACGGTGACATTTGAGAAAAAACAAGATTTACGCTATGGCGAAAATCCACATCAAAAAGCGACATTCTATAAAGCGCCATTCGCAGCAACTTCTTCTGTTGCATACGCAGAACAATTACACGGTAAAGAATTATCTTATAACAATATCAACGATGCGGATGCAGCACTTAGCATCGTGAAAGAATTTACAGAACCAGCAGTAGTAGCGGTAAAACATATGAATCCATGTGGTGTTGGAGTAGGAACTGATATTCACGAAGCATATACTCGTGCTTATGAAGCGGATCCAGTATCAATCTTCGGCGGTATTATTGCAGCAAATCGTGAAATTGATAAAGCTACAGCAGAAAAGTTACACGAAATTTTCTTAGAAATTGTTATCGCTCCTTCGTTCTCGCAAGAAGCTTTAGAAGTGTTGCAAAGTAAGAAGAACTTACGCTTACTAACTGTAAATATTGAAAAAGCGACAAGTGCAAGCAAAAAACTAACTTCTGTACAAGGTGGTCTTCTTGTTCAAGAAGAAGATACGTTATCATTAGATGAGGACGCAATTTCAATTCCAACGAAACGTGAACCATCAGAGCAAGAATGGAAAGATTTAAAACTAGCTTGGAAAGTTGTAAAACATGTGAAATCAAATGCAATTGTTTTAGCGAATGATAACATGACAGTTGGTGTAGGCGCGGGACAGATGAACCGTGTAGGTTCTGCAAAAATCGCAATTACACAAGCTGGCGAAAAAGCACAAGGTAGCGCACTTGCATCTGATGCTTTCTTCCCAATGCCAGATACAGTAGAAGAAGCAGCAAAAGCTGGAATTACAGCAATCATCCAACCAGGCGGATCGATTCGTGATGAAGATTCTATTAAAATGGCAGATGCGTATGGGATTACTATGGTGTTCACTGGCGTACGTCATTTCAAACACTAATAGAGGATGTTAAAAAAGTCCGGTCAAGATAACTGTCGCATGTCGTCGTTGCAATGCCAGTGCGGTACTCATGTAGGAAAGCTACACTCCGTGTCCTCCTGGCAAATGCGCCTCGACCTGCTCGGTTCTCTTGATCCTCCTTTTTAAACTTTTATTGATATGAAAACAAACTAGGAGCATAGCTTCTAGTTTGTACTTATTTAATTATTGGGGGATGAAATATGAATGTTTTAGTAATCGGCCGTGGTGGACGTGAGCATGCTTTAGTTTGGAAATTTGCACAATCTGAAAAGGTAGAAAAAGTATATGTAGCGCCAGGTAATGAAGGTATGCGAGATGTTGCAACACCAGTTGATATTGATGAGAATGATTTTGATGCATTAGTCTTATTCGCAAAAGAAAACAATGTAGGCTTAACTTTCGTTGGACCAGAAATTCCACTTATGAATGGAATCGTTGATCGCTTTAAGGAAGAGGGACTTCGTGTATTTGGACCTAATAAAGCGGCTGCGGTTATTGAAGGTAGTAAAGCTTTTACAAAAGAATTGATGAAAAAGTATGATATTCCAACTGCGGCATATGAAACTTTTACAGACTATGAAGAGGCAGTAAAGTACATTCGGAAAGTTGGTGCACCGATCGTAATTAAGGCAGATGGGTTAGCTGCTGGTAAAGGTGTAACCGTAGCAATGACGCTTGAAGATGCATTACAAGCTGTGAAAGAAATGCTGCAAGATGTGAAATTCGGTGAAGCAAGCAAGAAGGTCGTTATTGAGGAGTTTTTAGATGGACAAGAATTTTCATTAATGGCATTCGTAAATGGAACAACCGTACATCCGATGGTAATTGCTCAAGATCATAAACGCGCTTTTGATGCTGATAAAGGTCCTAATACAGGCGGAATGGGTGCATATTCCCCAGTACCACAAATTCCGGAATCAGCGGTTCAAGAAGCGATTCAAAGAGTATTACATCCAACTGCTAAAGCGATGATCCAAGAAAATCGTTCGTTTACAGGAATTTTATATGCGGGGCTTATTTTAACGAATGATGGTCCAAAGGTAATTGAGTTCAATGCACGCTTTGGCGATCCTGAAACGGAAGTTGTATTACCACGCTTAGAAAATGATTTAGTTGATGTATGTAACGCTGTATTAGATGAAAGTGAATTAACGTTACAATGGTCAAAGGAAGCAGTTATTGGTGTCGTACTTGCTTCGAAAGGATATCCAGAAGCATATAAAAAAGGTGAAATTATTAACGGATTAGATGCACTGCAAGATGTAATAGTTTTCCATGCGGGTACAGCGATGAAACATGGTGACTTTGTAACAAACGGTGGCCGTGTATTATTTGTTGCTTGTAAGGCGAATAATTTACAAGAAGCGAAAGATAAGGTCTATAAAGAAATCGGTAAAATTGAGAGTGATGGTTTATTTTACCGAAGTGATATAGGATATCGTGCAATTGGGCATGAGATGACGAGAAGCTAATATATAAAAAATCCCGCTGATTTCTCAGCGGGATTTTTTATGCATCTTTATCTTTTTTTAATTTCCCTTTTTGCTTTGCCATTTCTCGAAGTAAATACTCGATGTGTGCATTGACGCTACGAAACTCATCATTCGCCCATTTTTCGATGACTGCGTGTAATTCAGGATCAATACGTAATGGAAAGCTTTTCTTTTTGGCCATAATCACTTACAACCTTTAGTATAGGCTTCCTGTATTAATAACTGGTTGCGCACCTTTATCTGAAACGATGGCAACTAATAAATTGTTCACCATATTTGCTTTACGCTCGTCATCGAGTTCCAGTACGCCTTCTTCATCTAACATATGGATTGAATCTTTCGCCATCTTCACAGCACCTTCAACAATCTCTTTTCTAGCAGCTAATACTGCTTTTGCTTGTTGACGCTGGAGCATTGCATGGGCAATTTCTGTTGCGTAAGCTAAATGTGTTAAACGAGTTTCTAATACTTCTACGCCAGCGATTTCAAGTCGTGCTTCTAACTCACGCTTTAATTCTTCAGAGATCTCTTCAGTATTTCCTCGTAACGTGATGCAAGTTTCATCTTGGAAATTATCATAAGGATATTTTGTAGCAACGTGGCGGATTGCTGTTTCACTTTGAATTTCTACGAATCGATCGTAATGCTCAACACCAAACATTGCTTTTGCGGAATCAACAACTTTATATACGATAACGGCTGCAATTTCAATTGGATTACCCTCAACATCGTTTACTTTTAATTTCTTACTGTTAAAGTTTTCAACACGTAAAGATACAGTTTGACGAAAAGCGAATGGAATTGTTAAAAATAAACCATTTTGACGAATTGTTCCTAAATAACTACCGAAGAACGTAATAACTTTCGCTTGATTCGGTTGAACGATACCGATACCTGTAGCTAAAACAGATGCTAATATGAGAGCTAAAATAGCTATTACAAACATTTCTTGTACAAGGCAAAATACACCGATAGCGGCTAAAACTAAAATTCCAATAACGCCGAGAAATCCATTAACATAAAATACTTGTTTTTCTTTCATATGATCGCCTCCTTGATATAAAAATGATATCACTTTTATATCATTACATGCAAGAGGGTTACACCTAATTTTCTGAATTTTATTGTTTGATATCTTTTATGTACGTTTTAAGGGTGAAAAAAGAATGTATGTTCTGTTTCGTGGTAAAATAAAGAAGACTTAGCTGCCCACTGCAGCAGCTAAGTCCCTTTGAGAGCATCTTGCATCGTGACAAATGATTCAAAGCGGTTTTGCCAGGATTAATTCTTCAATCGCTGACTCAATCTCTTTGTCAGAAGTGTCATAACTTCCATCTGACTTTGACTTTGGCTTGTCATGACTGGAAGCTGAATTAACTTCTTCTTTATTATGTCCTTTTTCAGTGAAATCCATGCTAGGCATTTTAAATGCGCTCATATTCATATATTTTCCAAACTTACAGGCTTCAACAATAGGGCAGAAACGAACGATCCCCTCCGCAATTTTCATGGCACCAATCCATAGCAAAACTTTAGACCAAGTGCACCAAGGTTTACGTACGAGTTTAGCTGTACTACAACCGAAGAGGATGAGTCCGAGTGTAATTCGAATTAGAGCACTAATTGTGCCGATGTTTTGCTTCATTAGAAAAACACTCCTTTTTAATTAACTTCGAAATAGAAAATACTATTTCATTTGTTAGTATTCCGTATAAGTTTTTTGATATGTAATCCAACATTTGACGTTGAAAAAGATGTTGGATTGGGCGTGTGTGTAGGTAGCTTTTTTTGTTATAATGAAAGAATGCGTAAAAGGAAGTTCAAAAAGTCCGGTAAAGATAGCTGCCGCATTTCATCGTTGCATACGCCAGTCCGGTACTCATGTAGGAAAAACTACATTCCGTTCCTCCTGGCGAATGCGCCTCGATCTGCTCGGCTCTCTATATCCTCCTTTTTGAACAAATATAGTAGGGAAGTTCAAAAAGTCCGGTAAAGATAGCTGTCTCATTTCATCGTTGCATACGCCAGTCTGGTAAAGATATAGCAAGGAATGTAAAAAATCTTGATAAAAATTAACTGTTATTTTGAACAGAAATTATATAACTAGAGAAAAGAAAGGGTGTTTTCATGTACGATATTTCCAAATGGAAACATGTATTTAAGCTTGATCCAAATAAGGAGTTAAGTGACGAACATTTAGAAATGATTTGTGAATCTGGAACGGATGCTGTTATTGTAGGCGGAAGTGACGGTATAACAATTGATAACGTATTACACATGCTAGTTAGCATTCGTAGATATGCAGTGCCTTGTGTGTTAGAGGTTTCTGATGTGGAGGCAATTACACCAGGATTTGATTTTTATTACATCCCAAGTGTTTTAAATAGCCGAAAAGTAGAATGGGTAACAGGTGTTCATCATGAGGCATTGAAAGAATTTGGGGATATTATGGACTGGGACGAAATTTACATGGAAGGGTATTGTGTTTTAAACCCAGAAGCGAAAGTAGCCCAGCTTACAGATGCAAAATGTGATTTAACAGAAGATGATGTTATTGCATATGCGCGTTTAGCAGACAAGCTATTACATTTACCGATATTCTATTTAGAATATAGCGGGACCTATGGAGACATTGAGCTTGTTAAAAATGTAAAAGCAGAATTGAAACAAGCTAAGCTATATTATGGCGGTGGTATTTCTAATGCAGAACAAGCGAAAGAAATGGCGCAGTATGCTGATACAGTAGTTGTTGGAAATATTATTTATGATGATATAAAATCGGCATTAAAAACAGTTAAAGCAGTAAAAGGAGAGTAGGTGCAGGCACATATGAGTACGACAGATAAGTTATTAAATGGTTTAAATCCGCAGCAACAAAAAGCAGTACAAACAACAAATGGAGCACTTCTATTAATGGCAGGCGCAGGTAGTGGGAAAACACGTGTGTTAACACACCGTATTGCATATTTACTTGGTGAAAAAGGTGTGGCGCCATGGAATGTACTAGCAATTACCTTTACAAATAAAGCTGCTCGTGAAATGCGTGAGCGTATTGATAAACTTGTTGGACCAGAAGCAGAAGATATTTGGATTTCTACGTTCCACTCTATGTGCGTACGTATTTTACGACGTGATATTGACCGCATTGGTATTAATCGTAACTTTACAATCTTAGATTCAGGTGATCAGTTAACTGTAGTAAAAAAAATTATGAAGGAGCGCAATATTGACCCGAAGAAGTTTGAGCCGCGCTCTATTTTAGCGGGTATTAGCAATGCGAAAAATGAACTGTTATCTGCAGATAAATATGCAAAAAAAATTACAACCGCTGATCCATATGAAAAATTAACGAGCGATGTATATACAGAATATCAAAAACGTCTTTTGAAAAATAACTCATTAGACTTTGATGATTTAATTATGACGACGATTCAGCTATTTGAACGTGTTCCAGAAGTACTAGAGTTTTATCAGCGTAAATTCCAATATATTCACGTTGATGAGTATCAAGATACGAACAAAGCTCAGTACCTTCTTGTTAAACATTTGGCATCACGTTTTAAAAACCTTTGTGTTGTTGGTGATTCGGATCAGTCTATTTACCGCTGGCGCGGGGCTGACATTTCTAACATTTTGTCATTCGAAAAAGACTATGAGAATGCACAAGTTATTCTGTTAGAACAAAACTATCGTTCATCACAAAATATTTTAAATGCAGCTAATGCTGTAATTGAAAAAAATTCAAACCGTAAACCGAAGAAATTATGGACAGAAAATCAAATTGGAAGCAAAATCTCGTATTATCGTGCTGCAACCGAAAAGGACGAAGCGTATTTTGTTGCGAAAAAAATTCGTGACGATATTCAAATGGGGAACCGAAAATATACTGATTTTGCAGTGTTATATCGTACAAATGCCCAGTCTCGTATGATTGAGGAGATTTTCCTGAAATCTAATATCCCTTACAAAATTGTCGGAGGTACTAAGTTCTACGACCGTAAAGAGATTAAAGACATTTTGGCGTACTTACGTTTAATTGGGAATCCAGATGATGAGATTAGTTTTGGACGTATTATAAACATGCCAAAGCGCGGGATTGGTGCGACTTCTATCGATAAAATTATTAATTATGGTGTGCAAAACGGAATCTCATTAACTGCTGTATTTGATGAGATTGAGCATGTTGGTGTAAGTGCAAAAATAACAAAAGCAGTAAAAGAATTCGCAAGTTTATTACACAACTGGGTAAATATGCAAGAGTATTTATCTGTTACAGAATTAGTAGAAGAAGTTATTGAGAAGACAGGCTATCGCGATATGTTGAAAAATGAGCGTTCTTTAGAAGCAGAAGGTCGTTTAGAAAACTTAGACGAGTTTTTATCTGTTACACAAACATTTGAATCCCAAAGCGAAGATAAGAGCCTTGTTGCATTCTTAACAGACTTAGCTCTTGTTGCTGATATTGATCGTGTAGATGAAGATCCAACTGCTGGTGAAGAAGTTATTTTAATGACGATGCACTCAGCAAAAGGATTAGAGTTCCCAGTTGTCTTTATTGTTGGCTTAGAGGAAGGGATATTCCCGCATACTCGTTCTCTTATGGAAGAGGATGAAATGCAAGAAGAGCGTCGTCTTGCCTATGTAGGTATTACTCGTGCAGAAGAAGAGCTATACTTATCCAATGCTCAAATGCGTACTTTATTTGGTAGAACAAGTATGAACGCTGCCTCTCGATTTATTACAGAAATCCCGGCAGAGCTAGTAGAATCGTTAAATGAAACAGCGCCGAAGCGTGAAACTTCGTTTGGTGCAAAAGGCAGAACGACAAGTACAAGTAAAATGACAACTACAACTACAACTACAACTACAACACGTTCTCGTTCAGCTTTCGCGCGTCCAGCTGTTAAGACGACAGGTGGCGAGCAAATTGGCTGGGGAATAGGCGATAAAGCTGCTCACCAAAAGTGGGGAGTCGGTACAGTTGTAAGTGTAAAGGGTGAAGGAGATTCAAAAGAATTAGATATTGCGTTCCCAAGCCCAATTGGTATTAAACGTTTATTAGCAAAATTTGCACCTGTGACGAAACAATAGGAAAGGACTGAGGATATGTCAAAAGAGATAGCCAAAAAACGTATAGAAGAACTGCGTGATTTGTTAAATACATTTAACTATCAATATCACGTATTAGACAATCCTTCTGTTTCTGATGCGGAATATGACCGTGATATGCAGGAGCTTATAAAATTAGAAGCAGAGAACCCAGAGTTTATGAGTGAAGACTCTCCCTCCATTCGCGTTGGGGGGACTGTTCTTGATATATTTGAAAAGGTAACGCATAAATCACCAATGTTAAGTTTAGGAAACGCGTTTAATGAAGGAGATTTGCGTGATTTTGATCGAAGAGTACATCAGGGAATTGATGATGCGAATGTAAGATATATATGCGAATTAAAAATTGACGGACTTGCTGTTTCACTTCATTATGAAAAAGGACGCTTCATTCAAGGAGCAACACGTGGTGATGGTATAACGGGTGAAGATATTACCCAAAACTTAAAAACGATTAAAGCTATCCCGCTGCGTTTAAATGAAGAAGTAACGTTAGAAGCACGAGGCGAGGCTTATATGCCGAAGCGTTCATTCGTTAAATTAAATGAGGAAAAAGAGCAAAATGGTGAAGATGTATTTGCGAATCCACGTAATGCGGCAGCAGGATCGATACGCCAACTTGATCCGAAAATTGCAGCGAAGCGTAACTTATCTATGTTTGTGTATGGTCTTGCTAATGTAGAAGAAAAAACAATTCCATCCCACAGTGAATCACTGGATTTCTTAGGTGAGCTTGGATTTAAGACGAATCCAAATCGTCGTACATGTGAAACAATTGAAGACGTAATAGCCTATGTAGAAGAGTGGCAAGAAAAACGCCCGCATCTTGATTATGAGATTGACGGAATCGTTATAAAAGTAGACGATGTTGCTATTCAAGAAAGCTTAGGAACTACAGCAAAGAGTCCAAGATGGGCAATAGCTTATAAATTCCCAGCTGAAGAAGTTGTGACGAGATTAACAGGGATTGAATTAAGTGTCGGCCGCACAGGAGTTGTAACACCAACTGCAGAGCTCGAGCCAGTTAGAGTGGCTGGTACTATCGTTCGTCGTGCTTCTTTACATAACGAAGATTTAATTCGTGAAAAGGATATTCGAATTGGTGACTACGTTGTTGTGAAAAAGGCTGGAGATATCATTCCTGAAGTTGTGAACGTTATTTTTGATAAGCGTACTGGTGAGGAAGAAGAATATCATATGCCAACGCATTGTCCAGCATGTGAGAGTGAACTTGTTCGTTTAGAAGAAGAAGTAGCACTTCGATGTATAAATCCGACTTGCCCAGCTCAAATTCGTGAAGGATTAATCCATTTCGTTTCAAGAAATGCAATGAATATTGATGGACTTGGAGAACGTGTAATTACACAACTCTTTGATGCGGATTATATTCGTACGTTTGCTGATTTATATTCATTGACGAAAGAGCAATTATTAGAGCTAGAACGTTTCGGTGAAAAATCAGCAACAAATTTAGTCCAAGCAATTGATAATTCTAAGGAAAACTCATTAGAGCGATTATTATTCGGTCTTGGTATTCGTCATGTCGGTGCGAAAGCGGCACGTACATTTGCTGAGCATTTCGAAACGATGGATGAGCTTGTGAAAGCGACGGAAGAAGAATTAAAAACAATTAATGAGATTGGTGAAAAAATGGCTCAATCCGTTGTAACGTATTTCGATAATGAAGACGTATTAGAGCTATTACAACAATTTAAAGAGTATGGCGTGAACATGGCATACAAAGGTATAAAAATTGCTGATTTACAAAATGTTGAATCGTACTTCGCAGGAAAAACTGTCGTCTTAACAGGGAAATTAGAAGTTATGGGCCGCAGTGAAGCGAAGAAGAAAATTGAGGCATTAGGCGGAAAAGTAACAGGAAGTGTTAGTAAAAGTACGGATTTACTTGTTGCTGGTGAAGCTGCAGGCTCGAAATTAGCGCAAGCAGAGAAGCACAATGTTGAAGTTTGGAATGAAGAGAGGTTCTTACAAGAGCTGAATAAGTAAGAGGTGCAAACTTACGATGAAAAAAATAGCGTTAGCGGTATTAAGTCTTAGCCTACTTGTAAGTGGGTGTAGCATTGGTTCTAATAAAGATGAAAAAACAGTTGAGAAATCGGGGAAAGCGAAAGAGCAAGCTGTTATCCCAAAATACTCGATTTCGGATGAATATTATAAGACAACAGTTCCATTTAATGCAGGATCTGCACGTGGTTTAGTTGTGCAAGGTTTAAATAGTCGTCTAGATGTAGATGAATTTGAAACAGGATTAATGCGTATTGCCAAAGAATCATTTAGCACGAAAGATTATTTCTTTAAAGGCGGAGACGTTTTAGATACTCAAAGTGTTCAAATGCTTGTAAAAAGAAAGCGTACAGACGCTGAACAAAAAGAGCTAGAGGACAAGTTGAAAAAAGATGCAGTTAAATTTCCGAATGTAGGGTTGAATCCAGCCTTAAGTGAAGGATCAGAATCGCTAGAAGTAAAGAATAAAAAAAGTCCAATGTATATCTCAAATATTTTAGAGCATGATTATTATGTAAGAAAAGGTGAGAACGATGTTGAACGTGGTGGCATTGTAGTTGGATTAGCGATGAATTCTGTTCAATATTATGAGGAAGAGCATGGTTATCCGCGTGAGGCTGCAATTCCAGATGTAAAAATGTTAGCTGAAGGGAAAAGGATGGCCCAAGAAATCTTGAAAGTAATGCAGCAAAAAAAGCCTGAAATAAAAAATATTCCGGTTACATTTGCGATTTATCGTCAAGGTCCAAAGTCTTCGCTTGTACCAGGGAATTTTGTTTCTTATGCTAAGGTAGAAAAAGGTAGTGAAACGGTTGAGGATTGGAAACCAATCAATGAGAAATATTATTTGTTCCCGTCAGAACAGGCAAAAGCGGATAATAAACGTGAAGACCTTGCAAGGGTGTCAAACTTTAAAGCGAAGTTAAGTGAGTATTTCCAAGGCGATTATACAGCTGTTATCGGTACTGGAATGTATAGAGATGATGAATTAAGAGAAATGAAGCTCGATATTCCTGTCCAATTCAATGGGAAAGCTGAAGTAATTGGTTTTACACAATATGTAGCTGGACTTGTTATGGAATACTTCCCGAATTATATGAAAGTACAAGTAACAATTAAATCTGTAGAACGTCCAGAAGCAATTATTATACGTGAAGCGAAGCAAGATGAACCATTTGTGAAAATTTTAGATTAAAGATGAGAGCTGTTCCATAAAGGAACAGCTTTTTTTCTTGAAAAATTTTGTTATAATTTTAAATGTTACAAATAAAGGGGTAAGGGGCAAAGTCATGGAAGAACTAAGCTTTCAAGTCATTATTTTATTAATTGCATTCGGGTTTTTAGCTGCTTTTATTGATTCGGTTGTTGGAGGGGGAGGGTTAATTTCGCTTCCTGCACTTATGTTTGTTGGTTTATCACCAGCTTCGGCAATCGCAACGAATAAATTAGCTGCAACGATGGGGACGCTTACGAGCACAATTTATTTTATTCGATCAGGTAAGGTGAATTTTCGGATTGTAGGAAAGTTAATCCCGTTAACTATTATTGGAGCAGTCGCAGGGGCTTTAGTAGTAAAGTTTATTCCGCCTGATATTTTGCGTCCACTAGTGCTCGTGATGTTGGTTTTTATTGCCATTTATATTATTGCGAAAAAAGATTTGGGAAGTGCATCTACCTATAAAAAAATGACAAAAGGAAAAACATTAATGTTTTTCTTTGTTATTTTAATGATAGGATTTTATGATGGATTTTTTGGACCAGGGACAGGATCCTTTTTAATTTTTGCATTTTTATTAATTGGTTTGGATTTTATTCAAGCGGCAGCATCTGGAAAACTTTTGAACTTCGTTAGTAATATCGTATCTTTAATTACTTTTTTATTTTTAGATGTGATTCATTTTGAATACGGTATAATTATGGGCTTATCAATGATTTTAGGTGCTTATTTTGGATCGAAGTTTGCGGTTCAAAAAGGTGTTGGATATGTAAGGACTTTATTTTTATTAGTTACTATTTTATTAATCGGGAAAAATGTTTTGGAATATACTCATATTTTGTAGATTCATACGTATGTATGAATCTCTTTTTTTTATTATATTTTAAAAATTTATTAATTTTTAAAATATAAGTCTAGGAATATTTGAATAAATCTAAATTATCGTGTAGAATAATGTTGTAAAATGTAAACGTTTTTCTAAGGGGAGGCTAAAAAGATGGTAGTAGCATACAAACATGAGCCATTTACAGATTTTTCAGTAGAGGCTAACAAATTAGCGTTTGAAGAGGGTTTAAAGAAAGTAGAATCTTATCTTGGACAAGACTATCCATTAATTATCGGGGGAGAAAAAATCACTACAGAAGACAAAATTGTTTCTGTAAACCCTGCAAATAAAGAGGAACTTGTTGGTCGTGTTTCAAAAGCAAGCCGTGAATTAGCTGAAAAAGCAATGCAAGTAGCGGATGCAACATTCCAAACTTGGAGAAAGTCAAAACCAGAAATGCGTGCAGATATTTTATTCCGTGCTGCAGCAATCGTTCGTCGTAGAAAACATGAGTTCTCTGCTATTCTTGTAAAAGAAGCAGGTAAACCATGGAATGAGGCAGATGCTGATACAGCAGAAGCAATCGACTTTATGGAATATTATGCTCGTCAAATGTTGAAATTAAAAGACGGTATTCCAGTAGAAAGCCGTCCAATTGAATATAATCGTTTCTCTTACATTCCATTAGGAGTAGGTGTTATCATTTCTCCTTGGAATTTCCCATTCGCAATTATGGCAGGTATGACAACAGCTGCCGTAGTTTCTGGTAACACAGTATTACTAAAACCAGCTAGTACAACTCCTGTAGTAGCAGCGAAATTTATGGAAGTATTAGAAGAAGCTGGTTTACCAGCTGGCGTAGTAAACTTCGTTCCAGGTAATGGTTCTGAAGTTGGTGACTATTTAGTAGATCACCCTCGTACACGTTTCGTTAGCTTCACTGGATCTCGCGATGTAGGTATTCGTATTTACGAACGTGCAGCAAAAGTAAACCCAGGACAAATTTGGTTAAAACGTGTTATCGCTGAAATGGGCGGTAAAGATACAATCGTTGTTGATAAAGAGGCAGATCTTGAATTAGCAGCTAAATCTATCGTTGCATCAGCATTCGGATTCTCAGGACAAAAATGTTCTGCATGTTCTCGTGCAGTAATCCATGAAGATGTATACGATCATGTATTAAATCGTGCTGTTGAATTAACAAAAGAATTAACAGTAGGTAACCCAGATGCAAAAGATATTAACATGGGACCTGTTAATGACCAAGCTGCATTCGATAAAGTAATGAGCTATGTTGCAATTGGTAAAGAAGAAGGTAAAATCGTATCAGGTGGCGAAGGAGACGATTCTAAAGGCTGGTTCATCCAACCAACAATCGTTGCTGACGTTACAGAAGATGCTCGCTTAATGAAAGAAGAAATCTTCGGACCAGTAGTAGCATTCTGTAAAGCAAAAGACTTTGATCATGCACTTGCAATTGCAAACAATACAGAATACGGTTTAACAGGAGCAGTTGTTACTAACAACCGTGACCATATTGAAAAAGCACGTGAAGACTTCCACGTTGGTAACTTATACTTCAACCGTGGATGTACTGGTGCAATCGTAGGTTACCAACCATTCGGTGGCTTTAACATGTCTGGTACAGACTCTAAAGCTGGTGGCCCTGATTACTTAGCGCTTCACATGCAAGCAAAAACTACTTCTGAAACTTTATAAGAAATAGTAGAAAAGATCTTCACAGACTGTGAAGATCTTTTCTTTTTGAGAAACTCTCTATAGCAGAAGCAATCGATTTTATAGAAGCTAGTTAATTTCAATCAAGAAAAGGTTTCTAAATATTACTATTTGTTCTTTTGAATTAGTTAAACCCTATTAATATCGGGATAAACATGAAAATAGAAACAAAACAGCGAGAAAAATTGACTTATTAGTCATATTTTTTAGTATTCATTTTGAGGATTTCCTGTATAATACAATTTGAAAGAAAATCTATGGTTAGACAAGAGAACACTCCTTTCGGCTTTGCTAACTGAAAGGAGTGTTTTTTTTAGGTCGCTAAAAACTCTTCTGTACTCATTATATTTGCGTATACTCCATTTAAACTCGCCAAAATTGTATTATGAATATAAACAGCTGGTATAGTAGCATTCTTAAATGAAAGATCTTTTGTAGCACAAGCATCGTGTATTACGGTACAGTGAAGACCAAAATCAAAAGCAGCTCTTACTGTAGCATCAATACACATATGGGTCATCATCCCGCATATTACGACGTGCTCAATTCCTGAACGTTGTAATTGTTCTAGAAGATCAGTTTCTCGAAAGCTATTTGGATAATGTTTAAGGATAACGGTTTCCTCTCTAAGTGGACGGACATTTTCGTGAATATGGACACCTTCTGTATTGGGTAGGAAAAAAGTAGCGCTATCTTTTATAGCTACATGTTGGATATGAAAAATAGGTTCGTTTCTTATTCTAAAATGTTGTAGTAGCTGACTAGCATATTCACTTGCTTCTACTGGATTACGTAATTCCATCATTCCGCTTGGAAAATAATCATTTTGAATGTCGACGAGCAAAAGAGCTGTTTTCATATATCTATCTTCCTCCGATTTCATATTCAAATAATGTTATTCAATGAATAGAGAAGATTCTCCTTTTTAAAAGTATGAGTGAGAAGGATTTTACATAACTTTAAAAATCACTATTGTATTGTTACTTCTTATTTGAAAATTTAAATAGAGAAATAATTAATATTTTTCCGAAAAATGTATTGACTCTCATTATTCTGAGTTCTATAATAAGACTTAATTAAACGACAATTAAATCGATACACTCTTATCCAGAGAGGTGGAGGGACTGGCCCTACGATACCTCAGCAACGGGTTTTTTAATACCGTGCTAACTCCAGCAAGCCTATAAAGGCTTGGAAGATGAGAAGATGTGAATGAGTACATATAAAAGTGCTCTCCTTCTTATCTTTTATTACTGATAAGGAGGAGAGCACTTTTTATTTTACCTCGAAAGCTCTACTTCAAGTTTTACAGCATATAGGAGGGAAGAAAATGATTTCTTTTAACAATGTAAGTAAAGTATATGAATCAGGTGGGCAATCTGTTCATGCGGTTGAGGATGTAACGCTGTCAGTTGAAAAGGGCGAAATTTTTGGCATTATCGGATTTAGTGGTGCTGGAAAGAGTACGCTATTACGTTTAGTAAATATGTTAGAAAGACCAACTGCAGGAACAATTTCAATAGATGATAAAGATATTACATCATTATCGGCGAAAGAATTACGGACACTAAGACAAAGAATTGGGATGATTTTCCAAAGTTTCAATCTATTTAATTCAAGAACGGTGTTTGGGAACATTGCTTATCCATTAAGGTTAGCGAAATTGCCGAAGAATGAGATAAAAGAAAGAGTGAATGAACTACTAAAATTTGTTGGTTTAGAAGATAAAGCGAACTATTATCCAGAACAGTTATCAGGTGGGCAAAAGCAGCGTGTTGGGATTGCAAGAGCACTTGCGACATCACCCGATATTCTCATATGTGATGAGGCAACATCAGCTTTAGATCCGGAAACAACAACAGAAATCTTAAATTTATTAAAGAAAGTAAATAGAGAGTACAATTTAACGATTCTACTTATTACACATGAAATGCACGTTGTGAAAGAAATTTGTCACCGTGTAGCCGTTATGGAAAAAGGAAAAGTAATTGAGGAAGGAAAACTGTTTGACGTTTTCACACAACCAAAAACAAAGACCACTCAAAATTTTGTACGCTCTGTTATTAATGATCACTTACCAGAAAGTGTTCTAGCGAAAATTCAAAACGGAGGTCAGATTTATCGCCTGACTTTTACTGGGGAAGAGACAGGACAGCCTGTACTATCATATATTGCGAAAAACTATAACGTCGATGTAAATGTTCTTTATGGAAATATTATTGAACTCCAAAATGTGCTATTTGGAAATCTTCTTGTAGAACTACAAGGTGAACAGAAAGAAATTCAAAAAGCATTACAACATCTAAGACTGCAAGTGCAGCTGAAGGAGGTAGAAGCTCATGCGAGTTGATTGGAGTATATTTTGGCCTCGCATATTAGATGCGACGGGGGATACCCTCTTAATGGTAATTGTAACCCTTATATTCGCTACAATTCTTGGTATACCTCTAGGTTTACTATTGTATGTAACGAGAAAAGGGAATTTTTTAGAAAATAAATGGGTCTTTTCTATTCTTAATATCATAATTAATACAATTCGTCCGGTTCCATTCATTATCTTTTTAGTAGCTTTAAGCCCACTAACAAGAAGTGTTATTGGAACGACGATTGGAACGGCTGCAGCAATCTTCCCAATGACGTTAGTTGCATCAATTGGTATTGCTAGAATGGTTGAAACCAATCTTGTTTCTGTTCCGAAAGGAGTAATTGAAGCAGCACAAGCAATGGGCGCTTCACCACTTAGAATTGTTTTTGAAATCCTCGTACCAGAAGCTTTAGCACCATTGATCCTGGGTGTCACGTTTATGACGGTCGGTTTAATTGAATTTTCTGCAGTCGCAGGACTTGTCGGTGGTGGCGGTCTTGGTGACTTAGCTATGACATATGGTTATCAACGCTTTGATACGTCAGTTATGTTTGTAACGGTCGTTTTACTTATTATTCTTGTACAGGTGGCTCAAAATTTAGGGAACTACTTTGCGAAAGTCTTTTTACGCAGATCATAAAAAGGAAGAGGGGAAAAGAAAATGAAGAAAATTTTAGCATTTGCATTATCAGCGATCGTAGGAATTACAGCATTAAGCGGCTGCTCAGGTGGAGACACAGGTGCAGGAGCGAAAGAGAAAGTAGTTCGCGTCGGTGTAACTGGAACAGATGGAGACGTTTGGGAAATTTTAAAGAAAAAAGCTGAAAAAGAAGGGATTAAAATTAAACTGGTTGAGTTCTCTGATTACACAACACCCAACAAAGCGTTAGCTGATGGAGATATTGAACTAAACTCATTCCAGCACATTGCTTTCTTAGAGCAATTTAAAAAGGAGCATAAGTTAGATATTACAGCTGTTGGTACAACGCAAATTGCACCGATGGGCTTATACTCTGAAAAATATAAGAAAGCAAATGAAATCCCAGATGGTTCGGAAATTGCTATTCCGAATGATCCAACGAACCAAGCACGTGCATTAAAACTTCTTGATGCAGCTGGCTTATTAAAGCTTAAGAAAGATTTTGGTCTATTTGGGGATCCAAGCGGTATCGCTGAAAATCCGAAGAAGCTAAAAGTTACACCGGTTATCGCACAGCAAACACCTCGTGTGTTAAAAGATGTAGCGGCTTCAGTTATTAATAACGGTGTTGCTGGTCAAGCTGGATTAGACCCAGCGAAGGATCCAATTTTCTTAGAAGATCCAAATAATGAAAATGCAAAGGCCTATATTAATATTTTCGCAGCTCGTACGAAAGATAAAAATGATCCAACACTGAAAAAAGTAATTGAGTTATACCATTCAAAAGAAGTAACAGATGCAATTAAGAAAGAAACAAATGATGGTTCAATTTCAGTAGATCTTTCACTTGATGAGCTTGAAAAAATCGTAAAATAATTATTGAGTTTAACGACTAACAGTAGGAACCCCTCCGCTGTTAGCTCGTTCAACATATAATCTACTTAACAAACAAAACCCTAATTCTGTACCTTCTAATTTTGTATAACATAGAATCCAATGTTTGTTAAGTAGAGTGATGGACCAGGAGTTTTCCTGGTCTTTTTTTAATTAAAGCAGCTGGCTAATAATAAGGAAATCCAAATTATGATTGGGTAAGAGATTAAACTAAAAATGAGTGTACTTGCTAATTTCTTTTTAGGGATTAATAGTTTCTTTGATGAAAATAAGAAAAGAGAAAATAGGATAATGATAGATGCTGAGATTACTCCTGGATTATAAGAACGATAAATGAAATACAAGATAATATGCTGAACGGCGTTAAAGAAGATACAGCCCTGTATAAAAATGATCAAATAAATAGAAGATATGATGCTTAATTGATATAGAATGACTATGAGTAAGACGAAGGTTGTTAATATGGAAATTGCAATGAAAAATTGTTTGTTAGTTATAAAATGGATCGAAAATCGATTAGCGATATATTGTGGCATTTGGAAAGCTTCTTCAAGGTTATGAAAAAAGAATAGAAGGGGGATTAGCCAGATTGTATTAGTGGTGAAATGTCTTGTTGAAGATGTTTTTATCAACTTATATCAGCTCCAATAAAGGGATAGAAAGCCTATAAGAAAAGGCTTTCTACAAGGGTATAGTTATTCAATTATGATGCTTTTTAAATTACTCTCAGGTTGCGGTTGTTCTTCAGCATAAGAGGAGAGCTCCTCTTGCAAAATATTTAGTGCGTGCTTAGCTGATTGCTGAATCGGATTCGGTAGCTCTTCTAATATACGCATACCGATTTTTATTTTTGTACGAATTACCTTTCTTAGTAATTCATCATGCATGTACTACACCTCCAAACCGAATGTTTAGTACATCATCTTCAAACTTAGCTCCTTGAATAGAAAGGTGTGTTAATGTTTTTGGTAAGGTGATATTTCGCTTCATAGAGCCGGCTCGAATAATAAGTTCATCACCTTTTTGATTTAATGAAAGTTCACTTTTGTTTGAGAAGGGAATGGACAGAACGAAAATATACTCATCGCCATCTTTTTTTACATATTGTGTGCGGCCATTAAATTTCACTTCAGTAGGAGAGGGGTCTGATTTAAATAAAGCATTTCCTACACGCTCTAACATAGGTAAACCAACAACTTCTTGTTCAAACATGGGAGCTTCGTAAATAGGAAGTGGCTGAAAACTATCTTTAATTAACGCCTTATATTTCTTTTGTGTATCTTTCCATGCCTGAAAGTAAGGGTCGGTAACAGTGTTAGGGATGACGCGGTTAATCATAATGGCATCTACGTTATAATCGTATAAGTTTAAATAAGTAAAACTACGCTGAGCTTCTTTAATGACCATTTTTTCAGGATTTACAACAACGCGAATACTCGTTACTTCTCGGTTTGATAAAATATCTCTCATTTCTCCAAGTTGTTCAAGCGTATTCGTTAATTCGTCCATAATATCATCAGTTGGAAGGGGGACACCAAGAAGTGGTTGAGCTACAGGACGAACAACTTTTAAAATCTTCCTTTTAATAGGAAAGAGTTTTTCCATCCACCAGCCGAGCATGTCTGGAAAGCTAAGCATTGCTAAAGTTTCTCCAGTCGGTGCGCAATCAATAATGATGACGTCGTAAGTGTTGTGTTTATAGTAATCGAGTACTCGAAGTAAGCTAATTAAATCTTCCATACCAGGGAACATCGTTAATTCTTCTGTTGTAATATCATCAGCTGCTTTGGAAGTGAAGAGTAGTGTAATATATTTCTGCAATTTCCCCCAGCCTTTTTCCATTTCATAAATAGTGTTAATTTCTTGTGCCCACAAGTTTTCGCGAATTTCTAGTGGCTCAGAAGATAGTTTTATGCCAAATGAATCCCCTAAACTATGAGCAGGATCTGTACTCATTACTAATGTTTTTAATCCTTGTTTTGCACTTTGGATTGCTGTTGCTGCTGAAATGCTAGTTTTTCCAACGCCGCCTTTACCTGTATACAGAATAATTCTCATCATTAATATCCCCTTTGTTTCGAATATCGAATATTACGAGTGTCGAAATATTTAATTGAATAAAAACCCAACTAGGGTCTTATCCCGCATTAACGGGCAGTAAGACTCCCGCCCAAAAATTCGAATGGAGCAAACAAATTAGGTGGGAGGTCAACTGTCCGTAAATGCCCGATTGGTTCAACTAATAATCAGTGAGGGATGAGAAAAACCCCCACTGATTAAAGTTTCACTTTATTCAATCGGAATGTTTTTCATTTTAGGTGTAGAAACCTTTTCTTCTGTTTTTTGCTGTGACGTAGCAATGTGATTCATGATCTTTTGGAATATTTGTAGTAAGAATGCTTTTTCTTCTTCTGACAATGCATCTGTCACTAGGCTAAAGTAATGGGCCGCATTTTGTTTTACTTCTTGAACGAGCATTACGCCGTTTTCTGTTAAACGAATTAATACAATGCGTCGATCGCTTTCATTCCGGTAGCGTTCAATATATCCCTTTTTTACAAGGCGATTTACAACGCCCGTTGTTGTACTCATCGGTATATCAAGAAGATCAGCAATTTTTGTCATTGTAATATCCGTATTTCGCTCCATCCAAAGTAAACAAAATACTTCTGTCTTGGAAAGTGTTAAATCAAGACTTACCCATTCTTCAGGATAGAAAAGTTTCTTGGCGTTATCTAGCAGTAAGTCTAAAAAATGTTCATATTGTAACAATTATTTCCACTCCCGTATATTTCGAGGTTCGTAATATTTGTTTTTATTTTATGTGGAATTGAAATAAATGTCAATGTTTTTAACTGTTTTTTCAGATTAGAAAGAAAATTATCTTCAAAATAGAATTTTTTTGTGACAGATTAATAAATAGAAAAATGATTTTACATAAAAAACCATTGTGATAAATATATTTATCTATAATAGGTGTGCAGCTAACGAGGGGGAGAACGATGAGAAGACGAAATACGCAAGCGTTCACGTTTTTAGCATGGACTTCATTTGTTTGTGCGCTTTCAGGAATGCTAATTGGGATTTACACGTTAGATGAAACGCTTAGTGTAAAAGGGTACTATTTAATCGGAACATTATTTTTAACGATGTCTTGTTTTGTATTACAAAAAACAATTCGTGATAATGAGGAAGATAATGAAAGATTTCCGAAAAATAAATCGTTAGATAAAGAGTAAATTGTAAAGAAAGGCACCTGCCTTTCTTTTTTTATGTAAAAATGCCGTAAGTGCCGTGTGTTGACTTGCTTGAAGTACTGAAAATTTGGTATCATCAATAGTATTGTAGATTGAACGATATATTATGGAGGTGGCCTAGCCGTGTCAAGAATTTCCGTTGAGAATGTAAAGCACGTAGCACATTTAGCACGTCTTGCAATTACTGATCAAGAAGCAGAAAAATTTCAAAAACAACTAGATGCAATTGTTACATTTGCAGAACAGTTAAATGAATTAGATACAACTGATGTAAAACCAACAACTCATGTATTAACTATGAAAAATGTTATGCGTGAAGATGTACCAGAAAAAGGTTTACCAGTAGAAGAAGTATTAAAAAATGCACCGGATCACAAAGATAATCAAATCCGTGTTCCAGCAGTATTAGAATAGAGGAGGGAATTTCGATGTCATTATTTGATCATTCTGTATCAGAGTTACATAAGAAGTTAAACAACAAAGAAATTTCCGTTACGGATTTAGTAGAAGAATCTTACAAACGTATTTCGGATGTTGAAGATAACGTAAAAGCTTTTCTTACATTAGATGAAGAAAATGCACGCGCGAAAGCGAAAGAATTAGATGCAAAGATTGGTGCTGAGGATAATGGTTTATTATTCGGTATGCCAATTGGTGTAAAAGATAACATTGTAACTAACGGTCTTCGTACAACTTGTGCGAGCAAAATATTAGCAAACTTCGATCCAATTTACGATGCGACAGTTGTACAAAAGCTAAAAGCTGCTGACACAGTTACAATCGGTAAATTAAATATGGACGAGTTCGCAATGGGTTCTTCAAATGAAAACTCAGGCTTCTACGCTACAAAAAATCCATGGAACTTAGACTACGTTCCAGGCGGATCTAGTGGTGGTTCTGCAGCAGCAGTAGCAGCAGGAGAAGTATTATTCTCTCTAGGTTCTGATACGGGTGGTTCTATCCGTCAGCCAGCTGCATATTGCGGCGTTGTAGGTTTAAAACCAACTTACGGACGCGTATCTCGTTACGGATTAGTAGCATTCGCATCTTCACTTGACCAAATCGGACCGATTACACGTACAGTAGAAGATAATGCATACTTATTACAAGCTATTTCAGGTATTGACCGTATGGATGCAACTTCTGCAAACGTTGAAGTAGGAAACTACTTAGCTGGTTTAACAGGTGATGTTAAAGGTTTACGTATTGCTGTACCGAAAGAATACTTAGGCGAAGGTGTTGGCGAAGAAGCTCGTGAGTCAGTACTAGCTGCTTTAAAAGTATTAGAAGGTATGGGCGCAACTTGGGAGGAAGTATCTCTTCCGCACTCTAAATACGCTCTAGCAACGTATTACTTATTATCTTCTTCTGAAGCATCTGCGAACCTTTCACGCTTTGATGGCGTACGTTACGGTGTTCGTTCTGATAATGTAAATAACTTATTAGATCTTTACAAAAACACACGTAGCGAAGGTTTCGGTGATGAAGTAAAACGTCGTATTATGCTTGGTACATTTGCTCTTAGCTCTGGTTACTATGATGCATATTACAAAAAAGCACAACAAGTACGTACATTAATTAAAAATGACTTTGAAAATGTATTTGCTAACTACGATGTTATTATTGGACCAACAACGCCAACTCCAGCATTTAAAGTGGGCGAAAAAGTGGACGATCCAATGACAATGTATGCAAATGACATTTTAACAATTCCAGTAAACTTAGCGGGTGTTCCAGCGATTTCTGTTCCATGTGGATTCGGTGCTAACAACATGCCACTTGGTCTACAAATCATTGGTAAACACTTCGATGAAACGACGATTTACCGCGTTGCACATGCGTTTGAGCAAGCAACAGACTATCATACAAAAAAAGCAAGTCTGTAAGGAGGCGAGCATAGATGAATTTAGAAACAATTATTGGTTTAGAGGTTCACGTTGAGTTAAAAACAAATTCGAAAATTTTCTCTGCGAGTCCAACAGAATTCGGAGCGGAGCCAAATACACAAACAAGTGTAATTGACTTAGGATACCCAGGGGTACTTCCTACTTTAAATAAGGAAGCGGTTAACTTTGCAATGAAAGCTGCAATGGCATTAAACTGTGAAATCGCAACGGAAACGAAGTTCGACCGTAAAAATTATTTCTACCCAGATAATCCGAAAGCTTACCAAATCTCTCAATTTGATAAGCCAATTGGTGAAAATGGTTGGATTGAAATCGAAGTAGACGGTAAAAAGAAACGTATCGGTATTACACGTCTTCATTTAGAAGAAGATGCTGGTAAATCAACGCATGCAGCTGACGGTTCATTAGTAGACTACAACCGTCAAGGTATGCCTTTAATCGAGATCGTATCTGAGCCAGATATGCGTACTCCAGAAGAAGCATATGCGTACTTAGAGAAGTTAAAATCAATCATTCAATATACAGGTGTATCTGATTGTAAGATGGAAGAAGGTTCTCTTCGTTGTGATGCGAATATTTCACTTCGTCCAGTTGGACAAGAGAAGTTCGGTACAAAAGCAGAACTGAAAAACTTAAACTCTTTCACTTACGTGCAAAAAGGTCTTGAGCATGAGCAAGTGCGCCAAGAAAAAGAATTATTATCTGGTGGTATCATCCAACAAGAAACACGTCGTTATGACGAAGCAACGAAGAAAACAATCTTAATGCGTATAAAAGAAGGATCTGACGATTACCGTTACTTCCCAGAGCCAGACTTAGTTGAACTTTACATCGACGATGAGTGGAAAGAAAAAATTCGTGCTTCTATTCCAGAACTTCCAGATGCACGTAAAGCTCGCTATGTTGAAGAAGTTGGCTTACCAGCTTATGATGCGCATGTATTGACATTAACGAAAGAGATGTCTGATTTCTTTGAAGCAACAGTTGCAGACGGTGCTGATGCGAAATTAACATCAAACTGGTTAATGGGTGAAGTACTTGCATACTTAAACAAACAACAAAAAGAATTAAAAGACGTTGCATTAACGCCAGCTGGCTTAGCTAAAATGGTTCAATTAATTGAAAAAGGTACAATTTCTTCTAAAATCGCGAAGAAAGTATTTAATGAATTAATTGAAAAAGGTGGAGACCCAGAAGAAATCGTTAAAGCGAAAGGTCTGGTTCAAATTTCTGACGAAGGAACACTTCGTAAGGTTGTAACAGAAATTCTTGATAATAATGAGCAATCTATTGAAGACTTTAAAAACGGTAAAGACCGTGCAATTGGCTTCTTAGTTGGTCAAATTATGAAAGCTACAAAAGGACAAGCAAATCCACCGCTTGTTAATAAAATCTTACTTGAAGAGATTAATAAGCGCTAAAAAAAGAGAAGAATTCTTATTTTTGAACGCTAAAATAGTATAGGTTCTTAAAGATTAAACAGAAAAAACACCCGTATTTGGGTGTTTTTTCTGAGTTAATCAAACGTTTGTTTAAATGGTGAAAAATAATTTAAACAAACGTTTGTTTAAATGGTGAAAAATAATTTAAACAAACGTTTGATTAACTGTCAAAAGTGAAAAAATGTTTGTATAGCAACTATGGTATGATAGTTGCAAAAAGGTGGGAATAATGATAAATCTAGACATAGAGAGTTTTTTCATCTCATGAAATAATAGATAATTATTATTCATTATATGTAAATTGATGTGAGAGTTTTACTGCCCGTAAATAGCGGGATAAATTTCTTGGTTAAATAAAGCAAAACTATCAGGAGTGAATAGTTACTTTTGATGGGCCACACGAATCGGGTTCTTACTGCCTGTTTGAGCGGAATTAAAGAAGGATAGGAAGATGAGAGGAGGTAAGCATAGGGATACTGAATAAGGGTTCGGTGTATTCGTTTTTCAATGAATAAGGAATTTCCTGTGCTAATAAATGATGAAGCGAGCAAGAATTATTTATAATCCTACTTCTGGGCGCGAGCTATTTAAGAAGAGCTTACCAGAAGTATTACAAAAATTAGAACAAGCTGGATATGAAGCGTCTTGTCATGCGACAACTGGTCCTGGAGATGCGACTGTGGCAGCGAGGCAAGCTGCGGATCGTAAGTTTGATGTTGTTATCGCAGCTGGTGGTGATGGTACGTTAAATGAAGTAGTGAACGGTTTAGTAGGACATGAGCATCGTCCAAAGTTTGGAATTATTCCAGTTGGAACGACAAATGATTTTGCGCGTGCGATCGGTGTACCTCGTGTTATTGAAGAGGCTGCGGATATTATTTGTGAAGGAACAACGGTACCGTTAGATCTTGGTAGAGCAAATGATACATATTTCATTAATATCGCTGGTGGCGGCCGTATTACAGAATTAACATATGAAGTACCAAGCAAGCTAAAAACGGTATTAGGCCAACTTGCTTACTATTTAAAAGGAATCGAAATGTTACCATCATTACATCCAACATATGTTGAAATTGAGTATGATGGGAAGTTGCTACAAGAAGAAATTACGATGTTTTTAATTACGAATACTCGTTCAGTTGGTGGATTCGAAAAAGTAGCACCATATGCATCTATTAACGATGGATTATTTGATTTATTAGTACTCAAAAAAGGTTCTATCGCTGATTTAATTAAAGCAGCAACACAAGCGCAGCGTGGGGAACATATTAACAATCCGAAAGTACTATATACACAAGCGAATCGTATTAAAGTGCATTCACCTGATAAATTAATGATCAACTTAGATGGTGAATATGGCGGAGATGCACCAATGGAATTTGAAAATATATATCATTGTCTGGAACTATTTGTTCCTGAACATCAAGAGGATGCCCTGTAAAGGCATCTTTTTTTTGCTTTCACCTCACTATTTGCGAGTAATAAGATTCCCCCACTGATTAAAGTTTCTCTATGTGCAGATGAATTGTAAATTGTAAGTTAGTTTGATTTTTATGGTATTTTTACAATCCGTTTATTTTATATCCATATTTTATTGATACACTGGAAGAGATAAGAAATGAGAGGTAGGATGCTATGGAGAAGGTAAAAGCAATATTATTTGATAAAGACGGGACATTAATGGATTTTCATTCAATTTGGATAAAAGTAGCTGAAGAGCTTGTCGCTGAATGTATAAAATTATATCAACTCCCACAGTCAATGCAGCAGGCTTTATTAAAAGAGATTGGCGTAGATGGAGCATTTGTTCACCCGCGTAGTGCGCTCGCTGCTGGAACGAGTCTTGATGTGGCCAAGGGGCTTTGTAAGTATATTGCATCATCTAGAGAAGAAGAGATGCATCAATGGGTGAGTGAAAAGTTGTTTGCTCTTATGTACGAGCATCGTTCACATATGAGAATGACGGCAGATTTACCGAAAGTTTTACAAGCGTTAAAGGATAGAGGGTTTATTCTAGGTGTCGTTACAGCTGATGATTTCGCGCCGACAGAATTATTTTTAAAGCAATATCAATTGGAAGCTTTTTTTGATTGTGTTATAGCTTCAGATACATTTCCAGCACAGAAGCCAGATAAAAAAATTGTAGAATCGTTTTGTGAGAGATTTAATTTAGAGACATGTGAAGTAGCAGTCATCGGGGATACACCGACGGATTTACATTTAGCGAAAAATGGTGGCGACTGTTATGCGATTGGCGTACTATCTGGTACGGGTGATCGTCAAACGTTAGAACCACTTGCAGATTTAGTATTACAATCTGTTGAAGATTTAATTTCTCATTCAGGTGAGTTTATTTGGGAACAAGGAAAGTCTAATGTATAAATGAATAAGTCTATAAAGACTCTATATGAGTCTTTATAGACTTATTTTTTTATGCCGAGATAGTAAGAGAATGGGATGAATACTAGAAAGTGGAAGTTGGCATACATCTTGCAATATAAAGAGAAAACATTGTATAGAAAAGGATGGGGTACACAATGAACACAAAAAAATTTGCTAAAGTAAATGAACAAATTCCAGGACCGAGAGCAGCGTCTTTATTAGAACGCCGCCAAAATATAGTACCAAAAGGAGTAAGTAATGGTATTCCAACATTTGTACAGTCTGCAAATGGTGCACTCGTAACAGATGTGGATGGAAATCAGTACATTGATTTCGCAGGAGCAATTGGGACAATTAATGTAGGACACTGTCATCCAGCTGTTAAAGAAGCGCTTCATAAACAAGTAGATCAATATATTCATACTGGATTTAATGTGATGATGTATGAGCCGTATATTGAATTGGCAGAAAAGCTTGCCGCATTAGCGCCAGGTAATTTCGATAAACAAGTGCTGTTTTTAAATAGTGGGGCAGAAGCGGTTGAAAATGCAGTGAAGATTGCTCGTAAATATACGAAGAGACCTGGAATTATCGCATTTTCTAAAGGATTTCATGGGCGTACATTAATGACAATGACGATGACAAGTAAAGTAAAACCATATAAATTTGGATTTGGCCCATTTGCTCCAGAAGTATATAAAGCGCCATTCCCATATGAATACCGTCGCCCAGAAGGTTTAACAGAAGAGCAGTATGATGACTTTATCATTGAAGAGTTTAAGAACTTCTTCATATCAGAAGTAGCACCAGAAACAATTGCAGCAGTTGTAATGGAACCTGTTCAAGGGGAAGGCGGATTTATCGTTCCAAGTAAGAAATTCGTTCAAGAAGTACGCAGCATTTGTTCAGAGCACGGTATTTTATTTGTAGCTGATGAAATTCAAACAGGCTTTAGTCGTACCGGAAAATACTTTGCAATTGATCATTATGATGTCGTTCCAGACTTAATTACGGTATCTAAATCATTAGGTGCTGGTGTACCGATAAGTGGCGTGATTGGACGTAAAGAAATTATGAATGAGTCTGCACCGGGAGAACTGGGCGGAACATATGCAGGAAGCCCACTGGGATGTGCGGCTGCATTAGCTGTGCTTGATGTAATAGAAAAAGAGAAATTAAATGATAGAGCGATAGAAGTAGGGAAAGTCGTAATGAACCGATTCCAAGAGATGAAAAACAAATATAATTGCATCGGTGATGTGCGCGGCTTAGGGGCAATGTGTGCATTCGAGCTCGTTCAAGATCGCAAAACGAAAGCGCCTGATAAAACATTAGCGTCTAATTTATGTGCAGAGGCAAATAAGCATGGATTACTTCTACTATCAGCAGGAACATATGGAAATGTTATTCGTGTTTTAATGCCATTAGTGATTACAGATGAGCAACTTGAGGAAGGTTTAACAATAATTGAAGAATCATTGCAAGCTTGTTATGAGCAAGCAAATATCGCTCGTGTATAAAGAATTGGGATAACTTAAAAAAGGGCATAAAGCTTTTCTTTTTAGGCGAAAGAGAGCATCTGGCCATGCATAGAATCGGTCAGCCCCTTTTCCTGACCCATGCCAAGCTAAAACAAAGTGAGGGTGTGGTTGCGATGGCATTCTGTATTTTTCAAGGCAGCGAATTATGTGTTGAAAAAATATAAATAGATTTGTATAAATAACAAATTGAAAACATTCTAGCTTACTCTATATAAAATGCAGAAAATTCACTTTATAATAAAGGTAGTGAAGTGAATCGATGGATTTAAAGTAAGGGGTGGCTAGGATGGTTGCAGAAAAGGAACGAGTGTTGATGGATTTACAAGATGTATTTGAATATGCATTTGACGAAATTTTTGTTACGGATGATAAAGGAATCGTTGTACGTGTAAATAGCATGTGTGAAAGACATTACCAGCTCTCTGCTAAGGAATTAGTAGGAAAGCATGTAAAAGAACTACAAAAAGAAGGGATTTTTTATCCGTCTGCAACGTTAGAAGTAATTGAAAAGAAAAGGCCAGTTGAACTTGTTCAAACAACGAAATCAGGAGAGTATTTGCATGTTCGTACAAGGCCTGTTTTTGATGATGAGGGAAATTTAAGAAGAGTGATTAGTTATTCTCGTGATCTTACAGAACTCTATCAATTACGTCAAAAGGTAGAGGAAATGGATAATCAGTTAAAAACATATAAAAAAGAATTAAGAGAAACATATGAACACGAAGGACTTATTTTTAAAAGTATTGCTATGCAAAAAATAATCGAAACAATAAAAAAAGTATCAGTAGTAGATAGTACTGTTCTCGTATTAGGTGAGACTGGAGTGGGGAAAAGCCGATTAGTACGCCATTTGCATGAAGTGAGTCACCGGAAGAATGAAAGTTTCTATGAAATTAATTGTGCGGCATTGCCGACGAATTTAATCGAATCTGAGCTTTTTGGATATTCAGGTGGGTCTTTTACAGGGGCAAATCGTGAAGGGAAAAAGGGGCTATTAGAATCAGCGCATAAAGGAACTCTTTTCTTAGATGAAATTGGTGAAATGCCGCTTGAAATTCAAGCGAAGCTTTTGCAAGTATTGCAAGAAAAAACGTTTCGTCCTATAGGCGGAAGAGAATTAAAAAAGGTGGACGTTAGAATTGTAGCGGCAACAAATAGAGATTTAAGTACGATGGTGAAACAAGGAACATTCCGGAAAGATTTATACTATCGTCTGAATGTCATTCCAATTTCAATTCCGCCACTTCGGGAGAGAACAGAAGACATTTTGCCGCTCATCTATCATTATTTACAGCATTTTAATAAAAAGTACGGACGTGATGTAAAGTTAGCTCCTAGTACGTTACAAATGTTTGTAGGGTATCCTTGGGAAGGAAATAATAGAGAGATTGAAAATGTAATTGAACGAATTGTTATCACTGCAGATGATTTTGTAACGGTAGAAGATTTGCCACTATCTATGCAAGAGGCCACAGTTGAACAATCCGGACAAAGTCTTTATAGAATGCTGGAAGAGGTAGAAAGAAATATTATTCTTAAAGCGTATAAAACGTATGGATCAAGTTATAAAGTGGCTGAGTTTTTGCAAATAAGTCAATCTGCTGCCACTAGGAAGATTAAGAAGTTCATAGAGGAGGAAGAAAACATTGGATAAAAAAGCGACGTTCGTAAACTTAGATAAAAAAGCGATGTATATAAATGGTGAGTGGATTACACTGCAAGAACAAATCGAAGTGAATAATCCAGCGACAAAGGAAGTATTTGCAACTGTACCAAAGGGCGGGATTACAGAGGCAAAGCAAGCAGTTGATGCTGCACATGAGGCTTTTAAATTATGGTCAAAATTAACGGCAGCGGATCGCGCAGTAAAGTTAAAAAAATGGTTCACGCTCATTGATGAAAATAAAGAAGAAATTGCAGCAATCATGACGAGAGAGCAAGGGAAGCCGTTTGCAGAAGCACTTGGTGAAGTGAATTATGCAAATAGTTTTGTTGAATGGTACGCAGAAGAAGGAAAGAGAATATACGGTGAAATGATTCCTGCTTCTCATCCGAATAAGCGTATTTTAGTTATGAAGCAACCAGTTGGGGTTATGGCAGCTATTACGCCTTGGAATTTCCCGGCTGCTATGATTACGAGAAAGGTAGCTCCAGCACTTGCAGCAGGCTGTACGGCAGTTGTGAAACCAGCGAGTCAAACGCCATTAACTGCATTGAAGTTAGTTGAATTAGCACATGAAGCAGATATTCCAAAAGGTGTAATAAATATTGTAACAGGTAGTGCAAAAGCAATTGCTGATACGTGGATGGAAGATGAGCGTGTTCGAAAAGTTTCCTTTACAGGATCAACTGAAATTGGAAAAAAATTAATGGCTAGCGCTGCGCAAACGATGAAAAAGGTTTCGCTTGAATTAGGTGGTCACGCTCCATTTATTGTTATGAATGATGCTGATTTAGATAAGGCGGTAGAAGCGGTAATTGGTTCGAAATTCCGTAACGCAGGACAAACGTGTATATGTACAAACCGCATCTTTGTTCAAGAAGAAGTGTATGAAGAATTTGCAGGGAAGTTCACAACAGCTGTAGAGCAGCTGAAAGTCGGAGATGGATTCGGCGAAGGAACAACTGTAGGTCCACTTATTGATGCGAATGCAGTTTCGAAAGTACAAGAACATATTGAAGATGCAATTCAAAAGGGCGGAGAAGTTTTATACGGAGGCCATAAATTTGCAGAGTTAGATGGTTATTTCATTCAGCCAACGGTAATTGGATTGGCAAATGACACGATGCTTTGTATGAATGAAGAAACATTTGGACCGGTTGCACCAGTTGCGAAATTTAAAACAGTTGAAGAAGTAATCGAACGAGCAAATAATACACCATATGGCTTGGCTGCTTATATTTTCACAAAAGATATTAGTCAAGCATTCCAAATTAGTGAAGCGTTAGAGTACGGAATTATCGGCTTAAACGATGGCCTTCCATCAGTTGCACAAGCACCATTTGGGGGCTTTAAAGAAAGTGGTATCGGCCGTGAAGGAGGCCATTTCGGTATCGAGGAATATTTAGAAATTAAATATATTTCGTTAGGACTATAAGTAGTATACTAGAATCTCTATAAGGTAACAGAGAAGGAGATTCTAGTATGGTATATTGGCTATTATTACTCGTAACAATTATTTTTGAAGTAGCTGGAACGATTGCGATGAAGTTATCGAACGGTTTAACAAAGCTTGTTCCAAGTGTACTTATTTTTGTCTTTTACGGTATTTGTTTCAGTATATTTGCTATCGTCGTAAAGAAGATTAACTTAAGTATTGCTTATGCGATTTGGTCGGGCTTAGGGACCCTTCTTATTACGATTATTAGTGTGTACTTTTTTAAAGAGCATATTAATTTATTCCAAGCATTTTGCATTTTATTTATTGTTTTAGGAGTAATTGGATTGAAAGTGTCATCGGCATCATAAAAGGCTATCTTCCGGCGTGGAAGATAGCCTTTTATTTTTATTAAAACGCCCAGTTACCTTTACGGAAGATCGGCTCATGTCTTCCATCAGCTGTAATGCCGTCGATATCAAGCTCAGCTGATCCAATCATGAAGTCTTCGTGTGTAATACTAGCGTTTGCGCCATTTTCAGCAAGTTCTTCTTTAGACATTTTTTTTCCGCCAACTAAGTTAAATGCATAAGCATTTCCGATTGCAAGGTGGCAAGATGCATTTTCATCAAATAGCGTATTGTAGAATAAAATATTTGTGTTTGAAATTGGTGAATCATGAGGTACTAAAGCTACTTCGCCTAAGAAGTGAGAACCTTCATCTGTTTCCACTAAATGTTTTAAAGCTTCCTCACCAGATTCAGCTTTATAGTCTACGATACGTCCGTTTTCAAATGTTAACGTGAAGTTATCGATAATGTTACCTGCAAATGCTAACGGTTTTGTGCTAGATACTTGGCCGTTCACACCTGTTTTAAGAGGCATTGTAAATACTTCTTCAGTTGGAATGTTAGCCATAAATGCTACGTTCTTTTCATTTAAGCTACCAGCACCAGCCCATACATGCTTTTCTGGAAGTTCAATTGTTAAGTCTGTTCCAGGACCTGTATAGTGAAGAGCTGTATAATGTTTTTCGTTTAAGTAATCAACTTTTGTATGTAGCGTTTCATCATGTTCTTTCCATGCTTCCACAGGATTTTCTAAATCAGCACGAGTAGCTTTGAAGATAGCATCCCATAGTTTTGCTTCTTGTTCTTCTGGCGCTACGTCAGGGAATACTTTTGCAGCCCATTCTTTCGTAGGAACAGAAATTACGCACCAGCTCACTTTATCTGCTTGTACATAATCACGGTATACTTTCATCGCTTCTCCAGCTACTTTATGAGCCGTTGCAATTTTCTTTGGTTCTACACCTTTTAATAGATCAGGATTCTCTGCATAGATGGACATAAATGCAGCGCCTTCTTTTGCTAATTCTTCACGAGCATGTGCTTTCCAAGAAGGGAATTCAGAGAAAGCTTCTTCAGGAGCTAGATCGAACTTTAAGCGTGTTAACGTCTCATCATTCCAATCAACATATACGTGTTTTGCACCAGATTGATATGCTTTTTCTGTAACGAGGCGTACAAACTGTACAGCCTCAAGAGGTGCACTAATTGATAAAGTTTGTCCGGGCTGAATATTAACACCAACATTGACTGCAAGGGCAGCATACTTCTCTAACGTTTGTTCAAATGACATATGTATAATCTCCTTTAGTTTGAAAGATTTCTTACTATATATAATACAAGAAAATTCTAAAAATATATATAAATATAACGTAAAAAGAGAGCTCAAAATGTATTGAGCTCTCACATTTATTTAATGGAAGAGGCGAATTGCTCCACAGTAGTTGTATGATGTATACGAACACGCTTCATCTTTAACAACTCATCTGGTTCACCTTTCGTAATGAACTGCCCAGGTTTCGTTGTCGTTGCAAATTGATAATATTTCTTTGTCTCTGCGACAACTTTATCATCTACATGACCGAATGGATAAGCAATTGCGATAACAGGCTTACCTGTTATTTTTTCTAGCTTTTCTTTTGATCCTTTTAACTCTTCATCATAGTTTGTAATTTTCGGCAAGTCTGCGTGTGTTGCTGTGTGAGATTGTACAGAAAAAATACCTGAATCAACCATTTTTTTTATTTCAGATGTAGAAAGGGCGCCTTCTACATCAACGTTATCAACAATCATATATTCTGTTGCCGCTGGTTTAAATGTATCGTCTTTTAGTTTTTGTAAAACATGAAATGCATTCATATTATTTTTCATACCGTCATCAAATGTAACGAAGATAGGCTTGTTTACTTTATTTATATCGCCCCAGCGTTCAAACGTTAACAAAGTATAACCATTTTCTTTTAAATACTTCATTTGTGCTTCAAAGTTAGCAGGCGATACGAATAAATCTTTAATACCTTGTCCATGATAATCATCAATTGCGTGGTACATAAGAACAGGAACTTTTTGCTCGAAAGTAATAGTAGATTTCGTAAGTGGAATAGCTTTTCCACCCTCTGTTGTTCCTGTTGCTTCAATTTGGTATTCACCGCGTTTTCCTTCAAATTCTTTTATATCAAAGGGAAGTGTAAATTGTTGATCTTTCTCTTTAGAAGAAAAAGATTTAGCACTTTCTTTTCCATCAGCAGTACGCCAAATTTTATATTGTACTTCGGTTAAAGAATCTTTTATGTCTGTAATATGAATATTGGCGTTTGTAGATTCGTGCGTAATTGGATTATAAGAAATTTTACCTTGTTCCCGCACCATCTCTTCTTGTTTTTTGACCTCTTTTTAGGTTCTTGGCTTACATTGCTAGTATTACAGCCTACTAGAATAGCAGATGTACATAAAGCAATCGCTGCGTATTTTCTCATAAAATCACCTTCTATTGTGTATTATGTTGCATGCTTACATTAAAATCCCCACCGCTATAAGAGAGGTGGGGATATACCCTTGTTCATCATATCATTTTTAGGTGAATGGTAGGTTAGTGACTTTGAATAGAGGTATTCTTGCGTTTCTTATTTGATTTGATAATGATATAACCTACTACAAAAATAAGAGGGATAATGAATACATAGATTGGCATTCCCCATACATAATAGCTTTTCATGCTTAAAACTAGTAAGTGTAAGAAGTCGAAAAGGGCGTGAGCTTTCATAATATCCTCCAATATTTTTTTACAAATTATAACATTGTTCATTTGTAATTTGTATATTTTGGTAAAAGATTTAAGTTAATTTTAAAGTAAGAGAAAGGTTTATTAATATGTAATTTTGCATATGTAGAGTAGTTTATATTAAAATATAAGGGTTTTGGACTATAATAAAACCGCTATAAATTTAAGTAAGAATGATGTATGGAGTGGAGAATAGAAATGAAATATAAAAAAATAGTATATATCCTTCTCATATCGCTATTCATAGTCGGTTGTCAAAGTGAAACGAGTAAAGCGAATAGTGTGGAAGAGTATATTCCGCCGCATCTTATGAATGCGGAAGTGACGGCGGATATTATGACATTAGAGATGGATCCAGATGCTCTTAAAAAGGTAGGGAATATTGGTCAAAGAATGAGAGAGCATCTAGTGAATAATATGGAATGGTATTTAAAATACGTAGAAGAGCATGCAGAGAAAAAAAGTTTTCCATATCATCCTAATTTCGGTGTTACAAAAGAAGAGTATGAGTTTGTACTAAATGCAATTGATCAAAGTAAATTGGTTAATACAAAGGATGGAAAGCTGAAATTCAAGAAAAAAAGTGACCATGAAGTAGAGATTTTTTCAAGTGAAAGTATAAAACTTCTTAAATATATAGTTATTGATACGGAGAAGAATACAGTAAAAACATCTCTAGGCGAATGTGAATATTTTGGAGAAATACTGGCATCGCCAGAACAGAAGTTAACTGGTCCTTGGCACGGAAAACAATGGATGTTAAAAAAAGATGACTTAATATATATGTTTTCTTTAGGGAAAATGGAAACAGGAAATAAATCAATTATTGATATTTCGGTGAAAGGTGAATATAAGGGAGAAATTATTAATAAGGAAGAGGCATTAGAGTTTTCTTCAGTTTCTTAAATGATGATAATAAAAAAATCACCTTGCTGTCTAAGCGAAGGTGATTTTTTATTAAATAAACAATCCAGCGATTGTTGCAGATAAAATAGAAGCAAGTGTTGATGCAAATAGCATTTTCCAACCGAATTTTGATACGATGCTTCCTTGCTTTTCAGAAAGGGCACGGATTGTACCAACGATTGCACCAATTTGGCTAATACTTGCGAAGCTAATTAAGAATACAGTAACGATTCCAACTGTACGTGGATCTAATGTTGCGGCAGCGCCTTTTAAATCAAGGATTGCTACAAACTCGTTTAATACAATCTTCGTACCCATAATACCACCAGCTGGGATAATATCATGAGTTGGGATACCCATTAAGAATGCGAATGGAGCAAGTATATAACCGAAGATTTGTTGTAAAGTAACAGCATATCCCATTGCACCTGAAGCAGCGCTGATTACATAGTTTACAACTTCCATAACACCGATAAAGGCGATCATTAATGCGGCAACGATACCAGCTACTTTTAAACCATCAAGCGCACCGTTAATCATAGCGCCGATAAAGCTGTCTCCGAATAGAGTTCTATCAAATTTTTGAATCACTTCATCTTCCTTTTTCGTATCAACTGGTGTTAATAACGAACAAACGATTAAGCTTGAGAATAAGTTTAGTGGAAGAGCTGCTAGTACATATTTCGCATCTAACATCATTACGTATGATGCTGTAACAGAAGCAGAAACTGAGCTCATCGCAGAACAACAAATGATAAACATACGGTTTTTATTAAAATGCTGTAAATCGTTTTTAATAACGATTAACGCTTCACTTGAACCGAAGAATACAGAGTTTACTGCGTGGAATGATTCAACGCGTGGTAAACCAGTAATTTTTGAAATTGCACCGCCGACAACGCGAACGATGAATGGTAAAACACCTAAATAACTAAAGATAGAAAGTAGTGCTGAGAAAAATACGATAATTAATAATACATTTAAGAAAAAGACAAAATCTCTTTGAATTCCATTAAAGAGAAAATCGACACCTGTCGTACCGAGTTTAATTAGTTTGTTGAAAACTTTACTAATGAAGATGATAATTTGTTGACCAATTTTTGTGCCAAACATAAACCAACCGATTAAAATTTGGAAACCAATCATAATAGCAATTGCACGGAAGTTGATTTTACTTTTGTTGTTTGACAAAGCAAAGCATAAACCTAAAACGACAAGAATACCGATAATGCTCATTACATATTGCATGTAGTTGCCCCTTTCAGAAGTTCGTATAAAGTTTTTACATAAAACGCTCGTTATATTACTAAAAATAAAGTAATGGAAGTTTCATGTCATACGTAAGATGTCTGACCTTTTTGAAAAATAAAAAAAAGACCCTATGGATTCACTTTCATCTATGAGAGAAAGCTAATCAATAGGAGTCTTTTTTATACATAGGCTAATATTCATTAGTTTTCCCCATAGTCCAGCAATTTAAGGTTGCCGGGTAGAAACTCTCGATCCATATTATCGACTATATATGAGGTAACATCGTCCGTATTAAATTAGTAGTAGCGTAACATTACTAGAGAACTATCGTCAATAGCTTTTTTTCTTCCAATAGAAATAGACCATATAAGTATGATAAAATGTAACGCAGTGTTATGAAAAAGAGAGGTCGGAAAATGAGTATAAAAATGACGCCACCAGTTGAAAAAAACGAGTTTATAGATGTAGTGTTTGAAGATTTAACACATGATGGTGCCGGTGTTGCGAAAGTGAAGGGATATCCTATTTTCGTAAAAAACGGATTACCAGGTGAAGAAGCGCAAATTAAAATTATTAAAGTGAAGAAAAACTTCGCGTTCGGTCGTTTAATGAAGCTTCATCAAGAAAGTCCATATCGTAAAGATGCAGAATGCCCCGTGTACAACGAGTGCGGAGGTTGTCAACTTCAGCACTTAACATATGAAGGACAATTAAAAGCGAAAGAAAAACAAGTACGTGACGTTATGCAGCGCATCGGTGGATTAAGTGATGTTCCTGTTCATCCTGTACTTGGCATGAAAAACCCGTGGGTATACCGCAATAAAGCACAAGTGCCAATTGGAGAACGTGAAGGTGGACTTGTAGCTGGTTTCTATCGTCAAGGAACGCATGACATCATTAATATGGAATCATGCTTAATTCAGGCGGAAGAAAACGATACATTAATTCAAGAAGTAAAACGTATTTGTGAAAAGCACGGTATTTCGGCTTACAATGAAGAGCGTAACAAAGGAACACTTCGCCACGTAATGGCTCGCTACGGACAAGTAACAGGGGAAATTATGCTTGTCTTCATTACACGTACAGCTGAATTGCCAAATAAAGAAGCAATCATTGAAGAAATCGCAGCGAAATTCCCAGAAGTAAAATCAATCGTTCAAAACGTAAACACGAAACGTACAAACGTTATTTTCGGAGATAAAACGACAGTACTGTACGGATCAGAATATATTTATGACTTTATCGGTGACATTAAATTTGCGATTTCAGCACGTTCATTCTATCAAGTAAACCCAGAACAAACGAAAGTGCTATACGATAAAACGTTAGAATACGCAAAATTAAATGGTAACGAAACAGTAATTGATGCCTATTGCGGAATTGGATCAATCTCCTTATTCCTAGCACAAAAAGCGAAAAAAGTGTACGGCGTTGAAATCGTCCCAGAAGCAATCGAAGACGCAAACCGAAACGCAGCACTAAACAACATGACAAACGCTGAATTTGGCGTAGGAGAAGCAGAAGTAGTCATTCCAAAATGGTACAAAGAAGGCGTAATCGCCGACACAATGGTCGTAGACCCACCGCGTAAAGGCTGTGACGAAGCATTACTAAACACAATCATCGACATGAAGCCAAAGCGTGTCGTATACGTATCATGTAACCCAGCAACATTAGCACGTGATTTAAAAGTACTAGAAGAAGGCGGATATAAAACACAGGAAGTACAACCTGTTGATATGTTCCCGCATACTACGCACGTAGAATGCTGTGCGTGGCTGAAGAGAGTTAAAGAGTAAACAGTGGAACCGAGAATCGATAATGGATTCTCGGTGTTCCACATGCTTTTATTTCAATCTTATCAATTAATCGATGTAAGATTGTGGGGGTTAATTCATTGAATAAAGTAACAGAATCAAGTTGTTTTTTCATTTCAGCTATTGCTAATTGGTCATTGCTTATTTCAATAATAGACATAAGATTTTCTACTTTTAGAGATAAGGCCCCTATTTGTTTATTAGTATCTAAAGTGAATGCATTGTAGTCTTCTTTTGTAATGATTTCCTCAGCTAATAAAGAAATTGTCCTTGTTTTTGACTTTTTTAACGTCTCTATTTCTTTAGTGTATTTACTTATGTCATGATTGATTTTTTGTTTTTTAGCTTTTAGCTTGCTTTCTAACATAGGAATGAAAGAATCATTTTTTAATATGGAAGATAATGACTCGAACTCGTTTAGTACTAAGAGTGTTAGTTCGGACTCCTTAATGAAGTGTGGGGTACATGCTTTTTTCCCATGTCGATTGAAACTTCCGCAGACATATCCTTTTCTGGTGTTTTTGAAATGCATGCCTTTTCCACATTCATGGCAGTATAATGTGTTTGTAAATAAATGTGCCTCGCTTTGTGGTCGAATACGTTTTCGACTCTCAATAAGTAGTTGAACAGCTTCGAAATCTTCTTTAGAAATTATAGCTTCGTGAGTATTTGGAACTATAATATATTGCTCTTTGTGTAGAAACTCACGAACTTTACTTGTTACGCTTTTAGTTGTAGAACGTCCTTGGACTAAGTCCCCTGTATAATTAGGATTGGTTAGTATAAGCCTAATTGTTGAGCCTTGCCATTTGTCATTAGCGTTTAACTTGCCATTAATTTGTGAAGGTGTAGGAACACCATCATTATATAAGTCCCTGGCAATTTTATCGAAACCATTTCCTGATAGATAGGATGTAAAAATTCTTTTTACTGTATCGGCTGTTCCATCTTGTTTGATGAAAAGTTTTCTATCAATTAGAGAGTATCCATAAGGAGGAATTGAGCCTTTAAATAGCCCTTTTTCAGCACGGGTTTTTAATGCTGATTTCACTCGATTACTGACATTTTGAGATTCTTGCTCATACATCCAAGCAAACAGACCGAACATATTGTTATTTCCCTCTAATGTATTTATAGCATTTTCAAGAGTAATGATGTGAATACCTTTTTGCTCCGCAAGGTCTCGTATTTGATAAGATAGTCCCCCGTTTCGAGCTAAACGAGATAGTTCTTTTGCTAAAATGACATCAAATTTCTTTTCTTTGGCATCTGCAATAAGTCGTTGTAACTGTTCACGTTTATCAGTGGTTCCAGTTTCGACATCCACATAAAATTCATGAATGTCCCAGCCTTTTTCAGATATGTATTTGATAAAAAGGTCTCGCTGATTGGTTAATGATAGTTTTTGTTCTTCTTTATCTGTTGAAACCCTAATATATACAGCACACTTCATGCTACATCACTTCCCTTTTTAGTGGATGTAGTAGAGTTCACCTTATTGAAAGCGTAATGACTCTCAATAATTTTGTCAATTTTATCATTAATAATAGAATTAATGATATTCTCCATTTTTATATCATTTTTTGTGTTAAATACTCGTTCAATATTCATGTATATTCCTCCTGATATTTATTGGTGAAATTCTGTTTAGTGTACGGAAATAAAATCTATTAATATCAATTTAATAATGTTACCTATAGAAACTTAGATAAATAGAAGAATGCTTCACCCTGTCCCGATCTTTGTTTCAATTATTGAGATAAAAGATATCAATTCCATTTGTTGTAAGTTTAATCGGTATTGAAAGTTTGATAAATAGTAAAATGGTCGTACCCTGTTTGACCTCTTTTTCAACTCTTGAGATAAGAGGCATTAATCATATTTGTTAATAAGTTTAAGGAATATTAAAAGTAGAGGGAATAATAAAATGGTCGTACCTTGTCTGACCCTTGTATCTATTTTTTAAATGTAAAAAGACATTAGTTTTTTACTAATGTCTTAGGAATTTGAATATTTTTTACAAAACTCTAACAAGGATTGTGCAAAGAGGTCTTGTATTTTGTAATGGGAAAACTGGTCTTCGCACATTTGATTAAACATGTAATAGATGTCTTCTTTAATTTTAATAGTTTTTGTAATATGTTTATGAGTTTTCTTATACACGTCTTCATCTAAAATTAATAATTTTTTATGTTCTTTCTGAATTAATAATTTTACGGAATCCAAGTTATTCTTTAGGAAATTCAATTCTCTTTCGAATTCGTTAATTGAATGAGTAGATGTGGCCAGTTCTTCTTCGTCGTAGAATTTAAAATACTTATTTTTTCGTTGAATATAAACATAATTGTCCTTTTGCATTTCTTTAGTAAAAGTAGAATATTTAACTCCAATTCTTTTTGCAACACTTTCAAGTGGCTTACTCGATTCCTCTTCTAACATTGCATTTATTATTTTCACTCTTTCTTCAGTATTTATTTCAAAGAATTCTTTTTCATTCATAAATAATATCGCCCCTTTCAGTACTTTTATAATGTTTATTTATTATAGATATCTAAAAAAAATTATTCTTATATACATTGAAATAATGAATTTACATATGCATAAACCTTAGGTCAAACATACAAATGTATGACATCTTGAATATTTTTATGAGAGCCACTGTATAAGGGAATACAGTGTTTTTTTATTGGAGCAATAATATTGAACACTTAATCTAAATAAAGATGAAATGCCATTATCAATGGTGTTGAAGAGGTAATAAATTTATTCACTTTCAGGGAAAAAAATCCTCGAAATAGCAGTGTAAGTATTGCTATATAAGCTTTTTACTTTTCCCGTCAATAGAAAAAAGGAGGTATTTAGATGGTCCATACAGGAATGTTCTATGTAGAGTTATCAGAAGAGCAGAAATATAAAATGGAAGACAGGTTTAATACAACAATACTGCTCATTAATAGTACTATTCAAAAACAATTTAAGGGTATTACTACATATTTTAAAAAGCGTGAAGGTGCTTGGCTTATGTACATTATTGTTGATTTTATTGAGTTACTTTCAAGAGAAAATGGAGTAATTATTGAGGAAGATTATGGATTGATTAGAGAGAAGATAAAAGAAGTATTGTACTTTTTGTTTAGTGATAATGAAGTAGGACTAACCTTATTAAGAATTGATTATCGTTATGATATAGTTATTAAAAATCAAAAACATAGGGAATATTTATTTTGTTTATACAAAAAGTTAACAAAGAAGTATAGACATCAAAAGAGATGCAATCGAAAAAAAGGAAGTAATCAAGAATATAAAACTACAATGTATTTTAATTCTAAGAGTATAAATGGAATCATTTATGATAAAGAGCGGGAACGATTGGAAACTAAGACTGATATTAAAGAATATGAAAGAGATGTTTTAAGGTTTGAAGTTAGGCTTCAAAATAAGCATTTATTAAATATGAGATCTAAAAATGGTATTCAAAAGACATTAAAGGATTATTTTAAAAAAGGTTTATGGGAAAAATATATGAATAACTATATGAAAAATATTATTTATGAAGGAGATTATTATAGTATTTATCATGCTGAGAAAATAATTAATAACAGTAGTTTAAAAGATAAGGAAAAAGTTAAATTACGCCAATTTCTTTGTGATATATCTCGATATGGAGTCGATGGGGTAAAGCAATGGAAAGAAGAAAATAAGAACAAAAAACATACATTATATACTGAATACCTATTTAAAAAATATCGTGGATATTTAAGAGAGTTTAACATTAATCCTATTTTACTTCCAAAGAACAATAAACTAAATTTAGGAGCAGAGAAGAAGATAAAGAATCCATTTAACATTTAATATGAAATTTATAAATTAACAATAGTAGAAGTGGATAATTTAAATTATTAGTTATAACACAGAATTTAAATGCTTATAATTATATATAAAAATTAAACAGGTGCTACATTTTAGTAGCTTTTTAAAAGGAGGAGATAATTGATGAAAGGGGATAAAAAAAGGAAGTTTGGGGAAAAAATTTATGAATTACGTAAAAAAAAGAAGTTTTCTTTAAGTGAACTTGGAAAAATTACAGGATTAAGTGCGAGTTATATTAACCTTATCGAGAATGGTGTAAGGACTAACCCAAGTATTCAAGCTGTAGTTAAATTATCAGAAGCGTTAGATATTAGCACTGGAGAAATTAACAGTATATTTTTTTATGGTTGTAAATTTGATGTAGATCATGAATAACTCAGAGCCATTTTATAAGAGAGTATAGGATACAACAATAGAAAGGGGATTTTTTAATTCTATTGGAAAAAATTTAATGGTATGTGAAGAAGATATAGAAGGAAAAGATGAGTCTGTAATATTGATGAAATTAGAAGAATTACGTAAAAACTTTTATATGTTAAAAGTAGGTATGTAGCAGAAAAGTCTGTCTTAAAAGTAATGAGACAGACTTTTTATTTTATATAAAAGTGATTAATAGAGAGAGAATATAAAATATTTATGTGTAATTTATGGTAATTTTATTTGCTCCATTGACTATAGTAAATAAATTTTGTTGATATAACACGCTTTTGTTTTATCAAATTTAGAAATGAAAAATTGATATTGACTATAGTGAAAATATTCCAGTAATTCACATTGTTACACTATAAATATACTGTTAATCTATTGTCATTCTTAAGATTATAAATGTTTTTTGGAGTGATATAGAGATGCAAGAACGTGTAGATATTAAATATGAAGATTACATGAGTATTACCTTAGAAGATAAATTAACACGATTTTTTGTGTTAGTTAAATGTAAAAATCATAAGAGACTTCCCAATGAAGGGAATATACGCCAACCAGAATCCCTTTATAAAGACGATATATATAAAGGAGTACTTCAAACCTTAGAAAAGAATCCCAATGTATATATAGATTTTCATGGGGGAATAGCTTTGAACGCAAATAAGGTAAGCATAGATGAGGTAACGGGGATTATGAGCTTATATTTCAAGCAAAACTCTGGAATCAAAGATGGAGGACATACTCAAGAAGTTATGCTGGATGCTCAACAAAACTTAGGAGAGAATTTACAAGGTATGTATTTATTAAAAGTAAAAGAAGCAGATTTGACTAAAGCTGAGATGGCAATGCATTCAGAAAAAACAAATCTAAGAAAACCTGTAAAAAAATATTGCTTTAATAATAAAAGGGGAGATTTTGAATTAATAAAACAATCAATGGAAGATAGATATAGACGGCAAATAATTTGGTATACCGGATGTGAAACTAAAAATAAAAATGCTATTGAGGTAACTGATTTAATAGCAATAATCAACTTATTTAATGTAGAAACAAATAATAGTGTGTATTCTGATAGACAAAAAGAGCCAAATGCTTCATCTACAAATAAAGGTCAAGTATTTAGGAATTGGGAGAAAAACCAAAAGTTGTATGAGCACGTTGTTCCGCTCATTAATGATATTTTGGTACTAAAAGAATACATTGAACTTAATTTTCATTTATCAAAAGATATGAGGAAACTAAATATTATTAAAGGTGCAGAAAATAATAAAAAAGCAAAACGGACAGTGTTTCTTAACGAAAAACCAGGATTTATAATTCCAAGGCAATTTCTTTATCCAATATTAGCAAGTTTTAGGGCCAATATTAAGTATGACAAAGATAAGGAAATAATAGGATGGTATGAGAACCCAGTAGAGTTATATCAAAAGTGTAGCTCAGAGTTATTTCGTAAACTATCATATGCTTTTCAAAAAAGTCATCATGAAAATATTAATTTGATAAGCAAAGATAGGAACCTATGGGGAATACTTTATTTAATTGTAGATAGGCATATAAATAAAAAAGGGTTCTGGAATACGTATGAAATTAATAATTAATATGTATAAATCGTAATTAAATTAAGAGGTAGTAGTTATGCAAATAAATATAAGGTGTCCGAAGTGTAGTAGGGAATGTGAGTTAATTGAACTATTCTTTAAAGAAAAATTGATTATATTAAAAATAATTAGATGTAAGGGGTGTGATTATTTAAAACAAGAAATCACACAAGTACATTAATGTGATTAGTGTGAAATAATAATATTTTTTGGTATAAATAGGACATAGATTATTTTACAATTCATTTGCTCACCTTAAATGTTATTCTTTTATATACAAAAATAACATTTAAGGTGAGCTCAACTATATGTATTTTTAATATAAAGTTACAATCAGTATCCAGTTCCCTATAAAATGTTGTGTGTGGCTGATGAGAATAAAATGGTAAAACAGTGGGGCCGAGAATCGATAATAGATTTTCGGTGCTTCAAATGCTTTTATTTCATCTTTGGAAAAGTTTCTAAGTCTTCGTTTAATTAGCTTTTCTTCACTAAAGTATTTCTTCAAACATACAAAACGCCACTCCTATTAATTAAATTCGCTCTTATTTTTAACTGAAATGGGCTCTTTATTCCTAATTTATGAATAATATAATTTCTAATTGACAATAATAAATAAATTTAAGAGTCGTCAACTATAGTCAATTATTTTTTATAGATACAAATGCATTTTAATTATTATTTTTAATATTAATATTGATAGATTATTAGAATTACATAGTAAGAAAATAGAGAGCGTTAAAAGGGTATTAGAGCCTGTTTAAGAAAGAATATCCTCAGTTATACAAAGTCCCTTAGAACTGGTGTAGGATCTTTATAAAGGGATTTTAAAAGCAGATATGGATACATTTATTGAGGATGGAAATACAAAAATTGGAATCAAATGGTATATTAAATTTACTGGTATAGAATTAAATATGTAAATATAAAACAATATGTTCTAAGTTTATTATAATAATAAACGGAATGATAAAGTAAGGGAGAATAGCTATGGGATTAAGCATAAGAAATATAAAAAAAGGGTTGGAAATTAAAGTTAAGAAATGTATTGCACTTTTAGATGAGGAATATAGAGATTTAAATTACACTATCTACTTTTATGAAAGTCGAGAAAAGCTTGAAAAGGAACAGCAAAATATGTTTGATATGAAAGAAGAGAATTATGTACAGATATTAAGTGGTCAAAATGAGATTGCGGGCGTAACTATTGGAAAAGAAGGGAAAATTAAAATTTTCTTATTTCTTTTTGGAGATCTAAAAAGAAACCCAGGTGAAGTTATTAAGTTAATTGGTAATGTATATCATGAGATTCGCCATGCCTGGCAAAATGAAAATAATTTATTCCAAAATGAAGAGGAAATAACTATAATTGATGGAAATCTTGAAGCATATTATAAATTACCATCCGAAAGAGATGCGTATCGCTTTCAAGAAGAACAAATGAAAAAACATGGGAATAAAGTTTTAGAGATCTTTGGGTTTAATATGGGTTGTAAATATGAATTAAAACCTGAGATAAGAGAGGCTATATATTCATAAAGTTTATGGAATGTAAACTGTGAAACACTGTAAATAGCGGGTGAATAAAGTGAAACAAAATGATGCAAAAAAACATATTGAATTTTATATGGAAAACTACAACATTACAACCTATAAGCTTAAGACTGAGAATATTAGAAATGAGGATAAGGAGTTTATTGGAGGTAAGAATAAAAGAAAGTGTAGATTTTGCGGTAAAGAAAAGGGAAAAACAACCTTTAGGAAGATTGCTCATGCAATACCTGAATTGCTTGGGAATAAAGTTTTGATTTCGTATGAAGAATGTGATGAGTGCAACAAAATTTTTTCCAAACTTGAAAACGAATTAGCAAATTACCTTTCATTCGAACGCTCTACAACAGGTATAAGAGGTAAGACAGGTATTCCGGTGTATAAGAATAAAACAGGGCTAAGGATTGAGCATGAAAAGGAAGAGGAAGAGAAAAAGAAGCGTAGGATTATCATTCAGGATGTGATTAATAGTGGTAATATAGTTGAGGATTCAAATGATAATTCATTTACTATAAAAGGAGAGAGAAGTCCTTACGTTCCGCTGTCGGTATATAAATGTTTTGTGAAAATGGCACTTTCAATAATGCCAAAACACTATTTGCCATACTTTTGGGAGACGTTTGATTGGATTAGAGAAGAAAATTATTTGTTACGTGACACTCCGGTGTGTAAAATTTTTGAACAGTTTATTCCTGGTCCAAAACGATTTATTGATATTGAAATGGTCTTAGCTATAAGGAAATGGGAATCAAGTGAGAAAACACCATTTTGTATCTTTATAATATGTTTTGGAAATTTCTCTTACCAAATCTACCTACCATTTGCAGGACCGGATTGTAGTGATGATGTGCCAGAAGAAAAATATAAGTATTTGTTATTCCCTTCTAAGTACGAAATGGCCTTACCTGAAGGCACAATCCAGACGCTTCTTAAAGATTTCTCATCTGGTACAAAGGTGAAGGGGCAAACAATAGATATCACATACACTTATGATAAAAAAGAGATTCACACAGATTTTAAAAAGGATGTCTAATAGAAATAGTTAACCGAGGTTTTTAAATTTTCCTTAAGAAGGAACTCCCTCTATTTAGAAATTGAAATTGAATTTTCATTCTTACAAATTTTTGTATACTGCTGTTAATATTATGTTGAAACATGCTATAAGTAAAATGTATATATAAATATTGGGTGAACAATACTACATCGATTTTAAAATTTTATCTATACTCAGCACACCAGTCATGTGGAGTGTGTGGCTTGGCTTAAGTTGGTATAATAGAAAAGCAGTTGATATAGAAAAAATCTATACCATCTGCTTTTTGGTTTATAAAAATACCATTCAGCAACGATTTTAGTTAAAATAAATATTACTGATTTTCACAAATTATAAATGCCCAAATGTACTTTTGCTATTTGGCTTTATATTTTTAAATTGAGAGTTTGAAATTGTATTCATATTGAGAGGATTTGAATTTGAAATGATAGATAATTTTTGGAATGATTTACCACGACCATTTTTCGTACTTGCACCCATGGAAGATGTGACAGATGTTGTTTTTCGTCACGTAGTAAGTGAAGCTGGTAGCCCAGATGTATTTTTCACAGAGTTTACAAACTCGGATAGCTATTGTCATCCAGAAGGTATGAAAAGTGTACGTGGCCGTTTAATTTTTACAGAAGATGAACAGCCGATAGTCGCACATATTTGGGGAGATACTCCTGAATATTTCCGCCAAATGAGTATTGGTATGGCAGAGCTAGGATTTAAAGGTATCGATATTAATATGGGCTGCCCTGTACCGAATGTAGCATCAAGAGGAAAAGGTAGTGGCCTTATTCTACGTCCAGACGTTGCGGCAGAACTTATTCAAGCAGCAAAAGCGGGAGGACTACCTGTCAGCGTAAAAACACGACTTGGCTTTAAAGAGTTAAGTGAGTGGGAAGATTGGTTAACGCACATTTTCAAACAAGATATTGCGAACCTTTCTATTCACTTACGTACAAGAGAAGAAATGAGCCAAGTAGATGCGCACTGGGAACTAATTCCGGAAATTAAAAAATTACGTGACCGTATCGCACCAAATACGCTAATAACAATCAATGGAGACATTCCTGACCGTCAAACTGGAATGGAACTTGCTGAAAAATACGGTATTGATGGCGTTATGATTGGACGAGGTATCTTTAAAAATCCATTTGCCTTTGAAAAAGAGCCAAGAGAACATAGCAGTCAAGAACACCTTGATCTTCTAAGACTGCAGCTTGATCTTCAAGATCAATATGCAGAAGTACTACCACGCTCAATCACAGGGCTTCATCGCTTTTTCAAAATTTATGTAAAGGGATTCCCTGGAGCTGCTGAATTAAGAAATCAATTGATGAACACGAAATCAACTGATGAAGTGCGTGCGTTGCTTGATAAGTTTGAGGCTAGTGTTGATAAGGATGGAGATAGTGAAACAGTGTAACTTTTGAAAGTTAGAGGGGATAGGGTGTAGCGATTTTATGAGTGTTTGTTTCATTTTAATTAAGGTGAACCATATCATAAGTAAGTGAGATATTCTATGTAAAACAAGGGTAAGAAAAGAATACAGGAGAAAATTGAAAATGACAGGTTGGTCTTGATTTTCACTGATATTATCATGTTTATTTTATTATGCCTATAACTTGGAGGCTATGTGAATGTTAAGTGATCAGACGAGATATTCTAGGCTCGCGAATATAACAAAAATAATAAATACAAAATTAGAACTACGTGAAGTATTGCAGCGTGTAACAATGGCGATATCAGAGGAGATTGTTAGGTGCAACGCTGTTGGAATTTATTTACCCCAGGAAGATGGAACATTTAGAGGGTTTGCAGGGAAACCAGAGACCATAAATGGCGTAACGCTCGATACTCAGGTAATTGATCCTGAAATAGACTTATTGGCAAAAGAAGTTATTGAAACAAAAAAAACCATCTATATCCCTGATACCTCAAAGGATCCTCGGCCGGATCCAAGACCAGTTGATGCGTTCAAAATTAAGTCCTTATTAGCCTTGCCTATCTCATTTGGACAAGAGTTATTTGGTCTGGTTTTTTTATTTGATTATGGAGTTCCAATGAACTTAACAGATTCAGAGATTCAAAGTGTTGAAGCTTATGTAAATATGGCTGCGGTCGCAATTCAAAACGCAAATAATTTAACACAAAAGGAAAACCTTATTGCCGAGAAGCAGCTGTTACTAGATGTTACCCGTGATTTATCAATGTGTTCCTCGATACAGGAGAGTTTTGATAAATGTTTTTTTTACTTAGGACAGATTTTAGAGAGTAAAAACATGGCTGCCCACCTTTTAGACCCGCTAGACAAAACAACGATTAAAACAACGAAGTTAAGCAAGGACTGTGATTGGACAGAAGTGGATTGGATGGAGAAAAGCTATGAAGCCAAGATCCAAGAGGTTATTCAAACAAAAAATATAGATAGTAAGGGTCTACTGATGATTCCATTGGTTTCAATGGGAGAAGTATTAGGGGTAATCGTCGTGGGCAAAGAGGGAAAAGCTCACAATTATGATAATTCCCAAATTCAACTGGCAAAATCTATCGTTGATGCCACAGCTCCTACGTTTTCAAACTTGTTATATATGGATCAACTTGAAAGCATGGTGGAAGAGCGAACGAGAGAACTAGCTGCTGCTAATGAAAAAGTTACAAGTGTGATTGAAATTATTACGGATGGATTCTTTACTTTGAATAATAAATGGGAATTCACGTACGTAAATAAGCATCAATATTTTCCACAAAGAAAAACAGCAAAAGATGTATTAGGTAAGAATATATGGGAGGTCTTCCCGAGTAGCGTCGACGCAGTTATGTATAAGGAATTTCATCGTGCAATGTCAGAGCGAATTACAGTTCATTTTGAATTTTTTTCTATCTCTGATGAATATTGGCACGAAGTTATTGCATACCCGTATGATGATGGTATTTGTTGTATTTTTAAAAACATAACGGAAAAAAAGCAATATGAGCAGGAATTGAAAAGGTTATCCAACATAGATTTAATAGGGCAAATGGCAGCAGGTATCAGCCATGAGATTAGAAATCCAATGACAACAGTAAGAGGATTTTTGCAGTTATTAAAAGAAGAGCACACCTATGAGAAACATAATAAGTACTTTAAATTAATGATTGAAGAACTTGACCGTGCCAATTCTATTATTACTGAATTTCTCTCAATGGGTAATACAAAGAAATCGGATTTGCAGATGTTAGATTTAAATTCAATTATCCACGATATTATTCCTTTAATAAAGATTGATACGTATAATCAAAATAAATATATTCAAGTCGATACAAATGACATTCCAGAATTACTTTTAAATCGTAATGAGATACGGCAATTATTAATAAACCTATACCGTAATGGCTTAGAAGCGATGAGCACAGGAAAAATTCTAACCATTAGCACCTACAAGGAATGTCAAAATTGTGTGGTGCTTGCAGTGCGGGATCAAGGAAAAGGTATCAGGCCTGAAGTATTAGAGAAACTGGGTACTCCATTTTACACGACCAAAGATAATGGAACTGGATTGGGATTAGGCGTATGTTATGCTATTGCTACCCGGCATAATGCGAAAATAGAAATTCAAACAGGCTCGGAAGGCACTACCTTTTTTGTTAAATTTAATTATGAAAATAATGAACAATAACCTCATTTAGATTAGTTACGGTGAACCGTACCACAAATAAAAAGGAAAACCTAAGTAAACACAATCAATATATTTCACCTGAATTTTGCGTAACATTCATGTTTGAGTTGCCCACTAAATTAGAGTTGCATAAAAAGAAATGGACTAACCTATATCAGGTTAGTCCATTTTTAAGTGTGTTAATTAATAGTAAATCCCCATACGTAATTTTGCGCGATTATCCCACCCTTTTTTGCTGTTTTAAAATCATCCCCAAAAGCATTAATCCACCTAAGACTACAAAACCTACCTCTAAAATGTTAAAGTAGTAACTTAACGATATTAATTTATACATGCTAAAAGCATTACTATAATCAACATTTCAGGAGGAAATACAATGGCAATGAGCAACAACGATATATTAAAAAGAGTAAGATACGCTTTAGATATAAGAGATATAGATATGGTAGAAATCTTTGAACTTGGCGGGATGGAAGTAACGAAAGAGGACGTACTTGATATGCTTACAAAAGTAAAGAGAAGTCCACAACATGAAGCGGAAGATGATGATGTAATCGAAGATGAGTACGTATTAACATGCAACATGATGATGCTAGAGGCATTTTTAAATGGATTTATTACTTTAAAAAGAGGGAAGCAAGATCCGAAACCAGGGCAACCGGCACCTGTACAGAGCAAGGAGAGTGCCAATAACCTTCTTTTAAAGAAAATGAAAATAGCACTATCTTTAACGAGTGAAGATGTGCTTGATATATTAGATAGCGTAGGCGTCATCGTAACAAAAGGAGAGTTAGGCGCTTTATTAAGAAAGAAAGGCCATAAGCATTACAAAGAGTGCGGCGATAGATACGCAAGGAATTTCATTAAGGGATTAGGTGTAAAGTACAGAGGATAATAAGTTCGGTGAAACAGTAAATGATATAATGGATAGAGTAGGGCGTTTGTGTCCTATTCTTTTTTATTTGTAAAATAATATACTAGGTGATGAAATGGTACATACATATTTAGGTGAGACAATTAATTTTCATATAACTTATAAGAAGAAAAAGACGGCGCGTCTTTTTGTAGATTCGTATGGGAATGTGGAAGTGCAGGCTCCGAAAGGGACACCTGTTGAATACTTAGTCCAATTGTTAGAGGAGAAATGGGATTGGATTCAGGCAACACGTAAGGAAATGCAGGAGCGAGCGCTTGGACCACAGGAAAAGGGTTATGATCAAGGAGAGGGCTTTCTGTATTTAGGGAATACGTATCCGATACAGATTTCTCAAGATGCAAGTATTACGCAAGACAATGCAGTTTTTGAAGGGGATAAGCTACACATTTATGTGAATGAGCTTAAGGATGAGAAAATACAACAAGCGTTAAAACGATTTTACTATAAGCAGTGTAAGTCATTAGTAGAGAAGAGTATTAAAGTGCATCAAAGTAACTTCAAAACAAAGCCGCGTTCTATTCGTATTACAGATAGTAGCCGCACATGGGGAACGTGTGATTCAAATTTACAGCTAACATTCAATTGGAAGTTAGCGATGGCACCACAGCGAGTAATTGATTATGTAGTTGTTCATGAAATGTGTCATATGGTTCATCTAAATCATGATCGATCTTTTTGGCGTCTTGTTGGCAAGATAATGCCTGATTATAAGGAAATGGAAAACTGGTTAGCGTTATCTAGTTGGAAGATGACGGTTTAGTAGTGCGATTTATATAGGTTACGATTATTGTCAATACTTGTCGGTAAGTCGATATATTTCAAAAATCGCTGATAAATTTGGAGTTGCGGTCAATATATTCAAAAAATCGCTCATATAATCTCATTTACCAGGTAATTATTGAATGAGGAGAAAGTAAAAGGAGATGTCACAGTGGACATCTCCTTTTACGGGTGTAGGAATTATCGTCCAAACTTCACAACGAAATTCCCATCTATTTTCTCCATCTCATATCCGCGATATCCCTCCGAAAGTAACGCTTGCTTTTCACTAACATCACTCATCGGAATATCTTTAACATCCGTCCAATCTCTTTCTGTATCCTTACGCAATTCCTTCACAAAAACATACCGCATACTACCGCCATACTTCTCCTTCAGCGCAGCAATTTCCATTCCTTGCGCGAACTTATCTTTTAAACTAGGAATGTTGAAAGGTGCAACGGTGCAGCAAACGTAATCGTATTTGCTGTCTTCTTTTTGTAATTTATCCATGATGACTGTGGCTAATATTTTTTGCATGCCATTTCCTCGGCAGTTTGGATGAACGTTTGAGATTTCTTGATAGATGACGCGGTGTAGCTGACTTTCTGGTAGACCAATATCAAGCCCTAAATGTTCATCGTCGATAGGAGGGACTAGTAGGGCACGAAATGCGATGAGCTCGTTTTGTATAAACGCACCGATCATCATGCCGTTTCCTTCTAGAATGTATTGAAATTCTTCTAGCGAGAGTGGTTGTAAACGACCTTTATCTTCTAGCGCTTCAACTATAACGTTTTGTAATGATAAAATTTGTTCCATATGTTCTAAAGATAGTAATGTAACGTGAAATGAATCGTTGTTTTGTTTTAATTTTCCTTCGTAAAGAATCGTCATGCGTTAGTCCTCCTTTAGCGTACAACGTCTTGAAAGACGGTTAGTTCTTGTAATATATTTTCGTTCATTTCAATGCCAAGTCCCGGCTTTTCGTTTAAGCGAATAAATGGTACGTCGTAATGTAAGTTTCCGATGTTTTTCGTGAATTTTAATGGTCCTGTTAGCTCGACGCTAGTAATGATTTTTTTTGAGAAAGCGACATGGAATCCTGCGGAAGAGGCAACAGATGATTCGACCATGGATCCAACTTGGCATTCAATGCCTGCCATTTCAGCTTGATGAGCGAGTTTTACAGCTGGATATATGCCGCCGCATTTCATTAGTTTTATATTCACTTTATCAGCTGCGTCTAATTTAATAATTTGGCGCATTTCACGAGAGCCTTTTAGTCCTTCATCAATCATAAGCGGAAGATCTGTTTTCGAACGAATATGAGCCATTGCGTCAATATCATCCGCTACAACAGGTTGTTCAATCCAGTCGACGTTTAAATGACCTAATGAACGAAGTGCTGTTAATGTGTTTGCACTATTTTTCCACCCTTGGTTTACATCAACGCGAATCGCGATATCATTTCCTACACGTTCACGTACAGCTTCAATTCGTTTTACATCTTCTTTTACATTTGTACCGACTTTCATTTTGAAAGATTGGTAACCTTTTTGAATTATAGAGGCAGCTTCTTCAGCCATGTCTTCTGGATCTGCAATACTTAAGACGTGAGTGACAGGAAACTCTTCATGATAGCGTCCGCCAATTAATTGATATACAGGTTGATTTAATTTTTTGCCCATTATATCAAAACAAGCGATATCAATCGCAGCTTTCGCTGTAGGAACACTGTAAATCGTATTGTCCATCATATCGTGTATTTTTTCGATATTCATTGGATTTTTCCCAATTAGAGCAGGAGCTAGTGTATGTTTTAAAACATGGAAAGTACTTTCCCATGATTCACCTGTAACGTGATCATCAGCAACGCCTTCACCGTAACCGATAATGCCTTCATCTGTTTCCATTTTGACGATAATAGAAGGCATATCAGAATAAGAACCATAACTAATAACAAACGGATTGCGAAGTGGTAAACGAATTGCGTAAAGATGAATAGCTGTAATTTTCATTGAATAAAGACCCCTTCCTGTTTACAATGGTTTTGTACATTTGATATAGTTGACGTTAAATAGTCGTTAATTAATGATAAGGAGTTAGAGAAAATGATGATAAAAATTGCAGTTGTCGGTTCAAAAGAGTTTATGGAGAATCTTTTACCTATTGCTCATAAACTAGAAGAAATAGAGATTGATCCATATATTTACCTTCATCCGGCAGAATCTTCTGAACTATTAAAGCGTTTAAAACCTTGTGATGCTATCTTTTTCTCAGGTGCCCTACCTTATTATATGGCAAAAGAAATAAGAGAACAATTACCAATTCCAAGTGTATATTTGCAGCAAGACGAGACAACTGTCGCATCTTCACTCCTTTCTATAATATACCATCAAAGTATTCAACCTCATAAAATTTCAATTGATTTAGTAGATCGTTCGTTTATTACAAATGTGTTCCATGACATCGGTCTGAAAGAAACGCCGCAAGTGATGGATTATGAAAATATGTTATGGAGTAATGATGAAATTAAGAGAATCATTGATTTTCATTTAGCTAAATATCAATCTGGAGAGGTTGATTTAGCTTTAACTAGTATTCACGCTGTCTACGATGAACTTCAAAAAATAGGGATTCCTTCAGAGCGTATGATAGATCCAACGCAATCAATTATACATGGGTTAAAAGATGCAAAAATAAAAGCTGAGTTAGCAAAAAGCCATTCAGCTACTGTTGGTGCTTGTATTATATCCTTTATAGAGTTACAAGAAAGCTCGCTTGAACAATTAAATGTAATTTCAAAAGAATTACGTGGTTCATTTAAACAAGTTGATGAAATGACTTTTATTTTGTATACAACTCGTGGTGATATTGAATTGAGTATAAAAACAAATACGATAGATCGTTTATTTATGAATATAGAAGACGCAGTATCTATTGGATTTGGTTACGGAAAAACAGTAAATGAAGCGGAACAAAATGCAAAAATCGCTCGAGGTTTCGCAAAGAATAATCCGATAGAAAGCTGCTTTTATATACTAACAAGTGATAAAGAATTATTTGGTCCGTTCCCGAAAGAACAGAGAGTACAAAGTTTGAAAAACGATAATCCTGAATTAATGAAAATAGCGAAGGAAACGAAGCTTAGTCCTGCAAACTTGTCAAAAATTATTCAGTTTAGTCAATCGCATCCATCATTGAAATTTACAGCGGCGGATCTTTCTGAGTACTTACAAGTGACTCGGCGATCGACGGAAAGGCTGTTAAAGAAATTAGTTGATTACAGATATGCCAATATTTGCGGCGAGGAAATGCCCTATCAACAAGGGCGCCCTCGTGCAATATATGAGCTAAATTTACCGTTGTATTCGTTTCAAAAATTTTAAGCTTCTAGTTGTGCTTTTTGCTTTTTCAGTAGGGCTGCTTTTTCAATATCAGATAGCTTCGTAATTGTGAAGCCAGTTATACCATAAATGATTGAGATAATAGGTACGATGAAATTCAATATAGCATAAGGAGCATATTCGAATGCACCGACTCCAAGTGTTGCGAGTATAAATACACCACATGTATTCCAAGGTACGAAAACAGAAGTTAATGTTCCACCATCTTCTAATGCTCTGGATAAATTTTTAGAATGTAGTCCTTTTTCTGTGTACGCATTTGCATACATTCTTGAAGGAACAACAATCGAAATATATTGTTCAGAGCAAGTAAGATTCGTTGCAAAGCAAGATGCGATAGTAGAAGCGATAAGTCCTTTTGATGATGTCGCTAATTTTAAAATTTGATTTACAATTGAGCGAAGAATGCCAGTATGTTCTAGTACTCCTCCGAAAGTCATAGCGACAATTGTCATAGAAACTGTATTCATCATCGAATCTAAGCCACCGCGGTTAAATAGTTCGTCTACTAGCTTGTTTCCAGTGTCTATGACAAATCCAGTTTGGAGTGCACCGACAGATGCTGAGACAGAACCACCTTGAATAAAGACTTGTGATAAAAATCCTAAAATAATACCTACGAGAATAGCTGGTATAGCTGGTACTTTTTTAGCGACCAATACCATAACGACTACGGGTATGATTAATAGGAAAGGCGAGATAACAAAGTTTTGTTGCAATACTTGTAACGTTTGATCGATGCTTTTTGCATCAATATTGTTATCACCGAAGCTTCTTCCTAATAAAGCATAGACGATAAGAGTAATAATTAAACCTGGAATTGTAGTAAATAACATATGACGAATATGTACGAATAAATCTGTATTTGTTAATCCTGCGGCTAAGTTTGTTGTGTCTGAAAGCGGTGACATTTTATCGCCAAAATAAGAACCGGAAATTATAGCACCGGCAACCATTGGAGCTGGGATTCCCATACTTAGGCCAATTCCCATTCCAGCAACACCGATTGTTCCCATTGTAGACCAAGAGCTACCGATTGCTAATGCAACGATAGAACAAATAATTGTAATTGAAACTAAAAATAGTGATGGAGTTAAAAGTTTTAAGCCGTAATAAATCATAGTAGCGACGATTCCGCCGCCAATCCAAGCACCGATCGTTAAACCTACAAGAATAATGATAACGATAGCGGGTAATGCAAGGCGAATTCCTTTATACATCGATTCTTCAATGTCATTCCATTTGTAACCGTATCGCCAAGCGACGATCGAAGCAACGGTTGTACCGATAATAAGTGGGACGTGAGGGCTTTGTTCTAATACAACAATTGTAACCATCATAACTGCAACTGTAATGATAATAGGGATTATTGCTATGCCAAAAGGTATTTCTCTTTTCATAAACTGCCTCCTCATTATGTATGTTTGTATTTTTAGAATTGTCGCAAAATAGACGTTATTAAGTTATAATAACTAAAAATAGATGTAAGCGTCAATATAAAAACAGAAAATATCGAATCTTCTATTTGTATGGATATCTTTATAAGGTGAGTTGAAATCGGGTATTAACGGTATTAAAAAATAAACAATTGACTTTTTTCTTAAAATTCAATATGTTCATAAAAACATCTGTTTTTCATAAGTATAATTAATCTGAATGGTTTGTAATTAGGGGAAGGAGAATGAAGCTTTGAAAACATTAGAACTACAAGAGCGTTTAACTGAAATTTTTCAGCATTTACATGAAAACCCTGAAGTAAGCTGGAAGGAATATGAAACGACAGCTTATATTACTAACTTTCTAAAAGAAGAAGGAATTTCATATAAAATATTTGATGATTGCCCTGGCGTGATTGCTGAAATCGGAAGAGGGAATCCAGTTATCGCGATTCGTGCTGATATGGATGCACTATGGCAAGAAGTAGACGGAGAATTTAAAGCGAATCACTCATGCGGCCACGATGCTCATATGACAATTGTGATGGGCCTTATTTTACAATTGAAAAATATGAGATGGGATAGCGGTACTGTTAGATTTATTTTTCAGCCGGCAGAGGAAAAAGGAAGTGGTTCCTTAAAGATGGTAGAGAAGGGCGCCGTGGATGATGCTGATTTCTTATTTGGTGTTCATTTAAGGCCGATTGAAGAACTGCCTTTGAAACAAGCAGCCCCATCTATTCGTCACGGAGCTGCAGCATTTTTAGAAGGGATGATTCATGGAGATGATGCACACGGGGCACGCCCACATCAAGGTATAAATGCAATTGATATCATTTCGATGATCAATATTGGATTGAAAAATATATGGTTACCGCCGCAGACGTCTTATTCTGTTAAGATGACGAGATGCCAAGCTGGTGGTGATAATCTAAATATTATTCCAGGTAACGGGCACTTTAGTTTAGATGTAAGAGCAGAAAATAACATATTGCTAGATGAATTGAAGCGAAAAATAGAGCAAGTAATTCAATCAGCTGAATCAATGGGATCTAAACTTTCTTATGAGTGGATTGATCTCGCACCAGGAGCTGAAGTGTCAGAAGAAGCTGAGCGTTTCATGCGGAAAGGCATTCTTGAAGTGTACGGGGAAGAGGGATGTACTGGACCACTGTATACGACAGGAAGCGATGATTTCCATTACTACACAGTGAAAAGACCCCATTTAAAAGCTGTCATGCTTGGACTAGGGGCGAACTTACAACCTGGATTACACCATCCGTATATGAAGTTTGATCATAGCTGTATAATGGATGGAGTAGAAATATTGAAACAAACTGTATTGAAAGTATTAGAAGACAGGGGCTAGAAAGCTCCTGTTTTTTGTAGGGACTTGTCGTTAAGTTGATATATTCGATTTTGCGGCGATATAATTTCACGTACCAATTAATTTGATGAAAAATTCTCCTCTAGTACATGGTGTATAATAATAAGTACCATTTGTTAATAGGAGAAAAAAATGAACGAACAATATTACGATGCTGTATTAAATATAAAAACCGTCGGTGAGCAAAAAGGATTTAATAAGTCTATGCATTATCACCGTTATGAACCGACGCCATATAGCGGATTAGATGAGTTATTGAATCAATATGAAATAACAAGTAGCGATCGAATTGTAGACTTCGGGTGCGGAAAAGGGAGATTGAATTTTTACATGCACCATAAGTGTGGTGCTTCGGCCGTTGGGATTGAAATGAATGAAGAGTTTTATAAAGAAGCAATGGATAATCGTGATCGTTATGCGCGAAAAGTGAGAAACAGTAAAGATAAAATTCGGTTTGAATGTTGTTTAGCGCAGGAATATGAGATTGATCCACGTGATAACCGGTTTTATTTCTTCAATCCATTTTCTGTTCAAGTGTTTATGAATGTAGTAAATAACATTTTGCTTTCAGTAGAAGCGGTGGAGAGAGAAATTGATATTATTTTATACTACCCTTCTGAAGATTATATTTTCTTCTTGGAGAATCAGACTGCATTTGAATTGAAGAAGGAAATAAGATTACCGGGTGCTTATGAGAAGAATGGGAATGAGAGATTTTTAGTTTATACATTAGGATTATAAAAAAAGCAGGTGCCTTGGCACCTGCTTTTTTAAAACTCACGTTTATATAATTAGTTACGGATTAAGTAATCAAATGCACCTAAAGCTGCATTCGCACCTGAACCCATAGAGATGATGATTTGTTTGTACGGATTATTTGTACAGTCACCTGCACCAAACACTCCTGGTACGTTTGTAGCCCCGTGCTTGTCTGTTACGATTTCACCGCGAACGCGTTCAACTGTTTCGCCTAACCAGTCTGTGTTTGGCACAAGACCGATTTGAACGAATACACCTTGTAATTCAACATGGTGTACTTCTTCAGTTTCACGATCGATGTAAGAAATACCGTTTACTTTGTCAGTACCAGTAATTTCTTTCGTTTGAACGTTTTTCAGAACAGTTACGTTAGGTAAGCTGTTAAGACGTTCTTGTAATACAGCATCAGCTTTTAATTCTGGCATGAATTCAAGAACAGTTACGTGCTTAACAATACCTGCTAAGTCAATAGCTGCTTCAATACCAGAGTTACCACCGCCGATAACCGCTACATCTTTTCCGATGAATAATGGACCGTCACAGTGTGGGCAGTATGCTACACCTTTGTTTTTGAACTCAGCTTCACCCGGTACGCCAACATTACGCCAGCGAGCACCTGTTGAAACGATTACGCTCTTACTTTTCAGAATAGCGCCGTTTTCAAGTTCCACTTCAATAAGTTCTTTTTTCTCTAAACGTTTCGCACGTTGTAGATTCATTACATCGATGTCGTATTCTTTTACGTGCTCTTCAAGGCTTGCTACTAGCTTAGGACCTTCAGTGCGTTTTACGCTGATGAAGTTCTCAATACCCATAGTATCCATTACTTGACCACCGAAGCGCTCAGCAACGATACCAGTGCGGATGCCTTTACGTGCTGCATAAATTGCTGCACTTGCACCAGCTGGGCCGCCACCAACAACAAGAACATCGTATGGATCTTTATCAGAAAGCTCTGATGCATCTGGACCGTTACCCATTTTAGCTAAAATTTCTTCAAGTGTCATACGACCGCTTCCGAAAGATTCACCGTTTAGGTAAACAGTTGGTACTGCCATGATGTCTTTACTTTCTACTTCCTCTTTAAATGCAGCGCCATCAATCATAGTATGTGTAATACCAGAGTTTAGAACGCTCATTACGTTAAGAGCTTGTACAACATCAGGACAGTTATGACAACTTAGGCTGATATAAGATTCAAAATGATATTCGCCTTGAATGTTTTTGATTTGATCGATTAATTTTTGTTCAACTTTTGGAGCACGTCCACTAACTTGTAGTAAAGCTAACACTAATGAAGTAAATTCGTGTCCTAATGGAATACCAGCGAATACGACACCAGTGTCTTCACCAGGGCGATTTACACTAAAGCTTGGTGTTCTCTCTAGTTCAACTTTTTCTACTGTAATCTTAGATGACATAGTAGCTAATTCATCTACTAGAGATAACATATCTTTAGATACGTTATCGTCTCCTGCGCTCACTTTAAGTAAAATATCGTTCTCCATTAACTGAAGGTATTGGGATAGTTGTGTTTTTATATCTGCATCTAGTATCATTTTGATCGAACTCCTTAGATTTTGCCTACAAGGTCAAGGCTTGGTTTAAGTGTTGCAGAACCCTCTTGCCATTTAGCTGGACAAACTTCACCTGGGTTGTTACGTACGTATTGAGCTGCTTTAATTTTGTTAACAAGAATGCTTGCGTCACGGCCGATACCGTCAGCATTGATTTCCATAGATTGGATAACGCCGTCTGGATCGATGATGAATGTACCACGAGCAGCAAGACCTTCTTCTTCCATTAAAACGTTGAAGTTTGTAGTGATTGTGCGAGTTGGGTCACCAATCATAATGTATTCGATTTTGCCGATAGTTTCTGAGCTATCATGCCATGCTTTGTGAGTGAAGTGAGTGTCTGTAGATACAGAGTATACTTCAACGCCTAAGTCTTTTAGAGTTGCGTATTGGTTTTGTAAGTCTTCAAGTTCAGTTGGACAAACGAATGTGAAGTCTGCTGGATAGAAACAAACTACGCTCCATTTTCCTTTTAAACTTTCGTCAGTAACTTGGATAAATTCTCCATTATGGTAAGCATTAGCTTTAAACGGTTTTACTTCTGTGCCGATTAATAACATATTAAAATTCCTCCTAAAGGTTGGTTTTGAGCATCGGAAATTAGTTTGCTCATAAAATATATTTTTTAATTAACTATAATAATTCTAATTCGATATTAATTATCATATAGAAGTGGTTATTTTGTCAAGAGAATAAACCAACTTTATACCAATTTAATTAATATTTATTCTCAATTAAGGCTGCTAGGGAATTAAAAGGTAATTTTCAAGTCATAAATTTTCAATGAGTGTTTGAAAGAGTAGTGTGTATGTTAGAGACATGGTGTAAGTATAAATTCTTAGGAAGGAAATATTTCTTAGAAGTTGTGGATTTGAAAAGGAACTGCTTACTTCTATTTTACAAAGAATTGTGCAATAAATAAAACAAAATGTATCGGAATCTTTGTGAACAATTATTGTCATCTTAAATATATATAATAAGAAGTATATTGCAATGAGAAATAGAAACATTGACGCTCATTTCTAACAAGATATAATAAAAGCGAGATATGTATTGCAATAGAGAAGATATAGTATAGATTGAAAAAGTTTCAGTCTATTATTTTTTACGGCTTTTAGAAAACGTTTACATTTAGTGTGGAGGGGAAACCATGTCTAAGTTTACGAAGTATTTTTTAATGGAAGCTAAAGATGTGATTGCATATGTGCAAGAGAAATTACCTAAGTTCGAGCATGCAAAGGGGCTAAAGTGTAAAGAAATAGGTGATGGTAATTTAAATTATGTGTTCCGCGTTTGGGATGAACAGAAGAACATTTCTGTCATTGTAAAGCAAGCTGGGGATACAGCGCGTATTTCAGATGAGTTTAAGTTGTCGACGAATCGAATCCGTATAGAATCAGATGTATTGCGATTAGAAGGAGAGTTAGCATCTGGACTCGTGCCAAATGTATATTTGTTTGATAGTGTGATGAATTGTTGCGTGATGGAAGATTTATCAAATCACACAATATTGCGTACAGCACTCATAAATCATCAAATGTTTCCGAGGCTTGCTGATGATTTAACTACTTTTATGGTAAATACCCTTCTATTAACATCAGATGTTGTAATGAATCATAAAGAAAAGAAGGAACTCGTGAAAAATTATATAAATCCTGAGTTATGTGAGATTACAGAGGACCTCGTATATTCAGAGCCATTTACAAATCATAATAAACGCAACGAATTGTTTCAATTAAACGAAGGATGGATTAGAGAGCATATTTATAGTGATAAAGAGCTTCGTATGGAAGTAGCAAAACTTAAGTTTTCGTTTATGACGAATGCACAAGCGCTACTTCACGGTGATTTACATACTGGTTCTGTTTTTGTAAAAAGTGATTCTACAAAGGTTATTGATCCTGAATTTGCTTTTTATGGACCTATGGGATATGACGTTGGGAATATAATGGCGAATTTAATGTTTGCATGGGTGAATGCAGATGCAGTGATGCAATCTGGTATTGAGAAAGATACATATATGAACTGGATAGAATCTACCATGATAGATGTAATTGATTTATTTAAGAAGAAGTTTTTAGATGCTTGGGATATTCATGTGACAGAGATTATGGCGAAGGAAGAAGGCTTTAACCGAGTTTATTTACAATCTGTATTAGAGGATACAGCTGCAGTGACGGGTCTTGAGTTAATTCGTCGTATTGTTGGTCTAGCGAAGGTAAAGGATATGACTTGTATTGAGAATGAAGAGGCGCGTGCTAGAGCGGAGCGAATTTGTCTTCAGACAGCGAAGAAGTTTATTTTACAAGCGAATCAATATAAAACAGGTAGCAGCTTTGTAGAAACGTTAAAAAAACAGTCAATGCATAGTGCGAAATAAGGGGAGAAGATGATGGCAGAGCAATTAATACCAATTCAGTGGAAAGATGATGCTTTAGTGTTATTGGATCAAACGGTATTACCGAACGAAGTAGTCTATGAATCTTTTAAAACGGCTGAAGGTGTGTGGGATGCGATTCAAGTAATGAAAGTACGAGGAGCGCCGGCAATAGGTGTTTCAGCAGCCTACGGTGTGTATTTAGGAGTAAAGGAAGTTGCGGAAAGTTTGGCGGAAGAATTCATAGCGGAAGTAAAAAAGGTATGTGCATACTTAGCGACATCAAGACCGACGGCAGTAAATTTATTTTGGGCGCTTGAAAGAATGGAAAGTGTCGCGAAAGAGAATGCTCACTTATCAATTGCGCAGTTGAAAGATAGATTATTAGAAGAAGCAAAAGAGATTCATAGAGAAGATGAAGAAATTAACCGTCAAATTGGAGAACATGCATTAACATTATTCCATGATGGCATGGGGGTATTAACGCATTGTAATGCAGGTGCGTTAGCAACGACTAAGTATGGCACTGCGACAGCTCCAATGTACTTAGCGAAAAAAAAAGGATGGGACTTGAAAATCTATTCCGATGAAACACGCCCTAGATTACAAGGTTCAACGTTAACGGCATTAGAACTGCAGCGAGCGGGAATTGATGTAACGGTCATTACAGATAATATGGCGGCAATGGTCATGTCACAAGGGAAAATCGATGCAGTAATCGTTGGATGTGATCGTGTAGCAGCAAACGGGGATGTAGCAAATAAAATTGGAACATTAGGTGTTTCGATTTTGGCTAAATATTATAACATTCCGTTTTATGTAGCAGCACCAACGCCGACAATTGATTTGAAAACACTGACAGGAAAAGAAATTCCAATTGAAGAAAGGGATGCTTCTGAAGTGATCAATCGTTTCGGACAATACTCTGCTCCTCAAGAAAGTAAAGTATACAATCCGGCATTCGATGTCACGCCATATGAAAATGTAACAGCGATTATTACGGAAAAGGGAATTGTGAGAGCACCGTTTATGGAGAATTTAAAAAAGCTATTTCAATAAGTAGATAGTTTTTAGAAAAATAGTCATCATAAGTTTCTTACTAGGGGGATGTATATGTTACTGCAAAAAGAAAGAGAAGAAGTTGTAGCGTACGGAAAGAAAATGATTTCTAGTGGTTTAACAAAGGGGACTGGCGGTAATATTAGTATTTTTAATCGTGAACAAGGTCTTGTTGCAATTAGCCCAAGTGGTCTAGATTATTATGAAACGACGCCTGAAGATGTAGTTATATTGAATTTAGATGGTGAAGTGATAGAAGGAGAGAGAAAACCATCAAGCGAATTAGATATGCACCTTATCTATTATAGAAATCGTGAAGATATAAATGCGCTTGTACATACACATTCTCCTTATGCCAAGACAATCGCATCATTAGGATGGGAACTTCCTGCTGTATCATATTTAATTGCTTTCGCAGGCCCGAATGTACGCTGTGCACCATATGAAACATTTGGTACGAAGCAATTAGCAGAGGCAGCTTTCGAGGGCATGATTGATCGCCGTGCAGTTTTACTTGCGAACCATGGTTTAATGGCCGGAGCGAATAATATAAAAATGGCGTTTACTATTGCAGAAGAAATTGAGTTTTGTGCTCAAATCTATTACCAAACGAAAAGTGTTGGGGAACCAAAATTATTGCCAGAAGACGAGATGGAGAATTTGTCGAAGAAGTTTGAAGGGTATGGACAGCAGTAAAATGAAATGAAAACACCCTCAAGAAAAAATCTTGAGGGTGTTTCTTACACTTTCTTAAGCAACAAATACATAAAGTAAGGTGCACCAATTAAAGCAACGACAATACCAGCTGGAATGCCGCTAGGTTCGACGATATTTCGTCCAATTGTATCCGCTAGTAGTAATAACCATCCGCCGATTAAAACGGCGATAGGGATGAATATTTGATGTCTTGGACCTACTAAAGATTTGGCGATGTGAGGAGCCATAAGTCCGATAAAGCTAATGCCTCCTGTTACGGAAACAGCAGCGGCAGCAAGTGCAACGGCTGCGATTAATAAGTATCTTCGTTCTTTTTCAATTTCAATTCCAACACCGATTGCTACTGGTTCGTTTAATGCTAGTATATTTAATCGATTTGCTTTATAGAAGACAAATGGGATTAATACGATTAGCCATGGAAGCATTGCTAAAACAAATGTCCAGTCATCTCCCCAAATGTTTCCGGCAATCCATTTAGCGATAAAGTCTACTTTCATACGATCTGCAGATGAAATAAGTACAATCATCGCGCCAGATAGTGCAAAGGAAAAACCGATGCCGGTTAATGTTAATCTTATTGGCTGAAGGCCTGTGGATTTGCTATATGAAAATACGTAAATTAGAACAGCTGTTAGAAACGCACCGATAAATCCAACGACTGGTAGTAGGTAAAGGAATGAACCTACGTCTATCGGGAAGTATAGAAAGAAAAAAGCAACTGCAACACCAGCACCAGCGTTAATGCCGAGAATACCAGGTTCAGCTAAATCGTTTCGGGTAATACCTTGTAATACAGCACCTGATAAAGCGAGTGCCATACCAGCTAATAATGTAATGACGATTCTAGGTAGCCTTAAAGAATATAAAACGAATTCTTCTTTAAATGAACCTTGTCCCATAAGTGTTGGGATTAATCTGTCATAGGAGAGAGCGGCAGAACCGAGTCCCATTCCAATTACAATTGTTGTGATGGTAAGTATGAGTAATGCAAGTATGATAAGGCGTTGTTTCTTTAGAATAGATTGCATCATGAGAAAGTTCTTCCTCCTTTACGTACAATAAATAGGAAGAATGGTAATCCTACAATTGCGACGATTGCAGCAACTGGTGTTTCATACGGAGCGTTAATTGTACGTCCGATTGTATCTGCGAGCAGCATAAAGGAAGCACCAGTGATCGCTGACATCGGTATAACAAAACGGTAATCTGGTCCAACGATTGGACGAACCATATGAGGTATCATTAAGCCGATAAATGCCATGTTTCCGACAAGCGCTACAGAAGCACCTGCAAGCAAGATAATAATGATAAATAAAATTGTTTTAATGACGATAATTTTTTGACCGAGTCCAACAGCAACTTCTTCACTAAAACTAAGAACTGTTAATTTCTTTGCAAGTAAGATAGCGATAAATATACTTATTGAAATAACCGGAATAATAATTTTTAATTGGCTCCAACTCGTTCCAATTACGCCCCCAGCCGTCCACATTGATACATCTTGTGAAATTTTAAAGTAAATGCCAACACCTTCTGAGATTGCAAGTAGAAATGCTGAAACAGCAGCACCAGCTAATACAATTCGAAGAGGGGAAAGTCCGCCCTTTTTCACCATGCCAATTCCAAATACCATAATAGCGCCAATTGCAGCACCGATAAAGCAAGCTAGTGTTAAGTAAAGGTAGCTTATAGAAGGATTGAAGGCAAGTGTTAGTGCAAGTGCAGCATTTGCGCCACCAGTTAGGCCAAGTAATCCAGGATCGGCAAGTGGGTTTCGCGTTAATCCTTGCATAATTGCACCAGAAACAGCGAGTCCAGCTCCTACAAAAATAGCAGCAACTTCACGTGGTAAACGTATTTCACGAAGGATGGATAGCTTATCTCCTTTAGCAGAGGAAGTAAGTGCTAACCATACGTCTTTTATAGAAGTATCTGCAGCGCCTAACACCATTGCAAACATAAAAATAAGAAAGAATGCAATGATACTCAAAATTAATTTGTATGTAAAAGCGTTGGAACGTAGGTTGTCTTGCTCTTTTTTCATTCGTTTCACATCTTTTCTTTTCATAGAATAAAGGAAGAGGAATTCTTAAATTAAGAATTCCTCATGTTTGTATTATTGACCAAGAAAGCTCTTCTTGAAGAAGTCTAGTTGGAAATCTAATGTAAGTGGATCATTGAAATAGAATTCCATCATGTTTGCTTCATATACACGATTATTTTTTACTGCTGGAATGTTTTTATATGATTCTGTCTCTTGGAATGAGTTATCAGTATCTTTGTTTTTACTTACGATTAAGTAATCACCAGCAAACTCAGGTAATACCTCAGTAGATAATGCGTAGTATCCTTCTTTTAAAGCTTTTTCTTTTACTTTTTCAGGCATTTTTAATTTCATTTCTTGGTAAAGAATTTCTGTTCCGCGGCCCCAGTTTTCGCCGTATACGTAAAGCTGTTTGTTGAAGTTTTCAACAACAGAAACGGTTGCATCTTCACCGATCTTCGCTTTAATGTCTTTTCCAGCTGTTTGTGCGCGTTTCTTGAAATCATCAACCCAAGTTTTTGCTTCTTTTTCTTTATTTAATAATTTACCGATTTCTAAGTGTTGTGTTAAGTAATCAACTTTTCCGTAAGTGTATGTTACAGTAGGAGCGATTTTCTTTAACTTATCAACATTTTTAATATTTGATAAACCAATGATTAAATCTGGATTTAATTCTGCAATCTTTTCAACATTTTCATCTGATACTTCAGCGACATTTTTCAGTTTGCTATCGAAACGTGGGTTTTGTTTAGACCATGAATCTACCCCAACAAGATTTACCCCTAATGACATTACGTTACCAGCGAATGATGATAGGACAACAACACGTTGTGGATTTGCTGGAACTTCTACTTTACCATTTTCAGATTGGTATGTAATTGTTTCTGATTTCTTACCTTTTGCGTCGTTCTTCTTGTCTGTTGAACCGTTGCTACAAGCACTCATAACAAGGACGAACAGAACTGTTAGTGAAATAAATAATTTTTTCATCGTCTTTCTCCTTTAAATAGATGATATGTGTATACAATAATTTGTTTAACTGCAATCTTTTTGAAAGAGTAGTGGTAATACAGAATACAAAATATTTATTAAAAATCTTGAATATGAGATTTCATAATATAGTATTGACCATATTAATGAAAGAAGATGTAATCCCAAATTTGCTAATTATTAACAAACTGATAATGATTATCACTATTGATTCTTTAAATAATATAATTTTATATAGGTGTATTGTCAATAGTAATTTTGATTGTAAATTTTGCGGAAACAGGTTATATTTTATTGAGAATGATAATCAATTTCTAATAGCTGAGGAGTGGGCACGAATGAATCGAGAAGAATTGTTTGATGTAACTGTGATAGGCGGAGGACCTGCAGGGCTTTATTCAGCTTTTTATAGCGGACTAAGAGAGATGAAAACGAAAATAATAGAATTTCAACCACAGTTAGGTGGTAAAATACATGTTTATCCAGAAAAAATGATTTGGGATATCGGCGGATTATTACCGGTTACTGGTGAGAAATTAATTGAGCAACTTGTACAACAAGGATTAACATTCCAGCCTGAAGTTGTATTGAATACAAAAATAGAATCAATTATTCGTAATGAAGAGGGTATTTTTACGTTGAAAACAAGCTCTGGGGAAGAACATTTTTCAAAAACGGTGATCGTCGCAACTGGGAGTGGTATATTGAATCCACAAAAGTTATCAATTGAAGGTGCAGAGAGATTCGAAGTCTCAAATTTAAATTATACAGTTAAATCGTTAAAACGTTTCAAAGATAAAACGGTAATTATTTCAGGCGGAGGGAACTCTGCAATTGATTGGGCAAATGAATTAGAACCGATTGCGAAAAAAGTTTATTTAACATATAGAAAAGAAGAATTATCTGGTCATGAAGCACAAGTAAAACAACTTATGAACAGTTCGGCAGAATGTTTCTTTAATACATCGATTACAAAATTAATTGCTGGTGATAACCATGAAGCAATTGAATATGTAGAATTAACAAATCATGAAACAGGAGAGATTTCTCATTTATCTATCGATGAAGTTATTATTAATCATGGATATGAACGTGATATTACATTATTGGAAAATAGTGAGTTAGATGTTGCAATTATAGATAATTTTTATATTGCAGGTAATGCAAATAGTGAGTCGTCTGTAGATGGATTATATGCTGCTGGAGATATTTTAAAGCATGACGGGAAATTACATTTAATTGCAGGGGCATTCCAAGATGCTGGAAACGCTGTGAATAAAGCGAAACAATTTATTCAACCTGATGCAAGTGAGTACGGAATGGTTTCTTCTCATAATGAAGTATTTAAGAAGAGAAATCGAGAATTGATTAAGCAGATGATGAAATAATAAAGGAACAAGTATACCCCCATTTACTTCTCTATTCGTATGGATGAGAGAGGTAAATGGGGGTTTTCCTGTTTATTATATCTTCAATCATTATCATGACACCGGTTTCATTAGTTCTTGTCATATGAATGTATTTCTTTAACAAGGGAATACAAAGACTTGAACGTTTTATTTGTAAATCTGTCTAGAAAATAATGAATCTACATTTGGTTCGCGCTGTCCATTATAAAATTATGCGGTCCCTTTTGCCTGTTCATTAGGAAATGGCATATTTAGTATAGACGTAATGTATTGTTTTCCGTGTTTTCGAGCTAATGATTCTAATATTTGGCGAACGCGTTTTGTAAGATGACCTTGTTTTTTTATAGCCTCACAATATGCGTCATAGAAAACGTATTTAGCCCAAAGGAAATCATCTTGTTGGAATAAGAAATGATTTTTGTACCATTCGCCAATTGTATGATAGCAATTGTTTTCATGTACTGCTGCACTTTGTGAAAGAATACGATCGGATAAAGAATTAGATAGATGAGAAATTGTGTTTTCTGTTTCAACTTGTAATGTTTTTTCTAACATTGTAATGATGTGACGAGTAGCCATATGTTAACTCTCCTTTGTGTAATACCATTCTATATTTTAAAAAATACTTACTATACTATTATACAATATATGGAATGCATCTACCTGCTTTTTAATTTGTATTTACAAAATCTTTTTTATTTGTTTACAAAAATAAAGTAAGATACAGTATATATATGAAAAAATAATAAAGGAATGAACACATTGTATATAACGATAGAAGAGGCTGCGGAGTATTTGAAATTACCAAAATCGTATGTTGAAGACTTAATTCAGCAAAAGAAAATTCGTGCACTGTTTGATGGAGAGCAATATTTAATAAACAAGGAACAGTTTAATACACATTTAGAACAAATGGAGAAATATAAGCAGTTAGTGGAAGAAATATTAAACGAACCAATTCCAGAAGATATGGATGTTAAAGACGAAGATTAAATTTATAAAAATCCCCCGTATTAAGGGATGAAAAAGTCATCCGAAATCCTAGAGTTACTTTAAGTGAAAGAAGATTTTATAGGGATTAGTACTATTAGTTAAAAGCATATTTTTTCATAGCGGGGACAAACATAGCGAACATAACCTGTACAGATACATATACTATCAGTGCAAAAGCTTATAAATTAATGGAAGGGGTTTTCTCGTGAGTTTATTTCATTGGGATTTTTTGAAAGAATTAATTGGATCTTATGTAAGAGTAAACAGAGGTGGACCGGAATCTCAAAAAGGAATAATAGTGTCAGTATGTACGGACTACGTCGTATTACAGAATGAAAAAGGAGAGTACCATTACTACCAGCTTCGCCATCTGAAAAGCATTACAAAAAATACGAAAGATGGTGGGATAGGTGATTCTGTATGGTTGGAAGAAGACAGTGCAGAAGACTTTGAAACGCTACTTCAAGGCTTCAAATACCGCTGGGTGAAAATTAATCGTGGTGGTCCAGAGAAAGTTGAAGGTATTTTACAAGACGTTTCTTGCGATTATGTAACGTTAATTATAAAAGAAGAAGTGGTATTAATTGCACTATCTCATATTAAGAGTGTTAATTATAATGCACCAGTAAGTGGAGAGAATAGTGATGAGAGTAGCGATGAGAAAAGTAATGAAAACAGTAATAATTCAAGTCGCGCTCGTGCACAAAGACAATCAAGTAGAGGAAGATAATAAGAAAGGAGGGTACAAAATTGGAGAGTGTATTATGCTGTGATCAAATTAAAGGTTTAGTCGGTGAAAATGTAAAAGTAAATCTTCGCGGACCAGAAAGTAGAGTAGGTGTACTCGTATCATTAGGAAAAGATTACCTTACACTACAATTGCCTCTTGGAGAATTAGTATATTACCAGTTGAAACATGTGAAGAGTCTAGTTAGGAAAGTGAAAGAAGCACCGGGAGAATATGGTTCATATTTCTATGCTGATGAAGATACTTTTTTAGATGTATTAAATGACTTGAAGTATAAATGGATAAAGATTAATCGTGGTGGACCAGAGTGTGTGGAAGGTTTATTAAGTGATATACATGATGGAAGTATTACACTAGTAAACGGTGATGAGGTCATTTATATAATTAATTCTCATATTAAGAGTGTGAGTCAAATAGTTAAAAACAAAAAGAATGAAGAAGAATAATGTTTAATAAATAAAAGGGGCATTATGATTGAAAGTGAAGAACGATTTCATATTTCGCTACAATTATGAACGATATATGAAAAGGATCTCTTACTATTAAAAGACAGAACATTGCCCTGATTATTTTTTTAGAAATGGAAGGCAGGAAAAGTAGTATTTTATAGAAAGGAGGATATAGATGAATGAGTTAAACAAAAATATTGGAGAAAATATATACGTTAAATTAATCGGTGAAAAAAGATTTAAAGGTGTATTAATTGATGTAGGAAATGATATTGTAGTTATTTACAATGGACAAGACTATGTATATATATCTTTATACCATATCCAATATTATAAATTTTTAAGAGAGCATGATGAAGAAATATTAAAGCCTGGTGTGGACTCTGTAATTAAGAGGGAATCACCTTCAATTTCTTTGAGAAAAGTATTAATCACATCTAAAGGGATTTTTACAGAAATTTATGTGGCAGGAAATGTTCCGATACACGGTTATGTTACAAGTGTAATGAACGATTATATTGTTTTTTATAGTCCAGTTTATAAAACGGTATATATATCTTTAAAGCATTTGAAATGGCTAATTCCTTATAAAGAGAACCAAGTCCCTTATTCCCTCAATAAAAATGAACTCCCCGTAAATCCATTAAATATTACTCTAGCTAGAACTTTTGAAGAACAGCTTATTAAAATGTCAGGGAAAATTATGGTGTTTGATTTAGGTGAAGAATCTAATAAAATCGGAAAGATGGCGAAAATTGATGAAGGGCATATTGAAATATTAAAAGCACGTGATGCAAAAATGTATGTAAATCTTCAACATGTGAAATCTGTCCATTGTCCGTAGGCTAGTTTAAATGGCTGGCTTTTTCTTTTATATATGCGGAAGAAAAGGTCGAGCCTATTTGTTTACCGTTATTTGGATATGAGGGGGAAAGTGAATTGAATATATAAGTATGTTACTGTTTTTATTTATAAAGAGGTAATCTTGTACTACATTATAAAAAAAGATGTACGAGCTACTTTTTGTTGTATTCAATTCACTTTTTGAGGGAGTGCTGCTCAACTAATTTATTAAAGGGGTTTTATTTGTGGAGCAGTTTCTAAATTCGTTTTCGATTACGTTGCTTGGCAGTGCTGGTGGAGCAGCAAAAGCAGTGTTAGCAATTTTGAATCAAGCGGTAGTAAATGAAAAAGATCCAATTTATGAAGTGATAAAGAATGTGAACTTCCATTTGGTGGATATAAAACAAAAAGATAAAAGTTATTATGATGAGTTGTTTCCAAATTTGAAAGAGCAATTTTTTTTATATGAAATAAACCTTCAAGATGTAGTCAAATTTAAAGATCATTTAAAGGAAAAAAGAACGAAGGTTGTTATTGATGTTTCAGGTGCAGATACAATTAGGGTACTGAGTTGTTGTAATGACCTTGGCATTTGTTATATTAATTCGGCTTTGGAAAATGAGGCAGTAGATCAAGACGATAGTTTACTTGGTTTTCAGCTTACGGAAAGGTATACGAGGTTTGAGAAGGAGAAAGAAACATTTACAAATACAAGAGCGATTATAGGCTCAGGTATGAACCCTGGTGTTGTTCAATGGATGGTTGTTGAGCTTATGAAAGAATGTCCAAATGAAAAGCCGCGAGCATGCTATATTGTAGAACATGATACTTCGTTTTTGAGTGATAAAGGGCTAATAAAACCTCATACACTTTATGCATCATGGGCAGTAGAGCGTTTTCTTGATGAAGCGATATGGAGTTATCCTATGTATATGAGTCATCATCGTCCACTTTACTTTTATGAGGATGTATATGCTTCAGAGTATAAAGTAAAGTTAGGTGAAAAAGAATTTTATGGTTGCTTAATGCCACATGAAGAAGTTTTAATTTTAGGGAAATCTTTTAATATGGAAGTGGGTTTTCTTTATCGGATCAATGAGTATACAACAAACTTAATTAGACAGAACTTAGATAAAGTGGAAGATTTATGGAATTGGAATCGTAAAGTATTTAATCCAGCAGAAGATGATATTATAGGAGAAGATTTAGTCGGTGTGTTGCTCGTTTATGAACATAATGAGACATACATGTATAATGTAATGAATAGTAGCCAAGTTTTTCAAAAATATAAAACAAATGCGACGTACTTCCAAGTAGGGTGTGGAATTTATGCTGGCTTATGTAGTTTACTGTTAGATACTTTTGGACAAGGCGCTTATTATGTAGAAGAATTATTATTAAATACTGAAAGTAAGTATGGGGAATATTTAAATTTATATATGAAGGATTTTGTAGTAGGACATAATAATTTCACAGATGGATTGCTAAATGATAGGGTAAGATGGATATAAATTGTAACTGAAAAGGAAGGAGCTGTATCTCCTTCCTTTTAGTATTAGAAGGTTACATGTTGCCCTGAAAGCAATTTCATAATTATAATTTAAAGAGATAACACTTGAAATGTTTTTTTGTATTGATCAAGAGGAGTTTTTATATGAACAAATACAAGAGCTTGATTTATGAAGAAAGAGAAGCTTTAAAAGTATTTATATTATTATTCTATATTATATTCTTTTTATATGACGTTATCTATTATTTTGTTTATCCCGCTATGAATATTAATGAAGCAAGGGTAGGGTGGCCAGAAGGTGGTATGGGAATAGGTGTATATATATTAGTAATATCTTTATTTCCTATTTCAATATATCTTCAAAAACAAGGTTATGTATATTTTGTGAAATACTTATTTTTAATTGGGTACATGCTTATTGATCTTATTAATAACTTAATGATTTATTTACACAGTGATCGTGTTTTTGAAAATGGAAATATGGTTGAAATATTTTTAATTTTATTTGCACCGATTTTCGTGAACAGAAAATATTTTTATTTCGTTTCCTGTAGTGTAATTGGAAAATATGTATTTTTTACTTTGATATTACAAGATGTAAAAGTTGTGATTCCGCTTGTATTATGTATATTCTTTTTCATCATTTCGCATTCTTTATTAAAGCGATTTCAATCTTATGTAAGGACAGTTGTTGAGATGATGAACAGTATGAAAGAGACAGAAAATTTAGCGGTTATTGGGACTATGTCTACAACAATCGCTCATGAAATTCGAAATCCATTAACAGCTTTAAAAGGATTTACACAAATTCAAAAAGAAAGAAATCCTGAAGATACGATGAGCTATGAGATTATGCTGCAAGAAATTGAGAGAATTAATGGGTTTGTTAGTGAATTGATGTTATTAGGAAAACCGAAACCAACAAATTATGAATGGTGTAATATAGGGGAAATCCTTTTATATGTTGTACAGTTAATGGAAAGCTATGCGACTCAATATAAAGTGAAATTTAATTTGCAAGTAGATGGAAATTTACCCGTTATAAATGGTGATGATAAGCAATTAAAACAAGTGTTGTTAAACATCATCAAAAATGGAATTGAATCGATGCCAGGAGGCGGAAATATTCAGATTCTGGCATATGAAAAAGCTGGAGAGAACTTGTGTATTTCTGTTGAAGATCAAGGTCTTGGGATAGAAAATGAGAAAATAGAAAAGATCGGAAAAGCTTTTTATACAACAAAAGAGAATGGTACAGGTCTTGGATTAATGATTACATATAAAATTATTGAAGAACATCAAGGGAGTATCGCGATTGAAAGTAGTATGGGGATAGGAACGAAAGTGAAAATTTATTTACCAACAGTGTAGTGCATTAGACGAAATTACTTTTCAGAAAAGTGTTCTTGTTGTGTAAATATAAACATTTTATAAAATGTTTCAAGAAGGGTTTTTTTTATAAAAAACTTCGTTTATAATGGAGGAAAATATCGACATAGAGCTTTTAGCTCATGTAACGGTTCAGTAGTGTTATGAAAAGAAAAGAAGGGGTGCACGCGCATCCTTTTTTCTATGCGGATATGATGAAAGGGGTGGTATGATGGAATTAACATTAAATTCGACTGTATGTTTACACACGATTCAATTTCGAAAAGAGCAAAAGAACTATATTGTAAAAGATACGATTACAGGAGAGACATATGAAATGCCGCCACTTTGGATTGATGCACTAGCAATGATGCGTGACGGTTTTTTATTGGGAGAAATTGAGGAGAAATTAAAAGAAGAATATCCAGCAGAAGAAGTAAATATGGTAGCATTTACGAGGCAACTGTTAGAGCTAGAACTTGTCGAAATGGTAGATGGAGAAGAGATAGCTTGTACAAAGAAGAAAGATAAAGATTATTTAGCGTGGATACGACCAAAGGTGGAGCAATTCTTTTTTAACTTAAATAAAAAATATAAAAGCAAAGGTCAAAAGTGATCTTTGCTTTTTTTGTAGACCATGTTTAAAAAATAACAGCGAATGCCCTTGCGAAAGCACCGTCACTATTTTTAATTTTTAAAGGTGCTGCTGAGAAAAAGAATCGTTTCGCTTTAATGGCATCTAAGTTTGTTAAGTTTTCAATTAAGTAAATATTATTTCCTAACAGTATGTGATGAATCGGTGATGTTTCTGTCGTTACCTCATCAGGAGAAATAAAATCTAAACCGACAGATTTTACTTTTAATTGAACTAGTTCTTCAGCTAATTCTTCGGAAAGATAAAACGCTTCTTTCTCATAAGCTTCGGTATTCCATTTATTAGATAGATTGGAATGGAAAATGACAATATCGCCTTCTTTTATGTCGACAGTATGTAATACTTCCTTAGGTAATTTTCGCTCTTGAACATGAGTCACATCGATAAGAACAGCTTCGCCTACAAATTGATTTAGGGGTAATTGATCAATAGTGGTTGCGCCTGAAATGAAATGAGCAGGCGCATCACAATGCGTACCAACATGAACGACAGAATGAAAATTCGTAACTTGATAACCTGTTTCTTCAACGCTTGTAATGGCTTCTAGTTGGATTTTTGGTGTTCCAGGAAATTGAGACATATTATTTTCAAACGTTTGTGATAGATCAATTACTTTCATTTTACATACCTCCAATATATTTTTTTCAAATAATAAAAAGCCCACCCTTCATAATCAAGAAAGATGAGCTTTACATACTAGTTGAGTTTTATCTTCCAAAATGCAATGCATTTTGCAGGAATTAGCACCTATTCAGTTTGCATAAACTGAGGTTGCTGGGCTTCAAAGGACCGGTCCCTCTGCCTCTCTTGATAAAGGTTTATTCTGTTTTAAATTCGGAATATTTGTGATGTTTAAATTGTAATTCATTTCCTTTTTTCATGCAATACAAATTAGGTGTTCACCCAAATAAAGTTGCTCGCATATTGTAGCTTATGTAAGTAGAATGCTGCGAAGGAGTGAGTGCAGTGACAGGGAATGTATTGAATTATTATGCCGGTGGAAATACAGCTAGAGGATTTCACAGCTTATACGAAGAGAATTTGAAGGGGCTAGACAGGTTGTTTATTTTAAAGGGAGGCCCAGGAACGGGAAAATCTTCTTTAATTAAGGCAATAGGTCGTGAATGGGTTGAAAAAGGATATGATATTGAATTTTTACATTGTTCTTCTGACAATAAATCAGTTGATGGTGTGATTATTCCAAAATTAAAAGTAGGGATTGTTGACGGTACATCACCGCACGTTATTGAGCCGAAAATGCCTGGAGTTGTTGAAGAGTATATAAATTTAGGTGTTGCTTGGGACTCAGATAAATTAAGAAAGCAGAAAATAGAGATTGAACGATTTGTTTCAGAAGCAAGCAAAGCCTTTCAAGCAGCTTACGGGTGTTTTAAAGAGGCGCTAGTTATACATGATGAGTGGGAGAAAATATATATTAATAACATTGATTTTAATAAAGCAAACGAATTAACAGATCAGCTTATACAGAAATTATTGGCAGATAAAGGCGGGAAGAAATCAATTGTGAAACATCGTTTCTTAGGGGCTGCTACACCGAAGGGAGCAGTTGATTTCGTTCCTAATTTGACAGAAGGGCTTCCGCATCGCTATTTTATAAAAGGTCGCCCAGGTTCTGGAAAATCAACGATGCTTAAAAAATTAGCTAAGGCAGCAGAAGAAAAAGGTTTTGAAGTAGAAGTGTATCATTGTGGATTTGATCCAAATAGTCTCGATATGATTATTGTAAGGGAATTAGGATTTGCCATTTTTGATAGCACAGCACCGCATGAGTACTTCCCAAGCCGTGAGGGGGATGAGATTATCGATATGTATGATCTCATTGTTGCACCAGGGACAGATGAAAAATATGCTACGGAAATTCGCGACGTTTCAATTCAGTATAAAACAAAAATGAATGAGGCGATGTCTTTCTTAGCAAAGGCAAAATCAGTTCGTGATAAATTAGAACGAATTTATATTGCCGCTATGGATTTTTCAAAAGTCGATGCATATAAAGAAGAAATCCAAAAAGAGATTGAACGAATTGCAATTACTGTAATCGAAAAGAAAAAATAGGTGTTTTGTTAGGCTGTCGGGAATTTTCTGACAGCTATTTTAGTATGTGGTAAAATTGGTCTTATATTTGTCGAATTTCCAGGGAAATGATCAAAAAATGGGGAGGGTATGAAATGAGAGAGAAAATTGAGTTGGAACTAGAAAGAATTGAAAAAGAGAATGATGTGAAAATTTTATTCGCTGTAGAATCAGGGAGCCGGGCGTGGGGATTTCCATCGAAAGATAGTGATTATGATGTTAGGTTTGTTTATATACACCCTGTAGAATGGTATTTATCAATCCATGATAAGCGTGATGTAATCGAATATCCAATTAGTGATGATTTAGACATAAGTGGCTGGGATCTTAAAAAGGCATTGCAACTATTTGCAAAATCTAATCCAGCGTTACTCGAATGGATTAGATCACCGATTTTTTATTCGGAAAACTCGAACCTTCCAGAAGAGCTTCAGCAAATGAGTAAAAAGGATTTTGATCCGAAAGCAACAATATACCATTACTTACATATGGCTTCAAAAAATTATCGTGAATTTTTACAAGGTGAAAATGTAAAGTTGAAAAAGTACTTTTATGTATTACGTCCTATTTTAGCTTGTAAATGGTTAGAGGAGAAATCGACTTTGCCTCCTGTAGAATTTGATCGATTGATTACAGAATTAATATTAGAACGTAGCGTGTTAGATGAAATTGAAAAGTTATTAATAAAGAAAAAAGCAGGTACTGAATTGGACGTTGGATTGAAAATCGAGGTGCTAAATCAATTTTTAGAAGAACAAATTAATTATTATCAGCAATACGTGAAAGGCATTGAAAAGAGATTAGGGATTGATATTGAGAGTTTGAATACATTATTTCGAAATATGTTGTTTGAAGTATATGAAAAAGAGCACAAGTGAGTTTGTGCTCTTTTTTGTGTTTTAGGAGTAAAGAAAACGGCGCTAGTTACGATTAGTCTTACGAAAGGGAGTAAATGAAAATTCACGCTGAATCTGTAATTATTCGTTATCAACTCGTTTTAATGGTTGATCTGCTGGACCTTCCATAACATCCCCATCAATTGAAAAACGGGAACCGTGACAAGGGCAATCCCACGTACAATCACCGTTATTCCATTCAACTTCACAGCCGAGGTGTGTGCAAGTTGTATCGACGATATGTAATTTTCCTTCTTTATCTTTATAAGCACCTGCTCGTTTACCGTTGACATGTACAACAGATCCTTCGCCAACTTCAAGATCTTCTGGCTTACGTAATGCGGTTTCAATTTTTCCTTCAATTAAGTGTTTAGCAACATCAATGTTCTGAGAGAGGAAAGTTTTTATATCTGGATTTGCATGAAAGCGTGATGGTGCAAACAGTTCTTTATATGGACTGTGGACTTTTAGAATGGAGTCCTTCAGTAAATGAGCTGCTGCAGTTCCAGTCGTCATTCCCCATTTACGATATCCAGTTGCCACAAATATATTTGGATTCCTTTCGTTAATATGTCCGATATAAGGGAGTTTATCTAGCGTGATTAAATCTTGCGCTGACCATCTATAAGGAATTTCATCTACTCCAAAAGTAGATTCAGCAAAGGAATATAGTGCATCATAATGAAGCATCGTATTAATTCCTTGGCCTGTTTTATGGCTCTCTCCGCCAATCAATATCAACTTTTCTCCATTGCTTGTCGTATAACGTATGGAGCGTTTTGGATCATCGATACTTAAATACATGCCCCCTGGATAATCCGTTTTTGCTTTTATTGCGAGGGCATAGGAGCGTTCTGCGTACATTCGCGTAAAGAAAAAGCTATTAGCATCATAAAAAGGAAAATGTGAACAAGAGACAATATATTTACAAGTGATGCGATGGTCACCTTTTGTAATAACTTGTGGATAATCTCCTTTTTCCACATCAATAGCTGTTGTTTGCTCATAAACCTTTCCGCCCATCTCCACAAACTTTTCTAAAAGTGTTTTTAAATAAAGGAGGGGATGGAATTGCGCTTGATTTTTCATCACAAGTGCAGATTGTACGGGAATAGGAATCGACAGGGATTGAACATAGTCACAAGGAATATTTAATTTTTGATAGGCTTCATATTCTTTCGTTAAATTTCGCAGGCCATTATTGGTAGTTGTATATAAATACGAATCTTCATTTGTGAAATTACAGTCGATTTTATATTTTTGTACAGTCTCGTTTATGAATTGTAGAGCTTTACTATTTGATTCGTAGTAAAGCCTGGCTTTTTCAACACCAAAATTGTTTATTAATTCATCATAAATAAGATCATGTTGAGCTGTTACTTTTGCGGTTGTATGCCCAGTTGTTCCATTTAAAACAGAACCAGAATCAATTAAAACGACTTTCATTCCTTCTTTAGCGAGTAAATAGGCGGTGGTAATGCCTGTAATACCAGCTCCGATAACAGCAACTTCTGTCTTTATATTTTCGGATAAATGAGGAAAAGTAGGAAATTGAGTAGATTCAATCCAATAGGATGATGGTAACTGCGGAAATGTGTCATCTGTCATTTTGAAAACCTCCAAATTAGAACAATTTTCCTTTTAATATTTCCATATTATATGGAATTCATGTATGTTGTTTTCGTAGCGTTTTATTTTTACTAAACGAAAGAAAAAATATTTTAATATAATTATTTTATTGGGGCAGTATGAAGAAGTAGGATTTATATAAAGCTAAATTCAAGTGATTCCATTTGTTGATTACATAGATAGTTCTTGAATAAGATAGAGTCTATATTGTTTAAGTGGATATGTATATATACCTGATAAAGCCTTATGAAATCTATGCTTTTTCTTTAGTGAAATAAAGTATAATTATAAAAATATAACCAACTTTTATTACTAGGTCATAAAAGTTGTTGACAATATAGAAATTCTATTGTTATGATTCATCATGTGGAAAGGTTGATAGAGAGTAAAAAGAGAAATGTTTTTCATTGATAATAAAAGCGAAAATTAAGTGACGATAGAGTGAGTATATTTTCCTTATGATAAATGCTTTTTGGATCACGTAGTAAAATCAATCTGGAAGCAAGAATTGATATATGCAAGTTGCGCGGGGCGCGGCATAAGAAAGGGGCAAAAGGATGAAGGAGCTTCATACGTTTGGGTGGTATGCAGCACGTGTAGCACCACATTTGCCGAAAAAAGCATTTAAACCAGTTCCTAATCGATTATTTGGTGGACTGGCTTATTTACTTGTGGCATTGGCTGGTTTAATAACGATCGGTGTATTTGAATTGAATGTGTGGGCAAATCTAGGAATTGCAATTGTTCTTGGATTATGTTTTGCTTCACTTGGATTTTTAGGACATGAAATTTTACATGGAACAGTTGTAAGAAAGGCATGGCTTCGTGATTTTTTAGGTGCGATAGCATTTATGCCATTATCAACTGGCCCAAAACTTTGGAGAAAGTGGCATAATGCAACGCATCATGTTCACACACAGCATGAAGAGAATGATCCAGATGCATGGCCGACATTTGAGAAACTGAAAAAGAGTAAGTTTTTGAGTTGGGTATATCGCATGCCTCTTCATGTACGTTCATTCTTTAGTTTCCTGTCACTAACAATTCAATTTACGTTACATTCGACTCGAATGTTCTTTCATTTTATAAAAGAATTTAAGTCATCCAATCAAAAATCTGTATGGCTTCAACTTCTTTTGCCCTGGACAGTTTGGATTAGTTTATTGTTTATTATGGGACCTACAAAGTGGTTCTTTGCATACGTGATTCCGTTGTTAATTGCTAACTTTATTGTAATGGCGTATATCGCAACAAATCACCGCTTAAATCCTATTGTTCCAGTAAATGATCCTTTAGCAAACTGTTTATCAGTAACAGTACCGCGCTGGGTAGACGTTTTACATTTCAATTTCTCATACCATACAGAACATCATCTGTTTCCTGCTATGAGTTCTAAATACTATCCATTAGTAAAAGATAAAATTAAAGAAATGTGGCCGGAACGCTATCACGAAATGCCGATGACAAAAGCTTTGGCAGCACTTTGGAATACACCACGTGTGTATTATCACGGAAGTGAATTAGTTGATCCGCATAGGGAGCATTTCTATGGTTCTTTAGGAAATGGATTGGATCCTCATAATATTTCATATCGTGAGGAACATATAGAGGAAAAAGAGACTATAAAAAAAGTAAATCAATAATAGACATATTTTACGATGAAAAAGCAAGCTCTCTTAGAGCTTGCTTTTTGTTATAAAGAGACTTCTTTCTTGTTCTTCGTCTTGACCTGGACAGAGTTATGTTCTTTTCGTTGAAGTCGTTTTTCTAAAAGATTAACAAAATAAGTAAATAGAAGAACAAGTACGAGGTAATATAAACCAACAATTATGTATGTATCTAATTGTTGGAAGTTACTTGCAGCAATTGATAAACCTGATCCCCATAATTCGGACAATCCTACGTAAGCAACAAGAGAAGAATCTTTTAATCCAATAATAAATTGGTTCCCTAGAGGGGGAAGAGACAGACGAAATGCTTGTGGTAATATAATTCGGCGCATAGCTAAAGGGTAAGGCATACCTAAAGAGCGAGCAGCTTCCAATTGTCCACGGTCAACGGACTGAATGGATCCGCGGAAAATTTCAGTAATATATGCACCGTTATGAATTGCTAAAGCAATTGCTCCTGCCCAAAAAGGAGTGAAGACAATAATCGATGTAATACCGAAATAGAGAATGGCAATTTGAACAATTAAAGGTGTACCACGAATAATGGCGATATATACATGAGCAATACTATTTAAAATCTTATTGTTAGAGATTCGAAAAAAAGCGAATAGTAATCCAATTAGTGAACCAAGTAATAGGGATGTTAGTGTTAATTGTAATGTGACAATAGTAGCCTTTAAGAGTGTGGGATAAGTAGACATAAAAATTTCAAACATATGTGTCACCTCATATTGTATGGATTTTAGTAGGGAATGAAATACCCCACATAAAAAGTGGGGCATAATGTATGAAACATTTGAATAGCTAATTTACTTCGTTTTTTCCTCTTCACCGAGAATATTACGCCCAAACCATTTTTTACTGATCTTTTCATACGTACCATCTTTAATGATTTCATCTAAAGCTTTATTTACTTTCTCAACCATTTCTTTATCATCTTTACGAATAGCAATTCCCATTTCATCAAGATTTAATGGTTTTCCAGCTTCTTTTATATTTGATTTACCTTCTTTGATCATACGTAAACCGACCATTTGATCAGTGATTACTGCATCAATACGTCCAGGCTCTAAGTCCATAAGTGCAGTAATATCGCTATCATATTCTGTGATTTGATCTGTATGTTTTGCAACAAGGTCTTTAAAGGTACTAGCTTTTACAACACCAATTTTCTTACCTTTCAAATCTTCTGGAGAAGAGATAGATGTATTCTTTTTAGCCACAAAAATTTGGGCACCAGAACGATAATAAGGATTGGAGAAACTAACAGCTTTTAAGCGTTCTTCTGTAATTGCCATACTGCCCAATATAGCATCATATTTTTTCGATTGTAGACCTTGAATTAGCGTTTCCCATGGATTTGTAATAGGAGTGGGTTTCATATTCATTTTTTTCGCAAGTGCCTCACCAATTTCCACATCAAAACCGGCAAGCTTTCCGTCATTTTCTTTATAGTTAAAAGGTTTATATAAGCCACTCATCGCATAACGAAATTCTTTTTCACCATTTGAAGAAGTAGTAGCACTTTCCTTACTACAGGCTCCTAGTATGAAGGATGTAAATAATGTAATACTCGCAACAATGGTTAATAGTTTTCTTTTCATAAAACCCCTCCTATATATTGATCATACGGATGGTTTTAAGTATGTTACTGAGATATTTTATTTGGACAATTAGTTGTGCACCGTATGGATGTATTTCTTTTCATTTGAAACAGAAGTTACATTATAAAACGTTGCGTAAAAATTGTTTTGCTCGTTCATGTGATGGAGCTGAAAAGAATTGTGCTGGCGGAGCGTCCTCTACAATCTTTCCGTCATCCATAAATATGACGCGATCAGCTACATCTCTTGCGAAATTCATTTCATGAGTAACAATAATCATGGTCATTCCTTCTTCAGCAAGTTCTTTCATAACTTGCAATACCTCTCCAACAAGTTCAGGGTCTAAGGCTGAGGTAGGTTCATCAAATAGCATAATTTTAGGATTCATAGCAAGAGCTCGTGCAATCGCAACGCGTTGTTTTTGACCACCTGACAGGAGGTGAGGAGTTACATCCGCCTTATCTTGTAGGCCGACTTTTTGTAGGAGTTGATTCCCAACATCCTTCGCGTCTGCTGTCTCCAATTTTTTTACGTGAATAGGTGCTTCTATGATGTTTTCTAGTGAGGTCATATGAGGAAAGAGGTTAAAGTGTTGAAAAACCATACCGACATTTTCACGGACTTTGTTTAAATTTGAATGCTTCGGATCAATTCGTTCACCTTGTAAGTGAATTTCACCTTCATCGTACATTTCTAAAAAGTTAAGACAGCGAAGTAATGTACTTTTACCGGAACCACTGGCACCAATTAAAACAACAACTTCTTTTTCTGTTATTTCTAAATCAATTCCTTTTAAAACATCAAGCGAGCCGAATGATTTTACTAGATTTCGAACCTGAATCATACAAAACCCCCAGTCAAAAATATATTTTACAAATGTTTCCCCTTATTTCTGTTATTAGTCATAAATTGTCAGAATCCTTTATTTTTTTGACGGAATTTGATATTCAAGGGAATTATGATTTTTAAAATCTCTATATCTTTCTATAACGAAAATATGGATAATAATATATAGGTAGCACTTATATTGCTTATAAGAAGGGGGAAAGAAGAGATGGAAAAAGAAAGGAAGACATTTTCCTTTGGCTTACGTACACAACTTATGCTATTCACTACAGTTTTAGCTTTAATTACATATTCAACAAGTTTATTTTTTATTTACGTTATATATGATTATTTTCAAAGTTATGTAAGTCAAACTGTTTATAATATTATCGTTATGTTATTAGGTGTAGTATGGTCTGGAATTTTAGCGTATGGGGCAGCAATATTTTTAATTAAACCACTTCGAAAGTTGGAAGAAGCAGCAAGGAAAGCGGCTGATGGTGATATTCGTGAAGATGTCCCATTGCCAAAGACCGATGATGAGATTAATTCTTTAAGTGTTGCATTTAATATGATGCTAGGGAATTTAAGGGGCATGGTAAAAAATATCGATACTACATTTTCGTATACAAATAATCAAGTTCAGCAAATTAGAAGACAAACAGGTGAAGCGACAAAGCAAGCACGCGGTGTGTCTGAAACTCTTGCAGAGATTTCTTCTGGCGCCGAGCAATCAGCAGCTTCCATTCAGGCGATTGTTTCAACTGTCGATACAACAACCTCTATTGCGAGTGAAGTAGAAGAAAAAGCAAAAAAGTCCGACGAATTGTCCTTAGAAATGGTTCAAGCTTTAGGACAAAGTACACGTGTCTTTACTTCTTTAATTCAAGGCATTCAAACATTGGCAAAAGAGAATGAAGATTCGATGCAAAATGTACAGAAGTTAGAAGAACGAATGAAACAAGTAGAACATATTGTTTCTGTTGTGAGTGAGATTGCTAGTCAAACGAATTTATTAGCATTAAATGCTTCTATTGAGGCAGCTCGTGCTGGAGAGCATGGAAGGGGCTTTGCAGTTGTAGCTGAAGAAGTACGTAAACTTGCTGATGAAAGCGATCATTCTGCAAGAAATATATCGCAGTTATTACGAAATATGCAAGAGGAAGTGCAACAAGTCGCATTGAAAATGACGGAGCAAGTGAAAACAGCTAAAGAAGAGGCAAAACGAGGAGAAGCTACTGAATTAATTTTAAAAGAAATGTCATCGAGTATTATGGAAGTTGCCGATGCAACTAAGCAAATTAGTAGCTATATGAACGAACAAGTGAGTCACATTCATCAAACAGGAGCACAGACGAAGGCTGTAGCAGCAATTGCTGAGGAAACATCAGCTGGTTCACAAGAAGTGGCACGTGTGACGTTGCAACAATCTAAAAATATGGTAGTAATCGATCAATTATTAAAGGATTTAGAGAAGCAAGCAGCGGACTTGAAACAAACCATTGAACGATTTTCAATGTAAAAAGGAAGAACAGAATTCTGTTCTTCCTTTTTACGTATGGAAAGGAGGAATGCTTTGTTGAAAACGAAAAACATTACAAGGGTCATATGCTGTCTTCACTTTACGCAACCTTTGAAAATTAGAGCCATAATAACTAGTTTGCCAATTTTTTATGTCGATATCGGGCCAATTGACATAGTCTCCCAGTGTGTAAGGATCTAAGCTTTCCCGTAAATCTTTAACCCAGCATATATTTCGATTTTCTTCATCATCGCATTTCCAAGAGGTAATATATTCTTGAGCAATAATTGCCTTGCGGTGGAAATAAGCTGTTTCATTAGGGGAAATGTTTTCTACAGCACCTACGAGTGATTGGTGCCAAACACTCGCATCTTTATTTGGTGCATGAGAAAGAAAATGTTGCATGATTTGAATGCCTTTAAGGGGAATCGTTTTATATACATAGGAACCAGAGCGCTTAAATTTTTCAGGGATATTACCGCTATTAAAGAATTGAACAGCCTTTATATAAGGAACTTCATCTATAAAGAGAGAGGGGTTACCAGTTTCAAGAAGAGGAGATAATAGAGGATAGAGTTCAGAGGGAGAGCCAACAAATTCACCCTTCACCTCAATTTTATTTCGTTGTTTGGAGAATAATTCAATTGATGAAGTGAGACGTTCATCTATATAAGGTGCCCAGTTTTGCCAAGCTTGAAATGCAGCAATAAAGTCTTCCCATTCCCATGTAATCGAGAAAATTGAGACGTTTTTTATAGGATGGACACGAAAAGTTAAGGAAGTAACAATCCCGAAATTCCCACCCCCACCGCCGCGGCATGCCCAAAACAGGTTAGGGTTTTCTTGTTCATTTGCACGAATGAGTTTTGCACCAAATTTTCCGCACGCTTGTACCATTTCGACTTCTACTAATTGATCGCATGTTAGTCCAAATAAGCGTGAAAGCATGCCGATGCCACCGCCAAGTGTTAATCCAACGATACCAACACTTGCACTTGTGCCAGCTGGTATTGTAACACCGTGTTTCCAAAGTTCTTTATAAACAGTGCCAAGATTTGCACCCGCTTCAATTGTTGCTGTTAATTTCCCTGTATTAACCGTAATTTGCTTCATTTCACTCACATCAATAATAAGTCCTCGATTTAAAAGAGAGAAATTTTCATAGTTATGACGTCCGCTTCTTAAGCGAAATGGTACATGATGCTCACGTGCCCACTTTAAGGCGTTACACACATCATTTTTATTTTGACAAAAAACAATAATACAAGGGAGTTTTGGAATACTTAAATTTAAATTCATTCGGGCTATGTCATACCCGGGATCCGAAGGAACGACGATACGACCAGTTAATTTTGTTTGTTTCAATTTGTATCTCCTTTCTGAAATAATATGAGTTTGTATTAGTATATGAAGAGTGTGTTTAACGCGTATGGACAAGAAGCAGAGAAGTGTTAGATTTATCCTGCTAGTTGTGAGCAGTAAGACCCCCACCTCAAAATCTGGCTGAAGCAAAGAAGTTAGATGAAAATCAGGACGCTCGTAAAAGTACGATTGGTGTGGGCTAATAATCAGTGGGGAATGGACACCCCCCACTGATTAAAGTTTCGTTTTACCTTTGCGAGAAATAAATAAAGCATAAGAATAAGGAATCTACATGGAGTTCAATGAAAACAGTTGCAAACTCTCCATATTTTGTTATGATAGTGTTACGAAAACGTTTGCATAAAAAATAGAGATGCAAAAGGAGAGAGTTATTATGAAGAAAACATGGTGGAAAGAAGCAGTTGCTTATCAAATTTATCCACGTAGCTTTATGGATTCAAATGGTGATGGTATTGGAGATTTACAAGGTATTATTGCAAAACTAGATTATTTAAAAGATTTAGGTATAGATGTAATTTGGATTTGTCCAATGTATAAGTCACCTAATGATGATAATGGTTATGATATTAGTGATTATCAAGACATTATGGATGAGTTTGGTACAATGGCAGATTTTGATGCTTTACTAGATGAAGTTCATAAGCGTGATATGAAGCTTATTATTGATTTAGTTATTAATCATACGAGTGATGAACATCCATGGTTTATTGAATCGCGTTCATCTAAAGACAATCCGAAGCGTGATTGGTATATTTGGCATGATGGCAAAGATGGTGCGGAACCAAACAACTGGGAAAGTATTTTTAATGGTTCGGCATGGGAATACGATGAAGTAACAGGACAATATTATTTACATTTATTCTCACGTAAACAACCAGATTTAAACTGGGAGAATAAAGAAGTTCGCGAAGTGTTATACGATACGGTTAATTGGTGGCTTGATAAAGGAATTGATGGTTTCCGTGTGGATGCGATCAGTCATATTAAGAAAGAAGATGGCCTCAAGGATATGCCAAATCCAAAAGAATTAAAATATGTGCCATCTTTTGATAAACATATGAATGTGGATGGTATTCAACCTTTATTAGAAGAGTTAAAAGAAAATACATTTTCTAAGTACGATATTATGACTGTTGGTGAAGCTAATGGCGTTAAAATTGAAGATGCTGAGCTTTGGGTTGGAGAAGAGCAAGGTAAATTCAATATGGTATTCCAGTTTGAGCATTTAAGCTTATGGGATGCAGAAAAGAAGAAAGATCTTGATGTTGTAGGGTTGAAAAAGGTATTAACGAAATGGCAAAAAGGATTAGAAAATAAAGGATGGAATGCTTTATACATTGAGAATCACGATAAACCACGTATCGTTTCAACGTGGGGAGATGATAAACAATATTGGCGTGAAAGTGCAACAGCTCTAGGAGCGATGTATTTCTTTATGCACGGTACACCATTTATTTATCAAGGACAAGAAATTGGTATGACAAATGTTCAGTTACCAAATATTGAAGATTACGATGATGTAGCAATTAAAAATTTATATCGCGAGAAAATTGCAGAGGGCGTATCACATCAAGATATGATGGAAATTATATGGGCTTCTTGCCGCGATAATTCACGTACACCTATGCAGTGGAACGATGAGATGAATGCTGGTTTCACAACAAGTACACCTTGGTTTGGCATGAATCCAAATTACAAAGAAATTAATGTTGAAAAGCAAAAAAATGAAGAAAAGTCTATTTTCAATTTCTATAAGAAAATGATTGCCTTGAAAAAAGAGCACGATGTGTTGAACTACGGTACGTACGATTTACTTTTAGAAGATGATCCACAAATTTATGCGTATACACGTACGTTACAGGATGAAAAAGTCATTGTAATTAGTAATATCTCAAAAGAGGAAGCTGTGTATAATGAGAGTTTATTCGCATTAGAACGCAAACGTTTGCTTTTAAATAACTATGAAGTTGCGGAACATGAACAAATAACTACAATCACGTTGAAACCTTATGAAACAAGGGTTTATCGCATTTTATAATGAAAAAGGATGCTCCTTGAGCATCTTTTTTTATGAAAAAAAATAAATTTCTATTGCAATGTGAAAACGCTTTTATTAAAATAGATTTATGAAAACGGTTGCGTAAAGATAAAAAAGTAACATAAGGAATCGTTTTCATAAGAGAAACAGAAATTATAATTTAAATCATTATGTTGTTATAAATAAAGGGGAGGAAGAACAGATGAAAATTACGTCTTTTGATTTTTGGCAAAAGTTTGGGAAAGCGTTACTAGTTGTTGTAGCTGTAATGCCAGCAGCTGGTTTAATGATTTCCATCGGTAAGTTAATTGGGATGTCTGCTGGGGATGTTAACGCAGTTCATACCATTGCTCGAGTAATGGAAGACATCGGTTGGGCAATTATTACAAACTTACACATTTTATTCGCAGTAGCAATTGGGGGATCTTGGGCGAAGGATCGCGCAGGTGGTGCATTTGCAGCACTATTAGCATTCGTCTTAACAAACCGAATTACAGGAGCTATATTTGGAGTAAACGCTCAAATGTTAGCGGATTCAAAAGCGACAGTTTCTTCAGTATTAGCAGGAGATTTAATTGTAAAAGATTACTTTACTTCTGTACTTGGTGCACCAGCATTAAACATGGGAGTTTTCGTAGGGATTATCACAGGGTTCTTAGGAGCTAATTTATATAACAAATACTATAACTATAATAAACTGCCACAGGCATTAGCATTCTTTAATGGAAAACGATTCGTACCATTCGTTGTAATTGTTTGGTCTACAGTCACTGCGATTGTATTATCACTTGTATGGCCATTTATCCAAAGTGGATTAAATGAATTTGGCCGCTGGATCGCAGCATCTAAAGATAGTGCACCAGTTGTTGCACCGTTTGTATATGGAACGTTAGAACGTTTATTATTACCATTTGGATTACATCATATGTTAACGATTCCGATGAACTACACAGAGCTAGGCGGAACATATACGATGTTAACTGGCTCAAAGGTTGGACAAATTGTAGCGGGACAAGATCCGTTATGGCTTGCATGGATTACAGATTTAAATAACTTATTAGCAAATGGAGATACGAAAGCATATAACGATTTATTAAATAACGTTGTACCAGCTCGTTTCAAAGCTGGACAAGTTATCGGCTCAACGGCAGCGTTAATGGGGATTGCGTTTGCGATGTTCCGTAATGTTGATAAAGAAAAACGTGCAAAATATAAACCAATGTTCTTATCAGCTGCATTAGCAGTATTCTTAACAGGTGTAACAGAACCAATTGAATTCATGTTCATGTTTATTGCACCAGTATTATATGTTGTGTATGCAATTACAACAGGACTTGCATTCGCATTAGCGGATTTAATTAATTTACGTGTTCATGCATTTGGATTTATTGAGTTAATTACACGTACACCAATGATGATCAATGCAGGTTTAACGAGAGATTTAATCAACTTTGTCATTGTTTCATTAGTGTTCTTCGGCCTTAACTTTACGTTATTCAACTTCTTAATTAAAAAATTCAATTTACCAACGCCAGGGCGTGCAGGTAACTATATTGATAATGAAGATGAGTCAACAGAAGGAACAGGAAATGTACAAGATGGTTCATTAGCAACAAAAGTTATTGATTTATTGGGCGGAAAAGATAATATTGCTGACGTAGATGCTTGTATGACACGTTTACGTGTAACAGTAAAAGATTTAGATGTTGTTGCACCGGAAGCGAAATGGAGACAAAATGGTGCTTTAGGACTTATTGTAAAAGATAAAGGTGTACAAGCAGTATATGGCCCGAAAGCTGACGTATTAAAGTCAGATATTCAAGATATGTTAGGTGCGTAATAATATGAAATTGCTAACTTTAAATTGTCACTCTTGGCAAGAAGAGAATCAAATTGAAAAAATAAAGTATCTTGCTAAAGCAATTCAAGAAGAAGATTATGATGTGATCGCATTGCAAGAAGTAAGTCAGTCTATACAAGCTGAAAATGTATGCGGTAACAAGAAAAAAGATAATTTTGGGCTTTTACTGCTAGAAGAGTTAAGAGCATTAAATGTAAAAGAATACAATATTATTTGGGATTTCTCTCATATTGGATATGATGTGTACGAAGAAGGATTAGCAATTATAACAAAGCACAACATTGTAAAGGAAGATACGTTCTTTGTCTCAGAAAATGAGGATACAACGTATTGGAAAACACGCAAAATTGTAAGTGCAACAATTGCTTATAATGATAAGAATATAACGTTTTATTCTTGCCATCTCGGTTGGTGGAATGATGAAGAAGAATCATTCAAAGACCAAGTTGATCGTTTAATGGAGCGTGTAAATAGCAATGAACTTTCCTTCTTAATGGGTGATTTTAATAACAATGCTCGTTTGGAAGGAGAGGGTTATGAGTATACGATGCAAAAAGGTTTATATGACACATATGAACTAGCGATAAAGAAGGATGAAGGAACAACTGTCCAAGGAGAGATTGCTGGTTGGGATGAAAATAAACAAAACTTACGAATCGACCTAATATTAAGCAATCAAAGTAAAACAGTTAATTCTTCAAAAGTCATTTTTAATGGAACAAATCGAAATGTAATTTCTGACCATTTCGGTGTAGAAGTACAATTAGATATATAATAGAAGAAATCCTCACAGATAATGAAAAGCTGTGAGGATTTTTTGATAAATACAAGTATTCCCAAGAGAAAATACTTGTATTTTTTATGACATTTCCTATATATTTGTTATTATTGAATGTAAAACTAATTTGGTCATTTTGTATGCATACTTTTTTTATTTCGTTATATAATGAAGTAAGTGAAATATTTAATGGGAAAAATAGTATGTTTTCGTTTAATCCACGATGTAGAAAGTGATATAATTGCAAAATGTATGTATCATTTTCTAAAGAAAGAAAAATATATAATTAGGTGATTGCTTATATGAAACAGATTTGGCGTATTTATAAGACAGATTTACGGAATGTAGCCAAACATTGGGCTGCAATTGTTATTGTTTTAGGGTTAATGATTTTACCATCGTTATATGCATGGTTTAACATTAAAGCTTCTTGGGATCCTTACGGAAATACGAAAGGAATCCAGATTGCAGTTTCTAACCAAGATGTTGGATCAAATTTAAGAGGGAAAGATATTAACATCGGGAAAGAAATTGTAGATTCACTTAAGAAGGACAAAAATTTTGGATGGAAGTTTGTCGATGAAAAGCAAGCAATTTATGGAGTAGAGCGTGGAGATTATTCCGCAAGTATTACTATCCCAAAAGATTTTTCTGAAAAGATTGCAACAGTCTTGAATGAAAACCCACAGAAACCAGAACTTGATTACTATGTAAATGAAAAAGTAAATGCGATTGCACCGAAAATTACAGCTAAAGGTGCATCGGGTCTTACAGAAGAGGTTAGTAAAAACTTTGTTAAAACAGCAAACGGTGAGATTTTTGAAATCTTCAATGACCTTGGAATCGATTTAGAAACAAACTTACCAAGTATCGAGAAAGTAAAAGATCTTGTATTTAAATTAGAAGCGCAGTTCCCAGAAATGAATACACTTGTGGATAAGGCATTAGATGATGCGACTCGGGCAGAAGATGTTGTGAAAGTAGCACAAAAAGAGTTGCCAGTTGTAGAAAGTGTTATTAATGATGGGCAAGATACACTCAAGAGTTTAGATGCATTTTTTGCAAGAAATGACGAAACGTTAAAACGTGCACCAGGAACTATTAAGAACAATTTAACCGTAATGAAACAGGGGATGGATGGTGCAGCTAAAATCACGGATTATTTAAAAAATCCGGCATTTGATTTTAATATGAATCTTCCGGATGCATCACAGTTACCTAATCTTCCGGAACTGTCTAACAATTTCACTATCCCACAGATACCAGAAATTCCAGCACTTCCACAAATCAACGGTGAAGGTTATAAAAATATTGCTACAAATATTGATCAAACTGTAAACAATGTTTTCAATTCTACTCGTGTTGGAACGGCATATGTGAAAAGTGTTATGGATGGGCTTCAAAATAAGGGTGTGGACCCAGCTGTAGCTCAGAAAAACGTTCAGGATGCTTCAAAACTTCTCCAAGACCGTATTGATAGTGTTTCATATTTAATTGATTTCTTTACAACTTTTAAAGAATCAGCTTCAACGGACTTTGGTAAGCAGTTCTTTGGAAACAGAGCGGAAAGTCTAAAAGTGCTTAAAAATTCTATGGTGGATGTTAATAACAGAGTTAAGCATGTAGGAGATTTAATTAGTTCGGGACAAGAAGTTAAACAAGATGTGCGAGATGGTATTAATCAAAAACTAGACACAGTGAATAATTTAGTTAGTCAGGCTGAGAAGGACTATAACGCAACATTTGTAGCTGATTTTGAAAAAGCAGTAAGCACAGCTGATCAATTGAAAAATAAAGCTGAAAATTTACATGGAGATGCGCAGCAACTTCAAACAAACTTGAATCAAGATATACAAAAGGCTAATAGTGGAATACAAAAAGGTAGAGATGCATACGAACAGTTTAAAGGTAAATATGATACAGCGAAAAATGATTATGACAGAATAAAAGCAGAGCTTCAAAAGGCACAAGAAGATTTGAGTAATAAAGGCGTTAATGGATTAGATTCTACAAAAGTAGCCTTAAATGATTTAAATGGACAGTTCCAAGCAGGTTGGAATTTAGTTAATGATATGATTCCGGTTATGGAAAATACAAATAAAGTTTTAACCGATGTGAATAGTGGCAAAAATCTTAATGGCACAATTACTAAGTTAAATAAAGTAAAAGATGGTTTGCAAAAAGGAATCGATTTAACTGATAAAGGAATTGACGCTATTAATAAAGGTCAAAAACCAGCAGCAGATGTTATTGAAAGTATTAATGAAGTATCTAAAAGTGTTTCATCGCAACTGGGTGACATTTTAGCTAAATATGATTCAGAAATCGTTCCAAACTTTAACGCAGCAATTGCTCGTACAAAAGAGATGTCTAAAAATACATCTCAAATTTTAGGCGAGGCAGATAAGAAGCTTCCAGATGTGAAAAAATTACTTGAAGATTCATCAAAAGGCTTAGTAGATGGTCAAAAGAAAATTGCAGACATTAAAGCTGAAATGCCGGAGACTGAGAAAAAGATTAAAGAATTAGCAGATAAAATTCGTGATTTTGAATCTGAAGAGGATATAAAAGACATCATACGCTTATTAAAGAATGATGTTGAAAAGCAAAGTGACTACTTTGCAAATCCAGTAAATTTAAAAGAGAATAAATTATTTGCAATGCCGAACTACGGTTCAGCAATGTCACCATTCTATACAGTGCTTGCATTATGGGTAGGCGCATTATTAATGGTTTCATTATTAACGGTAGAAGTACACGAAGAGGGCGCGAATTATAAGAGCCATGAAGTTTACTTCGGACGTTTATTAACATTCTTAACGATAGGTCTTTCACAAGCGTTTATCGTATCAATGGGAGATATATTCTTACTCGGTACGTACGTAGTCGATAAGTTCTGGTTTGTGTTATTTAGTTTATTTATTGGGGGAGTCTTTGTTTGTATCGTATACTCACTCGTTTCTATTTTCGGAAACGTTGGGAAATCGATGGCGATCATTTTACTTGTACTGCAAGTAGCAGGATCAGGCGGAACATTCCCAATTCAAATGACACCACCGTTCTTCCAAGCGATTTATCCGTTCTTACCATTCACATATGCAATTAGTGCAATTCGTGAAACAGTTGGCGGAATGCTTTGGGATATAGTAACTAGAGATTTACTTGTGTTAAGTGTTTTCGTAGTAGTTATGATTGTGGCTGCATTATTACTGAAAACACCAATTAACAAATCAAGTGAAAAGTTTGTTGAGAACGCAAAAGGAAGTAAAATCATTCATTAATAAAAAGGTTCCTACCGATAGGGGTAGGAACCTTTTTATTTAATCAAATTTTAATTTCTTTAATGCTTCTGCGAATGGATTGTTTAATGGTTCTTCCTCTTTGTTCTGTTGTTTCATATATTTTTGGACGTCACGTTTATCAGCTTTGCTGCCGGATTCTTTTTTACGTCTCTCTTGGAATGTAGAAAGTTTCTCACGATAGCCACATTTACATGCGAAAATTTGGCCCGCTCCTTCACCACGAAGTTCTAGTTTCTTTTTACACTGAGGACAGCGTGCGTTTGTAGTGCGGGATACATTTTTACGGTGACCACATTCGCGATCTTGGCATACAAGCATTTTACCTTTTTTACCGTTTACTTCTAACATCGGTTTACCACAGTCTGGACAAGACTTCGTTGAAATGTTGTCATGTTTATATTTTTTATCACTCGATTTAATTTCAGCAACAATTTTTTTCGTATAGTTCTTCATTTCTGAAATGAATACTTCTTTCTTTAATTTTCCTTTAGCGATAGCTTCTAACTTTTGCTCCCATTCACCAGTTAGTGTAGGAGATTTCAGTTCTTCTGGCACTAAATCAAGTAACTGACGGCCTTTTGAAGTAATATGAATATCTTTACCACGTTTTTCAAGCAAGAACGAATTGAATAACTTGTCGATAATATCAGCTCGTGTAGCTACAGTACCTAATCCACCAGTTGACTTTAACGTGTCAGCAAGTTGTTTGTTTTGCGTATCCATGTATTTTGTTGGGTTTTCCATTGCTGAAAGTAATGTTGCTTCATTAAAGCGTGCAGGTGCTTTCGTTTGACCTGATGTTTGGACAATTAGTTTTATGTTTAATGTATCGCCTTTTTCGATGCGAGGTAAGATTTGTTCTTTTACATCATCGCTTGCATCATCATCTTCAAACCGATTTGCATAAACCTCTTTCCAACCAGCATGTAAAATCGTTTTTCCGCGTGCGATGAACGTTTCGTCACCAATTTTCGTGCGCAATGTTAGTTGTTCATATTCAAAGGCCGGGAATAAAACAGCTAAGAAACGTTTTACAACTAAGTCATAAATTTTACGTTCTTTATCTGTGAAAGCTGAGAAGTTTACATAGCTCTCTGTTGGAATAATTGCGTGATGATCACTTACTTTACTATCATCAACAAATGATTTATTAGATTTTACAGGTTTCTGCAATACTTTATGTGCTAAAGGACGGTATTCTCCAACTCCGCAAGCCTTCAGACGCTCTGGAAGTGTGCCGACAATATCAGATGAAATATAGCGTGAATCTGTACGAGGGTACGTTAAAACTTTATGCTGTTCATATAATTTTTGCATAATGTTTAATGTTTCTTTCGCAGAGTAACCAAATATTTTATTCGCATCACGTTGTAGCTCAGTTAAATCGTAAAGACCAGGAGCGAACGATTTCTTTTGTTTTTTATCAATGTCTACAACAGTAGCATTTTGTTTACTAATTTTGTTCACGATTGCATCAGTTTTTTCTTTATTAAAGCTACGGCTATTTCCTTTTGTATCTTGCCAAGTTAGCTTTAATCTCTCAGCTGTTTGAGCTTCGATACCATAGTAAGTTTGAGCTTTGAAATGTTTGATTTCATCTTCACGGCTTGCAATCATGGCTACAGTAGGTGTTTGAACACGACCACAATTTAGTTGGGCATTAAAGCGAGTAGTTAATGCTCGAGTCGCATTAAGCCCGATATACCAGTCAGCCTCTGAACGTGCGACAGCCGAAGCGTATAGATTGTCATATGCTTTTCCTGGTTTTAAATTTGCGAAGCCATCTTTAATTGCTTTATCGGTAACAGATGAAATCCATAGACGTTTAATCGGTTTCTGCATTTTAACTTTATCGATAATCCAGCGTGCGACCAACTCGCCCTCACGACCGGCGTCAGTAGCTATAATGATTTCATTTACATCTTTTCTAAGAAGCTGACTTTTTACAGCGTTAAACTGTTTCCCTGTTTGTTTAATAACGGTTAGTTTTAAACGCTCCGGTAGCATTGGTAAATCTTCTAAATTCCACTGTTTATATTTCACATCATAGCTTTCTGGATCAGCTAATGTAACGAGATGACCTAAAGCCCAAGTAACAATATATTTACTACCTTCAAGATAGCCGTTCCCTTTTTTATCACATTTCAGTACACGTGCGATATCACGTGCAACAGAAGGTTTTTCAGCAATTACAATACTTTTTGCCATATTTAAAAACATCCTTTCAAATTTCCATACGTTAAATATAGCATACATCTTTGTTCTATTCAGTCTTGCTGACGGTTTGAGTTATTTGTGGTGAAATATACGTGTGAGAGTTTTACTTATATAAAGGCGAAGAATGGTTGAACCAGGAGAGTTCTGATCTCTATCATTCTATAAAAGTAAAGAACTTGTTATTTTACTAGAATAAGAGTAGACTTTGAAGTAGATGAATAATAAACACATGGGAGTTTGTGGATGCAAACTGAGAGTATGACTAGTCCGTCATTGACCATTTGAACCTGTTGGATAATGCCAGCGTAGGGAGAGTGTAAAAGCACATGTTCAGGCACTTTGCGTACGCGCAAAGTGCCTTTTTGTGTATCTCCCATTACTATAGTTAGGAGATGAAAAGGATGAATATGAAAGAAATTAGTAAAGTAGTGGATTTGGTGAGAGAGTCTAATCCACTCGTGCATAATATTACAAATGTTGTTGTAACAAATTTTACAGCAAACGGTTTGTTAGCATTAGGAGCATCACCTGTAATGGCGTATGCAAAAGAAGAAGTAGCAGAAATGGCTAGCATTGCGGGAGCCCTTGTTTTAAATATGGGTACACTTCGTCCTGAAGAGGTAGAAGCGATGTTACTTGCTGGTAAATCAGCAAATAAGAATGATGTACCAGTATTGTTTGATCCAGTTGGGGCAGGAGCAACTTCTTATCGAACAGAAGTTGCGAGATATATTCCAGCTGAAATCGATTTAGCTGTTATTCGCGGAAATGCAGCTGAAATAGCTAACGTTATTAATGAGAAATGGGAAATTAAAGGTGTAGATGCTGGTACTGGAAACGGTAATGTTGTAAATATTGCAAAACAGGCAGCGGATGAATTAAATACAGTTGCGATAATTACTGGACAAGAAGATGTTGTTACAGATGGAGAGCGAACTATTCTTATTCGAAATGGCCATCCTATTTTAACGAAAGTTACTGGAACAGGTTGTTTACTAACTTCTGTAATAGGAGCATTTGTAGCGGTTGAAAAGGATTATGTAAAGGCAGCAGTAGCCGCATTAACATTCTATGGAGTAGCAGCAGAAGTAGCGGCTTCGAAAACAGTAGAGAATGGACCAGGAAGCTTTCAAATTGAATTTTTAAATCAGTTAGCGAATACAACTTCAGATGATATTGAGAAGTATGGAAAGATTGAGGTTATACAGTAAGGAGAGGAACTAGATGTCGCGCATTACAATGGATGAAATGTCTAGGTTATTACCAGTATATTTTATTATGGGAAGTAACAATTGTACGAAGGAGCCACTACAAGTATTGAGAGATGCACTAGAAGGTGGTATAACAATTTTTCAACTTCGTGAAAAGGGAGAAGGGGCTTTAACGGGAGAGAAACGTATTGATTTTGCGAAAGAACTACAAGCGCTTTGCAAGGAGTACGGTGTACCATTCATCGTAAATGATGATGTGGAACTAGCCCTCGAGTTAGATGCAGATGGCGTGCATGTTGGACAAGATGATGAAGGAATTACATCTGTTCGTAAAAAAATGGGAGATAAAATTATTGGAGTATCTACACATACAATTGAAGAAGCACGCTGGGCGATTGAAAATGGAGCCGATTATTTAGGAGTTGGTCCAATTTTCCCGACGAGTACGAAAAAAGATACAAAAGCGGTTCAAGGAACGAAAGGTCTAAAGTATTTTAGGGAACAAGAGATTACAATACCGATCGTTGGGATTGGTGGGATTACAATTGAAAATACAGCTTCTGTTATAGAAGCGGGTGCGGATGGTGTTTCAGTTATTTCAGCGATTAGCTTAGCGGAATCTGCGTATGAAAGTACGAAGAAATTAGTTGAGGAAGTAAATAAGAGTTTGTAGAAAAAGCCTATGTAATATTTTAAATGCTATATGGAGGAATAGACTGCCAAAAAAGTTTAAACAAACGTTTGATTAAAAAAGCACAAACCTTTTTAAATAAAGGTTTGTGCTTTTTCTTTAAAACATAATTGAAATTAAGAGCATTCCAATTCCAATAGAAGTAAAGGTTGCGATCAGGCCCGGAATCATAAAGCTATGATTTAAAACATATTTACCAATTCCTGTTGTACCAGTACGGTCAAAGTTAATTGCAGCAACGATTGTCCCGTAGTTTGGAATGAAGAAATATCCATTTACTGCAGGGAACATCGCAATAAGTAATGCCGGCGGAATACCAAGTGATAGTCCGAGTGGCACTAAAGCACGAACTGTTGCTGCTTGGCTATACAGTAAAATAGATAGAATGAATAGTGCAATAGCAAATAGCCATGGTGCACTTGTCACTAAGTGTTGAATTGATCCTTGAATTATATTTAAGTTTCCGTTGAAGAAAGTATCTCCCATCCAAGCGATACCAAAAATAGCAACAACTGCTGTTGCGCCTGCTTTAAAGACGTTACCAGTTACAATGCTTTCCACATTTGGTTTACAGAAAATAATAATAAGAGCAGCAATGGTTAACATGACCATTTCAATTGTGTTTGGCATGGAAAGACGAGCTAACTTCCCGTCAACCATCCATCCCGGACGAAGGGCTTCAAATGAACCAAGAAGTACGACAAGGAAAGTTCCTACTAGGAAAAGGATAACTGATAATTTAGCGCCTTTTACACCCGCAAATTCTTTTTTCTCTTCAAGTTTAGGGATCATTCCCTCTTTTAATCGCTTCAAGTATTCAGGGTCTTCATTTAATTCTTTTCCCATTTTACTAGCAACGAATGCAGCTACCATACAAGCAATAAAAGTAGAAGGGATACTGACTTTTAAAATATCTAACAAGGTGATTTTATAGTCGGCTAACATTGCTAAAAGTGCAACTGTTGCAGCCGATATTGGACTAGCTGTAATTGCCTGCTGGGAAGCGATAACGGCAATTGACATTGGTCGTTCAGGTCTAATTCCTGATTCGCGAGATACTTCGGCGATAACGGGAAGTACAGAATAAGCGACATGCCCAGTTCCCGCGCATAGCGTGAATAAATAAGTAACAATAGGAGCAAAAAATGTAATACGCTTTGGATTTTTTCGTAATGCTTTCTCAGCAAGGTAGACAAGGTAATCCATTCCTCCAGCAGCTTGCAAAGCACCGGCAGCTGTAATTACTGATAAAATCATAAGCATTACATCAATAGGAGGGGCTGTAGGTTGTAAGTGGAAGACGAAAACAAGTATTGCCATACCAACGCCACCCATTACTCCTAGACCAACTCCGCCTAGGCGTGCGCCAATAAAAATGCAGAGTAGTAACGTAAGAAATTGTAGCCAAAACATGATAAACTACCTCCGAAATTCGTAAGTTAAGATATATTCGAATAATTTAATTTAAATGAAAATTAAATAAATATCCGTGATAATCCTTATTTTATATACATTTTTTATTATATAACACAAGAAATGTAACATTCACGTACTTTGTTAAATTATTTCGAAAAAATAATCCGTTAAAACTTTATATTTATATGTACAAATGGGTGGACATTTTAATTTTTATGTTGTAATCTTTGAAAGAGAATATTGTAATTCTCATAGAACTCCCATATCGTTCAACTCGTTCAGCGAGAAAGGCAAACTTATGGAAACATGAGGACGCAAAACTACAGGAGCTAAGGTCGAAAGGCTATGCTAGCCAGTTACCGGACGGATAGGGTTGGTCTTGGCCAATGCTTTTACATTGGTCTTTTTTTATTCTCGAACATATTGAGAATCATTTTCAAACAAAATATTCGTATATTTTGTTTTTTTGTTTTTAATTTTGATAATTAAGGAAGGTGAATATTAATGAAAAAGTATTGGCATAAGTTATCATTTCTTCAAAAGAACGTCTTATTAACTGTCTTAGTTATTTTGACGCTTGTTGGAAGTATGGGTGCATTAAGCTTCAACATGTTTCAAAATAGTATGATGTCTTTATTTGAAAGACAGTCTATTGAAACGGGAGAGATAGTGCTAAAAAAACTGGATGTAGAATTAGTTAGAGACATGACGAAAGATCCTACAGCCGAAAGAGTGAAAAAAGAAAAGTTAACAGGGCAATTAGATGAAGTGTCAAAAGAATTGAAAAGTGTTGGACAAACGTATGTTACAGGAGCAAAAGCGAATGAAAAGCGAGAGTTACAACTCGTTGGTTTGACTACAGAGTTAACAAATGCAGTCCCTGTAAAGCCGGGAGATTATTATGAACAACCCGCTCATTGGATGAATGCATACGATAAAGTGATGGATACGAAAAAGGCTCAGATGACAGAAGTATATGAAGATGAATTAGGTTCGTGGGTGACAATATTAGAGCCAATTACAGATGGAGAAAACAATATTGTTGCAATTGTTGCGGCTGACTTAGATGCTTCTATCGTTCCTAGTACAAAAAAGAATTTTGTGCTACAGGGTATACTCTTTATTATTATTTCATTAGCAATTGCAACTATTACTCAATTCTTTATCGTACGTCACTCGTTAGCTCCATTAAAAGATTTGCGAGAGGGATTACGTAAGATTGGTGAAGGTGATTTAAGTATTAAATTAAAAGAAAGACCAGATGATATTGGAATTATTAATGTATATTTCAATAATACGATTGATAAATTTAAAGGAATTATAGATAAAGTAAGGCAGACTGCTGAGCAAGTTTCTTCTTCTTCACAAGAATTGTCGGCAAGTACAGAGGAAAACAGTATGGCAGTTCAAGAGATTGCAAGTTCTATTGAAGGTTTAAGAGTAGGAGCGCAATCTCAAGAAACTTCAGTACAACAATGCCTAGGAATTGTACATGGAATGGAAAATAAGGTAGAAGAGATAACTGGGGCCGCGAAACAAGTTGCAGTTGCTTCAGAGGGTATGGAGCAACATTCAATTGAAGGTAATGAAGTCATTGGACAAATCATTAATCAAATGAGTTTAATCCAAAATGCAGTACAAGATTTATCTTCTATCATCTATTCGTTAGAAACAAGGTCAAAAGAAATTAGTGATATTGTAACTGTAATTACAGGTATTTCAAATCAAACAAATTTATTAGCCTTAAACGCTTCTATTGAAGCTTCACGTGCTGGAGCAGCTGGAAGAGGGTTTGCAGTTGTTGCTGATGAAGTGCGCAAATTAGCAGAACAAACTGAAACGTCAGCGAAAGATATAGCGAAATTAATTAGTGAAACGCAGACTGAAACAGAAGAGGCTGTAGTTTCAATGCAGAAAGGTTCAAAAGAAGTAGAATCTGGAATTACTCTTGTTCAAAGTAGTGGTGCGTTCTTCGAGAAAATTTCAAAGTCAGCACAGTCTGTTACAGATCAAGTTAGGGCTGTTTCTAGCAACTCAGGTGATATTTTACAAAATAGCCAGAATATCGTTCAAGTCGTAAATGAATTATCACATATCGCGAATACTTATGCGAATAGCAGTAGTAATGTTGAAGAAAGTATGAAGGAGCAAGAAATATCAGTACAAGATATTGCAGAATTGGCGACTTCTTTAAGTTGGCTTTCTCAGGAATTACAAGAGCTAATTGGTGAGTTTAAAAGCGAATAAGGAGAAAGTGAAATTCTAATCAGGGGTTGGTTTATCCAACCCTCTAATTATGAATTGAACCAATCTGCCTGTAAATACGGGATGAAAAAAGGTGTGGATTTTCACACCTTTATTATATTTAGGAAAGGAATTTACATAAATATGAAATTAGCGATTTCTTATAATGAGATGGTAAAAGAATTTTTAGGAAAAGTAGAAGGAAGTATTAAAATACCTAAAGATGCGCAGGAGATGGAGTTTAGAATAAAAGGAAAAACTATACCATCTCCAAAACTGACTCATATTGTAGATTTAATAGGAGCAACTGCAACGTGGTTATATCATATTTCTAAAGAAAAGCACATTATCGTGCTCTATCATACAAGAGGAAGTTTATTTCCTATTACTATTGAAGTTTCTAATTATCTCTCCTATGAAAGTTTGAATTTACAGATTGTAGAGCAAGTGGAACAAATCCAAGAAATGAATGAGGAAGAAATAGGAGAGTTTCAAAACAGTAATAATTCATCTGAAATTTCACCTATTATTATTGGTGAAACGTATTATGATTTACAAGACAAGAATACGTTACAATTTGTATTGAATAAAAATATGCAAAGTGTAGAAATGATATTTAATAGTGTTAATTGGAAAGAGACAACAATTATTCGTTATGCACAACAAATAAATGGTGTTTTAATTGATGCATTACAAAATACAAGTAAGTATATAAAGCATTTTAATATTATTACAGAGACCGAGATGGCACTTTATAATCTAGTGAATGACACGACAGCAGTATACCCTGAAAAAAGTATTGTCGATATGTTCTACAAAACTGTTACTCAATTTCCGAATCGTACAGCTTTATCTTCAAAAGAGGGTACTTTAACATATGAGGAACTAAATAAAAAAAGTAATCAAATAGCCCATCTGTTAATTAAGAATGGTGTGCAGTTAGGCGACTATGTTGGAATATTTATGAAACGTAGCATAGACACAGTAGTAAGTATGGTGGCCATATTGAAAGCTGGTGCAGCGTATGTTCCAATTGATCCAGATTATCCAGAAGGTAGAATTCAGTACATTATTCAAGATAGCCAAGCGAAAGTTATTTTAATGAAAGAAACACCTATAACATGTGATGAGGTTCAAACTGTCTCAATTTATGATAGTGAAACTTGTGAGGCTACAGATGTAAAGTTGTCTATTCATTGTGATGATGTAGCATATATGATCTATACATCTGGTTCAACAGGAAATCCAAAGGGAACGATGTTAGCACATAGAGGTGTTATTAACCTGTACACTTGGATGCAAAGGCAATATGAATTGACAGAAGAAGATGTATTTGCACAATTTCCTTCCTTTAGCTTTGATGCTTCTGTATGGGAGTCATTCGCTTCTTTATTTTGCGGAGGAAACTTGTATGTATTATTAGAGGAAGAGCGATTGTCTGTAGAAGCATTTGCAACTGCAATCCATAAAGTAAAAGCGACTTCAATCTTGGCGTTGCCGACAATTTTTGTTCGACAAGTAGCAACTTATTTAGCAAAAGAAGATGTATATAAGCTAGCTTCCTTAAAAAGAATTGCTATTGGCGGTGAAATGTTGCCTGTAGAGGTTATTAAATTGTGGAGAGAAAGAATAGGTACAAATGTTGAAATTCATAATGTATACGGACCAACAGAATGTACTGTAGTGACGACAACCTATCAAATACCTAGTCAGTTGAATGAGGATGATGCGAGTATCCCAATTGGTAAGCCATGTGCTAATTATCAAGTTATAATTTTGGATGAGAATATGAATCTTTGTCCAATTGGTGTACCTGGTGAATTGTATATAGATTCAGTAGGATTAGCAAAGGGGTATTTTAATAAGCCTGAAAAAACAGTTGAAGCTTTTATTCCAAACCCTTTTAATCCTGTAGTCAATATATATAAAACAGGTGATGTTGTTAAACTATTAGAAGATGGAAATATAGAGTTTTTACATCGGAAAGATGATCAAGTAAAGATTAGAGGACATCGTATTGAATTAGGAGAAATTCAAAGTAAAATTTCTCAAGATCATAATATAAAAGAAAATGCTGTTTTTGCTAAGAAGAGTAAGGAAGGTAGCCAATATTTAATTGCATTCTATACAACTTTAAACAAAAAGGAAATACCAGAATTAGTTTATCAGCTACAAGAGCAGTTACCGGATTATATGGTGCCATCTAAACTAATTTATATTAATGAACTACCACTTACACCAAATAAAAAGATTGATGTTAAGGAGTTAGCCCAGTTAGAAGAAAAGTACGAGCCGATCCGTCTACAAGAATATGTTGCGCCTTCTACTAAAGCAGAAAAACAGATAGCGAACGCTTGGGCGGAGGTATTAGGGGTTTCAAAAATTGGAGTGCATGATGATTTCTTTACAATTGGTGGACATTCATTGAAGGTATTACGAGTCTTAACATTGTTAAAAGAAGATTTTTCACACTTAACAATTCAGGATTTCTTTAAAGAAAGAACGATATATGGATTAGCTAGAATTGAGAGAGAAGTAAAAGTAGAGACAGAAGAAGTGTTCCGTGAATATAAGGTGATTCATGAACCGGATACCATTACTTATTCAAATGCTTTGGAAGAAATCCACATTTCAAATGTCTTTTTAACAGGAGCTACTGGTTATTTGGGGTCGCACATATTATATGAATTACTGAGAGATACATCTGCTACTATTTATTGTTTAGTAAGGCCGACAAAAGATGTGCAGCAAAGAATTATCGATACATTAGCAAGTTACTTTAATGATATATGTGAAGAGTGGTTACAGCGTATACAGGCTGTACCTGGTGATCTCGGAGAAGAGTATCTTGGGATGAGCGAAGAGGAATTCACTTTAATTAGTTCTAAGATTGATACGGTAATTCATTGTGGTGCAGATGTAAGACATTTTGGAGATGTAAAACAATTTGAAAATGTGAATGTCCAAGGCACGGGCCGTATGCTAGCATTAGCTGAGAATGGTGCTACATTCCACTTTATTTCTACAATTGGTATTCCAATAGATTTAGCGGTAGAGCAATGGGATACATATATGGAAACAGGTGATTTCAATTATAATGTAGAGTTAGAGAATGTGTATTCCGATAGTAAACTACAGGCGGAAAATCTTGTTCGTGAAGCTTTGAAGAGCGGCATACAAGGGAATATTTATCGTGCAGGTAACCTAGCATGTCATTCAGAAACGGGTTCGTTCCAACGAAATATTGAAGGAAATGCATTTTATCGTCTTATTAAAACAATGCTGCTAATCGGAAAGGCACCAAACGTGAAGTGGAAAATTGACTTTACACCAATTGATTTTGCTAGTAAGTCGATTGTATCGTATTTACAAGATCCTCAAATTGTAGGAGAGACGTTACATATTTGTCATCCACATCAAGTTGAATTTGAACATTTTGTACAACTAATTGAGGAATGTGGATATAATCTTGAAATGGTTCCGCTTTTGCAATATGTAGATGATGGACTCGAATTAGCGAAGGAAGATGAAGTAATAGCAGAGCTAATTGCTTCTCAAGTTGCAGGAGATGGAGCACAGCAATCTGAAATTGTAATGGGTACTCGTAGAACGAATGAATGGATTAAGAAAAAAGAACTGGTAGTGCCAGCGATTAATAAAGAATTTATTCAGCAATTATTAGCTCATGGTGAAGAAGTTGGATATTTTCCAAAAATAATGAAATGATATGTACGCTTTTGTTTGTTCAATAAAATAAATCATGCTACAATGAAAACGAATTAAGAACCGGGGAGCCAATTGGCTGAGAGGATGTAAGTATACATCGACCCTCAACCTGATCTGGATAATGCCAGCGTAGGGAGTTACTTTAAAGTGATGTAGCATAAGTTATTATAGAATAACTTGTATACAAGGCTTTCCTACATGGTAGGAAAGCCTTTTCTTTTTTTGAAACCATATTTTGTAAGGGGGATTTTATTATGTCACAACAAGTTACAATTTCATTTTCAGTAGTACCACAAGCGAAGAACAAAGATGTGTATTCCGTTGTTGATAAAGCAATTGAAGTTGTACAACAGTCGGGAGTTCGTTATGAAGTAGGGGCAATGGAAACAACGTTGGAAGGAGAATTAGATGTACTTCTTGACGTCATTAAACGCGCGCAACAAGCTTGCGTCGATGCTGGAGCAGAAGAAGTAATCACTTCTATTAAAATTCACTATCGTCCAAGTACAGGCGTAACGATTGACGAAAAAGTTTGGAAGTACCGTGATGAATATGCAAAACCAGAAGCGATCTAAAATAATCACAACAATTTGGCTTATCCTTCTCATTGCTATATGGGAAGGATCTGTTTCATTATTTAAAATTGAGCCGTGGATTTTACCGAAGCCGTCTGCAATTGTGCAAGAGTTAATTGGAATGAAAGATTTACTATTACCGAATACAGTGCAAACGTTACAGGAAGTAATAATTGGGTTGTTTTTTGCAATTTTACTTGGGACGAGCATTGCTATCATTATGGATGTCATCCCTTTATTTCGGATTTTAATGAATCCATTGCTCGTTATTTCGCAAACAATTCCAATCGTTGTGCTCGCACCATTATTTATTATTTGGTTTGGATACGGAATGTTGCCAAAAGTAATGGTTGTTATTCTTGTTTGTTTCTTCCCAATTGCGCTTAGCATTTTAGAAGGTTTCCAAACGGTAGATAAAAATATGCTGAAACTGTTACAAACAATGAAGGCAACGAAATGGCAAGTTTACCAGAAAGTAAAGTTTCCAGCAGTACTCCCATACTTTTTCTCAGGTTTAAAAATTGCTGTTACATATAGTGTGATGGGGGCGATTATTGGGGAATGGCTTGGTGCCAGTGAAGGATTAGGAGTTATGCTTACAAGAGCAACAAAATCCTTTTTAACGGCTCGAGTATTTGGTGTTGCAGCGATTATCGTCATGGTGACATTATGTCTGTACTTTATTGTTGAATTTATGGCAAGAATAACAGCACCATGGATATACAGAAAGGGCGGCAGAAAATGAAAAAAGGTTTAAAAATTATGTTAGCTGCATTATTAGCAGTAACTGTTGCCGGATGTAATCCGGCGAAGAAAGAAGAAAGTTCAAGTAAAGATAAAAAAGTAAAAGTCGTTTTAGATTGGTTTCCAAATACGAATCATACTGGCTTATATGTAGCGCAAACGAAAGATTATTACAAAAAGCAAGGACTTGATGTAGAAATTATCCAGCCTGGTGATAATGTAACGGCAGAGCAGATGATTGCTTCAGGAAAAGCTGATTTTGCAATAAGCGCACAAGAAAATGTAACATTAGCTCGTGTTGAAGGAATCCCAGTTGTTTCTGTTGGTGCAATTATTCAGCATAATACCTCTGCTTTTGCATCTCTAAAAAAAGATAATATGACGTCACCAAAAGATTTTGAAGGTAAACGTTACGGCGGCTGGGGGGGACCAGCAGAAGAAGCGACGTTAAAGACGATTATGGAGAAACATCAAGCTGATTTTAATAAAGTTGAAAAAATTATTCTTGGACAAACAGATTTCTTTAAATCAATCGGTCGTGATGCAGACTTTGAATGGATTTATTATGGATGGGATGGAATTGAAGCGAAGCGTCAAGGAAAAGAGTTAAATACAATTATGGTAAAAGACTTAGATCCAGCGCTTGATTTCTATAGTCCTGTTATTATTACAAGTGAAAAACATACGAAGCAAGATAAAGATTTTGTGAAAAAATTTATGACGGCAACGACAGAAGGTTATGATTTTGCAATTAAAGAACCGAAAGAAGCTGCGGATATTTTAATTAAAGCTGTTCCAGATGTGAATAAAGAATTAGTACAAGAAAGCCAAAAGTGGTTAAGTACAAAGTATCAAGATGATGCAAAAGCGTGGGGAGTACAGAAGGAAGAGATTTGGACAAATTACATGAATTTCTTATATGACAACAAAGTTATTAAAAAGAAAATCGATGTAAAAGATGCCTTTACAAATGAATTCCTTCCAAGTGAAAAATGAGTGGATTACAAATAAAAGATATTGTAAAAGCTTTCGATGGAAAGAATGTATTAGCAAATATTAGTGCTTCTATACAAGAGGGAGAGTTTGTCTCTTTTGTAGGTCCGAGTGGTTGTGGAAAAAGTACATTATTAAATATGATTGCAAGTGTTGAAGAGCCAACGAGCGGAGAAGTGTTTTATAACGAAGAGTATGTAAAAAAACAAGATGTTGTTAGTTATATGCCGCAACAAGATTTATTACTACCTTGGCGATCAGCTTTGCAAAATATCGTTCTTCCATTGGAAATTGAAGGAAAGCCTAAAAAACAAAGGCTGACAGAAGGAATGGAAGCATTAAAGCAGTTTGAGCTAGATGAATATGCGGACCATTATCCAGATGAGTTATCAGGTGGAATGCGTCAAAGAATTAGTTTCCTTCGCACATATTTATGTGAAAAGCCAATTATGCTGCTGGATGAGCCTTTTGGAAAATTAGATGCATTTACAAAAATGGAAGTACACAGTTGGCTTTTAAATTCTTGGCATCAAGAAAAGCAGACAATTGTTATGGTTACACATGACTTAGATGAGGCAATTTTACTTTCTGATCGCGTATTTATTTTATCTCAAAGACCAGCATCAATAGTTGGCGAGGTACAAGTGGAATTACCTAGGCCGCGAACGATGGATATGTTAACATCTCTTGAGTTAAAGAAGGATAAGGAAGAAATTTTAAGAGTATTGGCTCCTTATATGAAAAAATAGAAAAAAGTCTTTTAACAGTTTTTTGTATAATTGCTGTTAAGAGTCTTTTTTCTATTGAAGGAGAAAGATGAAATCTATAGGGGAAATAGTGGATTCATTAACATCGGATAAATTGGAAGAAGGAACAAAAGAAAAAGTAGAGAATAGAATATAACAGAGTGGTTTATACTCTTAATATAACAAATGTTAAAGGAGTGAAAGGATAAAATGACTTTATCAACTGTTCTTCAAATGGTTTTAGCTTGATACGGGAGAAGTCTGCCCATTTTTAAAGATGAAGCTAAATTGAAGACAGCAGGTAAAGAACCTTAATCCTTTCTTACGATAATATGTAATGGGTAAGGTGTATTCACCTTACCCATTTTTATATGTATAACTAAATAAGGCCTTATACTGTTGTTCTCTCTATTTAGCTTATGGATCATAAGAAAAGGAGAGAGAAAAGATGAGTATATTAACAGTAGAAAATGTAAGTCATTCATATGGTGAGAAAACCATTTTATATAATACGTGCTTTCGATTATTAAAGGGTGAACATGTTGGGCTAGTAGGGAAAAATGGAGTTGGAAAATCAACATTGTTAAGGATTTTAACAGGAGAACTTATACATGATGACGGGAAGATTGAATGGTTTCCACATATGAAGGTAGGCTTTTTACAGCAGCATATGGATTTGCAAGAGGGGATAACAATTGAAGGATACTTACAAAGTGCATTTTCTAATTTGTATGCGATTGAATGTGAAATGTTAAAAATTGCTGAAGAAATGAATGGAGCAGGAGAGGTAGAAAAACTGTTAGTAAAGTATGGAGAATTACAAACTATATTGGAAAGCTCTAATTTCTATCAAATTCATACAGAAATTGAAGAAGTAGCAAGCGGTTTAGGTTTATTTGAAATAGGGTTGAAAAAGGATGTTTCAAATTTAAGTGGAGGACAGCGAACAAAGTTATTACTTGGGAAGCTCCTTTTAGAAAAAGCTGACGTTTTATTGCTAGATGAGCCAACTAACTATTTAGATACAGCACATATAGAATGGTTGCAATCATATTTACAAATGTATGAAAAAGCTTATATTATCATTTCGCATGATGAAATATTTTTGAACAATATTACGAATGTTATTTATCATCTAGAAGAACGAAAGGTTAAGCGCTATGTAGGAGATTATGAAACCTTTTTGCAAAGTTATCAATTACAAAGGAAACAATTACAAGCGGCGTATGCGAAACAACAAAAAGAAATTGTACATTTAGAGGGTTTTATTCAAAAAAATAAAATTCGTAAAGCGAAACAGGCAAAAAGTCGAGAAAAAGTATTAGAGAAAATGCAAAGGGTTGAAAAGGTTAATCATGTAACTCGATCCCGTTTTGATTTCAATGTTTATGAGGAGCCAGTGAGTCGTATATTGCAAGCTGAGAAACTAAGGATAGGTTATAGTGATCCGTTATGTCCAGAGTTGAATTTACAGGTGAAAAAAGGAGAAAAAATAGCGATTGTTGGTCATAATGGAATTGGAAAAACGACAATGTTAAAAACGTTATTAGGACAAATAAAGCCGATAAGTGGTTCAATTTCTGTTGGTGAGCGAGTAAATCCTGCCTATTTTGCACAGGAAGAGTTTGCTTCAGAAACAACACCATTAGAGAAAGTTTGGGCAGAACGACCAGATATGACAAGGAAAGAAGTACGCCAAGCATTAGCAAAGTGTGGCTTGAAAGAAGAGCACGTATTAAAACCTATTCGTTTATTAAGCGGCGGAGAACAAACGAAAGTGCGTTTATGTGAACTTATCGTAACGAAAAGCAATGTTTTAATTTTAGATGAACCGACTAATCATTTGGATATAGAAACAAAGAAGTCTTTGCAAGAAGCGTTACAACAATATACAGGAACAGTTTTACTTGTCTCACATGAGCCTTCTTTCTATGAAGCGTGGATAACAAAAGTATGGAATATTGAAGAATGGAACGTTTAAAAATAATCACAAAGAAAAGGCATTAGCTTGTATGAGCTAATGCCTTTTCTTTGTAATTAACATGATTTTCGAGAACTCTCAAATGAGAATTGTATGAAAAAGAACTCTTATGGTGCGCTTATAAGCGCACCATAAGAGTTCTTTTTCTTTGGTTATATTTATAATAATACTAGATGCCTTTCCCTAATAGGCGACTATCTTTCTTTATATATATAGATAGTTAGAAATGGAATGAAAATAATTCCTATATGTAAAGGATAATGTGATTAGTATAGGAAGACAATAGAACTTAAAGGAAATTCATGTAAAATTCAGATGAACTTCACATAAACTTCATATTATAAACTAAATATAATTATAATAGGTTATTATAATATAAATTTGTGATTTTTCATAAAATTAAAAGTTTGAATTTAGGATAGAGCACTAAAACCTAAATTCAAACTTTAGTGAAATAATTAATGGAGGTTACGTTTAGTTTTCGCTAATGGATGCATTTACAAGTTCGGCGGGATTGCCTGTTCCTGCCCCTCCGATTGTAACTAATCCACCAGGAGGAATTTCACCATTCCATCCTGCATTCGTAATTACGTAATGATTATTTATTTTACTACTAATTTTAGAATCCCAAACTTGTGTTAAATTGCCGTTATAATCAAATTCTAATTTCCAGTTTTTAATAGGGGTCGTTCCGCTATTTTTAATTACAATCGAGAAGTTGTAACCACTTCCCCAATTTGAAGTGACTGAAAAGGTAGCATTGCCATTTCCACCAGGAGGTGTTGTGTTAGCATCATCTGTTTTTATAAGAATAGAAGTAGGTTGTGATTTGTTACCAGCAGCATCTTTTGCTAATACTGAAAATGTGTATTCTGTATTAGGTTTCAAGTTTTTAATTGTAATGCTATTTGTTGTTGTACTCCATTTCTCTTCTCCGGCAGTAATTTCATATTCCGTAACTCCTACGTTATCAGTAGATGCAGTCCAGTTTAATTGAACTGAGTTTGAATTTTTATTTGTAACAGAAATATTTTTTACGTTTGTTGGTGATTCAGTATCTTTTTGAGTAATAGGTCCACCAAGTAATTCTTTTACTAACGTATCAAGTAATTTTGGTCCACTACAACTATATTTTGGACTTGTACGGCAATCCCCGCTTAGTTCCCAAAACATTGCGCCACTTAAACCTTTTGTCTTTATATAGTCTGTTTTATATTTCATAGATTCGTTGTCATCATAGCTAATAAACGTGCCTGTAGTCGCATTATATAAATAAGGTACTTTCGCTACATCGTTCCATCCGCGAACAAAACCATTTTTATTCACATAATTAGCTGCTAAATCACCATAATCGTACACACCTGTGTCACCGGTAGAATAATCATCCCAAGTACCTTTAGAAGCGAGCTTTCCGTCACTACCTGGTTTACAAGGTTGGTATTGCCCATTATTTTCTTTTCCGCAACTTTTCCATCCACGTCCGTAAAAAGGTACACCTAATACGAGTTTATCCGCTGGAACCCCTTCATTTGTATAAATGTCTATCGCACCATCTACGTAAAATTTCGTATCCGCTGCGGGGTCATTTGGATCTTTGTATAGTGCAGCATTATGGTTAGAAGTAGCTTCCCATCCACCGTGGAAATCGTATGTCATAATATTAATCCAATCCAGTATTTGAGAAATCTTCTTTAGCTCTGTATGATCCGCATAACGTTGGCTTGCACCTGACGCGATTGTTAGTAAATATTGCTTACCATCTTCTGCACCAGCTTTCGTTAATGCATTTCGAACATCTTGAAGGAGAAGGGTGAAGTTTTGTTTATCTTCAGGACGATAACTACCACCAGGAATCGTTTCAACACCCGGGTATTCCCAGTCTAAATCAACACCGTCAAATCCATATTCGCGAAGAAAAGCTACTGTAGATTCAGCGAATACTTTTCTTGTTTTTTCATCAGCGGCCATATCAGAAAAGCGGTTAGACCAAGTCCAGCCACCAACTGAAATAATTGTTTTTAAGTGAGGATACTTAGCTTTTAATCGTTTCAGTTCTCCGAAATTTCCACAGCGGGCATATTTATCACAATCTTCCCAAGTTGTACCCGATCCCGGATAAGATTTTGTGACATCAGCCCATGGTTCACCGAGTACGAGAGTGCCATTAGGGACCTCTTTATTTTGCAGTGGTACACCAGATTCTTTACAGTTCCACGTTTGTTTATTTGGATTATCGGGGTGAGTAGAAGGGTTTCCATGTTTTCCATTCCAGCAAATATCAGCGAAAGCATAGTTTAAATGAGTTAGCTTTGATGCATCAATGTCTGCAACTTGATAATTACGTCCGTAAACGCCCCATGAAGGAAAATACCCAACAATTTTTTGACCTTGCTTTGGTGAATCTGCTAATGCGAAATTTGGAGTAATAAAGTTTGTGAGAAAAAGAGGTAAGAAAAGTAGTAGGGATAGTAATAGCAGCGTGAATTTTTTTGATTTCATAGTCATTTCTCCTTTCAAAATAAAAGATATATTTAAAGGCATGCGCCAATAAACCAAAGTGAATCTAGACGTATGAAAAGTCTCGATAAAAATGATCAGACATCACGAAGTCTATACAAGGGAGCTGGGGGTGATTAAATCGTAGCAAATGCAAGATTTGGTGTAAACGCTTTATTTGATTCGCAAAGATTTTCTCAATATTAAATGGCTCTAATACAGACTACACATGAAAATAAAATATTGATTAGGGAGGAAAAGGCTCCTTGTAATTAAATTTGAGAAAAAATTGTATAAAGTCAATTTGTAATAGCGTAGCAAGATGAGAAAATATCATGTAAAATAATAGTAAAAATATGTAAAGGAGCGAATGGTGTGGATGTCTTTTTGAACATTGCTGAAGAAAAAATTCGACAAGCAATACGGAATGGTGATCTCGATCATATTCCGGGGAAAGGAAAACCACTACAATTAGAAGACCTTTCAATGGTACCTCCAGAACTTAGAATGAGTTATAAAATCTTGAAAAATGCAGGTATGATTCCACCAGAAATGGAACTACAAAAAGATATATTAAAAATAGAAGACTTAATTGCGTGCTGTTATGATGAAGTAGAGAGAAAAGAATTACAAGAAGAGTTAACAGCAAAAACGCTGCGTTTTCAGCAGGTAATGGAAAAGAGAAAGATTAAAGATAGTTCAGTTTTTCGTATGTATCAGGGTAAAGTATTTCGTAAATTACGCTAAGAGGGATAAGATGAATACATTTGAAACGATAGAAGAATTAGCGACATATATTGAAGGACAACAATTAGTACTGCTGTTTATTAAAACGGAAAATTGTGGTGTTTGTGATGTTATGTTATGTTAAGAAAAGTAAATTGCGTATTAGAGAATTATGATTACGTAGAGAAAGTAGAAATATTACTACAAGACATGCAAGAGATTGCGGGGCGATATGCAGTATTTACAGGGCCAACAGTTTTATTATTTCATAATGGAAAAGAGATCCTTCGTGAATCGCGCTTCATTTCACTTGAAAATTTAGAGAGAACCATTCAATTATTCGAAGATTAAGGGAGGCTTTTATATGGAATTTATTATTGTCATACTATTATTTGTTGTAGTTGGAACGATCGTAACAGCAGTTCGATCAAACAAAAAGAAGGTAAATTTTACAAAACAAAATAACATTCATAATTCATCCAACAGCTCATCACCATTATTTTTCTTTGCTGGATCGGATAATGATAGCTCGCACGATGGAGGTTCACATGATTGCGGAGGTTCTTTTGGTGGAGATAGTGGAGGTAGCTGCGGTGGTGGAGGCGGCGGTGATTGATGAGAATACGCCTTATAGGGGGCGTATTTCTTTTTAAACAAACGTTTGATTAGTTGGCTTACATATGCATAAAAACAGTTAAACAAACGTTTGATTAAATATTTTTAACATGCTAGGGGAAATGAAAAGGGAACCGTATTTCTTACTAAATTAGGATTTAAATTTGGAATAATACATATGATTCGAATGTGGTTTGAAAGTACGTTTTCTTAAATAAGGAGTATAGCCTCTTGCGATAGAGGTTTTTTATTTGTTATTATTAGACTGAACGGTCGGTTTAAAGAGGTGTGAATATGAGAAGAAGCGCAGAAGAGATAAAGAAAGAAATTGCCTATAAAGCAGAAAGTCTGTTTTCACAGAAGGGCTATGCAGCTACATCTATGGAAGAGATTTGTGAAATTACAGAGAGAAGTAAAGGAAGCATTTATTATCACTTTAAAAGTAAAGAAGAATTATTTTTATTTGTAGTGAAACAGCATACGTATGATTGGCTTGAAAAATGGAATGAAAAAGAGAAGTTGTATAGTACTAGTACTGAAAAACTATATGGTCTCGCGGAATATTATGTAGAGGACATACAGCAACCCATTTCAAATGCAATAGAGGAATTCTCTATGAGCCAAGTTGTAAGTAAAGAAATTCTGGATGAACTGTTAGCTTTAACTAGAGAATCATATGTTATGGTTGAGAAATTAATTGAAGCAGGTATACAGTCTGGAGAGTTTCAAGAAGATGATACGCGTGATCTTATGTATATTGTGAATGGATTATTATCGGGGCTTGGAGTACTTTACTACGAGTTAGATTATAAAGAGCTGAAACGTATTTATAAAAAGGCAATAGATGTATTGTTAAAAGGAATGGCAGCTGAATAATAGGTCAGTTGCTTTTCTTACAAAATAAATTAGACCGAACGGTCGGTTTATGAAAGGGGAATGAAAATGAACGCTTTATTTAAAAACCGAGCATTTATGCTCGTTATGGCATCTGATATTTTACAACAATTTGCAATTTGGATCAGAAATATGGCTCTTTTGTATTTCATAATGGAGCGAACGAATAATGATCCAGTTTCAGTTTCTTTGTTATCGGTTATGGAATATGCACCTATTTTTATTTTCTCGTTTATCGGTGGGGCGCTAGCTGATCGCTGGAATCCGAAAAGAACGATGGTTGCTGGAGATGTATTAAGTGTACTGTCTATTGTAGGAATTGTCTTGTTGTTAAAGCTGGATTATTGGCAGGCTATATTTTTTGCAACACTCATTTCCGCGATTGTAGGTCAGTTTTCTCAGCCATCATCTTCGCGTATATTTAAACGCTATGTAAAAGAAGAACAGGTAGCAAATGCGATTGCATTTAATCAAACATTACAGTCGCTATTTATGATTTTTGGACCAGTGGTAGGATCGCTTGTGTACACACAACTTGGTTTATTTACGTCACTATATAGCTTAATTATTTTATTTTTGTTATCTGCTATCGCTCTTTCATTTTTACCAAAATGGGTGGAACAAGAGCAAGTGGCGAGAGGTTCATTAAAAAATGATATAAAAGAAGGTTGGAAATACGTTCTTCATACGAAAAATTTACGTATGATTACGATCACTTTCACCATTATGGGCTTAGCTGTTGGACTAACGAATCCATTAGAAGTGTTTCTTGTAATAGAACGGCTTGGAATGGAAAAAGAAGCCGTTCAATATTTAGCCGCAGCTGATGGAATCGGTATGTTAATTGGTGGTATTGTTGCTGCAGTTTTTGCTTCAAAAGTGAATCCGAAAAAGATGTTTGTATTCGGTATGAGCATATTAGCGATATCATTTTTAGTAGAAGGGTTATCTACATCATTTTGGATTACTAGTTTCATGAGATTTGGAACAGGTATTTGTTTAGCTTGTGTTAATATCGTTGTCGGTACGCTTATGATTCAACTTGTACCAGAAAATATGATTGGCAGAGTAAATGGAACGATTTTACCACTGTTCATGGGGGCAATGTTAATTGGAACTTCACTAGCTGGAGGATTGAAGGAGATGACCTCACTAGTTACTGTATTTTGTATAGCAATGGCACTTATTTTATTTGCGATAGGTCCGGTTTTACGTATGCAAATAAAGAAAGAAGATATTGTGAATCGAGAGGAAATGACGAATTGATTAGTTTCGAAATAGCTATTGTAAGGGAGCAGAATTGCTCCCTTTTCTTGTGGCAATCTTTTGACAATGACATGCCCCAACTATATACTGATGATGTAAAAACGATTTTACAGGTTAGGAGAAACGGTGTGAAAAATCAAATCTATGAATTGCGCACTGCAAATAATATTTCACAAGGTGCATTAGCGGATAAGTGTAACGTATCAAGACAGACGATAAATGCAATTGAGAATAATAAATATGATCCAAGCTTAGCACTAGCATTCCGGTTAGCAGAAGTATTAGGAACAACTGTAGATAAACTATTTTTGTACAAGCTTTAGAGTTTTTAATTGTGGGGCGTTATCGTTAAAAATATAAGAAAAAGATCCCCTTCTTGTGTGAAGGGGATCTTTTTCTTATATTGTTTTAGTTTTCGGATTAGGTGGTGTGACGGACGTATCATTTTCGGGTACTCTAGTTAATAAGAATCCACCGATAATAAATAAGACAATAATACTAAGGACACCAGCGTTTGTTTTTCCTGTTAATTGTGTTGTGACACCAACTAATACCGGACCCATAATTGCCGCGAATTTACCAAAGATATTATAAAATCCGAAGAATTCATTTGCAGATTCTTTCGGTACTAGTTTTGCGAAATAAGAACGGCTAAGTGCCTGAATACCGCCCTGAGAAGTAGCAACTAACATTGCTAAAATCCAGAAATCAAACGTCGTTTTTAAGAAATAAGCATATGTGCAAATAATGATATAAATGATAATGCCGACATATAGCATTTTTTTACCGGTAAATGTTTCCGATAGTTTTCCATATAATAAAGCAAATGGACAAGCGACAATTTGTGTTACAAATAAGATGATTAATAGATTGGTTGCACTAATACCGAGATCTGTTCCGTAAGCAGTAGACATAGTGATAATTGTATCTACCCCATCAATGTAGAAAAAGTAAGCTATTAGGAACATAAATACAGTTTTATATTCTTTAATATTTTTAAACGTATTAGCAAGGCGCTTGAAGCTCATTGCAATTGGTCTTGGATGACGTTCAATATAGTGTGTTTGCTCTACATTTTTTAGCATTGGTATCGTAAATAGTCCCCACCAAAGAGCTGTTATTGCAAAGGAAATTTGACTAGCAATTCCGACTGATAAGGGGATAGTTCCTTTTTGAGCAAGAATAATAAGAGCAATACAACCGATAAAAGGAATTGTGCTCCCAATGTAACCTAATGCAAAACCTCGCGTAGAAATTCGGTCCATTCTATCCCCAGAGGTAACATCTACTAGAAATGCATCATAAAAAATATTTGCTCCAGCAAAGCCAACTAATGCGAGCATATAGCATCCTAGTAATAAGTACCACTGAGATGTTGGAACAATTGCTAGCATACTTGTAAATACGATACCGAGTCCAAAGAAGAATGTGAAAAATCGTTTTTTAAATCCCTTATAATCAGCAACTGTGCCGAGAATAGGAGCGAGTATAGAAATTAAAAGTGTAGCGAACGAGTTTGCATATCCCCAATAGGCTGTTGAAGTTGCGCCAGATAGTCCAGCTTCTTTTGCAGCTGCTTTAAAGTAAATTGGAAATAATGCAGTTGTAATGACGAGCGAATATACCGAGTTCGCCCAATCGTACAATATCCAGCTTTTTTCTTGTCTGGACATTTTTTTCATATAATGTTCCCCCTTAAATTTGTTCTACTAACAGTGTACAAAAATAAAAATTATAAAAAGAGAAACAGTGATGATTTTTACATAACTTTTACATATATACACAGTTCTTTACAATTGAAGTAAATCCTCTACAATTGCGCCGTCTGTTTCACCTAAGTGCAAACCGAGTAACCTAGCGATAGTCGGACCTTCATCAATCAGTCTCATATACGGAATTGTAACGCCGCTTTGAATGCCTTTCCCAGCAGCCATAAAAATTGTTTCATAGTTAGGTTTTGTTGGGGAATATCCATGTGTTCCAAATGTATATTTCTTACTAGAATTAACATCTTCTTTATTAATTTCTTTTATGAAATCACCTGTATAATTTTCAATGAAGTAATAACCTTCCATGGCCTCTAGCATAAATAAGCAATTACCATCAGCGCCACGTTCTTTTGCATCTTCATCGTGCAGAATAAATTCAATTCCATTTTGTTTATCCTGAAGAAGCTCTTCAAGAAGAAGTTGAATCTCTTTAATCGTTTCAGTATCATTTTTATCCTTTACATGTACGTAGGCAGATCCATCACAGCTTTGGCAATAAGCTTTCCAATCGTGTATTTTTCCACGTTTATTTACGGATATAAGCCCTTTTTGACAGAATAGGACATTTAATTGGATTGCTTTGTTTTCACTTAAAGCGCTATGGTCACCAAGTGCAATAATTGTACTTTCTTCGTATATACCACTTTCTTTTAATGTATGGATAATTTTTCCGAGGCGTTCGTCGTGTCTGTGGATTGCAGCTACTGTTTCCTCGGACTCGAAGCCATGGTAATGTCTTTGGGTATCTAAATCAGTAAAATGTACAAACATAACATTAGGCTTTTTCGTCTGAATTGTATGTACGGCAGAAGCAAGGACGAAATTATCAAGCTCAGGCTGTGACAATCCATTTCGTATATGGCCGAAACGACGATTTAAATCTAATTGATATAGCGGGCTACCGCTAAATAATGAAACTAAAATTTGATTTTGCCACGGTCTATTTGGAAAAATTTCTGGTAAATTGTAATCGATATTTGCTCTTCCAGTAACAGGCCATAGAAGGGCTGCTGTCGTTAAATTTGCTTTGCGTGCTTCATCATATAAAGTTGTCCCGTTAATGGACTTTCGGTACCAATGCCAATCTGGTGACTCACGTCCTGGTTGAAGTAATGTATTGCTGACAACGCCATGCTTATTAGGATAATTACCGGTTACGATTGTTGAGTGGCTTGGATATGTTACAGAAGGATAAATTGGCTCCACTTTTTTCGCAATCGCGCCCCTTTTTATTAAAGTTTGGAAATTAGGTAGTTTTTGTAATATAGGAAAATCTAAAGCTGATAAGCAGTCGAAAGATAAAATAATGACGCGATTTGTTAATGCTTTATCCATAAAGTTTCCCTCCTGATTATATAAAACCTATTCTTATATATTACTATTAATACCTGGTAATAAAAATGTATTTTCGAATAAAATTTTTTTATTTATTTTCAGAAAAATTAAACATATAATAAGTATAAGGGAATGAATGGAAGGAGGGAATACTATGGATTGGCTAAATGGATTTGGTATCTTTTACATCATTGGTGGAGTCACCGTTCTCCTTGTATTTTTTATGTCATATTTACTAAAGAAACGTTTTCCAGACAAACAGTTTGATATTATATTTGCACTTAGTTTAGTACTTCTTTGTTTAGCTTTCTTTCCTGTAACAATGATCGCTATTGGTGGTTGGGAAGGAATGGGATACGGATTTATTTGTTTCTTCGTTTTAATTGGTACACTAATTGGTATGGTTGCTCATCAACTTGTAAAAATAGTTCGGAAAAGTTACGTATAAAACAGTGATAATTGAAAATAATGTATAAAAATAAGAAAATTGGCTCTTGTTTTGAAATGAAATTTATATTATGATATTCAACAAATTTATTTTGTTATAACGATGAAAAAGGAATAGTACATGTCTTACCTTTTTGCAGAGAGAGAATCCTTTTGGCTGGAAGATTCTTGAAGAGGTGATATGGAACCTACCTTTGAGTTCTGCATATGCAGCGGGAAATTCCCGTTATCAAAAAGAGAGCATACTCAATTTTTTTGTGTATGAATCAGGGTGGTAACGCCGACAAAGCTCGGTCCCTATTTGGGGACACGGGCTTTTTCTATTTTCTAAAGGAGGAAGAATAACTATGGTAAAAGAACAAGTACAAGCCATTACGAAGATGGAAGAAGACTTTGCTCAGTGGTATACCGATATTGTAAAAAAAGCGGAGCTTGTTGATTATTCAAGTGTGAAAGGTTGTATGATTCTACGTCCATACGGTTATGCATTATGGGAAAATATGCAGAAAGTAATGGATGAAAAATTAAAAGAATCTGGTCATGAAAATGTGTATATGCCAATGTTTATTCCAGAGAGTTTATTACAAAAAGAGAAAGATCATGTTGAAGGATTTGCTCCTGAAGTAGCATGGGTTACTCATGGCGGGGATGAGAAATTGGCGGAAAGACTTTGTATACGCCCTACATCTGAAACTTTATTTTGTGAGCATTTTTCAAAAATTGTTCAATCATATAATGATTTACCAAAGTTATATAACCAGTGGTGTTCAGTAGTTCATTGGGAGAAGACGACGAGACCATTCCTTCGTACAACTGAATTTTTATGGCAAGAAGGTCATACGATTCATGAAACGGCAGAAGAATCTCAAATTGAAACATTAAATATTTTAAATCTATATGCTGCTTTTTGTGAAGAGTATTTAGCGATTCCGGTTATTAAAGGGCAAAAAACAGAAAAAGAAAAGTTTGCAGGAGCGAAGGCAACTTATACGATTGAAAGTTTAATGCATGATGGAAAAGCACTTCAAACAGGAACATCTCATAACTTTGGAACGAATTTCTCTGAAGCATTTGATATTAAGTTTTTAGACCGTAACGGTAAATGGCAATACGTACATCAAACATCTTGGGGTGTATCAACAAGAATGATAGGTGGACTTATTATGGTTCATAGCGATAATAACGGACTTGTAATGCCGCCAAAAGTTGCACCATTACAAGTTGTTATCGTACCTATTGCTCAGCATAAAGAAGGAGTTTTAGAAAAAGCAACAGAGTTACAAGGGCGTATTCAAAAGGTTGCGAGAGTAAAAATAGATGCTAGTAATAAAACACCTGGCTGGAAATTTAATGAGTATGAAATGAAGGGTGTTCCAATTAGATTAGAAGTTGGTCCAAAGGATATTGAAAAGAATCAAGTTGTACTTGTAAGGCGAGATACGAAAGAAAAAGAGTTTATAGCAATGGATCAATTAGAAGAGCGCATCCCATCATTACTTGAGGAGATTCATCATTCTTTATTTAGTAAAGCAAAAGTATTTAGAGATGAGAGTACCTATAGTGTGACGAATTTCGGAGAGATGAAAGAAATAGCTGATGAAAAGGACTTTGAGCTGCATAATAAAATGCAATCCAAAGTCCTTTTTAGTTTTACAATTTGTTTCATGTATTTTTTAGATGGAAGGATGTTGTTTTTTATTTTGCGTTTTTACGGCGAATAAATAGTAACATACCAATTAGGAATGTTGAAAGTCCCATTAAAATAGATGTAGGATAATGTGTTGCAGTATTAGGTAACTTATCGCCTTGTTTTACTGAATTATCTTTTGCTTTGCCATTTTGAGAGCCATTATCACCTTGAGAACTGCTGTCGCCTTTAACACGGTTGCCGCCCTGAGAGCCATTGCCACCTTGAGAACTGCTGTCGCCTTTAACACGGTTGCCGCCCTGAGAGTCATTACCACCTTGAGAACTGCTGTCGCCTTTAACACGGTTGCCGCCCTGAGAGCCACTGCCACCAGAGCCACTGCCACCAGAACCATTGCCACCAGAACCATTGCCACCAGAACCATTGCCACCAGAACCATTGCCACCAGAACCATTGCTACCAGAGCCATTGCCACCGGAGCCACTGCCACCAGAACCGTTGCCACCAGAGCCACTGCCACCAGAACCATTGCCACCAGAGCCACTGCCGCCAGAACCGTTGCCACCAGAGCCATTGTCACCAGAACCACTGCCACCAGAGCCGTTACCGCCAGAACCACTGCCACCAGAGCCGTTACCGCCAGAACCGTTGCCGCCAGAACCGTTGCCACCGGAGCCATTGCCACCAGAGCCATTGTCACCAGAACCACTGCCACCAGAACCGTTGCCACCAGAACCGTTGCCACCAGAACCGTTGCCACCGGAGCCATTGTCACCAGAACCACTGCCACCAGAACCATTGCCGCCAGAGCCGTTGCCGTCAGAACCACTGCCGCCAGAACCACTGCCGCCAGAACCACTGCCGCCAGAACCACTGCCACCAGAACCATTGCCGCCAGAACCGTTGCCGTCAGAACCACTGCCACCAGAACCATTGCCGCCAGAACCGTTGCCATCAGAACCACTGCCGCCAGAACCACTATCGTCCTGAGAACCATTGTTTCCTGGAGGTTTATTATTATCTTTTGAATTACCTTCTGCTAAAGTATCGTTATTTTGTACAATAGCGTTTGTTATTGGATGGAAGTTTTCAGTTGCAGCATTACCAATATTTAAGCCACTAAAAAAGGATAAAGAAAGTGTTGATGCTAAAATAAATATTTTTGTCATTGTTTTCCTCCTGAAGAAAAAATTATTGTTCCATCTAAAATACACCCCTTTGTAATATTTCATAGGAAAAAGAGTTTTATGCAAAAAAAACTATATATAGAAAAAGGTGGTGTATTTCTAAAGGGAGAAAAGAGTTAATGTAAATTCCTTGCAAATAGTAGAGTGATGGAGAATTTACACTCATAACAGTAGAGGAAGTGGCAACGGATGAAAGAATATATTGCATTTGATATTGGTGGTACGCAAATTAAATATGGAATTGTTTCAGAAATAGGGGTAGTACTAATACATAAAAAGGTCCCAACAGAAATTCACTTGGGCGGGGAACAAATTGTTCAAAAACTTATAGGTTTATCAAAAAAGTTAATGACTGAACATACTATTTCCGGAATTGGTATTAGTACAGCGGGAATTGTTGATATTGATAAAGGAGTTATAACGGGAGGTGTGGATCATATTCCGCGTTATGCTAATATTTCTATTGTTGAGAGATTGCAAGAAGTATTAAAAGTTCCTGTATCTATTGAAAATGATGTTAATTGTGCAGCCTTAGGCGAGAAATGGAAAGGTACAGGGAGGGGAGAAAGCGATTTTATTATGCTTACGCTTGGAACGGGCATTGGTGGAGCAATTGTTATAAATGGAGAGTTATACCGTGGACATTCGTTTGGCGCTGGGGAATGGGGGAACATGTTAATAGAAGGGAAAACTTTTGAGGAGGTTGCCTCAATTTCGGGATTAATTCATCTCGTACGAAGATATAAAGGTAAAAAGGAATGGGATGGTAAAACAATTTTCGAATTATATGATAAGGGTGATAGCGGTGTTACTCAAGCCGTGAAGATTTTCTTTAAACATTTGGCGATTGGTATTAGCAATCTTGCTTATATTTTTAATCCGAAAATGATTATTATTGGTGGGGGAATTACTGAAAGAGGAGATGATTTCTTAAATGAAGTGAAGGAAGAGATAGGAACATACTTAAATCAAGAGATTTATAGTAATTGTGAGATTAAACTTGCGCAAAGCGGTAATTGTGCAGGAATGATTGGCTCTATTTACCACTTATTACATCAGTATAAATAAATATAGTATCTGTTTTCATATAATTGAGAATTTATCCTTTTTCTCATTAGATAAATAATGCTACAATATAAGAGAAGAATACAATGTTTTCCGAGTTGGAAAATGCTTTGTAGAAAGGAAGAAACTTCATGCCTATTATTTTAGAAAAAGGACAAAAGATTGATTTAACGAAAGGACAACCGAGAGTAGCGAAACTACAGGTTGGCTTAGGCTGGGATCCAATTGGGCAATCAGGTGGGTTTCTGTCTTCTTTATTTGGAAGTAAACCAAGTGTAGATTGTGATGCATCTGTCGTTATGTTAGAAGGGGATCGTTTTTTAAACAAAAATGATCTAGTGTACTTCGGCAACAAACTTTCTACTTGTGGTAGTATTATTCATTCAGGAGATAATTTAACAGGTGAAGGCGCTGGTGACGACGAAACAATTTTCGTAGAATTACATAAAGTTCCGAGCCGTATTAATCGTTTAGTATTCGTTGTAAATATTTATGACTGTGTAAATCGTCGTCAAGACTTTGGGATGATTCGCAATGCATATATTCGTATTCAAAACCCACAAACAGGTGAAGAATTAGCGCGTTATAACTTGTCAGATAATTATGCTGGCAAAATGACTTTAATTGCAGGTGAAATGTACCGACACGGAAACGAATGGAAGTTTTCAGCAGTGGGAGAAGGAACACAAGATAAAAACTTAAGTGAGATTGTATCACGTTACCAATAAAATAAACCAAGGAGGAATAGTATAATATGGCATCTATTTCATTGAAAAAAGGACAAAAGGTAGACTTAACAAAAACAAATCCAGGTCTTTCGAAAGTTCTTGTAGGACTTGGTTGGGATACGAATCGTTATGACGGACAAAATGATTTCGATTTAGATGTTAGTATCTTCTTAGTAGGTGCTAACGGTAAAGTTTCAGGTGCAGAGGATTTCGTCTTCTATAATAATCCAAAAGGTGCGAATGGTGCTGTAGAGCATTTAGGAGATAACCGTACAGGTGAAGGTGAAGGCGACGATGAAACAATTAAAATAGACTTAAAAAATGTTCCTGCTAACATTGAGCGCATTTGTTTCACAATTACAATTTATGATGGAGAAGGCCGCAGCCAAAACTTCGGACAAGTTTCTAATTCTTTCGTACGTATTATGGATGAAGAAAAGAATGCAGAATTAATTCGTTATGATTTAGGAGAAGATTTCTCTATTGAAACAGCTGTAGTAGTAAGCGAATTATACCGTCACGCAGGTGAATGGAAATTCAATGCAATCGGAAGTGGATTCCAAGGTGGATTAGGTTCTCTATGTAATAACTTTGGTTTAGATGTAGAGTAATAGATTTATATATCCATCAGTGAAACGCATATTTACTGATGGATATATTTTTAAAAATTAAGATATAGAGGTGAATATATATGGTTATTCAATTGCAAAAAGGGCAGAAAATTGATTTAGCTAAAACAAGCCCAGGTTTATCAAGAGCAGTAATTGGTCTAGGATGGGATATTAAATCTTATGATGGTGGATCTGATTTCGATTTAGATGCATCTGCCTTTTTATTAGATGCGAACGGGAAATGTACGAAGGAAACTGATTTTATTTTCTATAATAATTTACAGTCTCCTTGTGAATCAGTTTTACATACAGGAGATAACCGTACAGGTGCAGGTGACGGTGATGATGAGCAACTTGTTGTCGATTTGAAAAAGGTTCCAGCAGATGTTCATAAAATTGCTATTACAGTTACAATTTATGATGGTGAAGGCCGTAATCAAAACTTTGGACAGGTTGCAAATGCATTCGTTCGTTTAGCAAATGAAGAAACAAACGAAGAAGTTCTTCGTTTTGATTTAGGGGAAGATTTCTCCATTGAAACAGCAGTTGTCTTTTGTGAATTATATCGTCATAATGGACAGTGGAAGTTTAGTGCAGTAGGAAGTGGATTCCAAGGTGGATTAGGTGCGCTTGTAAGAGCGTATGGCTTGGATGCATAAGAAGGGAAACGGTATTCGTTTCCTTTTTTTGACCTTTCTATAAATCTAGCAAAGAATAGGGGATAAAGGTAAGATGAGTATTTTGCAAGGAATCCTTGATACGTATGCTCAGTTTTTCGACTTGGACATGTGGATTAAAGTGTTACAAGATCCAGTATCTTGGGGGTTAATAGGTACACTTGTTGTACTTGAAGGGTTATTATCTGCTGACAATGCACTTGTGTTAGCGGTAATGGTAAAACATCTTCCAGAAGAAAAACGAAAAAAAGCATTATTCTATGGACTTATTGGAGCTTATGTATTCCGTTTTATTGCAATTGGAATCGGAATGTTCTTAATTAAATTAGCATGGGTAAAAGTGTTAGGTGCACTTTACTTAGCTTGGCTATCAATTAAATACTTCATTGATAAACGAAAAGGTAATGCAGAAGAAGAGGAAGCTCATGGTATGAACCAAAATAGTATTCTCTTCAGAATGTTTGGTGTCTTCTGGGGAACGGTTGCGATGGTTGAGTTAATGGATATTGCGTTCTCTGTAGATAGTGTACTTGCTGCATTTGGTGTATCGAATGAAGTTTGGATTTTACTATTAGGTGGAATGCTCGGTATTTTAATGATGCGCGGTATCGCTGGCGTATTCTTAAAATTGTTAGAGCGTATTCCAGAACTTGAAACGACAGCATATATTTTAATCTTAATTATTGCAGCAAAAATGCTACTGTCTGTCGTTCATATTGAAGTAAGTCATATGCTGTTCTTTATTATTTTAGTTATAGCGTTTGGAGCAACATTTATACTTCACTACATGAAGAATTCTGGGCAAGCTAAAGAGGAAGTTGCAGCTACTAAAAATGAACATAAATAATTGAAATGGGTTTGCTCGTTATGCGAGCGCCCATTTTTTATAACTAAAAATAGTTTATAATAGAAGAGAGACTTTATAAAAAAAGTAAATGTTTTTGGAGGTGAACTGTTGTGTTTTCACGTTTTACACTTCAACCATGTGCATTAAAAGACGAATCAGATTTAAAGCAATTTGAAGCGCTTTTAGAAAAACGCCCACAATATGAACTGACAGAGAATGAGATGAAGTTTAGTTATATAGCAACTCGTATTCTTGGTGTTCCTAATGATGTAGATGAATATTTCAATGAGCTATTTGATTATAGCGAAGTGAAAGGGATCGTGGTTTTGCATGAACAAAATTTAAATAAGGTGATTGATCCCGAAAAACTGCGCCATATTCAAGAGGTTTTTACATTGCATCAAGAAGCACCGAATGGCCTTACAGTAAATAGGCTTGTCGCCCATCTGTCTGGAAAACAACTATTACCGCAAGTAGACAATCCTGATTTACAGCATTATATACATACGACGTTTATTTCTGTATTGAAATTGTATGAGAAACAACATAATCAATCTTTAAAAACAGAAGGATTCCGGCGTTTCTTAATCGATATGATTAAATTAAGTGAAAATTACGTAGCGAAGTGGTTCTCTACGATTAATTATAAGAAACAAATGCCACGTATCGTTTGGTACGGTGATGCGACGGAGAGTCGTATATATTTCTTATACTTTCTTATTATGCTCGGCTGTGATGTGCTTTATTATCACCCAGAAGGAAAAGATGGATTTGAGAGTGTAGATGAGGAAGGAAAGACATTTGTCGTATCTCATTCAGGCCGTATTTCATTGGAACCATTTCCTGATCGGCGTCGTGAACGCGTCGCAACGGTAGCTTATCAAGCTTCAAAAGAAATCGAGCAAGTACTTCACCACGATAATTCATTATTATACAAACCGTGGCAATTCCGTTCGTATACACCTGTAGCCCGTACGCTCAAAACGACGTACGATGAACTCTTTTTAATTACGAAAGAAAAGGCATTTGTACGCCCAACATTCTTTGTTGAAAATAAGCATATTTATATTCCTTCTTTATTTGCAAAAATATCAGGTGTTTCAAAGAATGATAAAGAATATTTTCAGCGACTAAAGGCTGTTACATCGTTTGATAACAGTTTATTAATTAATACCTTCCCGTTTACGAAAGAACAAAAAGCGAATTTCCAATATCATTATCGAGATGCATTGGACCGCGGGGGGAAGTTACATCCGGATTTAATTATGAACAGCCATTGGTGGCCGCATAAGCGTTTACCAGAAGGGTTACAACATGGTATTGCAGAAGCAATGATCCATACGTGTGAAAGTGAAATGTGTAAACCAATTGCGAAAGAGACGAAACAAGATGTAGCGCTGTATGTTTTCGCACAACTCTCTCAAATACCACCGAACATTTTAGAGCAGCTTGAGAAATTTGATTATTCGCAAGAAGTACCGAAAATTGTTATATTTAATAATGAGAAGAGCGGAGAATTAAGTCGTTCTGATGCTGTGTTATTACTATTTTTAAATCAAATTGGAGTAGATGTATTCCACTTTAATCCAACGGGGAGAAACGATATTGAACCGTATATTGAATCAGGAGCATTTGATTCACATTGGCTTGAAGAAGTTAATTTCGATCTTGAATTTCATGGTTCATCAGCCTATAAAAATTTATCACAAACAATAAAAGGACTATTTCGTCCATTTTTATAAGGAAAGGGAGAATACCATATGAATAACCCAGTCGTACTAGATTCGAAAACAGAATTGAATGAGCAAACCGCACAAGATGTTCGCTTGCAACTTAGACAAGATGCAGAAGTGCAACGTATTTATAACGCAGTAGACATTAAAGATCAATTAGAATTAATTGAACTCGGAAAAGAACCTTCTATGGAAATTTCACGTTTCGCTGATCAAATTTTACATACAATGTCTTTATCGAAAGTAGAAGACTCTGGTGAATTATTAAAGCAGCTTGGTAAAATTATGGACAGATTTGATAGTAAAGACTTTGCGGAAGAGAAAAGTGGTTTCTTCTCACGTATGTTCAAAAAAGCAGATAAAATGATTGAACAAATCTTTAGTAAGTATCAGACGATGGGTCGCGAAATGGATAAAGTATACGTAGAAATTACGAAGTATCAAGATGAAATGAAAAAATCAATTGGTACGTTAGATGGTTTATATGAGCAAAACTTAAAGTATTATTTAGACTTAGGAAAATACGTAGTAGCAGGGGAAATGTTATTAGAGCGTTTAAATACAGAGTTAGTTCCGATGTACGAAGAGCGCATACGTAATAATGATCAGTTAGCGGGTATTGAATTAGAATCGCTTAAAAACTCTGTTGAAATTTTAGAACAACGTATTGATGATTTAGAAAAAGCACGTATGGTTGCTCTATTAACAGCACCACAAATTCGTATGATTCAACGGGGTAACAATAAATTAATCGGTAAAATCAATACGGCATTTATTACAACGATTCCTATCTTTAAAAATGGTATCATTCAAGCGGTAAATGCGAAACGTCAAAAGCTTGTTGCGGACTCTATGGCTGAACTTGATCGCCGTACAAATGAATTACTTAAGAAAAATGCACAAAATATCGCAACTCAAAGTGTGGAAGTAGCGAGATTATCAGGTTCTTCTAGTATTAAGATGGAAACACTTGAGGAAACTTGGAACATTATTTCAAGAGGTATGCAAGAAACACAACAAATTGAAGAGCAAAATAAACGTGAGCGTGAAGAAAGCCGCAAGCGCATGGCTACATTAACAGAGAACATCAAAAAAGAATTACAAGGATAAAGAAAAGGCAATGAGGAACAGTCCTCATTGCCTTTTAGTTCCTCTTAACTAATTTAATGATTTCATTCACAACAAGCGGAATGATACTTAACAAGAGAACAAATCCCCAATCTCGCATTGTTAATGCATGCACACCAAATATATTGGCAAGAGGTGGGATGGAGATGATACACACTTGCATAAGAACACCGATTAGAAGTGAGAAGACTAAATATTTATTTGTAAATATCCCAATTGAAAAAATTGATTTCGTTCTTGAACGTAAGTTAAATGAATGAACGAGTTGAGAGAAACTAAGAACGACAAATGCCATCGTTTGGGCGTGTAATAGAGCGTCTTCATCAATTTGATCTGGGAAGAGAGGAAATAAATTTGTATCTCCTGTATAGAGCTTTGCCCCAACGATAAAGGCTGTTAAAGTAAGAAGTCCAATTACAACCCCATTGAAAATAAGAAAAGGAACGCTGCCGCTAAATAAGCTTTCTTTCGCATGTCGTGGTTTTTCCTTCATCACATCTGGATCTTCAGGATCAACACCGAGTGATAATGCAGGTAGTGTATCTGTAATCAAATTTACCCACAAAATGTGAATAGGGCGTAGTGGTGTTGCCCAGCCGAGTAAAATAGCTAAAAAGAGAGCTATAATTTCGCCGAAGTTACAAGAGAGTAGGAAGAGAATAGACTTTTTAATATTACGATAAATATTTCTTCCTTCTTCAACAGCTTTCACAATAGATGAGAAGTTATCGTCTGTTAAAACTACATCTGCTGCGCCTTTTGCGACATCTGTTCCTGTAATTCCCATTGCTACTCCAACATCTGCTTGTTTTAAAGATGGAGCATCATTTACACCGTCACCAGTCATGGAAACGATATTTCCTTTAGCACGTAATGCTTTTATAATCTTCACTTTATGTTCTGGAGAGACCCTAGCGAATACATTTAAGTGATTAATTTTACTTGCTAGTTCTGTATCTGGAATGTTATCTAATTCAGTTCCAATCATGATTTCAGATATTTCTTCAGCAATGCCAAGTTCTTTGGCAATTGCAAAGGCGGTATCCTTATGATCACCCGTAATCATAACTGTGCGAATACCAGCCTTTTTACATTCTGTAATTGAATCTTTTACTTCTGTACGTGGTGGATCAATCATACCGACAAGACCGATAAAGATGAGATTTTCTTCGAGATGATTTATATCCATATCGTTTAAATCGTATCGTTTATATGCGAATGAAAGTACTCTTAAGGCTTCTTGCGACATTGACCCGGCAGCTTCTAATATTTGATTTTTATCAGAATCTTTTAGGACCTCAAGTTTATTATTTATAAAGATATGGGTACAGTGAGGTAAAAGTTTATCAATAGCACCTTTCGTCATGCTATAGTAGCCTTCATCGTACGTATGTACAGTTGACATCATTTTACGATCAGAATCGAAAGGCAATTCGTTAACACGTTCATGTTTATTTTCTAAATGATCTTTTTGAATGTTAAAAGAGCTTCCGGCAACAAGAAGGGCAATTTCTGTAGGATCCCCTGTTTGTGAGTCGGCACCGTAAGAGGCATCGTTGCATAAAACCATATTTTCTAATAATAGACGGTGTGCATCATTATTTACATTCAAATTTTCTAGCTGGTCGTATGTGCGATCACTATAAAAGTGAGTAACGGTCATTTTATTTTGAGTTAATGTACCTGTTTTATCTGAACAAATAATTGTGACAGAACCGAGAGCTTCAACAGCGGGTAGTTTACGAATGATAACGTTTTGTTTAATCATACGCTGAACACCAATTGCAAGAACGATGGAAACGATAGCTGGTAAGCCTTCTGGAATGGCTGCAACAGCTAAACTAATTGCGGTCATAAACATTTCTAACGTATCCCGGCCCTGTAAAAAACCGATGAGAAACATAGTAGTGCAAATAGCTACAGCGACAAATCCTAAATACTTTCCTACTTGTGCTAAGCTTTTTTGAAGTGGTGTCATATCATCGTCTGCTTCATGTAAAAGGGTAGCGATCTTGCCAATTTGTGAGTTCATCCCAGTTTCAACAGCAACACCGACGCCACGTCCGTATGTTACTAACGTCGACATAAAGGCCATGTTTTTTTGATCACCTAATGGTACTTGCTCATCATTTTGCATGGAAGGGTGGTAGACTGCATCTTTATCGACAGGGACAGATTCACCAGTTAGAGCAGATTCTTCAATTTTTAAATTCGCAGTTTCGATAAGTCGTAAATCGCAGGGGATATAACGCCCAGCATCAAGCATAACGATATCACCTGGAACGACGTGCTCAGATGGAATCTCTTTTAGTTCACCATCTCGCTTTACGATAGCTTTAGGTGTTGCCATCTTTTTCAATGCTTCTAAAGCCTGTTCCGCTTTCGATTCTTGGATTACACCGATAACAGCATTTAAAACTACAACGAGCGCGATAATACTTGCATCGGCCCATTCACCTACAAAGGCGGAAATAAGGGAAGCGATAATAAGGACATACACGAGGACGTCATTAATTTGGGCGAAAACGCGCTGCCATAAAGTACGTTTTTGTTTGGTAGCTAATTCATTAGAACCATATTGCTTTAAACGTTCATTTACGATTTTATCTGTTAAACCGTGTTGTTCATTTGTTTCTAGGTCGATTAATGTTTGATTTTTCGTCTTACTGTACCAATTGCTCATAAGTAAGCACCTCCAGTAAAAACAGTTAGCAATGGTAGTGTGGCAATTTTTTTAGAGTAGTATGTATGGAGAAAAAATCTAAGGTGAGGTTCTACTTTCATTGTACAGTAATTTAGAATGTGAGGAGGAAAAGAGAAGAGTTGTCATGAATTTGTTGAAATTAAAAGAGCCTCGAATACGTGAGGCTCTTTGTCATTTTTTAATTAATGTACCTAATTCCTCAGTAATAGCTTGCATTTCACTAATACTGAATGTTTCACGTTTCATAACGTGCTCATAAATGTCACGTAAGTCCTCGTACATTTCTTCGTTAAAACTAGCAGCTCTCATTGCTCCAGCATTAACCATGCGTAATTTTTCTTTAATAGCTTCTACCATATATTCAACGTTTGCTTCTGATTTTACGGATAAATCCACCGAAGTGTCCCCCTTTAAAATAACATAAGGTTATCTTAACATTTTTTTATCATTTTCGTTAATGAAACTTTTCAATCCTATTAAATTAGTAGGGATTTCCTTTATAATTAATAATTGGTTGCTTATACTATAGATATATATTAAGAAATGCACCAAGAAGGGAAGAGACAAAAATATGGTCCGAGTATTGTTTGTTTGTCTTGGGAATATTTGTCGTTCTCCAATGGCAGAAGCAATTTTTCGAGATTTTGTCGTAAAAGAGGGACTCGAAGAGAAAATTGTCATTGATTCTGCAGGAACTGGAGATTGGCATATTGGTCATCCACCACATAAAGGAACACAAAAAATTTTAAAAGAAAATGAAGTCGCTTTTGAAGGAATTAAAGCAAGGCAAGTAGAAAAAGAAGACTTAACAAAGTTTGATTATATTATTGCCATGGACAACAAGAATATAGCGGATTTAAAAAGTTTAGGTAAAACTGGAGGCTATATTGGTAGGCTGTCCGATTTTGGTCCAGACGGTGGCTGGACAGACGTTCCTGACCCTTACTATACAGGGAACTTTCAAGAAGTGTATGACCTTGTAACAGAAGGGTGTGCAAAGCTAGTAGCTTTCATTCGAAATGAACAAGGAATATGAGGAAGCTTAGAAAGTAATACTTTCTAATATAAGAAATGAAAGGGTGAAGGAATATGGCAAAGAAAAATAATATTGCTCGAAACATTGCGATTGGTGTAGCTGCAGGGGTAGCTGTATCTATGTTAAAGAAAGAAAACCGTGAAAAAGTAAAAAATACGGCAGAAAAAGCAAAAACAAAGATGATTGAAATTGGTGAAAATGCGAAAATCAAAGAAAAAGTGCAAACTGTTACAGATAAAGGACGCGAGCTTGCTGATTTCAATGTAGTGAAAGCGAAAGTAGCAGAAATTAAAAAATTGACGCCGTCTGTTGTAGAAACGTTAAAAGAAACGAAAGAAATTTTTAGTAAGAGAAAAGTTGAGCGAGAAGAAAAGCCAGAAACGATTGAAATTCAAGCTGTATCTCCAAAGGTAGATGAGCTTAAAGCAGAAGAAGAGCCGGTAGTTGCTGAAGATGGCGGTATGAAAGAAGCGCGTGAATTATTTATGAAAGACTCAAATGCAGAGGAAAAAAAAACTGAAGCGTACATTGAGTTAAAGCAAGATAAAGAAGAGAAGAAAAGCGTTTAAACATATATGAGAAAAATTTTAGAAAAGGTGAGAAGAAATCGCACTTATTCGTTTGGAAAAGATTTATATGACCGGACAATGCGCGATGATGTAGCGGGCTTGGCAGCACAGCTCGCTTATTTCTTCTTGCTTGCAATTTTTCCTGGGCTCGTTTTCTTAATTACGCTTCTTGGATTTATTCCCATTCAAACAGAGGATGTGCTTAGTTTATTAGAGGTTTATGTACCAGATGATGCGATGAACTTAATTGAAGTAAACGTAGATAAAGTTGTAAATCAGCAAAATGGTGGTTTATTATCATTCGGTTTACTATCGATGTTATGGTTTGCTTCAAACGGGGTGAATGCGGTTATGAACGCTTTTAACCGCGCCTATGATGTGAAAGAAACACGATCTTTTATTAAAACAAGAGCGTTATCAATTGTGTTTACATTAGCTATCATTTTTATGATTGTCTTTGCGTTAATTGTCCCGGTATTCGGACAAGTTATTGGAGCAGCGGTGTTTAAAGCGCTCGGTTTATCAGATAGTTTTTCTTACGTGTGGAGTATTACACGGTTAGTAGCGAGTTTCTTCGTACTATTTGCCTTGTTTAGTTTTTTATATACGTTTGCACCAGATCGGAAATTAAAAAGAAGAGAAGTCATTTCAGGAGCGTTATTTGCTACTGTAGGATGGATTGTGGTATCGTACTCATTTGCTTATTATGTAGATAAATTTGCGAATTACGCCAATACATATGGTGGTCTCGGTGGAATTATTATTTTAATGTTATGGTTTTACTTAACTGGATGGGTAATTTTACTTGGCGGTGAAATTAATGGTCTACTCCATCACTATAGAACGGGTGACAATAATTCCCGTAATGAAAAATGAGCTCTTGTTCCATAATAAAAAGGAACAGGGGGGATATTTCATGAGTAATAATAAAAAGAACCACAATAATAAAAACAACAATAAACAAAAGAGCAGTTCGCATCCGAAGCATAAAACGAGTAGTAGTGCGAACGGGCATAATAGCTACCATTAAAAAAAGCGGGTCCTCTATGAGGGACCCGTTTTTATTTGTTTCCTTTTAATAATCGTAACCCGTTTAAAATGACAAGAATTGTACTTCCCTCATGCCCAATAACACCAAATGGAAGAGCTAAAAATTGCAAGAAGTTTGAACAGATTAGCAGTGCAATTACAGCTAGAGAAAATACTACATTTTGCTTTACAATACGGTTCATTCGTTTTGATAAACGAATGGCTTGGGAAAGTCGAGACAATTCGTTCTTCATCAGTACAACGTCTGCAGTTTCTAAAGCTACGTCTGTTCCTTCACCCATTGCAACACCAATGCTAGCAGTAGCGAGCGCAGGTGCATCATTTATACCATCTCCGACCATTGCTACTGTACCGTATTTTTCTTTTAACTTTTTAATCGTTTCAACTTTTGTTTCTGGTAAACAGGATGCATAATACTCTTTTATATTGCTTTCAGCAGCAATGGCTTTTGCGGTTTCTTCATTATCGCCAGTAATCATGATTGCTTCCACACCAATGCTTTGTAAATCGCGAATAGCAGCAATTGTTTCTTGACGGAGTGTATCTTTTAAAGCGATAAGTCCAAGAATACCATCTTCATCACTTATATAAACGACAGTTTTACCTTTTTTTTCGAGGGAGGTAGAAATACCATTATGAAATGTCTTTGTTTCTTCCCCGATAAAATCAGCTTTACCAATTTTGTAAGATTTGTTTTCTAATATTCCTTTTAATCCAAAACCAGTTACATCTTCAACGTTTTCTGGTTTTTTTATCGTAATGTCGTAAGCATGTTTTGCATATTTAACAATCGCTTCTGCTAAAGGATGTGTAGAGTGACTTTCAATCGCTGCTGTAATAGAAAGTACTTCACTTTCTGCTATGCCTTCTCGAACATATACATCTGTTACAGTAGGTTTTCCTTGTGTTAATGTTCCTGTTTTATCAAAGGCAATCGCCTTTACTGAAGCTAGACGTTCTAAATGAATACCACCTTTAAAGAGAATACCGTTTCTCGCTCCGTTTGAAATTGCTGATAAAGTTGCCGGTGTAATGGCTGCAACTAGCGCACAAGGAGAAGCGACTACAAGTAAAATCATCGCGCGATAAAACGTTTCATTCCAACTCCAATCAAGTAAGAAATGAGGAACAAACATCATAAGCGCAACAACAAGTAGTACACCTTTTACGTATGTTCCTTCAAATTTTTCGATGAATAGTTGTGATGGGGATTTTTCGCTTTGTGCACTTTGAACGAGACGAATAATCTTTTGGAATAATGTTTGATCGCTCGGCTTCGTAATTTTAACTTCAATAGCACCACGTAAATTTACAGTGCCGGCAAATACTTCATCGCCGAATTTTTTTTCATTCGGAATGGGTTCTCCTGTAATAGCAGCTTCATCAATATTTGTTTCACCAGTATGAATAGTGCCATCAGCAGGAACACGCTCACCTGGCTTAATTAAAATAATATCGTTAATTTGTAATTGTTCAACTGGAACACGTTCCGGAGTTCCGTTTGAAATACGTAATGCTTCTTCAGGTTGTAGATCAAGAAGCGCTGAAATTTCTTTTTGGCTTTTACTTAATGTATAAGATTCCATTGCTCCGCTTAATGCAAAGATGAAGATTAAAATAGCACCCTCTGCCCAGTAACCAATAACTGCGGCACCGATAGCTGCAAAAATCATGAGCATTTCAACATTTAGCTCTTTCTCTTCAATTGTGTCTTCAATACCTTCTTTCGCTTTTGCAAATCCTCCAATTACATAAGCAAGGATATATAAAGTAATACCTGCACTTATTACATCATTTTTTGTGAATAACCAACCAGCTAAAATAAAAATACCAGATGCGATTGCAAATATAAGTTCATAATGTTTCTTTAATGTATCCCATAAAGAGGGATTAGAAATATCTTTTTGTGCTTGTAATGTTTTTACTTCTGCGTTCATTAATACTCGCTCCTTCCGAATTCTTATTGAGAAAAAGAATCAAAATCGAAACCCCTATAAAACGACGAAAGCTGCCATCCATAATGGATAGCAGCATTTCTGTTGAATCTGATTTTAATAGTTATTATGTTGTAATTATTCTATAGTATAGCATATGTTTTTCTTAGATGATATGTTTTTGTTTTAGTATAAGGTGAAACTTTAATTAGTGGTGGTTTTGTTCATCCCACGCTGATTATTAGCCCTCGCCAATCAGGATTTTACGGGCAACAGGGCTCCCACCTAACTTCTTTGCCCCAGCCGAATTTGGAGGTGGGAGTTTTACTGCCCGGCGAATAGCGGGATAAACTGAAAACTTGTGTTTTCGCATTTCCTTTGGTATATATGAATATTGTTCATAAAAAGGTCGGAAAGGAAGACATCAAGTTGAAGACAGAGAAATTTTTTACCCATCCGATTGGCGTGTTTATTGCTGCGATAGTAGCAACATTTTTATGGGGAAGCGCATTTCCCTTTATTAAATTAAGCTATGCTGAACTTGGAATTCAGCCGCAAGAAGTCGGGGAACAAATATTATTTGCTGGCTATCGCTTTTTCTTATCTGGTGTAATGCTCTTATTATTTTTTAAAGCGTTAGGAAAAGATATGAAGTTCAAAAAAGGAACAGGAAAGCAGTTAGTTCAAATTGGCTTGTTTCAAACTTTTCTTCAATATATATGTTTTTATATTGGAATGAGTTACAGCTCAGGAATTGAAGGAGCGATTATTTCAGGAACATCATCATTCTTTCAAATTTTACTCGCACACTTTTTATATAAAGATGATGCTCTAAATAGGCGAAAAATAATTGGAGTAGCTATCGGTTTTTGCGGTGTGATTTTAGTGAATGTACCGAGTGATGGAAGTTTATCATTTCATTTTGGAATAGGTAGCTTATTACTTCTTGGGGCAGCCATGATGTATTCGTATGGAAACATATTAGCGAAAGAAGGTAGTAAAACATTAGATATTGGGTATATGACAGCATATCAGATGATTTTCGGATCAATTGGATTGCTATGTATAGGTGCATTTCAAGTTGGAATGATGCCATTCGCATTTAATCTACATGCAATACTTATGCTCGTATATTTATCGTTCTTATCAGCAGCGGGATTCTGTATATGGAATACAATTATGAAGTATAACAAAGTAGGGAAAGTCTCGATGTATATGTTCTTTATACCAGTGTTTGGTGTGCTACTATCAAGCCTGATTTTAGGGGAAGCAATTCATTCCTTTGTACTATTTGGTTTAGCATGTGTCGCAGCGGGAATTATTGTAGTAAATCGTAACCCGGTTAAAAAGAAAGTTGAGCAAGAAAAACAAGTAGCATAGAGAACAGAAAAACGATTAAAATGGAAGAACAGTATTGTTCTTTTTTTTTACATAGAAAAAGGAGAACGTGCTATATGTAACGAAAAAAAGATAGAAAAAGCATTTATTGAGGAGAACATATTATGAATGTACTTTACATTGTGTTAGTCGGGCAAATTATTCTTTTTGTAATGGGAGCAATTTATGCAATAGGACAGACGAAGAGAACGAGAAATAATATGCCGTTACCTTTAGCGGTTCGTCTTATTCTTAGTTTTTCTTTAACAGGAAGTGCAATTTGGATATGGTTACAAGATCCATCGGTTGAGTACAGTACGTGGGTTGCACTCGGTATGACTTTATCAACTGTAGGGGATTTATTTATGGCAGGATTAATTCCAATTGGTCATCGATTAATTGGAGGAATGGTTACTTTCGCTCTTGCGCATTGTTTCTATGTGAAAGCATTTTTACAAACAGGTATTTCATGGAATGGTTTTTGGATCGGTTTACTCGTATACGGACTCTTTCTAATTATAGGGTGGTTTTTCTTTATTCGAAATGAAAAACAAGACAAACTTTTTACAATAGGCGCTCTAATTTACGGTTTGTGGGTTGGAGGAATGGCATGTTTTGCATTCGCCTTATATTACGAGAATATAGGAATATGGTGGATACCAGCACTTGGTGGTTTACTGTTTGTGATTTCTGATTTTATTATCGGCGTGACAGATATCGGAGGGCGCAAACTGAAGTATGAACCGCTTTGGATTTGGTTTACATATGTCGCAGCGCAGATGTGTATTGTATATGTAGGATTATAAAAAGATACTCTCAAAAATAGTTGATAAACTATTTTGAGAGTATCTTTTTTATTGCTATGCTATTATATTTGTTTGTTTAATTTGTGCAGTATTTTATACTTTCTAAGTATGGATTTCATAAGGGGAATCCTGCTTGACAGATGGGAAATATAGTATATAAAAATAATAAATTTATAGAGATTATTATTTTTATATTTGTAATATTCTAATGTTATAATTCAGAATTTTGTGGAAATTAACTAGTCGGAGTACTTATAATAAAAATAAAAAGATGATGAGATGGTGGAATGATGCAAAAGAAAAAACGTTTGCGTGAATTCTTTGAAATAATTGCAATTGCATGTTTATTGGTGTTTTTGGCGAAAATCTTTTTGTTTTTTCCTACGACTGTAAAAGGAGCGTCGATGAGGCCGACGTTACAAGATGGAGATAAAGTAATTATTAATAAACTTGCAAAGAGATTTGAAAGTTATGAGAGAGAGGATATTATTGTCGTGAAGACAGATAATTTCTACGTGAAGAGAGTTATTGGATTACCAGGAGATGTAATTGAGATGAAGAATGATCAATTATATGTTAATCATCAAGTGAAAAATGAAGAGTATTTAAAGAATAATAAAAAACAGGCAGAAAAATTACTTATCAATTTAACTGAAGATTTTGGACCGATTACAATTCCTAAAAATAAAATTTTTGTGATGGGAGATAATCGTTTAGTTAGTAGGGATAGTAGGAACGGCTTAGGGCTCATTGATAGAACAGAAGTATTAGGAAAGTTCATGGCGATATATTATCCATTTGAACATGTGAAAATTGTAGATTAAAAATAAGAAAAACCAAGCGAATTAGTTGCTTGGTTTTTCTTATTTAAACAGTTGGTGTTTTATTTATTGTTTCTTGTGAAGCAATATGTTCATTATTTTGGTCGATATTTAACATGAATTTTCGTTGTAACAATTGCAATTTAAAGAGTGTTAAAGGATCATGATAAGTTTCTGGGTTCGTTCTTAGCTTTGTTAATGTTTGCTCATCTTCTTGTATTTCAAGTTGGGCCGCTTCTACGGTTTGTTTCAATATGCTAAGAGGGTCTTTAAAGAACATCATGATATCCCGTTCTAGCGCACCTTCAAATACTTCAAATTGAAGGAAGAATTGTTTTGAAATCATCTGAGCAACTTCTGTATAATCTTCTGTTTCAATATATTGTTTATATTTATTTGATAGCATAGATTGATTTTTTTGCATATTACCGAATAATTTCCCTGCACTCTTTAAGAAAAATTGTGTCGGTGTAAAGCGTAATAAAATATTGATGTTAGCTACTGTAATTCTATTCGTCATTCTTGCAACATCTCTATCCCAGTCATCTAGTAATTTGAAATCACAAGGAAGTTTAATACGCTCTTCCTCATAGAGCTTATTAAAGGTATCGCTCATTTCATCTAAATAAGCCTGAGCTTGAATGAATTCATTATGAGCAGTTTCAATCCATTCTTGAATAGACCCAGTAAACTTAGGAAGAAGCACTTGCTGTACATGTTTTTGAATTCTTTCATTCATTGCTACATTTAGTTCTTCATGGACCAGTTTGAAATCACTATCTTCTTGAACGAGGTCAGAGCAACTCTGCAACAATTCAGGGATTTGAGAATGTATATCCTGCGTAATCTCTTCTTTTGTTAAGAGATAAGATTCTGTAATAGAACGAATTTTATCTTTTTGAATGGCAGTAAGATTATTAATAAAACCATCAAGTTTTACTAAAATATGTTTATTCCAGCGAACGGATTTCACTAACGTATTTTCTAATTCCACACGTTCATTTACAAGGTATGCAATTGTTTTTTGGATAAACCATAATAATTTTTCAATGCGTTCTTTTTCCACGTTACGCTGAGTAAGGTTAGAAAGAATAGAGTCTGTTACATTACCTAGCTGTTCACTACTCTCTTGTGAAGGAGAGTAAGGGAAAAAGTGTGCTTCTGGGAAATGTACGAGTATTTTCTTTTTAATGCTGTTCGTGATATTTTCACTAGTATTCGTATCAATTGTTTGTAAGACGAATTTAATTTGTAAATTTGGTACTTGCTCACGAATATATAATAATGTATCGAGCTCTTCATCATGTAATGGTGAAGCTGAATTTAGGACATAGATGAGACTATCTGCTGCCTGTAAGTATTCAAAGTGAGAGCTGTTTTTGTCAAGTTGTCCATGCACAGTAGGTGTGACAAGGAATGAAAACTTATTTTTTCGTAAAAATCTACTTGGTAATTTAACTTCAATACATTTTCTTTCTAGTTTTGACTGAGAAGGTACCGCTAGTATGTTATGAAGTTCGTCAAAGTTTGGTATATTTCGTATATCTAGTTCTGTAAGCTCAGTTATTTCAGTTTGACTATCATCTTTAAATGTAATTGAAGTTGTTATAGCCTCATTTAATATATTTTCTCCTAGTATAGAGTTAATAAAGGCTGATTTATCATAATCGCTAGCTCCTGCTACTAGAAGTTGTGTAACAGTTAAATCGTATAACTCACGAACAAGTAGTGTGAATTGATGACCTAAATCTACATCATTCTTCTCAGCCCATACAGCAATCGTTTCAAATAATGCTGATACGTCTGCCATATCAACATTTGCATGAGCTGATGCATTTGAAAGTAAGGCAAATGCGCTTTTTACGAGTAATGATTCTAGAGTTGTCGGTGAAACTTCATTCCATGCTAATACTGCTGCGGAGACAAGTAAAGAATCTTCCGCTCTCATTAAACTAAACCAATTTGTTAATAAATCTGGTACAAGTCCTTGTAATTCGTGCATGAAATTTTGTCCAGTAATCAATTCGAAGTACGTCTCTTGATAGCGAGTAGAAATTTCATTCCAATCGTCATGAGCATCTACTTCAACATGTAAGAATAGGTGATTTATTGTTTGAATCCAAGGGAGATGGAATGATTCATTTTCATAGCTGTTCCAAAGTGAGATAACAAGCTCTTTAAATTGAACTTGATCAATTGTATATAAGGCTTTTAAAGATTCATAGAAATACTCAGGTTTAATTTTTTTAGTAAAGCCTCTGTTCACATAATTGATTAAAGTATCGAACCAGTGTAATGATTTTGTTCGAATTCCTTCTTGAACAGCGAGTTCAATAGCATTATTCCAATCTTCTTGTTTTTCATAGAACGATCGAGCGATTGCAGTAATATTTGGATAGTCTGGTTGAAATGCAACAGCCTCGCTAATCGTCTTAAATGCTAGTCCTAAACGATTTTGCTCTATATAAAGGGAAAGAAGTTGTAGGGAAACTTCCATTGTAAGAGTTGTATCTTCTGTTTGGATAGATGTATAAATTTCTTCTGCTTTTGGCAAGAAATCTAATTCGAAATAAGCATCTGCAATATTCTTCATAGCCCAGAGAGCAAGTTCATTATTTACTTTCTCCCATTTGAATATAGCGGCTTCAAAGTCGTTAGTTTGAAAATAAACTTCACCTTGTGCAAAGCGAATATTAGATATATTGGAGAATTCATTTTTTGATTCATTTATATATGCTTCACCGAGTACTTCCGCTACCGGAATGGAAGAGTCTTCTGTTAAAAATGTTTTATAGTAAATCTTTTGGATAAATTGTTTTTCAATGGTCATGTTCGTTCCCCCTGTATAATTTAGAAAAATGATGTTGTATGTAAAAGGGTGCATGTTACTCTAATAGGTAGAAGTTGCATTATATAGACCAAACTATGTTTTTGCTAGATATATCATTTTTCTTGAGAGTTAAACCGTTGCAAAAAGTAACTTCCCTTTATTGTAACAAAAAAATAAGCCTATGAATTTTTATTTTTTTATCTCGCTATTTATAGGCAGTAAGACTCCTACTCCAAAATTGAGCGAATGCAAGGAAGTTAAGTGGGAGACCTGCTGCCCGTAAAATCCCGATTGGTTCAGGCTAATAATCAGTGGGGATGGATAAAAAACCACCGATTAAATCTCTATTTAAGGAATGGAATAGAAGTAGAGTTCATTATAAAAACAATGTATAGTGAATATGTATACCATGTTTGTCTTAAAGATAGAATGGGCACAATATGGGATAACGATCGTGTATAGGATGTGTCTTCCGAATGGAACAACATATTGGCGAGTTAATCGCACATTATGGATATTTTGGAATTATTATAGCTTTAGCTGGCGGGATTGTTGGATTACCTATACCGGATGAGTTTTTATTGACTTTTATTGGATATAACATTTCAAAAGGAGTTATGTCAGGAACAGCTGCTTTTTTAAGTGGAATGGCAGGTGCAATGCTTGGCATTACATTAAGTTACATATTAGGTTTAAAACTTGGGCTCCCTGTTTTAAAAAAATATGGTCCGAAAGTTAGAATTAAGGAACATCATATTGAAAAAAAACATATTTTATTTGAAAAATACGGTCCATTTCTTTTAATGATTGGCTACTTTATACCGGGAGTACGTCATTTAACAGCATATTTTGCTGGAGTTTCAAATTTAACATTGTGGCGATTTTGTTTGTATGCTTACGGTGGTGCACTAATTTGGATAAGTGTTTTTATTGGCTTAGGTTGGAAACTGGGAGAGAAGTGGCGCTTTGTTGAATATAGTTTACATCATTATGGAATATGGATTTTATTAGTTTCGGCAATTGTAATATTGATTGTGTGGATTTACATAAGGAAAAGAAAAAACCGCTAATAATAGCGGTTTTTTTAGCTGAAAGCAATAAATAATACACCAGCTGTAATAAAGACTACACCAATACCGGTCATAAAGTTTAACTTTTCACCTAATATAATCATCGCGAGAATAATGGAAAATACTACACTTAATTTATCGATAGGTGCTACTTGTGAAACTTTTCCTGTTTTTAATGCAAGAAAATAAAATAGCCATGACGAAGCACCAGCGATTCCACTTAATGTGATAAATAGCAGTGCTTTTTTATTTAGGAGGACATCACCGATATTTTGAAATTTACCTTGTATAATAATAACTCCTACCATAAATAATGCCATAATAATAGAGCGAACCGTTGTTGCGACGTTGGCATCGATTCCATCTAAGCCAATCTTTCCGAAAATAGATACGAGGGCAGCAGCAATTGCTGATAATAGTGCGAATAATAGCCATGAACTCATAGTGAAACTCCTCCAATCTTACATTATTATACATGAAAATCATTCTCATGTATAAAAACGAAATAAACCCCCGCCCTATATTTTTAATAAGGTGGGGGTTTATTATACTACTCTGCTATTTCTTCATATAAAAAGTACGTTACATTATAAATATGCTCTACTTCATCGTCTGTCATAAATAATAATTCGTCACGTTCAATCCCTTTTTTCTTTTCAATAAACTCAATCATGTTTTTTCGTTCTTCTCTTTTCATCAATTTTAATTTCTCCCCTCAATCTGTTTTAATACAGTTTATTTAAGTTACTGCTATTATATAACAGAATCTTTAGAAAGTTCCACCTATTTTATTGTTTTTTTCAGAAGAACCTTTCGACAAAACAAGCCCACCTAAGGGGGCTTGTTTTTATTTTATAGTCGTAAAAACTCGGGCTCGGTCGTACCAGCACCATCGATGTAATAAATTGTATCGGGATTGATTTTTATTAGTACGTAATTAGGGTCTTCCGCACCGAGTAACCAGCGTTTTAAGCTATTAGTCCAAAATTTGTTTTTTAATGTTTGATCTTCTTCGATGGAAGCTATACCTTCAACTTCAATGTAATCCTCATCTAATTTCTTTCCTTCACGTCCAAGTAGTACATGTACATTGGAATTTTTTTCAATATCTGTTATCTTTTTTGAATTTCGATCTGTTGCAACATATAGTACAAAATCTTCGTGGAAAAACATCATAAAGGCGCTATGTGGCTTATCGTTACGTACAGTAGATAATACACCAGTGCGTTGACCTTGAATAATAGTTGCGATTTTTTCTTTTAAGTGCATATTTTTAGCCTCTTTTCATAATTCATAATTTTTTCTGTCTGGACAAGATAATTTAAATATCTTTCATACTGTTTTCTTCAATCCGATTTTTTAAACGTAATTGTGATGAAATCGGACAAGTTAGGAGATGAATAATAATAATATCGAGGAGAAATACATACGATGGAAGGATGAAAAGCATGTTTAATAAAATATTTCTTATAGTAGCGCTTATAGGTGTACCACTTTCTGTGATCGGAAAAACACTTCATTGGCCACAAACTATTATGTTTGCTGTATACTGCATTACTATTATTGCATTAGCTGGTTTTATGGGGAGGGCGACAGAAAGTTTAGCAATTGTTTCTGGGCCTCGGATAGGTGGTTTATTAAATGCAACTTTCGGTAATGCCGTGGAACTTATCATTTCAATTTTTGCACTCCAGGCAGGATTAACAGAAGTTGTTTTAGCTTCCTTAACTGGTTCTGTACTTGGAAACTTATTACTGGTAGGAGGGTTATCCTTCTTTATAGGTGGCCTTAAGTATAAAAGACAAAGTTTCAATGTTTATGATGCAAGACATAATTCAGCTTTATTAATATTTGCTGTTGTCGTAGCCTTTGTTATTCCAGAGATTTTTTCAATGAAGATGGATGCTGGAAAGACGTATCAATTAAGTATTGGTGTTTCTATTATCATGATCATTATGTATCTTGCTGCATTGCTATTTAAGTTAGTTACGCACCGTGGTGTATATCAACATAAAAGTGATGAAGTAGCGCATGAGGAAGAGCCTGAGTGGTCCAAAGGTAAAGCGCTACTCGTTTTAGCGATAGCAACACTTGCAGTTGCTTATGTGTCAGAGGCACTCGTACATACTTTTGAAACGGTCGCAAAGTCGTTTGGCTGGTCAGAGTTATTTATAGGGGTTATTATCGTTGCAATTGTTGGTAATGCAGCAGAACATGCATCTGCGATTATTATGGCATATAAAAATAAAGTAAATATCGCAGTAGAAATTGCAGTAGGTTCTACATTACAAATCGCCATGTTTGTTGCTCCTGTGTTAGTACTTCTTTCGATGTTTTTTGCACAAAAGATGCCGTTAGTATTTACAATACCAGAACTTGTTTCTATGATTACAGCTGTTTTCTTAACTATTGCTATTTCAAATGATGGGGATACAAACTGGTTTGAAGGAGGCACTTTATTAGCTGCGTATATCATTATGGGAATTGGTTTTTATTTATTATGAAAAATAGGGATAACAATGCTTCAGAGGGAAAACACTAAATACAGTAATTTATATACCTTTACATAGGAAGGAGCCAGACAGGTGAAACGAATATACAGCATATGTCTTTCAACCATGGTCTCGTTTATTTTATTATTTCCTAACAGTAGTTTTGCAAAGACAACGGTAGAAGTAAAAATGCCTTCATCTGTTTTAAATATTTCAAAGGATAATACATTTCCAAATGATGCACAAGATTTACCGCGTTTACAGCCAAGTAAGTTTGCGCAAGAACTATTGAAAACAGCAAATATCAAAATTGAAAACCCAGATTTAATTCGAATGTTTAATGAAACGACAATTTCGAATGCACCGCTTGCAGTAGGGTACCGAGCGAAAATTTATTTAGGGCAATGGGCATTAAATTATGAGTCAATAGACACATCGATTAATTGGGAATATAAGCAAGTAAATCGAAATGTATATGATAATCGCGGAGGGGATCGCTTATACCCACTTCGCTATAAGCAAGAAACCCAAAAGACAATCGAAGGTGATTTAACAGCAGATATGAAAGATACTACAGATGTGAAAAAAATGATGCTTCTAAAAGCGCTTGAAAAAGTACAATTGCCACTTTCATTTAAAACAACCATTGGTTATGGTACTGGACATGAGCGTGTTTATAATATTAGTCCAAGTCAACTTGGATATTTATATGCGTATACACCAGCAGTAAATGAAAAAGGAAAAGTAACATTTGGAGAAGTCTACCTTGTGTTAAAAGGGAATCAAAAAAGGCTTGTCGTGAAAAATATTACATCTCAAGGAATCGGAGCCGCTATTCCAATTCATGATCATTTATTTTTCAAATTTGTTTCTTCATCGCATGCACAATGAAATAAAAAACGTCAGCCTATAAGCTGACGTTTTTTATTTATAACATAATGTTTGATGTTTTTGATAAGAAATCTTCTTTTGGATAGTAGCTATTTTTTACAAGAACATTTGGTCCAAGGCATTTCACGGCAGGACAATGGCAACTTAATGATTTTGCTGTTTTTGAGTCACACCATTTGTCGTAAGCTTCTTGTAGTGTATTTGTTTGTACATTACCTAGAAGCGGGACATCACCGAAGTCGGTCACGATAATATTTCCATCGAAAATATTTACGTTCAAACGAGAACGACCATCTGGATCATTGCGGACAGTTACATTTTTACTTTCATGTAATTTCTTTAGTGTAGCTAAATCGTGTTCATTATCACTACATGCATAGAAAGGTAATGTTCCGAATAACATCCACACATTTTCATCACGGATCTCTAATAAATGTTCAACTGCATTTCGAATTTCTTCTTTTGTTAAAATTTCAAGTGTGCTAGCGAAGTCACTCGGATACATCGGGTGAACTTCATGACGTTTACAGCCCATTTCTTCAACGATTTGACGGTGAATATGTTCAATATGTGGTAGAGTTCGTTTGTTTAACATAGTTTCGGCTGATACGAGTACACCTGCCTCTGATAGAGCTTTACTATTTGTAATCATTCTTTCAAATAATTTAGCGCGCTGTTCATAAGTAGGCTTACGCTCCATCATTGCAAATCCGCCTTCAACGAAGTCATCGATTGTTCCCCAGTTATGTGAAATGTGCAATACATCTAAGTAGGGAATAATTTGTTCGTAACGTGCTAAATCTATAGTTAAGTTTGAGTTAATTTGAGTGCGAACGCCTCGTTCATGGGCGTATTTTAAGAGTGGTGTTACATAGTTGTCGACGGATTTTTTTGAAAGCATAGGTTCTCCGCCTGTAATACTTAAAGAACGTAAATGAGGAATCTCATCTAATCGTTTTAATAAAAGCTCCATCGGAAGCGGGTTTGGATCTTTCGGCTGTAATGTGTAACCAACAGCGCAATGCTCGCAACGCATATTGCATAACGTCGTCGTTGTAAACTCAACGTTTGTTAATAGTAGTTTGCCGTACTCTTCAAGGTCCATATACGCTTCCCATGGATCGTAAGAAGGAGTAATCGGCTTCATTATTTGTGATATCGTCATATGAAATACTCCTTTGACTATTGAAATAACAATTTGTCCATTCTCTATAATAGAAGAATATGAGCTTTTTATAAAGTGAAACTTTTTTGTGAAAAAAGAGAGAGGGCTTACATTATAATGAATTACTGTGACGAAATTGATGAAATTACATGCCCATAGCAATCATTTTTGCGGTATAATAAAAGCAACTCGAATTAAAAGGAGAGTGCCTTCATGGGAAAAGCAATTCAAGGTAAAGATTCACAACTAGTATATTTGAAAGAACGTTTAAATATGTTCATTGAAGTAATTGATACGATTGAACCAGAAGAGGTAGAATTAGAAGATGTAGATCGTCTTCTTGCAATGTTAGATGAATTAGAACTGAAATGTGAGCAATTTAAAAAAGACGAATAATATATTAAAAAGGCTGCCACTACAAAATTGGCAGCCTTTTTCTGTACGGATAATAGAAGGAATATAGAAAAAAAGGTATAATCAAGTTGTGAAAAATTTCATCTAACCTTTAATGGCGTGAAATAAAGTGAAACTTTACTCAGTGGGGGTCATTCCCCACTGAGTATTAGTTGAACCAATCGGGCGTTTACGGGCAGTTGATCTCCCACCTAACTTCTTTGCTCCACCTGAATTTTGAGGTGGGAGTCTTACTGCCCGTTAATGCGGGATAAATAAACAGCTGAAGAGTATAACAATGGAATTTTCATTTCATAACGTTTTGGTAGCGTTCACAATTGAGGGGGAAGTAACAATGGAAAAGCTTCAAGAAAGCATGTATCAACTAATTGTTGAAACGTCAACGAACTTACCGAAAGATGTTCGTCGCGCAATTCAACAAGCGAAAGAACGAGAAAATGCAGGAACTCGTTCGGCGATGGCACTTGGCACAATTACGAATAACATTAAAATGGCAGATGATAATATCTCGCCAATTTGCCAAGATACAGGGATGCCAACGTTTAAAATTTATACACCAGTTGGTGTGAATCAATTAAAACTGAAGGAAGCTATCTATAGTGCGCTTGAGCGGGCGACAAAAGATGGTAAACTTCGTCCAAACTCTGTTGATTCTCTTTTTGGAGACAATAGCGGAAACAATTTAGGACCAGGTACACCTGTTATTAAGTTTGAACAATGGGAAAAAGATTACATTGATGCACGTTTAATTTTAAAGGGCGGCGGTTGTGAGAATAAAAATATTCAATATAGCCTGCCTTGTGAAATAGAAGGACTTGGACGAGCTGGGCGTGATTTAGAAGGAATTCGTAAATGCCTTCTTCATGCAGTATATCAAGCGCAAGGTCAAGGGTGTAGCGCAGGAGTAATCGGCGTCGGTATCGGGGGAGACCGCACATCAGGTTACGAATTAGCAAAAAATCAATTATTCCGTACATTAGATGATGTAAATCCAGTTCCAGAATTACACAAGCTTGAAGAGTATGTATTAGAGAATGCGAATAAGCTTGGCATTGGTACGATGGGATTTGGCGGAGAAACAACTTTATTAGGTTGCAAAATTGGAGTATATAATCGTTTGCCAGCGAGCTTCTACGTATCTGTTGCGTATAATTGTTGGGCATATCGTCGTCTTGGTGTAACAATTCATCCTGAAACAGGTGAAATTATGGATTGGTTGTACCAGGAAGGTGAAGATACACTTCAGCAAGATGCTGCGCAAGAACAAACAGAGCAGCGTGAAATCGTATTACAAGCTCCAATTACAGAAGAGCAAATTCGTGAACTTCGTGTTGGTGATGTTGTTACAATTAACGGCATGATGTATACAGGACGTGATGCGATTCATAAACATTTAATGGATAACGATTGTCCAGTAGATTTAAAGGGACAAATTATTTATCATTGTGGTCCAGTTGTAGTGAAAGATGAAAATGATAATTGGCAAATTAAAGCGGCAGGTCCAACGACAAGTATTCGTGAAGAGCCATATCAAGGTGATATTATGAAAAAGTTCGGTATTCGTGCTGTAATTGGTAAAGGTGGTATGGGTGCTAAAACATTAGCAGCTTTAGAAGAACACGGTGGTGTGTACTTAAATGCAATTGGTGGTGCAGCGCAATATTATGCTGAATGTATTAAAGAAGTGAAAGATGTTGATTTCTTACAATTCGGTATCCCAGAGGCAATGTGGCATTTACGTATCGATGGTTTTAAAGCAGTTGTAACGATGGATTCTCATGGTAAAAGTCTACATGCTGATGTTGATAAAACATCACTTGAAAAATTGGCAAGCTTTAAAGAACCTGTATTTAAGTAAAGAGAAGTGCATCTCGAATTATTCGAGGTGCATTTTTTTGGTATATATAGAAAAACATGTTCAGCATGAAAGAAAGCAGGGAAACAGAAACTACAGGTACGATTATATATGGAAAGGAGACTATTTATGAAATATAAATGGTTATATATAGGTCTCATTTTTTCAATTATGATGGCACTTGTTCCAGTTTCAACATTTGCTTATACGAATACACCACATAACTGGGGAATCCCACGTCCTAAAAATGAAACGGTGCCAGATGCAGGGAAACTATATACAGAATTACTACAAAAAAATGGTGGGTTTTATTTAGGAGATACGAAGAAAAAAGATATTTATTTAACATTTGATAATGGATACGAAAATGGATATACAGGAAAGATTTTAGATGTACTGAAGGAGAAAAAAGTACCAGCAACTTTCTTTGTGACGGGACATTATATAAAAACACAAAAAGATTTATTATTAAGAATGAAAAATGAAGGACATATTATTGGTAATCATTCTTGGAGTCATCCAGATTTTACAACAGTAAATGATGCAAAACTTCGTGAAGAATTAACGAGCGTAACGGAAGAGATTAAAAAAGTTACTGGGCAAAAAGAAGTGAAATATGTACGCCCTCCGCGAGGCGTGTTTAGTGAAAGAACGCTAGCGCTTACGAAAGAAATGGGATATTATAACGTGTTTTGGTCGCTTGCATTTCTTGATTGGAAAGTAGATCAGCAAAGAGGATGGCAATACGCTCATAATAATGTAATGACTATGATTCATCCAGGATCTGTTTTGTTACTTCATGCAATATCAAAAGATAATGCAGAAGCACTTGCGAAAATCATTGATGATTTGCGCGAGAAAGGGTATCATTTTAAAAGCCTAGATGATTTAGTAAAAAGCAATCAACCGTAAGCATGTATGCTTGCGGTTTTCTCATGCTATAATGATGTGTAAAAAGGATGGGGAAACGTATGTGGAGCGAACATGTTACGTTAGAATATCCGTACCATTTTGAGGAAGTACTAAAGCGTTTATCTTTCGACCCGTTAAACGTTATTCAATTAGACGAGAAAGTAATTTATGTCCCGGTTTTTATAGACGAAGAACAGATTGTTGTTCGTTTGCAAGGGATTGGTACTGTTCAAAATCCACAGTTTTGGATCTCTAGTCAGGCAGGAGATCAAGAGAAAGTAATGAAACGAATGAGATCCATTTTTCACTGGAATGAACCGTTTCAAAATATACAAAATCATTTTTTAAACACATCATTACGTCCACTATTTGAAACATATGCTTATACTCCAATTATTTTAGAATTCGATTATTTCGCTTGTCTTCTTCGCTGTATTATTCATCAACAAATAAATTTGAAATTTGCTACTGTGCTAACAGATCAATTTGTAAAACGATATGGGACAGAGAAGAACGGCGTTTTCTTTTTCCCAACACCAGAAAGAGTAGCAAACATTTCAATAGAAGAATTGAGAGAGCAGAAGTTTAGTCAGCGAAAAGCCGAATATATAGTAGGATTAGCAAAACATATTGTAGGCGGTAAATTAGATTTAGCAAGGATAGAAAACGAAACAGAAGAAGAAGTATCGGCACAATTGTTACCAATAAGGGGTATTGGAGCATGGACAGTGCAAAACTTTTTAATGTTTGGGCTTGGTCGGAAAAATATGTTTCCAAAAGCAGACATTGGAATTCAGCGCGCAGTGCAAGGTGTATTTCAATTAGATAATAAGCCTGATGATGCATTTTTAGAAAAAGTGAAACAAGAGTGTGAACCATATTGCAGTTATGCAGCGTTATATTTATGGAAAAGTATAGAGTAGAGGTGTAATAATGATACAAAAGCAACAAGAGAGTAAGTTGGAAGTTGGTCAAACGTTTCCTGTGACAATTAAACGTCTTGGGATTAACGGAGAAGGCGTTGGTTATTTTAAGAGACAAGTTGTTTTTATTCCAGGGGCATTACCAGGAGAAGAAGTTGTTGCTGAAGCAACGAAAATTCAGCGTGGCTTCGCTGAAGCGAAAGTGAAAAAAGTTCGTAAATCCTCACCACATCGTGTGAAAGCACCATGTTCAGTATATGAGGAGTGTGGTGGCTGTCAATTGCAGCATTTAGATTATAAAGAACAATTAAATCAAAAGCGTGATATCGTTGTACAAGCATTTGAGAAGTACATGAATAACAGTCTGGAAGAGAAAATTCGTCCGACGCTTGGTATGGAAAATCCATGGCATTATCGTAATAAAAGTCAATTGCAAGTGGGGCGTAAAGACGAAAAGGTTATTACAGGGTTATATAAGCAAAACTCACATCAGTTAATTGATATTTCTCATTGCATGATTCAGCATAAAGCAACGAATGAAGCGACAAAAGTTGTAAGACGTATATTAGAAAAATTAAATGTTTCTATTTACAATGAGAAAAAACAAAAAGGTTTAGTACGCACAATTGTGACACGTACTGCAGTTCAAACAGGGGAAGTGCAAGTCACACTTATTACAACAAAAGAAGAATTACCAAATAAAGATCAATTTATCGCAGAAGTGCAAAAACAAATGCCAAGTGTTAAATCAATTATGCAAAACGTAAACTGGCGTAAAACATCTGTTATTTTCGGTGATAAAACATTTAAATTAGCTGGAAAAGAAGTAATTCAAGAAACACTAGGTGATTTATCATTTGAATTATCAGCACGCGCATTCTTCCAATTAAATCCAGAACAAACAGTTGTTTTATACGATGAAGCGAAAAAAGCAGCTGCTTTAACAGGAAACGAGAAGATTGTGGATGCGTATTGTGGTGTCGGTACGATTGGACTTTGGCTTGCGAATGATGCAGCGGAAGTACGTGGTATGGATGTAATTCCAGAAGCGATTGAAGATGCAAAGAAAAATGCAAAACGCCACGGATTCACAAATGCAAAGTATGAAGCTGGTAAAGCGGAACAATGGTTACCAAAGTGGGTAAAAGAAGGCTGGCGTCCAGATGTCATTGTTGTCGACCCACCGCGTACAGGTTGTGATGATAAATTACTTGAAACGATTTTAAAAGTGAAACCGAAACAAGTTGTTTACGTGTCTTGTAACCCGTCCTCATTAGCACGTGATGTGGAAACATTAATGGAGAGCTATGAAGTGGAGTATGTACAACCAGTTGATATGTTCCCGCATACTGCGCATGTAGAAAATGTAGTGAAACTTGTTAGAAAGTAACATTCAATAAGGATATGTCCCTCACAAAGCAGGAGCTATGTGAGGGTATATTTTATTTAGCGAATGGAAGTAAGGAGAATATAATGAACAATTATAAATTGACGATTCAATATGATGGTGCGCGTTATAAAGGGTGGCAACGTCTTGGTAATAATGACAATACGATTCAGGGGAAAATCGAAAGTATAATATCTGAAATGGTCGGAAAAGAAATTGAAATTATCGGCTGTAGTAGAACGGATGCTGGTGTACACGCTTTGAATCAAGTAGCTAACTTTCAAAGTGATGAGAAGTTAGTAGAACATAAAGTAAAAAAGTATTTAAATCAATATTTACCAAATGATATTAGTATTACGAGTGTAGAAGAAGTACCAGATCGTTTCCATGCTCGTTATAATTCTAAAGCAAAAACATATCTTTATAAAATTTGGAATGAAGAGCATACGAACCCATTTATGCGTAAATACAGCATGCATGTGAATAAACAATTAAATGTGAAAAGCATGAAAGAAGCTGCGAAACATTTAGTTGGTTCACATGACTTCACTGCCTTTTCAAATGCAAAGTCTAAGAAAAAATCTATGGTTCGAGAAGTGTATACACTTGATGTTTCCGAAGAATCAGGATTTGTACAAATTAGAGTAAGTGGTAACGGATTCCTTCATAACATGGTGCGGAAAATTGTTGGAGCATTAATTGAAGTTGGATTAGGGCAATTAGAGGCGGACGCAATTCCAAACATTTTAGAGGAAAAACAACGTAATCAAATTAATTGTCTTGCTGAGGCGAGTGGATTGTATTTGGAGAATGTTGAATTTTAATAATAAGTAAAAAAATCGAGCTGATAAGGCTCGATTTTTTTGCACTCTGAAATTAAGAAGATTTCTCTTTCTTCATACGTAGCTTCAAATTCCAAAAAGCAGCAAGCATAATAGCTGCAAAGGAGCCGCTAATTGTGCCTAAGAGCTTTGCATGAGGAAAGCTGCTCATATCAATGAATAGCATTATACATAGAATGGTAGGGAAAAGACCTAAGTAGTGTAATAACTTCAACTTCTTATCATTACTCATATACATTGCCCCTTTCTAGCATATTATACGTTTATTATAACATATTTTACCAGTTTCTTTGCACTTGGAGAAAGATTCATTTCATATGTGTAAGTGCAATTTTTTAATTCGATATTGTAAGTTTTGTCTACTCAATCCTAAAAATTTTGCAGCTTGTGAGATATTACCTTTATTTTCTTTAAGAATTTGATGGATATATTTCTTTTCCATTTCTTCGATTATACGTTTTAAAGTTTGTGGCGTATCAGTATTGTGACTAGTTAGCGGAGTCTGCATATTCAGTTCCTTTTTTGCTAGTTCGCGAAAGTGCGTTGGCATATGGAACGCTGTAATGATATCTTCATCTTCTATTAAGTTCATGGAGCCTTCAATTATATGTTCTAGTTCTCTCACATTACCAGGCCAATCGTATTTATAGAAGAAGTTATTTACGTTTAAATCTACATCTTTTACGCTAAGATCAAATTGGATATTGTATTTTTCAATAAAGTGTTGAACAAGATATGCAATATCTTCTTTTCGTTCCCGTAAAGGTGGAAGACATAAAGTAACAACGCTTAATCGGTAATATAAGTCTTGTCTTAATCGATTGTGTGCTATTGCTTCAAGAGGATCTTCATTAATAGTTGCTATAATACGAACATCAATTTCTTTTTCTTGTGTGCCTCCGATTCTTCGTATTGTTTTTTCTTGTATAGCCCGCAGCAATTTAGCTTGAAGTGCTGGGCTTAATGAGTTGATTTCATCTAATAACAAAGTTCCCCCATTTGCCTCTTCAAATAAACCAGGTTTATCTATTGCTCCTGTAAAAGCACCTCGATTTGTACCAAATAGTAAACTTTCCATTAAGGTTTCTGGTATAGCGGCACAGTTTTGCGAAATAAATGGTTTTGTTGAACGCTGGCTTTCATTATGGATGCTTTGCGCAAATAGCTCTTTACCGGTCCCTGTTTCCCCGATTATAAGTATGGAGGATGGCGTACGTATTACTCTCTTTGCTTCTGTAATGACCGATTGAATAGCTCTAGAATCACCAATTATGTGATCAAAGGTAAACTTAGTATTTTGTTTTCGAGAAAGGTTCGTTTTCATTGTTTGCTTTAAATGACTAATCTCTTTTGAAATTTCAATAGCGCCTTTAATTTTTCCATTTTCTATTATAGGAAAAGTATCGTTAATCGTCGTAATCTCTTGTCCTTTATTGTTAAAATACGTTTGTTTTATATTTTTGTTTGTTTTTCCAAGTTTTAAAGCCTCTATAAGAGTACTATTTTTATTTTCTTCAAATGCAAATACTTCTAAAGGGTTTTTATCTAGCACATCTAAGCGATCCATTGATTCAATTTCCATCATTTTACGGTTATAGATAATCGTTTTACTTTCCTCATTAATAATATGGATCCCAATATCTAGTTCATTGAGTAAAGTTTCGTATAGCACATTCATTTCAATAATCTTTTTAAAATTGATTTCTTCTGTATGCATGTATTATCTTCTCCTCGTTATACCCTATGAAGACTGACTTTTTATAATTTTATTAAAATTCTTATAAAATCGCAAAATTTTTTTGCTATTTTCTCTTAAAAATTTTCAAATGATAGAAAAATTTTGCGGTTATGCAGATTTTTTTCGTAAGAAATCCTAATTTTACATAGGTATTGAGGTTGGTACGTATTTTGCATGAATAGTAGTTAAGATCTCTAAATTTAAAGAGTAGGGGGATTATGAATCTTTATAGTGTATGCAACGTTTCAGTTTCAATTAATAAGAGGGAGGAATTTATAAAGTGAAGACGGTTATAGAAGGCGTGTATAGTCCTTGTTACGGGAAAGTAGAGAAATTATTTGTTACTGAAAGTTCTTACGTATATGAGTGGGAAAAATTAGCGTTAATTGAAACAATAGATAAGCAGCAGGTGGAAATTAAAGTGGGAATCAGTGGTTATATCGAATCATTAGAAGTGGTAGAAGGACAAGCTATCGCTGATCAAAAACTATTAATAACAGTGAGAGATGACCTTTTAATAACAGGTAGTGATTAATATAAGTAGTGTGTATTTTTGCTCTTTTAAATAATTATTTTTACTATGAAGAATTTTAAAAACGCTTACATTAAATGGGTTTGTAAAGTGAAAAGGGGGGATTTATATGATGGATCAAAACCAAGGATTAAAAAGGGAATTGAAAAGTCGGCACATATTTATGATTGCACTCGGAGGGGTTATTGGTACTGGGCTTTTTTTAGGATCCAGTTATACAATTCATGAAGCTGGACCTGGAGGAGCGATTGTAGCGTATCTTGTCGGTGGATTTGTTATGTATTTAACGATGCTCTGTCTTGGAGAGTTAGCGGTTGCGATGCCTGATGCAGGATCGTATCAAACATATGCTACAAAACATATTTCACCTGCAGCGGGTTATGTAGTGGGATGGATGTCGTGGCTAAACTGGACGGCTACGATAGGCATTGAATTAATTGCAGTTAGTATATTAATGAAACGTTGGTTTCCAGATGTATCATCATGGATTTGGTGCGTAGTGTTTGCCGTATTGCTCTTTGTTATTAATGCGTTATCTTCAAGAAGTTTTGCGGAGGTTGAATTCTGGTTTGCAAGTATTAAAGTAATTACAATTATTGCATTTATCATTTTAGGCGGGGCAGCAATGTTTGGTTTTCTAGATATGAAAGGAAATGAACCAGCACCGATGTTTTCTAGCTTTACTGATTATGGTGGATTGTTCCCAAATGGATTATCAGCAATTTTAATTACGATGATTGCAGTTAATTTTTCATTCCAAGGAACAGAACTAGTTGGTATTGCAGCTGGTGAGAGTGAAAATCCAGAGAAAACGATCCCGAAGGCAATTAATAATACAGTTTGGCGCATACTTGTTTTCTTTGTACTATCCATTTTTATTCTTGCGGGACTATTTCCTTGGCAGCAAGCAGGCGTGATAGAAAGTCCATTCGTAGTTGTATTTGATAAAATTGGTATTCCTTATGCGGCTGATATTATAAATTTCGTTATTATTACAGCGGTACTATCAGTTGCGAATTCAGGATTATATGCAACTTCTCGTATGCTATGGTCGATGTCTAATCAAGGAATGATTAGCCCGATTTTTGGTAAATTATCTAAAAACGGTGTTCCTATTTATGCATTGATTGTAAGTACGTTTGTAGGGTGTCTCTCATTACTATCAGGTATTTATGCGGAAGATACAGTTTATTTATGGCTTCTTTCTATTGCTGGGTTTGGAGCGATATTAGTTTGGGCATCTATTGCTTTATCTAACCTATTAGCTAGAAGGACATACGTGAAGCAAGGGGGAGATATTAAGGATTTGAAATTTAAAACACCACTGTATCCATTTGTTCCAATTCTTGCTTTAGTGTTAAATTTAACAGTAATTGTAGCTATGGCTTTTATTCCAGAACAAAGAATGGCATTGTATTGTGGTATTCCATTTATGATTGTTTGTTTACTATTTTATCGTGCTACCAGAAATAAGAGAAGTAAAGTAGAACATAATGAAAAGACAAATACAACTGAATTAGAAAGTTTATAATAGTGATTAATTTGGAGACTGTAAGATTGTAAACAGTCTCTTTCTTTGTGAAAATAAATTTGGAAACATACTACGTATGCAAAGGGGAATTAGCAATGAATCAAGAAGTTTCACAGCTATTAGAACAGATTGATTTACGAAAAGAGGAGCTACTAGAACTTACAAAAACTTTAATTCATTTTGAAACACCAGCACCACCAGCAAGAAATACAAATGAGGCGCAAGAATTTGTTGCGGAGTTTCTAAAAAAACGAAATTTTAGTATTGATAAGTGGGATGTATATCCAAATGATCCGAATGTTGTTGGAGTGAAAAAGGGGACAGCAAGTGAGTCACATAAAAGTCTCATTATTAATGGACATATAGATGTTGCAGAAGTATCAAAGGACGAACCGTGGGAAACAAAGCCGTTTGAGCCGTTTATAAAAGATGGTTGGTTAGTTGGGAGAGGCGCAGCAGATATGAAAGGTGGACTAGCTGGAGCCTTATTTGCTATTCAGCTTTTAGAAGAAGTGGGGATTGAATTACCTGGAGATTTAATTTTTCAATCGGTAATTGGCGAAGAAGTAGGAGAAGCAGGGACACTTCAATGTTGTAAGCGTGGTTATGATGCTGATTTTGCAGTAGTAGTTGATACAAGTAATTTACATATGCAAGGGCAGGGCGGCGTAATTACTGGATGGATTACAGTGAAAAGCCCGCAAACGTTTCATGATGCAACACGTAGACAAATGATCCATGCTGGAGGACGTCTATTTGGAGCGAGTGCGATTGAGAAAATGATGAAGATTGTCCAAAGCTTACAAGAATTAGAGCGTCATTGGGCAGTCATGAAAACATATGAAGGCTATCCATCTGGAACAACAACAATTAATCCAGCTGTTATTGAAGGAGGACGTCATGCGGCATTTATCGCGGATGAGTGCCGATTGTGGATAACCGTACATTTTTATCCAAATGAAACGCATGAACAAATAATAGAAGAAATAGAAGAGTATTTAGGAAAAGTGGCAGCAGCAGATCCATGGTTAAGAGAGAACCCACCACAATTTAAGTGGGGCGGAGAATCAATGATTGTGGATCGTGGCGAAATTTTTCCTTCTTTAGAAGTAGATAGCGAACATTTTGCTGTCAAAACGCTAAGTTCAGTACATGAATCTATTTTATCTAAAAATGCAATTTTAGATATGTCAGCAACGGTAACTGATGGCGGATGGTTTAGTGAGTTTAACATTCCAGCTGTTATTTACGGACCAGGTACATTAGAAGAAGCTCATTCAATAAATGAGAAAGTTGAAGTTGAGCAGTTAATTGAATTTACAAAAGTAATAACAGCGTTCATATATGAATGGTGTCATACAAAAAAATAGATTAGTATATTGAAATTGTACAGGTATGTACTTGTACGCTTTTTTAGTGAACTATTTCAGAGTTGAACATAAACAACTGAAATAGTTCTTTATTTTTCTATGTTTTTCGTTTTATTTCAATTAATTTCTCTTTAGCTAATTCAACGGCAATCGCATCATCTAAATAGCCGATTGGAAAAAGATAATCGGGGATAATGTCTGTTGATAAAATGAAATATAGTAAGGCACCCCCAATAATTGCACGCTCTTCGGTTGAAATGGTTTCTGTACAAAATTGTTGGTACATATTTGTTAATTGCTCAATGAAAGGACCAGCACTATCAATTTGTTCTATTTTACTTTTGAAACTCTCGTGAATACGCTTTTCGCCTTCAGTAGTTTGAGCATAGCGCTCGTAATTTTCAAGTTCTTGTTTTACACGAGTTGTTGTGTATTCGAAGTCGAATAGGTTAGAGGATTGTAATGTTTGTTGAATTGTATCGAGAGATGTGTACATATCTGCTTTTTCCTTATTTATGTGTGGAGAGTTAGGGTACATTTCATCAAGTAATAATTGCGGTGGAACTTGTAGACAGTTTGCGAATTTTTGTAAATGGTTTTGCTTCGGTTGTTGTTTGCCATTAATTATTCTTGAAATTGTTGCAGGATCAATATTTGTAAGTGTTCCTAGTTGGCGCATAGATAGAGCGCGCTCCTTTAACAGTTTCTTTATTAATTTACCGAGCCGCTCATTTGGATTTTCATTGGGCATAATGTAGGCACTCCTTTTCTATTGTCTATCGTTGAAAAAATGTTGAGCATTTATTACAAGTATATGAAACAGACAGGCACAGTTGCTCAACATTTTCATAATATGCAACGAAAAGTGAGAAAAGGGGTGACTGTACGATGAGTACGGCAGGTTTATTTTCAATTTTTTTAATCGGGATTGCGTCTAATTTAGATAATGCAGGTGTTGGGATTGCATATGGCATTCGTAAAATTCGAATTTCGTGGCTTAACAATTTTATCATCGCATTTTTTGGATTTTTATTTACTTTACTAGCTGGATTTTTTGGGAATTGGATCGCATTATTTATTTCAGAGTTCACAGCAAACATTATTGGAGCAATCGTTTTAGGAATAATCGGGGTGTTTATTTTATGTCAGCCTTTCTTGATTCAAAAAGATACCGTAGAATCTAAAAATAGTAGTGTACTTATGGGGGTTTTACGTGATCCAGAAAAAGCAGATTTTGATGGTTCTAAAACAATTAGTTTTTCTGAAGCAATTGTTTTAGGAGTTGCATTGTCCATAAACAATATTGCAGGTGGATTTGATGCTGGAGTAACAAATTTAAATCTTTGGCTTACGGCATGTATTTCTGGAGTTTTTAGTTTTATTTGTATTAGTGGTTTTACGTATGTTGGTAAAAGATTTTTAGCTGAATACTTAGGGAAATGGGCAACTATAATTGCAGGTGTGTTATTAATTCTTATTGGAATTGATCAATTGTTGTAAGAAGGATAGGGAAAACAGTATTCGAGTATTTCCTTGGAAATACACTAAAAAATTGCATATATCGACGTGAAATCTTTTCACGGTAATGAAAGATTGTAAGTATTATACAAATCTTTGGTGTGAAAAGGTTTAAAAAAGTAAAAGCACCTGTATAGGTGCTTTTTAGCGTATATCTTCAATTAGTTGTGCACATTCTTCATCATGCATACTGTACTCACTTAAAACTTGAATACAAAGCCATTTCAGTTCTTCAATGCTATGCTCAAGTTCTTCGGGAAGTACATGGTAAATGTCTTCAAGTCCCATTCCGAAATGAATAAGTTCTAATACTTGATCATCGATGTTCCGATCCATTAATAGTTCAAGCACTTCTAAATTGAATATGTATCGGTGAGATTCATCGAGTGAAACAACTTTTAGTTTCAAACTTTCTACAATACTCAATATAAAAAGAAGAATTGTTTTTTCGAGAACAGGTTGTTTCTCCATTTGAAATATGAGTTTCATCTTTTACCCCTCCACATACAGCGCTAGGTTGTACTATATTATTCAGGAGGGGGGAGCAAATATGCATAATAAAGAGAACTTTTATTACTGTTTTTTGGAATTGTATTGATGCCTAGTAGAACGGATTTTTTGTGAAATAAAAAATCCTGCCAATATAGCAGGATAACTTCTAAATTAAAACATACTCCAACCTTCTTGGGCAGAAAGTAATTCAAGAATTTTAAAACCGGCGATACTATTTCCGTTTGCATCTAAAGCTGGTCCGAAAATACCGATTCCCATTTCGCCTTTTACGCAGCCGAAAATGCCGCCCGCTACACCACTTTTTGCAGGGATTCCAACACGAATTGCAAATTCACCAGATTCATTATACATCCCGCAAGTAACCATAAATGTTTTACAAATTTTCGTAATATGTTTAGGGATGATCTGTTTCTTTTTATAAGGATCATATCCATCCATTGCAAAGATTAAACCAACACGTGCTAGGTCGATACAGTTAACCTCAATTGCACATTGACGCGTATATAAATCCATAAGTTCTTCAATATCGTTATCGATGATGCCATTTTGTTTCATATAGTAACAAAGTGAACGGTTTAAGTAAGCTGTTTCTAATTCAGAAGTGGCAACTTTAGAAGAATAACTAATAGTAGGGTTGTCTGTTATATCACGCAAAAATTGAAGAATGCGTTCCATCTTCTCCTCGTTATCATTACCAGCTAGCATACTTGTAATGGCTAATGCACCCGCATTAATCATTGGGTTAAGAGGCTTGGAAGAACTTGTTGTTTCAAGCTTAATAATAGAATTAAAAGGGTCACCAGTTGGTTCCATTCCAACTTTAGAAAATACATATTCTTCACCACGGTCTAAAAGGGCAAGAGCAAGTGTAATTACTTTAGAAATACTTTGAAGAGTAAATAGTGTTTGTGAGTTACCAGCATGGATATATTCTGTTTCTTTATGGAAAATGGCAATCCCTAGATCATTTGGATTTGCATTTCCTAGTTCGGGGATATAAGTAGCAAGTTTTCCTTTTTTCGTATATGGTTTTACTTGTTCTAACAACTGCTGTAAGTTGTTTGTTTCAATGCACTGCATAGTACCAACGCTCCTATTTCGAATTAACTAAGTTTACTTTTCCCGATATGCTCGGAAATAAATAATAACATGAAAAAGTGGAATGATAAAACGAAAGTTGAATGTTCTATAGTGAGTCTTCAGTTTCGAGTATTCCGTGTTATAAAAGGAAAATTTCCCTTTTATATAACAGTTTGGAAATAGGAGATTTATCCATAAAAAGTTCGGAAATAAAAACTACACATCTATACAACTATATGTTATTATGGTTATGTAAATAGAAAGCGTTTTCTAAAGCGTACTTATAATGATAACGATTTCATAAATTTGATAGGGGGAATTAAGATGTTGCAGTTTTTACAACGTATTGGTAAAGCGTTAATGCTTCCAATCGCCGTACTACCAGCAGCAGGATTATTGCTTCGTTTAGGGCAACCAGATGTATTTAATATTCCTGTTATGGCACAGGCCGGCGCAGCGGTTTTTGATAATTTAGCACTTATTTTTGCAATTGGTATTGCAATTGGTCTTTCAGTTGATGGTAGTGGTGCAGCAGGTCTTGCAGGTGCAATTGGTTATCTAGTTATGAAAAATAGTATTGATGCACTTAGTAAAGGATATTCTACTGCAGAATTACAAGATAAATTAGGTAAAGTTCAAGATTTAATAGGGAATAGCGCAAATGTAGATCCATCTAAGCTTGCGGATACAATGACACAAGTATCTAAGGCAGCCGAATTATCGACTAAAGTGGATATGAAAGTTTTAGGTGGTATTATTGTCGGTGTTATAGCAGGATTACTTTATAATAAATTCCATAAAATTAAACTTCCAGAATGGTTAGGTTTCTTTGCTGGAAAACGTTTCGTTCCGATTGTTACATCGGTTGTGATGCTAATATTAGGAATTCTATTCGCGCAAATTTGGCCAGCAATTCAAAATGGTATCGATGCATTAGCTCATGGAATTGTTAATTTAGGTGCAGTTGGTTCAGGTCTATTTGGTTTATTAAACCGTCTATTAATCCCAATTGGTTTACACCATGTAATGAACACATACTTCTGGTTCGTATTTGGTGACTTTACAAATGCAGCAGGTAATGTTGTAAATGGTGATATCGCTCGCTTCCTTGCAGGGGATAAAACAGCAGGTATGTTTATGACTGGTTTCTTCCCAGTTATGATGTTCGGTTTACCAGCAGCTTGTTTCGCAATGATTGCAGCTGCTAAACCAGAAAAACGTAAAATGGTTACAGGGATGTTAGGTGGTCTAGCATTAACTTCATTCTTAACTGGTATTACAGAACCTATTGAATTCTCATTCATGTTCTTATCACCATTATTATATGGTATTCATGCCGTGTTAACAGGTATTTCTTTATTCGTAACAACATCACTTGGCATTCACGATGGTTTCACATTTAGTGCCGGTGCAATTGATTACTTCTTAAACTTTGGTATTGCAACAAAACCAGTGTTACTAGCTGGAATCGGTTTAATTTACGCAGCAATTTACTTTGTAGTATTCTACTTCTTAATTAAGAAGTTCGACTTAAAAACTCCTGGTCGTGAAGATGATGATGATGAGTTAGTTGAAGATGGAGACGCACCAGTTGCAGGTTCAATTGGTGAAACTTATGTAGCTGCTTTAGGTGGAAAAGACAATTTAACAGTTATTGATAACTGTGCAACGCGTCTACGCTTACAAGTGAAAGATGCAGGTTTAGTAAATGAGCCGGCATTAAAACGCGCAGGTGCAAAAGGTGTTATGAAATTAAGTAATACAAGCGTACAAGTTATCGTAGGCACAAACGTTGAATCTGTTGCCGATGATATGAAAAAACACGTGTAAATAGTTAGATTTAGATAAGAGGATATCCAAAAAGATTGATAACAACAGTCTTTTACAGGATATCCTCTTTTTTTGTTAATTTTTTAAAGGGAATCTTACTTTTATAAATTTTCTTTTTCTTTTTTGAACATATAGGTTGGTAATATGTTCGGTGCGTGATACAGTAGTGATGACATAAAATGGAGTGTCCATAATCTGCGAAAATGATTTGAAATAAGTCTTGTGTAGATGAATTAAATTATCGGTAAATAAGGGGAAAAAGGTAATCATGGATCAGGAAAAAAATACTGTTAATGGGAAAGCAAATCGGTCGATTGTATACATAAAAAGAACAATCATTCTAGCCCTACTACTGTCACTTGTATATTTCATGTATACAAAAATTGTTGCGCATAATAAAAAAGAGGAAACTTTAAAAGCAGCAGCAGAAATGAAGAAGCAAGAAGAGTTGAAAAAGAAAGAAGAAGAAAAAAAGAAGCAAGAAGCACAAAAACAAAAAGAGCAGGAAGAACAAGTGAAACAAGCGCAAGCTATAGAGCAGCCTGCTGAAGGACCGCCTCAAGAAATTAATGAAAACGCTCAATTGGATCAATATTTACAAAACGCAGGATTTAGTGGAACAGCTGTTATTGTGAAGAACGGAAAAGTTCTTTTGAATAAAGGATACGGTATGGCGAACAAAGAGAAGCAAGTACCGAATAATTCAGAAACGACCTTTTATATTGGCTCTATTTCAAAGGCATTTGTAGCGACTGCTATTATGCAATTAAAAGATCAAAATAAATTACAAGTAGAGGACACGGTTGCAAAATATATTCCAGATTTTCCTCAAGGTAATAGCATTCAGCTAAAACATTTATTAACACATACATCAGGGATTCCAGAATATGAGCAGGGAACAGAAGATATCTCTCATGAAGAGTTGATAAAACGGATAGGAAAGCAAAAGCGTGTTGGGAGTCCAGGAGAAAAATGGAAATACTCCGATTCGAACTATTCGATACTTGCCTATATCGCTGAGAAGGTAAGTGGACAACCATTAGAAGAATATATTAAACAACATATTTTTGCTACTGCTGGTATGAAGCATTCTGGTTTTGGTAAAGCGTTAGAGCAAACAAGGTTCCCATCAACAGGTTATAAAATAGTGAATAACAACATGACAACACCTAACATTCCGAGCATGTCACAACTATATGGTTGTGGTGATATATATACAAGCGCACATGATTTATATTTATTTAATGAAGCGCTATTCTCAGGAAAATTAATTTCAAAAGAGAGTTATGATCAAATGTTTACAGCCGTGAAAAAGGATTACGGATTTGGCTGGTATGTAGATCCAGGCAGTTATTCAAATCACGGTGTAATGCCAGGTTGGAATTGCTTAAATGGATTTAGTAAAAATGGTAGTGTATATGTTGTGTTATTATCTAACATTCAAAACAACATCAAATCATTTGGTAAAGTGAATAACGACATTTATACGATGTTACGAAATATAGAAGTGTAAAAGACTGTCCTTTTGGATAGTCTTTTTTGCATTGAGGAAATATATGTGCGGTGCGATAATGAAATAAATGGAAAAGGGGGAGGTTTATGAGTATACATAAGCATCATGCACGCAATGCGAAACGAACTTTGTTTATAGCTATCATTGTATGGATTATCGTTGTAATGGGATTAGTTATGGAATATAAAAAAGGAACAATATTCACTTCAGATAAAGAAATCCTGAAATTAATAGGTATTTTGCTACCAGCGTTTGGATTACTAATATATAGTTTTATAGAAAAACGAAGAGCAAAAATGCTTAAACAGGACAATTGTAATATAGGGAGCTCTAGATTATTTGAACAACAAAAGTTCGTTGTTCGTAGAGAGGTAGGGGTATTTCAAGTAATAACGTACTTTGGATTAGATGGCAAGGCAGTAGGGTTTTTAAAAGAAGAGTATAATTCCGTTATTCAAAGTATATGGAAAGGTGCACTTTCTTTTCTTTTTAAGGGACTACATAAGCAACAATTTTATTTATATAATCAATCGGGAGAAAGATTGCTGCGTGTTCAAAAGAAGATGGGCGTGCGTAACTTCTATATATTTTATAGTATAAATGGAAAGAAAATTGGAGAGTTGAAACAAGTACTAAGTTTAACAAAATGGGAATGGATATTTTTAGAGATGAATGGTAAGGAAATTGGTAAAGTGACTGGGGACTTTTCAGCAACAATGCAGAAAATAGACTGGCAAGATGGAACACATATTGATGTGAAAGAAGATGGTATTCCGTTAGAAGCTGCAAAATATTTTTCGGCAAGTGGTGGATCCCTTGTTACAGCTTCTATATCCGAACAAGCAGAATTATCAAGAGCGGTATATTACGGCGTAGCTGCCATTGTGACAATTAAAAATTAAAGATTAGAAAAGCGATAGATGGGAAACCATCTATCTTTTTTATGCTCTGAAACAATTATTTCTTTTAGAAAATGTATGCCTTACCTATCACAAAAAAAGTCTGCTTTGTATAAATTAAGATGTATGGATGTAAATTTTTATACTTTAAAAATAATAGGAGGAGAAGCATATGTGTCTGTTCAGAAAATATTGGCATAAATTATCCAGACTGTTTAATAGACAATTAGGCTATTTTTTAGATGACAAGTTACTGCCTGCTGTGGAACGACTTTTATTTTCACAAAACTTTGCGAGATTTATTCAAAGAAATTCTAAGCAAGCTACGGAAGAGTTTATAGAATCAAGTCAATTTCAATCTATTATTTGTAACATTTTAAAAGAATGCAATACATCACCTTTTAAGGAAATTGCAAAGCAATATTTAGGTAAAAACGTAGAAATTACTGTGACAGTTGGACAGTTAATAGGTGTTATTGTAGCAGTTGGTGACGATTTCTTAACGCTGCAAGAAGGAATAGGAACTGAAGTTTTATTACCATTTACAAGTATTATATCAATGAAAGAAGTGTAAGAAAGGAGACTTATATATGTTATTTACTGATGAATTGCGTAACCATGTTGGTGAATTAGTGCAAGTTGTGACAGCTGTTGAAATTGTTGCAGGTATTCTTTTATCTGTTACGGACGGGGCAGTAAGTGTTCGTACATCTCCTTCTTATGGACCACCTGAAGATGTACTTGTGCGTATTCCTATTATTGCTTATGTTCGCTTGGAAGGGTAAGAGTGATACAAGTATGAGAATATCAGTTGTTATTCCAGCGCATAATGAAGCAAGTACTTTATCACAAGTTTTAGTAGAAGTGGAGAAGCTGAAGCCGTATGAAATTATTGTAGTAGATAATGGATCGACAGATGGAACGAATGAAGTCGCATTACAGCATAGTTGCCATGTAATTTATTATAAACATTCTCTTGGTAATGATGTAGGAAGGGCAATTGGAGCTAGAGAAGCAAAAGGTGAAATTGTATTGTTTTTAGATGGTGACATCGTTATTGAGAGTAAAGAGCTACAACGTTTCGTGAAAGGAGTTCAGCAAGGGCATCAAATTGTTGTGAATAATTTAACATGGTCTGTTTATTTAAAGATGAGACCACACTATACGACAGTTGGAAAATTCATGTTGAATCGTTATTTGAATAAAAAAGAGCTTGTTGTTGGTTCTTTAATCGCAATTCCACATGCGATGAATCGGGATGTTATTGAGAATCTTGGGTGGTGGAATTTAGCAGATCCAGCACTATTTCAAGCGATGGCGATGTCTAGAGGAGTAGATATTGCCGATATGGCTTCGGTCGATGTAATTCACACGAATAAGGTTCGTCCTGTGCATACGGGTACATCACCTGGTTCTCCTTATCCGAAGGCGACTAGTCGTATTATGGGTGATCATTTGTGTGCTTTGCAATACGTAATCGAAATATATGGTAAACGTGGCGGTTTTTCGGAGGGAAACAGGGATAGAGAGTTTATAGGGAAGTATAAACCAGTTTTATTACAAAAGGAAAAAGCGAAATACAGTGCTATTATACCCGTATCAGAAGAAAAAATGACTATAAGATCTGTCATACAGGAAGTGAAAAAGGCAGGTGTAGATGAAATCATAGTTGTTGCGAATGGAGCAGATGCCGAGACAATTAAACAAGCAAAGCTAGAGAATGTTATTGTAGTTGAATTCGCGAAGGCACTTGGACATAATGTAGCACGAGCGATAGGGGCTATGCATGCTACGGCAGATATTTGTTTATTTGTTGATGGTGATTTTGCTATTCCGGCAAAAAAGCTAATTCCATTTTTGCATGCTATTGAAGACGGAAATGATGTGGCGTTAAATGATTTGCAATGTTTGTTAGATATGTTTCACCCGGCAGATCCAATTAGTATGGGGAAATATTTCGTGAATTTGGTAGCGAAACGACCAGATTTATGGAACAACTCATTAACGGCAGTGCCACATGCTATGCATAAAAAGGTAATAGAGAAAATTGGATATGATTCCCTTATCATTCCACCATTAGCTCAAATGAAAGCTATTTTAGAAGAATGCTCTATTACAGCAGTGGAATTTGTAGATGTTATAAAAACAAATCGAGTACGTCCAGAGCAACATGGGTTTGTAAATGGAAGAATTCCTGCATTCGATCGTATTTTCGGTGATCAGCTTGAGGCGATTGCTTATTTATTACAACATACGAATGGGCGCGGGAGTTTTACAGACGGAGAAAGGGATAGAGATATAATACTACAATTGAGAAGGGAAGAAGAGAATATAGATGAATGCTAGTAGTAAAGTCACCATTATTGGATTAGGATATGTTGGCCTTCCTTTAGCGGTCCTTTTTGCAGAAAGAGGACATGCTGTACTTGGATTAGATAAAGATACTAGGAAGATAGAATCAATAATTAAAGGAGAAAGTTATATTCCTGATGTTTCTTCTAACGTATTACAAAATTTATTGAACGAGAGAAAATTAATAGTAAATACACCAGATAAAGGTGTTGCGGAGTTCCAAAATAGTGAGTATGTTATTGTGACTGTGCCAACGCCAATTAATGAGAATAAAGAACCCGATTTAAGTGCACTCGTTTCAGCCTCCCATTATATACAACAACACCTTCAAGAAGGACAAACCTTCATTTTTGAAAGCTCCACATATCCAGGTACACTGGAGGAAGTTATCATTCCGATTATTTCTCAAACAGGTAAAAAGGTAGGAGAAGATTATTATATTGGGTATTCTCCAGAGCGAATTGATCCAGCGAATAGCCAGTATTCAGTTGAAACAATTCCAAAAGTTATTAGTGGACAAACCGAGCAGTGTAAACAAAAAGTACAGGATTTGTATAGCACTATATTTGATGTAGTCGTTCCAGTTAGCTCTCCGAAAGTGGCCGAGATGTGTAAGCTATTTGAAAATATTCAGCGCTTAGTTAATATTTCATTAGTAAATGAGTTAAATATACTTTGTGAAAGTTTGAATATTAATTTTTATGAGGTGCTTGAAGCGGCATCTACAAAACCGTTTGGATTTACTCCGTATTGGCCAGGACCAGGAATAGGAGGACACTGTATTCCGGTAGATCCTTTATATTTTCAATGGAGAATAAGAAAGGCTGGAGCAATTAGTCAATTAATTGAGGCAGCACATGTAATTAATGAAGAAATGCCAGCGAAAATAATCGGGAAAGTAAAAGGTGTGGTGCAATCACCCGCAACGGTTTTAATAGTAGGGATTGCATATAAGAAAGATGTAAATGATTTGAGAGAATCACCGGCGTTGCCAATTATTCAATTATTAATAAAAGAAGGATACAAGATAGAATATCATGATCCGTATATTTCTACAGCGAAAATTAGAGATACACTATATCAATCTGTTCCATTAGATGAACAAAGAATTAAACAAGCAGATTGTATTTTAATTGTAACGGATCACTCTAGTATCGATTGGAATCTTTTTAAAGGGATTGAGCGATTAATAGATACACGTGGAATCGTAAAGAAGGTGAGTGTATGAGTGAAAAATGTTTAATTACAGGTGGAGCAGGATTTATTGGTTCGCATTTAGCTGAAGAGTTGGTGAAAAGAGGTTATGAAGTTACTATTGTGGATAACTTCTATAAAGGAAAAAATAAATATCATAATGAGTTAATGAAAGAGCTCCGGGTTATTCCAATAAGCGTTTTAGATAAAAATTCAATTTATGAATTAGTGAATCAACATGATGTGGTGTTTCATTTAGCTGCAATTTTGGGAGTCAAAACTACAATGGAAAAAAGTGTAGAGCTTATTGAAACAAATTTCGATGGAACGAGAAATATTTTACAAGCAGCGTTAAAAGGGAAGAAGAAAGTAGTATTTGCATCTACTTCTGAAGTATATGGAAAGGGAGAGCCGCCATTCTCTGAAGAAGGAGATCGTTTATACGGTGCAACTTCCAAAATACGTTGGAGTTATGCAATTTGTAAAACGTTAGAGGAAACATTATGTTTAGGGTACGCATTAGAAGGTTTACCTGTAACGATTGTTCGTTATTTTAATATTTATGGTCCAAGAGCGAAAGATGGTCCGTACGCAGGAGTAATTCCACGATTTATTCGTGCGGCTTTGCAAGGTGACGATATTCTCGTGTATGGAGATGGAAAGCAGACACGCTGCTTTACGTATGTAAGTGATGCGGTCGAGGCAACAATTCGTGCAATGGATGAGAAGGTAAATGGTGAAATTATTAATATAGGTTCTGAGAATGAAAAAAATATAAGGGTAGTAGCGGAAGATATAAAAAAATTAACGAAGTCTATTTCCAAAATTGTGCACGTTCCATTTGAGAAAGTATATCCACATGGATTTGAAGAGATTCCAAATAGAAGACCAGACGTAACGAAATTAAGAGAACTTGTTCAGTTTCAAGCGAAAGTAACGTGGGAACAAGGATTGAAAGAAACTATTAAATGGTTTCGTGAAGAAAACAATGGCTAAGTCGTTATCAGTTATTATTCCCGTATGTAATGAAGTGGATACGATTTCAGATGTGGTTCAATCGATAAAACCATTGAATCCAGTAGAGATTATTGTAGTAGCAAATGGTTGTAATGATGGTACAGAAGCGATTGCTGAGAGCTTAGGCTGTACAGTAATCCAGCATAAAGAGTCACTTGGTAACGACGTTGGACGCGCAGTTGGTGCAAAACATGCGATAGGTGATGTATTACTGTTTGTAGATGGAGATTTTGCTATTCAAACTTCAAAATTACAATTATTCCTTAATCCGATTTTACATGATCAGGCGGACATCGTTTTAAATAATTTGGACGCATTATTTTTAAAGAAACAAAAACCGCACTCCGTGACAGTATGGCGCCAAATATTAAATGCAATGTTAGAGCGTGAAGAATTAAAAATTGATTCTTTATTATCTGTACCTCATGCGCTGACGAAGGAAGTTGTGCACAGTATTGGAGACGAATGTTTTGTTAATCCTATTGTGGCTCATCTACGCCTAGCACAAAGTAAATGGAGAATTAGTCGTCATTGTGCAATTGACGTTATTACGCCAAATAAATTTCGTCCATTCGAGCATGCTGCATATGGCACGGATCTTTCTCAATCTGAAAAACGAATGATAGGTGATCATATAGAAGCTGTAGCAGAGCGGATATTAGGCAGCAATGGGCGCGGAGGATATTATGATGGAAATAGGAAAAGAGAGAGTGTCTATCATACTCTAAATTTTGAAGATTTTTATCAAGGATGGGGCGTTACATCTAATTTATATAAAGGAGAGCAATTATCGGTAATTATTCCTGTGCAAAATGAAGAGAAAACAATTGGAAACGTTATAGAAGAGCTTCGCAAAATTGAACCTTTTGAAATCATCGTTGTTGTAAATGGTTCGTCCGATAAAACGGCAACAATTGCAAAAGACAAGGGAGCAACAACAATTGTGTATAAAGAAGCACTTGGAAACGATGTGGGGCGTTCGCTTGGAACTTATTTTGCAAAAGGAGAAATTGTTTTATTTATAGACGGTGATTTTGTTATTCCAGCTAGTGAGCTATATCCTTTTGCAAAAGCTATTGCAGATGGAACAGATGTCGCATTAAATGATTTAAATCATTATTTAGATTTGAGAGTACCACTTCATCTTGTAACAGCATTTAAATATGCATTAAATTTAGCTTGTGATAGAAAAGATTTAGGAGTAGGATCTCTTATTGCTGTACCTAATGCGTTTAGTCGTACTTGTTTGAAGGAAATAGGGTATAAATCATTATTGTCACCTTGTGTAGCACAAGTGAAAGCTGTACTTTCAGGTTTTGAAATCGCTTGTGTAAGTCGTATCGATGTTGATAAGATGAACCGTATTCGTCCCAGTGAACATTTCGCAAAAATAGGTCATCCTCCAGCTGTCCTTCGAATTATTGGTGATCATATAGAAGGATTAGAGCAATTAATTGCATTAACAAACAGTCGTGGTGGATTTTACGATGGAAATAGAAAAAGAGATGTTTTATAGTGGTAACAAAAAAAGTGTACAACGTATGTACACTTTTTTGCTTTGTTATAAAAACTATAACAGTTTAGGATATAAGAGTATTACAGCTCTACAATGGGTATCGTTCTTATATTACAAAATAGGACTCGCATATAAGAATACTAAAAAAATACAATTAAAGAAAGGGTTAATTCTAAAGAGTTTTATATGAGGTTAACACTATGTATGTAGTAGTTTGCTCAACATTTCACAAACATGTCACAACTATTTCGTTCACTTACGAAAAAAAGTAGTATTCTAAGTGTGTAAGCTGTTATATAAAAAAACGTAGTCCTGTACTAATCAAAAATGGAGGAGATTAGGATGACTCAAGTATTAGAAAATGTAAAAAACGCGTGGGAAAACTTTAAAGGTGAAAAATGGAAAGCAGAGATTGATGTTCGCGATTTCATTTTAAATAATGTAAACGTTTACGAGGGAGAAGACTCTTTCTTAGCGGAAGCAACTGAAGAAACGAAAAAACTTTGGGATCAAGTAATGGATTTAACAACAAAGGAACGTGAAAACGGTGGCGTTCTTGATATGGATACAAAAATTGTTTCTTCTATTACATCACATGAACCAGGATATTTAAATAAAGATATTGAAAAAGTGGTCGGTTTCCAAACTGATAAACCATTTAAACGTTCTTTACAACCATATGGTGGTATTCGTATGGCGGAACAAGCTTGTGAAGCGTATGGATATGAAATGGATAAAGAACTTAGTAGTATTTTCAGAGACTGGCGTAAAACTCATAATCAAGGTGTATTTGATGCATACACACCAGAAATGAAAGCGGCTCGTAAATCAGGTGTTATTACTGGCCTTCCAGATGCATATGGACGTGGACGTATTATCGGTGACTATCGCCGCGTAGCGCTATATGGTATAGATCATTTAATTGAAGCGAAAAAAGCTGATTATAATTTAACTGGCGGTGTAATGAGCGAAGATACAATGCGTTTACGCGAAGAATTATCTGAGCAAATGCGTGCACTTCAAGAGTTAAAACAGATGGCTGCTTCTCATGGATTCGATATTTCTAAGCCAGCTACAAATGCACAAGAGGCTTTCCAATGGTTATACTTTGCTTATCTTGCAGCAATTAAAGAGCAAAACGGGGCAGCAATGAGCCTTGGACGTACCTCTACATTCTTAGATGTTTACATTGAAAGAGATTTAGCAAATGGTACTTTAACAGAAGAAGAAGCACAAGAAATTGTTGACCATTTCATTATGAAATTACGTCTTGTGAAATTTGCAAGAACACCTGATTATAATGAATTATTCTCTGGAGATCCGACTTGGGTAACTGAATCTATCGGTGGTATGGCGTTAGACGGTCGTCCGTTAGTAACAAAAAACTCATTCCGTTTCTTGCATACATTAGATAATTTAGGACCAGCACCAGAACCAAACTTAACAGTTCTTTGGTCTAAACAATTACCAGAGAACTTTAAAAACTACTGTGCGAAAATGTCTATTAAAACATCAGCAATTCAATATGAAAATGATGACATTATGCGTCCTGACTACGGTGATGACTACGGTATTGCTTGTTGTGTATCAGCAATGAGAATCGGTAAACAAATGCAGTTCTTCGGAGCACGTGCAAACTTAGCGAAAGCATTACTATATGCGGTTAACGGTGGTAAAGATGAAAAGTCAAAAGCACAAGTTGGTCCTGAATACGCACCAATTACTTCTGAAGTATTAGATTATGAAGAAGTTATGCGTAAATTCGATATGACAATGGAATGGTTAGCTGGTCTTTACTTAAATACATTAAATGTAATTCACTATATGCACGATAAATATAGCTATGAACGTATTGAAATGGCACTTCATGATACAAATGTTCTTCGTACAATGGCAACAGGTATCGCTGGATTATCTGTAGTAGCAGATTCTTTAAGTGCAATTAAATATGCACAAGTAAAACCAATTCGTGATGAAAATGGTATTGCAGTTGATTTCGAAATTGAGGGAGATTTCCCTAAATACGGTAACAATGATGATCGTGTAGATGAAATTGCAGTAAATCTTGTGAAAACATTTATGAACAAGCTTCGCAAACATAAAACATACCGTAATTCTGTTCATACAATGTCAATCTTAACAATCACATCTAACGTTGTATACGGTAAGAAAACTGGTAACACTCCAGATGGACGTCGTACTGGAGAACCATTTGCACCGGGCGCAAACCCAATGCATGGCCGTGATACAAAAGGTGCATTAGCATCATTATTATCTGTAGCTAAATTACCATATGAAGATGCACAAGATGGTATTTCAAATACATTCTCTATTATTCCAAAAGCACTTGGTAAAGAAGATGATGTACAAGTACGCAACTTAGTATCTATGCTTGATGGATATGCAATAAAAGAAGGACACCACTTAAATATTAACGTATTTAACCGTGAAACATTAATGGATGCAATGGAGCATCCTGAAAAATATCCACAATTAACAATTCGTGTATCTGGTTACGCTGTTAACTTTATTAAATTAACTCGTGAACAACAAATTGATGTAATAAACCGTACAATGCATGAAAGCATGTAAGTGAAAAAAGTGTCCCTCCGCTTTTAATATATAGCGGAGGGAGGCTGTTTCAATAAAGGAGGAAGTAACATGGTAAAAGGAAGAATACATTCTGTAGAGTCTTGTGGTACTGTTGATGGCCCAGGGATTCGTTATGTCATATTTACACAAGGGTGTTTATTACGTTGTCAATATTGTCATAATGCTGATACATGGGAAATCGGTAAAGGTAAAGAAATAACAGTTGAAGAAGTGATGCAGGATGTGACATGTTACCTTCCATTTATTGAAGCTTCTGGAGGCGGTATAACAGTTAGCGGTGGAGAGCCACTATTACAGCTAGACTTCTTAACCCAGTTGTTTAAAAAGTGCAAAGAAGCTGGTATCCATACAACAATCGATTCTTCTGGCGGTTGTTATTCTGAAGAACCAGAATTCCAAAATAAGCTAGATATTTTAATGGAGTATACAGATTTAGTTTTATTGGATTTGAAGCATATTGATTCAAAGAAACATCGTAAATTAACAGGGAAACCAAATGAACACATTTTACAATTTGCTCGTTATTTATCGGATAGAAAGAAACCAATTTGGGTAAGACATGTATTGGTTCCCGGTGTTACCGATGGTGAAGAGGATTTGCAAAAATTATCAAACTTTATTCAAAGTCTATCTAATGTTAAGAAAGTGGAAGTGCTGCCATATCATAAGCTCGGTGTTTATAAATGGGAGGCACTTGGACATAAGTATCCACTTGCGGATGTGAATCCACCGACAGAAGAAAATGTTGAACATGCAAAACATATTTTACAAGCAGTCTAACCTAAACATTTGGTTAGGCTTTTTGTTTCTTCATAATAAAATCTAGAGTATATATTTAGAAAAGAGTATACTGAAAAGGGAATATCCATATTTTTGTAAAGAATAAGCGGAGAAATTTACATAATTGTAAAGGGAAATCAAAATAGTAAAAAGAATTAAGAAGTAAAAGAGTGAGTATTATGGAATATAGAACATTTGTAAGTTATTGCGAAAGCTCTTATAGGAAAGTATAATGTAAAGATATGAGCACAGATAGGATTAAGGGGTCAATCTTATATGCTTTGCATATCCACGACAGATACATAGCTAACAGGAAAGTATTAGAATCCGAGTATGTAGTTTTTAAGGAAAATGTTTTTCCTATTGTCGTATATGCAATATGGAGAAACAAAAAGCTAGGAGTGGATTTGTTTGATAAAAAACCCCAAGGTTTTAATATTAACTGCACATTACGGTAACGGTCATGTGCAAGTGGCAAAAACATTAGAACAAACATTTCGCCAAAAAGGAATCGAAGATGTAATTGTATGCGACTTGTTTGGAGAATCACATCCAGTTATAACCGATATTACAAAATATTTATATTTAAAAAGCTATACGGTAGGAAAAGAATTATATCGTTTGTTTTATTATGGTGTAGAGAAAATTTATGATAAAAAAATAGCATCTTGGTATGCGAATTTTGGGAGAAAGCGTTTGAAGACGCTATTACAGGTGGAGAAACCGGATATTGTTATTAATACCTTTCCAATCATCGCTGTACCAGAATTGAAAAAGCAAATAGGTATTTCTATTCCTGTTTATAACGTATTAACGGATTTTTGCGTGCATAAAATATGGATCCATCGAGAAGTAGATCGTTATTTTGTAGCAACCGATCATGTGAAAAAAGTGATGGTTGATATCGGTGTACCTGCAGAACAAATTGTTGAAACAGGGATTCCGATTCGTAGCAGTTTTGAGCTAAAGATAAATCCAGCAATTATATATAATAAATATCAGTTATGTAAGGATAAAAAGATGTTACTAATTGTAGCAGGTGCTCATGGTGTGCTAGGGAGTGTAAAAGAGCTATGCCAGTCATTTATGTCAGTACCAAACTTACAAGTAGTTGTCGTTTGTGGGAAAAACGAAGCTTTAAAGCAGGATTTAATGGAATTACAGGAACAAGGTTCTGGTGCTTTAAAAGTATTTGGTTATGTTGAAAACATTGATGAATTGTTCCGTGTTACTTCTTGTATGATTACGAAGCCAGGTGGTATTACATTAAGCGAAGCAGCTGCATTACAAGTACCTGTCATTTTATATAAACCTGTCCCAGGACAAGAGAATGAAAATGCGTTGTATTTTGAAAAAAAAGGGGCTGCAGTTGTAATTCGTGATGATAGTGAAGTTTTTGCAAAAACAGAGGCGTTATTACAAGATGATATGAAGCTTCTTCAGATGAAAGAAGCAATGAAAAGTATTTATCGTCCTGAGCCAGCTGGTCATATTGTGGATACAATTTTGGCAGAAAATCATGCAGAGCCGAATCATATACCTATTAAATCACCAGTTCTTGCCGAATCTTTTACTTAATATGAAACCCTCTTTTAAGCATTTAAAGAGGGTTTTTTTTATTGTTGTAAAAAAAAATAAACGTGAATTATTAACTTATCCCGCTATTTGTGGGCAGTAAGAGCCCTACCTCAAAATTCAGCGAAAGCAAAGAAGTTAGGTGGGGATTAACTGCCCGCAAAAGCCCGATTGGTGAGGGCTAATAATCAGTGGGGATAAACAAAAATCCCACTGATTAAAGTTTCACTTTATCCACAAAGGATTACGCTGTCATTAGACAGTAAAATCGGAATATTAACAGCTATATCCACATAATCCACAATTTTTAGAAAATTATCCACAATTCTCACGTTACGAATTCATTTAAATAAATGAATTCGTAAAATACTTTTGTAATTTATGCACAATTCTACGGTTTTTGTGGATAAGGTTGTCCACAAAAAAGGTTCCTTATAAATAAGGAACCTTTTTTGCTAATTCATTGGAAAATCTTATGTAATGAAACTGAATAATTAGGGGGGAAACCTTCTAATTATTCAGTTTCACTTTAAATACTTTTTGAGCGATAGCCCGCTGCACGATCTGCTTTTCGAAATTCTCGCTGATAGAGAACTTCTTGTGTACTAGATAATGTGTTTTTTGCTTTATCACGTTTCTTTTTATCCATTACAAATCACCTCGTGTCCTAAAGTCACTATCTATCGTTTCCAAAGACATGGGGTGATATACATATATGTCAAACTAGTAATGATTAATTATTATTTCTGAATTTTTAGATTACGCTTCTTTTAATTGGTGTGCTTCTTGGAATGTTGTATCTCGCATTGTTGCAAGTGTATACTGATCTTTTGGAATTTCATATAAATTATATACTTCTTCATGCGCGTTAATTTCATCATAAACGGCTTTTCTTGTTTCGTTTGCTAGATTTACATATTGTAGTTTTTCGGCAGCTTTAATAGACCGAATATTTATTTTACGAATACGCATAAAAATCGTTTCAATATCTAATTCATAGAAAAGTTCGCTAAAAAATGAATCTTTCGCCAATTTATTATATCCTTTACCATGATATGGTTTGCCAAGCCAAGTTCCGAGGAATCCAGCTTTTTCTTGCACATCAAATAAAGTAATTGTGCCGATGGGGTTACCCCATTCATCTAAAATTGTGCGTGAGATTAATTCTCCACGCTCTTCGGCTTCGATTGTTTGTTTCGTTAAAAATAAATATTCTTCATAAGAATAGGCCTTTTGACGCACAAAAGGGAAGACAGCAGGATCCACCATTAATTCGTATAGAACGTGGCTGTCGTGTAAGTCGCGTTTTTTCAACACACTAACTCCTCCTCACACGAGGGTAGCATGACGAAAAAGCACCCACCCTCGAAATTTTTATATCAATCTTTAAAAAATTTCGGGGTGGGAATCGAACCCACTAGAACCAGTTTCTAACGCTGGTGGCGCACCATTTGCCTTCCCCATTCATCAATTTGAAAATGATAATCACGACACAAATTGATTATGGTTTCATTCAGTTTATAATCGTATAATACTGTATCTAGTCAAAAAAATAAACTAGTTTTTTTTATTTTTTTTGTAAATTATTTTTCCGTCAATCATAGTGAGTACAGGCTTGGCTAAATAATGGAAAGGATGATGTGTCCATAACACGAGGTCAGCATCTTTTCCAACATCAATGCTTCCAATTCTATCCTCCAAACGTAAATTTCGAGCTGGGAAAATAGTGATTCCTTCCAACGCTGTTTTCTCATCTAATCCTTCTCTTACTGCAATGGCAGCGCAAACATTTAAATATTGAATTGGTGTATAAGGGTGGTCGGTTGTAATAGAAACTTCTACTCCATTTTTCGATAAAATATGATAAGTATCCCACGTTTTGTTTTTAAGTTCGATTTTCGAACGTCGCGTAAGAGTAGGTCCAACTGAAACTTTTAAATTGTGTTTCGAAAGCTCTTCAACAATAAAGTGTCCTTCTGTACAATGTTCAATACGTAAATCAAGATTGAATTCTGTCGCAAAGCGTAAAGCTGAAGTGATATCATCTGCGCGGTGAGCGTGGATACGTACCGGTATTTCTCGGCGGAGTGCTTTTAAAATAGGTAGCATTCGAAAATCAGCTTCATGCCCGTAGTGTTGTGCGTCATAGAATGATTCACGAAGTAACCCCATAATTCCCATACGTGTTATTGATTCTTTTGTACCGTTACTATGGAACTTTTTAGGGTTTTCTCCAAAGGCAATTTTTAAACCAGCAGGTTCCTGAATAATCATATGATCAATACAAGTTCCAGCAGTTTTTATTACGCAAGTAGTACCGCCGATAATGTTTTGGCTTCCGGGCATCACGTGAACAGTCGTAACACCATTTTGTACAGCGTCTTGAAATGCAATATCAAAAGGATGAATCCCGTCTAAAGAACGGATATGTGGTGTTGAAACTTCGGATGTTTCATTTGCATCATTACCAGCCCAACCAGTACCTTCATCGTAGAGGCCAAGGTGAGTATGAACATCAATAAATCCAGGCAAGAGATGAAGAGCTCGTGCATCTATAACGGTCATATCCTGAGTAGTATCAATATGAGGTTTGACCGCGGCAATGCGTTCTCCTATAACGAGTACATCTCCTTGAAACTTTTGGGATGTAATAGGATATACAATGGCTTGTTTGAGCAATATTTTCATAGAGACCTCATTTCCGTCACCTTGTAATGTGTAGAATAGGTTTAGACAAAGTAACTGAAAGGTTTTTCGTGTAGTAATGCTCCGGTGTTTAAAAAGTAAGAAGTCTTGGAGGAGATAGACTACCCGTAAAACTGTATTTTAAAAGTACTACATTGTATGCAAGAGGATATTTTGTAATGCATGGTTAACTGTTGGAAATGTGTATTGATATCCATGTTTAATAGCTTTATTGGGTAATACATGTTGCCCTTCTAATACAAGTATACTCATCTCACCGAGTAAAGCGCGAAGTACAAATGAAGGAACAGGTAGCCAATGAGGTCGCCTAGTTATAGTGGCAATAATTTCACCGAACTCTTTCATCCGTATTGGCGTTGGCGCTGTAATATTAAAAGGTCCGTCAATTTCTTTTTTGTGAATGATGAAATCAATCATGCGAACGACATCGTCTATATGAATCCATGATAACCATTGGTTTCCAGATCCAAGTGTACCGCCGATATATAATTGATAGGGAAGTAGCATTTTTGGAAGAGCTCCTCCATCTGCGCCTAATACGACTCCAAATCTTGTGTAGACAGTTCTTATTCCAATGGAGCGGGCTTTAGATGCTTCTTGCTCCCACAAATATACTGTGTTTGCTAAAAAGTCATCTCCTGGAGTCTCTTGCTGTTCTGTAAAAGATTCGGTTTCAGATGTCCCATAGTATCCAATGGCACTTGCATTAATAAATGTGTGTGGCTTTGTTTCAAGTGTTTGTAATTGTTTAATGAGTCCTTTTGTTGTTTGAATTCTACTGTTTAAAATTGATTCTTTTTGTTTTTTTGTCCATCTACTATTAATAGATTCTCCGGCTAGATTAATAACTACATCGATAGAGGAGAGAGGGAAGGTCTGTAAATCCGGTGTCCACTGTACGTATTGAAGGTTAGTGTGTGAAGTTTCAGCAATTTTTTTTCGAGTAAGAATGTAAACAGTAAATCCCTTTTGAATAAAAAAACTAGAAAGGGATTTGCCTATAAAGCCAGAGCCACCAGAAATTGCGATTTTCACAATCATTTCCTCCTCATTATATATATTCTTGAAAAGAAAAAACGTTCCTTGACTATGTTAAAATAATAGAGAGGTGAGAGTATGACTGTCATTACAAAAATAGAAGTGCAAAAACGATCGAAAGAACGATTTAATATTTATATTGATAAAGGTCAAGGCGAAGAGTACGGGTTTAGTGTGAATCAATCAATCTTAATGAAACATGGGTTACAAAAAGGCTTAGAAATTGATGAAGTAGCGTTAGGGAATATTTTGTACAATGAAGAGGTACAAAAAGCATATTTACAAGCGATTTCCTATTTATCCTATCAAATGAGAACAAAACAAGAAATAGAAGATTTCTTACGAAAAAAAGAAGTGGGACAGGCCATCATCTCTGAAGTCGTTTCGAAATTATTACATGATCGATATATTAATGATAAAGAGTACGCTATTTCATACGTGCGAACGCAAAGTAATGTGAATCAAAAAGGTCCAACTGTTATTAGGAGAGGGCTATTAAGTAAAGGTGTTCAGGATTTAATCATTACACATAGTTTACAAGAGTATCCAAAGGAGAAGCAAATGGAGAATGCTTTGTTTCTTATAGAAAAGAAGAAAAAATCTTATCAAAAGCATTCATTTTTACAAATGAAGCTAAAGTTAGATGAAATGCTTGTTCGTAAAGGATATTCTAGAGATGTGATTCAAATTTGCTTGGAAGAATTGAAAGACGAAAAAGATGACGAACAGCAAGAAGAAGCGTTACACTATCATGGGAATAAATATTATGAGAAATATAAGAAGTATGATGGTTGGACATTCGAAAATAAGGTGAAGCAAGCGTTATATCGAAAAGGATTCTCTATTGATGAGATAGATATATTTTTACAAATGAAACGTGAAGAGGGATGAGGAAATAAGATGGGTACGCCAAAACGCTACAGTGAAATGACACCACATGAGCTAAGGGAAGAAATTGGGGTTTTGAAGGAGCAAGCAGTAAAGGCTGAGCAACTTGGAATTGTAAATGAATTCGATGTATTAATGAGAAAAATGGCTATGGCTCGTGCTTATATGATAGATATAAATAAATTCCATATTGGTGAGACATATGAATTAGTAGAAGAACCTGGTGTGGTATTTAAAATTACGTATTTCAATGGGGTATTTGCTTGGGGATATAAGCAACATGATAATGAAGAGATTGGAATACCAATTTCCTTGCTACAAGAAAAATAAAAACCAGAGAGCGAATCTCTCTGGTTTTCATCTTTGGTAGGCGTTAAAGGAGATAGGAGATTCTAAAATTGGCGTTTTTTACATTCGTTTGCCAGTATAATGAGAGACTGGGTTTGTTGCGTCTGTCCGTTAACTTGCGCCTTCGCATGTTTTGGACGAGTCCACGTATGGTTAAATAATTCAGAACGACGATCTAAATGGTCACGGTAGCTCATCTTTATCACCTCGTGTAGGAATTTAATTTGTACTACTCTTCCTGCTGATTTGCAGCACGCATACGCTCTTGTGGGTGCGTGTTAATTGTGCCGTTAGGTCGTTTCGAAGCGAAGCGTGATTTCGCTTTCGGTTGACTGTCGATTTTGCTGTTGTTTTTTGACTCAGACCAAAATTCGGCTTGTCTACCCATTAAGAACGCCCCCTCATTATCAGTTGATACCTCTTTAAGAAGTATCACTTATAGAATGTGCAAAATAGAAGAAACTATCCTTTAGAAATTAAGGGAATAAATAGGTAAAAGGAGAATAGAACATGAATGATATTTATGAAACATTAACGAAAGAATTATTAGATAAAAATGACAACCTTTCTTACGCACAAGCTCGTGCATGGGTTGAATTACTGTGGGAAGACTTCCGAACAACTTATGCTAAATCAGGTCGTTACCAAGGTGAGGAAATGACTGAACAAGTGGTACGAACATGGGTTAATAATCATGGAGGGCGCCTTCATGAAATGCGTACAAATAATCCGAAGTATAGCCATTTAATCAATCAAGAAGATCATTTGAAACATTAAAAAAAGCGACGTAGGTCGCTTTTTTTAATGTGGAAGCAATTCCAGTTTCTTTCGAAGTTTCTCTTCGCTGAAAATCCATCCTGTATATGAACTAATAATATTTAAATTTTGATCGAGCTGAACGATTGCGACGAATGGATAATAATCTTTACTTCGATACCGCAAATCAATAAATCGAACTTCATAATAGTTATCATAATCGAAAATATCCCAGCGATATACAGGCGAGAAAGATAAGAAAGCAGATATATTTTCATCTCGCACAGCGGCTTGCATAATGGCGGTATTCGGGAACGGTACGCGATTAAATTTATCGTATAAAAGGATGTTACCGCGGTGCCATCTTGCTACGTAGTAATGTTCAGTTGTAACGACGGCTAAATGATAATGATAAAATTTGTAAGAAGGAGAAATAATTACTTTCTCTACATTTTTGAAACGTTTGTATACTACACTTTTAATATTTCGATGCATCATAATGCGGCCGATATAGTAAACAAACATTAATATATACGCTGCTAAAGCAGTATAGCCTTTATGTGCTCCGACAAGCATACAGGCGATAGCAAGTATATGGATAAAGAAAATGACAGTATCAAACGTATTAATTATGCCGAGCGCTACCCATTTTTTTGTGAAGGGCCTTAATGCCTGTGTACCATAGGCATTGAAAATATCCACAAAGACATGAAGAAAGACGGCAATAAATGACCAAAGTAGTAGATGCAGATAGGGAGCGTCTGAAAAGAAGGCGAAAGAGATGCCACTTATAAGGAGTGACCAAAGGATCACTGCAGGGATGGAATGAGTAATCCCGCGATGATTTCTTATATATTTAGCGTTATTACGCAATTTTAAAACTGTATCGATGTCAGGAATATTGGAACCGGCAATTGTTGCAAGCATCACTGCTTGTGGCCCAATATCACTTTGTGCTATAGCTGGATCTAATGTTGCCAAACTGCCTAGAGTAACGCCCATAACAAGGTGAGTGGCTGTGTCCATAGAAATCCACCTCCGTTTTTTATTAATGTAACTCTTTTTATTCGATACCTCAAGTCCTTTGCCTTCTATTTCCTATGTCATCTTACTTAAATTTTTTCCTAAAATCTTTATAATAGTACGTATATGCAAAAAAATGAGGGGGACCAAGTTTGACACTTGAAATATTAAATGAGTTTAACATAGAACAGTTTCAAAATGATTTAATTGGTTGGTTTGAAAAAGAACAACGTGATTTACCGTGGCGAAAAAATAAAGATCCATACCGTGTTTGGGTTTCAGAAATTATGTTACAGCAAACAAGGGTAGAGGCTGTAAAACCATATTACGCAAATTTTATGGGGAAGTTTCCTACGCTTGAAGCGCTAGCGACTGCCGATGATGAAGAAGTATTAAAAGCATGGGAAGGCTTAGGTTATTATTCTAGAGCACGAAATTTACATGCTGCAGTAAAAGAGGTAAAAGAAGTATACGGCGGGACAGTACCGAGCGATGTAAAGAAAATTGAAAAATTAAAAGGAGTGGGACCATATACAAAAGGTGCCATTTTAAGTATTGCATATGGCATACCAGAGCCAGCGGTTGATGGAAATGTTATGCGCGTATTATCTCGTATTTTATCAGTGTGGGATGATATTGCAAAACCGAAAACGAGAAAAGTTTTTGAAGAGATTGTGCGTGAAATTATTTCTATAGAAAATCCATCTTATTTTAACCAAGGTTTGATGGAATTAGGGGCATTAATTTGTATACCGAAAAATCCATCTTGTTTACTTTGTCCTGTACGTGAACATTGCAGAGGGTATGCTGAAGGTGTTCAAAAAGAACTACCAGTGAAGAGTAAAGCGAAAGCACCTACAATGGTACCGCTCGTTGCGGGAGTACTTCAAACTGAAGATGGCCGTTACGTAATTAATAAACGCCCAAGTACGGGATTACTGGCTAATATGTGGGAGTTCCCGAATATTGAACTAAGTGAAGGTATTCGTAATCAAAAACAACAGCTTACGGATTATATGAAGGAGAGCTTTGATCTCTCTGTTTCTATTGATGAATACGCGATGAATGTACAACATACTTTTACACATCGTACTTGGGATATCTTCATATTTTACGGAAAAGTAACAGGTAATATTGTCGAAACGGATACATTAAAGTTTGTATCGAAAGAAGCGTTTAAACAGTTACCTTTCTCGAAATCACATCGTACAATTTACGAAAAGTGTGTTGAGAAAATTACAATGCAGTAAAGTGAAACTTTAATCAGTGGGGGGTTTCTTCATCCCCCACTGATTATTAGCCCTCACCAATCGGGCTTTTATGGGCAGCAAGGCCCCAACCTAACTTCTTTGCTTTCGCTGCATTTTGAGGTGGGGTCTTACTGCCCGGCAAATAGCGGGATAAATAATAAAAACGTGTTCCAGAACTTTGGAACACGTTTTTTTATATTGAAAATAAATTTGTATTTTGAGGTTGAAAATCCACGCGTTTATAATCCGCCCCGTGACTCGATTTCTTTCACAACTTCTTTATAAATCGTTTGTCCCTCTACATTTAGATAAGGCATAATTTGCTGAAATGAATGATGAAAATAAGCTAATTCATCCTCTTTCCATTCATTTTTGGAAATCATAGTTAGCTCAGTCATATCACGTCCAGTATACATATTCCCACCTCCATCATATGTAGTTTGAATGAGTGATAAGAGATATATACGTGAATTTTTAAAAAGAAAATTAGGGATAACTTCTAAGTGAATTGGTTACATTATTGATTGTGGAGGTGAGAAAGATGAGTAAAAAACAACAAGGTTATAATAAGGCAACTTCTGGTGCTAGCATTCAAAGTACAAATGCTAGCTATGGTACAGAGTTTGCAACTGAAACGAATGTACAAGCAGTAAAACAAGCGAACGCACAATCAGAGGCACAGAAAGCACAAGCTTCTGCTGCTCAAAGTGCAAATGCTAGTTATGGTACAGAGTTTGCAACTGAAACAGATGTGCATGCAGTGAAAAAACAAAATGCACAATCAGCTGCAAAACAATCACAATCTTCTAGTTCAAACGAGTAATGAAAGAAAAACACTTCTCCAATTCGAGAGAAGTGTTTTCTTTGTGTGCGTGTCACTGTAATGAAAATAAAGGGAACGACATAACTTCTAATAAGTCAACAAATATAGTCAAAGGAGAAAGAAGTTCACGATTAGAAAATATGTAATAGGAATTATAACTGGCGAATGAATCAAAAAGGGGGTAAGTGATGAACGATTTTGATAAGTTGGTAGGAGAGCAGTTGGAAACGATGGATGAGCTTTTAAAGTTACAATCACATTTAGAGAAGTATCAGCAAATTGAAATGAGTGGAAGGGATACGTGCGATAAAAAAGAATTGCATTTTATCCGTCAAGAAATATATAGAACAGAAATAGCATTAAAACTTTTGCATGAAAAATTTGAAAAGCAAACGAATAATGTGATTCAATCTTTTGAAACCGAAAAAATAATTTCAAATTAAGGGTGAGATATGTTGTTGATTTTAGGTGAAAAGTCCTTTCTTAAACAGAGGTGAGGGGGCTTTTCTTTTTGTTATATCTTCGTTTAATCTTCTAAAATACGTATTGCTAATTCATAGGAAATGTTCCTTCGTTAAAAGGGTTAGTGATGTGGTATTCAATAATACAAACTTCATTATATTCCTCATGAAAACAAGTGTCCTATCGCTTTAGTTTTAAAATTTTGACAAAAAAGTTATAATAGAAAAAAAGTGAATGCAGTTCAAGGGGTAGTTAAGACAACTTAAGAAAAGCATTTGCGGTTGAAAGAAGGGAGCATATATGGGATTTCCCAAAGAAGGAGAAAAGGTACAAATACATAGTTATAAACATAATGGCTCCATTCATAGAATGTGGGAAGAGACAACAATTTTAAAAGGGACGCAGAGCCTTGTGATCGGAGCAAATGATCGTACAGTAGTTACGGAATCAGATGGTCGAACATGGGTTACTCGCGAACCTGCGATTTGTTACTTCCATGCTAATTATTGGTTTAATGTAATTGGAATGCTGAGAGAAGAAGGAGTATATTATTATTGTAATTTAAGTTCTCCTTTTGCATATGACTCTGAAGCATTAAAGTATATTGATTACGACTTAGACATTAAAGTGTATCCAGATATGACATATACACTTTTGGATGAAGATGAGTATGAAAAGCATAGTCAAATCATGCAGTATCCACCTGTTATTGATACAATTTTAAAACGAAATGTAGCACATTTAACACAGTGGATTCATCAAAGAAAAGGTCCATTCGCACCGGATTTCGTAGATATGTGGTACGAAAGATATTTAATGTACAGAAATTAAAACAAACCTGCAGGGAATTTCCCGGCAGGTTTGTCCTATTAGAGGGGGGAATTATGTGCAAGGTATAAAAAGATATTTACAATTTGTTAAACCATATCGATGGCTTATTGCTATTACAATTATTATTGGTCTTGTGAAGTTCGGTATCCCGCTTATTATGCCATGGTTATTAAAGTATATTATTGATGATGTTATTCAAGGCACGGGATCGCTTCAAGAAAAAACGTCTCAATTAATAACCGCAATTGGGATTGCTTTTTTTATTTTTGCAGTAGTAAGACCGCCGATAGAATATTATCGTCAATATTTCGCGCAGCGCATTGCCAATACAATACTATACGATTTACGAAAATACATTTTTGGGCACTTGCAAAAATTGAGCTTACGTTATTATTCGAACACAAAAACAGGGGAGCTTATTTCACGTGTAATCCATGATGTAGAACAAACGAAGGACTTTGTAATTACTGGTCTTATGAATGTCTGGTTAGATACTGCAACAATTGTTATTGCCATTATCGTTATGTTTTCTATGAATATAAAATTAACCTTTGTTGCTTTATTAATCTTACCTATTTATGTAGTTGCAGTGAAATATTTTTTCGGGCGCCTTCGAAAATTGACGAAAGAGCGCTCGCAAGCGTTAGCAACTATGCAAGGGTATTTACATGAACGTATTCAAGGGATGCAAGTGACACGTAGTTTTGCATTAGAAGAGTATGAAAGAGGACAGTTTGAAAAGAGAAATAATGAATTTTTAACGAAAGCACTAACTCATACGAGTTGGACAGCGAGAACGTTTTCGGTAGTGAATACGTTAACGGATTTAGGGCCGTTACTTGTTATTGGTTTTGCGGCATATGAGGTAATTCAAGGTCAGTTAACTCTAGGGACTATGGTTGCTTTTGTCGGGTATATGGATAGTTTGTATAGTCCGCTTCGCCGCCTTGTTAATTCATCTACAACATTAACACAGTCTTTCGCCTCGATGGATCGAGTGTTTGAATTGTTGGATGAAAAGTACGATATTGTTAATGTGCCAAATGCGGTGCAAGCGAAAAGGCTAGATGGGGAAGTTATATTTGATAATGTTTCTTTTCGTTATAATGCGGATGAAAAAGAAATATTGCATAATCTGTCATTAACTATGCGCCCGGGAGAGAAGGTTGCGCTTGTAGGGGCAAGCGGAGGAGGAAAGTCATCTCTTGCTAGTTTAATTCCGCGTTTTTACGATGTTTCTGAAGGTGCAGTTTATATAGACGGGATAGATGTAAGAAAGTATAATATGAGAAATTTACGTAGTCATATTGGAATTGTGCTACAAGATAATTTATTATTTAGCGATACAATCGGGGCTAATATTTTATATGGCAATCCGAAAGCTACAGAGGCGGAAGTGATTTCAGCTGCCAAAGCTGCACAAATTCATAATTTTATTACAGAGTTGCCAGAGGGCTATGATACTGTCGTTGGGGAACGTGGTGTGAAATTATCTGGTGGACAAAGACAGCGTGTAGCAATCGCGCGGGTTTTTCTAAAGAATCCGTCTTTACTTATATTAGATGAAGCAACGTCCGCTTTAGATTTAGAAAATGAACGGTATATTCAAGAGGCACAGCAAACGTTAGCTGCGGATCGGACAACAATTATCATTGCACACCGATTAGCGACGATTACGCATGTCGATACAATTATTTATGTTGAAGATGGTGAAATAAAAGAAAAGGGTTCTCATGAAGAGTTAATGAAAAAGAGGGGATTTTATTACAATCTATATCAACTTCAGCATATAACAGAAACAGCTCCTTTAGCGTAAAAGGAGCTGTTTTTTATTCGTCTTCTTTTTTATCTTCGATTTGGAGTTCACTCTCTGGTTTATGGTATGTGTAGAAGCTATCCACAAGTAAATCTAAATGCTCTACTTCCTCACTGTAGTTAATAATTGAAGAAATAAGAGGGAAGAGGTGTAACCATATTTTATATGCTTCCTCATCGTCCTTATTTTGATAATCCATAAAGATATCAATCAATTCTTGTTTACCTGTTTCAACTTCATCAAGCATCTCAACGGATTGTTGTTTCTTTGCTTTACCAATAAATTTTAATAACACTTGTTCGTGATAATGCGTTAATGAATCAAGTTCGTTTTGAATAGATTCCTGAAACTCTTCTGGCATATAGCGCAGTTCATTTTCAGTGCGATGTAATGACTTTAACGTACTTAAAGCACGGCTTGTTGTCGCTAACATTTGTCTGAATAAAACGAGCTTACGAATTTTCGCGAATTGTATTTTTTTCGTATAGCTTCTTTCTTCTTTATACAGCAAATAGTAATGATTTAGTTTAATCATTTTTTCTTTCATGCGATCAATATCGGTTTTTAGCGTTGTAAAATCAGAAGCTTGCCTACTGTTCATACGAATCCATTTAACAATTTCCTCTGTATTATCAACGATGCGATGGTAAAGTTTTGTTTCATATTTTGGCGGCATAAATACTAAATTTACAAGCGAAGCCGCAATAATTCCAATCATAATCGTCGCGAATCGAAGTAAGGCAAAATTAAAGAAATCTTCGCCTTGATACTCCATAATGGCGATAACTGTTACTAAAGCGAGTGATATTGTTTTTTCTAAGTGTAATTGTAAAGTAAGAGCAATTACTAATATACACGTTAATCCAATAATAAAAGGATTATGTCCAAAAGCAGTAGCAAATACGATAGCGAATACCGCACCAATTACGTTTGCTTGAATTTGCTCAAGAGCTGTTAAATACGAGCGATATACAGACGGTTGAACAGCAAAGATAGCTGAGATTCCCGCAAATACTGGACTCGGTAATTGAAGTAAAATACAAGCAAATAAAGCTAATGTAATGGCAATACCCGTTTTTAAAATGCGAGCACCAAGTTTCATACCCTTATTGATATCCTTTCTCTTGTCATAATGAATGTACAACATGATACTATACATTCATTACAATATGTTAGCAAGTGATATTTTAGTGACGTTAAAAAGTTTAATAAATAAATTACAATCAATTTATAATTTCTCCAAATTCTCTTTAAACATCTATTCTTTAATAAAAAAACCTGCTGAATTTCAGCAGGTTTCAAATTGTTATTCTAGATTACTATGCGATGCTCGCTTCGTCAATTTTTTTATCCCGCATTAACGGGCAGTAAAACTCCCACCTCAAAATGCGACTGGAGCAAAGAAGTTAGGTGGGAGATCAACTGCCCGTAAACGCCCGATTGGTGAGGGCTAATAATCAGTGGGGGATGAACAAAACCCCCACTGATTAAAGTTTCACTTTATGAAAATAAATATTGTACATGTCATTCAGTTGAAATAGATGGATCCGCCTGTTCTTTTTTCGGGATAATTTCATAGAAGTGAAGCTGGATATCATCTAATAATGGTGTTAACAAAGCGACTTCTTCATATTGTTCGTGCTCATTTAATACACGAATGTAGTCTAATAATAATTCATTCACATCTTGCAAACCATTTTTACTAATTGGCTGCAATGTTACATTTGCACCTTTAGCAATTCTTCTTTTTAAAGCGTGCTCTGTTAAACCTAAGTTTGGCTCATGATGTAAATAAACAACACCACCAGTCATGCCGGCACAAATCCATGGACCAGGATCTCCTAAAACAAGAGCGCGACCATTTGTCATATATTCAAAAGCAAATCCTTTTATATTAGAATATACTCCGATATTTCCTTGTTCTTTTTCGCGGAGTGGTTTTGTAATTCTGCCTCCAATTATCATATCTGCTCCAGAAAGGCGAATGCCAGCACGAGCATCAGCGTTACCTTGCACGTATAATGCACCTTTTTGAGCGCCGTATCCAAATCCTTTTCCGACAGAACCGTTATAATATGTTCCATCTGTTCCTTTTGCTTTCGTTATATAAATGCCACCGCCAAATGAAGTTTTTCCAATTCCATCTTGCGCGCCACCATTTACGTGTATAAATAAGTTCTCGCTATTGTACGCGCCTAATCCGTTTCCGGGAACAGATCCTTTTGTATACTTTAATGTAAGTGGTTCAAGATGAGTGTTTTCATATAATTTGCTACGAATACGATAACAGGATTCTAGACCGCCCATTACGCGTTGTTCTACGCCGACGCTTACTAATTCTTTTGACTGGAGAGAATTTGTTGTTTCAAATTGTTTTTCTTGTACAGATGCCGTTATTTTCACAGATGAATCTTCTATCGTTTGTATTAAATTACGTAAGTCTAATAAGTCCTTGCCTCGAGTTTGTTCTAATAAATCCGATCGTCCGATAATATCTTGTAAGTTTGTGTAACCGAGCTGCCCTGTTAAACGTTTCAATTCTGTACCGAAAGTAGTGAATAGGCTTAATAGCCCTGTAACTGCGCTTTCTAATTCACGTGGAACGAAACGGCGCAGTCCATGTTCTTTCGCTTGAGCTTCAGATTCAATTTGTGTTGCAATTCCGACGTGGCACGTATCGAGATGACAACCACGGCAAGTTGTACAGCCAATTGCAATCATTGATAATGTGCCAAATCCGATCCGGTTTGCTCCAAGGAGCATGATTTTTAAGGCGTCATTGACACTTCGAATACCGCCGTCTGCCCAAATTTCTACTTTATGTCTCATATTTGCTTCTAGTAACGCATTGTGAGCAGCTTTAACACCGATTTCTACAGGAAGACCTACATGTTGCAATGCGTGAATACGCGCAGCGCCTGTTCCGCCATCAAATCCACTAATGTTAATAAAGTCAGCACCAGCTTTTGCGATACCGACAGCAATTGTTCCGATGTTAGGAACGACAGGAACTTTTACAGCTACTTTTGCAAGATGATTAGCCGTTTTAATTTCTGTAATCATTTGAGCCAAGTCTTCAATTGAATAAATATCATGGTTGTTAGAAGGTGAAATTAAATCTGAACCGATTGTAGCATTACGCGCTTCCGCAATTTTGGCAGTCACTTTTGAACCAGGCAAATGTCCACCTTCACCAGGCTTTGCTCCTTGACCTATTTTAATTTCAATTAAATTTGATGAATTTAGTAGTTCAGCGTTTACTCCAAATCGGCCAGATGCAACTTGTTGTCCGCGTGTATGTGGGTACTTACCAATCATATCTTTAATTTCGCCGCCTTCACCGTTCAAACTAATCATATTTAGCTGATCGGCAGCCTCTGCATACGCGCGAAAGGCAATTTCATTTTGAGAACCAAATGACATGGAACTAATAATAAATGGTAAATCATGATTGTGAATGCCGATGGACACTTCTTCAGTCGGAACTACATGCTGTGCTTGTTTTGTTTGAACAAGGTGCCTGATTGCGATGGGAGTGTTTTCTTCTAATTCACTTAACTTGTCGCGGTAATCATCATAAGAGTTTCCTTTTGCAACATCACCAATTGCTTTCCAAATCCGTGGGAATATATGAAATGATTTTCGCATTCTAACTTTTGGATTGTTAAAATCCTCAGCTCGAATTTTTGCATCTTCAGCAAGTGATTCAAGTGAAAAAGCTAAATTATTTGAACCGCAGAAGTTTGTAATTTGTAATATATTTGCGATTTCCTCATGTAATCCAATAGAGGAGAAGAGGCGACCGTAACCGCGTAATTCATGAATTCCAATCGTTGAAATTACTTTCTCTAGTCCTTTATTAAGTGCGGTATACAAATTAGTAATTGGTACTTTTGTTTCATCATTTACCGTTGCGAACAATAAATATGGATTAATACCATCTGCCCCTAATCCGTATAGCGTGACGATATCGTGTAAGGAGCGAAGGGCACCGGAACGTATAACGAGAGAGCATTTCCGGCGTAATTTATTTTCAGTTAATGCTTGATGTACTTTAGCAGTAACTAAATGTGGGTCAATCCATAACAGTTCATTTTGATGAGATTTAGCGTCATCTAATAATAGTAGGGAAGCACCATTTTTAACGGCTGCTATCGCTTCGGAACTAATTCGATTTAATGCGATTTGTAGAGTTTCTGATGGACTAAATGTAATAGAAATTGTAGAGACAGAGCTATAAGTAATGAATAGCTGTATAAGTTGTTCGTACGTAATCGTGTGTAAGTCTGCCGCGATAGATTGAGCTAAATTCCCTTCTAAAATAATGGGTGAAAGCATCTCGATTACAAATGGTTGTTTAGAGTTATCTAATAAACCCGGACGCTCTCCGAGTACAGTACGTGTGGAGAAGTGTTCAACTTCGCGATCGCGATCGATTGCTGGATTTGTAACAACGGCTACACTTTCCTTAATGAAATCAGCAATATTTCGTCTATCTGTATCAAGTGCGGCAAGTGGTGAGTCATGCCCAAGTGACCGAATTGGTTCGACGCCTTTTGTCGCCATTTGTTCAAGGAGCTGAATATGTTCTCGATCCCAGCCGAAAGCGACGTATTGATTCGTTTCAACTTGAACCGAATCACATAATCCCTCAGTTTCTTTCGTTTCAGGGATAGATAAGTTTACATGATAATTGGTAACATCGATTCGTTTCTTAAAACGGTTATATACTTCAATTTGATAATTGTCGTATTCATAGAGAACCAGCTCATCTTGTTGATTCCATTTTAAGCCAACTTTTTCTCCAGGAGCGAGTGGTTTCGGCTCTGCTACATATTCAGTTGGTGATACAACGCCAGGTTCAGAAGAGAAAATATAGGAGCTCTCTGTCTCTACTTTCCAAACTGGGCGTAATCCAAGGGAATCGACACTGAAAACAGCTTCATCTTTATAACGTGAAATAATACCAGCTGGACCTTGTGCGAAATGCCCCCAAGCCTCACGTATATAAGTGTATAAGTTTTGTAAGTTTGTTTCGTAAAGTTTTATTTCATTAATAATTGGTGGAAATAATATATCCATTGCTTCAAATAAACTGTAGTTATACTGAACGAGAAGGGTTTCTAAGGTGCGGTTTAAATCTTGGGAATCACTGCCCCCGGCAGTAAGTGGTACATTAATCATTTCAGCTTGATCGCGTAATTTTGCAATCGTGTTAATTTCACCATTATGCCCGAGAATACTAAATGGTTGTACACGAAAAAAATTAGATAACGTATTAGTAGAATAGCGATTATGTCCTAGTGTCATAGTTGAAGCGATAAGTGGGTGTTGTAAATCATTGTAATAAGCAACGAGTGTATCACCAGCGCCCAGAACTTTATATACAACATGTTCATGACTTAATGAGGCAACATGAATTGCTTCATTTTCTTCGATTTGTATTGTTACAGAAAATAATGTTTGTTCAATATTTTCAACTTCACTTTGGGCGATAAGGGCAATTTGCCAAAATAAAGGTTCTTCTTGTTTACCAAGAGGACCGAGTGCATCTGAGTTTATTACATCATCATTTTCGAGAACAATTGTAAAGTTTTCATTGTTTAGTTGCGTACGAATGTAATCTTTTAACTCAGCAATGTTTTCTTTTTTGTTTAGAAAAAAATGTCCAACGATAAAGTGGGGATGATCCACAATCGTTGGATTATATCCGCTACTTTTCAGTTTTTCATTCCAAAGTGCTTTTGGCATGTCGATATGAATTCCGATGCCATCTCCTTCGCCATTAATGAAACCAGCTCTATGATTCATTTTGACTAGTGATTGTATACAAAAATCGATGTTTTCTTTTGTAGGAATTCTTCGTTTTTCCATAACGGAAACGATTCCACACGCATCATGTTCTGCATTTTTATAATTCCGAAATAAAGACGGTGTCCATTTATTTTTTTTATTGAGCATCCGTCAATCCCCCCTCTGGAAAGTGAATTTTGAATAATCTTACTATTTAAGGCGTGGACTGCCTTGTATACAGGGATAGTAAGGATATAAAAGAATATAAAACAGATAATTATGAATAATTATACTATTAATGAGGGATTTATGAAATAGAAAAAAGGAAAAAAGAAAGATGGGCTTTCTTTTTTCCTTTTGAATGAAGAGATTATTTATTGTTCGCTAGGGTAGAAAATGCTCTGCCAACAGCTTCAATTGTATATTCAATATCTTCTTTTGTGTGTTCTGTCGTTAAGAACCATGCTTCATATTTAGAAGGTGCTAAATTAATACCTTCTTGAAGCATCAGCTTGAAGAATCTACCGAACATTTCACCATCTGTATTTTTGGCTGCATCGTAATCTTCAATTGTATTTGTCGTGAAGTATACAGTTAATGCACCCTTTAGACGGTTTACTGTAATATCGATGTTATGTTTTGTAGCTTGTTCTAAAATTCCTTTTTCAAGCATTGCGCCAAGTGCATCTAATTTCTCGTATACGCCTTCTTGTTGAAGTACTTCTAGGCAGGCAATACCTGATGCCATAGAAGCAGGGTTCCCGGCCATTGTACCAGCTTGGTATGCAGGGCCGAGCGGTGCAACTTGTTCCATAATTTCTTTCTTACCACCGTAAGCACCAATTGGAAGGCCACCGCCGATAACTTTACCAAGTGCTGTTAAATCTGGGGTTACGCCAAGTAAGTCTTGAGCGCCGCCATACATAAAGCGGAAAGCAGTAATAACTTCATCATAAATTACTAGTGCACCAGCTTCGTGAACAAGTTCATTAACTTTTTCAAGGAAGCCAGGTTTTGGCTCAACAATACCGAAGTTTCCAACGATTGGCTCTACAAGGATAGCTGCTACTTCATGTCCCCATTTATCTAACGCTTCTTTTAAAGTTTCTACATTATTAAATGGAACAGTAATAACTTCTTGGGCGATACTTTGTGGCACGCCAGCTGAATCAGGAATTCCAAGGGTAGAAGGACCAGAGCCAGCTGCTACAAGTACTAAATCGGAATGACCGTGGTAACAACCAGCGAATTTCATAATTTTTGTGCGGCCAGTGTAAGCACGAGCAACACGAATGGTTGTCATAACGGATTCTGTACCAGAGTTTACGAAGCGGACTTTATCTAAAGCAGGCATTGCTTCTTTTAACATTTTTGCGAATTTTACTTCTAATGCTGTTGGAGTACCGTATAGTACGCCGTTTTCAGCCGCTGTTTTAATTGCTTCTGTCACGTGTGGGTGAGCATGTCCAGTAATAATAGGGCCATACGCTGCTAAATAGTCGATATATTTATTTCCATCTACATCCCAGAAATAAGCACCTTTTCCGCGTTCCATTGCAACAGGAGAACCGCCTCCAACTGCTTTAAAAGAACGGGAAGGACTATTAACACCACCAACGATATGTTCTAAAGCTTCTTTATGTAACGCTTCTGATTTTGTGAAATTCACTACAATTCATCTCCTTACAAAAATCTATGTATTATTCTAACATGTTTTTTGAAAAGACGTATTGTTTGTGATAGAAGGAGCAGTTGGGTAAACTATTCGTTGTGACATTTAGGAAGGGGGTCCGATTATGAAATCGGTAATTGAGGTACAAGGGTTACGTAAAGAGTTTACAGCTTATTCAAGTCGTCCGGGATTAAAGGGTGCATTTCGCGATTTATTAAATCGTAATTATAAAATAGTACCAGCAGTAAATGATGTTTCTTTTACTGTAAAGCAAGGTGAAATGGTTGGTTATATTGGTGAGAATGGTGCTGGTAAATCAACGACGATTAAAATGCTTACAGGGATTTTGACTCCGACATCAGGACAAATTACAGTGAATGGAATGAATCCACACAAACAGAGAGAAGAATTTGTAAGAACAATCGGCGTTGTGTTTGGTCAGCGTTCCCAGCTTTGGTGGGATATTGCTGTACAAGAATCATTTCGTTTATTGAAGAAAGTGTACGGTGTATCAGACGCTCAGTATAAGGAACATATGGAACATGTTATTGAAACGTTAGATATCGGTCCTTTATTAGATAAACCGGTACGGAAATTATCTCTTGGTCAAAGAATGCGTTGTGAATTGGCAGCGGCGTTAATTCATAATCCGCCGTTATTATTTTTAGATGAGCCAACAATTGGACTAGATGTTCTTGTGAAATTGAAAATACGAGAATTCTTAAAAGAGATGAATGAACGTTATAAAACAACAATTTTATTAACGACACATGATATTACTGATATCGAAGCTTTATGTGAACGCGTCATCATGCTTGATGAAGGGAATATTATGTATGACGGATCTTTAGATAATCTTCGTACGCAGTGGGGAGTAGAGAAGGAAATACATTTTCAGTTTGTTGCCCCAGTTTCATACCAGGAGTTATCAATGGTTATGCCGGATAGTCATGTTGTTTGGTCAAAAACGAAAGAAGAAAACGCATGGGTTGCAAAAATACCGAATGAAGAAGTTATCATTTCTATGTTGATTTCTAAAGTAGTACAAGCCTTTCAAATTAAAGATTTGAAAATTAACGAAGTGTCTACAGAGGAAATTATTCGTAACATTTATGAAGAAGGTATTATGCATGGGTAAGTATATTGAAATGATTCGGATTCGCTTTTTAATGATGCTTGCTTATCGTACAAATTATTATAGCGGGATTTTAATTTATACGATTAACATTGGTGCGTATTATTTTTTATGGCAAGCAATTTATAGCGGGAAAGAGAATATTGAAAGTTTATCTATTTCGCAAATGACTACGTATATTGCGATCGCATGGATGGCACGCGCTTTTTATTTCAATAATATAGATAGAGAAATTGCGATGGAAATTCAAGAAGGACGTGTGGCGGTAGAGCTAATTCGTCCATATAACTATTTAGGTATGAAAGTTATGCAAGGGCTTGGAGAAGGGATATTTCGTTTTGCTTTCTTTTCAATTCCGGGTATGGTTATTGTTACGTTATTATTTTCATTACAAATTACAACAAATTTTCAAACGTGGTTATATTTCTTCTTATCTTTAATATTTAGTTTTATCATTAATACACAAATAAATTTAATGACAGGAATGCTTACATTCTTCTTATTTAATAATAGTGGAATTATGTATGCGAAACGTATTGTTATCGATTTATTTTCTGGTTTATTATTACCGATTAGTTTTTATCCGTTATGGGCCCAAAAAGCAATGGTTTTTTTACCGTTTCAAGCAATTAGTTATATTCCGAGTATGATTTTCTCTGAAGGTATACAAGGAAATAAGTTATATGAAGCTTTATTATTTCAAGTGATTTGGGCAATTATACTTATTATTCCAATTGTACTGATGTGGAAAACGGCGAGAAAACGTCTAATCGTACAAGGGGGATGACGAGATGATATATATAAAATTATTTTTGCAATATGCAAGTCAATATATAAAAACAAAATTGGAGTATCGTGGCGATTTTATCGTCGGATTACTTTCAGATTTATCACTACAAGCTGTTAATTTAATCTTCATTCTCGTTGTGTTTGGGCATACCCAAGCACTAAAAGGGTGGAGCCGAGAAGAAGTGATCTTTATTTATGGGTTCTTTTTAGTACCGTTTGCCATTTTTTCAGCTTTCTTTAATATATGGGACTTTAATGATCGTTACATTATTAAAGGAGAAATGGACCGTATATTAACGAGACCGATTCATAGTTTATTTCAAATTATATTAGAAAGAATGGAACTTGAATCTTTAATTGGAGCTATTACGGGGATTATTGTGATGGGTTATGCAGCAATGGAGCTGCAATTATCTTTTTACTGGTATGATTTCTTCTTATTCCTACTCATGGTAGGGGGAGGGGCACTTGTGTACGGCGGGATATTTGTTACGCTTGCAAGTTTTGGCTTTTGGTCGGATGCGAAAAGTTCCATTATGCCGCTTATGTATAACATAGGGAATTATGGACGCTACCCTGTTGATATTTATAACCGTGTTATTCGCTTTGTTTTAACGTTTGTTTTACCGTTTGCATTTGTTGGGGTATATCCAGCAGCATACTTTTTAAGAAAAACAGAGTGGAATAGCTATGCTTTCGCAACTCCAATTGTTGGTGTTATCTGTTTTACTATTGCAATTACCCTCTGGAATCAAGGGGTTAAACGATATCGTGGTGCAGGAAATTAATTATAGAAGCTTGTTCGTTTCTAAGGGATAAATCAGCTACAGTCCTCATACATATAAAACGAGGTGGAGGACATGTTATGGGGATTTATTCTATTAATTGCAGCAATCGCTATTTTGAGAAGTGTCCAATTATTATGGAGTTCATATTCAAATTCCAATCGTTTCTTTTCGCTGTACAATTTAGCTACGTTGTTTTTGATTTATACAACGGTACTGATTGCGTTTGGATTAAGTTATGTTGTGCTAGAGGAAATGGGTTTTGCAGTTTTGAAAGAAGATGGGGATAGGTTAAGTGCTCATTCCTTTCAGCTTGTTGAAATATGTTTATATTTTAGCGCGGTTACTTTATTGTCCGTTGGATATGGTGATATAGCTCCGATTGGAATCGGAAGATGGATTGCAATTGGAGAAGCGCTAATTGGATATACATTACCGTTTGCCTTTGTGATGAGATCTGTAATAGACAATGAAAAATAAGGTCGCATTTGATATAGTAAAAGAAAAGAGAAGGAGTGATAACAATGATTACAGTAGGAGAAATGGCACCAGAATTTACATTAGAAGGAAGTAACGGAGAACAAATTCGCTTAGCTGACTTTCGCGGTAAAAATGTAGTCCTATATTTTTATCCGAAAGATATGACTCCGGGATGTACAACTGAAGCATGTGATTTTCGTGATGCATATGGATTATTTCAAGAGAAGGATACGGTTATACTTGGTGTAAGTCCAGATTCAGCAAATAGACATATGAAATTCATTGAGAAGCATGAGCTTCCATTTGTACTTTTAGTAGACGAAGATCATAAAGTAGCAGAATTGTACGATGTTTGGAAGCTGAAAAAGAACTTCGGAAAAGAGTACATGGGAATTGAGCGTTCTACATTCCTTATTAATAAAGACGGTGAGCTTGTAAATGAGTGGCGTAAAGTGAAAGTGAAAGGGCATATTGAGGATGTTCTTTCTTATATAAAATAAATCTATATTAATGAGGAGAAAAAATACATATGTAAGGCATGCGTCTATACATATTTTCTTGCGATACATAAAGTGAAAGTGTAGGGCATACCTCCTCAGATGATAGTATTCCAAGTGCGATTATGTCGCACTTTTTTCTATGTAAATGTATAGGGAATGGGGGAAGATACATAAGAATAAGGCTATATACGAAAATAAACCACATACTTATAGTAGAAATATTGACGATTTATAAGAAAAAGAGTACACTCTTTATAAGAATTATAAAATAATAATCCGTATAGAATCGGGGTGCATGACGGTGGTCAAAGAAGAATTAAAAGAAGCGCTAGAAATGCTGAAAAATACGGGTGTACGCATTACTCCACAGCGTCATGCTATTTTAGAGTACCTTGTGGAATCTATGACGCACCCAACAGCGGATGACATTTATAAAGCATTAGAAGGTAAGTTTCCAAATATGAGTGTTGCAACTGTCTATAATAACTTACGTGTGTTTAAAGAAGTTGGACTTGTAAAGGAATTAACTTATGGGGATGCTTCAAGTAGATTTGATTATGTTACAAGTCAACATTATCATGTGATTTGCGAAAAATGTGGTAAGATTGTTGATTTTCCTTATGGAGGATTGGAACAGCTTGAAGAGGAAGCTGCAAAAACGACAGGCTTCGTTATTAATAGTCATCGCTTAGAAATTTATGGCGTTTGTCCAGAGTGTCATAAGGCGTAATATATAATAAAAAGAAAGAGGCTGACGGCTATACGTCGACCTCTTTCTTTATTATATATGGGAATCGTGTTAGACTCATGAGGATTTAAAATGTTAAGTGAAGAATCAAATTTAATAAGAACAAATACAAGAGGTGATTTCTTAGTTAAGAAATCACCTTTTTAATGAGATGAAACTTCTTTAGTTTTGTAAGCTCCATATACCTATGATTTATAACTCTTCTTATTATATTTCTCATCAAATTCTTTTCCTTCTAGATTTCGATCAAGTGTTAAAGGTTGATTGCAATGCATACATGCGTCGACACGACCGAGCATTTTTGTTGGTTTATCGCAGCTTGGACAAATAATTTGTATCGTTTTTGTAGATAACATACCAATCCAAAAGTAAACAACAGTGCTAGCGATGACAGCTAAAAAACCAACCATCATAAAGGTTGTCATAATAATGATGTTTTCGCGAAAAAAGACACCTAAGTATGCAATGAAGAGGCCGATAAATACTAAACTCAATGCAAAGGTTCGGATTTTATTAATTTTGTTCGAATATTTAATACCCATTCCCACCACACTCCTATAGGAATAATATAACACACAATTTAGAATATTTTACGAAAACGAAGGTGATGATTAAATTTATCACTTATTAAAGAACAGTAGTGTTTTCTTTTAAGATGCAATACAGAAAGAGATTAGGTTGAAGGAGCATGTCTATAAAAGAGGAGTAGTAATTTTTTTCTATAGTTAATTTAGTTTTTTAACGGGATGTGAAATTTTTTCAGAAAAAGTATTGACCCTATATATACTGCGTGATATATTAATAAACGTCGCTGATGCGGAAACGCAGTAAACGACAAGAAAGAAATTTGAAAAACTTAGTTGACATCGAAAAACGAAGATGTTAACATAAGGAAGTCGCAATTGAGCGGCGAAGTAGTTCTTTGAAAACTGAACGAAACAAACAACGTGAACGTCAATTTTTATTTTTAGATGCTAGACAAACTAACTTTATTGGAGAGTTTGATCCTGGCTCAGGATGAACGCTGGCGGCGTGCCTAATACATGCAAGTCGAGCGAATGGATTAAGAGCTTGCTCTTATGAAGTTAGCGGCGGACGGGTGAGTAACACGTGGGTAACCTACCCATAAGACTGGGATAACTCCGGGAAACCGGGGCTAATACCGGATAATATTTTGAACTGCATAGTTCGAAATTGAAAGGCGGCTTCGGCTGTCACTTATGGATGGACCCGCGTCGCATTAGCTAGTTGGTGAGGTAACGGCTCACCAAGGCGACGATGCGTAGCCGACCTGAGAGGGTGATCGGCCACACTGGGACTGAGACACGGCCCAGACTCCTACGGGAGGCAGCAGTAGGGAATCTTCCGCAATGGACGAAAGTCTGACGGAGCAACGCCGCGTGAGTGATGAAGGCTTTCGGGTCGTAAAACTCTGTTGTTAGGGAAGAACAAGTGCTAGTTGAATAAGCTGGCACCTTGACGGTACCTAACCAGAAAGCCACGGCTAACTACGTGCCAGCAGCCGCGGTAATACGTAGGTGGCAAGCGTTATCCGGAATTATTGGGCGTAAAGCGCGCGCAGGTGGTTTCTTAAGTCTGATGTGAAAGCCCACGGCTCAACCGTGGAGGGTCATTGGAAACTGGGAGACTTGAGTGCAGAAGAGGAAAGTGGAATTCCATGTGTAGCGGTGAAATGCGTAGAGATATGGAGGAACACCAGTGGCGAAGGCGACTTTCTGGTCTGTAACTGACACTGAGGCGCGAAAGCGTGGGGAGCAAACAGGATTAGATACCCTGGTAGTCCACGCCGTAAACGATGAGTGCTAAGTGTTAGAGGGTTTCCGCCCTTTAGTGCTGAAGTTAACGCATTAAGCACTCCGCCTGGGGAGTACGGCCGCAAGGCTGAAACTCAAAGGAATTGACGGGGGCCCGCACAAGCGGTGGAGCATGTGGTTTAATTCGAAGCAACGCGAAGAACCTTACCAGGTCTTGACATCCTCTGAAAACTCTAGAGATAGAGCTTCTCCTTCGGGAGCAGAGTGACAGGTGGTGCATGGTTGTCGTCAGCTCGTGTCGTGAGATGTTGGGTTAAGTCCCGCAACGAGCGCAACCCTTGATCTTAGTTGCCATCATTAAGTTGGGCACTCTAAGGTGACTGCCGGTGACAAACCGGAGGAAGGTGGGGATGACGTCAAATCATCATGCCCCTTATGACCTGGGCTACACACGTGCTACAATGGACGGTACAAAGAGCTGCAAGACCGCGAGGTGGAGCTAATCTCATAAAACCGTTCTCAGTTCGGATTGTAGGCTGCAACTCGCCTACATGAAGCTGGAATCGCTAGTAATCGCGGATCAGCATGCCGCGGTGAATACGTTCCCGGGCCTTGTACACACCGCCCGTCACACCACGAGAGTTTGTAACACCCGAAGTCGGTGGGGTAACCTTTATGGAGCCAGCCGCCTAAGGTGGGACAGATGATTGGGGTGAAGTCGTAACAAGGTAGCCGTATCGGAAGGTGCGGCTGGATCACCTCCTTTCTATGGAGAATTGATGAACGCAGTTCATCAATAAACGTTGACTTGTTTTGTTTCGTTCAGTTTTGAGAGAACTATCTCTCAAGTTTAAATGTATGTTCTTTGAAAACTAGATAACAGTGTAGCTCATATTTTTTTAATTTTAGTTTGGTTAAGTTAGAAAGGGCGCACGGTGGATGCCTTGACACTAGGAGTCGATGAAGGACGGGACTAACGCCGATATGCTTCGGGGAGCTGTAAGTAAGCTTTGATCCGAAGATTTCCGAATGGGGAAACCCACTATACGTAATGGTATGGTATCCTTACCTGAATACATAGGGTATGGAAGACAGACCCAGGGAACTGAAACATCTAAGTACCTGGAGGAAGAGAAAGCAAATGCGATTTCCTGAGTAGCGGCGAGCGAAACGGAATCTAGCCCAAACCAAGAGGCTTGCCTCTTGGGGTTGTAGGACATTCTATACGGAGTTACAAAGGAACGAGGTAGACGAAGCGACCTGGAAAGGTCCGTCACAGAGGGTAATAACCCCGTAGTCGAAACTTCGTTCTCTCTTGAATGTATCCTGAGTACGGCGGAACACGTGAAATTCCGTCGGAATCTGGGAGGACCATCTCCCAAGGCTAAATACTCCCTAGTGATCGATAGTGAACCAGTACCGTGAGGGAAAGGTGAAAAGCACCCCGGAAGGGGAGTGAAAGAGATCCTGAAACCGTGTGCCTACAAATAGTCAGAGCCCGTTAATGGGTGATGGCGTGCCTTTTGTAGAATGAACCGGCGAGTTACGATCCCGTGCGAGGTTAAGCTGAAGAGGCGGAGCCGCAGCGAAAGCGAGTCTGAATAGGGCGTTTAGTACGTGGTCGTAGACCCGAAACCAGGTGATCTACCCATGTCCAGGGTGAAGTTCAGGTAACACTGAATGGAGGCCCGAACCCACGCACGTTGAAAAGTGCGGGGATGAGGTGTGGGTAGCGGAGAAATTCCAATCGAACCTGGAGATAGCTGGTTCTCCCCGAAATAGCTTTAGGGCTAGCCTTAAGTGTAAGAGTCTTGGAGGTAGAGCACTGATTGAACTAGGGGTCCTCATCGGATTACCGAATTCAGTCAAACTCCGAATGCCAATGACTTATCCTTAGGAGTCAGACTGCGAGTGATAAGATCCGTAGTCAAGAGGGAAACAGCCCAGATCGCCAGCTAAGGTCCCAAAGTGTGTATTAAGTGGAAAAGGATGTGGAGTTGCTTAGACAACTAGGATGTTGGCTCAGAAGCAGCCACCATTTAAAGAGTGCGTAATAGCTCACTAGTCGAGTGACTCTGCGCCGAAAATGTACCGGGGCTAAATACACCACCGAAGCTGCGAATTGATACCAATGGTATCAGTGGTAGGGGAGCGTTCTAAGTGCAGTGAAGTCAGACCGGAAGGACTGGTGGAGCGCTTAGAAGTGAGAATGCCGGTATGAGTAGCGAAAGACGGGTGAGAATCCCGTCCACCGAATGCCTAAGGTTTCCTGAGGAAGGCTCGTCCGCTCAGGGTTAGTCAGGACCTAAGCCGAGGCCGACAGGCGTAGGCGATGGACAACAGGTTGATATTCCTGTACCACCTCTTTATCGTTTGAGCAATGGAGGGACGCAGAAGGATAGAAGAAGCGTGCGATTGGTTGTGCACGTCCAAGCAGTTAGGCTGATAAGTAGGCAAATCCGCTTATCGTGAAGGCTGAGCTGTGATGGGGAAGCTCCTTATGGAGCGAAGTCTTTGATTCCCCGCTGCCAAGAAAAGCTTCTAGCGAGATAAAAGGTGCCTGTACCGCAAACCGACACAGGTAGGCGAGGAGAGAATCCTAAGGTGTGCGAGAGAACTCTGGTTAAGGAACTCGGCAAAATGACCCCGTAACTTCGGGAGAAGGGGTGCTTTCTTAACGGAAAGCCGCAGTGAATAGGCCCAAGCGACTGTTTAGCAAAAACACAGGTCTCTGCGAAGCCGTAAGGCGAAGTATAGGGGCTGACACCTGCCCGGTGCTGGAAGGTTAAGGAGAGGGGTTAGCGTAAGCGAAGCTCTGAACTGAAGCCCCAGTAAACGGCGGCCGTAACTATAACGGTCCTAAGGTAGCGAAATTCCTTGTCGGGTAAGTTCCGACCCGCACGAAAGGTGTAACGATTTGGGCACTGTCTCAACCAGAGACTCGGTGAAATTATAGTACCTGTGAAGATGCAGGTTACCCGCGACAGGACGGAAAGACCCCGTGGAGCTTTACTGTAGCCTGATATTGAATTTTGGTACAGTTTGTACAGGATAGGCGGGAGCCATTGAAACCGGAGCGCTAGCTTCGGTGGAGGCGCTGGTGGGATACCGCCCTGACTGTATTGAAATTCTAACCTACGGGTCTCATCGACCCGGGAGACAGTGTCAGGTGGGCAGTTTGACTGGGGCGGTCGCCTCCTAAAGTGTAACGGAGGCGCCCAAAGGTTCCCTCAGAATGGTTGGAAATCATTCGTAGAGTGCAAAGGCATAAGGGAGCTTGACTGCGAGACCTACAAGTCGAGCAGGGACGAAAGTCGGGCTTAGTGATCCGGTGGTTCCGCATGGAAGGGCCATCGCTCAACGGATAAAAGCTACCCCGGGGATAACAGGCTTATCTCCCCCAAGAGTCCACATCGACGGGGAGGTTTGGCACCTCGATGTCGGCTCATCGCATCCTGGGGCTGTAGTCGGTCCCAAGGGTTGGGCTGTTCGCCCATTAAAGCGGTACGCGAGCTGGGTTCAGAACGTCGTGAGACAGTTCGGTCCCTATCCGTCGTGGGCGCAGGAAATTTGAGAGGAGCTGTCCTTAGTACGAGAGGACCGGGATGGACGCACCGCTGGTGTACCAGTTGTTCTGCCAAGGGCATAGCTGGGTAGCTATGTGCGGAAGGGATAAGTGCTGAAAGCATCTAAGCATGAAGCCCCCCTCAAGATGAGATTTCCCATAGCGTAAGCTAGTAAGATCCCTGAAAGATGATCAGGTTGATAGGTTCGAGGTGGAAGCATGGTGACATGTGGAGCTGACGAATACTAATAGATCGAGGACTTAACCATATAATATGAAGCAACGTTATCTAGTTTTGAGAGAATATAAAAAACTTATTGACTTTCAGGGTGAATAAGTTATAATAATGATTGTCTCAAAAGAATAATGTCTGGTAATGATGGCAGAGAGGTCACACCCGTTCCCATACCGAACACGGAAGTTAAGCTCTCTAGCGCCGATGGTAGTTGGGACCTTGTCCCTGTGAGAGTAGGACGTTGCCAGGCAATATTATTCCGCAGTAGCTCAGCGGTAGAGCTATCGGCTGTTAACCGATCGGTCGTAGGTTCGATTCCTACCTGCGGAGCCATTGGAGAGCTGTCCGAGTTGGCCGAAGGAGCACGATTGGAAATCGTGTATACGTCACAAGCGTATCAAGGGTTCGAATCCCTTGCTCTCCGCCATAAGGAATTTATAATATTTGGCCCGTTGGTCAAGTGGTTAAGACACCGCCCTTTCACGGCGGTAACACGGGTTCGAATCCCGTACGGGTCACCACTTTTGGAGGATTAGCTCAGCTGGGAGAGCACCTGCCTTACAAGCAGGGGGTCGGCGGTTCGATCCCGTCATCCTCCACCATATAAATTATATGAATAATATTGTCGCGGGGTGGAGCAGTACGGTAGCTCGTCGGGCTCATAACCCGAAGGTCGCAGGTTCAAATCCTGTCCCCGCAACCAAACATTCTCGTAATGTGGTTGCCAACACTTATCATATAATTATATAAATAATATTATCGCGGGGTGGAGCAGTACGGTAGCTCGTCGGGCTCATAACCCGAAGGTCGCAGGTTCAAATCCTGTCCCCGCAACCAAATGGTCCCGTGGTGTAGTGGTTAACATGCCTGCCTGTCACGCAGGAGATCGCCGGTTCGACCCCGGTCGGGACCGCCATTTTAATAAGGCTCGGTAGCTCAGTCGGTAGAGCAGAGGACTGAAAATCCTCGTGTCGGCGGTTCGATTCCGTCCCGAGCCACCATTTTAATAAAATATGCCGGCTTAGCTCAATTGGTAGAGCAACTGACTTGTAATCAGTAGGTTGGGGGTTCAAGTCCTCTAGCCGGCACCATGTAAGTTTCGGAGGGGTAGCGAAGTGGCTAAACGCGGCGGACTGTAAATCCGCTCCTTCGGGTTCGGCAGTTCGAATCTGCCCCCCTCCACCATTTTACATAGGGGCATAGTTTAAAGGTAGAACTGAGGTCTCCAAAACCTCCAGTGTGGGTTCAATTCCTACTGCCCCTGCCAAATATATAAACACAACATGGCGGTTGTGGCGAAGTGGTTAACGCACCGGATTGTGGCTCCGGCATTCGTGGGTTCAATTCCCATCAGTCGCCCCATTTTTATTTTTTAAAAAATTACAAATAAATTAATGGATACTTACATATAATTAAGTAAAACTTCGGTGGGCTATAGCCAAGCGGTAAGGCAACGGACTTTGACTCCGTCATGCGCTGGTTCGAATCCAGCTAGCCCAGCCATTTTTGCGGAAGTAGTTCAGTGGTAGAATACAACCTTGCCAAGGTTGGGGTCGCGGGTTCGAATCCCGTCTTCCGCTCCATTTTAACTTCATATGGCGGCATAGCCAAGTGGTAAGGCAGAGGTCTGCAAAACCTTTACCACCGGTTCAAATCCGGTTGCCGCCTTTCTTTTATGCCGATGTGGCGGAATTGGCAGACGCGCACGACTCAAAATCGTGTTCCTTCGGGAGTGTCGGTTCGACCCCGACCATCGGTATCATGAACGGCGTAACATCAAGGCTCTACACTAATTGTGTAGAGTTTTTTTGTGTTTTCTTCACACTACAAAATAAGCACTAATAGTGCGTTGGGGTAGTGTGCGGTGAGTAAGTGACGAACTTTAGATACAGTTGGAAGAAACTATGAAGTATTAAAAGGATAAAATTTCAGTAGAATATTACATATACAAGAATTTTTTCGAGCACTCTAGAGAGAATCTCTCCACCCTGGTGACATGAAGTTAAATTCGATACCACCAGTTGAAATTACCACATTATCAGCTGGTAATTTCGTAATTTCGAAATTTCGAAAAACTTCTTTTCAAACTCTTCTCTGTTGTACTTGTACATAGTTGAGTGACACGACCATATTTGCGTTGAAGTACTCAACCAGTCCCCTAATTCCTTTAATTTAGGGAACGAATCAAAGTGAATTGGACCATCCAATTTCATGAATCTCACTTGATAGATAGTTGGGTTTAACTTCTCTCCTATTCCTTTAAAACCATGTGCTTTTTTCTCACTTGAATGTGTCATAATTACTCTCCCCTATCTTTTCTTCAAATTTTTTCCTATTTTAATTATACAGCAATAGAAAGTAATTATGGTAATATTATGGAATTAATAGAGGAATGAAAAGGAATAGCTTTAGTTTGATAATGAATAGTTCATAACATACTACATAACAAATCTTTAAAAGGAAATGGCAGCTTTGCCCTGTTTCTTATTGTTTAGCGAGAAATAATAAAATAAATCATCACAGTAATAAATGAAATATGATAAATTTAATTAAGGGAGAGAAATGAAAATAAAAGGTGTCAGTTATTTAATATGATTCCATTTTGGCTCCGTTTCATTTTAATTTATCATGTTTAAAGAAGCTCAAAATTTTTAAAATGCTTTAAAATAAAGGATTTTAAGGGTAGCACTCTATATAAATGTCACCTAAAAAGACCCTAACAGAAATGTTAGGTTTTTTTTGTTAAATTATGCTATGTGATTCTAAAATTCGTAATAAACTTAGGAATTCATGTATAATATAACTTGTCGAAAGAACAAAATGATAGTGATTTATATTATGTCTGTAATATGAATCAAAAATGAACTTTTTATATTTCTTTTAAAAATGTGTTGAATACACATTATATTTCATATTAATATTTTTATGTAGATTTAAAATGGGAAAGAGAGTGGAAAGTATGGGCCGTAAATGGAACAATATTAAAGAAAAAAAAGCATCAAAAGATGCAAATACAAGCCGTATATACGCGAAATTTGGACGTGAAATTTATGTGGCAGCAAAACAAGGCGAGCCAGATCCAGAATCAAACCAAACGTTAAGAGTTGTATTAGAACGTGCGAAAACATACAACGTGCCAAGAACAATTATTGACCGTGCGATTGAAAAGGCAAAAGGCGGTTCAGAAGAAAACTATGACGAGCTTCGTTATGAAGGCTTTGGACCAAACGGATCTATGGTAATTGTAGATACACTGACAAATAACGTAAACCGTACTGCAGCAGATGTACGAGCTGCATTTAGCAAAAACAGTGGTAACATGGGTGTAAACGGTTCTGTCGCTTACATGTTTGATGCGACAGCTGTTATCGGTCTTGAAGGTAAAACATCAGATGAAGTTCTTGAAATCTTAATGGAAGCAGATGTAGATGCACGTGACATTCTAGAAGAAGAAGATTCTGTTATCGTTTATGCTGAACCTGATCAGTTCCATTCAGTACAATCTGCACTTAAAGGTGCTGGTGTTGAAGAATTTACAGTTGCAGAATTAACAATGCTTGCACAAAGTGATGTAGAACTTCCTGAAGATGCTCAAGTACAATTTGAAAAAATGGTTGATGCATTAGAAGATTTAGAAGATGTACAGCAAGTTTACCACAACGTAGACTTAGGGGAATAATATAAGACAGAAGATCCTTTCCTTTAATGGACAGGGTCTTTTTTTATGAAGTTAATTAAGATGATGAATTATTAAAGGTGTATTGCTGTAGAGAGGGAATATGGTTATAGGGTGTATATGAAGTAATCGTATTTCTAGGAGGTCTTAATGTGGAACATAAAACACCAAAGCATATTGTTGCCGTAGCAGGTTATTTAACAAATGAAAAGAATGAGGTGCTTTTAACGAAAGTGCACTGGCGAGCTGATACGTGGGAAATGCCTGGAGGACAGGTAGAAGAAGGGGAAGCGCTCGATCAAGCTGTTTGCAGAGAAATAATGGAGGAAACAGGATTAACTGTGAAGCCTATCGGAGTTACAGGGATTTATTATAATGCTTCTATGCATATTGTAGCTGTTGTTTTTAAAGTAGCATATGTTAGTGGTGAAATAAAAATTCAACCTGAAGAAATACAAGAGGCTAAATTTGTTGCTTTAAACGAAGAGAACATTGATGAGTATATAACGCGTCCTCATATGAAATCAAGGACACTTGATGCGATGAAAGCAATGCATTTCATTCCATACGAAACATGGGAAGTTCAGCCATATAATCTTATAGGAAGATTGTAAAGTTTTGGTTAGTTATTTGAGGACATCTCAAATTGCTAACCTTTTCTTTATGTATACTGTTTCAGAAAAAGGTCACAATAATAAAGTGTAGGCTAATAATTGGTGGAGGAAGCAGGACTACCACCTAATTTCCTAGCTTTAGCCAAGTTTTGAGGGAGAATTCTTACTGCACACAAATAGCGAGATAATCCGAAAGCTAGTATTGATTTATAGAACATTCGTTCTGTATAATGGTGATATATCGTATATAATTAGATTGCTAGATGTTTAAAAGTATAAATGTATAAACTGATATAATAAAAGAATAAAGTGAAATTAAGGAGAGTCCTACTTCCTATAAATAGTGTGATAAATAAATGTATATTCAATATTTCATATGAATAGTAGATAAAAAGGGACTGTGATACAATACATTTTTACACCTTACAATGTTGTAAGGTAGGTGTAAGAGAAATCGATGGGATATTCTTTTATAACAAGGTATTCTTAAATTAAGAGTTATATGCTGTGTGGAAAAGAGGTGTTCGAGATGAAAGAACGAGTATTATCTAGAGTGAACTATCATCAAAAAGTTGCATTAAATCCATTAACTAAATTTCTTTATAAAGCCATTATATTATTATTATTATTGTTAAGTTTTGCATTATTATTCGTTGGAAATGTAATGATTGAGCGAAGTGATATTAGTAAATTGCATGTACCTGCTAATTTAGAGGTGCCAGAATCATTAACACACGCATTTATTGCGACGGAAGATAAAAGATTTTATCATCATAACGGTTTAGACTATATAGCGATTATCAGGGCGTCTATTGAGAATATAAAAGCTGGTGGTGTTGTGCAAGGAGGAAGCACGATTACACAGCAGTTATCTAAAAATGCTTTCTTATCTAATGAACGTACATTTTCCCGTAAGTGGAAAGAAATTTTTTATACGAAAAAGATTGAACGTACATTCACAAAGGATGAGATACTAAAATTGTATGTAAGTAATATTTACTACGGAGAAGGCGCATGGGGGATTGAAAAAGCAGCAAACCTTTACTTCGGTAAAAAAGTGGATCAATTAACACTGGCTGAAAGTGCAATGATGGCTGCTATAGTAAAAGCACCGGCTTATTACTCACCTGCACAAAATTATGATAAAGCAGTTGAGAGACGGAATGTAGTTTTAAGGCTAATGGAGAAAGAAGGGTATATAAATCATGATGAATATGTGCAAGCAGTTAGTGAGAAATTAGTAATTCGCCATGATATAAAAACAGAGCAATCCATGTTAAAAAATGCCCGTGAAAAAGCAGTAAGTTAAAAGAAGTTCCTACATAGGAGCTTCTTTTTTTAATAATTTGTGACAAAAGGCGACACAATATTGTCACAAACGTTGTATTTTTGTAATTTATGTGAGCGTGTTCATTGCGTGACCCATGTAAGTATTGATATTATGTGTATTGTGTACAATGATGTATACAGAATATGAAATTAAAGAGGAATGTATATGAAATCATCAAACAAACTCATGGCTCTTGGTATAGTTTTTTCTATCGCAGTATTGATTGTAATCGGGACGATTGTGTATAGCATCATAAATGACAAGAAAGATAAAGGGAATGAGATGTTTGCTTATTCTACGCAACAATCTTTAGGGAAAGATGATGCTCCAGTTAAGGTAGTTGAATTTGGAGACTTTAAATGTCCAGCTTGTCGTACTTGGGATGTAACAGTATTACCACGATTAAAAGAAGAGTATATTGATAAAGGTAAAGTGCAGTTATATTTTATTAACTTCCCGTTTATCGGAAAAGACTCTGATTTAGGTGCAGCTGCCGGTGAAGCAATTTATAAACAAGATCAAGATTCATTCTGGATTTTCTATGATGAGATTTATCAAAATCAAAAGAAAGATACGGAAGAATGGATTACAGAAGAATTACTTCTTGATATTGTGAAAGAAAAGCTTCCGAAAATTAATGTAGAACAGTTTAAAAAAGATTTACACAGTAAAGAAATGAAAGACAAAGTACGTAAAGATTCAGATCGTGCTCAAAAATTAAAAGTTCAAGGTGCTCCTTCAGTATATATAAATGGGAATCTTGCAAACCCTGATTTCGATAGTATGAAGAAGGCGATTGATAAAGAATTGAAAAAGTGATGAGGTATCTCATCACTTTTTCGACTTTTTTCGATAAATTTCTTGCTTCGATTTTTTTTACATGCTATACTACTTTACATAAGTTATTTCAATATCTTATATTTTTTTCATATTTGCGGGTGTAGTTTAGTGGTAAAACAAGAGCCTTCCAAGCTCTGGTCGAGAGTTCGATTCTCTTCACCCGCTCCAAATTTTATTTAATGTTTTTCTAATAAATTGTGATCAACGCAGTGTTTCGTTTCTAAGATAAACGAAGCATTGCGTTTTTTAATGTTTGAAAATCATAATTGTATGCGAAAATAGAAGTGAAGAATATTATTCCAAAAGTGAATTGATAACCAATATAGTCGTTACATAAGGGATGGATTCATCGGTGGAGGCGATTGAAAATGGACTTTGAACAATTAAAGCAAGATGTAATTGCGTATAGTCAAACGATTGGTATAGATAAAATAGGTTTTGCCAGTGCTTCACCATTTGAGGAATTAAAGCAGCGTCTAATCCAGCAACAACAATTGAATTATCAGTCTGGATTCGAAGAGCCTGATATAGAGAAGAGAACGAATCCACAGCTATTGTTACCTGGTGCGAAATCAATTATTGCGATTGCTTTAGCATACCCTTCAAAATTAAAAAATGCACCATTAAGTAAACGAGGGGAACGACGTGGGATTTTTTGCCGTGCTTCTTGGGGCCAAGATTATCACCTTGTTCTACGAGATCGTTTGCAAAAGTTAGAGGCGTATTTAATCGAAAAGCTGCCGGATATAGAAGTGAAATCAATGGTTGATACAGGGGAGCTAAGTGATCGAGCTGTTTCAGAGCGTGCCGGTATTGGATGGAGTGGTAAGAACTGCGCTATTATTACGCCGGAATTTGGTTCGTATGTATACTTAGGAGAAATGATTACGAATATTCCATTCCCTCCTGATCGGCCAATAGAAGATCAATGTGGAAGTTGTACGAAATGTATTGATATTTGTCCTACAGGTGCTTTAGTACAAGGTGGGCAGTTGGACTCGAAGAAATGTATTGCATTTTTAACACAGACAAAAGGGTTTCTGCCTGAAGAATATCGCGATAAAATAGGAAACCGTATATATGGATGTGATACGTGTCAGACTGTTTGTCCGAAAAATAAAGGAATGGATTTTCATAACCATCCTGAAATGGAGCCTGACCCTGAGTTAGTTAAACCGTTATTAACACCACTTTTAACAATTAGTAATCGTGATTTTAAAGAGAAGTATGGAATTATGTCTGGTTCATGGAGAGGTAAAAAACCATTGCAACGAAATGCTATTTTAGCACTTGCACATTTTAAAGAAACAGCAGCAATTCCTGATTTAATCGGTGTTATGAAAGATGATCCAAGACCAGTACTTCGAGGAACAGCAGCATGGGCACTTGGGAAAATTGGTGGAGATGGAGTAGGAGAAGCGATTGAAAAAGCGATGGAACGTGAGAAAGATGAAGAGGTTCTTCATGAAATGAATCGTGGACTTGAATTGTTAGCACAGAAAAAAGAGTAGATAATATCTCCCTTTTTCATATTGTAATATGGGAGGGAGACGAAATGGTTGTAAAAGCGAATATTGAAAAGCAAGTGCAACAGTTTTTAGCATATATAACAGAGAAACGAACAGATGTAGATGGTATTGCAGTAGATTTGTTACAAATGGTACAGAGAAAGAAACAATTGTTTCAAAAGCGTAGTGCACATATAGTGAAAGCAACTGCAGATATTTCTTTCGTTAGACAATTAAATAGTAATGAGCATCAAGAAATTGATTATCAAATACACTTGAAATATTTAATTAAGCATAAAGAATTATTTTATATCGAAGAGGAACAATTAAAACGACGAGTTTGTTTAAAAAATAGTTGTATAATAGATGATTATGCTCTCGAAGTGTCAGAAGAAATAGGAATAGGTGAAACGTTAGAACGGGAAGTCACGAAAGAAAAATACGGTTCATATCAATATAATCGTTTAGAGGCAGTGAAATATGCAGAGCGTTGGTGGGATGATCGCAATTCTGCATACCGTAATTTTCCGGATAATTGTACAAATTTCATTTCACAATGTCTGCATACTGGAGAAGTACCAATGAATGGACATCCTAACATTCGTAAAGGGTGGTGGCAAAGGGGAAACCAGTGGAGTTGGAGCTGGGCTGTAGCGCACTCTTTTTATTGGTATTTGTCAGGTGCTACAACAGGGCTTCGAGCAGAAGCAGTAGAAAGGCCAGAAGACCTTATTCTTGGCGATGTAATTGCGTATGATTTTGAGGATGATGGTAGGTGGAATCATACGACAATTGTAGTAGCAAAAGACGCAGATGGTATGCCGCTTGTAAATGCACATTCAGCGAATAGCCGCAGGCGTTATTGGAACTATGAAGATTCTAGTAAATATACACCACAAATGAAATATAAATTCTTTCATATTATTAATGGGTAGAGATTTTTCGTTCAAGTGGTATAATACGTAGTAGATAAAAAATAGAGGTGAATATCGCGTGGGAGTACATGTTGTTTTATATCAACCAGAAATTCCAGCAAATACAGGAAATATTGCACGTACTTGTGCAGCAACTGGAACAGAATTACATTTGATTAGACCGCTTGGATTTTCAACGGATGACAAAATGTTAAAGCGTGCAGGATTAGATTATTGGCAGCACGTAAAAGTTACGTATTATGATTCAATCGAAGAATTTTATGAGAAAAATAAAGATGGTGAATTCTTTTATTTAACAAAGTATGGCGAGAAAGCTCATACAGCATTTGATTATAGCAAACGTGAGAAGGATTACTATTTCGTATTTGGAAGAGAAACAAATGGATTACCAGCTAATGTAATTGAAGAAAACTTCGATCATTGTTTACGTATTCCAATGACGGATAAAGTACGTTCATTAAATTTATCTAATACAGCAGCAATTTTAATTTATGAAGCGTTCCGTCAACAAAATTATCCAGGATTAGATTTAGAAATCGTGTATTAAAAGTCGCCATTTGGCGGCTTTTTTATTTTTAAAAAAAATATGTAATCATACATTTTAAAAAAGGTACATATTCATATAGAATGAGATATATGAATAAAAATAGATAAGACGGGTTGAGATAAATATGAAGGAACAATATAATAATCAAAATACCTTTTTAAGTATGATAGATATGGATTTAGTAAGACAGGGATTGTTACATGCTATTCAAGATTTAGTGTTTATTGTGAAAGTTATTGATGATGAAACTTTTAAATATATTTATGTGAATAAAATAGGAATGAATCACGCCAGGCTAGGGAAAGAATGTTATGGGAAAACTTTTGCAGAAGTATTACCAGAAGATACGGCAAGGTTATTGCAAGGACACTATGCAAAGGTAATGAGAGAAGCGAGAGCAATTACATTTTGTGATGTAATTAGTTTGCCAACTGGTGATATACATTATGAATCTTCACTTAATCCAGTATGCGATGTAAATGGAACATGTCAGTTTATTATTTGTATTACTAGAGATATTACAGCACAGGTTAAGAAAAAAGTGGAAATAGAAGAAAAACAAATGTTATTTAAGTCATTACTAGAATATAATAATGATTCCATTATATCTGTAGATTCTATTGGAAGAATTACATATGCAAATCCAGCGACTTATGAAATTTTTGGGTATCGATATGAAGAGTTAAAGGACCAATTTATTTGTCAGTTTATAAATAAAGAATATGAAAAAACTTTTCAAATTATATTTAAAAATGCTTTACAGGGAAGAGCAAAACAAATTGTTGCAAAGAAATATATTCATAAAGAAGGATATGAACTTTATATTTCCGTGAGGACAATCCCCATTATTGTGAATAGTGAAATCGTCGGGGTGTACATTGTTACGAGGGATGTTACGAGGCAAGTATTAAATGAGATGAAAACAGAATATTTAGCTTACTTCGATCAGTTAACGGGGTTAATGAATAGAATATCATGCACAAATAAGCTAAATGAATTTTTAGCTGAGAATAAAGAATTCGCATTGGTTTTTATAGATTTGGATGAATTTCACCTTATTAATGATACATTTGGTCATAAAGAAGGGGATCAAGTCTTAAAAAAAGTTACTGAATGCTTACGAGATCTAAAAATAGAAGATATGCATTTATTTAGAGAACATGATGATCAATTTGTTATGTTAATAGAAAATATAACGAGAGAATACGTAGAGGAAGTTGCACAAACAATATTAAAAAAAATTAGTGGGCATTTTGTAATAGAAGAAGAGGATGTTTATTTGAGTGCATCAATTGGGATTGTAATGGCCCCAGAAGATGGAATGGATGAAAAAATGCTTTTCCAAAGAGTCGACGCAGCTTTGGAAAAAGCAAAGGAAAAAGGAAAAGGGTATTATCATTTTTATTGTAGTGGATTAGATTGTGAACGTGAACAAAGGTTTATAATAGAAAATCAGTTACATCGTGCTATAGAGAAAAATGAATTTTCCCTCTATTATCAACCTCAAATTAATATTGAAACGGAAAAGATAGCCAGTATGGAAGCCTTAATAAGGTGGGAGAATAAGGAGCTAGGTTTTGTCTCGCCCAATCAATTTATCCCACTTGCTGAAAGAACAGGGTTTATTATTAAACTTGATGAATGGGTAGTACATCAAGTTTGTGAACAGATACGTGAATGGTTAAATAAAGGATATGAGGTTGTACCAATCGCAGTTAATATTTCAGCTAGACATTTTCGTTCTATTACATTAATAGAGATGATTACACGTGCTTTAAATAAGTACAACGTTCCCCCTCATTTATTAGCAATAGAAGTTACAGAAGGGGCTCTTATACATAAAGATGTATCAAAAAGAGTGTTACTGCAGTTAAAAGAACAAAATTTAAAGATTCATTTAGATGACTTTGGAACGGGATATTCATCTTTAAGTTATTTAAAAACATATCCGATTGATACGTTAAAAATTGATCGTTCTTTTATGGAAGGTATATATAAAGATGAAAGAGATACGAATATTACGGCTGCAATTATTCATTTAGCACATACTCTAGGGTTAAATGTGATTGCAGAAGGAGTAGAAAAGGCGGAACAAATACAGTTTTTAAAGGAAAAGAATGTGAAAATCGTACAAGGTTATTTTTATAATCGCCCTTTATCGATATACGATGTGGAAAATATTTATTTTAAATAGTGTATAAAAAACAAGAAAAAAAGTGATGTGCTGAAAAGCACATCACTTTTTTTGTGTACCTGGCTTATCGTTATAACCAGATGTGAAAATAGCTGTAAGAAATGTGAGTGATACACCTAAAATTAATAATAACTTCATACTAATTTCCCCCTTACTTTTTCGGTTTACGAATCCTATTTGTGAATCGAAATGTATGTAAGGTTCCTAGAAGAAAAGAATTTATTTACAATGAATAGCAGCGTGAAAACTTTAATACCTTTATTATACAGAATTTTCTTTGAATTTTGGAGAGAATTTTATTGCGCTATTATATATTTCGTTTTGATTTAAAGAATGTTTAAGGACATCCTAGCATACCTTTTATAATAATCCGATTGAACAAGGAGATGGGGGAGGAGCTATAATGGATATTCTAAAGAAAATTGAACAATATCGGGAAGCAGAAGAACGTTTACAATGGGAAGGTACGTTTGCGGAGTATTTGGAGCTTGTGAAAGAAAGACCATGGGTGGCTCAAACAGCACACTCTCGCATTTACAATATGATAAAAGATGCTGGAATTGAAGAAGTTGATGGTAGAAGAAAATATAACTTCTTTAGTAATCAGCTATTTGGATTAGAGGATGCTTTAGAACGCCTTGTGGAAGAATATTTTCATCCATCTGCAAAACGATTAGATGTTAGGAAACGTATTTTGTTATTAATGGGGCCTGTTAGTGGGGGGAAATCAACATTAGTTACGATGTTGAAACGAGGATTAGAAACATATTCACGAACAGATCGTGGAGCGATTTTTGCAATAAAAGGATGCCCAATGCATGAAGATCCACTTCATTTAATTCCACAGCATTTACGGAATGATTTCTTTGATGAATATGGAGTAAGGATTGAAGGGAATTTATCACCATTAAATGTTATGCGTCTAGAGCAAGAATACGGGTCAAGAATTGAGGATGTAGTTGTAGAGCGTATTTTCTTCTCTGAAGATCGCCGTACAGGAATTGGTACATTTAGTCCTTCTGATCCAAAATCACAAGATATTGCCGATTTAACAGGTAGTCTAGACTTTTCTACAATTGCAGAATACGGTTCGGAATCAGATCCTCGTGCATATCGATTTGATGGAGAATTAAATAAGGCGAACCGCGGCATGATGGAATTCCAAGAGATGTTAAAATGTGATGAGAAATTTTTATGGCATTTACTATCGCTTACACAAGAAGGGAATTTTAAAGCAGGAAGATTTGCGCTTATTTCAGCAGATGAATTAATTGTAGCGCATACAAATGAAACAGAGTATCGTTCCTTCATAGCAAATAAGAAAAATGAAGCATTGCATTCACGAATTATTGTAATGCCGGTTCCATATAATTTACGGGTTAGTGAAGAAGAACATATTTATGAAAAAATGATTCGTGAAAGTGATGTGTCCAATGTTCATATTGCACCGCATACACTTCGCGTTGCAGCAATGTTCACTATTTTAACTCGTTTAAAAGACCCGAAGCGTCCAGATATTGATTTAATTAAAAAGATGCGTTTATATGATGGAGAAACGGTAGAAGGATATAATACGATTGATGTAGAGGAACTGCAACGCGAATATCAAGATGAAGGTATGAAGGGGATTGACCCTCGTTATGTCATTAACCGAATTTCTTCTACAATTATTCGAAAAGAGGTACCATCTATTAATGCACTAGATGTACTGAGATCGTTAAAAGACGGATTGGATCAGCACCCGTCAATTAGTAGTGAGGACCGAGAGCGCTATATGAATTTCATCTCATTAGCGAGAAAAGAATACGATGAAATTGCTAAGAAAGAAGTACAAAAAGCATTTGTTTATTCATACGAAGAATCAGCTAAGACACTTATGGATAATTACTTAGATAACGTCGAAGCATACTGCAATAAATCAAAATTACGTGATCCGTTAACTGGTGAAGAAATGAGCCCAGATGAAAAACTTATGCGTTCGATTGAAGAGCAAATTGGAATTTCAGAAAATGCTAAAAAGGCATTCCGTGAAGAAATTTTAATTCGCATTTCTGCTTATGCACGTAAAGGGAAACGCTTTGATTATAATTCACACGAACGTCTTCGTGAAGCGATTCAGAAAAAACTATTTGCCGATTTAAAAGATATAGTGAAAATTACAACATCAACGAAAACACCAGACGAAAATCAGCTTAAGAAAATCAATGATGTTGTTGCACGCTTAATTGATGAGCATGGCTATAATTCTTCATCTGCGAATGAATTGTTACGATATGTAGGTAGTTTGTTAAATCGATAGTTTGATAACAAAACGCTGTCTCTTATTCTTGGGACGGCGTTTTGTTATCTATTGATATTTGTAAAAAATGTCATAGCTTGTCCGAATATAATAAATTAAGATGCGATTTTATGAATTTCTTGTCAATTATTTTTACAATATGCATATGATAGAGTAACCAACCATTCATACAAAAAAGCCAACACAATACAATATGTTGCAAAACGAAAATGTGTGCAACAATGCATTGTGTTTCTTTCTTATCAACGGCTGAATGTTTCTTTCTATTATGTGAGTGGCAAAATTTTGTTTAGGATGCTCGGAGTATTGTATGAAAAACGCTATATATGTTTATGGGATGATTTTCGATGAACAGTTATTTTTCAAATATTCTAGTTACGCACACTAGAAAATAAAATTATAGATTGCTGTTCATAGAGGAAGACAATTACAGTAAGGAGGGAAAGGAATGAGCGAAGAAAACCAACCAAATTACACGATTTCACAGGAAAACTGGTCCCTCCATCGCAAAGGATATGACGACCAACAACGCCATCAAGAAAAAGTGCAGGAGGCAATCAAAAATAATTTACCAGACCTTGTAACAGAAGAAAGTATAGTTATGTCTAATGGCAAGGATGTTGTGAAAATACCGATTCGTTCTTTAGATGAATATAAGATTAGATACAATTATGATAAAAACAAACACGTTGGGCAAGGAAACGGTGACAGCAAAGTTGGTGATGTTGTTGCAAGAGATGGATCAGGTGGTCAAAAGCAGAAGGGACCAGGAAAAGGGCAAGGGGCAGGAGATGCAGCTGGAGAAGATTATTATGAAGCAGAAGTCTCAATTTTAGAATTGGAGCAAGCGTTTTTCAAAGAGTTAGAGCTGCCTAATTTAAAGAGAAAAGAAATGGATGAAAACCGGATTGAACATATTGAATTTAATGATATTAGAAAAACAGGATTATGGGGAAATATTGATAAGAAACGGACGATGATATCTGCATATAAACGAAATGCAATGCGTGGTAAAGCATCTTTCCATCCAATTCACCAAGAGGATTTAAAGTTCCGCACTTGGAATGAAGTGTTAAAGCCAGATTCAAAAGCTGTTGTATTAGCGATGATGGATACGAGTGGATCGATGGGGATATGGGAGAAGTATATGGCACGTAGCTTCTTTTTCTGGATGACAAGATTTTTACGCACAAAGTATGAAACCGTAGACATTGAGTTTATTGCCCATCATACGGAAGCGAAGGTCGTTACAGAAGAAGAATTTTTCTCAAAAGGAGAAAGTGGTGGAACGATCTGTTCTTCTGTGTACAAAAAAGCACTTGAGTTAATCGATAATAAATATTCACCAGATCGCTATAATATTTATCCATTCCACTTTTCAGATGGTGATAATTTAACTTCGGATAATGCGAGATGTGTAAAGCTTGTGGAAGAGTTGATGAAGAAGTGTAATATGTTTGGGTATGGGGAAGTGAACCAGTACAACCGCCACAGTACGCTTATGTCAGCATATAAAAATATTAAAGATGAAAACTTTAGGTACTATATTTTAAAACAAAAAGCAGATGTATTTCATGCGATGAAGAGCTTTTTTAAAGAAGAATCAGGAGAAAAAATGGCATAACCCCTTGTAAAAGGGGTTATTTTTTTGTGAAATTTTAAAGAAATTTTTGCGAAATATTTATATTGCTAGTTGATATTGAAAATGAAAATCATTATCATTTATTCGAGAAATGATTACATTTTGATTTATATATTTTGGAGGAGATGTAAAGTTGAAAAAAAATAAAAGAAGACATATAAATGCGATGTTAGTGGCGGCAGCTTTAGCGCTACCGTTTGCTACGTATTCAACACCTGCTTTAGCAGCGGTAGCAATTGAGGCTAATAAAAAGGGATATGCTTTAGAGGATGGTACATATGATGCTGTTATTAAAGCGTATAAAGATAAAACGAATGAAGAATCGTTAGCAGCTGTTTATATAAAAAATCCGAAGTTAACTATTGAGAATGGAAGAAAAATTATAACTGCCACGTTAAATGATAGTGATTTTTTCCAGTATCTTAAAACAGAAGATGGTCAAAACCTGGGTGTTTTTCATGATGTGAAAGTATTATCGGAAGACAAAAAGAAAAATGGGACAAAGGTTATTCAGTTTGAGATTGGAGAATTAGGACAAAGATATAATATGCAAATGCATATTTATATTCCGACAATGGCCTATGATAATAAGTACCAGGTGCAGTTTGAAGTAAATGCGTTAAATCTAGAAAACAATGTTCCAAAAGATCAAAAGGAAAATAAAGAAGAACAAAAAGAAGAAACAAAAAATATAGTAGTGGATAAAAAGTTACAACAATACATTAATAAAAATACTTTAGGTCGAAAAGATATAAATACACCAATAACGAAAGTCGATGCACTACAAATTAAAGAACTAGAGGTATATGTCGGAAAGGGGATTAATAATTTAGCTGGTTTAGAGCATATGGTAAATTTGGAGAAATTCAGATTGCATGAATCTGAAGTGAGTGATTTATCTCCAATTGCTAATTTGAATAATTTGAAGTTTTTAGATCTTTACTCTAATCAAATTGAAAATATTGAACCAATTGCTGGGCTGAATAAAATTCAAGATCTTTATTTAAGAAATAATCAAATTACTGATTTGAAGCCATTAAGTAAATTGAGCAAAGTTAGAGTATTAGATTTAATTGGTAATAAGATTGAAGATATTACACCGCTATTTACAATGGCGTCTCTAGGTAATTTGTATGTGGCTAATAATAATATTAGTGATTTAACAGGAATGGAACATTTAAATAAAGTAAAGGAACTATCGATTGGAAATAATAACATTACTAATCTTGAATCTATTAGTAAAATGGAGAGCCTTACTAAGCTTGCAGTGAGTGATGCAGAAATTACAGATATTACACCGCTAGCTAAAATGAAAAAATTACAATCACTTGATTTAGAAGAAAATTATATTTCGGATGTTTCATCACTTAGTGGGCTAACTAATTTATACGAACTTAATTTAAGTTCAAATGAAATTTCTGATGTAAGACCTATTCAAGAGTTTGGAAAGCGTTTTGTCGTTCAAGTTCACAGACAAAAAATCTTTTTGAATGAAGGCGTAGTAAATGAAGATAGTAAAATTCCTATATACGATTTAAATGGCGAATCTCTTCAAAGTATTAAATGGATCAGCGAGGGGGGAACACAAAATAATGGTTCTGTAAAATGGGACAGCCCTGGAGAAAAATCATATGAGTTTAATTTAGAAACAGGTTCTTCAGAGAATAAATTACGTTTTAATGGAACTGTTATTCAAAAAATAGTTAAAAATCAAGAGGGGACGAATGTTGTTCAAGACAAGGAATTACAACGATATATTAATAAAAATAATTTGAATAGAACTGATTTAGAAGCCCCGATTACGAAAGAGGATTTATTAAAGATTAAAACATTTAAGATAACTAATGGGCAGGGTAATGATATAAAAGATGTCTCTGGCATAGCGTTTATGTCGAATTTAGAAAGTTTAGAGTTAGAAAACTTAGAGCTGAAAAATATAGCATTTATCTCGAATTTGAGAAGTTTGAAATCTGTAAGTTTAGCACATAATCAAATCGAAAATATCGAACCATTTTCTAAACTAGAGAAGTTGGAGAAATTAAATATAAGCAATAATAATGTGAAAAATATTGAACCATTATTTAAAATCAATTCATTGAAAAAATTAACGGCCTCAAATAATAAAATTAATAACGATACTATACAAGGAATACAAGAATTAAAAAACCTATCCGTATTAATATTAAATGATAATGAAATTAGTAGTGTAGAAGCAATTAGTGAAATAAGTATGTTGAATGAACTAGAACTAATAGGGAATCAAGTAGTGGATATTGAACCATTAAGTAAATTGAAAAATTTACAATGGTTAAATTTATCAGATAATCGGATTAAGGATATATCAATCTTTGCTTCGATGTTAGATTTAATTAGCTTAAAACTTCCTGGAAATGAGATTCAGGATATAAGACCGATTATACAATTGTCTCAATGGTCAACAATCGATATTAGAAGGCAAAAATTTTTTTTAGATGACGCACAAGTAAATCAAAAAGTGAAAATCCCTGTATATGATGTGGAGGGGGAACCGCTTGAGAATATTACATTAAAAAGTGAGAGTGGCACATTTAATGAGGACGAGGGTACAATCGTATGGAGTACTCCAGGAGAAAAGAAATACGATTTTATTTTTGATGGAACGGAGTATTACGGGCTTGGTATATGGTTTAGTGGTGAAGTTATACAGAATATAGTAGAGAAACTGGAAGAAAAAGAAGAAATAAAAGAGCCAACAGTAAAAGGTGAAGAAGCAAAAGAAGAAGTAAAAGAAGAAACGAAAGAAGAAGTGAAAGAACCAACGAAAGAAGCGAAAGAAGAAGTAAAAGAGCCAACAGTAGAAGTTGAGGGGCCAAAAGAAGAAGTGAAAGAACCAGCAAAAGAAGTTGAAGGTACAAAAGAAGAAGTGAAAGAACCAACGAAAGAAGCGAAAGAAGAAGTAAAAGAGCCAACAGTAGAAGTTGAGGGGCCAAAAGAAGAAGTAAAAGAACCAACAAAAGAAGATGGAGAAACAAAAGAAGAAATGAAAGAGCCAACGAAAGAAGTTGGAGAAACAAAAGAAGAAGTGAAAGAGCCAACGAAAGAAGTTGAAGGTACAAAAGAAGAAGTGAAAGAACCAGCAAAAGAAGTTGAAGGTACAAAAGAAGAAGTGAAAGAACCAGCAAAAGAAGTTGGAGAAACAAAAGAAGAAGTGAAAGAGCCAACGAAAGAAGTTGAAGGTACAAAAGAAGAGGTAAAAGAATCAACAACTGGATTGGATCAAGAGCCAAAAGGGGATAATCAAGTCGGGCCAGTGAAAGTGGTAGGACAAGAGAGTACGAAAGAAAAAGATTCAAATAAACAACATGCTAATAAGCAAGAAGAAAATCAGAAGTCTTTAGCAGCAACTGGTGGTCAAGCTAACACATCGACTTTATTTTCTGGATTAGCACTTGTTCTTTCAGCACTAAGTATGTTTGTATTTAGAAAGAGATTATTTAAGAAATAAAAAACGTTTTATCTTATTATTATATAAAATGATTATATGAGTTTCTGAGAAGACCTTGTCATAGCAATTTCATGTTGAAATATGCTTATGATAAGGTCTTTTTGAATAGGGGAAGGATATTGATACGAGGATGTTTCGATCGCTTAAATAATGGAGCAACTGTAGCGGAAACTGTAAGTCCCTTTCGTTCACTATATGTTCAAAATGTATGAAGAAATAATATGAAATATTGCATTTTATATCATTTCATCCAGATAATATGTTAATTTCTTGAATGGAATATATAAATAGGGGGGCAATAATATGAACAAGAAATCAAAGATCAATAAAGTGTTGCTTAGTATTAGTACAATGGCGCTATCGCTCGGAGCAATTCAAACGAATGTATCAGCAGAAGAAAAGGTACCGTATAATGTATTGCATTCGAAACCAGTTGGAATTGAAAAACCAGTAGATGAGATCGGACACGCTTCTAAAGCCGAGGAAACATTATCATTTCAAGAACGTTTAAAAGTAGGAGATTTTTCACAGCGACCAGCATCTATTATGAAAAGTTCAGAAGTAAAGCAAATTAAAGAAAGCTATTCAATGGCTGATTTAAACAAAATGAATGATCAAGAATTAGTTGAAACGTTAGGCAGTATTAAGTGGCACCAAATTACAGACTTATTCCAGTTTAATGAAGATGCAAAGGCTTTTTATAAAGATAAAGGAAAAATGCAAGTCATTATAGATGAATTAGCTCATAGAGGGAATTCATTTACGAAAGATGATTCAAAAGGAATTCAAACGTTTACTGAAGTGTTACGTTCAGCTTTTTATCTTGCATTTTATAATAACGAATTAAGCGATTTAAATGAGAGAAGCTTCCAGGATAAATGTTTACCTGCTTTAAAAGCAATCGCAAAAAATCCAAACTTTAAGCTTGGTACAGTTGAACAAGATACAGTCGTATCTGCATACGGTAAATTAATTAGTAATGCATCAAGTGATGTTGAAACGGTGCAATACGCATCGAATATTTTAAAACAATATAATGATAATTTTAATGCATATGTAGACGATCGTATGAAAGGACAAGCTGTGTACGATATGATGCAAGGCATTGATTATGATATACAGTCTTACTTAAATGAGGCTCGTAAAGAAGCGAATGAAACGATGTGGTATGGAAAAGTAGATGGGTTTATTAATGAAATAAATCGTATTGCTCTTCTAAATGAAGTAACGCCAGAAAATAAATGGCTCGTTAATAATGGAATTTATTTTGCTAGCCGTTTAGGGAAGTTTCATAGCAATCCAAATAAAGGATTAGAGGTTGTTACACAAGCAATGCATATGTATCCACGTTTAAGCGAACCTTATTTTGTTGCGGTAGAACAAATTACAACAAACTATAATGGGAAAGATTATAGCGGGAATACGGTAGATTTAGAGAAGATACGTAAAGAAGGCAAGGAGCAATACTTACCAAAAACGTATACATTCGACGATGGATCTATTGTATTTAAAACTGGGGATAAAGTGTCAGAAGAAAAAATTAAGAGATTATATTGGGCTGCGAAGGAAGTAAAGGCTCAATATCACCGTGTAATCGGTAATGATAAAGCTTTAGAACAAGGTAATGCAGACGACGTATTAACGATAGTAATTTATAATACTCCGGATGAATATCAGTTAAATAGACAATTGTATGGATATGAAACAAACAACGGTGGAATTTATATTGAAGAGACAGGTACATTCTTTACATATGAGCGTACGCCAGAGCAAAGTATTTATAGTTTAGAAGAGTTATTCCGTCATGAGTTTACTCATTATCTTCAAGGGAGATATGAAGTTCCCGGTTTATTTGGAAGAGGAGATATGTATCAAAATGAAAGATTAACTTGGTTCCAAGAAGGGAATGCAGAATTTTTCGCAGGATCTACTCGTACAAATAATGTAGTACCGAGAAAGAGCATCATTAGTGGATTATCATCTGATCCTGCAAGCCGTTATACAGCAGAGCGTACACTATTTGCTAAATATGGTTCTTGGGATTTCTATAACTACTCGTTTGCGTTGCAGTCTTACTTGTATACACATCAATTTGAAACATTTGATAAAATTCAAGATTTAATTCGTGCGAATGACGTGAAAAATTACGATACATATCGTGAAACTTTAAGTAAAGATCCGAAGTTAAATAAAGAGTACCAAGCTTATATGCAGCAGTTAATTGATAATCAAGATAAGTATAATGTGCCGGAAGTAGCAGATGATTATTTAACTGAACATGCACCAAAATCGTTAACAGAAGTGAAGAAAGAAATTAGTGAGACGTTGTCTATGAAAGATACAAAAATGACAAAACATGAGTCTCAATTCTTTAATACATTTACATTAGAAGGTACGTTTACAGGTAGTGTAACAAAAGGTGAATCAGAAGACTGGAAAGCAATGAGTAAAAGAGTAAATGAAGCTTTAGAACAATTGGCGCAAAAAGAATGGAGCGGCTACAAAACGGTTACAGCATATTTCGTCAATTACCGTGTGAATAGTTTCAATCAATTTGAATATGATGTAGTCTTTCATGGTATCGCAAAAGATGACGGAGAAAATAAAGCTCCGACAGTTAATATAAACGGTCCTTATAATGGGCTTGTAAAAGAAGGAATTCAATTCAAAAGTGATGGCTCAAACGACGAAGATGGAAAAATCGTTTCTTATTCATGGGAGTTTGGAGACGGAAGAACAAGTACAGAAGTTAATCCAGTACATGCATATGAAAGAGAAGGAACTTATAAAGTAGCGTTAAGAGTAAAAGATGATAAAGGAAAAGAGAGTAGAAGCGAGACAACTGTTACGATTAAAGATGGGAGTTTAACAGAATCTGAACCAAATAATCGTCCAGAGGAAGCAAATCGTATCGGGCTGAACACTACTATAAAAGGTAGCCTTATCGGCGGGGATCACACCGATGTTTATACATTTAATGTAGCATCAGCGAAAGATATCGATATTTCTGTTTTAAATGAGCATGGAATCGGGATGACATGGGTACTTCACCATGAATCAGATATGCAAAATTACGTAGCTTACGGTCAAGCTAATGGAAATCGTATAGAAGCAAAATTTAATGCAAAACCAGGTAAGTATTACTTGTATGTATATAAATATGATAATGGCGATGGAACATACGCATTATCAGTAAAATAAGTACTCTTCCAATGTATGTTTAACTTTACTTTTTGTGGAAAATAGTATATTATATAGATATACAATATATCGGTTATTTACTAGGAGGAGCCTGTCACAATAGGTTTCTCCTGTTCTTTTTTAGGGGCCTGCCTTACAGGTTTTTCTTTAAAAGGTAAATAACTGAAAATTAAGAACAATAATCTTTGAAAGAGGTGATTCATACAAATAAAAAGAGGGTTGTTTAAGAAAGGGGGATAAGAAATGGTCTTGTTTGGTTATCCACTTGAAACAATTTATTTATACGGATTTACAATTGCAACTATACTTACTGTTATTTATATCTTTTTTGGAGATATTTTTGAATCAATATTTAGTTTTGGAGGCGGATCTGTATCCGTTGTAACTTTATTACTTAGTTTTTTTGCAATGTTATGTGGATTTAGTTATATAGGAGAATATTTATTTTCCTTTAATAGCATTATTACTTTTGGTGGCTCATTTGCTATATCTTTTATCGGTGTTTTCATAATGAAAATACTAATTTTAAAACCAATTGCAGAGGCAGAGCAAAATACAATGCACCGTATGGATGAATTTATTGGCCGAAAAGGAGAAGTAATTATATCGATTCCGAAAGAAGGATTTGGAGAAGTATTAATTTCATCCCAATTTGGAAGTAATGCAATACCAGCGAAAACAATTGGGAAAAAAGATATTTCACAAGGAACCGAGGTCATTATTGAGGGAGTTCAAGATGGTGTTTTACTTGTACAAAACATCGCTTATTCTTTAAAAAAACCAAAATTATAAGGGGGAATTTACATGACGATTCCATTAATTATCGGTGGAGTTTTACTCGCAATTTTACTTCTACTCATTTTAGTATTTATTACGAAGTATCGTACAGTTGGCCCGGACGAAGCATTAATTGTAACAGGGAACTGGCTTGGTGGTGGAAAGAATGTCGTTACCACTGATGATGGAAAGAAGATTAAGATTATCCGCGGTGGTGGTACTTTCGTTGTTCCAATTATGCAACGGGCAGAACTTCTTAGCTTATTAAACTACAAATTAGAAGTTGGAACACGTGATACGTATACGAAACAAGGTGTACCGATTACAGTAAACGGTGTTTCTATTATTAAAGTAGGATCGACAATTGAAGAAGTTTCTACAGCAGCTGAACAATATTTAGGAAAAGAAACGGAAGAGTTAAAAGTAGAAGCAAAAGAAGTTTTAGAAGGGCATCTACGTGCTATTTTATCTTCTATGACAGTAGAAGATGCTTATAGTAATAGAGAGCAATTCGCACAAAAGGTGCATGAAGTGGCTTCTACTGATTTGAAGAAGATGGGACTTCGCATCGTTTCCTTTACAATTAAAGAAATAATGGATAAAAACGGTTACTTAGATGCACTTGGTCAGCCGCAAATTGCAATGGTTAAGCGTGATGCAACAGTTGCAAATGCAGAGCGTGAAAAAGAAGCGCGAATTGAAAAAGCTCGTGCTGAGAAAGAAGCAAAAGAAGCAGAATATCAACGTGATGCACAAATTGCTGAAGCTGAAAAGCATAAGGAATTAAAAGTACAATCTTATAAGAGAGACCAAGAACAAGCTCGCGCAGATGCAGATCTTTCTTATGAATTACAACAAGCGAAAGCGCAACAAGGTGTTACAGAAGAGCAAATGCGAGTTAAAATCATTGAGCGTGAAAAGCAAATTGAGTTAGAAGAAAAAGAGATTGCGCGTCGTGAAAAGCAATACGATGCAGAAGTAAAGAAAAAGGCAGATGCAGATCGCTATGCTGTTGAACAATCAGCCGAAGCGGAAAAAGTAAAACAAATGAAAAAAGCAGATGCGGATCAATATAAAATTGAAGCAGAAGCAAGAGCACGTGCAGAAGAAGTACGTGTAGAAGGTTTAGCAAAAGCAGAAATTGAAAAAGCGCAAGGTCAAGCGAAAGCGGAAGTACAAAAAGCGCAAGGTACAGCGGAAGCAGATGTTATTAGGTTAAAAGGTTTAGCAGAAGCAGAAGCGAAACAAAAAATTGCAGAAGCATTTGAATTATATGGGCAAGCGGCAATTATGGATATGGTTCTAAAAATGCTTCCAAGTTATGCGAAAGAAATCGCAAGTCCACTTAGCAATATTGATAAAATTACAGTTGTTGATACAGGCGGCGGTGGTAAGAATAGCGGTGCCGGTAAGGTTGCAGGCTATGCGACTGATTTAATGGCAACAATGCAAGAAACGTTAAAAGCTTCTTCTGGCATTGATTTAAAAGAATTACTAGAAGGATTCGCTGGAAAAGGTGCCGTGCAACAACTATCAAATGATAAACCTGTAGTATCAGTAGTAGAAGATGAGAAGAAATAAACAAAGATAAAGAATAGCAAGATGAAAAGAACCTCTAGTAAATGGGATACTAGAGGTTCTTTCGTGAAATGTAATATTTCGAATAATGTACATTTTTATATATTGTTTTAATTATTTAAATTCTATAGAATGAAAAAGGTATGTAACAATACTTTAAATGTAGAGAAAGATGAGGGAAAAGAGAAAGAGGGTCTCATCAATACATTTAAATCGTATGATTTGTATAAAGAGATTAAATGTAAATTAATTGCATTTAAAACGGTATGGAGGGGTAGGAATATGTTTCAAGGAAAATTAAGGAGTAGAAGCTTAAAAACAAAGTTACTTGTATCATTTATTATTATTTTAATTCTTCCAAGTATTGTAATTGGTTGGACGTCTTATCAGCAGGCGAAAACAAATTTTAATGAAACGATTTTAAAATCGGCGAAAGATAATATAAAAATTTTGGATAATGTAATTAATAAGGAATTGGATAGTAAAAAAGTAGATGCAACTTATTTTACAAAATTATTTACACAATCAAGTTACCAAGCGGATCAAATTCAAAACATCCAAAATAAACTAGAAGAATATAATAAATTACATCCAGAAATGGAAGCGATCTATACAGGATCTAGCAATGGACAATTTATTCAATCACCAGCTATTCAAATGCCCGAAGGATATAATCCTACAGAAAGAGATTGGTATAAAGAGGCAGTGAAAAAAAGCGGAGAAGTGATTGTAACTGCTCCATATAAGTCAAAAACGACAGGGAATATTGTTATTACACTAGCAAAACAAAACGAAGATAAAAGTGGTGTTCTCGGGATTGACTTAATTATCAATGATATTGTAACTACTTCTAAGATGGTTAATATCGGTAAGGAAGGGTATGTAGCGATATTTGATCAAGATAAAAATGTAGTCGCACACCCGACACTGAAGCCAGGAGAGAAATTAGAAGAGAAACTTAGTAAGGAATTTTATAAACAGGAAGCTGGTGATTTTCATTATTCATTAGATGGTGAAGATCGTAATATTACTTTTAAAACGAGTAAGAAAACTGGATGGAAAATAGCAGGAATTATGCCTTCAAAAGAAATTATTCAAGCGGCGGAGCCTATTTTCTATAAAACGATAACTGTTATTGGTATTTCATTAATGATCGGCGGGGTTTTAATTTACTTTATAATTGCTTCTATTATTAAACCGTTAAAACAACTTGTAATATCATCGAAAAAAATTAGTGAAGGTGATTTAACAGAATCAATTACAGTTCATTCTAAAGATGAAATTGGGCAGTTAGGAGAAAGCTTTAACGAGATGGCATTATCATTACATAATGTCATTTCAAATATAAATATTTCAGCAAGTCATGTAGCAGCATCTTCAGAAGAATTAACAGCTAGCATGAAGCAGACAAGTGAAGCAACGGAACAAATTACACAGGCGATAGAGCAAGTATCGAGTGGGGCTGAAATACAAACGAGAGAAGTTGAAGAAGGAGCAACATTATTAGAAGAAGTTACAGAAGGAGTTCAGCGTGTTGCAGATAGTTCTTCATTAGTATCTACAGCCTCTATGTATACGAAGAAAAAAGCTGAAGATGGTGGAAAGTTAGTTGAGCAAACTGTGAATCAAATGCAATTAATTCATGAGTCTGTTTCAAAGTCAGATAAAGTCATTGTTTTATTAGATGATAAGTCGAAACAAATTGGAGCAATCCTTGAAGTGATTCAACATATTGCAGAGCAGACAAACTTATTAGCATTAAATGCTGCAATTGAGGCTGCAAGAGCTGGGGAACAAGGAAGAGGTTTTGCAATTGTAGCCGATGAAGTACGGAAATTAGCAGAACAATCGGGACAATCTTCTACGGAAATTGATAAGCTAGTGAAAGAGATACAATTTGATATAAAAGAAACAGTAAGCTCTATGAATCAAGTTGGGACAGAGGTACAATCAGGGCTTGTAGTTGCAAATGAAACGAAGAAAAGCTTTGTAGAAATATTGAAATCTACAAATGATACAGTAGTACAAATTGATAGTATGGTAGAAGTAGCGAAGCAAATGACGGTAGATGCAAAACAAGTAAGTGCATCTATTAATGAAATTGCAGCAACGATTGAAGAAAACGCAGCAAGCGTCCAAAATATCGCGGGCTCTTCTGAAGAGCAATTAGCTTCAGTAGATGAAATAAATGCAGCAGCAGTTCATCTATCGCAAATGGCGGAAGAATTACAAGGGATGATTGGCAAGTTTAAAGTATAAGAGGCAAGTGTTAAGAAACGAGGTAATCATTTTACTTCGTTTCTTTTTTATGGCAACGGTAATGAGATAAAGTGAAGAAATATATAGTAATCGTGTTATGATTAAATACGAAAACAAAAGACTGTATTTTCTTTAAATTCTATCTTCATTGATGTTAGGGGAATGATTTTGAAATTGAAGAAATTGAAACTGCAACCGAGAATTACATTAACTATTAGTACACTTATTCTTGTTGTACTGCTGTTAACGAGTTATTTATTTTACTACATATTATCTGAAACAGTAGAAGACCAAATCGGAAAAAGAGCGCTGTATGTTGCGAAAACAGTTGCTGCTATACCGGAAATCGGGGAAGCTTTTCAAAAAGAAAATCCAGCTTCTATTATTCAGCCAATTGCAGAAAAAATTCGAATCGAAACAGATGCTGATTTTATTGTAGTTGGAAATAAAGATGGTATTCGTTATGCGCATCCTAAGCGAGATAAAATTGGAGAGAGAATGGTTGGCGGAGATAATGAAGGGGTTCTATTAGAAGGGGAATCTTATGTTTCGAAAGCAACGGGATCATTAGGGCCTTCACTACGCGGAAAAGTCCCGATTCGTAATCAGGATAATGAAATTATTGGTGTAGTATCTGTTGGTTTTTCAATGGATGATATTCATGGAGCGATAGAAGTGTATGGAAAGCGTGTGTTTTGGATTACAATAACAGGTCTGTTAATTGGGATAATAGGCTCTGTATATTTAGCAAAAAGTATTAAGCGGATGATGTTTGGAATGGAGCCAGAAGAAATTTCATCTTTATACGAGGAGCATAGTACAGTTATTCAATCTGTACGTGAAGGGATTGTAGTAATCGATAAAAATGGAATGGTTAGTTTAGTAAATCAAGCGGCATACGATATCCTTTCTTTAGATAAACAACAAAATATAATGGGAGAATTTATTTTAGATGTTATTCCTAATTCATCGATACTGGATGTGCTTCAAACCGGAGAAGAACAATTTGATCGCCAATTAAATATAAAGGGGCAGGATGTTATTGCCAATCGCCTACCTATTAAAGTTAATCATAAAGTAACTGGTGTAGTATCCAGTTTACGTCTGAAATCTGAGATGGATCAATTAACAGCGGAATTATCTCAAACACGGCAGTATACAGAGGCATTGCGGGCGCAAACGCACGAATATAACAATTTATTGTATACGCTTTCAGGTCTTATTCAATTAGAGTCGTATGAAGATGCTTTAGAGCTTATTCATAAGGAAACGGCAGTATATCAAGAGTTCGTTCAATTTATTATGAAACGAATTCAAAATCCATGGTTAGGTGGGATTTTAATTGGATTTTATAATAGGGCGCGAGAGTTGAAGATTGATTTTATGTTAGATCGGGAAAGTAGTTTAGAAGAGTTAAGTCCGCATATTGAGAGTAATTACGTTGTTTCTATTTTAGGGAATTTGATCACGAATGCATTTGAAGCAATTGAAAGAAATCAAGATCATGATAAGAAAGTAAGAATGTTTGTAACAGACATTGGGGAAGAAATATTAATTGAAGTAGAAGATTCAGGACAAGGTGTTCATGATGAAATAATTACAAGTATATTCTATAAAGGTTTTTCGACGAAAGTGGGCGAAAAACGTGGATATGGATTAGCGAAAGTGAAAGAGTTAGTGGAAGATTTAAATGGAAGTATTGCGATTGAAAAAGGGGATTTAGGTGGTGCTTTATTTATCATTGCATTACCGAAAGAGAGAGGCGAATTGTAATGAATGAGGGGATTGAAGTATTGATTGTAGAAGATGATATTCGGATTGCGGAAATTCATCGTCGTTTTACTGAAAAAATTGAAGGGTTTAAAGTAATTGGAACAGCAACGACTGGGGAACAGGCGAAAGAATGGTTAGAGTTTGTAAAGCCACAACTCGTTTTATTAGATGTATATTTACCTGACATGCAAGGGACTGAACTCGTCACATATATTAGGCATAATTTGCATGATACAGATATTATTATGATTACAGCCGCATCAGAGACGGATGTAGTGCGACATGCTTTACGAGGCGGAGTAACAGATTATATTGTAAAGCCACTTACATTTGATCGGTTTAAAACAAGTTTAGAAAGTTATCAAAAGAAGATTACGAAGTTAAAGAAAAATACTCAATTATCTTCAGAACAGATTGAACATCTATGGTCCCAAAGAGGGGTGCAGGCAAATCAAATAGAATATGCGCCAAAAGGAATCGACCCTTTAACGTTAGCAAAAATAAAAAAGCATATGCTAACTATTAATGAAGAGGGAATTACTGCAGAGATACTAAGTTCAATGGTAGGTGTAAGCCGATCAACTGCTAGGCGCTATTTAGAGTATTTGATCTCTGGAAAGAAAGTGCATGCGGAGCTTATATATGGAAGTGTGGGAAGGCCAGAAAGAAGGTATTTCCGCGTTTCTTCATAGGGGATTTTTACAACAATAAAAACAGTAGAGGATTATTACATTTCCTCTACTGTTTTTTCTAGTTTCATCTTATATTGGAATAATTCCAATTACAATTCCAGTAATCAACATAACCATTGTCGTTCCAACAGCCCAAAGTAAAGTGAATCGTTGGTGTTCACCAAAATCAACCTTGGCCATTCCGACTAATAAATAAGTGGAAGCAACGAGGGGACTCAGTAAGTGAACAGGTTGACCGAGTAACGAAGCGCGTCCCATTTCTGCTGCACTAATTCCGTAAGCGGCAGCAGCTTTCGTTAAAATAGGTAATACACCGAAGTAAAAGGCATCATTAGACATGAAAAATGTGAACGGCATACTTAGTAAAGCTGTAATAATTGGAAGTTGGGGGCCAAGTGCATCTGGTATAAGAGTAACAACACTTTGAGCCATTGCATCTACCATTTTTGTTCCAGATAGAATACCTGTGAAAATTCCAGCAGCAAAGACGAGAGAAACAACCGCTAATACGTTTCCAGCGTGAGACGCAATACGCTCTTTTTGTTGTTCTAAGTTAGGATAGTTAATCATAACAGCAATAGCAAAAGCGACTGTAAATAAAACAGGTAACGGCATAATCTCTAGTATGAGACAAACGAGGAGGGAAGCAGTTAATAAAAAGTTAATCCATAGCAGTTTCGGGCGTTTATGTATTTCAGCTTCAACTGTCGCAGCTTGCTCATCCATTGTTTGCATTTGTTTTAAATATTGTACATCCATAATTCCTAAACGTTTTCTTTCTTTTTTTCCAAGATAATAGGCAACGAAAACTACCCAAATTGCACCAGCAATCATTCCTGGTATAAGTGGTGTGAAGAGCTCTGATGCATCAAGTCCAAGAGCACTCATAACCCGAGCAGTTGGTCCACCCCAAGGTGTAAGATTTGTAACACCTGCCCCTAACATAACAACCCCAGCTAATATAAGTGGATTCATTCCAAGACGTTTATATAGTGGATACATTGCGGAAACTGTAATCATATATGTTGTTGTTCCGTCACCATCTAATGAAACGATAATAGTAAGAATAGCTGTACCAACAACAATTTTTAAAGGATCACCTTTTACAAATTTTAAAATTTTACTAATAACAGGATCGAATAAACCGCTATCAATCATAATTCCGAAATATAAAATGGCGAACATAAGCATAATACCAGTAGGTGCTAGCTTTTGAATTCCTTCTAACATCATCGGGCCCATATTGGCATAAAAGCCACCAATTAATGCGAAAGTAATTGGAATTAATATTAATGCTACTAAGGCTGACATACGTTTAGTCATAATCAAAAACATAAAGACGAATACCATTGCAAATCCAAGTAATGCTACCATGTAATCTCCCCCTCAAAAAATGATTGCGCTTTCAATATAAAATGAAAATTCAGATAAAAGGTTTTTTATTTATAATAAAAGGTTCAATTCGAATGGTAAATAATTAAAGAAATAACATCATTAGAAACATAATCTTTATTTTGATCATTTTGTTCATGAGGTAATTTTGAATTTTTAAAAAGATAAATGCCTTCGTACAAGAATGGTAGAATAAGGTGAAAACGAGAAGCGCGTGAAGTAGGGAGTAGATTTTGAATGGAAACAAGAATAGAAGAGATTTATAGTTCATGTAAAGGCAAAGTAGAGGAGATTTTTATTAATGAATCCTCTTACGTATATGAATGGGAAAAATTAATGATGATTCGAAAGCACGATGGTGAGCTTGAGAAAATCGGGATAGGGATCAGTGGAAATATAAGATTAGTAAATGTAGAAGTTGGACAGGAAATTGATACGGATACATTATTAGTTAAGCTGGAAGATGATTTATTAATTACTGGTTGTGAATGATGAGAGATGTGTAGAAGTAACTGCACATCTCTTTTTTGTTCCATATATTACAAAAAGAACATTGTTTTTTCACAAATCTCACACAACCTTCTGCTATTCTTTTCGTGGAGTATACGGTTTTTAGGGAGGAATATTAATGAGGGTAAAATATGTCGTACTTGTTATATGTTTATGTTTCGTATTTACAATAGTAGGGTGTGGAAAAAAGGAAATAGAAGTTGTTGCAGTTGATGAGAAAAACGATAAGTGTGATATTTGTCAAATAGGGGTAATGGATAATCAATTCACAACAGAAATTATTTTGGAGAGTGGAAAAGCATTAAAATTTGATGATATTGGCTGCATGTATAAATGGATGGAGATCAATTCAGGTGAAAAGACGAAAGAAAAATTTGTTCGAGATTATGATTCGAAAGATTGGGTTTCGTTAGAAGATGCTACTTACGTATATGATAAAACAATAACGACACCGATGGCTTATAATGTCATTTCATTTAAAAATAAAAAAGATGCAGAGAGTTTTGTATCTAACTATAAGGGGAAAGTTCTTTCGTATAAAGAGCTATCAGAGCATAAATGGGAAATGAATAAAGAGATGATGGGAAAACCGAAAACAGGGAATCACGGTGGGCATCATTAATAATAGAAAAAGACAACTATATAGTTGTCTTTTTCTATTATTACTCAGGTGCAAATATAGAAAAGGTGTAAAAATTTTAGAAGAACGGTTACAATGGAATATAGTAACCTAAAGCAATCATTTATGTACTTTTTAGAAATATATACAAATGCGGTAAAAACGTGCTAAACTAATTGCTTCATAATGTTAATGATGAGGCCATCAGGCGTATCATTCCAATAGGTTGAGAAACATAGTATAAGTTTAAGATAATCCGATTAAAGAAGGAATCTAAAGGGCTTATGGATAAATGTACTCAAGAAGAGTTATTGTATGTGATGGAGGAATGGTTAAGAAAACATTATCTTTCATAGGAGCTGTAGTTGTGAGAAAACAAAAAATTTTATTATGTATGTTATTAGGACTTTTAATGACGGTAGTGGCTTGCGATAAGCAAGAGGAGCCAGAATCAAAACCGGTTCATGTGAAAAACGAAAAGAAAAAAGAAAAGCATAAAGAACAGGAAGAATCTAAAGAAGAAAAAAGTATAAATTTAATGGACAAACAGTTGCTACTTTCTGCGACGCTTGGAGACACAGAAACAGCTATGAAGCTGATCCAAGATGGAGCGAATATCAATGTAGAAGGTGACAACGGAGAAACGCCTGTCCTTGCAGCGACGTATCAAAATCATGTAGAGACAGTTAAAGCATTAATTGATGCGGGTGCTGATATTGAAATTCAAGACGAAAAACAAAGTAATCCATTTCTTTATGCAAGTAGAGAAGGATATACGGATATTGTAAAAGTATTAATTAATGCAGGAGTTAATACGAAGGAAACGACTAAGTCAGGTGGAACAGCACTTATTTCTGCATCTGAGCGTGGCCATGTAGAGGTTGTTAAAGAATTATTAGAGCATACAGATATTGATGTGAATTATAAGAATGAACGTGGTGGAACAGCTTTATTAGAAGCAATTGTATTAGGAAATGGTAGTGAAAGTCATAAGAAAGTAATTCAAATGCTTATTGACCACGGGGCAGATGTAAATATGGCCAATAAGGAAAATATTACGCCGCTGCAATATGCTGAAAAAAGAGGTTTTAAAGATATTGCGAATATGTTGAGGATAGCTGGAGCGAATGAAGTAGTACAGCCGCAACCACAACTGGCAGAATAACAAGCTGAAGAAATAAAAAGCACGAGATAATCCCATTTAGATAGACAGAATGAAGAAGTCATTTTAGTATGATGGATTCAGTAATGTGTATTTAAATGGGATTTTTGTTTTGAAAAAATGGATGGATGCTATATCGAGAAGGCTACAAATAGTAATTAAGGAGGGTATAAATGCGATTTTCAGAACTTGAGTTAATAGCAATTCAGGCAGAAGTTTTATTTGTTCATAATCAAGTAGGAAGAATAAAGTGTGTAAATGAAAATGGAAATCTGAAAGCACCACGTTTTTTTCTTAGCAGAACTCGTGAAGGGAATATAACGAGGTATCATTATAAACTGCATGGTGAAATGATAAGTAAGATTGAGAAATTAATTCGAGAATGCTCAAATCACATTGAGATAGCAAAGATTATTAAAGTATTAAATGAAGAGAGAACGGTGGAGAATATTTGGGTGGGTCCTGCTTTCGTGTTCCCTAATAATTTACATAAGCCAACTAGAACAATACAAATAACAGAGAAGAATAAAGAGCTTTTGCGAGAAAATTTTTCTAATCTAATAGAACAGATGGAATGGAGGCGACCGTATTTTGCAATTGTAAAAAATGAAAAGGTAGTTTCTATATGTTGCAGTGCCAGAAGTACGCCCGTAGCTGCTGAGGCAAGTGTAGAAACTTTAGTGGAGTTTCAAGGGAATGGATATGGTGCTGATGTCGTTACAGCCTGGGCACTATCAATACAAGAGGAAAAGCGCATTCCGCTTTATAGTACTTCTTGGGATAACTTTGCTTCGCAAGCAGTGGCGAGAAAACTAAAACTCATTAACTATGGAATGAATTTACACATTGATTGAATTTTAAACATTGTTGTGTTCTGTTGGGGTTTATTCGTATATCTAGATTATTGTAAAAGTAATATGGTGAATATTAACATCTAATTAACAATTTATCAAAACTGACTTAATAAATGCGTAATATAGTAAAGGTAACAAAATAACTAGGGTAGAGAACATTTGAGAACACCCGCTTACATATAACGTGCCGCTTTCTTAAGTGTGCTCTATTCCCTAGAGTTCAAATAAGGAGAAAGGTGTTCTATGTAAGTAGGTGTTTTTAGTTTGGATAAAAATAGAAAAGCTAGGTGGAATGAATGTTTAAAGAACCTTATATTGCGATGATAAAGGATTGGAAAGGGTACAAAACATACAAAAAATTACCGAAAACAGTTTTTCTTATGACTGGTTCAATGCTGGAGTTACCAGAGCGTGTATATGAACTACAGAAACATGGACACGATGTATTTCTTCATTGTGATTTTATACAAGGCTTAAATACGAACACAGAGGAAGCACTTTTATATATTCAAGATGTTATCGGAGCACAAGGTATTATTTCGACAAAGGGATCGACAATTCGAAATGCCAATAAAATTGGATTGAAAACGATTCAACGCATTTTTATTGTTGATACTTTATCTCTTACAAAATCAATTGAAAATTGTAAAACGACTAAACCGAATGCAGTAGAGATTATGCCTGGCATTATGCCTTCTATTATTAAACAGCTAGCGGAGGAAATAAAATTCCCTATTATTGCAGGTGGGCTGATTCAAACGCGAGAGGATGCAGAAATCGCAATTCGTGCAGGAGCAAGTGCAATTTCAACGAGTCATTATGAAGTGTGGATACAAGAAGAAAAAAGGAGTGCAACCTTGTGATTGAATTGAAAAATGTTTCAAAGGTATATAAAAATGCGGAAGAGACAGCAGTTAAAGACGTATCAGTTCATATTAAAAGAGGAGAATTTTTTGTTTTAGTTGGACCTTCGGGATGTGGAAAAAGTACATTATTACGAATGCTGGCTGGTTTAGAAGAAATTTCTTCGGGAGATTTAATTATTAATGAACATGTTGCAAATGATTTAGAGCCGAAAGACCGTAATCTATCAATGGTATTTCAAAATTATGCATTATATCCACACCTAACTGTAGAAGAAAATATTTTATTTGGACTTAAGGTAAGGAAGGTACAAAAAGAAGAGCGACAAAAGCGATTAATGGAAGCTATTGAAATGGTAGGACTGAAAGAGTATGTGAAAATGAAACCGGGCCAATTATCAGGCGGGCAAAGACAGCGTGTTGCACTTGCTAGGGCCATCGTCAGTCAAGCACCGATTTGTTTAATGGATGAACCACTTTCGAATTTAGATGCGAAATTACGTGCACAGATGAGGATTGAAATTAGAGAAATTCAGCAACGATTAGGAATTACGATGATTTACGTTACTCACGATCAAATAGAAGCAATGACTATGGGAGATCGTATTATGGTTTTAAATAAAGGAAGTATACAACAAGTTGGAACACCGCTTGATATATATAACGAACCAGCAAACGAATTTGTTGCAAGTTTTATAGGTTCTCCTTCTATGAATATAAATGATGGGGAAGTGGATAAAGAAAAAGGCATATTACATATAGGGCAATTGCAAATCCTATTATCTATTGGACAGCTAAAGCAATTACCAGAAGGAACTATTCGAATAGGTATGCGTCCTGAGCATATTGCACTGTCTGAGGAAGGACAAGAAGTGACGCTGCAATCTGTAGAAGTATTAGGGAATGAATCTATATTAAACTTTGCGGTAAATGGAACAACTTGGAGTGCGAAAGTCATCGGACAGTTACTCCTGAACAAAGGTGACAAAGTAAAATTATTATTCTCGCAAGAAAAACTATGCTTCTTTCATCAAAATAAGAATGAACGATTAAAAGTGGTGGCTGAAGAAGAGTTGAAAGTGGTGGCGAAATAATGATTGAAGTAGGTAAGTTACCAGTTCAAACAACAGTGTCAAAAAAGAAGAGTTTATGGGGCAGAACGAAAGATTTAAGAATAGGATTATTGTTTTTGGCGCCATCTATTTTGTTATTTTCAATTTTTCTTTTCTATCCATTGTTTAGGACGATCTACTATAGCTTTTATTTAACAGATATACACGGAGAAGCTAATCTTTTCGTTGGCTTAGAAAATTATCAATATTTATTTTCGGATCCTGCTTTATACAAAAGTATAAAGTCAACTTTATTATTTGTTTTATATACAGTTCCTACTAGCATTGTATTCGCCTTATTTCTTGCATTAATTGCAAATGAAAAAGTAAGAGGGATCGGGTTATTCCGAGTACTGTTTTCTTCAACGATGGGAATATCAGTAGCTGCTAGTGCAGTGATTTGGCTATTTTTATTTCATCCAAGTGTAGGGTTATTTAATAATATATTAGCCTCTATGAATCTTCCGGCAATCGCATGGTTAACGAGTCCGGACTGGGCACTGTTTTCTGTATCGGTTACAACGGTTTGGGTGAATACAGGATTTGCATTTTTAGTTATATTAGGTGGTTTACAAAATATTGATACGTCTTTATATGAGAGTGCATCTATAGATGGTGCTAGTTATTTACATAAGCTGCGCCGCGTCACATTACCGATGCTATCACCAACTTTATTTTTTATCGTGACAGTAACGTTAATTAGTGCATTCCAAAGCTTTGGACAAATTGATATTTTAACGCACGGTGGACCGAATGATGCAACGAATTTAATTGTGTACTCGATTTATAAAGAGGCATTTGTAAATCATCAATTTGGAACAGCAAGTGCACAAGCGATGGTATTATTTATTTTCATTTTTATTGCTACATTGATTCAATTTAAGTTTGCTGAGAGAAAGGTGCATTATAAATGATCGTTAAACAGTGGAAACAAAATTTCCTATTATACATGCTGCTCATTATTAGTGCAGTAATGGTGTTTTTTCCTGTACTGTATGCGTTTTTAATAAGCTTTATGACACCAGACGATATTCAAATGAGAAGGTTATTTCCAACTCAATTTACTTTTGATAATTTCATTAATATTTTTCAAAAAGTACCTCTTTTTACATACTTATATAACAGTTTAATTGTATCGACAGTTGTTATGCTTGGACAACTTATCGTATCCAGTTTAGCAGCTTATGCTTTTGTTTTTCTTCAGTTTAAAGGTAGAAACTTAATTTTCTTCTTGTTTATTTCAACAATGCTTATTCCGTGGGAAGCAACGATGGTACCGAACTTTTTAACGATTCAAAACTTCGGATGGATTAATAGTTTTGCTGGGATGACGGTGCCGTTTTTTGCAACAGCTTTCGGTATTTTCTTACTACGTCAACATTTTATGACACTTCCGAATGAACTGAAAGAAGCTGCTTTTATTGAAGGGATTGGAAATGTAAGGTTTTTATTCAGTGTTGTAATTCCGTATTGTAAAACGAGTTTTATTACGCTTGGAGTATATAGCTTTTTAACAACGTGGAATATGTATTTGTGGCCGCTCTTAGTAACCACTGATGAAAAAGTAAGAACGGTTCAAATTGGTGTAAAGCAGCTTCAATCTCAAGAAGTTGCAACTGATTGGGGCAGTGTAATGGCCGGTGTTACGGTTATCGTCATTCCAACGTTGATTTTACTATTTTTAGGGCAAAAGCAATTACAAAAAGGATTAACAAAAGGTGCAATTAAATAAGCATACATAGGAAAAGGTGGGATTGAGATGAGTTTATTGAAAAAAAGTGCTGCTCTTTTAATGGCAGCCACAATGGCATTAACCGGCGCAGCTTGTTCAAATAGTAAAACAGAGGGGAAACCTGAAGCACAGGCAAAGGTAGCTCCAGTTGAAAAGAATGGTGATAAAACTGTAATTCGTTTCTGGCATGCAATGGGTGGAAAAACACAAGGTGTACTAGATGGGCTTGTTGCAGACTATAATAAGTCGCAGAATAAATACGAGATAAAGGCAGAGTTCCAAGGAACATACGAAGAGTCTTTAACGAAATTTAAAACGATGTCTGCAACGAAAGAAGCGCCAGCTCTTGTTCAATCGAGTGAAATTACAACGAAGTATATGATTGATAGCAAAAAGATTACGCCTATCGATAGCTGGATTAAAAAAGATAAGTACGATACATCAAAATTAGAAAAAGCAATTACGAACTATTATTCAGTTGATGAAAAAATGTATTCTATGCCGTTTAATTCATCTACACCAGTATTAATTTATAATAAGGATGCTTTCGCGAAGGCTGGATTAGATCCAGAGAAAGCTCCGCAAACATATGATGAGTTAAAAGAAGCGGCGAAAAAGTTAACGATTAAAGAAGGCGGAAATGTAAAGCAGTATGGATTTTCAATGCTGAATTATGGTTGGTTCTTTGAAGAGTTGTTAGCGACACAAGGTGCTTTATATGTAGACAACGAAAACGGCCGTAAAGATGCTGCAAAGAAAGCGGTATTTAACGGAAAAGAAGGTCAAAAAGTATTTGGGATGTTAGATGAATTAAATAAAGCTGGTGCACTTGGAAAGTATGGAGCAAGTTGGGATGATATTCGTGCTGCGTTCCAGTCTGGACAAGTTGCTATGTATTTAGATTCTTCAGCTGGTGTTCGTGATTTAATTGATGCATCTAAGTTTAATGTAGGCGTTTCGTATATTCCGTATCCAGAAGATTCGAAACAAAATGGTGTTGTTATTGGCGGTGCTTCATTATGGATGACGAATATGGTTTCAGAAGAAACGCAGCAAGGTGCTTGGGACTTTATGAAATATTTAACGAAGCCAGATGTACAAGCAAAATGGCATACTGCAACAGGATATTTCTCAATTAATCCAGATGCATATAATGAGCCGTTAGTAAAAGAGCAGTATGAAAAGTATCCGCAGTTAAAAGTAACGGTAGAGCAATTACAAGCAACGAAGCAATCTCCAGCAACTCAAGGTGCATTAATTAGTGTATTCCCAGAATCAAGAGATGCAGTCGTAAAAGCATTAGAAGCAATGTATGACGGGAAAAATAGTAAAGAAGCGTTAGATGAAGCTGCAAAAACAACAGATAGAGCAATTAGTATTTCAGCTCGTACGAGTCAAAAATAAGAGAAAGCCGCATCCTTTTTCAGGATGCGGCTTTCTCTATTGGGAGATAAGGGATCAAAGAAATGATGAAGTCTTATCTCTTTTATATGAGTAAAGGGTCTAGAAAGAATATTGTCCTTTTCATTATTTGTTTAACTCCATTGCAACTTGTTTACCATTTACGAAAACCTCTGCCACTGCTACTACAACTTCCATCACTTTTTTCATATCTCATCTCTCCTTGTTTTTTGTTTCATTTCTTACTTTTAGTATAAAGAAATATAGTAATTGCAACTATCGAATTGGATGACAAGAGACTTACAGTGTTGTAAGGATAATAGCTTTATTTGTAATAAATGCTATTTCGAATTATAATTCAGAAATTTCTGTCGTTTTAATCTATAATTAGAAAGAGAATGGTTTAGAAAGAAGGGGAAGAAATGAAGAGAATACTTGTTATTAGTGATATTCATGGAGAAATAGAAAAGTTCGAACAGTTATTGGAAGAAGCTCAATACGATGCAGGACAGGATCAATTGATTTTATTAGGGGATTATATAGATCGTGGTCCAAATGCGCGTGCAGTAATTGAAAAGGTAAAAGAGTTAAAAGAAGCGGGAGCCCTCGTTCTAAAGGGCAATCATGAAGATATGATGATCAAGGCGTTAACGACTGATGAGGAACGTTCATGGAACCATTGGGTAAAAAGGAATGGTGGAGATAAAACGTTATATAGCTATGGATTTGTAGAAGAAGACATTGCGGTTAATGAGGGAAACTTCCAAAAACCGATTTTACAATCTCATATATTAGAGGAACATGTAACGTTTATTCAAGAATTAGATCATTACATTGAAACAGAAGAGTATATCTTTGTACATGCTGGTGTTGAGCCGATGAACCGAGTTTCTGAATCTGAACCATATACATTAATGTGGATCCGTAATGAATTTCATAATGGATATAGCGGCGAAAAGGTTGTTGTATTTGGCCATACGGAAACAAAAATGCTTCATGGTAGTGAGAATTGCGGAGTGTATTTTGGTAGTAATCGTATTATTGGAATTGATGGTGGGGCTGTGTATGGTGGTCAGTTAAATTGTTTGGAGTTGCCAAGTAAAAAGGTATATGTAGTAAAAAATTGAAAGAGATAAGAGGAATCTTATTTCTTTCAATTTTTTATTAAGCAAAATTTAAGAAAGAGCCTTTATAATAAAGGTTCAAAATTTTATATCGAGCAAAACTTTAGAAGGAAATAGTTGAAAATGAAATTACATAATATGATTACATTATTTCGTTATGAAGAGAAGAGATGCAATAATAAAGAGAGTTGAAATAGATTGTGGAAGGTGAGAATATGCGCTTACTTGTAGTAGAAGATAATGCCTCGTTATTAGAGTCTATCGTACAAATTTTACGTGATGAATTTGAAGTGGATACGGCAATGAATGGGGAAGACGGCTTGTTTTTGGCGCTGCAAAACATTTATGATGCAATTTTGCTTGATGTGATGATGCCAGAAATGGACGGATTTGAAGTGATTCAAAAAATACGTGATGAAAAGATTGAAACGCCAGTCCTGTTTTTGACAGCGAGGGATTCTTTAGAAGATCGAGTGAAAGGATTGGACTTTGGTGGAGATGATTATATTGTTAAACCGTTTCAGGCCCCTGAATTAAAAGCGAGAATTCGTGCATTACTACGCAGAAGTGGTAGTTTAACAACACAGCAGACCATTCGCTATAAAGGGATTGAATTGTTCGGAAAAGATAAAGACATTCAAGTAGATGGACAAGGTATTAAGCTGACATTAAAACAATATGAGCTACTAGAGTATCTCATTCAAAATAGCGGGAAGATTTTAATGCGTGAACAAATTTTTGATCGTGTTTGGGGATTTGATTCTGATACGACAGTAGCAATTGTAGAAGTGTATGTACATCATTTACGTAAAAAATTAGAACCATTCGGTTATCAGAAAGATATTCAAACCGTTCGTGGTATTGGATATATATTAAAAGAACAATGAGAAAGGGAAGCATGTTTCAAAAGACACGTATTCGTCTAACTATATTGAATTCGTTAGTATTTATCCTATTAATAGGTGTATTAGGTAGTATTATTTATTCGTACACATACAAGCGTACTTATAATGAAGTGGATCAATCTATAAAAATGATAACTCAGTATAGAGAAAAATTTGATGTTAAAATGCCACCACCAAGAAAACGTATAGAGAATATCAAAATTCGAGACCCGCGGATAACTATAATAACTTGGAATGGAAAAATAGTGGAGATAGAAGGCGATAACCATAAATTTCGCTCTAACTTTGAAGGGGATTTGGAAAAGTTTTCTCCAAAAAAGGTAGGGGATTTGCAAGATATTGAAGTGCAAGGACGATATTTTAGAACGTTCGCGTTTCAAGAAGATGGAAAAATAGTTCAAATTGTACGTGATACAACAGCTGAAGAAGAAATGCTAAATACTTTATTTTTAATTCTCATAATAGGTTGTAGCATAGGCAGTCTATGTGCAATAGGTATCGGTTTTTTCCTAGCTGGCAGGGCACTCATACCTATTCAAAATTCATGGGAGAAACAGCAGCAATTCGTTTCCGATGCATCACATGAATTAAGAACACCGCTTGCAGTTATTCAATCAAAAACGGATGTATTATTCCAGTCCCCATCCGCTACGATAGAAGAAAAAGCCGTGGATATCTCTACAATTTCAAAAGAATGTAGGCGGCTATCGAAACTCGTTAGCAATTTATTGTTGTTAGCACGTTCGGATTCTAATCAAATTGAGATGGATAAGAAAACATTTGAACTGGATAAGTTGTTAGAAGAAATTATAAATCCATATAAAGAAATTGCCTCTTATCAAGAAAAAGCGATGATATTAAAAGTAGAACGTGATATAACGTTTATGGGTGATAGAGAGAGAATCCATCAAATGATGGTCATATTGTTAGATAATGCGATGAAGTATACGAATGAAGATGGGCATATTCAAATTGATTGCACACAAACGAGTAATTCAATTCGTATACGGGTGAAAGATAATGGGATAGGAGTTAAAGAAGAAGATATTCCAAATTTATTTGATCGTTTTTATCAAGGAGACAAAGCAAGAAGTATGTCAGAAGGAGCTGGGTTAGGTCTTTCAATCGCTAATTGGATTGTAGAAAAGCATTATGGGAAAATATCGGTAGAGAGCAAATGGGGAGAAGGAACTTGTTTTGAAGTGATTTTTCCTAAAAACCAAAGATTATAAGTGAGAAGGCGACCTTGTTTTTTACAAGGTCGTCTTTTTTTAAGGGAAAGTTAAGGAACAACTTGTATCATGTATTACATCATGGAAGCTTGTGATGGAAAGAAAAGCTGTAAGGTTTTTTTGAATGAACTGGATAAATCATAAGGTTATTTCTAACAGAGATGAAGTTTATGTATAGTATAAAAAAAATTATGGGAAAGCTGGGAAAAGAAAGCGTGAGAGGGAGGAATTAATTTTGCAAAAGAAAATGATGACGGTATTCACTATTGGAGTAATGAGTTTAAGTATATTAGGGGGTGCCTCTCCTTCTGGAATGAAAAAAGGAAAGACAGATTACACGCAGCGTAGTAAAGAACAATTAAATGATGGGAAAATACATGCAATGCATACGGAAGAAAAAGCGGAAAAGTTAGGCATTGAAACGGATGGGAAAGAACAAATTACGTTAGAAAAAGAAATTCATGAGACTGAGGTAGGAAGAGAAGCAGAACAATTAGGTATTTCGGCAGAAGGAAAAGATGTCGGAACTCTTTCAGAAGAAATCTATGAAACAAAAGTGAAGCAAGAAGCGTCAAAACTAGGCATATCTATAGATAATACATCGATTGTGAATTTGATTACTCAAATTAATACGATTAAAATTAATGATGAAGCGGATAAATTAGGTATTTCGACAAATGGAAAAGAAATAGAAGACATTGCCGAAGAAATCTACGGAACGAAAGTTAGAGAAGAAGCAGAAAAGCTAGGTATTGCTCAACAAGGAAAAGAGATGGAAGAGTTAGCACAAGAAGTGTACGAACAAAAAGTACAGGAAGAAGCAAAAAAATATCATATTGATTTATATGGCAAAGATATATATCAAGTATTAAGAGAAATAAATGAGCAAAAGGTAATAGAAATAGCAGATGAGCTAGGTATGGATAGAACGAATTTGAAGATTCAAGATTTAGCGGAGAAGATAAATCTTGAACAACCTGAAAAGGGAAAAGAGCTTAAGTTTGTTCCTATGGTTCAAACAGATGCTGATGCGTTTTATTCGTATTTAACGAATTAAAAAGGGCGTGAGAGTGATACGAAAATGGAAGTGGTATATATGTATGGCCTTACTATGTATAGGGGTATGGGGTGCATATACAAATGGAATTACAAAGTATGTGGAGAAAGTAAAGGGGGTACTATTTTCAAGTGTACAAAGTCAAAAACGAATAGAGTTTAGTAATAACGATGAAAAAGTCATGTTATCAAATGTGCCTTTAATTCAGCAATTACCAGAGTTAGATAGAGGCTGCGAAGTAACAAGTTTAGCGATGATGTTACAATACGCAGGTGTTTCTGTAGATAAGATGAAATTAGCAAATGAAATAAAAAAAGTTAATTTTATGGAAGATGGTGTACGTGGGAATCCGAATGAAGGATTTGTAGGGAATATTTATACCTTTTCTGAATCCGGATACGGTGTATATCACGGACCACTTTTTCAGTTAGCAAAAAAATATTTACCGAATAAAGCTGTGGACTTAACAGGGAAGAGTATAGAAGAAATTTATAAGAGTGTAAAAGCAGGGCAACCGGTAGTCATGATTACGAATGCAACATATGCTCCTTTAGATGAAGATGAATTTACTACATGGGAAACAAATAGTGGGGATGTTTCTATTACGTATAATGAACATTGTGTTGTACTTGTTGGGTACGATAAGGAATCTGTATATATTCGAGATCCCCTCGATGATAGCTTAGATGTAAAAGTGCCAAGAGGAAACTTTGAACAGGCATGGGTGCAGATGGGAAGTCAGGCAATTAGCTATGTAAATAACTCCAAATAAATTAGGAAGAAGAGCATGAACTATATAACTATAAGATGAAGGATAAAGATTTAAGGAATTGTAAGAGAAGTTTTGCAGATTTTTTTTTGAAGAGAAGCTGTTAAGAAATAAGAGAACTTTAGCTTATTATATATGCTAAAGTTCTCTTATTTTTTAGGATTAAAATGTTTAGGAGAAGCGGATATGTAAAAATGCATAATTGACGAAAAAATTACATGTTATCATTATATATTGTTTTATACATGTTGATTGTATAAAATTACACAAGTGTTCTATTACATAAAGGAGGCTTATTATGCAAAATATATTCAATTGGGTTAAAAGCATGAGTATCAAGAAAAAATTAATCATTTCATTTTTTATTATTTTAACTATACCAGGACTTATTATCGGTGGTGTTTCATATCAAACTGCCAAAACAAATTTTGAACATCAAATGACGGATAAAGCAAAGGAGAATATTTCAGTTTTAAATACTGTTATTTCTCAAAATATAGAAGAGAAATTTGTTGATGCGACGTACTTTGCAGAAATCTTAACAGAGGATACATATCCAAATGGACAAGAAGAAATAGTAAGAACGAAGTTAGCACAATATATAAAGCTTCATCCAGAAGTAGAAGGTATTTATATTGGAACGCAGACGGGGAAGTTTATAAGAGAACCATTTATTCAAATGTCTGATGGCTATAATCCAACAGATAGATCGTGGTATAAAGAAGCGCATGAAAATAAAGGAAAGGTAATTGTTACTGCACCGTATCAATCAGCATCTACAAAAAATATGGTAGTGACAATTGCTAAGGAAGTAAAAGATGGTAAAGGTGTTATAGGAATTAACTTGAATTTGGATAACATCCTAAAGGTTTCAAAAATGATTAACATTGGTGAAAAAGGCTATGCAGTTATTTTAGATCAAAATAAGCAAATTGTTAGTCATCCGTCTAGAAAACCAGGTTCAAAGGTTACTGAGCCTTGGATTAAACCAATTTATGAAGACAAACAAGGAAATGTATCTTATACAGAACAAGCTGATAAAAAGAATTTAATCTTTGCAACAAATGAGAAAACAGGATGGAAGATAGTTGGAGTTATGTTTGACGAAGAAATTACCCAAGCTGCGAATCCAGTATTTTATAAAACTTTGATTGTCATTGCTATCGCTATTGCATTTGGTAGTGTATTAATTTATTTCATTACAAATTCTATTACAAGGCCATTACGAAAAATAGCTGATTCGGCACATAAGATTAGTAAGGGGGATTTGACAGAAAAAATTACTATTTACTCCAAGGATGATATAGGAAAATTAGGGGATTCATTTAATGAAATGTCTACCTCTTTACAAGATGTGATTACCCAAATTAGCTTTTCAGCAGAACATGTTGCAGCATCGGCAGAAGAATTAACAGCGAGCGTACAGCAAGCGAATGATGCGACAGATCAAATTACAATTGCAATGGAACAAGTATCAGGTGGGGCTGAATCACAAAGCCAAGGTGTTGAAGAAGGTGCGGCTACATTACAACAAGTAAATACAGCAATTCAAGATGTAACTGGAAGCGCGGAATCAATTTCTATCTCCTCATTACATGCGAGAGAAAGAGCTGAAGAAGGGGAAGAATTGGTTGAACAAACAGCAAAACAAATGCAGTCTATTTCTAAATCGGTATCCGAGTCAGATGCTATTATTAAACTTCTTGATGAGAAATCAAAGCAGGTAGGAGCTATTTCTGAAGCAATTCAAAATATTGCTACTCAAACGAACTTATTAGCTTTAAATGCGGCTATTGAGGCGGCAAGAGCAGGTGAGCAGGGAAGAGGATTTGCTATTGTAGCTGATGAAGTTAGAAAATTAGCAGAGCAATCAGGAGAATCATCTGGAGAGATTGCAAATTTAATTGCAGAAATTAAGGCTGATATTGAACATACTGTTAAGGCAATGGATAATGTGAGTGGGGAAGTTCAACAAGGCTTAGATGTTGTAACAAAAACGAAAGTAAGTTTTACAGAAATTTTAAGTTCTACTACTCATATTGTTTCTCAAGTTAATCAAATGGTAGAAACAACGAAGAGAATCGCTGGAGATGCAAATGAAGTGACAAACGCTATTGATGAAATTGCAGCGGCTGCAGAAGAAAATACAGCTAGTATGCAAAGTGTTGCAGCTTCAACAGAAGAACAAGTAAATTCGATGGAAGAAATTAGTTCGGCTTCGCAAAACTTAGCTGAGATGGCCGAAGAACTACAAGCAATGACTAGTAAATTTAAAGTATAATAACAGCAAATAAGTAAGGTGAAAATAATATCACCTTACTTATTTTTCTATTCAGTAATTAGGGGAGTCATTAACGGGATGAAAAAAAGAAAAAGACTATGGAATTTATGGAAAACGATTACATTGTTAGTTTGTACAGTTGTCATTTTTTCTTTACTTGTGACAGATATATTAATTAGTCATAATGTAGAACGGACAACGGAGGAAAGCCAAGCAGAGAAAGCGAAAACAATTGCACATATTGTGGCAAATGATTCAGTTGTAATCAATGGTTTGATTGGGAAAGCAGATACTTCAGCAATCCAAACGTATACAAATAGAATATTAAAAAATACAGGTGTTCAATTTATTGTAGTTATGGATATGGATGGAATAAGAAAATCTCATCCAAATCCTCAAAAAATAGGTCATCATTTTATTGGGGGAGATGAAGGACCTGCATTGAAAGGGAAGGAACATGTATCGCTAGCAGAAGGAACTTTAGGTATTTCAATGCGAGTGTTTGTACCAATATTTTCTGAAACAGGTGAACAGCTTGGAGCAGTAGCTGTCGGTATTTCAGCAGATAATGTAAAAGAAAGAGTTAAGCAAAGTAGACATATTATTTATATTGGTGTCGGAGTTGGAGTATTAGTTGGGATTATAGGAGCAATATTGCTAGCTAGACATATAAAGAAAAGTTTATTTGGTCTTGAGCCGCATAGGATAGCAAAAATTCTTGAAGAAAGAAATACGATGTTGCTTTCGGTGAAAGAAGGTATTATTGCTGTAGATAAAGAGGCAAATGTAACTTTAATAAATAATGAGGCAAAACGATTATTTAAGAAAAGTGGACTTGAAGAAGACTTTATTGGTAAAGATGTTGAATTGTATATGCCAAATTCACGTATAAAAGAAGTGTTGCAAACAGGCGAGGTACAATTAAACGAAGAACAAAATATTTACGGAATTACGATTGTCACAAATCGTGTTCCTTTATATGTAAAAGGAGAAATAGTTGGCGCGATCGCAACATTTCGTGATAAAACAGAAATTAGAAAATTAGCAGAAGAACTAACTGGTATTAGGCTATATGCGGAAGCGTTACGGGCACAATCTCATGAATTTATGAATAAAATGCATGTCGTATTAGGGCTAACACATATGAAACAGTATGAAGAATTGCAGAAATATGTAAGTAGTATGGTATCAGAGCATCAATATGAAATTGGGGGGATTATGAAAAGAATTCAAAGCCCAGTATTTGCTGGTTTTTTATTAGGTAAACTTAGCTATGCTAGAGAGAAAAATATAAAGTTAATTATAAGTGAAGGCTCTTATTTACCAGAAATATATGATGAAAGTATGATTCATGAACTTATTACGATTGTCGGAAACTTAATTGATAATGCGTTAGATGCGGTAGCGAATTGTAAAAAGAAGCAAGTTGAAGTTGGTATACAGTATGGGGACACAGACACATTAACTATTACAGTACAAGATGCGGGGAAAGGTATACAAGAAGAGGAGATGGATGCATTATTTACAAAAGGTTATTCCACAAAGGGAGATAATCGCGGTTATGGTTTGTATCTTGTAAAAGAAAGTATACAGCGAATAAATGGGGAAATTCATATTCATTCATTGGTAGGAGAAGGAACAACGATAACAATTGAAATACCTAATAGTAGGGATGAGAGGTAAAGATGATTAAAGTTTTAATTGTAGAAGATGATCCGATGGTGGCAATGTTAAATACACATTATTTAGAGCAAGTGGGAGGATTTGAACTTGTTCATGCAGTTAACTCAGTTAAAGAAGCGATAGAAGTGATAGAGAGGTCACGAGTAGACTTCATATTACTTGATATTTTTATGCCTGAGGAGACTGGATTTGAGCTTTTAATGTATATTCGAAATCAAGAAAAAGAAATTGATATTATGATGATTTCAGCTGTACATGATATGGGAAGTATTAAAAAAGCATTACAATATGGAGTTGTAGACTATCTAATTAAACCATTTACATTTGAACGCTTTAAGGAAGCATTAACGGGGTATCGAGAAAAATTTACTTTCATGAAAGAACAACAAAAAATTAGTCAATCGGAATTAGATTCGTTAATTTTACAAAAAGAAAAAAGAGAGTCCTTTGACTATAAAGAGCTTCCGAAAGGATTAACAAAGCAAACATTGCAACTCATTTGGCAGAAAATCGAATCGCTTAATGGACAAGCATTTACAACTGATGAAATGGCGCAATTAGTAGGGGTTTCGAGAGTTTCTATTCGAAAGTATGTAATGTTTTTGACTGAAATCGGAGTATTAGAGAATGAAATGGTGTATCAAAATGTGGGAAGACCGGTGAGTAAATTAAGGTGTATTGACCGGAATAAAATAGACTTTTACGTATAAGTGGCTTATTATAAGTCGCTTATACTTTTTTAAATTACAAAACCAATTACAAAACTTACAAAAACTATTTTTACTATTGAAAGCGTTTTAATATTGTTATTAAGAAAACAAGGGGGTGCCATATGGGAATTCAAAAAAATGTGGAAGCGGTATCATTTTCTGAAGGCAATGAATTGAAAAGTGAATCTTTCGCTTCTAAAATTATGAACGTTAAAATCGGTGTTATACCTTTACCGTTATATGTAGTATTGGCTGCTATTATTTATGGAGCATCTGTATATAATAAATTACCAGCAGATATGATTGGTGGTTTTGCAGTTATTATGATCATGGGTATTTTCTTAGGTGATATTGGAATGAGAATTCCAATATTAAAAAATATCGGAGGTCCAGCAATTCTCTCATTATTTATTCCATCGTTACTTGTATTTTTTAACTGGATGAATCCAGCTTCAATGGAAGCTGCGACTATGTTAATGAAAAAATCGAACTTTTTATATTTATATATTTCTTGTTTAGTAGTTGGAAGTATTTTGGGAATGAACCGTAAAGTGTTAGTACAAGGTTTCGTTCGTATGTTTATTCCTTTAGTAGTAGGAACGTTAGCTTCTGTAGCAGTGGGCTTATTAGTCGGTTCACTATTTGGATTTGAAATGAAGCAGACATTTTTCTTTATCATCGTACCAATTGTGAGTGGTGGTATCGGAGAAGGGATTTTACCATTGTCGCTAGCTTATAGTGATATTTTAAATGAATCATCAGCAACGTTTGTATCACAGCTTATTCCGGCAGCTATTATTGGGAATATGTTTGCAATCGTGAGTGCAGGGTATATGAAGCGTTTAGGTGAGAAGAGACCTGAGCTTAGTGGTAACGGTGTATTAGTAAAAACAGACAATCAAGCAGATTTATTAAAGGAGCAAAATACAGAAAAACCAATTGATTTCTCATTAATGGGAGCAGGATTATTGATTGCATGTACATTCTTTATTTTCGGAGGATTCGCTTCTAAGTTTATCGGTATTCCAGGAGCAATCATTATGATTTTTTCAGCGGCAATTGTGAAGTACTTTAATCTAATGCCAGCAAAAATGGAGCAAGGAGCATTCCATTTATATAAATTCATTTCAAAGAATTTAACATGGCCATTAATGGTCGGTTTAGGATTGCTATATATTCCTTTAAAAGACGTAGCAGCAGTTCTTTCGGTAGGATATGTTGTTGTGTGCGCATCGGTTGTTCTTACAATGGTAGCGTCAGGTTTTCTTGTAGGGAAAGTGATGAAAATGTATCCAGTTGAATCAGCGATTGTAACTGGATGTCATAGTGGTTTAGGTGGAACTGGAGATGTTGCTATTTTATCAGCTTCAAATCGTATGGAATTAATGCCGTTCGCACAAATTTCAACGCGTTTAGGTGGGGCTGCAATGGTCGTAACAGCGACAATTTTATTAAAAATGTTTTCATGATCAAACAAGCTAGCTATATTCATATAGCTAGCTTGTCAAATTAAGGGGAGATTATAAGTATGTTAGAAAAACAAATTAATGAAAGATCATTGTTATTGCATAAAGAGTTAGTAGGGAAAATTGAAATTACAAGTAAAGTAGAAGTGAATACAGCGGACGATTTAAGTTTGACTTATACACCGGGGGTAGCAGAGTCTTGTAAAGCAATTGCGGCAGATGAGGAAACAGCTTATGACTATACAGCACGTGGTAATATGGTTGCAGTTGTTTCAGATGGAACTGCAGTACTTGGTTTAGGGAATATTGGACCGAAAGCGGCTATGCCTGTTATGGAAGGGAAAAGTATTTTATTTAAGACATTTGCGAATGTAGATGCTTTCCCGTTATGTTTAGGGACGACTGATGTGGATGAAATCGTTACCCTTGTTAAAAATTTAGAGCCTACATTTGCAGGAATTAATTTAGAGGATATTGCAGCACCACGTTGCTTTGAAATTGAAAGACGATTAAAAGAAGAAACGAATATTCCTGTATTTCATGATGATCAGCATGGGACGGCTATTGTCGTTTTAGCAGCTGTTATTAATGCACTAAAAGTTGTAAGTAAACAAATGAATGATGTGAAAATTGTTATTAACGGTGCGGGCTCGGCAGGAATTGCAATTGGAAAATTGTTATTAAAAGCTGGTGCAAAGCACATTACGTTAGTTAGCTTAGAGGGTATTGTTTGTGAAGGTGAAACATGGATGAATGGAGCACAAATCGAAGTTTCAAAGAAGACAAATCGAGAATACGTACGTGGAACATTAAAGGAAGCAATTCATCAGGCTGATATTTTCATTGGTGTATCGGCGCCTAACGTATTAACGAAAGAACTTGTACAGACGATGAATGAGAAAGCGATTGTGTTTGCAATGGCGAATCCAATCCCAGAAATATTCCCAGAGGACGCATTAGCAGCTGGAGCTGCTGTAGTTGGAACTGGTCGTTCTGATTATTCAAATCAAGTAAATAATGTATTAGCGTTCCCTGGTATATTCCGTGGTGCATTAGACGTACGCGCGACTGATATTACAGAAGAGATGAAATTAGCAGCAGCATATGGGATCGCTAACATAATTACGGACGAAGAGCGTAATGCGAATTATGTAATTCCAAATCCATTAGATAAAAGAGTTGTTCCAAGTGTTGCAGAAGTAGTAGCGAAAGCAGCCATTGATTCAGGTGTGGCACAGATTACGAAAATGCCAAGTTATAAATAGTCAAAAGCAGCGCCTTAAAAAGGCACTGCTTTTTTTTTGAGATAAGAAATCAAAATAATGAAGAAGTGTAAATTTATTCAAGCCCCTTTCATTATTTATTTAACTCCATTGCAACTTGTTTACCATTTATTAAAACCTCAGTTACTGCTACGATCACTTCTATCATTTTTTTTCATCTCTCATCTCTCCTCGCGTCATTTCTTACTTTAAGTATAAGAGAAGAGAGATAATCCACCTATCGAAGTACGTGACGTAGAAATTACATTGTTGTAAGGAAGTGTTTCAGTTTTGTCACTTTATTCGGCATTGATTACAAATTGATCATAATATCTTTCATTCACATATATATTTAATACCCATAATCCAGATGAAGGTAGTGACATTACGAGAGGGAGTTCCTTTACGGTTGTATCGACTGTATTTGAAGTAGTCCAAGTTTGTTTGGAGGTTTCTTTTTGAAAGAGTACTGGTGTTGGAGTTGTAGTTCCTTGTTTTAACGCGATAATAGATAGTTTTCCAGTTGGCATTTCAGGATCCAGGAAGAACCACATTATTTCATTTTGCTCATTTGCGATAATAGAGCTATCAGCCATTGCAATTTTTCTTTCAATGCCTTTTAACGGTATTTTTCCTTCTACGAATGATGGTGCTTCTTCCCAATTTACATCTTTTAAGACACTAAGGTGAAAAAAGGAAGGTGCGTTAATTTGAGAGGATGACGTTTCTATTACTTCTTTTTTAGGTGCTGTTGAATCGGGTTGCGATTGCGCGCAGCCAGTAATGAGGAAGGAGAAAAGTAGCATAGTTCCGATTTTTTTCATAGTGCCACACTCCTAATTTTTATTGTTAGTGTAATTGTATTTGCTAGCAGACGAGACAATTCCTTTAAATCATAAAAAGAGGTCGTAAGTTTTGTACGACCTCTTTTGACATTTTCTATCCCGCATTAACTGCCCGTAAACGCCCGATTGGTTCAACTAATAATCAGTGGGGATGAACAAAACCCCCACTGATTAAAGTTTCACTTTATATTTGTTCAGTTGAAAAGGTTGGTTCTCTCTCTTTTTGAGGCATTGTTAAGAAAATAACAGAAAGGACGATACATACTCCGCCTAATAATTGATATGCTCCAAAAGACTCATTAAGCCAAGCGATTGAAACGATGGCAGCTACAAGTGGTTCAATGCTAGATAAAATACTTGTTTCTGTTGCTGCTAAATATTTAAGACTCCCGATATAAAGAAGGAAAGAAAGAGTGCCACTTATAATGATAAGAATAAGCATAGGAAAAGTTTGAAGTGTGAAAGTTTGCGAAATCTGACTCCACCCAAAAGAACGATTACAAATAAGCAGTGCAATCCCTCCAATTAACATCCCCCAGCCAATTACTATAGTTGTTCCGCATTCTTTAATAAGGGAAGCCGGATGAAGGGTATAAAACGCAAAACCAATCGCTGTTAATAGGCCGAAAGTAATAGCTGCTTTAGATAAAACAATATTTTCAATTGAACCGTTTGTAATAATAAAGTATGTCCCTGTTAGAGCAGTTATAATTGCGAGTATTTGCATAGAAGCAGGGAATTTCTTTTGCTCAAACGCAATGTAAATAGTAATAAGAACAGGACCTAGAAATTGAAAGAGTGTTGCTGTGACGGCATTACTAATATGAACTGTTTCGATAAAGGCGTATTGCGCACCGAGCATGCCAAGAATAGAGAAAATAATAAGCTGTATAGAATGTCTAGGGTGTTTCCAAATTTTAAATATGTTTTGTTTCTTTATTAGTAAGAAAGACAAAATAAATATTCCTGCAAGCAACAAGCGAATTGTTAAAAAATCAAGTGATGATACGTTAGTATGTTGAAATAGCCATTGAATCATCGGTCCAGATAATCCCCATAATGTGGCTCCTGTAATAATCATAATGAGTCCAATACGTCTACTTTTGTTCATTATCATGCATCTCCTCTCTAGTATTTGATTATTAATGCGTTACATGATAAAAGGAATTATATAGAACTTCTGGTACTGTAAAAAGTATCAGTTATGTGTTTTTGGAAGGGGTCAGTTATTGTGTTAGAATTAACGCCTAATTTGAATGCAAATAGTAAGACGGCATTGTATGTACAATTGTATGAGTATATAAAAAAAGAGATTAAAGATGGAACGATTCCGGCTTTTACGAAATTACCGGCTAAGAGGAAGCTAGCAACATATTTACAAGTAAGTAAAAATACAGTAGAGGCAGCTTATGAGCAACTTCTTGCCGAAGGATATATTGAGTCGATTTCTAGAAAAGGTTATTTTGTATGTGAAATCGAGCAAATGATTCATGCGGAAGGTAGCGAAGAGGTAATAGAGGAAGTACCTTTTCAAGAGCAGGTGTATAAATTTGACTTCACTCAAACGGGTGTGGATACTAGTACTTTTCCGTTTCATGTATATCGAAAAATTACGAACGAGGTATGGCAATTTGAAAATAAAGATTTACTTTTTATTGGACATCCGCAAGGGGAGGTAAGTTTACGAGAAGCAATCGCGAGCTATTTGTATGAATCAAGAGGTGTGCGATGTTCGGCTAGTCAAATTGTAATCGGAGCTGGTACGCAAATATTAGTGAAGTTGTTATTTCAATTGTTAAAAGGAAGTGGTTATGCAGTTGAGAATCCTGGGTACCACCGGAAAATGGTTGTTTTTGAGCAAGGGGAACAAAATGTCCAAATGTTATCTTTAGATGGAGATGGAATTTGTATGTCACAGTTAACTGATAGCCATGCAAATGTTGTATTTGTTACACCTTCGCATCAGTTTCCTTGCGGGATGATTATGCCGATTACGAGAAGGATGCAGCTCTTACAATGGTCAAAAAAAGATGAAGGAAGATATATTATTGAAGATGATTATGATAGTGAATTCCGTTATTCAGGAAAGCCGATTCCAGCGCTGCAAGGGTTAGATAGAGATGGGAAAGTAATTTATATGGGGACGCTCTCTAAAGCGCTATTGCCATCATTACGGATGAGCTATATGGTGTTACCAAAGGAATTGATTGAAAAGTATCAACAACAATATTTATTTTACACACAAAGCGTTTCAAGAATGGATCAAGAGATCATTAGGAAATTTTTAAATGACGGGCATTGGGAAAAACATATTCATAAAATGCGTGTTGTGTACCGAAAGAAGAGAGACCGTCTTGTTTCGGTATTAGAAAAATATTTTTCTAATCGCATTGAAGTAATAGGGGAAGATTCCGGCCTACATATTTTATTAAAAGTGCATAATGGGATGGAAGAGAAAGAATTAATGGAAGCTGCAGCTGAAAGGAGTATTAAAGTGTATCCTGCTTCGATATATTATAAGGAAGGGACTTCTCCCAAAAGTACAGTATTGCTTGGATTTGCGACTTTATTAGAGGAAGAAATTGAAGAGGCCATTCAATTATTATATACAGCATGGTTTACAAGAAAGTAAAAAAACATCCTCATAAATGGAGGATGTTTTTTTATTATTTTTCTTCATCTAGGAAAAGAACCATATGCTCTTCATCCCAATATTGTCCGTTATATTTTAATGAACGTTCTTGCACGCCAAATGTTTTAAAGCCTAATGACTCATAAAGTTTTTTTGCACCATCGTTTCCGACAACAACATCAAGCATAACTTGCTCTACTTCTAAAGATTTAGCAAGCTCAAGACATTCTTTAATAAGTGCTTTTCCCGCTCCAAGTCCGCGTGCTTTTGGAGACACGTATACTGAACCGATTTTTGCTTTATGTTCTTGTTTTACATATGGTTTCGTTTCCAGTGTTGCAACTCCGATTAAAGCGCCATCTTTAAATGCACCTAGTGTATAGTTCTCATCTTGTGCTAATTTTTGGGCTTTATATTCAATAGCACACTCTTTATTAATAATATCTTCATAAGAAGAGCTGAAAGCTTCCGGATTTTGTTTTAATCCTTCTACTCGAAGTTCTAAGTAAATTTCTGCTTCGTCTTTTGTTAATACATGGATATCCAATTGTATCACCCTCCAAATCTTTGACAGTTATACCTATATTTTATATTGAAATAAGAATAATTTCAAAAGCTTAGCTTATAATAGTTGGTTTTATAAATAAAATAGCACCAGTAGTGTTGACTACTACTGGTGATTTCACGCATATATTATACAAATGGTAATTCAATTATAAATTCTGTTCCGACTTCTAATTCGCTTTTAACTTCAATAGAACCATTATGAAGTTCTACAATTTCTTTTGCGACAGCCAGTCCGATACCTTTTCCACCTGTAGCTCGTGTTCTGGATTTATCGACACGGTAAAAGCGATCAAAAACATGTGGGATATCTTCTTTTGGAATACCTTCACCTTCATCTTGTACACTTATTGTAAAAGTATTCGCACTGGTTAGTACACGTATTATTATAGAAGTGTTTTCTGGTGAATGTTGATAAGCATTGTGTAATAAATTTAACATAACTTGTTCCATACGTCTTTCGTCTATGCAAACTTCTAAATCATCTTTGCAATGTACATGGAGTTGCATTTGTTTGTTTGTTAATGTTGTTTTTGTTTTTTCAACCATTCGTTCTAAAAATGGTTTAAGAATTACTTTTTGTTTTTTTATAACAAACTGGTGTTGCTCTAATTGTACAAGCATAAATAAATCTTGTACGAGATCGGTTACACTATCCGTTTCGTCTTCAATGATTTGTAAGTATTCTTCACGTTCTTCTTTCGTTAGAGAATCTCTTTTTGCTACCTTTGCATAACCTTTCATATAGGTTAATGGAGTTAGTAATTCATGCGCTACACTAGCGAGAAATTCGTTTCGTTCTTTTTTCATATACGTAAGTTCACTAGATAAATCTTCAATCGTTTTTGCTAAGCTTCCAAGTTCATCATTTCGTTTAATTCCTAATTGAATCGGCTTATTTAATTTTGACATTTTTTCTGTCGCCCGCTTCATTTTTATAAGCGGTTCTGTAATAACACGAGAAAAAACAAAGACAGAAATAGTAGTTAAAATAATTGTCAAAACACTAATGATAAGAAATTGATTCATGAGTTTAAGTAACATATTTTCTAAGAAAGATGTCTTTAATAACATATATAACTTACCTTGAAATCCTTGAATTTCCAGCGGGCTTACTGTTGAGATGAATTTTGATTTTTTCCAGTTTTTTTCAACGATTAATCCACCTTCTGGGATAGTCTCAGTTTTACAAGTAAGTTGTTTTTGCATTTCTTTCGTTACGGGTTCTGAGGTAGAAATAATTTTGCCGTTATTGTCTGTTATAATGATAGCTATATCAGAGTTAGCAATTAATTCTGATTCAACTAAGTGTTCAGCCTCAGTGTTGATATCAAACTCGGGGTACACAGCACGTTTAGGTCGTTTACTGTGTTCAGCGCTTTCTGTGAGTTGCCTTTCTTTAGAATATGCACCCCACTTCGCGCGGTTTTTAATCATTTTACTATAGCGATTTCCTTTCTCTAAAAGAGCAAGAGTTTCCTCTTCAATGCGTATGTTTGAAAGGTTCTTATAAAAAGATACGAAGGCAATTGTTTCAATACATAAAGCTAATATTAAAAAGTATGTCCCAACTTTAAGGGAAAGTTTGCTCATTTTCTCACCATACCTTATTTCATATAGAGTGAAACTTTAATCAGTGGGGTTTTATCCATCCCCACTGATTAAAGTAATTATTCACTTTTCCATTTATATCCGACTTTATAGACGGTTTCTAAATAATCTTCAACTGGAAATTCTTTTTTGCGTAATTTATCACGGATATTACGAATATGTGAATCGATAGTTCTGTATTCGATGTCTGTTTGATAGCCCCAAATTTTTTCAATTAAATCATCACGGCTGTAAGCACGGTTTGTATTTTGTAAAAAGAGTCCAAGTAACGAGAATTCAATAGGAGTTAGTGAGATTCTTTCACCATAAACTGTAACAGTATGTTTCGTTTTATCCCACTCAATACCATTGAAGCTAACAAAGCCATCTTTCTTCGTACGGCGTAATATAGCCTCGATTCGCGCGACTAATACATGCTCATCGAATGGTTTTGTAATGTAGTCATCTGCTCCCATAGTCAGACCTTTGACCATATCATAATTTTGGTTGCGAGCTGTTAGCATAATAATTGGAACGTTGGAAATTTGACGGATTTGATAGCAAGTATCCCACCCATCCATATTCGGCATCATAACATCTAATAAAATAATATCGAAGTCCTTTTGTTCGATTAATTCTAGCGCTTCAAGGCCAGAAGTAGCTTTCATACAAAAATAGCCACGAGGGCTTAAGAACAGATCTAACAATCGCAACATACGTTCTTCATCGTCTACTAATAAAATTTTCACCATAATCTTGTGCACCCCAAACTATTCATTCTACTTGTATAGTTTACATGAAAATAATAAAAAACTCTTTTTATGTGATTGAATGGATGGCTGATTTTTTCAATCAGGGCAATTGACATAAAAAATGCACTAGTTTTGCACAACTATTTTTTATAATAGAAAACGTAGCGACACAAATACCCTATGTTGCGACATAACGTCATGTCATTTTATTTATAAAATGACAATTCCATTCTATTGTGTATGTGAGATAGAGAGGGTTTTCGTATTCACCTCGCATCGGATAAGAAAAATTTCCTATCTCACACTTTTTTTAATATAAAGGGGATTGTACACATGAGTAAAAAAGTAGAACGTTTACAAAAAGAAAAGCAAGATCGTAATGCGATTGTAATGTGTGTTGCGGTATCTATGCTTATTATGATAAGTTGTGTAAATAAATTTTTCGGGATTTTATAATAGAAAAAAAGCTTATTGCTTCTTAAGAAGCAATAAGCTTTTTTAATGTGTTCTATATAATAAACCAGGGTAGAATTGCCAGTCCAGAAGTTACAATTGCTGTAGCAAATATTAAAAAGATAGCTTGTTTGTTTTGTTTCATGTTACATTCTCCTCTACATATCAATTGCTTGCTATACGTTTACTTAATAATTAGCGGGAGATGAATCCTCCTCGCTGAGTAAAGTTTCACTTTATATTTTTAGTATAACGAATGGAAAGGATTGGAACGATCGATAAAGGTGACATGAAGATTACATTGTTGTAATGAAAAAAGCATCTTAATTAATAAGAAGATGCTTTTGAAAAATTATATTTAAATGTTAATTATTTAAGAATAAAACCATATGCTCTTCGTCCCAATATTGGCCATTATGTTTTAAGGACCGTTCTTGCACGCCGTAAGTTTGGAAGCCGAGGGACTCATATAATTTTTTTGCAGCAGTGTTATCAGCAACAACATCAAGCATGAGCTGTTCTACATGTAATTTATCGGCATTTTCAATAATCGCTTTAATTAAAGCTCGTCCTGCACCGAGACCACGCGCTTTTGGAGAAACAAAAACGGAGCCGATTTTTGCCTTATGCTCTTGCTTAATAAATGGCTTTGTTTCTAGAGTAGCAATACCGACTAAATCATTATCTTTGAAGACACCTAGAGTATACTTATCCGGATTGCTTAATCGCTTTGCCATAGCAGCGACAGGGTTTTCATGTTTAAGAACATCTTCATAAGAAGAGCTAAAAGCCTCAGGGTTTTTCGTTAAACCTTCCATACAAACTTTCAAATAAATTTCTGCGTCCTCTGTTGTTAATAAGCGAATTTCCATAGTTGTAACCTCCTAGATTGATTCAAATTTAATTCATTAACTTTGTAAGATTAAGTTTAGTTAAATGTATTCTGTGACTATTCTTTCTTAATTTGTAAAAGAATGAAAAGATTATGCTACTATGTTTTCATTTTATTTATCCCGCTATTTGTGGGCAGTAAAACTCCTACCTCAAAATTCGGCTGGAGCAAAGAAGTTAGGTGGGAGCCCTGCTGCCCGTAAAAGCCCGATTGGTGAAGGCTAATAATCAGTGGGGGATGAACACCCCCCACTGATTATAGTTTCACTTTATGTAATGAAATTATATATTAACTTTATTAACTATTCAAGGTTTTAATATGTTACATTTTTATAACTAAAATTTCCGCTTTGTAAAGGAGTCATTTTTATCCAACTATTCGTGGGAGTCAGATTGCCCGTAAAAGCCCGATTGGTTGGGCTAATAATCAGTGAGGAGGGAAAAACCCTCCACTGATTAAATTTTCACTTTCTTTTACGTATTCAATCGTTTATTTTGTAGCCATCGATTCGTTCCGGATGTGTATAAATATTGCAAGATCCATTTCGAATAAATCCTACTACGGTAATACCTAAATCGTGGGCGAGTTGCAGAGCTAGTTTAGTTGGAGCTGATTTAGATAGAACAATTTCGCAACCTATTTTTGAAACCTTTAACAAAATTTCAGATGAGATGCGTCCGCTAAACGCAATGATTTTCCCTTGAACAGAGATATTGTTTCGTAAACAATGACCGTATATTTTATCTAGCGCATTATGTCTTCCGATATCCATTCTTGATAAAAGAATGTTATTTCGATCACATAAAGCGGTATTATGCACACCACCCGTTTGGCGAAATGTAGTTGAAGATTGTTGTAAGGAAGTCATTAGGTGAAAACATTCTTCCGGAGTAATAGTTATATGTATATCATGTAACTTTTTTGCTTTTGCTGCATCGTTGACGAAAACAAAACCTTGTCTACTTTTCCCGCAACAAGAAGTTACGTACCTTTTATTATATAAAGTTTGATAGAGCGGATTAATTTTTGATGATTTTACATGGACAATTCCGTTTTCTTTTTGGATCCATAATTCTTCAATATCTTTATAAGAAGAAATAATTCCTTCAGAAATTAAAAAACCGGTTACCATATCTTCAATGTAATTAGGAGTGCATACAATTGTTACGTATTCTTCGCCATTTAATTTAATTGTAATGGGAGATTCCGTAACAACCTCATCGGTTTGTTTTGAAAATGTACCAGATTGATAACGTACAATTGTATATGTTTCTTGAATAGGCCCCATATTAAATTCCCCTTTATATGTATTTTTCCCCATATTTATCATAAAACATCGAAAAAACAAAAGCATCTACTAACAAGAAGATGGCAGATTATTTTGGTTATTATTGTATATGTACGATATAATAGATTTGTAGAATAGCGACATTTTCAAGCTTTCGTAGTTATACCTTATAACATCTAGAATCGACTTCCAAAGGAAAGTATTTCAACAGGGCGCTTCAAAAATATGTACAACACAATTATGAAAACGGATTCAAAATTGTGTTGTACAGTTAGTTGTAAGGAGAGGGGAAACTATGACAGAACAGACAGTCCGTGTAACCGTTGATGGTAAAGAATTTTTCGTATCAGGTGAAAAGACGATACTCCAATTGTTTAACGAAGGTAATTTAGAACATCCTCAAATTTGTCATGTACCAGAGGTAGATCCTATTCAAACTTGTGATACATGTATTGTAGAAGTGAATGGAAGTTTACTACGTGCCTGTTCGACGAAGTTGGAAGATGGCATGCATATTGAGAGGCAATCGGAACGTGCAAAGGAAGCACAAACAGAAGCGATGGATCGAATACTAGAGAATCATTTATTGTATTGTACAGTATGTGATAACAATAATGGTAACTGTAAAGTCCATAATACAGTACATATGATGGAGATTGAAGAACAGAAATATCCATATGAACCGAAAGTAAGTGCATGCGAAGTGGATACGTCGCATCCGTTCTATCGATACGATCCAAATCAATGTATTGCTTGTGGGCAGTGTGTAGAAGTATGCCAAAATTTACAAGTGAATGAAACTTTATCGATTGATTGGAGTTTAGACCGTCCACGTGTTATTTGGGACAATGGTGTGAGTATAAATGACTCGTCTTGTGTTAGCTGTGGGCAATGTGTAACAGTTTGTCCTTGTAATGCATTAATGGAAAAAACGATGCTAGGAGAAGCTGGATTTATGACTGGTTTAAAACCAGATGTGCTTAATCCAATGATTGATTTTGTAAAAGATGTAGAGCCTGGATATAGCAGTATTTTAGCAGTTTCAGAAGTAGAGTCCGCGATGCGTAAGACGAAAATTAATAAGACAAAAACAGTTTGTACATTTTGTGGTGTAGGTTGTTCATTTGAAGTATGGACGAAAGATCGTCAAATTTTAAAAGTGCAACCTGTTTCAGATGCACCGGTTAATGGTATTTCCACATGTGTAAAAGGAAAATTCGGATGGGACTTTGTGAACAGTGAAGAGCGTATTACAAAGCCGTTAATTCGCCAAGGGGATATGTTTGTTGAGGCTTCATGGGAAGAGGCTCTTGAAGTTGTTGCATCTAATATGCAACATATTAAATCAGAGTATGGTAGCGATGCGTTTGGGTTTATTTCTTCTTCGAAAGTAACAAATGAAGAAAACTATCTTATGCAAAAACTAGCTCGTCAAATATATGGAACAAATAATGTAGATAACTGTTCCCGTTATTGCCAATCTCCAGCAACAGACGGTTTATTTAAAACTGTCGGTATGGGCGGAGATGCTGGAACAGTGAAAGATATTGCTGAGGCAGGTCTTGTTATTATTGTTGGGGCAAATCCAACAGAAGGACATCCTGTACTTGCAACTAGAGTGAAGCGTGCTCATAAATTACATGAACAAAAACTAATTGTCGCAGACCTTCGTAAACATGAAATGGCGGAGCGTGCTGATATATTTGTTCACCCGAGTCAAGGGACGGATTATGTATGGCTTGCTGGGATAACGAAATACATTATCGATCAAGATTGGCACGATAAAAAGTTCATAGCTGAAAATGTAAAGAATTTTGATGAATATAGCAAAATGCTAGAAAAATATACGCTTGATTATACTGAGGGAATTACAGGGATTTCTAAAGCTCAGTTAAAAGAAATGGCTCGTATGGTATATGAAGCAGATGGTACTTGTGTACTTTGGGGAATGGGTGTAACTCAAAATACAGGAGGAAGTACAACGTCAGCAGCAATTTCAAATTTACTTCTCGTTACAGGTAACTACCGTCGTCCTGGTGCCGGTGCGTATCCGTTACGCGGGCATAATAACGTACAAGGTGCTTGTGATATGGCGACATTACCGAACTGGCTTCCGGGTTACCAAGCTGTTTCAGATGATGTGCATCGTGCGAAATTTGAAAAAGCATACGGTACTACCATTCCGAAAGAACCGGGATTAAATAATATCGCAATGTTACTTGCGGCCGAAGAAGGAAAACTGCGTGGTATGTATGTTATGGGAGAAGAAATGGCTTTAGTAGATTCAAATGCCAACCATGTACAACATATTTTAGCGAATTTAGACTTCCTTGTTGTTCAAGATATGTTCTTATCGAAAACAGCTCGTTTCGCCGATGTTATTTTACCAGCAGCACCAAGCTTAGAAAAAGAAGGAACGTTTACGAATACAGAGCGCCGTATTCAAAGATTGTATGAAGTATTGAAGCCACTTGGTGATTCTAAGCCAGATTGGTGGATTTTACAAAAAGTAGCTCGTGCACTGGGCGGAGACTGGGATTATGGAAGTCCAAGTGAAATTATGGACGAAATTGCATCGCTTGCACCGTTATACTCTCAAGCGACGTACGACCGTCTAGAAGGCTGGAATAGTTTATGTTGGGGTAGCCATGATGGTAGTGATACACCATTATTATATGTAGATGGATTTAACTTCCCAGACAAACTAGCACGTTTATCACTAGATGAATGGGTTCCGCCAGTTATAGCACCAGATGAGTATGATTTACTATTAAATAATGGCCGTATGCTAGAGCATTTCCATGAAGGGAATATGACGAATAAGTCGGCTGGTATTTTATCTAAAGTGTCTGAAGTATTTGTTGAAATTTCACCTGAACTTGCTAAAGAACGCAATGTGAAAGATGGTGGTCTTGTAGAGTTAGCATCACCATTTGGAAAAATCAAAGTACAAGCGCTTGTTACAGATCGTGTAACTGGAAATGAGTTATATTTGCCGATGCATGCGACAGTAAATGAAGAGGCAATCAATATTTTAACAGGAACAGCAACAGACATTTATACGTGTACACCAGCTTATAAACAAACAATGGTGAAACTGCGCGTATTACGTGAAAAAGGAAATCGTCCGTTACCATCTTCAAACCCGAGAGATAAAAAACGTCATCCGCAAAATGGTGTTGAAATCGAGCGAAAGTGGCAAAGAAAACAATACGTATCACTTGTGGACCAGAATTAGGGGGCGGAGATAATGGCAAAAGAGATTACTTTAATTAAAAAGAAGATTGTAACAGAAGAAGAAAAAAAACAGCAAGTAACAGATGAGTTGTTAAATGATCTAGCTGAGAATAGAGAAGCAGTAGAAGAGACGATGCAGCTATTAGCGCAGTTGCAAAAAGCAGGAATTTTAGATGCAGCAATTAGTTTACTTGCTGCAAAAGAAGATGTTTCCAAAATAGCTGTTGAACAATTGAATCGTGAACCAGTAAAAAACGCATTAAACAATATGATGGGGGCAGGAGAGGCATTATCTTCAGTGGACCCAGAAATAACGAAACAAATAACATCTAGTTTAGTCACTGGATTACAATTTGCAACAGAGGAATTAAATAGTGGTAAAAAAACAAAAGTGATGGATTTCTTTAAAGTGTTAAAAGATCCAGATATCAATAGAGCAATTACATTCGGTTTTAGCTTCTTGAAAGCATTTGGTCAAGGGTTAGAGAAAAAATAGAGTAAATGAAAAAGTGATGGCAAGTAGCCATCACTTTTTCATTGTATGTATAAGAGTGTTCATGTTAAGCGGAATATATTATTATTAAAAAGATGGGTTGGAAATGGAAATATGGAATCCATCTCAAATATCGTTTTAGAATGTGGAGGAATATATGCAACACCGTAAAAGACTATCTATACCAGGGGTAATGGGACATTCCTTTCAAACAGTTAGATTTGCTTTTTGGAATGTATTAACCTTTCAACTTGCTTATAAATTATTAGCAGCGATTGTATTTGTCCCGCTATTTGGGATCATTTTTAATAAGTTATTGTATTTTGGTGGTTATGCAAATGCGACGAATGATGAATTATTAGCGTTTTTAAAGACACCATACGGCATTTTGGCAATCGTAATTTTATCATTGTTAGCACTGTTTCTTATCTTTACGGAATTTGCGGTGCTTATTATCATTTCGTACTTCGCTCATAAAAGACAAAAGGTGAAATTACGTCCGATTTTATATAAAACCGTAACGTATTTACCTACTCTTTTCACATATTGCTTACCAGGATTTATTTTATATGCTGTCGTATTGTTACCTCTTTTAAATCTTGGATATGAAACGGCATTAATTCCGCAAATTCAAATTCCTAACTTTATTACAGGAGAACTGTTTAAGACAACGATGGGACAAGTTGGTTATTACACGTTCTTTGCTGTAGTTGCGTATTTGAACCTTCGCTGGATTTTTGTTCTACCTATTGTTGTTTTAGAGCAAAAGCCGTTTCGCACAGCAGCACGTAAAAGTGCAACGTTAGTAAAAGAAAGTTTTTTTAAAGTACTATTCTTTTTAGTAGGATTTTTTATTTCAATAGGGATTGTGTACGGTTTATTTTTTGGAATGTATTTATTGTGTCTATGGGGCATGTATGAATTTACAAATCCACAGGGAACATTTGCATTATTAGCAGAATCAACAATGTCTGTATTTTTAACGAGTACATTGTATTTATTTAGTTTTATCGTGACACCATTTTATATTATGGCAATAACACGATTGTATTTACAAAAGGTTCCGGTTGAAGATGTTTTATTAGAAGAAGGATTAGATTATTCGAAAACAAAAGCAGATAAATGTTTCTTCCAAAAACATCGTTGGAAATTTATTGGTGTATATATTGTAGGAATTATTACTGCCGGAATGGTCGTTGCCTTCATTGTAACGTTTATTTCAAATTCATATAAAGAACCAATTATTATGGCTCATCGTGGTTATATTTCAAAAGGTGTAGAGAATACGAAAGAAGCTCTGCAGGGGGCTATTGATGCCAAAGCAGACTACGCTGAAATTGATGTACTGCAAACAAAAGACGGTGAACTAGCAGTTATACATGATTTGAAGCTAAAACGTCTTGCGAATGCTAATGTTCACGTGTCAGATTTAACGATGGAGGAGTTAAGACAGCTTACCCTTAGTCAAGATGGGTTTTCAGGACAAATAAGTACACTTGATGAGATCATTAAGCTGGCAAAAGGAAAAATCAAACTTAATATTGAAGTGAAGCTCCATGGTGGCGAAAAAGATTTCGTAAACAAAGTATTAAAAGCGATTAAAGATAATGAATTTGAGAAGCAATGTGTCATTCAAACGTTACACTATCCGCTTATTAAAGAGTTTAAACGTGCAAATCCAAATATAAAAGTAGGATACATACTGTATGCGAGTAGAGCTAACTTAAAGAATGTGAAGGCTGATTTTTATGTAGCAGAAGAATACATGTTAAATAAGAAATTAGTAAAAGAAGCAAGGAAGCTAAACAAGCCAATTTACGTATGGACAGTAAATGATATGGAGAGTTTAAAGGCATATTATAAGTTAAACGTGGATGGTATCATTACCGATTATCCTGAAGACGCACGTGAAACAATCAAGATGTTAAAAGAGCAAGAAGATCGTGAAAGTGATATGTTTGATAAAATTAGTGAGACGACAGAAGATCTATTTTCAAAGTTATTTATAAGTTATCCAGCTGCTGGCTAAATGCCAGTAGCTGTTTTTTTTGTGAAAAGAATATATTTCTAAAGTATTGAACAAAGTAATAAGTGTATATGTATACGTCATTGCTTAGTTTTTTTACATTGTTACATTATTGTCAAATAATAAATAATTACTATGCATTTTGAATGGATATAATAGAAATAGAGTAATAGATGATGGAGTGGTACGGAGAACCCAATAAAATCAATGTTTTATATATTTACACTATTCTAAATATATAAACTTTAAAAAAATAGTATGTTAGCGTTTTCATAACTTTTAAGTTATGCTAGAATAAGGACATAAGTTATTAATTATTTAAAAAAGAAAAAAGAATTCCTTTTTTCTGTTAATTATAAGGGGGCATTTCATTATGCGTATTGGGGTACCAGCAGAAATTAAAAACAACGAAAACCGTGTGGCAATGACACCAGCAGGTGTTGTACATTTAGTTCGTAACAATCACGAAGTATTCATTCAAAAGGACGCAGGTGTAGGATCTGGTTTCACAGATGCTCAGTATGTTGAAGCGGGAGCGAAAATTGTTGATACGGCTGAAGAAGCTTGGAACATGGAAATGGTTATGAAAGTTAAGGAACCAGTTGAAAGCGAATACAAACACTTCAGCGAAGGTTTAATCTTATTCACATACTTACACTTAGCTCCAGAACCAGAATTAACAAAAGCGTTAATTGAAAAGAAAGTTGTTGCTATCGCATATGAAACAGTACAATTAGAAAACCGTTCATTACCATTACTTGCACCTATGAGTGAAGTAGCTGGTCGTATGGCTGCACAAATCGGTGCGCAATTCCTTGAGAAAAACAAAGGCGGTAAAGGTATCTTACTTGCAGGTGTTCCAGGAGTTAAACGTGGTAAAGTAACAATTATCGGTGGTGGACAAGCTGGTACAAATGCTGCTAAAATTGCAGTTGGACTAGGTGCGGATGTAACAATCATCGACTTAAGTGCAGAACGTCTTCGTCAATTAGATGACATTTTCGGAAACCAAGTAAAAACTTTAATGTCTAATCCTTACAATATTGCAGAAGCTGTAAAAGAATCTGATCTTGTAATCGGTGCAGTATTAATCCCAGGTGCAAAAGCGCCAAAACTTGTAACAGAAGAAATGATTAAATCAATGGAACAAGGTTCTGTTGTTGTAGATATCGCGATTGACCAAGGTGGTATTTTCGAAACAACTGACCGTATTACAACTCATGATAACCCAACTTATGAAAAACACGGCGTTGTTCATTATGCAGTTGCAAATATGCCAGGTGCGGTTCCACGTACATCAACTCTTGCATTAACAAACGTAACAGTACCATATGCAGTACAAATTGCTAACAAAGGCTACAAAGAAGCTTGCCTAGGCAATACTGCATTATTAAAAGGTATTAATACATTAGAAGGCTATGTAACATTCGAAGCAGTTGCAGAAGCTCACGGTGTAGAGTACAAGGGTGCTAAAGAATTATTAGAAGCAGAAACAGTATCTTGCTAATAGAAGCATTATACAAAACAAAATCGAACAATATATAAAACAACATGATAAGAGCTAAGAGATAATACCTCTTAGCTCTTCTTGGTAAAAGGGGGCATTCATCGTGGCCAACCTATTTAAAAAGAAATCCGTTACGCAATTGTTAGGGGAAAGTAAAAGTAAAACTTTGACGAAAACGCTAGGGGCATTTGACCTAACAATGCTAGGGATTGGTGCGATAATTGGTACAGGAGTTCTAGTATTAACAGGATTAGTAGCAGCAAGAGATGCTGGTCCAGCAGTTATTTTTTCATTCATGATTGCAGCAATTGTTTGTGGATTTGCAGCTTTATGTTATGCAGAGGTTGCATCTGCACTTCCTGTTTCAGGTAGTGTGTACACATATTCATATGCAACAATTGGTGAGTTTGTTGCCCATTTAATGGGATGGACATTGCTATCCGTATATGTCGTAACGACTGCCGCAGTAGCTGGCGGATGGACAGGTTATTTCAATAATTTAGTGAGTGGATTGGGACTTGAAATTCCAAAAGCGTTGTTAACGATTCCATCGCAAGGTGGTATGGTGAACTTACCCGCAGTTATCGTTACGTTGGTGATAACTTGGTTATTATCACGAGGTACAAAAGAAAGTAAGCGTGTGAATAACATAATGGTATTAATTAAAATTGGTATTGTTGTTTTATTCATTGCAGTTGGTGTATTCTACGTGAAACCAGAAAACTGGATACCATTTGCACCGTACGGCTTAAGTGGAGTCTTTGCCGGAGGAGCAGCAGTATTCTTCGCTTTCTTAGGATTTGATGCATTAGCAACTTCTGCTGAAGAAGTGAAAAATCCACAACGTGATTTGCCGATTGGTATTATTGCTTCATTAGTCATTTGTACAATCATTTATGTTGTAGTTTGTCTCGTTATGACAGGTATGGTTTCTTATAAGGAATTAGATGTACCTGAAGCGATGGCCTATGTATTAGAAGTTGTAGGACAAGATAAAGTGGCTGGTGTAATCGCTATTGGAGCTGTAATTGGTATTATGGCTGTAATTTTCGCATACATCTACGCTACGACACGTGTATTCTTCGCTATGAGCCGTGACGGTTTATTGCCAAAATCTTTTGCGAAAATTAACAAGAAGACAGAAGCACCAACATTTTCAGTTTGGTTAACAGGAATTGGTAGTGCTTTAATTGCCGGATTTATCGATTTAAAAGAATTGTCGAATTTAGCGAATATTGGAGCGTTATTAACATTTGCGATGGTTGGTGTAACTGTCATCATTCTTCGTAAAACGCACCCGAAATTACAACGTGGATTTATGGTACCACTTGTACCAATCTTACCGATTATTTCAGTTGCAAGCTGTCTATTCTTAATGGTAAATCTACCGTTAAAAACATGGATATACTTCGGTGTTTGGTTAGCAATCGGAGTGGTTGTATACTTTGTTTATTCGAAAAAACATAGTCATTTAAAAGACGATGGAAGTTCGCAAGATAGTTTAGAAAAAGCTAATTAAAGGGATATAAAGTTAGTAAGCCTTGTGCGTCTAGGGAGCGCGCAAGGCTTTTTCTTTTGGGGAAATAAAGGAGACCAATGTTATGTTGTCGAATTTTTATGTCGGAATATAAGAAGGGGTGGAAAGATGGAGACGAAAGTTGTCGTTGGAGCAGAGGGATATAATAATAACCCAGGTTGGTTACATACAAATGAGGATGAATTAAATTTATTAAAAAGAGAAACGTGGCTTAATAAATTTCAGCCTAATTCTTTATCGGTAATTTTAGCTGAACATGTATGGGAGCATTTATCGTATGAAGAAGGTATAGAAGCAGCTAAAATATGCTTTGAGTTTTTACAAGATGATGGTTATATTCGTTGTGCAGTGCCGGATGCATTTTTCCCCAATGAAGAATATCAGCTTGGTGTGCAAGTGGGAGGACCTGGCCCGTTAGATCATCCAGCTGCAAGTCATAAAATTGTACATAACTACAAAACGATTATATCTATGTTTGAAGCAGTAGGTTTTCAAGTAAAGCTTTTAGAATACTGTGATGAGAATGGCCAGTTTCATTATAGTGATTGGGAAGAGAACGGTGGATTTATTTATCGATCGAAACGTTTTGATCATAGAAATCAAGATGGTAAATTAGGATTTGCTTCGTTAATTGTGGATGCAGTAAAAGTTAATAAATAAGAAGGGATGCACGGTAGTTTTCGTGCATCCTTTTTGTATGAAGGGCATGATAGATGCGGAGAATATTTATATGTTTATTTTGAAATGTGAACGAAATGTTTTAAAAAATGTATGAGAATTCATTGACACATATGAATGAACGCTCATATAATAAAGGTATAAGACATATGAATAGTTGTTCATATGTTCAAATAAAGAGGTGAGCTGTGATGGCTGAAAATAAAGTAGAAACGCAACAGGAAGCATGTTCTCAAACGGTAATTCACGAGGAAATCGTGGATCAAGTAAAACAAACAATTCCGACTGATGAAAGTTTAAGTAAAGTAGCAGAATTATTTAAAGTATTAGGTGACCGTACACGTACGAGAATATTACATGCATTATTTGAAGCTGAAATGTGTGTTTGTGATTTAGCTTATTTATTAGGAATGACGCAATCTTCAATCTCACATCAGCTTCGTGTATTAAAGCAAGCGAAGCTTGTAAAGAACCGTAAAGAAGGAAAGGTAGTTTATTACTCATTAGCTGATCAACACGTAATTCATATCTTCGAGCAAGCGTTTGAACACGTAAACGAGGAAGAATAAAAAAGCGAGGAGGGAGAACGATGGCAGAAGCATTAGTGAAAAAGAAACTTATGCTAGAAGGTTTAGATTGTGCAAATTGTGCAATGAAAATTGAAAAAGGTGTTGGGAATATAGAAGGGGTAACATCTTGTTCCGTAAACTTTGCAACAAAAACGATGCTTTTAGAAACAACGCAAAATAAAGAAAATCAAGTTGTTACGGAAGCGAAGCAACTTGTTACAAAATTAGAGCCACATATTAAAGTGCAAAAAGAGCAAAAAACAAAATCAGTAAAAGAAGTATTTGTATTAGAAGGCTTAGACTGTGCAAATTGTGCAATGAAGATTGAAAATAAGGTAAAGGAAATGCCAACAATTTCAGAAGCGACTGTTGATTTCGTATCGAAGAAATTACGAGTAGAAGTTGCAAATAAACGAGAACTTGAATCGACTGTACAAAATATAAAAAATGTTGTTCAAAAGTTAGAGCCTGATGTAAAAGTTGTTCGTGAAGAGGAAAAAGGACACGACCATGATCATGGTGATGGAAATGTGAAAAAGATGATAGGACGATTAGTAGTCGGTGGAATTTTTACAGGAATTGCTGCGTTAGCCGGATTACCGCAAATGATAACAATTCCATTATTCGTCCTTGCTTATTTATTAATAGGTGGAGATATCGTTTGGAGAGCGGTAAGAAACATAACTCGCGGCCAAGTGTTCGATGAAAACTTTTTAATGGCAATTGCAACTTTAGGAGCTTTCGCGATTCAACAATATCCAGAAGCGGTAGCAGTTATGCTATTTTACCAAGTAGGGGAACTGTTCCAAAGTATTGCAGTAAATCGTTCTCGAAAATCAATTACGTCATTAATGGATATTCGTCCTGACTATGCGAATGTGAAAGTTGGAAACGAAACGAAACAAGTATCACCAGAAGATGTGCAAATTGGTGAGTATATTATCGTAAAACCAGGTGAAAAAGTACCGTTAGACGGGAAAGTAGTTGAGGGAACATCAATGATGGATACTTCAGCGTTAACAGGTGAGTCTGTACCGAGGGAAGTAGAAGTTGGTAATGACGTATTAAGTGGTTTTGTAAACCAAAATGGTGTATTAATTGTCGAAGTTACAAAAGAGTTCGGTGAATCCACGGTATCGAAAATTTTAGACTTAGTACAAAATGCAAGTAGCAAAAAAGCGCCAACAGAAAACTTTATTACAAAGTTTGCACGTTATTATACTCCTGTTGTAGTTATAACAGCAGCAATAATGGCATTTATTCCACCACTTATTTTAGAGGGTGCTACATTCTCCGATTGGATTTATAGAGCTTTAGTGTTCTTAGTAATCTCTTGTCCATGTGCGCTCGTTGTATCGATTCCTCTTGGATTCTTTGGCGGTATTGGTGGGGCATCTAAAAGTGGTATTTTAGTAAAAGGAAGTAACTATTTAGAAGCATTGAATGATGTGAAATATATCGTTTTTGATAAAACAGGAACATTAACAAAAGGTGTCTTTAAAGTTACGAAGATGGAGCCTAGTGAAGGTATCACAGCTGAAGAGCTATTAGAATATGCAGCATTTGCAGAAGTATATTCAAATCATCCAATTGCACAATCTATTCGAAATGCATATGGAAAATCAATCGATGAAAATGCTATTGAAGATTATAGTGAAATTTCTGGTCATGGTACGGTTGTAAAAGTACAAGGAAAAGAAATTTTCGCAGGTAATGCTAAATTAATGAGCAAAGAAAATATTACATTTAAGCAACCAAATACAGTAGGTACACTAGTTCATGTTGCTGTAGATGGTAAATATGCAGGTTATATTGTTATCTCTGATGAGGTAAAAGAGGATTCAAAACAAGCAATTCAAAAGTTAAAAGAACTAGGTATTAAGAAGACAGTCATGTTAACTGGTGATGCAAAATCAGTCGGGGAAGCTGTTGGTAAAGAATTAGGTTTAGATGAAATTCATGCCGAATTATTACCACACCAAAAAGTAGAAGCAATCGAAAAAATTGATGCAGCAAAACGCGGTAAAGAAAAGATTGCATTCGTCGGTGATGGTATTAATGATACGCCAGTACTAGCAAGGGCAGACGTTGGTATTGCGATGGGCGGCTTAGGGTCAGATGCAGCAATTGAAGCTGCTGACATCGTTATTATGACTGATGAGCCTTCAAAAATTGTGACAGCAGTAAAAATTGCAAAACGTACACGTAGCATCGTATGGCAAAATATTATATTTGCATTAGGGGTAAAAGGGTTAGTGTTATTACTCGGCGCCTTTGGTATTGCAACAATGTGGGAAGCAGTCTTCTCAGATGTTGGTGTGACGTTACTTGCAGTATTAAATGCAATGCGTGTACTACGAGTAAAAGATTTATAAAAAAGAGGACGCAATTGCGTCCTCTTTTTTATTGGTTATTTTGTTGAAATGGACTCAAGAAAATAATATCAAATATTATTTTGTTTTTAAATAATTTAATATATAAATTTACAAAAATATAATATTCTTCTTATTATTTTAATATATTTTTTACAAATATCTATATAGTATTGAAAAATGGAGAAGTGGGGGAGGGACAAAACCCCACTGATTAAAGCTTCACTTTATTTTTGTATGTTTTTTTCAACCTGTTCTCGAACAGTTTGAATATAATTCATTTTATGATCCCAACATTCTTGGCTTAAATCGACAGGGTACTCTTCTGGGTTTAAAGTTCGCATATACTCTTCCCAAAATAGTGAGAGGCTGCGTTCATTATACTTTTGAATATCTAATATATTAGGTAATTCATACGCTCTCTTACCATTAATGAAAATATCTTGATGCAGTTCGCGTGCTTCAAAGCTTGTTACGAATTTACTTATATATGTATGAACTGGATGAAACATTTTTAAACGCTCTTCTTTTCCGGGTTCTTCTGACTCTAAAGCAATATAATCGCCCTCTGCATGATCGTTAACACGGTTAATAATACGATAAACTCGTTTAAGTCCTGGGGTTGTAATTTTTTCAGGATTAGATGAAATCTTAATCGTATCATTTAATTTTCCGTCAGTATCTTCAATAGCGACTAGTTTATAAACAGCCCCTAATGCTGGCTGCTCAAAGGATGTAATCAGCTTTGTACCAACACCCCATACATCAATTTTTGCCCCTTGAGATTTCAAGTGCATAATCGTATATTCATCTAAATCGCTAGAAGCGATAATTTTTGTGTTTGTAAATCCAGCTGCATCAAGTTGTTTTCTGGCCTCCTTTGATAAATATGCCATATCACCACTATCAAGGCGAATGCCATAAAAATCGATACGATCCCCGAACTCTTTTGCAACACGAATCGCATTTGGAACACCAGATTTTAATGTGTCGTATGTATCGACAAGAAATACACATTTTTTATGTGTTTCAGCATATTTTTTAAATGCAACATATTCATCGCGATATGCTTGAACGAAAGAATGGGCATGTGTGCCAGCTACAGGGATGCCAAATCGTTTCCCTGCGCGAACGTTACTTGTAGATGAAAAACCACCAATAAAGGCAGCTCGTGTTCCCCAAAGGGCAGCATCAAACTCATGAGCGCGTCTTGTACCGAACTCTAAAAGCTCATCATTATTTGCAGCGTGCTTCATACGTGCAGCTTTTGTAGCAATTAATGTTTGGTAATTTACAATATTTAAGAGGGCGGTTTCAATTATTTGTGCCTCGCCAAGCGGTGCATCAACACGTAATAATGGTTCGTTATTAAAAACAACTTCGCCTTCTTGCATACCACGAATCGTGCCAGTAAATTTCATGTTTTGTAAATAATGAAGGAAGTCTTCTTCAAATTGCAGCTCTGCTAAATAAGCGATGTCACTTTCGGTAAAGCTGAAATTTTCTATGTACTCTACAATTTTTTCAAGACCAGCAAAAACAGCATAGCCGTTTTCGAATGGAAGCTTTCGAAAGTATAGATCAAAAACAGAACGGCGAGTATGAATACCATCTTTCCAATATGTATAAGCCATGTTGATTTGATATAAATCTGTATGTAAGGCGTAACTATCGTCTTTATAATGATTCATTGCGAAAACACCTCCGTAATTTGGTTATAGTATACCAATTTTTCCCCTTTCGTAGCAAAGAAGTAATAGGGGATTGAAGTCAAGAGAGAAAAAAATGAAATAATGCATATTTTTTAGAAAATTTACATTTATCAATTTATATTTCTCTAGATTTTATGTATTATTAGAGTAGTGGGGGTAATGAGAATGGAGGAGGACAATGCAACAAACATTAGAAAAAATAGGCAAGCAAGTTTTTTATAAACGGCTACAGCAAAAAATGACACAAGAAGAATTATGTCAGGGCATTTGTTCTGTCTCATACTTAAGTAAGATCGAAAATGGAAAGATTGAAGCATCAGAAGAAATTCTACAATTGCTCTGCACAAGACTAGAAATTGCTGTGACGGATTTGAGAGATGTAGAAGAAGATGTGAAAGTGAAGTTGGACGAGTGGTTGAATGCATTAGTTCATTTGGACAAGCAACAAGTAGAGCGCATATACGAAGAGTTGCAAGGTGAAATGAAGCATGTGTTGGATTTTGAAATTATAAATTATTATAAGTTACTTTATACGCGGTATTTAATTATGAAAAGGGATTTTCCTGCTGTCAAAGAAGAGTTAGAGAGCTTAAAGAAAATGTACAAAAAGTATTCACCATTCCAAAAATTATTATATACGTATAGCAAAGGATTATATTATTTTTTACAGCATAGATATAAGAGGGCATTGGAGTATTTGACTCGAACAGAAATAATGGCAAAGGAACAAGGTTATCACGAGAATGGAATATATTTCAATTTAGCTCTTGTTTATAATGAATTGGAAGTTGAACATATGACTTTACATTTTGCTAATGTAGCAATGGAAGGGTTTAAGAATGAATATAAGTTTCGTTATGTGATAAACTGCCAGTTACTTATTGCGTTGAGTTATATACAAAAAAAACAATATAATGAAGCACTATCTATTTATAATAATATTTTGAGAGAAGCAAATTCTTTTGCCGATAAAGAAAGCATAACAGCTATTGCTTTAAATAATTTAGGCTTCTTGTACTATAACTTAAAAGATTATGCAAAAGCTAAAGATTATTATTTGCAATGCTTAAAGTACAAGAAGGAAGAGGATTTAAATTATATTGATGCAGTGTATGAAATCGCTTTACAGTGTATTGAATTAAAAGAATTTGAAGAAGCGAAAGATTGGATTGGTAAAGGGATAGATATCGCGAAGAGGGATGAAAAGTATAAAAGTATGTTATATATACTTTTAATGCTTAAGCATAAATACTTTGAAACTAAAGATGTTTATAAAAAGTTTTTAGAAGTTGAGGCAATCCCATTTTTTAGAGGCGAAGAGAATAAAAAGGAATTAAAAATAGTGTATTTAGAACTAGCAGGATATCATGAAGAATTATTAGAGTTTAGGGAAAGTAATAATTATTATAAATTAGCAATTAATCTATTAGAAGAAAAGGGAGGAAAATAGTATGAAAAAGAAAATAATTATTGGTGCTTTGGCTTTAGTAGCTGTATTAGTGGTATTGGAACCGCAATATGCTTGGACATCGGATATCTATGGTCAAGGAGAAAAAGTAGTTGAAGTGGTAAATTCTTAATAAAAACCCCTTTCCAATCGGAAAGGGGTTTTTCAATATTTGTTCCCCAAAATTCTACAAAACTTGAGAAAATAATTATTTGAATTTTTAGTATATTAATAGTGGAAACATAGTGCTACGATAAAACTACTCTTTTTCAAAAAAAATTTTTATTAGGGGGAAGGCTATATGAAAAAGAAAAGTTTAGCGTTAGTGTTAGCGGCAGGAATGGCAGTTACTACGTTCGGAGGGACAGGCTCTGCATTTGCGGATTCTAAAAATGTACTCTCTACTAAGAAGTACAATGAGACGGTACAGTCACCTGAGTTTATTTCTGGTGATCTAACTGGAGCGACTGGTAAGAAAGCGGAATCTGTGGTGTTTGATTACTTAAACGCAGCAAAAGGTGATTATAAGCTAGGGGAAAAGAGTGCACAAGATTCTTTCAAAGTGAAACAAGTGAAAAAAGATGCTGTAACTGATTCAACAGTAGTACGTATGCAACAAGTTTACGAGGGAGTACCTGTATGGGGGTCTACTCAAGTAGCTCACGTAAGTAAAGATGGTTCTTTAAAAGTATTGTCTGGAACAGTTGCGCCTGATTTAGACAAGAAGGAAAAGTTAAAAAACAAAAATAAGATTGAAGGCGCAAAAGCAATTGAAATTGCGCAACAAGATTTAGGAGTAACACCTAAATATGAAGTGGATCCAAAAGCGGACTTATATGTATATCAAAATGGTGAAGAAACGACATATGCATACGTTGTGAATTTAAACTTCTTAGAGCCAAATCCAGGAAACTATTACTATTTCATTGAAGCGGAAAGCGGTAAAGTGTTAAATAAATATAATAAACTTGATCATGTAACGAATGATGATAAGTCACCAGTTAAGCAAGATGCTCCTAAACAGGAAGCGAAAGCGGTTGTAAAGCCTGTAACAGGGACGAATAAGGTTGGAACTGGTAAAGGTGTATTAGGAGATACGAAATCGCTTAATACAACGTTATCTGGATCGTCTTACTATTTACAAGATAATACGCGCGGAGCAACAATTTTCACATATGATGCGAAAAACCGCTCAACATTACCAGGAACATTATGGGCAGATGCAGATAATGTTTTCAATGCAGCGTATGATGCAGCGGCAGTAGATGCTCATTACTATGCAGGTAAAACATATGATTACTATAAAGCTACATTTAACAGAAACTCTATTAATGATGCAGGAGCGCCATTAAAATCAACAGTTCATTACGGAAGTAAGTATAATAATGCATTCTGGAATGGCTCACAAATGGTATACGGAGATGGTGATGGTGTAACATTCACTTCATTATCTGGTGGAATTGATGTAATTGGACACGAATTAACACATGCTGTTACGGAAAATAGCTCGGATTTAATTTATCAAAATGAATCAGGAGCGTTAAATGAAGCAATTTCTGATATTTTTGGTACTTTAGTAGAATTCTATGATAACCGTAACCCAGATTGGGAGATTGGTGAAGATATTTATACACCTGGACAAGCAGGAGATGCACTTCGTTCTATGAGTGATCCAGCGAAATATGGTGATCCAGACCATTATTCTAAGCGTTACACTGGTTCAAGTGATAACGGTGGCGTTCATACAAACAGTGGTATTATTAACAAACAAGCTTATTTATTAGCAAATGGTGGTACGCATTCTGGTGTAACTGTAACTGGTATCGGTAAAGATAAATTAGGTGCGATTTACTACCGTGCAAATACACAGTATTTCACGCAATCTACTACATTTAGTCAAGCACGTGCTGGTGCAGTACAAGCTGCAGCTGATTTATATGGTGCTAGCTCTGCAGAAGTAGCAGCAGTTAAGCAATCATTTAGTGCTGTTGGTGTAAACTAAGGCTTTAAGGGATAGTTATTAATAAAATACCTCAAAAATAAAGAAGGAGCATAGGCTCCTTCTTTATTTTTTTCTCCATTTTTTCCACAAATAAAATAATCCAACACAACCTGCGATTGTAATAATCCATTTCGCTTCATTTGTTCCGTTAATGACATGATATGCAGAATATACTTCAATCAATAAAGCCGGTATTTTCCCTATTGTGCTGGCAATACTGAAAGAGAGTAATGACATTTTGCCTAGAGCTGCAAATAAAGTAACGATACTTGATGGGATGAAAGGTATGAATCGAAACGATAGAACGAGTAGAAAGGCCTCTCTACCTTCTACATAAAGTAGGCGTTCTACCTTTGGATACTTATTTACTTTGTTGTGAGTGAATTTCTGAAGGCCTATACGATAAATATAAAACGAGATAATAGCCCCTAATGCCTCACCTGCGATCGAAATAATGGTTCCGTTTGTTACACCAAAGAGCTGTATATTAATAGCGGTCAAAAAAATACTAGGGATAAAACCTAAAAGACTGATGATGATGTTAATTAAGATACTAAGTGGAATTGCGATTGAATAATAGTCTGTTAAGAAGTTTTGAATTGTTTCAGCCATTGTTTAAAATCCTTTATCTTTTTTTGCATTACACCATATTTCTATTATGTAGGCAAGTGCAAATTTACATAATGTAGGAAACTGTTGATGGAAAGGGGTTTGTATACCTTATATAGGTATTGGGTATATGAAAGTAGGGGTATATTTAGTTTGTTTAAAAAACACTCCATAAATCCTGTATTTAAAGTATTTATGGAGTGTTTCGATTGGTGTTTTCGTCCGGGAAATAATTATAAAAACATGGGGGTATATTTTAAAGAGGGCGAAAAACAGTGATTTGATGAAAGGGGGGTGGAAAATATAGCAAAATGAATGAGGATTTTAAAACTGTATACATTTTTTCTTTGTGAAATTGACTTTTAGTGGAGTTACGATAATAATCATGGAAGAGGTGATACGATGAAACGATTAAGTAGTCTTTTCTTGAGTAGTTTATTGGCACTAATGCTGATTTTAAGTGGATGTGCAGGAAAAGAACAAAAAACAGAAAAAACAAAAGAGGATCATTCTACATCAGTAGAAAAAATTAGTGATAATATTTTAGATGAAATGGAAGGGCCACCTAAAAATGGTCATACGATTGAAAGGCATGTAGGCAAATCAGAAGAGGATTTGAAGAATCGTTTGAAGACAGATAAAGTTTCAGCGGCAAGTACATACTATGATAAGGAAACAGCGACAAAGGCTGTGAAAGATAGTTTAAAACAACATGATAAAGAAATTCAGGATTGGTTGAAAAACTCTAAAGAGGCTCGTCTTGTATTGAATACAACTCATTCATTCCCAGTTGGAAAAACAGTAATAAAGAAAAATATGAATGTAAAAGACAAACTAGTAAAGACTGTTACTGTTTTAGCGAGAGATAAATCAGGAAATCTAGGATTTAAGATTATTACTTCTTATCCATCAGATAAATAAAGGGGGGAGTATATATGTATCCAACATTACAATACTTTCTTAAATCGTACTGTACGTTAAGTATTCATGAGGATGAAATAGTAAGCGTAATGGAAGAGTTTATAGAGCAAGAGGACGAAGAGATTGTTTTGAAATTACGCGATGAATTAGTAAATATGAAGAAAAAGAACGCGTGGGAAGAAGCGTGCGTATTAGCTGCGAAGCAAGGCAATCGTGTGTGGTCTTTAGAAGAAACGAAAGATCATCTGGAAATTTTTTTACTATTATTGCAAAAGAAAAAGGCGTGAGTAGATCACGCCTTTTTGTATACGCTTTTTGAAATTTGTCCGTTTGATATTATCTCATTGTTTTGGGGCACTTTTATATACGCTTTTTGAAATTTGTCCATTTGAGAGTACTTCACCGTTTTGTGTTACTTTTTTATACGTAACCGCTGTTATTTTATCACCAGTATTACTAATTACTTGAGAAGAAACTTCAACATTTTTACCAGTATTTGTACCGAAAATACGTGTAGTAATACTACCGCCATTTGAAAATGCTTGAATGTAAATATGCTTACCTGTATTGTTTTTAAATTTTAAATCCGGACCATAATCTGCCACTGCTGCATCCTGCCCAAGTGGTAAATAATTTACGGGCATAGAATGATTGCTTCGAGAAACAATTCCTAAATCTGCCCTTAAAGCTGCGCTGTATAAAGTACTACTTACTTGGCAAACGCCTCCGCCTGCACTTTGTATAACTTTACCTTGTGAATATACTGCTGCGGATTTATAACCATGTGCAGCATCAGTTACGCCAACACGGCCATTAAAACTAAACGTTTCATCAGGTGCTACAATAACTCCACTTAACGTATTAGCTGACTTATTTACGTTATAGGATTGATTTCCATTACGGCCAGCCATTGGGGTAGAATATTCAGCAATCACTTCTTTAATCCCCATTTGTTGTATATCTTCTGTAGAACGTTCAGGTTTTATTAGTGTAACTGGTAATATAACATCGGGTGTGCCAGAAGTAATAGCTGCGCTTGTTAAATCGGTTAATTTTCCTTTATCAATTTTTTCTCCATTTTGACTTTGGCTAATATTTACTGTAGAGCCTTCAACACTTAATTCGGCGTTGACAGGATTTTTTAATGTTTCATTATATTTATCCTTTATAAAGGTTTCATAAGTTGTTGTATTTAATTGTGGTGTTAATTTATAGTCACGTTTTACTTCACCGTTTTCAGCTTGCTTACGCATGTTGTAACGATTCATTACGTTCCCTTCTTGTTCTTTAAAGATATTGTCGACAATATCCTTCTCTTTATAATCTACTCCTAAATCTTTCCACGTGTAATTTTGCTTATCATTTTGGAATACGTAGTTAAGAGATTTTTGATTTAATTCATTCATCTTTTGATTAACAAGGGCTTGAATATCTGCTTTATTTTTTCCATCAAGAGAAATACCTTCAAATGTAGTGTTTGGTAGTGCAGTTGTATTTAGTTGATTATTTAATTTGGATACATATTGATATCCACCAATACCACCAACACAAAGTAATATGCCACCAGCAATAGCGGAACCAATCAGTATTTTGCTTAGCTTCATTTATTTCCCCCCAGAAAAATTTTTATAAATATATGTATTACATTTTTTGTATAAAAATGATGAAAATAACATTATGTACGTCCTAGTATACTATTATTTTCACTACGTGTGTAATGTTTTCGTAAAAAATGTTACACTGCTGTAATAATTGTCTCTTTTTGTCACAATATGCATGAGAAATATGTTGAAAATTATAATAAAAAGGCTGCTTAGAAAAATCTAGCAGCCTTTTTATTATAATTTTTTATGCTCATTTTTATTCGTAACACCGAGATGTTCTTGAAGTGTTGTCGATATATCATTAACACTCTTTTCGTTTGGAACGTAATAATAAATACCACCTATATATTTATCAGTACCTTCCACTTGCAATTTATCCATTTTTAAATTTGAATCCATTGAATTTTTTGCAATAGTCATCATATCATCAAAAGTTAAATTTGTTTTTAAGTCTGTATCGACAGCATCTAATAGGCTTCCGATTTTATTAATGGAATTGAGAGATAGGGCTTTTTCAGCAATAGCCTCTAAAACAAGTTGTTGTCGTTGACCACGCATATAATCACTATCAATATGACGCGTTCTAGCTAGTGCAAGTGCTTCTTCTCCATTTAAATGTTGACGCCCTTTTTTTAGGTGAATTGCATCTGCTTCGTCGCTACTATTTTGTTCTGTGAACTCAACTGGAACGTCGACAGTTATACCACCTAGAGAATCAACAATCTTGATAAAGGATTTGAAATTGAATTTTACATAGTAATCAACTGGTACATCTAAAAATTTTTCTACTGTATCAATTGTGCTGTCTACACCACCAAATACATGTGCATGTGTAATTTTATCATATTTATCACGTGATTTAATGAAGACGCGTGAATCACGTGGAATGCTGACTAGTTTAACAGATTTATCATTTTTATTAATTGTTGCAAGTAGTAATGCATCTGTACGAGTCGCTTTTCCGTAACCTTTTTCCCTAATATCACTTTCATCAACACCCATGATCAGGACAGAAATATTATCAGTCATAGGTTTAACAGCTTTTTCACGTTTGCTGGATTTATCTCCTCGGCCGAGTTCAGAATAAGCGTTGCTTAAGACGGATTTTGCTTTACTGTATATATGGAAGGAATAGCCTCCTGCTCCCATTGCTACAATAAGTAAGGGAATAAGAATGAACCAAAGTAGGCGCTTTTTCTTTGAGCGTCCTTTTTTGGCTCGAGTTTCGTTGTTAATGTCGGATTTCATCATTTTTTCTCCTTTAAAACAATCAAAGTGTATACATCTAGAAGCGTATTAAAACACATAAAAAATATTTTACGCTAAATAAAAGGTATTGTACATGTATAAAAAATAGATGTATTGATTATTTATCCCGCATTAACGGGCAGTAAAACTCCCACCTCAAAGTCCAGCGAATGCAAGGAAGTTAGGTGGGAGATAACTGCCCGTAAATGCCCGATTGGTGAGGGCTAATAATCAGTGGGGGATAGCCCCCTCTGATTAAAGTTTCACTTTATAAGACATCTATTCGTTATTGTATACAAAAGACAGGGATAAGAAAATGATAAAATTTTACCTAATTAAAGCATAATACTTACAATAATCGCAGATAAAATACTAACAAGAGTAGCGCCGTATAGTAATTTTAGGCCGAAGCGGGCAACAACATTTCCTTGTTCTTCGTTTAACCCTTTTACCGCACCGGAAATAATTCCAATGGAAGAAAAGTTGGCAAAAGAAACGAGGAAGACAGAAATAATACCAACTGTACGGATAGAGAGAGTGCTGGAAATTTTACTAAGATCCATCATTGCTACAAATTCATTTGTTACAAGCTTTGTTGCCATAATGCTACCCGCTGTGACAATTTCAGAACTTGGTACGCCGATAAGAAATGCAATAGGGGCGAATACATAGCCTATTAATTGTTGGAAAGTAATGCCGAATATAATGAGGAATAGGTCATTAATGCAACTCATTAATGCGACGAATCCAATGAGCATAGCACCGACGACAATTGCTACACGAAAACCATCAAGAATGTATTCTCCAAGCATTTCAAAGAAACTTTGTTTTTTCCCTTTTATTACCAAAATGTCTTCATCATCGTTAACGTCGTAAGGGTTAATAATGAGTACGATAATAAAACCACTAAATAAATTGAGAACGAGTGCGGTTACTACATATTTTGGTTCAATCATTGTCATATAGGCACCGACAATGGACATAGATACTGTTGACATAGCAGAGGCGCAAAGTGTATATAGTCGATGTTTTGGAATTTGGGCTAATTGTTTTTTAACCGTAATAAAAACTTCTGATTGGCCGACAATAGCGGAAGCGATGGCGTTGTAAGATTCTAATTTCCCAAGACCGTTTATTTTACTAAGAAAGAAACCAATCCAACGAATAAAGAATGGTAATATTTTGAAATGTTGTAATATACCAATTAAGACGGAGATAAAGACAATCGGTAATAGTACGTTAAGGAAAAATGGCATTTCCCCTTTATTTGCAAGACCGCCAAATACAAAGTTTATACCACTGGCAGCATACTCAAGCAGCCTCGTAAACAGGCTAGAAATTACCGTAATAAGTATGAGACCAATTTCTGTATTTAATAATAAATAGGTTAAAATTAATTGTATAATAAGCATGATAAAAATTGGTTTAAATTTAATATGTTTCTTATTGTTGCTAGCAATATAAGCAAGGAAGAAAACAACGATAAGTCCCACGAAAAAAGTAATAAATTTCATAGTAAGCCCCCTAAAAGAGATATTCTGCTATATATGTTTTTCATTTCAAGGGAGAATATGCATCTTTGGTAAAGAAAGGAATAGAGAGAGCATGAATATATGTAGAGTGCACCACGTTGCAATTATTTGTTCGAATTATGAACTGTCAAAGGATTTTTATACCCGGATATTAGGTTTTAAAGCGATAAATGAAGTATATAGAAAAGAACGAGATTCTTATAAGTTAGATTTATGTGTAGGGGAAGAGTATCAAATTGAATTATTTTCATTTCCTAGTCCACCTGAGCGCCCAAGTTTTCCAGAAGCAGCTGGACTTAGACATTTAGCATTTGCTGTTACAAATATAGAAGAAGCTGTAAACCATTTAAAACAATGCGGTGTGGAGACTGAAGCGATACGTATGGATGAAATTACGGATAAAAAATTTGTCTTTTTCCAAGATCCTGATGGCTTGCCTTTAGAATTGTATGAGGCTTGAAATTGGTGAATTTTATATAGGGTTGCTTTCAAATAAATGAAGAAACTAAAGTGAAACTTCTTTTTTAAAGGAGGTGTAACTTTAGCTAAGAAAGCTAAAGGACATATGTGGATATTTTAAAATTACTGATGGTAGCCATTCTTATTGCGTTAACAGCATTTTTTGTGGCTGTTGAGTTTGCAATTATTAAGGTGCGTAGCAGTCGTATTGATCAACTCGTTAGTGAAAAACGCCGAGGAGCATTGGCAGCTAAAAAAGTAACTTCGAATTTAGATGAGTATTTATCAGCATGTCAGTTAGGTATTACAATTACTGCTTTAGGGCTTGGGTGGTTAGGAGAGCCCACTATAAAACATATACTCGAGCCGTTGTTTTTAAAACTACACCTATCTCCTGCAATTGCAAGTACAGTTTCATTTATTATTGCCTTTGCAGTTATTACGTTTTTACATGTTGTCATTGGTGAACTTGCTCCGAAGACGCTCGCTATACAAAGGGCAGAGCAAGTTAGCTTATTATTATCGAAGCCAATTATTTACTTTTACCGAGTAATGTATCCGTTTATTTGGGCTTTAAATGGTTCTGCAAGGCTTGTAACAGGGGTATTCGGATTACATCCGGCTTCTGAACATGAAGTAGCTCATTCGGAGGAAGAATTACGATTAATCTTATCTGAGAGTTATGAGAGTGGAGAGATTAATCAAAGGGAATTTAAATATGTAAATAATATTTTTGAATTCGATAATAGAGTCGCAAAGGAAATTATGGTACCTCGTACGGAAGTTGTAGGTTTATATGAGGACGAACCATTTGAAACACATATTAAAATAATCGCACAAGAAAAGTACACGAGATATCCCGTATTTGGTGAAGATAAAGATGAAATTATTGGGATGGTTAATGTAAAGGATTTATTTATTCGTTATATGGATGGTAATCGAGACGAGGGGTGCTCGATTACGCCATATACAAGACCAGTTATTGAAGTGTTAGAAAATATCCCTATTCATGATTTGCTATTACAAATGCAAAGAAAACGAATTCCATTAGCCGTATTATATGATGAATATGGTGGTACAGCGGGGATCGTTACACTAGAAGATATTTTAGAAGAAATTGTTGGAGAAATCCGAGATGAATACGATGAAGATGAACACCCGCCTATAGAGCATATAAGTGAAGGGTATAAAATCGTAGAGGGAAAAGTGCTTATTAGTGAAGTAAATGATTTATTTGGCATACACTTAATCGCTGATGATGTAGATACAATTGGTGGCTGGATTATGGTACAAAAGCAAATCGTTGCTGAAGGAGATATTATTGAAAAACACGGCTTTTCTTTTAAAGTTCTTGAAAAGGATATGCATCAAATTAAGCGAGTTGAAATAAAGAAAGTAGAAGAATGAATGGATTTTCTATTATATAAACTTTAATAAAAAGTATATATAGAAAAATAAATGTTTGCGCTTTCAAAAAAGGTGCTATATAGTGAAAGTGGATACTGAAGAATTCATTTAATGATACTCATATTTTATAGGGCGAATTCTTTAGATAAGGATTTAGAATGAAAAGTATAGGTGATGAAAAATGATAGCAACGAAGGATATACGTATAGAAAAAGATTTTTTAGGTGAAAAGGAAGTACCGAGTGTAGCTTATTATGGTGTACAAACATTACGTGCCGTAGAAAACTTTCCTATTACAGGATACCGCATTCATCCGTCACTCATTACGGCAATGGCAATTGTAAAAAAAGCGGCAGCGCTTGCGAATATAGATACAGGTTACTTAGCTAAAGATATCGGACAAGAAATTGCAGAAGCGGCACAAGAGATTGTTGATGGAAAGTTCCATGATCAATTTATCGTAGACCCGATTCAAGGTGGAGCAGGTACTTCAATTAATATGAATACTAATGAAGTAATTGCAAATAGAGCCTTGGAACGTATGGGATACGAAAAAGGTGAATATGCGAAAATTAGCCCAAACACTCATGTGAACATGGCCCAATCAACAAATGATGCGTTCCCAACTGGGATTCATATAGCAACTCTTATGATGCTGGAAGAACTTCTTGTTACAATGGAAGAACTTCACTCTGCTTTTCATGATAAAGCAAAAGAGTTTGATCACGTTATTAAAATGGGGCGTACGCATTTGCAAGATGCAGTTCCAATTCGCCTTGGGCAAGAATTTGAAGCATATAGCAGAGTGCTAGAGCGTGATATAAAAAGAATTAAACAGTCTCGTCAACATTTATACGAAGTTAATATGGGTGCGACAGCTGTCGGTACGGGATTAAATGCAAACCCTACTTATATAGAACAAGTTGTGAAGCATTTACGAATTTTTAGTGGTTTCCCTCTTGTTGGTGCAGAGCACTTAGTTGATGCGACGCAAAACACAGATGCATATACAGAAGTATCTGCAGCACTAAAAGTATGTATGATGAATATGTCTAAAATTGCAAATGACCTTCGTATTATGGCGTCTGGTCCACGTGTTGGGTTGGCGGAAATTCAATTACCAGCTCGTCAACCAGGTTCATCTATTATGCCGGGGAAAGTAAATCCAGTTATGGCAGAAGTAATTAACCAAGTTGCTTTCCAAGTAATTGGAAATGACCATACAATTTGCTTAGCGTCAGAAGCTGGACAATTAGAGTTAAATGTAATGGAGCCGGTATTAGTATTTAATTTAATTCAATCCATCAGTATTATGAATAACGGTTTCCGTGTATTCCGTGAATACTGTATAAAGGGAATTACAGCGAATGAAGAGTTGCTTAAGCAATATGTTGAAAAAAGTGTTGGAGTTATTACAGCAGTGAATCCTCATATTGGTTATGAAGCAGCTTCTCGCATTGCACGTGAAGCAATTGCGACAGGAAAATCTGTTAGGGAGCTATGTTTAGAACATGGTGTACTTACAGCAGAAGAGCTTGATATTATTTTGGATCCATACGAAATGACGCATCCTGAAATTGCTGGTGCTTCTTTATTAAAGACTAAAAAAATGTAATGTAAAAAGCACCGATCCATTTGGATCGGTGCTTTTTTTTAGAAGATATTAAATACAGAGTTAAGTTGAAGTAAGCTAATAATAGCTAAGAAGATTAAACTATATTTCATTACTATTTTAAATAGAGCAGATTCTTGACCAACTAGTCCAACTGCTGCACAAGCAACTGCTACAGATTGTGGTGAAACCATTTTTGCGATTGTACCACCAACTACGTTTAATGAAACGAGAGTAGATGGTACGATGTTTAACTGATCGGCAGTTACTGCTTGAAGTGGTGCGAATAATGAACCACTTGATACGACTGAACCTGTAATGAATACGCCAATCCATCCTAAGATTGGAGAAAGAACTGGGAATGCATTTCCTGTAGAAGAGAATGCAAGTCCAAGTGTAGATGACATACCAGAGTAGTTTTCTACGTAAGCTAAAGCGATAACGCTACAAATTGTATATACTGGAACTTTTAGTTCTTTTATTGTTTCGATCATTAATTCTTTAATCATTTTGCCGTTTACACGGTAGACGATAAGTGAAACGATGATTGCTAATACAATCGCAGTAGTTGTAGAAGAGAATACATCTAGTTTGAAAATCGCTGCGAAAGGTGTATCAGCCTTTGTAATTGGTGCAGTTTTCATAACCATATTATGAAGACCAGGGAATTGAATGTTAAATACTAAGTTTGCCAATGGACCATCCGGAGCAAATAAAGCTTTAATTGGTTTTAAATTAAAGATTGTTACGAATGCAGTTAAGAATACGAATGGGGACCAAGCATATAAAATTTGATTGAATGTATGAGATTTTTTTTCTTCTTGTTTTTCTTCTTTAGCAGAAGATTTTGGTTGCCAAACACGTAAGAATAATGCCAGAGCGACCATACTTACGACTGCTGCGAAAATATTAGTAAGTTCAGCGCCTAAGAAGTAAGTCACAAGGAACTGAGTAATTGCGAAAGAAACACCACTTACAAGAATACCTTGCCAAGTTTCTTTAATACCTTTAAATCCATCTACCATTGAAACAAGTAAGAACGGTAAAATAATGCTAATGAATGGCAAAATGTAAACAGCTTGACGACCGACAGTTAATGCATCTAGCCCAGTTAATTGTGCAGGTACTGTAACTGGAATACCCATAGCACCCATAGCACCACCAGCGATATTAGCTACTAAGCAAATACCTGCTGCTTTTAATGGATTAAAGCCCATACCTACAAGTAATGCAGCTGTAATAGCAACTGGAACACCGAAACCAGCTGCGCCTTCTAAGAAAGCACCGAAAGAATAAGCGATTAATAATACTTGTAAACGCTGATCATTTGTAATACTTGAAATGCTATCACGAATGACATTGAATTGTTCTGTTTTAACAGTTAATTTGTAAAGGAAGATAGCTGCGATAACGATAGTACAAATTGGATAAAATCCAGATAAAACACCGAATCCGGCAGATGCTACAGCTACAGTTGCGGGCATTTTATAAACAAATATAGCAAGAATAATAGCGACGATCACACTATAAAGCCCAGCCATGTAACCTTTCATTTTGAATCCCACTAAACAAATAATGAAGCAAAAAATTGGGAGTGCTGCGATTAGTGCAGATAACCAAATATTGTTTAATGGGTCATAAATTTGTGTCCAAGTACTCATAATAATGACAACTCCTATCTATTATATGTGAAGAAATTCACATTATTTGTGAAACTATTCACAATCAACTTACATGCTTAGTATATTCTCCTTCAACACTATTGTCAACGTGAAAAAGTATAATTATTCCATAATAGTATTAAAAGTAACATTTTGTTCATAAAGTAGACAAAAAGCGTAATCAAATTGATTTGATTACGCTTCTATAAATTATTTACATATTCTTTCATTTTTTCATATGTCATTGGTCCTACATGCTTATATTGAATGACACCGTTTGTATCGATGACAAAAGATGTTGGAATGCTGATGATTTGATATGTGGCACTTGCCTGGCCTTTCTGATCTAATAGGACGGGGAAGGTATATTTGTTTTCTTCAAGAAATTGTTTTACATTATTCGGGTCTTTTTCAGTAGCTGTCGCATTTACAGCAACAATTTCAATCCCCATATCTTTAGTATCGTGATAAAACTTTTCCAGATCAGGCATTTCTATTTTGCATGGACCACACCAGCTTGCCCAAAAATTCAATATTACTTTTTTTCCTTTATAGTCTGTAAGACGAACTTCTTGACCAGTGGTTGTTTCTAGAAGGAAATTGCGGGCAACATTGCCAACTTCAGTTCCAATGGGGGTGTTTGATTTTGAAGCTATATCTTCTTTTTTGTATAGGAAGTGATTGATAATGGTCCAGCCAACCGCAATGCTAATTAACGCAAAAATAAACCATTTTTTAATATTACATCATCCTCCTTACTTAAATTTCCTTTTTATCGTAACAAAGTGGTTAAATATGGTCAAATTACTTTACGATAGGTTATCAATTATGGACGATATTTTACAATATCATTACTGTACATTTCAGTAAGGTGAAAATATAACAAAAAGCCTGATAAAACAACGTTTGTAAGCAAAGTATTGCTAGCCCTTTGTTTTGCTTTTTTATTGTATCATATAGTATAATATTCAAAATCAGGTGGGATTTTTTCTTGAACTGTGTGCTGATAAAAGTCGGAAAATTTTCTCAGCATTATAGGTTGATAAAGTTATGTCGTAACAGGAAATATAAGAACAGATATATAAATAAATAAAGAGAAAATAAAAAATGAAAATGAGGGGAATTTTATGAACCAAAACCAATTTGACTGTCGTATTTCAGAAGAAGACGTACAGATGTTAAGAGCATTAGCTCATCCACTTCGTCTACGTTTAGTAATGGAACTGATGCAGCGTGGAACATGTAATGTAACACAATTACAAGAGGTATTAGAAATTCCGCAATCAACTGTTTCGCAGCATTTAACGAAATTAAAACAAAATAAAGTAGTACGCTTTGAGAGACGCGGGTTAGAAGTGTACTATCAAATTCATAACGATAAAGTAAGTGAAGTAGTAAAAACATTATTTTCTTAATTTTTGAATATTATGGAAAGAAGACGTGTGAAATATACGTCTTTTTTTATTTGGAAAGGATCTAATAATAGGAAGATTTGAGAGTGTATATATTAGCGTGTTAGAAAGAAACAAACTATCGGTTGAAGTGCTAAATTGACGGAATATATTCTGAAGGGATATGAAAAGATAGAAAGGAGTGTTGTAAGCCAAAGGAGGAATAATATAATGGATGTAAAACGTGTGAAACAGATATTATCTTCTTCAAGTAGAATTGATGTTACATACGAGGGAGTCCCCGTATGGATTGAGAGCTGTGATGAGCAGAAGGGTAGTGCTCAAGTGTATGACGTATCCAACCCAGGAGAGAGCGTTCACGTGGATGTCACGGCTTTAGAAGAGATGTAATAGAAAAGACGCTTCTAATTGTAGAAGCGTCTTTTTTATTTACTATTCCATCATATGTGCAATTTTCTTAGAGAACATAAGAAGTACTAATCCTAGCACGATTACGATAACACCGATGCTTGCGAATACTTCTAAATATCCTAAAGATTGAGTGAAAGCAGCTAATTGTCCTGCTAATAAGTTTGCAAAGCCAGTACCAGCTAACCATACACCCATTAATAAAGATGCTAATTTAAGAGGTGCGATTGCACTTACCATAGATAATCCGATTGGTGATAAGAATAATTCACCGATTGTGTGGAACATGTAAGTGAATACAATGAATAGTAAGTTTGCTTTCATTGTAATGTTACCTTCATCGCTACCAGTTTTTAGAACAGCTAAAGTTAAAACTAAGTACCCGATTCCTAGTAAAATCATACCAAAAGCCATTTTTGTAGGGATTTTTAAATCACCATTTTTTGTTTTTGAAAGTTTAATCCATAATGCAGAAACTGGTAATGCTAGTAAGATAATGAATAGTGGGTTTACAGATTGGAACCAAGGTGTTGGAATTGTAAATCCACCAATTGTACGATCCACGAACTTATCTGTGTAAAGTGTTAAAGAACTACCAGCTTGTTCAAATCCTGCCCAGAAGAATACAACGAAACAAGTTAAAATTAAAATTGCAGTTGTACGCTTTTTCTCTTGTGTTGTTAAAGGCTTTTTCTCAATAGGTTTTGCATTTTGTTCTTTAGATTTTTTACCGACAACAGTTGTTCCGATAGACCCTAAGTAACGAGGTGCTAAGAAATTAAAGGCAATCTGTCCAATAATCATACCGATACAAGCTGTTAAGAAACCGTATCTATAATCTGTGAAGTAACCACAAATGAATGGAGCGATAAGAGCTCCTAAGTTAATTCCCATGTAGAAGATAGTGAAGGCACTATCACGACGAGAATCGTTGTCGCTATATAATTGACCTAGTAAAGTCGAGATATTTGGTTTGAAGAATCCGTTACCGATAACTAATAATCCTAATCCTAAAAATAGTCCAGTTTTCGTGTTCATTGAAAATAGTACGAAGTTACCAATCGCCATAATGATACCGCCGATGGTAATGGCATGTCGTTTCGTAATGAAATGGTCAGTTAACCAGCCACCAATAATCGGTGTGAAATATACAAGCATTGTGAAAATACCGTAAATTTGAACTGCAACTGCTTTATCAAATCCTAAACCGCCACTTACTAAGCTCGTTGTTAAATAAAGAACTAATAAGCCACGCATTCCGTAATAACTAAATCTTTCCCATGCTTCTGTAAAGAACAACAAATATAATCCTGGTGGATGTTTTTTTGGTGATTGTTGCTCTCCAGCTTTGTCTAATTTTAAAGCTGCATCCATGTTTGTTTCCCCCTAATCCTGTATAACGGATATTTATGTAATTATTTTAATTCACAAAATATTTAGAAGTCAATAGAATTATATGGAAATAGCAAGAAAATTTCTGAAAAAATCTATTTTTCTTCAACCGTTATTGTATTTTTCCCTGAAAACAAGATAATAAGCGTTTTCAAATGTAGTAATTGAATTCTAAAATAAAGTAAAATAGTGATAAATCAGAAAATTTAGATTAAAATATTTATTCTGATATAGAGAAAATAAACTATATTTACTTTTACAATATAACATATCGGTAATAAAAATACAAAATGAAATAATGTGACACTTCAGTGAAATGAAAAAACCAGCTCCATAAAAGAGGGAGCTGGTTACAATAAAATTATTTAACAAAGCGTTTTTCAATATCATCTAGTAGTAAGTTAGCGGCCATTACACCACCAGCTGTATTCCAAATAACGTCGTCAACTTTGTATGCTTTTCCGCTCTTTACTGCATTTAAGTTTTTAAAGAGAGGATCGTTTATATATTCTTTTTCTAGTTCAGAACCTTTTTTCTCATTGCCTTTATCGAATGTGAAGTAGAATAATACATCGCCATCCATTGCCGAAATACGCTCTTTAGATACGTTACGTTCTGCGAAATCATCTTTGTTTTGATCTCCAGGACGTTTAAATCCAAGTTCTTTTAAAATAACACCAGAGAATGTATCGCCATGATAAATACGAACATCACCAGGCATAAAGCGTACCATAGAAATTTCTTGATTTACTGTATCACCAAGTTTTCCTTTTAAATCTTCCATACGTTTTCCGTAATCAGCTAAAACTTTTTGACCTTCTTTTTCCTTATTTAAAGCTTTTGCATAAAATTTGAAGTTATCTTTCCATTCACCACGTAATGTTTCCGAGAAAACAGTAGGTGCAATAGCTTTTAATTGCTCATACACTTTTTCGTGGCGCATTTTGTTACCGATAATTAAGTCTGGTTTTAAAGAAGCGATAGTTTCAACGTTAACTTGTCCTTCATCGCCAACAACTTTTACATCTTTCATTTTATCCTTAATATGTGGATACCACGGATCACCAGTCCAAGACTTTACAGCCCCAATTGGTTTTACACCTAATTCGAGTAAAGCTTCAGTTCCTTCATTAGTTAAAATAACTACACGTTTTGGATTGGCAGGAACTTCTGTTTTACCCATTGCGTGCTCAACCGTAATCATTTCTTTTTTATTATCTTCTTTTGTTGATTCTTCTTTGTTATTTGATTTTCCACAAGCACTTAAAAGAAGTGAAAAAGCTAGTAAAAATACAAATACTGTAAACGATTTCTTTTGCATGAAATTCATTATGTACCCCCTACATGTTGAGAATATTTTTCAATAGCAAGCATGATATTAAGCCTTTATCTTTTGATTGTCAATATATATTACTGAAAATAGTTCTCATTATCGTTGACAATGAGAATTAAGTTGAAATACACTTACAACGTATCATTATACATTGAAGGGGAAACGCTGCATGTTATTAAAAACAAATCAAGCAAAATGGATTGGATTACTTGTTGGAATCATTGCAGTCGTTATTTGTATTTGGGGAAGCATTATTTTCGGATATACAAATACGAGCTGGAAATTAGCTTTAGATGCTTTTTTCCATTTTAATGGTTCAAATGAGCATATTATTATTCAAAATGTGCGTCTACCAAGGGCGTTAATTGCAGCAAGTGTTGGTGCTAGTTTAGCCATTGCAGGTTGTTTAATGCAAACTTTAACAAAGAATCCGCTTGCTTCTCCAGATTTTATTGGATTAAATTCAGGCGCTGCGTTCTTTATAGTTGTAGCAATTGTACTCTTTTCCGTGACATCATTATCAGCTTTCACATGGATTGCCTTTTTAGGAGCGGCAGTTGCAGCAGTACTTGTATTTGCCTCTAGTTCTTTAGGAAAAGAAGGGACAACGCCTCTTAAGTTAACATTAGCAGGTGTAGCGATAAGCGCTTTATTTTCATCATTAACACAAGGGTTACTTGTATTAAATGAAAAAGCATTTGAAGAAGTGTTATTTTGGCTTGCCGGATCTGTGCAAGGAAGAAAGTTAGAGATTTTACAATCAGTATTCCCGTATTTATTAATAGGCTGGATTGCATCTTTTATGATGGCAGGGAAAGTAAATACATTAATGATGGGGGAAGATGTCGCAAAGGGGCTCGGGCAACGAACGATTTTAATGAAATCATTCGTGTTACTTATTATTGTACTGTTGTCTGGTGGTTCAGTTGCGGTTGCTGGTCCAATTGGATTTATTGGCATCGTTACTCCTCATTTCGCAAGAGCTCTTGTTGGGGTAGATCACAGATGGAGAGTACCTTATAGCGGATTGTTAGGTGCAATACTATTAATCTTGGCTGATATAGCAGCAAGATATGTCATTATGCCACAAGAAGTACCAGTAGGGGTTATGACAGCATTTATCGGGGCCCCATTCTTTATTTATATTGCACGTAAGAGAGGGCTTAGCAAATGAAGAAGTATATTCCGTTTCGTATTGGAAAAGGCGAGCTCTCGTTTTTAATGTATAAACGAGCTTGTCTCGTCTTATTGAGTTTACTAGTTGTTTTAATAGGATTATTTTTTGCGAGTGCAGGTATGGGGGATATGAAAATTGCTCCTTATGACGTATGGCAAGCGATTACCGGAAATGGTGATGCGATGTCAAATATGGTTGTAAATAAATTTCGTATGCCGCGTATTTTAATTGCTATCCTCGTAGGAATTGCACTTGCGGTAGCGGGCTGTATTTTACAAGGGCTCGTTCGAAACCCACTTGCTTCTCCTGATATCATCGGAATTACGGGCGGGGCAAGTGTTGCAGTTGTACTCTTTTTAGCTATATTTAGTGATAAAAACAATGCGTTAACAGTAAGCATTCATTATATGCCGCTAGCAGCTTTTGCTGGGGCAACAATTGTAGCGTTTTTTGTATATTTATTTGCCTGGAAAAATGATGGATTATCACCGATTAGTCTTGTTTTAATTGGTGTTGGATTTTGGGCATTAACGAAAGCAGCAACAACTTTATTTATGTTGTTAGCACCAATTTATCAAGCAAGTCAAGCGAATGTATGGATCACAGGTACTGTTTATGGCTCTTCGTGGCAAAACGTTATGATACTTGCGCCGTGGGTTCTTATTTTAACGGTAATATCATTTATAGCGGCTAGACATTTAAATGCTCAAGAGTTAGGGGATGATATTGCGGTAGGACTGGGTGTTCCTTTAACGAAGTCACGCGTATTCATGTTATTACTTAGTACAGCTTTAATTGGCGGGGCAGTTGCCTTTGCAGGAGGAATTGGATTTGTTGGTTTAATGGCACCTCATATTTCGCGAAGATTAGTTGGCTCTTTCTACGGTGCATTGCTCCCAGTTGCGGCGATTATCGGTGCAATTCTAGTACTCGCTGCAGATTTAATTGGGCGTACAGTTTTCGCACCACTTGAAATTCCAGCAGGGGTATTTACATCAGCAATTGGTGCACCTTATTTTATTTATTTACTTTATAAAAGTCGGAATTCATAAAGGGAGATGAATATGCAAAAAGCATTGGAGACGAAACGCTTGACGCTGTCGTATGGTGAAACGATTATTATTGATGAGCTGAATTTAGAAATTCCAAAAGGGGAAATTACAATCTTCATCGGTTCTAACGGTTGTGGGAAATCAACTTTATTACGTTCACTAGCTAGATTATTAAAGCCAACAACCGGTGACATTTTGTTAGATAATCAAGCAATTCAAAGTATGCAAACGAAGCAAATTGCTCGCCAAATGGCAATTTTACCGCAAGGGCCACAAGCTCCAGAAGGACTTACAGTATTGCAACTTGTAAAGCAAGGACGTTATCCATATCAAACATGGCTGAAGCAATGGTCCGAAAAAGATGAGGAAATGGTACAAAAAGCGCTTGCTGCAACGGGTATGACAGAATTTGCTGAGCGTGATGTTCATGCCCTTTCAGGTGGACAACGTCAACGTGCTTGGATTGCAATGACCCTTGCACAAGATACAGATATTATTTTGCTTGATGAGCCGACTACATATTTAGATATGACGCACCAAATTGAAGTGTTAGATTTATTATTCGAATTAAATGAAACAGAGCAAAGAACGATTGTTATGGTATTGCACGATTTAAATTTGGCATGTCGTTATGCAGACAACATTGTAGCTATTCAAGATAAACAAATATATGCGCAAGGTAAACCAGAAGAAGTTATTGACCAGAAGTTAGTTCGGGATGTATTCCGTATGGAGTGTCAAATAAGCGCTGATCCGTTATTTGGGACACCGCTCTGTATCCCGCATGGAAGAGGAAGACGTGTATTTAAAGAGGCTGTTCAGGCGATGAGATAACGAAAAAAGACGATGAGGATTCATCGTCTTTTTTACCCTGCATTAACGGGCAGTAAGATCCCCATCTCAAAATCCAGCGAAAGCAAAGAAGCTGGTTGGGGGATCAACTGCCCGTAAAAGCCCGATTGGTGCGGGCTAATAATCAGTGGGGGATGAACATCCCCCACTGATTAAAGTTTCACTTTATTTTCGGCAAGAAAATAATAGAAAAAGGGGAATACGTAAACGTCGTTCATATTCTTCTTCATCTTGAAAACAGTTTCGATTTGGTGTAGCTTCTTTTAATCTTGTAATCGTAAATCCGGCTTGTTGTAATAATGTAAAATATTCTTCCGTAGTCCGGTGATATTTAATAACTTCTTGATCAATCCATGGCTCAACTCGTTTTCCTGTTTTGAAATAATCATCGACGAGCCAACTAGTTCTTTTACCACTCGTTTGCAAGCTTTCAAATGAAGAGGTAATAACGGGATGTTGAACGCTAAAGGTGAAGGTTCCGTTTGTTTTTAAAGTTTGAAACACATTTTGAAAAATGATATCAAGGTGTTCAATATAATGTAAGGCGAGTCTAGATGTTACTAAATCAAAAGTAGAAGGAGGGTATGTGTAGTCTTTGAGGTTTAAAAAATGAACGGTGCCATTTTTATTTTCTAGTTGTTTTTTAGCTTTTTCATACATAAGCTCGGAGCCTTCAATACCAGTGTAAGAGTGGCATCCATGTTCTAATAATTCTTCGCCGAATTTAGCATCACCACAACCTAAATCGAGGATTTGTTTTCCTGTTACATTGCCAATGAGCTGAAAGAATGCTGGTTTTTCAAGGGATTCGTTTGGACTATTTTCTCGATATCTTCGCTGCATATATTGCTCTAAAAACGATTCGTTATTATATACATCAGATTCAGTAAATGCCATTTTAAAAGCCTCCTAAATATTTTTTTAATTCTATCAAATATGAAAAGTAAATGATAGATTTCTTGTAATGAATCATATATAATCTAAAATTGTAAGCGGTTTCTTTAAACTATTTTTCTATAATAAATTCTGAAAACGTGTTAAGCTAGTAGAGGGATTATTAGAACTATTAAGATAATAATCCGCTTACATGAACGATGGGAGGCTTCACGATGTCTAGTAAAACACTTGCAAACTTTTTAGAAGAAAATTTAGAGGATTTAAAATCAAAGGGGCTTTATAACGTAATTGATCCGCTTGAAAGTCCAAATGGACCGATTATTACAATTGGCGGAAAAGAATATATTAACTTATCTTCAAACAACTACCTTGGATTAGCGACTGATAATCGCTTACAAGAAGCAGCAATTGGTGCAATTCATAAGTACGGCGTTGGAGCAGGAGCTGTTCGTACAATTAACGGTACTTTAGATTTGCATATTAAATTAGAAGAAACAATTGCAAAGTTTAAACATACAGAAGCAGCAATTGCTTATCAATCAGGATTTAACTGTAATATGGCAGCGATTTCAGCTGTTATGGATAAAAATGATGCGATTCTTTCAGATGAATTAAACCATGCATCTATTATTGATGGTAGTCGTCTATCAAGAGCGAAAATCATCGTTTATAAGCATTCTGATATGGAAGATTTACGCAAAAAAGCAATCGAGGCAAAAGAATCAGGTCTTTATAATAAATTAATGGTTATTACAGACGGTGTTTTCTCAATGGATGGAGATATTGCAAAATTACCAGAGATTGTTGAAATTGCAGAAGAGCTGGATTTAATGACATATGTAGATGATGCACACGGTTCAGGTGTACTTGGCAAAGGTGCAGGTACTGTAAAACATTTCGGCCTTTCTGATAAAGTTGATTTTCAAATTGGTACATTATCAAAAGCAATTGGGGTAATTGGTGGATATGTAGCTGGGAAACAAAACTTAATCGATTGGTTAAAAGTGCGTTCACGTCCATTCTTATTCTCAACAGCTTTAACACCAGCTGATGCAGCTGCTTGTATGAGATCAATTGAAATTCTAATGGAAAGCACAGAGTTACACGATCGTTTATGGGAAAATGGTCGCTATTTAAAACAAGGGTTAAAAGAACTTGGCTTTAACATTGGAGAAAGTGAAACACCAATTACACCTTGTATTATTGGTGATGAAGTATTAACACAAGAATTTAGTAAACGTCTAAATGAAGAAGGCGTTTACGCAAAATCTATCGTATTCCCAACCGTAGCAAAAGGAATGGGACGCGTTCGTAATATGCCTACAGCAGCTCATACGAAAGAAATGCTAGATGAAGCAATTCGTAAGTATGAAAAAGTAGGGAAAGAAATGGGTATCATTTAAGTAACGACATCTTTTGAATAGCTTGCAAATGGGGAGTGGGAAAAATGAAAAAAATTCTAGTAACCGGTTCTTTAGGGCAAATTGGTTCTGAACTAGTAATGAAACTTCGTGATGTATACGGCGCATCAAATGTTATTGCAACAGATATTCGTGAAACAGACAGTGAAGTAGTAACGTCTGGTCCATTTGAAACGTTAGATGTAACGGATGGACAAAAATTAAATGATATTGCAAAGCGTAATGAAGTAGATACAATTATTCATTTAGCGGCTTTACTTTCAGCAACTGCAGAAAAAAATCCGTTATTTGCTTGGAATTTAAATATGGGCGGACTTGTAAATGCATTAGAAGCAGCACGTGAATTAAACTGTAAGTTTTTCACGCCAAGTTCTATCGGTGCATTTGGTCCATCAACGCCAAAAGATAATACACCACAAGATACAATTCAGCGTCCTACTACGATGTATGGGGTAAACAAAGTAGCAGGAGAATTACTATGTGATTATTATCATCAAAAGTTTGGCGTTGATACGCGCGGTGTACGTTTCCCAGGCTTAATTTCTTACGTAGCTCCTCCAGGAGGCGGAACAACTGACTATGCAGTTGAAATTTATTATGAGGCGATTAAAAAAGGTACATACACCTCATACATTGCAGAAGGAACATACATGGACATGATGTATATGCCAGATGCTTTACAAGCAATCATCTCATTAATGGAAGCTGATCCAAATAAACTAGTTCATAGAAATGCGTTTAACATTACAGCAATGAGCTTTGAACCAGAGCAAATTGCAGCATCAATCCGTAAACACATTCCGAACTTTACAATGGATTACGCAGTAGATCCAGCTCGTCAAACAATCGCTGATAGCTGGCCGAACTCTATTGATGCAACAGCAGCAATGAAAGAGTGGGGCTTTAAAGCAGAATATGATTTAGACAGAATGACAACTGATATGTTAGCCAAGTTAAAAAAAAAGCTCGCATCTGAGTTAGTAATGAATTAATAAGAAGAGCCGATTCTTAGGAATTGGCTCTTAATTATTTTAGGAAGGGAGAAAAGCAACATGCAAAGAGTTGATGTTGTATATGCATTAATACACGATAGCGAAAAAGATAAAATATTAATGGTACATAATATAGAACAAAACGTTTGGTCATTGCCAGGCGGGGCTGTTGAAAAAGGTGAAATATTAGAGGAAGCACTAGTAAGAGAAGTGAAAGAAGAGACAGGTTTAACTGCTGCGGCAGGTGGACTTGTTGCGATCAATGAAAAATTCTTTGAAGAACCAGGGAATCATGCGTTATTTTTTACATTCCGAGCAAATGTTGTAACAGGTGAACTTGGTGCAGAAGATGAAGAAGAAATTTCCGCAATCGAGTGGGTGGATCGGACAATCGCAAATGAACGATTCCCATTCTACGATGGGGGATTTGAAGCATTGTTAGAAGTAGCCATTCCATATAAATTTCAACCAGAAACACAGTGAGTGAACGAAAAAACAGGAGCCTCGGGGCTCCTGTTTTTCTATTCAATCGTCTTCAGTAATAGTTTCTTCAACAATGGTTTAATCTTCAGGCGTAAATCTTCAGCATGATTTGCAACTAAGAAGTGATGGTTATAAATGTTTTTCATTAGTTGATAAGTCGCTTCTTTCGCTTCGCCTTCTTCGATAAAGATGCCGATTACTTCCATACCACTTTTACGAGCAAGTTTGACTGCTTCGTGCGTATCTAAAATTCCGTCTTGTTGATAGTCTAGTGCAGAAGGTTCACCGTCTGTAAAGACAAGTAAGAATTTATGTTTTTCTGGTCTTTTCGCAAGCTTTTCGGAAACGATACGAATAATATACCCGTCGCGGTTATCTTCTTCTTCGCGAAGTTGCATAATTTCTGGACCGACGTTTGGTAACGTTGAGTTTTTATACGTAACAACTTCATGGATAACGTTCGGTTTATCTTCAGGTTTAGCACTAGAAGCATCTTCCCAAAATCCACTAATAGCGTGCGGGATTTTTAAAGATTTCAACGCTTCATGGAATAGGACCACACTCTTCTTCGTTTCTTCCATTTTGTTATACATAGAACCAGAGCAGTCCACTAATAGTTGGAATGCAACGTCGAGCTCTTGTGATTCTTGTCCTTTTTTATAAAACATACGCGGCTGCTTTTCAGTATAAATACGAAGGAATTTCTTACGAAGCCTTCCGTAATATTTATCACTGTTTGCATTCGTTTTGTTTTCAATCGTTTTTTCGATAATTTTCTTTAATTCTTTTACATCTTTATTAACGACTGATTTGATAGCTTGGTAATCTTTTTTCTCATCAGGATTCGATTTGCGAGCTTCTTTAAATGTATGAGAAGCTCCCACATTATACTTGCCGTATGCACCGTCGTTTTGGCTAGAAGCATGAGACGCTCTTGCTTCCTCTGTATCAGCACCATCAAAGTTAGATTGTGTACTTTTTTGGGAAGTACCTTGTACAGAACCAAGTGCTTGGTCACCATCTTCTGATTCACGAGCAGTATCACCCATCATATTTGTTTTTGTTCCGCTTTCTAAATCAAAGCGTAAAAAGTTCTCGTTTTCATTGTTTTTATTTTCACGGTGCCATGTCGAGAAGCTTTCATCCATTTTGTTTTTGTTATCATCGTCATCTAGGAGCTGCGTATCATCATTTGCTAATTTTTCAGCGCGACTGTCTTTCTCATCTGCAATTACAGATAAATAAAGCGGTGCATGTCCGAAATAATTATTAAGCATATCACTTTCAAGAAGTCCTTCTAAACGATAGCGAATGTTCTCAACAATATACATAATATCTTCCGTATTACGAGCTTGGAATGTTTCATGCAAAATTGATTCAATTTGCTCGAAATATTCATTATTAAACATTTCATATTTATCACTCGTTAATGAAAGATAGCATAGACAAAATAGACGATCACCGTGATAGTTACGAACACGATTTATTTCATTTTGTGAGCCAAAGTAATTGCGATACATTTCTTTTCGGCGTTTAAAAATATGTTTTGTGCCAGGACGTAAATTTTTGACGATTTCCTCAACACGTAAATCTTCTAATAGAACAAATAATTGTGTTAAAAACTTTTTTAGAGGCGATTCTTGTAACTCAATCGCATAAGAACGAATTAAAGTCATGTCCGAGTAATGTTTATTACCAAGTGCCTTTAAGAACACTTCGCTTTTTAATCCGATTACTGTATCCTCTTCTTTTCGATCATCCCAAAAGTGACTAATGACAACCTTTTTTTCAATTTCGTCGTAGTATGCTTTATAGCCATACTCAAGATAGGCATCGTCTTCTTTTAGAAGAGCATACATTAAGTTTTCCATTTGTAGAAACAGCGACGCATCAATTTTTTTGTCACTAAAAATTTGTCTCATGAATTATCCCTCAAAGAAATAACTTTCTGCTAATTCACGGACAGTCATTTGTTCTGTTTCATCGTTTAATTTTGCGATAATACTACGTTCAATTGCACGCATAACAGGAATATATACACCTAAATCACATGCATCGATAATGCCACGAATACTAGCTGCTTCTTCACTTACGCGCCCATCACGAGCTAAAGGCATAAGATCGCTTGCGAATGCAACGAACTTTTCAATTGTTGCAACATCATTTAATTTTGATTCAGATAGTAATAGTTCTTTTAATGTATCACCTTGAATGTAAGGAACTTCAATAATAACGAAACGGTTTTTTAACGCTTCGTTTAGTTCACTTGTACCAACATAACCTTCGTTAATCGCAGCAATTACGCGATATTCGTCATCACCGTATACAACTTCTTGTGTAAATGGGTTTGTAATCATTTTACGGTAATCTAACGCACCATGAAGAAGTGGTAACGTTTCAGGTTTTGCCATATTGATTTCATCAATATAAAGGAAATGACCGTTTTTCATTGCCTTCATAAGAGGACCGTTAACGAACGTAACTTCAGATGCGCCGTCTTTCGTTTGTAATGTGTTGTATCCTAAAATACCTTCTACATCTAAGTCGACAGAACAGTTAATGCTATGCATTGGTTTTTGGAATAAAGAAGAAAGAGTTTCCGCTAGTACTGTTTTACCACTACCAGTTGGTCCTTTTAATAGAATGTTTTTACCAAGTAAAAGTGCTGTAATGGCATCTTCAATAATGCTGTTATCAGATGCTTTATATATTTTCTTGCCAATTAAATGTGCATTTTCACCAGCTTCTTGTTTATTCTTTTCATGAATTGTAGAAAGCTGCTGTTTTAAATCAGAATGTATATGAAATTGTTCTAACATGTATTTCCCACCTAACATTATTTTCATAAAGTAATACATCTTATGATAACTTGTTTTAATATGGTATGCAAAGAAAAGGAGAAGGGGGAAATATAAAAGAAAAAGCAATCAATATCACATTGATTGCTTATAGTAAAGGAGAAATGAGTCGCATAAAGGACTCTAATATTCGTTTTTTGATACTTCTTTTTTGGAACGAGTTCCATTTAATTTCAGTGGAGTGTTTAAAGTCTTCTTCAAAATCGCGTTTAATATCATGAACGGTTTCTGATTCATATAGTACGCTAATAATTTCATAATTCAATTCAAAGCTACGTACATCCATATTTGCTGTTCCGATTGTTGCAATTTTATCGTCAACGAGTACAATCTTTGCGTGCATAAATCCATCTTTATAACTGTAAATAGAAGCACCAGCTTTTAAAAGTGGAGTGAAATAGGATTGAGATGCTTGATCGCTAATAATACTATCACTCTTACCAGGATATAAAATGCGTACATCTATGCCAGATATTGCACTTAAGCGTAATAATGTTAAAGTTTCTTGATCCGGAATAAAGTATGGTGTAGCGATCCAAATAGATTTTTTGGCTGAGCCCATAACAGCTAGTAATGTATTACGAATACTTTTATCATCTGAGCTTGGTCCACTTGCTACAATTTGCACCGCACCTTCTGCATCCGGAATTTCTTTTCCTGGGAAGTAGTGTCTATTCATAAATTGATCCCAAGAATAAGTATTCAATCCACTAGACGCATAAAGCCAATCTTCTAGAAAGATGGCTTGTAATTTATACAATGCTTTTCCTTCTATTTTTAAATGACTATCACGCCAAACCGGGAATTTTTTTGAGCGACCAAGATATTCATCACCGACGTTGAGCCCTCCGGTAAAACCAATTTCTCCATCTACAATGACGATTTTACGGTGATTACGATAATTAACTGTCTCGAGTAACCAAGCTGAAAAAATAGGGTCAAATTCGACAATTTCAATTCCAGCTTTTTTCATAGGTTGTAAAAATCGTCGTCTTAACGTATTACTTCCGAGTCCATCATAAAGGAATCGTACAATAACACCATCTTTTGCTTTTTGTATTAAAGCATCTCGTACTTTGGTACCAATCTCATCAGATTTATAAATATAGTATTGAATATGTATGTGATGTTTTGCATTCTCGATTGCGTTCAAAATTTCTGAAAAGGTTTGATCACCGTTTGTTAAAAGTTTTGTTGTCGTTCTATCTGCGGCAGGCCCGCCTCCGAATTTTTGTACGACTTCTGTTAAATGTATAGAACGTTCATGTAATGGGACTGTGAGTGATAATTCTAGTCGTCTTCCTTCTAATATTTCGCGGAATAACTTTCTTTGTTCTTCTGAACGATGAAGATGTTTTTTTCTTCTCCAACGGCTACGCCCGAAAATAGAGTATAAAAGTACACCTACAACAGGAAGAAGTGCTAATACTAAAAACCACGCTAAGGTACTTTGGGGTGATCTATTTTCGATAAAAATAACGAATGAAATTCCTACGATTGTGATGGACCATAGAGCACCAACAAACGTATATAACGAAATAACCGATGTATTTAATAGGAAAAGAACGATAGATACGATTGTAAATATTAATAATAATTGAACGATAGGTTTCTTCATTTCTATAAAATTCCTCAAATCTTTCTTAAATATAGACTTCTTATATAAAAGGTGTAATCTGATATTCTTATTATAAAGTGTTTTGTTTTTTTTACAAAATATAGACATTTTCCCCATGCTTTCCGCATTTGTCCTACATACAGTATATTATTACATTTTTATATAGAAAAGGGGATGAATAAAATGTACGATCTTCCATTTGGTGGATTTGTACATTCTCCATTTTTAGGAGGAGGATTCTTTCCTGGAAGGGGCTTTACTTAGTCCTGCGTTTGGTTATGGCGGATATTGCTATCCATACTATACGGATTATTAACAGTATCCTTACTATTCATACAACACATATTAAAGTAGGGAAATTGAAAAGGAGAGGAAGAGAAATGAACTATATGCTAAATCACGGAGGATATTATCGTAATCATCATGGTGGGGGAGGGCATAATCACCATGGAGGGCATAATCACCATGGAGGACACAATCATGATGATCATCATCATCATCACGGTGGTGGATGGGGCTGGGGTGGCGGCTCGTGGGGCGGAGGATTTTTCCCAGGAAGTTTTGCTGGAGGCATGTTAGGTGGGCTTACAGCTGGCGCATTAACGGGTGCAGCAGGTGGAGGCTACTATCCAGCACCGTACCCAGTAACATATCCAGCACCATATCCAATGTCATACCCGGGTTATCAGCAAATACCATATCAGTATTAAACTAAAAAGAGGATATCCTCTTTTTTAGTTTAATAATTTATTTATAAAATATTTCCAAAAACAAGGTGAAAATATGTTAATATTTTGTTATTGTAATTCAATATGTTAAATGAAAATTTTGGCTTTATCCCGCTATTTGTGGGCAGTAAAACCCCCACCTCAAAATTCAGCTGGAACAAAGAAGTTAGGTGGAAGCCCTGCTACCCGTAAAAGCCCGATTGGTGATCAGTTGGGATGAACAAAACCCCCACTGATTAAAGTTTCACTTTATATTATTATTCGTGAATCGTTGCATTTTGTATATTAATCTCTATTTCATTATGTATCGGCAATTAGATTTACATCTTAACATTTAATGAAATAAAAGAGGTTAGGTGTGAGGTCGTATTAGTAGGGAGCAGAGGCTAATAGTGATGAAATTGTCACTTTACAAATTCAAAGAATGTAAGAGAATACTGTATAATAAGCTTAGATAAGTAGAGAGATGAGAAGCTTCTACTATAATTAAAACAGCACCATATTGCTTTTTTTTATAAATAATATTATGTTATTTTAATCGGCCTATTTAGAAAAAAATTGTGATTTATCCCGCATTAACGGGCAGTAAGACTCCCACCTCAAAATTCGGTGAATGTGAGGAAGTTAGGTGGGAGATAAAAGCCCGATTGGTGAAGGCTAATAATCAGTGGGGGATGGACATCCCCCCCACTGATTAAAGTTTCATTTTATGTAAAGGCGTATTGTTAGAAAATGAAATATCTCTATTTCTATGAAGAGAAACGAGTTGTGTTTTAGTCAGATAGGAAGCAAGGAGAGGTGCGCATGCTAGAACAAAGAGGTCATGCATTATATGACTCTTCATTGCAAGATTTAAAATTAGCATTAGATGAGTCTTCAATTGTTGCTATTACAGACCGAAATGGTCTTATTACATATGTGAATGATAAATTTTGTAAAATCTCAAAATATAAAAGAGAAGAGTTAATAGGAAAAGATCACCGTATTTTAAATTCCGGATATCATCCGAAAGCATTTTTTCAAATCCTATGGAAGCGTATTTTGAGTGGAAAAGTCTGGACAGGGGAAATTCGAAATCAAGCAAAAGATGGTACGTATTATTGGGTTAAAACAACAATTGTTCCATTTTTAAATGAAAAGGGAGAACCTTATCAATTTATTGCAATTCGAAATGATATAAGTAGTAGGAAAGAAGCAGAACAAAGATTACGATTAAGCGAAAGTCGTTATAGGGAACTTGCTTATCATGATGCGTTAACAAGTTTACCGAACCGTTTACAGTTAATTACGACTGTAAATAAGATGATTGCAGAGAAAATAGAGTTTGGCATGATTTACTTTGATTTAGATCGTTTTAAATTAGTGAATGATACGTTAGGTCATATGATAGGAGATTTACTTTTAAGCGAAGTTGCTTCACGGTTGCATTATGTGCTAGGAGAGAAAGATGTTCTGGCTAGGCTTGGTGGCGACGAATTTGTGCTGTTAACAAAAACTCATACACATGATGAGATGAGGCAGTTAGCGACATCCGTGTTATCATGCTTTCAAGCGCCATTTATGCTTGAAGGTCATGAAGTATATATTTCAGCTAGTCTAGGACTTTGTTCCTATCCACAAGATGGAAAAGACGTTGAAACGTTATTAAAAAATTCGGATTTAGCCATGTATAGTGCGAAAGAGCAAGGAAGAAATGCGGCGTGCTTCTTTACAGATGAATTACGTGCGAAAATAAACCGTAGAATGAAAATAGAATTTGCTTTGCAAAAAGCGATTCGTGACGAAGAATTAAAAGTGGCATTACAACCCATTATTGATTTGAAAACAAAGAAATGTACTGGTATTGAGGCTTTAGTACGCTGTAAGACAGAAGAAGGTCCTATTTCACCAAGTGAATTTATCCCTGTAGCTGAAGAGTGTGGACTTATTATAAAACTAGGAGACTGGGTACTAGAAAAGTCATGTCGACTGTTTAAAACTTTACCAGATTATCAAGAGGGACTGAAGTTATCTGTTAATTTATCAATACAACAATTGATGCAAAAGCGATTTATTTTATCTGTTCGTAGTATATTGAAGCGAACAGGGTTTCCGCCAAATCGTTTAATATTAGAAATAACAGAAAGTATAGCTGTACGTCATTTTGATTATATTATTGCTACATTACAAGAATTAAGAAGTATGGGAATTTTAATCGCTTTAGACGATTTCGGAACAGGGTATTCCTCATTATATTATTTAAAACAACTACCACTTGATATTGTGAAAATTGATCGTAATTTTATTCGTGAGTTTCATTATGATCATGCACAACCAGAGCGAACGATTGTAAAATCGGTTATTGAAATCGCCCATAGTTTAAATTTATTAGTGGTTGCTGAAGGGGTAGAAACGGTAGAACAAGAAAGTTTATTAAAATCAATGAGTTGCGACTTTGTACAAGGTTTTTATTATGCGAAACCGTTAGATATAGGGGAACTAAAAGAAAAGTTATTAACTGATTTTTAATAAAAAAGAGAAGCGAAAAGCTTCTCTTTTTTATTGTTTTTTTTGTGAATCTTTCATTAAAACTGGATAAAGAATAAGACCTAATACAAACAAACCAATGCCTAAGAAGAATGTTTTTAAATCAGCAGTTCCCGTTTTAATAACCCATATGGAATATAAAAATGCTAATGCAGTAATGATTCCATCTTTTATTCGAGATCCCGGCATTATATCATACGTTTCCCCCGTAATAACTAATTTTAACTGATACAAGGTAGAAACAAGGTACGGGATTAAATATGCTAATGTCGCTACAACAATAGCGAAATTATATGCTTCTGAAACAGTACCAGAAATCGTTGAGAATAAGAAAATTTGCGTCATCACATTTGTAATAAATAATGATTTTGAAGGACTACCTTTTTTATTTGTTTTACTGAAAAACTTAGGGAAAAGTCCATTTTTAGCAGCCTGGTAAGGTACTTCTGAGCTAACAACGATCCATCCTACAGTAGAGCCGAATAAAGATACGAGTGCAAGTAAGGCCATTATATAAGCACCTTTAGTACCAATTGCTAAATTTAATGCATCTACTAATGGTTTTTGAGACTCTTTTAAAGCGTCTTGTGGAAGAGCGCCCATTGTTAGTAGAGTAATTGCCATGTAAATAAGAAGAGCGATGATTAATCCGAAAATCGTAGCTTTCTTAACATCGTGCTGAGATTTTGCACGGTTAGAGAGCATAACTGCTGACTCAATACCGATAAACGCCCAAAGTGTTGCAATAGCAGCGGAATTTATTTGTCCACCCAACGAAATAGGTTGTCCAGCTTCATTCATAAATGTTTGACCGTCCCCGAAATTAGAGGCATTGAAAATGAATAATGTGATTACAATAAACATTGTAAATCCGATGATTTTTGCGATTGTTGCAAGAAGGTTCATATTTCCGGCTCTATCAATATTTTGAGAAAGAATATATTGAATTCCCCATAGCATCATACTACATACTATGAAGGTTAAAGCTTTTCCAAGTTCTAATGAAAATCCGTTTGTTGAAAAGAGAATTTGCTTACTTTGTAAAACTGGGAAGAATGTTGATAAATATCCTGCAAAGGAAATAATTACAGATGCTGTAGCAGCCCAGTTAGCAGCCCAGTTAGCAGCCCAGTATCCCCAAGCCATACTATATCCTGCAACTTTACCTGTCTTTTGAGAAGTAAACATTGCTTGAGCGTAACTTTGTGGTCCAGCTTTTAATTCTGGTTTTCGGATTGCTAAATTTCCAAATACGAGTGCAATCATAAATACACCAAGTCCTGTAATACTCCATGCCAGTGTAGATCCCATTGGACCTGATACGTGTGCTAAATTTGCTGGGAGCATAAATACGCCACCGCCAACCATATTCCCGATAACAAAAGCTGTTAAAATCCATAATCCCCATTTTTTCGTTTCCATTTTTGTTAACTCCTTTGTAGTAAGTTTTGCTTAAACATCATTTTTTACTAGCATTTTTGGCAATAAAAAAAGAGCCATGTAGATAAAAAATACCTACATGGCTCTTTGCCAAAGCGTAGGTACAACGGGAATAACCCTTGTACCTACGCGAAATTTTTCCGCTAGGTTTCAAGGGTTAAGTATGATGATGATGTTTTTGTGCAAATGTAACTACAGTTGTATAAGTAAGCATAGTTCTTTGCTCCCTTTCTCCTCTGATTTTGAAGTTAGTATACTACATGTTTTTTTGAATGAAAAGAAAAATTTATAAAAATACGTTTTAGAGACTAAATATTTACCTATAGTTTTCTTGTACTGGAAAATAAGTGAGAGATTGGCAGAAGAGTATAGCGTGGTATAATATATATAGAACTAGAAGGTGACAAGGGGCTATTGTAGATGATGAGTAAGTATGAACAAATTTATACAGAAATCAGCAAGTCTATTGATAATAAACAATTAAAAGAAGGATGTAAAATCCCATCAGAAACGGAATTAATGAAGCAGTATGAGGCAAGTAGGGGTACTGTAAGAAAAGCTGTAGATTTATTGCAAGAGCGTGGATATGTTCAAAAAATACACGGAAAAGGTGTTTTTGTATTAAAGCGCAAAAACATTGAATTTAACTTTGGTGGTATTGTAAGTTTTCAAGAAGAAAATGAACGTTTAGGACGTCATTGTATTACAGAAGTCGTGGAAATAGAGAAAATGAAAGCGACACAAGATGTAGCAAAGTTATTAAACGTGAAAGAAAAAACGGAAATAAATCATATTAAACGTGTACGAAATATTGATGGAGAAAAAGTAATTTTAGATATAAACCATTTTGTATCGGAATATATTCCAGGATTAACGAGAGAAATTGCAACTGCATCGATTTATAAATACATTGAGAAAGAATTAGGGCTACATATTAGCTATTCACAGCGGGTAATTGAAGTGCAACCATGTACAGAGGATGACCGAAAGTATTTGGATTTAAATGGAACAGACTATGTTGTCGTTGTAAAAAACTTTACTCATTTATACGATGGGAGTCAGTTCGAATATACGGAATCACGTCACCGTTTAGATATTTTTCACTTTTCGGATGTGGCGCGAAGAAAATAAAGAGATGGAGCGAAATAATCGTTCCATCTCTTTATTTATCCCGCTATTTGTGGGCAGTAAAACTCCCACCTCAAAATTCAGCTGGAGCAAAGAAGTTAGGTGGGAGATCAACTGCCTGTAAATGCCCGATTGGTGAAGGCTAATAATCAGTGGGGGATGAACAAAACCCCCACTGATTAAAGTTTCACTTTATAAAAAAATCATCAACTTATATATACGAGTTAATATGTAAGTGTAAACGGTATCAAAAAAAGAAAAGAGGGACGGGAATATGGGGAAAGACTATCGTAAAACAGCAGAAGAAGTGTTGCAGTATATTGGTGGGAAAGACAATATTGAACAAGCTGCGCACTGTGTAACGAGGCTCCGTATCGCTTTAAAAGATGAAAGTAAAATAGATAATGAGAAATTGCAGTCTGTTTCATTAGTAAAGGGAGCGTTTCATAACGCTGGGGTATTTCAAATTGTAATTGGTCCAGGTGATGTCGATCGAGTATACGCTGAATTGATAACGCTTGCAGGTATGGAAGAATCGACAGTAGCTGACGTAAAAGGTTCAGGGGATAAAAAATTAAATCCAGTTCAAAAGTTTGTAAAAGTATTTTCAGATGTATTTATGCCGATTTTGCCAGCAATTATTACGGCAGGTTTACTAATGGGGATTAATAACCTGTTAGGGGCAAAGGACTTATTTTTTGATGGGAAAAATTTATTAGAAGTATATCCGAATTTAGGTGGGCTTTGGGATTTAATTAATATGATGGCCAATACAGCATTCGTATTCTTACCAGCACTTGTTGGTTGGTCAGCAACGAAGCGCTTTGGTGGTAGTCCAATACTAGGGATTGTTATGGGATTAATGCTTGTGCATCCGGCCTTATTAAACGCGTGGGATTATGGAAAAGCAGCGACTGGTTTAGAGGGACAAAAGATTGAGTACTTCGATATTTTAGGGCTATTCCAAATTGAAAAGGTAGGGTATCAAGGTCAAATTTTACCCATTTTAGTAGCAGCATTCGTATTAAGTAAAGTTGAAATCTTCTTAAAGAAACATGTGCCAAACGCAATTCAATTATTAGTTGTACCAATTACAACAATCGTTGTAACGGGTGTGTTAGCGTTAGGAATTATCGGTCCAGTTACACGTCATATTGGCGATTTATTAACGGCTGGATTAGTTGGCGTATATGAAACGGTACCAGTACTTGGAGCAGTATTATTTGGAGCATTATATGCACCGCTCGTAATTACAGGAATGCATCATATGTTTATTGCAATTGATTTACAGCTAATTGCACAGCACGGCGGTACATTTATTTGGCCGATGATTGCTCTTTCTAACATTGCACAAGGTAGTGCGGCACTAGCGATGTTCTGGATTTCTAAAAATCAAAATGATAAAAGTATGGCATCAACATCAGCAATCTCAGCGTACTTCGGTATTACAGAGCCAGCGATGTTCGGTGTGAATTTAAGAAAAAAATTCCCGTTCTATGCAGCGATTATTGGGTCTGCTATAGCAGCGATATGTATTACATTAAATGGTGTATTAGCACCAGCAATCGGAATTGGCGGATTGCCAGCATTTATTTCTATCATTCCGAAATCGATTCCAATGTTTATTGTAGGGATGATAATCGCAGTAGTAATTCCATTTACATTAACATGGTTATTTGCGAAACGAGTAAAACAGAAGTAGGAGGAAATTAAGCATGAAAGATTGGCATAAAAGTGTAGTCTATCAAATTTATCCGAAGAGCTTTAATAGTTACTATAATAAAGAAACCGGTGATATAAAGGGAGTTACAGAGAAATTAGATTATTTAAAGGAACTTGGAGTGGATTATATTTGGTTAACACCGATATACCGATCACCACAAAATGACAATGGATACGATGTAAGTGATTATTACAGCATTGATCCATCTTACGGGACGATGGAAGAGTTTGAAGAGCTTTTAAAAGAAGCGAAAGTACGTGACATTGAAATCATGCTTGATATCGTTGTAAATCATAGTTCAACGGAGCATAAGTGGTTTAAAGAAGCAAAAGAAGATAAGAATAGTCCGTATCGAAATTATTATATTTGGCGTGATGAAAAGAATAATTGGCAGTCTAAATTTGGAGGATCTGCTTGGAAATATGATGAGAAAACAGGGCAATATTTTTTACATCTATTTGATGAGACGCAAGCTGATTTAAACTGGGAAAATGAAAAGCTTCGTGAAGAAGTGTACGATATGATGCGCTTTTGGTTGGAGAAAGGTGTAAAAGGATTTCGCCTTGATGTTATTAACTTAATTTCAAAAGATCAAAGATTTTTAAGTGATGAAGGCACCACGGCTACAAGTGATGGGCGTAAATATTACACAGATGGTCCACGCGTCCATGAATATTTACAAGAGATGAGCCAAAATGTTTTTGAAGGGAAAGATGTAATTACAGTTGGAGAAATGTCATCTACGACAATTGATAATTGTATTAAATATTCGAATCCTGAGCGCAATGAACTAAGCATGACGTTTAGTTTCCATCATTTAAAAGTAGATTATCAGAATGGTGATAAGTGGACGCAAGCTGATTTTGATTTCATTAAATTAAAAGAAATTATGTCTAATTGGCAAATTGAAATGCAAAAGGGCGGAGGATGGAATGCGTTATTTTGGTGTAATCATGACCAGCCTCGTATCGTTTCACGGTTTGGTGATGATGAGAAGTACCGGAATGAATCTGCGAAAATGTTAGCGACAGCTATGCATATGTTGCAAGGAACGCCTTACATTTACCAAGGTGAAGAAATCGGTATGACGAATCCTAAATTCGAGTCCATCGAGCAATATCGTGATGTAGAATCGTTAAATATATATGATATAAAGCTAGAAGAAGGATTATCAAAAAAAGAGATTATCGGGATTTTAAAACAAAAATCTCGTGACAATTCCCGTACTCCGATGCAGTGGAATGAAGAGGTGAATAGTGGTTTTACAACAAGTACACCTTGGATTTCTGTGGCTGAAAACTTTAAAGAAATAAACGTAGAGAAGGCATTAGAAGATAGAGAATCTGTATTTTATCATTATAAAAAGCTAATTGAACTTAGAAAAAAATACGATGTCCTTACAGAAGGGAAATATGCTATTTTAGATGGAAATCATCCTAGCATTTGGGCGTATACACGTACTGTAAATAATGAAGTATTACTTGTTATCAATAACTTCTACGGAGAAGAAATAACGTATTCTGCACCAGTGAATGTTCAATTGGATGGAATGAAACAAGAAGTATTATTATCAAATTACAAAGATTCAAGTAAAGATATTACCAATCTTAACTTAAGACCGTATGAGTCAATTGTATATCGTTATATGAAATAAAAGGTTGGATGCCGGCGGGCGTCCAACCTTTTTATTTTAAGACGCCACTATATAAAATCTTTACTTCTACTTCCGGTTTAAATTTTACCTTTGCATAATCTTTATTCCAATTCTTTTTCTTCCATAACTCTGGATGATAAGCGATAAGATTTCTACCTATACCGAAAGCGTCACAATTTGCTTTTTGTAGCTTTTTCGTTATTTGTTTTGCTTCTTTTGTGAGTTGTTTAGATAATTTTTCATTTAATTTTTTCCTTTCTTCCATTCTATAAATATTATCTCTTGGAGCCTCAAGTACTATCACTTTTAGTTGGAGCTTAATGTGAGCATAAACATTCCCTTTTTTATCTGTTGTTATTTTTAAGTCTCGTTTTAATTTCTGATTGCTCACTTCCATTGTTAAATAATCAGATGTCTTCTCTGATTCATCACTAGTAAGTTTTTGGGTTATACGGGCACTTGTTCCCATTTTTCCGGTTAATAACACGAATAAAACAGCTTGTTTCAGGGGTAAATGTCCAGTTAATTTGTCTTTATTAAATAAAGCTAACCCGTCTGTAATAACTTCTTTTCCTTTTATTTTTATAGAAGGGAGAGTGAAATCTTTACCCGGATCTAACATTTTTGTAGCGGCTGTTTCTAAAGTTTCTTTCGGAAATACACTCATGTCCTCTAAGCTTTTAATTTTTTTCTTTAGAAAATCTCCAATTAGTAAATTTCCTACTTTCTTTTTTTTTAGTATTTCAGCTGTTTCACCATCTACTGAAATAAGTTTTACCAGAGCAGTTGGATTTGTTGGGTCTCGAAAACTAACATCTAAATAGGGTAATATACCTTTTTTTTGAATTTTTGTTCCTAATAGCAGCACACCGTATTTGAAATAGCGAATATTCCCAGTCACATTTTCTTTCAAAGTATCGCTAGTATCTCGTATGTTATGTCCGGTTGCTGAATGTATTTCATTTTCAAATGAAGATTGCTCGCTTCCTGAACTTCTTACAAGTTCGATGGTTTGTTGAAGTTTATTTTCTTCTGTAATATCAAATCCAATACTATAAGCTAATCTAGCATCCCTTAAAGGTTCTTGATCCCAGCAACCAGAAAGAAGTGAGCTAGCACATAAGATGCTACATAATTTAACTATTTTTTTGCGCATATGGAGCTCCTTTCTTATTTCTTAATAAGGAATAAAGAAGAAATAAAAAGGGAAGAACGACAATGAAAATATAAGTGAATTTATCAGTGAAATTTGCAATCACTTTTAATTCTTCAGGTGTATCTATAAATAAGGCGATACTAAAAGTGACAATTCCAACAATTGGAACAGCTTTTTTATGATTAGCAAGGTTGAATATATGCCCAATGCCTATAGAAGCAGCACAGTAACAACTAGCAATAGAAGCTACGACAGTTATCATCCAAATTGGTATGAATATTAAATCAGTGCGGTCTATAATCCCGATATGTAAGGAGCGCAATAAGTAAGCAACTGGCTCTGGAATAAGCTCAATTTGCTTTGGACTAAATACGATAAAGCAAATCCAAACCGTAAAAGTGTAAAAAAGGGTTACGAATCCATTAGCGATAGAAATTGCTTTCAGCCGTTCCACAGGATTCCCATTTACCTTTGGAAAAGCGATAAGAATAATTTCAAAACCATACATTGCCGTAATTGTTTCTTTCGATGCTTGAATAATATTCCACCATCCAGCCTCTGTAATGGGAAAAATATAAGAGAAATCAGCTCGTGTGAGCCCTAAGGCAATTAAAAGAGCCATGGGCAAAATGAGAATAGAGGCCATGACATAAAATCGTACAATGACTTTAAATGTATTATAAGCTACATAACAACAAGCGATTGTAAATAATATGAGAATTGCAGACCAAGGAGTTGCTTGCAAAATCCATACTTTAATGACATTACAAGCATTTAACATAACGGTCATACCGATAAGGGTAAAATAAAAAACATAAGAGAATCCTAATAGTTTTCCTAATTTATTACCAAACATCATACAAACAATTTCATATATATTTGCATTAGGAAATCTTTTTAATAAAAACCACATAAGTAAAATAATAATTTGAGTCGCAAGACCAGCTACGAGTGTAGAAATCCATCCACCGCCTTTAGCTATTGGGTGAAGACGGTTTGGTAGAGAAAGTATACCAACACCGATTTGGCATTGAATAACGAAAAAGGTCAATTGAACTAGCGAAATTTTACTTTGCGTGTTTGTCACCGTTCTCATCCTCTCTCGTTACAAGTTGTCGTTGCATTTTTTTCGGTCTTGAATCATGTGGTCGTTCCCAAAACGACCAAATTGGAAGTCTGATAAAAGCATCTTTCATATCTTTTATATTCATTGGTGCAAGAGGGGAAAGATATGGTGTATGAAAAGAATGAAGCTGACATAAGTGAACGAAAGTTATAATTAAGCCAAATGAAATCCCTACATATCCGAATATAGCAGCAAGGATCATTAACGGAAAACGAAGAATACGAACTGCTGAACTCATGTCGTTGGATGGAACGAGAAAAGACGCAATTGCAGTTAAAGCCACAACGATAATCATTGTGTAAGAAACGAGTCCAGCTTTTACAATTGCATCCCCAATTACTAAACCACCTACAATACCGATTGTTTGTCCAACGCGGCTCGGCAAACGAATACCAGCTTCTCGTAATAATTCGAAAATCAACTCCATTAAGAGAGCTTCAAAAATAGGAGGGAGCGGTACTTTTTCTAATGAAGCTTTAATTGTATAAACGAGTTCAAGTGGCAATACATCAGGATGGAAGGCCACGGTTGCGATATATATAGCTGGTAAGAGAAAGGCGATTAAGAAACTTACTAAGCGAATCATTCGTACGAAAGAACCGACAATCCAGCGGTTATTATAATCATCTGGAGATTGATAAAAGGCAAATAATGTGACGGGAACGATAAGAGCTGTTGGATCCCCATCTGATAAAATAGCAACTCGTCCCTCCATTAAATTAGCGGCGGTTCTATCTGGACGCTCTGTATTTAATTGCTGCGGGAATGGTGAGAAAGACGTATCTTCTATAAATTCTTGTATGTAACCTGGTGGCATGAGTGCATCTGTCTTAATCAATTCTAATCTTCTTTTCACTTCTGCAACGAGATCGTCATTAGCTATATTTTGAATATAAGCAATTGCCACTTTCGTGTGCATTTCTTCACCAAGTGTGAAATATTTAACGACGACATTTGGACTTTTTATGAGTTTACGAATAGACGCTAAATTGGTTGCTAAATCTTCTACGAAACCAGTATGTGGTCCGCGTACAATCCCTTCATTATCAGGCTCTGTTATAGCTCTCTTTAAAGATAATGCTGTTTCAAAAATACAAAAGCTTTCGACATGTTCATGGAAATATAAAGATTTACCTTGTAATAAGAGTTGTACACCGTAATTTAAATTCGTTTCTTTTTTCATATTTAATGTAGAAAATGCTTTATCTAAAGATAGATCAGATCGAGTTAATAAGGGTTCAAGAGCTAATTGATGAATTAAATTTGGGTCTGCTAAAGATTCGATATATAAAATTGTTCCTTTTCCGTTTTGAAAAGGGATATCTAATTTTTTTATATCATCTGAATGACAGAGCTTATTTTCAATGTAATTAATATTTTCCGGAAGTGATGGAAACATATGCTTTTGATTCTTACTCTTTTGCTGTTCTTCTTGTTGTGTCATAATTTCCACCTCTTTTAGAATAAAATTCCTTCTGTTAATTTTTGTTGTTTGTGAGAAAATTATGCTTAGATTATTTGAAAAAAAGTAGCTTGAAAGTTACGTTACGTCATCTTTTATACTAAAGAAAATAGGATATAGGGGGATGGTGTAGATGACTTTAAAATGTATGTGGGGATGGAAAGAAATTTTATATTTATTTGTTTTTGTATTTCTGATTGTACCAGTAATGGTTGAATCTCTTTTTTATGATTATGCTTTAAAAATAATAGGGAACTCATTATATGCTGGAGTATTAATGGGACTTATAATGGCAGTGATATTTACATTTTTAGTTTATCTTTTTTGCATAAAAAGATATAAACTGTCGTGGAAAGATATTGGAATTCGGAAGCTTTCATGGAAAGATTTATTGTGGACATTTGTAGCGGTTATTTCTTTGATTGTAGTTAGTATTGGAGTATTAATGATAATGGAGAAACTGGGGATTTCTTTTGAAAATAGTAAAACGGAGACGGTACAAAATGATAAATCAATATATTCATTTTGTATCGCGGTAATTGGAGCGGCGGTTATATCACCAATATATGAAGAGATTTTATATCGGGGTGTTTTTTATACGTTTTTTCGAGATAGATATGGCATATGGGGCGGTGTGCTTATAAGTTCAATAATATTTACAGTTGTTCATATTCCCACATATAACACATTACCGGTGAATTTTTTAAGCGGAGTAGTATTTGCGTGGTTATATGAGAAAACAAATTCTATTTTATCAGCTATGGTTGCCCATGCATTATTCAATTTCATAGCAGTACTTCTCACATTTATGTCGAATTAAGAAGATATATGGGAGGGATACATATGGAAATAGCTGTGGAACGAGTTTTTACAAATGAGATTTTAGCAGAAGCTGCAAAGATATTTAATGTAACAGTGGAAGAAAAACCACTTGGTGATTTTGAGAATTATATTTTTAAGGCGAAGGGTAAAAATAATGAAGATTACGTATTACGCTTAACTCATTCTTCTCATCGTTCTAAAAAAGAGGTAGAGGCCGAACTAGATTTTTTACGGTATGTTGCAGAGCGTGGGGCAAAAGTGGCGGGACCTCGTAATTCAATATCTCAAAACCTTGTAGAAGAAATTGGAGCGGAAGATGGCACTTTCTTTTTCGCGTCTTTATTTACATATGCACAAGGTGAGCAAGTAAAAGGAGAAGGATCGCCTTATTGGGGAGATGCTTACTTTGAAGCGTGGGGAAAAGCGATTGGACAACTGCACCGCCTTACAATGGATTATCCTAAAACAGACTACCGTGATACGTGGGAAGAGGATGAAAGTAGCATTGTTAATGGATTAGAAGATGAGAAGGTGAAAGGGATTGCCACTGTATTAATGGATGAAATAAAGGCTCTTCCAATCGAAAGAGAAACGTTTGGCCTTATGCATGGCGATATTCATCCAGGTAATTTTCATTATGATGGAAAAGGGCTAACAATCTTTGATTTTGATGACGCTGCCTATAATTACTTCATTCATGATTTGGCAATGGTTCTTTATTACTCTGTTCTTTTTACACCGTGGACTACAGAAGAGAGGAAAGAATTTGCTTGCAAACAGTTACAAGTGTTACGAAAAGGTTATGAATATGAGCACAGACTGGCGGATAGTTGGTATGAATCGTTACCGTTATTTTTACGGTTACGTGATATAGGCCTATACGGTACGATTCAAAAGAAATTTAAGGGGAAAGATATGCCAGAGGATTTTCAAAAGTTATCAGATGAGTTGTATGAAAGAATTATAAAGCAAGAGGCAATAGTGAATACATAATACAGAGATAAGGGAACAAAGTATATAAAATAAATATATACTTTGTTTTTTTATACAAAAATATGTTTGCTTTATTAAAATAATATTGTTATAGATTCGGTATACACTTATAATTTTATATATATTCTGAATATTCTTTATAAAGAAGGAGGGGGAAAGTTGGAAGCTATCGTAAGTTGGATAAATAATATTGTTTGGAGTCCAGCACTTGTCTATTTATGTTTAGGAGTAGGTCTATATTTTTCCATTCGAACAAGGTTTTTACAAGTAAGACATGTAGGAGAAATGGTGAAACTTACATTTCAAGGGGAAAAATCGGATGCGGGTGTTTCTTCATTCCAAGCTTTAGCACTTTCATTATCAGGGCGCGTTGGAACAGGAAATATTGCAGGTGTTGCAACGGCTGTTGCCTTTGGTGGTCCAGGGGCTGTATTTTGGATGTGGGCGGTAGCCTTTCTAGGAGCTGGTTCTGCATATGTAGAATCGACGCTTGCACAAATATATAAGACGAAGCATCAAGGGCAATTCCGCGGTGGTCCTGCTTATTACATTGAAAAAGGACTAGGTGTTAAATGGTATGCTTTAGTATTCGTTGCAGCGACAATTCTTGCGACGGGGATGCTGTTACCGGGTGTTCAGGCGAATAGTATTGCTGTAAGTCTAGAAACAGCTTTTGGTATTAATACTTCTGTATCAGGAGCGGTATTAGTAGCGGCATTAGCACTTATTATATTTGGTGGAGTTAAGCGAATTGTTAACGTAGCGCAAGTTGTAGTACCGTTTATGGCACTTGGCTATATTTTAGTAGCTTGTGTAATTGTAGCTATGAATATTGAAAAATTACCAGACGCTTTCATGTTAATTTTAAAAAGTGCATTTGCATTAGAAGCAGCTTTTGGCGGGATTATCGGTTTAGCAATTTCTTGGGGTGTAAAACGTGGTATTTATTCAAACGAAGCAGGGCAAGGAACTGGGGCCCATGCAGCAGCAGCTGCTGAAGTATCGCATCCAGCTAAACAAGGGTTAGTACAAGCATTTTCCGTTTACATTGATACATTATTTGTTTGTTCAGCAACAGCATTTATGATGATTATTACAGGCATGTATAACGTATTTGATGCAAGCGGAAAAAACTTTATCGTCAATAAATTAAATGGTGCACAGCCAGGTCCTGGTTATACACAGGCAGCAGTAGAATCTGTTTTCCCTGGATTTGGAAACGGTTTCGTAGCAATCTCTTTACTATTCTTCGCATTTACAACAATTATGGCTTATTACTACATTGCAGAAACGAATATAGCTTACTTAAATCGTGATAAAGACCGTCCTTGGATGTCTATCGTACTAAAGTTTGTATTCTTAGGAGTTGTATTCTACGGTTGTGTAAAAACAGCAGAAACAGCATGGGCTTTAGGAGATATTGGTGTAGGAATTATGGCATGGGTTAACATTATTGCGATTCTATTATTACAAAAACCGGCATTGATCGCATTAAAGGATTATGAAAAGCAGAAAAAAGAAGGAAAAGATCCAGTATTCGATCCGCAGAAATTAGGAATTAAAAATGCAGATTTCTGGGAGCATGAATACGGAAAAGATAAAAAAGAAGAAGTATCTTAATAGAATAGGAATAAGAGAGCAAAGGGAAATCCCTTTGCTCTTTTTTATGGGCAAAATGAAGAGGAAAGTTATTTTTTTGCTTATTTTTGAATATAAAAAGAATGTACATGCTTTGTTTAGGGGAAGGAGGGGTTATGTTGATTGAATTTCGTAAAGTTAATAAATATTACGGTAACTTTCAAGTTTTGAAAAATATTAATCTTCAAGTAAAGAAAGGTGAAGTAGTAGTTGTTGTTGGACCATCAGGGTCAGGAAAAAGTACGTTACTTCGGTGTATAAATCAATTGGAGGCAATTACCGATGGAGAATTAATTGTACAAAATACGGAAGTACACAATGCGAAAACAAATATGAATGAATTGCGCCGAAATATTGGGATGGTCTTTCAACACTTTTATTTATACCCGCATAAAACAGTTCTTCAAAATATTACACTAGCACCAATTAAAGTAAATAAAGTTTCAAAAGAAGAAGCAGAGAAAACAGCGATGTTTTATTTAGAGAAAGTAGGAATCCCGGAGAAGGCAGGTGTATATCCTCATCAATTATCCGGAGGTCAACAGCAAAGGGTAGCTATTGCTAGGGGACTTGCGATGCAGCCGGAAATTATGCTATTCGATGAGCCTACGTCTGCTCTTGATCCGGAGATGATTGGGGAAGTACTTGATGTTATGAAAACACTAGCTAAAGAAGGAATGACAATGGTCGTTGTCACGCATGAAATGGGATTTGCGCGAGAAGTAGCAGATCGGATTTTATTTATGGATGATGGCAAAATCATTGAGGATACAACACCGGCGCAATTTTTTGCAAGTCCTGAACAAGAAAGAGCGCGTCTATTTTTAAGAAGAGTGTTAAATCATTAAAGGAGGAATTTTATGCTTAAAATGAAAAAGTTGTTTACCTTAATCGTATTTTCATGTTTATTCGTACTTGTCATTGCCGGGTGCGGAAGTAAAAAAGATGAGGCGAAAGAAACGAATACGAAGCAAGGCGGGGCTGTTGAGCAAATTAAGAAGCGCGGGAAGTTAGTAGTTGGGGTGAAGAATGATACGAACTTATTTGGATTAAAAAATCCTTCCACTGGGCAGGTAGAAGGATTTGATGTTGATATCGCAAAGGCGCTTGCGAAAAAAATCCTTGGAGATGAAAAGAAACTAGAATTAAAAGAAGTAACGTCTAAAACACGTATTCCACTACTGAAAAATGGTGATATTGATGCAATTATCGCAACAATGACAATTACGGAAGAACGTAAAAAAGAAGTGGATTTTTCAGATGTATATTTTAAAGCGGGGCAATCGTTACTTGTGAAAAAAGGAAGCGATATTAAAAGTATTGATGATGTGAAAAAGGGTGTGAAAGTGTTAGCGGTAAAAGGCTCAACGTCTACAAATAACATTCGTCAAAAGTCACCAGAAGCGACTGTATTAGAATTTGAAAATTATAGTGAGGCATTTACAGCGTTAAAAGCTGGTAAAGGCGATGTTTTAACGACAGATAATGCGATTCTTTACGGAATGGCAAAACAAGATGCTAATTATGAAGTTGTAGGGAAAATTTTTACGGATGAACCGTACGGAATTGCAGTACAAAAAGGTGCAGATGATTTAACGAAAGAGATTAATAACTTACTAAAAGATATGAAGACGAGTGGAGAGTACGACAAATTATATGAAAAATGGATCGGTCAAAAACAAGAGAAGTAAAGTGAAACTTTATGTCTCTTGATAAATAGTAAGGGTGAGAGGATGAGAGTACTCATCCTCTTCTTGTAAAGAAAGAGGGGAGAATATGTGCCTGATTTTTCTATATTAACTAATAACATTGATATGTATTTAGAAGGCTTTAAATATACAGTGATGTCTAGTGTAATTGCATTAATAGGAAGCTTTATTTTAGGAGTAATTTTGGCTGTAATGCGCATTTCACCTATTCGTATTTTAAATTGGATAGGGTCAGCTTTTGTGGAGTTTGTAAGAAATATTCCACTCGTATTAATTGCATTTATATTTTATTTCGCTTTACCTGTAATAGGAATCACTTTAAATGGTTTTGTAGCAGGGACAGTTACGCTTACTGTGTATACTGCATCATTTATTGCGGAAGTCATTCGTGCTGGTATTTTATCCGTTGCAAAAGGGCAAATGGAAGCAGCACGGTCTTCAGGATTAACGTATGTACAGGGAATGTATTATGTTGTCTTACCTCAAGCGATGAAAATCGTAATCCCTCCCCTAGGAAATCAATTTCTCAATTTAGTAAAAAACTCTTCTATACTCGGAATTATCGCGGGTACTGATTTAATGTATCAAGGAGATTTAATTTCAACAAAGACGTTAGTTACGTTCGATGTGTATATATTTGTCGGGATGTTTTATTTAATATTAACACTTCCGCTCAGTATGCTAGTGCGTTATTTAGAAAAACGCTTAGCAAAGGAGGCGGTGTAAATGGATTTTAAGGGAGCAATTACAGGAGATCATATTCTGTTTTTATTAAAAGGATTACTCATAACGTTAGAGGTAGCGCTCGTAGCAATTGTACTTAGCTTTATTATTGGTAGTGTAATAGGAATATTACGCTACATGAAAATACCTGTTGTCTCACAAATATTAGGAATTATCGTTGAAGTGATTCGAAATTTACCACTACTTTTAATTATATTTTTCACATATTTTGCACTTCCAGAAGCAGGCTTGAAATTAGAGATTATAACAGCTACAATTGTTGCTTTAACAATATTTGAAGCAGCAATGATATCTGAAATTGTTCGAAGTGGTCTATTATCGATTGAAAAAGGACAGATTGAGGCCGCAAGATCTTCAGGATTAACGTATGTGCAAGCGCTTTGGCATATCATTTTACCACAAGCATTAAGAAGAATGGTCCCGCCGCTTGTCAGTCAGTTTATTTCATTGCTGAAAGATACATCATTAGCAGTTGTTATATCACTGCCAGAGCTTATGCATAATGCTCAAATTATTAGCGGGCAGAATGTAAATTATATGATTCCGACATTTATACTAGTAGCCTGTATGTATTTTGTTGTAAACTACGGTTTATCAATTTTATCTAGAAGATTAGAAATACGTTAACTCTTACAAAAAAATGTAAGAGTTTTTTCCTTATAAATACTTTTTTTCCTCAAATTAGTATTGTGAGCTCTTAATATTTGAATTTTTATATTGTTTTATCAGAAAAGTTTTAATTTTATATAGAAATTGTAATCGCTTTCGTGTATATTTTTATTATCAGAAAATTTTAAAAAGAGATAGGGGTACTTGTAGGGGGAGGATTAAGATGCAGCAAACAACGAATGAGCAATTACATCGTACGATGAAGAGTAGACATTTATTTATGATCGCACTAGGTGGTGTAATCGGAACTGGTTTTTTTCTAGGTTCAGGTTACACCATTAATCAGGCTGGACCAGGGGGAGCCATCCTTTCATATTTAGTGGGCGGATTTATTATGTATTTAACAATGCTTTGTCTTGGAGAGCTAACGGTAGCAATGCCAGTTTCAGGATCTTTCCAAAAGTATGCGACGAAGTTTATTGGACCAGGAACTGGATTTATGATCGGTTGGCTATACTGGATTGGATGGGCAGTAACAGTAGGATTAGAATTAACATCGATCGGTTTAATGATGAAAAGATGGTTTCCGAATGTTGATGTTTGGGTATGGTGTCTCGTATTCGGAGTTATTTTATATGCTTCAAATGCAATATCAGCGAAGAGTTATGCTGAATTAGAGTTTTGGTTCTCTAGTATTAAAGTAGTTACAATTATTGCATTCATTCTACTTGGTGGTAGCGCATTACTAGGATTCTTACCATACGATGGAAAAGAAGCAGCGCCTCTTTTCTCTAACTTTGTAAGTGATGGTGGGCTATTCCCGAATGGACTAGCCGCAGTGCTTCTTACGATGATTACAGTTAACTTTTCCTTCCAAGGAACAGAGTTAATCGGGATTGCAGCAGGAGAGAGTCAGAATCCTGAAAAAACAATTCCACGTGCGATTCGTAATACAGTATGGCGCATTATGTTATTCTTCATTTTAACAATGACAATTTTAGTAGGGTTAATTTCTTGGAAAGAAGCAGGGATAATTGAAAGCCCATTCGTAGTTGTATTTGATAAAATCGGTATTCCATATGCAGCTGATATTATGAACTTCGTTATTATTACAGCTCTTCTATCTGTAGCGAACTCAGGGTTATATGCAGCAACGCGTATACTATGGTCACTTGCAAATGAAGGAATGGCACCAACTTCTTTCAAGAAAGTAAATAAACGTGGTATTCCGATTACAGCGTTAGTCGTAACAATTGCAGTAGCGGGCCTTTCTTTATTAACAAGCTTCCTTGCAGAAGATACAGTATATATGTACTTATTATCTATAGCTGGTTTATCGGCTGTTTCAAGTTGGATCATTATTGCTTTATCACAACTTCGCTTTAGAAGTCAGTATTTAAAAGGCGGAGGAAAATTAGAGGACTTAAAGTATAGAACACCACTATACCCGCTTGTTCCAATTTTAGCTTTAATTACAAATAGCATCGTTGTTATTAGTTTAGCGTTTATTCCAGAACAACGAATGGCGTTATATTGTGGTATTCCATTTATCATTTTCTGCTACATATATTATTATATAAATAAGAAACGGCAGAAACCGATGAAAGTGGAGATGGAGACACCAAATGAAACTAACAATCAAACACGATGATATACAGGCGGATTTATCGTATGGTCAATTAGCGATTGGGAAAGAAAACGGATATTCACCGTTACAATTACTCGTTTCTTCTATCGCGGGATGTAGTGCAATTGTTTTTCGAACGATTTTAGAAAAGAAACGTATTACATACGATACGTTTACAATTGAAACCGAAATTGGGAGAAGTGAAGCTTTATCAAAACCAGTTGAAAGTGTTCATTTGCACTATAAAATTAAAGCGCAAAACATTACAGAAGAACAATTAGACAAGGCACTGCAACTTGCGGTGAAAAATTGCACAATTGTTCAATCTGTAAAGGATAGTATAAAAGTTACAGAAACAATTGAATTAGTAAAGTGAAACATAAAAACGTGAGAATAGGGCGCTCACGTTTTTATGTTTTTGGCAGAGGGGGAAGTATGATGGAATGTTTAGGTTGTAAATTAGCAAATGAAGAAGAAATTATATATAAAGTGTATGAAGATGATTATGTAACTTGTTTTTTAGATCATGCGCCTTTCTATACAGGGCATACTTTAATCGTTCCAAAGCAGCATGTTGTAGAAGTGGACGAATTAGATGATTGTATAGCAAAAGCGATTATGGATGCTTCTAAGCTTATTTCAAAGGCTATTAAGTTATTATATAAACCAGACGGAATTACAATTTGCCCCGCATTAACGGGGCAGTAAGATCCCCTACCTCAAAATTCAGTGAAAACAAAGAAGTTAGTTGGGAATCCAACTGCCCGTAAAAGCCCGATTGGTTCAACTAATAATCAGTGGGGGATGAACAAAACCCCCACTGATTAAAGTTTCACTTTATCAAAATGGTGGAATCTTTAACGAGTTAACTCATTATCACATGCATGTTGTGCCGAGATATAAAGAGCGTTCGTTTGCTGAGTTTTATACGGTGCAGCCAGGAGAACAGCAGAATCATAACCTTGAAGAGACAAAGAATTTATTAAAAGAAGCAATAGAGAAAATAATACATAGCGAAAAGGCGTAAGAGGGGTTTTCTTAAGGGGACAGTCAGGAAAATTCTAATATTAAAAAGCCCAATTTCTCAGTTAAAATAGAGAAATTGGGCTTTTCTTTATTCTATTCTTTAATTTTATTTATTAAAGAATTCTGCAGTGTCACAAAGTATATCGCTCATTCGTTATATAGAATGAGAGGAGGAATTATATGAAAGTTACAAACAAAGATTACGAAAAGATGGAAGAGCTATACGAGTTGTATGAGCAAAAAATTTATTATGTAGCTTATTCTATTTTAAATAATATTCAGCAAGCTGAAGATGCGGTTCAAGAGACGTTTATTACACTTTATAAGAATTTGGAAAAGCTCCATAGTTTGAACACTCAAGAGCTTAAACGGTATACTTTGAGGATTGCGAAAAACAAAGCGATTGATAGCTACCGGAAAAATAAACGACATGAAACATTTTTAGAAGAATATCAACGAGAATCAACAGAGGTAGTAGATGAAAATATTGAAGAGTGGGAAAAACGTATAATGTCTGAGGTTCAGATTGATACATTGCTAAAAGAGCTAAATGAATCTAACAGACAAGTGTTTAAGTACAAAGTCTTCTATAACTTAACGTATCAAGAAATTTCAAGTGTAATGGGGATAACCGAGGCTAATGTCCGCAAGCAATTTGAGCGCGCTCGAAAACGAGTACAAAGTATTATAGGAGGTATACCAAATGACGAATTCAAAGAACTCCAAAGAAATGTATGACCTTGCTGAAAAAATTGCTTTAGATGATTTTGATAAACTGGATGAACAACATGAATTTTCACATACATATACGCGCAAAAAGAAATTGTTTATGGAGGAAATGAAGCTGAAAGATGGACAACCGCAGAAAAAGCGTAAAAAACATCGTATGTTAATCGCTGCTGCTTGCTTATTGATTGGTATGCCGACAACCGTTTTTGGTGCAGTAAAAGTCTATAATATGATTGTTCAAAAACAAAATTACGAAGTAAATGTTTCAGTAACAAATAAGGACTCGAAAAAGATTGATAAGTGGTATAAGTTGAAAGTCGATAAATTACCAGAAAATATGGAAGCAATCGATGACTCTGCTATGAAATATTCATTTAAAGATAACGACGCAAATGGAGGCTTTTCATTTAGTCTTTGGAGAGTAGGGGAAAATGCGGACTTTCAAACTTTATATTCAAAAAGCTACGAAGAAAAAGAGATAGGTGGCAAGAAAGCAGTAATTGTTCATAAAGAAACTGGAAACAACAATGTAATGTTTGATAGGAAGGTCTTTCTCTTTTTTGAGAAAGAAGGGATTATGTTAGAAAGTTTTATTGGATCAGATATAAATGAAGAACAAATGATGGATGTCTTAGGGAATATTTCACTTGAGCCCACGTCAAAAGAAAAGGCATCACATATATCAAATTATGATAAAAAGTATTTTAGCCAAGCAGATGAACCTAAAAAACCTAAAGTGATTCCTTTGAAAAAAGATAGCAAACGACTATTTCATATAGGTCAAAAGGTTCCAGTAACGATATCTATGGATAACAGCCAAATTGAATATGTGATAGAAAAAGTTGAAGTTTTTGATTCGATTAAAGATTTTAAACAAGAGAACTTTAATGAACTTGGCCTAGGGATATTAAGCAAGAAGAAGGCTTTAGATCAGACGGGAAAACTGCTATCGTACAGACGGGATGTATATAAATTAGGGAATGGTAAAGATTCAATTGATACATTAGTAGATTCGCAATTAGTTAATGTTAAATTTGTCTACTTGACAACAACAGTGAGAAATATTGGTAAACAGGCGACAGAAGAAATCTATATGCATCCATCCATAAAGCAGCTTAAATTTGAAGGGAATGCATGGAAATACGCTAAAGAAGAGGGAATGGAAGCAACGCGTATTATGACGGGTGAAGTTGATTATTTAGAACCTCACGGAGATGGAAAAAGCTTCTATAATATTGGCAGTATCCGACCAGGACAAACGGTAAAAGTTAACTTAGGTTATTTTGTAGATGAAGATAAACTAGATTCAATCTTTTTGGATGCTTTCCATTACAGAGGGAATGGAAGTACTGAAAATATGAATGCGTCATATCGTTGGTGGATTGATATTCGTCAACAGTCAAAACAATAGGAACAAATAAACAAAAAGCTGCTTATATTTAGCAGCTTTTTTCGTCTTCATACATATGTAAAACTTCTTTCGCACGTATACGTAAACCATCTATTAATTCTTTCGGCTCTAAAACTCGTGCATCTTTTCCAAGTCTATAAAATAAAGGGGTAATAAAGTTAATTTCACCGCTATCAATTGTTGAATGTATATATCCTGTCCCGTCTTCGTTTATTACCACGAATTCTTCGAGATAAGGAATGCTTTTACATTGGCGCACGCCTTCTGCTGTTAATGAGACATGTAACTGGGTAGGAATGTTTATTACGTCAGAGTTAGAGGAAAACCATTCTTCTAAATTTATGAATGTATCTTCATTTTCTTCCGTATTAAGGTATCTAATTTGCCTTAGTTGTATGCCTTCAGGCATATGTTGCTCTACTTTTAACTCTTGAATCGCTATAGGATAGGTAGGGTTCTTGTCTACTGTTATCACACGAAATTGAGAAATGTAGTGAAAAACCAAGGTTTTCTTGAAAAAGCGCTTGGTGGCTTGTTTATGTCTAGATGTACTTAGATAAAAATCAATGGTATTATCTTCTGAATCCACTGCAGTATATAAATACATACATTGCGCTATTACTTTAATAAAGGTTTCACTATCAGTACGTCCAAGTTTAAGAGATTACGTGCAATCATCATGAAGTTTTTGCACAAGAACCTCTTATACATACCTCTTATAACAAATATAAATTAAATATCATTTCTTATTTTCACTTTTTTTGATAATACTATTGGCTGTAAAATGAATAAATAATCCAATACAAATAGCAAATAATATTTTAAATGTAGTTTGATCAAAAAAGTTTGTTAAATATAAAATAATTGCTGTGACTAAAGAAATTATTGCAAATATCATTTGTTTGTTCAAAATAAAAACTCCTTTTATTCATACAATGTTAATGAATTATTGCGCAATTCATATGTATAAGTATTTAATTTTTTTCTAAGTTCATTTATATGTGTAGTAAATATTATACTTTTTTTCTCTTGAATAAATTCTTTTAAAAGTGTGATTACATATTCTTGTGAATTAGAATCTAGAGCAGTAAATGGTTCATCTAAAATTATTAAATCTATTTCTCTTGAATACATACAAATAAAAAAAAGTTTATATTTCATTCCCAATGAATAAGTATTAATCGTTTGATTTAATGAATCAAATATTTTAAGATCCTTGCAAAGTTTTTTTACTTTTGCATAGTATCTATCTTTTTCATTAATATCCCATAACGAAGCAATATAATGAATGTTTTCTTCCCCTGTCATTAACTCAAATAATGGTGGGCTGCTTGGTATATAAGCAAAATGATTTTTAAATTGTTTATTTGTAATGTTTTTTTTATCTTTTTGAATTGATATACTCTCGGACATTGTTAAATAGTTTAGTAATGTGGTTTTCCCAACTCCATTTTCTCCTATTAAACAATACGCATTCTTATCCTGTATAATCAGTTCAGTCTCGTTAATAATAATTTTATTTTCAAATTGAATTTTAGGTATTTTAAATTTATAAAGCTCCATATTATCCTCACTTTAATAAAGAAATTAAGTTAAGACTAAATAAACCAAGGTATAAAATTGTAACGAATATTGTTGTGAATTTTTTCGATAGCTTGACATAATAAATAAATCCGTAATAAACAATTCTTAACGAAATAAAAGAAAAAATAAGCGACGTACATACGATAATTAAAGTGTTTACAGTATCACCTTTAAATAATGTGAGTATAGCTATAAAAAGAATTGATTGTAAAAATAGCATTATACTTATTGATGATAATGTTACAAAATACATCTTCTTAATTGATAAATCTGTTTTATGCACAAATAAAGTAATTAACGACCAAAAAGTACTGATGATAAAAGAAGTAATAAATATAAATGGACAAATAATAATAAAAATAATAATAAACGTACTCAACCATTTGTTAAATCCGTACCAATTACTAATTATACAAAGAGAAGATGTTAAAAAAGAATTAAAGATTAGCATCCAAAAAATATTAACTAACAGAATTTTTTTTTTAGTTGGTTCATTAAAAAAATTGATAGGTTTTATAATTAATTCTAACATGCCGTACCCTCCAAATTAATAAAAATAACTAAAATTACCTTCAACTAAACCTGCAAAAATTAATAATAGTACAATACTCATTAGAAGAATACAGGTTTCTATATAAAAGGATTTTAGTTTAATAGTTTTAGTTTTCAGTAAAAAATATGCAGGTAATAACGTTATAGAAGCACTAAGTAAAATTGCACTTAATTCAGGAATAAGATGTGGTAATAGCCCGGTAAACAGGGGACCTACACCAGATTTTTGATATACAGCTATTATAGTTTCTCCAACAATAATTCCATTTATAAATATAATTATTGTTGATAGAGTTCCAAAAGTTAATAATCCTGAAGTTAATATTAATATTATTACCATGAAATTGTTTTTCATTATTTTTAAAGCATCTAAATTGATAGGATTAAATTCATTTATAAGATTATTTTTACCTGCTATTATTCCATAGAGAAATCCCAATATAAATATGCAAAATTGTATTAAAAGCAATTTTATCCATGGAATTTTAAATTTAACTTTCACATCATCACAACCTTAAAAATTCTTTATCAAACTTCAATAGATTTTTTCTGGCCATTTTATTAGAATATTTGAAGAAAAATAAGCTACCTAATATATATATTGTTAAATATACAAAGTAAAATAATAAAATAAGATTACTACTCCATGGAATGAAGATTAAAGAATATAAAAAGTATAATAACGGTACTACCATTATCATTCTAGGAAAAGCTTGAATTTTACGTATGATTTTTTCTTCTTCCGTTTGTCCAACATCTCCAAAATGAGTATAATCGGTTTTAATTACAAACGTTGTTGCCATCATTTGTATCTTAGGAGCCAATGCAAATGTAAGTGCTAAAATTACTAACCCATATAAGAATAAAATATTATTAAAAATCATTATAAAAATAAAAATTCCAACAATTATTGAAGGTATAAATAAAATTATTAACATTAATTTTAATTTTGTACTATATAATTCATATGTCGTATTTCCTGAAAGTTTGTACATTAATAATTTATTTTTATCTGATCCTATTAAAAATAAATGAGGGAATTCTTCTCTCAATTCAAAAGTATGATTTATTAATATTAGTATAATAATACCTATGAATAGTAAATTTTGTATTTCTTCTGATTTTGTATGTATTAATAGATTGGAAAACACTCCAAGATAAAATGAAGATTCATATGTCAATATAGACATAGAAAAAAAGTTTGGCGAAACTATATCTCTTTTTCTTGATAATTCTATAATTTCCGCTTCCAATAAATTATTCTTGAACATCATATTATTAATATAAATAAGAATTTTGGAATAAGCATGTAAAAAATCTTTTTTGACTGTAGAATTATTTAAAGGTGCTTCTAAACCAATACTTCGAACGACCTTTAATAATATTATTATGGTAATTAATATTATTATAAATATATAAGGTTTAATAATTATATTTTCTATAATTGAATTACCAATATTTAATATAGATACACTTATTTGTTTAACAGGTTCTATTATACTTTTGATTAGTTGAGAGATAACTTCGTCGGAATAATTTTCATCCTGAAAAAACGTCATATTAACTACTTTATTTTTAATTAAAGTTAAAGGTTCTTTTAACAAATTTACTAGTTTATATCCAATCCAAAAAGATAACAGTAGAAAAATAAAGTAAAACAAAAATCTTATTAATCCAATAGGCTTTTTGATTTTATTGACATAATAATGACTAAACAATTTATTCGATAGAATAAATATAAAACTACTAATAAGAATCGTATTAAGTAAAATTACAATAGTTGTAACAAAGTCGTAATAGCATAAAAGTAATAAAAAATATATACTGAACAAACTAGTACTTTGAAATAAACTCCAAATATACAGTTCAAGCATATTGATGGAATATGCTGTATTTAAAGAAAGTGGAGCATATAATAAAATATCTGATTTCAATTTTATAGTTTGTTTATATTCAAATATCCCTTGAATAAAAAAAGAAAATATAGTTATGAAGAATATGATTGTTATTGAATTATATATATATATATTAGGGAAATAAAAATATAGTGGTATAAATGTTATAATACCTGATACTATTTTAAATAAAAAATCGGCTATGAAAATAAGGCTAAATGGTAGTTTTTTTTGGCCTATTATTCTTTTTAATATACTTGAATATTGATTTCTATATCTAACTTTTATATGAAGATACAAAAGTTTCGGAATGTTCATATAAAATATTATCCCCCAGTTATAAAAAAGAGGTTACATATAAAATGTAACCTCTTTTTTATTTTTTAGTAAGCAATTGTAGCTTTTCTACCTTTTTCTCGCCACATAGTTTTTAAGAATACTTTAACACCTTGAGCTCCTGCAGCAGCAATAAGAGAAGCTCCTCCAGTACCAAGAGCAGCAATAGCACCTGCAAGTGCTACAGCATTAGAGATAACATCTAAATAACCTAAAGCCGCAGATGCTACAGATGTAGGTATATTAAACTCTTTTACTAAGTTCATTTCAGGTAACATACCTAATAGGAAAGCATATGTACTTAATAAAACGATGCCTAAAGCAAGTAAAAAACCTAAGTTAGCTGCTTTCAATTTCACAGAATGATTCATATTTTACACCTCCTTCCGATTAATACGTTATATGTTAAAAAATGATAAAATTACCATTTATCACTTAATTAGTTTAATATTAAAACAATCGATTGTCAACACTCTTTTGAATTATATTAATAATTAGAATTTAATATAATTTAAGATTCTGGTGCAAATATATGAAAAAGAACATAGATGATAATAGATTCCGAAAGGAGTCGTATTTTATGCTATAAGTCCACACGCTCGATGGACGAACTCTTTCTGATTTTGGACAGACAGGCTCTGCAAATCAATTTGTCCTTTTTGTATCATATGCATGACTTCCAACCTACTCAATATAGAAGATACCGTCTTAAATGATTTGACTTCCAACCTAGAGCACACATGTTTTTATAAAAACATGATTTTGTTCCACTATATTATTAAGGTATCTAACTTGCCTTAGTTATATGCCCTCAGGCATATGTTTCTCTTCTTTTAAACTTTGAATTACTATAGGATAGGCAAGGTTTTTATCTATTCCATCTGCAGCTCAAACTTATGGAATACCCTTTGGGATTTGAAATTGTATTAGCAATATTTCTATGTCAGATACAGTAAGAAAAGAAATCCAAGTGGTTCTCGATCATGAAACAATTAAAATTTTAGACTGGCAAGAGTTTTATAATGAATAGTATCAATACTAGCTGGTTTAATACTGTTTTTTGTAAGGAGTAGAGTCGTATGAGATATGATATTAAAAGTTATCCTCTTATTATTTCAGCAGCATATTTAAAAGCGCCTAATCCATTTGCTAAGCCTACTATAGAGTTTATGGGGAAAATGTATTAATTAAGGGGTCTAGATGTGGTCTATATTTGGATATGAGGGATGTATCTATGCTTTAGATGCTGGCTTATATTTATATTCGAAAACTAATACTAAGTTACCAGTGGTATACTGGTAACTTAGTATAAAACTATAAGCGAATGGAGCTATTATCATGAATTTTAAAAATTCAAAGAAAAAATCGATTCCTATGTAGTAGTTGGAGGGTTGTTAGAAGGAACGGGGGGATTACTGCTAATAGTGTTTATGCGGCTGAAACAGATAATGTACAATCTGCGTCTTCTCATTAAGCGGTAGAACAAGTTGGAAATTTTAAACTTAGCCAAAGAAGCACTTGATTTTATATCTAAAGTAGTTAAAAGTGGTGCATCAATTGTTCTCTTCGGATTCCAAAAAGCAATATAAGAGCGTATTTTATCAACTTTTGCTTTTGCATCATGCTGTAGAGAGCTATACAGTTTATGCGTAACGGAATTGATTTCTGTATTAAAAGGTAAGTCTCGATAGTAACTTAAAGATTGAAATGCAAAAAAGATGGATACGGCTTCTTCTTCGGTAAATAAAATGGGGGGAAGCATGCTGCTTGTTAATACTTTATATCCTCCATTACGACCTTGTTCAGCGTAAATGGGTAATCCCATATCACTTAAATCTAAAATATATCTATGGACCGTACGAACGGAAATATTAAATTCATCAGCTATTTCTTGAGCTGTAAATGTTTTTTTCGTAGAAGCAAATATAAGAATGTCTAGTAAACGTTTTGCTTTTGACAAGGATATCACCTTTTTCTTTTTTTAACATGACATAAGTTGTCATGTTTTATGGTTAGTATAGTGCTTATAAGATGATTTTATCAATAGAAGCTGTAAGGAGGAAAAGATATGTCACGTGAAATTGTTTTATTTATTGCAGCGAGCTTAGATGGATTTATCGCGAAAGAAGATGATGATTTAGAGTGGTTAATGGAAACAGAAGGTGAGGGAGACAACGGTTATACAGAAATGTACGAAACAATTGATACGATAATTATGGGAAAGAGAACGTACGATTATGTGGTAGAACATACGGAAACATTCCCGTACCTAGATAAAAAATGTTATGTTTTTTCTAATTCAGAAAAAGGTTCAAACGAACATGTAGAGTTTGTAAATGAAGATGTATTAGAGTTTACAAAAAGGTTGAAAGAGCAGGAAGGATCTAAAATATGGATGGTCGGTGGAGGGAGTCTACTGAGAGGATTTTTTAAGAATAATTTAATTGATGAATATGTTGTTACGATTACACCTCACATATTAGGTTCTGGAGTTCCGTTATTTAAAGAAAAGAACCCGGAAATTCATTTAACTTTAACGGATACGAAACGTTTTGGGCAATTCGTAAATTTATATTATAAAGTAAAGTCCTAAAGGATAAGAAAACACGACTATTGATGATAGTCGTGTTTCTATATAGATGGCAATGAAATTGTAAAGCAAGATCCGTGATCAATTTCACTTGTGACAGTAATATTCCCGCCGTGTAGTTCTACGATTTCTTTTACGATGGAGAGCCCTAAACCAGTGCCTCCTGTAGCTCTAGAGCGCGCTTTATCAACACGGTAAAAGCGATCGAAAATGTGAGGGAGGTCTTCAGGCGGAATACCTTCTCCCTTGTCCTTAATTTTGATGGAAATATGTTTATGTTCTTCTGTAACAGAAATATTAATATGAGAATGTTCTTTTGAATGTCTATACGCGTTATTTAAAATGTTAGCCATAACTTGTTCAAAGCGTTGCTCATCTAGCTTTACTAAGAGTGAGGAAGGACATGTGAAAACAACTTTAATTTGTTTTTCTCCGTACATCACATTTATTTTTTCAGTGATGCGAGTAAGGAAGGTGTGTAAATGCACTTCCTGTACTTGAATGAAAAAGTTATGCTTTTCCATTTGAGCGAGTGAAAATAAATCTTGAACTAAGTTTGTAATATAATCAGACTCGTCTTTTATAATGGATAAGTATCGTAAACGTTGCTCTGGGGGTGTGTTTTCTTTTAATGCAATGTCAGCATAACCTCTTACGTACGTTAATGGTGTTCGTAATTCGTGAGCAACACTTGCTAGAAATTCACTTCGCTCTGTTTTCATGTAATGTAAATCATTTGCGAGAGTTTGGATAGATTGTGCTAGTTCACCAATTTCGTCATTTCGAGTAGTTGTTAATGAAACGGATAAATCGCCCTTACTCATTTTTTCAGTCGCTTGTTTCATGTGTAACAATGGTTTTGTTAACAAACGTGATAATAGAAAAATGGTGATGGCTGTTAATAGGAAAGTAATGACTCCAGCGATAATGAATTGCCGTGTGAGCCCGTTAACCATTTCTTCGATTGATTCCGTCCCGAGAAACATATATACATAGCCTTCTATGTTGCCATCTACTACAATGGGACTCACTGTACATATATAATTAGATGTTTTCCAATGATTCTCTATAATTGCTCCATCATGATCTGTTCGTGTTTGCATTCCTTCAATATGTTTTTTTATAGTAGTATTTATTTCATTGGATTTAGCTAGTATTTCCTTATTTGCATTTGTAATAATAACAGTTGTTTCAGCTTCGGATTCCATTAAAGCAACATGGGAAATTGTTTGCCTGTCAAAATATTTTTCAAGGACATCTCGGTGACTATTTCCGCGCTTTAATAAAGCTGTCATTTCTTCATTTACTCTATTGTTTACAAGGCTATAATAGAGCAAGACAAATAGAACACTTTCGATTAAAAGTGTAACAATTAGAAAATAAAATCCGAGTTGAATAGAAATTCGCTTCATCGTTTTGCTCCTTAATATAGGGTATCAATCCATCGATATCCTACTCCGTAAACAGTTTTTAAATGGTGATCAATAGGGAAATTTACTTTTCGTAATTTATCACGCAAATTACGAATATGTGAATCGACTGTTCTATCTTCTGTATTTGTATTTAATCCCCAAATTCGTTCAATGAGCTGATCACGGCTTAATACGTAGTTCACATGACGTAAAAATAATCCGAGTAAAGAGAATTCGATTGGAGTGAGAAGAAGTTCTTCATTATGGACAGAAATGAAATGCTTGGCCTCATCCCATAAAATGCCGTGATATTGGATTTGTGCATGTTGATTGGTTCGGCGTAAAACAGCTTCAATTCTTGCGAAGAGCTCCTCTTCGTGGAATGGTTTCGTCACGTAATCATCTGCTCCAAGTTTTAATCCTTGAACGACATCTACCGTTTGATCACGAGCAGTTACCATAATGATAGGAACGTTACTAAATGATCGAATTCTTTTGCACGTTTCCCACCCATCCATCTTTGGCATCATAATATCGAGTAAAATAAATTTGAAGTTTCGATTTTCTATATGTGAAATAGCTTCTTCTCCGGATACTGCACATACGCAGTTATATCCGATTGGAGTAAGATAAAGCGTTAATAATTCAAGCATTCTCGGTTCATCATCTACGAGTAGTATATCGATCATAGAGTACCTCCGCATTTGTAGTTATTACTTAAATTGTAAGTCAAAATCATGAAGAAATGGTGCAGATTATAATGCATCTGCATAATTTCTTCAGAATTGCTTGTTATTGTAAAGTTGAAATTCCATTTTAGGTAATAATATTGGCTCGAAAACGAATAATACGGAGGCGATATAGTGAAAAAGATGACCCGAATTTTTGGGATAACAATAATTGCAGCAGTCGGTCTTGCGGCATGCGGACAAACGAACACAGATCATAAAAATCATGAATCTACAGAAGAGACGAAAACAGAGCAAAAGGAGGTGGAAATGAATCAGGAGGTAACTGCGCCGAAAGAAATGAATCAAGGTGCATCGAATGATTTATTAACGACAAGTTTAAAAAATGTAACGAGATTAAATACAAATGATCCTCTGCAAATGGCAGTATTAACTTCGCAAACGATATGGCCAGCAACGCATAAAGAGAATCAGCCAGGCGCTATTATTTTAGTGCCAGTGAACGAGTGGCAATTAGGTATTGCAAGTGCGGATCTTATTCATCATCCGAATAACGGACCGATTTTATTTATAGAAAAAGAAAAGGTACCCGAAATGACGTTAAAAGAAATAAAACGATTAAATCCGCTCGGAACGAAAGATGGAACGCAAATTATGGTGATGGGGGATGTAGGGGCAGCTAGCCTAGAGCAATTAAAAGAATATAAAGTAAAGCAAATAAAAGAAACGGACCCAGCTAAATTTGCTAAAGATGTTGATAAAGAATATGCCGATATAACAGGAAATTATCCAAATAGCGTTATTATCGGTTCGTCTGAAGAAGAAGGACGTTTATATACAACACCAGCTGTAAATTGGATTTCTCATATGCCAGAACCACTTTTATATGTAGAAAAAGATAAGGTGCCAGAAGCGACAATAGAGGCATTAAAGACGAGAAAAGATAAAGCGAATATATATGTGTTAGGACCAGAAAAAATCGTTTCGAAAGAAGTAGAAAAAGAGTTAAGTAAATACGGGAAAGTAACGCGTATTAGTGGGGAGACTCCAACAGAAAATTCGGTTGCATTTGCGAAATTTAAAGATGAAAAAACGAAATTTGGCTGGGGATTCACAAAACCAGGGCACGGTTTGTCATTTGTTTCAAGCAAAACACTAGACTTAGCAATTGCGGGAGCACCCTTTTCACATATGGGTAAACATGCCCCTGTTGTTTTGCTTGAGGAAGGAAAAGCTTCACAACCAGTTTATGACTTCCTTGCTACTATTCAGCCGAAGTTTAAAGATGATCCAACACTTGGACCGTATAACCATGGTTTCCTATTAGGAAGTAGTAGTGATATTTCATTTGAAACACAAGGTATATTGGATGAGAGGTTAGAAATTGTTCAGGAAAGTGGTCAAGGTCACGGTGGCCATTAATGAAATGAGAAAAGACGCTGCTAAGGTAGCGTCTTTTCTTTAGGAAACTTTTACATAGCACAACATCCTTTGCTCGTTATATAATAGCCTTCGTGCAGTCGGCCTTGATTTTCTTATGGAGAAAATCAAATGATAAAAGAGTGGAGGAGTGTTACTTTGTTTCAAACTATAAAAAATGAATGGTTCTCAAATATGAGAGGGGACGTACTATCAGGAATTGTCGTTGCTTTAGCATTAATTCCTGAAGCGATAGCTTTTTCTGTTATTGCAGGTGTAGATCCGACGGTTGGATTGTACGCGGCCTTTTGTATTGCGGTTACAATTTCGTTTGTCGGCGGAAGACCAGGGATGATCTCGGCGGCAACGGGTGCGATGGCATTATTAATGGTCACTCTTGTGAAGGATCACGGTTTGCAATATTTATTTGCTGTGACAATAGTAACAGGTATTGTTCAAATTATTTTTGGAGTGTTCAAGCTGAGCTCATTTATGAAGTTTGTTCCTAAATCCGTTATGAGTGGTTTTTTAAATTCACTTGGAATTTTAGTTTTTACAGCGCAATTGCCGCATTTTAAAAATGCAACTTGGCAAATGTATGCACTTGTCGCATTAGGACTTGCAATTATATATTTATTTCCACGTATTACGACGGCTGTTCCGTCTACACTTATTTCAATTATTATTGTGACAAGCATTGCACTTATGAGCGGATTACAGTTAAAAACAGTAGGGGATATGGGAAGCTTACCGAAAGAATTACCATTCTTTAGTATTCCTGATGTTCCATTTACACTTGAGACATTAGCAATTATTTTACCGTATTCAGTTATGCTAGCGGTTATAGGTTTACTAGAGTCATTATTAACGGCGTCGGTTTTAGACGATATGACACATACGGAAAGTAATAAGCATAAAGAGGCACGTGGACAAGGGATTGCGAACGTTGTTGCTGGTTTCTTCGGAGGAATGGCAGGATGTGCAATGATTGGACAATCTGTTATTAACATTAAATCAGGTGGTCGCGGGAGATTATCGACGTTTGTAGCCGGTGGTTTTTTAATCGTATTGCTATTTGTTTTAGGTGATTACGTTGTTCATATTCCGATGGCAGCTTTAGTTGCAGTTATGATTATGGTTTCGATTGGGACGTTTGATTGGAACTCTGTAGCGACGATTCATAAAGTACCAAAAGGAAACGCATTTGTTATGATCGTAACAGTTGTGATTGTCCTAATTACACATAATTTAGGATTAGGTGTAATTATCGGAACGATAATTAGTGCAGTTTTATTTGCATTCAATATGGCAAAGATTCACGTGAAACATTTGTATATTGAAAATAAGAAAATATACGAAATTCACGGCCAACTATTCTTCGCATCTACGGCAGAGTATATAAATGCTTTTTCATACAATGAAAATGTGAAAGAAATTGAGATGAACTTTACTAACGCACACGTATGGGATGATTCAGCAGTAGCGGCAATTGATAAAGTTATCATGAAATATGAACAGAACGGTGTGAAAGTAAGGATCACAGGGTTAAATGAACGTAGCTCGAGGCTCGTTGCGAATTTAGCTACTTATAATAAGAGAATTGCTAGTTAGAAGCCTCCTTTTTAGGGGGCTTTATTATATAATACGGGTAGGATAACGAAAAGGGGATTCAGCATATGTACAAACAAATTTTATTAGCATGCGATGGTTCTGAACATGCACTTCGAGCAGCCGAGCATGCAACATATATTGCGAAATTTAGCGAAGAAACACATGTTGAAGTTGTGTACGTAGTAGATAATAGAACGGCAAAGTCAGATATTATACAAGGACAAACGGATTTAGAAACAATATCAGCTAGTCGAAAAGATAAATTAAAAGAGATTGAGGGTTTATTAAAGAAAGAGAACATTTCCTACAAAATTACGATTCTACATGGCGATCCAGGAGATACGATTGTTCAATATGTAAATACAGGAGATATAGATCTTATTATTGCTGGGAGTAGAGGGCTAAATACACTGCAAGAGATGGTGCTTGGTAGTGTAAGTCATAAAATAGCAAAGCGTGTGAAATGCCCGGTGATGATTATAAAGTGAAGCTTTAATCAGTGGGGGTCTTACTGCCCGGCGAATAGCGGGATAAAATAAGTTGAGTGAGATATTATGTAGTGTAAGCAGGACCTTGATATAATTCGAGGTCTTTTTTGATGTATAGAGGGGGGAGATTATGGAAATACTAGATATAAGTTTAAAGGGAAATCGTTAACTTACAAATTTGTAAGTTTGTTGTCAGAAAAATCGATGTTATGAAATTTTTCCCATTGGTAAAATAAGAGTATCAAAGGGGAGATAGGGAGGATGGAAGTAATGAAATCATTGCAAAATTTATCATATAGTCAAGGGGTAAGCTTAATTTGTTTAGGCGGATTTGCTGCATCTGTTACGTTAGCTATTTTAATAAAAATGGTTCATCAAATCTTTTAATTTTAGAGTAGGGAAGGAATTGGTTGTTATTAATAGCAAGAGAAGTATTATAAATAAAAAATAGCTCCTAGCATGTATCTTAGTGCTAGGAGCTATTTTCTTATTTCTCTGTTTCTGCTTTATCGCTTGTTACGCTAACGTTACCCCATTTATATTGATCTTCTGGTGTATATTTATAGTCTTTTACGCGGTTGTTTACACCTTTTAAATCGAATTTATAATGAAGTGGAATTAATGGTACTTCATCATGAATTAATTTTTGCCATTTATCATAGACGTCTTTACGATACTTTTCATCAGCAGCCGCTGGAGAAATACCCTGTTTTAATAATTCATTATTTTTGTCATTAGACCAACGCGTGTAATTGAACGATGCATTTTTAGCCCAAATACCAGAAGGGTCTGGGTCAGATGCAGTTCCCCAAGCTCCAGAGAAAATATCAACTTTTGGATCATCCTTTTTAATCATATCGTAGAATGAGTTAAATTCATGTAAGCGACCATCAAGAAGCTCTACTTTTAGGCCGATGTCTTTCCAAGATTGAATAAAGAATTTTGCGAGTGGTTCACTTACATCGCTACCACTCATTGATAAGAAATTAGCTTTAAATTCTTTACCATTCGGATCTTCACGGAATCCATCTCCGTTCGTATCTTTATAGCCAGCTTCATCTAATAACTTTTTAGCTTTCTCTACATCTTTATCATAAGAACCAACTTTATTGTTGTGATATTTTGGTAGAGATGGTGGGATTGGTGAGTTAGCCGGATAACGTAGGCCATGATATAATTTTTCACCAATTTCTTTTCGATCAATAGCATACGCCATTGCTTGACGTACACGAACATCTTTAAATTTATCTTTATCCATGACTACTTCTTCTTTTTCTTTATCCATATGCCCTAATTTAAAGCCGATATAACTATAGTATAAATCGGTTTTGCCGAGTAATTGTGCATTTTTTAATTGACTTACATTTGGATATTGATCTGCACTTACTTCAGCAATGTCAATATCGCCGTTTTTTAAGGATGCGTTAACAACGGAAGGATTGACAACTTTTAAAACCATGCTTTTCAGTTTTGGCTTTCCACCATAATAGTCATCAAAACGTTCAAATTCAACGGATTCCCCTGGCGTAATTTTCTTCACTTTAAAAGGCCCAAAGCCAATTGGATTTTTACGGATTTTATCAGATTCTGCTAATTTATCGATTGGTACATCTCCTAAGTATTTCTTATGGAGAGGGTATGTCCAAAGTCCTGTTTTCACTGAAGGGTTTGGTTCTTTAAATGTAATAGAAATTGTTTTTGGATCCGTTACCTTTATACCTGAAATTTTTTCGGATTTTCCATTATGGTAATCTTCCATACCTTCAATCATTTGCATTTGAGAGTCATAGCGAGAACCAGCATATAGTTTGCTACCGATCATCAGGTAAGAATATTCTAAATCTTCAGCAGTAACAGGGTTCCCATCATGCCATTTTACATTATCTTTAATTTTTAGTGTAATTGTCTTTTTATCTTCAGAAAGTTCATATGTAGCAGCTCCATCATTAGTGTATTCCCAGTTTTTATCATTTGATAATAAAGATTCATCGAAAATTGTAAGGACTTGATTATCAGGATCTCCCTCATATACAGCGAAGTTTAAAAGGCCTTCAAATGGTGTGTTAGAAACAAGACCATATGTTAATGAACCATCTTTAATTTCTTTTTTGTCATTTTTAACAGTTGTACTAAATTTATTTGTATCTACTTTTTTTGTGCTGCTAGTTTTTTCACTACCCCCACTGCCCCCACATGCTGAAAGTAGTAATGTTGAAACTGCAAGTGTACTTAATACTTTGAAAAAATTTGGTTTATTCGTCATCTTCTCCACCCCTTATCCTTTTCTCTGTCTTGCATCAGCCGAGCGGCGTAGCGCTTGGCCAATAAAATTTATACACAGCATCAATGTTAAAATCATGATTGATGCGGGTAACCAAATCCACCATTTCTCTTGTAATACATCTGGGTTTCTAGCATAACTAACAAGTGTACCAAGGCTTGGTGTACTTTCTGGTAGACCGAACCCTAAGAAAGTTAGACCAGATTCAATGCCGATGTTTCCAGCAAGATTTAATGTAACACTGACAATGATAATTGAGCTTAAGTTAGGTAGTACTTGAAAAAGAATGATTTTCCAGTTTGGTGTTCCTAATGTTTTTGATGCAGAGACATAATCGAGTTCTTTTTCAGTTAATACTTTTGAGCGAATTAATCTTGCCTTTCCTGTCCATAAGAAAACGGTCATAATTAAAATGAAAGTAAAAATGTTGAATGTAGGAACAAGTGTAATAAAAACAATTACAAGCATTAAAAATGGTAAAACCATGACAAAATCGATAACGCGCATAATGATATTATCAATAGTTCCTCCAAAATAACCGGCAATTAATCCAATTGAAAGACCAATCAAACAAGAAAGAATAGTAATAGCTAGTCCAATTGTAAATGAGTTACGTGTACCAATAATAAGTTGGCCGAAAATATCGCGTCCTCCGTAATCTGTTCCTAACCAATGTTCAGCAGAGGGAGGGGCATAAATGGCGAATAAATCAACTCGTACAATATCTTCTTGTTTCATAATAAAAGATGCTGCGTATACCGCTAGTAATAAGATTGCTAGGAAAAAAAGTGAAAACATTGCTAATTTATCTTTGCGAAGTTCTCGCCACATAATAGAGAAACCAGAAGGACTTTTTTCGTAATGAATAACTTCAGTTTGTTTTTTAGGGTTTGCTAACATTAAAAACCCTCCTTTCTTTAATCAATACGAATACGTGGATCAACGATGCTTAGAATAATATCTGAAAGGAGAGTTCCAAGTAGCGTTGCAAATCCAGTAAACATAACGAGTGCAGTTATTACACTAAAATCGCGTTGAGAGATAGATTGTATAAATAGTTGTCCAATCCCTGGATAACTAAAGATACTTTCCAAGAAGATGGCACCACCAACTAATCCTGTAATTTCATAACCTAAGAAGGCTGCAATTGGTAAGAATGAATTTCGTAAAATATGTCTAGAATAGACTTTTGATTCTGGAACACCCTTTGCTCTTACTGTACGTACAAAATCTTTATGTTTCGTATCGATAATTTCGCTTCGTAAATATTGAACAGTACCAACTGTCGCAATTAATGCGCCGGATAAAGCTGGTAATAGCATGTGATTGAATTTGCTTAAATAGTAAGCAAATGTACCTGTTGCAACTTGAGGATCTACGCTACCGCCAGTCGGAAACAGAGCAAACTTAAATCCGAAAAGGAAGAGCATAATTAGTGCAAATATAAATAGCGGTGTAGCAAAACCTAGATAGTTGTAAATGGTAATGAGTCGATCAGCCCAGGTGTCATTCCAACGCCCACTTATAACTCCCAGTGGAATGGCAATTAAGTAAGTAAGAATAAGAATAACAAGTGCTAAAGATACTGTGTTTCCAAGTCGTTCACCAATTAAGTCGGTTACTTTCATTTTATGTGCATAGGAAATACCGAAGTCACCTTGGACGGCATTTTTAATCCAGCGTACATATTGTGTTGTAACCGGGTCATTTAATCCTAGCTTTTCACGTTGTTCTTCAATGACTTTTGGATCTGCTTTTGGGTTATTCATTGCTCTACCGGTTAAGGCATCGCCTGGCATTGCTTTAGCTAGTAGAAAGACTAGTATACTTAACACGAATAATTGCGGGATCATCACTAAAAATCTCCGTAATATAAATTTCCACATGTTTTATCACTCCCTTAAGGTAATGCCACCCGGTGAGTTGGCGAGATTGGTTTTAAATCGTAAGCACGACCGTTTTCATTGAAATACTTTTCGTATGATTTTTCGTACTCAGAACTTACTTGTTGACGTAATTTACGTTGTTGTTCGCGGTTTTCTGGACGAATATCAGGAATAGCTGATATTAGGCGTTTCGTATAGATGTGCTGTGGATTATTATAAATTTCTGCACTAGTTGCTTCTTCGACAATGCGCCCGCGATACATTACACCGATGCGATCACACATATGACGAATTACGCCTAAATCGTGACTTATGAATAGGTACGTTAATCCAAGTTCAGATTGTAAATCTTGTAAGAAGTTTAAAACTTGCGCTTGTACCGACACGTCAAGTGCAGATACTGGTTCATCCGCGATAATAAGTTTTGGTTTTAATGTAAGAGCGCGTGCAATACCAATTCGCTGTCTCTGTCCACCGGAAAATTCATGTGGGTATTTATAAATAGACTCTGGATTTAACCCAACTTTATCAAGGTATTCTTGAACTGCTCGACGCTCTTCATCGGGTGAGAGCTTTTCAAAATTCCGAAGTGGTTCGGCAATAATATCGATAACACGTTTCTTGGGATTCAATGATGAATACGGATCTTGGAAAATCATTTGGATATCTTTTCGTTGTTCTCTTAACTCAGAGCGACTTAATTTCGTTAAATCTCTATTATTAAAATGAATGTTACCGCCTGTAGCTTTCGTTAAGTGCATAATTGCTTTACCAGTTGTTGATTTGCCGCTACCTGATTCACCAACGATTCCATATGTTTCACCAGGCTGCAATTCAAAACTTACGCCATCAACTGCTCGTACGTAATCTAATGTACGTCCGAAGAAACCACCCTTAATTGGAAAGTGTACTTTTAAATCTTCTACTTTAAGCAGTGCCATGAGTTACGTCATCTCCTTTCTTATGTTGGAAGTTGAAGTGCTTGTAGCAAGTACAACGTACCCAATGGTCTGGTTTTACTTCATGTAAAACAGGATTTTCCTCATGTTGATCTGGTCTAACCCAAGGGATTCGGGCTTGGAATCGACATCCAGTGCGAGGAAGCTGCGCTAACGAAGGAACCACGCCTTGAATTACATGCAATTTTTCTTTTTCCGCATACGCAGATGGAATTGAGTTTAATAGAGAACGAGTATATGGGTGAAGCGGGTTATTAAAAATCTCTTCTACTGTTCCTGTTTCTACAACTTGTCCTGCATACATAACGACAATACGATCAGCTGTTTCGGCAACAACGCTTAAATCATGTGTAATTAAAATGATGCCCATTTTCGTTTGTTCTTGAATAGATTTTAGTAAGTCTAAAATTTGTGCTTGGATGGTTACGTCAAGAGCCGTTGTTGGCTCATCCGCAATAATGAGTGCTGGGTTACAAGCAATCGCAATCGCGATAACAATTCTTTGTCTCATTCCGCCAGATAATTCGTGAGGGTATTGTTTATATGTAAGTTCTGGTTTTGGAATACCAACTTGATGGAGTAGTTCTAAGGTGCGTTCTTTCTTTTCTGCTTTCGAAAGGTTTGTGTGGTAGTCTAAGTTTTCTTCGATTTGTTTTCCAACTGTCATAAGAGGATCGAGTGCTGTAAGAGGTTCCTGGAAAATCATACCGATGTTTGATCCGCGTACTTTATTCATCTCTGCGGTCGACATAGTAAGTAAATCCTTATCTCTATAGTTAAGTTGCCCTTGTAATTTTGTATTTGCTTCATTATGCAGTCGCATAATGGAAAGGGCAAGTGCACTTTTTCCGCAACCGGATTCACCAACTATCGCGACAATTTCATTTTCATGGACAGTTAACGAAACGTTATCAACTGCTGCATGATATTGATCTTGTATGCGAAAGGAAGTCTGTAAGTTTTCAATGCGAAGAAGTGGATTCTTCATGGTTATCCCTCCATCTTTTCTGAAAAGACTAAATATTTAGTATGTTGTTGTTATTTTAATATAAAGTGACAATGTTTGACAAGAGTAAATATTCAAAAATCTTTTTATATAGAGATGAGATGCAGTAATATAAGGATAAAAACCCTTTTAAAACGCTCACAATTATGGGGTGGATTGATAAATTATTTGTAATAAAAAAGTAGTATATGTAGAAAAAAGAGAGGTGTTCTGGAAAGAACTGTCTCTCTTTTTTTTGTAAGTATAATATTATTGTTTAAGCTTGTTTTTGTTTTGTAGATCCTGTATTTAAAGTAAGAGCAAGGAAGAACATTGCAAGCACACAAGAAGCAAGGAGCAAAATGAATCCGCCGTCCCATCCGAATCCATCTACAATAAAGCCCATAGCTGCGCTAGCAAAAGTAGCTCCCCCTAGGTAACCGAAGAACCCGGTTAACCCAGCGGCAGTTCCAGCAGCTTTCTTTGGTGCTAAGTCAAGAGCGTGTAGGCCAATTAACATAACAGGTCCGTAAATTAAAAATCCAATGGAAACAAGTGCGATACTATCAATGATTGGATGCCCAGCAGGATTTAGCCAGTAAACAAGAACGGCAATGAATACACCGACCATAAATAGAATGCCAGCAGGTGCGCGGCGCCCTTTAAATAGTTTATCACTCATCCATCCGCAAAGAAGTGTACCTGGAATACCAGCCCATTCGTATAGAGCATAAGCTGTACGTGAGCTACTGTGAGTAAAGCTTTTTTCTTCTACTAAATAAGTAGGAGCCCAGTCTACAACGCCGTAACGAACGAAATAAACAAAGACGTTAGCGATAGCGATGTACCATAAAAACTTATTGTTTAATATGTATGTAAATAAAATTTCCTTTACCGAAAGTTCGCGTTCACGGTCCGCTACTTTTTCATCTGATGGATATTCCCCAGTATGTTCTTCAATAGAAGGTAATCCGCAAGATTGAGGTGTATCTCTCATCGTAATTAATACATAAATCCCCACTAAAATTGAAAGAATACCTGGGAAGTAAAATATACTTTTCCAGTCATTTGCAAAGAAATATAAGCCTAATGTAACGAGAGAAGGCATAAGCGCGCCGCCGACATTATGAGCGACGTTCCAAATAGACATTTTTGTACCACGTTCACTAACGGAGAACCAGTGAACCATCGTACGACCACAAGGAGGCCATCCCATACCTTGTACCCATCCATTTAAAAACTGAAGTACAAACATAAGTATAATGCTCGTTGTAATGAAAGAAAATGAGCCGAAAATAATATTAATGATACCGGATAAAAATAGCCCAGCTGCTAAAAAGTAGCGAGGATTACAACGATCGGATACGATACCCATAAGAAATTTACTTAATCCGTAAGCGATAGATACTGCTGAAAGGATAACCCCAAGTTCCCCTTTACTAAAGCCTTGTTCGATTAAGTATGGCATTGCGAGTGAAAAGTTTTTTCGAACAAAGTAGTAACCCGCATAACCGATGAAGATGCCTAAGAATACTTGCAAACGCAATTTGCGGTATTCGCTATCAGTGCGATCAGCTGGTAAGCGTTCTGCGTGGGGCGCAGGTTTAAATAATTGTGTGAAAAACATAAAATGAAAATCCTCCCCTAATTAATTGGAAGCGTTTTAAGACAGAGAGAATACAAAAAGGCTATGAAATATAAAAAAGTTCCCTTTTTTATGATTCATAGCCATATACTCCGATTCTCCGTGACTGTCAATATTAACTTCGACGAAAATTATACAACTTTGTGACAAGAATGTAAACGTTTTTATAAAGAAAGTTGTTGACGTATTTTGTTTGTGGGATTAATATTTAAATACGTTAAATATTTTATTGCTTAAATAAGAGGTGGATAACATGCCAAATGATATGACTCATATTGATAAGATTCAAGCTCTTACATTCGCTATAGGAAAGAAAATGCAAACAGAGCTATTAGAACAAATGCAAGCATCAGGACTTACACCACCGCAGTTTTATATTTTAAAGATTTTAGATCATTACGGAGCTTCAAGAGCGACACAATTGGCGGAGAAAATGTACGTGAAACCGAGCGCGATTACAGTAATGACTGATCGTTTAATTGATCATGGGTTAGTAGAGCGCTATCACGACGATAATGATCGCCGCGTTGTTGTCATTGAGCTAACGAAGAAGGGGAAAACTACAGTAGAAGAAGCGATGGCGGCTCGTAATGAGCATATTGCAAAATACTTCTCACACTTAGAATTACAAGAGAGGGAAGATTTGTTGCGCCTCTTTGAAAAGCTAGAAACAATTATTTGCGGGAAACCAGAGAAAAAAGAGAAAAAAGAGAAAAACTAAGAGGAATTGAGGAGATTACATGGAGCAACAAGAAAATCAGAATAGAAAGTTGTTGTTAATCGGTTTAGTAATCGCAATGCTATTTGCTGCATTGGACGGAACAATCGTTGGTACAGCAATGCCGCGTATCGTCGGTGAACTAGGTGGATTAAGTTTAATGACATGGTTAACAACAGCGTACATGTTAACATCAACAACGGTTGTACCGATTGCAGGTAAATTAGCGGATTTACTTGGGCGTCGTAACGTATATATAGCAGGATTAATTATCTTTATGGTTGGTTCAGCGTTATGTGGTATGGCAAACGGTATGACAGAATTAATTATTTTCCGTGGTATTCAAGGTCTTGGTGGCGGTATTATGATGCCAATGGCTATGATTATTATCGGAGATATGTTCACGGGAAAAGAACGTGCTAAATGGCAAGGTATTTTTGGAGCTCTATACGGTCTTGCCTCTGTAATTGGACCACAAGTTGGTGGTTGGATTGTAGACGCAGTGAACTGGAGATGGGTATTCTATATTAACTTACCAGTTGGTATTTTAGCGACAATCTTCATTGCAATGGGATTAAAAGCACATAAACAAACAGGACCAATTAAAATTGATATCGCTGGAATCTTCACGATGATTCTCGGTGTTGTAAGTTTATTACTTGCGTTAACGTTTGGCGGGAAAGATTATGCATGGGGTTCTTGGCAAATTATCGGGTTATTTGCACTAGCTGCCATTGGTATTGTTAGCTTTGTTATCGTTGAAACGAAGGCTGAAGAACCAATTTTACCGATGCACTTCTTTAAAAACCGTACATTTACACTACTGAATGCGATCGGTTTCTTTATGAGTATCGGAATGTTTGGAGCAATTATGTTCGTACCGTTCTTTATGCAAGGAATTGTAGGCGTAAGTGCTGCTGAATCAGGAACGATTATGACACCGATGATGATTACAATGATCGTTATGAGTATTATCGGTGGTCAGCTGGTATTAAAAATTGGTGTGAAACCACAAATTATTACAGGGATGCTTATTATGGCTAGTGGTTTCTGGTTATTAACAACGATGGATATGCATACAACTAAGCTTACCGCTACTTCTTATATGATGGTTATCGGTTTAGGAATGGGTCTTGTTATGCCGATATTAACATTAGCATTACAAGAAAGCTTCCCGAAAAAAGATCTTGGCGTTGTAACATCATCAAGTCAATTCTTCCGTCAAATCGGTGGAACGTTTGGGATTACAATTTTAGGATCAATTATGAATAACACTTCAGGCACAACGTTAACAAATAAATTAGTACCTGTATTAGACACATTCCCAAAAGAAGCGGGACAAATGGTAACAAAATTTAAAGATATGATTCATACAGATCCACAAAGTTTATATTCTATGCTATTTAGTCCAGAGGCATTAAAACAAATGCCAGAAGCATTTTCTAATAGCATCGTACCAATTTTGAAAAGCTCTTTAGTGGACTCACTTCATACTGTATTCTTAACAGGATTGGTATTTATCGTAGTAGGTGCTATCTTTACGATTTTCTTACAGAAAATTAAACTGTCTGATCGTAAAAAAGATGCTGAAGAGCCTGCTGTAGAAGAAAAGGAAAAAACTGTATCATATTCGTAATAAAAAAGCATCGCCTTATGGCGATGCTTTTTTTGAGTATAACCTTAAAAGCTTTTTAGTTAGAAATGATTGACGTATTTTTATAAATGCGTTATATTATTTTCTGTAAACGGTTACATGAAATGAGGAGAAAAGAGAATGAGTACGATTAAAGACGTTGCAAAATTAGCAGGGGTATCTGTTGCGACCGTTTCCAGAGTGTTAAATAAAAATGGATATGTTCATGAGGATACATTAAAAAAAGTAGAGCGAGCAATTGAAATGCTAGATTATAAACCTAGTACAGTAGCACGTTCTTTATACAATAAAAAATCTCGTTTAATTGGATTAGTTGTTCCAAATATCGTGAATCCATTCTTTCCAGAAGTTGCACGTGCCGTAGAAGATGTAGCACATAAGCAAGGTTACACAGTTGTACTTTGTAACTCTGATGAAAATTTAGAAAAAGAGAAGCAATACATTGATGTGCTTAGACAAAATAATGTGGACGGATTTATTGTAGCAACGAATCCACAAAATAGTGTTAATTACATGAATTTGTCTATTCCAGTTGTTGCGATTGACCGTATGTTTAATGAGCGCATTCCTACTGTATATGCAGATAACTATGCAGGGAGTCAGGCGGCGACAAAGTTATTAATAGACAAAGGGTGTAAACATATTGCACATATTCGTGGACCGCGTGATGTGAGCACAGCTAATGAACGTTTTGAAGGTTTCGTAGACGTTATTACGCAAAATAATCTTTCTTATATGATTGCAGAGAGTACATTCGATCCAGCTAATAGTGAACGGGTAGCGGTGGAATTATTAGAAGAATATCCGCATATTGATGGAATTGTTGCTGGGAATGATTTAATTGCAATTGGTATTGTAAAGGCTGCACTTCAAAAGGGAATTTCTATTCCAAACGATTTACAAATTATTGGATTCGATGGAATTTCTTTAACTGAAATGATGTATCCATCTATTACGACTGTTGCACAGCCAATTTATGAAATGGGGAAAATTGCAACAGAATTGTTGTTAGAGCAGATGGAAGGAAATCCATTAGAAGAGAAACACTATCGTTTACCGATTGAAATTATAGAACGAAATACAACGAAGTAAGGAGATGAGACAGATGCCAAATATTGCAGTAGTAGGTAGTATTTCAATGGACTTAGTGGCTGTTTCAAAAATACGGCCGAAAGCCGGAGAAACGGTAATTGGTGAAGCGTTTCATACGATCCCAGGAGGGAAAGGGGCGAACCAAGCAGTTGCTGCAGCTAGATTAGGAGCAAATGTAGCGATGGTTGGTGCAGTAGGCAATGATGATTACGGAACAGTAGTTAGAAAAAATTTAGAGAACGAACGCGTTTTTATCGACTATGTGGTACCGGTTACAGATAGAACGACAGGAATTGCTCATATCGTTTTAGCAGAAGAGGATAACAGTATTGTTGTTGTGCAAGGGGCAAATGCTCTTGTAAATGAATCGGTTGTAGATCGTTCAAAAGACCTTCTTGTAAAAGCTGATATGGTTGTTCTTCAACTAGAGATTCCGCTTGAAACAGTAAAATACGTTCTGTCTATTTGTGAGGAGCATAAAATTCCAGTTATGTTGAATCCGGCTCCAGCACAATTTTTATCAGAAGATATTTTAGAAAAAGCGACTTATATTACACCGAATGAACATGAATGTCGCATCGTATTAAATGATTTCACATCACCAATTGAAGAGTTACTTGCGAAATATCCAAATAAGCTATTGATGACGGAAGGGTCTAACGGTGTTCGATTCCATAATGGAACGGAAGTTGTTCAAGTTCCAAGTATCGCTGTAGATGTAGTAGATACGACTGGAGCAGGTGACACATTTAACGGTGCGTTAGCAGTTGCGCTTTCTGAAGGAGTAGCACTTCAAAAGGCAATTCGTTTTGCAAATATTGCTGGTGGTCTTTCCGTAACGAAACTTGGGGCACAGGGCGGTATGCCAACGAGAGATAGAGTACGTGAAGTGCAGGTGATTGTTGGATGAAAAAGCACGGTGTATTAAATAGTGAAATCGCAGCAGTCCTTGCTTCACTTGGACATACAGATACGATTGTAATTGCTGATTGTGGGTTACCTATTCCTGATGGAGTAAAACGAATTGATTTAGCAGTTGAAATCGGAAAACCTAGTTTTTTAGACGTATTACAAGTTGTTGCTGATGATATGGCAATTGAAAAAGTGACGTTAGCAGAAGACGTTATTATGAATAATGCAGAGGTAAATAAAGAAGTTGAGATGCGATTAATAGAGCCAGCATTTGAATATGTGTCTCATAAGGAATTTAAAGAGCATACAAAGAGAGCGAAGGCGATTATTCGTACAGGAGAAGCAACGCCTTATGCGAATGTTATTTTACATGCAGGCGTGATTTTTTAATAAAGGGATGTGATGAGAATGCATATTGAAATGAAGAACATTTCAAAAGCGTTCAGTGGTAATCCTGTTCTAAAAAACGCACAGTTTATGATTGAAACAGGAGAAGTCCATGCATTGATGGGGGAAAATGGAGCGGGGAAATCGACGCTCATGAAGATTCTAACAGGTGTATATAAAAAAGACAGTGGAACAGTCACAATTGATGGACAAGAACGAACTTTTAAAAATGCGAAAGAAGCGGAAGAGTACGGTATTGCATTTATCCATCAAGAGTTGAACATATTACCGAATTTAACGGTAGCTGAAAATATGTTTCTTGGAAAAGAGTTAATGTATGGGAAAACGGGCATTTTACGTACGCGTCAAATGAATGCGATTGCCCAGCAACAATTGGCAGATCTTGGTCTACATGTGAGAGGTGCTATGCTAGCAGGTGAACTATCGGTTGGACAACAGCAAATTATTGAAATTGCTAAAGCATTAATGACAAATGCAAGCGTTATTATTATGGATGAGCCTACAGCGGCATTAACAGATCGCGAAATTGAAACACTGTTTATTGTTATTAATAAATTACGTAAAGAGGGCGTTTCATTCGTTTATATTTCACACCGAATGGAAGAAATTTTTTCAATATGTGATGCCATTACGATTTTACGTGATGGAGAATATGTAGGGAAAAGGTTAATTCCGGAAACGTCATTTGATGAAGTAGTTAGCATGATGGTAGGCCGAAGTATTGGTGAACGTTATCCAGAACGAAATAGTCAAATTGGCGAAGTGATTTTTGAAATGCGTAACGGAACGAAAAAGGGGAAATTTGAAAATGTTTCGTTTCAAGTTAGAAAAGGTGAAATCCTTGGTGTTGCGGGCTTGATGGGAGCTGGTCGCACGGATATTATGAAAGCAATATTTGGATATGAACCGCTTGATTCAGGACAAATTTTTATGAATGGACAAGAAGTAAAAATTGATAGTCCAATTGATGCGATTAGACAACGAATTGCCTTTATTACAGAGGATAGAAAATCTGAAGGGCTTGTGTTAGATTTTTCGATTCGTGAAAATTTAGCTTTACCAAATTTAGAGAGTCTTTCAAAGGGAAGCGTTGTTAATAAAGGTTTAGAACAGCAATTTACAGAGGATATGATGAAGCTTCTTAATGTGAAAGCAGCAAACGGAGAGCAAGCTGTAAAATCTCTTTCTGGTGGAAATCAGCAAAAGATTGTAATTGCAAAATGGTTAGGTATTCATCCACAGTTACTCATTTTAGATGAACCAACGAGAGGTGTAGATGTTGGGGCTAAAAAAGAAATTTACTCTATTATGAATAAGCTTACCGAGCAAGGAGATGCCGTTATTATGGTATCGTCTGAGCTTCCAGAAGTTTTAGGCATGAGTGATCGAGTTCTCGTCATTCATGAAGGGAAAATCGGTGGTATTTTAGAGAAAGATCAGGCATCGCAAGAGTCTATTATGGCACTAGCTACAGGGGGAGAGTAAGATATGGCTAAGAAGGGGAATGTATTACAACAACTTGGTTCTTTAATTGGATTAGTATTAATTATCGTAGTAATTACAGCTTTAAATCCAGCATTTATTGAAATTCCAAATTTATTTAATATACTGCGCCAAGTATCGATTAATGCACTCATTGCATTTGGAATGACCTTCGTTATTTTAACAGGGGGTATTGACTTATCGGTAGGTTCTATTTTAGCATTATCAAGTGCACTTGTTGCCGGAATGATGGCAAGTGGCATGGATCCGTTCCTTGCAATGGTAGTTGGATTATTAGCAGGTCTTGCAATGGGGATTGTAAACGGTATCATTATTGCGAAGGGAAAAGTAGCTCCGTTTATTGCAACTTTAGCAACAATGACTATTTTTCGCGGGTTGACGCTTGTTTATATGGACGGACGTCCGATCACTGGTCTTGGTGATCATTTAATGTTCCAAATGTTTGGCCGTGGTTATTTCCTTGGTATTCCTGTGCCAGCCGTTACAATGATGATCGCTTTTGCAGTACTGTACTTTATTTTAAAGAAAACAACGTTTGGTCGCCGTACGTTTGCGATTGGTGGAAATGAAGAAGCGGCAGCTTTATCAGGTATTAATGTTACGAGAATTAAAGTAATGATTTACGGTCTTTCCGGAATTTTGGCAGCGCTTGCAGGTATTGTCTTAACATCAAGGTTAGATTCTGCACAGCCGACTGCTGGTACTTCTTACGAATTAGATGCAATTGCTGCAGTTGTGTTAGGCGGAACGAGTCTTTCAGGTGGAAGAGGATGGATTGTTGGTACATTCATCGGTGTGCTTATTATTGGCGTACTAAATAACGGTTTAAATTTATTAGGTGTATCTTCTTTCTTCCAACAAGTTGTAAAAGGACTTGTAATCTTACTAGCTGTACTAATTGATCGTCGAAAAGAAGCGTAATGGAGGGGCAATTCATGAAAAAATGGTTACTGATACTCGTTGCATGCATCATGGTAGTTACTGCTGGTTGTTCAATGGAACCACCAGAATGGGCAAAGGATTCTAGCGATAAAGGTCGAAATAAAACTATTAAAGTTGGATTTTCTGTTTCCACTTTAAATAATCCATTTTTCGTCACGTTGAAAAAAGGTGCAGAAAAGAAAGCAAAAGATAGTGGCATTGAACTAATTGCTGTTGATGCACAAAATGATGCAGCGAAGCAAACAAACGATGTTGAAGATTTAATTCAAAAAGGTGTCGATGTAGTTGTTATTAATCCAACTGACTCAGATGCCGTTGCTTCAGCGGTAAGTGCAGCTAATGCAGCCAATGTGCCTGTTATTACAGTAGACCGAGTTGCGAATTCAGGTAAAGTTGTTTCTCACATTGCTTCTAACAATGTCGAAGGTGGTCAAATGGCTAGTGATTACATTCGGGAATTAGTTGGTGAAGGAACAAATGTTGCTGAGTTAGAAGGAATCCCTGGATCGTCTGCTGCTCGTGAGCGTGGGAAAGGATTCCATAACGTAGCTGATAAGTCTTTAAAAGTAGTAGCAAAACAAGCAGCTGATTTCGATCGTGCAAAAGGGTTATCCGTTATGGAAAATATTTTGCAAGCAAATAGCGATATTAAAGCGGTATTTGCTCATAATGATGAAATGGCATTAGGCGCAATTGAGGCATTAAAATCTGCTGGTAAAACGGATGTAGTCGTTGTTGGATTTGATGCAACGGATGATGCTGTAAAAGCGGTTAAAGATGGGCGTATGGCAGCAACAGTCGCTCAAAAACCGGAATTAATCGGAGAGAAGGCGATGGAAACAGCGAAAGAGATAACACAAGGTAAAAAAGTGGACAAATTTATTCCGATTGAATTAGAGCTTATTAAGAAAAAATAAATAAATATAAAATGAAAATTAGGAAGGAAGAATAACAAATGAAATTTTTTATTGATACAGCAAACATTAACGAAATTAAAGAGGCAAATGCATTAGGCGTAGTAGCTGGAGTAACGACAAACCCATCACTTGTAGCAAAAGAAGGCGTAGATTTCCATGAGCGTATTCGTGAAATTTGCAGCTTTATTGAAGGACCTGTAAGCGCAGAAGTAATTAGCTTAGAAGCTGACAAAATGATTGAAGAAGGAAAAGAGTTAGCAAAAATCGCTCCAAACGTTGTTGTAAAAGTTCCAATGACAACAGAAGGCTTAAAAGCAGTAAAAGCATTCTCAGATTTAGGAATTCGTACAAACGTTACATTAGTATTCTCAGCAGTGCAAGCATTACTTGCAGCTCGCGCTGGTGCGACATACGTTTCACCGTTCTTAGGTCGCCTAGATGATATCGGTCATAACGGTATGGACTTAATTCGCCAAATCGCAGAAATCTTTGCAATTCACGGCATTGAAACAGAAATCATTGCAGCATCTGTACGTCATAGTGTTCACGTAACAGAAGCAGCATTAAATGGTTCACATATTGCAACAATCCCAGCAAACGTAATCGCTTCATTAGTGAAGCATCCATTAACAGATCAAGGAATTGAGAAATTCTTAGCTGATTGGGAAAAAACACAAGAGAAATAATACGAAATGGAGAACCCAAGTTTAATTAACTTGGGTTCTTTTTTTTGTTTGAAAGAATTTTCATGCAATTGTGCATATTGTCTTTTAAATTTTTAATATAAGCTATTTAATATATACAAATCACTCTTTATTTTTCACATTTCGACATAAAAAGATAGAGGGTCTGACCAGAAAACTGGAGGGCATGATTCTATAACAGAAAGCTTATTTCTTATAGAATCATGTCTTTTATTATACAAGGGAGGATGGATTACATATTTTTATCTGAAGTTTAAGATTGATACAAGGGGATGAGTAAAATGAGAAAAAAAGCGCCATTTAAAGTGTTGTCATCGTTAACGATCGCGACACTCATCGGATGCTCAGCTGTAATGAGTGCTCCGTTAGCATATGCAGAAACGTCAGCAAAAGAAAGTGTGTCTACAACGCCAATTGATCATAACTTAATTCAAGAAGATCGTTTAGCGGAAGCGCTGAAAGAAAGAGGAACAATTAATCCAGCATCGTCTAAAGAAGAGACAAAAAAGGCCGTAGAGCAATATATTGAAAAGAAACAAGGGGATCAGGCAAATAAAGAAATTCTTCCAGCGGATACTGCTAAAGAGGCATCTGATTTTGTGAAAAAAGTAAAAGAGAAAAAAATGGAAGAAAAGGAGAAGGTAAAGAAACCTGAAAAAAATGTTAGCCCTGAGCAAAAACCGGAACCAAATAAAAATCAATTGAATGGGCAAGTTCCAACTTCTAAAGCAAAGCAAGCGCCATATAATGGACCGGTTCGAAATGATAAAGTATTAGTATTACTCGTTGAATTTAGTGATTATAAACATAATAATATTGATCAAACTCCAGGGTATATGTATTCGAAAGACTTTAGTAGAGAGCATTATCAAAAAATGTTATTTGGTAATGAGCCGTACAAGCTATTTGATGGTTCGAAAGTAAAAACGTTTAAACAATATTATGAAGAGCAGTCTGGCGGTAGTTATACGACGGATGGATATGTAACCGAATGGCTAACTGTGCCAGGGAAAGCGTCTGACTACGGTGCTGATGGTAGTAGTGGTCACGATAATAAAGGACCAAAAGGTGCACGTGATTTAGTGAAAGAAGCTTTACATGCAGCTGCTGAGAAAGGGTTAGATTTATCTCAATTTGATCAATTTGATAGATATGATACAAATGGTGATGGAAATCCAAATGAACCTGATGGTGTAATTGATCATTTAATGGTAATCCATGCTGGTGTTGGTCAAGAAGCTGGTGGCGGTAAATTAGGTGATGATGCAATTTGGTCACATCGTTCAAAATTAGCAACAGATCCAGTAGCGATTGAAGGTACAAAATCAAAGGTAGATTACTTTGGTGGAAAAGTAGCGGCTCATGATTACACAATTGAACCAGAAGACGGTGCAGTAGGTGTGTTTGCACATGAATTTGGACATGACCTTGGCTTACCGGATGAATATGACACGAAATATACTGGAACTGGTTCACCTGTTGAAGCGTGGTCATTAATGAGTGGAGGTAGCTGGACAGGAAAAATCGCAGGAACAGAGCCAACTAGTTTTTCACCACAAAATAAAGACTTCTTACAAAAGAATATGGGTGGAAACTGGGCGAAAATTTTAGAAGTAGATTACGATAAAATTAAGAGTGGTGTAGGAGTTCCTACATATATTGATCAAAGTGTTACGAAATCCAATCGTCCAGGCGTTGTACGTGTTAACTTACCAGGTAAAAGTGTTGAAACAATTAAACCGGAGTTTGGAAAGCATGCATATTATAGTACAAGAGGAGATGATATGCATACGACATTAGAAACACCATTCTTTGATTTAACAAAAGGAACAAATGCGAAATTTGATTATAAAGCGAATTATGAACTAGAAGCAGAGTGTGATTTCATCGAAGTACATGCTGTAACTGAAGATGGAACGAAAACATTAATTGATAGATTGGGAGAAAACATAGTCCAAGAAGATAAAGATACAACAGATGGAAAATGGATTGATAAATCATACGATTTAAGTCAATTTAAAGGGAAGAAAGTTAAACTACAATTCGACTATATTACAGATCCAGCTTTAACATATAAAGGTTTCGCAATGGATAATGTAAATGTAACAGTTGATGGACAAGTAGTATTTTCAGATGACGCAGAAGGAACATCTAAAATGCAGTTAAATGGATTCGTTGTTTCTGATGGGACAGAGAAGAAACAACATTATTATTATTTAGAGTGGAGAAACTATGCTGGATCAGATAATGGATTAAAAGCAGGAAAAGGTCCGGTGTATAATACTGGTCTTGTCGTTTGGTATGCAGATGATAGTTTCAAAGATAACTGGGTTGGGGTACATCCAGGTGAAGGCTTCCTTGGTGTTGTAGACTCTCATCCAGAAGCGTTTGTTGGTAATTTAAACGGGAAACCAGCGTATGGTAATACAGGCATGCAAATTGCAGACGCTGCCTTTTCATTTGATCAAACACCCGCATGGAGTGCAAATTCATTAACACGTGGACAGTTTAACTATTCTGGATTACAAGGTGTTACAACTTTTGATGATTCAAAAGTATATAGTAACAAACAAATTGCAGACGCGGGAAGAAAAGTTCCAAACCTTGGACTTAAATTCCAAGTTGTTGGACAGGCAGAGGATAAATCGGCAGGCGCTGTTTGGATTAAACGTTAATAACATAAAAGCACATTCTTCATATGAAGAGTGTGCTTTTTAATTTGTACATTAAGTTATTATTTTAGCTTATGTAATACAATTGTCTGTTCATATGTAGTGTATCAAATTATGTGGGTAAAGGAAATATTTCCGAGGAAATTGTCGAAGTATCGTCGGTATTTATACACTTTCTTTGTAGAAGAAGAAATGTAGTATTGCCTGTACAGTTTAATTTATTTACATTGTTATTTGGCTATACACAAAAGTGATATATTCGGCAATCAAAGAGCTCTATTCGATAGGGCTCTTTTTTATGGATAGAAAGGAGTGAACTAAATGAAAGAAATAATTGAATGTCCACAGTGTGAAGGGAATATTACTGCACAACATATTATTGATCTTCCGCATCCTTTTTCATTCAGGTGTCCACACTGTAAGGTGAAATTAAAAGAAATGAGGATCACACCATGTTTAATATTAGCGGCAATTTGTATAATTCCACTGTTTATCATGATTGGAGAGAGTATTAAGGAATTACTAGTAAAATATTTTTCTATTATAGATGATGTACCAACTGTACTTATTTTCTTCTTATTTTGTTATCCGTTGTATTATCTTTATGAAAAATATAATGCCATATTGTTTATTAAATACGGCTTGTTGAAAGTCAAAAGTTGAATAGGAGCTTATCATTATGTTGTGGAAAGTTTATTTAGTAATTATAGCGATATTAACTATAACTTCGCTAGTAAGAGGCATGTTTCAAACACTAATTCAAAAGTTTGATTTTGTGGTGACTATTATTACATGGATAGGACTATTTGGATTTGTTTTTGATGTACAAATATTGACGCCGATCGTTTGGCAATGCATCTTCGTATTTAGCATCATTTGGACTTTAACTGCAGTTTTTGTTTTACGTTTATATGAAGAGAAGGATGACCCGCTACCTTTTATATTCAAATTAATTGGTATTATCCCAACGCTGCCATTATATTACGGGTTATATCAATATGCATTTTAAAAAAGACAATGATGGAATTAACCCATCATTGTCTTTTTTACTTTGCTTCTTACAAAAATCATTCCAGCAAATGTTAACAAGAATGCAGTTCCGATAACGAAGCTAGCGCTAGGTGATGCTCCGATTGCTCCGACTGTAAAGGAGCCAGCAACAACTCCTAACGAGAAGAATGCATAAAACAATCCGAATGCTTTCCCTCGGTTACTATCTGTTGTATTTTCAACAAGTAAAGCATTAATTGCTGGGAAGAGGATAGCGAATCCAATTCCATAAATTATCATAACGATAAAGAGCATGCCTTTTGTTGCAAATAATCCGAGTAAAGATAACGCTAGTGCCATTACTGCAATCCCGATTAGCATTAGTTTGGAACGATTAAATCGATCGTAAATACGATTTGTTGGCAGTAAGAAGAAGAGGATAGCGGTAATTCCGAATACACTTAACATCATGCCTGTTGTAGATGCTTTAAGTGCTAATGCCTCAACTTTTACTGGTAACATATAAGTGACAATCCCTTGTGAAAACATTAGTGTGAAAGCACCAATATATGCTTGTAATAACGGTTCTGATTTCAATAGTTCAATCATATCTTCTTTGTTCATCATTTGTGTTCTTGATGTATCTTTTCTTGATACGTTATTTGGTAAGAAAAATAGAGATACGATTGTACCAAGGACCATTAAAATAGAAATAGTAATGAACACCCACTCTATACCAGCTGTTGCTTTCATAATGCCGCTGAAAGCAGGTCCTACGATTGCAGCTGTTCCAACAGCGGCACCAGATAGAGCCATTGCTTTACCTTGCCTTGCTGAATTCGTTTGCTTTGATAAAAACGTAAAGGCAGCAGGAATTAAAAATCCGTCACTAAAACCGTGCATAAAGCGCACAACTAATAGTTGTTCACCACTTTGAACAACGGTGTATAACAAGACTATGAAACTCGTAATTCCCATGCTTATATAAAGGATTTTTTTTGCACCAAATTTATCGACAGCGGCTCCAGCGATAATATTACCGATCATATTAGCGAATGAGTACATACCGATAACTAGCCCGATAACAAGAGGGGTTCCTCCAAGACTTTGAGCGAAAGTACTCATAATAGGTAATTGTGAAAATGTATCTAAAAACGCTACGATAACAATAAAGTAAATAAAATATTTCAAGTCATATTCACCTCTCCTCTGCTATTATGGCATAATGCTAATTTCAACCGCAATGAAATTAGCATTAACAGATGTGGAAAAAAGTACAAAGTGACAAAATATTGAACGTTATTTGTTAAAATTTAGTGGAAATGAGATTGTTTTTTTGAAATATATGGATGGAAGTATTATAATAGAATTGTAAACTTCACCAGGTTAAGTATATACGTAGAGAGGGATGTATAAAATGAAAGCACTACTTTGGCATAATCAACGTGATGTACGAGTAGAAGAAGTACCAGAACCAACTGTAAGACCAGGAGCAGTTAAGATTAAAGTTAAATGGTGTGGTATCTGCGGAACAGACTTGCATGAATATTTAGCAGGACCTATTTTTATTCCAACAGAAGAGCACCCATTAACACACGTAAAAGCACCGGTTATTTTAGGTCATGAGTTTAGTGGTGAGGTAGTTGAAATCGGTGAAGGCGTTACTTCTCATAAAGTGGGAGATCGCGTCGTTGTAGAACCAATTTATTCTTGTGGTAAATGTGAAGCTTGTAAACACGGACATTACAATGTTTGTGAACAACTTGTTTTCCACGGTCTTGGCGGAGAAGGCGGCGGTTTCTCTGAATATACAGTAGTACCAGAAGATATGGTCCACCATATTCCTGATGAAATGACGTATGAACAAGGTGCACTTGTAGAACCAGCAGCAGTAGCAGTTCATGCAGTACGTCAAAGTAAATTAAAAGAGGGAGAAGCTGTAGCGGTATTTGGTTGTGGTCCGATTGGGCTTCTTGTAATCCAAGCAGCAAAAGCAGCAGGAGCAACTCCTGTTATCGCAGTGGAACTTTCTAAAGAACGTCAAGAGCTAGCTAAATTAGCAGGTGCTGATTACGTATTAAATCCAGCAACTCAAGATGTACTAGCAGAAATTCGTAACTTAACAAATGGTTTAGGTGTAAATGTGAGCTTTGAAGTAACAGGTGTCGAAGTAGTACTTCGTCAAGCGATTGAAAGTACAAGTTTTGAAGGACAAACTGTAATTGTTAGTGTGTGGGAAAAAGATGCGACAATTACGCCAAACAACCTTGTACTAAAAGAAAAAGAAGTTATCGGTATTCTTGGATACCGTCATATCTTCCCAGCTGTTATTAAATTAATTAGCTCTGGCCAAATTCAAGCAGAGAAATTAATTACGAAAAAAATCACAGTAGATCAAGTTGTTGAAGAAGGATTTGAAGCACTTGTAAAAGATAAAACACAAGTGAAAATTCTTGTTTCACCTAAATAATAGAGAATAGTAAAAAGTAGCCCTTTTCTAGAAATAGAAGAGGGCTACTTTTTTTCTATACAGAAAGGTGATAGACTTTCCTTTAACTACAGGTATTTTGTTTGGAAGGGGAAGTCTAATGCTTTCATTTATGTTGACATTGAAACGGATGCTAAAAGCTTGTTTACGAGCGTGGAAAGATAAAGAATTTCAAGTATTATTCGTATTAACATTTTTAACATTAACATCTGGTACGATTTTTTATAGTACAGTTGAAGGATTACGTCCTCTTGACGCCCTATATTTTAGTGTGGTCACGTTGACGACTGTCGGTGATGGGAATTTTAGTCCGCAAACTGATTTCGGAAAGGTATTTACGATCTTATACATATTTATCGGGATTGGATTAGTGTTTGGATTTATTCATAAGTTGGCAGTTAATGTACAGCTGCCAAGTATATTATCGAAAAGAAAAAAAGAGTAAAGCATGTGGATGCTTTACTCTTTTTTTACATTAATTTAGACAATCATTTGCAGTAGCTTAACAATACTTTATTACAATGTAAGTGTATTCATTCATTATATTCACTATGTATAAAGTTATAATGATATGAACATTTGCATATTTTAATTTATTGATAGAAATTTCATGAAAGGTGGGATATTCTAGTCATAGGTTAACCAGACGATATCATAGGATCCTAACAAAAAGTTTACAATAATTCAATTAAAAAATGGAGGATTTTATATGAAAAAGAAAGTACTTGCTTTAGCAGCGGCTATTACATTAGTAGCTCCGTTACAAAGTGTTGCATTTGCTCATGAAAATGATGGGGGAAGTAGAATAAATATAGTTCACCGCTGGTCTGCTGAAGATAAGCATAAAGAAGGCGTAAACTCTCATTTATGGATTGTAAACCGTGCAATGGATATTATGTCTCGTAATACAACACTTGTAAAACAAGATCAGGTTGCACTATTAAATGAATGGCGTACGGAGTTAGAGAACGGTATTTATGCTGCTGACTATGAAAATCCTTATTATGATAATAGCACATTTGCTTCACACTTCTATGACCCTGACAATGGAAAAACTTATATTCCATTTGCAAAGCAGGCAAAGGAAACTGGAGCTAAATATTTTAAATTAGCAGGTGAGTCATACAAAAATAAAGATATGAAACAAGCATTCTTCTATTTGGGGTTATCTCTTCATTATTTAGGGGATGTAAATCAACCGATGCATGCGGCAAACTTTACAAATCTTTCTTATCCACAAGGGTTCCATTCTAAATATGAAAACTTTGTAGATACGATAAAAGATAATTATAAAGTAACAGATGGAAATGGATATTGGAACTGGAAAGGTACAAATCCAGAAGATTGGATTCATGGAGCGGCAGTAGCTGCGAAACAAGATTACTCTGGCATTGTAAATGATAATACGAAAGATTGGTTCGTGAAAGCAGCTGTATCACAAGAATATGCAGATAAATGGCGCGCTGAAGTTATACCAATGACAGGTACGAGATTAATGGATGCACAACGTGTTACTGCTGGATACATTCAGCTTTGGTTTGATACGTACGGAAATCGTTAAATATTTGAAAAAGGTCAAATCTCAGAATAGAGTATTTGGCCTTTTTATCACTACACAGTACATGGAGGTATGAAACGTGAAAGGTAAATTGCTAAAAGGTGTACTAAGCTTTGGTATTGGTTTAGGAGCTTTATATAGTGGATCTTCAGCTCAAGCAGAAATGTCTATAAATCAAAATAATACATTAAAAGTTATGACGCATAATGTATACATGCTATCAACAAACCTATATCCGAACTGGGGACAAAGTGAGCGCGCTGATTTAATTGGAGCGGCAGATTATATAAAGAATCAGGATGTTGTTATATTAAATGAAGTGTTTGATAATAGTGCTTCAAATCGCTTATTAGGAAATTTGAAGAAAGAATATCCAAATCAAACGGCAGTATTAGGTCGTAGTAGTGGAAGCGAGTGGGATAAGACGTTAGGAAACTATTCATCTTCGACTCCTGAAGATGGAGGTGTAGCGATTGTGAGTAAATGGCCAATTGTTGAAAAGATTCAATATGTATTTGAAAAAGGCTGTGGACCAGATAACTTATCAAATAAAGGATTTGTATACACAAAAGTTAAGAAAAATGATCGTTTTGTACATGTGATTGGGACTCATTTACAAGCTGAAGATAGTATGTGTGGAAATACTTCGCCAGCATCTGTACGTACAAAACAGCTACAAGAAATTCAAGAGTTTATTAAAAATAAAAATATACCAAATAACGAGTATGTGTTAATTGGTGGTGATATGAATGTAAATAAAATAAATGCTGAGAATAATAGCAATTCAGAGTATGCATCGATGTTTAAAACATTACATGCGTCTGTTCCATCTTATACAGGACATGCAGCAACTTGGGATGCGACGACAAACAGTATTGCGAAATACAATTATCCAGATGCACCTACTGAACATTTAGATTATATTATTGCGAGTAAAGATCATGCGAATCCATCATTCGTAGAGAATAACGTATTACAAGTGAAATCTCCAAAGTGGTCTGTTACATCATGGTTCAAAAAATATACGTATGATGATTATTCTGATCATTATCCAGTAGAGGCGACTATTTCTATGAAGTAGAGTAGTCTTAAAACAGTTTCTTCGTGAAGAAGAAACTTTTTTTATTTGAAAACAGGAAAATCATTTTTTCTTTCCAATATGTATAAGACATATATAGAAGAGGAGAGAAAAATGTGGATAGAGGAATTTTTAAGGAAGTTCCATTACCGTGTGCATTTTTAGATGAAGTGGCTTTAGAGAGGAATATTCAATCGATTATAGAGTTAAGTGGAGATAAGAAAATTCGTATAGCGAGTAAATCATTACGCTCTGTTCCAGTTATGAAAAAGATTTTAGCTGCAAATAATCGGTTTCAAGGTATTATGTGTTTTTCTCCTAGAGAAGCTTTGTTTTTAATTGAACAAGGGTTTAATGATTTATTGCTCGGATATCCTGTTTATGATGAAAGAGCTTTACATGAAATTAGTTTGCTAACAAAGCAAGGGCACATTATAACTTGTATGGTGGATTGTGAAGACCATATTACTTATTTAGAAAAGATTGCTGAGAAGTCTAAAGGGTGTTTTCGCGTTTGTTTGGATATTGATATGAGTAGTCGTTTTTTGAAATTTCATTTTGGTGTAAAAAGATCACCGGTAAAAGATGTGCAGAGCGCTTTGAAAATAGTAGAAAAGGTGAAGGGCTCATCATATTTAATACTAGATGGTGTAATGGGATATGAAGCTCAAATTGCCGGGGTGGGGGATCATATACCGAATCAATGGATGAAAAGTAAAGCTGTTTCGTATTTAAAGAAGAAATCAGTGTTAGAGGTTAAAGAAAGAAGAGAACGTATCGTAAAAGAAATACAAAACCTTGGTATTGAACTAAGATTTGTAAATGGGGGAGGAACAGGAAGTATAAAAACAACTGAGCAAGATAACTCAGTTTCAGAGATTACTGTAGGATCCGCCTTTTACTCTCCTAAACTGTTTGACTATTATAAAGAAGTAAAATTTCAGCCAGCTGCCGGATTTGTTTTACCAGTTGTACGTAAACCGGATCCTTTTATTTATACTTGCCTAGGTGGCGGATATATTGCCTCAGGTGCAGTTGGTAAAGATAAAGAGCCTGAGGTTTGGATGCCGCATGGTGCAAAACTATTAGCTTTAGAAGGTGCTGGTGAAGTGCAAACGCCAATTTTTTATAACGGCGAGGAACGAGTGGATATAGGAGATTCTATCTTGTTTCGCCATAGTAAAGCTGGGGAGTTATGTGAGCGTTTTCCTATTTTATATCGCATTAAACAAGGGGAAATTGTTGGAGAGTATTCAACATATCGGGGGGATGGACAATGCTTTCTATAAAGGGACAAAAATGGAGAAATTGGACAGGGAATGTAGAAGGAACGCCGCATTATACGATGTATCCAAAAAGTATACAAGATGTAGTAGAAGTTGTGGGGCTTGCACGAAAAAAAGGAAAGAAAATTCGTGTTGTCGGTTCAGGTCATTCGTTTACACCTCTTGTGCAAACGGAAGAAATTTTAGTTTCTTTAGATGAATTGAAGGGCATTGTGAATATTGATGCAGAGAAGAAGGTTGCCGAAGTATGGGCGGGAACAAAGCTACATGATTTAGGGAAGTTACTTCAGGAAAAAGGTTATGCGCAAGAAAATTTAGGAGATATTGATTCACAATCTATTGCAGGAGCGATTAGTACGGGGACTCATGGGACGGGTGTTACATTTGGAAGTTTATCAACACAAGTTATAGAGATCACGGCAGTTTTATCAACAGGTGAGAGTATAGTTTGTTCAGAAACCGAGAACGTCGAATATTGGAAAGCATTTCAGTTGTCGCTTGGAATGCTAGGTATCATTGTAAAGATAAAATTGAAGGTTATCCCAGCGTATTCGCTTGTTTATGAAAGTGAAAAACAATCATTGTCTACTGTAATGAACAAACTAGAAGAATATAAGAAGAATCGTCATTTTGAATTTTTCGTTTTTCCTTATTCAGATGAAGTGCAAGTGAAATTTACAAACGAAACAACGAGTAAAGAAAGTGATTTGAAATGGCATAAACTAAAGGTGGAGTTACTTGAAAATAGGATGTTCTCTTTATTATCTAAAGGGTGTAAATGGTTTCCTTCTATAAGTAAAGGAGTAAGCCGATTATCAGCTAAGGCTGTACCGAACACGAAAATAATTGGACCAAGCTATGAAGTATTCGCTACATCACGTACAGTTCCATTTTATGAAATGGAGTACAGTGTCCCTTCAAAGTATATGAGGGCTGTTGTAGAAGAAATTTCAAATCTTATTGAAAAGAAAAAGTATAAGGTGCACTTCCCGATTGAATGCCGCTACGTGAGAGGTGATGATATATGGCTCAGTCCAGCATATGGAAGAGATTCAGCGTATATAGCTGTTCATATGTATAAAGGTATGAAGTATGCCGCTTATTTTGGTGAAGTGGAGAAAATTTTTCTAAAGTATGAAGGGCGCCCACATTGGGGGAAAATGCATACGTTAACGTACGAAAAATTGCAAAATATATATCCAGAATTGCACTCGTTTCTAAAAGTGAGGAAGTCACTAGATGAAACAGGAATATTTTTAAGCCCTTATACAGAAAAGTTATTTACGATTATGAAAAAAAGCTGACAAATTAGTATTTGTCAGCTTTTTTAAGTGTAATTGCATTTCTTGTATGACTAATACGCTCGTAAAATAGTAATTTATCACTACTAAATATATGTAATAAAACATGAATAATAAATAGCCCGTTAATTACAAATTGGAATAACAGTATAACTAGTAATACTAAAGGCTCTGTATGATTTAAAATAGAGCTACTAGAAAGAATGTAATTGATTCCACCTAAAATGAAATAGAATATACCGTAACGAATGAATAATTCTTTTAGTGTAATACGCTCTGCTTGTCCTTTAATGTAAATACGAAGCAACGCTTTCCCTATTGTTCTTCCATTTGTAAAGTATGGGATGATAATAAAGTAAATTAAGATTGAACATGCGATGAAAAGGAGTTCGTATACATTTGTATAAGATTGGATGTTAGAAATAAATAGTGAGTTTCCTTTGTTTTTAATGAAAGGTACAACGATAGATAAGAAGATCCAATCAATTTGCATAGCGATGAGACGACGAACGAATCCGACTGGTTTCGTTTCCAAATCAATATGACTATCTAATTCGCTTGTTTTTGGCAGGAAGTACGTAAATATTGGTGCAATGATAAAACCGATTACGCCGCCTAGTGTGTTTAAAAACAGATCGTCGATATCGAATAAGCGATATGCACAATTATAAATACCATATAATCCAGTTACTTGTGTTAATTCAAAGAACAGTGAAAGGCAAAAAGAAATGCACACTGTTTGGAAGAAACTACGTCGGAAATAATAACGTAAGTAAATACCGAATGGAACGGTTAATAGAACGTTAAAAGCAACTTGTAAAAATGCAGATTCTTTTAATAACAAGAAATAAGTAGTAGGTTTCGTTAAAATTGCCGATGTATGATTACTAATCTCTTGTATGAAATAAAATGGTGAGAGTTGCATATGCTGTGTATTAGCGGGTTGTAGGCTACAAGTATCATACGTTTGTGGTAACGGCAAAATAACAAGAAAATAGGCATTTAATAAATAGAGTAGTAATGAATACAAAATAAATGAACGCCATTTATTTAAATAACCGTATTTTCGATAATTGAATATTAAAAAAGGGATTAAGAGAAACATTGCTAAAATAGGAAATAAAATAAATGCTGTTTTTACTGGAAATAAATATGCAGTCAAAATGAAACTCCTTTCAATGAAAATTCGTTTATCATTATAGCGCTAAAAGGAGTTTAAAACAAAGTTAAAATATTTCGAAATAGAAAGAATTACAAATTTTATCGAAATTAAGTTATACTAAATTTAATATAAGGATATTATGATTATTATAAGTTGAGAGAGGGGACAAGACATGCGATATGAGCTTTTTTCTGTAAGTGGGGATCATATTACAACTTTTGAAAGCGCGTGGCGTTTTCAAGAGGGAGAACAGATTTTTGTTCATGATGATAATACAAAACGAAATTTTATTATTATTCGCTTAACACATGATTTATTTCAAAAAAATACACATGTTATTCGCTTGTATTGTCAGGAAAAGAAAGTTTATGCATAAGGAAAAACCTCTTACTGTATGAGGGCAGTAAGAGGTTTTTTATCCCGCTATTTGTGGGAAGTAAAACTCCCACCTCAAAATTCAGTTGGAGATGAACAAAACCCCCACTGATTAAAGTTTCACTTTATAAGAAAATGATAGTTAGCACACCTACGATAATACAGTAGAAAGAGAAATATTTTAAATTTCCTTTCGCCATAATGTTCATAAACCATTTTAATGAAATATATGTCATGACAAATGTTGCGATGAAAGCAACAATATAAGGTACAAATAATGTATCTAAATTTGGATCGTTTGCAATGTCTGTAATACTTAACAATAAACCACCTAAGCTAACAGGGATGTATAGTAAGAATGAGAAACGAAGAGCTGTTTCTTGCTTCATACCAAGTAACATTGCTGCTACGATTGTAGCACCTGACCTGCTTATACCAGGAATTAGTGCGCAAGCTTGTGCTAGACCAATAATGATTGCATCTTTCATAGAAAGGTCGCCATCATTTTTACGTCCACGTAAGTTTCGAATAATCCAAAGGCCGATAGCAGTAATAAGAAGGGAAATCCCAACCATTTTAACGCCTTTTAAATAGTGGTCGATATAATCTTTAAATAAAACTCCAATTACACCTGCTGGAATGGTTGCAATAACAAGGTAAATAATAAAGAAGAAATCTGATTTTGCATCTTCTGCTCTAGTGAATATATAAGATAGACCATTCTTTGTTAGACGAATTAAGTCATTTCTATAAATAAGTAGTACAGCTAATAATGAAGCTGAATTAACAAGTAGCTCAAAGCTAAACCCTTCTATTTTTAGTCCTAGCAAATGCTGTGCTAAAACGAGATGACCGCTTGAAGAAATCGGAATTGGTTCTGTTAGTCCTTGGAATAGACCAAGAATTAAATACTTCAAAATGTAATAAAATTGTTCCATAACATCCTCCTTGTGTATTAGTCGAAAGAAATAACTTTTCCATTATAACAAAGATATAGATGAATATTGAGAAGGAATAAATATTCGAAATATAATAAAAACCCCTTATATCGCTATAAGGGGTTTTTATTATTAATGAGAAGATACTGTTTCTTGAAGACCTTTAGTCAATTGAACATCGACTTTTTCAGCATCATGAATGTGATTCATAATAGTAGTATTTAATTTTTGGAACACTTGCTGTGTATTTGCAAATTCTCGTAATATATCATCATTACAAGATTTTTGGTTTTCGATAGCTTTAATAACATTTGTAGCGCCACTTTGTAATGTTTGAATCATTATTAAAATATTTTCAATTCTAGCGTTAGTATCGGCGCTCATTTCCACACCTTCATCAACTAAATGTAAATTATCTTTTGTATTTTCGTACGCTTTTTCAATTTCCTCTTGGATTTTTTTCGTTAAATTGCCAATGTTTTTTGTACTCTCCGCTGTGCTTTCTGCTAGTTTTCTTACTTCATTGGCAACAACAGCGAATCCTTTTCCATGCTCTCCAGCACGTGCAGCTTCAATACTTGCATTTAACGCTAATAAATTTGTTTGCGCAGCAATGTTTTGAATTACTTCTACAATTTGCTCGATTTCTTTTGAGCGTTCACTTAAATGATTCATACTATTAGACGTGCGCTGAGATTGTTCACCTAATTTATTAATTACAATAAGTAAACGGTGAACAGATTCTTTTCCTTCATTAGAGCAATCGATAATTTCTTCAATAGACTGAATTAAGCTTTGTTCTTTTTGTAACATTTCACTATTTAATTCATTGGAATGTGTCGTACGTGTTGAAACATTTTCAAAACATGAGTTTAATTGTTGAATTAAATTTTGGAGTGTATGGTGCTGGTTATTTACAAGTTGATGCTCTTGAACAACGCTTTGTACACGGTCGTGGATAGAAGAAATAGTCTCTTGGCTTTCAATATCTTTTTGTTTTAATTCTGCTTCTAGTTCATGTATATGAGTTTCTAGTTGATCAATTTTATGTTGGAGTGATTTCTTTTGAGTAAACATTTTATTTAATTCAACCGCCTTTAGGATTTTTAATTTCTCTATATTTGGATTTTAGCATCTTTTATAATTTTTAAATATAGGAATTGTTAAATATTTAAGAATCTATTACATTTTGTTCATAATCCCCTTTTTTTGTCATGAAAAATAAACTGTATTTAATGGTTCTGTAAACAAACTGTAAAATAAATCATGTATAACTGTATAAGAAGGGAGTCGGATTATGAACTATTTTAAGCGAATCAGTAGTCTAGTATTAGCAGGAATTATCGTTCTTTCTAGTACAGTCGCTGTAAAAGCAGAGTCAAACGACGAGAAACTTAACAACATGCAACAGCAATTGCAGCAAAACGATGCAGATATGCAGAAGAAAGAGCAAGAGAAGCAAGCTGTTAGTAAAGAAATTCAAGGTATCGAAAATGAACTACATAATTTAAATAATACAATTGCAAAAAATAAAGAGGATCAAGCTGCTATTCAACGTAAAATCGATGAAACACATAAGCAGATTGAACAAAAAAAAGCAGATATTATCGTTTTAGAAGATAAAGTCCTTGCTCGTAAGGATATTATGAAAAAACGTATGGTTTCTGTTCAAAATAGCTCAAATACGAGTTTAGTAGTAGAAGTTGTTGTAGAATCAAAAAACTTTGCAGATTTCATACAACGTATGAATGCAGTTACTACTATTCTAGAAGCAGATAAAGAAATTTTACGTCTACAAGAACAAGATCTTCGTCAAATTGAAGAAGATAAAAAAGCAATTGACGAAAAAGAAGCATCTTTAGTAGTAGATAAGCAAAAATTAGCAAAAGCACAAGCGGATTTGCAAGATAACTTGAAAAAACGTCAAGATAACTTACAAACGGTTCAGGCTAAATATAATCAGATTGCAAGCCAACTTAATTTAGCAGCGGAAGAGAAAGCAAAAGTTGAAGCAAATATGAAAGCAGTACAAGAAACAATTGCTCGTGAACAAGAAGCAGCAAGAATTGCAGCAGAAGAGCGCGCAAAAGCTGAAGCAGCTGCAAAGGCTGAGCAAGAAGAGTTGGCAAAAGCGAAGGCAGCAGCAGCTAAGCAAAAAGAAGAACAGGCAGCTAAGCCGGCAGAGCCTGTAGCTAAAGATACAACACCAGCTAAGCCGGATCCAAAACCAGCTCAAGGTGGAAAAGAATTTTATGTAACAGCAACTGCTTATACAGCTGATCCATCTGAAAATGGCTATAAACCGGGTGAAACTGTAAAGTCTAAGTTAGGACATAATTTGACTGCAAATCCAAACATGAAACTAATTGCTGTAGATCCAGCTGTGATTCCATTAGGTTCTACTGTATATGTGGAAAATTATGGTACGGCGATTGCTGGAGATACTGGTAGTGCGATTAAAGGTCATATAATTGATTTATTAATGCCAGATTCAGCTACAGCTAATAATTGGGGCAGAAGAAGTGTTAAAGTTACAATTTTAAACTAAAACGTAATCCAACTTTACAAAACGTAAAGTTGGATTTTTTTGTAAAAATAATGTTAAGTTGAGTTTACATTTTGTTAAGGACATCATACAATGATGGTAAGAGGTGGTAAATTTGACCATTTGTAATAAGGTGAAGGAATTAAGAGCTCGCTTTAATTTTACGCAAAGTGTATTAGCAGAAAAGGTAGGAGTGACGAGACAAACGATCGCTGCAATTGAAAAAGGGGATTACGTTCCTTCATTATTACTAGCATTGACGATTTGTGATGTATTCGAGTTAAAGATGGAAGATGTATTTGTTTTAAATAAGGAGGGGGAAGAGGATGAATAGAATTGGGGTTTCTTATATCGTAAACGTGCTTTATACTGCGCTAGCCTGCTGGACATTTGTTGAATTTTATAGTGTTATTACAGAGTTAGCAGATATAATTAAAAACGAGAAGTTCCCATTTGAAGTATGGTTTAATGGAGCACCATTCATTTTATTATTTATTGGAGCTATTATAGTTACAATTTTTTATAGAATTCAAAAGAAAAAATACAAGAATTTATCTTTTTGGATGTATCCATTATTATTTCCACTAGAAGATGAACGTGAAAAAGCGATTACGGATAAAGCCTGTCGAACAACTTTTGTTTCGTTATGGTATGTGTTACCTTGTGCAGTCGGATTTTTAACTTTTTCGCCTATTATTAATGACTATCTTCCTGGGTACCCACTTTATATTATATTCTCTATTTTCTTTATTCAAATGACGGTCTTTCACGTATCCCTATACAGAAATAAGTTAGTTTAAAAGAAACCTTCTTGCATAAGCAAGAAGGTTTCTTTTCAGCTTATACTTGTACATACAGCAATATTATCTTATCATTTTATATAGAGTAAGATTTTGTAACGGAAAGGAATTGTATATGAATAAGCAAAGAATTTATAGTATAGTAGCAATCCTTCTATTTGTTGTAGGTGGTGTATTAATCGGAAAGCCATTTTATGATGGATATAAGGCAGAGAAGAAGCAGACAGCGAATGTACAAGCTGTTCAAAAGATGGAATATGAAAAGCATGATACAGAATTTGTAGATGCTTCAAAAATTAATCAACCAGACTTGGCAGAAGTAGCGAGTGCATCGTTAGATAAAAAACAAGTAATCGGTCGTATTTCAATTCCGAGCATCTCATTAGAACTTCCTGTTTTAAAAGCGTCGACTGAAAAGAATTTATTATCAGGTGCGGCAACTGTAAGAGAAAATCAAGTAATGGGACAAGGGAATTATGCACTTGCAGGGCATAATATGTCAAAAAAAGGTGTTTTATTTAGTGATGTATCAACTTTAAAGAAGAACGATAAAATTTATTTGTATGACAATGCAAATGAGTATGAGTATACTGTTACTGGTGTATCTGAAGTGACTCCTGATAAATGGGAAGTTGTAGAGGATCATGGGAAAGATGAGATAACACTTATTACATGTGTATCTGTTAAGGATAATTCTAAGCGTTTTGTTATTACGGGTGATTTAGTAGGAACAAAGGCTAAGAAATAAAGAAAAAAGAAGGTTCACTCTTTAAAGAGTGAACCTTCTTTTTTTATCCAATGTTGAGAAATAAAAGAATATTTTAGTTGGTATTTAAATATTTTTCTATTTTTATATAATAAAGTAATGATTCTAGATTTTGGGAGGAACAAAAGTGAAACAGCAAGTAAAAAGACTTCTTTTAACAACAAGTGTAGCGTTATTGGTAGCGCCAATTTCTGCTTATGCACATCCAGGACGTACAGATGCTAATGGTGGACATACGTGTCGTACAAATTGTGAAAAATGGGGATTGCAGTACGGGGAATATCATTATCACAATAAACCAGCTTCTAGCGGCGGAACAACAAGCCCTGCGCCTAGTCAAAATAATAATGGTGCTGTAGAAGCTGAAAGACAAGCAGAAGCGCAGCGCAATGCTGAGGCTGAAAAACAACATGCTGCAGAAGCACAGCGTAAAGCAGAGGAAGAGAGACAGCGTGCTGCAGAAGGTTTCCAAGTAGGTAATAAAGAGAGAACAGCAAAAATTGAAAAAGAGCAAGCAGAACTCGGTGAAAATGCTGGTAAAGAATTAGCTGAAAAGAAACCTGGAAATACTGAAAAGGATACATATGTGAAAGTATATGAAACCGCGTATGAAAAGGGATATAAGTCTGCCAAAAAGGCAGCGGAAAAAGCTGGATATACATATGCATTTGAAAATTATGATTTAAAAGTTCCTGCTAAGTATGAAAAGAATGAAACATTAAAGAAATGGTTTACTGAAGGATTTAAATCAAATAAAAAGGCAGCGGAAATTCGAGAAGAAGGATATAAAAAAGGAGACAGCTGGCTTTCGTTCTTCTATAAGAGTTTCGTGCCAAGTGAATATAAAGAACATAAAGGCTTGTATGAACAAGCAATAGAAAAGGGAAAGAAAGCGTAAAAAAAGATGAGGAAAATTCCTCATCTTTTTTTAATCCATCCATTTCACTAATTTCTTAGAAATTGATAATAAAACACAACCTAAAACGATCGCCACAGCGCCAATAACTGTGAATACTTCAGCATATCCAAGTGAAGTTGTGAAGCTTGCAAGCTGTCCGCCTAAAATATTAGCAATACCTGAGCTTGCTAACCATACGCCCATTAATAAAGAGGCTAGTTTTACTGGAGCGAGAGCACTAACCATTGATAGCCCGACAGGTGATAAGAATAGCTCACCTAACGTATGGAAAAGATACGTAAAGACGATAAATAGTAAGTTTGCTTTTTCTGTAATGTTATGTTCGTCACTGCCTGTTTTTAATGTAGCGATAACAAGAACAATATAACCGATACCGAGTAAGATCATACCAAGTCCCATTTTTGTTGGGATTTTCATGTCACCATTTTTTCTAGTTGCCAGTTTCGCCCATAATGCTGAAATAGCTGGTGCAAGTAAAATAATAAATAATGGATTGACCGATTGGAACCAAGACGTTGGTACTTCCCATCCGAATACGGAGCGGTCAACGAATTTATTTGTATATAATGTTAACGAACTACCAGCTTGTTCAAATCCAGCCCAGAAGAAGACAACAAAGCATGTTAAAATGACGATAACTGTTGTACGTTGTTTTTCTTTTTTTGTTAACGGTGTATTTCCTATTGTTTGTTGTCCAGCATCCGTTTGCAAATCGCGAGTTGGTTTTTTACCGATATCACCAAGGAAGCGATTTGATAGTGTTGTAAATAAAATTTGTCCAATGATCATTCCGATTGAAGCGGCTAAGAAACCGTAACGGAATCCGAAATGAACAACGCCATCTACTGTTGTTTTGAATAAATTTTCTGATAAAAACCCGCAAACGAGTGGAGCTAAAAATGAACCAACGTTAATACCCATATAGAAAATTGTAAATGCACTATCACGTTTTGGATCATTTTCTTCGTATAATTCTCCAACAAGTGTAGAGATATTCGGTTTGAAGAATCCATTACCGATAATAATAAGCGCTAATCCGAGGTATAGACCGACTTGGTTTTGCAAGGCAAATAGTGTAAGGTTACCGATTGCCATTGTTATACCACCAATTGTGATGGCTTTTCGTTTGCCTAGAAAACGGTCCGTTAAGTATCCACCGATCAATGGTGTGAAATAACAAGCACCAGTATAAAATCCGTAAATAGAGAGTGCCCAAGCGGGACTAAACCCAAGACCACCACTTACTAAAGCTGTTGTTAAATATAATGTTAATAATCCTCGTAATCCATAGTAACTAAATCTTTCCCACATTTCTGTAAAAAAGAGTAAGTATAAACCTGGAGGATGTTTCTTTTTTCTTTGTTGTTCTCTTTCTAGTTGTATCGCTGATTCCATAATATTTTCCTCCTGACACAAGCAAAAAACAAAGTTAATAGTATTGTATGATTAATATTTTACCTTATTAACTATTATAAGTCAATAAAGGTTGATTTTTCAGAAGAAATTTGAAAAGGGAAATAGCTATAGAATGGGTGTTTCTTTTGTGATAGACTATGGACTATGTTTTCTTTGTAAGGAAGCGGATTACCGCATTTTTTTATTTGTGGAATTGATTTCATGTAAGGTGAAATTGAAGAAGGAGAAAGAAATGAAATTGTTACAGAAAAAAGAAATTTTGCTTATTAGTCTTATGTTATTCTCTATGTTCTTTGGGGCCGGAAATCTTATATTTCCACCTTTCCTTGGATATGAAGCAGGAGAACATGTATGGATTGCATTGTTAGGTTTTATTATATCAGCAACAGGGCTTCCTATATTAGGTGTTATCGCTATTGCGAAAGCAGGGAGTTTTCAAACGTTAGCGGGCAGGGTTCATTCTTCATTTGCAATTATTTTTCCGTGTATTGTGTACTTATTTATTGGACCAGGTCTTGGTATACCACGTGCAGGAAGTTTAGCTTTTGAAATGGGGCCAGGCCAGTTGTTCCCAGAAGCGGGTAGCGTAGTTTTGTTATTGTACACGGCTATTTTCTTTAGTGTTGTTTACTGGTTAAGTTTATCACCGTCTAAATTAATGGGCTTGTTTGGAAAGGTGTTAACGCCTTTATTATTATGTATGATTGCTATTATATTTATAAAAAGTATGTTTACATCAGTAGGCAGTGTGAAAGAGCCTGCAGGAAATTATGGACAAGCTCCTATGTTCCAAGGATTTTTAGATGGATATTTAACGATGGATGCGTTAGCAGCTTTAATATTTGGGATTGTTATTGCAAATGCTCTGCGTGCAAAAGGTGTAGCGGATGATAAAGGTTTAGCGAAATATATGAGTATTGCTGGTATTGGAGCAGGACTATTACTAACTATTATTTATGTCATTCTTGGATATGTTGGTTCAATTAGTGGTTCATTGGGTACATTTGATAACGGTGCGAAAGTGTTAGCACAAGTTATGACTACATTATTTGGACAAGGTGGGTTAGTTTTATTAGGTCTTATTTTTACTGTCGCTTGTCTATGCGTTTCCATCGGACTTGTTACGTCTTGTAGTCAATTTTTCGCAAGTGTATTTCCGAAAGTATCTTATAAAGTTTGGGCATTTATATTAAGTTTTGTTAGTATGGTTTTAGCTAATTTAGGATTAACGCAAATTTTAAAAGTATCGGTACCGATTCTTGGATTTATTTATCCAGTTGCACTAACGCTTATTATTTTAGGGTTATTCCATAAGTATATTGGAAAGTATGTATACGTATATTCGGTAACGATTGGACTCGTAGCGGTATTTAGTGCGATTGATATTTTAAACAAAAGTGTACTGATGAATAAATGGACGCCACTACTAAAAATGCTTCCGTTTTATTCAGAAGGTGTAGGTTGGATTGTTCCGGCATTTGTAGGTGTCTGCCTCGGTGTAATTGTTAGTATTGCTATAAATAAGAATAAATAAGTAAGAGGTGTTTTCCTATTTCGGAAAACACCTTTCTTTTTTTGGAAAAATAGTATTGAAAATGAATAGACTAAGAGTATGATAAAGGTAATTGGTAATATATAGGTTTTACATGAATGATGAGGGGGGAGCGTATGAAGGAGGATTTGAATAAGAAAATAGAAGCACTCGAAACGGCAATTGAAACGATGCAAGAGGCACTTTATGAATTGAAAGCGAAACAAAGAAAAATAGAAGTAGATAAAGTTCAACAAAATGTTAATAAGGAAAAGAAAGAATATATTGAAGCGGTAAGTAATGAAAAGTTACAAGAAGATGTAGTTAAGACGAGGAAGTCCATGCAAGAGCCAGAGGTGAAACAAGTAGATATATCTGCATTTAAACCAGAACCATTTAATATTATAAAGTTTTGTCAAACGTGGTTACCACGCATATTTGTCGGTATTATGCTACTTGGCGTTATTTGGTTATTCAAAGCAGGGGTAGATGCCGGATTATTGACACCAGCGATACGAGTTGTGTTTGGTATAGTACTATCTGCCGGTTTGTATTACGTAGGAGATATACAAATTAAAAGAGAGCGGCAAGCCTTAGGGTTAGTATTAGCTGGAGGAAGTATTACGGGAATTGTTTTAACAACGTTTGCGGCACATTATTTATATGAGTTTATTCCTGCAAGTATTGCGTTTATCTGTAATATTGTATGGGTTATTTTAGGGATTTATTTAGCGAAAAGATATAGATCGGAATACCTCGCTATTTTCGTGGCGGTGGGAGCATTTTTTGTTCCTTTCTTGTTAAATAGTACGACTCCTAATACGTATATTTTCTTTAGTTATGAGACGATATTAACAATTAGCCTATTATGGTATGCATTGAGAAACCTTTATAAGTACTTGTATATGATTTCTTATGTTGTTGCGGCAATTGTCCTATTTGTCTTCTTTGTTGTTATGTCAATATTAGTAGAGAATGTGCAAGTACAGTTAACATTTGTATACGGTGCAATTCATTTACTATTATTTTGGCATATGTTTTCAGAGAGAAGTTTTATACAAGAAGCACGATTGGCGATATTTAGTGCGAATGCAGTTTTCTTTATTTTAGCCATTTCTCAAATTCCTGAATTTACAACGTGGGGATTAGTTATAAGTGCATTTGTGCATGCTGTTATGTTTGTACTTGAATATAGGAAGAATAAACATTCGGTATTTTCAAATCTAATATTTGGCTTTGCAATGGGATCATTTAGTTTAGCGATTTTATACGAGTATAGTTTGGTGAATGCAGCGATCGTATTATTGTTACAAGGTTTCCTCGGTATGGTTACTGCTATTAAAGTAAAGCAAAATATTAAATTATATGTAAGTGCAACGATTTATGCTATTGGAATGGTGCAGACGATTTTTAGCCCGTTTGATCATTTCATTTCAGCAGGGTTTGTCGCTCATATTATTTTAATAGGAACGTTCTATTATTGCATGAGACAAGCGAAAGAAGTGCTAGCGAGTTTTGGTAAATATGTGTACTCTATAGCGCTCTACTCATTAATGGTTATTGTATTTATTACAATTACTAGAATCGGTGAAGTTCTTTCTACAGATGGAAGTATAATTAGCGTATCTGTATCGTTATTATGGATGGTATATGCGTTATTTGCAGTTTGGTTTGGTCGTTATAGACAGATGAACGAAATATTATATGCTGGCTTAGTTGTATTAGTAGTAACAGTAGGGAAGTTATTCCTTCTCGACTTACCAGAAGTGTCGATGATGATCAGGGCGGTGTTATTCTTAATCGTTGGTAGTATAGGTATCGTTATTTCAAGAATGTTTTTCTCAAAAGAAGAGAAGTGAAAAGAAGGCAATCCATATTCGGATTGCCTTTTTCATTATTTTTTATTAATCGTTACAGTTTCACTATATTTCGCTGTCGTATTTTGACGTAGACGAAGTGTTGCTTGTCCAGTTGTATTTGGATCAAGTTGTACATTCACAATTTTTTCAGCAGATCCTTGGCTATTTGTGATGAAAGAGAATGCACTGCTATATCCGAAAGAAGATGGCCAAGTGCCATTTGTATTTTGAACTTTTGCCACCTGTGTTCCGCCAGTTGTGAATATACCTAAAGAATAATTATTGTACGTTGTATTTGGTAATAAGTTATTTACTTGAATCTTCATTTGGAACACTTCATTGTTTGGTAGAATGCTAGGGTGCGTAATTACGTAATCACTCGTTGTCACTGCACCGTTATAGCCGTATGAACCTGGTTTGAAAGTATTTGTATTGAACCACTGGTAACCTTGACTTGGTGCGCTCCAAGGTTCTGGTTGTGGTTCTGTTGATAAACTTGGTTGTTCAAATGTTTGTAGAGCTGTAGGTGCATCAAGCTGTAAACCACTCACTTGATCTAAGCTTGTAAATGTTTCTTGTTTCGCTAACCAATTCACGATGTTTTCTAATAGAACAGCATCGTTTTCTTCTTTATAACCATCATAAGTTTTCTTTGTTTGACCTGAGTCTTCGCGAACATATTTTGGCGAGGCATCTTCAACAGGAGAAGAATCACCAATAAAGGCAGCTTTTCCAAGACCAACTTTCGAAATAGCAGCATAAGGCCCCTCTGCAACGCCACCACCGTTATAAACGCCGCTATCAACAGCGTTATTCCATTTTGATGGATTTTCTGGAAGATATACAAGGCCTTTCGCTAGTTTTGGATTTGTAATCGCAAGGGTAGAGCCGGCATGCATTGCTACAGATGAAACGCCAGTTGTAATTCCGAATGATTGCGCAGGTGAGACAATATTTTTAGCTGAAACATCACCAAGTGCATTGTAACGGAAGCGAATACCGAAATTATCGGATAGCCAATCAGAGCTTTCTACTCCTTGCATAGCTTGTGAAGTTGTTTCTTCATTAGACATTCCCTTTGCTGGATTATCCCATGCCCCGCGTCTATATCCATTGAACACTTCTGAGGAGTCCCAGCGGTTTTTATTACGATCTGCATTATAATGATCGGCAATGAAGAAAATACTGCCGCCATTTTTCACGTATTGTAACATTGCGTCTTGTTCAGATTTTTTGTAAGGAATATTAGCTTCTGGAACGATAAACACATTGTAGTTTTTTAAATCTTCGTATGTAATAGGTGCTGATTTACGAAGTTCTTTTACATGATATCCGTTTTGGGCAATGCCGTTTCCAAAATCAGAAAAGCCGCCATCAATAACCCAATCAGCCGTCCCGGCAGTTTGACCGTGCGTATTATCGAATAATACTTTTTTCCCATTGTTTTGATTTACAACCTTTGCAGCAATTTCAGGAGCTGGGTCTACAGAGCTTTCGGCATAAGTAGACGGTATGAACGAACTCCCCATACTAAGTGTAATTGCTGTTGCTAAAGAAAATGTAATCCATTTTTTATTCTTCATAGAAGAATCCCCCTAATAATAAATATATGTGCTTTAATAATGTAATTTATTTTTCTGAAAAAATAAAGACAGAAAACGTAAAAAATATTAAAAAATTGTAAAAATACCGTGAATTTTGTTGAGAAATATTTATATAGACAATAAAAAATCCCTTCCAATTAATAAGGAAGGGATAGCTTGTTTAACTAATCTTTGAATTAGGTGTTTCATCAATCTTATGAAATCCTTTCATGTAATACACGATAGCTAAGCCGATAAGCCAAATTGGGCCAATGATTAATGCAATTCGTGTATCTTCTGAATACGCCATAATACATAGTACAAGTGCAAGGAAGCCAAGTGAGAAGTAAGAGCTTAATGGATGTAAAGGCATTTTATACGTTAGCTTGTCTTTTTTCTCAGTTGGTAATCCTTTACGGAATTTAATTTGAGCGACTAATATTATACCCCAAGTCCAAATTGCCCCGAAAGTTGAAATACTAGTCAGCCATGTAAACACTTTTGCAGGCACAAGGTAGTTTAATATAACACCAACAAGTAAAACGATAGCCGTTGCTATAATACCTTGACTTGGAATGCCATTTTTATTTAAACGTCCAAATCGTTCAGGTGCTTTCTTTTGTTGTGCTAGTGTAAATAGCATACGCCCTGTACTAAATAAACCACCGTTACAAGAAGAAAGTGCAGCTGTTAATACAACAAAGTTAATAATACCTGCTGCTTTTGCAATGCCGATTTGTTGGAATGTTAATACGAATGGACTTCCTTTCTCGCCAAGTTCGTTCCATGGATAAATTGCCATCATAACGAATAATGCCCCGACGTAAAAGATTAGGATTCTCCAAAATACGTTATCGATAGCTTTTGCGAGTGTTTTCTTCGGGTTTTGAGCTTCACCAGCTGTAACACCAATTAGTTCAACGCCTAAATAAGCGAATAATACCATTTGTAAGGAAAGCAATAATCCAGAGAAGCCATTTGGGAACCAGCCCCCATGTTCCCAAAGATTTGAAATACCAGTTGCAACGCCGCCATTTCCAAATCCGAATAGAATAATACCAAAGCCAATCACTATCATACAGATAATTGTGACAATTTTAATGAGAGCAAACCAAAACTCAAGTTCTCCAAATACTTTTACTGATAAGAAGTTGAAAGCGCTCATTAATAATAGAGCGAGTAGTGCCCAAGTCCAGCGCGGGATATCTGGGAACCAGTACTGCATGTAAATTCCAGCCGCTGTAATTTCAGCCATACAAGTAACAACCCATAAGAACCAGTAGTTCCAACCAGTAATATAGCCAGCAAGTGGGCCGATATAATCATTAGCATATTTACTAAAAGAGCCGGCAACCGGTTGTTCAATTGCCATTTCTCCGAGCGCTCGCATAATGAAAAAAATAACGAGTCCAGCGATCATATAACCTAGTAAGATGGAAGGACCAGCTAGTTTAATAGCAGAAGCAGATCCTAAAAATAGCCCAACGCCAATAGCCGAACCGAGTGACATTAAAGTAATATGTCGTTCTTTTAAACCTCGATTTAAAGTTCCAGATTTGTTTGTGTGCTGCATAAGAAGAATCCCCCTTGTAGAATGAGCTACCTAAATATTTAACTATTTCAAATTATAAAACATTCCTATCTGTTATGCTACAAAAATAATCAAAATGAACTGTACTACATCTGAACTTGTCAGACTTAAACTTAAAATTCTTACTATTAGAGAATATATTGACTCTTCTTTTTATTGATTGTTAAGATTAAGTATTATATTTTCTCACATACTAGTAAGAAAAGAATGTGTGATAATAATTCAGGTGTAGGAAGGGTACATAGCCATGTTTCAATTACAAAAATATAACACTTCTGTGAAGCAAGAGCTTTTAGCGGGCATCACAACTTTTTTTACATTTGCGTATATTCTTGTCATCAATCCGAAAATATTATCTGATGCAGGTGTACCATTTGATCAAGCGTTTACGGCAACTATTATTGCGACAGTTATTGGGACGCTATGTATGGCGTTTTTAGCTAACTATCCAATTGTTATTGCTCCAGCTATGGGGATGAATGCATATTTTGCTTATTCTGTCGTTCAACAGGCAGAGGGGATTACGTATGTCATTGCGTTTTCGGCAGTATTTGTAACAGGTATCATTTTTCTTTTATTATCTTTCACTTCATTTAGGCAAAAGCTAATTATCGCAATTCCTGACAGTTTAAAACATGCAATTGCAGGTGGAATTGGACTATTTATTGCTTTTATTGGATTACGTCTATCTGGAATTATCGTGGATCATCCATCTAACTTAGTTACGATTGGTGATTTTCATTCTCCAGCCGTTATTTTAACTTTAATTGGTTTAATTTTAGCGGCAGTATTAATGGTATTACGTGTGAGTGGTGCATTATTTATTAGTATGATTGTGACAGGAATTATCACCTTCTTTACGGGGCAACTGAAGTTTGAGGATAAAATTGTGGCGATGCCTCATTTACCAGAGGGTATTATCGTTTCAAATCCAATCAATGCTTTTTCAGATGTAATTCAGTATGGATTATATGGTGTTGTATTTTCATTTTTACTTGTACTTTTATTTGATACGACAGGTGCATTACTCGGTTTAATTAAACAAGCTGGTTTAATTACAGATAATACAGAGAAACGTTTTGGCAAAGCGTTTATTGCAGATGCGATTGGCGGAACGACAGGTTCTATCTTCGGAACAAGCCCAACAGCAGCAACGATTGAATCGTCAGCTGGTATTGCTGCAGGTGGTAAAACTGGATTAACAGGTATTGTAGTTGTTGGTCTAACGATTATAACGGCATTTTTCAGCCCTGTTATCGCGTCTTTATCAAGTGTAGCTGCTATTAGCTCCTTCATTAATTATTGTAGGTAGTTTAATGGCACAAAGCATTCGTGATATTAATTGGAATGAATTTGAAGATGCATTACCAGCATTTTTAATTTTCGTTGGTATTCCGTTAACGTCTAGTATTGCAAATGGAATTGCAATTGGATTTTTAGTGTATCCAGTATTAAAAATTGTGAAGGGGAAAGGGATGGAAGTACATCCGTTACTATATTTATTTACAATTTTATTTGGATGTCATTTATTCTTATAGTATAGAGATAGGAAAGGGGGCTTCTTATGAGAGGCTCCTTTTTTGTGTATAATAAAGTGAAAAAAACAAATCAATTACGTAAAATATAAATTACTTAATGGAATATATATGTTACAATAAAGGCAGAGGAGGAACATGAATGGCTGTAAGTAAAATAAAAGTCGCACGTGTTCAGTTAGATTTAACACAACAACAATTAGCAGAAAAAGTAGGCGTCACAAGGCAAACAATTAGTTTAATTGAGAAGGGGAAATACAATCCATCTTTAGATTTATGTTTGAAAATTTGTTATGCAGTAGATAAAACATTGAATGATTTGTTTTGGGAGGAAAAGGAGTGATAGGGTGAAAATCGTGAAAGATGAACGTTTAATGATTGAGGGATTAAAACATATTAGATTGGCTTTCATCTTACAAAATGTCGTCATACTAGGCATTGTTTTTTACCGTTACGTCTTGCAAGGGGCAGGGTATGAAAGTGTTTCGGATTTATTAATGGTATTTATGGGCGGGATAATAGTTATTAACTTTTTAAACTTAAAAAATTCGGTGGAAGTGTATGAGCATACAGGGGGAGTATCTCGTAGTTATTTCATGAAACTATTATTAATTCCAGTAGGGATTGTTATTGGACTGTTAGCTATTTGTATCATTGTAACACCGGACATTTCGATAAAGGAAATTGGTATAACAGGACTTATTATGTTTGCTTGTTTTTTAATTCCTAGTTTGTTTATATACATATATATGAAAAAAATAAAAAGTGAAAATGAAATATAAGAAAAGCTTTCTGCAATATGCAGAAAGCTTTTCTTATATTTCTTTATACATTACTTTATGTAGTCCTATTGGATCAATCTCGAAGATTTCACCATGCTCATGGAAGTCTAATCGTTTGTAATAATCCGCTACGGTAATTCGGGCATTACACCATAGAATATTTGCTTCGCGTTCTTGGAGGACTTGTTCAGCTTTACGGATTAAGGAGCTGCCAGCATGCTGGTTTCGGAAATTAGGTAATGTTGCCATTCCTCGTAGACGATAGTGGGTACCAGCTTGTAAATCAGGATGTATTTCTTTAGAGAAAGAGGCGATACTAACAAGTTCATCATATAAAAATGCACCTAAATGAAAAGCGTCTGTTTCGTAATCTGAATCGTATTTACAATCTTCTAATGATTGATTGGGACGCAAAACCTTTTGACGTAATAAGTATGTTTCAGATGCATCAATATGTTTCACTGTAATCATAATATCATCCTTTCTTATAAGCCCTTTTCTATAAGTTGTAAGAAGAAATATGCGGGTGCAGCGAAAAGTCCGAGTATGCTAGCAGTTCCGATAAGGAGCGAAAGCAAAAGACAAGTGTATTTGACGCCATTTGATTTTTTCCAGCCGTAACTACAAATTTCAATGCTAACACCGATGAGAATAATGGCAACGAGTACTTCCGCTAATAATAATAGAGCTAAAGTTACAATAGACATAATGTGATCCATCCCCATAATATGTGATAGTAACATTTTACCATATGAAATTGAAAAAATGCCCCTCATTTATGTGAGGGGCATTTTCTATTCTAATATGTTTTTCATTGTATCAATATGTTCTTTTGAACCCGTTACAAGTAAAGTATCGCCATGCTGTAACTTCGTATCACCATGTGGTATTAATGCTTTATTACCACGGTAAATTTGAATGACAAGTACATCACCTAGAAACGGAAGGCGACGAAGTGCTAAGCCGTTATATTTATTACTTCGTAGTTCAACCCCACGCACCGTTTCATTTGCTGTTGTAATCAAGCGAACGAGACTCGGTTTATCAATAAGTGCACGTAATAAAATACGTGTAGAGTTAATAGTCGAGAATACAGCGATATGTTCTTGAGTCGCTTTTTCTTGTAGAAGGGGATCTTCTACACTTGCAATGACGTGTTCAACACTTAATTCTTTTGCGTGTTCTGCTAATAATAAGTTTTGTTCATCATCACTTGTCGCAACAACAACACGGTCTGCTTCGAAAGCTTGTTGCTCCATTAAAGATTGAATAGTAATCTCATCTAATTTTACAATAGGGAAGTCATGAGATTTCGCTTCCTCATCATTTATTTTATTTTGACGTATCATATATAGTGTTACGTCATAATCCTCACGTTTTAAATCAAGTGATAACGGAAGGGTAATTCTGCTTGCACCAATAATAGATACTTTCGGTTTTGGTGTTTCCACTTTTGGAAACATCTTTTTAAATAATATAGGTGCAAAAATACAAGTAATAACTGCACTTAAAATAAGAGATGCTGATAAACTTGGGCTAATGATGTCTAGCTTTTCACCGATTTGTGCAGCCGCAATAACTAAAGAAAGTGTTGATGTTAACAAAATAGCACTTCCGAGTACGATATTGCGTGGGTACCATTTTCGTAAGACGAGTGATGGCAACAGTTTTGAAATAAAGAGTCCCACAATTAGAATTGGGATCATTAGCATACTAGAAGGCTCGTTAAAAATAGACCATACTTCTAGATTTACACCAACCATTACGAAGAAAATAGGAATGAAGAAGCCATATCCGATGGAATCAAGTTTTTCAACCATATCTTCATTTGGTGATAATAAAGATACGAGTACACCTGCTAAAAAGGCTCCCAAAATATTTTCTGCCCCAACAGATTCAGATAATCCAACTAATATTAAGATGAGTGCAAAAACAGCTCGTGTATCAATTTGTACACTACCGGCTTTTAAGCTTTCTAGGTATGGAATATTTTTAAAACGTCTTGCGACAAAGTAAATTACAATACCAGCACCGAATAGAAGAAGTAGAAGCCACATGCTTTGGCCACTTTCGGAATTTAATCCGACGAATACAGCGAGTAAAATCATTGTAACTAAGTCTGCAATAACAGCGACTAATAAAATGATTTGCCCGATTGCGGTTTTTCCTAAGTTATTTTCTTTCAATGTTGGTACGACAACACCTAAAGAAATAGTTGAAATAATTAAAGTCATGAACATTGCATTGTCTACGAATCCTAGCCATACGAATATTAATGATAGGGCATAAGATAAAATGAAAATAAACAAGAAGATAATGCTTGCTGCTTGAAATGTGTTCGGTTCGTTTGTCGTATTCTTTTTCCCTTTTTGTTTAAAGATCGAAAAGTCAATTTCTAAACCACTTAAAAACATCAGGAAGATAAACCCTAGTGTTGATAAGACTTGAAGCCACATATCTGGCTCAATGATGTTAAATCCACTTTTACCTACAAAGATTCCTGCGATAATTTCTGCAACAACGACAGGAAGTGCTTTTAATTTAAAGCGCTGTAACAAAAGGGGAACGAAAAACGCGATTGCGACGACAACCATAAGTGATAGAACAGAAGAATGATGTTCCATTGCGTTCTCTCCCTTCAAATAAATATAGTAACTATTTAGCCATATAATAGGAAGAAAAGCAACGGATATGGTTTCGATTTCATAAAGAAAGAGTTTTCTTAACATTTGTCATAATAAGTATATTTTGCATGATTTTGTTGTTAATTCCGTAATGTGGATGTAATAGGGGAGGGGATAAAGTGAAACTTTAATCAGTGGGGGCCTTACTGCTCGGTAATGCGGGATAAAAAAAGACTGCTGAGGAATCCCAGCAGTCTTTTCATGCAAATTACATTGAGAAGAAGATCCATACAGTAAGACCAACTGTTGCAGCTGCAACGAAGAAACTGTATATCATTGTAAGGATTTGAATGCTTCCTTCTCCTTCTTTTAAATGCATGAACATAATTAATTGTAATAAAGCTTGCGCAACAGCCATTATGATAATAGTTGTTAATATCGTTGAAAGTGGCAGGGGTGTATAAAGTGCCACGTATAAAGCTAGAAACGTTAGTGCAAGCGATAAAATAAATCCGAAAACGTGTGACCATGGGAATCCGCTATGCCCACGCCCGTTTGCTTGGTTGTTATTTTGACCCATTTACGCCACCATCCCGTTCAAGTAAACTAGTGTGTAAATAAAGACCCAAACAAGATCAAGGAAATGCCAGTATAAGCTGATAATAAATACTTTACGAGCTGTAACTGGTGTTAAACCTCGTTTTAAAATTTGGATAATAACACAAGTTGCCCAGATGATACCACCTGTTACGTGGGCACCATGCGTTCCAAGAAGAACGAAGAATGCCGATAAGAAAGCACTTGTTTGAATCGTTGCACCTTCACCAACGTACAAAATGAATTCTTCAATTTCAAAGAATAGGAAGCCTGCACCTAAAAGTAAAGTCAGGATAAACCAAGCTAACATTCCTTTTTGATTGTGTTTACGCATTTCATGAATTGCGATACCACATGTGAAACTACTTGTTAAAAGTAGTAGTGTTTGAATTAAAAGCGTTTTAAGTTCAAACAGTTGCGCTGGTGTTGGGCCATCTGCCGTACGACCAGCAAGGACTAGATAAGAGGCGAAAAGTGTTGCGAACAGCATAATTTCAGCCCCAAGAAAAATCCAGAATCCTAGGATGTTCAACCTGCTTTGCTCGGATTGATATTCCAAAGGTAAGCTTTTATCTAAAGCCGCCATGTCATTTCACCTCTCATGCTATATGTTCTGTTTCTTTAATTTCATCAACGCTTACGTAGTAGCCATCATCATAATCGAATGAACGATAGATTAAGCAACCTAAAATACCAATACCACCGATTGCTGCAATCCAGAACCAGCTAAATACTAATGCAAAACCTGCAAGACCGAAGAATAAAGACGCAATAATAGGCACGCCAGAATTACTTGGCATGTGAATTGGTTTTAATTCATCTGCTGTTGGTGTAATTGTTTCTCCACGTTTTTTCATGAACCAGAAAGCATCAGCTTCTTTAATTTCAGGAAGTTTCGCGAAGTTGTAATGTTGTACAGGAGATTGAGTTGCCCATTCAAGTGTACGGCCGTCCCATGGATCTCCAGTTGTGTCACGCTCACCGTGACGTGCACTCCAAATTACGTTATAGCAAAGGATTAGGAAGCCAATAGCCATCATTACAGCACCAACAGATGCGATTTGGTTTAGCCAGCCCCATCCAAGACTTTCAGAGTAAGTGTACATACGACGAGTCATACCGTCTAAACCTAAGAAGTACATTGGGAAGAAACAGATGTTAAATCCGCTCATAAAGATCCAGAATGTCCATTTACCTAGGCGTTCATTTAACATATGACCTGTCATTTTTGGATACCAGTATGTGAATCCAGCAAGCATAGCGAATACTGTACCTGCGATTAATACGTAGTGGAAGTGAGCAATTAGGAAGTAGCTGTTATGGTATTGATAATCAGCTGCTGCCATTCCAAGCATAACCCCTGTAACTCCACCAACTACGAAGTTTGGAATAAATGCCAATGACCAAAGCATTGGAACTGTAAAACGAATACGTCCTTTATACAGTGTAAACAACCAGTTAAAGATCTTAACACCGGTTGGAATCGAAATCGCCATTGTCGAAATCGAGAAGAATGAGTTAACCGCTGGACCTGCACCCATAGTGAAGAAATGGTGAAGCCATACGACGAAACTTAGTAAAGAAATTGCAACCATCGAGTACACCATCGCACTGTAACCGAATAGACGTTTACGTGAGAATGTACTAATGATTTCAGAGAAAATACCGAATGCCGGTAAAATAACGATATATACTTCAGGGTGACCCCATACCCAGAATAGGTTGGCCCATAACATCGGCATACCGCCGCTCGCCATCGTAAAGAAGTGAGCATCGAATAGACGGTCAAATGTCATTAATGCAAGAGCAACTGTTAATACTGGGAAAGCGAAAATAATGATAATTGTTGTAATTAAGATTGACCAAGTAAACATTGGCATTCTCATTAATTTCATGCCAGGTGTACGCATTTTTAAAATAGTAACTAGGAAGTTAATACCTGTCATTAACGTACCGAGACCTGAAATCTGTAATGCAATTGCGTAGTAGTTATTTCCTACACCAGAAGTAAACTCTGTACCTGCCATTGGGAAGTAAGAAGTCCACCCAGCGTCTGGAGAACCACCGATTACGAAAGCGATGTTGAATAACATTGCTCCGACAAAGAATAACCAGAAACTTAAAGCATTTAAGAACGGATATGCAACGTCACGAGCACCAATTTGTAATGGTACTACAAGGTTCATTAATCCCATAACGAATGGCATTGCCATGAAAAGAATCATTACTGTACCATGTGTTGTAAAGATTCCGTTATAGTGTTCAGCGTTTAAATAAGTTGTTTCTGGGAATGTTAACTGTGCACGGATCATTAAACCATCCATACCACCACGGAATAACATTATAACGGCAGAGATAATATACATGGTTCCTATTTTTTTATGGTCAACAGTTGTCAACCATTCATCCCAAAGCCATCTCCATTTTTTGTACTTTGTTAGTACGAAAAGAATCGCTAATGTCACAAGAACGATAGAAGCGTCAGCTCCGTAAATAATCGGGTCACCTGTGACAAAAAATTCATCAAGCTTCACTGTGTTCACTCCAATCTGTTGGAATAATAGCTATTATTTTTTGTTTTTGTAGTAGTTGTAATCACAATATTCAAGTGATTTTGGATCTACATAACTTAAGTGGTGACTAGAGAACGTCATACGCCCCACTACACCAGGTTTAATAATTTCGTTGTATTTCTTTTCTGATAATTTAGGGGCAGTTTCTTGTACTTCTTTTACCCACTTATCATATTTCTCTTTAGTTTTTGCTTCAACTTCGAACTCCATGTGAGTGAATCCTTCACCAGAGAAGTTCGAACTACGACCTAGGTAAGAACCTGGCTTGTCAGCTTGTAAATATAAGTCCATGATCATGCCATCCATTGTATACTTCATACCACCAAGTTCTGGTACCCAGAAAGCATTCATTGGACCGACAGAAGTCAGCTTAAATTGAATTGGTACACCAGCTGGGATGTTTAAATAGTTAACGGTTTCAATTTTTTCCTCCGGGTAACTAAATAACCATTTCCAGTTTGCAGATGTAACATAAATTTCAACTGGTTTAATATGTTTGGACTCTTGCGGAACCTCTTCCGAAGCATAAGTTGCTTTAACTGTTGGAATCGATAATGCGATAACGATAATAACAGGAATAATCGTCCAAATGATTTCTAATAATGTGTTACCATGTTGATCAGGTGGCTCATAGTCCATATTCTCTGGTTTTTCACGATAACGAATCAAGATGACTGTAAACAAGATGAATACAATTGCGATAATTAATGACATAAGCAAGAATGACCAAACAATTAAATCATACTGTGCTTTTGCAACAGGTCCTTGCGGATTTAATACTGCGAGTTTTTTATCACAGCCACCGAGGAACAGAAGTAATGATAACGGAAGAAGCGAAGCCAACTTCCAAAACGTTTTCTTTAGTTGCACGATTGAAAATCTCCTTTCTCCTTGGATTGAAACTATGCCAATAAAACAATATAAACCTATTAATTTATAGAAGGCAATAGTTTTTGTCATATTGTTAAAAAATAGACACAAATGCACGCTTTTTAAGGTGAATATCATTTGTAACTTGATAACATTGTAAACTATTTTCCAGATAAAAACGTGATTGTGGGAATTTTAAGATAAATAAAGTTATACCAACATACCCAATAAATAGAAAAAAATTATCTTATCATAAGGAAAAATACTGAATTTTTAATATATTCAGTTTGTTACCTAAGTTATATTTCTTTTTTGCTCAAATGTGACAACTTTCCGAAACTTTAACTCGGTATAAAATGTAACAAATGATCATAAATGGAACCCCGCAATAAAGAGCAATTCTCTGATCTGGAATGAAAGCTAAACTAACAAATGTAAGGAAATTGAGTGAGAAAGCTACGATTGGAACTATTGGATAAAGTGGTGTGCGGTATTTTAATTCTGCTTGTTCTACTTGTTGATTCATATGTCCCTCCCCCCATATTTTTTTGTATGTTTTAACTAGATTTTATCCCGCATTAACGGGCAGTAAGACCCCCACCTCAAAATTCAGCGAAAGCAAAGAAGTTAGGTGGGGGATCAACTGCCCGTAAAAGCCCGATTGGTTCAACTAATAATCAGTGGGGGATGAACAAAACCCCCACTGATTAAAGTTTCACTTTATTTTGTAGGGTTAATTTTGTACACGCTAATTGTATTACACGCTGCATTCCCAGAAGTATTTTCATTTGAGAATGTAGAAACAATACACGTTGCGATATTTATCTTTACTCTATTTGTAGTAGATTGCTGTATTTCTGTATGGCTTTCTAGAAAAAAGAAAGTACAAGAAGTAAAAGATAAAAAAGAAATAGAACGGAAAAAGAGAAAACGTTCATTTTGGATGACAACGTATTGTTTTTCTTTAGTGATTGCTGCTGCATTTTTTAGTGAGCATATTCCACTAGAAAGATTGGATATTAAATTTTGGGCAATTGTATTTGCATGTTATTTTTTCATGCACTTTCTTCCTTATATGAAAGAAAGGCGAGGAGAAGAGGAAGATCCGATTGAAGAAGAAGTGAGAGAACAAGAGAGTAAGAGAATAGAAGAAGACATAAAGAAACTTGGTGAACAAAAGTGGTATTTAAAATCAAAAATTATATATGTTCTTTGCTTCATTACGCCGCCAATCGGTTATGTGTATGTTTTCTTACTTCGTAAAAAAATGACAGAAGATGCAAAGCAAACGTACTTAACTGTTGCGACGATAATGATGGCGCTATGGTCTTTGAAATTCCTTCCGCCGTATGTGTTGGCAGGTACCGTTGTTGTTGTAGCTTGTCTTGTATTTATAGTGAAGTATGTGAAATGAAAAACACCAAGCCTATGTGGACTTGGTGTTTTATTTATAAATTAAAGATCACCTTGCTCCTCGTCACCACGAACAACAAGGACATCGCATTTCGCATAGCGAATAATATGTTCAGAGACGCTACCAATTAGGAAACGTTCTACAGCATTTAAACCAGTTGCACCACACATAATTAAATCCACTTTATGGCTTGGAGCGATTTCTTTTGAAATTTTAGATTTAGGATTACCAAATTCTAATACAGTTTCCACTTTTTCAAGACCAGCTTCAAGCGCAGTTTTTTTGTAGTCTTCTAATAAGTCTTCTGCAAATAGATTTGCACGTTCAGCAATTGCGCGGCTATAAGCCTCTACTGCTGAGTATGCTTTTACATCAACGATATGAGCAATTGTTAATGTTGCGTTGTTTCGTTTTGCAACTTGAATTGCTTTTTTAAAGGCTTTTTCTGCTTCTTTAGAACCGTCCACCGCAATTAAAATATTTGTATATGTATTATTCATAGTAAATTCCTCCCAATCATTTTTATTACCGTTTACAACTTTATTATAAAACAAATTTTGGTAATGTGCTTGTCGGAAACGTTACAGAATTTTGAAAACTTTGCCTTAATTCATTTTAGTTGTAATTGAAGCGAGAACTTGTTACATATGGAGTATAGCAATTTAAAAGGAGGCATGTTTGTGAGACACGCGCTCATTACAGCCGGTACGAAAGGTTTAGGAAAGCAAGTAACAGAAAAGTTATTGGATAAAGGATATTCAGTAACAGTAACATATCATAGCGATACAAGTGCTATGGAAACAATGAAAGAAACATATAAAAATATGGAAGAACGTCTACAGTTCGTGCAAGCTGATGTCACGAAAAAGGAAGATTTACATAAAATAGTAGAAGAAGCGATGAGCCGTTTTGGCAAAATTGACTTCTTAATTAATAATGCTGGTCCTTACGTATTTGAAAGGAAAAAATTAGTCGATTACGAAGAAAGCGAATGGAATGAAATGATCCAGGGTAATTTAACAGCGGTGTTTCATTTATTAAAACTTGTCGTACCGATTATGAGAAACCAGCAATTTGGCCGTATTATTAACTATGGATTTCAAGGGGCAGATAGCGCGCCTGGATGGATTTATCGTTCAGCCTTTGCAGCTGCGAAAGTCGGACTTGTTTCTTTAACGAAAACAGTCGCATACGAAGAAGCTGAATACGGTATTACTGCGAATATGGTATGTCCTGGTGATATAATTGGTGAAATGAAAGAGGCAACGATTGAAGAAGCACGAAATCTGAAAGGTAGTAACACACCAATTGGTAGATCTGGAACAGGGGAAGATATCGCAAGAACCATTTCGTTTTTATGTGAGGACGATTCTGATATGATTACTGGCACGATTATTGAAGTAACAGGCGCTGTTGATGTTATTCATAGACATCGATAGAATTAAATAAAGTGAAGTTTCGAATAATTGGACAGTTTATCCTTGATACTGAGAGGTACGGATAATACTGTCCTTTCATGTAAGATTAAATCTATCGGAAAACTTGTATTATTTTTTTGTCAAATATTGAGATATTATGTTAGAATATAAGAGTATAGAAAGCGCTTTAAAAAATGATTCAGGGGTCATTTCATAACTCAAGGGGGAACTAATAATGCGTATCGGTATTCCAACAGAAATTAAAAACAATGAAAACCGCGTGGCAATGACGCCAGCGGGAGCTGTACATTTAGTACAAAATGGTCATGAAGTTTTTGTTCAAAAAGGATCAGGTGTAGGATCAGGCTTTACAGATGAAGAATACGTACAAGCTGGTGCGAAACTTGTTGAAACTGCTGAAGAAGCATGGAATCAAGATATGGTTATGAAGGTAAAAGAGCCAGTTGAAAGTGAATACGGTTATTTCCGCGAAGGTTTAATTTTATTCACATACTTACACTTAGCTCCAGAGCCAGAATTAACGAAAGCATTAATTGATAACAAAGTGGTATCAATTGCATACGAAACAGTACAATTAGACAATCGTTCTTTACCATTACTTGCACCAATGAGTGAAGTAGCTGGTCGTATGTCTGCGCAAATCGGTGCACAGTTCCTTGAGAAAAACAAAGGTGGTAAAGGTATTTTACTTGCAGGTGTTCCAGGGGTGAAACGCGGTAAAGTAACAATTATCGGCGGTGGTCAAGCTGGTACAAACGCAGCGAAAATTGCAGTAGGTTTAGGTGCAGATGTAACAATCATCGACTTAAGTGCAGAACGTCTTCGTCAATTAGATGACATTTTCGGAAACCAAGTGAAAACGTTAATGTCTAACCCGTATAACATTGCAGAAGCTGTAAGAGAATCTGATCTTGTAATCGGTGCAGTATTAATCCCAGGTGCAAAAGCGCCAAAACTTGTAACAGAAGAAATGATTCAATCAATGGAACCAGGTTCTGTCGTTGTAGATATCGCGATTGACCAAGGTGGTATTTTCGAAACAACTGACCGTATTACAACTCATGACAACCCAACTTATGAGAAACATGGCGTTGTTCATTATGCAGTTGCAAATATGCCAGGTGCGGTGCCACGTACATCAACTCTTGCATTAACAAACGTAACAGTACCATATGCAGTACAAATTGCTAACAAAGGCTATAAAGACGCTTGCTTAGGCAACTCTGCATTATTAAAAGGTATTAACACATTAGATGGCTATGTAACATTCGAAGCAGTGGCAGAAGCACACGGCTTACAATATGCTGATGCAAAAGAGCTACTTGAAAAAGCTCCTGCTTTATCATAATAGAAATACATGTAAGCCCCTCCTTTCGTAAGGAGGGGCTTTTTATTTAGATTAATTGTCTAGTTTCTTTACAATCTTTAATCCGAACATCATTGTAAAGAAAAGAATGCCGAACAAGTAATATAAGGCATACTCTACTCGTATCGTCGAATTTTCGTTAGTGATATATAAAACAAATAGTATCGCAGAGCCAATTAAATGAGACAGACCGAAAATTTGCGCCATAAGTTTTAAACTCATCTTCTCGATTCTTTCATCCATCTCAGGTAATGGATATTTCTCTGCATCGTTCTTTTTTTTCTTAAAGAATATTCGTTTCACTACTAATAGTACCAAGGCTAAGAGTATGTAAACGCCAGCGAATAGAAGGACGGAACGAATCTTTTCTTCATCACTACTATTGAAATAAAGAAAAGTCGATCCTAACAACAAAATGGTAAGATGCGAAATGAACTCTTGATTAAAAGTATTTTTCATTCTTTTTCCTCCCCAGTTTTATCTAATTGAAATAAATCTTCTACTTTACAGCCGAAAAACTCACATAATTTCAATGCTAATTCTAAACTTGGGTTGTATTTATTCTTCTCGATAGCGATGAGGGATTGTCTAGTGATTTGAACAGAGGAAGCTAATTGCTCTTGGGTGATGTCTCTAACGACGCGGAATTGTTTCACTTTATTTTTAATCAAATATACAAAGTCTCCTTTTTGTAAATTTGTTACTTTTATAATATCCATTTATAGGTAAAAAGTAAATGAAACTTTACAAAAAGTAAATAAAACTTTACGAGAGATATAGCTTGTTATGATGTTGTTTTTTGTGATAATTTGGAATTAAATGAAAAATGAAAGTCGATAGAGGGGATTCAATGGGGAGTAAAAATAGGAAGAAAAAGCAAGCTAAAAGACAAAAGTATATAAAGAAAAAACAGGAACAGAACATACCTCTTTCAAAAAAAGTAGTCATTATGATAGAAAAAACATTTCGGTATATTTGTATGGCTCTGTATGTGATTTTGTGTATGTATTCATTTGGACTGTTTTACAGTTTTGAGATAACTCCTAATATTATTGAGAGTAGTCTAGTTTTTATCCTTGTTGTAATAGAATTGGTTTTATTCGTTATATTCTTTCATAAAGTATGGCCTAGTTATGAAAGTAAGAGAAATAGGAAAAGAAAAAAGAGAAAAAAATCTTCATCCGATTCAAGCTCATCAAGTGGATTTGGTGATTATAGTAGCAACGATTGTAGCAGCTCAAGTGATAGTGGAGGAGATTGCGGAGGTGGTGGAGACTAAGTTAGTTTTTCAGAAGAACGACTAATGAAAGGGTGGGACGAAAGATGGAAACTGTAAATTTATTAGAATTAACAAAGGACATTCAAGAACAACATAAAAACTTCGTCGTTTCAAATGTAAATAATCATTGTTTACGAATCGCCGTATTTACTGGTGAATATGATTGGCACTATCATTCTAATTCGGATGAATTATTTATTGTGCTAGAGGGAGAACTACTTATCGATTTTGAAGATGGAGAGACGGCGGTTTTAAAGCCAAATGATTCTATCTTAATTCCAGCATGCACGATCCATAGAACGAGAGTATTCAAGAGAACGGTAAATCTTTGTTTTGAAAATATAGAGGCGGATACGATTAAAGTGGAGCAATTATGAAAAAATTATCTGTAGCCCAGTATAGAAAAATCCTTCCGATTTTAGAAGGTCATACAAGGACAACAACCTTTGCTCATGCGGTATGTGATCAAATGATAGATGGTGAAGTTTTTGCAAACGAGAAGTTAACAGCAGGACTAATTCGTACAGCTAATGGTATCTATTATTTATTTGGTGATACGGATGATCAAAATTATAACGAATATTTATTTGCATATTTAAAAATGGCTATTGAAAAAACAGAGAAGAGATTTACATTGTTCACTTCGAGTGACGATTGGGAAATGATGTTAGAAGAGCGTTTTAGTAATGCATTTCGGAACATCCCACGAATGACATTTCAATTTCAAAGAGAAGTTTTTGAAGATAGAAAAATAGAATTAAACAAAAATACATATGAAATTAAACGTATTGATAAAAGTGATATAGAACGAAGTAATGAATTTACAGAGGATTATTATAAAGAATATTGGGGATCAAAAGAAGTGTTTTTAAATAACGGCTTTGGTTTTTGTATAGAACAAGATGGGATGATTGTAGCCGAATGCGTCTCAATATTTAGAGGGAATGGCTTTGCTGAAATTGATATTGCAACACATGAAGCACATCAAGGGAAAGGGTTAGCTCAAGCTGTCGCAACACGTTTCATTGAACAGTGTATACAAAATCATATTACACCATGCTGGGATTGTAATGTAGATAATATTCCCTCGCAAAAATTAGCTAGTAAATTAAGCTTCCATAATCCAGTAGAATATGTTTTGTTTGTCCGCAGGAAAATGGGGGAATAAAAGATGAACGTAGAATTAACAAGATTCAAAGTCAAGCCAGGTAAAAGCCAGCGTGTAGATGAATGGATGCAGCTTCTTAATGATAATATGAAAGAAGTGCTTTTGACATTAAACGACGAAAAGATGTATGTAGAGACAATTTTCCGGGAAATAAGAGATGGAGAAGAGTACTTATATTGGTATTCTGTGCAAGGAGAAGGCGGGGCTCTTGTCGAAAATTCTCATCATGAAATTGATAAAAAACATTTAGAGTTTTGGTATGAATGTATTGATGAAGAAACACCGTCTGTTGATATGAAAACAGAAGTTGTTATGATTCAAGATGTTGTGAAGGAAGTAATGAAATAATAGAATAGTATGTTGGAGAGAAGCGCATCAAAATAGATGTGCTTTTTATTTTGAAAAAAATTTTAAGGAAAAGCTGTATACATTTTACGCTCTCAAACGTTGAGTATATACAAAGGAGAGCAGAATGAGCCATGATACGTTTGAATCATTATTAATAGAGAAATCAAAAGCTGTGTTTGGATACTTAATTAAGATTGGAGCAGATAGAAAAGAAGCGGAAGATATTGTGCAAGATACGTTGTATAAGGCTTTATTGCTTATGGAGGAAATACCGTTAGAGCATTTAACACCGTGGCTATTTAGAGTTGCGATCAATCAGCACCGAGATTTACACCGAAAAGAAAAAAGACTAAATCCAATTGCGATTGAATCGGTCGTTCTTATTGGTCAAAAGTCATTAGATGAAGTGCTTTTAACAAGTGAACTGCAAGGAGAAGTACAAGAAATACTGGAGACGATGACGGAGGATTATCGTCATATTTTACTGTTGAAATATGAATATGAACTATCTTATAAGGAAATTGCCATTTTATTAAGTATGAAAGAAGAAACAGTGAAAACAAGTTTGTACCGTGCAAGAAATCAATTTAAAAAATTGTATAGGAGGAGAAATGATGAGTCGGAAGGATTTTGATTTGAATATGGATGATAAGCAGATGAAGACTTTGATGAAGAGAGCGAAGAGGAAGCAGCTTTGGCGAAACTGGCTTATTTCTATTTGTGCGTCCATTATTGTTATAGTAAGTTTGTTTTTGGGGGCAGCTTATTTTTCTCAGCAAACGTTTAGAAAAATGGAAAGAGAAATGAATGCACTACATAGGGTTCAAGGCCCTAATATTCATTTTAGTGGAAGTATGTATTTAAGTCTCGGTATGACAGGAAGTACAGTAATATACAACTCTTATAAAAATATAGCCGGTCAACCAGTAAAATGGATAAATGATATATATGAATCAGGTATCTGGGGTTATAGTATGAAGCACTACAATGGTGAACTTGTTAGTTTAGATGAAGAGAAAAGGGGGGGAGGGGCTGTTACCATACCGGATTATAATGTACAAACAATGCAAAGAGAAATGAGGTTTTATTTACCTTTCGTTACTTATAAAAATTATGTGGATGATCTGAAAAATATTGGGGATTTGCAAAATAAAGTTGCAGAAGTAGCCTTATCTTTTGATAAATCGTATACAGCTGAACAAATTACTGAGATGCTTCCCAAAAGTGTACAGCCAGTTTGGTTTTGGGTGGATACATATAATGAAAAGAAAAGCGATTTTTATGTAGGGTTAAAAGATCCTAAAGATGGTGCGATATTAAATGCGGAAATGGCAAAAAACGTTTTTGGATTTGAAGGAAGTTATTCAAAAGTGAAAGAAGATATGAAAAACGATATAACAATAAACTCAAAAGAATTTCTATACCAAATGAAGTATTTAGCAAAAAATAGTGAAGGTATACCAAGTGATTATTTTGAACAATATTATAAAGAAATAAAAAACACGAAACCAAAAGACCTACCAATATACGGTGTAGTTGTAACAGGGAAAACAGAGGATTTACAAGGTTTACAAGGAGCACCATATATTAAGGCGGCTGTAAGAGGCGTAACAGTTGAGAAATATTGATTATAATTAATTAATGTGAATAATCAGAAAATTTATGTTATAATATGGGAAAAGGAGGTTTATATGAGGCAAATACATGGAGCAATTTATATTTACATAACAATGTTTTTCGTGGCGATATCCTATGGATTAGGGCACGTGTATTCGCATCCTATACTAACTTTTTTAAGCGGAGCATGTATGGCGTTTGCGCTTCTTGTCCACCTTTTCTCAGTTTGGATCGTGAAATTTCAAATAAATATTAGTGAGATAGAAGAAGGCACTTTTTGAGTGGCCTTCTTTTTTAGTAATAATATTTATGAAGTTCTTGTAGTAATTTTTCAACTTCACGTTCAGTTTTTTTACATATAGACATTGTACGTAATTTGAAAAATAAGCTGCGCAAGAAAGATTTTATATTTCCGTATAGAAATTCATACGAGTCAATATGTAGTGTCGGTTTTTGAACTTGTAATTGAGCTACTAGATCACGAAGGGCTAATATGAGTATTTTTTCCTCCAAGCCATTTTGCAGCATTACGACAATCGGATAAACGAGACGCTCATCTTCTTCATATTTGTAATAAATGGAATGGATACAAACTTTGTTTAATAAAGTTTGTAGTATTTCTTCGTAATGTGAAGTTTCCAGTTTAGGATTATTAACAAGTGCCTCAAATGTATCGGAAGCATGAGCGATACTATGTGCCCAGCCTTGGTCTTGTACATACCCACGGAAATCCTGTTCTTTGTTCATATATAGAATTAATTTATCTTTTACATTTAAAATATCAGTCTGTGATAAGAAATTATGATTTGTATCAGCATCAATAATGAGTGCGATTAATAATGTTGTAAATGCACGGGTAAATACAGCATCGTCTTTATCCGAATGAATCTTATAAAATAAATATTTTTCACTGATGCTTTCTGATAATAGTTTCTGTAAGTGGGTGTGTGAAATATAGTCCTTCTTGATTAGATGATAAAAAGTAGAGTAAATGAGTTTGTCCCTTAAATAGCTATCAGTAACACCGATATGTTGAAGCATACTTGAACTTAAAGAATCAATATTGAGTGCACCATTGATTACGTAATTATTATCACGAATTTCTGCTAACTGTTGTTGTAACATGTAAACCTCCTGTTTTAGAAAATTCTGTATATTAATAGTATAATGAGAGGAAGAAATAGACAAGAAATAAGTGCTTTTGGATGGGGGGGACATTATGAAGAGAGCATTATTCTTTTTTATTAGTATTTTCTTTTTTGGAAGTTGTTCGATTTCGTATGTTACTTTTTCTAGCGAGAGCAAAAGTTGGACGGGACAATATAAAGGTCATATTAAGGATGACAGTGAAGATGGAATGTTTACGTTTCAGTATAAGGGCGGAGATGGGAATACAGAAATTGAAAATTTAGAGATTGCTATTAATGAAGCGTTTAGTACAATGACACAAACGTCAGAAAGTCATAAAGGGGCAAGGATTGAAATGAAATCATCTTGTGTAAGTTGTGCGCCTTTATCTAAAGGTGAACCGATAGAGGTTGTGATTAAATGGGATGATAAGTATGAAGAGAAGATGGTTTTAAAGCGGAAATAGCGAAGAGTGAGGGATTAAAAATGAATAGAAATATGAAAATTTCTATGCATATATTTTTAAGTGTACTTCTAATCATATTATCAGCGTGTACTACGAAAACAGTAGAGCAAGTAGGGGGAAAAGAAGAACCTAAAGAAGGGTATGTAATATTGAGAAATGGCACAATATTTTTTGACAGTGATAAAACTTTTAAAACAAAAGTAGAGTTGCAAAATTATATGGAACAACAAATGAATAAAGAGCATCCATCACATACAGTCTTGAGTTTTAAGAATAAAGACGCATATAATCAATTAAAAACAGGGGATAAAATAAAAGTATGGTCTTCTCAAACACTTGAGAGTTATCCATCAAAAATGATTGTAGAGAAATTTGAAATAGTAGAGAAATAGAAAAGGCAGCGATCACGCTACCTTTTTTATTATTTCACAAATTGTAATTCTTTCGGGAATTTCGTTAAGATTTCTGATCCGTCTTTTGTGATGTAAATATCATCTTCAATACGAACGCCGCCTACGTTTGGTACGTAAATACCTGGCTCGATTGTGAAGACCATACCTTCTTTTAATAGAGACTCATTGCCTTCTTTTACATCTGGATATTCGTGTACGCTAATTCCAAGTCCGTGACCAAGTCGGTGTGGGAAGAAGTCTCCGTAACCTGCATCTGCGATAACAGAACGAGCAGCATTATCGATAGCACCAAATGTAACGCCTGGTTTACATGCTTCAACTGCTTGTAATTGTCCAGCAAGTACAGTGTTGTAAATGCGAGTTTGTTCTTCAGAAAGTTCACCGAATGCTACTGTACGTGTAATGTCAGAGCAATAACCTTCAATGATTACACCTAAATCAAATAGTACGAAATCGCCGCGTTTCATTTTGTTTGCACCTGGAATACCGTGTGGAAGAGCAGAGTTTGCACCTGCTAATACCATCGTATCGAATGACATTTTATGGATGCCTTTTGTTTTTAATTCATGCTCAATAATTGCTAATACTTCTAGCTCACTACGATTTTCTTTAATTGCATTTACACCAACTTCAACAGCATAATCTGCCATTTTAGCTGCTTCACGTAAAATAGAAAGTTCTTTTTCGTCTTTAATTAAGCGAAGCTCGCGAACTTTCTCTTCAGCTGATTTGAAAGCTGCATTTGGGAATAACTTTGTTAATTCTTCGTAACGTTCTACGTTTAAATGTTCTTTTTCAATTGCAACTGCATTTGCATCAATACCACGATCTTTAATTGCTTTTGCAATCATATCCCATGGTTTGTCCGTATCAGTAAATCCGATAATTTCATGTGCCCAGCCAGCGTTACGCGCTTGGCCTTCTTCCATTTTAGGACAAATTAAAATAGGCTCTTTTTCTTGGAATACAAACATACCAAGTAGTCTTTCATGTGGTTCACAGTGGAAGTTTGTCATGTAGAAAACGTTTGGTGTAGAAGTTAAGAACGCAGCTTCTACGTTTTTTTCTTTTAGCCATTGCATTAAATTTTCTAATCTAGCATTCATCGATTGGCACCCCCGAGATATTTAATTACAAATATAACTTTACATCGGACGAAAGCGTTATGACAAGTAAATAGATGTTAGAAAAGACAGGGAATTAAGAAATCATGTAGAATAAAAAGTGTGAATGTGAATAGGGGAGGAATGTAATGATGAAAGTATCTTATCACGGGCATTCAGTTGTAAAGATTGAAACGAATGGCAAAGTTATTTTAATTGACCCATTTTTAACGGGAAATCCGAAAACAGATTTAAAGGCTGAAGATGTAAAAGTTGATGCGATTATTTTATCGCACGGACATGGTGATCATGTTGGGGATACAGTAGAGCTTGCGAAGAAAAATAATGCAGTTGTAGTAGCACCGTTTGAACTAGCAACATTTTTAGGATGGCAAGGTGTAAATACACATCCAATGCATATTGGTGGTTCACATGAATTTGACTTTGGAAAAGTGAAATTTACTCAAGCATTCCACGGCTCTAGTTATATTGATGAAGAAAATAAGACGATTACATATACAGGTATGCCAGCTGGTATTTTGTTTACAGCAGAGGAGAAAACGGTATATCATGCAGGAGATACTGCTTTATTCTCTGATATGAAGTTAATTGGAGAACTGAATAATATTGATTTAGCATTTTTACCAATTGGCGATAATTTCACAATGGGGCCAGAAGATGCTGTGTTAGCATCAAAATGGATAGAGGCGAAAACAGTTGTACCGATGCATTACAATACGTTCCCAGTTATTGAACAAGATCCATATCAATTTGTAGGAAAGCTACAAAATTGTACAGGGAAAGTATTAGAAGCTGGAGAAAGTATTACACTATAAAAAAGAAACCCTTCATTTGAAATGACAAGTGAAGGGTTTTTTATGTGTGTAGTACAGTTTTTAAAGTCTGTATTTGTTTAGCTGATTTTTCTCGTTTTGTACGTGGCTGTTCGGGTGTTTCATTCAACTCCATTGCAACTTTTTTTCCATCTACGAAAGCTAAAAATACAGCACCTACAACCTCTAAAAATTTTTTCATAATGTATTCGCTCCTTTGTTTCATTTCTTGTCTTAATTGTATATTGAAGCGTCTGGACAAACTATCGAACGAGATGACAATACCATTACATTGTTGTAATAGAATGACTGGTGGAATGTAAGGGGTATTTTGTTATAAAAAAAATGGTACAGGCATATAAAGAGAGAGTGTAACAGTTTTGAAAATATAGTATACTGAAAATACAACACATGAAGAATTTAGGGAAAAGAAAGTATGGTGAAACCATTTGGCTACCAAACATAATCAAATTTTAGAACATATTAATAGCCTGCCGGTAGGGCATAAAATTTCTGTGCGGCAAATTGCGAAAGATTTGAGTGTAAGTGAAGGGACAGCTTACCGTGCAATTAAAGACGCAGAAAATAAAGGATATGTTAGTACAATTGAACGTGTCGGAACAATTCGAATTGAACAAAAGAAGAAAGAGAATATCGAAAAACTGACATATGCAGAAGTCGTTAACATTGTCGATGGTCAAGTACTTGGAGGCAGAGAAGGGCTACATAAAACATTAAATAAATTCGTAATCGGGGCTATGAAATTAGAAGCGATGATGCGCTATACAGAAGCAGGGAACTTACTTATCATCGGTAACCGTACGAACGCACATCAATTAGCATTAGAAACAGGGGCTGCTGTATTAATTACAGGTGGATTTGATACAGAAGAGCATGTGAAAAAGTTAGCAGATGAATTGAAATTGCCAATTATTTCGAGTAGTTATGATACATTTACGGTCGCAACGTTAATTAACCGTGCAATTTATGATCAACTTATTAAGAAAGAAATTGTACTAGTTGAAGATATTTTAACACCAATTGAAGAAACACTATATTTAAAGCCTAGTGACATAGTGCAGAAATGGCATGAGTACAATGAAGAGACGATGCATGGACGTTATCCAATTGTTGATGAAAATAAAAAGGTGTTAGGTATTGTAACTTCAAAAGATATGATTGGTGTCGTGAAAGAAACACCAATTGATAAAGTGATGACAAAGCATCCAATTACGGTAAACGGAAAAATGTCTGTCGCAGCTGCAGCACGTATGATGGTGTGGGAAGGTATTGAGTTACTTCCTGTTGTGGAAGAAGGGAATAAATTGCAAGGGATCATTAGTCGCCAAGATGTACTTCAGGCGCTGCAAATGATTCAGCGCCAACCGCAAGTTGGGGAAACAATTGATGACATTGTAACGAACCAATTTATGACGCCGAAAGAAGCGAAAAATGAGCATTTGTATCAATTTTCAGTGACGCCACAAATGACGAATTCAATCGGGACGTTATCTTACGGCGTATTCACAACAATTGTGACAGAAGCAACAAACCGCGTCATTCGTGCGCAGAAGAAGAGCGATTTAATTGTTGAAAACTTAACCATTTATTTCGTTAAGCCAGTTCAAATTGATAATGTTGTATCAGTTCATCCGAAAGTATTAGAAATTGGGCGTAAATTTGGTAAGATTGATGTAGAAGTGCATCATGAAGGTAATGTTGTCGGGAAAGCATTACTTATGGTGCAATTAATCGATAAATAAAAAGATGGAACAAATCGCTTTGGTTTGTTCCATCTTTTTTGTTTTATTGGGTTTGGAAGCTGTTGCTAAAGATGTGGAAGAGTTTTAGCGGGAAATATATAAGGAGAGATGATTATATAATTAGAAAAAACAGAATATTAATTCATTTAGATTGTATACTATGATATAATTAGATTGTAAGATAATGGATGTCGGAGGGGGGATGCAATATGTCATCAGAATTACTCTTTTTTTGTGGTATCGCACTCTTTTATTTCCTTGTGATGATACCAATTCAATACTTATACTTACAAGGATTAAATGAAAAAAAGAAACGAACAGGATTATCTCAGCAAGAACTATACAAACAGATGTCTTTTGGAGAAGAACAATTACATTTTCACGTGCAAGGTAATCCCTTTAATATACCATCTGCGTTTGTTGCATATATGATTTTGAAAGTGAAGGGACGTAAAAAAGCATCACAATGTTGATGCTTTTTTTACGTTGTTTTATAAGATTCGGCTTCTTTGACTGCTAATGGTAGAAAATGTTTATATTGGCGGAATCCATTAAATGTACTCGCGCTGCCAAGTAAAATAAACAAAACACCAACGATAATGCGTGCAGTTGAAAGTTCTAAAAAGAATTGGTTTATCCCAAAGAAGAGGACGAATAAGCCGAGTGCCATTGCGGATTTTCCAGAGAGCCAACCTTTCTCCATTGGACGGTTTGTACGAAAGAATTTTGTTTTGTAGAAGAGGTACAACACAAATGAGATGATAATACAAAAGACGAATACTGGCATAATACACGCTCCCATCGATTGGTATAAAAATAACAATTTAGAAAAAAGAAAAATCTAAACTTTCTAACTTTTATTATAAAGCAATTGTTCGCATGTATGAAATGTTTTCCGTTATAATGGGGGATAAAGTGAAACTTTAATTAGTGTGGGGAGATCCCACATACTAATTATTAGCCCTCACCAATCGGGCTTTTACGTGCATCCAGGCTCCAAATTAATTTTGCCCTATTGTTTTTAATACTTTTGAGGTGGGAGTCTTACTACACGTTAATGCGGGATAAAATGAAGAAGTTGAATAAAAAGGAGATTATACATATGCATGAGCAAATTTTAGGAGCAATTAAAGAGTTTGATACAATTATTATTCATCGTCATGTACGTCCGGATCCAGATGCGTTAGGTTCTCAGTGCGGACTTGGTACAATTCTGCAAGAATCGTTTCCAGAGAAAAATATTTATATGGTTGGGTACAACGAGCCTTCTTTATCGTTTTTACGAGTAATGGATGATATTGAAGATAGTGTATATGAAGATGCACTTGTTATCGTGTGTGATACAGCGAACCAAGAGCGTGTTTGTGATCAGCGTTATGCAAAAGGAAAGATGTTAATTAAAATTGATCATCATCCGAATGAAGACCCGTACGGAGATATTACATGGGTGGATACGACAGCAAGTTCTACAAGTGAAATGATTTATGAATTTTACAGTTATGGAAAAGATAAAGGATTAACGATTTCAAAGGAAGTAGCTCGCCTTATTTTAGCGGGTATTGTTGGAGATACAGGTCGTTTCTTATTCCCAAATACAACAGCGAAAACACTTCGTTACGTAAGTGAGCTCGTTGACATGGATGTAAAATTTACAGATTTATACAATGGAATGTATAAAACGAAAGAAAAAATTGCTCGTTTAAACGGTTATATTTTACAAAACTTTACGATGGTAGAAGAAGGTGCAGCGTACATTAAATTAACGAAAGAGGTACTAGAAGAGTTTGATGTACTTTCTACTGAAGCATCTGGTGTTGTCGGAGCACTTGGTAATATTGATGGATTAAAGGCATGGGTTCTATTTTTAGAGGAAGATGATGTTATTCGTGTTCGTCTTCGTTCAAAAGGACCAGTTATTAATAAGTTAGCAATGCAATATAATGGCGGAGGACATCCGATGGCTTCTGGTGCAAAAGCATCTTCTTGGGAAGAAGCAGATCGCCTGTTTGCTGATTTACGTGAGCTGTGTAGATAAAAATTGTATGTTGAACGAAAGAGAAGGAGAGGCACTGAAGCCCTCCTTTTTTTTATTTTTCTTTCTCTATATCAATACTAATTTCAAGTACGGTATCAAAAGAGACTGTGTCTACTTTAAAGCGGTATATACGATCGTAATGTTTGTACGTTTTATTTTCGATGACTTTTTTGAGCAGGTCTTTATTTTTTGCGATGCTTTGAATGTTTTTCGTTAAAAGATGCTGGAGATCATTATGGATAGAAGTGGTCATGTTTTCAAGTGTAAGATTGTCTAAATTATATTTTTTTCGATTTATAATTTTTATTTTGATTTCTTGAATTGTTAAGAGCCGTTTATTTTCTGTGTTCAATTTCTCTTGGTCTTCGAGAAGGACGTGGAGTTTTGCTTCTTGTTTTTCGATAATTTCTTTTTGTTCTGCTATTTTACTAGTTTGTTCTTCTTGAAAAACACCGTATATGTACAAAAAAACAAACCAGCTCAACACTCCTCCAACAGCAGCACCAGCTAAAACTAAATACCACCTTTTGGCTGTATTGGCGCTGGGTACTCTCATACATGTTCCTGTGTAAGCCATTTAATAATAATAAGACCAGTTTGCATACCGCCAGTTGCAAAAAAAATAAGGAGAATTTGTTTTACGATATCTTTCATATCTCCGCCAAAGAAGCTTCTTTCAAAGCTATAAAAGGTATCGAACGTTCCGCCAATTGCTGCAACGAGTGCCCAAATTCTTAAATTTTGGGCGAATTGATTAATATAAGTTAGAGTTGGTTTTCCGATGAGAAATGCACCAAATCCGCCAATTAATGAACCACCAAGTATAACTCCAAAGGCAATAAAATAACTAATAATAAGCAGAGAGAAAAAAGTATGTTCTCTTACATCCATCGTCATTCCCCTTTCTTCTTCATATATATGGACAAAGTATGAGAAGTATGTTTTGATTTCCGCTTTCCTCATCACCTATAATAAAAGTAGTCACATAGGTAAAGAGAGGGTACAACAGTGAAGTTTGTGCATTTACAATGTCAAACCGTTTTTAGTTTATTAAAAAGTGCTTGTAAAATTGATGAGCTTGTCATTCGGGCGAAAGAGCTTGGATTTTCATCGCTGGCCATTACAGATGAAAATGTTATGTATGGAGTTATTCCGTTTTATAAAGCATGCAAGAAAAATGGTATACAGCCTATTATCGGCTTAACAGCTTCTATTTTTAGTGAAGAAGAAGAAAGGTCTTATCCACTTGTCTTACTTGCTGAGAATGAAATAGGCTATCAAAATTTATTAAAGATCTCTAGCAGCATTATGACGAAGTCAAAAGAAGGTATCCCGAAGAAGTGGCTTGCTCATTATGCGAAAGGGTTAATTGCAATTTCACCAGGGAAAGACGGAGAGATTGAACAGCTATTATTAGAAGACAAAGAGAGTCAGGCTGAAGAAGTAGCTCGTACGTATCAAAATATGTTCAGCAATTTTTATATAAGTTTGCAGCATCATGCGATTCAAGATGAACTACTTTTACAAGAAAAACTGCCTGAATTTATTAATAAGGTAAACGTTCCAGTCGTTGCAACAAATGATGTTCGCTATATTAATCAAAGTGACGCACTTGTTCATGAATGTTTATTATCTGTTGAAAGCGGAACGAAAATGACTGATCCAGATAGACCGAGAATGAAAACGGATCAGTATTATTTAAAGTCATCGGATGAAATGGGAGCACTATTTTCTCATGCTGAGGAAGCGGTTCAAAATACAATAACAATCGCGGAACGTTGCCAAGTAGAAATTCCTTTCCATGTAAATCAATTACCGAAATTTCCTGTCCCATCTAACGAGACGAATGATACGTATTTGCGCCGTGTTTGTGAAGAAGGCTTGCAGAAACGCTATGGTACGCCGAAAGAAGCGCATATAGGACGTTTGGATCATGAATTAAATGTTATTTCTCGTATGGGATTTAGCGATTATTTCCTCATCGTATGGGACTTTATGAAATATGCACATGAAAATCATATTTTAACTGGGCCAGGCCGTGGATCGGCAGCTGGTTCACTCGTTTCTTACGTATTGGAAATTACAGATATTGATCCGATTGAATATGAATTATTATTTGAAAGGTTTTTAAACCCTGAACGTGTGACACTTCCAGATATTGATATTGATTTTCCAGATATAAGACGTGATGAGATGATTCGATATGTGAAAGATAAATATGGTCAGCTTCGTGTTGCTCAAATTGTAACGTTCGGAACTCTTGCAGCGAAAGCCGCAATTAGAGACATTGCTCGTGTAATGGGGCTCCTGCCAAGAGATATTGACATATTTTCGAAACTTATCCCATCAAAGCTTGGTATAACGTTAAGAGATGCATATGAGGAATCGCAATCGCTCCGTGAGTTTATACAAGGGAATCTGTTACATGAGCGTGTGTTTGAAATTGCAAAACGTGTAGAGGGATTACCGCGTCATACGTCTATTCATGCAGCTGGCGTTATTATGAGCCAAGAACCGTTAACGGGAAGTGTAGCGATTCAAGAAGGGCATAACGATGTTTATGTTACGCAATATCCAGCTGATGCATTAGAAGAACTTGGATTGCTCAAGATGGACTTTTTAGGCTTACGTAATTTAACGTTACTTGAAAATATTATAAAATTTATTGTTGAAAAAACTGGGAAACAAATTGATATAAGAAATTTACCTCTGCAAGATGAAAAGACGTTTCAATTGTTAGGAAGAGGGGATACAACAGGTGTATTTCAGCTTGAATCAGGTGGTATGCGAAATGTACTTCGTGGGTTAAAACCGAATGAATTTGAAGACATAGTCGCTGTTAACTCGTTATACAGACCAGGACCGATGGACCAAATTCCAACCTTTATTGAATCGAAGCATGGGAAAAGACAAATTGAATATTTACATCCGGATTTAAAGCCGATTTTAGAAAGAACATACGGCGTAATTGTATACCAAGAACAAATTATGCAAATCGCATCGAAGTTAGCTGGATTTTCGCTTGGAGAAGCGGATTTGCTGCGCCGTGCAGTGAGTAAAAAGAATCGTGATATTTTAGATCAAGAACGTAAGCATTTTGTTCAAGGTTGTTTGGAAAACGGATACGATGAGACATCTTCAGAACAAATTTATGATTTAATTGTAAGATTTGCGAATTACGGTTTTAACCGAAGTCACGCTGTAGCTTACAGTATGATCGGATATCAGCTTGCATATTTAAAAGCAAATTATACGCTGGAATTTATGACTGCGTTATTATCAAGTGCAATTGGAAATGAAGATAAGATTGTGCAGTATGTACGAGAAACGAAGCGGAAAGGTTTTCACGTTTTACCGCCGTCTCTTCAGAGAAGTGGTTACAACTTCCAAATAGAAGGGAATGCGATTCGATATAGTTTACTTTCGATTCGGAATATCGGAATGGCTACCGTGACGGCATTACTCGAAGAACGAGAGGAAAAAATGTTCGAAGATTTATTTGAGTTTTGTCTTCGTATGCCATCAAAATTTTTAACAGAGCGAAATTTAGAAGCGTTTGTCTGGTCTGGTTGTTTTGACGGTTTTGGTGTTTCGAGGACGACGTTATGGAGAAGTCTTAAAGGAGCGTTGGAGTATGCAAATCTTGCACGTGATTTTGATTTAGGGGATGCTGTTCCGAAATCAAAATACGTACAAGGAGAAGAGCTATCCTTTATTGAACAGTTAAATAAAGAGAAGGAAGCACTCGGTTTTTATTTATCTAGCTATCCGACAGCGCAGTATGCGGAGCTAGGAAAAGAATTAGAAATTCCATCTCTTGCTCAGGCGATGCGACATAAGAAAAAAGTACAAAGAGCGATCGTATATATAACAAGTGTGAAAGTTATTCGTACGAAAAAGTTGCAAAAGATGGCGTTTATTACATTCTGTGATCAAAATGATGAAATGGAAGCCGTTATTTTTCCAGAAACGTATATACATTTTTCGGACAGGTTACAAGAAGGTGCAATCGTTTTAGTTGATGGTACGATCGAGCAAAGAAATCATAAGTTACAATGGATCGTGAATGGACTATATCCGCTAGAAGAAATGGATGTTTATGAAGGAATGAAAGAAGCATCTGTTTACGTGAAATTGCCGTCTCAATATGAAAAAAAGCTTGTAAATCAAGTTACAAAAATATTGTTTGATTATTCAGGTTTTACGAAAGTACTAATTTATTATGAAAAGGAACATAAAATGGTACAATTATCTCGAAGTTTATCGATTCATCCAAGTGAAGAATGTCTAGGAGCACTTCGTGAAATTGTCGGTGAAGAAAATGTCGTTGTGAAAATATAATGGACAATTTCCCTACACTTCGATTATTATAGTAGTAGTGTTCGTGGTCAGACCACTTGGAGAAATTGATATCAGCAAGCATAATTTGAGGAGAGTGGATAGTTTGTCAACACTTCGTGAAGAAGCACTTCACATGCATAAAGTGCATCAAGGAAAATTAGAAACTGTATCAAAAGTAAAAGTAGAAAATGCAAAAGATTTAAGTCTTGCATATTCTCCAGGGGTTGCAGAGCCTTGTAAAGAAATTTATGACGATAAAAGTAAGGTATATGAATATACAATGAAGGGAAATATGGTAGCAGTTGTGACAGATGGAACGGCTGTACTTGGTCTTGGTAACATTGGACCTGAAGCATCTCTTCCAGTAATGGAAGGTAAAGCTGTATTATTCAAGAGCTTTGCTGGTGTAGATGCATTCCCGATTGCCTTAAATACAAACGATGTAGATAAAATTGTTGAAACTGTAAAATTAATGGAGCCAACTTTTGGCGGTGTAAACTTAGAAGATATCGCAGCGCCAAACTGCTTCGTTATTGAAGAACGTTTGAAAAAAGAGACAAACATTCCAATATTCCATGATGATCAACACGGAACAGCTATCGTAACAGTAGCAGGCCTTGTGAACGCGCTGAAGTTAGTTGGAAAGAAAATGTCTGACATTAAAGTTGTCGCAAATGGTGCAGGTGCAGCAGGTATTGCAATCATTAAACTTTTATATCGCTATGGTGTACGTGACGTTATTATGTGTGACCGTAAAGGTGCAATCTATGAAGGTCGTCCTGTCGGTATGAATCCGGTGAAAGATGAAGTTGCAAAATATACAAATAAGAGTCGTATAGAAGGTTCTTTAGCTGACGTTTTACAAGGTGCGGACGTATTCATTGGTGTATCTGCAGCAGGTGCATTAACTGAAGAGATGGTTCGTACAATGAATGACGATGCAATTATTTTTGCAATGGCGAATCCGGTTCCAGAAATTATGCCAGAATTGGCAAAAGCAGCGGGCGCAGCTGTTGTTGGAACAGGTCGTTCTGACTTCCCGAACCAAGTAAATAATGTACTAGCGTTCCCAGGGATTTTCCGCGGTGCACTTGATGTACATGCGACACAAATTAATGAAGAAATGAAGATGGCAGCTGTACAGGCCATTGCAGAGCTTGTATCAGAGGATGAGTTGAATACAGATCATATCATTCCAGCACCATTTGACGCGCGTGTAGCGCCTCAAGTAGCGGCTTACGTTGCGAAAGCAGCAATGGAGACAGGAGTAGCTCGCCGTCAAGTAGATCCAAATGAAGTCGCTGAGAAAACAAAACAATTAGCGCTGATTGGTAAAGAATAAGCGAGGAATTTCCATTGACATCATCAAATACAAAAGTATATCTCGAAATTGTAAAAAAAATCCGTTCCATTATGGAAGAGGATTGTTTAGTAGCAGGGGATCGTTTGCCATCTGAGCGTGAGTTAAGTTCACGCTTAAATGTTGGACGTTCCTCTGTAAGAGAAGCATTACGTGCGTTAGAGTTGGTAGGATTAATTGAAACGAGACGTGGTGAGGGAACGTTTATTCGAAACTTTTACGATAACGGTCTTGTACAATTAATTGCTCCGTTCTTGCTGCAAGATGAGAAAACAATTCGTGATTTATTACAAACAAAACGATTGCTTGAGAAAGATATGATTCGACTTGTATGTAATTTACCGAAAGAAACGTTTTCTGAAGTACTAAGTAAATTACACAAAGTGCTTGAAGAAAATGAAAGCTCAATTCCGGTGCTTCATCAAACGTTCTTTAAAACACTTATTGAACAATTCGATAATTATTTACTCTATCGCATTTGGATGATCGTAAATGATTACGTTGCAACTCTTTCTTGTGAAGTTTCAGGAGATTCTATCGAAATGTATAGAAAGCTTTATGCTACTTTGGAAGTGAAACAAGAAAATGATGCATTAAAAATTTACGATGAATTAGTAGAGAATATACAGTTTCACTCGTAATGTATAAAATTTGTCGAAATGACCATGACACGTTATGACAAACATTCTACCGCATAGCGGTTAAAGTTAAACGTAAAGAGAGAGGTTATTAGACAGATTGAGAAGATAAGGCTAACATCAAACATTGGTGTTAGCCCCATTTTCTTCTTACGCTAACCTTAGCTCTCAATGAAGGGGGTCAAATTGTGCTAAGAGATTTATTCGTGAAAAAGAAAAAGTACGCTGCAATACCTTCAGAACAAGTACGAAAAGATGTACCAGATGGCGTTATGACAAAATGTCCGAAATGCAAAAAAATCATGTATACGAAAGAGCTTCTTAAAAATTTAAAAGTATGTGTGAATTGTGGATATCATCATCCGATGAATGCATGGGAACGCCTTGATAGTATATTGGACGAAGGTTCATTTCGTGAGTATGACAAAGAGATGGTTTCACTAAATCCACTTGAGTTTCCGGGATATGAAGAGAAACTAGAAAACGATCGTAAGAAGACTAAATTGAATGAAGCGGTTGTAACTGGTGAAGGAACAATTGATGACATGCTTGTTGTTGTTGCAGTAATGGATTCTCGTTTTCGAATGGGCAGCATGGGCTCTGTTGTAGGAGAGAAAATTGCCCGTGCGGTTGAAAAGGCATACGACTTACAAGTTCCATTTATTATCTTTACTGCTTCGGGTGGTGCTCGTATGCAAGAAGGGATATTAAGTTTAATGCAAATGGCAAAAACAAGCGTAGCTTTGAAAAAGCATAGTAATGCAGGAGGGTTATTTATTTCTGTTATGACTCACCCAACGACGGGCGGGGTTTCAGCGAGTTTCGCTTCACTTGGTGATTACAATCTTGCAGAGCCAGGTGCACTTATCGGATTTGCTGGTAGACGCGTAATTGAACAAACAGTGCGTGAGAAACTACCGGAAGATTTCCAAACGGCAGAATTTTTACTAGAGCACGGTCAATTAGATGCGGTGGTGCATCGTGATGATATGAGAGAATCACTCCGTAAGATTTTAGAAGTTCATCAAGGGGGGGAAATGGCTGTATGGCAGAGCTAGAATTTGAAAAACCAGTTGTTGAGCTAAGAAATAAGATTCGTGAACTGAAAGACTATACGAAAAACAGCCAGATGGACTTCAGTGAGGAGATTCGTATTTTGGAAGACAAGCTAGAAAAACTAGAGGAAGATATATACGGCAATATGAAAGTATGGGACCGTGTTCAAATTGCTCGTCATGCAGAACGACCGACAACGCTCGATTATATTGAGCACTTATTTACTAATTTTTTTGAATGTCATGGAGATCGCCTATTTGGCGACGATGCAGCGATTGTCGGCGGCATTGCGAAATATAAGGGGATGCCCGTAACTGTAATTGGGCACCAACGCGGAAAAGATACGAAAGAAAATATTCGTCGTAATTTTGGGATGCCTCATCCAGAAGGATATCGAAAAGCACTGCGTCTAATGAAACAAGCGGAAAAGTTTAATCGTCCCATTATTTGTTTCATCGATACGAAGGGAGCTTATCCTGGTAAAGCAGCTGAAGAACGTGGACAAAGTGAGGCAATTGCCCGTAATTTATTTGAAATGGCGGGTTTAACTGTACCTGTTATTTGTATCGTTATCGGTGAAGGTGGTAGCGGTGGTGCGTTAGGTCTTGGAGTAGGAGATTACATTCATATGCTGGAAAATTCCACTTATTCTGTTATTACACCAGAGGGTGCGGCGGCGATTCTTTGGAAAGATGCTGGTAAAGCAAAAGAAGCTGCAGAAGCGATGAAAATTACAGCATTAGATTTGAAAGAATTAGGTGTAATTGACGAAATTATTCCAGAGGCAAAAGGCGGAGCACATCGTAATGTTTTGAAACAATCAGAAAATATAGATTTAATGCTTAAGAAAACTTTTGAACAATTAAGCGGAATTTCGAAAGATGAATTAATCGAAAAACGTTATGAAAAATATATGAAAATTGGGCAAGTTTCGTTTTCAAACGCTTCCATTGGGATAAAATAAGAAAAGCGTGCGTTCCTCTTCGCGAATGCACGTTTTTATTATGAAAAGACACATCTTCTCCATTGTGTTTTTGTATTTTTTCGTGTTATTTTATTATAAGGCAAATAATCTTTATGAGGTGAGTACAAATGAAACGTATTGGTGTATTAACAAGTGGTGGAGATTCACCTGGTATGAATGCTGCCATTCGTGCAGTTGTTCGTAAAGCGATTTTCCATGATATTGAAGTATATGGTATTTACCATGGATACGCTGGTTTAATTTCTGGTCATATTGAAAAATTAGAACTTGGTTCTGTTGGCGATATTATCCACCGTGGTGGTACAAAATTATATACAGCAAGATGTCCTGAGTTTAAAGACCCAGAAGTACGACTAAAAGGAATCGAGCAATTAAAGAAACATGGTATTGAAGGACTTGTCGTTATTGGTGGAGATGGTTCGTACCAAGGCGCAAAAAAATTAACTGAGCAAGGATTCCCATGTGTAGGTGTACCAGGTACAATCGACAATGATATCCCTGGAACAGACTTCACAATTGGTTTTGATACAGCTTTAAACACTGTTATTGATGCAATTGATAAAATCCGTGATACAGCTACATCTCATGAACGTACATATGTTATCGAAGTAATGGGACGTCACGCTGGAGATATCGCATTATGGGCTGGTTTAGCTGATGGTGCAGAAACTATCTTAATTCCAGAAGAAAAGTATGACATGGAAGATGTTATCGCTCGTCTGAAACGCGGTAGTGAACGTGGTAAAAAGCACAGTATTATCGTTGTAGCTGAAGGTGTTGGAAGTGCAATTGACATCGGTAAGCACATTGAAGAAGCAACAAGCTTTGATACTCGTGTAACTGTATTAGGTCACGTACAACGTGGTGGATCACCAAGTGCACAAGACCGTGTATTAGCTAGTCGTCTTGGTGCAAGAGCAGTTGAATTATTAATTGCTGGTAATGGCGGACGTTGTGTTGGTATTCAAAATAATAAACTTGTTGATCATGACATTATCGAAGCGTTAGCTCAAAAGCATACAATCGATAAAGATATGTATCAATTATCTAAAGAATTATCTATCTAATCGGCTTAATGCCTTGTATTTGGGAACGGTTTCATAATTTTCGGAGGTGCAATATGCGTAAAACTAAAATTGTATGTACTATAGGTCCTGCTAGTGAAAGTATTGAGAAATTAGAGCAATTAATGGAAGCGGGTATGAACGTTGCTCGTTTAAACTTCTCTCATGGTAGCCATGAAGAGCATGGAGCTCGTATTAAAAATATTCGTGAAGCTTCAAAGAAAACTGGTAAAACAGTTGGTATCTTACTTGATACAAAAGGTCCAGAAATCCGTACACATGACTTCGTAGACGGACAAGCTGAGCTTGTAACAGGTGCAGAAGTAATTCTTTCTACTGAACAAGTATTAGGAACTGCAGAGAAGTTCTCTGTATCTTATGCTGGTCTTTATGATGATGTTGATCCAGGCTCTCGTATTCTAATCGATGACGGTCTTATCGAACTAGAAGTAATCGAGAAAGCTGACGGAAACATCCGTACAAAAGTATTAAACAGCGGAACTGTAAAAAATAAAAAAGGTGTTAACGTACCAAACGTAAGCATTAAGCTTCCAGGTATCACTGAAAAAGACGTGCAAGATATCGTTTTCGGTATCGAGCAAAAAGTTGATTTCATCGCAGCATCTTTCGTACGTAAAGCATCTGACGTATTAGAAATTCGTGAATTATTAGAAGGGCATAACGCTCAATACATCCAAATCGTACCAAAAATCGAAAACCAAGAAGGTATCGACAACATCGATTCAATCTTAGAAGTTTCTGACGGTTTAATGGTTGCTCGTGGTGATATGGGTGTAGAAATTCCACCAGAAGAAGTACCATTAGTACAAAAACGTCTAATCAAAAAATGTAACGTATTAGGCAAACCAGTTATTACTGCAACACAAATGTTAGATTCTATGCAACGTAACCCACGTCCAACTCGTGCGGAAGCAAGTGACGTAGCAAACGCAATCTTCGATGGAACAGATGCAATCATGCTTTCAGGTGAAACTGCTGCGGGTCAATACCCTGTAGAAGCTGTAACAATGATGGCTAACATTGCGATACGTGTTGAAAAATCATTACAATATGAAGATATGTTCAAAAAACGTATTAAAGAGTTCACGCCAACAATTACAGATGCAATTAGCCAATCTGTTGCGCACACAGCACTTGCTCTTGATGTAGCTGCAATCGTAGCTCCAACAGAAAGTGGACATACTGCGAAAATGATCTCTAAATACCGTCCGAAATCTCCAATCGTAGCTGTAACATCTGACGAGCAAGTAGGACGTCGTCTTGCACTTGTTTGGGGTGTTCAAGCATTTATGTCTGAGAAACGTGCAGCTTCTACTGATGAAATGTTAGATACAGCAATTCAAACAGGTATGGATGCGGGTCTAATCGGACTTGGAGATACTGTAGTAATCACTGCTGGTGTTCCAGTTGCTGAAATTGGTACAACAAACTTAATGAAAATCCACGTTGTTGGTGAAAAAGTTGCTAAAGGGCAAGGAATCGGTCGTAAATCTGCAAAAGGTAAAGTAGTTGTAGCGAAAACAGCTGCTGAAGCTGTAGCGAACGTAAACAAAGGTGATATCCTTGTTACGACAAGCACAGATAAAGATATGATTCCTGCAATTGAAAAAGCTGCTGCTCTAGTTGTAGAAGAAGGCGGTCTAACAAGCCATGCAGCTGTTGTAGGTGTATCAATCGGTATTCCTGTTATCGTTGGTGTAAACGGCGTAACAACAACTTTAAAAAATGGCCAAGAAGTAACAGTTGATGCAGCACGCGGAATTGTTTATAATGGACATGCGGAAGTGCTATAAGAAGTAATACGGAGAGAAGGATCGGAGTCCTTCTCTTTTTTTTTACACAAAAAAGGATAGAGATAGCTTTAAATACCTGAAATCGCTTTGAAAAACGTTTATTATAATGTTTAGTGGGAGAGGGTTATTTGTCCTTTGTGAAGCTTGTATGAGCGTTTTAAGGGGCTTATAAAGGGTTTTGTAAGGGTGATACTTTCAAACCTTTTAAATTGAAATATGAAGGAGTGTGAGCTATGAAGTGGTTACTGTTCTTACTTATTTTAGTGCCGGCGATTGAGATTACGGTGTTAATAGGGTCGAGTCATGTAATAGGTTTATGGTCTACGTTCGCTATGATTGTATTTACGGGTATTGTGGGTGTATATTTGGCGAAACGACAAGGGTTTAAAGTACTTAGAGAGATTCAATTTAGGCTAAATAGAGGAGAAATGCCGGGTGATGCGGTTCTAGATGGTATTTTTATATTCGTAGGAGGTATTCTTTTAGTACTGCCTGGATATGTGACGGATATAATAGGTTTTATCTTTGTTGTTCCTATAACGAGGGCTTTATTGAAGCCGGCTGTTATGAAGTGGATTGATTGGAAATTTAGAAAGAGAACTACTATTATTGTTCAGAAATAACGCGTAGATTATAGCGATCTACGCGTTATTTTTTATTTGCCACTTATAGTCAATTGTTAGCTTCCTGCTCGGGTTGGATTTTTGTTAGTTATTAAACGATAGGATGCAGAGGGTTCTTGTGAATGAAGGGTGTTACATTAGGATGATGTTTTTTGCGTGTAGTAAGATTCGACTAGTGAGCAGAAGTTAGACAGGAGAAGAAAAATTACTGATTAAAGGGTTCATCTGCCTTGTTTTGTATATTTATTCATTTGCATAAAAGGTAATAAATGTAAGTGATAATTATAAAGTATATAGAATAAAAATGTATTTTTGTCCTAAAATATGCGTTTTTATGCAAAAAAATAAGAGGATTATCCTTTTTTAGGAAATTCTCTTGTAGATGTAGGTAGTACAAAAAAGTACAGTGAATAATCAGTGGGAAATTCCCACTGATTACAGTTGATTTTTTATTGTGTATGAATTAGGAAATATTATTTTGATGGTGAACCCTTAATGAATTTCCATAAGTCGTGGAATACATGAGCTTTGTGTAATGTATTAAGTAGTACTAATATGACTGGACCGATGATTAATCCTAAAAAACCAAAGAGCTTAAAGCCGACAAATAGAGCGATGAGTGTCGCTAATGGATCTAGTCCAATATTAGATGAAAGTACTTTTGGCTCCATGATTTGTCTTTGGACAATCACGACGATGTATAGGATGAGAAGACCGATGGCGAATGCAGTATCGCCTGTGAAAAATACGTATATAACCCAAGGAACGAAGACGGCTCCAGTTCCTAAATACGGGAGTAAATCTACAACCCCTGTAATAATCGCGATAGTAATTGCGTATGGCACGCGTAATATTAAAAGGCCGATTAGTACAATGATAGTTGTCATAGATACGAGTGTAAGTTGCGCTTTAACAAAACCAAACAAAGCTTTTCTTAAATCGACAAAAATAGTTTTTCCGTATCCATGCAAACGATTAGGTAGAAGTTTTCTTACTTTATGAGCAAGACGGTGCCAATCGTAACTAATGAAGAAGGTGGCTAATAAGACGAAGACAAGGACAGTTAAAGTTGTTGGTAATGCACTAATGAAATTTGTTAACCCACTTATAATGGCGGTTAAAAGTTCTTTCATTTGTGTCGTTGCTTCGGTGCCTAAGTTTTGAATGTTTTGTGTAATAGTGTATCGCTGTGGTTCTCCGAGATGATTAAATTTAGAGATTAAATCATCATAGAGAGGCATAATATGATTAAGTGCAAATTGTTGGGCGAATGCAACGATATCTGGAAACTTAACTGTAACAATTTGTAGTAAGTACGTTGTGGCAGATATTGCTTCAGTTACAAGGTATGTAACAAGTCCAACGATAGCTCCGAATACGAGAATTAAGCTAACGAGTACCGCTAATGCGCGAGGGAATTGTAGTTTTTGATTAAGGAAATTGACGACAGGATTAATCAAATAAGCGAATGCAAAAGCGATAATAAAAGGGTAGATAAGGCCTGACATGTACAGCAATGCATAGAACCCAACTACCGTTGCTACAATGACAAACATGAGTCGTAATATCATATATAGTAAGTTTCGGTTCAAAGATGTATACCTCCCATTCCAATTTGGATTATCCTAATTCGTTCAACTTATAACTAGTGAGATTCACTGATCAAAGTTTCACTTTATGTTATAGTGGAATGATGGATTTTTCCTGCTTTTTCAATATATGAGTGACCGGAAAAGCTTGGTGTTGATGCTTCTACTATATGGTAAAAACTTCATTTTCTCTTCTTTTTATTTTACCTGTTTCTTAATAGAAAAGAAAGGAGAGACGACCGTTTTTAAAAATGTATACATGCTTAAATTTTTGATGGTTAGAGTTTCAGTTTGTCATTTTAAAATATGAAAAAAATGAAGTGGTTATTGTTGCATATACATCGATATAGCATGTATAACGATAGGTTTAAAGGTATTTTTGTTTGGAAGCGAGTTCATTATTTTCAGAAAGGAAGTGCAAACATGATTAGTCAGTCAACGTTATTTTTATTCATACTACTTATTATAGGACTTATTGCTAAAAACCAATCGCTTACTGTAGCTATTGGAGTGTTATTCTTATTGAAATTTACGTTTTTAGGAGATAAAGTCTTTCCTTATCTACAAACGAAAGGGATTAACCTTGGTGTAACAGTCATTACAATAGCAGTACTCGTACCGATTGCAACAGGGGAAATAGGCTTTAAACAACTCGGAGAAGCAGCGAAATCGTATTATGCATGGATTGCTTTAGCCTCAGGTGTGGCGGTCGCTTTGTTAGCGAAAGGCGGCGTACAATTATTGACGACGGACCCACATATTACAACCGCACTTGTTTTTGGGACAATTATAGCTGTAGCTTTATTTAATGGAGTCGCTGTAGGTCCATTAATTGGGGCTGGAATTGCCTACGCAGTTATGAGTATTATACAGATGTTTAAATAAGGAATTTTATAGTAATATAAAATTTTTGAATTCTTTCTGTTCACAAAAGTCAGATAATTGTTTATAATAGGATTAGAAACTTTGAAAAGTTACATAACAGCAGAGACTTTACACCAGATAAAATAAAAACAACATAAAACAATTTTATAATGATATTGTTTTATGTTGTTTTTATCATAAACTCTTCGGAATTCATTTTCCTCACTAACTTGTTGTTCTGAGCGTGAGGATTCGGGGAGACATTCACGCTCATGCTTTCCATGTAAGCAATGGACAATAAGAGGGGAACATCGCAATAAATTTGCATGAACGTGCATTTTGCTTGCCTAAAGAGTGAACGAGCGTTCATAATTTATAAGGGGAGCAAATAGATATAAGGAGCAAGGTTGGGAGAATTTTCAGGAAAAGGAGAGAATGTCATGACTGTTATTCGAGGTTTAGAAGGGGTAGTAGCAACAACATCATCTGTGAGCTCTATTATTGATGATACATTAACTTATGTTGGGTATAATATTGATGATTTAGCTGAGAATGCTACGTTCGAAGAAGTAGTGTACTTATTATGGCACCGCAAGCTTCCTAACGAAAAAGAACTAGCGGAATTTAGTGGAACAGTATCTGAATACTATAAGGTACCAGGTGAGGTTTTAACATATTTGAAACAAGTAGATTTAAAAATCGCGCACCCGATGTCGGTTTTACGAACTGCGATTTCCATGCTATCATTATATGATGAGAGCGCTGAAATAATGGATGGAAAGTCTAATTATTTGAAAGCGGTTAAATTACAGGCTCAAGTCGGAACTTTAATTGCGGCTTATGCAAGAATTCGTAAAGGGTTAGATGTTGTTGAGCCAAGAAAAGATCTATCATTAGCTGCAAACTTCTTGTACATGTTAAATGATCGTGAGCCAAATGAAGTTGAAATTGAGGCTTTTGATAAGGCACTTGTACTTCATGCCGATCATGAGTTAAACGCTTCTACATTTACTGCACGTGTTTGCGTAGCTACACTTTCAGATGTGTATTCTGGTATTACAGCAGCAATCGGTGCATTAAAAGGTCCTCTTCACGGCGGGGCAAATGAAAATGTAATGAAGATGTTAACTGAAATTGGCGAAGAAGAAAATGTAGAATCATATATTCATAATGCTCTTCAAAATAAAGTGAAAATTATGGGATTTGGTCATCGCGTATATGAGCATGGTGATCCACGCGCGAAACACTTACGCGAAATGTCTAAGAGATTATGCGTGCTTTTAGGAGAAGATAAATGGTATAATATGTCTATCAAAATTGAAGACATTGTAACAAAAGAAAAAGGTCTTCCACCAAATGTTGATTTCTATTCAGCTTCTGTATACCATTGTTTAGGAATTGACCATGACTTATTTACACCTATCTTTGCAATTAGCCGTATGTCAGGCTGGTTAGCTCATATTCTAGAACAATATGAAAACAACCGTTTAATCCGTCCGCGTGCTGATTATGATGGACCGACACATCAAGTGTACGTTCCGCTAGCGCAACGATAAGCGAAAAACACTATTTTGATAGTGAAAATACGCTTTCAAAAGTCTGATTTTTTTGGGAAGATATAATGATTAGAATATTTAAATTTGAATAACGGTTTGAACTGAGGGGTTATTCCCTCAGTTTCATACATATGAAATTTCAAACATGGGGGTTATCACATTGACGACAGGTGAAAAAATTACTGTAACTAATGGTGTTATGAATGTACCAAACAATCCGATTATTCCATTTATCGAAGGAGATGGAATTGGTCCTGATATTTGGGCTGCAGCATCTCGCGTAATAGAAGCAGCAGTTGAAAAAGCTTATGATGGTGAGAAGAAAATCGTTTGGAAAGAAGTGCTTGCAGGGGAAAAAGCATTCAACCAAACAGGCGAGTGGTTACCAGAAGAGACTTTAAATTTAATTCGTGAATATTTAATCGCAATTAAAGGTCCACTTACAACTCCAGTTGGTGGTGGTATTCGTTCTCTAAACGTTGCGCTTCGTCAAGAATTAGATTTATATGTATGTCTACGTCCAGTTCGTTACTTTGAAGGTGTTCCTTCACCTGTAAAACGTCCGGAAGATACTGATATGGTTATTTTCCGTGAAAATACAGAAGACATTTACGCTGGAATTGAATATGCACAAGGTTCTCCAGAAGCAGAAAAAGTTCTTGCTTTCTTAAAAGAAGCAATGGGTGTTAATAAAATCCGCTTCCCAGAAACATCAGGGATTGGTATTAAACCAATTTCAGAGGAAGGGACAAAGCGTCTTGTTCGCGCTGCAATTCAATATGCAATTAACGAAAAACGCTCTTCTGTTACATTAGTTCATAAAGGAAACATTATGAAATTTACAGAAGGTGCTTTCAAAAACTGGGGTTACGAAGTAGCTGAACAAGAATTCGGCGACAAAGTATTTACTTGGGCTGAATATGATCGCATTGTTGAAAAAGATGGAAAAGATGCAGCGAATAAAGCGATGGCAGAAGCAGAAGTGGCTGGGAAAATCATCGTAAAAGATTCTATTGCAGACATCTTCTTACAACAAATTTTAACTCGTCCACGTGAGTTTGATGTTGTTGCAACAATGAACTTAAACGGAGACTACATCTCTGATGCACTTGCTGCACAAGTAGGTGGAATTGGTATTGCACCTGGTGCAAACATTAACTATGTGACTGGACATGCTATCTTTGAAGCTACACATGGTACAGCTCCAAAATATGCAGGTTTAGATAAAGTAAACCCATCTTCAGTTCTTCTTTCTGGTGTATTATTATTAGAGCACTTAGGATGGAACGAAGCTGCGAATTTAGTAACTGATTCAGTTGAGAAAACAATTGAATCAAAAGTAGTAACTTATGATTTCGCACGCTTAATGGAAGGTGCAACAGAAGTGAAATGTTCTGAGTTCGCTAATGAACTTATTAAAAACATGGATGTAGCGATAATCAAAAACGCATAATTAAAGCGGGGGGTAAATTATGACAATCAAACGCAAGAAAGTTTCAGTCATCGGTGCAGGATTTACAGGAGCAACAACAGCATTCTTATTAGCACAAAAAGAACTTGCAGATGTTGTATTAGTGGACATTCCACAGCTGGAAAATCCAACAAAAGGGAAAGCGTTAGATATGTTAGAAGCGAGCCCAGTACAAGGTTTTGATGCTAACATTATTGGTACATCTGATTACGCAGATACTGCTGATTCTGACGTTGTCGTTATTACAGCAGGTATTGCGCGTAAGCCTGGTATGAGCCGTGATGACTTAGTAGCAACAAACTCTAAAATTATGAAAAGTATTACGCGCGACATTGCAAAGCATTCACCAAATGCGATTATTCTTGTATTAACAAATCCAGTTGATGCAATGACATATTCTGTATTTAAAGAAGCAGGATTCCCGAAAGAGCGTGTTATCGGTCAATCGGGCGTATTAGATACAGCTCGTTTCCGTACATTTATTTCACAAGAGTTAAACCTTTCTGTGAAAGACATTACAGGATTTGTTCTTGGTGGACATGGTGACGATATGGTACCTCTTGTACGCTATTCCTATGCAGGTGGCATTCCGTTAGAAACATTAATTCCAAAAGAGCGTTTAGAAGCAATCGTAGAACGTACACGTAAAGGTGGCGGTGAGATTGTAGGCTTATTAGGAAACGGTAGTGCATATTACGCACCAGCAGCTTCTTTAGTTGAAATGACAGAAGCGATCTTGAAAGATCAACGCCGTGTATTACCAGCTATTGCGTACCTTGAAGGTGAATATGGTTATAGTGACCTTTACTTAGGGGTACCAGTAATTCTAGGTGGTAACGGAATTGAAAAAATTATTGAATTAGAACTTCTTGCAGATGAGAAAGAAGCGTTGGATCGCTCTGTAGAATCTGTACGTAACGTTATGAAAGTTCTTGTTTAATAATTAAATATAAGTGGAAAAAGATTCGGGGCCCCGAATCTTTTTCTACTATATATTGAAATGTTTTTTTGAAATAATATGAAAACGCTATCATTTGGTGTATCCTATAATGAAACTATAGACTTATACTATACATTGCCCTCATCACAGTAAATTTCGGATAAGGTATCGCTTTTAGTAGGATAATAAGGTGAAAAAATCGGAGGGGGTTGTAACATGTTAAAGAAAAAAGTTCAAATTGGTCGTAGAATGGATGAAATTACAGTAGGAGAGAAATTATCTATCACTGAAAAAATTGAGGATAAAGATTTGTTATTGTACTTAGGGTTAACGAATGATGCCAATCCATTATATATTCAGCATGATTACGCATCCCAAACTCCGTATGAAAAGCCGATTGTCCCAAGCATTATGCTAACGGGACTGATTACAACGGCGGTTACGAAATATTTACCAGGTCCAGGTAGTCATATTACTAGGAAGGACCTTACGTTCGTGAAACATGTTCACCATTATGAAACGTTACAAATCCACTTTGAAGTTGTGGCTGTTTCAGAGGAGGAACATACAATTGATATGATTGTATTTGCTCATGATGAAAAAGGAGAAACTGTTGTAAAAGGTTCATTAACAGTAACACCACCTTTTAAATCTGTTTCCATTATGGAAAAAGCATTAGATAATTTTTAAAATATGAAAATATGAATAGCGCTAGCAAACCTTTTATAAGGGGCTAGCGCTATTTTAGTTGAAAAATCCTTCTTTGAACCCTTCAGCAAATTCTGAACAACCTGTTTTAATCGTATCCCAGCTAGGTACGTTAAAAGTAAGGAAACATGTTACTACTAAAGTTAAAATAGGTAGTAATATTCGCATAATAGCCTTCTTTTATCGAATTTATTTATATATTCAAAATAATAATGCGATTATTGGTAATTGAAGTCAATTAAGGGGGAGGTTTTTTTAGATGAAGTGGAAAAGAGAAGACGTTATCTTTGAAACGATAAGAGAAGCTGAAGTATGGGCCGATTCAATCGCAAATGAAATGTACGGGAAAGTATTTGATGGATATGAAACACCAGATTATAAAATAGCGTATGCTCTTTCGTTTTTCCTAGCGCAAAATCGAGAGTTTATAGTTCATACGGAAGAAGGGTTTAAAAAAGATAGATTCATCTATAAAGTTTGGATAGCGACCGGATAGAGGGAATGAAGTTACGATTGCTTTTATTTTCCGAAACTCTAGTACAAACGAGCTCCATGAATAGACAATTATATTGAGGGAGACCTTGTTTTCTAGTATGATGAGAATAACGGGGAAAATACTAGGATGAAGAAGGTTTCAAGTCTATAACTTGGAGGAAAAGAATGAACAATCGTATTTTAGTAGTTGATGATGAGGAATTTATCTTAACTTTAATTGAATTTAATTTACAACAAGCTGGGTTTGAAGTTATTACAGCAATGGATGGAGAAATGGCGCTTCAAAAAGCGACTACAGAACGCCCAGATTTAATTATATTAGATTTAATGCTTCCAAAAATGGATGGTATGGAAGTTTGTAAAGAATTACGATTGCAGCGTATTATGACGCCGATTTTAATGTTAACAGCAAAAGATGATGAATTTGATAAGGTGCTAGGTCTTGAGCTTGGGGCTGATGATTATATGACGAAGCCATTTAGTCCAAGGGAAGTTGTTGCTCGTGTGAAGGCGATTTTGCGCCGTACGAAATTACAGCAGGAAGAACAAGTTTCAGAATCGCCAGATGAAGAGAGCATCAAAATTGGAGAGCTTAAAATTTTACCGGAGTTTTATGAAGCGTACTTCCAAGGAAGGAAACTGGAATTAACACCGAAAGAATTTGAGTTACTTGTTTATCTTGCGAAAAATAAAAGTCGTGTATTAACTCGTGACCAATTATTAAGTGCTGTATGGAATTATGATTTTGCCGGTGATACAAGAATTGTTGATGTCCATATTAGCCATTTGCGCGATAAAATTGAACAAAATACGAAAAAACCGACGTACATTAAAACGATACGTGGTTTAGGTTATAAATTAGAGGAGCCAAAAGTGGATGAATAAGTTTCGTTCCAGGCTTCTTTTTACATTTGTTTCTCTTATCGTTTTTATTTTAGTTGGACTAGGTGTATTATTAGAAACTGTATTTGAAAACTACTATATAGATCATGCTAAAGAGAGAATGATAAAAGAGACACAGTATGTTGCGGTATTAGCAGAAGAGCAAGGGTTTGATGCTGTTTTAAAAAAGCCTTATGTATTTGAAAAGTTAGAAGAAAAAATACCAGCTTCTATTATATTTGTTGATGAAAAAAAGAAAGTTCAATATAGCGGAGGGCAACCATCTGCATTTAATCAAGAGATGATTAAAGAACTTTCTTCTGAAGCAGCAAAACAACGAAGTAAAGTGATTACGCAAGAAACAGATCAAAAGAATGAATTTTATCATGCGGTGTTCGTTCAAGATCTAGCAGGAAAACAAGGATATATTTTGGTGAAAAGTACAATTGAGCCATTGAAAGACGTACATCAAAAAACGTGGGGATTATTAATTATAGGATTTGTTATCGCTTGTCTCGTAGTCGTATTTTTAGGTATGAAAATTACGGGGCAATATATTAGGCCGATTGAATCGGTTACGAAAGTTGCCATTGAATTAGCGAAGGGAAATTATAAAGCACGCGCTTATGAAAGTCATTCGGATGAAACAGGGATGCTGAGTAAAGCGATTAATATTTTAGCTCGTAATTTACAAGAGATGACTCTTGAGCAGGAAATGCAACAGGATCGTCTGCATACGTTAATTGAAAATATGGGAAGTGGAATGATTTTAATTGATAGCCGCGGTTATATAAACCTTGTAAACCGTTCTTATAAGGAAACTTTCCACGTAACAGATGAAGAATATTTAGATCGCTTATATTATGAATCGTTTCATCATACAGAAATTATTGAGCTTGTGGAAGAAATCTTTATGACAGAAGTGAAAGTGCGTAAACAAATGTTATTGCCGCTTGGAATTGAGCGAAAGCATTTCGAAGTATATGGAGCGCCAATTATTGGGACGAACCATGAATGGAAAGGTATTGTTCTTGTGTTCCATGACATAACAGAGTTAAAGAAATTAGAACAAATGAGAAAAGACTTTTTAGCGAATGTTTCTCATGAACTAAAGACGCCAATTACTTCTATTAAAGGTTTTTCAGAAACGCTCTTGGATGGGGCTATGGATAATAAAAAATTCTGCGAACATTTCTTACATATTATTTTAAAAGAAAGTGAACGCATGCAAGGATTAATTGAAGATTTATTAGACTTGTCAAAGATCGAGCAACAAGGGTTTAAACTAAATATGGGGACCGTTGATATGAAGGAACTTCTTGAAGATATTCATATGGTGCTTGATAATAAAGCGGGAGAAAAAGAAATCTCTTTACAAGTGAATGCATTGAAACGAGTTTCCGTTATTGGAGATCCAGGCCGCTTGAAACAAATCTTTATTAATTTAATTAATAACGCGATTGTATATACACCGGCTGGAGGCGTTGTTTCTGTTGAATTGGCAGAAGATAAATATAATGCTTATATAAAAGTATCTGATACTGGAATTGGTATTAGTAAAGATGAAATTCCGCGTATTTTTGAACGCTTTTACCGAGTGGATAAAGCAAGAAGTAGAAATACGGGTGGAACGGGTCTTGGTTTATCAATTGTAAAACATTTAGTTGAAGCGCATCAAGGTACGATTACAGTGGATAGTGAGGTTGGGGAAGGAACAACATTTACAGTTGTTTTACCAAAATCAGCTACTGAAAAATAGGATGAAGGATATTTACAATATATTAACAATGGCTTAATTAAATATTAATAAAGCTCTGTTAATATAATATATGAAAACCCCTTCATCCAAGGAGTAATTTTGGACGAGAGTAGTTATGCTATTCTCGTCACTTCCCTTTATGCCAATGTAAGTCTGTTTATATATGATAGAAAAAAACCGTTATTTTTCTTCTCTCTATTAGTCATGTTAATATAGAGAGAGGACAGGAACGGTTTTTTTCTGTGGAAAAAATCGTTTCAAATATGTATGGGGAGGTTTGTAGTTTGGAAAAAAAAGTCGTATTAGTAGATGGTAATAATATCGCGTATCGTGCTTTCTTTGCACTACCGCTTTTAAATAACGACAAAGGTATACATACGAACGCAATTTATGGTTTTACAATGATGTTAATGAGGATACTAGAGGAAGAAAAACCGACGCATATGCTTGTGGCGTTTGATGCGGGGAAAACAACATTCCGTCATAAAACGTATAGTGATTACAAGGGAGGGCGTCAAAAGACTCCACCTGAGTTATCAGAGCAATTCCCGTTTATTCGTGAGGTGCTTGATGCATTCAATGTACCGCGTTATGAGCTGGAAAATTATGAAGCGGATGACATTATGGGAACGTTAGCGAAAGAAGCGAGTGAGCAAGGGTTTCATGTTAAAGTTATTTCAGGAGATAAAGATTTACTGCAACTTGTTTCAGATAATACACTCGTATGTATTCCTCGCAAAGGGATTACGGAAGTAGATGAATATACGAAAGAAGCTTTATTTGAGAAATATAGCTTATCACCAAAGCAAATTATCGATATGAAAGGTTTAATGGGAGACCAATCGGATAACATTCCAGGTGTACCAGGTGTTGGTGAGAAGACAGCCATTAAATTATTAACGCAATTTGAAACGGTAGAAGCAGTATATGAAAACTTAGATCAAGTGAGTGGAAAGAAATTAAAAGAAAAGTTAGAAGCGAATAAAGAACAAGCTCTTATGAGTAAAGAACTTGCGACTATTATTACAGACGCACCGATTACTGTGCATGTAGATGATATGGAATATAAAGGGTATGAACCAAGCGATTTGATTCCAATGTTCGAGAATTTAGGATTTACATCCCTTTTAAATAAGTTAGGTGTTACGCCGGAGGAAACGGCTCCAGCTGAATTAGATGATATTACATTTGATATTGTAGAAGAAGTTACAGAAGAAATGCTTCAGCAAGATAGTGCGCTTATTGTTGAAGTGCAAGAAGATAATTATCATAAAGCCGATATTCAAGGTTTTGGTATTCAAAATGAAAATGGTTGTTACTTCATTCCAGCCGATGTTGCTCTTAAATCAGATGCTTTTAAAGAGTGGCTTGCAAATGGGGAAATGAGAAAACATACATTTGATGCGAAGCGTGCTATCGTTGCTCTCAAGTGGAAAGGTGTAGATATTCAAGGGATTGACTTTGATTTATTAATTGCCGCTTATTTACTTGATCCAGCCGATACAGATAAAGATTTCCGTGCTGTTGCGAAAATGAAAGAAACACATGCGGTAAAATCTGACGAAGAAGTTTACGGGAAAGGTGCGAAGCGTGCTGTTCCGGAGCTAGAGGTAGTAGCGGAGCATGTAGCTCGTAAAGTGCATGTATTATATGATGTAAAGCAAACGTTCTTAGAAGAATTAAAAAAGAACGAGCAATATGAATTATTTACGGAATTAGAATTACCACTTGCACGTGTATTAGCTGATATGGAAGTGAAAGGTGTAAAAGTTGATACGGAGCGTCTTCGTAATATGGGAGAAGAACTTGCAGGTAGATTAAAGGAAATGGAACAGGAAATTTATAAGCTTGCGGGAACAGAATTTAATATTAATTCACCGAAGCAACTTGGGGTTATTCTGTTTGAGAATTTAAACTTACCAGTTATTAAAAAGACGAAAACAGGTTATTCTACGTCGGCGGATGTATTAGATAAACTTATGGATCGTCATGAAATTATTCCAAATATTTTACATTACCGTCAATTAGGAAAGCTAAATTCAACTTACATTGAAGGTTTATTGAAAGTTGTACATGAAGATTCATCTAAAATCCATACTCGTTTTAATCAAGTGTTAACGCAAACAGGTCGATTAAGTTCAACAGATCCGAACTTACAAAATATCCCGATTCGCTTAGAAGAAGGAAGAAAGATTCGTCAGGCATTCGTTCCATCAGAAGAAGGATGGATCATGTACGCGGCTGATTATTCACAAATCGAACTTCGTGTGCTTGCTCACATTGCAAAAGATCGAGGGTTAGTTGAAGCGTTCCAACATGACATGGATATTCATACGAAAACAGCTATGGATGTATTTGGTGTTGGGAAAGATGAAGTAACATCTAACATGAGACGACAAGCAAAAGCTGTTAACTTCGGAATTGTGTATGGTATTAGTGATTATGGTCTTTCGCAAAACTTAGGAATTACAAGAAAAGCAGCAGCGGAATTTATTGAAAAGTATTTAGAAAGTTTCCCTGGTGTACAAGAATACATGGATGAAATCGTAAAAGATGCGAAACAAAAAGGATATGTGGTTACATTATTAAATCGTCGCCGTTATATTCCGGAAATTACGAGTCGTAATTTCAATTTACGTAGCTTTGCTGAGCGTACAGCTATGAATACACCAATTCAAGGTAGTGCGGCTGATATTATTAAAAAAGCGATGATTATTATGGCAGATCGTCTAGAAGAAGAAGGATTACAAGCGCGTCTTCTTCTGCAAGTACACGATGAATTGATATTTGAAGCACCAAAAGAAGAAATTGAAAAATTAGAGAAGCTTGTACCTGAAGTAATGGAGCATGCAATTGAACTAGCCGTTCCATTGAAAGTTGATTATTCTTACGGTCCAACTTGGTACGATGCGAAATAAGGACGTGATGAAATGCCGGAATTACCAGAGGTTGAAAACGTTAGACGGACGCTTGAAAATCTTGTAACAGGAAAAACGATTGAAGATGTCGTTATTACTTATCCCAAAATAGTAAAACGACCGGATGATGCAGAAATTTTTAAAGAAATGCTAAGAGGCGAGACAATTGAAAATATAAAGCGAAGAGGTAAGTTTTTGCTTTTGTATGTAACGAACTATGTAATTGTTTCACATTTGCGCATGGAAGGTAAGTTTTTACTTCATCAAGAGGATGAGCCGATTGATAAACATACGCACGTCCGTTTCTTATTTACAGATGGAACTGAATTACATTATAAAGATGTGAGAAAGTTTGGTACGATGCATCTCTTTAAGAAAGGTGAAGAGTTGAATCAAATGCCTCTTGCTGATTTAGGCCCGGAGCCATTTGATGCTGAATTGACACCGCAGTATTTACAAGAAAGATTGCAAAAAACAAATCGTAAAATAAAAGTCGTATTATTAGATCAGCGTCTTTTAGTAGGGCTTGGAAATATATATGTAGATGAAGTGTTATTCCGTTCTCAAATTCACCCAGAACGAGAAGCTGCATCTTTAACAGAAGAAGAAATAGAAAGAATTTACGAGGCGATTGTTACAACGCTGGGCGAAGCTGTTAAGCGAGGCGGAAGTACAATTAGAACGTATATTAATTCACAAGGACAAATTGGTTCGTTCCAAGAACTTCTAAATGTATATGGGAAAAAAGGAGAACCGTGTGTGACTTGCGGTACGCTATTAGAAAAAACAGTTGTTGGCGGAAGGGGAACACATTACTGCCCAATTTGCCAACCTAGAATATAGAAAAGGGATAACATCGGATAGGCATTTGTCATATACATAGAGCAGAGCTATGTATAAGGGAGGAGCTTACCGATGTACCTTTATTTATCTCTTATTTTATTAGCTTTTACATTAAGCTTAGATAGCTGTAGTGTAGGGCTAACATACGGGTTAAGGAGCGTAAGAATTCCACTAAGATCAATTATAATTATCGGGATCTGTTCAGCAGCTGTAATGCTCGTTTCCATGGGAATTGGACATATGATCGCGAAAATATTTTCACCTGTTATCGCAACGCGTATCGGCGGATTTGTTCTTATTGGAATAGGTATTTGGGTATTATATCAATTTTTTCGAAGTGATAAAAAAGAAGAACCGAAGCAAGAGGAGAAGGTTTGGAAACTAGAAATTGCTTCGCTAGGGTTAGTGATTCAAATTTTGCGGAAGCCGACTGTTGCGGATTTTGATAAATCAGGAACTATCTCTGCAGGAGAAGCGTTACTTCTTGGTATTGCTCTTTCTATAGATTCGTTTGGTGCTGGAATTGGTGCATCTTTATTAGGTTATGCACCCGCGATGATGGCGGCATTAGTCGCGGTTATGAGTTCTTTATTTTTATTTATTGGAATGAAGCTCGGTACGATTTTATCAAATATGAAATGGTTACAAAAATTTACATTTCTGCCTGGGGTATTACTCATTATTATTGGAATTTGGAAAATGTAAGTATGGGCGTGGAACATTAGTTTCGCGCCTTTAATATTGTGAGGAGGATTATTATGACAGTAGTAATTGGATTAACAGGAGGCATTGCAAGCGGAAAAAGTACGGTATCAGAAATGTTTCGTGAAATGAGTATACCGGTTATTGATGCAGATATTATTGCGCGAGAAGTTGTAGAACGAGGAAAACCGGCATATAACAAAATTGTAGAGGTGTTCGGAACGGAAGTATTGCAAAAAGATGGAGAACTGGATCGACCGAAGCTTGGAAGTGTCGTTTTCTATAATGAAGAAAAACGATTGCAGTTAAACAAAATTGTTCACCCTGCAGTGCGTGAAGAAATGAATGCACAAAAGGAGATGTACATAAAAGAAGGTATGCAAGCGGTTGTGTTAGATATCCCCCTTTTGTTTGAAGGTAAATTAACAAGTCTCGTTGATCGTGTTTTAGTTGTAGCAGTTACGCCGAAAACACAATTAGAACGTTTAATGAAACGAAATAATTTTTCAGAAGAAGAAGCAACAGCTCGTATTCAATCTCAAATGCCGTTAGAAGAAAAAGTGAAGAGTGCAGATGAAGTGATAAATAATGATGGCACAATTATGGGAACGAAAACACAATTACAGGTGATTTTAAAGAATTGGAACATTATTGACTAAAAAATTGTGAAATTAATGAAAATGCTTAGTGACATATCTCCTTTTTGTGTTATACTATTATTGGGATTGGAGATAAATAGTATAACGCATTCAAGGGGGATAACATATTATGACTCGTGTGGCAATTAATGGATTTGGACGTATTGGGAGAATGGTGTTTCGTCAAGCAATAAAAGAAAGCGCATTCGAAATTGTAGCAATCAACGCAAGCTATCCATCCGAAACGTTAGCACATTTAATTAAATATGATACAGTACATGGTAAGTTTGACGGAACAGTGGAAGCATTTGAAGATCATTTATTAGTAGATGGGAAAATGATTCGCCTTTTAAACAACCGCGATCCAAAGGAATTGCCTTGGAAAGAATTAGGTGTTGAAGTTGTAATTGAAGCAACTGGTAAATTTAACTCGAAAGAAAAAGCAATTCTTCATGTTGAAGCTGGAGCGAAAAAAGTTATTTTAACAGCACCTGGTAAAAATGAAGATGTAACAATCGTAGTTGGTGTGAACGAAGACCAATTAGATATTACAAAGCATACCGTTATTTCAAATGCATCTTGTACAACAAACTGTTTAGCGCCGGTTGTAAAGGTGTTAGATGAGCAGTTCGGAATTGAAAACGGTTTAATGACAACTGTTCACGCTTATACAAATGACCAAAAAAATATTGATAACCCACATAAAGATTTAAGAAGAGCGCGTGCTTGCGGACAGTCTATCATTCCGACAACGACGGGTGCCGCGAAAGCGCTTGCAAAAGTTCTTCCACACTTAAACGGAAAACTTCATGGTATGGCACTTCGTGTACCAACGCCAAACGTGTCTCTTGTTGATTTAGTAGTAGACGTAAAACGTGATGTAACAGTTGAAGGTATTAATGAAGCATTCAAAAATGTTGCAAACGGTGCGTTGAAAGGAATTGTAGAATTTAGCGAAGAGCCTTTAGTGTCTATTGACTTTAATACAAATACACACTCAGCTATTATTGATGGTTTATCTACAATGGTAATGGGTGAGCGTAAAGTGAAAGTACTTGCTTGGTATGATAACGAGTGGGGCTACTCTCGTCGTGTTGTAGATCTTGTAACGTTAGTTGTTGATGAATTAGCGAAACAAAAAAATGTGCAACATATTTAAGTGAACGAGAGAGGGCAAGTGGAAATTTGCCCTCTTTTTTATTTTTTTCTGAAAAGAAAAAAATTATAGGGGTATATTTTCAAATAGTGGACAGACCAAAAAACGTTGTGATTACTGTATTTGTGAATCGTTTATTTTTTTTAGGGAAAAGTAAAGAGGAAATTATGACAGAAAATCGAAAAAACTGTTGTTGCAAAATGAAAATAAACAAAGTATACTAACACTCGTAAACTTAAGAGCTGAGGTACGTAGTCACTACTTAAAGGGTTAGGACCTCTCTGGACTAACTTTCCCCCGTGGTAGTGGAGCAAGCCAAATTGCAAATTAGTTTTCAATTCGAACAGTTAGAATAAATTTACAAGGGGGAACTGTAGAATGGATACTATGGATACGATGGGTCGTCACGTGATCGCTGAACTTTGGGATTGCGATTTCGACAAGCTTAATGACATGCCGTATATTGAACAATTATTTGTGGATGCAGCACTAAGAGCTGGTGCTGAAGTACGTGAGGTTGCTTTTCATAAATTTGCACCACAAGGTGTAAGTGGAGTGGTAATTATCTCGGAATCACATTTAACAATTCATAGCTTTCCGGAGCACGGTTACGCAAGTATTGATGTTTATACTTGTGGGGATCGTATTGATCCAAATGTTGCTGCAGAATATATTGCAGAAGGTTTAAACGCGAAAACGCGTGAGAGCATCGAGCTTCCTCGAGGCACTGGTAGCTTCGAAATTAAGCAGAGAGAAACAAAAGCTCTTTAAAAAAGAACATAATTGATTTAAAATGTAAAGAGGTGTATAATGCACCTCTTTTTTAGTTTATATAAAACAGGATCACGATATGTAATAACTTAGAGTGGTCATTATAGAAGAATGAGTTATATAATATTGTATATATATTTTCACATGTAGGTGAGTAGCGAAAGAATAAAGATTATATTGTAAAGGAGTGAATGAATTGCGTTGTCCATCCTGTTTTCATAATGGCACAAGAGTGTTAGATTCGCGTCCGGTAGACGAGGGGCGCTCTATTCGAAGAAGAAGAGAGTGTGAAAGTTGTTTAAGTCGCTTTACGACATTTGAAAGAGTAGAAGAATCACCTCTTATCGTTGTTAAAAAAGAAGGAACACGAGAAGAGTTTAATAAAGAGAAAATTTTACGCGGTTTAATTAAAGCGTGTGAAAAAAGACCTGTATCTTTAAGGCAGTTAGAGGAAGTAACACAAAGTGTGGAACGTGAACTTCGTAACTTAGGTATATCAGAAGTGAAAAGTGATATGATTGGTGAAATTGTTATGGAAGAACTTCGTGATATTGATGATGTTGCTTACGTACGTTTTGCTTCTGTGTATCGTCAATTTAAAGATTTAAATGTATTTATTGAAGAATTAAAAGATATACTGCAAAAAGAGAGAGAATAGAAGGAATCTCTTTATATACTGTAAGTAAACGAGATAAGAGAGCTAGAAGCGGAAGCTAATAGCTCTTTTTCGCTAATAAATTATATAATAAAGATAGAACGAGTGAAATGTAGGCTAGATTGGATGAGAGAAAGGAAAAGCAAGAATGGAAAAACAGTCATGGATGGAGCTATTGCCGATTGATCGTTATAAAGTAAGTGCGAAAGGGTTGTTACATAATTACGACCGGAAAGTATTAACGATGTTGTATCAGCCGTTAATAGGTAGTAGAGCTTTTAGCTTATACATGACACTATGGGGAGAGTTAGAGCAAGATCGTGTGTTTGGAAAAGAGAATACACATCACTCCCTTATGGTGACTATGCAAATGCAACTTCCTGAAATATATGGGGAACGAGTAAAGTTAGAAGCGATTGGTCTTTTAAATGTATATATTAAGAAAGAAAAAGATATTCGGATGTTTATATATGAATTGCAACCACCTTTATCTCCGAAGCAGTTTTTTGATGATATTGTTTTAAGTATCTTTTTATATAATCGCTTGAGTCGGACAAAATACAACCAAGTAAAGCAATATTTCTTAGAAGAAGAATTCGATTTTGCTTCTTATGAAAATGTTACGCGCTCCTTCAACGATATATTTGATTCGTTTAACCCAGGTCAGTTTGAATATGCGCAAGAAGAACTGCGTATCCCGAAAACGACAATTATGCCAAGTAACGAGAATGGGGATGCTCCGAAAGTTTGGAACGATTTCTTTGATTTCTCTTTATTTGTAGACGGACTATCAGCCCTTGTTCCTAAAAAGGCGATTACAGATCAAGTGAGAGAATGTGTTATTACACTCGCTTATGTGTACGGTGTGGATGTGTTATCGATGCAAAATATCGTTCTTGGCGCAGTGACAGAAGTGCAAACAATTGATATCGAAAGGCTTCGGAAGGGAGCACGCGATTGGTATCAATTCGAAAATGGTCAAGCGTTACCTGTATTAAGTGAAAGAGTGCAACCTCATGCTGCTCGTACAATGAAAGAGAAAGAGCCATCTACGCAAGAAGAGATGCTAATGAAACAGTTAGAGGAAATCTCGCCAAAACAACTATTGAAAGAGATTTCAGGCGGTGCAGAGGCGACGAAAGCGGACTTGCAAATCGTTGAGGATGTAATGATAAATCAAAAGTTAACGCCAGGGGTTGTGAATGTACTTATTTATTACGTTATGCTACGCTCAGATATGAAGCTTGCTAAAACGTATGTCGAGAAGATTGCTGGACATTGGGCGCGAAAAAAGGTCGGTACAGTAGGCGAGGCGATGGCGCTAGCGAAAGAAGAGAATCGTCAATATCAAGAGTGGGCTGAGACGAAGAAAAAAGGTCGTACAGCGAAGAAAACAGTGCGAAAAGAAATGGTACCAGATTGGCTTAAAGAAGAGTCGAAAGAAGAAGAGAAAGAACCTGTAAAAAATGACGTAAGTGCGAAAAAAGATGCAAGTACGTTAGAAGATGAACGGAAACGATTAGAAGAAGTATTGAAAAAATATAAGCGTGATTAATAAAAGAAAATGAACGCTCTTTGAGGTGAGAAAATGGAGCATATTCAAAATTCATTTACGAAATTAATGGAAAATAAAAACTTTAAAAATAGATATGAAGTCTTAAAGGCAGAAGTGATGGCGCACCCTCGTGTGAAAGAATTTATAGACGAACATAAAGGTGAAGTAACGACTTCTATGATTGAACGAAGTCTTGTGAAGTTATATGAATATATTGGACAAAGTGTAGGGTGTGCGGATTGTCCAGATTTAGGGTCATGTAAAAATATGCTACAAGGATATGAGCCGAAGCTCGTCATTCAAGGTAAGATGATTGATATTCAATACGATCGTTGTATTAGAAAAGTAGCATATGATGAGAGAAAAAAATATGAAAAACTCGTTCAAAGTGTATATATGCCAGTTGACATTTTGCAGGCAACTATGGAAAATTTAGACCCTTCAGATTTAGATGCACGTATTGATGCAATAGGTGCAACGAATGAATTTTTAAACACATACGAACCAGGTAAAAAAGCACAAGGTTTATATTTGTACGGTAAATTTGGTGTAGGGAAAACGTATCTTTTAGGGGCAATTGCAAATGAGCTTGCGCGAAAGAAAATTAGTTCGATGCTCGTATACTTCCCTGAATTTTTACGTGAAATCAAAAGTTCGATTCAAGATAATTCGATTAGCGGAAAGATTGATGCTGTCAAACGTGTACAAGTATTAATGTTAGATGATATCGGGGCAGAAGCGATGTCAAGTTTTGTACGTGATGATGTACTCGGTGCAATCTTGCAATTCCGTATGTTGGAAAACTTACCGACGTTCTTTACATCTAACTTTGATTTCAAACAGTTGGAACATCATTTAACGTATACACAGCGCGGTGAAGCAGAAGAGATGAAAGCGGCCCGTATTATGGAACGAATTAAATATTTAGCGAAGCCAATCCCAATTGGCGGGAAGAATCGTCGTAATAAGTAAAGAGCGAGCTGAGAAGCTTGCTCTTTTTTATCCCGCTATTGGCGGGCAGTAAGACTCCCACCTCAAAATTCGGCTGTAAAGCAAAGAAGTTAGGTGGGAGCCCTGCTGCCCGTAAAAGCCCGATTGGTGCGGGCTAATAATCAGTGAACGATGGACAAAACCTCCACTGATTAAAGTTTCACTTTATTTTAATCATTTTTTCAGAGTAGCTTGTATCATTTTTTTCTCCCTCCCTTAATATATATAAAATTAGCAAGCCATATCGAGTGGATGTTCTAACAATGGGAGATAGGTTTCTACTAAGAGTGAACTTCCATAGATCGGACTCTTATAGGATTTGTAACGTATAGATGCAATCCTTTAGAGCGGGGATAAAAGGGGGGACAAAAGTGATTGAAATTTGCTTCGAAGAAAAAAATGATGCTGTGTACGTATACAGACAACTAACGAAAAGAACAGAATCCTTATATAAGGAAACAAGTGTATATTTAAACGAACAAAAGGTTGTTATTCATATACCATTATGTGAATCAAATTATATTGAAAAGATTTTATTGCCAGTATTACTATATTTCATTATGAATGTGAAACAAAATGAATGGATTCATACCATTTTAAAGGAAAAGTTTTTTTATGAAGAACAAGAAGAGTGTCATCAAATATTGCATATGGCACAGGAGATTTTAAAGGAAAGAAGAAAAGGAGTATCTAGTGATTTAACACGTCAAAAATTTGAATCTTATATTGCGTCGTCTTTGAATGATTGGCTTTGTGATCCGCTCTCATTCTCGTTTTCATCATACGTTCGTTTTCGTCTTCGTACATATAGGGAAATGGTAACTAAGCTTGCTGAAGTTGCAATTGATGAGTATAAGATGGAGCAGGAATACCAAATATTCATTGAGACACTTCGCCAACAAGTAAGTAGCCGGAAATCACGTTTGTCCTGTGTACATCTTATTTTTGATGAAAGTTTTATTTTCTATGATGATAAAGGTAGGCGTTTAAAACAGGAGAAATTGGTTCAATATATAGATGAAGAATTATTAAAGAAACAGGATGTATATATCGATACGAAAGTAATTGCACCACTTCTTTCTATTTCGCCGAAAAAGATTTATTTATATACGAAAGAACAAGATCATAATATGATTATTACTTTGCGAAATGTATTTCAGGAACGAGTGCAACTACATGGATTACATGAGTTTGAGCGCAATGTGAAAAATTTAAAAAATAAAGGTAACGCCCTTGATTTTCTAAGTTTTTGAGCATATAATTACCTACATAAATGAAATATATTGAAATGTCATGATGAGGACATGGGTAGTTTTCTACGATTTTCAGAGAGGGAAGCCTTAGGGTGTGAGCTTCCTAGTACGGGATAATTACTTACCACCTCTAAACTTTAGCAGTGAACGTTTTTCTAGTAATTGCTAACGGACAACACCGTTATGTTGAACTTGAGCAATTAACAATAAGGTTAATTGGAACAAGGGTGGAACCACGAATTCAACACTCGTCCCTTTTTATGGGATGAGTGTTTTTTATTTTGAAAAAAAAGAGGAGTGACCAGTGATGGCAGATGTAGTTAAAATTACTTTCCCTGATGGAGCTGTGAAGGAGTTTCCAAAAGGAGTAACAACTGAAGAAATCGCAGCTTCTATTAGCCCAGGCTTAAAGAAAAAAGCTGTGGCTGGAAAATTAAACGATGAGATGATCGATCTTGTTACACCAATCGAAGAAGATGGTGCAGTTTCTATTATTACATTAGATTCTGAAGATGGCTTATATATTTTACGCCACTCAACAGCTCACCTTTTAGCACAAGCGTTAAAACGTTTATATAAAGATGTTAAGCTTGAGCTTGGCATTGGTCCAGTAATCGAAAATGGCTTCTACTACGATATTGATATGGAAGAAGCAATTACAGTTGAAGACTTCAAGAAAATCGAAAAAGAAATGCAAAAAATCGTGAACGAAAACTTAGAAATCGTTCGTCATGAAGTACCGCGTGCAGAAGCACTTCGTCGCTTTGAAGAAATCGGCGATGAGTTAAAATTAGATTTAATTAACGATCTTCCAGAAGATGCAGTTATTTCAATCTATGAGCAAGGCGAATTCTTCGACCTTTGCCGTGGTGTTCACCTTCCATCTACAGGGAAGATTAAAGTGTTTAAATTATTAAGTGTTGCTGGTGCTTACTGGCGCGGCGATAGCAATAATAAAATGTTACAACGTATTTACGGTACTGGATTCGTTAAGAAAGCAGAATTAGATGAGCACTTACGTATGCTTGAAGAAGCGAAAGAGCGCGATCACCGTAAATTAGGTAAAGAGTTAAAACTATTTACTAATAGCCAAAAAGTAGGACAAGGTTTACCACTTTGGTTACCAAAAGGTGCAACAATTCGCCGTATTATCGAGCGTTACATCGTTGATAAAGAAGCAAGCTTAGGCTATGATCACGTATACACTCCAGTATTAGGAAGTAGAGAGCTTTATGAAACTTCTGGTCACTGGAACCATTACCGTGATGGCATGTTCCCATCAATGGAAATGGATAATGAAGAGTTAGTTCTTCGTCCAATGAACTGCCCTCACCATATGATGGTTTATAAAAATGATATTCACAGCTACCGTGAATTACCAATCCGTATTGCGGAACTTGGAACAATGCACCGCTATGAAATGTCTGGAGCATTATCTGGATTACAACGTGTACGCGGAATGACTTTAAATGATGCGCACATTTTCGTTCGTCCAGATCAAATTAAAGAAGAATTAAAACGTGTTGTAAACTTAACGTTAGAAGTGTACAAAGATTTCGGTTTAGAAAACTATTCATTCCGTCTATCTTATCGTGACCCAGCAGATACTAAAAAGTATTATGCTGATGATGAGATGTGGGAAAAAGCACAAGGTATGTTAAAAGAAGCTATGGATGAAATGGGTCTTGATTACTATGAAGCTGAAGGTGAAGCGGCATTCTATGGTCCGAAACTTGACGTTCAAGTTCGTACTGCTCTTGGAAAAGACGAAACACTTTCAACTGTACAATTAGACTTCTTACTTCCAGAACGCTTTGAATTAACTTACGTTGGTGAAGACGGTAAACAACATCGTCCAGTTGTAATTCACCGTGGTGTTGTATCAACTATGGAACGTTTCGTAGCCTTCTTAATTGAAGAATACAAAGGCGCATTCCCAACTTGGTTAGCTCCAGTTCAGGCGCAAGTAATTCCAGTTTCTCCGCAAGTACATTTAGACTATGCGAAGAAAGTACAAGATGAATTACGACGTGCTGGTATCCGTGTTGAATTAGACACTCGTGAAGAGAAAATTGGTTACAAAATCCGTGAAGCACAAATGCAAAAGATTCCGTACATGCTTGTAGTAGGTGACAATGAAGTTACTGAAAATGGCGTTAACGTACGTAAATATGGTGAACAAAAATCAGAAACAATCGCATTAGATGCGTTTGTTGACATGATTAAGGTAGAAGGAAAACGATAAGAAAGAGCCGCGGTATACCGCGGCTTTTTTATGTATTATAAAAAAGAAAATCTAGAAAAAATAACCAAACAATACTTATCATAAAAAAGTATTGCAAGTATGCTGGTTGTTTGTTACAATATTTCTTGTTGTTAGTAAAACACATCGCGTCTTCTTGACAGACGTCATGTCCTATGATAAACTCATCAAGGATAATAGAATATGGTTTTGACAAGTAGAAGCACCCGCTTCTCACCTGATGGACGCATTCGCAGTTAGCAGGTAAATGTATTTCTTACTAAAGATATTACAAGTGTGGGTGCCGTGTGCCCGCACTTTTTTTGTTCGGGTTCTACAATTGCAAAACGTATTCTAAGAAAACCTTGGAGGTGGCTTACTATTAGCAAGGATATGATGATTAACGAGCAAATTCGTGCACGTGAAGTACGCTTAGTTGGCGCAAACGGCGATCAACTTGGAATCAAGTCTCGTAATGACGCTTTAGACTTAGCTGCAGGTCTTAATCTTGATTTAGTATTGGTTGCTCCAAATGCGAAACCACCAGTATGCCGCATTATGGACTACGGTAAATTCCGCTTTGAGCAACAGAAGAAAGAAAAAGAACAGCGCAAAAATCAAAAAGTAATTAGCATGAAAGAAGTTCGTTTAAGTCCAACAATTGATGAACATGACTTTAACACAAAACTTCGTAATGCTGTCAAGTTTTTAGAGAAAGGCGACAAGGTTAAAGCGTCAATTCGCTTTAAAGGACGTGCCATTACTCATAAAGAAATCGGTCAACGTGTTTTAGATCGCTTCTCAGAAGCTTGTGCTGAAGTTAGTACAATTGAATCTAAGCCTAAAATGGAAGGACGTAGTATGTTCTTAGTTTTAGCACCGAAAAACGATAAGTAATAGATAGAGGAGGAAATACCTATGCCTAAACAAAAAACTCATCGCGGCGCTGCAAAGCGTTTCAAAAAGACTGGATCTGGTAAACTGAAGCGTTCTCACGCTTACACAAGCCATTTATTCGCTAACAAATCTACAAAAGCTAAACGTAAACTACGTAAAGCTGGTGTAGTTAGCGCTGGTGACTTCAAACGCATTCGTCAAATGCTTGACAACTTAAAATAAGTTCGGCTGATATATAGAACAAACTAGGAGGTAATATTATGCCAAGAGTAAAAGGTGGTACAGTTACTCGTCAACGTCGTAAAAAAGTTATAAAATTAGCAAAAGGTTACTACGGTTCTAAGAGTACATTATTTAAGGTTGCTAACCAACAGGTTATGAAATCTCTAATGTATGCATTCCGTGACCGTCGTCAAAAGAAACGTGACTTCCGTAAATTATGGATTACACGTATCAACGCAGCAGCTCGTATGAATGGTCTTTCTTACAGCCGCTTAATGCACGGTTTAAAAAATGCTGGCATCGAAGTTAACCGCAAGATGCTTGCTGACTTAGCTGTTCATGACGAAAAAGCTTTCGCTGAATTAGCAACAGTTGCAAAAAACAACATTAACTAATTGTTTAAAACCTTAGAAGATTTTCTTCTAAGGTTTTTTTATTTGTATTTATTGTAAAATCAGCCACTTATTATCGTTATTTCTTGCTCAAGTATATTAAGATGTGCTTGTAAGAATTTTTGTAACGATAACGTGGAGACTTTTACATGAAAGTAGGAAAGATTAACGGATGTGTCGTTATCGATATGACAAAATCAATATAAAAGCTATAGCGATATAAAAGAATATATATATAAACTCAGGAGAATCCTCCTGACTTTTTTTATTTGAACTCATTCGTGAGAAGTGCATCTTTCCTAGCAGAAACGACACTGCTATAATGGAAAGATGATATGGAACTTTCATCAAGTGAACAATATATGAGTGATGATTGAAACGTATTTGCAAATTAAGGACAAGCTATCTTTATAAAGATGTAGGTAGCTGACTTGTTAATAAGAAACGAAAAATAATAATGAACTTTGAGATGAAACAACATTGTTGCGGAAAATGCGATGTTGGAGGAGGACAATAGAATGGACTTACTACAACTATTTAAATTACAAAAAGAATTAGATGACCGTATTGTGAAAGAACATGACTTACAACCGAAAAAATTGTTAAAAGAAAAAATGTTAGCTCTTCTTGTAGAAATTGGAGAACTTGCAAATGAAACACGTTGTTTTAAATATTGGAGCAATAAACCAGCTTCAGAACGTGAAGTAATATTAGAAGAATACGTAGATGGTTTACATTTTATTTTATCAATCGGAATCGATTTAGGAATTGATAAAAACTTCTTATTCTATAAATGTGCGCAAACGAATAAAACACAAGTGGAAATTTTCTTAGACACATATGCGAAAGTAATTCGTTTTACAGATCAACCTTCTATTACGAACTATATTGAACTATTTACAAGCTATCTTCGCCTTGGACAAGCGCTTGAATTTGAACAAGATGAAATTGAAAAAGCATATTTGGATAAAAATGAAGTAAATCATCAGCGTCAAACACAAGGATACTAATTTAATTTTTGAATATTTCAATTTCCTTTTGTATAATAAAGTGACTGAAGAAAAAGGAGGGTGTTGGCAATGATAAAATTAGACGAGACATTGACAATGCTAAAAGAATTAACAGACGCACGCGGTATTGCGGGTAACGAGCGCGAACCACGTGAAGTAATGAAGAAATATATTGAGCCGTTTGCAGATGAACTTTCTACTGACAATTTAGGAAGTTTAGTTGCGAAAAAAGTTGGGGAAGAAAACGGCCCGAAAATTATGGTTGCAGGTCATTTAGATGAAGTCGGATTTATGATTACGCAAATTGATGACAAAGGCTTCCTTCGTTTCCAAACGGTGGGTGGCTGGTGGTCGCAAGTTATGCTTGCACAGCGCGTAACGATTGTAACGCGTAAAGGAGATGTAACAGGTGTAATTGGTTCAAAACCACCGCACATTTTACCTCCAGAAGCTCGTAAAAAGCCAGTTGAAATTAAAGACATGTTCATCGATATTGGTGCTTCTAGCCAAGAAGAAGCGATGGAGTGGGGCATACGACCAGGAGATCAAGTTGTACCGTACTTCGAATTCCAAGTGATGAAGAATGAAAAGATGTTACTTGCAAAAGCATGGGATAACCGAATTGGTTGTGCAATTGCAATTGACGTATTAAAACAATTAAAAGATGAAAAGCATCCAAACGTTGTATACGGCGTTGGGACTGTACAAGAAGAAGTTGGTCTTCGTGGTGCGAAAACATCTGCAAACTATATTAAGCCAGATATCGCATTCGCAGTAGATGTAGGTATTGCTGGTGATACACCAGGTGTAACGGCAAAAGAAGCACAAAGTAAAATGGGTGATGGTCCGCAGATCATTCTATATGATGCTTCTGTTATTGGTCATACAGGTTTACGTGATTTCGTTGTTGATGTTGCGGATGAATTACAAATTCCATATCAGTATGATTCTGTAGCGGGCGGGGGAACGGACGCAGGAGCAATTCACATTTCTGTAAATGGTATCCCATCTATGGCAATTACGATTGCGACACGCTACATTCATTCTCATGCAGCGATGTTACATCGTGATGATTATGAAAACGCGGTGAAGTTAATTGTAGAAGTTATTAAACGTCTTGATAAAGAGGCTGTACATAACATTACATTTAATTAATAGAAAAAAGCGAAGGATAACCTCCTTCGCTTTTTTCATTTTTAAAACGGTCTTTCTAATCCTGCTGCAGTATGAGCTCCTAAAATAATTAAGCGAGTTAATTGCATTGCCATGAAATGTGGGGTATAAATCATGCCTCTTTTTAACCATGACATAATCATTCCGATATGAGCGCCTGTAACATAACTAATAAGAATATCACGAGGGACCATAAGGTCTTCATCATCTGGCTGGGAAATAGATAGGCTTAATGTTAAATGTGTTTGAATTGTTTTCATCATTTTATAAGAATAGTTTCCAGCTGCCTTATCGCCGAGCATAACGTTATAGAAATTAGTATTATCTGCGATATGCTCAAACAAAGCTAAAAAAGTTGGATGCGGTGAATCAAAAGTGAGCTGAAAATCTTCTTTATTTCGATTTTGTGGTTTAATTACTGCAGCTAGTTTTTCTAACATTTCTTCTATGCTTTTTTCTAATAAATCATATTTATCATGGTAATGGCTATAAAATGTAGCACGATTTACAGGAGCGCGTTCCGCGATATGTTGCACAGTTACATTTTCGAAGCCCTTTTCGCCTACTAAAGCGACAAAAGCATCCTGTATGAGTTGTCTCGTTCGTTTTACACGTGGATCATTTGTATTTTTAATAGACATTTTTACTTCACCTCGTTTAATTTTTTAACCTTAAACAACACATGTATAGTGTAATGTTGTTTAAACAACATATAGGTTTAAATTGTTGGTTGTAGATTCGGGATAATTATTTATAATTATAAACGATAGTCCTTTAGAAATCAGCACCGCTAGGATGCAGACAAAACATAGTTTGCGTCGTAAAAGGTGTGCTTTTTTTGTTTAAAGGTTAATATAATTAACAATTAAACAATATAAACACTAAGGATATAAATAGTTTAGAAAAAAATTATATGCGATATAAGGAGAGGAATGCAATGAATCAGTTTCGAAGAATGGTAATTATCAACATTATCACATTAATTGTATTAGTTGGCGGCGGTATTGGCGGTTATTACTATTACAATCAAGCGGAAAACTATTTAAAAACAGAAAATGCAAAGATTGACGGGAAAGTAATCCCAATTGCATCACCAGTAGCAGGTAAATTAACAGACTGGAAAGCTGAAGTCGGAAAAAATTACAATGAGAACGATAAATTAGGTGCGGTTACTGTAGCAGGAGCAAATGGTGAGCAAACAGTAGATGTAACAATTCCGCAAAATGCAACAGTTGTACAATCAAATGCAACAACTAATGCGTTCGTTGGGGCAGGTAGCCCAATTGCTTATGCATTTGATATGAGCAATTTATGGGTAACAGCAAATATTGAAGAAACAAATATTGATGATGTTCAAAAAGGCCAAACAGTAGATGTGTATGTAGACGCATACCCAGATACAACGTTAACGGGAAAAGTAGAACAAGTTGGATTAACAACGGCGAATACATTCTCGATGTTGCCATCAAGTAACGCAACAGCAAACTATACGAAAGTAAAGCAAGTTGTACCAGTTAAAGTTTCTTTAGATCATAGTAAATCAGTAAATATTGTTCCTGGAATGAATGTGTCAGTTCGTATTCATAAGTAAGGGGGAGATGAGATGTCCTCAATTGCAATTGTAGGATATGCACTATTTTGTATAATCGTCTTCTTCCTTGTAAATCGTCTTTTACGAAAGAAAAAAACGAATTTGGGAGAAGAACAAGTCCCAGCCGTAAGTAAGATAGAAGTAAGTCAAGCAGAAACAGTAGAGAAAGAACTTGAACAAAAACAAGAAACAGAAGCTTCTAACGTAGTGGAATTAGAAACAGGGAAGCAAGAGCAAGTAAAACAGGAAAAAGAAATGCTGAAGAGACAATTGCCGGTAGAGAATGTGAATGTAAAGGCAGTTGTAGCTGTATTAATTCTCGGTATGTTCGTTTCTATTTTAAACCAAACGATCATTAATGTTGCACTGCCTCCATTAATGAATGAATTTAACGTATCAACTTCAACAGCACAATGGTTAATTACAGGCTTCATGCTTGTAAACGGAATTTTAGTACCAATCAGTGCATTTTTAGTTTCACGATTTACGTATCGTAAATTATTCATAGCAGCAATGTTATTCTTCACTGTAGGATCTATCATTTGTGCTACATCAGGAAACTTTACAATGATGATGACAGGCCGTGTTGTTCAAGCGGTTGGTGCAGGTATTTTAATGCCAGTTGGTATGAATATCTTCATGACATTATTCCCGCCTAATAAACGCGGAGCAGCTATGGGGTTACTTGGGGTAGCGATGATTTTAGCACCAGCTATCGGACCAACTGTAACAGGTTGGGTAATTGAAAACTATAGCTGGAACTTAATGTTCTATGGGATGTTTGTTATCGGTTTAATTATTACGTTCTTATCTTTTAAATTCTTTACACTAGCTCAGCCAGTGTCCAAAACAAAGTTAGATGTATTCGGTGTTATTAGTTCAAGTATTGGACTAGGTAGCTTACTGTACGGATTTAGTGAAGCTGGAAATAATGGCTGGACTAGTGCAGAAGTTGTTATAACACTTATCATCGGTGTCATTGGTTTAGCTGTATTTATTTGGAGAGAGTTAACAACAGACAATAAAATGCTTGATTTACAAGTGTTTAAATATCCGACGTTCACTTTCACATTAGTAATTAACGCGATTGTAACGATGGCCTTATTCGGAGGTATGTTATTACTTCCAGTATACTTGCAAAACATTCGCGGTTTTACGCCGATGGAATCTGGTTTATTATTACTTCCAGGATCATTAATTATGGGGATCATGGGACCAGTTGCAGGTAAACTATTCGATAAGTATGGTATTCGTCCGTTAGCAATTGTCGGATTAGCCATTACAACATATGCGACATATAAATTTACAACGTTATCGATGGATACACCGTATAGCGTTATTATGACGGATTATATTATACGCTCAATTGGTATGTCATTCATTATGATGCCAATTATGACAGCTGGTATGAATGCACTGCCGATGAAATTAATTTCTCACGGTACAGCAACGCAAAATACGTCAAGACAAGTAGCTGGTTCAATTGGAACAGCGATATTAATCACGCTTATGACGCAACAAACTACTGCTCACGTAGCGGATTACGGCAATATGTTAACAACGTCAAACCCGATTTTAGTTGATAAAGTACACGGTATGGGCCAAAGCTTAGCGGCATTAGCCGGATCAGCTCAAGCAGGAGATGCGATGAGTACACAACTATTATTCGGACAAATTTCAAAGCTATCTGCAATTAACGGTATTAACGATGCCTTCTTAATTGCAACAATATTAGCCGGTATTGCTTGGGTGTTATCGTTCTTCTTACCATCAGGCAATAAACCAAATAGAAAAGCAGGGAATTAATTTCCCTGCTTTTTTGCCTTTTTAAAGAGTAAGATATAAAAAATGATAACCAGCTACGGAGCACAGCCCTGTTATAAACAAAATTGTTCCCATAGCACGAATGCTGGATATTTGTCTTCCACTTATAATAGCTAATAGTCCAGCTAAAGAGAAGAAACACCAATATAAAGTTCCTGAAATTGGAACCATCCCCTCTAAATCTATTCCAAAACCTATACAAATGATAGGAACAACAATAAGCGATATGCTAATTAAACCAGCTATAATAGTAAGTGATTTACGATATTTAATGCCAGCAATAATTAAAAAAATGCCAACGATGAATTGGCATAACATCAAAGTAAGAGCCAAAACCATCCAAGTTAATATTCCAAACACTTCTGTATTACCTCCGATAAAATATTATATATAGAATGAATCCCCTACAGACATAAGTACCCAGAAAATAACCCCTAATATGCCAGCGATAAAAATAATGAATCCCATATTACGTATACTTTTAATCTTTGCCTGTAATCCATTTAATCCTGCCAATAATCCAGTTAAAGAAAACAGTATCCAATATAAAGTAGTTGAAATAGGGAGGATCGTATCGCTATTCACCCCCATGCCCCAAAAAACAAAAGGTAGTGTGACAAAAGATAGGATAAGTAGCCCCATTAAACCCACAAATAATTTAAGATGTTTAATGCTAGTAATAATTAAAAAAATACCACCGAAAAATCCGCATAAAACAAGAAGTGGCATATAAAAAATCCAAAGTAAGCTCGACATAAATAATCTCCTTCTATGGTGATGAGTTATATTTTACTACATGAGGTTTATTTTGGATATTATTAATAAATATGTATAAATTGATAGAAATGAGAAGTGATGATACGAATTAATAAAAGAGGTATCGCGATGACACCTCTTTCTAACTCAAGAATGCTAACATATTATTCATAATATGAAATAACATAGCTGGAATAATGGATTTTGTTTTTTTACATAAAATAGCCATTAATAATCCCATGAAGAAAGTAATTACCATTACTCCAAGTGAGTATGTATGAGCGATACCGAAGAAGAAGCTTGTTATGATGGCTGCAATCCAAAATGGAAAGCGTTCTGAGAAGAAGCGAAGTATAAAACCACGGAAAATAAGCTCTTCAAAAATTGGTGTGAGTATAGCGAAGCCGAGAAGTAATAATATTTGATACTGCTTAAAAACGTCTAAGTTTAGTGCGGAAGATTGCTGCTTTGTTGCGTCTTGGAACACATAATTTAACAAGATGTAATTGAGTATAATGTTTATAGCGAAGAAAAGAAGTAAGTATACGTATGTACGCCATTCTTTAAATACTTTAAAGTTAAAAGATTTTAGTAGTAATTTTTTTGCGGGTTCGAATTTAAAAATGAAGAATAACAACACGGCTAGTTGTAATACGATACTTGCAGTATTTGCAATAGATTCATACAGGGCAATTTGTTTTTTATCTGTAAGACCGGCTGTATAAATTGTTAAGGGCATTGCGAGGAACACAGTAATAAGTCCGGTTCCGAAAAAAGCGAATAAAACGGAGCTAATAAATTGTCCCCATGACATAGAGTATTTCTGCTCATTAGAAAGTTGTGTAACGGGTTGCATTTGTAAAATCACCTCTTTATATTTGTATATTTAATTATAAAGTATTTTACTTTTGAGTGTAACATTTAAATATTACATACAAAGGTGTATTTTTCGCAAAATAATAAAAGAGGTATCACCCTATAGTGATGCCTCTTTCTCATTGATAACTATGTTCTGCCTTGTCATTCAATTTCTTTTGCTCTATTTGTAATTCACGCTCTACCAATCGGTCTAATTGCTGAATTGCTTTCAATGCTTTTTCATAAGAAATAGTTCTATAATGGTGTGCGCCACCTGGTTCTTCATCGGCTTCATCCGCCCACTTAATAACATTTTGTAGAGGTGTTCTTTCAAGTGTTTGTTCTAGTAGGAAAGAATCAGTGTGCAGAAGAATTGCAACAGAAATTTCTTTTGCTAGTTTAGGATGTTCTCCTAATCTAATAAGCAATTTATGAGATCTTTCTGCCCCTTTAATCGCATGTATATCATTCTTTTTGTACAAGTCATAGTCCCATTCGCCGCCTGTGTACCACGTATGATGTCCGATATCATGAAGGAAGCCAGCCTTTGTCGCAGCATCGACTGAGGCGTGATGCTTTTTGGCTAAGTGAAACGCATGGTAAGCGACAGCAATCGCGTGGACCATTCCAGAACGGTTTACATATTTTTGTGTAATGTGATGTTTAAAAACTTGTTCAAGCGTAATACGTTGCATAAAACATTCACTCCTTTTATCCCGCTTTAACGGGCAATAAGATTCCCACCTTAAAATTTAGCGAATACGAGGAAGTTAGGTGGGGAATCAACTGCCCGTAAAAGCCCGATTGGTTCAACTAATAATCAGTGTGGGGGGGACCCCCACTGATTAAAGTTTCACTTTATCTAATGATGTACATGAAAAAAAATCGATCGGTTTAAATGTATTTTGAATATTGTACTCCATCGGGGTAGCGTTAGTAAAGTAGAAATGTTTAGGAGAAGAAAAATTTTATAGACATAAAAGGTCACCTTAGTTTTTTTTCTAAGGTGACCTTTTATTGCTTATTTTTTTAATCCTTGCTCCAGTGTTCCTAACATTTCGTGTTTTTCATTTTCATCAGCATTTTTCCAAATGACTTCGAATAAAACGCCAAGACCTGGAAGCATTTTTTCTTCACCGCTTTGAATTGCATCGACAATCGTTTCTTGTAATTGGTCTTGTGAATTTCCAGATACATTCGCTAATACCGCGCCGCGTAAATTAAAACTCATTATCTTCACCTCTTCTTCAGAATTGAAACTGACGTTAGTTTTTGTTCTTTTTTATGTAAATATGTATGAAAAATAGGCTATAATGATAAGACAAGAAGAGAGGGAAATACATATTATGAAAAACATTGATTCAGTACAAAACCCGCGTGTGAAGCAGTGGAAAAAGCTGCAGACGAAAAAAGAGCGCGATAACAAAGCTTTATTTTTTGTAGAAGGATTCCATTTAGTAGAGGAAGCGTTAAAGGCAGGAGTTGTAACAGAACTTATCGTTTCAGATCAGACAGATCTTCCGAAAGATTGGACAGTTAATGATGTTGAAATGTATATTGTGCCTGAAGCAATTGTAAAAGTACTTCGCGAAACAGAAACAACGCAAGGTGTATTTGCTGTTTGTGAGAAACATGAGAAAGAAGTAGCTCTTACTGATGGGAAATTTCTTTTATTAGACGGCCTTCAAGACCCAGGTAATTTGGGAACGATTATTCGTACAGCGGATGCAGCGGGTATTCATGCCGTTGTGCTTGGAGAAGGGTGCGTTGATGTTTATAATAGTAAAGTACTACGATCTACACAAGGTTCTATTTTCCACTTACCGGTTGTGAAAGGGAACTTAGAAGAATGGGTAGACAAGTTAAAAGAAAATAATGTCCCTGTATATGGAACAGCTCTTGAAAATGGAGTTCCATTTGGTGAAGTAACCCCGGCTGGAAGTTTTGCATTAATTGTAGGGAATGAAGGAAGCGGCGTACGCCAAGAAATTCTTGCGAAAAGTGATCAAAACTTGTATATTCCGATTTACGGCGGGGCAGAATCATTAAATGTTGCGGTTGCAGCAGGGATTTTAACGTATTATTTACAAAGCCCAGTTGCGAATCGATAAAAAACTTCTTATAATAAGTTGAAGTACATGTTCATAAAAAAGTGGTGAAATGAGTATCGAACTTTTTTGAACATATAATAAAAGTATATTAATGAAAAACGTTGATAGAGAAGAGTAGCTTACAAAATCGCCATATAGGGAGAGAGTGCCGTAGACTGAAAGCATTCTTATGGTAGATGGAAGTGAATTCACCTCTGGAGTTGGCGCCAGGACCATTTATATGTAAAGGCGTTCCGGTCAGAATTGATCGTTATAACTAATGAGTGGGCAGACTTGTTCTGTCAATTTAGGGTGGTACCGCGAATTTACCTCGTCCCTTTTTGGGAGCGGGGTTTTTTTATTTTTAAAATTAGGAGGGTTCCAAATGGAAGCACGTTTAAAAGAGCTAAAGCAAAAAGCGTTAGAGCTTATTGAAGAAGCGAAAGAGCTAAAGGGCTTAAACGACGTACGCGTAGCGTATTTAGGGAAAAAAGGTCCAATTACAGAAGTATTACGCGGCATGGGAAAATTATCAGCAGAAGAGCGTCCACGTATGGGAGCATTAGTAAATGAAGTACGTGAAGCGATTCAAACGCGTCTAGAAGACAAAATTGGTAACTTAGAAAAAGCAGTAATTGAGGCGAAATTAGCTACTGAAACAATTGATGTTACACTGCCAGGTCGTCCTGTTGAAACAGGTTGTCACCATCCGTTAACAGCAGTTGTTGAACAAATTGAAGATGTATTCATCGGTATGGGTTATGAAGTAGCTGAAGGAACAGAAGTAGAAAAAGACTACTACAACTTCGAAGCATTAAACTTACCGAAAGATCACCCAGCGCGTGATATGCAAGATACATTCTACATTACAGAAGAAACGTTACTACGTACACATACATCTTCTGTGCAAGCACGTACGATGGAAAAGAATAAAGAAAAAGGACCGATTAAAATTATTTGTCCTGGTAAAGTGTATCGCCGCGATGACGATGATGCAACGCATTCACACCAATTCATGCAAATTGAAGGTCTTGTAATTGATAAAAACATTCGCATGAGTGACTTAAAAGGTACATTGCAAGTATTCGTGAAAAAGATGTTCGGTGAAGATCGTGAAATTCGTCTTCGTCCAAGTTTCTTCCCATTCACAGAGCCGTCTGTAGAGATGGATATTTCTTGTATGATGTGTCACGGTAAAGGTTGTGGTACTTGTAAAGGGACTGGTTGGATCGAAATTTTAGGAGCAGGTATGGTTCACCCGAACGTACTTGAAATGGCTGGTTATGATTCAAAAGAATATCAAGGTTTCGCATTCGGTATGGGCGCAGAGCGTATCGCAATGTTGAAATACGGCGTAGATGACATTCGTCATTTCTATACAAATGATGTACGTTTCTTACAACAATTCAAACGAGTGTAAGGGAAGGAGAGGATAAATATGTTCGTATCATATCGTTGGTTACAAGAGTATGTAGATATTAAAGATGTAACAGCACAAGAACTAGCAGACAAAATCACGAAAAGTGGTATTGAAGTAGAAGGTGTTGAAGTATTAAATAAAGGTGTAAAGGGTGTTGTAGTTGGTCACGTATTAGAATGTGAAAAACACCCAGAAGCTGATAAATTAAGCAAATGCTTAATCGATATCGGTGAAGAAGAGCCGGTTCAAATTATTTGTGGAGCTGCTAACATTGCAAAAGGTTTAAAAGTACCAGTTGCAAAAGTTGGCGCTGTACTTCCTGGTAACTTCAAAATTAAAAAAGCAAAACTACGCGGGGAAGCTTCTCACGGTATGGTTTGTGCTCTTCAAGAGCTTGGTATTGATGGGAAATTCGTTCCGAAAGAATATGCAGACGGTATCTTCATCTTCCCAAGTGATGCTGAAGTTGGTGCAGATGCACTTGAAATTTTAAATTTAAATGATGAAGTACTTGAGCTTGGTTTAACACCAAACCGTGCAGATTGCTTAAACATGTTAGGTGTTGCATATGAAGTAGCTGCTATTTACGGCCGTGAAGTAAAACTTCCAGCTATCGACTTACAAGAAACAGCAGAAAAAACTTCTGATTACATTTCTGTAAGTGTAGAAGCGAAAGAAGAAAACCCATTATATATTGCAAAAATGGTGAAGAACGTAAAGATTGGTCCATCACCAATGTGGATGCAAACTCGTCTTATGGCAGCTGGCATTCGTCCAATTAGTAATGTAGTTGATATTACAAACTACATTTTAATGGAATACGGTCAACCGTTACATGCATTCGATTACGATAAATTAGGTTCAAAAGAAATCGTTGTTCGTCTTGCAAAAGAAGGCGAAAAGATTCAAACATTAGATGCTCAAGAGCGTACGTTACAAAGTCACCACCTTGTAATTACAAACGGAACAAAAGCTTTAGCTGTTGCTGGTGTAATGGGCGGAGCGGATTCTGAAGTTACAAATGAGACAGTAAACGTTCTTATTGAATCTGCATACTTTGCAGGTCAAACAGTGCGCCGTACATCAAAAGACTTAGGTCTTCGTAGTGAATCAAGTGCACGTTTTGAAAAAGGAATCGACCCAACACGTACATTTGAAGCAATTCAACACGCAGCTGCTTTAATGGCAAAATACGCTGGCGGAGAAGCACTTGAAGGTGTAGTAGAAGCTGACAACCTACAAGTACAAGAACGTACAGTATCTGTTACTGCTGAAAAAGTAAACCGTGTATTAGGTACGAATATTTCTGCAAGTGAAATGGGTACAATGTTCACAAACTTAAAATTCCCATTCACAGAAGTAGAAGGAACATTCCATGTGAATGTACCAGCACGTCGTCCTGATATTACAATTTCAGAAGACTTAGTAGAAGAAGTGGGTCGTCTATACGGTTATGACCACATTCCAGTTACATTACCTTCTGGAACAATGACTCGTGGTAAATTAACATCAGCACAAACGAAACGTCGTAAAGTACGTCGCTTCTTAGAAGGTGCTGGTTTATATGAAGCAATCACGTATTCATTAACGAGCGTTGATAAAGCGAAGCAATATATGGTTGAGCCAAATGAAAAAGCTCCTGTAAACCTTGCACTTCCAATGAGTGAAGAGCGTAGCCAACTTCGTTTAAGCTTAGTACCGCAATTATTAGAAGCTGTTTCATATAATGTGGCACGTAAAAACGATAGTGTTGCTTTATACGAAGTAGGTTCTGTCTTCTTACCGACAGAAGCAGGAGAACTTCCGAAAGAAGAACAACATCTTGCAGGTGTTATGACAGGTCTTGCTCTTCACCATGCATGGCAAGGTGAGAAGAAAGTAGTAGACTTCTTCGTTGTGAAGGGTGTACTAGAAGGATTATTCGACGTACTTGGCGTTGCAAACCAAATCACATATGCACCAGCAAAACGTGAAGGTATGCACCCAGGTCGTACAGCTGACATCGTATTAGATGGCGAAGTAATTGGTTTCATCGGTCAATTGCACCCTGAAGCAGAAAAACAATTAGATGTGAAAAATACATTCGTATTCGAACTATCTCTTGTAAAAGTATTTGGTGCAGACGCAGAAGAAACTTACTACTTAGCAATTCCACGTTTCCCATCTATGACACGTGATATGGCTGTTGTCGTAACAAAAGAAACAAAAGCTGGCGAAATGAAGCAAGTCATTGCTGAAGCTGGCGGAGAACTTCTGAAAGACGTAGCACTATTTGACTTATACGAAGGTGAAAAAATGGAAGAAGGCAAGAAATCACTTGCATTCTCTATGACCTACTTCGATGCAGAACGTACGTTAACAGATGAAGAAGTAACAGAAGCACATAACCGTGTATTAACAACGGTAGAAGAGAAATTTGGTGCGGAGTTACGTAAGTAATAAAAGATTGCCGGATTCAGTCCGGCAATTTTTTTATGGCACGATTGTCGGAAAAGCGATATATTACAAAAATCGATGATATATTTTTTGGTATCTTGCATCTTTCTCTCGAATGTAGTACATTAATTTTAGTTTAACAAAATGAAAGACGATGATAAGGAAAAGTAGTATATACTATAATCCAAAGCGAGTCAGGGACGGTGAGAGCCTGATGAGGCGGTATATGTGAAGAACACCTTGGAGTTGCTAACCGAAATTGAAACTTGTATTCAAGAGTAGACTTAGACGGGAATCCGGCCTGTTACAAACCGGGAAGTATGTATTACATACGAGTTAAAGTTGGTCTTTATGACAAATTGGGTGGTACCGCGAAGTTTAACCTTTCGTCCCTTTATGGATGAAAGGTTTTTTTGTATTTAAATATATGAGTAAAGGAGAATTTTACTATGGAAAACACATTAGTAAAAAGTCTGTATAGAGATACAGATAAATACGCAGGTCAAACAGTACAAGTATCAGGTTGGATTCGTAACTTACGTGATTCAAAAGCATTTGGTTTCATCGAATTAAACGACGGTAGCTTCTTCAAAGGCGTTCAAATCGTTTTCGATACAGAGTTAGAAAACTTCAAAGAAATTGCAAAACTTCCACTTAGCTCTTCAGTTAAAGTAGAAGGTACAGTAATTGCAACACCTGGAGCGAAGCAACCATTTGAAATTAAAGCAGAAAAAATTGATATCGAGGGCTTATCAGATTCTGATTACCCACTTCAAAAGAAACGTCACACGTTTGAATACTTACGTACAATCGCTCACTTACGTCCAAGAACAAATGCATTTTCTGCAACGTTCCGTGTACGTTCTGTAGCAGCATTTGCGATTCACCAGTTCTTCCAAGAGCGTGGATTCGTACATGTTCACACACCAATCATCACTGGTAGTGATACAGAAGGTGCTGGCGAAATGTTCCGCGTAACAACGCAAGATTTAAACAACGTACCAAAAGGTGAGGACGGACAAGTTGATGAATCAAAAGACTTCTTCGGCAAAGAAACAAACTTAACAGTAAGTGGACAGCTGAACGCTGAAGCTTATGCACTAGCATTCCGTGATGTGTACACATTCGGTCCTACATTCCGTGCAGAAAACTCAAACACAACTCGCCACGCAGCTGAGTTCTGGATGGTTGAGCCTGAGATTGCATTCGCTGAGTTAGGCGATGTAATGGATCTTACAGAAGATATGCTGAAATATGCAATGAAATACGTACTAGAGCATGCACCAGAAGAAATGGACTTCTTCAACAGCTTCGTTGATAAAACAGTTCTAGAGCGCATGAACAACGTAATCAACTCTGACTTCGGTCGCATCACTTATACAGAAGCAATTAAAGTACTTCAAGAATCAGGTGCTGAATTCAAATACCCAGTAGAATGGGGTATTGACTTACAAACAGAGCACGAAAGATACTTATCAGAAGAAATCTTCAAACGCCCTGTATTCGTAACTGACTATCCGAAAGACATTAAAGCATTCTACATGCGTATGAACGAAGATGGTAAAACAGTAGCAGCTACTGACCTTCTAGTTCCTGGCATCGGCGAATTAATCGGCGGAAGTCAACGTGAAGAAAGAATGGACGTTTTAGTAGACAGAATTAAAGAATTAGGTATGAACGAAGAGGACTACTGGTGGTACTTAGAACTTAGAAAATACGGCGGTACAAAACACGCTGGATTCGGTCTAGGTTTCGAGCGCTTCCTAATGTATATCACTGGCATGGCTAACATCCGTGACGTAATTCCATTCCCAAGAACTCCAGGTTCTTCAGAGTTTTAAGATATAAAAAAGCGAGAGGATTTCCTCTCGCTTTTTTTATTGGAAAGGGTGTAACTACAAGCCGAATTTTATAAAGTATTTCACGATTGGAAAAGATGTTGTTCATAGTTCCCTTCCCACTTCATATATAAGTAAAACGAATGCGACATTTATAGGGAAGGGGTTTTTGTACAATGGGAGAAATTCCAAGTCATACAAAGTGGACATTGCGTGACAAGTATATAGTGATCACTGGTGCAACAAGTGGTATTGGATTAGCGGCAGCTAAGGTATTTGCCGAACGCGGTGCCAAACTAGGAATCATTGCACGTAACGAAGCAAAAGCGAATGATGTTATGACTCAAATTAAAAATGTAACGAATGGGAATGCAGTGGTAGATATATTTTTAGCTGATATGGCTTCCCAACAATCTATACGCCGGGTAGCTACTGATATTTTAGAAAGGTGTCCGAGAATAGATATATTAGTGAATAATGCTGGTGCTTTATTTCAAACAAGGCAGCTTACGAAGGACGGTTTGGAGATGACCTGGGCGGTAAACCATTTAGGTCCATTTTTACTCACTAATTTGTTGTTGGAGCGTTTAAAAGAAAGTGCTCCTGCTCGTGTCATTACCACTGCATCTCACGGTCACAAAATGGCTAAAAAGGGAATTGACTTCGGTGATCTAGATGCAGAACAACTTTATCGCGGTGTTAAGAAGTTCATGGGCGGTCCCACAATGCGTTATGCGCAAACAAAACTGGCTAACATTTTATTCACCTCTGAATTGGCACAGCGGTTGGAGGGAACGAGTGTTAGTGCCTATAGCTTTGATCCAGGGCTAGTGGATACGAATTTTAACCAGGACAATGGTCTGGTTGCTCGCTTAACTATGGCAGCAATGCAACCTTTCTCTCGTACACCCGAGGAAGGTGCTGAAACTCTAATATGGCTAGCAGAATCAACTGAATTTACTGATCATAGTGGTTATTACTATGCCGATAAGCAAATAGGAAAAATGTCTGAAGCTGCCTTGGATAAGGATGCCGCAAAACGTCTATGGGACATTAGTGAAAAACAGATAGGAGGATAAAAGAGTAGCCAGTATATGTTCAGATGGTTATGCTGAATAGTTTTTTACTCTTAAGTGAAAAGTAATCTTGGGGGTGATTGTAATGAGTAAGAAAGTGAAAACAGACCATTCTAGATCAAGCTTAGGTTCTCCGGAAGTGGAAGGACAAGGAACGACTACGCATGAAACGGGTTCTTATAAAGTACCTTCATCAAATAAGAAGCAGAAACGAAGTTAAACATAAAAAGGGAGTCATGGAGACGCTCTTTTTTTAGGTGAATAGTGAATATATATCGTCCTAAATTTAAATATATATCGATATAACGAAGAAGTGCGACAAAAATAGGAACGTGTGAGATTCTATTTATCCATTTTTCATCCATAAAAGGCGAAAAGAATTCAATTCTTTTCGCCTTGTTTAGTTCATTCATATCCTGTCGATACTAAAAAGTAGTTATTTTTTTAATAAGCGAAACGCCTTCTCTGTATTAGCAAAATGCACTTTCACAAATTCAGGTAGTCTTTCTTTACCGACTTTTTGAATTAATTTAGCAGCGGCAATATCAACTTGTTTACCAGCACCTTTCGGAAGTTGCATACCAGCTTTTTTGCTTAGTTCGTCAAATTGTTTTACGAATGAGTAACGAGCTAAAATGGAAGCGGCGGCTACTGCTAAATGGACACTTTCACCTTTTGTAGCGAAGTAAACATTTTCACGCTGTACCTGTTTTTGTTTCGCTAAATATTTATAGTATGTATCAGGCTGTGTAAATTGGTCGATTAAGATGCCTTCTGGTTTTGTAGGCGCGATTTTTGCCAATAAGTTTGTGATGGCTTTGTTATGTAGTAAAGCTTTTAGTTTACCTTGGTTGTTTCCTTTATCAAATAGCTCGTTATATTTTTCATTATGGAGAACGAGGGAGCTGTAAGGAACAACGTGAAGGAGTTGTTTTGCAATCTCAGCAATTTGAGCATCATTTAAGTTTTTGGAGTCTTTTACACCGAGTTCTTTTAAAAGTGGAATTTGCTTCGCATCCACATATACAGCAACTACTGTCATCGGTCCGAAGTAATCACCAGTACCTACTTCGTCTGATCCTAGAATAGACATTGTGCCGATGGAAGCGGGCGGCGCATAACGATGTGAATTGACCGATTTTTTTACAGCTGATTTTGGTGTTTGAGAGACAGTTTGCCAACGAGAAGCCTCTGCTTCAGCACGTCCACCTTGAAACATTACTTTCCCTGATTTATAGGCTGTAATTGTGCAAGATGGAACCTTTGCCATAAAGATACCGCCTTGCGGAATTTTGGGGCTAAGTGCTTGTTTGTATTGTTGTTTCATGTCTTCAATTACTGTAGAACTTGTTTGTATTACGATAGAATTTGACAAAATGGTCGCTCCTTTTTTATGTTGTTATTTTTATCATATCGGATTGTTCTTTCTGTTTCCATATTATGATGGTTCATGGTATGATAAACTTTAGGATTCTGTACGTGATTGGAGGCCGGTGAGTTGTCACAACAAAAGGGAAATAAAAGTCGAATTAATGTAGAAATATATGGCCAACAGTATTCAGTTGTTGGCGATGAAAGTACAAGTCATATCCGCATGGTAGCAGCGATTGTGGATGATAAAATGCGCGAACTCAATGCCAAGAATCCTTCGCTTGATACGAGTAGACTAGCGGTATTGACGGCGGTAAACGTCATACACGATTACATAAAATTAAAAGAAGAACATGAGAAGTTGAAAGAAAGTATGACACAAAAAGGAATGGAATAAACATGATTGATATTATTATCATTTTATTGCTTGTTATGGGATTTTTCCTCGGTTTACGCAGAGGATTTATTTTGCAACTTGTAAAGTTAACAAGCTTTATTATCGCATACCTCGTTGCATACTGGTACTGTAAAGATTTAGCGCCAACGCTTGCGAAATTTATTCCGTATCCATTCGATAAGAATGTATCTGTTCCAGAATGGATAGATGCGAATAATATTGAGGGTGTCTTCTATCAAGCAATTGCGTTTATTGTATTATTTATTATTACAAAAATCGCACTTTCACTACTTGGTAATTTACTGAATATGTTTGCAGAAATCCCAGTTTTAAAGCAAGTCAATGCGGTTGCTGGGGCACTTCTTGGCTTTTTAGAAGTGTATATCATTCTGTTTGTCTTAATTATTGTTGGAACAATTCTTCCAATTGAACAAATACAAACACCATTACAAAAATCATCAATTAGCAAAATAATTGTAGACGATACACCGATTCTTTCTGAAAAGGTGAAGGAACTATGGCAGACAGGTAGCAGAGTGTAACTTCTCTTTTTTCGGAAAGAGAAGTTTTTTTCTATGAAAGAAAGGCGGGGCAATGATGAAAGTGAATAAAAAACAAGTTATCAAATTACTAGAGACAATCGGCCTATTTATGGAACTAAAGGGCGCGAATCCATTTAAAATATCTGCATTCCGTAAAGCGGCGGCAGCATTAGAAAGTGACGATCGTAGTCTTTCTGAGATTGAAGATTTCACGAAGATTCCGGGCATTGGAAAAGGAACAGCAGCAGTTATTCAAGAATATATAGAATCGGGAACATCTGAAGTATTACAAGAGCTTGAGAAAGAAGTTCCAAGTAGCTTATTACCGTTATTAAAATTACCAGGCCTTGGTGGTAAAAAGGTAGCTAAGTTATATAAAGAACTTGGTGTTGTTGATATGGAATCGCTAAAAGCGGTTTGTGAGGAAAATAAAGTACAAGCTTTAGCAGGTTTCGGTAAGAAAACAGAAGAGAAAATATTAGAAGCAATTGATCAAGTAGGCTCTCGTCCAGAGCGTTTACCAATTGCGATGGTATTGCCTATTGCCGGGGAAATAGAGGAGAAATTGTCGAATGTTGCTGAAATAATTCGTTTCTCACGCGCTGGTAGTTTACGCCGTGTTCGTGAGACAGTGAAGGACTTAGATTTCATCATTGCAACGACAGAGCCAGCAGTAGTGCGTGAACATTTACTACAATTTGATAATATGATTGAAGTGATTGCAAGTGGAGATACGAAAGTATCTGTTCGTCTTCAATATGAATATGATATTTCAATTGACTTCCGCTTAGTAAAACCAGAAGAATTTATTACAACTCTTCACCATTTCACAGGATCAAAAGACCATAACGTAAAAATGCGCCAAATTGCGAAAGATAGAGGCGAGAAAATTAGTGAATACGGTGTGGAAATCTTAGAGACAGGTGAAGTGAAAACATTCGAAACAGAAGAAGCATTCTTCGCCCACTTTGGCCTTCCATTCATCCCACCAGAAGTGCGTGAAGATGGAAAAGAAATTGAATTAATTAAAGAGTATCCCAACTTAATTCAGTTCTCTGATATACAGGGTGATTTACATATGCATACAACGTGGAGTGACGGTGCTTTTTCAATTGAAGAAATGGTGCAAGCGTGCCGCGCTCGTGGATATAAATTTATGGCAATTACTGATCACTCGCAATACTTGAAAGTAGCAAACGGTTTAACGAAAGAGCGTCTTCGTGAACAAGCGAAAGAAATTGAACGTATGAATGAAAAGTATCCAGACATTACAATTTTGCGCGGGATTGAAATGGACATTTTACCAGATGCGACACTTGATTTTGACGATGAAGTATTAGCAGAACTAGATTATGTCATTGGAGCTATTCACTCTAGCTTCTCACAAGACCGTGAAACGATTATGAAGCGTCTTCGCACTGCACTTGAGAATAAGCATGTCACAATGATTGCCCATCCGACAGGACGTCTTCTTGGGCGCCGTGAGGGTTACGATGTAGATACAGATTTATTAATCCAGCTCGCAAAAGAAACAAATACAGTTTTAGAATTAAATGCAAATCCAAACCGTCTAGATTTAAGCGCGAAATTATTAAAACAAGCACAAGATGCTGGTGTAAAAGTAGCGATTAATACGGATGCCCATACACTTGAAATGTTAGAAGATATGGAAACAGGTGTAGCAGCAGCGCGCAAAGGTTGGATTCAAAAAGATAACGTGATTAACACATGGGATATTGAACGTTTATTAGACTATATTAAACGTAATAAGTAATACAGGGGGGACCTGCAACATGTTAGAACGAACGTTGCGTGTATTAGAATACAATAAAGTAAAAGAACAATTACTTGAACATACAGCATCTTCACTTGGTCGTGATAAAGTGAAGAATTTAGTGCCAAGCACAGATTTTGAAGAAATTGTGGAATTGCAAGAAACAACGGATGAGGCAGCGAAAGTCATCCGCTTAAAAGGACATGTACCACTTGGAGGGATTTCTGATATTCGTGCAAATATTAAGCGTGCGAAAATTGGAAGTATGTTAAGTCCTCATGAATTAATTGAAATCGCAAGTACGATGTACGGTAGTCGCCAAATGAAACGTTTCATTGACGATATGATTGACAACGGTGTTGAGCTTCCAATTTTAGAAACACATGTCGCGCAAATTGTGTCTTTATATGATTTAGAAAAGAAGATTACAAATTGTATTGGTGACGGCGGTGAAGTAGTCGATAGCGCAAGTGACAAATTGCGTGGTATTCGTAATCAAATTCGTACTGCGGAAAGCCGTATTCGTGAGAAATTAGAAAACATGACGCGTTCTTCAAACGCGCAAAAAATGTTATCAGATGCAATTGTAACAATTCGTAACGAACGCTACGTAATCCCGGTAAAACAAGAATACCGCGGCGTATATGGTGGTATTGTTCACGATCAATCTGCTTCTGGACAAACATTATTTATCGAACCGCAAGTAATCGTGGAATTAAATAACGCACTTCAAGAAGCACGTGTGAAAGAAAAACAAGAAGTAGAACGCATTTTAATGATGTTAACGGAAGAAGTAGCAGTGGAAGCTGATATTGTTTTATCAAACGTAGAAGTAGTTGCAAATCTTGATTTTATTTTTGCGAAAGCTCTTTATGCGAAGCGAATTAAAGCGACGAAGCCAATCGTAAATAATGAACGCTACATGGATTTAAAACAAGCACGCCATCCGCTTATTGATCCGGAAATTATCGTACCAAATAACATTATGCTTGGTAAAGACTTTACAACAATCGTTATTACAGGACCGAATACAGGTGGTAAAACAGTTACACTTAAAACAGTCGGTATTTGTGTCTTAATGGCGCAATCTGGTCTTCATATCCCAGTAATGGATGAATCAGAGATATGTGTATTTAAAAACATCTTTGCTGATATCGGTGATGAGCAATCGATTGAACAAAATTTAAGTACATTCTCTTCTCATATGGTAAACATTGTAGATATTTTAGAAAAAGCTGATTTTGAAAGTTTAGTCCTATTTGATGAATTAGGTGCTGGGACAGATCCGCAAGAAGGGGCTGCACTAGCGATTTCTATTTTAGATGAAGTATGTAACCGTGGTGCTCGCGTTGTTGCAACGACGCATTACCCAGAATTAAAAGCATATGGATACAATCGTGAGCAAGTTATTAATGCGAGCGTTGAGTTCGATGTGAATACATTAAGCCCAACGTACAAATTATTAATCGGTGTACCAGGACGTAGTAACGCCTTTGAAATTTCGAAGCGTCTTGGTTTGTCTGATCGAGTTATTGATCGCGCTCGTAACCATATTAGTACAGATACGAACAAAATCGAAAATATGATTGCAAAGCTAGAAGAAAGCCAAAAAAATGCAGAGCGCGAACGAAAAGAAGCGGAAGAGCATCGTAAGCAATCTGAAAAACTTCATCGTGAATTACAACGTCAAATTATTGAATTTAACGATGAGCGCGATGAAAAATTATTAAAAGCGCAAAAAGAAGGGGAAGAAAAAGTCGAAGCTGCAAAGCAAGAAGCAGAAGGCATTATTCAAGAACTTCGTCAATTGCGTAAAGCACAGCTTATAAACGTGAAAGACCATGAGCTTATTGAAGCGAAGAGCCGTCTAGAAGGTGCGGCGCCAGAGCTTGTGAAGAAACAAAAAGTAAACGTGAAAAACACAGCGCCAAAACAACAATTACGCGCAGGTGATGAAGTAAAAGTGTTAACGTTCGGTCAAAAAGGTCAATTGCTTGAAAAAGTAAGTGATACAGAGTGGAGCGTACAAATTGGTATTCTGAAGATGAAAGTGAAAGAATCCAATATGGAATACATTAATACACCGAAGCAAACTGAGAAAAAAGCAGTCGCAAGTGTGAAGGGTAGAGATTATCACGTGTCGTTAGAGCTAGACCTTCGCGGCGAACGTTATGAAGATGCAATGATGCGCGTTGAAAAATATTTAGACGATGCACAGCTTGCAAGCTATCCTCGTGTATCAATTATTCACGGCAAAGGAACAGGAGCGCTTCGCCAAGGTGTACAAGATTACTTGAAGAAACATCGCGGCGTGAAAAACTACCGCTACGGTGACATGGGCGAGGGAGGCCTAGGCGTAACAGTTGTCGAATTAAAATAGCAAACAACCAAACAAAAGGGGAAACCATTATATGTTTATGGACAAACTTGCAAAAGTATTGTTAGCTTGTTGCGGAATATTTTTGGTAATTGGGGTTATTTATTTAGTTGTTTTTGCGAAGTAAAGGAGCGTCAATCTTGGCATAATGATATTGCCATGGATTGACGCTTTTAATCTATAAGAAAAGGAACAAAACATGAAAATCAACCAATACATAAGCGAAGCAAAGTCCTGTTCAAGACGCGAAACAGATCGTCTCATTAAAGCAGGACGTATCGCAATTAACGGTGAAATATGTACGCACGGTACACGCGTCCGCGATGGTGATATTGTAACGATTGATGGGCAGGTTATTGAAAAAGAAGAGAAAGAAAAGGTGTATATTGCCTTCCATAAACCAGTCGGAATTACTTGTACAGCAGCCGAACATATTGAAGGAAACATTATTGATTATATCGATTATCCAGAACGAATCTTTCCTGTTGGACGATTAGATAAAGCATCGGAAGGACTCATCTTATTAACGAATGACGGTGCGATTGCGAATCAAATTTTGCACGGTGATCATGAGCATGAGAAAGAATATGTTGTCACTGTTGATAAGCCGTTTACAGATTGGTTTATTGAGGAGATGTCTGGTGGAGTGAAAATTAAAGATGGAATGACGAAGCCGTGTAAAGTAACGAGAGTCGATCAATCTACATTTCGCATCGTTTTAACGCAAGGAATGAACAGGCAAATTCGTAGAATGAGTCGTGCTTTCGGATTTACTGTAACAAAGCTAAAGCGAGTGCGCATTATGAATATAGAGCTAAATGAGCTTGAAGCTGGAAAATGGCGAGACATTACACCTAAGGAATTAGAAATATTAATAGGGCAGTTATAGGGAGGAAAGTTTTCTCCCTATATTTTTTTGTCAGAAAAAATAAAACTATTGATTTTTTAAAAAATAGCCCATATAATAAAAAACAACAAGTTTCGACAACATATTTTATAAAAGTAATGATGAGGACATGAGTTGTTTTTGACGATTTTCAGAGAGGGAAGCCTTAGGCTGTGAGCTTCCTAATACGGAAAGACAAACTTACCACCTCTAAACTTCAAGAGTGAACTGCAGATGCATTGTAATTCTTGGCGGATAAAACCGTTATCAATTTACACGAGCTATAAAATGAGCTTATTTCGTTATAAATTCATTTTATTAGAATAAGGGTGGAACCACGATTTCAACACTCGTCCCTTTGTTAGGGACGGGTGTTTTTTGCGTTCTTTTACGGGGAAGTATGCTTGAAAGAGGATATGTGACGGATTTTAATTCAGAATATTTTGTCAATAAAATAATTAGGAGGTAGTAGAAATGAATTCATCTTTAAAGTTTTCTGAGATGTTTGCAATAAGCTTAATGTTATTTGCACTGTTTTTCGGTGCCGGTAATATGATTTTCCCACCAGCGTTAGGGCAAGGTGCTGGAACAGATGTATGGATTGCGTTATTTGGCTTTATCGTAACAGGTGTAGGACTGCCTTTATTAGGAGTTATTGTTATAGCTCTAAAGGGAGATATTAATGAATTAGCAGGACGTGTACATCCTGTATTCGCACTAATTTTCATTACTGCAATTTATTTATGTTTAGGCATATTTGTTAGTGTGCCACGTACAGGGACTGTTGCTTATGAAATGAGCATTGCACCGTTTTTACCAAGTGAAATAGCTGGTCAATCATATCCACTTGTTATCTTTACACTTATTTACTTTGCAGTAACGTTCTATTTAGCTTTAAACCCATCGAAATTAGTGGGACGCATCGGTAAAGTGTTAACTCCAATTTTATTAGCTGTTATTGCAATTATCGTAGCGAAAGCAATTATTACTCCAATGGGAGAGTTTGGTGCACCGACAGAAGCGTATAGTGCCCCGCTCTTTAAAGGTTTTATTGATGGATATTTAACTTTAGATGGACTTGCAGCACTTGTTTTCGGGAATGTTGTCATTAATGCTTTAAAAGCAAAAGGTATTACAAATAAGAACAGTATTGCGAAAGTAACAATCTTTGCAGGATTTATTGCAGCACTTGGTTTACTATTAGTTTACTTAGCACTTGCTTACCTTGGAGCTTCTAGTGTGTCACTTGGAATGGGAGCAAACGGGGGAATTATTTTAACAAATGTCGTGAATTATTTATTTGGTAGCTACGGAACATTATTACTTGGCATCGCAATTACAGCAGCATGTTTAACAACTTCTGTCGGTATTGTTGCTGCTTGTGGAGAATATTTCTCTTCCTTATTACCAAAGCTTTCTTATCAAAAAGTTGTTTTCATTTTCTCTGTATTAGCATTTATGGTAGCGAATCTTGGTTTAACTCAGTTAAACGCATTAGCATTACCAATCTTAATCGCAATTTATCCAATTGGGATCGTACTTATTGTATTGTCACTCGTTGAAAACTATGTTCGTCTTCCATTATCGATGTATGTAGGCGGTATTGTAGGAGCGTTCGCGATTAGCTTCTTTGATGGATTACACAATGCGAATCTTCACATTGCGGCATTAGCACCTATTTTAGATAAGGTTCCATTATATAGTGTAGGGATTGGTTGGTTAGTTCCTGCTATAGTTGGTATTGTGATCGGATATGTAATTTCTGTGTTCCGGAAACAAGAAGCTGCTGTAGAAAAATAAAAATAAGAGGCTTTCTTTCAAAGAAAGCCTCTTATTTTGTAGAAAAACTGTTATGTATGGAAATTTAGATATTAAAAAAATGCATATAATATAGTTGACAAAAAAATTACCAGTAGGCTAAGATTGACTTAGTTGTGGAAATATTGGAAGGGAAGAGGTTTTCTATGACTATATCATTTTTGTAAGAAGAGGTGATAAAACGATAGAATTAGGCGGTTTATTTTTTTTGAAATTCGTTGAGAATGATAATCAATAAAATGATGAAAGAGTTTTATGTTTATTCTTATAGGAAAAATTGGTGGGATTATTTTTTTGTCTATCAATGAGAATGATAATCAATATATTTCTAACTACATAGTGTTACTCGTTATAAAATAGAGATAGAAAGATTATTTTTTTTCTTATATATTGAGAATAATTATCATTTTCAAAAAAGAAAAACAAGGAGGCAGTAAGGTAAATGAGAAAGTTTTCGGTATTACCCGCTTTTATTGTGACATTCGTATGTATGCTAGCTTTTCTCGTAGTGCCATTCGGACAAGCTTCGGCAAATGTAGCTGACGGTACTTACGATATTAACTATGTCATACAAAAAGCAGAAAATGATTCAGCTTCAATGGCAAATGATTATTTTGAAAAACCAGCTAAGTTAATTGTAAAAAATGGTGAGATGAGAGTGCAAATTCCGATGAATCATAGTGCTTGGATTACAGAATTTAAAGCACCAGAGAACGGAAACTTTGTTGATGCAAAAGTTGTTAGTAAAGATGAATCTGCAGATAAAAGAACTGTAGAGTTTAAAATAGACGACTTATCTAAACCAGCAGCTGCAAAAATTCATGTTGTTGTACCGAATGTGAATTATGACCATAATTACACAATTCGCTTTGCGTTTGATGCAAATGTAAAAGCAGTAGGTGGAGAGAATAAGGAAACTGCTGCAACAAAAAATGAAGATCAAACTCAAAAAAATACACAAGTAAAAGAAGAAGTGAAGAAAGAAGAGAGCAAAGAAACAAACAAAGAAACAAACAAAGAAACAAACAAAGATGTAAATAAAGGAACAAATGAAAGTGGGAAAGCTGAAAAAACAGATAACCCAAAAACAAGTGATGAAGCACGTATCGGATTATTTGCAGCATTACTTCTTATTTCAGGTGTTTTCTTAGTTCGTAAAGTGAAGTTAGGTAAATAAATCTTTGGAAGGGCGATGAATATATGTTTAAACAATTTAAAATGATTATTGCCGTATTTGCTGTCTTATTTACGTTTATAGCAACACTAGGGTTACAAGATGCAAAAGCTGCTACACAACTAGCTGATGGAAAATATAATATTGCTTTTACTGTATGGAAAGGCGATAAAGATGAATCATCTAGAATGAATAGTTATTTTGAAAGTCCAGCAACATTAACAGTTAAAAATGGAAAACAATACGTTTCATTGAAAGTGAAAGATAGTGTTTCTATTAAAAGTTTCCAAGTAGAAAAAGATGGTCAATTTTTAGAAACAACAGTCTTAAGTGAAAACAAAAAAGAGAATACTAGAGTAGTAGAATTTGAAGTTGCTGACTTGTCAGAAAAACTAAAAGGAAAGGTGAAAATTAACATCCCAATTATTAATTATAACGCTTCATATGATATTCGTTTTGTATTTGATGGGAACAGCATTAAATAATTGGAAATTTTTTAAAAAGGAGAGTCATTCTATTGAACAGGTATTTTAAAATTGTTGTTGCAATGTTTCTAACGATTTTCACATTCGTATCAACGCTACAACCACTTGCAGTTCAAGCTGCTAGTCAACTAGCTGACGGTGAATATTCAATCGGTTTCAAAGTTCTTAAAGACACATCAGATGAAGAATCCATGATGAATCAATACTCTGTAAGTCCAGGAACTTTAAAAGTGAAGAATGGGAAAAAGAAAGTATCCTTTACGTTAGAACATAGTTCATGGATTACAAAGTTTGAAACGGAAAAAAGTGGTCAGTTTGTTGCGACAAATGTAATTAGTGAAGATCAAGAAAAAGATACAAGAGTCGTAGAATTCGATGTGGACGATGTAGAGAAGGTATTAAATGCGAAAGTAAAAGTAGACATTGATTTTTTAAATTATCATCATGACTATGATGTGCGTATTGCATTTGATCAAAATAGTATTACACCGATTCATGTAGAACAACCAAATGAAAAAGAGGACCCAGCTAATAAGCCAGATCCAAATGAAAATCCGGATCCGAGTCAGAAGCCCGACCAAAAGCCTGACCCAGATCAACAACCAAATTCTAACACAATTAAAGATGGAGAGTACAGCATTCCATTTAAAGTGTTAAAAGATCAAACAGATGAAGAATCTAAGATGAATACTTACATGGTAAATCCAGGGGTATTAAAAGTAGAAAACGGTAAGAAAAAAGCAATTGTAACGTTAAAAAATAGCTCATTAATTAAAAATTTCCAAACGGAAAAAGATGGCGCATTTGCTGATGCAAAAGTAGTGAGTGAAGATAAAGAAAAAGATACAAGAGTAGTAGAATTTGAAGTAGACGATTTATCTAAAAAACTAAATACAAAAGTATTTATTGAAGTGGCATCACAAGGTTACAAGCAAACACATAATGTACAACTTTTATTTGAACAAGATAAACTTGAACAAATTAAAAATGAAGAGAAACAACCGGAAGTAGAAAAACCAGAAGTAGAAAAACCAGAAGTAGAGAAACCAGAAGTAGAGAAACCAGAAGTAGAGAAACCAGAAGTAGAGAAGCCAGAAGTAGAGAAACCGGAAGTAGAGAAGCCAGAAGTAGAGAAACCGGAAGTAGAAAAACCAGATGCTGAAACAATTAAAGATGGTGAATACAGTATCAATTTCAAAGCTTTAAAAGATCAAACAGAAGAAATTTCAATGATGAACACGTATACAAAGAGTCCAGGCGTGTTAAAAGTGAAAGATGGTAAAAAATATGTATCATTCACATTAACGAATAGCGCTTGGATTACAAAGTTTGAATTTGATAAAAATGGTTCGTTTGTTGATGCGAGTGTATTGAGTGAAGATACGAAAGCTGATACGCGTGTAGTGGAAGTGGAAGTAGCAGATTTATCGAAAAAATTGAACGCAAAAGTAAAAGTCGATATCGATTCAATGAATTATCATCATTTCTATGATATTCAATTTGCATTTGATAAAGATAGCATTAAACCGTTAGATAACCAAGGCGGAAACGACAACCAAGGCGGAAACGATAACCAAGGCGGAAACGATAACCAAGGTGGAAACGATAACCAAGGCGGAAACGATAACCAAGGCGGAAACGATAACCAAGGCGGAAACGATAACCAAGGCGGAAACGACAACCAAGGTGGAAACAACAACCAAGGCGGAAACGACAACCAAGGCGGAAATGATAACCAAGGTGGAAACAACAACCAAGGCGGAAACGACAACCAAGGTGGAAACAACAACCAAGGCAATAATACAACAATTGATCCAAACGCTCTTAAAGACGGTGAATACAGCATTGGCTTTAAAGTATTAAAAGATCAAACAGATGAAATATCAATGATGAATACATACACAAAAAGCCCAGGTGTATTGAAAGTAAAAGATGGTAAGAAATATGTATCGTTTACATTAACAAATAGTACATGGATTACAAAGTTTGATTTTGAGAAGAATGGCTCGTTCGTTAATGCAAAAGTATTAAGTGAAAATAAAGAGCAAAATACAAGAGTAGTAGAAGTAGAAGTAAATGATTTGTCTAAAAAATTAAATGCAAAAGTAAAAGTAGATATTGATTCAATGAATTATCACCATTTCTACGATGTTCAATTTGTATTTGATCAAGATAGCATCAAAGCTTTAGGGAACCAAGGTGGAAACGATAACCAAGGTGGAAACGATAACCAAGGCGGAAACGACAACCAAGGTGGAAACGATAACCAAGGCGGAAACGATAACCAAGGCGGAAACGATAACCAAGGCGGAAATAATACACCGAAAGTAATAGTTGATCCGAAAAATTTAGTAGATGGTCAATATGATATTACATTTAAAGTGTTAAAAAACAAAACAGAAGAACTTTCAAAGATGCATGACTATACTGTAAATCCAGCAAAATTAATCGTTAAAGATGGTAAAAAGTACATTGAGATGACGCTGAAAAATAGTGCGTGGATTACGAAATTCCAAACAGAAAACAATAGTCTTTTTGCTGATGCAAAAGTAGTAAGTGAAGATAAAAATGCAAATACGCGAGTAGTACAATTTGAAGTAGAAGATTTATTTAAAAAATTAAATGCAAAAGTGAAAGTAGACATTGATGAGATGAACTACCATCATTTCTACGATGTCCAAATTCAATTTGATACAAATAATATTGGTGCGTTAGGAACAATTAAAGAGGATCCAAAAAATAATCCGAACAATCCAGTGATTACACCGAAAGTAGATAATGTAAAAAAAGTAGATAATCCTGATTTTAACCGAAATGCAGATGATAAGAAGAAAAAAGAAGATCAAAAAAATGATCCAAAAAAAGAGAAAAACTCAAAAACGGCAGATACAGCACAACTAGGTTTATACATGGTGCTATTGCTTGGGTCACTTGCTTTACTAGTTCGTAAATATAGAGCAGGAAGATTGTAATTTTTGGAGTCTTGATGCATGTTCGCATGCATCAAGACTTGTTTCATATTGTTTGGAAAGGAGTGGTGATTGAGAGTGAAGAAAATTGCTAGTGTACTAATGGCTATCATTCTATTAGTGAGTGTAGCTGGATGCTCGGCGCCCAAAAAAGAAGCAGCAAAACAGGTAAAGAGTGAGGGTAAAGAGAGAATTGTTGCAACGACAGTTGCTGTTACTGAAATTATGGATGCGTTAGAAGTAGATTTAATTGGTGTACCAACAAGTACTAAAGATTTACCAAAGAGATATAAAGGTTTACCTGAAGTTGGGAATCCGATGAGTCCTGATATGGAAAAGGTAAAATCATTAAAGCCGTCAGAAGTATTATCAGTGACAACACTTGAATATGAATTAAAGCCAGTTTTTGATGGTGTAGGTATGAAAGCAAACTTTTTAGATCTAACAAGTTTAAAAAATATGCAAAATTCCATTAGTAATTTAGGTAAGCAATATGGACGTGAAAAGCAGGCTGAAGCAGTTGTAACTAAGTTAGATAACAAGGTTGCAGAGATTCAAAAAGCAGTAAAGGGAAAGAAAGAACCGACAGTGCTTATTTTATTAGGTGTACCGGGGAGCTATTTAGTAGCAACAGAGCATTCTTATATTGGAGATTTAGTGAAACAATTAGGTGGTAAAAACATTGTACAAGGTGAACAAGTAGAGTATTTAGCTTCTAATACAGAGTATTTAAAAAAAGCTGATCCAGACATTATTTTACGAGCGGCACATGGTATGCCTGATGAAGTTGTAAAAATGTTTGATAAAGAATTTAAAACAAATGATATTTGGAAACACTTCGCTGCAGTTAAAAATAATCGTGTTTACGATTTAGAAGAGCGTTTATTTGGAACGACAGGAAATTTAGCAGCGACTGAAGCGCTAGATGAATTGAAAAAAATGATGTATCCGTGATGCATTTTAATATAAAGGAAGATTAGCATGAATAAAAAATTTTGGAGTTTCTTTATTGTTACTGTATTACTCATCATTATGATTTTGTTGTCAGCGACGAAAGGTAGTTTAGAAGTAGGTATTATTGACCTTGTACAAGGAATATTTACAGGGGCAAATGAAGATGTTGAAGTGATTAAAGATTTACGTTTCCCACGTATTATCATTGCACTATTTACTGGAGCAGCTCTTGCTGTTTCGGGCGTGCTCTTCCAAGCTGTCATGAAAAATCCACTTGCTGATGCTGGGGTAATCGGGATATCTTCAGGAGCAAGTTTTATGACACTTGTTATTATTACGCTATTCCCGCAATTCTTTTTCTGGACGCCGGTATTCGCCTTTCTAGGTGGTGCGTTTGCGTGTTATCTCGTTTATTCGTTTTCATGGAAATCAGGATTAAGTCCGCTTCGCATTATTTTAATTGGTATTGCCATTAATGCGATGTTCACTGGATTAAATGAATCGTTCATTACGATTTGTGGATACTTCATTAAGAGTATTAAGCAAACGACGACTTCTAATATAACGATGAAGACGTGGGGCGATGTAGAAATAATGGTTACTTATGGAACAATTGGTCTTATTCTTGCACTGTTTGTCGGAGCTTGGTGTAACTTATTATCTCTACAAGATAAGACTGCAAAAAACTTAGGCTTGCACGTGACGAGAGTTCGTCTTATTATTTCTGCCATTGCAGTACTCTTAGCGGCAGTATCAACAGCAATTGCAGGTGTTATCGCTTTCGTAGGATTACTCGTTCCGCACATTTCAAGACAACTAGTTGGTTCAGACCATAAAGCGTTAATTCCATTTTCTGCTCTTGCAGGGGCGTTATTAATTTTGACGGCGGATACGATTGGAAGGTTAATTGTGCCACCTAACGAAATTCCAGCAGCGACGATTATGGCAGTTATTGGTGGCCCATTCTTAATATTCTTGCTTAGAAAGAGTGATAAAGTTCATGGAAATTAAAAATGTAACCTTTTCGTACGATAATGTAACGGATCGATTAAAGTCGGTTAGTAGTGAAATAGAGATTGGTAAAATTACAACAATTATTGGACCAAACGGTTGCGGGAAATCAACATTACTTGGTGTGATGTCAAGAAATCACGATCCTCGTAGTGGAGAGGTAATACTTGATGGGAAGGCAATTAGCCAATATAAACCGAAAGAGTTTGCTAGAAAGTTAGCCGTTGTCCATCAACAAAATGAAGCACCGGCAGATATGACGGTAGAGAAATTAACAAGCTTTGGCCGTATGCCTCATAAAAATATATTTTCTTCGCAAACTGATGAAGATAGAGAAGCAATAGAAAGGGCTTTAGCATGTACGAATTTGCTAAGTAAACGTGATAAGGAAATTCATGCTTTATCTGGTGGAGAAAGACAGCGTGTTTGGATTGCCATGACGTTAGCTCAGAAGACGCCAATGCTCTTTTTAGATGAACCGACAACATATTTAGATATTTATTATCAACTTGAAATATTAGAGTTAGTAAAAGAATTAAATGAAGCACAAGGATTGACAATCGTTATGGTATTACACGATATTAATCAGGCGATTCGCTATAGTGATCATATCATTGTTATGAAAGACGGCGAAATTGTTACAAAAGGCAAGCCGAATGATGTTGTGACAGAAAGTATGATAAAGACGATATACGGTGTAGATGTCGTTGTAAAGCAAGATGAAGATACAGGATTGTATATGGTCCCAATGGGTATTTAAACATGCGAACAATCCGTTTTGAGGTGATAATTTGAGTAGCAAAAAAGAAAGGAAGAAGAATTCTTTTTTTCAACGAATACTTACAGTTGTTTTTTTAGGTACCTTTTTCTATTCAGTATATGAATTAGGTGATATTTTCATGGATTACTATGAAAATCGTAAAGTAATGGCCGAAGCACAAAACATTTATGAAAAAAGTCCGATGGAAGAGCAATCACAAGACGGGGAAGTACGTAAACAGTTCAAAGTTCTGCAGCAAATTAACCAAGAAATAGTTGGATGGATTACGATGGATGATACACAAATTAATTATCCAATCGTTCAAGCAAAAGACAATGATTACTATTTATTTCGAAATTATAAAGGTGAAGATATGAGAGCAGGAAGCATTTTTATGGACTATCGTAATGATGTGAAATCTCAAAATCGAAATACTATTTTATATGGTCACCGTATGAAAGATGGTTCTATGTTTGGAAGTTTAAAGAAAATGTTGGATGAAGATTTCTTCATGTCGCATCGTAAATTATATTACGATACATTATTTGAAGGATATGATCTTGAAGTGTTTTCGGTGTATACAACAACAACTGATTTTTATTACATTGAAACGGATTTTAGTAGTGATACGGAATACACATCATTTTTGGAGAAAATTCAAGAAAAATCGCTGTACAAAACGGATACAAAAGTGACAGAAAGTGATCAAATCGTAACACTTTCGACGTGTGACTATGCACTTGATCCAGAAGCGGGAAGATTAGTAGTACATGCGAAACTAGTAAAAAGACATTAAATAAAAAAAGTATAGAATATGAGAAGTGGTAACACTCTTCATATTCTATACTTTAAAAAAGAAATATGCTTACTGTGCTGCAGCCATTGGCATACGTACAACTTTTACATCATAGTAAGCAATTTTATTATCAAGAATATAGTCTGGCATCCCGCCTTGATGTGAGTGAGCATCTTTAAATGCTGAGCTCTTTGTCCAACCTTGGAAATCTTCTTTTGCATTCCAGCGAGTGCTAATTGTTACTTCATCATAATCAACTGTATTTTGCGTTAAAAGAACTTCTAATCCTAAAAATCCTGACATTGTTTCGACTTTACCTACTTTATTAAAACGCTCAATTAATTTATGGCCATTTCCCTTTGTAATTTTAGTTGTATTTGTAACAATAATCATGTTTATTCCTCCTATAAATGTGTAGCCTTTATTTTCAAGAACTCATATACATTGAATGATAATGAAAATCATTATCATTGTCAATAGTAATTTTCATATAAATGTAGAATTAAGGATGAATTTACTATTATATAAATAATTTGACCATATAGTTAATGAAGTTATATATTATTAAAATAAAACAAAATAAGAAATATACACAAGCAAAGTATGGTTTATACCTTGCTTTCGCAATACTATGAACAAGGAGGGTATTATGGTCGAATCACTGTTACTTAGTATCGTTATTATTATTACACTAGGCATCGCCTCACAATGGACTGCATGGCGCTTCCAGCTCCCTGCTATTGTTGTTATGGCAGTTGCCGGATTATTAATTGGTCCAGTTTTCGGTATTATTAATCCAAAAGAGGTGCTTGGAGATGTTTTTAGTCCACTCGTATCACTTTCTGTTGCCATTATATTGTTTGAGGGTAGTTTAAGTTTAGATGTACGTGAACTGAGGGGACTATCAAAACCAGTATTTCGTATTGTTACGTTTGGTGCGTTTATTGCTTGGATTGCTGGCTCACTTGCAGCCCATTACGTCGCTGGATTAGATTGGGCGGTTGCATTTATTATTGGAGGACTTTTTATTGTGACAGGTCCAACTGTAATTATTCCGTTGTTACGCCAAGCACGATTAAAGCCAAGGACAGCTGCAATTTTAAAGTGGGAAGGGATTATCGTTGATCCGTTTGGAGCATTACTTGCTGTATTCGCCTTTCAAATTGTAAATTTCTTAACGAAAGAAAATGTACACTTACATACGTTACTATATTTCTTTGCAGGTTCGTTATTTGCAATGGTACTTGGGTATGCGTTTAGTATTTTTATGAGTTATATGATTTTAAAAGGGAAAGTACCAGAATATTTAAAGGCACCGATTTTGCTCGTTACGGTATTACTATGCTTCGGCATTGCAGATGAAGTCATGCATGAAACAGGTATGCTAGCCGTAACAGTAATGGGGATTACACTTGCACGGATGAAGAAATATATTTCTTCTATCGGTGATATTCGTCATTTTAACGAAAATATTTCCGTACTATTAACATCGACTGTTTTCATCATCTTAACAGCATCACTTCCAAGAACGACGATTATGGAGATTTTTAGCTGGCCTATTATTAGCTTCGTACTTATGATGATATTTGTTGTTCGTCCTTTATCAATTTGGGTATCGACAATCGGAACAGAGTTAACAAAATCAGAAAGGGCGCTAGTTGGTTGGATTGCGCCGCGAGGTATTGTTGCATTAACGGTTTCAAGTTACTTTGCGACGGAGTTATTACAAGAAGGGTATAAAGATGCTTCTATATTAACAGCACTTACATTTGCACTCGTAATTACGACCGTTTGTGCTCATGGATTTTCAATTGGATTTTTAGCAAAAAAATTAGGATTAGCCAATACACAGCCACCAGGTATTTTAATTTCAGGAGCTAGTACATTCTCAACTGCATTCGCTATGCATTGTAAAGAGATGGGGATTCCGAGCTTAATCGTAGATGTATCGGAAGAACATTTGCAATGCGCAAAGGTGAAAGGGCTTAATACATATAACGGCCAAGTACTCTCAGAGCAGTTGCAATTTGAAGTAGATATGAATCAGTATGAATACTTAATTTCAGTTACAGATACGGATTCTTACAATGTATTAGTCGCAAACACATATGTACCGCAGTTTGGACATCATAATACATTTTTACTTCCGATTCATGATGTGGAAAAGATTGAGCAAGAACGCATCTCTCTTTCGAAAAAAGCTCATTTACTGTTTGGTCAAAATGAAATTTATGAAGAGTTAGATAGAAAAATTGAAGAGGGTTATACATTTAAAACGATACAAGTTGAGGAAAAACAAAAAATTAATAAAGAAGAGAGCGATTCAGAGGATGTAATATTATTTATTCGTCACGATGATGGTAGTCTTACTTTTTCAACATTGTATAAATATATAGCGGTTATACCAGGAGATGAGCTAGTTGTACTAGCAAAGCAATAATATGGTATAGTGAAACGAGGCTTTTTTCAGCCTCGTTTTTTACATTGCTTCCTACTAATTAGAAAGCATTCAAATGGAAAGGAAGACATTACATGCGATCTGAAGTAACTATAAAAATAAAACCGAAGTTTATAAAAGAAATTAAAAGTGGATATCCACTTATTTTAAAAGATGCTATTCAAAATTTAAATGATGTACGTGAAGAAGGAACAATCATCAACGTAGTAGATGAGAAGAACCAATTCATCGGAAAAGGCTATTATGGAAAACAAAATAAAGGATATGGATGGATTTTAACGAGAAAAGAGAAAGAGCAAATTAATCAACTTTTCTTTGAAAGTAAAATCAAATCTGCTTTACATAAACGAAAAGATTTTTATAAATCAAATGATACAACAGCATTTCGTGCCCTGAATGGTGAGGGCGATGGCCTTGGTGGTTTAATCATCGATTATTATGACGGCTATTACGTAATAAGTTGGTATAGTGAAGGGGTTTATACTTTCCGCGATGAGATTATAGCAGCACTTCAAAAAGTAGCAAATTTCAAAGGGATTTATGAGAAAAAGCGTTTTGATACTAAAGGGAAATACATTGAAGGTGATGATTTCGTCGCAGGAGAGCGCGGTGAGTTCCCACTTATCGTAAAAGAGAACGGTGTAAACTTTGCTGTATATTTAAATGACGGGGCGATGGTTGGTGTGTTTTTAGATCAGCGTAACGTTCGAAAACAAATTCGTGATAAATATGCAAAAGGAAGAACGGTTTTAAATATGTTCTCTTATACTGGGGCTTTCTCTGTATTTGCAGCGCTTGGCGGAGCGAGTAAAACAACGAGTGTGGACCTTGCAAATCGTAGTTTAAGTAAAACGATTGAGCAGTTTAGTGTAAATGAAATTGATTATGAAGCACAAGATATTATTGTAGAAGATGTATTTCTATATTTCAAATATGCAGCTAAGAAAAAGATGAAATTTGATATGGTTGTACTTGATCCCCCAAGCTTTGCACGCTCGAAAAAATATACGTTCAGTGCGGCGAAAGATTATAAAAACTTATTAAAAGAAACAATTGCGATTACAGAAAATAACGGTATTATCGTTGCTTCTACAAATTGTAGCGCATTCGATATGAAAAAGTTTAATGGCTTTATCGATACAGCATTTAAAGAAATGAACGGTAAATATAAAATATTAGAAGAACATTCTTTACCGGAAGATTTCCGTACAATTGATCAATTTAAAGAGGGAGACTATTTAAAAGTAGTTTTCATCGAAAAAATTAAAGGTTAATGAAAATAAGAAAAGGAGCTCAAGTTTAAATGAGCTCCTTTTCTTATTGAATAATATTTTGTACTCTGCCAACCTGTCCGTCTTGCAATCTTACTTTAATGCCGTGCGGATGTGAAGGTGAGTTCGTTAAAATATCTTTTACAATTCCTCTTGTTAGCTTACCTGTACGTTGATCTTGTTTTAATACAATATCAACTTCAAGACCTGATGAAATGTTAGATCGTTTTTGCCCGTTCATTTATACACCTGTACGTCTACGTTGGTTGTTTGTTTTTTTCGTTTGTTGGTTTTGTAATTTTTTCGTTTCTTGACTTTGACTTCCATTATTTGAGCCGTTTCCATTTCCTTGCTTTTTCTTCGCAAGTTGTTCGCGCATTAAATCAGCTAAGCTTACTTTTTTGTTTTCTGACATGATAAGTCTCCTTTATATAAAGTTAATTATGAACAATCGTAGTGAATTTCATCATATCATTGTTAAGGAAGGAAGGGAAGTTGGTTTGAAAATTCATATAATTCTTTCCAGCATTCATTCGTTACGATACAATTAAATTGTTAATGTTTGTTAAAAAAGGGGATAGAAATATGTCACATCATATTTTATTAGTTGAAGATGACATCTCAATTCAAGAGATGGTTGAAACATATTTAGTAAAAGAAGGTTTTCAAGTTACAATCGCATCTGACGGAGAAGAAGGAGTTGGCGTATTTTCAAAAGGTTCATTTGATTTGATAATTCTCGATATTATGATGCCGAAGTTAGATGGGTTAGAGGTCGTCAGAATCATTCGAGAAAAAAGTGCAGTTCCGATTTTAATGATGTCAGCGAAAGATACAGATGTTGATAAAGCGGTTGGATTAGGCCTTGGAGCAGATGATTACATTTGTAAGCCGTTTTCTATGATTGAACTAGCTGCACGTGTAAAAGCGGGTATTCGGAGGTCTACAAAGTATTCAGCTGTGGAATCAAAAGATGAGGCGATTCAGATTGGTGATTTAATAATTGACCCAATTAATTTTACTGTGGAGAAAAAGGGAAGACAGCTTAAACTTACTTTAAAAGAATTTGAGATTTTAAAGCTATTCGTGAAGAATCAAAATCGTGTTTTTACGAAAGCACAAATATATACGCTTGTTTGGAATGAAGAATATTATGGTGATGATAATGTTATTAATGTTCATATGAGAAGATTACGTGAGAAAATTGAAAGTGATCCATCTAATCCAGAATATATTAAAACATTATGGGGCATCGGCTATAAGTTGGAAGTGATGTAGTATGGTTGTATTTTTAACAGTGGTGATTATTATATTGCTTATCGTTATTTACGTGCAATATAAAATTAGAAAAAATAGTAGTAGGAATTTACGCTACACGTATGAGAAGTTAAATCGAATTGTAAAAGAACAAACTGGTGAGAAGCTATTAATTATGACAGATGATCTAGAATTGCGAAATTTATTAGTGGCGATTAATCATTTATTAGATGCAAAACAGAAAACGAATGCAGATCATGCGAAAGTGGAAATTTCGATGAGAAAAATGCTTTCAAATATTTCACATGATTTGAAAACACCACTAACAGTTATTCTTGGATATACCGAAATGTTAAATAAGGATAAAACGATAAATGAGGAAGAGAAGCAAATATTACTCGAAAAGGTGCATGTAAAAACACTAGAAGTGATGGAACTGATTCATAAGTTTTTTGATTTAGCAAAATTAGAATCCGGTGACAAAGCAATTGAGATGACAAAAGTAAATATGAATGAAGTTTGTCGCGAGAAGATTTTATCTTTTTATGATTTAGTGACGACGAAAGGGTTTCAAGTTCATATTGATATACCAGAAAGAAATATATATGCACTTGGAAATGTAGAAGTATTAGGTAGAGTATTGAATAATTTAATATCAAATGCGATTACATATGGTGACGATGGAAAGACACTTGGTATGACGTTAAGAGATGATGAAACGAGTGTGTATATAGATGTATGGGATACAGGAAAAGGAATTGATGAATCTCACATTGATAAAGTGTTTGAGCGTATGTACACACTTGAAGATTCCAGAAATAGATTGTACCAAGGAAGCGGTTTAGGGTTAACGATTACGAAAAGGCTTGTGGAAGCGATGGACGGAGAAATACATCTTTCTAGTAAGCCGTATGAAAAAACAATTTTTACAGTTGTATTAACAAAGATGCTGTTTTAGCTTGTAGAGAAGTAAATTCTACAAGCTTTTTTTTCAGCGTAAGGAATTTGTAAGGAACGGGTAAGAAAAAAGAGATTTCCGTTGTCTATTATAGAAATATAGAGCAGTGCGAAAGGGGAAAGTGACATGACATATATATTAAAAACGAACCAGTTAACGAAAGTGTTTAAAGGGAATGAAGTTATTTCTAGCGTTAACATGCATGTGAAAAAAGGAGAGATTTACGGTTTTTTAGGACCGAATGGTGCTGGTAAAACAACGATTATGAAAATGATTACAAATTTAATAAAACCGACGAGCGGTGATATTGAAATTTTCGGTGAGAAGTTAACAGACACATCTTATGAAGTATTAAAAAGAATGGGGACAATTATTGAATATCCAATCTTTTATGATAAATTAACGGCGAAAGAAAACTTAGAATTACATTGTGAATATATGGGGTATTACGATAAAAATACAATTGATCATGCGTTAAATTTAGTGAAACTACACGGCATAGAAAATAAAAAAGTAAAAGATTTTTCATTAGGGATGAAGCAACGACTTGGTATTGCAAGGGCGATCATGACAAAGCCAGAACTACTCATTTTAGATGAACCGATTAATGGTTTAGATCCAATTGGTATTAAAGAGTTACGAGACTTATTTAAAATGCTCTGCAAAGAATATGGCATTACGTTATTAGTCTCTAGTCATATTTTAGGTGAGATGGAACAAATGGCAGATACAATTGGTGTGATTCAAAATGGAAAACTAATAAAAGAAGTTTCGATGAAGAGTATTAACGGAAAACAAACAGAGTACATTGAAATCACTGTTCCTGATGTGAAGCGTGCAGCTTATATTTTAGAAGATAAACTCGCTATAAAAAATTACAAAATAATGAGTGGAAACATGATTCGTGTGTATGAATTGAAGGCGACGCAGCAAGCCATTTCAAAAGCACTCATTATGAACGATGTAGAAATTGAAAGTATTAATAAGAAACATAGTTCTTTAGAGGAGTATTTCTTAAATGTAATGGATGGAGAGGGCATTCATGCTTAATGGATTGTTAGTGAATATAGTAAGTGGATTAATCGTAATGTTCATAAGTGGGATTTTATATTATAGAAAACCAGTGCGGAAATGGTTGTTAATTTTACTAGTGATAGGAATGTTAAGCGTAGTTACTGCTGGAATTAGAATGTTAGTAGCGTAGAGGCAGTTATATAAGGAATGGAGGCATGGTTTATATGCTTAAATTAATGAAGCTTGAATGGAAGAAACATCAATTATCTAGTTATTTTAAAAGTGTAGCAATTTGTATTATAGCAATTTTCACCGTAGTAAACCTCATGGCGTTGGGAGCGAAAGACGAGGTAGATGGGCTATTCTCTGACTTCACGCAACAAATGGTTTTAATAAACACTGTTATTAGGATAACATTCATTATTTTTAGTTCGGTCATTTTATCACGTTTAATAATTGATGAGTATAAGAACAAAACAATACAACTATTGTTTATGTACCCACTGCAAAGAAAAATGCTAATGAGGGCGAAATTAACAATTGTTTTTTGTTTTTGTTTTGTGAGCACGATTATCGCTACTTTCAGTATTAGTTTACTCGTATATTTTGTGAGTCCAATGATGGGGCTGATTGAAACGCCAGCTACGATAGGTGAAATAATAGCTATCGTTCCAGCTACTTTTATAAATGCATTTATGATATCTGGTATAAGTTTAATTCCTTTATTTTTTGGGATGAGAAAGAAATCGACACCGACAACAATTACTTCTGCAGTAATAATTGGGATGCTAATTAGTAGTAACTTTGGTTCTGGAAACGGTCAAGTAAGTATGTTTAATTTTATCGCTATCCCAATAGTGCTCTGTTTATTAGGGATTTTTATTAGTTATCTTTCATATCGTAAAATCGACAAGATTGATGTGGCGTGAAGCAAGCTTAAAACAACAACGAACTGGGGTATGAATAGTGAAAAAAATAATAGTAATTGCAATTTTAAGTTAATTTCAGTGGCTTACATGAAAGGAGGACTATCATGCTACGTCTTATGAAGCTAGAATTGAGGAAGTTTAAGCTTGGATGGTATGTGAAGAGAGCGGTTATTGCAAATATCGTTATACTGGCACTACTAATCTTCGTTAGTATCGTTGCTCAAATAGAAGGGGATCCAAAAATAAGGGATCCGCAGATAATTTTGTCGATGGCTAGTGCGTTAGTAAGAGCAACATTTATTATTTTTGGTGGCGTACTAATAGCCAAGTTAATAATTGATGAATATAAAAGTAAAACAATACTACTCATGTTTTCTTATCCAATTAACAGAAAGAAAATGATGGTTAGTAAGTTGGCTATTACAGCGACATTAACATTTATAACAGTTATTTTATCGAACATTTTAGTAGTAGGAATTTTCTTTGGGATAGATAGTTATTTTTCAATTCTTCCTAATTCATTCACAGTAGATCAATTGATTCAAGAAGGGATAAATCTTATTCCTTTAGCCATTGCCACGGCAGGAATAAGCTTAATTCCTCTATATTTCGGGATGCGTAAACGTTCTGTGCCAGCTACAATCGTTTCTTCTATTATCGTTGTATTAATCGCAATGAATAACCCGTCCATATTTCCTATAGCGACGTTTCTTCCTCTTCAATTCACATTTGCAGCGATTGGAGTTGCGATTGCATATTACGGAATTAAAAATATAGAGAAGGAAGATATAACAGTATGACAAGAATACGTAAAAAAGAGTTGGCGTTATACCAACTCTTTTTTGTATATGTATGCTTCGTTGCTACTCTGTAAATTTATAGTGTTTGCTTAAATACTCTTGCACTCCTGGAGAAATGTTAAAGTTATTAGGACCTTTATATTCGATAGTAAACTCTCCATCTTCAATTGTTTCAAAGGCGATTGCATAGCTATTCATTTTAGCATCGTAAGAAGTATTTTTGACTTCTGCATCTAGATCAAAGTATTTTGTAATATATTCTTTTGATTCCGTAACTGCTGTTTGTTTTCCCCAAGGGGTACCATAACTTGTGAAATAAAGAGATAAACCGATAACTCCAATGATAGAAGTTAGTAAGAGAGTTCTTATTGTTATTTTTTTGTTTTTTGTATTCAATTTAGTTCCCTCCAATTAATATGAATTTATCTTAACGTATTTTCTCATAAAATACCATTTAGTAGAAAATAGTTTCACATGAAACAAGTTACAGAAAAAGACAAGGTGCAAAAACACCTTGTCTTTTTCTGTCGTTACATTTGGGGAGCTTCCATTCCAGTAGCAGCCCATTCTTCTTTTGCAGGACCATAAACGCCAGGGACTGTTAAGCCAGCTTGACGCATTAAAACAGTCATCTGTCCGCGGTGGTGATTTTGATGATTGATGAGTGTCATTAAAAATATAGAATTCGGCATAGGACGACCAAAGAAGTTATTAATAGTAGCTAAGTCTTTATCAGTCCACTCACTTTGAAGTGCTTCAATAAAAGCCGTATTCACTTTGCGATACCCATCTGCAATTGTTTTTGCTGAAGTTGGTACAGGATAATCTTTCGTTTCTCCTTCAAACTTAAGTCCTGTCCCTGATAGCATAATAGGAAGTGCTGTAACGATATGCCAAGCGACTCTCCCTAAAGTCCAGTGCCCAGGTGCAATTTCTTGTGATAAAGATTCATCGGTTAATGCATCGAGCATCTTCTGAGTAGACTCAGCCTCGTATGTCCATGATTGTAGAAAACCTTCAATAGTTTGGTACATATTTATCCCTCCTAGTTATGTTCATAGGTTACATTCGTGAAAAAAAGATAGTTTCCTTTTAACCTATCAGAACGAATAAAAAAGAGGCTTCTCATATTAAGAAGCCTCTTTTTTTAACCAACCTTCTTCCCACTCTTCCTCATCAACCATAAGAAATAAGGTGCTCCAAGTACAGCAACGACAAGACCAGAAGGGATTTCTTTCGGATATGCAATCGTTCGTCCGAGTAAATCAGCAAGGGAAAGAAGGATTGCTCCAAACAGTGCGGAACAAACGAATAGTCTTTGATGATTCATACCAACGACGATTCGTGCTAAGTGAGGTGCAACAAGACCTAAAAAGGCAATTGTACCGACAGCAGCAATGTTAATTGATGCAAGTAGTGTCGCTAACACAATTAGAGCAAGACGCGTTTTATTTACAGGCTGCCCGAGTCCGGTTGCTAAATCATCTCCAAGTACAAGAACGTCAAGTTGTTTCATTAAGAAAAAGATAATTGGTATAAGAATAAGAGATGGATATAGAATGATATTTTCTAAGTGATTCCATCCTCTTGCATACGTACTGCCTGACAACCATGTTAAGGCCGCAGCAACATTCAAATTTGCTCTAACGATAAAGATTTGAATAATCGCTGAGCCGAGCGCGGAAATGCCAATTCCTATTAAAGCAAGAGCTGTTGGGCTAAATCCTGATTTCCATGAGAAGAAGAGGACAATTCCAACTGCAAGTAGTCCACCAATAAATGCACCAATTGGTAGGAAGAAACCAGGAAGTGCGGGAAAGACATACATAATAGTTAAAGCACCAACACCAGCTCCCGATGAAATACCAATAATAGAAGGATCGGCAAGTGGGTTTCGTAATATTCCTTGGAAAACAAGCCCGCTTATTGCAAGGCATGCTCCGGCAATAGCAGCAACGAGCATTCTTGGTAAACGAAGGTTCATCATCATATTTTTATCAAATTGTGTTAATTGTCCTGTTATGGCATTTGTAATGCTTTCGATATAAGAATTGCTACCGATTGTAACACCAAGAGCAATCGTCACAATGCAAAGTGTGATAGAGATAATGATTACCTTTTTATAAGAGTAATAGCGAGAACTAGCTCCAGCTGCATTTGCGCCGTTATCATTCATATATTGTTTCGATTTCATCATGCGATACACTAAATAAATAAGCCAAGGTGATCCAATCATTGCTGTGACTGCTCCGACAGGAAGTTCAGCCCCAGTTGGATCTATTAGTCTACCAACGACATCAGCTCCAAGTAATAGTACAGCTCCCCATAAGAAAGAAGAGAGAAGGAGAGTAAAGTGTTGACGGTAGCCAATAAGACGCATTAAATGTGGTGCAACTAAGCCGACAAATCCAATTGGTCCAACAACAGTTACAATTACTGCTGTTAAAAAGATCGCAGCAATGAAGGCGATAAGACGTGTTACTGCTGTTTTTTCACCAAGAGAAACAGCAACATCATCACCAAGTAAGAGGATGTTGAGTTTACGAGACATAAATAGTAAAACTAGGAAAGAAATAATGATAAATGGAAAAGCAAATTGAACGCCATCCCAGTTATTTTGAATAAGAGATCCAGCTCCCCATAAAAATAAACCAGCTGTTTCATTTTCATAGAAAAGCTGCATCGTTCCGGTAAAGGCAGAAAGCATTAATGTAACGACCATACCAGCTAGTGCCATTCTAAGTGGGGTTCCCTTTTTCCCACCAGAAATACGGTATACAAATAAAGCAGTAATAGCACCGCCGATAAATGTGAAAAGAAGTGAATTAATTTGCAGACCTTTCGGTAAGAAAATTGTAGCCGCTACTAGAAAGAAATATGCGCCAGAGTGAATACCCATTGTACTGGATTCAGCAAGTGGATTTTTCGTTAATGTTTGTAAAATAACCCCAGATGCAGCAAGAGCACCTCCAGCTAAAATGGCAATTACAGCTCTAGGTAATCGAAGCATGATTAAAGTTTGATGCTCTAGTGATTGGTTCGGTGAGATAAGAGCATCAATAATCATACTATAGGAAATGTTTGCTTGCCCTTGTCCGATATGAATAAAGAAAAGGAGGAGCAAGAGAGCTGCTCCTCCTCCGAATACAAGACTTGCTCGAAGTGTATGTTGTAAGCTATTCATCGTGTAATCACTTCTTCGCTGTCATTACATCTGCTACTTGTGTTGCTAAAGATTTTGCAGACTCAGGACCACCGAAAATCCAAGTGTCGCCTTTTAATTTATACATTTTGTTTTCTTTTTTGAAATTTAACCCTTCCCAAGCAGGGTTACCTTTTAGTTGCGTGTCAAAAATGTTATCATCATCCGCTACAATGTAAATGAAGTTTGAATTTTGTACACTTTGTAATGATTCTACAGTTGTTTGTTTGAAACCATCTGCCTCTGATTTCCCAGCTTCAAAAGTGTTTGTTAAACCTAATTTTTTTGTAACTTGTAAAGCTGTAGAATTGTCAGTCAATATACGGAATGTTGGTACGTTTTTAGCTGTAAATGCTTGTACCATTGCGATGTTTTTATCTTTTAAGTCTGCTTTGTCAATTTTCGCTTTTGCATCTGCAAATGTTTTATCCATATCAGCTAATACTTTTTTACCTTCTTCTTCTTTTCCAACTGCTTTTGCAATTTGTTTAAATGTCTCTGTCATTTCAGCAAAGTGATCGTTATTGCTTGTTGATGGATCGAACATAACTGTAGGAGCGATTTGCTCTAATTCGTTTTTAATAGCTTTACTACGGAATGAAGCTGTGATAATTAAATCTGGTTTTAGACGGCTAATTTCTTCTAAGTTTGGTTGTTGACGTGTTCCTACATCGACAACATCTTTACCTGGTTTTGTTGCTGTATTTACCCATTTATTATAATTCTTAATGTCTGCCATCCCTACTGGCTGAACACCAAGCGCTAATAAGTCTTCTGAATATACCCACTCAAGTACAACAACTTTTTTCGCTGGTTTATCTAACTTCGTTTCCCCTTCAGCGTGTTTAATTGTTATAGCTTGATTTTTATTGTCCGCTTTTGTTTCTTTTTTCTCCTCTTTTTGCTGCCCGCATCCAACAGCAAATAGAAGAACTACTATGAAAATACTGAAAATTTTCTTCATCTTCTGCCCCCAAATAAAATGTTTTATTTGCAATATGTACGATATTGAAAATCGTTATCAATTACAACACCAAAATCATACTATGAGGGCGTTTTAAGTGTCAATATTTTTTTAAAATTTTGACTAAAAATAATGATTTATACGGATTTTAATATATAGTATTGAAATGCATACGTGTATCAAGGTTGAAGGAGCTGAAATTCCTTTAATGAGGAAGGCAAAAGTACAAGCGAAAGGAGAGCGTATTGCATGTAATATTTATTAGAATGTAAGGAAAAAAACTTTGTTTATAAAAAGTTTGTTCCAGAGCGGGTAGTCGATAAGGAAAATAAAAACTGATTTTTATTAGAAAGATATTTTTAATTAGTGGGCTTACTTAAAAGATCGAACACGAAGGAGGGTCAACATGTCTTTATGGAGTAATAATGCAAATGGATATTGTGGATGTAATAATCAAAATGGTTTACATGTTGATTCGTGCTGTTTTAGTTGCGATGGGACAGTTCCTAAGCTCGGTCCAACAGGTCCAACAGGAGCGACAGGTGATACAGGAGCGACAGGTTCAACGGGAGCAACGGGAGCAACGGGAGCAACGGGAGCAACGGGAGCAACGGGAGCAACGGGAGCAACGGGAGCAACGGGAGCAACGGGAGCAACGGGAGCAACGGGAGCAACGGGAGCAACGGGAGCAACGGGAGCAACGGGAGCAACGGGAGCAACGGGAGCAACGGGAGCAACGGGAGCAACGGGAGCAACGGGAGCAACGGGAGCAACGGGAGCGACAGGAATAACGGGAGCAACGGGAGCAACAGGAGCAACGGGAGCAACGGGAGTAACGGGAGCGACAGGAATAACGGGAGCAACAGGAGCAACGGGAGCAACAGGTGAAACAGGAGCGACGGGAGTAACAGGTACAAGTATCACGGCAACGTATGCATTTGCGAATAATACATCGGGTACGGCAATATCAGTATTACTTGGTGGGACAAATGTCCCACTTCCAAATAATCAGAATATCGGTCCAGGAATTACAGTGTCGGGGGGGAACACAGTATTTACGGCCGCAAATGCAGGGAATTATTATATTTCATATACAATTAATATAACAGCTTCATTATTAGTTAGTTCGCGAATTACAATTAATGGGGCACCGCTTGCTGGGACTATCAACTCCCCTGCATTAGCAACGACTTCATTTAGTGCAACAATTATTACGACTCTTGCAGCGGGGAGTGCAATTAGTTTGCAGTTGTTTGGATTGTTAGCAGTTGCCACGTTATCAACGACTACACCTGGTGCAGTTTTAACGATTATAAGATTAAGCTAAGTAACGTGAACTCTCTTATTCTTTTAAAATTAAGAGAGTTTATACATATAATAAGAAGTTAACGAAGTAAAGCATAGTTATACAAAAGTCAGAATATTATGATTGTAACGCTGTTCTGACTATAATATAATGAAAACAATCATCATGAATGAACATTCATTTATTTTCACAAGTATTGGAAGGGGGAATGAGAGTGGAAAAACCTTGGTTGCAGAGTTATCCAGAGGAGATCCCAGGTACGATTTCATATGATATTCAGCCACTTCATGGGTATTTAGAGAAAATGGCTGTTCGTTATCCAGAAAAGAAAGCGCTTCACTTTTTAGGTAAAGATGTTACATTTTCAGATTTCCATGACAAGGTAAAGAAATTTGCGAATTACCTTCAAAGGCTTGGTATTGAAAAAGGCGATAGAGTTGCGATTATGTTACCGAATTGTCCGCAATCTGTAATTGGTTATTATGGTACTTTGCTTGCGGGGGGGATTGTTGTACAAACGAATCCTCTTTATACAGAAAGAGAGCTTGAGTACCAACTTCATGACTCAGGGGCAAAAGCTATTCTTTGCCTGGATTTAGTGTTTCCGAGAGTTACTAATGTTCAAACTGCAACAAAGCTTGAGCATATTATCGTAACCCGTATTGCAGATTTTTTACCATTCCCTAAAAATTTACTTTATCCATTTGTACAAAAAAAGCAGGCGAATCTTGTTGTGAATGTGTCGGAAAGCGAAACGATTCATCTTTGGAAATCGGTAGAAAGAGAAAGTAATGCTGATGTTGAAGTTCCATGTGATCCCGAAAATGATCTAGCCCTTTTGCAGTATACAGGGGGAACGACAGGGTTTCCAAAAGGGGTTATGTTAACGCATAAAAACCTCGTTTCGAACACTTTAATGGGAGCGCATTGGTTATATAATTGTAAAGAAGGAGAAGAGGTAATTCTCGGTGTTCTTCCGTTTTTTCATGTGTACGGGATGACAGCTGTAATGAATTTAAGTATTATGCAAGGATATAAAATGGTGCTTATTCCGAAGTTTGATATGAAAATGGTTTTTGAAGCAATTAAGAAACATAAAGTTACACTATTTCCAGGAGCACCAACCATTTATATTGCTCTATTAAATAGTCCTCTTTTAAAAGAATATGATATTTCTTCAATTCAGGCTTGTATTAGTGGTTCTGCACCGCTTCCTGTAGAAGTGCAGGAGGAGTTTGAGAGAGTTACAGGTGGTAAATTAGTAGAAGGTTATGGATTAACGGAGTCATCACCAGTTACACATGGGAATTTTTTGTGGGAAAAGCGTGTGCCGGGAAGTATTGGGGTACCGTGGCCGGATACAGAGGCAATCATCATGTCACTTGAAACAGGAGAGTCATTACCTCCAGGTGAAATTGGTGAAATTGTTGTAAAGGGCCCACAAATTATGAAAGGGTATTGGAATAAGCCAGAAGAAACGGCAGCTGTACTGCAAGATGGCTGGCTCCATACAGGTGATGTAGGATACATGGATGAGGATGGCTTTTTCTATGTGAAAGATCGTAAGAAAGATATGATCGTTGCTAGTGGCTTTAACGTATATCCTCGTGAAGTAGAAGAAGTGTTATATGAACACGAAAAGGTGCAAGAAGTGGTAACAATCGGTGTTCCTGATCCGTATCGAGGGGAAACTGTAAAAGCGTTTGTTGTTTTGAAAGAAGGCACTGAGTGTTCTGAAGAAGAATTAGATCAGTTTGCACGTAAATATTTAGCAGCTTACAAAGTTCCGAAGGTATATGAGTTTAGAAGTGAGTTGCCGAAGACGACAGTCGGAAAAATTTTACGTCGTGTCCTAATAGATGAAGAGAAGAGAAAGAATGAGGATGAGCAAACGGGCTAAGGCCCTTTCTTTTTGAAAAAATAGGATTGACACTTTTCTAAATAGTCAGTATTATAAGAATATGAATGACTATTCATTCAGTCATCTTCTTGAAGGGGACAGTAAAGTGAAGAAAAATAGACCGAAATACAATCAGATTATTGATGCTGCAGTCATTGTGATTGCGGAGAATGGATACCATCAAGCGCAAGTTTCTAAAATTGCAAAGCAAGCTGGGGTAGCTGATGGCACGATTTATTTATATTTTAAAAATAAAGAAGATATATTAATATCCTTATTCCAAGAGAAGATGGGAGAATTTGTTGAAACAATTCGTCAAAAAATAGCAGGAATTGAAAGCGCTGTAGCGAAGTTATTCATGTTGGTAGAAACGCACTTCTTGCTGTTGTCACAAAATGATCCTCTTGCTATCGTTACGCAATTAGAGCTAAGGCAGTCCAATCAAGACTTGCGCCTTAAAATAAATGAAGTATTAAAAGGCTACTTACAAGTTATGGATGAGATTTTAGAGACAGGTATAAAGCAAGGTGAATTTCAGGCGGATTTAAACGTTCGTGTGGCAAGACAAATGATCTTTGGAACAGTAGATGAAGTTGTGACCAATTGGGTAATGAGCGATCATAAGTATGATCTGGTCGCACTTTCAAAAACGGTACATGGGCTACTTATTGCAGCTTGTGGTTATCGTCAATAATGGGAGGGATCATGTTGAAATTCCTATCTGTAAAAGTTGAAGATCATATCGCGGTGGCGACGTTAAATCATGCGCCAGCTAATGCGATGTCTTCACAAGTTATGCATGACGTTACTGAATTAATCGATCAAGTGGAAAAGGATGATAACATTCGTGTTGTTGTTTTACATGGTGAAGGACGCTTCTTCTCAGCAGGGGCAGATATTAAAGAATTTACATCTGTTACTGAAGCGAAGCAAGCAACAGAGTTAGCACAGCTTGGACAAGTTACGTTTGAGCGTGTTGAAAAATGCTCAAAACCAGTTATTGCGGCAATTCATGGAGCGGCACTTGGCGGCGGCCTTGAGTTTGCTATGTCTTGCCACATGCGCTTTGTAACTGAAAGTACAAAGCTTGGTTTACCTGAATTAACACTTGGATTAATTCCTGGTTTTGCAGGTACACAACGCTTACCACGTTATGTTGGTAAAGCGAAAGCTTGTGAAATGATGTTAACAAGTACACCAATTACTGGTGCAGAAGCATTACAATGGGGACTTGTTAACGGAGTGTTTTCTGAAGAATCCATTTTAGAAGATACGCTTAAAATTGCAAAACAGATTGCTGGAAAAAGCCCAGCAACAACTCGTGCTGTGCTAGAGTTATTACAAACGACAAAATCGTCTCATTATTATGAAGGTGTACAGCGTGAATCACAGATTTTTGGTGAAGTATTTACGAGTGAAGATGGAAGAGAAGGCGTAGCAGCGTTTTTAGAAAAACGTAAGCCTTCATTTAGTGGTAGGTAGTCCAATTATTTTTTTAATAAAAATTAACAGAATTTTAAAATTGATAGAATCTTTCTGAAAAATAAGGGGGTAAATGGAATGAACATCTACGTACTCATGAAACGAACATTTGACACAGAAGAAAAAATCGTAATTAAAAACGGTGCAATTTACGATGGCGAAGCGGAATTCATCATCAACCCTTACGATGAATATGCGATTGAAGAAGCGATTCAAGTAAGAGATGCACAAGGTGGAGAAGTTACTGTTATAACAGTTGGTGGCGAGGATAGTGAAAAAGAACTTCGCACAGCATTAGCGATGGGCTGCGATAAAGCGGTACTAATTAACATTGAAGATGATGTTGAGAATGGTGACCAATTTACAACAGCAAAAGTGCTTGCTGAATATTTAAAAGATAAAGAAATCGATTTAATTTTAGGCGGGAACGTTGCGATTGACGGTGCATCTGGACAAGTTGGTCCACGAGTAGCTGAAGCGTTAAATATCCCATACGTAACGACGATTACGAAGCTTGAAATTGATGGTACAAATGTGAAGATTGAGCGTGATGTTGAAGGGGATACAGAAGTAATTGAATCATCATTACCTCTTCTAGTAACAGCGCAACAAGGTTTAAATGAACCGCGTTATCCATCACTTCCAGGTATTATGAAAGCGAAGAAGAAGCCACTAGAAGAAGTAGAATTAGATGATTTAGATTTAGAAGAAGATGATGTGGAAGCAAAAACAAAAACAATTGAAATCTATTTGCCTCCTAAGAAAGATGCAGGAAAAGTGTTACAAGGCGAGCTGCAAGATCAAGTAAAAGAACTTGTATCGTTGCTCCATACAGAAGCGAAAGTAATCTAATAAAATACGAAATTATATATGCAGGAGGGAAAATCTATGGCTCGTAAAGTATTAGTAATGGGTGAAGTTCGTGATGGATCGCTACGTAACGTTTCGTTTGAAGCGGTAGCAGCAGCAAAAACAATTGCAGAAGGCGGTGAAGTGGTAGGTCTTCTAGTTGGAGACAGCGTTGCCTCTTTTGCAAATGAATTGATTCATTACGGTGCAGATCGCGTTGTGACAGTTGAAAATGATAAATTAAAATCATATACATCTGATGGATATGCACAAGCGTTTTTAGCTGTATATGCTGAAGAAAAGCCAGAAGGCATTGTATTTGGACATACGGCACTTGGTAAAGATTTATCACCAAAATTAGCAGCGAAATTAGAAGCTGGTTTAATTTCTGACGTAACGGCTTTAGAAGTTGAAGGTGGAAATGTTATCTTCACTCGTCCGATTTACTCTGGTAAAGCATTTGAGAAGAAGATTGTAACAGATGGTATATTATTTGCGACAGTGCGTCCAAATAATATTGCAACTCTTGAAAAAGACGAGTCTCGCACAGCTGACGTGTCTTCTATTACAGTTGATGTGAAAGATTTACGTACAATCATTCAAGATGTTGTCCGTAAAACTGCAGAAGGTGTTGATCTTTCTGAAGCGAAAGTTATTATAGCTGGTGGACGTGGTGTGAAGAGTGAAGAAGGATTTAAACCGTTAAAAGAATTAGCTGACGTACTAGGCGGCGCTGTTGGAGCATCTCGTGGTGCTTGTGATGCTGAGTACTGTGATTATTCATTACAAATTGGTCAAACAGGTAAAGTTGTTACACCAGACCTATACATTGCATGCGGGATTTCTGGTGCAATTCAGCATTTAGCTGGTATGTCTAATTCAAAAATAATCGTTGCGATTAATAAAGATCCAGAAGCTAGTATCTTCAAAGTAGCTGACTATGGTATTGTCGGTGATCTGTTTGAAGTATTACCTCTTTTAACAGAAGAGTTTAAAAAGTTAAAAGTACATTCATGATTTGAGTACCCTTGAGTTCCAAGTGAAGTACCCCTATATATAGAAAAAGGTGAGAGATCCCCTGTCTCTCATCTTTTTAGTATTTCATCCATATTTTTATATAGTATAAAGGAACATTTTTTTGTTACAATACATAACGATACATAATATTCGCCACGTATAAAAGTTAATGATATACTCTTGGTAGAATATACTTGAAGGAGGAAATAAAATGGCAATTATAAATGCAAATGACCAAAGCTTCGCAGCTGAAACTAGCGAAGGTGTTGTACTATTAGATTTCTGGGCGCCTTGGTGCGGACCTTGTAAAATGATCGCTCCTGTATTAGAGGAAATCGATTCAGAGTTAGGCGAGAAAGTAAAAGTAGTAAAAGTGGACGTTGATGAAAACCAAGAAACTGCTCGTCAATTCGAAGTAATGAGCATTCCAGCTCTTTTCGTATTAAAAGACGGTAAAGTGGTTGATCAAGCGTTAGGATATAAACCGAAAGAAGCGTTAGTAGAATTAGTTTCTAAACACTTCTAAAATAAAGAAGCTACCATTTGGTAGCTTTTTTTATTTTCTTTTTTACAACCTTTCCGTTACAATAAAAGAACGTATGTTGGGTGTTTTGGCATAGTATGTTTTTATGTGAAAATAAAAATGATAAGCATAAGCATGTAGAAATGGAGGGAGACGAGTGCACGAGCATTTAAAAGAGAAGTTAGCAATTTTGCCCGATCAACCTGGTTGTTATTTAATGAAGGATAAGCAGGGAACGGTTATATATGTCGGAAAAGCAAAGGTACTCAAAAATCGTGTGCGCTCGTACTTTACTGGTTCGCATGATGGGAAAACACTTCGGCTTGTTGGAGAAATTGTTGATTTTGAATATATTGTGACTTCCTCAAATTTGGAGGCTCTTATTTTAGAGTTAAATTTAATAAAAAAATATGATCCAAAATATAATATTCAATTAAAAGATGATAAAACATATCCTTTCATTAAAATTACAGCTGAAAAACAGCCGCGCTTACTCATTACGCGAAATGTAAAAAAGGATAAAGGAAAGTACTTTGGGCCTTATCCAAATGCGCAATCGGCACATGAAACAAAGAAATTATTAGATCGTATGTATCCACTTCGTAAATGTTCAAATATGCCAGATAAAGTTTGCTTGTATTATCATATGGGTCAATGTTTAGCACCTTGTGTGAAAGAAGTAACGGATGAGCAAAACAAAGAAATTGTTGATGAAATTATTAAATTCTTAAACGGTGGGCATAAAGAAATTCGTTCAGAATTAGAAACGAAGATGTATGAGGCTTCAGAAAAGCTAGAATTTGAACGGGCGAAAGAGTTGCGAGATCAAATTGCTCATATTGATGCAATTATGGAAAAGCAAAAGATGATTATGAGTGATTTAGTGGATCGCGATGTGTTTGGATATGCAGTTGATAAAGGGTGGATGTGTGTTCAAGTTTTCTTCGTTCGAAAAGGAAAGCTAATTGAACGTGATGTTTCTATGTTTCCGATTTATGATGAACCAGAAGAGGGATTTTTAACTTTTATCGGTCAATTTTATGAAAACAGTAGTCATTTCAAGCCGAAGGAAATTGTTGTTCCAGGAAGTATAGATTCAGAATTAGTAGAGCGCTTTTTAGAAGTTGAAGCGACACAGCCGAAGCGTGGGAAGAAAAAAGATCTTGTGGAATTAGCAAATAAAAATGCGAAAATTGCACTAGAAGAGAAATTTCACTTAATTGAACGTGATGAAGAACGGACGATTAAAGCTGTTGATAATCTAGGGAAGCAACTAGGGATTGAAACACCATATCGTATTGAAGCGTTTGATAATTCAAATATTCAAGGAACAAATCCTGTTTCAGCAATGATTGCTTTTATCGATGGGAAACCAGCGAAGAAAGAATATCGGAAATATAAAATTAAAACGGTTCAAGGTCCTGATGATTACGAATCTATGAGGGAAGTTGTAAGACGCCGTTATACGAGGGCGCTTAAAGAGAATTTACCTTTACCAGATTTAATCATTATTGATGGTGGAAAAGGCCATCTGGCCGCTACAAGTGATGTTCTGGAGAATGAACTCGGATTATATATTCCGATGGCAGGGCTTGTAAAAGATGACAAACATAAAACATCACATTTAATTATTGGAGCTCCGCCTGAACCTGTGATGCTTGAGAGGAATAGCCAAGAATTTTATTTATTGCAACGCATTCAAGATGAAGTGCATAGATTTGCAATTACATTCCATCGCCAGTTGCACGGGAAATCGGTCATTCAATCAGCATTGGATGATATTCCAGGAATCGGCGATAAACGAAAAAAGGTATTGCTAAAACATTTTGGTTCATTAAAAAAGATGAAAGAAGCTTCCATATCGGAATTTGTCGAAGCAGGTATGCCGAAAAATGTTGCAGAGATGATTTATACTTATTTAACAGATAAGAAGACGTTGTAGTTTACAACGTCTTCTGTTTTTTGGTATAATTTCTGAAGATTTAAAATAAACACACCTAAATGAATATACAAAAAAGTCAACTAAACTTATATGTCTAGTTGACTGTAAGTAGATGCTACACTTCAATGAGATCTTTTATATCCCATTTAACAAGAAATGTAATAGAGTCTGAACGCTTTTTCTGTTCCTCATAGGACTCTGCAACGACGTTTCTTTGTCTTTGAATTTGCTCGGCGATAAATCCAGCTTCTAATTGATAAGATGAATGTCTTTTTTGTTTTTGACGCTCAGTAATAAGTGTACCTTTAAGTTGAAACTGCATTTCACGACGTTTATGTTCAATGATACTTAAAGTGCCCCAACCAGCTTTTTCAAAAAACTGAATGACTTCTTCAATTGTTTCTAGCGGATATTTTCTCGCAAGGTTTCTACCAGCCCAGTATAAAATACCATCTAAATCGTTACCAATTAAATCAGGTAGTAATTCTTCACGTAGCAATTCATAAGCGAAGGCGTTCAATGAAACATCTTCTAAAGATGTTATATCGATTGTATTTTTGCTCACAATATTCCCCTCTTTCTATAGGGATTATTATATAACATTTTTCATTTATAAAAATAGATTTTTCTTTGGGGAAATCTGAATATATAAGAAAAAAAAAGAATTGGCAAATTATATGCAAATTATGTGCAAATTATGTATACGTTTTCTTGACGCTTCGACAAAAATAGGGGTAAAATGAACTTGTTATCAAATTATGCTGAAATATTTCGAATAATTTTTTCAGTTTTTCTTATGCCAATAGTGAAAAAACATTATTGTTGTAAATTAATCTGAAAACAGCAGTCAAACATTCAAGGGGGTAATGGGGACATGAAAGGCCGCGAGTATACGTTTCGTAAGTGGCACTCATTAATGGGGGTCATTCCGGTTGGTGTCTTTTTGACGCAACATTTAATTGTAAACAACTTTGCAACAAGGGGAGCAGAGGCTTTTAACAAAGCTGCAGGCTTTATGGAGCTCCTTCCATTCCGGTATGCGCTAGAAATTTTCATCATCTTTTTACCTATACTGTACCATGCTATATATGGCTTATATATTGCATTTACAGCTAAGAACAATGCGGTATCTTACGGCTATTTCCGTAACTGGATGTTCGTCTTCCAACGAATTTCAGGTATCGTTACGCTGATCTTCATTTCTTGGCACGTCTGGGAAACTCGTATTCAAGCATTGTTAGGTAAAGAGGTAAACTATGATATGATGGCAGATATTTTAAACAACCCATTTATGTTTGGTTTCTATTTAGTTGGTGTTGTTTCAACAATTTTCCACTTTGCAAATGGACTATGGACATTCTGTATAAGCTGGGGAATTACAGTATCTCCACGTTCACAAAGAATCTCTACTTATGTAACATTAGCTATTTTCTTAGGTCTATCTTATGTAGGTGTGAGTGCATTATTAGCGTTCATCGATCCACAGCTAGCAAACCAGTAAGGAGTGGGAGAGCATGAAAGGGAAACTTATAGTAGTCGGCGGTGGCTTGGCCGGCTTAATGGCAACGATTAAAGCGGCAGAAGCAGGAGTAAATGTTGAACTATTTTCTTTAGTACCAGTAAAACGTTCACATTCTGTATGTGCCCAAGGTGGAATTAACGGTGCCGTAAATACAAAAGGTGAAGGGGATTCTCCATGGATCCACTTTGACGATACAATTTATGGTGGGGACTTCTTAGCGAACCAACCACCAGTTAAAGCGATGTGTGATGCAGCACCTGGTATTATTCATTTAATGGATCGCATGGGTGTTATGTTCAACCGTACGGAAGAAGGACTTCTGGATTTCCGTCGTTTCGGTGGAACACAACATCACCGTACAGCATTTGCTGGCGCAACAACTGGTCAACAATTACTATATGCATTAGATGAGCAAGTACGTCGTCATGAAGTAGCAGGACTTGTAACGAAATATGAAGGTTGGGATTTCTTACGAGCTGTTGTAGATGATGAAGGTGTGTGCCGAGGAATCGTCGCGCAAGACTTACAAACTATGGAGATAAAAAGTTTCCAAGCTGATGCCGTGATTATGGCAACAGGGGGCCCTGGTATCATCTTTGGAAAATCAACAAACTCTATTATTAATACAGGTACAGCAGCGTCTGCTGTATATCAACAAGGTGCATATTATGCGAACGGTGAGTTCATCCAAATTCATCCAACGGCAATTCCTGGAGACGATAAGTTACGTCTTATGAGTGAATCTGCACGTGGTGAAGGTGGACGTGTTTGGACGTATAAAGATGGTAAGCCATGGTACTTCTTAGAAGAAAAATATCCAGCTTACGGAAACCTTGTACCTCGTGATATTGCAACGCGTGAAATCTTTGATGTTTGCGTAGAGCAAAAACTAGGTATTAACGGTGAAAACATGGTGTACTTAGATCTTTCTCATAAAGATCCGAAAGAACTAGATATTAAACTTGGTGGAATTATTGAAATCTATGAGAAATTTACAGGTGATGATCCTCGTAAACTACCAATGAAAATCTTCCCAGCAGTTCACTATTCAATGGGCGGATTATGGGTTGATTATAAGCAAATGACAAGTATTCCAGGTTTATTTGCAGCAGGTGAGTGTGATTATTCTATGCACGGTGGTAACCGCCTTGGTGCGAACTCATTATTATCAGCAATTTACGGTGGTATGGTAGCAGGACCGAACGCAATTGAGTATATGAAAGGTCTTTCTAAATCATCTGATGCTGTTTCATCTACTGTATATGAGCAAAATGAATTAATCGAAACAGAGAAATTTAACAATATTTTAATGCTTGATGGTAACGAAAATGCATATGTTCTTCATAAAGAGCTTGGAGAATGGATGACAGATAACGTTACAGTAGTTCGTGAAAATAAAAAGTTACTAGAAACTGATGCGAAAATTGAAGAGTTAATGGCGCGTTACAAACGCATTAACATTAACGATACAGCTAGATGGAGTAACCAGGGTGCTTCATTTACACGCCAACTTGCAAATATGTTCGAGTTAGCACGTGTTATTACAATTGGCGCATATAACCGTAATGAAAGCCGCGGAGCGCATTACAAACCAGAATTCCCAAATCGTGATGATGCAAACTTCTTAAAAACTACGATGGCGAAATTTGAGGGAGAAGGAAAGGCACCAGCATTCCATTACGAAGAAGTGGATGTTTCATTAATTAAACCACGTAAACGTGACTATTCCTCAAAACATGATGTAGCTGCTAAGGGTGAAGAGAAGGGGGATAAGCAACATGTCTGAGAAAACAATCCGCCTCATCATTACGAGACAAGATGGACCAGATGCACAAGAGTTTGATCAAGAGTTTGAAATTCCATATCGTCCAAATATGAACATTATTTCGGCACTGATGGAAATTCGTCGTAATCCTGTTGATTCAAAAGGAAACCAGACGACTCCGATTGCATGGGATATGAACTGTTTAGAAGAAGTATGTGGTGCTTGTTCGATGGTGATTAACGGAAAACCACGTCAATCATGTACAGCTCTTATTGACCAGTTAGAGCAACCAATTCGCTTAAAGCCGATGAAGACATTCCCGATTGTACGTGATTTACAAGTTGACCGTAGCCGTATGTTTAACGCGTTAAAACGGGTTAAAGCTTGGATTCCAATCGACGGTACGTACGACCTAGGGCCAGGTCCAAGAATGCCAGAGAAAAAGCGTCAATGGGCATATGAACTTTCGAAATGTATGACATGTGGTGTTTGCTTAGAGTCATGTCCGAACGTAAACAGTAAGTCTGACTTTATTGGACCAGCACCGCTTTCACAAGCGCGTTTATTTAACTCGCATCCAACTGGTGAAATGCATAAAGCAGATCGCTTACGTGCAATTATGGGTGATGGAGGACTTGCAAACTGTGGTAACTCTCAAAACTGTGTGCAATCATGTCCGAAAGGTATTCCATTAACAACTTCAATTGCAGCATTAAACCGTGATACAACAATTCAATCGTTCAAAGATTTCTTTGGTAGCGATAATAACTATTAATAAATATTGCCTCTTCATGTTGAAGAGGCAATATTTATAACTTTATATTTCTGTTTATTCTGTTTATCCCGCATTAACGGGCAGTAAAACTCCCACCTCAAAATTCAGGTGGAGCAAAGAAGCTAGGTGGGAGATCAACTGCCAGTAAACGCCCGATTGGTTCAACTAATAATCAGTGTGGGATGAACAAAACCCCCACTGATTAAAGTTTCACTTTATTTTAAGGACGAAAAGGAGAGGGAACGATGAAGAGAATTTCTTATATTGAAGACTTTGAGCAATGGGAAAGTGGTTTTTCATTTTATAATCCTGTCAAAGTTCGTTTTGGTGAAGTAGATATGTTTGGACATGTAAATAATGTCGTTGCTTTTACATATTTTGAAGAAGCGCGTATCGCATTGTTTAAAGAACTCGGATTTATGCAAGAATGGACACATGAATCATCAGAAACGATGATAGTCGTCGCAGATCTACAATGCAATTTTATTAAACAAATTTATTTTGATGAGCAGTTGAAAGTATATGTAAAGGCGGGAGCGGTTGGTAATTCCTCTTTAGATTTACACTATATGGTCAAAAATGCAGAAGGAGAAGTTTGCTTAGTTGGACGCGGTATGATGGTCCAAGCATCGAAAAAAACTGGAAGAGGCGAACCGTGGACTGAGGAATGGAAGGAATTATTACAATAATAGAATAAAAGAAAAATAAGAGAGCGATTCGCTCTCTTATTTTTTGTCCTTCGTTGCCTCTTCTAATGTTAGGTGGTGCTTATATATGTATGTGGCGTATGGATTACCGACGTAGCGTAAGTGCCACGGTTCATATGCATACTCTGTTGTTTTTGTTTTATCCTCTAAATAACGAATGACAAATCCGAACTCATGGGCATGTTCTGCAACCCATTTTCCTTCTGCTGTCTCTCCGAAGATTGGTTCTAATTGGAATTTAGCAGATTTTGAGCTAATATCCATTGCTAGACCAGTTTGATGCTCACTTGTTCCAGGAATTGCACTTACCGAATCAGCCTCAGCTTTTCCTTGGCGTTTAATATATGTATTATGTAATGACTGTTGGCGTTTGTAAGAACGGTAACCTGAAACTGCTGTAAGTTCTAAACCTTCTTCTTTCGCTGCTTGGAACATTTTTTCAAGAGCGTCTGCAGCATCTTTGCGAAGTAATGTTTTCTCTTTATCTTTTGGACTAGTAAATGGTACGTTCGGTTTCGTTAAATCTTCTGGAATGTACCCATTTGGTAATTTACGATGTTTATTGACTAATACAAGAGCAGAATCTGGATTTGTTACAACGGAAAAATTATTATCTAGTTTCTTTGCGTTATGATCAGCTTTTGGAAAAGCAGGAATCTCTTCTTTTGGATGGTTACTATGTTTTTGACTTTCGACAGCTTTCACCTCATTTTGCAGTGGTGATTTAGAAGCAAAGTAAGCGAAAGATGTGATACCGATTACAATAGTAATGGCAGAAATAATTATTATCTTTTTCATGATACCTTGTAATCACTGTCCTTTCTTAATAAAATATGTATCGCTTTTATTATAAGTTTAGTTTATTGAAAAAGAAATATAAGAGTCATAACGTAATAAAAACGCAAAGAAAATGTCAGAAAATGTGTGAAAATGTAGTATTTTTTCATATAATTCATTTCTTATCTTTCATGAAGTTCATTTTTTATGTAATATATGTATATAAGAAGATGTAGCGATTATCGAGAATAAAAGACCTCTTGTATAGACTAGGAGTGAATGGGAATGGATTTTGCAACAATTATTGGAATCATTTTAGGGGTATTAGCGGTAGTCGTAGGGATGGTCGTCAAGGGCGCTGACATAACAGCCTTACTAAATCCTGCCGCAGCACTAATTATTTTCGTCGGTACATTTGCTGCAGTGTGTATTGCCTTTCCGATGAATCAACTAAAAAGAGTTCCAAAATTATTTAAAGTTCTTTTTGGTTCAAATAAAAAAGATTTAAGTTATGAACAATTGCTAGAATTATTTGTTCATTGGACATCTGAGAGTAGAAAATACGGTATTTTGTCTTTAGAGCAACAATTAGATGAAATTGAAGATGAATTTCTTTTGCGTGGTATGAAATTTGTTATTGATGGTGTATCTGCAGAGGATTTAGAACAAATTTTAGAAGCCGAATTAGAAGCGATTGAAGAGAGACATGCAAAAGGGGCTGCTATTTTTTCGCAAGCTGGTACATATGCACCTACACTAGGGGTTTTAGGTGCTGTTATTGGTCTTGTAGCTGCACTTGGAAATTTAACTGATATTGAAAAGTTAGGGCATGCTATTTCAGGTGCGTTTATTGCAACGATTTTCGGTATTTTTTCAGGTTACGTATTATGGCATCCGTTTGCAAATAAATTAAAGCAAAAGTCTGCTGCTGAATTAGAGAAGAAACGTTTAATTATTGATTGTTTATTAATGTTACAAGAAGGTACATATCCGTTTATTATGAAGAACCGCATTTTAGGTGCACTTTCTGCAACTGAGCGTAAAAAGCTAGAAAAAGGAGCAGAAAAAAATGCGGAGTAAGAAAAATAGAAGAGGCAAAAAGAAAAAACATGATGAGCATATCGATGAAACTTGGTTAATTCCGTATTCTGATATGTTAACGTTGTTATTTGCACTATTCATCGTATTATTCGCAATGAGTAGTATAGATGCTGCGAAGTTTAAACAGATGGCAGTGGCTTTTAGAAGTGAACTAGCAGGTGGAACAGGAAATAAAGAGTTTTTAAGTGATCAAAAACCAAAGGAAGAAAAAGAATTATCGGCAAGTAGTTTGGAATCTGAGAAGATCAAAAAAGATGCTGAAGCTGAAGTGAAAAAGCAAGAAATGAATGAATTAAAAGCAGTACAAAAAGGTATCGATAATTATATTGAGGAAAAGCAATTATCATCTTCTTTTAAAACCGATTTAACTGAAAAAGGTTTAATGGTAACAATATTAGAAAATGTACTATTTGATTCAGGGAAAGCAGATGTGAAGTTGGAATCGTTAGGGATTGCAAAAGAGATGTCTAACCTACTTGTTTCCGCATCACCTCGTGAAATTACAGTGTCTGGTCATACAGATACTGTTCCTATCGCAAATGCTCAGTTTGCATCAAACTGGGAGTTAAGTACACAGCGTGCCGTTAATTTTATGCAGGTATTACTTCAAAATAAAGATTTGCAACCAGAAAAATTTAGTGCAATTGGTTACGGAGAATACCGTTCAATTGCACCAAATGATACACCAGAAGGAAAAGCAAAAAATAGACGTGTAGAAGTATTTATTTTACCTTTAACAAGAAATATGCAATAAAAGAGGATGGCGAAAGCCATCCTCTTTGTTATTTTGCATCAAATGATTTTAAATTGTCACGACGAATTTTATCTTTTTCTGCATCTGATTTTTTGAAATCATAGTCATATAAAGCGCCTTCCCAATCGCCATACATTGGATTAGGGAAAATGATGAATTTCTCACCAAATTGTGCTTTTGAATCTGCGACTGTTTCATTGCGATCTTTTACAGATTTTCCATCAAAACCAGTGAAGTCAGATAAGTTATCACCGAAGAATAGGACAATATCATGTGTTTGAGAAACAAGTTCACGGCGTTTTTCTTTTCCTTTTTCTTTCGGGTCTTGTAGTAATATGTGTTCTTTCGTTGCTTGAGGAGCACCTACGCGCTCGAGATTTTTAATTGTTGCATCTAGTTGATTCGTTTTACGATTTGAGATGTAGTAAATATCTACACCTTTAGATTCTGTATATTTTAAGAAATCAATAGCGCCTGGAAGAGCTTCAGCTTCAGCTTTATTAATCCAATCGTCCCATTTATAAGGATAGCCTTTTCCTGTTTTTACGCTCATTGCTTGATGGGGACTGTTATCTAAAACAGTTTCATCTAAATCAAGTACGATAGCAGGTTTTTTGTTTGTGCCTTTTGCAAGAGCTGCATCAAGCTTCAATTGACCAATATTGTATCCTTGGTAGTATAGTGCTTTCGTTTCACCAGCTGTTTGATACCATAAATCAGCCATCAATTGCTGGTCTGTTAATTTTACTTTTTCTTCTTTCGCCACTGTTTTCTCAGCTGTTCCTGAACATGCTACAAGCGATGTGGAAAGAACGGCTACAGATAATAAAGTGGTAATACCCCTCTTCATCTTCATATGTATCCTCCTTGATGTTAGTAAATCATTTAATATTATATATTAAAATATAATGCTTTTTATATTTTTTTTTATGAACATTTGCATATTGTCTTTTGTATATGTAGTAGTTTGTCCTATATTAGAAAGATCGGTTAAATAATAATAATTATTTTGACAAGTTTTATTGTCGTAATGACAATTATAATTGACAAAAACAGGATTTTTATTTACAATTTTAACTAAATGAAACAAATGATGGGTTAGGTGTAGTGATACATATAAGAGAATGAAATATAGTACTATATTTCATTCTGAACAATCATAGGCTTTAACAGAAGGTACGAATGATACTAAAGGGGAGGCTTTATACATTGAGTTTACAAATTCAAAAATTAACAAAAATATTCGGAGAATCTAAAGCAGTTAATGGTTTGCAAATCTCGTTACCGAAAGGTGAAGTGTTAGGGTTACTTGGCCGAAATGGTGCAGGGAAAACAACGACAATTAAAATGTTACTAGGCTTATTAACGCCAAATGAAGGTTCTATTACGTGGGATGGAAAATCATTTGGTGATAGCGGGGTAACAATTGGATATTTACCAGAAGAAAGAGGATTATATACAAAAAGTAGAGTAATAGATCAGTTGCGATATTTTGGCAGATTAGAAGGAATGACGAAAAAAGAAGTGGATCTTGCAATTGATTACTGGTTAGAGCGCTTAGCAATCCCAGAATATAAATTCAAAACAGCAGGAGAACTTTCGAAAGGGAACCAGCAAAAAATTCAATTGATTGCTGCTCTTCTTCATGATCCAGAACTTCTTATTTTGGATGAACCATTTAGCGGACTTGATCCAGTTAATGCTGGAATGTTGGCTAGTATTATTGGAGAACAAGTACAGAGCGGAAAGACAATTATTTTATCTAGTCACCGTATGGAGCAAGTAGAGGCTTTTTGCCAACATGTATGTATTTTGAAAAAAGGCGAAGCGGTCGTAGAAGGACAGTTAAGTGATATTAAGAAAGAATACGGTTTCCGTAATTTAACTATTGAAGATACAGTAGAGAATGAAAAGGGATTAGAAGCTATACACGTTCCGTATGAAAAACAACAAGGCGATGCAGAAGCTCTAAAGATTTTGCAACAGTTGCAAGAGCAAGGTATTAGCTTACGACAATTTAAAATGTTAGAGCCGACGTTAAACGAAATCTTTGTAGAGAGGGCGAAATAAAGATGCGTAAATTTTCTCATGTATTTTCATTTTATTTTAAGGAAGCGTTTTTATCTAAAAAATCATTAATTACGAGTGCGATTTTATTTTTAGTTGTGTTTGGTATTTTTGCATTTAATCATTTTACTTCAGGCGATGATAAAAATAAGGATAAAGATAAAATTGCAGTTGTAGTAGAGAGTTCCACATACAAAGTACAAAAAGAAGAGCTAAATAAGCTATTGCCATCAGCAAAAATAACGGTCGGTTCAAAGGATGATTTTGATAAACTGCATAAGCAAGTAGAAGAGGGAGATTTAGATGGTCTATTCCATGTGACGGAAAAGGATGGGACTCCAGCAGTTACATATATGTATAATGGATTTCCAAGCCAAGCAACTTCTGCGATTATGGCGGGTTATTTAAAACAACAATATACGAAGGTGACGATTGCAAAAAATAATGTTTCACCAGAAATTGCGCAGCAATTACAAGCAGAAATTCAAGTGAAGCAAGAAGCGATAAAAGATCGTACATCTTCTTTCGGAATTGCATATTTCTTTACATTTGCTTTGTATATGTTTATTGTAGCTTTCGGAAATACAATCGCAATGAATATTGCATCTGAAAAGGCGTCACGTGTAATGGAAGTAATGCTTCCGAAAGTAAAGCCTCTTACGATGATGTATGCGAAAATTTTGGCGGTTGTTTCAACGGCGTTATTACAACTTGTAATATTGGCGTGTGGTTATCTTATTCCTTATTTGTTAGGTTGGGTCGATTTAGAAAGTGCTTCATTACTTGGTGTTCCAATTGACTTTACAAAATTAGATGCAAAGGTTATAAGTATGTTTCTTGTTTATTTCATTACGGGGTATTTACTTTATGCGATGATGTACGCTGCGGCTGGAGCTGTTGTGTCTAAGACAGAGGATTTACAAGCTGTATCTTTCCCGATAATGATTTTGATCATGGCTGCATTCTTCATTAGTATTAAATCATTAAGTGATCCAAATAGTACTATTGTTGTTGTAAGTTCGTATGTTCCGTTTTTCACACCAATGGTTACCTTCTCGCGGATTGTAGCTGGTGAAGCAGGTATGTTAGAGATTACGATAACATTAGTAGTTTTATTGGCGACGATTGGTATATTAAATGCGATTACAAGCCGTATCTATGTAAACGGTGTAATGAATTACTCTGATAAAGTGAAGTTTAAAGATTTGGCGAAATTTATAAAGCGTCAATAATAGAGGGAAAGCATGATTTTCTAATGGAATCATGCTTTTTCTTTACCCCGCTATTTGTGGGCAGTAAAACTCCCATCTCAAAATTCAGCTGGAGCAAAGAAGTTAGATGGGAGTCGGGCTGCCCGTAAACGCCCGATTGGTTCAACTAATAATCAGTGGGGGATGAACAAAACCCCCACTGATTAAAGTTTCACTTTATGTATAAATTAAAAATAGTATATAATAATAAGAGTTGTCTTTTAATAGAATGAATAAAAAGGAGGGTGTGCAGATGGGAATTAGTAGTCGTTTTACAGTAGGTGTTCATATGTTAACGTTACTTGCAATAGATCGAAACTCTCGCTGTACCTCTGAATGGATTGCTGGTAGTGTGAATACAAATCCAGTTGTGATTCGTCGCATTACAGGAATGTTGAAGAGAGCAGGACTTGTTGATGTACAAGCTGGTAAAGGTGGTACGACACTTGCTCGTGATTTAGATGAAATTACATTACTTGATGTATATAAAGCTGTGGAAGTTGTAGAAGAAGGACATCTATTTTCTTTCCATGAAAATCCCAACATTGAATGTCCAGTAGGAGCTAATATTCAATCGGTATTAGAGATTATTTTAATACAATCGCAAGAAGCGATGGAAAACGTACTTGCAAATGTAACGGTGCAGCAATTAGTTACAAATTTAAAGTCGAAAATTAAAGAATAAAAAAAAAGCGAGCTTCCTCATGATGAGGGCTCGCTTTTTTTTATTCGGAAATATTGGAAGTTCTATTTTTCCGTATTTAAAATAAACTTTCCTACAACAGCTGCTACGATACCACCAAAAATTGGGGCAACGATGAACACCCATAGTTGAGAAATTGCTTCTCCGCCAGCGAATAGAGCTGGTGCGATACTACGAGCTGGGTTAACAGATGTTCCAGTTAACGGAATACCTAATAAGTGAATTAATACTAATGTGAAACCAATTACTAGTCCAGCTAAAGAAGAACTTCCCTTTTTACCTGTTACAGCAACGATAACTAAAACAAATACGAAAGTTAAAATGAATTCAACTAAAAATGCTCCAGATAAACCAAGAGTTCCAAAACTATTTTGTCCTAAATTATCTAAAGGTAATTTAGCAGATCGTAAAATTGTTACTAACGTTGCAGTTCCTAATAAACCACCTAAAATTTGAGCTAATAAATAATAGCTAAGTTCCATAGCGTTCATTCTTTTGTTGATGAACATAGCGATTGATACTGCTGGGTTAATATGACATCCAGAAATTGTTCCAATGCTATATGCCATAGCCACGATAGATAATCCGAAAGCCATAGCGATACCTAATGTTCCAATTCCTTCAATTCCGCCACCAATGACAGCTACTCCAGTTCCGAATAATACAAGTACAAATGTACCAATAAATTCAGCAATTGCTTTTTTTAACATAATTTACCTCCTGTTAATGCACATGAAACGTATTATAACATAGGTTTTAGTATAAACAGCTAATGAAATACTATTCTGATAAGGCGAAATAGGGAGACAATAAAAATAGATATGGTTCTATGAAGAAGAACCATATCTATTTTTATGCTGATTTTTTTTGTTTAATGACTGGAACAGAACGGTTTAAAACGCTATTTACGATCATTCCTAGCATGATAATAATCATCCCAATCAGTGACAGCCCGCTAGGGAATGAACCATTTAAGAAAATAATCTCACCAAGCACAGTGAAGACCATCGTTCCAGCTTGTGTTGCTTCAACAGCTCCAAGTAAAGCAAAATTGTCTTTTGCTAAGTCAGTAGCAAAGAAAAATGTCATCGTCGCAATAACTCCGGAACATAATGCTAACAAAAATCCTTGCATCATTTGACTTGATGATGGAATACCGGTAGTGGAAAACCCGTATATACCAAGTAGGATTGTAATAGGGAGACTTCCGATTGCCATTCCTAATACACGTTGGAATGTATCAAGACGCCCGCCAACAAGTTCCATCATTTTTCGGTTACCGAAGGGGTATAAGAAAGCTGCTAAAACGACAGGTAAAAAACCAGAAATGAATTGAGTCATTGTAATATGACCCGCTTCAGTAGCTTGCATACAAAGTACACCAAGTAAAATAAATAAAGCGACGTATAAACTGCGTAGTGGAATTTTTCCACGTACAAGTTTTGTACCTGATTTTGTTTCTATTTTAATGAAGAATAATGGCGATAAAAGTAAACCTGCTAATATCGTAACTTGCCAAGTTCCAGCAACGAGCCAAGCTGGAGAAAAAACAGCTGCGAAACTTAATAAAGAATAGAAGCCGATGCCAGCGACAGAGCCCCACCCGATCCATACAAATGGATGTTTTTTTAATTCTTCCCATAAAGCTCCTAAGTTTTTGCGAAATAAAACGATAAGGAATAAAATAGGGAGAGCAAATAGAAAACGGAAGGAAGCAGTCCAAGCCCAGCTTGTTCCAGATACATTCATTGCTCTGTTAATAATAAAGGTTGCAGAAAAAAAGGCCGATGATAAAAGACCTAGTAATATTGCGCGCATGAAGTATGGCACTCCTTTCGGAATTGAGTATTTATGTATAGTATAATATACTTAAAGTAAATAAAAGTAAACTATTTTATATTTTCAAGGTGGTTTTATATATGAAAGAAAATGAAGATATACAAACGAAAGAAGTAATTCAGCAAGTAGGTCAGCTATTAAGACAAATTCGAAATGAACAAAAATTAAGTTTAGAAGAATTAGCCCAAAAAACAGGGGTTAGTAAATTAACATTAGGGAAAATTGAGAGAGGCGAAACGAATCCAACGTTAGCTGTCATTTGGAAAATAACGAAAGGGTTATCGATTCCTTTATCGAGATTAATGGTTGTTGGAGAACCTGTAGCTGTTGCGCGCTGCGGAGAAGGATTTGCAGTAGATGTAGGACAAGCATGGCATTTAGAAACGATGTTCCGTTACACGAAAGAAACAGGGATGGAAATGCACCGTGCTTGTTTAAGAGCGAATAGTATATATGAACCGGAAGCTCATCATGAAGGAGCAATTGAGCTTGTAACAGTAATGAAAGGGAAAGTTTCTATTCAAGTTGAGAATGACGTATATGTGCTAAATGAGTTTGACTCCATTCAGTTTGAAGCTAATAAGAAACATAGTTATAAAAATGAAGAGGATGAAGTAGCGGTATTACATTTAACGATGAAATATTCTTCATGAAAAAATCCCCTATAGAAAAATCTATAGGGGATTTTTTATACGCTATGCTCAAATATATGAAAGAATGTTATTAGTAAGAGCGTGGCATAAGTAATAAACAAATAAAATAAACTAAAAACCCCGTCCCAAAACATAAAATAGCAATGACCCAAAGTATGCGAATGAGAGTAGAGCTAATATCAAAATATTCTCCTAAACCACCGCATATACCAAATAACATTTTATCAGTTTCGGATTTATATAACCTCTTCGACATATTATGATCCTCTCCTTTTTATATCACCGCTGTTATGTATGAGTGATACAGTGTACTTTTATTCTATATGGAAATTTATCCCGCTATTTGTGGGCAGTAAAACTCCTACCTCAAAATTCGGCTGAAGCAAAGAAGTTAGGTGGGAGATCAACTGCCCGTAAACGCCCGATTGGTGAAGGCTAATAATCAGTGGGGGATGAACCCCCCCACTGATTATAGTTTCACTTTATGAGAAGACCATTAGGTTATATTACATTTTTTTGTGAAAGGACAATACAGTGGATTAATTGTCTTAATTTTCAGTTGGTATTAAAATGAAAATGAGGGTGTGACGTATTTTCTAATATAAGGTGGGGAAATGGTAATGACATTATATTGGTTGACTAATGTAAAGCTTGAAACAGGTTATACATATGAAGAAGCGAAAATTTCACAAACGGAAACTGAGATATGCAGTCTTCTTATTGAAGATGGGCGAATTAAAAGAATTATATCGGGAATCGCCCAAGAGGAAGGAACGTTAACTTTTGATGCTAATCGTTTATTAGTTTTACCAGCTTTTGAAGAGATGCATATTCATATTGATAAAACATATTATAGTGGGCCTTGGAAAGCTTGTATGCCAGCAGAAAATATTTTTACACGTTTTAATGAAGAAAAAACGATTTTACCAAAGCAATTAGCAACTGCTCAAGACAGGGCGGAAAATATGCTAGAGTTATTGCTTCGAAATGGCGCAACAAATATTAGAACGCATTGTAATGTGGATCCGGTTATTGGACTTCGTAATTTAGAGGCAACGTTAGCGGCTTTAGGAACATATAAAGATCGGTTGTCTGGTAGAATAGTTGCATTTCCGCAACATGGATTATTGCGAAGTAATTCTATGCAACTTGTGAAAGATGCGATGCGTATGGGCGCACAATTAGTTGGCGGAGTGGACCCAGCTACAGTAGATAATGATATTGAAAAATCATTACATACGATTATGGACATTGCGGTAGAATTTAACGCGGATGTTGATATTCATTTGCATGATGCAAATAACCTTGGAACGTTTACAATGAAGAGATTGGCAAGTCTAACGGAAGAAGCAGGATGGCAAGGTCGTGTAACAATTAGTCATGCGCTTGGACTTGGTGGTGTTACTGATAAAGAAGCTGAAGAAGTGGCAGAAAGACTAGCAGCATTAAAGATTGATATCACTTCAACCGTTCCAATCGGTAAACAAGTAATCCCAATTCCGTTACTAGATCGAAAAGGAGTTAAAGTTTCATTAGGAAATGATAGTATTACAGATCATTGGTCTCCGTTTGGCACAGGTGATATGCTTCAAAAGGCAAATCGATTGGCAGAACGATTTGGTTGGAATGATGAAAGGTCTTTAGGGAAAGCTCTTCGTTTTATTACTGGAGGGAAAGAAACGTTAAATAATGAAGGAAAACGAGTGTGGCCGAATGTAGGGGATGAGGCAAGTTTTGTTTTAACGAATGCAACATGCGCCGCGGAAGCAGTGGCTCGTCAAACAGAGAAGCGTGTAGTTATGTATAAAGGGAATGTTGTTATAGGGGATTTAGATCAAGTGAAATCTGATAATCTTGTATAGAGGAATCGTTTAGATGTTTTTAGAAGGGTTCTAATTGTGAAAATAGAACCCTTCTTTTTTATTTAGTAGAAACAGGGAAGTACTATACTTCCTTATAAGGAAGTAAGAAGGGATGAAAAGTTTGGACAATCAACATAATCAAAATCATATTATGGGAACTTTGCAATGGTTTATTTTTTTATTAGCAAACTCAATCGCGCTACCAATTGTCGTTGGCGGATTATTTCATCTTACGACGGAAGAAGTATTTTATTTAATGCAGCGTACGTTTTTCGTAGTTGGTATATCTTCTTTTTTACAAGGATGGCTTGGACATAAGCTTCCGATTGCGGATGGACCAGCTGGATCTTGGGTTGGTGTATTTACCGTGCTTGCTTATGCAACTGTAGGGCAGGATCAATTACATAGTACATTGCAAATTTTAGAATTAGGAATGATGGTTGCGGGAGTTGTTTTAATAGGGCTAGGAGTAACGGGAGTTATCGGGCGTATTTTATTTTTATTTACGCCGCTCGTGACAGGGACGTTCTTACTTTTATTATGTTTACAATTAAGTGGTGTATTTTTAAAAGGAATGCTAGGAATTACAGCTACTGTTTCTCAAATTGATGGATTTACAGCATTAATTGCTTTTGGCATATTTTTATTCGTAGTCATACTCTCCAACTTCGGAAAAGGGTTTGTTAAAAGTTATGCGGTTTTAATAGGGTTAATTAGTGGCTGGATTATTTTTCTCATTGCAGGAAAAGTGACGATCCCATCTCAAGTAACTCATTTTGTGCAACTTCCACATATATTCGCGTGGGGAATTCCAAAATGGAATACAGGTATGGCTGTATCAAGTTTCGTTATGGTATGTATTTTAGTTTCAAATACAGTGGCAGCTATTATAGCAATTAATCAAGCTACCATTCATAAAGCGACTATTGAACAAAAACAGTTGAAGGATGGAACGTGGGTTGGAGGGATTTCACATATCATTTCCTCTGTATTTTCAACTGTAGGTGTCGTTCCGTTACCAGCAACGGCAGGGTTTATACGCTTAACAAAACAAAAATATATACGATCGTTCTTAATGGCATGTGCGTTACTAGTCGTAATGTCTCTTTTTCCAAGTATCATTCGTTACTTAGCGTCTTTACCATCCGCTGTCGCATCGGCCGTTTTAATGGCTTCGTTCGTACAGTTAATTGGAATTGGATTTAATAATATAAAACAAGTGCCAATCAGCGAAAGGAATGTAACGATTTTAGGAGTTGCTATATTATTTGGAAGTGGTGTTATGTTTTTACCGTCTGGAGCACTCCAATCCTTGCCGTCTGTGATGCAATATATATTCGGAAATGGTTTGTTCGTAGGTACAGTTTTCAGCATATTACTAGAACAAATATGGCGTACTGAAAAGTAAGTGGATAAAAAGAGTGTACGCACTGTATAAAAGTCTAAAATAACATAAGAAATAAAGCCCATTTTCATTCACCACCTGCACATTTCGTTCATACAATATCTTGACTAAATAAACACCCAACTTACACATATACAGCTCTGGCTTAAGCAAGGAGGGTTATACCAGTTGAAGGAAAAAGCGTATCAATCTAAACCGTTACTCACAAAGAGAGAAAGAGAAGTATTTGAATTACTGGTTCAAGATAAAACGACGAAGGAAATTGCAGGTGAACTGTTTATAAGTGAAAAAACAGTACGTAATCACATCTCAAACGCAATGCAAAAGCTAGGGGTTAAAGGACGTTCACAAGCAGTTGTTGAGCTTCTTCGTATGGGAGAGCTCGAACTATAAGAAAGCAGCCGACTTTTATACAAAAGGTCGGCTATTTTTCTGTTTGTTTCATGCTCCATATGAATGATAAGAATGTTTCATACATAAATAGGTAGTAAGGAGGGGATATGTTGAAAAGGGTATTATTAGTTTCAACAAGCGCTCATGATTTGAATGGACACCCGACTGGTTTGTGGCTGGAAGAGCTCGCAGCTCCTTATCATTTATTTAAAAAAGCTAAGTTCGATGTTGATATTGTGTCGATAAAAGGCGGGAGAGTACCAATTGATAGAGTGTCTATTCCGAATGGCATACCTCGTGAATTTAAGCATGTCGCTTCTTTATTGCAAAATACGAGGGCGATTTCAACTGTTCACTCTTCAGAGTATGATGCGGTATTATTTTGTGGTGGGCACGGGGCGATTGTAGATTTTCCAGGTAATCCATATTTAGCAAATTTAATTGAGAATATGTACAATAATAACCGGATCGTAGCGGCTGTTTGTCACGGGGTAAGTTCTTTAGTTGGTGTGAAAAATAAAGATGGCTCGTTTTTTGTTGCCGGTAAGCGTATAACAGGTTATACAAACGATGAAGAAAAAGCTGTACATTTAGAAAATCGAGTTCCGTTTTTGCTAGAAAGTAAGTTGAAAGAAGAAGGGGCTTTATTTTATGTAGCACCTAATTTCACGCCGCATGTTGTAGTAGATGGGCATTTGATTACAGGGCAGAATCCGCAGTCTAGTGTGGGAATAGGTAAGGCTATAAAAAGAGCTGTAAATAAATTATAGAAAAGGTGCCCGCTACTAACAAAGGTAGCGGGTACTTTTTATGTATAGCGTAGATTGAAATTGTAATAAACTAAAAAGACGTAATGAGTATAATAACTTCATTTATAAACATTCATGAATTTGCTATACTATTTTGTATGAACAAAAGGGGAGGCTCTTTTAAATGAGAAAAGTAGCGTGTGCAAATACTTATATTAATAAAATAAAGCCCGTTATTCGAAAGACGAGTTTTAGCCAATTAAAAATAGATGAAATTGCGAAATATATGGATATTAGTAAAGCTACTTTATATAAACGTTTTTCTTCGAAAGATGAGGTTATTGAGGCAGTAGTAGAGGATTTTATAAACTATCTTCTTGAAGGAGATGCGGATAATCAAGATGAAAGTATGTCGTTTACAGAACGTTTCCAAAAGACGTTTATCCATTCTTTAAAATGTGTGACGTATATTTCGGATGTTTTTTTACAAGATTTGAAAGAAGCGTATCCGCATTTGTCGGATCAATTAGTCGCTGCACAACAAAATCGCAATCGTAATTTGCAAATGTTTTTTGAATCGGGTATGGAACAAGGTTACTTTAATAAAATGAATGCGCAACTATTTATGGTGCAAGATGATGTGATGTTAAGACGCATTATAGATCATACTTTTTGCATTCAGTACGATATTACGTTAAAGCAAGCGATACTTGATTTCTACAATTTGAAGAAATACCAACTGTTTAAACCGGAATTTTTAGATGTAGTTGATGATTCTGAAATTGAAAAAGAAATTATAGCTAATCTACAAATGATTTCGTAAAAAAAGCAGATTTCCCTTACTAGAGGGAAATCTGCTTTTTTAGTACATATTATTTTTGCAACTGTTTTAATACTAATTCAGCTACTGGACCACCTGAAGCAGGGTTTTGACCAGTAATTACACGATTATCTTCTACAGCGTAAGCTTCCCAAGGTTGCGCAGCTTTTTCGTAAAGTCCTCCATATTTAACGAGTTCATTTTCTGTTAAAAATGGAACGAATTGATCTAATTCAGCCAGTTTCTCTTCTTCATTTGAGAATCCTGTTACTTTTTTATCGTTAATTAAACGATCCCCGTTACTTAATGTGATATGGAATAAACCAGCAGCTCCGTGACAAACAGAGGAAACAATTCCGCCATTTTCATAAATGTTGCGGCTAATATTTTGAAGTTCTTTGTTTTCTGGGAAGTCCCAAATAACTCCGTGACCACCCGCGTAATAAATAACAGCGTAGTCTTCTTGATTCACTTCACTCGGTTTCATTGTAGAACCGAGACGATTCATAAATTCTTTCTTTTGATACCATTTCCAATCAATGCTCTCCGCCATCGCTAAACTATGCGGATCAATCGGTGTATAGCCGCCTTGTGGACTGACATAATCTACTTCGTAACCAGCTTCTTCTACTTTTTTAACGAAATGGACAGCTTCACCAAGCCAAAGCCCGGTAGCTCTATTTAAATTTGGGTATTTTTCTACGCTCGTTAATACAACTAACATTTTTTTCTTCATCATAATCCTCCTGTAATGTTTCTTCTATATAAAAGTTCTTTATTTACTTGATTGTATTAAGTTAGAAATTGCAAATTTGAATAACCATGTCAGTCCCCCTTATACCGGATTCGAAATTAGTGTATAACAATTTTTATACAAAGTAAACTAAAAACACTAAATTAGTTTACTTTGTATATTTTTCGTTGACAAACTGTAATGCTGAAACTATGATAGTTCCATGAATATCGAACAACATAATGTTACGTTTCGAATTCAATTTGTCGCGCGATAAATTTATACATTTGATGAAGTTGTTTAGTAGTGATAGAGGAGCTAAACAACTTTATTTTTCATTTACAGTTACTACAATCAGAAGAGGTGTTACGCATGGGGAAAGATATAAGTAACCATTCAAAATGGTTTGTTTTCACATTATGTTTTATCGTTTTATTAGGACCGATGAATGCGGTTTTATTTAATGTAGCGTTAGAGGATATTGCTAATGATTTATCTATTAGTCAATCGAAAGTAAGTTGGGTTGTAGTAGGTTATTCCTTAGTTGTCGGTATTGGTTCGATGATATATGGGAAGTTGGCTGATCGTTATAGCGTAAAAAAACTATTGATTATTTCAATTATCATATTTGTAGCGGGTTCTATTATTGGATTTATGAATCAATCTTATGCGATTACCATTCTTGCAAGATTAGTGCAGGCGAGTGGGGGCGCGGCGTTTATTGCGCTTAGTATGATTGCAGTGGCAAAATTAGTTGCTCCTGCTAAGAAGCCTGGTGCATTAGCGATGATTAGTTCTTCTATTGCATTAGCAATAGGCATTGGTCCTTTAGTTGGCGGGGCTATTACAAATACATTAGGGTGGCCATATTTATTTTTATTTATGGTTATTTCAGTAGTTGGGATTTTCTTGCTTATAAAATTTATGCCAGAAGAAGCGCAGCATACGGATGAAGCGTTTCATTTTGATTACATTGGAGCGGCGTTATTATTTGCATTCATTACGACTGTTTTATTAGGTGTCAATATTAATAGTTGGCTATTTGTGTTATCGGTAGCGTTCTTATTTTTATTCACGGTTCGTATGAAGAACGCGGAGCATCCATTTATTGATATTGAGTTATTTTCGAACAAACCATTTCTTCGTTTAATAGCGGTCGGGTTTATAATTAATGTGGCGTTATGTGCTAGTCTATTATTATTGCCATCACTGTTAGGAAGAGTGCACGGATTGTCGCCATTCGTTATCGGAATTGCATTGTTTGTTGCATCACTCTTTGGTATTGTATCTAGTTTTATTACGGGGAAGATTGTCCCTTCGTTTGGAAATGTGAATATGATTTATGTAGCGTCTGTCATTATGATCGTTGGCTTTTTAATTTTAGGGCTTATTCCGAACGGGAACTTAATCATTATTTTAGTAGCGGTTATTTTAACATTTATGAGTTATTCAGCTATTCAAGTATCATTAAACACATTTATACCGAAAACATTACATCCAGCTAAAGTTGGAGTCGGTCTTGGTTTATATAATTTAATTAACTTTTTCGGTATGGCATTTGGACCAGCTGTAGCGAGCAAAGTTATGGAATCTACAAATAGTTATCGTTTGAATTTTATTTTAATCATCATTTTAATTTCTGCTCATTTCTTTTTATTAATAGGAATGTCTTCTTTCCAAAAAAAGATGGAGCAATAAAGTGAAACTTTAATTAGTGGGGGGCATCCCCCGCTAATTATTAGCCTACACCAATCGGACTTTTACGGGCAGCCCGATCCCCCATATAACTTCTTTGCTTTCGCTGAATTTTGAGGTGAGGGTCTTACTGTCCAGCAAATGGCGAGGTAAATACGCAATTTATATAGAAGAAACCGACTTTCATATAGAAGGTCGGTTATTTTTCTGTCTTGCAAATTATGAAAAAAAGGAGCAAAATAAAAAAGGTCCTGATCTATATAGGTACAAATGAAAATTTTTATACAGGGGCACTTTAAGTTAGCGAACTTAAAGTGTGTAAAATATACTGATAAACATAAAAGATGATGAATGAGAAAACGGGTGATTAAGTTGAATAGAGCGATCGGTGTTATTGATTCAGGAGTGGGCGGTTTAACAGTAGCGAAGGAATTAATTCGTCAGTTGCCGAAAGAGCGTATTATATATTTAGGGGATACAGCACGTTGCCCTTATGGTCCGCGTTCTCGTGAAGAAGTGCGTCAATTTACGTGGGAAATGACGGAGCATTTATTAGATTTAAATATCAAAATGTTAGTTATTGCGTGTAATACAGCAACTGCGGTTGTATTAGAAGAAATGCAGAAACAATTACCAATTCCAGTAGTTGGAGTTATTCATCCAGGATCACGTACAGCTTTAAAAGTGACAAATACGTATCATGTTGGGATTATTGGAACGATTGGAACAGTAAAAAGTGGCGCCTATGAAGAGGCGCTAAAGTCTATTAATAACCGTGTTATGGTAGAAAGTTTAGCGTGCCCACCTTTCGTTGAGCTTGTAGAGAGTGGGAATTTCGAAAGTGAAATGGCGTATGAAGTTGTAAGAGAAACATTGCAACCGTTGAAAAGTACTGACATTGATACGCTTATTCTAGGATGTACACATTATCCGATTTTAGGTCCTGTTATTAAAAAGGTAATGGGGGATCAAGTACAATTAATTAGTTCGGGTGATGAAACAGCGCGTGAGGTAAGCACGATTTTATACCATAGTAAGATGCTAAATGAGGGAGAAGAACAAAGTGATCATCTCTTCTTAACGACTGGCAAAATAGGCCTGTTTAAAGAAATTGCATCAAAGTGGTTCGGTCAGCCGATTGAAAATGTGAAGCATATCAATTTAGAAACAGAATAATAGTAGATTCATATAAGAGAACTCCTGAGAAATCAGGGGTTTTTTCTGTATAAGTAGCCATAGCTTGTTCTAAAACATGAAACAGCTCGTATACATAATAGTACAAACTTAGATTTTAGGGGGGAATGGCATGCCTAAATCCACTTTTAAATGGGTTGTTGGTGCTACTGTGAGTGCGATTTTATTATCAGGGTGTGGCTTGTTAAATCAAGAGAAAGCGACAGAACAAATTGATCCGCCAAAAAAAGTTACGTATACAGAAGGTGAAAAGAAAGAAACTGCTAAAAAAGATAAACAAGGGCAAACAGTAAATAGAGAGTTATACCTCGTTGATAAAAATGGATATGTCGTACCGCAAACTATTGCAATGCCTACTCCGAAAGCGAATGAGGTTGTACAGCAAACGTTAGAGTATCTTGTGAAAGATGGACCAGTTACAAATTTATTGCCAAATGGATTTCGAGCAGTCCTTCCAGCGAATACGACGATGACCTTGAATTTGAAAAAAGGCGGGACAGCAGTAATTGATTTCTCTAAAGAAATGAAAAATTATTCAAAAGAAGAAGAACGTCAAATTGTTGAATCAGTAGCGTGGACTTTGACTCAATTTACAGAAATAAAACAAGTGCAGTTCCAAATAAATGGTGAAAAGTTAGTGAAGATGCCTGTTGCGGGTACACCGCTTGGTGAAGGTGTAAGTCGTGCGAATGGAATTAACTTTGATGATGAACAAGTAGCAGATGTGACGCATACAAAACCGGTTACACTTTACTTTATGGCGCAAAATAATAATAAGCAACAATATTACGTACCGGTAACAAGGCGCGTTGCAGAAGGAAAAGAAAATGATTACTCGGCAATTGTGGATGAGCTTGTAAAAGGTCCGATTCAAGGGTCGCTACTAAATGATTTTAATCCAGGAGCTAAGCTTATTACGAATCCAAAAGTGGAGAACGGAAATATTACATTAAACTTTAATGAAAATATATTTGTGAACCCAGACAAAAACATGATTTCAAATTATGTGTTGAAATCGTTAGTCTTATCTTTAACGGAAAAACAAGGTGTGAAAAATGTTTCTATTGAAGTGAATGGGAAAGCAAATCTTATGGATGAGAAAGGTGAAAAGTTAATAAAACCTGTTGATCGTCCACAAAACGTGAATACAGGTAGTTTTTAATCGCGAATAATTTGATATACTTATGTAAGAAAGGGGAATTGCTTTTTGAGTTCCCCTTCTTTTATTGTTATACATATCGTACATTTAAATTTGGCTATACTAATGAGAGTATTTATGAGGGGGTTATTTTTATGCGAGTAGATGGTAGAGGAAAAGCAGAGCTACGCCATATACATATTCATACAAATTATTTAAAACATCCAGAGGGATCAGTACTAATTGAAGTTGGGGATACAAAGGTAATTTGTTCAGCGACAATTGAAGAGCGTGTACCGCCGTTTATGCGCGGAGAAGGAAAAGGCTGGGTAACAGCAGAATACTCAATGATTCCACGTGCGACAGAGCAACGTACAATCAGGGAGTCAAGTAAAGGGAAAGTAACAGGGCGTACAATGGAAATCCAGCGTTTAATTGGACGAGCACTACGTGCGGTTGTTGATTTAGAAGCGCTTGGCGAAAGAACGGTTTGGATTGACTGTGATGTAATTCAAGCGGATGGCGGAACGAGAACAGCTTCTATTACAGGTGCTTATGTAGCGATGGTATTAGCTTTTGAAAAATTATTGCAAGCAGAAAAAGTATCTAAAATTCCGGTGAAAGATTATTTAGCGGCAACGTCAGTAGGTGTTGTTGAAGAACAAGGTGTTGTTTTAGATTTAAATTATGCTGAAGATTCTAAAGCAGACGTTGATATGAACGTTATTATGACTGGAAAAGGTCAGTTTGTTGAAGTGCAAGGAACTGGAGAAGAAGCGACGTTTAGCAGAGCTGAATTAAATGAATTACTTGATGCTGCTGAACAAGGGATTTTCCAACTTGTTGAAAAGCAAAAAGAAGCGTTAGGTGACATCGTATCTCATATAGAGTAGAGGTGGAAAATATGAAGCAAGTTGTTGTAGCGACGAAAAATCTTGGGAAAGTACGTGAGTTTGCTGAGTTATTTGAGAGATTTGACTTAGAAGTGAAATCTTTACACGATTTTCCTCATATTGAAGAAGTCGAAGAAACTGGTGAAACATTTGAAGAAAACGCAATTTTGAAAGCGGACAGTCTTAGTAGACAGTTGAATTCCATCGTAATTGCGGATGACTCAGGTCTTATTGTAGATGCCTTAAACGGGAAACCAGGTGTATATTCAGCTCGTTTTGCTGGAGAGCCGAAAGATGACCAAGCGAATATCGATAAAGTGTTGCAAGAGTTAACTGACATCGATTTAGAAAAACGTATAGCTCGTTTTTACTGTGCACTAGCGGTTGCTTTCCCTGAGGCAGATAAAGAGCCGGTTATTGTAAACGGAACGTGTGAAGGGAAAATCTTAGAACAGCGCCGCGGGGAAAATGGTTTTGGATACGATCCGATTTTTTATGTAGAAGAATATAAAAAGGCAATGGCGGAGCTAAGCTCAGATGAGAAAAATGCCATTAGCCACCGCGGACGCGCTCTTCGTAAATTAGAAGAGAAAATCCCGGAATGGTTTTTAGAAGAATAAGGGAGAGAGATTGATGAAAGCTTTAATCGTAAGCGATAGTCATAGCTCTGTGAAGGAATTACAGCAGTTAAAAGAGAAATATGAAGGGAAAGTAGATGTCATGATTCATTGTGGTGATTCAGAGCTAACGCCTGCTCACGAAGAGCTACAAGGTTTCCAAGTTGTAAAAGGGAATTGTGATTATGCTAACTTTCAAGATGAAATTGTAACTGATGTAGATGGAATTCGTTTCTTAGTTGTACACGGTCATCGTCATAATGTGAAAATGACGTTACAAACGTTAGCGTATCATGTAGAAGAAGTAGGAGCACAAGTAGCGTGCTTTGGACATTCTCATGTATTAGGGGCAGAATTACTTGATGGGATTTTATTTATTAATCCAGGAAGTATTTTGCTTCCGCGCTCTCGTGTGGAAAAGACATTCGCTTTATTAGAAATGGATGAAAATCATATAGAAGTTCGTTTTGAAACATTAGACGGACAGCTAGTTGAACAAGCAGTTTTTAAAAGAGGATAATAAAAATTATCCTCTTTTAAAAAAGTGTTGACTTTATAAGTGGTTATGAATATAATAAATATTGTCGATAGGGCAATGGCGCTAACGAAGAAAAATTAAATAACATATGCGGGTGTAGTTTAGTGGTAAAACAAGAGCCTTCCAAGCTCTGGTCGAGAGTTCGATTCTCTTCACCCGCTCCATGTCCCAGTAGCTCAGCCGGATAGAGCATACGCCTTCTAAGCGTACGGTCGGGAGTTCGAATCTCTCCTGGGACGCTAAAAAAACCTTGTTATCTTTTGATAACAAGGTTTTTTGTTTGTTTTAAATTAGTTATTAATAAATTTTTCAAAGACAAAACTGTAATCTTTTACGTTATATTGCTTTTTCGTATCAACGAGCCAGTTAAAGGCGATCTCGTTCATCTCTTTAAACTGTTCTGCTAAATTTACTTGTGCATTTGAAATACGGCTGAAAGCGTTAGATGCCATATCTAAACTTTTATGTGCATACTGCAATGTAATGTCGTTGTCGTATGAAATTTCTTCGATTTTAAGAAGAGCCTTATATAAATCTTTTAATTCTTCAATATGTTTTTTATGAACATCAATTGAGTAATGCTCATCTCCCATTTGAAATTTAATTTCTACATCTAAATCAATCGTTCCTGCAGTTTCAAGTGCTACGTTTTTAATTTGATATTTACTATAGCTAAAGCGGCGTAATGTACGTTTTTTGCTTGTGGCACTTGTACCATCTAGGTGAATTAATCCTTTGTTTGTAAAGCAATATTCATCCGATTTTGATTTAATAAGAAAGTAAATTTTCTCCCCATCTTCATGCATTACGTAATCATCAGCATCGACCTTATCGTAATCTTTTGGTGTGATAACGGAACCTACATCGCTTAATCCTAAAACGTCAGCTGCCATTTTTTTGAACATATATAATCCCCCTTGTAAATTAAATTCTTAATTGTACAAAAATATATTAACATGATTTTAAACTTATTTTTGAAATCTTACAACTCTGTAAGGTAAGTGTAAGGAAGTTCGATGGTAACAAATTACTAATCTTATATAATGAAGATAACAACGATAAATGAGGAGGAAGAGATGATGAAAGGATTAATCGTAACGGGTTTAACAGTAGCTTTTGGGTTTGTGGCGTATGAAAAGTTAACATATGTAATTGATGTTGTAAAACATTTAGTAGCGTAGAAAAAACTGCCATGAGAGGGAAAGGGAATGAGTGAATGAATGGAATGGTTATTTGGAATTATAGGTACTTGTAGTGTAGTTTTATTGTTCTTTGTCCCGAGTGGTATACTTAGTTCGACAACGAGTTTATTCTTTTTAAGTTTGTTTGCTTGTACGATGCTTATTATTATGTTTTTAATGAAGCGAAGTAAACCAATCTTCTATTTTAGCATGATTGTTATGGCAATTATTGTTCTCCAAATTATTACCCTTGTTATATACCCCACAATTATAAAAGCTTTCCATTAATGATGAACCCTCTGCCGTCTGTTGCTGAGGGTTTTTGTTTGTGAAAAATGAATTTCGTTTAGAAGTTTGTTGCTTTTTCGTTATGAAAATAGAATATTCCTATATTTCAAATAAATAATTTTGGAATGTTGTGTTCTCATTACGCATTTGATATATTTACTTTGAAGATCATTAAAATCTAGAAAAAGAGGCGGACGTATGGATAAAAAAGAAAATACGGTCGTATTGTTTCCGCAACTATCAGAACGCTATATTGATAAAGGTTTTTTAGCGTTGAAAGAGCGGGAATTCGAAGATGCATTGCGCTGCTTTGAAATATTACGTCAGTATAATGCAGAAACGGAACAAACAGAATTAGCTTCCGTTATTTGTTTGCTAGAATTAAAACGTATGGAAGAAGCGAAAGAAAAATGTGAGCAGTTACTTGAAACAGGAGCTGTATTATTTGGTGATATTCTTGAAACGTATGTAACTATTTTAGTTCAAACAAATGATTATGAAGGTGTCATTGAAACTGTTGAGGAAGTTTTGCAAACGAAAGATATAATTCCTGAGCAAAAGGAAAAATTGGCGCAGCTTGCTTTGTTTGCGCAAGGGATGCTGAATGAAGAAGATACACCGCTAGTGGATTCGAATTTTGAATTAGAAGAATTTACCGATGGGCTTTTTGGAGAAAACTTTGGTCAAAAGCTAAGAGTGATCCAGAAACTTTCGTTAAAAGACCTGGATCTCGCACTTCCTACTTTAAAGAAATTTTTAATAGACGAAGATCAGCACCCTTATTTAAAAACTTCTATTTTGTATAAAATGGTAGAAAATCAAATAGAAGAAGAGATAGAAGTAGAGAAGTTTGGAAATACGATAAAGGTGATTCCAGCATTTACAGGTCATAATGAGGAGCAATCCGATAAAATTATACATAAATTCTCAAACCGATTAGAGCAAAATTATCCAGATATATTTAGTACGATGGTTACATACTGGAAAGAATTACAAATTAGCGTTTTTCCGTTCCCTCTATTAATGGATAAAGTAGAAATTTGGGCTGCTGTCTTAGAGAGAATTGGAAGAAAGCGTTTCGGATTGGCTATTGATGAAGAAGAACTTATGACAGCATACAATATTGAGTTTGAGGAATTTCATATTGCCTATCAATGGTTACTGCGCATTGAAAGAGAAGGGTATTTGCCCGTATAATTATGAAAAAGAATCGTTCAGTTATTGAAACGAGCACATTCTATGTTATAATGTAAGGGTTGCAAAAGGCAGAAATCTGCCTGTTTGTAAGAGAAGAGGAGTATAATTCTCTTACTTAATATGTTTCATATTAGTCTCGAACAAAATATACCGTAGTTGTCTTTTAGACAATTAGTAGATTGGAACATTGTATCTGAAAGCTTTTTGCTAGAGGGTTATTTGTACATTTGTTATTTCAAGAAAGAGATAATAAAAATTTTGATCTATAGAGGTATGTGCATACATTATTATAGTTGGAGGGAAAGAATAAATGTCTACAAAATGGGAAAAATTAGAAGGTAACGTTGGCGTTTTAACAATCGAAGTTGATGCTAAAGAAGTAAATAACTCTATCGACGCTGCATTCAAAAAAGTAGTAAAAACAATTAATGTACCAGGTTTCCGTAAAGGGAAAATGCCTCGTCCATTATTCGAACAACGCTTTGGTATTGAATCTTTATACCAAGATGCTTTAGATATCATCTTACCAAAAGCATACGGTGAAGCAATCGATGAAGCTGGTATCTTCCCAGTTGCTCATCCTGAGATTGACATCGAGAAATTCGAAAAAGGCCAAAACTTAATTTTCACTGCAAAAGTTACTGTAAAACCTGAAGTTAAATTAGGTGATTACAAAGGTTTAGCAGTAGAAAAAGTTGAAACAACTGTAACTGACGAGGATGTAGAGAACGAAGTAAAAGCTTTACAAGAGCGTCAAGCTGAACTAGTTGTTAAAGAAGACGGAACTGCAGCAGATGGTGATACAGCTGTAATCGACTTCGAAGGTTTCGTTGATGGCGAAGCATTTGAAGGCGGAAAAGGCGAAAACTATTCTCTAGCAATCGGTTCTGGTACTTTCATCCCAGGTTTCGAAGAGCAAGTAATTGGTCTTAAATCTGGTGATTCTAAAGAAGTTGAAGTATCATTCCCAGAAGAGTACCATGCTGCTGAATTAGCTGGTAAACCAGCAACATTCAAAGTAACAATTCACGAAATCAAAACAAAAGAACTTCCTGAGTTAAACGACGAGTTCGCTAAAGATGCTGACGAAGAAGTTGCAACTCTTGATGAATTAAAAACAAAACTTCGTACAAACTTAGAAGAAGGCAAAAAGCACGAAGCTGAGCACAAAGTACGTGACGAAGTAGTAGAATTAGCTGCTGCTAACGCTGAAATCGACATTCCAGAAGCTATGATCGACACTGAGTTAGATCGTATGGTTCGTGAATTCGAGCAACGTTTAAGCCAACAAGGTATGAACCTTGAGCTTTACTACCAATTCACAGGTACTGACGCTGACAAATTAAAAGAGCAAATGAAAGAGGATGCACAAAAACGTGTAAGAATCAATCTTGTTCTTGAAGCTATCATTGAAGCTGAAAACATCGAAGTTACTGAAGAAGAAGTAACTGCAGAAGTTGAAAAAATGGCTGAAATGTACGGTATGCCAGTAGACGCTATCAAGCAAGCTCTTGGAAGCGTAGACGCTTTATCTGAAGATCTTAAAGTGCGTAAAGCTGTAGACTTCTTAGTAGACAACGCTGCATAATAAAATAACAAGGCGCGATTTTAATCGTGCCTTGTTTTATAAATATAGAAATATATTTATAAAACTTTTCGATGAAGAAGGAAAAGTGCCTTTGTAAGTCGAATATACATATTTCAAAAGTTTTAAAATTTTTTTATTTGTACATAACTAGTCATATTATTTGTATTTCTCGCTACGTAGTGACATAATATGTATTTACATACGATACATTTATCGTGTACATACGAAGGCAAGAGGTTAGCACTTTGTAAGGGGTGTGAAAATATGTTTAAATTTAATGATGAAAAAGGTCAATTAAAATGTTCTTTCTGTGGTAAAACACAAACGCAAGTTCGAAAGTTAGTTGCAGGTCCAGGTGTTTACATTTGTGACGAGTGTATCGAGCTTTGTACTGAAATTGTACAAGAGGAGCTTGCGAAGGACGAAGAAGTAGAATTCAAAGATGTACCGAAACCGGTAGAAATTCGTGAAATCTTAGATGAGTATGTCATCGGACAAGATAACGCGAAAAAAGCACTAGCGGTAGCGGTATATAACCATTACAAACGCATTAATTCTAACAGCAAAATTGATGATGTAGAATTAGCGAAGAGTAATATTTCACTTATTGGGCCAACTGGTAGTGGTAAAACATTATTGGCACAAACATTAGCGCGTATTTTAAATGTTCCATTTGCAATCGCGGACGCAACATCTTTAACAGAAGCTGGATACGTTGGGGAAGATGTAGAAAACATCTTACTAAAACTAATTCAAGCGGCTGATTACGATGTAGAAAAAGCGGAAAAAGGAATTATTTATATTGATGAGATTGATAAAGTGGCACGTAAGTCCGAAAATCCATCAATTACACGTGATGTATCTGGTGAAGGTGTACAGCAGGCACTTCTGAAAATTTTAGAAGGTACTGTAGCGAGCGTTCCACCTCAAGGTGGTCGTAAGCACCCGCATCAAGAGTTTATTCAAATTGATACAACGAACATCCTATTCATTTGTGGTGGAGCGTTTGATGGCATCGAGCCTATTATTAAACGTCGCCTTGGTGAGAAAGTAATTGGATTTGGTGCTGAGAAGAAAAATGCTGATGTAAATGAGAAGCATGTTTTATCTCACGTTTTACCAGAGGATCTTTTAAGATTCGGTTTAATTCCGGAGTTTATCGGTCGTCTTCCAGTTATTGCGAACCTAGAGCCGCTTGATGAAGATGCTCTTGTAGATATTTTAACTAAACCGAAAAATGCACTTGTTAAGCAATTCCAAAAATTATTGGAGCTTGACGATGTTGAGTTAGAGTTTGAAGAAGGTGCACTAGTTGAGATTGCGAAAAAAGCAATTGAACGTAAAACAGGTGCTCGTGGACTTCGTTCTATTATTGAAGGCTTGATGCTTGATGTAATGTTCGAACTTCCATCTCGCAAAGATATCGAGAAGTGTATTCTTACGAAAGAAACAGTAGCTGATAATGAACCGCCGAAATTGGTGTTACAGGACGGTACTGTACTTGATACAAAAACATCTGCATAATGCGAAGAAGAAACAGCAATTTTTATAATTGCTGTTTTTCTTTATGTTTAGCACTATTCCTCCCAGGAAATACTAAAAGGTAAAACATAGCGGGAGGAAATGAATTATGAGCTGGACAAATATATTTTTACTTGTTCAACTTGTTTTTGGCGTAATTGTCGGATTGTATTTTTGGCATTTACTTCGAAATCAGCGAACACAAAAAGTTTCAATTGATCGAGAATCGAAAAAAGAATTAGAGCAGCTTCGTAAAATGCGTGAGGTTTCTTTAACAGAGCCGCTTGCGGAAAAGGTACGTCCTACATCCTTTATAGACATTGTAGGGCAAGAAGACGGGATTAAGTCGTTAAAAGCGGCTCTTTGTGGTCCTAATCCGCAACATGTGATCATATACGGTCCGCCAGGTGTCGGAAAGACAGCGGCAGCACGCCTTGTATTAGAAGAAGCGAAACGAAATCCGAAATCTCCATTTCGTACAAATGCAACATTTATCGAACTTGATGCGACGACAGCTAGGTTTGATGAGCGTGGTATTGCGGATCCATTAATTGGTTCAGTGCATGATCCTATTTATCAAGGAGCAGGTGCAATGGGACAAGCGGGTATCCCGCAACCGAAAAAAGGGGCTGTAACAGATGCGCATGGTGGTATTTTGTTCATTGATGAGATTGGTGAATTACATCCAATTCAAATGAATAAAATGCTAAAAGTGTTAGAAGATCGGAAAGTATTTTTGGAAAGTGCGTATTATAGTGAAGAAAATCCGATGATTCCAACGTATATACATGATATTTTTCAAAAAGGTTTACCTGCAGATTTTCGCTTAGTTGGTGCAACGACACGTTCACCAGAGGAAATTCCTCCTGCAATTAGGTCGCGTTGTTTAGAAGTTTTCTTCCGTGAGTTAGATACAGAAGAAATTCAAAAAGTAGCGAAAAATGCAGCTGACAAAGTGGAGATGCAAGTAGGTGAGAACGGTATCGAAATGATTGGAATGTATGCAAGAAATGGGCGAGAAGCAATTAATCTCGTGCAAATTTCTGCTGGTATGGCGATAAATGAAGAACGACCTTTCATTAAAGATGAAGATATTGAGTGGGTTGTTCATTCTAGTCAGCTTACACCAAAGTACGAAAAACGTATTTATCCAATTCCGAGAATTGGCCTTGTGAACGGGCTTGCTGTATATGGGCCGAATACAGGTGCGTTATTAGAAATTGAGGTAACAGCTATTCCTGCGAAAGATAAAGGATCAGTAAATGTCACTGGAATTGTAGAAGAGGAAAGTATTGGGAATCAAACGAAATCAATCCGCCGTAAAAGTATGGCGAAAGGTTCTGTTGATAATGTGTTAACAGTACTTCGTTCTCTAGATGTGTTGCCGGAAGGGTATGATATACATATTAATTTTCCTGGTGGTATCCCGATTGATGGTCCTTCAGCAGGTATTGCTATGGCAACAGGTGTCTATTCAGCAGTGCATCGTACGTATGTGAATAATGAAGTAGCGATGACAGGTGAGATAAGTATCCATGGAGAAGTGAAGCCTATTGGTGGTGTGTACGCAAAAATAAAAGCTGCGAAAAAAGCGGGAGCTAAGAAAGTCATCATTCCGGCTGAAAACATGCAACCATTTTTGTATACAATAAAGGGAATTGAGATCATTCCTGTTCGCAAATTAAAAGAAGTATTTGAATTAACATTTATGCAGGAAAATATGCATCGTGAGCTTGATGCACATAATGATTTGGACGAAACAGATGCACAATCAATGTGAGAATATACAATAATAAAAATTTGCCAGACTTCGTTTAAGTTTGTATGCTTAAGCGGAGTCTTTTTTCTTTTCGTGAGGCACAAAAAAACAGGGGATTAACAATTGCGAAGAATCTCTGCAATTGCATCTAGATGTATTGTAATATAAAATAGTTGAACAGGAGTTTAATTTATTATGGAGGTGCTATGTCTAGTATGAATACGAATGAAAGAATTGTGCCCCTCCTACCATTAAGAGGCATTCTCGTATATCCAACGATGGTTCTGCATCTTGATGTAGGACGTGATAAATCGATACAAGCACTAGAGCAGGCGGCAATGGATGAAAATATCATCTTTTTAGCAATGCAAAAAGAAATGAATATCGACGATCCGAAAGAAGATGACATATATAGTGTAGGTACAGTGGCGAAAGTGAAGCAAATGTTAAAATTGCCGAACGGTACGCTTCGTGTCCTTGTAGAAGGTTTACATAGAGCAGAAGTAGTAGAGTTTATCGAAGAAGAAAATGTGGTACAAGTTTCTATTAGAACAGTAACTGAAGAAGTAGAAGATGATTTGGAAGAGAAGGCTCTTATGCGTACGTTACTGGAGCATTTCGAACAATATATTAAAGTTTCGAAAAAAGTTTCAAATGAAACATTTGCAACGGTAGCTGATGTAGAAGAACCGGGAAGACTAGCTGATTTAATTGCTTCTCACTTACCGATTAAAACGAAGCAGAAACAAGAGATTTTAGAGATTGTATCTGTGAAAGAGCGACTACATACACTTATTTCAATTATTCAAGATGAACAAGAGTTACTTAGCCTAGAAAAGAAAATTGGACAAAAAGTGAAACGTTCAATGGAGCGCACGCAAAAAGAATATTTCTTACGTGAGCAAATGAAGGCGATTCAAACTGAACTTGGTGATAAAGAAGGCAAGGGCGGGGAAGTTGAAGAACTTCGTGAGAAAATTGAACAGTCGGGAATGCCTGAAGAAACAATGAAGGCTGCACTGAAAGAATTAGATCGTTATGAAAAATTACCTGTAAGTTCTGCTGAGAGTGGTGTCATTCATAATTATATTGATTGGTTATTAGCTCTCCCATGGACAACAGCAACAGAGGATATGATTGACCTCACTCATTCGGAAGAAATTTTAAATAAAGATCATTACGGTCTTGAAAAAGTGAAAGAGCGAGTACTTGAATATTTAGCTGTACAGAAGTTAACGAATTCATTAAAAGGCCCAATTCTTTGTCTAGTAGGACCTCCTGGGGTTGGGAAAACTTCGTTAGCACGTTCTATTGCAACATCGTTAAACCGTAATTTTGTACGTGTTTCTCTTGGTGGTGTGCGTGATGAATCTGAAATTCGTGGTCACCGTCGTACATATGTAGGAGCGATGCCAGGACGTATTATTCAAGGTATGAAAAAGGCGAAAACAGTTAATCCAGTCTTCTTATTAGATGAGATTGATAAAATGTCTAACGATTTCAGGGGAGACCCATCAGCGGCGTTACTTGAAGTGTTAGATCCAGAACAAAACCATAACTTCAGTGATCATTACATTGAAGAGCCATATGATTTATCGAAAGTTATGTTCGTTGCAACTGCTAATACACTTGCAAGTGTTCCGGGCCCATTGCTTGACCGTATGGAAATCATTTCAATTGCTGGTTATACAGAACTTGAAAAGGTGCACATTGCTCGTGAGCATTTATTGCCGAAACAATTAAAAGAGCACGGTTTGCGAAAAGGTAATTTGCAAGTACGTGATGAAGCGCTTCTTGAAATTATTCGTTATTATACACGCGAGGCTGGTGTTCGTACGTTAGAGCGTCAAATTGCAAAAGTTTGCCGTAAAGCAGCAAAAATTATCGTTACAGCAGAACGCAAGCGCATTGTTGTAACAGAGAAAAATATTGTTGATTTACTTGGTAAGCATATATTCCGTTATGGTCAAGCTGAAAAAACAGACCAAGTTGGTATGGCAACAGGTTTAGCTTACACAGCAGCCGGCGGCGATACACTTGCAATTGAAGTGTCTGTAGCGCCAGGAAAAGGGAAATTAATTTTAACAGGGAAACTTGGGGATGTTATGAAAGAATCCGCACAAGCCGCGTTTAGCTATATTCGTTCTCGTGCAGAAGAACTTCATATTGATCCGGATTTCCATGAGAAAAACGATATTCATATTCATGTTCCAGAAGGAGCAGTTCCAAAAGATGGACCATCAGCAGGTATTACGATGGCAACGGCACTTATTTCTGCACTAACGGGTATTCCTGTAAGTAAAGAAGTTGGTATGACAGGTGAAATTACACTTCGTGGTCGTGTATTACCGATTGGTGGTTTGAAAGAAAAAACATTAAGTGCTCACCGCGCGGGATTAACAAAAATTATTTTACCGGCGGAAAATGAGAAAGATTTAGATGATATTCCAGAGAGCGTAAAAGAAAACCTTACGTTTGTGCTTGCATCTCATTTAGACGAAGTATTGGAGCACGCATTAGTAGGAGTGAAACAATGAAAGTAACAAAAGCAGATATTGTAATTAGTGCCGTTAAACCGGAACAATATCCAGACAGTGATTTACCAGAAATTGCCTTAGCAGGTCGTTCTAATGTCGGGAAGTCTTCCTTTATTAATAAAATTTTAAATCGTAAAAAGTTAGTACGTATTTCTTCTAAACCAGGAAAAACGCAAACGCTGAACTTTTTCTTAATCAATGAAATGATGCATTTTGTTGACGTTCCAGGTTATGGATATGCGAAAGTATCTAAAACAGAGCGCGCGGCATGGGGCAGAATGATTGAAACTTACTTTACAACACGTACGCAATTAGACGCAGCTGTATTAGTAGTTGATTTACGTCACCAACCAACAAAAGATGACATTATGATGTATGATTTCTTAAAGCATTATGAAATCCCAACAATTATTATTGCAACGAAAGCCGATAAAATTCCGAAAGGGAAATGGCAAAAGCATTTAAAAGTTGTAAAAGAAACGCTTGCTGTTGAAATTGGCGATGAAATCGTTCTATTCTCTTCTGAAACAGGACTTGGAAAAGAAGAAGCATGGAAAGCAATTCATAAAATGACAAAAACAAAAAACGCGTGACGAATGTCGCGCGTTTTTTTATTTACTAAACTTTTAGCGTACGTTTAATGTAACTTCAATATTTCCTCTTGTTGCTTTAGAGTAAGGACATACACCGTGAGCGGCTTCTACAAGTTCTTGTGCTTCGGCATGAGAAACACCAGCAACATGTACGTCAAGTACAGCAGATAGTCCGAAACCACCATCTGTATCTTTACCGATAGAAACGTGTGCAGTCACTTCTGTACTTTCCACCTTCATACGTTTTGTACGAATTACAAGTTGCAATGCACTATCAAAGCAAGCTGCATAACCAGCTGCAAATAATTGTTCTGGATTTGTTGCTTCTCCGCCTGCGCCACCTAGTGCTTTTGGCATTTTTACATCAAGATTTAATATGCCATCATCTGAAACTACCTTACCGTTTCTTCCACCTGTTGCTGTTACTGAAGCAGTATATAATTTATCCATGTTTATTCCCCTTTTCTGTCATTAATTTTTTTCATTGTTTCAATTAATGTGTTTAATTGAATTAATAAAGAATGATATTCTTGCTCTGTAATTCCTAAATTTGTAGCCATCGTTGTTGGTAATGAACAAGCTATTTCTTTTAAATCTTTACCTTGTTTTGTTAATTCAATACAAACTTTTCGCTCGTCTTCTTTTGAACGAACACGTTGTACAAGTTTTAATGATTCCATACGTTTTAACATAGGTGTTAAAGTACCAGAATCTAAAAATAGACGTTCTCCAATTTCTTTTACTGTTAGTCCGTCTTGTTCCCAGAGTACGAGTAAAGTAATGTACTGGGGATACGTAATGCCCATTTCTTCTAAATAGGGGCGGTAAAAACGGGTAACCTCTCTAGAACAAGCGTAAATAGAAAAACAAAGTTGGTTATCTAGATGCAAAGGATTTTCTTTCATAGGCAACTCCTTGTATTTTTAAATTGTTCACAATTTAATTTTGTAAAACCAATATAACGAAAAAGAAATACAATGTCAAATGCATTGCATCGAGAAAGTGAGTACTATATTTTGGAACAATCATACATATTTTCCTTCATGATGAAAGAAGATAGAAAAGATGATGTTATAATTAATATGGAATAGTTTCCATCACTTGATTATGAGGACTTTTTTTGGTAACGTACAAATAGAGTTATTATTTTATAATTATTATAAAGTAGAAAGTTCTTTATTAATCTTACTGAAGCTCCCTTATTACATATGGAGAATAAATAAAAAATAATCAGTTGTTCACACGATTGTCAGATTCATAAGAGGAAAGTTGTATTATGATAGTAGATAAAGTGATAAAACGGGTGAAGGGGGACATGCTGCGTGCATATTCTTGTTGTTAGTGTAAATTATCGAACAGCCCCTGTAGAATTTCGTGAGAAACTCACATTTCAGGCAGCAGAGCTAGAGCAAGCAATGACTATATTACAAAACCAAAAGAGCGTGCTAGAAAATGTCATTGTATCAACTTGTAATCGCACTGAGATTTACGCTGTTGTCGATCAATTACACACGGGACGGTATTACATTAAGAAGTTTTTAGCTGATTGGTTTCAGCTTGAAATAGAAGAAGTCGCACCATACTTGTCTATTTTTGAACAAGATGGCGCAATAGATCATTTATTCCGCGTAACGTGCGGTTTGGATTCTATGGTTGTTGGAGAGACGCAAATTTTAGGTCAAATAAAAGATAGCTTTTTAGAAGCACAACAAGTAAAAGCGACAGGTACAATTTTTAATGAGTTGTTTAAGCAAGTGGTTACGTTAGCAAAACGTGCGCACTCAGAAACAACGATTGGTGAAAGTGCGATGTCTGTTAGTTATGCTGCTGTTGAGCTCGGAAAGAAAATATTTGGCGATTTAACAGATTGTCATGTACTTATTCTTGGTGCGGGTAAGATGGGTGAACTTGCACTGCAAAACTTATACGGAAGTGGAGCTCGTAAAGTAACGGTTATGAATAGGACGCTTACGAAAGCGGAAGTGATGGCTGAGAAATATATGGGACATGCAAAGCCTTTAAGTGAATTGCAATGTGCATTATTAGAAGCGGATATTTTAATTAGTTCAACGGGTGCATCAGAATATGTCATTACGAAAGAAATGATGACAAAAGTAGAGAGAATGCGCTCTGGTCGTCCGTTATTTATGGTTGATATTGCAGTACCACGTGATATTGATCCGGCGATTGATGAATTAGAAGGCTCTTTCTTATATGATATCGACGATCTGCAAGGTGTAGTTGAAGCAAACCGTGCTGAACGTTTAAAAGAAGCAGAGAAAATTCAATTTATGATTGAAGAAGAAATGGTTTTATTTAAAACGTGGTTAAGTACGCTTGGTGTTGTACCGTTAATATCAGCTCTTCGTGATAAAGCGCTAGCAATTCAAAGTGATACGATGGAAAGTCTTGAGCGAAAAATACCAAACCTTAGTGATCGTGAGAAAAAAGTAATTAGTAAACATACGAAAAGTATTATTAACCAATTGTTAAAAGACCCAATTTTAGTAGCTAAAGAATTAGCTGTTGAAGAGGGAGCTGGCGAAAAATTAGCTTTATTTGCGAAGATTTTTGATTTAGAAGTGGAAGAAGCGGGAAATACGGAAGAAGTAGAACATAAAAGAGCGTGGACACCATCCGTTCCATCTTTATAACTTGGAAGGATGATCGGATGAGTTTTTTAAATAACAGTATTATTTATCATATTGCAATTATTTTATATGCTTGTAGCATTAGTTTATATTTTATAGATTATTTCCAAAGTAACCGAAAGGCGAACCGCTTTGCTTTTTGGTTACTTTCGATTGTATGGGTTCTGCAGTCTATCTTTATGTTGCTTAGGGCTACAGATTCAGAAACGAATCCTATTTTAACTTTATTATCAGGGATTTATTTTTATGTTTGGTTATTGATTACGATGTCATTAGTCATTAATCGATTTATGCGTATTGACTTTTTAGTCTTTTTTACAAATGTTGTAGCATTTGGCGTAAGCGCTTTTTCTATTTTTACACCGCTCGGGAAGATGTCGCCAGTACTTGCAGAGCAATTAGTTTCAGAACTTGTATACGTGCATGTCGGTATGGCGATTATTTCTTATGCAACGTTTACTGTATCGTTTATTTTTTCTATTATGTATTTATTGCAATACCGACTATTAAAAAAGAAAAAGTGGAATGCGAGATTAAGAAGATTAGGAAATTTGCCGAAGCTTGAATCTATGTCTTACGGATTAAATTTATTTTCTGTTCCGTTTTTCTTATTAGCAATTATATTAGGATGCATATGGGGATATACAAAATTGGATAATTTCCATTGGTATGATACGAAAGTAATTGGGTCTTTTGTCGTTCTATTTGTATATTGCGTGGGCTTATATTTACGAGCAGCAGATGTGTTGCAAGGTAAGAAAATTGTGCAGTGGAATATCGGGGCATTTCTCGTAATGCTAGTTAACATTTTTCTATTAAGCAGTTTATCTAATTTCCACTTTTGGTATTTATAATGAGGAGAGAGAATTATGCGCAAAATTATTGTAGGTTCACGAAAGAGTAAACTAGCATTAACACAAACTAATTGGTTTATTGATCAATTAAAAGCGCTTGGTTTACCATATGAATTTGAAGTGAAAGAAATCGTCACAAAAGGTGATGTTATTTTAGATGTTACTCTTTCAAAAGTAGGCGGAAAAGGTTTATTTGTAAAGGAAATTGAACATGCGTTACTTACGAAAGAAATTGATATGGCTGTACATAGTATGAAAGATATGCCAGCTGTACTTCCAGATGGATTAACGATTGGTTGTACGCCAAAGCGCGTTGACCCTCGTGATGCTTTTATTTCTAAAAACGGAGAATCGTTTAAAGACTTAGCAGAAGGCGCGATCTTAGGAACGAGTAGTTTGAGACGTAGTGCACAACTACTAGCTGCGAGACCAGATTTACAAGTGAAATGGATTCGCGGGAATATCGATACACGCTTACGTAAGTTAAAAGATGAAGATTACGATGCAATTATTTTAGCGACAGCTGGATTACAGAGAATGGGCTGGGACGGAGAAGTTATTACAGAACATTTAGATGAAACGTTATGTGTACCAGCCGTAGGACAAGGTGCATTAGCGATTGAATGTCGTGAGGATGATACGGATTTACTTCAGTTGTTAGCGCATATTAATGATGCAGTAACAGAAAGAACAGTGGCTGCTGAACGAGTATTTCTTCATAAACTTGAAGGTGGATGCCAAGTTCCAATCGCTGGATATGCAACTCTTAAAGAAAATGATGCAATCGAATTAACAGCGCTTGTCGGTTCTATGGACGGTTCTGTTTTATTGAAAGAGATAGTAGTAGGTAATGATCCGAAGCAAGTTGGATTAGAGGCTGCGGACCGTTTAATTAAACAAGGAGCAAAAGAGCTCATCCTTGCTGCAAATAAGGAGCAACAATAAATATGAACGCTCTCGCTGGCAAAACAGTATTGATTACACGTGCCCAGCACCAAGCGAAACAAATGAGTGTAGCAGTGAAAGAAAGGAGCGGAATTCCATTGGAAATTCCGCTTTTGCGTATGGAAGGTACGTCTCATAGGCAAATTCAACATATAGCAGGGCAGCTACATTCGTATGACTGGGTTATTTTCACGAGTAAAAATGGTGTAGCTTTTTTTCTAGATGGTTTAGAAACAAAAATACCATTAACTATTAAAATTGCTGCGGTAGGCGTGAAAACAAAATTAGAGTTAGAAAAAAGGGGCTATCAAGTTCATTTTGTTCCGACCTCGTTTGTTGCAGAAACATTTGCCGAAGAGTTTCTAAAAGAGTTAAGTGGAAACGAGCGTATTTTATTTCCGAAAGGGAATTTAGCAAGAGATGTAATCCCGGTTAAACTTAGGGAGTTTGGTGTTTTTCTAGATGAGTTAATTGTATATGGTACGAAGGTGAATGTAGAGAAAAAACAAGAACTTATAACAGCATTGAAATTAGGGGAAGTAAATATTATTACATTTACGAGCCCTTCAACTGTTGATAGTTTTGTTCGTTTACTTGAGGGTACAAACTGGAGAGAATGGACGAAAAAATGTACAATTGCTTGTATAGGGCCTATTACGGAAAAAGAGGCGAACCTCTATTTTCCACATGTTATTGTGCCAAAAGAGTACACTGTAGAAGCATTACTACAATGCATTTGTGAATCTATAAAATAAAAGAATGGGGATAGAAATCTATGAATTCTTTACAATTTAATCGTCATCGTCGTTTAAGACAAAGCGGGGGCATGCGTGCGCTTGTACGTGAAACATTTTTACATACAGAAGATTTTATTTACCCTATTTTTGTATTAGAAGGAGAAAATACTCGTAATGAAGTTCCTTCTATGCCAGGCGTATATCAAATGTCTTTGGATTTATTGCAAGCTGAAATGCAAGAGGTCGTTGATTTAGGTATTCGTTCTGTTATTGTATTTGGTTTACCTGCTGAAAAGGACGAAGTTGGATCATCGGCATATTGTGAGCATGGAATTGTACAGCGTGCAATTAAGCAAATTAAAGATGAGTTCCCAGAGCTAGTAGTAGTTGCAGATACATGTTTATGTCAATTCACAAGCCATGGTCATTGCGGTGTTATTGAAGATGGCGTTATTTTAAATGATGAGTCTCTTGCAGCTCTTGCAAAAACAGCTGTAAGTCAAGCGAAAGCAGGGGCAGACATTATTGCACCATCTAACATGATGGACGGATTTGTAACAGCAATTCGCCATGCATTAGATGAAAATGGTTTCGCGCACGTACCAGTTATGTCGTACGCTGTGAAATATTCATCAGCATTTTACGGACCGTTCCGTGATGCAGCACACGGTGCACCGCAGTTTGGTGACCGTAAAACATATCAAATGGACCCAGCGAACCGTATGGAAGCATTCCGTGAAGCAGAATCAGATGTAATGGAAGGGGCCGACTTCTTAATTGTAAAGCCAGCTCTTTCTTATCTAGATATCGTTCGTGATGTGAAAAATAACTTTAACTTACCAGTCGTTGCTTATAACGTAAGTGGTGAATATTCGATGATTAAAGCAGCAGCACAAAATGGTTGGATTAATGAAAAAGAAGTTGTACTTGAGAAATTAATTAGCATGAAACGTGCAGGAGCAGACTTGATTATTACGTATCATGCAAAAGATGCAGCAAGATGGTTACAAGAAGGAGGCGCTAAATAATGAAAAAATTTGATAAGTCGATTGCGGCGTTTGAAGAGGCTCAAAATTTAATGCCTGGAGGCGTAAACAGCCCTGTTCGTGCTTTTAAGTCTGTTGGTATGAATCCGCTGTTTATGGAGCGCGGAAAAGGCTCTAAAGTATATGATATCGATGGGAATGAATACATCGATTACGTATTATCGTGGGGACCTTTAATTCATGGTCATGCGAATGATCGTGTTGTTGAGGCTTTAAAAGCTGTTGCTGAAAAAGGAACAAGCTTTGGTGCACCAACAGAAATTGAAAATAAATTAGCGCAGCTTGTTATCGAGCGTGTACCATCAATTGAGATTGTGCGTATGGTTAACTCTGGAACAGAGGCGACAATGAGTGCACTACGTTTAGCTCGTGGTTACACTGGACGTAACAAAATTTTGAAATTCATTGGTTGTTATCACGGTCATGGTGATTCTTTATTGATTAAAGCAGGTTCGGGTGTAGCAACGCTAGGTTTACCAGATAGCCCTGGTGTACCAGAAGGTGTAGCGAAAAATACGATTACAGTAGCGTATAACGATTTAGAAAGTGTAAAATATGCTTTCGAACAATTCGGTGATGACATCGCTTGTATAATTGTAGAACCAGTGGCAGGGAATATGGGCGTTGTTCCCCCGCAACCAGGGTTTTTAGAAGGACTTCGTGAAGTGACAGAGCAAAACGGTGCACTACTTATTTTTGATGAAGTAATGACAGGATTCCGTGTTGCTTATAATTGTGGACAAGGTTACTACGGTGTAACTCCTGACTTAACTTGTTTAGGTAAAGTAATCGGTGGTGGCTTGCCGGTAGGAGCATACGGTGGGAAGGCAGAGATTATGCGTCAAGTTGCACCAAGCGGACCGATTTACCAAGCTGGAACATTATCGGGTAATCCACTTGCAATGACAGCAGGTTATGAAACGTTAGTGCAGTTAACGCCAGAATCATATGTGGAATTTGAGCGTAAAGCAGAAATGTTAGAGGCTGGACTACGTAAGGCAGCTGAAAAGCATAATATCCCGCATCACATTAATCGTGCAGGTTCTATGATTGGTATTTTCTTTACAGATGAGCAAGTTATTAATTATGATGCAGCAAAATCTTCAAACTTAGAATTCTTTGCAGCTTACTATCGTGAAATGGTAGAACAAGGTGTATTTTTACCACCTTCTCAATTTGAAGGTTTATTCTTATCGACAGCACATAGTGATGCAGATATTGAGGCGACAATTGCGGCGGCCGAAATTGCAATGTCAAAATTAAAAGCATAATTTCTTAGAGAAAATCGCTTTCCATTAGGGGAGCGATTTTTTTTATTCATAAAGTAGCCTTAGGGAACATAAATCTGTAATGACATATAGTTTGGGAGGGGGAAAAGAAGTGGCAACAGATCATTCATTACGATTTTCATTAAAAGAATCTGTTTGGTTCCAGAAGGGACAGGAAGTCGAAGAACTTTTGTCAATTTCGTTAGATCCAGACGTTGAGATAGAGGAGCTCGATCATGAAGTTATCGTGAGGGGGCAATTAGATTTAACGGGAGAGTACGTTGCAAGGCAAGATGATTCAGCTTATTCATTAAGAGAGCTATCACCAGCAAAGGCAATTGATTATGTAGAAACAAGGGCAGACGGGGTTAATGAGCTTGTCCATTCCTTTCCGCTCGAAATATCAATTCCAAGAAATCGAGTGAAAGTAATTGAAGAATTATATGTATCAATCGAGGAATTTGATTATGAATTAAAGGAAAATGGTTGCTTACAACTATTAGCGGATATATCTATTACAGGTTTATGTGACGAAGAAAGAACCGAGGATGAAGAGGAAGAGACGGTGTATGCCGAGTTGGAAGCTGATTCAGCTGAAGAAGATGAAAGTAGACCTGCACCGCACGAAGAGGTACCAGCCTATAAAGAATCAGATGGATGGGAAGATTATGCATTTGAGCCGTTTCAGTTAGAAGAAAGAAAAGAGCAAGAAATAGAAGAAGAGGAATTAGAAGAACATGAACTTGTGGAGCGTGAAGAGGAGCAAGAAAAGACGCCACAATTTGAATTGTTCGGGCGGAAAAATTTCAAGAAAGAAAAAGCGAAAAAGCAGGAAGAGCCAGAGGAAGAAGCATATTCACAGCGAGATGAAAATGCACTTTATTTAACGAAATTATTTACGAAAGAACCAGAAGAAGAATTTACGAAGGTAAGAATGTACTTCGTACAAGAAGGAGATACAATTGAATCGGTTGCAGAACGTTATGAAACGACTGTACAAAGCTTATATCGTGTAAATCAATCAGAAGATATATATTTAACTACAGGGCAAATTATATATATTCCTGTTTCAAAAGCAACAGTGAAATAAGTGAGTGAGTTTTTTCACTCACCTCTTTTCTTTTCCTAGAAGCTATGTTTTGAATAAGAAAGGGTTATTCGTATGGATATTGAATTACGAAATCGCTATGAACCCATTGTGAGGCAATATAGATTGGACACTCAGCATATGGAAGAGCACGGAAGTGTAATGAAAATTTATACGAATCAAGGTCCGTATGCGTTAAAGAAAATACAAGATAGAAAATTAGAGCGGAATAATTTTTTACACCATATTCAATATTTGAAGGAGAAAGGTTTTTCGAATTATGTACCTATCTATCACACGACGGACGGGAATTATGTTTTAAGTGATGGGGCATATAGCTATTATTTAATGCCTTGGTTAGAACGTGCGGAAGGAAATGGCGAAGATAATGATCAATACCATAAGATGTTTCAAACGCTCGGGACGTTGCATCAAAAAACGGTGAAAGAGGAGACTTATACAGAAGAAGATTTAGAAAAACATTATACAAATATATCCGGCCGTTGGGAAAATGATGGTGAGATATTAGAAGAGTTTCTTGTAGAATCAGAAGCGAAGTGGTATATGTCTCCATTTGAATTACAATATTGTACGTATTATCACCACGTTATGAGAGCACGTGAGTTCGCAACGAAACAATTAAGTGAATGGCATGATGCAATGAAAGAAAAGGAAAAAACACGTACTACTTTCGTTCATGGAAATGTATCGCTTAATCACTTTTTATTTGATTATGAACGAAACGGTTATTTTATTAGTTTAGAAAAGTCTCAGTTTGCTACACCGGTACAGGATATCGTCAGCTTTTATTCAAGGTCCTTGAACACATATCCAATTGCACGGAGCGACCGCTTTGAATGGTATCAAATGTATCAAAAAAATTTTCCATTTACGAAAGAGGAGCAGCTTCTTATGTTTGCGTATATGACGTACCCGTCGCATTTTATTCGGCAAATTCAGTCGTATACGAAAAGAAGAAAGAGTCGTAATGAAGAAAATGAGCTTCGCGGGGTAAAAATTCTGCAGCAATCGCATTGGCTCATTAGTAATACAGAATATTTTCTTTCGCAATTACAAGCTGCCCAGCAAGGGAACGGATAAAGAAGATAAGTAGGGAGAACCCTGCTTATCTTTTTTTATTAGTTTCATAAAGAGATAAAAGCCGTAGTTTCAAATTTATCTTGACGAATAAGGTTTCGTTTTTTACACTATTGTATATAATAATTAACAATCACATAAATGCATTGAAGGGGAAGAGTATAACATGAAACGTCTTCAGAGAGGGGAACCATTGGCTGGGAGGTTCTCTAGATAGTTATGTTAGAAGGTAGCCCTGGAGCATCTTTTCTGAACGGAATGATTCTTATTAGGAAAAGACGGATTTGTCCGTTATCAAATTAAGAGTATAAGCAAATTCTGAATTTGTTTGTAAATAAAGGTGGTACCGCGATGTCCCTCGTCCTTTTTTGGATGAGGGGCATTTTTTATTTTAAGGAGGGAAAATAATGTCAAATACGGAAAATAATTTACCAACTAAATATGATCATATGTCCGTTGAAGAAGGCCTTTACAAGTGGTGGCTTGAAGGCAAATATTTCGAAGCAACAGGAGATGAGAAGAAACAACCATATACAATTGTAATTCCACCTCCGAACGTAACTGGTAAGTTACACTTAGGTCACGCTTGGGATACGACGCTTCAAGATATTTTAACTCGTACAAAGCGTATGCAAGGTTACGATGTATTATGGCTTCCAGGAATGGACCATGCTGGTATCGCAACGCAAGCGAAAGTAGAAGGAAAACTTCGTGAAGAAGGTATTTCACGTTACGATCTTGGTCGTGAGAAATTCCTTGAAAAAGCTTGGGAATGGAAAGAAGAATACGCTTCTCACATTCGTCAACAATGGGGGAAAGTTGGTTTAGGACTAGACTATTCTCGTGAACGCTTCACATTAGACGAAGGTTTATCTAACGCTGTTAATAAAGTATTCGTTCAATTATATGAAAAAGACTTAATTTACCGCGGTGAGTATATCATCAACTGGGATCCAGCAACACGCACAGCTCTTTCTGATATTGAAGTAATTCATAAAGAAGTTCAAGGTGCATTCTACCATATGAACTATCCGTTAACAGACGGTTCTGGTCACATTCGCCTTGCAACTACTCGTCCAGAAACAATGCTTGGTGATACAGCGGTAGCAGTTCATCCAGAAGATGATCGCTACAAACATTTAATCGGAAAAACAGTTACACTTCCAATCGTAGGCCGAGAGATTCCGATTATTGCTGATGAATACGTAGAAAAAGACTTCGGAACAGGCGTTGTGAAAATTACACCAGCTCATGACCCGAATGACTTTGAAGTAGGTAACCGTCATGACTTACCACGTATTTTAGTAATGAACGAAGATGGAACGATGAACGAAAAAGCTGGTAAGTATAACGGTATGGATCGTTTCGAATGCCGTAAAGAGTTAGTGAAAGACTTACAAGAAGCTGGCGTATTAGTAGAAATCGAGCCTCATATGCACTCAGTAGGTCATAGTGAGCGTAGCGGTGCAGTTGTTGAGCCTTATTTATCAACACAATGGTTCGTAAAAATGGCTCCACTTGCAGAAAAAGCGGTAGAACTTCAACAAAAAGAAGAAGAAAAAGTAACGTTCGTACCAGAGCGTTTTGAAAACACATACTTACGCTGGATGGAAAACATTCATGACTGGTGTATTTCTCGTCAATTATGGTGGGGACACCGCATTCCAGCTTGGTATCATAAAGAAACTGGTGAAGTATACGTAGGTACAGAAGCGCCAGCAGATCTTGAAAACTGGAATCAAGATAATGACGTGCTTGATACATGGTTCAGTTCAGCATTATGGCCATTCTCAACACTTGGCTGGCCGAATGAAGATGCAGCAGACTTTAAAAAGTTCTATTCAACAGATGCTTTAGTAACTGGTTATGACATCATCTTCTTCTGGGTATCTCGTATGATTTTCCAAGGTTTAGAGTTTACAGGAGAGCGTCCATTTAAAGATGTATTAATTCACGGTTTAGTTCGTGATGAGCAAGGACGTAAAATGAGTAAATCTCTTGGTAACGGTATTGATCCGATGGATGTTATCGAGAAGTACGGTGCAGATGCGATGCGTTACTTCTTATCAACAGGAAGTGCACCAGGTCAAGATTTACGTTTCAGCATGGAAAAAGTAGAATCTACTTGGAACTTCATTAATAAAATTTGGAACGCATCACGTTTCGTATTAATGAACATGGATGACATGAAGTATGAAGAAATCGATTTAACTGGTGAAAAATCAGTTGCAGATAAGTGGATTTTAACTCGCTTAAACGAAACAATCGAAAGTGTAACACGTAACATGGATAAATATGAGTTCGGTGAAGCTGGTCGTTCATTATACAACTTCATTTGGGATGATTTCTGTGACTGGTACATTGAGATGGCGAAACTTCCACTATACGGTGAAGATGAAGCAGCTAAGAAAACAACTCGTTCGATTTTAGCTTACGTATTAGACCGAACGATGCGTCTATTACATCCATTCATGCCATTTGTAACAGAGAAAATTTGGCAACATTTACCGCATGAAGGCGAGTCTATTACAGTAGCAGCATGGCCAACAGTTCGCGAAGATTTACAAGATAAAGAAGCGGCAGCAGAAATGCACCTTCTAGTTGATATCATTCGCTCTGTTCGTAACATCCGTGCGGAAGTAAATACGCCAATGAGCAAAAAAGTTCAAATGCAAATTAAAGCAAAAGACGAGGTAGTACTAGCTCAGCTTACGAAAAACAGCTCTTACATTGAGCGTTTCTGTAACCCAAGTGAACTAACAATTAAGATTGATTTACAAGCGCCAGAAAAAGCGATGACTGCAATCGTATCAGGTGCAGAGTTATTCTTACCGTTAGCTGATCTTATCAATCTTGATGAAGAGAAAGCGCGTCTTGAAAAAGAACTTGAGAAGTTCGATAAAGAAGTAGAACGTGTACAGAAGAAACTTTCAAACCAAGGATTCGTAGCGAAAGCTCCTGCAGAAGTTATTGACGGAGAGCGTGCGAAAGAGCAAGATTACCTAGAAAAACGCGAAGCGGTTCGTCAACGTCTAGCGGATCTTGAGAAATAAAAATGTTTTTCAGAGACTCACTATATTGGTGAGTCTCTTTGCTTTGCGTATAATAGAATTAAGAAGTTTGTCTTTTGAAAGGGGAATAGCAAACGTGATACATACATACGAAGAAGCGATAAACTGGATTCATAGCCGATTGAAATTTGGGATAAAACCAGGACTAGAAAGAATGCAATGGATGTTAGAAGAACTCGGAAATCCAGAGCGTCATATAAAATGTGTTCATCTAGCCGGCACAAATGGAAAAGGTTCAACTTTAACATACATGCGCTACATGTTAGAAGGTGCGAAATATAAAGTAGGATCGTTTACATCGCCTTACATAGAAACATTCAATGAACGTATTAGTGTAAACGGAATACCGATTGCAGATGAAGAGATTGCGGAACTTGTAAATATGGTAAAGCCAGTCGTTGAAAAATTAGATGAGACGGACTTAGGAGAAGCGACTGAGTTTGAAATCATTACAGTAATGGCAATTTATTATTTCGGTAAAGTTAATTTCTGTGATGTTGCTTTATTTGAAACGGGGCTTGGGGGAAGATTTGATTCTACAAATGTTATTCATCCGGTTCTCACGATTATTACGAATATCGGCCACGATCATATGCATATTTTAGGCAATACACTAGGAGAAATTGCATATGAAAAGGCAGGGATTATTAAGTCTGGTGTTCCAGTTATTACTGGTGTGAAAAATGAAGAAGCATTGCAAGTAATTCAAAAGGTTGCTAAGGAAAACCATGCAAGCTTATATGAACTTGGAAAACAGTTTACAACATTACATAAACATTCTAATGAAGATGGGGAACATTTTGATTTTGATTGTCCATTTGCCTCGTTTGAAAATGTTCGAATTTCAATGAAAGGTATTCATCAAGTAGGCAATGCAGCGCTAGCGCTTATGGCAGTAATGTATTTAAAAACATATTTATCATTTTTAATTAATGAAGAGGAGATGAAAGCTGGCTTACAAGAAGCCTACTGGATTGGTCGATTTGAAAAGTTACAAAGTAATCCAGATATTATAATAGATGGTGCTCATAATCCAGAAGGTATTGAAAGTCTTGTAAAAACAGTAGAGGCACATTATAAAAAGAAGAATGTAATAGTTTTATTTACTGCTCTTGGTGACAAACAGTTACATAACATGGTAGGGCAATTAGAAAAAGTTGCTGATGAAATAATATTTACGACGTTTGCCTTTGATCGTGCCATTTCTGCTGACAAGCTTGCATCGTATTCGCAACAAGAGTCAAAATTAGTTTTTGAAGATTGGAAAGAGGCAATTGATACAAAGGTTGACATGATAGGAGAACATGATGTTTTTATCATAACAGGTTCTTTGTATTTCATTTCCGAAGTTAGAAAATATATTCGCGAGAAAAACTAGATAGTCTTTGCTATCTAGTTTTTTGTTCTACAAATGAAGTCAAATGCATACATATAAGATAATAATATAGGGTTATTTGACGAATTCCTCTGACAAATATCTCGTTTTTTTGTGGAATGAATATGATATGATGCGGACAATGACAAGAGGTGAGGTGTGAGTGTATGGACAAGCAATCACGAACGATCTCGGTGAAAGTAAATGGAACAGAGGCGAAGTATGAGGAACAAAAGAAGGATGAGTTTGACTGGATGGTAGCAGAAAGTGAGAGACCGAAAAATGTCGTTCCGTTTCAAAAAGCGAAATCAGTATCTATGGAAAAATATCGAAAGAAGTGGAGCAATACAATAATCGCAATCGTTGCAACTGCAATAATTATTGGTACTGCATTTGGGATGGGTATGATTCATTTATTAACTGGACAAGGGACGACAGGAGAAGGTAAGGTAACGGCTTCGAAGCAGACGGGTAATGAGGAACAAAAGGTGGGTGGAACGGCAGAACAAACACCAACACCGAAAGAGGAAAAACCAAAAGCACAGGTAGGAACGTCATTAGACCCAATGAAACTATTTTTCGTTCAAGGAGGGCTTTATTCCTCTGAAGAAAAAGGACAGGCTGCTATTGAAGAGTGGAAAAGTAATGGGGGCGTGGCTACTTTGAAACCGAGTGGTGATAAGTATGCGTTAGTTGTTGCTATTACGAGCGATGAACAGGCTGTTAATCAATTAATAGATCAGTATAAGCAAGATGGTGTTTCAGTTTTGAAAAAAAATTGGGATATTACAGATAAAGCATTGCTCAAAAATGATAAAGAAGTAGGAATGTTTTTAGCGAAAGTGCAGCCATTATATACTCATTTAGCAAAATATGTGTCCAGCGTACAAACTAGTGGAAAAAGTAATCCAAAAGATATAGAAGCGATTCAAAAAGAGTGGAAAGCTATGGAAAAGGAAGGGAAGAGTATGAAGCGTGAAGATGCGAAGAAGCTTTATACGTATACGTCAATAGCGGTGCAAACGATTAAGGAAGGGAAGAACGATAAGGAATCTATAGCTAAATTAAATCAAGTTATTATTGATGGATTACTTTCGTACGAAAAAATGGTTTCACAAAAAGTAAAATAATAAGATAATGATGAAGGGGAAAGAAGTACATATACTTCTTTCTTTTCTTTTGAATTTAGAGCAAAGTGCTTTCTGTATGGGCAGCATATAATCGTATTTAAAAAGAACTATTATTTTGTTTAGAGAAAATGATATTTCTAGAATTTGTGGGGAAACTATTCCTTTGATACGATTGATTTGAATTATTCTGCTTCATGCGAGAAGGGAAGGAGAAAATATGAGGAAAATTATTTTAGCTTCAGGATCACCTAGGAGGAAGGAACTGCTTGAATTAGCTGATGTGCCATTTGAAATCGTTGTTAGTGAAGTAGAAGAGACGATTGGTGCATATTCATCACCTTCTGATATTGTTATGTCGCTTGCTTTGCAAAAAGCATCTGCTGTGGCAGAAAACCATAGTAATCAAGTTGTACTAGGTGCAGATACAATTGTTACATATGATTCGCGTATTCTTGGAAAGCCGTCTAATGAGGCTGAGGCGAAAGAAATGTTACGATTATTATCGGGGAAAACACACGAAGTATACACAGGTGTTGCAATTATATCGAAAGAAAAAACGGTAACTTTTTATGAACGTACAGAAGTAACATTTTGGGGATTAACAGAAGAGGAAATAGACGTATACGTTGCATCGAAGGAACCACTTGATAAAGCAGGGAGCTATGGAATTCAAGGTAAAGGGTCTATTTTTGTTCAACATATTCAAGGGGACTACTACAGTGTAGTTGGCTTGCCAATTGCGCGTCTTGTCCGTGAATTAAAACAGTTTGATAGCGATGTAACCCATGCGTAAAATTGCATGGGGTTTTCTTTAGGAGAAATCGTAAAAAAAGGGGTGGAGAGATGAACGGTATTCGTGATGTTGTGAGAGAAGAACAGCCACGGGAGCGTTTATTGTTAGAAGGAGCAGGAAGTTTATCGAATCGAGAACTTCTTGCAGTTTTACTCAGAACGGGTTCTAAAGAAGAAACAGTGTTAACGTTATCAGATAATATTCTACATCATTTTGACGGCTTACGAATGTTAAAGGATGCAACGTTAGAAGAGATGATGAGCATTCATGGTGTTGGGATTGCAAAGGCGTCGCAGCTTATGGCTGCTTTTGAATTAGGTAGAAGAATGGTACGTTTAGAATATCAAAATAGATATAGTATTCGAAGTCCAGAAGATTGTGCGAGTTATATGATGGAAGAGATGCGTTTTTTGCAACAGGAGCATTTTGTTTGTTTATATTTGAATACGAAAAATCAAGTTATACATAGGCAAACTATTTTTATTGGAAGTTTAAATACGTCGATTGTGCACCCAAGGGAAGTTTTTAAAGAAGCGTTCCGTCGGGCAGCAGCCTCTATTATATGTCTTCATAACCATCCCTCAGGAGATCCGGCGCCGAGCCGTGAAGATATTGAAGTTACAAAACGATTAGTAGAATGTGGTCGAATTATCGGAATTGAAATGTTGTTATCCTAATAAAAAATATAGGGCGAAATTATATTAGCAGTGAAAATAATTATGTATCTCACTTTTGCCCTATCTTAATTTAAAATATGAGCTGCGTATATATCTGTTGTGTGGTTAAGTTGATTATATTGATTTAAATGGTTTTTTTAATTAATAAATGTATTAAATCGTGAAGCTTTAATTTTAGGTATACATAGTGAAGGGTAGGGGAATGAAGATTACTATCGGAGGGTACACTGGCTATTTTTTATTTTTGTATGAATGAAGGGGGGAGAATTATAGACTTGTCAGTTTTATTTTGATGTCTTATTTCTAGACGAGGTTAGCGAATTAAAAGTGTTGAAGTAGCAGAAGAGTTTGCGCTCTTCTTTCAGCGGTTAAGTTTGAGACATGAATATATAATTGGGAAAGTTAAACGTATGTTTGTTTGGAAGAGAAGTTAAATAATATATAATTTAAAATTAGGTTTTAGGATGATTTTCTAATAATAAGTAATTCATGTAACTCACTTCATTTTGTAGATGATGAAGACAAATTAGAGATATGTATACTGGAAGGTTATAAAGCGGCTTGGGAAATAGATGTAGTTCTATTAGTAACCTTGTCTAAAGAATACAACGTAGATATAAAAATTTATATTTTTGGGCGTGGTATGGAATTTAATCAAGATGTTGAAATTTATAAGGGCGAAATTATTAAGAACGTAGAGATTGAATTTGATGATTACATGTGGGAATGTATCAATCCTAATATAGGCGGATGACAATCAAACAAAAGCTTTATTTGCGCGACACGTTTCCTTATAGGTGTGTGTATACGAAATAGGAGGGTTATCAATTTGATAGCAACAACTGATTGGCTGAAAGTAGGAATGAAAGCCGTCAGGTTGAGCTGAAACTACTTATCTGATACTCCTACATGCAAGGCGTGATAGTAGTCATAAATTGTATGAAGCTAGGTGAAGTCGGCTGAACAAAACCTAAGTGAGAAATCATATGGTGATGGATAGGCCGGGATGCTACAAAATATCTATGGTGAGAATGTCCAAAAAGGACTGACGAACATGCGAATGTATGGGTCTAAACGCTTAATACATTAGAAATGTGTATGTCGTCAATGACGACGTTATCTACCGAAAAGTAAGATTGAATAATATGAACTTCGGAACATCTAACGATGAGGATGTAAAGATAACAGGCTTACAGCAAGCACCTAAGAATACATGTATAGCTAAGTCAATCGGAACGTGGTAAGCAAGAAACTGTCGCAAACGCCTACTAGCAGACAGGTGCATATAAGGTTCTAACGAACCGAAATTGCTTTATTCTTGTGAAGGTGGGGACACAGTACCGACGAATCATGTAATGAATGTGGAGGGATAGTCCCTAGTTTTGTTCGTTGAAGACTAAATCAATTAGATGTAACTCATAGGATCGAGTAAGATGATGTGACGCCGTATGTCGGGAAACTGACACGTACGGTGTTAGGTGGGGGAAAAGGTGGAAATAATATCAAAGCCTTACCTATCACGCACGGAAGTAAAGGTAGGTGATGAAAGATGATGGGATTTAATCCGTTTCATGAATGTTGGAAGAGAGGCGGTTATGTTTCATGGACAGCATATTTGATAGGAATGTCGCTTATAACAATAGTGATTGCAATAGCAAGGATAGTTATTTAATAAAAACGAGCACTTGTGCCAGAGTGCTCGCTTATGAAGCCTTAAACCATTTTATTTATGTTTATGTGTGTGAGTCATGAACAAGGAATAATTAGGAAAGTAAGGATTCAAGATAGTATATGTATGTTGGAGTTATTGGTTCTTTGAACCAAAAAATAGCAGCTAGCAAAAGCTAACTGCTTAAACAAAAGGGTGACCGAAATAACAAAAACTCGATTAAAGGAGGTGTTTACAGTATGCACATGAGTCCGTTTTTTATACCAGGGAATCATGAGTGTTTGGTTATATATACCTAATGTTGAACGATGATTTTGTTGATCGGTCATGAAAAGATAGACGGGTAGAAATTAAGAATTTGAGAATGAAAAATAAACCTGTTTTAGGAAGGCATTGGTGAGCTACTGAATGAGTTAGAAATATGAATTGTTATATAACAATTCAGTATCTTATTTAACACCTATGATGTTTTCAATCGAATTAAAGGGATTTTTATGATCTATATGAAACATCCCCATGTTCCTCGTGGGGAGCATTTATGTAAGTACCTGAAAGGGTTTCACCTGGTTTCAAAATCCAAATGGAAGTCCAGCTACTATCAGAGATATGAATAGACCTTAAAGTTATTGTGGCATCGTTCCATGTTTCGTGATAGCTTACAATATCTGTATAATCACCAAGTAAAATGTAAAAGTCAGTATTGTTAGTAAAGAGGTTTTTCTGCTTAATACCGTTCATTATTAAATCCTCCTTGTAATGGTTGATTGTATTTTTTTATGTATGGCAATCGAATTATTTGGTTAAAATAACCAAAGTTGAGCAAGTTAGTAAAACTAAGTGCTCAACTTCGAAGGTGACTCAAATATGGGATGTCTCCTGAAGGGGAGATGTTTATAATATATTCGGAGTTAAATGATTTATTCTTAATCAGGGAGAAAAATGGTTTTAAAAACCATAAAATAAAAATGCTGTTGTAAAGTGAGGGTAGAAGAATGAAAGCTTTGAAGAAAAGAAAAATTAGAAAATCAATTGCGCGTCGTGCGAAGGTAGTGGAAAAATATCAGTTTGATAAGGTTTGGAGGAATATTTTTGTACGAACTGGTTATTTGAAATAAATAGAATTTGGATAGAGTCTGGCTAGAAAACTAGAGGCCACCAATTTTTAAAACAGCAATTGCAGCTGTTTTAAGAAATGGTGGCCTCTTTTATTTTGGAAGGGAGATGGGGAAGAAAGACACTAAAGGATTAATTACATGAGTGGGGAAAACAAAAAAAATAAGTATGCGTGAAATTGAAGAATGAATAGGGGTTCGTGGCTTGCATTATGAACGTAGACTTAGAGCATTAAGACAAAAGTAATAAAAAGGAGTGGTCTTGTATGACGAAACAATTATCTTTCTTACAAAAAATTGATAGAATAGCAACGCAGAAAAAATTAGAAGGTGTTCTCGAAAATGTACGTTTATATAGACAGTTTGGAATGATGCGTGAAGAAATGAAAGTCACTCCTTCTTATGAAATTAGATATCATGGACCTACAAATGATGTAGCGATGGTTAATATTCAACAAAGTAAAAGAGAAGAGTGGATTAAGCAAACATCATTTCGTATTGACCAGTTTCTTAGTCGTTTGGGTAATGGGCGCGCAGGAAAGGATCAAAGAGACATCATCATTAAGCGTTATTTAGAAGATGAAGATGTATGTGATTATATGGTATATAGCGAAATCGGCATGAGCGTACGTATCGATGTGTTAAGGTTAGAGTATTTTAAAGAAAAGAGCTTACGTAATTACATTCTCTTCATTATGGGAATCAATACAGGTTTGAGAATATCGGACATTTTGAAATTGAAGGTAGGGGATGTCAAAGGTAGTCATATATCTATAAGAGAAAAGAAAACCGGGAAACAGAAACGAATACAAATTACTGCAGCATTGAAAAGAGAACTCAAATGGTTTATTGAAGAAAGAGAAGATAGTGAGTATTTATTGCAAAGTAGACAAGGTAGGAATCGTCCAATTGTTCGTAGTATGGCATATAAGATATAAAGCGGAGCAGCGGCAGAGTTTGGATTAGATGAAATAGGAACACATATATTGAGAAAGACGTACGGGTATCATATGTACATGCAAACAAAAAATTTATTTATGGAGATATTCAATTACTCGTCAGAGAAGGTCACATTACGTTATATAGGGGTAAACCAAGATGCAATGGATAAAGCAATGACTAGGTTTAAAATTTAAGCATTGCTTTTTCTTTTTGAATCTATACAGTTACTCGTAAAATTCATACTGTGTAACTCAAAAGGGAATGTTTAATTAGGTCAATGATATCAAGGGATTTGGAGAAGGGGTCAGTTACACACAATATAAGATATGGGTACAGGTATCGAGAAATCGAATGGTGTATATACATACATATAAACTGTAAGGGGAGGTAATTGTGATTCATGTTAAATGAAGAACTATTAGAAGTAATCATTAAATATAAAAGGAATACGGGAAGAAATCCGGATATGTTAAAGCTGAATCCAACTTATTTTAGAACTATATTAGAAGAATTGAATTATCCAGAATGGATTATTAAAAAGAAGATGATAGAAATGAAAAAAAGTATATTTGGTGTACCAGTAGAAGTAACAGATGCAGTGGGAAAATTTGAACTATGAAACACACTGGCGGAGTTGTGGCCGCTTTTTGGCAGAAAATGTGTCGGTTATTTTGGAAGTAATGTGTTATATTTGTATGGTGGGAAGTGTCGGAAAACGCAACTCACGATGATGGTATTAAAATTCTAAACGGTTCATAATGACGGTATCTAAAATCCGAAACCAGTTTTCGATGGTGCGAGATTGAATGTAGCCGTTGAATGGAAAGAGCATCTTTAAAGATGCTCTTTATTTTGTATATAGAAAAATACTAATTCTTGTAGTAATTATGTTTACAAAAAAGAATGTTACTCTGTCATCTTATTTCTTTATTTAGAGTAAACAGGGAATCTTTGATGTGGTAGGAACGACTTAAAAAATTGTTGTATCGCTAATACATGTACATGGATACAATTATAAACGAAGAGGTAGTTTTTGTATGAACTCGTAGGTATAAGGAGCGCGTGTTTTTAAAGTTTCATGAGTAGAACTATTCAAATAATAGTAGGCATAGGCTTCAGCAAAATATTCCTCGGGATAGTAGTAATAAGAACTGTTGGAAAAGGAATTATATTCACGACTATGAATTTTTAAGAATTCTTGTGAATAGCTAATGTTTTGGAATACATAACGATCAATAGCGTGAGCTGTTTCGTGTAATTCAAGATTGATTGAAGTATGCATATTACCGTAATTACTATATCCTATACGAGCAACAACGGGATTCCCGCCAATACCTGGAACAGAGTCCCAGGTATAGCCTGTACCTTCCCAGCCTCTAGGGATTTGTCCTCTTAAATAAGAATATTCGGGTAAATAAGTGATCGGAAAGTTAATGAGTTTAATACGAATATTTTTATGGTAAAGAGCATATAGGGTTTTGCTATCAATGTTGCTAATACGCTGTGTCATATTGGCGGCTTCTTGTTGATTATAGTTGCCAGAGGTTTGGACGATGATAAGTTGTTGAGGGAGATTCGCCAGTGATGGTGTGTGCAGTTTTTGGAAACTCGGAAGGATGGATGGAAAGAAAGGAGAGGTAGAGACAGAGTGATTCGTTGTACTTTTATCAGAAGTGATAGGTTGTCCTTCTTGAGCGCTCACACTAATTGAGGGTATGGTTAGGGATAATGAGCAATATAAGACAGTTAAGAGTAATTTTTTGAACTTCACAGTTATTCATCCTTTAAAAGTAATTTATATTAATAGTATTATATAATGAAATTAAGATTATGGTGATAAGAATGTAATCGTTATTTTTATATGTAAGAAGGAAAAGAAAAAATAGGGATAAAGTTATTAAAAAATTATAATTTTTTCGTATGTTCTCACAGAATGCTAATGTGCAAGATAAGTCTATAGTTTGCTATAAAAAAGAGAGCTACATGGTCTGTATAAGACAAGTCATGTAGCTCTGGAAGTGAGTAGGAGGACAAGTGAGTTTTTACGTCCTCGTAGAAATTTAATTAGGGTATATGTATTTTAACATGCAGGGTTTGTAGTGAGGAGAGAAAAGTGTTCTTTAATAAAGGACAAAAAATAGATAGTTGAATATAGGATTGTATGGTATTTTAAATTAGGTAAATGATGGCGGAAACCATTTTTACAATATATGTATAAATAGATTTACGGGCATCCATTGTAATTCGGAAGAGCTTTTGCTCTTCTTTCAGCCGCTAAGTTTTAGACATGAATGTATAACCGGGAAAGTTAAACATATATGCTTAGCGGTTGAAAGAGGGGCTAAATAATACATAATGTTAGATTAAGTTTTTAGGCTAATTTTTTAATAATAAGTACATGCAGTACAAGTTGTACTAGAAGAGAGCACTTTTATTATTGAGGTGCTCTTTTTTATAGGATTTATAATGGGGTGATGGATGAAGGCGGTAAGAGATGTATGAAGGAATGAAGAATGCAAAGATATAGATGTGTGGTAGGTTAATTTTGGGATAAGGGATATCCATTCGCACTCTTCACCCTTCTGAAAGAAATGTTGGAGGAAAACAGATGGATTGTAACTGCTTACTAAGTTAAGGGTCTGAAATAAACAGTAGACAGCGTCAGTTTTCCAACCATTTTTAGTATATGCAGAAAAATGGTTTTTAAAACCAAAAACAATGTGTTGCCTAGAACTTTTTTCTAAGAATAAGCATATAATGAAGCATAGGACAACACCTATTAATAGTGCTTTTCCAAAGACCTTCCTTTCTATATACATGATGTAAGAGCATCCATTCCCTTGGTTGCTCTCTTTTTACGTCCATATGTACTTTTATAGAAAGAGGCATAGATATGAAAAATGGGCATATAAAGTATATAGAAAATATATGATAAATTGGTTATTTTGACAAAGTGAGGAGTGGGATACGGATGGACAGTTTGGCTAAAATTATTTTATCAAATGGGAAAGAATATATTGTATCGATTCAGCTTGGTTCCCTCATTGGAAAGACACTTGTAAATGGTGAGGGAGAATTTCTTAATACTTTTGTTGTGTTACCTCATATAGATGTGGAAACAGGAAACGAAATGCAAGTTGCTTTAAATCCGCGGTATATAGTAGCGATTGAAGAGTCTAATATAAGAATGCAACCTCATATACCTTCAGTATTTAGAATTGAAAAAATAAATAAGGATTTAGAGTGAAAGTATCCATCTGAGTACTTTATTAAGGGAGGGAAGTACACAAGATATCACTCTAGATAAATGGGAAGAAGCCCTAGAAAGAGTCTAGGACCTACAGGATACTTGTTTAGGGAAACTGCATGTAACTACAAGTTACATGTCTAAGGATAACATTGCATCTGTATAAAAGCACTGATGAATTTGTCTTAAAATCGGACAAAAAATACCCCGGATTAGCATGGCAACCCACAATTTTTTTAGAATACAAGTCCATCAGACTTGCTAAATAAACTAAACTTCTTTCGTCGGTATATAAATAATATAAGCTACCTAAGTTTGATTTGGCGTTTCTACCTTGAATTGACGATCCAACATATTGTTATGTATCGGATAAGAATATTTGGAATTTGTAGTAGCTTTATCTTTTTTTATAGTTTTTGATTGTAACCCTTGTTCTTTTATGATTCTGGTCACTGTTTTTTGTGAAATATACTTTCCTTTTTGGCGTAACACAGATGTTACCTTCGGGCTTCCATATAAACAACGTGGCTCTAGAAAAATACAATGTATTTCTTTAGTTAAGTGTTCCCTTGATATTGGCTTGGGACTTTTGGTGTGATTTCGCCATTTATAATACCCGCTTCGGGATACATGTAGAACTTGGCACATCTTCTTCACTTGGCATGTGAAGCGGCGTTGGTGGTACATTCTCTCTTTATGGATGCTCCCGTTTACAAGTAGCACTAAAAAAGAGGGATTTCATGTGAATCATCAACGTGTGTATAGGTTAATGAAAGACCAAATTGACTCAATCGTATATTTAAAACGAATCAACCGAACCGTCATTATGTTACTGTTATAGATATAACCTATCTAAATCTTGGAGATCGTTTCTATGATCTGTTTGCTATCCAAGTCTGTTTAATGATGAAATTGTCGCGTGGGAGCTATCAACACGAAATGATCTGAAGTTGGTGAGTGACATTGTCGAAAAACTGGCTACAACAAGGGCGGTATAAGAAGTAATTCTTCATTCAAATCAAGGTTTTCAGTGCATATCTAAAACATACAATAATCAAATGAAGGCATTAGGGGATAATAGGTTGTCATTCTCGCAAAGGAAATTGCCTAGATAATGCATGCATTGAATCGTTCTTTTCACACTTCAAAACAGAAAACGATCTCTATCGAGCTGTGGGGGACTATATTTGGTTCTATATTTATGAACGATTTCAGAAAAATCTAGATCAGTGTGCACTAATTGAATATCGGAGCACACTGATTGCATAGTACTTTTGAATATGTCCACTTGACAGGCATAAGACTAATAACAGACTCCTTTAAAAACTATAAACAATGAAATAAAGCAAATATATTGAATCTGTTTCATAAATCATATTCTGGGGTATTGTCTTGACTTTTATTGATTGGATGTAAAGGGATTACTTTAGAAGAATCCAAATGTTGTCTAGCTTGATGCTTTAAATGCTTTTCTAATTCTTGGATAAATGATATTGGATTTTCAAATGTGTCGTGTAATGCTAAGTTTATGATATGTGATTTAGAGTTACCTGTATTTAGCATATTTACGAGTTCATTTTCTTTGTTACTATAGGTAAACATGGCTAATAATGATTTTTGAATTCTATAATTTTTTTGTTTTAGACTCTGAATGGTCAATTCTTGTTTATTTAATTTATTTTGTAATTTATTATTTTTATCTTCCAATTGTTTAATTTTTGAAGCAATATTGTACAAATGTTTATCATAAGGCTCTAAATACTCCCACAGTAAATCTTTGTTTTTCCCGCCATACTTATCAATCAGTTCTTTAATATCAATTAAGTCTAGTTCTATTGATTGAGAAATAGAAACTTTTTGTGACTGTATAGTATTAACTGTATCGACTAACTGACGACCAGTACGATCTTTCTTTTTCCAAAAATCATAGCTTGTTTTGATAGAGAATGTTCCTTGTTCATAAAGGTTAGTAGCATATTCCCAAATATGTTTATATTTTATTTGAGGGTAAGGGTTGTGGTTTTGGTTATAAACTCTAAGTAAATATAGTATCTCTTGTTTAAGCTTTTCAGTGAGTTCATATTTTTTTGGTCTGCCGGGCCCTTTATTTGAGTTCATCAATCTCCACTCCTAATAGGTATTGTAATCTTGCAATAGAAGTTTTGTCGTATTCTATTCTGTCAAATGTTGTCCTTAGCTCAGTTTTTAATTGAGGATTAATTTTTCCGAATTCATCTAAATGGTGTAAATTATATAGCCCTACTAAGTAATTAATCTTTTTTTGGATATTTTTATAAATTACACTAATTTCTGTAATAATTAATTCTCGTTTTTCTTGCAACTCATGTAGTGATATACCCCAATGTTTGCAGAAGTAACATCCTGTAAAGTTCCAATTGAATGAGGGACAGGGCATTGTTTTATCTTTACAATAACCCAGGTTCAATTCGATAAAATTACTGGATGCATCACGATTGTAGGTGTTACATTCACTATAAGCAATGTCATCATATAGTTTTTCATATTCTTGAATACCATGTGGTGACACGAAGTTCTCTGTATTTTGTAATATAAATTGGTTTGTTAATCTTTGTATATCTGTGTCAATCCAAAATTTCATATGGTTCCCATAAGAATATTGTGTGTTAAGGTCAAAGTGGCCTGCCAGTCTCTCAATCTCGACTCGGTCATATCCTTGCATCATTAGTGATATGATAGCTATATGTCTCAAATCACCGGGTTTAAGTTGATGGTTAATTTCTAAGTTATATTCCTCTTTAATAACCTCCATATAAAAACATTCAATTAATTTTTGTAAATATTCTCGAGTGAATATTTTTTGTTCATAGTTTATAGAGCTCTTTATATTCTTTAATATTAGTTCCTTAAAAGCTTCGAAAGATATTAGGTATTCGGAAGATTCATATTCTGATGTTAGCTGTAAGTATTGTGTAATTTTCCTGTTTAATTCTTTTGGGATTGGTAATGTGTCATATGTTAGTTCAGTTCTGTTTTTTTTATTCCGTCTTTGCTTAAGACGAGGGAAAGTTAGGGTATTCTCTGTAAGAGAGAGACAATCTTTCTTAATTAAACAAAATTCACTAGGGCGCATTGGTATAATGGATGTTATATCCCACCATAGGATGACTGGAAAGAATTTAGTCAGTTTATTGAATTTTAATTTGTCTGTTATTTGATCTTGATGGGTTATAAAAAAATATTCTATACAGTCTTTAAAGACTAAGATATCTTTTGGTGGAGGCAAATCACGATTGCTTGTAGATGATTTTATTTTAGCTCTTTCATCTTCTAATATCTGAATGTAATACGGATCTATAGGGAGATCTGTATAAAATTTTGAAAAGCTAAGAAAACTATTTATAAAGCGTAGTATGGTTTCGGGAGCCACAGCTTTGGTTACATAGTCATTACTTCTAGAGTTTTTTCTACTATAGACTTTACCGGAGTTAATTAATTGGATTAAATTTTCATAGTTCGTTTGAAACCCTTTTGTTAGTCGACAAATAGAGTATAAATTACTAAAAAGTTTATAGGTTACCGAGGGGGATTTAGAATCTAAATGTAAAATAATCCAACATTTTAAAGCTAGTATACATTCATTAACTACTAAATTACTATTAAACTTAAGCAATGGTTGAAAAGATTCAAAATTGAAATAATAAGTTTGGCCATTGATTAATTCAGTGAATGACCAGATATTACTTTTGAAATCCTTTGTTTGGTTAAAAGATTTTATATCGAAATACTCGTTAAATAATTGTTGAGCCTCTATAAAATTTTCATTAATATCAAATACATTATCAAGGGTTGAAAGGTCTTCTAAAACTTTATGATTAATTTTTAACAAGTGAATCCTCCTTCATTACGAAATTGTATTTAATAGATTCCGTCTGTCAAATATTTTTTAGTCTTTGGTAATTGTTGAGAAAGGAGTGTGAATTTTTCTTTGCCGCCTTCAACAAAATCATATATTAAATCACCAAACTGTACTTTAGCTGATTGAACTTGTAGCCAGAGCAAGTAGAAATGATTGGCCATTTTTTTCTTTTCTCCTTCTTTAGCACTATCAAAATGAGAAATTATATGATGGATCCCTTTTAGATACGTGTTCATTAAATTTGATAAGGCAAATACATTAACAATAGAAAAGGGACAACAGGTGCAGTCTCTATTACTGGTTATATCGTCATATTTGCACCTGGAAAAGATACACTGGTAATATTCTTGTTTAGAATATAATGTATTGGCCATTGCTTCAGAGAGGAGATGTTGAATTTCCTCTTTTTTTAAGCCGTTTATTAAATCTATAACTTCCCATTGTTCAGTTGCTAGACGATCTATGAGACCAGAAGAGACTTCTATTTTTTGAACATCACCAAATTTCTTTGTTAACTCTAGCATTTTTTGTGTTTCTACATTTTTTTCAATGTTTAATCCATCAAATAATTTGTTAGTTAATAGCTGAGTTATATAGCCGAAGGAACTTCTTTCAAAGATTTGCTCTATTAAATGAGTAAGTTGCTTCTCATCTAATTTAATGTAGTGCATTGTTGAATCTTCATTAAAGTGAGATCTTGAAATTTTAGCGGCGTTTAAAGATCTTAATACAGACCAAATCAAAGTAGTAAGCGTACGATTCATTTTTCGATTAGAAAATTTAAATTCATGTTTGAAATATTTAAAAAAGACTTTATGTATTGTATGTCTCGGTTGAACTATAGAACGAGTTTTAATCCATATTAAAGCACCTACATTTTTGGGAATATTCTTAGGTGATGTGTTTTTTTGATTTGAACTTGGAGCAACGATATGATAAGCATTTACGCGTAATTGACAAATACTTATGGCTGTTGCAAAAGCGATTTTTAAAGGATCAGCAATCCGAAAAATGCTGTCTGCGCCAGTTTTGTGGATCTTTTTTACATAACGACCTACCTGGAAGATTATAGAGTTAGCATCATCTATTGAAGGATTATTTTGTTTTAACCAATCTAGGTCTGTAATCGAGGTATTTGATAAGTCTACTTCTGGAATTTGAGTTATAACTGTTGCATGGCGCCAATTATTTGTAAGTTGTATCAATATGTATAACCAATAACTGTCATAATTACAGTATTTGTTTCCTTTAAGAAAAGATTCGACATCTTGAATTGCAGTAAGTTTGTGTATTGATAAGTCATTGACAAATCGATATAAATCTTTGTACTCTTCATAGGTATATCTAGATAAATCTACATCACGTTGATTTAAAAAATGGTTAGGATTAGTAAGTTTGTCCAGTGTATAAGGTGGTTTTTGTGTAACCTCATAAATAGAAGCATAAACTTCTCGGCAAAAATGATATAGGATGCGCTGGTAAGTACGAGGTATGTTTGAGTTTTCTTCAAAAAATAATTTGTTTAAGGATGACGCAGAATAACTATAGATTTCTTTAGTTAATAAATCTGCTAAATGGAAACTTGTTTTTGAGAGTTGGTTAATGTAAATGCTAATATTTGAACTTCTGGTAGCGTGTAATTGTTTTCGAACATATTGAAACCACAGATCTTTAGTTCGTATTAATTTTTTTGAAAAAGAAATTTGTAAAAGTGTTTCTGTTTTGTAAATGAACTCTTTAAAAGGGTCGTCCATTTCGATACTAATTAGGTTTTTACTGTTTTTACGATCTAATAGGTATTGGTGAACATCTTCTTTTCGAAATAAATTCTTACTGCCATTGTATCTTTTTAATACACCCATTAATAAGGAGGGACATTCAGTAGGTTGAATATTGTTTCTAGGTATATAGGCATATAAAAAATTTGTAGTAGAGCCATCTTTGTCCATAAGTAATTTAATCTCTCGGATTGTGTAATATTCTTGCTTATATTGGCGTTTTAGAAGCTTTTGTTTTTCGATTAATTTATGGATTGCATCTTTTGAAAAGAAGTAAATAAAACTTGTTTTATCTGTATTGAACTTGTATTCTAATATTTTTACAGGTTTAGTATCATAGTTATCTAATACCGTATTGATGTAATCGCTACTGAGTGAAAGGTAATTCATTACTTGCTTCTTTGTATAATATTTTTCCCTATACTCAATATATTTGTCATTGCGCTGAGCGTAACTGCCATTTCCTCCACTGGTAATTCCTTTTCTATATGTCTGTAAGTAGTGATAATCGCTTTTTGAAATGAATTTGCCATCGTGGCTACTGCCATAAAGCGTATATATTTTTATATTAATGTGATGCAAGAGGGTAACTAAGTTACTTCTCCTCATAGATAATTCATTTAATACTTTGTTGATACTCACATGTTTTTCAAAAAAATTAATGATTTTCTTACGAAGAAAAACATGGTGTTGAGGTTGAGTTATATTTTTGAAATATAAAGGTGTTGTAAGTTCTTTGTAACCCAATAAGTTATTTAAATTGTGTTTTTGAATGTTGTTAATCACACTTAGTAATGCCCGGCGTGGAAAAAATTTTTTTGATTTTTTATCTATAGAGCTTTTTCTTAATAAATCATATCCAGTAATGTATTTATCATCGGTTATATACTTTTCAATGAATTCTAGTGGAATAAAAATATCTTTGTATATGGTGTTGAACTTATGTAGAGGAATATTATGTGTTTTACATAGCTTTCTTAATGTTTGAGGAGAAATATTACAACTATCCATGATTTGTTTACCAGACATGTGTTTTGCTAGGTAGGCTGAGTCTTCATGTTGATTTAGAAAAAGTTTTGTATCATTTGTCTCCCAAACATCTAGAATATTTGCAGTGGCTAATTGTTTTAGTGTTTGTGTATACAGGTGTTTTGAAAAAAAAGGTGCGGATGGATTTAAGCCAATTCTTTCTGCAAATTGATCACTACTAATTACAGCATCTTTAATCTGTAAATTCTGTGTATCGGTTATCTGGATTAGCAAAGTGCATGACATCCTTCCATGTTTTATTCAATTCGATCTCTTCAAATTCATAGGATGAATCAATAGATTTAGGGGATATAATATCTATTGCGCGTATAATACTACTTGTTGCAGTTAAAATATCGGTGTAGTCTAACATTGCTTGAGGTGATCTATCTCCTCTTAAGATAGCAGTTTGTACAGCACTGTAGCCGGCATCTAAGCAAAGGTTGGTAAAGGCACCACGTCCGATGTGTGTACTCCATTTTGTCTCACGAAACTCTTTAAAATCTTCATATCGCCCATTTGTATTTTTTAACATTCCTAAGTAAAAGCGTTTCAAATTATTGAACGTATTTCGGTAAGTATGGGTCTGCATTGCTTCCCCACGACTATTAATAAATAAAGCTAAATTACTTTTAAACTTACTTTTCCCTTTCATGGAACGATGCTTTGTATTCAACCAATCTAAATGTTTTTTGTATAAGTAAGGAACAAGTGGATCTAGTAAAACAGCTTGATCCCGTGGACGTTTCACTTGGTTGTTACTTTGAGGAGAATATAAAGGAAATAAATTTGGTTGTCTATCTCTAATTTTTAAAATTATTCCTTTTTCCCCATATTGTGAGTTGTTTTGGGGTAGTACAGAGTTTATATCAAGGTTCATACATTCGGCTGCACGTAACCCACCGAATATCTGTAAGCAAATTGCAAATGCTATATGAGGAAATTCTATTTTCGCTAGCATTAAAAATTCTCTTATTATTTTTAAACGTATGGCTTGTTTTTCTTGTGGTGTTGTCCACTTTTGGGTTAGGAAATCTTTTTTCTTAATTACGTCAACGTCATAGTCTTGTTGTTTGGGCTTTTTATAATAGAGATTTACATTGAAGGTACTTGTTTGTCTATATGATTTGTTTCCATTTAAGCTGTTGGAATGGCTTGGTCTATTTATCAGAGGTGTATTCTTTAAAACTTTTTTTTGGATTCCAAAAAAGTAATAAAAGTGTAGAAGGTAATATTCTTTGCGTTTAACAGTATCACGTAGGTTTCCTTTTTCTCCACAATACTCTAGGAAAGCTTCCATATGGCATAATTTTAAATCAGCGATGCCTCTTATCTTTTTAAATATCGAATGACCACTGTTCTTTTGATGGAGTATATAGTTGAGAAATTGTACCAAGGTATCTGCAACTGCCTTTTCGCTGTTTATTGAACCTGATTCATTATAGTAATTTTTATCAAGGAAGTCTGTAACTGGGTGAGGGATTACAATTTCATCTTCTATCAGAAGACCAATTATATATCGACTATCTGAAATGTATTCATTGCCTTTCATTCGGTATATGGGAACTTCTCTTTTAACGAATTTTATTGTATCTTCGCTAGACTCTAAATCCATATGTCCACCTCTCCCTATTTTGTAGTTAAATGTTTTAAAAGAATTTACTTCTATTCTAAGGAAGATTTAATTCTAAGGATGAGTTATCTTAATTTTAGCACAATTTTTGTGGAAAGGGCGTAAAAAGAAAGCTCTATACAGATGGTCTCTAGAGGGGATTCTTTAAAGAAATAATAGAGTTCTATAACTTGCTCTTTTTTATTGGGATATGTACTTGATCATATCATAATAGGTGACCATAAATTCGTGAGTTTAAAGGAAAAAGGTCATATTTAAGACTATTCTTTTTACTTATTTTGTTTTATAATGTGATTTATGAGTTTTTTGTAGAAAATTATCTACAAAAAGGATGCAGATATAAAAAAACGTACTGTTTTTATAAATATAAAGTAAGAAAAATGAGTCCGTGAAAATAAGAAGGGAAGATAAATGATATGTTTGGATTTGGTGGATTTACTCGCGATCTTGGAATAGACTTAGGAACAGCGAATACGCTTGTATATGTGAAAGGGAAAGGTGTAGTTTTACGTGAACCTTCAGTAGTAGCATTACAAACTGATACGAAACAAATCGTTGCGGTAGGTAGCGATGCAAAACAAATGATTGGTCGTACACCAGGAAACGTAGTGGCACTTCGTCCTATGAAAGATGGTGTAATTGCTGATTACGAAACAACAGCAATAATGATGAAATACTACATTCAACAAGCTCAAAAATCAAATGGATTCTTCTCACGTAAACCATACGTAATGGTATGTGTACCATCTGGTATTACAGCTGTAGAAAGACGTGCAGTAATCGATGCGACTCGTCAAGCTGGTGCTCGTGATGCTTATCCAATCGAAGAGCCATTTGCAGCAGCAATTGGTGCAAACTTACCTGTTTGGGAGCCGACTGGTAGTATGGTTGTTGATATCGGTGGTGGTACAACAGAAGTTGCAATTATTTCTTTAGGTGGTATTGTAACAAGTCAATCAGTTCGTGTTGCTGGTGATGATATGGACGATTCAATCATTCAGTACATTAAGAAAAGCTACAACTTAATGATCGGTGAAAGAACAGCAGAAGCATTAAAATTAGAAATCGGTTCTGCAGGCGAGCCAGAAGGTATTGAGCCTATGGAAATTCGCGGTCGTGATTTAGTAAGTGGTTTACCGAAAACAGTACTAATTCAACCAGAAGAAATTGCAGATGCATTAAAAGATACAGTAGATGCAATTGTAGAATCAGTTAAAAATACGTTAGAAAAAACTCCACCTGAATTAGCAGCGGATATTATGGACCGTGGTATCGTATTAACGGGTGGCGGGGCATTACTACGTAACTTAGATAAAGTTATTAGTGAAGAAACAAATATGCCAGTTCTTGTTGCAGAGGATCCATTAGATTGCGTAGCAATTGGAACGGGTAAAGCATTAGACAATATCGATCTTTTCAAAACTGCTGCTCGATAATATTGCAAAATAAAAATCAATGAAATTAAGAGGGTGTGAACGTGCCACAGTTTTTCTTAAACAAAAGATTAATTGTTTTGTTAGTTAGTATTATTCTTCTCGTGGCATTGATTGGAATCTCATTGAAAGAACGGAACAGTTTATCATGGCCAGAGCAGTTTATAAAAGATACTGTCGGTGTTGTAGAACGTGTATTCCAAAAGCCAGCGAATTATGTTGCCGGATTCTTCGAGAACGTAGAAGATGTAAAGCGCACGTATGAAGAGAATAAAAAGCTGAAAGCAAAATTAGATTCTACCGCAGATTTATCTGCAGTAGTGAAAAATTTAGACGATGAGAATAAAAAACTACGAGAATTAACTGGTAAAGAAAAGTCCCGTGGTGATTATACGGAAGTACAAGCTAGTGTGGTTTCTCGTAATCCCGATAAATGGTACGATTTAGTTGGAATTGATAAAGGAGCACAGCAAGGGATCAAAAAAGATATGGCTGTTGTAACTCCGAAAGGTTTAGTTGGACGCGTAAAAAGTGTATCTCAGTTTACATCTTCAGTAGAGTTGTTAAGTTCGATGAGCCGAACAAACCGTGTTTCTGCTATTGTACAAGGACAAGAAAATATCTTTGGATTAATTGAAGGTTACGATAAAGAAAAACAACTACTTCTTTTCACAAAGATTAGCTCTGATGCAGAGGTACAAAAAGATCAACTAGTTGTAACATCTGGACTTGGTGATATCTTCCCTAAAGGTCTTGCGATTGGGAAAATTGTTGATGTTCAGCCAGATCCATACGGTTTAACAAAAACGGCTTATGTAAAACCATCCGCTGATTTGAATGATGTAGAGCATATTATAGTTGCAAAACGTGATATGCCTACAGCGCCGTTAGAATAGGAGGGAGAGAAGAGATGATGACGATTTTAAAAAGAGCAGCTCTTCCTCTTTTGCTCCTTTTTGTTTTTTTATTTGAAAATATGTTCTCTACTGTTGTTCCAACAGACGTCTTTTGGAAAGGCAGTATAGCAGCACCGCATTTCTTTATAATTGTGTTATGTTTTATTACAGTGTACTATAGTCCGGTTCAAGGGATTTACTACGGACTATTATTTGGTTTCTTATTTGATACCGTATACACGGAACTTGTCGGTATATATATATTTGCTTATCCGATTTTAGCTTATTTAGTTTATAGTGTGATGAAAGTATTACAATTGAATTTATTTATTGTCGCTTCTATCGTACTGGCTGGCATTGCAGCATTAGAGTATTATGTGTATGGGTTTTTAACTTTGTTAGGACGTACTCACATGTCAGCATCTGTCTTTTTCACAGATCGTCTCCTTGCTACTTTATTGCTAAATGGAATTTTCTTATTAATAGTTTGTTTCCCACTGAGACGATATTTAGTGCGTCTTTCAAAAGCGATAGAAGAAAAAGAAAAAAGGATTTTCTAATTTTATGTCGAATTGAATCGGTGGGGTGAACTTTAGTGGAAGAAAAAAAGCAACAAAATGTAACGATAAAAGGGACAAAAGATGGAATAACACTTCATTTAGATGATTGCTGTTCATTCTCTGAGCTACTAAAAGAATTGGATGAAAAGCTTTCTACACATTACTATGAGAGTGACGGACGGTCTTTAATTGAAGTGCGTGTTAAAGTAGGAAATCGCTATTTAACAGAAGTACAACAAGAAGAGATTCGTACGTTAATTCGCAATAAGAAGAACCTTGTTGTAGAATCAATCGAAAGTGATGTTATAACAAAAGCAGAAGCAATAGCTTGGAAAGAAGAAACAGAAATTGTCCCTATTTCCAAAATTGTTCGCTCTGGACAAGTGTTACATGTAAAAGGCAATTTATTATTAATTGGAGATGTTAATCCAGGCGGAACGGTTATCGCTGGGGGGAATATTTTTGTCTTGGGATCATTAAGAGGAATTGCACATGCGGGGTATGATGGAGATTCAGAAGCTGTTATTGCTGCATCTATTATGAATCCTATGCAACTCCGAATTAGTGATGTGACAATGCGGGCTCCGGAAGAGAAAGAAGACGGAGCAGAGGCGGCAGAATGTGCGTACATTAATGAGAATAATCACATTGTTGTCGATCGCCTGCAACTTCTCACTCATCTTAGACCTAATTTAACAAAGTTAGAAAGGGGAATTGTATAGCTGTGGGAGAGGCAATAGTAATTACATCTGGAAAAGGCGGAGTAGGTAAAACTACAACGTCTGCGAACATTGGTACAGCCCTTGCGTTATCTGGAAAAAAAGTGTGTTTAATTGATACAGATATCGGTTTACGCAATTTAGACGTAGTAATGGGGCTAGAAAATCGTATTGTATTTGATCTTGTTGATGTCGTTGAAGGGCGTTGTCGTTTACCTCAGGCTCTTATTAAAGATAAGCGTTTTGATGATCTTTATTTATTACCTGCAGCACAAACGAGTGATAAATCGGCGGTAACACCTGAACAAATGGATGAATTAATACAAGTATTACGTCAAGATTATGATTACATATTAATTGATTGTCCTGCGGGGATTGAGCAGGGGTTTAAAAATGCAGTAGCAGGTGCGGATAAAGCAATCGTTGTAACAACACCAGAAGTATCCTCAATGCGTGATGCGGATCGTATTATCGGGCTTTTAGAGAAAGAGGATATTGAACCACCGAAACTTGTCATTAACCGTGTGCGTAGTCATATGCTTCATGAACAGGATATGTTAGACGTTGATGAAATCGTACGTACACTGTCAATCGAGCTTCTTGGAGTTGTCGAGGATGATGATGAAGTTATTCGTGCTACGAATACAGGTGAACCTGTAGCGCTGCAACCTAGTGGGAAAGCAGCAATAGCTTATCGTAATATTGCAAGACGCTTGTTAGGTGAGAATGTACCATTACAAGCATTTGAACAAGAAAAAGTATCGGTATTTACAAAGATGAAAAATTTCTTTGGAATCCGTTAAAAGCACTTCGCATAAATGCGGAGTGCTTTCTTTTTTCTTCGCATGAATATCTTCCTTCTATAACTCATACATATGTACAAACTGTATATAACTGTTTCTATTTGAATAAGGCTAACGAAAGAAAGGAGACAGTATGAAGAATAGACGTGTGGAAGAAATTAAAAAGCGGATTGCGAAAAGGAAAGCAGAGCAAGAATTGCTAGAAGAAGAGCAGTATTTTGCGGGAGGAGATTTTGATAGCGAAACGGTCTTTATTGAAGAGGGGGAGAAGGAAATTCATCCTCTATTTCGAAAAGAAGTTTTTCTCTTCAAAGTTTTGCTATCAGCAATATTAGTTCTTTCGGTTGCTATTTTATTTAAGAACGCACCTTCTTCTTTTGATGGTACTAGAGCTGTTACAGAAAAAGTTATGCAAGAAGAATTTCAATTTGCTACTATATCAAAATGGTATGAAAATCAGTTTGGAAAACCTCTCGTGTTCTTTTCTCCAAATGAGAAAAAAGAAGAGGCTATTCAGCAAAAGGATTATGCGATTCCTGCCTCTGGAAAGGTGATGCAAGGATTTCAAAAAAACGGCCAGGGTGTATTTGTTCAAACGGCTACAAATGCAACGGTGGAGTCAGTAAATGAAGGTATAGTTGTTTTTGCGGGCAAGAAAGAGGAACTTGGAAATACAGTTCAAATTCAGCACGCTGATGGTACGGAGTCATGGTATGCAAATTTAAATGATATGTCAGTAAAATTATATGATTACGTTTCAAAGAAACAAAAAATTGGAATAGTGAGTAATGATGAAAATAATAAAAATGGCAAATTTTATTTTGCAATAAAAAAGAATGAAAAATTTATTGATCCAATTCAGGTGATTTCATTTGATTAAATATAGGGATGTTTTCACGAAAATTTCTGTGCATCCGTTGTTTTGGGTTATTATTGTCATTGGTATTTTTACAGCACGTTTTAAAGAGTTACTATTACTATTTTGTATCGTTTTAGTTCATGAACTTGGGCATGCTTTTGCCGCAGCGTATTATAATTGGCGTATTAAACAAATTCAGCTTTTGCCGTTTGGTGGTGTAGTTGAGATGGAAGAACATGGGAATAAATCATTAAAAGAAGAATTAATTGTCGTTATGGCGGGGCCAATTCAGCATATATGGATGATTGCAGTCGCTTACATTTTGTATAAAGCGGGCTGGGTAACTGACGATTTGTACCATTTCTTTGTATGGAATAATGTCATTATTTTAGGGTTTAATTTATTGCCTATTTGGCCACTTGATGGTGGAAAAGTATTATTTAATGTATTATCATATCGTTTTCCCTATTTACAAGCACATGAAAAGATGATGAAATTGTCATGTGTTTTTTTTAGTGTAATATTAGGATGGCAGTTACTTTGGAATAGTAATAACATTATGATGTGGGTATTACTCGTTTTTCTAGCGATTTCTTTATATCAAGAATGGAAACAAAGACGGTACGCATTTATGCGTTTTTTATTAGAGCGTTATTATGGGAATAAAAGAGATATTGAAAAAATAGCACCTATTGAGGTGAAAACGGAAGATCATTTATATACGATTTTCACAAAATTTCGCAGAGGATATAAACACTCTATTATCGTCCATGGAAAATATAAAGAGCATTACACATTGGACGAAAATGAATTGTTGTATGCGTATTTTGCTGAAAAACGAACAACCTCATCTGTTGAAGAATTAATTGGTTAGTGTTGACGACGACACTAACCTTTTATATTGTAAGGAAAAGAAATGAAAAGTGAGGAAAGAATTTTGAAGACGTTATATATTAACTACACTGGTTCGGAAAAGCGTGTTGCGATAGAAGAGAAACAAAAAATTGTAGAGCTTTTATGGAAACGGAATGAAGAGCAGGAGATTGTCGGACATATTTATGTTGGGCGTATCGTAAGAACAATTGCTGGAATGAACGCAGCCTTTGTAAATATCGGATTAGAAAAACACGCATATCTTTCATTTGATGATGTACCATCTTCATATCGCATACATGAAGGACAGGCGATACTTGTACAAGTTGTGAAAGAGGCAATTGATACGAAGGGGCCAAAATTAACGGCGAAGATAGAATTTACCGGAAAATATGTCGTTTACATGCCCTATGATGAAATGCGCGCTGTTTCTCGGAAAATAAAAAATAATAAAAGAAGACAACAGTTACTGGGAATTGAAGTAGAAGGGACAGGTGGATACATTTTCCGTTCTGCTTCTGAAAAAGGAACGATCGATGAAATACAAGCTGAAATGCAAGGGTTGCAGCAGTTATATGAAGAGTTAAAAAGAAAAGAAGATCAAGGGAAGGCGCCCTTACTACTTCATCAACCAGCGACGTTTTTAGATCGTGTATTTCAGGAGAACCCAATTGAAACAATTGAAAAAATAGTTGTAGATACGAGAAGTATAGTAAAAGAATTAGAAGAAAAAGTAGGGAAAGAAAGAGTATCCTTTTATAATGAAAAATCTTCGATGTTTAACCATTTTGGAATAGATCGTGAAATCGAGAAAGCACTTCAAAAAATTGTGTGGCTACCAAATGGTGCCTATCTAATTGTAGAACAAATGGAGACGATGACTGTAATTGATGTGAATACAGGTAAATTTACTGGAAAACAAAATTTACAAGATACCGTATTTCGCACAAATGAAATGGCTGCTGAAGAGATTGCTCGTCAATTAAGACTTCGTGATATTGGCGGGATGATATTAATTGATTTTATTAATATGAAAAGACGGGAAGATAAAGAGAAGGTAAGAGAGCGTTTAATGATAGCTTTACAAGATGATCGCACATATACAAGAGTGCTTGGGTTTACAGAGTTAGGTATTTTAGAGATGACGCGTAAGCGCAAGAAACATTCGTTGCGTGACGTATTATTAGAAGAGTGTGCGCCTTGTAAAGCGACAGGTTACGTTATATCTAATGAAACAATTGCGTATGAGCTAGAGAGAGAGCTTATTACTTATGGTAATATAGAGGATGAAGCTGTATTGATTGGTGCTTCAAAAAAAGTACAAAAACATTTTTCACAAAAAGAATTACAAAAAAATATTCCATTTGAAATTTATTTCAAAGATGATATTATCGAAAAGTACGCTATTATCCGTTTTGGAAGTAAGAAAGAAATTGTAGAACGGAAAAAATAGTTAGCAGAACATTCATTGACAATAGTCAATGAGTCATGGTAATATTTTTATGTTATAGTTTATAGCACCTAAACTGCTATATGCTACAACCGCACAAGACAGGTTCCCTAAAGACATTTTATGTCTACCTCGTTTTTGGCGAGTCTTAGTAATTAAGAGGAGGTGCAAGTATGTACGCAATTATCGAAACAGGTGGAAAACAAATTAAAGTTGAAGCTGGTCAAGCAATCTACATTGAAAAATTAGATGTTGAAGCTGGTGAAACTGTTACTTTTGACAAAGTTCTTTTCGTTGGTGGCGAAAACGTGAAAGTTGGTAGCCCAGTTGTAGAGGGTGCAACAGTTACTGCGAAAGTTGAAAAACAAGGTCGCGCTAAGAAAATCATCGTTTTCAAATACAAAGCGAAAAAGAACAATCGTAAGAAACAAGGTCATCGTCAACCTTACACTAAGCTAGTAGTTGAAGCTATCAACGCTTAATTCTGGTTAAGATGATTAAGATTACGATAAGTCGCACGAAACTAGGAAGTATCCGATCATTTAAAATGACTGGACATGCCAATTATGCGCCACATGGACAAGATCTTGTCTGTGCTGGAACTACAGCGGTTGTGTTTGGTTCTATAAATGCAGTGGAAGAACTTTGTAATGTGCAGGCAACTATTGAACTCGGAAGTGATGGCGGATTCTTGACGTATGAATTGCCTAATGATTTAGACGTTCATACAGCAGAAAAAGCACAAATACTTTTAGAAGGATTGGTTGTTTCACTTAAGACGATTGAACTTGATTACGGAAAGTATATCCGTTTAATAGAAAAAGTGCAGGAGGTGTAACGTATGTTAAGATTAGATCTTCAGTTTTTCGCATCTAAGAAAGGTGTAGGTAGTACAAAGAACGGTCGTGACTCTCAGTCAAAACGTCTTGGTGCTAAACGCGCAGATGGTCAAACGGTTTCAGGTGGTTCAATTCTTTACCGTCAACGCGGTACAAAAATTTATCCAGGTGTTAACGTTGGTCGTGGTGGCGATGACACTTTATACGCGAAAGTTGACGGCGTAGTACGCTTTGAGCGTCTTGGTCGTGACCGCAAACAAGTGAGCGTATATCCTGTTGCTCAAGAAGCATAAGAACTCACGGAAAACTCTAACCTGAGTGCAGGTTAGAGTTTTTCTATATTAAGGGGTATCTAAATGAATGAAAAATGGACAATTATAGATGCGTTGAGCCACTCGAGACATGATTGGCTCAATCGTTTGCAGATGGTTAAAGGAAATCTTTCCCTTGGAAAAGTGGAAGAGATTCATAGGCTCATCGATCGTTTTGTCCAAGAAGCGAGACAAGAATCCAATCTGATGGGGCTATCAATGCCTTTATTTTCAGAGTGGATTTTAACATATAATTGGAAACAGCAACCGTGCTTATTGGAGTACGAAGTATTAGGGAAATTACATAACTTATCTCATCTAGATGAGACTGTATGTACATGGACGAATCAGTTTTTCTTAATGCTTCAGCATAGTTTAGACGTATATGTTGAAAATTATGTTTGTATCACAATTGAAAGTGACGCGGAGAATGCTCGTTTCTTTTTTGATTTTCGTGGAAAGCTAACGAATGTAGAAGAACTACAAACGTGGCTTGCGAACGAAAACAATAAATGGTATTCCATTTCTTATACAGTACGAGACGAAGAAGTCTCAGTTATATTACAACTAATCGAAAAAAGTGTGGTGAAATAATGTTTGTAGATCAGGTCAAGATATATGTAAAAGGCGGCGACGGTGGTAACGGAATGGTTGCGTATCGTCGTGAGAAGTATGTACCTAAAGGTGGCCCAGCAGGTGGCGACGGTGGTAAAGGTGCAGATGTTGTTTTTGTTGTTGAGGAAGGCTTACGTACATTAATGGACTTCCGCTACCAACGTCATTTCAAAGCTGATCGCGGTCAGCACGGAATGAGTAAAGGTCAGCACGGTCGTAAATCTGAAGATTTAATCGTAAAGGTTCCACCAGGAACAATAGTGAAAGATGAAAAAACAGGTGAAATTCTTGCCGATTTAGTAACGCATGAACAAACAGCTGTAATCGCAAGAGGTGGCCGTGGTGGCCGTGGTAATTCACGTTTCGCAACAGCGACGAACCCAGCGCCAGAAATCGCTGAGAACGGGGAACCAGGTCAAGAACGTGATGTCACGCTAGAACTTAAAGTGCTAGCAGATGTTGGACTTGTTGGATTCCCAAGTGTAGGTAAATCTACATTATTATCTGTTGTATCATCAGCGCGTCCGAAAATTGCAGAATATCACTTTACAACAATCGTTCCGAATCTTGGTGTTGTTGAAACTGGTGATAACCGCAGCTTCGTTATGGCTGACCTTCCTGGACTAATTGAAGGCGCACACTCCGGCGTTGGACTTGGACACCAATTCTTACGTCATATCGAACGTACACGTGTAATCGTACACGTTATCGATATGTCTGGTTTAGAAGGACGTGAGCCATATGAAGATTATGTCACAATCAATAATGAACTAAAAGAATACAATATGCGTTTAACTGAGCGTCCACAAGTTGTTGTTGCAAACAAAATGGATATGCCAGATGCAGAAGAAAACTTACAAGCATTTAAAGAGAAATTGGGAGACGAAGTGAAAATTTTCCCAATCTCAGCTGTAACGAAACAAGGTGTTCGTGACTTACTATTTGAAGTAGCGAACTTATTAGAAACAACACCAGAATTCCCAATGTACGATGATGTAGAAGAATCTGAAGCAAGTGTAATGTACAAATTTGAATCTGAATCTAATTTTGAAATTACACGCGAAAGTGATGGCACATTTGTTATTTCTGGTTATGACATTGAGAAAACATTCAAGATGACAGACTTCTCACGTGATGAATCTGTACGCCGATTTGCTCGTCAAATGCGTGGAATGGGTATTGATGAAGCCCTTCGTGCACGTGGTGCAACAGACGGAGATATTGTGAAAATTCTTGAATATCAATTTGAATTTATCGATTAAGACTGCCGAAATATGGCGGTCTTTTTTTTCGTTATTTGAGTCCAGTAAAAACCCAATTCATATAGGAGAACCATAAGTCGATATAGGAAAAAATCCCCATTGATTAAAGTTTCAATTTATAATAGAAAAAGGAGTGATTTTAGAAGAATATTTTATGGGGAGAAAAGGAATATGTATAAAATATTAATTGTAGAAGATGATGAAAAAATTGCAGAGATATTAGAGGAGCATTTAGAAAGGTATGGATATCAATCTTTCAGAGTGAGCGATTTACGGCATATAAAAGATGAGTTTGTAAAAGTAAGTCCTCATCTTGTGTTACTTGATATTAATTTACCATACTTTGATGGCTTCTACTGGTGCCGCCAAATCCGCACTGTATCGAATGCGCCGATTATTTTTGTTTCTGCAAGAACAGGGGAAATGGATCAAGTAATGGCGATTGAAAATGGCGGAGATGATTACATTACGAAGCCATTCCATTTAGATATCGTAATGGCAAAGGTGAAAAGTGCACTCCGCCGCGGGTATGGTGAGTATGCTTTGGCCGCGGAAAGTGACTGCTTAGGTGTTAATGGATTGTTATTATTCCCATCACAGCACACGGTAGAGTGGAAAGGTCAACAAACGGAACTTACAAAAAATGAGTTTTATTTATTAGAATGTTTAATGAAACAAGCAAATCAATACGCGACACGTGAAGAGCTGTTAGAGGCTTTATGGGATGAAGTAGCTTTTGTTGATGATAATACATTAACCGTGAATGTAAAGCGTGTAAGGAAGAAACTTGAGGAGTTAGGCATTAAAAATGCAATTGTCACAAAGCGTGGGTACGGTTATGCTCTTCTTACTGAGTGGGGCGAAGGGCATGAAGGTTAAAAATTACCTCATAGACCGCTTTTCTTTAATTATTACTTATATTGTAAGCCTTTGTTTATTTGGACTCGTATTGCAGCTGCAAAGCCTTTTAGAAAAGCGTGCGCTGGACTGGAGTACATGGTTATACGGACTTTTATTAGGGACAGTTGTGTTTAGTGTATACCTTATTTACGATTATCGAAAACGAAGTGTGTTTTTAAAGAGAATAGAACAGTATATTGCCGGTGGACATACATTACATGACTCTTTACTTATTGATACTTCTTATACAGCAGAGCAAGAACTGGTCGTTGAAGCGTTTACGCTATTAAGGCAGCAATATATGAATGAGGTTCATAAGCAGCATGCAAAAGAGCAACAGCAAATGATTTTTATGAACCAGTGGATCCATCAAATGAAAACACCAGTATCCGTTATTGAATTATTGTTACAGAAATATGGTAAGGAACACCGTGAAGCAAGGGGAACGATTGAAAGTATTCGTGAAGAAAATAACCGTATTTTAAATGGGTTAGATTTAGCGTTACATATGGCAAGGTTAGATCAATTTTCGAAAGACTATAAAGTAGAAGTAGTAAATGTTATAGAGGTCATTCGAGATATTATTAATGAAAATCGGAAGTCGTTCATTCAATCTTCTGTATTTCCGAAAATGATGTTTGAAGAAGAGACTTGTATGATTGCGTCTGATAGAAAGTGGCTTAGTATCGCGATGAGCCAAATTGTTGTGAATGCAATTAAGTATACAAAAATTTCAGAAGCAGAGAAAAAAGAAATTCAATTTCAAATTGAAGAGAAAGATCAAAAGGTGTTATTACATATTAAGGACAATGGAATTGGTATTCCTGAGCAAGATGTAAAGCGTATATTTGATCCGTTCTTTACGGGAATAAACGGCCGTAAAACAAGGGAAGCGACAGGTATGGGTTTATATATTACGAAGGAAATCTGCGATAATTTACATCATGGAGTGTATGTACAATCAACTGAAGGGGAAGGAACAACAGTTACGTTCCAATTTGCAAAAGATGAAGAATATCATACATTAATGAGAAAAATGACAAAACTGTAAGATAACAAAACGTTTTGTAAGGGAAATCACTCGTTTCTTTTTCTTATTTTTCTTATAGTAAATGTAAGAAGAAAACACGTAGGGGGATTAGAAATGAGTGTTCTTGAAGTAAAAGGGTTAACAAAGGTGTACCAATCAAAAGGTTCAGTAGCGACGACTGCTTTAAATGATATAAATTTTAAAATTGAAGAAGGCGAGTTTGTAGGGATTATGGGGCCTTCAGGAAGCGGAAAAACAACGCTTTTAAATTTATTAGCAACAATTGATAAGCAAACTTCAGGTCATGTGCTTGTAAATGGTGAAGAAATTAATCAAATGCGTGCTGCAAAATTAGCGGAGTTTCGTCGTACACATTTAGGATTCATCTTCCAGGATTTTAACTTACTTGATACGTTATCGATTAAAGAAAATATCATTTTACCACTTGTAATGGCGAAGAAATCTGTAAATGAAATCGATGCGAAAGTGCTTGAGATTGCAAAGTTTTTAAACATCGAAGAAATTTTAAATAAAAAAGTATATGAAGTGTCAGGCGGACAACAACAACGTGCAGCAGCAGCGAGAGCAATCATTCATGAACCTACGCTAATTTTAGCGGATGAGCCAACTGGAAACTTAGATTCGAAGTCAGCAAAATCATTAATGAGCGCGTTGCAAGATTTACATGAACAAAAGAAAGTGACAATTGCAATGGTAACGCACGATCCAGTAGCGGCGAGTTATTGCGAACGTATTCTTTTCATTCGCGACGGAGAAATTTTCTCAGAAATACATAAGGGAAGAACGAAACAAGCCTTTTTCCAAGAAATTCTGGATGTACTTGCGATGCTAGGAGGAGAATATCATGAACTTTCGCCAGCTCGCGCTTAATAACGTAAAAGGAAATTGGCGTAATTATAAAGCGTTTCTTATTAGTAGCTGTTTATCGATTGTCGTATTTTTCATGTATGCTTCCTTCATTTATCATCCAGATGTCGTAAGCGGTAATATTAGTATGAGGGATATGATCTCAAAAGGGCTAGAATCGATGAATTATATTGTAGTCATCTTCTCAGCACTCTTTATTTTATATGCGAATTCAACATTTTTACGAGCAAGAAAAAAAGAGTTTGGTCTATTAACATTAATAGGCGGAACAAAATCTCAACTTGGCCGAATGATTATATTAGAACAGCTTATGTTAGGTAGTATTGCAATTGTAGTAGGTATTGGGCTTGGCATGCTTTGTTCAAAATTATTTTTCCAAGCATTAAGCGTAATATTGAAAATAGATAAAACACTTCCACTCGTATGGAATAGTAAAGCAATTCTTATTACAGCTGGTGTATACTTTATTCTATTTTTAATCCTATCATTGTTTAGTGTTTGGACAGTAGGGCGCTTGCAAATTATTGATTTATTAAGAGAAGCAAGAAAACAAAAAGTAGAACCTTTTGCATTTACATCGTTATGTGTAGTTGGTATAGGATGTATTATTGTTGCATATGTACTTAGCTTCCAAGTGACATTTATGAATTTTATCATACTGTTTTTACCGATTGTAGGGCTGACGATAGGCGGAACGTATTTACTGTTTACACAAGGTAGTACAGTCGTATTAAAAGCACTGCAAAAAAGAAAAAGATCTTTTTATACATATCCAAACATGTTCGTACTTAGCAATCTTATTTATAAAATGAAAGATAATGCTCGTTTTCTATTTGTAATTTCTATCATTACGGCGGTTGTATCTTCGGCAGTTGGTACACTGTACGTATTTTTTGAGGATATGAGTTATAAGGCAGTAACTAGTACCCCGCATGCTATTTCGTATGAGGAAAAAGGCATTCATACGCATAATGTCATAAAAGAAGGGAAAACAAAAGAATTAATAAAAAAACATGGATTTGAAGAAGCGCGAGAAGTAACGTATGTAAAACTTCCTGGAACTCAAAAAATCACGATGTTTAACAGTGAACATGAAGTACCGATGGCGATTGTTTCAGAAAAAGAATATAATGCTGAAGCACGTAAACAAAAGAGGGAGCAAGTTAGAGAAGTTCATAATGCACCAGGTAGTGCAACGATGGTCATAATGGATATGGCGAAAGATATGATGAAGGTAGATCTTGCAAAACCATATGAATTTAAAATTAACGGACAAACGCAGTCTGTTCAATTAAATGAGCCAACTCCATTTTCTGTTTTTAATGATAGTGAATATCTCATTGTGAATGATCAAGATTTTGAGAAATACGCAAAGCTCGTACCAGATGAAGAAAAGACGAAATATTACGGTTATTATATAGAAGACTGGAAAAGTACGGAAGACCTTGTGTTAGATTTGAAAAAGGAAGTTGCACCAGATAAGCAAGAGGAATTAAATAACTCGGTGCTCGCTTATAAAAATATAAGAGAATCAGGAGCAATTACGATGTTTATCGGTTTCTTTGTAGCTGTACTGTTCTTCTTCTTCGCTTGTAGTATGACATACTTTAAATGGTTTAACGATAAAGAACAAGATCGTATTCAATTTAAATCGTTAAAGAGAATCGGTATGACAGATAAAGAAATTCGTAAAATTGCAATTCGACAAATGGGTGTTATCTTCTTTATCCCAATTTTAATCGGTACAATTCATAGTGGGTTTGCTCTTCATACGTTAGGGAAAATGCTTTATATCGATTTATGGAAATCAGGTTCGATTGTAATTGGAGCATATATTTTAGCTTCTGCCATTTACTTTATGATCGCGCAAAGAGGATATTTAAAACACGTAAAAAGCTAGGGAAACCTCTAGCTTTTTATGTGTGTAGTAAGTTACAGGAGGACGATAGATGAACATTCAGCAACTGGCGCTGCAAAATATAAAGGGGAATTGGCGTAATTATAAAGTGTTTTTCTTAAGTAGTTGTTTTGCGATATTTGCTTCTTTTGCATACATGTCTGTCATTGTACATCCGTATATGCAAGAGACGATGTGGTATCAAAATGTACGCTGGGGACTTATCATATGTAACGTTATAATTATTTCTTTTTTCGTCATATTTATTTTGTATTCTACTTCTATTTTTATAGAAGCACGTAAGAAAGAATTAGGATTATATATGTTAATGGGAGCGACGAAGTCTAACGTAATAGGGGTGATTATGACCGAGCAAATATTGATCGGGATTTTCGCAAATATTTTCGGTATCGGGCTTGGTATGATCTTTTTAAAACTCTTTTTTATGGTGTTTAGCATGTTACTTCGCCTTCCGAAAGAACTTCCTGTTATATTTGACATGAGAGCGATTGGTGTAACGTTTGTTACATATATGGTCGTCTTTATTGTCTTATCTTTTATAAGTGCTTTACGTATATGGAATATAAAAATCATCCGGTTATTGAAAGAATTTCGAACAGATAAACGGGAGAGGAAAACATCAAAGTGGCTTTGTTTATTCGGTTTTGCTTGTTTAGTGGGTGGATATGCGTTAGCACTACAAGTGACGATGCAAACGATAGCATTATACTTTTTCCCTGTGTCTATACTTATCTTTTTTGGAACGTATTTTTCTTTTACACATGGTGTTAGCCAATTGTTAGAAGTGATAAAACGAAATAAAAAGATTATGTATACATATCCGTATTTATTTATAGTGAATCAATTGTCACATCGAATGAAGGAAAATAGTCGCTTTTTCTTTCTGTTGTCTATGGCAACAACGTTTGTCGTTACGGCGACAGGTATGGTGTTCTTATATTTTTCTAGCATGCAAGATATGTGGCGTGGCGGAGGAGTACACTCGTTTTCGTACATAGAAAAAGGTACTTCTGCTCATGAAGTTTTCGAGAAAGACAAGGTTGAAAACTTATTACATCAATATGGATATGATAATTTTCAATATATGAGTTTTGTTGGAGTGTATGCATCCTTTCAGTCCAATAAGGGAGAAACAGAGGTAGCGCCGCTTATAAAGGAAAGTGAATACAATCAAGAGGCAAGAAAACAAAAACAGAAAATGTATTATCCTAAAAAAGGAACAGTTACACTTGTCTATTATAATAAACGCAATTATCCAAATGTATATAATCAAAAAGAGATTCAATTGCAAGTAATGAATCAAGCGTACCCATTCGTATTTAACGGTCAGAAAGAAGGGGTACAATTTAACTATCACCCTTCATACATTAATGGTCTGTTTTTTGTCATGAATGATGAAGATTTTAACAGTATAGCAAATACAATTCCGGATTCTGAAAAAATGATATATAGAGGGTATACATTACCAAATATCGAAAATACGAAGGAATTAAACGCGGATTTACGGAAACATATGAAACATGATACAAATGATGCGTTTCGAAGTAATATGGAATTATATGTGAATATGAAAGAAGGTGGTGATATTACTCTATTTATAGGCTCATTCATTAGCATATTATTCTTCCTTACTTCATGTAGTATCGTATATTTTAAATGGTTTCATAATATTGCATCCGATCGAAAGCAGTACGGGGCGCTCTCTAAACTTGGAATGACGAAGGAAGAAGTGTGGAAGATTTCTCGTTGGCAATTGTGTATGCTATTTTTTGCGCCAATTATAGTAGGGAGTATGCATAGTGCAGTTGCATTATATACGTTTCATAATACTCTTTTTATGGACGGATCATTAAGAAAAGTGGGATTGTTTATTCTGTTTTATATCGCTGCATGTATCATCTATTTCTTCTTCGCTCAAAGAGAATACAAGAAACATTTAGACTAGCGAATGCTAGTCTTTTTTTAATATTCGAAATTCTCATAGAAGAATATTAAAAAGTATGGTATAACAGTAAGAAAACGAAAAAGAGGGAAAAGACGATGATTCGAGTAGGATATTTAGGACCAGAAGCGACATTTACAAATATGGCGGTGAGTCGTTTTTTTCCGGAAGCAGAGCATGTACCGTATCGAACGATTCCGGATTGTATTGATGCAGCTGCAAATGAAAATGTAGATTATGCGGTCGTACCGTTAGAGAACGCCATAGAAGGTTCAGTTAATATAACGGTTGATTATCTCGTACATGAGCAGCCACTTTCCATTGTAGGAGAAATTACAGTGCCAATTCAGCAGCATTTACTCGTACACCCGCAGTACGAAGAAGTGTGGAAAGAAGTATACGCTGTACATTCTCATCCGCATGCCATTGCACAGTGCCATAAATTTTTAAATGAGGAATTAAAAGGGGTAACCGTTCGCGATATGACATCAACAAGCGCTGCTGCACAATATGTGAAAGAACATCCTGAAGAAAAAATTGCAGCTATTGCAAATGAAGCAGCGGCAGAAAAATACGGATTAACAATTGTAAGGCGTGATATTCATACGCATAAAAACAATCATACACGTTTCCTTGTTCTCCATAAGAAAAAGAAAGCAGTACTCCCAAATAACGGAGAAAACCGAGGAGAGAAAACGACGCTTATGATAACGTTACCCGCTGATTACGCAGGGGCACTATATCAAGTGTTATCAGCTTTCGCATGGAGAAAATTAAACTTATCCAAAATCGAATCTCGCCCGATGAAAACAGGTCTTGGAAATTACTTTTTCTTAATCGACGTAGATAAAGCATATGATGACGTATTATTGCCAGGCGTAATGATGGAACTTGAAGCACTCGGTTTTTCTGTTACAGTGCTGGGGAGTTATTCTTCTTATTGGTTGTAAGAGAGGTGGATGAACTGTCGATATTTCCCTTCTAATCGCTGATATAATTTTATCGGATAATACATTTTGTGATAGATAAATAGAATCCCACCTATAAATGGTGGGATTCTATTTATTTTAACTTCGCAAGACGATCCTCTAACTGACCACGCCAAATCTCGGCTAGTTCTGGAACAGCAAGAACCTTCTCAATGCCATCTTTATCTTTCCTATTATGAAAATAAATTTCGTTAGAGAACAAAACAGATACATTGTTTGATGGACGCTCTAGTAATGTAATTTTAGAATCTTTACGCACAGTACCTTCTTGAAGAACGCGGCATAAGTAGCCAGTATATCCAGTTGCTACAATGCGTGGTAAAATGCCAGGAATACCGACACGTTTTGAAATTGTGCTACAAGGTACGCGAGCTTGTGTTACTTGAATGATTGCTTCGCCTAGTTGATATGTATCTCCGATGCAAACATCACGCTCTAACATATTTGTTACGGTAATGTTTTCGCCAAATGTGGAAGCTGGAAGTGTAGTTTGAAATTCCTCTTCCCATAGTGCGTAATGCTCGTGTGGGTACACACAAACTGCGCGATCAGGTCCCCCGTGGTGTTTTAAATCCGCTACATCATCACCACGGAATCCGTCTTTTGAGAGGAAGGCCTCTTCTGTAGGATCTTTACATATACCTGTTATCATTTCTTTATCTTCGCCATATTTCATTTGTTTCGGTTTACCAGTGCTAAAGTGAACGAGTTCAATTCCCATATTTGATCTCCTTTACAATTGATTTCAATATTATATCACTAAAAAAGCACAGAGAATGATGAAAAACTCTGTGCTGTACATTAATTAATAAACGAGAAATCCAGCTCGATCTAGTGCCTCACAGGCAGCATCTAATTTTTCTTTAGAATCTGCTTCGATTGTATGTAAGTGAATACCATCTGTTAGTTGCGAAAGATAGGAAGCGTTTGTGTTTTCGATTTTTTGTAAATATTGTTCTACATCGAAGCGATTACTTACCATAATCGATGCTGTTAAGTCGCCGTATACAGGATGCTCAACTTTTACGTCTTTAATCGTAACGCCGTGGTCAACTAACATAGTAAGTTCTTGACGTACTTCTGCCGGTTTATGTTGGCATACGATTACGCGTTCGAAAGCTTGTTGTCTTGTTTGTGGCTTTAAATATAAATATCCTTGTGCAGTCGCAATAATTGGTTCATTTCGTGCTTTTAGTAAGGAAATGTCTTGAACGATAACTTGCCTACTTACGTTTGTCTTTTTAGATAGTTCATTCCCTGATAACGGTTCATTTGCAGCAAGAAGCCACTCAAGGATGAGTTGTCGTCTTTCTTCGCCTAAAATCTTTTTTTGATCATTTTGTTTCATTATGATTTAACACCTCTATAAAATTGATTTCCAATTGTGTGTAGTGCATGAATAGTTGTATCAATTTGTTCTTTCGTTGTGTGATGTCCGAAAGAAAAGCGGACATATTGTTTTGCCTCTTCATACGTTTTTCCAATTGCAAGCATTGTTTTTGAAGGGTCTTGTTTACCTACTTGGCAAGCACTTCCAGTTGAAATGGCTATACCATGACGGTTACATTCTAACATTGTATACTGACCTTCTATTCCTTTTATTGTAACCCCAATAATATGTGGTAAACAAGAAGTAGAATGTCCTTTCACTTCAATTTCTAGAGGAAGTGTTTGTAATTGCTCTAAAAAATAAGATCGTAATTGTTTAAAACGAAAGCTCTCTTCCTTTTGATTCTTTAATATATGCTCTGCGGCTGTTAAAAAAGCAGCGATTCCAGGAACGTTCACTGTACCAGGGCGAAAGCCTTTTTCATGAGAAGTTCCTGGAAATACTTGTTCCCAGCGAACTTGCGGATTTATATAGCAAGCTCCAACTCCTTTTGGTCCGTATATTTTATGGGCTGAAACAGAGAGGCTATCAATCTCCAGCGCTTTAACGTCTATTGGAAGTTTACCAAACGTTTGAACACAATCCGAATGAAATAAAACATTATATTTTTTTAAAAGTGCTCCGATCTCTGCAATGTTTTGAACGGTCCCGATTTCAGAGTTTCCGTGCTGTATACTTGCTAGAGCAGTATCTTCTGTAATAGCCGCTTCTAAATCTACTAAATGAATTATCCCACTTTTATCAACAGGAATCTCAGTAATAGTATAACCTTGCGATTGTAAGGATTGAAAATAACTTCGAATCGATGCGTGTTCCATAGGTGTCGTAATAATGTGCTTTCCATTTCTAGCATTTAGAAGGGATTGAATCGCAAGGTAGTTAGATTCTGAACCGCCGCTTGTAAAGAATACACCTTGTTCCTTACCCCCAATCATTTCTGCAAATGTTTCTCTACAAACTTGCAATAAAGATGATGCGCTTCCGCCGATATCGTGTAAACTTTGTTCATTTCCGAAATATTTCTTTGCTGCTTCTACATATGTTTCTAAAGCTTCTTCGCTCATAGGTGTTGTCGCTGCATAATCTAGATATATCATCATGTAATTTCCTCTCTTCGGTAAGAGTGACATTTGTTTTCGTTTTTAGAATGGTAGTGAAAATAAGAATTGTAAAAAAACTCTTGTCATTATTTTAAAACTATGTAAATATAGGTGTCAAGACAGTTGGAAAGTGTAAAGTGGGAGGCAACAATTATGCCAAGTGCAGATGTCTTGATTATTGGAAGTGGCGTTGCGGCGCTTCGTGTTGCGAAAGAGCTTTGTCACGAAAAGAATGTGATAATTATCACAAAAAAAACAGGACGTAATAATAATACACATTTAGCTCAAGGAGGAATTGCAGCAGCAGTTGCTACATATGACGATCCGAGTGGGCATTTTGAAGATACATTAGTGGCAGGTTGCCATTATAACAACGAAGAAGCAGTTCGTTATTTAGTTGAAGAGGGACCGAAAGAAATAAGTAAGCTTATTACGAATGGAATGAAATTTGATGGGGATGAAAAAGGGATCCACCTTGGTAAAGAAGGGGCGCATCGAAAACGGCGCATTTTACATGCCGGAGGAGATGCAACTGGTAAAAATCTGTTAGAGCATTTAATACAAGAAGTAGTTCCGAACGTTACTGTCGTTGAGCATGAAATGGTGCTCGATTTTATTATAGAAAATAATAAATGCATAGGAGCTTTAACGCGAAATAGTGAAGGGAAGCTGAAGCGTTACTATGCTGATAATACGGTGTTAGCATCAGGAGGAATAGGTGGTTTGTACGCCTTTACATCGAATGATGAGACAATTACAGGCGATGGACTTTCGATGATATATCGAGCTGGGGGGGAACTTGTTGATTTAGAATTTGTACAATTTCATCCGACGATGTTATACGTGGACGGGCGATGTTGTGGTCTCGTTTCTGAAGCAGTCCGTGGTGAAGGAGCTGTCCTTATAAATGGAAAAGGACAGCGTTTTATGATGGATATACATCCCGGGAAAGATCTCGCACCACGTGATGTAGTGGCAAGGGCTATTCATGAACAACTTCTTGCAGGTGAAAAAGTGTACTTAAACATCGAAACCATTCAAAACTTTGAACAACGTTTTCCGACCGTCTCATCATTATGTAAAAAGAATGGTATTGATTTAAAAGAAAATTCTATTCCGGTCGTACCGGGCGCTCATTTTCATATGGGCGGCGTGAAGACGAATTGTGACGGAGAGACGTCCATTTCAAACTTATATGCGGTCGGTGAAGTGGCTTGTAATGGAGTTCATGGTGCGAATAGATTGGCGAGTAATTCATTATTAGAAGGTCTTGTGTTTGGAAGACGAATAGGAAAACACATTTTAGCTAAGCCAGCAGAGGAAAGAAAAAATGTGCCGGAAGAGAGAGGGAAAAGTTTTATAGCTCTTAATGATTTACCGTTGAAAGAAGAAATACAAGAATGCATGATGAAATATGTTGGGATTGTGCGAACTGAGAAAAATTTATCATATGCTCAGAGATGGTTTAGTAGGTACGGTGTGCGAAATATGATCTTACAATATGATGCACTTACAAATGAAGAGATAACGCTTATTAATATGTTAACAGTTTGTGAGCTTATAACAGTATCAGCTTTGCAAAGAGAAGACAGTGTTGGTGGTCATTATCGCATTGATTATCCAGAAAGAAATAGCGTAAAAAAAGAGATTATCCGAGTGAGAAGAAAACTACAACTTGTTTAATAAGGGGAAGAGGGGTTTTATGAATACGTTAAAAGTTAAGGAAGCATTAAATCGATTTTTTCTAGAAGATATAGGAGAAAGAGATGTAACATCTCAGCTTATCTTTCCCGATAATGCACTTGCGAAAGGAACGTTTCTTGTAAAGGATACAGGGGTATTTGCAGGGTGCTTAGTAATTGAAGAAGGATTTAAATTAATTGATCAGAGAATTGAAGTTGAACTTCATAAAAAAGATGGGGATCTTGTAGAAAAAGGCGAAATAATTGCAACCGTGCAAGGCCCAATCGCATCATTATTAACGGCAGAGCGCGTTATATTAAACGTTATTCAGCGTATGAGCGGGATAGCGACGATGACACGTAAGGCGGTTTTTGCTTTAGATAGCAGTCATACACGCATTTGTGATACGAGAAAAACGATGCCAGGACTACGTATGTTTGATAAATATGCTGTAGTATGCGGGGGCGGATTTAACCACAGATTCGGTTTATATGATGGTGTCATGATTAAAGACAATCATATTGCTTTTGCTGGCTCGATTACAAAAGCTGTTACATCGGTGAAAGAAAGATTGGGACATATGGTGAAAGTAGAAGTCGAAACAGAGACAGAGGCGCAAGTAAGAGAAGCAGTAGAGGCCGGTGCAGATGTTATTATGTTCGATAATCGTACGCCAGAAGAGATTCGTGAGTTTTCAAAAATTGTACCAAGTGTCATCGTTACGGAGGCTTCAGGTGGTATTACAATTGAAGATTTATCAAAATACGGAAAAACAGGGGTAGATTATATTTCACTTGGAGCGTTAACACATTCAGTGAAAGCACTTGATATTAGTTTTAATATTGAGGCCTAATGAGAGTGGTTTAGAGGGGGAGAATCATAAATGGGTATTTTAGAGAAAGTTCAGCCAATCGAAGTAATGTTACCAGAGCGTTATCAAACGATGTCTACATTAGAGATGGAAGAGCGTGTCCGTGAAATTAAAGAAAAAATGGGGGCATTACTATTTATTCCAGGACATCATTATCAAAAAGATGAAGTGGTGCAATTTTCAGATGCAGCAGGGGACTCACTTCAACTCGCGCAAGTTGCAGCGAATAATAAAGAGGCAAAATATATTGTGTTTTGTGGTGTGCACTTTATGGCAGAAACGGCAGATATGTTAACGACAGATGATCAAATTGTCATCTTACCAGATATGCGTGCCGGCTGTTCTATGGCAGATATGGCAGATATTGAACAAACAGAAAGAGCGTGGAAAGAGCTCGCGAAATTATTTGGGGATACGATGATTCCATTAACGTATGTAAATTCAACAGCTGCGATCAAAGCGTTTTGTGGTCGTAATGGAGGGGCAACAGTAACCTCTTCTAATGCAAAACAAATGGTGTCTTGGGCGTTTACACAAAAAGAGCGTCTCTTCTTTTTACCAGACCAACATTTAGGAAGAAATACAGCGTATGATTTAGGTATTCCGTTAGAAAAAATGGCAGTGTGGAACCCGCATACAGATTCATTAGAGTACGATGGAGATATAGAAGAAATTCAAGTGATTTTATGGAAAGGCCATTGTTCTGTTCATCAAAACTTCACTGTGAAAAATATTGAAAATGTGCGAAAAAATCATCCGGATATGAATATTATTGTTCACCCTGAATGTTGTTATGAAGTGGTTGCTGCTTCTGATTATGCAGGATCAACGAAATATATTATTGATATGATTGAAGCAGCTCCGGCGGGAAGTAAGTGGGCGATTGGTACAGAGATGAATTTAGTGAACCGAATTATTCAGCAACATCCAGATAAAGAAATTATTTCGCTAAATCCGTTTATGTGTCCTTGCTTAACGATGAACCGAATTGACTTACCTCACCTGTTATGGGCACTTGAGAACATAGAAAGAGGAGAACAAATTAACGTTATTCGTGTAGAGAAACAAGTAACAGAAGAGGCAGTTCTTGCATTAAATCGTATGTTAGAGCGCGTTTAAAGCAGCGGGATTTCCGTTGCTTTTTTTCGTACATATAATCATAACAAGGATGAAATAGGCATACATTGTGTTGAGGAAATCATTGCGGTTTTTCTATGCTTATTCCACTTCGAATCATATTGGAAATAGAAGAAGTGATAAAAGTAAAAGAAGTTAATGTTGTTTAGAAAGTGTTACTTCAAAGTGTTTTTACTTATAGATAAGTTATACAGGAGGGGGAAAATTTGAAAATTCATATCGTGCAAAAAGGGGAGACCCTTTGGAAAATTGCAAAAAAGTACGGAGTGGATTTTGAAACGCTAAAAAAAACAAATACACAGCTTAGCAATCCAGACCTAATTATGCCAGGGATGAAAATTAAAGTGCCATCGCATAGCGTTCATGTGAAACAACAAACTGGATCGGGTTCAGCGCCCCCGAAACAATATGTAAAAGAGGTGCAGCAAAAAGAGTTTGCATCAACACCAACGCCACTTGCAATAGAAGATGAAGATGAGATCACGTATCAATCAACACCTATTACACAACAACCAGCTATGCAACAAACGCAAAAAGAAATGCAGATAAAACCGCAAAAAGAAATACAGGTGAAGCCGCAAAAGGAAGTGCAAGTGAAGCCACAAAAAGAAGTACAAAAAGAAATTCCGATTCAAAAAGAGAAGCCAGTTGAAAAGCCACCTGTCATTCAAAAACCACCTGTTGTAGAGAAAGTAGAAAAACTAAAACCTACTACGAAAGAAAACACTAAATTTTCTATCAATGTGTTACCACAGCCACCGCAACCACCAATTAAAGCGAAAAAAGAATATAAGATTTCAGACGTAATAAAAAAGGGAAGCGAGTTAATTGCTCCTCAAATTAATAAAATGAAACCTAACAATGTCATTTCTCCGCAAACGAAAAAAGACAATATAGGAAACATAGTGTCACCGCAAGTGAAAAAAGAAAATATAGGGAATATAGTGTCACCGCAAGTGAAGAAAGAAAATATAGGGAATATAGTGTCACCGCAAGTGAAGAAAGAGAATGTAGGGAATATAGTGTCGCCGCAAGTGAAAAAAGAAAATGTAGGGAATATAGTGTCGCCGCAAGTGAAGAAAGAGAATGTAGGGAATATAGTGTCGCCGCAAGTGAAGAAAGAGAATGTAGGGAACATAGTCTCACCAAACGTATCAAAAGAAAGTGTTATTATCCCGCAAGTAATACCGCCTAATATTCAAGTGCCGAATATAATGCCAATAATGGATAACAATCAACCACCAAATATAATGCCAATAATGGATAACAATCAACCACCAAATATAATGCCAATAATGGATAACAATCAACCACCAAATATAATGCCGATAATGGATAACAACCAAATGCCAAATATGATGCCGATAGTGGATAACAATCAAATGCCGAACATGATGCCGATAATGGATAACAACCAAATGCCGAACATGATGCCGATAATGGATAACAATCAAATGCCGAACATGATGCCAATAATGGATAACAATCAAATGCCGAACATGATGCCAATAATGGATAACAATCAAATGCCGAACATGATGCCGATAATGGATAACCACCAAATGCCGAACATGATGCCAATAATGGATAACAATCAAATGCCGAGCATGATGCCGATAATGGATAACAATCAAATGCCGAACATGATGCCGATAATGGATAACAATCAAATGCCGAACATGATGCCGATAATGGATAACAACCAAATGCCAAACATGATGCCGATAATGGATAACAATCAAATGCCAAACATGATGCCATATCAACAGCCAATGATGCCGCCATATCCGCCGTATCAGCAACAAAATCCATACAATCAAATGCCGTATCAACAAATGGCGCCGCAATATACTTCTATGCCAAATCCAAATATGATGCCAATGGATAATAATATGCCGCCACTCGTGCAAGGTGAAGAAGATTGTGGATGCGGAGGAGAAAGTAGGTTATATAGTCCACAACCGGGTGGACCACAATATGCTAATCCTTTATATTATCAACCAACTCAGCCAGCATATGCACCACAGCCAGGAACGATGTATTATCAGCCGGACCCACCAAACGTATTTGGAGAACCAGTTTCAGAAGAAGAGGACGAAGAGGAAGTTTAAAAAAAGGTGGGGTTATTCCCACCTTTTTTGTATTCATGATAGTCAGGAATATGGTGAATTTACATTAAGTGCTAGAAAATTCCTAGTGAAATATTAACAGTGTAAAAACCCTCTCTGTTACTCATCATAAGGGGGAGCTTTTCGAAAGAGAAGTTCATTCTAACAGAGGGGGTTTTTGTATTGAATACGAAAGTAAAAGTTATTGCTGCTTCTTTGTTAGTTACCAGTGCATTAGCTGCATGTGGTACACCAAAAGATAATAATGCGATGGATGGACGTAACTACAATTACGAGCGTACATCTTATAATGATACACACCAGTATCGTGATAATGTAGCGCGTAACGATCGTTCTACAGATTATGTAACATATAGAAACGGTCGTAACGATACAGGATATAATAATTATTACCGTGATGTAAATTACAATGGGCAAATTGCTAATCCACACCCAACTCGTAATATTACAATGAACAATTCATACATTAACAATGATGGTAAAACTGCGGAGAAAATTACGAATCGTGTGAAACGTATGAATAACGTAGACCGAGTTTCTACAGTTGTATATGGAAACGATGTAGCGATTGCGGTAAAACCACGTAATACAGCGACGAATGAAACAGCGATGGCGAACGAAATTCGTCAAGCTGTTGTGAATGAAGTTGGAAATAGAAACGTATATGTTTCTGTAAGAAATGACATGTTTACTCGTGTCGATGCAATGAGTACGCGTTTACGTAACGGCACAGCTACAAACGATTTTAATCGTGACATAACAAATATGTTCCGAGACATTCGTTACGGCCTGACTGGTACTATGCGATAACAAATCAAAGAGGAAGGGATAGCCCTTCCTCTTTATTCATCTTCGTCTTGTAAACGTCGTTTTTTTATAAAATAACTAACGGAGTAAGACGCTAAAAAGCATATGAAGAGAATACCACCTGTTAAAATAGCTTCAAATAGAGGTCTTTCTGGACTGAAAATGATATAAATAATAGCCATGATAATTCCTACAATAAGAGAGCGCAAAATAATTTTGTAATAAGGAGTTAACTTTATTTCATTTTCGCTTTCTTCTACATCGATAGAAACGCTTAACTGTAAATAACTAAGTACAATACTTGTAAGAATAAATAATAACCACAATGGAGATTTCGTAATTTGATCCATTCCTTCTGTGAATCCGATATAGCCTAAAATTCCGATTATACCAATTGATTGAAAAAGAAAGGCAATACGTATGTTTTTTAACATTTGGAGTATGAGGCGTTCATCTTTAATTTTTTTCAAGGCATTCATCCCCTGTTTATATTTATAGTATTAATTGTAACATATATATTACATTAATCAATTTATAATTTACATAAATTTCAATTGGTTGAAAGAGGAAGAAAAATATATTTAGAAATATATTGCGCTTCTACCTTGTTAATGTTATATTAGCAAAGCGATGAGCTAATTTACGTAAGTCGAGAGATATGCTTAAGTGCTAAACACGCGAATGTGGTCGCCTGGTCTTTCGCCGTAAACGCATCAGACGCCTGCTTTGCAGGCGTCTTTCATTTTATATAAAAGTAAATGATACATGCAGATGAGGATTAACCCTTATCTGCATTTTTTGTCCCGCTATTTGTGGGCAGTAAGACTCCCACCTCAAAATTCGGCGAATGCGAGGGAGTTAGGTGGGAGATCCACTGCCCGTAAAAGCCCGATTGGTTTAACTAATAATCAGTGGGGGGATGAACAAAACCCCCCACTGATTAAAGTTTCACTTTATTTTCCTTAGAAATTTAATGCTATTGTTTATATGGATAAAACCCCCATTTCCGGAAAAGCTACAAATGAAAGTATGATTTTGCCTAGAAGAGGTGAACGGAAATGAAATGGATGCTAATTGCAGTGCAAGCTTTCATTGTGATGTTTTGCTTAGCTTATGGATCCGGTGTGAGGGCAGAAGTAGTAGAAAAAGAACCTCAAGTTACAATTTTATTAGAGCGCATGTATGTTGATGGAGAAGTAAGTGAGGAAATACTGACAGAAAAAGTAGCGGATTTAGAAAAATTTTTGCAGCAATATAAAGAATGGCAACTTGTTGATCGTGATGATGTGCAAATCGTATTACAAAGGAAAGTTGATGATATTTCTCCTTTACTGAAAACGAGCGGTTATTTTGGTGTTTCAGAGGAAGGGATATTGCAAATTTTTAAAGGGGTACCGAAAAGTGATAACGCGATCCATTCCTTCTTTCAAATTGATATGAAAAAGCTTGAGAGTTATGAGCGAGCAAAACTAAAGCGTGGTATTCGTATTAAGTCAAAAGAAGGATTCGTGAAGACAATCGAAAAAATGAAGCAATACGCAGTGCAAAATAAGAAAAAAAGCAGCTCAGGGTGAGCTGCTTTTTCTTATTTATTCTTAGCTAAAATCTCTTTTGCGATTTCATCAATTAGCATATCTTTTCCGATTGGATTGAATGCTTTCGTATTGAAGGCTTCATTCGATACTTCATATACGTGATTGTTTTTTACTGCTTTATTATCTTTCCAAACCGCACTGTTTTTATAGTCTTCGTACACTTTATCAGCTTCTCCGCCGAAGTTTACAATAAACATTTGATCAGGCTGGAATGCAACAAGACCTTCTAGTGATACTTGTGCCATCGTTTGTTTTAAATCTGTACCTTTTGTTGCTGGAAGCTTTAAGTCGTTAAAGATGATGTCACCGTATCCGAAGCTACCGTATACACGGAAGTTTTGTGGTGTAACTGCAACGAACATAAAGTTCTCATCTTTTGTTTTCTCTTTAATTTTTTTAGATAAAGAGTCTGCTTTTTTATCGTAATCTGCAATCCATTTGTCTGCTTTCTTTTCTTCGTCAAATAGTTTGCCTACTTCTTTAAACTTACCGCGCCAGTCTTCTAGATTTGTTTCCAGAACAACTGTCGGTGCCACTTTTTTTAGTTGATCATAAATTTTCAATTGACGATTGTTTAAAATAATTAAGTCTGGTTTTAAAGCAGTAACAGCCTCTAAATCAACTTTAGGTGCCCAATACCAGCCAACTGCTTTTACTCCGTCTAACTTTTCAGTTAAATGATTTTGGATTTTATCTTTATATGTGTTTGCTGTGCCAACAGGTTTATGTCCAAGGATTAATAATTCCTCTGTTGATCCAGATAAATCAACAATTCTCTTTGGATTAGCTGGAATTGTTGCTTCCCCTTTAGCATGTTTTACAACTTTCGTTTTCGGTTGTTCTTTTGCTTTTGATTCTTCTTTTTGAGAAGAACAGCCAACGATAGAAAGAACAACTAGCATAATAGTAAATAAAATAAATAGCTTTTGTTTCATCCTGATGTAACCCCTTTAATTAGTATTGATAATCATTATCGATTTCTGTATATTAAGGGGCTTTATCCTTTCTGTCAATGGAAAATAACAGAAGTTTTAAACAGAGAACATTCGTTGGGGTATTCTCGCTTTTCTATCATTAAATATGTTAAAATGGAATACATGATTTAAGAGGGAGAGATCGTATTTTGTTTGAATATGTTACAGGCTACGTGGAGTATGTAGGACCGGAATATGTCGTAATTGATCATAATGGAATTGGTTATCAAATTTTCACACCAAATCCGTATGTATTTCAAAGAAGTAAGCAAGAAATCCGTGTCTATACATATCATTATGTGAGAGAAGATATTATGGCACTTTACGGGTTTAAAACACGTGAAGAGCGTTTATTATTTACAAAATTGTTAGGTGTATCGGGGATTGGACCAAAAGGTGCTCTTGCAATTTTAGCTTCTGGTCAAACCGGACAGGTCGTTCAAGCGATTGAACATGAAGATGAGAAGTTCTTAGTGAAGTTCCCAGGCGTCGGAAAGAAAACAGCGCGCCAAATGATTTTAGATTTAAAAGGAAAACTAGCAGATGTTGTACCAGATGCTTTTGTTGATTTGTTCTCAGATACTGAAAGTTTTGATACGAAGAAAGGTTCATCAGTTGAACTTGATGAAGCACTGGAAGCACTGCGTGCACTTGGCTATGCAGAACGAGAAGTCTCTCGCGTTGTACCAGAGTTATTAAAAGAATCACTAACGACGGATCAGTATATTAAAAAGGCACTTAGTCTTTTACTAAATGGTAAGAGGTGAGTATAATGGACGAACGTCTCCTTTCAGGGGAATCTGGATACGAAGATGCGGATTTAGAGTATTCATTACGGCCACAGACGCTCCGTCAGTATATTGGCCAAGATAAAGCGAAACATAATTTAGAAGTGTTTATTGAAGCGGCGAAAATGCGTGAAGAAACGTTAGATCACGTACTTTTATATGGGCCACCTGGACTTGGTAAAACGACGCTTGCGAATATTATTGCCAATGAAATGGGTGTTAACATTCGAACGACGTCAGGTCCTGCAATTGAAAGACCAGGAGATTTAGCGGCTGTATTAACAGCACTTCAGCCTGGGGATGTATTATTTATTGATGAAATTCATCGTTTGCATAGATCTATTGAAGAAGTGCTATACCCAGCGATGGAAGACTTTTGCCTTGATATCGTTATTGGGAAAGGACCATCAGCTCGCTCTGTACGCCTAGATTTACCTCCATTTACGCTAGTTGGGGCAACGACGCGTGCAGGTGCATTATCAGCACCACTTCGTGACCGTTTCGGTGTACTTTCACGATTAGAGTACTATACAGTAGATCAGCTTTCTGCGATTGTAGAACGCACAGCAGAAGTGTTTGAAGTTGAAATAGATTCGTTAGCTGCATTAGAAATTGCAAGACGTGCCCGTGGTACACCTCGTATTGCGAATCGTCTATTACGACGTGTACGTGACTTCGCACAAGTTCGCAGTGACGGAACGATTGCGATGGAAATTACACAAATGGCGTTAGAACTATTACAAGTAGATAAATTAGGACTTGATCATATCGACCATAAATTACTGCTTGGTATTATTGAAAAGTTCCGCGGTGGTCCAGTTGGATTAGAAACTGTTTCAGCAACGATTGGGGAAGAATCTCATACGATTGAAGATGTGTACGAGCCGTATTTATTACAAATTGGCTTTTTACAAAGAACGCCAAGAGGCCGGATCGTAACACCGCTCGCATATGAGCATTTCGGAATGGAGATGCCCCAAGTATGACGGAGATGCCAAAGTTGCTTATTACAGCTGGTATTTTGCTCATTGTTGTTGGATTAGCTTGGAAGTTCATAGGAAGGCTTCCAGGCGATATTTTTGTGAAAAAAGGTAACGTTACCTTTTATTTTCCTATCATTACATGTATTGTGTTAAGTATTGCATTATCTTTCATTATGTATATAATAAATCGATTCAAATAAGAAATAGGTGGATACAGTTATGGATATTAATCTGTTTGATTTTCATTTACCAGAAGAACTCATTGCACAAATTCCGCTTGAAGAGCGTGAAACATCAAGATTGATGGTGTTAGACCGTGAAACAGGAGATATTGAGCATAAACATTTTACAGACATTCTTTCTTACTTACAAGAGGGGGATTGTTTAGTTTTAAATGAAACGAAAGTGATGCCAGCTCGCTTGCACGGTGTGAAAGAAGATACAGGTGCACACATTGAAGTGCTTCTTTTGAAACAAGAGGAAGGCGATAAGTGGGAAACGCTTATAAAGCCAGCGAAGCGTGTAAAAGAAGGAACTGTCATCTCTTTTGGTGAAGGGAAGTTAAAAGCAACTTGCATTGGAACAGCAGATCAAGGTGGGCGTCAACTTGAGTTTTCATATGACGGCATCTTTTATGAAATTTTAGACGAGCTTGGAGAAATGCCACTTCCTCCATATATTAAAGAGACGCTAGAAGATCGCGATCGTTATCAAACGGTATATGCGAAGGAAATCGGTTCAGCAGCAGCACCGACGGCTGGCCTTCACTTTACAGAAGAGTTACTTGAGAAATTGAAGCAAAAAGGCGTCGGGTTAGCATTCATTACACTCCATGTAGGACTTGGAACTTTTAGACCAGTTTCTGCAGATACTATTGAAGAGCATCATATGCACGCAGAGTATTACCATATGTCTGAAGAGACTGCGGCGTTATTAAACCGCGTGAAAGAGAATGGCGGCCGTATTATTACTGTAGGTACGACATCAACTCGTACGTTAGAAACGATTGCGACAGATAATAGTGGTAAGCTTTGCGCAGCTTCTGGCTGGACAGATATTTTTATGTACCCAGGATATGAATTTAAAGCAATTGATGGTTTAATTACAAACTTCCATTTGCCGAAATCAACATTAATTATGCTTGTAAGTGCATTTTCAAATAGAGATAATGTACTTCATGCTTATAATGAAGCAGTAAAAGAAAAATATCGTTTCTTTAGTTTCGGTGATGCAATGTTCGTTGCATCTCACGCTAAAATGAGAAACAAATAAAAGGAGTAAATTATGACAGCAATTCGTTATGAATTTATTAAAACTTGTAAACAAACGGGTGCGCGTTTAGGTCGAGTGCACACGCCACACGGCTCATTTGATACACCGACATTTATGCCAGTTGGTACACTTGCAACAGTTAAAACAATGTCACCAGAAGAATTAAAAGCAATGGATTCTGGCATTATTTTAAGCAATACGTATCATTTATGGCTACGTCCAGGCCACGAAATTATTCGTGAAGCAGGTGGCTTGCATAAGTTTATGAACTGGGATCGTGCAATCTTAACGGATTCAGGTGGATTCCAAGTATTTAGCTTAAGTGATTTCCGACGTATTGAAGAGGAAGGTGTTCATTTCCGCAATCACTTAAATGGCGATAAATTATTCTTATCTCCAGAAAAAGCGATGGAAATCCAAAATGCATTAGGTTCAGATATCATGATGGCATTTGATGAGTGTCCACCGTTCCCAGCTACTTTTGAATACATGAAAAAGTCGGTAGAGCGTACAAGCCGCTGGGCAGAGCGTTGCCTAAAGGCGCATGAACGTCCACAAGATCAAGGTTTATTCGGTATTGTACAGGGCGGGGAGTTTGAAGAACTTCGTCGTCAAAGTGCGAAAGATCTTGTTTCAATGGACTTCCCTGGCTATGCTATCGGCGGTCTATCTGTTGGTGAACCGAAGGATATTATGAATCGTGTTCTTGAGTTTACAACACCACTTCTTCCTGATGATAAACCACGTTATTTAATGGGTGTAGGTTCTCCTGACTCGTTAATTGATGGTGCGATTCGCGGTGTTGATATGTTTGACTGTGTACTTCCAACTCGTATCGCTCGAAATGGTACATGTATGACAAGTGAAGGCCGCTTAGTTGTGAAAAATGCGAAATTCGCTAGAGACTTCGGGCCGCTTGATCCGAACTGTGATTGCTACACATGTAAAAACTATTCTCGTGCGTACATTCGTCACTTAATGAAATGTGATGAAACGTTCGGAATTCGTTTAACGTCTTATCACAACCTTCATTTTCTGTTAAACTTAATGGAGCAGGTGAGACAAGCTATTCGTGAAGACCGTCTTGGCGATTTCCGCGAAGAGTTCTTTGAACAGTATGGCTTTAATAAACCGAATGCTAAAAACTTCTAATACATAATTTAAAAGGAGGAACACAAGATGAATGCAGGTATGATGAATATCGTTATGATTGTTGCGATGTTTGCGATTTTCTATTTCTTATTAATTCGCCCGCAACAAAAGCGTCAAAAAGCAGTTGCACAAATGCAAAATGAAATCAAAAAAGGTGATGCTATCGTAACAATCGGTGGTTTACACGCTACAATCGAATCAGTGGATGAAACAAAAATTGTTGTTAAATCTGGTGGTGCACACTTAACTTTCGATCGCAATGCGATTCGTGAAGTTGTGAAAAACTAATGATGAAGGCCCTGCATGAAATGTGCAGGGCCTTTTTTTAACTATTTTGTTTTGACATATTTACACCGAAAATACCTCCGAGTGTACTCGCACCCATCAATGCTAATTGGTAGAGTAACTGTGAGTTCGATAAAGTTTGAGAGAAGCCTAAATAGTTAACGAGAAAGACGAGAATAGCGAATGTAAGGCCTGTTGTGAAACCTACTAGCCATCCTTTTCCTTGTGCCTTTTTACCAGCAATAAATCCAGACATAAGCATAGATAGAAGGGCTATTATAAAAATAATAATTACTAATGTCCCTTCATTAATATTCGTAAATTTTAATAAAAGAGCCATGATCATACTTGTAATAGATGCGAGGATTAATAGGGTAATAATACCGAAGCCGATTGCGCTCGATAATTTTTTCGTTCCATCCATTATGCATTCCCCCTTTTTAATACAAGCATATTTTCATTTTGTTTAAGTTAGACTAGTTTCTTTTTTGTAGGGGAGCCTATAAGTAAAAAAAGGGGATGTAGAAATGGAATGGGTATCAATAATCGGACGAACAATGCTTTTGTATATAATCATTTTAATTATTTTTCGTCTTATGGGTAAACGTGAAATTGGAGAATTAAGTGTATTAGATTTAGTTGTATTCATTATGCTCGGTGAAATGGCTGTAGTGGCAATCGAAAATACTGATAAATCACTTTGGCATCAATTAGTTCCAATGACTTTTCTTATGTGTATACAAATCATTTTGTCGGTCATTTCTTTAAAGTTCCAGCGTTTTCGGCATTTAATAGAAGGGGAGCCTGCGATTCTTGTGAATGCAGGTAAAATTGATGAAAAAAAGATGCGGAAGCAGCGATATAACATAGATGATTTATTGATGCAACTACGTGAGCAAGGAATCGGAGATGTGCGTGATGTAGAATACGCTATTTTAGAACCATCTGGAAAGTTATCTGTCTTTCAAAAACAAAAAAGTAAAAAGAGCAAAAATGATACACCAATTTTTACACTCCCACTAATTATTGATGGAGAAATTCAATACAATCATTTGCAAATGATTGAACATACAGATGGGTGGCTCGTTGAGAAACTGAATAACTTAGGTTATAAAGATGTGAAACGGATTTTATATTGTAGTTTTCAAAATGGACAGTTTTTCGTTGATTTGAAAGAAAATTAGAGGCTTACCATTTTGAATGGCAAGCCTGCTTACTTCAAAAATGAAAGTTTCCGAATGATAGGGAGACGACTTAATTCTTCTTTTCGAATGAGTTTGAAAACGAAGAGGAGAACGATATAAACGATTGTTGTTAAAGTGATTTCCCATAATGTTTGTATGCCAAGTGAATGAGAAAAAACGATATACTTATGAAGATAAAAACCGAAGGTACCAGCAATCCCGATAGCAATTCCGCCGAAAATATAGTCTTTTGCATAAATGGTAAATGCAATTTTCTTTAAAACAGTGGCGTAGTGAAGGAATGTTACGGTTACTATATTTGCTGCGATGGCGAGGGCAACCCCCATCATTTGGAACTCTGGGCGTGAAGCGAGTACAAAGATAACGATTAATTTTACGATAGCGCCAATAAATGTGTTCATCATAGCAGCGCGTGCTAAGTTTAAAGCTTGCAACACAGATGTAAGGGGGCTTTGAAAATAATGAAATAAAAAGCAAGGTGCAAGAAGCTGGATGAAAGCGGCCGCGTTGTCTGATCCGTACATGAGAGTTAAAACTGGAGAAGCAAATACATATAATATAACGACTGACCATCCGCCGGTTATTAAGGAAATTCGAAGTGCTTGTTGTAATCGGTGTTCTACTAATTTGTGTTGTCTCTTTGCCATTGCCTCGCTAATTGATGGGACGAGTGCTGTAGAAAGAGCATATGTAATAAAGGCTGGCAGTGATAGAAGTGGGAATGCATATCCGTTTAATATACCGTATTGCTGAGTTGCGACAGAAGCAGCAACGCCGGCGATCGCTAAGCTTTGCATAACGACGATAGGTTCAAAGAAATAAGAAACGGAACCAATTAAACGGCTTCCTGTAGTTGGTAAAGCAATGTCCATAAGGGAATAAAATGTATTTTTGCTCTCCTTTACAGTAGTGAAAAATCCAGAGCGTATAGATAAATGTTTTTCGCGTTGGAATAAAGTAAGTAAAAATAATAAAGATGCAACTTCACCTAGAACAGCTGATAGCATGGCACCGGCTGCAGCATATTCTACGCCGTAAGGTAAAAATAACCGAATGCATACAGCGATAATTGTAATGCGGACAACTTGTTCTATGACTTGAGCGTAAGCGCTCGGCTTCATGTTTTGTTTCCCTTGGAAATAACCACGTAAAACGGAAGAAACTGCAATAACGGGGACGACAGGTAAAATAGCCATTAATGGATAGTAAGTTCTTTCATCTGTTAATAATGTTTTTGCTAAAATAGGTGTGAGTAGCATAATCCCAATTGTTAAAATGATACTAATAATGGATGTAACGGCTAGTGAGACAGTTAATATTTTTTTAACTCTTTGCTTATCGTTCACTGCTTCTGCTTCTGCTACAAATTTTGCGATTGCAACAGGAAGGCCAATTTGTGTTAATGTAATTGCTAAAATGAAGGTGGGGACAGCCATCATATAAAGGCCGACGCCTTCTTCGCCTAAAATACGTGCCATTACAATGCGGTTAATAAATCCAAGGATTTTTGTAATAAAACCGGCTATCATTAAAATAAATGCGCCTTTTAAAAAGCTTTGTCTCGTCATACTCTTCTCCTACCTTCTCAAAATCAATGGAATGATTTACAATAATTTATATGCACGTATGAGACAAGAATGACAAGCATTTAAGAGAGTGAAGTATGAATGGTACTCTTGAAAGAAGTTATTACTGTCCATTAGAGCGGGATTAAAAGCGACTTTTCGTGCTGAAATAAGAAGGAGATGTTATATATGTTGGATAAAGAGGCTTTGGTAGAATCATACCGCGGACAGTTACAAGTCGTTTTAGAAAGTAAAGTAGAAGAGTTTCAAATGTTCGGTTACGACCGAGTGACAGATAATGATATTTGGAAGTTTCTCAAGGCAAAAAAGTGGAAAAAGATAAATAGTGATGTTAGGTTATATGAATTAGTAAATGATGTATTAAGAGTAAGTACTAATGAATATATGAATTATTTAACTGTTGAAGCATATCAAGCGCCACTTTGGTCGTTTGATGAATATGAAAATAAATAACCGACTGTAATTGGTTTGTTCTTCCTTTTGCAGTATAATGATAGGTATTGATAAAGAGGAATTAATTATGTCTAAGATTATATATAAAGGAGGTAGTGAAGAGGAAAAATAAATAATGAATAGTGTAGGTATTGTGAAAAGCTTACCGACACAGCTAGTGATGAACTAGCGGAAATACATGTATTTTATAGAAAGTAAGTCTACTAACTAGGCGTATGCACACGTGCGAAAATGAATCGTAAGAGATTTATTGAAAGTGTTAGTAGCAGAAAGAGGGTACATATGGCAAAGCGTGGTACAAGAATTGCCGCCTTTTTCCTCATCGTTTTATTAATTGGTGGAGTAATTGGTGCGGCAGGAAAAGACATAGCAAAAGGAATTAGTCTAGGACTAGACCTTCGCGGTGGTTTTGAAATTCTGTATGAAGTAAAACCAGCCAAAAAAGGTGATAAAATTGACCGAGAGGCACTTGTAAGTACAGTAGGTGCTCTTGAAAATCGTGTCAATGCACTCGGTGTAAGTGAGCCGAACATTCAAATCGAAGGACAGGATCGAATTCGTGTGCAGCTTGCTGGTGTACAAGATCAGCAAAAAGCACGTGAAATGTTATCAACGCAAGCGAAATTAACATTCCGTGATGTAGATGACAACCTTCTTATGGATGGAGCGGATTTAAAAGGCGGCGGAGCGAAGCAAACATTTGATGATAAAGGTCGTCCAAGTGTTGGACTTACGTTAAAAAGCGCTGAAAAATTCCGTGAAGTAACAGAGAAGATTTCAAAAATGCCACCACCAACGAATTTAATGGTAATTTGGCTTGATTTTGAAGAAGGAAAAGATTCGTATAAAGCAGAATCTGTAAAACCGAATCCAAAGTTTTTATCAGCGGCAACAGTAGAACAAGTATTTAATCAAGCTGAAGTATCTATCGTAGGTGGAAACTTTACAGTTGAAAGTGCGAAAGAACTGTCATCTTTATTAAATGCAGGTGCACTTCCTGTTGATTTAAAAGAAATGTATTCAACATCTGTTGGAGCAAAATTTGGTCAACAAGCATTAGAGCAAACGATTTTCGCTAGTGCAATCGGTATTGCTATTATCTTCTTATTTATGCTTGTATTCTACCGTTTACCAGGGCTTGTAGCGGTTATTATGTTAGGTTTATACATTTTCGTTACATTACTTGTCTTTAACTGGATGCATGCGGTTCTCACGTTGCCAGGTATTGCGGCATTAGTGCTCGGGGTAGGTATCGCAGTAGATGCGAATATTATTACGTACGAGAGGTTAAAGGAAGAGCTGAAAATTGGTAAGTCAATGATGTCAGCATTTCGTGCTGGTAACCATCGTTCATTAGCAACAATTTTAGATGCGAACATTACAACGATTGCAGCAGCGGGTGTATTATTTGCTTACGGTAATAGCTCTGTAAAAGGTTTCGCAACAAGTTTAATTGTTAGTATTTTAGTCGGTTTCATTACGAACGTATTCGGTACTCGTTTCTTACTAGGTTTACTTGTAAAGAGCCGTTACTTCGATAAAAAACAATCTTACTTTGGTGTTAAGGAAAAGGATATTATTCCATTAACAAAAGGTGTAGTACATCCGCCAACGAGATTTGATCGTATTAACTTCGTAAATATCGGTCATAAATTCTTCTTATTCTCAATTGTAGTCGTAATTGCTGGGGCAATTATATTACCGATTTTCAAAATGAATCTTGGTATTGACTTTGCAAGTGGGACACGTATCGACTTGCAATCAAAACAAGCAGTTACTGTGTCTGATGTTCATAAAGATTTTAAAGAATTGAACATCGATGTGAAGGAAGAAAATATTGTACCGACTGGAGATGACAATAAAGGTTTCGCAGTTCGTACATTAGGTGTTCTATCAAAAGATGAAATTGCGAAAACAAAAACATTCTTCCACGATAAATACGGTACAGATCCGAATGTAAGTACAGTTTCACCGACAATCGGTAAAGAGATTGCACGAAATGCATTTATCGCAGTATTAATTGCTTCTGCAGTAATCGTTTTATACGTAAGTATTCGTTTCCGTCTTACGTACGCAGTATCTGCAGTAATCGCATTATTACATGATGCGTTCGTTATGATTGTTGTATTTAGTCTTTTCCAGATAGAGGTAGACTTAACGTTTATCGCTGCGGTATTAACGATTATTGGTTACTCTATCAATGACTCAATCGTTACGTTTGATAGAAACCGTGAGTTATACAAACAGAAAAAACGAGTTCGCGACATAAAAGATTTAGAAGAAATCGTAAACTCAAGTATTCGTCAAACAATTGGTCGTTCAATTAATACAGTGTTAACAGTGTTATTCCCAGTAATCACACTACTTATTTTCGGTAGTGAATCACTGCGTAACTTCTCACTTGCATTATTAATTGGATTAGTTGTAGGTACGTATTCTTCTATTTTCGTGGCTTCTCAAATTTGGTTGATGCTTGAAAACCGTCGTTTGAAAAGGGGAAAAAACAAGAAGAAGGTTGAGAAAGAAGAACCTGAACCGCAAGTATAAAAAAGATGATGTCTCATTATGAGGCATCTCTTTTTTCGTTTGTGGATACAATAAGATAGCAACTTTTGAAAGAATGAAATGGAATAAAGTGGTGATGTTATCGCTGATTTTGTTAAAATAAAGTGAAACTTTAATAAGTGGGGGTTTTGTTCATCCCCACTTATTATTAGCCCTCACCAATCGGGCTTTTACGGGCAGTTGATCTCCCACCTAACTTCCTTGTATTTGCTGGATTTTGAGGTGGGGGGCTTACTGCCCGCAAATAGCGGGATAAAAAGATAGGTTAAGAAAAGAAGGGATTTCAATTATGGAAAAAGATGAACGTTTTAAACAGGCCGAGTTTGGTGCTATTGTCGGAATCGTTGGTAATATTATATTAGCGATTGTAAAAGCGGTAATTGGTTATATTGGAAACAGTAAGGCACTTTTAGCGGATGCGGTGCATTCTGGATCAGATGTAATTGGCTCGTTAGCTGTATTTTTTGGATTACGAGCGGCAAAGCAACCGCCTGATGAAGATCATCCGTATGGTCATGGTAAAGCGGAATCGATTTCAGCGATTATTGTTGCGGTATTATTATTTATTGTTGGAATAGAGATAGCGATTTCGTCTATAAAAGCTTTTTCACAAGATTTGGAACCACCAAAAGGAATTACGATTTTTGCAGTTATTCTTTCGATTGTAGTGAAAGAAGGGATGTTTCAGTATAAATATCGATTAGGGAAGAGGATAAATAGTGCTGCAATTATTGCAAATGCATATGAACATCGTTCGGATGTGTTTTCTTCAATTGCAGCTTTAATCGGCATTTGTGCAGCTATTATCGGCGGTAAGTTAGGTATAGATTGGCTTGTATATGCCGATCCAATTGCGGGATTATTTGTTTCAATTCTCGTTGCTAAGATGGCGTGGAGTATTGGAGCAGAAGCTATTCATGCAACGCTCGATCATGTTCTGCATGAAGAAGATGTTGTTCCGCTTAGGGAGGCAGTTTTTCAAGTGGAAGGTGTGAAAAAAATCGGCTCTTTATATGCAAGAGAACATGGCCACTATGTTATTGTCGATATTAAAGTATCTGTAGATCCATATATCACTGTAGAAGAAGGTCACCGCATCGGAAAACATGTAAAAGAAAAACTTATGAAACAAGATAACGTACAAAACGTTTTTGTACATATTAATCCGTATTCTCCAAATTAAACATAACGGATATTTAATTATATAGATATCGAATCGTAGTTTGCATTATATTGTCACCCCTTAATCTGTCTTGTATAATGGATAGGTTAAGGGGTGATTTCGTGTTACAACCGAAGACGCGTTGGAAAGAAAAAGAATATAATGAGGAACTAGTGAGTGAATTAGCAAATAAATTGCAACTATCACCTCTTGTGACTTCATTATTTCTTGGCAGAGGCTTAAATACAGAAGATAAGATTGTAGACTTTTTAAATACAGCAGATCAAGAATTTCATGATCCATTTTTACTTGAAGGAATGGATCGGACTGTAGAACGTGTGAAAAAAGCTATTGAAAATGGAGAGCAAATATTAATATTTGGCGATTACGATGCGGACGGAGTAAGCAGTACGACTGTGTTATATCTTGCTCTCAAAGAATTAGGTGCAGAAGTAGAGTTTTATATTCCAAATCGTTTTACTGAAGGCTATGGGCCAAATGAAGAAGCGTTTCGTTGGGCGCACAGTGCAGGGTTCTCACTAATTATTACTGTCGATACTGGTATCGCAGCGGTACATGAAGCGAAGGTAGCGAAGGAACTTGGAATAGATCTTATTATTACAGATCATCATGAGCCACCACCAGAATTACCAGAGGCACTTGCGATTATTCACCCGAAATTAGAAGGCGGTGTTTATCCGTTTCATTATTTAGCGGGTGTTGGTGTTGCATTTAAAGTTGCACATGCACTTTTGGGCCGTGTGCCAGAGCATTTGTTGGAAATTGCAGTAATCGGTACGGTAGCCGATTTAGTATCGCTTCATGGTGAAAATAGATTGTTAGTACAGCGTGGACTGAAGCATATGCGAATGACTCGGAATATCGGTTTAAAGGCGTTATTTAAAGTCGCTAACGTTTCGCAAAGCGAAATTACAGAAGAAAGCATCGGGTTCGCACTCGCACCTCGTATTAATGCAGTTGGTCGTTTGGAAGATGCAACACCTGCTGTACACCTTTTATTATCAGAAGATCCAGAGGAAGCGAAAGAGCTAGCTGAAGAAATTGATGAGCTGAACAAACTTCGAAAAGATATTGTAAAGCAAATTACTGAAGAAGCTATCGCTGAAGTCGAAAATAATTTCCCGCCAGAAGAAAATAAAGTATTAGTCCTTGCAAAAGAAGGTTGGAATCCAGGGGTAATTGGAATTGTCGCTTCTAAGTTAGTTGAACGTTTTTATCGTCCAACGATTGTATTAAGCATTGATCCTCATAAAGAAACAGCAAAGGGATCGGCTCGTAGTATTGCAGGATTTGATTTGTTTGCAAACCTTTCAGATTGCCGTGAATTGTTACCGCATTTCGGAGGTCATCCGATGGCAGCGGGAATGACACTTAATATGAATGATGTGGATGAATTAAGACGCAGGTTAAATGAGCAAGCAGATGTAATTTTAACAGCAGAAGATTTTATTCCGATTACAGCAGTGGATGCATTTTGTAAAGTAGAGGATGTAACGCTTGCCGCGATTGAGGATATGCAAAAGTTAGCGCCATTTGGCGTAGGAAATCCGAAACCGCGTATTGCGGTGAAAGATGCCGACTTAGAAAGTATCCGTGCAATTGGATCTGATGGTTCGCATTTAAAAATGGCTCTTCGTGATGGACAAGCAACACTGGACACGATTGGATTTGGATTTGGTACTTATGCGAAAGAAATCTCTCCAGTTGCGAAGGTTTCTGTAGTAGGAGAAGTGTCCATTAATGAATGGAATAACTTTAAAAAGCCGCAATTAATGGTGCAAGATATTGCTGTAGAGGCATGGCAATTATTTGACTGGCGTAGTATGCGTAATGTAGAAGCAAATTTAGCAGAACTTCCGAAAGAAAAAATAACATTGGTGTATTTTTCTGAAGAGGTATTGAATAAATTTTCTTTAGAAGGCTATAAAGAACAGCTCGTGCATGCATCAGAGGTAGCTCATTTTGATGATCAATACATTGTGCTACTTGATTTGCCGAAAGGAATAGATGAATTAGGTGATGTATTTAAGGCTGGATTCCCAGCTCGAATTTACACGCTATTTTATCAAGAGAATAATCATTTATTTAGTACGGTCCCAACGAGGGAACATTTTAAATGGTACTATTCTTTCTTAAGCCAAAAAACACCATTTTCTTTAAGGCAATATGGGGAACAACTGTGTCGTCATAAAGGTTGGTCAAAAGATACAGTAAATTTCATGACACAGGTGTTTTTTGAGTTAGAATTTGTTACAATAAAAGACGGTGTCATTTTTATGGCAGACAAAAAACAAAAGCGTGATTTAATTGAATCGAACACATATCGTGAGAAAATGAACCACTTACAATTAGAGAAAGAATTGGTTTATAGCACATATCAGCAACTATATACATGGTTTGAAACGATTCGTGATCATAAATAAGTAGAACAGTTAGGGTAAAGGATTTGTATTTACAAACCTTTTATATCTGAGGAGGATTCAGAAATATGGATTTCAAGCAACATATCGCAATTGTACCAGATTATCCGAAAGAAGGTATTGTGTTTAAAGACATTACACCTTTAATGAACGACGGAAAAGCATATAAAGCAGCAACAGATGCAATCGTTGAGTATGCAAATAAAAGAGACATTGATGTTGTAGTAGGACCAGAAGCGCGTGGTTTTATTATTGGTTGCCCAGTTTCTTATGCATTAGAAGTAGGTTTCGCACCAGTTCGTAAATTAGGAAAATTACCACGTGAAGTAATTACAGTTGACTACGGTAAAGAATATGGAACGGATGTTTTAACAATCCATAAAGATGCAATTAAGCCCGGCCAACGTGTATTAATTACAGATGACTTATTAGCTACAGGTGGAACAATCGAAGCGACAATTAAACTAGTTGAAGAACTTGGTGGAGTTGTAGCAGGAATTGCATTTTTAGTAGAGCTTACTTACTTAGATGGTCGTAAAATGTTAGATGGTTACGATGTATTAGTATTAGAAAAATACTAATCATTATATAGGTGAAACTACGGTGATAAAAAAGTACCCGTGAATCTCTTGGAGAGGAGCGGGTACTTTTGTATAATTGCACAAAAAAACATGGTGAAATGTCAGTAAAATCTTTTCCTTTTCACAATTCACAATCATTGGGTTATAATGATAGAATATAATTTATTCTATTCAATAAAGATAAAGTCAATTTTCAATAAAAGGTGATTCGATGGCAAATGAGCAAGTACTAACAGCTGAACAGGTACTCGAGAAAGCAAGTCAATATTTAGCGGATGAAGATATTGAGCTAGTGGCACGTGCCTATGAATATGCGCGTGATGCACATAGCGAACAATATAGAAAATCGGGTGAACCATATATTATTCACCCAATTCAAGTTGCAGGTATTTTAGTTGATTTACACATGGATCCAGCTACAGTATCGGCAGGTTTCTTACATGATGTAGTGGAAGATACAGAAATTACATTAGAAGACATTGAACGGGAATTTAATAAAGAAATCGCTATGCTTGTCGATGGTGTTACAAAGCTTGGAAAGATTAAATACAAATCCCATGAGCAGCAACAAGCAGAAAACCATCGCAAAATGTTTATTGCAATGGCTCAAGATATTCGAGTTATTTTAATTAAACTAGCTGATCGTCTTCATAACATGCGTACATTGAAACATTTGCCTCAAGAGAAGCAGCGTCGCATCGCAAATGAAACGTTAGAAATCTTTGCACCTTTAGCACATAGACTCGGAATTAGTACTATTAAATGGGAGTTAGAGGATACGTCACTTCGCTATTTAAACCCGCAGCAATATTATCGTATTGTGAATTTAATGAAGCGTAAACGTGCAGAGCGTGAAGAATATTTAGATGAAGTAATGACTGGCATTCGCGAGAAATTAAAAGAGGTTTCAATTCAACCTGAGATTTCTGGAAGACCAAAACATATTTACAGTATTTATCGTAAAATGGCATTGCAAAATAAACAATTCAATGAAATTTACGATTTACTAGCTGTACGTGTCGTTGTGAATAGTATTAAAGATTGCTATGCGGTGCTTGGAATTATTCATACGTGCTGGAAACCAATGCCAGGTCGTTTTAAAGATTATATTGCAATGCCGAAAGCAAATTTATATCAATCTCTTCATACGACTGTAATTGGACCAAAAGGTGATCCGCTAGAAGTGCAAATTCGTACGAAAGAAATGCATGAGATTGCAGAATTCGGAATCGCGGCACATTGGGCGTATAAAGAAGGTAAAGCAGCAGAAACAACGGGTACATTAGAGAAGAAACTAACTTGGTTCCGTCAAATATTAGAATGGCAAAATGAAGCTTCTAATGCAGAAGAATTTATGGAGTCATTAAAAATTGATTTATTCTCTGACATGGTATTCGTCTTTACACCAAAAGGCGATGTAATGGAATTACCACTTGGCTCTGTTCCAATTGATTTTTCGTATCGTGTCCATTCGGAAATTGGAAACAAGACAATTGGTGCAAAAGTAAATGGGAAAATGGTGACGCTTGATTATAAGTTGAAAACTGGTGACATCATTGAAATTTTAACATCGAAACATTCGTATGGTCCAAGTCAAGATTGGGTAAAGCTTGCTCAAACATCTCATGCGAAAAATAAAATACGTCAATTCTTTAAGAAACAACGTAGAGATGAAAATATTGAAAAAGGCCGTGAACTTGTTGAAAAAGAAGTGCGTGGCTTAGAGTATGAGATGAAAGAAGTATTAGCGCTTGATAATTTAAAACGTGTCGCTGAGAAGTTTAACTTTGCAAATGAAGAAGATATGTTTGCAGCAGTTGGATATAACGGAATTACAGCAGCGCAAATTGTTACGCGACTAACGGACAAGTTCCGTAAACAACGTGAAGAAGAAGACATCGTTGAAGTTAAAGAAGTTCGTAAACCGATGAAAATTCGAAAATGGGATTCTGGTGTAAAGGTAAGTGGTGCAGATAATTTGTTAATTCGTTTATCAAAATGCTGTAACCCAGTTCCAGGCGATGATATCGTTGGGTATATTACGAAAGGTCGAGGCGTATCAATTCACCGTTGCGATTGCGTCAATGTGCATACAGAAGAAGCGGTGGAGCGTTTATTAGAAGTAGATTGGGAAGGTAGTCCTGAAAAAGAAATTGAGTACAATGTTGATATTGAAATTTCAGGCTATGATCGTCGTGGTTTATTGAATGAAGTATTACAAGCTGTTACAGAAACGAAGACGTATATCTCAGCTGTTTCTGGTAGAAGTGATCGTAATAAGATGGCAACGATTAACATGTCGATTTCTATTCGAAACTTACAACACTTGAAAAAAGTAGTAGAGCGCATTAAACGTGTTCCAGAAATTTATGCCGTACGACGCATGATGCATTAATAGGGAGTGTAGAAAAGATGAGAGTTGTTTTACAACGATCAAAGGAAGCGTCTGTCACAGTAGATGGCGAGATTGTAGGACAAATTCCATTCGGTTTAACATTACTAGTTGGCATTACGCATGAAGATACAGAAAAAGATGCAACTTATATCGCAGAAAAAATTGCAAACCTACGTATTTTTGAAGATGAGAGCGGAAAGATGAACCACTCTGTACTTGATATGAAGGGACAAGTTCTATCTATTTCGCAATTTACATTATACGGAGATTGCCGTAAAGGAAGACGTCCAAACTTTATGGATGCTGCGAAACCTGATTATGCAGAACATTTATATGATTTCTTTAATGAAGAAGTTCGTAAACAAGGACTACATGTGGAGACAGGACAGTTCGGAGCAATGATGGACGTTTCTTTAATCAATGATGGTCCGGTGACCTTAATTGTAGAAAGTAAATAGTGTTGCCGGGGAAGAGAGGATTATAGGTCCTCTCTTTTTTCATACATTGTTGTATGTTTTGTTCATTTATCCCGCTATTTGTGGGAGATCCACTGCTCGTAAAAGCCTGATTAGTGAGGGCTAATAATGAGTGGCGATGGACAAAACCCCTATTCATTAAAGTTTCACTTTATTTGGAATCAATAGCTGTTTTGGTTATGTATAACTCTTTCATCAATATGGAACAATAAAAAGTAAAACATCTATATTGAATGTGAGGGATATACGTATGCGTATGAATGAAAAAGGGCATTCTGTTACAAATGGTGCAAATCAACTGTTTAACGTAAATTTTCATGATTTTATTTCAAAAGAGCAAAACAATACTTCAATGGAGCTCGCTTCTGAGTTTGGGATTTCTCTTCAAGATGTAAAGCGTCTAAAGAAGCAGATTGAGCGCTCTTAGAGTACTTGACAATCCTACTCAACAAACGTATAGTAATTTTATATTTACATATGAATATAACCGTTGATAGAGAAGAGTAAATGAGACACACATGGAAAGAGAAGAAATGTCTTAGGCTGAAAACATTTCTGCATGATGACTGATTGAATGACACTCTAGAGGTTTCAACTTGAACGGCATATATGCTTATTAGGGATGAACGCACATTTAAGCGTTATTAAAAAAGTGGAAGCATACGTGCTTCAATTAGGGTGGCACCACGGGTATAATACTCTCGTCCCTACTGTTCAAACAGTAGAGGCGGGAGTTTTTTTATTTTTATTAAGATTAAAACAATTTGAGGAGGAACTGAATATGTCTATTCAAATCCCACGCGGAACGCAAGATATTCTTCCAGGTAGTGTTGAGTTATGGCAGTATATCGAAGGGCAAGCACGCGAAATTTGCCGTCGTTACAATTATAAAGAAATTCGTACACCAATTTTTGAGCACACAGAGCTATTTTTACGTGGTGTTGGTGATACGACAGATATCGTACAAAAAGAAATGTACTCATTCCAAGATCGTGGAGAGCGTAGTTTAACATTACGTCCAGAAGGTACTGCACCTGTTGTACGTTCTTACGTTGAAAACAAAATGTTCGGTGATGCAACACAACCAACGAAATTATACTATATTGGTCAAATGTTCCGTTACGAAAGACCACAAGCAGGTCGCTATCGTCAATTCGTACAATTCGGTATTGAAGCAATTGGTAGTAACGATCCAGCAATTGATGCAGAAGTAATTGCACTTGCTGTAGAGTTTTACCGCGGTATGGGCTTGAAAAATATTAAAGTTGTATTAAATAGCTTAGGTGATGCAGCGAGTCGTCAAGCGCACCGTGATGCGTTAATTGCTCACTTTGAGCCGCGCATCGGAGAATTCTGTTCTGATTGCCAATCTCGCTTAGAAAAAAACCCTCTTCGTATTTTAGACTGTAAGAAGGACCGTAATCATGAATTAATGAGCACGGCACCATCTATTACAGAATACTTAAACGAAGATTCAGCAGTATACTACGACAAAGTACAAGAACTACTAACGATGATGGATGTTCCATTTGAGAAAGATCCGAATTTAGTACGTGGTTTAGACTACTACCAACACACTGTTTTTGAAATTATGAGTGAGGCAGAAGGTTTCGGTGCTATCACAACATTAAGTGGTGGTGGCCGTTATAACGGACTTGTACAAGAAATCGGTGGACCGGAAATGCCAGGTATTGGTTTTGCGATGAGTATTGAGCGTTTAATTATGGCGCTGAAGGCTGAAAATATTGAGTTACCAATTGAACATAGTATTGATTGTTACGTTGTAGCACTTGGTGAAAAAGCGAAAGACCGTGCTGCAAAAGTTGCGTTCGATCTTCGTAAAGCTGGATTATCAGTTGAAAAAGATTATTTAGATCGCAAAATGAAAGCACAATTTAAATCTGCAGATCGTTTAAATGCGAAATACGTAGCTGTATTAGGGGAAGATGAGCTAGATAAAGGCATCATTAACTTAAAAGATATGGCAACAGGCGGACAAGAAGAAGTAGCGTTAGATGTATTTGCTTCATATGTAGCAGAGAAATTAATATAGGGGGAACTTAAAGTGGCTGAAAGAACACATGCATGCGGGAAATTAACAGTAGAAGCGGTTGGACAAACAGTTCAATTAAAAGGTTGGGTACAAAAACGCCGTGATTTAGGTGGATTAATCTTTATCGACTTACGTGACCGTACAGGTATCGTACAAGTTGTATTTAATCCAGAAACATCAAAAGAAGCGTTAGAAGTAGCAGAAACGATTCGTAGCGAATACGTATTGCACGTAGAAGGTACAGTTGTTGAACGTGGTGAAGGCGCAATTAATGATAATATGGCAACTGGTCGTATTGAAGTACAAGCATCGAAAGTAAATGTATTAAACGCAGCGAAAACAACGCCAATCATTATTGCTGATGATACAGATGCATCAGAAGATGTGCGTTTAAAATATCGTTACTTAGACTTACGTCGTCCTGCAATGTTCAACACATTCAAAATGCGTCATGACGTAACGAAAACAATTCGTAACTTTTTAGATACAGAAGAGTTCTTAGAAGTTGAAACACCAATTTTAACGAAGAGCACGCCAGAAGGAGCTCGCGACTATTTAGTACCAAGCCGTGTGCATGATGGTGAATTTTATGCATTACCTCAATCTCCGCAGCTATTTAAACAGCTTCTTATGGTCGGTGGATTTGAGCGTTACTATCAAGTAGCACGTTGTTTCCGTGACGAAGATTTACGTGCGGATCGTCAACCGGAATTCACGCAAATTGATATCGAGGCATCATTCTTAACACAAGATGAAATTTTAGAAATGATGGAGCGTATGATGACGAAAGTCATGAAGGATGCAAAAGGTGTAGAAGTTAGTGCACCATTCCCTCGTATGAAATATGCTGATGCAATGGCTCGCTTTGGTTCTGATAAGCCGGATACACGCTTTGAAATGGAACTAAAAGACCTATCTGAATTTGCAGTAGGTTGTGGATTTAAAGTATTTACAAGTGCTGTAGAAAACGGCGGACAAGTAAAAGCGATTAACGCAAAAGGTGCAGCGAGCAAATACTCTCGTAAAGACATCGATGCATTAACTGAATTCGCCAAAGTATACGGTGCAAAAGGTCTAGCTTGGCTTAAAGTTGAAGAAGACGGCTTAAAAGGACCGATTGCGAAATTCTTCGGTGAAGAAGAGGCAAACGTGTTAATGAGTACATTAGAAGCGGATGCTGGTGACTTATTACTATTCGTAGCAGATAAGAAAAGTGTTGTTGCAGATAGCTTAGGTGCACTTCGTTTACGTCTAGGTAAAGAACTTGAGTTAATTGACGAAAGTAAATTTAACTTCCTATGGGTAACTGATTGGCCACTTCTTGAGTACGATGAAGATGCAGGTCGTTACTTCGCAGCTCACCACCCATTCACGATGCCATTCCGTGAAGACGTTGAGTTATTAGAAACAGCACCAGAAAAAGCACGTGCACAAGCATATGACCTTGTATTAAACGGTTATGAGCTTGGTGGTGGATCACTTCGTATTTACGAGCGTGACGTACAAGAAAAAATGTTCAAAGCACTTGGATTCTCACAAGAAGAAGCACAAGAACAATTCGGATTCTTATTAGAAGCATTCGAATACGGTACACCACCACACGGCGGAATCGCATTAGGTTTAGACCGTCTTGTTATGTTACTTGCAGGTCGTACGAACCTTCGTGATACAATTGCATTCCCGAAAACAGCAAGCGCAAGCTGCTTATTAACAGAAGCGCCAAGCCCAGTTGCAGAAGCTCAGCTTGAAGAGCTAAGCTTAAAATTGAGCTTGAAAGAAGAGAAGTAAGAATAGAGTCTAGATGGTTATACTAACCCCATCTAGGCTTTTTTTATAGAGGTTGTTTAAAAAGTCCGGTTTACATTATGTTTTCCTTGTTTGAAATATGTATTTTTAGGAATTCTATAACTTTTTCTATACAAATAGTCGGAAAAAGGCTAGAATACATGGTAGACCATTTTTGTAATAGGAGTGTAGAGCTGAATGTTACATCAATTTTCACGTAATGAATTAGCCTTTGGAAAAGAAGGCCTTGAAATATTAAAAAATAGTACAGTCGGTATTTTAGGTATTGGCGGCGTAGGATCATTTTCGGCAGAAGCGTTAGCACGTTCTGGCGTAGGACGTCTTGTATTAGTTGACAAAGATGTTGTAGATATTACAAACGTAAACCGTCAAATTCACGCGTTAGTATCTACTGTAGGACGTTCAAAAGTAGAATTAATGAAAGAGCGTATTGCAGATATTAATCCAGAGTGTGAAGTAATTGGACTAGAGATGTTTTATACAGATGAAACATATGAAGAGTTCTTTAAACACGGTTTAGATTTCGTAGTAGATGCATCTGATACGATTACGTTCAAAATTCATTTAATTAAACAATGTTTACGTCGTAAAATCAAAATTATCTCATGTATGGGTGCGGCAAATAAAATGGACCCAACTCGTTTCCGTATTGCGGACATTTCTAAAACACATACAGATCCAATTGCGAAAGTAATTCGTACGAAGCTTCGTAAAGATGGTATTAAAAAAGGTGTAAAAGTTGTCTTCTCTGACGAAAACCCAATCGTAATTCGTGAAGAAGTACGTAAAGAAATCGTACCAGACGAAAATGCAAAAATTCGTAAAGCGAAATTACCACCTTCTTCAAATGCGTTCGTACCATCTGTGGCTGGTTTAATTATGGCAAGTCACGTTGTACGTGAGCGTATTAAAAACGTAGAAGTGAAGCGTGTAGGGCAAGAATAAAAAGGAAGCATATATCGTTTAGGATATATGCTTTTTGTATGTTTTAAAGAAATGTCGATGTCGAATCGTTAATATAATTTCATTTACTGTGGTGCTTTTTCACTAAGGGAAAATAAACAGGGATGTCACTTAGTTGAAAAAGTGGCATCCCTGTTTTTAGTTTTCTGCAGAATATATAATATCTAAATTTCCATTTTGATCGGTTTTGAAAATCGGAGCAATTTGCTCTTCTTGTTCTTCGACCGAAACAAGTTTTCGAGCACGATCCATAATTCTAACAAGCATTGCATAATCTTCTTCGATTGCTTGTTGTTTTTTTGTGAGAACAGCTAATTTTGCTTCAAGTTCATTATTCATTTTTTGCAGGGAAGTGAGCTGATCTTGTAATACGTCATTTTCAGTTTGTAACTTTGCGAGTGAAGGGTTATTGTGCTCCAAGTTTTGCAAAAATGAGATGACATTTTGCATTGTAAGATCTTGTTTATTTGGGACAATATCTTCTGAAAACTCGGCATCGATTACGAGCTGCCGAGTTTGTGTGAACTGCTCTTTTTCTATTTTAGCTTCCGAACGCTTTAATTCTTTACGTTGTTTTTTTGCGATCTGCACCGCATCTTCATAATATGGTCTTACTTCAGCATTCCATCTAAAGCCACAAGCTGCTGAAGTTCGGTTTAATGTATCACCAACTTCATCGAATGCTTTTATTTGTGTACTTCCGCTGCGAATATGTCGTAAAACAGTTTCTGCTAAAAGGAGATCGTCTTCTTTTGTCCATGCATCTTGACGTGTTTTCATAAGCGAACCCTCCGTAATGGTGACGTTTTCGCTTATATTACCCTTTATTCTTCGTTTTATGCGAACTTTGTAATCTTTCATAAACAGTAGAAAGTACTTGTTCGAATTTTCCTGTCGTTTTCGGTTTATAATATTGCTTGTTTTTAATTTTATCAGGTAAGTATTGTTGTTGTACCCAGCCATTTGGGTGATCGTGTGGATATAAGTATCCGATGCCTCTTCCTAACGATTCGGCTCCTTTATAATGACTATCTTTTAAATGACTTGGAATATCGCCTGTTTGGCCATTACGTAAATCGTGTAGTGCGGCATCGAGTGCTTTATAGGCCGAGTTTGATTTCGGTGATAGACAAAGTTCAATAACAGCATTTGCAAGTGGTATGCGTGCCTCTGGGAAGCCGACCCGTTCAGCTGATTCAATCGCTGCAAGTGTACGTTGTCCAGCTTGTGGGCTAGCAAGTCCGATATCTTCATATGCCATAATAAGCAGACGTCTACCGATGCTTTGTAAGTCACCAGCTTCAATAAGACGTGCTAAATAATGAAGTGCGGCGTTCACATCACTTCCGCGTACTGATTTTTGAAAAGCAGATAAAACGTCATAGTGAGCATCGCCACCTTTGTCGTGAACGAAACTCTTTTTCTGTAAGCATTCTTCTGCGATTTCAAGTGTAATTTCCGCGGCTTTGTCGTCAGTTGTAAAGCTAGATAAAACAGCTAGTTCAAGTGCATTATAAGCTGAGCGCATATCTCCGCCTGACGCATTTGCAAAGTGATGTAATGCTTCATCCGTAACAGTTACATCATATTCCCCAAGCCCTTTTTCTTTATCTTCAAGCGCTCGTTTTAAGCCAATTAAAATATCATCTTCTGTTAATGCGTGTAATTCGAAGATTTGACAACGACTTCGAATAGCAGAATTAATAGCATGGAACGGATTGCTTGTCGTTGCACCAATTAAAGTAAGAAGTCCGCTTTCTAAATGGGGTAATAGAAAGTCTTGCTTCGCTTTATCTAGCCTATGAACTTCATCCAAAATTAAAACGAGGTGCCGATGCATCTTCGCTTCCTGTACGACAACTTCCATATCTTTTTTATTATGAGTAACAGCGTTTAAGAGGCGAAACAGGGTTCCAGTACTTCCTGCAATTGCGCTAGCGATTGATGTTTTTCCTGTGCCTGGAGGACCGTATAAAATCATTGATTGAAAATGATTTGCTTGGACCATACGCCATAAAATCTTGTCTTCACCAACTAAATGCTGTTGTCCGATAATTTCTTGAATATTTGTAGGGCGCATTCGATGTGCGAGTGGTTGTTTCATTTGACCCTCTCCCTTAATGTATAATCTCATTCTATCGTATCATTTTTTTTGATGAAATTTGAAATAGGATGCTGTTTTGTGGGGAAAATGAATATGAATATTCCTATTTTTCTTTCAATTGTAATAATTTCCGAGTTTTTCAATGTGATTTTATGTTATCATTTTGATACACAAGTTGAAATTTCTTATAATACTATATTATGCTATAATTTCATAGGATTTTAAATTGTGTTCTTTTATAAAGTGAGACTTTAATTAGTGGGGGTTTTGTTCATCCCCCACCTAACTTCTTTGCTCCAGCCGAATTTTGAGGTGGGAGTTTTACTGCCCGCAAATAGCGGGATAAATAAGATATAACCAATAGAAGTGAAAATTTGAAATGAGGTGCAAATAGATGAAGATTTCAACGAAAGGCCGCTACGGCTTAACAATTATGATCGACCTTGCAAAAAAGTTTGGTGAAGGCCCAATTTCATTAAAATCAATTGCACAGGCACATGACCTATCTGAGCATTACTTAGAGCAATTAATTTCACCACTTCGTAACGCTCGTCTTGTAAAGAGTACGCGTGGTGCATATGGCGGATATGTATTATCTGATCAGCCAGTCAACATTACAGCTGGAGATGTAATCCGTGTACTAGAGGGTCCAATTAGTGTTGTAGAAATGATAGAAGAAGAAGAACCAGCACAACGCCAATTATGGATGCGTGTTCGTGATGCAGTGCAAGAAGTATTAGATAGTACAACTTTAGAAGATTTAGTACGTTATGAGGAAGAAAATCACGGGGGCTATATGTTTTACATTTAATTCCTTGTGAAACGATTTGGAAAGAAGGAGATTTAATGGAACGCATTTACTTAGATCATGCTGCGACATCTCCGACTCACCCAGAAGTGGTCGAAAAGATGATTCCATATATGACAGAAACATTTGGAAACCCGTCTAGTATTCACTTTTATGGGCGTCAAACGCGCCATGCGGTAGATGAGGCGAGACGTGTGTGTGCACGTAGCATTCACGCGAGTCCAAATGAAATTATATTCACGAGCGGTGGTACAGAAGCTGATAATTTAGCACTTATAGGTGTAGCGCGTGCGAATCGTCATAAAGGTAACCACGTTATTACAACGCAAATTGAACATCATGCGATTTTGCATACGTGTGAATTGTTAGAGCGTGAAGGATTTGAAGTGACGTATTTACCTGTTGATGAAACAGGGCGTGTTCAAGTTTCTGACATACAAAAGGCACTAACGGAAGAGACGATTCTTGTATCTATTATGTTCGGGAATAATGAAGTAGGGACAATACAACCAATTGTGGAAATAGGTAAGCTGTTAAAAGAGCATCAAGCTTATTTCCACACAGATGCTGTACAAGCTTACGGTTTAATAGAAATAGATGTGAAAGAGTTTGGTATTGATTTATTATCGATTTCCGCTCACAAAATTAACGGCCCAAAAGGTGTAGGGTTCCTATATGCTGGTGCAAATGTGAAATTTGAACCGTTATTAATAGGCGGAGAGCAAGAAAGAAAACGTCGTGCTGGTACTGAAAATGTACCTAGTATTGTTGGACTTCAACATGCAGTTTCGCTAGCTGAAAAAACTCGTGAGCAAAAAAATGCCCAATATGAAGAGTTTAAAGATATAATGGTATCTGTCTTCAAAAATGAGGACATTCATTTCGAGGTAAACGGAGACTTGGAATATCGCTTACCACATGTGTTTAATATAAGTTTTACAGGAATGAATATTGAACCGTTTCTTGTAAACCTAGACTTAGCTGGTATTGCAGTATCAAGTGGTTCTGCTTGTACAGCTGGTTCGATTGATCCATCACATGTATTAGTGGCGATGTTCGGAAAAGACTCCGATCAAATACGTTCATCCGTACGCTTTAGTTTCGGACTTGGAAATACGAAAGAGCAAATTGAAAAAGCGGCGTACGAAACAGTGAAAATCGTGAAGCGATTAACACAAAATTAGCATGGGAGGTGACATGATGAACAAACTACCTCAAGAAACACGCGTTGTCATCGGGATGTCCGGTGGCGTCGATTCATCTGTAGCAGCTCTTTTATTAAAAGAGCAGGGTTATGATGTAATCGGAATTTTTATGAAAAACTGGGATGATACAGATGCAAATGGTGTCTGCACAGCAACAGAAGATTACAATGATGTAATTGAAGTGTGTAACCAAATCGGCATTCCGTATTATGCAGTAAACTTTGAAAAACAATACTGGGATAAAGTATTCACGTACTTTTTAGATGAGTACCGAGCTGGTCGTACACCAAACCCAGATGTAATGTGTAACAAAGAAATTAAATTTAAAGCATTTTTAGAGCATGCAATTGCACTTGGTGCTGATTATGTAGCAACAGGTCATTATGCACGCGTTGCTTATATGGACGGCGAATATAAAATGCTTCGCGGCGTTGATGACAATAAAGATCAAACATATTTCTTAAATCAATTAAGCCAAGAGCAACTATCAAAAACAATGTTCCCATTAGGTGAATTAAAGAAACCACAAATTCGCGAAATGGCGACAGAAGCTGGTTTAGCGACAGCGGCGAAGAAAGATAGTACTGGTATTTGCTTCATCGGTGAGCGTAACTTTAAAGATTTCTTAAGTAACTATTTACCGGCGCAACCAGGTGTGATGCAAACATTATCTGGTGAAGTGAAAGGGAAACATGATGGTTTAATGTATTATACAATTGGACAACGTCATGGCCTTGGTATTGGTGGTAATGGTGATCCGTGGTTTGCTGTGGGGAAAAACTTGAAAGAAAACATTTTATATGTTGATCAAGGATTCCATAACGAACTTCTATATGGTGATGAAGTTATTGCTACGAATGTAGGCTGGGTAAGTAATAAAGCGAAGGAAAAAGAATTTACGTGTACAGCGAAATTCCGTTATCGTCAAGCAGACAATAAAGTAACGGTTCAAATCGTTGATGAAAATACAGTTCGTATTCTTTGTGATGAGCCAATTCGTGCGATTACGCCAGGCCAAGCAGTTGTTTTCTATGATGGAGATGAGTGCTTAGGCGGCGCTACAATTGATGAAGTATATCATAGTGGTAAGAAATTAGATTATTTAGGATAACACGAGAAGCCTCTGCCGATTAGCGGTTAGAGGTTTCTTTTACATAAAGCGAATTTTTGTTCGCTTGGAAAATACATTCTTTGTTATAATTTGTTGTAGAGGTGAAGGATATGTCAAACAAACTTGAAACAGGTATTAAATATATGCAAGAAGGAAACTGGGAAGAAGCAGCTGAAAATTTCACAGAAGCAATCGAAGAAAACCCGAAAGATGCGCTTGGATACATTAACTTTGCGAATTTATTAGATGTATTAGGTGATAGTGAGCGAGCAATTTTATTTTATAAACGTGCATTAGAATTAGATGGTAAATCTGCGGCTGCTTATTATGGCTTAGGAAACGTATATTACGGTCAAGAGCAATTTGCAGAGGCGAAGGCTGTATTTGAACAAGCGATGCAAGTGGGATTACAATCAGCTGACGTAACATTTATGTTAGGTATCACACATGTGCAACTTGGAAATGATCGTCTTGCACTTCCATTTTTACAAAGAGCGACGGAATTAGATGAAGGCGATGTAGAAGCTGTTTTCCAATGCGGACTTTGCTTCGCACGACTAGAACATATTCAAGAGGCAAAACCTTATTTTGAAAAGGTGTTAGAAATGGATGAAGAGCATGCAGATGCGTATTATAATTTAGGTGTTGCGTACGTATTCGAGGAGAATAACGAGAAAGCTCTTACTTTATTTAAGAAAGCGACTGAAATTCAAGCAGACCACTTTTTAGCTGGTAATGGTATTCGTTTATTAGAGCAAGAAGCTGAATAAAGTGAAATTATAGTTTAATGCGCAGTTACCCCTCATCTAAAGATTGTGAAAGAGGTGGGGGATGTACTGCTCATTAAAGTGAAAAGAACTCGGAAAGGAGAGGAAATATGGGAAATCAACATGCAATGGATTTGTTTGAGGAAGAAAAAAAATTTATAAAAGCGCAAGTTCTTCATACCATTTTCCACAACGAAGAAAACCTCTATTCCGTTGTCAGTATGAAAGTCATTGAAACGAATGAAACATACGACGAAAAAAAAGTAATGATAAACGGTCATTTTCCCCGTATGCATGAAGATGAAGTGTTTACATTAACAGGTCATTTTAAAGACCACCCAAAGTATGGAAAACAATATTTAGTTGAAACGTTTAAAAAAGAACTGCCACAAACAAAAGCAGGTATGGTGCAATATTTAGCGAGCGATTTATTTAAAGGGATTGGAAAGCGTACAGCCGAAAAAATCGTGGACCATCTTGGTGAGCATGCGATTTCTAAAATTATGGATGATCCGGATGCGTTAAGTGGTGTTGTAAACAAGCAAAAAGCGCAGGAAATATATGAGACGATTATTGAGCATCAAGGGCTCGAGAAAGTGATGAGTTTTTTAAATGGTTACGGTTTTGGAACAAAACTTTCTATTAAAATTTATCAGCAATATAAAGAGATGACATTAGAAGTGATTCGTAATAATCCGTATAAACTTATTGAAGAAGTGGACGGAATTGGATTTGGAAGAGCAGATGATATAGGGCGTGCAATCGGAATAACGGGCAATCACGACGATCGTGTACGTGCAGGGTGTTTTTATACGTTAGAGAATATTTCATTACAACTCGGTCACGTGTATATGGAAAAAGGTCAGCTTGTAAGAGAAACGATGTCACTTTTAAATAATCAAGAAGGCGGAGTGACTGAGGAAGATATTGTAGGCTGCGTTGAAATGATGCAAAGTGAAGGGAAAGTCATCATAGAAGAAGAGCGTGTGTATTTAGCTTCGTTATTTTACTCTGAAAAAGGCGTTGTAAAGTCCATTCGCAGGCTTATGAATCAAGAGGAAACCCCTGCATTTCCTGAAGCAGAAGTGTTAAAGACATTAGGTGAAATTGAAGAACAGCTAAAGGTACAGTATGCACCGCTTCAGCAAGAAGCAGTTCAAACTGCACTTCATAAGCCGATGATGTTATTAACAGGTGGACCAGGAACGGGGAAAACTACAGTTATTAAAGGAATTGTTGAAATGTATGCGTCGCTTCACGGGCTATCACTAAATCTAAATGAATATAGTGATGACAATCCATTTCCAATACTATTAACGGCTCCAACAGGAAGAGCAGCGAAGCGAATGAGTGAATCGACGGGGCTTCCGGCGTGCACAATTCATCGCCTGCTTGGATGGACGCCAGAAGGGTCTTTCCAGCGCAATGAAACAGACCCTGTTCAAGGGAAGCTCCTTATTATTGATGAGTTTTCGATGGTAGATATTTGGCTGGCAAATCAATTGTTTAAATCCTTGCCGACGAACATCCAAGTAATCGTTGTAGGTGATGAAGACCAATTACCATCGGTAGGACCTGGACAAGTGTTGAAAGATTTATTAAATGCAGGTGCCATTCCAACGGTAAAACTCACAGAAATTTATCGTCAGGCAGAAGGTTCGTCTGTTATTCAGCTTGCCCATGCGATAAAAGACGGGATGCTCCCGCCAGATTTAGCACAAAATAAAAAAGATCGTTCATTTATCAGCTGTGCAGGTGCTCAAATTGTTGAGGTTGTTAAAAAGGTTTGTGAAAATGCTAAGACAAAAGGCTTTAGTGCAAGAGATGTACAAGTATTGGCACCAATGTACCGCGGACCAGCAGGTATTAATGTGTTAAATGAAGCTCTTCAAGAAGTGTTTAATCCGAAAAAAGAAAAGAGTAAAGAAATTGCCTACGGTGACGTTGTATACCGCAGAGGTGATAAAGTACTTCAATTAGTCAATCAGCCGGAAAGCCAAGTGTTTAATGGTGATATTGGAGAAATTGTTTCAGTATTTTATGCGAAAGAAAATGTCGAGCAACAAGATATGATTATCGTTTCATTTGATGGAATTGAAGTAACATATACAAAGCCGGATTTAAATCAAATTACGCATGCCTATTGCTGCTCGATTCATAAATCGCAAGGTAGTGAATTCCCAATAGTTATTATGCCGATTGTAAAGAGCTACTACCGTATGTTACGTCGTAATTTAATTTACACGGGTATTACAAGGAGTAAGAAATTCCTTATTATTTGCGGGGAGGAAGCAGCGTTTCAATCCGGTGTAAATCGCCTTGATGATGCAATGCGTCAAACGACTTTAGCTGGCCGATTGCAAGAATCACAAGGAGAAGTGCAGATGGTGACGGTTAATGGTGAAGAAATGGACGTGGAAAACATTTCACCGTATGATTTCATGTAACAAGGTGAAATTATATAGTGAACCTTTCAAACGTATAACGTTGAAAGGTTCTAGCAATGTATAAATGAATGCAGTTTGGACATAATGGCGAATAGAATCTGGGAGACTGTAAGGAGATGAAAGCCATATGTTCAGTTGTCCAAATTGCAAAGGGAAAGACATCGGAAAAATAGGTGTCAACCAATTTTATTGCTGGAATTGTTATATCGAATTATCGGTTTCAAAGGGGAAAATCCATACACATCAAGTAGAGGAAGATGGTTCATTAAGCTCTCTTGATGATTTATTTGATGATAATGAAAGAACGATCGGATAACGAAAAGGGGGATTTACTTTGAATCTACGCAATTCATTAATCGCATTAGGTGTTGGAGCTGCAGCATATCAATATGCTCGCAAACAAGATGTATTCTCAAAACGCAATGTGAAAAAAGCACGTAAGATGATTAAGTCTTATTTATAAGGCGTAAAAAACTCCCTTCATGATAAGGGAGTTTTTTTATGCGCTTGTATGCAAATATAAAAGTCCGATTTCAGAGAAGAGATAAGATAAACCGTAGCATCCAACGCCAAGCATTCCATAATGCCATAAGTGCTTAGCTCTTTCCTTTCGCGAGGAACGAATAAAGAAGCCTTTCCAAATACCAAACCCGATACAAATCCATTCAAGAAGCATAAAAAGTGCGGATAATGCAAGCATAAATAAGATCATTATGAGCCCTCCTGATTATATTTTGACATTTTGTATTTTCAAGGGGTGGTTGTCCTTATTATGTTAAATATATGTACGTCTTTAAAAAACAGTATGGTCTGTATAAAAAGATTTTAAAACTTTTGCACATAACCTAACCTATTTATTTTCAAAATAAAGATGGAGGAGGTTTTTCGTGTGAAGAATCTTAAAATCATTTGGATATATCGTTTAGGATTATTGTTACTCGTTTTTCTTTGTTTGCTCGTCTTTTTAAAAATCAAGCCACTATGGGCACCGATTATTTTTGTATTTAAAGTGGCGATCACACCGTTCTTTATTGCTTGTTTTATTGCTTATTTATTACACCCTTTAATTGAAAAAATCCATAAGGAAGGAATGCCGCGCACACTTGCTATTTTGCTCATTTATATTCTTTTCTTTGGCGGAATTGGCTATGGAATTTATAAAGGAACGCCAGTTGTTATTAAACAGTTACAAGAAATTAATGAACAATTTCCGCAGTTTACAAAAATGTACGATTCTTGGATGGATGGAGTTACAGAACAAACAGCGAATTTCCCATCATTTATTCATGAAAAGGTGAAACAAATTTTTGGTGGTGTAGAAACGAAGATTCAAGCGCTTTTAAATAAAGTCATGAGCACAGCTCGTGGTGTACTGGATTCATTGCTCATTATTTTCTTAATTCCGTTCATTGTATTTTACATATTAAAAGATTACGGTGAGTTTTATCATATTTTTTGGAAACTAGTTCCGAGTAAGTGGCGTAGTACGGGTCAAATGCTTGCGAAAGAAATTGATAAGTCACTCGGAAGTTATATTCGAGGACAGTTATTTGTTTGCTTAGTATTAGGAGGAGTATCTGTTCTTTCTTTTTGGTTTATCGGTATGAAATATCCGTTATTACTCGGTATTATTATTGGGGTAACGGATATAATCCCGTACTTTGGTCCTATTTTAGGGGCGATTCCGACGTTGATGATTGCAGCAACGGTATCAACGAGTTTACTCATTAAGGCGGGAATTATGATTGCTATTTTGCAATTTTTGGAAAGTAACATTTTATCGCCTTACATCGTTGGTAAGTCGCTTCGTATGCATCCTGTGATCATTATGTTTGCATTACTAGTAGGGGGAGAAGTTGCGGGGATTGTAGGATTACTAATATCGGTTCCTATTTTAGCGGTCATTCGGACAGTGGTCGTTCATGTGAGACCTCTTTGGAAAAAAGAAGATGTGTAATATGATAGCCCTCTACTTATAAAAGTAGAGGGCTATCATTATTTAGAGAGTTGCTCGTGTATTTGTTGAACGAGAGAGCTTATATCATTTGTTTGAATATGTTTTATTTTTTTCCATTCATTATCGTACATAAATATAATTTGATTGCTGAAAAGACGCTTTTGCTCTTTTAGATTAGAAATGTTTGCAAAAGAGTACTCTTCAAATATTGGGTTCTTACTTACATCTGGTCCATAAAAGAAGAGCCGTTTGTTCGTTAAAATTAACAGTCCTGGTCTTGCGACGGAACGATATATAAATATATTTAATGAGCATGCTGCATGAAAAAGGATTTTTTCATCAGTTGTTAACATTTCTTTAGCTTGATTCAATAAGGTTGTCATTGTAATCGCTCCTTTATTGTTAATAATTTAATTATAACAAATAATGTAATATTTAGAAATTTTCATAAAGTATTTTTTGAGAGGAGATTCCTATTTAGTAATAAATGCATAATATATTTAAAGGCTGTTAAGAATGAATAGTAGAATAACTATGATTAATAAGCAATTGATACAATATAAATGATTATCTACATTGACAAACTTAAGAGAATTCTATTATATTTAGTCATATAATACATTAAATCAATGACGGAACAAGTACGTTACAGTCCATTTGTAGAGAGAAGCTTCCACTGGCTGAAAGGAGCTTTAAATGAAGGGTAACAGAAAGCTAATCCTGAGAGCAGCTAATCACTGCCGTCTTGCCACGTTACGGCACCATGAGGTGATGAATTGATTGTTATAATAATCAATTCATAATTAGGGTGGTATCGCGAGTTAACTCTCGTCCCTTTTATTAGGGGCGGGAGTTTTTTATATTTAAGGAGGAAAATACAATGAAACAACTAACAGGCGCACAAATTCGTCAAATGTTTTTAGACTTTTTCCAAGAAAAAGGACATGCAGTAGAACCAAGTGCATCACTAGTTCCTCATGAAGATCCATCTCTGTTATGGATTAATAGTGGTGTAGCGACATTAAAGAAATATTTTGATGGTCGTGTAATCCCACAAAATCCACGTATTACAAATGCACAAAAATCAATTCGTACAAACGATATTGAAAACGTTGGGAAAACGGCTCGTCACCATACATTCTTTGAAATGTTAGGGAACTTCTCAATCGGTGATTACTTCAAAGAAGAAGCAATTACTTGGGCTTGGGAATTTCTAACGAGCGACAAATGGATCGGATTCGATAAAGAATTACTATCTGTTACAATTCATCCGGAAGATGAAGAAGCATTCACAATTTGGAATGAGAAAATGGGTGTTCCAAAAGAACGCATCATCCGTTTAGAAGAAAACTTCTGGGATATCGGTGAAGGACCAAGTGGACCGAATACAGAAATTTTCTATGACCGCGGTGAATCTTACGGTAATGACTTTAGTGACCCAGAATTATATCCGGGCGGAGAAAACGAGCGTTACTTAGAAGTATGGAACCTTGTATTCTCTCAATTTAACCATAATCCAGACGGTTCATATACGCCGCTTCCTAAGAAAAACATCGATACAGGGATGGGTCTAGAGCGTATGACATCTATCGTTCAAGATGTACCTACGAACTTTGATACAGACCTATTCATGCCGATGATTGGTGCAACAGAATCAATTTCTGGTGAGAAATATCGTAATGGCGATTTAGAAAAAGATATGGCGTTTAAAGTAATTGCTGACCATATCCGTACAGTAACATTCGCTGTTGGTGACGGTGCTCTTCCATCTAACGAAGGCCGTGGTTATGTATTACGTCGTTTATTACGCCGTGCTGTTCGTTATTCTAAGAAATTAAACATCAACCGTCCGTTCATGTTTGAATTAGTACCGGTTGTTGGAGAAGTAATGAAAGACTTCTATCCAGAAGTACTTGAAAAGAAAGATTTCATCGCAAAAGTTGTGAAGAATGAAGAAGAGCGTTTCCATGAAACACTTCATGATGGTGAATCAATTTTAGCTGAAGTAATTGCAAAAGCGAAAGAAGAAAAAACAACTGTTATTTCTGGCGTAGATGCGTTCCGCCTATACGACACGTACGGTTTCCCAATTGAATTAACAGAAGAATATGCAGAAGAAGCTGGTATGACAGTTGATCAAGCGGGCTTTGAAAATGAAATGGAGAAACAACGTGAGCGTGCACGTGCTGCTCGTCAAGACGTTGATTCTATGCAAGTTCAAGGCGGTGTACTTGGTGAAGTTAAAGTAGCGAGTGAATTCGTTGGTTACGGTACAGTTGCAACAGAAAGTAACGTTGTTGCACTTGTGAAAAATGGTGAGTATACAGATAGCTTACAAGCAGGTGAAGAAGGACAATTAATGCTTGATGTAACGCCATTCTACGCTGAGAGCGGTGGGCAAATTGCAGACCGTGGTTACCTTCTTGCTGACGGCGTGAAAGTTGTTGTAAAAGACGTACAAAAAGCACCAAATGGTCAAAACTTACACAAAGTTGTTGTGGAAGAAGGTACATTAACGAAAGATGCGGCTGTAAAAGCTGTTATTGATACAAAGAACCGTAGTAGCGTTGTGAAAAACCATACAGCGACTCACTTACTACACCAAGCATTAAAAGATATACTTGGAGCGCATGTTAACCAAGCTGGTTCTCTTGTAACATCTGAACGTTTACGTTTTGACTTCTCTCACTTCGGTCAAGTACAAGCTGATGAATTAGAAAAAATTGAGCGTATCGTAAACGAAAAAATTTGGGAAAGTATTGATGTTGCGATTTCTCAAAAAGCAATCGAAGAAGCGAAAGAAATGGGCGCAATGGCATTATTCGGTGAAAAATACGGTGATGTTGTACGCGTTGTGCAAGTAGGCGATTACAGCTTAGAGCTTTGCGGTGGTTGTCACGTTGATAACACAGCTTCTATCGGTATTTTCAAAATCGTTGCTGAGTCTGGTATCGGTGCAGGAACTCGTCGTATTGAGGCGGTAACTGGTAAGTCTGCATACGAATTAATGAACGATCAAGTAGGTTTATTAAAAGAAGCAGCAGGAAAAATGAAAACAAATCCAAAAGATATTTTAACAAGAGTTGATGGTTTGTTTACTGAAGTAAAACAACTTCAAAAAGAAAACGAATCTCTTGCTGCGAAATTAAGCAATATCGAAGCTGGAAACTTAACTGATTCAGTAATGACAGTTGATGGCGTGAACGTATTAGCGGCGAAAGTAAATGTTGCAGATATGAACAACTTACGTACAATGATGGATGACCTTAAAAATAAATTAGATTCTGCAGTTGTTGTATTAGCGTCTGTAAATGACGATAAGGTAAACATTTTAGCTGGCGTAACGAAAGATTTAATTAGTCAAGGTTACCATGCGGGTAAGCTTGTGAAAGAAGTAGCTTCTCGTTGTGGAGGCGGCGGTGGTGGCCGTCCTGATATGGCACAAGCAGGCGGTAAAAACCCAGCGCAAGTAGAGGAAGCTTTAGCGTTTGTACAAGAGTACGTTAAATCTGTTTCAAAATAAAGAGATAGTAGTGTACAATGGTAGGGAGAGGAGAAGTTCTTCTCCCTATACTTACTACTTACAAGTGAGGTGCTTGAAATGGACGGTTTTGATAAGACAATGAAGTTTAGCATTCAAGATGAAAAACAGAGTGTCCATGTAAATGATGTACTTTTAACTGTGTATGATGCACTTCAAGAAAAAGGTTATAATCCGATTAACCAAATCGTCGGTTATTTATTAAGTGGAGATCCAGCATACATACCTCGCCATAAAGATGCACGAAGCATCGTTCGCAAGCTTGAACGTGATGAGATAATTGAAGAGCTTGTGAAGTCTTACTTGAAACATCATCGTGAGGAGTAGTTTATGCGGATATTAGGTTTAGATGTTGGTACTAAAACAGTCGGTGTTGCAATGAGCGATGAAATGGGCTGGACAGCACAAGGGCTGGAAACAATCAGGATTAACGAAGAACGAGGCCACTTTGGTTTTGACCGTATTTCTGAGTTGGTAAAACAGTACAATGTGGACAAAATAGTAGTAGGTTTACCTAAAAATATGAATGGTACAATCGGCCCTCGTGGTGAAGCGTGCCAGCAATTTGCAGAAAACCTGCGAAATCTGTTACAATTAGAAGTTGTAATGTGGGACGAGCGTTTGTCGACGATGGCAGCGGAACGTCTGCTCATTTCAGCTGATGTGAGCCGTAAGAAGCGAAAACAGGTAATCGATAAGATGGCTGCAGTCGTGATCTTACAAGGATTTTTAGATAGTAAATAAGAGGTGACCAAAATGGAAGAAAATCAAATTACAATTGTAGACGAAAAAGGAAACGAACATTTATGTGAAATTATTTTCACTTTTGATGCTGAAAAATTCGGCAAAAAATCTTACGTAGTCTTCTCTCCAATCGGTGAAGTAGACGAAGATGGAGACCAAATCTTCGATGCAATGGCATATGAGCAAAGTGAAGAAGAGGGCGGAACATTACTTTCAATTGAATCTGAAGAAGAGTGGGAAATGGTACAAGAAATGTTTAACACTCTTGCTGATGAGCAAGAAGAAGAATAGTAATGGATAAAAAGGCGAACTGTGTACACAGTTCGCCTTTTTTGTATTCATATGCAAAATGACAGATTTTTTGTCGAAACTACTTAATTGTTTATAGTATAATAAGACGGGTTGTATGAAAAAAGGCTTTAAATAAGTAGCTGTCACCGATTATTTAGAAATGATTGGTTTTGCTTTATGTTTGTAGGGCATTGTATAGAGGAAGTGTATACGGTCTACAATTGAATAAGGAGGAAGAATTTTGGTAGAGAATCAAGTGAAGAAGAAGCGTAGACGCATTTTTTTAATTTCGATTATCGCACTGCTTTTAGTTTGTGGATCAGTCTATGCGTATATTTCATCTGCATTAGGGCCAGTTGATAGTGGAAATAAAAAAGAGATTGAGGTAGAGATTCCAAAGGGGTCATCTACAAGTAAAATCGGTGAGATTTTAGAAGAAAAAGGTGCTGTGAAAAGCAGTACAGTTTTTAGTTTTTATACGAAATTTAAGTCGAAAAGTTTACAAGCAGGTACATATTTATTAAATCCTTCGATGAGTGCCCACGATGTCATTGAACAAATGTCATCTGGCAACGTACATCGTCCGGCTCTTTATAAAGTGACGATTAAAGAAGGGGCGCAAGTAACTGAAATTGCTGAAGTGATTGCGGCAGAATTAAAGTGGAATAAAGATGATGTTGTGCGTCAATTAAACGATAAAGCATTTATTCAAAAAATGAAGCAAAAGTATCCGAAGCTATTAACGGATAAAATTTTTGATAGCAACATTAAATATCCACTAGAAGGATACTTATATCCAGCAACGTATTCTTTCTATAAAAAGGATACAAAATTAGAAGAAATTGTAATCCCGATGCTTGAGAAAACAAATGCAATTATTGTTCAAAATGAGGTGAAAATGAAAGCGAAGAACTGGGATGTTCATCAACTTCTCACGTTGTCTTCACTTATTGAAGAAGAGGCTACTGGCTTTACTGATCGCCAAAAAATCTCTAGTGTTTTCTATAATCGTTTAGCGAAAGGTATGCCGCTTCAAACGGATCCGACGGTATTATACGCGCTTGGAAAGCATAAACAACGTGTATTATACGAAGACTTGAAAGTAAACTCACCGTACAATACGTATGTTGTGAAAGGGTTGCCGGTTGGACCGATTGCAAACTCTGGTAAACATTCAGTGGAAGCAGCGTTAGATCCTGTCCAAACAGATTATTATTATTTCTTAGCTGCACCAAGTGGTGAAGTGTATTATGCGAAAACATTAGAAGAACATAATGCATTAAAGCAAAAATACATTACGAAAAAACAGTGAAATGGGGAGGGATAGCGAAAAGGGTCGCATATCCCTCTTTTTTGTGGTAAAATATATCGGGTTAAAAACTGGCAGAAGAATCGTTTTTAATATCAAAACGGGACGTACAAGCTAAGGGTGAAACTGGCTTGTATTTTTATTGCATTCTATGTGTGAAAAGACAAAGGTTGACGCGTCATAGAGGCACTTCTCCATGTAAATAAGGAGGACCAATTATGGAGGATGCAGTTAACGAGTACCTATTATCATTTATTGATCCAAAAGATAAATTAATTCTTGAAATGGAAGAGTATGCAACTGAAAACCATGTGCCGATTATGGATCGACTTGGAATGGAATTTATGCTGCAATTTTTACGTTTAATTGGACCGGAAAGTATTTTAGAACTTGGAACAGCAATCGGTTATTCTAGTATTCGTATGATGCAAGCTATTCCGAACTCTCGCATTGTGACAGTAGAGCGCAATCGTGAACGATATGAAAAGGCACTTGAATATATAGAATGTTCCTCGGTAACAGACCGTATTTCTGTTATTTACGGTGATGCTTTAGAAACGGGCGAACAAGTGAAAGAACATGGAACATTTGATGTTATTTTTATTGATGCAGCGAAAGGGCAGTATCGTCGCTTTTTTGACTTATACGAACCGTTATTAAATCCTGGTGGCGTTATTATTTCAGATAACGTTATGTACCATGGTCTTGTGACGACAAAAGAGAAAATTGAAAATAGACGTACCCGTGGTTTGATTCGTCGTATTAAGACGTACAATGAATGGCTTATGAATCATGAAGGATATGATACAACGATTTTCCCAATTGGCGATGGAGTGGCTGTAAGTAAAAAGAGAGGGTGACAAAAGTATGAAGAAACCTGAATTGTTAGTAACGCCTAGAGCGGTGGCGGATATTGAACCTCTTGCGAAAGCAGGGGCAGATGCAGTAATGGTTGGTGAACAAAAGTTTGGTTTACGTTTGGCAGGAGAGTTTTCACGTGAAGATGTGAAACAAGCTGTAAACATTGCGCATGAAAATGGTGTGAAAGTATACGTTGCAATGAATGCGATGTTCCACAATGATAAAGTAGAAGAATTAACGGACTATGTTGCCTTTTTAAATGAGGTAAATGTAGATGCGATTGTTTTCGGAGATCCAGCGGTATTAATGGCTGTTCGTGAAGTTGCACCAAATATGCAACTTCACTGGAATACAGAAACGACAGCAACAAACTGGTTTACTTGTAACTATTGGGGGCAAAGAGGAGCGAAACGCGCTGTATTAGCTCGTGAGCTTAGCTTAGATGAAATTGCTGAATTAAAAGAAAATGCTGAAGTGGAACTTGAAGTACAAATTCACGGTATGACTTGCATGTTCCAATCGAAGCGTTCACTAGTAGGAAACTACTTTGAGTATCAAGGGCGTAATCTCGACATCGAAAAGAAAAAGTATGAAGAGAATATGTTCTTATACGACCCGGAACGTAATAACAAATATCCAATTTATGAAGATGAAAATGGTACTCACATTATGAGTCCGAATGATATTTGTTTCATCGATGAGTTAGAGGAACTAATCGATGCTGAAGTCGATAGCTTAAAAATTGATGGTGTCCTAAAAAGTTCTGAGTACATTATTGATGTAACGCAGAAATATCGTAAGGCGATTGATTTATGTGTAGAAGATCGTGATGCGTATTATGACGTGAAAGATGATTTATTTAAAGAGATAGAAGAAATACAACCGGTAAATCGTCCGTTAGATACAGGATTCTTCTTTAAAGAAACGGTTTACTAAACGAGGAGGGTGTAGGAAATGACTGTACAAGAAATTTCACGAGTGATCGATGGCAAACGCGTTATTGTGAAAAAACCTGAACTGTTAATCCCTGCGGGTAACTTAGAAAAATTAAAAGTAGCTATCCATTATGGGGCAGATGCTGTATATTTAGGTGGACAAGAATTTGGTCTTCGTTCTAATGCAGGTAACTTTACGCTGGAAGACATGGCAGAAGGCGTTGAATTTGCAAAGAAATATGGAGCAAAAATATACGTAACAACAAATATTTTTGCACATAATGAAAATATGGATGGGCTAGAGGAATATTTAAAAGGGATTGAAAAAGCTGGCGTAACGGGAATTATCGTTGCCGATCCGCTTATTATTGAGACATGTAAACGTGTAGCTCCTTCTGTTGAGGTGCATTTAAGTACACAACAATCACTATCCAACTGGAAAGCAGCACAGTATTGGAAAGAAGAAGGTTTACATCGTCTTGTATTAGCTCGTGAAGCAAGCTATGAAGAAATGAAAGAAATTAAAGAAAAAGTTGATGTTGAAATTGAAGCATTCGTCCATGGTGCAATGTGTATCGCGTATTCAGGGAGATGTACATTAAGTAACCATATGACAGCGCGTGACTCTAACCGTGGTGGTTGTTGTCAATCTTGCCGCTGGGATTATGATTTAGTTCAAACGGTATCACAACATAAAGATGCAAAAGAGCTTCCTCTATTCCAAGAAGAAGATGCTCACTTTGCGATGAGCCCAAAAGATTTAAATTTAATCTTATCAATTCCGAAAATGATTGAAATTGGAATTGATAGCTTAAAAGTTGAAGGACGTATGAAATCTATCCATTACGTAGCGACTGTAGCAACTGTATATCGTAAAGTAATTGATGCGTATTGTGCGGATCCGGATAACTTTGAGTTTAAACAAGAATGGTTAGATGAACTTGATAAATGTGCAAATCGTGATACAGCTCCTGCATTCTTTGAAGGGGTTCCAGGACATCAAGAGCAAATGTTTGGAAATCATAGTAAGAAAACAACGTATGATTTTGCTGGTTTAGTGTTAGATTATAATGAAGAAACGGGCATCGTAACGCTTGAGCAACGTAATCACTTCAAACCAGGACATGAAGTGGAGTTCTTTGGGCCAGAAATAGAAAACTTTACGCAGACGGTGGAGAAAATTTGGGATGAGGATGGAAACGAATTAGATGCAGCGAGACATCCGTTGCAAATCGTGAAATTCAAAGTGGATCAACCAGTGTATGTGAATAATATGATGCGCAAAAACATACTTCAATAAGAAAGAGTGGTAGTCGAATGGGGACGAATAAGCCTGTTGTAATTGGAATCGCTGGTGGTTCAGGATCAGGAAAAACAAGTGTAACGAAAGCGATTTTTGACCATTTTAAAGGTCATTCCATTTTAATCTTGGAGCAAGATTATTATTACAAAGATCAAAGTCATTTACCAATGGAAGAACGTTTAAAAACAAATTACGATCATCCGTTAGCGTTTGATAATGATTTGTTAATTGACCATTTGCAGCAGTTGCTTGCATATGAGCAAGTGGAAAAGCCTATATATGACTATACATTGCATACGCGTTCAGAAAAAATTATTCCAGTTGAGCCGAAAGATGTAATCATTTTAGAAGGAATTCTTATTTTAGAAGACCCACGTCTTTGTGAGTTAATGGATATTAAGGTGTTCGTTGATACAGATGCAGACCTTCGTATTTTACGCCGCATGCAGCGCGATATTGAAGAGCGCGGTCGTACAATGGATTCAGTTATCGACCAATACGTAAACGTTGTACGTCCAATGCATAATCAATTTATTGAGCCTTCTAAGAAATTCGCGGATATTATTATCCCTGAAGGTGGACAAAACCATGTTGCAATTGATATTATGGTTACAAAAATTGCAACAATTCTTGAACAAAAAGTAAATTTGTAATAGCATAGTAAAAGATATACGATAGGAAGGGATTTTTTCCCTTCTTATCGAATACAATGAAACATGAAACCTCACCTACCAATAGGTGAGGGCATATTTATATCAACTTTCCATACATACCTTCTTTATATAAGGAAGAATTGGAGAATAAGGGGTTGTATGTGACAACTCCACTAGTGCTACGTGTGCTAGAAACCTCCGCTATATAAGCGGAGGAGTTTTCATATGGAACTCCTCTTTTTTTCGGGGGATTGGTATATAAAAGGAGTGGAAAACATGGCAACAGAAAAAACATACCCTATGACGCAAGAGGGTAAGCAAAAACTAGAGAACGAAGTTGAACAATTAAAAACAGTAAGACGTAAAGAAGTTGTAGAGCGTATTAAGATCGCACGTAGCTTCGGAGATCTTTCTGAGAACTCTGAGTACGATGCAGCGAAAGATGAGCAAGCATTCGTAGAAGGACGTATTACACAACTTGAAAACATGATTCGTAATGCGGTTATCATTGAAGACAATGGTGAAGAGTCTACAGTTGTAACATTAGGTAAAACAGTAATATTTAAAGAGTTACCAGGTGGAGACGAAGAAGCGTACATAATCGTAGGTAGCGCAGAAGCCGATCCATTTGAAGGAAGAATTTCTAACGATTCTCCAATCGCAAAAAGCTTATTAGGTAAGCAAATTGGTGAGAAGGTAGCAATCCAAACACCAGGTGGAGAAATGCAAGTAGAGATTATCTCTGTAAAATAACGTAAAAAATCACTCGTGTAAAAACGAGTGATTTTTTATTTGTATAAAAGGTGAAACACCTCGTCTAAACTACAATAGACGAGGTGTTTTTTATGAAAATGAAACGGAGAATTATAATTGTTTTAATTTGTTTTATGGGTGTGATTTTTTTATTACTTTGTCGTTTAATCCAAATACAGATTATAGATACGGAATCATTTACTGACCGAAATATCAATCTGATTGAAAAAAGTGTTACGCAACGAACACAATCACTTACAGTAGATAATGGAAGAGGGCATTTTACAGATCGAAATGGTAAGGAAATTGGTGAAGAGAAATATCCAGTCTTAATTGTTTTTCCATTTTTACAAATAAAAAATGACATGTTAGAGAAAATTGCGCATATCATTGGTGTGTCGAGACAAGAGATAAGACTGCAAATGAAAAATAAGAATCAAGCATTTATATTACGAAAGGAGAATACCCCATTTCAATTAACGCTCGAGCAGATGAAGAAGGTAAATGAATTAGATATTTTAGGTATTGTAGCAGCAGAAGTTCGACTGAAGCAAATGGGGGAGGCAAATCATTTAATTGGTGATGTGGGAGAGAATGAACAAGAATTTCAAAAGCGTTATGGAGAAATGAAAAAAACTTCGAAACAAACGCCAATTGGTATTTCTGGATTGCAACAATCATTTGATGAATTTTTACTGACTGATGGAGAAGCGAAAGTACTATATCAAGTGGATCGACAAGGAGAACCGATTTTTGGGAAGCAGGCGAAATACACTTCACCAGGAAATCCATTTTATCCAGTTACTATTCAAACAACAATACATAAAACGTTGCAACGACGAGCAGAGAAGATTATAGATGAAAACGGAATAAAAAAAGGTGGGTTAGTATTAATAGACATAAAGAATAGTGAAGTTTTAGCAATGGTAAGTAGGCCTTCTTTACAGATGAATGATAGGAGGATATATAAATCTACACTTGAAAATCAAATGTTAACTCCTCATTTTCCGGGGTCTGTTTTTAAAACAGTAGTTGCAGCAGCAGTAATTGATGAGAATTTGGTGCGGTTTAATCGTACATTTAACTGTAATACAGATTTATACGGTGAAAATCTTCCACAAGTTATGATGGGGTCATTAAACTTTAAGGAAAGCTTTGCTAGAAGCTGTAATCGAACGTTTGCCGCATTAGGTGATGAACTAATGCAAAAGGATAGGGAAGTATTAGAAACGTATTTAGAGGCCTTAGGAGCAAGTGAGAAGGTAGGTTGGAAAGGTTCAGTATTTCATACACCAGAATTTGAGCAATTGCCAGAAGAAAAGAGTGCTATTATTTGGGGAAGCGAAGAAAATAAAGATAGTAGAAAAGCGATTGCTCAAACGATGGTCGGACAAAAAGATGTACGTGTGTCACCTCTAGCTATAGCGAATATGATGGCGACAATTGCTAGAGGTGGAGAGAAGATGGAAGTGAAAGCTGTGAAAAAAATAGTGTATAAAAATGGAACCGACTTTTTTACATTTGAAAATCATAAATTAAATGGGAAACAGCTTTCTTATGAAACGATGAAAAAATTACAACAGTTGTTAAGAGACGTTGTAACGATGGAGAAAGGAACGGGAACCGCATTCCGTTCGTTGCCACTAACTGTCGCTGGAAAATCTGGGACGGCACAAACAGGAAAAGGAGAGAGGGTGAATCGCTGGTTTGCAGGTTATTTTCCATATGAAAACCCAAGATATGCTTTAGTTGTAGTTGATATAGAAACAGATAGTAATGAAAATGTAGTCACACCAGTTTTTGCAGAAATGGTAGAGGCAATTCATCAATTAGAAATTGAAAAGTAATCTTGCAATTATTTATGAAATGTTTTCATTTCGTGAAAATATTATTGTAAATGTTCAACCTTTCTAGATTTAATGTTACAATAGCAAGTATGAAAAACTGCATGGAGGTTTGAAGAATGGCAGGAGGATCTAGATTCCAACAGAAACAACAAAAACGTCGTCAAAACGGTGTTTTAAATATTGCAATCGCTATTGTATTAGTAGCAGTAGCTATTGTAGCATATCAATTGTTTGTTCCTGACACAAAAGAGCAAGCGTCTTCTAATGATAAAAAGGTAGCTCAGCAAACAACAAAAGAGAATAAAGCTGAGAAAGCTAAAGGTAAAGAAGAGCCGAAGAAGAATGAGCAAGATAAGACAGAGGCTAAGAAGAAGGAAGAAGAAGAGAAGCAAAAGGCTGAGGAAGAAAAGAAAAAAGCTGAAGAAGAAGCGAAAGCTAACGAGAAAGCACCAGCTGAAAAAACACAGTCACAGGCAACAGATGCTTATACGAAATCTTCTTGGAAGCCAGTAGGTACAGAGCAAGGTGCAACACCTGCGATGACGTTTAAAAAAGGTACAGCAGATTGGAATGAGATGAATCAAGCGATTTCAGCTGCAATTGACGTTCCAGTAAATCAATTAGTTATCCATAGAATTGGAAATAACGGTAAGAATAAAGCTTACGGTAACGTACAAGATAAACAATCAGGTAAAAAATATTATGTGAATATTGATTGGGTAGACAATGAGGGCTGGAAACCAGTACTCGTTCAAACTCTAAACTAAAAAAAGAGAGGCTCTTAAGAGCCTCTCTTTTTTTAGTTAGCGTAATTTCTTTAATTTAAAATGAACAACCGCACTATAATAAGGTCTTTTGCTTTCAGGATCCATAATCATTTGGTGAGAAATATGATGAACTTCGAGCATAAGTGCTTTATTATTATCAATTTGTTCGTTAATTTTTTTTTCTAGAGAAACTAAGTTTGCAGCCTCGAAAAATTCTACTTTATCTTCTAACATTTCAAAGGTAAATGACACGAAGATGCCCCCTCTCCTATGATAATCACCTATAGTGTAACAAAGAAAAGAAGGAAATACTACGTACATTTCAATTGACATTTTTAGAAAGAGAGAATATCATACTGATAAAACCGATAAGAAAAAGGGGAATTTTTATGGGAACAGAATTTAATGGTTTATTTGATGAATGGGCTCATACGTACGACTCATTTGTACAAGGCGAAGATATACAATATAAAGAAGTTTTCGCCCATTATGAGGACATTTTAGAGGATGTAGTTAACAAGTCATTTGGCAACGTATTAGAATTCGGTGTTGGTACTGGCAATTTAACAAATAAATTATTACTTGCTGGTCGCACAGTTTACGGTATAGAACCGTCACGCGAAATGCGTACTATTGCAAAAGAGAAATTACCAAAAGAGTTTTCAATTACAGAAGGTGATTTTCTTTCATTTGAAGTCCCAAATTCAATCGATACTATTGTGAGCACTTACGCATTTCATCATTTAATAGATGAAGAAAAAGACGTAGCAATTGCGAAGTATAGTCAATTGCTAAACAAAGGTGGTAAAATAGTGTTTGCTGATACGATATTTGCAGATCAAGATGCATATGATAAAACTGTCGAAGTAGCAAAACAAAGAGGTTTTCATCAGTTAGCAAACGATTTGCAAACAGAATACTATACACGTATTCCGATCATGCAATCTATTTTTGAAAACAATGGCTTCCACGTAACGTTTACGAGATTAAATCATTTCGTTTGGGTAATGGAGGCAACTAAGCAATAGAAAGAGGGATTAGATTGAGAATTGCTGTAATTGGAGCAATGGAAGAAGAAGTACGTATTTTACGTGACAAACTAGAACAAGCAGAAACAGAAACTGTTGCAGGTTGTGAATTTACGAAAGGGCTATTGGCAGGACATGAAGTAATCTTGCTAAAGTCTGGTATTGGTAAAGTAAATGCAGCGATGTCAACGACAATTTTATTAGAAAAATATAAGCCTGAAAAAATAATTAATACTGGTTCAGCTGGTGGATTCCATCACTCTCTAAATGTTGGTGATGTAGTTATTTCAACAGAAGTTCGTCACCATGACGTAGATGTAACAGCATTTAACTACGAATATGGTCAAGTGCCAGGAATGCCACCTGGATTTAAAGCTGATGAGGCATTAGTTGCATTAGCTGAGAAATGTATGCAGGCAGAAGAAAATATTCAAGTTGTAAAAGGTATGATTGCAACAGGTGATTCATTTATGAGTGATCCGAACCGCGTTGCAGCAATTCGTGATAAATTTGAAGACCTTTATGCAGTAGAAATGGAAGCAGCAGCTGTTGCGCAAGTATGCCACCAATACGAAGTTCCGTTTGTTATTATTCGTGCACTTTCTGATATTGCTGGTAAAGAATCGAATGTTTCATTTGATCAATTTTTAGATCAAGCAGCTCTTCATTCTACAAACTTTATCGTAAAAGTACTAGAAGAGTTAAAGTAATGTAACAAAAAGGCAACTGTCTCATATAAAGAAAATACATACAGTTGCCTTTTCTTTATTGGCAAATAAGGGGGAGAACACGATGAATGTATATCGTGGAGTTCATGAGTTGATTGGTCATACACCAATCGTGGAAATTACTCGTTTTTTACTTCCGAAAGGAGTCCGTTTATTTGCAAAGCTTGAATTTTACAACCCAGGCGGAAGCGTTAAGGATCGTTTAGGAAGAGAATTAATCGAAGATGCACTAGAAAAAGGGCTTGTTGCAGAGGGCGGAACAATTATTGAACCGACGGCTGGGAATACTGGCATTGGACTGGCACTTGCAGCGTTAGAACATGATTTACGCGTCATTGTTTGTGTACCAGAAAAATTTAGTATTGAAAAACAAGAATTAATGAAAGCGCTAGGTGCAACGGTCGTGCATACACCGACTGAGCAAGGAATGACCGGCGCGATTGCAAAGGCAAAAGAATTAGTAAATGAAATACCGAATTCATACTCTCCAAGTCAGTTTGCGAATGAAGCAAACCCTCGTGCTTATTTCAAAACATTAGGTCCTGAACTTTGGGATGCATTGAATGGAGAAATTAACATATTTGTTGCAGGGGCAGGAACTGGCGGTACGTTTATGGGAACTGCGTCTTATTTAAAAGAGAAAAACATTGATATTAAGACGGTTATTGTAGAACCAGAAGGATCTATTTTAAATGGTGGTAAAGCTGGTTCACATGAAACAGAAGGGATTGGTCTTGAATTCATCCCGCCATTTTTAAAAACATCTTATTTTGATGAAATTCATACAATTTCTGATCGACATGCATTTTTACGAGTGAAAGAGTTAGCGCAAAAAGAAGGCCTTCTCGTTGGGAGCTCTTCAGGAGCAGCGTTTCATGCAAGCTTACTTGAGGCAGAGAAAGCAGCACCAGGTACGAATATTGTAACGATTTTTCCTGATAGTAGTGAGCGCTATTTAAGTAAAGACATATACAAAGGATGGGAATAAAAAATGAGAGCAAAGACAAAATTAATTCATGGTATTCGCATAGGAGAACCTTCAACTGGATCTGTAAACGTACCGATTTATCAAACAAGTACGTATAAACAAGAAGCAGTTGGTAAGCATCAAGGATATGAATATTCACGTACAGGCAACCCAACACGTGCAGCTTTAGAAGAAATGATTGCTGTATTAGAAAACGGTCATGCTGGATTTGCATTTGGTTCAGGAATGGCTGCTATTACAGCAACAATTATGTTGTTCTCAAAAGGTGACCACGTCATTTTAACAGATGATGTTTATGGCGGAACGTACCGTGTTATTACGAAAGTATTAAACCGCTTCGGTATTGAGCATACATTTGTAGATACAACAAACCTAGAGGAAGTTGTAGAAGCGATTCGTCCAAATACGAAAGCGATTTATGTAGAAACACCAACGAACCCATTACTAAAAATTACTGATATTAAGAAAATATCTGCTCTTGCTAAAGAGAAAGATTTATTAACAATTATTGATAACACATTTATGACGCCATATTGGCAGTCGCCAATTTCTTTAGGAGCAGACATTGTGCTTCATAGTGCAACGAAATATTTAGGAGGACATAGTGACGTAGTTGCAGGCCTAGTAGTTGTAAATAGCCCGCAATTAGCAGAAGACCTTCACTTTGTACAAAACTCAACAGGAGGTATTCTTGGCCCACAAGATAGCTTCTTACTACTTCGTGGTTTAAAAACATTAGGAATTCGTATGGAAGAACATGAAACGAATTCACGTGCGATTGCCGAGTTTTTAAATAACCATCCGAAAGTAAATAAAGTATATTATCCAGGTCTTGAATCCCATCAAAACCATGAACTAGCAACAGAACAAGCAAATGGATTTGGTGCTATCATCTCATTTGATGTAGATAGTGCGGAAACGTTGAATAAAGTACTTGAGAAACTGCAATACTTTACACTTGCTGAAAGCTTAGGAGCAGTAGAAAGTTTAATTTCGATTCCATCACAAATGACACATGCATCAATCCCAGCAGATCGCCGTAAAGAATTAGGAATTACAGATACATTAATTCGAATCTCTGTTGGTATTGAAGATGGAGAAGATTTAATTGAAGATTTGGCACAAGCACTAGCATAGTCAACTACCCCCGCTGAGATGAAGCGTTTCAGTGGGGGCTTTGAGTTAGAACTCTAGGTCTTTTCGTCTATCGCTAGACAGTTTGACGCTCTAGAATGCATGCCACCTTAAGGTAACACCCCAAGTAAGTTTTTGGTTGGTACTAGAAACGAACAATCGTTTCCCCACTTGCACCACCCTTTCGAAAAAGAGCAATTCTTCCTTATGGAAGAAGCCACCACTCAGATTACCCTGGCGTGTGCTACAAGCCCCGAAAAGTCGAGTACACATGGATGGTTGACACACCCACTAAGCTATGCACGAAGCAACAGCCTTACGTTTTTGCACTTCTAATAGAATCGGCGTTTTCACTTTGAGATTTTCATCTAATTGTACAACTCTTGATTTTTTCAATGTATTCAGCGCACCATTAATATCAGCATGGATACATGTTCCTGCTTTACTTTGGTACAGACCACGAGTGATTCGTTTGCCACTAAAGCGATAATGCGTCCTATCATCCTTATCCCAAACTGGAACCCTATCTTTATCAAGAAAACTAGCTTTTGAAGTATAGCTTTCTTCTTGTTTTAAAAATCGGATGCCTTCTTTTACACATTTATTCTCAATTGCTGCAATCAGTTTATGAAATGGGATTTGACCAAATTTTTGGTTATTCTTTTTTCCCATATCAGATTTTTGTTTCCAACCAGTGTTATACCCTACGACAACCGTATCTATGTTGCATGCTTTCACTTTTTTGAACAACAGGCCTACAGTTTGTGAAATGTAACCATTTATTTGTCTTTCTCGTTTATGCCAAAGTGCAGCCATTTTATTCGTTACAATACGTTTTGAAATTCCATTGTCCATATTTTTCTGTTGTAGATTACGTATCATTTTGTTGAAGTATTGGTTAATGGATTTTAATTTTTTCCCATCAATTAAGAATGTATCACCTGTATTTGTTACACAACTTAATAATCTGTCTACACCTAAATCGCAACTCAAAGCGTTACTAGTAGTCGTGGATTGTTTCTTCATTTGAGAAACGTGCATCTCATATGTATAATGCACCTCAAAGAACCGACCTTTTTGCTTCGGTACAATCTCAATGTAGGAGATTTTTTTATTTCTTACATTTTTAGGCATACGTATTTTAATAGAACCGAATTTTTTTCTGAATGCAACATTCATCGGAATCAGCCAATACCCGTTATCATCCACTTTTGGAACTTGATAGATTTCAATGATTCGTTTGTCAGTTGGACCAGAGTAATTCGGAAACTTAGGACGACCTGCGAATGTTTCAGGTTTTTTCTTCCACTGTTCCAGTGCTTTAAAAAAGCTCTTCACTTCTGTAAATAAGGCTCTACGAATCGCTTGAACAGAGTTTGATTGAATGCCCCAGTAGTTCATATCGGTTTGCATGGCAGTATCCACTTCTTTTACAGTAGCCATCTTGTTATTATTCAAGTAACTTTGTTTAATGGTGTACAATCCAACATTTCGCAATGCTTTTGAACTATGTGACATGCGCTGAAGTAAACGAAATTCTTTAGCTGTGAGACAAGCTCGTCCGATATTCTGTTTCTGAGTGAATCGTTGCATGTTTTCTCTTTTCTTTTGTTTACGTAATACTTTCACTGCTTTCTTTCTAGCCATTGTTTTCACCACCTTTCTTAGAGAGTTCATTAAAATTATTTCTTTCCTAAGATAATGTTTTATCTTGGGAAATCTCGTTTCACGAAACGAGAACTAACACTTTTGTAACTGTTAATTACTTTTGACAAATCAATATTTGGAACTAAACGGAACAAAATGTGAACATAGTCTTCATCGTAATTCCTTTTGGTTCAAGTAACCGAATGATTATTATTATCCAATTTCGTTGTCTTAAGATATATTCCCTCCTTATCTACGACAGATTATATCGTAAGACAAAAGGAAACAAATATTCGCCCTCAAAAAATTGTTATGACCGAAACAAAAGAGTTCAGCCTACCTTCTGACGGCAATTCATCTCCACCTGAATTGTTGGGTTTCACCCGTAACACAAATTAGATGGAGCCTTCTTGCCGAAAAGGATAAAAAATGCACTGCTAATATAGAGCAGTGCATTTTATTATATTAATTTGTGAAATATTTCACAAATTAGACATACACAAATGAAATGATTTCATGTATATTGAATTCATGAAATGTTATTCACGAACAAACTTGTGAAATATTTCACAATCAATGGGATTCATGTAGGAAGGTAACTCTATTTTTTTACGCTAATCGGGACTTTTTATGACCTATAGGGACTTATGAAGTCCAGGATAGCAGAATAGGAGGAAATTTACATGGTAGTCAAAGAGAAAGTTGTAAATGAAATGCAAGAGGTAAAAGAGATGATTGATACGTTAGTAGATAACGGTCAAAAAGCTTTACAAGCATTAGAAAGTTTTACACAAGAGCAAATTGACAACATTGTTCATGAAATGGCGCTTGCGGGTGTCGATCAACATATGCCGCTTGCGAAGTTGGCTGTTGAAGAAACGGGCCGTGGCGTATATGAAGATAAATGCATTAAAAATATTTTTGCCACTGAATATATTTGGCATAGTATAAAGAAAGATAAAACGGTAGGGATTATTCATGAAGATCCTCATGAAGAAATAATAGAAATCGCAGAACCTGTCGGTGTAGTAGCTGGGGTAACGCCAGTAACGAACCCAACATCGACAACAATGTTTAAAGCATTAATCGCGATAAAAACGAGAAATCCAATTATTTTCGCATTTCATCCTTCTGCACAAAACTGTTCCGTTGCAGCGGCAAAAACAGTATATGATGCAGCAGTGAAAGCTGGTGCACCAAAGCATTGTATTCAATGGATTGAAAGACCTTCTGTGGAAGCAACGAAACAATTAATGAACCATGATGGTGTCGCACTCGTTCTAGCAACTGGAGGGGCTGGTATGGTGAAATCGGCTTATTCTACTGGTAAACCCGCGCTAGGTGTAGGGCCAGGTAATGTACCATGTTATATAGAGAAATCGGCACATGTAAAACGTGCTGTTAATGATTTGATTTTATCGAAAACATTTGATAACGGTATGATTTGTGCGTCAGAACAAGCCATCATTGTAGATAAGGAAATCTATAATGATGTTAAAGCAGAAATGATTGCAAATAATTGTTATTTTGTAACAGAGGAAGAGAGAAAGAAATTAGAAAAGCTTGTTATTAATGAAAATACATGTGCAGTAAATAGTGATATTGTTGGGAAATCAGCACAGTATATTGCTGAATTAGTAGGAATTACTGTACCTGAACATACAAAAATGCTTGTAGCTGAAATTAAAGGCATCGGAGCAGCGTATCCACTATCTCGTGAGAAACTGAGCCCAGTGTTAGCTTGTGTAAAAGCAAATTCATTAGAAGAAGGATTTACATATTGCGAAGAAATGTTAGAGCTTGGTGGCCTAGGGCATTCAGCGGTTATCCATTCTACAAATAAAGAAGTACAAAAACAATTTGGGTTACGTATGAAAGCCTGCCGTCTCATTGTAAATGCACCTTCATCACAAGGTGGAATTGGTGATATATATAATGGATTTATTCCATCACTTACGCTTGGTTGTGGCTCCTACGGGAAAAACTCAGTTTCCCAAAACGTAACGGCGACTCATTTATTAAATATAAAAAGGTTGGCAAATAGAAAAAAGAATATGCAGTGGTTCAAATTACCACCCAAAATTTATTTTGAAAAACATGCGACAGCATATTTAGCAAACATGCCTAACATTTCCCGCGCATTTATTGTAACGGATCCAGGGATGGTTGAGCACGGTTATGTAGATACAGTTACGCACTATTTACGTAAGCATACAAATGATGTGAAAGTTGAAGTTTTCTTTGAAGTTGAGCCAGATCCATCAGATGAAACTGTATTTAAAGGTGCGGACATGATGAAAAGCTTTAAACCAGATGTAATTATCGCGCTTGGTGGCGGTTCAGCTATGGATGCAGCAAAAGGGATGTGGCTATTCTATGAGCACCCAGAAACGACATTCTATGGAATAAAACAGAAGTTTTTAGATGTAAGAAAACGTACATGTAAGTATCCGAACTTGGGAAATAAAGCACAATTTGTTGCCATTCCAACAACATCAGGGACGGGATCAGAAGTGACGCCATTTGCGGTTATTACAGATAAGAAAAATAATATTAAATACCCGCTTGCGGATTATGAATTAACACCAGATGTAGCGATTGTTGATCCGCAATTTGTAATGACAGTACCACCTCATGTGACGGCAGATACTGGTATGGACGTATTAACACATGCAATTGAAGCGTATGTGTCTGTTCTGGCAAATGACTATACTGATGGTTTAGCATTAAAAGCAATTGATCTCGTATTTAAATATTTACCGAGAGCATATAAAGATGGAAATGATGAAGAAGCACGAGAAAAAATGCATAATGCTTCCGCAATCGCAGGGATGGCATTTGCAAATGCTTTCCTAGGTATTAATCATAGTTTAGCGCATAAAATTGGACCGGAATTCCATATTCCGCATGGACGTGCGAATGCAATTCTTATGCCGCACGTAGTTCGCTATAATGCTATTAAGCCAAGAAAACACGCATTGTTCCCAAAATATGAGCACTTTGTGGCTGATGAACGCTATGCACATATTGCGAGAATGCTCGGGCTTCCAGCAAGCTCAACAGCGGAAGGTGTGGAATCACTCGTCCAAGCAATTATTGAGCTTGGAAAAAGCTTAAATATAAATATGAGTATTGCAGGACAAGGAGTTGCTAAAGACCAATTTGAAGGGGTTGTTGGATTATTAGCAGAAAGAGCTTTTGAAGATCAATGTACAACAGCTAATCCAAAATTACCGCTCATTTCAGAGCTGAAAGAAATCTATATGGAAGCATATAAAGGCGTATAATAGATAAAAAAGAGCCGCGAGTAAGCGGCTCTTTTTTACTTTGGAAAACATCTCCCAGATTGGTTCTATTTACTTGTCTTTAAGCTTGATAGAATGTGATAAAGTGAGGATGGGAGTGATAAGCAGATGAAAGAATTACAAGAAAAAATAGCAGATTATACCCGGTTTGCACAAGTACTTTTAGCTATAAGTACATTTTTAATGATCGGTTTATTAATTCCAAGTGGAATAAAAAGTATGGTACAGTCTTTTGTTATGATGGGGAGTATTATTGTATTTTTAGTTCTTGCTTTTTTCTTCTTTAAGCGTGTTAGAACGATGCGTGATCAATTAGAGGAGAGCGAATATGAAGAAAATTGTTAAATAGGGCGCTACGAAAAGAAGAAATCTTTTTGTAGCGTTTTTTCATTTTTGTAGAAAATGTATGCGTTTCATATTGACAATGATAATCCTTATCAATTAAAGTAGAATAGTAGTTAATGATTATTATTATCAATTAGAGGTGAAAGAATGAACAAATCTATTACGCTGTTCACAGCGATCTTATCTATTTTTTTCTTATTAATAGGTTGCAGTGCAAAAGAAAACGAAAAAGCATCCGCAACAAAAACAGACAAAGGAACAGACAAAATCGAAATTACCGATCTCTCAGACAGAAAGATAACATTCAATAAAGTTCCTGAAAGTTTTGCTACGTTGAGTATGGGAGACATGGATATTATTCATGCTTTAGGTGGAAAAATAGTAGGTCGTCCGGATACAAAATTAACTCTCCCAGAGGAATTAAAGAAAGCGCAAGTAATCGGGAATGCACATCAACCGAATTTTGAGCAAATTGCTAGTTTAAAACCGGATGTACTTGTTGCTAACAATGGATTCCAAAAGAACATTCCAACGGTCGAAGGACAAGGAACAAAAGTAATCATTTCTTCAGCCAACTCTGTAAAAGATATTCAAAAGGGTATTGAAATGTATGGAACAGTAATGAAGAAAGAAGATAAAGCAAAAGAGCTTAACCAAAAAATTAATGATCAAATGAAGAAATATGAGAAAAAGAGTGACGTTAAAGCGTTGCTAGTTTATGGAGCACCAGGCACTTATTTAGCAGCATTACCAACATCTCTATCAGGGGATATTTTAGAAAAAACAGGCGGGAAAAATATCGCAGCTAGTTTTCCAGAAATGAAAGAGTATCCGCAATATGCACAGCTAAGTGTAGAACGTATTATTGAAGCAAATCCAGATGTGATTTATTTAATTACACATGGAGATCCCAATAGTGTGAAAAAAGCATTTGAAGGCGAAATGATGAAAAATGAAGCATGGAAAAATTTAGATGCAGTAAAACAAAATCGTGTAGTTATTTTACCACCAGATTTATTTGGATCAAATCCTGGGACAAAAGTTACAGAAGCGATGGACTTTATGTATAAAAGTATACAAGATGTAAGGAAATGATAAGTATGGAGAGTAGTGAAATAGTAAGAGAAAAGGAACATCCTTTTGCGAGAAAAAGGTGGATAATAACAGTTACTTTAGTCGTATTAACTGTTCTAGGTCTTTTTTATGGCCTTTTTGCAGGGAGCTTATCTTTTTCTTTACGAGACATTATAGAAGGTATACAAGATGAAGGTTCGACAGTTCATCGAATTGTATGGGATCTTCGTATACCGAGAGTGCTCGTTGGTTTTATAGTAGGAACGTGTTTAGCTGCATCAGGAGCATTATTGCAAGGGGTTATGAGAAATCCTCTTGCAGATCCTGGAATTATCGGAGTTTCATCAGGAGCAGGCCTTGTAGCAATTATAATCATGATTTTATTTCCTCAACATATGGCATTCTTACCACTAGGAGCGTTTTTAGGAGCTTTTATTACAGCAATGGTCATTTACGCACTATCATGGCAAAAGGGGGCGCCACCTTCACGAATTGTATTAGTAGGTGTTTCAATAAACGCCTTAATTGGTGCAGCGACTTCAGCGCTAATGTTATTACATAGCGATAAAGTACAATCAGTTTTACCGTGGTTAGCTGGTGGTATTGGTGGTGTTAGTTGGGCACATTTAAATATGATTATTTACTATGCGATATTCGCTATTATATTAGCTTTCTTCGGTATTAAACATATTCGAGTATTAATGCTTGGGGATGAAATGGCAAAATTATTAGGGTATAACGTGGAAAGAAGTCGGTTTTATTTAATAGTAGTAAGTACAATGTTAGCTGGAATAGCAGTTAGTGTTTCTGGTCTTATTGGATTTGTCGGTCTTGTTGTACCGCATATGTTACGTTTATTAGTTGGAAATGACTATAAATATTTACTGCCATTATCATGCCTTGGCGGTGGGATATTACTTGTTTTTGCGGATGCGATAGCTCGAAGTTGGTTCGATCCAATCGAATTGCCTGTTGGTATTTTATTGTCCTTCTTAGGTGGTCCGTTCTTCTTATATTTAATCCATAGAGGAGGAAAACAACGTGATTTCCGTTAACAAAGTGTTTTACGCACATTCTGAAAGATTTCAAATGCAAAATATGAATGTACATATTAAAGCTGGAGAAATCGTTAGTTTAATCGGCCCGAATGGATCGGGGAAATCTACTTTGCTTCGTTTAATAGCACGGCTACTTAAACAAAGCGAAGGAGACATCATTTTAGATGGGGAAAATATTTATACGATGAAGAGTGCAGATGTAGCGAAGCAATTAGCGATGTTACCACAAATGCACGATCATCAATTAGATTTAACAGTGAAAGAACTAATAGAGTTCGGAAGAGGTCCTCATAAATCATGGAGTAGTCGCTTAAATAAAGAAGATGAAGAAATTGTTGATTGGGCATTGTCTGTTACAAAGCTTGAAGGGTATGAATATCGTCTTTTACAATCCTTATCAGGAGGAGAAAGGCAACGTGCTTGGATTGCAATGACGCTTGCACAACGCACAAATGTCTTACTATTAGATGAACCAACAACCTTTTTAGATATCGTCCATCAGTTAGAAGTAATGGAACTTGTTAAACGATTAAACGAAGAGTTTGGTATGACGATTGTAATGGTTTTACATGATATTAATCAAGCGGCTCAATATAGCGATCGTTTACTCGTATTAAAACAAGGGAAGATTCAGTATGATGGCGTACCAGAAGAAGTACTATGTCATCAAATGTTTCAGCGTGTATTTGGAATTGAAGTTGATATATTCCAAGGGAGTGACAAGCCATTTTTTACACCGAAACGAATTTGTGAAAAGGGAGAAGAGAGATGCAAACAGACGAGCGTATTACCACTGAGTTAGTAAGGGAATTTGTTATGGCAGCTCACGGAGATCTAGAAAGAGTACAGGAGCTTTTGGCCGAATCACCGAGCTTACTTCATGCTTCTTATAATTGGGGTGGATCAGATTGGGAAAGTGCCTTAGGAGCAGCGGCCCATGTAGGCCGTAAAGATATTGCTCTTTATTTACTGGAAAAGGGAGCTCGGATGGATATTTTTGCAGCAGCTATGCTGGGTGAACTTGAAGTCGTACAAGCCATTTTAGTAGCACAACCAGAAGCATTACGTGCATCTGGCCCACATGGCATCTCTCTTCTTCAACATGCACGAATGGGTGGAGAAAAAGCTCAGCGTGTATTTGAGTACTTAACAGTGCTTTCTTAATGACCGCAAAGTTCTTATGTGCGGTAAACTTTCCACTCAAAGGATTGGAAGGTTTACCGCCCGTTAGAACGGGATAAGTATCTAGTATATTTGAAAATCCTACACCCCCTCAATTGTAGTTTTCTTTATACTAGTTATGATATGGATGCAGTAGACACTCTTTTGTCTACTGCTTTTTTTTGATATAATATACTTTTATAAGATTGAATTTTCTTTCTTTTTGGTAACTTTCTTGATATGAATTATTCAACACTTACGTAGTTTGAAATATGTTGTTATGTAATGAGGTTCAAAATGATGGGAGTGAATAAAAGAGTGTTCCATACAGATCGCTTACAATTTCGCAAATATACAATGGATGATTTACCATTTTATGCTTCTTTATGGGGGGATGAGAAGGTAATGCGCTATATTGGAAATGGAACGTTAAAAACATTTATGCAATGTAAAAAAAGTTTGGAGGAGAGGGTACTGCCAAATTATAAAAATGGTCTCGGTTTATTTGTAATGATTGAAAAGGAAACAGGGATAAGAATTGGTCATGCAGGACTTGTCAAGCAGAAGGTAGATGGAAAAGCGGAAATTGAGATTGGCTATTGGCTACTTCCTAAATATTGGGGGAAAGGGTATGCGAAAGAGGCTGCGGCGGCTTTTCGAGACTATGGTTTTCAAGCATTACAAATGAATAAATTAATTTCACTTATTAATCCGAACCACCCAGCTTCAATATTTGTTGCTAGAAAAACAGGGCTTAGTTATGAGAAAACAACTTCATTTCATGAGATGGAAGTTCTCGTTTATTCCATTAAGCGGGTTGGATGAAAAAAGGTGAATTGCATTTTTTGGAGAATGGTATATAAAAAATAAAGGGAGGGATTACATGTATATTTATCATAATGGATTAATTATTCGTGAAGGAACGAATGGAGTGCCAGCATATGCGATTAAGACATTATTTGAAGATGCTGGCTGGAGTAATGATAATATCCCTTCTTGGCAAATTGAAAAGTTTACGATTGCATTTGAAAATTCAACATGGGCTTTCACAATTTGGGATGAAGAAGAAATGGTCGCGATGGTTAGAGTGATTTCTGATCAAATCATGGTTGCTAACATAGTAAATTTAGTTGTGAAGTGTGAGTATAGGGGGAAAGGGTTAGGTAAGAAACTTGTAGCTCTTTGTTTACAAAAGCTTCCGCATGGCGATTGGTTTGCGCATACGTCCGCTAACAATTTTGATTTTTATAGAAGTTGTGATTTTGAAGTAAGAGAGTTATCAAGAAATGGAACATGTGCGTACTATGGGTATCAAGTGGCAAAAAAGGAAGGGCATCGATAACTTATAAGGTAATAAAGAAAAAGGATTGCTATTTTAATAATATAAACTGAACTGAGACTCATTTTGTGATAAAATAAAAGAAAATTCAGTTTATTAAACGGGGGATAAAAATGAATGTAAAAGTTGGGGATATATTTAAATACGAAAGAAGATTTACCGAGGAAGAAGTTTTTGAATTTGCAAATATTACAGGCGATAAAGGTAGACATCATATGGAATATGATGAGAATGGACGATTAATGGTCCATGGTTTATTGACTGCTAGCATTGGGACGAAAGTAGGCGAAGAGTTACATTACATAGCGAGGGAATTAGTAAGTGAGTTTATTAGACCAGTTTTTACAGGGGATACGGTTACTTGTGAATTAACTTTAACAAATATTGAGCAAATGGAAGGATATAAAAAAGTTTCAATTGAGTCAGTTTATCGCAATCAACATGAAAAGACCGTACTAGTTGGGACGAGTTATGGAATTATAAGGGAATAAAAAAGAAGCCTGTTACGAAACAGGCTTCTTTTTTATCGTTTAGTAAACACGTTTTCGATTTTCCGCATGACTAGAGATAAGTAATAATGCAGATTCTTCACCTATATTGCGAACAATATGAGGAACGCATGCATTCCAAGAGAAAGAATCACCTTCTTCTACAATCGCAATATCTTCTCCATGTTGAACTTCTAGTTTTCCGCGTAATACAAGATGACACTCTTCACCTTCATGAGCATTTGGTGAATTTTCTTTCGGGAATCCGGCAGAAATTTCTACTAGAGATAGGCGGAGACCACCTTGCTCCGCAACATGCTCAATTCTTTGTTCATCTTTTCCATACACACTGTATTTACGCTCTTCTTTTTTTACAATTTTTAAACGATCTTTTTGTTCTAACAATAAATATGGAAGGGGAACATTTAAAAAATTAGCGATCATTTCTAAAGTTGAGATAGATGGTGATGTTTTATTGTTTTCAACCTGACTCATAAAGCCTTTAGAAAGACCTGTTCCTTCACAAATTTGGGCAATCGTAATTCCTCTACGTTGACGAATTTCACGAATCGCAGAACCGATATTCATAAAATCATGCTCCTTTTTGTAAACAACTATTTGTATCATAGCAAAAAAAAAATATTTTTTCTCATGAAAAATGAATTGACGAATAAAAATAATTAGTGTATGTTTTGTAATGTGAATAAAAGTTTTGTATAACAAAACTATAAAGGAGAGAAAGAAATGAATCAACATATTGGTAACTTAATTATTCGTATCGTGTTAGGGGTAACGTTCTTTATGCACGGTTTAACAAAATTCCAATCAGGAATTGACAATATTGCAGGGTGGTTTACAAGCATTGGTTTACCAGGAGGACTTGCATACGGTGTAGCAACAGTTGAATTAGTTGGAGGTCTATTGTTAATTCTAGGTTTAGGTGTAAGGTATATTGGCTTATTATTTGCACTTGTTATGGTTGGAGCAATTGTAAAAGTGAAATGGTCAGCTGGTTTATTAGGAGATGGGAAAAATCCTGGCTTCGAATTAGAACTTGCATTATTAGCAATGGGTGCTTATTTATTTGTTGCGAAAGCTGATGGTTTTGTAGATAATTTCTTAAAAGAGAAAATGTCAAAGAAGAACTAATTTAAATGGGGGTATAACAAGATGAGCTTTCAACTTCATCCCGAAACAACACTTGGTGTTGTTCATCTATACGTATCAAATATAAAGAAATCACTAGAGTTTTATACAGAAGTATTAAGTATGAAAGTGCTAAAAGAAGAGAAAACAGTCGTTACATTTGGGAATGAAAATGAAGAACCACTCCTTATCATTGAAGAAAAGAAAGAAGCTTTACCAAAGCAAAGAGGGAGAACAGGGTTATATCATTACGCAATTTTATTACCAACCAGACAGGACTTAGCGAACATTCTTCGTCATCTTGTAGAGATGGTATATCCACTGCACGGTGGAGCCGATCATTACTTTAGTGAAGCTCTTTATTTAGCTGATCCAGATGGAAACGGGATTGAAATTTATCATGATCGCCAAAAAGAAGTTTGGCGTGATGAGAATGGAGAGCTACCATTTGTTAGTAACCCATTAGCCGGTGAAGAATTATTGCAGCAAGGAAGTGCATGGAATGGGTTCCCGGCTGGTACTGTGATGGGGCACATTCATTTACATGTAGCTGACTTAGAAGAAGCGAAACGTTTCTATGTTGATGGCCTTGGTTTTGATGTAACGATTCCAGCTCGTAATGGAGCGTTGTTCGTATCAGCAGGTGGTTATCATCACCATATCGGTTTAAATACATGGCAGGGTGAAGGTATACCACCACAAATGCCAAATTCCGTTGGTTTGAAATATTTCACAATTGTACTAGCAGATGAAAAACAAAAAGAGCAAGTGTGTGAAAGTTTAAAATATATTGGCGTAGTTGCTACGTATAAAGATGGAATATTACAGGCCAAGGATCCGTTTGGACATTGTATACATTTTAAAGTGAAAGGAGAAGCCTAAAAAGGCTTCTCTTTTTTCACTTTCTTATAATAGCTTTTTCATTTTGTAAAAATAGGTCATCAAATTGCTTTGCAAGGTCAAAATCTAGTTTCGTTAAACCTTTTGCATTCCATGATGACAAAGTAATAATGACTGCTTTATACTGGATAAGGATAAATGGGTGGTGATTATGTTCTTCTGATAGTTTGGCGGCTTCAGAGACAAATTCGACTCCTTTTAAGTAGTCGGAAAACATATATTTTCTTTCAATCCATTTTTCATCTTTCACTGTCCATTTATCCAGCTTTGTTAATTCCTCGTGTACTTCTTCATTAGTTAATCGTAGCATCATTTTTCACATCCTTTACCTGCAGTAACGCAAGACCATTGTTAATAAGACGTGTTACAGATTCTTCAGTTGTGAAAGTAGAAAGTTGTTGTAATAATGCTGCTGATGCTTCTTGACCTTTGTTATGTTCTAAAAGCAATTCTAAAATTTCAAGACGAAGCAACCATTCTTTCGGATAAAATTTATTTAATACTTCTTGAATAGCTATTAATTGATCAGTATGAGTATCGTGTAAAATACTATCGTTACGTATATCTCGAACTGTTTGATACATGCGTTCAAGCTTATTCAGTACAAGTGGATCAGGCGTTTTTTGTACTTCTTCATTCATCGGGAAAAATGCAGCCGCATCTGCCGCTCCTGGGAATACAGAAGTGATTTGTGAGCCGACAGCCATATCAAATGCTCCCCATGAAGGATCAAATAATAAGCGATCTTTATGAGTAACTGCACAATTTATAAAGGAGATAAGAGCAATTTTTTTATCATTCTTTACAATGTCTGTTACTGTTCCTTTTACATGAATGCCGCTTGCAAAAGTAAACTCTGCACTATGTCCAATTGTAATGCCTAATGATTGTAATTGTTCTTCTGTACAATTTTCTAATGCAATATCACCATCTAGTAATCCGATTGGTGTCCCGAATCCATCGCTGTGCACAGATGTAGAATGATTTGCTAGTTGTTTATTATGAATTGCTAATGCAGTTGGTGAGCTTGTTCGTGTGTAAATAACTTCACCAGTATCATTTTTAATTGTCTCTGTAAATGTACCCGTAATTTGTAATCCACTACTTAGCTCAGTTGTAGCATGATTTTCGGAGCGGATTGCTTTTTCTAATCCTTCTGTGCCACCTGTTTTAAATGCCATCGTTGTAGAGAACTGCTCAAGTGCCTCAGTCAACTCTTCAAATGATTCACAAACAAATAGCTGTGGCTGCATTTTTGTTACGTCATAAGTTGTCCCGGTGCAAGCTTCAATTGAGAATGGAACTTTCTTTACAGCATCTGTTAAGCAATGCTTACTTTCACCGACAGAGGAAAGGAGACCAGCACCGTAAATTTTTGGGTCATCTATATTACCGATTAAGCCGTATTCCACTGTCCACCAGAATAGACGTGAAATTTGTTCTGCTTCTGATAAACCAGAAACTAAGTTTTGTTTTTCGATTACAGCATTTTCAGCAGCTGCAACTTCTTCAGGTGTAGAAGTCGGGCTTTCTTTTACGATCGTTAATGTACGAACAGCTTCAAAAGCTTCATGTTCTTCTTTTGTGGAGAAAGCTTTCGCTCCAATTTGTCCAAAGCGTTTCACATATTTTGCATATGTAGAATCAAGCAAAATCGGTGCGTGGCCTGCAGCTTCATGAACGATATCAGGAGCGGGTGTATACTCGATATTTTCTACTTTACGAATATCTGTTGCGATTGGTAGTAATCCATGACCTTGAAAATCGAAGAATGCGACGCCGGGAATAAGTCCGTCAATCGTTACGGCACCCCAGCCGCTTGGTGCTAAACAGTCATTCATTTCTTCTACTTTTGGAATTGCATCTATATTAATACCAGATGATTGTAGTCCGTTAACATAGGATGGATGAGCAACATCTTTTAAGAAGCTATGGTTTTGTCTCATAATGTAACGCCAAACAGCGTGATTTACCGGTGTGTATTGATCATAATGCTGTGTGGATACGAATGGTTTTAAATGTGATGGAATTTCTTTTTTCTTTGTCATTTAGACGTCCTCCTTTTTCTCTATAAAAATGAATACCAGTTTTGTATAGCTTGTACCACCTCCTTTCAGAATTGTAAGCGCTTATAAAATTTTATCATAACATTCGAAATTCTTTAACAACTGTTTGCGTGAGAAATAGAAAAATCCCCTATCGGAAAATCCGATAGGGGCGAAAAAATCGCGGTACCACCCTATTTGTAAGTGAAAATATACTTACATCTCAACTAATGATAACGGAAAAATTCCGTCTTTTCCTTCATGCATAAAAGCACTACGAAAAAGAAGCTCCAGAATTGTAATTCGTACTTATATATGTGCTAATTTCCACCGATCATTAGCTCTCTGAAACAGGGATACAAGATACTACTGCGATTCTTTCAACGCGTATATATGAAGTTATTTAAAAGGGAAGGACGCAAAAAAGCCCCTATCGGAAAATCCGATAGGGACGATAAAAATCGCGGTACCACCCTATTTGTAAACAATTAATTGTTTACCACTTACTTTAAGATAACGGAAAGATCCGTCTTTCTCTTCATGCATAAAAAGCATTACGGGAAAGAAGCTCCAGAATTGTAATTCACGCTTGTATATGTACTGATTCGCACCAACCATCAGTTCTCTGAGACAGGGATATAAGTCGCTACTAGTATTCCTTCAAAGCCGATATATAATTCGTTCAACTAAACTATGTTTTGTATTATAAAACTATATTTAAAAGCTTGTCAACAATAATTTTATTATCTCACTTCTAAATCGACGTTTAAATTAGACTTATTTCCAGCTGCATCGGTTGCTACAATATGAATTATATTTTTTCCTTGTTGTAATTGGTTACGATCGAAGTAAATGTCGTAACTTTTCTCCCAAGGGTTCAGGAACGCACTTTCCCACACGCCATTTCCGTTAATTTCATATTGTATCGTTACTGGATGTCCTGGAGCAACCCATCCAGATTCTGTCATCCAATCTAAAAGTATATCATCTACTTTCCCTCTAATTACGAGGTTTTCTTGATCTACTTCAGACGATAACTTCGGTGCAGTACGATCGACAAATACAGCTCCTGTTTGCTTTGTTTCTCCACCAGAGTTAGAAGCAACAGCTTCGATTTGGTATAAGCCATCAGGTAGAGGAGATCCGTCAGTTTTCGTACCATTCCATTTGAAAGATTTATAACCAGGTGTTTCATTTTTCCCTTGATGTATCATGCCTTGATATGCTACACGGTCTTTCGTAATTAAATTAGCGTGAAATGTTACATCCTCAACTGGTGTAACTAAATAGTAATTGATCAAGTTGTCATCTAGTATTTTGTCATTATTTGGACTGAAAGTAGAATTAACGATTTCAAGGCCATCAATACGCTTGTATTCTTTCGGATCGATGCTAAATGTAAATGGAATACGCATTTCTTCAGTCTTCCCTTGCTCTTTTACATATAGATTTCCTGTATATACACCTTGTGGTAAGGAGCTATCTACAGTAATAGTAAAAGGCTTTTCGATGTTACTATTAGGTTTCATACTAATAGAAGAAGAGAAAGAAGTCTGGACTTTTGTTTTTGTATCTAGTAATTCAATACGAGTTGAAAAGTTTTTCTTTTTGTTAGAAAGATTTTGTAACGTAACATTTTGTGTTAACTTCACTTTACCGCTATTAGGTTTAATAAGACCGAAACTTACATTGTTAGGTTTCACTAATGCATCTGTTTGAGCGGCTTTTGGAATGTTAATTAAACCAGAGCCTTGTGCCATAACAGGATATGTATTTTCATTGACATCCTTTAATGTTTTTGCAGTATTGGCAAGAGCTGCTTTCAATTGTTCTGTCGTCCAATCAGGGTGCATTTGACGGAGTAGGGCAACAGCTCCTGTTACTTGCGGCGCAGCCATACTTGTCCCGTTGTGAGATTCATAGCCACCTCCCGGCACTGTACTAGTAATTTTCACTCCAGGTGCAACAATATCAGGTTTTATAAGCCAACTACCTTGAGAGGGTCCTCTTGAACTAAAGTTACCAATAAGTTCTGTTTGCTTTGGTTGTCCAATTTTTATATTTTTCTTTCGTTTTGTAATTAAAGTTTTTAACTCTTCGCCATTTGTATTTGATAGTTGCATAACTGGAAGAGCTACATCTTCACGTGCAAAATATTCGGGCATAAGATTAATTTCTTTTTCGTTAGAAATTAGTAGCACGCCGAGAGCGCCAGCTTGTTTCGCTTGTTCTGCTTTTACTAAGGTGCTTGAAGTTCCTTGTAAAACAAGGGCGAACTTACCTTTCACATCTTGTTTAGCGTAATCGCTTGAATTACCGTAGCCAACATAGACAAGCTGAGCATCGTTTCCTACTTGGAAGTCTGCTTTTGATAACGGTAATCCTTGGTAAAATTTATTGGAACCAGCTACTTGGAATGTTGGAAATGGAATAGATACAGTAGATGCACCAACAGAGATGACACTACTTGCGTTACCAGGAGCGTCAACAGACCAAGGTTTTGGTCCATCATTTCCATTTGAGACGACTGCAGTAACACCAAGTTTTGCTGCGCGTTCTAACGTCATTGTTACAGGTTGATCAGGTACATTCAAATCTTGACCAAGAGATAGATTTAAAACATCCGCACCATCTTGAATAGCGCGCTCAATACCTTGAATAATATCTTCGGTCGTACCAGTACCACCATCATTCATGACACGGTAAGCAAGTATAGAAGCATTCGGAGCAATCCCCTTTATTTTTCCGTTACCAGCAATAATTCCTGCAACATGGGTACCGTGAACGTTTCCATCCATCGGATCATTATCCTCATCGACTGTATCATAGCCACCGATATAATTTGCTTGTAAATCAGGATGGGTATAGTCGACACCTGAATCGATAATAGCGACTTTCATCCCTTTTCCATCAAGGGATTTGCCAGTCGGGTCTTTTAAATTCCAAGCTTCAGGTGCACCAACTGTAGGGCCTCCAACGTTTGGTGTTTCTTGATCTGCTAGGCTTTTTGACGTTTCATGTAATTTATATGTTAAGTTCGGATAAATTGCTTTTACTTCAGGTAAAGAAGCTAGAGCGGCAATTTGATCCCCTGGGATAGAAATAGAAAATCCAGAAAATAACGTACTATACGTTTCTTTTATGGTTGCTTTCGGTGCTTTTTCTTTTATTTTCTTTGTTGTATCCTCTTGTGCTTTTTTTAGTTGTGCATGGTATGATTGCACATTGCTATTTTGTAGGTCCGGAGCATGTTGAATGTTACTTTGTGAAGCGAGTGGAGCATGTTGCAATTCTACAATAACTGAAATTTCTTTGGATGTTTTTGTTTCAACATTTTGCGCGATTTTGTTTTCTCCCCATTGTTCAATATTTGCTTTTAACTGTGGGCTAAATTGCTTCTCTTTTTGCAGTGATTCAGCATGGGCGCTTAATGCTCCAAAGCTCGAAAAGACGAGCGCCATACTTAATAGTGTTGATGTAGTTTTCTTCATTGAAACTCCCCCTAATAAAAAGTGCCAATTTTCCGAAAATAAATATTACATTTTTATCGTTAATTATAGGAACGGATGTTGGCTAAACTATACATTCGACATAATTCATACCAAACCTCTTTGAATTGAAAATTTCTTGGGAAATTTTTTGGAATTATGTCGAATGGATAATATTTGCATATAGTAAGTGGAATCGTGATTTTGTTCCTTTTTTTCTGTTCAAGTTCTATTACTAGCGCAGAAAACAATGGAGTAAAAGTTGCCTTTATTCGTAATCATAATCTATGGATTAAAGTCGGTGAAAAAGAAAAACAAATTACAAAAGGAGAGTACATAACAGGACCGAAATGGTCACACAATGGAGAATGGCTTGCATATGCAAAAGGAAAGAAGCGAAATCACTTTGAACTGTATCGGCTGAAAGATGGAAAGAAAGTTACGCCATCTCAATCAGAAGCATCGAATTATCAATGGTCACCAACAGAGAATATAATTGCATTTGTATTTGCACGCACATTAAATACATTTGATGCTGAAAAAAAGAAAGCAGATTTTGAAAACGTAGCTAATGGTGTAGGTGACTATGCATGGTATCCTGATGGTAAGAAGTTTCTTGTATCATCAGAAGCGTACTTGCTTCCAACAGGATGGACAGGTGCTCAGTTATATGAAATACAAAAGGATGCAAATATGAATCCTCATAAGATGAAACATTTATATGCACTACCGAATGAGCATGATGATTTTTTAGCATTAGTTGGAAGTGGATTTAAGTGGTCGCCAGATCAAAAATGGATTTCGTTTTTGGCAGTACCAACAGCTTCTTTGTCAGCTGATAGTAATACCCTTTGCTTAATTCGATCAGACGGCAGTCGTTTTGAAACAGTAGATCAAATGTTATTAAACACACAATGGTTCAAATGGGCGCCATCAAAAAATATAGTAGCCTATATTGAAGGAAGCGGGAGAGTTGCTTTAGAGAATAAGCATTTAAAAATAAAAGAATTGCCGGTTCTCCAGCAAAATACATTTACTCCAAAAGGCTATGTTGATTGGGACTTCACATGGAAGAACGAGAATGTAATTATCGTTTCAAGGGCAAAGGAAGCAGAGCTATCGGTCCCTCTAGAAAAAAGACCACTACCATCTTTATATGAAATAAATAGTACAACAGATGAACAACATCAAATTACAAAGCCATCCAATAGCAAAGACGATTATAACCCTATTTTTAGTAAGAAAAGCAACCAATTAATGTGGCTCCGTTCAAATCGTAAGAAAGCTGATGTATGGCTTGCTCATAACGATGGAAAACATGAGAAGAAGTGGATTGAAAATATAGATGTACCAGAGTGGTATTATGAGAAATGGAATTGGGAAGATGTCGTTTCGGTTACAGACGAGTAAAAAAACCTGCCTGAAATATAATTTTCAGGCAGGTTTTTCAATGTTATTTATGTGTTTTATTTGGCTTTTTTTTTGCGGGGTTCCCGTTTCCTTGGCGCTTTCTATTTTGTTCATCTTTTGCTTGTTTTTCATGTAATGTATCTAAAAAATCATTTGAGTTACTCATTTTTATATCTCTCCTTTTTTCATTGCGTCCTAGTTACTATAACCATTTAGGAGGAAAATCATGAGATAAAAGTTAAGCGCTTAGTTTTCTTCGGTAGTATACGTAAAATATGCCATATGTAATGAATAACATAAGTAAAACTTGTAACTCTACATTTTCTTTTAAAATAGTTGCGACAGAAGATGGTAAGTAAGGTGATGTATTGCTCGTTCCTAAACCTAACCATTTGTTTAAGAGGTTCATGATACAAAATATGAAAACACCAGACCAGCTGGCGATAATTGCTTTTTGTTTAATTTTTGTTTCACGCTCATCATCTGTAATCCAAGGATTAGCAGTTTTATCACTATTAAAAAAGCCATTTATGTATCCCCATATGACCATTCCCATAAAGACGATAATCCATTTCATATTTGTAATCCTCCTCTTCTTGTAAAAAGTGTTTTACATATATAATTGTAATATTTTTCAAACGTTAGTGTCAAACACTTTTTACATTCTACTTTTTAAAATAGCAGGAGTAAAGAAAAAAATAGGGAAGAAATATGTGAGACTATTTCCTAGTGAGAGGAAGAGGAGAATGAAGCTTATTTTTGTTCGGCATGGTGAAGGTGAACATACGAAAGATTTACCATTAAGTTTACAAGCAGTGAATCCGCCATTGACGGGCGTGGGAAAGAAGCAGGCTGAATTGCTTCAGTGCGATGTACCATTACAAGAAAAGGATATATTAATCGCTAGTCCTACACTTCGAACTTTACAAACTGCGACAATATGGAGTGCGGAAGTTGCTTGTCAAAAAATTGTTCACCCATATATATCCCCACGTATTTTTCCTTATCGGGAATCCGCCAAAACATTACCGTGCGATCAATTGTTAGATCGAAAGATAATACAAAATTTATTTCCACATTTTTCATTAGAAGAAAGTAGAAATGAATTGTTATGGAATGAGGGAGTCAATATCATCTCGGAGATGGAATTTCAGCAAATAGTAGATGAATTTCTGCACTGGTGCTATCAGTTAAAAGCAGAAAAAATTTGTATCGTTGCACACGATGGAACAATTACAGCGTATAGGCAATATTTACATAAAGTCGCTTTAACTAGAGCTGATTTTTTGAAAGAAACGGGTATATATGAAATGGACTTATAGGAGAGGAAATTTGTAATGGAAGAGTTAGGAGAAGATGTGTACGACTTAAATGAGCCGAGAGTATACTTTAGCGTAGCGGAAATTAAGTAATATGCAAAATTGCATATTACACATATTGTAAATGGTTGGTATAAGTTTGGGGAGTTGAAACTAACTAGTAGAATCCTTTTTACATAGTGGTGTAAAATCATATGTTGGATTGATAGATTATGTAGATGGAAATGTAGCACTTATGTTTACAATACGCCTATTTTACGGGTTTATTAACCATGACAAAACGTTAGAAGAAGTTGTTCGAGAAGCGAGATTAACCGATGAGGAGACATGTACATTTCGAGTATATAAACAATATGAAACGGATTTATTCTATATTCGAATGAATGCGTTTCACATTTAACTCACAGTTTTTTTACATTTTCTTCAATGAAAATGATTATCACCTGTGGTATGATATGTTCAAGTTTTTACAGGTAATAAAAGTTACTATATAAACGTTAGTATTTAATATTTTTTATGTATGTCACAAATTATTCACGATTAATGTTTTAAAAGTAAGTAACTAATGTTATTATATTATCTGTAACTGACTTAATTACAACTTTAGGAGGAAGATATGATTATTCAATTTTTAAGAGAAAACAAAGCAGTCTCTTTTGTATTAGCGATAATTCGAGTGTATCTTGGTTACACATGGGTAATGGCTGGAATCGGTAAATTACAAGGGAAAGGCTTCGATGCAACTGGTTATTTACAAGGTGCAATTGAAAAATCTAAAGGAGCACAACCAGCTGTTCAATCTTGGTGGGCATCATTTTTACAAGATTTTGCAATTCCAAACGTTGATTTATTTAATACACTTGTGACGTGGGGAGAAATTTTAGTCGGAATTGGTTTAATTGTAGGCTGTTTAACAAAAACAGCGGTCTTTTTCGGTCTTGTAATGAACTTTTCCTATATGTTTAGTGGGTCAATTGGTGTAAACCCTGAAATGGTTATCTTATCCATGTTCGTTCTTGTTTCTGGTATAAATGCTGGAAAACTTGGAATTGATGGCTTAGTTATTCCAAAAGTACTAGGATCAAAAATTCAAAAACGCCAAAAGCAAGCTGCTTAATATATGAAACGGGTATCTCAAAATGAGATACCCGTTTATTTTTCAGCACTTATAGGATTTTTCTCGAAGAAATCTTTTACATACCCTACAAATTCTTGTGGCTCTTGACGAAATGGGGCATGATAACCTTTTTCAATAATATGGAAAGTGCTATTTTTTAAGAATTGATGATAAGTTTCTCCTTCTTTCCAAGAAACGCTATTATCATTTCTTCCCCATATAATTAAAGTTGGTTGCTTGATTTCAGTTGCATTGATTTGAAGACGCCTAGGCCATAATTTCATTTTATTATAATGCTCTTCATCATTACGCTTGAATTTAACTTTGCTCTCATCATAATCTGCAATAGAAGAAACGGCACTTAAATCAGTCGACAACTTTGGTTTTGGTGAACCTTGTTTATTAACGAACGTATGAGGGCCGCCTGTAGCATCAGTTAAAATAAGGTGGGTAACCGCTTCGGGGTATAAATATGTTAAATTAAGAGAAATTTCTCCGCCCATAGAATGTCCCAGTATTGCGAATGAGTCGTACCCTAATTTTTTCATTAACTTATAATACAAATTTGCATGAGTTGGGAAAGAATAATAAAAATCCATCGGTTTAGAGGAACGTCCGAATCCTAAAGCATCAACAGAAATAATCGTATGATCTTTTGCTAAATCTGAGTAAACCTTTTGAAAACCATCGGATGATCCTCCAAATCCATGGATCATAAGTAAAGGTGGTTTTTCATCACCAATCTTTTTAAAGTAAATCGTTTGACCATCTATCTCTACCATTTTTTCCTCGGTAGCTAGTTTCGCTGTAATTGTATTTTTAACTTGTTTTACTTGTTCTACTGGCTTTTCTGCTGCACTACATCCTACTAATAGTGTAAGAGTAAGACAACCTACCATAAAATAGCTAAATCGCTTCAATTAGGTGTCCCCTTTCTAACATAACGCTGCATCTATCATAGCAAATAGTATATTACGATTTCCAGGAAGTTGATTACCGTTCTTTATCATAAGAGGTGAAAGGAGCGTTTCCTGGAAATTTTCTGTTTGAAGAAATTGACGGAAAATGAATTGTGAGTGCGGAACATCAATGCGTATCGTCCCATTCCACGAGTTGCAAATTATTTCTAATAACTGAATAGCGTCTTTTTCTTTTTTTGAAATAAGTGGAGTGATACATAGTACATCTCCTTTTTGTATGCATAAAGCAAAAGCATCTATTTGATTATCCCGCTCTATTTTAAAGGAGTAAGTTGCTCTCGATAGTAGTGATAAATAAAGCTTAGAACGATCTGCACCAGTCGCAGTTTGATCAAGAAAAATGAGAGATTGAAGATCGGCTTGCTGAATTTGTTTTATGGGAAAAGAATTTGTACTTATATGAGCCGCTTGTTTTTCGAAACGATGAATTGTTGTTATTGATTGAAATCCATAAGATTCATATAAGGATTCACCAGCTTTTGTTGCAATGAGCGTAATAGGGAGCGATGGATAAGTTACTTTTAAGCTATTGTTTAACAAAATACGGCCAATTCCTTTTCTTTGAAAATCAGGATGCACGATTAACATACCGATAGAAGAAAATCCAGGGGCAAACGAAAAGACCCCGCCCGCTGCAATAAGTTTATTCTCATGTACATAGCCAAAAATTGTGCCAATGGAAAGGTACATATGGAATTGTTCTTTCATAAAACTCTCATGCTGTAACCACCCGACTGATTTGCAAAGAGAGAGTAAATCTGGAATGGAAGATGCGTCTAGTTTTACTGTTTTCATAAAGTTCACCATATTTCTATTTAAATTAGAAAAAATAAGAATAATATTACGAAATGTAAAATAATAGGTTCGTATTAAAAGAAATCCAACATGTTTATATTTATCTTTGTAAAGGGGAGTATGCTTGATATGAAAAGACAAACTTATACAAATTATAACTTAAATTTACATAAGTTAACAAAAAATTTACATATAACTCATTTTCTCTTAACAGTCTTCTATTAAATTTGATAGTGGGAAATGAATAACCTAATTAGGGGGACAAGACAGTGAAAAAGTTTGTGAAAAAAGCATGGCCATTTGCAGTTGTGGCGTCGTTAGCAGTTACTTCGGTAGCAACATGGAATTTTACGCGTTCTAGTGAGGTTAATGCAGATGAGAACGGAAACAATGCAAAAATTAAAAATGTCATTGTATTAATTGGGGACGGTATGGGGCCTTCATATATGACAGCTCATCGTTATATGAAAGATAATCCAAAAACATTTGAGATGGAATCTACAGAATTTGATAAGCATCTTGTAGGAACACAAAAAACATATCCAGAAGATGAACATGAAAATATTACAGACTCTGCATCGGCAGCTACTGCGATGTCAGCAGGTATAAAAACATATAACGCAGCTATTGCAGTAGATAATGATAAAGCTGAAGTGAAAACAGTATTGGAGCAAGCGAAAGAAAAAGGGAAGTCAACGGGACTCGTTGCAACTTCTGAAATTACGCATGCAACACCAGCTGCATTCGGTGCACATGATATTAGTCGTAAAAATATGGACGCAATTGCAAATGATTACTTTGATGAGAAAATTAAAGGTAAGCATAAAATAGATGTTATGCTTGGCGGGGGCGTAAAGAACTTTGTTAGAAAAGACCGCAATCTTACAGAAGAATTTAAGAAGTCTGGTTATAGTTATGTAACAGATCGTAATCAATTATTAAATGATAAAAGCGATCAAGTTCTTGGCTTATTTGCACCAGGTGGTTTAGACAAAATGATTGACCGTACTGACAAAACACCTTCATTAGAAGAGATGACAAATGCAGCGATTGAGCGCTTGAACAAAAATAAAGACGGTTTCTTCTTAATGGTCGAAGGTAGTCAAATTGATTGGGCTGGACATGATAATGATATTGTCGGTGCAATGAGTGAAATGGAAGACTTCGAAAAAGCGTTTAAAGCAGCAATTGAGTTTGCGAAAAAAGATAAGAACACATTAGTTGTTGCAACTGCAGACCACGCTACTGGCGGATTATCTTTAGGTGCGAATGGTGAGTATAACTTTAAAGTAGATCCGATTAAAGCTGCGAAACGTACGCCAGACTTTATGGCAAATGAGATTGTAAAAGGTGCAAATGTAGAAGAAACATTGAAAAAGTATATTGATCTACAATTAACACCAGAAGAAATTAAAGCTGTAAATGATATAGCTCCATCAAAAGATGTAACAAAGATTGATAATGCAATTGAAGATATCTTCAATAAGCGTTCGGTTACAGGTTGGACAACGGGTGGACATACAGGTGAAGATGTGAACGTATATGCATTCGGACCAGGTAAATACTTATTCTCTGGCGTTCAAGAGAATACAAATATAGCTAAACGTGTCTTTGACATCGTTGGCGGCGGCGATCCGAATAAAGGAAGACGCTAATTATAAATGAAAGTGAGGCGAAATGCCTCACTTTTCTTTTTAGGAGATGGAAAGATGAGCGTTTTTTTAGGGAAATTAAGATTCCTTCTAGTATTCGTATTATTGCTAGTTGGATGTCAATCTCAAGAGAATAATATAGAACAAAAATCTGCTGGGAAAACTGAGGAAAAGGTACATATAACGAAAGAAGAAGAGAAATCCATTCAAGATGTTATTGAGGCATTTGTACGGACGACGAATGAAAAAAATCTTGCTGAACATATGGAGTTATTTTCAAAGAAGATGCCTAGTGCTGAAGACTTAAAAACACAAAAGGAAGCGGCATTTCAAAAGGGAAATAAGAAAATAGAGTTAGAACATATGAATATGAAAGCTCTTAAAGGTGGGCTTGTTATTGTTGAAACGGAGGAAAAAGAAGTAGATGGAGAGGTTACTCTTCAGAAGAAAATGCAGTACGCACTTGGAAAAGAAGACGAAGGGTGGAAGATTGAAGAGGTTCGTATGATAGAGAAGAAATAAAAAGGTTCTCATAGGAGAGAACCTTTTAAAGTGGTAATAAAATTTGATTTGAACATGCTTCAATGTCATCAATATCTTGACGGATTGTTGCCATCTTATTATCGAGGTCTTCAGCTTTCATAGCAGCGTCATGTAGTTCATCTTTCAAATAGTCAGGTATATTTCCTTCATATTTGTAGTAAAGTTTATGTTCTAAACTTGCCCAAAAGTCCATGGCAAGTGTACGTAATTGAATTTCTGCAAAGACATCTTTCGTACCAGAATTTAGTGACAATGGATATTTAATAATCATATGCAAACTTTTATAGCCATTTCCTTTTGGATTAGCAATATAATCTTTTACTTCTACAATTTCCATGTCTCCACGATTTTCAATAACTTCTTTTAAATGATAAATATCTTCTACAAAGCAACATGTAATACGGATGCCAATAATATCTTGTAATTGTGTTTGAGCATTTTCAACTGTTGGTGATAGGTTTTTACGCTCAAGCTTCCTAATGATACTTTCGGGTTGTTTAAGTCTTGTTTTTATATGTTCAAACGGGTTGTAGTCTTCTAAAAATTGAGCTTCCCGGTTCATAATTTCAAATTTAGTTTTTAACTCTTCTAAAGCGAATGTATAAGGTAATACAAAAGCTTTCCAGTAGTTAACTGTTGATTGGTTATATTCCATTTCTATACACACCTTTTCTTATTTACAAGTGAAGTTGTTATTATACTAAACACCAAATCATGTAGGCGCAAGCAGCAAATGATGAGATCATAAAGCGATATTTAGTTTTCATCTTTTCAACCCCTTTCAAATGAAATTATATATGAATAAACGTCATTGTTAGTAATTTCACTATGTACAATTCTTATAGTAATAGATTCATGTGAAATTCGTATGAACTAATTGTTTCAGTTTTTTGTCTTTTTGTTAATGGCTTTTGGTTTTGTTTGTTATAATTACCTTAAATTGTAATAAAGGAGAGGGTATGATGAATCCAAAAGATAAAAAAAGAAAAGAGCAAGTGGCCCACATTATTGAAATTCCAGATGAATATAGGCTTGTTGTAGATGATCAAGAAGGAGTGGATGATCCGTATCATCTATTATGGTGGGGGCATAAAGAGGATGAGGAGAAAAAGATACAAATTACATTAAATAGGCATACTGGTAATTTATTCGAATTCAGGATAGATGATGAAAATTATTTTTCGAGTGATAAAGAAGTGATAGAGGAGAATAAGGCAAGAGAGATTGCAAATGTATTTATAAAAAAATATGTGGAAGAAGAATTAGAATTTTATACATATGTGTCAGTTAAGGATGACTGGCGTGGTTGGAAAGAAATAAATTATATGCAGGAAGTGAATGGATATCCATTGCCGAATACAGGATGTGTTGTGCGAATTCATCCTTCAGGTAATGTTGTGCATTTTCATTACAATGGACAAAAAGCTATAGAGAAAAAACCGTTATGGCCAATTGAAATTGTTGAGGAGAACGCCGTTTTAGAAACTTTGAGAGCTAGACAAGATATGAGACTTGTATTTGTGGATTTAACACATTCTTCATGTAAATATGAAAATGGTGAGGAAGTAAAAGGCTATCATCTTGTATATGAACCAGAACCTAGTCATGCGTTTATTGATGCAAGTACAGGTAAAGATTTATTTGACCCAGATCATTATAAATTGCCTCCAACTGTAGCTGTTGAAAAACCGAAAAAAGTTAGTCAACAAGATGATATATTCGATTTATTTGACTGGGATAAAGAAAGTTTTACAAAAGTGGCTGAGACAGAAAATGAAGATGGAATAAGGATGAAATTTGTTTCGAAAGAGGAATTACAAAAACAGAAAGAAGAAAAGAATCCATATTTAATGAATGAATTCTTTAAAAAGCATTTACCGATGTTAAAATATAATAATTTAGTTGGCATTACGATTGATAAATCAACCAATGAATTAATTGGTTTTATAAAACTGGCAGACGATAAAGAAGTAAAACAAATACTGTCTAGAGAGGAATGTTTACAAAAAGCACTTCAATTTTTAGAACATGTTATTCCAGATGTTACACAATATCTTCGCCTTTGGGATGAACGTGACGAAGATGAAGGGATTGAAAGATTTGTCTTTTCAGTATATGTGAATGAAATTCCGGTAGAGTATAGGGAATTCATGGTCAACATTAATACAGAAAATGGTGCTGTGATGCATTACTCGGGAAAACCTAGCAATATAATAGAAGAGTTACTTGCACATGAAACAGCACCAAAAGTAACAAAAGAAAAAGCGTTAGAAATATATAAAGAGGTCATTCGAATAAAATTAGAATGGTGTATAGATCATGATGCAGAGGAAATGAAATATAAACTGCTGTATAAACAAACGAGGAGTGAAAATCATAAAGAATCCGTCGATTGTAGTCGGAAAATTCGTTACATAGATGCGCATACTGGAGAGAAAATTTGGAGTGAATATTAGTAAAAGCCAATCGATACGTTTCGATTGGCTTTTACTATGTTTATAGAAAAATTTAATGATTAGCGTTGAGTGGTTTAAGAATGCCATTAAGTTAAGAGTTCCATATTTACATCGTACAGACACAAACAACCTCATGCCCACATACACATAGTAAAGACCACTATTTTGGCGGAGGTGAAAGGTTTGAGTCTATTCGCCGCAATTGGATATATGGTTCGAGAAGTGTTTGTATTTGTTTCTTATGTGAAGAACAATGCGTTCCCGCAGCCGTTATCATCAGATGATGAGAGAAAGTACTTAGAGTTAATGGAGCAAGGTGATGCTCAAGCGAGAAATCTTTTAATTGAACATAATTTACGGCTTGTAGCTCATATTGTTAAGAAATTCGAAAACACTGGTGAAGATGCAGAAGATTTAATTTCAATTGGTACCATTGGGCTTATTAAAGCGATTGAAAGCTATTCAGCAGGGAAAGGAACTAAGCTTGCAACATATGCAGCACGCTGTATCGAAAATGAAATTTTGATGCATTTACGTGTGCTGAAGAAAACGAAAAAAGACGTTTCACTTCATGATCCGATTGGGCAAGATAAAGAGGGTAATGAAATATCGCTTATTGATATATTAAAATCAGAATCTGAAGATGTAATTGATATGATTCAGCTTAGTATGGAGTTAGAAAAAATTAAAGAGTATATCGATATTTTGGACGAACGAGAGAAAGAAGTAATTGTGAAGCGTTTTGGACTTGGGCTTGATAAAGAGAAAACACAGAGGGAGATTGCGAAGGCACTCGGTATTTCAAGAAGCTACGTATCGCGAATTGAAAAGCGTGCTTTAATGAAAATGTTCCATGAATTTGTGCGGGCTGAGAAAGAGAAAAAAGCAAAAGAATAATGTGTATTGTAAGCAGCTACACTTTAAAAGTGGCTGCTTTTCTTTCGGGAAAACGGAAAGAAAACGAGCTGTTCTAAGAAGAAATACATGTTCACTGTTGAAAATGGCGGGTTCTATCTGTAATATTAGAAGGTGCTAAACAATTTAAGAATAAAAATTATACTTAGTTTTTCTTCGTGTATAACGAGACGGCTCCATTCTATATGTGGGAATAAGAACCAATTTTACATATGATATAGAGAGAAAAGAAGGGGAAACTAAAGTTATAGGCTGATTAGGAGGTTTCGTAATTTGCGACGGACATTATATCGACTTATGATCGAACTTACAAATGGTCGTTTTACTTCTTATATATTACGTAAATTTGCACAATCTCGTTTGAGCTCTATCATTATTCCATCGTATGTGAAAGTTTTTCAAATTAATCAAGATGAGATGGAAAAGGGTTTGAAGGAATATGGAACATTGCATGATTTATTTACACGTAGGCTAAAAGAAGGAAAGCGTAGTATTGATACTGATGCATCGAGTATCGTTAGTCCTGTTGATGGTGTTTTTGCTGATCAAGGTCCTATTGAGGATACAAAAACATTCGATATAAAAGGAAAGCGTTATTCAATTGTGGATATGCTAGGTAATGAAGAGCGTGCAAAGCGATATGCAGGCGGTACATATATGGTGATTTATTTGAGTCCAAGTCATTATCATCGCATTCATAGCCCGCTTTCTGGCTCTGTGACTGAAAGATTTGTACTCGGTAGAAAATCATATCCGGTAAATGCAGCGGGTATGGAGTATGGGAAAGAACCATTGTCAAAAAATTATCGCTCTGTTACAGAAGTAAATAGTGACGGCGAACATATGGCACTTGTAAAAGTAGGTGCTATGTTTGTTAATAGTATCGAGCTCCTTCATGAAAGAAGTACTGTTCAAAAAGGTGAAGAGATGGCATACTTTACATTTGGCTCAACAGTTGTTTTATTATTTGAAAAAGATATGATTAAAGCAGTGCAGGAATTGACAAGTGGGCAAGAGCTGCGTCTTGGTGAAAAAATTGCAACCCGAGTATCTCATAAGTAAAGAAAAGGTTTTATAATATACTTATGAAGCTCTAATTAAGAAATGTGGACAAAGATGCTTAATGAAGAAATCCCCTAGATGGGAGTACTTGTTTATTCGAGAGCCATCGCAGGATGGCTCTTTTTACAGGTCAATCAGCAATCTATATGTACTCAAGAAGATTTGACGAGCTTGTCCTCTAACGAGCGTCTAATAATTTCTTGTTTTATAAGTAAAATGAAGTCGGGATTTAATTTTAGTTCTTTTGCTTTATAATAAGACTCAGTGAGTAAATCAGTAGATAACTGTTCCATATGTTTTGTTTTCAAGGTGAGTCACCTCCTAATAATATAAGGATTGATTCGTTGTTGCATTTAATGTACCAAAAAAATATGACAGTCACAAACAAGAGGTTATCCACATAACTCAGTGGATAAAATGTGGATAGATTGTTAGTAAATTTCAAATTGACTGAAAAATTAACGTGGAAAGTGTGTACAAGTTTATCCACAGGTTATCTATCGAAAAATGTTGTCGAAAAATTTTATGAAAAATCCTCAAAGAGGTGAAAGAAATTGAAGTTATTTTTACCAAATGAATATGTGAAAAATATATATCATATTCAACCAGAAGATTTGAAAAAACGTGGAATTAAAGGAGTTATTACTGATTTAGATAACACTTTAATTGAATGGGATCGTCCAAACGCAACGCCACAGCTTGAAGAGTGGTTTTTGAAAATGAAAGAAAATGATATTCAAGTAACGGTCGTTTCAAATAACAACGAGCAACGCGTTAAAGACTTCGCTGATCCATTAGGTATTCCGTTTATTCATAGTGCGCGCAAACCGTTTGTTCGCGCATTTAAGCGTGCGATACATGAGATGCACCTGCAGCCAGATGAAGTTGTAGTAATTGGAGATCAGTTACTAACGGATGTGCTCGGCGGGAATCGTGTGGGACTTCATACAATTTTAGTTGTACCGGTAGCGCAAACGGACGGATTGGTGACACGATTTAATCGGAAAATTGAACGAAGAATTATGAGAAACATGAAGAAAAAAGGCTTAATTAACTGGGAGGAATAAAGTTTGACTGAAACAATTAAATGTATTGGTTGCGGTGTAGAAATTCAAACAGAAAATAAAAATGAAGTAGGATACGCTCCTGTATCATCTTTAGAAAAAGAACAAGTAATTTGCCAACGTTGTTTTCGTTTGAAACATTATAACGAAATTCAAGATGTATCTTTAACAGATGATGATTTCCTTCGTATTTTGAACGGAATTGGACAATCAGACGCACTAGTGGTTAAAATCGTAGATATTTTCGATTTCAATGGTAGCTGGTTACCGGGCTTACATCGTTTTGTAGGGAACAATAAAGTATTACTTGTAGGGAATAAGGCTGACTTAATTCCAAAGTCAGTTAAGCATGATAAAGTAAAACATTGGATGCGCTATAGTGCAAAGCAACTTGGTTTAAAACCAGAAGATGTCTTTTTAATTAGTGCAGCTAAAGGACAAGGAATCGCTGAACTTGCTGATGCAATTGAGCATTACCGCGAAGGTAAAGATGTTTATGTTGTTGGATGTACGAATGTTGGTAAATCAACATTTATTAATCGTATGATTAAAGAGTTTAGTGATGAGACTGAGAATGTAATTACAACATCACATTTCCCAGGAACAACGCTTGATTTAATTGATATCCCATTAGACGAAACGTCATCTTTATACGATACACCAGGTATTATTAATCATCATCAAATGGCGCATTATGTTGGGAAACAAAGCTTAAAGCTTATTACACCGACTACAGAAGTTAAGCCAATGGTATTCCAATTAAATGAAGAACAAACATTATTCTTTGGTGGATTAGCACGATTTGATTATGTAAGTGGGGGCCGTCGTGCATTCACTTGTCATTTCTCAAACCGTTTAACAATCCATCGTACAAAGCTTGAAAAGGCTGATGAATTGTACGAAAAACACGCTGGAGAATTATTGAATCCACCGACACCAGAAGAATTAGAAAATATGCCTAAGTTTGTGAAATATGAATTTAATATTCGTGAGCCGAAAACGGATGTTGTATTCTCTGGATTGGGCTGGGTTACTGTAAATGAATCAGGAGCGAAAATTGTTGCTCATGTACCAAAAGGAGTAAGTGTTTCATTACGTAAATCTTTAATTTAATATGGAGAGGGATTTATGAAACAATTATATGGTGTAATCGGAAATCCAATTGGACATTCATTATCACCCGTTATGCATAACGATGCATTTGAACACTTGAATATGGATGCCCATTACCATGCGTTTCTTGTAGAAGAAGAAGCGCTAGGGGAAGCAGTAAAAGGTTTGAAAGCATTAGGTATTTCAGGATTTAATGTAACGACTCCGCACAAAGTTGCAATTATGGAGTACTTGGATGAGATTGCCCCGTTAGCAAGGCAAATCGGTGCGGTAAATACAGTAGTTCATCGAGATGGAAAATTGATTGGGTATAATACAGATGGAATTGGTTTTGTTCGTGCCCTGCAGTCAATTAGTGAAGATCCACTTCAAGAGAAACGTATTTTATTAATCGGTGCAGGTGGTGCTAGCCGAGCTATTTACTTCTCGCTTGCCGATGTAGGTGTGAAAGAAATTGATATTGCTAATCGTACGAGAGATAAGGCGAAAAACCTTATCTCTGGGTGCATGGCAAATGTTAATTCGCATGCTCTATCGTTAGAATGTGCAGCAGAAAATCAAGGGGAATATGATATTATCATCCAAACAACAACGATAGGTATGCATCCACATGTTGAGTATACGCCGCTGGAAATTCGTTCATTGAAACAAGGAACGATTGTTTCTGATATTATTTATAATCCATTTGAGACGAAAATTTTAGGCGATGCGAAAGAACAAGGTGCAATAATTCAAAATGGAATCGATATGTTCGTTTATCAAGGTGCACTTGCGTTTGAAATGTGGACAGGGTGTGTGCCGAATATTGATAGAATGAAACAATTAGTAATGAGAGAGCTTGGAGGCTAATTATATGTTAACAGGAAAACAAAAAAGATTTTTACGTGCAAAGGCACATCATTTAACACCGATTTTTCAAGTTGGAAAAGGTGGCGTGAATGAAAATATGGTGAAACAAATTGGAGAAGCATTAGAAGTTCGTGAACTATTTAAAGTGAGCGTATTACAAAACTGTGAATTTGATCGTAGTGAAGTTGCAGAAGAGCTTGCACAAGGTGCACGAGCTGAAATCGTTCAAGTAATCGGAAGCACAATTGTTTTATACAAAGAATCAAGAGAAAATAAGCAGATTAAGCTTCCTCGATAAAAGATATACGTGAGTTATTTCGTAATGGACGCTTGATATGTAGAAAGCGAAACCAATTGAACTTTTATTAACAGTGGGCTCTCTTCGAATTTGTATGGGGAGAGTTGCTGTATGTAAAAGGAAGGAGCGTTTCTTTTGAGAAAAATTGGCATTATTGGTGGCACGTTTGATCCACCTCATAATGGGCATTTGTTAATTGCAAATGAAGTGTATCATGCTTTAGGGTTGGAAGAGGTATGGTTTTTGCCGAATCAAGTTCCACCGCACAAGCAAGGACGTAACATTACGAGTGTGAAAAGTCGATTAAACATGCTGCAAATAGCGATTGAGGAAGAAGCATACTTTTCAATTTGTTTAGAAGAGCTAGACAGAGAAGGCCCATCTTATACGTACGATACTATGGTACAATTAACGGAGAAGTATCCGGATGTGCAGTTTCACTTTATTATTGGCGGAGACATGGTTGAGTATTTGCCGAAGTGGTATAACATTGAAAAGTTACTTAAGCTTGTGACTTTCGTTGGAGTTGCAAGACCAGGTTATACATTACATACGCCTTATGATATCGTAAAAGTGGAAATTCCGGAGTTTGCAGTTTCTTCTTCTCTGTTACGTGAGAGATATATGACGAAGAAAACGTGCAAATATTTACTCCCCGAAAAAGTACAGGTATATATCGAGAGGAATGGGTTGTATGAATCGTGAGGAAGCACTTAGTATTGTCAAACAACAAATGCATGAAAAACGTTATATACACACGGTTGGTGTAATGGAAACAGCGATTGAACTTGCTAGGTTATATGGTGTAGATGAGAAAAAGGCAGAGACGGCTGCTATATTTCACGATTATGCAAAATGTAGAGCGATTCCAGAAATGGAAGAGATTATTAAGAGAGAAGCTTTGCCAAAGGATCTACTGCACTATAACAAAGAGTTATGGCATGCACCTGTTGGGGCATACTTAGTAGAAAAAGAAGTAGGCATTACTGATCCTGAAATTCTACAAGCTATTACATATCATACAAGTGGTCATGAAAAAATGACAATGTTAGATAAAGTTATTTATGTAGCAGATTACATTGAACCAGGACGTAAGTTTCCTGGTGTGGAAGAAGCGAGGAAACTCGCATATAAAGATATAAATCAAGCTTTACTGTTTGCTTTAAAGCGAACAATTCAATTTTTAATGGAAAAAGATCAAACGATTTATCCATTAACATTCCAAACATACAATGAAGTTATCAAGGAGGAAATTAATAAATGAAAGATAAAGAGTTATTAGTATTAGCGGCAAAAGCAGCTGATGATAAGAGAGCAGAAGATATGGTTGTACTAAATATGCAAGGTGTTTCACCGATTGCAGACTATTTTATTATTTGTCACGGAAATTCAGACAAGCAAGTACAAGCAATTGCACGTGAAATTAAAGCGAAGGCACATGAGTTCGAAATTAACGTACAACGTATGGAAGGCTTTGATGAAGCACGTTGGGTTTTAGTAGACCTTGGTGATGTGGTTGCTCATGTATTCCATAAAGATGAGCGTAATCACTATAATTTAGAGCGTCTATGGGGCGATGTGCCGCGTGAAGATATTGCAGATGAGCTAGATCAATGAAATACGAACAATTTGCTTTGCTGTATGACGAACTGATGAATGATGTCCCTTATGATAAATGGGTGGAATTCACAGAGGAAAGTTTACAACAGGTATCTATGAAAGAGGCAAAAATCCTTGACGTAGCATGTGGAACTGGTAACGTAACACTTCCGCTTGTGCGAAAAGGTTATGACTTAATTGGTGTAGATCTTTCGGAAGAAATGTTAACTGTCGCGCAGCAAAAATTGGGGGGAGAAGGATATTTTATTCCTTTTTACCAACAAGACATGAGAGAGCTCGATGTTCCTGGTGAATTTGATTGTGTGACAATCTTTTGTGACTCATTAAATTACGTATTGCAAGAAGATGGAGTGCAAGAAACATTTAGAAGAGTTTTCCACCATTTACGTCAGGATGGCTTGTTTTTATTCGATGTACACTCTTTATATAAAATACATCACGTATTTCAAAATGAAACATATACAGTGAACGGCGAAGAAATATCACTTATTTGGAACTGCTTCCCTGGAGAAGAATCAGATAGTGTGGAACATGATTTGACATTCTTTGTACAAGATTCAGAAGAAGATGTGTATCATCGTTTTGACGAATGTCACGTGCAACGTGCGTATTCGGTTGAAGTGTTAACAAAATGGCTTGAAGAAGCTGGGTTTACAGTGCTTCGCGTCACAGGTGACTTTGAACGAATTGAAGTGACAGAACAAACAGAGCGCATCTTTTTTATGGCGAAGAAGAATGGATAAAAGAAAAGCAACCGATAAGGTTGCTTTTCTTTTATAGAAAAGATGTAGTTTTAGTTCTAGAAAAATAAAAAGATGATATGTGTAAAGTGTAAAAATGCTAGTTTTAGTGAAAATGTAGCATGAAAAAGATAAGTATTAATAAAAAGGGTTTGGGATTACGATGGCGTATTTATTATGTGTGTTTATTGAATTGCTGCTCAACGCATTTTAAATCTTCATCAAATTTCTCGTGTGTCCGTTCGATTAATTTATGAAACATATCCCCAACGTGCTCTTCTAAAATACGAATACCTTCTCCTGTAACACCGCCTTTAACGCATACCTTTTCTTGTAAAGTAGGTAATGTGAAAATTTCTTTTTCGAGTAATTTCCCCATTCCAATGACCATTTCACTTACTAAAGTAGTGGCTTCTTCATGTGTAATATTTGTTTTATCTACAGCAGCGTTAATGAAACATTGTAATAAATAACTAAAAAAAGCAGGGCCGCAGCTTGCTATATCAGATGAAACGCGCGTTATATCTTCTTCTATAACAAGGGGAGTAGAAATGTTTTTGAATAGACGAAGTAGTTTTTGTTGCCATTCTAGAGAGCAGTTATTTCCAAATGTAAATAGTGATGCGCCGGATAAGGCGCGGTTTGTGATGCTTGGAATGATACGAGCGACGTGGCAAGGTATAAGTGTTTCTAATTGTGATGGAGATATGGGGCTTGTGATAGAAACTAAGCAATCTTCGTCTGAAAAATGGTCAGCGTATTTTTGTAGAATAGGGTATATGTCTATCGGTTTTACGCAAATGAAAATAAGCTGGGATTGTTCGATTACCTCTTGGATTGTTTTGGCTATATGAACAGAAGGGTATTTTTCTTTTATATGATATGCTTTGGCAGGCGTCCGATTAATAATAGTAAGGCACGAAGGTTTGACAGCACGGGTTTCTAAAAATGCATCGATTAGTATATTCCCCATGTTCCCTGTCCCTATAATTCCTATGTTCAATGTTTCATCCCTCCTTCGTAACAGCTTTCTCCTAAACAATATGAATGATGTTATAAATTTATGATTAGAGGTGTAAAATGATGTGGGATTTTCCGAAAAAATGGTTGGGATTAGTGGTTATTATTGGCACTTTGATTTTTCTTTTTTTCTGGAAAACGAATCAGCAAACAGAGCGATCGCTCATTACAACGGAAGTTCAAGTAAAAGATGTGGAGAAAAAAAGTAAACCGAAAGTATTGGATACAAAGGAGCAGAAAAAAATAATTATAATTGATGTGAAAGGGGCGGTTTTTAAAGAGGGTGTGTATGAAATGAAGGAAGGGGACCGGGTGAAGGAGGCGGTTGAAAAAGCTGGTGGTTTGTTGCCGGATGCAGATGTGAAGAAAGTGAATTTGGCGCAAATGGTCCAAGACCAAATGCTTCTGTATGTTCCTAACAAGAATGAGCCAGTGCAAGAAGGGACTACTTTTTCAAAAAGCGAGGGTAAGGTGCAAATAAATACAGCTTCTAAAGAGCAACTTGAAAAAATAACAGGCATTGGTTCTCGGAAAGCGGAAAGTATTTTGAAATACCGAGAAGAACATGGTCCGTTTCAGAAAATAGAAGATTTATTAGAAATTGATGGGATTGGTGCGAAGTCTTTAGAGAAAATAAAAGATCAAATTATTATTCCATAAAAGATTGACGAAGTTTTTCTTTTTTCGCTACACTACAAGTAGACAAAAAAGAAGGTGAAAAATATGGAACGAATTTCATGGGATCAATATTTTATGACGCAAAGCCATCTACTATCTTTACGTAGTACATGTACAAGGCTTGCGGTAGGAGCGACAATCGTTCGTGATAAACGAATTATTGCTGGTGGATATAACGGTTCAATTAAAGGTGGTGTCCATTGTATAGACGATGGTTGCTATGTCATTGATAATCATTGCGTTCGTACAATTCATGCTGAAATGAATGCTTTATTGCAATGTGCGAAATTTGGTGCAAAAACAGAGGAAGCGGAAATTTATGTCACACATTTTCCTTGTTTGCAGTGCTGTAAGGCGATTATTCAAAGTGGTGTTACAGCGGTTTATTATGCACAGGACTATAAAAATCATCCGTATGCCGTAGAGTTATTTGAACAAGCGAGTGTAACAGTAAAGCACGTTCCGCTAGAATACGATATTACATCGCTAGAGGAACAAGAGCGTCATTTACAGCTAAAGGAATTATTCGCAGCTTTAGAAAAAGATAATTTATCAATGGAAGAATTACAGCGTGTATTCACTAAAGCGAAAATGATGCTATAAGGAGTGAGTATGAGTTGAATGGGCAATGGGGCTATGTTGCAATCTCGTTTATAATTGGGATTGCAATTACCTTTTCCGCATCGCATTTGTTGGCTGCTTGTTGTTTCGTTTGTTATGTTTTATTTTGTTTATATCGTACTTCGCGTAAAACCTTCATATTTTGTATAATAGCGTGTTTTAGTGGCGTTATGTACACCACGCATGTTCAGAGTCTAAATAAGCCGCTAGGGGAGTCCTATGAAGTTACACGAGGGGTCGTGCAAAATACACCTCTAATTAATGGGGATCGTCTCTCTTTTCAAATTGAAGATCAGAATAAAAACTTAGTGCAGTTAAATTATAAAATACAATCTGCTTCGGAAAAGAAGCAGTTGCAACAATTACATGCAGGTATATCGTGTACATTTAAAGGGGAGGTGAAAGAACCACAAACTGCCCGGAATTTTCATGTTTTTGATTATCGTAATTATTTATATCAGCAAAAAATACATTTTATATTTGATGTGACATACATTTCTGAATGTCAAAAAACATCGTTGTCACTCGTGCAATGGATTTTCCTTCTCAGGCAACAAACAATCTCGAAAGTTACAGAAATGTTCCCGGAACAATCAGGTGCATTTATGAACGCATTATTATTTGGAGATCGACAACAAATGACGTTTGAAGTAGAAGAGAAATATCAACAATTTGGTCTTATACATTTGTTAGCAATTTCAGGATCGCATATCGTATTATTAATGGTTATAATGTATTTTGTTTTGCTAAGAAGTGGTGTGACGAAAGAGATAGCAACAGTATGCCTTATAGTTTGCATTCCTCTGTATATGATCATAGCTGGGGCGTCGCCATCTGTTGTGAGGGCTTCTATAACAGGAGTTTTATTATTGGTAGCTTTCATATGCTCTGTTCGCTTATCTAGTCTAGACGCCTTAAGTATAACGGCTATATGTATGCTTATATACGATCCGTATCTTATTTTCAACATTGGATTTCAATTCTCATTTGTAGGTAGTTTTTCTTTACTACTATCTGCGCCGATATTATTAGGGCGTAGTAATGGGATAGTTCGAAATTCTATTTACATTTCTATAATTTCACAGCTCGCTAGTACCCCCATCTTGTTATATCATTTTGGTTATTTTTCTCCTTATAGCATTTTCCTCAATCTTATATATGTTCCTTTTCTATCCATTATTGTATTGCCGTGTAGCATCATTATTCTTATATGTATGCCGGTTATTCCATTTTTCGCAAAAGGAATTGCATATGTACTTTCACTATGTTTAACCATTTCTAATGATTTTCTAAGTTACTGTGAAAGTTTCCCTTTCATTCGACTTACTTTTGGTCAAACTCCTTTATTTCTTGTGGCTATATATTGTTTTAGTATCGTTAGTATATTTGTGATTTGGGAAAGGGTAATAACGAAAAAAATTTTGTGCATAGTTGTGGGTGTGTTTCTTTTTATTAGTACTTGTCATTATGTATATCCATATTTTCGCGAAAGTGGGAGTGTTACATTTCTTGATGTTGGACAGGGAGATGCGATATTAATTCGTCTTCCATACGATAAAGAGGTTTATCTTATTGATACAGGAGGAGCCCTTTCTGTCAAGAAGGAAGCGTGGCAACAGAAAAAGCATGAATTTTCTGTTGGGCATGATATTCTTGTTCCTTTTTTACAAAAAGAAGGTATAAAAACGATTGATAAATTAATTGTAACGCACGGAGATGCGGATCATATAGGTGCTGCGCTGGATTTGCTGTCATCTATTATTGTAAAAGAAGTTGTATTTGGGAGAAAGGAACAAGATGCTGTATTGGAAAAAGTGGTGAAGAAAAAGGCGTTAGAAAAGAGCGTGAAGATAAGTGTAGTAGGAGAAGGGGAAGGTTGGAGGGTAAATGAAGCGGAATTTTTCGTATTAGCTCCAAAGGGGAAAGAAAAGGGAGAAAATGACTCTTCGATTGTACTATGGGCCAGACTAGGGGGACTAACATGGCTATTTACGGGTGATCTAGAAGAAGGAGAAAAGTTTATAGTATCAACATATCCTGATTTGCGGGCTAATATTTTAAAAGTTGCCCACCATGGGAGTAAAACATCGTCTACAGACCCATTTTTAAGCCTTGTACAGCCTGCTGTAGCGATTATTTCTGTGGGGGAGCGTAATAGGTATGGGCACCCGCATAAGGAAGTTATAGAGCGTTTTAAGAAGATGGGTATTGATATATGGCGTACGGATAAGCAAGGTGCTATTTCCTATGTTTTTAATGGAGAAAAAGGAACCTTTCAAAGTAAAATCACATATGATGAAACACATAGAAGATGAAAAAAAGAAGACTGCCGTTAAGCAGCAGCCTTTAAGAACCGATGAATTTAATAACAGTTGCAATAATGAAAAGTGTTGCGAAAAAACCAAATGAGACGATAAATCCTACCCCTGAATCAATAGCGTCATTGCGTTTACTTTGAACGTTTTGTTCAAAATCATTCATTTAGAATCCCTCCCCAACATTCCATTTTAGTATAAAATATTGTCAGAAAAAAATCTACAATTTCCATATGAAGTGAAATAGAGTATTTGTATACTTTTTCTAGTTAGTTAAGTAGCGTGAATTTTTCATTTCCAATCATGTTAACAGTTGGCACTTATACTAAGATTATTATTGTAAATAATAAAGGGAAGGTGATTACCGCACACCAATAAGAAATCCGGGGCTTATTGCGTGGCGTTTTATATAAATAAAGGGGCGGGTTATAAAGACCGTCCCTTTGTACTTGTAAAACAAAAGCTAGGGCATTAGTATAAATATATATTGCCAAGTTAGGGAGTAGGAAAAAATATGAGTGATATACATAAGAAGATTAAAAAGAAACAGTTCGCTCCGTTGTATGTACTGTATGGAACGGAAGCCTATTTTATAAATGAAACGATAAAGCTTATTACAACGTACGCGCTTGAAGAGGAAGATCGAGAGTTTAATGTTGTGACATACGATTTGGAAGAAGCGTATTTAGAAGATGTAGTTGAGGATGCGCATACGCTTCCTTTTTTTGGAGAGCGTAAAGTTATATTAATAAAATCACCACTATTTTTAACGGCACAAAAAGAAAAATTAGAACAAAATATAAAAATTTTAGAAGAATATATTGGGGAGCCCTCTCCTTTTTCTATTCTTGTTTTTGTTGCGCCTTATGAAAAATTAGACGAACGAAAAAAAATTACAAAACTATTAAAGAAAACAGCGGATGTAATAGAAGCAAATGCGATGCAAGTGCAGGATGTTCAGAAGTGGATTGTTTCTCGTGGGGATGAGATGCATGTGCATATTGATAATGCAGCTGTTAGTTTATTGTTAGAGCTTGTGGGAAGTAATGTAACAATGTTGGCGAAGGAAATGGACAAGTTAACGTTATACGTCGGTATGGGCGGAGAAATTACGCCAAAACTTGTCACGGAACTTGTGCCGAAATCTGTTGAGCAAAATGTGTTTGCTTTAACAGAAAAAGTGGTGAAAAAAGATATCGCTGGTGCGATGCAAATTTTAGACGGATTATTTACACAGCAGGAAGAACCGATTAAACTGCTCGCTTTATTAGTAAGTCAGTTCCGCTTGCTGCATCAAGTGAAAGAGTTGCAACAGCGTGGTTACGGACAAAATCAAATCGCGTCCCATATTGGTGTACATCCGTACCGGGTAAAGTTGGCGATGAATCAAACGAAGTTTTTCTCTTTTGAAGAATTAAAAAAAGTTATTATAGAATTGGCGGAAGCTGATTATAGTATGAAGACTGGAAAGATGGATAAGAAACTTGTGCTTGAGTTTTTCTTAATGCGGTTAAATCATATGTAGTGACACAAAAAAGTTCACGTACTTAGTACGTGAACTTTTTTGTGTATATAAAAAACGATCCGAATGGATCGTTTTTTAAACGCCTTACGCGTTTACTTGTTTCGCTAAGCGAGATTTTTGACGAGCTGCAGCGTTTTGGTGGATAAGACCTTTACGAGCTGCTTTGTCAAGTTTTTTAGAAGCAGTTTTGAAAGCTTCTTTAGCATTTTCAAGATCGTTATTAGTAACTAAAGTTTCTACAGTTTTAACAGCAGTACGCATGTCAGACTTGATAGAAGCGTTATGTGAACGACGCTCTTCGCTAAGTTTAGCGCGTTTGATAGCAGATTTGATGTTTGCCATACTTTTCACCTCCCTGGTGCAATCGAATGACTCGATTCTTACATAGAACAAGTGATATTTTATCAAACGGTGAAGAGAATTGCAATAGTATATCAATGAAATTTCACGTAAAGGAAAGAATGACCTAATATAACTTGGGGAAATCTAACGATATTTACTATGAATTACGGAGGAGATACGATGAAAGAACCATTAGATTTAAGTAAATATAGTGTTAGAACTGACCTTGCTGTAGAGGCGCACCAAATGCTACAAGAGCGCCAAGAAGAACAAAAAGGGATACAGGGAGTTATTGTAAAAGAGAGGGAAGAAGAGGGAGTTACAATTACAAAAGTAACTATTGATGAAATTGCATCTGAGTCGATGGGGAAAAAACCTGGAAGTTATTTAACTCTTGAGGTGCAAGGTATACGACAACAAGATACGGAACTTCAGCAAAAGGTAGAGCGTATTTTTGCAAAAGAATTTTCTTATTTCTTAGAAGAGGTTGGAGTTTCAAAAGAAGCGAGTTGTTTAATCGTAGGTCTTGGGAATTGGAATGTAACGCCGGATGCACTCGGACCGATAGTTGTAGAGAACGTATTGGTGACGAGACATTTGTTTAAATTGCAGCCTGAAAGTGTGGAAGAAGGGTTTAGACCTGTTAGTGCCATTCGTCCAGGGGTAATGGGAATTACAGGGATTGAAACGAGCGATGTCATTTACGGAATTATTGAGAAGACAAAACCAGACTTTGTCATCGCAATTGATGCATTAGCTGCGCGTTCTATTGAACGAGTAAATAGTACGATACAAATTTCTGATACAGGAATTCATCCAGGATCTGGTGTTGGGAATAAGCGTAAGGAACTAAGTAAAGAAACATTAGGTATTCCTGTTATCGCAATTGGTGTGCCAACTGTGGTAGATGCTGTTTCGATTACGAGTGATACAATTGATTTTATTTTGAAACATTTTGGCCGGGAACTGAAAGCAGGAAACAAACCGTCACGCTCTTTATTGCCAGCAGGTTTTACATTTGGAGAAAAGAAAAAATTAACAGAAGAAGATATGCCAGATGAAAAGAGTCGAAATATGTTTTTAGGAGCTATTGGTACGTTAGAAGAAGAAGAAAAGAGAAAGTTAATTTATGAAGTGTTATCTCCTCTTGGTCATAATTTAATGGTAACTCCAAAAGAAGTAGATGCGTTTATTGAGGATATGGCAAATGTAATAGCCAGCGGTTTAAATGCAGCGCTGCATCATCAGATTGATCAGGATAATACAGGGGCATATACACATTGATGGAAAGAGGCAGAAATAGCTTGAGTCAATTTACGCTGTTATGTATATGCGGTACAGTCTTATGTTTGCTTATGATGATAGCTGGAGTGGGACTCGCTAATCATGGTCTAAAAAGTATGAAGGGATATCGTCAGCTGTCATATGAACAAATTGCTCATATGACAGGAACAGAAGGCGCTGGGGCTGAACCCGGAATTTCGGGAGAGACGTTTTCGGCTATTGAAAAACAAAAACAGTTAGAAAGCTTAAGAAGTTTTAATGTTGTAGAAGGTATCGGTATGGCGATAGCAAGTGTTGTTCGTGATATGACAAAGTTTGGAACGGATATAGTTGTTGGGGCAATAAAAGGAATTTTTAGTTAAGGGTAGCGGGAAGGATGGTTGTCTTATGTTTGTAAGAGAGCTGTCTTTTAATTTGAAAAAGGTTTGTCTCTTATGGTTTGTTCGCATAAGATATAGATAGAGTGATTTGTATTGTAAGCAGCACGAGTTTTCATTGAATCTTTGCTGCTCTATTGATATAATCAGTGCTAGTGTATATTGGCGAGACTATTAGGAGTTGAGAACATAGATGAATAAAGAAGAAAGAGCAAAAAGACAGTCCAAAATTCGTAACTTCTCCATCATTGCTCACATTGACCACGGGAAATCAACGTTGGCAGACCGTATTTTGGAGAAAACAAACGCGTTGGCACAGCGCGAAATGAAGGCGCAATTGCTTGACTCTATGGAGTTGGAGCGTGAGCGTGGTATTACAATTAAATTAAATGCAGTACAACTAACGTATAAAGCGAAAGACGGTGAAGAGTATATTCTTCACTTAATCGATACTCCAGGACACGTCGACTTTACGTACGAAGTATCTCGTAGTTTAGCGGCTTGTGAAGGTGCAATTCTTGTAGTGGATGCAGCGCAAGGAATTGAGGCGCAAACATTAGCGAACGTATATTTAGCGCTTGATAATAATTTAGAAATCTTACCAGTTATTAATAAAATCGACTTACCAAGTGCAGACCCAGAACGCGTACGTCAAGAGGTAGAAGATGTAATTGGTTTAGATGCATCGGAAGCTGTACTTGCTTCAGCGAAAGCTGGCATTGGTATTGAAGAAATTTTAGAACAAATCGTTGAAAAGGTACCAGCTCCAACAGGTGATTCAGAAGAGCCGTTACAATGTATGATTTTCGATTCTTTATATGATCCGTACCGTGGTGTAATTGCATATATCCGTGTTGTAAATGGAACGGTAAAAGTTGGCGATAAAGTACGTATGATGGCAACTGGAAAAGAATTTGAAGTAACAGAAGTAGGTGTGTTTACACCGAAAACGACGCAACGTGACGAGTTAACGGTAGGTGATGTAGGTTTCTTGGCAGCATCTATTAAAAATGTAGGCGATACACGTGTTGGTGATACGATTACACATGCGAAACGTCCGGCTGCAGAGCCGTTAAAAGGGTATCGAAAATTAAACCCAATGGTATTCTGTGGTTTATATCCAATCGATTCTGCACGTTATAACGACTTACGTGATGCGTTAGAAAAACTAGAATTGAATGATTCTGCTCTTGAATTTGAGCCTGAAACATCTCAAGCTTTAGGTTTTGGTTTCCGTTGTGGTTTCTTAGGGCTTCTTCACATGGAGATTATTCAAGAACGTATTGAACGTGAATTCAAGATTGACTTAATTACAACAGCGCCAAGCGTTATTTATAAAGTGTATTTAACAAACGGTGAAGATTTTATTGTTGATAATCCATCTAATATGCCAGATCCACAGACTATCGATCGTGTAGAAGAGCCGTTTGTGAAGGCTGCAATTATGGTTCCGAATGACTATGTTGGAGCTGTAATGGAAATTTGCCAAGGGAAACGTGGAACGTTTATTGATATGCAATATTTAGATGAAACACGTGTTACATTGACATATGAAATCCCGTTATCAGAAATCGTATATGATTTCTTCGATCAATTGAAATCAAATACGAAAGGATATGCATCATTTGACTACGAGTTAATTGGTTATAAACCATCTAAACTTGTGAAAATGGATATTCTTTTAAATAATGAACAAGTAGATGCTTTATCATTTATTGTACATCGTGATTCAGCGTATGACCGTGGTAAAGTAATTGTAGAGAAATTAAAGAAATTAATTCCAAGACAACAGTTTGAAGTGCCAATTCAGGCGACTATCGGAAATAAAGTTGTATCTCGTTCTACAATTAAGGCGATGCGTAAAAACGTACTTGCAAAATGTTACGGTGGTGACATTTCTCGTAAGCGTAAACTTCTTGATAAGCAAAAAGAGGGTAAAAAACGTATGAAGTCTGTTGGTTCTGTAGAAGTGCCGCAAGAAGCATTCATGGCTGTACTGAAAATGGATGATAACTAATGGAGTGAACTATAATTAGTGGAGATTTTTCTATTCTTCGCTAATTATTAGCCCGCACCAATCGTGATAAAAGTAGAAGCCGTTCGTTCGGCTTCTTTTTTTATATGCTACTTTTTAGACATCTTATGATCTCTCATTTACAATAGTGAGAGAGCTTTTTAGTGATTGATATAGAGTTAGGAGACTATTAATGTCCGAAAATATTCGAAAAGATATTCGAGAGAAAATACAAAAAGGTAATTTTAATTGCGAAAAGGAACTGACGCTTTCTATAATTAGTGGGAAGTGGAAAGTTGTGATATTGTGGCACTTAGGTGTGGAAGGTCCGCATCGTTTTAGTGAATTGCAACGTCTGTTCCCGAGCATTTCTCATAAAGTTTTGTCAAATCAATTGAAAGAGTTAATGGAGGACGGGATTGTTGATCGAACGGTATACCCGGAAATTCCTCCGCGTGTTGAGTACTATATGACGGAATTAGGTATGTCGCTTTTACCGATCGTTGAAATGATGTATGATTGGGGAAAAATGCGAATGGAACAAATCCGTAATACAGTAGAGAAGTAAAGAATCCTCCGGAGTGCGGAGGTTTTCTTTTTAGAAAGGTAGGAGTTATATTTGGTACAAGCTGCATATATTCATATTCCATTTTGTCAGCATATTTGTCACTATTGTGATTTTAATAAAGTATTTATTGAACGCCAACCGGTTGATCAATACTTACAATATTTAGAGAAAGAAATAATAAATACGGTTCAAAAAGTACCGTTTGAAAGTATGAAAACGATTTTTGTTGGCGGAGGAACTCCGACAGCTTTAAATATGGAGCAAACAAAAAAACTACTCGACATCATTAACCGTCGTTTGCGCCCATTTGCGCCGAATTGTGAAGTAACATTTGAAGCGAATCCAGGTGATTTACCGAAAGAGAAGTTGAACGTATTGCTAGAAGGTGGAGTAAACCGAATTAGTTTTGGTGTGCAAACGTTTCGTGATGAGCTACTTGAGAAGATTGGACGCAGGCATACGAGAGAAGATGCATTCGTAGCAATTCGAGAAGCGCAGGAAGTCGGTTTTACAAATATTAATGTAGATTTAATTTATGCTCTGCCAGGACAGACGATAGAAGATGTAAAGGAAACATTAGACATTGCCTTTACGCTTGGTGTACAACATTTCTCGGCATATTCCTTAATTGTGGAACCGAAAACTGTATTTTATAACTTAATGAATAAAGGGAAATTAAGACTACCAGGTGAAGATCATGAAGCGAAAATGTACGAAATGGTAATGGATGAAATGGAGAAACATGGTTATAACCAGTATGAGATTAGTAACTTCTCAAAAGGTAATAATGAAAGTAGACACAATCTCACATACTGGAATAATGAAGAGTATTATGGATTTGGAGCTGGAGCGCATAGCTATGTGAACGGGGAACGAATTCAAAATGTAGGTCCGCTCAAGCAATATTTCACTAAAATTGATGAGACAGGATTTCCATATTTAGATGTTCACCCAGTGACAGAGAAAGAAAAAATGGAAGAAGAGTTGTTCTTAGGACTTCGAAAAACAAAAGGTGTTTCTAAGTTAGAATTCCAAAAGAAATTTAATGTGGAGATGGACCATGTTTTTGCAAAGCAGTTACAAAGTAATCAAGAACAAGGATTACTTGAAAACAGAGATGGACATGTTTGTTTAACGAGGAAAGGGAAACTATTAGGGAATGAAGTATTCCAGTCATTTTTGATTGATTAATTAAATGTGCCATAAGCGCGAAAAATTTTTGTTATTTCGTGACGTTTCCGTTGACAATTGAATGTCAATTTTGGTAAGTTATTAATAGATTTAGCACTCGAAGACAAAGAGTGCTAACAGAGGTGATGATGAGATGCTTACGGAACGTCAGCTCTTAATTTTACAAACAATTGTTGATGACTTTATTGGATCAGCGCAACCAGTTGGTTCGAGGACGTTGGCTAAGAAAGATGAAATTACGTTTAGTTCAGCTACTATTCGAAATGAAATGGCTGATTTAGAAGAACTAGGATTTATTGAAAAAACGCATAGTTCTTCTGGGCGTGTTCCTTCTGAAAAAGGATACCGATTTTATGTAGACCATCTTTTAGCGCCGCAAAACTTACCGACCGATGAAATTGTACAAATTAAAGATTTATTTGCTGAAAGAATTTTTGAAGCAGAAAAAATTGCACAACAATCAGCTCAAATTTTATCAGAGCTTACGAATTATACGGCCATTGTTCTTGGTCCCAAATTGAGCACAAATAAACTTAAAAATGTACAAATCGTACCGCTTGATCGTCAAACAGCAGTCGCTATTATTGTAACAGATACAGGGCATGTGCAAAGTAAAACGATTACCGTTCCGGAATCTGTTGACTTATCAGATTTAGAAAAAATGGTTAATATTTTAAATGAAAAGCTATCTGGTATACCTATGGCAGAACTTCATAATAAAATCTTTAAAGAGATTGTTACAGTCTTGCGTGGGTATGTTCATAATTACGATAGTGCAATAAAAATGTTAGATGGTACATTTCAAGTCCCTTTATCGGAAAAGATATACTTTGGAGGAAAAGCAAATATGCTTTCGCAACCAGAGTTCCATGACATTCACAAAGTAAGATCTTTGCTGACGATGATTGATAATGAGGCTGCGTTTTATGACATTTTGCGTCATAAACAAGTCGGAATTCAAGTGAAAATTGGTAGAGAAAATTCTTCTACGGCAATGGAGGATTGCAGTTTGATTTCTGCAACGTATTCGATTGGAGAAGAGCAACTTGGAACAATTGCAATTTTAGGTCCGACGAGAATGCAATACTCTCGTGTAATTAGTTTACTGCAGTTATTTACAAGACAATTTACAGACGGACTTAAAAAGTAAATGAGAGTAATACATTCGCTCAAGTGATGAAATTTTCATTGCTGTGTGTAATATATAATGCTTAGGTAATCATGCTAAGCATGATACCTAATACCTTTTAAGGAGGTGAAAATTGTGGAAGAGCGTAACGAACAAGTGGTAGAAGAAGTGAAAGAAGCGCAAGTTGAAGAAGCTGTCACGCCAGAAAACAGTGAAAAAACTGTAGAAGAAAAAAGTGAGGCTGCTCTTTTACAAGAAAAAGTAGATGAGTTACAAGCGAAACTAACGGAAACGGAAGGTCGCACATTACGTCTACAAGCTGATTTTGAAAATTATAAGCGCCGTGTCCAAATGGATAAACAGGCTGCTGATAAATATAGAGCACAAAGTCTAGTTTCAGATATTTTGCCAGCTCTTGATAATTTTGAAAGAGCGATGCAAGTGGAAGCGACTGACGAGCAAACGCAATCCTTGTTACAAGGTATGGAAATGGTGCATCGTCAATTGCTAGAAGCGTTGACTAAGGAAGGTGTTGAAGTGATTGAAGCTGTTGGTAAACAGTTTGATCCGAATGAACACCAAGCTATTATGCAAGTGGAAGACAGTGAATTTGAATCAAACGCGGTAGTTGAAGAATTCCAAAAAGGTTATAAACTAAAAGACCGTGTGATTCGCCCATCAATGGTAAAAGTAAATCAATAATTTACATAAAAGTAGGAGGATTCGCCATGAGTAAAATTATCGGTATTGACTTAGGTACAACAAACTCTTGTGTAGCTGTTATGGAAGGTGGAGAACCAAAGGTTATCCCAAATCCAGAAGGAAATCGTACAACACCTTCTGTTGTAGCTTTCAAAAATGAAGAGCGTCAAGTTGGGGAAGTTGCGAAGCGTCAAGCAATTACAAACCCAAATACAATCATGTCTGTTAAACGTCATATGGGTACAGACTACAAAGTAGAAGTTGAAGGTAAAGATTTTACACCTCAAGAAATTTCTGCAATCATTTTACAAAACTTAAAAGCTTCTGCTGAAGCATACTTAGGTGAAACAGTAACGAAAGCTGTTATTACAGTACCTGCATACTTCAACGATGCAGAGCGTCAAGCAACGAAAGATGCTGGTCGTATCGCTGGTTTAGAAGTTGAGCGTATCATTAACGAACCAACAGCTGCAGCACTTGCTTACGGTTTAGAAAAACAAGATGAAGAGCAAAAAATCTTAGTATATGACTTAGGTGGCGGTACATTTGATGTATCTATCCTTGAGTTAGCAGACGGCACATTCGAAGTTATTTCAACTGCTGGTGACAACCGTCTTGGTGGAGATGACTTTGACCAAGTTATCATCGATCATTTAGTAGCTGAATTCAAAAAAGAAAATAGCATTGATTTAAGCCAAGATAAAATGGCACTTCAACGTCTGAAAGATGCAGCTGAAAAAGCGAAGAAAGATCTTTCTGGTGTAACACAAACACAAATTTCATTACCATTCATTAGTGCTGGAGCTGCTGGCCCATTACACTTAGAATTAACGTTAACAAGAGCTAAATTCGAAGAAATTTCAGCTGGTCTTGTTGAAAGAACATTAGAGCCAACTCGTCGTGCATTAAAAGACGCTGGTTTTGCTCCAAGCGAATTAGATAAAGTTATCCTTGTTGGTGGATCTACTCGTATCCCAGCTGTACAAGAAGCAATTAAACGTGAAACTGGTAAAGAGCCATACAAAGGTGTAAACCCAGATGAAGTTGTAGCATTAGGTGCTGCAGTTCAAGGTGGCGTACTTACTGGTGATGTAGAGGGCGTTCTATTATTAGACGTAACTCCACTTTCTTTAGGTATCGAAACTATGGGCGGTGTGTTCACGAAACTAATCGAGCGTAACACTACAATTCCGACAAGTAAGTCACAAGTATTCTCAACAGCTGCTGATAACCAACCAGCGGTAGACATTCACGTACTACAAGGTGAGCGTCCAATGTCAGCTGACAACAAAACGTTAGGTCGTTTCCAATTAACAGACCTTCCGCCAGCACCACGTGGAATTCCACAAATCGAAGTAACATTCGATATTGATGCGAACGGTATCGTTAACGTACGTGCAAAAGACTTAGGAACAAGCAAAGAGCAAACTATTACAATCCAATCTTCTTCAGGTCTTTCTGATGAAGAAGTAGATCGTATGGTACAAGAAGCTGAATCAAATGCTGATGCTGACCAAAAACGTAAGGAAGAAGTTGAACTTCGTAACGAAGCTGACCAACTTGTATTCCAAACAGACAAAGTTGTAAAAGATTTAGAAGGTAAAGTAGATGCAGCTGAAGTAGCGAAAGCAACGGAAGCGAAAGAAGCATTACAAGCGGCAATCGAGAAAAACGAACTTGAAGAAATCCGTGTGAAAAAAGATGCTCTTCAAGAAATCGTACAACAATTAACTGTTAAATTATACGAGCAAGCTCAAGCGGCTGCAGGGCAAGCAGAAGGTGCACAAGGAGCACAAGACGCTGGCGCGAAAAAAGATAATGTAGTAGACGCTGAGTTTGAAGAAGTAAAAGAAGACAAGTAATACAGTGAAATAAAATAAGTAAGATGACAAAAAGTCAAAGTCAAGCGTGCCTTGGCTTTGGCTTTTTTCACGAATAAGAAGAAATGTGTGAGGATCTTAAGTTTTTTATTTTGCATACTGTAAGTGAGGAAACTTTGTTGCAAAGCACTTTCTTTCGGTGTTAAAATTACGTTTATGTGAAAGATTCGGGGGTTGCAAATTTATGAATAAACGAGACTATTATGAGGTCCTTGGACTTAGCCAGGGCGCTTCAAAAGATGAAATTAAAAAAGCGTATCGTCGTTTGGCTAAAAAATACCATCCAGACGTAAGTAAAGAAGAAAATGCAATTGAAAAGTTTAAAGAAGTACAAGAGGCATACGAAGTATTGAGCGATGATCAAAAGCGTGCGCAGTATGATCAATTTGGTCACGCTGGTCCGAATCAAGGTTTCGGTGGCGGAGGAGACTTCGGCGGTGGCTTCGGTTTCGAAGATATCTTTAGTTCATTCTTTGGCGGTGGCGGCGGAAGACGTCGTGATCCAAATGCTCCACGTCAAGGTGCTGATTTACAATATCAAGTTACTTTAGAGTTTGAAGAAGCTATTTTTGGTAAAGAATTGAACGTTGAGATTCCAGTGGAGGATCCATGTGATACTTGTAAGGGTAGTGGAGCAAAAACAGGGACTTCAAAAGAAACATGTAAACATTGTTCAGGATCAGGGCAAGTAAGTGTAGAACAAAATACACCATTTGGGCGTATTGTAAACCGTCAAGCTTGTGGACATTGTTCAGGAACAGGTCAAATGATTAAAGAGAAATGTACGACATGCCATGGTTCTGGTAAAGTTCGTAAACGTAAAAAAATCAATGTTAAAATTCCAGCGGGTATCGATAATGGTCAACAAATTCGTGTATCTGGAAAAGGTGAAGCAGGCGTAAATGGCGGACCGGCAGGTGACTTATATGTTGTTGTTCATGTGAGAAATCATGAATTCTTTGAACGCGAAGGGGATCACATTATTTGCGAAATGCCAATAACATTTGCGCAAATGGCACTTGGTGCGGAAGTAGAAGTTCCTACCGTTCATGGCAAAGTGAAGCTGAAAATTCCAGCAGGAACACAAACAGGAACAGAATTCCGCTTAAAAGGAAAAGGTGCTCCGAACGTACGTGGATATGGTCAAGGAGATCAATATGTAGTCGTTCGTGTTGTTGTGCCGACGAAATTAACTTCACATCAAAAAGATTTATTGCGTGAATTTGCAGGGCAAGAAGAGCAGGATGATAGCTTATTCAGAAAGCTTAAACGTGCTTTTAAAGGGGAATAATGGAAATAAAAAATGGAGTTGGTAAATTGTGAAATGGTCAGAAATTAGTATTCATACAACAGAAGAAGCAGTAGAAGCTGTCTCTCATATTTTGCATGAAGCAGGCGCTAGTGGGGTTGCGATTGAGGACCCAGCGGAGTTGACGAAAGAGCGCAAGCAACAATACGGTGAGATTTATGCACTTAACCCAGATGAATATCCAAGTGAGGGTGTTTTGGTAAAAGCATATTTCCCACAAACGGATTCTTTAAACGAAACGGTTGCAGGTGTAAAATCATCTATTGATGCACTACCATCTTTCGACATCGAAATTGGTAAAGGAACTATTACAATTAATGAAGTCGATGAGGAAGATTGGGCTACTGCTTGGAAGAAGTATTATCATCCAGTTCAAATTTCTGATACATTCACAATTGTGCCGACGTGGGAAGAGTATACACCGTCTTCTCCAGATGAAAAAATTATTGAATTAGATCCAGGTATGGCGTTTGGTACAGGGACACATCCAACAACGACGATGTGTATTCGTGCGTTAGAAAAAACGGTTCAGCCAGGTGATACTGTGATTGATGTGGGGACAGGTTCGGGGGTACTTAGTATTGCTGCGGCAAAATTAGGTGCGGCTTCTGTTCAAGCGTATGATTTAGACCCAGTTGCAGTTGAAAGTGCAGAAATGAATGTGCGCTTAAATAAAACAGATGACATTGTCAATGTTGGACAGAATAGTCTATTAGAAGGTATTGAAGGTCCGGTTGATTTAATCGTAGCAAATTTACTAGCGGAAATTATTCTTCTATTCCCTGAAGATGCAGCGAGAGTTGTGAAGCCAGGTGGATTATTTATTACATCTGGTATTATTGGGGCGAAAGAAAAAGTAATTTCTGAAGCGTTAGAAACAGCTGGATTTTCAATTGAAGAAGTACTTCGAATGGAAGATTGGGTAGCAATTATTGCACGAAATGCGTAATATAGATTTTAGTCTATAAAGAACAGGGGAGTCTCTCACCGTATAAGGTGAGGGACTTACCGTTTGTTATATGAAAATGATAACGTTTCGTTCTTTTCGTAAGTGTTGACTTACGAAAGGAACGAAACTCTACTAAGGTGATTATATGCAACGTTATTTTGTAGAAGAGAAATATGTAAATGAGACAAGTATTCGCATAATGGGTGATGATGTCCATCATATCGCAAGAGTGATGCGTATGTCAGCTGGTGACCACATTTATTGCTGTGTAAATGGTAAAACAGCAGAGTGTTCAATTGCTGAAATTACCAGTGAATTTGTGGATACCACTATTGTAGAATGGGTAGAGGCGTCAAGCGAACTTCCTGTGTTCGTGACGATTGCAAGTGGACTGCCGAAAGGAGACAAGCTAGAGTTAATTTTTCAAAAAGGAACTGAGCTTGGGGCAGCTGCATTTTTACCATTTCAAGCATCTCGATCTATTGTAAAGTGGGATGCGAAAAAAGCAGATAAAAAAGTTGAGCGTTTGAAAAAAATTGTAAAAGAAGCTGCGGAACAATCGCATAGAAGTGAAATTCCAGAAGTACACGTTCCCTCATCATTTAAACAACTGCTGTCGATGAGTAGCGAGTATGATGTTTGTCTTGTTGCGTATGAAGAAGAAGCGAAACAAGGTGAGAAATCTAATTTTGCGAAAGCTTTAGCGACGATTAAACCAGGCCAAAAGCTGCTGATTGTATTTGGACCAGAAGGCGGTTTAGCGGAGGAAGAGATAACCGCACTTCGTGAACATAAATTTGTACCATGTAGTTTAGGACCAAAAATTTTAAGAACAGAAACGGCTCCGCTTTATGCGTTAAGTGCCGCTTCTTATCATTTTGAATTGATGGGGTGATAATCAATGGCAACTGTTGCGTTCCACACGTTAGGTTGTAAAGTAAACCACTATGAAACAGAAGCGATTTGGCAATTGTTTAAACAAGGTGGTTATGAAAGAACTGAATATGAAAAAAAATCTGATGTATACGTTATTAACACATGTACAGTAACGAATACTGGAGATAAAAAAAGCCGTCAAGTAATTAGACGTGCTGTACGTCAAAATCCAGATGCGGTAATTTGTGTAACTGGATGTTATGCACAAACATCTCCAGCAGAAATTATGGCGATTCCAGGTGTAGATATTGTTGTTGGTACGCAAGATCGTGAGAAGATGTTAGGATACATTGAAGAATTCCGTAAAGAGCGTCAACCAATTAATGCTGTCCGCAATATTATGAAAACACGTGTATATGAAGAGCTCGATGTACCATATTTCACGGACCGTACACGTGCATCTTTAAAAATACAAGAAGGTTGTAATAACTTCTGTACATTTTGCATCATTCCTTGGGCGCGTGGTTTAATGCGTTCTCGTGATGGAAAAGAAGTTATTAAACAAGCGCAGCAATTAGTAGATGCGGGTTATAAAGAAATCGTATTAACAGGTATTCATACAGGTGGGTACGGTGAAGATATAAAAGAGTACAACTTAGCTGGATTACTGCGCGATATGGAAGCGGAAGTAGGCGGATTGAAACGCCTTCGTATTTCTTCTATTGAGGCGAGTCAAATTTCTGATGAAGTAATTGAAGTGTTAGATAAATCAGAAGTAGTTGTACGTCACTTGCATATTCCATTACAGTCAGGATCTAATACTGTATTGAAACGTATGCGCCGTAAGTATACGATGGAATTTTTCCAAGAGCGTTTAGATCGTTTGAAAGAAGCGTTACCAGGTCTTGCGATTACATCAGACGTAATTGTTGGATTCCCAGGCGAAACAGAAGAGGAATTCATGGAAACGTACAATTTCATTAAAGAGAATCGTTTCTCTGAATTACACGTTTTCCCTTATTCGAAACGTACAGGTACTCCAGCAGCACGTATGGAAGATCAAGTTCCTGAAGACGTGAAGAACGATCGTGTTCACCGTCTAATTGAGCTATCAAATCAATTAGCGAAAGAGTATGCTTCTAGATTTGAAGGTGAAGTACTTGAAATCATTCCGGAAGAGACATTTAAAGATGGTGACCGTGAAGGTTTATATGTAGGTTATACAGATAACTACTTAAAAATTGTGTTTGAAGGATCTGAAGAATTGATTGGTAAGCTAGTAAAAGTGAAAATTACAAAAGCTGGTTATCCATATAACGAAGCGCAGTTTGTTCGTGTTCTTGAAGATGATGTAAAAAAAGAATCAGCAAGTGCATAAAATGAAACTTTAATCAGTGGGGGGGTGTTCATCCCCGCTGATTATCAGCCTGACCCCCGCCTAAGTTCTTTGCTTTCGCTGAATTTTGAGGTGGGGGTCTTACTGTCCTGGCAAATAGCGGGATAAAAAAGCATGCAAACGGAAACGATTTGCATGCTTTCTTTTTTTTTTTTTTTGTGGAGAAGTTAAGTACTGAAAAGGCAGGTACGTTGAATGAGTAGTTATTTAATGCTTTCTTGTATTAAAAAAGGTGTAATGATAAAAAATATAGTTGTCTTCAGGGGCAAAGGATAATAGCTATCTACATAGCTTTTGAACAGGTAAGGAGCATCTATTCTTCTTTTATTCTGCCAAATAGTTGACCTGAAGTGATAAAATGTATTATAATCGTAAAAGACATGCTGAAGAAGGGTTTCTTTTTGCATGCTGAAATTAGTATGTAAGTGTGATGTTTCGGAGGGAGGGAAAGAGAATGTCAAAAACAGTCGTTCGTAAAAACGAGTCTTTGGAGGATGCACTTCGCCGTTTTAAAAGATCGGTTTCTAAAACTGGTACACTTGCTGAAGCAAGAAAGCGCGAGTTTTATGAAAAGCCAAGTGTAAAACGTAAGAAGAAATCTGAAGCGGCAAGAAAGCGTAAGTTCTAAGAGAGGGTGTAAGTTATGAGTCTTCTCGGTCGTTTAAACGATGATATGAAACAAGCGATGAAGAATAAACAAAAAGAAAAATTAACCGTTATTCGTATGGTTAAGGCTGCTTTACAAAATGAAGGTATTAAACTGCAACATACTCTTACTGAAGAAGAGGAATTAACAGTTTTAGCTCGTGAAGTAAAACAGTATAAGGACTCCCTCCTTGAATTTAAAAAAGCTGGTCGTGAAGACCTTGTTGATAAACTGCAAAGTGAAATTCAGATTTTAAGCGCATATTTGCCGGAGCAATTAACAGAAGAAGAACTAGCGGATATAATTAAGCAAGTTATTTCTGAAGTTGGTGCTACATCTAAAGCAGATATGGGTAAAGTGATGACTGCTGTTATGCCGAAAGTAAAAGGTAAAACAGACGGATCACTTGTGAATAAGCTGGTTATCCAGCTATTAGCATAAAAAAGCGTCTCATTTCGTATGAGACGTTTTTTTATGCTTTTTTCAGTTTGGACGTGATATTACAAGCTCTTTTTTCATACATATGGGATGAGAGGGGGTCTTTTGAGATGAAAAAAATAGAACAAATGAAGAATTGGTTAACGAAGCAAATAGACCTGCCAGTGGATGTGTTAATGGATCTACCTCGGATCACGCTTGTTGGGCAAGTACATATCTATATAGAAAATCATCGAGGATTATTAGTGTTTTCAGATAAAGAGGTAAGATTGCTATTGAAACATGGTCAATTATTAATTAAAGGTCAATCCTTTGTTATTAAAACAATCCTTCCAGAAGAACTGTTGCTTGAAGGGATTATTGAACAAGTGACGTTTTTAGAAAATGAAAAGAAAGAGGAGTGAGGAGAAACTTCCGTTTGTGAAGTTTTTCTTCGTTACCTTGTATTAACAGGTGGTAACGTTCTGGCCGCAATATTCGGTTCGTACAAAGAGGATAGGTGGGAATTGAGTTCCACGTAAAAAACTGGCTCGTGAAGGTTAATAATTAGTGAGGATCAAGGAATCTGCTAATTAAAATTTTAGTACGAGCTAGTTTGATAATCGAATTGAAAAGTAGTGTATCTACTTTTAGGAAGGTAGTGGAGATAGTCGATGAAAAATAAATGGTTTATAAAATGGCTTGGGTATGTAAAGGTGCGAATTGAAGGTAGAGGAGCGGAACGCTTTGTTAACGAGTGTGTGCGGAAGAAATTACTCGTTTGGGATGTAAAGAAGATAGCTGATGAAACGTTAGTTTTTTGTATGTTATTACGAGATGTGAAAAAGATAAAACCAATTTATAGAAAAAATGAATGTAAATTATATTTTATTGGACGTTACGGTTTTCCTTTTTGGAATAAGCGTGTAATTAAAAATAGTGGATTTTTAATTGGGTTTTTAATATTTTTTTTCGGAATGATCGCATTGTCAAATATGGTGTGGAAAATTGAAATTACAGGAGCAAAACCTGAAACAGAATATATATTGATGAAAGAATTGGACAAAATGGGTATAAAAAAAGGTAAATTACAATTCCAAATGCCGAGTGTAGAAGATGTTCAACGTCATTTGACAGACAATATTAATGCGATTACTTGGGCGGGATTAGAAATAAGAGGGACAACATATCATTTTAAGATTGTTGAAAAAAATGAGCCGAAAAAAGAAAGTGAACAACAGCCACAAAACTTAGTAGCAAAAAAAGAAGGGATTATTACAAAAACATTTGTGGAAGTTGGGAAGCCGGTTGTCATGAAAAATGACCATGTGGAAAAGGGGCAACTTCTCGTATCCGGGATGTATGGTAATGAGGAGAATCCGACAGTTGTTTCGGCTAAAGGGATTGTATATGGAGAAACGTGGTATAAATCTGAGGTGGATGTTCCGTTAAAGACACAATTTCAAGTGTATACTGGTAATTCATACAATGAACATTTCCTTAAATTTGGGAGTACTAAAATAAAAATATGGGGATTTCTACAGGATAAGTATAAGCGCTCTCGTACTGAAAGTGTAAAACATGATGTGAAATTATTTGGATTTACATTACCAATTGCATACGAGAAAGATATTGTACGAGAAGAGGAAGAAGCGAACCGAGAATATACCGAAAAACAAGCAATGAAAGTAGCGAAAGAGATGGCAGAAAAAGAACTGAAGAAAAAATTGGATGAACATGCTATGATTGTAAGTGATAACATTTTGAGTAAAGAGGTTGAGGCGGATCACCTAAAGGTCACATTACATTATACAGTGATTGAAAATATTGCAGAGCCACAACCAATATCTGAATCCGATATTCAAGGAGACTGAGTAATGGCAGAACAATTAGTAGAAATGAACCAACAATTGGAAAATCCCAACGAAGCAATCGCTCTTTTTGGGGTAAATGATGCTCATTTAAAAGTAATTGAACGAGAACTTAGTGTATCGATTGTGACTAGAGGAGAATCTGTTCGTGTATCTGGGGCAGATGAAACTGTGGTGCTCGTAGAAAAAATCTTACAACAGTTACTTGTTGTTATCCGTAAAGGTGTATCAATTTCGGAAAGAGATGTTGCGTATGCGATTCAGCTTGGGCAACAAGGGAAAATTGCTCAATTCGAAGAATTATATGAAGAGGAAATTTTTAAAACGGCAAAAGGTAAATCCATTCGTGTGAAAACGATGGGGCAAAGACGATATATTCATGCAATGAAAAAGAATGATATTGTATTTGGGATAGGACCTGCTGGGACAGGAAAAACATACTTAGCCGTAGTAATGGCTGTGAGAGCTTTAAAGCAAGGGTATGTAAAGAAAATTATTTTAACAAGACCTGCTGTAGAAGCTGGAGAGAGCTTAGGGTTTTTACCAGGTGATTTGAAAGAAAAAGTAGATCCGTATTTACGTCCACTATATGATGCGTTACATGATATTCTTGGACAAGAATATACACAACGTATGATGGAACGTGGTGTAATTGAAATTGCACCTCTTGCTTATATGAGAGGGCGTACTCTTGATGATTCATTTGTTATATTAGATGAGGCGCAAAATACAACTGGTGTTCAAATAAAAATGTTTTTAACACGATTAGGTTTTAGTTCTAAAATGGTTATTACGGGGGATCCTTCACAGGTAGACTTGCCGAAAGGGGTAAAGTCAGGTCTTTCTATTGCTGCTAATATTTTATCTGGTGTATCAGGTCTTTCGTTCATTACATTGGAACAAACGGACGTTGTGAGACACCCGTTAGTGCAACGTATTATTAAGGCATATGATAAAATGGAATGATCCTATTTGTCAGGATCATTTCTTTTTGTATGATAAGGTTGGCGAATGACATATTTTTTACTATCATTAAAGACGAGGGAAATAAACTATAGGTGATGGTGGATAAAAATGTTGTCCAAAAAGTATCGTTACCTAGAAGAAATGAAAGCTATAAATAGTTTCACTTTATTTCTGGAGAGGAGAAGGTATTGAAATCATGTCAAGATCTCAAGAAATTTCTAAGTGGTTTCGTAATTTACAACATTCGAAAAAACTAAGTTGGATTTCTTACGTTTTATTAGGAGCAGTGCTGTTTTTTGCACTTATGAATAATGTAAAACCAGAGCAATTAGATGTTACAACATATTCTATTGCGAAAAAAACAATCCATTCTCCTATTAAAATTGAAGATAAAGTTACAACGGACAAAAAGAAAAAAGAAGCCGCTACAAAAGTTGAAGATCAATATACATATAAAAGTGAGTATAAACAAAATAAAGTGGATATTGTGAATGACGTCTTTGCTAAAGTAGATGAAGTGATACAAGAGATTAAAGCGGTTGGACCGGATGAGCAAAAAAAGATTACTGATGCTGAAAAAGTGGACAAGTTGAAAAAAAAATTGCCTACTGATTTAACGAAAGAATTATCTGATTTAAACTTACTAAACTTAATTAATGCAGATTCGAACCAATTAGTATTAGCGAAAGATGCAACAGTTACAGCTATTAATAGTATCATGACTGAGCATGTTAAAATGGATGAATTGAAGGATGCGAAGGAACGATATGTAAGTGAGATGAATAGTGTTAATGTTGATAATGGTTTAAAGGAATCTATTAAGGCGTTAGGGAAATATGCGATTTCTGCAAACTATTTTTATGATCCGACCTTAACAAAAGAGAAGAGAAAAGCGGAAGAAGATTTAGTTCCACCTGTTTATATTCTTCAAGGGCAAGTCCTTGTTAGAGAAGGTGAAACGATTTCAAGTGATATGTACAATCAGTTGAAATTAGTTGGCCTGTTAGAAAAAGGGAACAGTTTTCAACCCTATGTTGGGTTAGCGGTACTCATTGGTGTGCTATTGTACTTTATGCATAAGCAGTTTGAAGTGTTTTTACAGCGGAAAAGGGAAGATAGACCGTATGTCCTAGCGTATATTACAATTTTGTCTATCACGATTGTTTTAATGAAAATCATTAGTTTGTTTCAAAAGCTTGAGTATGCAGGAATCGCGTATGTTGTTCCAGTTGCAATGGGAACAATACTTGTAAAATTAATGATTGGTGATCGATTTGTATTTTTAACGAGTATGATCTTTTCTGTATGCGGAAGTATTATGTTTAATGAAGGTGTAACGAGTACACTGAATTATAGTGTGGGGATTTATGTTTTATTAAGTTCATTATCAGTTAGTATTTTCTTGAGAGAAAAAAATCGTCGTACGATGATTTTACAAGCTGGTATACTCGTTTCTGTATTAAATGTAGTCGTATTAGCGGCTTTGCTATTATTACGTAACGGGAATTTTTCGCCTCTTGAAATTGGGGTGCAATTATTAATGGCTGCTGTTTCGGGTATTATCTCTTCTGTTCTAGCTATGGGGATTTTACCGTATTTAGAAAGTGGTCTTGGGATTGTATCGAGTATGAAATTGATGGAACTTTCAAGTCCGAATCACCCGCTTTTGCGTAAAATTTTATTAGAAGCACCAGGTACATATCACCATAGTGTAATGGTAGCTAATCTCTCAGAAGCTGCTTGTGAAGCAGTTGGAGCAAATGGAGTATTAGCGCGTGTAGGGGCGTATTATCATGATGTAGGGAAAACGGTACAACCACAGTTTTTTATTGAAAACCAAATGGGTATTGAAAACCCGCATGATAGATTAGACCCTGTAACGAGCAAAGATATTATAATTGCTCATGTAACCGATGGGGTGAGAATGTTAGAAGAACACCATATACCTCAAGAAATTATCGATATTGCTGGTCAGCATCATGGTACAACGTTACTTAAATATTTTTATTATAATGCGATTAAAGAAGATAAAGAGAAATATACGGAGGAAATGTTCCGCTATCCAGGATCAAAAGCAACTTCTAAAGAGTCAGCGATCGTTGGTATTGCTGATAGTGTGGAAGCGGCGGTACGTTCGATGAACCATCCAACACCAGATCAGATTAATAATTTAGTGCAAAGTATTATTAAAGATCGCCTGCAAGATGGTCAATTTAGTGAATGTGATTTGACATTTAAGGAACTACAAATCGTTGGAAAAACGTTATGTGAAACGTTAAATGGTATTTTCCATTCCCGTATTACATATCCGGAACCGCCGGAAGAAAAGGAGAAAGAATGAGTTTATTAATTGATTTTATTGATGAAACAGAAGAAGTGAAAGATGAATATATAAGTTTGATTCGAGGTTTAGTAGAGAAAGCAGCCCAAATGGAGAACATAGAAGAAGGCGCAGAATTATCGGTTACATTTGTAGATAATGAACGTATTCGTGAAATAAACCGTGATTACCGAGATAAGGATCAGCCTACGGATGTTATTTCTTTTGCTATGGAAGAAATGGGAGAAGGCGAAATGGAAATTGTCGGTGCAGAGATGCCGCGTATGTTAGGAGATCTTATTATTTCTATTCCAAGAGCAAAAGAACAAGCTGAAGAATATGGGCATTCTTTTGATCGAGAACTTGGGTTTTTAGCACTACATGGCTTTTTGCATTTGCTTGGTTATGATCATATGACAGAAGAAGATGAGAAAGAAATGTTTGGAAGACAAAAAGAAATTTTAGAGGCCTTTGGATTAGGACGATGAAAACAGGAAAACTTTTAGATAGTTTTGGATATGCTATAGCTGGTATATACTTTTGTCTTCGTCATGAACGAAATATGAAAATTCATTATTTAGCCGCAGTCATCGTTATATGCTGCGGCTTTTATTTCCATATTACAACAATGGAATGGATTGTCGTACTTATTGTGATAGGGATTGTAATGAGTTTAGAGATGGTGAATACGGCTATTGAAAAAACAGTAGACTTAGCAACCGCCGATATTCATCCGGTTGCAAAAATTGCAAAGGATGTTGCAGCAGGGGCAGTTTTATTATTTGCAATTATAGCTGCTGTAATTGGTGCTATTATCTTTTTACCGTATATGGTATAGTTGCATTCCGAAGCTTTTATTAGGCTTTGGGAGCGCCGTGAAGGCCTTTAATGAAAGAGTGTATCTATTCACATCTATGAACGGAAAGGATGCGGGAATATGAATAGCAAACAATTAATTCAAGAAGCAACCGAAGCGCGTAAACGAGCGTACGTACCATATTCTAAATTTCAAGTAGGTGCAGCTTTACTAACTCAGGATGGAAAAATATATCGTGGATGTAATGTTGAAAATGCATCATATGGTTTATGTAACTGTGCAGAACGAACAGCTTTATTTAAGGCAATTTCTGAAGGGGATAACGAGTTTGTAGCTATTGCAGTCGTAGCGGATACAAAGCGTCCAGTACCTCCTTGTGGAGCATGTCGACAAGTTATGATAGAATTATGTAAACAGGATACGAAAGTATACCTATCAAACTTACATGGTGATGTTCAAGAGACAACAGTCGGAGAATTGTTACCAGGAGCATTTTTAGCGGAGGATTTACATGAATAGAAAAGGTTATAAATCAGGTTTTGTCTCTATTATTGGCAGACCGAATGTTGGGAAATCTACATTTTTAAATCGTATTATTGGCCAAAAAATTGCCATTATGAGCGATAAGCCACAAACAACTCGTAATAAAATTCAAGGTGTATATACAGAAAATGATTCACAAGTAGTTTTCATTGATACACCAGGAATACATAAACCTAAACATAAACTAGGCGATTTCATGGTGAAGATGGCTCAAACGACATTAAAAGAAGTTGATATTGTTTTGTTTATGGTCAATGCAACTGAAGGATATGGTCGTGGTGAGGAATTTATTATTGAGAAATTACAAGAAACGAAACAACCGGTATTTTTGGTAATTAATAAAATTGACCAACTTCATCCAGAGCAATTGCTGGAGTTGATTGATCAATATCGTAAATTATATGAGTTCGCGGAGATTGTGCCAATTTCTGCATTGGACGGTAATAACGTTGAAGCGTTAATCGGAGCAATTAAAAAGTATTTACCAGAAGGACCGCAATATTACCCGGATAATCAAGTAACGGATCATCCAGAGCGATTTATTATTTCAGAGCTTATTCGTGAAAAAGTATTACATTTAACACGTGAAGAAGTACCGCATTCTGTAGCGGTTGTTATTGATGCAATTCAAAAGCGTGAGGGCGGAGCGGTTTATATAAACGCAACGATTGTTGTTGAACGTGCATCACAAAAAGGAATTATTATAGGTAAGCAAGGGAAGATGTTAAAAGAAGTCGGTAAGAGAGCTCGTTTTGACATTGAAGCACTTCTTGGTTCTAAAGTATTTTTAGAAGTATGGGTGAAAGTGCAAAAAGATTGGCGTAATAAGATGTCACAGCTTCGTGACCTTGGTTTCCGTGAAGACGAGTATTAATATGAAGTAAAGTTGTGATCAGTGGATGTTTTGTTCATCCGCTGATTATTGGTTTTTATGAACCTTGATAAATTAGGAAAAATTTTTCTCACATGAAAATGAACAAAATGGGTCAACTTAATAACAACAAAAGAAATTGGTTTATAGGCTACGCTTATTGAGAAAGGTGGATTCTTATGCTAGATTTTACCTGGAAGTTTTTCTCCAAAACAGGAAGCATTGAAACGTATTTGCTTTTGAAAGAAATGGAAAAAGACGTAAACGATGAGATGGATCAACATGAAGAGGAGTTAGCGCATCTAGACTCTCCAATTTCTTGACCCGTTTTGTTCAAACCTTGGATGGTGACGAACATGTTTCAAAAAGTTGAGGGCATTGTTATCCGTACGACAGATTACGGAGAAACAAATAAGATTGTTACAATATACTCACGGGAATTTGGTAAGGTAAGTGCAATGGCAAGAGGGGCGAAAAAGCCGAAGAGTCGGTTAGCAGCTATTTCGCAACTTATGACACATGGTCATTTTCTTATTCAAATGGGATCTGGACTTGGAACTTTGCAACAAGGCGAGATTATTTCATCTATGAAAGAAATTCGCGAGGATATATTTTTAACTGCTTATGCATCATTTATTATTGAATTAACCGATAAAGCAACAGAAGATAAGAAGCATAATCCGTATTTATTTGAAATGTTATATCAAACGTTGCATTATATGTGTGAGGGTGTTGATCCAGAAGTATTATCATTAATTTATCAAACGAAAATGCTTCCGGTATTAGGGATGCGCCCGTACTTTGATACATGTGCTATTTGTCATCAAGAAACAGATTTTGTCGCCTTCTCTGTCCGGGAAGGCGGTTTTCTGTGCTCGCGTCATGCGGAGCAAGATCCGTATCGTATTCCGGTGGGAGAGGCTGTTCATAAATTATTACGTCTCTTTTTTCACTTTGATTTACACCGGCTCGGTAATGTATCGGTGAAGGATAGTACAAAAAAACAAATGCGCACAGTATTGAATACATATTATGACGAATATTGTGGGATTTATTTGAAAACAAGGCGTTTCTTGGAACAACTTGATAAGTTTCAAATATAAAAAGGGCCGTATACGGTCCTTTTTACATACTTTCTTTTTCGAATAGCATATTTAGTATATAATATTTAAGAGATAGTATAACTTTTTTCGTTGTGCATTAAAGGTGGTGATTATCATAGAGCTGAATAAACGGCAAGAGCATATCATTCAGATTGTAAAAGATCACGGTCCTATTACAGGGGAGTCAATTGCTGGGCAATTGGGTTTAACACGTGCAACGCTAAGACCAGACTTAGCAATTTTAACGATGGCTGGTTATTTAGAAGCGCGTCCACGTGTAGGTTATTTTTATACGGGTAAAACCGGGGGACAGCTATTATCTGAAGCTGTTAAGAAAATTAAAGTGCAAGATTATCAATCTAGACCGGCTGTAATTGATAAAAATGTATCAGTATACGATGCAATCTGTACTATGTTTCTAGAGGACGTTGGTACATTATTTGTTGTAGATCAAGCTACTTTATTAGTTGGCGTTGTATCTCGTAAAGATTTATTACGAGCTAGCTTAGGAAAGCAGGATTTAACCTCTCTTCCGGTTAATATTATCATGACAAGGATGCCAAACATTGCGATGTGTCGCAGGGAGGATTCTTTATATGATATTGCGATGGAATTAATAGAAAGACAGATTGATGCGATGCCGGTTGTGAAGGATACGAAACAAGGTTTAGAAGTGATTGGACGAATTACAAAAACAAATATTACACGTGCGTTTGTAAATTTAGTAAATAACGAATAAGTGTAATTTGTTTAAAGTGAGGTAATGTAATGGATAATAAAATCGTATATGTCGTATCTGACTCTGTAGGAGAAACGGCTGATTTGGTTGTTAGAGCGGCAATGGGACAGTTCCCATTCGCTCCTGATATTAGGCGTGTACCGTATGTAGAAGATACAGGGACATTAAAAGAAGTAATCTCGATTGCCAAGAGCAATCAAGCGCTTATTTGTTTTACGTTAGTAAAGCCTGATATGCGTCAATATTTATTGACAGAAGCGGCAAAAGAAGGAGTAGAGGCATACGATATTATCGGACCTCTTATCGATCAAATTGAAGAAATTACAGGGCAAGTACCAAGGTATGAGCCAGGTGTCGTTCGAAGATTAGATGAAGAGTACTTTAAAAAAATAGAAGCGATTGAATTTGCAGTTAAGTATGATGATGGTAGAGATGCACGTGGTATTTTAAAAGCTGATATCGTGTTGATTGGAATTTCACGTACATCAAAAACACCACTTTCACAATATTTAGCGCATAACAAACGTTTGAAAGTTGCTAATGTACCACTTGTACCGGAAGTGGATCCGCCTGAGGAATTATATCAAGTGGCAAAAGAGAAATGTTTCGGTTTGAAAATTATACCAGATAAGTTAAATCATATTCGAAAAGAACGATTGAAATCACTTGGATTAAGTGATGGAGCAACATATGCAAATATTAATCGTATTCAAGAAGAAATTGATCATTTTGAGGAAGTAATTAGTAAAATAAATTGTCAAGTGATTGATGTATCAAATAAGGCAATTGAAGAAACGGCAAATATTATTGTGAATGCAGTGCAAAACCAAAAAATGTTTTAGCACATTTACCAAAGGTGAATGTGCTTTTTTCGCTCGTGAGAAGGCGTTAGAGGAAGATGCGAAGTAGAGCATGAACTTTCGGCTTAGTAATAGAATATAGCGGAATGGTTATACTTATATTCTTCTGTTTTTTAATTATGCTAAAGGAACGATTTCGTTATCTTTAAGTGTAAGATGAAAATTAAAGGGATATGTAGCGTAGTTGAAGAAAATATATTATAATAAAAAATTGTGATAAAAACCTATATTTTACGTTTAGACTTTAATTTTTCAGAATAAACTAGGGATAGGATTTTCGAAAAAGACATGTATTTACGTTAAATCGACAAAATCTAGACAAGAAAACGCACATTATGGAAGGATTCACAGAAGGGATGTAGAATACAGAAATATGCAAAACATCAGATAAGATATTATTTGATGCAGATGCGTATCCCGTGAAGAATGCAATTGTGCAAGTTGGAACAAAATTTTATGTCGAAATTTTGTTTGTCGTATCCTATGCTCATCGTTCAAGAAAACAGCAAGGTAATTGGGTCTATGTAGATTCTGAGCAAGATGAAGTTGATTGTTATATTTATTAACATGCAAAAGCTACAGATCTCATGATCATACAGGCTATAGTGCTTCTTGCTAGTCTTCTTGTGAAAAAGGAGTATATGTATTGTCTCCAGGAGATACATTTGTAACAGATGAGCAAATGTATACAATTTTATATAGTAGTATGTATCTGCGAATTTACGCAGACGGGGGACTTATACGAAAGGTCCAAAATCGTTTACACAATGTGATCGACAGTACTTTCTAACAAATTTAGAAAAATATTGTCGAATTATAAAGGAATCTTTTAATTTATATCGAATACAAAATACGACACGGAGATGGAGTTATGGGGAACAGAATTCCTGAAGAAGTTGTTGAACAGATTCGGACATCATCCGATATTGTAGAAGTGATTGGTGAGTATGTTCAACTTAGAAAGCAGGGGCGTAACTATTTCGGCCTTTGTCCATTTCATGGTGAGAATTCTCCTTCATTCTCTGTTTCATCTGATAAGCAAATTTTTCATTGTTTCGGATGTGGAGAAGGTGGAAATGTATTTTCTTTTCTTATGAAAATGGAAGGACTTGCTTTCACAGAGGCTGTTCAAAAGCTTGGCGAAAGAAATGGAATTGCAGTTGCAGAATATACATCAGGGCAAGGACAACAACAACAAGAAGACATATCTGATGACGCTGTCATCATGCAACAGGCTCATGAACTTTTGAAAAAGTATTATCATCATTTATTAGTAAATACAGAAGAAGGAAATGAAGCACTTTCATATTTATTAAAACGTGGTATTACAAAAGAGATGATTGAGAAATTTGAAATTGGTTATGCATCACAAGCTTGGGATGCAGCAACGAAAATTTTACAAAAAAGAGGTTTGTCGCTATCTAGTATGGAACAGGCTGGTCTTCTTGTAAGAAGTGAGAAGGATGGCAGTCATTATGACCGCTTCCGCGGAAGAGTTATGTTTCCGATTTATACTTTACAAGGTAAGGTGATAGCGTTTAGTGGAAGGGCATTAGGAGATGATACTCCGAAATATTTGAATAGTCCTGAAACACCGATTTTTTACAAAAGTAAGCTGTTGTATAATTTCCACCAAGCAAGGCCGTTTATTAGAAAACGTGGGCAGGTTGTCCTTTTTGAAGGTTATGCCGATGTACTAGCCGCGGTGAAAAGTGGTGTGGAAGAAGCTGTTGCGACAATGGGAACAGCTTTAACTGAAGAACAAGCGAAACTTCTGCGACGTAACGTTGAAACTGTTGTTCTTTGCTATGATGGTGATAAAGCAGGGCGAGAAGCGACGATGAAAGCAGGGCAATTACTATTGCAAGTTGGTTGCCAAGTGAAAGTTACATCCTTGCCAGATAAGCTTGACCCTGATGAATATGTGCAACAATATGGGACAACCGCTTTTGAAAATCTTGTGAAATCAAGTATAAGTTTTGTTGGTTTCAAAATAAATTATTTGCGTTTAGGGAAAAATTTGCAAGATGAGTCTGGCAAAGAAGAATATGTAAAAAGTGTTTTAAAAGAGTTATCATTGCTACAGGATGCGATGCAGGCGGAATCATATTTAAAATCATTATCGCAAGAATTTTCGTATTCAATGGAAACACTTTTGAATCAATTGCACCAATATCGCAAAGAACAAAAGGTACAGCAAAAACAAATAAAGCAGGTTTCTAAGCCATCTCAAATTGTTCAAACGAAACCGAAATTAACAGGTTTTGAAAGGGCAGAAAGAGAAATTATTTACCATATGTTGCAAAGTGCAGAAGTGACAGTGCGTATGGAACCTCATATAGAAGATTTTTATACAGAAGAACATAAAGGGATTTTATATGAACTATACGCATATTATGAAAAGGGAAATGAACCTTCAGTCGGAACATTTTTAAGTTGGCTCTCTGATGAAAAGTTGAAAAATATTATTACTGATATTTCGACGGATGAATTTATTAATCCAGAGTACACAGAAGAAGCGTTACAAGGTCATTTGGAGGCGCTAAGACGCCATAAAGAAAAACTTGAAAAGATGGAAATTATCTTTAAAGTAAAACAAATGGAAAAAACAGATCCTGTAGAGGCTGCTAAATATTATGTGGCATATTTACAAAGTCAAAAAGCAAGAAAATAGCTTTTTCGATAAAGTTTTAGTATAATGAATGTTTGTATCTCGCGTAAGGAGGGGAACAGATGGCTGATAAACCAGCTCGTTCTAAACAAATTGAAACTGAAATGACCCTTGAGCAAGTGAAAGAACAACTCACTGAGCTCGGGAAAAAACGTGGCGTTCTTACATATGAAGAGATTGCAGAACGCATGAATGGATTTGAAATTGAATCCGATCAAATGGATGAATACTATGAATATTTAGGTGAACAAGGGATTGACTTAGTTGGTGACAATGACAACGACGAAGGTCCTAATAATCGTCAAATTACAAAAACGGAAGAAGAATTTGACCTTAATGATTTAAGTGTGCCGCCAGGTGTGAAAATCAATGACCCTGTTCGTATGTACTTAAAAGAAATTGGTCGTGTAGACTTACTATCTGCTGAAGAAGAAATTCGACTTGCGACACGTATTGAAGAAGGCGATGAAGAAGCAAAACGCCGTCTTGCGGAAGCAAACTTACGTCTTGTAGTAAGTATTGCAAAGCGCTACGTGGGCCGTGGTATGCTTTTCTTAGACTTAATCCAAGAAGGAAATATGGGTCTAATTAAGGCAGTTGAAAAGTTCGACTACCGTAAAGGTTTTAAATTTAGTACGTATGCAACTTGGTGGATTCGCCAAGCTATTACACGTGCGATTGCAGACCAAGCGCGAACAATTCGTATTCCAGTTCATATGGTTGAAACAATTAATAAGTTAATCCGTGTACAACGTCAATTATTACAAGATTTAGGACGCGAACCATCTCCTGAAGAGATTGGTGAAGAAATGGATCTTGCTCCAGAAAAAGTACGCGAAATCTTAAAGATTGCACAGGAGCCAGTTTCTCTTGAAACACCAATTGGTGAAGAAGACGACTCCCATTTAGGTGACTTTATCGAAGACCAAGAAGCAACATCGCCTGCGGACCATGCAGCGTATGAATTGCTAAAAGAACAATTAGAAGATGTGTTAGATACACTAACAGATCGTGAAGAAAATGTTCTGCGTCTTCGTTTTGGTTTAGATGATGGACGAACTCGTACGCTTGAAGAAGTTGGGAAAGTATTCGGCGTAACGAGAGAACGTATTCGTCAAATTGAAGCGAAAGCACTTCGCAAATTAAGACATCCAAGCCGTAGTAAGCGTCTTAAGGATTTCTTAGAATAGGCTACCTTTAAGTTTACTTCACTTTTGTGAAGTAAACTTTTTTATTTTGTTAATTTTTGTTAAAATTTAGCTATCGGCAACGATTACAATTTCTTGTAATTTATTTTACAGAATTGTCTTTTGATTTGCAAATGCTCATTTTTCGATTTTTCGATTTATTTTGTTTATTATATACAAAATAATATGTAGAAAAGTAAAAAATATGATGAGAAACGTTAGTAATTATCGAAATAATATGCGATATAATAGTGAAAATCAATAAAATGAATTTACGGAATATTTTTAACAAGTAGTAGTTTACTCTTTTCTGATAGGGCGTTTTCAAGTACAATATAAATGACTGAATCATCTAACTATTTAGCGGTATAGAGGGGGGAGAAGAGATATGAAACGTAATCCGTTGATTCCGTTCGCTCTTATTGCAGCATTAGGTATTATCGTTATGTTTGTATTTTCATTTCAGGGGCTAAATAAATCTAAAGAGTTAGCTGATGCAAAAAATGGTGGGAAACCAGCACAAACAGCATCAAAGCCAGAGGATATTGTAAAGCAAAGCTGTACGAGCTGTCATGGTGATCAGTTACAAGGAGCGGTAGGCCCTAATTTACAAAAAATTGGTGGGAAACTTTCAAAAGATGAAATTAAAGAAGTTATTTCAAAAGGAAAAGGAAATATGCCGCCAAATATAGTTCCAGCTGATCAAGCGGCAAAAGTAGCTGATTGGTTATCGAAGAAAAAATAAAGTATAGAAAAACAAGCCTTTTGCTTTTTGCAAAAGGCTTGTTTTTCTATACTATCTAAAATACGATTAGTAATAGAGAATTGAAGTATTGTTATGGACTTGCAACAACTACTATAAATTCATTATCATGGAGACAGACTGAGAAAAGAAGGAGTAATGGAAATACATGAATGAAGTAAAGCTTTCGAAACGATTAGAAGAAGTTGTGAGGGAGATTCCGGTAGGCTCTACAGTAGCTGATATTGGATCGGATCATGCGTATTTACCGTGTTATATAATTATAAATAATATTGCTACAAAAGCAGTTGCAGGAGAGGTTGTAGATGGACCGTTTCGCTCTGCACAAGCAACTGTAGCTGAAAGTGGCTTACAAGATAAAGTAGACGTTCGTAAAGGGAATGGATTAGCTGTTATAGTGCCAGGAGAAGTAGATGTTATTACGATTGCTGGTATGGGTGGAGCGTTAATTCGTGACATTTTAGAAAGTGGTAAAGAAAAATTAGAAGGTGTAACACGTTTAATCTTACAGCCGAATATTGCAGCACACCATATCCGTGAATGGTTTATTGAAAATGGATGGGAGCTTATCCGTGAGAAAATTGTAATAGAAGACGGAAAGATTTACGAGATTTTAGTCGGAGAGCGAGGAGATACAGCAGTACCTTACTCTGAAAATAAACAAGCTGAATTGTTTATGGGTCCATTTTTAATAAAAGAAAAAAGTGAAGCTTTTATTGAAAAGTGGGAAGGGGAATTGAAAAACTTCCAAAATATTTTAAAACAGTTAGAACGTGCAGCAGAGTCTGAAGAGACAAAAGCGAAGCGTGCAGAAGTAGAAGCGAAAATGAAAATGATAGGAGAGGTTTTATCATGAGTAAAATTCCGAATGGTCATGAAATTATTTCTTTGTTTGAAGGTATGTATCCGAAGCATTTAGCGATGGAAGGGGATAAGATTGGCTTACAGATTGGAGCGCTTAATAAACCTGTCCAGCACGTATTAATCGCGTTAGATGTAACTGAGGAAGTTGTGGACGAGGCGATCCAATTAGGAGCGAATATCATTATAGCGCACCATCCTTTAATCTTTAATCCATTAAAAGCGATTCATACAGATAAGGCGTACGGAAGAATTATTGAAATGTGTATTAAAAATGATATTGCGGTTTATGCCGCACATACAAATGTAGATATTGCTAAGGGCGGGGTAAATGATTTACTTGCTGATGCGTTAGGGTTACAAAATACAGAAGTATTAGCTCCTACATATGCAGAAGAAATGAAAAAAATTGTTGTATTTGTTCCAGTAACCCATGCAGAAGAAGTGCGCAAAGCTCTTGGAGATGCGGATGCAGGTCATATCGGTAATTATAGCCACTGTACGTTCGGTAGCGAAGGGGTAGGTACGTTTATCCCTCAAGAAGGTACAAATCCTTATATCGGAGAAACTGGGCAGTTAGAACGTGTGGAAGAGATACGTGTCGAAACGATTATTCCAGCTTCATTACAAAGAAAAGTTATTAAAGCGATGTTGGCAGCCCATCCATATGAAGAAGTGGCATATGATGTATATCCGCTTGATAATAAAGGTGAAACATTAGGTCTTGGTAAAATAGGGTATTTACAAGAAGAAATGACGCTTGAGCAGTTTGCTTTACATGTGAAACAATCATTACATGTAAAGGGTGCAAGAGTTGTTGGAAAGTTAGATGATAAGGTGCGTAAAGTAGCTGTACTTGGTGGTGACGGTAATAAATATATAAACCAAGCGAAATTTAAAGGAGCAGATGTATATGTAACAGGTGATATGTATTATCATGTTGCTCACGATGCGATGATGATTGGTTTAAATATAGTCGATCCAGGACATAACGTTGAAAAAGTAATGAAGCAAGGTGTACAAAAACAATTGCAAGAAAAAGTAGATGTGAAGAAATTCAATGTACACATTCACGCTTCGCAGTTACATACAGATCCATTCACATTTGTATAAGAAAAATAAAAACCGTTGCTCATGTAGGCAACGGTTTTTATTATTGTTCTTTTTTCACTTTTACACGAGGTAGTATCTTTTGAAGTGGTACTTTTCGAATTCTGTCCCATGTAGCTGGATTCATTGGGTCATATTGATCTAAGAAAGCAATAACTTCTTTTGTAATTGGCGTTGGAGTAGAAGCACCTGCTGTAACAGCTACGTTTTCTACACCTTGTAGCCATTCTAATTGGATTTCACTTACGTCTGCAACGCGGTATGCTGTCGTACCAGCGATTTCTTGTGATACTTGTGCTAAACGGTTTGAGTTGTTACTTTTCGGATCACCGACAACAATTGTTAAATCTGCAACATCAGCTTGTTTAGCGACAGCTTCTTGGCGAACTTGAGTTGCTAAACAAATTTCCTTGTGGAATTCTGCTGTTGGGAATTTTTTCTGAATGTCCTCCATTAAATGTTGAACATCCCATTGACTCATTGTTGTTTGATTCGTAACTAAAATTTTATCCGTTGGAATTTCTAGTGTTTTTAAATCATCAGCTTTTTCGATAAGATGAACGATATCAGGTGCGATACCAACTGCGCCTTCTGGTTCTGGATGATTTTTTTTGCCGATATAAATGACATGGTATCCTTCAGCTTTCTTTGCTTCGATAAGGTCATGTGTTTTTGTAACATCTGGACAAGTTGCATCAATTGTCGTTAAACCTTTTTCTTTTGCACGTTGTTTAACTTCTGGAGAAACACCGTGTGCAGTGAAAATAACAGTACCAGAATCGATTTTATCTAAAATTTCTAATCGACTTGGACCGTCTAATGTAATGATGCCATCCTCTTCGAAAGCATCTGTGACATGCTTATTGTGAACAATCATACCTAAAATATAAATGGGTCTCGGTAATGATTTATCTAATGCGGCATTACGTGCAATAACCATTGCGTCAACAACACCATAGCAATAACCACGAGGGGAAATTTTAACAATCTTCATGTGAGTAATCCTCTCCTTCTAAACAAGGGATACTTTTGTGCATAGTCCATTACATTATAAAGGAGGAGTGGATAGAAAACAAAGGATTGTTACACATATAGTTTTGGTTTTGTTACTGATTGTTGAACCGGTTCTTTCGGAACCTCTTTTTCTATTACCGGTTCAAGCACTATTTTTTTTCGTTTCCTTTTTGGAGGTGGAGGAGGTGGAGTTGCTACCTCAACCTGTTCTGTTGCATCTTCAGTTTGATTTTCTTCCGTACTTTTTCCAGAGGTGAGGATTTTAACAATGCTTGGTAGACTACGCATAATGGGACCGTACTGTTCGACAACAGGACCGACAGATTGCACGACTTGAGATACTTTTTCGATATTATTTATCATATTAGTTGGGTTCGAAATTAAATTTGAAAAAAAACTACCGATGCCGCTGCTAGATGCCGCTGCAGTTGTAGCTGACGCAGCACCACGTGTATCATTTGATTCATACATTTGAGGTGGTATCATCTGCTCTGGATATTGCTGCATGTATGGCTGATATTGTTGTGTATATTGTTGTTGGTATGGCTGTTGCTGTTGATATTGGGGCGGCGGTTGTTGGTGCATCATCGGTGGCCCTTCCATTTGTCGATAAGGAGGGACCATTTGCATGAAAGGTTCGGTTGGATCGTGTTTTTTAAAGAGTTTAGCAAGGAAACCTTTCTTTTTTTGAGCCATCGGTGGTAGTTGTGGAATCGGATATGGTGTGTAAGATTGTTGTCCTCGATTCGGATACATTTGTCTTATAGGGGATTTCGGAAACATGTGGGAAATCCTCCTTTCTTCAGTTAGGTATATACACATACAATATGCAATGGAAGGAAAGAAGGTTAGTTTTTGAGATAAAAACCTAAACTAAAGATGGATTTTACTTGTAGATTTCGATATAATGTAGACTTGACTGATTTGTGCGCAGTAGAAATTTTAGAAAGAAGGTGTAACTTATGACACTACAAACTTTTACACAGTATGATTTTAAACCATTTTTAATAGATGCAGTTCGTGAACTACGCTTTACAGAGCCAACAGGAATTCAAAAGAAAATTTTCCCGGTCGTGAAAAAAGGTGTGAGTATAATTGGACAATCCCAAACTGGTTCTGGGAAAACACATGCATACTTACTTCCTACATTAAACAGAATTGATGCAAGTCGTGAAGAGGTACAACTTGTTATTACAGCGCCTACTCGTGAGTTAGCACAACAAATTTACGAAGAAATTGTGAAACTAACAAAGTTCTGTGCAGAAGATCAAATGATTACAGCACGCTGTTTAATTGGTGGAACTGATAAACAACGATCAATTGAAAAGTTGAAAAAACAACCTCATATTGTAGTTGGAACGCCAGGACGTATTAAAGATTTAGTAGAAGAAAAGGCGCTATTTGTTTATAAAGCGGATACTATTATTGTCGATGAAGCGGACTTAATGCTTGATATGGGATTCATTCAAGATGTAGATAAAATTGCGGCACGTATGCCTAAAAATCTGCAAATGTTAGTTTTCTCTGCAACAATTCCTCAAAAATTAAAACCATTTTTGAAGAAATATATGGAGAATCCAGAACATATTCATATTAATCCGAAGCAAGTTGCAGCAGGAAATATTGATCATTACCTTGTGCCTTCAAGACACCGTAATAAAACTGAATTAGTGAAAAATATGCTACTTCAATTTAAACCATATTTAGCAATTGTCTTTACAAACACAAAGAAGAAGGCTGACGAAGTAGCCGATGGATTAGCAGAACGTGGATTAAAAGTAGGGCGTATACACGGTGATTTATCACCACGTGATCGTAGAAAAATGATGAAACAAGTTCGTGATTTAGAGTTCCAATACATTGTCGCAACAGATTTGGCGGCACGCGGTATTGATATTGAAGGAATTAGCCATGTTATTAACTATGAACTTCCACCAGATTTAGATTTCTTCGTTCACCGTGTTGGAAGAACTGCACGTGCGGGTCATTCAGGTATTGCAGTGACGATTTATGATCCAGCAAATGAAGAAGCGTTAGATAGTTTGGAAAAACAACGTCATATCGAGTTTAAACATGTAGATTTACGCGGAGATGAATGGGCGGATTTAGGTGACCGTCGTCGTCGTAAGAGCCGTAAAAAACCAAGTGATGGACTAGATGTTATGGCAACAAAAGTTGTTAAGAAGCCGAAAAAAGTAAAACCAAACTATAAACGAAAACTTGCAACAGAACGTGACAAAGTGAAGAAAAAATATAGCAATAAAAAAAGATAAGGGATTTCCCTTATCTTTTTTTTATCTCACTGCTTGAGAGAAAGTCGATTAATGTAGACTAATAATTAGTGAGGGGTAGAAAAAACGTTGACTAAAGTTTCGCTTTATTGGGTTAATTTAAGTATAGAGTTCAGATTGTTTGAATAGTCCGTTTAATTTATGTAGTGCCTTTTGTGTGAACAAACAATTCGCTACATATTTCTACAAATTATGCTATCATTATATCTATTGTATATTGAAGAGGTGATTGTATGTTAAAGATTGGATCTCATGTTTCTATGAGTGGTAAGAAAATGTTATTAGCAGCAAGTGAAGAGGCTGTTTCATACGGTGCAACGACGTTTATGATTTATACAGGTGCACCGCAAAATACACGAAGAAAACCAATTGAAGAATTGAACATAGAAGCAGGAAGAAAACATATGGAACTAAACGGTATTGAAGAAATTATCGTACATGCGCCATACATTATTAATCTTGGGAATACGACGAAGCCAGAAACATTCCAATTAGGTGTAGACTTCCTTCGCATGGAAATTGAAAGAACATCGGCATTAGGTGTAGCGAAACAAATCGTTCTTCACCCAGGTGCGCACGTTGGTGCAGGAGCGGATGCTGGTATTCAACAAATTATTAAAGGGCTTAATGAAGTATTAACTCCAGAGCAGACGGTTAACATTGCGTTAGAAACGATGGCAGGAAAGGGAACGGAATGCGGTCGTAGCTTTGAAGAAATTGCGAAAATTATTGATGGTGTGAAATATAATGAAAAACTATCTGTATGTTTTGATACGTGTCATACGCATGATGCAGGTTATGACCTTGTAAATGATTTTGACGGTGTGTTAAACGAATTTGATAAAATTGTTGGGATAAATCGTTTACAAGTACTTCATATTAACGATAGCAAAAATGTACGCGGAGCTGGAAAAGACCGTCATGAAAATATTGGTTTTGGTCATATTGGCTATAAGGCATTGCATCACATTGTGCATCACCCACAACTTACGCACGTACCAAAAATTCTTGAAACGCCGTATGTAGGTGAAGATAAAAAAGATAAGAAGCCACCATATAAATTAGAAATCGAAATGCTGAAAAATGGTACTTTTGATGAAGGAATTCTTGAAAAAATTAAAGAGCAATAAGGAGGGGATTTTCCCCTCCTTATTTTAATAGCTGCTGAAATAAAATATTTACTTGTTGGGCAGTGGCAGGAGTAGTTACTTTAGCGATTTGTTTTAACAAATCTAGTCGCTCGGTATTATCGTAAATGTTAATGTTTTTCCCTTTCATAAGTAAAACGATTTTATCAGCTTGTGCAGTTGTGATTGGAACTTCGTATTCTTTACTATATTTCAATAGTTCTTTTGTAGAAATATGATTTAATTTTTTGTTCACAATTTGTTTAATGAGGTTCATCGTGTTGTCCTCCTTCACACGTTCTTCTATCGAAATATATGTACGCATAGCTTGTACATATTCGTATCAAGGTGCATTTTTTCAATGGGGAAAAGAAGCTTATGTTATAATATAAGAACAAAACTATAGATAAAGAGTATAAGGAGGACTTATGGAAAAAAAGCAACATCGAAAAGAAAGTGTTATTCATCTTGTATATCGTTTAGTTATGATTGTCTTTGGGGCGGCGTGTGCGGCGGTAGCGATTGAACTGTTTTTAATGCCAAATAAAATTATTGATGGTGGAATTATTGGTATTTCTCTTATATTAGATTATCTTACTCCTAATATTTGGTGGTTAAGCTTTTCTACTTTAGTTGTTATCCTCAACATTCCTTTTATGTACTCCGGTTATAAGCAAATTGGAAAAACATTCATGTTATCTTCAGCATTTGGAATTGTAGCTTTAGCATTTATTGAATCAACGTTGCATGCTATCCCGCCATTTACAACAGAGCCGATTTTAGCAACAGTTTTCGGCGGTCTTATTTTAGGGATTGGTGTAGGACTTGTTATTCGTCATGGTGGATCGTTAGACGGGACCGAAATTATGGGAATTCTATTAACGAAGAAATTACCGTTTTCTGTTGGTGAATTCGTAATGTTTGTGAACTTATTCATTTTTGCATGGGCAGCATTTGTGTTTGGTGTTGAACAAGCGATGTATTCTGTTATGACGTACTATATCGCATTCAAAACAATTGATACGGTAATTCAAGGATTAGACGAAACGAAAGCAGTTTTAATAGTATCGGATCAATATGAGGAAGTATCAAATGCGATTTTACACCGCCTTGGTCGTGGAACAACAAAACTTGTTGCTAAAGGTGGCTATACAGATAAAGAAAAAGAAGTTATTTATGCAGTTGTAACACGTCTGGAAGTGACGAAGTTAAAATCAATTGTGCATGAAATTGATGAAAACGCATTTGTTACGATTATGAATACACAAGAGACAAATGGTGGTAAGTTTAAATCAGCAATTCACTAAAAAGTTAATTGTAATATCTTTTGAAAGCGGAGAATTATTCTCTGCTTTTTGTTATAATAATAAGGTTTCTTGAAATAAAGAATATATTTTAGGCAGATTGGTTTACAACTATAATAAGCTGTACTATAATTCAAATAGAGATAAATCGGAATCATTCTGAATTAAAATAGGTGAGATGCTATGAATAATATATTGGAAATAGAAGGATTAACGTTTCGGTATGAAGATCGCAACGTGTTAGAAGATATTAATTTGCAAGTTCCGAAGGGAGCTTTTTTAGGTTTAGTTGGACCGAATGGTTCAGGGAAATCGACTTTACTTAAATGCTTATTGGGTGTTTTAAAACCAAAGCAAGGAAGTATTAGATTGTTTGGCATTGATAGTAAGAAATTTAAAGAGTGGAATAAAGTTGGTTATGTATCCCAAAAGGCAAGTAGCTTTAACTCAGGTTTCCCGGCAACTGTTTTCGAGGTTGTTTCAATGGGGCTCGTTTCGAAAAAAGGGCTTTTTCGCTTTTTTACGAAAGACGATAATGCGAAAGTAGAAAAAGCGATTGCTGATGTAGGTATGAGCGAGTTTCGAGGTCGCAACATTGGAGAACTTTCTGGTGGACAACAACAGCGTGTATTTATTGCTCGTGCACTTGTAAGTGATCCGGAATTGCTTATTTTGGACGAGCCTACTGTTGGGATTGATGTGAAAAATGTGGCAAGTTTTTATGAGATACTAGAGGATTTAAACAAAAGATTGGGAATTACGTTAATTCTTGTTACGCACGATATGGGTGCTGTAACAGAGAAGGTGACGCATGTTGCATGTTTGAATCAGCATTTACATTTCCATGGGAATGTAGAGAAATTCCGAGAGTTAGAAGATGCAGAAATGTCGATTTTATATGGACATCATGTTCATCGCTTAGAACATGAACATGGGCATCACGGGAGGATATAATGATACAGGATTTTTTACAATATGATTTTTTACGTAATTCCTTATACGCTGGTATTTTAATAGGACTTGTCGCACCACTTATCGGCGTGTTCGTTGTAATTCGCCGCATGTCACTTATTGCGGATGCATTAAGTCATGTGACGTTATCAGGAATTGCAGCAAGTTTATTACTTGAAAAGACAATCTTTACCGGTGGGTTTTTAAACCCTTTATATATGGGGATGTTTTTTTCAATCGGTGGAGCATTGCTAATTGAAAAATTACGTACTGTATATAAACATTATCAAGAGTTAGCAATCCCGATTATACTTTCAGCAGGGATGGGGATTGGAGTTATCTTCATCTCACTTGCTAATGGATTCAATACGGATTTATTTAGTTATTTATTTGGTAGTGTAAGTGCTGTAACAAGTGCGGATTTAATTATTATTGGTATAGTAGCAATTGTTGTTATTGCGACGATTGTTTTATTATACAAAGAGTTGTTTTTACTATCATTTGATGAGGAATACGCTGTATCAACCGGTTTAAGTGCAAAGTGGATTCACTTTATCTTCATTATATTAGTTGCTCTTGTAATTGCGGTATCAATGCGTGTTGTAGGTGTTCTTCTCGTATCATCTTTAATGACGTTACCAGTTGCAGCAAGTATTCGTATTGCAAAAGGATTTAAACAAACAATTTTCTTTTCCATTTTATTTGGTGAAATTGCAGTAATTGGTGGAATGTTTGCTTCGTATCAACTTGATTTAGCTCCAGGTGGTACAATTGTTATGATAGCGGTTCTTATTTTAATTGGTGCAATTTTATGGAAAAAGAAAAAAACTGCATAAAGTAGGGATAGGTATGAATCTAACAGAAGCTTTACGCCTAATGAAGGAAAAGGGATACAAACATACGGGGAAAAGGGAAGAGATGCTGAGATTATTCGCAGCTCATAATCGTTATTTAACTGCGAAAGATGTTTTAGAGCATATGAAGGGTGATTATCCAGGACTTAGTTTTGATACGATTTATCGTAATTTAACGGTTTTTGCTGAAGTCGGTGTTTTAGAGCAAACGGAATTAAATGGTGAAAAGCATTTCCGTTTTACATGCTCCATTATGGAACATCATCATCATTTCATTTGTTTAGATTGTGGTGGTACGAAAGAGATTAATTCCTGCCCGATGGATTTTATGAATAAAGATTTTAAAGGTTATGAGGTAACGGGGCATAAGTTTGAAATATATGGTCGTTGCCCAAAATGTGCAAAATGAGAGGGCTCGTCAGTTATATAACTGACGAGTTTTTAATTTGAATGTAAAAAAAGGTTGCTCACAAAAATTGTGGCAACCTTCTTTTTATTGTTCTTGTTTTTCTTTTTCTTTTTCTCGTTCGGCAGCCATTTCAGCAGCGATTACATCAATTTCTTTTTTCAGTTCTTCTACCATTGTTTCTTCTGGTACTTTACGAACGACTTGCCCTTTACGGAATAATAAACCTTCTCCGCGTGCACCGGCAATACCGATGTCAGCTTCACGAGCTTCACCAGGACCGTTTACGGCACAGCCGAGTACTGCAACCTTAATTGGAACTTTAAGTGTGGAGATGTATTCTTCGACTTCATTAGCAATGCTAATTAGGTCGATTTCAATACGACCACAAGTTGGACAAGAAATAAGTGTTGCGGCATTAGATGCAAGACCGAATGATTTTAATAGTTCACGTGCAACTTTTACTTCTTCAACTGGATCAGCGCTTAAAGAGATACGAAGTGTATTTCCGATGCCTTTACTTAAAATTGCTCCAAGACCGGCGGCGCTTTTTACAGTCCCAGCAAACAATGTTCCTGATTCTGTAATACCTAAATGTAATGGATAATCAAAAGCGCGAGCAGCTTTTTCGTATGCTTCAATTGCTAAGTTAACATCAGAGGCTTTCATTGATACGATAATATCGTGGAAATCTAAGTCCTCTAAAATTTTAATATGGTGCAGTGCGCTCTCGACCATACCATCAGCAGTTGGATATCCATACTTTTCTAAAATATGACGTTCTAATGAGCCGGCATTTACACCGATACGGATTGGAATGCCACGCTCTTTCGCTGCATTTACAACAGCTTCTACTTTATGGCGACGTCCAATGTTACCTGGATTGATACGTACTTTATCAATGCCGCCTTCGATTGCTTTTAAAGCAAGGCGGTAATCAAAATGAATATCAGCAACAAGTGGAATGTTGATTTGTTTTTTAATATCAGCAATAGCATTTGCTGCGCGTTCGTCTGGAACAGCAACACGAACAACTTGACAGCCAGCTTCTTCTAAACGTTTAATTTCAGCAACTGTAGCCTCAACATCATGCGTTTTTGTTGTCGTCATACTTTGTATAATTAATTCATTGTTACCGCCAATTGTTAAATTACCGACTTTAACCGGACGTGTTTTTGTGCGTTGAGTCATTTCATTCACGAATTGATCGCTCTCCTTATAAAAGAAGTTTCTTATTTTAGTCCCTTACATCAATGATAGTATGTGTGAGAAAGGGCTATAGAAACCAAAGTACTCGGTTTCACTTTTACTATTGTATCAGCGCCTTTATGTAATTGACAAGGATTAAGTGATTGCTTATTGATATAAGGGGAATTTATAAGACTTTCCAACTTGGATTTTTGTAGCAGATGTATTTTTATTTAATTGCTTAAAATCATCAATTACTTTTTCAATAGAAGGAATTTTTTTCTTATTAATCGCTTCTGTAATAGAAAGAACTGTATCGCCAGTTTTTACTTCGATTGCTTTATAAGCTGTATCCGTTTCTTTTTCTGTTTCTTTCTCTTTATTTTGTTTTGTATCTGTATTTTCTTTTTTTATCGTTTGGGCAGCAGATGTTTTTTTGTATGAACTTAACATCGGTAAAGTACCGATTTTTATGTCGTAATAAAATATATAACCGAGGACAAGCACGAATAAGAGTACACCTAATCTCTTCATATCCTTCACTCCTTTGCTAGGAATATATGCTTGTCCAAAAAAAAAATGCCTATTTAGGCATTTTTTTATAGTTCTTGTTTTTCTTTCGGCTTTGGAACTTCTTTAATTGTTAAGTATAGAACGATTAAAACAACTGCAATGTAAATGAATGTTGCGCCAGGTACGTTTATTTTGCATAAATCCATAATCATAAAGAAGATTGTTGGAATTGTGTAGCTGTAAGCAGTTAATGTCCAAACTTGTTTATAAGATAATTTGCGTTGACCGCTCATCGCAGAACCGATGAAGGCAAGCAATGTAACTCCTACAAAGGTAATAAATAATTGGAACAAGTACAGTAAGAACCCAATAACGAATAATAAGATTGGATAAATACTGTCAAATAACGAAATGAAATCTTGTAAATCTTTTTTCTCAAGAGATGCGCCTAATAAGTCATTATAGGAGTATGTTTGTGTTTGACCATTCCCCATAGAGACTACTTTATCTTTTAAAACAAATAAACCTGTTTTATTTTGATATTTTTCTAAGTCTGTTGAATTTGGATCAAATACGAAAAGGGCATTTCCATCTTCTTTTTCGATAGGTTGATCAATATCAGCTGTTAGCTCGCCATTTTCAATTTTAAAATCAGGTAAATCTTTTTCGATTACTGTATTTACCATGTTAACACCATCTTGAATAACGCTACCGTACAAGAAAGTTCTTGGAATAGTAGTGATTAGGCAAAGAAGCATAATATACAAAATGGTTTTACCGATTTTTTGAAAACGGAAAAGCGCCATATCTTTAGGCGAATATACGCTTTTTGCTAGCTGTTTAAAAATGGACATAGATTCACTTCCTTTATGTATGTATAAAATCATTGTAACGTACGAATCTAGAGAAGCTCAAGATATATTATATTTACATATAGTAGAGAGGACTAAATTCCTTCTTATTAATTTACTTCTTTTAGTAGAGAAAAATACAATTGACACTTTTCTTTCGTATATGGTAAATTTATCTTACATTTTTCAAACGATATATCCGATTGGAATTTAGTTATTTTTAATGGTACATACATAATCGTGGACCCTTAGCTCAGTTGGTTAGAGCAGACGGCTCATAACCGTCCGGTCGTAGGTTCGAGTCCTACAGGGTCCATATCCATTTCATATGTTTATTATGTCAGCAGGAAGCTTCCTTGTAGAAGGAAGCTTTTTTTCGGAATATATGAGCATTTTAATTGAAAAGAAGTGGGAATTTTGCTACTTTAATGATAGCAAGACAAAGCGATTTATTTGTTTGCACCCTATGGCAATTAGGGTAGAATGAAGTTGTATGTCACTTAAGTGGCAATACATAAACCGGGAGGAATATAACAATGGCAAAACACGAATTACCAAATTTACCTTATGCGTATGATGCTTTAGAACCTCACTTTGATAAAGAAACAATGAACATCCATCATACAAAACATCACAACACGTATATTACAAACTTAAACGCTGCTTTAGAAGGTCATGCAGAATTAGCTGACAAAAGTGTTGAAGAATTAGTTGCAAACTTAAACGAAGTACCTGAAGCAATCCGTACAGCAGTACGTAACAATGGTGGCGGACATGCTAACCATACATTCTTCTGGACAATCCTATCTCCAAACGGCGGGGGACAACCAGTAGGCGAACTTGCAACTGCGATTGAAGCGAAATTCGGTAGCTTCGATGCATTCAAAGCAGAATTCGCAAAAGCTGGCGCAACTCGCTTCGGTTCTGGTTGGGCTTGGTTAGTAGTAAACAATGGTGAGTTAGAAGTAACAAGCACTCCAAACCAAGATTCTCCTCTAACTGAAGGTAAAACTCCAGTTATCGGTTTAGATGTTTGGGAGCATGCTTACTACTTAAATTACCAAAACCGTCGTCCTGACTACATCGGTGCATTCTGGAACGTTGTAGATTGGAACGTTGCTGAAAAACTTTACCAAGAAGCAAAATAATTAAAGTTAATACAGCTAGAAAAAAGCTAGGGGGTTTTCTCCTAGCTTTTTTCTATGTTCTCCTTTTACATAATTGAGCTTGTCTTTGGAAGACTAGAACATGAAGTAAAGGAGAGTTGTGTATGAAGTGGAAACATGTAATCGGTGATGTTGAAGTGAATCGGGATTTAGTATTATTGCTCGTTATAGGAGGTTTATACACGCTCGCAATTTCTTTATCGAATACGTTTGTAAACATTTATTTATGGAAGCAAACACAAAATTATGTGAATCTGGGCTTGTATAATTTGGCCAGCGTTGTATTGCAGCTTCTAACATTTCTTGTGGGCGGGAAATTAGCGAAACGTATTGATCGCTCGATTTTATTGAGAATCGGTGTAGGCACGTTAGCTGTTTTTTTTATCGTCGTTTTAGTAGCGGGAAAAAGTGCATCTCACTATATTTTATTAATGGGAGCCCTTTTAGGAGTTGGTTATGGTTTTTATTGGCTCGCTTTTAACTTGTTGACATTTGAGATTACAGAACCAGAAACAAGAGATTTTTTTAACGGTTTTCTAGGACTTCTTACATCGTTCTCTGGAATGATTGGACCGATAGCAGCAGGATATACAATTTCACGTATGGAAAAATGGAGTGGTTATACTGTCGTTTTCTTCCTCTCGTTAATGCTATTTGCGGTTGCAGTCGTTCTAAGCTTTTTTTTATCGAAGAGGGAATGTGAAGGACGCTATGAAATTGTGCAAGTATTGAAAGAGCGGCAAGTTGATGAAAACTGGGGAAGAATTACGCGCGCTCATTTCTTCCAAGGTTTGAGAGAGGGAACGTTTATTTTCGTCATTTCGGTATATGTCTATTTAGCATCTGGTAGCGAGTTAGCACTAGGGAAATATAGTTTAGTGAATTCTGCAGTATCATTTGTATGCTATTATTTAGTTGCTCGTATGTTAAAGAAAGAATGGCGAAAAAAAGCAATTTTACTTGGTGGCATTATTTTATATGCGGTCGTATTTTTAGTTATTTTTAATGTTACATATACGAAATTACTTATTTATGCAGCATGTATTGCGGTTGCATATCCGATTTTACTCGTTCCGTACGGCTCAATGACATACGATGTAATTGGTAGAGCAAAACAGGCGAGAGAATGGCGTGTAGAATATATAGTGGTCAGGGAATTATGGTTAAATGCCGGAAGAATTTGTTCCATTTTAAGTTTTTTATGTGCTGTCATATTTTTTCCGCCTGAAAAAAGTTTACCTTTCTTACTATGTATTTTAGGAGCTGGACATTTTCTTATTTATTTTGCAGTTAAAAATGTCAAATATGATGAGGGGAATGTGAACAAAACCAGTGTTGTAGCGCAAGGAAGCACACAGAATCAAACTGAACCAGAAGGTTAACTTATCGCGTGTTTTATGCTAGAATAGAAAAAGATGTAAGACAGCAGTGAGGGCACCTGTATGAAGGTGTCCCTTTCACATTACATAGCTGTTGGTAGAGGGGGTTTGTATGAGCAAGAAGCAGAAACAACAAAAGAAAAAGACCCACGTTCCTTTTCGGTTAAACGTGTTGTTTTTTTGCGTGTTTTTAATGTTCTCCGCGGTTATTGTAAGGCTTGGATACGTACAAATTGTTCGTGGTGAGGAATATAAAAATGAAGTTGAGAAAAAAGAAAACTCAACGATAAGTAATCCTGTACCACGCGGGAAAATATTTGATCGTAATGGAGAAGCGGTCGTAGATAATGAGCCTATTCGTACAATTACATTTACAAAAATGAAGGGATCAACTGCAGCAGATCGCTTAGAGACGGCGAAAAAGTTAGCAGATTTAATTGAAGTCCCAACAGATAAGTTAACAGATCGCGATAAGAAAGATTATTGGCTTGCTTTACATAAAGAAGAAGCAGAAGCAAAAATCACAAAAAAAGATCGTGAAGAGTTTAAAGCGAATAAAATTGACGATAAAGAACTAGATGAACGTCAACGAAATCGTGTAACAGAAGAAGAGATTAATCAATTGTCAGCAAAAGATTTAGAAATATTGGCGATCAAAAGCAAGATGGAAAGCGGATATGCAATGACGCCGCAAATCGTTAAAAAAAATGCAACACCGGAAGAATACGCGATTATTAGTGAAAATTTAGCGAAATTACCAGGTGTAGATACAAATGTTGACTGGGAGCGAAAATATAAGTATGACGATATGTTCCGAAGTGTACTTGGTGGTGTAACTTCTTCTGATGAAGGGTTACCGAGAGAAAGATTAGATCACTATCTTGTTCGTGATTATAATCGTAACGATCGCGTAGGAAAAAGTTACCTTGAGCAACAGTACGAAGATAGTTTACACGGCACAAAAGCTGAAGTTAGAAATGTTACAGATAAAGACGGTAATATTTTAGAAACTATTAATGTGTCACAAGGACAACGAGGTAACGATCTGAATTTAACGATTGATATGAAATTACAAAAGCGCGTAGAAGAAATTCTTACAAAAAACTTAATGAGTTTTAAAGGGAGCGAACCTCTTTTAGACCGTGCATTCGTTGTAATGATGAACCCGAAAAATGGTGAAGTTTTATCTATGGCGGGGAAACAATTAGTGAACAAAGACGGCGAAACGAAAGTAGAGGATTTTGCATTAGGAACGATGACAAGTTCTTATCCGATGGGTTCAACTGTAAAAGGTGCGACAGTACTTACGGGGTATCAAACTGGTGCGATTCAACCTGGATCTGTACAGTTAGATGAACCAATTAAATTAAAAGGGACACCTACGAAGTCATCTTGGAAACAGATGGGGTATATTAATGACCTTACAGCGTTAAAACAGTCTTCAAACGTTTATATGTTTAAAACAGCGATGAATATCGCTGGGGTTCCATATGTACGAGGCGGTACGTTAGATATTCCGAAAAGTGCGTTCGATACTATGCGTTACTATTTTGGTCAGTTTGGACTTGGTGTGAAAACAGGCATTGATTTGCCAAATGAAACTGCTGGTCAAATAGGTAAAGGAAATCAACCAGGTTTCTTATTAGATTTATCAATCGGGCAGTATGATACGTATACACCGCTTCAATTAGCGCAATATATTTCGACGATTGCAAATGGTGGATATCGTATGCAACCACAAGTTGTAAAGGAAATTCGTCAGCCATCGGCGAAGCCAGAGGAAGTTGGAAAAGTGGTTCAATCCATGGAACCGAAAGTATTAAATCGTGTTGATATGCCTGAATCACAAATTAAACGTGTTCAAGAAGGATTTAGACAAGTGTTTAACGATACAGGTGGTACAGCTACAAAATACTTTGCAGGTGCACCATATAAAGCCGCTGGGAAAACAGGCACAGCTCAAACTGTATATGGCGGAGATAAAGAGATTGGTAGAAATGCAAAGGGTGAGCGTGTTGAAACATATAACTTAACATTAGTAGGTTATGCCCCGCTCGAAGATCCAGAAGTAGCATTTTCTGTTGTTGTGCCATGGGTACATGATGATAAAACAGGGATTAATGGATATATCAGTCGTCAAATAATGGACGCTTACTTTGATTTGAAAAAACAAGCATTAACTGGTGAAGCTCCGCAAGATGAAAAAGCGAAAAAAAATAAAAATCAAGATGATGAATAAAAAAGTTGTAAAAAAAGCACACTATCTGAAAAGATAGTGTGCTTTTTTTTATGCCTTACGCATATGGTTTAGTAAATGTGGACAAGCATAAAATATTGAAAAAACATGTAGTTTCAAAAACGATGAACACAACAAGATTAGTGCATACGCTCTAAGTTTGTTGTGTGTGATAGGCGATAGCAGTTTTATCCCGCGTTTGAGGGCGGTAAAACTCCCACCTCAAAATTCAGCTGGAGCAAAGAAGTTAGGTGGGAGCCCTGCTGCCCGTAAACGCCCGATTGGTGAAGGCTAATAATCAGTGGGGATGAACAAAACCCCCACTGATTAAAGTTTCGCTTTATGGATGATTAGAAAATTTCCTGCATCTAAAGTACAAAAGTGAAAATAAAGTATGTGTATACAGTTGTTTTTGTGGGACTTTACAAAACTTTTACAAATAATTAAAACCGAATTAATAGTTTAGCAGTATTCTTATATCTGTAATCCTGTTATTTCCGGTTACTTCTAGGAGGAAGAACACGTGAAATGGATGAGCGCATCGATTAAAGTTTTGACATTATCGACATGTTTCCTTTGTTTTAATATGTCTACTGCATTCGCTACAAATGAAATGGGAGAAGTGAGAGTTGATGGATCCTCAACGGTTTTCCCCATTATAGAGGCAGTAGCAGAGGAATATACAAAGGCCCATCCAAACGTGAAAATTTCTATTAGTATTTCTGGGACAGGGGGAGGATTTAATCGTTTCAGTAAAGGAGAAGTAGATATAAACAATGCTTCGAGATTGATGAAACCGGTAGAAGAAAATGCAATGCAGAAAAAATCCATTCAATTTACACCATTTGAGGTTGCTTATGACGGTCTAACGATTGTTGTGAATCGTCAAAATACGTGGGTAAACAATATGACGATAGACGAGTTACGTCTATTATGGAGTGAAAATGGAAGATTGAAACGATGGTCACAAATTCATTCATCATGGCCTCGTGAACAAGTTAAATTTTATGCGCCAGGCGTAGACTCTGGTACTTATGATTATTTCCAAAATGTTGTCTTACAAAATAATCGCCTTGTAAAAACGGTTTCTTTGTCTGAAGACGATCAAGTTATTATGCAAGGGGTAATGAATGATAAAAATGCCATTGCTTTTGTAGGATATGCTTATTATATGGCCAATCGAGATAAGGTAAAAGCAATACAGGTGGATGGTGTATTTCCAACGAAAGAGACCATTCAGTCGGGTACGTATAAGCCATTATCTAGGCCGCTATTTACGTATGTGAATCATGCATCTATCAGAAATAAAATTAATGTAGCAAATTATGTTGAGTTTATGATTAAGCATGTTGGAAGCCTTGCTGAAGAGGTCGGATATGTAAAATTACCAAAAGAAAAATATAATGAACAGCTGCGAATGCTAACAGAAATAAAAAGGTAATGTCAGGGTGGAAAGGGGTTTTCATCTTTGGCTCATAATGACAAAAGTCAAATTACATTTTCTGTACAACATTTGATTGAGAGAAATACAAATAGAAGAAAAAAAACGCAGCGAATCAATCGAATTGTTCCGTTAATACTAAAAGCCATTGCTAGCGTGTCCATTGTAACGACACTTGGAATTATTATTACGTTGGCAAATGAAACAATCATGTTTTTTCAAAAGATATCATTGTATTCTTTTTTGACAGAGAAGGAATGGTTACCTTTTTTTGAAGATCCCAAATTCGGTATATTGCCACTTATATGTGGAACAATCCTTGTAACAGCAATTGCCATGTTCGTAGCAATTCCTATTGGTTTAGGTTGTGCCGTGTTTTTAAGCGAATACGCTTCGAATGGCGCTCGGAAAATATTAAAACCGTTGTTAGAGCTACTAGCAGGCATCCCGACAATTGTATATGGTTTTTTCGCGTTAACAGTTGTCACACCACTTTTACAACGGGTTATACCAGATTTGCAGTTTTTTAATGCTATTAGTCCAGGTATTGTTATAGGGTTTATGATGATACCGACGATTGCGTCTCTCTCTGAAGATGCGATGAGAGCTGTAGCGAAAGGAATTAAAGAAGCCTCATTAGCGCTAGGAGCAACTCGTTTTGAGATGGTAAAACAAGTGGTGTTTCCATCGGCTTTTACGGGCATAATGGCAGCGATTATATTAGCAGCTTCCAGGGCAATTGGTGAAACGATGATTGTTGTTATTGCAGCTGGATCAACACCTAATGTATCGATAGATCCGACTCATTCTATTCAAACATTAACAGCCTATATTGTACAAGTGAGTTTAGGTGATGCTCCGCACGGAACGATTACTTATTACAGCATGTATGCTGTAGGTGCAACGTTATTTATGTTTACTTTTATTATGAATATCATTTCGCAATATATTATGCGCCGTTTTAGGAGGTTGGCATAATATGCGAATGTTAAACCATAAGAACATACAAGAAAATATGGCATCGCGTTTTTTAAAGGATCGGATTTACAAGTGTTTGTTTTATATAGCAATTTTGTTTTCAGTAGTAATACTTTTTATATTGCTTTTTCAAATTTTTGAAAAAGGTATAAGTTATCTTTCAATAGATTTCTTTACAAACTTCGCCTCACGTAATCCGAGAGAAGCTGGGATTGTCGCTGCTTTGTCAGGAACAATACTATTTATGAGCATTGTTATACCAGTCTCTTTTATATTTGGAGTCGGAACAGCTCTTTATTTAGAGCATTATGCGAAGGAGTCCGTTTTTAAAAGGTTGATTGAATTAAATAATCAAACATTAGCAGGGGTACCTTCCGTTGTGTTTGGTTTACTCGGGTTAACTATTTTCGTATACGCTCTCCATTTGGGAGAGAGCATAATGGCAGCGGCACTGACGATGAGTTTACTCGTCTTACCAACTGTTGTTGTAGCTAGTCAAGAAGCGATTAGAACTGTGCCGAGCTCATTACTAGAGGCTTCTTACGGATTAGGTGCTACGAAATGGCAAACGATGTATCGAATTGTATTGCCAGTCGCTTTGCCAGGGATTGTAACGGGATGTACGTTAGCGGTATCGAGAGCAATTGGTGAGGCAGCACCATTATTAGTTATTGGGGCCCTTGCCTTTGCAAATTATGTTCCGTTCAGTATGTTTGATAGATTTACGGTTTTACCAATTCAAATTTTTAATTGGATGAGTAGACCACAAGAAGAATTTCAGTATGTAGCAGCAGCTGGGATGATTGTTTTGCTAGGATTGTTGCTCTTTATAAATATATTTGTCTTATGGTTACGAAATCGAAAATAAGTTGGAAGTGGATGAAAGGGGAATTCAAATGGTAGCAACAGTAGTAAATGTACAGGTGAAAAATGAGAAAAAGATTGAGACAGCACCAAAAAAAATAGTATTTGATACGAAAAATTTAAATTTATGGTACGGAGAAGACCATGCTTTAAAAGATATCAACTTAAGTATTCATGAGAATGAAGTAACAGCGATTATCGGTCCGAGTGGTTGTGGGAAATCAACATACTTAAAAACGCTAAATCGTATGGTAGAGTTAGTGCCTATCGTTCGAACTACGGGCGTTATCGAATATAGAGAACGAAACATATTTGATAAATCATATCCGGTTGAAGAATTACGTACGCATGTGGGTATGGTGTTCCAAAAGCCAAATCCATTCCCAAAATCTATTTATGAAAATGTAGCATATGGTCCGAAAATCCATGGTGTTCGTGACAAAAAAACACTTGATGAAATTGTTGAAAATAGCTTGCGCGGCGCAGCTATTTGGGATGAGTTAAAAGATCGTTTGCATGATAATGCATACGGTTTATCTGGTGGTCAGCAACAACGTCTATGCATTGCACGCTGCTTAGCGATTGAGCCAGACGTAATTTTAATGGATGAGCCAACATCGGCGCTAGATCCAATTTCAACATCAAAAGTAGAAGAATTAATTCAGGAGTTAAAGAAAGATTTTAGTATTGTTATCGTAACGCACAACATGCAACAAGCAGCACGAATTTCAGATAAAACTGCTTTCTTCTTAAGTGGAGAAGTTGTGGAATATACAGATACGAACAAATTATTTACAACACCTGCAGATAAGCGTACAGAAGACTACATTACAGGACGATTTGGTTGATATCGCTAGCAAGGCTAAGAGTAAATGCCCTCTTAACAGAGGGCATTTCTCATTTTCACCTCATTTTAAATAGAGGAGTAATATTTCTCTTTTCTCAAGGCTTAATAAACATGCAAGAGGCTGGGTAGGGGATTTATCCCGCATTAACGGGCAGTAAAACTCCCAACTCAAAACTCGGCTGGAACAAAGAAGTTAGTTGGGAGTCGGGCTGCCCATAAACGCCCGATTGGTGAAGGCTAATAATCAGTGGGGGATGAAAAACCCCCACACTGATTAAAGTTTCACTTTATATAAAATGGCACATAATATTGAGGGGGAAGAAATGATGGTAAGAGAACAGTTTCAATGTGATTTAAAAACGTTACAGCAAAAGGTGATCGAGCTTGGTGAGTTAGCAAGTGGAGCTTTATTGATTGCTATGGAAGGTCTTCACAACAGGGATGTAGAGAAAGCGTTAGAAGTCATTGATGGAGATTATCGCATGGATAATTTAGAAGAGGAAATAAATGACCTTGCGCTTATGCTTATTACAAAGCAGCAGCCTGTAGCAAGTGATTTAAGAAGAATTTTCATTTCAATTAAAACAGCGACAGATTTAGAACGTATTGCAGACCATGCTGTTAATATTGCGAAATCAACAATTCGTCTTGGTGAAAAAGAAGTGGTTGTTAGTTTACATAATCTTGAGGAAATGTTTGAGATTGCTCATAAGATGTTAAATTTAGCATTAGAAGCATATGAGCAAGAAAATTTAACTTTTGCTAAACAAATTGCTGAAATGGATGATTCAGTTGATGAAATTTATGGGAAGGCGATTCGTGAATTTATTTCATCTATCCCTGGACAACCAGAAGCGATTACACAAATTACACAACTATCCTTTGTTGCAAGATATATTGAGCGTGTAGCAGACCATGTTACAAATATTGCCGAGAATGTATTTTATGTAGTAAAAGGAAAGCATTATTTATTGAATGAGTAGGGGGAAAAGTAGGTGATGAGAAATCACCTGCTTTTTTTAGTCAAAACATGACAAAAAAAGCTCGTTGTTTCCTTTAGTCTATGATGATAAGATGTATCATAATTAATGGAAAAATAAGTACATATATGTTAGTTACGTTTTATTAATTATTTTACCAAGTTAATGGTAAGCGCTTTCTTTTTGATGGGAGTTAAAAGGTACATTTATTTATAAAGTGAGGCTTTAATTAGTGGGGCTGTCTCTCGCTGATTGTTAGATCATACTAAACCGGAATTTTACTGCAGTTAATGTGGGGTAAATGATATACGGAGTTCTTGAACATTATATAAGTGGAGGCTGAAGTATATGAAGGGGGTTATTTTAGCTGGAGGAAAAGGGAGACGCCTTAGACCATTAACATGTAATACTCCAAAACCGATGTTACCATTGTTAGAAAAACCAGTTCTTGAATATAATATTGAATTATTACGTCAGCATGGTATTCGTGAAATTGCAATTACAGTTCAATATATGAGTACTGCCATTAAGCAATACTTTGGTGATGGTAGTAAGTGGGGAGTTAACTTGTATTATTTTGAAGATTCTCCTCCGCTTGGAACAGCAGGGAGTATTAAGCAAGCGGAAAGTTTTTTAGATGAAACATTTGTTGTTATTAGTGGGGATGCACTAACTGACTTTCAATTATCAGAAGGAATTGCATTTCATGAACAGAAGAAGAGAATGGTAACAATGTTTGTGAAAGAAGTAGAAAACCCACTCTCATTTGGCTTAGTTGTAATGAATAAAGAACAAGAAATTATACGATATATAGAAAAGCCGAGCTGGAATGAGGTAGTTTCTAATATTGTGAATACAGGTATTTATATAATGGAGCCAGAAATCTTTTCTTACATACCATCCATGGAATTTTCGGATTTCAGTCATGATGTGTTTCCTTTATTGGCAAATAAAAATGCTTTATTTGCATATTTATCAGAAGACTATTGGCTAGATATTGGTACATTTGATCAATATCGGCAAGCTCAATTCGATTTGTTGACGAAAAAATTGAAGGTGCCTATTCCATATACAGAAGTATTACCGATGGTGTGGATGGGAGAAGGTGTAACGATAGGAAAAGGGACGAAAATTCATGGCCCTTCTTTTATTGGAGAAGGAGCAATGATTGGTGCAGGGGCTGTAATTGAACCGTACTCTATTATCGGGAAAAATAGTATCGTTTCAAGTTATTCTCATCTTCAAAAAAGCATTATTTTTGCAAATTCACATATAGGAAAAAATTGTGAGTTGTTAGAAACAACAATAGGAGATCATACAATGGTCGAAGATGATGTTACACTTTTTCAAAAAAGTATTGTAGCGGATCATTGTCATATAGGGAAAAGTACAGTAATTAAGCAAAAAGGAAAAATATGGCCATATAAGGAGATAGATAGTCATTCGATAGTAGGTTCTGCCGGTGTTAAAGAGAGTGAAAAGAGTGCAGGATGGTTACAAAAAAGCCGAATTGTAGGAAGGGGTAATGTTGAAATTACTCCTCAATTTATTGTGAAAGTTGCAATGGCTTATGGATCTCTTTTTGCCAAAGGGGAGAGTATATTGATTGGAAGTCAGGAAAATATAGAAACAACTTCCTTTAAAAATTTATTCCTCCATGCCATTCATGGCAGCGGGATTCATACGATGGAATGTAAAGAAATGAATGAGTCGCTTTTTCAGTATGCCATTCATAATTTGCAATGTGCAGGTGGAGTTTTCGTTCAAGTGGAAAGCAAAAGAGGGATTGTTATACAACTGTATGGCAAGGAGGGCTCGTTTTTAACGTATAAGCAGCAAAAAGAGATAGAACAAGTATATATGTCTGAGTCGTTTTATTACGCTTCTGAGAAAGAACTGGGGCGAAATAAGCTAGTTCACGTTTCTGCAAATAATTATGTAGAAGCTGTGTTAGAGCGTATTGATATTGAAACGATACAAAAACAGAAGTTTCATCTTCTTATTAATAAGAGAAATGATATGTTACAACATTTACTTATGATTTTTTTGCAAAGGCTCGGATGCACAGTTACATGGATTTATGCGGGCGAACAAAAGCATCATGTGAAAGCCTTGATGAAATCAAGTAAAGCAAATATGGCACTTATGTTTTCAGAGCAAGGAAATTATTTCGAGTTATATGATAATCATAGTAATATTTACCAGGGAACAGATTTTGAAGAGGTAGATATTCCAGATTTATTACTTGAATCGGCAGGAAATATTTACCCGATGTCTTTGAAATTAGGAGAATGTTACCTTCTATTTTATACGCAGGATGAAAAAAAGTCGTTTCAAGCGAGATGGAAGCGAGATATTTTATATCGAATTGGAAAATTATTCGAGCTAATAGCATTGCAGGGAAAAACATTTCTCAGCATAGTAGAGCAATCACCTCCGCTCTATCTACTTTGTGATGAAGTTGTATGTTCATGGAATGAAAAAGGGAAAGTAATGAGGAAATTATTGGCTGATATGGAAAGAAAGGAAGAAGGTATATTTGAAGGAGTACAGTTCAAATATACCGAAAAAGAGTGGTCTTATATCGTTTCTGACACAAAACAACCGAAATTTTTAGTGTATTCGCATGCTAGAAACCCAGTAATAGCAAGGGAAAACATGAAAAATCTTATAGAAAAAATTAGACAATATCAAAAGGTGTAGAATTTTTATTTTAAAAGTGGTATTATAGTATAGTCTGATTTAAGTTATTAGTACTGGAGGGAAATAAGAATGCGTGTGAATATTACTCTAGCATGTACAGAATGCGGAGATCGTAACTATATCTCAAAGAAAAACAAACGTAACAACGCTGAGCGTATCGAGCTTAAAAAGTATTGCAAGCGTGACAAGAAGTCTACGTTACACCGTGAAACAAAGTAAGCAGTAGGAATATTTTCCTACTGTTTCTTTTTTTATTCGGTTCCTCTGTTAAAAGTGATACACTATCATCGTAGAGCAAAGTGTCACTGTGAGGGGGAAAATGTGTGAGAGAAGAGAAACTACGTTTACGTAAACAAATAATAGAACACATGAATTCTTTATCAGAAGAACGGTATACAACTTTATCAGAGCAAATTGCAGCTTCGTTGTATGCGCAAAAAGAGTGGGTTGAAGCTAAAACAATTGGAATCACCCTCTCGATGGAGCATGAAGTGAATACATATCCTATTATCGAAAAAGCTTGGGAAGAAGGAAAGAAAGTTGTTGTTCCGAAGTGTAATAAAGGAACACGAACGATGTCTTTCCGGAAAATTAGTAATTTTGATCAATTAGAAACAGTGTATATGAATTTACGTGAACCAATTCCAGCCCTTACGGAAGAAGTGAATGCAGATGAAATTGATCTTCAAATCGTGCCAGGCGTAGCTTATACAGAGCGAGGAGAACGGATTGGATATGGCGGTGGCTATTATGATCGTTATCTCGTGCATTATAAAGGGAAAGCGCTATCATTAGCTTATAGTTTTCAAATGGTAGAACATATTCCAGTAGAGCCATTTGATAAAAATGTAGAAAAAATTATTACAGAAAAAGGAACAATGGTTAAAATTGGGCTTGTATAGACAAATAAAAATTGACGAGACTTTTTCTTCGTGATTATAATAAAATATGTGAACGTTTTCTTATTATAATTTTTTATAGTAAGTGAGCATAGAGGGTGATGAAATGATATCCATTTATGATATTCAGCAATTGCTAAAGAAATTTGGCACGATTATTTATACGGGTGATCGAATCGCTGATTTACAATTAATGCAAGATGAATTGCGTGAATTAAATCAATCACAGCTAATCGATCCACAAGACTATCAAACAGCTTTATTTTTGTTGAAGCAAGAAATTCAAAAAGAAATAAATAAGAAATAGATAAAGGTAGGTACGTAACATGGAAGAGAAATGGTTAGTTGGTGTTGACCTTGGTGGTACAACGATTAAATTAGCATTTATTAATGTGTACGGTGAAATTTTACATAAGTGGGAAATCCCTACGAATACAAATGAACAAGGAAAACATATTACACTTGATGTAGCGAAAGCTATTGATAAAAAGTTAGAAGAATTAGGTGAATTAAAAAGTAAGCTAATTGGTATTGGTATGGGAGCTCCTGGTCCTGTACATGTGGCATCTGGAATGATTTATGAAGCGGTTAATTTAGGATGGAAAAACTATCCGTTAAAAGATTTACTAGAAGTAGAAACGGGATTACCTGTTGTTATTGATAATGATGCAAACTTAGCGGCGCTTGGTGAAATGTGGAAAGGTGCTGGTGAAGGAGCAAAAGATTTAATTTGTATGACACTTGGCACTGGTGTTGGTGGTGGTGTTATCGCCAATGGTGAGATTGTACATGGTATAAGCGGTGCTGCTGGTGAGATTGGACATATTACAGTTGTTACAGAGAACGCTTTTCCATGTAATTGCGGGAAGTCGGGTTGTTTAGAAACGGTAGCCTCTGCAACAGGTATTGTACGTGTTGCTATGCAACAAATACAAGAGACAGATAAAGAAAGTGTTTTACGTTCTATGTTAGCAGAAGAAGGGCTTATTACATCAAAAGATGTGTTTGAAGCGCTTGGACAAGGTGACGAACTAGCAGGTGAAGTAGTGGAAAAAGTAGCTTCTTATTTAGGATTAGCTGTAGCGAACCTTGCTAGTACGTTGAACCCAGAGAAAATCGTAATTGGTGGTGGCGTATCTAAAGCTGGAGACGCACTATTAGAGCCAATTCAACGTTATTTCGAGCAATATGCTTTCTCTCGTGCTGTAAAGAGCACAAAGTTAGCAATTGCAATACTTGGTAATGATGCAGGTGTAATTGGAGGAGCGTGGCTTGTAAAAAAGCACAAATACGAGGCGAAGATGATATAAGTTGTGAATAATGAAAAGAGGAAGGGGCCCCCTTCCTCTTTTTATGCAAGATCTTGTTGGAGAATAAAAATGTAAATGGATTAAGCTGGTGGGTACCCATTATATAGAACAGTCATGATTGTAAACCATCCGAAAACAAGTACGGTTGCAATAGCGAAGCCACCCGCGAATAAGTTTTTTTCGCGAAGTGTTCTAAGCGTAGCAAATACAGCTAACAGAGTGACTAGCGTAAAAATAATAACAAGGCCCATACAATATCCTCCTCTGTCTACTCATTCCTTAAAATGAGTTTTTAGAATATTTACTCTTTTATATTGTACATGTTTTAAAAATGATTGTCGAGATAACACGCCTTCTTTTCCTAAGAGAAAGAAATGTTGTATCATTAAAAGTAAATTAAATAACTGGAGGAGATTTTCATATGAAATGGATACAAATGCCTTTAGGCCCATTACAAACAAATGCTTATATTTTAACGAATGATCAAAATGAGTGTATTATTTTTGATCCTGGTCATGAAGGAGAGAAACTTGTTACATATTTACAGGAAGCACAGTTAAAGCCACTTGCGGTTTTATTAACACATGCTCATTTCGATCATATTGGTGCTGTTGATGCCGTGAGAGACGCTTTTCATATTCCGGTATACGTACATAAAGAAGAAGCGAATTGGTTAGGCGATGCAACTGTGAATGGCTCGCAAATTTTTATGATGAACCGCAGTATTACAGCAAAACCAGCAGATCATATTATCGACGAAGAGGGTACATTAACGATCAGTTCTTTTAGTTTTGAAATTTTTGAGACACCAGGACATTCTCCAGGAAGTATCTCTTATTATAGTAAAGAAGCGAATGCTGTATTTTCTGGAGATGTATTGTTCCAAATGAGTATTGGAAGAACGGATTTACCTGGTGGAAGTTTTGCTGAATTAATTGGAAGTATTGAAGAGAAATTATTTGTATTACCAGATGAAACAGCGGTGCTATGTGGACACGGTCCAGAAACAAGCATTGGTTTTGAAAAAGAAAATAATCCATTTTTACAATAAGGAGTCATTATGGAGATGGAGCTCATTTTAAGAGAATGGATGGGAAAAGAAAAGGATCATTCGATTTCATATAGTACGTATATGAACCTCGTATTATATGCAGAGGAATATGGGTATTATATGAGAGAACGTGAAAAAATTGGAAGACAGGGAGATTTTTTTACGAGTAGCAATGTATCTTCTGTATTTGCGAAGACTTTTGCTAAGTTTTTTATTCGGCTTGTTGAAAAGGGAGAAGTTTTTCCAAATATTTGTGAGATTGGTGGGGGAACAGGAAAGTTTGCCTATGATGTTTTACAAGAATGGAAACAATTATCTCCGGAAACCTTTATCAATTTAAACTATTCAATTATTGAAGTGAGCCCTTTTCATAGAAGGCTACAACAGGAGAGGCTTTGCTTATTTGATAATGTGTCGTATTATACATCTTATATTGAAATGGGAGAGTCTTTCGAAGGAATTATTTTTTCGAATGAATTATTTGATGCGTTTCCTGTTGAGATAGTTGAGAAAAGAAATGGAATTTTGTATGAAGTACGTATCACGTATACAGATGAAGGAAACCTTACAGAAGTATTTAGACCGATAGAGAAAAGAGTCGGTCGTTACTTATTGAAATATAACATTCATATTGCCGAGGGACAGCGCTTTGAAGTGCCTATTGCAATGGAAGAGTATATAGAAGAGATTGCGAAATGGTTTCAGAAAGGTATATGTATTACAGTTGATTATGGATATACAAAAGAAGAATGGATGCATCCTGCACATCGTGAAGGAAGTTTAAGAGGATATTATAAGCACAAGCTAATTCGTAATCCTCTTGCATATCCAGGAGAAATGGACCTTACTACGCATGTTCATTGGGATGAGTTGAAGATGAATTTTGAGCTACAAGGAATTAATACGATATGGCATAGGAAGCAATCAGAGTTTTTGTTAGCAGCAGGAATATTAGATCAGCTTGCTAGCCATCAAGATACCAACCCTTTTTCTGAAACTCAAAAACTAAATAGAGCTATTCGCTCTATGATTTTGAACGGAGGATTAGGTAATGCTTTCGATGTTGTTATACACACAAAAGATATGAAGAATTTACTTTTGAATCAATATTTAACAATATGAAAAAAAACAAGACACAGTATTTTCTGTGTCTTGTTTTTTAATACGACTTTTAATTATGTAGCATTATATATTTTCTCTCATGATATATATTTATATTAAAGATATGAGATGAAAAATATAGAATACACTCTTTTTCTCTGTCTATAGGTCCCTAACCTAATAATACGCGAACGAGTTGAATGATTGTTTCGTTTTCTACTTTGTAGTAAATTTCCAATCCTTTTCTTTCACTAGAAACGATTTTAGCACTTTTTAACTTTGCTAAATGCTGTGAAATTGTAGATTGTGGCATGTTTAAGCCTGTGTACATTGTAGAAACGTTGCTTGGGCCACGTTCAATTAATCCCTTTACAATACATAAGCGAACAGGATGAGCAAGCACTTTCAATAATTCTGCATTGCTTTCATATAGTTCTATTTCTTTTTGAAAGGTTTCTAACATGTTCTTTTCCACCTCCGTGTGAGCTGTTATACCATACTATACATACCAAAAAATCAAAGAAAAGAAAACAGTTGTTGCAGAAAAAAAGTCCTAAAGTAAAGAAATTGTAAGAAAAGAGACCCTGATGTAAATAAAATAGATAAATTTGCACAGTTTTGTAAAATGACATTTTTGAGTGAAAATTTTGATGCGTTTCAAAAATTGAAAGATATAGATATATTCGTAACACAATTTTATCATGATTTTCTTATTCTTTCAAATGAATATACAAAATTTTTAAAATAATATGAAAAAGGAATTATAATGTTATATATAGAATATATAACAGGTTAAAAGAAAAGAAGCTGATTATGATTAGCTTCTTTATGATGATAATGAAATGTTTGGATGTAACTGATAAATCTTAGAATAATCAAGTCATTAGTCATTTATTCTAGAGTTCATCTTTTATCAACTTTAAAAATCTGTGATTCCATATATTCTCATGAAAATTAATTGTCTCTTTTGCGGACATAAATGGATTATTTAACGTAGAGGTTGTTTTCTGTACCATGAAGTTTTCGTATCCCAGTCCATGGGCAAATTTAATCGTAGCATCCATACAGTACTCTGTTTGGGCACCACAGAATTCAATACGATGTACAGATAATTGGTCTAAAATCTCTTTTAAGTTCGTTTTATAAAATGAATTTGCATGTGTTTTTCTTACAAAAAAATCTTGTGCTTGAACATCTAGATCGGTATGAATAGCCCAAAGTTCTTTTTCGGGTACCAAATCATCATCACAATGTTGAACAAAAATGATTGGTTTATTTGATTTTCTGTATGAAGAAATTCTTTTATTTACTTTTGTAAGTAAATTTTGTAAATCGAATAAATGCTCTTCGCTATAACATACCCCATTTTGTAAATCGATAACGATTAAAATATCTGCACAAGTATCCATTATTTTTACCCCTTTTTTATTTCTTAATATATCAATTAATCCATTACTTGGAAATAGATAATGCATTTTTATTTTTTTATGGACTATAACAGAAAGAGAAACATTAAAATGAATATGCTAGACAGCATAAAAAGAAGATATAAAAACTTAATTTCATATCTTCTTTTCTCTCTATGCATTTACAGGTTCTTCGACATAAGAAAGAGCATTTTCGAAATCGGATATTAAATCGTTAACATTTTCAAGACCAACCGATAAACGAAGTAATGAATTGGAAATCCCTCTTTCATCACGTGCTTCCTGTGATAAAGCTGCATGTGACATTTTTGCTGGATATGAAAGAATAGATTCAACAGCTCCTAGACTAACCGCAAAAACGGGTAGTTTAACTTTTGATAAAAATTGGCGCAGTGCATCTTCGGATTGTAAGGTGAAAGATAAAACAGCCCCAGCTGATGTTGCTTGAGTTTGTTGAATACTATAGCCAAGATGTGATTGTAATCCAGGGTAATAGACATTTTGAACTTTAGAGTGCTCTTGTAAAAAATGTGCGATTTTGTTGGCACCTGCAGCTGAATGTTCGAGACGTACATGCAATGTTTTAATGCCGCGAAGCACGAGAGAACAATCTTGCGGTCCTAAAATAGCGCCGAATGCATTTTGTAAAAATCCAAGTTTTTGAGCGAGTTCGGCATCTTTTACAACTGCTAATCCGGCAGTAACATCACTATGACCGGCAATGAATTTTGTGGCACTATGAAGAACGACATCGGCGCCAAGGTCAAGTGGCTTCTGGAATAGTGGTGTCAAAAATGTATTATCAACAAATGTAAGAGCACCAATAGATTTTGCGAGTTTAGAAACCTCGCGAATATCTGTCACTTTTAAAAGTGGGTTAGATGGTGTTTCTACATAAAAGAGCTTCGTATTCGGTTTGATATTTTGTTTTATTGCCTCTAAATTGGTCATATCAACAAATGTATGTGAAACACCGTAACGAGAGAGAACTTCAGTTATAATTCGGTAAGTGCCTCCATATACATCTTCTGAAATAAGAACATGGTCACCTTGTGAAAGAAGGAGAAATGCAGTAGAAATGGCTGCAATGCCTGATGCAAAGGCAAATCCTTTTGTCCCGCCTTCTAATAAAGCAATGATATCTTCAAGAGCTTCACGTGTTGGATTTCCAGATCTACTATAGTCATACTTTCCGAAAGCATCTACATCAAACTGATGGAATGTTGATGTGTTATAGATGGGAACGTTAACAGCTCCTGTGTGTGAGTCATGCTTGTATTGATTATGCAGTAAAAGCGTATCTATGGAATAACTCATATTCTTACACCTTCTTTTACAAGTTTAATTGCTTGCTTTAAGTCTTGAATTAAGTCATTGCTATTTTCGATGCCGACTGAAAAACGGAGAAGACGATTACACACACCACGTGCTGTTCGAACATCTTCTGGAATATCGGCATGAGTTTGCGTTGCTGGATAAGTCATTAAACTTTCGACACCGCCAAGACTTTCAGCAAATGTAATTAAGGATAAAGATTGTAAGAAAGGATTAATCCAAGTTTCATCTTGAAGGCGAAATGAAATCATACCACCTCTTCCTGGATAAAATACATCTGTCACACCATCTTCATCATTTAAATAAGCAACAATTGCATGAGCGTTTTTTTCATGCTGTTTCATGCGAAGTGCTAAAGTCTTCATGCCTCGAATTAATAGCCATGAATCAAACGGGCTTAAGACAGCACCAGAGGCATTATGATAATGAGCAAGCTCCTCGCAAAGAGATTTCCCTTTCGCAACGACAAGTCCGCTTAGTACATCGTTATGACCGCCTAAATATTTAGTTGCGCTATGAAGGACGATGTTTGCACCTTCTGTTAATGGTTGCTGTATATAAGGTGTATAGAACGTGTTATCTACAATAAGAAGTAGTCCGTGCCTTTTCGCTACACTTGCTACACTTACGATATCAGTTACTTGCATTAATGGATTAGTCGGTGTTTCTATGAAAATAGCCTTCGTTTGAGATGTGATTGCTTGCTCAATTTGTTTAATAGATTGTGTATCTACGTATCTACATCGAATATTCCACTTGTCTTCATGTTCGGAAAATAGACGATATGTTCCCCCGTATAAGTCTTCAGATACGATAAGCTCATCTCCTGAACGGAATAGTGAAAGGACAAGGAGAACAGCCGCCATTCCTGAACTACAGGCATACCCTTGCTCACCGCTTTCTAAGTCTGCAATTGCCTGTTCTAAAAGGCCACGAGTCGGATTTCCAGTTCTTGAATAGTCAAATCCAGTAGATTTACCAATTCCTTCGTGACGATAAGCAGTTGAGAAATAAACAGGTGGATTAACCGTTCCTGTTGTAGCTTCGCTACGGTTCCCGATTTGTGCTAGTTTTGTTTCGATTGTTGACATGTGAAAATTCCCCCTTTTTAAAGTGAACGACGAAGTGAAAATAAAAAAAGCCTTCTAAGAAGAAGGCTTTCGGATTGAATAGAGTCTTCTTCTCATCTGTCAAATCTTTCACAATTTGCTGGAATTAGCACCTTATTAACGAATGAATGTTAATGGTTGCTGAGGCGTCAAAGGGCCAGTCCCTCTACCTCTCTAGATAAGAATGTTCGTATGAAATTTTATTATGGTTTTAACTTTACAACAAAAGATAATTGAATTGCAACTTTATTTTAAATAATTTTTATTTTTCCGCAAGTGTCATTGACTTTTATTTTAGTGCGTGCTAAATTTATAAAAAATTAACAAACATTGTTAAAAGGGGAACGTATTTCCTTTTAGCTACATAAATAAAATAATAAAGACAAACTCTTATTGAGAGCGGTGGAGGGAAAGGCCCTGTGAAACCCGGCAACCTTCAAACTAAATGTTTGAAACGGTGCTAAAACCTGCAAAACGTGTGTTTTGCATAATAAGAGGAGGAACAATTATGTCCCCCTCTTCAAAGTGAAGAGGGGGTTTTTATATTGATAGAAATGAGGGAGATTCGTGAAATTACTAGATTTATTATCAAAAGGAATTGTAATAGGTGATGGTGCGGTTGGAACGTTATTACATTCGCATGGTTTACAAAGTAGTTTTGAAGAATTGAATTTGTCTGATCCGGACTTAATTATATCGATCCATAAACAATATGTAGCTGCTGGAGCGGATGTTATTCAAACGAATACGTATGGTGCGAATGAAGCGAAACTCCGCATGTATGGTCTAGAGAATCAAGTTGTCCAAATTAATAAAGCGGCAGTGAATATTGCGAAAGCATCAGTAACAGATCGGAATGCAATTTTAGGGACAATTGGAGGTATGAAACATATTGGTGCTGTTACAACGACTGATATAGAGCGAGAATTTATGTTACTTGAGCAGGCAGGTGCTTTACTAGAAGAACAGGTTGATGGATTACTATTAGAAACTTTTTATGATGAATTTGAATTATTGCATGCGGTTAAAGTATTGCGTAAACAAACGAATATTCCGATTGTTGCTCAGTTAGCGTTACATGAGGCAGGTACGACTCAAAATGGGAATGATGTCAATGAAATATTAAAACAGCTTTTAGATTACGGTGCCAATGTTGTTGGGTTGAACTGTCAACTAGGCCCGCTTCACATGACGGAAGCTTTCAAAATGATATCGATTCCTCAAAATGGCTATTTATCAGCATATCCGAATGCAGGTCTCCCGAATTATGTGGAAGGGCGTTACGTATATGAGGGAAGTCCAGCGTATTTTGAAGAAATGACACCGAAATTTATTGAACAAGGTATTCGTTTATTAGGTGGTTGTTGTGGTACTACCCCGGAACATATTGAAGGAATGAAACGTGCCACTCTAAATGTTGCACCTGTAATAGCAAAGGAGACGATTCAAAGGCCTAAAGTGGTCCATACACATGAGAAGCGTTCGAGAGCTCATGTTACTCTAGCAGAAAAGGCAAAGAAACAAACGACAGTTGTAGTGGAATTAGATCCACCGAAAACGTTAGACACGCAGCGTTTTTTTGAAGGGGCAAGAGCACTGAAAAGGGCTGGAGCGGATGCTATTACTCTAGCAGATAATTCATTAGCATCTCCTCGTGTTTCGAATATGGCTATGGGTGCATTATTAACGAAGCATGATATTCCAGTATTGACGCATTTAACGTGTAGAGACCATAACGTCATTGGACTACAGTCTCACTTACTTGGATTATCAGCATTAGGTATGGAGGAAGTGCTAGCTTTAACTGGTGATCCAGCGCGCGTTGGTGATTTCCCAGGTGCAACTTCTGTATATGATTTGTCATCGATAGAGCTCATTAAAATGATTAAAGAGATGAACGACGGACGCTCTATTTTAGGGAAATCAATTGGTCCGGCAACAAGATTTTCTGTTGGAGGTGCATTCAATCCTCATGTAAGGCATTTAAAAGCAGCGGTCAAGCGAATGGAACGAAAAATTGATGCTGGTGCTGAATATTTCTTAACGCAGCCGATATATGATGTTGCTTTAATAGAAGAAGTATATGAAGCGACAAAGCATTTGGAACAACCTATCTTTATTGGAATTATGCCGTTAGTAAGTAAGCGGAACGCAGATTTTCTTCATTTTGAAGTGCCGGGTATTACTCTCCCTGAAGAGATAAGACAAAGAATGGATGGACATGAAACGAAAGAGGCAGCCATAGAGGAAGGGATTCGTATTTCACAAGAGTTGATCGATGCGGCGATGAAATACTTTAACGGTATTTATCTTATTACACCGTTTTTAAAATATGAAATTACAGAACATCTCGTGAAATATGTGAGAGAAAAGCAAGAAGTGAAAGAAGGTATTAATTGATGAAACGAATAGAAGAGAGATTACAACATGAAATTTTAATATTAGATGGTGCAATGGGAACGATGATCCAGCAAGAAGACTTAACAGCGGAAGATTTTGGAGGAGAAGAATACGAAGGTTGTAATGAATATTTAGTAAAAACAAGACCGGATGTTATTTTAAATATTCATAAAGTCTACATTGAAGCTGGAGCAGATATTATTGAAACGAATACGTTTGGTGCAACAAATATTGTATTAAGTGATTATGCATTGTCTCATTTAGATGAAGAGTTAAACGAAAGGGCAGCGCTTTTGGCGAAGCAAGCGGTTAAAGAAAGTGGGAAAGAAGTGTATGTTGCGGGAGCGATGGGACCAACGACGAAAGCGATTAGTGTTACAGGTGGTGTGACTTTTGAAGAGTTAATTGAAGCCTATACAAGGCAAGCGAGAGGACTATTAAGAGGAGAAGTTGATGTATTACTCGTTGAAACGAGTCAAGATATGCGTAATGTGAAAGCTGCGTACATTGGAATTCAATCGGCGTTTGAAGAACTAAACAAAATAGTACCTATTATGATTTCTGGAACAATTGAACCGATGGGAACGACTTTAGCGGGTCAAACGATCGAAGCCTTTTATTTATCGGTAGAGCATATGAAGCCATTATCGGTTGGATTAAACTGTGCTACTGGTCCAGAATTTATGAGGGAACATATACGTTCCCTATCTGATTTATCGGAGTGTTATATTTCGTGTTATCCAAACGCTGGTCTTCCTGATGAAGATGGGCATTATCACGAATCTCCAGCGTCACTTGCTGAAAAAGTAAAACGTTTTGCTGAAGAAGGATGGATTAATATTATTGGTGGTTGTTGTGGCACAACACCAGAACATATACGTGTAATGAAATCGGCGCTTGCCTCGATTAATCCTCGTGAGCATCATGAAAGGGTTGGACATGGAATTAGTGGACTAGAAGCGTTGCAATACGATGATTCTATGAGGCCCTTATTTGTTGGAGAAAGGACGAATGTAATTGGATCGCGTAAGTTTAAAAGATTAGTAGCAGAAGGGAAATTTGAAGAGGCTGCTGAAGTGGCAAGAGCGCAAGTGAAGAAAAATGCTCATATTATTGATATTTGTATGGCAGACCCTGATCGTGATGAAATAGAAGATATGGAAAGATTCTTGGCAGAAGTTACGAAAGTGTTAAAAGTACCGATTATGATTGATTCAACAGATGAAAATGTTATGGCGAAAGCTCTTACTTATATTCAAGGAAAAGGTGTTATCAATTCTATTAATTTAGAGGATGGAGAAGAACGTTTTGAAAAAGTGACACCCCTTCTTCGGAAATACGGTGCTGCGATAGTTGTAGGGACAATTGATGAAGATGGTATGGCAGTTAGTGCAGAAAGAAAGATAGAGATTGCTAAAAGAAGCTATGAATTACTAACGAAAAAGTATGGTATACGCCCATCTGATATTATTTTTGATGCGCTTGTGTTTCCTGTAGGAACAGGTGATGAAGAATATATAGGTTCAGCGGCAGCGACTATAGAAGGAATTCGTCTTATTAAAGAAGCGTTACCAGAATGTTTAACGATTCTAGGTGTGAGTAATATATCTTTTGGTTTACCACCAGCTGGACGTGAAGTATTAAACTCTGTCTTTCTATATCATGCAACGAAAGCAGGATTAGATTATGCGATTGTTAATACGGAAAAATTAGAACGCTATGCGTTAATTCCAGAGGAAGAAAAACGTCTTGCGGATGCATTATTATTTGAAACGACGAAAGAGACGTTAGAAAAATTTACAAACTTTTATCGTGTTGCCAAAAAGAAAGATGTCGTTATACAAGAAACGCTAACACTTGATGAACGACTGGCAAATTATATTGTAGAAGGTACGAAGAAAGGACTACAAGAAGATCTAAGTCTCGCGCTTACAGAAGGACGAAAACCTCTGGATATTATTAACGGGCCGCTTATGACAGGAATGGATGAGGTGGGGCGATTATTTAATGGTAATGAGCTTATCGTTGCTGAAGTATTGCAAAGTGCTGAAAGTATGAAAGCTGCCGTAAGTTATTTAGAGCCACATATGGAATCTAGTGAGAGTGCAAAAAAAGGGAAAGTATTATTAGCGACTGTTAAAGGAGACGTACATGATATTGGGAAAAACCTTGTTGAAATTATTTTATCAAATAACGGATATGAAATTATTAATTTAGGAATTAATGTTCGTTCGGATCGAATTGTTCAAGAAGTACAAGAAAAGAAACCTGATATTATTGGCCTTTCGGGTTTGTTAGTAAAATCAGCGCAACAAATGGTAACGACTGCTGAAGATTTAAAAGCAGCGAATATTGATATTCCAATTGTTGTAGGTGGTGCAGCACTAACGAGGAAATTTACAGATAATCGTATTTCTCCATCTTATAAAGGGCTCGTATGTTATGCAAGTGATGCAATGACAGGTCTTGATATTATTAACAAATTACAAAAAGAAGAAGAACGTGAAAAGATGAAGCGAGATAAAAAGGAACGCCATCTTCATATTGTGAAACAAGAGGAGAAAAAAATAGAAATTCCCGCAGTTATTGAGCCGTTGCCAAAAGCAACTGTTATAGTGCCAGATTCGACGAAACGAGTTGTATTACGGGATATTCCTGCCCTTCATCTTGCACCGTTTTTAAATAGACAAATGTTAATTGGACACCATCTTGGATTAAAAGGAAACGTAAAAAAACTCTTGCAAGAAGGGGATAAAAGAGCACATGAGCTAAATGATTTAATTGATGAATTATTACAAGAAGGACAATCTTGGTTACGCCCAAAAGCGGTGTATCAATTTTTCCCGGCGCAAAGTGATGGACAAAATATAATTATATACGATCCGGAAGATCACACACGTATTATAGAGCGATTTGAATTTCCGAGACAAGGGAAAGCACCATACCGTACTTTAGGAGATTATATACGCCCGATTGGAGATGAGATGGATTATGTCGCTTTCTTATCTGTTACCGTTGGAGAAGGGGTTCGAGATATTGCAGAGGAATGGAAGGCGAAGGGAGATTATTTACGCAGTCATGCGATTCAGTCGTTAGCACTTGAATTAGCAGAAGGACTTGCTGAAAAAACACATATGCTCATTCGTGATCGTTGGGGAATTCCAGATTCACCTGAACTGACGATGGAAGAGAGATTCCGTACGAAATATAGAGGAATACGCGTATCCTTTGGTTATCCAGCATGCCCAGAACTTGCTGATCAAGAAAAATTATTTCGCTTAATTCATCCAGAAGAAATTGGTATTTCATTAACAGAAGGATTTATGATGGAGCCAGAAGCGTCTGTAACGGCTATGGTATTTTCTCACCCTGAGGCAAGGTATTTTAGTGTACTATAGTGTAGAAGGGGGAGACGTATGAAAAAAATAGTCTTTACAGGTGGCGGTTCGGCCGGGCATGTAACACCTAATTTAGCAATTATTCCACATTTACAAAAGCAGAACTGGGATATCTCTTATATTGGTTCTCATCAAGGGATTGAGAAAACGATTATAGAAAAAGAAGGAATCCCATACCATAGTATTGCAAGCGGGAAGCTACGTCGTTATTTTGATTTGAAAAATATAAAAGATCCTTTTCTCGTGATGAAGGGTGTTATGGATGCGTACGTAACAATTCGTAAACTAAAACCGGATGTTATTTTTTCAAAAGGTGGTTTCGTATCCGTACCAGTCGTAATAGGAGGGTGGCTAAATAGGGTGCCAGTTTTATTACATGAATCTGATATGACACCTGGACTAGCAAATAAAATTGCGCTCCGTTTTGCCTCGAAAATATTTGTTACATTTGAAGAAGCAGCGAAACATTTACCGAAAGAAAAAGTAATATATACAGGATCGCCTGTACGTGAAGACGTACTAAGAGGAAATCTTGAAAAAGGTTTAAAGTTTCTAGGGTTTTCCCGGAAGAAATCAGTTATTACTGTTATGGGAGGAAGTTTAGGCGCAAAGAAAATTAATGAAACGGTTCGATCGGCACTTCCAAATCTTCTGAAAAATTATCAAATTGTGCATCTTTGCGGAAAAGGAAATCTTGATGAATCCTTACAAAATAAAGAAGGATATAGACAATTTGAATATGTACATGAAGAGTTGCCGGATATATTAGCAGCAACAGATTTTGTTATTTCACGTGCGGGATCCAACGCGATTTTTGAATTTTTAACAATGCAAAAGCCGATGGTTTTAATTCCGTTATCGAAATTTGCAAGCCGTGGAGATCAAATTTTAAATGCTGAATCCTTTAAAAGACAAGGGTATGCATCGGTATTATATGAAGAGGATGTAACGGTGAACTCACTTATAAAGCATATAGAAGAGCTATCTCATAATAATGAGACGTATAAAATAGCATTAAAAAAATATAATGGAAAAGAAGCGATTAAAACTATCATTCAACATATTTCAGAGGCATGATTAAACAATCATGTCTTTTTTAGTAGGATGAAAGATTCCAAGAATTGATATTTTTATGTTACAATAAAGTGAAACTTTAATCAGTGGGGGGTTCATCCCCACTGATTATTAGCCCTCACCAATCGGGCTTTTACGGGCAGTTAATCCCACACCTAACTTCTTTGTTTTCGCTGAATTTTGAGGTGGGGGTCTTACTGCCCTCAAATAGCGGGGTAACAAATGGTTAATAGGGAAATTCCAATTGATTAAGCGTGAAAATACGAATGGATTAGGAGTGACTGTGTTGGAGCTAAGTCTCTATGAAAATACTGCACTTATTATATGCTTTGTGTTGTACGTTGGTAGTGTTATTGTTTATATTTCACGGAAATTTTCACAAGAACGAGAGCTTGAAAAATCAGAAATAACAGCTGAACTAGAAATGTTAGCTGATGAAAGTTATAAAAAACAAAAAATAAAAGAAGATCATGAGGCACCCCATCATTGAAACGCAAATAAGTTCTAAGGATGGGGATTTTTTTTGAAAAAATCCCATTAACGCTAAAAAAGGAGTTTCCCCATACATATTTAAGGAGTGAATATAAATGAAATTTTATATTGCTTCAGGATTTCAAAATAAACATCTTGTTCGTTTCGTATCAAGCCAGTTGAAAGAAGTGGGATGGCAGCATACATATGATTGGACGAAAAATGAAAGAGCAACCAATAGAGAACAATTGCAAAAAGATTGGTGAAGAAGAACAAGAAGCGATACGAGAAGCTGATGTTTTCTTACTCATACTAGAGGGTGGGAATGGAAGTCATACAGAATTAGGGATGGCAATTGCTTTAGAAAAGAAAATTTATATATATCACAAGGGCAATGAGTTGCAAACGACATTCTACCATTTACGAGAAGTTGATATTTTCGAAGGAGAAATTGAGGGGCTTGTCTCATATATATTGAATAAAGTGGAATGTTAGACGTGGGAATGCAGCGAGAAATATTTCTTGCAAAAAAAGAGTGAAGGTTACCATTAGGCTATTTTGGGCACAGTTATTATAAGTAAAGCATATAAAGGAGTTATAAATATGAAATTAGAAAATGGATGGGAAACAAGTTTTTTAGAGGTTGTACAAAACAGTGAATTTAAGAAAGATGCAATTCTTAGTCAATTGCTTTTTGCGGATAGTGAAGAAGTAGAAGAGCTTGTTGATGATTACGGTTATGAAGAGATTATTGAACGCGAACATGATGATGAGTTAGCAGGAATTTTAGGAGAAGAACTTTTCAGTGAGCTGGAGCGAAACGTATTCTTATCTCCACAGCCAGAAGAAAAACTTATTTCATTCGTAAATGGATTAGGTTTTCATGTGTTAGATTGGATTGTGCTTCTTGAAACAGAATTTGGCATTGATAGCGCAAACTTCACATCGGATGCAGTGAAAATGTTAGAAAAGCGCTTTAGACAGTTTCCATATATAGAAGAGAAGACAATTTTTGATATGACGTTTGAAGAAGCGATGGATGTATTAGAATCTGTTACAGGATTACAGCTGAAGGGGAAAATGAACGTATAATGAAAAAGAACGTGATAGCTTCACGTTCTTTTTTTTTACATAATAATAATTTTATCATCTAGCTTTGTTTGTCCAGTAAGAAGTGCATTTAAATACTCTACTTTTCGTATGCAAGCTTGTATATGTCTTTCAACCTCTTGTAACTCTGCTTGGTGATGCGTTTCAATTGGATGAATTTGTACGTTAAATTTTTCGAATTGGCTACTATATGTTATTTCTGCATAGCCGCTCATAATATCGGTTTCGTTATGAAATAAAAATTGCTTCGTTTCTTCACAGAATGATACATCCTGAAAGCCATATACTTTTAATGCTTCAATTACTTTGTTAATCATGTTTGTATTCATTTTTTAACCCTCTTTACGAAGTTCTACTTTTATATTATAACATAAAAAATTACGTAGAAAGCGCTTCCAAGTGTATTTTATTATAAACTTTACGTTTCAATCATAAAAATGAAACAAAGAAAAAATAATTGTAAAGAAGGAAGGACTCTTTTATTGTTTCGTCATATATAGAGAGAAATAGTGCAATGAAAGGAAATTTTCCGAGGTGGAGATTGTATTTCCAATTTGAGCGCAGTAAAAGAGGTGAGAATCTTGAACTTTGATATTGTAGGACAAAAAGCATATATAAAAAATGGGCCGCATCGGAACCAAATTGGAACTGTAAAGAAAAATGAAAAACAATTAGAATCCCATTTTGCTATTGTAATTGGAGAACAAAGTATTGATGTAGAGCTAAAGGATATCGTGTTAGTTGGAGTAGATGTAGGACAATTTCATACATGGTGCGAGCAAAATGGTTATTTGTGAAAGGGACGGGCTGTGAGATAATGAAATATATTTGAGAAAAGAGAATATGTTATTGTATTCTCTTTTTTTATGTTTAAGGAGGCGGAAATGAAATATAAAGCACAGGAGCTTACATTGGAGTTGAAAGAGAAGATTCAATGTATGGAGAATGGAATAGAGCGAATATCACTTGAACTTTTTAAAGAGTATTCATATTTATACATAGAGAAAAACATGGAACTATCTATGGAACTTGTTAAAGATAAAGAGCATCCTTTTGAGGTGGGTTATTATTCATCAGTTGCCATAGCTATATTAGATGAAGAAAAAGAGATGATTGGATTTTATAATATTCCAATTTGGAAATGCGAAAGAATCTTTTTAGGAATGCAAATTCAATTAAGCATTTGGGGAAGTAAGAAAGTAGGGGAACTTGTTGATGAATCTTGTTATGAGATTGAGGAAGAGTTAAAAGAGCAACTAGAAGAATACTTGGAGTGATAACTTTCAAGAGAAGATGTATAGAGATGGAACATAATAAAAAAGACGCTAACAGTATAAATTGTTAGCGTCTTTTTTTATTATGAAGCAATCTCACCAGTTTTTACATCATCTTGATTGTACGTATCCTGATCTAATTCACCAAGCCATTTACTAGAAATAAGACCTGCTGTCATAGAACCACTTACGTTAAGAGCTGTACGACCCATATCGATTAATGGTTCAACTGAGATAACAAGAGCGACAATGCCGATTGGTAAGTTCATTGTAGATAGTACGATTAAGGCTGCGAATGTTGCACCGCCACCAACACCTGCAACACCGAATGAGCTAATAGCAACGACAGCGATTAAAGTTAAAATGAATTGTGGTTGTAATGGATCAATTCCTACAGTTGGAGCGACCATCATAGCAAGCATTGCTGGATAAATACCTGCGCAACCGTTTTGACCGATAGATACCCCAAAGGATGCAGCGAAGTTAGCGATTCCTTCAGAAATACCAAGCTTTTCTTTTTGAGCTTCAATATTTAATGGCATTGCACCAGCACTAGAGCGAGATGTGAATGCAAATGTTAATACAGGGAACACTTTTTTCAAATATTGAATTGGATTTAAACCAGATAATGCGATTAATAATAAGTGAATGATAAACATTACGATAAGAGCTACGTAAGATGCTAACACGAAGTTACCAAGTTTTAAAATAGCGTTAATATCGCTACCAGCAACTGTCTTTGCCATAAGAGCTAATACGCCGTATGGAGTAAGACGTAAAATTAATGTTACCATACGCATTACGATTGCATATACAGCATCAAGCATTTTCTTAAATAGCTCTGCTTGTTCTGGATATTTTCGTTTTACACCTATAAAGGCAATGCCGATAAAGGCTGCAAATATTACAACAGAAATTGTTGATGTTGGACGAGCACCTGTTAAATCAAGAAAAGGATTTGTAGGCAATAGTTCTAACAATTTGTCTGGAATTGTTGTCTTTTCAATAGAAGTAAATCTTTCTTCTACTAATTTCAGACGAGCAGATTCTGCATCACCTTGTTGTAATCCTGTTGCTGATACATCAAATCCTGCGCTTGCAGCTATACCGACAGCTGCGGCAATTCCTGTAGTAAGAATTAAAATTCCGATAATAAGACCACTGATTTTACCAAGGTTTTTCGTTAATTGTAATTTTGTAAATGCTGAAATAATAGATACTAAAATAAGTGGCATAACGATCATTTGAAGTAATTTCACATAACCGTTACCAATTAAACTAAACCAGGTATTTGATTCGATAATTACTTTAGAAGTAGGTTCATAAATAAATTGTAATATAAGACCAAAGATAATTCCGACTCCTAAAGCAGTAAATACACGTTTATTAAAAGATACATGCTTACGTTGCATATAATACAATACGCCAACTAAAATGAGCATGACTGTGATGTTAATCCCGACAAGCAGTGTATTCATGTTGATTCCCCCTAATTCCAATGTGTTATATAGAATATAAGGTAATAAAACCTATAAGTCAACTAGGGAATTGCGGAATTAAAAAAAAGATGGCAATTTGCCATCTCTTAATGCCCAGCTCCAGGGACAAGTAAAAATGTTGTGTACCATGTAAATCCGATGAAGAAAACGGTTAAATATGCCCCGAATACGTATATATACATACGCTCTGTTAATTTTAAATAACTTAAAAGTACGAAGAATCCTGTTTGTCCTAAAAATAGTAGTGCGGCCGAATGCATATCCCCTACGTAAAACATAACCGAGAAAATTCCAGTCCAAAAGCCAAGAACGCGAAACATGCGCTCCATGCCATCTCCCTCCTTTTCTAAAAAAAGTAAAACCTCTTTTCATTATAGTTTATTTTTCTAACTATTGTAAATATTCATTCATATAAAAAAGAAGCCAACTATAATATTGACTTCTTCTTAGTTGAAAAACTAAATTCGAACTTTATCCCGCTATTTGTGGGCAGTAAAACTCCCACCTCAAAATTCGGCAAAATGCGAGGAAGTTAGGTGGGAGATAACTGCCCGTTAATGCGGGATGGGTGCGGGCTAATAATCAGTGGGGGAAGAACACCCCCCACTGATTAAAGTTTCACTTTATAGTTACAAGATTTGCATCCATCTAGTAGACTATCGTTTCGTGTTAATTCCACGTTCGGGAATAGGATTTCAAAAATCCCCTTCATCATATCTCCGTGCATATTACAAATTTCAGTCGGATGATGCGCAGCAACTTCTTTAAATGGGCAATTGTGTACATCATAGAAAATTTTTGTGCCATCTGTACTTAATTCAAAAGCAGGAGATAAGCCAGCTGTTGAGAATGCTTCTTTTGCGATTAGCATTTTTTGTTCTATCGTCAATGCTTCTGCACTTACATTTAAGCGATGCATATGTTGTTGCATTAATTCTTTGCCGAATTGTTTCCCTGTTTCATATAGCGCTTTTTCACCAGCACTACCTAAGCTTAGCAGTGAATTAAATGCTATCTGCGCTAACAATTGATAATCGCGAAATGGGAATTGTAACTGGATGACATCTTGAGACAAGACGTATAGTCTGCTTGGTCTGCCGCCTTTCCCAGTTTTTTTTGTTTCTGATTTGAGCATATTAACATCTTCTAATTTAGATAAATGTAAACGCGCTACGTTTGGATGAATGTTAAACTCATCTGCAATTTCTTGTACAGTTACGTAATTATGCTTTTGCGAAATATATTTATAAATGTAATAACGAGTAGGGTCAGATAACACACCTGTAATTTTTAAAGCTTGTTCCATTAGGATCTCCACCTTTATCACTTTATCCAAGATATTAACATTATAATACAGATAAACTTCCATATAGGTAATTTCAGACAATAATTCAGAAATTGTTCATAATTTCACAAACATATTTTCCCTTTTTATCCTAGTGAAAATACAAAATCTCTAATTTTTCTTGTGCATTTTTTCATGATATATACATAGTGAGGAGGGAAACTTGATGAATAGTGTCGAGCTTTTTGCAAATATGATTATGAAAGAAGCTTGTGGGGTGCAAGCATCGGACTTACATATTGTGCCCAGGCAGAAGGATGTGGCGATTCAATTACGTATTGGAAAAGATTTAATTACGAAACGGTGTATTGAAAAGGGATTTGGAGAAAAGCTTGTTTCGCACTTTAAATTTTTAGCATCAATGGATATAGGAGAGAGGAGAAAACCTCAAAATGGTTCGTTGTACTTACAAATTGATGGGCAAGAAGTGTATTTACGCCTTTCAACACTTCCAACAGTATATCAAGAAAGTCTCGTTATTCGCCTCCATTTACAAGCATCTGTACAGCCGTTGTCTCACCTTTCGTTATTTCCAAGTTCAGCGGAAAAATTACTCTCTTTTTTAAAGCATTCGCATGGGTTACTCGTATTTACTGGGCCGACTGGTTCTGGAAAAACAACAACAATGTATGCGTTATTAGAAGTAGCTAGAAAATGGCAAACACGTCGCATCATTACACTAGAAGATCCAGTTGAGCAAAGAAAAGACGGTTTATTACAAATTCAAATAAATGAAAAAGCTGGTATCACATATAAAACAGGATTAAAGGCTATTTTGCGTCATGATCCAGATATTATTTTAGTTGGCGAAATTCGTGATGAAGAAACAGCAAAAGTAGCTGTAAGGGCCAGTTTGACGGGACATTTAGTAATGACAACCTTGCATACAAATGATGCGAAAGGAGCGATACTACGATTTATGGATTATGGTATTACAAGGCAAGAAATTGAACAATCATTATTAGCAGTAGCTGCTCAGCGGCTCGTCGAATTAAAATGTCCATTTTGCAGAGGGAAGTGTGCAACTTTATGTAAATCAATGAGGAAAGTGAGACAGGCAAGCATTTATGAACTGTTATATGGATATGAATTAAAACAAGCGATTAAAGAAGCAAGTGGAGAACATGTTACGTATCACTATAAAACGTTGGAATCGTCGGTTCGAAAAGGGTATGCTTTAGGCTTTTTAGAAGAAGATGTATATGTTTAAGAGAAAATGGAGTTTAAGTGATCAAGCATTATTATGTAAAAGATTAAGTGATTTATTAGAGAAAGGTTACTCACTTTTGCAGGCGTTAGAATTTTTGCAGTTGCAACTACCATTAGGGAAGAAATTACAGTTACAGCGTATGATCGAGGGATTGAAAAATGGACAAAGTTTGCACGCTTCTTTTCACCAATTAATGTTTCACTCTGAGATGTTAAGTTATTTGTTTTATGCAGAGCGACATGGTGACATTTCTTTTGCTTTGCAACAAGGAAGCGTACTTCTTTACAAGAAAGATAAATATAGGAAAGATATGATGAAAGTAATGCGATATCCTATGTTTTTATCATTTTTTTTAATGATTATGCTTTCTGTTTTTAACCTCATTTTATTGCCTCAGTTTGAAATGATGTATAGTTCTTTACGTTCTACAGCACCACCACTTACGGAGCAAATTTTAGTTGCAATTAAATTATTACCCTACTTCATTTATATGATTGTTCTTATCGTTATAACGGGATTTAGTTTATATATATTTTATTTCCGAAAACTTCCGCCTACTCAAAAGGTAAAGATTATGATCCGTATTCCCCTTATGAAAACATTTCTTATTTTAAATCATTCTCATTATTTCTCCACTCAATTAAGTGGTTTATTACACGGTGGATTGTCCGTACACGAAGCATTAACAATAATGATGAAGCAAAAGTATCATCCGTTCTTTCAGTATGAAGCAGACCGAATTGAGCGACAATTAATTGCAGGAGAACCGTTACAATCTATTATTGATAAAAGCGGTTATTACGAGAAAGAACTTTCTTATATCATTACGCATGGACAAGCAAACGGTAATTTAACAAATGAGCTTGGTGATTACAGTGAGCTCATTATTGAAAAGGTAGAACAAAAAATTAAACGTATGTTATTTGTGATTCAACCCATTTTATTTACATGTCTTGGGGTTATAGTCATTTTGATGTACTTAGCGATGATTATGCCGATGTTTCAAATGATGAATTCTATATAGGGGGCATTTACATGCAGAATGAGGAGGGTTTTACTCTTTTAGAAATGTTATTAGTTATGGTTGTCATAACTGTATTATTACTATTAATTATTCCAAATGTAGTTACACAGCGCTCATCCGTCCAAGGAAAAGGATGTGCAGCCTATGTGAAATCTATAGAAGCACAAATACAAGCATATCACTTGCAACATAATAAGATTCCATCAATAGAGGAACTTGAAACAGGAAAGTATATTACTTCAAAAACTTGCCCGAAAGGTGAACCAATCCATATTTCCGATGATGGTACGGTATCAGCTGGGAAATCGTGAAGCAAAAAGGTTTTACTCTTTTAGAAATGCTACTTGTCTTATTTGCTATTTCTGTACTGAGTGTTGTTACGCATTTTAACGTTACTTCATTACATGAAAAACAAAAAGTTGAGCAGTTTTTGAAACAGTTTTCAAATGATATTTTGTATATGCAGCAGTTGGCGATTAAGCGTCAACAACATTATACGTTACGCTGGTTTAAAGGGAAACAGATGTATTATATTTCGGAATCGGAGACAGACCTTTTAATTGTTAAGAGAGAATATGATAAAGATGTCCAAGTGGATTTGCATACCTTTCCAAATCCAATGACATATAATCCGAGCGGGAATATTAATAGGGGTGGTACGATTTTACTTTCCTATCGAGGGTATAAATATGAGATTGTATTTCAGCTTGGAAGAGGGAGATTTACGTATCGTGAAGTGTCAAAAAGGATCAGTAATGGTTGAAATGGTTGTAGCGTTAAGTTTAATAATGATGGCGGCATCGTTATTGCTCCCGCAAACATTATTAATTATGCAAGAAAGAAAAAATATAAAAATGAGCTATAAAGCATTAATATTATTAAAAAAAGAAGCGGCCTTATTTAAGTATGAGAATGAGGAAAAGCGAGTAAAAGAGCAAGTCATAAAAGGAATTGTATATTACACATATTGGAGAGGAGATGAAGTTTGTACGATGTGGAAAGATAGGAGAGGAAAAGCGATGGAGCAATGCCTTTATGCAAAGGAAAAATAAAAAAGAAGCGGGATTTACATTAATAGAAATGATTGCATGTTTGTTGCTTTTATCAATGTTCTTTTTACTTTTACCGCGTCTTCATATTATGGGGATAGAAAATACACATTCAAAAGGATTAAATGACTGGGAGTGGGATGTGTTTTTAGGACAAATGCAATTAGAGTTTCGTGAAGTATCAAGTGGGAGGAAGATAGAGCTAGAAAACGGTGGGAATATTTTACGCTTCCAACTTCGTAATGGTGATCAGGTGACGTATGAAAAGTTGAATAGTAATTTAATAAGAAAAGTAAATATGCGCGGAAGGGAATTTATATTACAAAGGATTGAAGCGATTTCGTATAAATTAACACCTCATTTCTTATATATATATGTGAAAGATATAAGTGGTGAAATATATGAAGGCGTGGCTGTGCGCTATAGTGAAATTGAGATAGAAACATGAGAAAACAAAATGGATTTGTAATGCCAGGAACAATTATTTTTCTTATTTTATTCATTTCTTTTTTGATGTACGAAACGAATATGTTACTTTCGGATAAAAAATTTTATTCTGAAATAGAACAAAGTTTTTTCATGGAGGAACTTGTTGATCGAGCTATTTCAGATATAAAAAGAGACTTACAGCAAAAAGAAAAAGAGGATGTTTTTTTATTTCAGTATGAAAGAGGAGAAGTGAGTGGAAAGTACGTCTTTGAAAATGATGTTATTATCATTTCGTTGCAATGTGTTACAAAACAGAGAGTTTTCTATACAGTGAGCTTTCACTATAGGAAAAAGGATAATAAAATATTTGATTGGGTAGAAGGATAATATGTAAAATATATGGAGAAGAACCATGAGTTTCTATTGTGGAGGGAGTCAATTTCTTTGAGGAAAGGGATAAGAACGATGTTCAAAAGTTTAAATTTTCTCAAAAAAGAGAAAGGTAGAAAGAATATGATATATTCATGCTATCCAATCATTTTTTCTAGGGAGATAAGAAAATGACAAATAACAATCAAATAGGTGAAAGTAAGGAACAAACTATTTTTGATCATAAAGGAAATACGATTATGACAGAGGATAGGGAAATACAAATTATTTCAAAATTCGAAGAACCTCTTATTGTTGTATTAGCAAATGTATTAAGTGATGAAGAGTGCGCTGAATTGATTGAATTGTCTAAAAGTAATATGAAACGTTCTAAAGTTGGTTCATCACGTGATGTAAATGATATTCGAACGAGTAGTGGTGCATTTTTGGAAGAGAATGAACTTACTTCGAAGATTGAAAAACGAATTTCATCTATCACGAATGTTCCTGTAGCGCATGGAGAAGGATTGCACATTTTAAATTATGAAGTGGATCAAGAATATAAAGCGCACTATGATTATTTTGCAGAACATAGCAGGTCAGCTGCTAATAATCGTATAAGTACTCTTGTGATGTACTTAAATGATGTAGAAGAAGGCGGGGAAACATTCTTTCCGAAATTAAATCTTTCTGTACACCCTAGAAAGGGAATGGCAGTATACTTTGAGTATTTTTATCAAGATCAATTACTAAATGAGCTTACGTTACATGGAGGAGCACCTGTAACGAAAGGTGAGAAATGGATTGCAACGCAGTGGGTGAGAAGAGGTACTTATAAGTAAAAGTGAGCCAGCTTGTTTGATTACGAGAAAATAGTGAGTATGTTACGTTTTGTTCTTCATAGCATAAGAAGAACAAAACGTTTTTTTATTAAATAAAGTAACATCTTTCGTTATAATAACAAATAATAACGGATGATTGAGAGGAACGAAAATGAAATCTATATACATAACTGGCTATATGGGAGCCGGGAAAACAACAATTGGAAAAGTGTTAAGTAAAGAACTTCATATGGATGTTGTAGATACAGACCAAAAAATTGAAGAGAAGCAAGAGAAGGCAATTCGTGATATTTTTGCCGAAGAAGGCGAAATGGCTTTTCGGGAATATGAAAGTGAAATGTTACGTTCACTACCGGTTCAGAATGTAATTATTACAACGGGTGGAGGGATTATTGAACGAGCGGAAAATCGAAAGTGGATGAAGGAAAATGGAACTGTTGTGTATTTATATTGCGATCCACATGTAATTGCAGAAAGGCTTCGTGAAGATACGACACGTCCACTATTTCAGAAGAAAGATATAGATGCATTTATAACGAAATTTGAATCGCGCCGAGCTTATTATGAAGAGGCTGATATTCATATCGATACGACAAATAAGTCGGTAAAGCAAATTATGAATGAATTAAAGCAAAAGATTAATGAATAAAAAAGTGGACATACTAATCAAGTAGAGGTGATGATAATATGTCTACTAATGATTATGTACGCTTTGTGACACAGCAATTTGTGTCATATATGGATGCTCCAAAAGAGGATCGAAAACAACAGAAACAACAACGTCGCGCGGAGAAAGAGCCATTCTTAAATAAATGGTTTGGTGTTATGCCACTGAGCGCTGCTTTGTTTTATCGAAATGTAAAAAATAAAAGAAAAAAATCAAACTAACTTTTTCGTAATATGTCTGGCAAAATAAAGATCCCCCTAGTGCAACAAGCTGCTAGGGGATCTTTATTTATTGTTGCACAGATTCTTTTTCTTCAGTAACCGCATGTATCTTATTATTTACCCATACAAACCCTATTCCGATGCAAATAGAAATACCCCAGCCAACAGCGGTCATAATAGCTCTCATTTCACCATATCCATCTACACCGAAAACAGAGATGAAATAGATTTTCAAGAAGCTTTTTAATATAAATTGAAGGCCGAAAAATAGTGTTAAATATTGCAGTGCTGGATATATACGACTATCACGATAAAGCTCACGACTTTTATCACGATCATGACCTTGCAGTGCTGAAATATCCGCTGCGAAATATAACATAAGTGGTTTTTTTATAAAGATTGTACATATAACGATGCAGCCAAGTACGATATGATAATATGCATCATTCCATAGCATTCGTTCCGCTGATCCAGATATTAAGTCTACCGTTGTATTAGAAATGAGTGTAATTAAAATAAAGAACCCTGTAACGTTAAACTGTTTTTCTTTTTTAAAGGTATACAGTGTATAAATAATCCCCGGAACAGAGGAAATTAACATTGCGTAATAAGGATCGATATAAGGTTTTGCAAATTTCCAAATGAGGAATGGGAATACGAGATAAAAGACAAGATCTAATATAGCTTTTTTATTTTGATTCATACAAATCCTCCTTAAGTCATACATATATTTTATAATATAATTTCTGAAAATTGTATAAAGTTTAATAAAAAAAAGAAAAGTAGATGATTAGTAGATTAAAAAAATTGTCCCTAGCGTAGTAAGTTTTTTTAGTATATAATAAAGGAAACGCTTTCATTTTTGATTTGTTCACAAAATGGATGGAAAATCACATATTTACTATTGATATGTTACTTTATAATGAAACTAATTAAATATACATGCATACAATATTGTGAAATAAATAACATAAATAATCTATATAAATGTAAACGTTATCAAAAGAGAGGTGGAGACAATGAGTAAATTTTTCTTCAATCATAATCCAGCAACATTAGAGGATGGAAGACTGGTTAAGTATGCTGAAATTATTTATGGAGAAGGTGGCCGTTCTGTATTAGAAAATTTAATGGTGAAGGCATCTATCAGATTACGTGATCGTTATCCGAATAAATCTGACGAACAGATCTCGAACCTCGTAAATCAAGGCATCCATGATATGTTTCAAAAATACGTGAATGAGTAAGAGCAGCTACTGGCTGCTCTTATTTTTTTGTATAAGGATTGTGCCTCTAGCTGAAAATAAAGATGCATTTTGAAACATGCAAAAAGGAGGCGAAAAAGATGAGTAATGGAATTGGTCGTTCAAAAGAGAATCTTCCAACTGATGCAAACCATGTAAGTGCAAAGGATCGTGCATATCAGAAACGTATGACAGAGAAAAAACAGCAAGAGCGTAATGAAGATAGAGAATAGGCTGGGAACATATCTTAAAAGAAAGCTCCTTCAATCTGAAGGAGCTTTCTTTAAGATAGAAAATGATTTGCGGTAACATAAAAGAGACCACCGTTTATAATTTGTATTGTAATGCGTGGTTCGTATTGTTCTTGTAATGCTTGCTTTTCAATTTCATAGCTTTCTGGAAGTTCATCGCTATCTTCGTAAAATCGATTTAAAAGGTCTAAATCGTGATTCCAACGCACTCTCGCTTCTTTTGCCCACGTGTGGTCATCTTCAGCGATTATACTTTTTAAAGCATCCTCTATACGCTGTAAGCCACTTTGTGGCTTACTGATAGGTGAGAGGGTAAAACAAAAGTCAGGTATTTTCGGTGTGAGTTTGATCTCTGCTAAAGTGTCATGAAAGTTTGCAATCATTGTCCCGGAAATAAGATGAATACCGATGGAATGAAGTATGTCTTTTTTTCGGTCGCATTGATAAGATACTTTTATATTTACACCAAGCCAAGGATGAAGGGGGGTATGAGTTGCCCCGCTATGTTTCACTTCCTCATATAAACGTATGTATGAACCTAGTTCTTTTGTTGTTTCAAATATTTGATGCAAACGGGGTGAACCGTAATGAATAAGTTCACCGTCGTTTTCTTCGTTTTCCGGATTTGTAATAAGAGTAAGGCGCATCGGGTTCGGAACGCCTCCTGTTTTTTCAAGATAGTGCCAATAGAAAGGGCGGTTCATTAATAATTTATCCATTTCAATTGTTAATTGCACGTCTAATAGGTGAGGGGAACGTTCTAAAATTTCGCAGTTATTCGCCTCAAAAAAGTTATATAAGTAATTATGAATTTCATTTTGCTGCATAGTCCTGCACCTCTGCTTCATTGCGCTTCGCAAAATCGATAATAGATGTTAAATTTTCCATCTTGATTCGAATTTCACCTTCGCTTTTTGACTGCGCGAAAATTTCTTGAATATGCGCATCAATATTTTTCATGTTGATTCTCGTTAAAATTTCATCGAGTTCACCGATTACACGTTCAAATAAATTAATTTTTTCATATAGTAGTTTTAAAATGTGCTCTTCAACAGTGTGCTTTGTTGCTAAGTTATAAATGTGAACATCATTTTTTTGTCCAAGACGGTGAATACGTCCAATCCTTTGCTCGAGTCGCATTGGATTCCACGGTAAGTCGTAATTAATCATATGGCTACAAAATTGTAAGTTAATTCCTTCACCACCAGCTTCGGTCGCAATTAATACTTGGGCATGATTTTGGAAAAGCTCCTTCATCCAATCTTTCTTCCCGCGCTTAAATCCACCGCGAAATGGAACAGAGGAAATGCCATGTTGTTGTAAGAACCATTGTAAATACATTTGTGAAGCTCTATATTCAGTGAAGATAATGACTTTATCGTCAACTTCTTTTATAAGCTCTAGTGCTTTATTTGCTTTGGAGTTGAACGGAATATGATTAATTTTGTCCATCAGCACATCAATATGTGGGTCCTTTATGTAGTGCTCATTTTCTTTCTGTCTTTTTTCTACATGTTTTTTTAGTGAATAGTAAACAGCTTCACGACTACTACATGCTTCCCGTTTTAAAGTTAAGGATGAGAAAGCAGATGTGACGGCATCTTGTCCACGCCAATTTTCAATTTCATTATACAAAGCTTGTTCTTCTTCATTGAATTCAACGAAGATTGTTCGTACATGCCTCTTCGGCCAATCAATGCCAGTGTTATTGCGTCTATTTCGAACCATTACTTTATTGATAAGAGCTTTTAAATCTTCATCTGATTCAGTGGAACGATTTTTGGAAGCGTAATATTCTTCAAAATTAGATTGATTGCCTAAATGACCTGGTTTTAATAAAGAAACGAGGTTGAAGATTTCATCGATTTTATTTTGAACAGGAGTTGCAGTTAGTAATAAACAAAACTTCTTTTTTAATCGCTGTGCAAATTCATAGTTTTTTGTTTTATTATTTTTTAGTTTATGTGCTTCATCGATAATAATAAGGTCATACTCTAGGTTTAAAACGATATCGCGATGCGGTGAACGTTTCGCAGTATCGATTGATGAAACGATGACATCAGCTTGTTCCCAAGAATAACTTTTCTTTTGAGCGACCGCAGGAATAAAAAATTTTGTGTTTAGTTCATACGCCCACTGAGATACGAGAGAAGCTGGAACGAGAATGAGTACCTTTTTTACAAGTCCTCGAACCATATATTCTTTCAAAATAAGTCCAGCTTCAATCGTTTTTCCAAGTCCAACTTCATCTGCTAGAATCGCTTTACCATTCATTTGTTCAATGACATTTTGAGCGACCTCTAATTGATGTGGAAGCGGCGTGAAATGTGATAAATGTTTCGGTGCTTGCAATCCATCAAAAGTAGGGACGAGTAACGATTTCTCTGTTTTATAAGCTAAATGATATAAATCCCAATTTGTCCAAGGACCATCTTCATCAATTCTTTTTAAAAAATTATTTTGCCACGTTCGATCTACGGAAATATCGACATTCATTAAGACTCTCCCACCTTTTATAAACTAAAGTGATTATTAAAAAAATCTTTATTATAAGCCTCGTAATAAGGCGCTATCACAATTACTAAAAGTTAAAGAATAGGCAATGATAGAGGGCTAAATTTCAAAATTTGTATTTAATAAGATTAAGAATGAAAAATTCTAAATTATTTTTTATGCTAGAATATTGATGAAATATAGCGAATAATGTTAGGATAATGGTGTGAAATGTGTGGAATCTTTCGTATTTTATCCAAGAAAGTAACTTTTTATTTACGCTTTCATAAAAAAATATACTGAGATTCCGTATAACCTTATCTTTTCAGAATGAAAATGTTTAGATATGGGAAGCAACTTTTATTGATTTGTCAGAGCATAAGGGGGAAAGAGCATGATTACATTACAACGTACACCGTTATTTGATGTATACGCGAAGTATGGTGGGAAAACAGTCGACTTCGGTGGTTGGGAATTACCAGTTCAATTTTCAAGCATTAAAGAGGAACATGAAGCTGTACGTACAGGAGCAGGTTTGTTCGATGTATCTCATATGGGAGAAGTAGAGGTAAAAGGTGTAGATAGTTTAGCATTTTTACAACGTGTTGTTACAAATGACGTATCTACCTTAAAGGTAGGGGGCGCACAATATACAGCTATGTGCTATGAAAATGGTGGCACAGTAGATGACTTATTAATCTACAAACGTGGTGAAGAAGACTATTTATTAGTAATCAATGCATCAAATATCGAGAAAGATTACGAATGGTTAGCTAGCCATGTAATTGGCGATGCGAAAGTAGTCAATGTTTCTAGTGAAGTTGCGCAGCTTGCAATTCAAGGACCAAAAGCAGAAGGCATTTTACAAAAAGTTGTGTCAGAAGATTTGAAAGAAATTAAGTTCTTTAAATTTAAAAATAATATTCTTGTAGATGGAATTCCTGCACTTGTATCTCGTACAGGTTACACAGGTGAAGATGGATTCGAAATTTACTGTAAGAGTGAAGATGCAGCAAAACTTTGGGAGAAACTTCTTGAAGTGGGAGCAGAAGAGGGCTTAAAACCATGTGGCTTAGGTGCTCGTGATACACTTCGCTTCGAAGCAACACTTCCGTTATACGGACAAGAGTTATCAAAAGATATTACACCGATTGAAGCGGGAATTGGCTTTGCGGTAAAACCAAATAAAGAAGCAGATTTCTTTGGAAAAGAAACGTTAAAAGAGCAAAAAGAAAACGGTGCATCTCGTAAATTAGTCGGCATCGAAGTAATCGAACGCGGTATTCCTCGTACGCATTACCCTGTATTTATAGGAGAAGAAAAAATCGGGGAAGTAACGAGTGGTACACAATCTCCAACGTTAAAGAAAAGCATTGGTTTAGCACTAATTGATGTAAAATACGCAGCAGTTGATACAGAAGTAGAAATTGAAATTCGTAATAAACGCGTCAAAGCAGTAGTTGTTCCAACACCATTTTATAAACGTTCAAAGTAACGGGGAGAGGGGTAGATTTCATGTTGCATCGTTATCTTCCAATGACAGAAGAAGACAAAAAAGAAATGTTACAAACAATCGGCGTTCAAACGATTGATGAGTTATTCTCTGATATTCCAGAGAGTGTTCGTTTTAAAGGGGATTTAAAAATTAAAGAAGCAAAATCAGAGCCAGAGCTGTTAAAAGAGTTATCTCAAATGGCTAGTAAAAATGCTAATTTAAAAGAATATGCTTCTTTCTTAGGAGCAGGTGTATACGATCATTACGCTCCAGTAATTGTTGATCATGTTATTTCTCGTTCAGAGTTTTATACAGCTTACACACCATACCAACCAGAAATTTCACAAGGGGAATTACAAGCAATTTTTGAATTCCAAACAATGATTTGTGAATTAACAGGAATGGATGTAGCAAACTCTTCTATGTATGACGGAGGTACAGCTTTAGCTGAAGCAGCAATGCTAGCAGCTGGTCATACTCGCAAAAAGAAAATTCTTGTTTCAGCGGCAGTTCATCCAGAATCAAGAGCGGTACTTGAAACATATGCAAAAGGTCAAAATCTTGAAGTTGTTGAAATTGATCATAAAAACGGTGTAACAGATTTAGAAGTATTACAAAGTGAAGTAGATGATACAGTTGCTTGTGTAATCGTTCAATATCCAAACTTCTTCGGACAAGTGGAAAAGTTAGCTGATATCGAAAAAATCGTTCATCAACAAAAATCATTATTTATCGTTTCTTCAAATCCATTATCATTAGGCGCATTAACACCGCCAGGAAAATTCGGTGCTGATGTTGTAATCGGTGATGCACAACCATTCGGTATCCCAACGCAGTTTGGTGGACCGCACTGTGGTTACTTTGCAACAACGAAAGCATTTATGCGTAAAATTCCAGGACGTCTTGTCGGACAAACTGTAGATTCAGATGGTAAACGTGGATTTGTATTAACGTTACAAGCACGTGAACAGCATATTCGTCGTGATAAAGCGACGTCTAACATTTGTTCAAACCAAGCGTTAAATGCATTAGCAGCTTCTGTTGCAATGACGGCACTTGGCAAACAAGGTGTAAAAGAAATGGCACGTCAAAACATTTCTAAAGCACAATATGCAAAACGTCAATTTGAAGCGAAAGGTTTCACAGTAACGTTCGCTGGACCATTCTTTAATGAATTTGTTGTAGATTGTAAACGTCCAGTTAAAGAAATAAATGATGTATTAATACAAAAGAATATTATCGGTGGTTACGACCTAGGCCGTGATTATAAAGAGCATGAAAACCATATGCTTGTAGCGGTAACAGAGCTTCGTACAAAAGAGGAAATTGACACACTTGTAAACGAAATGGGGGCTATCCAATGAAGAACCAAGACCAAGCACTTATTTTTGAAGTGACTAAAGAAGGACGCGTAGGATATAGCTTACCCAAATTAGATGTAGAAGAAGTAAAATTAGAAGATGTGTTTGAGAGTGATTATATTCGAGTAGAAGATGCAGAGCTTCCAGAAGTATCTGAACTTGATATTATGCGCCATTACACAGCGCTTTCAAACCGTAACCACGGTGTGGATTCTGGATTCTATCCACTTGGGTCTTGTACGATGAAATATAATCCGAAAATTAATGAAAACGTAGCTCGTTTCGCAGGCTTTGCAAATATTCATCCACTTCAAGATGAAAAAACAGTGCAAGGTGCAATGGAATTAATGTATGACTTACAAGAACATTTAATTGAAATTACAGGTATGGATACTGTTACGTTACAACCAGCAGCTGGTGCACACGGAGAATGGACAGGATTAATGTTAATTCGTGCATATCATGAAGCGAACGGTGACTTTAACCGTACGAAAGTAATTGTTCCTGACTCTGCTCACGGAACAAACCCGGCGTCTGCAACAGTAGCTGGTTTTGAAACAATTACGGTGAAATCAAATGAACATGGTCTTGTTGACTTAGATGATTTAAAACGTGTTGTAAACGAAGAAACAGCAGCACTTATGTTAACAAATCCAAATACATTAGGCCTATTCGAAGAAAATATTTTAGAAATGGCAGAAATCGTCCATAACGCAGGCGGTAAATTATACTATGATGGTGCAAACTTAAATGCGGTATTAAGCCAAGCACGCCCAGGAGATATGGGATTTGACGTTGTGCATTTAAATCTTCATAAAACATTTACAGGTCCGCATGGCGGCGGTGGCCCAGGTTCTGGTCCAGTAGGTGTGAAAGCTGATTTAATTCCGTACTTACCAAAACCGATTTTAGAGAAAACAGAAAATGGCTATCACTTCAACTATGATCGTCCAGAAGCAATTGGGCGTGTGAAACCATTCTATGGTAACTTCGGAATTAACGTTCGTGCATACACATATATTCGTTCTATGGGCCCAGATGGCTTGCGTGCAGTAACTGAGTATGCTGTATTAAATGCGAACTATATGATGAGAAGATTAGCACCATTCTATGATCTTCCGTTCGATAGACATTGCAAGCATGAATTTGTATTATCAGGTCGTCGTCAAAAGAAACTTGGTGTACGTACATTAGATATTGCAAAACGTCTGCTTGATTTCGGTTACCATCCACCAACAATTTACTTCCCATTAAATGTGGAAGAATGTATTATGATTGAGCCAACAGAAACAGAATCAAAAGAAACATTAGATGGTTTCATTGATAAGATGATTCAAATTGCTAAAGAGGTAGAAGAAAATCCAGAAGTTGTACAAGAGGCACCACATACAACAGTAATAAAACGTTTAGATGAAACATTGGCTGCTCGTAAACCAGTTTTACGTTATGAAAAGCTAGCACCTGTACAAGTGTGATTGGAAAAAAAAGAACTCGCTACATGCGGGTTCTTTTTTTTGCACCATTGGTGCAGCTAGAATGAAAAAAATGTTAAAAATTTATATTTTTTGTTTCATATTGCTGTAAAGATGCGGTTTTATAGGTGATTTTGTTGAAAAAGTCGGTTTGATAAAAGTATTTATTTTTGTTAGAATTTTATTGAAATTAAGAAGATGTGATGAGGTAGAAATTACTCATTTTTATGTATATGTGAAAAAACGAGCAAGACGGGGGTGGAAGCGTGGGATATCGATGTTATAGAATGGTATACCATTTAGAAAATGGAGAAACAATTAAAGATGTAAAAGAATTTTGTTACCGAGACCAAGGGAAAGTGTTAGAAAGAGTAGCACACCGTGTAATGGATAATAGAGAAGTGACAGCGATTGATAAACAAGGAACAATCATTTCAATAGCGTGTGAGGACATTGTAAAGGTAGAACTTGATTACATAACAGAAAGTTAACCTTGAGTCATATCGAATTATTCGATACAATATACTGTTGAATGGTGAAGAGAGAAGAGAGGAGTTTATCATGGGTAATACACGACACTTTTATATGTTTATTTTAGCGTTTGTTCTTGTTGTGGCGTTAACGATTTATTTAATTGTTGATAGCAGCTGGTACAATACAGTTCATCCAGCATTCCTTCTTTTTATGTATGTAGGAATTGCGGTTGTTAGTTTCGGAATGAGAGACGAAATGTTAGATCGCTTTGAAAAGTGATACATATACGAAAGACCAACAGGAAAATGTTGGTCTTTTTTTCTTGCCAAAAATAGGATGGTGTGTATATACTGTATATATAAGGTATACACAGTATATACACACACTGGAGGAAAACATGAATATTATTATTTCGAATTCTTCCCAAGACCCTATTTATGTGCAAATAAGAAAACAATTAAGCCAGCTTATTTTAAAGGGTGGTTTAAAGGGTGGAGACCAATTACCGTCTATTCGTAGCTTAGCGAAGGAATTACAGATTAGTGTAATTACAACGAAGCGTGCGTACGAGGAGCTTGAAAAAGAAGGATATATAGAAACTGTTGCTGGGAAAGGGACTTATGTTTCACGTAAAAATAATGAACTACTAAAAGAACAAAGGCTTCGTTTATTGGAAAGTAAAGTGGAAGAGGTTGTAAATGAAAGTAAAGCGTTGCAGCTTTCACTTGAAGATTTACAGCAGATGATTGCGTGTTTATATGAGGGGGAATAAGAGATGTTAGAGCTAAAAAACGTTTGTAAAACTTATCAAGATTTCTCAGTGAAAAATGTAAGTTTTACATTGCCACGTGGATATATTATGGGATTTATCGGACCGAATGGAGCTGGAAAAAGTACGACGATCAAAATGATTATGAATTTAATCAGAAAAGAGAGCGGTGATATAAAAATTTTTGGTAAGGACAATAAGAAAGCCGAAAAGGAAATAAAACAAAATATTGGTTTTGTATATGATGAAAATCATTATTACGAAGATTTAACGTGTGAGCAAATGAAACGGATTATTGCACCGTTATATAAAAAGTGGGACGAAAAGCAGTATCAATCGTATATGCAGAGATTACAAGTTCCAATGTATAAAAAGATTAAAGAGTTATCCAAAGGGATGAAAATGAAATTTGCGATTGCAATCGCACTTTCACACCATGCGGAATTCATTATTATGGATGAACCAACAGCAGGATTAGACCCAGTTGTTCGAAGTGAATTACTTGATATGCTGCAAGAGATTGTAATGGAAGATGAAGTATCTGTATTATTCTCAACACACATTACAACAGACTTAGAGCGCATCGCGGATTATATTACGTTTATCAACGATGGAGAAATTATATTTACTGGTGAGAAAGATGAATTAATGGAGAATTACGTAATCGTAAAGGGAAGTAATGATTTATTAGATCAAGAAGGAAAAGAGCTATTTGTTGGATTACGAAAAAATAAGTTTGGTTTCGAAGGTTTAGCGAAGGATAAACAAGCAATTATAGATTGGTTTGGAAATGAGGTCGTACTAGAAAATCCTACATTAGATGCTATCATCGTTTACACTGCGAAAGGGAGAGGTGCCTATGCGTCAGCTCATATATAAAGATTTGTTCTTTTTTCGGGTAACGTGGTTAGTGAATTTTGTTATGCCTCTTTTGTTATTTATGTTAGAGCCAAGTGGTGAATTGTTATTTCCGATGAGTTGTTTATTTATAACCCTTTCCTCGGTTATGACGTTAATCTTTATGGATGAAAGGAATAAAAGTGACATTGTTATAAATAGTTTACCGGTAAGCCGAAAGGATATCATCATTGCTAGATATATTTCCTGTGCAATATTCATTGTTGGTGGCATACTCTCTACGATGTTAGTTGTTTTTCTTATAAGAGGCATTGTGGTCATTGGTGATATCGGTGCCTATCATCCTAATCTATACATTGAAATTCCATGGTATGAAGTAATCAATGGAGCTGTTTACGCCTTGTTTTTTGTTGTGATACTTTTCCCTAGTTATTACGGTACAAAATCGAAGGTAGTAAGAAGTATAATATCAGCAGCATCAATGGGAGTGGGTGTAATTTTTTGGATGTTTATTAGTGATGGGCTGAATGAAACAGCACTTTCATTCATTGAGTGGATTATGAATCCTATGCATATTGGTGTATTTATAGTTGGATTCATTACATTAGTTAGTATTTACATTGCTTCTATGTTTCTTACAATTAAAATTTATGAAACGCGTGATTTATAGAGAGGAGAATTCATATGCAACAGTTGATTTTGAAGGAGTTTTTCTTACAGAAGAAGATGTTTCCTTTCTATTTTTTAATACCCATTTTATCTATTTTTAAGAATTCCGTCGAACCAATGGGGATTGCAATAGGATTATTTATAACATGTAGTACGATTATATATATTTCTTTTTATTATGACGAGAAAAGTAAAGCAGAAAAAGTATTAGTGAGTTTGCCTATAACAAGACAAGAGATAGTTATAGCTAAATATATTTCAAGCACATTATTTATTATGGCTGGTTTGAGTGCAACTTTTATAGTCGTAATATTAAAAAATATTTTGTTGGACAGGGATATAGTTATGCCCGGATATGCAGTGTTTTCAGCAATAGTAGCAACTTTAATTTATTGTGTAGTAACGATACCTACTAATTACATTGGGGGATATAAAGCTATTACTGTCTTGAATGTGATTATGCTTTTTCCTTTAATGGGTATGATTGGTCTTATGTGCAATGTTTTTGGTGATAAAACAATTATGTTAAAAGTACTCCACTCTCAAGAGGCTACACTAGCAATGATTGTTCTTGGTATCGGAGTATTAGTAAGTATAGTCATATCAATGTTTCAGGAGGCAGAGTTATAGAAGGGACATTTTCATATTAGGAGGGGTAAAACATGATCAAGCAATTAATTTTAAAAGATTTCATCATTCAATGGAAATTTTTAATTTGGTACATACTCTATCCTATTCTCTTTTATATGGCTTTAACAGATACGGAAAATCTATTCATAATTATGTCAGTAATTATTACAATTGGGGCAACAGTAAAAACATTTGAAGCAGATAGTAAAAATGAGAGTGAAGTTATAGTCAATAGTTTACCAATATTGAGAAAACAAATTGTATTTGCGAAATATATAGTAGCAATTATTATTCTTTTTATAAGCGTAACGGTCGGTTGTTTCACGATGGGAATGAAGAATGGGGTTAATCTATTTGAATTTATTGAAACGACAACGGTTGCTAGTATTAGCTTTATTTTAGTGTATTTAAACTTTGTTTTACCAATATCGTTTTGGTTAGCGTATAAAAAAACTATTTTTATTACGCTTTTCATACTAATAGCACCGACAGCAATCTGTTCTATGTTCTTTCAAATCAACCTAGAACAAATTCAGCTATATAACAGCGTGTTATTCGTTAGTTCAATTTGCATGTTCATAGTATCTATCTTCGTTTCAGTGAAATTGTATGAGAAGAGAGAATTTTAAAAGGTGCCTCGTAAAAGGCACCTTCTTCAATAACGGCAATACGAGAGCAAAAGTTTATAAACAGAAAGGCTATTAGGCACATCTTTCGGAGTATGTAATATAAAGCTGAAAACGATAACGAAAATGAGAAAGAGGAAAAATAAAAATAGGATCTGCTTATGTATAGAATTTTGCATATAACCCACTCCTTTTTTAGGTAGTATGTCCAAAAGAAAGAAGGATATGAAAAATTTTAGGAGGGAGAATGATGAACAAAAGAAAGTGGTTATATAGAATTGGGGTACTTTTATTTTCAATTGGTCTCATAATAGCAAATTTTTATTCGGATATACCACCGCTATTTCCTATTTTGCATAAAGGGATTGGTATGAGTGTTGTCATAGTTGGTTTGCTTTGTCTTATCGCATCAAATTTCTATAGAAAATCTAAATAGACATAAAAAAGGACAGTTACTTCTTTTCAGAAGAACTGTCCTTTTTAAATAACTTGTTCCATAGCTTGGCGATACTCCATATAATCACGATTGTAATGGAGACAATAATTGACCAAGCGATAGATGCAATTTCAAGTGCCATGTTAGGAAGGAATGTAAGAATGGATAATATTTTATGAAACAGCCATTCTATTATATGAAAACTTATTTGTAATAGAATGACGATCCCGAGTGTAATCCATGCTAAGATTTGTTTTCCTTTTTCTTTCCACATGACATTCACCTCACGTTAGCCTAATAATTTTAAGCCAACAGCGCCGCACAGAATGCAGCTTAAGAAGGCAAGGCGACGCCAATCCGCTGACTCGCGGAAAATAAGAATACCGAGAAGTGCACTTCCGGCAGTTCCGATTCCAGTCCAAATTGCGTAAGCAGTTCCCATCGGTAATGTGTTCATTGCAAGAGATAAGAAGAAGAAGCTTACGCCAAAGTTAGCGATTAAAATAACTTTTGGTGCCCAGCCTTTCTTTTCAGTGGCTACTTTCATAAAGAGTACACCAACAATTTCACAAATACCAGCTAGAATTAAAAATACCCAAGCCATTTTATGCGGCCTCCTTCGCTTCTTTTTCTTCTGTTACTCGTTTTAAACCAATTACTCCGAAGAAGATTAAACCGATTAATAATACTTTTACGATAGAGAAAGGTTCTCCGAAGATGAAAATCTCTGTAAGAACGATTCCACCAGCTCCAATTCCTGTAAAGACTGCGTATACAGTGCCGACAGGTAAATCTTTATATGCTCTAAATAATAAGACGAAACTAATTGTAATTAATAGAGCAACACCAGCCCACTCAAGTGGTGCCTCCGCTTTTTTAAGTCCAATAACCCAAAAGATTTCAATAATACCAGCTATGATTACATAAATCCATGCCATATGTCATTTCTCCTTCCTACCAGTCGTTAGGTAAAGGGCTTAAAAACGACGCATTGCAAAGGAGCAATCCGTCAGTTTGAAAGGCCGCGCCAAAATACTTTCCAAGAAGCTTCTAAACGTGTCTCAAAACGATTTAAACCTGCGTATAGTAGTTCAACCATAAGGCCGTCAAGTAAGCATAAAAAAGCCTCCAAAGCATCTTTTACTTCAATGTTATGCAGTTCATCTTGTTCGCTTGCTCTTTTAAACACAGGGAATAAAAGTTTTCCGACATTTTCAATGTGTACATTCGCTTTATCAATAATTTGTTCGCGAAATGCATCCGGCGGAAAATAAGAAGTTCGTAACCAAAACATTGATTCTTCACTTTCACCAAATCGTTTTGCATAACCTTTTAACAGATTTACTAGCAATTCTTCAGTAGACGATTTTGAAAAATTTTCGATATCGTCAGTGAAGCTTTGTAAATCTTTTTGAAGAGCGGATTCTAAGCATGTAAAATATAGCTCTTCTTTTCCTTTAAAGTGTGCGTAAATCGATGGTTTTTTAATCCCAACTTCTTGAGCAATATTTGCTAATGAAGTTCCTTCGTAGCCGTAGCGCGCGAAATGAGAAAGTGCTACAGCTTTAATGCGGTTTGCTGTCATTTTCATCCCCTACCTACCGTTCGTTAGGTTCATTATATGAGATAAAAAATATAAAGTCAATAGGTGAAGAACTGAAAAAAGAGTGCTATGGTTGGCACTCTTTTCTAGACTGTTTTTCGCTCAATTAAATGGAATGAAAGTTCTTCTGAGTTTCCAATAATGTGTTCGTTTTGTATCTGTTTATGAAATAAAGAAAAAGCACGTGATCCCATTGTGAGCCCGGGATGCTCAATAGTTGTAATTTCTAATGCTTTTGAAATTTCATGGTTATCAAATCCCAGGATAGCGAGGTCTTCAGGTATGCGAATGCCATGTTTTTTTGCCTCTGTTAATAAACCAGCAGCTACTTGATCGTTCGCTGTGAAAATAGCGGTTGGACGATTTTTCATGTTTAAAATACGATGAAGTATTTTTGCCCCGTCCTGCATCGTATAACATTGATGGAAAATCCAATCAGGGTGTACTGTTTTTCCTTCGTGACGGAGAGTGTCGGCGAAAGCTTTTTCACGCTCGATTGAATTAACACTTGTTTTTCTTGCTAAACAAATGCCGATTTTTTCATGACCTTTACTGAGTAAATAGGAAGTACCAAGGCGGAATCCTTCGTAATGATCTACATAGACAGATGAAATGAGGGGATGGTTCATTTTTTCACATGAAATAATAGGGGCAAATTTTGCGAACGGTTCAATTTGTTCCCATGAACTCGTGCGAGAGCAAATAATCATCCCGTCAAATTGTTTCATTTTCATCATTTCAAGAACGCGAATTTCTTCAATACTATCGTAATTCGTTTGGCATAAATTAATATGATATCCAGCTGCTAACGCTTCGTTTCCGATTCCTTCAATGATCGTGCTAAAGTACGGAAGATTAATAAAAGGTAGCATAACGCCAATTGTATATGTTTTACCCTTTATTAAATGGATAGCATTTATATTTTTTGCATAGTTCAATTCTTCAACTGCATCTAAAACACGCTTACGCTTTTCTTCTTTTACGTAAGGATGATTATTAAGGACACGAGAAACAGTTGATATAGATACACCAGCAGTTTTTGCAATTTGTTTTATATTGGCCATATGTATCACCTCTTTCCTTAATTATAAGGGGAAAATAATAAGAATGAAAAAAATCTTGACCTGAAAAGCTTTTCACAATCTATGTTATAAGCATGACTTCTGTTGTTCGCGTAACCTTTTTATTTGGGCGTAAGAATAGTGGGGTCTTTTTTGTATGTCTGCAAAGAATTTTTGTCAGAATGTGTGAGAATAACGTGGAAAGTTTTCGGAGGAGGCGTTTGATAACGAAGCGAATAGTAGAGAGTATAAACGCTTCACTCGTTAAGAGAGCGGTATGAAAGGGCGGAAACAAATTGAAAAAAGGAATCATTTGTTTCGTGTTTTCTAGTGTAATACTTAGCTCATGTTCATTTCAGCAAACGATGCAAGAAGAAAAAACATTTGTAGGAACAACAGGAGGGGCTAAGGACCGTGTTACTGATCCGATTCCGCTAAAGGAACTTCCAAAATATTTTCCGGCAAAGTTTAAAGTTCCAACGTTTTTACCTTATGACATTACGAGTGATGTGCAGGGAGAGGTAAGAACGATGGGAAAGAAGAATGCTGTCTTAACGATTAAATATAAGCAACAAGAGAAAGGAAGGCACGATTATATAGAATTAACAGTGGCCAACTTTTCTTACAGTTTTCCATACCTCGTAGAAGAAAATCGATTTCAAGAACAAATGAAATTGAATAATGGAGCACCTGCTTATTTTAAAAATAAGGATGATTACGAGCGAGGGGACGAATTTGCTACGCTTATATGGAAAGAGAAGGGGATTGAATATCAGCTATTATATCGTAATGTAGATGAGAAAGATGAAGATGTGATTAAACAAAATCTACTGTACATTGCGAACAATATGGAATAAAAAACTAGCTGTATCGTGCAGCTAGTTTTTGTATGTTATTTCTTTTTAATTTTTCCTGACCAAGATTTAAATCCACCTTTTAATTGGTAGAAATCTGTGTAGCCTTGTTTTTTTAAGTATTGAGCTGCACGACCTGTACGGAATCCGCTTTGGCAATATAAATAAACCGGTTGATCTTGGCGAAGTTCTTTGTGGCGAAGGCGAATTTGTGATAATGGAATGTTACGCGCACCTAAAATATGTCCCGCGTTAAATTCATCTGCTTCGCGAATATCGATAAGCTGTGCTTTACGGTAGCCAGCGCGAAATTCTTCTTCTGAAAGTGTTTTAATTAATTTTTTCTGATAGAAATACATCCATACAGTGTAGCCGATGAATGCTGCAATTGCGGCTAGTATAATAATCAAGTTTGTTGACACGATTCTATCGCTCCTTTTTTCTTATCCTACTTTCAATATTATAATGCCCGTATGTATTTATGCAACAGATTCATTTGTATATAAGAAGAAATTTCGTATTCTTTCACAAATTTTGTCGAATTTGGTAGACTAGAGAATGTGAAAAATAATTGGTTATATGAGGTGCAGGATGGGAAAAGAAAAATGGTGTTATATTAACTCTGGTCAATGTTCACCAGCATTTAATATGGCGTTAGATGAATGTTTATTAAATTGGCAAAGTGAAAAGAAAATGCCACCAACAATTCGTTTTTACGAATGGGAAGTACCAACATTAACAGTCGGGTATTTCCAGCGTGTTGAAAAAGATATAAATATGGATGTAGTTAACGAAAAAAAATATGGATTCGTTCGTCGTCAAACAGGCGGCAGGGGTGTACTACATGACAAAGAATTAACGTACAGTGTTATTGTGTCTGAAGATCATCCGAATATGCCAAAAACAGTTACAGAAGCATACCGAATTATTTCGCAAGGCTTATTGGACGGTTTTAAGGCATTAGGATTAGAAGCGTATTATGCAGTTCCGAAAACAGAAGCGGATCGTGAGAATTTAAAAAATCCGCGTTCAGGAGTATGTTTTGATGCGCCATCTTGGTATGAGATTGTAGTTGAAGGAAGAAAAATCGCGGGTAGTGCCCAAACACGTCAAAAAGGTGTTATCTTACAACACGGTTCTATTCCGTTAGAAATAGATTTAGATGAGTTATACGACTTATTTTTATTCCCAAATGAGCGAGTAAAAGAGCGTATGAAAAACATGTTTTCTTCTAAAGCGGTAGCGATTAATGAATTAACAGACCGCACATTTACGATTGAACAGTTAATTAAAGCGTTTGAAACTGGATTTGAAAAAGGTTTAGATATAGAGCTTGTGCCGTATGAACTAACAGAAGAACAGCTTCATGAAGTTCAAACTTTAGCAAAAGAGAAGTATGAAAGTAATGAATGGAATTATAAAAAATAAGGAGATGGCGGTCGCCATCTCCTTATTCTTATAGTAAATTAAGTACTTTTTCTACTTTGATTCCTTTATCTTGTAAAGAACGAAGGCGATTTACAACGTCCATAATTTCTTTGTCGAATGTAACGCTAATACCTTGGCTTTGTAGCTCTTTTTTTAATCCTTCAATAGAATCATCTATGTCGATGCCAAGCTCGTAATCTTGACAAACTTCAATTGTCTTTTTCACAAGTTTAACATAATTTTCTTGTAGTTTTGTATTTGTTTCAGTCAAAGCAGGTTGCTTCGGTTTTATAGGAGTAACCAGTGCTGTCTCTTGCTTTGTAACTGGAGTAGGTACTGCTTTTTTCACAGGTGCTGGAGTAGATAGTTCTATAGCTGCTTCAACACTTACTGACTTCGGCGTTGGTACCGGAGTAGGTTTAGATGCAGCAGGTGTTTCTACTCGCGTAATAGGCTTTGGAGCAGGTGTAACTGCTTTTGGAGCTTCTACAACTACTTCTTTTTTCGGAGTAGCTTCTACAACTGTTTCTTCTTGCTCAGCAGCTTCTTTATTTTCTTTGCTCCACATAACGCGTTCAACTTCTAGAGAAACATTATTTTTGTTCATCGCTGTTAATGTAACTTTACCAACCTCAGCGTTCCCAGTGAAATCAACAATTTTATAAATAACACTCTTGTTCCAATCCACGTTTCCGCTCAAAAATAATTCTTCGTTACATTTCGGCGTTAAGCCCTCGATTTTAATTTCTGCGTTTACACCGTTTTCACTATATACCATAATTAGCGAAGCATTTACATCTTCGTCTGCTAACATTAGTTCACGTACCATTTTGCCGGTGCGTACTTGCGTTTTCTTCTTAACTGACATCAAATTTCTCCTCTCAAAAATTCAGTAATAATAAAAAAATCGTATAACGAAAAATAATTGCTCACGAAGATTTATGATACCGATAATAAAAGCATCACGTCAACAATTAACTTTAATTATTTTGCATTTTTCTTATTTTCTTTATGAAATTTTTCAATTTGTAAAATTATACAGAAGAAAAACAGCCGTTTGAAGGGCTGTTAAAAATTTGATTTTTTGTATAGTAATTTATATAAAATATAAAATAGAATAGCGATTAAAGCGTTTTGCCAAAAGGTTAGATGATAAATGAGATAAGGTTGTTTTTTGAAATAGACATTTAAAAATACAGCTGAACAAAATGGAGTAGCAAATGCAAATCCAAATAGAATCCTTCTTTTCCAATTCATCTTTTGATCAAAGGAATAGCGCTTTAATAAATATAAAATGAAAAGTATACCTAGTATAATAAGTGAAACGAACAAAGTGGTTCCAGGGATGCTAAAAGCTGGGCTTAATTGTTCGATATTCTTCCCGAAGATTAAAATGAAAGTCGAAACAAGTGCATCTATTCCAAACTGTATAGCAAGAAGTAAGCTAATAACAAAACCGATTAAAGAAGTTTGTTCTAGCTTTGTTTGGGTTGGTAAAGCTGATATAAGTTCATCGCAGTAAGATCGTAAATCATTTCCGAAAATATCATAAGCATTTTTATTTTCTGCTTGTGCTTCGATGAGGTGATCTAATATTTCTAATAATAGTTCTTCTACTTGATGTTCAGGTACGTTAGATAACCGAAGATATACTAGCATATCGCCATAAGCAGCTTCGTTTTCAGGTGTTAGAAGTTTGCGTTTTCTGTTGTTTAGTTCTATCATATCTTGAGCTTTCATCCCCATCACTCCCCTTGTAATAAGTTGTTTACCGTCGTTGAAACCATTCCCCAACTTTTTTTAAATTCTTCAAGTTGTTCTAATCCTTTATCGGTTACGTGATAATATTTTCGTTTTGGACCGAGTGAGGAAGCTTTTAATGTTCCTTCAATAAGTTTCTCTTTTTGCATGCGTAACAATAAAGGATAGATGCTTCCTTCACTTACGAATGTAAAGCCGTGTTTATTTAATTTTGTACTTAGTTCATATCCGTACACTTCTTCTTGTGAAATGATATATAGAATGCAACCTTCTAGTACACCTTTTAACATTTGGCTGTGCATGATTTCACCACCTTTTATCCAGGTAACTTGCGTTGCAAGGTAGCTGTTATCCAAATTATAACAGTCAGTAACTTGCAACGCAAGTTACTGAAGTGGAAAACTTTAATCTGTGTTAATTTTCATGTGCTTCCCATACTAACGAGAGAAGGGAAGCACATGAAACCATTTATGCCAAAACTCGTTTACTTTGAACCGAGGGCACTCGAATATCCGCTTGGAAAAGAGCTTTATGAGAAGTTTACGAAGATGGGATTAGAAATTCGTGAAACGACATCACACAATCAAATTAGAAATTTTCCAGGGGAAAATGAATTGCAAAAGTATCGTAATGCAAAAGCAACACTTGTCGTTGGGGTGAGGAAGACGTTAAAGTTCGATACATCAAAACCTTCAGCTGAATATGCAATTCCGCTTGCAACAGGGTGTATGGGACATTGTCATTATTGTTATTTGCAAACGACACTTGGGAGCAAACCTTACGTAAGGGTGTATGTGAATCTAGATGAAATCTTTGAGAAGGCAAAGCAATATATGGATGAAAGGGCCCCTGAAATAACAAGATTTGAAGCGGCGTGTACATCAGACATCGTTGGAATTGATCATTTGACACATGCATTAAAGCGGGCGATAGAGTTTATCGGAGAAAGTGAACATGGACGTTTACGTTTCGTTACGAAATATTCGCATGTTGATCATTTATTAGATGCAAAGCATAATGGGAAAACGCGTTTTCGATTTAGTATTAATTCACGTTATGTGATTAAAAATTTTGAACCAGGGACATCGCCATTTGAAGAGCGAATTGAGGCTGCTCGTAAAGTAGCGGGGGCTAATTATCCTCTTGGCTTTATTGTTGCGCCAATTTATATGCATGAAGGGTGGGAAGAAGGGTACCGTGAATTGTTTGAACGATTGTACAATGAATTAAAAGACATGACGATACCAAATTTAACGTTCGAATTAATTCAACATCGTTTTACGAAACCAGCCAAAAAAGTCATTCAAGAACGTTATCCGAATACGAAACTTGAAATGGATGAAGAGAAGCGGAAATATAAATGGGGACGATACGGTATTGGGAAATATGTATATCAAAAGGATGATGCAGAAGTATTGGAAGAAACAATACGAGGTTATATATATGAGTATTTTCCCGATGCAGAAATTCAATATTTTACATAAGGGGAATCTGGATTCTTTTTTTGTTTTATATATTTAGGCTCGTTTCCACCTTGTCACGTTATTCTTTCTGGTGTATCATTTTATTGATTGCTTCGCACGGAATAAGCAAAATGAAATTGGATGGAGGAAACCGATGCCTACCCCTAGTATGGAAGATTATATTGAACAAATTTATTTGTTGATTGATGAAAAGGGTTATGCCCGTGTATCTGATATTGCTGAAGCGCTTAGTGTACATCCATCCTCTGTAACAAAAATGGTACAAAAATTAGACAAAGACGAATATCTAATTTATGAAAAATATAGAGGGCTTGTATTAACATCAAAAGGTAAAAAAATCGGAGAACGTCTCGTATATCGTCATGAATTGTTAGAACAGTTCATGCGCATTATCGGTGTGGATGAAAGCAAAATTTATAATGATGTAGAAGGAATTGAACATCATTTAAGTTGGGAATCAATTGACCGTATCGGTGATTTAGTACAATACTTTGAACAAGATGAAGTTCGAGTAGAAACACTTCGTGGTGTTCAAAAAGCAAATGAAGAGAAAAGTAATTAAGGGGAACGTGTGGCGTTTCCTTTTTTATTTCAATCGAAAAGGACGGGAGAATAATGAAAGCAATTATTTTTGATTTTGATGGATTAATTGTGGACACAGAAACAATATGGTTTCACTCTTTCAGAGATGCTGTTCGTGAATACGGCGGCGAGTTACCTTTAGAGGAATTTGCGAAATGTATTGGAACGACAGATGAAGTGCTTTATGCATATTTAAAAGAGCAATTAAAAGAAAAATTTAACGAGCATGCATTAAAGGGAAAAGTAACAACTTTACATAAAGAGAAAATGAAAATACCAAAAGCGCGTGACGGGGTAAAAGAATATTTAGAAGAAGCGAAAGAACTTGGATTGAAAATCGCATTAGCCTCTAGTTCATCTAGGGAGTGGGTCGTTCGTTTTTTAGAAGAGCTACAAATTAGAGATTATTTTGAAGTGATTAAAACGCGAGAAGATGTAGAGAAGGTAAAACCAGATCCAGCTCTTTATAAAGTTGCGATAGAAGAATTAGGAATTGAACCATCAGAAGCTGTTGTATTTGAAGATTCATTAAATGGATTGAAAGCAGCGGTGGCAGCAGGATTAAAATGTGTCGTCGTACCTAATGATGTGACAAGAAATTTACAATTTGAAAACCATCACCTTCGTATCGAAAGTATGAAAGATAAAAGTTTGAAAGAAGTACTTCAACATATAAAGTGAAACTTTAATCAGTCGGGGCTTTTCTCATCCCCACTGATTATTTGCCCATACTAATTGAGATAAAAAAAGACCGTATTTCCTAAAAGGAAGCACGGTCTTTCTTTTTGTTTTTTTTACCTTCAATGACAGTTAAATGAGATTGTTTTCTTTTTCTTTTCAACGATGGAGAATTACCCTTTTTCCCCTTGTCATCAGAAACATTTCGTTTCAAGAAAGAATTACTTAGGGGTGCTACATTTTGTTTCCCGTGTTTGCGGTTCGATTGTTTCGCTGCACGCTTATATGAGCTTTGCGAATTTGCAGAACCACTAGAGTTTGTAAACATTTTGTAGAGTAAGTAAAAGATACCGACGACAGCTAACATGATACCAATGTTTTTCAATACTCCCATTGGATCTGTAATAACAGATGAAACAAGGCCGAATATTGCTAATCCGATAATAAGCACAAATATAGCGAATGTAAACGAACGACCGTTCATAAGGGACACCTCCTAAAAACATATATTAAAATTAGTATATTAACGATGAGGAAAGGAGTTGAACACCATTTTTAAATAATTATTGTTTGTTTTCTAAACGTAATAATTCTTCAAACGATGCGATTGCAACTTCCGCTTGATCATCTGTTGGTTCTTTCGTTGTTAATAGTTGCAGCCATAATCCTGGATATCCAAGTACTCGCAAAACAGGGACATCTCGTAATCGATTGGTAAATTGTAATACTTCAAAAGAAATGCCGAGAACAACTGGAATTAATAAAATTCTGTTTACTACCCTTGCCCAAAGTGGATCTGTAGGAACTAGGAAATAAACAAACATTCCAATAATGACTGTAAATATTATAAAGCTACTGCCACAGCGATAATGGAGGCGAGTTTGCTTTTGAACATTTTCTACAGTCAGTGGAAGGTTATTCTCGTAAGCATTGATTACTTTATGTTCCGCACCGTGGTACTGAAATACCCGCTTAATAAGTGGGGTTAAAGAAATGAAGTATATATAGCTCAATAATAGCATGAGCTTAATGACACTTTCGACAATGATTTGCCCTGTATGAGATGGGAAAATCGGTCTCGTTAATTCAGCTAAAAGTGCAGGAACTGCTGTGAAAATTACTTTACCGAATATGAACGATAAAACGCCAACTGCTGCAACTCCTAATACCATCGTTAATTTTGATTGTTCTTCTTTTTTATTTGCAAGTTGTTCATCTTCTTCTGGGTGGACATCAAATCGTTCTGAAGCAAAGTTTAAATGTTTCGCTCCATTCGCACTTGCATCCACAATAGCGGCAATACCTCGTAAAAATGGAATTTTCTTTAGTAGAGATAATGCTTTATTACGAACGCGTGGTAAACGATAAAATTCAATCGATTTATCTTTACGACGAACCGCTGTAACAGTATATTCTCTACCGCCAAACATAACTCCTTCTATGACTGCCTGCCCGCCATATATTTGTTTTGACTCTTCTGCCATGTTAACACCAACCTGTATTTGTTTCTCTCTTATGTAGAAAAAGAGGCAATTGTCATACTTGGTTTTGTCATCTTGAAATAAGACAATCACCGAGTTTCCTTTATTTTATCGACAAATACAGGCAGATGACAAGGGAAAATGTTACGAGAGTCGGACATTTCTTATTCTTTTTATAGACAAATTTTGCAGGATTTAAACATGCCTCAAAATAGTTTCGGGCATACTAGTGAGCGGAGGTGTCAATGTGAATCAAGAACAATCAACAATAAGAAACTTTGTACAAATTGGTTTATTTGGTGGCTTATTTTGGGGAGGTATATGGTATTTCCTTCATATATTCTCATTTACAGAAGCTGGACCTAACTATTTACTTTTACCGTTTGCATTTGGAGATTGGAAAGAAGGGGTTTGGGGAAATGTACTAGGTATCGTTTGTATGGGACTTCTTTCAATTTTAGTGGCATTTCTCTATAAAGCCCTTTTTAAAAAGTTTGAAGGAGTATTCCCTGGCGTACTATACGGTTTGTTTTGGTGGGCATTATTATTTTTGGGGATGGGGCTAATGGCACCTGTTATTAAAAGTGCACTCCATTTACCGAAAGAAACAATTGTAACGACAATATGTATCTTTATATTATATGGTGTTTTTATTTCGTATTCTGTAGCATTCGAATCGAATAATACAAATAGAGGAGAAGGGGTCGAGAAGACAAACTATTCAAACAAGTGATTCCTATGTTAAAATGTCGTATAGACATTTTTTAATATTAAGGAGTTTTAAGAAAATGAAAAAGTTACTCCTCGTAAATGGTCCTAACCTAAATCGCCTTGGCGTTAGGGAAGTAAATGTATACGGAAAAGGAACGTTAGCGACGCTTGAAACAGATATGAAACACGAAGCAGAGAAAATGGGAGTGGAGTTAGAATGTTTCCAATCGAATCATGAAGGTGCTATTATCGATCGTCTTCATGAGGCTGAAGATATATATGAAGGGATCATTTTAAATCCTGGAGCATTTACGCATTATAGCTATGCGATTCGAGATGCAATTGCGAGCATTTCGATTCCTGTTATTGAAGTACATATTTCTAACATTCACCAGCGTGAATCGTTCCGTCACGAATCTGTGACGGCGGCTGTTTGTGCGGGACAAATTGTTGGATTTGGTTTTTATGGCTATAAGTTAGCGTTATTTGCATTAATGGAGAAATTGAGGGAGGCATAAAGTAATGGAAAAGATCGAGAGATTAAGAAGTGCGTTTGATGAGGCTGGTATTGACGGTATCGTATTAACGAATGAACATAGCCGTAGATATATGGCGAATTTCACAGGAACAGCTGGTGTTGTACTAATTTCAAAAGAGCGTGCTCTATTTATTACAGATTTCCGTTATGTAGAGCAAGCTAGTAAGCAAGCGGTTGGATACGAAATAGTGCAGCATGCAGGATTAATTCTTGATGAAGTTGCGAAACAAGTTAAAGAACTTGGAATTCAAAAGCTAGGATTTGAGCAAGATACTCTTACATATAGCTCTTACGTAACGCATAATGAAGCGATCGAAGCTGAATTCATCCCAACTTCTGGGCTTGTAGAAAAGTTACGCTTGATAAAGACTGATTCAGAGATTAAGATATTAAAGGAAGCTGCACAGATTGCAGATGCTGCCTTTGAGCATATTCTATCATTCATTCGCCCGGGAGTATCTGAAATTGAAGTGTCAAATGAACTTGAATTTTTCATGAGAAAACAAGGAGCAACATCTTCTTCGTTTGATATTATCGTTGCTTCAGGTCTTCGTTCGGCATTACCGCACGGCGTGGCATCTGAAAAAGTGATAGAAAAAGGAGATTTCGTTACATTAGACTTCGGCGCTTATTACAAAGGATATTGCTCTGATATTACTCGTACGATTGCAGTCGGTGAACCATCTGATAAATTAAAAGAAATTTATAATATCGTTTTAGAAGCACAACTACGTGGTGTGAACGGTATTAAAGCTGGTTTAACGGGTCGTGAGGCCGATGCATTAACGCGTGATTACATAACGGAAAAAGGATATGGTGAATACTTCGGACACTCTACTGGTCATGGAATCGGTCTTGAAATCCATGAAGCACCAGGTTTAGCGTTCCGTTCTGATACAGTACTTGAACCAGGTATGGCTGTAACAGTAGAACCAGGTATTTATATTCCAGGTGTTGGCGGGGTACGTATTGAAGATGATATCATTGTAACAAGTGAAGGTAATGAAGTAATAACGAAATCACCAAAAGAACTTATTATTTTGTAATACACAGGAGGATTTTTTTACATGATTTCAGTAAACGATTTTCGTACAGGTTTAACAATTTCAGTGGACAATGCCCTTTGGCAAGTAATGGATTTCCAACACGTAAAGCCAGGTAAAGGTGCTGCATTCGTTCGCTCTAAACTACGCAACCTTCGCACAGGATCTGTTCAAGAGAAAACATTCCGTGCAGGTGAAAAAGTAGAAAAAGCACACATCGAAAACCGTCGTATGCAATACTTATACGCGAGCGGTGAGTCTCACGTATTTATGGATAACGAAACTTATGAGCAAATCGAACTTGGCGAAAACCAAATCGAGCGCGAATTAAAATTCTTAAAAGAAAACATGGGAGTATCTATTATGACATACCAAGATGAAGTACTTGGTGTTGAACTTCCGAACACAGTTGAATTAGCAGTGTCAGAAACAGAGCCTGGTATTAAAGGTGACACAGCTTCTAACGTAACAAAACCAGCTAAATTAGAAACTGGTCTTGTTGTACAAGTACCAATCTTCATTAACGAAGGCGAAATGCTTATCATCAACACTGGTGAAGGTAAATACGTTTCTCGTGCATAGTAGAAAAGCACTCGTGATTATCACGAGTGCTTTTTTTATAGGAAGTAGGGAAGATAGTAAATTGCGGTTATAACAAAACTAACTGTGACGAGTGAAAGGGTACCCATAATATATGGAGTCAAAACAATTTGAAACGGGCGTATTTCACCAGTTTCAATACCGGTAAAAGTTTTATTCGTTACATGATCCATATTGTTATTTCTAAAGTTACTCATAATAATTAACCACGTAATTGCAAATATTGCTAGACTGCCAAGGAAAAAGCTCTCGATAAATGACCAGCCAACCATTTTTGAAAAAAGATAAATAATAGCTAATTCTACTACAATTGTTAAACTAATTTTTAATGCTTTCATATTTTCCCCCCTCATTTTGTACTTCCAACCAATTTGAAAATTTTTCGCATGATACAACATGCAGTACGCAAGGTGATTTTACTTCTTTCTCCAAAGCAGCGTGTACGTCTGGAAATTGTTTTTCCACATGTAATGAAATGTAAGATAGTTTCTCTTGTGCTTTTAAAGAGCGAATGTTAGTCGTTTTAGCACCGGCAAATACGTATGTAAGTTGCAAGTCTAAAAAAGCGATTTTAAAGATCTCTTTTTTAGCAGATTCGTTATATCCTCTTCCCCAATATTGATAGCCGAGCCAACTTCCAATATGTGAGTGCTTTTGTTCGTAATTAATATGTTTAAGTGTCGTGAGGCCAATTATTTCATTTTCTTCATTTACAATCACTCTTGATAAGGAGTGCTTTTTTCGTTCCTCTTCAATTGCAAAAAGAATGAATGTTTTTGTATCTTCCACTGATTCTACTTTTAGCCCTAATGCATTTTTTACATGTGGATTGCTTGATAGCTCAAAAATCACATTTGCATATCGTAAATCGAGCGGTAATAAAGTAACTTGCTTCATCATCTATGCTCCTTTTCTATTAAATATACCATAAATTAATTGGAATATTCAGTTTTAGATTAAGTCGATAGAGAAAAATTATGTTTTTACTTCTGAAATAGACAACCTCTGCATATGGTTGTACAAATATATTCTTTTTCAGAATAAGGAAGTAGTAACTGTTATGGGAGAAGGTGGGAGAATGAAACAGTGGCTAGCGGCAATGGAAACATCCGTGCTTGTTATGGGATTACTTCGGTTGTTTTCAGGAAGCGCGGAAATATTCGCCGCTCTGCTTATGCTTTACGTGAATGATGCGAAGAAAGCATTGTTTATAAATGGTATGTTGGCGTTTGTTGGACCGACCGTATTAATTTTAACAATGACAATTGGCATAGCGAGTGTAGCAAGTGAGATTTCTTTCTTGAAACTCTTTTTTCTAGCGCTTGGAATTGGCTGCATTTTTATCGCGTTGTTGAAATAGTAAGTCGAGTATAGTGGGGAGAAGCTTATGAAAGAAGTATTAGAAGTTTTACCGAAATCGATGAGACAGTTAGTTGAAGGCTGTAAACAATACGATACTCTAGAGGAAATTCGCGTTCGAATTGGAAGGCCACTAGAGTGTATTGCACATGGAGAAGTGTTTTTCTATGACTATATCGCTACAGCGGAAGATGCAATCCATTTATTGAATAAATTAAGTCAATTCTCAATTTATACGATGGAAGAGGAATTGAAACGTGGATATGTGACACTACGAGGAGGACATAGAATTGGCCTAGCTGGAAAAGTCATTACAGAAAAAAGCGCAGTGAAAATGATTCGAGATGTCTCTTCTTTTAATATTCGTATTGCCCGTCAAAAAATAGGGATTGCTGAGCCGCTTCTGCCATATCTTTATGAATCGCGATGGTTAAACACGATGGTAATTGGCCCACCGCAAACGGGGAAAACAACACTTTTAAGAGATGTAGCACGCTGTATGAGTCAAGGTGTAAGTGCTTCGAAAATTCCTTCATGTAAAGTGGGGATTGTTGATGAACGATCAGAAATTGCGGGCTGTGTGAAAGGAATCCCGCAATATGACTTTGGCGTGCGAGTAGATGTATTAGACGCTTGTCCAAAAGCTGAAGGAATGATGATGATGATTCGTTCTATGAGCCCAGACATATTAATCGTAGATGAAATTGGACGTAAAGAAGATAGTGAAGCGATTATGGAGGCGGTACATGCAGGTGTTCAGCTTTTTATAAGTGCACATGGATTTTCTTATGATGATGTTGTGAAACGTCCATCGTTACAGGCGGTGCTGGAACTTGGTGTATTTGATAGGTTTGTGGAATTATCAAAAGCGAGAGGGCCAGGAACAGTTATGCAAGTGAAAGATAGAGATGGAAAACCAGTATTATCCCATAGAAAGGTTCAAGGCGTATGGTGAAAATATTTGGTGCGGTATTAATAGTTGCTGTTAGCACTTTTTTCGGATTTTCATACGCTAAAAGGTACAGTGAGAGACCGCGGCAACTTAGGTTATTGAAGGCAGCATTGCAATCATTAGAAGCTGAAATTATGTATGGACACACGCCGTTATCTGAGGCTGCAGAGCGTTTAGTCAAACAAATGCCGAAGCCGTTAAATTGGATATTTCAAAGCTTTTCGAAACGGCTAGAGGACGGGGAGCAAACAGTTAGAGAAGCTTGGATTGATAGTTTGAAGGAGAACTGGACGTTAACGGCGTTTAAACAAACCGAGTATGAAATCTTACAACAATTTGGTGAAACACTTGGACAACATGATCGTGAATCACAGCAAAAACATATTCGCTTATGTATTACACATTTGGAGAGAGAAGAAGGAGAAGCGAAAGCATTACAACTACAATATGAAAAAATGATAAAGAGTTTAGGGGTACTAGCAGGGCTACTTATCGTAATTTTACTGCTATAGGGGGGAGAAAGGCGATGTCCATTGATGTTGGATTAATATTTCAAATCGCCGGAATCGGCATTGTTTTAGCTTTCATTCATACTGTACTAAAAGAATTAAAGCGAGAGGATATTGCAAATTGGGTTATCCTTGTCGGTTTTGTCGTTATTTTGTTTCATGTTGCATTTTTAATTAATACTCTATTCGACAAGATTAAAAGTGTCTTTCTCTTCCAGTAAAGGAGGCGGTTCGAATCGAAATTATACAAATTGTCGGATTAGGCCTCGTTGCTACATTTTTAGCTGCTGTTTTAAATCAGCATAAGTCTAGTATTACATCGTTATTTATTGTGTTCATTGGTAGCATGATGTTTCTTCTCTTAATCGATCAAATTCATTCTATTTTACAAATGATTGAGAGAGTGGCGAGTGAAGCGAAGGTTAGCAACGTATATGTAGAAACGTTATTGAAAATTATAGGGATTGCTTATATCGCTGAGTTTGGTGCGCAAATTACAAAGGATGCTGGTCAAGGTGCAATCGCTTCGAAAATTGAATTAGCTGGGAAAATCTTAATTCTCGTCATGGCAATTCCTATTTTGACGGTTGTAATTGAAACAATTCTCGGTTTTTTACCTACGGGATAAGGGGGAGTGAATGTTGAGGAAGTTTGGAGCTAAGCTATTATTTGCTTGCTTCCTTTTCTTTTCTTTACCGATTGTTGTACAAGCTTCTCCTATAGAAACAAACGTCGTTGATCAACAATTGGATAAGCTCGGAATTGAAGATGTGAAGCAATTTTGGGACGGGCTTGTTACAAAGTATGGAGGCTATTTACCAGAGAGTCAAAAAGGAAGCTTTATGGAGTTTGTAAAGGGAGAAAAAGAGTTCTCCATAAAAGAGTGGATGATAGGTCTATTAAAATATTTATTTCATGAGCTTGTTGCAAATGGAAAGTTACTCGGAACGCTCATTATGCTCACGATTTTCAGTGCATTGTTGCAATCGTTGCAATCTGCTTTTTCAAAGAGTAGCGTGAGTAAAATCGCTGATGCAGTCGTATACATGGTACTTATTATTTTCGCTTTAAATAGTTTTTATGTCGTTATGACATATGCAAGAGAGACGATACAAACAATGGTAGATTTTATACTAGCGTTATTACCAATTTTACTTGCACTCGTAGCAACAGGCGGCGGTGTTGTTTCTGTATCATTTTTTCATCCAATCATCATTTTCTTAATGAATACGAGTGGGCTTCTTATGAACTATATCGTTCTACCACTTTTATTACTTGCAACTATATTAAGTATTGTAAGCACGATGAGTGATCAATATAAAGTTACGAAATTGTCCAAGCTTTTGCAAAACGTTAGTGTTGGGATTATTGGTATCTTTTTGACGGTTTTTTTAGGCGTATTATCTGTACAGGGAACAGCGTCAGCCGTTGCTGATGGTATAGCTGTGAAAACGGCTAAATTTGTAACAGGAAATTTCATTCCTGTAGTAGGAAGGATGTTTACTGAGGCGGCGGATACTGTTATTAGTGCATCTGGATTATTAAAAAACACAGTCGGAATTATCGGGCTCGTTATTTTATGCTTAATTGTCGCTTTCCCAGCGATTCAAATTTTTTGTATCGCGTTTATTTATAAATTCGCAGCAGCAGTATTGCAACCAGTAGGCGGAGGAGCAATTATTCAATGTTTAGATATCATTGGACGAAGTATCATTTACGTATTTGCTTGCTTAGCTATCGTATCATTTATGTTCTTTTTAAGTATCACAATTATTATTGCTGCCGGGAACATTACTCTCATGATGCGGTAGGAGGTGAAGAGTATGCAATTTGTTACAGAGTGGATTAGAAATATTATCGTTTTTTTACTCTTAGCGACAATGCTTCATCTTATTCTTCCAAATTCAAATTTGCAAAAGTACGTTAAATTCGTTGTAAGTCTATTGTTAGTCGTATTAATTTTAACGCCTCTATTTAAGTTGTTACAAACAGATGTAAATGAAGTTATCGCAAATTTCAATGAGGAAAAGTACGTAGCAGATGGATCTGTAAAAAATTCGATAGATTCGAAGAAAAAAGAAATACAAGCTCTAACACGTGCATATAGTTTAGAAGAGATGGCTACCAAAATGAAAAAAGACGTAGGAAAAGAGTTTGAGAAAAAGTATGGTATGACAGTCTCTGAAATACAAATAGTCGCAGTGGAACATGCAGAAGAAGTAAAGTCAGCGAAAGATATTCAATCTGTTGTTGTGACGTTGAAAGAAAAAGAACGTAGTAAAAATGATGCAATCGAAACAGTAAAGCCAATTGAAATTAATATGAAAGAACCTCCAAAAAAAATAGAAGAAACGAATGTAGAAATGAAAGATTTCTTTTCAAGCAGGTGGCAACTAGAGGATAAACAAATCCAAGTTCAGATGGAAGGGAGGACAGGTAGCGTAAATGGACAATAAAGATAAAAATTCGAGGTTCTCATTTTTTCGAAACCTATTAAATGGGGATGGAAAAGAAAGTAATGAGAAGGGGAAAAAGGTAACACCTAAGTTTTTGCTTGTCCTACTCATACTTGGGATTGCGCTTATGTTTTCTAGTAATTTCTTATCACCTAAAAAAGAAGAAGTGCCTGTGTTTAAAGAAAAGACAAGTCAAAGCCAAGATAAAGATGTACCAACTTTCGGTCAAAAAAACAATGATAATATGTCAAATGTAGAAAAATACGAAAAAGCGTATGAACAAGAATTGAAAGCTTCTTTAGAAGAGATAGCCGGAGTAAAAGATGTAACTATTAAAGTGAACTTAGATTCATCTGAAGAAAAAATACTCGAGAAAAATACAGTAAAACGTTCACAAACGACAGGTGAAACTGATAAAGCAGGCGGGAAAAGGGAAGTAGAAGACGAGTCTCTTGATGAAAAGACAGTCATTATACGTGAAGGTGATAAAGAAACTCCGATTGTTTTGCGAACAGAGAAACCGAAAGTACGAGGTGTTCTGGTCGTAGCAAAGGGAGTGGATAATATACAAATAAAAGCAATGGTAAAAGAAGCTGTGACGCGATTATTAGATGTACCAGCTCATCGCGTTTCAGTATCACCGAAAAATTGATAGGGAGGAAATAAAGTGTTAAAAAAACAAACGGTTTGGCTATTAACGATGTTAAGTTTAGTGGTTGTACTATCTGTTTATTACGTAACAACTCCTGATAAAATGAATACAGCAGCACCGGCAACGGGTGAAAAGATGGGACAAGAAAAGCAAGGTGTTGATAAAGCAGTTACAAAAGAAACAACGAAAGAAACTGCAAATAAAGAGACAACAAAAGAAAATACAAGCAAGGAAACTACAAATAAAGAAACAGACAAGAAAGAGAATGACAAAAAAGAAACAAGTAAAAAAGAGGCTAGCGTAACAGTTCAATCAAGCGATGAGAATTTTACAGCGCTACGTATGCAAATGGAAGATCAGCGTAGTGTAGAGAAAGAAAAGTTACAAAATGTAATGAAGTCATCAAAATCTTCAGCAGAAGAAAAGAGTAAAGCGAAAGATAATCTTGATGCAATCACTACGATGGAAACGAAGCAACAATTACTTGAGACAGTGATTAAATCTCAAGGCGGATATAAGGATGCTCTTGTAAGAGCTGATGGAACAGACATTAAAGTAACAGTTAAATCGGCAAAGCATTCACAAAAAGAAGCGAATAAAATTATTCAGCTCGTAAGAAGTGAAGGTGGTTCAAAAGATGTAGGTGTGAAATTTGATCCATCAGTAAAATAAATTGAAATTATAATAGGTGTTGCTGCTTCAAATTAGATAAAAGAATAATAGAAAAAAGCTATCGTTTTCGATAGCTTTTTTCTATTTCATCTTTGCAGTTGTATTTAGTATTTTCAATTGGAAACGGGGAAATACGCTGTGAGTAAAAGATTAATGGTTCGTGATGATGGTGATTAGTTTTTCCAGATTTGACGTGAATGAAGAGGACCAATGTCCAAATCACTACGGCAGGCAAGAACAGGATGAGCCATATCATATGTCCGCACCTCACTACAATAAATTTGCTACACTTTGAACATACTATTCTTTTATGAAGGAAGAATGAACGGCGCGTAAACAAAAAAATAATATTTGGTAAAAATATGTTTTTTTACCGTGGATAAAATGAAGAATGCTGAGGGAATTACGTTTTTACACTTTGCAGTTTTGAAAAAGTAAAGAATGTTTTTTAGGAAGTGGTCTTGCCAATTTTGTGTGAAACTTGGTATTATTACTAGGTAATAATTTTTTGGTGGAATAATATTTTTACAGGAGTTTCGATTTATAATAAAGAAATATAAATTGGAATGTTTAAAAAATTTAGCGTAAGATGGGAATAGTAAATATTTCTATTAGTAAATGTCATAGGAATAAATTTTCTAATAGAATACATCGTATTTTTACAGTAAATCAGTTTGATGCCAATCTGTAAAAACGGGACAAACAAGAGTATGGGAGTGGATTTTACATGTTTAAAATTCAAGAAGTTCGTGAATTAATTAAATTAATTGATAGCTCTAATATTGATGAATTTGAATACAAAAAAGACGGTACAACAATCAAAATGAAAAAACGTGGTAATGAAATAGTTACTGTGCAAGCACCGGTAACGAAACAGGTAGTACAGCCAGCAGCATCTGTCGAAGTAGAAACAGCAGTAGCGGCAGCGCAAGTAGAAGCGCCAAAACAAGAAGAGAAGAAAGTTGTTCAAGATGAAAACCTACATAAAATCACATCACCGATGGTAGGGACATTTTATTCCTCTTCTTCGCCTGATACACCTCAATATGTAAGTGTTGGGGACAGAGTATCGAAAGATTCTATCGTATGTATTGTTGAAGCTATGAAATTATTTAACGAAATTGACGCAGATGTAGAGGGCGAAATTGTTGAGATTCTTGTTAATAACGGACAGCTTGTTGAGTATGGACAACCGCTATTTCTTGTAAAAGCGTAATAAGGGAGTCTTTGTGATGATAAAAAAAGTATTAATAGCCAATCGTGGGGAAATTGCTGTACGAATTATTCGTGCTTGTAAAGAAATGGATATTGAAACAGTTGCAATTTATTCAGAAGCAGACAAAGAGTCACTTCATGTGCAAATTGCAGATGAAGCGTATTGTGTTGGACCAACGATTTCAAAAGAAAGCTATTTAAATTTGACGAACATTATTAGTGTTGCGAAATTAACAGGTTGTGATGCAATTCATCCGGGATATGGATTTTTAGCAGAGAATGCAGATTTTGCAGAATTATGCCGTGAGTGTAACTTGATTTTTATCGGTCCAAGCCCAGAAGCCATTTCAAAGATGGGCACAAAAGACGTTGCACGTGATACAATGAAAGAAGCAGGGGTTCCGATTGTACCAGGTTCACAAGGGATTATTAAAAATACCGAAGAAGCGATCGAGCTTGCTAATCAACTTGGATATCCAGTTATCATTAAAGCGACTGCAGGTGGCGGCGGAAAAGGTATTCGTGTTGCGCGCCATGAAGAAGAGCTTGTAAAAGGAATTCAAATTACACAGCAAGAAGCCAGTACCGCTTTTGGGAACCCTGGTGTATACTTGGAGAAGTACGTTGAAGATTTCCGCCATGTTGAGATTCAAATAATGGCAGATACACATGGAAATGCCATTCATTTAGGAGAACGTGATTGTACAATTCAGCGCCGTCTGCAAAAACTATTAGAAGAAAGTCCATCACCTGCACTTGATGAGAATATTCGCAAGCAAATGGGTGAGGCAGCAGTTAAAGCGGCGGTAGCGGTTGATTATACAGGTGCTGGTACGGTTGAGTTTATTTATGAATATAAAACGAAAAGCTTTTATTTCATGGAGATGAATACGAGAATCCAAGTTGAACATCCAGTTACTGAAATGGTAACAGGGATGGATTTAATTAAAGAACAAATTCTTGTTGCTTCTGGAGAAAAGTTATCGTTACAGCAAGAAGAAGTACAATTTAATGGTTGGGCAATGGAATGTCGAATTAATGCGGAAAACCCTGCCAAAAAATTTATGCCATCTCCAGGTAAAGTAGAAATGTACTTACCACCAGGCGGATTTGGTATTCGCGTCGATTCAGCTGTATATCCGGGATATTCAATACCACCTTTCTATGATTCGATGGTTGCTAAATTAATTGTTCACGGAAAAACACGTGAAGAGGCAATTGCAAAAATGAAGCGAGCGCTCAGTGAGTTTGTCATTGAAGGCGTACATACAACAATCCCGTTCCATTTGCAATTGCTAGAGCATCCTGATTTTGTAAAAGGTGAGTTTAACACGAAATTTTTGGAAGAGCATGAACTTGTGACGCAGTGATACATTAAAGGAGGTTTTTTTCATGGCTGAACATATGTTAGATATGGGTCAAGATACAACTCTTGGAAAAGTAGAAATTGCACCAGAAGTAATCGAAGTAATTGCAGGTATTGCAGCTGCTGAAGTAGAAGGTGTAGCGGCAATGCGTGGTAATTTTGCTACAGATGTTGTTGAGAAGTTAGGTAAGAAAAATCATGGTAAAGGTGTAAAGGTTGAATTGGCAAACGAAGATATTATTGTTGACCTTTATGTTGTGATGTATTTTGGTGTAGCGATTCCGGTTGTTGCACAAAAAATTCAAGACAATATTCGCCAAGCACTCTTTACAATGACAGGACTTGAGCCAAAAGAAGTGAACGTTCACATCGTTGGCGTAACATTCGAAACACAAAAAACAGAAATCGAACCAGTGTAAGAGTGGAAAAAGGTGCCTAGTAAAATAGGCATCTTTTTTATCGTTTCATTTCTTCACAAATTAAAACCCTCTAATTGTTATACTATTTCAAAAAAAAAGAAAAATAAAACGGTATGTTTCATTTTTCCAAAAAACGTACATTGTGATAAGATATGGAACTTGAAGTTAATCTTTTTATTATTTTTCAGCCTTGTACCCCGTGTGTGAAACGATAAATTGTGTTATTATCATTGTATTATAAGGTTGGAAAATCAATGAAAACTGCAAGAGTAAGTGAATTGACGGCTTATAAATTATAATAATATAACAAAACATAAGGAAAGACTTGAAGTATAAAGGAGAGTTACAATGAAACGTAGGACGGCTAGAGAAAGAGCAATGCAAGCATTATACCAAATGGATATTACAGGTGAATTGGAACCGAAAGTAGCGGTGGAAAATACGCTAGATGAAGGCGAAGAAACAAATGAGTTTCTAGAATCACTTGTTGTAGGATTTGTAGACAACAAAGAAGAGATTGACGCAGCAATTCGTCAAAATTTAAAAAAGTGGAAGCTTGAGCGTATTAGTATTGTTGATCGCAGTATTTTACGTGTAGCTGTGTGTGAGATGAAATACATGGAAGAAATTCCGCACAATGTAACAATTAACGAAGCAATTGAAATCGCAAAAACATTTGGGGATGAGGAATCTCGTCGTTTTATTAACGGCGTTTTATCTAATATAAAAGATACACTGTAATTTCTTTAAGGGGGAAACTTAAAATGGTAGCAGTAATCATCAAAGGAAATGAAGTTGCGGAGAAAAAACGAGCACAATTAAAAGAAAAAGTTGTGAAGTTAAAAGAGCAAGGGATTGTACCAGGATTAGCAGTTATTTTAGTTGGAGAAGATCCAGCATCTCGTTCTTATGTAAAAGGAAAAGAAAAAGGCTGTGAGCAAGTAGGAATCTATTCAGAGCTAATTGAACTTCCTGAAACGATTACTGAGGAGCGTTTGCTTGCTGAAATCGATCGCTTAAATGGAGACGACCGCATTAATGGCATATTGGTACAATTACCTTTACCAAAACATATTGAAGAAAAAGCTATCATTGAAAGAATTTCACCGGAAAAGGATGTAGATGGATTTCACCCAATCAGCGTAGGACGTATGATGACGGGACAAGACACATTCCTTCCATGTACACCGCATGGCATTTTAGAATTAGTAAAAGAAACGAATCTTGATATTTCTGGAAAGCATGTTGTTGTAATTGGAAGAAGTAATATTGTTGGTAAACCAGTGGGGCAACTGTTTTTAAATGAAAATGCAACTGTCACATATTGTCATTCTAAGACGCAAAATATAAAAGAATTATCGAAGTTAGCTGATATTTTAATCGTAGCCGTTGGACGACCGAAAATGGTAACAGCTGACTATATTAAAGAGGGTGCGGTTGTAATTGATGTTGGTGTTAACCGTTTAGAAACAGGCAAACTTTGTGGTGATGTTGATTTTGACAATGTATTAGACGTTGCAGGTTACATTACGCCTGTGCCAAAAGGAGTCGGCCCAATGACTATTACAATGCTTCTTCACAACACTGTGGAGTCTGCAAAGCGTGCAGGTGTTGTTTGTCAATAATTTGAATCGGCTATGAGGAGAGAGAAATGGAGAAACAATATTTAACCGTTACAGCATTAACACGCTATATTAAAACAAAAATAGAGTATGATCCGCATTTACAGTCTGTTTGGTTAAAAGGAGAAATTTCCAACTTTAAATATCATAGTCGTGGTCATATGTATTTTACATTGAAAGATGAAAATGCAAGAATTGCAGCGGTTATGTTTGCGGGTCACAATCGTAACATTAAATTCAGACCGGAAAATGGAATGAAAGTACTTGTAAAAGGAAAGATTTCTGTTTACGAGGCGAGTGGTTCTTATCAAATTTATATTCAAGACATGCAGCCTGACGGAATTGGAAACTTGCATTTAGCTTATGAGCAATTAAAAGTTCGTTTAGAGGAAGAGGGCTTGTTTTCTCAAGTTTATAAAAAAATAATTCCTCCGTATGCTAAAACAATAGGTGTAATCACGTCGCCAACAGGAGCAGCAATTCGCGATATTATAACAACAATTAAACGTCGTTATCCAATTGGAAATGTTATTGTATTTCCTGTACTTGTACAAGGGGAGTCAGCAGCTCCCTCGATTGTACAAGCAATTCGTACAGCGAATGAAATGGGAGATATTGATGTTTTAATTGTTGGACGTGGTGGAGGCTCTATTGAAGAATTATGGGCCTTTAATGAGGAAGTAGTTGCAAGAGAAATTTTCACAAGTGAGATTCCGATTATTTCGGCTGTAGGCCATGAAACAGATTTTACAATCGCAGATTTTGTCGCGGATTTACGTGCACCAACACCGACTGCAGCAGCTGAGCTGGCGGTACCTAATACTATAGAGTTACAAGAAAAGGTATTACAAAGAACTCTGAGATTGCAAAGAGCAATGAGAGAGAGAGTACATAAAAAAGAAGAAAAACTGCAAGTGTTACAAAAATCTTATGCGTTCCGTTATCCAAGGCAAGTGTACGAGCAAAAAGAAGAGCAGTTAGACAGGGCTCTTGAACAACTTGTTTTAGCGAAAGAGCGTTATATAGATAAAAAAGTAAATCAATTAAAGCAACTTTCATTTTATTTAGAAAAGCACCACCCATCTCAAAAAATTATACAAACGAAAACGGCAATTGAAACGTTGCAAAAGCAGTTGCAACGTGAAATGCAAACATTACTTCAAACGAAGGAGTTCGTATTTGTGAGAGCGGCTCAAAAGCTTGAGGTATTAAGCCCGCTTAAAGTAATGATGAGAGGGTATGGGCTTGTATACGATGAAGAGAAACAAGTATTAAAAAGCGTGAAAGATGTTAGCCTTGGAGATGCTGTTTCGGTTCAATTACAAGATGGAATACTAGATTGTAGCGTATCAAGCATAGAGGAGCGTGAATTGAATAATGGAAAATAAGTTAAGCTTTGAAGAAGCAATTTCGCAGCTTGAGCATCTCGTTTCTAAGCTTGAACAAGGTGATGTACCTTTAGAGGAAGCAATTTCTTATTTTAAGGAAGGCATGGAATTATCTAAGCTTTGTGATGAGAAATTGAAAGATGTACAAGAACAAATGGCAGTTATCCTTGGGGAAGATGGAGAGCTTAAACCGTTTACTGCTTTAGGAGATGAAGCATAGTGACACATATAGCTTTTGATGCTTTTTTGAAAGAGAGTAAAACTTTCGTAGAAGAAAAGCTTGTAAGCTATGCAAATGAATTACAATGTCCAAATGTGCTTCGTGAAGCGATGGCATATTCTTTGGAAGCGGGTGGGAAACGTCTCCGCCCGTTACTTTTATTTGCAACGTTACAAGCGTTTGGGAAAGAAAGAAATCTTGGAGTGGGTGCAGCTTGTGCCCTTGAAATGATTCATACATATTCGTTAATTCATGATGATTTACCTTGTATGGATGATGATGATCTAAGACGAGGAAAGCCTACCAATCATAAAGTATTTGGTGAAGCAATGGCAGTTTTAGCAGGAGATGGTTTGTTGACATATGCTTTTCAAGTTATTATGGCATATGGGCAAAAAGAAATCTCTGCTGAAAAAAAAGTAAGACTTGTACTTGAGCTTGCGAAAGCAGCAGGACCTGAAGGAATGGTTGCTGGACAAGTGGCAGATATGGAAGCTGAAGGAAAACGACTTACAATTAATGAATTAGAGTACATTCATAATCATAAGACAGGTAAACTGCTTGAGTTTGCTGTACTTGCAGGTGCGATACTTTCTGATGCTACAGAAGAGCAAGAAGAGAAGTTACTTGCATTTGCGAAATATATCGGTCTAGCTTTCCAAATTAGAGATGATATTTTGGATGTAGAAGGAACAGAAGAAGAGATTGGAAAACCGATTGGTAGTGATGCTTCCAACGAGAAGAGCACATATACGACGTTATTTACTGTAGATAGAGCAAAATCTATTTTAGAGGAGAAAATTGCAAAAGCAAAAGATTCTATTAGCTCCTTACAATTACAAGATGAATATTTACTATCTATTTGTGATTTAATCGCAAAACGTAATAACTAATATAACAGCGTTTCCATTTGTTGAGTCATTCATCATTTTATGATATAAATGTAGGAAAGGTTTTTCTTTTCTTGTTATTGGCAAAAATATATGTAGATTACATTGCCGTTATCACTTCGTGTTAGCGGCTATTTTTTTCATCACGTAAAGAAATATGATGTATAATATGATAAGTGAAAAAATGGAAGTGTTTTCTGAAAGCAGGACAAGATAAAAAGAATAGAAAAGATAATTTCTTGTGTTGTGTAAATGTTTCTTATAATATTTGACATGTTGACAGATTATGAAATGAAAGTGAGTGATCCATGTGGATCTAACGCAAATTCAAAACCCTAGTTTTTTGAAAGATATGTCTATCAGTGAACTAGAGGGGTTGAGTGAGGATATTCGTAAGTTTTTAATTGAAGAGCTCTCTCAAACAGGTGGACATATTGCACCTAATTTAGGTGTAGTAGAACTCACAATTGCTCTGCATAAATTATTTGATAGTCCGAAAGATAAGTTTTTATGGGACGTAGGACATCAATCCTATGTACATAAAATTTTAACAGGGCGTGCGAAAGAATTCGGCACATTAAGGCAATACCAAGGTCTATGTGGTTTTCCAAAACGCTGCGAGAGTGAGCATGATGTTTGGGAAACTGGTCATAGTTCGACATCGTTATCTGCTGCAATGGGAATGGCTCTAGCACGTGATTTAAAGAAAACGGAAGAATACGTTATACCAATCATTGGCGATGGTGCATTAACAGGCGGAATGGCTTTAGAGGCATTGAACCACATTGGGCATGAAAAAACGGACATGATTGTTATTTTGAATGACAATGAAATGTCAATTGCACCAAACGTCGGTGCACTTCATAATGTACTTGGTCGTTTACGTACCGCAGGGAAGTACCATTGGGTAAAAGATGAACTAGAGTATATATTGAAGAAAATCCCAGCAGTCGGCGGGAAAGTTGCTGCGACAGCAGAGAAAATAAAAGATAGTCTAAAATATTTACTAGTATCAGGCGTCTTTTTTGAAGAATTAGGCTTTACATATTTAGGTCCGGTCGATGGGCATGATTATGAAAAGTTATTCGAAACGTTGCAATATGCAAAGAAAACAAAAGGCCCAGTACTTGTTCATGTTATTACGAAAAAAGGAAAAGGTTATAAACCAGCTGAAAGTGACGTTATTGGAACTTGGCATGGAACAGGATCGTATAAAATTGAGTCAGGTGACTTCGTTAAACCGAAAGAAGTTGCACCAGCATGGAGTGCTGTTGTTAGTGAAACAGTGCTTAAGCTAGCGAGAACGGATGAACGTATCGTTGCAATTACGCCTGCAATGCCTGTTGGATCGAAACTTGAGAAATTCCAAAAAGAATTTCCGGATCGCATGATTGATGTAGGTATTGCAGAGCAGCATGCTACAACAATGGCAGCTGGTATGGCAACACAAGGGATGAAGCCGTTCTTAGCAATTTATTCAACATTTTTACAAAGAGCATACGACCAAGTTGTTCATGATATTTGTCGCCAAAATTTAAATGTTTTCATTGGAATAGATCGCTCTGGATTAGTAGGAGCAGACGGTGAAACGCATCAAGGTGTATTTGACATCGCGTTTTTACGTCACTTGCCGAATATGGTGCTTATGATGCCGAAAGATGAAAATGAAGGTCAACATTTAGTATATACAGCGATGCAATACGAAGATGGACCGATTGCTTTACGTTATGCACGCGGAAATGGACTTGGCGTTCAAATGGATGAAGAATTAAAGGCGATTCCAATCGGTACATGGGAAACGTTAAAAGAAGGCACACAAGCAGCAATTTTAACGTTTGGTACGACAATCCCGATGGCAATGGAAGCAGCTGAGCGTCTTGAACAAGCTGGAGTATCAGTGAAAGTAGTGAATGCTCGCTTTATTAAGCCGATGGACGAAGCATATTTACATGAGCTTTTAGGGAAAAATATACCGATTTTAACGATTGAAGAGGCTTGTTTAATCGGTGGCTTTGGAACGGGAGTAGTTGAATTTGCTTCTGAGAACGGATACCATAGTGCTTTAATTGAACGAATGGGTATTCCTGATCGCTTCATAGAGCATGGTAGTGTAACAAAACTGTTAGAAGAAATTGGTTTAACAACAGATGCTGTTGTAGACCGTATTCATACAATGATTCCATCAAAACAAAAAAGGGCGTAACAAATGAGCGTAAAAAAAGAAAGAGTAGATGTACTATTAGTAGAGCGAGGACTTATAGAAACGCGTGAGAAGGCTAAACGTGCTGTTATGGCAGGTCTTGTATATGCGAATGAAATGAGACTCGATAAGCCAGGGGAGAAAATCTCACAAGATACGGAGATTACGGTGAAAGGGCAAGTCATGCCGTATGTAAGCCGTGGTGGTTATAAGCTTGAAAAGGCATTAGAAACATTTCAACTTGATTTACAAGATAAGGTTATGATAGATATTGGTTCATCAACTGGTGGTTTTACAGACTGTGCGCTTCAAAATGGGGCGAAGTTATCCTACGCATTAGATGTAGGATATAATCAACTTGCGTGGAAATTGCGTCAAGATGAGCGTGTTGTTGTGATGGAACGAACGAACTTCCGTTACGTGACACCGGCAGATTTAGAGCGTGGTTTACCGCAGTTTGCAAGTATTGATGTTTCATTTATATCATTAAGGCTTATATTGCCAGTTTTAAAAACAATGCTTATGCCAAATGGTGATGTAGCTGCATTGATTAAACCTCAGTTTGAAGCTGGACGAGAACAAGTCGGGAAAAAAGGCATTGTTCGTGATAGAAAAGTACATGAAGCTGTCGTGGAAATGATTGTCGATTTTGCTCTTAAGGAAGGTTATAATATCGAAGGTTTAACATTCTCACCAATTACAGGCGGGGATGGAAATATTGAATTTTTAATTCATCTAAAGTGGCACGGTGAGCGTGAGAATGGCGAAAATCATTCTCCGGTTTCTATTGAGCAAGTTGTTACAGAAGCACATGATGTTCTAAAACAAAAAGGGAAAGGGGAATAACATATGTTGTTCCTCTTTTTGTTGTAATCGTATAATGATTGTAAAAACAATTGTGTACAAGTAATGGATTATACGGTAACATAAATAAATGAAGTATACCAATGTTTAAACTATGGTAAGAGATAGTGTGAGGTGCAAATGTATGAATAAAGGTCAGCGCCATATTAAAATCAGGGAAATTATTGCTAACAAAGAAATTGAAACACAAGATGAACTAGTTGATATTTTACGTAATGTGGGGTTTAATGTAACGCAAGCAACAGTATCGCGCGATATTAAAGAACTGCACTTAGTGAAGGTGCCATTACATGATGGCCGCTATAAATATAGCTTGCCAGCAGATCAACGATTTAATCCGTTGCAAAAATTAAAACGAAATCTAGTGGATTCATTTGTAAAATTAGACACGGCAGGACATATGCTTGTGCTAAAAACATTGCCTGGTAACGCTCATTCACTTGGGGCACTCATTGATCATTTAGAGTGGGATGAGATCGTCGGAACCATTTGTGGTGATGATACTTGCTTAATTATTTGCCGTACACCTGAAGATACAGGTGTTGTCTCTGATCGTTTCTTAAATATGCTTTAACAGAAAAATCTTGTTTACTTTCCTCTGTAAAGTGGAAAGTAAACAAGATATTTTTATTGGCGAAAAATACGGATTTTCAAATACAATACATTATTTTTTTTGAATGAAGTTAGAAAATAGGTGGATTGACCCGTAAAACGAATGTTTGGTACAATGGAGCGGGTTAGAAGAGTAATTTATACATACAAACATATAGTATAACTATTTGAATGAAGAATACTGAGAAAAGCCCTTAATAGGGGATTAGTTTATAACGAGGTGAATGGGGCATTGTTATCGGAATTATCGATCAGAAACTTTGCTATTATTGAGGCATTAAATATTTCTTTTCAAAAAGGTTTAACCGTTTTAAGTGGTGAAACAGGAGCTGGAAAATCCATTATTATTGATGCAATTAGTTTGCTTGTTGGTGGCCGTGGTTCAGCAGAATTTGTTCGATATGGAACAGAAAAGGCTGAGATAGAAGGCTTATTCTATGTAGAAGATGACAAGCATCCATGTATCGCAAAGGCAGAAGAGTTAGATATAGAAATAGAAGATGGCATGATTATTTTGAAGCGTGACATCGCTGCGAACGGAAAAAGTGTCTGTCGTGTAAATGGGAAACTTGTTACACTCAGCATATTAAAAGAGATTGGAAAAACGCTAGTTGATATTCATGGACAGCATGAAACACAAGATTTAATGAATGAAGAGCGTCATATGTTTATGCTTGATCATTTTGATGGAAATCGCATTGTTAAACAATTGGGCATATATCAAAATGTATATACAGACTATGAGAAGTTAAAAAAACAGCTGAAATCTTTAAGTGAAAATGAACAACAAATGGCCCATCGTCTAGATTTAATTCAATTCCAACATGAAGAAATTCGTAAGGCGGATTTAAAAATGGATGAAGAATATGAATTGACTGAGGAACGATTAAAAATCTCCAATTTTGAAAAGATTTATAAAGCATTAGGAGATGCGTATCGTTCGTTAAGTGGAGACGGACAGGGATTGGATCACGTAAGAAATGCAATGGGACAAATGGAGAGTATTACGCACTTAGATGAAGCGTATCAAGAAAATCATGATTCTATTGCAAATAGTTATTACTTATTAGAAGAAGTTGCATACCAGCTTAGAGAAAAATTAGATATGATGGAATATGATCCGAAACGTCTAGATGAAATTGAAACACGTTTGAATGAAATCCGTATGTTAAAGAGAAAGTATGGAAATACTGTAGAAGAGATTTTAGCGTATGCTGATAAAATTGAACAAGAAATTTTTACGATTGAAAATAAAGACGTACATATTGAAACGACGAGAAAGCAGTTAACGAAATTAGAAGGTGTTATTGTAAAAGAAGCAACGTTGTTAAGTACTATGCGTCATGAGCTTGCAGATCATCTTACAAGCGCTATTCATCAAGAATTAAAAGAACTATATATGGAAAAAACGAAATTTGAAGTGAGAATTATGAAGAGGGTAGGAAATGTAGAAGAACCTCTCGTGGAAGGAACACCGGTAAAACTTACGGCGGATGGCTACGATCATGTGGAATTTTATATTTCAACGAATCCGGGTGAACCGTTAAAGCCACTTTCAAAGGTCGCTTCTGGCGGAGAGTTATCTCGTATTATTTTAGCTTTAAAAAGCATTTTTTCTAAGCATCAAGGTGTTGCATCTGTTATTTTTGATGAAGTGGATACGGGTGTGAGTGGTCGGGTTGCACAGGCTATTGCGGAAAAAATTTATCGTGTATCAGTAAACTCGCAAGTACTTTGTATTACGCACTTACCTCAAGTAGCTTCAATGGCGGACTCTCATTTATTTATTAGAAAACAAGTGGCGAATGATCGTACGATTACATCGGTTACTGTGTTAAGTACGGATGAAAAAGTAACAGAAATTGCTCGAATGATTTCTGGTGTTGAAATTACAGATTTAACGACAGAGCATGCGAAAGAGTTACTTACGCAAGCGCATCATTTCAAACAGACAGCAGAGGCTATCCAGTAATGGATAGCTTTTTTTTCTCAAATGACGATTTCTTAATTCTTCCGGTTATAAATAAAGCGCTGCAAGGAGAGATTAAAAAGTGAAGCCAAGAGGCTGAATGTGGGGTAGGAGCGAGGAGAGTGAACAAATTGAAATTAGAAAGATTTCGAAAAATAATAGGTCTTTGTCTCCTTGTTTCTCTAGTTTTTATTGGATGTTTTAAACCGCTTCGAACGTTTATTTCATCGCCGAAGCAACTTGTTGTTTTTGAAGGACAACAATCAGAAATAGCATCATTACCAGTTTTTAAGGCTGCATCTACAAATCGTAATGTATTTACTGTAAGTTCAAATGAACAAGAACTTATGGTAAATTCTCACCAAAATGGTGAAGCTGATATGGTGTTTCAACTTGCTGGTTTTCCAGTGAAAAAAGTAAATGTGAAAGTATTAAAAGATTTTAAAGTTATTCCAGGTGGACAATCGATTGGTGTAAAATTGAACACAAAAGGTGTACTTGTTGTAGGCCATCATTTAATTCAAACTGAAAAGGGTAAAGTATCTCCTGGTGAAACAGCTGGTGTACAGATTGGAGATATGATTACTGAAATCAATGGTAAAACAATTGAAAGAATGAGTGATGTAGCACCATTTATTCATAATAGTGGAGAAACAGGTGAACCGCTTAATCTTGTTTTATTAAGAGATGGAAAATATATTCGTGCTAAGCTAACACCACAAAAAGACAATGGTGAATCCTCTTACCGAATTGGACTGTATATTCGTGATTCAGCAGCTGGTATCGGAACGATGACATTTGTACATCCAGATTCTATGAAATATGGAGCGCTTGGTCATGTAATTTCCGATAATGATACAAAAAAGCCAATTCAAGTAGAAGATGGACAAATTATGCGTTCGACAGTAACGTCTATTGAAAGAGGAAGTCACGGGAACCCGGGAGAAAAATTAGCAAGATTTTCACCGGATCGTGAAGTGATTGGTAATATTACAATAAATAGCCCGTATGGTATTTTTGGGAAATTAAACACAGATATGACAAACGGCATAATGGATAAAGCAATGCCTATCGCATTATCCCATCAAGTAAAAGAAGGGCCAGCGAAAATATTAACAGTTATTGATCAAGATAAGGTGGAAGCGTTTGATATTGAAGTTGTTAGTACGGTACCACAAAAGTTCCCAGCTACAAAAGGTATGGTTATAAAAGTGACAGATAAACGTTTACTAGCAAAAACGGGTGGTATTGTACAAGGAATGAGTGGAAGTCCGATTGTACAAAATGGGAAAGTAATTGGTGCGGTTACACATGTATTTGTAAATGATCCAACGTCAGGATACGGTGTTCATATTGAATGGATGTTACATGAGGCTGGAATTAATATTTATGATCAAGAGAAAAAAGCGAGCTAATACATATTAGCTCGCTTTTCTTTTGAAAAATTCGTTGAAATTTTGTAAAAGCTCCGCAAGAGCTGTTTTTTGTTGTAAGATATAAGCAAAGGGTTGAACGTTTCGCTGTAATTCTATGATGGAATGTGTTGCGAAAGTAAAAAAATGAACGATAAACATATTTTTTTGTGATTTTATCGGAAAGTAAGAAACTTTAAAGGGAATTTTCACACAATTGTCGAACAATTCATGTAGCCTAGAAGCTTACACATGTCGGAAGAATCGATTCGGTAAGGGAGGAAAAACTGTGGAAAAAATTAAAGTATGTCTTGTGGATGATAATAAAGAATTGGTATCGATGCTAGAGAGTTATGTTGCTGCCCAAGATGATATGGAAGTTATCGGAATTGCTTACAATGGTCAAGAATGTTTAAACTTATTGAAAGAAAAGCAGCCTGATATACTCGTTTTAGATATTATTATGCCACATTTAGATGGTCTAGCTGTGCTAGAGAAAATGCGACATATTGAGAGGTTAAGACAACCTAGCGTTATTATGTTGACAGCATTCGGACAAGAAGATGTGACGAAAAAAGCGGTTGATTTAGGGGCATCATATTTCATATTAAAGCCATTTGATATGGAGAATTTAACAAGTCATATTCGTCAAGTTAGTGGTAAGGAAAGTGCTACTATTAAACGTCCATTACCATCTTTCCGATCAGCAACAACAATCGATGGAAAACCGAAAAACTTAGATGCGAGTATTACAAGTATCATTCATGAAATTGGTGTACCCGCTCATATTAAAGGGTACATGTACTTACGAGAAGCAATCTCTATGGTGTACAATGATATCGAATTACTAGGATCTATTACGAAAGTATTATATCCAGATATTGCAAAGAAATATAATACAACAGCAAGCCGTGTCGAGCGCGCAATCCGTCACGCAATTGAAGTAGCTTGGAGCCGTGGGAATATTGATTCTATTTCGTCCTTATTTGGTTATACTGTATCCATGTCAAAAGCAAAACCTACGAATTCCGAGTTCATCGCAATGGTTGCGGATAAGCTAAGACTTGAACATAAGGCTTCGTAAATGTTGTCGTATTAATTTCATAACAAAATTTAATAACCAACGAATTACATATGTAGGCAATAAAGTACATAGGTAATTGGCGGTTAATTTAAAAACCTTCTAATTATTGGATTGAAATTCAGATCCTAATAATTAGGAGGTTTTTTGTTGATAGAAAGCACACAATTATTATATCGAGATTTAGGTGATTTATCCCGCTATTTGCCGGGCAGTAAGACTCCCACCTCAAAATTCGGCGTGAGCAAAGAAGTTAGGTGGAAGCCCTGCTGCCCGTAAACGCCCGATTGGTGAGGGGTGATAATCAGTGGAGGGATGAACAAAACCCCCATTGATTAAAGTTTCACTTTATATTATATAAATCACCCTGAAAGAGTAAGGTGAATACTTGATTCTGCAAAGAGAAGATTAGGGGGAATTATATTTTGATAGGGTTCTCGTGTTTATTTGCTTTTTATATAGCAGACAGCTTCATTTCAACTTCTTTAAAAGGAATGGATTAAATTTTTTACTAGAAAATCCGAATATTTAGGACAGTAAAATAGTTTCACGTGATATAATTTGTTTGTAAAATATTGTATGGAGAAGGGGTGGCATGACGCAAATAAAGGTTACGCCAGAACGGCTAGAACAGTCAGCAAAGCTTGTTCTTGAAACTAAAAATAGGTTAGAACAGATACATAAAGATTTATATAACCAAACGGAATACGTAGCTTTAATGTGGAATGGTGCAACGAGTCAAAGGTTTTATCAGATGTTTAATGAAACAAAACCTCAAATGTTTAATGTGTTTCGGGAATTTGATAAGATTGCAGAAGAACTAATGCACGCTGCTGAAAAGTTTCGTAATGCTGATGAACTTTATGATGGTAATATCCAAGAGGGTGCAATGTGCGGTAAACTTCCGCCGAAATCTGACTTTGAGAAAGCTTGGGACGAAGAGAAAAAGGATTTAAGTGACGCATGGACTGGTATTTCTACTGGTGTAGAAGATGCTGTCACAGATGCATGGGAAGGACTTAAAGCATTGGGTGATGCAGAGACGTGGGAAAACATGAGTGATGCAATTGTAAACTACGATGAAACCCTTCCTGCAATGTGGAACACATTATCCGATTCATATATAAATAATTTCAAAAATGGAGATATGGAAAGTAGAATGCATTATGCTGCCTATGGTGTAGCATCATTATTAACAGGTTTTATTGGTGATAAAGGTCTTAGTAAAGCAGGACAAGCAGGGAAGGTAGCAACAGCCGCAAACTTAGCAAAGGGCGTTTCTAAAATTACTGATGCCGCTGGATATAGAAACGCACTACATATATTAAATAATTTTAAGTTAAACAATGGGAATCGATTTGCCTATGAAGGTGTTGGGGGAAGTTCTGTAAAATATGAACTTGGTGGTGCATACCATGAAGCAAAAGACTTATTAAATCAATTTGCGGTTTCAAAAGAGGAATATAAAGATTTAAGGAAGAGAACACCTAATGATAGGGTAAGAAAAAATGTAAATACAGATGTACCCAAAGTTGACCCTGTATATGGTTATGAAGTTGAAAAACTGGAAGCTGACCATGTTGTTTCGATGAAAGAAATAACAGAAATGGATGGGTTTGATACGTTGCCGAGAGAACAGCAAATAGAAGTGCTTAATATGGATGAAAATTTTGTAGGGCTTGGGAAACCAACAAATGCTTCTAAGGGTGCAAAAGATTGGAGTACATGGCCGGGGCATCCTAGATACGGAGAGGTTCCCGAAAATATAAGAATGGAAATGTTAGAACGTGAAGTAACGGCTAGAAAAGCTTTGAGAAAATCAATAAAAGAGAGGTTGCAGTCAATTGAAAACAATAGTTAAAAATATAGGTGGTAAAAATATAATAGCTACAGCAGAAGAACATTTAAGCCCTCAAATAGAAAAGTTATTATATTTGCTAACTAAAGTAGAAGATAGCAAATTAGTTGATGGATTTTCTATACAAGTTGGCTGGTCTCTTTTTATTCTATCCAAATGTGAAGATGGGTATCGTATTATTGTCCCAGATTATACAAAAAATCCTTTTAAGGATACTACAGAAGATTTAACAATTGCTTTATGGGTGCAATTAGAACAAGTACACTGTTTACGTCAGTTAAATATTGAGGGTGAAATGATAAAGTTTAGCGATAAAATAGTGACTGCAAAGAACGTGTTGCAACTAGATGAGGTTTATTTACAAAGGGCTAGTGATTGTGAAAAAGGTGATTCTGGTTGGTATATCGGTCCTGTCGAAGAAACAGAAGAAACAGAAGATGAATTAGAAGCATTTTACGCATATCAGTTATTAAAAATTAGACCTTCAATTATTCAAGTTTTAGCCTTACCTTATGAATATCTGGTAGTTTTTGAGAAAGATAAAATCAAAGCAATTTTAGATGATAAAGATGTCGATGTTTGGAATGGTGTTATAAACTGAGATTAGTTAAATTCTAAAATCATTGATAGGAGTTAACAGCATGGACGCAAAGGTTTCAGAAATTCTAAGAATGTTAAACAATTATGAGGGAAATGAAAAAGAAATTTTTGAACAGATTCAAGCTGAAGCAATGGTGAAATTTATATGTGGAAAAATCCGATTTTAGAAATTGAAGATATACTGAAAAGTGTTAACTTTAATCTGAACACACCAGCAACAGATAGCGAAGTTCAGAAATTAAGAGAACATGCAAAAGAGAAATTTAATGTTGATTTACCGAGTGAATTTGAGGAGTTTCTTAAAATTATAAATGGTTTAGATTTTGGTGGACTAGTTATTTATGGAGTTGACCCTTCTTTACTAGAAACAGAAAGAAACGAACCGATTTGTGGATTTATAGACACGAATGAGATTTGGTATGAAAATGAATTTCAAAAAGAGTATCTTTTCTTTGGAGATTCAAGTATTGCTTGGTTTTGTAAAAACTTATCTGACGGTACTTACTTAGAACTTGATAAACCATCTGGCACAGTGATGAAAACATATAATGATTTTAATACGATGCTTGAAGAAGCATTGAAAACAGCACTTCTTTAATAGGGGGTATTAAAAATTATGTTTAATTTTTTGAAAAAGTGTGTTGTAGCTGATGAAAGTATAAAATCTGACCAAACACCTATTTTCTATCCTTTAAAAAGTGAAGAGATAGAGGAAGCAGAAGATTTATTAAAAATGAAATTCCCTAAAGAATTGAAAAATTTTTATATAGAAATTGGTTATGGTTTTTTAGAGGCATCAAGTAAGTTCTTTTTTAACAGATTTATGGACCCCTTTTCTGTTGCAGATTTCCGTTTAAGGCAAGATATTTATGAATATAATCCAAACCTAGATGATGTAGATGATGATGAATCATTAGTGTTTTTTGAAGTAACAGAATTGAATTTTTTAACAATTAAATTTAAAGAGGAAAATGAATTAGGTCAATGTCCTATTTACTCTGAAGATGAGAAAATAGCGGATTCTTTAGAAGGATTTTTAATTAAAATGGATGAAAATCCTGACTATTATATTTAATCTTTTTAAGACTTGCTGTAAGGTGTAGGGTTTGAAAAATATCTAATCATAAGCTTTTATAATGTCCATTACCTTTTTTTATTGAAGGTACTTTGAATAGATGATACAATCAAATTTAGATAAGCGATAAATTTTGCACTTCTAACCAATAAATAGAAGCATTTAATGATAGTTATGAAATATACAATGCCTTGATATAGCGGTGGTTATACAGTATCTATGTCAAAAGCAAAACCTACGAATTCCGAGTTCATCGCAATGGTTGCGGATAAGCTAAGACTTGAACATAAGGCTAGCTGAGAGGAAAAGTAGTAAGGGATTTAAGTTTTAATAGAGCTTAATAATTCTTGAAATTTATACTCGATATCAATTTTAAAACCAATAAACTTTTATTTAATGACCAATGAATTTTAGAATTCGTTGGTCTTTTTATTTTGTTGAGAAAAAGAGGGAGAAGTGATATCGATTTTATCAAAATTATTTGGGTAGATAAAAAGGGTTGTTTGATATTATGGAAAATAAAACCTGTTTTTAGTAATATTACATATAAGTGAGTTTTTTAAGGTAATTAAATAGGTATACAGAGGGAGAAGGAAAATGAAAAACAAAATATTAACTTGGCTAGGAATAGTAGCAGCTATGGGAGTTCTTGCTGTTGCAGTTACATTTGGAATGTTAGAGCTTGCCGATAATCCAGTAGATAAAGAAGTGAGTGCTCAAATAGATAAAAAAGAAGACCCAACGATAGTAGGTAGAGAGGTAGATGGAGTCTTTGTTGATGTGTATGTTACTGAAAATTCTACTGAAAGCGAAGTCATTACAGCGATGTATCACATGACTCATCAAAAAGTAGTGGCAGAACGAAAATCGGGATCCATCCCAATGATTCAAAATAACGCTGAAAAATTAAAAAAATCATAAATAAGAGTAGTTTTGCGAAGAAAAATGAGCTTGTAGCAATTGCTGATAGATGGGTGAAAAAAGATTTTAGTAAAATTGTAGAAGATCACAATTTTTTCTCGGATGCTCAAGAGGGGAATGTTTGTAAAGCCACTAGAGCGATGGATGCGGTAGAAGAGCAACATTATATTTTAACTACATTCGGGGAGGAAAAAGCGAAAGAACTATACGAATCAGGGGATACTCCGCACGTTCAATAAAAAATAATATGAAGGGCTTCTAGTTATTTTATTACCTTGCTTTAAGGGGGCAATGGTGACTTGTGAATAAATATTCTGCTTTCTTTATGACTTGTAACAAAAAAGAAGATATATAATTCATTATTAAATGATGAAGTAAAGGCTAAATCGCATCGTAGTACATCTGTTAAAGGATTTTAGCGGGGAAGTCATCCATGATATAATAGATGATAATAAAAAGCCCTGCAAAACAGGACTATATTATTCTTCGTCTTTATTTTGTTTTTCTAATTCAACTAACTTTTGGATTAAAATATGCTGTGGCATATGCATAAGTTGTTCAAGTGGAACACCTAACGCTTTTGATAGGCGGACTGCAGTGTCTGGAGAAATTTGTAATGGTCTCATAGAAGTACCTCCTTTTTCGTATAGTATAGCATAAGATTGGGGGAGTGAGGATGACTCTTATATTTGCACATCGTGGTGCGGCGGGAACGTATCCGGAAAATACAATGATTTCATTTGAAGCGGCGGAGGCTTTCGGGGCAGATGGAATTGAACTCGATGTTCAATTCACGAAAGATGGAAAAGTTGTCGTTATTCATGATGAAACGGTGGATCGGACAACAAATGGAAAAGGTGCGGTTCGAAATTATTTATATGAGGATTTATGTAAGTTGGATGCGAGTTATAAATTCGGTGACAAAGTAGGTTTTTGCAAAATACCTCTTCTAGAAGAGGTGTTAGAATGGCTCGCAAAAACGAAATTGCTACTCAATATTGAACTGAAAAATAATAAAATCCCATACAGAGGTTTAGAAGAAGTGGTTATAACACTTGTACGTAAGTTTAGTCTAGAGGATCGGATTGTGTTTTCTTCCTTTAATCACTACAGTATGAAGCGATGTCATATGATGGCTCCTGATATTCAAACAGCTATTTTGTATCGTGAAGGTTTGCATAGCCCGTGGGCATATGCAAAAAAGATGGGTGCTACTGCAGTACATCCGAATTATCGTTATCTTCAAGATGCTATCGCTGAATTAACGATGGGAAGTGGTGTGGAGGTTCGTCCTTACACGATAAATGAAGAAACGCTTATGCGTAAATATTTTGATATGAATATATCAGCGATTATTACTGATTATCCTGAAACAGCAAGAACTTTATTACCGATAAAAAAATGAGACCTAATATAATGGTCTCATTTTTTATTTATGATATGTGAAAACTTTGTTTTATCTTCTGAAGCGTGCTTGTACTTTATTTCTCTTACGATCTCTGTGTAAGACGAAGCCGCCGAAGATATAAAACCCGAGTGCGAAGCAAAGAGCGCCGATTAAAAATTGTAACCATAATATAGGGATTGGGGAGAACAAAATCCCAAATACAGTATCTCTCATTAGTTTAATACCAAGCACGGCTAATGAAATGGGGATGAGTGCTAATAATAGAGCGAGGTAACGCTGCATACATAACGCTCCTTTTCAGATTATTTTGTGTATTTTAATGATGTTATATGGAATGGGGGTTTGTCAAGAGGTTGCTGAACGAGTAAGATAAGAATGTGAAAAATTTTGCAGAGATACTTCGAGAGGAAGTGTAATGTATGAAACAAAATGTGTTAATTGTTGGAGCAGGTGAAGGTGGGAGTACACTGCTGAGTCTGTTGCAAAATTCGAATATATTTCAAATTATAGGAGTTATTGATAGTAATCCAATTGCGAAAGGATTACAAATCGCAAAGGAATATGGGGTTCCGATTGGTGATAGTGTAACTCCGTTTCTTTCTATGCATATTGATGTAATGTTTGATATGACAGGTGATTATGATTTACATAAAGTTTTATTGGGAAGCAAGCATAAAGACACCCTTCTTATACCAGGGGATATTGCAAAAATTGTTACGAGATTAGCGCATGAGAAGGAAAGCTTAATTGGAAAGCTAGAAGAACAGACGCAACAAGGGAATTTAATTTTAAATTCAACGCATGACGGTATGATTGTTATAGACCAAGAGGGACAAGTTCGTCTGTTTAATAAAAGCGCAGAGCGTATTACTGGATATAAAAAAGAGGAAGCAATAGGGAAATATATTTTAGAAGTTATTCCAACGAGTAAGTTGCTTCGTATTATACGCACGAAAAAAATAGAAGTGAATCATGAACTGACGTTAGAGAATGAAAAAAAGATTATTACAACGCGTATTCCGATATTAAAAGAAGGTGGGGAGGTTCAAGGGGCATTTGCGATTTTTAAAGACATTACAGAAGTTGTAGATTTAGCGGAAGAAGTTACAGACTTAAAAGAAATTCAAACGCTACTTGAGGCGATTATTAACTCATCTGAGGAAGCAATTTCGGTTGTTGATGAGAAAGGAAGAGGACTAGTTATAAACCCTGCTTATACGAAGTTAACGGGTTTGACTGAAGAAGAAATTATTGGGAAGCCGGCTACAACTGATATTGTGGAAGGTGAAAGTATGCATATGAAAGTACTTCGGACGCGCCGAGCGGTACGAGGAATACATATGAAGATTGGGCAAAAAAAGCGAGATGTAATTGTAAACGTAGCACCGGTTATTGTCGATGGAATATTGAAAGGGAGCGTCGGGGTAATTCGCGATGTATCAGAAATTCAAAAGTTAACAAATGAATTGAATAGGGCAAGACAAATTATTCGAACGTTAGAAGCAAAATATTCATTTGATGATATTGTTGGTGATTCAGATGAAACGACGGCAGCTATTGAACAAGCAAAACTTGGAGCGAATACACCGGCAACAGTATTGCTTAGAGGGGAATCTGGTACGGGGAAAGAGTTATTTGCACACGCTATTCATAACAGTAGTAATCGAAAATACAATAAGTTTGTACGAGTAAACTGTGCTGCTATTTCTGAGACCTTATTAGAAAGTGAATTATTCGGTTATGAGGAAGGTGCGTTTTCTGGAGCGAAAAGAGGCGGGAAACGAGGATTCTTTGAAGAAGCGAATAATGGAAGTGTTTTTTTAGATGAAATCGGAGAGTTATCTGCAAATACGCAAGCGAAGCTCCTTCGTGTGCTACAAGAAAAAGAAATTGTGAAAGTAGGGGGAACGAAAGCGATACCGATTAATGTCCGGGTAATTGCAGCAACACATGTGAATTTAGAAAAGGGTATTCTAGAAGGAGAGTTCAGAGAGGACTTATATTATCGTTTAAATAAAATCCCGATTCAAATTCCTTCCCTTCGTCAGCGTAAAGGAGATATACCAGCGATTGCAGAAAGGTTAATTCAAAAAATTAATCAAGATTATGGTCGTAATGTAGAAGGACTCACCGATTCAGCCGTTTCGTATTTACAATCATATGAATGGCCAGGGAATGTTAGGGAACTTGAAAATATTTTAGGACGAGCTATTATCTTTATGAATTATAACGAAATATATATTGATGTACATCATTTACCGCCTTTACATAAAGAAGAACAAGTAGAGACGAAACAAAATAATTTATTACCTGAATTAGAAGAGAAGGCCCTTGAACACCTAGTGACAGAATTTGAGGGGAATATTATCCGTGAATATTTAGAGAAATTTGATGGGAACAAAACGAAGACTGCAAAAGCGTTAGGAATTTCAGTTCGAAACTTATATTACAAGTTAGAAAAGTATGACTGTGCAAAAAATAGCATGCAATAAATTGCGTACCGTGCAATTTATTGCGTGGTATACAAAAAGCGACAAAACGAGACAGAATATTTCGTTGTTTTCCAAAGTATTGATTTTACTGCATTTTGAATGCGTTTTCATTATTGGTAAGACCACTTTTGAAAGTTGGCACGGTATTTGCTTAATGAATAGACGAGGGACGACGGAAAGGGTTGATTACAAAATATGAAGTTAGAACATTTAATTGATCAAGCAGCAGGACAGCCTAAAAAAACTGTGGCTGTAGCAGTAGCTGAAGATCATGAAGTAATTGAAGCTGTAGCGAAAGCAATCAAGTTACAGCTAGCTCAATTTCGTCTATATGGAAATCAAGAGAAAATAATAGGGATGCTACAAGAGCATGGGTTACAAACTTCAGAACATATTGAAGTGATTGCAGCAGCGTCAAGTGCTGAGGCTGCAGAACTTTCTGTTAAATCTGTAAGCAATGGCGAAGCAGATGTGCTAATGAAGGGGAACATCCCAACAGCAAATATTTTGAAAGCTGTATTAAATAAAGAGTGGGGACTTCGTAAGGGCAGCGTGCTTTCACATGTTGCAGCGTTTGAAGTTCCAAATTACGATCGTCTTATTTTTGTTACAGACGCAGCGATGAACATTGCACCTGATGTAACACAAAAAGCTGCTATTATACAAAATACTGTAGAAGTTGCCCAGGCAATAGGAATTGATTTGCCAAAGGTAGCGCCAATTGCAGCGGTAGAGGTTGTTAATCCTGCGATGCAAGCGACAATTGATGCAGCGATGTTAACTCAAATGAATCGCCGCGGACAAATTAAAAATTGTGTCGTTGATGGACCACTTGCTTTAGATAATGCAGTATCACAAATTGCAGCAGAACATAAAGGCATAGTAAGTGATGTAGCAGGTAAGGCAGACATTTTACTCGTCCCAACGATTGAAGCTGGAAATGTGCTATATAAATCACTCGTCTATTTTGCAAATGCAAAGGTAGGAGCGATGATTGCTGGCGCTAAAGCACCGATTGTTTTAACATCACGTGCTGATTCAGCAGAAACAAAAGTATATTCATTAGCATTGGCAGTTGCGACTGCTTCAAAATAAACCAAATAGGGTAAAACAATTAGGGGGAAACGACAATGACATTAGAAATCTTCGAATACTTAGAAAAATATGATTATGAGCAAGTGGTATTTTGTCAAGATAAAGAATCTGGTTTAAAAGCAATCATTGCAATCCATGATACAACACTTGGACCAGCTCTTGGTGGAACAAGAATGTGGACATATGATTCTGAAGAAGCGGCGATTGAAGATGCATTGCGTCTTGCAAAAGGGATGACATACAAAAATGCAGCAGCTGGTTTAAACTTAGGTGGTGCAAAAACAGTAATTATCGGTGATCCACGTAAAGATAAAAGCGAAGCGATGTTCCGTGCATTAGGACGCTACATTCAAGGACTAAACGGACGTTACATTACAGCTGAAGATGTTGGTACAACAGTAGATGATATGGATATTATCCATGAGGAAACTGATTTTGTAACAGGGATTTCACCATCATTCGGTTCTTCTGGTAACCCATCTCCAGTAACTGCATACGGTGTTTACCGTGGTATGAAAGCAGCTGCAAAAGAAGCATTTGGTACAGATAACCTAGAAGGAAGAGTAATTTCTATTCAAGGTGTTGGTAATGTAGCATATCACCTATGCAAACATTTACACGCTGAAGGAGCAAAATTAATCGTTACAGATATTAATAAAGAAGCTGTACAACGTGCAGTAGAAGAATTCGGTGCAACAGCAGTTGAGCCAAATGAAATTTACGGTGTTGAATGTGATATTTACGCACCATGTGCATTAGGCGCAACAGTTAATGATGAAACTATTCCACAACTTAAAGCAAAAGTAATCGCAGGTTCTGCAAATAACCAATTAAAAGAAGATCGTCATGGCGACCTTATTCATGAAATGGGTATTGTATACGCACCAGACTATGTTATTAATGCAGGTGGCGTAATTAACGTAGCAGACGAATTATATGGATACAATAGAGAACGTGCATTAAAACGTGTTGAGTCTATTTATGACACAATTGCAAAAGTAATCGAAATTTCAAAACGCGATGGCATAGCAACTTATGTAGCAGCAGATCGTCTAGCTGAAGAGCGCATTGCAAGCTTGAAAAACTCTCGTAGCACATACTTACGCAACGGTCACGACATTATTAGCCGTCGCTAATCATTCATATATAACTTTTACAAAAGGTGTGGTTACCTCTTATGAGGTTGCCACTTCCTTTTAAATTTATTAGTGGAGGTAGCAACATTGTCTGTAAATCGAATTCTTGTTATTAACCCAGGTAGTACATCCACAAAGATTGGTGTTTTTGATAATGAAAGACCCGTTCTAGAAGAAACTATTCGTCATGACGTAGAACAGATTGGAAAATATAAGCGAATTATCGACCAATATGAGTTTCGTAAAGAAACGATTTTAGAAGTTCTACATTCTCATGGTATTAACATTTCAAAATTAAACGCTGTTTGTGGGCGTGGTGGATTACTTCGTCCAATCGAAGGCGGTACGTATACAGTAAACGATGCGATGTTAGAAGATTTAAAAAATGGGTTTAGCGGTCATCACGCTTCAAACCTTGGAGGCATTTTAGCATATGAAATTGCTTCTGGATTAAACATTCCTGCATTCATTGTGGATCCTGTCGTTGTAGATGAAATGGAGCCAATTGCTCGTATTAGCGGTATTGCTGGTATGGAACGTAAAAGTATTTTCCATGCATTAAACCAAAAAGCGGTTGCTCGTAAAGTAGCAGATGAATTAAATCACAAATATGAGGATTTAAATTTATTAGTTACACATATGGGCGGCGGTATTACAGTTGGTGCTCATAAAAAAGGAAAAGTTATCGATGTGAATAATGGCTTAAACGGAGAAGGACCATTTAGTCCAGAGCGTGCTGGTACAGTACCAGTAGGACAATTAGTTGAAATGTGTTTTTCTGGTGAGTATTACCGAGACGAAATGGTTAAAAAACTTGTCGGACAAGGTGGACTTGTAAGTCTTATCGGTACAAACGATGCAATTAAAGTAGAACAAATGGTTGAAAAAGGTGATCCTGAAGCAACACTTATTTATAAAGCAATGGCGTATCAAGTTGCAAAAGAGATTGGCGGAGCTAGTGCTGTACTTCACGGGAAAATCGATGCAATCGTATTAACTGGTGGACTTGCGTACAGTAAAATTCTTGTCGATGAAATAAAAGAACGTGTTCACTGGATTGCAGATGTTATCGTACATCCAGGAGAAGATGAATTACAAGCGTTAGCAGAAGGAGCACTTCGTGTATTACGTGAAGAAGAAGCTCCAAAAGAATATATTGTACGAGAAAAACAAACAGTAGCTAGGGGTTGAGATAATGGCAAGAGAATATGATTTAGTCATCGTTGGCGGCGGTACTGGTGGATATGTTGCTGCTATTCGTGCATCACAACTAGGGTTAAAAACTGCACTTGTTGAAAAAGAAAATCTTGGTGGTACTTGTTTACACAAAGGATGTATTCCTAGTAAAGCTCTTTTACGTAGTGCGGAAGTATACGCAACTGCTAAAAAAGGAGAAGAGTTCGGAGTTATTGCAAGTAATGTAGAACTAAACTTTGCTAAAGTACAAGAGCGTAAAGAGAAGATTGTAACGCAGCTTCATAAAGGCGTTCAGCATTTAATGAAACAAGGTAAAATTGATGTGTTTGAAGGTATTGGCCGTATTCTTGGCCCATCTATTTTCTCTCCAATGCCAGGTACAATTTCAGTTGAACTTGCAAGTGGAGAAGAGAATGAAATGTTAATTCCAAAAAATGTACTTGTTGCAACAGGTTCTCGTCCAAATTCATTACCAGGATTAGAGTTAGACGGAGAGTATGTAATGTCTTCGGATCATGCCCTAAAAATGGAAACGCTTCCTAGCTCAATCATTATCGTTGGTGGCGGTGTAATTGGTATTGAGTGGGCATCTATGCTTGCTGACTTCGGTGTAGAAGTTACTGTATTAGAATATGCGAAAAACATATTACCACTAGAAGATAATGACGTTTCAAAAGAGATGCAACGTCTATTCAAGAAAAAAGGTATTAAAGTGGTAACTGGTGCAAAAGTATTACCAGAAACATTGGTAAAAGATAATGGAGTAACAATTCAAGCTGAACATAACGGTGAGAACAAAGCATTTAAAGCAGAAAAAATGCTTGTATCTGTAGGAAGACAAGCGAATACGCAAAATATGGGCTTAGAGAACACAGATATTGTTGTGGAAAAAGGATACATTCAAACAAATGAGTTTTATCAAACGAAGGAATCTCATATTTACGCAATTGGAGATGTAATCGGTGGCTTGCAACTTGCTCACGTTGCTTCTCATGAAGGAATTGTTGCAGTAGAACATATCGCTGGTAAAGAAGTTGCACCAATTGATTATTCTATGGTATCAAAATGCGTATATAGTAGTCCAGAAGTTGCTTCTGTCGGCTTAACAGAACAAGAAGCAAAAGAAAAAGGCTATAAGTTAAAAGTCGGTAAATTCTCATTCCGTGCAATCGGAAAGGCACTTGTATACGGAGAATCAGACGGTTTTGTAAAACTTGTAGTTGATGAAGAAACAAATGACATTCTCGGTGTTCATATGATCGGACCACATGTAACAGATATGATTTCTGAAGCTGGTCTTGCAAGAGTACTTGATGCAACACCTTGGGAAGTAGCACATACAATTCATCCGCATCCATCATTATCTGAGGCGATTGGTGAAGCTGCACTTGCTGTAGATGGAAGAGCGTTACACGCATAAAAATGTGGATTTAGGAGGTTATGAAAAATGGCAGAAGTAAAAGAAAAGCGCCATGAAGAGCTTGGCTTAAGTGATGAGCAAGTATTAGAAATGTTCCGTACGATGTTACTTGCACGTAAAATTGACGAACGTATGTGGTTATTAAACCGTGCAGGTAAAATTCCATTCGTAATTTCTTGTCAAGGACAAGAGGCTGCACAAGTTGGAGCGGCATTCGCTCTTGATAGAGAGAAAGATTATGCATTACCATACTACCGTGATATGGGTGTTGTACTAGCGTTTGGTATGACAGCTAAAGAGCTTATGTTGTCTGCTTTCGCAAAAGCTGGAGATCCAAACTCTGGTGGTCGTCAAATGCCTGGTCACTTCGGTCAAAAGAAAAATCGTATTGTTACAGGATCATCACCAGTAACAACGCAAGTACCACATGCAGTTGGTATTGCACTAGCTGGAAAAATGGAGAAGAAAGATTTAGTAACGTTCGTTACATTCGGAGAAGGCTCTTCAAACCAAGGTGACTTCCATGAAGGAGCAAACTTTGCTGGTGTACACAAACTACCTGTTATTTTCATGTGTGAAAATAACAAATATGCAATCTCTATTCCAGTTGAAAAACAATTAGCATGTAAAAACGTATCAGACCGTGCAATTGGTTACGGTATGCCTGGATATACAATAGACGGAAACGATCCGCTTGCAGTATATAAAGCTGTAAAAGAGGCAGCAGACCGCGGCCGTCGTGGTGAAGGCCCAACTTTAATTGAAACAGTATCATATCGTTTAACAGCACATTCTAGTGACGACGATGATCGTGTTTATCGTGATAAAGAAGAAGTAGAAGAAGCAAAGAAAAAAGATTCAATTATAACATTTGCAGCTTATTTAAAAGAAGCTGGCGTGTTAACTGAGGAATTTGAAAAACAAATGTTAGACGAAATTATGCATATCGTAAATGAAGCAACAGAATATGCAGAAAATGCTCCGTATGCAGCACCTGAAGATGCATTGAAGCACGTATACGCAGAATAGGGGGGAACGTTTCATGGCTGTAATGTCTTATATTGATGCTATTACATTAGCAATGCGCGAAGAAATGGAACGCGATGAGAAAGTATTTGTTTTAGGTGAAGATGTTGGTAAAAAAGGTGGCGTATTTAAAGCGACACACGGATTATATGATCAATTTGGTGAAGATCGTGCGCTTGATGCACCGCTTGCAGAATCTGCAATTGCTGGGGTAGCAATTGGTGCGGCAATGTATGGTATGCGTCCAATCGCTGAAATGCAGTTTGCTGATTTCATCATGCCAGCAGTAAACCAAATTGTTTCTGAGGCAGCAAAAATTCGTTATCGTTCTAATAACGATTGGACTTGTCCAGTTACAATTCGTGCGCCATTTGGCGGCGGTGTTCACGGTGCATTGTATCATTCACAATCTGTGGAAGCGATGTTTGCGAACCAACCAGGTTTAAAAATTGTTATTCCTTCTACACCATATGATGCAAAAGGCTTATTAAAAGCTGCAATTCGTGATGAAGATCCAGTATTATTCTTTGAGCATAAGCGTGCATATCGCTTAATTAAAGGTGAAGTGCCAGAAGATGACTATGTATTACCAATCGGAAAAGCAGATGTAAAACGCGAAGGTGATGATATTACTGTTATCACTTACGGATTATGTGTTCACTTTGCTCTTCAAGCAGCTGAGAAGTTAGCACAAGATGGAATCTCTGCACACATTCTTGATTTAAGAACGGTATATCCGTTAGATAAAGAAGCGATTATTGAAGCGGCTTCTAAAACAGGTAAAGTTCTTCTTGTAACAGAAGACAATAAAGAAGGAAGTATTATAAGTGAAGTGGCAGCAATTATTGCTGAAAACTGTCTGTTTGATTTAGATGCGCCAATCGCACGTCTTGCAGGTCCAGACGTTCCAGCAATGCCATATGCACCAACAATGGAAAAATTCTTTATGGTAAATCCAGATAAAGTTGAAAAAGCAATGCGTGAACTTGCGGAATTTTAATCGGGGGGACTATACATGGCTGTAGAAAATATCACAATGCCTCAGCTCGGGGAGAGCGTTACAGAGGGTACAATTAGTAAATGGCTCGTTAATGTTGGCGATCACGTAAACAAGTATGATCCGCTTGCAGAAGTAATGACTGATAAAGTAAATGCTGAAGTACCATCTTCTTTCACTGGTATTGTGAAAGAATTAATCGCTGGTGAAGGTGAGACGCTAGCTGTAGGTGAAGTAGTTTGTGTTATTCAAGTAGAAGGCGCAGATGAAGTAGCAGCGACAGCTGTTGAGGAAAAAACAAAAGAAGAACCAAAGGCAGAAGTAGCTACGCCTGAAAAAGCACCGAAAGCAAAACAACCAACTGATGGAAAACCACGTTTTTCACCAGCGGTTTTAAAACTTGCGGGCGAGCATAACGTTGATTTAGATTTAGTAGAAGGTACGGGAGCAAATGGCCGTATCACTCGTAAAGATATTTTAAAGCTAGTGGAATCTGGAAATATTCCGCAAGCAGGTGCGAAGAAAGAGGAAGCGGTAGCAGCAGTAGTAGAAGCACGTCCAGAAGCACCAAAAGCAGCGCCAGTAGCACAAAAAGTAGAAGCTGCAAAACCAGTTTCTGTACCAACAATGCCTGGCGATATCGAAATTCCAGTAACAGGTGTGCGTAAAGCAATTGCAGCGAACATGTTACGTAGTAAACACGAAGCGCCACATGCTTGGATGATGATTGAAGTAGATGTGACAAACCTTGTGTCATACCGTAATTCAATTAAAGGTGATTTCAAAAAGCGCGAAGGCTTTAATTTAACGTTCTTTGCTTTCTTCGTAAAAGCAGTAGCGCAAGCGTTAAAAGAGTATCCTCAAATCAATTCAATGTGGGCTGGCGATAAGATCGTTCAGAAGAAAGATATTAACCTTTCTATCGCTGTTGCAACAGAGGATGAACTATTTGTACCAGTAATTAAACACGCGGACGAGAAGACGATTAAAGGTATCGCTCGTGAAATTACAGAGCTTGCAGGAAAAGTACGTACGAAATCGTTAAAAGCGGACGAAATGCAAGGCGGAACATTTACAATTAATAACACAGGGTCATTCGGTTCTGTTCAATCTATGGGTATTATTAATTACCCACAAGCGGCTATTTTACAAGTTGAATCAATTGTAAAACGCCCAGTAATTATGGATAACGGTATGTTCGGTGCTCGCGACATGGTTAACTTATGTTTATCACTTGACCACCGTGTACTAGATGGCCTAATTTGTGGTAAGTTCTTAGGACGTGTAAAAGAAATTCTAGAAAATACGTCAGAAAATAATACATCTGTATATTAATAAAAAGCTCGCTTATGCGAGCTTTTTATCATCTTATTTCTTCATTTGCATCCTACTATATGTACAACACTTTTCCCGGCAATCTTACAATGAACGAGTATGTATTAGAAATTTACGAAAATACATTGCTGATATATGGTATATAGATATAAAATAAGAAAAGAATAATTTTTTTGGCAAATCTTACTGACGAAACTGTAGTATAATATATTGTATTGTATGAAAAAGAGGGTTATTCTATATAAGTGTTTTATAGATAATGTGTAATCAGTCGTCAAAACATGAAGAATGTTGACTCCTGGTTTTTTATTTTGCTGTAACAATGTTTCAGGAGGATGTCATGAAAAGAAGTACCGAGTTTCTAAAAAGTTTAGATGTAAAATTAATATTAATTTTGTTAGCATTATGTGTTACGAGTATAGCTGCTATATATAGCAGTCAGCAAACTGGCCAATATGGAGAGGCAAACTTTGCGATGAAACAGGGTTTGAACTACATAATTGGAGTTGTATTGTTATTGCTTGTTGCAAGCATCGACTTAGATCAATTACAAAAATTGTCTTGGCCACTTTATATCGTCGGATTTGGTTCACTTATTCTTTTGAAAATACTACCGGTTTCCACTTTCACACCTGAAAAATTAGGTGCAAAAAGATGGTTTGTATTTCCGTTAGTTGGACAAATTCAACCATCTGAGTTTTTCAAAATTTCATTGCTTCTCGTAGTAGCAAGTATAGCAGTGAAACATAATGCACAGTATATGGCAAGGACATTCCAAACGGATTTACAATTAGTAGGTAAAATTGTGCTTGTATCCCTTCCGCCCATGGCTGTTGTATATAGCCAACCGGATACAGGGATGGTGTTCTTATATGCTGCTGCAATTGCATGTATTTTATTTATGTCAGGTATTCAGAAGAAATTGATAGCGTTATGTACAGTTATTCCAGTCACCATATTATCGGCGTTAATATTTATTTACGTAAGGTATGAGGATTTCTTCTTTAATAAGTTAGTTACGTTACTAAAACCTCACCAACAATCACGTATTTTAGGTTGGTTAGATCCATTTGAACATACAGATCAAGGTTATCAAACACAGCAATCGATTTTAGCTGTAGGTAGTGGTGGTATGGAAGGGAAAGGATTTGGCGAAGGGAACGTCTATATCCCTGAGAAGCATACTGACTTTATTTTCGCTACAATTGCCGAAGAAGGTGGATTTATCGTAGCCGCGTTAGTTGTGTTCTTGTTCCTATTACTGCTATATCGAACAATTATTATCGGTTATTCTGCTGATAATTTATTCGGTACATTATTATGTGCTGGGTCTATTGGTATATTAACAGTTCAAATATTCCAAAATATTGGTATGATCGTCGGATTAATGCCTGTAAAAGGGATTGCATTACCTTTCTTATCGTATGGGGGAAGTTCCTTATTCTCGAATATGATTATGATGGGGCTCATATTGTCCGTACGGAAAACGTATAAAAAATATATGTTTTCAGTTAAGTAAAAAAGCTAGTTCGTGTAAAAACGAACTAGCTTTTTTACATATATGCTCTTAAACGTTGCAAACTAAAACAAAGTAGCAGTTTGAGACGGGTAAGGAGTGCAAAGTGATGCATATGCATATTTTTGAAGGGGCACGGCATCTTTCTAATAGTGAATGGGTTATTCGGGCTATCATAGCATACATATTTTTAATATTAGTTGCGAAAGCGATGGGGCAAAGGTCCATCGCGCAACTTCGTTTTTTAGATGTTGTATTAGTATTATTGCTTGGTGGGAATATTTCTAACGCATTATCTGATGAAAAAGTGGGGTTACTCGGCTCGATGATTACAACGTTCATACTCGTTGTACTTCACATTATAAGCTCAGTCTTAATGTTGAAATGGGATAGATGGAGACGCTTTTTAGAGCCAGCACCTATTATTCTTATACACAATGGCTCCATTGATTTTAGCAATTTGAAAAAAGCGAGAATTACGGTGGAATATTTATTTTCGGAACTTCGTATGCGAAATGTGAGCGATATTCAAACGATTAAATTAGCATTGTGGGAAGCGAATGGTGTTGTTTCTATATTTCGGTATCCAGAATATGAAGCAGTTTCGCGGCTTGATCTGAAAGTGGCGGGAAGAAGATCTCCAGTTTCTTTTGTATTAGTAAAGGATGGGAGGATTCAGCAAGATGTTCTAGCTTTAGTAGGGAAAACAGAAGAGTGGGCGAGAGAATTTCTAGAGAAGAGTGCAGAAGTCGAATCCATTATGTTAGCTACAGTAGATGAAGCGCATAAAATAAATATTTTGTTAAAAAAATGAAAAATATACGCATTTTGTCGTTTCATACATATGATACAATAGTGTGGACAACGTAAAAATGGGAGGTGTTTCCATGGGATATGTAGAGGAATTACGAAAAATAGTTGGTCATCGCCCTTTAATTTTAGTTGGTGCTGTTGTACTCGTTATAAATGAAAGTGGATATGTATTATTACAGCAAAGAACAGAGCCTTACGGAAAATGGGGGTTGCCTGGCGGGCTAATGGAGCTTGGTGAATCACCAGAAGAAACAGCTTACCGTGAAGTATATGAAGAGACAGGAATAGAAGTAAAGAACCTCCGATTAATCAATGTATTTTCTGGAGCGAACTATTTTTCAAAATTAACAAACGGTGATGAGTTTCAATCCGTAACGACAGCCTATTATACCGATGAATACGAAGGGAATTTTGTTATGAATAAAGAAGAAGCGGTTCAGCTTACATTCTTCCCACTAACAGAACTACCTGACTATATTGTAGGATCGCATAAAAAAATGATTGGTGAATATATGAAAATTATGGAAAAGTGACAAAAAGGTGTTAGAGCAAGGGCTCTAACACCTTTTCTATGCCTAAATACAAGTAAACTTACTTGTATTTCATAAACATTAACTGGTAAGATACAAATAGGTAGAATTAGAGGAGGGAAAAGATTGATTAACTTTAACTTTTTTATGAATGATGTTGTCCGTCAAGCGCGTGAAGAGATTGTCTCTGCGGGATATACAGAATTGACGACACCAGAAGCAGTCGAAGAAGCATTTAAAAGAAATGGTACAACACTTGTAATGGTAAACTCTGTATGTGGTTGTGCAGGTGGCATTGCTCGTCCTGCTGCTGCACATTCCGTACATTATGATAAACGCCCTAACCACCTTGTAACGGTATTTGCGGGTCAAGATAAAGAAGCAACAGCAAGAGCTCGTGAATATTTTGAAGGATATCCACCTTCATCTCCATCATTTGCGTTATTGAAAGATGGAAAAATTGTAACGATGGTAGAACGTCATGAAATTGAAGGTCATGAACCAATGCAAGTAATTGCAAAACTACAATCTTATTTCGAAGATAATTGCGAAGAACTATAAGGAAGAGAAAAAGGCGGTACGTCCACAATCAAGTGGGTGTACCACCTTTTTTATTTAGTTTTTAAAATAATTAAACATGCAGGAAGTTGTTATTTTATACATGTTTTTATGCATTAACAACAGCTTTAATACTGTTTTTATATTTATTTTTATTTTATATATTGCATAAAAATTAAAGTGCTGATACAATACAAACATCGAATAAATATTCTATTAAACTTTTAAATATACATTATTAGGGGGAAGAAAGATGAAAAAGTTATTATCAATATCGTTTGCACTTATTTTAATTGTAAGTATGTTCAGTGCTTGTAGTAATGGGAAAGAAAAGGCTACGGGAAAAAATAAAAAAGTACTCGTTATGGGGACTTCAGCAGACTATAAACCGTATGAATACGTGGAAGCTTCAAAAAGTGATGAAATTATCGGCTTTGATGTTGATATTGCCAAATATATCGGAAAAGAACTTGGATACGAAGTGAAAGTGAAAGACATGGATTTCGGCGGATTATTAGCATCTCTTAATTCAGGAAAAGTTGATTTCGTTATGGCAGGTATGACGCCAACTGCAGAGCGTAAAAATAATGCTGATTTCACAGATATTTATTTTGTTGCTAAAAATATGATCGTTTCAAAAAACGGCTCTAATATTAAATCGTTAGAAGATTTAAAAGGGAAAAAAGTAGGGGTACAAACAGGGTCAATTCAAGAAGAAAAGGCAAAAGAATTTCAGAAACAAGTCGATTTCAAAGCTGAGGGACGTGACCGTATACCAGAAATCGTACAAGAAATTAAAGCTGGTCGTTTTGACGCTGCAATTATAGAAGACACAGTTGCAAAAAATTATTTAGAAAAAATGAAAGAACTACAAGGAATTGAAATTCAAGAAGCACCAGAAGAAGTAGGTGCAGCAATTGCTCTTCCGAAAAATAGTGATAAAACAGAAGAATTTAATAAAGTAATTAAGAAAATGCAAGAAAATGGAGAAATGGATAAATTAGTGAAGAAATGGTTTGGCAGCGGAAAATAAGCTGCCTTTCACTTTTCTGTGAGGGGAATGAAAAGGATGAATCTAGATTTTTCGGCAATTACGCCTTCAATACCATATATATTAAAGGGATTAGAAGTTACATTGAAAATTGTAGCTGCATCAGCTGTGGTAGGATTTATTTTAGGAACGTTATTAGCACTTTGCAAAATTGCTAGAATACGAGTATTAAATATTGCAGCAGATATTTATACGTCAATATTTCGTGGCACACCGCTAGTATTACAATTAATGATTATTTATTTCGGTGTTCCGCAAATGATGGGTTATGAGATACCGGCCTTTTTAGCAGCTGTACTTGCATTTAGCTTAAATTCAGGTGCATATATGTCAGAAGTAATTCGTGCCGGCATTCAAGCAGTCGATAAAGGACAAACAGAAGCAGCAATGGCTTTAGGTATTCCGTACAGTAAAATGATGAGAAATATTATTTTTCCTCAAGCTTTAAAAAATATATTACCAGCGCTTGTGAATGAGTTTGCGACACTTACGAAAGAGTCGGCTGTAGTAACCGTAATAGGAGCGACTGATTTAATGCGCCGTGCTTATATTGTAGGTGGTGAAACATTTAAATATCTTGAGCCATTACTTTTTGTTGGACTTATTTATTATATATTAGTAATTATTCTTACATTAGTCGGGAAAGCCATTGAAGGGAGAATGAAGAAAAGTGATTAAAATTGACAACCTTCATAAATCATTTGGGAAAAATGAAGTATTAAAAGGAATTACAACAACGATTGAGAAAGGAGAGGTTGTTGCAATTATTGGACCGTCTGGATCTGGAAAGTCAACGTTTTTACGCTGTATGAATGTATTGGAAGCGCCGACAGATGGTCACATTTGGATTGGAACGGAAGAAGTAACGAATCCGAAAACAAATATTATGCACGTTCGTGAAAATGTCGGAATGGTATTTCAACATTTTCACTTATTCCCTCATATGACTGTATTAGAAAATATTACGTATGCTCCTATCAATGTAAAAGAAGTAACGAAGCAAGAAGCTGAAAAAAAAGCTGAGAAACTTCTAGAAAAAGTGGGGTTATTAGATAAGAAAGATGCATATCCAAATCGTCTTTCAGGAGGACAAAAGCAACGTGTAGCAATTGCAAGAGCGTTAGCGATGGAACCGGAAGTTATGTTATTTGATGAACCTACCTCTGCGCTAGATCCAGAAATGGTGAAAAAAGTGTTAGAAGTTATGAAATCATTAGTTACGACAGGAATGACGATGGCAATCGTTACACATGAAATGGGATTTGCAAAAGAAGTAGCAGACCGTGTTCTCTTTTTAGATGGTGGAAAGCTCGTAGAAGATAGTAATCCGGAAGAGTTTTTTACAGCACCAAAAAGTGACCGTGCAAAAGAATTTTTGCAAAAGATATTGTAATATGTGAAGGGTACGTGAATAATAGGTAGAAAAGGATGACATTGCGTCATCCTTTTTTTATACTAACTGTAAATACCTTTATACCATATAGGAGCATTAAACAGTAGTCAAAAAAGTAAACCATCATAGACATATGTATTAAAATATAATTATGAACGAGTATATGTTGAAAGAATTTTTGGGAATAATTCATATGTCTATTGAAACATTGAAAAGATGGGATAATTCAGGTGTTTTAACTGCTTATCGAAATCAAAAAAATAAATGAAAAACGATCTCCACAAGAAGAACTTGTTCAAGATTTGCTATCTATCATTCATGTATGTAGTCGTAGGATATATGATTGAGAAAATACAAAAAATGTCGAGGGATAAAGAGATATGAGAAGAGCATATTTTATAGAGATGAAACCGACAAATGAACAAATAATCAAGATCAATCAAACAATTGGAGTGTGTAGGTACGTTTACAATCTGTATCTCTCCAAAAACAAAGAGATGTATGAATCAGAGGGAAAGTTTTTGAGTGGATATGATTTTTCTAAATGGCTAAACAATGTCTATACAAAAGAATGTAGCCAATGGATTAAAAAGGTATCTAGTAAAGCGGTAAAACAGGCAATTATGAATGGAGATAAAGCTTTTAAAAGATTTTTTAAGGGTTTATCTGGATTTCCACGTTATAAGAAAAAGAAGAATCAAGATGTGAAATGCTATTTTCCTAAAAACAACAAAACAGATTGGACAGTAGAAAGACATAGGGTAAAAGTCCCAACGATTGGTTGGATGAGGTTAAAAGAATATGGGCATATCCCCAAAAATGCGATTGTAAAAAGTGGAACGATAGGTAAAAGAGCAGGAAGATATTTTGTGTCTGTGCTTTGCGAATGGGAAGAAGCAGGAACGAAGCCAATACTCAATCAAACAGGTGTAGGGATTGATTTGGGGTTGAAGGATTTTGCTATACGTAGCGACGGTATCGTTCATGAAAACATTAATAAAACAATACAAGTAAAAAAGATAGAAAAACGCTTAAAACGTGAGCAACGTTCTTTATCGCGTAAATTTGAAAATATAAAAAAGAGAGGTGAACAATCTGTTACTAACAAAAGAGCGAATATAGATAAAAATATTCTTAGGGTGCAAAAACTACATGCCAGGCTAGCAAATATTCGATTAGAGTATGTAAAGTCTATTGTAAATGATGTGGTGAAAACCAAGCCAACGTTTATTACAGTGGAAGATTTGAATGTGAAAGGTATGATGAAGAATAAACATCTATCTAAAGCAGTTGCTAAGCAGTGCTTTTATACATTTAAAACATGGTTATTGACGAAATGTGAGGAATATGGAATTGAACTACGTCAAGTAGACAGGTTCTATCCATCTTCAAAGCTATGTTCATGTTGCGGTCAAAAGAAAGCGAATATAAAGCTATCTGACCGAGTATATACATGTGAATGTGGAAATGTAATGGATAGAGATTTGAACGCGTCAATCAACCTTTTACAAGCAAAAAAATATACAATACTAACGTGAATAGATTGTATATATGTACGGTGGGCTACATCGGAATTTACGCCTGTGGAGTGTTAGATCAAACTGTAGTAGCGAGTTAGTGGTGAGACAGGACACATAGAAGCAGGAATACTCTAAGAATATACATTTGTCTACATTTTTTGTAGCAGTAATGATATGTTTAAAATTGGATATAGAACAGTGAAAACAGCGCTTGGAACGGGAGCGGCAGTTTTTATTGCTCAGTTATTAGGATTAGAATTTTATAGTTCAGCTGGTATTTTAGTCATTTTATGTGTGCAAAATACGAAACGAAAATCCGTTCAAGTATCGTTGCACCGTTTTTTAGCTTGTGTATTATCGATGGTATTTGCGTTTTGTATTTTTGAAACGATTGGTTATACACCACTTGCGATTAGCGTATTACTGCTTACCTTTATTCCAACTGCAGTTATGTGCAAAATTCAAGAAGGGATTGTCACGAGTTCGGTTATCGTTATGCATCTGTATTCATTAAAGCAAATTACATGGTCTATAGTTGGTAATGAAATTGCTATATTAACGATTGGAATTAGTGTCGCTTTATTAGTAAACATGTACATGCCAAGCAGTGAGAATAAACTGAAAGAGTATCAAGGAAAAATAGAAGAGCATTTCAGAACGATTTTGTTTGAAATGGTCGTTTATTTACGGAATCGAGATAGTAATTGGAGTGGGGCCGAATTAATTGAAACAGAAATGATGCTGAAAGAAGCGAAAGATTTATCATTTAAAAAACTTGAGAATGAATTTATGCGTGAAGATGACTATTATTATCGGTATTTTGATATGCGTATGCAACAATTTGAAATTTTGGAGCGCATGATACCATTAGCTGCATCACTATCTTGGACGTATGAACAAGCTGATATGATTGCAGACGTAATTGAAAATATAGGGAATTCTATTCGACCTGAAAGTACAGGGGTCATTTCGTTAAGACAACTTCAAGAAATGCGAGAAGTATTTAGAGAAATGCCTTTACCAGTCTCGCGAGAAGAATTTGAAATACGTGCAAAACTTGTTCAACTTGTTTATGAGATGGAGCAATATTTACTCATTAAAAGTCGTTTTAAGGGAAAGGATAATATAAAAGAACTTATTTAGAAGGTAGGAACTATATATGCCGTATCTTCTTTCTTTATTATTATGTCTTTCTCTATCACCGATCTGGCCTCTTGGTGATAACCCACGTGCTGGAGATCCTTTTATAATTGTAAATAAAGCAACGAATAAACTAGCTTACATCGATGATGGGAAGATCCAAAAGGTTTTTCCAGTAGCGACAGGGAAAACAAATGAATTAACCCCAGAAGGAACCTTTGACATTGTATTGAAGGCGAAGGATCCCTATTATATTGCGAAGGATATTCCTGGGGGCTCTCCCAAAAATCCACTTGGATCGAGATGGATGGGATTTAATGCAAGAGGCACGGATGGAAGTAAGTATGGGATACACGGGACAAACCAACCTAGTTCAATTGGAAAATATATTTCGCAAGGATGTATAAGAATGAAGAAACATGATGTGGAATATTTGTTTGATCGTATTCCAATTGGAACGAAAGTATCGATTGTGAAATCGAAAAAAACATTTCAGCAATTGGCGAAGGAAAAAGGGGCCATAGTATTTGGAAAAGTCAACGAAACGGTTGGCTTTTTCTTTTATTATAAGTTGTCTTGACATGTGTACATAACCATGCGTTAATGAGAATATATAAAGATAATTGAGTAAAGGGGTTGCTCATATGTATTTAAATCCAAAAATTTCTTACATGCAGTTTTGTGTTGGTTTTCTATTTGTTATTACATTCATATTGGCAACTTTTAATATATGTTCTTACGTTGTAGCGATCGTATTTATGGCATTACTCAATCTTACTTTTGTTATTGGGGCATTTCAGCAGAAACAATATACAAGTTTTGTAATAGCACTTGTAATGGCCTTTTCCTTTAGCATTGTAGCAATTGTAATATATATAAAATAAAATGTTCATTACAAGATAGACTATCTCGATTTCGAGATGGTCTATTTTGTATGTGTAAGCAGTAAAAAAAGGACGAGTGAATCGTCCTTTTTACCAAAACATACTTGCGCCAGTAAGTAATGTTGTTACAAGCATAGAAATTAGCATTATATAAACCATAATTTTTTGAGCTTTTTTATGCATCGTTAAACCTCCTTGCAAATCAGTACAATTTCATTGTAACGAGAAATGAAATTGTGGACAAGGGGAGAGAAAGGACAAAATTCGGGAAGGGGGTGCAAAATATTACAGGAAATTTGAGCATACGTAGAGAATATGTTAAAAGATAGATTATTAATTTTTTTTTATGCAAGCTGAAGAATGGAGATACAATGATGAAAATATACGAGACAGAGCGTTTACATTTAAGAGAAATTGATGAGTCGTATGCGGAAAAAGTTCTTCAATATTACGACAAAAATCGTGAATTTTTAAAAGCGTGGGAAGAGTATAGACCGGAGGGGTTTTTCACGTTAGATTATCAAAAGAAAAAGTTACAAAAGGATAGAAAAGAGTTCGCGGAAGGCAAGATTATCAGGCTTTGGATTTTTAAAAAGGGTGATGATACAAAAATTATTGGATGTATTTCATTTAATCTAATTGTTCGCGGAATTTATCAATCTTGTGTACTCGGTTATAAATTAGATAAGGAAGAATTGAATAAAGGTTACACAACAGAAGCGCTTAGAAAAGCAATTCAAGTTACCTTTGAAGAATTTCATTTACATCGTATAGAAGCACCAATTATGCCACGAAATTTAGCATCTATACAAGTAGTGACGAAGATAGGATTTCAATATGAAGGTGTATCTCGAAAAATGCTAATGGTAAATGGCATCTGGGAAGATCATATGCGCTGGGTATTGTTAAACGAGTAATAGAAGGCAGATGGGTATCTAGATGTGTTAACCATCTGTTTTTTGTCTTGTATTTCGAAACTTTTGCGAAATTCTGTTATAATTAATGTTGTTACATACATAATGGTAGTGCAGGAGGCGCAGTCTTATGATTAATCAAGAACGTTTAGTAAATGAATTTATGGAGTTAGTACAAGTAGATTCTGAAACAAAATTTGAAGCAGAAATTTGCAAAGTGTTAACAGAGAAATTTACTGCTTTAGGTGTAGAAGTATTTGAGGATGACACGATGGGTGTGACTGGTCATGGTGCAGGTAACTTAATTTGTACTTTACCAGCAACAAAAGACGGTGTTGATACAATTTATTTCACTTCTCATATGGATACAGTAGTTCCTGGTAATGGAATTAAGCCTTCTATTAAAGATGGATATATCGTATCAGATGGTACTACAATTTTAGGAGCCGATGACAAAGCTGGATTAGCATCTATGTTTGAAGCAATTCGTGTCTTAAAAGAGAAAAACATTCCTCATGGTAAAATTGAATTTATTATTACAGTTGGAGAAGAATCTGGTCTTATTGGCGCAAAAGCGTTAGATCGCGAGCGCATTACAGCAAAATATGGTTATGCATTAGATAGTGATGGAAAAGTTGGTGAAATTGTAGTTGCAGCGCCAACACAAGCGAAAGTGAATGCAATTATTCGCGGGAAAACAGCTCATGCTGGCGTAGCACCAGAAAAAGGTGTATCTGCAATTACTATCGCAGCAAAAGCAATCGCAAAGATGCCACTTGGTCGTATCGATTCTGAAACAACTGCAAATATTGGACGTTTTGAAGGTGGTACACAAACAAATATCGTTTGCGATCATGTTCAAATCTTTGCAGAAGCTCGTTCTTTAATAAATGAGAAAATGGAAGTACAAGTCGCAAAAATGAAAGAAGCATTTGAAACAACTGCAAAAGAAATGGGTGGTCATGCAGACGTTGAAGTAAACGTTATGTATCCAGGATTTAAGTTTGCTGCTGGCGATCACGTTGTAGAAGTTGCGAAACGTGCAGCTGAAAACATTGGTCGTACGCCTTCTCTTCACCAAAGTGGTGGCGGAAGTGATGCGAACGTAATCGCAGGACATGGTATCCCAACAGTTAACTTAGCAGTTGGTTATGAAGAAATTCATACAACAAATGAAAAAATTCCTGTTGAAGAATTAGCGAAAACAGCAGAATTAGTTGTAGCTATTATCGAAGAAGTAGCGAAGTAAGTAATAAAGTCAAAAAGACGTGTGAACCAATTATGGTTTACACGTCTTTTTTTATTTTGATTCAATTGCTTTCACAAGGCGGATAAGCCAATATAAGAAGACCCACGGAAGTACATAAGTTGTTGCAAAATGTATGAAATGAGAGAAGATTCCTAAAGCGTAAATGTTAATGTTAAAAAGGGGAAGTAACAAATAATTAATCGCAAGGATTACTATAATAATAATAAATACATAATTGAGTTTATTATGTTGTTTCATAACGATTCACCTCCTTTACAATAATATCCATTTGTTACGTACAGTATAGCAAAAAATAGATAGAGAAAAGCCAATAATTAGTATAACGTGTAAAGAAATTTGATATAATGAAGGAACAAATGTTCTTTAAGGGGTGAGTAGTATGCGAGAAATGTATCCGAAAAATGGACGTGTTATTTTACATGTAGATATGAATTGTTTTTTCGCATCTGTCGAAATTGCTCATGACCCATCATTACAAGGAAAGCCATTAGCGATTGCGGGGAATGAAAAAGAGAGAAAAGGGATTATCATAACATGTAGTTATGAGGCGAGAGAATATGGAATACGTACGACGATGCCTCTATGGGAAGCGAAGCGATTATGCCCGCAATTAGTTGTGAGGCACCCTAATTTTACATTATATCGAGAAGCTTCATTTCAAATGTTTCAAATTCTTTCCCGTTTTACAGAAAAAATACAACCGTTTTCTATAGATGAAGGGTATTTAGATATTACAGATTGCTATGCGCTCGGTTCGCCTCTTGAAATAGCGAAGATGATTCAACAAGCGTTACTAACAGAGTTACAGGTTCCATGTAGCATTGGGATTGCCCCAAACCTTTTCCTAGCAAAGACTGCTTCAGATATGAAAAAACCTCTTGGAATTACAGTACTTCGAAAACGTGATATCCCAGAAATTATTTGGCCACGATCAGTTGCAGAGATGCATGGAATCGGAGAGAAAACAGCTGAAAAACTAAAAGATATTCATATACATACAATTGAACAGTTAGCAAAAGGAGACGAGCATATCATTCGCGCTAAAATTGGAAAGCACGGTGTTGATTTACAAAAACGTGCAAAAGGTATGGATGACAGGGAAGTTGATCCGAATCAAATGGGACAACATAAAAGCGTTGGAAATTCGATGACTTTCTCAAAGGATATGGACGAAGAAAAAGAATTACTTGATATGTTAGAAAGGTTATCGAAATCAGTAAGCAAAAGGCTACAAAAACGAACTCTCGTTAGTTATAACATTCAAATTATGATTAAATACCATGATCGTCGCACGGTAACACGGAGTAAACAATTGAAAAATGCAATATGGGAAGAACGGGTTATTTTCCAAGCAGCATCACGTTTATGGAAGCAACACTGGGATGGTGATTCTGTTCGTCTGTTAGGTGTTACAGCTACTGAATTAGAGTGGAAGACAGAATCAGTGAAACAGTTAGATTTGTTTTCATTCGAAGAAGATGCGAAAGAAGAGCCGTTACTTGCTGTTATTGATCAAATTAATGAAAAGTATGGAACACCTCTTTTACAGAGAGGTAGTCAATTATTGCGTAAGCAAGAAAAGTCGTTTCAGCAAAAATTAGAAAATAAGTTTATGTAGAAGGTTTTAGAGATTTAAACCCTTCTGTTTTAGATGGAAGAGAGGATCCAGCCATTCGATGTCTCCATTGTCTTTCCATTCCGATGCAAGATCCTACAATAATTGCTATAAATAACCTTAATACGATGTCATACCATATCATCATGGTTACCTCCATACATATAAGTACATGTTATATTTTTTGAGAATGAGTGAGAAATACCCACTCATTCTCATTTTTACAACCAGCTGTGGAATTTTTTAATATAAAGCTTTTTCAGGAATTGTGTTAAGAAAGCATAACCTAATAATATTCCTATGAGCCACGGGAAGTAGCTTAGTGGTAATGCTTGTAAACCAATTGCTGCACCAAGTGGTGAGAATGGAATGTAAATTCCGATTGCCATAATACAAGCGGTTAATATAAGAACTGGTATTGATGCTGTACTTTGAATGAACGGAATTTTCTGTGTTCTAATCATATGGACAATTAATGTTTGAGTTAGCAACCCAACGACAAACCAACCAGATTGGAATAGCGATTGTTCTCCAGGTGTATTTGCACCGAACACATTCCACATGACAACGAATGTGATAATATCGAATATAGAGCTAATTGGACCGATACAAATAATGAAGTTACGCAAGTTTGCAGTATCCCATTTTCTAGGCTTCTCTAGAAATTCTTTATCCATTTTATCCCATGGAATTGAAAGCTGTGAAATATCATAAAGTAAGTTTTGAATTAAGAGATGAATTGCAAGCATCGGTAAAAATGGAATGAAAGCACTTGCCACTAATACACTAAATACATTTCCAAAGTTAGAGCTAGCTGTCATTTTTATATATTTTAAAATATTGCCGAAAGTAGTGCGTCCTTCTAAAATACCTGCTTCTAATATAGTTAAACTTTTTTCAAGTAAAATAATATCGGAAGATTCTTTTGCAATGTCAGTAGCAGTATCAACAGATATTCCAACATCAGCATCACGTAGTGCAACGGCGTCGTTAATACCATCCCCCATATAACCTACAGTATGACCATTACCTTGCAATACGCGAATGATGCGGGACTTTTGCATTGGATTTAGTTTTGCGAACACTGTTGTTTCTTCTGCCAGTGTTGCTAATGTTTTATCTGGTAAAGAATCAATTTCGTAACCGAGGACAGGCTCACCTATATTTAATCCCACTTCTTTACAAACTTTTTTTGTAACAATTTCGTTATCGCCTGTTAAGATTTTCACTTGTACGCCATGTTTTTGCAATGCTTGAATTGCAGAAGCAGCAGATGGTTTAGGTGGATCTAAAAAGCCGATATATCCAGTAAGGATCATAGCGGATTCATCTTGTACTGCATAAGCTTTATGATAAGGTTTGTTATCGTTCTTGTAGGCTACAGCGATGACACGCATTCCTTCACTATTTAAAGTTTCGCTAAGATGTTTTACATTTACTCTCATTTCTTCAGTGAGAGGGACAATTTGTCCATCAACTTCAGTGTAGTTACAAATTGATAAAATTTCTTCTACGGCACCTTTACAAACCATTGTATGTTCACCTAAAATATTTTTCACGATGACAGACATGCGACGCCGAGCAAAATCGAATGGAATTTCATCTAGCTTTTGAAAAGCTGATGGATCAAATTTATGGTTCTCCTCTGTATGTTCAATAACAGCTTTATCTATTAAATTTTTCAATCCAGTTTGATAGAAGCTATTTAAATAGGCAAAGCGTAATACACGATCGCATTCATTTCCGTTAGGATCTAAATGACGAACTAGGACAACTTTATCTTCTGTTAAAGTTCCAGTTTTATCTGTGCAAAGAATGTTCATAGCACCTAAGTTTTGAATTGAGTTGAGCTGTTTTACAATTACTTTTTGTTTAGACATGTTCACGGCGCCTTTAGCTAAATTAGCAGTTACAATCATTGGCAGCATTTCAGGTGTAAGGCCAACTGCAACAGCAATAGCAAAGAAAAAAGCTTCTTGCCAATCTCCTTTTGTGAATCCATTAATGAGAAGGACAATGGGTGCCATAATAAGCATGAATGTGATTAAGAGCCAACTTACTTTGTTTACGCCTTTATCAAAGTTTGTTTCTGCACGTTTTCCGATAACCTTTTTTGCTAAAGAGCCGAAATACGTATCCGTACTAGTTGAAACAACAACAGCTTTTGCGCTACCGCTAACAATATTTGTACCCATAAAGCAAAGGTTTTCCATATCGAGCGGATTGTAATTTTTTTTCATGTTTTTCGGTAATATATGTTTATTTTCCGTATGGTAGCAGTTTTCGTATTTTTCTACAGGAAGTGCTTCCCCGGTTAAAGAAGACTGATTAACAAATAAATCTTTTGCGGATAAAATACGCACATCAGCTGGCACGATATCACCAGCTGAAAGTGAAATAATATCGCCAGGTACAAGTTCTTCAATTGGAATTTCTGTTGTGTAATTTCGCTTTAAATTTGTTACGTTTTTTGTTTCGTGTACAAATCCATCTATTCTAAAGACACTCGCAGTTGTTCGAACCATAGCCTTTAACTTATCCGCCGCTTTCTGAGAGCGGAATTCTTGTAAAAAGCGAATCGTTGCACTTAGCAGTACCATTACAAATACGACAATTGTTCCTTGTATGTCATCTGTGAAAAAAGAGAGTGCTCCAAGAGCTAATAAAACAAAAATAAATGGATTTTTAAATGCCAGCAGAAATTGAATGTACCACGGCAATGTTTTATTATGAGCAATTTCGTTCGGACCATATAAAGAAAGTCTACGAGACACTTCTTGTTTAGAGAGTCCATTTTCTGTTGTTTCTAAGAGTTTTAACGCAGAGTTTACATCCTGTGTTGCAACTTCCACTAATAATTCGTTATTTGCTTTCATGCTATCTTGATCGTAAGCATGCTTTGTTTCTTGTCTTTGTAAATTTAACATTGGTAGTTCCTCCTCTTTCATGAAGGAGGAAACAATCTGTTACTCGACTATTTAAAATTGGGAGGAACAGTTTCTTTCCTACCTACATGGTGAAATATTAACGTAAAACATATGGGTATCTGGGCCGAATCATCACTTGCCACTGTTCCTCACCTCCGTACAATTAGTAGTTTCTGAATATGCTATGTTTGTTTCATAGTAAGGTGCATAAAGACATAAAAAGACCTTTACTCAAAACGAGTAAAGGTCTGAATTCGTAGTCAAAAAGAGTCAACAACAAAGACTGTTATTAAACATAGATAAAAACAGTTTTTGTGTATGACAAAACATACGCACCTCTCCCTCGTTGAGTTTTAGCACTGTATAGCATAGGTACTGAAACCAGCTACGTTAAGAAAGGCCTTCATTCCGACCTTTCCTGTTGACCCATTGGCGTCTCTCGACATTTTTGGGCAGCAGCGTTTCTCTATACAGGAGCCTCACCTAACAGAGACCATATTCAATTACAAGTTGAATGTTAGCACTGTAAAATCGTAGTGTCAATATCTTTTTAATCTATTTTTTCGAAAAATCAAATAGATTTATGATGGCTATATAGTAGGAAATAAGCGGAGTTTTTGAAATAAGGCGGGAAAATAAATACTTTAATGAACATAAATAAAAAGCACTGTAACCAGTGCTTTTTTATTATAGATTATGAGATTGTAGGATTTTCAAAAATAACAATTTCTGAGTTACTTGTTGTTGAAACGCGTTGTGCGTAATATGTTAAAGCTGAAGAAATATATGTTGGTAACGTCTCATTTGTATGTGATGTTGTATATTCATGGATTAATTCTTTTAAAGTCGTCCATTCTAATTGTGCTGGGTGATCAGAAACGAAAGAACTTACCCAGCGATCAAATGAAGATGAAAAATCAGTTTGTAAACGAAATACTTCTTTCATAATAAAACGCTCCCTTAAAATGTAGTACAATCATTTTACCACAAAATACGAACGATAGCTAAATTTTTTAAGTATAATGTTCGTGTTATATAGTTGTCTAGATGATTGGTTATACAAATTCAATTTGCCATTTGAAATAACATTCCGTAAGATGAAAGATAGATTATATAAAGAGCTGGAGGAAAGAAAGTGGAATTTGTATTTTTAGGGACTGGTGCAGGTGTTCCTTCAAAAGGAAGGAATGTTTCAGCAATTGCTTTGCAGTTGTTAGAAGAACGAGGACAGACTTGGTTATTTGACTGTGGCGAGGCGACGCAACATCAAATACTACATACGTCTGTACGTCCACGCCGCATTGAAAAAATATTTATTACGCATTTACATGGCGATCATATTTTTGGATTGCCGGGTTTATTGGGTAGCCGTTCGTTTCAAGGTGGAACAACAAAATTAACAGTGTACGGACCAAAAGGAATTAAACAATTTATTGAAGTGGCATTATTAGTAAGTACGACACACGTTAAATATCCACTTGAAATCGTTGAGATTACGGAAGAAGGTATTGTGTTTGAGGATAATGAATTTTGTGTAGAAACAAAAAGGTTATCACATGGAATTGAATGCTTCGGATATCGAATTGTAGAGAAAGATATACAGGGAGCTCTTTTAGTGGATAAGTTACTTGGAATGGGTGTGAAACCTGGTCCAGTTTTTAAACGCTTAAAAGATGGTGAAGTAGTTGAATTAGAGAATGGCACAGTGTTAGATGGAAAAGATTTTATTGGCCCACCTCAAAAAGGAAGAGTTATTACAATTTTAGGCGATACACGATATTGCGAAGCGAGTAGAGAGCTTGCGCAAGATGCTGACGTACTTGTTCATGAAGCGACCTTTGCGGCAGAAGATGAACAACAAGCGTATGATTATTTTCATTCCACATCTAAGCAAGCTGCGAGTATTGCACTTCAGGCAAATGCAAAACGCTTAATATTGACTCATATTAGTTCTCGTTATCAAGGAGATACATATAAGGAATTATTGAAAGAGGCAAGAGAGCTATTTTCTAATACAGAAATAGCTACGGATTTAAAATCATTTCCAGTAGAAAGATAATAATGTTGTGAAAAAATGGTGACGATAGGTTGCCATTTTTTTTATTTCTAAAAAAAATTAAAAATAAAACTGTTATCATTTTATTTTTATATAGGATGACACAGAAAGTTTTAATGATGTGAAGATATAGGATAAAAATACATAATACCGATTATTTAGAAAAACTGTTATATAAGTCAGACGACATACGAGTGGTACAAATAGCAAAAATGGATTTTTATTCAGAACTTTTAAAATTCATTAAAAGTAAGCGTTTTATTAAAAACAAGCTATAATGAGGGCAGATTATAATTTATTGTAGGCTACATGCGTTTTAGCCATTTGTCATAACAAGTGAAGTTGACTAAATCGTGAGAGAGCAACATGGAAATTATAATAGGAAGGATATTACTATTATTTGTACTAAGTCTTTTTTCCCTTTTTAGCTTTAAAATATCAAAAGGTATGAAAGCAATGGGAGTTTCACTTGTTTATGCTATGCTTGTAAGGGGTTCTGTGTTAAACTTTGGATTGCTACCAGACTTTATTGTGGACTATCTTATATTATTTTTAAATGCAGGTAATGCTAAGTTTCTTATTTATTATTATAACTGGTATTATTTCAGGATATATTGCTTCACTGTTATTCAAAAACTATCCAATTCTTACAGCGGAACAAATTCGTGGTACGACTGGAACAGCAACCGATTCGGTAGCTTAATAGAATAGTAAATAATTTTTTCATAGAGGTTTAGGGGGAGTTATGATGAAGTATCGCTCAGTGTTTGATATTATTGGTCCGGTTATGATTGGTCCATCAAGTTCACATACAGCAGGCGCGGCAAGAATGGGGCAAGTTGCTCGTCAGCTGTTTCGTCATGAACCAGAGAGAGTTAGCATTTCATTATATGGTTCATTTGCAAAAACATACCGTGGTCACGGTACGGATGTAGCGCTAATCGGTGGAATACTAGGATTTGAAACAGATGATTTACGTATTCCAAGTGCGTTAGATATTGCAAAAGAACGCGGGATTGAAGTGGAATTCATTGAAGAAGATGCAAATGCTCCGCATCCAAATACAGCGAAAATTCGTCTGTATAAAGGTGAAGAGGAAATTGAAGTTGTTGCTTGCTCAATTGGTGGCGGTAAAATTGAAGTTGTAGAATTAAACGGATTCGATCTTCAATTAACAGGCACGAGTCCAGCACTACTTATTGTAAATAACGATCGCTTTGGTGCTATCGCAGCTGTAGCTTCAATCCTTGCTAAGCATGAGATTAACATAAGTACAATGAGTGTTTCTCGTAAAGAAAAAGGAAGAAGAGCGCTTATGGTCATTGAAACAGATGAATTATTAGCAGATGAAGTAATTGCGGAAATAAATGGGCAACAAAATATTTGTCAAGTAACTATTATGGATTAATTGCAGGGGGGACACACCATGTTTCGGAACGCAGCGGAACTAGTGGCGCAAGCTAAAGAGCAAAATGTAAAAATCGCAGAAATTATGATTCAATGTGAAATGCAAACAAGAAATATCTCACGTGAAGAAGTAATTGCTGGAATGGAAAAGAACTTAGTCGTGATGGAACAAGCAGTAGAACGCGGTATTCGTGGTGTAAAATCACCGACTGGTTTAACTGGCGGGGATGCTGTGAAAGTCCAAGCGTATATGCAGAGTGGAAAAGGTTTATCTGGAGATACGATTTTGGACGCAGTGAGTAAAGCTGTTGCGACAAATGAAGTAAATGCGGCGATGGGAATTATTTGTGCAACACCAACAGCAGGATCTGCTGGAACAGTGCCAGGTGTACTGTTTGCACTACAAGAAAAATTACAGCCGACACGCGAAGAAATGATTGAATTTTTATTTACAGCAGGAGCTTTCGGTATGGTTGTTGCGAATAATGCTTGTATTTCTGGCGCGGCAGGAGGTTGCCAAGCTGAAGTAGGTTCAGCAAGTGGAATGGCAGCTGCAGCAGCAGTTGAGATGGCTGGTGGAACACAAGATCAAGCAGCTACAGCGATGGCGATTTCATTAAAGAATATGCTTGGTTTAGTATGTGATCCTGTTGCAGGGCTTGTAGAAGTACCTTGTGTAAAACGTAATGCAGCAGGAGCTGCGAATGCCATGATTTCAGCTGATTTATCATTAGCTGGTGTAACTAGTACAATTCCATGTGATGAAGTCATTGAGGCGATGTTTAGAATTGGACAAACGATGCCAGTAGCACTTCGTGAAACAGCAGAAGGTGGCCTTGCAGCAACACCGACAGGTCGTCGTTTGCAAGAAGAGATTTTTGGTAAGAGTAATAACTAAAAGCATATCATATGATTAAAGTAAAAACGGAGCTCAAATAAAGTTGAGCTCCGTTTTTTATTTTTCTTTTGCTATTTCTTCTAATGTTTTTCCAAGATCGTGTGATCGTTTCGTTGCTTGTGTAATACATGAGATTAATGCTTGTTGAAAATTATGCTCCTTTAATACTTCAATACCTGCTTCAGTTGTTCCGCCAGGAGAAGTAATTTCTTTTCGCAAAATAGAAGGGTGTTTTTCGCTTGCTTTTAGCATTTCAGCAGAACCAATCATCGTCTGAAGAATAAGAGATTTTGCAACATCTTCTTTTAAACCAATTTTTTTTGCTGCCTCTTCCAGTGCCTCTACCACGTAATAAATATAAGCTGGTCCACTTCCAGATAATGCAGTGATAGCATGCATATCTTCTTCTTCTACAACAGAGACGAGACCAATCGTTTCAAATAAAGATGTTGCAGTGCGAATATGTTCCTCCGTTGTGTGTTCTGAAGGTGAGATAGCGGTAGCGGATTTTAAAATGGTTGCAGATGTATTTGGCATTGCACGAATAATCGGAACGTCTTTTTGAAGTAGGTTTCTAATTGAATGAGTAGAAACACCTGCTAATAACGAAATAATAAGCAAGTCATTATTTATGTATTCTTTAAGAGGAATAACCGCTTCTGCGACATCTTTTGGCTTCATAGCTAGAAAAAGAATATTTGCATCAGCAAGTAATTCCTTTTTATTATGTGTACCTTTGACACCGTATTTTTTATGTAACTCCTGTAATCTTGTCTCGTTAGAACGATTACTTACAGTGACGTGTTCTCCCTTAACAACATTTGCGTTTAATAAGCCACCAATAATCGCTTCGGCAATAGAGCCTGCACCGAGAAAGGAAATGTTTTGCATAGACATGATGTGCCTCCTTTAAATTTGGTTAGAAATACTTATAAATGTACATACATTCGTTATGTTATGGAAAAGACCTCTTTTTATCTGAAAATAATGACAAATTTATAGGGAAGTTGTAAACTGAAGAGGTATTCATTTTTGAACCGGAAAAAGACAGGGGGGGCTAAGCATGACGGCGATTCATCGAATGGAGATTCCTGTTCCATTTGCAGTTGAGACAGTGAATGTGTTTTTAGTTGAGGGAGAAACATTAACGTTAATTGATACAGGGACAAATACAGAAGAAGCAAAGAAAGCACTAGAAAGTCAATTAGGTGCATTAGGATATAAGATAGAAGATATTGAAACGGTAGTGATTACGCATCACCATGCGGATCATTGCGGACTTTTAAATACATTTTCTGAAAAAGTAAAGATTATCGGACATCCTTGGAATGAACCGTGGATTACACAGAATGCTGAATTTTTAAAGAGGTATCATGAATTTTTTAAAGAGACAGCCTTGCAGTTCGGCGTTCCAGCAGTATTTCTGAATGGTGAGGCGTTATTGACGACGAAGACACTTAAATATTCTTGTAATAGATCGTTAACACATACCGTGAGAGAGGGAGATCGTATAGATTCCTTACCTGGATTTACAGTGATTGAAACCCCGGGTCATGCTTCCACTCATATTTCATTATATAGAGAATCTGATGGAATATTAATTGGTGGGGATGCTCTCATTAGTCATATTTCTTCAAATCCAATATTAGAACCACCATATGAAGGGCAAACAGAAAGAGCGCATCCTTTATTGCAGTACAATCAAACGTTAAAACGTTTAAGTGAAATGAATATTTCACGGATTTTATCAGGGCATGGGGAAGATGTTCTGAATGTGAAACAACTTATTGAAACAAGATTACAAAAGCAAGAGACACGTGCTTTTAAAGTGCTTGAACTATTAAAGGAAAAGCCAATGACAGCATTTGAGGTGTGTGTAAAACTATTTCCGGTATTATATAAAGAGCAATTACCACTTACTATCTCAGAAACTGTTGGACAATTAGACTTTTTAGCATATAATCAACAGGTGATGATTGATGAATCTTCACAACAATTGATTTATTATGCAAAGTAGGTGACAGCAATGACGGGACGTTTACAAGAAAAAGTAATCGTCATTACAGGTGCTTCTAGTGGAATTGGAGAGCAAGTGGCAATGCAGGTTGCAGAGCAAGGGGCGACGCCGGTATTAATGGCTCGAACAGAAGAGAAGCTACAAGCATTAGCAGACAAAATTAAAGTAACTTATAATACGCCTTGCTATTACTATGTATTAGATGTAAGTGAAGAAACGAAAGTACAATCTGTTTTTTCAAAGGTATTACAAGAAGTAGGACGTATTGATATATTGGTAAATAATGCTGGGTTTGGTATTTTTAAAACGTTTGAAGATGCTTCAATGGATGAAGTGAAGGATATGTTTCAAGTAAATGTATTTGGATTAGTAGCTTGTACGAAAGCGGTATTACCTAATATGGTAAAAAGGAACGAAGGACAAATTATTAATATTGCTTCATTGGCTGGAAAAATTGCAACTCCGAAGTCGAGTGCTTATGCAGCAACAAAACACGCTGTATTAGGATTTACGAATAGTTTACGTATGGAGTTATCTAACACAAATGTATATGTAACAGCAATTAACCCAGGACCGATAGATACGAACTTTTTTGAAATAGCCGATCAATCAGGTACATATGTGAAAAATATGGGACGTTACATGTTAAAACCAACATATGTAGCAGAACAAATCGTAAAGGCGATGCAAACGAAAAAACGTGAAGTAAACTTGCCAAAGTGGATGGGAATGGGGCCAAAGCTCTACGCATTATTCCCAGGTTTATTTGAACGCGTTGCAGGCAAATCATTAAGTGAAAAATAGGAGATTTCCATATGGAAATCTCCTATTTTTTATTTTCCAGTCACATAATCGTAAACGATATCCTCAACAGCCTCGTATACATCAATTTCAGTATTTAAATGAATTATCATTTGAATATGTTTAATTAGCATTGCCTGATCCTCTTTTGAAACAGGATTACATTGATATTGCCGAAAGCTTTTTATAATCATTTTCTCAATTAATTTTTTATTCATGTTTTTCCCCGCCTGTATGTATACATGTATTGTTTTATTGTACTTGAAGTGAAATGAAAATACTACTATGCACTATTTTTGCATAAAAATCCACTTGTGTATATTGCTTTTATAGTGAGAATAATATTTTGAAGTTTTTAAAAATTATAAATATTTAATTGACTTTATAATTATGCAATATTATAATCAAACTTAATTTAAAGAATAGATATGAGGAGGAGCTTATGAAAGTCGCAATTATTGGAGCAACTGGATATGGAGGTATTGAGTTAATTCGGTTATTAGAGCAACATCCATATTTTTCGATAGCATCTCTCCATTCTTTTTCACAAGTTGGTGAATTTATAACAAATGTATACCCGCATTTTCGAAATGTTCTTGTCCATACGTTACAAGAAATTGATGCGGAGAAAATAGAGAAGGAAGCTGAAATTGTATTTTTAGCAACCCCAGCGGGAGTATCGGCAGAGTTAGCACCAAAATTGTTGGCAGTAGGTTTAAAAGTAATTGACCTATCTGGAGACTTTCGTATGATAGATCCCTCGTCATATGAATTGTGGTATAAAAGGCCAGCTGCACAGGAAGAACTTCTTAGGAAAGCAGTATATGGATTAAGTGAATGGAAAAGGCCTGAGATCCAAAATGCAAATTTAATTGCAAACCCAGGATGTTTTGCTACAGCTGAATTATTAGCGGTAGCGCCGTTAGTACGTAGCGGCATAATTGAAGAAGCTTCGATTATTATTGATGCGAAATCAGGAGTATCTGGAGCGGGCAAAACGCCAACAACAATGACTCACTTTCCTGAGTTATACGATAACTTACACATTTATAAAGTTAATCAACATCAGCACGTTCCTGAGATTGAGAAAATGCTTGCAGAGTGGAATCGTGAAACGAAGCCAATCACGTTTAGTACACATTTAATACCGATATCACGAGGGATTATGATTACACTTTATGCGAAAGTGAAAGAGGAAATGAAAATAGAGCAACTTCAAAAGTTGTATGAAGAAACGTATGAATACTCAGCTTTCGTTCGAGTTCGCTCGCAAGGAGAATTTCCAAGTCCGAAAGAAGTAAGGGGCTCAAATTATTGTGATATTGGGATAGCTTACGATGAAAGAACAGAAAGAGTTACGGTCGTTTCTGTTATAGACAATATGATGAAAGGTGCGGCAGGGCAAGCAGTTCAAAATGCAAATTTATTAGCGGGACTAGAAGAGACAACGGGTTTACAGCATATGCCGCTTTATCCATAAGGGGGAAATTATGATTAAAGCATCGTCTATTACAAAATTAACAAATGGTTCAATTGTTACACCAAAAGGCTTTTTGGCAATCGGTACTGCAAATGGTCTGAAAAAGGTGAAAAAGGATTTGGGTGCAATCGTTTGTGAGGTGCCAGCATCATGTGCCGCTGTGTATACAACAAATCAAATACAAGCAGCGCCGTTGCAAGTAACGAAGGAGAGCATAGCAGCAGAAGGGAAATTACAAGCAATTGTTGTAAATAGCGGCAATGCAAATGCTTGTACGGGGATGAAAGGATTGCAAGATGCTTATGAGATGCGAACATTAGGAGCGGAACACTTTGGAGTAAAAGAAAAGTACGTCGCAGTCGCTTCAACAGGTGTAATTGGAGTACCTTTACCGATGGATATCATTCGAAAGGGAATTGAATCGCTTGTGCCAACAAAGGAAGTAAGTGAAGCTTATTCTTTTTGTGAAGCAATTTTAACGACAGATCTTATAACGAAAGAAACTTGCTATGAGATGATAATTGATGGGGAAGCAGTGATCATTGCTGGGGTCGCAAAAGGTTCAGGGATGATCAAACCGAATATGGCAACGATGCTTAGTTTTATTACAACAGACGCCAATATAGAGCATGAAGTATTGCAAACAGCATTATCACAAATTACGAATCATACGTTTAATCAAATTACGGTGGACGGAGATACTTCTACAAATGATATGGTCATCGTTATGGCAAGTGGATTATCAGAAACGAAAACGATGAATATGGAACATGAAGACTGGGAAACTTTCGTAGTTGCTTTACAAAAGGTATGTGAAGATTTAGCGAAAAAAATTGCACAAGATGGTGAAGGTGCTACGAAGTTAATAGAAGTAAATGTGCTAGGAGCTCTAACAAATGAAGAGGCAAAGAAAATTGCAAAGCAAATAGTCGGTTCGAGTCTTGTGAAAACAGCGATATATGGTGAAGACCCAAATTGGGGGCGAATTATTAGCAGTATTGGACAAAGTGAAGTAGAGATTAATCCGAATACAATTGATATTACTCTTCAATCTATCGCTGTGTTAAAAAATAGTGAATCTCAAATGTTTTCTGAAGAGGAAATGAAAAAGAGATTACAAGAACATGAAATTATTATTGATGTGTATTTACATTTAGGAGAAGAGAACGGATCAGCTTGGGGCTGTGACTTAAGCTATGAATATGTGAAAATAAACGCTTGTTATCGTACATAAGGAGAGGGAAGATGAGCGATTATATTGTAGTGAAATGCGGCGGTAGTATGTTGGATCAATTAAATGATGTGTTTTTTGATTGTATAAAGAAATTGCAACAAAAGTATAAGGTAGTGATTGTTCATGGTGGTGGTCCAGAAATTGATGCCAAATTAAAAGATTGTAACATCAAAGTAGAGAAAAGAGATGGGTTACGAGTAACACCAAGAGAAGTTATGGATATTGTTCAAATGGTGCTATGTGGAAGTACGAATAAAAAACTCGTAATGAATTTACAAAAGCATAATTTACTTGCGGTAGGTTGTTCAGGATGTGACGGCAATTTACTTCAAGTTCAACCTGTCAGCAAGGAGATAGGATATGTGGGAGAAGTAAGTTATGTCGAAACAGCCTTACTAAAAGGGTTAATAAATATGAATTATATTCCTGTTATTGCTCCAATCGGGATAAATGAAAATGAGATTTATAACATAAATGCGGATAATGCTGCAGCTGGAATTGCGGCAGCATTATCTGCAAAGGAACTCATTTTTATAACGGACGTAGATGGAGTATTACACGAAGGAAGATTGGTAAAGAAAACGGATGAATATGAAATTCTTACTTTTATAGAACAAGGCGTCATTACAGGTGGAATGATTCCGAAAGTACAGGCGGCACTTACATCGTTAAAAATGGGAGTGAAAAAGGCTAGTATCGTAAATGGTACAAAGGATTTTACTGAGGTTACAGGAGAGTGTGTTGGAACTACGGTAACAAAAGGAGTGAGTATCGTATGACAAACCATCTTTTTCAAACATATGGAAGAAGAGAAATTGAATTTCTAAAGGGCAATGGGGCGAAAGTTATTGATAAAAGTGGTGAGCAATATTTAGATTTCACTTCTGGTATTGGAGTATGTAACTTAGGACATTGTCACCCTACGGTTGTAAAGGCAGTAGAAAAGCAACTTAGAAATATATGGCATATATCTAACTTATTTACGAACTCCTTACAAGAAGAGGTCGCATCATTATTAACAGAAGATACAGCATTAGATCATGTGTTTTTTTGTAATAGCGGGGCGGAGGCAAATGAAGCGGCTTTAAAACTAGCACGTAAGCATACTGGAAAATCTCTCGTAGTAACATGTGAGCAATCTTTCCACGGGAGAACATTTGGAACGATGAGTGCAACAGGGCAAGATAAAGTGAAAGAAGGATTCGGTCCATTACTTCCGTCTTTTTTACATATACCATTTAACGACATACGAGCATTAGAGGAAGTAATGAATGAAGAAGTTGCGGCGGTAATGGTAGAAGTTATTCAAGGAGAAGGAGGAGTAATATTAGCTGATCCATCCTTTTTGAAGGAAATTGAAAAACTATGTAATCAGTACAATGCTCTTTTTATTATAGATGAAGTACAAACTGGAATAGGCAGAACAGGAACACTATTCGCTTATGAGCAAATGGGAATAGTTCCTGATATCGTTACCATCGCAAAGGCGCTTGGGAATGGTATTCCAGTTGGAGCGATGATTGGCCGAAAAGAACTAGGTTCTTCTTTTACTGCCGGCTCACACGGTTCAACTTTCGGTGGGAATTATATTGCTATGACTGCAGCGAAAGAAGTATTGCAATTCATTAAGGAGCAATCGTTTTTTAAAGAGGTACAGGAAAAGGGCGAGTACGTATTAAAGAAATTGCAAGAAGAATTACGACACGTTGAATGTGTTCAAAATATTCGTGGTAAGGGACTTATGATTGGAATCGAATGCAAGCATGAGGTTGCAAATGTCATAGAACAACTAGAAAAAGCAGGACTTCTCGTATTACAAGCAGGGCCTAATGTTATAAGACTATTACCACCACTTATTGTAACGAATGAAGAGCTAGAACAGGCAATATATATGATAAAAAGAGTGGTTTGTACAAAAAATGCATCAATAATATAAGGGGGAAATTTCATGTCAACTGTACAAGTACCGAAATTAAATACGAAAGATCTTTTAACGTTAGAAGAATTGACGCAAGAAGAAATCATTTCTTTAATTGAGTTCGCTATATATTTAAAAAAGAACAAGCAGGAGCCTTTATTACAAGGGAAAATATTAGGTCTCATTTTTGATAAACATTCAACCCGTACTCGCGTTTCTTTTGAAGCAGGAATGGTACAGCTCGGAGGACATGGAATGTTTTTAAGTGGAAAAGAGATGCAAATTGGCAGAGGAGAAACGGTGTCAGATACTGCGAAAGTACTATCTCATTATATTGATGGAATTATGATACGCACATTTTCGCATGCGGATGTAGAGGAGCTTGCAAAAGAGTCCAGTATCCCAGTTATTAACGGTTTAACTGATGATCATCATCCTTGCCAAGCATTGGCAGATTTAATGACGATATATGAAGAAGTTCATACGTTTAAAGGAGTTAAATTAGCTTATGTAGGTGATGGGAATAATGTATGTCATTCACTATTGCTAGCGAGTGCAAAAGTTGGAATGAATATGACTGTTGCAACTCCCGTAGGGTATGAGCCGAATGAAGAAATTGTTAAAAAAGCATTAGCGATTGCTGATGAAACAGGGGCTGAAATTGAAATTTTGCATAATCCTGAATTAGCGGTAAGTGGAGCAGATTTTATTTATACTGACGTTTGGATGAGTATGGGCCAAGAAGGAGAAGCAGAAAAATATACTTTATTCCAGCCTTTCCAAGTAAATAAAGAGCTTGTTATACATGCAAAGCAAACATATCGTTTCCTGCACTGCCTGCCTGCTCATCGTGAAGAAGAAGTAACTGGAGAGGTTATAGATGGGCCACAGTCTATCGTTTTTGAGCAAGCTGGTAACAGGTTGCACGCGCAAAAAGCTTTATTAGTGAGTTTATTTAAAAATATAGAAGAGCCTTCCTAAAAGGGAGGTTTTTTTATATGGAAATGTCGGATGTATATTTAGTTAATTATCTCTATATCATTTATAATAAAAAGAGAAAACTAAATTTGTTTTTCATATCATGTAAGGACATACTAGATAAAAAATATAGTTAAAGAGATGATGAATTTGAAAACAACTAAGAAAACATATTCGTTTTTTCAGCGGATGTGGAGAATATTAAAGTTTCAATATTTTAAGTTGCTTCGATCGCCAGAAGGAGCAAAGAAAGTGTCGCTAGGTTTTGCTATTGGATTTGGTTTAGAAATGTTGGTGATTTATACAGCATCGCTCGTATATTTAATATTTTATCCAATTGTAAGGTTAGCAAAGGGATCTTTTCCAGCCGCAGTCATTGGTAATATTATTGGGAAAATATCGTTTCTCCCAGTATTTTTATTTCCGTTTGCTTATGCGCTAGGAAAAATGATTTACCCATTTCATGTACAGAAAATACATCATGAACCATTTACGATATCAGATTTGTTTTCGAGCCATATTTTTACGATGTTAAAGAGCTTATTACAGAGTGAAGTATATGTATTAATTGGTATGACGATAATAGGAATTGTGTGTGGGGTAATTTCATATTTCGTTGTGCATTATTTATATGAAAAGAATCGTAAGTTACGTTTGAAGAAAAGAAAGAAACAAGTGAGAGAACCACTTGTTCAAATATAAAGAATGTCACATTCATTTTCTCCTTTGAATATGTTTAAGAAAAAGGGGGAGAGAATGAATGTATTATTATTACGTACCGCAAGTATACCCATATGTAAATTATTATCCGGTTTATGATATGAGTAGACAATACGAGTTATATCGACAACAACAATTACAGCAAATACCACAAATACCACAACAACAGCCTACGCAAGAACAAAAACCATATTTAACGACATGGCCGTATTCAAATGTATACTATGGTAATTATTACGAATCATAAAGCTGCTTCTATTTAGAAGCAGCTTTATGCGTTTGTTTTCAAAATTAAATTTTGAATGGTTTTAAGAGAATAAATGAGCTTTTCGCGCTCTTCCTCAGATAATGTTTGAAAATTTTCTTTTAGTTTGCCTAAAATGAATTGCTGATACTGACTTACTAACATTTTCCCTTCAGTTGTTAGGGAAATTAAAATGACCCTTCGATCTTTTTCGCTATAATGACGCTCTATTAGCTCTTCTTGAATAAGTTTGTTTAATAGAGGGGTCATGTTAGGCCGTGAAATCGCTAGCCGCTTGCCAATTTCTGAAACTGCTAATGTACCATTTTCATGCAAAAGCAGTAACACTTGCGTATGTGATGGCGGCATATGTCTTTGAGAAGAAAACTCTCCAGGAAGCATAAATTTGCGATAAAAAAGAGGCACTAGCGAAAGAAGATGATCAACAATACGTTCCCACTCGCGTGATTCCATATAACGGCCCCCTTCCACTATCATTGTAACAAAAAAGACAAGGTATAAAAATAGAATTGTTTCATGGTAGCCTTAATATTTGTAGGATAACACTTGCTTTGTAAATGTATTGGCAATAATCGTATAACCGTTATCATTTGGGTGTACTTGGTCAAATAGTAAATCTTTTTTATCCTTCGATATTAATTTGCGAATTGGTAAAACAATCGACGGTTGATGTGCTTTTGAAATAGAATAAATAGAATCATTCCAACCATCTAAAAACATATTTGCATAACTTGCGATGGAGTCATCTAGTTGTAAAGGGTTATAGAGTTCAGATAGAATGAGTAAAGCATTCGGATTTTGATCTCGAACGGTCTTTACAATGTTTTTTACATCCGTTTCAAAACGGGCTTTTTCTTTATTTAACATTTTAATACCATCTATAACACCTACATCACGATTTAAGCGGAATAAATTATTTGCTCCAATATTAATAGTAATTATATTTGCTTCCCTAATTTTTTGTTGAACTTCTTCTGACTGGACTTTTTTAACGAGACGATCTGTAGTGAGACCATTTACACCGAGGTTTTCTACCCTAATTGGTTTATGAATTTGTCCTTCTAATTGTTTAGAAGCTAATTCGGCAAATCCCCCTTGTGTAGATCCATATCCTTTTGCAAGTGAATCACCTAATACGAGGTGATAAAAGGAATCATTCGTTTGCTTATCAATCCAACTGGGAGCAGATGTTTTTTCTGTTTTTCTTTCAGTTTCTTTTTGTTTTGTCTCATCGTTCTTTTCAAAATTAGAATAAGAAATGATTAGAAGGAGGAGACAAACAATTGTTAAGATGACTTTTCTCATAAATTCATCCTCCTTGTAATTGGTAATTGTATCATATTCAGCAGTATTAGCAATGTAAGGGCATATTATATGTTTATGAAAAGTTTATAATAACTTTACAGAAAATTTGTTGAAGTTTGTCAAAAAATATTGACGATATGAAAGAACTTTATATATGATAATGTCAGATAAGGTGAAATTCGGCTTAGTGGGAGCTTTATTTCCCGTTAATTGTTAGTTTTCATCAATCGGGCGTTTAAGGGGACTACTCGTTAGCGCAGGATGAAATGAAAATCGTGTCTCTAATAGAAGAAAAAAGGTATGTGGTTAGAGGCAGATAGGGATTCATTTCATTATTTCTGGTAATTGTATAAGGGGGATTTTTTGTGAAAAAGTCAAAAAAAATGCTAGCTGGAGCAACACTTGCTATAGGTGTAATAGCGCCGCAAGTATTGCCAACAACAGCCCATGCGGATGAGAATACTGGGGAGAGTACGGTTAACTTACGAATTCTAGAAACATCAGATATTCACGTTAACTTAATGAATTACGATTATTATCAAACGAAAACAGATAATAAAGTAGGTCTCGTGCAAACTGCAACACTTGTTAATGAAGCACGTGAAGAAGCGAAGAACTCTGTCCTATTTGATGATGGGGATGCATTACAAGGGACACCGCTTGGAGATTATGTAGCGAATAAAATAAATGATCCGAAGAAGCCTGTGGATCCTAGTTATACACATCCATTATATCGTTTAATGAACTTAATGAAGTATGACGTCATCTCTCTTGGGAATCATGAATTTAACTACGGTTTAGATTATTTAAACAAAGTGATTGAAAAAACGAATTTCCCAGTTATTAACTCGAATGTATATAAAGATGACCATGATGATAATGAAGCGAACGATGAAAATTATTTTAAACCGTATCATATTTTAGAGAAAGAAGTAGTAGATGAAGCCGGTGAAAAACAGAAATTGAAAATTGGTGTAATGGGGTTTGTCCCACCACAAATTATGGATTGGGATAAAGCGAACCTAGAAGGAAAAGTAAAGGCGAAAGACATCGTTGAAACGGCTAAAATAATGGTAGGAAAAATGCAAGATGAAGGTGCAGATGTTATCGTTGCATTGGCTCATTCAGGCGTCGATAAGAGCAAATACATAGAAGGGGGAAAAATGGAAAATGCATCGTTTCATTTAGCGACAGAAGTTCCTGGTGTAGATGCAGTATTAATGGGACATTCACATACTGAAGTGAAGGATGTATTTAATGGTGTTCCAGTTGTAATGCCTGGTGTTTTTGGAAGTAACTTAGGTATTATCGATATGCAATTGAAAAAGGTAAACGGAAAATGGGAAGTACAAAAAGATCAATCTAAGCCACAACTTCGTCCGATTGTTAATGATAAAGGTAATGTAGGACCTGATCAAACATTAGTTAATGAGATTAAAGATGAGCATGAAAAGACAATCGAATATGTAAATACACCTGTAGGTAAAACGACTGCACCAATTAATAGTTATTTTTCACTAGTACAAGATGATCCTTCCGTACAACTTGTGACAAATGCACAAAAATGGTACGTAGAAGAGGAGCTTAAAAAACCAGAGTACGAAGAGTTTAAAGGAATTCCAGTTTTATCTGCAGGGGCACCATTTAAAGCAGGTGGCCGAAACGGTGCTGCATATTATACTGATATTCCAAAAGGAACTTTAGCAATTAAAAACGTTGCAGATTTATATGTATATCCAAATACATTATATGCTGTAAAAGTAAATGGAGCGCAAGTGAAAGAATGGCTTGAAATGTCTGCAGGTCAGTTTAATAAAATTAAGCCAGAGGAAACAAAAGAACAACCTCTGGTAAATATAGGATACCCTACATATAACTTTGATATTTTAGATGGTTTAAAATACGAAATTGATGTGACGCAACCAGCGAAATATGATAAAGATGGAAAAGTTATAAAGGAAAATGCGAATGCGAATCGTATTGTAAATATGACGTATGAAGGTAAGCCTGTAGCTGACACTCAAGAGTTCATCGTCGCTACAAATAACTATCGTGGCAGCAGTAAAACGTTCCCTGGTGTAAGTAAAGGCGAAGTTGTATACCAATCACAAGATGAAACACGTCAAATCATTGTGAAGTATATGCAAGAAACACCGGTTATTAATCCGACAGCCGATCAAAATTGGACATTTAAACCGATCGTTGCAGATAAATTAATTACAACATTTGACTCTTCACCAAAAGCAAAAGAGTATATAAAGGAAGATGGAAAGATATCATATGTTGGACCATCTGCAAATGAATTTGCTAAATATGCAATTGATATAACGAAGAAGAATGATGATAAGGAAACTGGTGGGGAAAACCCAACGACACCACCAACAGGTGATGGAGGTAATGGAGAGAACCCAACGACACCACCAACAGGTGATGGAGGTAATGGAGAAAATCCAACGACACCATCAACAGGTGATGGTAATAATGGGGAGAATCCAACGGCACCGCCAACAGATGAAGGTAATAATGGAAATGAACCAAAACAAGATGGAAACAACGCAGGATCTGGACAAACTACAACGGATAATCAAAATTCAAAAGAAACTGTAAGTGAAAATAAAGAAGCGGATAAAGAGGAACGTGATTTACCGAAAACAGGTGCAAGTGTCGCTTCTACAATTGGAGCGGGTCTTGCGTTTGTTGGAGCGGGATTACTTATGTTATTTAGAAAAAAGAAAGCAAATAGATAGTAAAGCATTGTAAAAAAAGGATTACCGTAATCGGTAATCCTTTTTTTACGTATATATTATGAAACTGGTACTGTTTTTTCCTTCTTCCATGAAAGACCAAATCCAGTGAAACCAACAATAATTGTTAAGACTGGGCAAGCTAAACAGAAGATTGCGTATGGAACATAATCGAATGTTGGAACGCTAAGGACGTTTGTTAAGAATACGCCGCTTACACCCCATGGTACGAGCGGATTAATTACTGTACCAGCATCTTCTAATACTCGTGATAAATTACGACGTTCTAAACCGACTTCATCGTATTTGTTAGCGAATGCTTGTCCTGTTAAAACGATTGATAAGTATTGTTCGCCAAGTAAGAAGTTTACACCAATTGCAGTGAAAGCGGTAGAGATGATTAAGCGTGTACTATTTTTTACGAAGCTAGAGATGATATTCATAAGCTGCGTGATAATGCCCATTCCTTGTAGTAAACCACCCATACAAAGAGCTAGGAAAATAAGAGCAATTGACATCATCATACTTTGTAAACCACCGCGAGATAATAAGCTATCAATATCTTTTATACCAGTTTTAGAAACGTAACCATCTTGCATAATTTTCATTAAATCAGCTAAAGAAGTACTAGGGTTAAAAATAAAGAGAATGATGATCCCTACTACGATTCCTGCAAGTAATGTTGGAACTGCGGGTACTTTCTTAAATGCGAATAGGAACAGTAATAAAATCGGAATAAGTGTAACGATAGAAATCGTTGCATTTTTTTCTAACGTACTAATAAAGTTTGTGAAATCAACGTCTCCTCTAGTGCCGCTTCCTAAAATGAAAAATGCGATAAAAGCAATAATGAAAGCAGGGACTGTTGTCCAAAGCATGTTGCGAATATGTTCAAATAAATCTACACCAGTTACAGCTGGAGCTAAGTTTGTTGTATCAGATAAAGGAGACATTTTATCCCCAAAGAATGCACCAGAAATAATTGCACCAGCAATAAGAGCTGGATCGTATCCGAGAGCACTACCCATTCCCATAAAGGCAAGCCCTACTGTTGCTGCAGTTGTAAATGCACTACCGATACTTGTTCCAACAATTGCACAAACAACAAAAACAGTGGGAACGAAAATTTTTGGAGATACAAGTTGGAATCCGTATACCATTAAAGTTGGAATTGTTCCAGCTGCGATCCAAACACTAATTAATACTCCTACAAGTAAGAAAATAAAAATAGATGGAATACCAGCTGAAATACTACTTATCATCCCTTTTTCCATAGTAGACCAAGAGATTTTTTTCATAAATCCAAACGCTAATAAAATAACGATGCCGAATAAAATTGGGATATGTGGTGAAACTTCTAATTGAATAACACTAAAGCCAATACAGAAAAAGATAAAAAATGTTAAAAGAATAGATTCAATTTTTGAAATCATTGTTTTCCCCTCCTAATTAATCTAAAATAGCTCTTTTTTATATGAAATTCGCCAATACTGTATATTCCCTTTTAAGATTTAGAAATTTGTGACAAATTACCGGTAATTGTTTTTCATCATAAAGTTTAAAAAATCGGGATTTATCAAGCTTTGTATCTCTCCTATCTCAAATTTTTAGGATAATCGCTCAATAAAGATTGGAATAAAAAAACGCCCCTGCATATAATTATGCAGGGACGAAGAAATCGCGGTACCACCCTAGCTTGTGAAAGGAATGTATCACAAAATAAAGGGCCATATGATATGCGCTAATAAAATAAAAACGCCCCTGCAATATATGCAGGGACGAAAAATTCGCGGTACCACCCTAAATTGTGAAACAGTGTCGTTTCACCACTCTTTAGACATAACGGTCTAAACCGTCTTTCACTACTCCTCACGTTTCGTAAAAGAAGCTCCAGGGGGTAATTCATAAATCGCTCTGTACTGGTTCGCACCGACCACCAGCTCTCTGAAATCAGAAAACGAAATACTACTAAATCCTATCAACGCCGATTCATATGATGTTAGTTAAATTTTTATCATATATTCATCATACATGTCAATAAAAATATTCGATATTTTTTTAGGGGAATAAAGGAGAAATGTTTTTTATACTGTAAAAATGTGCGTTATAATGAATTTGAAAGGGGAGGAAAGAGTGAAGAAAAAAATAATTCTTTTTACCACCTTACTAGTCGTTGGCGGAAGTGCTGGAATTTACACAGCTTTTGCAGCTGAATCAGAGCAGTCGAAACAAAAGCAAATACAGCAGTCAGAAGTGAAGAAAGTGAAAGAAACTGAAGAGAAGAAATCGATGGAAAAATCAGCTGCAAAACTAGGAGTTTCTACTGAAGGGAAAACAAAAGAAGAGATTACGAAAGAAGTAGATACCGCTAGGTTTGAGCAGCGCCATGATTTATTAATTGAGCATGCTAAGCAGCTTGGAATTGATACAGAAGGAAAAAAAGAGGAAGAGATTATTTTAGAAATTGGAAAGATACAACATGGAAAGTAGAACAACTTATCGTATGATAAGTTGTTCTTTTTTAAGAACTATTTGATTTAAAAATAATTGACAGTCATTTGTTTTTAATGTTAACTATATTTATGAACAAGTTAACATTAGGGGTGACAATTGTGGCTGTTAATAGTAACACGAGTGAAAAATCGTCTTATACATATGAAGAATTATCGAAGAAGAATAAAGATTACGTATGGCACCCATTTACACAAATGAAAGATTATTTAGAAGAAGATCCTGTCATTATTGAACGTGGAGAGGGAAGAAAGCTATACGATGTAAATGGAAATGAATATTGGGACGGTGTTTCGTCTATTTGGTTAAATGTTCATGGGCATCAAGTACCGGAACTAGATGAGGCAATTCGTGAGCAATTAAATAAAATTGCTCATTCTACTATGTTAGGACTTGCTAACGTTCCATCTATTTTATTAGCAGAAAAAATAATTGATGTTGTACCAGAAGGCTTGAAGAAAGTATTTTATTCAGACTCTGGTTCTACCGCTGTTGAAATTGCAATTAAGATGGCTTTTCAATATTGGCAGCATAAAGGAAAACCGAGAAAACAAAGATTTGTTACATTAAAAGAAGCATATCACGGTGATACAATAGGTGCTGTTTCAGTAGGAGCAATAGACTTGTTTCACCAAGTGTATAGTTCACTGTTATTTGAGGCAATTAAAATGCCGTATCCATATACATATCGTTCTCCTTATGGAGATAATAAGGAACAAATTGTAAAGAAACATTTAGAAGAAATGGAAGAATTGCTGAAAGAAAAACATGAAGAAATTGCAGCAATTATTGTAGAACCTTTAATGCAAGGTGCTGGAGGCATGATTACAATGCCAAAAGGATATTTAAAAGGGCTACGTAATTTATGTACAAAATATAATGTTTTATTTATTACAGATGAGGTAGCGACTGGGTTTGGGCGTACGGGGAAAATGTTTGCGTGTGAACATGAAAATGTGATGCCGGACATTTTAACAGCTGGGAAAGGTTTAACAGGTGGATATTTACCGATTGCTGTTACGGTAACGACAGACGGAATATATAATGCCTTCTTAGGAGAGTATGAGGAACAAAAAACATTTTTCCATGGGCATAGTTACACAGGTAATCCGTTAGGGTGTGCGGTAGCAATTGCGAATCTAGAACTATATGAAAAAACTAATTTAATAGAATCTGTTGCGCATAAAACAGAATATGTAGCGGGGCAATTAGAAGCGCTTAATGAATATAAGCACGTAGGTGATATTCGTCAGTGCGGATTAATGATTGGTATTGAACTTGTGAAAAATAAAGAAATGAAAGAATCGTATGAATGGACAGAAAGAGTCGGTGTTCAAGTATGTAAACGCTCAAGAGAGTTAGGCATGATTTTACGTCCGCTTGGTAACACCATTGTATTTATGCCTCCTCTTGCATCTACAATTGCTGAAATTGATGAGATGTTACGCATTTTATATAAAGCAATCTCGGATGTTACGGAGGAAGAATAATGAGTGGTTTTTTCATAACGGCAACTGATACTGAAGTTGGAAAAACTGTGGTTGCAGGTGCGTTAGCAGGTGTATTTAGAGAATTGGGATATAACGTAGGGGTATATAAACCGTTGCAAAGTGGACATGCTGCATCAAACGCAGAGGGAGATGCAGCAAGGTTAAAAGCCTTATCGGGTGTATCGACAAGAGAAGAAGAAATTTGTCCGTATTCTATTGAAGAACCACTTGCTCCGAGACTTGCTATGAAAAGAGCTGGAAGGACAGTAACGTTAAAAGAAATTACTGATCACTATAATGAACTACTAAAAGAGTTTAATAGCCTATTTGTAGAAGGGGCTGGTGGGCTTGCAGTCCCATATACAGAAGATGCTTTAGTAATCGATTTTGCAAAAGAATTACAGCTTCCTCTTATTGTAGTAGCGCGTCCTACACTAGGAACAGTGAATCATACTGTCTTAACGATTTCTTATGCAAGGGCACATGGCTTAACAGTAGCAGGTGTCGTTTTGTCTGGTTGTAAAGAATGTGAAAAAGAAAGAGTACAAGAAAACAAAGAAATGATTGAAGAGTTGAGCGGGGTACCGGTTTTAGGTTTATTACCATTCCTTGAAGGTGATTTTACTAGGGAAGAATTATTGGAATCGGCAAAAGAACATATTATGATTTCAAAATTAGAGGAGTCCATCCAAAATGAATCAAAAGTGGCGCGCGCATCTTCAATCTAAAATAGAACAATTAAGAGAGCAAGGACAGTATCGTAATTTGCATGTGACAGAGAAAGCGGAAGAGACATGGCTTATTCGAAATGAGAAAAGGATGCTAAATTTAGCGTCAAATAATTATTTAGGGTTAGCTGGAGATGAAAGGTTGAAAGAAGCTGCTATTGCTTGCACAAGAAAATATGGAACTGGAGCGACAGCATCTCGTCTCGTTGTAGGAAATTATCCACTGTATGAAGAGGTTGAGAGAAGTATATGCAACTGGAAAGGTACTGAAAGAGCGTTAATCGTAAATAGTGGGTATACAGCAAATGTAGGTGTACTATCTTCTTTAGCCTGTCGTCACGATATTGTTTTTAGTGATAAATTAAATCACGCAAGTATTGTTGATGGAATTATATTAAGCGGTGCAGAACATAAAAGGTATCGTCATAATGATTTGGATCATTTAGAGAAGATGTTGAAAGTAGCGTCACCTGAAAAGAGGAAATTAATCGTAACTGATACTGTTTTTAGTATGGATGGTGATACTGCATATTTGAGAGATTTAGTGAAGCTGAAAGAGAAATACGGGGCAATCATTATAGTTGATGAAGCACATGCGAGTGGAATATATGGAATCGGTGGAGCTGGATTATCTCATATAGAAAAAGATCTTGCTCAAAAAATCGATATACATATGGGGACGTTTAGCAAGGCTTTAGGGTGTTATGGTGCGTATTTAACAGGTGATGCAATTTATATAGAGTACTTACAAAATATGATGAGAAGCTTTGTTTTTACTACAGCTTTACCACCAGGAGCATTAGGAGCAGTGCAAAAAGCAATTGAGATTGTAAAAGAAGATAACGAAAGAAGAGAGAACCTTATAGCGAATGGTGCATATTTCAGGACGCATTTACAAGAAGCTGGTTTTGACATTGGGAATAGCTCAACTCATATTGTACCAATTGTAGTCGGTTCAAATGAAAATGCTTTACGGTTTAGTGAAAGATTACAAGAGATAGGTATCGCAGCCATTGCAATTCGTCCGCCAACTGTTCCGATTGGTAGTTCCCGAATTCGCTTTGCTGTTACGTCACAACATACAATGGCGGATTTAAAATGGGCCATTCAGCATATTATACGCATCGGTAAAGAAGAGGGGTTTTTAGTATGAAAGAGCTAAAGGTTATTTTTATTCCTGGGTGGGGAATGGAAGAAGATGTTTGGAATTTTGTACTTCCGTATTTTAAAGACTATCCTGTTCAATGTTTAGATTGGCGTAATGTGAAAGAACAAAGTGAATTTGCGGGACGAATAATAGAGGTAGCACGTGATGAAAATGTAATTTTAGTTGGATGGTCATTAGGAGCATTAGCGGCAATTCAAGCTTATAAAAAGATTAAGGCGAAAGGTATTGTACTAATTGGTGGTACTGCTAAATTTACAAATACGAGCGACTATACAAGCGGATGGAATTCTTTGCATGTAGAACGTATGAAAAAGAATTTAACGAGAAAGAAAGAAGATACTTTGAATCGTTTCTATGAAAATATGTTTACAAAAAATGAGCTGAAGGAGAATACGAGTTTTAAAGAGATTGCGCTGAATTTTAAAGGGGACTCGATTCAGTCTTTACAATTAGGCTTAGATTATTTAATAGAAACAGATATGAGAAACGAATTAACAGATATCAAAGTCCCGTTGTTACTTCTTCATGGAGAACAGGATGTGATATGTCCATTATCCGCAGCTCATAATATGACGGAGAATACGAATGCTACGCTAAAAGTAGTAAGCGGGGCTGGTCATACATTATGTGTAACGAATTTCGAATATTGCGCGAATGAGATAATCCAATTTGTAGAGGGGATACGAAATGATCAACAAAACGTTACTACAAAAACGGTTTAATGGGGCAGCCGTATCTTACGATCAATATGCAAATGTACAAAAAAAGATGGCACATTCGTTACTTTCTATATTGAAGCGGCGATATAGTGAAACATCATCAATACGTATTTTAGAACTTGGATGCGGGACAGGTTATGTCACAGAGCAATTATCAAAGTTATTTCCAAAAGCACAAATTACAGCCGTTGATTTTGCTGAAAGTATGATTACGATTGCAAAAACTAGACAAAATACCGAAAATGTGACGTTTCATTGTGAGGATATTGAACGATTACGATTAGAAGAATCATATGATGTTATTATTTCGAATGCCACATTTCAATGGCTTAACAATGTAAAACAAGTGATAAGAAATTTATTTGATCATTTGTCTACAGATGGGATAGTACTCTTTTCCACCTTTGGACAAGAAACTTTTCAAGAGCTCCATGCTTCGTTTCAGCGAGCGAAAGAGGAAAAAAACATTCAAAATGAAACTTTGATTGGTCAACGTTTTTATTCGAAAGATCAGTTGCTTCATATATGCAAGATAGAAACAGGGGATGTACATGTTTCTGAAACGTGTTACATAGAAAGCTTTACAGAAGTTAGGGAGTTTCTACATTCTATTCGAAAAGTAGGGGCAACCAATAGTAATGAAGAGTCTTACTGTCAAAGCCCTTCACTCTTTCGTACGATGCTTCGTATATACGAAAGAGACTTCACGGGAAAAGAAGGGATAATGGCAACATATCATGCTTTATTTACGTATATAACAAAAGAGGGGAAGAGATGAAATGAAACAAGTACAAACAAAAAGGGATTGGAAAAAACTTGCATACGACGTAGTAGAAGAGAAAATGATTACGAAAGAAGATGCAATTGCAATATTAGAAGCTGATGATACAGAGGTTTTAGAAATTATGAATGCAGCTTACATCATTCGCCATCATCATTTTGGTAAAAAAGTAAAGTTGAACATGATTATAAATACGAAATCTGGATTATGTCCTGAAGATTGCGGGTATTGTTCACAGTCTATTATTTCAGAAGCACCGATTGATAAGTATGCATGGTTAACACAAGAGAAAATTGTTGAAGGAGCGCACGAAGCAATTCGTCGTAAAGCAGGTACATATTGTATTGTTGCATCTGGTCGTCGTCCGACGAATAAAGAAGTAAATCACGTTATTGGAGCAGTTAAGGAAATTCGTGAAACGACAGATTTAAAAATTTGCTGTTGTTTAGGATTTTTAAATGAAGATCAAGCAGGTCAGTTAGCAGAAGCTGGTGTGCATCGTTATAATCACAATTTAAATACGCATGCCAACAATTATGATAGCATTTGTTCAACGCATACGTATGACGATCGTGTTGATACAGTCCAAAAAGCGAAGCAAGCCGGTATTTCTCCATGCTCTGGAGCAATTTTCGGAATGGGAGAAACGATTGAACAGCGCGCTGAAATTGCATTTGAATTACAACGTTTAGATGCGGATTCTATTCCATGTAATTTCCTTGTTGCTGTAAAGGGTACTCCGCTTGAAGGACAAAAAGAATTAACACCTGTAGAATGTTTAAAAGTGCTGGCGATGATGCGTTTTGTAAATCCAACAAAAGAAATTCGTATTTCAGGTGGTCGAGAACTTAATTTACGTTCTATACAGCCACTTGGTTTATTTGCAGCAAACTCTATCTTTGTCGGGGACTATTTAACAACAGCTGGACAAGAGCCGACTGCGGACTGGGGTATGATTGAAGATTTAGGATTTGAGATTGAAGAATGTGCGCTATAAGATAGATGAAAAGCAAACTCTTTAAAGGGTTTGCTTTTTTTTGTAAATAAAATGTAATAAAAGTCCATTAACGCTTGATAGTAGTCACTTTTGGACGAGAAAAATAATTTTGTGGACGAATTTTCCAAGCCCTAATTGTACATAGTAAAAATGTAATTTATATCGGGTTGGAGGATTTTACATGTACAAATACATATTAACGATTATGACCTGTCTGATTTTAATAAAAGCGATAAGTGCTGATCCAGTTAAGGCGGCTGAAAATCCTGAACAAAAAGAAATGCAACAAAGAATTGAACAGCATTTTCGAACGAAAGCTGAACATTTTGGGCTTGAAACAGAAGGAAAAGATTTAAAAGAAGTGAGGAAGGAAATTTCTATTATAGAAGAAGCGGAAAAGAGAGAAAATGTGTGGAGAACAGCACAAGCTCTTCGTATAAAAACAGAAGGAAAAACGATGGATGAATTAATAGAAGATGTACGAAAAAAGGTGAGAAAATAAAAAAAGAGGCCGTAGCCTCTTTTTTAAGCCCATTGTTTTGATAAATGAGCCATTTCGATCGCAGCAACTGCCGATTCATATCCTTTATTACCAGCTTTTGTACCTGCACGTTCAATCGCTTGTTCAATTGTTTCTGTCGTTAATACACCGAAAATAACTGGAATGTCCGTTTGTAGTGATAAAGACGCAACACCTTTTGCTACTTCATTACAAACGTAATCGTAATGTGTTGTAGCACCGCGGATTACTGTACCTAATGTAATAACAGCATCATATTTTCCGCTATTGGCCATCTTTTTAGCGATTAAAGGAATTTCAAATGCACCAGGAACCCATGCAACATCAATATCATTCTCTTCTACACCGTGACGCTTTAATCCATCTAAAGCTCCGCCAAGTAACTTACTTGTAATAAACTCATTAAAACGTCCAACAACAACCCCAACTTTTAATCCTGTACCAACTAAATGACCTTCGAATACCATAATGTATCTCTCCCTTAATTATAAGTTTAGTAAATGTCCTAATTTGCTTGCTTTCGTTTGTAAATACGTTTTATTTTCTTCTTTTGTTGGCATTTGCAACGGTACACGCTCGGTTACTTCTAAATCGTAACCTTGTAAGCCAGCAATTTTTCGTGGATTATTCGTTAATAATCGTAAACTTTGTAAGCCTAAATCTTTTAAAATTTGAGCGCCAATACCGTAATCACGAAGATCAGCTGGGAACCCAAGTTTTTCATTTGCTTCTACAGTATCTAACCCTTCTTCTTGTAACTTATAAGCGCGAAGCTTATTCAGAAGGCCAATTCCTCGTCCTTCTTGTCTCATATAGAGAAGAACACCTTTTCCTTCACGCTCAATTTGAGCAAGTGCAGCATGTAGCTGTGGTCCGCAATCACAGCGGCACGAACCAAATACATCTCCTGTTAAGCATTCTGAATGAACGCGTACAAGTACAGGTTCGCCTGTTGAAATATCACCTTTTACGAGCGCGATATGTTCTTTCATATCTAATGAGTTAGAATAGCCAATCGCATGGAAAGTACCGAAATCTGTAGGTAATGTAATTTCCACTTCTCTCGTCACGAGTGTTTCGTGATGGCGGCGATAAGCAATTAAATCTTCTATTGTAATCATTTTTATATCAAATTGTTTTGCGCACTCTAGTAAATCAGGTACACGTGCCATCGTACCGTCCTCATTTATAATTTCGCAAATGACTCCAGCTGGTTCTGCTCCGCAAAGTTTGGCTAAATCGACAGCGGCTTCTGTATGACCAGCACGGCGCAGTACACCGCCTTCTTTCGCAATTAATGGAAAGATATGTCCAGGGCGATTGAAATCAGCGCCTTTTGATGCAGGGTTTAACAATTCTTGTATCGTAGTTGCACGCTCATGAGCACTAATGCCTGTTGTTGTAGAAACGTGATCGATGCTTACTGTAAAAGCAGTATGATGTGAATCTGTATTATGAGATACCATTGGTTCTAACTGTAGACGTTCTGCGTACCCTTCCGTAATCGGTACGCAAACGAGACCACGACCGTGTGTAATCATAAAATTAATCGTTTCTGGTGTAATGTACTCTGCTAAAGCAATAAAATCGCCTTCATTTTCTCGGTTTTCATCATCACATACGATAACGACTTTTCCTTGTTTTAAATCTTCTAGAGCTTCTTCAATACGATGAAACATTGTGCTTCCTCCTTATAGAAATCCGTTTTCTTGTAAAAAGCTTTCGGTCATTGAACCAGTTCTTTTTGCTGGCTTTGAGATAAAGCGTTCAATATATTTTCCAATCATGTCACACTCAATGTTTACGATGTCCCCGGCTTTTTTTTCTCCGATTATAGACTCGCTTACTGTGTGGGGGATGAGTGAAATTGTAATTGAAGATTCGTCTATATCAAATATTGTTAAGCTAGTGCCATCAACAGCAACGGATCCTTTATGCAAACAATAGCGTAGTAATTCATCAGAAATTGCTATTTTGTAATAGATGGCATTGTAATGTTGTTTTTTAGTTAAAATCGTACCGATGCCATCGATATGTCCGGTGACGAAATGTCCACCGAATCGTCCGCTTGCAGCCATCGCCCGTTCTAAATTCACCTTGGCACTTGGCTTTAGCATACGAAGTGATGTTGCTTTCATTGTTTCAGGCATTGCGTCGACAGTGAATGAAGTAGTCGTAAAAGTAGTTACTGTTAAGCAAATGCCGTTAACTGCGATACTATCACCTAATTTGACATCCGATAAAATTTGCTTTGCGCTAATAGTTAGCTTCATTGCTTCACCACTTTGAGTCATGCTTGATATCGTTCCTAACTCTTCTACGATTCCTGTAAACATTCCGTCACCTCGCTTTTTAAGGTTGCAACAATTTTTATATCATTACCGATTTGTTTCATCTCTTGAATTGTTAAGGAAAGTGCATCTTGTAACTTCGAAAAACCAGCTCCGCCAAATAAGGTGGGTGCATCTTTTCCACCAATTAATTTCGGGCTTATATAGGTCACGATTTCATTAAAACTATTTGTTTTTAAGAAGTTTGCATGCACCGTTTGACCACCTTCAACGAACAGAGAAAGAATTTGTTTCTCACCGAGCAGGGATAGGACATCTTGTATTTCAATTTGCTGTGTTTTCATTTGGAATACAGCTATATTGTTAGATTCATAAGACGCTATTTTCTCTTTGTTTACATCCTTACCGACAATAATCCATGTCGGAGTTAAGCCATCTGTTATGACATAAGAAGATGGCGGCGTTCGTAAGTGGGTATCTAAAATAACGCGTATAGGATGTTTACCTCCGTTTGGAATTCGTGTTGTTAAGTGTGGATTATCAGTTAGAACTGTATTCACACCGACTAGAATAGCATCATGTATATGACGATACTGGTGAACGTCAGCGCGTGCTTCTTCGCCTGTAATCCACTTACTTTCACCGGTTATAGTTGCTGTTTTTCCATCTAAGCTCATTGCTGTTTTTATTGTTACAAAGGGACGTTTCGTTTTCATATAGTGAAAAAAGTATCGATTTAATAAAGTGGCTTCCGCCTCAAGAACACCAGTAGTTACCTCGATTCCAACTTCTTCTAATCTCCTTTTTCCATTGCCGGAAACGAGTGGATTGCAATCAAGAGTAGCAATTACAACACGCTGAACTCCTTTTTCAATGAGTAATTCACAGCAAGGGGGTGTTTTTCCAAAATGGCTACACGGTTCAAGTGTTACATAAACGGTAGCGTCTTTTGCTCTTTCACCAGCCATGTGAAGAGCATGAACTTCAGCATGTTCTTCACCAGCACGCATGTGGGCACCCATTCCAACAATTTTTCCATCTTTAACAACAACGGCACCAACCATAGGATTTGGGCTTGTTTGTCCCGATGTTCCTTGTGCTAACTGCAAGGCAATCCTCATATATTCTTGATCTGTCATTCTTTTCACCTCTCCTGAAAAAATCAAAAAACCCCAAGGATTTTATATCCTTGGGGTTTGGGAGACGTGATTTCTAGAAATATAGTTCGAATACGAAAGTATAGGAAAGAAACCTAACGATGACTGATATTTTGGCATAAGGAAAAAACCTAGCAAAATATCAAATTCTTTCAACGCTAGTCGTATCTTTTTATTTCAGTATAGAAACATAACTATACAAAATAAAACATATATAAAGATTCAAAATGAAACTTTAAAAATATGCATACTGAAATAAAAGTGTATTCGCTATATAAAATTACTAGAAAACATATCCTTCTCCCATCCAGACTATACTGTCGGCCCTAGAGTTTCACTAGATCCACCGTTTTCGCGTTGAAAACGGGTCACGGACTTAGAAGCTATCGCTTCATCACCGCCGGTTGGGAATTTCACCCGACCCCGAAGGATGTTGTTTGCTCACATTATAGCACAAAAAAGAAAAAAGCATAGTAAAAAATATTCGAATGTGAAGAATTGTTTGAAAATATATACCGATTTGAATGGGGAAGAAAGTAATAGAAATGTGGAAAGGGGAAGGGCTGTATAGGCTTTGATCAAAAGAAAAAACATACACAAATAAATGTGCATGCTCTTTAAATATTTATTCTGCCTCTGGTGCTCTAACAACAGACTCGAATTTTCCTTTATGCGAAGCATCGCAATAAGGCATGTTTTTTGATAAACCACAACGACATAAAGAAAATGCTGGTTTTGCTGGGAATACATTCCCTTGTGAGTCAACTAATTCCACGTCCCCTGTAACGCGAAAAGAGCCATTATCATTCACTTTAATTTGTACTTTTGCCAACGTTATCCCTCCCTTCCAAACGCTTACTCTCATCATATAATTAGGGAGAGTACTTGACAATATAAAAAGAGCGCTTTGTTTGAGAGAGAAGAGAGTGTTATAATAGTTTTTATAACTGACTAGAGTAAGGTGACGAAAGATGGATAAAAAATTACACACACTACAAAATATTGCAAATGAGCGCACATGGGCATCATTTTTGAATGATAATCATCCATATAGTTTACTTCATTGGTCAATCGCAGGTGTAGGACAAGAACCGAAAGATGTTTGGTTACTTCAAGATGAGGTAACTTTTCAAACGACGGAATTCCCAACGCTAGACGAGGCAGTAAAGTGGATTTCTGAAAATATGGAACAAGTTACAGACGTTTTAGCGCAGTAAAAAAACAGGCTTATGCAAGCCTGTTTTTTGTTTCTTTTACATATGTGTTTAAAAATTGATCGATGGCATCTTCGTACTCTTCTTTATTTTCATTATAAGAGCAAGCGTGTGCACCATGTTCTGCAATATAAAGCTGTTTATTATTTTCTTTCGCTTCATAAAGTGATTTCGTCATATCAGATAAAATATAGTCATCATCTTTACTATGAATAAAGAGAACCGGATTGTTAATATTTTTTATACAATCAATTGGTGAAACTTCACGAATTGTATAGCCATCACGAACTTTTAAAAAGGCATTTGCTAAAGGTAATAAAGGCCATTTTGGCAAATGAAACTCAACTTTCAAACGATGTTGTAACTGTCCATAAAAATCAGAGAAAGGACAATCAGCAATATAAAAATCAGCACCATCTTCTACAAATCCTGCATATTGAAGAAGAGTTGCAGCGCCCATAGATTCACCATGAATTCCGAGTGTAATATTCGTTCCGAAACGATCCTTTAGCCAGTCAACTACTGACTTTAAATCATGTTTTTCATAATAGCCATAACTTGTTGTTTTACCACCGGTTTTACCATGACGGCGATGATCATAAATAAATACGTTATATCCTCTATTTAAAAATAAGTTTGCATATTTAACGGAATTCATTTTATTTACAGTCACACCGTGGCAAAAAATCATAAATTTATTGGAATGACCAGCTGGCATGTAATATCCGTGAAGTTCGTATCCGAATTGAGAAGGGATGTGAACCTCTTCTTTTTGAATAGCCTTAAAATCGTCCAAATGAAAATGCTTTTTCGTTTCGCGTTCTAAAACTTCTTCCTCTGTTTTTTTCTTCAAGTACATAACTTTATTTGTAAAGAAAATCCCAATCGCAGTTAGTGCACCTAGTATAGTAAACAATGCTGTAAAAAAACGTTTCATACTTTACCTCATCCTCCAAATACCTCTACATGTGATACACTAACATTGTATCACAATGATGTGAAAAGGGGAGAAATCGTGTATGGTTCATATACAAAAAATCACACCAGAAATGAAAGAAGTAATTCAGGATTTTATGTGTGAAAATTGGGGAAGCTCAATGATGGTCTCGCGAGGCAGAGTACATCAATTAGAAGAATTACCTGGTTTTATTGTACTTAGAAATAACAGAATAGTGGGAATTATAACATATAAAGTGATAGAAAACATGTGTGAAATTGTATCGTTAAATAGTTTTGAGGAAGGGAAGGGGATTGGTACAAAACTGGTGGATTGTGTGTTGCAAGTGGCAAAAGAGAACGAATGTAAAAAAGTGTGGCTTATTACGACGAATGATAATATGAACGCACTTCGTTTTTATCAAAAACGTAACTTCATGATGACGAACTTGTATATTGATGCGGTAAAGGAAGCACGAAAAATAAAGAAAGAAATTCCATTTATTGGTTATGGTAATATCGCGATTTCACATGAAATTCAGCTGGAGTATATTTTCTCCCGCATTAACGGGCAGTAAAACTCCCACCTCAAAATTCAGTTGGAGCAAAGAAGTTAGGTGGGAGATCCACTGCCCGTAAACGCCCGATTGGTTCAACTAATAATCAGTGGGGGATGAACAAAACCCCCACTGATTAAAGTTTCACTTTATGAGTAGAGTGGGAATTGTGTAACAATTTTCAGAAATATAAAACAATAACCTTGACGAATGTTATATTTTGGTTTAGTTTAAAATTGTAATCTATTACCATATTAAGGGGTGACGATGTGGCAACTATACGTGATGTTGCAAAATTGGCCGGTGTTTCAGTCGCAACCGTTTCAAGAGTCATTAACGAAAAAGGATATGTCCATGAAGATACGGTGAAACAAGTAAAAAAAGCAATTGAAGAATTACATTATAGACCGAATGCTACAGCAAAGCCTTTATTTAAACAGCCTTCAATGGTGATTGCATTACTTGTAGATAATTTGCATAATCCATCATACATCACTTTGCTCCGTTTCGTTGAGGAAATAGCATACAAAGAAGGGTATCAAGTAATAGTTTGTAATATAGAAAATAAGAATAGATACATAGATATGTTGGAGCAAAATAACATTGCAGGCGTTATAATGACGAAATCTGTTTTTCGAAGTATAGGAGACATCTCACTTCCTTTCGCTGTGCTTGAAGAACGACAATCTCTTATGAGCTATTATGAAAGTGGACAGAAAGCTGTTTCTTTATTAAAAGAGAAAGGCTGCCAGTTTCTTGCTTATATCGGTGAGGGAGTAGAGAGTGAAGAAATGGAAGAGCATGTGGCAGGATTTCTAGATACTGCTTGGAAAGAAGGACTTTCTTATCGAGAGGAAATTGTACAAGGGTATACGAATCAACAGTTTCTTGAATTGTTACAAAAGCATCCATACATAGATGGGGTTGTAGCTTCAAGTGATAAGGTCGCTATTGAGCTAATCAGGGCGGCGAAAACTCTTAATATTCATATACCAGGTAAGTTACAAATCATTGGATTTAACGGGAGTGTAGAGGGTGAATGGATAAGTCCATCATTAACGACGATTGGAAGTTATATCGAAGAAAATGGGGAAATAGCTTTTCAACAGTTAATAGGAAAAATAAAGAAGAAACAAGTGCGACAAGAAGAAGTGGAAACAGAATTTAGGTGCATTGAGAGAGAAACAACAAAGTAAAAGGTGCGTTTTTAAAACGCACCTTTTATAGTGTAATTGCGGCAATAAAGCCGAATATAAGTAACGGTATATTATAGTGTAGAAATGTTGGGACACATGTATCCCATATATGATGGTGCTGACCATCAGCATTTAAACCAGACGTTGGTCCAAGTGTACTATCAGATGCTGGAGAACCTGCATCACCAAGTGCACCAGCTGTACCGATAATTGCGATTGTAGCCATGGGACTAAATCCGAGCTGGACGCATAACGGTACGAAAATTGTTGTTAAGATTGGGATGGTTGAAAAGGAAGAGCCAATTCCCATCGTAACGAGAAGTCCAATAATGAGCATAAGAAATGCAGCAAGCGGTTTATTATTTCCGATTATATGTGCACTCGTTTGCACAAGAGATTCAACATGTCCAGTTTTTCGAAGAACAGCGCCAAATCCAGCGGCAGAAATCATAACAAATCCGATAAAGGACATCATACGCATTCCACTCGTTAAAATAGCATCGGCTTCTTTAAGAGGGAGGCTACCGCTAACTGATAAGACGATAATACCTGCTAAAGCACCAAAAATCATTGATTCTGTTGCTAATTGCACAGTTAATGTAGCGAGTATTGATAATAAACCCAAAGTAATGCTTCTTTTCGTATAGGGAACGATTTCATTCTGTGCAGCATGAATTTGTTCTGTTTCATATGTACGTGGTTTTCTGTATGTAATGAAAACCGCTACACATAATCCGATAATCATACCGATTGCTGGAATAGTCATCGCTTTTGGAATAAGTGCGACATCAAATGTAAGACCGCTTTGCGCAGCATTTGTTTGCAATACGTCATGAAAAATTTTTCCGAACCCTGCTGGAACCCACATGTAAGGGGTAATTAACCCAAATGTAATAAGACATGTTACAAGCCTACGATCCACCCTCAGCTCATTTAATACTTTTAAAAGTGCTGGAATTAAGATTGGGATGAAAGCGATATGAACAGGGATAATATTTTGTGAGAAACAAGCCATTGTTAAAATGATAAATAATATAAGTATTTTAGAATAGACTTGTTTTTTCGTGTCTTGTTCGTTGCCGATCCATTTTAAAGCTGATTGGATCATTGCATCAGGAAGTCCTGTTTTTGAAAGGGAAATAGCAAATCCACCGAGCATTGCGTAGCTTAATGCGATAGGAGCACTGTTCCCAAGACCGGCTGTAAAAGTACTAATTGTTTCTGAAATACCGAGTCCGCCGATAAGGCCGCCTGTTAAAGCTCCAACGATAATGGCGACAATGACTTGGACACGTAACAAACTAAGCAGTAGCATGACTGCTACTGCGATGAGTACAGCGTTCATAATAAATGTAATCTCCCTAATTTTTATTCTGTTAAGGCAAGCAAGTGTTTGTAGTGACATATACTTGCGACATATCATTATAAAATGTTTTCTATGAAATGTAAAAGCGCCTTTTGTTATTAATGTTGAAAAGATAGTTCTTGTTTAATTGATTGTAAAGATTTAGCGAATAACTCAGGCTCTTCTAAATCTGGAGAATGTGCCGAGTTTGGAAACCAAATCATCTTTTTAATAGGAGCTTGAATGATATCGCAATATTGTTGAACGAGTGCATAAGGAGTTTGATAATCATAGCGACCAGAACAAAAATAAACAGGAACAGATAAACTTGAAATAGATGAAAAGAAATCGATTGTCAGCATCTCTTCCCATAAAACTCCGGATTTTAAATTTCCTGCGAGAAATTTGAACCAATCTAATAGCGTATATTCAGGAGAAAAGAAGCCTTTTCGTATGAAAGAAAAGGAAGATCCATTTTGGATTGCTCCTCCGAATGTACCAAGCCACTTTCTTTGAATAATGAGGCGTCTCGTATCTAAAAAGGGTGGTTTCCCTAATTTTAAAAGAGAAGCTAATGCCTTTTTATGGTCATGCTTTTTGGCAGAGCTAATTAAATGTTGATATAGTAATTCTTCATTTTGCTTCATATGTACGATTTGACCGATGCCGATGTATGCTTCTATATATTCGGGACATTGATTAGCGATTTGTAGTCCGATAATACTTCCCCAAGAATGACCAGCGAGAAATAGTTTTTGCTTATTAAAGCGTTTGAGAAGATATTGAATAACCTTTTTTGCATCTGAAAAAAATTGATCAATCGTAAGATTTGTTTGGATGTCCCGCCATAAAAAGGATTTACCTGCCCCTCGCTGATCCCAATTAATAACGATAAAGTGCTTTTCTAACTCTTTTTGAAAATGGCGAATAAAGCCGATTTGTGCCATACCAGGACCGCCGTGACAGCATAATAAAATAGGCTGATCCACGTTTTGGCCGCGTATAAGGAGAGATTGTTTCCGGTCATTAATCATAACGCTTTCTATCGTAGCGATACTGTTAGGGATTAGTTGCTTCTTTTCGTTGTAAAACCGAGGGGTATGGCTACGAAAAAGCATATGTAAACCTCCTTTTCTTAAATGGTATGAATCGCACAGGCTCTTTCTTTTGCATATACTACTAGAAAATCATTGTATCATAACATACTGGTTTGATTTCAAGTTTAGGCGATTAAGAGAGGAGGGAGAATGTGACGATTGGAGAAATTATTGATTCTTTAAATAGACGCGAATCAATCGCTATTATAGCGAAACGGCTTGAAATGAGCCCATATACATTATCAAAGAAATTAAGGGTGATTGGATATGAATATGATGGAGAGCAGAAAAAACGTATCTTTATAGGTGATGGTGAAGAGCCACGTCATTTGCAAATACAAGAAGCTACTGCCCTTCAATATGCAAAAACAGACTATCAATTACTAATTTATGAACAATTACAAAGCATTTATGAATTGCTAAGAAAAAGAGAAGAAGTAAGTGTTCAAATTATAAGTAAGAGCACAGAGAAAAAGAAACGAACCTTTTCGATTAATATAGAAGTATTAGCAAGACTAGATGTTATATCGGAATCAAAAGGGATTCAAAAGTCTAAAATTGTAGAAGAAGCACTACAGGAGTTTTTGCAACGGTATGATGTTAATCATGAAACGTATCCAGAGAAATAAAAGAAAGGATACTATGTTCCATATAAGAGCGTGTATCCTTTCTTTTATTTCATTTTTTGTTTTGTTTCGAAAAGTAATATAGGAACCAAACGGCATGATTTTGTTCATCAGCTGCTGCGCGCTGAAATGTTTCTTTCACTTGTTGATTTGTCGTTTCGTCAGCAATTTCTAAGTAAAAATCAACTGTTCGTTGCTCATCTTGCCGAATTTCAAGGATTTGAGTTCGTTCATTTATGTCTGGAGCTAAAGTAGCTAATCTAGCATAAAAATGAATGGCGCTATATTCTCCATTAATTGCTTTCTCAATACTACGAATGTGTTTGTCGATACAATGTATCGTCATTGTTTGATAGAAATACATACAAATCTTCCCATTATAGTTTTCTATATACTACGAAGAAACAAGGGGCTATGTGCGTATCCTTTACTGCACTAGAAGAATGACAATACGTATGACTCTAAAAGAAGAAGCTCCTTGCATATAAAAGGAGCTTCTTCTTTCGAGTGTCACGCACTAGTTTAAATAGTATTTAATTGTTTTTTTGAATACGTCCATCAATAATCGGCTGAATTGGTTCTTTCACTTGTTTTACATAATCGACTAATGCTTCAAAATCGTTTGGACCAGTTTCAGCATTTTTTCCATTTTTAAAGGATACGAATCCATCACCGCCAGAAGCTAGGAAAGCATTTGCAACTACGCTATACGTTTTAGAGGGAACTAATTCTTCACCATTTGCTAAACGGATATTCGTAACCTTTTCGTTATTTGGTTTATTTGCATCCCAAGTGTATTGAATACCTGAAATTTGAAGCATTCTCGTTGCTCCTTTTTGCCATTGTTGATTTAATATATCACGAATATCTTGACCTGTTAGATCTACTTTAATTAATTGGTTTCCGAAAGGCTGAATGCCGTATAATTCGCCCCATGTAATATCTCCAGCGTCTAGATCATTACGAATTCCACCAGGATTCATAAGAGCGATTTGTGTTTGCATAGTTTGGCGCTGGGCATCCGCAACTAAATTTCCAAGTGTAGATTCACCAGCATCGTTTTGTTTACGGTCGATAGGTGCTGTAGATTTTCCGACAACTTCATTTACAAGCGGTGCAATTTTTTCTTTATATTGATCTAACTTTTGTTTTACTTGTTTATCAGGCTCTACACCTTCATGGTACGTTGTAATAACTTCAGCTTTTTTCTTCACAATATCTTTTGTTTTTCTATCAATCGTTACATCTACATCAGAGAAAGCCATCCCGTAAGAGTTCGCTTGCACGATAAGTTTATTATTTACAGTACCATTTACGTACGTATGACTATGTCCGCCGAAAATAACATCAACTTCGGGATCTGTTTCATTTGCAATTCGAGTGAGGTCTCCATTTGTTACACCAGACTCATCAGTTGTTCCGCCGACATGTGCAAGGACTACGATAGATTTAACGCCGAGACGCTTTAATTGTTGTGTGGATTTATTAATAGCCTCTACTTCATCAGTGATTTCTACATTTTTAAGCATAGTAGGCATAACGACATTCGGTGTATCCGTTGTAACAACTCCAATGAACCCTACAGGAACTCCGTCAACCATTTTTACAGTGAATGGTGGTAAAAATAAGCGGCCAGTTGATTTATTATAGAAGTTTGCAGCGACATAAGGGAAGTTTGCTCCTTTGAAATTCCCTGTTTTTTCATGATATCCACCATAAATGAGACGTCGCATTTCATCAATGCCTTCATCAAATTCATGATTTCCAATTGTACCAACATCAAACTTTAAATCATTTAAAAATTCAATAGTTGGTTCGTCCTGTAATAAAGCAGAAACTGGTGGGCTAGCTCCGACGATATCTCCAGCATGTACGAGAAGTGTATTAGGGTTTTGTTTTTTGCGTTCTTTTAAATAAGTAGCTAAGTAATCAGCACCACCAGCTTCTTTATTGTTAATTTTTTTTACAGTATCTAGTTGACCATGTAAATCATTAATACCAAGCATTTGTACGTCTATGTATCGGTTTTGTTCGGCAGGAGTCTGAGATGGAGGAGCGGCGAATACGCTTGAAAAAGTAATAGTACTTAAAACAGCAACAGCAGGAATAATTTTTTTCCACATAATTAATTTCTCCTTTTTTTATAATCTGACATCATACGACATAATTTTAATAGATTACTAGGATTATATCCATATAAAAATTTAGTTTTTTCGAAAAATTAACATATTTACAAAAGATAAATAATAGAGTAGGGAACCTTTTTTATTGTCGATTTCGCCGTGTATCCTCTATAATGGAGAAAAAAGTAAAAGGTGAATAGTATGAAGAAAAAGAAGCAAAGACAAACACAAAGACACTCTCAAATGAATCAACCAGAGAAAGAATCACTTACACTAGGTGATCAATTGAACGATTCGTTAATGCAACAATTAAAGAATAAGAAAAAAGAGTTGCAAGTGAGAGAAGAGAAAAAAGAGGCAGCAGAACAAGAAAGAAAGCGTAAGGAACAAAAAGAACGTGAAAAGAATAAATCATTTGAAGAACTGTTAAGTGAAAGTAGCCTTACTTGGAAAGACTTTAAATAATAAAAAGATGGTCAGTGAAATGCCGCTGATCATTTTTTTGACGAGTTTGTAAGAAAAGGGGAGTTAGAATGAGGGAAATTGTAGTCGTTCCGTATGAAAATCATTGGAGTGAGAAATTCCAAATGGAAGCCGAAAGATTAAAATCGGCGATGCCAGAAATGGTGAAAGTCCATCATATTGGAAGTACGTCAGTGCCAGGACTGGCAGCTAAACCAATTATAGATATGATTATGGAAGTAGAGAGTATCGACAGAGTAGATCATTGGAATGAACGTTTTAAAGAGCTTGGTTACATCGTAAAAGGGGAAAATGGTATTTCAAGACGTCGTTATTTTATTCATGGGACTGAGGAAAAACGCTCGTATCACTTACACGTATTTGAAAAAGGAAATCCTGAGATAGTAAGGCATTTAGCATTTCGTGATTATATGATGGCTCATTGTGAAGAAGCAGAAGCGTATGCGACTTTAAAGAAAGAACTAGCTGAAAAATATACATATGATGGCACGTTGTATACAGAAGGAAAAAATGAATTTGTACGTAATGTTGATGAAAAAGCGAAAGAATGGAAAGGAAATAAAGTGAATGACTGAGTTCACTTTATTTTTTTAAATGTGTATAAAATTATTATGTAAACTGTACATATGTTTTGACTTTTTGGATGAATCTTGTTGAAATAAAGTGGTGGTTTATAAAAATGTAACAATGAAAGGGAGAACGAGTATGCATATTCCAACAACTACACTTCATAATGGCGTGAAAATGCCGATGATTGGTCTAGGCGTTTATAAAGCGAAAGAAGGCGACGAAGTTAAACAAGCAGTAAAAACAGCGTTAGAAGTTGGATACCGTTCGATTGATACAGCAACTGTATATGAAAATGAAAGCGGTGTCGGAGAAGCGGTTCGTGAATCTGGAATCCCGCGAGAAGACTTGTTTATTACAACAAAAGTTTGGAACGACGATCAAGGGTACGAGGAGACGCTCGAGGCGTTTGAAAAAAGTTTAAAGAAATTACAAATGGAGTATGTAGATTTATATTTAATCCATTGGCCGATAAGAGGGAAGTATGTTGATACGTACCGTGCTTTAGAAAAGCTATATGAAGAAGGTAAAGTGCGCGCGATTGGTGTTTCTAATTTTCATAAACATCACTTAGAACTGTTATTACCAAATTGCAAAGTGAAGCCGATGGTAAACCAAGTGGAACTTCATCCGATGTTAGCGCAATTTGAATTGCGTGATTTCTGTCAAGGTGAGCAAATTCAGATGGAAGCGTGGAGTCCTTTAATGAGAGGCGGCGAAGTATTCCAGCATCCAATTATTCAGGCTATTTCTAAAAAATATGAAAAGTCACCTGCACAAGTTATATTAAGGTGGGATATTCAAAGTGGGATTGTGACTATTCCTAAATCTGTTAAGCCATCTCGTATTAAAGAGAACTTTACTATTTTTGATTTCTCATTAACTGAAGAAGAGATGGATCAAATTAATACGTTAAATCGTAATTTACATGTAGGAACGAATCCTGATAAATATGATACGTTATAAAAAAGACTGCCGCCTAGTGTTGGGGGGCAGTCTTTTGCTTTTATCGGTATCAATATTTTAGCGATGCAAAGCATATGAATCATACTTAACAATCTTTTGAAGTTGTACATATTCTTCTTTTGTTAAAGATAACTGTTGGCTAGCTTGTATATTTTCTTGCAATTGTTGAATAGAGCTTGCACCAGGTATAACAGCTGCAACAGTTTCGTTATGTAAGCAATATTGAATAGCTGTTCCTGTTAAAGAGCTTTCTTGGGTTATTTCTTTTACACTCGTGAGTGTCGAATATAACTCATCGTAAGAATAAGAGAGGTAATCTTTTTCTTTTACTCTTTCTATCTTTCTTGCATTATTGTTAGTTAAAATCCCTTTTGCAAGTGGTCCGCGAGCAATAACGCTAATTTGCTGTTCATTAAGAAGCGGGAACCATTCTTCAGGGCGACGATTTAAAAGGCTGTATTCCATTAATATGCTAACGATATTTGATCGTTTTGCATACTCACGAATGACATTTGGACGTATAGAAGAGATACCATAATGACGAATAATCCCTTCTTTCTTTAATTCTTCAAAGGCTTCAACTGTTTCATCTATAGGATCTTCAATCGTCCCGCCATGCAGTTGATATAAATCAATATAATCTGTTTGAAGTCTACGTAAACTCTCTTTTACTTCGGCCTTTATATAAGCTTTAGAAGGATCCCAAGACCAACCGTTTTTTTCTTCTGTCCATCGATTTCCAACCTTTGTTGTAAGAACAATTTGGTCACGTTTTCCTTTCAGAGCTTTTCCAACAAATTCTTCATTTAATCCATAATCGTATAAGTCCGCTGTATCAAAAAAATTAATTCCTAAATCGATTGCCTCATCGATAATACGCATAGCTTCAGCCTCAGATGCACCGAGAGACATACAGCCAAATCCAATTTCCGTAACATATAAATCTGAGTTTCCTAATTGACGTTTTTTCATAGGTCAACCTCCTTACCTTTATTGTACGAAAGGGGAAGGAGGTTGACAAACGTTTACTTTTTATTTGCTGTAATCCACTCTTGTACAGTTGTATACTCTTTGCCATATTGTTTTAGCTTATGACGAATTTGCCATGCTTTGCCGACTAAAGTGACGCGATTTGGTAAAATGTAAACTTTCATTTCTATCACGCTCCTTTCAATGTGGTAAAATGTATGAAGAACGATTAGGAAATAGAACAGGGAGATGAAGTAGTATGAGTAATCTTGCAGAAAGAACAGTAAAAACTGAACCGATTTTTGATGGTAGAGTTATAAAAGTTCGTGTTGATGATGTAGTATTACCAAATGGAGAAATGAGTAAACGTGAAATCGTAAATCACCCTGGGGCAGTTGCTATTATTGCTATTACTGATGAGGGGAAAATTGTACTCGTTGAGCAGTATCGTAAAGCTCTCGAAAAGGCAATTGTGGAAATTCCTGCTGGGAAGTTAGAACCTGGGGAAAAGCCAGAGGTAACAGCAGTTCGTGAATTAGAAGAAGAAACAGGATATGTATGTGAAAATATGGAGCTTATTACATCTTTCTATACATCACCTGGTTTTGCAGATGAGATTTTATATGTATATAAAGCGACAGGATTAAAACAAAAAGAAAATAAAGCAGCTTTAGATGAAGATGAATTTGTGGAATTAATGGAAGTGTCATTAGAAGAAGCGATTGATCTTATGAAAGACCTTCGCATACATGATGCTAAGACGATGTTTGCAGTACAATATTTACAATTACAAAAATAAACACTCGCCTAAGGCGAGTGTTTTTAGTTGATTTTTGCATATACACGTGCATCGCGTAAGCTGCCATCGGGTGCTAGGAAATCATTTTCCATTGTACCTTCTAAAATAAATTCTAGACGTTCTGCTAAGTTACATGCGTTTATATTTGTTGCATCAGTACGAATTTCAATTCTTCTAGCACCTAGTTTATCAAAGGCAAATTGAATCGCACCTTTAATGGCTTCTGTCATATAGCCATGCTTTGTATAAGCGCTATGTAGCCAAAAGTGAAGTGAAAACTTTGGAATATCCCAGTTTTCAGGCTTGAGCGTAATAGCTCCGATGAATGTACCAGATACTTTATCGTATAAGTGGAAATCAAGTGTTTCACGAAGTAAAAACTGTCCGTGAGCTTCGCGAACAATTTCTTCAGCACGTTCTTCTGTTTCAGCTGTAATTGGCATCCATGGTAATAAGTCTTCTAGCGAAGCTTGGATTGCTTCATATACTTCTGTGCCATCACCTGGAAACGGCTTACGTACTTGCAAGCGCTCAGTTTGAAATAATGTTGGAAAATCTAATAATAATGGTTTCAAGAGAAATCCCTCCTATTCTCTACTTTTTAGTTTAGCAAAGTGGAGCGGAATTTCAATGCTAATTCGTCATACTTTTTTTCTTTCTTTCATACATTTTTAGTAAGAGTGTGAACGGAGGGAAGGAAAATGTGGCGAAAAACGTGGCAAGACCGTGTAATGTCTCACATACAGGAAAATTCTTCACTATATATATTTAATGCGGTTTTATTACTGATGGGAGTAATATTTGGAGCGATTCTTGTGAATAGTTTACAAATAAACCAAAAGCAAGATTTATCATTTTATTTACAGCGTTTTTTTGGACAAGTTTCTAAAGGAGAATTTGCTGTCGCAGGCGAAATGTTTCGAGAAAGTTACTTTTCGCAATTAAAATATATCGGCTTTATTTGGATTTTGGGGATTTCAATTATTGGGTTGCCGCTCATTTTTATCTTACTATTTTTAAAAGGGGTAGTTGTTGGATTTACAGTAGGTTTTTTAGTAAGTCAGCACGGATGGAATGGACTATTATTAGCATTTGTATCTGTATTGCCACAAAATTTAATTATAATTCCTGTATTTCTCGTAATGACAACAATTGCTGCAAGCTTTTCCTTACGCATGATTAGGCATCAATTTATTCGGAAAATAACTGAGCCACTATTACCGTTATTAATTCGCTATACATGCTTTTTTCTCGTGATTGGAGCGGTATTAGCTATTGCTTCCAGTGTCGAAGTGTATGCATCACCAGTTTTAATGAAAGAAGTTGTGGAGGCTATTAACAAACAATAAATACTTTTTGAGAATAATTATCAATTTGTTTTTATTGTTTTTCTTTTGACAGGAGCCCTTCTTCTGATATAATGGTGTAAGAGTGGCGAGGAGGGAGTAGTACCGAATGGAAGAAAGAATTGAACGAATTAAGAAGCAATTACATGCAGCGAGCTATAAATTGACACCACAACGTGAAGCAACAGTTCGTGTGCTGCTAGAAAATGAAGAAGATCATTTAAGCGCAGAAGATGTATACCTCCTTGTAAAAGAAAAGTCGCCAGAGATCGGATTAGCAACCGTTTATCGAACTTTAGAGTTATTGTCTGAGTTGAAAGTTGTCGATAAAATTAACTTTGGAGACGGTGTTTCGCGTTATGACTTACGCCAAGAAGGTGCACAGCGTTTCCATCATCATTTAATCTGTACACAATGCGGTGCTGTACAAGAAATACAAGAAGATTTACTTGGTGAAGTGGAGAATAAAGTGGAACGAGACTGGAGCTTTAAGGTGAAAGATCATCGTTTAACATTCCATGGGATTTGTAAAAATTGTCAAGAAAATGAAACGGATGAAAAATAACCTTTTCCTATTTAAATAGGAAGAGGTTTTTTATTTGAATAAGGTATAAATTAGTGAAAGCTTGGCATATGTTGTAATAACTTATATTTTGGAGGAATTTACAATGCGCCGAGCTTTAAAATTAACTTTTGATGGGATGAAAGTATTTTTATTATTTACAAGTTGTACGATTTTGTTTTATTTCGCTATACTATGGATAAATGAAGAATATGAAAGTTACCATCGTTATGAAAAGCCAAAAGAAGAGACTGTAGAAAAAGTATCAGGGAATGAGGAGCCGGAAAAGGATGCTTTCGTAAATAGAATGATGTTTTTCTATGAAAATGGGGAGTAGTGTAGATTGGAAGATCAATTAAAAGATTTTATTCATTATATGATTGTTGAAAAAGGTTTAGCGAAAAATACAGTTGTATCTTATGAACGCGATTTAAAAAGCTATGTGAAGTATTTGCAAAATGTAGAACAAACGAAGACGTTTCATGAAGTGACACGCTTGCATATTGTTAACTTTTTGCAGCATTTAAAAGAAAACGGGAAATCTTCAAAAACATTGGCGCGTCATATTGCATCGATTCGTTCGTTTCATCAATTTTTACTTCGTGAACGAGCAGTGGAGCATGACCCATCGGTACATATTGAAACGCCACAAGGGGAACGGAAATTACCAAAAGTATTATCAATCGACGAAGTGGAAGCATTGCTTCAAACACCGAAAACGGCAAGTGCTTTTGGGATTCGTGATAAGGCAATGTTAGAGTTGTTGTATGCAACGGGACTTCGTGTTTCAGAATTAATTGCATTAAATTTAGAAGATGTGCACTTAACGATGGGATTTGTTCGCTGTATCGGGAAAGGGAACAAAGAAAGAATTATTCCACTAGGAAGCTTAGCGACAGAAGCGATTCAAAAGTATATTGAAAAAGGAAGAAGAGAATTGATGGGTAAAAAAGCAGTAGATGCGCTCTTTTTAAACCATCATGGTAATCGATTATCGAGACAGGGATTTTGGAAAATTTTAAAACGGCTAGCGAAAGAAGCGAATATTGCAAAAGAGCTTACACCGCATACGTTGCGTCACTCTTTTGCTACGCATCTATTAGAAAATGGGGCAGACTTACGTGCTGTACAGGAAATGCTTGGACATGCAGATATTTCGACGACACAAATTTATACGCACGTTTCAAAAACTAGATTAAAAGATGTATATAAACAGTTTCACCCGAGAGCATAGTCACTATGCTCTTTTTTCATAGATTAAGAAGAGTGAACCATTTCACAGAAACTTCACAAACATTTCGTACATTGTTTTCAGCAGAAGACTAGAATATTACAATGTATTTCCTCTATACTAAGGAAAGTATGAAGGAGGAAATGAAGATGAAAAAACTTATTATTACATTATTTATCGCGATGCTAGCATTGGCTGGCTGTAATACAAACAAAGAAGAACCGAAAAAAGGACAGAAACTTGAAGGTATAGACGTAGCGGTTCAAACGAATCCGAAAGAAATTAAACCTGGTGAAAAAACAGAAGTACAAGCACTTGTTACACAAGGAAAAGAAAGAGTAACGGATGCTGATGACGTAAAGTTTGAGATTTGGAAAGATGGCGACGAGAAACACGAGATGTTAGATGGTAAGCATAAAGGAAAAGGTGTTTATGCAGTAGAGAAAACATTTGAAACTGATGGAGTATATCATATTATTCCTCATACAAATGCACGTGATATACACGTTATGCCAGAACACAAAGTTGCTGTAGGGAATGCGAAAGTAGAAGATGCGAAAAAAGAAAGTGGTGATCATAGTGCAGGACACGGTGATCATAAAAGTGACACAATGATTCATCTTATGGCCGGTGACATAAAAGCAAATGCTGAATCAACAATGAAAGTCCATTTAAAACAAAAAGAAGAAGCGTTAACTGGTGCTGAAGTACAACTTGAGATTTGGAAAGACGGCGTTGAAAAACACGAATTTATTCCGGCGAAAGAAGGGAATAAAGGGGAGTATGAAAGTAAACATACTTTCAAAGAGAATGGTGCTTATAAAGTGAAAGTTCATGTAAGAAAAGGTGAACTACATGAACATAAAGAAGAAACAGTAGAAGTAAAATAAAAAGTAGCTCTTTAGAGCTGCTTTTTATTTTTATATTAGGAAATATGTTATAAAATGATTAGCACTTCTTTGCAGAATGGATTACAATAGAATGGTAAAGAAAATGAGAAATTCTACGAAAATGTATTAAAAAGAAAGCGTAAACATGGTATGATATCAATATCAGATGTCTGACATCTGACTTAGAAAAAACTAGAAATTTTTTTGATTCGTTTGAAAGTAAAACGAAAAAGTTAGAGACTGATTTAAAGCAGTACTGTTTGATAATGAGGACGAAAGATAATTCCCATTGATAACAGTTTCACTTTATAGCGTTTTGAACATACTACAAGAAGTAGAACTGAACATATAGGAGGTTGCAGTTATGAATAAATATAAACGTATTTTCCTAGTCGTAATGGACTCTGTGGGAATCGGTGAAGCACCAGATGCTGAGCAGTTTGGTGATTTAGGTTCTGATACAATTGGTCATATCGCTGAACATATGAATGGATTACACATGCCAAACATGGTGAAATTAGGCCTTGGTAATATTCGTGAAATGAAAGGAATCTCTAAAGTAGAGAAACCGCTTGGATATTATACAAAAATGCAAGAGAAATCTACAGGTAAAGATACAATGACAGGTCACTGGGAAATCATGGGCCTTTACATTGATACACCATTCCAAGTGTTTCCTGAAGGATTCCCGAAAGAATTACTTGATGAATTAGAAGAAAAGACAGGTCGTAAAATTATCGGTAATAAACCAGCTTCTGGAACTGAGGTACTTGTTGAGCTTGGTCAAGAACAAATGGAAACAGGTTCTTTAATTGTTTACACTTCTGCTGATAGTGTATTACAGATCGCAGCTCATGAAGAAGTAGTACCACTTGAAGAGCTATATAAAATTTGTAAAATCGCACGTGAATTAACATTAGATGAGAAGTACATGGTAGGGCGTGTTATTGCTCGTCCGTTCGTTGGAGAGCCAGGAAACTTCACACGTACACCAAATCGTCATGACTATGCGTTAAAACCATTTGGTCGCACAGTAATGAATGAACTTAAAGATAGCGATTATGATGTAATTGCTATTGGTAAAATTGCTGACATTTATGATGGAGAAGGTGTAACTGAATCACTTCGTACGAAATCAAATATGGATGGAATGGACAAGCTTGTAGATACATTAAATATGGACTTTACAGGTATTAGCTTCTTAAACTTAGTTGACTTTGATGCCTTATTTGGTCATCGTCGTGACCCACAAGGGTACGGAGAAGCATTGCAAGAATATGACGCACGTCTTCCAGAAGTATTCGAAAAACTAAAAGAAGATGATCTATTATTAATTACAGCAGACCATGGTAATGATCCAGTACATCCTGGTACTGATCATACACGTGAATATGTACCGTTATTAGCATATAGCCCAAGCATGAAAGAAGGCGGACAAGAGTTATCACTTCGTCAAACATTTGCTGATATTGGTGCAACTGTAGCAGAAAACTTTAATGTTAAAATGCCAGAACATGGAACAAGCTTCTTAAACGAGCTAAAGAAATAGGGGGATAAACAGATGAATCGTGAACTAATTACAAAATCAGCTTCATACTTAAAAGAGAAATTTCAAGAGACACCACAAGTAGGACTAATCCTTGGATCTGGACTAGGTGTATTAGCAGATGAAATCGAGAACGCAGTAACAGTACCATACAGTGAAATCCCTGAATTCCCAGTTTCAACTGTAGAAGGACATGCAGGTCAACTTGTATTCGGTACACTTCAAGGTGTAACAGTAGTAGCAATGCAAGGACGTTTCCATTTCTATGAAGGATACGATATGCAAAAAGTAACATTCCCAGTTCGTGTTATGAAAGAATTAGGTGTAGAAACAGTTGTTGTAACGAACGCAGCTGGTGGTGTAAATACATCATTTGAACCAGGCGATCTTATGTTAATTTCAGACCATATTAACTTCATGGGTACGAACCCATTAATCGGACCAAATGATTCTGAAATGGGTGTACGTTTCCCTGATATGTCTACATCATATACGCCAGAACTTCGCGAAATGGCGAAACAAGTTGCAGCAGATTTAAATATTAAAGTACAAGAAGGTGTATATGTTGGAATGACAGGTCCTGTATATGAAACACCTGCTGAAATTCGTATGCTTCGTACACTTGGCGGAGATGCAGTTGGTATGTCAACAGTACCGGAAGTAATTGTAGCTCGTCATGCAGGTATGAAAGTACTAGGTATTTCTTGTATTTCAAATATGGCAGCTGGTATTTTAGATCAACCACTTCACCACGATGAAGTAATTGAAACGACAGAACGTGTTAAAGCTAATTTCTTAGCATTAGTAAAAGCAATTGTAAAACAAATGAAGGGGTGACTTCACAATGAGAATGGTGGACCTAATTGCAAAAAAACGTGATGGACATGCATTAACGACAGAAGAAATTAACTTTATCGTTGAAGGATATACAAATGGTAGTATTCCAGATTATCAAATGAGTTCACTTGCAATGGCAATTTTCTTCCAAGATATGAATGATCAAGAACGTGCAGATTTAACGATGGCAATGGTAAATAGCGGTGATACAATTGACTTATCAGCCATTGAAGGGGTAAAAGTAGATAAGCATTCAACGGGTGGAGTTGGTGATACAACGACACTTGTATTAGGTCCATTAGTAGCTGCTTTAGGTGTACCAGTTGCGAAAATGTCTGGACGAGGTCTAGGACATACGGGTGGTACAATTGATAAATTAGAAGCAGTACCAGGATTCCATGTGGAAATTGAAAATGATGAATTCATGCGTCTTGTAAATGAAAATAAAATCGCTGTTATTGGTCAAAGTGGAAACTTAACACCTGCTGATAAAAAGTTATATGCGCTTCGTGATGTAACTGCAACAGTAAATTCAATTCCTCTTATTGCTAGCTCAATTATGAGTAAGAAAATTGCTGCTGGTGCAGATGCAATTGTTCTTGATGTAAAAACTGGAGCAGGCGCGTTTATGAAAACGGATGAAGATGCAAAGCGTTTAGCAGAAGCAATGGTACGCATTGGTAATAACGTTGGTCGTAATACGATGGCGGTTATTTCTGATATGAGTCAGCCGCTTGGTGAAGCAATCGGTAATGCATTAGAAGTACAAGAAGCAATTGATACATTACAAGGTAAGGGACCGAAAGATTTAGAAGAGTTATGTTTAACACTTGGAAGTCAGATGGTGTACCTTGCTGGACAAGCTTCATCTTTAGAAGATGCACGTGAAAAGTTAATTGAAGTAATGAACAATGGTAAAGCGCTAGAATCATTTAAAACGTTCTTATCAGCACAAGGCGGCGATGCATCTGTTGTTGATGATCCTTCTAAATTGCCACAAGCACAATTTAAAATTGAAGTGGAAGCGAAAGAAGACGGTTACGTATCGGAAATCGTTGCAGATGAAATCGGAACAGCAGCAATGCTTTTAGGAGCAGGGCGTGCAACGAAAGAGTCTGAAATTGATTTAGCAGTTGGTCTAATGCTTCGCAAAAAAGTAGGCGATAGCGTGAAAAAAGGTGACTCTCTTGTTACAATTTACGCAAACCGCGAAAATGTTGAAGACGTAAAAGCGAAAATTTATGAGAACATGAAAATCGCTAAAGATCACGTAGATGCACCAACTTTAGTACACGGTATTGTAACGAAGTAATAAAGTGAAACTTTAATCAGTGGGGGCTTTATCCCCACTGATTATTAGCCTTCACCAATCGGGCATTTACGGGCAGCCCGACCCAGACCTAACTTCTTTGCTTTCGCTGAATTTTGAGGTAGGGGTCTTACTGCCCGCAAATAGCGGGATAAAAAAAGCTGAGGAGATTTCTCCTTGGCTTTTTTTACTATTTTTTGTTTATAATAGTAATGGGTGAAATTATGATTAGAATTTGTGCAATAACGAAAAAAAATGAAGTTTTATATGATGTTTCGCTAGAAGAAACGAAAAAAGAGAACATCATATGGTATTGGCTTGATTTATATAAGCCAACGAAAGAGGAGTATACATATATTTTACAAGATCACTTCAAGTTCCATCCCCTTGCAATTGAAGATTGTGTAGAGTATGTACAGAGACCAAAGGTAGATTTTTATGATGGATATAACTTTTTAGTTCTTCATGCATTCGGAGAAGACGGATTAGAACCGCATGAAATCGATTTATTTATTAGTGATCGATATATAGTCTCTTTCCATTTCTCTCATAACAATGCGATTGAAAGAGTATGGAAAACGCTCGGTGAAAAGAAACGTATTAAGAAGAGCCCTTTGCATGTAGCACATACAATTATTGACCAAATTGTAGATGATTATTTCGCACCTGTTTATTACATTGAAGACCATTTAAATGCAATTGATGATAATTTAACGGGTGAGACAGCAGGAAGTGTGCTAGAAGAAGTATTTGATATTCGTGCAGATTTATCTAAGCTAAGGCGTACGATTATTCCGATGCGTGATTTATTGTATCGTATATTAAATTCAACACGTTTTTACGGTATAAGCGATCATGAAATTTATTTTAAAGATATACATGATCATTTGCTTAAACTGACAGAGATGATTGAAGCGAGCCGTGAATTAACAGCAGATATTCGAGATAGTTACTTTTCGTTGAATTCCCACCATATGAACAATATTATGAAAACATTAACTGTTTTCTCAACTATTTTCATGCCGTTAACATTTATTGCAGGGGTATACGGCATGAACTTTGCACATATGCCAGAGCTTGGCGGGAAGTATAGTTATTTTATTTGCTTAATTTTAATGGCATTAATTGGCGGCGGAATGATGGCTTGGTTTTATAAAAAAGGTTGGTTTAAGTAAAAAAACACCGAGGATTTCCTCGGTGTTTTTTTCTTAGCCAATAGCGTGTAATACGAACATGGCTAAGAATAAGCATGTAATAATATACATGGACGGTGCGACTTCTTTACGCTTTCCAAGTGCAACTTTCAAGATAGGATAAGCAATAAATCCGAACGCAATGCCATCAGCAATACTATATGTGAGCGGGATCATAACGATAATTAAAAACGCTGGAAATCCTTCTGAAAAGTCGTTCAGAGGAATTTGTTGAATGCTTGTAATCATCAGCCCGCCAATAATAATTAAGATTGGTGCAATGGCACTGTCAGGAATTATTTTGACAAACGGAAGCGCAAACAGTGATGCGAAGAATAACAACCCTGTAACGATAGACGTCAGACCTGTCTTTCCGCCTGCAGTAATACCTGCGGCACTCTCTACTGTTGAAACGGTAGGGCTTGTGCCAAATAGACCACATGTCATTGCTGAAATTGCATTTGCTTGGTAAGCACGTGGGAATTTACGATCATCTTCTAATAAACCATGTAAAAGTCCCATGTTCTCAAAAATAAGCACCATGCTTAAGGAGAATGTTGCAATCCAAAATGGCAAGGAAGAAAGTTTCCCAAATGACATAGCTCCAAACACATCGCCATAATTAGCGAATGAAAACGAACTATTTCCCATTTGACTCGTATCAACAAGACCAAACAGCCATGCAATACCAGTTCCAATTGCAATCGTCCATAAAAAGCTTCCACGTACGTTACGCGCAAATAGTACAAGTGCGACAATAAGAGTAAGTAGTGTGGCAAGAACGACAGGACTACTTAATTTTCCCATTGCAACAGCAGTATTAGGATGCGAAACGACTAAACCACCTTTTTGCAAGCCGATGAAAGCTAAAAACAACCCGATACCGACAGTGATCGCTTCCTTTAATGACTTTGGAATCGATACCGAAAGCACGCGAGCAATCGGTGTAAAAGCAGCAATTGCAAAAATAATACCGGCGATAAAAACAGCTGCCAATGCTTCTTGCCAAGTTAAACCGAGCGTATGCACAGCAGTGTACGTGAAGAATGCATTTACACCCATACCAGGGACAAGAATAGCAGGTGCATTTGCCCAAAATGCCATGAGTAGACATCCGACAAATGAACTTAAAACAGTTGCCAAAATTCCTGCCTCAAGAGGAATGCCGGCATCTGATAAGATTGACGCATTTACAATCATAATATAAACAATTGTGAAAAATGACGTGACTCCAGCTAAAACTTCTTGTTTTGGTGATGTTTGGTGTAAGTCTAATTTAAATGTTCTTTCAAGTATTCCTTTCATGTTAAACCTTCTTTTTCATATCCCTCTCCCACCCGTGATATCTCTTATGTAAGAGCTCACCGTCCTTTATTATATCAGAACATCATGTTTTTACAACAACGAAAATGATAACGGTTACTTATAAATGAGTTTATTTATAAATACGTAAAAATTGCCCGGATAGATGAAATGATTTCTAGTTCTCCTGATTGAATGGGCGGAGCTGCTTGCGCATGCAAAGTAGCATATGATGCGATCTCCCGTGGTAATTGGGCAGATTCTTCAACGAGTGAGAGGGGAACAGGATTAATATTTAAATTGTAGGTACTCGCAATTGTACGAGCTTTGTCTACTGCTTGTTGCAGAGCTTGAATGAGAGCTTGCTCATAATATTTATTTGGATGAGATATTCGAAAACGTAATCCTTTTGCTACGTTTGCACCATTTGTAACGGCTATATCATATACTTCCCCTGCTTTTTGCACATTTAAAACGGTAATTTCATACAAATGCTCCACACGGTAGCCTTGTAGTAATGCTTTATCATTTACATATTCGTATTGAGGAGTGATGGTATAAGAAATGGTTTCTATATCTTTATCGGCAATACCTAGCTGTTTGAGTGCATCAAGCAATTGTTTCGATTGCACTGCATTTTCTTCTTGCGCCTGTTTTACATTTTTACTATCTGTTCGAATGCCCAGTGTTAATATGACAACATTTGGTTTTGCCTTTATAATGCCTTCTCCTTGTACAGTAATAGTAGCTTCTTTACCAGTATTTGTCGTACGGATATTATGTAAATACGGATTCATTCCACTTTGCATTTATGCTCACCATCCTTTTTTATATGTATATGTGTGAACAAAAAAGAAAATCTTATGAAAAAAGTTACATAAATGAGAATGTTAAGGGAAGAAAGCATATACAATATAGGTATTTATAGATTATAATATGTGTAAATATGATAAAAAAGGGACGAGGCTAGTGAACGAAAATAGAGAAACACTGATTTTAGATTTATCTGCATCATTTCGAAAGATGATACGTTTATTACAAAATGATATTAATACACGTTTTTCAGAGCATATGCCATATAACGAATTCTCTGTATTACGTGCGTTATTTTTAAAAAGTCCACAGATGGCTTCGCAAATTGCGAGTGAAGTAAACGTAACCTCCAGTCATATTACAGCTGTAACAGATCGTCTCGTGCGAAAAGGGTTTGTTGAAAGAAAACGTTCAAATTCGGACCGTCGTATCGTATACTTAGAAATTACTGAAAACGGACGAGAAGTAACTGAAAAGCTTGAAGCTGTGCGTAAAGAATATTATAAAGAGAAATTTAAAGGTTGGAGCGACCAAGAGATAGAAATGGTTTTAGAACTATTTGGCCGCGTATTATAATAAATGAGGATAGGAAGCGAGAGCTTTCCTATCCTTTTTCTTTTGAATAAAAATATTTTGAAACTCCGATACTTTAATTAAACAGATCGGAGGAAAGATTATGAAATATATTGCTGCACTTACCATTTTACTTGGAAGTTTTTTCTGCTTTCATACATTCATGTACGCTGATACCCCTATCCAAGTGGTGCAAAAAGAAGTGAAGTACATTGAGAATGATAATACCGTCTTGTATTCGAAATTATGGGTTCGTTCTATGCAAAACGCAGTATTATTTCATCATAGTGATAATGTTCGTAATCAGGACACTTTGCGTAATGTAACAAGTTCATCGCTCGTTAAAGCGAAGCAATTACCGTTTCAAAAAGCAGCTATGTACATTCCTAGATTATCGCAATACGTATCGAAAGCAGGAAAAGAAAATATCCAAGTGTATTACATTGCGGTGCACTATAATGTGAAAAAAGAAAATGCATATCAATTAAATGGTATGAACTATTTTTTGCAAGTGTTTCTGAAAGAGCGCGGGGAATGGAAAATTACTGAAAGTGTAGTCGCACCGACAGAACAAATTGTGCAAAACGGTGATGGATTTGGGATGAAGGAAGAGATGGTATATGGGGATAGGAGAGAGAATGTGAAATAGCCTCCTTTTGAAGGAGGCTATTTATTAGAAAATTACATTTTACTATTTTACTCCCAAAGAAATTCTTTTCTTTAATAAGCGTGATAACACGATATAGCAAATTAGACCAATTACACTAAAGCCAATATAATAACTAATAATCGATTGTGTTCCTCCTATTATGCGACCTCCAAATAGTGCGAAACAAAATACAGTACATGCTATAAAAGGCTTGTGGAGCTTTGAGAATAAAAGCAACTTACCGTTTTGTTCATTAGGCGATTGTGTATATAAATAGGTACCTAAAGGTAATAAGATAAGTATATACATAATTGGACTTAATAAGTTCCAAGCAGAGGGTATTTTTGAAAAATTAGGTTCGTTTATTCGTTTACCGTTTTTATCTGTGTAAGCTGATTGTGGATCGTAATCAAATCTAATCTCTAAGTCCTCAATAGGTGAAAGTATATTTATATGTGATGAAACTGATACGTATTGATTTTCAATTTTGTAAGTTTTCTCGTGAGTTCCGTACAGGTGAACTGAAATAAAACCAGCCAAAAGTAATGCCAATCCGTATGGTAAAATAAGCATAATACCAGTGAATATACTTTGAGAAAGTATATTAGCAGTTATTGTTCCCATAAATAATGTCAAAGTATAAATAGCAATTAATACAATGACTGTATAAAGAAAATAAGAATGAAATGGTGAGAATAACTGGTATTTATTATGAAAGGTCGTCTTTTTTAAAATTGCGAAAAGTCCCCAATTTATTGCATAGACAGCAATAATATTAAGTACCCCTAATAACCATTTTGTAAGATATATATATCTTCGCTTAAAAGGCAGCGCCCATAAAGAGTCCATGGTTTTGTTATGGCGTTCCCAACCAATCAGCACACATGCTAACGCAATAATTACAATTCCCTGTATAAATAAATGGTCTTCAGGACTAAGGAAATATTGATAATGATAATTAACTTTTTCCGTGATAGTTTGTGAAAAATGAAAGGATTTTGCAGCATCTACATAATATTTATAAGATAGTGTATAGAAGCTAGTAATCCAAAAAAGCCAAATGAAATATTTTCCTTGTTTATAGTTTTGTAACCATAATGCTTTTTGAAACATAGGATCTCTCCTTTATAAAACTTTATAATTTGTAAGGCGTGAAAGTGCAAAATAGCTGAGGGTTCCAAATGAAATTAGCCCAAAATAATAGCTAAATATCAAATCAGAATAGTGTAACATGCTCCCACCGATTAAAGCAAAATAGAAAGTTGTCCCGACAATCCATAGTTTTTGTTTCTTTTGAAATGAAAATACTTTCTTATTATTTTCATTAGGTGAATGCTTATATAAAATAACCCCCAGTAATAAGAAACATATTGTATATAGAATGGGTACTAGTAATATTTTAGGAGAACTATAGTCAGAGAATACAGGTCCTTCCTTTTTAGTTGGTTGGTTCCTCATATCATAATTATATCGAATATGAAAATTTTTTATGGGAGCAAGAATTTCTGTTTGCTGGTTTAAATGATAGATTGCTTCATATTTATTTGAAGAATGTTCTGTATCCATATTTAAATGTGCATTATAAAAAGAGAAGAGCAAAGAAAAAATTCCAAACCCTTTAATTAAATATAAAACACAGAAGGTACCTTGAGAAATGATACTTCCTGTAAAAGTTCCGATACACAAAGCTGTAGTATAGAGAGCGATATAAGTAATTATTGCATAGAAAAAATATCTATGGAAAAAGTTGAATGATTGAAATTCAAAGTGAATTGTCGTTCTATATACAAGGTACATTAGAGCCCAGCATAGTAAAAGACATGTAACAATGTGAATAATGCCAAATAACCATTTTGAAAAAAAGATGGTGCTACGTTTAAAAGGCATTACCATTAAAGAATCACTCAACTTCAAATTGCTACGTTCCCATCCAATCATTAAGCAAGCTAGTGCAATGATAGAGAGAATAATGATGGAATTGTAATCTGAGAAGTAATAGTCGTAATAAAACTCTCCTGTTGGGTTATATTTATAGAAAAAATCCATCTGGGTTTGGGATGCCTTATAGTATTTATAAGGGAAAACATACATAGATACCAAAAACATTATTAGTACAGCATACTTCCCGCGTTTCCAATTCCACATCCACAACGCCTTATGAAACATACCCATCCCCCTCAAGTGTCGTAACGAAGACATCTTCAAGTGACATTGCTAATTCTTCAATGAGTATTGGTTGCTCTTTATAGAACTTCTCCAGTGTTGTAGCCACATTTCCCTCAATTAAGATTGTATATACTTTTCCTGTTTGATTTAATATTTTAATATTGCTTAAGTTTTCTAGTTTTTGAGGTAGTGATCGTTCGTAAGCAACTTGGACTTTAGCAAATTGTGATTTTGCATCATCTAGTGATGTAATAGAAGAGATAGTATGGCCTTTTAATATAATGATTGTATCTGCAATTTGTTCCACTTCATCTAAATGATGAGTTGAGATGAAAATTGTAATTTCTTTTTCTGCTACTTCTTCAACGAGAAATTGTAGAATCTGTCTTTTAACGATAGGATCAAGTCCGTTTGTCGGTTCATCTAAAATGACATATTCTGCTTTTGCAGCGAAAGCTAAAATGATCGCAAGCAGTGCTTTCATTCCTTTTGAGTAACTACGAATACGTTTGTTTGGTAAATTAAAACGTTCTAATATTTCATAAAAATATTGTTCATCAAATGCTGTATAAACCGCTTTATAAAACTTTACGATTTCTTTTACTGTATATCCGTTCAGTATGTTAGTAGAGTCTGGAACGTATACAACTTTTTGTTTAATTTCAGGATGCATATGAACATCTGTATTCTCATATGTAACAGTTCCTTCATCGGGGTCTAAAATGCCGACCATCGTTCGTAATAAAGTTGTTTTCCCCGCACCGTTTCTTCCGAGCAATCCGACGATACTACCTTTTTGTAATGTGAAAGAAACATCGTCTAAAATCGTTTGGTTATCAATTGTTTTCTTCAAGTTTGTCACTTTCAACATCTGTATTTCCTCCAATCTCTTTATAGTATGAATCTATCCAATCGTGAATTTTATCTTTCGTAATCCCAAGATAAGAGGCTTCTAGTAATAATTGATGAAATTGCTTTTCAACCATAGCGATTTTCCTTTCGTCTAATGTTGGGGTAATCGATTGGGCTACAAATGTTCCTTTTCCTCGTAATGTTTCAATAATCCCTTGTCGCTCTAATTCTTGATAAGCTTTACTTACTGTATTTGGATTTATAACGAGCAAAGAAGCAAGCTCGCGTACAGAAGGAAGTTTATCACTTGGAGCTAACATATTTTTGAGTACGAGCTCTTTTATATTTTGAACAATTTGTTCCCATATCGGAGTGTTGCTTCTTGGATCAAGTTGAATATGCAAGAGCAATGTCTCCTTCCTGATGAGTATTAAGTGTACTACTACGTGTAATACACTTAATACAATATAGGCAATGAATTTATTTGTCAACTGAAAATAATAGAAAAATATGGTATTAAAAATGTATAAATTGGAAAAAATAAGTTTGATATAGAATGGAGGGTTAGTCATGAAGCGAGTTTTTGGAATACTTGTTTGTTTCATGTTATTGCTTTCTGGTACTTCAGTTAGTTTCGCACAATCTGAGAAAACGAAGCAGGAAAAAACAGAAGAAACCACGCCGAAGTTAGCGGAACAAGCGTCGTCAGCGATCGTAATTGAGCAAGATACAGGTAAAGTTTTGTTTGATAAAAATCCGAATGAAAAGTTACCACCTGCTAGTATGACAAAGATTATGACAATGCTATTAATTATGGAACAAGTTGAAAAAGGAAAACTAAAACTAAACGATAAAGTTAGAGCGAGTGAACACGCAGCTTCAATGGGCGGATCACAAATTTTTCTAGAACCTGGGGAAGAGATGACTGTAAATGAAATGTTAAAGGGCATTGCAATTGCATCTGGAAATGATGCATCGGTTGCAGTAGCTGAGCATATCGCTGGTTCAGAAGAAGGTTTCGTAAATATGATGAACAAAAAAGCGAAAGATCTAGGATTGAAAAATACACATTTTCAAAATCCGACAGGTCTCCCGGCCAAAGATCATTATTCTACAGCGAATGATATGGCTATTATGGCGAAAGAGTTGATGAAGTATCCACTTATTCGAAAATACACAGGTAAATATGAAGACTATTTACGTGAAAATACGGATAAGAAGTTTTGGCTTGTTAATACGAATAAGCTAGTACGTTTTTATCCTGGAGTAGATGGAGTGAAAACAGGCTTTACGACAGAAGCGAAATATTGTTTAACGGCATCGGCTGAGAAAAATGGTATGCGTGTTATTTCAGTTGTAATGGGAGCACCTACATCAAAAGAGCGGAACAATCAAGTAACGAAGCTTCTTGATTATGCATTTGGACAATACATGACAAAGAAATTATATACACGTGGTGAGAAAATTAAGACTGTACAAGTAGGAAAAGGTAAGGAAGAAAAAGTAGATTTAGTTGCGTCAGACAATGTGTCTCTTCTTATGAAGAAGGGCGAAAATATGGACAAAGTTAAACAAGAAGTGATTGCTGAAAAGAAAGTGAAGGCACCGATTAAAAAAGGTGATGCACTTGGTACACTTGTTATTAAAAGAGATAAAGATGTTTTATTAAAACAAACAATTGTAGCGAAAGAAGATGTTGAGGCAGCGAGTTGGTGGGAGTTATTTAAAAGAAGTTTTGGGATGTTTTCAACATCAAAATAGCGGCGGAAATTTTGATGTTTTTCTGTTCGTATTTACTGAAATAATTGCTGAAAGGTTTCACTTTATGACGAAATAGTTCTTCTTTTGTCAGTAGGAAGGATTCTGATTTTATATCACGAAAATCTTATGTTAATGAGTAAAGTTTGAGCATAAGGAGGAAATCGTGTGAGTCTTTCCATGCATTTAGAAGTAAAACGTGACGTCTTATGTGTGAGGCTAGAGGGCGAGTTAGATCATCATACTGCTGAAGAGTTGCGAACGAAAGTCACAGATATGATTGAGACACATGGTGTTCATCATATTATTTTGAGCCTAGAGAACTTAACATTTATGGATAGTTCTGGTTTAGGCGTTATATTAGGCCGATATAAACATGTAAAGGGATTAGGTGGAGAGATGGTTGTCTGTGCAATTTCACCGCCCGTTAAACGTTTATTTGAAATGTCAGGTCTATTCAAAATTGTTCGTTTAGAAGAAAGTGAAGCGCATGCGCTCGCGACGTTGGGGGTGGCGTAGATGAGAAATGAAATGAACCTTCAATTTTCAGCGTTAAGTCAGAATGAATCATTCGCTCGTGTTACGGTAGCTGCTTTTATTGCGCAATTAGACCCGACGATGGAAGAACTAACAGAGATTAAAACAGTTGTGTCAGAAGCGGTTACAAATGCAATTATTCATGGGTATGAAGGAAATGCAGAAGGTGTTGTTTATATTTCAGTGATTTTGGAAGAAGCGATGGTGAAACTCACGATTCGAGATGAAGGGATTGGTATCTTTAACTTAGATGAAGCAAGACAACCCCTTTTTACAACTAAACCTGAATTAGAGCGTTCCGGAATGGGATTTACTATCATGGAAAATTTTATGGATGAAGTAGAAGTTATTTCAAACGAATCTTTCGGGACAACAATCCATTTGACAAAATACTTATCAAATAGTAACGCTCTATGCAATTAAGGAGAATAGCCAATGGACATAGAGGTCAGAAATGAGAAGAAGAAACCTCAGTTAAAGGACCACGAGCTAAAAGCGTTAATTCAAAAAAGTCAAGATGGAGATCAACAAGCGAGAGATACAATCGTTCAAAGTAATATGCGTCTCGTATGGTCGGTTGTACAGCGATTTCTTAATCGAGGATACGAACCAGACGATTTATTTCAAATTGGATGTATTGGGCTCTTAAAATCGGTAGATAAATTTGATTTATCTTTCGACGTGAAATTTTCAACATATGCAGTTCCAATGATTATCGGTGAAATACAACGATTTTTACGTGACGATGGATCAGTGAAAGTAAGTAGATCTTTAAAAGAAACAGGAAACAAAGTCCGAAAGATGAGAGACGAGCTTTCGAAAGAATTTGGAAGGGCTCCAACGATTAATGAGGTAGCACAGGCTCTTGAACTAACGCCGGAAGAAGTTGTTCTGGCGCAAGAAGCGAGTCGTGCTCCTTCGTCGATACATGAAACTGTGTATGAAAACGATGGAGATCCAATTACTATTTTAGATCAAATTGCAGATCAATCGGAAACGAAATGGTTTGATAAAATTGCTTTAAAAGAAGCGATTAGAGAATTGGATGAACGAGAAAGGTTAATTGTGTATTTGCGCTATTATAAAGACCAAACCCAATCAGAAGTAGCGGAGCGCATAGGCATTTCGCAAGTACAAGTTTCAAGACTTGAAAAGAAAATATTAAAACAGATGAAAGATCGAATAGATGAATAGCTATCTATTCGATTTTTTTTGTTGTAACGTATGGTTGGTCGATAGCGGCAGCGTTTCTTATAGTTGCACTAGTCATTAGTCTGAAGAAATGGAATGCACAAATACATTCAGACTCTGTCCAGCTCGAAAAAGAATGGAAGGACCGAGGTGTTTCATGATGAGTGGATCAGCGATTATGATGATGGTTATAGGTATGGTAGTCATTTGGGGAGGACTTGCATTAAGTATTGCAAATTTATTTAAGAAAAAGGCATAAGCTAAAAACATCTGTACCGAAATGGTACAGATGTTTTTTTTATGAAAAAATTGTATTAGAAAAAATTCCAATAACCATACTACAACTACGAGGAAGAGTGAAGGGGTGAATGAAAATTGGAACAAACGATTTATATTAAAATGCGCAATCGCTTAAAAGTGTCTCCTACGTATGAAGTAAAGCTGAGCGATGTTGCTCAACTTGCCGGAGACTCTTTTGTAGTTGAGTTGTTACAAAATGAAATAGTCTACAAAATAACAGCGCATGATAAAACACATGTTGTAATTGATGTTATGAAAGTGATTGAGATTATTCAACAAAAAGCGGCTCACATACAAATTAATTTACTTGGTTCTGGACAAACTCTTGTTGAAATTATATACGAAAAAAAGAAAGTGCATCCGGTTTTCTTCGGACTTGTATGGTTGTTACTTTTCATTGGAGCGGCCCTTGCGATCATTTATTTCCATGAGGATGTAAGTATGCAACAAGTACACCAACGGTTATATTACATGATTACTGGAGAATTTAAGGCGCAACCACTCTTATTTCAAATTCCTTATTCATTAGGTCTTGGATTAGGTATGGTCTTATTTTTTAATCATGTATTTCAAAAGCGAATTAATGAAGAGCCGAGTCCGTTAGAAGTTGAGATGTTTCAATATCAGCAGTCGCTTGATCAATATGTAATTGTTCACGAAAACAAGGATAATATGAAACAGATTGCTGATGATTGAGTGTGCATTTGTTGTATTAATTGGCTTAGCTGGAGGGATTGCAGTAGGTAGCGGATATGTCGCGTTTTTAGCTGTACTTGGTATAATCCCTCGTTTAGCTCAATTAACGAGAAGTGGAAAGCATATTCAATACTTTGAGTGGGCGGTCATTGCAGGTACTTTAACAGGGGCTTGGTGTAGTTTGAAAAATATTACATTTCAAACGTCACAATATTGGCTTGTTATATTAGGGATATTTTGTGGCACATTCATTGGAATGCTCGCTGCGGCGTTAACGGAAGTGTTAAACGTTTTACCTATTTTAGCGAAACGAGTAAGGGTAGAGGAGAAAATTATTGTTTTACTCGTTGCTCTTGTACTTGGGAAAGTAATAGGCTCGTTGTTTCACTGGATTTATTTCGTAAAGTAGGAGGCAATATATATGGCAGGGCGAAAATTGAAGGACGATTACATAAATAAAGTGAAGGAGTACCATCCAAAACCGAACTATTTCATAAATTGTGTGAAGGCATTTCTTGTTGGTGGACTCATTTGTACGGTTGGAGAAGTGTTGATGAAATTTTATATACATTACTTTCACTTTAGTGAGAAAGAGGCAGGAAACCCTACAGTTGCAACTCTTGTTTTACTATCAGCGATTTTAACAGGGTGTGGTGTATATGATAAAATCGGGCAGTTTTCTGGAGCAGGATCAGCAGTACCAGTTACTGGATTTGCGAATTCTATGGCGAGTGCCGCACTAGAACATAGGAGTGAAGGGATTGTTCTAGGAATCGCTACTAACATGTTTAAGCTTGCAGGAAGTGTCATTGTATTTGGAGTCGTCGGTGCATACATTATCGGGTTAATAAGATATACATTTCAAATTTTAATGTCTTAAAGGAGGGGTGGGTATGAGATTGACAGGAAAACAAACGTGGGTATTTCAAAATGATATCTTCGTGAATGCAACTGGTACTGCTGTCGGTCCGAAAGAAGCTGAAGGCCCTCTTGGAAAGGATTTTGATATTTCATATTCTGACTTACATTGCGGAGAGGAAAACTGGGAACTTGCTGAACGAAGATTAATGTCAGACTCAATTCAACAAGCGATGCAAAAAGGGAATATAAAAAAATCGCAAATTGATTTCTTTTTAGCGGGAGATTTATTAAACCAAACAGTGACAGCAAATTATGTTGCTCGTGAGTATGGTATTCCTTTTTTAGGGATGTTCAGCGCTTGTGCGACGTCAATGGAAACTTTGGCGATTGGATCAGCTTTTATAGATGGTGGATTTGCGAATCGTATTTTAGCTACAGTAAGTAGTCATAATGCGACGGCTGAAAGACAATTTCGTTCCCCAACAGAATATGGAGGACAAAAGCCAGGGACAGCAAACTCAACTGTTACCGGAGCAGGGTCAATATTAATTAGCAATGAGGAGAGTGCAATTAAAATAACAGCAGCAACAATTGGTAAAGTGCAAGATTTAGGAATTGCTAATCCTTTAGATATGGGATCAGCGATGGCACCAGCTGCTGCTCATACAATTCAACAACATTTTGAAGATTTGAGAAGAAGTGCAGCTGATTATGATCTTATTGTTACTGGTGATTTATCGGCTGTTGGGACACCAATTGCGAAACAACTTTTACTTGAGGAAGGGTATGATTTGGGGAATGTATACAATGATTGTGGATTAATGATTTACAATTCAAATCAAGAAGAAGTGTTTGCAGGGGGGAGTGGTTGTGCTTGTTCAGCTGTTGTAACATACGGCCATTTATTGCGTGAAATGCAAAAAGGGAATTTACAAAGAATTTTTGTCGTTGCAACTGGAGCTCTATTAAGCCCCATGATGATACAACAGAAGGAAACGATTCCAACAATTGCGCATGGTGTTGTGTTTGAAAGCGTTAAAGGAGAGTGAATTGTGGATTTTATATATGCATTTCTTGTAGGAGGAGCTATTTGTGTAATTGGACAAGTGTTGCTAGATTTCGCAAAGTTAACACCGGCACATTTAATGGCAACTTTTGTAGTCGCCGGAGCTATTTTAGACGGATTCGGATTGTACGATAAGCTTATAAAATTTGCAGGTGCTGGGGCAACAGTCCCTATTACAAGTTTTGGACACTCACTATTGCACGGGGCAATGCATGCGGCAGAAAAACATGGATATTTAGGAATTGGAATCGGTATGTTTAGCTTAACGTCTGCGGGGATTTCAGCAGCGATATTATTTTCATTTTTTGTTGCACTTATATGTAAACCGAAAGGATAAATCAAATGAGACGAAGGGTTGTTTTGGTCACAGATGGAGATGAATATGCAAAGCGGACAATTGAGCTGTTAACAAAGGAATTTGGGGGGAGGTGTATTTCAGCATCGCAAAGTAATCCGACCAAATTGACAGGGAAGAAAGTTGTTGAGCTTATTATGCAAACGCCATATGACCCTGTATTTGTCATGTTTGATGACAGCGGATTTATAGGAGAAGGATCTGGTGAAAAGGCGTTAAAGTATGTCGCAACACATAAACAAGTTGATGTACTCGGTATTTTAGCAGTAGCATCTAATACACATCATTGGGAATGGGCGCGTGTAGATGTAAGTGTAGATCGGAATGGGAATTTGACAGAATATGGCGTTGATAAATTTGGACTCCCAGATGGTGAAATTGGCAGGATTAGTGGGGATACGATTTATTGTTTAGATGGTCTGAATGTTCCTGTCATAGTGGGGGTCGGTGATATTGGCAAGATGTGCGGAAATGATGAATGGGAGAGAGGATCACCTATTACTAGAAAAGCGATTCAATTAATTTTGGAAAGGAGTGGCTTTTATGACGAAGCCTAAAAAAGTGAATATCCCGATTTCATCTTTTTTAAGTGATAATGAAAATTATTTAAAGCAAACAGTTGGACTTGGTGTTACATACGATGTTGGTATTCGTAAATTTAAAATTTTAAATAAAGAAATTGGTGTGTTATTTGTAAATGGACTTTGTGATACGAATTATATTATCCCTATTTTAGAAGAAGCGGTGGATACAAATGAAATAAGGGATGTAGAAGAAGATACAGTAAAGCTTTTAGAGAATCGTTTAATTCATCAACAAGTAAGTAAAGTAAAAACGATGGATGATGTAATGCTCCAAGTATTATCAGGACTCATTGTTATATTTGTGGAAGGTGAAACTGAAGCGTTCGCAATAGATGTTCGTAGTTATCCGGGCCGGACACCGACAGAACCAGATACAGAAAAGGTAGTGCGTGGTGCAAGGGATGGATTTGTTGAAAATATCGTTGTAAATACAGCGTTAATTCGTAGAAGAATACGCGATCCACGTCTTCGAAATGAAATGATTCGAGTAGGGGATAGATCGCAAACGGATATTTGTATTACATATGTACAAGATGTTGCAAATCCGGATTTAGTGAAGATTATAAAACAAGAATTAAATAATATTGAAGTAGATGGGATTACGATGGCGGATAAAACGGTAGAAGAATTTGTAGTGAAACAAGGTTATAATCCATTCCCGCTTATCCGATACACAGAGAGACCAGATGTAGCAGCAAATCATCTGTTAGAAGGACATGTGTTAGTACTCGTTGATACATCACCAAGTGCTATGATCACTCCAACAACATATTTTCACCATTTACAGCATGCAGAAGAGTTTAGACAAAATCCAGCTGTAGGTACATTTTTACGTTGGGTACGTTTTTTAGGTGTTATATTTTCGCTATTCTTACTGCCATTTTGGCTAGTTTTTGTTTTTGATCCGACTCTTTTACCGGAAAGTCTTGCTTTCATTGGACCAAATAAGATGACGCATTTACCGATTTTATTACAAATTTTGATGGCGGAAGTCGGACTCGAATTTTTAAGAATGGCTGCCATTCATACACCGACATCATTGTCGTCGGCAGCAGGATTAATTTCTGCCATATTAATTGGTCAAATTGCAATTGATGTAGGTTTGTTTGTACCAGAAGTTATTTTGTACGTAGCAGTTTCTATGATTGGAGCATACGCTACGCCAAGTTATGAGTTAGGGCTTGGGAATAAGATTGGAAAATTGTTTGTCATTATTTTAACAGGCATATTTCATGAAATGGGATTTGTCATTGGAATGACGATATTGATTCTATTTTTAACATCTATAAAAAGCTTGCAAACACCTTATTTATGGCCGTTTTTACCGTTTGATTGGGGCGCGTTAACGAAAATTTTACTTCGTCCAACTATGTCTAGTTTAAAGGTTCGTCCAAGTATTGTAAGACCTCAAAATGTGCGAAGACAAAAATAAGCGGGAGTATGCTCCGCTTATTTTTTATTGAAAATTTATTGTTTTTTTAACAAAAATCAAACATTTTTTTTGTACAATTAGAGTAGATATTGTGTATGGAAGGGGAAGAGGACATGATTAAACTATTTGTAAGTGATTTAGATGATACACTCGTTTACAATATGAATGATATGCAAAAAGAAGATGAACGAGCGCTTTGTTGGCTAGCTGAAAACGGGACAAATATTTGTTTTGCCTCTGGCCGTTTTACTCACCGAATTGATGAGGCGGTAAAAAGGTTTTCGTTCCCGTATTACACAACTAGTTTAAATGGAGCGACAATGATACTACCGGATGGAAAAGTATTTCATGAATCGAGTTTTGAAGATGGGGTTGCCCAGGAAATATATCGATATATACATAAAAAGGGACTAGCAGATATTGTTTGTGCAAATGAGCAGCGATATACAAAAAGGAAGAATGAACATCACCATACTTTTGAAGAGTATATGGGAGTGCATATTGCGGAAATCGAAGAGTTAGAAGAGGAATTTGGGAAGACTGTACATCCTGCGAAATTATTTGTTTTTGGAGAAGAAGAAAAAATTGTAGCATTAGATCAAGAGTTGAGAGATACATTTCATAGCGAAGCGGAAGTCTTTATATCGGGTAAGCGATATGTTGACATTATGCCAAGGGGTGTAAGTAAAGGAAGCGCTCTGAAGCGATTAATGGAACATTTACAAATTGAAGCAAATGAAGTTGCATGTATTGGAGATTCTTTCAATGATATTTCTATGTTTGAAGTAACCCCGCACTCCTTCACCCTCCATCATGCTCATCCGTATGTGAAGGAGAAAGCAAATCATGTTGTCCGTTCGGTTGAAGAAGCTATTATGAAATTACCGTTACTTGTATAAAAAAGAAGCTCGTCATTGGCGAGCTTCTTTTTTACTTGAATAAAGATTTAATGAAATCAATGATACTAGAGAAGAAATCTTTTACTTTATCTAGGAAACTTTGCCCTTCATCAGATCCTAAGAAGGCAGACACATGGTCTTTTGCTTTCTCTAATTGGCTACCAACTTGGTTCCAATCGATATTAAGATTTTTCATTTTATCAAATAACGATACTAAGTTATCCAACTGTTCATCTGTTAATGTAATGCCAAGTTGATCAGCAATTTTTTTAATTAATGAACGTAAATCTTCAGTGGTTTTGGGCTGTTCTTTTGCAATTTCTTCTTTAATTTTTGCAACAAGTTGAACTGCTTTTTCTTCGCCGATTTTATCACCAAGCTGGGCTGTTTGTACCATTTCTTCATTGGCTACTTTTTTTACTTCTTCAGGAATGGCTTTGTTTGATGTTGTTTCATAGGCCTTCATTAAACCTGTTAAAGCAGCAGTTCCTGAAACTTTAAATGGTGCAGTAATTTGAATCTCTGCATCTTTCACACCTGCTGTAATAAGTGCATTTGTGTACATTGCATCTGTTATCGAATTAATGTTTTTTGAGCGTACAATGAGACCTGACCCTGGTTTTGTGTATGTAATCATAGAAGAGGAAATTGCTCTCGTACCAATTTGCGCTTTTGGAACAATTCCTTCTAGAAATTTATGTTCTTCCGCATTAGACACAGTGATGATTGTAGCATCTTTTGGTGCTTTCATTTCTTTTAACAGCTCTTGTTTTTGTTGTTCAGATAAGTTTTCTCCTAGTGTAACAATTGATTCTCCCTCAATGATGTCTGCAAATGAAGCTGTTGGCATAATAAATACGGCTACAGCTAATAGCAGAGCTAGTAATTTCGTTTTCACGAAAAATCGCTCCCTTTCTCTTTCTTAAATTTTCGGGCAACACAGTTATTATAGTATATTTTTCTTATTTGTCACCTAGCTTCTTCCACATTTCAAAAAAGAAGTATGCAGATTGTCGGATTCTTTTTGTTTCTCGTCATGAATATGGTAATATAGTGCTGAGATAGTTGAAAGGAGACATATACATATGAAAACTTTAGGATACATATTAATGGAAAATGGCGAAAAAATCGATTTAGAATTTTTCCCAGAAGAGGCACCAAAAACAGTAGAAAACTTTAAAAAATTAGCAGAGCAAGGATTTTATGATGGTGTGACATTCCACCGCGTTATTCCTGGCTTCGTAAGCCAAGGTGGAGACCCAACAGGCACAGGTGCAGGTGGCCCAGGTTACTCTATCCCATGTGAAACTGATGGAAATCCTCATAGACATCTTGTTGGATCACTTTCTATGGCACATGCTGGTCGTAATACAGGTGGTAGCCAATTTTTTGTTGTTCATGAGCCACAACCGCATTTAGATGGCGTACATACTGTATTCGGTAAAGCAACAAGCGGTATTGAAACGGTATTAAACATGCGTCAAGGCGATGCAATGAAAGAAGTTAAAGTTTGGGAAGAATAAGTTACGAGAAAAAGAGAGCGATTTTGCTCTCTTTTTTTATTTCCTATAAACAGGGATTGGTATATATTTTAAAGTATATGACACAAATAGGACGGCTACTAACGTTAAATTATATTGTTCATGAGAACAAACTTTTAACAAAATACATAGGATGGAGTACGAATTATATGCTTCAATAAATGTATTTCTCTTAACATATTGCTTTTAGTAGAACTACTTTGTTCAAAAGTGGTTAATAAGTGAAATGTGATGAGAAAGGGATTTTTCTTTTAGTTCCTATATAGTATTGTCTCTTTTTTGAGCGGTGTAATAGAAAGAAATAGCGTGGAAACATATATTTGACTTTCTTCTTAACGCTTTGTATGATTATCAAGTTGTTTCAGCCCCTTCTCACTCTGGTAAAAATATTGTAGAATGAATGTGATATGAAAAGAGTGATTGAGGGGATAAATAGTTTGTAACTTTTGTAAGAAGGGATAAGGGTTATGTTAATTCGTTTTAAAAAAAGTTATGAAAAAATTGCAATGGGGCTTCTTTCATTTATGCCAACTGAAAAAGATGTGAAAACATTACAATTGACAATGAAAGAGTATGAGGCGAAAGAGGATTGGCAATTGTATTTGTGGAAACAAAATGAAGATTTTGTTGGGATAATGGGGATTATAAAAAAAGAAGATCAGGTATTGGAAATTCAGCATTTGAGCGTGAATCCGTCTCACCGTCATATGGGGATTGGGACGAAGATGGTTCAAGAGCTTAAGAGTAAATTTCTTGAGTTTACAATTTGCGGAAATGAGCAAACAGCAAGTTTTTGCAAAAAGTGTAAAGAGCTTGAACAAAATATACATTCATGAAAGCAGGGATAAGTAGTTTATTATCTCTGCTTTCTTTTTTGTAGTTGTTCGTGTCGTTCAGAAATGACTTCTGTTCGATCACGCAATGTGTGCTTATTTATGATGTATTCACCAGGAATGACGTTCGCATCTTTCCAAGAGAGGTTTTGTTTCTTACATAACTGTATGCATTGTTTTTCTAACGATACGTCTAATAATGGTAAAAATAACGGGGCGAAATTTTCCTTTTTGTGGATAGATTGTAATCTTTCATTTAATAAGAATGTAAGTTGTTTATGATCTATTCCGAATTGATGTAATTGCGCGCTGCTCTTTTCTAAAATTGTTATTGCGCTTTTTATCATCTTCTCTGCACCATTCCAATTGGATCGTCTATGATGGTATGAGGAAACAGCAATTTGAATGAGGCCGACTAAGTAATTGTCACGTTCTCCTCTAGGTTTTAATTTCCAATATTCTTCTAATATTTCATGACATTCAAAATAATCATAGTCTCCGTGAAAATGAATTAAAAATTGTACGTACTCGGTAGGATACATTTTATTCGCTCCTGTCTAACGGTTATATGTACAGTTTATCATAGAAATATTAACAATAAGCGACTAGGGAAATATCCCTAGTCGCTTTATTGCGTCCTATTAGCAGAAGCAAGCTGCTCCTACAATGATTAGTAAAATGAACAGTACAACAAGTAATGCGAACCCACCGCTAAAACCGCAATCAACGTGACCCATAGTTTTTTGACCTCCTACATTGTTCTTACTACATTGTTATCATATGAAGCGGTGGGCATTATGACATGGGCATAGGTCTATTTTTAATTAAATTTCTTAAAAAGGTTGGATAGAACATGAGTATGCTCTATACTTATGGTGTTATAGAAAAAATGTGGTGGGATGCTTTGTGCAGTATAATTTTAAAGTAGAGGCTTTTGAAGGGCCTTTAGATCTATTGTTACACTTAATAAATCGTTACGAAATTGATATATATAATATTCCTGTAGCGAAAATTACAGAGCAATATCTATCTTATGTCCATACGATGAAAGAATTACAATTAGATGTTGCCAGTGAGTATTTAGTAATGGCTGCAACGTTATTACAAATTAAAAGTAAAATGTTGTTACCGAAACAAGAAGAAGATGTACCTGATAACGGTGAAGACTTTATAGATGATCCTCGTCAAGAATTGATGGAGAGGTTAATTGAATATAAGAAATATAAGCAAGTTGCTACTGAGTTAAAAGAAAGAGAACAAGAAAGAGCACAGCTATATACACGTCCGCCAATTGATTTTACATCATTTCAACAAGAAGAGGAGACAAGCTTACCTCTTGATGTTACGTTATATGATATGTTAGCGGCATTTCAAAAGCTAATGCGTCGTAAAAAAGCAAAAACCCCCGTAACAACGCGAATTACTCGCCAAGAAATACCAATTGCACAGCGAATGACTGATATTCTACAACAGTTAGAAGTAAGAGGCGGTCGTCAAAGCTTTTATGATTTGTTTGCTGATGAAGAACGTGAAATAATGGTTGTAACATTTTTAGCGGTTCTTGAGCTAATGAAAAATCAACAAATCATAATTGAGCAGGAACATAATTTTGATGAAATTTTCGTATCAAGCTCTAATAAATCCGTATAGAGTTGATGTGAAGATGGGATAGAAATATTTTATCTCATGTTAGGTTTTAATGTATCGTTTGGAACGAGAGAAGAAATATTGAACCGAACGCATTTACTGTGATTCGGTTTTTTTATGTGTGTTTTTTATGGGAAATAGGAGGAAGGAGTTCGTAAAATGGATAGAAAAGAACAAAAATCGATTATTGAAGGGCTTTTATTTGTTGCAGGTGACGAAGGGATTTATCCGGAACAGATAGCTAAAGTTCTGGAAGTTGAAGTGGAAGAAGTAATAAACAGTATAGAGGAAATGCAAAAAGAATGCGAAGGATCGAATCGCGGTTTGCAAATTGTACAATATGCAAAAGTGTATCGTTTTGCAACAAAGAAAGAACATGCTTCGTACTATCAAAAATTAATAGATACTCCAACCGCGGCTTCACTTTCTCAAGCAGCTCTTGAAACGTTGGCAATCGTTGCGTACCGTCAACCGATTACAAGAACAGAAATGGAAGAGATTCGAGGTGTGAAAACGGACAAGGCATTACAAACGTTAGTTTCACACTTACTTATAAAAGAAATGGGAAGAGCGGAAGGACCAGGGCGCCCTATTTTATACGGAACGACGAAAGAATTTTTAGATACGTTTGGATTGAAAACATTAGATGATTTACCACCTCTTTCGGAAGAAAATGAACAAATGAATGAAGCGGATTTATTCTTTGGTTCTTTACAGGAATTATCAAAATAAAAGCTTAGCATTTTGCTAAGCTTTTTTTGTATATCAATTACAGAGCGTGCCATACTAAATGAAAAAAGGAGACGAGTTATGAAAGGTGTACGGAGTATTCTATTGTTGGTTTCTGTTTTATTATGTTTTTCGTTAAACAGCGCATCGGCTAAAAGATATATGATGTCTATTCATACTGCGTCTTCTATACATATGCAGCGGCAACATTTTGGTAAAATGAAAGTGAGTTTTTTAAAAGTTGGACAAGGTGATGCGACACTTATTACATTGCCAAATGGTCAAACGATGTTAATAGATGGTGGTCCTTATGAAGCGGGAGAGGTCATTATTCAAAAACTAATTGAAAAAAGAATTAATCATTTAGATGTGATTGTAAGTACTCATCCTGATATGGACCATATAGGAGGACTTATTCCAATTGTAGAGCAAATGCCAGTTTCCCTCGTATTAGATAGCGGGAAAACATATAGTTCATTTACTTATCATACGTATCGAAATAACATTAAAAAAAGGGGCATTCCTTTCATTTCAGTGAAGGAAGGACAATACATACCGCTAGATCCACATGTTTCTATACAAGTATTGAACAATGGGAAATCGAAAGACGAGAATAACGAGTCTTCAATTGTATTAAAGATTCGATATGGTAAAGCGGACTTTTTATTAATGGGTGATGCTGATATACGGACAGAAAATGAAATATTAAAGCAATTTGATGTACATGCAGATGTATTAAAAGTAGGGCATCATGGCTCGTATACTTCAACGAGTGAAACATTCTTAAAAAAAGTAGACCCACAATTCGCTATTCTTTCGTACGGGAGTAGAAATCCATATGGACATCCTCATCAAAGTGTTGTAAGACGATTAAAACAGCGTGGTATAATGATATACGGAACAAACAAGCGTACAGTAGAAATAGAAACAGACGGTGAACATATTACTATGGGGTCGAGTGGTCTTATGCCACTACTTAAGTGATTAATTATATAAGAGGGTATTTTCCATTTTGGAAAAAATGAATAACATATATTATAATGAAAAAGAAATAAATTTCCTTTTTTCTGCTGAATGAAGAGGAAATTTCATTAGAATGTATAGACAACTACTCGTGTGTATATTAAGATGGAATTAGGCGAATAAGGTAATAATAACAAGTAGGTATTTCATGGGAAAGGATCGATGAAAATGAAAACGCAAGTTGTCATCAATGCCAAAATTTATACAGGTAAAGAAGTAGTGGAAAACGGATTTATTCGTTACACAGAAACAATTAAAGAAATTGGTTTGATGGCTCAATATGTATCACAAGAAAATGAAACTGTGTTAGATGCGGCAGGAAAGATTGTGATTCCAGGTATGATTGATGTTCATATTCATGGTGGATACGATATTGATGCGATGGATGCAAATAGCGATGGATTAGTAACTCTTGGTAAAGAAATGTTAAAAGAAGGAGTTACAACTTACTTCCCAACAACAATGACACAAGCTCCAGAAGCGATTGAAGCGGCGCTAAGTGCTGCGAAGGAAGCGAAAGATAAGGGAGCACATTTCGAATATATTCACTTAGAAGGACCATATGTTTCAAAAAAACGTGCGGGTGCACAACCACTTGAACATATTGTTCCTGCGAGTATCGAGCAATTTAAACAATGGCAGGAAGCAAGTGGTAATCTAATTAAATTAGTAACATATGCACCGGAAGAAGAAGGTGCGTTAGAGTTTGAACAGTATCTTGCTGAAACAGGTGTTGTTGGCACAATGGGGCATACAGATGCAATTGATGCACAACTGAAAAATAGAAAAATTACACATGCAACACATTTATACAATCAAATGCGTGGATTACATCATCGTGAACCAGGAGTTGTTGGTCATGTGTTATTAAATCCAGATGTAATGGTTGAAGTAATTACAGATGGTATTCACATTCACCCTGATATGGTGAAATTAGCATATAAATTAAAAGGACCGAAAAAAGTAAGTGTCATTACAGATGCAATGCGTGCAAAAGGTCTTGAAGAAGGATTATATGAGCTTGGCGGACAGCCAGTACATGTAAAAGATGGCAGTGCCCGATTAGAAGATGGAACGTTAGCTGGTAGTATTTTAAAAATGGATCAAGCTTTCCGAAATGTAATTGAATTTACAGGATGTTCAATCGAGGAGGCAGTGTTAATGACATCAGTTAACCAAGCAGAAGAATTTGGATTAAATAATAAAGGCGCGTTAGCGGTAGGTAAAGATGCAGACTTTGTTGTTATGACTGAAGAATTACATGTATATGATACGGTTCGTTTAGGAATTCATATGAAGGAAGGGAAGTAATTAGATGAATATTCTAGTTGTAAAAACTCCAGAAGAATTAGCAGAAGCAGGTTATAAGTTAATTAAAGAGGTTGTAAAATCAAAAGAAAATCCAACTTTAGGAATGGCTACAGGAAGCTCTCCATTAGGTATTTATGCAGAAATGCGAAAAAATAAACTTGATACAAGTCATGCAACCACTGTAAACTTAGATGAGTACGTAAATTTACCACACGAAGATAAAAACAGCTATCACTATTTCATGCAAGAACAGTTGTTTGATCATCTTCCATTTAAACAAACTTATGTACCGAATGGGATGGCAAGTGATTTAGAGGAAGAGTGCAAGCGTTATGAAGGCATTCTAGTAGCTAACCCAGTTGACTTACAGATTCTTGGAATCGGTGAAAACGGTCACATCGGATTTAATGAGCCAGGAACACCATTTAATTCTCCAACTAACATTGTAGAATTAACAGAATCTACACGCCAAGCAAATCTTCGCTTCTTTGAAAATGAAGAAGATGTGCCGACTCATGCGATTACAATGGGAATTGGAAGTATTATGAAAGCGAAACAAATTCTACTTGTTGCTATGGGGTCTAAAAAGGCAGAAGCTATTAAAGAATTATTGCAAGGTGAATATAGTGAGGCGTGTCCTGCTACAGTTTTACAACGTCATCCGAATGTAACCGTAATCGCAGATCCAGAAGCTCTATCTTTATGCAGTGAGGCGATTGCTGATGAACATCGACAAGTATTCACCATTTCCGATCTATTATCAGATTCAAGAGTGGGTGAAACAGCTAATTGAGGAAGGCGAATGGAAGCCGGGAGATAAAATTCCATCTGAGAATGAACTTTGTGATAAGTTCGAAGTGAGTCGTATGACAATCAGACAGGCGATTAATAACTTAGTGGAACAAGGTTATTTATACCGGAAACGTGGGATTGGAACGTTCGTCCAACTTCCGAAAGTGGAGCAAAAGTTGCAAGGAATGACGGGATTCACAGAAGATATGATTTCTCGTGGTATGAAGCCGAGCAGCCAGTTATTAAGTTTCCGCCTAGTTCCAGCTACTGCTAAAATAGCAGACCGGCTGAGAATACAAGAGGGAGAATCGGTTTATGAAGTGAGGCGTACGCGCTTAGCTGATGACGAACCGATTGCATTTGAGACGACATATTTGTCGCCAACTCTTGTGAAAGATATTAACGAAGAAATATTACAACAATCTTTATATGAACATTTAGAGAAAAAACTGGGCTTTAAGCTTGTTCGCGCTACTCAATCAATTGAAGCTTCAATTGCAACGGATAATGAAGCTGAACATCTGCATATTCCTAAAAAGGCGCCTGTACTTGTAATGCGTCAATGGTCATATGCAGAAGGTGAGTTACCGTTAGAGTATGTGAAATGTATTTATCGTGGGGATCGTTACAAGTTTATTACGAACATCGCACGTAACAAGTAATATATTTCAGTTTGTGAAGTACAGTGAACTTTGATGTTTTCAACATGTAAAGAAATAAAAATACGACTCATCCTTATAAGGATCGAGTCGTATTTTTATTTGCTTCTTCATTATAAACAAGTACTTGGTTAACGGCATCTTTGACAGCATCTACTACATAGTGAGCGTGCTCTTTTACCGCATCATCAGCTTGAGACATAGCAAAACTATGGGGAGTTAAGGAAAACATTGGAATATCATTGTAAGAATCTCCTATGCACGCAACCTCCTCTGGTTGTATTTGAAACTCTTGTAATAAAACAGAAATAGCAGAACCTTTACTAATATTTGGTGGCATTACATCTAAACATTGTTCAGCTGAAATGAAAGTACTAACTTTTCCATGGAATTTTTCATCGATCTTTTTTTGAAGGAGTTGTAAGTTTTCTTTTGTTCCACCGATAGAAATTTTATTTGGAAAAATTGTATCATCGATTTTCTGTAATAAATTTGGTTCTTCAACAGAAGTCATTGCTACTTGTTTTTCGAGTTCATGAATAAAAGGTGTCTTTTCTTCAATATAGTAATTATGCTCATCACTTACATAACGGAAATAAGGGTCTTGATTTGTCATAGCTAGTAAATCAGGAAGAATGCTGGAATCAAAATTTGCGGATAATAGTTGCTTATTTTCATTAGTGTATACAAACACACCATTTACACTAATACGATGGAAATTTGTATTTACAGCTTTCATTAAGTCTGCGATTTCATTATCAAGTCGTCCAGAAGCGAAGCAAAGAATAACATTTTGCTCAGCAAGACTGCGAAGTGCCGCAACATCCTGTTCATCAATCAGACCTCCATGCTGCATCATTGTACCGTCAATATCACTTACAAACATTTTAATCATGTTGCTATCTCCTTTCTATGTACAGTTGCTCTTACATTATACGCATCATATACAAACATGTCTAAAAAATGAATTTTTATCAAATGGTAGATGTTTTACATTGACGACAAAGAAGAATGTTCTGTAACATAAAAGTAGGCTATTTAAGTACGAGGGTGGTGTTATATGAGTAATTATCTAGAAATTAAAAAAGTTTTAAATAATAATGTCATCATTGCTAGCCATCCTGAACACGAGGAAGTAGTAGTGATCGGTAAAGGAATTGGATTTGGAAAAAAGGCTGAAGATGTGTTGGAGCAAGAACAAATTGAGAAAATGTTTGTTTTAAAAAATGAACGTGATCGAGAACAATACAAACTTTTAGTGCCGCATGTGAGTGAAAAGCTAATTGAATTGATGAATGATATTATGTTATACATTCAAGAAAAAGCGGAGTCTCCATTAAATGAACATATTCATATCGCTTTAACAGATCATATTTCTTTTGCAATTAAAAGGATGAAACAAGGACTTACAATAGATAATCCTTTTTTAGTTGAAACGAAAATGCTATATCCAGAGGAATATAAAATTGCTGAAGGAGTTGTGAAACTTTTAAATTCTCGTTTGCAAATTACATTGCCAGAAGGAGAAGTTGGCTTTATCGCACTCCATATTTATAGCTCGCTTACAAACTCTGATTTATCTTCTGTTAATCAAAATTCTCGTCTTATTGCACAACTTGTGTCTTTAATTGAGACAAACCTACAAATTACATTAGACCAAGAAAGCATTCATTATTTACGCCTTATTCGCCATTTGCAATATGCTATTGAACGGGTGAAAAAAGGAGAAAAAGTAGAAGAAGCACAAAGTTTTGCTGATTTATTAAAATTAGAATATCCAGTTTGTTATAATTTGGCGTGGAAGCTAGTCAAAGTAATGCAGAACGAATTACAACTTCCTGTTTATGAAGCGGAGAGTATTTATTTAACGATGCATTTACAACGATTAGTGAAAGCAGAACATGTGTAAAAAGACATATATTTTTGTCTAAAATGAAAACGTTAAAAAAAATGATTGAATCGCTTACAATAGTTATGTATAATAACTATTGCAAAGTTATACAAAATTCGACAAACACATTAAGGTAAATAACGAAAACGTTTGCTTTAATTATAGTGAACTTATACGTAATCCTATTTTTGACACGTGTTACTGATTCGATCAGGCATGAGTGGAGAAAAGTTGGGAATGTAAGCTAAAGAAAGGGACATACTACCCTTTGTATAGCTATCGTTCTATCTTTTTTTTCCTCATGCCTTTTTGGCGTTTGTCGAAAAGTATCAATATAGATAAGAGAGGAAGGGTTTCCATGTTTAAGAAGATCTTTGGTGTTCTTCAAAAAGTCGGAAAAGCGCTTATGCTTCCAGTAGCGATTTTACCGGCAGCAGGTATTTTACTTGGATTTGGTAATGCATTTCAAAATCCACAACTAACAAATGTTATCCCTGCTTTAAAAGCAGATTGGTTCGTAATGGTTGCAAAAATTATGGAACAATCTGGCGATATTATTTTCGCTAACCTTGCGCTATTATTCGCAGTTGGGGTAGCGATCGGTTTAGCTGGTGGAGACGGAGTAGCTGGTTTAGCAGCGTTCGTCGGATACTTAATTATGAACAAAACGATGAGTGTGTTCTTAGAAGTAGATAAACTAGTGAAAGTAACAAGCACTGGAACAGATCCAGTAAAAATTGGATTTTCAGATCCAGCATATGCAAATGTATTAGGAATTCCAACGCTGCAAACAGGAGTGTTTGGTGGTATTATCGTCGGGATAGTAGCGGCATATTGTTATAATAAATACTTCAACATTGAATTACCATCATACTTAGGTTTCTTTGCAGGTAAGCGTTTCGTACCAATCGCAACTGCAACATTCTCTTTAGTGGTAGGTATTATCATGTGCTTCATTTGGCCATACATTCAGGGTGGCTTAAATACGTTCTCACATCAAATGATTGATGCAAATAGAACGATAGCAGCATTTATATTCGGTTTAATCGAACGTTCATTAATTCCATTTGGATTACATCATATTTTCTATTCACCATTCTGGTTCGAATTCGGTCAGTATACAAATGCAGCTGGCGAATTAATCCGTGGTGACCAAAAAATCTTTATGGCACAGTTAAAAGACGGCGTAGAATTAACAGCAGGTACATTTACAACTGGTAAGTATCCGTTCATGATGTTCGGTCTTCCAGCAGCAGCTTTAGCAATGTACCATGAAGCACGTCCGGAAAATAAAAAATTAGCAGCTGGTATTTTAGGATCTGCTGCATTAACATCTTTCTTAACAGGTATTACAGAACCGCTTGAATTTTCATTCTTATTCGTAGCACCAGTATTATTCGGAATTCATGCAGTATTCGCAGGTCTATCATTTATGACAATGCAAATTTTAGGTGTTAAAATTGGTATGACATTCTCTGGTGGTTTAATTGACTTCATATTATTCGGTGTACTACCAGGTCGTACGGCATGGTGGTGGGTAATCATTGTTGGTCTTGTACTAGCAGTTATTTACTACTTCGGATTCCGTTTCGCAATCCGTAAATGGAACTTAAAAACACCTGGTCGTGAAGTAGCAAATGCTAATGAAGGCGCAGGGAAAACAGAAGCAGGAGAACTTCCACGTGAAGTATTAGTAGCACTTGGTGGTAAAGAAAACATTGCTTCGTTAGATGCTTGTATTACTCGTTTACGCGTTCAAGTTAACGAACAAAAAAATGTAAATAAAGACCGCTTAAAAGAGCTTGGAGCAGCCGGTGTACTTGAAGTTGGAAATAACATTCAAGCTATTTTCGGACCGAAATCTGACACATTAAAATCACAAATACATGATATTATGTCAGGTCGTACACCTCATGTTGAAAAAGAAGCGCCTGTAAAAGTGGAAGAAGCTCCTCAACAGGTTGATGAAAATGAAACAATCGTTTCACCAATTGAAGGGAAAATCTTACCGATTACAGAAGTACCTGACCAAGTATTCTCAGGGAAAATGATGGGAGATGGATTTGCGATTGAGCCAACAGAAGGAACAGTAGTTTCTCCGGTTAATGGTGAGATTGTAAATGTATTCCCTACAAAACATGCGATTGGTATTCAGTCTGAAGGCGGAAAAGAAATTTTAATCCACTTCGGTATTGATACTGTAAAATTAAATGGTGAAGGCTTTGAAGCGCTTGTAGCACAAGGTGATAAAGTGAAGCAAGGACAACCATTATTAAAAGTAGATCTTGCATTTGTAAAAGAAAATGCACCATCTATTATTACACCAATCGTCTTTACGAATTTACAACAAGGACAACAAGTCGAATTGAAAAAAGATGGAAATGTTAAGAAGGGCGAAAACGCTATTATTGACATCCAGTAGGAATTTGACGCAAAATGTTTATAATTATAATAGGCGATGTGGTTGACCGAACATCGCCTATTATATACAATAGATGATGTAGTACTCACGTCTATACAACTAAAAAAATACTGTATTTGAAGGAGATAAATTATCATGGAAAAAATCTTTAAAGTAACTAGCGACTCAGGAATTCATGCTCGTCCAGCAACTCTACTTGTAAACACTGCAAGCAAATTTGGTTCTGACATTAACTTAGAGTATAACGGAAAAAACGTTAACTTAAAATCAATCATGGGTGTTATGTCTTTAGGAATTCAACAAGGCGCGGAAATTAAGGTCACTGCAAATGGTGATGATGCAGCTCAAGCACTAGCAGCTATCGAAGAAACTATGAAAAACGAAGGATTAGGAGAATAATGACTCTTAACATTCAAGGGATCGCTGCATCAAGTGGGATTGCTATTGCAAAGGCTTTCAGACTTGAGAATCCTGAATTTAACATTGAAAAGAAATCAATTACAGACGAAGCTGCTGAAATTGCACGCTTAGACGCTGCGCTTGAGAAAGCAAAATCTGAACTAGAAGCTATTAAGGACCATGCTTTTGCTGAGCTAGGTGCTGATAAAGCTGCTATCTTTGAAGCACATTTATTAGTATTAAATGATCCGGAATTAGTAAATCCAGTAAAAGATAAAGTAAATGGCGAAAAAGTAAATGCTGAATTTGCAATGGATGAAGTTGCATCAATGTTTATTTCTATGTTTGAAAACATGGATAACGAATACATGAAAGAACGTGCTGCGGATATTCGCGACGTAACAAAACGTGTTCTTGCACATTTACTAGGAATTAACTTCTCAAACCCTGGTACAATTTCTGAAGAAGTAATCATCATTGCTGAAGATTTAACACCATCTGATACAGCTCAGTTAAACCGTAAGTATGCAAAAGGTTTCACAACTGATATCGGTGGACGTACATCTCACTCTGCAATTATGGCTCGTTCTATGGAAATTCCAGCTGTTGTTGGTGCGAAAGTTGTTATGGAGAAAATCCAAAACGGCGATATCGTAATCATTGACGGTTTAGATGGAGAAGTAATTGTAAACCCATCTGAAGAAACTCTTCGTTCTTTTGAAGAAAAGAAAGCGAAATTTGAAGAGCAAAAAGTTGTATGGGCAAAATTAAAAGACCAAGCAACTGTAACAAGTGATGGACATCACGTTGAGCTTGTTGCTAATATCGGAACACCAAATGATGTACAAGGTATTATCGATAATGGCGGAGAAGGCGTTGGTTTATACCGTACAGAATTCTTATACATGGGCCGTGACAATCTTCCAACAGAAGAAGAGCAGTTCGAAGCGTATAAAGCAGTTCTTGAAGGTGTAAAAGAAGATCAACCAGTCGTTGTTCGTACACTTGACATCGGTGGAGATAAAGAACTTCCATACTTACATTTACCAAAAGAAATGAACCCATTCTTAGGATACCGTGCAATTCGCTTATGTCTTGATGAGCAAGATGTGTTCCGTACACAACTTCGTGCATTACTTCGTGCTAGCGTATACGGTAACTTAAAAATTATGTTCCCAATGATTGCAACTCTTGATGAGTTCCGTCAAGCGAAAGCAATCTTATTAGAAGAGAAAGCAAAACTTGTAGAAGCGGGTACAACTGTTTCTGATTCTATTGAAGTTGGTATGATGGTTGAAATTCCAGCTTCAGCAGTATTAGCTGATCAGTTCGCAAAAGAAGTTGATTTCTTCTCTATTGGAACAAATGACTTAATCCAATACACAATGGCTGCAGACCGTATGAACGAACAAGTAGCTTACTTATACCAACCATATAACCCATCTATTTTACGTCTTGTAAAAATGGTTATCGATGCTGCTCATAAAGAGGGCAAATGGGCTGGTATGTGTGGTGAGATGGCGGGAGATTCACTTGCTATCCCATTATTATTAGGATTAGGCTTAGATGAGTTCAGTATGAGTGCAACATCTATCCTTCCTGCAAGAACACAACTAAGCAAGTTGTCAAAAGCAGAAATGGAAACATTAGCAGAAAAAGCATTAACAATGTCAACTGCTGAAGAAGTTGTTGAATTAGTTAAAAGCATATAATAGTAAAAAAACCTGAGTCGATTTGAAATCGGTCTCAGGTTTTTTCTATGAGAAAAGTAAATCTTGTTTTCTTACTATAGAGGATAAGGAACAGAATTAGATAGCGATTGCAACGATATCAGTTGGGCATACACGTAAAATACCAGTAAAAGTATTACGATTTTGATTGTTCTTATCGTCTTTATTGTTATCTTTGTCGTCTTTGTTATTACGAGCTAAAGCAGAGAAAAGAGCAACGCCGTTAGCGAAACCTTCAAAAATTACATTGTTGAATGTTCCGTTACCTCTAATGCTTAAAAGAGAAAGCTCTGTTCCAACTGAAATGCTAGCAAGTACGTTACATACAGCTGTTTGTTGTGGTTTTACCTCTTTCTCTTTCTCGCGATGGTCACACTCTCTTTCACGATGATGACAGTCTCTAAAGTTATCACAGCATCCAAATGATCCAAACATAATCCTCATCACCCCCTTCACACTTATAATCTATGTAAGTTCGGTAGTTAGTGACTGGACAGATAATGGAAATTTTTCTAGGGGATTTTCTCATTTTAAATGACTAGATGGGTATTTAGTATGGAATGATGTTTAAAATAGGGGAAATGTCACAAAAAAATGTAAAGACCACCGAAATGAATGAATTAGGTAGCCTTTACACTTTTTTACTTTTATATAAAACGATGATATATACAGGAAGAGCTAAGAGTAGTGGTGCAATGGATCGTGCAGTATGTTTTTCTGCTTCTAATTGTAACGCTTCTTCTTTAGGGAATTGTAACACTGATATGTTTGCAGCATCGCCAATAAAATATAGCAGTAGTACAGTTACTATGTAACTCAAAAGTGCGATAAAGCTTCCGTATGAACTCAATGAAAATCCCTCTCTTGTTATCTATTTGTTATCATTGTATCACAATTGTAACAAAAATACACGGTTATATTTCAAAACTTTAACAAATTTCGACACAAAACGCCATATTTGTTTATGGTGATAGCGTAAAAATTACAATTTCTCTATGTGTAGATGTCGAATAATACATTGTAATATTACGGATGTGTGACAGAAAATAATAAAAACGAAGGTAATGAAATTACCTTCGTTTTTATTATTTCGCCCATTCACTTACTTGTTCTACGCTCATGCGCGGTGCAGGGTGACCTTTTAAAGTTGATTCACCAATTGTAATAAGCATAATTGGTACGTAACGAGATGAAACATTAAATTCTTCCATTAGTGCTTGTGGGTTGAAACCACCAATTGCGCAAGTATCCCAGCCAGTTGCTTTAGCAGCAAGCATAAGTTGCATTGCTGCTAAAGCAGCATTTGAAAAGGCAGCATCTCGTGGGTATTGCTCACGAGTATATGCAGATTCAATATTTTTAGCTAAGCGCTCTTTTGCGTCTGCTTTCATAAATCCTTGTTCTACAATTGGACCGTAAACAGGTTCAACATTTTTATATGCCTCTAAATCACCTAAAATAGCGACTACGGCAGAAGCATCAAGAATTTGTTGTTGGTTATAAGCAATTGGGTGTAATCGTTTTTGTACATCTTCGCCTTGGAAAACAAGGAATTTCCAGTGTTGCAAGTTCCAAGCAGAAGGTGCTTGCGCAGCTGCTTTTAAAATTTCATGTAACTCTGTAGATGAAATTTCTTTTTCAGGGTTGAATGCACGTGTAGATGTGCGTTCATATAAAACGTTAAAAAAGTCATTGTTTGTCATTATATATCCTCCAAACTACATATCAACTTAATATAAAATAAATGTAATATACTCTACTTACATTTTGTAAGTTATTGAATTTAAGAATATAATACCTTTATTTTAATTGTCAAGTTTTAAATAGTAAGGCAGGGCATTCATACAAACGATACAATTCATATAATCATACACTAAAAAAGGAATTTCCAGAGCAGATAAGCGAAGATAACATTCTCAATTAGCTTGTTAATATGAGTTCCTCACAATTCTTTATAAAATGATTGTGAGGAATTCAGTAAAACAAGATATATGAAGTGAGTGAAGACTAGTGATGAACATACTACATTTTTTATTAGAGAATACTGTTTTCCAAAATGTATTACAAGATCTTCAGTTGAATGTCCTTTATATAGAAGATGGATGTACACATCAACAAACGATAGAAAACGTCCATCCAAAATGTATGTTTATAGCAAATAGTTTTGAAGAAGGAGAAATATTGTTTCATAGAACTAGACCACATATTGTAATTATGTATGTAACAGATTTTGCTCAAATAAAATATATAAAGAATATATATAATTCACAGAGCACATTCATTATCATTTGGGATCAACAGATAGACAATCAGTTTGCAGATTTACTACTGTTAGGAATACGTAATATTGTTATAGCACCAGTAACTCCACAAGTGGTACTAGAGGAAGTGAATAAGAGTTTATATCAACTTTCTTTAGTGCGGCAAGTAGGTTTACAACAAGAATTGCTTCAAACGATGTTTGATTTTCAAAATGATTTATTATTTATAGTAGAAGATGATGAGATTGTTGATTGTAATACGAATTTTTTACAATTCTTCGGACATGATAATTTATTTACGTATCGTGAACAACATTTAGTGTTTGCAGAACATCTTATTAGAGAGAACGGATATTATTCGACGACTCACGATATAACATGGCTGGATGATACTTTATCAAATGGAAGAAGAATTAAAATGTACAATTATGAAGGAGAAGCATTTACTTTTCTATTACGTGCGACACCATTACCAGAAGACTTATCGCGATTTATAGTAAAATGCACAGAGATTACAGAATTAGATGAAATCTATCAAGAGCAAGAAAGATTGGCTATGATAGATTCATTGACAGAAATATATAATCGCTTGAAATTCCAACAAATATTGGAGACAGAGTGGGAGAATGTATTACGTAATGATGAAAAAGTTGCACTTATTTTGTTTGATATAGATAATTTTAAATCAGTAAATGACACATATGGTCATGATTTTGGCGATTTAGCATTAGTACAACTTGCAGATCTTATGAAATCTAAAGTTGAAAATCAACATGTATTTGCAAGATGGGGAGGAGAGGAATTTATAATATTAGTGACAAATACGGTAGAAAAAGAAGCGTTTCAAGTTGCGGAATCATTGCGATTTTTCATTGAAACAAAGCATTTCTCTGGAATTTCGAAATTAACAGCGAGTTTTGGAGTTGCGTTATATGAGCAAGGGATTACAAGAGAAGAGTTAATGCAAAGAGCGGATATTGCGTTATATGAAGCGAAAAAAAATGGGAAAAATCAAGTATGTATATATAGAAAAGAAAAAATGTGATTTTTCGCAACAAATTGTTGCGATTTTTTTTTTTTACTTGATAATAGAATATGGGGGACCATTTTAACCGAGAAGCTCCCACTTCAAGTAAGCTCGCAAGAGAGACTAAGTGGTGGGTAGTTCACATGAAGTAATTACGGAGGAACAATATGATAAAAAAAATAATGGTTATGGCTTCACTGTCTGCTGTAGTTTGCGGCGGAGTATACTATTTTCTCTATCCCGATCAAAAGGAACAAGCAGTATTAACAACAAAGGTAACTCCTGCTATTGAGTCAGAGGTACAGGATAATATAGAAGAAGTACAAAAAATTGATTATGCTAGTATATCTCAAAAGTTAGATCAGTATTTAGTAGGAAAGCAATTTAATGGGACAGTTTTGGTGACAGATAAAGAGCATGTTATATTGAATAAAGGATATGGATATGCTGATATTCAAAATAAAATAGAAAATACGCCTCAAACAAAATATCGTATCGGTTCTATTACGAAAACAGTTGTTGCTACATCCATTCTACAGTTACAAGAACAAGGGAAGTTAAATATCCAAGATAATGTAAATAAATATATTCCTTCATTTCCAGCAGATAAACACATCACGTTATATCACTTATTAACGCATACATCTGGTTTACCGGAAAGTGGAAAAGGGAAGGTTAATGTAGCTTCACGTATAAATTTAGTAACTTGGATTGGAAGTCAAAAATTAGAGTTTCCACCAGGAACAGGTTGGAAGTATACGGATTATAATTATATGGTGCTCGCTTATATTATAGAAAATATAACGAAAAAGCCTTTAGGAGACTATGTAAAAGAAAATATATTTACAAAGGCCGAGATGCATGAATCAGGTATGGGAAATATGGTGCCTGGAGATAAAAACTTCACGAAGGGGTATGTGAAGAAAGATCAAGAGCTTGTACTAGCACAAAAATTAGGGGTGGACTGGTTATATGGATCGGGTGAGATGTATACGACAGTAGGGGATATGAAAAAATTAGATGAAGCGATTATAAATGGAAAGCTTCTTTCTGAACAAAGTATACAAGCGATGTTTACACCTTCACAAGAAAGAAAATATGCATTTAGTTTTTACATATATCCAGATTATTTCCATAATCATGGTGTACTATCTGGTTGGAATACTTTCAATAATTTTAATAAAGAAAAAGGAACTTTTGTTATTTTATTTTCAAATGTGAAAAATAGTATGGATGGTGATTTTAATAAAGAGTTCCGAAAGATGGTAAATGATTTATTAGAACAAAGGGGATGAGAAGATGGAAAATAAAAATTTATCAATAGGTTTCATTGGTATTGGTGTAATGGGAAAAAGTATGGTCAACCATTTAATGCAAAGTGGTTATAAAGTATATGTATATAATAGAACGAAGGAAAAAGCGGATTCTTTAGTGCAAGAGGGTGCGACTTGGTGTGATACACCGAAAGCGTTAGTAAAGCAAGTTGATGTTGTTATGACGATGGTTGGTTATCCTCATGATGTAGAAGAAGTGTACTTTGGGGTAGATGGAATTTTAGAACATGCAAATGAAGGTACGATAGCAATTGACTTTACAACATCTACACCAACATTGGCAAAACGTATTAATGAAGTTGCGAAAAGCAAGAATATATATACATTAGATGCACCAGTATCTGGCGGGGACATTGGGGCTAAAGAAGCAAGACTAGCAATTATGGTCGGTGGAGAGAACAGAATATATGATATTTGCTTACCTCTATTTGAAAAACTAGGAACAAATATTCAGTTGCAAGGCCCTGCTGGGAGTGGACAACATACAAAAATGTGCAATCAAATAGCAATTGCTTCTAACATGATAGGAGTATGTGAAGCGGTAGCATATGCGAAAAAGGCTGGACTTAATGCAGATAAAGTATTAGAGAGTATTTCGACAGGAGCAGCAGGTAGCTGGTCATTAAGTAATTTAGCTCCTCGAATGTTAAAAGGAGATTTTGAACCTGGCTTTTATGTAAAGCATTTTATGAAAGATATGAAGATTGCTTTAGATGAAGCTGAAAAATTACAATTACCAGTACCGGGTTTAACCCTAGCGAAGGAATTGTATGAAGAGCTAATCGCAGATGGAAAAGAGAATAGCGGAACACAAGTATTATACAAAAAGTATATAAGGGGGTAAATGGAATGGATCTCCAAAAGTTTGACGAGATGATTGATGCTGTGCAGCGAGCAACTTGTGTACAGATTAATGATAAGCAAAAAGAAGCTTTTAAACAAAAATACGATTTTGGGCCAGATTTTGAATATGGAAGAGATGAGAAAGGACATTATGTTATCCGAAGCTCGAAAAAGATGTTAGAGGAAATGGAGTTTTATTTGGCATTGAAATATGATCGGGATGGAATTGTCCTTTATATGCATGCTGAGATTGAAGGGACATGTCATGTATCCGTTAGCTACAGTGAAGATGCACTTCATTTGCAAGAATTGTTTCAATTTCTAGAAGAAAATAAATAAAAAGTCCTCATTTGAGGACTTTTTATTTATTTAGGCAGGCATAATATTTAAGTTGGATAATTTATCCCGCTATTTGTGTGCCGTAAAACTCCCACTGATTAAAGTTTCACTTTATAGGCTGGAAGCGCGGCGGCATCGTTCAATTGGGAATGGAATAACTTGGGCAATGTGATTAGGGCCGAGCTGTTTTGCGCGAGCATGGCGTAGTATATAAAATGCGCACAGAATAGAAACAGGAATAGCACCATATAAACCAAAAAATAAAGCGCTTACACATGATGCAGCAAAACCTAAAACACCAACTTCTAATTCTTCCATAATAGCTCCTAAAATGACAGGAATAGCTCCGCATGTAACTCCTAGTATAAGTGCGATAAGTAAACTCATGATTATCCCCCTCTGTTTGCAATATTCATTTCCTTCTTATTAGTTGTAGTATATCATACATAAAACAGAATTTTCAGAAAAAATTCAAAAAAAGTTCAATAAATGTTCAAAAAATATTCCGGAATGTACTTGATAAAGTGGAATTGTGATTCGAGATATTTGATTTGAACAAACGAAAGGGACAAATCATTTTAGTAAATAAAAAATCAGGCTTACTTCAATGTTATGAAATAAGCCTGTTCCATAGGAGGATGTATATATGTAGAGTGAATAAAAGGTTGGAAAAGGGGTTCCAAGTTCTTTTATTCAACTAGCTACCTTAATAAATTGGAACCCAACCTTCTGTTGTAACAAAAATACGAATAGCTACAACTTGGCGATCATCTTGTAAGGTGAAATAGTGTCTTGCATTTTCAGGCACAGATATAAGATCACCAGGCTCGAGTTCAACGTCAAAGAATCGACCATCTTTTCCTTCAATAGCGAAGATGCCATGACCGCTGACAATAAAGCGAACTTCATCGTCAGTATGATGGTGTTCTTTTTGAAAATTAATTAATAACTCGTCAAGGTTAGGTGTGCTATTTGAAAGTGAAATCACATCATATGCTTTATAACCTCTGCGCTCTGAAACATCAGCAATTTCTTTTGAAAACACAGCTAATATTTCAGCCTTGTTTTCATCTGCTAACGAATAATTTTCATTTAAATGAGTAGGAAGCTTAGAGATGTTCCATTTCTCATATAAAACGCCTTCCTCTTGTAGAAATTTAGATACTTCCACTTCATTTTCGATACGAGTATTTACTTCATGAATACGAATTTGCGCCATTAGAAACGCCTCCTTGAATTGATAATAGTTTTATATGAAATTGGAATAAAAACTCATAAGCTTCTAATCTTTTCTTTGCATCAAAGCTATCTCGGCCCCATACGGTAATACCATGGTTACGGATTAATACTGCTCCCGAATCTCCTTGTATATGCTTTTGGAAGTTTTCTCCAAGCGTTGGGATATGGGCATGGTTTTCGATAATAGGAATGTTAATCGTTGCACCTTCTTCCCAAATATCGAGAGCTTTAATAATTTCTTGATTTTGAAGGGTGACTGCATCACTATATAAATTTGTGATGACATTATTATCAGTTGTATGAACATGAAGTACGCACCCGGCATTCGTATTGTTATAAATATGTGTATGCAATATTGTTTCTGCTGAAGGGCGTAATTCAGTCTCTAATACGGGAACCCCTAGATGATCTACTAATAGAAAATCATCTGGAGTAGTTTTTGTTTTATCTTTACCACTTGCTGTAATAAGAAAAGTAAGTGGATCATGACTGACTTTTATAGAAATATTTCCACTCGTTGCTGGAAACCAATTCCGAGTTGTTAATTCTTTTTTTATTTCACTTAAGTCATACCATTGACGAAAAAGTTGTTTCATGATTTCACCTCCAACAAATGTTGTAATTCGACTTGAATATCGTGAAATGTGTTAAAGGATGTATAAGCAATATGATTTTCTTCACATTTTGTAATAAGGAAGTCACGGGCGAATACTTTATCTGCTTGTTTTGCTGCTTGTAAATCAGTAATGGAATCTCCTATCACAATATGAAAATCATCTTTAGAGCTTAGTTTACGAATTAATGATGATTTACAGAGACCGCAACTATGCTGACATTGCTCGTCACAAGGGTGCGGCCATTTAACTTCAACAAATTTTCCTGAAAAGTCAGTTGCATTACAGTAAATTTGCTCTTTTGGAATGATTCCTTGTAAGAGTGGATAGACGAAGAAATCCATTCCACCTGATATAACGTAAAAGGAAATGTTATTTTCATTAATAAATTGTATGAATTCATGAAAACCTGTACGGATTTCAGCAGTTTTTTGTAAAAACTGAATAATATCATCGTGTAGATTAATAGGTATTAATCGAAATAATTGAGAAACACCTTCTTGAATAGAAAGTTCTTGCGATAAAATTTTTTGCTTTATTTCCTCTGCTTCTGGTGGTGCGAACTTTTCCATAATGGACATGATATTATCGTTATTTGTAATCGTACCATCGAAATCACAAAATACTTGAATACTCATAATTTCACCTCATGAGAAGGATTTCCCCATATTTGTAGTGCACTATGCAAATTTATTTCATCCACTTCATGGAGTGGTTTACCTTGTAAAGTAGCTTCAATTGCAGCACGGAAAGCTTTGCCACCACCTTGAGCTCCATTTGGATGCCCATGAATCCCGCCGCCGGCATTAATAACAACATCCTTACCAAAATCTCGTAAAATAAAGGGAACGAAACCAGGATGAATTCCAGCAGATGGAACAGAAAAACTTTTCTTGAAATAGTGGTCTTCCTCAGTTAATGCTTCTGTAATGAGAAGAGCTTCCTCTTTTTCTAATGCAACGTTGCCGTATGGTGATGGGAATAAAGAGAAATCAGCACCAGCGTAACGTAGTAATTTTCCAAGTAGTAATGGAGAAGAGAAACCGTATAGTTTCGATGATGAATATGCGCCACTTACAGCAGGGTGTGCCATAATAGGGATTGGAATTTCATCGTCTTCTACAAGTGCTTGCAGTACATCTAATCCATAAGAAAATACATTAAATAAAAGAATGTCTGCTCCAGCTACCACCGCACGTTTCGCGTTTTCTTTTAAATCATAAGTTCGACCTGTTAAATTTACTGCGTATAAAGTTTTATGCCCGTAAGTTTCGTATACAGATTGTAAAACTTCTTTACCAGATTCAATTCTTTTTGTAAGTGGTGTTAATGAGTTTTCGAATAAAATTTCATCATCTTTTACAATATCTACGCCTCCAATTGCCTGATCGCGTAGTTGAGTTTTTAAATATCCAATATTCCGTCCTATCATCCCTTTGAAAATACTCATTAGAAGAGGTCGATCTTGAACTTGTAAAAGGTTTCGGATGCCTTCAATTCCAAATTTTGGTCCAGGGAACTGTTTCTTTAATTCGTCTGAGAATGTTAAATCAATTAGTTTAATTTCCCCATCTAACGAAAGTTTTCCAAATGTTGTTGTCAAAATGGCTGGTAAATCAGGGCTAAAGTTCAGCGATGGATAATGAATTTTAATGAGTCCACGTGATACTTTTTTGCCAAGGTAAGAGTTAATATGTTCTTGTTCGTCTAACGCTTCAATATGAATGACATTGCCTTTATGTTGTTTTAATTGTTCTTGTAATAAGTGTGGTAAATGAGTCCATGAACCAATTGTTAAACCGATTGCAATTTGTTCTGCTTTCTTTTCTAAGTTGTGAGAATCATCGTGGATTAAATATGTCGCTATAATTCCGCTCATTGTTATACCCTCCTAGTTAAATAAAAAAACCTCTCAGCTAAGGAGAGGTTTTTTTACAACCAGCTCCTTATCTGTCAGCGTAACGCTGCGAGAATTAGCACCGTGTCTACAATTGTAGATCGGTTGCCGGGTTTCGTCGGGCTCGTCCCTCCACCTGCTCTTGATAAGAAGTATTTAGAAATGTTTAAATTTTTAAGATAACTGAATTTTGTCAGATATTTTTTATGTTGTCAATGACTTTTTGAAAAAATTTAATTTATCAATTCGATTAATTGCTTCTCGTAATCTATCTTCTGTATGCAAGAGACCAACACGGACATACCCTTCGCCGTGCTCACCAAATCCAACACCAGGAGCAACTGCAACGTGTGCTTTTTCTAGTAAAATGTCAGAAAATTGCTCAGATGTATATCCTTTTGGAACAGGAAGCCATGCAAAGAATGATCCTGTTGGAATGTTTACTTTCCAACCAATTGAGTGACAAGCTGAAATAAGAGCATTTCTCCGAGATTCATAACTATTAACAAGATCTACCACACAAGACTGCGAGCCTAATAGTGCTTCGCGGGCAGCATCTTGAACTGCACCAAAAATACTAACATACATATGATCTTGCAATAGGTTAATAGTTTCGATGACACTTTCATTTCCTACTGCAAAAGCAATACGCCATCCAGCCATATTGAAAGTTTTCGATAAAGTGTAAATCTCAATACCTGTATCTTTAGCGCCGTTTGCTTGCAAGAAACTAACAGGCTTTTGACCATCGAATCCGATAGCACCGTAAGCAAAATCGTGAACAACTAATATATTATGTTTATTAGCAAAATGAATGGTTTCATCAAAAAAATCTTTTGATGCAGTAGCACCGGTAGGGTTATTTGGATAGTTTAAAAACATTAACTTTGTTCGCTCCGCAACAGAGTCATCAATTTTTGTATAATCCGGTAAAAAATTATTTTCTGCAATAAGCGGTATTGTTTCAAATTGTGCTTTTGCTAAAGCAACTCCTGATAAATAATCTGGATAGCCTGGATCTGGAACGAGAATAGTGTCACCAGGGTTTGTAAAACAAACTGGTAATTCTACTAATCCAGCCTTTCCGCCAAACAAAATAGCAACTTCAGTTTTTGGATTTACTACTACATCATATTCACGTTGATAGAATGTTGCCACGGCTTCTTTTAAGCTTTCGTGTCCGCGAAATGGCGGATATTTATGATGAATGGTCTTTTCAGCAGCATCTTGTAAAGCTTTAACGATATGCTGCGGTGTTGGTTGATCTGGATTACCTTGACCTAGATTAATAACATCGTGACCAGCTGCAACGACTTTGTTAACTTTTGCAACAAGTGAAGCGAAAAATTGTGTTGGCAATGATGTTACTATCTCAGAAGGTTGAAATAATTTCATACTTTCCACCTCTTTTGAAAGTTGTTACAATTCTAGTGACAAATGATATAATCTTTCCAGTATTTTGTAAAGAAAAAAATGAGAATGGGGCTGAAAAAATGAAAGTCGCATGTATTCAAATGGATATTGTCTTTGGAGATGTAGAAAAAAATATTGAGAACGCTAAAAAAAAAATAAGTGAAGCGATGAAAGAAAGACCAGATGTTATCGTCTTACCAGAACTATGGACAACAGGATATGATTTAACGAGACTTTCTGAAATTGCAGATACGGATGGATTAGAAACGAAAGAAAAGTTGAAAGAATGGTCGAAGCAATATGGTGTACATATTGTTGGTGGTTCCATAGCAAAGCAAACAGAGCAAGGGGTTACAAATACAATGTATGTTGTAAACAATGAAGGGAATCTAGTCAATGAATATAGTAAAGTACATTTATTTCAGCTGATGGATGAACATAAATATTTAGTTGCTGGTAATGAGACAGGTGAATTTAAGTTAGATGATGTAGAGTGTGCTGGTACAATTTGTTATGATATTCGTTTTCCAGAGTGGATGCGCGTTCATACTGCTAAAGGTGCAAAAGTTTTATTTGTTGTAGCAGAATGGCCATTAGTACGTTTAGCACATTGGCGTTTGCTTTTACAGGCGAGAGCAGTTGAAAATCAGTGTTATGTTGTTGCGTGCAATAGAGCAGGAAAGGATCCGAATAATGAGTTTGCAGGTCATTCTCTAATTGTGGATCCTTGGGGTGAAGTTGTGGTAGAGGCAAATGAAGAGGAATCAATTTTATTTGGAGAACTTAAATTCGAGAAAATTAAAGAGGTACGTAAAGGAATTCCGGTTTTTGCAGATCGTCGTCCAGAATTATACAAATAAAATGTTGACAAGTGATTTTTATTCTTGGTATAGTCTTCATCATAAAGTTAAAAATTCTAAAAATTATAAAACTCTTATCAAGAGCAGGTGGAGGGATTTGGCCCGATGAAGCCCAGCAACCGACCGTAATACCATTGTGAAATGGTGCGTTTATGACGCCAAAAGGCACGGTGCTAATTCCAGCAGAAAGTAAACTTTCTGGCAGATAAGAGGGGAGAAGATAAACTTCAAACCTCTTTCTTTGTGGAAAGGGGTTTTTCTATTTTAGAAAAACCTCTGAATGAAAAGGAGGAGAAGACGATGGGATATTATTCATTAACTGAAACAACAGCTATACAATATGCGAAAGAACACGGTTATTTTGAAAAGAAAGCAAATGTAGTTTGTCATGAAATTGGAGATGGAAATTTAAATTACGTGTTCAAATTAGATGATGGAGAGAAGTCTATTATAATAAAACAAGCACTGCCATATGCGAAAGTAGTTGGTGAGAGCTGGCCACTGTCTATAAAAAGAGCGACGATTGAAAGTAAAGCATTACAAATTTTTGCGAAGTATGTGCCAGATTATGTTCCGGTAGTGTACAGTCATGATGAAGAGTTAGCAGTTACAGTAATAGAAGACTTATCAAGACTAACAATTACAAGAAAAGGATTAATAGATGGAGAAGGATATCCACTTTTATCCCAGCATATCGGTCGTTTTCTAGCACATGTTTTGTTTTATACTTCAGATTTCGGTTTACAGTCAGAAGAGAAAAGGGTACTAGAAGGTACATTTGTAAATCCAGACCTTAGTAAAATTACAGAAGATTTAGTTTTTACGGATCCATTTGGACATTATGATACGAATGATTATGAGTCAGATTTACAGTCAGTGATTGATGAACTTTGGAGTGACAAAACTTTAAAGCTAAAAGTAGCACAATATAAATATAAGTTTTTAACGAGAAAAGAAGCGCTTATTCATGGTGATTTACATACTGGTAGTATTTTTTCATCACCTTCTGAAACGAAAGTGATCGATCCAGAATTTGCAACGTACGGTCCATTTGGATTTGATATCGGTCAATTTATTGCAAATCTATTATTAAATGCTTTATCTAGAGAAGAAGAAAAGAGAAGTGTACTATTTTTCCATATAGAAAAGACATGGAGTTATTTTGTAGAAAACTTTACGAAGTTATGGATTGGAGAAGGTGTAGAAGCATATACGAAAGAAAAACAATGGTTACCAATTATTTTGCAAAATATCTTTACTGATGCCGTCGGATTTGCCGGATGTGAACTGATTCGTAGAACAATTGGCTTAGCTCATGTAGCGGATTTAGATGGGATAGCAAATAAAGAAAATAGAATTCAAGCTAAAAAACAAGCGTTATCCTTAGGTAGAGAACTAATAAAATATGAAGCCAAGTGTGCTGATATTCAACCGTTTCGAACATTATTTCAACAGACAGTTGGAGGCGTAAAAGCATGAGTACAATTATTACTATTCCGAGATCTGTAAGTTGGAAAGGCGATGCAATTGCAGTATTAAATCAAACAAAGTTGCCGCATGTCACTGAATACAAAACATTAACGAATATTGAAGAGGTATGGAAAAGTATCATTATGTTAGAAGTACGAGGAGCGCCTGCAATTGGAATTGTAGCTGCGTTTGGTTTGGCGCTTGCGGCAAAGAAATATGATGCTATAAATATCTATGAGTTTCAGAAGAAGTTTAATAGAGATTGTAACTATTTAGGAACATCACGCCCGACAGCAGTCAATTTATTTTGGGCAATCGATCGTATGAGAGCATCTATTCGAGAGATTACTACAATAAAAGAAGCTCAAAAAATATTAGAAGAAGAAGCGCTCCATATTCAGCAAGAGGATGAAATGGTGTGCCGAAGTATTGGAGAACATGCTTTAACATGTTTTAAAGACGGTGATAAAATTTTAACAATTTGTAACGCTGGAAGTATTGCAACTGCTAGATATGGAACAGCATTAGCCCCATTTTATATTGGGAAAGAGAAGGGTGTGCGTTTACATGCGTATGCGTGTGAAACGAGGCCGGTTTTACAAGGTGGTCGTTTAACGACATGGGAATTGAAACAAGCAGACATTGATGTAACGCTTATTACGGATAATACTGCAGCACATGCAATTCGAACGAAAGAAATTAATGCGATTATCGTAGGGGCAGATCGAATCGTTGAAAACGGTGATACTGCCAATAAAATAGGAACATTAAATTTAGCTATATTAGCAAAGTATTTCGGTATCCCATTTTACGTTGCAGCACCGTTATCTACATTTGATACTACGAAACAAACAGGTGCTGAAATTGTCATTGAAGAAAGAGATGAAACAGAAGTTACGAAAATTTTTGGGAAACAAGTGGCGCCACTTGGAACGCCTGTATTTAACCCTGCATTTGATGTAACACCGCATGAATTAATTACGGGGATTATTACTGAGAAAGGTATTTTACGTGGAGATTATAAGCAAGAAATTACATCATTATTTGAAAAAATAAGCTAACTGCTCAGTCGCTATATAAAAAAACGGTAGAAAAGCATGTTTTTAAATGGTCGAGAGGGACTGGCTATGTATAGGAGCGGTAAGTGCCTGTTCCTACCACGCGCAACGTTTTAAAACAAAGAAAGGTAGCAAGGTGTAGGACCATTTGTATCTTCATGGTAGCAATCTATATGCTGAAAATGAAATGTATGGCTGAGTAGTTAAAAAACAAGCTAATAAAAAATAGCTTGTTTTTTATGCCTTAAGTCTTCGTTTCCTCTTATTTATGTAATGAAGGGAGGAGAGAAAGATGGAAGAGTGGATCGGGATGATAGGTAATGTGGGCTTTCCAATTGTTGTAACGCTATATTTACTCCATCGGATTGAAAGTAAATTAGACGGAGTGATTGTTGCAATTGAGAAACTCCCTAAACAATTACTAAAGTAGAAAGATCCTCGCGATAGAAAGTAAAATAAAGTTTGCTCGCGAAGAGCAAACTTTATTTTTTATCCCGCATTAATGGGCAGTAAAAGCCCGATTGGTGAAGGCTAATAATTAGTGGGGATGAACAAAACCCCCACTGATTAAAGTTTCACTTTATTGAGCAGTATAACCACCATCGATAACGACGGCTTGACCAGTTATACCTTTTGCTTTTTCACTCGCTAAAAACATAGCATAATCAGCAATTTCTTGTACTTGTAGCAAACGTTTCTGTGGTACAAGAGGATAAATGACATCTTCTAAAACATTTTCAAGTGGTACATTTCGCGTAGTTGCTAAGTCTTGTAGTTGATTTCGTACAAGAGGGGTATCAACATATCCGGGACAAAGAGCATTTACAGTAATTCCATGAGTTGCTCCCTCTAAAGCAGCAACTTTTGTTAATCCAATTACACCATGTTTCGCACTATTATAGGCAGCTTTTCCAGCGAATCCAACAAGTCCGTTAATCGAAGCAACATTAATAATACGACCATATTTTTGCTTTTTCATAATCGGAAAGGCATGTTTGATGGCGATAAATGGAGCGATTTGCATAATTTTAATAAGAAGCTCAAATTTATCAGTTGGAAAATCTTCAATCGGTGAAACATGTTGCATTCCTGCGTTGTTAATTAATACATCTAATGAACCGAAATGACGAACTGTTTGAGAAAGTGCTGCTGTAATTTCTTCTTCAGATGTAACGTCACATTTTAAACCAATGGCTTGATAGCCTTCTTTTTGCAATTGTTCAGCAGCTTCTTTTGCACGATCTTCAAGGCGATCACTAATCACAACTTTAGCACCCTCTTTGGCAAAAGCACTTCCCATTTCATAACCAATACCGCTCGCAGCACCTGTTAAAAAGACAACTCGATTTGTAACCATGATGAAAAACACTCCTTCATAATAAAAGTTCTCTTATTGCTCTATTTAGAGAGGTGATAATAAAATTCCTGCAAACATTTGGAAAAATATTGCTAGCTATCTTGTTTTGCAAAGTAGCGTTTGCTATACTATTTTGTAAAGCAAGATACTTACGCTTATCTATCTTGTAAAACAAGATAGTGGGAGGATTTGAAATATGTCGACAAGTCAAATGCTGAAAGGGATTTTAGAAGGATGCTTACTTGCTATTATTTCTGAAGGTGAAATATACGGTTATGAAATGAGTGAAAGATTAGCGAAGTATGGTTTCACAATGGCGAGTGAGGGAAGTATTTATCCGTTATTAATACGAATGCAAAAGGAAGGATTAATAACAAGTGTAATGAAGGAATCTCCATCTGGTCCAAAGCGAAAATATTATACATTAACAGAAAAAGGCGAGGAAGCACTGGATGAATTTATGGATCGCTGGGAAGCGATGCAAAGTAGTGTAGAGCGTCTACTTGAAGGGAAGGGGAGAAAAAAATAATGTTATCAAATGAAGCGCGAAATTTTTTATTAGAAATGAGATTATTTTTAGCGGCAAAGAGTGTGAAAGAAAGCGATATTGAAAATTTTATAGAAGATGCGGAACTCCATTTAATTGAGGGTGAGAGTGATGGGAAAAGTGTAGAAGATATTTTCGGAAGCTCACCGAAAGAGTATGCAAATGAACTTGTAAAAGTAATGGAAAGAGATAGACAGGAAACGTGGAAGCAAATTGGTTTTACAGTAATGAATATCGTATCGTTTTGGATTATTGCTTCTATCTTAATAGTGAATAACGGAATTCTACAGATTTCACTTATTCAGTGTATTGGCTATAGTTTTACATTGATTTTAGCTGTAATGGGTCCTAATTTTCTGCTTCGTAAAATGACATTTGTAACAAGTTTTACAAAAACGTGGTTTTCCATGTGGTTTTTAGTCATGATTGCACCAATGTTTTTATTAGGAGCAGTTACGATATTAGATGTGATATATCCTACAACGATGTTTACGTTGACTCTAGTCCAAAGTTATATATTAGCTGGAGGGATCTTTATCCTCACGGTAGCTATAAATATATATTTTGAAGGATGGTTTAAAAATTTATATTTAATTATTCCGCTTTCTATTATGTTAGTTTTTAAAACGTTTACATCGGAAGATCTCGTGCCAATGTTATTTCAAATTATATGTTTATACGGAAGTTTGTTTATTTTAATCTTCCTTGAAATTATGATGAAGGCGAATAGAAAAGAAACGGTTAATTAAGGGAGGGATTCTAATGCAAGTTTCTAAAGAGGGAGAAAAGTTTTTAATCGATACGAAAGTGTATTTAATTACGAAGGGAATTAAAGAAGAAGATGTAGATGCTTTTCTAGAGGATGCAGAGCTACATTTAATAGAAGGTGAGAAAAAAGGAAAGACGGTAAGTGATATATTTGGTGATTCGCCAAAAGAATATGCAGAAGAATTAGCGAATGAGATGGAGAAGGATAAAGGCGGGAGTATAAAGAGTATTCTTGCCATGATAATTGGTATTGGCGGGTATTGGATATTAACTCATATTTTATTTAATAATCCGAATCAGCAATTTACACTAACGAATATACAGTTAATTGGCTATCCTATCGTTTTAATCATTACGATTATTGGAACCATTGTTGCGTTTAGAATGTCTTCTTTTAAAAATAAATTTGTAGAGTTCGGGATTATTTACATAATAGTAATGGTTCCCATTTTATTATTAGTATTATTGATGTTTGTTGATAAATGGTACGGTACACCTATTTTACAATTGTCGAAAATGCAAACATATATATTAGCAGCAAGTATCTTTTTATTACTTTTTGTTGGAGAAGTGTATGTCCTTGGTTGGATGGGTGTTTTGGTGCTAATTGTTCCTTTAGCGATTATGTTTATATTTAAAGAATTAGAAGAAAAAAATGTGTTTTGGGGAATTGCAAAGATATTACTTATGTATGGAAGTATATATGGATTAATGAGATGGTCTTTAAAAATTGAAGAGAGAAAAAGTGTAAACGGGTAGTTCAAAAAAAGTGGCTGCTCTGGATATACAAAAAAATATTTCCAAAGAAATACTATATTTTGATTTTTAGAGGGGTTCGGTTTAGGTGTATAGTGTATCCTTTGCAGCCGAAATCTGGTTTGTTGATTGGAATATATTGTTTTAAACAGTAACAATATCGTTACTGTTTTTTTCTTTGTAATAAAGAACTTTGTAAGGAGAGTTCCTTTTGTTCGTTCGTTAATAAGGAATGAATATGAACGTTTTCTGGGCGGGGGACTATAGGGTACATAAGATTTGATGGAGAAGGATGGTGCTCCGATCCAGTTGGAGAATGGGGATCTGCGTGCGTAAGTTTTCCATGAATTCGTCTTGTGAATAAAATATGACCAATTTCGTGAGCGAGGGTGTATATATTTTTCATTGGAGCAGCTGAGTTTGTTAGAACGATGTAACCAGTAAGTTGTTGTTGTTTCGCTAGAGAGTAAGCGCAAGCGATTACTGCGGTTTCTTTGAAATAATCACTGCCAATATAACAAATATAAAGGTCACATCCAGGAGCTTCGTTAACACAAGTTTGAAAAAAGGATGATAATTTTTCCTGACTTTGAATGGAGTTTTTATAACTAATTTCCCGATTAGAAAAACGGAAAAGTTCGTTTAGTACAATTACTTCTTTAATTTGAAATGTAATGGGATGCCAAATTGATTCTGCTACTGCTAAATCTTTTGCAATACGATCGTCAGAAATATCGGCGCCTGGAGTAATGCAAACACATATGTTAATGTATGAATTCATAAGGAACACCTCAAATGAAAAAATTCTTTCTATAATATATGTGGGGGAAAGGTCCTATGTATGGATAAACGCCTTGTTTATTACACGAATATATAGACTATAAGTCGAAAAAATTTCATAGTTCTATAACGTAGTATGGTCATCTTTTTGATATAGTAAAGAAAAGGGGGAGAATATATGTATACATTAAAAATCGTTTCAGACAGAGAAGCTCTGTATCAATTTGCGAGCTATGTAAGAGTTGTGCAAGGGGTTGAAGATGTATATGTAGAGGTGGGAGAACCTTTATATGAACATCCATTAATGAAGTTTTATGTACATATTACAATTGAAGAAACATATGATCAGCATAAAGCATTGCAAGAAATAGCTAGATTAGTAGAATTAGGGCGTTTTACATATGTCCATTATCATAATGAGGAAATTGAAGAAGCTTTTGAAGTTGTAAAATACGAAAGCTTTAAGAAATAACGGGAAAAAAAGGAAGCGAAAGCTTCCTTTTTTATTGAAAATTACAGCAACAAAAGGAAGAGAATTTTGTTATGATAAGGAAGGGTGAGGAAAGGAGAGTTTACATATTGGGGTATATTGAAGAGTTACGCAAAGTAGTTGGTACGAGACCACTTATTTTAGTAGGATCAGCAATTATTATATTAAATGATAATCAAGAAGTATTGCTTCAATATCGTTCAGATACATATGATTGGGGTGTGCCTGGCGGGGCAATGGAACTGGGAGAAACGACAGAAGAAACTGCTCGTAGAGAATTATTCGAGGAGACGGGACTAAGTGCAAAAATAATGCAATTTCTTGGTGTTCTTTCAGGAAAGGAAGTTTATTTCCGTTATCCAAATGGAGATGAAATTTTTAATGTGATTCATCTGTATCAGGCACATCATGTAAGCGGAGAATTAAAGCTCGATCATGAAGGGTTAGAACTTCAATATTTTCCAGTAGATAAGTTACCAAAATTGAATGAAACGACAGAGAAGATATTACAAAAATTCTTATACGCATTGACAGAATAGAAGGTTAATTCCTTCTATTTTTATTATATTAAATATTTTGATTTTTTGGTATGTTTATAGTATGATAATTTTAGACATACAACTTATGGAATTTCACCTACAAATTTACTAGGGTACATAAGAGAGGGGCAAGTACAAAATGCATAATGTTGTCATTACAGCTGCAGTTCGTTCACCAATTGGAACTTTCGGAGGAGCACTAAAAAATATAACACCAGTAGAATTAGCTGTTCCTGTACTTCAGGAAGCTGTAAAAAGAGGCGGAGTAGAGCCACATGAAGTTGATGAAGTAATTTTAGGTCATTGTATTCAAAGAACTGATGAAGCAAATACGGCAAGAACAGCTGCATTAGCGGCAGGATTTCCTGACACAGTTACTGGTTATACAATTCAACGTCAATGTTCTTCAGGTATGCAAGCAATTATGTCTGCTGCAATGCAAATCCAATTAGGTGTAAGTGATATTGTTGTTGCAGGTGGAGTAGAAGCAATGAGCTCGAGCCCTTATGCATTAAAACAACACCGCTGGGGACAACGTCTACAGCACGGAGAAATTCGTGATACGGTGTGGGAAGTTTTAGAAGATCCGATTCACCATATTATGATGGGTGAAACAGCGGAAAATTTAGTTGAACAATATGAAATTACAAGAGAGGAACAAGATGAAGTTGCGCTTCGTAGTCATACATTAGCGTTGCAAGCGATGGAGTCTGGATACTTTGACGATCAAATTGTTCCTATTACAATAAAAGAACGTAGAAAAGAAGTTGTATTTGCGAAGGATGAACATCCACGTGCAGATATTACAGCGGAAAAATTAGCAGGATTAAAACCAGCTTTCCGTAAAGACGGATCAGTAACTGCAGGGAATTCATCTGGTCTTAATGACGGAAGTGCAGTTCTAGTATTAATGAGCGAAGAAAAAGCAAAAGAAAAGGGCTTACAACCGTTAGCTCGAATTGTTGGATACTCAGTAGCGGGTGTAGATCCAAAAATTATGGGTATTGGACCAGCACCAGCAATTCGTAAAGGATTAGAAAAAGTAGATTGGTCATTAGAAGATGCAGATTTACTTGAAATTAATGAAGCTTTCGCTGCACAATATTTAGCTGTAGAGAAAGAGTTAGGGTTAGACCGTGAGAAAGTGAATGTAAACGGTAGTGGTGTAGGACTTGGACATCCAATTGGTTGTACAGGAGCTCGTATTACGGTAAGTTTAATTCACGAATTAAAAAGACGTGGATTAGAGAAAGGTATTGCCTCTCTATGCGTTGGAGGCGGTATTGGAGTAGCTTTATTTATAGAAGCATTATAAAAAAGAGGCAGCGATTGCTGCCTCTTTTTTTATGACTCAAATAAGTGATGAAATAATCGATCGCGATTTTCAAAGAAAAGTTTCGTCGTTTGGTAATGCTCCGTTTCTTCTAATGTCGATTCGTGAATCCCTTCTTGAGTTAAAGAGTATATAGTAGATTCAGGATAAGCCATTAAAATGGGAGAATGCGTCGCGATAACAAATTGTGAACCTTGTTCAGCTAGTTCGTGCATGCGAATGAGCATTGAAAGTTGTCTCATTGGGGATAAAGCTGCCTCAGGCTCATCTAAAATGTATAAACCTTGTCCTGAAAAACGATTCATAAATAATGAGAAGAAGGATTCGCCGTGTGATTGTTCGTGAAGTGAAACGCCGCCATAAGATTTTATAGCATCTATTTCATCGATATAAGAAGCAACGTTATAAAATGATTCAGCGCGAAGAAAGAAACCGTCTTTTGGTGTATTGAAACTTTTTGAAATTCGAATGTATTCATGTAAAGATGAATGTGAATCGTACGTGTTAAAACGGAAGTTCTTCGTTCCACCTTCTGCATTAAAACCTAAAGCAACTGCAATCGCTTCGAGTAATGTTGATTTCCCCGTTCCGTTTTCTCCAATAATGAATGTTACATTCGGATGGAAAAGGAGTGATTGTAATGTTCGTATAGCCGGTAAGCAGTATGGATATGCGGAAAAGCTAGGGATATTTTCTTTTTGTAATGTGACACTTTTTAAAAAGGGTACGTCAATCAATATATAAACCTCAATTCATAACGGATTTTGATTCTAAAAAAGCAGCAAATACAAGTGTAATACAACTTGCTAGTAATATTGTATATTGAAGTGCGCCAAAACCGAGACCTTCCCAGCCGAAAGTCATTCTCTTCCATATAAAAATGAAAAGAACGCTCATAAAGCCAAAGAGAGCAGGCATATATTTTATAATTTTCAAGTGCTTCCATAGAAAGAAGCCAATGTATGTACTTAAAAAAAGGTAGACAGAACAAGAAAAAATACAAGTGTTAACGACACGTGAACTCCTCCTATTTTCTGAATATTTTATGTGGATTATAACACGTAAACTATCATATTCCAATGTGAAAATAAATATTGCATCAAGATTAATTCTCTCGTTATGATAGGTGATATTCTATTAGAAATATGAAGAGGAGTATTAATATGCCGTTTACATTTGCACATCCAGCAGCTGTTCTCCCTTTTGCTAAGAAACATTCTAGTTATATTTCGGTGACGGCTCTTATATTAGGTAGTATGGCACCTGATTTTGAATATTTTTTATATTTTAGGCCATACGGTATTATTGGCCATACATGGGCTGGTTTCTTCTATTTGAATTTACCACTCGTTTTTTTATTAGCATATGCATATCATCGTATTTTAAAAGGACCATTTATAACACATTTACCTAAGCCTTTTGCTAGTTACTATAAATATGTAGTAGGTGAGAAGTGGGGGCTTTATACTTGGAAAGATTTTTTTGTATTTTGCTATTCTGCTTTATTCGGTATGGTGACGCATGTCGTTTGGGATGCTTTTACCCATAAGACAGGCTATTTTGTTATGAAAATACCGCTGTTACAGCAAGAAGTATATAGTATTCCAATTTATAAATTTTTACAGCATGGGAGTACGTGTTTTGGTCTACTATTACTAATATATGTGCTATGGAAATATAGAAGGGAAACTGATCAAGATACTAGTTTAACTTCGGAAAAAAAGAAATATTGGGCTTCATCTATCGTTGTGACGGCCATTATATTTATCGTGCACGCGTTATTAGACCCCTATTTTCATATTTTCCAAATAGGAGGTATAATAGTATCTGGACTGACAAGTTCGTTTTGTGGACTTCTTATCGTTTCTATAGTTTACAAATCAAGGGACTAATATATTTTAATGAATGATAGTGTTAGGAGAAATTAAATCATGAAAGCATGGAAAAGTATTTTTGTTTTATGTAGTTTTCTTCTTATGTTAAGTGGTTGCTTCCATCAAGAAGAAAAGAAGGCAGAACCTAAAAAGAAAGAATCTATTCCAGAAACAAAAGAGTATGGTGGGCGTGAGCTTAAAAAAGTAGGACAAAAAGTGAAGGAAAAAGGGTGGGGGACATTTGAATTAGAACAGATGCATTCTGTGAATCAGACATTTGAAGTAGCCCCAATGAAAATTCACGTACAAGACGTTAAAGTTATCTCATTATCACAAATGAGCAAAGATGCAAAAAATACATTGAAAGTGTATACTGCATTAACTCCTGAAGAAGTAAAGCGTAGATTGGGAGATAAAGTGAGTCAAGAAGACGCTGAATTATATGCATCGTTAAGTGGAACAGAGATTAGCGATACGATTCGGTATGTTGAAATTACATATAAAGTAGAGAATAGTGGAAATAAGAACATGCAATTCTTCTCTATGAATGATGTTATTATTAATGACAAACAGCATTTTAATGTAGCGACTCAAAACTTTTTATATGAAGAAGACACACTTGTAGGCACAAAGAGTGTATCAAGGGAAGATTATAAACCTGGTGAGACACGAGAAGGAATTATCGGTTTAATACTCGATGATGGAAAAGAGAAGGTAAAGGATATTAAGTTTACGACAGATGATTTAGCAGTGGGAGATACTCATGAAGCTGTTAAAGAGCCACAAACTTTCAATATCTCATTTTCTAAGTAAGGTGTGTATTTAAACGAAAACAGTCAGCATAAAAAGTTATGCTGACTGTTTTTTTAGTTCTTTCACATATGAATCTACACTTTGAAAAGGTACTGTAATTTTAAAAGCATCTTTTTGCTCGTTAAATTGTTTTTCATTATAAGGACCGAATCGTTTATTATGCTTTACATCGATAATCCAATAATGTTCACTTTTTTTATTTGTAATTGCTGCGTCAGGATTATTTGGATCTGATTTTTCCTCAATTTGTTTTGTGATAATGTATTTATCGTCCCAAGCAATTTCTGTAATCTTTGCAGGGATGTATTGTGTAGCATATACAGCATCCTGAGAGGGGAAAAGTTCAAATGCATCTCCAGAAGTATGGATGAGTTCATATTCATCGTTAATTGTATAAGTTAAATGGTTTGTATTGCCTGTACAACCTGTTAATAAGAGTGCGGCAAATAGGATTATCCATCTTTTCAATATGGGAACCTCCTTTATAATGCTGTTGTAACACATTGTACAAGAAAAGTAAGCGAAACGCCAGTTTACAATGTTTTTTAGAAGTGGTACGATGAAACGGGTAAAGAAGGATATGAAGGAGTCGACACAAAATGAAGTTAAAGATGCATCGTCCAGCGCTTGTAATGAATCGCATAGGTGCTTCCCTTATTGACATGTTTTTAATCTCGGTTACGTACGGTGCAGTAGTAGCTATTATTACAGGAAACTATAGTGCTATTTTTGATCGTTTTAATATAAGTTTAGGTGACTATAGATATGACCTTACACTTGTTTTCGTATTAATGGCTATAAATTTTATTCTGTTACCTTTTCTTTGGAACGGTTCTACACTTGGTAAAAAGGTAACAAGAACAAAAATAATCTCGTTAACAAGTGAAAAACTAACGTTACAAACATTAATAATACGATTTTTGGTATTATTATTACCAAGCATATTATTACTTGGAGTTCCATTAATATGCAATGTATATATGATGTTATTCCGCAAAGATAATTGTGGCTTCCATGATTTAATTGCAAAGACGAAAGTGATGAGTCTTGTATAATTAATATTTAGATTATACGTGCTACTAATGAAATAAGACTTTTTATCGTTTGTATATAAAAAGTCTTATTTTTAATTTCGTGAAAAATTTCATCATTCTCTTATTTTTTCATAAAATTAGATGAATGGAATTGATATAGGGTGGATATCTCCTATATAGTACCTTCCATATTACGGAAGGATGTTTAAAGAAGCTGTAGCTAATTCAAACATCCTATTTTCGTTTTGAATAGATTGAAAATTAAGAGAATGATATAATGGATATAAATAATATCGTTATATAACAAAGGGGGATTTGGAATGACTGGAGGTAGCTTAATATTTTGGGGAATTCTTATTTTTATTGGTTTAACCTTCGATCAATATAATAGTAAGAAAAAAAAAGAAACAAAAAGGTAATCGCTTACAAGCTGTAGAGTGAACTTTTCCTGCTTGCAGACTAATCTAATAAAGGAGTATACTGAATGACGGTAAGACTTATAGAAGGGGTAATGAAAATGAAGCTTGCAGGAAAGGTTGCCATTGTAACTGGTGGTGGCATCGGTATTGGACGTAGTACAGCTCTTTTGTTGGCTAAGCAAGGCGCAAAAGTAATTGTGACGGACATTGATCAAGAAAGTGGACAAGCAACAGCTGAGGAAATTACGGATTTAGGCGGAGAAGCACTTTTTGTATCCTACGATATGGGGAAACAAGGAGATTGGCAACGTGTTATTAGTTTTGCTATGGAGGCATACAGTCGTATTGATATGCTTTTTCAAAATGCTGGTCTATATAAAATAGATTCTATTTTTTCTCGCCAACAAGAGAACGATTCCAATGTACTTTGTATTAATGACGTTTGGATAGAGATAAAACAATTAACGTCATCTTTTATGAAACAGCAAGAAGAAGTGGTGCTTAGTGATTTACCTGTTTTTGGTATTATTAGCACGAGAGGACAATCATTTCATACAATAGAAGCCCTAGTATAATAATGGAAAACCGCCCCCAGTATATATGTGGACGGTTTTTTTGTATGTTCTATTATAGAACTTTATTTTTTAACGAATACGTTGTTCGGTTTGGCTATCAAAGAAATGTGCTTTATTCATATCAAAAGCAAGTTTAATTTGGTCACCAGGTGAAAAAGTATGTCTTGCATCAACACGTGCTGCAAAATCTTGATTTCCAAGTTTCATATATAAAATGGATTCAGCCCCTAACAACTCTGCAACTTCAATTTTTGTTGTGAAAGTAGTAGATTGTGAAGCTTCTAAAAATAATAGTTCATCATGAATATCTTCTGGACGAATACCTAAAACAATTTCTTTATTTACATAGCCTTGTTCGCGTAATAACTTCATTTTTCCTTCAGATACTTTAAACTTTAGTGAACTGTCTATAACGAAATCGGTTTCAGTTAATTTTCCACGGAAGAAATTCATTGCGGGTGAACCGATAAAACCACCAACGAAAATATTTTCAGGTGTTTCATATACTTCTTTTGGAGTTCCAATTTGTTGGATTTTGCCGTCTTTCATAACAACAAGGCGTGAAGCCATTGTCATTGCCTCAGTTTGATCATGTGTTACATAAATTGTCGTTGTGCCAAGGCGGTGGTGTAATTTAGAAATTTCTGATCGCATTGCAACACGTAGTTTAGCGTCTAAGTTTGATAATGGTTCATCCATTAAGAAGACTTTTGCGTCTCGAACAATTGCTCTACCTAATGCAACACGTTGACGTTGTCCACCTGATAAAGCTTTCGGTTTTCTATCTAAATATTGTTCAAGCCCTAAAATTTGAGCTGCATGTTTCACTCGACGGTCGATTTCATCTTTCGGTATTTTTCGAAGTTTTAATCCAAATGCCATATTATCATACACACTCATATGTGGATAAAGAGCGTAGTTTTGGAAGACCATTGCGATATCTCGATCTTTTGGAGGAACATCGTTCATTAGCTTACCATCAATTGAAAATTCTCCTTTTGAAATATCTTCAAGTCCAGCTACCATTCGTAGTGTTGTAGATTTTCCGCATCCAGAAGGACCAACGAATACGATAAATTCTTTATCTTGAATGTGTAAGTTAAAATCTGTTACGGCTGTTATGTTATTATCATATATTTTATAAATATTTTCTAATTTAAGTTCTGCCATGATATTTCCCCCTAGAAAGTTTATGCAAACGTTTTCTTTGAATTTATTATAAACGAATAGATTCAAAAAAGAAATAAAAACACTATAAAAAAATAAAACGTTTTCATTATCCCTATGAATATATAATAAGTTCCACATGTTTTATTAGAAAAAGAAAATAAATATTGTAAGCGCTATTTTAAATTTGGATAGAATCTGTTATCATTCAGTAATAAAAACGTTTGCGCCTTGAAAAAAAGAAAAAAGAATCAATAGTATAGATGAAATGGGGTAGCATAATGGGAAAACAATGGTGGAAAGAAAGTGTAGTATATCAAATTTATCCTCGTAGTTTTATGGATAGTAATGGTGATGGTATAGGTGATCTTCGTGGTATTCTTGCGAAGCTAGACTACTTAAAAGAATTAGGTATTGATGTAATTTGGTTATCACCAGTCTATGAATCTCCAAACGATGATAATGGTTACGATATAAGTGATTATTGTAAAATTATGAACGAGTTCGGAACAATGGAAGATTGGGATGAACTATTACATGAAATGCATAAACGTAATATGAAACTTATGATGGACTTAGTTGTTAATCATACTTCAGATGAACATAATTGGTTTATTGAATCATGTAAATCGAAAGATAATAAATATAGAGACTATTATATATGGCGCCCTGGAAAAGAAGGGAAAGAGCCGAATAACTGGGGAGCAGCATTTAGTGGATCTGCATGGCAATATGATGAAATGACAGATGAATATTATTTGCATCTGTTTTCTAAAAAACAGCCAGATTTAAACTGGGATAATGAAAAGGTAAGACAAGATGTTTATGACATGATGAAGTTTTGGTTAGAAAAAGGAATTGATGGGTTCCGTATGGATGTTATTAATTTTATTTCTAAAGAAGATGGCTTACCATCTGTTGAAACGGATGAAGAAGGATATGTTTCAGGGCATAAACATTTTATGAACGGTCCGAATATTCATAAGTATTTGCATGAAATGAATGAAGACGTATTGTCTCAGTATGACATTATGACGGTTGGGGAAATGCCTGGTGTAACGACAGAAGAGGCTAAATTGTATACAGGGGAAGCTAGAAAAGAACTGCAAATGGTATTCCAATTTGAACATATGGATTTAGATTCCGGAGAAGGCGGGAAATGGGATGTAAAACCATGCTCACTTCTTACTTTGAAACAAAATTTAACAAAGTGGCAAAAAGCATTAGAACAAACAGGATGGAATAGCCTTTATTGGAATAACCATGACCAGCCTCGCGTTGTATCTCGTTTTGGTAATGATGGAGCTTATCATACTGAATCAGCAAAAATGTTAGCGACAGTACTTCATATGATGAAAGGGACACCATATATTTATCAAGGAGAAGAAATCGGAATGACCAATGTTCGATTTGAATCAATTGATGAATACCGAGATATTGAAACACTAAATATGTATAAAGAAAAAGTTATAGAGCGCGGCGAAGATATAGATAAAGTGATGCAGTCTATATATATAAAGGGCCGAGATAATGCTAGAACTCCGATGCAGTGGGATGATAGAGAACATGCTGGATTCACAACGGGTGAGCCTTGGATTGCGGTAAATCCTAACTACAAAGAGATTAATGTGAAACAGGCAATCCAAGATGAAGAATCAATTTTTTATTACTATAAAAAATTGATTGAATTACGTAAAAACAATGAAATAGTTGTGTATGGAACATATGATTTAATATTAGAAAATAACCCTTCTATTTTTGCTTATGTAAGAACATATGGAGAAGAAAAGCTTCTGGTGATTGCAAACTTTACTGCAGATGAATGTGTATTTGAATTGCCTGAGGACATTATTTATAGTGAAGCAGAGTTATTAATACACAATTATGATGTAGAAAATGTATTGATAGAAAACATTACATTACGACCGTATGAAGCAATGGTATTTAAATTGAAATAAGAAAAGCCTTATGCCACCCTGGCATAAGGCTTTTACTATTACCATTTTAAAATAGAGAATCCATACGGTGGAAGTGTAACTTGTAATACACTTGCTTCCGCTGAAAATTCTTCGTTTGTATAAATGTTAATTATTTTCTTCCTGGTAATATGAAGAGGGAGTGAAGTTGTAACTTCACTGTTAGTAGGATTTAAAACGAAAAAGATAGTTTCATCTTCATATGTTTTTGTATAAGAAATATAATTATGTTCATCATTTGCCTCAATGAATTGAAAAGTACCATTTCCTCCAAATGCTTTATGTTGTTTCCGTAATGAAATTAATGTTTGTATATGTGTAAATAAAAGAGTATCTTGTTCTTTTTCATCCCATATCATACATTTGCGGCAGTCAGGATCCATTCCACCATCCATACCGATTTCATCGCCGTAATAAATACAAGGAGAACCGATGAAAGAAAGGTGAAATACATAGAGTAACTTTAACTTATTTTTATCCCCGTTACATGTTGCTAAAATTCTAGGTGTGTCATGACTGTCTAATAAATGAAATGCCGCTTCATTTACATTCATAGAGTAGGAATGTAGAGAATCGGTAATTTGTTTCATAAATTCACTTGCATGAATGGATTCGTTAGCAAAGTAAGAAAGTAGAGCGTTTGTAACAGGATAGCTCATTACAGCATCAAATTGGTCACCTTGTAGCCATGGGAGTGCATCGTGCCAAATTTCACCTAAAATATATACTTCAGGATTTAATGCTTTTATTTCACTTCGGAATTCTCTCCAAAAACTGTGATCGACTTCATTTGCTACATCAAGGCGCCAACCGTCTATATTGAATTCTCTTACCCAATAACGCCCTACTTCAAGTAAATATTCTTTTACATCTGGGTGTGCTGTATTTAATTTAGGCATATACGGTGTAAATGCGAAAGTATCATAATTGGGAAGTGGCTCGGTTATAATTGGAAATTCATGAATATGGAACCAATCTTTATAGGCGGAATTTTCACCTTGTTCCAGCACGTCTTGAAATTTATCAAAGAAGTACCCGCTATGATTAAAAACAGCGTCGAGCATTACTTTTATACCATGTTTATGACACTCCTGAACGAGTTCTTTGAAAGTTTCTTTCGTCCCAAATTGTGGATCGATTTCCATGTAATCAATTGTGTCATATTTATGATTCGAATGAGCTTTGAAAATAGGAGTGAAATATATTCCGGAAATTCCAAGCTTCACAAGGTAATCAAGGTTTTGAATAATACCAGCAAAATCTCCGCCGAAAAAATTAGTTGGAGTTGGTTCGGTACTTCCCCAAGGGAGGGTGTTTGCTGGATTTAATGTGCTATCCCCGTTAGCGAATCGTTCCGGGAAAATTTGATACCATACTGTGTTTTTAATCCAGGATGGTGCCCTGAAAACGTCTTTTGCATGAACAAATGGAAAGCAGAAAAAGTTACCGACATCGTCATTTGGGATATTAGAAAAAAATCCTCGTTCTGTATAAATAAAAGTTTCTACGTCGTTTTTTAATTCGAATCCATAACGTAAGCGTTTAAATTTTGGTTTGATTGAAACGGACCAATAATCAAATAACTCAGTAGATCCAGTTTTTTTCATCGGTGTACTCGCTGTAATCCATTTCCCGTCCTGCCATTCGTACGGGTCACCGTAGATGAGAGCGGCGTTGTGAACATCATCTCTTTTTGTGTGTATTCGGATGTGAATTGTTTTTTCGTCGTAAGCGTATGCATAATTATCTTTTGGCCTATGATAGATCGCTTCTTTAAGCATATAGAAAATCCCCCTTTAATATCTCTATACATATAGTTCCCTTAAACGAAATAATAAAGATTATGTTGCAAACGATTGCCTTCCACATAACTTTAATATTGCTTATAAGAGTAGTATTCATTTTATGTAAAGTCAATGAATAAAGAGTATGATAAGATTATTTTGAAAATTAATATTTGCAAAATGAATAAAAGGATGTATAATGATAGACAAATAGCGCAAACGTTTTCATAGATTTAGATATTGTTTGCGCTTCTATTAAACAATCAAATGCAAACGTTTTCAATTAAAGAGGTACATAGACAATTTAGGGAGGTTTTTGGGATGAAGAAAGCATTATCACTATTAACGATTTCAGCATTGTCAATTGGCATGTTATCTGCATGTGGACCGAAAGATTCAGGAAAAAAAGAGGAAAGTAAAGCGAAGAAAGACTATGATCTTCTCGTTTGGGAAGATGATAAAAAAGGTGTTGGTTTAGAACCAGCAGTGAAAAGCTTTGAGGAAAAATATAAAGTAAAAGTAAAAGTTGTTGAAATGCAAATGACAGATCAAGTGAAAAAGTTACGTCTTGATGGACCAGCGGGGACGGGACCAGATGTTGTAACATTGCCACACGATCAAATCGGAAATGCAGTAACAGAAGGCTTAATTTCTGAAGTAAAAGCAGATGATGCTGTGAAGAGTAAATTTACTGACTTATCAATAAAGGCACAAACATACAACGGGAAATTATATGGTTTACCAAAAGCAATTGAAACACCAATTTTTATTTACAATAAAAAATTAATGCAAAAAGCTCCAGAAACGATGGACGAGCTATTTAACTTCTCAAAAGACTTTACGAAGGATGGCAAGTACGGATTTTTAACATTAGGAGATAACTTCTACTTTGCTAACGCGTTTATGGCAGGTATGGGCGGATATGTATTTGGTGAGAAAGACGGAAAGCCAAATGCAAGTGATGTTGGATTAAATAATAGCGGAGCAGTACAAGGTGCTGAATATCTTCAAAAATGGTACAAAGAAAAGTTATTCCCGAAAGGTATTATCGGTGAATCTGGTGGACCTGCTGCTGACGGATTATTCAATGAAGGAAAAGCAGCATCTATTATGAATGGACCGTGGGCGTTCCAAGCGATGGAAAAGAACGGAATTGATTATGGTGTTGCTCCAATGCCGAAATTACCAAATGGTCAACCGATGAAAACATTTGTTGGGGTAAAAGGATGGCATGTAACAAGCTTCTCTAAACAAAATGATTTAGCTACAAAGTTCACTGAGTGGGTAACAAATGAAGAAAATGCAAAAATTCGATTTGAGAAGACAAAAGAGATTCCTCCAGTAAAATCAGTAATGGAAGATCCAATTATTAAAGATAATGAAGCTGCAAAAGCAGTTGCAATTCAATCAGAAAATGGAATTCCAATGCCGAATATTCCAGAAATGCAAGAAGTATGGAAACCAGCTGGAGACGCTCTTCAGTTAGTTGTTACAGAAAAAGAGGCACCAAAATCCGCGCTTGATAGTGCAGTGAAACAAATTAAAGGAAATATTGAGGCAAATCATAGTAAGAAAAAATAAGGTGAAATTCGTGCCTCTAATAGGAGAGGCACGAATTCTCTCCCTTCCAAGTAGGAAGAAAAAAGGGGGAAGGAACATGCAAACATCTATGGAACCAATGAAAGATATGAATGGTTCGAAACATAGGAAAATGGCGACCATGTTATCTATTATTCCAGGCATGGGCCAAATATATAATAAACAATTTGTAAAAGGTCTTATTTTTCTAGTATTAACAGGTTCATTTATTGTAGCATTTGCTGATTTGTTAAATATGGGATTATGGGGAATTGTAACGCTCGGTACAGAAGTTCCACGTGACCATTCTGTCTTTCTATTAGTAGAAGGGATTTTGGCACTTATTGTCATAGTGTTTGGACTCGGAATATATGGATTTAACTTATATGATGCATACCAAAATGGGAAGAAACGTGATATAGGAACACCATTAAACTCAGTAAAAGAGCAATACCGTAACTTATTAGATCAAGGTTTTCCATATTTAATGGTTTCACCAGGATTTCTATTACTAATCTTTGTAGTTGTATTTCCAATCATTTTTGTAATCTTAATTGGATTTACGAACTATGACTTATATCACTCTCCTCCAGCTAAATTAGTAGATTGGGTGGGCTTTAAAAACTTTATTGATATTTTCACATTACCAATGTGGAGAGAGACATTTTTAAGTGTATTTTCTTGGACTGTCATTTGGACATTTGTTGCAACAACATTACAAGTTGCACTTGGTATTTTCTTAGCGATTATCGTAAATCAGCCTGGTATTAAAGGTAAGGCAATTATTCGAACAATCTTCATTTTACCGTGGGCTGTTCCAGCATTCGTATCTATTCTTGTCTTCTCGGGTATGTTTAATGAAACATTTGGAGCAATTAATAATCAAGTATTAGCTTTATTCGGGATTGAAAAGATTGCTTGGATGACAGATCCGTTTTGGGCGAAGATTGCTTTAATTATGATCCAAACGTGGCTCGGTTTCCCATTCGTATTTGCAATGACAACAGGTATATTGCAATCGATTCCAGGAGAATTATATGAAGCGGCTACAGTAGATGGAGCAACTGCTTGGCAACAGTTCCGCAAAATTACATTGCCACTTGTTTTATACGCAACAGCACCAATTTTAATTACACAATATACGTTTAACTTTAATAACTTTAGTATCATTTATCTATTTAACGGCGGAGGTCCTGCTGTAGCGGGGCAAGATGCAGGTGGAACGGATATTTTAATTTCATGGATTTATAAGTTAACGATGACTTCAGCGCAGTACGGAAAAGCAGCAGCTCTTACAATGATTTTATCGTTAATCGTTATTACAGTTGCGTTATGGCAATTTAAGAGAACAAAATCATTCCAAGAAGAGGATATGATGTAAATGAATATTAAACGACAAAAGATGTTACGTCTTTCATTAAGTTATTTGGTTATCTTCATAATGTGTGCGATTATTTTCTATCCATTACTATGGATTATTGGTTCATCGTTTAATCCAGGAGATAGTTTGTCTGGTTCTAGCATTATTCCAAAAAATGCTACGTTAGATCATTATCGTAAGCTACTTGATCTTGATTCAAGTAATTACTTACTTTGGTATAAAAATACGTTAAAAGTTAGTGTTATGACGATGATTTTTTCGGTGTTAGCAATTAGCTTTACTGCTTATGCATTTTCGAGATATCGTTTTGTCGGAAGAAAAAATGGTTTATTAACATTTTTAATTCTACAAATGATTCCGAACTTTGCAGCGTTAATCGCACTATATGTATTAGCGCAGTTAACAGGATTAATTGATACACATCTTGCATTAATTTTAATTTATGTAGGTGGAGCAATTCCAATGAATACTTGGCTTATGAAAGGGTATTTTGATACGATTCCGAAAGAGTTGGATGAGTCAGCCCGCATGGATGGAGCAGGACACTTCCGTATTTTTTGGCAAATCATTATGCCGCTTGCAAAGCCAATCGTAGCGGTTGTAGCATTATTCACTTTCATCGGTCCATTTACAGATTTCATTTTAGCAAGTATTATTTTACGCACGCCGGAAAATTACACTTTAGCAGTTGGACTCTATGAAATGGTAGCGAAGAAATTTGGTAATGAATTTACGACGTTTGCGGCTGGTTCCGTATTAATTGCAATCCCGATTTCGATTTTATTCTTATCACTACAAAAATACTTTATTTCTGGTTTAACAGCTGGAGGTACGAAAGGATGAGAAATGGGACATTATGTCCCATTTTTCTTTTCATCTCTCTATAAAAAAATTATAGAGAGATGAAAAGAGATTTGACATCGCATATGAAAAGAAGTGAAATAAATAGTATATTATAGTATAGGAAAAAAGAGCTATATCCCTTACAATACATGGAGAGGGAGAATATGATAAGTTTTGCAAGATAGAATAAATAAATGACAGTTTATGACTTCTCCTATGACTTGCAACGGGTGCAAGATAAAATATATGAAAATGGCAGAGAAGTGAAAGGAGGGGATTTTTATGACAGTTACAATTAAAGATGTGGCGAAGAAGGCGAACGTAGCACCATCAACTGTTTCTCGTGTAATTGCTGATAATCCAAGTATAAGTGAAAAGACAAAGCGCCGTGTTCGAAAAGTAATGAGTGAATTAGGGTATCATCCAAATTTAAATGCAAGAAACCTTGCGAACCAAACGACGAAGACACTTGGTCTTGTTATGCCGAGTTCTGCAAGTAAAGCTTTTCAAAATCCATTTTTCCCAGAAGTTATAAGAGGAATTAGTTCATTTGCACATGTGGAAGGGTATGCGCTTTATATGTCGACTGGTGAAACGGAAGATGAAATTTTTAATGGTGTTGTAAAAATGGTACAAGGGCGTCAAATCGGTGGTATTATTCTTTTATATTCAAGAGAGAACGATCGGATTATTCAATACTTGCATGACCAAAACTTCCCGTTTGTTTTAATTGGAAAACCATATGATCGAAAAGATGAAATTACATATGTAGATAATGACAATTATACAGCTGCAAGAGAAGTAGCGGAATATTTGATTTCATTAGGCCATAAACAAATCGCATTCATCGGCGGTGGATCAGATTTACTTGTAACGAGAGATCGTTTGGCGGGGATGAGTGATGCTTTGAAACTAGCAGATATTCTATTGCCGAAAGAGTATATTTTACACTTTGATTTTTCAAGAGAGAGTGGTCAACAGGCTGTTGAGGAATTAATGGGACTAAAGCAACCACCGACGGCAATTATGGCAACGGATGATTTAATTGGACTTGGCGTGTTAAGTGCGCTTTCTAAAAAAGGATTTGTTGTACCGAAAGATGTTTCGATTGTAAGCTTTAACAATGCTTTATTATCAGAAATTGCTAGTCCACCACTTTCGACAGTTGATGTGAATATTTATCAATTAGGGTATGAAGCGGCAAAAGCTTTAGTTGATAAGGTGGAGCATTCTGAATCTACTTCAAAATGCATTATTATTCCGCATAAATTATTGAAGCGTCAAACTTGTGATCATTATGCAACAAAAAGCTAAGAGTTTAACTCTTAGCTTTTTTCTTTAGAAAGGCTTCTAAACGGTCACAGCCTTCTTTTAAAGTTTCAATACTGTAAGCATAGGAAAGGCGAAGGTAGCCTTCACCGTATTCGGAAAATGCGGTTCCAGGAACAACGGCTAGCCCAGCCTCTTTTACAAGATCAAGTGCAAAATCAAATGATGAAGATGTTAAATGTCCAACATATGGGAATAAATAAAATGCACCTGTTGGCTTCTCAACCGTTAAACCCATTTGAATGAGTCTATTATATACGTAATCACAGCGTTTTTTGTATTGATAGCGCATCATCTTCGGGGCATCTTTAGCAGCTGTTAAAGCTTCGATTGCAGCATACTGAGCGATTGAAGTAGCGCATGTAACATTGTATTGATGAACTTTTAATATGTGTTTTGCTAAATATTCTGGAGCAAATAAAAGTCCGATACGCCAGCCGGTCATAGAATGTGATTTTGATAAGCCGTTAATGACAATCGTCTTATCACGCATTTCTGGGAAATGAGCGATAGATGTGTGTTTTTCTTCATATACAAGTTCACTATAAATTTCATCAGAAAGAACGAAAATATTTTTATCTTTTAAGACAGATACAATATCTTCTAATTCTTCTTTTGATAAGGTAACACCAGTTGGATTAGAAGGATACGGTAAAACGACGCATCTTGTTCGTTCTGTAATTGCATGTTGCAATGCTTCGGCTGTTAAACGAAATCCAGTTTCGCGAACATCTATAAAAATAGGAGTTGCACCACATAGTCGAATAATCGGCTCGTAACCAGGGTAAATAGGAGCAGGTAAAATTACTTCCGTTCCTGGTTCTAAAATAGTTCGGAATGCAACATCGATCGCTTCACTAGCACCGATTGTAACAATGGTTTCGTTTTCAGGTGAATAATGTAAATTGTAGTTGTCCTTTACAAAGTTACAAGCTGCCTTGCGTAATTCTAGTAAACCAGCGTTATGTGTATAGCTTGTATAATTTTCTGTAATGGCCCGTTTAGCTGCTTCTTTTACTAGAGAAGGTGTAGGGAAATCGGGTTGCCCAATTGTTAAAGAGATAAGATTATCATAGTTTTGAATCATATTAGAGAACTGACGGATTCCAGAAATTTGGATGTCCTTCACTCTAGGATTAATGAATTGTTCCATTGTATCTCCCTTTCTTCCGTTTGAAAATTAAGTTCATTTTATCATATTTTCAACTATTACGCTTTGTTTATAAAATTTCCCCCGCTATTTGTGAAAGATAAGAATCGTATCTTAAAATTCAGTGGAAGTAAGAAATTATGTGAGGGTTCAAATGTCTATAAGAGTATAAGCTGTGTGAGTTAATTAAAGTTTCACTTAAGCATAAACACAAAAAAAGCCGCTGCAAGCGACTTTTTAATAACCGTATTCCCAATCTATTTCATCTTCGTTCCAAAGTACGGAAGATACTTTGCCAAGATGGACAACGGATTCATTTACAGCACATGTACAGTCTTCGTCCCCTGCTTTATGTTGCAATTCTTCGTATACTGATTTTTCAACGTTTTCTAGCACAACCAAATTTTCTTCTTTTAAAACAAGCGTAGTACCCGCCATATTTATCTTCCTCCTACTAAAGTAATGATCACTTATTTGTAAACATAGATAGTATGGATTATATGCTGTATTTTGCGATAGTTGTCCGTCTAGTGAAGTGTTTTTTATTTTTTTTGTAATCCGTATTCATTGTATACTGCACGAAGGAAATTTGGTACAGGGTTTACAATCATTTCGGAAATTTGTAACATTTATTATTAGTTGTTAACAAATAATTAACAAAGATGTTAAGAAAAATCAAAATTTTGAAACAAATAGACTTATAAAATGATATAATCATATCAAAATACATATAGGGGATGAGAGGCTATGGAGCTGATTCGTGATTTAATGATCCAAATTGCCATCATTATTTTACCACTATTTTTATATGAAGCGATTCGTTTAAATCGTTATCAAGGAATGCTTCCGAAGCCTAATCGCTACTTTATTATGTTTTTATCTAGCGTTACACTCGTTCTCTCCATGACATACTCTATTTGTTTTGGTACCGTTTGCGGATACAATTTTCATCCAGTCCCAATTGTTAGTGGTTTTTTATATGGTGGGATTGTTGGGCTCATCCCTGCCATTATTTATGTTGCATATGAATGGATTTTTAAGGGGCTTAGTTGGTTGCCTATGGTAGAAGTTATATTTCTTTCGATAATTCCATTATTTTTGTCAAAGAAATGGTCTCTTTTTTCAAGAGATAAGAAGCTAATATTAGCTTTTATGATTGCATCATTTTATGTTCTTGTTTCATTAGTAGTCGGGATGTTGAATGTCCTTTTAGAAACAGGTTTTACACCGTACATATCTAATCTATATAGTGGGTATATATTTGCATCACTTATTATGGTTATGACAATGGTATTTCAAGTGTATTTGACTGAGTATTTAAACGAAAATGCATTATTGCGTACAGAAATGCAAAAATCAGAAAAACTTAATATTGTAAGTGAGTTAGCTGCAAGTGTTGCACATGAAGTTCGAAACCCTCTCACTGTTGTACGAGGGTTTATTCAATTGCTAGAGAGTACGGAAGACGTAAAAAACAAAGATTATATGCGTCTCGTATTAGCTGAACTGGATCGTGCTGAACAGATTATTTCAGATTATTTAAATTTAGCAAGGCCTCAAATTGAAAAAAAAGAACATATTTGTTTATCAGCACAATTAATTGAAATGACAACTCTTATGTCATCATTTGCAGCGATGCAGGGCGTTTATTTGCAAGTTGAGATTTCTGAGAGCCTTTATACTATCGGCGATAAGACGAAATTGAAGCAAGCTATTATGAATGTTGTTAAAAACGGTATTGAAGCAATTCAAGGAAACAAAGGGTATTTAAAAGTAACAGCTATTCAAAAAGATGAATTGATAATAATAAGAGTTAAAGATAGTGGTGTTGGAATGACAAAAGAACAGTTAGTAAGGCTTGGACAACCTTATTATTCTTTAAAAGAAAAAGGAACAGGATTAGGCCTTATGGTAACATTTAGTATTTTACAAGCGCATAATGGCACATTGGAATATAAAAGTGAAAGCGGAAAAGGAACTGAAGCTATTATTATATTGCCAGCTGTACGATATAAGGAATAAAAGTTACCGATAGAAGGTAACTTTTTATTTTATCGTGCATTAGAAAAAGATACAAAATTTCATTCATTTATTTTTTCTTGTTTTGTTCGAACGAATAAACTTTTAAATGATTGAAAGAAGCTTTGCTCTTTTGAGGCGGCGACTAATCTTTTTGTTTCTTGAATTTCGCGAATAACTTGCATAAGTTGTGTATCACGGTTGCTATCTTTATTGTAAATTTGATTGACAAGTTTATTCATTTTTTCTTCTTGTTTGGATTCTCGCTTATACATATGATTCATTAATAAGTCCATCTTTTCTTTTTGGAGTGCATCTGTTTGAGCGGCGTGAACAACTAGATCTTGTAACATTTTTTCTTGTGAGCCTTCTTTTACATAAACTTGTTGCATTAGTTCATCTAATTTCTCGTCTTTTAAACGATTTTGTGTAATGAGAGTAGAGTTTTGATGAATAATTGCTTCATTTAATTGAGCAAGCATTTCAAGTTTTAGCATGAACTCCTCAAAGTTACGCCCATCTTCTTTTGGTTGCACTTCTTGCTTATCTTGAATAACAGGTACAGGTGGGGCCTCTTTTTCTTTTAAAATAATAGGTATTGTTTCTGAAATGTCCTCTTGTAATGTAGCAGCTCTTTCATGTATAGATTTCAATAGTTTTAAATCATCCAATTTATAAATACGAGCATCAGCTGTTTTTGAAATGATATAACCGTGTTCCTCTAAGAGTTGGCTATATTTTCGGACTATATGTTTTGGGATACCTGTTTTATTTGTAACATCTTTCGTTTTATAAATAGCTTCCATGATAGTTCCTCCCCAAAAAGTATCGTATATATCATTTCAACCTTTTATGTGGACTTCCTTTGAAAAAGAATGTCGGAAGGTTATTAGTTTTCTACAGCATTAGTGAAAAGATGAAGAAAAATGAATGTTTTTGGCGGAATGGAGAGGAAGAGCTAAAATAATGTCTGAAAACATACATAGAAGAAGTTTGTTATAATAACTGAGGAAAAGAAATTGGTAGGAACACGGAGGTACACATGAAGCAATTTAAAGGTATTATCATTTCAATTATTGCAATTCTTTCTCTTTTGGTAGCGGTATATGAAGTACTTGTGCCAGAGGAGACAAGTACTAAAAAAACAACTACGTATGATCAAATTCTAGAGTTCCCGAAAGAACGATATCCAGAGACCGGGAAACATATAACGGATGCTATAAAAGAAGGACATTCGGAAATGTGTACAATTGATCGTAATGGTGCAGCGGATAGAAGGAAATTATCGTTAGCGCCATATCCGACGAAGAAAGGTTATGATCGTGATGAATGGCCGATGGCGATGTGTAAGGAAGGCGGAAAAGGAGCTCATATTGAATATATAAGTCCAGCAGATAACCGCGGTGCAGGTTCTTGGGTAGGGAATAAGCTAGACAAATATCCAGATGGTACGCGTGTGAAATTTGAAGTGAAATAGTAATTGGCATACATTTCATAGTGGAGAGAGGGATAGTTATGGAATTAACAATTTCATATTCGCAATTAATGATAATGAACTATGATGGTCAGCAGCCTTATGTAGATTGGACTCCTGAAGATTTTGAAAGAGGCTATGCTGAGGTGGATGGAGCTATTATTTTTGAAGCAATCTCTGACTATACTTGTGAAGTGGAAGTTACTTGTGGAAATCATATTGAGAAAGAAGAAGTGGTTAGAACGATATCAGTTCCTTTCACAGTGAAGAATGAAGAAGTATATATAACAAGTATTCTTTCTAATAAATATCATATTCCTATTCCGAACGGGGAATATATGATAGTCTTGCAGGCAACTCCTCTTGAAGAGCCATCAGACGATGAATTGTATAAAGTACAATACGACTTCTATTTTGAGAGTGTAGAATAAAAAAACGTGTTATCCTTTTTGAAGGATAACACGTTTTTTTATTATGCGTTTGTTTTTAGGAGAGAACGAGCGTCTTTTGCTGCCTGAACCATGTGCTCTAAAGCAGGTATAACTTCCTCAGTTCTTCGTGTTTTTAAACCACAGTCTGGATTAATCCAGAAATATTTAGGGTCACATACTTGTAAAGATTGTTCTACGATTGTGAACATTTCATCTTTACTTGGGACACGTGGGCTATGAATATCATATACCCCTAGACCAATTCCTTTTTCATATGTTGTATGCTTTAATGTATTAATAAATTCTCCATGACTTCTTGATGTTTCGATAGAAATAACATCTGCGTCTAACGCTCGAATTGCATCTACAATATCTTCGAAGTTACTATAACACATATGAGTATGAATTTGTGTTTCATTTTCTACAGAAGATGTTGCTAAAAGGAATGATTGAACTGCCCATGTAATGTATGCATCCCAATCTTTTTCTTTTAACGGCATACCTTCACGAAGTGCAGGTTCATCGACTTGGATTACTCTAATTCCGGAAGATTCAAGTAACTCAATTTCATGACGAAGTGCTAATGCAATTTGATATGAAACTTCTTTTCTTGAAATATCATTTCGAACGAATGACCAATTTAAAATAGTGACAGGTCCAGTTAGCATACCTTTTACTACTTTCTCTGTTAAGCTTTGTGCATATACAGTTTCTTTAATAGTCATTCCACTTATAAAGGCAACATCACCATAAATAACAGGTGGTTTTACGCAACGAGAACCGTATGATTGTACCCATCCGTTTTTAGTAAAGGAGAAACCAGCAAGTCTTTCTCCAAAATATTCCACCATGTCAGTTCTTTCGAATTCACCATGTACTAGTACATCAAGACCAATATCTTCTTGGTAACGAATCCACTTTGCAGTTTCTTTTTCAATGAATTGATTATATTGTTCATTTGTAATATCGCCGTTACGCCACTGTTTACGTGTTTGACGAACTTCAGATGTTTGCGGGAAGCTACCAATAGTTGTTGTTGGTAACAACGGTAATTGTAAAGCTACTTGCTGTAGTTCATATCGTTTTTCAAATGGAAGAGGACGTGAGAAATCATCTTCTTTAAGTGATGTACGTGCCACTTTTACATCTTCACGATTACGTGCAGCTGATGAGCGGATTGCATGATGTGCATTACGATATGTTGTTAAATCGCTACTGATGCTTTCTACACCTTTAGTAAGAGCAGAATGGATAAGGACTAGTTCTTCTAATTTTTGATTAGCAAATGCAAGTGCATCAAATAATTCACTTGTTAAGTGCGTTTCTTCCGTTTTATCAATTGGAGTATGCAATAAGCTACAAGAAGGTTGAACAATTAAACCTTTTGCTGTGATTTGATTTTGTAATGTTGTAAATAAAGAAAGTACATCATCAAGATCAGCTCTCCAAATGTTACGGCCATCTATACAACCGATAGCTAAAATTTTATCAGCTGGGAATCCGTATTTTGAAATAGCATTTACATTACCTTCTTTGCCATGAACAAAGTCTAATCCAATACCAGAAACAGGGAATGCAATAATTTCTTCATAGTTCTCTTCTACACTGTCAAAATATGTTTGTAGAAGAAGATTAGCATTTGGAACCTCTTTATGAATAGCTTCGTAAAGTTCTTTCGCTTGATTAATTTCATCTTTTGTTAAAGAGGCGAAGATTGGTTCGTCAACTTGAATAATTTGTGCTCCAGCTGCGTGTAATTCAGAGAATAATTGTACATAAGGTGCAACTAGCTCTTTTAAAATAGTGGCAAATTGCTCTTCGTTATAACCTTTTGCTAGTTTTAGGAATGTATAAGGGCCTAAAATAACTGGTTTTCCATCAACGCCTAACTCTTTTTTCGCTTCTTCATATAAACGAAGAGGACGATTGTCTTTTAAAGAGATTTGTAATCCTTCTTCATATTCAGGAACAATGTAATGATAGTTTGTGTTAAACCATTTTGTCATTTCAGAAGCAACGTGATCTTTAGAGCCGCGTGCCATTGCAAAATATACATCAAGGTAAGAGGTAAACTCTGAAAAACGTGACGGGATGAATCCTAACATGTAGGCCGTATCCAGAACGTGGTCATAATATGTAAAATCGCCAACTGGAATTAATTCAATTCCCTTTTCTTGCTGTACTTTGACGTGTTGAAGGCGAATTTCTTTCATTGTCGTTAAAAATTGGTCTTCATCAATTTTATTGGACCAAAAAGCTTCCAATGTTTTTTTCCACTCTCGTTGTAGTCCGATACGTGGATAACCTAAGTTACTTGTTTGAATTGCCATTTTAAATTCCTCCCTAATTGAAAGTAAGCATTTCCGTTTACTCGGAAATACCTATAACAAAAAGCATAAAGGCATAGAAAAATAAGCCTTCCTTTTTGTTCTTAACACCTCATCATCATCCGTGAGTCTATCAGTGTTGTTAAAATAGGCAGGTATCCTGACTTATGCTTCATATAATTTCTTTCACCTTCCCGTTTTCACAGTGGCACAAAAAAGAAATTTCAGCATTTACAGTGGCGGGACCGTGTTGGAGTTTCACCAAACTTCCCTTTTAAACACGAAGTGAAATATTCGTGTACCTATTTTCCTTTTGAAAGGAATTTAACAAGCGATATGATATTGAAACAAATTCTAACATAATTTTCGGAATTTTGTCCACTGTTTTAAAATAAGAAAATTCTAAAGTTTTTCATTTCTTTTTATTCGGAAAATTAAGTTTTTTTAATGTTTATTTATTATTAAAATGATGGTGTTTTGAGTTGCGAGGAATAATTATAGTGTTAAGTTTTTCTAGAAGAGGAGGCACCTCTTTTAGAAAAACTTAATCATTATCTACACCTATTTCTGAAAGACGACCTGCAGTTGCATCTTGTAAGAGCGTGTTTAGCCAACGTAATTCAACATTAATATGCTCAATGACGCTTTGTAGAATATATAGTTGAGCACGAGGAACTAGTTGTTTATTATGATCATATATCGTTTGCATTGTATGTAAATAGAGCATTGTATCATCTCTCTTTTTTTTCAAAATAGGAACTAGAGCTTGTTCGTCGCTAAAGTGAGCGAAAGAGAGCGCTGAATAAATAGGTTTATATATTTGGTTTTTCGCTTCAAATTGTTTTAATAATAAGGTGTGGAAAAGGGCTTTTCCTTCCTCTGTTATATGGAAGATTGTTTTATCTGGTCTATTCGTATCTCTAACAATATTGGTAATGCTAATCGCACCTTGTTTTTCTAATTGCTCGAAGGCGTAGTATAGCGATCCCTTGGCATATTTAATATAACAATCCATTTGTCTTTCTTTCATTATGTGCTGCACTTCATAGGGATGTTTATCTCCTTCGAGTAACAAGCCGAGAATGACTAACTTCATGCTCATGCTGTCTCAACTCCTGTATATAGAAACTTTATATATATTATAAACGGTATATCCTCTTTCATAAAGGGATATACCGTTTCGTTTTTCTATATTAGCTTACTTGTTTTTGTTTTTGCTTTGTTTTTGGTCCTGTTAAAAGACGTTCATTTCCCATAAGTAAAATACAAATTATACTTAGCGTAGCTGGGATAAGTGCCCAGAAAAATGTATTAGCAATAGATGTTGCAAGAGCCTCTTTAATTCCGCTCAGTACTTCAGGAGGTAGCTTTTCAGTAGCATTTGGTGATAATAAAAAGCTTGTGTCTCCACCTTTAGGAGCCATTTTTTCTAGTTCAGGAGGGAAGACTGCTTTTAATTTATCAGTGAAAACATGATTTTGAATCGTACCGAAAATCGTGACGCCAAGGGTCATTCCAAGTGAACGGAAGAATGAGTTCGTGGATGTAGCAGAACCGCGATCTCTCATTTCTAATTTGTGGATAGATGCCATACTTAAAACTGAGAAGGAGAATCCAACTCCAAGTCCAGCAAGCACCATAAACATTGTTACGAGTGTACGAGGTGTTTCCATAGTTAAAGTACTTAGTAAATAAATACCAAGAACGAAGAAAACTCCAGATACTGTCATGATGTTACGATAACTTGTTCGTGAAGCTAATTGTCCACCAGTTTGACTTCCGATTACAGATCCCACCATCATAGGTGTCAAAATTAACCCAGCATTTGAGGCTGAACCACCGAGAACACCTTGAACGAAGATTGGAATATAAACTGTACAGATGATAAAAGCTGCGCCATAGAAAAAGGCAACACCTTGGCTAGCTGCAAATAAAGGTTTTTTAAATAAATGGAAAGAAATAATAGGCTCGGTTGCGTTTCTTTCTACGAAGAAGAAAATAATAAGCAGAATAACAACAGTTGAAAATAAACCAATAATCACATTAGAGTCCCATGCATATTCTTTACCACCAAGTTCTAAAGCAAACATTAAGCAAACGATACTAATGACAAGCGTAATAGCACCAGCCCAGTCAATTTTTTGTTTTCGATATTCTAGAGACTCGCTATAGTATTTAGTAATGAAGAAGAAGGAAATAAGTCCTAACGGAATATTAATATAGAAGACCCAGTGCCAACTTATATAATCTGTAATGTAAGCACCTAATAAAGGTCCGAAAACACTAGATGTTCCGAAAACAGCACCAAATAGTCCGGTCATTTTTCCTCGTTTTTCAGGCGGGAATATATCATACATAATTGTAAATGCGATAGGCATAAGAGCGCCGCCACCAATTCCTTGAATGGCTCTATAAATACTTAGTTGTTCAATACTTGATGCTGTCCCGCAAAGTGCAGAACCAAATAAGAAGAGAATTAATCCGCCAATAAAAAAGCGTTTCCGTCCGTACATATCAGACAGCTTACCGAAAATAGGCATTCCGGCCATTGTTGCTACCATGTAGGCGGATGTGACCCAAACGAATTTGTCGAACCCTCCTAAGTCTCCGACAATCGTTGCCATCGCAGTTGCGACGATTGTGTTATCCATTGCTGCCATTAGAATACCAAGTAGTAAACCAGCAACAACAAATTTTGTTTTACTTGAATCGTTTTTTGATAGTTGTGCTTCCAAAAGTAGCCCTCCTTTAATAAAAATTAAACTAACTTAAGTTTTTTAGTGCAATGCATAAAAAAACTTTATGTACAGTTTGTATAGTTCCTCTTCATTTTATAAAAAATTGCACTGACATGATATAAAGGATGGAAATCATAAATTATATTATAGTCAAATTTGACTAAAAGGCAAATGTTTTCTACCGCCAAATTATTTTATCCCGCTTTAACTGCCCGTTAAAGCCCGATTGGTAAAAGCTAATAATCAGTGGGGGATGGACAAAACCCCCACTGATTAAAGTTTCACTTTATTATATTGACCAAAAGAGAGTAAGAATTTATTTTGTTATGTAGTCAAGGAAGGAAATTGTAAAAAAATATTTAATAAAGTATAACCTGTGTCAACCTATTAAAAATGGTTTTTTCTTTATATTGTCGAATAGGATAAAAGGAAAAGAAAAATTTAATATGATTTGTAACAAGCTAAATATTTTTTCTAAGTGTAGTTCATTGCATCGAGAGGCAGAATACAGTTGTATAGATGATATATCTGGAATGAGGTGAATATATTATGAAAATATGGAAACGAATTTCGGATCAAGGAAGGTATTCTATACCGTTACAGCCGGTTTTGTGGATTGATGGTTCTAAAAAGGACACGGAAGCATCCGATGTAGCAGTCACATTGCAAATCCGTAGTATGTATAAAGAAAAATTTTCGTATGAGATGATCTATGATGTTAATGACATACTAATTATTCGACTTGAAGTTGAAAATAAAGGCGTTGAAATGATTTCGCGAGTAGTTGTAAGTCATATGATTCGTGATTATTTCGCGTATATCCCAAACTCTTTAAAAGCAGATAAGGGAATAAGTGAGTTTTTATTTCAGCTTGTAAGGTGGCGAATCGATAATTTATCACCGAATGAAAAGGTAGAATTAATTTGTCAAATAAAAGCAAATAAAGATAAAGCTCCTCCCAATTCATTATTTCAGGCTACATATACATTTCAATATAAAGGTGTATCATATGGACCGCTACAAACAAATGAAGTGGTTGTCAGAAAATGATAAGAAGGAACCTGTGCGAAAGGTTCCTTCTTTAATGAAGATTGTGCTTCTTGAGTAATTTCTTTTGTTCCACTCCCTTTTTTCCAATATAGTTATTTTTGTATCCAAAATATAGAATGAATAGAAATGAAATAACATTTACTATAGCGTCAATTTGATCGTTTGTAATGAAGTTTATTCCGAAAGAGTTAAATAGTAATTTTAATGATAACAAAAAGCCAGCTAGTAAGCGCATAATATCTAATAGATTTTCTTTTTGAGGCATATAGGTCACTCCTTCCTAAAAACGATATATAGTATATATATGAAATAAAATAGAAAAGGTATACAAGCTTAAGTAGAAATGTACATTAAATATGTACATTTTTTATTTTATAGAAAAACATTATTGTTATAGAAACATATATTGGTATAAAAGGGGGAGAGTATGAAACATAAAGGGAAAATTAGTGGGTTATTACTTGGGAACACAGTTGCGGTTACAGAATGGATTGCACTTCAGGATGTAATTGCTAAGCTAGATTCGAGATCATTTTTAACCGTCTTTATTATTTATATATTGCAAATGATACTAAGCTATTATTTTGGACATTGGTACGATAAAAGAACGAATACGCGTGTAAATATTGAAGTAGGAGGAATGACGAATAACGATTTTGTCGTTGATTTTTTTGGAAAAGTAGCTGCTTTATCAGAAAGAGATTCTCGTAATATTACAGTGTATATTCTTTCCGTAAAAGAATGGGATGTATTAAAAGAAACAGTGCAAGAAAAAAAGTTAGATGAGCTAGTCCAAAGAGTAGAACGTACAATTTTAAAGACAGTTCGAAAAGGCGATGTAGTTACGAGGTGGGATGAAAATAAATATGTTATCGTAGCTGTTGATAATGGCTATGAAAAGTCAACAATAACAAGTAGATTAATCAAAAATATTCAAAATGAAATAGCGAATGATTTATTAAGTGTCACACTATTATTTGGGGCTGCAAGTTATCCTATAGAAGGGAAAACTTTTGAAGATTTGTTTAGAAAGGCACAAAATCAATTGTATAATTATAGAAACTTGCAAAGTCATGAATGAAACTTTGATTTAAAGAAGTATGATATAAAGATTTTTTGTAACATTTTTTTGTCTTTTGTTACAAGAAAACTTTTTTTTGTAACAAAAGTCTTTAAAAATATATGAAATCAGCATATAATTGTGTGTGGATGTGTCAATGCATTTTGCACAATGTTTTCAGTTTAAAAGTGTAGAGGAAAACATGCTCTACACTTTTCCTTTTTAAGAAATTAAAAGAATCTTTGTAAGAGTTGCGAGGTCCCCTTTGCACTATGTAAAATGGACAAAGAGGTTATTTGATAGAAAGTGAGAAAGGGAATGATAGACGTGAGAGGTCAACGATCATCTTTTATCAGGTGAAACATTATAGTGTTTCTTGCAGTAGGTAAGATTAAGGAAAATACCTTTATGTTTTAAGACATTACATAATTTTAAGTACGAAAATTGTACAAGCAGTATAAATAATTATTGATGATCTTCGTAAAAAGATGCGAGCGTGAAATAGCTAACGAAGTTACATGTTTTTCATGGGATTTTTGGCACGATGGTCGTTTATTAATAGGGGGAAAAGATGTTGAAATATAATAAATTAGCAATTGTAACTGCATTATCAATGACTTTACTAGCTGGTTGTTTTGGCCCAAAACCAGAAGAGGAGCTATATGTTGCATTTGAAAATGCTGCCAAGCAAGAAAAAACAATGTTTGAAGATGCGAAAAAATTAGAGTCATTAGAGAAAGAGGGTCAAGTATTATATAATCAAATTGTCCAAGAAGGAAAAGATAATAATCAGGCTGTTAAGGATAAGCTTGATCAAGCGGTGAAAAATACAGCTGAACGAGAAAAAGTTCTTATTAAAGAAAAAGAGGCGTTAAATAAAGCGCAAGAAGAAGTGAAGTCAGCTGATAAGCATGTGAAGAAAATTGAAGATAATAAATTAAAAGAACAGGCTGATAAAGTAAAGAGTACTTATGAGAAACGACATGATTCATTCCAAAAGATGTACGATAGCTATAATAAATCTTTAAAGCAAGAAAAAGAATTATATACAATGCTACAAGATAAAGGTACAAAATTAAAAGATATTAGCGAGAAAGTAAAGGTAGTAAACCAAGCATATAAAGATATTGAGACAGAAAAAGATAAGTTTAATGAATATACGAAATCATATAATACAGAAAAAGTTGCATTCTATAAACAAGCTAATATTAAAATTAAGGAAGATAAAAAATAAAACAGTTTGGCCTAATATTAGGCCAAACTGTTTTATTTTTTTGTATAGGTACGGCTATACCATGGAACTGGTTCGCTTAATTTTTTTTCCTGTTTTAATGCTTCAGGACCAATATAATCTTGAAGTGTTTTTTTTGCTATTGTTAAAGATAAGGTTGTTTTCGGATTTCGATAGGAGGATTCAAGGTGACCAAGATGCGGTAGGGTGCGAAAATCATCTTTCGTAGGAGGGATATGGAAAAAATAATCACCTAAACGTATAAGAACATCGGATTGTTGTTGACTAAAACGTGGATTTCTAGAAAAATGTAATCCTTCTTTGATAGCCTTTTTTTCAGTAATTAAGCGTTCTAAAGCAGTCTTTTTTAACCAATATAAGTACTTAGGGTTAGTTGCAGCTTTAGCATGACGATTCACAACGAAAATAGATTGAGCTAGTCTATTAATAGAATGTTGATTATGCAATGGAGATTGTGGTTGTGAAGGTTTCATATTGACTCTCCTTTCAATTTTTCCTTATTATAGCATAAATAAAATGGGTTTTTATTATATGCAAAAAGTAATTGTATATATTTTCAATATTAAAGCAATATTGTTACAAAAAACAACTATTTTGTATAATAGTGATAGAATATGTTTCAGAAATTTGATAATGAAAGAGTGAGAAGTTTGAAAGAAATATTAAAATTACAATATGCCATTATAGATATTGGATCTAATACAATGCGTTTAGTTATTTATGAAAAGCAAAATGGAGGTTTTTATAAAGAAATTGAAAATACGAAAGTGGTTGCTCGGTTAAGAAATTATTTAATCGATGGTGTTTTGAATGAAGAAGGTAAAGAAGTATTGTTACAAACATTATTTCAATTTCAAGAAAGTACAAAATTCCATCAGTTGCATCATGTACTTTGTGTTGCAACGGCAACAATTAGACAGGCTGAGAATCAAGAGGAGATTAAAAAACTTGTTGAAGGACAAACAGACTTTACTCTTAGAGTATTATCAGAATATGAGGAAGCACGTTACGGCTATTTAGCAGTTATGAATTCTACTTCGTTTTCGGAAGGAATAACAGTAGATATTGGTGGCGGAAGTACGGAAGTTACATATATTAAAAATAGAGAGATTTTAGAGTATCATAGTTTTCCTTTTGGTGCGCTTTCTTTAAAACATCTATTTATTAAAGGTGATATTCCTACTAAAGATGAATTAGAGGAAATTCGAGAGTATTTAGAGTGTCAATTTCGAACGTTACCATGGTTAATTGATAAGAAATTGCCTCTTATTGCAATTGGTGGTAGTGCGAGAAACTTAGCGAAAATCCACCAAAATTTAACAAACTATCCTATAGCGGGAGTACATTTATACAAAATGAAAGAAGAAGATATTGAAAATGTAAAAGGTGCATTGGAAAAACAATCGTTTATCGAACTTCAGAAAATGGAAGGATTGGCAAAAGATCGAGCTGATACAATTATTCCAGCGGTTGAAGTATTTCATAAACTTGTAAATATTACAGAAGTAACGGCATTTGTATTAAGCAAAAAAGGATTAAGAGAAGGTGTTTTCTATGAAGAGTTGACGAAAGATTTAGGGATTTCATATTATCCGAATGTAGTTGAAGAAAGCTTACATTTGTTATCACACGAATATGAAATGGATATGGAATTTGTCATTCAACTTATTAAACATGGAAGATTGATTTGTAAACAACTCGAAGAAATGGGACTGATTTCTGTTTCAATAAAAGACTGGGAAGCATTCCATCAAGCAGCGAAAGTATTTAATATTGGAAAATATATAGACGAAGAAGCGAGTCGTTTACACACGTTTTATTTATTGGCAAATAAAACAATTGACGGCATGATGCATAAAGATCGAGTGAGGTTAGCGCTTATTGCATCTTATAAATCAAAAATGCTATTTAAACAACATTTATCTCCATTTGAAGGTTGGTTTGATAAAAGCGAACAAAAAAAAATCCGCCTATTAGGCGCTGTTTTACAATTTTCAGCTGCTTTAAATGTAAGACAAAGATCGCTTGTTGATACGATATCCATAACAGAAAATAAAGAAGGATTAACGTTTAGAATTTTATGTGAGCAATCGGCATTAGCAGAAAAAGTACAAGCTGAAAAACAAAAAAAGCAGCTAGAAAGAGTATTGAAAACAAATATTCACTTATCATTCGAATCAAAACGTTAAGTTGTACGGATGTCTTTACAGAAAATTAACACTTTGGAATATTGTAATTTGATAAAATGAAAGTAACTAAATTATAGTGAAAAAGTTTCAAAGGGAAGTGTGAAGAGAATGGAATTGCTAAAGGGGAATTTAGTAAATTTAAATGATACAGCGTATTATAATAATCGTGAATTAAGCTGGCTAGCATTTAATGAACGTGTACTACAAGAAGCGCAAGATGAAAATAATCCACTATTAGAAAGACTAAAGTTTATTAGTATTTTTAGTTCGAATTTAGATGAATTTTTTATGGTGCGCGTAGCAGGTTTGAAAGATCAAGTAAGTGCGGGATTTAATCAGCCAGAAAATAAAGCAGGTTTAACACCAAAGAAACAGTTAAATAAGATTGCGATAAAATCGCATGAGTTAATGACTGTGCAGTATGAAACGTTTAAAAATTATGTATTGCCAGCGCTTGAACTAGAGGGGATTGAGCGTTTAACATTTCATGATTTGACGAAAGAGCAAAGGGAATTTATCGAGGAGTATTTTGATGAACAAATATTTCCGGTTTTAACCCCTGTATCTATTGATGCGTATCGTCCATTTCCAATGTTATTAAATAAAAGTTTGAATTTAGCTACTATTTTATATGATGAGCAACAGGCTGAGGAAGAAAATCGTACGAAGTTAGGAATTGTACAAGTGCCTTCATTACTGGAGCGTTTCATATTTTTACCGAGTGAAGGGCAAAAACATAAATTTATTTTATTAGAAGATGTAATTAGTGGTTTTACTCATAAACTATTCACAGGATATAACGTATCACCTGTTACTCGTTTCCGTATTACACGTAATGCGGATTTAACGATCCATGAAGAAGGTGCACGCGATTTATTAAAAGTAATTGAAAAAGAATTGAAAAAGCGTAAGTGGGGAGCTGCCGTTCGTTTAGAAGTGGGTAAAGAACACATTGATGAAAGAGTGTTAGCGTTATTGTATGATGTGTTAGAAGTAAAAGATGAAGATGTGTACATGATGGATGGACCGTTAGATTTAACATGTTTATTCTCCTTATATAAAAAATTAGCGCCTTTATATGAACATCTAGTATATCCGGCTCTTATTCCTCAACCTCCTCAAGATTTAGGTGATGAGGAAGATGTATTTGAAAAAGCGATAGAACATGATATTTTATTACACCATCCCTTTGAGTCGTTTCAGCCAGTCGTTGATTTTGTCCGTGATGCGGCAGATGACTCGAATGTACTTGCGATCAAACAAACATTATATCGTGTAAGTGGAGATTCTCCAATAATTCAGGCGCTGAAGGTAGCAGCTGAAAAAGGAAAACAAGTGACGGTATTGGTTGAGTTAAAGGCAAGGTTTGATGAAGAGAATAATGTTCATTGGGCTAAAGAATTGGAACAGGCCGGATGTCACGTTATTTACGGAGTAAGTCACTTGAAAACGCATAGTAAAATTACGTTAGTTGTAAGAAGAAGAAACGGAAAAATTGAAAGGTTTGTACATCTTGGAACCGGAAATTATAATGATGCAACAGCGAAGTTGTATACCGATTTTGGATATATTACATCGCGAAAAGACTTTGGTGTAGATGCAACAAATTTCTTTAATTATTTGAGTGGTTATACAAAAAAACCGCATTTTCATCATTTATCTGTTGCCCCGTTTGATATAAGAGAGCAGTTTATGGAGTTAATAGATGAGGAAATCCGTTATCATAGACAATATGGAAATGGATATATTATCGCTAAAATGAATTCGTTAACAGATAAACCATTAATAAAAAAAATGTATGAAGCATCACAAGCTGGGGTAAGGGTAGAGCTCATCGTTAGAGGGACATGTTGTTTAAGACCTGGGATTCCGAATGTAAGTGAAAATATTCGTGTAGTTAGTGTTGTTGGAAGATATTTAGAACATAGTCGTATTTATTATTTCCATCATAATGGAGATGAAAAAATATATTTATCTTCAGCTGATTTGATGACGCGAAATATGGAAAAACGAGTAGAAATATCCTTCCCAATTTTAGATATTGAAATGAAAGCGAGAATAAAGGCAATTTTACAGCTGGTTTTAGCTGATAATGTGAAAACACGTGAACAAAATAAAGATGGTGACTATTATTATATAATTAATAGTAGTATAGAAGAAATTGATAGCCAAGTGAATTTATTTAAGATGGCGTATCAAAATACAGACGCTGAATAGTGTGAAAAAAGTAAAAACCTCTTATTGAATTTAAGAGGTTTTTACTTTTTTTCTCTACTCATATATTCTCAAAATGGAAGGATGAGTAGAGAGAATAGTTTTTATTATAGGCGTGTGATGAGTTGGTTCGTTGAGAGAAAAACATTAGAAGAATGGTTGGTTTAAATTAATAATAGTATGGTTGTTGACAAGGCCCTCCGTAACAAGGAAAAGGTGCTGGTGGTGGGAAAGGCGGTGGATAAGGCGGATAAAACGGTCTAGGCCCGAAAGCTAATGCTCCACCGAGCAATCCTCCAGCAATTCCAGCTAGAAATGGAACACCGAAAAATGGAAAGAAGCGTGAGTCGCCTGCTGGGCCAAAAGGTGCTGAACGAACTGGGATCGGTTGATAATATGGATACATGAACAAACCTCCTTTACTGGACTCATTTTTATCATATGGTGGACCAAGCGTGGATGAGCGCGTACAAGGAAGGATATGTAAGGAAATAGGCGAATTGTTACGAATGTTGTAGGATGAAGAGTGTAATTTCAGGTTTTGACATAAAGCGGAATGGGACACGTGTTCTTCCAATACCTCGATTGACATAGAGAGTCAAACCTTGAATGTTATAGAAACCTTCAATATATTCTTTTGCAAGCGACGGGGTAATAATAGCACCTAAAAAAGGAATTTGTACTTGTCCGCCATGGCTATGACCAGAAAGTTGAAGATTGATTGGATATGTAGCGATTTGTGGCGCGATATCTGGTTCGTGAACGAGAACAATTGTATAAATATTTTGTTTTGCATGTTGTAAAGTTTCCGCTATTTTTGGTTTACCCAGTAGCATATCATCGAGTCCGAAAATAGAAATTTCACTATTATCCAGTAAACGAATTCGCTTTTCGCTATTTTGCAAAAGTTCAAATCCAGATTCGCGCATGATGTGATCATAGTATTCAGTTCCATATCCGCCATGGTCGTGGTTACCATAAATAGAAAATTTACCGAAGGGTGCCTGTATATTCTTTAAAATGGATGCAACAAAAGAAGCCTCGGTATATGTTTGGTAATCATCAATGAGGTCACCAGTAAAAAGGACAATATCTGGCTTTTCAGCATTAATCTTGGAAACGATTTGAGATAAATGTTGGAGAGAGAAATAGTATCCTAGATGTAAATCGCTAAATTGAAGGATCTTCATACCATGAAAACCTTTTGGTATGAGCGGTGATTTAAGTGTGTGTTGCGTAAAAGAAAGCAAATAGGGCTCTATATATTTAGCATAATAATAGCCGATGCTTGCGGTTATAAATGAATATAGACAAGTGCGTATTCCAGATTTTAAAAAATTTCTTCTTGTAATTTTCTTCATATACAGGTTACTCGAACCTCCCTTCAGTTTTTTAAAAATATATTTTAAATACTAAAAAAGTAGTATAGATTACGAAAAAAATGAACGAAAAGAAACCTCTTTACGTTAAAATATCAGAAAAATTGAAAAACATAAAGATTTCTATCAAATAAAGTGATAAAATGAATATGTATTCATTTTTTGGAGGGGATGTATGTGAAAGAGAAGGTAGTTATTATAACAGGTGGATCAAGTGGAATGGGAAAAGGGATGGCGATACGTTTTGCGAAAGAAGGGGCACGTGTTGTTATTACAGGGCGTACAAAAGAAAAGCTAGAAGAAGCAAAGTTAGAAATTGAACAGTTTCCAGGGCAAGTATTATCTGTACAAATGGATGTACGAAATACTGATGATATTCAAAAAATGATTGAACATATTGATGAGAAGTTTGGACGAATTGATATTTTAATAAATAATGCAGCTGGAAACTTTATTTGTCCAGCAGAAGACTTATCTGTGAATGGCTGGAATTCGGTAATTAATATTGTATTAAATGGTACATTTTATTGCAGTCAGGCTATTGGGAAATATTGGATTGAAAAAGGTATAAAAGGAAATATTATTAACATGGTGGCAACATATGCATGGGATGCAGGCCCAGGGGTTATCCATTCGGCAGCAGCTAAAGCTGGTGTACTAGCGATGACAAAAACTCTTGCTGTTGAGTGGGGACGTAAATATGGAATACGAGTTAACGCTATCGCACCAGGACCAATTGAGCGTACAGGTGGTGCCGATAAATTATGGATTTCAGAAGAAATGGCTAAGCGTACATTGCAAAGTGTTCCACTTGGTAGAATGGGTACACCAGAAGAAATTGCGGGTCTAGCTTATTATTTATGTTCAGATGAAGCTGCATACATAAATGGAACTTGTATGACAATGGATGGTGGCCAGCATTTGCATCAATATCCATTTTAAAAGGAAAGAAAAATGAATGATTCATTAATTTTTCTTTGGTGAAATGTGACGAAGTTGTGACACGTGAGAGAAATGTGTTTACAAAGGGGAATATATAGGTTATATTTAAGACCTCTTTTTTCTTCATAGTAGAATTGCTAATTCCCCTTAGCATTTTACCCCTCTAATCCCTTCAGGAAAACTGAAGGGATTTTTTATTATTTTTCCGTAAATATCGTGTTATAATTTTTGAAAAGTAAAGGGAGGGAAGCACGTTGATAGATGCATTAGATGTAATGAGTAACTTGGATAAAGTCCTTCCTTATTATCAAGCTATTTTTAGTGCTGATGAGCATACAGTAATTGGATATGAAGTTGTAGGACGTATTCAAACAGAAGAGGGCATACAAAGTTTAGCATCTTTCTTCCATGATGATTCTATTCCGAGTGAGTTCCAACTTGAAGCGGATAACATCATCGTAGAAAAAGCGTTAAATAGGTATTTAGAAACGGATCAAAAATTATTATTATTTATACATCGGAATGCTAATGTATTAATGAATGATGAAGATGAAAGTTTACTTCAACTTTTGCTGATGTATGAAGAACAAGGTTTGAACTTACAACGCATTGTTCTGGAAATAACAGAACATGAATGTAAAGAAGATATAGAACAATTTAATCATTTACTCATGTATTATCGTACATATGGTATTCAAATTTCGATTAATAAAGTCGGAACGGGTACAAGTAATTTAGAGCGTATTAGCGTGTTAGCACCGGATATTTTAAAAGTAGATTTAACAAATTTAAGGCAAACTGCACTTTTACAATCTTATCAAGATATTTTATATTCCTTATCTTTACTTGCTAGAAGAATTGGTGCGACATTGTTATATGAAGAAATTGATGCTTTTTATCAACTACAATATGCTTGGAAAAACGGTGGTAGATATTATCAAGGTAATTATTTGAAAGAATGTTTACCTGATTTTATTGAAACGAATGTTTTAAAAGAGCGACTTGGTAATGAATGTCATCAATTTATTCTGCATGAGAAGAAGAAGTTGCAAAAAATTTATAATTTAACAGAGATGTTACGTGATCGAATTGGTGATGTTCTGTCAAAACAAAAAAAGAATGAAGATATAAATGATTGGTTATTACAATTTAGCCAAAGCATATCACAATATAGTTTTCGGATATTTATTTGTAATGAAGATGGTTTTCAACAATCGGGTAATATTATGAAAAAAGATGGTGGATGGATCATTATGCCAGAGTATTATATGAAGAACTGGAGCTGGCGCCCGTATTTTCTAGAAAATATAATGAAAATGCGTTTTGAGAATAAGGCAAGACTTTCAGATTTATATGCTGATATCGAAACTGGTGAAATGGTACGAACATTTTCATTCCCGATTGATGATGAAAACTTTTTATTTATAGATTTATCGTACGAATATTTATATGAAGAAGATGTTTTATTTTAATGCACGAAGAAATTCGTGTATTTTTTTGTTTGTTTTTATCATAAATTGGTAATAGTGAAAATGATGATGAAAATGCTGTCTATCGTTGTAAAGATTTTACGAACGAAATCATCCCTTTCTTTGCATAATCATTGTTACAATGAATACTACAAAGACAAGCTCTTTTAAAAGGAAGGTGAAAAAATGAAGAAATATGGAATATGGTTTGTTCTATTTATATGTGTTGCCTTTCTAGTTGGCTATAGTGTCACAACTGTTTTAGGAAAAGAAGAAGTGAAAGTGGATCGGAAAGAAGTGTTTACAACGATACAAAAAGGTTATGAGACGCAATTTTCAATCCGCGGGAAGCAAATACCTACGAATAAGATGATAGAGACGTTATCACCATATTTTACAAATAATTTCCTTCAAGTTTTTACAGATGAAAACAGTAGAAATGAAAAACAAAGTGGTGAATATTTACTTCCAGCAAAAGAAGCTCCATTTTCTTTTAATTCAGAAACAAAAATGTCTTATGATGAAGAACATAAAAATTTATATGTCTATGAGCGGACAAAGAGTGGACAATATCAAATTGTGACATTGCAAAAGGATAATGGAAAATGGAAATTAGCAGGGTATCATGAAAGTCAGGAACTGTTGACTGAAATAAAAAGGTTACAACAATTATGAGAATAGGAATAGGTGTCGCCTATTCCTATTCTATACCGAGTAGCTGTTGTAATTTTTCAATTTGAAAACCTGCCACAACTTCTTCGTCAATTACAACTGTTGGAGTTGAATAGGATTCATAGTCATATAAAAGACGATTGCGTGCAGCAGCGTCTTTTTTTATGTCAAATTCTTCATATACAACGTTATTATGTTTTAAAAATTCTTTTACAATGGTACAAGGCGGACAATCAGGTTGTGTATAAACCTCAATTTTTTTCATTGTAATTCCTCCCTTTTTCTGTTGTTTATTATATTCTGCCAGTATAAAAAGCGCAATAAAGAAGTAAAAAGATGCTCTTTCATCTTTTTACTTCTTATTTCGACAAATTTTAGTTGAGTTTCTTGCCAAGAACCTTTATCCTAGATTGTGGAACGTTTTTTCTGTTATGACGGATAGAATGAGTATAGCTGTAAAACCTATTGGTAGGAAGATCAGAGAAAGGAGAGATTTCATGTCTCTACTCCAAGGAATTTTAACTCGACTTGTTAGTCTACAAGAACAAGCTGAAAGCGGTGAAGTAGCACAACGCTATTTTGAAGTGAACGGTGAGCGCAAATGTAGCGTGAAATTTTTCGATAAAAGTGAAATGTATGAGTTAGAAGTGTATCAACAAGGTGAAAAACCTCAAGTGTATCAATTCGATAACATCGATATGGTTGCAATTGAGATTTACGATATCATTTCTTGATACATATAAAAAAGGTACTGCCAAATGGCGGTACCTTTTTTAGTTATATTAATTAATGGGCTATATAGGTAGTAGAAGTTTCAATTTAAGTCGCGATTAAATAAAAGAGTTTTTATAAATGTATATGTATAGGAATTTTTCATTTTTCCTACAATGATAGTAAATATTAATAGGAGGTGCAAAGGATGGAACGCTTACCGATTGTTATTTGTCCTAATTGTCACAGTCATGCTGAAATTAATCACGTATTAACCGCCCAATCTAATCAAAATGTAATATATACATGTAGGTTTTGTAATTATGTAATTCGAAATATTGAAACGAATAAAGGGTAGTAAGTTATAATTTTTGTTTTTGTCCCATACAATGAGAATACGAAAAGTCTGTCTAATTGAAAGGACGTGACTATGTGGACGGTGAGCATACATTTTATAATGTTTCAGAGAGACATTTGAATTTTGATATGGTATTTAACCGTATTTGTAGTTTCATTGAAAAGGATCCGCGAAATTTATATCGATTATCTATTGGGACAGACTCACAAGCGCATCAAAAGGATACGAGGTTTATTACAGCGATACATATTCATCGTGTTGGAAAAGGAGCATGGGGATGTTTGCATCATAAATCAGTGAAAAATAAGCCAGCAACGTTGCGAGAGAAAATATATTTAGAAACACAGTTTAGTCAAGAAATCGCCTATCTATTTACTCCCAATCATATACAAGCGATATGGGATTTATTGCACCCATACGCTCAAGATGGAGCAGGATTCATAATGGAGATTCATTTAGATATCGGGAATGATGGTTTAACAAAAGAATTTATTTTAGATATGACGATGAAAATTCAAGCAATGGGATTAACAGCAAAAATTAAACCAGATGCTTATGCGGCATTTAGTTACGCAAACAGATATACAAAATAATGTGAAATGATGTCTATATATTCGCAGTCGTTAAGTATTTCTAACAAAAACTGAATATTACATCTGTTAAATAGACTGAAAAATTTATATAATGAGAGTGATGATGCGAGTGCAAGGAGAGGAGCATATGGAAAAGGAATTTGTTTTAACAAGAGAAGAAGAAAATTTATTGTTGGATATTCTGTTTCAGCAAAATTACGCGAGCGAAATTTTAGCGGTGGAGCTTACAGACATTGAGAATGGTTTAAAACAGATAGATGTGACGCAATATAAAAAAATCACAAGATTGTTTTACCGATTAAAAAATAAAGGGTATTAAGCACTACCGGAATGGTAGTCTTTTTTTTATGTTATATGCTAAAATAGTTATGTATTTTTATTAGAAGAATGTCAGGACAAAATAATAATATGAAAACGCTATCATAAAATGTGAATAGGACCGGAGAATATTAGCAGGAAAAAGGGAAAATGGGGGATGTAACATGATTAGTATTCCGAAAGACGAGTTTCAACAAATTCTTGTGAAGGATTTAATGATTTCATCAGATAAAGTAGCACATGTACAAATAGGGAATGGTCTAGAACATGCTTTACTCGTTCTTGTGAAATCTGGATATTCGGCGATTCCTGTTTTAGACCCTATGTATAAATTACATGGGTTAATTAGTACTGCTATGATTTTAGATGGTATTTTAGGATTAGAGCGCATTGAGTTTGAAAGACTTGAGAATATGAAAGTGGAACAAGTGATGAAGGAAGAGATTCCAGTTCTTATGTTAGAAGATTCTTTTGCAAAAGCTTTAGAAATGACAATTGATCATCCTTTTATTTGCGCTGTCAATGAAGAAGGTTACTTCGAGGGTATTTTAACACGGCGGGCTATTTTAAAATTGTTGAATAAAAAAGTGAGACAGCATAATCGATAACGTAGGGAAAGTGACTTCACAGAAAAGGCGAAGTCACTTTTTTTCGTGCATATCAGTTGTGTATGTATTATATTTAAAAAGACATAAAGCATAAGAAAAGTTTGAACTAACAAACCGTTCTAATGTATAAAAGTATGCAATTAAATTAAGTATGAAATACTTATTAAAATTAGGTGTATGGAAGCTAAGGAAAGAGGGAGAAAGTTGCAAATTGATGATTTTCAAATGATGGTTGTGTTAGCTCAGGAATCAAATATGAGAAAAGCGGCGGAACGTTTATTTGTTTCCCAACCTGCGCTTAGTCAACGATTACAATCTATGGAGAAACAATGGGGAATGAAATTTTTTATTCGTTCACAAAAAGGATTAACAATTACACCTGAAGGGGAAAAAGTTGCAAATTATGCAAAAGAAATGTTACAACGGGAAGAGGGTATTAAAAGTGAACTGGCTCTTTTTAGAACCGAAACATACGGTACGTTAAAAATAGCTGTTGCATCAGTCATTGGGCAATATTGGCTTCCACCTGTTTTGAAAAAATTTGTGCATAAGTATCCTTCTGTGAAGATATCTCTGTTTACTGGCTGGAGTAGTGAAGTGCAAAAGCAATTTTATGAAGGAGACGTTCATGTTGCTATACTGAGAGGATCACAAGAATACAAAGGGCAGAAACAACAATTATTTGAAGATGAATTATATTTAGTTGATAAAGAAATAAAAGATATTTCGATGTTAAAAGAGACAAATAGACCATTTATTCAATTTAAAAGTGATTCGACCTACTATGGACAAATACAAAATTGGTGGTATGGATTATTTTCAAATCCACCTAAGCGAACGATTGTAGTTGACCAAATTGAAACGTGCAAACAGCTTGTTTTAAATGGAATAGGTTATGCTCTTTTACCTTCGACTGTTTTAAAAGAAGTGCAGGAAAATATGTATAAAACACCTGTTCAATTAACGAGAGAAACATGGTTATTGACGAGTGACTCGGCAAGGCAGTTGAAGCAAGTACAAGCATTTTTAGAAATTATAGAAGAAATTCAAATGGAAAAATAAGATTATTGTCTTGCTACTCGCTCTATCGTTTGGTAGAGTAACATTATAAATGGATTTAGGAGGCAACAAGAATGAAAATGATGGACGCTAACGAAATTATTTCGTTTATTCAAAACAGTGAAAAGAAAACTCCTGTAAAGGTATACATAAAAGGGGATTTAAAAGAGGTAACATTCCCTGAAACAGTACAAGCATTTGTAAATAAAAAATCTGGTGTATTATTCGGAGAATGGTCTGAAATTAAGACAATTCTTGATGAAAATAACAAGCACATTGTTGACTATGTAGTTGAGAATGACCGTCGTAATTCTGCAATTCCAATGCTTGATTTAAAAGGTATTAAAGCTCGTATTGAGCCAGGCGCGATTATTCGTGACCATGTAGAAATTGGTGACAACGCTGTTATCATGATGAATGCAACAATTAACATCGGTGCTGTAATTGGTGAAGGTACTATGATCGACATGAACGCAGTGCTTGGTGGACGTGCAACAGTTGGTAAGAACTGTCACGTAGGTGCAGGTGCTGTACTTGCCGGTGTTATTGAGCCACCTTCTGCAAAACCAGTTATCGTTGAAGATGATGTTGTAATTGGTGCAAATGTAGTTGTTCTAGAAGGCGTTACAGTAGGTAAAGGTGCAGTTGTAGCAGCAGGAGCTGTTGTAACAGAAGATGTGCCTCCATATACAGTTGTTGCGGGAACTCCGGCACGTGTAATTAAAGAAATTGATGAGAAGACAAAAGCAAAAACTGAAATTAAACAAGAGCTTCGTCAATTAAACCCAGAGAAATAAAAAATAAAAAGCGTAAGAGCATGAATGTGCTCTTACGCTTTTTATAGATAGAGGTGCAAAAATGACAGTAAGCAAATTTGTCCAAGTTCGTAGAGATTTACATAAAATTCCGGAGATTGGATTTAAAGAGTGGAAAACACAACAGTATATTTTAGATTATATAGGAACGCTTCCTAATGAATATTTGGAAGTGAAAACATGGAAAACAGGTGTAATTGTTAAAGTAAATGGAAAAAATCCAGAAAAAATAATAGGTTATCGTGCAGATATAGACGGTCTACCAATTACAGAGGAAACTGGATATGAATTCTCTTCTGTCCATGAAGGAATGATGCATGCATGTGGACATGATTTGCATGCAACAATCGGTTTAGGACTTCTAACAGCGGCTGTAAGCGAAAGAATAGATGATGATCTTGTGTTTATATTCCAACCAGCTGAAGAAGGTCCAGGTGGTGCACTTCCTATGTTAGAAAGCGATGAGTTAAAAGAATGGAAGCCTAATATGATTCTTGGACTTCATATTGCGCCTGAATACTCTGTGGGAACAATCGCGACAAAAGAAGGTTTATTATTTGCGAATACATCAGAGCTATACGTTGATTTAAAAGGAAAAGGTGGACATGCTGCATATCCGCATACAGCAAATGATATGATTGTTGCAGCGAGTCATCTCGTTACACAACTTCAATCAGTTATTAGTCGTAATGTGAACCCTCTTGACAGTGCGGTAATTACAATTGGGAAAATTACAGGTGGTACAGTTCAAAACATTATCGCAGAAAAATCTCGTTTAGAAGGAACAATTCGAACGCTATCAGTGGAATCAATGAAACGTGTTAAAAGCCGAATTGAGGCAATTGTTGCGGGAATAGAAGCTTCTTTTCAATGTGAAGCTTCTATTGACTACGGAGCGATGTATCATCAAGTGTATAACCATGAGGAGCTAACGAGAGAGTTTATGCAATTTACACGTGAACAAACGACTATGGACGTAATTACGTGTGCGGAGGCAATGACAGGTGAAGACTTTGGTTATATGCTTCGAGAGATACCTGGATTTATGTTTTGGCTTGGAGTAAATTCAGAATATGGTTTACATCATGCGAAATTAAAACCAGACGAAGAGGTTATTGAGAAAGCAATTGTATTTTTAAATCAATATGTGAAGTGGAAGGGAAATAGAAAGTGAACTTACTCGCTAATTGTGCAATAGTTTAGAGTGGGGACTTCTTAGTTCAGAGACGAAAACATCTTTCGTATTCGTTAGTGTTAGACATCTTCATACAAATGAGTAAAGTTAAATTTGACGTCTTAATAATGAGCAGGGGGTTTTTAGCCACTGCTCATTATTAATTATTGCTAATAGGGAAGATAATTATTTAACTACCCTATATATGTTTACTTTTAGTATGGAAAGTGTGTAAAATCAATGTGATACATAGAAAAAAGGGTGGGGAATTACGTGCAAATTAGCAGTGCGATTTTATGTTTCGTCTTATATGCATATGTTATTATTGCGGCGGTTTATTTTGGGATAAGTTTTTACGCCTATCGTTTAGCAAATAATAGTGAATATGAAGAAACATACAAATGGGTGAAAAGATATTTGTCACCTGTACTAGAAATTATGAATGGATTTGTTCTTTTTTTATTTATTGGATTAATTGCTTTCTCGACGAGTTTAGTAGGGAATAAGACTACGTTATTTGTACTAGGTATCATTATTTTTATGCTATTAGGAATTCGGATTGGTAATACGGTGTTTTGGAACGAAAGAAAAATAGATGGTTGGACAGGGATGTTTATTCCATGTATGTTAGCTGCAATTGTGACGAATATAGAACATGAATATTATCAATTACATTTTTGGCTTATCATTGTTTTAACAATCCTCTCTGTTTTGTATATAAGTACTGTCGTGCTAACATACATCGCAAATGAAAAAGGAGATGCAAAAGGTGCGCACTTCTTTAGAGGGCGTGCATTATTATGGAGTGTGCCGACGATGGCAGTTATAGGAATTATTGCGATATTAGTAAATGGATATCAATTTACTAATTGGCAATTGTTTTTAGAAACTTGGTGGATCTTCATTGTTTCGCTTATAGCTTTTTTAGGCGCAACACATTATTTATTCCATCAACATCATTACATATTGGCACTGTTATTCGCATTTACACAACTTTTATTTGCTTTTTTCGGACAAGAAACGCTATTGTTCGTTTTTGAAACATTTAGTTCATTTGGAAATATATTTGTATTTGGTATGTTAATTTTCGGTATCGCGTTTTATTTACAACAGTATTTTTATATGCAAAAACAAAAATAAGAAGTATATACAGGTTTTTGTAGCGAATTTAAAGTATGTTACAATAAAAGTACATAGTATTTGATGTTATTGGAGGAATTCCTGTGGGCGAAAAAGAGAAAGAATTTGCTGTTATTGGGCTTGGACGTTTTGGTGGAAGTATTTGCCGTGAATTAGCTCAATTAGGTATGGAAGTAATGGCAATTGACTCAGATGAGGATAAAATTAATGAGTTTGCAAATATAGCTTCGCATGCTGTAATTGCAGATTCAACAGATGAGATGGTATTAAAAAGTCTTGGTATTCGTAATTTTGATCATGTAGTCGTTGCTATTGGAGATAATTTGAATTCAAGTATTTTAACAACGTTAATTTTGAAAGAATTAGGTGTGAAAAATATTACTGTAAAAGCTCAAAATGACTATCATGAAAAAGTGTTAAGTAAAATAGGGGCAGATCATATTGTGCATCCAGAACGAGATATGGGAAAAAGGATTGCTAATAATATCGCATCAAGTAATGTGTTAGATTACCTAGAGCTTTCAGATGAGCATAGTATTGTAGAGATTATCGCAAATAAAAAAATTGATGGGCACTCTTTAATTGAATTAGATATTCGTGCGAAGTTTGGTTTGAACATTGTAGCAATTAAACGTGGAAAAGAAGTTATCGTATCTCCTCGAGCTACAGAAAACGTTCAGGCGGGAGATATATTAATTGTAATTGGTCATGACGATGAAGTAGATCGTTTTAAGCATTTTTTAAGATAAGAGAAAAGGACAATGCCGAGGAGGCATTGTCCTTTTTCTTATATTTCCATAATGATTGGTAAAATCATTGGACGACGTTTCGTTTTTTCGTATAGGAATGGTGCTAATGTGTCTGTAATCTCATTTTTAATTTCAGACCATTGTGTTGTTTTTCGCTCCATTACTTTTTCTAAATGTGTTGTAATTAATGTTTGAGCATCGTTGATTAAATCGCTGCTTTCACGCATATAAACGAAACCACGCGAGATGATATCAGGTCCTGCTGCAACTTTAAATTCTTTCATATCAATGCTTACAACTACAATAACAAGTCCTTCTTCAGAAAGAATGCGACGATCACGTAATACGATATTACCGATATCTCCAATACCATTTCCATCGATATAGACAGAGCCAGATGGGATTTTCCCAGCTACGCTTGCTTCATCAGAACGTAAAGCAAGAACATCTCCATTATCCATAATGAAACAATTTTCTTCTGGAATACCACAATCATTCGCTAATTTCATATGCATACGTTGCATACGATATTCACCATGAATTGGCATGAAATATTTCGGCTTAATAAGACGTAGCATTAACTTTTGTTCTTCTTGTCCACCGTGTCCACTCGTATGAATATTTGAGAGTTTACCATGGATTACATCAGCACCAGCGCGGTACAACATGTTAATTGTACGACTTACACTAATTGTATTGCCTGGGATTGGTGAAGAAGAGAAAACAACTGTATCGCCAGGGATAATTTGAATTTGACGATGTGTACCATTGGCAATACGTGAAAGTGCTGCCATCGGCTCCCCTTGACTACCTGTACATAACATAACAACTTTATTAGCTGGTAGGCGGTTTAGCTGAGCTGTGTCTATGAATGTATCCTTTGGACACCGGATATAACCAAGGTTTTGTCCGATTTCAATAGCCGCTTCCATACTTCGACCGAATACAGCTACTTTACGATTGTTTTCAACAGCAGCCTCAACAACTTGTTGTAAGCGATGGATATTCGATGCAAAGGTTGCGAATATAATACGACCGTCTACTTTGCGGAATATATCTTGAATACTATCACCAACGCGGCGCTCAGACATCGTAAAGTTTGGCACTTCACTGTTTGTACTATCAGATAAGAGACAAAGTACACCGTCTTTTCCGATTTCGGCCATTTTTGTTAAATCTGCTGGCTCACCTACTGGTGTGAAATCAAATTTGAAATCACCTGTATGAACGACTTGTCCTTGAGGTGTTTTCACAACAACTCCGTATGAATCCGGAATACTGTGAGTTGTACGGAAGAAGGAAACAGATGTCTTTTTAAATTTAATAACATCATCTTCTTGAATTTCATAAAGTTTTGCTTTACGAAGTAATCCGTGCTCTTCTAATTTGTTTTTTATTAGGGCAATTGCTAATTTTCCGCCGTAAATTGGAATGTTTACTTGACGTAATAGATAAGGAATTCCACCGATATGATCTTCGTGACCATGTGTAATGAATAATCCTTTAATTTTATCTTCGTTTCGCACAAAATAAGTATAATCTGGTATTACATAATCGATCCCGAGGAGTTCGTCTTCTGGAAATTTAATTCCAGCATCAATTATAATAATTTCATCTTGAAATTGAACAGCATATGTATTTTTACCGATTTCACCAAGACCACCGAGGGCAAAAACGGCAGCTTGATCATTTTTTAGGAATTTCATATGACTATACGATCTCCGCTAATATTAAATCAGCGTTTTGTTTTTCATATTCAAGATGAGCACCAGTAACAGACTGAACGAACTCGATATTATATGCGAACTTATTTAATTTTTTACGAACATCCTTTTGAGACGTAGCCTCTAAATATAAAACTTTTGTATTTTCACGTACTGGGACCTCAGTTAATTTTTCTTGATAAAATACTTTAAAAATCATTTGGAAAACCTCTCCTTGTCTATGTTTTGCATTATCTGTTACTTATTATAAAGCAAACAGTCACGATTTTCATGTTTTTTCGAATGAGAATGAAGAAAAAGCCCGAAATGGGCACAATTTAAGCGATTGTCTTCTTACGGACTAAATCGTTTAAATAACGCTTGAGCTTTTTCTTCAGCTTCTTCAGCATGATTACTCCTTCCTTTCCTTATTTAAAACATGCATATTACTAATGATAACTCTGTCTCCTATACAAGAAAGAAGATTAGAAGTGAATAGTGAATCTTGTTCTTTTTAGTATAGTGTAAGTTATCTTGTAGTAACGATTAGTAGCCGTTAGTTATAGATATAGTATGAGGAAGAATAGAAAAGAAAATTCATCCGAACAAGTATCCACATTTTTTCACTAATAGTATATGCACATTTCATAAATAAGGTCAGAAAGTGAACGCTTTCTTCACAGATGTTTAATATGTTATACTTTTTTTTGAAATTTGAAAAGTGATAATCAAAATAGGAATATAGAGTGCCAGAAAGGATTTTGACAAATGAATGATAAAATTGTCTTTTTTGATATTGATGGAACATTATTAGATCATGATAAAAAAATTCCGCAATCTACAAGAGATGCAGTAAGAGATTTACAAGAAAAAGGTGTGCATGTAGCGATTGCGACAGGGCGTGCGCCATTTATGTTTGAAGATATTCGTGAGGAACTCAATATACATAATTATGTTAGTTTTAACGGGCAGTATGTTGTATTTGAGGATGAGGTATTATTTAATAATCCATTACATCCTGATGCTCTACATAAGTTTACTCAGTTTGCAAAACAAGAAGGATATCCACTTGTATATCTTGACCATCAAGAAATGAGAGCGTCAGTGGAATATCATGATTATGTAAAAGAAGGTTTTGGAAGCTTACAATTCGATCATCCGGCATATGAACCTGATTTTTATGAGAAACGCGATATTTATCAAACGCTACTTTTTTGTGAAGTAAACGAAGAAGAAAAGTTTATTCATCATTATCCAGATTTTCATTTTATACGCTGGCATGCATATTCAATGGATATTATCCCTAATGGTGGTTCTAAGGCAAAAGGGATTGAGAAGTTTATTGAGAAAATAGGATTTAATCGTGAACAAGTATATGCATTTGGGGACGGATTAAATGATTTAGAAATGATTGAAGCAGTAGGAACGGGCATTGTGATGGGGAATGGTCATGAGGATTTGAAAAAACTTGCTAATTATGTGACAAAAGATGTTAATGAAGACGGTATTTATCACGGATTAAAGTGGGCTGGCTTGTTATAAGTAAGTGTGGAACCCATTTCATATAATAAAAAGGCGGAAGGTTAACTTCCGCCTTTTTATTATTATCGCTCGAGAGGTTTTGAATCATCGGGAGCCACAAATGGATTGTCTTTATTAATATGGTCATAGAACATAACACCGTTTAAATGGTCGATTTCATGTTGGAATACAATTGCTGGTAAACCTTTTAATCGCAGTTTTACGTCTTCACCGTTAATCGTTGTTGCCTTTACTGTAATTCTCGTGTAACGAGGGACATAACCAGGTACTTCACGGTCTACAGATAGACAGCCTTCACCATTTTGTAAATATGTACGTTCAACAGAATGACTAATGATTTTTGGGTTAAATAATGCGTAGCTATATAACGTATCGTTCGTATCAGTTACATGAACCGCAATCATTTTCTTTGAAATACCGATTTGCGGAGCCGCTAATCCGATTCCGGGGCGTAAATTATATTTTTCAGCCATTTCAGGGTCCTGGCTATTTATTACAAATTCAATCATTTCTTTAAGAGTATTTGTATCTTCCTCGCTAGCAGGTAAGGAGACCTCTTCTGCGACGTCGCGCAAAATAGGATTTCCTTCACGAATTACCTCATTCATTGTAAGCATATGTAATCTCTCCTTTCTCCTTTAGTCTACCAAAGGAGATAAAAAAAGTCATCGGCAAGTAAGGAAGAGCTACTTGGAAACAAATTTTCTACAGATAAGTTATGTAATAAAAAGAAAAGACGGCAAAGCCGTCTGTTTCTTTCCATAGTTGTTTCATTTTACATTAATTAGCGAATGCAAGCAGCACCAACGATAATTAAAAGGATAAACAACACAACGATTAAGGCGAAGCCGCTTCCAGATCCGCCACAAGAACCGCCATAACCGTAGGAAGGATATGAACAAGTTGTTGGATAGCAATATGAGTATCCGTACATGAGATGACCTCCTTTATCATTTCCCGCTAATACTGCGGTTACTATAATGTATGGAGGAATGATCAGAAATGTATAGGTATTTACCTATAAAAGGAAGAAGTGTTTGTATAATTTTCTTGAGAAGAGAGAAAAACTAAGGAGAATTAAATCGTTTACATATTATTCTAAGAGAAAAAATAAGTTAAAAAGGGAATAATATAACAGCAGGTTATTGCTTACTAATACAGATGTGAAAAATAAAAACACGTTTGTGTAGAGGAAACCGGCATATTATTTATAAAAAAACGTATTCAAAGTAATTGACATCGTAATTAGAATAGTTGTAAACTAAAAAACGTGATCAAGATTGTATTAATATGTTTTTGAAAAAACATTAGTACAGATTGTTAGGTACACAAAATTATTCTCAACCGACAAACAAATTTGTTGGTTTACATTGTTGCGCTTTCAGTCTAGCTAATAGATAGTGAAAGCGTTTCAGAATATGGTTCAAGAGAGGAAGAGGTGAACGGAATGGGTACTAAAACAAAAAAGACCCTATTTAATGTTGATGAGCAAATGAAAGCTATCGCAGCTCAATTTGAAACATTACAAATTTTAAATGAAAAAGGCGAAGTTGTGAATGAAGCAGCTATGCCTGAATTATCTGATGATCAATTAAAAGAATTAATGCGCCGTATGGTGTATACTCGCGTACTAGATCAACGTTCTATTTCTTTAAACCGTCAAGGACGTTTAGGTTTCTACGCACCAACTGCTGGACAAGAGGCTTCTCAATTAGCAAGTCATTTCGCACTTGAAGCAGAAGATTTCATCTTACCAGGATATCGTGACGTTCCACAATTAGTGTGGCACGGCCTACCATTATACCAAGCATTCTTATTCTCTCGTGGACATTTCATGGGTAACCAAATGCCTGAGAATGTAAATGCACTTGCTCCACAAATCATTATCGGTGCGCAAATCATCCAAACTGCTGGTGTTGCGTTAGGTATGAAATTACGTGGTAAAAAATCTGTTGCAATTACTTACACTGGTGACGGTGGTGCTTCACAAGGTGACTTCTACGAAGGTATGAACTTTGCGGGTGCATTCAAAGCTCCAGCAATCTTCGTTGTACAAAACAACCGTTATGCAATCTCTACTCCAGTAGAAAAGCAATCTGCAGCTAAAACTGTAGCACAAAAAGCAGTAGCAGCAGGTATTTACGGAATTCAAGTAGACGGTATGGATCCATTAGCTGTATACGCAGCAACTGCTTTCGCTCGTGAGCGCGCAGTAAATGGCGAAGGTCCTACTTTAATCGAGACTTTAACATTCCGTTATGGTCCACATACAATGGCTGGTGATGACCCAACTCGTTACCGTACAAAAGATATCGAAAACGAATGGGAACAAAAAGATCCAATCGTACGATTCCGTGCATTCTTAGAAAACAAAGGCCTATGGTCTCAAGAAGTTGAAGAGAAAGTTATCGAAGAAGCAAAAGAAGATATCAAACAAGCAATTGCTAAGGCTGACCAAGCTCCAAAACAAAAAGTTACTGATTTAATGGAAATCATGTACGAAAAAATGCCTTACAACTTAGCTGAACAATATGAAATTTACAAAGAAAAGGAGTCGAAGTAAGCCATGGCTCAAATGACAATGATTCAAGCAATCACTGATGCTTTACGCGTTGAAATGAAAAATGATCCTAACGTACTTGTGTTTGGTGAAGACGTTGGTGTAAACGGCGGAGTATTCCGTGCTACTGAAGGTTTACAAGCTGAATTCGGTGAAGATCGTGTAATGGATACTCCACTTGCAGAGTCTGGTATTGGTGGACTTGCAGTTGGACTTGCACTTGAAGGATTCCGTCCAGTTCCAGAAATCCAATTCTTCGGTTTCATTTTTGAAGTAATGGATTCAGTTTCTGGTCAATTAGCTCGTATGCGTTACCGTTCTGGTGGACGTTGGACTGCTCCAGTAACAATTCGTTCTCCATTCGGTGGTGGTGTTCATACTCCTGAACTACATGCTGATAGCTTAGAAGGATTAGTGGCACAACAACCTGGTCTAAAAGTTGTTATTCCATCTACTCCATACGATGCAAAAGGTCTTTTAATCTCTGCGATTCGTGACAACGATCCAGTTATCTACTTAGAGCATATGAAATTGTACCGTTCATTCCGTCAAGATGTACCAGAAGGTGATTACACAATTGATTTAGGCAAAGCTGACATCAAACGTGAAGGTACAGATGTATCTGTTATCGCTTATGGTGCTATGGTTCATGCTGCATTAAAAGCTGCTGAAGAACTTGAAAAAGAAGGTATCTCTTTAGAGGTTGTTGACTTACGTACAGTTCAACCATTAGATATCGAAACAATCATCGCTTCTGTTGAAAAAACAGGCCGCGTAGTTGTAGTTCAAGAAGCTCAAAAACAAGCTGGTATTGCAGCTAACGTTGTAGCGGAAATTAACGACCGTGCAATCTTAAACTTAGAAGCTCCAGTTGTACGTGTTGCAGCTGCTGATACAGTATTCCCATTCTCTCAAGCTGAGAGCGTATGGTTACCAAACCATAAAGATATTGTTGAAGCTGTTAACAAAGTAATGAACTTCTAATTTTTAGTTTTTCATGTGCAAAAGAAATCAGCACATGCTGGTTTCTTTTGTACATATTCCATAATAATGAAATGAATCAGGGGGCTGAATTCCGTGGCATTTGAATTTAAACTACCAGATATCGGTGAAGGTATCCACGAAGGTGAAATCGTAAAATGGTTTATTAAACCAGGCGATGAAGTAAATGAAGATGATGTACTTCTTGAAGTACAAAATGATAAAGCAGTAGTAGAAATCCCTTCTCCTGTTAAAGGTAAAGTACTTGAAGTACTTGTAGAAGAAGGAACAGTTGCAATTGTAGGAGATACATTAATTAAATTTGATGCTCCTGGATACGAAAACCTTAAATTTAAAGGTGACGATCATGATGAAGCTCCAAAAGCTGAAGAAGCAGCAGTAGAAGCTCCAGCAGCGGAAACTACTCCAGCAGCAACTGCAGAAGTAGTAAATGAGCGTGTAATCGCTATGCCATCTGTTCGTAAATATGCTCGTGAAAAAGGTGTAGATATTCATAAAGTAGCTGGTTCTGGTAAGAACGGCCGTGTTGTGAAAACTGACATCGATGCATTTGCAAATGGTGGACAAACTGTAGCAGCAACTGAGGCTCCAGCAGCAGTAGAAGCTACTCCAGCAGCAGCAGCGAAAGAAGAAGCACCAAAAGCACAACCAATCCCAGCTGGTGAATATCCAGAAACTCGTGAGAAAATGAGTGGTATCCGTAAAGCGATTGCGAAAGCAATGGTTAACTCTAAGCATACAGCTCCTCACGTAACATTAATGGATGAAGTAGATGTAACAGAACTTGTTGCTCACCGTAAGAAGTTCAAAGCTGTTGCAGCTGACAAAGGTATTAAATTAACTTACCTTCCATACGTTGTAAAAGCTTTAACATCTGCATTACGTGAATTCCCAATGTTGAATACTGCTTTAGACGATGCTTCTCAAGAAATCGTTCATAAACATTACTTCAACATCGGTATCGCAGCTGATACAGACAAAGGTCTATTAGTACCAGTTGTTAAAGATACAGATCGTAAATCTATCTTTACTATTTCTAACGAGATCAATGAACTTGCTGGTAAAGCACGTGATGGTCGTTTAGCTCCAACTGAAATGAAAGGTGCTTCTTGCACAATTACAAACATTGGTTCTGCAGGTGGACAATGGTTCACTCCAGTTATCAATCACCCAGAAGTAGCAATCCTTGGTATCGGCCGTATCGCTGAGAAACCAGTTGTGAAAAACGGTGAAATCGTTGCAGCTCCAGTATTAGCATTATCTCTAAGCTTTGACCATCGTTTAATTGACGGCGCAACTGCTCAAAAAGCATTAAACCAAATTAAACGTCTATTGAATGACCCACAATTATTAGTAATGGAGGCGTAATAACAATGGTAGTAGGAGATTTCCCAATTGAATTAGATACAGTCGTTGTTGGTGCAGGTCCTGGTGGATACGTTGCGGCAATTCGTGCAGCACAATTAGGTCAAAAGGTAGCGATTATTGAAAAATCTAACCTTGGTGGCGTATGCTTAAACGTTGGATGTATTCCTTCAAAAGCGTTAATCAATGCAGGTCATCGTTATGAGAATGCAATGCATTCTGATGACATGGGTATCACTGCAGAGAACGTAAAAGTTGACTTTACAAAAGTTCAAGAATGGAAAAACGGCGTAGTTAAGAAATTAACTGGCGGTGTTGAAGGCCTTCTTAAAGGTAACAAAGTTGAAATCATTCGCGGTGAAGCTTACTTCGTAGATGCTAACACATTACGCGTAATGACTGAAGATGCAGCACAAACTTATACGTTTAAAAATGCTGTTCTTGCAACTGGTTCTACACCAATCGAAATTCCAGGATTCAAATACTCTAAACGTGTTATCAACTCTACAGGCGCTTTAAGTTTACCTGAAATTCCTAAAAAACTTGTTGTAATCGGCGGCGGTTACATCGGTATGGAATTAGGTACTGCATATGCTAACTTCGGTACAGAAGTTACTGTAGTAGAAGCTGGCGACGAAATCTTAGCTGGTTTCGAAAAAGCTATGAGCTCTGTTGTTAAACGTGCTCTACAGAAAAAAGGTAACGTAAATATCCATACAAAAGCTATGGCTAAAGGCGTTGAAGAAACAGAAACTGGCGTAAAAGTTAGCTTTGAAGTTAACGGTGAAATCCAAACTGTAGAAGCAGATTACGTATTAGTAACTGTAGGTCGTCGTCCAAACACTCAAGAAATCGGTCTTGAGCAAGTTGGAATTAAAATGACTGACCGTGGCATTATCGAAATTGATGAGCAATGCCGTACAAATATTTCAAACATCTATGCAATCGGTGATATCGTTCCTGGACCACCATTAGCTCACAAAGCTTCTTACGAAGGTAAAGTAGCTGTTGAAGTAATTAGTGGTCATGCATCAGCAATCGATTACATCGGAATTCCTGCAGTATGCTTCACTGATCCAGAATTAGCATCTGTTGGTTACACTAAGAAACAAGCTGAAGAAGCAGGAATGACAGTAGCTGTATCTAAGTTCCCATTCGCTGCAAACGGTCGTGCGTTATCATTAAACAGCACTGACGGTTTCTTACAACTTGTAACGCGTAAAGAAGATGGTCTTCTTGTAGGTGCACAAGTTGCAGGTGCAGGTGCTTCTGATATTATCTCTGAGATTGGTTTAGCTATCGAAGCTGGAATGACAGCTGAAGATATCGCTCAAACAATCCATGCTCACCCAACATTAGGTGAAATCACAATGGAAGCAGCTGAAGTTGCTCTTGGAATGCCAATTCACATTGTAAAATAATTTAAGTAATGTAAATACCCCATCTCTTATTTAAAGAGATGGGGTATTTTTATTTTCATAAAATGACTTGCAAGGTCTTTATATGTACTTGTCGAATGAATATATAATACTTTAAATGAACCGTTAGCATATATGCCGTTATATAATATGTAATTGATTCAAACTTAATCCCATATATTAATAAAATAGAGCATGTCAAAGGAGAAGGTTCCATGAGAATATTACATGTTATATTTTATCATTTTCTATTATGGAGTGGTTTTTCCATTGTATTAACATTATCGAATGGTGATAAGTTTCATTATAAAGTAATTCTCTTTTTCGTATTTCTTTATTTGGCATATGTGATTGCATGTTTTGTATTACACGTAAGAAAGCAGGCATTATTCCTTACGTGTTCAAATTGCATACTTTTTTTAATCATATTCTCTATTTTTTAAATTAACGTTTATAGAAATACATTGTTCTTCCATTAAATAGTTGTAACTCTCCTTCTAATTTCTTCGCTAGAAAACGGCTAAATTCATTTGCTTTTCCTTTATCACCAAATGTTGCTGTAGTAGGCAAAGAAACCTGAATAAAAGATTGTTCCTTTTCTATTCCAATCCCAACATAAATAGAATCATATCGATCGTGACTCGATTGGAGTTTTAATGTTGTTGCTGATGTATCTAATATTTCATAAGGAAAAGCTGTATTTGTATAAGCATAATTAATTTGATCACCAGTCTTGGAAGTAACGGTTTTATAGTTATGAAAAAGGTGTTTAACATCTTCTATTGAAACAGATTGTTGATTGGATTTAGGTACAAGTGTGATAAAGGCGTGTTGCATACAAATTCCTCCTTAGCTTAGTAGAATAATATCATTCTACATCCTACTGAATTTTTTGACAATTAAAAGGAGTATTACTTTTTTTGTTTAATATATTAATGAGTAGGAAGTGTTATTTAGAAAGGTGGAAACTCATGTTTGAAAAATTGTATGATGAGCATGAAAGTGTGAAGGTACGATTTTTAGGATTTATGACGCATGATACACGTTATGATTTTGGAGTTATTTATACAAATATGTTTTTTGGAAAGCCACTTATTGTTTGTATGCAAACAGGGAGATCTACTTTGCTTGGGAGAGATGATGTAGAAAATGTTCCATATATACAGGAAACTTTTAAGTTAGGATCGGAAGAGGAGGCGGAGGAGTTAGCTCAGTTTTTTAAATTTCTTGTTCCGTCTACTTCTTTGCATGCGGAGTATGAAGAATAATTAACAAGAAACAGTCGTACGTATGAGATATGGCTGTTTTTTTGTGTTAATATCGCATACTAATTTAATTTTAAAATATTTAATGTGTTATACTAAAAACCTATTGACGTAAAAAGTATAACATATTAAAATAAAGACAGAAAGTTAAGCGGTTACAAAAGTTTTTGGGATTATAAACTTAGGGGGAAATGAAAAATGGGAACAATCGTATGTCAAGATTGTGAAGGTACAATTGCACACTTCGAGGATGAGAAAGTAACGGTACTTTACGGGAAATGTGGATCTTGCGGATGTGATCACACAGAACATACAAAAGCCCAATAATTGATAGGAAATTGACAGCTAAAAGTTTTTAGGACCATAAACTTAGGGGGAAATGAAAAATGGGAACAATCGTATGCCAAGTTTGTGAAGGAACAATCGGACATTTTGAAGATGAGAAAACGACAGTACTTTATGGGAAATGTGGTTCCAATTGTGACTGTGCTAGTAGAGAAAATGCGAAAGCTTAATCATATATAAGTAGATTATTCTTTAAACTCAGGGGGAAATGAAAATGGGAACAATCGTATGCCAAGTTTGTGAAGGAACAATCGCACATTTTGAAGATGAAAAATCAACAGTACTTTATGGGAAATGTGGATCTCATTGCGAATGTGACCATACAGAACATACAAAAGCTTAATAATTAAGAAAAAACGCCTACACATGTAGGCGTTTTTTTAATAGATTGTAGTTGTATGCCCGACTGTTGCAACAATTGCATCATCTCTAATAGGAATAAATCCTATTGATGTTTGTGGCGTGTTAGGAGGGGCATATTGACTCATCATACGGCTATCAATACGAGTAATAAAATCGGTTAAATAAGCTGAAATAAAAGCATAAGGAATCCTTCGTTCATTTAATGAATAAATAATTTCCTCTTTCGTTTTTACGCCTACGCCATGTCCGTAAAAAAAGAAGTTTCCTAGATAGATTGTATTTTCTCCTTGCCACTCAATCGTAGCTGGATTAACTTGTGGATTTTTAAAGTAAACGAGGTCACCTGGAACGATATCGCCACTCGTTTTTGTTATGAGCTTTAAGTCGCGATCGTAGTCCCATGTATAAAGTAAGAGGTTTGCGAATAGACGGTTGAAAGTTTTTTCCTCATATAATGATAGTAATGCTTTGTAAAAAATGATAATCATTGCGGTGGCACATTCAGTTCCATATAGTTTTCCGTTTTTAAAAATATCTTGGATGGCAATGGAAGGGGCTATGTTTGGGAGTAGTTGAAATCCGCCAAGTGATGTTCTTTCCCAAAACTGAGGATTGCAAAAAGATTGTTGAAACGTACGAAACTGAAATCCACTTTGAAAAAGTTCTAGCGCGGAAGTAATAATATTAACTCGTAAATTAAGATCAAAGCTGAGTTCATCGGCTGTTCGGAAGGAATAAACTTCTTGATTTCCCGCCATTATGGATAAAATCTGTTGTTTTTCAGCTGCAAATGGCTCATATTCATTTGTGATATAAGGGTGTACAATAGAACGGCCTATCACAATCATAATGGTATCCCCACCTATACGTTACAGATTTCGCGATACGGGAAAGCCTATATTGGACTTTAGACATAGGATGAAAGTATCGCTTTTTCATAGAAAAACATTTATCCCGCTATTTGCGGGCAGTAAGAATTCCACCTCAAAATTCGGCTGGAGCCCTGCTACCCGTAAACGCCCGATTGGTGAAGGCTAATAATCAGTGGGGATGAACAAAACCCCACTGATTAAAGTTTCACTTTATATTTTGGTAGACTTTAACTACAGACAAGTACAAGTCTTTAAAACGCCAATGTGTTCTTTGAAAAAAGATAGCATAGGGAGTTCGATAGCCGAATTCAAGCTATCGGTAAAATGATATGTGTCGTCAAGAACAAGACGCTAAAACACCTGAACACGAATCTGTACGGTATGGTATAAGTACCGTAGCTCACGAACCTATACGGTCTGTTGTGAGAGTGGTGATGGCACACCGCAATCTTGCACGTCAGCGATACCAGAAATGGACTTCGCCTTAGGTAGCAAGAATTCCACTGATGTTAGTCAGCTTGCCCCATTAGGGTGGGAATGTCAAATTCTTTAGTATCGTATGAAAAAAAGAGAAAAAAGGTGAAAGAAAAGCCTATCAACTGATAGGCTTGTACTCTTTAATAACACGTAATGTTTGTAATGTCATATCTTCAGGACCTTGTACAGGTAACCCAGCTTCTAAATTTTTAAGAATATACTCTAAGTTATCTTGTGTAATAATTTCCCCCGGAGTAAAGATTGGAATCCCTGGCGGATAAACCATAACAAAATCAGCTATAATACGACCTGCTGCGTTTTCAAATGGAATGACTTCTGTTTCTGAATAAAAAGCATCTCTAGGAGAAAGTGCTAGCACAGGTATTTCAGGTATTTCTACTTGTACTTGAACACCTTTGTCTGCTCTATTTCTATATGTTGCTGCTAAATCTTGTAATGCTGTAATAAGTGTATCTGTTTCACTTTCTGTATCTCCAAATGTGATAAGACAAAGTATGTTATATAAATCAGAGAGTTCTACTTCAATGTTGTAATGTTCTCTAAGCCATACTTCAGCCTGATGGCCTGTAATACCTAAATCTTTTACAGATACAATTATCTTTGTAGGATCATAGTTAAAAGTAGCATCTGTTCCTAGCATTTCTTTTCCAGGACAATAAAGATGCTCAATAACATTTATAGCATCACGAACATGCTCAGCTAATTGTATTGTTTGTTCTATGAGAGCTGTTCCTTCTGTAGCAAGACGTTTTCTAGCAACATCAAGGGATGCTAACAAAATGTAAGAAGTTGATGTAGTCGTAAGCATGCTAATAATGGATTGGACATGCTTTACGTTCACAAGACCTTCTTTTACATTAAGAATAGAGCTTTGGGTTAAAGACCCACCTAATTTGTGAACACTTGTTGCTGCCATATCTGCACCTGCTTGCATAGCTGATATTGGTAGTTCATCATGAAAATGGATATGAACACCGTGAGCCTCATCAACAAGTACAGGAATATCGTAAGAATGAGCTAATTCTACAATCTGCTCTAAATCTGCAGCAAACCCAAAATATGTTGGATTTATAACAAGTAAGCCTTTCGCATCTGAGTGCTCTTCAAGAGCCTTTTTGACAGATTGAATTGTGATCCCATGTGAAATACCGAGCTTCGGATCAATCTCAGGATGCATGAAAATTGGTTTTGCACCTGAGAAAATAATAGCTGACATTACTGATTTATGCACATTCCGTGGCACGAGGATTTTATCCCCAGGACCGCACACGCTCATCACCATTGTCATAATTGCACCACTTGTACCTTGAATAGAAAAGAACGTATGATCTGCACCGAAAGCAGCGGCTGCTAAATCCTGTGCTTCTTTAATCATACCTTTTGGATGATGTAAATCATCGAGCGGCGCAATATTAATTAAATCAATTGCTAATGCATTATGCCCAATAAATTCGCGAAATGTAGGATCCATGCCCTGTCCTTTTTTATGACCAGGAATATGGAATTGAACTGGATTTCGCTTACTGTGCTCAACTAAATCGGTAAACAATGGTGTTTCGTATTGGGACAATCTATACACCCCTTCTTCTTCGTAATATTTATTAGAGTTTGTTTTATATGATTTCATCTCATTCTAAAAGGAAATTAAGATGACAAACTTTTAGAACTTGACTTGTTTTTCTGCCATTCGCAAAAGCCTTTTTGGGGATGGTAGTCTCACTTTATTCTCTATAAAACAAAAGCATTATATCACCAATAATTATAGATGTATAGAAAAATCGCATTTTCAAGGTGAGTATGTTTAATAGTTATATTTTAAATACTGCAAAGAGGAAGACAATTCCATTGAAATGGATAAATGGTGTATAATGCAGAGTGGCTATAGTGAAGAATAAAAGGTTGTCTTAAAGGTAGCATAATGGAAAAAGAAAGAATACTGAATGAGGTGCAAAAATGGAATATCAATATCCACTTGATTACAATTGGTCAAATGAAGAAATGGTAGCAGTTGTAAAGTTTTATGAAGCGATTGAAAAGGTATACGAAAAAGGAGTTTTGAGAGAAGATTTGATGGAATTATATCGTCGTTTTAAAGAGATTGTGCCATCGAAGGCAGCGGAGAAAAAAATTGATAAAGAATTTCAAGAAGTAAGTGGATATTCTATATATCGTACGATTCAAAAAGCAAAGGAAGTAGCAGAAAAAAAGATTATTAAAATGTAAAAATATTTTGAAAAATAAAATATGAAGTGCTATAATGTGATAACAACTAAAAACGGACAATATAAATTGTCCGTTTTCTACTATCGATTACAAAGTGCATATAAAGGAAGGAGTGGTTGCATCGTAGATTCAATCTTAGCAAGGAATTGTTCGTTGGTCATTGCTGAAAACTCCTCTGGTGATATATGAATACCGACTAATAACTCTGCTTTTTTCACAGTAGCTAAACGTTCAATCATCTTTTGTAAGACTTCCGTTTCAAGCGTTTTATGTAGTTTTACACCTGGTTTAGTATGGTCAATGGACCAAACGAAGTCATTTGGAATATTTGTTTTTAAATCATTTAAATGTTCTAAGAAGGCGTGAGCCGTCTCCACTTTTTGTGGACACTCATAGATTAAACCAAAGTATATGAAGGCGTGAGTACCCCATAAACCAATTTGAAAGTGTGGTAACATTTTATATCCACGTTTATTTGTTGAAAAAGCAACCCAAGTATCGTTTGGTGGATTGACTTTGCGGCGTGCATGTTTTGCTACATGGTAGAAAAAGTTTTCATCAGTTTGTTGTGATAAATATTCTGCAAATTGTTCCCCTAAAGCTTCTAGCTTAGGATGAATATTCGTTTTAATTGCGCTCATTCGTTCTTCAAGACCATCAACAGTAAAGACTTCAAAATCAGTTGATGTGAATGTTTGTAGTGTCATGATTGTTCCTCCAACTCCTATTTTGTTTTAATTTTAGCATAGCTTGTACTATTCATAAAAAAAACAGCACAAAAAAATTTAAATAAAAAAATATAATTTTGTTGCATAGATGATTTATCCAACATAGTATAGTATAAAACAAAAAATCAGAAAATTGAATCAATTCTAGTCCGAGGGCAGACGAATATTGGGAGGAGGCAAAAAAATGAGACAGGTGATTAATGCGTTAAAGAGAACAGATGCTGAAAAGAGAATTCCGGTGCTACGTTTGGAGCTAGATTATGAATTAGCAACTTTATATGATGCTATGATGGATAACGACAAACAGAAAAAAGAAGAGTGCGTACAAAAATTAGAAGTGTTAAGACTTGAAATGATCCGTTTAGAAGCGTAATAATAGTATATGTATAAATAATTAGTTGGTGCGAACCTTATAAAGGGTTCGTTTTTTCTGTGAACAGTATAGATCGGAGTGTTTAAACATGCAAGAAGTATGGAAAGACATCGATACACACGCGAAACAGTGGATTCGAGAAGCCGGAGAACATTTAATGGCATCACTGAAAAAAACACTTATTATAGAAACAAAGTCAAATGCAGCTGATCTAGTAACAAACATGGACCGAGAAACGGAGCAGTTTTTAATTGGGAAAATTAAAGAAACATTCCCGGCTCATAATATTTTAGGAGAAGAAGGCTATGGAGATGAGATTACCTCTTCTAATGGGGTTGTTTGGTTAATTGATCCAATTGATGGCACGATGAACTTTGTTCATCAAAAAAGAAATTTCGCAATCTCAATCGGGATTTATGAGAACGGTATCGGAAAGATTGGTCTTATTTATGATCCAGTTCATGACGAACTATATCATGCGGTAAAGGGAGAAGGGGCTTTTTGCAATGATTTAGCTATTCCCATGTTGGAAAAAGGAACGGTAGAGCACGGAGTTATAGCTTTGAATGCGATATGGCTTACTGATAATCCATTGCTTAATATGGAAAAAATGATGATGCTCGTTAAGAAGGCGAGAGGTACGAGGTCATATGGTTGTGCAGCGTTAGAAATGGTATATGTTGCCACGGGAAGATTAGACGCATATGTAACACCGCGCTTATCGCCATGGGACTTTGGCGGGGGACAGATTATTGTAGAGGAAGTTGGCGGTAAAGTGACAACGTTCTTGGGAACGCCTCTTTCTATTGTAGAGAAAAGCAGTGTGTTAGTTGCAAAACCAGGAGTATACGAAGAATTATTACCATTTGTATCGCAATAATGAAAAAAAGTAAGAGGCATAAAGAAGCTTCTTACTTTTTAATGTTATTGCGATTTACGCATTTTTCTTTTTGTTACAAAACCGTATCCAACTGTAACAAATGTGCCGATTATGCAAATAATAATGCCGATGGGACTATTTTCAGCAATCATAATTCCGATACCAATTAAGAAGATAACACCGATAATTGCTGTTAATAAAAAGCGATATTGAATGTGTTCCATTTCTTCACCCTCCAATCTTATTTTACTTTCACAAAAGTAAGAATACAACTATATTTTCATTCTTGATTTTATTTTGATTGCCATTGTATCCCCTTCGCTCTTATAATAGAGAAGGATTAAAAAGACATTAGGAGTTGGACATGTTGAAAAAACGACAAGATTTACGAAATATAGCAATTATTGCCCACGTTGACCATGGTAAAACAACACTTGTTGACCAGTTATTACGTCAAGCGGGGACGTTCCGTGCGAATGAACATATTGAAGAACGCGCAATGGACTCAAATGATCTAGAAAGAGAACGTGGTATTACAATTTTAGCGAAGAATACTGCGATTCACTATGAAGATAAAAGAATTAACATTTTAGATACACCTGGTCACGCTGACTTCGGTGGAGAAGTAGAACGTATCATGAAAATGGTTGATGGTGTTCTACTTGTAGTTGATGCATATGAAGGTTGTATGCCACAAACACGATTTGTTTTAAAGAAAGCTCTTGAGCAAAACTTAACTCCAATCGTTGTTGTAAACAAAATTGACCGTGACTTCGCTCGCCCTGATGAAGTAGTTGATGAAGTAGTTGACTTATTCATCGAACTTGGTGCAAACGAAGATCAATTAGAGTTCCCAGTTGTATTTGCATCAGCAATGAACGGAACAGCAAGCTTAGATTCAAATCCAGCAAATCAAGAAGAGAATATGAAATCATTGTTTGACACAATCATTGAACATATTCCAGCACCAATTGATAACAGCGAAGAGCCACTTCAATTCCAAGTAGCACTTCTTGATTACAATGACTATGTTGGTCGTATTGGGGTTGGACGCGTATTCCGCGGTACAATGAAAGTAGGACAACAAGTTGCATTAATGAAAGTTGACGGAAGTGTAAAACAATTCCGTGTAACTAAATTATTTGGTTACATTGGATTAAAACGTCAAGAAATTGAAGAAGCAAAAGCTGGAGATTTAGTAGCTGTTTCAGGTATGGAAGACATTAACGTAGGTGAAACGGTATGTCCGGTTGAGCATGAAGAGGCTTTACCATTATTACGTATTGATGAGCCAACATTACAAATGACATTCCTTGTAAATAACAGCCCATTTGCAGGTCGTGAAGGTAAATTCATTACTTCTCGTAAAATTGAAGAGCGTCTTCGTTCACAATTAGAGACAGATGTAAGTTTACGTGTAGATAATACAGATTCTCCTGATGCATGGATCGTATCTGGACGCGGAGAGTTACATTTATCTATCTTAATTGAAAACATGCGTCGTGAAGGTTATGAACTACAAGTATCTAAGCCTGAAGTAATTATTAAAGATGTCGATGGCGTAAGAAGTGAGCCTGTAGAGCGCGTACAAATCGATGTTCCTGAAGAATACACTGGTTCTATTATGGAATCAATGGGCGCACGTAAAGGTGAAATGTTAGATATGGTGAATAACGGAAACGGTCAAGTTCGCCTTACTTTCATGGTTCCAGCACGTGGGTTAATTGGTTACACAACAGAATTCCTAACATTAACTCGTGGTTATGGTATTTTAAACCACACATTTGATTGCTACCAACCAGTACATGCTGGACAAGTGGGTGGACGTCGTCAAGGTGTTCTAGTTTCACTTGAAGCAGGAAAAGCATCACAATACGGTATTATGCAAGTTGAAGACCGTGGTGTAATCTTCGTTGAACCAGGTACAGAAGTATATGCTGGTATGATCGTTGGAGAACATACACGTGAGAATGATTTAACAGTTAACGTTGTAAAAATGAAACAACAAACGAATATTCGTTCTGCAACGAAAGATCAAACTTCAACAATGAAAAAACCACGCTTAATGACTTTAGAAGAGTCATTAGAGTACTTAAACGATGATGAGTTCTGTGAAGTAACTCCAGAATCAATTCGTCTACGTAAAAAGATTCTTGATAAGAGTGAGCGCGAAAGAGCTGCTAAGAAAAAGAAATCTGTAGAAGCGTAAAAATAAAAAAACAACTACCTTTATAAAAGGTAGTTGTTTTTTTATTTTGTTTATTTTTAGAATATTTATTCTTTTTTTGTGGACAGTATTTTTTTTGCGAGTTACTCTTGTATTAAGTACATAAAGAAAATTTGTTTTTATGAGAAGGGAGGAAAGATAGTGTTAGAAAGAATGTCATTTTTCGCGAAATTGTGCAAAGTTGATGAAAATCCAGAACTAGGGATGTGGTTACTTTATGGAACAATTATTATATTGAGTGCACTTGTATATAATTTAGGATTTGCAAGGAAGCTATCAGTGCTAAAAAATATAGTAATATACATATCTTTAGCAATTGGATGCACGGTATTAACTTTCTTTGCAGTTTTTTTACCAGTTGGAGAGGGGCTCGTTGTAGCGGCGATTGTACTTGGAATTTATAGATTACGTTTACGTCAAGCGAAACAACAAAAGGCAGGGTGAAAAGGGGGAGTTTCATGCGCTCGGTACAAGATGCACTATATAATTGGTTAACAATTAAAACTGTTGCGGAAGCGCGTCCAGATGATAGAGCTGCAGAAGAAACGTATGTATTATTTCAAAATATGATATATGAAGAGCATAAATTACGAAATGTAGAAGTTGAAAAGAACGAGGAAATGTATTTGATTACATATGAAATTGATGGAGAAATAAGGTGTGCAAGATTTCCGGTAGAAGCCATTGATTGTTTTTTGGATCAGATGAATCGTGAACCAGAAAAATACAAATAAGTCCTTATCTATATGATTAAGGACTTATTTCCGGTTTACCAATCGTCTTCTACTTTTTTATCACGATATAATCGGAAATTACCACTCGCATGGCGTTCCATAGTACGCTCTGCAATTCGTTCCGTACATTCCATGCACATATATGTATGAATAGGGCGATTACGCAGTTTTTTTGCCATAGGATTTTCGTCATCTAACATATCTTTTTTATCACAAATCATACATCTGACTCTCATTTCGTCACCTCAATACGAATTCTATCAGTATAAGTATATCATGGAAGCATAATGTTTTTGAATAATAGCGGGAAAAAATAATATTTTCGCAATTCGAAAAATAGGTTATGATAAGGATATATAAATAATATTTGGAGGTGGAAATATGGCGAATGTAGTTGAGCCTACATTGACAGGTGATTTAGTACAATCTTTGCGTAAAGAGTGTATCGTTATGATAGCAACAACAGATTTCGAAAAACAAATTCCTAACGTAAGTGCTATTTCTTGGGTATATGCAGTGAGTGAAACTAGTATTCGATTTGCGGTAGATCAACGCTCACGTATTGTGGGGAATATACGGCATAGTGCAGGGGTTGTATTGACTATAATGGCGAATGAATCCGTATTTTCCATAAGTGGTGAAAGTGAAATTTTAACAGATAGAATGGAAGGGATTCCTCTAAAATTAACGGTAGTAGAAGTGAATGTACAAGAAGTTCGTGATGTTATGTTTTATGGTGCGAAACTTGCTACTGAACCAACATATGAAAAAACATATGATCTTCGAGCAGCTAAAAAGCTTGATAACCAAGTATTAGTTGGAATGAAAGAATTATAAAGAAGATGAATAGGAACATCGTTCATAAACTTTTACAAGTGAGTATTGTGATTTAATGTGAAAAATTATAATAAAAAGTAATATATTGAATAGAAATGAATAAAAAATAAAGAAAAGGTTTAATTTCTATGAATTTCGATTCTACCTCGTTTTTACGGTACATATAATTATAACAATGGTTCGTCCATATTTTATGGATGAAACCCTTGTTCTACAAATTTAAAAGTGGAGTCAGGGGGTAACAGGTTGGATAAAATTTATGTGTTAGATACGAATGTACTTTTGCAGGATCCTTTATCTATTTTTTCATTTGCAACAAATGAAGTAGTGATTCCAGCAGTTGTATTAGAAGAGGTTGATTCGAAAAAACGTTATATGGATGAAGTAGGACGAAATGCTCGCTATGTATCTAAGTTAATCGACAAATTTCGCGAAATAGAAAAGCTGCATGAAAGTATTCCGTTAGAAAACGGCGGTACATTTCGTATTGAATTAAATCATCGCTCATTTGTTCAACTGCAAGATATTTTTGTAGAAAAAACAAATGATAATCGAATTTTAGCGGTAGCGAAAAACCTCTCTTTAGAAGAACAAGAAAAAGAGGACGGGAAATCAGTTATTTTAGTAAGTAAAGATGTACTCGTAAGGGTAAAAGCTGATGCAATCGGATTGCAGGCCGAAGATTATTTAAGTGACCGAGTAATCGAAGTGGAAAATATATATTCAGGATTTTTAGAAGGGTATATATCAAAAGAACAGTTAGATTATTTTTATGAAAAAGGTGAACTACCTTTATCTGAAATCGCAAATCATCCTTTTTATCCAAATCAGTTTGTTGTAATGAAAGATGCACTAGGGGGTTCTAGTTCTGCACTTGGGATTGTGGATCATTTAGGTAAGAAGGTAAAAAAACTTATTTTTCACAATGAACAAGTGTGGGGGATACGCCCACGAAACGTGCAGCAAATTATGGGATTAGAATTGCTACTTCGGGAAGATATTCCACTTGTAACGTTAACAGGGAAAGCCGGTACAGGAAAAACGTTACTTGCATTAGCTTCGGGACTAATGCAAACGGAAGATTTAGGGTTATATAAAAAACTACTTGTCGCGAGACCAATTGTACCGGTAGGGAAAGATATAGGCTATTTACCAGGAGAGAAAGAGGAAAAATTAAGACCGTGGATGCAGCCGATTTTTGATAATCTAGAGTATTTATTCAATACGAAAAAGCCTGGGGAGCTAGATGCTATTTTAGCTGGAATGGGTTCGATTGAAGTAGAAGCGCTTACCTATATACGCGGGAGAAGTATTCCAGACCAGTTCATTATAATTGACGAGGCACAAAATTTAACGAAGCATGAAGTAAAGACGATATTAACAAGGGTAGGCGAAAAAAGTAAGATTGTATTAATGGGGGATCCTCAGCAAATTGATCACCCGTATTTAGATGAATATAATAACGGTTTAACATATGTTGTAGAGAAGTTTAAAGAACAACGTATTAGTGGTCATGTAAAGTTTGTTAAAGGAGAGCGTTCTAATTTAGCACAACTAGCAGCGGATTTATTATAAAAAGGAGTGAGCTTAAGCTCACTCCTTTTTTGCCTTTTAATTATACAATTTAAATGATTGTAAATTTACGGATGTTACGAATCGGATTTTGTCTATTAGATCCATCATGGAAATATAGATGAACAGGCCCGTCTTCTCGTAATGGTTTACCTTCTTTTGAAAAACCGAGAATAGCTTTATGGGCTGTTTCTAACGGAAGTGTAATTGTATTGTCTGTGGTTTCAATTTCGACATGAGTAGCATCTTCTAAAATTTCAGCATTTTTTAGAAATGGATGAAGTGGTATGCCAAAGGTCCCGTTAATAAGCTGTTCTTTTTTATATTTCTTTACACTTTGTTGTATTGGCGGGAAGGCAGCACCATCACGGATTTCGCGATCCCAATGCTCTGAAGTATGTTTTAAGTATGTTTCTAATTCGGATGATGCTTCTCTAGTTTCATCAAAGTAGGTTGTCAAATCTATTTTTCGATCATCGAAAATCCATACAGTTGGATCGATAGTGATTGGAAAACGAACTTTTCCATTAATAAATAAAATTTCGCTCATTGTTGTTCCCCCATTTGTGTTATACTCCCACTTTTCAGTATAATAGTATTAGGCACTGTTGTCACAAAAAATGTTTCTATTGCAATTTATTAAAACTATCGCTAATATTAATAGATATGAGAGAGTAGGACGGAAACGGAGGGAATCAATTTGGCGTCTGAGACAGTATCAAATCATCAGGAAAAGGCACTAGCCCTTCTACAAGCGGATGCAGAGAAGATTTTAAGACTTATTAAGGTACAAATGGACAATCTTACAATGCCGCAATGTCCATTATATGAAGAAGTTTTAGACACACAAATGTTTGGACTATCCCGCGAGGTCGATTTTGCGGTTCGCCTTGGTCTTATTGGAGAAGAACAAGGGAAAGCAATGTTAGGAGAGCTCGAACGTGAGTTGTCTGCACTTCATGAAGCATTTACAAACAAACAACAATAACGGGTTCAAATAAGGGGGCTCAAACTGAAATAGTTTGGGCTTTTTATTTGTATAATAAAGAAGGAAGAACCTATATACATATGGAATACAACAATAATTAAATTGAAACAGAAAGAGGAAATGAAATGAAAAAAGTATGGAAATCGATGGATTATTCCTTATTACTTCCTCTTGTTATCTTATGTGTGCTGGGAGTAATAATGGTATATAGTTCTAGTTCCATTGTTGCGATTTCGAGGCATAACTGGCCAGCAAATTACTTTTTAAAAAAACAATTAATTGCTTTAGCTATTGGAACGATAATGTTAGCGATTATCGTTGCCATTCCTTATAAGTTGTGGAGAAAGAGAATAGTTTTAATCGCAATGGGAATAGGGAGTATTGGTCTACTATCAGCAGCCTTGTTTTTCGGTAAGGACGTAAATGGTGCAAAAGGATGGATATTAGGTATACAACCAGCTGAGTTTGTGAAAATAACGGTTATTATTACGTTAGCAAACTTTTTTGCTAAGAAACAAGAAATGCAAACAGCTTTTGTACAAGGGATAATTCCTCCTCTGGCTGTTGTTGGTGGAGCGATGGGATTAATTTTACTTCAAAATGACTTAGGTACCGATTTGTTAATTGCGGGAACGGTAGGAATTATGTTTCTTTGTTCGGGAGTCCGGATTAACTTATGGATTAAACGAATTGTTTTAACTTCTATAGTGTGGATTCCGGTACTATATTTTCTCGGGAATTATGCATTAAGCCCGTATCAAAAGGCACGTTTTTCCGTTTTTCTTGATCCATTTAACGATCCGCAGAAGGATGGATTCCAATTAATAAATTCATTTATTGGAATTGCTTCAGGAGGGCTAAACGGTAGAGGGTTAGGGAACAGTGTGCAAAAATATGGATACTTACCAGAACCGCAAACAGATTTTATTATGGCAATTATATCTGAAGAACTTGGATTTATAGGCGTAGCTGTCATTTTAATCTGTTTACTACTTATTATTATTCGGGCATTTAGGGTTGCACAAAAGTGCAGAGATCCGTTTGGAAGTTTAATAGCAATTGGAATTGCAAGTTTGTTTGGAGTTCAAACTTTTATAAATGTCGGTGGTATGTCTGGGTTAATACCGCTTACAGGGGTACCATTACCGTTTATAAGTTATGGTGGTAGTTCTTTGTTAGCTAATCTGCTTGCAATGGGTATACTGTTAAATATTGCCAGTTATGTAAAACGACAAGAGAAACAACAAAACAAATTGACTAACGAAATAGAACAAGGTGGACCGCATCTTGTTGTTGTAAAATAAAAAACACATTGATCTCTAGAGTTCAATGTGTTTTTTATTTTGTTAGATTTTAAATGTGATACAATATTGATTGTTGTAAAACGAAAAGTATATTACATTTAAGTGAATGTGATATACAATATTGTTGTTAGAAAAGGAAGAGGTATGCTATACTATTTTTGTGAAACAAATCGATCAGAAAACTTATCATTTGTTGAAAAATAAGGTATGATGGATAAAAATAAAGTGAAGCTTTCTAAGTATAATATAATGTAGAAAGTGAAGAACTTCACGCTCTTTAGAGTGTGTATGTATTTTATCTCTAGAGTGGTAGGAAAATAGAGGGGGAAAATCATGACAAAGCTGCAACGTATTCAAAAAGTATTGGTAGCTAACCGTGGAGAGATAGCAATTCGTGTGTTCCGAGCATGTTCAGAACTTGGATTAAACACAGTTGCGATCTATTCTAAAGAGGATAGCGGTTCTTATCATCGCTATAAAGCCGATGAGTCCTATTTAGTTGGGGAAGGGAAAAAGCCAATTGATGCTTATCTAGATATTGAAGGCATTATTGAGATTGCGAAAAGTAATCATGTAGATGCAATCCACCCTGGATATGGTTTCTTGTCAGAAAATATTCAATTTGCAAAACGTTGTGAAGAAGAAGGGATTATCTTTATCGGTCCAAAAAGTAAGCATTTAGACATGTTTGGAGATAAAGTTAAAGCAAGAACACAAGCGCAGCTAGCACAAATTCCAATTATTCCTGGTAGTGATGGTCCAGTAAATTCAATAGAAGAAGTTGAAGAATTTGCTGAAAAGTATGATTACCCGATTATTATTAAAGCATCCCTTGGTGGCGGCGGTCGCGGTATGCGTATTGTACGTGCTAGTGAAGAATTAAGAGAATCGTATAATCGCGCGAAATCAGAAGCAAAAGCAGCCTTTGGTAATGATGAAGTGTACGTTGAAAAATTCGTTGAAAAACCTAAACATATAGAAGTACAAATTTTAGCAGATGAAGAAGGTAATGTTGTTCATTTGTATGAGCGTGATTGCTCTGTACAACGACGCCATCAAAAAGTAGTTGAAATTGCACCGAGCGTGTCGCTTTCAGATGATTTGCGTCAGCGTATTTGTGATGCTGCAGTAAAGTTAACGAAAAATGTAAATTATTTAAATGCTGGAACGGTAGAATTCCTTGTAAAAGGTGATGAGTTTTACTTCATTGAAGTAAACCCACGTGTTCAAGTTGAACATACGATTACAGAGATGATTACAGGAGTGGATATCGTTCAATCGCAAATTTTAATAGCTGATGGACATGCATTACATAGCAAAATGGTAGGTGTTCCTAAGCAAGAGGAAGTGGTTGTGCATGGATTTGCAATCCAATCTCGTGTAACAACAGAAGACCCACTTAATAACTTTATGCCTGATACAGGAAAGATTATGGCGTACCGATCAGGCGGTGGTTTTGGTGTTCGTCTTGATACAGGTAATAGTTTCCAAGGTGCAGTTATTACACCGTACTACGATTCTTTACTTGTAAAAGTTACTACTTGGGCACTTACTTTTGAACAAGCCGCTGCAAAAATGGAACGTAACTTAAAAGAATTCCGTATTCGTGGTATTAAAACAAATATTCCATTCCTAGAGAATGTAGTAAAACATAAAAACTTCTTATCAGGAGAATATGACACTTCATTTATTGACGCGTCACCTGAACTATTCTTGTTCCCGAAACGTAAAGACCGCGGAACAAAAATGTTAAATTATATTGGTACAGTAACAGTAAATGGCTTCCCAGGAGTAGGGAAAAAAGAGAAGCCAATTTTCCCAGATGCTCGTATACCAAATGTGATACACTCAGAGCCAATGCAAAATGGAACGAAACAAATTTTGGATGAGCGTGGAGCGGATGGATTAGTAAAGTGGGTACAAGATCAAAAGCGTGTACTTTTAACTGATACAACATTCCGTGATGCACATCAGTCATTACTTGCAACGCGTGTTCGTACAAAAGATTTACATCACATTGCAGAGCCGACAGCGAGAATGTTACCAAACTTATTCTCAGCAGAAATGTGGGGCGGTGCAACGTTTGATGTTGCATATCGTTTCTTGAAAGAAGATCCATGGGAACGATTACTAGATCTTCGTGAAAAAATGCCAAACGTTTTATTCCAAATGTTACTTCGTTCTTCAAACGCAGTTGGATACAAAAACTATCCAGATAATTTAATTCAAAAATTTGTAGAATGTTCCGCGCAAGCCGGAATTGATGTGTTCCGTATTTTTGATAGCTTAAACTGGGTAGAAGGCATGAGAGTTGCAATTGATGCTGTACGAGATACTGGTAAGATTGCAGAAGCAACAATGTGTTACACAGGAGACATTCATGATCCGTTACGCAGTAAATATGATTTAAATTATTATAAAAATTTAGCAAAAGAGTTGGAAGCATCAGGAGCTCACATTTTAGGAATTAAAGATATGGCGGGCTTACTAAAGCCAAACGCAGCATATGATTTAGTTTCAGCATTAAAAGAGACGGTGTCGATTCCAATTCACCTGCACACACACGATACGAGCGGAAATGGTATTTTAACGTATACAAAGGCAATTGAAGCGGGTGTTGATATTGTCGATGTAGCGGTGAGTTCAATGGCTGGTCAAACGTCACAACCAAGTGCGAATACACTATACTATGCGTTAGGTGGAAACGAAAGACAGCCAGATGTTAATATAGACTCATTAGAAAAACTATCTCATTATTGGGAAGATGTACGAAAATATTATGCTCCATTTGAAAGTGGTATGAATGCTCCTCACACAGAGGTATATATGCATGAAATGCCGGGTGGACAGTATAGTAATCTTCAACAACAAGCAAAAGCGGTTGGCTTAGGAGATCGCTTTGATGAAGTTAAAGTGATGTATCGCCGTGTTAATGATATGTTTGGCGACATTGTAAAAGTAACACCATCATCTAAAGTTGTCGGTGATATGGCATTATTTATGGTTCAAAATCACCTAACAGAACAAGATATTTTAGAACGTGGACATGCTATGGACTTCCCAGGATCTGTTGTTGAAATGTTCTCTGGAGATTTAGGACAACCATATGGTGGTTTCCCGAAAGAATTACAAAAAATTATTTTAAAAGGGAAAGAGCCATTAACAGTAAGACCGGGTGAATTATTAGAACCAGTAGATTTCGATGCTTTAAAAGAAGAGTTATTCCACAAACTTGGACGCGAAGTAACAATTTTTGATGTAGTCGCATATGCATTGTATCCAAAAGTATTTATGGACTACGAAAAAGTTGCTGGGATTTATGGAAATGTATCTGTGCTTGATACACCGACATTCTTCTATGGTATGAGACTTGGTGAAGAAATTGATGTGGAAATCGAGCAAGGTAAAACATTGATGGTTAAACTAGTTTCCATTGGGGAGCCACAGCCAGATGGAAATCGTGTGCTTTACCTGGAGTTTAATGGACAACCGCGTGAAATCGTAGTGAAAGATGAAAACGTGAAATCAACTGTTGCACAGCGTGTGAAGGGGAATCGTGAAAATCCAAATCATATTAGCGCAACGATGCCGGGAACTGTTATTAAAGTAGTTGTAAAAGAAGGCGATGAAGTGAAAAAAGGTGATTCCATGGCAATTACAGAAGCTATGAAAATGGAAACGACGGTTCAAGCGCCATTTAGTGGTAAAGTGAAAAAAGTATATGTAAATGATGGGGATGCAATTCAAACGGGAGATTTACTCATTGAATTAGATCATTAAAATAAAGAAAAAGAGCTGTGCGAAAGCAGCTCTTTTTTGTGTGTAAATAATACCTTGCCGAATTGGCAAGGTATTATAGTTTTACTTTGTTTGCTTAGAAGTTGATTCAGTTTCTTTTGCATTGACTGTACTTCTTGTACCTATCATAACTAAATAGCATAGTACAGCAAACAGGCAAGAAATGAAGAGCGAATGTAATAATGCCATTGCTAAACTAGCATTTGTAAATACGACTAAAATCCCTACTATAGCTTGAAGTGTAACAAGGATAAATGAAATAATCCATCCCCAGTATACTACACGCTGCTGCTTGTAATGGCGAATAGCGATAATCATCGCATATAGTATCCAAGCGAAAATTAACATCGCTGCAACTCTATGTCCCATTTGAATCCACTCATGTAGTTGAGTTGGCATAGGTCTACTTTTGCTACATAAAGGGAAGTCTGGACAGGCTAAGGTAGCTCGTTCGTGACGTACTAAAGCTCCTGTGTAGACAACGATATAACTGTAAATTGTTACACCATAAATATGAAATTTCATTTTTTTGTCCATAATAAGTGAACGTGCATCAAATTTCTGATCAATTTCAAAAATAAGACACGTTAACAAGATGACAGAAGCAAATGAAATTAAGGAAATACCGAAATGAATAGCTAATACAGCAGGCATTTGACCCCAAACAACCGCCGCCGCCCCCATTAATGCTTGTGCAACTAAAAATACGAAGGATAAAATTGCTAACGTCTTTGTTTCGCGCACATGTTTATAATATTTCCAGGACAAGATACAAAGAAGAGTAACAAGGATTCCGGCTGATCCAGATGTTAAGCGGTGACTTAGCTCAATAATAGTCTCCATTGATAAATTAGATGGAACAAATTCACCGTTACAAAGAGGCCATGATTTGCCACATCCTTGGCCTGAACCCGTTTTTGTAACTAAAGCGCCTCCTAGTAAAACTACTAATAAATCGAGACTTGTAATGACTGCTAACCATTTAATAAAGCGTTGCAATCTCTTTCACCATCTTTCTGCTATGAAGTTATTGCGAAATATTTTCATTCCATTATGTATAGAATAAAACGTGCTACAGTCCTATGATATATAAAAAATAATAAAATAGCAAAGAAATGGAGGGCGAGGACAACGTACGTATTATAAAGAAAAAAATGGGATTTAAAATACATATTTTAGGAGGAATGCAGGCTAATTTGAAAAGAAATGGGGAGAATACATGCTAAATATGACAAAATAGTTTATTATAGAAGATAACATCATGTTATGATAAGGATAAATTAAAATAAAGTTTTTTAATGTTCGACACAAAAAGTTCATGTTTTCTTCACAAAATGTTCGGGAAATGTGATTTAATATATTGGAGTATGGGCGTAGATTAGTAGTAGAATGGGTTAACAATATTTCTACTGTAATAATATTGCTATATAGAAGCGAAATATTTCACATGAAATATATGCTTAGAAAGATGATAGGTTTAAGAGGGGGTTAAAGTGATGAACCATGCAACAAGTGAGCTGCATGATGAGTCAGCTGTTTCAATTGTACCGGAAACAACTCGGTTACAAGATTTATCAGCGCTCGTTAAAATGGGGATTGTAAACTCAAATACACTTACTGTATTTACAGGATTTTGGTTGGCTTTACATTTTAATGGATTGAGTGTTATGGACAATCTAGATAAGTTATTTTTCACAATCGTTGGTTCGGCATTAATTATGGCAGGGGTATGTTGTTTAAATAACTACATTGACCGAGATATCGATCCATTAATGGAAAGAACAAAAAACCGTCCAACGGTAACAGGTAAATATAAACCTGGCTTTGCACTTGCATTTGGACTTGTAATTTTACTTCTTGGCTTTGCATTTTTATTACTTACTACACCGATGGCAGTGTTAATCTCATTTATTGGTGCCTTCACATATGTTGTTTTATATACGTTATGGACGAAGAGAAAATATACGTTAAATACTGTTGTAGGTAGTATATCAGGAGCAGTTCCACCTTTAATTGGATGGGCGGCAATTGATCCGTCTTTAAATCATCCAATTGCTTGGATGTTATTTTTAATTATGTTTATTTGGCAAATCCCACATTTCCTCGCATTAGCGATGAAGCGTGTTGATGAATATCGAAATGCAGGAATCCCAATGCTTCCTGTTGTACAGGGATTTGATATTACGAAACGTCAGATTATGATTTGGACAGTATGTTTATTACCACTACCATTTTATATGAGTGGACTTGGAATAACATTCATGGTAATTGCAACATTGCTTAACATCGGATGGATCGCATTAGGGCTTTATGGCTTCCGTCAGCAAGATGACATCAAGTGGTCCGTAAAAATGTTTGTTTATTCCCTGAATTACTTAACAATCTTATTTGTGTCAATGATTGTAGTTACATTCTTCTAAGACAACGACATGATTGGATTTCTTTACGTTGAGATTTACTTTACTTAACTATAAAGTACAATCTAATTCACAAAGAAAGTGGGGGTTGTTTGTATGAAGAAACAGTGGCGACTGCTTTCGTTCGTTTCACTGCTGGCTTTACTGTTAGGGGGATGCGGTAAAGCTTTTCAGTCTACTTTAATTCCGCAAGGGGAAGTAGCAAAAATGCAATATGATTTGCTCTTACTAGCGAGTGCAATCATGGTAGGAGTAGTACTTGTAGTTACTATTATTTTCTTATATGTAATTGTGCGTTTCCGACAAAAAAAGGGTGAGGAAGATTATATTCCAGAGCAAGTTGAAGGAAATCACAAACTAGAAATTATATGGACAGTCATTCCGATTATTCTTTTGTTAATCTTGGCTGTTCCGACTGTTACATATACATTCAAGCTTGCTGATGTAAGTGCGATGGAGAAAAAGAATATTGATAAAGATACTATCGTTGTTGATGTAACAGCGAATCTTTATTGGTGGGAATTTTCTTATAAATCAGAAAAAATAGTAACTTCTCAAGATTTAGTTATCCCCACAGGTAAGAAAGTGTATTTGAATTTGAAGGGTGCCGATATTAAACATTCGTTTTGGGTTCCATCTTTAGCTGGGAAAATGGATACAAATACAGATAATGTAAACAAAATGTGGTTAAAGGCAGATAAATCGGGCACTTATAATGGTTTTTGTACAGAATTTTGTGGCCCATCACATTCTTTAATGCAGTTCAAAGTGAAAGCTCTGGATGAAAGCGAGTACAAAAAGTGGCTTGCTGACATGAAGAAGATTGATGGGAAAAAAGAAGTAGCTTCTACAAAGGCGCAAGAGGGTCAAGAAATATTTAATAAAAGCTGTATTGGTTGTCATGCAGTTGGATCAAATGATAGTAGACCACCTTCTGCTCGTATCGCACCGAACTTAGCAAACTTCGCAGATCGCGATATGGTTGCTGGTATTGCCGAAAATAATGAAGAGAACTTAAAAAAATGGCTCAAAGATCCTGAAAATATGAAACCAGGTAATAAAATGACTGGTAAATATGGCAACTTAACGGATGATCAAATTAATGCATTAAATGCATATTTACAAACGTTAAAGATTGAAAAATAAAGAGGGATCATTTGCGAAGGGGAGGTTGAAAACGTGAGTTCTGTAGCAAAAAAACAGGGGATGGGTGCTGTCATATGGGATTATTTAACGACAGTAGACCATAAAAAGATTGCCATTCTCTATTTAATTGCAGGTGGATTGTTTTTTGTAATAGGTGGAATAGAAGCACTATTTATTCGCCTGCAGTTAGCGATTCCTAACAATGCTTTTCTTGTTGGGGATGCTTATAATCAAGTATTAACGATGCACGGTACAACAATGATTTTCCTCGCAGCTATGCCACTCGTGTTTGCATTTATGAACGCCGCTGTACCACTTCAAATTGGAGCACGTGATGTGGCGTTCCCGTTTTTGAATTCGCTCGGATTTTGGTTATTTTTCTTTGGTGGATTATTTTTAAATTTAAGTTGGTTTTTAGGAGGAGCGCCTGATGCAGGGTGGACATCGTATGCATCTTTAGCTTTAGCTTCTAAAGGACATGGTGTTGATTTTTATGTACTCGGCTTGCAAATATCAGGTATTGGTACATTAATTGGAGGTATTAACTTCCTTGTTACAATTATTAATATGCGCGCGCCAGGGATGACGTACATGCGCATGCCGATGTTTACATGGACAACATTTGTAACATCTTCACTTATTTTATTTGCATTTCCACCATTAACTGTAGGATTAGGACTTTTAATGTTAGATCGTTTATTTGGCACAAGTTTCTTTAATCCGGCACTAGGTGGGAACACGATTATATGGGAGCATTTATTCTGGATCTTCGGTCATCCGGAAGTATACATTCTTATACTCCCAGCTTTCGGAATATTCTCAGAAATCTTCGCCACATTTTCGAAAAAACGATTATTCGGTTATTCCTCTATGGTGTTCGCGACAGTATTAATAGGGTTTTTAGGATTTATGGTATGGGCGCATCATATGTTTACTGTTGGTCTTGGGCCTGTTGCAAATGCTATCTTCTCGGTTGCAACAATGGCGATTGCAGTTCCAACGGGTATTAAAATATTTAACTGGCTCTTTACAATGTGGGGTGGAAGTATTAGGTTTACAACACCAATGATGTGGGCGGTAGCTTTTATTCCATCCTTCGTTATGGGTGGAGTTACAGGTGTTATGCTTGCTTCTGCACCAGCTGATTATCAGTTTCATGATAATTATTTCGTAGTAGCACACTTTCATTATGTAATTGTTGGTGGTGTTGTATTTGGTTTACTTGCAGGTGCGCATTATTATTGGCCACTTATGTTTAATAAAGTATTAAATGAAACATTAGGTAAGATAACATTTTGGTTATTCTTTATCGGTTTCCATTTAACATTCTTTATTCAGCATTTCCTAGGTCTAATCGGTATGCCGCGTCGTTACTACACATATCTTGAGGGCCAAGGGTTGGAAATGGGGAATATGATTAGTTCTATCGGAGCTGTGTTTATGGCTCTTGGAACGATTGTTCTTTTATTCAATGTAATAAAAACAACGGTATCAAAAGAGAAGGCTGGCCGTGATCCATGGGATGGACGTACATTAGAATGGACAATGCCAGCACCTACACCGGAATACAATTTTAAGCAATTGCCATTTGTTCGCGGGTTAGATCCGTTTTGGATTGAAAAACGTGAAGGTAATAAAGAGATGACAGCAGCGGAACCGGCCGGTGATATTCATATGCCAAATGCTTCATTTTCACCATTTATCATTTCTCTAGGCTTATTCATAGCAGCATTCGGTGCGATGTATATGCAGGGTGGCAAAGATAAATTTTGGTTATTAGTAGCGATTATCGGTTTAATCATTACGTTTGGTACAATGTTCCTTCGTTCAGTAATTGATGATCATGGATATCATATTCATAAGGAAGATTTAGATGATAAGGGGGGCAAGGCGTAATGCATGTAGATGAGAAATTAACGAATGAAACATTTCCAGCAGAGCCTGAAAAAGCAACCCTTGAGGGGAAAAATAAGTTTGTTGGTTTTTGGTTATTTCTTGGAGGCGAAACAGTGTTGTTCGCTTCCTTATTTGGCACATATTTAGCGTTAAAGAACTCTACAAATGGTGGACCAACATCTCAAGAGATGTTTCAAATGCCACTCGTTTTCATTATGACGATGCTTTTGTTAACAAGTAGTTTAACGAGTGTATACGCAATGTATCATATGAAAAATTTTAACTTTAAGAAAATGCAACTTTGGTTACTTGTAACAGTGTTGCTTGGCTTAGGATTTTTGGGGTTTGAAATATATGAGTTTTATCATTATACGCATGAATTTAAGCATACTATGAGAAGTAGTGCATTTGGTTCTGCATTTTATGCTCTTGTTGGTACACACGGGCTCCACGTGTTGTTTGGATTATGTTGGATTTTAACATTAATCTTTAGAAACGCGAAGAGAGGCTTAAATTTATACAACGCACCAAAGTTTTATGTTGCATCAATTTATTGGCACTTTATTGACGTAGTTTGGGTGTTTATTTTCACTGTAGTATATTTGATGGGAATGGTGGGATAAACAATGGCGGTTAAGCAAACGAATAATCCTAAGGTGGATCTTGTTTATCGGAAGAGAAAAAGTGCAGAGGAAATGAAGCACCAAGTTGTTACATTTTCACTAATGATTTTTTTAACATTAGTTGCATTTGCAGCGGTGGCATATCCGAAAACATTTAGCCCGATTTTTTCGGTTCCATTTATATTATTGTTAGCAGTCATTCAAGTTATATTTCAGTTATATTATTTCATGCATATGAGTCATAAAGGGCATGAAGCGGCGAGTTTCTTCTTGTACTCTGGATTGTTAATTGGTTTATTAACAATATTAGCCTTTATGACAATTGTGTGGATTTAAACAGTGATAGTAGGGGGCTCTGATATATCAAAGCCCTCTTTTTATATGAAATATAAGAATTTTGAAAAGGTAGGTGTGGAAATGGAAAACTTATGGGTATTTGGTTTTCAAGCTTTATGGAGTCCAATTTTTTTATTATTTATGATCTCGATTCTTATTAGTTATTTTTTAATTATTGGACCGTATAGAACGCGATTTGAAAATGCGACGAAGGTAAGTAAGAAGCAAATTTTTTATTTTACGACCGGGATTGTTCTTTTGTATGTTGTAAAGGGAGGACCTATTGATTTAATTGGTCATATCATATTTAGTGCACATATGTTTGAGATGGCAGTAATGTATATTGCGGTGCCTCCGTTATTACTGCTTGGTATACCTGTTTGGTTATATCGTTATATTACTTCTTTTAAGTTCGTTCAAATTGTGATAAAGTTTTTTGCTAAGCCGCTTATTGCGTTGTTTGTATTTAATGGCCTGTTTTCCTTTTATCATTTGCCAATTGTTTTTGATGCAGTAAAACAAAGTCAAATAGCGCATCCTATTTGCCTTGCTATATTGTTTTTTGCAGCAATGATGATGTGGTGGCCGATGTTAAATCCACTGCCAGAATATCAAACTTTAAGTGATATTAAGAAGCTTGGTTACATGTTTGCTAATGGTATTTTATTAACGCCAGCTTGTGCGTTAATAATTTTTGCGACTGCACCATTATTTGCAACATATACAGATTCGGCCGCTTGGATGAAGGCAATGGAACTCTGTGTACCGGCGGGTACTTTATCAGATTTAAATATAACTGGACCAGAATTTTTACATTGGATGCCGGTAGTACAAGACCAGCAAACAGGTGGTATTATTATGAAAATTGTCCAGGAAATAGTGTACGGTACGATTATCGGTTATGTGTTCTTTAAATGGGCACGTAGAGAGCGTGAAAAGGATAAAGAGCAGCTGCAAGAGTTACCTCCTTATTTGCAGACGAAATAAAAACTAGCGCATCGTGTTAATGCGCTAGTTTTTTTGTTATTCAATAATTTGAAATTCTTTTAACTCTTTTTCAATATTTTGTAGGAGTTGTTCGCTTTTTTGAAGTACATTCGTTGGGAAAATCTCATCATCGCCATATTCAACGCCATGAGGATAATAATGTTTTCCTAATAAGGGTGGCAATAGTTTTACTTGAGCGTGTCTGCCGCCGATGTCACCTTCAACAGCAAATCCTTGTACACGTAAATAATAAATATCCTTTAATATTTCAAATTTATAATCATATGTAACGCGTTCGTAATCCCATTGTCCGGCAAGTACAAAATGATTGTTTTCCATAATCTCAGTTAAAAGAGTTAGATCAACGACTGCATCAGTAAAGTTTGTATTTGTAAATTGCATAGAATACCTCCTTATTTTAATGTTAGTTCATTATTTTTATAATAGTACGAATAATAAGAAAGTGCAATTCGTATTGCGAGAAAAGGGATAATCCAGACTTTTTTCGTGAAAATATGATATAGTGAAAAGAGTACGGTACACACAAAAAAAGGAAATAAAAGGATTTGTGTATATCTCGATTTTATGCTTTGTTCAGGAGGTATATCGTTTGAAGAAATTATTGCGTATCGTAATGATTACATTTTTAATTTTAGCTGTTGATTTATACGGGAAGTTACTCGTGTCACAATATATATTAACTCCATCTCACTCTAAGCAAGAAAATAAAATTGTGAAAAAGAAGAAGCAAGTAAATGAAGAATCCACAGACACTGTTTTAAATATGATTGGCGGGGACTCTGAGAATTTATTAGCGAAGTGGGGCGAACCATCTCGAATAGAGCCGTCTGCTTATGGATATGAATGGTGGGTGTATAATCAAGATTTAGCTCAGTATGTTCAATTTGGGGTTGCTGAACGTAAAGTTGTAACGGCGTATGTTGCTGGTGAGCAAGTTAAGGTGGCTCCCTATTATATAAATGAAAAGTATGAAGAGGTATATAAAAAGAATCCACTTTCACATGAGATTTCATTAAAAAGAGGAAAGAATAGTTATCAATTTGAGTTATCTGATACGGAAGTAATGGAACAACCGCTAGTACCTGTAGAAGATGGATGGGCACAATTATACTTTGATCACTTTACACATGAGCTTGTTGGTCTTCGTTATATGGATGATGAAACGTTATTACGACAAAGACCATATCAACTTGTTTATTCAGGTGAATTAATAGCGGAACAGCCGCTGACGCCAGAAAAAATGAAGCAAGTAGAAAATGGAAATATGCAACAAATTCTCGATTTAACAAATATTATTCGGAGTCGTCATCAATTACCGTTGTTAACATTGGATCAACAAACTGCAGATGTTGCATTTGGCCATAGTAAAGATATGAAGGATAATAATTATTTTTCGCACGATTCACCTACTTTTGGTACGTTAGGAGATCGCTTGCAACGTGGGCAAGTGGCTTTTCAACTTGCTGGTGAGAATATAGCGGCGCAACATAGTGATGGAATTGCGGCGGTACAGGGTTGGTTAAATAGTGAGGGGCATAGAAAGAATTTATTAAACGAACAATTTACTGGATTAGGTGTTGGGGTATATGATAAATTTTATACTCAAAACTTTATCCGAAAATAAAATGAAACTTTAATCAGTCGGGGCATCCTTCATTGATTATTAGTCTTCACCAATCGGGCTTTAATTGTCCACAAATAGGAAGATAAAAAGGTGCATGAATCGTCTAAAAATAGGCGAACCATGTGCCTTTTTTTTCTTACAATATAGTAGATATACATGAAGAGGTGAGGATTATGCCAACAACAAAAGGGCCGTTACATCCATCGGTTCAACAGTTTAAAGAGTTTGTAAACCATCACCCTAAAATGGTTCATGAGGTTAGAGGTGGTCAAAAAACTTGGCAGCAATTTTATGAAGAATGGTACTTACTTGGTGAAGAAGATCAAATATGGACAGCATATAGACCTGATGGAGCACCTGCTTTTTCTTCGGTAAAAGAAAATAAAGAAGAAAAAGAAAATCGAACAGAAGAGGAAAAAACTGCTGATGTGATGGGGCAAATGCTTTCTTTCTTTAAAAAGCTAGACGTAGAACAAATGCAACATCATTTAGCAAATGTAACGAGTGCGATTGGTAGCGTGCAACAAGTTATTCAACAATTTCAAGGAAACCGTGCGCAGCAAGAACAAAGTACTTCTGAAAATAATCCTTTTTTCTTTCAAAAGGATTAGGGGGAAAGAGAATGAGAGCAGAGCTTATGGAGTTTGTAAAAGCTGATGAGGATTTAGCTCGCTATATTCGGGAACAGCCATACTGGTACCGGAAATTGACGCGTAACCCAGAAGAAAAAGAAGCTTTTGAGTTAGCTGCCATGCAGCATTTCAAAAAAACGATACCAGATAAAGTGGAAAAATTTCAAAATCAATTGGCCGTTGCTTCAATTATGATTGATATGTTCCAGTATATGAAGCAGCAAAATACGACGTAATTGGAAGGGAAAGCTATGTCCGTTATGCAAAACTTTTGTTACAATAGAATCGGATTATTTAAAAAAGGAGTTGCAGCATGACGGAAATTTGTTTAGTACGACATGGACAAACTGATTGGAACTTTCAAGAGATTATTCAAGGGCGCGAAGATATTCCACTCAATGAAGTTGGGAAGAAGCAAGCGAGTCAAAGTGCAGCTGCCTTGCAAGCGGAATCGTGGGATATAATTATAAGTAGCCCGTTAATTAGAGCGCAAGAAACAGCTAAGGAAATTGCTGGGGCTATTGGATTACCATCTATTTTATTAGATGAGCGATTTATGGAACGTAATTTTGGCGAAGCTTCTGGGAAACCAGTTGCGGCCGTTAGAGAGTTAATTACAGAAGGTAATGTAGAAGGAATGGAGCAGGATGAAGAAATTGTAGAGCGCTGTTTTACGGCTTTACAACAGGTTGCAGCAGCACATGGAGATAAACGTATTATCATTGTTGCGCATTCACATGCAATAAAAGCTATTTTACACGCAATTGCACCAAATGAAATTACATTTAAAACGCCGTTAAAAAACGCATGTATTAGCTACGTGAAAGAGAATAGCGGGAAATGGGATGTTCTTAAATATAATATTGCGGAGCATATTAGTGTATAAGAGTGCAAGGAGATTGTATGAAAAGTAATTAGAATCATATCTTTCTTTTAGGTGAGACACTTCAATTAGTAGTTCTGTTCCAAATGTGTTATGATGAATACTCGGAGGTGTCTCTCATGATTGTAGCGACGCTGGAAAGCGTATTGATTTTAGATAAGGCAGAGCAGCTTGCAAAAGCGATCATCTGTTCAGATATAGCAGAAGATTACCGTAAGTATTATAAGGATTTACAAGAAGATATAGAAGTTCAGACGCTAATTCAGCAATTTACAGCGATGAAAGAGCGATACGAAGAAGTGCAACGTTTTGGTAAATATCATCCTGATTATACTTTCGTTTCGACGAAAATGAGGGAATTAAAGCGTTCTGTAGATATGCATGATAAGGTTGCGACCTTTAAAAGAGCAGAAACAACTTTACAGAAGTTATTAGATGAAGTTAGTGTAGCAATTGGTTCTGAGGTGTCTTCTTCCGTTAAAGTTCCAACAGGAAATCCGTTTTTTGATGCGGGTGGCTGTGGCGGTGGTTGTGGTACCGGAGGCGGTTGTGGTTGTAAAAAAACGGGGTAATTTACCCCGTTTTTTAGAATATAGAAGAAAACGTATACAGAGTTTGTTCTTTAATGTCATAAATTTATGATTGGTTTTCATAAAATATAAGAATATAAGTTTTTAAAAGGAGAAGATGGAGAAGATTATGTTCGGGCAACGACAAAGTATGATTGTTTATTTACATTCATTGAAACATGCCAAGATTTTAAGGAAATATGGTAACATTCATTACATATCAAAACGTTTGAAATATGCCGTTGTATATTGTGATATGGAACAAATTGAGCATATGATGCAAAAATTGAATAAACTTCCTTTTGTAAAAAAAGTAGAACAGTCGTATCGCCCATTTTTAAAAACGGAATTCGAAAATTCGCGTCCTGATCGGGCAAAAGAATACGATTATAGCTAAGTAAAAAAATCCCCTGCTAAATTTAGCAGGGGATTTTTTTACTTGAAATAACGTGTTATTTCATTGGAGGAATGAAATTGTTCATTCGTAAAATACCAATTAGATGATTAAAAAATAGTTCTTTTTCAGGGAAAGTTGTTGATGGTTTTACAGTAAAGGGAGTAACTTTTTTCCCTATTTGTTCCGCCATTTCTTCAAATAAAACGACACGTTTACTTTTTTTATTTTCAAGTACAGGAATGCCTTCACGACATATGTATAATGGTTGGAAATCACCAGTAGTTGTCGGTTTTAGTATTACAACAAGTGAACACACTTTTTTTTCGTTTTTTACAGTTTCGAATTGTAACATATGTGTTACACGTTCTTGGTTTGTTTTGGCAATTTCAAGTAATTCATATAAGTCAGAGTAGCCTTCTCCGAGTTCTATAAAGCGTTGAATCATATTTTTTCCTCCTCTTTCTTTTACTGTACCACCTGACTTTTTAAATGAAAAGTAGACAAATAAAAAAACCCTGCAAAGCAGGGCCCTTCTAATACTAGTATGTACTACTAGTAAGAAGGCAAAGGGAGAGGAGAAACCGGAGGAAGAACTTATGGGGAAACGTAAGTCTTCTCCGCGGTTGGCAACAACATCGAAAATGATGTTGTTATATTTATTTATGTCCAATCTAAAATGAAGATATACATAATGAAATTAAAATTTATGTTAGGCTTTTTATTTTTCTTTTTTTTATTTTATGATAGGATAAAAAAGGTAAAGTGGAACTGATGTACATAGAGGGTTGTTGCTTGCAAATAGTGAAATGGATATGAAAGAAATAGCGAGCGATTATTTTAACTGAGGTTTTCAATTAGTTAAATAACAGATTAATGAAAAAATGTATGAAATAGTATGAATCGGTAGCGGTTACCGAATTGAAATGAATTTGCTGTAATCGCTCTATAGATTGAAATAAAGGTAGTGACAACAGATGAGAGTAGTTTCAGGAAAATGTAAAGGGCACCCACTTAAAGCGGTACCTGGTAATACAACGCGTCCAACGACAGATAAAGTGAAAGAATCTATTTTTAATATGATAGGTCCTTATTATGATGGTGGTATCGCTCTTGATTTATTTGGTGGTAGCGGTGGTCTTGGAATTGAGGCCATAAGTAGAGGGATTGATAAAGCGATTTTTGTTGACCGAGATAGTAAAGCGATAAAAGTCATTCATCAAAATTTAGAAAGCTGTAGACTACAAGAACAAGCTGAAGTGTACCGAAATGATGCAGAGCGTGCGGTAAAGGCGCTTATAAAGCGTGAAATATCATTCGATCTTATACTAATAGACCCTCCATATAAAGCTCAAAAAATTGTGTCTTTAGTTAGTGTAATGGATCAACATGGATTGTTAAATAAAGATGGCATCATTATGGCAGAGCATGGGGATGACGTGGTTTTACCTGATTCTATAGGAGAACTTGTAAAAGTACGGGCAGAAAACTACGGGATTACAGCAATTTCGATTTATAAGTATGAAGGTGAGGGGACAGAATGACAAGTATAGCTATTTCTTCAGGGAGTTTTGATCCAATTACCCTTGGACATTTGGATATTATTAAAAGGGGAGCAAAAGTATTTGATGAAGTATATGTAGTTGTTTTAAACAATTCATCAAAAAAACCATTCTTTTCGGTAGAAGAACGCCTAGAGTTAATTCGGGAGGCGACAAAGGATATTCCGAATGTAAAAATTGATTCACATAGTGGATTATTGGTGGAATATGCAAAAATGCGTAATGCAAATGCAATATTACGTGGTTTACGAGCAGTTTCTGATTTTGAATATGAGATGCAAATTACTTCAATGAATCGAAAACTAGACGAAAGTATCGAAACCTTCTTCATTATGACAAATAATCAATATTCATTTTTAAGTTCAAGTATTGTGAAAGAAGTTGCGAGATATGGTGGGAGTGTAGTAGACCTTGTTCCTCCGATTGTAGAGCGTGCTTTAAAAGAAAAGTTTAAAACCCCGTTAAAGTGAACGGGGTTTTTCTTTATGAATGCGTAAAAATAATAAGATGACATACAAATATAAACAAAATAAGGTGAAGATTGGTCCGTAGTGTATAAATGATGTCCAAATATCAGTTAGTGTATAAGAATGATTCAATAAAAATACCGGAAGATCTTCTTGCGTAGGCGAGAAAGAATGAACTTTTTCATAAAATGGTCCCCAAAATATAAAAGTGAAAATAGGAGCGAGAATACTTTGGATAATTCGAGCTAAAAAATATGGTTTAAAGCGGATATCTGTCTCCGCTAATATGCTTGCTACTTGTGCCTGAATAGAAAGACCGCTAAATGCTAAAATGAAGCTTGTTACCATCGCTTGTTGAAGAAGTGTTGATTCATTAATTTGACTAATCATTTGGCTTCCGAGCGTCATTTCAAAAATACCGGATAATATCGGAATACTAAATTGGGATGTAAGTTGGAAGAATGATAAAATATGTTGCATAATAAAAGAAAGCGCTTCTGTAATTTTGAAAACAGTAATCATTTTATTTAAAACAGAGAATAAAATAATAAACCCACCAATCATGAGCAATGTTTGAATAGAAGAAACGATAGCGTCACCGAGTAGTTTTCCGATTGGTCTTTTTTCTTGCATACGTGTTTGGTGGAGGATGGAAAAAGGGTTTTGAAAGGCACGCTTTTGATTCGTATGTTTGTCTTTTATGTAAGTATCGTTATTACCATAAAAGCGCATAAGTAATCCGACGATAAAGTTACTTATATAATGTGCTGCTGCTAATACGAGTCCTAATTTCGGATTATTGAAAAAACCAATAGAAACCGCTCCGAAAATAAAAAGTGGATTAGAAGAATTTGTGAAAGATACGAGTCGTTCCGCTTCAATTTGTGTTAGTTGATTGCTCTTGCGTAGTCTAGCGCTTAATTTGGCGCCAGCGGGGAATCCTGAAGCCATTCCCATTGCCCAAACAAATCCGCCTACCCCTGGAACACGAAACAGTGGACGCATTAGTGGTTCTAATATAACACCGATAAATTTTACAATACCAATACTGATTAGAAGTTCCGCAATGATGAAAAACGGTAGTAGTGAAGGGAATACAACTTCCCACCATATATTTAACCCGCGAATTGAAGCTTGCAAAGCATCTTGGGGGTGAAGTACAAGAGAAAAGGTTAAAAACAACATTGATATGGTAAGAAAAGCAGTTTTCCATTTTTCGTACATGTAAGAAAATCCCCCTTTGTCCCAAAAACGTTCATTTCAGTATACGTGGATATGTGGTGAATTTAGACCATAAGTATGAAAAAGGAATGAAAAAAATTAAAGGGTGAGAAAAATGAAGGAACCAAAAATCGGTTTAGCGCTTGGATCCGGAGGTGCAAAAGGTTTTGCTCACATAGGGGTAATAAAAGTGTTAAGGGAAGCTGGCATCCCTATTCACATGATAGCAGGTAGTAGTATAGGAGCGTTAATTGGTACATTTTATGCAGCGAGTTGTGACGTTGAAAGACTGTATAGATTGGCCGCTGTTTTTAAAAGGAAATATTATTTGGATTTTACAGTTCCTAAAATGGGATTTATTGCTGGAAAACGTATTAAAGATATGATTAAAATGTTTACATATAATAAAAATTTAGAAGAGTTAGATATCCCGACAGCTGTTGTGGCTACTGACATTTTGAAGGGGGAGAAAGTTGTTTTTACAAGTGGTCCGATTGCGGAGGCGGTTCGAGCTAGTATATCTGTACCAGGGGTGTTTGTTCCAGAAAAAATAGATGGCCGCTTATTAGTGGATGGAGGGGTAATTGACCGTATTCCCGTATCGGTTGTAAAAGATTTAGGTGCTGATATTGTTATTGCTGTTGATGTATCTCCAATTAAGGTGAATGGAGAGGTTACATCGATTTATGATGTAATTATGCAAAGTATTGAAATTATGCAACATGAACTTGTGATGAATCGGCAAATAGCATCAGATTTAATGATGCGGCCAGCAGTGGAACAATTTAGTTCGCGTGCTTTTACACATATTGAAGACATTATTAGGGTCGGAGAAGTGGAAGCGGAACAACATATTTCAAACATTTATTTACTAATTGAGCAGTGGAAGGAGAAACATAATGTTTAAGCGTTTTCGGTTTATATATGCAATTTTAATAGGGGTTATATTGGCGATGCTACTTGTTTATGTGCGCTTGCCGTATTATGTGACAAAACCAGGTATGGCCGCGAAATTAGCGCCGTACGTGCAAGTTGACGGTGGAACTAAAGAGTCTGGTGATTTCATGCTTGTCACTGTCTCAATGGGACCTGCTAATGTGGTGAACTTAATAGCCGCGCAATTTAATAAATATACACACGTTTCGAAGGCGGAAGAAATATTGCAAAAAGGCGAGAGTGATGAAGAATATCAATTTCGCCAAAATTATGCAATGAAAGATTCGCAAAATGCAGCAATCTATAATGCTTATAAACGTGCAAATCGCTCTGTTTCTTTTGAAAATAAAGGTGTACTAGTTGCTGGTGTAGCAAAGGGTATGCCGTCAGAGGGAAAGCTTAAGCTTGGAGATGTTATTATAGCTGTCGATGGAAAAATATTCGACAAGACGGAACAATTTATTGAGTATATGACAGGGAAAAAAGAAGGGGACACAGTAAATATTGAATACAAGCGGGGCGGAAAACAGTTTAAAGAAAATTTAAATGTAAAGACGATCCCTAATGGGAATGGACGCGTCGGTATAGGGGTCTCTATCGTTACGGAAAGAGAGTTAGTAGTAGATCCGAAAGTGAAAATTGATTCCCATGAAATAGGCGGTCCATCAGCGGGGTTAATGTTTACACTAGAAATTTATAATCAGCTCGTTGAAGAAGATTTAACAAACGGACATGAAATAGCTGGAACAGGTACAATCAATGATAAAGGAGAAATTGGTCCAATTGGTGGTATTCAGCAAAAAGTAGTAGCTGCTAGTGATGCGGGAGCTGAAGTGTTTTTTGCGCCAAATGAAAAAGGTGTAGAGAAATCGAATTATAAAGATGCTCTTGAAGCTGCGAAAGATATTAAAACGAAGATGAAAATTGTACCGGTGGACACACTGGATGATGCATTAACGTATTTGGAAAAAATGGGTGAAACAAAGTAAACCTCTCTGAAGAAGAGAGGTTTTTCTTATAGGAATTTTTTCGTTATTTCATCATAACGAATTGGATGATGCGTTGCGTCTTGTTTTAGCAGTTGTGTCCGCAAAGGTTCTTGCATTATGGAGAAATATACAGCATTTGATTTTCGTTCTATGTCTAAAGTTGGATGTTCGAATGTTTTTGTATGAGTAAGGATTGGGAGTTCTATTTTTTTCTTATTTCTAGAAAGATAAGTTTGTCCTTTTTGTGACATTCCGAGAAGACGGATATACGGCGCATGTTGCTCTATATTTGCTTTGTGTATTTCTTCCTTCGTTGTATTTGTTAAAATATGTGTACAAGCTCTTTGCAATCTAGTCCATGTATAACGTTTTGTTTTTAATGCTTCCATGAATGAATAGAAAGATGAACTGTTTTGTATTTTTGATAAAATACGATGCTCTAAACCTTCTTCCATTTCATATATATGTTGTAAGTCCTCTGAAGACATCGTCATAAGTTTGTATTTAAAAAATGAAAAGTATTTTTCCCAGTTATGTAACGTCCCGTAGTTTTGCTTGTAGTTTTCTAAAAGAGAAGCAGTCATTTTCGGGATAAAAGGCTCAATAGTTGTAGAGGAACTGTTTTCATTAAATAGCTGTTTGCGAATACTTGTTGCACTTGCAATATGTTGATCGTGAAATGTTTCGTCATGATAATGAGAGGCGAATCTTTTTATAGTTTGTGCTTGCATCGAACTGTTTTGTAAGAGAATTGCTTTAATGTACTGTAAGCCTAAAATGTTATTTGGTTGTGACATATCCACGTTTTTTTCGGGTGGTAAGATGTGTAGAAAGGCTTCAGATGTAGCTTTCGCATAACTATTACCTGCATTCATAAGTTGCTTCACAAGACGATTAAAAGTCTCTTCTTCATTTTTTTGTATAGCGATGGTATTGTAGAAATTTTCAGCTTGTCCATCTTCACTACCGAAACAAATTTCAGAAACACCAAGGGCGTTTAAAATCGAAATTGCGCCATTTGCGAAAGTTTCGGCCTTTTGTGTTGCGAATGCATATGGAAGCTCTACAACGAGGTCTACGCCGTTTGTTAAGGCCATTTTGGTACGATACCATTTGGAGATGAGTGCGGGCTCACCACGCTGCAAAAAAGGACCACTCATAACGGCGATAATAATATCAGACTGTGTTAACTTTTTTGTTTGTTGCACATGATAAGCATGACCGTTATGAAAAGGGTTATATTCAACAACAATACCACTGGATTTTATGGTAATCTCTCCTTTCGATGTAGCATCTTTTTGGAAAACGTGATAGTCTATATATTATTTCCTATGATGACTTCATTATAGTGTAAAGAAAAAACATTGACAAATATAAAATGGCTAGCTATAATTTTGTTTGTTGCCTTGAGGTGATATGATATGAAATGGTCCATCCATCAATTGAATAAATTGAGAAATAAAGGATTGACATTAAATGAAATGGTAGATGTAAGTGAGCTAAAAGAGGTCGAGAAAGATATTCGTGAAATTAATCCTGCTCATGTAACAGGAAGAGTTGATTTTGGCTCCGGTAAGTTTACGTTTCATCTACATATAACTGGAAGCATGGTTTTACCATGTTCTCGCTCTTTAGTAGATGTGACATTACCATTTGACATTAAAACAACTGAGGTGTTCCAAACTTCGGAAGAAGAATTTGAAACAGAAGCTGAAATTCATTGTTTAGAAGGAGAAGTACTTGACTTACTGCCCGTAATCAAGGAAAATATACTTTTGGAGATTCCAATGCAAATTTTCAGTGATGATGTTTCTGGTGGAGCACCGATGCAAGGTCAAGACTGGCAAGTGATTTCGGAAGAAAACAAAGAAAAGACTGTTGATCCACGATTAGCAGGACTTGCAAAGTTTTTTGACAAATAATCGGAAGACTGGTTTAGGCCTTCATATGAAAATAACTATTTCTTTTAAGGAGGTGGGAAGAATGGCTGTACCTTTTAGAAGAACTTCTAAAACAGTAAAAAGAAAGCGTCGTACGCATTTCAAATTATCAGTACCTGGTATGGTAGAGTGCCCAAGCTGTGGTGAAGCGAAATTAGCTCACCGTGTATGTAAAGCATGCGGTACTTACAAAGGTAAAGAAGTAATCAGCAAGTAATTGCGGGAAAATAAACGTAGAAGATATCTTCTACGTTTATTTTTTTTGTCTTATTCTTTATTTGTTGTATTCTATCTTTTCTAGTAACTGCATATGCTTAATAAAAAATGCATAGGGAGGACTAGAGAGATGGCGACAACAAGACAAGACGCTTGGACTGATGATGAAGATTTGCTTCTGGCAGAAGTGGTACTCCGGCATATTCAAGAAGGTGGAACGCAACTTTCTGCCTTTAAAGAAGTGGGGAGACATTTGTCTCGCACACCAGCAGCATGTGGATTTAGGTGGAATTCTTATGTTAGAAAGCAATACAAAGAACGTATTGAAGAAGCAAAGCAACTTCGTAAAGTAGAAAATTATGAAGTGAAAGAGACAAAGGCATTAGAGCCTACATCAATTACATTGAATGATGTTATTGAATTTTTGCGAAATTATAAAGATGAAAGCTCTTTAATGGTGTTGCAACAACAAATTGAATCGTTGCAAACAGAGAAAGAACATCTTCTGGAGCGATTATCAGTATATGAGGAAGAATATAGAACATTACTTGATTATATCGATCAAAAAAGAAGTGTAATGGTAGCGGAAAGAAATGGCGCTCGCTCGAATGGAGAATTAGAAAAATTAAAGAAATAAAAACAGCTGCGTAACAGCTGTTTTTTTGTTTCTTATGCAGATTCTTCGTTTGTAATCGCATTCGAATTTGTTTCTGGATGCCAAATATAAAAATCACCATCAGTTACTGATACTGGCTGGAAACTTAATTTATCCCAAAAACCAGATGACTGGATACGTGCTATCGTTTTAATTGGGAATTTTAGTTGTTTCGCATAATTAACAAGCATTTGTCCGAATCCTTGTTTTTGAAAAGTCGGCAATACTTCAAGTTTATAAAGTTCTAGGTAAGTACCTGTAATTTCAAATGGTTCTCCACCGTTCCTTTTCATATATAGACTCATACGTGCGATTAGCGATCCACCATAATAAATACCGTAAAATGGAGACTCACTATCATTTTCAATAATGTTTGCTTGTAATTCTTCCAACATGGATAGTTCTTGAGCTCCGCACCCTTTAAATTTTTTAAATTCATCTAATGTTTTATAATTGATGAGCAAGCGTTCAACTTTTGGGAATCCCATTACATCACGTCCTTTTCTTATCTTGTTGAATGCAGAAAAGTTAAAATATTTATAATAATATTATAACTCATTTTTAAATTTTTATGAAGAAGATAGAATATTTCTTTCATTATTTTTTTGAGGATTTGCTAAACTAAGAATAGAACTATGTATATAGGTAGTATATACGTAGTGAAAGAAGAGGTTGCATTTGTTAAAAGATAATTGAATCCTCAACTATGTAATTGTAATTTAATAAGATATAAAGGGGGAAAGGCAAGGGAACTTATATCACTTGTTAATATGAGTTCTTTGTGTGAAGATGAAAATTGGAATTGTTGGACCGGGAGCTATTGGTCTCCTATATACATTTTATTTACAAAAAAGTAATCAAGATGTTACGTTGTTTACAAGAAACGATAAGCAAGCAGAAGAATTAAACTTAACGGGTGTAACTTGTATTAGGAATGGAGAACGTGAAACGGTATTTCCATCTATTTTACCGATAGAAAGTATGCTGGATAAACAGTTAGATTATATATTTATTGCTGTAAAGCAATATCATGTAACTGATATATTACCTTTTGTGCAGGGAGAATCGTCATTAATCTTTTTGCAAAATGGAATGTCACATCTTCACGTTATGCGAAAAATAGGAAATGAACGTATAGCAGTCGGGATTGTGGAGCATGGTGCAAAAAAAGAGGATGGACATACAGTTCGTCATACTGGAATAGGTGTTACAAAGTTTGGTGTAGTGCGTGGTCAATCTAGTTGTTTTAAAAAGGTATTTAATTGTTTTCCTTTTGATTATTTTCCGATTCAGATAGAAGATGATTGGAAGGGGATTATGCGTAATAAATTAGTAGTCAATGTATGTATTAATCCGTTGACGGCATTATTGCGGGTTGAGAACGGGGAGTTAATTTCAAACCCGCTTTTTTATCAAATGATGGAGCAAGTATTTCAGGAAGTTGCATTTCTTGTTAAAGAAGAAGATAAGGAAATGCTATGGAAAATGGTATGCCAAGTATGTGAAAAAACATCCCATAATACTTCATCTATGTTAGCGGACGTAAGAGCGAATAGACAAACGGAAGTTAATGCGATTGTTGGATATGTATTAGAAGAAGCTAAGGAACAACAACAATCTGTTCCGACACTTCAATTTTTGTTCAATGCAATAAAAGGAATGGAATTATAAGTGTTTTTCTTTGCTTTTACGTGAAACATTGAATACAATGTGGGTTGGTGAGAGAACAGGATACGAAAGGAAGAATTATATGGAGATAAAAGAAATCTCTGTTCCACTACAAGGTGTTGTAGCGGACTATATGAACGGTAAAAAAGAGATACAGTCATGTTTTGATTATCTGTTAACAGAGGATGCTTTTAAACAGCGTTTACATGATTTACGTGAGAGAGAGTTTTTCCGTCAAGATTTAGTAACGCATTTATTAGAATATAATACACAATTGCAAGCGGGAGAATTTACAATTCAAAATATAAAAGCGCTTGAAGATGAAAATACATATGTAGTTATAGCTGGACAACAAGCTGGGTTATTAACTGGTCCGCTTTATACAGTTCATAAGATCATTTCAATTTTACAGCTTGCAAAAGAAAAAGAAGAGAGTTTAGGGGTTCGGGTTGTTCCTGTCTTTTGGATTGCTGGTGAAGACCATGATATGGATGAAATTAATCATACATTTGTAACGAAAAATAAAAAAATAAAAAAGACCATTTTTCATGATCGTTATCCGAAAAAGGCGAGTGCTTCTGAGTCTGAGTTTTCTATTGAAGACTGTAGAAAATGGGTCGAAGAGATTTTTAAAACATATCCGGAAACGAATTTTACAAAGGATGTATTACAATTTGTTGATGATGCTTTAGGTAAATCGCATACATATGTAGATTTCTTTGCGCACCTTATTACGAAAATGTTCGCAAATTCTGGTTTAATTCTTGTAGATTCACATCATCCTGCATTAAGAAAATTAGAAGTGCCGTTTTTACAACAAATTATAAGTAAATATAAAGAAATTCAAGTAGGACTTCGTAATCAACAGGAAGTACTTAAGGAATTAGGATTTAAACCGATTATTGAAACGAAGACAAATGCAGTGCATATATTTATGGAAATTGATAATGAGCGAGTATTGCTTGAAGAGAATCAAGGGAAGTTTATTGGAAAAGATGGAGTGCATTCATTTTCGTATGAAGAATTGATGGAAGAGATGGAAAGAAGTCCAGAACGTTTTAGTAATAATGTTGTAACGCGCCCTCTTATGCAAGAATATGTGTTTCCTACGTTAGCGTTTATTGGCGGTCCAGGGGAGTTAGCTTATTGGAGTGAATTGCAACAAGTGTTTCATACGGTAGGTTTCCAAATGCCACCTGTTGTTCCGCGGCTTACAATTACTTATATGGAGCGAGATATAGCTACAGATTTATATGATTTAGATTTGCAAGAAATTGATCCATTTCTAAATAATATAGATAATCTGCGTGACAATTGGCTTTCTAATCAAATAGAGGAACCGATAGACGAGCGATTTATAGAAGCGAAAAAAGAAATAATGGATATTCATACATCATTACAACAATTCGTGAAAAAAATAGATCCAGGGTTAAATGAGTTTGCGGGGAAAAATGAACTGAAAATTAATGAGCAAATTGAACTGTTAGAAAAAATGTTGAAAAGAAATGTTGAGAAGAAACATGAGGTTCAACTGAATAAATTCCGCCGTTTACAATTCGCGCTTCGTCCATTAGGAGCACCGCAAGAACGTGTGTGGAATGTGTGTTATTATTTAAATCAGTTCGGCCTTGATTTTGTTGACCGGGTAATGGAACAATCTTTTTCGTGGGATGGAAAACATCATGTAATAAAACTATAGAATCTTGCTCTTTTGAGCAGGATTTTATTTTTATTCTGTTGAATTAACTGTGAAGTGAAATATTTCTGAATTATCCATCTTATGTTAATGTAATGAATCGCTATGTATCAGGTATATATATATGACAAAATAGCACAAAATGTAAACGGATTAATATCTTTTTCGACAGGTTTTTGTTTAAATTCCCGCAAAAAATGATAAAATTTAGTATATAATAAAATAAAATAGCGATTTGTATAGCGTACTACCTTGTTGGAAGTTAAATGAGTCGTTCTTTAGTAGCATTTCATCCTCTAGTAGTAAATTGTGTTTGTAGAGTGAGAAATGTATTTAACATAATTAATTGGAAAAAGAGTAGGTGCAGCAATGTTCAAACACGTAACAGTACTTTTGAAAGAAACAGTAGATGGCTTAGATATAAAACCGAGTGGTACATATGTAGATTGTACACTGGGTGGAGGAGGACATAGTTCTTATTTATTATCTCAGCTAACAGATGGTGGAAAGTTAATAGCATTTGATCAAGATGAAATAGCGATTCAAAATGCGAAGGAAAAATTTTCTTCTTATGGTGAACAATTTGTAACAGTGAAGAGCAACTTCCGTTATTTATCTGAAAAACTACATGAATTAGGTATCACAGAAGTAGACGGGATTTTATTCGATTTAGGTGTTTCATCCCCACAATTAGATACACCAGAGCGTGGCTTTAGTTATCATCATGATGCACCGTTAGATATGCGGATGGATCAAGATGCCCCATTAACAGCATATGATGTTGTGAACAGCTGGTCATATGAACAACTCGTAAGAATTTTCTTCCAATACGGAGAAGAAAAATTTTCAAAGCAAATAACAAGGAAAATTGAAGCTTATCGCGAGAATAAGGCTATTGAAACGACAGGAGAATTAGTGGAATTAATTAAAGAAGGTATTCCAGCTCCGGCACGTAGAACAGGTGGACATCCTGCGAAGCGAGTATTTCAAGCGATTCGTATTGCTGTAAATGATGAATTAAAAGTATTTGAAGAAGCGTTGGAATCTGCAATTGATATGGTCAAGCCTGGTGGAAGAGTTAGTGTTATAACATTCCATTCTTTAGAAGATCGTATTTGTAAAACGACGTTTAAGCGAAATAGCACAACGCCGCAATTACCACAGGGACTACCGATTATTCCGGATGAATTTAAGCCGAAATTAAAGCTTATTACAAGGAAACCGATTTTACCTTCTGACATTGAATTAGAAGAAAATAATCGAGCGCGTTCTGCGAAGTTGAGAATCGCTGAAAAACGATAAAAAGGAGAGAGAGGTATGACTAATTTAGCTGTAAAGTATAAACAACAGGCGCAAGAAGAGGTACAAATTCAAGCGCCGCCACAGCAGATGGTTAAGCCAAAAGTTAAAACGAAAATTACAAGAATTGAAAAGCTATTGTACGTAACGTTTATTGGATTTTTATTATATGCTTGTGTAGCTTTTATTGGGAATAAAGCGGGTCTATATCAAGTTAATGTAGAAGCAGCGACGATAGAAGAACAAATTGTGAAAAAACAAAAGGAAAATCAAGAATTGCAGGCTGAAGTAGAAAAGTTAAGTCGTTATGAACGTATCGCTGAAGTTGCAAAAAAACACGGGCTAGAAATTAATGCGAATAATGTGAAAGGCCTAAAGTAAGGCAAATAGGTGTGAAGAAAAGATGAAGAGAAATATGACCAAATTTCATACCAATAAGGGAGCAGGTTATTTTATGATATTTTTCCTCCTGCTCTTTTTGCTGTTATTAGCCCGATTTTTTTACATACAAGCAACAGGAACAGTGGACAATCATGATTTGAAGAAACTTGCTGAGCAGAAACATAGTAAAAAAGGAGTTCTCGAAGCGAATCGAGGAACAATTTATGATCAAAATGGTCATGTACTAGCGCAAGACGCAAATTCTTATAAACTTGTAGCCGAGTTAAAAGGAGCTAACGCCGTTAAGGATAAAGAGGATACTGCAAAGAAAATCGCAGGAGTACTCGGAAAAGATGAAGATAAAATTTTAGCTACTTTAAATAAAGAAGGCAAAAGTCAAGTGGAATTTGGAACATTGGGTAAAGACTTGACGAAAGAAAAGAAAGAACAAATAGAAGCATTGAAATTGCCGGGAATATCTTTTATTACCGAAAATGCGAGAGTGTATCCAAACGGTGATTTCGCATCTTACGTCATAGGTCATGCGAAACCTGATGAAAATGGAATCTCAGTCGGTCAATTTGGCTTAGAAAAGAGTTTGGATAAATATTTAGGTGCTTCTAATGGTGAGGTAGCTTATACAGGTGACCGTAAAGGAGTATCTCTTGACGGTGGGAAAGTGAATGTAAAGGCACCTAAAAATGGAGATAATGTGTATTTAACGCTTGACCAACGTATTCAAAGTTATTTAGAAGACGCAATGAAAGAAGCGAGTAAACATTATGAACCAGAAAATTTAATAGGGATTGTTGCGGATCCGAAGACAGGGAAAATATTAGCGATGTCTAGTAAACCTAGTTATGACCCTAATGATCGTCAAATTAAATATTTCTTCAACGACGCCATTGCAAATGCGTTTGAACCGGGATCAACAATGAAGATTTTCACATTAGCGGCGGCCATTAATGAAGGTGTATACAATGGGCAAGACTTTTATCAGTCTGGTACATATCAAGTTGGTAATCGCAAAATAAAAGATCATAACGGCGGCGCCGGATGGGGTTCTATTACTTTTGATGAAGGGGTAGAGCGATCTTCAAACGTAGCGTTCGCAATTTTAGGGGATCAAAAACTTGGTCCAGAGCGTTTTCGAAAATATATTCACGGTTTTGGATTAGATGAAAAAACAAACATTGATTTATCTGGTGAAGGGTCAAATACAATTTTATTTGATCAACAAATACAACAAGTAACAACGGCATTTGGACAAGGTTCTACAGTTACACCAATACAACTTGTACAAGCTGCAACAGCAATTGCAAATGATGGTAAAATGATGAAACCTTATACAATTGATAAAATTGTGGATCCAATAACAGGTAAAGTACAGCTAGAGCATAAACCAGAAGAAGTAGGAAAACCTGTTACCAAAGAGACAGCCGCACAAGTAAGGCAATTACTAGAACGTGTTGTTACATCACCGAAAGGAACAGGAACTGCATATAAAGTTGATGGGTATTCAGTCGGGGGGAAAACAGGTACAGCACAAATTCCTGACGGGAAAGGTGGCTATATGACGGGAAGAGAGAATTATATATTCTCATTCTTAGGTATGGCACCGATGGACGATCCGCAACTTGTTGTGTATGTGGCCGTTAAACAACCAAAATTAAAAGATGATGAAAACGGGGCTAAACCTTTAGCTGATATCTTTAAATATGTAACGAAAAATAGCTTAGAGTACTTAAAGATTAAGCCGAATGAAGTAAAAGACCCGAAAAAATATGTGAAAGAACAACAAACTGTCGTTCCAGATGTAACCGGAAAAACGATGGAAGAAGCGAAAAAAACAATTGATAAAGCAAAACTTCGTCCAATCGTATTAGGTGAAGGTAAAGTGCAGCAGCAAGTGCCAAAAGCAACTGAACAAACATTAAAGGGTGATCGAGTCTTCTTAGTAGGAGATAAGCCTACAATGCCAAATATACAGGGATGGGCACTGCGTGATGTTATGAATTTAGCAAAAACATTAAAGCTTAACTTAAAACCTTCTGGTACAGGGTATGTAACGGAACAAAGTGTGGCGGAAGGGACATTGTTGCAACCTGGTACAGAATTAGGTGTAACACTCGTACCACCACTTGAACCGCAACAAGAAGCAGAAAAGCCATAATGGTAATAGGGAAGAAGTTCTAATTAAATAAGTACAAGCATATATTGGAACAAGCTAGGCGTAAGGGAGGCTTGTTCCAATATGCGTGTATCAAATGTAACAGTTAGAAAACGACTTATTTTTATACTTATATCGGGTATACTCATTTTCACCATTATCGATATTCGTCTTGGATATGTGCAATTTTTTCTTGGAAATATGTTAACGGATCGTGCGAAGGATTCATGGAGTCGTAATATTACTTTTGAACCAGAGCGAGGGAAAATTTTAGATCGAAATGGTGTGGAGCTTGCTACGAATAAAAGTGCACCGACCGTCTTTGTTGTGCCGAGGCAAATTGAAAAACCAGCAGAGACTGCAGAGAAGTTAGCTGCAGTATTAGGTGTGGAAAAAGATGATGTTTATAAGCGGATTACAAAAAAAGAATCGATTGTAAGGCTTGATAAAGGCGGAAGGAAAATATCGCATGACAAAGCGAAAGAAGTACGCGGATTAAGTTTAAAGGGTGTCTACATTGCAGAGGATTCTATCCGGTACTATCCATTCGGTAATTTTTTATCACACGTATTAGGATTTGCGGGCAGTGATAATCAAGGGCTTATGGGACTAGAGAAATATTATGATAAAGAGCTAAATGGTGATAAAGGTCATGTGCGATTTTTTGCAGACGCGAAAGGACAGAGAATGCCTAACGTTGGAGATGATTTCAAAAAACCAGAAGCCGGCTTGAATTTAGGATTAACAATTGATTCACGCATTACGAGGATTATGGAAAGAGAAATGAATATTGCGGAATCAACGTATAATCCTGACGGTATGATAGCAATTGCAATGAATCCGAAAAATGGTGAAATTTTAGGTATGTCAAGTCGACCAAGTTTTGATCCAGCAGATTTCCAAAGTGTTTCTCCGGAAGTATATAACAGAAACTTACCTGTATGGAGTACGTATGAGCCGGGGTCAACATTTAAGATTATTACATTAGCTGCAGCCTTGAATGAAAATTTAGTAGACTTAGAGAAAGATACATTTTATGATGATGGGGCAGCTGAAGTTGGCGGAGCTAGATTGCGGTGTTGGAAAGCTGGAGGCCATGGTAGCCAAACGTTTTTAGAGGTAGTTCAAAACTCTTGTAACCCAGGATTTATTGAACTCGGTGATCGTCTTGGTAAAGATCGATTGTTTAAATACATTCGCAATTTCGGGTTTGGACAGAAGACCGGAATTGATTTACAAGGTGAAGGTAGCGGTATTTTATTTAATTTAGATAAAGTTGGTCCAGTCGAGCAAGCGACGACTTCATTTGGGCAAGGTGTTTCTGTTACACCGATTCAACAAGTAGCAGCTGTAGCGGCCGCTGTAAATGGTGGAACTTTGTATCAGCCATATATAGCGAAGGAATTTATTGATCCGAAGAATAATCAAGTTGTCAGCAAAAAGACACCTGTTGCGAAAAGGGAAGTTATTTCCAAGGAAACTTCAGAGAAAGTTCGTTACGCATTAGAGAATGTTGTAGCGAAAGGTTCGGGTAAAGGGGCTTATATTGATGGATATCGTGTAGGTGGAAAAACTGGAACTGCTCAAAAGGTGAAAGATGGAAAATATTTAGATAATAACTATATTGTATCATTTATCGGTTTTGCTCCAGCTGACGATCCGCAAATTGTTGTTTATGTAGCAGTGGATAATCCAAAAGGAGTCACTCAATTTGGTGGAGTTGTAGCAGCACCTATTGTTGGGAATATTCTTCGTGACGCACTTCCTGTAATGGGAGTGGAACCGAGAAAAGAGCAAGTTGAGAAAGAATATAAATGGGGCGATACACCAACTGTGGAAGTTCCGAATTTAATTGGTATGAAAAAGAAAGATTTACAAACGCAACTTGTAGACTTGAAGCTTGATATAAGTGGTGATGGTGGGAAAGTAATTAAACAATCACCAGAAGCAGGAGCTAAAGTAAAAGAGGGTTCAAAAGTTAGAATTTACTTCGGGAATTAAAGGTAACTGATTGTGTTTTATGGTACAATTGGTGGAAGTGAGTTCTTTATAGAAAAATTGCTTTACTTGAGACGATAAGTGTCTCATTAATAAATAAATCTATTGATTAGACTATAGTAGCACTTACCTCCTATTTTTATATAACTAGGAGGTAACGTGTTACTTGCTAAAATAAGAGATAAATAAACAATGTAGAGAGGGTTTAGTGAAATGAAGTTGCATACACTTGTATCATGTTTGCATGATTTTCCAGTTGTTCCAACAGAAAATCCAGAAATAACATCTATTGAAGCGGATTCACGTAAAGTGAAAGAGGGAAGCTTATTTATATGTATGAAAGGATATACGGTTGATAGCCATGACTTTGCTAAGCAAGCAGCCGCACAAGGAGCGGCTGCTATTGTTGCGGAAAGACCAATTGATGTTGACGTTCCAGTTGTACTTGTGAAAAATACTTTTCGTTCGCTAGCGGTTTTAGCTGATTATTTTTATGGCCAACCAACGCACAAGTTACATTTAATCGGTATTACAGGTACAAATGGAAAGACAACAACATCGCATATTATGGATGAAATTATGCGCGCACATGGTCATAAAACAGGGCTAATTGGAACGATTAATATGAAAATCGGTGATGAAACATTTGAGGTGAAAAATACAACACCAGATGCACTAACACTTCAACAGACATTTTCAAAAATGGTTGAACAAGGTGTGGATAGCACAGTAATGGAAGTTTCGTCTCATGCTTTAGATCTTGGCCGTGTACACGGGTGCGATTATGATGTTGCAGTATTTACGAATTTAACACAAGATCATTTAGACTATCATAAAACGATGGAAGAATATAAACATGCGAAAGGGTTGCTTTTCGCACAGCTTGGCAATAGTTATCATCATAATCGTGAAAAATACGCTATATTAAACAGTGATGATCCAGTAGCAGAAGAGTATATGAGAAGTACAGCAGCTACTGTTGTAACATACGGTATAGATGTTGCAAGCGACATTATGGCACGAGATATCGTAATGACGAGTGGCGGTACAACATTTACACTTGTAACACCGTATGAAACTGTAAATGTTACGATGAAATTAATTGGTAAGTTTAATGTATACAACGTGTTAGCTGCTACAGCAGCAGGTCTTGTTTCAGGAGTGAGCTTACAAACAATTATTGATGTAATTAAAGAGCTTGCTGGCGTTCCTGGACGTTTTGAAGTTGTTGATGGTGGACAAAATTACACAGTTATTGTTGACTATGCGCATACACCTGATAGCTTAGAGAACGTACTAAAGACAGCAAAACAGTTTGCAAAAGGCGATGTATATTGTATCGTTGGTTGCGGTGGTGATAGAGATAGAACGAAAAGACCAATAATGGCAAGTGTCGCAACCGAATATGCAACTCATGCAATTTATACATCAGATAATCCAAGAAGTGAAGATCCGAAGGCTATTTTAGATGATATGGTAAATGATGTGAATGGGAATAATTATGAAGTAATTGTCGATCGAAAAGAAGCGATACGTTCCGCTATCTCGAAAGTAAAAGCAGAAGATATTATTATTATTGCTGGTAAAGGGCATGAAACGTATCAAATTATTGGTAAAGAAGTTCATCATTTTGACGATCGTGAAGTTGCTAAAGAAGCAATCACGGAGCGTTTAAACAACGAAGTGTAACAGCATGAGAGGAGGACTACATGTGCTTGAACAAGGTTTATTAGTAACGGCTGGGGTAGCATTTTTAATTTCTGTTGCCCTTTCGCCATTATTTATTCCATTTTTAAGAAAGTTAAAGTTCGGACAGAGTATTCGTGACGAAGGACCGAAGTCACACCAAAAGAAATCAGGGACACCAACGATGGGTGGTATTGTCATATATGTATCTATGATGGTGACTACGCTTATTATGGCGATTAAATTTAACAATTTAGGTGCAGAAGTATCATTGTTATTATTAGTTACATTTGGGTACGGATTAATCGGATTTTTAGATGACTACATAAAAGTAGTAAAGAAAAGAAATCTTGGTTTAACATCAAAACAAAAATTGATTGGTCAACTTGTAATTGCTATTGCGTTCTTTTTAATTGGAAAAGGGCAAGCATTTCACACGTATATCATGATTCCAGGAACTGATGTTAAATTTGAATTAGGCTGGGCGTATTTTGTTCTCGTATTATTTATGCTTATTGGTGGATCAAATGCGGTTAATTTAACAGATGGTTTAGATGGTTTATTATCAGGAACAGCTGCTATTGCATTCGGAGCATTTAGTATTATTGCTGTAGCTCAAGAACAATTTGGAGTAGCGATTTTCTGTATGGCAGTTGTAGGAGCTGTACTTGGATTTTTAGTATTCAATGCGAATCCAGCGAAAGTATTTATGGGGGATACAGGTTCTCTAGCTTTAGGTGGTGCTATCGCAGCTGTAGCGATTTTGTTAAAACAAGAATTGTTACTCGTTATTATTGGCGGTGTATTCGTAGCGGAAACGTTATCTGTTATTATCCAAGTTATTTCGTTCAAAACAACAGGAAAGCGTGTTTTTAAAATGAGTCCATTACATCATCATTATGAATTATGTGGTTGGTCAGAGTGGCGCGTTGTTGTAACGTTTTGGTCTGTAGGATTTTTATTAGCTGTGCTAGGAATTTATATCGGGGTGTGGATGTAATTGAAAACTGTAACTGAATATCAAAATAAAAATGTTCTTGTATTAGGTATTGCTAAAAGTGGTTATGCAGCAGCTACTTTATTAAAAAAGTTAGGGGCAAACGTCATTGTAAATGATGGGAAACCATTAGCGGGTAATGTACTTGCAGCTGAGTTACAAGCGGAAGGAATGGATGTTGTGTGTGGTGGGCATCCATTAGAATTGCTGGAGAGAAACATTTCACTTGTCGTAAAAAATCCAGGAATTCCATATTCTAATCCACTCTTAGTGGCGGCGAAAGAAAAACAAATTCCAATTGTAACTGAGGTTGAATTAGCATATTCCATTTCAGCAGCACCGTTTGTTGGGATTACGGGATCTAACGGTAAAACAACAACGACAATGTTAACGTTTGAAATGTTAAAAGAAGGACAAAAGCACCCAGTTATTGCGGGGAATATAGGTACTGTAGCTTGTGAAGTTGCACAATTGGCGAAGGAAAATGAAGTTGTCGTTACGGAACTTTCATCGTTTCAATTGATGGGAGTGGAATCGTTCCAACCAAAAATTGCAGCCTTTTTAAATTTATTTGAAGCGCATTTAGATTATCACGGGACGAAGAAAGAGTATGGTTTGGCGAAAGCGAATATTTTCAAAAACCAAACTGAAGCAGATTATAGTATAATTAACGCAGATGATGCAGATGTCATGGCGTTATCGGCATATAGTAAAGGACAGAAAGTATTATTTTCGACGACGAAAGAAATTGAAGATGGTGCGTATATAAAAGATAACGCTCTTTATTTTAAAGGCGAAAAAGTAGTTAAAGTAAGTGATATTGTTTTACCTGGTAAGCACAATTTAGAAAATATTTTAGCAGCAATGAGTATTGCTAAATTACTAGGTGTTTCTAATGAAGCAATTACTGCTGTGTTAAAAAGTTTTACAGGTGTAAAACATCGCTTAGAATATGTAACAACGATTAATAATCGTAAATTTTATAATGATTCAAAAGCGACGAATATGCTAGCGACAGAAAAAGCATTATCTGCATTTACACAACCGATTGTATTATTGGCTGGTGGACTTGATCGTGGTAATGAATTTGATGATTTAATTCCATATTTTAAACATGTCAAAGCGATTGTGACATTTGGACAAACTGCACCAAAATTAGTAAGAGCGGCAGAAAAAGCAGGATTAGATGTAATTGAAAGTGTCGATACTTTAGATGATGCAGTAGTGAAAGCTTATGCTCATTCTACCGATGGTGATGTAATTCTTCTTTCACCAGCATGTGCAAGCTGGGATCAATTTAAAACATTTGAAGAAAGAGGAGACATTTTTATACAAGCTGTGCATAAACTTATATAAAGTAAATCAAAACATCAGTAGGCTAACACCTACTGATGTTTTGTTACATAGGGCAAAGGTTCTGCCCAAAGAGGTGGTGTTCATGGGTAATGAAGAAAACGCCTGATTTTATTCTCATCATCGTTACACTTGCGTTGTTAACAATCGGAATGATTATGGTTTATAGTGCGAGTGCGGTTTGGGCCTCTTATAAAATGGGGGATTCATTCTTTTTTGCAAAAAGACAATTGTTATTTGCAAGTCTTGGGGTAGTAGCTATGTTTTTTCTGATGAAAATTGATTATTGGGTATGGCGTACGTATTCAAAAGTAATTTTACTAGTTTGTTTCGTTCTTCTTATTCTAGTTCTTATTCCTGGAGTAGGTCTCGTTCGTGGAGGGGCGCGAAGTTGGATTGGAATCGGGGCATTTTCTATCCAACCGTCAGAGTTTATGAAATTCGCGATGATTATTTTCTTAGCAAAATTTTTAGCGGAACGACAAAAATTAATTACATCTTTTAAACGAGGTTTACTACCGGCTCTTAGTTTTGTATTTCTTGCTTTTGGGATAATTATGTTACAGCCAGATCTTGGTACGGGAACGGTAATGGTTGGGACATGTATTATTATGATATTCATTTCGGGAGCAAGGGTCTTTCACTTTGCAATGTTTGGTTTGCTTGGTGCAGCGGGATTTGTAGGGTTAATTGCATCAGCGCCATATCGAATGAAACGCATCACATCATATTTAGATCCGTGGTCGGATCCGCTCGGAAGTGGATTTCAAATTATCCAATCGTTACTCGCAATTGGACCTGGTGGTTTATTTGGGCTTGGACTTGGACAAAGTAGACAAAAATTTCTTTATTTACCTGAACCACAAACAGACTTTATATTTGCAATCTTATCCGAGGAATTAGGTTTTATTGGTGGTTCATTTGTGTTATTATTATTTAGTCTATTATTATGGCGTGGGATTCGTATAGCATTAGGAGCGCCAGATTTATATGGTACGTTTTTAGCAGTAGGTATTGTGGCGATGATTGCGATTCAAGTAATGATTAATGTTGGTGTTGTAACAGGACTGATGCCTGTTACCGGTATTACTTTGCCATTTTTAAGTTATGGTGGATCAAGTTTGACCTTAATGTTAATGGCAGTAGGTGTATTATTGAATATAAGTCGCCATTCTCGCTATTAAACCCTGTTTAAAAGACAGGGTTTTTCGTGTGTGTGTGAAAATACAATATGTATATAGAAATAAATACGATTGAATAAGAACAGGGAAGTGGAGGAATCAGTAGTGCGAGTATTAGTAAGTGGTGGGGGTACTGGAGGACATATTTATCCAGCTCTTGCTTTAATTAGAGAAATAAAAAAACTAAATCCGGAAGCAAGATTTTTATACATTGGTACAGAGAATGGATTAGAGAGTACCATCGTACCGAAAGCGGGTATTCCGTTCCAATCTATTGTTATAAGTGGATTTAAACGAAAAATATCTCTTGATAATGTAAAAACCGTGATGCGTTTCCTAAAAGGTGTTCAAGATAGTAAACGATATATTCGTCGTTTTAACCCTGATATTGTGATTGGTACGGGTGGATACGTATGTGGGCCAGTTGTATATGCTGCGGCTAAATTAGGTATTCCGACTATTGTCCATGAACAAAATAGTGTACCTGGTGTAACGAATAAATTTTTAAGTCGTTATGTCGATAAAGTTGCAGTTTGTTTTGAAGCAGCTGCAGAACATTTTCCACAGTCAAAAGTGGTTATGACAGGTAATCCACGTGCATCAGAAGTAATGGACCAAAATGGAATGAAAGGAAAACGTTCGGTAGGACTATCCCTTTCTAAAAAATCCGTGCTTATTTTTGGTGGGAGCCGCGGGGCTAGACCGATTAACGATGCTTTTGTAGAAGCGATTGAACAATTTGGGAATAAAAGTTACGAAGTATTATATGTAACAGGCGAAGTACATTATGATAAAGTTATGGAAGCCGTGAAACAAAAAGGGAATCCGAATAATGTTATTATTAAACCTTTTATTCATAATATGCCAGAGGTACTGACGGGTGTAGATCTTGTTGTTTCAAGGGCAGGGGCTACAACGCTTGCAGAATTAACAGCGTTAGGAAAGCCGAGTGTATTAATTCCAAGTCCGTACGTAACAAATAACCATCAAGAAAAAAATGCACGATCAGTTGTTGATAAAGGAGCAGCTAAAATGCTACTTGAAAAAGATTTAACATCTGAAACGCTTATTCGTGACATTGATGAGATTTTATTGGATACACAAACATTACAAAATATGAAACTGGCTACTAAGCAACTTGGTATTCCAGATGCAGCAAATAAGCTATATGAAGTAATGAACAAGCTTATTAAAAAATAACATTAGGTGAACGCCCCGCATATTACTGTAATAAGGAGACTTGATATGGGGGAGATTGTCTATGGAACAATTAGTAAAAGAGCTTTTAGAAGCAAATGTTGGTCGCGTGTTAGTTAATGAACCGTTAGCGCGTTACACGACTATGAAAATAGGCGGACCAGCTGATATTTTAATTGTACCAAAGCATGTTGCTGGTATTGAGAAGACTCTAGAGTTAGTAAAGAAGTACAAGACAAGGTGGACTGCAATTGGTCGTGGTTCAAATCTTCTCGTATCTGATCAAGGTATAGAAGGTGTGGTTATTCGTTTAGGAGAAGGATTAGACCATTTAGAAGTCGAAAAACATAGAGTAAGAGTCGGTGCTGGATATCCCCTTATTAAATTGTCAACTTTACTTAGTCGACAGGGATTAGCGGGCCTGGAATTTGCAAGTGGTATTCCAGGAAGTGTTGGCGGTGCAGTGTATATGAATGCAGGCGCTCATAAGTCCGACATATCGAGTGTATTAACGAAAGCTCGTATTTTGTTTGACAATGGAACAATTAATTGGTTGACGAATACCGAAATGGGCTTTTCTTATCGCACATCTGTATTGCAAATGAAACGCCCTGGTATTGTTTTGGAAGCTGAATTCCAATTGGAGGTAGGCGAACGCGAGGGAATTGTAAGAAGCATGCAAAAGAATAAAGAGTATCGCCGTGAAACGCAGCCTTGGAATTACCCTTGTGCAGGAAGTATATTTCGAAATCCAGTCCCCTATTTTGCAGGAGATTTAATAGAAAAATCAGGGCTTCGTGGTTATACAATAGGTGGAGCTCAAATTTCTGAAATGCATGGGAATTTTATTGTTAATACTGGTGTGGCCTCAGCGCAAGATGTATTAGACTTAATCGCATTGGTAAAGCGTACAATTAAAGATAAATTTGGTGTTGATATGCATACAGAAGTAGAAATAATTGGAAGATAACGGTTGTTCGTTCCGCTCATTATCATTTATGTTATAATAAGAAGATAAGAACGGCATGAGGAACATGCCGTTCTTTATGTTACATAGGGGGATCGTACATGAAAAATAGTAAAGTGATTAAACTACAAGATCGTGTACCAAAATTAAAGAATCAAAATAAAAAAAATAAGAAACCTGTTAATCATCGGTTAATTTTATACATATCGATTTTATTTTTATTAGTACTCTTTTTAATTTATTTTCGGTCTCCGCTTAGTAATATAAAAAAGATAAGTGTCTTTGGAAATCATTATATGACAGATGAACAAGTTATGAAGGAATCAGGTGTGACATATGATACGAGTTATTTCCGAGTAACAGCACATAAAGCAGAAGAAAACTTAACGAAACGAAAAGAAATTAAAGAGGTAAATGTAAAAAAACGTTTCCCAAACAAAATTGATGTTCATATCGAAGAATATTTAACAATTGGCTATATAAACAAAGATGGGAAATTACAACCGTTATTAGAAAATGGGAAAACACTCGATGTACTTCCGAACGGAAAGCTTCCAGTTGCAGCACCAATTTTTGAACCATTTAAAGAGGAAAAAATGAAGGAATTAATTGCAGAACTAGAAAAATTAACGCCAACTATTTTAAGGTCTATTTCTGAAATTCGTTATACACCAACGAACGCAAATGAAGATCATCTTACTTTATATATGAATGAAGGATATGAAGTGAGCACCACTATTCAAAATTTCGCAAAGCGAATGGAAGCTTATCCACTTATTTTAAAAACAATTGAACCTGGTAAGAAGGTTTTAATTGACTTAGAAGTGGGTGCATATACGAAGGAACTAGGTGCTGAAGAAAAGAAAGAATAGAATGATAGTTTTTACTGCGTTATTACGTATGAAATGAAACAAACGTTCTTTTATATGGATGCTAATTTGCAAGAATGCTTAATTTGATGAAAAAAATGTAAATTTTCTTAGATTCATACTAGGATTGGTACAAGTTTCACTTTTCTACAAGTACATCTTAGTGTAGACTTATACTTGGCGGTAATCTTTACACTTGAAATATAATTATTTCAAGATAGAGCAGTTATTCACAGGTTACTGCGATATTCTTAAATGAATGTTAAATAAAAATAAGAAAAATATAGGGTTAAAAAAGGGAAACGTACAAAGACGTTGAATATTTTTCTTATAAATAGTAAAGTTGCGATTGTTGTTCCATATATTGAGTTGTATGGTATAAATAAAGAAGGAGGTGCCAAAGAATGAACAGCAATGAAATATATGTTAGTCTTGACATCGGTACATCCAATGTTAAAGTCATCATTGGTGAAATGGTTAATGATAGCTTAAACATTATTGGTGTTGGAAACGTAAAATCAAATGGTTTGAAAAAGGGATCGATAGTTGATATAGATGAAACTGTTCGATCAATTAAAAAAGCAATTGAACAAGCTGAGCGCATGGTGGGTATCCACATTGAGCAAGTTGTAGTAGGTGTCAATGCAAACCAGGTACAGTTGCTCCCGTGTCACGGAGTAGTCGCTGTTTCAAATGAAGATCGTGAAATCGGGAATGAAGATGTCTTACGCGTTCTAGATGCAGCGCAAGTTGTGTCAATTGCTCCTGAACGTGAATTTATTGATGTGGTACCTCGACAGTTCATTGTAGACGGTCTTGACGAGATTAACGATCCACGCGGGATGATCGGTGTAAGATTAGAAATGGAAGGTACACTTATTACAGGCTCGAGAACTTTACTACATAACCTACTTCGTTGTGTAGAAAAAGCAGGTCTTGAAATTGTTGATATTTGTCTGCAACCTTTAGCGGCAGCGACAGTTGCGTTATCTTCGGATGAAAGAAATAGAGGGGTAGCCCTTGTTGATATGGGCGGAGGATCTACAACCTTATCTATTTTTAAAGATGGAGAGTTGCAAGCAACGAGCGTATTGCCATTAGGTGGAGATCATATAACGAAGGATATAGCGATTGGGCTGAAAACTTCAACAGAAAATGCAGATCAAATTAAGCTGAAATATGGACATGCTTTTTATGATACAGCATCTGAAGAAGAGATGTTTACGGTTCCTATTATGGGAAGCGATCAAACAGAACAATATTCTCAGTTGGAATTATCGGATATAATAGAGGCTCGTGTAGAGGAAATTTTAATGTTTGTTCAAGATGAAGTGCATAAGTTAGGAGTAAAGCAAGCTGCTTCTGGATATGTACTAACTGGTGGGATAGCTTCTATGCCAGGTGTTCTTGATCTTGCATACGATATTTTACATGAAAATGTTCGTATAGCAACTCCTGATTATATTGGTGTTCGTGAGCCTCAATATACAAGTGGAGTTGGATTAATTAAACATTCTTATCAAAAAGCTAAATTACGTGGGAAAAATGTGCAGGAAAAGCAAGAACATTTTGAACCAGTACCAGCACCAATGCCGGTACAACAGCAACCTGCGAAACAAAAAACTCGTAATCAAAACAATACTAATCAAAATGATGACCGCATGATGTCAAAAGTAAAACGTGCATTCCGTTATTTATGGGATTAAAATTGGACACGAAAAATGAGGTTCTAGGGGGATTTCGACATGTTAGAGTTTGATACTACTCAAGATCAATTAGCGAATATAAAAGTTATCGGTGTCGGCGGTGGCGGAAACAACGCTGTAAACCGTATGATTGAACACGGTGTACAAGGTGTAGACTTTATCGCTGTGAATACTGATGCACAAGCATTAAATCTATCAAAAGCTGAAACGAAAATGCAAATTGGTGGAAAATTAACGCGTGGACTTGGTGCAGGCGCAAACCCTGAAGTAGGGAAAAAAGCTGCAGAAGAAAGTAAAGAACAGATTCAAGAAGCGCTTCGTGGCGCGGATATGGTCTTCGTAACTGCTGGTATGGGCGGCGGAACTGGAACTGGTGCAGCTCCAGTTGTTGCTCAAGTTGCAAAAGAACTAGGCGCGTTAACAGTTGGTGTTGTAACACGTCCATTTACATTTGAAGGGCGTAAACGTGCAACTCAAGCTGCATCTGGTATTGCGTCATTTAAAGAAAATGTAGATACACTTATCGTAATTCCAAATGATCGCTTATTAGAGATTGTTGATAAAAATACGCCAATGTTAGAAGCGTTCCGTGAAGCAGATAACGTATTACGTCAAGGTGTTCAAGGTATTTCTGATTTAATTGCTACACCAGGTCTAATTAACTTAGACTTTGCAGATGTAAAAACAATTATGTCTAATAGAGGTTCTGCTTTAATGGGTATCGGTTCTGGTAATGGTGAAAATCGTGCTGCTGAAGCTGCGAAAAAAGCGATTTCTAGTCCATTACTAGAAACATCTATTGATGGAGCTCAAGGTGTTATTATGAACATTACGGGCGGCGCAAACTTAAGTTTATATGAAGTACAAGAAGCAGCAGACATTGTAGCTTCAGCTTCGGATCCAGAAGTAAATATGATCTTCGGTTCTGTTATTAATGAAGGATTAAAAGATGATATCGTTGTCACTGTAATTGCAACTGGTTTTGATGATAGTGCTTCGACACAACCACCAAAACCAATTATCCGTCCGACTGCGAATCACACACAACAGCAACAACAACCAGTAGCTCAACCTTCAAAACAACGTGAAGTTAAGCGTGAAATGAAACGTGAAGAGCCGGTTGTGCATGATCGTCATACAGATTCAGATGACATCGATATTCCAGCATTCTTACGTAACCGTCGTAGACGATAAAAGAAAAGGAGCTTTCATGCTCCTTTTTTTTGTTGTCTAAATGGAAAAGATCTGCTAATCAGATCTTTTTTTATTATTTTGCATATGGAGAGCCCAGTCCTATTTTTAAGCCATAAGCTGTGATAAATTGAAACTTTAATTAATCGGGGGTGTTCATCCGAAAATGATTGTTAGCCCGACTCCCACTTAACTTCTGTACTTTTTTATAGTTGAATTTTGAGGCAGGGTCTTACTGCCCGCAAATAGCAAGATAAACTTTGTATATATATAATTCAATTATTATGTATACAAGTAAGAAATTTATATTATTCTATGAAAAATACATTTTTATTTTTTACCGACAGATTATGTCTAGAAATCACAAAATAACAAAAAAACCCCTCCACCAATTGACACACTTTCCTATTGGATATGCATTATACTAGTCTCAACTTAAAAAAAGAGGTGAATTGTTTGGTTGTTTACGCCGACATTGTCTGGTTGTTAAACGCCTGCATTGATTTTCTTTTACTTTTATTAACAGCCACCGTGTTAAAAAAGAGAATCAAAAGATGGAGGCTTGTGTTAGGGGCATTTATAGGTTCAACTATTGTTATTTTCGCCTTTACGCCTTTTGCTTCTATGATGACACATCCAATTATGAAACTATTGTACTCGTTACTTATTGTGTATACAGCATTTGGGTTTTCGACATTTAGAAATTATACACAAACTGTTTTTACTTTCTATTTTGTAACCTTTATGGTTGGTGGAGGATTAATTGGAACGCATTACTTTTTGCAAACGAACGAAATGGTAAATGGATTAGTTCAATCTAAATCAGTTTCTTACGGTGATCCAATTAGTTGGGTATTTGTTATTTTTGGTTTTCCAGTAATTTATTATTTTTCTAAAAAGCGTATAGAAAGCGTAGAGGTCACAAAGATACACTATGATCAAATCGTGAAAGTGGAAATTCAATTAGCTGGAGAGGAACTAGAATTAGCAGGTTTAATTGATAGTGGGAACCAACTTTATGACCCGTTAACGAAAACACCCGTTATGATTATGCATATTTCATCATTAGAACATTGTTTGCCAGCTTGGTTAACAGAACAAATTTATTCCAAAACAGAAATTCCTCAAATACCAGAAAATGATTCTGGATGGGCGACGAAACTACGTTTAATTCCTTTCCGAGCAGTAGGAGTAGAGAATCAATTTTTATGGGCAATTAAGCCAGATTGTGTGCGAGTTTATCATGAAGGTAGTTCGGTTGTTGTAAACAAAGTACTGATTGGATTAAATACACAACAATTATCTACTAATGGAGAGTATCAATGCATTGTACATCCGAAAATGTTGATTTTGAAAAAGATGGTAATTGCTTAATTATGAGAGGCGGGATAATATGGTGAAATTTAAATTTTATTTGGTATACCTTTGGTATAAAGTATTGCTGAAATTAGGAATTAAGACCGATGAAATTTATTATATTGGTGGAAGTGAAGCGTTGCCACCGCCGTTAACGAAAGAAGAAGAGGCAGTTCTTTTGAATAAATTACCAAATGGAGATCAAGCTGCGAGGTCGATGCTTATTGAACGTAACCTAAGGCTTGTTGTATATATAGCAAGAAAATTTGAAAATACAGGGATCAATATTGAGGATTTGATTAGTATAGGAACAATTGGTCTTATTAAGGCAGTGAATACATTTAATCCAGAAAAGAAAATTAAATTAGCAACATATGCATCTCGTTGTATAGAAAATGAAATTTTAATGCATTTGCGTCGAAATAATAAAAATCGTTCGGAAGTTTCTTTTGATGAACCGCTTAACATTGATTGGGACGGAAATGAACTGTTACTATCAGATGTTTTAGGTACAGATGATGACATTATTACAAAAGATTTAGAAGCTACTGTAGATCGTCATCTTTTAATGAAAGCATTGCATCAATTAAATGACCGTGAAAAACAAATTATGGAGCTTCGGTTTGGACTCGCTGGTGGCGAAGAGAAGACACAAAAAGATGTGGCTGATATGCTTGGAATTTCACAGTCTTATATTTCTCGTTTGGAAAAAAGAATTATAAAAAGATTACGAAAAGAATTTAATAAAATGGTGTGAAGAATAAGACCAGTCGGTATCTAGACTGGTCTTATTCTTTTTTTGTGCATTAGGAAATATGATATTTGTGAAAAATGATGGAAAAACCGTATGCATAAAATCCCCTTCAAAGGAAATACTTTACACTGTACAGCAACTCCCGATAGGAGGGAACACTTTGACGAGAAACAAAGTAGAAATTTGCGGTGTTGATACAGCTAAACTTCCAGTACTAAAAAATGAAGAGATGCGTAAATTATTTCGTGAAATGCAAAGTGGAGAGATAAGCGCCAGAGAGAAATTAGTAAATGGAAACTTACGTCTTGTACTGAGCGTCATCCAAAGATTTAATAACAGAGGAGAATATGTTGATGATTTATTTCAAGTTGGTTGCATTGGACTTATGAAATCCATTGATAACTTTGATTTAGGCCAAAATGTAAAGTTTTCAACGTATGCTGTGCCGATGATTATTGGAGAAATACGTAGATATTTGCGTGATAACAATCCAATTCGTGTATCTCGCTCATTACGAGATATTGCGTATAAAGCGTTGCAAGTAAGAGAAAAATTGATTGCTGAAAATTCAAAAGAACCAACAGCAATGGATATTGCGAAAGTTCTTGAAGTGACACATGAAGAGATTGTTTTTGCACTAGATGCGATTCAAGATCCGGTTTCATTATTTGAACCGATTTATAACGATGGAGGAGATCCTATCTTTGTTATGGATCAATTAAAGGATGAAAAACAAAAGGACGAGCAGTGGGTTGAAGAACTGGCGTTGAAAGAAGGAATGAAGCGTTTAAATGATCGTGAAAAAATGATTATTCGAAAACGTTTCTTTCAAGGAAAGACACAGATGGAAGTTGCCGAAGAAATTGGGATTTCTCAAGCGCAAGTATCACGTTTGGAGAAGTCTGCTATTAAGCAAATGAATAAGACGATTCAAGGATAAGGTCCTCACCAGTTATGGTGAGGTCTTTTTTATATATAATATTTTGCGCTCATAGTAGATTGGGTAGGTTCATATAATGAAAATAAAATGGATGTTCTATTAGTAGCGGTTATATACTGTTTATCCGCTTCGAAATTAGGCTGAAGTAAAAAGTTAGATGGAAGCGGGACTGCCCGTAAAAGTCCGATTGGCATGGGTTAATAATCAGTAGGGATGGGGATAATCCCACTGATTAAGGTTTCACTTTATTTGAGAGCGTACTTACGATTCATGATATAAGGGAGAGGATGAATATGATACGGATTTCGGAGTTTCAAATGAAGGATGTTGTAAATGTTTCAGATGGAAAGAGGCTTGGGAATATTGGAGATATTGATATTGATATAGACACAGGAAAGATTAGGGCGGTTATTATTTCTAAGCAGGCACGAATGCTTGGAATCTTTGGGAAGGAAGTAGAATTTGTGATTCCTTGGGAGCAAATTATGAAAATTGGAGAAGATGTCATACTTGTAAAAGTAGATCATGTTAATTCTGTAACAGAATCAATACAAACACCGACAATTTCATAAAGAATATTACAAATTCCTCTTTTTTTTCTGTTGTCATTATGAAAAAATAAAAGTATGGTAAAATAGACAGGAAGTACCATACTTTTTTCTGTTATTTTAATTAAAAGGAGTCGCTTTATGAGAGAACCATTTAAATATGCGGACGGTATACTGTATTTACAAGCGTGGAAAGAACTTGGAAACATTACTGTTGGATTTACGACAAAAGATGGTGGAGTAAGTACAGGCTCCTTTCATGCGATGAATTTAGGATTACATGTGAATGATATCGTGGAGAATGTTCATGAAAACAGACGCATTTTAGCGAATAAGTTACAAAAACCATTAGAAAAATGGATTTGCTCTGAACAAGTTCATGACCATCATGTTGAGAAAGTAGGACTGCAAGAAAAAGGGAAAGGCGTTTATTCATATGAAGACGGTATTCCAAAAACGGATGGCATTTATACGACTAACAAAGATGTTCTCTTAACATCTTGTTACGCTGATTGTGTTCCGCTCTATTTTTATGCACCATCACATGATATGATAGGACTTGCGCATGCTGGGTGGAAAGGGACTGTAACAGAGATTGCGAAAGAAATGATTCAAAAGTGGAATGCAGAAGGTGTTTCAAGTGATGAAATTCATGTCGCAATTGGTCCTGCAATCGGATCATGTTGTTATGTTGTTGATGATCGTGTATTAACAGCAGCACAGCAAGTAGTAAACGGATCTGTTCCTCATAAAGTAATTTCTGATGGTCAGTATGCAATTAATTTAAAAGAAGTTAATCGTATATTATGTGTACAAGCAGGCATAAAAGAAGAACATATTGTAATGTCATCTCTTTGTACAAGCTGTGAAGAACAATTATTTTTCTCTCATCGTCGTGATCAAGGTAAGACGGGGAGAATGTTGAGTTTCATAGGTTTTAAGGAGGAGTGAAGTAAGTGACAGTGCAAGGGAATTTAGCAGATGTAAACGAAGTAATTAAAGAATCTTGTGTACGAGCTGGACGTTCGATGAAAGATATTAAGCTCGTTGCAGTTACAAAAACTGTAGGGATTGAAAAAACAAGCGAAGTAATTGAAACAGGAATTATTGATTTAGGTGAAAATAGAAATGAAGGTTTCTTACAAAAATACGAGCATTTCGGTTCAAAAGTGAATTGGCATTTTATTGGATCATTGCAAACGAGAAAAGTAAAAGAAATCATTAATGAGATTGATTATTTACATTCATTAGATCGTCTTTCGCTTGCAAAAGAAATTCAAAAACGTGCTGATAAGAAAGTTAAATGCTTTATTCAAGTGAAAACATCATCTGAAGAATCAAAGCAAGGATTGGCGATAGAAGAAACAATTTCTTTTATTCAAAGTTTGCAAGAATTGGATAAGATTGAAGTGGTAGGATTGATGACAATGGCTCCGTTTACAGGAGAAGAGGAAGAGATTCGTCGCTGCTTTAAGGAATTGCGCATGCTACAAACAGAGGTGCAGGAGCTAGAATTATTACATGCACCATGTAAAGAATTATCAATGGGAATGTCAAATGATTACACGATTGCAATTGAGGAAGGCGCTACATATATTCGTTTGGGAACGGTTTTAGTAGGAAAAGCGTAGGAGGAAGGAGAAAGTTATTATGAGTTGGTCAAAAGTAAAATACTTCTTTTTTGACACACCGGAAGAAAAAGAAGCAGCTCAATATAGTTATGAAAAGGAGCAAACAGACATGAAAAAGCAACAAGATCCCCCAGAACAACAAGATGTTCCGTTTGCGAAAGTGCAACCGAAGCAAAATGTAGTGAGTATTGAAACAGCGAAGCAATCTTCAAAAGTTGTTTTACTAGAACCACGTACATATTCGGAAGCGCAAGGCATTTCGGATCACTTAAAAGGTAGACGAGCTGTTGTAATTAATTTGCAAAGAATGTCTACAGATCAAGCTGTACGTATCGTTGACTTTTTAAGTGGTACTGTATACGCTATAGGCGGGGATATTCAAAAAATAGGCCCGAAAACATTTATGTGTACACCTGAAAATGTTGATATCGTTGGTGCGATTTCAGAGTTATTCGGTGAAGAAGAAGAGACAAATATAAAGAGGTGGTAATACGCCATGACAACAGTTTTAACAGTGTTACTTACTGCTATCGAGATTTACTCGTGGGCACTAATTATTTACATTCTCCTATCATGGTTTCCTGGCGCAAAGGAATCAGCTTTTGGAGATTTTCTTGCGCGTATTTGCGAACCGTATTTAGAGCCGTTTAGAAGGTTTATTCCACCATTTGGTATGATTGATATTTCTCCACTTGTTGCTATTGTTGCCTTGAAACTTGCTAGAGGTGGTTTAGTGAGTTTATTCAACTATTTTTTATAGTGTGAGGTTAAATACATGAGCATCTATGAGCATTTTAGACCTGATGAAGAGGTCTTTGTGGATAAAGTATTAGAGTGGAAACAGGCTGCTGAGTACCATCAAGTCAAGTTAACAGATTTTCTTGATCCAAGACAGCAACAAATTGTTTCTATGGTAATAGGGCAAGGAGATGTAGCTGTACGGTTTGATGGTGCGATGCCTGAAGCCGAACGGAAAAGAGCACTAATTTATCCAGATTATCTAGAATTAAATGAAGAGGAATTTCAAGTAGAAGTATTAGAAATTGACTATCCTTCCAAGTTTTTTACGCTAGAACATAGGCAAATATTAGGTGCATTCATGTCGCTTGGTTTAACAAGGGAAAAATGTGGTGATATTTTGCTTCAAGAAGACCGTGCCCAAATTGCAGTTGCCAAAGAAGTTGTATCGTATATTGAAATGAACTTACAATCAATAGGGAAAATGAAAGTCACACTCTCTCCTATACAAGTAGAGAAAATTTTGCGTGTAGGTGAAAAATGGGGAGAAAAATCTGGGACTGTTTCGTCACTTCGTCTAGATGTTTTATTAGCTGAAATGCTACATATATCTAGGCAGAAGGTACAGCCTCTTATAAAAGGTGGCTTAGTAAAAGTCAATTGGAAAACAGTAGAGCAAACTTCGTATGAATGTTTTCCAGGGGATGTTTTCTCGGTTAGAGGGTATGGACGAAGTAAATTATTTTCTGTAGAAGGTAAAACGAAGCGCGACAAATGGAGAGTTTTGTATGGTATACTAAAATGATTGGTTTTTTAGAAGGAAATTCTCTTATTTTGTCGAAGAAAAGATATAATTGAAAGAGGAAATTTAGATAACTACTTGGAGGTGGCGTTGTGCCGTTAACACCATTAGATATTCATAACAAAGAATTTGGTCGCGGATTTCGTGGCTACGATGAAGATCAAGTAAATGAGTTTCTTGATCAAATCATCAAAGATTATGAATTAGTCATTCGTGAGAAAAAAGCTTTAGAAGAAAAGGTTGCACAATTAGAAGGAAAGTTAGATCATTTTTCTAATATTGAAGATACGCTGAACAAATCTATCATTGTCGCACAAGAAGCTGCTGAAGAAGTGAAGCGTAATGCACAAAAAGAAGCAAAATTAATTGTACGTGAAGCAGAAAAAAATGCAGATCGTATCATTAATGAAGCGTTAGTGAAATCAAGAAAAGTTGCTTTTGATATTGAAGAGTTGAAGAAACAAGCGAAAGTATTCCGAACTCGTTTCCGTATGTTATTAGAAACACAACTTGAAATGTTAAACAACGATGATTGGGATAAACTAATTGAATTAGAAGACGAAGTGGACGAACTGTTGAAAAAAGAAGAAACAGTGTAAGCTTGACGTTTTTCTCATTATTACATATAATTTTAAACAGCATATTTATTAAGAAAAACGAAGATAGGGATAAGTACCTTTTTCATACCTTATATAGCGAACTGAGGATGGTGTAAGCTCAGGATAAGGAGATAATGGGAATATCACCCTGGAGTTCCGCGCTGAACAAATTTAGTAAGCGTAGGCGTATATTCGCGTTAAGAATATAAAGAGGACCTTATGCATTTGTATATGGTCTACTAGGGTGGTACCGCGGGAGACTTTCTCGTCCCTTTTTGGGGATGAGAGGTCTCTTTTTTATTCCCTTTTTTAAGGTCTGTCGTTTATATATTTAAGGAGGAATTGAGCATGGAGTACAAAAATACATTACTAATGCCAAAAACAGAATTCCCGATGCGTGGGAATTTACCGAAACGTGAGCCTGCAATGCAAGGAAAATGGGCTGAAATGAATATTTATGAAAAGGTACAAGAACATACGAAAGGCCGTCCTTTATTTGTACTACATGATGGACCTCCATATGCAAATGGTGACATCCATATGGGACACGCACTAAATAAAGTGTTAAAAGACTTTATTGTTCGTTTTAAATCAATGACTGGATACTGTGCACCATATGTACCAGGTTGGGATACACACGGTTTACCAATTGAGCAAGCTTTAACAAATAAAGGTGTAAAGCGTAAAGAAATGACAGTTGCTGAGTTCCGTAAGTTATGTGCAGAGTATGCATATGAGCAAGTAGAACGTCAACGTGAACAATTTAAGCGTTTAGGTGTACGTGCAGATTGGGATAATCCATATATTACTTTAGAGCCAGCTTATGAAGCACAACAAATTAAAGTGTTTGGTGACATGGCGAAAAAAGGTTATATCTATAAAGGACAAAAACCAGTTTACTGGTCTCCAACAAGTGAATCAGCTTTAGCAGAAGCTGAAATTGAATATCAAGATAAAAAATCAGCATCTATTTACGTAGCATTCCCTGTAAAAGATGGAAAGAACGTATTAGAAGGTGATGAGAAATACATTATTTGGACAACAACGCCTTGGACGTTACCTGCAAACTTAGGTATTTCTGTTCACCCAGAACTTGAATATGCTATTGTGAAAGTAAATGATGAGAAATATATCATCGCTTCTGAACTATTTGAGACAGTTGCAAAAACGTTAGAGTGGGAAAATGCTGAAGTTGTGAAAACGGTAAAAGGTAGCGAACTTGAGTATACAGTTGCAAAACATCCATTCTACGATCGTGACTCATTAGTTATGCTAGGAGAGCACGTAACAACAGATGCAGGTACAGGTTGTGTTCATACAGCACCAGGACACGGGGAAGATGACTTCGTTGTTGGTAAAAAGTATGGCTTAGAAGTACTTTGCCCAGTTGATGATAAAGGTGTATTAACAAATGAAGCACCTGGATTTGAAGGCTTATTCTATGATAAAGCTAACAAGCCAATTACGGAAAAATTAGAAGAAGTAGGCGCGTTACTGAAACTAACATTCATTACGCATTCATACCCACATGATTGGAGAACGAAAAAACCAATTATTTTCCGTGCGACAGCGCAGTGGTTTGCATCTATTGAAGCGTTCCGTAAAGAATTATTAGAAGCTGTTGCGGAAACAAAATGGGTACCAGCATGGGGAGAAACTCGTCTTCATAATATGGTTCGTGACCGTGGTGACTGGTGTATTTCTCGTCAGCGTGCATGGGGTGTGCCAATTCCTGTATTCTATGCAGAAAATGGTGATCCAATTATTACAGATGAAACAATTAATCATGTAGCAGATTTATTCCGTGAGCACGGTTCTAACGTATGGTTCGAGCGTGAAGCGAAAGATTTATTACCAGAAGGATTTACACATACAGGTAGCCCAAATGGTGAATTCCGTAAAGAAACAGACATCATGGATGTATGGTTCGATTCAGGTTCTTCTCACCAAGCGGTATTAGAAGAGCGCGAAGACTTACAACGTCCAGCTGATTTATATTTAGAAGGATCTGACCAGTATCGTGGTTGGTTTAACTCTTCATTATCAACAGCAGTTGCTGTAACTGGTAAAGCTCCGTATAAAGGCGTACTAAGCCATGGTTTCGTACTAGATGGTGACGGACGTAAAATGAGTAAGTCGATTGGAAACATCGTCGTACCGAAGAAAATTATGGATCAATTAGGCGGAGACATTTTACGCTTATGGGTATCTTCTGTTGACTATCAATCTGATGTACGTATTTCAGATGATATTTTAAAACAAGTAGCAGAAGTGTATCGTAAAATCCGTAACACATTCCGTTTCTTATTAGGAAACTTAGATGATTTTAATCCAAGTGAAAATACAGTAGCGGTAGCTGAACTTCGTGAAGTAGATCGTTACATGTTAGTGAAGTTAAATGACTTAATTACAAAAGTAAAAGATGCATATGAAACATATGACTTTGCTGCTGTATATCATGCAATTCACAACTTCTGTACAATTGATCTAAGTTCATTCTACTTAGACTTTGCAAAAGACATTTTATATATTGAAGGTGCAGATCACGCGGATCGTCGTGCAATTCAAACTGTATTATATGATGTTCTTGTTGCATTAACGAAACTTGTAACGCCAATCTTACCTCATACAGCTGATGAAGTATGGCCATATGTTCCTGGTGCAGAAGAAGAAAGCGTACAGTTAACTAATATGCCAGAAGCTACAGAAGTAGAGGGTTCAGAAGCGTTAAGAGCAAAATGGGATGCATTTATGACATTACGTGATGACGTTTTAAAAGCGTTAGAAGTAGCTCGTAATGAGAAAGTAATTGGTAAGTCATTAAATGCGAGCATTACGCTATATCCGACTGCAGAAATGAAGGCTATGTTAGAGTCTATTAGCGAAGACTTAAAGCAATTATTCATCGTCTCTGAGTATAAACTTGGTGGTACAATTGAAGAAGCACCAACAGATGCACCAAAGTATGAGCATACAGCTGTAGTTGTAGCACAGGCGACAGGTGAGACGTGTGAACGTTGTTGGGTTGTTTCAGAAACAATTGGTAAAGATGCAGAACATGAAACATTATGTGAGCGTTGTGCAACGGTTGTTAAAGAAAATTATGTAAAATAATGAAAAAAAGCTGACTGCTCATAATAGCAGTCAGTTTTTTGTTGATGATATATCAAAATAACTTTCACTCTCTTTCCTATGAAGGAAAAATGTGTGTGAGGTAAGCGTGGAAATTTCGGACACACTAATTGTACATTGCAGCTGGGAGGAATGTACACGTGAATGAAATTTATATGGAAATAAAAGAAGAATTACAATTGATGAGAAAAGAGTTGCAAGATAGATTGGCGAAAGAAGTAATGCACACATACTATATGGAATTTGGGCAAGAACTTGGATACGAAATAAAGGAAGAGACAAAGAAAAAATTGCTATTACATGATATAAAAGAGGATTTAAAAGATGTAGAACGTGCATTGTTTAAAATGGAAATAGATATGTACGGTATTTGTGAAGAAACTGGAAGAGCGATTTCTACAAAACAAATGAAAACAATGCCGACTGCTCGTACTATTCATGAATTTTTCTATGAAAAGGTAAATGTATGAATACGCACAACGATATTATGTTACCTTTTTTTAATTTATTTTATTCTTCTACAAAGGTTCATTGTGAAAAGGTAGCAGCTATGCTAAAATTTTGAGGTACACTGTCTTTGTGGGGGAAATGAAAATGATATATTATGTAATAGCGTTATTTGTCATTGCCATCGATCAAATATCGAAGTGGCTAATTGTAAAGAACATGGAATTGGGTACGAGCATTCCGATTATCGATAATGTATTATACATAACATCTCATCGAAATAGAGGAGCTGCCTGGGGTATTTTAGAAAATAAAATGTGGTTTTTCTACATTATTACAGTCATTTTCGTAGCATTTATCGTATTTTATATGAAAAAATATGCGAAAACGGACAAGCTTCTAGGTATTTCATTAGGTCTAATTTTAGGCGGAGCAATTGGCAATTTTATTGATCGTGTATTTAGACAAGAAGTAGTGGATTTCATTCACGTGTATATTTTCTCGTACAACTATCCGGTATTCAATATAGCTGACTCAGCATTATGTATTGGAGTTGTATTAATTATTATTCAAACAGTATTAGAAGGAAAGAAAGCGAAGGAGTAATTGAATGAGTGAAGTAGTACAAGTAACAGTTGCAGAAGAACAAAAAAGCGAGCGAATTGATAAATTCGTTGCAGAAATAAACAGTGAATGGTCACGTTCACAAGTGCAGCAATGGATTAAAGATGCTGTTGTGACAGTAAATGGGAAATCAGTTAAAGGGAATTATAAAGTAAAAGGAAATGATGAAATTACAGTAACAATTCCCGAGCCAGAAGAGTTAGATATTCAACCGGAAGATATGAATTTAGAAGTTTATTATGAAGATGCCGATGTACTAGTTGTAAATAAGCCGCGTGGCATGGTAGTACATCCAGCACCAGGGCATACGAAGGGTACGCTTGTAAACGGACTTATGCATCATTGTACAGACCTATCAGGTATTAACGGTGTAATGCGTCCTGGTATAGTACACCGTATTGATAAGGATACATCTGGATTATTAATGGTTGCTAAAAATGATATGGCGCATGAATCACTTGTAAATCAACTTGTAGCAAAAACGGTAACAAGACGTTATAAAGCGATTGTACATGGTGTAATTCCACATGATAAAGGAATAATTGACGCTCCAATTGGTCGTGATAAAAAAGAACGTCAAAGTATGACTGTTGATGAAAATGGTAAGAATGCAGTTACACATTTCCAAGTGTTAGAGCGATTTAAGGATTTCACACTTGTAGAATGCCGCTTAGAAACGGGACGTACACACCAAATTCGTGTTCATATGAAATATATTGGTTATCCACTTGCAGGGGATCCAAAGTATGGTCCGAAGAAAACATTAGATATGAATGGACAAGCACTTCATGCAGGGATTTTAGGTTTCGATCACCCTCGTACTGGTGAATATATTGAGTTTGAGGCACCGATTCCAGAAGTGTTTGAAGAAGCGCTAAATATTTTACGGAAATAGTATTGACAAATCATAAGAAAACTGAGATACTGACAACAGTTAAATAATGATCCTTTAACACAGCCCCGTGAGGTTGAGAAGGTAACGGTTTGAAATACTTAGGGTATGTTGTACCCTTTTTCAAAAGTCCTCTCGCACACGCTGAGAGGACTTTTTTTATACCATTACTCTCACGCAAGAAAAAAACTTGGAGGTGTAGAGCATGCAAGAGAAAGCTGTCGTTTTAGATGACCAAATGATTCGCCGCGCTTTAACACGAATTAGTCATGAAATCGTGGAACGAAATAAAGGTGTCGATAATTGTGTTCTTGTCGGAATAAAAACACGTGGAATTTTTATTGCACAACGTTTGGCAGAACGAATTGGTCAAATTGAAGGAAAAGAGATGGAAGTAGGAGAGTTAGATATTACGTTATATCGTGATGATTTAACACTACAATCGAAACATAAAGAACCACTTGTAAAAGGTTCTGATATTCCTGTAGATATTACGAAGAAAAAAGTTATCCTTGTGGATGATGTGTTATATACAGGTAGAACAGTTCGAGCAGCAATGGATGCTCTTATGGATTTAGGTAGACCATCACAAATCCAATTGGCTGTTCTTGTTGATAGAGGTCATCGTGAATTACCAATTCGCGCTGATTATGTAGGAAAGAACATTCCAACATCTAGTGAAGAGCGTATCGAAGTTGATTTGCAAGAGACAGATCAACAAGATCGAGTAAGCATATACGATAAGTAAAGCCCTTTTAAATGTAGTCCTGTGAGGCTGCCAAAGGGTCTTGGCTTTCATATGTCAAATTTGGCATACGAAAGTGTAGGACTCTTTGTGCACAGGCACAAAGAGTTTTTTTATTGCAAAAATTAAAACTGAAGGAGGATGTAACAATGGAGCAAAAGCCAGTGTTAGACATTCATGAAGTACCGAAACCGGGAAAATGGTTATTATTAAGTATACAACATTTGTTCGCGATGTTTGGATCAACAGTGCTTGTTCCGTTTTTAACAGGACTGAATCCATCAGTAGCTTTAATATCAAGTGGATTAGGAACGCTAGCGTTTCTTCTAATAACGAAAGGTCAAGTACCAGCATATTTAGGATCATCATTCGCCTTTATTGCACCAATTATTACAGCGAAAACAGCAGGTGGACCTGGAGCAGCGATGCTTGGAGGAATGCTTGCGGGACTTGTTTACATCTTAATCTCACTCGGAATTAAGAAATCTGGGTCAGAATGGATTATGAAATTACTTCCGCCAATCGTAGTTGGGCCAGTCGTAATGGTAATCGGTTTATCTTTAGCACATACAGCAGTGAACATGGCGATGAACGGTGCGGATGGTAAGTATAGCATTACACACTTTTCAGTAGCATTAGTAACATTAGCAATTACAATCATTTGCTCCATATTCGGGAGAGGATTTTTCAGTATCATACCAGTGCTACTTGGAATCATCGGCGGGTATATATTCGCTTACTTCCAAGGGCTAGTAGATTTAAAGCCAGTAGCTGAGGCAAAATGGTTTGTCATACCAGACTTCACAGTACCGTTTGTAACATATACTCCGGAGTTTTCATGGAAAATTGTACTCTTAATGGTGCCAGTTGCACTTGTAACAATTTCAGAACATATCGGACATCAAATTGTACTTGGAAATGTTATTAAAAGAGATTTAATTGAAAAACCAGGTTTACATCGTTCAATCTTCGGTGATGGGATAGCAACATTGATCGCATCACTAATAGGAGGACCACCGAATACAACGTACGGTGAAAACATCGGTGTGCTAGCAATTACGAGAGCATACAGTGTATACTTATTCATCGGTTCAGCAGTGTTCGCAATCATGTTTGGATTTATCGGGAAGATTTCAGCACTGATTCATTCGATTCCAACACCAGTTATGGGTGGTGTATCAATCTTACTCTTCGGTGTAATCGCATCAAGTGGTTTACGTATGATGGTAGACGATAAAACAGACTTAGGTGACAAACGAAACTTAATGATTGCATCAGTTATACTAGTAATCGGTATTGGCGGAGCGGTACTGCACGTAGGTGAATCGTTCCAAGTAGAAGGAATGGCGCTAGCAGCAATTGTAGGTGTACTATTAAATCTACTACTACCAGAGACAAAACAAACAAATAAAACAAAACAATCTAAGCAGATTGCTTCATAAAAATAACCTTTTAATTCAGTCCTGTGAGATAGAAAAGGGTGGCTACTTTAACGCACCCTAGTCTCAAAGACTAGGGTATTTTTATACAGTTATTGTTATATAAATTCAATGGTGTTATCATAAAAAACAGAAAGATGAGGGATGACGATGAGCCATTTGTTAACGATGAGTGAATTATCGGAACAAGAAATTTCAGAAATCCTAAAAGACTCAGAAGATTTCGCGAATGGAAAAGAGAGAAAAACGACAGAGCAAACATTTGTTGCGAACTTGTTCTTTGAGAATAGTACGAGGACGAGATTTAGCTTTGAAGTTGCTGAGAAGAGATTAGGACTTGAAGTATTAGACTTTTCCGCAGATGCATCTAGCGTACAAAAAGGAGAAACTTTATACGATACGATAAGAACACTAGAATCAATCGGAACAAAAGCGGTAGTCATCCGCCATGAGCAAGATCGTTACTTCGATGAATTAAAAGATCAGGTGAATATCCCAATCTTGAACGCTGGAGATGGATGTGGAAATCATCCAACGCAATGTCTACTCGATCTTCTAACAATTAAACAAGAGTTTGGAAGATTTGAAGGTTTGAAGATTGCAATAGTTGGGGATGTTCGTCATAGCCGAGTAGCACGTTCTAATGCAGAAGCATTAACGAAACTGGGCGCGACAATTTATTTTGCAAGCCCACAAGAGTGGAAAGATGAAGAGAATACATTTGGAACGTACAAGAGTTTAGATGAACTTGTTCCAGAAGTGGATGTGATGATGTTACTTCGTGTACAACATGAGCGTCATGACCATTATGAAACAGACATTATGAAAGAGTATCACGAGCAACATGGGTTAACAGTTGAAAGAGAAAAACGTATGAAAGAAGGAAGCATTATTATGCATCCAGCCCCTGTAAACCGTGATGTTGAAATTGCGAGTGAACTTGTCGAGTGTGAACGCTCACGCATATTCAAGCAAATGGAAAACGGGGTCTACGTAAGAATGGCTGTACTAAAACGCGCATTACCAAATGTATTAGGAGGAATGAAACATGAATTATTTGTTTAAAAATGGTCGTTATATGAATGCAGAAGGAACAATTGTAGCAACAGATCTTCTCGTACAAGACGGTAAAATTGCGAAGGTAGCAGAAAATATTACGGCAGATAATGCTGAAGTAATCGATGTAAATGGAAAGTTAATCGCACCTGGATTAGTAGATGTACACGTTCATCTTCGTGAACCAGGTGGTGAACATAAAGAAACAATTGAAACAGGAACACTTGCAGCAGCAAAAGGTGGATTTACTACAATTTGCGCAATGCCAAACACACGCCCAGTACCAGATTGTAAAGAACATATGGAAGACCTGCAAAAGCGTATTAAAGAAAAAGCACATGTAAATGTATTACCATATGGAGCAATTACAGTACGTCAAGCAGGTTCTGAAATGACCGATTTTGAAACGTTAAAAGAACTTGGAGCGTTTGCTTTCACTGATGATGGCGTAGGCGTGCAAGATGCAAGCATGATGTTAGCTGCAATGAAGCGTGCATCGAAATTAAATATGGCAGTTGTTGCACACTGTGAAGAGAACACACTTATTAATAAAGGATGTGTACATGAAGGGAAGTTTTCTGAGAAACACGGATTAAACGGTATCCCATCAGTATGTGAATCCGTACATATTGCCCGGGACATCTTACTTGCGGAAGCTGCAAATTGTCACTACCACGTATGTCATGTAAGTACAAAAGGATCTGTACGTGTAATCCGTGACGCGAAACGTGCTGGAATTAAGGTGACAGCAGAAGTAACACCGCATCACTTAGTATTATGTGAAGATGATATCCCATCGGCTGATCCTAACTTTAAAATGAATCCACCGCTTCGAGGAAAAGAAGATCATGCAGCGTTAATTGAAGGACTATTAGATGGAACAATTGATATGATCGCAACTGACCATGCACCGCATACTGCAGAAGAGAAAGCGCAAGGGATTGAAAGAGCACCGTTCGGAATTACTGGTTTTGAAACAGCATTCCCGCTTTTATATACGAACCTTGTGAAAAAAGGAATCATTACATTAGAGCAACTGATTCAATTCTTAACAGAAAAACCAGCTGACACATTCGGTTTAGAAGCAGGGCGCCTAACAGAAGGTAGAACAGCTGATATTACAATTATCGATTTAGAACAAGAAGAAGAAATTGATCCAACAACATTCTTATCAAAAGGAAAAAACACACCATTCGCAGGTTGGAAATGCCAAGGTTGGCCGGTTATGACAATCGTTGGTGGTAAGATCGCATGGCAAAAGGAGAGTGCATTAGTATGAAAAGACAACTTATCTTAGAAGATGGAACAGTATTAATTGGAAAAGGTTTCGGAGGAGAAATAGAAAAGTCAGGTGAGGTTGTATTTACAACTGGGATGACTGGATATCAAGAAACTTTATCTGATCCATCATACTGCGGTCAAATCGTAACATTTACGTATCCATTAATCGGGAACTACGGCATTAACCGTGATGATTTTGAATCAATTCACCCATCTGTAAATGGTTTAATCGTAAACGAAATTTGTGATCACCCATCAAACTTCCGTAATGAAATTTCGCTAAATGATTACTTGAAAGAAAGAAATATCCCAGGATTAGCAGGAATTGATACGAGAAAATTAACAAGAAAAATTCGTCAATATGGAACTTTACGCGGACGTCTTTGCAATATGGATGTGGATGTAGAGGACATCGTTAGCCAATTGAAAGCAACTGTCTTTACAGATCATGTGAAACGCGTATCAACAAAAGATCCATATCCAAGTCCAGGCCGTGGACACCGAGTTGTACTTGTAGACTTCGGAATGAAACATGGTATTTTACGAGAATTAAATAAGCGTGATTGTGATGTAATTGTTGTACCTTACAATACAACAGCAGAAGAAATTCTACGCCTTAGCCCAGATGGAACTATGTTAAGTAATGGACCTGGGGACCCAAAAGATGTACCAGAAGCAATTGAAATGTTAAAGGAAATTATTGGTAAAGTTCCTTTATTCGGGATTTGCCTAGGACATCAATTGTTCGCCCTGGCATCTGGTGCGAATACAAGTAAGTTAAAATTCGGTCACCGTGGTTTAAATCATCCAGTAAAAAATCTTGCAACTGGAAAAGTAGCAATTACATCTCAAAACCATGGTTACGCAGTAGAAGAAGAATCAGTTGGAAATACAGAACTGGAAATTACACATGTTGCTTTAAATGATGGAACAGTAGAAGGTCTTCGTCATACGAAGCTCCCAGCATTTACAGTGCAATACCATCCAGAAGCTTCTGCAGGACCAGAAGATGCAAATGATTTATTCGAAGATTTCTTAGCAATGATTGAAAACTTCAAGAAAGAAGGGGAAGAGTTATGCCAAAACGCCTAGACATTAACACAATTTTAGTAATCGGATCAGGACCAATTGTAATTGGGCAAGCAGCAGAGTTTGATTACTCTGGTACACAAGCTTGTCAATCTCTTAGAGAAGAAGGTTACAAAGTAATCCTTGTTAACTCTAACCCAGCAACAATTATGACAGATACTGCAACAGCAGATAAAGTATATATAGAACCATTAACATTAGAATTCGTAAGCCGTATCATTCGTAAAGAACGTCCAGATGCACTCCTACCAACATTAGGTGGTCAAACAGGCCTAAACATGGCTGTTGAACTTGCGAAATCAGGCATACTTGAAGAGTGCGGAGTTGAAATTTTAGGAACAAAATTATCAGCAATCGAGCAAGCCGAGGATCGTGATTTATTCCGTACATTAATGCAGGAATTAAATGAACCAATTCCATCTAGCACGATTATTCATACGCTGGAAGAAGCACATGAATTTGTAAAAGAAATTGGTTATCCAGTTATTGTTCGCCCAGCATTTACAATGGGGGGAACAGGTGGCGGAATCTGTAATAATGAAGAAGAACTAATTGAAATCGTATCAGGTGGATTAAAACATAGTCCAGTAACACAATGTTTATTAGAAAAGAGTATTGCCGGTTGTAAGGAAATTGAATATGAAGTAATGCGTGATTCGAATGATAACGCGATTGTAGTATGTAACATGGAAAATATCGATCCGGTTGGGGTTCACACAGGTGATTCTATCGTTGTAGCACCGAGCCAAACATTAAGTGACCGTGAGTATCAAATGTTACGAAACACTTCATTAAGAATTATTCGTGCATTAGGAATTGAAGGTGGATGTAACGTTCAGCTTGCACTTGATCCACATAGCTTCCAATACTATGTAATCGAAGTAAACCCGCGTGTGAGTCGTTCGTCTGCACTAGCATCTAAAGCAACTGGATATCCAATTGCGAAGCTAGCGGCGAAAATTGCAGTCGGTTTAACATTAGATGAAATTATAAACCCAGTAACACAAAAAACATATGCTTGCTTCGAGCCAGCATTAGACTATGTTGTTTCAAAAATTCCACGTTGGCCATTTGATAAGTTTGAATCAGCAAACAGAACACTTGGTACACAAATGAAGGCAACTGGTGAAGTTATGTCAATCGGACGTAACTTAGAACAATCATTATTAAAAGCGATTCGTTCTTTAGAGCTTGGCGTTTATCACCTAGAGTTAGACCACTTAAAAGAGCTTGATAAAGAAACGATGAAAAAGCGTATTATAAAAGCTGATGACGAGCGTCTGTTCGTTGTAGCAGAAGCAATCCGTCAAGGTGTAACGAAAGAAGAAATCAACGAATGGTGTGAAATGGACTTCTTCTTCTTACAAAAAATTGAAAATATCGTAAACATGGAACGCGAAGTAAAAGCGAATGTAGGAAATATGGAAGTGTTACAATCTGCTAAAGAAATGGGCTTCAGTGACCATTACATCGCCAATGCTTGGAACAAAACAGAGCGTGAAATTTACGATATGCGTAAAGAAAGCAATATGACTCCTGTTTATAAGATGGTAGATACTTGTGCGGCAGAGTTTGAATCTGCAACACCATACTACTACAGCACATATGGTGACGAGAATGAATCGATTGTAACAGATCGTAAGAGTGTAGTTGTACTAGGATCTGGTCCAATCCGTATTGGTCAAGGTGTTGAGTTTGATTATGCAACAGTTCACTCTGTATGGGCAATAAAAGAAGCTGGATATGAGGCAATCATTGTTAATAACAACCCAGAAACAGTTTCAACAGACTTCAGTATTTCTGACAAATTATACTTTGAACCATTAACAATCGAAGATGTAATGCACATTATCGATTTAGAAAAGCCAGAAGGTGTTATCGTCCAATTCGGCGGACAAACGGCAATTAACTTAGCGGCTAAATTAGAAGCACACGGTGTGAAAATCTTAGGAACATCACTTGAAGATTTAGACCGTGCAGAAGATCGTGATAAGTTTGAAGCAGCTTTAACAAAGCTTGGTATCCCGCAACCAGTTGGTAAAACAGCAACGACTGTAGAGCAAGCAGTAGCGATCGCTGACAAAATTGGTTACCCAGTATTAGTAAGACCATCTTACGTACTAGGTGGACGTGCGATGGAAATCGTATATCGTCAAGAAGAATTACTGCACTACATGAAAAATGCGGTTAAAGTTCACGCAGATCACCCAGTATTAATCGACCGTTATATGGTTGGTAAAGAAATTGAAGTAGATGCAATTTCAGACGGTGAGAATGTATTCATTCCAGGTATTATGGAACATATCGAACGCGCTGGAGTTCACTCTGGGGATTCAATTGGAGTATATCCACCACAGAGCTTATCTGAAAAACTAAAAGAACAAATTATTGAACATACAATTGGGCTTGGAAAAGGTTTAAACATTGTTGGATTACTAAATATTCAGTTTGTAGTATTCAAAGATGAAGTGTATGTAATTGAAGTAAATCCACGTGCGAGCCGTACAGTACCATTCTTAAGTAAAATTACAGGCGTACCGATGGCAAATATCGCAACGAAAGTTATTTTAGGTCAAAACCTTGTAGAACAAGGATATGGAACTGGCTATCACCCAGAAGAGAAGGAAGTGTATGTAAAAGCACCGGTATTCTCATTTGCGAAACTACGCTCAGTTGATACAACATTAGGGCCTGAAATGAAATCAACAGGGGAAGTAATGGGTAAAGATTTAACGCTTGAAAAAGCATTATATAAAGGACTTGTTGCTTCAGGAATTAACATTCCAACGCACGGATCAGTAATCATCACTGTAGCGGATAAAGATAAAGAAGAAGCGCTGGAAATTGCAAAACGCTTCCATGAAATCGGCTATAACTTATTAGCAACAGCAGGAACAGCACAATCGCTAACAGAACAAAACATTCCGGTGCAAGTTGTAAACAAAATTGATTCTGAAGACTACAACTTACTTGATATTATCCGTCAAGGGAAAGCGCAGTTTGTAATCAATACATTAACAAAAGGAAAACAACCAGCGCGTGATGGTTTCCGCATTCGCCGTGAATCAGTAGAAAATGGTGTGGCTTGCTTAACATCACTTGATACAACGAGAGCAATCTTGAGAGTATTAGAATCTATGACATTCTCAGCTCATTCAATGAAAGAAATTACGCAAACGAAGCGTCACGAGGTGGTACATGCATGATGCAAAAGCAAAATATGATCGTCGTTAACCAAAAAGAAATCGCAAAAAACATTTACGAATTAGTGCTTCAAGGGGATTTAGTGCAGCAAATGAACGATCCAGGGCAGTTTGTACACATTAAGGTAGCAGAGGGCATTACGCCCCTTCTGCGCCGCCCAATTAGTATTTGTAATGTCGATCAAGACAAGAACGAATTTACAATGCTATATCGTGCGGAAGGACAAGGGACAAAAACATTAGCGAAAAGAAAACAAGGTGAACTTGTAGATGTGTTAGGACCACTTGGTCATGGATTTCCTGTAGAAGAAGCGGAATCTGGACAAACGGCTCTATTAGTTGGTGGGGGAATTGGTGTACCACCACTATATGAATTGTCACAGCGTCTTGTAGCAAAAGGAGTACGCGTTATTCACATCTTAGGTTTCCAAACGAAAGATGTTGTCTTCTATGAAGAGAAATTCGCAGAACTTGGTGATACGTATGTTGCAACAGTTGATGGTACACATGGTACAAAAGGTTTTGTAACAGATGTAATTGATAGCTATGGAATTGACTTTGACATTCTCTACTCATGTGGACCTTTAGCGATGCTTCGTGCATTAGAAGGACGCTATAAGGAGAGAAAAGCCTACATTTCATTAGAAGAACGTATGGGCTGTGGTATCGGAGCATGTTTCGCATGTGTATGCCATTTGCAAGCAGATCCGAGTGGACATTCTTACAAGAAGGTGTGTAGCGACGGACCAGTATTTCCAATCGGGGAGGTTGTACTATGAACAGATTGCAAGTTGAATTACCAGGGTTATCATTAAAAAATCCAATCATCCCAGCATCTGGTTGCTTCGGATTTGGTCGTGAGTATGCACAGTTCTATGATTTAAGTGTACTTGGATCAATTATGATTAAAGCGACAACAGAACAACCTCGTTATGGAAACCCAACGCCTCGTGTTGCTGAAACACCAGGCGGAATGCTAAATGCAATCGGGCTTCAAAATCCTGGATTAGAAAAGGTAATGAATTCTGAATTACCTTTTCTCGAGCAATTTGATCTTCCGATTATTGCAAACGTTGCGGGTTCACAAGCTGAGGATTACGTAGCGGTTGCGAAGGCGATTTCAAAGGCACCTAATGTTCATGCACTAGAATTAAATATTTCTTGTCCAAACGTAAAAACGGGTGGTATCGCTTTTGGTACAAATCCTGAAATTGCTGCTGATTTAACGAAGCGAGTAAAAGAGGTTTCTGAAGTACCGGTATATGTGAAATTGTCACCGAACGTGGCAAACATTGTGGAAATTGCAAAAGCAATTGAAAATGCGGGTGCGGACGGTTTAACGATGATTAATACATTGCTTGGTATGCGTCTAGATTTAAAAACTGCAAAACCAATTTTAGCAAACCGTACGGGCGGACTATCCGGGCCTGCGATTAAGCCAGTAGCAATTCGTATGGTACATGAAGTAAGTCAAGCTGTTAACATTCCGATCATCGGAATGGGTGGTATTGAAACAGCGGAAGATGTAATTGAATTCTTCTATGCTGGCGCAAGCGCGGTTGCAGTTGGAACGGCGAACTTTATCGATCCGTTCGTATGTCCGACAATTATTGAAGAATTACCAGCATTACTAGATGAATTAGGATTTGATCATATTTCGGAATGTCAAGGAAGGAGCTGGAAGCAAATATGTCACAGTCGTTAATCGTTGCACTAGATTTTCCAGGGAAACAAGAGGTAGAACAATTCTTACACCACTTTGAAGGGGAAGAGTTATTTGTCAAAGTTGGTATGGAGTTGTTTTACAAAGAAGGTCCTGCAATTATTACGTACTTAAAAGAAAAAGGACATAAAATCTTCCTAGATTTAAAACTTCATGATATTCCGAATACGGTAAAAAGCGCTATGCGTAGCCTAGCTAGTCTAGATGTAGATATGGTAAATGTTCATGCTGCTGGGGGAAGCAGTATGATGAAAGCTGCGATTGAGGGATTAGAGGAAGGTAAGCAAGAAGGAAAAGAGAGACCGATTTGTATTGCCGTTACACAATTAACAAGCACTTCGGAAGCTATGATGAAAAAAGAGATTGGCATTGAGAAAACGTTAGAAGAAGCGGTTGCTCATTATGCAAAATTAACGAAAGAAAGTGGACTTGATGGAGTTGTTTGTTCAACACTTGAAGTACCAAAATTACGTGAAGTATGCGGAAATGAATTTGTAACAGTAACACCGGGGATTCGTCTTGCAAGCGATGATGTAAATGACCAAGTGCGCGTAGCAACACCGAAACGTGCGAGGGAACTTGGTTCAAGCTACATCGTAGTTGGACGTAGTATTACAAAAGCAGAAAATCCGCTTGAAGCGTATAAAACAGTAAAACAACAGTGGGAAGGTGTAACAGTATGAAAAAAGAAATCGCATCGCATTTATTAGAAATTGGAGCAGTATTTTTACAACCGAATGACCCATTTACTTGGTCTTCTGGTATAAAATCACCAATTTATTGTGATAATCGTTTAACTTTATCTTATCCAAAAGTACGCCAAGCGATTGCAGCTGGATTAGAAGAGTTAATTAAAGAGCACTTCCCAACTGTAGAAGTTATTGCAGGAACAGCAACTGCTGGTATTGCGCACGCTGCATGGGTAAGCGATCGTATGGATTTACCAATGTGCTACGTGCGTAGTAAAGCAAAAGGTCACGGTAAAGGGAACCAAATCGAAGGAAAAGCTGAAAAAGGTCAAAAAGTAGTAGTAGTAGAAGACTTAATTTCAACTGGCGGTAGTGCAATTACATGTGTAGAAGCACTTCGCGAAGCTGGCTGTGAAGTATTAGGAATCGTATCAATCTTCACATACGAGCTTGAGTCAGGAAAAGAGAAACTAGAAGCAGCAAACGTAGCATCATATTCTTTAAGTGATTACAGTGCATTAACTGAAGTTGCAGCAGAAAAAGGTATGATCGGACAAGCTGAAACGAAAAAATTACAAGAGTGGCGTAAAAATCCAGCAAACGAAGCTTGGATTACAGCGTAACACGAAAAAAGACGACCGCGGGGGAACGTGGTCGTCTTTTTTATATCATTGCTAAAATTTTATGTAAAGTTCCATCGATATCAAAGAAAATCATATTACAATCTCCTCACTAATAACTACTTATTGTTTTCTGCAACTTCATATCCTCTCACAAACAATAGAGTCATATAAGAAATAATAAATGAGAAGATACTATACATACCGACCCAAAAGAAAAACTTTGGAGGGAAGGCGATAGCACCTGCTATTAAAAAACTAGCAAACGTTACAATTGGCATTACATAGTACGTTCTCGTTCTACGTGTTCCAATAACAGAAACGATAAAGATAAGTAATGGACAAATTAATAAGACAAAAATCAATTCATTCATAGTTATGTCCCCTTTTCTAATTGAAGTAATCTGTTTCTCGTAAACGTTTTGAAATAAATACTCTCCTAATATAACTTCGCTAACATATACATAATCCCTTTTGAAAGTCAGTAATAAATGATTGATTTCACAATAAAAAACGTAAGCAAGAGAATACTCGCTTACGCTATAGAATAAACATCGCAACGATCGTGGTGACGATTAAGCCAATCACAACTGGTAAAAAGTTTCGGCGCGCAAGTTCAAACGGATCTACTTTGCATATGGCAGCGGCAGGAATAAGCGCCCAAGGAATTAAAGTGCCACCGCCGGTCCAGATTGCTGCAATTTGCCCAAGTGCTGTTAATGTAGCGGTTCCATGCCCAAGTGCTGTTCCGAAAAGGTTTGCAATCGAACCAGCAAGTGATATACCGGAAAAACCAGATCCATCTAAGCCTGTTATGACACCAACAATAGTTAATGTTCCTGCCGATACATATTGATTTAAAGGTACAGTTTGGGATAAGGCGATTCCTAAGTCGTTAATGATTCCATGTGAACCTTTCGGTAAATAGTCTCCGATAATTTTTATAAAGCCGCTATCTCCTAAATAAAAGAGTGCAGCAATTGGGATAACTGGACCAAAGATTTTAAATCCAAATTGGAGCCCTTCTATAAAATAATCGGTCGTTTTATTCAGTCCATTACCTTTGTAGGCGATGAGAGAAATGATGATAATCATAATAACAGTCGTCCCGCCGATAAGTGCAGTTGCATTGCTTCCTTGTAGTTTAAATTGAATCATGCAAAGAATATCTATGGCATATACGATCGGAATACAAATAGCGAGCCATTTTTTTGTCTGAGGAGATAATGAAGTGAGCGTTTTAGAAGACTCAGTTGATGGAATAGATTCTTGTATAGATAAGCCTGTATGAAATTCTTTTCGTAAGAAGAAAAATGCGACGGAAGTTGTCACAATACCCATAACGATAACGAGGGGAACACTGGCTGAAACAACGCTGGAAACAGGAAGACCAGCAGCATCTGCAGTTAATTTCGGTGCACCTTGAATAACGAAGTCACCAGATAAGGCGATGCCGTGTCCGAATAAGTTCATAGCGATTGCGACTCCAATTGGCGGAAGGCCGACGCGTACAGCGACTGGTAATAAAATGGCCCCCATTAAGGCGACAGCTGGAGAAGGCCAAAAGAAAAAGGAAATTGTCATCATTAAAAGACCGATAATCCAGTAGGCATGTGCAGGTGTCCGAATCATCTTTGTAAATGGTGAAATCATCGTATCATTTATGCCGGTATGAACGAGTAGGTTGCTCATTGATACGATAATGGAGATGATTAATATAGTTGGTAATAGTTCGGTAATGGCGTAAATGAAACTTTGAAAGATACCACTAATGGCAAGAGGGATAGAACTTGTAGCGGTTAATGCTAATAAAAAGATAAAAACGATACAAATGATCGTCGTATCTTTTCTAAAAATAAAAAAGGTAATAATAGTGAGTAAACAAAGAACATAGAGAGCATGTAAAAGCGTTAATTCAACTCCCATAACATTCACATCCTTTAGGCATTCGTGTAGTTCATTGTATGGAAGCAGTGAAAGTATGTGAGTATAGGAAAAAGAAAAAAAGTGAAATTTCATGTACTGTAATGGTAAGAACAATAAATGGATGTTACAATGCAATTAATCCTAAAAATGGAATTAAATGAGGACTTATGCGCAAAGAAATTGGTTTTTGGGGATTTATCATATCTTGTAGTCTATTAATCATTTTAAATCTGCTTACAAACAATGAATGGATAAGTATCATACCTGTTTTTGGGTTTGTTTTTATACTGTTATATCGTTGGGATGACATGAAACAACATGGTAAGAAAAGTATTGGAATTATGATAGGTATCATTGTTGTTTGTTCATTTGTCGTAGGGGTTATTTTAATAGAGGGCGAAAAGAAAATGGAGAAAATGTCTATGTTTCAAGATTGGATGTCTTCTGCAAAAGGTCTTTATCTTGTAATTATAGTCGTTATGTTTCTAAGAGTCATGATAAGAATAGGGAGTTACATATTAAAGAGAGGGTAGAATGGAGGTAGTACGAATGAGAGAGAAAATAGGGTATTACGGTGTGCTCGCTTGTTTACTATTATCAGTTATTTCAGGGCAATTTCTTAAAAGTGAATGGGTACCAGTTATATTATGTATAGGAGTATTGATTTTTGCACCTATGTATCGCTGGAATGAATGGAAAGCATATAGTCGAAAAAAAAATTATTTTTAGTATTGAGTTTGTCATTATAATTAGTACGATCCCGTTTTTGCTAATAAAAGGTTATGAACAAATAAATGAAATAGCGATTTTTCAAGGGTGGTTACTTTTGACAAAATGGTTATATTTAATATTCATTTTAATAGCGGTAACAGTGGTCGCTAAAAAAGTAAACGGAAAAATATTTGCGAATGAGTAGAAGAAAGTGCCACCGGATAAGGTGGCACTTTCTTATTTCACTGCATGAGCTTTTTGCATCTTCTTAATCAAACGAATTTGTCCGCGGTGATTGATCTCATCTTCAAATACGTGAAACCATTTGAAATAATTGTTAGCTGGTTTGTCATACCAAAAATCTGTCGTTTTAAATAACCATTCATCGGGTAACGATTGAAAAGTTTCAATTGTTTTAGAGCGTACTTCTTGTAATGTATTGATGTAAAATTCTATAGAGTTTCCTTTTATTTTCTCACGTCCAAGATTCCCTAGTTCAACAGCAGGTAACCACCGCTCTAATTCAGCATCTGTCGGTTCACGATCTTCAAAGGTATGAATTTGGTAGTAAAATTCAATAGCAGCCATGTGATATAATAGCATGCCAATTGAATTTGCTTCATCATCATATAAATAATCAAGTTCTTCAATTGTTAAACCTTCCACCGCTTGCATCGTTGTGTAACGAGCGTAATTCATCATGGAAACAAGTTTTGAAAATTCAACTTGTAAACCATCTATTTTATCAATTACAAAATTCAATTAAAATTCCCCCTCTTTAAACGAATACTCCAGAGAAAGAATTCTATGTGCAGGGAAAAAATCCTGTTAAAAATTTTATAATATTAACAAGGAATAACAATTAGCTCTCTATTTGATTTTGTAATAACTTCATATCCTTCTTTTGTAATTACAATAGCGTCTTCAATTCTACAACCGCCCCAGTTTGGTATGTAAATACCTGGTTCAACTGTAACAACCATACCTTCTTCTAAAGTAGCTTTACTTTCTTGGGATAGGCGAAGAGGTTCATGTATTTCTAAGCCAAGACCGTGCCCTGTAGAGTGACCAAAATATTGACCATATCCATGTTCTGTAATGCAATTTCTCGTTACATCATCGATACTTTTCGCAGTTTCTCCAGGTTTAATCGCTTCAGTTCCACGCTTTAATGCTTCTAAGACAACATTATATATTTTTTTAAATTCTTCTGATGGCTCGCCGATTGCTACAGTACGTGTAATATCGGAACAATATCCATTATAAAGGGCACCGAAATCTAATGTAACGATATCGCCGCGTTCGATTATTTTATTCGATGCGACTCCATGAGGAAGGGAAGAACGAACACCAGAAGCTACAATGATTTGAAACGACGAAGATGCAGCTCCTTTTTTTCGCATGAAAAATTCTAATTCGTCTCGGACAGCAGTCTCACTTATTCCTGGTTTTAGAAACTGAAGGATGTGGTGAAATGCTTCGTCAGCGATATTAGCTGCAATTTTCATTGTTTCTATTTCAGGTGTGTCTTTAATAAGGCGAATATTTTCAATGATTTCGCAAACTGGAACCATTTCCGTATGTATATATTTTTGTAGTTTCTTAAATTGTTGCAGAGTTATATTGTTTTCTTCAATTCCAAGTTTTTGGATATTTAATTTTGATACTTGATTGGCAACTTCCTTTTCTAAATTCCCATTATGCATAATGATTTCAGCTTTTTTTATTTGTGATTTTGCTTGATCTACATAGCGGAAATCGGTTATAAAAACAGCTGTATCCGCAGAGATTAAGACGACGCCAGCACTACCTGTAAATCCTGTTGCATATTGGCGATTTTCTTTTTTTGTAATGAGTAACCCGTCAATCCCATAGTTTTGTAGTTGTTTTTGGATTTTATTAATTTGTAAAGTCATGTTAATTCCTCCCCCTATTCACAGTATTGAATAAAGCAAATAGCATGCCAAAAAATATCTTTAGAGAAAAGATAGTGGGAATTACATATGTTTTAGAGAAAATAAGAAATTTAGCCCATTATTTGTGGGCGGTGGGCTGTTCGTGAAATACAGATTCCTTCAATTAGCAGTGGGAGAATGAAAAAAACATCAACTCAAGACTCAATTTCTTTACACACTGTAAAAAAAATTATACAAATACGAAATAGAACTGTCAAATTTTTTGATAATATTGAAGTTAGGAAAGGAAAATATAAGCGACTTTTAGATTAAATATTTGAAAAGTATATTATTTGTTTTATTTGAATATAAAATTAATTGTATAAGGAAATGATGATTATTGATACAATAGGTAATTGTTGGGTTTCTCTCGAAGATAGGGATACGTAACGAATAAATAGGATTAAGGAATGTGAGTATATGAAAAAATTAAGTAAAGTAATGTCATTTTGCTTGGTAGTTAGTATGTCTGTTCTAGCAGGTTGTGAAAAAAGTGAAAACAAAGTTCAAGTAAATGAAAAGATTGAACAGCTTGATGAAGCACCAGAAGTGACAGGAAAAGAAGCGAAAAAGATTGTACGAAAGAGCGTAGATAGGATAGCAAACGCTTTTAGTGAGATGGAAAAAGAAAATGGATGGAGCCGAAATAATCCTGAAGATATGGAGACAGCGAAAAAAGGAGTTAAGGGATTAGTTACAGATAAGTTTGTAGAAAATCAGCTTCCTAAGTCGCTTGACACATTTAATAGGTCTAGAGAGACGGATATGTTGCCATTACCAATTCATATTGAGCCAGACGTGAGAATAACTTGTTCACAGAAAAATGATGTTTTAAAGATTGAGACGCTTATCCTTGCAAATGATATGGGGAATGAAGCGGAGACGTGGGAATTTGTTTTAGTTTATACCGATGGAAAATGGTTAATGGATAAATGGTCATCAAATACGCCAGTAGATTTAAAGTTAACTAAAGAAGAAGCTAACGAAATTCTTAGAGTTCAAGGTTTCAAGAATGTCTCTTTCGTTAGAGAAGAGAATAGTGGAAATAAGAAATATATTTTTAAAGAAAGTAACGGAGTAGTTGCTGTGGATGCCCAAACATCTGTTATTACTCACAATGTAGATGATGAAGAGCAAGAGAAGGTAACGAAACAGGATTTTATTCAAGAGCAAGAAACAGCTAAGGGAAATGATTCCAGTACGTATACTAGTTCAAAAGAAGAGAAGCAGCCAAAAAAAGAATCTTCTTCAGTATTAGGTAAAACTAAGGCTCTAAATGAGTTAGTTGCTCTAGAAAACGAAGAAAAACATACAAATGTTATGTCAACAAATGACATAGTAAATGAAATAGAAGGAAATTATCAACTATGGGATAATAAACTAAATGAAATTTACAGTACATTAAAAAATACGATGTCAGCTGATGCATTTCAGTCATTAAAAACAAAACAGATTGCATGGGTTAAAGAAAAAGAAAGTAAAGTTATAGCGATTGGTACAGATCCAAATAATGGAACGATGAGACGTATAGAGGCTTCGGAAGAGAAATATAAGATGACAAAAGAAAGATGTTACGAATTAGTTAATGGATATATGAACTAAATTAAAGAATGCGTTGCTAGCAAGCAACGCATTTTTTAATTTACGCTTTTAATTTCATTACTGTATCAGCATCTGGTGTTACATATAATGTTTGTTGATTGTCATATGTAACAAATCCAAGTTTTGCACCGCTCGGTTTTTTGACATGGCGTACCTTTGTGAAATCTACAGGAACAGAACTAGAATCTTTTGCTTTACTGTAATAAGCAGCGATTTTAGCGGCCTCTTGTAAAGTCTCTTCCGTAGGTTCAAGAGAACGAATGACAACGTGGGACCCAGGTATGTCTTTCGTATGTAACCAAATTTCATCACGACGGGAGAATTTCGTTGTTAAATAATCATTTTGCTTATTGTTTTTACCGACGAAAATTTCTGTGCCATCACTAGCTAAATATTTGTCCAATACTGGTTTTGTCGGTTTTTTCTTTGAGTTTTTCTTCTTACGATTACGTACATAACCTTCTTCGGTCAGTTCTTCACGAATCTCTTCAATATCTTTTGAAGAAGCAACCTCCATTTGTTGAAGTAAGCTATCGAAATAAAGAATTTCTTCATTTGTTTTTACGATTTGTTCTTCTACAATAGCAACTGAATTTTTCGCTTTTTGGTACTTTTGGAAATAGCGTTGTGCATTTTCAGATGGTGTTTTTAAAGGATTTAATGTGATTTTTACAGTCCCACCATTTTCGTCGTAATAGTTAACGACTTCTATCTCTTTATCACCTTTTTTCAAAGCGTACATATTGGCTGTAAGTAGCTCTCCAAATAGTTGATATTTATCTGCTTTTCCGGCATCTTGTAATGTTTTTTCTAGTTTAATTAGCTTCTTTTCGTTTTTTGTTTTTTCATTTTGCATAAAGCGTTCTAAATCGTGAGCTTGTTGTTTTACACGATCGCGCTCTGCTTTACCAAAGAAGAAACGATCTAATAATTCACTAACAGATGAAAATGTTTTTTCGTTTCCTTGTAAGTGAGAAAGAGGGAATAGGTAAAAGAACTCTTTTCCATTTGCTGTTATCATTGCTGGCACGTACTGATGTGTTAGCAAAGGTTTTTGCAAGCTGAAGAAAGCTTCAGATAATGCTTTTTCATTTGCCATACCTGCTTTTTTTACAACTTCTTTTGCAAATAATGGGGAAATTCCCATGAATGCTCCGACAAGTTGTTTGTCCATGTTGCCAGATAAAAAGTCTAGCGGTTTAATAAAATCATCTTCTGTTTCGATAAGAAGCGGATTAACTTTATGTTGTGCCGGTGGGGCAACATATTCAGCTCCAGCATATACAGTACGATGTCGGTTTACCGCTAAAGAAACGTGTTTTAAGCTATCTAAAATAACATTTGTTTTCGTATCTACTAAGATAATATTACTGTGTCGTCCCATTATTTCGATTACTAATGTTTTTACTGATTCGTCACCGATTTCATTGCGACTGCGGACTGTAATTTGAATAATACGTTCTAAGTCAATTTGTTCAATTTTTTCAATAAATCCACCTTCTAAATGTTTGCGAAGAAGCATACAAAACATCGGCGGTAGCGCTGGTGAATTGTAGTTTTGATTTGTTAAGTGCATACGCGCATATGTAGGATGAGATGAAAGAATTAGTTGTTGGTTTTTTCCGTTTGCTCGAATATGTAATAAAACTTCATATTTTGAGGGTTGATATATTTTTGAAATTCTTCCTGTTTGAAGAGAATTTGCAATTTCATGTGTAATTGCTCTTGTAAATAATCCATCGAATGCCATGAATGAACACTCCTTTCTAACTAAAAGTTAATTATAGCATTTTTTTGGACGAGGCTGAATAAGCTTTCATTAGAGTATGTCTGGAATCAGGAGGTCGATGGCAGGATGAACTGGTATGAAATGCGAGCACATGAAGTGGAGGAAAGAACGAATACGAATGTGGAGGTAGGTCTTACAGAGCAAGAAGCAGAGGGCCGATTAAAGAAATTTGGCACAAATGAATTGCAAGAAGCAAAGCGGCCTTCTGCGCTTATGGTGTTTTTAGCGCAATTTAAAGATTTTATGGTACTTGTTTTATTTGGTGCTACAATTATTTCAGCTTTTTTAGGAGAGTATATTGATTCGATTGCAATTGTTGCAATTGTTATTATTAATGGTGTCCTCGGTTTCTTCCAAGAGAGGAAAGCTGAAAAATCGTTGGAAGCTTTAAAAGAATTGGCAGCTCCTCAAGTTACTGTACTAAGAAATGGGAAGTGGATAAAAGTGCCGTCAAAAGCGCTTGTACTGGGTGATATTATTAAATTTTCTAGTGGTGACCGTATTGGCGCGGATGTTCGCCTTGTGGAATCTTCAAGTTTATATATTGAAGAATCGGCTCTTACAGGAGAGTCATTGCCTGTACAAAAGAAGGTAGATGCGTTACAAGGTCAAGATGTTTCAATTGGTGATCAAAAAAACATGGCATTTATGGGGACGATGATAACGAGAGGTGCTGGAACAGGGGTAGTCGTAGCAACTGGAATGAATACAGCTATGGGGCAAATTGCAAATATGTTGCAAAATGCTGAACAAATGGAAACGCCATTACAAAGAAGATTAGAACAGCTTGGAAAAATTTTAATTATTGTTGCTCTTATTTTGACGGCTCTTGTTGTACTAGCTGGTGTATATCAAGGGAATGAAGTGTATCACATGTTTTTGGCTGGGGTTTCGCTTGCTGTTGCAGCTATTCCAGAAGGATTGCCAGCTATCGTTACGGTTGCGCTATCACTTGGTGTACAGCGTATGATTAAAAAGAGGGCAATTGTGCGAAAGTTGCCAGCTGTAGAAACGTTAGGCTGTGCTTCTGTTATTTGCTCAGATAAAACAGGAACAATGACACAAAATAAAATGATGGTAACACATATGTGGTCAGGCGGAGAATTGTGGAAAGTAACAGGTCAAGGCTATGAGCCAACAGGTTCGTTTATGAAAGGTGAAGAAGTAATTGACCCTACTAAGACGAAATCACTGTATCAACTACTTACATTTGGCTGTTTATGTAATAATGCGAATGTTATTCAAAAGAAAAAGACGTATGTGTTAGATGGAGATCCAACAGAGGGAGCTCTCGTTGCTGCTGCAATGAAGGCGGGAATATCACGTGAAGCTCTTAAAGGAAAGTTTGAAGTCATTCGTGAATTTCCTTTTGATTCAACTAGAAAAATGATGAGCGTTATCGTTCGTGATCGTGAAGGTAAAAAATTTGTTATTACAAAAGGAGCACCAGATGTTCTTTTGCAGATGAGTCAAACAATTTTGTGGGGAAATAAGCAGCAGCCTTTAAGTGAAATGTATCGAAAAGAAGTGCAGGCAGCGATTCATAGTTTAGGAAGTCAAGCTTTACGAACGATTGCAGTGGCATTTAAACCGTTAAAAGCTACAGATTCAATTGAACATGAAAGAGAAGTCGAGCAGGATTTTATGCTTGTTGGAATACAAGGAATGATAGATCCGCCAAGACTAGAAGTGGCGCAAGCGGTGAAAGAGTGTAAGGAAGCTGGTATTAGAACGGTAATGATTACGGGAGATCATAAAGTGACGGCAATGGCAATTGCGGAACAGCTAGGGGTTTTACCGGCGGGTGGACGCGTTGTTGAAGGTGTAGAACTTGCGAATATGGATGTAGAGGCATTAGAAGATATTGTAGAAGATACGTATGTATTCGCTCGTGTGTCTCCTGAGCATAAATTGAAAATCGTTAAGGCACTGCAAAATAAGGGACATATAGTAGCTATGACAGGTGATGGAGTGAACGATGCTCCAGCTATTAAAACAGCTGATATAGGGATTGCGATGGGAATTACAGGGACAGATGTTGCAAAAGAAGCTTCTTCACTTGTGTTGTTAGATGATAACTTTGCTACGATTAAATCGGCGATTAAAGAAGGTAGAAACATATATGAAAATATTCGGAAGTTTATTCGGTATTTGTTAGCATCTAACGTTGGTGAAATTTTAGTTATGCTATTTGCGATGTTACTTGCACTGCCATTGCCGATGGTTCCAATTCAAATTTTATGGGTGAACTTAGTTACTGACGGTTTACCAGCGATGGCATTAGGTTTGGATAAGGCTGAAGGAGATGTGATGAAGAGAACACCACGCCATCCGAAAGAAGGGGTGTTCGCTAGAGGGCTTGCGTGGAAAATTATAAGTCGTGGTTTTTTAATCGGAGCAGTGACATTAGTAGCGTTTATTATTGCATTTAACCAGCATCCGAATGAATTGAAGTATGCACAAACGGTAGCCTTCGCAACATTAGTACTGGCTCAGCTTATTCATGTATTTGATTGTCGTAGTGAACATTCTATATTTCACCGCAACCCGTTTGGAAATATATATTTAGTAGGGGCGGTTATTATTTCTTTACTGTTAATGCTTGTAGTTATATATTATCCACCATTACAGCCGATTTTTAGCACAATGCCGATACAAGCACGAGATTGGTTGTTAATTGGAGGATTATCATCTATTCCGACCTTCTTATTAGTAGGATCCTTATTAACAAGAAAAAAGGGGAAAAAGAAAAAGCCGCTGTTATATAAGAAGGGATTAAACTTGAAATAGTCAATGATATGAAAATATGATATAATTTACAGAAGGTAGTAGAGCCTTGTCTCTATTGCCTTTTTCATTGAGTTATTTCATGGCTTGGATGTGATAAAGATGATTTGTAGTATGACAGGATTTGGAAGATCGAAGGTAGAAAACGATACTTTTCAAATAACAGTAGAAATGAAGTCGGTGAACCATCGTTTTTTAGAAATGAGTATTCGGCTTCCGAAGCAAATGATGGCGTTTGAAGACAAGATTCGTAAAATAATTGCAAAGCAAGTTCGCCGTGGACGTATTGAAGTGTCTATTAGTATAACAGGCGAAGGGCTTGTTGAAAGAAAATTAACTGTGAATTGGGAACTTCTCAAGCAGTACCAATCCATTATGGAAGATATAAAAGGGAAATTTCAATTACAAGATTCTATTACACTCGGGCAACTAATGGGAATGCCAGAAGTAACGGCAGTTGAAGAAATAGAAAATGTAAATGAACAATTTGAAATCGGTTTATATGAAGCTGTTCGCCAAGCTGCTCATATGTTGAAAACGATGAGAGATGGCGAAGGAGAACGATTACATAAAGATATAGCATATCGTTTGCAAGAGATTCATAATTGTGTAAATGCAATTATTCCACATGCACCAATTGTTACACAAAAATATCGTGAACGATTAGAAAATCGCTTAAAAGAATTACATAACCAAGATTTAGATGAACAACGATTGTTGACAGAAGTAGCAATATTTGCAGAGCGTTCAGATATTCACGAAGAATTAGTTCGATTACAAAGTCATTTAGATCAATTTCGTGAAGCACTGCAAATTACAGAGCCTGTTGGAAGGAAAATGGACTTCATCGTGCAAGAGATGCATAGGGAAGTTAATACGATAGGTTCTAAGGCAAATGACTTAACAATTTCAAAATATGTCGTAGAAATGAAAAATAACCTTGAAAAAATTCGTGAACAAGTACAAAATATTGAGTAGCTTTCAAAAAATATATAAAGTTATACGTGGTGGAGAAATCGGATAGACTTACTAGGAGGCGCAAACTATGGCCATGCGGTTTTTAAATATTGGATACGGAAATATTGTATCTGCTCATCGAATTATTGCTATTGTAAGTCCGGAGTCAGCTCCTATTAAACGGACAGTACAGGAAGCACGTGAACATAATGCTTTGCTTGACGCTACGTATGGGAGAAAAACAAGGGCGGTTATTGTTATGGATGATGGGCATGTAGTATTAAGTCCAATTCAGCCAGAGACGATTGCACATCGTTTGAATAATAAAGAAGATTTAAGTGAGGAAGGGTAGGTTTTACATATTTATGAGAAGTAGAAGAGGATTGCTCATCGTTCTTTCGGGACCTTCTGGTGTCGGGAAAGGAACGGTTCGAAAAGAGCTGTTTAGCCATGAAGACACACGTTTTCAGTACTCTATTTCAGTAACGACACGTAAACCGCGTGAAGGTGAAGTAGATGGTGTGGATTATTTCTTTAAAGAGAGAGAAGAATTTGAAGAAATGATTCGTAATGAAAAGTTACTTGAATGGGCTGAGTTCGTTGGTAATTATTACGGAACACCGATTGATTATGTTGAAAAAACGTTACAAGAAGGAAAAGATGTGTTCTTAGAAATTGAAGTGCAAGGAGCAATTCAAGTTAAGAAAGCCTTCCCAGCAGGTGTATTTATTTTCTTAGCACCTCCAAGTTTATCTGAACTAAAGAACCGAATTGTCGGCCGTGGTACAGAAACTGAAGATGTTATTGAAAATCGTTTAACTGTAGCGAAAGAAGAAATCGAAATGATGGACGCTTATGACTATGTTGTAGAAAACGATCAAGTTGAATTAGCTTGCGACCGAATTAAAGCAATTGTGGTTGGTGAACATTGCCGCCGCGAAAGAGTGGCAAAATACTATAAAGAAATGACGGAGGGTCTATAATTATGTTAAATCCATCAATTGACTCATTATTAACAAAAATCGATTCTAAATATACACTTGTAACAGTAGCTGCAAAGCGTGCACGTGAAATGCAAATTGCTGACAATTGTGTTATTGAAAAGCCTGTTTCTCATAAATGTGTAGGTAAATCATTAGAAGAAATCGATGCAGAAGTATTAAAATATGTACCAAGCGATGACACAATAATTGATTAAGACATTCTTTTCGACAAATTAAAACATAGACTTTATAATTTTCTATGTAACGGTAACAACCTATTTACAAGTAGGTTGTTATTTTTTTATGATAGGGAAGAAATAATCGTAAAAAGGTGGAACAACATATTGGTACTGACGAGCTGAAAATTCTATTTCAGTAGAATAAGTTTGAAAAAGAAAGAGGACGAGTCATATGCTAAAAGGGAAAAAGATACTTCTATGTGTAACAGGAGGCATTGCAGTTTTTAAGGCAGCTGCGTTAACGAGTAAATTGACACAAGCGGGTGCTACTGTAAAAGTAATGATGAGTGAATCGGCAATGAAGTTTGTTACACCTCTTACATTTCAAGCGCTTTCTCGCCACGATGTATATACGGATACGTTTGATGAAAAAGATTCAGCAGTTATCGCTCACATTGATTTAGCGGATTGGGCAGATGTTGTACTTGTGGCACCTGCTACAGCGAATTGCATTGGGAAGTTAGCGAATGGTATTGCGGATGATATGATTACAACTACTTTGTTGGCTACTACAGCTCCAGTTTGGATTGCGCCTGCTATGAATGTGCATATGTATGAAAATAAAATTGTTCAAAAAAATATGATGACGTTAAAAGCGTTAGGATATACATTTATTGAGCCTGGCGAAGGCTTTTTAGCATGTGGTTATGTAGCTAAGGGAAGACTGGAAGAACCTGAAGTGATTATTGGAAGGTTAGAAGAGGTTTTCTCAGAACAAAAACCATTGCAAGGAAAGCGAATATTAATAACGGCTGGCCCGACACGTGAAAAGATTGACCCAGTCCGTTTTATGACGAATTTTTCTTCTGGAAAGATGGGGTATGCGATTGCAGAAGTTGCAGCAAGCTTAGGTGCTGATGTCGTACTTGTGTCAGGACCGACAGCATTAGAGTCACCATTACATGTCACAACAATACAAGTAGAATCTGCACAAGATATGTTAGAGGCAGTCCTTCAGCATTATCAGAGTGTGGATGTTGTCATCAAAACAGCAGCCGTTGCAGATTACCGTCCGAAATATGTTCATGATAATAAAATGAAAAAGAAAAATGGCGATGCTGTAATTGAATTAGAAAGAACAGTGGATATTTTAAAAACGTTAGGTGAGAAGAAGGACCGACAGTTACTTATCGGTTTCGCAGCTGAAACGACAAACATAGAGGAATACGCAACGAGAAAATCACGTGAGAAAAATGCAAATATGATTGTTGCGAATGACGTGAAAGCGCAAGGAGCTGGGTTTGGTACGGATACAAATATTGTGACAATGTATAGAAAAGATGGAGAAATCATTGAGCTGCCACTTTTAACGAAGAAAGAAGTGGCTCGTGAAATATTAAAGCAAATAGAAATGATGTTAGAAGATGATTATGTATGAAGTTTGCAAGTGTAATTGTTGATGTACCTGCACGTCAAACAGATCGACCGTTTGATTATATTATCCCTAAGAAATGGGAAGATATCGTGCAAACAGGAATGCGTGTAGTAGTCCCATTCGGTCCGAGGAAATTGCAAGGTTTTATTATTGGCATAAAGGATTCGGTTGAACTAGAAAGTAAAAAGTTAAAAGCGTTGTATGAAATATTAGATGTCACTCCGGTTTTAAATGATGAATTATTAAAACTTGGGTATTGGCTTACAAGTGAAACGTTATGTTATATGATTTCAGCTTTTCAGGTGATGCTTCCGACGGCGATTAAAGCAACATATAAAAAGCGTCTGCAACTTCGTAACCGAGAAGAAGTAGCACCAGAAATTCTTTCTTTATTTCAAGGGAAGGAAACGATAGATTGGGAAGTTATCGAAGCACAGCCGCACCTATATCGCACTATTCAACAAGAAATTAAAAATGGTACGACTGAAGTGGTTTATCAAGTAAAGGATAAAGTGCAGAAGAAGAAACAAAGAGTAGTTCAACCGGAGTTGCCGGCAGATAAATTGGAATTAGCAGCATTTGAACTGAAAAGTAAAAAACAACAAGATGTACTCTATTATTTTGTAGAAAACTACAAAAGTGTACCGTTAAAAAATTTAACAGAAGAATTACAAATAACAGATGCTCCAATAAAAGCACTTGTTAAAAAGGGTCTAATCTCAGAAAAATATGTAGAGGTATACCGGAGTCCGTATGACGATGATGATTTTGAACAAACGAAACCATTTCCGCTTACTGAGGAACAAAAACAAGTAATTACACCGATTTTGTCATCAATTACAAATGAAACTTACAATCCATTTTTACTATATGGTGTTACAGGAAGTGGTAAGACTGAAGTGTATTTACAATCTATAGCAGCGGTGCTCGAGAAAGGAAAAGAAGCAATTGTGCTTGTTCCTGAAATTGCGCTAACGCCCCAGATGGTAGATCGCTTTAAAGGTAGGTTCGGTTCGCAAGTTGCAGTTCTTCACAGTGCGCTTTCTGTTGGCGAGAAATATGATGAATGGCGAAAGATATTAAGAAAAGAAGTGAAAGTTGTAGTTGGTGCGCGTTCAGCTATTTTTGCTCCATTCGAAAATTTAGGAATCATTATTATTGATGAAGAGCATGAATCAAGTTATAAGCAAGAGGATAACCCAAAGTATCATGCAAGAGATGTAGCAGTGTGGAGAGGACAATACCATAAGTGTCCAATCGTTCTCGGAAGTGCAACGCCGACACTTGAATCGTTTGCTAGAGCGAAAAAAGGTGTCTATGGGTTGCTTACAATGGAAAAACGTATGAACAAACAAGCTTTGCCGACTGTAGAAATTGTTGATATGCGTGAAGAGCTTCGTGATGGAAATCGCTCAATGTTTTCAAAGGCACTGCATGAAAAAATAGCAGATCGATTAGAAAAGAAAGAACAAATGGTTCTCTTTTTAAATAGAAGGGGTCATTCTACGTTTGTGATGTGTCGTGATTGTGGGTATGTCGTACAATGTCCGCATTGTGATATTTCGTTGACATATCACAAAATGAACCATCGTTTAAAGTGTCATTATTGTAGTCATGAGGAAAATATGCCAACGGAGTGTCCTGCTTGTAATAGTACGTATATTCGTTTCTTTGGTACAGGGACGCAAAAGGTTGAAGAAGAAATCACAAAACTATTCCCTGAGGCGCGGGTCATTCGAATGGATGTGGATACAACAAGCCGTAAAGGAATGCATGAAAAATTATTAAAGGCGTTTGGTGAAGAGAAAGCAGATATATTACTTGGAACACAAATGATTGCAAAAGGGCTTGATTTTCCGAAGGTGACGCTTGTTGGCGTTTTAACGGCGGATACGATGCTTCATCTACCTGATTTTCGGGCGAGTGAAAAGACGTATCAGCTATTGACACAAGTGAGTGGACGTGCAGGAAGACATGAATTGCCAGGTGAAGTTGTAATTCAAACGTATACGCCGGAACATTACAGTGTAGAATTAGCAAAGAATCAACAATATGATGTATTTTATGAGCACGAAATGCAAATGAGGCAAATGAGACAATATCCGCCATATTACTACGTTGTACTTGTAACTGTATCTCATCCGGAGTTATTAAAGGCAGTCCAAGTGACGGAAAAAATTGTCGGTCATTTACGAACGCATTGTTCAAGGCAAACAATGGTGTTAGGGCCGGTTGCTTCAGCAATTCCAAGGATAAAAGATAGATATCGTTACCAATGCATGATAAAATACAAACGGGAACCAAACTTAAAGAACGTGCTCAAAATGGTAAATGAACATTATCAAGCAGAAATGCAAAAAGAGCTACAAATCTCAATTGATTTTAATCCAACAATGTTAATGTAGCGGAGGGAAATATGGCAGTTTTAGAAATTGTAAAGCATCCAAATGAAGTGTTAGAAACACCATGCGAAAGAGTAATTAACTTTGATAAAAAGTTAGTGAAATTGTTAAAAGATATGCATGAAACAATGTTAATTGCAGACGGAGTTGGTCTAGCTGCGCCACAAGTGGGTGTAAGCTTACAAGTTGCTGTTGTTGATATAGGTGATGATACGGGTAAAATTGAATTAATTAATCCTGTTATTTTAGAAAAACGTGGTGAACAAGTAGGTCCCGAAGGCTGCTTAAGCTTTCCGGGACTTTATGGTGAAGTGGAGCGTGCAGATTACATTAAAGTACGTGCACAAAATCGTCGCGGTAAAATATTTTTATTAGAAGCGGATGACTTCTTAGCGCGTGCAATTCAGCATGAAATCGATCATTTACACGGTGTTTTATTTACATCTAAAGTGAAAAGGTATTATGAAGCAGGCGAATTAGAATAGGTTTAAAAGGAGCGGTTTTTGAATGATGAAAGTAGTATTTATGGGGACACCGGACTTTTCTGTGCCGGTGCTTCGTCGTCTTATCGAGGACGGATATGACGTAGTTGGTGTTGTAACGCAACCTGATCGTCCAGTTGGTAGAAAAAAGGTTTTAACACCTACTCCTGTTAAAGTAGAAGCGGAGAAACATGGTATTCCAGTAGTACAGCCGTTAAAAATTCGTGAAAAAGACGAATATGAAAAAGTATTAGCACTAGAGCCAGACTTAATTGTAACAGCAGCATTTGGACAAATCGTACCGAATGAAATTTTAGAAGCGCCAAAGTATGGATGTATTAATGTCCACGCATCATTACTTCCAGAACTTCGCGGTGGTGCACCAATTCATTATGCGATCATGGAAGGTAAAGAGAAAACTGGTATTACAATTATGTATATGGTAGAAAAATTAGATGCGGGCGATATATTAACGCAAGTAGAAGTAGAAATTGAAGAGCGTGAAACAACAGGTTCATTATTTGATAAGTTAAGCGAAGCAGGAGCACACCTTTTATCTAAAACGGTTCCTTTACTAATTCAGGGTAAACTAGAACCAATTAAACAAAGTGAAGCTGAAGTGACGTTTGCATATAATATAAAACGTGAGCAAGAGATAATTGATTGGACAAAAACAGGTGAAGAAGTATACAATCACATTCGCGGATTGAATCCATGGCCAGTTGCTTATACGACTTTGGCAGGACAAGTTATTAAAGTATGGTGGGGAGAGAAGGTCTCTATTACAGAGAAAGCTGAACCAGGTACAATAGTAGCGCTTGAAGAAGATGGATTTGTTGTTGCGACAGGGAACGAGACAGGCGTTAAAATCACTGAATTGCAACCATCTGGTAAAAAGCGTATGAGTTGTTCACAATTTTTACGTGGAACAAAACCTGAAATTGGTACGAAGTTAGGAGAAAATGCATGAGACAAAATGTTCGTGAGTTAGCTCTGGATGGCTTAATTCAAGTAGAAAAAAGTGGTGCATATAGCAACTTACTTTTAAATAATTTGATTGAAAAAAATACAATTGACAGAAAAGATATTGGTTTATTAACTGAAATGGTATATGGAACAATTCAACGTCGTGACACACTAGATTATTATTTACAACCATTTTTAAGAAAAAAGGTTGAAGCGTGGGTAAGAGTGTTGCTTCGCCTATCTCTATATCAAATGCTATATTTAGACCGAGTTCCAGAAAGAGCGGCTATTCATGAAGCAGTTGAGATTGCAAAGCGTCGTGGGCATAAAGGGATTTCAGGCATGGTGAACGGAGTATTGCGTTCAATTCAGCGAGAAGGTGTACCTTCGTTAGAAGAAATCGAAAATCCAGTAGAACGTCTTGCGATTGCAACGAGTCATCCAATGTGGCTTGTACAAGAATGGGCATCCGAATATGGTTTAGAGACAGCAGAGAAAATGTGTGAAGTAAATATGTTGCCACCTGTACCAACAGCACGTGTAAATGTTGATAAAGTAACGGTAGAAGAAGCGGTTGCGTTATTAGCTGATGAGGGTATAGAAGCAAAACGTGGCGAATTGTCAGAGGATGCAATTCAAATTGAAAGAGGAAATGTCGCACATACAGAAGCGTTCAAAAAAGGTTTCCTTTCTATTCAAGATGAAAGCTCAATGCTTGTAGCACGTGCTTTAGAACCGAATAAAGGAGATACAGTTCTAGATAGTTGTGCTGCTCCTGGCGGAAAAACAACTCATATTGCAGAGCGTTTGGACGGAACTGGTAAGGTAATGTCGCTTGATTTACACGCACATAAAGTACGTTTAATTGAACAACAGGCGAAGAGACTTGGTTTAGAAAATGTAGAAACGATGGCTTTAGATGCTAGAAAAGTTCAAGAGCATTTTGCAAATGAATCTTTTGACAAAATATTAGTAGATGCACCATGTTCTGGATTTGGTGTTATTAGACGTAAACCTGATATTAAGTTAGGTAAAGATAAGGGCGATAGTGAAAGGTTATCAACGATTCAACTTGCGATACTAGAAAAAATAGCACCATTGTTAAAACAAGGTGGTCGCCTTGTTTATAGTACGTGCACAATTGAAAAAATAGAAAATGAACAAGTAATAAAGCAATTTTTACAAGAGCATCCTGAATTTGAATGGGATACTACGATAAAAGATCGCATGCCAGAAAAGTTAAATCCGTATATTGATGAAGGTCAAGTACGAATTTTACCGCATTATTTTGCAACAGATGGCTTTTATATTGCTTGTTTAAGAAAGAAGGTGTAGCATCATGGAAACGACTGTAAAAAAACAAAAGAAAAATCTAGAAACAAAGAAACCATCAATTTATTCTTTACAACTTCATGAAATGCAAGATTGGTTAAAGGAACAAGGAGAACCTAAGTTCCGTGCAGGACAAATTTTTGATTGGCTATATAAAAAACGTGTAAAAAATTATGAGGATATGTCAAACCTTGCTAAAGGATTGCGCGATAAATTGTCGAATTCCTTTGATATTACTACTTTAAACACTTTAGTAAAACAAACGTCTTCGGATGGAACGATTAAATTCCTATTCCAGTTATACGATGGATACTCTATTGAAACTGTACTAATGCGACATGAATATGGAAATTCCATTTGTGTAACAACACAGGTGGGTTGCCGCATTGGCTGTACGTTCTGTGCTTCTACACTTGGTGGGTTAAAACGAAACTTAGAGGCTGGAGAAATTGTAGCGCAAGTAGTAGAAGTTCAGCGTGCGCTTGATGAAACAGAAGAACGTGTAAGTTCTCTTGTTGTTATGGGAATTGGAGAGCCATTTGATAATTATGATAACTTAATGTCATTCTTACGCATTGTAAATCATGAAAAAGGAATTCATATCGGTGCAAGACATATGACAGTTTCAACAAGTGGAATTGTTCCAAAAATTTATAAGTTCGCTGAAGAAGATATGCAAATTAATTTTGCGATTTCATTGCATGCTGCAAATACAGAGATACGTTCAAAATTAATGCCGATCAACCGTGCTTATAAGCTACCTGATTTAATGGAAGCTGTTAAATACTATGTAAATAGAACAGGGCGTCGTATTACATTTGAATATGGCTTATTTGGAGGAGAAAATGACCAAGTTGAGCACGCTGAAGAACTTGCTGCGCTCTTAAAAGGTGTAAAATGTCATGTAAACTTAATTCCGGTAAACTACGTGCCAGAACGTGATTATGTACGTACGCCACGAGAGCAAATTTTCTTATTTGAAAAGACGCTAAAAGATCGTGGAGTGAATGTAACCATTCGCCGTGAACAAGGTCATGATATTGATGCAGCCTGCGGTCAGTTGCGTGCAAAGGAGCGCAAAGAAGAGACGAGGTGACTAGATGAAAGCCGTGTTTCTATCGGATAAAGGAAAAGTTCGTCAACATAATGAAGATAGTGCAGGAGTTTTTCGCAATTTAGATGGAAATATTTTAGCGGTAGTAGCAGATGGAATGGGAGGTCATCGAGCTGGCGATGTAGCTAGCTCGATGGCTATTCAATTATTCCATGATTATTGGAAGCAAACGCATAATATGAATGAGCCTAAAAAGGTAGAAAAGTGGTTACATACTAACGTTGGAATTATTAATGAGCGCATATATGCTTACTCTCAGCAGCATGCAGAATGTAATGGCATGGGAACAACACTTATAATAGCCATTTGTACATCGAATTTTGTGACGATAGGTCATATAGGAGATAGTCGTTGTTATATGGTATCAGAGGGGAAAATGATGCTTGTAACGGAAGATCATTCGCTTGTAAATGAACTTGTAAGACATGGCGAAATTTCAAAGGAAGATGCAGAATATCACCCGAAAAAGAATGTTTTGTTAAGAGCATTAGGAAATGAAGAAACAGTTGGATTAGATGTTAAAACATTGGTACTTGAAGAAGATGATCAATTACTTCTTTGCTCGGATGGATTGTCTAACAAAGTTTCTATTGCTGATATGCAACAAATTTTACAATTGAATGAACAGCTCGAGGCGAAGGGAGAGCATCTCATTCAATTAGCAAATGATCGTGGTGGAGAAGATAATATTACCCTCGTTATTATTGATTATACGGATTCGACAAACGAAAGTAGGTGAAGTGCAACGTGCTGATTGGAAAACGCTTAAATGACCGTTATAAGCTGCTGAAAATGATTGGCGGTGGAGGAATGGCCAATGTATATTTAGCTCATGATGATATACTCGGCCGAGATGTAGCGGTAAAAATATTAAGACTCGACTATTCAAATAATGAAGAGTTTATTAAACGTTTCCATCGAGAAGCGCAATCTGTTACAACGTTGTCGCATCCAAATATTGTGAATATGTATGATGTTGGGGAAGAGGATGATATATATTATCTTGTAATGGAATATGTACCTGGACGAACATTGAAGCAATACATAATTGATCGAGGGATGTTACCGATAGGAGAGGCTCTTGATATAATGGAGCAGTTAACGTCCGCTATGGCACACGCCCATCATTTTGAGATTGTACATCGTGATATTAAACCGCACAATATTTTGATTCGAGATGACGGAGTGGTCAAAGTAACAGACTTTGGAATTGCGACAGCTACAAGTGCAGCAACGATTACACATACAAATTCGGTGCTCGGTTCGGTGCATTATTTATCACCAGAACAAGCGCGCGGCGGTATAGCGAATAAACAATCAGATATTTATTCACTTGGGATTGTTATGTTTGAATTGTTAACAGGAAGACAACCGTTTTCTGGTGAATCTGCTGTTGCAATTGCGTTAAAACATTTACAAAATGAAATGCCATCTCCAAAAAGATGGAATGAAAATATTCCACAAAGTGTTGAAAATATTATATTAAAGGCAACTGCGAAAGATCCGTTCCATCGATATCAATCTGCTAACGCGATGAAACGAGATATTGAAACAGCACTATACCCAGAACGAATAAATGAACAACCATTTTACATACCAGAAGATATGGAAGCAACGAAAGCGATTCCAATTATTCAACAAGAACAACTATTTCAAAATGTAAGTGATGAAACGATTGTATTAAAAGGAAGTAAAGTGGATGAACAAGTAAGAAAAGAAGAGACCAAATCAGGTAAGAAGAAAAAGCGAAATAATAAATGGCTGAAAGTTTTAATTACAACATTTTTACTTTTAGCGATAGGGATAACATTAGCACTTACTGTTATTCCAGGCTTCTTTATTCCGAAAGATGTGAAGGTTCCTGATGTGGCTGGTATGAAATATACGACAGCTGTAAATACGTTAGTTGAAAAAGGTTTTGAAGTTACTGAACCTAATCTTGTATATACAGATGATGTTGAAGCCGGAAACGTGATAAAAACAGATCCTATAGCAGGAAGAGTAGTGAAAGAAAACTCTAAAATTACTATCTATCAATCAGGTGGGAAAAAGAAAAGTAAGATGCGTGATTTGACAGGAAAAGATTTCGAGAGTATAAGAGCTGAGTTAGAAGAAGAATATAAACAAGTTACAATAAATTATATTGAAAATGATAAGCCGAAAGGTGAAATTGTAGAGCAAATACCAACGCCTGATCAAATGGTTATAGAGACAGAACAAGAGCTGAAAATTTGGGTAAGTAAAGGACCTTATCAAATAAGACCAGGTGATTTTTCAGGATGGACTGAAAATAGTGTAAAAGGTTATTTAAATGAAAGAAAGCTTGTTTCTGATATACAAAGAGAGTATTCAGATAAGGTTGATAAAGGTCTTGTTATTTCACAGTTACCAAAGCCTGGGACACCTTTAAAAGAAGGAGATAAAGTATCGATTGTTATCTCCGATGGTCCGAAGCCTAAAGTGACGAAAACGGTAAAAGTGGATAACATTTCTATCCCATATGAAGCTTCTGCAACAGGTGAGAAAAAGCCGCAAACAATAGAAATTTATAAAGAAGATATGCAGCAAAAAATGGATAAACCAGTTGAAACGAGAACAATTACTGAGTCAGCGATTATTTCTTTAGAATTTGTAATTCAAGAAGGTGCAAAGGGACACTATAAAATTGTCCGAGATGGAGTAACGATTATGGACAAGGAAGTACCATATCCAGCTCAATAATAGTGAATTCCATCGTCCTTATATAGAAGATGGAATTTATTACTCTTGCCTGTTATGCTGTCTACATCGTGGACTGTATAACAGGCAAAAATATATGATTCAAAAAGCTGTAAAAGTGATACTGTTGTAAATAATATTTCAAATTTGATGGTAGATTAAATATATGAACCTGGATATATATTTGGTGGGCTTTGAACTAATTGTTTAAAGAACGCTAGTCTATTCATATTTAATTGCAGTTTCATTTTATACAAAATAAAGGAGAATTATATGCCAGAAGGAAAAATTGTAAAAGCTCTAAGTGGGTTTTATTATGTGCAGAATGAGGAAGGGATTACACAATGTCGTGGGCGTGGTGTATTTAGAAAGAATAAAATTACGCCACTTGTAGGAGACCAAGTTGTTTTTCAAGCGGATAATCCGAATGAAGGTTATGTGTTAGAAGTATTTGATCGGAAAAATGAACTTGTTAGACCTCCTATTGCTAATGTTGATCAAGCTATTCTTGTTTTCTCTGCGGTAGAACCAGATTTTAATCCAGGACTGTTAGATCGATTTTTAGTATTAATTGAATATCATAACATTAAACCAATTATTTGTATTAGTAAGATGGATTTAGTAGATGAAAAAATGAGAGAAACTGTTGAATCTTATGCAAATGATTATCGTGAAATGGGTTATGATGTGTTGTTTACTTCTATAAATACATCGGAAAGTATTGATATTCTGAAACCATTCTTAGAAGGTTGTATTTCCGTCGTTGCAGGCCAATCTGGTGTTGGGAAATCTTCAATGCTAAACGTATTACGTCCAGATTTAGAATTGAAAACTAATGATATTTCTTCACATTTAGGACGTGGAAAGCATACGACAAGACACGTAGAATTAATTACAGTTGGAAGCGGACTTGTTGCGGATACACCTGGTTTTAGTTCGCTTGATTTCATAGATATAGAGGTAGAAGATCTTACATATTGTTTTCCAGAGTTGAAAGAAGCGAGCCAATACTGTAAATTTAGAGGGTGTACACACCTTGCTGAACCGAAATGTGCGGTGAAAGCTGCGGTTGAAGAAGGAAAGATTACCGAATATCGTTATAAGAATTACAAACAATTCGTAGAAGAAATTAGAGAGAGAAAGCCGAGGTATTAGTCATGATTAAAATTGCACCATCGATTTTATCAGCAGATTTTTCAAGATTAGGGGAAGAGATTAAAGATGTAGAAAAAGGCGGAGCTGACTACATTCACGTCGATGTAATGGATGGGCATTTCGTACCAAATATTACGATTGGACCATTAATTGTAGAAGCAATCCGTCCGATTACATCATTACCGTTAGATGTACATTTAATGATTGAAAATCCTGATAACTATATCCCAACTTTCGCAAAAGCGGGAGCGGATATTATTACTGTTCATGTAGAAGCGTGTCCTCATTTACATCGTACAATTCAGTTAATTAAATCTCATGACATTAAAGCAGGGGTTGTATTAAATCCGCATACTCCAGTTTCAACGATTGAGCATGTATTAGAAGATATAGACATGGTATTACTTATGACAGTAAATCCTGGATTTGGCGGGCAGAAGTTTATTCATTCTGTATTACCGAAAATCAAACAAGTTGCAGAAATGGTTAAAGAGCGAAATCTAGAAGTGGAAATTGAAGTTGATGGTGGTGTCAACGCTGAAACGGCAAGACTTTGTATTGAAGCAGGAGCGAATGTTCTTGTAGCGGGATCAGCAGTATACAATCAAAAAGACCGCGGTGAAGCAATTCGTGTAATTCGCGGATAAAGAATGAACGAACCTTTATCCTAGTGAAGCTTCTAGTTCATTAAGACTTCACTATTTATACATGTTAGAGTGGCAAATAAGGAGAAAGGCAATCTACCGAATGGCAGATTGCCTTTTTACAATAGAAGGGGAAGGAAAAATGATTATTCATATTTTAGCGGGAGGACCTGCAGAATACTGCGCAGATTTTTCGCGGTATGAAAATGAAGAAGTAGTTTGGGCGGCCGTTGATAGAGGAGTGTACCGTTTGTTGAAAAGAGGAATCACTCCGGCTGTTGCGTTTGGGGATTATGATTCAGTTACTGATGAGGAATTAGCATGGATGAGGCAACAAACAAATGAATTACATATCGTCCCGCGAGAAAAAGATCAAACAGATTTAGAAATTGCAATTAGCTGGGCTTTAGAACAGAAGCCAAAATTAATTCGTATTTTTGGTGCTACTGGTGGAAGACTTGATCATGGTTTAGCAAATATTCAGATGCTTTTAAAGGGATTAGAAGTAAATATAGAAATGTGTATTGTGGACAATAAAAATGAAATAATGGTGAAAAAGTTTGGTATGTATATAATTGAAGGAAACGAACATTTTCCATACGTATCATTTGTACCAGTTACTGAAAGGGTAGAAGGTATTACACTTCACGGTTTTAAGTATCCCCTTACTAATAAAACAATAGAGTGGGGATCGACACTTTGTATTAGTAATGAACTCGTTGAGGAAAAAGGTACTTTTTCATTCACTTCTGGCATATTAATGATGATAAGAAGCACTGATTGAAGAAACAATTTTGCTCCTTGCATCATATAGTGAACAAGTGGAGTAATGGGGATTAGGAGGGAAACCATGAGATTTTATACAATTAAGTTACCTAAATTTCTTGGTGGAATTGTTCGTGCGATGTTAAATACCTTCAAAAAAGACTAAAAAAAGCACCTATTACCGGTGCTTTTTCCAATGGTATAATAAAAAAAGAGCCTAGCGGCTCTTTTTTTTATTATTAAACACGTTCGATTTTGCCAGATTTTAATGCTCTAGCAGAAACGTAAACACGTTGAACTTTTCCGTCGATGCGTACGCGAACTTTTTGAAGGTTAGCGCCCCATTTACGTTTTGTAGCGTTCATTGCGTGAGAACGAGAGTTACCAGAACGAGCTTTTCTTCCAGTGATAGCACAAACACGAGCCATTTATATTTCCCTCCCTTAACTACCGTAACATACGTAATTTTTCAATATTAGTCTTTTATGCGATGCTAAAAACACTACTATAATTTAACACAACTAAAAAGAGAATGCAACACCGTAGGAAAAAGAAATCAAGAAAAAATACTTGACACTATATGTCAATGAAGAAAAGGTGAAATCAAGAAAAATTGCTTGACATATTATAGTGGTACATGTTGTATAATAACAATGGACTATTTTGCTCATCATAAAAAAATGTAATTTAAAACATAAAATATGAGAGTGAAAAAGAAAGAACGATGGAATTTTCTTTAAAAAGATTATATGATAGTAACTAAAGTAGTCTAGCTCACTTTCACCATTTATGAAGGGGGAAACGAGATGTCAATTGAAATTAAAACGAAGTACGGTCAAATTGATATTAGTACAGATGTAATTGCAACAATTGCTGGAGGTGCCGCAGTAGATTGCTACGGTATCGTAGGTATGGCATCAAAAAATCAGTTAAAAGATGGATTAACAGAAATTTTACGAAAAGAAAACTTCACTAGAGGCGTTATTGTTCGTAAAAATGAAGATGAAGTACATATTGATATGTATATTATTGTGAGCTATGGTACGAAAATTTCAGAAGTAGCACATAACGTGCAGACTAAAGTGAAATATACATTAGATCAAACTGTAGGACTAGCAGTAGATTCTGTAAACATCTACGTACAAGGAGTTAAAGTAATAAACTTGTAATGTGCATTAAGGAGGAAAATCTGTGTCAATTCAAAAAATTGATGGAAAACGTTTATCACAAATGATCATTCAAGGAGCCAATAATTTAACAAATAATGTTCAGCTTGTTGATGCATTAAACGTATTCCCAGTTCCAGATGGCGATACCGGTACAAACATGAACTTATCAATGACTTCAGGCGCACGTGAAGTGAAAGCAAATCCTTCGCAGCATGCTGGTAAAGTCGGTGTAAGTTTAGCCAAAGGATTATTAATGGGAGCTCGTGGTAACTCTGGGGTTATTTTATCTCAGTTATTCCGTGGTTTCTCTAAATCCATTGAACAAAAAGAAGAATTAACGACAGTTGATTTTGCTGCAGCTTTAGAAGCTGGAGTAGAGGCAGCTTACAAAGCGGTTATGAAACCAATTGAAGGAACGATTTTAACGGTTGCAAGAGAAACGGGTAAATATGCAGTGACAGTTGCGAAAAAACAGCGCGACTTTGTTTTGTTTATGGAAGACGTTGTAAAAGAAGCAAACGCATCGTTAAATCGTACGCCAGATTTATTACCTGTATTAAAACAAGTTGGCGTTGTAGATAGCGGTGGTAAAGGTCTTGTTGTTGTATATGAAGGATTTTTAGCTGACTTAAAAGGAGAAACGATTTCTTCTGATATGCCTGCCCAACCATCTATGAATGACATGGTACGTGCAGAACATCACCGTAGTGTACAAAGCCAATTGAGTACAGAAGATATTAAGTATGGATATTGTACGGAGTTCATGGTGAAATTAGAGCCTGGAAAAATGAAGGAACATAATTTCTCTGAACAAAAATTCCGTGAAGATATTAGTGTGTACGGAGATTCACTACTTGTTGTATCGGATGATGAGGTTGTAAAGGTTCATATTCATGCGGAACATCCTGGAGATCCTATGAACTATGGACAACGTTACGGTAGTCTAATTAAGATCAAAGTAGAAAATATGCGTGAACAGCATACTGCTTTATTAGATGAACCTAGCATGGTACCTGAACAAACGAATCAGCCAATAGAGAAACAACCGTATGGTATTGTAACTGTAGCTATGGGATCGGGTATTAAAACTCTATTTGAGAGCATTGGTGCAACGAAAGTTATCGAAGGTGGCCAAACGATGAATCCGAGTACGGAGGATATTGTGAAGGCGATTGAAGAGGCGAATGCTGAAAAAATCATCATCTTACCAAATAACGGGAATATCGTGATGGCAGCAGAACAAGCAGCGTCAGTTGTAGAACAAGAAGTTATTGTTATTCGTTCAAAAACAGTTCCTCAAGGTATGGCTGCAATGTTAGCATTTAATCCAGTTGGAACGCTAGAAGAGAATGAAGAAAACATGAAAGAAGCTTTAGCTCATGTGAAAACAGGTCAGATTACGTATGCTGTTCGTGATACGGAAATTGACGGTGTAGCGATTCAAAAAGATGATTTCATGTGTATTGCAGATGGGAAAATTGTATCTACAAATGCTGAGAAAGTAGGAGCTGCAAAGCAATTACTAGAAGCGCTAATTGATGAGGATTCTGAAATCGTAACGATTCTACAAGGTGAAGATGCAACAGATGAAGAAGTGGCTAAATTAGTTGCGTTTGTAGAAGAGAACTTTGAAGATGCAGAAGTAGAAGTACATGCAGGGAACCAACCGGTGTATTCTTTCATCTTCTCTGTAGAATAAGAAAAGATTCGATTTGAAAATAAATGGGTTACTTACTTGCTAATGGATAAGAAATAGTGATATGAAGTTTATTACTAGTTTTTATTCAAAAGGCTAGCATATTGACGATAGAAAAGAGCCTTGCTGCTAATAGTGAGGCTCTTTTCTTACGTATTGTACAACTTTGTTTTATCCCGCTATTTGTGGGCAGTAAAACTTCCACTCCCCTATATTCGGCTGGAGCAAAGAAGTTAAGTGGGAGATTAACTGCCCGTAAGCGCCCACTGATTATAGTTTCACTTTATATAGAGGGATTAGAGTAGTTTCTCTTAGAATGCCTATGATAGAATATATAAGGTGAAAGAGAGCGATTACAGATGTCAATGATAATAATGGATAATCAATAGAATGAATCAAAGAAAATAATGTGACGGAGCGTGAGAATCTTGAATGAAGTTGTACAAGTTCCTGTTACGGATGTAAAGGGAATCGGAGGAGAAACATCTGAGTTGTTACACGAGATGGGAATTTATACAGTTTCTCATCTATTAGAACATTTTCCGTACCGCTATGAAGACTATGCGATGAAAGATCTTGCTGAAGTAAAGCATGACGAGCGTGTAACGGTTGAGGGGAAAGTTCATAGTGCTCCTTTACTGCAATATTATGGGAAGAAGAAGTCACGTCTTACAGTTCGTGTTCTCGTCGGTCGTTATTTAATTACAGCTGTATGTTTTAATAGACCATACTATAAACAAAAGTTAAATTTAGATGAAACGGTAACGATTACTGGTAAATGGGATCAGCATCGCCAAACAATTGCTGTATCAGAACTGAATTTTGGACCAGTTGTACGACAACAAGAAGTAGAACCTGTATATTCAGTGAAAGGAAAACTGACAGTAAAACAGATGCGCCGGTTTGTTGCACAAGCATTTAAGGAGTATGGAGATTCTATAGTCGAAGTGTTACCAGATGGTTTGTTAAGTCGATATAAATTATTATCACGCTATGAAGCGCTCAGAGGGTTACATTTTCCAGTGGGACAGGAAGACTTAAAGCAAGCGCGTCGCCGTTTTGTATATGAGGAGTTTTTCTTGTTTCAGTTGAAAATGCAAACATTACGGAAAATGGAAAGGGAAAACTCGAAAGGGACGAAAAAGGAAATTTCATTAGTAGAATTGCAAGAATTTACTGATGCGCTTCCGTTTCCATTAACTGGTGCACAACGCCGGGTTGTAGATGAAATAATGAAAGATATGATATCTCCGTACCGAATGAATCGATTATTGCAAGGGGATGTAGGTTCTGGGAAAACAGTTGTTGCTGCGATTGCTCTTTATGCGGCGAAATTGGCTCATTATCAAGGTGCTTTGATGGTTCCTACAGAAATTTTAGCCGAGCAACATTATCAGTCGCTCGCGGAGACGTTTTCACATTTCGGTATGAAGGTTGAATTGCTAACAAGTTCTGTTAAAGGTGCGAGACGTCGAGAAATTTTGTCGAGCTTAGAACAGGGAGAAGTAGACATCCTTGTTGGAACGCACGCTTTAATTCAAGACGAAGTTATATTTCATAGGTTAGGTCTCGTTATTACCGATGAACAGCATCGATTTGGTGTGGCGCAGCGCCGGGTTTTACGTGAGAAAGGTGAAAGCCCAGATGTATTGTTTATGACGGCGACCCCAATCCCGCGTACGTTAGCTATCACTGCATTTGGAGAGATGGACGTTTCTATTATCGACGAAATGCCAGCTGGTAGAAAGGTAATCGAAACGTACTGGGCAAAACATGATATGTTAGATCGTGTCCTTGGCTTTGTGGAGAAAGAGATAAAAAAAGGAAGACAGGCATATGTTATTTGCCCTCTTATTGAAGAGTCTGAGAAGCTTGATGTACAAAATGCTATCGACTTACATAGTATGCTGACTCATCATTATCAAGGGAAATGCCAAGTTGGATTAATGCATGGGAGACTATCATCTCAAGAAAAAGAAGAGATAATGGGACAGTTTAGTGAAAATAAAGTGCAAATTCTTGTGTCGACAACAGTTGTTGAAGTAGGCGTGAATGTACCAAATGCGACTGTTATGGTTATTTATGACGCGGAACGTTTCGGTTTATCACAGCTCCATCAGCTGAGGGGGCGTGTTGGGCGTGGTAGTGAACAATCATATTGTTTATTAATTGCGGACCCGAAATCAGAAACGGGAAAAGAAAGAATGCGCATTATGACTGAAACAAATGATGGATTTGTATTGTCAGAAAAAGATTTAGAGTTACGAGGTCCTGGGGATTTCTTTGGAAGTAAGCAAAGTGGTCTACCAGAATTTAAGGTTGCTGATATGGTACATGATTATCGGGCGTTAGAAACAGCAAGACAAGATGCAGCGATACTAGTTGATTCAGAAGCGTTTTGGCATAATGATCAGTATGCTTCGTTGCGTACTTATCTTGATGGGACAGGTGTGTTCCAGGGAGAGAAGCTCGATTAAAAGTAGTCTGCAAAAGTTTTTGTTGCATTCTACTTTTAATGATTATATACTACTTTTAGTACCTAGTCATAAAAATGGATGGTGCGGTATGAAAAAAAGAAGAAGTAAAAAAGAAAGACAAGAATTATTACAACAAACAATAGAAACGAATCCTTTTATAACGGATGAAGATTTAGCGGAAAAATTTCAAGTGAGCATACAAACTGTTCGTCTTGATCGTATGGAATTATCTATTCCTGAATTAAGAGAACGAATTAAGCATGTGGCTACAAAACAACATGAAGAAGACGTGAAATCTTTACCGTTAGAAGAGGTTGTCGGAGAAATTATTGATATAGAATTAGATAGACATGCGATTTCTATCTTTGAAGTAAAGGTAGAACATGTATTTAAAAGAAATCAAATTGCTCGTGGGCATCATTTGTTTGCACAAGCAAACTCACTAGCTGTTGCGGTTATTGATGAAGAATTAGCTTTAACTGCAAAGTCCACCATTCGATATATTCGTCCTGTAAAATTAGGAGAGCGTGTTGTTGCAAAAGTACGTGTTGAAGATGTGGAGAATGATAAAGGACGGACGGTTGTCAAAGTGCGTAGTTTTGTTGGAGAAGAACTTGTCTTTACAGGCACTTTTGAAATGTATCGATCTAGTAATTATAGTGAGGAAGGTAACAACTTATGAAAATCGCAATAGATGCAATGGGCGGCGATCATGCACCAAAGGCTGTAGTATTAGGAGCAATGAAAGCTATTAAGGAATACTCAGATTTACATATTACGTTAGTAGGGAAAGAAGAGGGAATTCGTCAATATTTAACGAGTGAAGAGCGAATTACTATACTTCATACGGACGAAAAAATTGAATCGACAGACGAACCAGTAAGAGCGGTTCGTCGGAAAAAACAAGCTTCAATGGTACTAGCGGCGCAGCAAGTAAAAGACGGCGTAGCGGATGCTTGTATATCAGCAGGTAGTACAGGAGCTTTGATGGCAGCTGGATTGTTTGTTGTTGGTCGTATGGAAGGAATTGAACGACCAGCTTTATCACCTACAATGCCAACTGTTGATGGAGAAGGCTTTGTTATGTTAGATGTTGGAGCCAACGTTGATGCAAAACCAATTCATTTATATCAATATGCAGTAATGGGCTCTGTTTACGCAGAGAAGGTAAGAGGAATTAAAAATCCACGCGTTGGACTTTTAAACGTTGGAACAGAGGATGGTAAAGGAAACGAGCTTTCAAAACAAGTCTTTGCTATGCTCAAGGATGCACCAATTAATTTCGTTGGAAACGTTGAATCAAGAGATTTATTGCAAGGTGTAGCAGACGTTGTTGTATGTGATGGTTTTACGGGTAATGTAGCGCTAAAATCATTAGAAGGAACAGCACTTGCGTTATTCTCTATGTTAAAAGAACAATTAATGAGTTCGTTTACGAGCAAATTAGCAGCAGCGGTATTAAAACCAAAACTTATGGTATTGAAAGATAAAATGGATTATTCGGAGTATGGTGGAGCGGCGTTGTTTGGATTGAAAGCTCCTGTCATTAAGGCTCATGGTTCTTCTAATGACCAATCGATATTTAGTGCGATTCGTCAAACGAGAGAAATGGTAGCGAAAGAAGTAATTCCTACAATTTCAAGTGTAATGGAGAAGGAGCCGCTTCAATAAGAGGAGGATTTGAAATGGGAAAAATAGCATTTCTTTTTCCGGGCCAAGGTTCACAGGCAGTTGGAATGGGTAGACAGTTAGCGGAGAATAATAAAGAGGTTGCGAAAGTGTTTGCAAAAGCGGATGAGGTTTTGCATGATTCTCTTTCAGAAGTGATTTTTGAAGGACCGCAAGAAAAGTTAACATTAACAACAAATGCGCAGCCGGCACTATTAACAACGAGCTTTGCAATTTTAACAGCTTTGAAGGAGTATGATATTACACCTGATTTTGTCGCAGGACATAGTTTAGGTGAATATAGCGCTCTTGTAGCTGCTGGTGCATTAACATTCGAAGACGCTGTATATGCTGTAAGGAAACGCGGGGAATATATGGAAGAAGCTGTTCCAGGCGGGGAAGGTGCAATGGCAGCTATTTTAGGTGCGGATCCGGATATGCTGAAACGAGTTACAGAAGAAGTAACAAGTGAAGGATATGCAGTACAAATTGCTAATATGAATAGTACGAAGCAAATTGTTATTTCTGGAACAAAGCAAGGAGTAGAGCTTGCTTCTCAAAGAGCGAAAGAAAATGGTGCTAAAAGAGCAATTCCGCTCAAAGTAAGTGGACCGTTTCATTCCTCGCTTATGAAACCAGCTGCTGAGAAATTCCAAAGTGTTTTAAATGAAATTACAATTCAAGACACGAATATTCCTGTTATTGCAAATGTTACGGCAGATGTTATTACGCGTGGTACAGATATTCAAGCAAAGCTAATTGAACAGCTCTATTCGCCTGTATTATGGTACCCATCTATTGAGTATATGGTGAATCAAGGGGTAGATACATTTATTGAAATCGGACCTGGAAAAGTACTTGCTGGTCTTATGAAGTCGATTGATTCTTCAGTGAAAGCATATGCGGTATATGATGAAGAGACATTAAAAGATACCATTTCAAATTTGAGAGGAGAAAGCTGATGTTAAAAGGGAAAGTAGCATTAGTAACTGGTGCTTCACGTGGGATTGGTCGTGCGATTGCTATTGATTTAGCGAAACAAGGGGCAAATGTTGTAGTAAATTATGCTGGTAATGAGCAAAAGGCGAATGAAGTAGTTGATGAAATAAAGAAATTAGGTTCAGATGCCATTGCAGTAAGAGCAGATGTTGCAAATGCTGATGATGTTACTGCAATGGTGAAACAAACTGTAGATACGTTTGGACAAGTTGATATTCTTGTAAATAACGCTGGTGTAACAAAAGATAATTTATTAATGCGTATGAAAGAAGAAGAATGGGATACAGTTATTAATACAAACTTAAAAGGTGTTTTCTTATGTACGAAAGCAGTATCGCGCTATATGATGCGTCAACGTCATGGACGTATTATTAATATCGCTTCTGTTGTTGGTGTAACAGGAAACCCAGGACAAGCAAATTATGTTGCTGCTAAAGCTGGTGTAATTGGATTAACAAAAACATCAGCAAAAGAATTAGCGAGCCGAAATATTACTGTAAATGCAATTGCTCCAGGGTTTATTGCAACTGATATGACGGATGTATTAGATGAAAATATAAAAGCCGAAATGTTAAAATTAATTCCTGCAGCTCAGTTTGGAGAAGCACAAGATATCGCAAATACTGTAACGTTTTTTGCTTCTGATCAAAGTAAATATGTTACAGGTCAAACGTTAAATGTTGATGGCGGTATGGTAATGTAATAAAAGAATCGATTTCACCTAGTTTTTTTGGACAATATTTTATATAATATTTGAGGGGAGGTGAATAGAATGGCAGATGTTTTAGAGCGTGTAACCAAAATTGTCGTTGATCGTTTAGGAGTAGAAGAAACTGAAGTAGTACCAGCTGCAAGCTTCAAAGAAGATTTAGGCGCAGACTCCCTAGATGTAGTAGAACTTGTAATGCAATTAGAAGATGAATTCGAAATGGAAATTTCTGATGAAGATGCTGAAAAGATTGCTACTGTTGGCGATGCTGTGACTTACATAGAGAGTCATCTATAATGCTTAAGTGAAGTCCCGTTTTTTAACGGGGCTTCTCGGCTTATATCTGGAGGGACCTATGCCGTACCGAAAACATAGAGAAAAAAAATACGAAGCAAAATATCGTGAAGCTTTTAAAGTATTTCAAGAAGAGATAGGTATTACGTTTACAGATGAAAAATTATTGATTCAAGCGTTTACGCATTCATCGTATGTGAATGAGCATCGAAAAAAACCGCATGAGGACAATGAGCGTCTTGAGTTTCTTGGCGATGCTGTATTGGAACTCACTGTATCACAGTATCTGTTTCAAAAATATCCGACAATGAGCGAAGGAGAGTTAACAAAACTACGTGCAGCTATTGTATGTGAGCCATCTCTTGTTCGTTTTGCAAACGAAATGTCATTTGGTAGCCTTGTTTTATTAGGGAAAGGTGAGGAAATGACGGGTGGACGTGAACGACCAGCTTTATTAGCGGATGTCTTTGAAGCGTTTATTGGTGCCCTTTATCTTGATCAAGGGCTAGAAACAGTTTGGGGTTACTTAAAAGAAGTTGTATATCCAAAAATTAATGAAGGTGCTTTTTCTCATGTGATGGATTATAAGAGTCAATTGCAAGAATTGATTCAGCGTGATGGTAGTGGCAATGTTGAGTATCAAATTTTGCAAGAAAAAGGACCGGCCCATAACCGAGAATTTGTGTCCCGTGTAACTTTAAATAATGAGGCATTAGGTCTTGGAAGTGGTAAGTCAAAAAAAGAGGCAGAGCAACAAGCTGCTGCAGAAGCATTGAAAAAATTAAAAGAACAATCATGAGGAATCCCCCTTTGAATGAGGGGGATTCCTTATGCATAGAATGAAACTTTCCTTTTATTTATAAATAAAAGGAGTGGGAAATCCGTATAGTAGTTTGTTTTCGTACAGACAACGTTTACAACAACGGAGAATAGGAGGAAGGCCTTTCGTGTTTTTAAAAAGATTAGAAATAGCAGGATTTAAGTCTTTTGCTGAGCGTGTATCTGTCGATTTTGTTCCAGGTGTAACTTCTGTAGTAGGACCTAACGGGAGCGGGAAAAGTAATATTACTGATGCAATTCGCTGGGTACTTGGTGAACAATCTGCAAAGTCATTACGCGGTGCAAAGATGGAGGATATTATTTTTGCCGGCAGTGATACGAGAAGAGCGGTTAATGTTGCTGAAGTTACATTAACTTTAAATAATGAAGACCAACGCTTACCGATTGAGTATAACGAGGTGTGTGTAACGCGTCGTGTATCTCGTTCGGGTGATAGTGATTTTTATATTAATAAACAATCTTGTAGATTAAAAGATATTATTGATTTATTTATGGACTCTGGTATGGGAAGGGAAGCTTTTTCGATTATTAGCCAGGGGAAAGTCGAAGAGATTTTGAGTAGTAAATCAGAAGAACGTCGTGGTGTATTTGAAGAAGCTGCGGGTGTGCTGAAATATAAACTTCGTAAAAAGAAAGCTGAAGGGAAATTGGCGGAAACACAAGAAAACTTAAATCGTGTACAAGATATTATTCACGAATTAAGTAGTCAAGTAGAACCACTAGAAAGACAAGCTTCTATTGCGAAAGATTATCTTGAGAAAAAAGAAGAATTAGAGAAAGTAGAAGCTGCGCTTATTGTACATGAAATTGAAGAATTACATGAAAAGTGGGAAGCGCTTCGAAATCAATTTGGGCATAATAAAGATGAAGAAGCTAAAATGTCGGCGAACTTACAAAAAAGTGAAGAAGAGCTTGAGGAATTACGCGGGCAATTACAAGCCGTTGATGAATCTGTAAATTCCTTACAAGAAGTTCTACTTCTGTCTAGTAAAGAACTAGAAAAACTAGAAGGGCAACGCGAGCTGTTAAAGGAAAGAAAGCAAAATGCAACGACACATTGTGCGCAGCTTGAAAAGCTAATTGTTGAGTTAACAGAGAAAACTACAAGTTATGATGGCGAAATTGAAACAAGTACAGAAGCTTTAATGCAATTTGTGAATCAAGTAAAAGAATTGGAGAAGAAATTGCATGATAACGAGCAATTACTTGCGACTTTTGCTGAGAATTTAGAGGAACAAATTGAGAATTTAAAAGGTGACTATATTGAACTTTTAAATCAACAAGCAAGTCTTCGTAATGAATTATCTATGATTGAAGAACAATCAAAACAGCAAAACTCTAAAAACGAACGACTTGATGAAGAAAATGAAAAGTATGTACAGATGCGTGTGGAAATTACAGCGAAAAAGGCGAAACTTGTAGACAGTTATGAGCAAGCGAGAGAGAAAATAGCTGGCATTATTTCTAACATACAGAAGACAGAAACGGCACTTGGGAAATGTAAGTCACAGTATAGTGAAAATGAAACGAAACTGTATCAAGCGTATCAATTTGTGCAACAGGCGCGCTCTCGTAAAGAAATGTTAGAAGAGATGCAAGAGGATTACTCTGGCTTCTATCAAGGGGTACGTGAAGTATTAAAGGCTAGAGAAAATAGACTACAAGGTATTGAGGGAGCTGTTGCAGAACTTCTGACTGTGCCGAAAGAATATGAAATCGCAATGGAAATCGCCCTTGGGGCAGCGATGCAACATATCGTAGTACAAACAGAAGAGCATGCTCGTAATGCAATTGCATTTTTAAAGCAAAATAAACATGGCCGTGCAACGTTTTTACCTCAAGCTGTTATTAAAAGCCGATCGCTATCATTTGATCAATTACGCATTGTGAATCAGCATCCATCGTTTGTCGGTGTAGCGGCAGAACTTGTGCAGTACAATAATAAATATGAGAATGTAGTTTCAAGTTTATTAGGTACAGTTGTTGTTGCGAAAGATTTACGCGGAGCAAATGAGTTAGCGAAACAACTGCAATACCGCTATCGTATTGTAACACTCGAAGGTGACGTAGTGAACCCGGGTGGTTCTATGACGGGTGGAGCTGTAAAACAGGCGAAATCCTCTTTATTGGGACGTCAACGTGAACTTGAAGAGTGGACTAAAAAACTAACTGACATGGAAGAAAAAACAACGAAGCTAGAAAACTTTGTTAAAGCAGTAAAGCAAGAGATTCAAGAAAAAGAAGTACAAATACGAGAGCTACGCCAAGGTGTAGAGACCGAACGTGTAGATGAACAGAAGCTAAGAGAAGAAATTAATCGTTTAGAATTAGATGAACATCGTATTAATGATCGTTTATCGATTTACGATTTAGAGATTGAAGGATTTTTACAAGATCAAGTAAAAATGCAAGGGCGCAAAGAAGAGTTAGAAAAGATTTTAGCGACCCTTCAAGCTGAGATTGGGGAATTAGATAGCAAAATCGTCGTTTTAACGAAACAAAAAAGTGAACAATATTCTTCAAAAGAAAAAGTTCAGAAGGAAATGACGGAGCTAAAAGTACAAGCTGCTGAACAACAACAACGTTTGTCTAATCAAAAAGAAAAAGTCGAACGATTGACGAAGGAAAAAGAAGAGACTGATGCGACGCTTGTAAAAACGAAAGAAGATTTAGCGTTCTTAAAGCAAGAGATGACATCTAATTCAAGTGGCGAAGAACAAATTACGAATATGATTGAGAAGAAAGCGTATGATCGTAATCAAACTTCGGAGTTAATTCGTTCTCGTCGTGAACAACGCGTATCATTGCAAGAAAGAGTCGAGCATTTAGAGCGCGGTGTGAAAGAAACAATAGGTAAACATAAATATATTCTTGAGATGCTGAAAGATCAAGAAGTGAAAATTAACCGACTTGATGTAGAGCTGGAAAATAGATTGCAACATTTACGTGAAACATATACTATTTCATTTGAAGCAGCAAAACTTAAGTATACAATGATGATGCCTGCAGAAGATGCACGTAAAAAGGTGAAACTAATTAAACTATCCATTGAAGAGTTAGGCGCAGTAAATTTAGGGGCAATTGATGAGTATGAACGTGTAGCAGAGCGCCATACATTCTTATTAGAGCAAAGAGATGACCTAGAAGAAGCGAAATCGACATTGCATCAACTTATTATGGAAATGGATGAAGAGATGAAAAAACGCTTTTCTACTACATTCGAAGGGATTCGAACAGAGTTTCAATCTGTATTCTCTGAATTATTCGGAGGTGGAAGAGCGGATTTAGTAATGACAAATCCAGAAGATTTACTAAATACGGGTATTGATATTGTAGCGCAACCACCAGGGAAGAAACTACAAAATTTAGGTTTACTTTCAGGGGGAGAGCGTGCTTTAACGGCAATTGCGCTCTTATTTGGTATTTTAAAAGTACGCCCAGTTCCATTCTGTGTTCTAGATGAAGTGGAAGCAGCTCTTGATGAGGCAAACGTTGCTCGTTTTGCGCAGTATTTAAAGAAATTTAGTGATGAAACGCAGTTTATTGTAATTACACACCGAAAAGGTACAATGGAAGAGTCTGATGTATTGTACGGTGTAACAATGCAAGAATCAGGGGTGTCGAAGCTTGTTTCTGTTCGTTTAGATGATGGCGAAGAACTTGTTACAAGTAGATAGGAAGGATGGGAAGTATGAGCTTTTTAAAAAAATTAAAAGAAAAAATTTCAAAACAAACGGATACGGTAACAGAGAAGTTTAAACAAGGATTAGAAAAAACGAGAAATTCATTTGCTGATAAAGTAAATGACTTAGTGTACCGTTACCGCAAAATAGACGAAGATTTCTTTGAAGAATTAGAAGAAATTTTAATTAGTGCGGATGTCGGAGTTTCGACAGTGATGGAATTAATTGATCAGTTGAAAGAAGAAGTGCAACGTCGTAACATTCAAGATCCGAAAGAAGTACAGGCTGTTATTTCTGAAAAGCTAGTGGGCATTTACAAAGGTGACAGCGATTTTAGTAATGAAGTTAATATACAAGAGGATCAATTAACAGTAGTTTTATTTGTTGGTGTGAATGGTGTGGGGAAAACGACGACGATTGGTAAGCTTGCGCATAAATTTAAATCAGAAGGTAAGTCTGTCCTATTGGCGGCAGGAGATACATTCCGTGCTGGGGCGATTGAGCAATTAGAAGTATGGGGCGATCGTGTTGGTGTAGAAGTAATTAAACAAGGGTCAGGATCTGATCCAGCGGCTGTTATGTATGATGCTGTGCAAGCGGCAAAGGCCCGTAAAGTGGATGTATTGCTATGTGATACAGCGGGACGCTTACAAAATAAAGTAAACTTAATGAATGAGTTAGAGAAAGTGAAGCGTGTAATTGAGCGTGAAGTACCAGGGGCTCCTCATGAAGTATTACTTGTTATTGATGCAACAACAGGGCAAAATGGTTTAAGCCAAGCGAAAACATTCCGTGAAGCAACGAATGTTACTGGTATTGTTTTAACGAAGTTAGATGGAACTGCTAAAGGTGGTATCGTCTTAGCGATTCGTAACGAAATGGATGTTCCGGTGAAATTTGTTGGGCTAGGAGAGCAAATGGATGATCTGCAACAGTTTGATCCAGAACAATATGTTTATGGTTTGTTTGCGAACGTAGTAGAAACAGAAGAAGTGTAAGTGAAAGAAGCGGTATTTCCGCTTCTTTTTTTATAAAAATATGTGATGTTAAGAAAAAAACTTGACACTCTTTTATACTCCATGTAAACTAAGTCATGTAAAGGGAAATCACTTAACAAAGGATGATCCAACATGCTCGAGAAAACAACGAGAATGAACTATTTATTTGATTTTTATCAATCGTTGTTAACGCAAAAACAAAGAAGTTATATGTCGCTTTATTATCTAGATGATTTATCTCTTGGTGAAATTGCGGAAGAATTTGATGTAAGTCGCCAAGCCGTGTATGATAACATTAAACGGACTGAAGCGATGCTTGAAGAATATGAAGATAAATTAGTATTACTTCAAAAGTTTCAAGAGCGACAGCGACTTGTTGCAAAGCTAAAACAGCTACTCAGCGAAGAAGAGCATGTGAATGAAGAAATGAAACAAGTTGTTGAAGCTATCGAAAAATTAGATTAGGAGGGCGGCAATATGGCATTTGAAGGATTAGCCGACCGACTTCAACAGACAATGCAAAAAATCCGCGGCAAAGGAAAAGTTTCTGAAGCCGATGTAAAAGAAATGATGAGAGAAGTTCGTCTAGCTCTTTTAGAAGCGGATGTTAACTTTAAAGTAGTAAAAGATTTTATAAAGCGTGTGTCTGAGCGTGCTGTCGGACAAGATGTAATGAAAAGTTTGACACCTGGACAACAAGTAATTAAAATCGTACAGGAAGAACTTACAGAACTTATGGGCGGAGAGCAAAGCAAAATTGCTGTTGCTAATAAGCCACCTACTGTTATAATGATGGTTGGTCTGCAAGGTGCGGGTAAAACAACGACGACAGGTAAGCTTGCAAATTTGCTTCGTAAAAAGCATAATCGTAAACCGATGCTTGTTGCAGCGGATATTTACCGTCCAGCAGCGATTAAACAGCTTGAAACATTAGGGAAGCAATTGGACATGCCTGTTTTCTCCTTAGGAGATCAAGTAAGTCCGGTTGAAATTGCGAAACAAGCGATTGCGAAAGCAAAAGAAGATCATCACGATTACGTTTTAATCGATACAGCGGGTCGCCTGCATATTGATGAAGAACTAATGGGTGAATTAGCAAAAGTCAAAGAAGTTGCGAAACCGGATGAAATTTTCCTTGTTGTCGATGCGATGACAGGACAAGACGCGGTAAATGTAGCACAAAGTTTCCATGAACAGTTAGGATTAACAGGTGTTGTATTAACGAAATTAGATGGTGATACGCGCGGTGGTGCGGCATTATCTATTAAGGCTGTAACAAATACACCAATTAAATTCGCTGGTATGGGTGAAAAACTAGATGCAATTGAAGCGTTCCATCCAGAACGTATGGCATCCCGTATTTTAGGGATGGGCGACGTCTTAACATTAATTGAAAAAGCGCAAGCTACAGTTGATGAAGAGAAAGCAAAAGAACTTGAGCAAAAAATGCGTACGCTTTCGTTTACGCTTGACGATTTCCTAGAACAACTTGGACAAGTGCGTCAACTTGGACCGCTTGACGAATTGTTAGGAATGCTTCCTGGTGCAAATAAAATTAAAGGGCTGAAAAATGCACAAGTTGATGAAAAACAAATTGGGCATATTGAGGCAATTATTCGTTCTATGACTAAAGTAGAACGAGAACAACCGGAAATAATCAATGCTAGTCGTAAAAAGCGCATTGCCAAAGGTAGCGGTACAACGGTACAAGAAATCAATCGTCTAATCAAGCAATTTGATGATATGAAAAAAATGATGAAGACGATGACGGGAATGCAAAAAGGTAAGAAAAAAGGACTAGGTGGATTGAAGTTTCCATTCATGTAAGGAAAAAAGATGGCTCTGTTAAGAAAAAATACTTTACAAAGCAATAGTCTTTTTGCTAATATAATTATCTGTGTGAAATAAATTCGGAGGTGCTTTATAAATGGCAGTTAAAATTCGTTTAAAACGTATGGGAGCTAAAAAAACTCCTTTCTATCGTGTAGTTGTTGCAGATTCTCGTTCTCCTCGTGACGGACGTTTCATTGAGGAAATCGGTACTTACAATCCGGTTGCTCAACCAGCGGAAGTTAAGATCAACGAAGAAGCAGCATTAAAATGGTTAGGAAATGGTGCTAAACCATCTGATACAGTTCGTAACCTTTTCTCTAACCAAGGTATCATGGAGAAATTCCACTTATCTAAACAAGGTAAGTAATTGAGGCAATGACAATGAAGATGTTAGTCGAGACAATTGTTAAACCTCTTGTGGATCATCCTGGAGATGTAAAAGTTACACAGGAACTTTGCAACGGAGAAATAAAGTATCGATTAACTGTACATCCTGAGGATGTTGGAAAAGTCATTGGAAAGCAAGGGAAAGTTGCGAAAGCGATTAGAATGCTCTTGTATTCAGTGGGACATCATAATGATGAGAACGTCACACTGGAAATTCAATAAACGTAAAAAGGGCGAGGAGTTATTTCCTCTCCCTTTTTTAACATTTAAAGAGAAATTGCATGGTCCATATATAAAATGGAAATGCTTAATTTATATAGAAACCAGGGGTGACATACTAATTATGACAAAATGGTTTAATGTAGGGAAAATTGTAAATACTCATGGCGTAAAAGGAGAAATTCGTGTTATTTCTCGTACTGATTTTCCAGAAGAGCGATATAAAGTAGGGAACACGTTATACATATGGGATGAGAAAGGTACAGACTACCTTACAGTGAAGGTGACTTCTCATCGTCAACATAAGACATTTGATTTATTAACACTTGAAGGATACAACAATGTAGATGAAGTAGAGAAGTTAAAAGGTTCTTTAATAAAAGTACCAGAAGAGCAGTTAGGCGAACTAGCTGAAGGTGAATACTACTACCATGAAATTATTGGTTGCAACGTTGTAACGGAAGAAGGCGAAGCGTTAGGGACAATCAAAGAGATTCTATCTCCTGGTGCGAATGACGTTTGGGTGATTAAACGTCCAAAGGGTCAAGATTTGTTAATTCCTTATATTGATGACGTTGTACTTCAAGTTAACATTGAAAATAAATTAGTAACCATTCATGTAATGGAAGGGCTACTATAATGAAAATTGATATTTTAACATTGTTTCCAGATATGTTTATGGGTGTATTTGGTTCTTCAATTTTAAAGAAAGCACAAGAAAAAGAAGCGGTAGAGCTTCGTGTTGTCAATTTTCGTGAGTATACAACTAGTAAGCATAATAGTGTAGATGATTATCCGTATGGTGGGGGCGCTGGTATGGTATTAACCCCACAGCCTATCTTTGACGCAGTAGAAGAGTTAACGAAGGAAACAGACCGTAAGCCGAGAATCGTCTTAATGTGTCCACAAGGAGAGCGTTTCACGCAGAAGAAGGCAGAAGAGCTTGCTGGAGAAGAGCATGTTATTTTTGTATGTGGCCATTATGAAGGATACGATGAACGAATTCGTGAGCATCTTGTAACAGATGAGATTTCTATTGGGGATTACGTATTAACGGGTGGAGAATTGGCTTCTATGGTAGTCACTGACAGTGTTGTACGTCTTTTGCCAGGAGTGCTTGGGAATCAAACGTCACAAGTGGAAGACTCTTTTAGCACAGGTTTGTTAGAACACCCACATTATACACGTCCTGCTGATTTTCGTGGTATGAAGGTACCGGATGTACTAATGTCAGGAAATCATAAAAACATTGATGAATGGCGCCATAAAGAGTCACTACGTCGTACATACACACGTAGACCGGATTTACTGGAAGAACGAGAATTATCTAAGCAAGAAGAGAAATGGCTGGAACAGATTAAAGAAGACCGATAAGGGCTTGATATATTTTCTATTGCAACAGTCCTAGCAATATGCTATTATAACATTTGTGCTACTGAAATCAGTAGCCGTATTAACGATGTTCCGCTGTAATTTAATAAGACTTTATAAGAGCATCTGTTTAAAGGAGAGAATTTAATATGCAACAATTAATCACAGAAATCACAAAAGGCCAATTGAAAACTGACCTTCCTTCATTCCGTCCTGGAGACACTTTACGTGTACACGTAAAAGTAGTTGAGGGAACTCGTGAAAGAATTCAGCTTTTCGAAGGTGTTGTAATTAAACGTCGTGGTGGCGGAATCAGTGAAACATTCACAGTTCGTAAGATTTCTTACGGTGTAGGTGTTGAGCGTACATTCCCAGTTCACACGCCAAGAATCGCGAACATCGAAGTACTTCGCCGTGGTAAAGTACGTCGTGCTAAGTTATACTACTTACGTAACCTTCGCGGTAAAAAAGCACGTATTAAAGAAATTCGATAAGACATGTATGGGAGCTTGTAAATACACAAGCTCCCTTTTTCCAATCTATATGAAATTTTGGTATAATACGAGCAGCTTACATAACAGTGGAGGGGAAAGCATGAAGAAAGAGAAGAGCTCACTTTGGGAATGGATCAAAGCAATTTTGATTGCTGTTGTATTAGCGGGCGTAATTAGACAGTTTTTCTTTGCCCCAATTCTCGTAGACGGTGTATCGATGTCGCCGACTTTACATGACCGTGATCGAATGATTGTTAATAAAATTGGCTATCACATAGGTGATCCGAAACGCTTTGATATTATTGTATTCCGAGCGACGGAAGAAAAAGATTATATTAAGCGTATTATTGGCCTGCCAGGCGACGAAATCGAATACCGTAATGATAAACTATATGTTAACGGGAAACCTTATGAGGAGCCGTATTTAGATAAGCAGAAAAAACAACTTGCTGACGGACCGCTTACATATGATTTTACTCTTGAAGAAATGACAGGAAAGAAAACTGTTCCAGAAGGTCAATTATTTGTTTTAGGCGATAATCGTCGTTTTAGTAAAGATAGCCGTTCGATTGGTACAATTTCAATGGACCAAGTGATTGGTAAAGCAAATATGCTATATTGGCCGTTAAAAGATGCGCGTATTGTGAAATAAAAGAAAAAGAAGGTGGCAACATGGTAATTCAATGGTTCCCAGGACATATGGCAAAGGCTAGACGCCAAGTAACAGAAAAATTAAAGTTAATTGATGTTGTAATTGAGCTTGTAGATGCTCGATTACCTTTATCTTCTCGTAATCCAATGATTGATGAAATTATTACACATAAACCAAGGCTTGTTGTTTTAAATAAAGCGGATATGGCGGATGATCGTCTTACAAAGCAGTGGATTGCATATTTTGATGAAAGAGGTCAAAAGGCAATTTCAATTAATGCGCAAGCTGGACAAGGTATGAAAGAAATTGCAGCAGCTTGTAAAGTTCTTGTCAAAGAAAAATTCGATAAAATGGTTGCTAAAGGCATTAGACCAAGAGCAATTCGTGCTTTAATTGTAGGTATTCCAAACGTTGGTAAATCTACACTAATTAATAAATTAGCGAAGAAGAATATAGCAAAAACAGGAGATCGTCCTGGTGTGACAACGGCCCAGCAGTGGATTAAAGTTGGGAAAGAAATGGAATTATTAGATACACCAGGTATTTTGTGGCCTAAATTTGAAGATGAATTAGTTGGTCTTCGTTTAGCGACGACTGGTGCAATTAAAGATTCTATATTAAATCTACAGGATGTAGCTATTTATGCGTTACGTTTTATGGAAAAACATTATCCGGAACGTTTAAAAGAGCGATATAATTTAAATGACATTCCAGAAGAAATTGTGGAGTTATTTGATGCAATTGGAAAAAATAGAGGTTGCTTAATGGGCGGCGGAATGATTGATTATGATAAAACATCTGAGCTTATACTTCGTGAGCTTCGTGGTGGAAGATTAGGAAAAATGACATTTGAAACACCAGAAGAGTTTGCAGAGCAGGTAGAAGATGCGGAAAAAGTAGAAGAAGTATAAGACGTGCGTTTGTACGTCTTTTCTTTTTGGTTACGTTTAAAAGGAGTGTAAATAGATGCAAAAAATGACTATTCATGAAGCGGAATGTTTGCTGCAAGAAATTATGAATGAAGAAGACGAGCGTTTTCAAATGTTAGTGAAAGATGAGCGAAAAGGTGTTCAAAAACTAATTTTGAAGTGGTATAAACAAAAAGAGTTAGCGCAAAAAGAAAGAGAAAAATTTCTAGAAATGTCAAAGTACGAAAATGAGTTACGTGAAAAAGGGCTCACATACATTGCTGGTATTGATGAAGTGGGTCGTGGGCCGTTAGCAGGACCGGTTGTGACGGCGGCAGTCGTCCTTCCGGAAGATTTTTATATTCCAGGATTAAATGACTCGAAAAAATTAAGTGAAGCGAAACGTGAGCGTTTTTATGATGAAATTAAAGATCATGCAATTGCGATTGGAGTTGGAATTATATCACCACAAGTTATTGATGAAATAAATATTTATCAAGCGACGAAGCAAGCGATGTTAGATGCCGTTGCTAATTTATCATGTACACCAGAATATTTATTAATCGATGCGATGAAGCTTCCTACATCAATTCCGCAAACATCAATCATTAAAGGTGATGCGAAAAGTGTCTCTATTTCAGCTGCATCTATTATTGCGAAAGTGACGAGAGATCGCATGATGAAAGAGTTAGGAGGAAAGTATCCTGCATATGGATTCGAACAACATATGGGATATGGGACGAAACAGCATTTAGAAGCGATTGAAGTACATGGAGTATTAGAAGAACATCGAAAATCATTCGCGCCAATTAAAGATATGATTCAAAAATAAGCTGTATATTCACAGCTTATTTTTTATTTTGGTATATAAACATTATTATTTTCGAAAAAGAATAAAGCGATTTCAGTTTTCTGACACTTTATTGTAGACAGCGTGCCAATCATCTTATACAATGGCAATGTAATGTTTTTTAAACATTAAAAAACTTTTCGAGTAAAACAGGAAAACAGGGGAGGATGGGACCATGAATATCCATGAGTACCAAGGTAAGGCAGTCCTTAGAAGCTATGGGGTTAGCGTTCCGAACGGGAAGGTTGCATTTACAGTAGAAGAAGCTGTAGAAGCAGCGAAAGAATTAGGAACGGAAGTATGTGTAGTTAAAGCGCAAATTCACGCTGGTGGACGCGGCAAAGCTGGCGGTGTAAAAGTTGCGAAAAATTTAGAAGAAGTTCGTACATATGCAGAAAGCATTTTAGGAACTACACTTGTGACGCATCAAACAGGTCCTGAAGGTAAGGAAGTAAAACGCTTACTTATCGAAGAAGGTTGCGATATTAAAAAAGAATATTATGTAGGTCTTGTATTAGATCGTGCAACTTCTCAAGTTGTTTTAATGGCATCTGAAGAAGGTGGAACAGAAATTGAAGAAGTAGCAGAAAAAACGCCTGAAAAAATCTTTAAAGAATATATTGATCCAGCAGTAGGTTTACAAGGTTTCCAAGCGCGTAGAATCGCGTTTAACATCAATATTCCAAAAGAACTTGTAGGACAAGCTGTGAAGTTTATGATGGGCTTATACAGTGCGTTTATCGAAAAAGATTGCTCTATCGCTGAGATTAATCCACTTGTTACAACAGGTGACGGTAAAGTTATGGCGTTAGATGCAAAATTAAACTTTGATTCTAATGCGTTATATCGCAATAAAGACATTTTAGAACTTCGTGATCTTGAAGAAGAAGATTCAAAAGAAATTGAAGCTTCTAAATATGATTTAAACTACATTCCTTTAGATGGAAATATCGGTTGTATGGTTAATGGTGCAGGTTTAGCGATGGCTACAATGGATATCATTAAACATTACCATGGTGACCCGGCTAACTTCTTAGATGTTGGTGGCGGCGCAACAGCTGAAAAAGTTACAGAAGCATTCAAAATTATCCTTTCTGACAAAAATGTAAAGGGTATCTTCGTTAACATTTTTGGTGGCATTATGAAGTGTGATGTTATCGCAGAAGGTGTTATTGAAGCGACGAAGCAGGTAGGTCTTGAGTTGCCTTTAGTTGTACGTCTTGAAGGTACAAACGTAGAGCTAGGAAAGAAAATTTTAAATGAGTCTGGTTTAAATATTGTTGCAGCAGAATCTATGGCAGACGGTGCACAAAAAATTGTTTCACTAGTGGGCTAATAGAAAGCGGGGGAGAAAAATGAGCGTATTAGTTAATAAAGATACAAAAGTTATTGTTCAAGGTATTACAGGTTCTCAAGGGTTATTCCATACAAAGCAAATGATTGAATACGGTACGAAAATTGTAGGTGGTGTAACACCAGGTAAAGGTGGCACTGATATTGAAGGCGTACCAGTATTTGATACAGTAGAAGATGCTGTGAAAGCAACAGGCGCAAACGCTTCAGTTGTATACGTTCCACCCGCTTTTGCGGCTGATGCAATTATGGAAGCTGTTGATGCAAAGGTTGATTTAGTAGTATGTATTACTGAAGGAATCCCTGTATTAGATATGGTAAATGTAAAGAGATATATGGCGGGTAAACATACACGTTTACTTGGACCAAACTGCCCTGGTGTCATTACACCTGACGAATGTAAAATTGGTATTATGCCAGGATATATTCACAAAAAAGGTCATGTTGGTATCGTATCTCGCTCTGGTACATTAACGTATGAAGCTGTACATCAGTTAACGCAAGAAGGTATTGGCCAATCTACTGCTGTAGGTATCGGGGGAGACCCTGTTAACGGTACGGACTTTATTGATGCGTTAAAAGCATTTAATGAAGATGAAGAAACGCATGCTGTAATTATGATTGGTGAAATCGGCGGTACGGCAGAAGAAGAAGCAGCAGAATGGGTACAAGCTAATATGACAAAACCAGTTGTAGGCTTCATTGGTGGTCAAACAGCGCCTGAAGGCAAACGTATGGGTCATGCTGGGGCGATCATTTCTGGCGGCAAAGGAACTGCTGCTGAAAAGATTAAAACAATGGAAGCTTGTGGTATTAAAGTAGCGGAAACACCAGCTGTTATGGGTGAAACATTAATCTCTGTTTTAAAAGAAAAGGGATTATTTGAGACTTGTAAAAACTACTAATCTTTTTGAAAGACACCTTCTTATTAGAGGGTGTCTTTTTACACGTTTTTTGTTTACATAATAAAAATTATGGGTAAGGAGAATTGGGATGAAAAGAGAACGTTTATTGCACCTTCATTACATGTTGGCGGATCATTGGAAGGCGATGGAGAGACTACTATATGTTGATCCAGAACTGAAGGGAATATACACTTTTAGTCCGAAACAATTTGAATATTACGCTGGAATATCCTCGGAAAAATCTTTAGAACTAGTAAATTTTCTTCAAATTTCAAATCTCCAACAATATGTATCCCAGTTAGAAAAAAAGAGAATATTTTATATAACAATATGGGATAAGGACTATCCACAATTACTGCGAGAAATACAAGATCCCCCTTTTGTTTTATACGGAAAAGGAGAAAGAGATTTTCTAAATAAAGTAAATAAATTAGCGATTGTTGGAACGAGAGAACCGTCTTTATATGGAAAGGAGAGTATGAAGTTTATTTTACAACCTTTACTTGAAAAAGAATGGCTTATTGTTAGTGGGTTTGCAAGAGGGATAGATACAATTGCTCATGAAGTTACAGTAAGGCAGCATTGCCCGACCATTGCAATATTAGGACATGGATTATCTTATATGTATCCAAAGGAGAATAGAGATTTATATGACACGTGGAAAGATTATATATTGTTATTGACAGAGTATCCGCCCCATTATGTGCCGAAAAAATGGTATTTCCCAAAAAGAAATCGAATTATTAGCGGTATAAGTAAAGGTGTTTTAGTTGTAGAAGCAAAAACGAGAAGTGGATCCCTTATTACTGCAGACCTTGCGCTAGAACAAAATAGAGAGGTGTTTGCGCTTCCTGGACCTATATTTATAGAGAGTGCAGCGGGAACGAATCATCTAATTCAACAAGGCGCAAAGCTAGTAAGAAATGCGGAGGATATCCTTGAAGAAATTTTAAATTAACCATATATTTTTATGTTTTTATTAAACAATTATTGACAAATGGTAGATTGTCGCTGTATGGTATATTCATTCTTGATTGACAAAAACAAGAGAAATCAATAAGATTGATGAAGACTTGAATCCACCTCTTAAGGAGGCACTAGCATGTCAGATTACCTCGTAATCGTGGAGTCGCCTTCTAAGGCGAAGACCATTGAAAAATATTTAGGGAAAAAATACAAAGTCGTCGCGTCCATGGGACATGTCCGCGATTTACCTAAAAGCCAAATGGGGATAGAAGTAAAGAATAACTTCACCCCGAAGTATATTACCATTCGTGGTAAGGGTCCCGTTTTAAAAGATTTAAAATCAGCGGCAAAAAAAGCAAAGAAAGTCTATCTCGCGGCCGATCCGGATCGTGAAGGAGAAGCAATTGCTTGGCATTTAGCAAATACGTTAAATGTGGACGTTGAATCAGATTGCCGAGTTGTATTTAATGAGATTACAAAAGATGCAATAAAAGAATCATTTAAATATCCTCGTGCAATTAATATGGATTTAGTAGATGCACAACAGGCAAGGCGTATACTCGATCGTCTTGTTGGTTACAATATTAGTCCTTTATTATGGAAGAAAGTAAAAAAAGGATTAAGTGCAGGACGCGTACAATCTGTAGCAGTTCGTTTAATCATCGAACGTGAAAAAGAAATTCAAAGTTTTGAACCTGAAGAATTCTGGACAATTAAAACAGAATTTGTGAAAGGGAAAGACACATTTGAAGCAAGCTTTTACGGTGTAGATGGTGAAAAAGTTCAATTAACGAACGAAGCACAAGTGAACGAAATAATCGAAAAGATGAAAGACAATGCGTTTTCGGTTGAAAATGTAACGCGAAAAGAGCGAAAGCGTAACCCTGCATTACCGTTTACAACATCTTCCTTGCAACAAGAGGCAGCGCGTAAGTTAAATATGCGAGCAAAGAAAACAATGATGCTTGCACAGCAGCTGTATGAAGGGATAGATCTTGGAAAACAAGGGACTGTAGGTCTTATTACGTATATGAGAACTGATTCAACACGTATCTCAGAAACAGCTCAAACAGAGGCTCATGATTACATTACTGAGGCGTTTGGTGCGGAATACATAGGAACAGAGAAGAGGAAAGAAACGAAAAAGTCGAAAGCACAAGATGCGCATGAGGCGATTCGTCCTACTTCGGTAATGAGAAAGCCAGAGGAACTAAAAAGTTTCTTAAGTCGTGATCAACTCCGTTTGTATAAACTGATTTGGGAGCGATTTGTTGCAAGTCAAATGGCATCTGCTATAATGGATACTGTTACAGCGAAACTCATTAATAACAATGTTCAGTTCCGTGCAAGTGGATCAGTTGTAAAGTTCCCAGGATTTATGAAAGTGTACGTAGAGTCGAAAGATGATGGTGCGGAAGAAAAGGATAAGATGTTGCCACCGTTAGAAGTAGGTGAAACTGTATTTTCAAAAGATATAGAACCAAAGCAACATTACACACAGCCTCCGCCGCGTTACACAGAGGCTCGTCTAGTAAGAACACTTGAAGAGCTTGGAATTGGGAGACCGTCTACTTATGTACCGACACTTGAAACAATCCAAAAACGAGGATACGTTGCTTTAGATAATAAACGCTTCGTTCCGACTGAGCTTGGTGGAATAGTAATCGAACTTATTTTAGAGTTTTTCCCAGAAATTATTAACATTGAATTTACTGCCAATATGGAGCAAAGCCTTGATGAAGTAGAAGAAGGAAATGCAAATTGGGTGAAAATTGTTGATGATTTCTACGTAGGATTTGAACCGCGCTTAGAAAAAGCGGAAAAAGAAATGCGTGAAGTGGAAATTAAAGATGAACCAGCTGGGGAAGACTGTGAATTATGTAGTCACCCGATGGTCTTTAAAATGGGTAAATATGGGAAATTTATGGCTTGTTCAAATTTCCCGGAATGTCGTAATACAAAACCGATTGTAAAAGAAATCGGTGTTACTTGTCCGAAGTGTGATAAAGGGCAAATTATTGAACGCCGTAGTAATAAAAAGAAACGCCTTTTCTACGGATGCGGTACGTATCCAGAATGTGACTTTGTATCTTGGGATAAGCCGATTGGTCGTAAATGTCCGAAGTGTGAAGGTATGCTCGTAGAGAAAAAGTTAAAAAAAGGCGTGCAAGTACAATGTATTTCGTGTGATTATGAAGAAGAACAACAAATGTGAGCGTAACTGCTCACATTTTTTTCGGGAAGAAAAGGAAAGGTGATATATATGACAACACAAGTAGTAAACGTCATTGGCGCAGGTCTTGCAGGAAGCGAAGCAGCTTACCAAATTGCAAAGCGTGGTGTCCAAGTAAAATTATATGAAATGAGACCAGTAAGGCAAACACCAGCTCATCATACAGATAAATTTGCTGAATTAGTATGTAGTAACTCACTTCGCGCAAACACATTGACAAATGCTGTTGGTGTTATTAAAGAAGAAATGCGTCTAATGGATTCTGTCATTATTCGTGCAGCTGATGAGTGCTCTGTACCAGCAGGAGGTGCTTTAGCTGTAGACCGTCATGAATTCGCGGCGAAAGTGACTGAATATGTGAAAAATCATCCGAACGTAACTGTAATGAATGAGGAAATCACTGAAATTCCAGAGGGACCAACTGTTATCGCGACAGGTCCACTTACGTCTCCGGATCTTTCTGCACAATTAAAAAAACTAACAGGTGAAGATTATTTTTATTTCTATGATGCTGCAGCGCCAATCGTTGAGAAAGACAGCATTGACATGAATAAAGTATATTTAAAATCCCGTTATGATAAAGGTGAAGCGGCATATTTAAACTGTCCAATGACAGAAGAAGAGTTTGATCGTTTTTATGAGGCTTTAATTGCTGCTGAGACAGTGCCTTTAAAAGAATTTGAAAAAGAAATTTTCTTTGAAGGTTGTATGCCAGTAGAAGTTATGGCAAGTAGAGGAAGACAGACGTTAGTATTTGGACCGATGAAGCCTGTTGGGTTAGAAGATCCGAAAACAGGGAAAACACCGTATGCGGTTGTTCAGTTACGTCAAGATGATGCAGCAGGAACATTATATAATATTGTAGGCTTCCAAACACATTTAAAGTGGGGGCCACAAAAAGAAGTGTTACAGCTAATTCCAGGACTAGAAAACGCAGAGATTGTACGTTATGGTGTAATGCATCGTAATACGTTTATTAATTCGCCTAATTTACTTCGTCCAACATATCAATATAAACAACGTGATGATTTATTCTTCGCTGGTCAAATGACTGGTGTAGAGGGTTATGTTGAATCAGCAGCATCAGGATTATTAGCGGGTATTAACGCTGCTCGACTTGTAAAAGGTGAAGAGCCAGTTGTATTACCACCTGTAACTGCAATGGGAAGTATGGCAAATTATATTACTGCGACAAATGCGAAAAACTTCCAGCCAATGAATGCAAACTTCGGTTTATTTACACCGTTAGAGAAGAAAATTAAAAAGAAACAAGAGCGAAATGAAGCATATGCTACACGCGCTTTGGAAACAATTCAAAATTTTGTAAATATTTAATTAAATTTCTTGCAAAGGCTACTAAGTTGTGATACGATTTAGTAGCCTTTATTGAGGTGAATTATATGGATGTGAATGTGAAGAAATTGTTACAATTATTCGTTGGTTATTTACAAATTGAAAGAAATTATTCAAAATATACAATTGCAAGTTATCAAAATGATTTAGAACATTTTGTGCAATTTATGGAGCGAGAAGGCATATCCTCTTTTTTAGATGTTACATACGCGGATGTTCGTTTATACTTGACGACGTTGCACGATCAGAAGTTAGCCCGTAAATCTGTCGCAAGGAAAGTATCAAGCTTACGAAGTTTATATCGTTTTTTGATGCGTGAAGGTTATCAAAAAGATAATCCGTTTGCACTTGCGTCACTTCCCAAGAAAGAATTGTCAATCCCAAAGTTTTTATATGCTGAAGAGTTAGAGGAATTGTTTGAAGTTTCTGATACAGGGGCACCATTAGGTCAAAGGAATCAAGCTTTATTAGAGTTGATGTATGCAACTGGGATTCGTGTAAGCGAATGCGTTAATTTGCAACTTACCGACATTGACTTTGCAGTGGGAACAATTTTAGTGATGGGAAAAGGGAAAAAACAAAGATATATTCCGTTCGGAAGCTATGCACAAGATGCTTTAATTACTTATATAGAGAACGGGAGAAAACAGTTAGCTCAAAAGACTGAAGAACAATCTCATATGGTATTTTTAAATGCGAAAGGTAAGCCGTTAACAGATCAGGGTGTACGTTATGTTTTGAACGAACTCATTAAGAGAGCTTCACTTACAATGCGGATAAGTCCCCATATGTTAAGGCATACATTTGCTACACATATGTTGGATGAAGGAGCGGATTTACGTACTGTGCAGGAGCTATTAGGTCATGAGAATTTGTCAACCACACAAATTTATACGCATGTCTCTAAAGAAAGATTGCGTTCTGTGTACATGAAGCATCACCCGCGGGCATAAATTGCTTTTAAGGCTATAAAAACATATAAAGGAGTTTTTTCTATGGGAAATTTCCACGCTACAACGATATTTGCAGTTCATCATAATGGAGAATGTGCAATGGCTGGAGATGGTCAGGTAACGATGGGAAATGCTGTTGTAATGAAACATACAGCTCGCAAAGTTCGCAAACTTTTCCAAGGGAAAGTTTTAGCTGGTTTTGCAGGATCAGTTGCTGATGCATTTACTCTTTTTGAAATGTTTGAAGGAAAATTAGAAGAGTATAATGGCAACTTGCAGCGCGCTGCAGTTGAGATGGCGAAACAATGGCGTGGTGATAAAATGCTACGTCAGCTAGAAGCAATGCTCATTGTCATGGATAAAACAACGATGCTCCTTGTTTCAGGTACAGGAGAAGTGATTGAACCAGATGATGGTATTTTAGCAATTGGTTCAGGCGGACATTATGCACTTGCTGCTGGTCGTGCTTTAAAGCAACATGCAAGTGAACATTTAACAGCGAAACAAATTGCGAAGGCCAGTTTAGAAATTGCAGGCGATATTTGTGTTTATACGAACCACAACATAATTGTTGAAGAATTGTAGAATCGTAAGGGAGGCATTTTATATGCATTTACATTTTACTCCGCGTCAAATTGTGGAAAAATTAGATCAATACATCATCGGTCAAAAAGATGCAAAGAAAGCGGTTGCTGTAGCTCTACGAAATCGATACCGTCGCAGTAAATTAGTTGAAAATTTACGTGATGAAATTGCACCTAAAAACATTTTAATGATTGGACCGACAGGTGTTGGTAAAACAGAGGTAGCACGGCGAATGGCGAAACTCGTTGGAGCACCTTTTATTAAGGTTGAAGCGACGAAATTTACAGAAGTTGGATATGTGGGTCGAGATGTAGAGTCGATGGTCCGTGACCTTGTTGAAACGTCTGTTCGTATTGTGAAAGAGGAAATGGTAGTTAAAGTTCAAGATAAAGCAGAAGAGCAAGCGAATCAACGTCTTGTTGAAATTTTAGTGCCGAGTCCGGAGAAGCAATCTGGATTTAAAAATCCATTAGAAATGCTTTTTGGTGGTAATCAAAATTCAAACCAAACATCTGATGCACAGGAAGATGATGAAATCGAAAAGAAACGTCAAGATGTGGAAAGAAAGCTTGCGGCAGGCCTTCTTGAAGATGAAGTGATATCGATCGAAGTGACGGAACAACAGTCTTCTATGTTTGATATGTTGCAAGGAACTGGCATGGAGCAAATGGGAATGAATTTCCAAGATGCACTAGGAAGTATCATGCCGAAAAAAACGAAAAAACGTAAACTTTCTGTAAAAGAAGCAAGAAAACTCTTGACAAATGAAGAGGCACAGCGCTTAATTGATATGGATGAAGTTACACAAGAGGCTGTTTATCGTGCTGAACAGCTCGGGATTATTTTTATCGATGAAATTGACAAAATTGCTGGTAAGCAGTCGAATAGCGTAGATGTATCGCGTGAAGGTGTGCAACGTGACATTTTACCGATTGTAGAAGGATCGAATGTAGCAACGAAATACGGATCAGTAAAAACGGATTATATTTTATTTGTTGCAGCTGGAGCGTTCCATATGTCTAAACCGTCGGATTTAATTCCGGAATTGCAAGGGAGATTTCCGATTCGAGTAGAATTAACAAAATTATCGGCGGATGATTTTGTTAAAATATTAATCGAGCCTGACAATGCGCTAATTAAACAGTACACGGCGTTATTAGCGACTGAAGGTATAGAAATTGAATTTTCAGACGAAGCTATTCGTAGGATTGCTGAGATTGCTTATCAAGTTAATCAGGATACAGATAATATTGGAGCGAGAAGACTTCATACTGTTATGGAGAAGCTCCTTGAAGATTTATCGTTTGAGGCATCTGAAATTACGTTAGAGAAAATAACGATAACACCTCAATATGTTGAGGAAAAATTAGCGACAATAGCTAAAAATAAAGATGTGAGCCAGTTTATTTTGTAATAGTGTCATCAGGTGACTCGCCCTAGTTTCCAAGTGATGAAAAAATATGTAAGTAACATGTAGGAGGAAATTTTGAAATGGAATTATTAGCAAAAACGAGAAAATTAAATGCGTTATTACAGAGCGCAGCAGGAAAGCCTGTAAACTTTAGAGAGATGTCTGACACAATGTGTGAAGTAATTGAAGCGAACGTGTTCGTTGTAAGTCGTCGCGGTAAATTATTAGGATATGCGATTCACCAACAAATCGAAAACGAACGTATGAAGCACATGCTTGCAGAGCGTCAATTCCCAGAAGAGTATACGCAAAGTTTATTCAATGTTACAGAAACATCTTCAAATTTAGGTGTGGATAGTGACTACACAGCATTCCCAGTAGAAAATAGAGAATTATTCGGTCAAGGTTTAACTACAATCGTACCAATCGTTGGTGGCGGTGAGCGTCTAGGTACACTAGTATTAGCTCGTCTTGGTCAAGAGTTCTTAGACGATGATTTAATTCTTGCTGAATACAGCTCAACTGTTGTAGGTATGGAAATCTTACGTGAAAAAGCAGAAGAAATCGAAGAGGAAGCACGTAGTAAAGCTGTTGTTCAAATGGCGATTAGCTCATTATCTTACAGTGAGTTAGAAGCAATCGAGCATATCTTCGAAGAATTAAATGGAACAGAAGGTTTACTTGTTGCAAGTAAAATTGCTGATCGCGTAGGAATTACTCGTTCGGTAATCGTAAATGCACTACGTAAATTAGAAAGTGCTGGTGTTATTGAGTCTCGCTCTTTAGGTATGAAAGGAACATACATTAAAGTGCTAAACGACAAGTTTCTACAGGAACTTGCTAAATTAAAAACAAACTAATTTATAAAAAAACTCTCCTCGCTTGAGGAGAGTTTTTTGTTTTTTTAAGTGAATGATTTTGCTTACGTAAGGCGTCATGACAACATTCATTAGAAAACTATTAATTAACCTTCAATTCCTTGCTTAAAGGAATTGAAGGTTGGTAATACTAGGATTTGAGCGTGAAAAAAAGAAAGTTTTACATTGTTCGCATTTTCGACTTGATTGTAATATTTCAGTATGATATAGTAAGCAGTGGTGTCAGTACAAAGTACACACGTTTACTGATTTAAGTGTTGGTGCTACGTTCGTAGTTTCGCTTAGAGATGAAGTAAACGGAGGATATCAAAAAAACCATTTAGGAGGAACTAAATTATGTCAGTAATTTCTATGAAACAATTGCTTGAAGCTGGTGTTCATTTCGGACATCAAACTCGTCGTTGGAACCCAAAAATGAAGCGTTACATCTTCACAGAGCGTAACGGTATCTACATCATCGACTTACAAAAAACTGTGAAAAAAGTTGAGGAAGCTTACAGAACGATGCGTGACATCGCTGCTGAAGGTGGAGACATTTTATTCGTAGGTACTAAAAAACAAGCACAAGAAGCTATTAAAGAAGAAGCAACTCGTGCTGGTATGTACTTCGTTAACCAACGTTGGTTAGGTGGAACTTTAACAAACTTCCAAACAATCCAAAAGCGTATCAAGCGTCTTAAAGATATCGAAAGAATGCAAGAAGATGGTACTTTCGAAGTACTTCCTAAGAAAGAAGTTGTTCAACTTAAAAAAGAGTTAGAGCGTCTTGAGAAATTCTTAGGCGGTATTAAAGATATGAAAGGTCTTCCAAGTGCATTATTCATAGTAGACCCTCGTAAAGAGCGTATTGCAGTTGCTGAAGCACGCAAATTACACATTCCAATCATCGGTATCGTTGATACAAACTGTGATCCGGACGAAATCGATCACGTTATTCCAGCAAACGATGATGCAATTCGTGCTGTAAAACTTCTTACATCTAAAATGGCAGACGCGATCCTTGAAACAAAACAAGGTGAAGAAACTGTTACTGCGTAACAAATTTGGAAAGGTGATAAGGGGTTCGGCCTTTTATCACCTTTTTTAAGGTATAAACACCTTTATAAAAGGTATAAATACATATTTTAGGAGGATGAAAAATATGGCAATCACTGCACAAATGGTAAAAGAACTTCGCGAAAAAACTGGCGCAGGTATGATGGACTGCAAAAAAGCTTTAACAGAAACTAACGGCGACATGGAGAAAGCAATTGACTTCTTACGTGAAAAAGGTATTGCGAAAGCTGCTAAAAAAGCAGACCGCATCGCTGCTGAAGGTTTAACTTTCATCGAAACAAACGGTAACGAAGGTTTAATCTTAGAATTAAACTCTGAGACTGATTTCGTTGCGAAAAACGAAGGTTTCCAAGCGTTAATTAAAGAATTAGCTGCTCACTTATTAGCTAACAAACCTGCTAACGTTGAAGAAGCTATGGCTCAAACAATCGAAGGCGGCAAAACAGTAGAAGAGCACATCAACGAAGCAATCGCTAAAATTGGTGAAAAACTTACACTTCGTCGTTTCGAAATCGTATCAAAAACTGATGCTGATGCATTCGGCGCTTACCTACACATGGGTGGACGTATTGGTGTATTAACAGTTCTTGAAGGTTCTACTGACGAAGCAGCTGCTAAAGATGTAGCAATGCACATCGCAGCAGTTAACCCTAAATACATCGACCGAGATGCTGTAACAGCTGAAGAAGTTGAGCATGAGCGTCAAGTATTAACACAACAAGCTTTAAACGAAGGCAAGCCTGAAAAAATCGTTGCGAAAATGGTAGAAGGCCGTCTTGGCAAATTCTTTGAAGAGATTTGCTTACTTGACCAAACATTCGTTAAGAATCCTGACATGAAAGTTCGTCAATTCGTTGAGTCTAAAGGCGGAACATTAAAAGGATTCGTTCGCTACGCTGTTGGTGAAGGTATCGAAAAACGCGAAGACAACTTTGCTGAAGAAGTAATGAACCAAGTAAAAGGTAACAACTAATACAGATTAGGGAACACATTGTGTTCCCTTTTTTAAAATAAAGATGTAAGCAATTGGAGGTTCATTATGAGTAAACCGAAATATAATCGTGTCGTTTTAAAGCTGAGCGGAGAAGCTTTAGCTGGCGAGCAAGGATTTGGAATTAACCCAGCTGTTATTAAGTCAGTTGCGGAACAAGTGAAAGAAATTGCAGAACTTGATGTAGAGGTTGCTGTTGTTGTTGGTGGCGGTAACATTTGGCGTGGGAAAATTGGAAGTGAAATGGGCATGGATCGTGCAGGAGCAGATTACATGGGCATGTTAGCAACAGTTATGAATTCATTAGCTCTTCAAGATAGCTTAGAGAATATTGGAATTCAAACTCGCGTACAAACTTCAATTGAGATGCGTCAAGTGGCAGAGCCTTACATTCGTCGTAAAGCAATTCGTCACTTAGAGAAAAAACGTGTTGTTATCTTTGCTGCAGGTACAGGTAACCCATACTTCTCTACAGATACAACAGCAGCATTACGTGCAGCTGAAATCGAAGCGGACGTTATTTTAATGGCGAAAAATAATGTGGATGGCGTATATAGTGCAGATCCATCTATTGACCCAACAGCTACGAAATACGAAACACTTACTTACTTAGATGTATTAAAAGCAGGTTTAGGTGTAATGGATTCTACAGCTTCTTCTTTATGTATGGATAATGATATTTCATTAATTGTATTCTCGGTTATGGAAAAAGGTAACATTAAACGTGCCGTTTTAGGCGAAAATATTGGAACAGTTGTAAGGGGGAAATAAATTATGGGACAACAAGTATTGAAGTCTTCAAATGAAAAAATGGAAAAAGCAGTTGCTGCTTATTCTCGTGAATTAGCAACAGTTCGCGCTGGTCGTGCAAGCTCGTCTGTATTAGATAAGGTACAAGTTGATTACTATGGTGCACCAACACCAGTTGTGCAATTAGCGAACATTACAGTTCCAGAAGCACGTTTGCTTGTAATTCAACCTTATGATAAAACTTCTATCGGTGATATTGAAAAAGCAATTTTAAAAGCAGATTTAGGCTTAAACCCTTCTAATGATGGAACTGTAATTCGTATTGCATTCCCTGCATTAACAGAAGAGCGTCGTCGCGATCTTGTAAAAGTTGTGAAGAAATATGCTGAGGAAGCAAAAGTTGCTGTTCGTAACGTACGTCGTGACAGTAATGATGACCTTAAGAAGCTTGAAAAAGCTGGCGACATTACAGAAGATGATTTAAGAGGATATACTGAAGATATCCAAAAAGAAACAGATAAATATATTGCAAAAGTTGACGAAATCGCAAAAAACAAAGAAAAAGAAATTATGGAAGTGTAATAGCGATAATTTCGCAAATATGACCCTCTTCTTAAGGGGGTCTTTTTACACTTTTAGGCATACGTCTGCTTGTTGGAGGGTATGAATGATGTTTAAAAAGTTTCCTTTTTTTAAAAGTAAAAAGGTCACATCGTTTGATCATCTCATTGAAAAAGTGAAAAAAGGATATATCCCAGAACATATTGCTATTATTATGGATGGTAATGGAAGATGGGCAAAGAGAAGAGCCATGCCTCGCATTGCTGGTCATCATGAAGGTATGCAAGTTGTGAAGAAAATCACAAAATTTGCAAGTAAGCTTGATGTGAAAGTATTAACTCTTTATGCTTTTTCGACTGAGAACTGGAAAAGACCGAAAAAAGAAGTTGATTATTTGATGAAGCTTCCAGAAGAATTTTTAGGTGCATTTTTACCAGAGTTGATTGAAGAAAACGTACAAGTCCGAGTAATAGGGCAAAAAGATCGTCTTCCTACGCATACGCGCAGAGCGATGGAAAAAGCCATGGAAGATACGAAAGAGAATACGGGATTAATTCTTAATTTCGCGTTAAACTATGGAAGTCGAGATGAAATCGTTTCTGCTGTGCAACATATGATGAAAGATAGTGAGGAAGGAAAAATTCGTTCGGAAGAAATAAGTGAAGAAAAGATTTCTTCTTACTTAATGACGAGTTCTTTACCTGATCCAGAGTTGTTAATCCGTACAAGCGGAGAGCTACGTATTAGTAATTTCATGTTATGGCAAATTGCTTATTCGGAATTTTGGTTTACAGATGTGTATTGGCCAGATTTTACCGAGGAACATTTGCTAAATGCGATTACAGACTTTCAACATAGAGGGCGCAGATTCGGAGGCGTGTAGAAAGAGAGGGTTTGGTAGTGAAACAGAGAATTATTACTGGAGTGATTGCTGCCGCGCTATTCATTCCCATCGTAATTTACGGTGGCGTGCCTTTTACAGTTTTAGTGTATGCACTTGCTTCTATAGGTTTATATGAATTAATTCGTATGAACAAGCTTACGCTTATTTCGGTACCAACAGTTTTAGCTGCAGTATTATTGTGGATTATTTTAATTCCGAGTAGTGCATCAGAACTGTTTACGTGGATTGGGTTAGGTAAATTAGAAATCACATTTGTGATTGTTTTATTACTTTTATCATATACAGTCCTTTCTAAGAATACATTTACTTTTGACAATGCTTCATTTTTACTTATGGCAACGACATATGTTGGAATGGGATTCTTATATTTAAATGAAACGAGAATATTAGGAATCAAATATGTGTTCTGTGCACTATTTGTCATATGGGCAACTGATTCAGGTGCATATTTCATAGGGAAAGCATTTGGAAAAAGAAAATTATGGCCAGAAATTAGTCCGAATAAAACGATTGAAGGTTCATTAGGCGGTATTGTTTGTGGAATTGTTGTTGCACTTGTTTACAATATGTTCTTCCCAGTTGAAGCGAATGTAGGAGTTTTAATCGTTCTGACGATTATCATTTCTATTTTTGGACAAATTGGTGATTTAGTGCAATCTGCATTTAAACGCCATTATGGTGTAAAGGATTCAGGTACAATTTTACCTGGACATGGTGGTATTTTAGATCGAACAGATAGTTGGTTATTTGTGTTACCAATTCTATACTTCTTATTACAATACAATTAATAAATGAACGAGGGGTTGGAGTCATGAAAAACATTAGTTTACTAGGTGCAAGCGGATCAATCGGTACACAAACATTAGATGTGTTACGCTCGCACCCAGACCAATTCCGTCTCGTTGCTTTTTCTGTAGGGAAAAATGTTGATTATGCAGTAAAGGTAATTCAAGAATTTTCCCCGCAAATTGTCTCTGTGCAAAGAGAGGAAGATGTTTTAAAATTACAAGCTGTTTCTGGTAATACAAAAGTAGTATATGGTAGCGAAGGCTTATTAGAAGTAGCGCTGCACCCAGATACAGAAATTGTAGTGAATGCTGTTGTAGGTAGCGTAGGGTTGTTACCGACACTCCGCGCAATTGAGGCGAAAAAAACAATTGGAATTGCAAATAAAGAAACGTTAGTAACTGCAGGGCATCTTGTAATGGAAGCAGCACGAAAACATAATGTATCGTTACTTCCAGTAGACAGTGAACATTCAGCTATTTTTCAATGCTTGAATGGTGAAAATGAAAAAAGAATCTCTCGCTTAATTATAACTGCTTCAGGCGGAAGTTTTCGTGATAAAACGAGAGATGAATTGCATCAAGTGACCGTAGAAGATGCACTTCGTCATCCAAACTGGTCAATGGGTTCGAAAATTACAATTGATTCTGCTACAATGATGAATAAGGGGCTAGAAGTAATTGAAGCACACTGGCTTTTTGGTATCCCTTATGAGCAAATCGATGTTGTTCTACATAAAGAAAGTATTATTCATTCTATGGTTGAATTTGAAGATCGTAGTGTAATGGCACAGCTTGGCTCACCTGATATGCGAGTACCGATTCAATACGCGCTTACATATCCTGATAGATTGCCTCTTTCAGACACGAAACAGTTAAATTTATGGGAAATGGGAACATTGCATTTTGAGAAAATGAATCAAGAGCGTTTCCGTTGTCTACGTTTTGCGTATGAAGCTGGAAAGACAGGTGGAAGTATGCCGGCTGTAATGAACGCGGCAAATGAAGTAGCTGTTGAAGCTTTTTTACAAAAGAGAATTGGTTTCTTAACAGTGGAAGACCTCATTGAAAAAGCAATGCACCATCACACTGTCATTGCACGTCCGAGCTTAGAGGAAATTCAGGAAATTGACGCAGCCACAAGACGGTTTGTGATGGAACAAATTTAGCAAAGGTGGTTATGGAATTGAATACAGCGATTGCCTTTATATTAATTTTCGGTGCACTCGTATTTTTCCATGAGCTAGGGCATCTATATTTCGCAAAAAGAGCAGGTATTTTGTGCCGCGAGTTTGCGATTGGTTTTGGTCCGAAAATATTCTCATTTGAAAAGAATGAAACGGTGTATACGATTCGATTACTGCCCCTTGGTGGCTATGTAAGAATGGCTGGCGAGGATGCGGACACAGTTGAGTTAAAACCTGGAAAAAAGGTTGGACTTGTATTAAATGAAAAAGACGAAGTTGTGAAATTAGTTTTTGACGGACATGAAAAATATCCAAATGTTCGTGTCATTGAAGTCGAACAAGCTGATTTAGAGCATAATCTTACAATTTTGGGTTATGAAGAGTACGAGGAAGAGCTGCAAACATTCCGAGTAAATGAAAAAGCTCGTATCATTTCTGCGGGAGAAGAAATTCAAATCGCTCCGTACAATAGACAATTTGGCTCTAAAAAATTGGGCCAACGTGCTCTAACAATCTTTGCAGGTCCTGCAATGAACTTTATTCTAGCATTTGTTATTTTTGTGATTCTTGGATTTGTACAAGGAGTTCCTGTTGACAAACCAATGGTCGGAAAAGTAATGGAAAATAGTGCTGCAGAACAAGCTGGATTAAAAGAAAACGATACGATTCAAGCAATCAATGGGAAAAACACTAGTACATGGAAAGATGTTGTAACGATTGTACGTGAAAACCCAAATAAAGAAATTACGTTACATGTAAAGCGTGATAGTGAGCAATTTAATGTGAAAGTAACACCAACGCTTGATAAAGAAGGAAAAGACGAAGTTGGTAGAATTGGTGTTTATTCTCCTGTAGAGAAAACAGTGATGGGTTCTATTAAATCAGGGTTTGAACAAACATACGAATGGACGAAACTAATTTTTGATTCGCTTGTGAAATTAGTAACGGGTCAATTTTCTATTAATGAGTTGTCAGGTCCAGTAGGAATTTATAATCTAACAGATCAAGTTGTAGATTATGGATTTACGCGTGTACTAAGTTTAGCGGCAGTTTTAAGTATTAACCTTGGTTTATTTAATTTATTACCAGTCCCAGCTTTAGACGGTGGACGTTTGTTCTTCTTCTTAATTGAAGCATTACGAGGAAAACCAATTGATCGTCAAAAAGAAGGAATGGTTCACTTTATTGGGTTTGCATTATTAATGTTGCTTATGTTAGTTGTAACATGGAATGACATCCGTAAGTTTTTCTTGTAAAATAAGAAGAAGTTTATAATGAAATAGAGCTCATAGAATAAAATCCCTCACCTAACTCGAGGTGAGGGATTTTATTGCGTGTAAGAGTAAAATGAAGAGGTGCGAATAAATGAAACAAAGTATGGTATTCAGTCCTACATTACGTGAAGTTCCAGCAGATGCTGAAATTAAGAGTCATCAATTATTACTTCGCGCAGGGTTTATGCGTCAAAATGCTTCTGGTATTTATAGTTTTCTACCATTTGGTTTAAAAGTGTTACACAAAGTAGAACGTATTGTTCGTGAAGAAATGGAGCGCGCAGGGGCAGTAGAACTATTAATGCCAGCTATGCAAGCTTCTGAATTATGGCAAGAATCAGGCCGTTGGTATTCTTACGGATCAGAATTAATGCGTATGAAAGATCGTAATGCTCGCGAGTTTGCGCTAGGGGCAACTCATGAGGAAGTAATTACAGATCTTGTACGTGATGAAATTAAATCATACAAAAAACTACCATTAACATTATATCAAATTCAAACAAAATTCCGTGATGAGCAAAGACCACGTTTCGGTTTATTACGCGGAAGAGAATTTTTAATGAAAGATGCGTATTCTTTCCATGCAACACAAGAAAGTTTGGATGAAGTATATAGCGGTTTATACAAAGCGTATTCTAATATCTTTGCTCGTTGTGGTTTGAATTTCCGTGCAGTTATCGCTGATTCTGGAGCAATGGGTGGAAAAGATACACACGAATTTATGGTGTTATCTGATGTAGGTGAAGATACAATTGCGTATTCTGATACATCTGATTATGCGGCAAATATTGAAATGGCTCCTGTTGTTGCTACGTATACGAAGAGCGATGAAGCCGAAAAAGCACTTGAAAAAGTAGCAACTCCAGATCAAAAAGCTATTGAAGAAGTATCTGCATTCTTAAATATCGCAGCGGAAAAATGCATTAAATCTATGGTGTTTAAAGTAGATGCGAAATTAGTAGTAGTACTTGTTCGTGGCGATCATGAAGTCAATGATGTAAAAGTGAAAAATGTATACGGAGCTTCAGTCGTTGAGCTTGCTTCACATGAAGAAATAAAAGAGTTATTAAACTGTGAAGTGGGTTCTTTAGGACCGATTGGTGTTACAGGGGATATCGAAATTATCGCTGACCATGCTGTAGCATCAATTGTCAACGGATGTTCAGGAGCGAACGAAGAAGGGTTCCATTATGTAAATGTAAATCCAGAACGTGACTTTAAAGTAAGTCAATATACAGATTTACGCTTCATCCAAGAAGGAGACCAATCTCCAGATGGAAATGGAACAATTCTTTTCGCACGTGGAATTGAAGTTGGTCATGTATTCAAATTAGGAACTCGTTATAGTGAAGCAATGAACGCAACGTTCTTAGATGAAAACGGAAAAACAAAACCACTTATTATGGGTTGTTACGGTATCGGTGTATCTCGTACAGTGGCAGCAATTGCAGAGCAGTTTAATGATGAGAATGGTTTAGTTTGGCCGAAATCTGTTGCACCGTTCCATGTGCATGTAATTCCGGTAAATATGAAATCTGATGCACAACGTGAAATGGGTGGAAATATCTATAACTCATTACAAGAGCAAGGATACGAAGTATTACTAGATGATCGTGCAGAACGTGCAGGTGTTAAATTTGCAGATGCAGATTTATTCGGCCTTCCAGTTCGCGTGACAGTTGGTAAAAAAGCAGACGAAGGTATTGTAGAAGTGAAAGTACGTGCTACAGGCGAGTCTGAAGAAGTGAAAGTAGAAGAACTTCAAACATATATTGCTAATATTTTAAAATAAGAAGAGGTACCTCGTAATGAGGTACCTTCTCTTTCTTTGTAAACGTATTTTGTAAAAGAAGAAGGAAGAAATCTTTCTTTGTAGTACGTTTCAATTTATAATAGCAAATGGAAGGAGAGTGCTTATGTCATTAACAAATGAACAACAAGAGCGATTTCAAATTTTGCTCCAACAGTTGCAAATACCAGAAGACCTTATAAATCAATATTTACATGGCGGTGGTATTGAAAAGCTAGTTATTGATAAAGCGAATAAAAGTTGGCATTTTGACTTACAAGTGCCACGTATTTTGCCGACAGAATTATATGAGTTGCTAGAAACAAAGCTTAAGCAATCATTTTCTCATATTGCAAGAACAACATTTGCATTAGAAGCAGAGAATAAACAATTTACAGAAGAAGAAGTGAAGGCATATTGGCCGCTTTGTACAGAACGAATTACATTTTCACCTATGTTCGCGTACTTAAAGAAGCAACTTCCGCAGGTCAATGGCGTGAAGTTGCTATTAAATGTGAATAATGAGCTGGAATCTACTACTTTAAAGAAAAACGTTGCGAAACCAGTAGGTGATCAATACGAAGCTTTTGGATTCCCGCGTTTTCAGTTAGACACACATATAAAGCAAAATGCAGAAGAAATGCAAAAGTTTCGTGAGCAAACACAGGAAGAAGATCGTCAACGAGTTATACAGGCTATGGAAGAGATGGCTAAAAGGCAAGCTGAAGAAAGTGATGTTGTTCACGAAGGACCAGTTGTACTTGGTTATCTTATTAAGCCAGATGAAGAGATTACGCCGCTGCGTGAAATTCAAGATGAAGAAAGAAGAAAAACCGTTCAAGGGTATGTTTTCCATGTAGAGACGAAAGAACTTCGTAGTGGACGTACATTATTAACTTTAAAGATAACTGACTATACGGACTCTATTATGATTAAGATGTTCTCACGTGATAAAGAAGATATCCCGATGTTACAATCCTTGAAAAAAGGAACTTGGGTAAAAGCGCGTGGTTCAGTTCAAAATGATACATTCGTGCGTGATTTAGTTATGATCGCAAATGATATAAATGAAATAACGGGACCTTCTCGTAAAGATAAAGCAAAAGAAGGGGAAAAAAGAGTAGAACTTCATCTTCATACTCCAATGAGTCAAATGGATGCTGTTACTTCTGTTTCTAAGCTCGTTGCCCAAGCCGGAAAATGGGGGCATGAGGCTATTGCAGTTACAGACCATGCTGTTGCACAGTCGTTCCCAGAAGCATATTCTGCTGGTAAAAAGGCTGGAGTTAAAGTTCTATATGGTGTAGAAGCAAATTTAGTTAATGATGGTGTGCCGATAGCATATAACGAAGCACATCGTCTACTTGCAGAAGAAACATATGTTGTCTTTGACGTTGAGACAACAGGGTTATCTGCTGTATATGATACAGTCATTGAGTTAGCTGCTGTAAAGATAAAAGGTGGAGAAATTATTGATCGCTTTGAATCTTTCGCAAATCCTCATCAGCCATTATCGGCGACGATTATTGAATTAACAGGTATTACAGATGATATGTTAACTGATGCACCAGAAGTGGACGAAGTGTTTAAAAAGTTTGAGGAATGGATGGGTGACCATACACTTGTTGCTCATAACGCAAGCTTCGATATGGGCTTTATTAACGTAGGTTTTAAAAAGGCTGGGATAGAAAAAACGAAAAATCCAGTTATTGATACGTTAGAACTTGCACGGTTCTTATTCCCAGAAATGAAAAATCATCGATTAAATACGATGTGTAAAAAGCTTGATATTGAATTAACGCAACATCACCGTGCGATTTATGATACAGAAGCAACAGGATATTTACTTGTGAAGATGTTAAAAGATGTGATTGAAAAGGGATTTGAATATCACGATCAACTAAACGATAGTATGGGACAAGGGGATGCGTATAAACGTGGGCGTCCAAGTCATATGACGTTACTTGCCACATCAGATGTTGGGTTGAAAAACTTATATAAACTTGTTTCATATTCTCACCTGAATTACTTTTATCGTGTACCACGTGTACCACGATCACTATTAAAAAAATATCGCGAAGGCATTTTAGTAGGAACAGCTTGTGACAAAGGTGAAGTATTTGAAGCTATGATGCAAAAAGCGCCTGAAGAAGTAGAAGAAATTGCACAGTTTTACGATTACATTGAGGTTATGCCTCCAGAAGTGTTACGTCATTTAGTGGAACGTGAACTCGTTCGAGATGAAGGACAGTTAAAAACAATAATTTCTAACTTAGTAAAACTAGGTGAGACGTTAGATAAGCCAGTTGTTGCTACTGGGAATGTCCATTATTTAGATCCAGAGGACGCGATATATCGGAAAATTTTAGTCAGTTCGCAGGGAGGAGCTAATCCGTTAAATCGCCATTCATTACCGCCTGTACATTTCCGTACAACAAATGAAATGCTAGATTGTTTTTCATTCTTAGGTGAAGACAAAGCAAAAGAAATTGTTGTGACAAATACACACAAGATCGCATCATTAATTGGTGATGTTCGTCCAGTAAAAGATGATTTATACACACCGAAAATTGAAGGTGCTGATGATGAAACACGTGATATGAGCTATATAATGGCAAGAAGTATCTATGGAGATGAACTACCGGAAATTGTAGAAGCTCGTTTGGAAAAAGAATTGAAAAGTATTATTGGACATGGATTCGCCGTTATTTATTTAATTTCACATAAGCTTGTGAAAAAATCGTTAGTGGACGGTTATCTAGTAGGTTCGCGTGGATCGGTAGGTTCATCATTTGTTGCAACGATGATGGAAATTACAGAAGTAAACCCATTACCACCGCACTATGTATGTCCAAAGTGTAAACAATCAGAGTTCTTTAATGACGGTTCTGTAGGTTCTGGTTTTGATTTACCAGATAAAGAATGCCCAACATGTAATGTTCCATATGTGAAAGATGGGCATGACATTCCTTTCGAAACGTTCCTTGGATTTAAAGGGGATAAGGTACCGGATATCGATTTGAATTTCTCCGGAGAATACCAACCACGCGCCCATAACTATACGAAATTACTGTTCGGTGAAGATTATGTATACCGCGCAGGAACAATTGGTACGGTTGCGGAAAAAACCGCTTATGGGTATGTGAAAGGTTATGCTAATGATCATAACTTAACAATTCGAAATGCAGAGATTGATCGCTTAGTTGCGGGATGTACAGGTGTAAAGCGTACGACCGGACAGCATCCAGGTGGTATTATCGTTGTACCAGATTACATGGATATTTTTGACTTTTCACCAATTCAGTTTCCGGCTGATTCAATAGGTGCTGAGTGGAGAACAACGCACTTTGACTTCCACTCAATTCATGATAATTTATTGAAACTTGATATATTAGGACACGATGATCCGACTGTTATTCGTATGCTTCAAGATTTAAGTGGTATTGACCCGAAAACAATCCCAACGGATGATCCAGAAGTAATGAAAATTTTCTCTGGTCCAGAGTCTTTAGGGGTAACGGAAGAACAAATTAATTGTAAAACAGGTACACTTGGTATACCAGAGTTTGGTACGAAATTCGTAAGACAAATGTTAGAAGAAACGAAACCAACGACGTTTTCAGAGCTTGTCCAAATTTCTGGACTGTCCCATGGTACAGATGTATGGTTAGGTAATGCGAATGAATTAATTTATAACGGTACGTGTACACTGAGTGAAGTTATCGGTTGTCGTGATGACATCATGGTATATTTAATTTATCAAGGCTTGGATCCATCATTAGCCTTCAAAATCATGGAGTCGGTGCGTAAAGGTAAAGGTGTACCAGAAGAATGGGAAGAGGAAATGAGAAATAACAATGTACCAGGTTGGTATATTGATTCATGTAAGAAGATTAAGTACATGTTCCCTAAAGCCCATGCGGCTGCTTATGTACTTATGGCTGTACGTATTGCATACTTTAAAGTACATTTCGCACTTTTATTCTATGCGGCATATTTTACAGTTCGTGCAGATGACTTTGATGTAGAGGCGATGGCGAAAGGTTCAGCATCCATACGTGTAAAAATTGATGAAATTGCACAAAAAGGATTGGATGCAGCACCGAAAGAGAAGAGTTTATTAACGGTACTAGAAATGACACTTGAAATGTGTGAGCGTGGTTATTCATTCCAAAAGGTTGATTTATACCGCTCGCATGCAACCGAATTTATAATTGATGGGGATACTTTAATTCCTCCATTTAATGCAGTTCCCGGTCTTGGTACAAACGCAGCTTTCAGTATTGTTGAAGCTCGTAAAAATGGTGATTTCTTATCAAAAGAAGACTTACAGCAGCGCAGTAAGGTTTCTAAAACGATTATTGAGTATTTAGATGGTCAAGGTTGTCTAGGAGATTTACCGGATCAAAACCAATTGTCACTGTTCTAATAGGTAGGAAAAATCTTTGCAAATCAACATTTGCTATGGTATACTATAAACCGAGATAACCATGTCATGTATATTTTGTGAAAAAGAGAGTGGGGAAACCCACTCTTTCGTGTTACTATCTACATTTTGCTTATGTAGATAGTAAAGATATTTCTGTCGTATATACATATTTTGTTACAAGTTTTACTTCTTAAATTTGGTAATACTAAGACAGATATTCCCTGCTTAACGGCAGGGGCTTTTGTTAGCTAACGAGAAAGAATAAGATAGACCGTCTTTATGAACGGGATCTTTTCTTGTAAATGGTACATGGCGGCAGGAAGGAGGCTGTTTATGGATAAGAAAGTCACAGAAATTGTAGAAGCATTTGCGCAGCCAATCGTTGAAGAGTTAAATCTTGAACTTGTAGATGTAGAGTATGTGCAAGAAGGACAAGACTGGTTCTTACGCGTATTCATCGATTCTGAAAAGGGAGTCGAAATTGAAGAATGCGGTGCGGTAAGTGAACGTTTAAGCGAAGCTTTAGATAAAGAGGATCCAATTCCTCATCTTTACTTTTTGGATGTATCATCTCCTGGAGCGGAACGTCCATTGAAGAAAGAGAAAGACTTCCAGCAAGCGGTAGGAAAACAAGTGGCAATTAAAACATATAAGCCGATTGATGGTGAGAAGATGTTTGAAGGAAAGCTACTTTCCTACGACGGTAATACAATTACACTACTATTAACAATTAAAACACGTAAAAAAGAAATCCAAATTCCAATGGATAAAGTTGCAAATGCGCGACTTGCTGTTACGTTTTAGTAAGAAGGGGGATCTTCATGAGCACTGAGTTGTTAGATGCTTTGCTCGTATTAGAGTCAGAAAAAGGTATTAGCAAAGATATTATTATTGATGCGATTGAAGCAGCATTAATCTCTGCTTATAAACGCAATTTTAACCAAGCACAAAACGTTCGTGTGAGCTTTAACCCAGAAGTGGGAACAATTCAAGTTTTAGCACGTAAGGACGTTGTAGATAATGTGTTTGATCCACGTCTTGAAATCTCTGTAGAAGAGGCAAGACAAATTAATCCAAACTACCAAGATGGTGACGTACTAGAAATTGAAGTAACGCCAAAAGATTTTGGTCGTATTGCAGCGCAAACTGCAAAACAAGTTGTAACACAACGAGTTCGTGAGGCGGAACGTGGTGTAATTTATTCAGAATTTAGTGATCGTGAAGAAGACATTATGGTTGGTATTGTACAGCGCCAAGATGCTCGTTTCATCTATGTAAGCTTAGGTAAAGTAGAAGCTTTATTACCTGTAAGTGAGCAAATGCCAAATGAGCAATATAAACCACATGATCGTATTCGCGTATTTATTACAAAAGTAGAAAAGACAACAAAAGGACCACAAATTTACGTATCACGTACACATCCTGGTCTTTTAAAACGTTTATTCGAAATGGAAGTTCCAGAAATTTATGATGGAACTGTAGAAATTCGCTCTGTAGCACGTGAAGCAGGCGACCGTTCTAAAATTTCTGTATATGCAGAGAATATCGATGTTGATCCAGTAGGTTCTTGTGTAGGACCGAAAGGACAACGTGTACAACGCGTTGTAGATGAACTAAAAGGTGAAAAGATTGACATCGTTCGCTGGTCGAATGACCCAGTTGAATATGTTGCAAATGCTTTAAGTCCATCACAGGTTGTTAAAGTACTTGTAGATGAAGCAGAGAAAGCAACAACTGTTGTTGTTCCAGACCACCAGCTTTCATTAGCGATTGGTAAGCGTGGACAAAATGCGCGTCTTGCAGCTAAATTAACAGGCTGGAAAATTGATATTAAAAGTGAGTCTGATGCGAAACAACTTGGTATTGTGACAGAAGAAGATAGCGTAATCGCATTCGGATTCGATTCAGCTGAAGACGAAATCGAATAGAGGTGATGAGTATGAGCAATCGAAAAGTTCCGTTACGAAAATGTATTGCGACGCAAGAGATGAAATCAAAACGAGAGCTAGTTCGCATTGTTCGTTCCAAAGAGGGCGAAGTGTCTATTGATTTATCAGGAAAAAAATCAGGACGAGGTGCATATTTATCAAAAGATAAAGAAAGCATTATTCAAGCCCAAAAGAAAAATATTTTGGAACATCATCTAAAAGCGAAAATCGACAGTTCTCTGTACGAAGAGCTTCTTGAGCTTGTTGAGAAGGAGTCGAAATAAGTGTCTGATTGGAAATCATTTTTAGGACTAGCAAACCGCGCTCGAAAACTTATTTCGGGTGAAGAACTCGTTTTAAAAGAAGTACGAAGTGGCAAAGCAAAGCTAGTATTGCTTTCTGAAGATGCGTCAGCGAACACTACAAAACGTATCATTGATAAAACCACGTACTACAACATACCAATGAGAAAAGTCGAAAATCGACAACAATTAGGGCATGCGATTGGGAGAGACGAGCGAGTCGTTGTAGCTGTTTTAGATGAAGGCTTTGCGAAAAAGCTACGTAGCATGCTCGATACAAATTACCGGGGGTGAAGGTATGAGTAAAATTCGAGTACATGAATATGCAAAAAAAAATAATATCTCAAGTAAAGATCTTATGACAAAACTAAAAGAGATGAATATCGAGGTTTCGAATCATATGACAATGTTAGAAGATGAAGTAGTAAACAAATTAGATAATCAATATAGCGCTGGAGCGGAAAAACCTTCTGTTGCAGATGAGTTTGAAGTAGAAGAGAAAGTTGTTCGCAGTAAAAAGAACAGCAATAAGAATAAGAAAAAAGGCAAAGCAAATGAAGATAAACGTCAAGATAACTTTGCTGGAAGACAACAAACACCAATAGTAGAAACACCAGATAAAATCACTTTCTCTGGAAGCCTTACAGTAGGTGACCTTGCTAAAAAGTTAAGCAAAGAGCCATCTGAAATTATTAAAAAGCTCTTCATGCTAGGAATTATGGCGACAATTAACCAAGACTTAGATAAAGATACAATTGAGTTAATTGCTACTGATTACGGTATTGAAGTAGAAGAAGAAGTAGTTGTAAGTGAAACTGAATTTGAAACATTCATCGATGAGCAAGATGATGAAGAAAACTTAAAAGAACGTCCAGCTGTTGTTACAATTATGGGACACGTTGACCATGGTAAAACAACATTGCTTGACTCTATCCGTAATTCAAAAGTAACTGCTGGCGAAGCTGGTGGAATTACTCAGCATATCGGTGCATACCAAGTTGATGTAAATGATAAGAAAATTACGTTCTTAGATACACCAGGTCACGCGGCATTTACAACAATGCGTGCTCGTGGTGCACAAGTAACAGATATTACAATTCTTGTTGTTGCAGCTGATGACGGTGTTATGCCACAAACAGTTGAAGCGATTAGCCATGCGAAAGCAGCTGGAGTACCAATTATTGTTGCTGTGAATAAAATGGATAAACCAGCGGCAAATCCTGATCGTGTAATGCAAGAATTAACAGAATATGAATTAGTTCCAGAAGCTTGGGGCGGAGACACGATTTTCGTACCAATTTCTGCAATTCAAGGCGAGGGAATTGACAACTTACTAGAAATGATCCTTCTTGTGAGTGAAGTAGAAGAATATAAAGCAAATCCAAATCGCTATGCAGCTGGTACTGTAATTGAAGCACAGCTTGATAAAGGTAAAGGAACTATCGCGACATTACTTGTTCAAAACGGTACACTTCGAGTTGGAGATCCAATTGTTGTTGGAACATCATTCGGTCGTGTTCGTGCAATGGTAAGTGATATTGGTCGTCGTGTAAAAGTTGCTGGTCCATCAACTCCTGTTGAAATTACAGGTTTAAATGAAGTGCCACAAGCGGGAGATCGTTTCATGGCATTCGCTGATGAGAAGAAAGCTCGTCAAATTGGTGAATCACGTGCACAAGAAGCGTTAGTTGCACAACGTGGTGAGAAATCTAAATTCAGCCTGGAAGATTTATTCCAACAAATCCAAGAGGGCGATGTAAAAGAAATTAACTTAATTGTGAAAGCAGACGTACAAGGTTCTGTAGAAGCAATGGCAGCATCACTTCGTAAAATTGATGTTGAAGGCGTAAAAGTAAAAATTATCCATACAGGCGTAGGTGCGATTACAGAATCTGATATTATTTTAGCTTCTGCATCTAATGCAATTGTAATTGGATTTAACGTACGCCCTGATGTGAATGCGAAGCGTACAGCTGAATTAGAGAAAGTTGATGTTCGTTTACACCGTATTATCTATAAAGTAATCGAAGAAATTGAATCAGCAATGCAAGGTATGCTGGATCCAGAATTCGAAGAAAAAGTAATCGGTCAAGCGGAAGTTCGTCAAACATTCAAAGTAACAAAAGTTGGAACAATCGCAGGTTGTTACGTAATAGACGGTAAAATTACACGTGATAGTGGCGTTCGTATTATCCGTGATGGCGTAGTAGTCTTCGAAGGAAAACTTGATACGTTAAAACGTTTTAAAGACGACGTAAAAGAAGTTGCACAAAACTATGAGTGTGGTATTACAATTGAGAGATATAATGATCTTAAAGAAGGGGACATCATTGAAGCATACGTTATGGAAGAAGTGAAGCGATGATTATCGCTTCACTCTCATTCGAGTGTATGATTTACGATGTGCATTCTTTAAAAGAGAAACGAGCAATTTTGCAACGTGTGTTAACTCGTGTGAAACAGCGCTATAATGTAGCTGTTTCTGAAGTTGGGCATCAAGATGTATGGCAACGTACAGAAATTGCAATTGTTTCCGTATCCTCAAATCGTGTTGTCTGTGAAAAAGAAATGAATCGTGTACTTGAGTATATCGATTCATTTCCTGAAATTGAACGTACGATAACACATTTTGAATGGTATTGAATGAGGTGAAGAGTTATGAAATTACGTGCGAACCGTGTGGGCGAGCAAATGAAAAAAGAATTAGGCGACATTATCAGTCGTAAAATTAAAGACCCACGTATTGGATTTGTTACAGTAACAGATGTACAAGTGAGTGGAGATTTACAAATTGCTAAAGTATACATTTCTGTTTTAGGTGACGAAGAACAGAAAGAAAATACATTAAAAGGTTTAGCGAAGGCAAAAGGCTTTATTCGTTCAGAAATTGGCCAACGTATTCGTCTTCGTAAAACACCAGAAATTACCTTTGAGTTTGATGAGTCTATCGGATATGGTCATCGAATTGATACACTTTTACATGAAATTAATAAAGACGGTAAACGTGAAGAATAATGGATAGACATTTGTCTATCCATTTTTTCAATGTAAAATAAGTTTTGCATAATTGCAATTACTACAAAAGAATAATGATGAGGTGAGTATATGGAAGGTGTAGTATTATTACATAAGCCAAAGGGAATGACATCACATGATTGTGTGTTCAAATTAAGAAAGATATTGCGTGAGAAACGAATTGGTCATACAGGGACACTGGATCCAGATGTAACAGGAGTATTACCTATTTGCGTTGGGCGTGCAACAAAAATTGCGCAATTTTTAACAAGTGAAACAAAAACATACGAAGGTGAAGTGACATTAGGATTTTCAACAACAACAGAAGATGCTTCTGGTGAAGTTGTGGAGAAACAAGATGTAAATCGTGTCATTACACGTAAAGAAGTAGAAGAGGTACTAGTGGAATTAACAGGGACAATTGAACAAATACCGCCGATGTTCTCAGCTGTAAAAGTTAACGGGAAAAAACTATACGAATATGCAAGGGCAGGACAAGAAGTTGAACGTCCAGTTCGTACAATTACAATTCATGAATTTGTATTACTTGATGAACGTGAAGTTTTTGAAGGGGAAAATATTTCATTTCGTTTCCGTGTAACGTGTAGTAAAGGAACATATGTAAGAACACTAGCAGTAATGATAGGTGAAAAAATTGGATTTCCATCACATATGTCTCACCTTGTAAGAACAGCATCTGGTGAATTTTTACTAGAAGATTGCATATCATTTGAAGAAATTGAAGAAAACGTGCAAAATGGAACAGTAGAGTCTATTTTCATCTCAATTGATGAGGCGCTAAGTAAGTTTCCAAAAATGGTTGTAGATGAAAAGCAAGCTGAAAAAATAAAGAACGGTATGTTCTTAAACAATGAATTAGAAACAACAGCACCATTTATTACAGTATTTGATAAAAATGATCGTTGCTTAGCAATTTATGAGCATCACCCAAAACACCCTGGAATGCTAAAGCCAATGAAAGTACTTGTGAATAATCAAGAACTAAAGCTATAATGAATTATTGGAAGGATTATTACAGAAAAAGGTGAATTCAAGCGTGAAACTTATTCATTTAGCTCATCCACATGAACAAAATAAAATAGAATTACCACCTACTGTAATGGCATTAGGATATTTTGATGGCATTCATTTAGGACATCAACGTGTGATTCGAACAGCGAAAAAAATAGCGGATGAAAGAGGATGTAAAAGTGCTGTCATGACGTTCCATCCACACCCATCTGTTGTATTAGGAAAAAAAGAAGCGCATGTGGAGTATATTACACCGATGCGCCTTAAAGAAGAAATCATCGCAAGTTTAGGAATTGATATCTTATATGTGGTGAAATTCGATGAGCCATTTGCTGGATTATTACCACAGCAGTTTGTCGATGAGTATATTATTGGTTTAAATGTAAAGCATGTAGTAGCAGGCTTTGATTATTCATATGGACGTTTAGGAAAAGGGAAGATGGAGACTTTACCATTTCATGCAAGAGGGGAGTTTACACAGACCGTGATCGAAAAAGTTGAATATCAAGAAGAAAAAGTAAGTTCTACTTCATTACGAAAGTTAATTCGAAACGGTGAAATGGAACAAATTCCATCTATTTTAGGGAGAGCTTACACGGTAGAAGGAACAGTTGTACACGGTGATAAGCGTGGACGTCAAATTGGTTTCCCAACTGCAAATGTAGGTTTAAGTGATGAATATTTGTTGCCACCTGTAGGTGTATATGCGGTAAGATTGAAGGTTCATGATGAATGGCATGATGGTGTATGTAATATCGGATATAAACCAACTTTCAAAGAGAATGAGCGTCAATTATCTATTGAAGTGCATTTATTTGAATTTAATAAAGACATATACGATCAAAGTGTTACAGTGGAATGGCACATGCGTATAAGAGAAGAAAAAAAGTTTAATGGAATTGATGAGTTAGTTGCTCAAATCGCTCAAGATAAAAAGGTTGCCCAAGAATATTTTGCGAGCGTAAAGAATATACTTGCTTTTTCAAATGAAAAGTAGTATTCTATGTTATGTACTTTATGACAACCATTACTTGGCATTGCGACTCACCGATGCTTGCTAGGTAACTGGGGGTTTAATTAATAGGAGGTGAAATAGGATGGCTTTAACACAAGAGCGTAAAAATGAAATCATTGCACAATTTAGAACTCATGAGACTGATACTGGTTCTCCAGAGGTTCAAATTGCTGTCCTAACGGAGCAAATTAACACTCTAAACGAGCACTTACGTACTCACAAGAAGGATCATCATTCACGTCGTGGTCTATTAAAGATGGTTGGTAAACGTCGTAACTTACTTACTTACCTTCGTAATAGCGATATCACACGTTACCGTGAATTAATCACAAAGCTTGGCTTACGTCGATAGTCAAAGAAGCGGGAATATTCCCGCTTTTTTGTTAGGTAAAAATATATCTTCTACTCTTTATAGCTTACTTAATTTTCGGCAATACTAGAGGAAAGAATATTATGATATACTATCCATTTACATAGAAGAATTGAATATTTTAAATTGAGAGGGGTACTTAAATGAGTCAGGAAAAGCAAGTCTTCTCGATAGATTTAGCTGGTCGTCAGCTAACAATTGAAACAAGTCAGCTTGCAAAACAAGCAAACGGAGCAGTATTAGTAAGATACGGCGACACAGCAGTTCTATCTACAGCAACTGCATCAAAAGAGCCAAAAAATGTAGATTTCTTCCCGCTTACAGTAAACTATGAAGAGCGTTTATATGCAGTTGGAAAAATCCCAGGCGGTTTTATTAAGCGCGAAGGCCGTCCAAGTGAAAAAGCAATTTTAGCAAGTCGTTTAATTGACCGTCCAATCCGTCCACTTTTCGCAGATGGTTTCCGTAATGAAGTACAAGTTGTCAGCATCGTAATGAGTGTTGATCAAGACTGTTCTTCTGAAATGGCAGCTATGCTTGGTTCTTCATTAGCATTATCTATTTCAGATATTCCATTTGAAGGTCCAATCGCAGGTGCGACAGTTGGTCGTATTAATGGCGAGTTCGTTATTAATCCAACAGTAGAACAGCAAGAACAAAGTGATATGCACCTTGTTGTAGCTGGTACGAAAGATGCAATTAACATGGTTGAAGCAGGAGCGGATCAAGTACCTGAAGAAACAATGTTAGAAGCAATTATGTTTGGACACGATGAAATTAAACGTCTAATTGCATTCCAAGAAGAGATTGTACAAGCTGTCGGTAAAGAGAAAACAGCAGTGAAACTTTATGAAGTGGATGCTGATTTGAACCAAGCTGTACGTGAAATGGCTGAGACAGATATGCATTCTGCAATTCAAGTGCACGAAAAACATGCACGTGAAGATGCAATTAGCGTAGTGAAAAAGCGTGTAATTGAGCATTACGAAGCTGAGGAAGCTGATGCTGATACATTAGGACAAGTAAGTGAGATTTTATATAAAATTGTAAAAGAAGAAGTACGTCGTCTTATTACAGTTGAAAAAATCCGCCCAGATGGTCGTAAAGGTGACGAAATTCGTCCTTTAGCATCAGAGGTTGGCATTTTATCTCGTACACATGGTTCTGGTCTATTCACACGTGGACAAACGCAAGCATTAAGTATTTGTACATTAGGTGCATTAGGCGATGTGCAAATTTTAGATGGTCTAGGTGTAGAAGAGTCAAAACGCTTTATGCACCATTATAATTTCCCTTCATTTAGTGTTGGTGAAACAAGACCAATGCGTGGACCGGGTCGTCGTGAAATTGGTCACGGAGCACTAGGAGAACGTGCTCTTGAACCTGTACTTCCATCTGAAAAGGATTTCCCATATACAGTTCGTCTTGTATCTGAAGTATTAGAGTCAAATGGTTCTACTTCACAAGCGAGTATTTGCGGTAGTACATTAGCGATGATGGATGCGGGTGTACCACTTAAAGCACCAGTTGCTGGTATTGCAATGGGTCTAGTGAAATCTGGTGAGCATTATACAATTTTAACAGATATTCAAGGAATGGAAGACCATTTAGGTGATATGGACTTTAAAGTAGCAGGTACTGCAAAAGGTGTAACTGCACTACAAATGGACATTAAAATCGATGGTTTATCTCGTGAGATTTTAGAAGAAGCATTACAACAAGCGAAAGTTGGTCGTATGCACATTCTAAATCACATGTTATCTGTTATCGCTGAACCTCGCATTGAGTTATCTGCGTATGCTCCGAAGATTATTACAATGGCAATTAACCCAGATAAAATTCGTGATGTTATTGGACCAAGTGGTAAACAGATCAATAAAATCATTGAAGAAACTGGCGTTAAAATTGACATCGAGCAAGATGGTACAGTATTCATTTCATCAATTAATCAAGAGATGAATGAAAAAGCGAAGAAAATTATCGAAGATATCGTTCGCGAAGTACAAGTAGGCGAAATCTACTTAGGAAAAGTTAAACGCGTTGAAAAATTCGGTGCGTTCGTTGAATTGTTTAGCGGTAAAGATGGACTTGTTCACATTTCTGAACTTGCACTTGAGCGTGTAGGTAAGGTAGAAGACGTTGTGAAAATCGGTGATGAGATTTCAGTTAAAGTTATCGAGATTGACAAACAAGGTCGTGTAAACTTATCTAGAAAAGTATTGCTAAAAGAAGAGCAAGAAAAAGAAGCAGCTAAAGAAGAAGCAGCTAAAGAAGAAGCAGCTAAAGAAGAAAACGCACAAGAGCAACAATAAGTGAAAGCCAGTTTAGCTGGCTTTTTTTGTTATGTAAAAAATGTGATTCATTTAGATTTTTATGTGAGTATAGGTATAGTTTTCATCATAACGCTCAAATTAACAAAGATAAGAAGAAAATGGTTTCTTTTTTATAGTTAATGGGAGGGTTTATATGAAAGCTCGTATATTAGCGTACATATTTATATTTTCTTTATATATGGGTTGTGGCTCTTATTCCGTTTTTGCGCAGGATAACTTGCATGAAGAGATTCAAAAGCATGTAAAACAGTACGAGATTATGCCGCAAAATGCGATGATTGATAAGATTTGGAAGGCGACGCCTGGGTATAATGGAAAACAAGTGGATATAGAAGCGTCCTATAATAATATGAAGAAAATCAAGAAGTTTGATCAAAAACAACTTGAATTTAAGGAAGTATCACCGAGTGTTCACTTAGAAGATTTACCACCAGCTCCCATTTATCGAGGACATCCAAATAAAAAGATGGTGGGATTAACAATTAATGTGGCCTGGGGTAATGAGTATTTGCCACGTATATTAGAGATATTGAAAAAACATGATGTGAAGGCGACTTTCTTTTTAGAAGGACGCTGGGTGAAAGAAAACTTACGATTTGCCAAAATGATTGTCGATGCAAATCAAGAAGTAGGAAATCATTCTTACACACACCCTAATATGAAAACGCTGTCTACAGATGAAATACGAGATCAATTACAAAAAACGAATCGAATGATAGAAGCAGCTACAAATCAGAAAGTGAGATGGTTTGCTCCGCCAAGTGGAAGCTTTCGGGATGAGGTAGTAAAAATAGCGGATGATTTCCAAATGGGGACGATTATGTGGACTGTAGATACAATTGATTGGAGGCGGCCAGAACCGGGTGTGCTATTGCAGAGAGTAATGCGAAAAATACATCCAGGTGCTATTGTACTAATGCATCCTACTTCATCTACAACAGAAGCGCTAGATACTATGATTAAAAATTTAAAGGAACAAGGATATAAAGTGGGGAATATTACAGAATTACTAGATGAAAAACGTGTGGATTAAATACATTTGCATGACATTCATCTCTAAACTTGTTATCATTAAATAATAGCAATTATTTAGAGAAACTGGCATTAGGAGGAAAGTTTTTGATTAAAAAATATACGTGTAAAAATGGTGTAAGAATTGTTATGGAGAATATACCAACTGTACGCTCGGTTGCAATTGGTATATGGATCCACGCAGGTTCAAGAAATGAAAATGAAAAAAATAATGGGGTTTCGCACTTTTTGGAACATATGTTCTTTAAAGGGACAGAAACGCGAAGTGCAAGAGAGATTGCAGAATCATTTGATAGCATTGGTGGACAAGTAAATGCTTTTACTTCAAAAGAATATACATGTTACTATGCGAAAGTGCTAGATGAGCATGCTAAATATGCATTAGATGTTTTAGCAGATATGTTCTTTAATTCAACATTTGATGAGGAAGAACTGAAAAAAGAGAAGAATGTTGTATGTGAAGAAATAAAAATGTACGAAGATGCGCCAGATGATATTGTGCATGATATGTTAACGAAAGCAACATATGAAACGCATCCGCTTGGATATCCTATTTTAGGAACAGAAGAAACGCTTGAAACATTTACAGGTGATACGTTACGTCAATATATGAAAGATCATTACACACCTGAAAATGTTGTTGTATCAATTGCAGGGAATATTGATGAAGCATTTTTACAAACTGTAGAGCAATATTTCGGTAGTTACGAAGGGACAACAAATCGTGAACAAGTACATAGCCCAATCTTCCATTTCAATAAAGTAGCACGTAAGAAGGAAACAGAACAAGCTCATTTATGTTTAGGATATAAAGGCTTGCAAATGGGACACGAAGATATTTATAACTTAATTGTATTAAATAATGTTTTAGGCGGTAGTATGAGTAGCCGTTTATTCCAAGAAGTACGTGAGCAACGTGGATTGGCGTACTCAGTATTCTCTTATCACTCTTCTTATGAAGATACAGGAATGTTAACACTTTACGGTGGAACAGGTAGTAAACAATTAGATACACTGTATGAAACAATGCAAGAAACGTTAAATACGTTGAAAAATACAGGTATTACAGAAAAAGAGCTTGTTAATAGTAAAGAACAATTAAAAGGAAACTTAATGTTAAGTTTAGAAAGTACGAATAGTCGTATGAGCCGTAATGGTAAAAACGAATTGCTTCTTCGTAAACATCGTTCTCTTGATGAGATTATTGAAAGTGTAAACACTGTAACAAAGCAAAATGTAGACGAGTTAATTCGCAATATGTTTACCGATGAATTCTCTGCGGCACTTATTAGTCCAGATGGAAAACTGCCAAAAGGAATGAAACTTTAATCGATCTTGTAATTCATTCGCTTTCGGAAATAACCGTATCTCTTTTATATGAGATACGGTTATTTTTTTATATATGCAGAATAGGTACTTATTATAGGATAACCTTCATAAAAAGTAGGATAGGGGGAGATTTAATGCGTTTAAGTGAATTAAGTGGCAAAGAGATTGTGGATTTAGAAAGAGCAGAAAAAATGGGAGTTTTAGGTCATGCAGATTTAGAAATTGATGAGAGAGATGGAAAAATACAAGCGCTTATTATACCTGCTGGGAAATGGGGAGGTTTTAAAAGAGAACAGCAAGAAGTGAGAGTAGAATGGAGCAAAATAAAGAAGGTTGGAAATGATATGATACTTTGCGATCTTACGAACCATTCAAGATCATAGTGAAAGATGACCATTTTGGTTGTCTTTTTTTATCTTTATATAAAGAAGATAAATCACGTGTGCTTTTTGTTTTTCAATCACCTCAAACTCGTACATTACATATGATGTGGAGGAAAAAGAAAAAGTAGGCATTTTTCTTATAAATGAAAGAAAAAGAAGGTGAATTAGGGAATGTTGACTGAGATGCATATTGCTGTCATAGGAGGAGATGCACGGCAGCTAGAAGTAATTCGCAAGCTAGTCGAACTGGACGCGAAACTTTCATTAATAGGGTTTGAACAGTTAGATCATGGCTTCACAGGGGCAGCAAAGGAAAGTATACAAGATTTAAATTTCACTTCTTTAGATGCAATTATTTTGCCGGTTGCAGGGACGAATGCCAGAGGAGAAGTAGATACTATTTTTTCAAATGAGAAAGTTTCCATAACGAAAGAACAAATTGAAAAGACGCCAGAAAACTTCACTATATATTCAGGTATTGGTACACCTTACTTGGAAAATCTCGTAGCTACTACAAATCGCAAACTTGTAAAATTATTTGATCGTGATGATGTTGCAATCTATAACTCTATTCCGACCGTAGAAGGTACACTAATGATGGTTATTCAACATACTGATTACACAATTCATGGATCGAATGTAATGGTTTTAGGATTTGGTAGAACTGGTATGAGTGTTGCAAGAGCCTTTCAATCATTAGGAGCACATGTCAAAGTTGGAGCGAGACGTTCGGAACATATTGCTCGTATTACAGAAATGATGTTTTCTCCTTTTCATATGCAAGACATAGAGAAAGAAGTAGGTAATAGCGATATTGTTATTAATACAATTCCGCATCTCGTTGTGACAGCGAATGTTATTTCAAAAATGCCAGCTCATACGCTAGTTATTGATTTAGCTTCTAAGCCAGGTGGCACGGACTTTCGCTATGCGGAGAAGCGTGGAGTGAAGGCACTATTAGCACCTGGTCTTCCTGGGATTGTTGCACCGAAAACAGCAGGACAAATATTAGCGAATGTTCTTTCTCAGTTATTAATAGCAGATGCAATCGCAAAGGAGGATGATGAGAAATGAGTTTGAAGGGAAAACGAATTGGTTTCGGATTTACAGGGTCACATTGTACGTATGAAGAAGTTATGCCACATTTAAAGAAGTTAATTGCAGAAGGTGCAGAAGTACGTCCCGTTGTTTCTTATACTGTCCAATCAACAAATACTAGATTTGGCGAAGGGGAAGAATGGATTAAAAAGATCGAAGAAATAACCGGTTTTAAGGCAATTAATTCAATCGTTGGCGCAGAGCCACTAGGACCGAAAATTCCACTAGATTGCATGGTGATTGCACCACTAACAGGGAATTCGATGAGTAAATTTGCAAATGCAATGACAGACTCTCCAGTATTAATGGCAGCAAAAGCGACGCTTAGAAATGGGAAGCCTGTCGTATTGGCTGTTTCGACGAATGATGCTTTAGGGCTTAATGGAGTAAATCTCATGCGCCTAATGGCTACAAAAGATATCTACTTCGTACCATTTGGCCAAGATGCACCAGAGAAAAAACCGAACTCAATGGTAGCTCGTATGGAGTTACTTGAAGATACAGTATTGGAAGCGCTACAAGGAAAACAATTACAACCTGTTGTTGTAGAAAAATTCAGATATATGAATTAAAAAACGAAAAAAACGTACAATTTTTGTTGAAACCATCATTCTTACTGTAGAATATGATAAAATTAACGTTATTAAGATTAGAGGGGGCATTGTAAGCTCCTTCTAATTCTAAGTTATAGAAGGATTGGTATCTAGAAAGGGGCATAGTGATGGAAAAGCAAAAAACTTTTCATGTCGCTGTAGTTGGAGCAACCGGCGCAGTTGGTGAACAAATGTTAAATACTTTAGAGAAGCGAGAATTTCCAATTGGGAAGTTAACGTTACTTTCATCTAAACGATCTGCAGGTAAGAAACTTGTATTTAAAGGCGAAGAATTTACAGTTCAAGAGGCAACTCCTGAAAGTTTTGAAGGAGTAGATATTGCACTATTTAGTGCAGGTGGATCTGTATCGAAACAATTAGCGCCAGAAGCAGCAAAGCGCGGTGCAATTGTTGTTGATAATACAAGTGCATTCCGTATGACAGAAAACGTGCCACTTGTTGTACCTGAAGTAAATGAAAATGATTTAAAAGAACATAATGGTATTATTGCAAATCCAAACTGTTCTACAATTCAAATGGTAGTAGCTCTTGAACCAGTTCGTCAGCAATATGGTTTAAAACGAGTAATCGTTTCCACATATCAAGCTGTATCAGGTGCTGGTGCGGCAGCTATTGAAGAACTTCATGAACAATCACAAGCAATCTTAAATGGCGAAGAAGTAAAGGCGAATGTTTTACCTGTATCAGGTGACGAAAAGCATTTTCAAATCGCTTTTAATGCTATTCCACAGATTGATAAATTCCAAGATAATGGATTTACATTCGAAGAAATGAAAATGATTAATGAAACGAAAAAAATTATGCATATGCCTGAATTAGAAGTAGCTGCGACATGTGTACGTTTACCAGTTGTATCGGGTCATTCCGAGTCTGTGTACATTGAAGTAGATAAAGAAGGCGTAACAGTAGAAGAAATGAAAAACTTACTTGCAAATGCAGAAGGTATTGTACTGCAAGATAATCCAGCAGAGCAGTTATATCCAATGCCAGCTACTGCAGTAGGTAAAAATGAAGTATTCGTTGGAAGAATCCGTAAAGATTTAAATAATGATAAAGGATTCCACCTTTGGGTCGTATCTGATAACTTATTAAAAGGCGCTGCATGGAATTCTGTTCAAATTGCAGAGCGCTTAGTAAAATTACAATTAGTGTAAACGGCTAAGAGAAGGTGCAAAATATGAAAATTATTGTTCAAAAATTTGGTGGTACATCAGTACGTGATGACAATGGGCGCAAGCATGCGCTTCACCATATAAAAAAATCGTTAGCTGCTGGTTATAAAGTAGTTACTGTTGTATCAGCAATGGGCCGTAAAGGTGAACCGTATGCAACTGATACGTTATTAAGTCTTGTAAATCAAGAGGAACCTAATATTTCTAAACGTGAGCAAGATTTATTATTATCATGCGGAGAATTAATCTCAGCAATTGTTTTCTCTAACATGTTGAATGAGAATGGTATAAAAGCAGCAGCATTAAATGGTGCGCAAGCTGGTTTTGTAACGAATAATGACTTTACGAATGCTAAGATTATTGAAATGAATTGCGATCGTATACATGAAGAGTTACAAAATGTAGATGTTATCGTCGTGACTGGATTCCAAGGTCAAACGAAAAATGGAGATACGACAACACTTGGACGCGGAGGTAGTGATACCTCAGCTTCAGCATTAGGTGTTGCGCTTCATGCTGAATATATCGATATCTTCACAGATGTTGAAGGTGTTATGACTGCGGATCCTCGTATCGTAAAAGATGCACGTCATCTTCAAACTGTAACATATAACGAGATTTGTAACATGGCTTATCAGGGTGCGAAAGTTGTTCATCCGCGTGCGGTTGAAATTGCGATGCATGCAAAAGTACCACTTCGTGTACGTTCTACGTATTCTGATAGTGAAGGTACGCTTATTGCGGCATATGATGGTGCTACAAAAGGGCAGGATGTAGAAGAACGTCCTGTTACAGGGATTGCCCATGTGTCAAACGTAACGCAAATTAAAGTGCTTGCAAAAGAAACTGCATATGATTTACAACAACACGTGTTTAAAGAAATGGCTAATGAAGGGATTAGTGTGGACTTAATTAACATTTCTCCTACTGGTGTAGCTTACACAGTAAAGGATAGTGTATCAGCGCGTGCAGTTGAGGTTTTAAAGCACCTTGGATATGATCCAGTGGTGACAGAGCATTGTGCGAAGGTTTCTATCGTTGGTGCTGGAATGGCAGGTATTCCAGGGGTTACAGCGAAAATTGTCACAGCTTTAGCGGAAAAAGGTATTCAAATTCTGCAATCAGCAGATAGTCATACGACAATTTGGGTTCTTGTAAAAGAAGCCGATTTAGTGGAGGCTGTGAATGCATTACATAGTGCATTTGAGCTTTCAAAAGAAAAGCAACTGGAACAATAAGGAGTGAGATCATGATAGATTTTGGGACAATTGCAACCGCGATGGTAACACCGTTTGATAAAAATGGTAATATCGATTTTGCAAAGACAACGAAATTGGTAAATTATTTAATTGATAACGGTACAACAGCAATCGTGGTAGGAGGGACGACTGGAGAATCTCCTACATTAACATCAGAAGAAAAAGTAGCGTTATATCGCCATGTCGTATCTGTTGTCGATAAAAGGGTGCCCGTCATCGCTGGAACAGGTAGCAATAATACGCATGCTTCTGTCGATTTAACAAAAAAGGCAACTGAAGTTGGTGTTGATGCAGTTATGCTAGTGGCACCGTATTATAATAAACCGAGTCAAGAAGGGATGTACCAGCACTTTAAAACAATCGCTGAAAGCACTCTGCTTCCGGTAATGCTATATAATGTTCCAGGACGATCTATTGTACAAATCTCCGTTGATACAGTTGTTCGTTTATCGGAAATAGAAAACATTGTTGCGATTAAAGATGCAGGCGGCGATGTATTAACAATGACAGAAATCATTGAAAAAACAGCGGACGACTTTGCAGTATACAGCGGTGATGATGGTTTAACATTACCAGCTATGGCAATTGGAGCAAAAGGTATTGTTTCTGTAGCATCTCATGTTATCGGGAATGAAATGCAAGAAATGATTGCTGCATTCCAAGCTGGAGAGTTCAAAAAAGCGCAGAAATTACATCAATTACTAGTAAAAGTAACGGATGCACTATTTATGGCGCCGAGCCCAACACCAGTAAAAACAGCATTACAAATGGTGGGATTGGATGTAGGTTCTGTACGTTTGCCACTTCTTCCATTAACGGAAGAAGAAAGAATAACGTTACAATCCGTAATGCAATCTATTCCTCGTTAATAAAAATGACCTAGTGTGAAACTAGGTCATTTTTATTTTGACTAACTATATGTAAGTGATGAAAATTAGCTATAGTTAATAGGCTGTAATAAGAAGGGGATGGCAGGGGGGAGAATTAGTAAGAAACTGATTACAGAGATAAGATTTTTTTAGTGAATATCGTTTCATGTTTATGTAAAGAATTTACATGAATATTTTTCCATCAAACTCTTATTACGTAGGGAAAATAGTAAAACTGATATGAATTTTGCCCTCTTAAATTATAATCTCATTTTAGTGTCTTCTCTTGTCTTTCGCATAATTTAACTTGTGTTCTATTTCTTGTATCAGTTATAATATGGCTAAGTAGCTTAGTACGGGTATGCTTAGCAAAATTGGTAAAAATTAAGATTTAATGAAATTTTCATATCATATCGAATAAGATATTTGATTTATATAATGAAAGAGAGGTGAAACCTGGTTTAAAAAATTAACAAGGACATGATATCGCATAACGGTAAGGACATTCGTCTTGGACGGTGAATATATGGTGGTTGTAGAGTTTCCCCTGGTGTCTCTGCAATTTTAGTGAAATCAGTGTTTGCAAGATTTTTAAACCAGGCAACAACATGAAGAGAAAAGAGAATGAGTCTGTTAAAGTATTTGCTCTTGGCGGAGTAGGTGAAATCGGAAAAAACATGTACTGTGTTGAAATTGATTCTGAAATCTTTATTGTAGATGCCGGATTGATGTTCCCGGGAGATGAAATGTTTGGGATTGATATTGTTATTCCTGACATTACATATTTAGTAGAAAATCAAGAGCGAGTAAAAGGACTATTTATTACCCATGGTCATGAAGATCATATTGGTGGAATTGTTTATGTGCTTCGTAAATTATCTATTCCAGTATATGCGACGAAATTAACGGTAGGACTTATACAAGAAAAGCTTGGCGAAGCAGGAATGTTAGGCCGTGTAGACTTAAAAACAATTGACTCGAATTCAACAGTAGAGTTTAATTCAACAAATGTGTCATTCTTCGGAACGACACATAGTATTCCGGATTCTGTGGGTGTTTGTTTCCATACATCAAAAGGTGCTGTAGTATATACAGGAGACTTTAAATTTGATCAAACTCCAATCGGAAATAGTGGAGCAGATCTTGGGAAAATGGCGCAAATTGGAAATGAAGGCGTACTTTGCTTGTTATCTGATAGTACAAACGCTGAACGTCCTGGTTATACAGGTTCGGAAAAAGAAGTTGGTATAGAGATTTCTAAAGTATTCTATAGTTCAGAAGGACGTATTATTGTTGCTTCATTTGCCTCCAATGTACATCGTATTCAACAAGTGTTTGATGCAGCTGCTGAAACTGGAAGGAAAGTAGCGGTAGTAGGACGTAGCATGGTGAAAGTGGTAGATATTGCAAGACGTCTTGGTTATTTAGATGTTCCAGAAGGTATGGTTATTTCATTACAAGAAATAGACAATTTCCCGGAAAAAAAGGTAGCTATCTTAACGACTGGTAGTCAAGGGGAACCGATGGCAGCCCTTTCTAGAATGGCGAAACAAGCTCATAAACAAATTTCAATTCGTAAAGGTGATACTGTTATTATTGCAGCTTCTCCAATTCCAGGAAATGAAGTATCTGTATCAAAAATTATTGACTTGTTATTTAGATCTGGTGCTGAGGTTATTTATTACGGTGAAAGAAAAGTTCACGTTTCAGGTCATGGTAGCCAAGAAGAATTAAAGCTGATGATAAATTTAATGAAGCCGAAGTATTTTGTACCCGTACATGGTGAGTTCCGTATGCAAAAAGCACATGCGTATTTAGCGGAAGATGTAGGTATTGCGAGAGAGAATATCTTTATCGTAGAAAAAGGCGATGTAATTGCTTTTGGTGACGATGAAGCAAAATTAGCTGGTAAAGTGCAAGCTGGTAATGTTTTAATTGATGGATTAGGTGTAGGTGACGTCGGTAACATCGTTCTTCGAGATAGAAAGATGTTATCTCAAGATGGAATTTTAGTTGTTGTTGTAACACTTGGTAAGGATGAAAAGAAAATAATCTCTGGTCCAGAAATTATTTCACGCGGCTTTGTATATGTTCGTGAATCAGAAGCATTAATCGAACGATCCACAGATATTGTACGTATGATTGTTGAACAATCAATTAAAGAATATACAATTGAATGGTCTATGTTGAAACAAAATATTCGTGAATTATTAGGGCAGTTCTTGTACGAAGAAACGAAGAGAAAGCCAATGATTTTACCGATTATTATGGAAGTATAAAGAAGGTCACCTTTACAGGTGATCTTTTTCTTTTTTAACCCTATCGAATGAAATTCATAACTTAAGAAATAATAGTTATATACGAGTGAAAGGGGATGCGATATGACAGAACGTGATCGTTATACAAATGAAGAAAAAGAAGCTGAGCCGAAAGAAGTTCCAAAAGAGGCTTCTATAGTGGAGAAAATTCAGCAACTTGGACAGACAAATGTACCACAAATGAATGAATCGCGTATTCATTGCTTAACAATTGTTGGGCAGGTGGAAGGTCATATTCAGTTGCCACCACAAAATAAAACAACAAAATATGAACACATCATTCCGCAAATTGTCGCGATTGAACAAAATCCAAAAATTGAAGGTTTACTGTTAATATTAAATACAGTTGGGGGTGACGTTGAAGCTGGATTAGCGATTTCTGAAATGGTGGCTTCGCTTTCAAAACCAACTGTATCTCTTGTTTTAGGAGGAGGGCATTCAATCGGTGTACCGATTGCGGTCTCAACTGATTATTCATTTATTGCCGAAACAGCGACGATGACAATTCATCCAATTCGTTTAACAGGTCTTGTTATAGGTGTGCCACAAACATTTGAGTATTTGGATAAAATGCAAGAAAGAGTCATTCGATTTGTGACAAAGCATTCGAAAGTAACGGAAGATCGTTTTAAAGAGCTTATGTTTGCAAAAGGGAATTTGACGCGAGATATTGGGACGAATGTAATAGGTGGAGATGCAGTGAAGTATGGTCTTATAGATGGTGTCGGTGGTATTGGTAGCGCACTTCGAAAATTAAACGAATTAATTGATGAACGCAAGGATAATAGTACAGAAGGGACAATGCTACAATGATTTTATATACAATTATGCCAGAGCAACTTGTGTATCCGGCCGATTATTCACAATGCGAAAGCCAAAAAGTTGTGAATATAAATGGCGTGGAATTAGTGGTTTCTGAGGAGGATAATCAATGTTACTCTATTGTACGTGTATTAAGTACGAATCCGTCTCACTACCTAGAGTTTGAGCCTGGACAGAAAATTACCTTTTAGCAAAAAGAAGGATTTTGTTTAGGAGCTATGGTATAATATAAAAAACAAGACGGTTGAGCAGCCATGAGTAGGCTGCTTTCTTCTGTTTATTTAACATTTTACAAGAAGTGTAAAAATAGAAGATATAAAGACCTGAAAAATAGAGAGAAAGACATGTAAGTAGATCTTTTTTATAAGAAAGTTGTACTTAATTTCTAGAACACGAGGTGAAGAAATGGCAAAACAAAAGCAAAGAGGGACGAAGGCTAAGGCAAGACGTACGATAAAGCCAACTTTGTATTATGAAATCGTCGGGTTGACTCTTTTTGCACTTTCGATTATTACGATTTTACAGCTAGGTGTTGTAGGGAAATCGTTTGTGTTATTTTTTCGCTTCTTCTTTGGTGAGTGGTACATAATTGGTGTGTTAGGTGTAATAGCTTTATCTGTTGCGTTTGTAATAAAGCGGGGATGGCCCAACCTTTTAAATAAACGGCTAATAGGTGTTTATTTAATTGTACTAGCAATATTAATGTTTAGTCATATTACATTATTTAACCTGCTTACGAAAGATGGAGCTGTGCAAAATACTTCTGTAATTGTTAGTACAAAAGATTACTTCTTCCTTGAAATGAAAAAGGGCCCGGATAGTGTTCATTTAGGTGGTGGTATGTTCGGTGCATTGATGTTCGCAACGTGCTACTTCTTATTTGACGAAGTAGGGGCATATATCATTGGAATTATTTTAGTTATTCTTGGAATACTTTGTATAACAAATAAACATATTGGAGAAGTACTTGCTCCGGTAGGGAGAATTCTTAGAAGTCAGTTTCAAGTAATGCAAGGGGATTATAAAGATTGGAAATCTCAAAGGGTCGCCGAGCAAACTGAAAAGAAAAAAACAACAAGAAGCAAGAGGCGTGAACGTGTTGCTGAACAAGAAGAAGCTATTGAGCCAGTAGAAGAAATAGAAATTGGTCCACCAATTATTTCGAATTTTACTGAGAATTATCCAGTACGTGAAGAGACGGAAAAGCAGATAGAAGAAAATGATTTAATCACTCCTCCGTTTATTGAAGAGGCAGTTCCGCCTGCGCCAGAAGAACAACCTCACAAGAAACGAGGAGAAAAAATCGTTGAATCGCTAGAAGGTGAAACGAAAGCACCTCCTATGCAATTTTCTAATGTGGAAAATAAAGATTATAAGCTTCCTTCGCTTGATATATTAAAGTTTCCCCAAAATAAGCAAGTTACAAATGAAAATGCGGAAATTTATGAAAATGCTCGTAAATTGGAACGTACATTCCAAAGTTTTGGTGTGAAAGCGAAAGTAACAAAAGTACATAGAGGTCCTGCAGTTACGAAATATGAAGTGTATCCTGATATGGGAGTAAAGGTAAGTAAAATTGTTAGTTTAAGTGATGATTTAGCGCTTGCTTTAGCAGCGAAAGACATTCGTATTGAAGCACCTATTCCCGGGAAATCAGCTGTAGGGATTGAGGTTCCGAATTCAGAAGTTTCTATGGTAACGCTGAGAGAAGTTCTTGATTCAAAGGCGAATAACCACCCAGAAGAGAAGTTATTAATCGGTCTTGGACGTGATGTTACAGGAGAGGCTGTATTGGCACGTTTAAATAAAATGCCCCATTTATTAGTAGCTGGTGCGACTGGTAGTGGAAAGAGTGTATGTATTAATGGAATTATTGTAAGTATTTTAATGCGTGCAAAACCGCATGAAGTAAAATTAATGATGATTGATCCGAAAATGGTAGAGTTAAATGTATATAACGGTGTTCCGCACTTATTAACACCAGTCGTAACTGATCCGAAAAAAGCATCACAGGCTTTGAAGAAAGTTGTGAGTGAAATGGAGCGTCGTTATGAATTATTCGCGCATAGCGGTACGCGTAACATTGAAGGATATAATGATTATATTAAAGAACATAATAGCCAATCGGAAGCGAAACAACCTGAATTACCATATATTGTAGTAATTGTGGACGAGTTAGCTGATTTAATGATGGTTGCTTCTTCGGATGTAGAAGATGCGATTATGCGTTTAGCGCAAATGGCACGTGCTGCTGGTATTCATTTAATTATTGCGACTCAGCGCCCGTCAGTTGATGTTATCACAGGTGTTATTAAAGCGAATATTCCATCGCGTATTGCATTTGCTGTATCTTCCCAAATAGATTCTCGAACGATTCTTGACGGTGGTGGTGCAGAAAAGTTGCTAGGTCGTGGAGATATGTTATTCATACCAATTGGTGCATCGAAACCTGTTCGTGTACAAGGGGCATTTTTATCAGATGATGAAGTTGAGAGAGTCGTAGAAGCTGTTATTGCGCAGCAAAAAGCGCAATATCAAGAGGATATGATTCCACAAGATGTTCCTGAAACAAAGCAGGAAGTAGAAGATGAATTATACGATGAAGCGGTTCAGCTTGTAGTAGAAATGCAAACAGCATCTGTTTCTATGTTACAACGTAGATTTAGAGTAGGATATACGCGAGCAGCTCGTTTAATTGATGCCATGGAAATGAATGGTGTAGTAGGCCCTTATGAAGGTAGTAAACCAAGGGGAGTACTCATTAAAGATGTGCAAGAAAAAAGTTCTTAAAAAAAGCCTAATTGTTTTTACAATTAGGCTTTTTTATATGCTGTTTTTGTTATATACTATAGTCACTGGCTAAGAAAGGGCTTACATTTTTAAGGGTCCTTTAGAATACGAATGCTTATCGTTTTGATTTTCAAAACGTTCGATATTTAATGTAGAAAAATGTTGAAATCTGTTGACACATATGGGAGAAAGTGGTAAGATTACTTCGAAAAGAATCACTGCCTCATATAATCTTGGAGATAAGGTCCATAAGTTTCTACCTGGCAACCATGAATTGCTAGACTATGAGGGGAAAAGTGTGTAACAAAGGATGTAAGGAATCTTTGTGCCGAACTTTTTCTCTATATGAGAAATGTTTATGGTACAAAGTTTTTTTTATGGAATAAAGTGTGAAAATTTCATCTTGAAAAATTATTAATATTTATTCGATAATTACGCTTATTTTTAGTATTTAGTAATTTATACTATGTTGTAAGTTGAAAAAAGAGAAAAGAAGTCTTACATCAGAGGTCGAATAATTGAAATGCGGGGGAGTCTTATGTCAGTAAAATCCGATAGTCGTCACTTATATTTGCGGGTGATTGATCACATCAAAGGAAAAATTAAAGATGGGGCTTACAAAGAAAAACAAAAGTTACCTTCAGAGTTTGATCTAGCGAAAGAACTTGGTGTAAGTAGGGCAACTTTAAGGGAAGCACTACGTATTTTAGAAGAAGAAAATGTTGTTATTCGTAGACATGGTGTAGGGACATTTGTAAATGCGAAGCCGTTATTTTCTTCCGGAATAGAGCAACTTTCTAGTATTACAGATATGATTTCTAGTGTGGGGAAAACACCAGGAACAATCTTTTTATCATCATCTACAACAACTTTAACAGAAGAAGAAAAAGAGAAATTTAATTGTGAAGATGCTTTTAGCGCAGTAATGATTGAACGTGTTCGTACAGCGGATGGGGAACCAGTTGTATATTGTATTGATAAACTGGCAAAAGAGATATTACCAGATTTATCGGGATACAATGAGGAATCGCTGCTTACAGTAATACATAATAATACGCACAAGCGTATCACATACGCAGTTGCTCACATTGAACCGATTGGTTATCACCCGAAAATTTCACCGATTTTAGAATGTGAACCTGAAACGGCACTGCTAGTTTTAAAACAAATGCACTATGATCAAAATGATGAGCCAATCTTATATTCTATTAATTACTTTAGAGCTGATAAGTTTAGCTTCCACGTATTAAGAAAACGTATGTAGGGAAGTTCCTTTTTAGGGAGGTGACAGCAAGAAGTAAGGGACAGCAGCGTATGAATCATTAGAAAAAACATTTCAGGAGGGGTTTCTAGTATGAAGAAAAAAACAGGTCTTTTATTATCGTTAACGTTAGCAGCAAGTACAGTGTTAGGTGCATGTGGTAACTCGGATAAAGCGGATAGTGACAAAAAAGGGGATAAAGAGTTTAAGGTTGGTATGGTTACAGATGTTGGGGGCGTTGATGACAAATCATTTAACCAATCTTCTTGGGAAGGATTACAACAGTTTGGTAAAGATAATGGATTAAAAGAGAAGACAAATTATCGTTATCTTCAATCTGAAAAAGAAGCGGATTATATTCCGAACTTAAAGAAATTTTCAAAAGATAAGTATGATTTAGCTTTCGGTATTGGGTATAAATTAGAGGGAGCAATTAAAGAAGTAGCAAAAGAATCTCCAAAACAACAATTTGCAATTGTTGATACTGTTGTAGATGCACCAAACGTAACAAGTATTACATTTAAAGATCATGAAGGGTCATTCCTTGTAGGTGCGGTGGCAGCTATGTCAACAAAATCGAATAAAGTAGGATTTGTTGGTGGAATGAAGAGTGATTTAATTAGTAAATTCGAGAATGGATTTAAAGCTGGTGCTAAGGCAGTGAATCCAAATATTGAAATCGTATCTGAATATGCTGAAGCATTCGATAAGCCTGAAAAAGGTACAGTTCTTGCGTCAGCAATGTATGGTCAAGGCGTAGATGTTATTTATCATGCTGCTGGTGGTACAGGTAATGGTGTATTCACTGAAGCGAAAAACCGTAAGAAAAAAGGTGAAAACGTTTGGGTAATCGGTGTTGACCGTGACCAAAATCAAGAAGGTATGCCTGAAAACGTAACATTAACTTCAATGGTAAAACGTGTTGATATCGCTGTACAAAAAGTAGCAAAAGAAGCGAAAGATGGAAAATTAAAAGGTGGTAAAATTGAAGCGTTTGGCTTAAAAGATGACGGTGTTGGTATTGCAAAAACAACTGATAACGTGAAAAAAGTTAACCCTGAGATTTTAACAAAAGTAGAAGAATTTGAAAAGAAAATTACAGCTGGAGAAATTAAAGTACCAGCTACAGATAAAGAATATAAAGAATATGAAGCTTCTCTAAAAAAATAAAGATAGAGAAATAGCAAAGGTTAGTTCTTAGAACTAACCTTTGTATGTATAAAACTTCCAAATTGCTTAATAAGTTAATAGTGTAATAGGGGAATGTTCCCTGTTAAAAGGAGGAACGAAATGGAATACGTAATTGAGATGAATAATATTACGAAAGTATTCCCAGGCATTGTAGCGAATGATGATATTACGCTGCAAGTAAAACAGGGAGAAATACATGCTTTACTTGGAGAAAATGGTGCAGGGAAATCCACATTGATGAATGTACTATTCGGTTTGTATCAGCCAGAACAAGGTGAAATTAAAATTAAAGGAACACCTGTAAAAATTACAAATCCGAATATTGCGAATGATCTTGGTATTGGGATGGTCCATCAACATTTTATGCTTGTTCATAATTTTACAGTTACAGAGAATATCATTCTCGGTAATGAACCGAAGAAAAAAGGGAAAATAGCTGTTGAAGAAGCTGCTAAAGAGATTCAAAGGTTGTCTGAACAATATGGTTTAGCTGTAGATCCATACGCGAAAATACAGGATATTTCTGTTGGTATGCAACAGCGTGTTGAAATTTTAAAAACACTTTACCGTGGAGCGGAAATTTTAATATTTGATGAACCGACTGCAGTGTTAACACCACAAGAAATTCATGAATTGATTCAAATTATGAAAAAGCTTGTGCAAGAAGGAAAATCTATCATTCTTATTACTCATAAATTGAAAGAAATTATGGAAGTTTGCGATCGTTGTACAATTATTCGCAAAGGAAAAGGGATTGGAACTGTTGACGTTGCAAATACGGATGAACATAAACTTGCAGAATTAATGGTCGGACGTCAAGTGAATTTTAAAACAGAAAAAATAGACGCTACGCCCAAAGAAGAGGTACTTTCTATTGCAAATCTTGTTGTTCACGATGCACGCCAACTGCCTGCTGTAAAAGGCCTTGACTTAACTGTTCGTGCGGGGGAAATTGTTGGTATTGCAGGAATCGATGGAAATGGACAAAGCGAATTAATAGAGGCAATTACTGGTTTACGAAAAGTTGAGTCAGGTTCTATTGCAATTAAAGGGAAAGAAATAACGAATTGGCCTGTTCGAAGAATTACAGAAGAAGGAATTGGTCATATTCCAGAAGATCGTCATAAGCACGGACTAGTTCTTGATTTTTCTGTTAGAGACAATATAGTTTTGCAAACGTACTATAAAAATCCATTTTCAAAGAAGGGGATTTTAAACTTTAGCAAAATCACAGGGAAAGCGAAGGCACTTATTGAACAGTTCGATGTACGTACACCTAGCGAACAAACATTAGCGCGTGCTCTATCTGGTGGGAATCAGCAGAAAGCTATTATTGCACGTGAAGTAGATCGTAATCCGGATTTATTAATTGCAGCACAGCCAACACGTGGTTTAGATGTAGGTGCAATTGAATTTATTCATAAAAAATTAATCGAGCAGAGAGATAATGGGAAAGCGGTTCTTCTTTTATCTTTAGAATTAGAAGAAATTTTAAATGTGAGTGATCGGGTTGCGGTTATCTATGAAGGGAAAATTGTAGCAATTGTGAATGCGAAAGGCACAAATGAACAACAGCTTGGTTTGCTAATGGCTGGAGGAACAGAGAAAGAGCAGGTGGGTACAAATGGCTAAAAAACTTTTAACAGAGCGAACGATAAATATTTTAGTCCCAGTACTATCCGTTATTTTTGGTTTAATTGTTGGAGCGATTGTAATGCTGGTTAGTGGCTATGATCCAATTGTTGGTTATAGTGCGCTTTGGACAGGTATGTTCGGCAGTGCTAGTGCGATTGGTGAGACACTTCGCACTATGATACCACTTATTCTTGCTGGATTATCGGTGGCGTTTGCATTTCGTACAGGTTTATTTAATATCGGGGTAGAGGGTCAACTATTAGTTGGTTGGCTTGCGGCAGTTTGGTTCGGTTATGCGGTCTCACTACCAGCGTTTCTTCATATTCCATTATCTATTTTATTTGCAGCAATGGTGGGTGGAATATGGGGCTTTATTCCTGGTTATTTAAAAGGGAAGTTTAAGGTTAATGAAGTTATTGTAACAATAATGATGAACTATATCGCGTTATATGTAACGTATGACATAATTAAACGCTTTTTACATGAGGGCAATGATAAAACATACGATATTAAAGCGAGTGCATCTTTATCTTCAGATTGGTTAGCTGCAATAACTGATGGTTCACGTCTTCACTGGGGAATTATTGTTGCAATTTTAGTAGCAATCTTAATGTGGTTCTTATTAGATCGAACAACTCTAGGTTATGAATTAAAGTCAGTAGGATTTAATCAACATGCTTCTCAATATGCAGGTATGAAGGTTTCTCGTAATGTAGTATTCTCCATGACAATTGCTGGTGCATTTGCTGGGATTGGTGGAGCAATGGAAGGGCTAGGAACATTCCAAAGCATGACAGCAATGTCTTCATTTACAGGGATTGGATTTGACGGAATTGCCGTAGCGCTTCTTGGAGGAAATAATCCATTTGGTATTATCCTTTCAGCATTGTTATTTGGTGGTTTGAAAAGTGCTTCCCCTCAAATGAACTTTGAGGCAGATGTACCATCAGAACTTATTAACGTAATTATTGCATGTATTATCTTCTTTGTTGCATGTAGTTATGTTTTAAGATGGGCGCTTACACGCATGAGCAAGGAGGGGAAATAAATGAGCTTTTTAGATATATTAGCCATTCTTGTGACAGGTACGTTATATACATCAGCACCTTTAATTTTTACAGCATTAGGTGGTGTATTTAGTGAACGATCAGGTGTTGTAAATATTGCGTTAGAAGGACTAATGCTATTTGGTGCATTTGTTGGAATTGTTACAACCTTATTAATGGGTGATACTTGGGGAACGATGACTCCATGGATTGCATTACTATTTGCGGCAATTGGTGGTGGATTATTTGCATTACTTCACGCGGTAGCATCTATTACGTTCCGTGCTGATCAGGTTGTAAGTGGTGTAGCGATTAACTTCTTATCTCTTGGTTTAACAGTATTTGCGATTAAGAAGATTTTTGATAAAGGGCAGACAGATTTTATTCAATACCGTATTGAAAAAATCGATGTCCCAGGTCTATCAGATATTCCAGTTATCGGAAAAATATTTTTCTCAAACGTACCGTTAACATCGTATATTGCCATTATTTTAGCATTTGTTGTTTGGTACATTATTTATAAAACACCGTTCGGTCTTCGTCTACGTGCTGTTGGTGAACATCCAATGGCAGCAGATACGATGGGGATTAATGTATATAAAATGCGTTATATTGCAGTTTGTATATCTGGAATGTTTGCAGGAGTGGGTGGTGCGGTCTTCGCAATGTCGATTTCTGGTAACTTCTCAGGTGCTACAATTACTGGACAAGGTTTCTTAGCACTAGCAGCTATGATCTTTGGTAAATGGAATCCACTTGGTGCTCTTGGAGCCGCACTGTTCTTCGGATTTGCTCAATCACTTGGGATAACAGGTGGTACAATTCCTGTATTGAAAGAAATTCCAAGTGTATTCTTAACGATATTACCGTATGTATTTACAATATTAGCACTTGTTGGTTTTGTAGGCCGATCTGAAGCTCCGAAAGCATTAGGAACGCCTTATGAAAAAGGAAAACGATGAGTATTTAGAAAGTATAAAAAAAGCTCGCACATTAGTGCGGGCTTTTTTACATAGAATATATTTAATACGGAATTTTACTATGTTCCTTACATATTAAAGTTTTTAGAAAGACTCAAATGTAAGCATAATAAGGAAGAAAAGTTGATTTTTTATTTCTAAAAACTGTATATTGAAGAGGAATATTCCTACATACGTAAAGGAGGGCTATTAATGAAACTAATGGAACAGCAACTGCATGAATTAGGTGGCTTGCGAGTACATATTATTCCGACTGATAAATTTAAAACAAATACCTTTGTATTTCGTTTTAAAGCACCTTTAAATGAGGAGACGGTGACAGAGCGTGCCCTATTGCCGTACGTATTGCAAAGTGCGACAGAAAAACTGCCTTCTGTAATTCGTCTTCGTCAATATTTAGAAGAATTATATGGATCTTCTTTAGCGGTAGATGTAAGTAAAAAAGGGGAAGACCATATTATCTCTATTTATGTAGACATTGCAAATGAAACATATTTACGCGATGCACCACCGTTATTTGAAAAAGCGCTTTCTATGTTATCTGATATTGTTTTACATCCAGCAACAGAAGGGGACGGTTTTCTATCTTCTATTGTAGAAAGTGAGAAACGAGCACTCTTGCAACGAATTGAAGCTACTTATGATGATAAAATGCGTTATGCAAATGAGCGTTTAATTGCAGAAATGTGCAAAGTAGAACCATATCGCTTAAGTGCAAATGGAAAAAAAGAAAGTGTTGCTTCTATTACAAATGAAAGTTTGTATCAATATTATCAAAAAGTGTTAGCTGAAGATGAAATGGATTTATATATCATTGGTGATATTTCAGAAGATGCTGTGGGGCTTGTAAATAAGTATTTTTCGATTTCACCTCGCGCTATGAAAGAGAGAAATGTACTTCTTCATAAACGAAATAATGAAGAAAAAGAAATTGTTGAACAACAAGAACTAAAGCAAAGTAAATTAAATATCGGCTATCGCACATTCATTACGTATAAAGATGAAGATTATTTTGCATTACAATTGTTTAACGGATTATTTGGAGGGTTTTCTCATTCGAAGTTATTCGTAAATGTCCGTGAAAAAAATAGTTTAGCGTACTATGCAGCATCGAGATTTGAAAGTCATAAAGGTTTGCTCTTCGTTATGTCTGGAATTGAAGCGAAGAACTTTGAAAAAGCTGTTGAAATTATTAAAGAACAGATGAAAGCAATGCAAAGCGGTGATTTTTCAGAGGAAGAGATTCAGCAAACGAAAAGTGTAATTCAAAATCAAATCTTAGAGGCAATTGATACACCACGTGGTTTTGTTGAAATGCTTTATCACGGGGTGATTTCAGAGCGTACGCGTCCAGTTGAAGAATGGCTAACGGGCATAGAAAGCGTGACGAAAGAAGAGATTGTGAAAGTTGCTAATAATATTGAACTAGATACAATTTACTTTTTACATGGAACGGAGGGAGAATAAATGGAGAAAATTGTGTATGAGCAATTAAAAGAGACGCTATATTATGAAAAACTTCCGAATGGATTAGACGTATATATCTTACCGAAACAAGGCTTCAATAAAACATTTGCAACATTTACGACGAAGTACGGTTCTGTTGATAATACATTTGTACCGCTTGGAAAAGAAGACATGACTCGTGTACCAGATGGAATTGCTCATTTCCTTGAGCATAAATTGTTTGAAAAAGAGGACCATGACGCGTTTCAATTGTTTAGTAAACAAGGTGCTTCAGCGAACGCTTTTACATCTTTTACAAGAACCGCTTATCTCTTTTCCTGTACATCAAATGTAGAGAGAAATTTAAATACACTGTTAGACTTTGTACAAGAACCGTATTTCTCTGAAAAAACGGTTGAAAAAGAAAAAGGTATTATCGGTCAAGAAATTCAAATGTACCAAGATAACCCAGACTGGCGTTTATACTTTGGATTAATCGATAGTTTGTTTGTGAAACATCCAATTAAAATTGATATTGCAGGGACGATTGAGTCTATTAGTAAGATTACAAAAGACCTACTGTATGAATGTTATGAGACTTTTTACCATCCGAGCAACATGTTATTATTTGTTGTTGGAGCGATTGATCCTGAAAAAACAATGGATTTAGTTCGTGAAAATCAAGCGAAAAAAGATTACGAAAATCAACCAGAAATCGTTCGCTCTTTTGAAGAGGAACCAGAAGAAGTAAATGAAAAGAAAAAGATTATTTCAATGCCTGTTCAAACTCCAAAATGTTTAGTTGGTATTAAGGCAACGAATTTAAAAGAAAAAGGGCAAGCTCTGTTAAAACAAGAAATTGCGCTTACATTACTTTTAGATTATTTATTTGGAAAAGGGTCAGTTCATTACGAATCTTTATATAATGAAGGTCTTATTGATGATTCGTTCTCGTATGACTATACAGAAGAAAATAACTTCGGTTTTGCAATGGTTGGTGGAGATACGAAGCACCCTGATGAATTGGCAGAGCGATTAAAAGGTATTTTACTACAAACGAATTATGATCAGTTAGATGAGACTGCGCTGGAACGGGTGAAGAAAAAGAAAATTGGTGGATTTTTACGATCGTTGAATTCACCTGAATATATTGCAAATCAGTTTACACGATATGCGTTTAATGAATCTAGTTTATTTGATGCTCTTACAGTGTTAGAAGGATTAACTGTTCAAGACCTACAACAAGCAGCAAAAACATTATTAGTTGAAGAGAAAATGAGTGTCTGCCAAGTGTTACCAAAAAATGAAGTAATATGTGAATAAAAAACGCAGTATCTATATCCCTCATCTAACGTTTGGTTATTGCCAAATGGTAAGATGAGGGTATTATTTATTTATACATAAAAAGATAAGAGAGGGAATTTATGAAAAAGTATGCATTAGTAACTGGAGGAAGCGGAGGGATTGGCTCTGCTATTTCGAAGCAGTTAATCGAGGATGGTTATACAGTCTATATTCATTACAATAAAAACGAAGAGAAGATAAGGGGGTTACAAAAGGAGTTTGATGCAGTGATTCCTGTGCAAGCAAATTTAGCTTCTATCGATGGAGCAGAGAAATTGTGGGGACAAATCGAACATCCTATTGATGTTATTGTATACGCAGCTGGAAAGAGTATATTTGGATTAGTAACGGATGTTACGAATGAAGAATTAGATTATATGGTGGAGCTTCAAGTGAAGAGTGTATATAGACTTTTATCGATGGCGCTTCCGCCGATGATCGGGCGGAGAAGTGGTAATGTTGTTGTTATTTCATCCATTTTGGGGCAAATAGGAGCGTCTTGTGAGGTGCTGTACTCAATGGTGAAAGGTGCACAAAATTCATATGTGAAGGCTTTAGCGAAAGAAGTTTCTCTAAGTGGATTGCGCGTTAATGCGGTAGCGCCAGGTGCGATCGAAACAGAAATGTTAAATGTATTTTCAGAAGATGATAAAAATGAAATTGCTGAAGATATTCCATTAGGTAGAATAGGACTACCCGAAGAGGTAGCAAAAACAGTCTCCTTCCTCGTTTCGCCAGGAGCTTCTTATATTACGGGGCAAATTATCGGAGTGAATGGCGGTTGGCATTGCTAAAAAATTCTTACATAAAAAACAAGAAATTGTACAAATTAAGCATGATTCTATTACTAAAATAGTGAGGTGCTTAAACATGTCAGTGTTAGATAATTTTGATCAGTGGAAGAGCTTTTTAGGAGAACGTTTAGAACAAGCGGGGGGAAAAGGGCTTGATGGTGGTGCCGTATCAGATATGGCATTTCGTGTTGGTGATTATTTAGCAAATGAAGTAGAAGCGCGCAACGATCAAGAAAAATTATTGTCTGAGCTTTGGAAAGTTGCTGATGAACAAGAGCAACATACAATTGCAAATTTAATGGTGAAGTTTGTACAACATAAGTAAAAGTAGAGAGGAGCTTCTCCTCTCTACTTTTTTTGTATAGTAATTAGGAGGAATAGATTATACATTTAGCTTCCCTATTAAGGTGAAATCATATAATATAGTACGTAGGTGTAAAGTAAGCGTAGGGGAGTGATCTTGGATGATTGAATGGTATTTTGAATATGAAATACATAAAAACCGACCTGGCTTACTTGGTGACGTTTCTTCGTTAATCGGTATGCTTGGCATCAATATTGTCACAATTAATGGTGTAGATAATGCACGACGTGGACTTTTGCTTATGTGTGATAATCAAGAACAAATCTCTAGACTTGAATCAATTTTAAATACGATGGATAATATAACGGTAACGAAATATCGTCCGCCAAAGCTTAGAGATAAGCTAGCAGTTAGACATGGTAGGTACATACAACGAGATGCAGATGATAAGAAAACATTTCGATTTGTGCGTGATGAATTAGGATTGCTTGTAGACTTTATGGCGGAGATAATGAAAAAAGAAGGTCATAAATTAATTGGGATACGAGGAATGCCTCGTGTCGGAAAAACAGAATCTATTGTTGCCGCAAGTGTTTGTGCAAATAAGAGATGGTTATTCGTATCATCTACTTTCATTAAGCAAACTGTTCGTAGCCAATTGATTGAAGATGAGTATAGCGACGATAATATTTTCATACTAGATGGAATTGTGTCGACAAAGCGTGCAAATGAAAGACACTGGCAGCTCGTTCGTGAAATCATGAGATTGCCTGCAACGAAAGTTGTGGAACATCCGGATGTGTTTGTGAGTCAGTCAGAATACACATTGGATGATTTTGATTATATTATCGAATTGCGTAACGATTATGATGAAGAAATTCAATATAATTTAGTAGATGAAATTGAGCAAGGTACGCAAAACAATTTCTCTATGTTCGACTTTTAAAGAAATATTGAGGTGTTAGTAGTGACGGAATTAGGACAAAAGCTGACAGAAGCAAGAGAAGCGAAAGGCTTATCTATTGATCAGCTGCATGAGATTACAAAAATTCAAAAACGCCATTTAGTAGCGATTGAAGAAGGCAATTATGATGTGTTGCCAGGAGCTTTTTATGCGCGTGCATTCATTAAACAATATGCAGATGCTGTTGGATTAAATGGAGAGGAACTGCTTGTGGAATATCAGAGTACGATACCACAGTCTGAAAAACGTGAAGTTCCACAAGTATCAACTGGACAAAAAACACAAGAAACAATGCAAAAATCTTCATCATGGCCAATTGCGGATCATATGCCCAAAATTTTGATTGCGTTGTTAGTAATCGCATTTGGAGTGGTAGTCTGGTTTGTTATTCAAGCGTTAACTGGAAAAGATGATAGGCAAGTTCAAAATGCTCAAAGTGAAAAAATTGAGGTTCAAAAAGCAAAAAATTCTCCGTTAGATACGAAGAAAGATGAAGCGAAAGCGGAAGAACCAAAAAAAGAAGAACCAAAAAAAGAAGAACCAAAGAAAGAAGAACCAAAGAAAGAAGAGCAACCAGCGCAACCAACTGGACAACAAGAAGTGAAGGTAGTTGGAACGAGTGGTAAGGTATCTACTTTGGAAATTCATAATAATAAAACATTAGAACTGGAAATTTCGGCGAAGGGTGCAAGCTATGTAGATGTTAAAGATGATGCGGGTAACGAAATTCTAAACACTACAGTACAAAGTGGTCAAACAGAAAAACGTGATTTATCAACAGTAAAAGAAGTGCGGCTTAATATTGGAAGTGCACCAAATGTTGAAATTAAACTGAATGGCCAAGTGGTTACTTTCCCATTAGATCCAGCAAAAGAATATCACCAAAGATTGGTGATAAAAAACCAAGGGATAGGGCAAGCTGCGCAATAACAGTCATCGCTTCGATGACTTTTTTCAATGAACAAATGTTTTTGACATGATGGAGGAATAGCTGTGAATTTACCAAATAAAATTACAATATCTAGAATCTTCTTAATTCCAATTTTTATGGTAATTATGTTAGCGCCCTTTGAGTGGGGCTCATTTATAATTGGTGATGTAGAGTTACCAATTCAACATTTAGTAGGGGCACTTATCTTTATTATTGCTTCGGCTACAGATTGGATTGATGGACATTATGCAAGAAAGTATAATCTTGTAACGAATTTAGGGAAATTCCTTGACCCGTTAGCAGATAAATTACTTGTTTCGGCAGCACTTATCACATTGGTAGAAATGCAATATGTACCTGCTTGGATCGTTATTGTAATTATAAGCCGTGAGTTTGCAGTAACAGGTTTACGCCTTGTACTTGCTGGGACAGGAGAAGTAGTTGCAGCAAATCAGCTAGGGAAAATTAAGACATGGACACAAATTATTGCGATTGCAGCATACTTATTACATGATGTACCGTTAAATCTACTTCATATTCCAGTTGCAGATATTTTCATATGGATTGCGTTATTCTTTACCGTTATTTCAGGATGGGATTATTTCTGGAAAAATAAAGATGCTTTTGTAAACTCAAAATAGAAGTTTATGGGGGAATTGGGATGAATGCTGAAATTATTGCGGTTGGAACGGAATTATTACTTGGACAAATTGCAAATACAAATGCCCAGTTTTTATCTGAAAAGTTAGCTTCAATCGGAATTAACGTGTACTACCATACTGTTGTTGGGGATAATAACAAGCGATTACAGAAGGCAATTGAATTGGCTGAAGAACGAGCTGATATGCTCATTTTCACAGGTGGATTAGGACCGACAAAAGATGATTTAACGAAAGAAACAATAGCGTCTAGTTTAGATGAAGAGCTTGTGTATGATGAAAAGGCATTAACATCGATAAGCGATTATTTTAAGCGTACAGGCCGTGAATTTACGGAGAATAATAAAAAGCAGGCGCTCGTTTTAAATGGATCGACTGTATTTGCGAATGATCACGGTATGGCGCCTGGTATGGGATTAAATACGAACGGAAAAGTTTATATTTTATTACCAGGACCACCAAAAGAAATGAAGCCGATGTATATAAGTTACGTAGAGCCTTTTTTATGTAAGTTTACAACGGGGGAAAATATTTATTCTCGTGTTCTTCGTTTTTTTGGTATTGGGGAATCTCAATTAGAGGTGAAAGTTCAAGATTTAATTGATGGACAAACGAACCCAACCATTGCACCACTTGCAAATGATGGAGAAGTGACATTACGTTTAACTGCCAAACATTATGATGCTGATGAGGCGGAGAAACTGATTCAGCATGTGGAAGATTTGATTTTAGAAAGAGTAGGAGAATTTTTCTACGGATATGACCAAGATTTCCTTCATTACAAGGCAATAAGGCTATTGAAGGAAAAAGGGTTAACTTTAGCGTGTGCAGAAAGTTTAACAGGTGGTCTTTTTGGAAATCAAGTAACAGAAAATGCTGGTGTTTCGTCTGTATTTAAAGGCGGTGTCATTTGTTATCAAAATGATGTGAAGCAACAAATTTTACATGTACCTGAAGAAGTGTTACGTACTGATGGCGCGGTTAGTAAACAGTGTGCTCGCTATCTTGCTGAAAATGTAAAGGAACTGTTAAAAGCAGATATCGGAATTAGTTTCACTGGGGTGGCTGGACCGGATGCTTCAGAGCATAAAGAACCAGGAACAGTATTTATTGGATTGGTGATTAAAGATGAACCAGCTGTAGTCTTCTCGCTTAATTTAAGTGGAAGTCGTCAACAAATTAGAGAACGCTCTACAAAATATGGATTTTATCATTTATTTAAAAAGCTAGAAGAGATATAAATTTCTTCTAGTTTTTTTTGTTGGAAAACCTAGTTTTATTCGATATAAAATAAAAAAACGAATAAATGTTCGATTTTTGTTGGCAAATTGAATTGAAAATAGGTATAATAAGATTAGCAATTTAGTTAAGGAGGAATTTTGAATGAGCGATCGTCAAGCGGCATTAGATATGGCGTTAAAACAAATAGAGAAGCAATTCGGTAAAGGTTCAATTATGAAATTAGGAGAACAAGCGGAGCGTAGAATTTCTACAATTTCAAGTGGTTCTTTAGCACTTGATGTGGCACTAGGGGTAGGCGGATACCCACGTGGCCGTGTTATTGAAATTTATGGACCTGAAAGTTCAGGTAAAACAACAGTTTCATTACACGCAATCGCGGAAGTACAGCGTCAGGGTGGACAAGCAGCGTTCATTGATGCGGAACATGCAATGGATCCTGTATATGCACAAAAATTAGGTGTTAACATAGATGAATTACTATTATCACAGCCTGATACAGGGGAGCAAGGACTAGAAATCGCAGAAGCACTTGTACGAAGTGGAGCGGTTGATATTATCGTAATTGACTCTGTGGCAGCTCTTGTACCGAAAGCTGAGATCGAAGGGGACATGGGTGACTCTCACGTTGGTTTACAAGCACGTTTAATGTCACAAGCACTTCGTAAACTTTCAGGTGCAATCAACAAATCAAAAACAATCGCAATCTTTATCAACCAAATTCGTGAAAAAGTTGGGGTTATGTTCGGGAACCCAGAAACAACTCCAGGTGGTCGTGCGTTGAAATTCTATTCAACTGTCCGTCTTGAAGTACGTCGTGCTGAGCAGTTAAAGCAAGGTAACGATATTGTTGGTAATAAAACGAAAGTAAAAGTAGTTAAAAATAAAGTAGCACCACCATTCCGTGTTGCTGAAGTTGATATTATGTACGGAGAAGGTATTTCAAGAGAAGGTGAAATCTTAGATATGGCTTCTGAACTTGATATCGTTCAAAAGAGCGGTGCTTGGTACTCTTATAATGAAGAACGCTTAGGACAAGGTCGTGAAAATTCGAAGCAATTCTTAAAAGAGAATACGGATTTAAGAGAAGAAATTGCCTTCTTTGTTCGTGAACATCACGGAATTGGTGAAAACTCTGGTGTTGAAGACACGGAAGATTCAACTCGTCAAGATTAAAAAATAAAAGACACGGTCCCGTGTCTTTTATTTTTTAATCCACTATGAAAGCGTTATATATAGCTGGAGATAAAATATTTATTCTATCCAAAAGGCTATGTGTAAAGGGGAATATTCATATATTTTAAGTGAATGAATTGGGATTTTCTAAGGTTTTCCAGGATAATATGCTGTCTGTTTTTTAAATCCATATAAGATTCAGGGCTTAAGGTAAAGAAAGTAAAAGTAGACAACGCTTGACAATGAAAATTGCGATAGATACAATGAGAATGTATATTTTTTCTTATATACGATATACTCTTCTCAAGAAGAGAAGTAATATTCGGAGTAAGACTTAAATCTTGCCGAAATAATAATATGACATTTTAATTGTGAAATGAAGAAAGTCCCTTAAAAAAGCGGGACGACGGTCTTTGCTGTACGTTGTAATTCAATGTACATGCCGACAGTCTTTTTTCATTCATAGCAAGGGGAGGTGAAATCATGAGTAGTAGTACAGTTTGGATACTCATCTCCATTTTGCTTGCAACAGTCGGTGCAGTTGTTGGCTTTTTTGTTCGAAAGTCTATTGCTGAAGCGAAGATTAATGGTGCAGCTAATGAAGCAAAACGTATTCTAGACGAAGCGAATCGTGATGCTGAAGCACTTAAGAAAGAAGCGCTTTTAGAAGCAAAGGATGAAATTCATACACTTCGTACAGAAGCTGAATTAGAAATTCGTGACCGTAGAAGCGAATTACAAAAACAAGAAAATCGTTTAATGCAAAAAGAAGAGAACCTTGATCGTAAAGACGAAACGCTCGATAACCGCGAGCGACAGTTAGAAAAGAAAGAGGAATCTCTTGTAGCGAAACAACAACAGATTGAAGAGTTGGAAAGCAAAGTGGGAGAGTTAGTTCAAAAGCAACAAACAGAATTAGAGCGCATTTCCAATCTGACCCGCGAACAAGCGAAAGCAATTATTCTTGGTAAAGTGGAAAGTGAAGTTTCTCATGAAATTGCCGTTATGGTAAAAGAAAGTGAAGTTCGCGCGAAAGAAGAAGCGGATAAGAAGGCAAAAGAGATTTTATCTCTTGCAATGCAAAGATGTGCAGCTGATCATGTTGCTGAAACAACCGTTTCGGTTGTAAATCTTCCAAATGACGAAATGAAGGGACGTATTATCGGACGTGAAGGTCGTAACATTCGTACGCTAGAAACGTTAACAGGTATTGACCTTATTATCGATGATACACCAGAAGCTGTAATTCTATCTGGATTTGACCCGATTCGTCGTGAAACAGCTCGTATCGCTCTTGATAAACTAGTACAGGACGGACGTATTCACCCAGCGCGTATTGAAGAGATGGTCGAAAAATCAAGACGTGAAGTGGACGAGTATATTCGTGAAGTCGGAGAGCAAACAACGTTTGAAGTGGGTGTTCATGGCTTACATCCAGATTTAATTAAAATTTTAGGTCGTTTAAAATACCGTACAAGTTACGGACAAAACGTCTTAAAACACTCTATGGAAGTTGCATATTTAACTGGACTTATGGCAGCGGAGCTTGGTGAGGATGAAAAACTAGCAAGACGTGCTGGTCTATTACATGATATCGGAAAAGCAATCGATCATGAAGTAGAAGGTAGCCACGTTGAAATTGGTGTTGAACTCGCAACGAAATATAAAGAGCATCCTGTTGTAATAAACAGTATCGCATCTCACCATGGTGACACAGAACCAACTTCTATCATTGCAGTTCTAGTTGCTGCAGCAGATGCATTATCAGCTGCAAGACCGGGAGCTCGTAGTGAAACGCTTGAGAATTACATTCGTCGTCTTGAAAAGTTAGAAGAAATTTCAGAGTCTTATGAAGGCGTAGAAAAATCTTTCGCAATTCAAGCAGGACGTGAAGTTCGTATTCTGGTAAAACCAGATACAATTGATGATTTAGAAGCTCATCGTTTAGCTCGTGATATTCGAAAACGTATTGAAAATGAACTGGATTATCCAGGACATATTAAAGTAACTGTTATTCGTGAAACACGTGCAGTGGAATACGCAAAATAAAGTGGTGAAACACCACTTTATTTTTTTGTGTTGGAATTGGGTAAAATAAAGAAAATTATTTATGAGCAGTATGCAAGTGAAAGAAACTTATAATAGATAAATTGTAACTGTTGTAAGGAAATAGCTTTAAGGTTATAGTATGGTAATAAAAAATGTAGTACATAGAAAGGGTAAGACATATGAGAATATTATTTGTTGGGGATGTAGTAGGATCTCCTGGTAGAGACATGATTCAACAGTACGTACCGGCATTAAAGAAGAAATATACACCGACAGTAACAATTATTAATGGAGAAAATGCTGCGGGTGGACGTGGAATTACGGAAAAAATATATCGAAACTTTTTAGAGTGCGGGGCACAAGCGGTTACGCTTGGAAACCACGCTTGGGATAACCGTGAAGTATTTGAATTTATCGATGATGCAAAATATCTTGCAAGACCAGCTAACTTCCCAGAAGGAACGCCGGGAAAAGGGCTTATCTTTGTAAATTGTAATGGAACAGAAGTTGCAGTTATTAACTTACAAGGACGTACTTTCCTTCCTCCAATTGATTGTCCATTCCGTAAAGTGGATGAGTTAATCAGTATTGCAAAAAAACGTACAAACATTATCTTTGTTGATTTTCATGCTGAAACAACAAGTGAGAAGCAGGCGTTAGGTTGGTATGTAGACGGTCGTGCTACAGCGGTAGTAGGTACACATACACACGTTCCTACAGCTGATAATCGTATTTTACCAAGCGGAACAGCTTATATTACAGATGTTGGTATGACAGGCCCATATGATGGGATTTTAGGTATGGATCGCGAAGCGGTATTGAAGAAGTTTTTAACGAACTTACCAGTGCGTTTTGAGGTGACGAATGGTAGAACACAATTAAGTGCAGTGTTAATTGATGTGGATCCTAATACAGGGAAAGCAAAGAAAATTGAGCGCATTTTAATTAATGATGATCAGCCATTTTTTGACTGATTTTTAACGAAAAGTTAGAGAATTCGTTATATTTTAATTTTTTAGAAAAATTACAGAAATTTAGCAGGAATACGTGCCATTCCTCGTGAATATAAGTTAAAGTGAAATAATTGCTATTACTTTTTATAGAAACGAGGAGGAAACGCGGAATGGAAATATTAAAAGTTAAAGCAACGTCGGTCCCTAATTCTGTAGCTGGTGCACTTGCAGGTGTTATTCGCGAACGCGGAACAGCAGAAATTCAAGCTATTGGTGCAGGTGCATTGAACCAAGCGGTAAAGGCAGTAGCGATTGCAAGAGGATTTGTAGCGCCTAGCGGTTTGGACTTGATTTGTATCCCAGCGTTTACAGATATTATGATTGATGGTGAAGAGCGTACAGCGATAAAATTAATTGTAGAACCTCGTTAAGTTGAAACAACCTGTTTGCATGTATGCAAACAGGTTGTTTTTGTAATGGAGGAATGAAAATGAAAATTTTTGATGCACATTGCGATGTACTCTTTCAGTTATGGAGTGCAAAGGGAAAAAAAGACTTTCAAAACGATTCACAATTACATATTACATTTGAACAATTAATGAAAAGAAAAGGAAGTATACAATGCTTTGCTATATATATACCAGAAACAGTAGCGTATGAAAAGCGTTTTGAAGTTGCGCTGCAAATGATAGATATTTTTCATAATGAAATTCTATCGCTACCAGGAATGAAGTTTATTCAGACAAAAAACGATATTAACATGCTAAAACAGGACGAGGTTGGAGCATTATTAACATTAGAAGGATGCGAAGCAATTGGAAAAGAGGCGATGAAATTACGTTTGTTTTATCGCTTAGGTGTACGTTCCTTTGGATTGACATGGAACTATGCCAATCTGTTAGCTGATGGAGCGCTAGAGGCACGTGGAGCAGGTTTAACTACATTTGGTAGACAAGTTGTACAAGAACTTAATACGTTACATTTATGGACCGATGTGTCTCACTTAAATGAAAGAAGCTTTTGGGATGTTATTGAAATTGCTAAAAACCCAATTGCATCTCATTCAAACTGTTATCAACTTTGTGGGCATCCACGCAATTTAACCGATGAACAAATAAGAGCCCTTATAAAGAAAAATAGCATTATTGGTATTACTTTCGTACCGCAGTTTTTAACGAATGAAAGACAAGCGAATATAGCAGATATATTAAGGCATGTGGAATATATTTGTTCATTAGGTGGAGAAAAAAATATAGGATTCGGTTCTGATTTTGATGGGATTTTAGAAACTGTTGTAGGTGTAGAAGCATATAGGGATTATGAAAATATAATGAATCAACTGTGTAAAAAGTATAATGAATCAACTGTAGAGCGATTTTTGTATAAAAATTTTGTTGACTGTATAACGTTCTAAAGAATATGTTTTAAAAATTCGGAAAAATTAAAATAAATTTACTTGAATTTATTGATTTTTTTAAGACCTAATACTAGAATGGTAAACGAAATAGCATTATACTAAAGATTAAGGGAAATCAGAAGAGGCATAATTTGCGTCCATTGTAGTTTATTTGCATAAAAAATGCTAAACTATTACTGTAAAAAAATACACTACAATGAATGCAGCCAAAAGGGGTGTAGGAGATGATTAGTCAACTTTCATGGAAAGTTGGAGGCCAACAAGGTGAAGGAATTGAAAGTACAGGAGAAATCTTCTGTATTGCATTAAACCGATTAGGATATTACCTATACGGTTACCGCCACTTCTCATCACGTATTAAAGGCGGCCATACAAATAATAAAATTCGCGTAAGTACAACAGAAGTACGTGCGATCTCAGATGATTTAGATATTTTAATTGCTTTTGATCAAGAAACAATTGATTTTAACTTCCACGAACTACGTCCGGGCGGAATTGTAGTTGCAGATGCGAAATTTAATCCGACAATACCTGATAATACAGATGTAAATCTATATGTGATACCGTTTACGGATATCGCTTCAGAATTAGGCACATCTTTAATGAAAAACATGGTTGCTGTTGGGGCATCTAGTGCGGTATTAGGATTAGACGAAACAGCTTATTTAGAGGTTGTTGAAGAAATCTTTGGTCGTAAAGGAGAGCAAGTCGTTCAAAAGAATATGGAAGCAATTAAACGCGGCTCTCAATACATGAAAGAATTGCTTGGTGAGAAAGTAAACATGATGCAGCTTGAAAAAGCTGATGGTCAGAAACGCATGTTTATGATTGGAAACGACGCAATCGCATTTGGTGCGGTAGCTGGTGGTGCTCGCTTTATGTCTGCATATCCAATCACACCTGCATCTGAAATTATGGAATATTTAATTAAAAAGTTACCAAAAGTCGGCGGAACAGTAATCCAAACTGAGGATGAAATCGCAGCTTGTACAATGGCGATCGGTGCAAACTACGCTGGTGTTCGTACATTAACAGCATCTGCTGGTCCTGGTCTTTCTTTAATGATGGAAGCAATTGGTTTAGCAGGTATTACTGAAACACCGCTAGTTATCATTGATACACAACGCGGTGGCCCAAGTACGGGCTTACCAACAAAACAAGAGCAGTCTGACTTAATGGCTATGATTTACGGAACGCATGGTGAAATTCCAAAAATCGTAATGGCGCCAAGTACAGTTGAAGAAGCTTTCTATGATATTGTAGAAGCGTTTAACTTAGCAGAAGAATATCAAGTGCCTGTTATTTTCTTAACAGATTTACAGCTTTCTTTAGGAAAGCAAACAGTAGAACCACTTAAGTTAGATAAAGTGGAAATTCGTCGTGGTAAGCTTGATTTAGAAGTAGAATTACCAGAACGTGAAAATAAAGCATACTTCAAGCGTTATGAAGTAACAGAAGATGGGATTTCACCACGTGTTTTACCTGGTATGAAAAATGGTATTCACCATGTTACAGGTGTAGAACATGATGAAACGGGTAAACCATCTGAATCAGCGTTAAATCGTAAAGATCAAATGGACAAACGTTTCCGTAAAATGGCGAATTTACAGTTTAATACCCCTATTTACAAAAATGCTAAGCATGATGACGCAGACGTATTGTTAGTAGGCTTTAACTCAACTCGTGGTGCGATCGAAGAGGCAATGCAGCGTTTAGAACAAGAAGGAATGAAAGTAAACCATGCCCATGTACGTTTAATTCATCCGTTCCCAACAGCTGAAATCGATCCACTTGTGAAAAAAGCGAAGCGTGTTGTAGTAGTAGAAAACAATGCAACTGGTCAGCTTGCTAACATTATGAAAATGAATCTTGGCAATGGTGAGAAAATTTCTAGTCTTTTAAAATACGATGGAAATCCATTCTTGCCGAAAGAGATTTACAACGAATGTAAAAAAGGGGTTGTATTAAATGGCAACATTTAAGGACTTTCGTAACAGTGTAAAACCAAACTGGTGCCCAGGTTGCGGAGACTTCTCGGTGCAGGCTGCGATTCAGCGTGCGGCAGCTAACGTTGGTTTAAATCCAGATGAGCTAGCTGTTATTTCTGGTATCGGCTGTTCCGGTCGTATTTCAGGGTATATTAATTCATATGGTTTGCATAGTATTCACGGACGTGCTCTTCCGATTGCACAAGGTGTGAAAATGGCAAATCGTGATTTAACAGTTATTGCATCCGGTGGTGACGGTGATGGTTTTGCGATTGGTATGGGACATACAATCCATTCTATTCGTCGTAACATTGATATTACGTACATCGTAATGGATAACCAAATTTACGGATTAACAAAAGGTCAAACTTCACCACGTAGTGAAGCTGGATTTAAAACGAAAAGTACACCACAAGGTTCAATTGAACCATCACTAAATGTTATGGAAATGGCTTTAACAGCTGGTGCGACATTTGTGGCGCAAAGCTTTTCAAGTGATTTAAAAGAATTAACGCAAATTATTGAAGCTGGTATTAACCATAAAGGCTTTTCATTAATTAATGTATTTAGTCCATGTGTTACTTATAATAAAGTAAATACTTATGATTGGTTTAAAGAGAATTTAACGAAACTAAGTACAGTAGAAGGATATGATCCATCTAACCGCATGATGGCTATGCAAACATTAATGGAAAAGAACGGGTTAGTAACAGGTTTAATTTATCAAAACACAAAGCAGCCTTCTTACCAAGAGCTTGTAAAAGACTATAGTGAAAAACCTTTAGTGCAAGCTGATTTGAATATGGATCAGAAAATGTTTGATGAGCTTGTTGCTGAATTTATGTAATAATCGGAGAGAAGGTTGCCGCTTGGTAACCTTCTTTTTGAGTGAATAAAAATAATTAATAGATTTGTTTACTTAGAAAATTCAGAATGATAAAATAATATATAAATCGTTGTATAAAAATAGCATGTTCAATAACTGTGAAATGAAATATAGGATAAGAAGCCTTCTTCGTTAAAGTTGGCTAAAGGCTCTATACTATGATAATGTGTATAGGGATAAAGCAATATACTTTTGGGTAGGACAAGATGAAATAAAAAAAGGGAATGTCTATTTGTGTGGGGAAGACTTCATTCTTACGGATGATTAGATCGATTACTCAAGTTTCAAAGGGCAAGTTATCTCTCATGCTATCTAACATCATTGAGATGGGTCTAAGCGCATTAAAATGGACTACAGAGTGTGTGTATAGTTAAGGGTGAAAGGAGATTACCGATGAACGAGCAACAACGATTAGCAAGTCGACAAGCAAATTCCTCTACGAAAAAAGAAGAGAAAGATTATAGTAAATACTTTGAAAGTGTATACCAACCACCTTCCTTGAAATTGGCGAAAAAGCGTGGGAAAGAAGAAGTTAAAATTGAAAGAGATTTTGGCCTACCTAAAGAGTTTCGCGATTTTGGCGCAGGAAGAAAGTTTTACATTCGTACATACGGCTGTCAAATGAATGAGCATGATACAGAAGTAATGGCTGGGATTTTTACAACACTTGGATATGAGCCAACCTTTTCAACTGAAGAGGCAGATGTAATTTTATTAAATACTTGTGCAATTCGTGAAAATGCTGAAAATAAAGTGTTCGGTGAACTTGGTCATTTAAAATCATTAAAGCGAAGAAATCCGGATCTTATAATTGGTGTATGTGGTTGTATGTCTCAAGAGGAATCTGTTGTAAATAAAATTATGCAAAAAAATCAGCATGTAGATATGGTGTTTGGTACACACAATATTCATAGATTACCGTATATTCTAAAGGACGCAATGTTCTCAAAAGAGACGGTAGTTGAAGTTTGGTCAAAAGAAGGGGATGTAATTGAAAACCTTCCGAAAGTACGTCGTGGTGATATTAAAGCTTGGGTAAATATTATGTATGGCTGTGATAAGTTTTGTACATATTGTATTGTACCGTATACACGCGGAAAAGAGCGCAGCAGACGTCCAGAAGATATTATTAAAGAAATTCGCCATTTAGCTGCGAACGGTTATAAAGAAATTACGTTACTTGGACAAAACGTAAACGCATACGGTAAAGACTTTGAAGATATACAATATGGTCTTGGCGATTTAATGGATGAACTTCGTAAAATCGATATCGCGCGTATTCGTTTTACAACAAGCCATCCACGTGATTTTGACAATCATTTAATTGATGTTCTTGGAAAAGGTGGTAACCTAGTAGAACATATCCACTTACCGGTTCAATCTGGTAGTACAGATATGCTTAAAATTATGGCGCGTAAATATTCGCGAGAACACTATTTAGAGCTTGTACGAAAAATTAAAGAAACAATTCCGAATGCAGTGCTAACGACTGATATTATCGTTGGTTTCCCTAATGAAACGGATGAGCAGTTTGAAGAGACGATGTCGTTATATCGTGAAGTAGGATTTGATACGGCATTTACATTTATTTATTCTCCGCGTGAAGGTACACCAGCTGCAAAAATGCAAGATAATGTTCCGATGGAAGTGAAGAAAGAGCGATTACAACGCTTAAATACACTAGTGAATGAATATGCAGTTAATAAGAATAAGCGTTATATAGGTCAAATTGTAGAAGTATTAGTTGAGGGAGAAAGTAAGAATAATCCTGAAGTACTTGCGGGATATACACGTACGAATAAACTTGTAAACTTTGTTGCTTCAAAATCTTTAATTGGTCAGCTTGTGAAAGTAAAAATAACGGAAGCAAAAACTTGGTCTCTTAACGGGGAATTGGTTAAGGAGCCGATTGAGGTGAAATAATAGATGAAAGTATATACGAAAGATGAAATTGTTGAGCAAGCGAAAGAATTAGCGAAAATGATCTCTGAAACAGAAGAAGTCGATTTCTTTAAGCGAGCAGAAGCACAAATTCATAAAAATGAAAATGTAAAGCGAGCAATTGATGAAATAAAAGCTTTGCAAAAACAAGCAGTAAACTTGCAACATTATGGGAAATGGGAAGCTTTGAAAAAAGTAGAAGCTGAAATTGATGCACTTCAAGATAAGTTAGATAATATCCCAGTTGTACAGGAGTTTAAATCTTCACAAACGTATGTAAATGACTTACTACAGCTAGTTGCTAGTACCATTTCTAACAATGTAACAGATGAAATATTAGTTTCAACTGGCGGCGATGTGTTGAAGGGTGAAACTGGTGCAGCAGTAGAAAGTAAAAAAGGAAATTGTGGTTGTTAAAGAGATGTCTTATTGACATCTCTTTTTTTAGTGGGTTATATCGGAAATTCTTCTCAAAAAAAAGAATGACACATTCCGCTATTGTCACGCATATGATTAAGTGAATAGTGATTGAGGAGGGTTACGAATGTCCGAATTTAGAGAGATTATTACAAAAGCAGTGGTTGGAAAAGGACGTAAGTATACAAAGTCAACGCATACATGTGAATCGAATAATGAGCCAACAAGTATTTTAGGGTGCTGGGTAATTAACCATTCGTACGAAGCGAGAAAGAATGGAAAACATGTGGAAATTGAAGGTTTCTATGATGTAAACACTTGGTATTCATTTGATGGAAACACAAAGACTGAAGTTGTAACAGAACGTGTTAACTACAATGATGAAGTAAGTATTGGGTATCGTGATAAAAACTTCTCTGGTGACGATTTAGAAATTATCGCTCGTGTAATTCAGCCGCCAAATTGTTTAGAAGCTCTTGTATCGCCAAATGGTAATAAAATTGTTGTGACGGTAGAACGTGAATTTGTAACAGAAGTAGTTGGGGAAACGAAAATTTGTGTAAGTGTAAATCCTGAAGGTTGCGTAGAATCAGACGAGGATTTCCAAGTCGATGATGATGAGTTTGAAGAATTAGATCCGAACTTTATCGTCGATGCAGAAGAAGAGTAAGAGAAAGCTAGGGAGAAGTTCTTCCTAGCTTTTTACAGTACATAAGTGGTTCTGCATCAACATGATTCCTTATGAAATGTGCTATAATGAGGAAAGACTCCTGGAATAGGAGATATGGATGTCCGTGAAGTGTGACATATATGAATATAGATTATTATGTAAGAATTATGGAGGAAAGACATGACGCAATATACGCCTATGATACAGCAATACTTAAAGGTTAAGGCAGACTATCAAGATGCCTTTTTATTTTTCCGATTAGGTGATTTTTATGAAATGTTCTTTGAAGATGCGGTTAAAGCAGCTCATGAACTTGAAATTACATTAACGAGCCGAGATGGTGGTAGTAGTGAACGTATACCGATGTGTGGTGTACCGCATCATGCAGCTAAAAATTATATTGAACAACTTGTTGAAAAAGGATATAAAGTAGCTGTTTGTGAGCAAGTGGAAGACCCAAAAACAGCTAAAGGTGTAGTACGTCGTGAAGTAGTACAACTAATTACGCCAGGAACGATGATGGAAGGGCGTACAATAGACGAGAAGGAGAATAACTTCTTAGCAGCATTAACACATTTCGAAGATGGATCTTATGCGCTAGCTTGTAATGACTTAACGACTGGACAAAATACAGTGACGTTATTAACTGGTTCAGTAGAAGATATTTTATTAGAAGTGTATGCGACTGGTTCAAAAGAAATTGTTGTAGATTCTACATTTTCAAAAGATGAATTAAATAAGTTAACTGAAACATTAAAAATGACGATTTCGTATGAAGATACAACAACTATTCCAGAAGGATTAGAACATCTTGTGAAAAGTGTTTCCCAAGCAAAATTAATTAAAGCAATTGGACGCTTATTTAACTATGTGATAAGAACACAAAAACGTTCGTTAGATCACTTGCAACCAGTAGAAATTTATTACACGAATCAATTTATGAAAATTGATGTGCATTCAAAACGCAATTTAGAGTTAACAGAGACTCTTCGCACGAAGGAAAAGACAGGCTCATTATTATGGCTATTAGACAAAACAAAAACGGCTATGGGTGGGCGTATGTTAAAACAGTGGATGGAACGTCCACTTATCCAGAAAGAAAAAGTTGAAGAGCGTTTAGAAATGGTTGAAACGTTTGTAAATGATTACTTCTTACGTGAAGATTTAAAAGAAAAGTTAAAAGAAGTATATGATTTAGAGCGTTTAGCAGGGAAAGTTGCATTTGGTAATGTAAATGCACGGGACTTATTACAATTAAGACGTTCTTTACTGCAAGTACCAGCTATTTTAGAAGCGATTAGTCTGTTAGATAATGCTTATGCAGCAAGGTTAATTCAAGGTGCAGATCCATGTGAGAGCTTAACTGAATTACTAGGAAGAAGTATTCAAGAAAACCCACCGCTTTCTATTAAAGATGGAGATATTATTAAAGATGGCTATAATGATAAGCTTGATCAATATCGTTACGTTAGTAAAAACGGAAAAACGTGGATTGCTGAGCTTGAAAAACGAGAGCGTGATATTACAGGGGTTAAATCATTAAAAATTGGGTACAACCGTATTTTCGGCTACTATATTGAAGTGACGAAGGCTAATCTTGCAGCACTTCCAGAAGGGCGCTATGAGCGTAAACAAACACTTGCAAATGCAGAGCGTTTCATAACAGATGAGCTAAAAGAAAAAGAAACATTAATCTTAGAAGCAGAAGAGAAAATTGTACAATTAGAATACGATTTATTTACAGCACTTCGCGAAGAAGTAAAAGTATTCATTCCGAAATTACAGCATTTAGCGAAAGTAATTAGTGAACTAGACGTACTGCAAAGCTTTGCGACAGTTAGTGAAGAAGAGCAGTTTGTAAAACCTGTTTTAACAAATAAGCGCGAAATCTTTATTAAAGATGGTCGTCATCCTGTCGTTGAAAAAGTATTGAACGGGAAATTGTATGTACCGAATGATTGTATTATGCCGGAGAAGATGGATGTCTTTTTAATTACAGGACCGAACATGTCTGGTAAAAGTACGTATATGAGACAATTAGCACTTGTTACTGTTATGTCACAAATTGGTTGTTTTGTACCAGCGACAGAAGCAGTATTACCTGTCTTCGATCAAATCTTTACGAGAATTGGTGCAGCGGATGATTTAATCTCAGGTCAAAGTACATTTATGGTTGAAATGTTAGAAGCGAAAAATGCAATTGCAAATGCATCAGAGAGAAGTTTAATTTTATTCGATGAAATTGGACGCGGTACATCTACGTATGATGGTATGGCACTTGCGCAAGCAATCATTGAACATATTCATGACCAAATTGGTGCGAAAACATTATTCTCTACACATTATCATGAATTAACAGTGTTAGAAGAAAGTTTAGACCAACTAAAGAATGTACATGTTTCAGCAATTGAAGAGAATGGAAAAGTAGTTTTCCTTCATAAAATTCAAGATGGAGCGGCTGATAAAAGTTACGGAATTCACGTTGCTCAACTTGCCGAGCTTCCAGAGAGTTTAATCGCTCGCGCGAAAGAAGTGTTAGCACAACTAGAAGGACAGGAAGAAATTGTTATTCCGAAACGAGTAGAAGTGAAAGTGCCAGAAGTCGCTCCAGAACCAGTTGTTGTAAAAGAAGAACCAGCAGAAATACAAGAGACGAAAGTAGAGACTGAGGAAGAATCGCAATTATCATTCTTTGGTGGAGAACAGTCTTCGAAAAAACAAGACAAGTCAGTTCTAGATGCAAAAGAAACGGCAGTACTTGCACAAATTAAAAAGATTGATTTACTCGATATGACGCCTTTAGAAGCGATGAATGAACTGTATCGTTTACAGAAAAAGTTAAAGAAAGGATGAGTAAGTAGATGGGGAAAATTCGCAAACTCGATGATCAACTCTCTAACTTAATTGCGGCAGGGGAAGTAGTAGAGCGCCCTGCCTCAGTTGTAAAAGAACTCGTGGAAAATTCCATCGATGCGAATAGTACATCTATTGAAATCCACTTAGAAGAAGCTGGATTATCGAAGATTCGCATCATCGATAATGGAGATGGTATTGCTGAAGAAGATTGTATCGTTGCATTTGAACGACACGCAACGAGTAAAATTAAAGATGAAAATGATTTATTTCGTATAAGAACGCTCGGTTTCCGCGGAGAGGCCCTGCCGAGTATTGCCTCAGTGAGTGAATTAGAGTTAATTACGAGCACAGGTGATGCGCCTGGTACACACCTTAGTATTAAAGGTGGAGACATTATAAAACAAGAGAAAACGGCAAGCCGAAAAGGAACAGATATTACTGTAAAAAACTTATTTTTTAATACACCAGCGCGTCTTAAATATATGAAAACTATTCATACAGAGCTTGGGAACATTACAGATATCGTGTATCGTATTGCAATGTCTCACCCAGAAGTATCGTTAAAACTGTTTCATAATGAAAAGAAATTGCTTCATACATCAGGAAACGGTGATGTAAGACAAGTACTTGCATCGATTTACAGCATTCAAGTTGCGAAGAAGCTTATTCCGATTGAAGCTGAATCTCTAGACTTTACAATTAAAGGATATGTAACATTACCAGAAGTAACGAGAGCGTCGCGTAACTATATGTCAACGATTGTAAATGGCCGTTACGTTCGAAATTTCGTATTAATGAAAGCAATTCAGCAAGGATATCATACGTTATTGCCAATCGGACGATACCCAATCGGCTTCTTATCAATTGAAATGGATCCAATGCTTGTTGATGTCAACGTACATCCAGCAAAATTAGAAGTACGCTTTAGTAAAGAACAAGAATTGCTAAAGCTTATCGAAGAAACATTGCAAGCTGCATTCAAAAAAATACAACTCATTCCAGATGCTGGTGTAACAACGAAGAAAAAAGAAAAAGATGAAAGTGTGCAAGAACAGTTTAAGTTTGAGCATACAAAACCGAGAGAATCATCTATGCCTAACATCGTTTTACCAACAGGAATGGATGAGAAACAAGAAGAAACAACGACTGTAAAACAACCAGCACAACTGTGGCAACCGCCGAAGCAAGAATGGCAACCACCACAGTCACTCGTAAGAGAAGAGCAAAGCTGGCAGCCATCCTCTAAGCCGGAAACGGTTCGGGAGGAAAAGGAATGGACTAGCAACGATGACGATTTTGAATTAGAGGAATTGGAAGAAGAAGTCGGGGAGATAGAAGAGATTGAAATGAACGGTAATGACTTACCGCCGCTTTATCCAATTGGACAGATGCACGGAACATATATTTTCGCTCAAAATGATAACGGGCTATATATGATTGATCAGCATGCTGCGCAGGAGCGCATCAATTATGAATATTTCCGTGATAAAGTGGGACGAGTTACGCAAGAAGTACAAGAATTACTTGTACCGTACCGCATCGATTTATCTCTTACCGAATTTTTACGTGTCGAAGAGCAGTTAGAAGAACTAAAAAAAGTCGGACTATTTTTAGAGCAGTTTGGCCATCAATCCTTTATCGTTCGTTCGCATCCAACGTGGTTCCCGAAAGGACAAGAAACAGAAATCATTGATGAGATGATGGAGCAAGTCGTCAAACTAAAAAAAGTTGATATTAAAAAATTACGTGAAGAAGCAGCTATTATGATGAGCTGTAAAGCATCGATTAAGGCAAATCAATATTTAACGAACGATCAAATATTCGCTTTACTTGAAGAACTTCGTACAACAACAAACCCATATACATGTCCGCATGGAAGACCGATTCTGGTGCATCATTCTACTTATGAGTTGGAGAAGATGTTTAAGAGGGTTATGTAGGTATACTGTCCATAGAGAAAAAATGGTTCCTAGTTATTTTAATAAAATATAGAGAGAAATAAAAAGGAGCGATAGTAACAAGTCGCTCCTTTTTTTAAATTCATTTATAAACTAGAAATAACCTATTTGTAATTTATATGTGCTTTCCCATTTTTTTGTAAGGAAATGGTTTTTAATTTACAGATTTATCAGAATTATGTAAAGTGTATATAAAACCATAAAATGGGGTGTTCTTTATGTGTACTAGTTTGACATTACAGACAAAAAACGGTCAGCATCTTTTTGCAAGAACGATGGATTTCACATTAGATTTGAATCAAGAAGTAATAATCATTCCTCGACATTACCAGTGGAATAATATAACTGGTGAAATCATTAATACGAAACATGCTACGGTCGGAATGGGGATTAATCATCAAGGAAGGGTCATTATGGCGGACGGAGTAAATGAAGCAGGTATGACATGTGCAACACTCTATTTTCCAGGATTCGCTACTTATAGTAAAAGTATAGATGATAACAAAACGAATCTGGCTCCATTTGATTTTGTGACTTGGAGTCTTACACAATTCAATTCTGTCAAAGAGTTAAAGAAGTCTGTAGATAGCATTACCTTTTTGGATATACCATTACCGGATTTAGGACTTACGCCACCACTACATTGGATTTTAGCGGATAAATGGGGAGATTGTATTGTACTGGAGCCGACAAATGAAGGATTAAAAATGTATGACAACCCACTAGGAGTGATAACTAATAGTCCGGAGTTTAATTGGCATTTACAAAATTTAAGACAATATATTGGCCTTAAAGCGCAGCCATTCGCGCCAACAGAGTGGAGTGATTTACCATTAAGTGCTTTTGGGCAAGGCTCAGGCTCAATGGGACTTCCTGGGGATTTCACCCCGCCATCAAGGTTTGTGCGGGCAGCATATGGCAAACAAAATATTCAAGATATAGATAGCGAAGAAGAGGGAGTATCGGCCCTTTTTCATATCTTATCAAATTGCGAGGTTCCTAAAGGTGGAGTAATAACAGAAGAAGGTACATTAGATAATACCATATATACAAGCGTAATGTGTATGGAGTCCGGAACATATTATTACCATACCTACGATTGTAGACAAATTATAGCCATTCATTTATTTCATGAAAATTTAGATACAGATGAGATTAAAGCCTATTCGTTCCAACGAAAACAAAAAATATTTTATGAAAACTAAGTAGCTTTGAAACAACGCTTAGTAAATTTTTAAATATATATAATAGAGCAATAATGACCTATAAAAAGTAGGAATCGGAAGGGATATAATTGATAATCTAATAAGTAACCCGAATAAATATCCCTTAAGAAAAAATAGACGCAAAATATTCAAGGTATTATATAAATTCAATACAACGACTTCTAGAAGGGCCATTAAAGTGCTATTATGCAAAGTAAACATGAGCGTACTCCATTTATAAATAGCAAAGAACAAAAAAGGTATGGAAAAAATCCATACCTTATATTTATAATTCAAGTTCTTCCATTATCTATGTATAAAAAAGCGCTGTATATCAGCACTTTTTAAAAGTACATGAGTTGTATAAGAAAGATTTATACATTAATAAAAACATAACTATGCAAGGTCTAATATAGATTCTTATTTGGCACATCGTTACAAGGATTTATGCGGTTATTTATTTTTATTATTATTAATTTTTTCAGTATATAAAACCTGCTCTTTATAATGCTTTTTAATTGGGAAGTTATGTGTACCAGAGCCGTTTTTGAAAGTTTTATTGATGGGGTTTTTTAGAGGGACTGTTGTAGTTTCAGTAAATTCATATGGGTAATTTATTTTAGATTTATCTTCAAACATGAAAATGCCTCCTTTTTAGGATTTCCTGGATTCTTTACTATAACATGATATGCATATAGATTTTTTTTGGACTAGTTATTTATATAGGTTAATGGAATTTAATTACGTAACTACTGAAATATTTCAAAGGAAAACAATGTGAGAAATATATTATAATGATTTCTTTTATTTATTAGCGAAGGGAATCTTGCATATATATTCGTTATAGGTTGTTTTTATAATATAATATATATATAGTTTTCCTGATAATATAATGTGGAATATTATAGTGTTATTAGGTTATTAGGAACATTTAATGTTGTTTCACAACTGAAAGGGAATTGAAAAAAAACTGAAACTTTTCTCATAAAAATTCAATCTTACTTGAAAAATGAAAGGAAAATGAAATTTTCTAAAAGGAATTCTTTGTTAAGATAAAAAGCATACATACAAAAAAGTATTGACATATCTCAAAAATGTATTTTCGAGATATAGTGGGGGAAAAGATGAGATTAGAAAAACAATTAATAAAAAAGATGTATTATGAAACATTCCTAATGGAGAATGAAACACACCCACCTCTTCAAGTACTTGGAGAAGCTTATGTAAACGAAGAAAAAAATGAGATTTCTGATGGATCTTATATTCGTTTTGCACAAGGTGAATTTTATTATCACCATCAAGATTTTGAAGCAGCTATTTTTAAATGGGAGAAAGTTAGTAATGAACTAGCACCATGGGCACAAAAAAATATTGCGGATGCTTACTTCGAACTTAACCAATTATCAGTTGCTGAAAATGTGTATACTTCCATTACTACTGATAACAAAATACTTATGACCGAAATTGTACTGCAATTACTGTCTCTTTACATCGAGCAAAATAATTTTGATTCAGCTTTCGCTGTTATAAAAGAAGCGGTTTCTTTAAATCCCGATTATCCAAACGTCACAACAATTGCCCGTTCCTTTTATGAAGAACAGCAAGATTTTGATAGTGCAGTAGAGCTTGCTGTGAACGAGTTAATTCGAACAGAATCTTATCCGTGGTTTGAGGTTCTAAAAGAATATATCGATAAAGGATTTACTAAAAATATTTCACCAGACTATTTTTATAAAGTATTAGTTACATTAAATAATGTAGATCAAGTACAATTTACGCAAATTGTTTCATCACTTTGGCACAGCTATAAAGATGAACAAAATTACTTATTATGGCTCAACACAATAAATGAATTTTTCATACATATCGAAATACATTCGTCCGATATATGGGACGAAATTTCTTCTCTTTACGAAGAAACATACTTTGAATTAATTCAAGGTCAATATATGCTTAGACAATTACACGATATCATTCCAAACCTGTTAACAAATTGGTTAAAGGTAGTCAATCCCTCTCATGCTGTATTTCCATCTGCAGCAGTATTGGCATGGGATGAGATTTTTCCTTCTAAAATAGATTCAGCGGATATAAAAGATGCAGAAGACCTACTGTCATATTCTATTAATCATGTGAATGGCTTAGAGTATAGTTTACATCTTTTTGAATCTATTACACACTGGGCACAAGAACATGATTTAGAAATGGGTAACCGATTTAGCTGGTTAGTTGGTGAGCTTGCAGATTTAAGAACAAATCGCCTATTAGTAACTGGAACTTCAGGGAACGGAAAAGCTTCATTTATTAACTCTATTTTAGGAGAAAATATATTAGAAAACTCAATCTCAAATGTAGTTGTTTTTAAAAATGACGCTTATACAGAAATTAACGCTATAACAGATTCGGAAATTACAACAACTGAGAATTTCTCTGATTTCCATAACATGATGGCAGTGCATCGTCAAACATATAGAGATAGAGCGTGTGTTGAATTTAAATTACCATGCAGGTTTTTAAGTAAAAATAAACTTACATTCGTTGTTACACCTAGCTTTAATAGGAACAATGACGCGAGAGATGAGGTGTTTGAATATTTAAACTCTGTAGATGAATTATTATTCGTATTGAATACGGATTCACCTTTTACTGACAAAGAACGTGACATTCTATTAAGTATCCAAGAACATACACCAAATCTACAAGTTCATTTCTTATTAAATAAAATCGATAACATTTACAATGAAGCAGAAGCAAAAAGAGTTATACAAGATACGCAAGTGAGAATAAATACATATTTCCCTAATGCAAGAGTTTTCCCTTATTCTTCGTTATATACAAATAGTAAACAACTAAACGATTTAACTGAGTTTATTCATTTTAACTTTAACCATAAAAATATCGATGCAGAACGTACTGAAAAGCTATTGTTTTTCATTCGAAAAACAATTACATATCTTTTGGATAAACGCGTCGAGAGAGAAAATAATCTAGTGGATTCTATTAATTGGAATGAAGATATGTTAGTTAAACTAAATGCTTGTATTAATAACCTTACTGCTTTTGAGAAGGAAAAAATTCATTTAATTACAGAAACATATCGTACAATGAAAAACGAAATTACTAATGATCTTACAGAACATATTCCGAAATTATTGCAGAGTTGTTCCGATTTAATTAGTGAAGAAAGTGATTTTGGGAACATTGATATTGAACTAAATACAGCGATGAATGAAAGGGTGCAACAATATCTAGAACAAACTGTATTACCTAATCTTGCTCGCTCGATGCAAAATTGGATTGCGACTTCTAATAACGAGCTCCTTCAAAGTCAATTGTACTTAGCAGAAACCAGTGAAGGACTTAATTCTTTATTTGGAGAAAATCGAATACAGTTAGAATGTGACTTTAAAGTAATTGATGACTGGCGAAGAGATACTGATAGAATGACAACTAGAATACAAATGGAAGAAGTAAATATTTTACGCCGATTTACGCCAGCACAATTTTTACTGAAAAGTGCCGGTAAATTATTTGGAGTTCTTCCTAAAAATAAAGCTATGCTATATAACAAATACAAACAGTATTTAGAAAATGAAGATTATACCGATGTAACGGCTTCTATTATGAAGAAATTTTTCTTGCAGTTTGAGCTATTTGAAAACACACAAGAGCGGGATATTAATATGTTCTTTAGAAATCCATTTGGCTCGTTGGAACAAGCTGTAAAAAACACTCATTTAGAAATAAAAGAAAAACAAGATAAACTGCATAAAATGAAATCAAACCCTGAAGTTTATCATGATCCTATAACGCTCTTTGAATTGAGATTACGTCAATGTGAAGTAATCTTAAATATAGGTGAGGATAATGCCTATACAGATTTAACTTTAGAAACAAGCGTAGAATAAAAGTAAAATATATCAAGTTTTTTATATAAAATTGCATCATGTGTTATAAGAGGGGAAAAGGGAGCAACCGTAATGAGTTGCTCCCTTTCTTTATATAGATTACTTTTCAGTTTCTTTAATTTTAGTTTTTACTTCTCCAGTTTTAATTTTATTACTTTCTGAGAAACGTAATAAATCGCCTTCAATAATTTTGTCAGACATTCGTAACTCATTTTGTGCACGGTTAATCATTTCTTGAGCTTCTTTTTTTGGTAAATCTACAACCTCACCTGTTTCTCGATTATAAAAAGTATGATTTGTATATGCATACTTGTCTGTAACGAAGCTGCCATCACGGAAAACAACAAATCCGTTATATTCATCTGAAAACATATCATGACCAAAACGGATATCGTTAGTAGTATCAACCCCTAATAAATTTAGAATAGTAGGTTTCATATCAATTTGTCCCGTAGGCTTTGAAATAGTTTGACCTTCTGTTTGGCCAGGGATATGAATATATAAAGGTGTGCGTTGTAAATTTAAAGTATCAAATTCTGTTATTTGATCTTTTTCTAAAAACTGTGCCATTGCGCGATTATGTTTTTCAGAAATGCCATAATGATCACCATATAACACAATAATAGAATCATCATACATTCCCTCGGCTTTTAAACGCTCAATAAATTTTTTAATTGATTCGTCTAAGTAACGTGCTGTTACGATGTAGCGATCAAATACGCCATTACCAGAGTTGTATGGTTCAATGAATTTTGTATCTTCATCATACGTAAATGGATAATGGTTTGTTAAAGTAAGGAAACGAGCGTAAAATGGTTGATCAACAGTTTTTAATATATCTACGGATTGATCAAAGTATTCGATATCTTTTAATCCCCAATTTAAATTTGTTTCGGGTGTAATTTTGTAATCAAGTTCATTATAGTAACGATCATAACCGAGAGCAGAGTACATAATGTTACGATTCCAAAATGTTGCGTTATTCGCATGGAATACAGAAGTGAAATAACCTTGCTGACGTAAAATTTCTGGAGTCGCAGTATAATCGTTGTTACCGTGCGTGAAGAATACAGCTCCTCGATTTAATGGATACAACGATGTATCTATTAGAAATTCAGAATCTGATGTTTTTCCTTGACCAGTTTGGTGGAAAAAGTTATCAAAGTAATAGCTTTCATTTATGAATTCATTCAAGAACGGTGTAACTTCTTGACCATTGACGGATGCACCTATTAAAAAGGTTTGCAAGGATTCAAGAGTAACGACAATTACGTTTTTTCCTTTAGCTGCACCAAACATGTTAGGATTCGGCTCGCTATGGTTTGCCTTTACGTAGTTTTCAGTTTCTTGTAATTTACTACTATCTGCAAGTGCCTTTTGGGATCCAGCTTTTACTTGTAGTGTTAAATCATATACTTGATGAGTGTATAGTCCTAAATTTTTCACAAGCATTACGCGGTCGAAGGATCTCGTTAATAATTCAGGTCGTTCTTTTTCTGCAAGCTGTAGATTTGCAAAAAATACACCAATCGTTAAGAGAAAATATAACAAGCGTGCAGAATGAGTTACACGTCCTGTTTTAAAGACTATCGATTTCTTCTTTAACAAAATAAAGAAGAAAATAATGTCTACGAATGCGAGTATAATTTTGTAGTTTAATATTTCTTTAATACTGCCGCCTAACTGTGTAAAGTTAGATGTTTGTCCAAGCACTGGTAACGTAACAAAATCGCTATAAAAATCATAGAACATTACATTTCCAACGAGAACTATAGTTAATAAGAAATTAATACATAGCGCTATATAATTTCGCTTTTCACCAGTTGCAAATAATGCTAATCCAACAAATGCTAATGATGCAGCTAGAGGGCTAATAAACAAAATAAGTTCTTGTGTGGAAGACTCAATTTTCAAATCAAAACTGAATCGCGTAATAAGATATGTTTTTAACCATACTGCTAAAGCAATTATTAAAACAAAGCTTATATTTTGCATTTGTAAATTTATTTTATTCTTCATTTTTACACCTTCTTTATAGAGTTTATTTAACTAAGGTTATATATTATGTTTTTATAACTATTAGAGTGTGGTGAACCATTTAGATTATATTTTTCTAAAGGTAATAATTTGAAGTATTCATATACATACAATGGAGAATTTTAAAGCGAAGTAACATACATCTAATTTTTTTGAAACAGAGCAGAAAAAGTCATAGTCGTAGTAAAAAATACTTATAGACATCCTAACATATTAAACACTACGGCGATGTTACAAAATATCGAACAAATGAAAGTGAAAATGAATAGATGGTTTTTAAACCATTGACATTCAATAAGTTTGAAATTCCAGAAAAGTCAACTTGAAGAAAACGGTTATATTAATTAGTAGAAAACTACATTCTATATAGAATGTAGTTTTTCATGTGTTTTCAATATATCCCGTAAAATCCTGATTCTTTGTGGCTTAATCATCAGCGGGGGAGGGATAATAATTTCGTTAAAGCTATTATTAGATAAGTAAAGTGTTGGTGAAACTTAAAACATTTGACTGGCATCTTAATTAAAAAGTTTAAATACCTGATAAATATTTTCCAACATACAGACCACTTGCAGCTGCTTGAGATAATGAATGAGTGACGCCTGAACAATCTCCAATTAAAAATAGCCCATTCATACTTGTTTCAAAATGGTTATTGATTTTTATTGTAGGAGCATAGAACTTTCCATCAATTCCATATAATAAAGTATCTTTATCGATAGGTTCTTGGATAAATTGTTCTAAACGTAATAAAAATTTTTTGAGTCCTTCAATATATAATGGAGGAATTTCTTCATTCAAATCTCCATAATCTCCGTGTAGTGTAGGCTGTATACGATTATGTTTCATGTTGTTCTCCGCTGTAGGTTGTTTCTTTATTAAGTCCTCTAAACGCTGTATAACAATCCGATTTCGTCCTTGGTTAATGCTTTTAATAATTGAACTTGCGTATACATTTGCTTCTTTGAGAGTTGGAAAATAGCGCGGGATAAATAAAGTGAAATTTAAGTTAGAAGTGCCAGTTCCTTGCTCTCGAAAATTTTGACCGTCAGGCATAACTAAACCTTCTTCATACTTTCGAATAATGCGTCCTTTTGGATTCATACAGTAAGTAGTAGCCGTGAAATGTTCATGCTGATAAGAAAGTTTCGTCTCAAATGTATCTTTTAATATAGAACGTAATTGATGTTCTTTCATCTCTACCCTAATACCTAAATCTATACGGGTTTGCTCCTGTGCAATTTCAAGGGAAGAGCACATTTCTTTTAACCAATCCGTTCCAGAACGCCCAGTTGCAAATACTAATTGCTTAGAATGGACAGTTCCTTGATTTGTAGATATTTTAAAATGGTCTTGCTGCTTAACGACATGTTGTACATCTATATGAAATCGGATATCTATTTTGTTAAGTAAAAATTCATAGAGCTGCTGAAAAATGTTACTTGAAAGTGTAGTACCAAGATGCCTTACTTCTGTTGTTAGCATTTGTAAACCACACGTTTCAGCTCTCTTATTAAGAGTTGGATTTTCTGTAGAATATTTTGAAACAGAATTTCCTCCGAACTGACATAGAATCTCATCTACTTCAGCCATAAGTTGTAAAAAGCCTTCTTTACCGACTTTTTGCTCAAGTTCTCCGCCAAATCCGTTTGTATAATTAAATTTCCCTTCAGATTTTCCTAAACCACCAAACCCGAAATATTTATCACATGTAGTACAATTACACACTTTTCCTTGGTCTAAAGGACAATGGCGATCTTCTAGCGCTTTACCTTTATCAAGAATTAAAACCTTTTTGTTACTTTGGGCTAATGAATAAGCCATAAAAATGCTACTCACTCCAGCTCCGATAATTGTAACATCATACATATTCTTTCACCTGCTAACGAATAGTTTGTTTTTTATTTTCTTAGTGTATAACACTTTTATGAAGTTAAGAAATAGCTTTTATTAATAAAGAGGGAGTTTTTGAACTTGATGCTTTTTTAATTTCTCTGAGTGGTGGAGTAAATACAAATGTTTTTATTTGAAAGAAGAAATAGATTTAAATGATCACTATGTCATATGATTAATAAAATCTTACATATAAAAAAAACAGACCTTTTAAGTAAAGAGGTCTGCTAATCATTGGAAATAGTTGTTAAGTGCATAAATTTGAAGAGAATTATAGTTTTATTTAGCGAAGACGTGGTTACCGATTACCGCTACTGTTTGACGTGTCGTAATCCATTTGTTTGTTGAAGTTTTTGGATTATAAAAATAAAGCCAATCAGAATGTATTCCATTTGTAGAGATAGCCTCTTCTACTGCCATTTTTGCTTCTGCGCTTGCAGGCTGATTAATTCTACCATCGGTAACAGGAGTAAATGCATATCCGCGTTTAATAGGTTCATAAATAACACCTGTTATTGTATTTGGAAAACCATTTGCATTTACACGATTCAAGATAACTTTCGCCACCGCTACTTTTCCTTTATATGATTCGCCACCTGCCTCAGCAGTAACTAAGCGTGCCATTAAGTCTTTTTCTTTTTCTGAAATACTTGAATTGATTTTTAAATGTTGTCCTGTATAAAGCTTGTTTCCGACTGTATTGTTAATTTGTTTTATAGATTGAACGGTAACATTGTAACGCTTTGCTATAATTTCTAATGAATCTCCCGGCTGTACTTGATAAATAATTTGTCCAGAGATGTTCTTAGGTTTGTCGTTTTGATGAACAGTGACCTCATTTGATTTCATGGATCCTGGAATATGTAACTGTTCACCAATAAAAGTTTGATCTTTTCCTTTATTATTTGCTTGTTTAATAGATTGTATTGAAACTCCATATTGTTTACTGATACCCCAAAGTGTATCATTCTTTTTTACTGTATGAATGGTGGAAGCCTCAGCTACACCTTGATTACATACGAATGTAATTGCTGCCGCAGATAAAGGAATTATATGTTTTATTTTTAATAATTTCATTGTAAATCCTCCCAATAAAAAATTAAGTTTTAACTGTTGAGTAATGTAGTTCAGAGTATATAAGGTATGTATTTATATTTTAATATAAGTATATTAGCACGTATAGAATAAATAATCATTATAAGTTTTTTATTTATATCATGTAGGACCCAAATATGAAATATTGCATATGAAAGCCCATTGAAGTTCGAGTTGTTGCTTACTATAATTTATCTAGTGAAAAGGGATATTAAATTTTTTTAATGCATTGAGATGAGAATATGTGGATGTTTTTAAATTTTACTTCTATGCAATATACCATATTTATGAAACATTATTTATTAAGTAGCTTATATTATATTCAATAAGTTTGATATAAAACAGAAAAAGAGAGGGATAAAAATGAGCAATAAGAAGTTTATTTTGAAATTATTCATATGTAGTACTATACTTAGCACATTTGTATTTGCTTTCAATGATAAGCAAGCAGTTGCTGCTAGCGCTGGTAATGGGCTTGAAAACTGGTCAAAATGGATGCAACCTATACCCGATAACGTACCGTTAGCACGAATTTCAATTCCAGGAACACATGATAGTGGAACGTTCAAGTTGCAAAATCCGATAAAGCAAGTATGGGGAATGACGCAAGAATATAATTTTCGTTACCAAATGGATCACGGAGCTAGAATTTTTGATATTAGAGGGCGTTTAACAGATGATAATACGATAGTTCTTCATCATGGGCCATTATATCTTTATGTAACATTGCATGAATTTATAAATGAAGCGAAACAATTTTTAAAAGATAATCCAAGTGAAACGATTATTATGTCTTTAAAAAAAGAGTATGAGGATATGAAAGGGGCAGAAGATTCATTTAGTAGTACGTTTGAAAAAAAATATTTTCCTGATCCTATCTTTTTAAAAACAGAAGGGAATATAAGACTTGGAGATGCTCGAGGAAAAATTGTGCTACTAAAAAGATACAGTGGTAGTAATGAATCTGGAGGATATAATAATTTTTATTGGCCAGATAATGAGACGTTTACGACAACTGTAAATCAAAATGTAAATGTAACAGTACAAGATAAATATAAAGTGAGTTATGATGAGAAAGTAAAATCTATTAAAGATACGATAAATGAAACGATTAACAACAGTGAAGATTGTAATCATCTATATATTAATTTTACAAGCTTGTCTTCTGGTGGTACAGCATGGAATAGTCCATATTATTATGCGTCCTACATAAATCCTGAAATTGCAAACTATATGAAGCAAAAGAATCCTACGAGAGTGGGCTGGGTAATTCAAGATTATATAAATGAAAAATGGTCCCCAATACTTTATGAAGAAGTTATAAGAGCGAATAAGTCACTTGTAAAAGAGTAAAGATTGTCATAGTAAGAAGCGATGAAATACATCGCTTCTTTTTTGTTTTCTAAAAATTAACATCAAATATAGCTTTACATATCGTACGTTCATGATAGAAAAAAATCGAAACTTAAGCTATAATTACTACATATAAAATTTGCACCTATAAATTTTATATGTAGTAATGAATTTGATTTATTGTAATGAAACGGAGGTATATATTATGAAGTTTCCACATGATTTTTTATTCGGGGCTGCTTCAGCTTCTTATCAAGTAGAAGGTGCATGGAATGAGGATGGAAAAGGTGTTACGAATTGGGATGAGTTTTCAAAAATTCCTGGCAAAACATACGATGGAACAAATGGTGATATAGCGGTTGATCATTATCATCGATATAAGGAAGATGTTCGTTTAATGGCTGAGATGGGATTGGAATCGTATCGTTTTTCGATTTCTTGGGCGAGAATATTGCCGACTGGAGATGGAGAGGTAAATGAAAAAGGAATTGAATTTTATAACAATTTAATTGATGAATGTTTAAAGTACGGGATTGTACCGTTTGCCACTTTATATCATTGGGATCTACCATTACCGTTAGAAAAAGATGGTGGGTGGACGAATAAACGAACAGCAGAGGCTTTTGTAAAGTATGCAGAAATTTGCTTTAAGGCATTTGGTGATAGAGTGAAACATTGGATTACTTTTAATGAAACAGTAATGTTTTGTGGATTAGGCTATTTAAAAGGTGCACATCCACCAGGAATACAAAATGATGTTCCAAAGTATTTTCAAGCGACTCATTATGTATTTTATGCGCATGCGAAAACAGTTGCGGTGTACAAGCAGCTGAAACAGTATGGGGAGATTGGGATTACACATGTTTTCTTACCTGCTTATAGTGTGGATGATCAAAAAGAAAATATACTAGCAGCAAATCATGCGAATGAATATGAAACGTACTGGTACTACGATTCAGTTTTAAAAGGTGAGTATCCGTCTTATGTTGTACAACAATTAAAGGAAAATGGGTGGACTCCTAATTGGACGGTTGAAGAATTAGAAATCATTAAACAAAATGCTGAAAAAAATGATTTTATTGGCTTGAATTATTATCAGCCAATACGAGTAGAAAGATATGATATGGATATAAAGAGCGAGGAGCATTCTCGAGAAAACTCAACACTTGCTCCAGGTAATCCTTCTTTCGATGGTTTTTATCGAACAGTAAAAATGGATGATAAAACATATACCAAATGGGGGTGGGAAATATCTCCCGAAGGTTTCTTAGATGGATTGCATATGTTGAAAGCGCGTTACGGTGACATAAAGATGTATGTAACGGAAAATGGACTTGGTGATGAAGATCCAATCATTGACGGAGAAATTGTAGATGTTCCGCGAATTAAATTTATTGAAGAGCATTTAAAAGTAATGAAGCGTGCAATTCAAGAGGGAATTAATTTAAAAGGTTATTATGCATGGTCAGTTATTGATTTATTAAGTTGGTTAAATGGATATAAAAAGCAATATGGCTTTATTTTTGTCGATCATAATGATAACTTAAAACGTAAGAAGAAACTTTCGTTTCATTGGTATAAACATGTGATCGAAACGAGAGGAGAAGAGTTATAACAGATAAAAGAGTATTTTAGGAGAAAGTGTATGAGTGCAAAGTATAAACAAATTGCAGATGTGTTAGAGCAAAACATTCGAGATGGGCTTTTTAATGAAACGAAAAAATTACCTACAGAAGAAGCGTTGATGAATCGATTTGAAGTAAGCCGTAATACGATACGTAAAGTAATTAGTCAGCTTGTGAATAGAGGTTATATTTTTCAAGTGCAAGGTAGTGGTATGTTTTTACGTGAAACTTCTGTAACAGATTACATTAATTTAGGAAGTTTACGTGGATTAACGAAAAATCTCGTTTCACAAAATATTGAAACGAAAGTGCTAGAGATTGAAGTAATAGAGGCAAATGAAGAGATAGTAGAACGGATGCAATGCGAGATTGGAACTAGGTTATATTTCTTGAAGCGCGTAAGAATTGTAGATGGGAAACCATTCTCTATTGAAGTAAGTTATTTCAAAAAAGATATCATTCCTTATTTGAATGAAGAAATAGCATTAAGTTCTGTATACAGTTATTTCATTGAGGATTTACGATTAAATATTGGCTTTGCCGATAAAGTTATTAGTTGTGAAAAAATAAATAAAGAAAATGCAAAGCTTTTAGAACTAAATGAAGGTGATCCAGCGCTTCTTATTGAAAATACAGTTTATCTTGTAAATGGAACAATTTTTGAGCTATCTCAATCAATGTTTCATTATGAAAAGACCAAACTTTTAAATCGAATTAATTTTAATTGAAAATGAATATAAGTAGCCTTGTAAAAAAGCAACTGGTCCTAAGTGAGCAGTTGCTTTTTATTTTTAAAGTGGATGAGCAAAAAAACACAAAAGTGGTTGGTCCGTTTTTTACAAACTTCTATTATGATAAGAGAAGAAAGGTAGTATTTTATTCATGCTTTAAAATAGACTGGCCTTAGAGAGGTGGAAGACAATGAGTTTTGCGATTTCACTAGTTGTTATTATTGTAGTTGTATCACTATTTGGGACCGTACTAGTCGCACGAAATGTAGAAGAGAATTACGGTAAGTCTACAAAGAGGAATGTAAAAAACTTATCTGCTATCTATATCATTCTTCTTTTAGGGCTTCTTGTGGGAGTTACTTGGTATGCGGTCGTTATTTTATAGAGTGTGTATATGATGAAGGAGTTAATGCATTGATGAAAAATGAGCGCCATGTTTTAGTTGTTTTCCCGCATCCAGATGATGAGTCGTATTGTGTGGCTGGCACAATTTTGGCTTATACGGAGCAGAAAGTCCCTCTTACCTATGTTTGCTTAACACTTGGTGAAATGGGGAGAGCGATGGGGAATCCACCTTTTGCAACTCGTGAATCTTTATATACAATTAGAGAGAAAGAGTTAAAGCGAGCTACAAATATTTTAGGGATTGAAGATTTACGTATGATGGGATATCGTGATAAAACTCTTGAATTTGAAGAGCCTGGAAAATTAAGAAGCTTGATTCAAAACTGTATTGAAGAATTGAATCCTTCTGTAGTTATTTCTTTCTATCCTGGGTATGCAGTTCATCCGGATCACGATGCAACAGGGGAAGCAGTAGTAGAGGTCTTAGCTAATATTTCGGAAAGTAAACGACCAGCCTTTTATGCTGTAGCTTTTTCGAAAAATCATGAAGACGAAATAGGACCTCCAGGTTTTAAAAATGAAGTGAAAAAATATGTTTCGAAAAAATTGGAAGCATTACGAGCACATGCATCACAATTTACAACTAAAGTGGATGAGCTGGAAAGGGAGTATGAAGACGGTATTTCAGGCACAGTTGAGTGGTTAGAAAGAGAACCGTTTTGGATATATTCATTCAAAGATAAAAATATGTGATGCTACATCTGAAGGTGATGAATATGTATTTTGAATATAAGAATCGAAAGATTTTTTACAATATAGAAGGATCGGGTCCTGTCATATTGTTTTTACACGGTCTTGGAGGAAATTCGAATAATTGGTTATATCAAAGAAAATACTTCAAGAAGACATGGACCGTAATCTCACTCGATTTACCTGGGCATGGGAAATCCGAAGGGATGGAAATTAGTTTTAAAGAATATTCAAATGTTTTATATGAGTTATGTAATCATTTAAAGCTAAAATCAGTAACAATTTGTGGTCTTTCAAAAGGAGCTAGAGTGGGTATCGATTTTGCTATTCAATATCCACGTTTTATTTCTAGCTTAATTGTTGTAAATGCATTTCCCTATTTAGAACCGGCAGATCGTAAAGAACGACTTGAAGTATATGATTTACTTAGCTTGCAGGATAAAGGGAAAACTTGGGCTGATACGTTATTGAGAGCAATGGGAGTAGAAGATAATGATGCAATTGTCCGAGGATTTCATCAATCCCTACAAATGATTCATCCGACGCATATTCAAAGGCTATTCGCTGAATTAGTTGATTACGATCAAAGACCATACCTCTCTAACATTGCATGTCCTGCATTAATAATACGAGGAGAGAATGATTATTTTGTTCCGGAAAAGTATGTGAGAGAATTTGAAAAACACCTGAGAAACGTGACCTTCGTTGAGTTGAAAAATAGTGGGCACTTGCCTTATTTAGAACAGCCTACTAGCTTTAATGTGACGGTAGAGGCATTTTTAAATCATGCGCTTGATTAATACCATTTTTGCAGTGAATACTGTTATTAATGAGTTCAGGGCACCAGCTTGGAGAGGAGGGAACTAAATGGAATGGCAACCGAATCGTGAAGATAAGATACCAGTTTATAAACAAATTGCTGATTACATTGAAAGAGGCATTTCTACCGGTGAATTCCCTTCTGATAGAAAATTACCTTCCGAGCGTATGTTAGCACAGAATTTACAAGTGAACCGGAGTACGGTCGTAGCTGCTTATGAGGAATTGAAATCACTTGGGGTAGTAGAACGGAAAAAAGGAAGCGGCACTCGGGTGAATACAGATATATGGGGTGTGTCACATAAACGAATACCGAACTGGGGTAGGTACGTTGAGGATGGATCGTTCTTACCTAATGTACCACTTGTTCAACAAATTCGAACGGAAACACAAAAAGATGATTTAATCAATTTAGCGAGTGGTGAATTGTCATCAGATTTAATTCCGAGTGATAGATTTCGAACAATTTTGTCGGAGAAAACATTTATGGGAAATCTCGGTTATGACCATCCGCTTGGAAATGAAATGTTGCGAAAAACCATTGCGGCACATGTCGAGCAATATAAACAAATAGAAGCAGATTCAAGCTCTATTCTTATTACATCTGGAGCTCAGCAAGCACTTAATCTTATCGTTCAATGTTTGTTAAAGCCTGGAGATGCGATTGCAATTGAGGATCCCTCCTATTGTTATTCACTTCCGATGTTTAAATCAGCAGGTTTAAAAATATTCCGTTTACCAGTTGATCAGCATGGTATGAATCCAGATGACTTAATCGATTTGCACAAAAAGCATCGCATTCGTATGGTGTTTTTAAATCCGGATTATCAAAATCCAACTGGAACGGTACTTTCATTGGCAAGACGTAAAAAGGTTTTAGAACTATCTTCTGAATTTGGTATACCGATTGTAGAAGATGATCCGTATAGTTTGACTTCTTTTAATGGAGAAGTGAATCCAACATTGAAATCGATGGATCAAAATGGGAATGTTCTTTATGTGAGCTCATTATCAAAAATTGTTGCATCAGGATTACGTATTGGTTGGGTAATTGGCCCCACGCGCGTAATTGAGAGATTGGCAGATGCGAAGCAGCAAGTTGATTTCGGTCATAGTGTATTTACACAGTGGGTAGCGAACCAATTTTTAGAATCTGAGGATTTTCATACGCATATTACGTTGCTTCGTGGACAACTGAAACAAAGAAGAGATGAGTTAATTAGAAAGCTTGAAGAAATATTAGGGGATCAGATTGAATTTTTTGTTCCTGAGGGCGGAATACATTTATGGTGCAAAGTGCAAGGAACGTTTGATGAATATCATTTACTAGGTGAATCTATACAAAATGGTGTAGCATTTGTCCCAGGAAGCGTCCTAGGTTCGAAAAGTGAATATGTCCGATTTACTTTTGGCAGAGCGAATGTAGAACAAATTCAGCTTGGAGTTACAAGGTTTGCGGAAACATTAAATGAGATTTCATAATAGTGAAGCGTAATATGGAAATGAGGGAAAGAAATGAAGTACGTGACGCTTTTACTTCAAGTAGGCGTGCTATATGTGTTTAGCTTAGCTGGTACGTGGATTCAAGGAGTATTCCATCTGTCGATGCCAGGAAGTTTAATAGGGATGTTAATATTGTTTCTACTCCTTTCTACTCGTATTTTTCCATTAAAGTGGTTTGAGGTCGGGGCAGAAAAGTTAATAGTATTTTTACCGTTATTTCTAATTCCTTCGACAACAGGATTAATGGAATATGGATCTTTTCTTTTAAGTAAGGGGAGTGTTATATTCCTTTTAGTAATTGCAAGTACGGTAGTAACATTGATTGTTTCAGGGTATGTAAGTCAATTATTAGTAACATCAAAAAAATAAAATCGACAAGGTGCACGATTCAAATGGTCTTAATTATTATTACTGTAGTAATTTATTTATTGGCGACAAAGTTATATAAAAAATTTACGTTTCCATTTACGTTACCGGTATTAACAGTTACAGCAATTATGATTTGCTTATTTTTGATATTTGGTATTTCTCATCATGAGTATAAGGAAAATGGGGGAGACATTCTTTCAGGTTTTTTGAGTCCTGCAATTGTAGCGTTAGCCATACCTCTATTTAAAGAGCGAAAGATACTTATGAAAAACTTTTTAGCGATACTAATCGGCGTAGTGATAGGTATAGTGGCTTTAACGAGTATGAATGTAGTGATTGGTGGAATTTTAAATATAGATAAGGAACTTATATTAACAACTTTACCACAATTAGCGACAATGCCTATTGCCATTTCATTAGCGGATCAAATTGGTGGCATTCCATCTATGACTTCTAGTTTTGTAGTTGTTGCAGGAATAACAGGTGCTATTATCGGACCGACAGTACTTAAGTTTTTCCGAATAACAAGTACGATTGGAAAAGGAGTGGGGATGGGCTGTGCATCACATATTATTGGTGTGAGCCGTCTAGTGAAAGAAGGAGAGAAAGAGGCAACTATCGGTTCGGTAACGATGATTGTAACAGGGATACTTATTAGTATATTAGTACCTTATGGAGTGAAATTTTTATTTTGAAAATTAATGAATCGTAATAAGGAGCATAACACTACTCATTTTAGAGCGTAATGGAGATGATTAAAATGACAACATGGTTTATAGTTACATTATTTATTTTTGGTGCTCTTAAAGTACTAGTTTCTAGTATGCCAACTTCTGTTGTAGAATCAATTATTAGTAGATTTGAGTTACACCAAAAACTTGATGAGGAAAATACTACTGTAACGGTAGATGGGGAAAGTATAGAAGGAGAAATGAAACTGCAAGTTATTCATGAATTTAACGAGGCTTTATTTTTAGATAAACATTATTTTCCGCCGCAAGGGAATGGTACACCGATAGTCATGGAGACGAAGAAAGGAAAAAGAGAGATTAGATTTTCTATATATAGCTACGAGGAACACGTTGATGTAGTAAAGCAATATAAGAAGAAAGTAGTTGCATATCGTTTGCGATCAAAAAGCCTTCAAAGTCGTTCAGTAGCAGTAACTGAAGATTATGCTTAAGGAGAGACCGTTATTATAACGGTCTCTTTATTTTTGCATCCAAGTATATAATTTCCAAATAAGAGAAAAGAAAATGATATATCCAAATAAAGAATAAGCATGATGCCAATTCCCGTTATGTACAAATAAACCTAACCTCTCAGCAACTTGTTCAAAAATACTAGCACAAAGCCCTATTAAAATAATAAATAGAGTTCTAGAAACTGCAGATAATGTTTTTGAAATTTGTATGAAAATGATTGTTAAAATTGGTAGCACAAACAACGTAAAGCCTATGTTAACTGAAAATATAGATGAGAAAGGTCTAACTGGAAAGGAATATATTTGTGTATGCACAAAGAAAGCATCTAAGCAAGTTCCAATAATAGAAGAAAGTAAGACTGTAACTAATAATGCTAAAAAATCATTCTTCTTCTCGAAGGAGGACATTTTTCTTTGCGAGAATTGCGAGTTCAATTTTTTCGAGTGTTTTGCAGTAGTCTTCTGTAATTTGTCCATTTATATTTTCCTCCTTATCAACTAAATAATTTACAACTTGCCAATCGTTAAACCAATCTTCATTTTCAACTTCTTCATGTTTCATATCCCGCCATGCATAGATGAGTGCAGGGCTGTATATACGATACGCGTCACTACGTAACTGGCATTTCTTTATTCGGCGTTTATAAAACTCACGCGAAAAAGATTCATTTACACTAGAAAATAAATGAGGCCAATAATCTTTTCTTGAGCCTGTATGTGGATGGTGATGGACCCAGTTTATTATTTGAGATAAAATATGTGTATCCCGAAATAACAATGAATACAACCTTTTTCCAATTAAGATTCGTTCATGCAAGGACGTAAAATGTTTCATTGTATCACCAAATAGTAATACTTTTTGTTTCTTATCATTTTCGTAGAATGGGAAAAGGATATGATTAAACTGAAAGAAATCAAAGAGTTTAAATCCAATACTATTTAGTACAGTCTTTTGAAAGTGTACATTTTGAATAACCCTTTTTTCTAAGTAGTTTTGTTCATTAATAATAGTTGCGATCGCCAATGTTTTTTTGTTACCTGTTTTCCAAAAATCGTTCCACATCGTTTCCATAAATGTAGAAACATTTAGGTGAGGAAGAAGATGAAATAGCTTTTGTGATTTTTTAACACTTTGTTCATATAGCAAAAATTGAGGATATACATCTTGAAAAATGAGCCAATTTCCTCTTTCTAAAAAAGAAAAAAATGTAATTTGATCCTTCTCTGATAAAATCCTCGTATATAAGTCTCCCTTTAAATCAGTCATATTCCAACCACCGTTACGTGATACCATATGTCCAAGTAGTGCCCAATGTATTTCGGGATATTGAATGTAAAATTGGTAGTATGCACGTGTTCTTGTGACGTTATTTTTATTTAGTTCTTTTGTCTGAGCTTTAATTTTATCGATGATAAGTTGCTCTTCTTTCGTTAATTTATATATGGTAACAGAAGAGATGAGATCGCTTTTTTGTTGTAACTCGTTTTTCACGTCGAATAGGGAGAGAGGGAGTGCTTTTGAGAATTCTTTAGACGTATTGTTTGAATTGCTTTGGTACATTCCATTACCTCCCTTTTCTATGAGTTTAAATGTGGTATTGGTTATGAATCATTCCATTTATCTCGCTATTAACGAGCAGTAAGACTCCCATCTCAAAAGTCGGCTAAAGCAAAGAAGTTAGGTGAGGGTGGGGCTGGGGCTGCTCGTAAAAGCCCGATTGATTCAACTAATAATCAGTGGGGGATGGACAAAATCCCCACTAATTAAAGTTTCACTTTATTTTATTACGAGTATAAGAAATAAATGAGCGGTGTTTTTTAAACCAGTAATATAGTTATCATTCAAACAGTATAAAGAAAATCTAATTGCTAAGAAGTGAAATGAAAAACAGAAACTATTAAAAAATAGTTTCTGTTTTTTTATTTTGTCAATTAAATGTAACAAACGACGATTATGATTTGAATCAATTGAAAATAATTCAATAACCTTAATAAATACAATTTGAATTGAAATGTATGGTAGGAGGAAAAGGAATGCTTAATAAAATAATTTTAATTACTGGTGGTACAGGTTCGTGGGGACACGAACTTATAAAACAACTATTAGAAAAATCACCGAAAGAAATTAGAGTTTTTTCAAGGAATGAAACGGTTCAGTTTGAAATGCAGCAACAGTTTATAAATGAAGAGAGATTGAAATTTATTATTGGAGATATTCGTGATAAAGAGCAACTAATATATGCTTGCCAAGGTGTACATTATGTATTTCATCTTGCAGCTTTAAAGCATGTTCCAGTATGTGAATATTATCCTTATGAAGCTATAAAAACAAATATACATGGTACGCAAAATGTAATTGAAGCATCTATCCAGAATCAAGTTGAGAAAGTTATATATGTTTCAACTGATAAAGCGGCGGATCCATCAAATACGTATGGGATGACAAAAGCAATTGGTGAAAAATTAATGGTTCATGCGAATGTGCAAACGAAGAAAACAAAATTCATTTGTGTTCGTGGCGGAAATGTTCTAGGAACGAGTGGAAGTGTGGTACCGCTTTTTAAAAAGCAAATTAAGCAATCTTCAAAAGTAGGGATTACTGATGCAAATATGACTAGATTTTTCTTAACCATTGAAGATGCTGTTGGATTGTTATTTAAAGCAGCATCTGAAGGAAGAGGAGGAGAAATCTTTGTTATGAAAATGCCAGCATGTAAAATAACGGATTTAGCAAGAATATTGATTGAAGATTCGAAAAAAGAAAGCGTGAAGATAAAAGAGGTAGGGATAAGACCTGGTGAAAAATTAAGTGAAATGCTTTTATCTGAGGTAGAGAGTAAAACAAGTATTAGTTTTGATCAAAATTATTTTGTGGTACTACCGACTATTCCTATAGAAGGACTTCAAGAATATTATGCTAGTTATCCGCTTGTGGATGTGAAGAGTTTTAGTTCTCAACAAGACTTACTTACAAAACATGAGGTGAAACAAATGTTAGAAAAAGGAGGGTTTTTACGATGAAAAGAAATGCGAGCCTTTTAATAACTGGTGCAAATGGATTCACAGGACGTCATGCTTGCCAATATTTTTTAGAGCAGGGCTTTCATGTAATTCCTATGTTTCAAAATCGTTCACATAGAGAAAAAATCGAAAATGGTATTACTTGTGATTTAACAAATAAGAGTGAAGTAATGAAGGTAATTAAACAAATAAAACCAGACTATGTATTGCATTTAGCAGGAAGAAACTCAGTTAATGAGTCTTGGACAGCTTCTCTGGAATATATAGAGATTAACGTAATAGGGACTTTATATTTATTAGAAGCCATTAAGCAGGAAGCCTCGCATTGTAAAACATTAGTTATAGGATCTACATTGCAAGCAGATAGTATGAAAAACATAAAAGTTTCAAATCCATATAGTTTAAGTAAAACTATGCAAGTCATTATTGCGGAGGCTTGGGGCGGATTAATGGATTCAAATATTATCATTGCAAAGCCCTCAAATTTAATTGGTCCAGGAGTATCGAATGGTGTTTGTTCAATTCTCGCAAAAAAAATGATAGATATAGAATCGGGTAGAAGTAAAGCGATTATTGAAGTAAACAGTTTGAAAGATAGTAGAGACTTTCTAGATGTACGTGATGCAGTTAAAGCGTATCATGTGTTATTACGTGATGGTATAAATGGAAAACAATATAATATTGGATCAGGAGTAAAACGCTCTTTATTAGATGTATTGGAACAATATAAAGGATTAACACAGTTGAATTTTACTATAAAAGAAACAGAGAATAGTGAGAGCGGCTCAAATGAAAGTTTAGTATTAGAGGATATAAAAAAGTTAGGTTGGGTTCCAGAAATCCCATTTCAGCAATCATTAAAAGATGTACTTGAGTATGCGAAGTGTAGTGACATCTGCATTTAATGAAAAATATAAAAGGATGTAAGAAATATATGAATTGTTATGAGACTATAAATAATCAAAATATGCTATCGCTTTCGATTGTTGATACGCTGGATTGGAAAGATGAAGAAGAACATGTTTTGAGCATCTATGAGGCGATAAATACATGTCGAGCATATGTGGAAAAGGTTAATCGAAAACCCAAAACAATATATACAGGAACTAGTCCTGTAATCCAAGTCTTTACTCAGTATGAATGTAGTGAGTATGGAAATGATTTTTATGAACTCATCAAAGATCTTTTGCAAGACATAGGTCTGGAGTTAAAGATTTATATAAATCATAGTAAGTTAATGTACATTTGAAAGATTACTATAAAGCTAGACTTTTAATGATAAAGGTGGGATATAAGCTATGAATAAAACGATTCTCTTTACTGGGGGCGGTACAGCCGGACACGTAATGATTAATATGGTATTGATTCCTAAATTTATAGAAAAAGGATGGGGAGTTGAGTATATTGGATCTCAAAATGGAATTGAAAAATTATTAGTTCAAAATGTTAAGTACAATAGTATTTCAACGGGGAAGCTCCGGAGATATTGGGATTGGGAGAACTTTAAAGATCCTTTTAAAATTATAAAAGGCTGCTTACAAAGTTATAAATTAATTAAGAAAATAAAGCCTGACGTTATCTTTTCTGCAGGAGGATTTGTTTCAGTTCCTGTAGTTGTAGGGGCATGGTTAAATAGTGTACCTATCGTAATACGTGAACCAGATAGCACGTTAGGACTTGCAAATAAAATAGCATTACCTTTTGCTACAAAACTATGCACAACATTTCCTCATACAGGGGATAATGTAAGTAACGAGAAGAAGGTTTATGTAGGACCAATTGTAAGGGAAGAAATTGAGAGAGGTAACGTATTACGAGGAAGAAGGTATTGTGAATTTCAGCAAGATAAGCCAGTATTGTTAATAATGGGTGGGAGTCAAGGTGCTAAGTGGATAAATGATATGGTAAGGAAAAGTTTAGATACATTATTATTAAGTTTTAATATTGTTCATATGTGTGGTAAAGGGAAGGTGGATCCTTCTATCGGAATGGAAGGTTATATGCAATTTGAATATATAGGAGAAGAGTTGCCACATATACTGAATATGGCAAGTGTTGTAGTTTCCAGAGCGGGTTCTACTGCTATTTCAGAATTGTTATATTCGAAGAAACCGATATTACTTATTCCGTTAACTAATGGTTCCAGTAGAGGGGATCAAGTTTTAAATGCTGACTATTTTTCTAGGCAAGGGTATGCGGAAGTATTACTTCAAGATAGAATAAGCACCAGTACATTTACAGATGCGGTAAATAAGTTGTATATAAATAAGGAGAGATATATTCAAAACATGAATGGATATAAGAAAACAAATGATGAGGGGATTCATCAATTAATAGATATAATAAATGAAGTGGTGAAGTAATAGAAATTTAAATAGAAAAACAAAACAAAACAAAAGGAAAGAAGGTATCTTCTTTCCTTTTTACTATAGTTGTTCAAATTCATTATTACCTATAACGATTACATTCCGTATAGAGTTATATGCATTTTGATTTACTATGGACGAATACCGTTTTCTAACAGCTTAGTAAATGCATTGGCATAAATAGGTTTACTGTAATAGTAACCTTGAATAAACTGACATTTATTTTTTTGAAGGAAATTTACGTGTTCTTTCGTTTCTACGCCTTCAGCAATGACGGACATTCCTAATGTATTTGCTAATGTGATGATTGTTTTAATGATTTCCATTCCATCTTCACACGTTTCAGACATTGTAATAAATTCTCTTGGGATTTTTAACGTATCGATTGGATATAAAGGTAAGTAGGCTAGGGAAGAATAGCCTGTACCAAAGTCGTCGATTGAAATGTGAATCCCTAAACTTTTTAGTGTACGCAGTTTTATCAATGTTTCTCTCTCATCCATCATTGCAATTCGTTCTGTTAATTCTAGATCAAGGGAACTTGCTGGTAAGCCTGTAGTTGCTAAAGTAGAAGAAATAGATTTTACAAATCCTTCTTGTTCAAATTCTTTAGCAGATAAATTTACCCCTATTTTTAAATGCGAATATCCGAGTGCGTGCCAACGTTTCATTTGCTCACAAGCCTGCTGTAATGTCCATTTTCCTATTGGAATAATTTGTAGTGTTTCTTCTGCAATCGGAATAAACTCGTATGGAGAAATAACACCTAATTCAGGATGATTCCACCTGATTAAAGCTTCTGCACCGATAATTTTATTAGATTCACTATCAACTTGAGGTTGATACAAAAGGAACAATTCTTCATTTTGTATTGCGTTTGGTAAATCTTTTTCTAATCGTAATCGTCTTTCGATTTTTTTAGCGATTACATCGTCATAAATAGAGACAGAGTTAAGCTCTTTTGCCTTTGCATCATACATTGCAACATTAGCGTTTTTCAGAAGTGTAGCGGTATCGATTCCGGAATGTGGATAAATGGAGATACCGATACTCAGTGATAAAGTTAATTTATGCTCATGTATGACAAACGGCTTTTCCATGCTTTCAAATAATTGGTTACATAACTCGAATAAGGAATCTTCGTCAGTATGGTTTTCAATTAAGATTGTAAACTCATCACCACCGATTCTTGACAGATGAGTATGTGATGGAAGACATGATTGGAAACGTTTTGCTACTTCTTCTAATATGTAATCACCTGACGAATGTCCAAGTGTATCGTTAATTACTTTAAAGCGATCTAAATCTAAATATAATAATGCAAACTCACTTTGTGTTGTTTGAGCATTTTTTATAAATTTTCTTAACTTCCTATGGAAAAAGGATCGGTTCCCAATTTTCGTTACAGTATCGTGGAATGCTAAATATTTTATTTCTTCTTGTTGTTTTTTTAGTGCGGTAATATCCTTTACCATAATATAGCTTCCAGAAATTTGTCCATCTATCATAATAGGAACGATGGTAACGTATAAAAAATAAGTAAAGCCATCTTTATATTGAGAACTAAGTTGTAAGGATGCTGATTCTTGTTGTTTAACTTTTTCTAATGCAGATATCAGTTTATGTTTATCTGCATCTAAAATAATAGAAAAACATGTCTCACCAAGTAACTCGTTCGTTGGTGCTCCAAGTAGTATACTTCCTGCTTTATTTACATTTAAGAATATTCCATTTAAATCAATCGTAAAAATGGGATCAGGATGATATTCATATAATGATTTGAATTTTTGTTGTTTCTGAGATAGGGCCTCTGATTTATGGACTAAATCAGAAGTTCTTAAAGTAACTTTTTCTTCTAGTTGAGCATTAAATACTTGTAAACGTTTTGTTAGGGTGTCGTTTTGCATACGCACAATAGAATGGCGAATAAGTACGAAAACAAAAGCGATACAATTTCCTGTAATGAGAGTTGAAGACGATGTTTGTTCTTTTAATGTAAACCCGATTAGTATTGCAACAGCAAGATAGGGAAATACGACTAATACTTTTTTTCCTAGTATAGGGTTTACAATGAAATAATTTTTATGGCTATTATCATCTTCTGAAATAGACCCAGCTATTGCGATAAGCAATATAGGTATTCTATATAAAAGACGTAAAAATGTTATAGTGTCAGTTGATAAATGGGTATTTAAGTAAAAATAAATATAGTTAAAAGTTGCAGAACTAATCAATACAAAAATAAAGATATAAATTTTCCGCTTGGACTTAAAAATTGTTGGGCGGAAAAAGAGACTAACACCTAGTAGAAGAAATAATAGATCTGCAATTGGATATAGAAATGAAAGGAAAATATCACCGAGTGAAAGTGAGAATATATTTAAATTTGGCTGATTAAATAAATACCATTCTAATGTGAATATGGAAGTAAGTACTATACATATATCACAAATAAAGAAAGCTCTTTCCCATTTAGTGCATTCTTTTAAGATCTTATAGCAGAAAGCGATAAGGCAGAAGAATAGAAAAAACATGTAAAATACATCAGAAATAGTAAAATGATGTATTGGAAGTTCGAAAAAGGTATCTTGATACGTATATACTACTTTTCCTAATAAAAAACTACCAATTGCAATTGTAATACATATCCAAAAAGGATTTGAACTAACTTTTTTAGAGTATATAGAGTAAATTAGCGATATAAATGTAATGACTTCAACGATGAGTGAAGCGAAGCGTACATTGAAATTTGAAAAATTAGTAGGGAACAGAAAGAAAAACATAAAATAGATTGAATAGCATATTAATGTTGTGATTAATATACATAGCTGTAAATTTTTATTTAATTTCAAAAAAATCACCTTCTTTAAGTATGTACTATATTCGTAATATCTATACGTAATAATATTACTTAAGGATTGTATCAGATTTCCTTATAAAAAGCATGCTTATAAGGAAAAAAACAAGAGTGCAATAATTCTTGAAAATGAAAAAACACTACATTTAATGATTTTTAGTGTATCAAGATTTTAGATGGGAATTGTATATTTAGTCATCCAGTATATTTTAAAGGTTTTTTAGTACTTTGCAAGTGGAGATGCAAATTTGCATATAAAATGATGGGATTTTCTTTCTAGGTGAGTTTTTGATTGTTATAGGCTAGTAAGTAACACCTTTGTATGTATCTATTTTCATACTAATGAGGGATTTCAAAAATGTTTTAAGAATATACAATAAAATATAGTCATTCATTACGTTTTTAGTATGGGAGGAAAAGCATGAAAAATTGGGTGAAGTTTCGAATAGCACGTCCAACAGATAAGTTTGAAGAGGTTATAGCATTCTATGAAAAAGGATTAGGTTTAAAGCGTATAGGTGAATTTTACGGTCATGAAGGTTACGATGGCGTCATGTTTGGACTACCAGATGAAGAATATCATTTAGAATTTACAAGATATATAGATGGGAGCCCATGTCCAGCTCCAACAAAAGATAACTTACTTGTATTTTACATGCGAGAAGATAGTGAAATGAAAAAAGTGAGTAAAAGGCTGCATACAATGGGGTATGGTGAAGTAAATCCAGAAAATCCGTATTGGAAAGAAAAGGGGATAACGATAGAAGATCCGGATGGTTGGAGAATTGTATTGATGAAAATAGAAGAATGAGGTGTGGCGAAACTAGAGGAGAAAGACGTTTCGAGTTTTGATAGTGTAAAAGAAAATATATATAAGCTTCCTTGAATGGGATAAAATCAAGGGGAAGCTTTTTTGTGAATTTATCTGAAGATTAACATTTGATAATTTGTTCTGGAAAGATATGAAATAAGAACGTATATTCTTATGGGTTGATAGTCATGTCTTTAAAGAGGGATATAGAAAAGGGAGGAATTATGAATACATATATCTATATGGTTAGGCATGGTGAATCGCCAAAATTAGAAGGAAATGAAAGAACACGTGGATTAACTGAGAAGGGAATTTTAGATGCTCAAAGAATAACTGAGATATTAGAAACAGAGGGAATTAATACTTTCATTTCAAGTCCGTATAAGAGGGCTATGTTAACGATAGAAGAGTCAGCGAATCTCCATGAAAAAGAAATGTTAGTATATGAAGATCTTAAAGAGTGTAAGTTTTCAAATGAAAATAAAATTATATCGGATAAGGAAGTGTACCCACTTGTAAAGGAGATGTTTTTTAATCCAGAATATGCACTGACAGATGGAGAGTCATATGCGGATTGTCAGCGAAGAGTAGTGAGAGTGTTAAAAGAAATATTAATGAATTTTCAAGGACATAAAATTGTAATTGGTACACATGGGCTTGTAATGACACTAATGATGAACTATTTTGATAATCAATATGGACTTGAATTTTTAATGAATACATCCAAACCGGATATATATAAGCTAGAATTTAAAGAAGAGCAATTAATGAATGTAGAGAGATTATGGAGAGAAGAATGAAATGGGGTATATGGAGTGTGTTTTAAAAATTACTTTTAAAACACACTCTTTTGCATTAAGTTGAGTTTTAAATATTTTCACTAATACGTTCTTTGTTTTTGTTATTTAAAGTATGTAAGAGTTTTTGAAATACCTTAAATGAATGCTGGAATATTGGACTTTGAATAAAAGTGTATAGAAAAGTTACGATAAAAACAGGACCTCCTAGCATGAATCCAATGACTAGTACAAAGCATTCTACAATGATTCGAGCACGGCTAATAGATAACCCAGTTTTGTCAGAAATGGTAAGCATGAATCCATCGCGTGGTCCAGCACCAATGCCAGCCGCGACGTACATGCCGCCCCCAATTCCTGTAATTGTAATACCAAAAAATAAAATGAGTAAGTTTATCCATAAATAATCACTAGCGTTTGGAAGGATTTTTGATTGTAAGAAAAAGTCCATAATAGGACCGATAAGTAGTGCATTTAAAAATGTGCCCACGTTTATATATTTTCGATCTACTAGTAAAGAGATAAGAACGAGACATAATCCACATATGACACTCCAAGTACCAATTGTCCACCCAAACCGTTGGTAGAGAGCCATATTTAAAACTTCCCAAGGATGTAAACCGAGGAATTTAACTTTGACTGCGAGAGCATTTCCAAGTCCAAAAAAAATTAATCCTAGGAAAAAAAGAAAATAGCGAAAGAGAGTTAGCCTCATCTTTAAAACCTCCCAATATATAATGATGTATATTACATGTTTGAATTTAAATGTACAAATGTTATGTCTTTTTATGATTTATTAAAAATGTAAATGGATATATATTTTCACAGTCAAAAAAGTTAAAATATTTCGTTATAAGGATTATAATAGAGAGAGAACTATAAAAGGAGTGAACGAATTTGAAACAAGAACTTATTGAAAGATTTACGAGATATGTAAAGATTGATACACAATCAAATGAAGAAAGTCATACAGTGCCTACAACACCAGGGCAAATTGAGTTTGGTAAGTTATTAGTGGAAGAGTTGAAAGAGATTGGGTTATCAGAAGTGACGATGGATGAAAAAGGTTACGTAATGGCAACACTGCCTGCTAATACAGATAAGGATGTTCCTGTAATCGGCTTTTTAGCTCATTTAGACACAGCAACAGATTTTACAGGGAAAAACGTAAAACCACAAATTCATGAAAATTTTGATGGTAATGCGATTACGTTAAATGAAGAATTAAATGTTGTGTTAACACCTGAACAGTTCCCGGAATTACCATCATATAAAGGACATACAATTATTACAACTGATGGTACAACACTTCTTGGAGCAGATGATAAAGCTGGTCTTACAGAAATCATGGTCGCAATGAATTATTTAATACATAATCCGCAAATTAAGCATGGAAAAATAAGAGTAGCATTTACACCAGATGAAGAAATTGGCCGTGGACCATCGCATTTTGATGTAGAAGCGTTTGGTGCATCGTTTGCTTATACAATGGACGGAGGTCCATTAGGTGGTTTAGAATATGAGAGTTTTAACGCTGCAAGTGCCAAATTAACTTTTAGAGGGACAAATACACATCCTGGAACAGCGAAAAACAAAATGCGTAACGCAAGTAAACTCGCTATGGAATTCGATAGACAGTTGCCAGTAGAAGAGGCGCCAGAATATACTGAAGGGTATGAAGGGTTTTATCATTTACTCTCTTTAAATGGTGATGTCGAGCAAAGTAAAGCTTACTATATTATTCGAGATTTTGATCGTAATCATTTTGAAGCGCGTAAAAATAACATTAAAGATATTGTGAAAAACATGCAAGAGAAGTACGGCGAAGATGCAATCGTTTTAGAGATGAATGATCAGTATTATAATATGCTTGAAAAAATTGAACCGGTGAGAGAAATTGTTGATATTGCGTATGAGGCAATGAAAAGTTTAAATATTGAACCGAATATTCATCCAATTCGCGGTGGAACAGATGGCTCGCAATTATCATATATGGGATTACCAACGCCAAATATTTTCACTGGTGGTGAAAACTATCACGGTAAATTTGAGTATGTTTCGGTAGATACTATGGAAAAAGCTGTTCAAGTAATTGTAGAAATCGCAAGACGATTTGAAGAACAAGCTTAAAAAGAGAACCAAGTAGTAATGAAGTGCTACTTGGTTCTTTTCTATAGTAAAAAATACAAAGTGAAACTTGTTACAAGACGTTTGTAAAAGGGGGAAATGTTATGAGTGAAAATCAGTTTCATGGTTATATAGGGACATATACCAAAGCAGAGAGTAAGGGGATTTATAAATTTATACTTGATACGAACATCGGAGAACTTAAAGGGATTGAATTAGCAGCTCATATAGGAAGTCCGACATATGTAACGATTAGTCATAACAACGAGTACCTTTATTCTGTTGCGAAAGATAATGGGTTAGGTGGAATTGCTAGTTTTTCTATTCATAATAAATCCGGTAATCTAAATTCGATTAGCATGCAAGTTTTAGAAGGGGCATCGCCGTGCTATGTAAGTGTGAATCGGGAGAATAGTATAGTAGTAGCAGCTAATTATCATAAAGGAACAGTAGAGTCCTATTTAATGAAAAAGGATAATGGAAGTTTAAATGCTGCTACGGTAATTGTAGAACATAAAGGGTCAGGACCAAATAAGGAAAGGCAAGAAAAGGCACATGCTCATTATATAGATTTTACTCCTGATGAAAAATATGTAGTAGCAGTTGATTTAGGAATAGACAAGGTGATTACATATAAAGAAAGTGATGGAGAACTAATAGAAGTTACACGGTTATCTGTAAAACATGGTAGTGGTCCAAGGCATCTTATATTTCATCCAAGTGCGCAGTATGCATATGTTATGACAGAATTAAGTTCAGAGATTATTGTACTTCAATATGATGCAAAGAGTGGCAGTTTTAAAGAAAAACAATACATTTCTACATTACCTGAAGATTTTAGAAAAGATAGTTACGGAAGTGCAATTCACATTTCTTCTGATGGCAAGTTTGTTTACGCAGCAAATAGGGGACATAATAGTATCGCGGTTTTCCGAGTGAATGAGCACAATGGAGAGCTCGCTTTTATTGAAACAGTATCGACAGAAGGGGATTGGCCACGTGATTTTTCTTTAGATCCGGATGGGAAATTTTTAATTGCAGCGAATGAAAGATCTAATACTTTGACTTTATTTGCTAGGGATGAAATGACAGGGGAGCTAACGCTTGTACAGACGGACGTAAATGTTCCAGAGCCAGTATGTGTGAAGTTTTTACATGTGAAAAAATAGATAGGTTTCCCTATCTATTTTTTATTAGGAAATTTTAATATAGCACCCGCCACAAATAAAAAGTCGCGTAAGACTCCCAATTTGTCCAATTTGATGCAAATTCTTTTATTTCATTTTTAGTCGGTTTCTTTTCGGAACCTGCTATAAATTTAATTGCATTATGCAAACCAACATCATCAATTGGAAAAGCTGAAGGGAATCGTAAACAACGCATCAAAACATAGTGAGCTGTCCATGGCCCTATACCGCGAATGCTAGTTAATTGTTTTTCAGCTTGCTTCACGTCTTGTATTTGTAATAGAGATTCTTTTGATAATTTACCTTCTGTAATGAGCTGCGCGACGTCAATTAAGTATTCGCACTTTCTTGTAGTCATTTTTAATGTTGCGAGATCTTCTACATCTAAATTTGCTATTACTTCAGGTGATGGGAATATCCAATGTTTTCTACCGTTCCAATCTACATAATCGCCAAAATTTTCGACTAATCTTCTTTTTAGAGTATAGGCATATGTGAGGTTGATTTGTTGACCTAGAATCCCCCAGCATAGTGCTTCAAATAAATCCGGAATTCCCAAAGTACGAAGACCGTAAAATTCTTTAATGGGTTTTTGAAGGAGTGGGTCGTGTTTAGCTAATTTATAGTAGGGAGCTAAATCAGTAGTTAAATCAAACCACTCTTTTACATAGTTAGATACGGCATCGTGTGCCCATTTTTCAGAGACATATGATTCTCCTAAAAAACGTATTTGAATATTACTATCGGCATTAAAACCAATTTCAACTAATGGATTTATGTTTTGAACAGGAATGACTTTATAGATTTTATTATTTTCAATATGAAACATACATTCATTTTTAGAACGCGATAGATAGCGTAAGTTTTCTTGAAAACTAAATTCTTTTGGAACGACTAAAGACAATATTTCATTACAATCCTCTGTCATATTTACTCCTCCCGAAGCGCTTCTAATTTGAGCAATTCTTTTTTCATTTCTAAACCACCTCTAAAACCGGTAAGTTTACCATTTTTCCCAATAACGCGGTGACAAGGAATAGTGATAAGCAGAGGATTTGCCCCAACGGCAGTCCCAACTGCACGTACAGCGTTAGGTTTTTGAATTCTTTCCGCAATCTCTGAATAAGAATGTGTCTCCCCATAAGGAATTTCACGTACCGTATTCCAAACAGCTAATTGAAATGCAGTTCCGTAAACATCGATAGGAATTGTAAAGGTTTCTAGTTTGGTTTCCAAATACTCGATAAGTTCTTTTGTATATGTTTGCAGATAATCTGGATTTTGGATGAATGTATGTTGTGGCAGTTTTTTGCTAGCCCACGTATTTAGTTCTTCAAAAGTTTCATTTTGCGATCCGATGAAGCATAATCCATTTGAAGTAGCTGCAATATGCATACGCCAATGTTTATGAATAAGCAATGTCCAATATATAATTTTATTTTCATATGGTTTCATTATTTCATACCTCTTTTATTCCGTTCTTTTTTCGATATTCAGTAGGGGTAAATCCTGTCTTCTTTTTAAATAAAGTCGCGAAATACTCCGGATTTTCTATCCCGACATCAGTACTAATTTCCATAATGGGTTGATTTGTATGTGAAAGGTATTCTGTCGCTTTTTTAATTCTGAATTGCTGTATATATTCTATTGGACTAATCCCTACAATTTTCTTGAAAGTGCGTTGTAGATGATAAGGGCTACCATGGCATATTTCTGCGAGCAAGTCGAGGGTTAGCACGTCACAATAATGTTTTTGGATATATTCTTTAATTTGCTCTACCCATTCTTCATTAGGTAAAGTTAGCCCGTTTGGTTTACAACGTTTACACGGACGAAAATTTTCATGTAATGCTTGCTCTGCCTTAAGAAAAATACGTACATTGTTTTTATTCGGTATTCTCGATTTACATGATGGTCGGCAAAAAATACCGGTTGATTTTACAGCGTAAAAGAATTTGTCATCATATGTGGAGTCATTATGAATAATTGCTTGCCAATACTCATTTGTTACTGTGAACTCTTCATTATGCACAGAACATCACCTCTGGCATTAGTATAACCTGAATAAAGTACGTATGTACGTATTTACGAATGTAAGAGCAAGATTACAAAGATGAAACTATGATAGGGTATCTATTTTGTGTTAGCATGAAAATTGAAAATGCACATCAAGAGGAGGAACATAGATGAAGTTGATTTCATGGAATGTAAATGGTTTGCGAGCAGTTATTGCAAAAGGTGGATTTCTAGAATATCTAGAAGAATCTAATGCAGATATATTTTGTTTACAGGAAATTAAATTACAAAGTGGACAAATTGATTTAAATCCCGAGGGATATTATACATATTGGAATTATGCTGTGAAAAAAGGCTACTCAGGAACGGCTATTTTCACGAAAAAAGAACCGATTTCTGTTACATATGGTTTAGGGATTGAAGAGCATGATCAAGAAGGACGAGTTATTACGTTAGAATTTGATGATTTTTATATGATAACGCTGTATACACCAAATTCTAAACGAGGATTAGAACGTGTAGATTACAGAATGGAATGGGAAGATGATTTCAGGGCCTATATTAAGCGATTAGATGAAAAGAAACCAGTTGTTTTTTGCGGAGATTTAAACGTCGCGCATAAAGAAATAGATTTAAAAAATCCAAAAAGTAACCGTAAAAACCCTGGATTCTCTGATGAGGAGAGGGAGAAGTTTACACGTATTTTAGAAGAAGGATTTGTTGATACGTATCGCTACCTTTATCCTGATCAGGAAGGAGCATACTCGTGGTGGTCGTATCGTATGGGAGCGAGAGCAAAAAATATTGGATGGCGTTTAGATTATTTTGTTGTCTCGGAAAGAATGAAAGACAAAATAACAGAGGCGAAAATTAACAGTGAAATAATGGGATCAGACCATTGTCCAGTTGAATTACATATAAATTTCTAAAAAAGGAAGTATCTCGCTAATAATAGGCGGATACTTCTTTTTAATTCAGTTTGTTAAAATTTTTCAAATCATTCTTGAAATAATTGCATATTAAATATATACTTAGTAACGATAATCATTATCATTGAAAAAGGTTATCGATGGATGAAGTGTAAAAGAATTATAGTTTAGGGGAAGTGAATGAGAATGAGTTCCGGATAAAATTATTAATCTAATGAAATATATGTTTGGGACAAGTTTCATGTAGTTAAGTTTTCATATAAAAATAATCTATTTACAAGTTTTGAGAGGAGATATATAAAGATGAACAAGAAGTTATTTACATTAGGGATGGTTACAGTTTTAAGTGTAGGTTTAGCAGCATGTAATAGTACGGATAAAACTTCAGGGGAACAAAAGCAACAGACAAAAGCTACGGAAACAAAAAAAGATGAAAAACGAAAAATTACATATTTAGGTAAAGAATACACAGTACCAGCAAAAGTAGATAAAATTGCGACAGCTAGTTTAGAGTCAATGGAAGATGCAGCAGTACTTGGAATTAAACCAGTCGGTGCAATTACTGTAGGTGGTAAATTACCAAAGTATCTTGAAAAAGAATTAGAGGGTGCAAAATCTGTGGGTGAAAAAATGCAACCTAATTTTGAAACATTACTTCAATTAAAACCGGATGTTATTACATCTAGTACGAAATTCCCAGCAGAAACAGCTGAAAAGTTTACGAAAGTAGCTCCGACGTTCCCGGTATCACACGTTTCAACAGATTGGGAAGATAACTTAAAGTTAATGGGAGAATTAACTGGTAAAAAAGATAAAGCAGAAAAAATTATTAAAGATTACAATGCGGACGCTGAAAAAGCAAAAGCAAAATTAGGAGATAAGTTAAAAGACAAAAAAGTACTTGTAATTAGACTAAGAGCAAATGAATTATTCCTATATCCAGAAGGAGTATACTTCAACCCTGTAATTTATAAAGATCTTGGACTAACTGCTCCAGAACAACTTAAAACTGTAAAAGCACAAGAGAAAATTTCATTTGAAAAACTTGCTGAACTTAACCCAGATTATGTTTTCTTACAATATGAGGCAAGTGAAAATAAAAACCCGAAAGTGCTAGAAGAAATTGAAAGCAATCCAATTTGGCAAAGTATGAATGCTGCGAAAGAAAAGAAAGTATTTGTAAACGTTGTAGATCCAATGGCCCAAGGTGGCACAGCTTGGAGTAAAACAGCATTCTTAAAAGAAGCAGTGAAAAATTTATCTAAATAATACAATAAGTAAGGTGCGTTGAATGATATGCAGAAAACGAATGCGGTACCAGTAACCATTTTATGTATAGCACCCATATTGATTTTATTTACAGTTATACTTTCTGTTTTATATGGGGCGAAAAACATTGATGCTGAAACAGTGTGGAATGCTTTATTTCATTTTGATTCAAGCGATGTAAATCATAATATTATTATTACTTCACGTTTACCAAGGGTAGTTGCAGCTCTTTTAGTCGGAGCATTTCTAGCCATATCAGGAGCACTTATGCAGGGGATGACAAGAAACTATCTTGCATCCCCTTCTATTATGGGTGTGACGGATGGTGCAGCCTTTGTTATTACACTTTGTATGATTTTTCTTCCGGGAATGTCATCGATTGGTATGGTTTTATGTTCAATGATTGGCTCTGCACTAGGAGCCGGTATAGTGTTTGGTTTTGGCTCACTCCTTCAAAATGGCTTATCCCCAGTTAGATTAGCAATTATAGGGACAGTTATTGGAACATTTTTAAGTAGTGTATCGGCTGCAATGGCTTCATATTTCCAAATTTCTCAAAATGTTAGTTTTTGGTTTAATGCAAAGTTAGATCAAGTGGACCCTAATATCATTAAAATCACGATACCATTTGGGATAATTGGTATAATTTTAGCACTGTTAATATCAAAATCTATTACCATTCTTTCTTTAGGAGAAGAAGTTTCTATTAATCTAGGGCAGCGTACAAAACTAGTTAAAGCGATGGCAATTTTATCAGTTATTTTTTTAACAGGAACAGCAGTTGCTTTAGTGGGGAAAGTTGGTTTTGTAGGTTTAATTATTCCACACATTACGCGCTTTATAATTGGGGTAGATTATAAGTGGATTTTGCCTTGCGCAGGCGTTATTGGTGGAGTTTTCTTAGCATTATGTGACATTTTAAGTAGATTTGTAAACTATCCATTTGAAACACCAATTGGAGTCGTTACTTCCTTAATTGGAATTCCTTTCTTCCTTTATTTAATCCGTACAAGAGGAGGAGAGAGACATGCTTAAAAGTTCAAGTCAACGTTTTGGAATGACAATGGGGATTAGTATATTTTTAATATTATGTGCTATTTATATTAGTTTAACGAATGGTACGTTTGATATTACGATTACAGATGTATTTAAAACACTCTTTAGAATAGATCCAGTACCAGACCATGATTTAGTTATTTTTGAGTTTCGCCTTCCGCGCATTGTAATTGCTGGATTAGTAGGATTAGGCCTCGGTGTTGCGGGTGCTGTAATTCAAGGGATTACGAGGAATGGATTGGCAGATCCAGGTATTTTAGGTGTAAATGCCGGGGCAGGAACAGCCATTGTCATTTTTATGTTTTTCTTTCAAGGACAATTAAAGAGCACAGACTGGGTTTCTATTATGATGATGCCGATGTTTGGTTTAGTCGGTGGGCTAGGAGCCGCTATAATAATTTATCTGTTTTCTTGGAAAAACGGTAAGTTAGACTCGCAACGTCTTTTATTAACAGGGATTGCAATTGGATCTGGATTTGGAGCGTTTTCTATGTATTTATCGCTCAAAATGAAGTCAACTGATTTCGAGATGGCTGCAGTTTGGGTGTCTGGAAGCATATATAGTGCAAACTGGAAGTATATTGTTGCTATGTTACCGTGGCTTATCATTTTAATTCCGCTTATACAAAAGAAAGCTTATTTATTAGATTTATTTCAATTGGAAGAAACGAGTATTACAAGTTTAGGTGTTGCAGTAGAACGAGAGAAATCCATTTTACTATTAAGTAGTATCGGACTTGTGAGTGCATGTGTTGCTGTTTCAGGAAGTATTGGTTTCATTGGATTAATGGCACCGCATATAGCGAAAAGGCTCGTCGGTATTCAGCATAAATATATAATTCCTACGTGTGGAGTAATCGGAATGTTCCTTGTAATAGCTTCAGACTTTATTGCAAAAACAGTTTTCACCCCTGTAGAGTTACCTGTTGGGATCGTTATTTCTATTGTCGGTGTACCGTATTTCTTATATTTACTTTATAAGGCGAAAGCGTAAGAGGAGGAATAAAAGTGAGTATTTTAAGTGCAAAAAATTTAGAAACGAGTTATGAAAAGCTTACAGTGTTTCGCGATTTAAATGTGGAAATACAAGAAGGAAAAGTAACGACAATTATAGGACCAAACGGGTGCGGGAAATCGACATTGTTAAAAACAATGGGAAGAATTTTAAAGCAAAAGAGCGGTAAAGTATATTTGCAAGGACAGGATTTAAATACAATTCCAACGAAAGAAATTGCGAAGCAGTTAGCTTTACTTCCGCAAACTCCAATTGCACCAGGGGAGCTTAAAGTAGAAGAGTTAATTTCTTATGGACGCTATCCACATCGAAATAACGTAAATAAGTTAACTTCAAAAGATAAAGAAATGATTGATTGGGCATTAGAAATAACGAAAACTTCTGAATTTCGAACGAGACAAATTGCAAATTTATCAGGTGGTCAACGACAGAAGGTATGGCTAGCGATGGCTTTAGCACAAGAGACAGAAGTGTTGCTATTAGATGAGCCAACTACATATCTTGATATGTCTCATCAATTAGATGTATTACAAATTGTGGAGAAGTTAAATAAAGAACATAATTGTACGGTCGTTATGGTATTACATGATATTAACCATGCAGCAAGGTTTTCAGATGAAATTATTGCAATGAAGGAAGGGGAAATCGTTACAACTGGTAGCCCAGAAGAAATAATTACAAATGAAGTGTTAAAAGAAGTATTTCATATTGATGCACGTGTCATGATTGATCCGTATAATGGGTCTCCTGTTTGTTTCGGTTACGATAGCGTTGTATCTCAAGAAGAGAAAGTAGAAATATATGTAACGAGTTAAGAAGGGGGATGTAAGATGAATACTACTATTGAAAAACAGCAGGTTATTACATTTAATACAGAACAGTGGAAAATGTATTCAAAATTAGAAGGTAAAGAATATCAAATTCATATTTCAAAGCCGAGGCAGCCAGCACCAGAGTCAGGATATCCTGTTATATACGTATTAGATGGCAATGCCTTTTTTCAAACATTCCATGAAGCGGTTAAAATACAATCAGTTAGAGCAGAGAAAACAGGTGTTTCACCAGCTATTATAGTAGGTATTGGTTATCGTATTGAAGGGGCATTTTCAGGAGAAGAAAGATGCTATGATCTTACACCTGTCGTAATTTCAAAAGATGCCCCGTTAAAACCGGACGGTAAACCGTGGCCTAAAACAGGGGGAGCGCATAATTTCTTTACTTTTATTGAAGAAGAATTGAAACCACAAATTGAAAAGGAATTTGAGATTGATAAAGGAAAGCAAACGTTATTTGGACATTCTTTAGGCGGTCTATTTGCTTTACATATACTATTCACAAACGTAAATGCCTTTCAAAATTATTTTATAAGTAGTCCATCTATTTGGTGGAATAACCAATCCGTGCTTGAAAAAGAAAAGAATCTTATAAGTGAATTAAACAATGCTAAGGTTGAAACGGGAGTATTCCTTACAGTTGGGTCATTGGAACGAGAGCATATGGTTTTAGGTGCAAACGAATTATCAGAGCGCCTTCTCCAAGTAAAACACGATCAGTTTAGATTTATGTTTTATGAAGCTGAAGGGGAGAATCATGCATCTGTTGTGCCGACTTCTTTAAGTAAAGGATTGAGATTTATTAGTCAAGTGTAGAAGACGTATATGAAAAAAGGTAAGCAATTGCTTACCTTTTTTCATTATTGTTTTATTGCTACGTATCCATCAATTAAAAAGCTTGTGAAAAAGCGATTGATTTGAGTAAATCCACATTCCTTCATGATAGCTAGTAGATTCGTTTCGGAAATAGGAAATATTTCTGTTTCAAAAGAATTTTCAAATCGGTTCCAATCTTCTAATGGAATTTGATTTTGCAACATGTGGTTGCGCCAAGCATTCAATTGTGCAGAAAACATACTTGTATGGGGTACACCATTTATTGTAGAGAGAAAGAATGGAGCACCAGGTTTTAAGCGACTACTAATTTCATTAAGAAGCTCTTTTTTCTCCTTAATAGTTGGGATGAAATGAAGAACAAGCATACAAGTAGCAGCGTCAAATAATGGATTGGTTAATAATGAATGGACAGTTCCATGTACAAAGTGAATTTGATTTTGTATGCCTGCGCTTTCAATTCTTTTTTTAGCTAGCTGTAGCATGCTTTCAGATGGATCAACACCTGTAAAAGATAAGTTGCTATTTTGTTTGCCTATTGAGAGAATTTCTTGTCCACCACCAGCACCTATAACTAGAAAATTTGGATTCATATTTTCTTTAGGGAGTGTAGTAAACAAGAAATGATTCATCATTTCATATAGGTTGTAGTAGCCTGGGATTTTACATGGAATTCTTTGTTCATATGAATTTACGGTAGTATCATTCCAATTCATTTTTAACCTCCTAAGTATGTGTGTTATAGGTTTATTATGGAATGAAATTATGAAGGGAAACAATCCCGTAAATCTGGGGGGAAGAGGATGTATGAAAAAATAACGAAAGAAATTACAATGGTAGCGAATCGTATAAGTTCTATAAGGACATTTCAAGAGTCATTTCTCCACTTAATACGTAAAGTCATTGATTTTGACGCCGCTTGTTTTACAGCTATAGACCCAATTTCTTTTTTATCTACTGGGGCATTTACGGATGAAAGTGTTGAAAAGATTCATCCACAATTGTTTATGAATGAATTTCTAGAAGATGATTTTAATAAATTTAAATATTTATCAGAACACTATCCTCATGTTGCTTCTCTTAGTATGGTGACAAATGGTGAACAAAAGAAAAGCTCTAGATACCGAAATATTTTAAAACCAGCAAGTTTTGGAGATGAATTAAGGGGCGTTTGTATGAGTAAGGGGAACTGTTTTGGGCATCTTAGTTTATTTCGAGGGAGTACAAGTCCCGCTTTTCATATAGATAATTGTAAGTATTTAGCAATGGTAGTCCCGATTGCTGGAGAGGCTTTAAAAAAGGCATTTCCTAAACCTTTTTCAGAAGAGAAGGTAATAGGGACAGGTACGATTATATTAAGTGAGGATTTTAATTTATTATATTGGAATCAAGATGGCAGCGATTGGCTTTCAAATCTTAGAAAGTATGAACAGTTAAATATAAAAGAAATACCAAGGCCAATACGTGCGGTTTGTTCGAAAGTAAAGGCTAACGAATATAATGTAGGTTGTATGAATAGAGAAGAAAAAGTTTGTATACCTTTAGCCTATGGACATTTTTTAATCATTCGGGCCAGTAAGTTAGAACGTACAAGTAGTTTTCAGGGTGGTTATGTTGTTCTATTCGAAAGAGCAAGACCGGAAGAAATCTTTCCGCTTATTACGGAAGTGTATAGTTTTACAACACGTGAGAAGCAAGTAATACGTAAAATTCTTACAGGTATGTCGACAAAGGAATTAGCCCATGAACTTTGTATATCTATATACACGGTACAAGATCATTTAAAATCCATTTTTGAAAAGACTGGGGTAAGTAGTAGAAATGAACTCGTGTGGGAAGTTTTTTCAAGATTTTGTTTTGATGTCGATGAATAAAAATAAAATAACTCTACAAAAATCACATGAAGTACGGTGGATGAGTTGTAGAATAGAGCTGAAAAAAGGTTATGGATGAAACATTCCATAACCTTTTTTTATAAGTAGAATTGTCCTTTTTGAAAGTTTTGTTTCAACTTTTCGTCTAAATAGACAAAAAGTTGTCACAATTCGGTCACAATTAGCATAAACATAAAATAGACGAAATGAACTTATTTCCAAAAAGGCTTGATTCATTCCATTCATGATTAATAGAGCTGAAAAAGCATGGATTAAAAGTTCACTATATTCTCAAGGAGGTAAATCGTATGAAAACTATTCTTGCTATCGCTGGGCTTATTTGGGTTTTATCACATGGTATTCCAATTTACGAAGGAGAACAAATTCGCAGTGCTCTGAATAAAAATTTTAATGACTATCATATCATTGATCGGCAAGATAATGTTGTGACAGTTCGTGTAAATGACTGTTTTCATACGGTAACCGTTGAAGGAACTTCAGTAGTGAATGATACAAAAGTATGTGATCAGCAATAATTATATATAGGAGGAAAAAAGTCTCAATTTACACGTGTGAAAATTGAGACTTTTATATTTGTGGATGAATAATAAGCGGGGATGGACAATCCCTGCTTATTATTGTTTTTTTGAAAAAAAGAAAGGGTATCATATTAATTGAGACTGAGAAGCTAATGATGTGTTAAGAATAATCATAAAGCGAAAATATACTCATATGGGGTATCCTACATAGATATTTGATGATATAATTGGTATACTCATAAAAGCAATTGTTTTATTGGATGAAGAGAAACTTTAAGAAGGTGATAATATGGATCATAAGGACCATGAATCAGTAACACATAGATCAGAAAAAGAAAAAGAACAAATTATAAATAGATTAAAGAGAATTGAAGGCCAAGTCCGTGGTATTCAAAATATGATTGAAAATGATCGTTATTGCGTGGATATTTTAGTTCAAATTTCTGCGATTAATGCAGCGATGAAAAAAGTAGGAATGGGTGTCTTAAAAAATCATACGAGTCATTGTGTTTCAGGAGCTATTAAAAATGGTAATGGTGACGAAGCAATTGAAGAATTAATGACAGTATTTGAACGTTTTTCAAAAGCATAAAAGCCAAGCTAGCATTTGACTAGCTTGGCTTTTGTTTATATAGGAGAAGATATATAAATTCATAATTGGAGCAAAAAAAAGATTTTAGAAAAAAATAAAAATCATGATACAAAACCATTGATTACCTTAGGGGGGTATGGTAAGATATAGTTGTGATTAATAAACAATGAATAAACAAGAGGAGGATTTTAAATGGAACAGTTAACATTAAAAGTTGAGGGTATGTCTTGTGGGCATTGTGTAAATTCTATTGAAAGTAATGTGAAAGAACTAAACGGTGTTGAACAAGTAAAAGTTCAATTAGCAGAAGGAACTGTTGAAGTTACTATCGACTCATCAGTTGTAACGTTAAAAGATATCGTTGCTGTAATTGAAGATCAAGGTTATGAAATTCAATAATAATTTTTAATATAGAAATAAATCGTACTTTATATGGAGTACGATTTATTTTGCTAAAAATTATACCTTATAAGGGTATATAGAGGTGAGAGACATGAATGAACAAAAAGAGGCCAATCTCCAAATATCAGGCATGACATGTGCAGCCTGTGCAAATAGAATTGAAAAAGGCCTGAAAAAAGTAGAAGGTGTTCATGATGCAAATGTAAATTTTGCACTTGAAAAAACAAAAATAATGTATGATCCCCATAAAACAAATCCACAACAATTTAAGGAAAAAGTTGAGTCACTAGGATATGGAATTGTAAGTGATAAAGCTGAGTTTACTGTTTCAGGGATGACATGCGCAGCATGTGCGAATAGAGTAGAAAAGCGTTTAAATAAGTTAGAAGGTGTGAACGGAGCGACAGTAAATTTCGCTTTGGAATCAGCTACAGTAGATTTTAATCCTGATGAAATTAATGTAAATGAAATGAAGAGTGCAATCACGAAATTAGGATATAAATTGGAAGTGAAATCAGATGAGCAAGATGGATCAACTGATCATCGCTTACAAGAAATTGAACGACAAAAGAAGAAATTTATCATTTCGTTTATTTTATCATTCCCGTTACTGTGGGCAATGGTAAGTCATTTCTCATTTACATCATTTATTTATTTACCTGATATGCTTATGAACCCTTGGGTGCAGCTAGCTCTTGCAACTCCAGTACAGTTTATAATTGGAGGCCAGTTTTATGTTGGGGCTTATAAAGCGTTACGTAATAAAAGTGCAAACATGGATGTTCTTGTGGCACTTGGAACGTCCGCAGCTTATTTCTATAGTGTGTATTTAAGTATTAGGTCGATTGGTTCTTCAGAACATATGACAGATTTATATTTTGAAACGAGTGCGGTACTTATTACTTTAATTATTTTAGGTAAATTATTTGAGGCGAGAGCAAAAGGGCGTTCATCAGAAGCTATTAAAAAGTTGATGGGACTACAAGCGAAAACTGCCACAGTTGTGCGAGATGGAACAGAGATGAAAATTTTAATCGAAGAAGTGGTAGCTGGTGATGTTGTCTATGTTAAACCCGGTGAAAAAATCCCAGTAGATGGAGAAATTGTAGAAGGAAAATCAGCGATAGATGAATCGATGTTAACAGGCGAGAGTATTCCTGTTGATAAAACAATTGGGGATGTAGTAATTGGCTCTACAATGAATAAAAATGGATTTTTAAAAGTTAAAGCAACTAAGGTAGGAAGAGATACTGCATTAGCTCAAATTATTAAAGTAGTAGAAGAGGCTCAAGGTTCAAAAGCTCCTATTCAAAGGGTAGCAGATCAAATTTCAGGTATTTTCGTACCTGTTGTAGTTGTAATTGCTATTATTACATTTGCGGTGTGGATGATATTTGTTACACCTGGTGATTTTGGCGGAGCACTTGAGAAAATGATAGCAGTACTTGTTATTGCTTGTCCATGTGCTTTAGGTCTTGCGACACCTACATCTATTATGGCGGGATCAGGAAGGTCAGCTGAGTATGGTATTTTATTTAAAGGTGGAGAACATTTAGAAGCAACGCACCGATTAGATACAGTTATTCTAGATAAAACAGGTACTGTGACAAACGGGAAGCCTGTTTTAACAGACGTAATTGTAGCAGATGGATTCCATGAAGAAGAAATACTACGTTTAGTAGGTGCGGCAGAAAAAAATTCTGAACATCCACTTGCAGAAGCGATTGTAGAAGGAATTAAAGAAAAGAAAATTGATATCCCAAGTTCAGAAACGTTTGAAGCGATTCCAGGATTCGGCATCGAATCAGTTGTAGAAGGGAAACAATTATTAATTGGTACACGTCGATTAATGAAGAAATTCGATATTGATATTGAAGAGGTTTCTAAATCGATGGAAGCGCTAGAACGAGAAGGAAAAACAGCAATGCTTATTGCGATTAATAAAGAATATGCTGGTATAGTGGCTGTTGCGGATACTGTAAAAGATACTTCAAAAGCAGCTATCGCAAGACTTAAGAAAATGGGTCTAGACGTTGTTATGATTACAGGAGATAATACACAAACTGCTCAGGCAATCGCTAAGCAAGTTGGTATTGATCACGTAATTGCAGAAGTATTACCAGAAGGAAAAGCAGAAGAAGTGAAAAAACTGCAAGCGCAAGGTAAGAAAGTAGCAATGGTTGGAGATGGAATAAATGATGCTCCTGCACTGGCTACGGCGGATATCGGTATGGCAATTGGAACCGGAACGGATGTAGCGATGGAAGCGGCAGATATTACGTTAATCCGTGGTGATTTAAATAGTATTGCTGATGCAATTTTTATGAGTAAAATGACGATTAGAAATATTAAGCAAAATCTATTCTGGGCGTTAGCTTATAACGGCCTAGGAATTCCAATTGCGGCGCTCGGTTTCTTAGCACCTTGGGTTGCAGGTGCAGCAATGGCATTTAGCTCTGTATCAGTCGTATTAAATGCATTAAGATTACAAAGAGTTAAATTGAAATCTTAAACACTTTCAGCTATAAAGCGAATTTAATATGCTTTTTTACAATAAACAATACTTTGTATAAGTATTGTTTATTGTTCGTTTAGAAGGAAAAGTCGATATAATATAGAAAGAGCAGAAGTAGAATCATATATAGTGGAAGAAACTGCTTCGAAAATAAACACGAAATAATTATCCGGATAACCGAAATAAAAGAGTTAGTTTGATAAGGAGTTTTACATATGTTTAAAGATATTAAAATTAGAACATTCCAGAAAGAGGATTTAGAGCAAGTATTACAATTGTTCTATGAAACGGTTCATACGGTGAATGCAAAAGATTATAACGAGTTACAGCTACAGGCGTGGGCCCCAGAGCGACTAGATAGAGAGAGATGGCTACAGTCTTTAGAAAAGAATATTTGTTACGTTGCTGATTATAAAGGTGTGATAGTGGGATTTGGGGATTATAATGATGATCATTACGTAGATCGCTTATTTACGCATAAAGATTATCAAGGAAAAAGGATAGCATCATACATACTACAGAAGTTAGAAAAAGAAGCAGTGAACTTGCAGCATAGGGATATATATACAGAGGCGAGTATTACAGCAAAACCTTTCTTTGAAAGCAAAGGTTTTATTTGCATAAAGGAACAAAATAAGCAGCATAATGGTCAGATTTTTATTAATTATGTCATGAAAAAAATAGCCTTCTCATAAATGAGAAGGCTATTTTTCATTATTTTACAGCTTCTTTTAGTTCTTTACCAGCTTTAAAAGCAGGTACTTTAGAAGCTGCGATTTGCATTTCTTCACCCGTTTGTGGGTTACGGCCTGTACGAGCAGCTCTTTCACGAACTTCGAATGTACCGAATCCGATAAGTTGTACTTTTTCGCCAGCAGCTAAAGAGTTAGTGATTGATTCTACTACAGTTTGTAAAACTACAGTAGCTTCTTTTTGAGAAATCTCAGCGTTTTGTGCTACGTTTTTAATTAATTCTGTCTTATTCATGTTTTTCACCTCATATGTAAATAATGCTATTTAAGTTGTTATTATAACGTATAAAACATTCGAGAACAAGTGTACGTACATATATTCGCAAAAAAAATGAAATTTGTAATATTTTTTAGGACCAATTTATAGACATTCAATTTAAGCGGATACAGATTTTTTCTTTAATGCAGTTTGCTCTTTATTGGAAGGTAGTTTCTTATTATAAGATATGAAATAAGGTAATGCTACAAATAACATACCCCCTACTAAGTTTCCGAAGAAAACAAAAATGAAGTTTGGAAAATATTCAACCCAAGTTAAATGACCAGAAAAAATTGCAGCTGGGATGACAAACATATTGGCTACAACGTGTTGAAATCCAATCGCAACAAAAGTCATAACAGGGAACCAAATACCGACAATCTTTCCGATAAATTCTTTACTTCCCATACTGAGCCAAACAGCTAAACAAACGAGCCAATTACACCCGATTGCAGAAATGAAGGCTTGCAGTGGTGTATCTTGTAGTTTAGCTTGTGCAATAGAAACTGTTTTTGCTAAAAAAGCTCCCTCCGTTAAGCCGACGATATGACCAAAAAAATAAGCGACGAATATAGCACCTATGAAGTTGCTAAACGTAACAATAACTAAATTTCGTATGAAGTGAAATAAGTCGATTTTTTTGTGAAGCCATGCCATTGAAACGGTCATCATGTTGCCAGTTACTAATTCACCGCCTGCAAGGATAACGAGTATAAGACCGATAGGGAATACGGCAGCACCTAAAAAGCTAGTAAATGATCCCCAAGATTTTGGCATTGTTCCGATAACATGGATATCAAGTAAATATCCTAATGCTATGAAAGCACCACCAAAAAAACCGAGAATTAGCATAGGGAGCAATGATAAATGAGCTTTTTTTCTTCCAGAATTAGCAGCAAGTTCCGTAATTTCTTCTGGTGTAAATACAGACATGAATAATCTCTCCTCAATAAAATGATAGAATGAATAGAAGGAACATTTTAAAGAATCTATGTATGATAAAAATATGATATGACTTCTGTATAAATTTGTCAAAGTGAATGGGGATGAAATTGGATATAACGAACATTGTTCATGTTGTCACATTAATGTAACAATAAGGATTTAAAGTGATTTTAGAGGTGAAAACATGAATACGCATCATGTAAAAAAAGAACGAAAAAAATCAATCGTAAAGATATTTATTATTAGTTTCATAAGTATATTAATGATACCAGTAAGTTTGTATTTCTATGCGACTGAAATAGAAAGAAGACTAGTAACAGTTACGTGGAATGAAATAGAAGCTCCTACAATTCCTAAAGAGTTTAATAATAAAAAAATATTGCAGTTCTCAGATGTACATTTAGGACCAGATTTTACATTGAAACAACTAGAAAATTTGGTGGAGAAGATGAATGAATTACATCCAGATATAGTAGTTTTTACAGGAGATTTAATAGATAAGTTTGGATCCTATAGTGCGGAAAGAGAAGAAGCAAAGGTTATTTTGCAGAAAATTACAGCTCCCCTAGGAAAATATGCTGTGTTTGGGAATCATGATAGAGGTGGGGGCGGTAGTTTATTTTACAAAAAGTATATGGAGGAAGCTGGTTTTTCTGTGTTAGTAAATGAAGTGCAGAAAATTAAAGCGGAAAACGGCAAGTATATTACAATATCAGGTTTGGATGATTTTTTATTAGGGAAGCCACAAATAGACTCGACTTTAAAAAACTTAAGACAACAAGATTTCAATATGCTATTAATACATGAGCCGGATGTTGTAGATAAAGTATCTCGTTATCCAGTCGATTTTCAAATGTCAGGACATAGTCACGGAGGACAAGTTCAAATTCCTTTTGTAGGTCCTTTAATTACTACAAAACTAGCTGAGAGTCATGTTGAAGGTATGTATGAATTAGAAGGGAAGAGTAAGCTGTTACATTTATACGTAAATCGTGGTATTGGGACAACCCGAATGCCTGTTAGATTTTTGAGTGTACCGGAACTTTCACTATTTGTATTGAAGCAAAGTAGTGACTGAAGTAGAACGTTTAATATTTTGAAGAATTAAGAGTACTTTTAAAGAAAGTTCTCTTTTTTTATTGATTAAATACAGAATATTATGTATTTTTTATTTAAACTGTTAAAAAGAAAGGGGAATTTCTATGATAGAAACATGGCATAAAGAATTGGAAAGTTTATATAATCAAATGGTTTCGTGGCGAAGAGATTTTCATCAATACCCAGAGCTATCGTTTCAAGAAATAGAAACACCGAAAAAAATAGCTGAAATTTTAAAAAGTTTTCATATTGATGTGAAAACAGATGTCGGGGGAAGAGGGGTAATCGGCGTAATTGAAGGTGGAATACCTGGGAAGACGATGGCGCTACGTGCTGATTTTGATGCACTACCTATTCAAGATGAAAAGAAAGTTTCATATAAATCAAAGGTTCCTGGTGTAATGCACGCTTGTGGCCATGATGGACATACAGCAACACTTTTAGGAGTTGCAAAAATATTAAGTGATAACAGAGACCAACTTTCAGGAAAAATAGTCCTTATTCATCAACATGCAGAAGAGAAAGAGCCTGGCGGAGCAATTGCCATGATTGAGGATGGTTGTTTAGAAGGAGTAGATGTTGTTTTTGGTACACATTTATCTTCTCAGATGCCTTTAGGAATTGTTGGAACGAAAGCTGGAGCAATGATGGCGGCAGCTGATACTTTTGAAGTGAAGATTCAAGGGCGAGGCGGTCACGGCGGTATGCCACATCATACTGTAGATGCTATTATCGTTGCAACACAAGTTATTAATCAGTTGCAACTTTTAGTGAGTAGAAAAGTCGATCCACTTCAATCAGCAGTTTTAACAGTTGGTACATTCCATGCCGGGTAAGCCGATAATATTATTGCGGATACTGCTACGTTTACAGGAACCATTCGAACGTTAGATCCTGAAGTGAGAGAATATATGGAGAAGGAATTTAGACGAGTTGTTGAGGGGATTTGTCAGTCCCTTCATGCTGAAGTTAATATTCAATATAAACGAGGCTATCCAATATTAATAAATCATGTAGCTGAAACACGTCATTTTATGACGGTTGCGGAACACGATCTTGGCAAAGAAAGGGTCATGGAAGTACCACCTATTATGGGCGGAGAAGATTTTGCATACTACTTAGAACATGTTCCAGGAGCATTTTTCTTCACAGGTGCTGGTAATGAAGAAATAGGGGCAACATATCCACACCATCATCCTCAATTCGATTTTGATGAACGTGCGATGTTGGTTGGTGGGAAGTTGCTTTTAAGTCTTGTGAATAGTTATTCAAGAGATGGAAAAGAATTTCTTCATCATGTAGAAGTGAAAAAGTAATTTACATAAATAAAAAACAACAATAGGTCATATAAAACCTATTGTTGTTTTTTATTATTTTTGCAAGGAAAGACTATCAAAATATGTTCTATAGTTATTAGAGAATTCAAAGTTGTTTTTTGCATCCCAATTAATAGACCAAGACATTAGGCCACGGAATGCAGGATAGCCACTCTGATTTGAAAGTTTATACTTTCCTCCGAAAGGAATTCCTTTAATGATATAATCTAAAGCTTTTTTCATTTCAGTTGGAGAAATATATCCGCCACTTGGAGCGGCCGCTGGTGCTGCAGGAAGTCCAATCATGACTTGATCCGAACGAAGAGGCGGGAAAATGTTATTTGCATTACCACCTACAGGAAAACCATGTAAGAGCATATCTGCCATAGCGACTTCGTAGTCTGCAGTACCTTGATTGTAGTTATTACCGTCCATTCCAATCCCGCTACCAGCGTTGTAGTGTTGAACGTGAATGTATGTTAGTTTGTCTTTCACTCCGTAAATAATAGGTAAATATGCACCCCAGATGCTTCCATATGCGCTATAGCCGCCTTGAACATAAGCTGTTTCAGGAGCCATGCTTAATAGGAAATCTGGACCGTAATGGTCTGAAATCGTTCGAATTGCTGAGATAAGATTCACGATTTGAGGAGTTGTTGGGTTTTTAAAATTAGTGTCATTACCGTTTAAGTAAATACCTGATTCAAGGTCAATATCTATTCCATCAAAACCGTATTTATCGATTAGAGATTGTATGGAATTAATAAAACGTTGTTTAGCAGCATTGTCAGGAAGTAAAACGACCCCATTTTGTCCACCTATTGAAAGAACTACTTTTTTTCCTTTACTTTTTAAATAGGAAATATCAGATTTGAATTCTGCATCTGTACCATACACAGGGGAAAATTCAACAGTGGAACGATCACCACCAGTTTCACCGAAAGATACATTGAGTACATCCCATTTTGGTGAAACGTCTCTTAATTTAATAATGCCAGTACCGTTATCAAAGTTATGCCAGTATCCAACGAGTAATTTTGATCCTAAATTGTTTGCTGCTTGTGCTTGAAAGGGAGCTAGCGGTAGCAGTAAGAAAATTACTAAAGTACAACAAATGAATTTGAACTTGTTTAACATATCAACACTCCTATACAAAAAGTTGTCTAGATGTATAATCTTGTTTATTTAATGGTATCTGAAAATTCATTCTCTTGTAAGGTGACTATAATTTTCTCAACAATTGTGTATGGGAAATTATTAAACCTAATGAAATAATTTTTGAAGGAGGTCGAATTACGATTGTTAAATTCAGAATATTTTGATATATTTTAAAGTATAGGATAAGATTTTTCACATAATACTCTTACGTAAATTTCAAAATTGAGTTTGGAAGGGGATGTACAAGAGTTGGATAAAAATCTTAAGAAAGACCTCAAAATACGCCACATTACAATGATTTCCATTGGTGGCGTAATAGGAGCTGGTTTGTTTGTTGGAAGTGGTGCGGTTGTGCATTCAGCAGGTCCAGGTTCTATCGTTTCATATGCATTAGCAGGACTTCTAGTTATTTTCGTTATGAGAATGCTAGGAGAAATGGCAGCTATTAATCCGACAAGTGGTTCATTTGCAACATATGCAAGAGAGGCAATTGGTCCATGGGCAGGTTATACAATTGGGTGGCTATATTGGTTTTTCTGGGTAATTGTTATTGCAATAGAAGCTACAGCAGGTGCTGGTATTATTCAATACTGGATTCCAGAAATCCCACTCTGGTTATTAAGCTTAATATTAACGATTTTATTAACGTTGACGAATGTTTTCTCGGTGAAATCATTTGGAGAATTTGAATATTGGTTTTCATTTATTAAAGTAATAAGTATTGTTTTGTTCCTTTGTCTTGGACTAGCTGTTATTTTAGGATTTGTACCAGGAACGGAAGCACCTGGCACTTCGAATTTGGTAGGTCAAGGAGGATTTATGCCAAATGGTATAAGTTCGGTGTTACTTGGAATCACCGTCGTTATATTTTCATTTATGGGATCTGAGATTGTTGCAGTGGCCGCTGGAGAGTCTGCCGAACCTGTAAAGGCAGTCAAAACAGCAACAAATAGTGTAATTTGGCGTATTCTCGTATTTTTCATTGGATCGATCGCTGTAGTTGTTACACTCCTTCCGTGGAATTCGGCGAACATACTAAAAAGCCCATTTGTGGCGGTACTGGAACATATAGGGATACCAGCGGCAGCGCAAATTATGAATTTTATCGTTTTAACAGCTGTACTTTCTTGTTTAAATTCGGGTTTATATACGAACTCAAGAATGCTTTTTTCAATGGCAGAAAGAGGAGATGCGCCAAAGGCATTTTTGAAATTGAATAGTAGTGGTGTTCCAGTTCGGGCGGTTTTATTTGGAACTTTCTTTGCTTACATTGGAGTTGTTTTTAGTTACATATCTCCAGATAAAGTATTTTTATTTTTAGTGAATGCATCTGGCGGGATTGCGTTACTCGTTTATCTCGTTATAGCAGTTTCACATTTCAAGATACGTAAAAAAATGGGGAAAGCGGAACAACAAAATTTGAAAGTGAAAATGTGGCTTTTTCCATATGTAACATATGTTACAATTGCTGCGATTATAGCAGTTTTAGTTGCCATGCTCGCAATTGAATCTTTACGTTCACAAGCGCTTTTAACAATGCTTGTTACTGTTCTTATAATAATTTCTTATTTTATTTTTAATAGAAATAAAAATAGTACATTGTTGAATCCTAAAAGTAAGAATGAGGAATCTGTTCGATTCTAATTTCTTGTTTTAGAAGAGAGTTACACCCAATCATTGCTATAAAAGAATCATATATAATCATAGAAACAAGTAATTACTATTGTCATAGTGAATATAAACTTTTTTCTTGACTTTTTATATGAAGGCGAGCAAAATGGTAAAAAAGGAAGGGGGGATGACGATGGAAGAGTACGTATTAGAGCTGTATAACTTTTTATATACGACAGAATGGCAAGATATTGTTTCATTTCTAGGAATAATGTTTTGTATGAAAATTGTAATTGTATATATGGAAGAGCAAGGTATGTTCTATTCCTTCTCATCTCCGTTCGATGTGCAGCGCGAGCCGTTGCCAAACTATGCCAAGGTAAATTACGAACAATTTCCTTTTGTGATTTTCTTTATGATTCGATTTATAACAGCAATTGTAAAGAAAAAGGAAAGTGACGATGAAGAGTGCCACTCAACTTGTAATATAGCGACTGCTTTTTAAGCTAAATACAAGGAGGAGATTTATATGTGGTTTCGATTTCTTATGATTGGTTTCTTTTCATTAACAGCAATTTCATTAATGGGATATCAAGTGTCTGAAATATATCAAGCGTATAGCAGTACGTTTTTTAACAAAAACTAATCGCATTGCTATTTGAATAATAAAGCGATAAAATCCTTCTTAAGAAGTATTGTTAAGAAGGATTTTTTCTTTGCCCTGTCTTACTGTGTCAAACTATTGTCACATTTACACTGTGAATAATATGTTAAAATAGTGAGGTTACGTATACATATTTGAAGGAAGAGGAGTGACCATTTTGGTGGATCAATCAACGAATCAGAAAAGCTATGCTCCTATTGTGATAACGCTTTCTGTAATTGTAAATGCGATTATTTTATTTTTGTTCTTTGGACCTGTTGGCTATGAAGGAGAAGTACATTTTGATGTAACAATTTTACCAATGTTAAATGCAATTTTTAATAGCTTTACGTTCGTATTCTTATTAGCAGCTTTATACTCTATTATTAAGAAGAATGTGAAAATGCACCGTGGTTTCATCCTAGCAGCATTTACAACGACGTTGCTATTTTGTGTTTCTTATTTATCGTATCATTACTTGGCGCCAGCAACACATTTTGGCGGAGAAGGATTCATTAAATATGTGTATTTCATCATTTTAATTACACATATTATCCTTGCAGCAATTATTGTACCGCTTGCATTGTTTGCACTTGTGTTTGGTTTTACGAATCAATTAACACGTCACCGTAAAATTGTACGTTGGACGATGCCGATTTGGTTATATGTAAGTTTATCTGGTGTTATTGTTTACTTAATGATCTCACCTTATTATCAATAAAAAAATCTCAGCCTGTAGGCTGGGATTTTTTTATTAGGCAAATATTTTTGTGAAATGAAAAAATTGTGGTATACAAAAGTATAGTTGCTTTTTATATAGAAGGGATGGTAAAGATATATGCAAAATTTTGTATTTCGTAATCCGACAAAACTTATTTTTGGTAAAGGACAGTTAGAGCAGTTAAAAACGGAAATTCCACAGTTCGGTAAAAAAGTTCTTCTCGTATACGGGGGAGGCAGCATTAAAAGAAATGGTATTTATGATAATGTGATTTCTATTTTAAAGGATATAAATGCGGAAGTATTTGAGTTGACAGGAGTTGAACCGAATCCTCGTTTATCAACAGTAAAGAAAGGGATTCAAATTTGTAAAGACAATGGAGTCGAATTTATTTTAGCGGTTGGCGGAGGAAGTGTAATCGACTGTACGAAGGCGATTGCTGCTGGTAGTAAATATGATGGAGATGTATGGGATATTGTAACGAAAAAATCATTTGCTAGCGAGGCGTTACCGTTCGGTACTGTACTCACTCTTGCGGCAACAGGCTCTGAAATGAATGCAGGATCTGTAATTACAAACTGGGAAACGAATGAAAAGTACGGCTGGGGCAGTCCAGTTACATTCCCTCAGTTTTCAATTTTAGATCCACTACATACTTCGTCTGTGCCGAGAGATCAAACGATTTATGGTATGGTCGATATTATGTCGCACGTATTAGAGCAATATTTCCATCACGGCATGAATACAGAATTACAAGATCGTTATTGTGAATCTGTTTTAAGAACAGTAATTGAAACAGCTCCTAAGCTTTTAAGTGATCTAGAAAATTATGAGCATAGGGAAACAATTTTATATTGCGGTACTATGGCGTTAAACGGCATTTTAGCGATGGGAGTAAAAGGAGATTGGGCAACTCATAATATTGAGCATGCAGTTTCTGCTGTTCATGACATACCGCATGGGGGCGGACTCGCGATTCTATTCCCAAATTGGATGAAGCATGTTATAGATGAAAATGTGAGTCGCTTTAAACAGTTCGCTATTCGTGTATTCGATGTAGAAACAGATGGGAAGACAGATAAAGAGGTTGCATTAGAGGGAATTGAGGCGTTACGTCAATTTTGGACTTCAATTGAAGCTCCAGTAACATTAGCTGATTACGCTATTAGAGAAAGTGAAATTGACTTAATGGCGGATAAAGCGATGACTTATGGTGAATTCGGTAACTTTAAAAAATTAAATAAAGATGATGTTCTTGCAATTTATAAAGCTTCTTTATAAGTGAAGCGAGAGAAGAAACCTATTTGATTGTTGTATCAAATAGGTTTCTTTTTTTGTTTATAACCGGTTTTGATTGATAGTGATTATTTTTGACTGTTTATGGTTGATTTTTGTGATCGTTTTCATTATACTGTAATCAAAGAAGAGGTGAATAAAATGTTAACTCCTGAACGTCATCAAATGATATTGCAACTTGTAAAAGAGCAGAAGGTTGTTAAATTACAACAATTAGTTGAAAGAACAGAAAGCTCTGAATCGACAATTCGTCGTGATTTAGCACAATTAGAAAAACAAAGGTTATTAAAAAGAGTTCATGGTGGTGCCTCTGTTTTAACAGGAAAAGGACAGGAGCCAACGATGATTGAAAAATCATCCAAAAACATTCAAATAAAACAACAAATTGCCAAGTATGCGGCTAGTATTGTTGAACAAGGGGATTGCGTTTATTTAGATGCGGGAAGTACAACATTTGAAATGATTCCATTTTTAATAAATAAAGATGTTACTGTCGTTACGAATGGACTTATGCATATTGAAGCTTTAGTTGAAAATAATATTCGTGCATATTTACTAGGCGGGATGATGAAAAGTAGGACGAAAGCTTTAATTGGTGCTATGGCACAGGAAAGCATGCAAAAGTACCGTTTTGATAAATGTTTCTTAGGAGCAAATGGTGTACATGAACAGCTTGGTTTTACAACTCCAGATCCAGAAGAGGCACTTTTAAAACAAATGGCATTAACATTTGCAAACGAAGGATATTTCTTAATTGATGAAAGTAAGTTCTCAGAAGTTGCATTTGCGAAAATTGCCAATGTTGAAGAAGCGAATATTATTACAAACCATTTAGAAATTGATTTAGAAAAATATAAAAGACAAACCAATGTAATTGAGGCTGATAAACAATGATCTATACAGTTACTTTAAACCCATCTATTGATTATGTAGTACAAGTTAATTCCTTCGATTTAGGCGCAGTAAATCGAGCAGAGAAAGATATGAAATTTCCTGGAGGGAAAGGCATTAACGTTTCTCGTGTTCTTCATCGTTTAGGTGTTGAAAATGTAGCGCTTGGATTTACTGGTGGATTTACCGGTCGATTTATTAAAGGTGTATTACAGGCGGAAGGTGTAACAACAAACTTCGTCCAAGTAGACGGTGATTCCCGAATTAATGTGAAAATAAAAGGGCAAGAAGAGACAGAATTAAATGGGCAAGGTCCTAATGTGACAAATGAACAATTTGAACAATTAATGAAACAAATCGAAAGTATGAGGCAGGGAGATTGTGTTGTACTAGCTGGAAGTGTACCGGCGTCTATCTCAACTACTTTTTATGAATCAATCGCAGCGCTCGGAGCTGAGAAAGGTATTCGCGTAGTAGTCGATGCAAGTGGAAGTGCGCTGCAGCATGTAATTAAAAATAAACCATTTTTAATAAAGCCTAATCATCATGAACTTGGTGAGTTATTCGGAGTAGAGATTTCAACAGTAGAAGATGTTTTACCGTTTGGAAGAAAATTAGTTGAACAAGGTGTAGAGCATGTTATCGTATCAATGGCTGGAGATGGGGCTTTATTATTTACGGCACAAGGTATATATGAAGCAACTGTTCCAAAAGGTGTTGTAATTAATTCGGTTGGGGCCGGAGATTCTCTCGTTGCAGGATTTGTAGGTAAATATGAACAGACAAAAGATATTGAAAAGGCATTTCAATATGGCGTTGCAACAGGAAGTGCAACAGCATTCTCGGCGGATTTATGTACAAAGGAAAAGGTAGAAGAATTATTGTCGCAAGTAATTGTAGCTAAGCGATAGGGGGAAGCAACATATGAAAATTACAGAACTATTAAAAAGGGATACAGTCATTATGAATTTGACAGCTTCAAATAAAGAAGCTGTCATAGATGAATTAGTTGAAAAATTAAACGGGGCAAATCGTTTAAATAGTAAAGCTGAATTTAAAGAATCTATTTTAAAGCGGGAGTCACAAAGTACAACTGGCATAGGGGAAGGGATTGCTATACCTCATGCGAAGACGAATGCCGTTAAACAACCATCGATTTGTTTTGGTAGAAGTGTAAGCGGTATCAACTATGAGTCGCTTGATGGACAGCCTGCACATCTGTTTTTTATGATTGCTGCGAGTGAAGGGGCGAATAATACTCATTTAGAAACGTTATCTCGTCTCTCTACGTTATTGATGGATGAAGGGTTCCGCAAGCAATTATTAGAAGCAAAGGATGAGGATGAGCTTCTCCGTTTATTTGATGAAAAAGAGAATGAAAAAGAAGACGAAGAAGTTGAAGTAGCAAAGCCGGAAGGGAATGAGCCATACGTATTAGCTGTTACAGCTTGTCCGACTGGTATCGCTCACACATATATGGCTGCGGATAGTTTGAAAGCAAAAGCAGCAGAGTTAGGAATAGCGATTAAAGTTGAAACGAATGGATCAACAGGTGTTAAAAACGATTTAACGAAAGAGGACATTGAACGCGCAACGGCTATTATTGTAGCTGCAGATAAACAAGTAGAAATGAATCGTTTTGCTGGGAAGCATGTCATTCAAGTACCAGTCGCCGATGGGATTAGAAAAACTGAAATCCTTCTTAATCGAGCTATAAAACAAGATGCACCAATCTTTAAAGGGGTAAAAGAGGATGGGAAGGCAGAAAATGTAGAGAAAGAAAAAGGGCTAGGAATTTATAAGCATTTAATGAGCGGTGTAAGTAATATGCTTCCGTTCGTTGTTGGTGGTGGAATTTTAATTGCACTAGCGTTTTCGTTTGGTGGTATAAAAGCGGAAGGTCCTTTAGCTGAATTGTTCATGTCTATTGGGGGAGGAAAAACAGGTGCGTTTTTATTCCTTGTACCAATCTTAGCTGGATTTATTGCGAGTTCTATTGCTGATCGTCCTGGTTTTATGCCTGGTGTTGTAGGTGGGTTTTTAGCAGCACAAGCGAATGCGGGATTTTTAGGTGGATTAATTGCTGGTTTCTTAGCTGGATATGTTGTTTTAGGATTGAAAAGATTATTTTCAGGATTACCAGTACAGTTAGAAGGAATTAAACCTGTTTTGTTATATCCAGTCTTTGGATTGTTGATTACAGGAGTTGTTATGCAAAAAGTAGTAAATCCGCCTGTAGTAGCATTAAATGAAATGTTAACAGGATGGTTAAATGGTTTGAACGGTACGAATGCTATATTATTAGGTCTTATTTTAGGTGGTATGATGGCAATTGATATGGGTGGTCCAATTAATAAAGCGGCATTTACATTTGGTATTGCTGCAATAGAAGCGCAGAATTTTGGAGTGCACTCAGCAGTTATGGCTGGTGGTATGGTACCGCCACTTGCGATTGCATTCGCAACCACATTCTTTAAAACAAAATTTACAGAAGCAGAACGTAAATCTGGTTTAACAAATTATATTATGGGAGCATCGTTTATTACAGAAGGTGCGATTCCATTTGCAGCTGCCGATCCGGTTCGAGTAATAGTAAGTTGTGTTGTTGGTTCAAGTATCGCGGGTGCCTTATCTATGTTATTCCAAATTACATTGCCGGCACCGCATGGTGGATTGTTTGTTATCGCATTAGTGAATAAACCGTTGCTATATATTGTTTCTATATTAATTGGAACGATTGTTTCAGCTATTATGATAGGTGTTTGGAAGAAGAAAGTTAAATAAAAGATAAAAAGGGACAGCTAATAGGAGTTGTTCCTTTTTCGTTACAAAAAGTAATTTAATAATTGGATTATGATGGATTTTGGTAAAAGATGTAATGAAAAGTGATTTTTTTGTAACAAAAAAGTAATACTGTAATTTTTTTTGGAAAAAAATTCTTATACTAATTTGTGAGAAATATATGAAAACTATTGCTAATTTTGGTAGAAATACAATTCTTTAATATGGAAATTTATGTTACAAATCATTAATCGTTTATTACGAATGCTTTGTAATTGTGTGATTTTCGAAATTCTACAAAAAACTGTTGCTATAATGAGAACACGAAAACAAAGCAAATGGAGGCTATTCATGAAAAAATTATTAGGTATAGCAACAGCAGCAGTTTTTGGTCTTGGGATTTTTGCAGGTTCTGCTAAAGCGGAAACGATTGTAACAACAGATGTATTAAACGTTAGAGAAAACCCAACTGTAGAATCAAAACTTGTAGGTAAAATGTTAAGTGGAAATAAATTAGATGTTATAAATACAGAAAACGGATGGTCCAAAATTAAATTAGATGGTAAAGAAGCTTTTGTAAGTGCTGAGTTTACGAAAAGTTCTTATTATGTAACAGCAAACGTATTAAACATTCGTGCTGGAGCGAATACTGATTCAGAAATTCTTGGCACGCTTAAAAAAGATGACTTGATTGAAACGACAAATCAAGTACAAAACGAATGGTTACAATTCGAATATGGCGGGAAAGCGGCGTATGTTCACATACCATTTTTAACAGGTACAGCACCTGTTATTGAAAGAAAAGAAGTTCCAGCTCAAGATGAAGCGCCAACTAAGGTGAAAACGGCGGTTAAAAATGATACATCAGTTAAGGAGAAAGCGCCGGCTAAAAATGATACGGCAGTTAATGGAAAAGAATCAGTTAAAAGTGGAGCATCAAGTAAACCAGTAGCGCAAGCGAAGCCGGCAACTAAGCCAGTGGCAAAACCTACTGAAACAAGTGAACCTGCTGGTCGTGAAATAACAGTAGAAGCGACAGCTTACACAGCTCACCCGAGTGAAAATGGCACATATGGTGGTCGTGTGTTAACTGCGATGGGGCATGATTTAACAGCGAATCCAAATATGAAAGTTATTGCTGTTGATCCGAAAGTAATTCCTCTCGGATCAAAAGTGTGGGTGGAAGGATATGGAGAAGCAATTGCTGGAGATACTGGTGGCGCGATTAAAGGAAACCGTATTGATGTTTTAGTTGGTTCAGATAGCACTGCTGATAGTTGGGGTCGTAAATCCGTTAAAGTGAAAGTTATAAAATAATTTATTAAAATAAAAAACGGCTGCTTAAAAATGTCTAAGCGGCCGCTTTTTTTATATAAGAATTATTGAAAAGGGTAAATTGTTTTACCTGTAATAATTTTATACGCGGTGCAAAATTGAGTTTGCATATACTCTGTATTTTTATTTTCTGGATGTAACGTTGTTTCTTGAAGAGTAGAATGAAAGGAACGTAGTAAACAATTTAGTGCGAAGTATAATTCTTCTTGTGAACAATTTTGTTCTTTTGTAGCAGTAGCTAAAATAAGGTCTTTTATTAATAATGGAAAATCGATAGTCGCTTGTTTCATAGTCATTGCACCCTCTCCGAGCTATTTTTTATCATGTATATGCAGAATTGGACAAGCTATGCTCTTTTTTTTGTGTAATTTCATGTACTGGATTCAAAGAACTTGCAATCATGCCGTTAAAATTGGTAAGATTGGGTATAATCAATAGATGGAGTATATTACATAAAGAGAGTTGAATGATATGGGAGAAGTGCAACGTGAAAAAGTTGCTGTCATCATTGGGCCAACTGCTGTCGGAAAGACGAAATTAAGTATCGATCTTGCAAAAGCGTTGAATGGTGAGATTATTAGTGGTGATTCCATGCAAATTTATCGTACGATGGATATCGGGACTGCAAAGGTGACGACAGATGAGATGGACGGAATTCCACATTATATGATTGATATAAAAGATCCGGAAGATTCATTTTCTGTGGCGGAATTTCAAGAAAGTGTCCGTAAGTGCATTCGAGAAATTACAGAGCGCGGGAAATTACCAATTATTGTTGGTGGAACCGGTCTCTATATACAATCTGTTCTATTCGATTACCAGTTTACAGATGAGGCTGGGGACGCTACATACCGAGAACAGATGGAAAAGTTAGCATTAGAACACGGTGTGGAATATGTACATAAAAAGTTGCAAGAAGTAGATCCAGAAAGTGCGGAGCGTATTCATGCCAATAATGTAAGGCGTGTTATTCGGGCGTTAGAAATTTTTCACACGACCGGTGAAAAAATGAGTAACCAGCTCGAAAAACAAGAAAATGAGTTACTGTACGATGTTTCATTAATTGGCTTGACAATGGATCGAGAAATGCTATACGATCGCATTAACTTACGTGTTAACCTAATGATTGAACAAGGTTTATTAGAAGAAGTAAAAGGTTTACATGAAAGAGGAGTGCGAGATTGTCAATCCATTCAAGCGATTGGTTATAAAGAGATATATGATTATTTTGAGAATCGTGTATCTTTAGAAGAAGCGGTATCACAATTAAAGACGAATTCACGCCGTTATGCAAAACGTCAATTAACGTGGTTCCGTAATAAGATGGATGTCACGTGGTTCGATGTTACTGATGGTGAAAAAACGTCAGAAATTTTACGATACATAGAAGGAAAGCTACAACTAAAGTCGAATAATAGTAAGTAGAGAAAAAGAGGAGGATTCGACATGAAGCAATCAATCAATATTCAAGATCAGTTTTTAAATCAACTCCGTAAAGAGAATACGTTCGTTACGCTGTACTTATTAAATGGTTTCCAGCTTCGTGGATTAATTAAAGGATTTGATAATTTTACAGTCCTGCTGGAAACAGAAGGTAAGCAACAGCTTATTTATAAACATGCAATTTCTACATTTGTACCACAAAAAAATGTTTCAATTGAATTAGAGTAGTAATGAATTATTGTACATAATAAAAAAGAGCGAGCTTCTCGCTCTTTTTTTATTTGCCATAAACAATAAATAGTGAAATTTAAGCGATTCTAAATACAGTAAGACGAATGTTAGTGTTTCCTGTTGCAGGGATCGTAATCTCGTTAAGAGTAGATTGGACAGAAATGTTTGCTCCAGCAGCTAATGTTTCGATTGTAGTAAATGAAAGTGAGTCGCCTATTAGATTTGAAGAGAAGTTGTCAGTAGCAACTGCTCCATTAATTGAAATTCCTACTCCAAGTGGAGCGCATCCTGGCGCAGTTGTAGAAATAGATACGCTAATTACATAAATACCAGCGTTAATAACAGTAACTGTATTTGTGCCGTTAAAGATAATATTGTTTACGTTAATTGCAGTACTAAAAATAAAGTTATTAAATTGGATTACTGTTTGTTGGATGTTGTTTGTTACAACGATTGTTGCTACTGGGAAGCTAGGTCCAGTAGGTCCGGTAACTCCTATACCAGTCGCACCCGTTGGTCCTTGAACACCTTGAGGTCCGGTAGCACCCGTGTTACCTTGAGCACCTTGAGGTCCGGTAGCACCCGTGTTACCTTGAACACCTTGAGGTCCGGTAGCACCTGTGTTACCTTGAATACCTTGAGGTCCAGAAGGTCCAGAAGGTCCAGAAGGTCCGGTAGGTCCGGTAACTCCTATACCAGTCGCACCTGTGTTACCTTGAGCACCTTGAGGTCCGGTAGCACCCGTGTTACCTTGAGTGCCTTGAGGTCCGGTAGCACCCGTATTACCTTGAGTGCCTTGAGGTCCGGTAGCACCCGTATTACCTTGAGTGCCTTGAGGTCCGGTAGCACCTGTGTTACCTTGAACGCCTTGAGGTCCAGTAGCACCCGTGTTACCTTGAGCGCCTTGAGGTCCAGTAGCACCTGTGTTACCTTGAACACCTTGAGGTCCGGTAGCACCCGTGTTACCTTGAATACCTTGAGGTCCAGTGGAACCAGTAGCACCCGTGTTACCTTGAGCACCTTGAGGTCCGGTAGCACCCGTGTTACCTTGAGCACCTTGAGGTCCGGTAGCACCCGTGTTACCTTGAACACCTTGAGGTCCGGTAGCACCTGTGTTACCTTGAACACCTTGAGGTCCGGTAGCACCTGTGTTACCTTGAGCGCCTTGAGGTCCAGTAGGTCCAGGAGGCCCACCAGAAGGTCCAGTAGGTCCGGTAACTCCTATACCAGTCGCACCCGTGTTACCTTGAACGCCTTGAGGTCCAGTGGCACCTGTATTACCTTGAATACCTTGAGGTCCAGTGGAACCAGTAGCACCTGTGTTACCTTGAACGCCTTGAGGTCCAGTAGCACCTGTGTTACCTTGAACGCCTTGAGGTCCAGTAGCACCCGTGTTACCTTGAGCACCTTGAGGTCCAGTAGCACCCGTGTTACCTTGCGCGCCTTGAGGTCCAGTGGAACCAGTAGCACCTGTGTTACCTTGAACGCCTTGAGGTCCAGTAGCACCCGTGTTACCTTGAACGCCTTGAGGTCCAGTGGAACCAGTAGCACCTGTGTTACCTTGAACGCCTTGAGGTCCAGTAGCACCCGTGTTACCTTGAGCACCTTGAGGTCCAGTGGAACCAGTAGCACCTGTGTTACCTTGAACGCCTTGAGGTCCAGTGGAACCAGTGGCACCTGTGTTACCTTGCGCGCCTTGAGGTCCAGTAGCACCTGTGTTACCTTGAACGCTTTGAGGTCCAGTGGAACCCGTGTTACCTTGAGCACCTTGAGGTCCAGTAGCACCCGTGTTACCTTGCGCGCCTTGAGGTCCAGTGGAACCAGTAGCACCTGTGTTACCTTGAACGCCTTGAGGTCCAGTGGAACCGGTAGCACCTGTGTTACCTTGAACGCCTTGAGGTCCAGTAGCACCTGTGTTACCTTGAGCACCTTGAGGTCCGGTAGCACCCGTATTACCTTGAGTGCCTTGAGGTCCGGTAGCACCTGTGTTACCTTGAACGCCTTGAGGTCCAGTGGAACCAGTAGCACCTGTGTTACCTTGAACGCCTTGAGGTCCAGTGGAACCAGTAGCACCTGTGTTACCTTGAACGCCTTGAGGTCCAGTAGCACCTGTGTTACCTTGAACGCCTTGAGGTCCAGTGGAACCAGTAGCACCTGTGTTACCTTGAACGCCTTGAGGTCCAGTAGCACCCGTATTACCTTGAGTGCCTTGAGGTCCGGTAGCACCTGTGTTACCTTGAACGCCTTGAGGTCCAGTGGAACCAGTAGCACCTGTGTTACCTTGAACGCCTTGAGGTCCAGTGGAACCAGTAGCACCTGTGTTACCTTGAACGCCTTGAGGTCCAGTAGCACCTGTGTTACCTTGAACGCCTTGAGGTCCAGTGGAACCAGTAGCACCTGTGTTACCTTGAACGCCTTGAGGTCCAGTAGCACCCGTATTACCTTGAGTGCCTTGAGGTCCGGTAGCACCTGTGTTACCTTGAACGCCTTGAGGTCCAGTAGCACCCGTGTTACCTTGCGCGCCTTGAGGTCCAGTAGCACCTGTGTTACCTTGAACGCCTTGAGGTCCAGTAGCACCCGTATTACCTTGAGTGCCTTGAGGTCCGGTAGCACCTGTGTTACCTTGAACGCCTTGAGGTCCAGTAGCACCCGTGTTACCTTGCGCGCCTTGAGGTCCAGTAGCACCTGTGTTACCTTGAACGCCTTGAGGTCCAGTGGAACCGGTAGCACCTGTGTTACCTTGAACGCCTTGAGGTCCAGTAGCACCCGTGTTACCTTGAGCACCTTGAGGTCCAGTGGAACCGGTAGCACCTGTGTTACCTTGAACGCCTTGAGGTCCAGCGGCACCTGTGTTACCTTGAACGCCTTGAGGTCCAGTAGCACCCGTGTTACCTTGAGCACCTTGAGGTCCAGTGGAACCAGTGGCACCTGTGTTACCTTGAACGCCTTGAGGTCCAGTGGAACCAGTAGCACCTGTGTTACCTTGAACACCTTGAGGTCCAGTGGCACCTGTGTTACCTTGAACGCCTTGAGGTCCAGTAGCACCTGTGTTACCTCTAGGTCCGGTAGCACCAGTCACGCCCGTGTTACCTCTAGGTCCGGTAGCACCAGTAGCGCCCGTGTTACCTCTAGGTCCGGTCGCACCAGTAGCACCTGTGTTACCTCTAGGTCCGGTCGCACCAGTAGCGCCCGTGTTACCTCTAGGTCCGGTCGCACCAGTAGCGCCTGTGTTACCTCTAGGTCCGGTAGCACCAGTAGCGCCCGTGTTACCTCTAGGTCCGGTAGCACCAGTAGCGCCCGTGTTACCTCTAGGTCCAGTAGGTCCAGTAGGTCCTCTGCCGAACGAAGCTGAATTAACTAGAGTAGTTTGTAACTCTGCAATTAATTTAAGGAGTTCTTGGAGTGTACAAGGATCAATTCGGAATAACTTTGTAATGTAAAGTAAATAATTAATTAAAATTTGAAGTTCAACAAATACAGCACTTGCTACGAAGGTTGGATTTTTTAATATAGTTATTAAGTTTTTAATGATGGCTAATCCTTGTGCTTTCAGAGCGGAAGTAGTGTCTAGTGAACAGATGAATTTGCTTAGTAGGTGCAATGTATCTATTAGATTCTCAATGTTTTTGGGAGATGGATTGGCGAAAAGTTTAGGGATTATTTTTATTAAATCGTTAATGATTGCACGGAATGTTCTAATTTGCGCTTTAGTAATTGGAATCGTTGGGGTAGTTGGAATTCGTCCAGCGCTAGTTGGAAAGCATGGATTGGAGTATTTATTTTGATTGTCGTTAAAGCGAGACATTAAATCTCTCCTTTCTAATAAGAATGTGAACGAAACTCATCATAGTAGATGCAGAGAGTAGTTAAATGGTCATAGTGAAATGGATTCTTTCGAGAAAAAAATAAAAAAAACGCCTTATTATAGGGCGTTTTTTTTATTTTCAGCATATTGATAATATCGCTTTAGTGAAATTTTTGATTTGAAGCCAACTAATTTTATGATTTCTGGCTCTGGGGTTTGTTTTTTTATTAGGCGTAAAATAAACGTGTTCCGGAAATGTTGTCCAGAAATGCCTTTACGTAAATTCGCTCTTGCTACTTCAAGTCGGATCATTTTTTGGATAGCGATTTCTGTTAGTGCTTTTGGTGCATCGTTTTCGTATACCCATCTGTATGTTCCGCGGTTAAAATCGAATGCAACAAACAACGGGTCATTACTATGGTATTTAGGACGAACTGGTTCTGGAATACTTTTATAATATGTGTACAGTTGTTTTTTGTCTTCGATTGCTAATGTGATTGTTCTTTCTACTCCTGCGGTTGCTGGAATAGAAAGTGTATTAGTTTCAAAATGAACGTGATGCATAGTTAATGCTGTAAGCTCTTGTAAGGATAGTCCGTAGTCGATTAATATACTTAAAATGGCGATATTACGATCCATTAATAATGGACGAACGGGACGCTGTTTTTCTGAAAGTCCTTCTAATGAAGTGACTATATGCTTTAATCTTTTTTCTTCATCGGATGAAATGAAATCTTCATTACGCAATGCACGGTTTGGTTGAATAGTAATTTCCATATCATTCAATGGATTTGGAATGTTAAGAAAATGATGCATTCTATTTAATACAATAAATACACGATGCATTGTTTTCTCAGAGTAGTGTCGATTCTTTTTTAAGTCTGAAAAGTAATCTTCATAGTCTTTTGTACAAAGTGTTGCCCATATATTACTGGAAGGGAGCTTTTTGTTTTTTTCTAACCAATGTCCAAAATCTTCAATGTCATAAACGTAACGTTTAATGGTTGAAGACTTTCGGCCTTTATTCAATAAAAAAATAGAAAAGGCTTGTATTGTATCATGGAATTCCGTTGTTTCCATAGTCCCACCACCTTGATTATTTCTTATATTATAGCAAACTTTTCTGAAAATAGGCATTTGCAAGAGGGACTGGAATAATAATATTTGGTGAGTGGATAAAATGAGGTGATTGTATGGAACAATCGATGCGTAAGAAAAATAACAATCAAATTAATATTGTATTAAACCATCGAAAGAAAATTTCGTTACCGGCATCAGAAAATAAAACGGTAATTTCAAGTGAAACCACTACTAAACATGAGATGTTGCAGAGAATTGAAGAAGAGATGGGAAAGCTTGTTGGGATGGATGAAATAAAAAAGATAATAAAAGAAATTTATGCTTGGATTTATGTAAATAAAAAAAGACAAGAGATGGGGTTGAAATCTGAGAAGCAAGTGCTTCACATGTTATTTAGGGGGAATCCCGGTACTGGGAAGACAACCGTTGCTAGAATGATAGGGAAATTGTTGTTTGAGATGAATATTTTATCGAAGGGGCATTTAGTTGAAGCAGAACGTGCTGATCTTGTGGGGGAGTATATCGGTCATACAGCGCAAAAGACGAGAGATTTAATAAAAAAGGCCATGGGAGGTATTTTGTTTATTGATGAGGCGTATTCTTTAGCGCGGGGGGGAGAGAAGGATTTTGGGAAGGAAGCTATTGATACACTTGTGAAGCATATGGAAGATAAGCAGCACGGTTTTGTATTAATTTTAGCTGGATATTCAAGAGAGATGAATCATTTTCTTTCATTAAATCCAGGGTTACAATCTCGTTTTCCATTTATTATTGAATTTGCGGATTACTCGGTAAATCAGCTGTTGGAAATTGGAAAGAGAATGTATGAGGAGCGTGAATATCAGTTATCTAAAGAAGCGGAGTGGAAATTTCGAGATCATTTACATGCGGTAAAGTATTCGTCGCAAATTACATCGTTTAGTAATGGGCGATACGTACGGAATATTGTTGAAAAATCGATTCGTACACAAGCTATGCGATTGTTACAAGAGGATACGTATGATAAATATGATTTAATTGGGATATCAAGTATGGATTTAATGCTTGAAGAGGAGACGCACAGTACGTAAACTGTGCGTCTGTTTTTATGCATAAGTTCGTTTACTCTTTTTTTGCTTTTTCTTGGTGAGTTTTATGAAGACGTTCCATTTTAGCGCTCTTTTCGTGCGCTGAATTTGGATCATGTCCAAATTGGTTTACTGAGCTTTTTTGAGCTCCTTTATTAACATGGTTTGTCATTTGCATTCACCTCGCTTTAAAAATTAGTATAAACATTATGTAAAGAAAAACTCGTTAGAAAAGAAAAACCTCTTTACGATATGTAAAGAGGTTAGATTGCTATTTATGCATTGAGCGCTCCTTTGTATCGATGCGTCTATGCGGTAAATGCCATTTGTAATGAATAGAAACCATGCGGAAGCAAACAATTAAAATGAATAAGGTGTATAGAGCCCAATCGCTAACGATGACTTTAGCGCCAATCAAAAAACCGGCTAAAATCGTCCAAAACGCATATACATCAGCTCGAAGGACGAGAGGTTTTCTACGTGCTAAAAGATCACGAATAATACCGCCGCCAATGCCAGTTAAAACAGCAGCTACAATTGTAGCGCTAATTGGTAAATTTAATCTTTGGGCGTATAGAGCTCCTTGTACGGCGAACGCTGATAAGCCAATGGCATCTGTGATGTTTTCCCACTTTTTCCAATGTATAATTAATTTATTAGGAAAAAGAAAAATGATCGTCATTGATAATAGTGCGATTTGGAATAACATGTCTTGTTGCCAAAACGCGACGATTGGATAACCAATTAATAAATTACGAAGGGCACCTCCCCCAAATGCGGTTGCCATTCCTAAAATATATACCCCGAAAATATCATAATCCTCTTCCATTGCAACAATGGCTCCGCTTAGTGCGAAAGCGATTGTGCCTATGATGCTAAAAATCTCCCATGCCATGAATTTTCTCCCCCGCTAACTAGATGAAATGTGCTTCCTCTGCTATTATATTAGAAGGTTTAAATTTCGAAAAGGATGAGTGAACATATTTGATGGAAGAAAAAGAAAAAATCATATTAGTTGGCTGTCAATTGCCACAAGATGATGATGAAAAATTTATGCATTCCATGAAAGAGCTTGCATCGCTAGCGAAAACTGCGCGAGCGGAAGTGTTAGTATCAACGACGCAAAAGCGCCCGAAGTTTCATCCGGCGACTTATATAGGAAAAGGTAAACTAGAAGAGCTTGCAGCGTTGACGGAAGAATTAGAACCAGCTGTTATTGTTTTTAATAATGAGTTAACACCAAGTCAAATTCGGAATTTATCTTCAGTATTAGATGCGAGAGTGATTGACCGAACGCAGTTAATACTAGATATTTTTGCGCAACGTGCGAAATCGAGAGAGGGTAAGCTTCAAGTAGAATTAGCTCAATTGCAATATACAATGCCGCGCCTTATGGGACAAGGTCTTGCTTTATCGCGTCTTGGTGGTGGAATTGGTACAAGGGGACCAGGAGAGACGAAGCTTGAGACAGATCGTCGTCATATTCGATCTCGTATTGATGAAATAAAGAGACAACTTGCGGTTGTTGTGGAGCATCGAAAGAGATATCGTGAGAGAAGAAAAGATAATAAAGTGTTTCAAGTTGCGTTAATTGGGTATACAAATGCAGGAAAATCTACGTTGTTTAATAGATTAACGGAAGCTGATACGTTTGAAGAAAACTTATTGTTTGCAACGCTAGATCCGACGACAAGAAAGATGCCGTTACCTTCTGGTTATACAGTGCTTTTGACTGATACGGTTGGTTTTATACAAGATTTACCTACGTCACTAATTGCTGCTTTTCGATCTACGTTAGAAGAAGCTGGGGAAGCGGATGTTATTTTACATGTTGTTGATTCTGCAGATCCTAATTATGTAGGGCATGAGCAGACAGTAAAACAATTATTGTCGGACCTTGAAATTAATCGTATTCCTATTATTACGTTATATAATAAAAAAGATAAATTGCATCAAAACTTCATTCCATTTCCGAAAAGTGATTTCTTAATGACTAGTGCTTTTGAAGAAAGTGATTTATTGCGTATAAAAGAAGCGCTAGAAACGAGGATGAAGGAAGAAATGGATGATTATCAAGTGGAAATCCCTCCGAGTGAAGGTAGGTTATTAACGCTTTTAAAGACAGAAACAATATTAACTAAAATGGAGTTTCTAGAAGATAAATTTGTATATGATTGTACAGGGTATATATTTGCTCATTCATCGCTTAAGGGGCAATTAAAGAGATTTTTAGTGGAAGAAGGAGAAAATAATGTTTGATCGTTTGAAAAATGGAGAAAAAATTGCTCCAATCGTAAAAGAAGTAGAAAGTCAAATTATAGAAGTACATAAACATGTGGATGAAGTGATTGAGAGTAACCAATTTCGTGTATTAGAAAGTTTTCGTAAACACAAAATTAGCGATTCGCATTTTATTCCGACGACAGGTTATGGTTATGATGATATTGGTCGTGACACGTTAGAAAAAGTGTATGCTGATGTATTTGGGGCAGAAGCGGGTCTTGTTCGTCCGCAAATTATTTCAGGTACTCACGCAATTTCGACAGCTCTATTCGGTATTTTACGTCCAGGAGATGAACTGCTATACATAACAGGAAAACCATATGATACGTTAGAAGAAATCGTTGGTGTACGCGGAAAAGGTGTAGGCTCATTTAAAGAATATAATATTGGTTATAACGCAGTTCCGTTAACTGAAGAGGGATTTGTGGACTTTGAAGCTGTTGCAGCTGCGATCCATAGTAATACGAAGATGATTGGTATTCAGCGTTCAAAAGGATATGCTACTCGTCCGTCGTTTACTGTTTCACAAATTAAAGAGATGATTGCGTTTGTGAAAGAGATTAAACCTGATGTTGTTGTATTTGTAGATAACTGCTATGGCGAATTTATTGAAGAAGAAGAGCCATGTCATGTTGGTGCGGACTTAATGGCAGGCTCTCTTATTAAGAATCCTGGCGGTGGAATTGTTAAAACTGGTGGTTACATTGTTGGTAAAGAGCAGTATGTTGAAGCGTGTGCATATCGTCTAACATCTCCAGGAATCGGTGCGGAAGCAGGGGCATCTTTATACAGTTTGCAAGAAATGTATCAAGGTTTCTTCTTAGCGCCGCATGTAGCGGGACAAGCGCTAAAAGGTGCGATTTTTACAGCTGCATTTTTAGGAAAGTTAGGGATGAATACATCACCAGCTTGGAATGCACCAAGAACAGATTTAATTCAGTCTGTTCAATTTGATGATAAAGATCGTATGATTGCGTTCTGTCAAGCGATTCAATATGCATCTCCAATTAATTCTCATTTCACTCCATATGCAAACTATATGCCGGGTTATGAAGATGATGTAATTATGGCTGCGGGGACGTTTATTCAAGGTGCAAGTATTGAGCTGTCGGCTGATGGTCCGATTCGTCCGCCTTATGTTGCTTACGTACAAGGTGGGTTAACTTATTCGCATGTAAAGATTGCGATTTGTTCTGCGATTGATGCGTTAATTGAAAAAAAACTATTAACAATTTCTTAAAGGAAAGCTGTCGATTTCGGCAGCTTTTTTCATGTGAAAGTAATGATTTGTGCCATTAGAAAAAAATGAAAAAATTCACAAAAAAATCATGTAAGAAAAGCTAACATCTATTGACACTAAACATAACATGGTGTAAAATGAGAAACAGTTAAGGCGAAGGAGGAACTGAAACAATGAAAGAAGATAGACGTTCTGCTCCGCTGTTTCCAATTGGTATTGTAATGGATTTAACACAATTATCTGCACGTCAAATTCGCTACTATGAAGAGCATAATCTTATTTTTCCAACCCGTACAAAAGGGAATCGTAGATTATTTTCATTTAACGATGTAGATAAATTGTTGGAAATTAAAGATTTGTTAGATCAAGGCTTAAATATGGCCGGAATTAAACAAGTATTGCAAATGAAAGAAAATCAAACAGAAGCAGTGAAAGTAAAAGAAGAAACGAAAGAAATTTCAAAATCCGAGCTTCGCAAAATTCTTCGAGATGAACTACAACATACAGGTAGATTTAATCGGACCTCATTGCGACAAGGTGACATTTCAAGGTTTTTTCACTAAAGATAACTGATTCTGAAGGTGTTTAGAGGGACTAAGGAGGAATTTATAATGGCTAGGTACACAAAAGAAGATATTTTCCGTTTGGCGAAAGAAGAGAATGTAAAGTATATCCGTCTGCAATTTACGGACCTTTTAGGGGTAATTAAAAACGTAGAAATTCCAGTGAGCCAATTAACAAAAGCTCTTGATAACAAAATGATGTTTGATGGATCTTCTATTGAAGGTTTCGTACGTATTGAAGAATCTGATATGTATTTATATCCGGATTTAGATACTTGGGTAATTTTCCCTTGGACAGCTGAAAAAGGTAAAGTAGCTCGTTTAATCTGTGATATTTACAATGCTGATGGTACTCCATTTGATGGCGACCCACGTAACAACTTAAAGCGTGTGTTAAAAGAAATGGAAGCATTAGGATTCTCAGATTTCAATCTTGGACCAGAGCCAGAATTCTTCCTATTTAAAGTTGATGAAAAAGGAAATCCAACACTGGAATTGAACGATAACGGTGGATACTTCGACCTTGCGCCGATGGATCTAGGGGAAAACTGTCGTCGTGATATCGTTCTTGAACTTGAAGAAATGGGCTTTGAAATTGAAGCATCTCACCATGAGGTTGCGCCAGGTCAACATGAAATTGACTTTAAATATGCAAATGCAATTCGCTCATGTGATGACATTCAAACATTCAAGCTTGTTGTAAGAACGATTGCTCGTAAACATGGTTTACACGCAACATTTATGCCGAAACCATTATACGGTGTGAACGGTTCAGGTATGCACTGTAACTTATCACTATTTAAAAATGGTGAGAACGTATTCTTCGATCAAAACGGTGATTTACAATTAAGTGATGATGCTCGTCACTTCATCGCAGGTATTTTAAAACATGCGCCAGCATTTACAGCGGTAGCAAACCCAACTGTAAACTCTTACAAGCGTTTAGTACCTGGATATGAAGCTCCATGTTACGTAGCATGGTCTGCACAAAACCGTAGTCCATTAGTGCGTATTCCTGCATCTCGTGGTATTAGTACACGCGTAGAAGTACGTAGTGTTGACCCAGCTGCGAACCCATATTTAGTAATGGCTACATTATTAGCAGCAGGTCTTGATGGAATTAAAAATAAATTAACTCCACCAGCTGCAGTAGACCGTAACATCTACGTAATGACAAAAGAAGAGCGTGAAGAAGCAGGTATCGTTGACTTACCAGCAACATTAGCGCAAGCGTTAGTTACTTTACAATCTAATGAAATCGTATGTGGCGCATTAGGTGATCATTTACTTGAGCACTTCATTGAAGCAAAAGAAATTGAGTGGGATATTTTCCGCACGCAAGTTCACCAATGGGAACGCGACCAATATATGTCTCTATACTAAGAGAGAAAAAAGCCCTAATACTACGGTATTAGGGCTTTTTCGTCATTTATCTACAGTGAAAAAACACGAATATTGTCGCATTTTTTTTAGTGTCATCAGGAAGTAATTTAGTGAAAATAATTTGTGTTGACTCGTTCTGTATAAAGAACTAAAATGGCATTAACTAGAAATGTTTGTATATTAAAAAGAATGAAAATATTGTTTTTTTTCTTAAGTTTTCGATGCCAATTTCAAGTTGAAGCTCATTGGTTTTAAATGAGGAGGGAAGTTATGGATAAGGAAATAAATTTGAAAAATCTATTTACTATTATACGGAAAAGAATTTGGATCATTCTATTATTTACAACTCTCACAACAGTAGCAGGAGCGATGTATACTATATATGTAAAAACACCATTATATGCCTCTTCAGCAAGAGTTATTGTTCAAGCTAATGCTGAAACGATGAATACATTGAAAGCGATGGTAAATGAGCCTGTAATATTAGAAAAAGTGGCTGCTGAATTGAATATTAACAGATCTGCAGGTGCATTAAGTGGACAAATAAGTACAGAAAGTGTGCAAGGGTCCCAGATTATGAGAATAAATGTAGTGGATATAGATCCTGTGCTTGCTCATAAAATTGCAAATACTACAGCCGCTGTTTATAAGAAAGAAGTAGCGAATATACTGAATTTTAATAATGTGAGTATATTACCAGAAGACCCAGTTCAAAAACATTCTATGCCTATAAATATAAATCACCTTAAGACGATACTAATTGCATTCTCTATAGGTATGGTGCTCAGTATTGGATTCATTTTTTTATTGGATTCACTTGATGAGAGAATCAAATCGGAACGGCGAATTGAACAATTGTTAGATGTCCCTGTTTTGGGCGGAATATCTAAAATGAATAGAAAAAATGTGAAAGACAAATTCAGTAAAAAAAATACGGTATTATTGGGGGAGGGAACGGAGTGGCTTACAAAAATAGACGAAAAACAAATAAAGTTAAAGGAGAAAGTATAATTGTACATACCGCTCCAAGATCGAAAATTTCGGAGCAGTATCGTTCGCTTCGAACAAACCTTCAATTATCTTCATCTATTCATAAAAGCAGAACTATAGTTATTACTTCTCCGAGGTATGGTGAAGGAAAATCAACGATTACAGTTAATTTAGCAGTCTCAATAGCACAAAAAGGTGAAAAAGTATTGGTAATAGATGCAAATTTACGAACACCAACGATTCATGAAATGTTTGGAGTAGAAAATACAATTGGATTAATTGATATATTGAACGGAAAAACAACTTTAGAGGGCGCCGTGAAAAAAACAGAGATGGAAAGTCTGGATGTATTAACTAGCGGACCAGTACCATTTAATCCATCTGAAGTGCTTAGTTCAGATGCAATGGATATGTTAATTCAAAAGGCGCTGGAACGATACGATATTATATTATTTGATTCTTCTCCTGTACTAGAAGTAACAGATACAAGTGTATTGGCTGATAAGTGTGAAGGTGTATTATTGGTGATACGTTATAATCATACTGTGAATGAAGATGCGCTTGAAACGAAAAGGGCGTTAAGTTTTACGAAAAGTAGGATATTAGGTGCGATTTTGAATGGGAAAGTATAAATAACATAAATGTACTTTAGAAAAATAAATTTAATATCCTTATATCAGGATGTTCTTTATAAAGAATTTTTTAAAGGGATACGATGTGGTGATGTCTCCTTACCGCTATCAACGGAGGCACTCGATTATGCTGTGGGTTGTGAAAACAACCTTAGATGCGAGTCATCAAGAGTGTAATGTGAGGGAGGGTTAGATGCCCCTATTTTATTAAAGTTTCTAACTATGTGTTTTTAATAAAGAGAATATAGTTAGAAACTTTAAATTTGAAAGAGTTAAGTATGGAATTGATTAAAGGAGGAAGTTACATGACGTATCGGCGGAGGATATCGTTATTGCTTTTAATGGATTCAATGATTGTGTTAAGTGCTATTTTCTTTAGTTATTTCTTTGTAAATGCTAGCTTTAGTGTTATCACTTTATCATCAATTATTAGCTCTATCACTCTACTAGTCAGTCATCATTTATTTGCTTTAATATATAAGTTGTATAATAAAGCTTGGGAATATGCAAGTATAGGAGAATTACTCATTATATGCAAAGTTGTTACATTTTCTATAATTGCTACAGCGGTTGTGCAGCAACTAATCATGCAAAAAATGTATTTTCGGCTGTTAGTTGTAACTTGGATGATTCATATTTTATTAATTGGTGGTTCACGTTTTATATGGAGAATGTACAGAGATATTTATTATGTAAAAAAGGGTGATAAAAAAAGAACGTTAATTGTTGGTGCGGGATCTGCTGGGACAATGGTTGCAAGGCAGTTGTTAAAGAATAGTGCTGCCGAATTAATGCCAGTCGCATTTATTGATGATAATGTAAAAAAACATAACCTTGATATTTGGGGTATTCCAGTAATTGGTGGTAAGAATCAAATTGAATACGCTGTCAAAAAACTGAATATTGAAATAATAATTTTAGCAATTCCTTCATTAAACAAAAGAGAGCAAAATGTTATTTTGAAAAGATGTTTAAAAACAGAAGTGAAAACTCAAATTCTTCCGATGTTAGAAGACTTAGTAACGGGTAAAGTATCGGTGAACGAATTCAGGGATGTTCAAGTAGAGGATTTATTAGGGCGTGATCCTGTAGAACTTGATGTGGATATTATTTCAGATTATATAACTGACAAGGTTATTTTAGTTACTGGTGCAGGAGGTTCGATTGGTTCGGAAATTTGTAGACAAATTGCAAAATTTAGGCCGAAAAGGTTGATTTTACTAGGGCATGGGGAGAACAGTATTTATTCTATAGAAATGGAATTAAACAGAAAATATGGAGATATGAAAGGCACGTTTATTCCTGAAATCGCAGATATACAAGATGAAAAAAAGATGAATTTAATAATGAATAAACATCTTCCAAATGTTGTATATCATGCAGCTGCACATAAACATGTACCACTAATGGAGAATAATCCTGAAGAGGCTGTTAAAAATAATTTGATTGGAACTATGAATGTATCAGAGGCAGCAAGAGCACATGGAGTAGGAACGTTTGTTATGATTTCCTCTGATAAAGCTGTGAACCCGACGAGTGTTATGGGAGCAACAAAGAAATTAGCTGAGATGGTAATTCAACATAAAGATAAAATAAGTCATACAAAGTTTGTTACTGTGCGATTTGGAAATGTCTTAGGAAGTAGAGGGAGTGTTATTCCTTTATTTAAGAAGCAAATTCAAAACGGTGGACCAGTTACAGTTACTCATCCAGATATGATTAGGTATTTTATGACAATTCCAGAGGCGTCTAGACTTGTAGTGCAAGCTGGTGCGTTAGCTGAAGGTGGAGAGATTTTTGTGTTGGACATGGGAGAACCAGTAAAAATAGTCGATCTCGCTAAAAATCTCATTCGATTATCAGGAAATTCAGTGGATGAAATAGGAATAGAATTTACTGGTATACGCCCAGGAGAAAAACTTTTTGAAGAATTACTAAAAGAAGATGAAATGAATGAGAAGCAAGTTCACCCAAGAATTTATGTAGGACAAGAAATGAATGTTCGAATAGAAGAAATAGAAGAGTTTATTTCAAATTATACAGATTTAAACGAAGTAGAATTAAGAAAGCGATTGTTAAAGTTAGTAAATCAGCGTAAAACTTTAAAACTGTTAATACCTGTATCAGGTCAATAGAAAAAATTTATATAAGACGGGTGCGTGGGATGGTGTCTAAAAAAGTTCTGTTTTGTGCAACTGTAGATTATCATTTTAAGGCTTTTCATTTACCGTATTTGAAATGGTTTTCAGAACAAGGATGGGAAGTACATGTTGCAGCGAATGGGAATATACATCTTCCGTACGTAACTCGAAAATATAATATTCCTATTCAAAGGTCACCTCTTAGTATACAAAACATCCACGCATATAAAAAACTAAAATCAATTATTGATCAAAATAAATATCATATCATTCATTGTCATACGCCTATGGGAGGAGTAATTGCTCGTTTAGCTGCTCAGAAAGCCAGGCAGCAAGGAACGAAAGTCGTATATACAGCACATGGATTTCACTTTTGTAAAGGATCACCGTATATGAATTGGTTGCTTTATTATCCAATTGAAAGAATTCTAGCTTCTCATACGGATTGTCTAATAACAATTAACCAAGAAGATTATGATTTAGCAGTTAAACATCGCTTTCCAGTGAGAGATATTAAGCTAGTTCACGGTGTAGGAATAGATGTACAACGGTTTACTCCTGTAACTGAAATTGAGAAACGAGAATTAAAGCTACAATGTGGCTATAAATCACAAGATTTTTTAATGTTTTATGCTGCTGAATTTAATAAGAATAAAAATCAAAACTTTTTAATCCATGTATTAGCACAATTGAAAAATGAAATGCCACATGCGAAGCTTTTGCTTGCTGGTGAAGGACCGTTAATGGAAGAGTGTAAAAAAATAGCTACTCAACTAGGAGTGACTAAAATGGTTCATTTTCTCGGTTACAGAAATGATATAGCTTCCTTACTACAGATGTCTGATCTTGCAATTGCATCTAGTTACAGGGAAGGTTTGCCAGTTAATATTATGGAAGCCATGGCTTGTGGACTTCCGGTTGTAGCTACTGATAACCGGGGACATAGGGAATTGATTATTAATAATAAAAATGGTTGGATTGTAGATCGTGATGATATAAAAGCAATGGCTGACAGGATAAAGGGTATTTCTATAAATCCTAAAGTATTAGCTCAGATGGGGCAGTATGGATGTACTAGTATTAAAAATCAATATTCAGTAAATGAAGTGTTAAAGGAGAAACAAGAAATCTATACAACATTTATGGGTGAAATGGAGGATTTAAATTGGGCACTCCATTAAGAGTATTACATGTAGTCGTAAATATGAATAGAGGCGGAGCGGAAACTTTAATTATGAATTTATATCGCAATATAGATCGTTCCAAAGTTCAATTTGATTTTTTAACATGTAAAGAAGGAGTGTTTGATGAAGAAATAGTAAAGTTAGGCGGGGAAATTCATAGAATTCCATATGTTACGGATGTTGGTCATAGAGGATATATAAAAGCACTGGATAATTTTTTCACCTCTCATCAAGAATATAGAATTGTACATTCACACATGGATAAAATGAGTGGATTTGTACTTCGTTCTGCTAAGAAGGCGGGAATACCGGTTAGGATTTCACATAGCCATAGTACAAGTAGTGAAGGTGGAACTATAGCGAAGATATATAAATGGTATGCAGGAGCATTTATTGTGCCATGTGCAACACATTTTTTAGCATGTTCAATTACAGCGGCAAAATGGTTGTTTGCTGATAGGGTAAGTACAACTGAAATTTTAAAGAATGGAATTGAATGTGATAAGTTTGCATTTTCTTCAGAAATTAGAGAACAAGTAAGAAAAGAACTGAAACTTCATAAGGATGCTTTTGTAATTGGACATGTAGGAAGATTTGCGTATCCTAAAAATCATACTTTTCTAATAGATATTTTTGTTCGATTAATAGAAACTCGACCGAAATCTATTCTTTTGTTAGTGGGAGATGGTCCTCTTCGATCAGAGATTGAGAAGAAAGTAGAAAAACTGAATATAAAAGGTCGAGTCAAATTCTTGGGGATACGAGATGATATCAATCGCTTGTTGCAGGCATTTGATATGTTTATTTTTCCGTCTATTTATGAAGGGTTACCCGTTACCCTTATTGAAGCGCAAGGGGCGGGTTTACCATGTATTATATCAGACACTATTACGCAAGATGTAGATCTGGGTTTGAATTTAGTTGAACAGTGCTCTTTGTTAGATGTAAGAGAGTGGACAGGGAAATTACAAAGTATAGCGGATAGGAAGATATCGAGGGGCATTGCACAATTTACGTTAGCTGAAAAAGGATACGATATAAAAAATATTACTGGATTCACTCAAAAATTTTATGTAGCAGTATCGAGGTGATAAATTTGAAAAAACTAACGGTTTTTACCCCTACATATAATAGAGCGTATTGTCTTCAGGGGTGTTATGAAAGCTTGAAGCAGCAAACGTGTAAAGATTTTATATGGCTTATTATAGATGATGGATCTGATGATAATACAAAAGAGTTAGTGCATTCTTGGGTTTCTGAAGATTACATAGACATACGGTATTATTGGCAACCAAATCAAGGGATGCATGGTGCTCATAATAAGGCTTATGAAATGATTGATACAGAACTCAATGTATGTATTGATTCAGATGATTCAATGCCCAGTGATGCCGTAGAGAAAATCATTAATTTTTGGAATGAAAATGGAAATGAACAGGTAAGTGGGATAATTGCTCTTGATTTATATAAAGATGAGAAGCTAATTGGTTCAAAGTTACCATTACATCTTAACCGTTCTACACTTTTTAATCTCTACAATAAACATGGTGTAACTGGAGATAAGAAATTAGTATATCGTACAGAACTAACAAAGAAGTATCCGTATCCGATTTTTAAAAATGAGAAGTATGTAGGTTTGGCATATAAATATTATATGTTGGATCAGAAATATGAGATGTTACTGATGAATGAAGCTCTTTGCTATGTTGAATATATGCCTGATGGCTCTTCGATGAATATGTTAAATCAGTATCGTCAGAATCCAAAAGGTTTTGCTTTTTATCGTAAGGAACTGATGAAGCTACCATTTACAAATAGGTTATTTAAATATAGGCAAGCTGTACATTATGTATCAAGTAGCTTTATAGCAAAAAACATAAGATTTATAAAAGAGTCACCATGCAAAGTGCTTACACTTTGTGCACTGCCATTTGGAGTTATCCTTTATAGTTATATAACAGTAAAAACAAGAGTGAAAGCAAATATATAGAAATTTATTTGGTAGTTAAATGAGAGGGAATAATAATGACTATACTTTGGATGAATCTTTTTATAGTGCTCATACTCGCATTTTTTGCAAGGTATTTTGCTATGCCGGTAACTACAGGAATTGTGATGTTAAAACCAAATCGATTATTGATTTTAATGGCGACTACCTCTCTTGTATTAGTATCTGGTTTTAGAAATAATATTGGTGATACGTATTTTTATATGCATGCTTTTAAAGTTACTGATTTCAATTGGGGGTATATTCGAAATAGTAAGGATGTTGGGTTTAGTATTTTACAAATGATATTAAAAGTATATACGGATAATCCCCAAGTTCTAATTTTTATAACAGCGTTAATAACAAATATATTAATAGTAGCAGTTTTATATAAATATTCAAGAATGATTGAGTTAAGTTTATATGTATATATAGCATCGGGTATGTACTTAGTTTCAATGAATGGAGTGAGGCAGTATTTAACAGCAGCAATTATTTTTACCGCCACAAAATATATTTTAGATGGGAATTGGAAAAAATATTTTTTAATAGTTCTGTTTGCATCTACTTTTCATCAAAGTGCTCTTGTATTAATTCCTATTTATTTTGTAGTCCGAAGGAAAGCTTGGTCGACAATAACATTTATACTACTCCTTCTTGCGGTGCTTATTGTGATAGGATTTAATCAATTTGCAGAAGCTTTCTTTGCGACTATAGGAGATACTCAATATGGACATTATAAGGATTTTCAAGAAGGGGGAGCTAATATTCTTCGAGTTGCTGTGGAAGCAACCCCGCTCATCCTTGCTTTTATTGGGAGGCATAAACTAAGAGAGCTTTTTCCGAAGAGTGATTATATCGTAAATATGGCATTATTAGGTCTAGTTTTTATGATTATTTCAACTCAAAATTGGATTTTTGCTAGATTCTCCATATATTTTGGATTATACCAATTGATATTGATATCGTGGGTTATAAAGGTATTTATTGAAAAGGACCAAAAGTTAATTTACTATGCAGTAATATTATGTTACTTTATTTATTTTGTATATGAACATGTTATTACTTTAGGGATAGTTTATAAGAGTAATTTTTGGGGATAAAATGTATATTTGAAAATCATTCTTAGATGGGAGTAATTTTCAATGTGTAAACTAGAACGACCTAAAAGGGTGTTGCATATCGTTAGTGCGATGGACCGAGGTGGTGCAGAGGCGTTGCTAATGAATGTATATAGGAATGTAGATAGAGAAAAGGTACAATTTGATTTTGTTTCCCATAAAAGTGAAGAATGTGATTATGATAAGGAAATAATTGCATTGGGTGGGAAAATATATCGAATATCTAGCTTAGGACAGGCAGGCCCTCTTTCGTACATTAAAGAGCTTGTTAAGGTAATGTCTAGTAATCAATATGTGGCAGCACATGCACATACTGATTACCAAGGGGGATTTGTTGCTGTTGCTGCCAAAATAGCTGGTATAAAAATAAGAGTTTGTCATTCACATAGTAATAATTGGCCGATAGGATCAGGGATGAAAGGGAAAGTTTTGTTGTTTTTTTTACGAACACTTATTGCTTATGCTGGAACAAATTATTGTGCGTGCAGTGTTGAAGCTGCACGCTTTTTATTTAATGAAAATATTGGTAATACAAAGGTAAAGATAGTGAAAAATGCAATAGATACTAATCAATTTATTAATGTAGATATACAGGATAGTAATAAAGTAAGAGAAGAATTCAACATACCAGTTGGAGCGAAGGTGATAGGTCATATTGGTCGTTTTTCTGAATCTAAAAATCATATTTTTATGTTAAAGGTATTCAAAGATGTATTAAAGTCTGATTCGAAATTTATGCTTGTTTTAGTAGGAGATGGTCCGTTACAGGATTCTATTGAGTTAGAAGCAAAAAGTTTAGGTATCTATGAAAAAATTAGATTTTTGGGGGTAAGAAAAGATATTCCAAGAATTATAAGGATGTTTGATGTTTTTCTTTTTCCATCTTTATTCGAGGGATTCGGTATTGTGGCATTAGAAGCACAATGTGCGGGGGTACCATGCGTAGTAGCAAATACAATAACTAAAAATGTCGATATGGGTTTAGGAATAATATCGTTTATTAGTTTAGATGAAAAACTGGAAATATGGTCTGCAGAAATTCATGGAGCTTTATTAAAAGAAAAATTGAATACACAAATAGTAGTTAATAAGATTTCGGAATTAGGTTTTGATATTAAGAATAATATTCCAGATTGGTTAGCGTTATATGGAGTAGAGTATAGGGAGTCATAATTAATTGTAAGTATTTATATATGATGAAGGTAAGGCTATTATTATAAAAATTTACAATAAATTGGGTGAGGGATTAGAAAATGAAAAAGAAAAAAATTCTCATTACATCATTTGATATGGCAATTGGTGGAGTAGAAAGAAGTTTAATCGGTTTATTGAATACAATCGATTATAGCAAATATGATGTAGATTTGATGTTATTTAAACACGAAGGAGAGTTTCTTTTTTTGTTGCCTAAAATGCCTAATTTGTTAAAGGAAGTAAAACAATATACTACTTTTAGAAAATCTATCAAGCAAATATTGCAAGAAGGACAAATTACAATTGGATTGACAAGCACCTTGGGGAGAATTTTAGGTGATGCACATGGGAGATATGTAAAAAGTGAAGAAGCTGGATACCTTGTTATTCAATATGGTTGGAGAATAACGTTACCCTTTATACCGAAATTGGAAGAGGAGTATGATGTAGCAATTAGTTTTTTATGGCCACATTATTTTATTGGAGATAAAGTTCGAGCGAAAAGAAAAATTGGTTGGATCCATACGGATTATTCAAATATAAAACTTAATACAGACATGGAGTATAAAATGTGGAGCAAGATGGATAATATCGTAGCTGTTTCAGAAGGATGTAGAGATTCATTTCTTAGTAGTTTACCAAATGTGAATAAAAAGGTTGAAATTATAGAAAATATACTATCTCCTGAGTTTGTGCGTGAGCAAGCTTATCAAGAAGATATTACCGAAGAAATACAGGTGAAATCAGAAAAAGTAAAGCTTGTTACGGTAGGACGGTTATCGTATGCAAAAGGAATAGATCTTGCTATGTATGCATTAAGAGATTTAGTAGATCAGGGATATGATATTGAATGGTATGTAGTTGGTTATGGAGCACAAGAAGCTGAACTTAGGAAGTTATTAGCTGAACTTAACCTGGAAAAAAGATTTTTTTTACTGGGTAAAAAAACAAATCCTTATCCATATATAAAAGCATGTGATATATATGTGCAACCGTCTAGGTATGAGGGGAAAGCTGTAACAGTTCGTGAAGCGCAAATTATTGGAAAGCCAGTACTTATTACTAATTTTTCAACTGCTAATAGTCAGGTGCGGGATGGGGTCGATGGAATAGTAACTGAGATGGGGATAAATGGGATAGCTAATGGAATAAAGAAACTTATTGGTGATAAAGAGCTGAGGGAAAAACTGGCGGAAAATACGCTTAAAGGTGAATACGGAAATCGTAATGAAATTGATAAATTATATGCATTATTTTCATAAAGCTAGAATCAATAAATGATGTTTAATATTTTGAGCGTAATAAAAACACTTTAGGGTAGTGATAGTTATGAAAAAAAAAGTTTTATTCGTCATAGATTCGTTACAAAGTGGAGGGGCAGAAAAAAGTTTAGTTTCTTTACTTTCTTTATTGGATTATGAAAAATATGAAGTGGATTTGTTAATGTTTTCTGCTAGTGGATTGTATTTGCCATTACTTCCAAAGCAGGTAAACGTATTAGATGTACCGATAGTTATTAAAAGGCAGGCGGAGAAATTTAAAAATTTAATTAAACATAAATACTTTAAAGAGTTATTTCTTAGAATTGGAGCTTCGATATCTCTTAGAAATCCATACATAAATAATAATTTACATGCAGCTCAAATAGTTTGGAGATGGGTGTCTAAAGGGATGGATAATTTAAAGGGAAAATATGATGTTGCCATAGCTTATAGTCAAGGAATGCCGACATATTTTGTGGCAAATAAGGTTTACGCAAGTAAAAAAATTGCCTGGGTCAATACAGATTATAGGTTAGCTGCATATAATAAAGATTTTGATTTGAACTATTATGAGGAATTTAATGAAATAGTAGCCGTGTCCGATGTTTGTAAGGAAGTATTGATTCAAGAAATTCCTAAAATAGAGTCAAGGATCCAGGTTGTATATGATATTATATCGCCGACTCTAATTAAATCGATGGCAAATGAGGGGCAGGGGTTTAGTGATCAGTTTGAGGGATTACGAATATTAACTATTGGTAGGTTAGTGTATGAAAAAGGGTATGAACTGGCCGTAGAAGCTTGTTATAAATTAAAGCAAAAAGGGTATAAATTTAAGTGGTATGTAATAGGAGAAGGGAATCTTCAAAATAAACTCGAGGAGATGATAAGTAAATATAATTTACACGATACTTTTATACTATTGGGTACTCACAAGAATCCATACCCTTTTATAAAACAAAGTGATATATATGTACAACCGTCAAGGTATGAAGGATATGGATTAGCGATAGCAGAGGCTAGAATATTTCAAAAACCTATAGTAGTAACTGATTTTATAACCGTTCATAACCAAATTAAAAATAGAGAAAATGGCTTAATAGTGAAGATGAATTCGGAAGAAGTGTACGAAGGGATAGAAGAAATTATAGAGGACAATTTACTGAAGAAATATTTGTGTGAGAACTTAAAGAATGAGCAGGTTGGAACGGAAGGGGAACTTAAGAAGGTGTATGCCTTATTAGAAAAATATTAACCTGAGTAAATCTAAGAATCCAAAGCTTATTAATAAGAGCGGGAAAGTGAATCTTTAATCAATGAAGATTGTATTCTATTAAATAGTAGGATAAGGTGATTCGGAGGAAATATGAAGAAGAAAATTATATTTATGGTTATAAATATGAATATAGGCGGTACGGAGAAGGCTTTGTTGAATATGGTTGCAGAAATTCCAAAAGATAAGTATGATATAACAATTTTGATGTTAGAAGAAAAAGGGGGTTTTTTGGAGTTTATCCCAGATGGGGTACATGTAGAATATTTAACAAATTACGGGGAAATAAAAGAGGTGTTAAATAAACCACCACGAGTCGTTATAAGCAGTTTTATTAGACAAGGAAAAGTTATAAAAGCTGTTCAAACAACTTTTTGGTATTTAGTATCAAAAATTATGAAAGAAAGGAGTGTTATTTTTAGATATTGTTTGCGTGATTACACTGTTATAAACAACAACTATGATATTGCAGTTGCTTATGCCGGACCTATGGATTTTATAAGTTATGTTGTTGCAAATAAAATAGAAGCTAGACGAAAGGTTCAATGGATACATTTCGATATTGAAAAGATATATTTTAACAAATACTTTGTAAGTAAAGTATATAAAAAGTTCCAGCATATTTTTGTAGTTTCTGATTTAGGAAGGGAAAAACTTACTCAAACGATGCCAGAATTAATTAATAAGACAGGAACTTTTTTAAACATTATTTCACCTGACATGATAGTAAAGATGGCAAATGAAGGAATCGGATTTTTGGATGATTTTGATGGAGTAAGGGTTCTTACTGTTGGTAGATTGAGTGTAGAAAAAGGACAGGATTTAACAATATCGGTATTAGCTAAGCTTAAAGAAGCTGGCTATAAGGTTAGGTGGTATTGTATAGGAGATGGAAAGGAAAAAGTAATGTATGAAAAACTCGTAGAAAATTACGGTATTCAAAGTGACTATATATTTTTAGGGGCAATGTCAAATCCATATCCTTTTATGAAGCAATGTGATATATATGTACAACCATCTCGTTATGAGGGATACTGCATAACACTCGCAGAAGCTAGATGCTTTAGCAATCCAATTATTAGTACAAATTTTACAGGAGCGAGTGAACAAATAAACCATAACCACAATGGATTAATAGTTCAATTTGACGAGCAGCAAATGTATGATGCAATTGTACAAATATTAGGTGATAAACTGTTGGAAGGATGGCTGAGAAAAAACATAGAAAAAGAAATGGTAGATACGAGGGATGAGTTGGAAAAGTTATATAGAATAGCAGATTCTAATGTATAACCTGTTTCATACGGGATTGTTATTATTCTTTTTATAATATTTTAAGAATATGGAACGTTAGTCGTTATGAATTGTATTGCGTGCGAAAACATCTTGGTGAGGATGTTTTTAATTTTGCTATAAAACATTTTGATGGTAGAAGGAGATAGTTATGAAGAGAGTGCTATTTATGATAAGTAGTATGAATATAGGTGGGGTAGAAAAATCACTACTTTCTTTGTTATCTGTTTTACCAAAAGACAAATATGACGTTACGGTATTGATGTTGGAGAAGAAAGGGGGATTTTTAAAACAATTACCAAGCTGGGTAAAGATAGAAGAAGCAGTTTGGTTTGAAAGTATAAAACCTAAAATTATGCAACCACCAAAGAAAACGATTAAAGAGTACTTTAAAAATAAAAGATATATTAAGGCTTTAAATTTTTTACTATCTTATATGGTATCTAAAAAATTAAAGGATAGATATGTTTTCTATAAAGAGATTTTTAAAGACATTCCACATAATAAGAATAAATATAATATTGCAATAGCATATCAAGGACCTACAGACATAATTGATTATTATGTAGTAAATAAAGTAGCTTCAGAAAAGAAGATTTCTTGGGTACATTTTGATGTTTTTCAACATCAAATTAATACCAAATTATATGAAAAATTATACGATGAGCTAGATAATATATTTGTAGTTTCTAAAGAAGCGCAAAAACATTTAATAGAGAAGTTTCCTATAGTTAAAAATAAGACAAGTGTCTTTTTTAATATTGTACTTCCGGATTTAATAAACGAAATGGCAAAAGAAAAAATAGAATTTGATAATGGATATAAAGGTATGAAGATAGTAACAGTAGGTAGACTTTCAAAAGAAAAAGGTCAAGACCTTGCAATTAAAGTTTTATCAATGTTACGTAAAGACGGATACGATGTAAGGTGGTACTGTATCGGGGAAGGGGAAAATAGAGCGTATTATGAGACGTTAATAGGTAAGTATAATTTGAAACAGGATTTTCTATTATTAGGATCAGCAAAAAATCCGTATCCATATGTAAATCAATCAGATATATATGTTCAAACTTCTAGACATGAAGGATATTGTCTCACCTTAGCTGAGGCAAAATGTTTAAAAAAACCTATTGTAACAACTAATTTTACTGGAGCATATGAACAAATAAAAAATGGGCATAATGGTTTTATCGTCGAATGGAATGAGGAAGATTTGTATAACAAAATTAAGTATCTTTTAGATCAAAAGATAATATGTGAAAAAATAACGACGAATTTGTTGACAGAAGAATTAAATAATATAGAAAATATTGATAGAGTTTTTGGATGAATTTAAATGAAGGGAGTCAATTATGAATCCTAAAATTAGTATTATAGTACCGGTATACAAGGTTGAACGATACATTCATAAATGTATTGATTCTATATTGGTGCAAACGTTTGAAGATTTCGAATTAATACTTGTTGATGACGGTTCTCCTGATACTTGCGGAGAAATATGTGATAGATATGCAGATAAAGATATGCGGATTAAAGTAATTCATAAAGAGAACGGTGGATTATCTTCTGCGAGAAATGCCGGATTAGAAAATGCAAAGGGGGATTATATAGGGTTTGTGGATAGTGATGATTGGATAGAACCAGATATGTATGAATTATTATATGGTATGTGTGTTGAACAAGGATGTGATATAGCTATTTGTAGTAGTCAAATCCATTACAGTAATAGAATTGTAACTTCAAGTAACCATCCATTTATTATTCACGATAGAAATACTGCAATGAAGACGATGTTAGAAGGGAAATTGTATGATGAAGTCGTTTGGACTAAACTATTTAAAAGAAATTTATTGGAGGATATTAAATTTCCAGTAGGTATGTCATATGAAGATACAGCATTTACGTATAAAGTTATTCATAAGTGTAAAAAAGTATGTTTCATAGGAGAACCTAAATATCATTATATAAAGCGTGATAATAGCATGATGGATCGGGCTGTAAAAGAGCTTAAAATTGACTCAGTCTTAATTTATGATGAAATGTGTAAATTTATGGAGCGATATTATAAGGAGTTATATAGCTTAGTTATATTAAAACTAGGAAATTGTTCGATGGTAGTTTTAAATTTAATATCAATGAGCGGAAGGTTTAATGAACATAAGGTTAAATATTATAAGGTTATTGGTATATTGAATAATTATTTTTATAAAACGATGAGTTTAAAAGAGTATGGGAAAAGTGTAAAGTTCTTATTGTTTGCGACTAAGCTGCATCCATTATTGTATAAATTTTTAATAAACAATTTTGCAAAAAGGGGGCAGGTATGAAGAAGTCATTGTTAAAGTTATATTATTTATATATTGGAACGAAGAATAAGGTAACCATTCAATATAACAGGATGATTACAGTGAAAAGGCAGCCTCCAACAGTGAAAACTCTTGATGAAACGCTTGACTATATTATAGGTAATAATTGTTCAGTAAGTAGATTTGGTGATGGTGAATTCGCTCTTATAAATGGAGAAAGTTTAATCTTTCAGCCGTATTCAAATGAATTAAAGGATAGACTGGATGAAATTATTAAGAGTAATAAGGTGGGGCATTTAGTTTGTATTCCGAATGTTTTTAAAGATTTAAATTGGTGCACTGAAAAATCAAGAGTATATTGGAAAAGATATTTAGAGTTAAATCGTAGCAGAATTTATAAGAGTATAAGTATGAATAAAGAATATTATGATGCATTAGTTACAAGGTTATATATAGACCATCAAGATAAGAGTATGGCTGGAATTCGCTTTGATAAAATAAAAGATGTTTGGGATGATAGAGAAGTAATTGTTATTGAAGGGGTGCAAAGTAGATTAGGGGTAGGAAACGATCTTTTTAAAAATGTTAAAACAATTGATAGGATAATATGCCCATCGAAAAATGCTTTTGCGAAGTATAGAGAAATTTTAGAGATAGCAAAGAACCAAAAAAAATCTAAATTAATATTAATTGCACTAGGTCCAACAGCTACGGTATTAGCGTATGATTTATCTTCTTATGGATATCAAACTTTAGATATTGGTCATATCGATGTAGAGTATGAATGGTTTTTGAAGAAAGCAACAGAAAAACAGCCTGTAAAAAATAAGTATATTGGTGAAGTAGATAATGGAACTAATGTGAATGCAATTAGTGACTTAAAGTATGAGAGTGAAATTATTGCCAGGGTAATATAATTTTATTATTTCAAACTTTTTGAATAGATATAGTTAATGAAGGGAATTAATCATGCGAACGATGCATTCAATCAAGAACATATCAATAAGTATATTTTCTCAAATAGTTATTGTTATTCTAGGATTTATATCGAGGAAAGTTTTTTTAGATAGTTTAGGAATAGAGTATTTAGGAATAGATGGTTTATTAATTAATGTTTTATCCATGTTAGCGTTAATTGAGGCTGGTATAGGAGCAAGTATAGTATACAATTTGTACAAACCCTTGGCAGAAAATAATCAGCATAAAGTTATAGCCCTTGTTCAATTATATAAAAAAATCTATCAGATTTTGGCAATAATTATTCTAGTGATAAGTGCGATGATATATCCGTTTTTAAGCTATTTAATGAAAGATGGGGGGGCTATATCAAATGTCGCGATAATCTATTCAATATTTGTAGCAAAAAATGTAGTCACATATTTAAATGCTCATAAGAGGTCTTTAATAAATGCGGATCAAAGGGGATATATATTAGCTAGGGTGGATCTCGTATTCCAAGTGCTAACTACTATATTCAAAATATTCATACTTCTTTATACGCAAAATTATGTATTGTATTTAATTATAGAATTGAGCATATATACAGTTCAAAATGTGGTAAACGGTAGGATTGTGAATAAGAACTATCCTTATATAAACACAAAAAAGAAGTATTCTATAGATAAAGATACGAAAGAAAATTTAATTATAAATGTAAAGGCGATGTTTTTGCATAATATTGGAGGATATATTGTATTTGGCACGGATAATATATTGATTTCTTCTTTTATAGGTCTTGCTATGGTCGGGATATATTCTAACTACACAATGATAATAAATCAATTATCAGCACTAGTAAGTCCTATATTAAATGGTATTGAAGCGAGTGTGGGGAATTTAATTGCTACTGAGAATAATGATAAAAATTATTCTATATTTAAAGTGACTTATCTAGTGAATTTTTGGATATTCTCTTTTTGTACCATATTTTTATATAACCTTTTAGAGCCGTTTATAGGGTGGTGGCTTGATAAGAAGTATTTATTAAATAACATAGTTTTTGTAGTGATATTAATAAACTTTTATTTGACAGGTATGCGGACGGCGATAGCCATTTTTAAAAATAAAGCGGGATTATTTGTACAAGATAAGTATATTCCGTTAGTTGAAGCGCTAATCAATTTAAGTTTATCCATTGTATTAGTTAAAATTTTTGGATTGGTAGGTATATTCATAGGCACGGCGATAAGTACAATTGCTACTGTACTGTGGATTCAGCCTTATATTGTATATAAAAATCTTTTTAAGAAATCGGTTTTGAATTATTTTACAACATATGTATTATATATATTTTTAACCATAGTTACAGGTTTCATTACTACGAGTATATGTAATTATTTTATAGAAGGAAGTACTTTTATTTCGTTAGTCGGAAAAGGTGTAATTTGCTTATTAGTACCAAATGTAATATACGTTTTAGTTTTTTATAAAAGTACAGAATTTAAATATATAAGGAACATCTTTAGTACGATGTTTTTACAAATTAAAAAGAAACAAAACGTTATTTAGGTATAAAAAAGTATGGACATTATACTGATTTGAATTAATAAGGAAGTATAATATTGTTGAAACCGGTTAGTATGAAATGAAACCTGATTTTAATTAGAAAACATGAATCATTAGCCCTAACATAGTATTTATATAATGCATAGTATTCTATTAAAGGGATACGTATGTAAGCAGAATATAAAATATTTATCCCAATCTACTGATATAAGTTTGAATTTTCTGGTGAAATTCAGCTTGCATCTTAGTTGGAGGTTATATATAAATCATGGCAAAATTTCAGGTGACATGTGTTTTAAAAAGTAATCTTCCTGTGTTAAGTGAGGGAGAATTTTGTTTTTGTATAGATACTAGTGAGTTATTTATTGGAACGAAAAAAGGGAATGTAAAAGTATCAACAGAGAATACATTTGAGAGGTTAGTAAGTAAACTTAAAAGCAATACATTTGGAGGTTTTAAGTCCAGAAAATCACTGGTTGGAGAAACAGAATCTGCTAATGTGGTTTCAGGCACATATTTTCTTGAGTTAGAGAGATGGAATGTTAAAAATGATGGAACGGACGCTGATAATACTTCTAAAGGGATTAATAATGCATTATTATGGGCATCCCAACAAGGATTTATAGAAGTTGTGTTACCCCTGGGGACATATTTAATTGATGAAAATACACCAATTGAGCCACAAAGCTTTATGACTTTAAACTTAGGTGGATCAACTTTAAAAATAAGAAGTAATGGATTAGTTAAATATGCAATCGTACGATATCAAAGAAATCAAAAATTTTCTCGAGTTACAAATGGAAGGATTGAAGGGGATAAAAATACACACGATTATACAACGATTCCTCATACTCATGAATGGGGGTATGGAATTGAAGTTGGAAATACGACTCCTGCTGAGGGGAGTAATATGAATTATATTTCAATAGATAATATGGAAATTTTAAATTGTACTGGCGATGGTATAGCAATGGAAAGTACATGGGGACAAATTGGAGAATATGATTTTGCTGGTACATTTGAAGTGGGTGGGATTAGTGATGTCAATGGTGCCCTAATAGTAGATGATAATAAAATTAGATCCAATTTAAAAATAGATTTACATCATAGTAGCATTATAAAATGGGGATATTTCGGTTTGTATGGAGATGGCTATGGTGGAACTGGTTCAGAAATATACACAGAATTATATGATGTGTTATTTTATAGGGCTGATAATACTTTTGTAACGGCTGCTAAGAGAGTGAAGTTTTTTGAAGAAGTGAGTGTTCCAGAAGAAGCAGATTATGCGAAAATAGTTCTTCACCAAGGTGCAGTACCTACAGAAAACGGTTGTAAAATAACTGTTAGAATTCCGGAATTCTCTAAAAATGTATTTATTGAGAAATGTAAAATACATGATTGTAGAAGGCTTGGGGTAAGCGTATCTGGAGCGAAACAAATTTATATTAGAGATTGTGAAATTTACAAAATGAAAGGTACAGCACCTCAGGGAGCAATAGATATTGAAGATGGATATCGATTAAATCAATATATAAACATTGAGCGTAATAACATATATGATAATCAGGGATATAACGTTGTTGTAGTCGGTGGTAGATATATTAATATCATTCAAAATAAATTAGCTAATAATTCATTAGTAGTAGGCGAAAATGTAGAGAAAGTGATTATAAGCAATAATCACTTAAGGGAAGTTAGTTGTGTTTTAAGCGGAGAAGTAACTTTTACAAATAATCAAATGTATGCTACTCGAGTCACGATAGATCAAGGAGATAAAGAAGCGCTTATTGGTAACTGTACTTTCCATAATAGCGCATTGTTAATGGGAAGAGATAAAGCATATTGTATTCAAGTCAACCAATGTGAATTTTTTAGTGATCGAGATTTATTTCATACTTTTTCACAATTGGGTGCAATAATTGGTTTCTCAGCAGAACCGCAAACTATATCAGATTGTGTTATTAAAGGAGGGGCTGTAGAGGGTACAAGTTTGACAGGCGTATCACCTGGTATGAAAAATGGATGGAGATTAAATAATATTTCTTTTATAGATACGAAACACCCGCAAGGAATCATTATGAATTTACCACCAGGAGTATATACGGGATGTAAATTTGAGAACAGTGGTACAATATCATTTGTTACAAACACTCCTCAAGCAGAATATGAATTTAATGGATGTTCATTTAGTTGGGATGCTTATAATCTGTTTACTGTTGAGTCCTCTCAAAGGATAGCAATGCTAAAAGTGAAAAATAGTAATTTTAGAGGGGGAAGATGGGGCTCAGCATTTTTTTTATGGGACATTGGGGGAAGAATAGAATTTAATAATAATGCATTTGAATACCTTAATTCGGAATCGACAGACAGTATAATTAATTTTTGGAATGAAACATTTACGAGTGAGTTTATGTTAATAGAAAATAATATATTTAGGTCAAATAAAAGTATGATAGGCTTGAATGCAATTCAGATTTCATCCTCAATCACTTTGATTTTTAAAGATAATATTGTGGACACAGTAGTTATAAAGTTAAGGGATGAACATATAAAAAAGGATAATTATATTAATGGCGTCTTTGATCCGTACGTGTAAAGTTATAGGGACTAATGGAGTAACAGATCTTTTGCAAGTAAGTAGTGATAGCGCATGGAAATATTCACTTAGGCTAGCTATGTTTAAACTATTTGATGAGATAGAAGTAATGATAGATGACGTAATTAAACAAAACAAGAGGCAACTAACTTTAGTTGCCTCTTGTTTTGTTTAATTGCATATAAAGTTTTAAATGGTCCTTCGTGTTAGGGGTATTAAACGTAAATAAGTAAGGGGGATAGTACATGAAAAGAATTTTTGATGTATGTATTTCTTTATTGTTATTATTTGTATGTTTGCTTCCTATTCTTGTAGTAGCAATCTTAGTTAAGCTGAAATTAGGGTCCCCTGTATTATTTAAACAACAGCGCCCGGGACTACATGGACAACCGTTTAATCTTTATAAGTTTCGAACTATGTTGGATAAGAGGGATAGTAATGGGGAATTACTTTCAGATCAAGATAGGCTGACTACTTTTGGGGAAATCCTTAGAAAATATAGTCTAGATGAGTTACCCCAGCTTATGAATGTTGTAAGAGGTGATTTAAGTTTAGTAGGCCCACGCCCATTATTGATGGAATACTTACCCTTATATTCTAGTAAACAGGCTAAAAGACATGATGTAAAACCAGGAATTACGGGATGGGCACAAATAAATGGGAGGAATTCGATTACTTGGGAAGAAAAGTTTGAATTAGATGTATGGTATGTAGAGAATCGTTCTTTTTTATTAGATTTGAAAATAATTGTACTTACAATAACAAAAGTATTTAAAACAGAAGGGATAAATCATGTTGGGCATGTAACAATGGGGCGATTTACTGGAGAGAAAATAGAGATAAAGGGGGAGGGGAAATGAAAATTTTGATAATTGGGTGTGGTGGTCATAGTAAGGTTGTGAAGGACATCATCTTATCAAATGAAGGATACGAGATAGTCGGTTATTTAGATGATTTATATACAGGTATAACTATTATTGATAACCTTTATTTTGGGGGAATTGAAGATGCACGGGAAATTATCAACAATTTTAATGATATAAAGCTTGTTATTGCTATAGGGAATAACAAAATGAGAAAGATAATTTCCAGAATATTAAATCAACCGGTCGGCATATATGCTACATTAATTCATAAAACAGCAATTATAAGTCCTCATGCGCATATAGGGAACGGAACGGTAATTATGCCGAATGTGGTTGTTAATGCTGATACTATCATTGGTAACCATACGATAATAAATACGGGCTCAATAATAGAACATGATAATATAATTGATGATTTTGTTCACATTTCACCACATGCTACACTTACAGGTTCTATCACAATAGAAGAGGGGGCACATATAGGAGCATCAGCTACTATAATTCCAGGTGTTAAAATTGGGAGTTGGTCTATTGTTGGGGCGGGCTCTGTTGTAATAAATGACTTTCCATCTAATTGTACTGCTGTTGGCATTCCAGCGAAGGTTATTAATGTAGTAAATTAAGAGGGGATGAAGAATAATGATAAAAAATAAGGAGAAAATATACCTTTCCTCACCGCACATGAGTGGAAATGAACAAAAATATATTCAAAATGCATTTGATACAAACTGGATTGCCCCTCTTGGCCCAAATGTAGATGAATTCGAAAGAGAACTTGCATCTTTTGTAGGAGTGAAAGGTGGGGCTGCAGTTAGTTCAGGTACGGCTGCTATTCATTTGGCTTTGAGACTATTAGATGTTAAAAAGGGAGATACAGTGTTTTGTTCAAGTTTTACTTTTGTAGCGAGTGCGAATCCGATTGTTTATTTGGGAGCTGAACCGGTGTTTATTGACTCGGAACCAGAAACATGGAATATGTCACCGCAAGCGCTAGCGCTTGCATTATATGATGCTAATAAAGCAGGGAAATTACCGAAAGCTGTCATTCTTGTTCATTTATATGGTCAGAGTGCTAAGTTAGATGAAATTCTTTCGCTTTGTAATCAATATGATGTTCCTATAATCGAGGATGCAGCAGAATCTCTAGGTTCTACATATAAAGGAAAAGCGAGCGGTACTTTCGGGAGGTTTGGGGTTTATTCATTTAATGGAAATAAAATCATTACAACTTCAGGTGGTGGAATGCTTATATCAGATGATGCGGAAGCATTAGTGAAAGCAAAATTTTTAGCGACGCAAGCAAAGGATCCAGCACTACATTATGAGCATAGTGAGATAGGTTACAATTATAGAATGAGTAATATATTAGCTGGTGTCGGGAGAGGGCAATTAGAAGTGTTAGAAGATAGAGTGAGGACTAGAAGGTGTATATTTAATCGGTATTATGAAGAATTATCTCACATACCTGGATTTTGTTTTATGCCGGAATTAGAAAATACTCGCTCGAATCGTTGGCTTACAACTATGATGATTGATGAAAAGGAATCTGGTATCTCTATTGAAAAATTATTGAAAACCTTAGCAGAAGAGAATATTGAAGCACGTCCTACTTGGAAGCCACTACATATGCAGCCACTTTTTAAAGAAAGTAAGTATTATTCTCATCAGAAAGATAATGATGTATCTAAAAGATTATTTGAAAAGGGGATTTGTCTTCCTTCGGGTTCTAATATGATGGATGAGGATCAACGGAGAGTTATTGAGGCTATTATAAATATTATATAACAGGGAATAATTCACAGAGAAACAAGTGGATTAATGTTCATTATAATGAATGTTTACGTTGTTAATTTGGTGTATATTTCCATTATTGTATTGACGTGAAAGTAATATAATGATAATTTAGATGTATCTATACCTAGGTTTATAAGTGGATTAGGATGTGTGATTGATTGGGAGTTGAAATGTATATTTTTGTTCTTTAAAAAGAATTAAATCAAGGGAGAAAAGTTGCGTTAAATAAAAAAAGAACCTTTGCGGTAACTTGTTGTATATGGGGTGGGGAAAATGAGTGCTATAACAGGTATTATTCATTTTAATGAAGAAACTATATCGATTCAGCATGGCACACAGTTAATGAGTGACTTACAAAAGTACCCTGCTGATGATATTCAAATATGGCATAAAGAAAATGCCTTTCTGGGATGTCACGCACAGTGGATTACACCAGAATCTGTTGGTGAACAACTACCCTTTTATAATTACGAAAAGCAACTGGCAATTACAGCAGATGCTATTATTGATAATCGTAATGAGTTATTTGAAAAATTACAAGTGGATTATGCAGATAGAAAAAACATGACAGATAGTGAGTTGATTTTACTCTCTTATCAGAAATGGGGGGAAGCAGCTCCAAAATATTTGGTAGGCGATTTTGCCTTTATGATTTGGGATGAGAAAAAACAAACCCTTTTTGGAGCCAGAGATTTTTCGGGAAGCCGAACCCTTTATTTTTATCGTGGTGAGGAAAAGTTTGCTTTTTGCACTAATATAAACCCGTTATTTACTCTACCATATGTTGAGAAAAAATTGAATGAGCAGTGGCTTGCTGAATTTTTAGCCATCCCGGTGAATTTTGAATCGATAGATGCTTCTTCAACGGTATATAAAACTATTGAGCAAATCCCACCTTCCCATTCTGTTATTGTGAGAAATGGGAAAGTGAAGTTATCGAGATACAATACACCAATCGTTGGAGAAAGGCTTCAACTCAAATCAAACGAAGAGTATGAAGAAGCGTTTTTAGAAGTGTATCAAAATGCGATAAGATCACGTTTACGTACTCATCATCAAGTAGGGGCTCATTTGAGTGGAGGACTTGATTCTGGTTCTGTAGCTAGCTTTGCTGCACGGGATTTAAGAGCAGCAAATAAACGTCTACATACATATAGTTATGTCCCAGTAAAGGGTTTTGTAGATTGGACGCATAGAAGTAGAGTAGCTGATGAAAGACCTTTTATTCAATCGACTGTACAGCATGTAGGAAATATTAAGGAGCATTATTTGGATTTTGAAGGAAGAAGTCCTCTATCAGAAATAGATGAGTGGCTTGAAATTCTAGAGATGCCGTATAAATTCTTCGAGAATACTTTTTGGCTTAGGGGAATCTATGAGGAGGCACGGTTACAAGGAATTGGAGTACTCTTAAACGGACAGAGAGGCAACTGGACGGTGTCATGGGGCCCGGCTGTGGACTATCAAGCTATGCTTTTGAAAAAGATGAATTTACGTCGATTTTTGCAAGAACTATATTCGTATAGTAGAAATATTGGTGTAAAGAAATCACGAGTATTTTCAGTAGTGAAAAAAAAGGCATTTCCGTTTTTGAATCGAATATCTTCATCAAAAAACCAAATTGTTTTCCCGAGGTTTATTAATCCAGAATTTGCAAATAGAATGAATGTGTTCGATAAACTTCTAGAGCATGATGTTGATATAACAGGAACCTCTATAACAGATGTATATGAAATAAAAAAAAGGCAATTTGAACAGTTATATTATTGGAGCATAACTGGTGCATACGGATCCAAATTATCATTGCGTTATTCTTTATGGGATCGCGATCCAACGAATGATTTACGGGTTGTTCAATTTTGTTTAGCTGTTCCAGAAGAGCAATACGTTCAAAATGGTTTAGATCGGGCACTAATTCGAAGAGCAACGAAAAATTTCTTGCCTGATGAAGTAAGATTGAACCAGCGCACTCGGGGTGTTCAAGGTTCTGATGGTGTTTACCGTATGGCTCATCAATGGAGTGAATTTATTGAAGAGCTTGAGCAGCTTAGTAAGGATCCTATAATTTCAGAATTCTTGGATATAGGGGTTATTAGAACTGCGATTTCTAAGATTAAAGAAGAACCCCATCCAGAATATGCATTTGGTTTGGATTTTCGAATTTTAATGCGTAGTTTAATAGTATATCGATTTATGAAAAAAATTATTTGAAGGGAGGTGACATCATGAAAAAGGATTGGACAATGCCTACACTGGAAGTGCTTGATATCAATATGACAATGGCTGGACCGGGTATTAAAATACCTGATGCTGCCCAACCAGATGTTGATGAAACGATTCACCATAGCTAATTTATCAATTAGGATGCACATTGTTATTCCCTTATACAGTAAAAGTATAAGGGTTTTTTATAAAAATTTTGAAAGCTATTTGGAGTGAGAGAGTTGATGGAAACTACAAATAAAAATGTATATAAAGTTTTTGGGTTAAGAGTTTTGAGTGAAATGAAGTTGCCGGAATTACCTCAAATTAATGAACAAGAAGAGAATGTAGAAATTGTAATTCGATTAACTGATTTATCTGAGAAGTGGAGTGAACTTGCTAGCGCAAAACAAAACTTTGTAGTTGATAAAAACGTAGTTATGATTCGTATTCCTGATACTGCTATATTTTCTATACAAGGAGGAAAGCAAATATTTGTTTCACCAATGAAGGAAGCTTGTGAAGATAAGATCCGTCTTTATATACTTGGAACTTGTATGGGTGCCTTACTAATTCAAAGGGGAATATTACCATTACATGGTAGTGCAATAAATATTGATGGGAAGGTTTATGCCTTTGTAGGTAATTCAGGAGCAGGTAAATCAACTCTTGCAGCGGCTTTTTTAAGTAAAGGATACAAAATTTTGAGTGATGATGTAATTGCTGTGACAGTTTCGTCAGAGAAGACTCCAATTGTGATTCCATCTTATCCGCAACAAAAATTATGGGCGGAAAGTTTGAATGCTTTTGGAATGGGAACGGCAAGTTATAATCCATTGTTTGAGCGAGAAACAAAGTATGCTGTGCCTGTACAATCTCATTTTTTCTCTGAACCATTACCTCTTGCTGGTGTTATTGAGTTAACGAAAACAGAGGGTGAGAACGTTGAATTGATTCGAATTGAAGGACTTGAACGACTGCGTACATTGTTTTTTCACACGTTTCGTAAGTTTTTAATTACGCAATTAAAATTGACAGAGTGGCATTTCACTACTTCTACAAGTGTGATAAACCAGGTAGATATGTTTCATTTGAAACGTCCAAATAATAGGTTTACAGCGCATGAACTTGTATCAATTATATTAAAAACTATACATGGAGGAGTAATAGATGATGTATACAGAGAGAATTTCTCTAGAGTGTCAGATTGTGCAAAGTGAAGGGAATATTGTGAGTGATATGGATGGGGAAAAAGTAATGCTAAATGTTCAAAAAGGGAAATATTATAATTTGGGAGAAACAGGAGGAGAAATTTGGGAACTAATAAAAACTCCAATTATGGTTACTGAACTTGTCAGTACATTGTTGTCAAAGTACAACATTGAACGGGGCGATTGTGAAGAGCAAGTTCTTTCCTTTTTAGAGCGTTTATTTCAAGAAGGTTTAATTCAAATAAAAGATCAATCTAATAGATAGATTCGCAATTTCAAGAGAACTGTTAGGAAGGGATTAATGAATATTGTGAAAAGGTTAAGGGTATTTTTATCACTGAACATGGAAACAAAGCTTTTATTTTTAGAGGCTTTTATTTTTTTAGGATGGGCACGTGTATTAAAAAGTATTACCTTTTCCAAAGTTGCACCTTCTTTAGGGGATTACATGAACGAAACATCAGTTGCTCAAATTCAGCCACACGGGGATACACTAAAGAAGGTGTCTGAAGCTATTTCTATTATGAGTCGTTATACTTTTTGGGAAAGTCAATGCCTTGTTAAAGCTATAGCTGGGATGAAAATGCTCGAAAAACGTCACATTGAGAGTACTCTTTATTTAGGAACTGCTAAGGATAGTCATGGTGAATTAATTGCGCATGCATGGTTACGGAGCGGTTCTTTTTATGTTACTGGATCGGAAGGAATGGAGAAATTCACTGTCGTTGGATCATTTGCAAAGAGGCTAAGTGAGAACACTATTAAAGGAGAGTAAAATGGAGAAAGATTTTGGTCTTAATGTAGAGTTCATGTCTAAGGAATTGAAACTTCTTTTTGCAATTTTGAAGTTACAAGATGACGAAACAATGCAAACTTACAGTAATGAATGGTTTTCGGATATTGATTGGGAAGTATTTCTTGAGCAAGCCGTGCATCATCGCGTTTATCCGGTGATATATCAAAAACTTAAACAGGTGGACAAGGAGCTGATTCCTTCACATATTGTACAAACCTTGACTAGAAAATATAAAAGAAATACATTTCAAATGCTTTATTTAAGTGCTGAAATGGAAAGAATAAATAAATTATGTAATGAAAATGAGATTCGTACGATTTTTCTAAAAGGGCCTGTACTATCTCAGGACTTATATGGAGATCTTTCTTTACGAACATCCTGTGATTTGGACGTTCTCATCCCTATTCAAAATTTAGAAAAAGCAGAAAAACTACTTTTAGAGCAAGGGTATGTGAAAGATGATTATATTCAAACGATATTAAGTGATTGGAAATGGAGGCATCACCATATAACATTTTTCCACCCAACAAGGCGGATCAAACTTGAAATTCATTGGAGATTAAATCCCGGACCGGGTAAGGAACCTGGGTTTGAAGAGCTTTGGAAGCGAAAGAGAAAAAGTGCACTTACAAGTAATTCGGTATATATGTTAGGGAAGGAAGACTTATTTTTATTTCTTGTATCTCATGGTGCCAGACATGGTTGGTCCAGGCTACGTTGGTTAGTAGACATAAAAAAAATTGTCGATCAAGATCTTAATTGGAGTGAGATTCATAAATTAATGAGAAAATATCAAATGCTTCATTTAGGAGGACAAGCGTTAATTTTGGCATCTCAATTGCTAGGTGTACGACTAGATGAAAGAATGATGGAATTAGTAACTAAAAAACATTCAAAGCAGTTAGCGCAAGAAGCGCTGTTTTATTTCAAGCAAATGATAAACTTGCATACCGATCCTGTTCCTGAAGAAGTACTTGCTTATCATAGTAGGCATTTATTTTCACTGATGTCTAATCAGCAAAAAATTTTATTTATTATGAGCCAACTCTATCCTTATCCGATTGATGCAAAAACATTGCCGTTACCTAAATTCCTTCATTTTTTATATTTTCCTTTACGTCCGTTTCTATGTCTTTGGAGGAAAACAAAGAAGCTTGCTTTGTCATAGGGGGAACATCGATGAATCATATTATATATTTTATGAAGAAATTATATTCTTCTGCAGGGAAAATTCTGTATGTGAATTTGTTTGGTATGGTTTTAATAAGTTTACTTGAAGGGATAGGTATTATTTTATTAATTCCTATGATAAGTATGGCTGGAATAATTAATATAGGCGAGGAGACTGCTTTTATTGCACCTGTTTATAGATTTTTGCAGGATTTCCCTAAAACAACAAGCCTAATTTCTATTTTAGGTATATATATACTAATAGTGTTAGGGCAAAATCTATTACAACGAAACATAACACTAAGGGATGCGAGAACGCAACAAGCTTTTGTACGAGAATTAAGAATAGAAACATATAATATGATTCTAAAAGCGAAGTGGAGTTTTTTTTTAGAGAAAAGGAAAACAAATCTAATAAATATATTAACTACAGAATTAGCTCGCGTAAGTTATGGGGTTAATTTAATTTTACAATTGTTAGCTGTTATTCTGTTTACATTCATACAGGTGGGGCTTGCGTTTTTATTATCTCCCCAAATAACTATATTTGTTTTGGTCTTTGGCTTATTATTCTTAGTAGCTTCTCGTGCTTTTATAAAAAAAGCACGAATACTAGGCGGTAAGACCTCGAAATTAGCACAAGACTATCTTTCTGGTATAACAGATCATTTTAATGGAATTAAAGATATAAAGAGTAATACTTTGGAAGCATCACGTATAGATTGGTTACAATCTATAACAGAAAAGATGAGTAATGAACAAATGGAGTATATGAGAATAAGGTCGAACTCTCAATTGTTTTATAAAGTTTCAATGGCTATTTTAATTGCATTTTTTATATTATTATCAGTAAGTATATTTAAAGCTCAACCTACCCAATTACTATTAATCATACTCATCTTTTCGAGACTATGGCCACGATTTATGACAATTCAGTCAAATTTAGAACAGCTTGCTGCAAGCATTCCTGCTTTTAAGTCATTATGGGACTTACAAGGGGAATGTAATGAAGCAATTGAAATGCAGGATATACATCAGCAAAAACATATAAAGCTGATTTGTATAGAGCAGGGTATTGAATGTAAGGGTATTTATTTTCGATATAATAAGAAGGAGCATTTGTATGCACTTCAAAATATTAATGTGAAAATACCAATCAATAGTATGACGGCTATTGTGGGACATTCGGGAGCTGGGAAGAGCACATTAATCGATGTTTTAATGGGATTGATTCAGCCAGAGAAAGGTCAAGTATTAATAGATGGAACTCCTCTTACAAGTGAAAATTTATTGTCATTGAGACGGGCTATTAGTTATGTGCCACAAGATCCTTTTTTATTTAATGCAAGCATAAGAGAAAATTTATTGATGATTGAGCCGAATGCGAGTGAAGAACAAATTTGGACTGCATTAGATTTTGCGGCGGCAGCTGAATTTGTACGAATGCTTCCAAAAGGGCTTGATACTCTCATTGGAGATCGTGGAGTGAGACTTTCAGGTGGTGAACGTCAACGACTTGTACTAGCTCGAGCTATTTTAAGACAACCATCCATTTTAGTATTAGATGAAGCTACGAGTGCATTAGATACTGAAAATGAAGTGAAAATTCAATCAGCAATAGAAAGGTTGAAAGGAACGATGACTATTGTTGTTATTGCGCATCGGTTATCTACGATCCGCAATGCAGATCAAGTTATTGTTTTAGGAAAAGGTGAGATTGTTCAAAAAGGTGAATTTAATCAATTGGCTAAAGAGAGAAAAGGTGTATTTCGAAATTTATTAGGGTCACAAATGGAAGTGGGTTCATAGAGGAGAAAGATTGAATGAAATCTTGTATTATTGTAATTCAAGTTGAATGATAGCCCGGATAATGGTCAGTTACAAAAGGTCTTATTCGGGCTTTTATATTTGTGTTTTCTAAATTTAGGGAATAAATATAATTCAGTACCTTGCAATAAATAATACTAAGTGGTATATTATGGATAAAATAGCTACCGTTTATTGAACAGTACTAAAATGAGAAAGGGGGATTGTCCTTGAACGTTCAGTTTAAAAAAGGTGTGTTAGAACTATGTGTTTTGGCACTAGTGAAACGTAAAGATAGTTACGGTTATGAACTTGTTCAGCAAATCTCTAATAAATTTTTAATATCGGAAGGTTCTGTATATCCGTTATTACGTCGTTTAACGAAAGAGGGATATTTTCAAACGTATTTAAAAGAATCGACGGAAGGACCGCCCCGTAAATATTATCAACTAACAGAGCAAGGGGAGATGCAACTTACGTTATTAGTAACAGAGTGGCGTGATTTTGCTAAAGGTGTTCAAGAAATTATTGAAGGGGTGGAATGGGATGAGTAAAGAGCAGTTTCTTAAAGAATTATCAAGTCATCTTAGAAAGTTACCAGAAGAAGAGAGACAAGATATTTTATTCGATTATGAAGAGCACTTTCAGTTTGGGGTAGAAGAAGGGAAAACTGAATCAGAAATAATAAAGGGTCTTGGCTCTCCGAAAGTAATTGCGAAAGACTTACTTGCGATGTATCGATTTGATGAAATGAAAAAAGATCCGTCGACTTCAAATGTGACAAGAGCTGTCATGGCAGCGGTTGGACTTAGTTTGTTTAATTTTATTATCGTGTTAGGCCCGTTAGTTGCAATTATAGCTTTTATATTTTCCTTTTGGGTCGGTGGTATTGCTAGTGTAGTGACACCATTTTTCGTTATTGTAAAAGTATTTATGGGCACTTTTATATGGTTGGATCTTTTCGTTAGTATAACGTTTGTCGGAGTAGGTTTGTTGTTATGTATTGTAGCTTATTATAGTACGAAGTGGTTTAAAAGATTATGTGTACGCTATGTAGTCTGGAACTTCAAAATGATAAAAGGGGAGTAGATGATGAAAAAGATATTATTAGTAGCTATCGCTTGTATCATTATTGGAGTAATAGGGATTTCACAAACATATGAAAAAGCAGTACAAACTGCAGAAAAAGGAGATAAAGAGGACGTAATTAAAAACGAAACGCTAAAAAATGTAGAAGTTAAGTTAGATGCTGGAGATATTGTTGTCCAAAAATCTCCTGATTCCTCTTTTTATGTAAAGCAAAAAGGAGACGTAAGTAAACAGGAGATTCGTATTGCTGAAGATGGTGATACATTAAAAATCATAGGGGAAATAGAAAAAGGTGTTTCATTTGATTTTTCATTTTATAATTTCGGATTTCAAACGCCTACATTGACTATATTAGTACCTGAACGTTCTTATCAAGAGATAAAAGTAAATTCATCCGCTGGACAAATAGAAATAAGTAATGTGAAAAGTGACCGCGTAAGTGTTGAAACACTCGCCGGAGAAGTGGATTTGAAACATGTAACAGCAAAGAGTGTGGAGGGGTCTACAAAAGCTGGTGAGGTGAATTTTAAAAAAGTAATAGGGAAAGCAACAGCAAAAACGGCTAGTGGGGATATAGATATTATTGATCATGATTCTAAATATGATTTAGAGGTAAGTTCAACTGCTGGAGATGTAGATATTACTTTATTGGAAAAACCACAAGATGCAGTTATAACTGGGCAAACTGCTGCTGGAGACGTGACAATTTTTAATGAAGACAATAAAAATATAACGATTGGTAATGGTAGTAAAAAGATTAGCGGTAAAACCGCTGCTGGAGATGTTACTATTGAAACGCGTTAATAATTAATGAAACGCATTCTTTTGAATGAACGGAAATCTATCAAAATATAAAAAGAAGATAATTACCTATATAAATAAGGGAATTATCTTCTTTTTATTATTTTTAATGTAAATCACGATATACGCCAATTACTTTTCCAATAACTGACACTTGTTTTAAAATAATAGGTTCTAGTGAAGAGTTTTCCGGTTGTAGACGGAAATGATCTTTTTCTTTATAGAAACGTTTAACAGTTGCTTCGTTATCTTCTGTTAAAGCAACTACAATTTCACCGTTGTATGCAGACTGTTGTTGGCGAACAACAACTAAATCACCATCAAAGATACCGGCTTCAATCATGCTATCTCCAGAAATGCGTAACATAAACACTTGATCTGCTCCAGCAACGATACTAGCTGGAAGTGGGAAGTGATCTTCTACACTTTCGACTGCTGTAATCGGTAAACCGGCAGTAACTTTTCCGATGATTGGAACTTGAATAACAGATTGTGTTTCCGTTCGGTTGTCACCTAAAATTTCAATTGCGCGTGGTTTTGTTGGATCGCGTCGAATATATCCCTTTTCTTCTAGTCGTGATAAATGTCCGTGCACTGTAGAACTAGAAGCAAGGCCGACTGCTTGACCGATTTCACGTACGGAAGGTGGATATCCTTTTTCTTGTACTTTTAGCTTAATAAAGTCGAGAATGTCTTGCTGGCGTTTCGTTAACTTTTCCATGTTTTCTAACACCTCGTTTTCTTTCATTTTTCTTATTATTAAGTATAACATGCGAAAAAACATTCTACAAACATAAGTTCGAACGAAAGGCAAATTTATGATACACTATAAGGAAAATATAGTGAGAAAGAAGGGTTCAAAATGAATGCAATTATTTACGCACGTGTGAGCACAACAAAAGAAGAACAGGAAACATCATTATTGCGTCAAAAAGATGAATTATTGCATTTAGCTGAGCGCTATCAAATGGATGTTACAAAGGTAATTGAGGAGCAGGCTAGCGGTTATACAATTGAACGTGATGGCATATTAGAAGTGCTAGATACAATTCGAGATGAACAAGTTGATGTACTACTTATACAAGATGAAACGCGTCTTGGTAGAGGAAATGCAAAGATTGCATTAATGCATTGTTTACATAAAGAGGGGATAAAAGTTTATACGCACACGCATAGTGGTGAATTACAGCTTTCAGATTCTGATTCGATGGTGCTAAATATAATTGGGATCGTTGAAGAGTATCAAAGAAAGATCCACAATTTAAAAATTAAACGTGGCATGCAAAGAGCAGTGGAGAAAGGATTTCGTCCAGAAAATAATTTGAAAAATCGTCATTTAAGCGTAGGACGTGAGAAAAAAGAAGTGCCAATTGAGGAAATTGTACGTTTGCGTCGGAATGAATTAACTTTTGAAGAAATTGCAGCAACACTTCGTGGTTTTGGTCATGATGTTTCAAAAGCAACTGTACATCGAAGGTATGTAGAATATACAAAGCAATTGCTTGATAAAGAGGACTAACTATTGTATGATAATAATCAGTTTTGAGTAGAAGGGGGATTCGAGATGCCAAGTCAAGAACTCATTGAACGCATTAACTTCTTAGCGAAAAAAGCAAAAGCTGAAGGCTTAACTGAAGAAGAACAACGTGAGCGCCAATCGCTTCGTGAACAATATTTAAAAGGATTTCGTCAAAATATGTTAAACGAATTAAAAGGAATTAAAGTCGTTAACGAAGAAGGCACGGACGTTACACCGGCGAAATTAAAAGCTTTAAAAAAGCAGGATAATGCAAAATTAAATTAAAAGATGGGCATAGCCCATCTTTTTTTATTTGCTAAAATTGTTATTTAATAACTTTCCAGTTTTCATTTTTCGTTGCTTCTATCCTTTTATGCTTCAATATATAGTTAGCGATAAGTTCAGACATATCTGTTGGTATGTCTTTTACTACTGGTTTATTTTGAAACATAAAGAAGTTCCCGCCACCGCTTGCACGATAATTATTCATAACAACGTCATATTCTTCATTCATATTAAGGGGAGTGCCTTTATACTGCAAAGACTCTACTCTCTCTCCAATTGGTTTTGAAATGTTTAATACATACGAAATCCCTTCCCACATATCGTAATTATAGTGTTGTGGTTTTGGTTCTATATAGGTAGGGTTTACGATGATGGTTCCATCTGCTTTTAATGTGAAATAAGAAGCAGAGAGTTCGAGAGCATCTTTTATATCCGCTCCAGTTATTCTAATTACTTTTAATGTATTTGGATAAATATAATTAGAAACGATGTCACGCATTGTTACATGTTTCGGGAAACCTGGAGATGTATTATGAAACAAACTTGTACAAGAAATTGAAACATTAGCTATATCCATCTGTATTTTATTTATGAATTCAATAAAAGGATGGTCTTGCAAACGTGTTTGCATAGCATCGGAAATTTGCATATCCCCATAAATTATTCCAATAGGTTTATCAAGCCAATTTTGTGTTTTCTCTTCATAATTGGCAACCAAGGAAAGAACATCTTGGTCTGCCGCAATTCCTTGTACGGGCAATAACTCTGAATAACTCTCTTTTTTCACCCATTTTTGTTCTGCTTTTTCGAATGTTACTGTTACTTTTCCAACTGAGTGTCCATTGCATCCGGTCTGTAAAATTGTTACACCATTAATCACGGTGTGAGCGATTTCTCGGTGTTGGTGGCCTGTTAGTAAAATATCTATGCCTTCAATTTCGTGGCACATTGCATATCCTTGGTTTTCACCTGTTAAAACTTCAGTCGGTACTCCGGTTTGTAAATCACGTTCAAATCCCCCGTGATAGGCTACGACTAGTAAATCTGGTTTTTCATGTTTACGGATGTAAGAAACCCATTTTTTTGTTGTTTCAAATGCATCTTCAAATTGTAAATCTTTAATATGATGTGCTTGTTCCCAATGGGGGATGTAATGCGTTGTCACCCCTAAAATAGCAATTTTTATATTTGATTCAATATGTTTTATTATATATGGTTTCCCGAAATAAGGTTCTTTTCTGTTTTTATCTAAAATGTTTGCTGATAGATAAGGGGAATTTGCAGTAGCCACAGCATTATTTAATATATCCATTCCGTAATTAAATTCATGATTTCCGATAATTGCAATGTCATACCCTAAGTAGTTGGCTAATAAGGACATTGGGTTTTCCATATCTTTTTCGTATGTAGCGTAATGATAAGTAAATGGTGTTCCTTGAATGAAGTCCCCGTTATCAATCAGAAGAACGTTTGCATTTTGAGAACGTTCTTTTTTTATGAGAGTAGAAATTTTAGCTAAACCAATTTCTGCTTTGGAGTTATCTTGGTAGTGAATTGGATACACAGTACCATGTACATCGCTTGTTAATAAAATATTTAAAGTTACAATTTGATTTTGATTCAACGCCATTCACCTTTTCTATAGTTATCTTTCAATTAATCATATCAAATATATGAAAAGAATTTTAATGTGAATGTATAGAATGTGTAAAGATTCTGTAAATAAGCAATTATTTGTAAAAATATGTGATATATTTCTTCATGTTTATGGAAGGTTATTTTATAACAACGAAAAATGGAGGCATTAACATGTTGAAAAAAGTTTTTGCAATGAGCACAACAGTTGTACTAGCAGCGGGATTATTAAGTGGATGTGGAACGAAGGAATCAAGTGCAAGTAAAAATGAAGATACGAAAAAAGGTTATGTACCGAAGACACTAAATGTTCAATTTGTTCCTTCTCAAAATGCAGATACGTTAGAGGCGAAGGCAAAACCATTGGAAAAGCTATTAAGTGATAAATTAAACATTCCGGTAAAAGTTAGTATTTCAACGAATTACAATACAATTGTAGAAGCGATGGCATCTAAGCAAGTAGATGTAGGCTTTTTACCTCCAACAGCGTATGTGTTAGCGCATGAGAAAAAGGCTGCAAACGTAATTTTACAGGCGCAACGTTTTGGGGTAGATGATGAAACTGGAGCTCCCACAAAGGATTTAGTAGATGTTTATAAATCAGAGTTTGTTGTTAAGAAAGATTCTAATATTAATAGTGTAAAAGATTTAAAAGGTAAAAAAATTGGCTATCAAGATGTAACATCATCAGCGGGTTATGTATGGCCTGCGGCTGTATTGTTAAAAGAGGGAATCGATCCGCTAAAGGATGTGAAACCTGTTACATTAAAAGGTCATGATCAGTCACTTATTGCTCTTTTAAATGGTGATGTAGATGCAGCTGTTGTATTCCAAGATGCTCGTAATATTGTAAAAAAAGATTATCCGAATATATTCGATCAAACGAAAATAGTAAAATTTACGGAGAAAATTCCAAACGATACGATTTCTGTACGTTCTGATTTAGATGCAGAGTGGAGCAAGAAATTACAGGATGCTTTCATTGAAATAGGAAAGAATGAGGAAGGGCACAAAATCATTAAAGAAGTATACTCACATGAAGGATACGTTAAATCTGATGATAGTAAATTTGATATCGTTCGTGAATATGGAAAGAAAGTGAAAACGCAATAATACATATGGAAATGGCGACTAACTGGAAAGTGTGTGATTTCAGTTAGTTTGCCGTTTTTCAGTTATTGATAATACATAGAAGGTAGGTAAGATGTGTGATAGAGTTTCGAAATGTTTCCAAAGTGTATCCGAATGGTACAAAAGGATTGAATAATATAAACTTGAAAATTCAAAAAGGTGAGTTTGTTGTAATGGTCGGGCTATCCGGTGCTGGAAAATCAACACTTCTTAGATCGGTAAATCGCCTTCATGAAATCACAGAAGGAGAAATCATTATTGAAGGGGAGTCTATTACTGCTGCAAAAGGAAAAGGATTACGACGCATGCGCCGAGATATTGGTATGATTTTTCAAAGCTTTAACCTTGTGAAGCGATCAACGGTACTGAAGAATGTATTAGCTGGGCGGGTTGGATATCATTCTACATTGCGTACAACGTTAGGTCTGTTTCCGAAAGAGGATGTGGAGCTTGCATTCCAGGCGCTGAATAGAGTGAATATCTCAGAAAAAGCATATGCACGAGCTGATGAATTATCAGGGGGACAACAGCAACGTGTATCAATTGCTAGAGCATTGGCACAAGAAGCGAAAATCATATTGGCAGATGAGCCTGTTGCTTCGTTAGATCCTCTGACAACAAAGCAAGTAATGGATGATTTGAAGAAAATTAATGAAGATTTTGGAATTACGACAATTGTAAACTTACATTCTATTGATTTAGCGAGGCAATATGCTACTCGTATTATTGGATTACATGCTGGTGAAATTGTTTTTGATGGATTAGTAGAAGAGGCAACGGATGAAAAATTCGCTGAAATTTATGGGGACGTAGCTCAGAAAAGCGCATTATTAGAGGTGGCAGCTAAATGAATGAAGTGACGATATATTCGAAATCGATACCGAAGCCGCCGAGTAAATTGAAACATATGTTAACGGTTATTTTAGTTATTTTACTGTTGTGGGGTAGTAGTGTACAGGTCGACGCATCATTTTCAAAACTAGTAGTTGGTTTTCCGAATATGATGGATTTATTGAAGGAAATGGTGCCACCAGATTGGAGTTATTTTCAAATTATTACAACAGCAATGTTAGATACAATACGTATGGCGATTATTGGAACGACTTTAGGGGCGATTTTAGCCATTCCACTTGCACTATTTGCGGCAAGTAACGTATTTACTAGTGTATTTTTGTACAGTCCAGCTCGATTGATTTTAAATTTTATACGAACAATACCAGATTTATTATTAGCGGCTATTTTTGTAGCGATTTTTGGAATAGGACCACTTCCAGGTATTTTGGCTCTTACTTGTTTCTCCGTTGGACTCGTAGCGAAATTATTGTATGAGTCAATTGAATCAATTGATCCAGGTCCATTAGAAGCGATGACAGCTGTAGGAGCGAATAAGGTGCAATGGATAGTTTATGGGGTCATTCCGCAAGTAAAAGCGCACTTCGTCTCCTATGTACTTTATACATTTGAGGTGAATGTACGTGCAGCAGCTGTTCTAGGTTTAGTAGGAGCAGGTGGGATTGGATTATATTATGATCGTACACTTGGATTTTTACAATATCAACAAACTGCTTCTATTATTATTTATACCCTTGTTGTTGTATTGCTAATTGATTATATAAGTACAGCGTTGCGGGGGAAATTATAATGAGTAAAACGACAATAATCGTACCAAAACCGAAGAAACCGAGTATATATCGCTGGATTATTTTTATAGCACTTACAGTTATATATGTATGGGCCTTTTCAGGAGTCCCGTTAGAGGGAATAAAGAATACGGCGGGAGAAATTACAAAAGCAATTATGACAGGCGTATTGAACCCAGATTGGTCGTATGTATCTTTGCCAGATGGTGAAGATTTATTACACGGTTTAATTGATACGTTGGCAATTGCGATATTAGGTACATTTATTTCTGCTTTTTTATCTGTTCCATTTGCTTTTTGGGCGGCAACGAATATGAGTAGTGGAAAATTAACTTCAGGAACTGGGAAATTTGTACTTAGTTTTGTTCGTACATTTCCTGAATTAGTTATGGCTCTTTTATTTATAAAAGCTGTTGGTCCAGGCTCTTTTGCCGGAGTTCTAGCTTTAGGGTTACACTCTATCGGAATGTTAGGGAAACTATATTCGGAAGGAATTGAAAATATAGATAAGGGACCGACGGAAGCGTTAATAGCAACGGGTGCAAATCGGTTTCAAATACTTTGGTATGCCGTATTACCACAAGTGTTACCGGATTTTCTATCGTATACGTTATACAGGTTTGAAATTAATGTACGATCCGCTGCGATTTTAGGTGTTATTGGAGCAGGTGGTATTGGTACGCCATTAATTTTTGCACTTAGTTCACGTAATTGGTCTCGTGTGGGAATTATTTTATTAGGTATCATTTTAATGGTAATTATAATTGATTTTATTTCAAGTTCTATTCGTAAGCGGATTATTTAATTTGTTTTAAAAGCATCTAATTCAGATGCTTTTTTGTATTTTTAAAGGTTATCAAAAAGGAGATATATCAGAAATTAGTATATTTGTATAAATATACAGATAATTATATTTATTTTTAAAATAAAAACAATTAAAAAGTATGTCATATTGAATGCCCATACATTCCCTAAATCACTGTGTTTTTTATGGAAAATCAAAAAAACATCAACATATTTGTCGATACATGTTGTATAATCTTGCGTGGGAAGCTATCATATAAATGTATAAAACGTTTACTAACATACGCGAAGGGAAGAATAGCATGTCACATTCAATCGAACAACTTTCTATCAACACGATTCGCACATTATCCATTGATGCGATTGAAAAAGCAAACTCTGGTCACCCAGGAATGCCAATGGGTGCAGCACCAATGGCTTATACATTATGGACTCAATTTATGAAACACAATCCAAATAACCCAACGTGGTTTAACCGCGATCGTTTCGTATTATCTGCAGGTCATGGCTCAATGTTACTATACAGTCTACTTCATCTATCTGGTTATGACTTAACAATGGATGATTTAAAGAACTTCCGTCAATGGGGAAGCAAAACTCCAGGACATCCTGAGTATGGTCACACAGCAGGTGTAGACTCAACAACTGGTCCACTTGGACAAGGTATTGCAACTGCTGTAGGTATGGCAATGGCTGAAAGACATTTAGCGGCTAAATACAACCGTGATGCGTATAATGTAGTAGATCATCATACATACGCTATTTGTGGTGATGGAGATTTAATGGAAGGCGTTTCTGCTGAAGCATCTTCATTAGCTGCTCATTTACAATTAGGTCGTCTTGTTGTACTTTACGATTCAAACGATATTTCATTAGATGGCGATTTAAATCGTTCATTCTCTGAAAGTGTAGAAGATCGTTACAAAGCATACGGATGGCAAGTAATCCGTGTTGAGGATGGAAATGATATTGAAGCAATCGCAAAAGCAATTGAAGAAGCGAAAGCTGACGAAAAACGCCCAACGCTAATTGAAGTAAGAACGACAATTGGTTTCGGTTCTCCAAACAAATCAGGAAAATCAGCTTCACATGGTTCTCCACTTGGTGTAGACGAAACAAAATTAACGAAAGAAGCATACGCTTGGACTGCTGAACAAGACTTCCATGTAGCAGAAGAAGTATATGACAACTTCCGTAAAACAGTACAAGATGTTGGTGAAACGACGCAAGCTGCGTGGAACACGATGCTCGGTGAATATGCACAAGCATATCCAGAATTAGCAAACGAACTGCAAGCAGCAATGAACGGTCTTCTTCCAGAAGGTTGGGAACAAAGCTTACCAACTTATGAATTAGGATCAAAAGCAGCAACACGTAATTCTTCAGGTGCTGTAATTAATGCAATTGCAGAGTCTGTACCATCATTCTTCGGTGGATCTGCTGACCTTGCTGGTTCTAACAAAACATACATGAATAACGAAAAAGACTTTACAAGAGCTGATTACAGCGGAAAAAACATTTGGTACGGTGTACGTGAGTTCGCAATGGGTGCAGCAATGAACGGTATCGCACTTCATGGCGGTTTAAAAACTTACGGTGGTACGTTCTTCGTATTCTCTGACTACTTACGTCCAGCAATTCGTCTTGCAGCATTAATGCAATTGCCTGTAACGTATGTATTCACACATGATAGTATCGCTGTTGGTGAAGATGGTCCAACACATGAGCCAGTTGAACAATTAGCAGCACTTCGTGCAATGCCAAACGTTTCTGTTATTCGTCCAGCAGACGGTAACGAATCAGTTGCAGCTTGGAGACTAGCTCTAGAATCAACAAAAACACCAACTGCATTAGTGTTAACTCGTCAAGATCTTCCAACATTAGAAGGTGCAAAAGACGATACTTATGAAAAAGTAGCAAAAGGTGCATATGTAGTTTCTGCAAGCAAGAAAGAAACTGCTGATGTAATCTTAATTGCAACTGGATCTGAAGTAAGCTTAGCAATCGAAGCGCAAAAAGCTCTAGCAGCAGACGGCGTTGATGCAGCTGTTGTTAGCATGCCATCTATGGATCGCTTTGAAGCTCAAACTGCTGAGTACAAAGAATCTGTACTACCAAAAGCAGTAACGAAACGTTTCGCAATTGAAATGGGTGCTACATTCGGATGGCACCGTTACGTAGGCCTTGATGGAGATGTACTAGGTATCGACACATTCGGTGCTTCTGCTCCTGGTGAGAAGATTATGGAAGAGTATGGATTTACTGTAGAGAACGTTGTTCGTAAAGTAAAAGAAATGCTTTAATGATTTTAGAAAAATCTCTCCAGCATGGGGAGATTTTTCTATGTAATTGAGTTTTTTCGACAGGAAAAGTTTTTTCTCTCTCCGTAGTCAGACAATCATTGCAAATCTTCTCTTATATAATGTAGGGAAAAGGTTGTCCAGATCGGGAGGGGAAAAATGAAAACGTATGAATTGTATTTAATTCAAGAGGATATTGCGAAAGCTTACTTTGGTCGTGAATATTTGTTTTTTGATTTATTTGCTCGATTTTCAGAATCTGGGTTCCTTTCGGAGAAGAAAGTATTATATAAACAAATGACGTATATTACGATGCCGTTACAAGTAATGAAAATTCATCATAAATTAGAACAAGCTTTGCGTGTTCTTGGTAAATATGAAAGAACAAATCATACTCATACGCTTTATACAGGAGCCGAATACGGAGAAATAATGGTGAAACCACAATATATTCGAATAAATACTTCTGGAAATGTATCCATGGAAACAACTTTCTTTGAGGTGCTTAGAAAGTGTGAGTTAACATTTTTAGCGATGGATTATGAAAATAAAAAGTACGGTTGGTTAAATCCTCTCAAACAAGTACGAACATATGTGTAAAAAATGTCGAATAGTATCTTGTCTTATTGAAAAGGTTTTAGTACACTGTAAGGTAGACAACATGAAGGAGGAAAAGATATGCCAATGTGGTTAGGTATTCTAGTGGGCGTAGTAGCACTAGTAGCAGGCGTGGCGTTAGGATTTTTCATTGCCCGCAAATACATGATGAATTACTTACAAAAAAATCCACCAATTAACGAACAAATGTTAAAAATGATGATGATGCAAATGGGACAAAAACCTTCCCAAAAGAAAATCAATCAAATGATGAGCGCGATGAACAAGCAACAAACAAAATAAGCGCAAAAGGGCACTCTTACCGAGTGCCCTTTTCTTTTGGTTATAAAACATATTTAAAACTTTTAAATATTCTGTATTTTTGTTACACTGAAAACATCGCTCATTTTAAGGGAGGAGGATAAATATGAAAGTGTTTTTTAATTTAGCTTGGTTTTTTAAGCAAGAAAAACGAGCGTACATAATTGGAATTATTATGTTATTTGGTGTCGCGCTTCTTGAACTTGTAGCGCCAAGAGTACTAGGGATTGTAGTAGATGAAATTAATAGTGGAACATTAACGTCTGAAAAATTGTTGAACTGGGTTATTCTATTAGTAGTTGTAGGAATTATGATGTATATATTACGTTACTTATGGCGTATTATGATTTTTGGATCTTCTTTAAAACTAGCTCGTCAACTGCGAAAGAATCTATATGAACATTTTACTAAGATGAGCCCATCCTTTTATCAATCACGTCGCACAGGCGATTTGATGGCACATGCGACAAATGATATTCAGGCGATTCAGCAAACTGCGGGGGCAGGTGTTTTAACACTCGTTGATTCATTAGCTGTTGGAGGATGTGTACTCGTAGCGATGGGATTTACAATTAGTTGGAAGTTAACGTTATTAAGTTTAATTCCGATGCCAATTGTAGCTATTTCTACAAATTATTATGGAACTTTATTGCATAGAAGATTTCATAAGGCACAGCAATCGTTTTCTGAAATCAATGATAAAGTGCAAGAAAGTATGAGTGGGATGAAGGTAATTCGCTCACTTGGACAAGAGAAAGAGGATTTACAAGCGTTTCGGAAAAAATCTGAAGATGTCGTACATAAAAATATGCTAGTTGCACGTATTGACTCGTTATTCGATCCAACGATTTCCCTAATTGTCGGATTTTCATTTTTGATCGCAATTTGTTATGGATCATTATTAGTCGTACGAGGTGAATTAACTGTAGGGGAATTAGTAACATTTACAACGTACTTAGGGACACTTGTATGGCCAATGTTAGCTTTTGGATGGTTATTTAATATTATGGAGCGTGGACGTGCTTCGTATGATCGTGTGGAGAAAATATTTTCACAAACTTCAGATGTAGTGAATAAGGAAAATGCTATACATGCTATAGCAAGTGGTGATGTTTCGTTTGCTGTTGATTCGTTTTCTTATAAAAAGAATGAACTATTAAACTTAAAAGATATTTACTTTAACTTAAGAAAAGGTGAAACGTTAGGAGTTGTAGGGCGTACCGGTGCAGGGAAGACGACGTTATTAAAATGTTTAATTCGAGAGTATGATCATTTTAATGGTGAATTAAAAGTTGGGGAGCGGGATATTCGAGATTTAACACTTCACGGTGTGCGTTCTGCAATTTCATATGTACCGCAAGATCACTTTTTATTTTCAGCGAGTATTGGGGAGAACATTGCTTTTGGAAAGGCCGATGCTACATATAAAGAAATTAGCCGAGCTGCTGATATTGCTTGTATTCATAATGATATATTTCAATTTCCAGAAGGGTATGACACTGTAGTAGGTGAAAGGGGCGTTTCACTATCAGGAGGTCAAAAACAGAGAATCTCTATTGCGCGTGCATTATTAACAAATGCTGAAATTTTAATATTAGATGATTGTTTATCAGCCGTAGATGCAAAAACAGAAGAAACTATTTTAACTGCATTGAAACGAGAAAGGGCAGAGAAAACGACGATTATTACTGCCCATCGTTTAAGTGCTATTCAGCATGCAAATCTTATTCTTGTTATTGATGAAGGTAGGGTTATGCAGCGAGGGACACATGAGCAATTAATGAAAGAAAATGGTTGGTATAAAGAAATGTACGAAAGCCAGCAGTTAGAGGCATTAGTAGAGAAAGGAGGCGTATGATGGCTGAGAAAAAACGGAGTGATTTAAGAAGGTTGCTTTCTTATATGAGGCCCTATAAAGGGTTATTGGCGTTAGCATTTTTATTTCTAGTTGGTGCAACTGTAACTGAAATGATGGGTCCTTTTTTAATTAAACAATTTCTTGATGAACACTTAGTGCCAGGTAACTTTGAACAATCAGCACTTGTAACCCTATTTGTAGTGTATATTATTGCTCATTTATTAAAAGTATTATTTACTTATTTAGACTTATTGTACTTTCAAAATATCGCTTTTAAGATTGTCCAAGATATGCGAGTTGAAGTGTATGAACATGTTCAAAAATTGTCATTAAGCTTCTTTGATCGTACGCCGATTGGTACGCTCGTATCTCGCATAACGAATGATACAGAAGCGATTAAGGATTTTTATGTTAGTGTACTATCAACATTCGTGAAAAATGTAGTCTTTTTAGTAGGGATTTTAGTAGCGATGTTTTTATTAGATGTAAAATTAGCGCTATTCTCGCTCATATTAATTCCGGTAATGTTTGCAATTATGGTGTTGTATCAACGGAAAAGTGCAGCTTTTTATTTAGAGGTACGTAATCAGCTGAGTATATTAAATGCAAAGTTAAATGAGTCCATTCAAGGTATGAATATTGTTCAGGTGTTCCGGCAAGAAAAGCGGATGAGAAAAGAATTTGAAGAAGTGAACAATAAACATTTTAGTGCTGGACGTCGTACATTGAAATTAGATGCATTACTTTTACGTCCAGCAACAGATCTTGTTCATATTGTAGCAATTGCGTTAGTACTTGGTTTATTCGGAATCGATGCTTTAAAGAGTCCTGTTGAAGTAGGCGTTTTATATGCTTTCGTTAACTATATTCATCGTTTCTTCCAGCCGGTAAATGAGATGATGATGAAATTATCTTTCTTCCAGCAAGCGCTTGTTTCATCATCGCGTGTATTTCATTTAATGGATGATAAAGATTTAGCTCCTGTTCAAATGGGGAGTGAACAGCCACGAGTAGCTAACGGGGAAATTCAGTTTAAAGATGTTACTTTTTCATATGATGGAAAGCGTGATGTTTTAAAAAATGTATCTTTTCATGTAAAGCCAGGGCAAACGGTTGCTTTCGTAGGGCATACTGGTAGCGGAAAGAGTACGATTATGAATTTATTAATGAGATTTTACAATATTAAATCAGGAAATATTGTAATAGACGGAGTAGATTTAGAGCAGTTTGAAGAACAAGAAATTCGAAAGAAAATTGGTCTTGTGCTGCAAGATGCATTTTTATTTGCTGGAAATGTAAAGCAAAATATTCGTATGTATAATGAAGAGATTACGGATGAAGAGATAGAGGAAGCGGCAAAGTTTGTGCAAGCGAATACGTTTATTGAAAAATTACCAGAGCAGTATGATACAGAAGTTGTCGAAAGAGGAGCTGCATTTTCTAGTGGTCAAAGGCAATTAATTGCTTTTGCTAGAACGATAGCAACCAATCCGAAAGTATTAGTGTTAGATGAAGCGACGGCAAATATTGATACAGAAACAGAGGAGGCTATCCAAACGGCATTGCAGCAAATGCGAAAAGGTAGAACAACGATAGCGATTGCGCACAGATTGTCTACAATCCAAGATGCGGATCAAATATTTGTTATGCATGAAGGGGAAATTGTAGAAAGCGGAACACATCAAGAGTTACTTAGTAAACAAGGACTTTACTACAATATGTACTTGCTACAAAATAAAGGGAGTTTGCAACAGGCCTTGTAGAATTACAAGGTCTTTTTTCTATTCTCTCAGATATTAAAATGTAATAAAATTTTCGAAATATGTGAGAGGTTTGTCATGTCCTTTAACTAGAGTTGTACATATTGTATATAGAATAACAAAATTTGATAGGAGCTTTTATATGCAAAATAGATCCAGTTCAAATATTACGTTTATTGATGTGTCTCATTGGGAAGGAAACATTAATTGGAATGCTGTGAAGTCATCTGGCATTCCAGCGGCGTACGCAAAAGCGACGGAAGGTGTGAACTATATTGACCCGACTTTCGTTCAAAATGTACAAGCTGCGAGAAATGCGAATGTATTAATTGGTGCATATCATTTTGCTCATCCAGAACAAAATGATGCAATTTCAGAAGCGAAATATTTTGTGAGTATATTACAGAGTAATCAGACGGACTTAATTCCTGTTTTAGATTTAGAATCCCCAACGGATACTAGCAATAGTAGTTTAACGGGGGCGACTATATCGAATTGGGCAAGAAGTTTCGTAAATTATGTGAAACAAGCTACTGGGAAAGATGTAATGTTATATACAGGAATTTGGTATATTAATGAATTTGGAATTAGCGGGTTAAGTGACATTCCACTTTGGATTTCCAAATATTCTAGTATACCGCCTGTTGATGCTGGTGGATGGACAGAGTGGACAGCATGGCAGTACACAGATTCTGGTCAAATTTCAGGTGTAGGAAATTGTGATGTATCAGCAGCTGTTTCATTAGAAGCTTTACAAGGAAATGGAGCAAGTGGTGGAGGTAATGTTTCCACGCCTAATAATGCGACTCCAGTATACGGAGTTGCTGTAATTAATGGAGATAATGTGAATTTACGAAGTGGACCATCTTTACAGTCTAGTGTAATTCGCCAATTGAATCGTGGCGAATCATATGAAGTTTGGGGAGAACAAAATGGATGGCTCTGCTTAGGGACAAATCAGTGGGTATATAATGATTCAAGTTATATTCAGTATAAACATTATGTAGCAACTATTACTGGTGATAATGTGAATCTGCGAGATGCTCCATCATTAAACGGGAATGTTATAAGACAGTTACATCATGGTGAATCATATCGAGTATGGAGTAAGCTAGATGGATGGCTTTGCTTAGGGACAAATCAATGGGTATACTATGATTCAAGTTATATTCAATATGGTGTACAATAAAGTGAACTTAAAAGGTATCTCGACTGAGGTGCCTTTTATTAAAAATATATAATTTTTACAAAGTATATATTGATAGCATAGTATAATGTAATTGATATATGTTTAAAAATAATCGGAAATGAAATAAAGGAGTAATAATATGGAGTATGTGCTAATAGGTGGGATTTTAATATTATTAGCTGTAGTGTTTGTACTGTTTTATAAAAATAAACAGTTAGAATCAGAGAGTCAGCAAGTAGAGTTTGAAAAGAAACAAGCGATTGAAACGTATGAAAATGAGATTGCAGCTACGATTACAGGGCATAAAGAACAACAGGATACTTTAAAGAATATGGAACAGAAAAAATATAATGATTTACAAGTGAATACAGCTAGAGAACTTGAAAATATGCGTATGATGAAAAATCAATTGGCTGTTCAACATAGTAAAGAACGTAGTGAAATGCAAGATAAGCATAGTAGTGAAATACATATGTTTCAAAATTTAATTGCGGATTTACGAGAATATACCAAAAATGGTGCTGAAGTGAATGCGCATGAAATATTACATTATATGAAGCGAGGTTTCGTTGAGCAAGGAATAATACTAGAAGAAGAGTTTCATATTATACCGAACGTTTTTATGATACGCAATAAATATAGAGATAAACGTGACATAAATGATAATCGAATTCAACACCTTATCTTATGTAAAACTGGTATTTATCTACTTGAGACGAAAGAATGGACAGGGAAATTAATCCATGGCTTAACGAAAGAAAATGCGGGTATATATTCATTTATGATTGAGGAAATTGGTAAGTATCAACATGAAATTGAAAAAGAAGAGACATTTGAATTTATTATGGATGGAACTTCATTAACTTTGCAAGTAAGAAATGAAGGGAATCCAGCGTATAAAGCGAAAATGCTATCTCAAACTTTATATAATTGTTTGGAAGAAATGCAAGTAGATATTGTAAAGGAAAAAGTAAAACCAATTGTATATTTTGAAAATGAGAGTGGAAAAGAAGTTATTGATCTTTCTAATGAAGAATTGCCGAGATTTAAAGATAGAGAGCAAATTGTAACGTTTTTCAGAAATGAAGTTTTAACAAGTAAAGTAATATATACAGCACGAGAACTACAAAAGATTAGAGATATGATTGGCCAGATGAATTATGTTGCGAAGTGAAAAATAAAGTAAAAATTTAATTAGTGGGGGTTTATGGGCAACCCGACTTCTACCCTTTACAGCCGAATTTTGAGGTGGGAGTCTAACTGCCCGCAAATAGCGGGATAAAGTAGGTGTTATTTGGGTGGAGAAAGGTAAAAGCTCTATATTGTGGGGAATGTTGTACATTTATTTTTGTTTGCATATATTAATGTATATTGCGTTTATTGTCGTTATTGATATGGTTCATGTGTCATTGAGTGTAATGAGTATTTTGGTGGTAGTAATGCCTTTTATTTTATTAGTTATTATTCAAAAGTCTATCTTACATGTTTCGGCAAGACGTGATAAAGGTAAGAAACAACTGTTCACTATAATGATGGTAGGTCTGATTCCATTGCTAGTATGCACCGTACAATTAAGTATAAATAAATACACTTCAAACTTTAATCAGGATCGGTGGTTAAATTATGAAGAAAAACGAGTACATATGGTAGATGACCTATTACAGGAGCATAAATTGATAGGGAAATCAAACGAGGAAATTACAAAATTGTTAGGGGCCCCTACGAAAACAAGCAGTTTGGAAACGGGAATTACTACACTATACTATCTTGGGAATGAACGTGGTTTCATTCCTATAGATAGTGAATGTCTTGTTTTGCAATTTGATAAAGATGGTAGAGTTATAGAGTATAAGGTACAACGAGATTGAAATAGTGAGAGGAGAAGCTATATCTTTTATAGCTTCTTTTCTATATTCCAATATAGAAAAATTAGGCAAATAGTAGTCATTCCTATCTATACGAATGAGATAGAGTTTGTTATATTGTAAAGGGTTATTTAGTTTAGAAGTCTGCTAGATAGCCTTAAATATTTTAGATTAGGGAGGGAAGTTAACACGAATTAAGATATAAACGTGTTAAATAATTAGTATGAAAAAAGAATTTTATAATGTTTTAGCTGCATCAATTGTATTTAGTATGGTAACGATTCCGAGTTTTTCCTATGCAGACACAGTAGAAAAGACCGTAACAATTTCAACAGACGAGCAAGCATTAAAAAGTATTGAAAGCCATATGAAAGATGAAGATGGACGTGGAGAGAGCAAAGGAATAACAAATGAAGTACAAGGAGATTTTTTTGTACATATAATAGGTTCAGCATCTTTATTTGATTCTGCTGAGTTACAAAAAGCGACAGGTGTTCAGCTTTCTAATCAAGTAGTGAAAGCCGAAAAACAAAAAGGAAGCGCTTACTATATACAAACAGAATCTGGAGCTGGGTGGATACAAAGTAGTGAAGGAAATGTAGAGGTTAAGGAAGTTTATCACTTGGCAAACGAAAAATTAGTAATTAATGAAGAGACAGCTACATATTCCGCACCATTTAATTCATATAAAGACGAGAAAGTGTTACAACCGCAAACAATTATTGCAATTGGACAAGTTGGAGAGTGGTTCCAAGTCCAAATAGATAATGAGGTGAAATGGATTTATGCACCTTCAGCAAAATTTGAGGGTACAAAAGCATCTCTTATTCAAAGCACAACTCCAACTCGTACGAAACGTGCAGCGGTTATGTATACTGCACCAATAGAAGAGAAAACAACGGATATTTACGGTGTACCATTAAAGGAAATGATTGTACCAACAGGTAATGAAAATATTCGTCCAGGTTATGCGATGAAACCAAAATACATTACAATTCATGAGACAGATAATTATAGTGTTGGAGCAAATGCTAGAAACCATGCACAATATTTATACAGTCAAGCAACAGGAACGACTGATCGTTCAGCATCTTGGCATTTTACAGTAGATGATAAAGAAATTTATCAACATCTACCATTAAATGAAAATGGTTGGCATGCTGGAGATGGATCAGAAGGAACCGGTAACAGAGAATCAATTGCAATTGAAATTGCTGTCAATCAAGATGGTGATTATAATAAAGCTGTGGAAAATGCTCGCAAACTAGCAGTCTATTTAATGGGGGAATTAAATATTCCTTTAGAAAATGTAAAAAAACATCAATTTTGGAGCGGAAAGAATTGTCCGGCCGTTATGATAAGGAATAATGCGTGGGAGCCATTTTTACAGGGAACGAAAGCTTATTATGATGCGAATCATAAAGATGATATAACTGGCGGTTGGTATGAAGCAGATATTCGTGAATTAGATAAAAGAGGTATTATGGTTGGAGACGGGAAGGGTTCTTACTGGCCAGAACGTCTTGTAACACGTGGTGAATTTGCGAATTTAGTTTCAAGATCATTGCAATTACCAGAGGGGAAATCGAATTTCAAAGATTTAAGCACAGCTCATCCATCGCTAGTAGATGGTATTAATCGTGCAGCTAGTGCTGGGATTATAAGTGGATGAGGAAATGATATATTTGCTCCGAATGATACGATTAAACGTGATGAAGCTGTCATTATGATTGATCGTGCATTGCAATTCAAAAATATTAAAGGTAATTTAGTTCCATTACTATTTACGGATCAAAATTTAGCGTATGATAAAAAGGCGGTTCAACGTGTTTATGGGCTAGGTATCGTAAAAGGGAATGAGAATAATGAGTTTATGCCAAAAGGTTCTGCAACACGTGGGGAATCGGCAGCATTTATTAATAGAATGTTAAAAGTAATAGAGAGTAAATAATGGAAAGGCATTCGCTTTGGCGAGTGCTTTTTTATTTTTCAATATGTTATAGAAAGGTGATGTGAATTTTGACTGGAATAAGGAATGAAAGCGGAGGTGATGCATATATTTAGATGCATTGGGTAGTTTTTTGTAATTTCGTATAAAATGAAAAGGAGGTAGGACGGTGAAATCAATACCGACTGAAGTCCTGAGTAAGGAATTGATGGAAAGAGAAGGGGTTATATCTATTACAGTGATGGAATTTGAAAAGATAGAAGTGGCCGGAGTAGTTGTTTCTGGTCCAGCTGTTATTTTAATTAATCAAGATTAAGTACATATTATCAATAAAGAAAAGTAGTCAGAGCATCCGCTTAGGGTGCTTTTTGTTTGTATGGAAGTGTGTATATGATAGATAATTGGGATATTGGAGGGGAATTATGTGGCAATTATTATAACAATGTTATTAATGGGAGTTTTATTAGGATTTGTCGGAGCAGGGGGAGCAGGATTTATCATCGCGATACTCACTCTAGTATTCCATATCCCTATTCATGTTGCTCTTGCAACATCTTTAACTGCGATGGCATTTACGACATTATCTGGAGTAGTAAGTCATTACCGAGAAGGGAATGTTGTGCTTGTAATAGGCGGAGTTGTTGGGGGATTTGGCGCGATTGGTTCCTTTATTGGTTCAAAGTTTGGTTCGTTAATACCAGCACATCTGTTGCATTGGTTTACAGCTGGTATGTTATTTTTATCGGCAATTTTTATGTTTATTCGGTTGATTATGTTTCAAAAAAGATCACAGTCGTCTTTAAAAGGGCATAAAGAACTTTCGAAAGATAACGTGATTAAATGTATATTCCTCGGATTGGTGACTGGAATTTTAGCAGGTGCATTTGGTATTGGCTCAGCACCTTTTATCCAACTCGGATTAATGGTTCTATTAGGTTTAACAATCCGTCAATCTGTAGGGACGACAATGCTCGTTATATTACCAATCGCAATTGGAGGTGGGTTTGGATATAGTTCGGAAGGGTATTTAGATTATGTATTATTAGTACAAGTTTTAATCGGGACAATGTTAGGAGCATATATAGGAGCTAAGTTTACAAATTATGCACCTCGCATGCTTCTAAGATTTTCGATGATTATGACACCAATATTAGCTGGATGTATGTTGTTAGTAGATTAAAGAGAATATATAGAAATCTATTAATATATTTTACGAATGAATTATGTAAGTAATTCATATTTCTCATATAAAAGGATTTGCTTTAATATAATGAGTATAAAGTTCGAGTATTCGAAGTATTACTTGAATTATATCCCTATCCCTTTTCTAAAAATGCGAACAAGTTTTGCCCTATTCTATTCAATAGTTTATTGTATAGAAATATATTGTTCGATGACCATTATGGAACGCACATAATGGGTAAATCCCGATCCTTAAAGAGGATGCCCCTAATCTTCATGTGAAAATATGATCGGATAAGAAAGCTGGCCAATTTATGGTCAGCTTTCTTTTTGTTCAATGAGTAAGTCTTCTTTAATTTCTGTTTGCAATAATAAAGTTTTTCCGAAGCGACGTTTACATTCAGCTCGTACTTTTTGAATGGCTAGTAGCTGAGAAGTAGCAGGCACTGTGACAATGGCTTGCCGAGGTTTTCGGTTTTCTTCACAAAAAACACATTCCACAACATATTTAGAAATCATAATTTCATCCTTCCGGTTTGAATTTCTAAGAAGGGACTGCTCATGAAGTTGATGTAAACTTTCGGCATCTTTTTACTTATTTCCTCTTTTTTTCAAAGGGGAAATAAAAAAGAAGGTGAATTTTAGTAGGGGAGGGATGTATATGGAGAGATGGATAGGTACGGCAGCTATTTGTATAAATGAAAGAAATGAAATTTTAATGGTATTGCAAGGAAAAGAGGGGGAAGAAAAAAGGTGGTCTGTCCCAAGTGGAGGACTTGAAAAGGGAGAAACACTAGAAGAATGTTGTATCAGGGAAGTTTGGGAGGAAACAGGCTACAATGTGGAGGTTGTAAATAAAATATACGAAAAAGAAGGTATTACATACGGGATTCCGGTGTATGTTCATTATTACTTTGTTAAAAAAATAGGCGGTAATATGAAAATCCAAGATCCGGATGAGTTAATACATGAGATTGATTGGAAAGGGATACATGAAGTTGGAAAATTATCGTTAGCTTTTCCGGAGGATTACGAGCTAATATACCGATATATAAATAAAAAAGCAAGTGTGTAGATACTTGCTTTTTTAGTGTATCCACGATAAGAAAAGTGGAACGATAACTAAACTAGCTCCAGCTGTTAAAAGCATTGATAAACTTGCAATTGTACCTTCTACAGGGCCGATTTCAAATGCTTTTGATGTTCCGGTTCCATTCGCGCTAGTACCTAGCATTATACCTTTTGCGAGCGCTGTTTTAATACGGCATATGCGTATGAGTGTAGGACCGAGTAATGCTCCAGTTAAGGCAGTTAATACAACGAAAACTGCTGTTAATTGTGACATGCCGCCAATCATTTCTGAAATAGCCATTGCAATAGGTGTTGTTACAATGTGCGGTGCTAAACTTTGTTCTATTGTAGAGTCAATTTGAAAAAAATTAGCTAGTAGTGCGGAAGTAATAACAGATAGAAAAGAACCGACAATGACATTAATTAAAATAGCAGTGCCATGTTTTTTTAATAGATCAAAATATTTATAGATTGGCCATGCGAAAGCAACTGTTGCAGGTTTTAATAATTCTGTTAGCCAATGACTACCAGATTCGTAGGTTTCGTATGGTGTATCTAATCCAAGTAATAAAGCGATTAAAATGATTGGGCATACAAGAAGGGGAGAAAGCAAACTCCAATTCCAGCGTTGATACATTTTTTTAGATACCCAATATGCGAATAGTGTTAATAGTAAACAAAGAAAGCCGATCATTGTGTTGATCCTTTCCGCTTTAATAGCAATTCTGTTAAAAGTCCTGTTACGAGAGTGACACAAAGTGTACTAATCACGATAATTAAAATGAGATCGATTCCATACTGTGATAATGTATCTTTGTAACGAATGACAGCGACTGCAGAAGGGATGAAAAATAAAATAAGTTCTTTTAATAAAAAGTCTGCACCGTCTTGTATCCATTCTTTTTTCACTATATTAAATTTTAATGAGATTAACAATAAAAAAATACCGATTATACTTCCTGGAACTGGGAGGTGTGCCTGTTTTGCAATCCATTCACCTGTCCAAGCGAAACAAAATAATAATAAAATTTGTCCGCTTAACTTCCACCATTTCATACAGTAACCACCTCTTTGTTTTTTACATAAAAATTGTAAAAAAGAATTCACAATTTCTACTATACGTTCATTCGAAATATTTGTCTAATATATAAATTATATGTTATTAATATATTAGATGTATTAATCGAAAGTGAAAAGGGTGTCCAAAATGGAATTACGGCATTTGCAATATTTTGTTGTAGTGGCAGAGGAATTACACTTTGGACGAGCAGCTGCTCGTTTACAAATGACACAACCACCGCTTAGTCAACAAATTCAGCAATTAGAAAAAGAAATGGGAGTTATGTTATTTTCAAGAACGAAGAGAAAGGTTGAATTAACAGAAGCAGGAGAAATGTTTTTAAAAGAAGTGAAAAAAGCGTTTGAACAAATTGAAAAAGCAGTAGAAGTTGCACAAAGTGCTCAAAGGGGAGAAGTTGGATCACTTTCAATTGGTTTTGTAGGTGCGGCGATATATGATATTTTACCGTCAATCGTCAGAGAGTATAGAAAGAAATTTCCGAGAGTGTCTGTAGCATTACATGAATTGTCCACACCGGATCAGGTGCATGCACTTCATGATAATCGAATTGATATTGGATTTTTACGTCCGCCAATTCCAACGCAATTACTTGAGTTAGAACCAATTCAAAAACTTTCATGTACGTTATGTTTACCGAAGGCACATCCTCTTGCTGAAAAGGACGAAATACATATCGAAGATTTAAGGGATGAACCGTTCGTATTTATTACGAGACCAGTATGGCCAGCGTTATATGATACAATTTTATCGCTTTGCCGTGATGTAGGTTTTAGTCCGCACATTGTACAAGAAGCAACGGAGTATCAAACTGTTATGGGGCTTGTAGCGGCAGGTATTGGAATTACGGTAATACCTGTATCCGCAAATAAATTGTATAGAACAGAAGTTGTATATAAAGAGTTATGTGATTCTAATTTTGTTGCAGAAATGTCAGTGGCTTATAAAAAAATGAATAACAATCCAGAGTTGTTAGAGTTTTTGAAAATTGCAAGAGAGAAAAAAAGGATTGAAGTGGAAGATGCGAAGGCTGAATAGTTGATGAAGTTACAGGATAGTCATGATAATTAAGTTATATAAAGATTCACCTCATTAAACAAAAAACGGAAATGTAACTAAAGTGCATTTCCGTTTTTTGTTTTTTATTCAATGCTAAGGAGATCAATATGCGTGGTTTCTAGGACTAAAGGCTTAGTAAAGATTCCGATTGAAGTGCGATGTTTAAAATGTCATATTCTTATACACTAGTAGTATAGAATGCGTATGTTATGAAGTAAGGTAGGGGGAAACTATGTCTTTATTTCGGTTAGCGAGAAAAAATATACAAACATTTGCTACCAAAAGGTTAAAACAATTTATGTGGATTGCTATGAATACAATGATTTGTTTTTTTATGGTATCATTCCGATTCAATGAAGCTGTAATAAGTAAAGCGGGACATACACTTATATTTGTAAATTGGTTTTATGCTATGTTTCTATTTGTAGTTTTTGTATGTATTTTCATTACTTATAAAATGACAGCCTCGCTTCTACAGGTAAGAAGAGAGGAGTTTAAATCGTACGAAGTAGTGAATATGAAGAGAAAAGAAATGTTATGTTTATTATGTCAGGAGCAATTATTAATTTACGGGGGAGCTTTCGTCTTCGGATTAATTCATGGTATGTTATTTTTGAAATTATTTATTATTATTTTTATGAAAGCAGTAGGAATCCAAGGATTAACAAATGCACCGATTACGACGTATGCGATAAGGATAACAGCAGTTGTTATGATAACCGTCATTATAATATCAATGTGGCAATGTTGTAGGTTTACACAAAGGTTAAAGGGTGAAAATTCATATGAAACGAGGAGAAAGGCATGAGAAATCATGGCTTTTTCTTCATTTTACACATGTTATTAATCATGATACAGTGGGAAGAACTGAAAAAAAGAGTTAAGAAGAAAGGTTGTATGGAATGATAAATGAGCAAGCGATCGTAAAAGTTGATCGATTAACAAAGCGAATTGGTTCAAAGATGTTAGTAGAAAATATTAGTTTTGAAGTGAAAAAAGGTGAAGTAGTTGGCTTATTAGGACCAAATGGTGCTGGAAAAACGACATTAATGCGAATGATGGTCGGAATGATTCGTATGACAGAAGGAGAAGTATGGATTGATGGTCAATCTGTAAAACAGCAATTTGAAAAAACTGCTGCGAAAATTGGTGCTGTAATTGAGACACCAGAATTTTATCCTTTCTTAAGCGGCTATGAAAATTTAACATATTTCGGACGAATGAATGGGAATGTGACTGAAGAGCGTATCGATGAAGTAGTGCAATTGCTAGGAATGGGACAAGTAATTGACCGTAAAGTAAAAGCATATTCACTCGGTATGAGACAGCGTTTAGGAATTGCTCAGGCACTTGTACATAATCCAGATGTATTAATACTAGACGAACCGACGAACGGATTAGATCCTAGTGGTATACATGAAATGCGGATGTACATAAAGAAAATTGCGCATGAACAAGGAAAAGCTGTTCTTGTTTCTAGTCACTTACTCTCAGAAGTTGAATTAATGTGTGACAGGGTTATTATTATTCAGCATGGAGAATATGTCGCAACACAAAATATTCAAAGTGATAAAAAGGAAGAAACAGAAGAAATACATATACGTGTAGATGATGCGAATAAAGCGGCAGAGGTTTTAGAATACGATGTTTTAGTAAAAGAAAACGAATTAATTATAAACGTGAAAGATGAAGAAGTTCCAAATATTCTTCGTACATTAATGGAGAAAAACATTCAAGTTTATCGTGTATATGAAGAAAGAAAAACGCTAGAAGAGCAGTTTTTAGAATTAACAGGAGGAAAAGATATTGTTTAATTTAGTTTATAACGAGCTGTATAAAATATTTAAGCGAAAGCGAACGATTATTCCTTTTGCAGTTATTGCGGTATTAATTATTGGATTAGGATGGGTTACGGTAAAATATTTAGAGCCAGAAACAAAAGGGTGGAAAGCGGATTATACAGAACGCACTGTAGAAATTGAGAAAAAGCTCGGCATGAAAAAAGAGGATATTTTAACAGAAAAGTCAGGAGACGAGCTTGTAAAGGAATACCAGCTTAAAATGAAGCATTTAGATACGAATACAGCGCCAGCAAGTAGTTCTCCGCTTTCATTTATGAGAGATACAGGTTTTATCGTATTTCCAATTTTACTTCCGTTTATTCTCGTATATGCGAGTACGATTTTTGCGAATGAATATAGCTGGGGAACATATAAATTTTTAGCAATTCGTCCAGCGAGCCGATTTAAAATTTTAACATCTAAGTTTTTGGCAATCGTTATATTTGGAGCGTTATTGTTTATATTTAATATGATTTTCTCCGTTTTATGTGGACTTGCTATTTATAAATTCCAACAGCCTGCATGGAGTGAATTTATTTTCCAAGATGGAAATATTATAAAACAAAATATTTTTGTGGAAGCAAGTAAGTATTATGTTTTATCGTGGTTGCCAACCATTGTGTACGCAGCGTTTGCGTTTATGATTTCTGTTTTAACGAGATCTAGTGGCGGCGCAATTGGTATTTCGCTATTTCTTGCTTTATCAGGAAATATTGCGTTAATAGCAGCAACTAGATATGAATGGGCGAAATATTTATTGCCGGCAAACACAGATTTATATAGTATTTCAAAGAATGGAAGCTTTATTGATGGAGTAACATTCCCATTTGCTTCTTGTATGCTTCTTCTATACTTAGCTGTATTTTTAGGGGTTTCCTATACTGTATTTATAAAACGAGATTTAACAGCATAAGCAAAAGCCGTTAAGGGTAACTTAACGGCTTTTTGTTTGTAATAATTGATGAATAGCTTCTTCGGCTAATAGGGCGAAATACTCTGCGCTAATAGGCAATGCTTTTTCATCTACTGTAAAAGCTGGATGATGCCATTCATGTGTACCACTTGTTCCCATAAAGACGAATGAACCTGGTATTTCTTGTTGGTAAAAAGAAAAGTCTTCTCCTGCCATTGATGGTGTAGGAGAGGTAACGTTTAGATTCATTTTCTCTGCAATATGAATAGAAAAATCAGTGAGTACTTTATCGTTTTGAACAGCAGGAGGACCTGGATAAAATCGGAATTCTGTTTTTACACCTAATGCATCAGAAACGCCATTAATGATACGTTTCATTAATGCCGGAATCTTTTCACGTGTTTCAGCTTGGAATGTACGGACAGTTCCTTCTAATATTGCTTTTTCGGGAATAACGTTCCACGTATTCCCTGAATGAATGTTTGTTACACTTACGACAGCGTTATGAGAAGAACTAATATTTCGGCTTACAATCGTTTGAAGTGCCATAACGATTTGAGATGATGCAACGATAGGATCGACGCCGGCATCAGGCACAGCTGCATGTGTACCAACACCATGGATTTCAATTTCAAATCGATCAACTCCGGCCATTAGTGGCCCATCTTTAATACCGATTGTACCTACTGGTAAATCAGGTTTATTATGCATACCGAAAATAGCTTGCACGCCACGTAAATGCCCAGCTTCAATAACTTTGCAAGCACCATTACTACTTTCTTCGGCTGGCTGGAATATAAGGCGGACAATTCCATTAAGAGAAGCTTCTTTTTCTTTTAATAAGTAAGCCGCACCCAATACAGCAGCTGTATGAAAATCATGCCCACAAGCATGCATTTTACCTTGTATTTTTGAAGTGTATGGAAGGTCAGTTTCTTCCTGGATAGGAAGGGCATCGATATCAGCACGAAGCGCTACAACCGGTCCGTTTTTATTACCAGAAATTTCAGCGATAACTCCTGTTTCTAAATTGGAATCAATAATAGTGATATTGGCCTCGTCTAACCAATTTTTTATCGCTTTTGTCGTTTCAAATTCTTCGTATGATAGTTCTGGATTTTCATGTAAATGCCGACGAATGGAAATAAGTTTTTCTGTTAATTGATCAGGAATAGATGTCACTTATTATGCCCTCTTTCTTAAGTGAAGTATTTGTATTAATTATACAATAATAAAAGAGAGGATTCTCAAATGAAAATCCTCTCTCGTTTTATGCTGCAACTTTTTTATGAGTATGCTGTTTTCGATAACGCCCACGCATTGCGTATGCAATTTGCGGGATTGCGATACCGATTAAAATAAGTGATACACCGAACCATTGTGAAGATAGTACAGCTTCTTTTAAAACGAATACAGACATAATAGTTGTAACTGGTAGTTCTGCTGCACCAAGAATAGTTGCTAATCCAGAACCGATTTTTGGAATGCCAATTGTAAAGGCAATGGACGGAATAACGATACTAAATATTCCTAATCCTAAGCCGTATTTCCAAAGGCCTTGAGAGATCGCCCCGTTAAAAATAAATGTTGGCGGGAATACGATCATGACTAAAGTTAAAGCGCCAGCCATTAAAAGGACACCACGTGGTAAAGAAGGTACTTCAACGGCAACTTTCCCGCTTACGAAAATGTATGTTGCAAATGTAATAGCAGATAATAAGCCTAAAATGATTCCAGTCGTATCGAAATCACCAGCTGATGTTTCTAATAACCCACTTGATAAAAATGTACCTGCAAGTAAGAAGATTACTGAAATAACTTTTTCTCTTGAAGGTAATGTTTTTGTTGCGACTGCTTCAATGATAATTCCAACCCAAACGAACTGGAATAAAAGTATAATTGCAATAGAAGCTGGTACAGTTTTTAAAGAAGCGTAATAAAAAATTCCAGTAAAACTTGCAGACGTTCCTGCGACGAATAAAATTAACATTTGTTTTAGTGGAACACGATGTCTAGAAAATAGAAGTGTAATAGCAAGTAAAATAATCCAACCGAACAAATACTGGCTACCAATTACCTCTCCAAGTGAAAACCCTTCTGCATATGCAAGTTTAACAAAAATAGCTAAAACCCCATAACTACACGCTCCTAATAAAACTAAAAGAGAATAACGAAGCATGAAAAATTCCTCCCATCTATATGAAATTGTTCCGTAACGGACATATATAACTAGAGGGAAGTATACAAAATTAAAAATGAAGGGTCAAATGAAAGAAAAGTGCAAAATTTTATAGAATAATAATAAAAGTATGATATTTATGCATAATCTTGAAATTAATAATAATTAAAGTATTGTAAAATCAGCTTTATGTTGTATAAAGACAGCATTTGAAAAAAATTTTTAAGGCCAATAGGTGTGAAGTCAATTATAATGTGCTAATCATTTGAGAAACTGTGGAACCTTTGTTATGTTAGTAACAATTAGAAAGAGTTTCATAATTCAATTGAGATTTTTCTATATAATAGAAGGGAATGAAAACGTTTTATTAGAAAATGTGTGAAAGGGTAGTTTTTCTTATTGTCATGTTGGAAAAGTGAATTCATGAAATGTCCATAGTATTTTCAATTGTTTTTGCTACAATATTGAAGAGGAGAGGAGTGGAATAATGCAAGATATTAGTATTTTTTTAGCGTTTGGAGCTGGGTTCTTATCATTTATATCCCCATGTTGCTTACCGCTTTATCCGGCATTTTTATCATACATAACAGGTATGTCGGTTTCTGAATTGAAAGAAGAAAATGCAATGCTTCGCAAAAGAAGTATGATACATACAGCGTTTTTCTTACTTGGTTTTTCAATTATTTTTATTGCAATTGGATTTGGTACAAGTTTTATTGGAGGCATCTTTACAAATTATAAAGATTTAATTAGACAGTTAGGCGGTATATTTATCATCGTGTTTGGTCTTATTATTGTCGGTGTGTTTAAACCGAAGTTTTTAATGCAAGACCGTAAATTTACGTTTAAAAATCGTCCGAGTGGTTATTTTGGTTCAGTTTTAATTGGATTGGCTTTTGCTGCTGGATGGACACCTTGTACTGGACCTATATTAGTGTCTGTAATTGGATTAGCTGCAACAAATCCAGAATCGGCAATGATTTATATGATTGCTTACATACTTGGATTTGCTATCCCGTTTTTCGTACTTTCATTCTTTATTACGAAAATGTCTTGGATTAAAAGAAATAGTATGAAATTCATGAAGATTGGAGGATACGTTATGATTGTCATGGGTATCTTCCTATATTTTAACTGGATGACGAAAATTATCGTATATTTCTCAAGTTTATTTGGTGGTTTTACCGGTTTTTAGTATTATTCTGTGAAAATGTTGGAAATACTAACGGAAAAGCATATAATAAAATTATATTTTGCATATAGCCACAAAAAAGGATGAGAAAATATGAACATAGTTCTGTTATCAAGTATCGTTGCTGTTTGTATGGCTGTCGGTGCGATGTTTATTCGTTTAAAAGCAGCTAAGAAACCTGCAACATTGAAAAAAATTATACTTCCCCCATTTTTTATGAGCACGGGAGCGTTGATGTTTGTTTTTCCTGAATTTCGATTAACTCCAGCAGAAATGTTAGAAGCAATTGGCGTCGGTTTGTTTTTCTCTATTTTTCTTATTAAAACATCTAAATTTGAAATTAGAGGACAAGAGATTTATTTGAAGCGTTCAAAAGCATTTGTTTTTATACTAATTGGATTACTTGTCGTGCGGATTGTATTTAAAACATACTTAAGCCAATCTCTTGATTTAGGACAACTTAGTGGCATGTTCTTCTTACTTGCGTTTGCAATGATCGTTTCATGGAGAATTGCAATGTACCGTTCCTTTACGAAATTACAGAAGGAAATGGAAAAAGAAGACGGTTTTTATAACGAAAAAGATATGAAGTTAACGTGAAAATTGTACATGTATAAAATAAAAAATACAGCGTCTTTGACGCTGTATTTTTTATTGGTATTGTTAGCACCTTCTGTCCCAACCACGACGTATAAAACGTAACTTGTCGAAAATAGGGAAATAAAAAATGAAGATTATTTTGCAAGTAAAGATTTGTAATTTGAATAATCAATCTTTTTTTCTTGAAGTTTCTTAATTAAAAATTTATGGTCGCGCTTCGGTGTGGCAACGATATATCCTTGTATAATTAAATCTTGTGTAATTTTTGAAGCGTTTTCCTTTATTGCAAGTTCACCAATTTTACCGGCAATCTTTGACGTGGCAACATCACGAAATAGTTCAGGAACGGGACTTACTAGTTCTTCTAATAATTGTTTTTGTTCATCATCCCATAAATGTCTCGTTTTATTAATATAGTGCTCTTCCCAATCTAAAATGGACATACCGTCTTCTTTCGGTAATCGTTTTAAAAATTTTCTGAACATAAAGTATCCACCGATAGACATAAGTCCTAATAAAATAACAGTCCATAATACAATAAACCAACTGAACCATCCTTCGAGCAAGTGTATCCCCCCTTAATGATTGCGGTTTTCTTTTATTCATATTATAAACAGTGAGATTCATAGAAAGCAAGAACGCTTGGTCAGTTTGACCAAGCGTTATAGTTTAAACGAAGTATAGTTGTTCAACACATAAATTATTATTATCGTCTTCAACGTACTCAATAATAAGTGTGCCAACTTTACGATCTTTATCTTCAGTTGTGAAAATAGAGTAAGAAGTAAAACGCGCTGTTGATAGGCCGCTTATATGTGTAGGTAAAGAAATGTAGTCGTTATCGCGGAAGAATTCCATTAGTTCAATATCTTCAAATTCTTTTCGGTCAACTTGTTTGTTTGTATAGCGGCGTTGAAGTTGTTTTAAAGATGCATTCCAAGAAATTGCTTTTGTGTCGTATACCATTGTTCTATCTCCTTACTGTATGTAATTATTAAGAACATACGTTCTAATCTAGTATACTCTTTTTATAAGAAAAGGGAAAGCAAAAAATAATGTAAGCTTGGATTTCCAAGCTTACATTATTGATGCGTCCGTCATAATCTCTATTTTTTATTATAAGTTACATAAGAATAAGAAACAAGATGCTATATATTATGTTGATAGTTTTCAAAATTCTGTATATTATCAATGTATTATAAGAAAAGGGAATGAGAGGGATGGTATACGTAATTTCACTTCAAGGACCGATGGCAAGTGGAAAAACAACATTGGCCAAAAGCTTAGAGCGATGTGGGCTTTCAGTTATATATGAAAATCCTTATCCAATTGTAGAAAAGCGAAAAAAATTAAATTTGGATATGTGTACAAAAGAGGGGTTTAGTACAAATCAAAAAATGTTTATTGAAGCAAAAATAAAAGAGTTTCAAAATGTGAAAAGTTCAGTCGTGATTTTTGATCGTGGGCCAGAAGATATTGAATTTTATACACTCTTTTATCCGAAAGTGATAGGGAAAGAGTGGGGTATAGAAACAGAATTAAAAGATGAATTGTATAAATTAAGAGAATGTCGTTCAGATGCAATTTTTTATTTAGATGTTTCGAAAGAGAATTTGTATGATAGAAAAAATAATGATAGGGCAAGAAATCGAAGTACATTTGAGGAACAATTTAGATTAGTAGAAGTTGAAAAAGAATGGTATAAACAATTTCCCGTAACTTATGTGGACACTAATATATTATCAGTGGACGAATTAGAGGCATATTTTATAGGGTGGCTAAGGGAGAAAAGGCTATGAAAAAAATATTATTACAGCACAAGGACATGCATTTGTACCATTTGGAATAGCGATTGCCTCTTATTTTGGGGTAGCGAATGAACATAATATAAATTTTTATAGTGGCAAGGGCAATATGATGATGGAGAAGCTCTTACCAGAAAACGTGTAAAAGCTAGCAAATGCTAGCTTTTTTTACATTGATAAATCACTAACGTTTTCGGATCGCTCCATATACCGTCATGAATTGTTAATTCATTTTCTATTTCTTCTTTTAGCCATTCCTTCATTTCGGTGTGAAGGGACATATTATCAGGTATGTTCAGCGACGGAAACATGCTAGAAATATAGTTAACGATTGGAGTGGAATGATGAAAAACAAGTGCATTATGAATAATTGTTTCTTCAACAATTGGAAAAACAGATTGTAATAGATCTTTACCATTTTCTAAACAAAATGGAGCGACTGCTGGTGATGTTTTCGGTAAATCAAATGCGACTAACATTTTGTTGCACATTTCAACTATACGAGGCAATGAAACTTTAGAATTTGTTGTAGCTAAAAGGGCGCCGCCGGGACGAATTACTTTATGGAATCCTTGAATTGTTTTCTCGACATCTTTCATATGGTATAACATATGTCTTGCGATTACCCAGTCATAACAATTAGCTTCGAAAGGAAGTTTACTAGCGTCACCGAGTTTCCATTCAATCGTATTATTCGTTATAGCGGCTTCAGAAATCATGGTTTTCGATTGATCAAAGCCGGTTAACTGGCCTTTATGACCATTGTTTTGCAAAAGGGAAAGGAATTTTCCATTAGCGCACCCGACCTCTAATATTTTTTCTTCCCCTTGGAGTTGTAAATGTTCAATGACGACTTCATCTACATGCACTCGTTTCTCTTCGAAATATGTATGCGTATCGATACGTGTTTGTAAATAGTTACTAACGTTGTATTGGCGTTTTACATCATTCATTTTTTCACATTCCACCTTTATGCAAAATTGCTGGATCGCATGTGTTAATACGTCTGTTTTATTTAGACTTTCGTAATGGAGTGCCGATTCAAACCTTACAAGTAATTTTTCTTCAATTCGAAAATGAATATCCTTTCGCTTCGCCACTGAAATCTCGCCCCTTTGCATCTGTTATGTACAGAGATAATAAAGTTGTTTAATTTATAATAAAGTCGTTTAAAACATAATAAAGTTGTTTAAAAAACGCCAGTCATGTTATTCAACAATCGGGCCATTTTGTTGAGTATGAAAATGTAAATTTAAGAGGGGGTAAGAAAAAAGAAATGATGATTATAATTTTTCTTTTAACAGGTTGGATATTAAGTTGGTTTAAGTTTGATAAGTTGTTTATTCAGGCATTTAAAGAGCTGTTTAACAAAGAAATCACAATTGCAAGTTATTATTTTATGTTTTTTTGTATTGGTGCACTTGGCGACTTGATTTTATTTTTCAATGGAGATTATATAATTCGTTTAGTCAGCTAAAGGGCGCTATTTTTGAAGAAACTTTAGATTTTTAAACGACTTTATGGTTATATTTTTGAGTACAGTGAAGTATCATATATAGCAAATTAAACAACTATATTTTAACCCCGTCTTAAATTTAGAACGGGGTTATGCTTGTTTTAGGTTTTAAAATTAAATAACTTTATTGTCTTTTTACATGTTAGTGAAACTATAGCACGTCTGAAAAAAATCTGTAAATAAATTGTGTACACAAGTACAAGTATGAGAGGGATAAAAAATTGCTTGAATAATATTTTAAACTATTGACGATTTAACCGTTTTCATATATTCTTAAATTAAGTAATATTCAAATAATTCAAAAGAAATGAGAGAGTCACATGCTTCTTCAAGGAACACATCGAATTGGTCGTATGGCCATGCTGTTGGCACTTGCGGATGAGAATGAAAGTCCCGTATTATCTATTCCGAAAGGTTGGAAATATTGTACTGGGAAAGTTGGTTCTATGAATTCGCAAAAAGTAGTAGCAGCAATGGAAACAGCGGCTAAGAGCAACCGAGTTATTGAAACAGATGTTTACAGAGAAACACATGCACTTTATCATGCAATTATGGAAGCTTTGTACGGAGTGACGAGAGGTCAAATTCAGTTAGCAGACGTTCTTCGTACAGTAGGACTTCGCTTTGCGATTGTGCGCGGTACACCATACGACGGAAAAAAAGAAGGCGAATGGGTTGCTGTTGCGCTTTATGGAACGATTGGTGCACCTGTAAAAGGATCTGAGCATGAGGCGATTGGTTTAGGAATTAATCACATATGATTTGCCCATAGTCTATTAGTTAGAAGGGGGCCTTATTTTTTAGGACAGGAGTCTGTCTTAAAAAGATAAGGTCCCCTTTTGCCTTTATAAGGAGGAAAAAGAATGATTACGTTAACAGGACACACATTGACAGTTGAAGAAATGAAGAGGTTGTTACTTGAAGGTGAAGGTGTAACAGCTTGTCCAAATAGTATGCAACAGGTAGCAGAGTGCCGCGAAGTAGTTGAGAAAATCGTAGAGGACGGAAAAGTCGTTTACGGTATTACAACTGGATTTGGAAAGTTTAGTGATGTGCTTATTCAAAAAGATGATGTAAAAGCACTTCAGCACAACTTAATTCAGTCACATGCGTGCGGAATAGGCGATCCATTCCCTGAAGAAGTATCACGCGGTATGTTGATTTTACGAGCTAATACGATGTTAAAAGGAGTATCGGGTGTTAGACCACTTGTTGTAAACATGCTTCTTGAGTTTGTAAATCGTAAAATTCATCCAGTCGTTCCACAACAAGGATCACTTGGTGCGAGTGGCGATTTAGCACCTTTATCTCATCTTGCTCTCGTTTTATTAGGTGAAGGTGAAGTGTTCTACAAAGGAAAACGAGTTCATGCGATGGTTGCTCTTACAGAAGAAGGACTTGAACCTATTGAACTTGAAGCAAAAGAAGGTCTTGCGTTAATCAATGGTACGCAGGCAATGACAGCGCAAGGGGTTCTTTCTTATATAGAAGCTGAAGCAAGTGCTTATCAATCAGAATTAATTGCATCGATGACAATGGAAGGATTACGCGGCATTATTGATGCATTCGATGAAAATGTTCATAAAGCGCGTGGTTATAAAGAGCAAGTCGAAGTGGCAAGCAGAATTCGTGATATTCTTCATGATAGTAAACTTGTGACAAAACAAGGAGAACTTCGTGTACAAGATGCATATTCACTTCGTTGTATCCCGCAAGTTCACGGTGCTTCTTGGCAAGTTTTAAATTATGTGAAAGAAAAATTAGAAATTGAAATGAATGCAGCAACAGATAATCCACTTATTTTTGATGGCGGTGAAAAAGTAATCTCTGGTGGTAATTTCCACGGACAACCAATTGCATTTGCAATGGACTTCTTAAAAGTAGGGATGGCGGAGCTTGCAAATATTTCAGAGCGCCGTATTGAACGCCTAGTAAACCCGCAATTAAATGACTTACCACCATTTTTAAGTCCAGAACCAGGACTTCAATCAGGTGCCATGATTATGCAATATGCAGCGGCTTCACTCGTTTCAGAAAATAAAACGTTAGCTCATCCAGCGAGTGTAGACTCAATTCCGTCTTCAGCTAACCAAGAAGATCACGTAAGTATGGGAACAATCGCTTCACGTCATGCGCATCAAATTATTCAAAATGCAAGACGCGTTCTTGCAATTGAGATGATCTGTGCGATGCAAGCAGCAGAATATCGCGGAATTGAAAACATGAGTACAGTTACAAAAACGTTCTATCATCAAGGTCGTCAGCAAGTGCCATCTATTACAAATGACCGTATATTCTCAACGGATATTGAAAATATCGCGCATTGGTTAAAAACGAATTATTCAATAAAGGAAAGATTGGATGTAAATGCAGCACTATAAAACGAGAAAAGGGAGAGATTGAAATGGAAAAAGTACAACAAACAATTCGTGCGGCAAGAGGTACTGAGTTACAAACGAAAGGATGGGTTCAAGAAGCTGCACTTCGAATGTTAATGAACAATTTAGACCCTGAAGTAGCTGAAAAACCAGAAGAATTAGTTGTATACGGCGGAATTGGCCGTGCAGCTCGTAACTGGGAAAGCTACCATGCAATTGTTGATTCATTAAAAACGTTAGAAAACGATGAAACGTTACTTGTTCAATCAGGAAAACCAGTTGCAATTTTTAAATCACATGAAGATGCGCCTCGCGTTCTTTTAGCGAACTCAAACTTAGTACCGAAGTGGGCGAACTGGGATCACTTCCGTGAATTAGAGAAAAAAGGTCTTATGATGTACGGACAAATGACAGCGGGTAGCTGGATTTACATTGGGACACAAGGGATTTTACAAGGAACATATGAAACATTTGGTGAAGCGGCACGTCAACATTTCGATGGTTCATTAAAAGGTACTGTAACGATTACTGCTGGTTTAGGTGGCATGGGTGGCGCACAACCGCTTGCTGTAACGATGAACGGCGGTGTTGTAATTGCTATTGATGTAGATAAGCGTAGTATCGATCGTCGTATTGAAAAGAGATATTGTGATAAGTATACAGAATCATTAGAAGAAGCATTGGCTATTGCAAACGAATATAAAGAGAAGAAAGAGCCTATTTCAATTGGATTATTAGGTAATGCAGCAGAAATTTTACCTGAGTTAGTAAACCGTAATATTATCCCTGACTTAGTTACGGATCAAACTTCTGCCCATGATCCATTAAACGGTTATATTCCAGTAGGTTACACAGTAGAAGAAGCAGCGAAGCTTCGTGAAGAAGATCCAGAACGTTACGTACAATTATCAAAAGAAAGTATGAAAAAACATGTAGAAGCAATGCTTGCAATGCAAGAAAAAGGCGCGATTACATTTGATTACGGAAATAACATTCGCCAAGTTGCTTTCGATGAAGGATTAAAAAATGCTTTCGATTTCCCGGGATTCGTTCCAGCATTTATCCGTCCATTATTCTGTGAAGGAAAAGGACCATTCCGCTGGGTAGCACTTTCTGGTAATCCAGAAGATATTTATAAAACAGACGAAGTTATTTTACGCGAGTTCGCGGATAATGAGCATTTATGTAATTGGATTCGTATGGCACGTCAGCAAGTTGAGTTCCAAGGTCTTCCATCACGTATTTGTTGGCTTGGTTATGGCGAGCGTGCGAAATTTGGCCGCATTATTAATGAAATGGTGGCTAATGGTGAATTATCAGCACCGATCGTTATCGGCCGTGACCATTTAGATTGTGGATCAGTAGCATCTCCAAACCGTGAAACAGAATCTATGAAAGACGGTAGTGATGCAGTAGCAGACTGGCCAATTTTAAATGCATTAATTAACAGTGTAAACGGTGCAAGCTGGGTGTCTGTTCATCACGGTGGTGGCGTTGGTATGGGTTATTCACTTCACGCTGGAATGGTTATCGTTGCAGATGGAACAGAAGCAGCGGCAAAACGTATTGAACGCGTATTAACTTCTGACCCTGGTATGGGTGTTGTTCGTCACGTTGATGCTGGCTATGACTTAGCGGTTCAAACTGCGAAAGAAAAAGGCGTTAACATCCCAATGATGAAATAAGGAGGCAGAAACATGCTGGACACTTTACTAATAAATATCGGTCAATTACTAACAATGGATCAAGAAGATGGCTTGTTAAGACGGGAAGCGATGAATACGCTTCCTGTTATTGAAAATGGTGCGGTTGGAATTGAAAATGGTGTAATTACTTTTGTTGGAACAGCGGAAGAAGCTAAAGGATTACAAGCGAAAGAGGTTATTGATTGCGGCGGGAAAATGGTGTCTCCTGGTCTTGTTGATCCGCATACTCATCTTGTATTTGGTGGATCTCGTGAAAATGAAATCGCGCTAAAACTACAAGGAGTTCCGTACTTGGAAATTTTAGAACAAGGTGGAGGTATTCTTTCAACTGTAAATGCAACGAAACAAGCGTCGAAAGAAGAACTTGTTCAAAAAGCTAAATTCCATTTAGACCGTATGCTATCTTTCGGAGTTACAACTGTAGAAGCGAAGAGTGGTTACGGATTGGATGATGAGACAGAATGGAAACAATTAGAGGCAACTGCACAATTACAAAAAGAGCATCCAATTGATTTAGTTTCAACATTTTTAGGTGCTCATGCAGTTCCGAAAGAGTATAAAGGAAGATCGAAAGAATTTTTACAATGGATGCTAGATCTATTACCAGAAATGAAAGAGAAGCAATTAGCTGAGTTCGTTGATATTTTCTGTGAAACAGGTGTGTTCTCTGTAGAAGAATCAAAAGAATTTTTATTAAAAGCGAAAGAGCTTGGCTTTGATGTGAAAATTCATGCAGATGAAATCGACCCTCTTGGTGGTGCGGAAGCAGCGGCTGAAATTGGTGCAGCATCAGCGGACCATTTAGTTGGCGCTTCTGATAAAGGAATTGAAATGCTTGCGAATTCTAATACAGTAGCAACTTTATTACCAGGAACAACTTTCTATTTAAATAAAGAAAGCTTCGCACGCGGCCGCAAAATGATTGATGAAGGTGTTGCAGTTGCTTTAGCTACAGATTTTAACCCAGGTAGCTGTCCAACTGAAAACATTCAGCTTATTATGAGCATTGCGATGCTGAAACTGAAAATGACACCAGAAGAAGTTTGGAATGCGGTAACAGTGAACTCATCTTATGCCATTAATCGAGGCGATGTAGCTGGGAAAATTAGAGTTGGTCGTAAGGCGGATTTAGTTTTATGGGATGCTTATAATTACGCTTACGTACCGTACCATTACGGCGTAAGTCATGTAAATACAGTATGGAAGAATGGGAATATCGCATATACAAGAGGTGAACAATCGTGGAGCACGGCCACTATTTAAAGAAAAATGCAAAGTTTATCGATCGGGAAGTGACGAAATGGAGCGAAATGATTAAAGATTGGGAGGAAGGCGTAGAAATATTCGGTGCTGCCTTAATTGGAGCACCCCTTTCTAAACCATCTATTAGTCATTCAGGAGCATGTTTTGCACCAAAAACAATTCGTTCAATGTTGGATGCATATAGCACGTACGCAATTACAGAAGAACACGATATGAAAGAAAGTGTTCTTCATGATTGTGGTGATATTACGATGCATGTGACAGATATAAAAGAGAGTCATAACCGAATTGCGAAAACAGTTGGTCACTTGACGAAAGTAAATCCGAAAATGATACCAATCGTTCTTGGTGGTGACCACTCGATTAGTTTTCCGAGTATAACTGGTTTTGCAAATAGTAAAGGGAAGGTCGGTATTATTCAATTTGATGCCCATCATGATTTACGTAATTTAGATGATGGTGGTCCATCAAATGGTACACCGTTCCGTAGTTTGCTAGAAAATGATGTGATTACAGGAAAACAACTCGTTCAAATTGGGATTCGTAATTTTTCAAATGCACGAGCGTACCATGAATATGCAAAAGAGCATGGCGTGACAGTGTATACAATGAAAGATGTAAGAGAGCGAAAAATAAAAGATCTTATTTCAGAAAGTATTGAAGTATTAAGAAAACAAGATGTGACTTCTATTTATATTTCTCTTGATATGGACGTACTAGACCAAGCGTTTGCGCCAGGCTGTCCAGCAATTGGCCCTGGTGGGATGGATAGTAAAACTTTACTTGATGCAATTGAATTCCTTGGTAAAGAGCCACTCGTTCAAGGGATGGATATAGTAGAAATTGATCCAACTCTTGATTTTAGGGATATGACGAGTAGAGTAGCTGCGCAAGTGATTATGAGTTTTCTTTTAGCGCGAGAAACGATTAGTAAACAGGTTAGTATATAAGCGAAGGATCGTGTGTGAAGTTTTGAAGCAACCGTTTTTGTCATTATATAAAAATACATCGCTATTTATATGTAGTGATGTGTTTTTTTGTTTTACAAGGTATATAAAATTGGAGAAAATGGGTGTGGAAATGTAACAAAATCGCGGGTTTTTTAGTGTTTCTGTACAGCTTGAATTTTTATGTGTAAATAAATTGACATAGAAAATAATTTTGTGATATTATAAAAATTTTGCTAAAAAAATAAATGTGTGTTAAGATTGAGAAGGTTACCATATATGGAGGTGGATTATTTGTTTCAAATTGGCGATAACATCGTTTATCCAATGCACGGAGCAGGTATAATTAAAGCCATAGAAGAAAAGGAAATCTCAGGAGAAAAAAGACAGTATTATGTTATAAAAATGTCGGCTAGTAATATGGAAGTAATGATTCCTATGGGGAAAATATTGAGTTCAAATATACGACCAGTTACAGATATAAAGGCATTAACAAACATAATAGATATTTTTCAGCATGGGGAATCAGATAGATTACTTACGTGGAAACAAAGGTATAAATTGAACACTGATAAAATAAAAACGGGTAAAATACAAGAAGGTGCTGAAGTTGTACGTGATTTATTACGTATGCAGAAAGAAAAAGCACTTAATGCAAGCGAAAAGAAAATGTTAGATAACGCACATGAATTTTTGATTAGTGAGCTGGGATTAATTGAAGGTATCACAGAAAATCAAATAAAAAGCTTTTGTTAAGATTCATTGTAGATAATGTATTACATCCCAAAAAAGATCTTGAATTTTTTGGGAATATAATTATAGAAAATCAATCATTTCAAAGACATTCAACTCTTTCAAACCACTTTTAGAGCATTAACCTCTTTTGTTATTACTACAATTTAATCCATTTTTATTTTTTAATTTCTTTTACGAATGTTCGAAGTTTAATTAAATAACTCGATAAAATAGTTACTTGATTTTTGCAATCCTGATTCACACTGGCACGGACGAGGAGCCGTAAGGATGAAAGAGAGGTAGGGCTTTCATTGTTTTAGGTATATAAGTTATTATTTTTAGAAGAATACTGAACCACTCCCACTTCTATTGTTAAGAGATTTTCCATATGTGAGGAGATAATAATTGTTTATTTTCTTTATTTAAAAGAGATAAACGAATTGTTAGCCTTATATGGTCAACTAAAAAAGGTTTCCTAATTAGGAAACCTTTTTAATTTTTATTTTTATCATTCTATTTGTTTAATATTCGAATCTTTAATGGTAAAGACGTATAAATTGACGTTACTATCTAAAAGTAAGTATGATGCGATTATAGTTAGATTTTTTTAGGGGGAAGAAAAATGACAAGTTCAAATAATAAAGCGGCAAGTATTTATGAAGGAACAAATATAAACGCTTGGGGGTCTTTTGAAAATATTGAAGAAACGAAGTTATTTCATCCGATTCAAATTGGATCTTGGTCTCTTCGTAATCGTATAGCGATGGCACCGATGACGAGATGTTTTGCAAATAATGAGACTGGGGTAGTTGGTACTGATGTAGTAGAGTATTATCAAAAACGTGCTGCTGATGGGATCGGATTAATTATTACAGAAGGAATTGTCATTAGCCCGAGAGCAAAAGGGAATCCGGGAGTACCAGGTATTTATACACAAGCGCAAATTGATTCTTGGAAACCTGTTACAGAGGCAGTACATAAAGAAGGCGGAACGATTATTGCTCAAATATGGCATGTTGGACGTATGAGTCATCACGAAATAATTGGTGGTCAAATGCCGCAAGCACCGTCTGCTATTGCTGCGGAGGGTAATGTTCCGCGTTTTCGTAAACCGTTTGATACACCAGAAGCAATGACAATAGAAGAAATAAAAGAAGTTATCGGTCAATATGCACAAGCCGCAAAGAATGCGATAGAAGCTGGATTTGATGGTGTAGAAATTCACGGTGCACACGGATATTTAATTGACCAATTTACTTATGAATTTGCGAATAAGCGTACTGATAAATACGGCGGGGACTTAAAACAAAGGTTAACGTTTATGAAAGAAGTTGTTCAGGCTGTAATTGAAGCAGTTGGAGCTGATAAAACGCTTCTTCGCTTCTCTGCCTTTAAAGGTGATAATCCTACTTATATGTGGGAACATCCTGAACTTGCAATTGAAACGTTTGTAAATATGTTTAAAGAAGTTGGATTAACGATGATTCACCCTTCAACGATGAATTATACGCAAGTTATTGCTGACGGTAAGAATTTTCATCAATTAGTAAGAAAGTATTGGGATAGTACTATCGTAGGAGTAGGTAATTTGAATCCGAAAGAGGCAGAAGAAGCACTGCAAGAAGGAACAATTGATGTAGCGGCGTTCGGAAGACCATTAATCGCTAATCCAGATTTTGTGCAGCGAATTAAAAATGCTGAAAGTTTGGTTGAATATGACGCGAAAGAGCATCTTGCTACGTTAGTGTGAATAAGGATAAAAAGAGAACACATGGAGTGTTCTCTTTTTATTATGGAATTTCATATATAGGGGGAAGCGGAATGAGTGAAGCGCTACTCATTATTATTAGTATATTGCTCTTTTTGATGCTACTTTTAATTGTCTTTTTTATCATTACATTTTTTATTAAAAAACGGACGCATCATTCTATATTAAAACTGCATCCATACTTAGGTAGAATGCGCTATTTACTCGAAAAAATAGGTCCGGAATTTCGGCAATATTGGTTTGATCATGATACTGACGGAAAGCCCTTTTCGCGCTACGATTTTCAAAGTGTTATGTTTCTAGCAAAATACCGTTCTGAAATACTTGGTTTTGGATCAAAACGAGATTTTGAGGAATCTGGCTATTATATTGCTAATACATTATTCCCCACATTAACAGATGAATTAAGTGTGAATCTCACGCAAGAACGTGAGGGGAAAAAATATATGATTCATAAAGAAGGGTTATTTTCAAGAAGAGAAAAATTGACAGCGGATACAACAAACCTTTGGTTGTATGAAGAAGAAGATGCAATTATAGTGGGCGAAAATCGTAAATATCCATGGAAACTGTATGGGATGTTTGGAGCGTCAGCGACATCTTACGGTGCGATTGGAGAAAATTATATTTTATCAGCTGGGTTTGGTGCAAAAATGGCAGGTGGTTCGTGGATTAATACTGGGGAAGGGGGCGTCATTCCAGAACATTTACATACGGGTGCAAATATCGTTGCCCAAATTGGTCCGGGATTATTTGGATACCGTGACGAGGACGGGAATTTTTCGATGAAGGAATTTATGGAGAAGGCGAAAGAAAGTAATATTAAAGCGTTTGAATTGAAATTTGGGCAAGGAGCAAAAATACGTGGTGGTCATTTAGAAGGACAGAAGGTAAATGAGAAAATCGCTTCCGTTCGGAAAGTACGAGAAGGAGAAACGATTAATTCGCCAAATCGTTTTTCATTTATTAGTAGTGCCGCAGAGGCTTTATATTTTATTCAAGATTTACAAGAAAACGGTGGTAAACCAGTGGGCATGAAAATTGTAATTGGTCAACAGAAGCCTTTGGAAGATTTATTAAAAGCAATGAAAGAATTAAACATCTATCCAGATTTTATTACAATCGACGGTTCAGAAGGTGGATCAGGGGCAACATATAAATCGATGGCAGATAGTATGGGGCTTCCGCTTATACCGGCATTACTTACATTTATTGATACAGCAAATCATTACGGTGTCAGGGATAAATTAAAGGTGTTTGCCTCCGGGAAATTAATCACGCCAGATAAAGTAGCGATTGCTTTAGCTATCGGTGCAGATGCCGTAAATTCAGCACGTGGATTCATGATGGCAAGTGGTTGTATTATGGCACTTCAATGTAATTCAGGGCAATGCCCATCTGGGGTTGCAACTACGAATCCACACTACCAAAAAGCATTAGATCCGTATGAGAAAAAATGGCGAGTAATGAACTATGTTATTAGTATGAGATATAGTTTGTTTTCATTAGCGGCAGCAGCAGGGGTAAAGAGCCCGCGCCATTTAACGAGAGAGCATATTGTGTTTAAAGATGAGATGGGGAAAGTAGTTCCACTTTCGGAATTGTTTCCTTCCGTAATTGGGAAGTAAATATGTAGCTGAACAAAAAATAATCAAAAAAGTCATACATTTGTATGGCTTTTTTGGTTATGGGAAAAGTAGAAATTTATTACATGAATGTTCCCGCTTTTTGGTTGCTCTTTTTCAAACAAATTATTTGATGGAGATGAGTTATCAGAATATTGTTTTTGATGAAAAAATGAAACGATATCTGCATTGACAATAAAAACTAATTAGACTATAATAAATCTCGAATTCAAGATATTTTTTGAAGGATAGTCAAAATCATAAAATCAATATTTAAAATATAATCATAAGAACTGTAGTTTTTTTGTCGATTATCTCGAATTCGAGATAATTTTTGAACTAAATGAAATGTGTTAGTTTTTTAGAGAGATACCTCAATTTTGTAAAAGATAGTATTGCGGATTGAACTTTATCATATGGACAAAATGAATAATGAATTTTAGCGAATAAACGTTTTTTGTAATGAAATAAAAAAAGGGGTGGAGAAAGTGGAAAAGAAAACGATGGGAATTCATCACATTACAGCAATCGTAGGTCACCCACAAGAAAATGTAGATTTTTATGCAGGTGTATTAGGATTGCGTTTAGTAAAACAAACAGTGAATTTTGATGATCCAGGTACGTATCATCTTTATTTTGGTAATACAGGAGGAAAGCCTGGAACAATTATTACGTTTTTTCCATGGGCAGGTGCTCGTCAAGGTATTATTGGGGACGGTCAAGTAGGCATTACGTCTTATGTCGTACCAAAAGGTACAATGGAGTTTTGGGAAAATAGATTAGAAAAATTCGACGTACCGTATACAAAAATGACTCGGTTTGGAGAACAGTATATAGAATTTGATGATCCACATGGTTTGCATATAGAATTAGTTGAAAGAGAAGAGGGCGAATTAAATAATTGGACTTTTGGGGAAGTTACGCCAGAAGTAGCAATTAAAGGATTTGGCGGTGCTGTTCTTTTATCTGCACAACCTCAAAAAACTGCTGAATTGTTAGAGCATGTTATGGGTCTTGAGAAAGTAGGAGAAGAGGGAGAGTTTATGCGGTTCCGTTCTTCTGCTGATATTGGAAATATTATCGATTTGAGATTATCAACAATTGGACGTGGGCAAATGGGTGTTGGTACAGTTCATCATATTGCTTGGAGAGCGAGTGATGATGCTGATCAATTAGACTGGAAAGAGCATGTGTCTCGCTTTGGATATGGTGTAACCCCTGTACAAGACCGAAACTATTTTAACGCAATTTATTTTAGAGAACACGGCGAAATCTTATTTGAAATTGCAACAGACCCTCCTGGTTTTGCCCATGACGAATCTTTAGAGACGATGGGTGAGGAGTTAAAATTACCGGACCGATACGAACAACATAGAAAACAAATTGAACAGACACTCTTACCATTTGAAGTGAGAAATCTAGATTAAAGTGATTGAAAGGGGAAAAGGAATATGATGAAACATGTTTTTCAAAAAGGAAAAGATACATCAAAACCAGTATTGTTATTGCTTCATGGTACAGGAGGAAATGAATTAGATTTATTACCGCTTGCAGAAAGAATTGATCGGGAAGCTTCTGTATTAAGTGTTCGTGGAAATGTATTAGAAAATGGGATGCCTCGTTTCTTCCGCCGATTAGCAGAAGGTATTTTTGATGAAGAGGATCTTGTTTTCCGTACGAAGGAATTAAATGAATTTTTAAATGAAGCAGCAAAAACATATGAATTTGATAGAGATAATATCGTAGCTGTTGGGTATTCAAATGGAGCAAATATTGCAGCGAGTTTATTATTCCATTATGAAAATGCATTAAAAGGTGCCATTCTTCATCATCCAATGGTCCCAAGAAGAGGGATAGAACTTCCTAATTTAGTAGAGAAAGCAGTGTTTATTGCTGCTGGAACAAATGATCCAATTTGTTCACCTTCTGAGTCAGAGGAATTGAAGGTGCTATTAGAAAATGCAAATGCTAATGTAACAATACATTGGGAAAATAGAGGGCACCAATTAACGATTGGTGAAGTAGAGAAGGCAACGGAATGGTATGAAAAAATGGTTTCACAGGCATAAATATTAGACTAAATCGAGTGTAAAATCATAAAGATTTTATACTCGATTTTTTTGTTGCAATTTAAGGGGTTAAAAGAGAATAGGAAAGTTATGTTAAAATATAAAGAAAATGTAGAATAATGGAGGGGGACTATTAGATGTCAAACTACGAAAATGAAGAAATGCTAACGGGAGGGAATGTCTCAAACGTATATCGTTCGGAAGATACTGTTCGACGAGAATTAAAGCAAGGCAGTACCAAAATTCATAAGCTATTAAATCATTTGGAAAACAAAGGTTTTAGTTATGCACCAAAGTTTTTAGGTATTGATGATAAAGATAGAGAGATATTATCATTTATTGAAGGAGAAGCTGGTAATTACCCTTTAAAAGAGTACATGTGGTCTAATGATGTTTTAAAAGAAATAGCGAAGATGCTCCGTCTTTATCATGATGCTGTGAGTGATTTCCCGTTATCAGATGATTGGAAACCGATGGATAATACTCCAAATACAATAGAGGTTGTATGCCACAATGATTTTGCAATATACAACATTATTTTTAATAACGAAAAACCAGTAGGTATTATTGATTTTGATGTTGCTGGTCCTGGACCCAGACTTTGGGACATAGCCTATACTCTTTACACTTGTGTCCCATTAAGTAGAGTGTATTATAAGGAAACAGGTGCGGCGGTTTATTATAATTCATTACAGCATGCAGACCGCATAAAGCAAAGAGTTAAATTGTTTTTTGAGTCCTATAAAAGTGATGGCATCGCCGAGGATTATTTGGAGATGGTACTTCTACGATTAGAAGGATTATGTAAATACATGAAAAGAAAAGCACTAGAAGGCGATATGAACTTCCAAAAGATGATAGATGAAGGGCATCTTGAACATTATGAAAATGATATTCAGTTTATTCGTAAACATGGAAAAGAGTGGATTTAATAAAATAAATCGTATACAAAAATAAAGCTCAGAGTCATATAGGGACTTTGAGCTTTTTAACGTATTAGTGTAGATGTTTTCCACAATAACTCGACTACTTATAACAGATGTCTTTTACTATATTAATGTAGCATAGTTAAGAGTTTGTTACAGGCTGAGCTGTAGCAATCGGTAATTGGATATCGACAGTTGTTCCTATGTTTAATTCACTGGAAATGAATAATTTTCCGTGATGCTCTTGAATGATTTTATAGCACATCATTAAGCCGAGGCCAGTTCCTTTTTCTTTCAAGCTATAAAAAGGTTCGCCAAGACGAGCCATGCGCTCTTCAGGAATCCCACAACCTTCATCCATAATGCGTATTGAAACAAAATCATTTTCTAACGAAGTTGTTTGAATGAATATGTTACCACCATCAGGCATCGCCTCGATTGCATTTTTTAATATGTTAATCAAAACTTGTTTTAATTGATTACTATCACATTGAATGTCAGAAATATAATCGAAATGATCCATGATGATATGAACGCTATGCATAATTGCTGTTGGTAAAATAAAAGTTACAACTTCTTCAATTAATGTTTGTACGTTGCATGTATGAATAGATAACACTTGTGGTTTAGACATCGCCATAAATTGGCTTGTTATAGATTCCATTTGTGAAATTTCACTCAACATAACGTCCACATACCATTTATTTTCCTCATTTATTTCTGGATGTAATAACGTTAAAAATCCTTTTAATGAAGTGAGCGGGTTTCTAATTTCATGGGCAATTCCAGCTGTCAGTTGTCCTACTACTGCAAGTTTTTCGGATTTCCGTAATAACTTTTCAGTTTCTTTTAGTTCGGTAACGTCTCTTCCCATCACTATAAGACCTTTGCGTGAGCCATCAGGATGGAAGAGTGGGACTTTTGAAATGCTTAAAACTAGGTCGAAATCATTTCTATGTATAATAAATTCCTCTCCGTGAAGAATTTGTCCTTTTTGCCATGTTAGTTCATCGACTTCTTCACAATGCAAAAAAGATTCGCGGTATGCTTCGTTATATTGAATGAGTTCATTATCTCTTTTTCCATGATAAGGAACGTTATGAAAATTGAAACAAGAAAGCGCATAGTCATTCGCTTCAAGCCAGCGTCCTTCATGATCCTTAAAAATAACAAATGCAGGCATTGAATTCATTAATGTGCGTAATCGTTTCTCACTCTCTTGTAATACTTTCTCAATTCTTTCTGATTTTTCAAGGGGTTTCATAATGGCGTATACACCTGTTAAACGGTTTTTAACAAAAATAGGAACTAATTTTGTTACGGCATCTAGTAAATATCCGTCTTTATGATAAATAGAGACGATATACTCTTTTTGATTGTCAGCTGCAGCATTTTTTATGTATTGTAGCACTTGATCAGAAATATGTGCTTCTAAAATAGAAGTGATTGTTTTTCGCTCTAATTCGTTAGAAGTATAACCTAATATTCTTTCCGCAGAGGGGTTAATATGTAAAATAACTCCTTCTAAATTCAATGAAATAATACTATCAGGGTTATGTTCAAAAAGAGATGCATACATTTCTGCTAAAGAACGATTTTGTATATGGTTTCGCAAGCGCTCCGATACGTTTGGGTGACGTTTTTTGTGAGTAGATGAATGTTTTTTACGACTCATAATATTTCCTCCGTACAACTAGCATCTAAAAAAGATGAATCTAGTACTAACTATAATATAGGTGCAATGTGTATTTCTATAAAAAATGGAAATTATATAATAAATTTTCTTTTTTATTTTTAGTGGAAGGTAAAAAAGGGTAGTAATAAGAGAATCTTATATTGCTTTATTAATATTTTCTAAGTTACATGAATGTATTTTCGTTATAACATTAGAATAGAAGAGGGGGAAGGAATATGAAAAATTATATTCAAGGGATTGATCATGTACAAGTAGCGGCGCCAGTAGGATGTGAAGAAGAAGCACGAGAATTTTATGGTAATAAAATTGGTATGGAGGAAATCCCAAAGCCAGAGGAATTAAAGAAGCGTGGTGGGTGTTGGTTTAAGTGTGGAAATCAAGAGATTCATATCGGAGTTGAGCAAGATTTTAATCCAGCTAAAAAAGCGCATCCAGCTTTTTATGTTTTGAAAATTAATGAATTTAAACAAAGGTTAATAAAGCAAGGTATTGAAGTAATAGATGATCATGCGCGACCAGATGTAATCAGATTTTACGTATCAGATCCGTTTGGAAATCGAATTGAATTTATGCAAAATAAAAACTAGGTGAAGGTCCACCTAGTTTTTTATGCTTTTCTAAACAATCCTAATACTTCAACAGTTTCTGTAATATTAACGAATGCATGAGGATCAATTTCGGAAATCGTTAGTTTCATACTTGCTAACTCTTCACGAGAAACGACTGTCATAAGTACACGTTTTTTTTCGTTTGAATAAGCACCTTCACCATCAAGTAACGTAATTCCGCGTACTACAGTTGAAAGAAGCTTTTTTTTCATTTCTTCCGCTTGATTTGTTACAATCATAAGTGTAACTTTACGATGTTTTGTATGAACGGCATCAATTACTTTACCAGTTACATAAATTGAAAGTAAGCTTGTAAGGGCAACATCCCAAGTGAAGAAAAATCCTGCAATGACAACAACAACAGTATTTAATGCAATAAGGAATCCACCAAGTTTAATATCTCGCTTACGAGATAACAACATACCGATAATATCAAATCCACCAGTTGAACCATGGCAGTTAAAGACAAGACCAATACCAGCTCCGGCGATGACACCGCCAAATACAGATGATAAAAGTGGATCTGTTGCTACGACTTTTACTGGAACATAGTATAGTGCAACAGATAATACAATTACAGAAACAACCGTGTTAAAAATTACTTTTTTTCCAAGACCTATGTATCCTAAAATAAGGATAGGTAAGTTCAATACAAAGTTAATAATACCTGTGTTTACAGGGGTTACAATCCCTAAAATAATAGCAATTCCGCCAATTCCACTACTTAAAATTTTATGGGGGATAAGGAAAAGATTAAAGGCAATTGCGATAATAATAGAACCAAAAATAACACCAAGAAATCTGACCATCTCTTTCCCGTCCTTCACTAAAAAATCATATTATTTCAAGATTATATATGAAATTGAAAGTTTTAGGTAAAAACAGTTTATTTCGGAAAATTAGATTAATCTAAACAATTTGAGTATTTGATGATTTGGTAATTTGAAAGGGGATACAGATATGAAGATAACAACATATCAACAGAAAAGTCCTTTAAAACAAGAGTGTGAGGATTCATTTTTTTGTAATGAAGATAAAATGATTTACGGTGTATGCGATGGAGCAACTCCGCTCGTCCCGTTTTGTGATGAAGAAGGACATAATGGAGCATACATCGCTTCGCATTTATTTGCAAGTCATTTTACTTCGTTACGGGAGATTAATAGTTTACAAGGTGAAGTTGCAAAGGCGAATGAATTATTGCAAAACAAGATGCTAGAGTACAAGGTTGATACGAGAAAAAAAGACCATCTGTGGTGTACATGTATTGCAGCAGTTCAAATAGAAGGCGAAAAACTTGAATATGCACAGTTAGGTGATTGTATGATCGCTGCAATACTTCAAAATGGGGCGATGAGAGTATTAACGAAAGATACGGTTCAAGGAATTAGTAAACGTGCAAAAAAGAAGAGAGAGGAAGATAGAGAAAAGGGATTACCTGTACCTGAGGAACACGTTTTTCAAGATGTTCGGGAGCAGTTAAAATACAATCGCTATCTTGCAAATATGCCAAACGGCTACTCAGTTGCAAATGGGATGAAAGAAGCTATGGATTATTTACAATATGGTGAATTACAGGTAGCTGAAGTAAGTGGGATTTTTATTTGTTCAGACGGATTGTTTCACCCAGAGTGGTCGTTAGAACAAACTGTAGCATATATAAGAAAGAATAGTATAAAAGAATATGTAGCAATCATTGAAAGGTTAGAAGGAGAAAATAGAATAAGGCCAGATGATAAAACAGTTATTATGATCGATTTGTAAGAGGAGGATGTTCATATGGAAATTAAATGTGCAAATTTAACATTTCAAAATGAGTTAGTTCCTTTAGAAAAAGTAAATAAACTGATCATCCACCATACGTCAGAAGATGGCTGGGATGTGTATAAAACTCACGAATTTCATCAAAAGGTAAGAGGATGGAGCGGGATTGGTTACAATTATTTTATTGAAGAAGATGGAACTGTAGTCGAAGGGCGAGGTTTACATATTGGAGCACATGCGAAAGATAATAATAGTGACACAATTGGAATATGTATGACGGGAAATTTTGATAAATATGATCCAAATACTGCACAAATGAATTCATTATATTCTTTATGTAAAATGTTTATGAAGCAGTTTGCCATAGAGAAAGGAAATATACTCGGCCATAGGGAGTTAGAAGGGGTTACAAAAACTTGTCCAGGAAATCGCTTTTCTATGGTAGAGTTAAGAAAAGTATTATCTTAAATATAGAGGAGTAACGAATGATGATGAACATAAAAATACCGACTGATAAAAAAGAAGAGCTTGTAGCACAAATTCAGCAATTTTTCGTTGAAGAAGATTTAGATGAAATTGGACGTTTCCAAGCAGAACGTTTAATAGAGGAAATGATTAAATTAGTTGGACCATTTGCATACAATCAAGCAATTGGAGATGCAAGAAAGCTTGTAAGTGAGAAATTAACGAATATTGAAGAAGATTTGTATGTGTTAGAGAAGAATGAGGGTAAATAAAAAGAGCCAGATGGCTCTTTTTTTATTTGTTTTCTTTATGTTCTTTATATTCATGTACTTTTTCTTTTACATTACCGACAGTATCTTTAGCAGTGCCTTTCACCTTATCCCATTTTCCCTCGGCTTGTAATTTTTTATTGTCAGTTACTTTCCCGACAACTTCCTTTACTTCACCCTTTACCTTATCAATGGCACCTTCTACTTTTTCTTTTAAACCATGATCATGTTTAGTCATACATTTCTCCTCCTTGTAGTTTGAGTAGAATTCTCTTTTCATATTGCAAGTTGAATGATGTATCTAGTAATAGCGTAACAAATTTAGTTTGAATATTCAAATGAGTAACAGGATAGAAAGGTAATTGTCATAAAATGTATACATTCGTAATGGAAAGAAAAAGAAAGTTAATTATATGTCTTTCGCAGTCCATATTGATTTTGTATAAGCAATTTTCATATGGGCACGTTCCATATTATTTTGACTGCCGCTACCAAATCGAGCTTGTCCAACTATTAAATTGCAATTGGATGCAACAGCGGTCTCAATTCGTTTTTGAATTAATGCGGTATGACAACCTTTACGTTGAAATTCTGGCAAAGTAGCAGAAGCAGCTAATGAAGCAACACCTTTATTTATATAAAGTACCGCTATACTAGCAGGAGTGTTTTGAACTTCGGCTATGAAAAAATGCCATCCTGGTTTATTGTAAAGAATTTCATTATTTTGACGAACACCATTTTTTGTAAAGGACGGCATATTAAATCCACGTACATAAATATCTGCAAAAGTATGAAACTCATTTTCTTTCAGTTTGCGTACTGAAATGTTAGAAGGGGGAAGCAAAAAATCTTGTCCCGGTATACTATATAAAGCGGTATGGAAGCTAGATTGGTAAAAGCCTTTTTGAGATAAGTATTGAAATAGTTCAGTTGTACCTTGAGCCGGTGTAATTTCAAAACGGCAAGGGATTTGTAGTGATTGATAATAAGAGATGATTTCATCTATCTCATCTGTATTTGTAAAGGTAACGCCTTTTACTGTGTTAAAAGTAGGACCAGCAATTATTTTTGATGAAAAGGCAGTGGCACTCCCGAACTTTTTCATTTGTACTTGCATTGGGTTGCTGCTTATTGTTTGTAGTGCCTCTAATCTAGAAGAAAGCATATGTATTTCTGCATTTTCAATTTCTTGTGCTGTATTGACTGTCATAATTGTACTCATACGATTCCTCCGTCAATTAATATAGTTCATAGTACATATACGATTTTTCTTCTGAGATTCCTGTTGAAATGTAAGAGAATAAGAGGTTTTTTGGAAGGGAAATGGAAGCGAACTGTCGAAGGGAGTGGAAACAGATTAAAGGTGGTGCTCTCATGAAACAGAAAGACGTGCAGACATGCTCTCATTGCGGTTCTCAAAACATAGGAGAAGGTGAGTTTATCGGTTATGCACAAATACGGAAAAAGGAAACGATGTTCACATCTTCACCAGTGGATGCTTATATTTGTACAGATTGCGGGAATATCCTTTCATTAAAGGTACGGAATTATGAAAAGTTTAAGCAGAAGCCGTTATGATTGTTAAGAAGTGGTAATATAAAACGTCGTATACGAAAGATCTTACATTAAGTTAATTTAATATAATATAAGTGACATTTTACATATATATGAGTACGCCTTAAAAAAGAGATAAAAACATATACTGTATGAGATGCTCATCATTCATTACATGAAACAGAAAAATATATAGAAGAAAAAGTAGTCATCTTAGAATGGTTCATAACGAAAACTCCTTTAAATGAATAAAGGAGTTTTTTTGGTTTTTTTATAACAATAATTCCCTTTAATTGTTATAATTGGTCATTGAGAGTAATTATTTTATTAACGCCATAATTATAGAAGAAAAACAGCTAAATCGTATACAAAACCGCTATATAACACAATCGCAACCGTAAGTTGACAAAGTGCAACCGTAGGAAGATAGAGATAGGAGCAATGTTTTACGTATAATTTAGTTAAGAAAACAAAGGGGGACACACATATGGGATTTGGTGAGAAACTTTTTAAATTAAGAAAAGAAAAAGGCCTTTCTCAAGAAGCGTTAGCTGAGAAATTAAACACAACAAGACAAGCGGTTAGTAAATGGGAAAATGGTCAAGGTTTTCCTGAAACCGAAAAACTAATAATGATTGGAAATGTATTTGAAGTATCTCTTGATTACTTATTAAAAGAAACTGCTGAGCAAAGTAATGAAAAGGAACATGGTTATTATGTAAGTAAGGAAATGGCAGAAGGGTATATAGTATATGGGCAAAAAATTTCTAAATATATCGCATTAGGGTTTAGTTTGCTTATTTTATCTACAATACCGTATTTATTATTTAAAGAAGATCCAACAATGTCTACATTCCTTATCATTATCATTGCTGTCCTTGGAATTGGAGCAATGATGGTATCTGTAACGATAGAAGAGAGTCGATACAATGTATTGAAAAAGGAAGAACTACTATTTGATCAAAACTTTCTAAAAGAATTGACAAAAAGATATGAAGTAATTAAGAAGAAGTATGCTGCAGTAATGATCGTTGGATTTTGTTTTATAGCAGCAGGAGCGATACCATTTTTATTTGAGAAAAAGCATATCACTTCAGGAGAATTAGTGCAGTATTATCCGTACTGTGTTGTACTTATTGCTATTGGAGTCTATCTTTTTGTTCGTGTTGTAGGAGTGTGGGAGATGTATCGAATTTTAGTAGAGAATAAAGAATATAGCAATCGTATTATTTTTAAACTAAAAAAGAAAGTGAGAGATAAAGTGGATAATTTTTAATAGGAGAAAATCTATTTTATTAAAAGTTAAGATGGGAGTGAAATGATGTCAAACATTCTAGAAATTAAAAATTTAAGTAAATCATTTGGAAGCAAAGTTGTTTTAAAAGATGTTACATTCAATGTGCCATCAGGGTCAATAGTGGGATTCATTGGTGACAATGGGGCAGGTAAATCAACAACATTTAAAACAGTATTAGAATTAATTTCTAAAGATAGCGGTACAGTAAAAATATTAGGTGAAGAAAATATAAATAAAGATGCCAAGATTAAGGGAAAGATTGGAGTCGTATTTGATGCTATGAATCTACCGGCTCATCTTACAATAAAACAACTAAATAAGGTTTTTGAAAAGATGTTTGAATCTTGGGATAGAGAAAATCTTTACCGATTAGTTCATTCTTTCTCTTTACCTACTAATGAAAAAGTAGGTAGATTTTCCCGTGGAATGTCGATGAAACTATCTATAGCTGTTGCATTATCGCATAATGCAAAATTATTAATCCTAGATGAAGCGACGGGAGGTCTTGATCCTTCATCTAGGGAGGAGGTATTAGAGGAATTAAAAAGTTTTGTGAATAAAAGTAATGGTGGTATATTACTTTCTTCACATATTATGAGTGATGTAGAAAAAATAGCTAGTCACCTTATTGTGATAAAAGATGGAGAAATTTTATTGAATGAAGAAAAGGATAAGGTTTTGGACAATTATGCCATTGTAGATGTTGATGAGGAACAACTAACTTTAATCAACAAAGATATAGTTGTGGTGAAAAGGAATAATGGTTCTTATTTTAATGTACTTGTATCAGATGTGCATAAATTACCAAGTGGGATTGCTCATAGAACCATTTCGATAGAAGAAATAAGTGTTTTATTAACGAGGAGTGAAAAATAAATGAAAGGTTTATTATTGACAAACTATTATCTAGTGTATCGAACTTTCTTTATGTTCATGGGAATAGCGATATTAGGAGCGGGATTTGTTTTTTATTTTGGTAATGCTTCAATGTACCGTTTAATTGCTACGTTCATTATCTTATTTGCTGCGATTCCTGCACTTGAAGTTATTAAATATGAGAGTAAGTCGGGGTATGAAAAATATGTACTTACTTTACCGGTTACTAGAAATAATATTGTACAAAGTCACTATCTTTTCTATTTTTTAGTTGTAATTATTGGTACTTTATTATCGTATGGCATATTTTATGTACATGGTTTAGTTTCAGATACACCAATTGATGATGGTATATTTAAGAGTGTTTCTTTAGGGGCGTTCATCATTCTTAATGCCGGAGCAATAGCTTATCCGCTTCTCTATGTTTTTGGAGCAGAAAAATCTGATGCTATTACAATTGGAGGCGCATACGGGGGACTTGCTACTTATTTTGGATTACAAAGTGTAATTGGATATCTAATAGAACAATTTCCAATATCAAATTTAAATTCATCTGTATACGTTTCAATTCTATATACAATATTTGGCGTTATCATATATATCTTTTCTTATTTCATTTCGGTATTTATATATCGTAAGAAGGAATTTTAATATATTTTCTCTTAGTATTTTCTGAATTATTTCCAAAGAAATAATTCAGAAAATACAGAAAAATATCGTAATTATTTGTAGAAGTCTGTTATAATATACAGAAATGAAAACGCTTTAAAGGGAGGCTATAAACAATATGATGATGAATGTACCGCTAACAATTAGTTCTATGATGGAAAGAGCAGAGAAACTGTTTTCGAAGAAAGAAATTGTTTCACGGACACATGATACAGTTACGACGCTAACGTATAAGCAGTTAGGTGAAAGGACGAGAAGACTTTCAAGTGCGCTAAAAAAATTAGGAATTAAAGAAGGCGAGCGTATAGGAACGTTAGCGTGGAATCATCATCGACATGTGGAAGCGTATTTTGCTATTCCTGGTATTGCTTCCGTTTTACACACAATTAATATTCGTTTATCTCCTCAACATATTTCATACATTATTCAGCACGCAGAAGATCGAATTCTACTTATAGATGAAGATCTCGTACCACTTGTTGAAAATATTCAATCACAATTATCAACCGTACAAGCCTACATTATTATGACTGATAAAGATGAACTTCCCAATACTACGCTAGAACCTGTATATCATTATGAAAAGCTATTAGAAGAAGGCGATCCAACTTTCCAATTTGTAAAAGATATTGATGAAAATACACCTGCTGGTATGTGTTATACGTCAGCGACTACAGGAAACCCAAAAGGTGTTGTATATACGCATCGTAGTACTGTATTGCATTGTATGGCACTCGGTTTAGCGGATACAGCTGCTTTATCGGAAAGTGATGCGGCGATGGCAATTGTACCGATGTTCCATGTGAATGCTTGGGGGCTTCCTTTTGCAGCTACTTGGTTTGGAACTAAACAAGTTCTGCCAGGACCAATGTTTACTCCAAAAATTTTATTAGAGATGATTCAAGCTGAAAAAGTAACGATAGCAGCAGGTGTGCCGACAATTTGGCTCGGTGTATTACAAGAGTTAGAAAATAATAGTTACGATTTATCTAGTATAACGAGAATATTATGCGGTGGTGCAGCTGCACCGAAAAGCGTTATTAAAGCATTTGAGCAAAAATATAATGTTCCTTTCGTACATGCATATGGTATGACTGAAACAAGCCCACTCGTAACACTTGCACGTTTAAAAAGTTATGAAACAGAATTATCATATGAAGAGCAATTAGAAATCCGCTCAAAACAAGGATATCTTGTCCCTGGTGTAGAGATGAAAGTAGTCGGTACAAACGGTGAAGTGAAGTGGGATGGTACTGAGATGGGAGAGTTATGTTTACGAGCACCTTGGATCGCTGAAAGCTATTATAACGATGATCGTACTGTCGAAGGATTCCGAGACGGTTGGTTATATACTGGTGATGTTGTTACAGTTGATGAGGAAGGCTGCGTGAAAATTGTTGATCGTACGAAAGATGTTATTAAAAGCGGGGGAGAATGGATTTCTTCAGTGGATCTTGAAAATGCTTTAATGGCACATGATGCTATATTTGAAGCGGCTGTCGTTGCAATTCCTCATCCGCAGTGGCAAGAACGCCCAGTTGCCTGCGTTGTTCAAAAGAAAAATAGTACGGTTACAAAAGAAGAAATATATGAGTTTTTAAAACCGCAGTTTGCGAAGTGGTGGTTACCAGATGATATTGTATTTATGGAAGAAATACCAAAAACATCTGTTGGGAAGTTTTTAAAACAGGCACTTCGAAAAGAACTTGAGCATTTGCATAAAGAGAAATAATTGAATTTATATTTGTAAACCAATATTAAAAATAAGTTGACAAAAAGCTAGTGAAAAGATAATATAACTCCTATAATATGTTACCTAAAAATCATTTTAAGTTTACAAATAGGAGAAGCAAATATGAATACAAAAAACTTAGTTTTCGTCGCTTTATTTAGTTCTATTATGGGAGTGTTAGGATTAATACCCCCAATTGCTCTTGCTATTACACCAGTTCCGATTACATTACAATCACTCGGTGTTATGCTTGCTGGTGGATTGTTAGGATCACGTCTTGGTGCGTTAAGTCAGCTTATTTTCTTACTTATAGTTGGAGTTGGAGCACCATTACTTGCTGGTGGACGCGGTGGTCCAGGCGTATTTGTTGGGCCAAGTGCAGGATATTTACTTGGTTATATCGTTGGAGCGTTTGTCATTGGTTATTTAATTGAGCGTTTAAGTGAAGTTTCTATAATAAAGGTATTATGTATTAATATAATTGGTGGTATTTTCGTAGTTTATGTATTTGGTATTATTGTACAAGCTTTCTTTATGGATGTTTCTATATGGCAGACGATGAAAGTAAGTGCCGTATTTTTACCAGGTGATTGCATAAAAGCGATTATAGCAGCAATTCTTGTAACGAAATTACATCGTTCATTGAAACATATTATTACGCCTGCTCTCAAGAGTGGGAAATATACAAATGCGGGATAAGAAAGAGAAGAAACACGTTTATTGCGTGTTTCTTTTTATTATTTTGTAAAGAAAGGACGTCTCAAATGGGGATTACAAAAGAATATAAAAAGTATGCCTCTTTACAAACAAATAAAATAGCAATAAAGGAAAATGATCGAGTATTAACATATAAAGAGTGGTTTGAGTCAGTATGTAAAGTAGAAAATTGGTTGAATGAAAAAGAATCGCAGAATAAAACGATAGCAATTGTATTAGAAAATAGTATGGAGTTTTTACAACTATTTGCGGGTTCCGCGATGGCTGGATGGGTTTGTGTGCCGTTAGATATAAAGTGGAAAGAGGATGAGCTCAAAGAAAGAATTGCAATTAGTAATCCGGATGTGATTGTGACAGAGCGATATAAGGTCAATGATCTACCGGATGAAGAAGGAAGAGTAATTGAAATTGATGAGTGGAAAAGAATGATAGAGAACTATCTTCCTACATATAATCCTGTAGAAAGTGTACAAAATGCTCCGTTTTATATGGGATTTACATCAGGATCGACTGGGAAGGCAAAAGCATTTTTACGTGCACAACAATCGTGGGTTCATAGTTTTGATTGCAATATACATGACTTTCATATGAAAAAAGAAGATTTTATTTTAATAGCTGGGACGCTCGTTCATTCTCTTTTCTTATACGGGGCAATAAGTGCATTGTTTTTAGGGCAAACGGTACACATAATGAGAAAGTTTGTACCAGTTCAAGTGCTATCTACTATAAGGATAGAGAATATTTCTGTAATGTATACAGTTCCTACAATGCTTGAGTCTTTGTATAAAGAAAATAAAGTAATTGAAAGTGAAATGAAAATTATTTCGTCAGGAGCGAAATGGGAAGCTGAAGCAAAAGAGAAGATGAAGAATGTGTTTCCTTATGCAAAAAGATATGAGTTTTATGGTGCGTCTGAGCTAAGCTTTGTAACGGCATTGGTTGATGAAGAGAGTGAAAGAAAACCGAATTCAGTAGGGAAACCTTGTCATAATGTACAAGTTCGAATATGTAATGAAGCAGGAGAAGAAGTACAGACAGGTGAGATAGGAACTGTGTATGTGAAAAGTGATCAATTTTTTATGGGCTATGTATCGGATGGAGCTATAATCCCGCAATTGTCCGAAGGTGGCTGGATGACAGTGCAGGATGTGGGCTACCAAGATGAAGAAGGCTTTATATATATTGTTGGTAGAGAGAAGAATATGATTTTATTTGGAGGAATTAATATTTATCCAGAAGAAATAGAAAGGGTATTACAGACACATCCAGCTGTTGAAGAAATAGTTGTGGTTGGTGTAGAAGATAGTTACTGGGGTGAAAAGCCTGTCGCTATCGTAAAAGGAAGTGCTACAAAGCAACAATTAAAGAGTTTTTGCTTACAACGATTATCATCTTTTAAAATACCGAAAGAATGGTACTTTGTTGATGAAATACCTTATACAAATAGCGGGAAAATAGCTCGCAATGCAGCAAAAAATATGATTGAAAACCGGGAGAAGATATATGAATAGAGCGGTTATTGTAGAAGCGAAAAGAACACCTATTGGTAAGAAAAATGGGATGTTGAAAGATTATGAAGTTCAGCAATTAGTAACGCCGCTTCTTACGTTTTTAAGTAAAGGAATTGAGAGAGAAATAGACGATGTCATATTAGGGAATATTGTGGGGCCGGGAGGGAATGTTGCAAGATTATCTGCTTTAGCGGCAGGACTTGGTTATCATATTCCTGGTGTAACGATTGATAGGCAATGCGGCGCTGGATTGGAAGCGATTCGCACCGCATGTCATTTCATTCAAGGCGGCGCAGGTAATTGTTATATTGCAGGAGGAGTAGAGAGTACAAGTACATCACCTTTTCAAAATAGAGCGCGATTTTCACCAGAAACAATTGGTGATCCAGATATGGGATTAGCGGCTGAGTATGTTGCAGAGCAATATAACATAACAAAAGAGATGCAAGATGAATATGCTTGTCTTAGCTATAAAAGAACGCTGCAAGCATTAGAAAAAGGATATATACAAGAAGAGATATTACCTCATTATTTTAATGGATTATTAGATGAATCTATAAAACGAGAAATGAATTATGAAAGAATGATTAAAAGAACAAAGCCCGCATTTTTGAAAAATGGTACAGTAACGGCAGGTAATTCGTGCGGTGTAAATGATGGAGCATGTGCTGTTCTTGTAATGGAAGAGGGGCAAGCCCGAAAATTAGGATACAAGCCTGTACTTCGTTTCGTTCGTAGTGCTGTAGTTGGCGTGGATCCCAATCTTCCAGGGACTGGTCCGATATTTGCGGTGAACAAATTATTAAACGAAATGAATATGAAAGTAGAGGACATCGATTATTTTGAAATAAATGAAGCATTTGCTTCAAAAATTGTTGCTTGTGCAAAGGAGTTACAAATTCCTTTTGGAAAATTAAATGTAAATGGTGGAGAAATTGCGCTCGGTCATCCGTACGGTGCATCTGGAGCTATGCTTGTGACACGTTTGTTTTATCAAGCACAAAGAGAGCATATGAAATATGGAATTACGACGTTAGGAATTGGTGGTGGAATAGGGCTTGCGCTATTATTTGAGAAAGTAGAAAACTAGAAAGGGACTAGTTTTCTACTTTTTGAGGAATATAAGCATTACTACCAGGTTTTGCTTTTATTTCATTCCAAGCAGCGATAGCATCAGCTTTTGATTTCCCTTTGTTATTTGGATCTTCGAAAAAGTCGCGAGTGAAACGATTGTATTCAAACTGCGCGCTGATAGTTGTTTTGTATGTAGGATCTTTTTTTCGTTCGTTTTCTTCATACCAAAACGTTATCGCGTCTTCATATGTTTTTCCAACATTCTCTTTAAAAAATTTTTGAAGAGCTACTGTAAAGCGGAAGTTTGCTCCGATTTTTTCTTTGAAAAAAGAACGAACATCTTCGCTACAGCGGTGATTGTTAGTAATAATCGTTTGAAGAGAAAGTTCTTTATAAGAGAGGGAAGCTTTACTCACCTTTTGACTAGAGCTGTTTTTTAATATTTTACCAGTATGTAAATAATGTGAGATACGCTCGGTTATTTCAATCTTAGAGCCACTAGCTGACAAACCATGCTCACGACAAAATGTTTGGAGTTCTGCTTTTAACCAATAAAAGTTTTGGAAATCTTCAAGTGATATAGACTTTGTTAAAGGTGGACGCATAGATGTAACAACTTCTTTCTTCCATAATTTTCTTTAATTATAAAACATATGTTCTTTTTGTGGAAGGATTAATTTGTAAATATAACGGGAAGAGGAGATTACATATGGAAAGTGTAATGTAAGTTCGTGTTACGGGAATTTTAATTGAAGATGAAAAAGTATTGCTAGTAAAGCAAAAAGTTGCTAATCGCAATTGGTCTTTACCTGGAGGAAGAGTAGAGAACGGTGAAACGTTAGAAGAAGCGATGATTCGAGAAATGAGAGAAGAAACAGGATTAGAAGTTAAAATTAAGAAGCTACTCTATGTTTGTGATAAACCAGATGCTAGTCCATCTTTATTACATATTACGTTTCTGCTTGAAAGGATTGAAGGTGAAATTACGCTACCTTCTAATGAATTTGATCTTAATCCAATTCATGATGTACAAATGGTAGTGATTAAAGACTTAAGTCATTATGGTTTTTCGGAAACTTTTATAACTCTTATAAGTGAAGGTTTTGCAAGTGCAGGGAGTTATCAAGGCTTGAAACAAAATATAGGCCTGTAAATAATTGAAGGATAGCCGTTAGCTACCCTTCATAAACATGTTTTACACTGCTGACTGTAAAGAAGAAACAAGTTGATTTAAAAACTCATCTCTACTCATAATTGCTTTCCCACCGCCACGAGCACTCTTTTTATTTCCTCCGCCTTTTCCTTCAATAGAAGGGAGGGCATCTTTTAAAAGAGCATTCATATCGAGTGTCACTGCTTTACCACAAGCAAGAATACATTGTAATTTGTCCTCATTTTCAATAACGAAGTATGTAATTGCGTGTTCTTGTTGTTCTGTAATAATGGCAGCTAGTTTTGCGACTTCTTGCATAGAGCGATTTGTAAATGCTCGAGAGATAAGTGTTCCAGCATATATTTCTGCAGGTTGTTGTAATAGTTCATTTGCTTCTACAAATAATAGTTTTTCATTCATTGCTTGTATTGCCTTTTCGTTTTCTTTTTGAGAGGTAAGAAGTTGTGCTACTTTTGCTGGAATATCAGTTTCGCTACTGTTCAATTGCTTAGAAACATCGGTTAATATTTGTTGATGTTGTCCCATTAATTTAAGAGAACGCCAACCAGCTATAAATGTTAAGCGTATACCACCTTTATTGCGCTCCCATCCTAGTACTTGAATAGGACCTACTTCACCTGTATGTTTCGGGTGTGTTCCACCACAACCGTTGTAGTCATAGTTTTCGATGATAACAACCCGTATATTTTCTGTCATAGTTGGTTCTTTGCGAAGGGGTAATGCTTTGGCCTCTTCTAAGTTCATCCATTTAATACGAATAGGGGGGTTTTCAAAAACAATTTGATTAGCAATTTGTGCGGCCTTCTCAACAGTTTCTGTAGAAAGATTGGCAGTTTCTAAATCAATGGTTATAGTTTCTTTTCCAAGATGGAACCCGATTGTCGGTATGTTAAAGTGATCCCAAAAAGCAGCGGATAAAATGTGCTGAGCTGTATGTTGTTGCATATGGTCAAAACGGCGCTCCCAATCTATTTTACCTTCTACTTCTTCTGTATGTAATTGTTCTATTATGAAATGACGAATTTCTCCATTTACTTCTTCAACGTTAATTACCGGAATACCATTTAAAGTTCCAGTGTCATGTGGTTGTCCGCCGCCTGTTGGATAAAATGCAGTTTCATTTAAGACAACATATAAGTTTCCTTCTGTATCATGCTCTTGTTTTATAACTTTAGTAGTAAAGTCTTTCTTATAAGCGTCGATGTAATATAATTTTTTCTCCAATTTTCTTTCCCCTTTCGTGTTAGCTAGTTTCATTGTAAAGCAATTGAAATTAGTTTCCTAATATTTCAGAAGAAAGAAACTTTTTTTAGAATTTTCTTGCTATAATAAGAAGAAAATGCGGGGGGGGAATGAAAATGCCATATGAAAACGGCGTAGATAAGTTGCTTAGTTTAAGCAGAAATATTTCCGAATTATATCGAGAATTAAATGAGATGACCCGGATTTTAACGGATTGTAATCGAGAAAGTGTGAAATTTGATCGGTTATATGTAAAGGAGTTACTTTGGAAAAAAGAAGATGTCATAGAGAAGTATGAACAATTACTCGTCCAGCTTTGTATTAATGAATGCTTTGATTTAAAAAGTGTAATTACTGGCGAATATAAGTATACATATGAAGAAGTAGAAAGCATTGTTTTAGAATTTAATGAAAAGTATAATGTAGCTATTTTGATTAAAGATGTTTGTAAAGAACTACAGTTTACATACGGAATTGATATGGAAATAACGAGAACAGCTCGGGTATAAACATCTCAAGTATAGAAAAAGGAAAAAGAAAGCAGATCCTTTGCTTTCTTTTTTTATGTAAGAAAAGGGAGAGTAGGTTTAAAGATGAAGGGGAAGTTACAAAATATTCATCCACTTGGAATGAGTATCATTATAGGGACATTATTTGCTAGGTTTGCAACTTCAATGAGCATTCCTTTTTTAGCGATTTATTTAACGACTGTTAAAGACGTATCGGCTGGAATGACCGGTGCTATCATTGGAACGAGTGCGCTTGTTGGAGTGTTAGCTAGTTTTATTGGAGGCAATTTATCGGATCGATTTGGTCGAAAGATGATTATAATATGGTCCATGATTGTTTGGGTGTTTGTATTTATAGGATTTTCAGTTGCAGATCATGTTTTGAGTTTCTTTCTATTAAACGCTTTGAATGGATTATGTCGTTCTTTTTTTGAACCGACATCAAGAGCTTTATTATCAGATTTAACGAAACCAGAGTATCGTTTACTCGTATATAATTTGCGTTACGGTGCAATAAATGTTGGAGTAGCGATGGGTCCACTTGTTGGATTACAGATTGGAAGTGCAAAATCAACGATTCCTTTTTTAGTAGCCGCTGGAGTGTACATTTTATATACAGTTATATTAGCGTTTCAATTTAAGAAATATCCACTTGATAATAAGAAAGTAACTACAGAAAATCCGGTCACAATGTTAAGTGCGGTTCGGATTTTGCGAAAAGACATAGTATTTTTAGTTGCTTTAGTCGGAATCATTTTGAGTAATAGTGGTTTTTCACATTTAACGACGACACTATCTCAATATTTTGCAAACGCACATATATTTCAAGATGGAGTAAAGTTGTTCTCATATATGCTAACTTTAAATGCGGTTACAGTAGTAGTTATTCAATACCCTGTTATTCAAATGTGTAAAAAGTATACGCCGTTAGCATCTATTATGGTTGGAACGTTATTTGTGAGCGGGGGATTGTTTGGATTTGGACTAGTAGAATCTATGTTAGGGGCTGCTATATGTACAATTATTTTTACATTCGGAGAAGTATTAATGTTTTCAATGACAGATGTATTTATTGATGAGATAGCTGTTTCGCATTTGAAAGGGACATATTTTGGAGCTATGGGCTTTTCGGGAATTGGAGTAGTAATTGGTCCTTGGTTTGGCGGGATACTTCTCGATCATTATGGATATCAAAATGGCTTTATTGTATTTTTTATATTAGCTGTTTTTTCAACCACTGCATTTCCAGTCCTATTAGTTACAAAAAGCTTAATGAAAAAAAGATATATTAGAAATTCTAAAATAGAAATACATGCGAAATAACATAAGCCCCAGCAAACTAAAAGGTTGCTGGGGCTTATGTTTGTATTTATATTAATCGTTAATTCGAAAAAAGACTTTCTCTTCATGCGTGTTGGCAACTTCATTTTTGGAAATATGAATGGCTAAATATCCATTCTCTAAGCAGGCTAGCATCTTCTTATAAATAATATTAGCAGGTAAAGGAATTATCCGCTGTAAAGAATTATTTTTATGAAGTATGCAAATGTTTAGGCCTGTCTCCATCTTTTTAATGAGTACATCTTGTTCAGTTACATTTAGTACATCTGTTTCCAAAATGTATTCTTGTTCTGTTTCACAAAGGTCAATATGAATTTGATTTGGAAAACTAAAGTTACTATAAGAATCGGAACAAAATTGATCCATCCATTCTTCGAAACCATCAACATGAAAAAGACAATCCTTCTTTTTCTTGCCCATGAAAGACACCCTCCGTAAAATCTCAATTCATACTATGTTATGCATGAATGAAATAGAGGTGAAGAACAAATAGAAAAATATAAACATTTTATGTGAAAGATACAGTGTGTGTGAATACTTTTGCTTTACATATCATGATGTGCATGATTTTTTTGACGTGAATGATTACGGTTTTTAACTTTATGAGATCCACTTAAAGGCTCGGGCTGTCCAGAAGATTGCCCTTTTTTCTCGTTTTGACGATTAGATTGATTCTTGTTTTTACCCATTGTATTTTACACCTCCTCTCCCTATTTAGAATGAGAGAAGTTTGCGAATTTATACGAGAATGTTTTTTGAGAAATGGGTAAAGATAAGTAGGACTAACTCATATAGGAAGGGGAAAGTGTTATGCCATATCATAAAGATAAGCAACAGGCTTTTCAGGCCGCGCAGCAAGGGGTTGTTCAAGCGGAAAATATATTCAATAATATTGTGAAAAATGACCCGAATTACGGCCATGATTTAAAAGAGTTACGCCAAGAAGTGCAAGAGGCGTACGAACAGATTCAAAATGCACTTGAAGTAGCATCAGAAACGCAGCGTCCACAACTTGAGCAATATGAAAGTAATCTCCAAAATATTATGCGAAATGTAGATCAAATAGAAAAGTGAAAAAGGTTGTTGTGAATTCAACAACCTCATTACTTTTAGTGCTACTATGCTGAAACGAAAAATTATTCTATCAATTTTTTCTTTAATTTGTGCAGTACATATATTTCAAGTGGACAAAGTGGAAGCTAAAATGTTGTTAAGAAAAGAGCTAGAGCCAACTGGCTATGTAACATGGGAAGTGCCAAATAATGAAAAAATTATCGCAATTACATTTGATGATGGACCGGACCCAACTTATACACCGCAAGTATTAGAGTTATTACGTCAATATAAAGCGGAAGCGACTTTTTTTATGATTGGCTTTCGAGTTCAGCGTAATCCGTACTTAGTAAAGCAAGTGTTGAAAGAAGGGCATGAAGTCGGAAATCATACGATGAATCATTTGTATGCGAGTAATTCATCAGATGAAAAATTAGAACATGATATTTTAAATGGAAAGAAATATTTTGAAAAATGGGTGAAAGAACCTTTATTGTTCCGTCCGCCAGGTGGATATATTAATGATGCTGTATTTACTACGGCAAAAAAAGCTGGGTATCAAATTGTTCTATGGTCATGGCATCAAGACCCTCGTGATTGGGCGAATCCGGGTACAGAATCCATAGTAAATCATGTTGTGAAAAATGCTAAAAGTGGAGATATTGTACTGTTGCACGATGGAGGAAGTGATCGTAGTCAAACAGTGGCGGCATTAGCAAAAATTTTACCTGAACTGAAAAAGCAGGGTTATCGATTTGTAACAGTTTCGGAGTTGTTACGTTATAAACATTAGAGAAAATCCCAAAAGGTATACCTTTTGGGATTTTTCGTTACTGATTCTTTTTTCGTTTCTTATTATTTTGTCGCTCTGCCGGAGTTAAAGGTTCATTTGCGAACTCTTCATTATAGCCAGTTCCTTGCCCTTGGGCGGATGCAGCATTCATTCCTGAAATAATATGATTGGCTTTTCTTTTACCCATTTTTCTCACCTCTATAATGTTTTTTATAGACGAACCATGAGTCGTTCATAGCATATATGAACGTAAAGTAAAACACTGAAAGAGTGCTTTACTTTATAGTAATAGTATTAATAAAGAGCATGGACACTATTCAAATTTAGAAAGATAAAGAAAACTTATGATAATCCATAAGTTTCTTATTATTTACTTATTTAGAAAGTTGTAATAAGATATTATCGTAAGGTATTGAAAAGTTTGTCTACATTTTATATTCAGACAAATTAGTCACGTTTAACAGGGGGGAAACATAATGGTCAAACATAATCCATTTCAATCACGTGCAACTTTTGAACTAGATGGAAAGACGTATCATTATTATCAATTGAAAGCGCTTGAAAACGCAGGGGTTGGCAACGTATCTCAATTACCATATTCCGTGAGAGTTTTACTTGAATCTGTACTTCGTCAAGTAGACGGACGCGTAATTACAGAAGAACATGTTACAAATTTAGCGAAATGGGGAACGAAAGATGTTCAAGATATCGATGTTCCGTTTAAACCATCTCGCGTAATCTTACAAGACTTCACAGGTGTTCCAGCTGTTGTAGATTTGGCTTCGCTTCGTAAAGCAATGGCAGATATGGGCGGAGATCCTGATAAAATTAATCCGGAAATTACTGTAGACCTTGTAATTGACCACTCTGTACAGGTTGATAGAGCGGGTACAGCGGACTCGCTTGCATTCAACATGGACTTAGAGTTTAAACGTAATGAAGAACGTTATAAATTTTTAAGCTGGGCACAGAAATCATTTGATAACTACCGTGCAGTTCCACCAGCAACAGGTATTGTACACCAAGTAAATCTTGAATATTTAGCACCGGTTGTTCATGCGGTGAAAAATGCTGAAGGTGACTTAGTTGCATACCCAGATTCATTAGTTGGAACTGACTCACATACAACAATGATTAATGGTATTGGTGTTCTTGGATGGGGCGTTGGTGGTATTGAAGCAGAAGCAGGAATGCTTGGACAGCCTTCATATTTCCCAGTACCTGAAGTAATCGGTGTGAAATTAACTGGTACACTTCCAAGTGGTACAACAGCAACTGACGTTGCATTAAAAGTAACACAAGTGTTACGTCAAAAAGGTGTAGTTGGTAAATTTGTTGAGTTCTTCGGTAATGGACTAAAGAGCATGCCTTTAGCTGACCGTGCAACAATTTCAAATATGGCACCAGAATACGGTGCAACTTGTGGATTCTTCCCAATCGACGATATTTCATTAGAATACTTACGTTTAACAGGTAGAGATGAAGAGCAAATTCGCGTTGTTGAAGAATATTGTAAAGCAAATGGCTTATTCTATACAGCAGACAGTAAAGATCCAATTTATACTGATCTTGTTGAAATTGATTTAAATACAATCGAATCTAATCTTTCTGGACCGAAACGTCCGCAAGATTTAATCCCACTTTCAAATATGAAAGAGGAGTTCCATAAAGCTGTTGTAGCACCAGTTGGAACACAAGGGCTTGGATTCAATGAGCAAGAGTTTGATAAAGAAGTGAAAGTTACATTGAAAGATCAAGAAGTAACGATGAAAACAGGTGGAATTGCAATCGCTGCAATTACAAGCTGTACAAATACGTCAAATCCGTACGTGTTAATTGGAGCAGGGTTAGTTGCGAAGAAAGCAATTGAAAAAGGACTTAAAGTACCTGGTTACGTAAAAACATCGTTAGCACCAGGATCTAAAGTTGTTACAGAGTACTTAGATAAGTCTGGTTTAACAACGTATTTAGATCAATTAGGTTTCCAAACAGTTGGTTACGGCTGTACGACTTGTATCGGTAACTCTGGTCCATTAGCAGAGGAATTAGAAGAAGCAATCGCAGCAAATGATTTATTAGTAACATCTGTTTTATCTGGTAACCGTAACTTTGAAGGTCGTATTCACCCACTTGTAAAGGCAAACTACTTAGCATCACCACCACTTGTTGTGGCATATGCACTTGCAGGTACTGTTGATATTGACCTGAAAAATGATGAAATCGGTAAAGATGTAAATGGTAATGCTGTTTACTTTAATGATATTTGGCCATCAGCTAAAGAAATTGAAGATGTAGTTCAAAGTGTTGTTACATCTGAATTGTTCAAAAAAGAATATGCACAAGTATTTAACAGCAATGAGCGCTGGAATGAAATCCAAACTTCAAATGAAGCTTTATATACTTGGGATAATGATTCAACATACATTCAAAACCCACCGTTCTTCGAAGGATTATCTAAAGAGCCAGGTGAAGTTGAAACGTTATCAGGTTTACGCATAGTTGGTAAATTTGGTGATTCTGTAACGACAGACCACATTTCACCAGCAGGTTCAATTGGTAAGCACACGCCAGCTGGACGTTATTTACTAGAAAACGGCGTACAACCAGTCGACTTTAACTCTTACGGTTCTCGTCGTGGTAACCATGAAGTTATGATGCGTGGTACATTTGCAAACATCCGTATTAAAAACCAAATCGCACCAGGAACAGAAGGCGGATATACAACATATTGGCCAACTGGTGAAGTAACATCTATCTATGATGCTGCGATGAAATATAAAGAAGATGGCACAGGCCTTCTAGTTGTTGCTGGTAAAGACTACGGTATGGGAAGTTCTCGTGACTGGGCTGCGAAAGGTACAAACTTATTAGGTATTAAAGCAGTAATCGCAGAAAGCTTCGAGCGTATTCACCGCAGTAACTTAGTATTAATGGGCGTATTACCATTACAATTTAAAGATGGCGACAGTGCTGAAACATTAGGTCTTGTTGGTGACGAGTCATTTGAAATTCAAATTGACAAAACGGTTAGACCACGCGATCTTGTAAAAGTAGTTGCAATCGATGCAGAAGGAAAAGAGAAGCAATTTGAAGTAGTAGCCCGTTTCGATAGTGAAGTTGAAATTGACTACTACCGTCACGGTGGTATCTTGCAAATGGTTCTTCGTTCGAAAATCGAAGAGTCTAAAGTGTCAAACTAAATAATTGAAATGAATGATAAGGAAGCTAACATTTGTTAGCTTCCTTACTTTATGTACAGAGGGAAAGGGATGAAACCATTTGGTTTCATCCCTTTCCTTTTATTATGCAAAATTGGGGGAATGACAATGAATGAGTATAGAAGAATAATGTTGCCGCTGTTGCAAGAAAAGCTATTGCTAATTAGTGCGATTTGTAGCGGAATAGTAGCTGCCATTTTAAATTTATCCCGTCCGCTATTTATGGGGCTAATTGTAGATAACATTATTCAGCGGGAGTTAAAAGGTACGTATGTATATATTGCTTTGTTTACGGGGAGTCGATTTTTGATGTGGGTGAACAATCTGTTATTTGATTATGTAAGCTCAAAAGTAAGTCAGCGAATATTACGAGAGAAGCGTATAGATGTATTACGTCATTTTTTCTTATTACCGTTTGAAGAAAGTGAGAAGGTAAAACAAGGGGAGTTAGAAACATTAGTCGTTTCTAATATTCCGAATTGGGTAAGGTTATATGGATCTATATTAATAGAATACATCCACGCCATTGCACAATTTATTGGTGCGTTCATAGCTCTACAACATATCGATGTACAGTTCATATGGTGGATAACCCCGTTTTTATTTTTAAGTGCAATTGTTCCAATGCTTATGGGGGGAAAAGTAAGAAATATTGCAAGTATTGCTCAAAAAAATCAATCAAGTGTTGTAGAGATGATGTCACAGTTTGTAAAAGGTATACAAGATTTACGTAGCTTACAAAAAGAAAAATGGGCAATTCATTTGTTTAAAGGAGTGACGGCACAATCTTATAAAACAGAAGTAAGGAAGACGATGATACAACATTGTATTGGGATAGTTGGAACGGTAATAGAAACAGGAGCATATATAGTTGTTCTTATTATAGGAGCAAAAAAAATAATAAAAGGGGATATGGAAGTCGGTTCGCTTGTAGCGGTATTAGCTACAATTGAGATGTTATTTTTTCCTGTTCGTTATGCAAGTGATTTATTAATGATGACACAAGTTGCTATTGCTTCGGCAAATCGAGTTTTTTGTTTTTTAAATATAGGAGCTGAATACAGAAATGTAGAGAGAGCGATGGGAATGAGATTAACAAATGTTTCATTTCAAGAGAACGTCGAAGAGAGATGTAGAATTAAAAATATTCATTTGCAAATTAATCCTGGTGAACTCGTCATTATTGTAGGAGAAAGTGGTGCAGGAAAAACAACGCTTTTAAAATTAATAACGGGTGTGTATAAACCATCTAACGGTAGCATTGTTTATTATGGTAATGGGGCTCGTATGACTACAGTGTGGCAAGAACCTCGTTTCTTTCGGACGACAGTAAAAGAGAATATGTATTTCGGGGAAGAGTATTTAGAAAACCAGTTAGCAAAAAATATTGAACTTGTAAATGCGAAGTCAATTATTAGGAGTTTATCTAAAGGGATTCAGACTGTACTACATAAAAGCGGTGAAGAGTTTTCGGGAGGAGAGAGAAAGCGTCTTGCGTTATTGCGAGCGATTGTATCAAATCCGAATCTCATTATTCTAGATGAACCGACTGCGGGATTAGATCTGAGCAATCAAGAAGTGGTTTGGAATATGCTTAAAGGGCTAGGGGGGAATGTAACGAGAATTGTGACGACACATGATGTTGAGAGGGCGATGATAGCGGATCGAGTTGTGGTCATGAAGAATGGAATTGTTGTGGAATGCGGGGATCCTAGAGAATTATTAACGTGTAAGTCATTGTTTAAAGAGATGCTAATAAAAAGATAAGAGCTATATAGCGCTCTTATCTTTATTCACTCTTATTAAGTTGATACGTATAAGACTCAGTATCGTTAGTGCTAAACTCTTTGACTAGAGTAAGTTGATTTGTATCCGGATTATATTTGAAAATTTTGACCGTACGTTCGCTACTTAGTGATGGATTATATTCTTGAATAGCAAATGTATTTTCAGCAATCTGTGTCATATTACTGGTGGAAATATTTTCTATGGAATCATGATTTGTAGAAATTTCAACGACTCGTTCACCGTTGAAAAATAAAAGAACGATTACTAAAATAACTAAACATATTCGTATATAGCGAAGTTCTTTACTAATAGGGTGTTCTCCCAAAACAATCATCCTTTCTGTAACTATTGTATAGTAGTGGTGGTAGTCATCGTGAAGAAACTAAGAATACCGAGACCAGCTAAAAGGATAAATGAGATTAAAGCGACATAGAGACAAATACGTCCCACTTGCTTTTTTTCAGGATCTTTACTGAAGAGCGAGATGATCCAAGTGATAATCCCGATTGGTGAAAATATAAAACTAAGAATATATAATAGTATTTTTTCAAATAAATTCATAAAAATCCCCCTTTTTGAAAGCTCTACATGTGCAGTTTTCTTCGTATTAGCGCTGCTGTTATGTAGGAAAGTACAGAATAAACAGTACTATAAACAATCCAAGCGTCTAAGTTTTGTAAAGCTAGGTGTATATTAAATTTAGAGACGATAATGAAAAATATAAGTGGAAGTGGAACAGTAAAAGAAATAATAATTGCAGCCCATTTGAATTTGTATAGTAAGGTGCTAAAAAAAATACATAGTAATGGTAAAGTGAAAAAAACAAAAGTGAAAGGGTTGATAAGTAATTGTAAAATACATATCACCTCGCAAGTTTTGTATTTATTTCTAATTATATGATAAAAAGGGAAATATTTCATCCTGACTATAAATATTCTAACTATTTCGACTGTGAATATTTCCAAGCTTGTCCGTATAAGCTAAAATAAGGTATATAGTATTTTGGTGATTATGTAATAAGAAGATAAACACGTAAGGGTGATATAATATGTGGCGGAAGCTTACCATTATTGTAGTGTTACTTTGTTTAGCGGGATATGCAGCTTATGAACAGTTTGGTAAAGAGGATCAAGTAATGCAAGAAAAGCCTGCCAAAAGTGAAGCGGCTATGAAAGAGATTTTCGCAAGGAACGGTATTGAAATTGGAAAGAGCGCACCAGATTTTGAATTAGCAAAGATAGATGGAACGAATGTAAAGTTATCCAATTTAAAAGGAAAGAAAGTTATTTTAAACTTTTGGGCAACGTGGTGTGGGCCTTGTCAGCAAGAAATGCCTGATATGGAGGCCTTTTATAAAGAACATAAAGAAAACGTAGAAATTTTAGCTATAAACTATACTCCTTCAGAAAAAGGAGGGGGAGAAGAAAAGGTAAGGAACTTCGCTAAAGAAAAAGGAATTACTTTTCCTATTTTATTGGACAAGAACATTGATGTGACAACAGCGTATAAAGTAATTACCATTCCAACTTCTTATTTTATTGATACAGAAGGTGTCATTCAAGATAAGTTCATTGGACCGATGACGCAAAAAGAGATGGAGAAACGGATTGCTAAATTAAAATAACGGTGAAAAGGTAGAGGTGGAAAGTTACCATTTCTGCCTTTTCTTTTTCACGTAGTGATAGCAGCGTGTTATGATAAAAGAAATATAAACGTTTAGAGGTAAAGGAGTGTTTGAAGTGGGGAATATATCCTTACCGTTAGATTATGTTGTAATTGATTTTGAAACAACAGGATTTAACCCTTATAATGATAAAATTATTCAAGTCGCAGCAGTGAAATATCATAATCATGAACTAGTAGATCAATTTGTTTCCTATGTGAATCCAGAGCGTTCAATTCCGGACCGAATAACGAGTTTAACAGGTATTACAAATTATCGTGTTTCAGATGCACCGACGATTGAAGAAGTATTACCTTTATTTTTAGCATTTTTACATACAAATGTTATTGTCGCTCATAATGCATCTTTTGATATGCGTTTTTTAAAAAGTAATGTAAATATGCTTGGACTACCTGAGCCTAAAAATAACGTTATTGATACTGTGTTTTTAGCGAAAAAATATATGAAGCATGCGCCTAATCATAAACTTGAAACGTTAAAACGAATGCTTGGAATTCGATTAAGTTCTCATAATGCATTTGACGACTGTATTACGTGTGCGGCTGTTTATCAAAAATGTGCAGCGGTTGAAGAAGAAGGAAAAAGAAAAGCGAATAAGGAAGTACTTGATGAAACAGCGGTATTTGAAGCAGTAAAAGAAATGCTTGTACGAAATAAACGTGATATTGAGTGGATTCGTTGTATGAATGTTGGGAGTTATTTAGATATAAAAGCCTTTTACCCAATTATAAGGTTAAAGGTCAAAGGGCGAAAGAAATATGTGTTAACAGAAAAAATGGAAGACGATGTAAGAGAAATTTGTACGAGCTTAACATACGAGGCAGCATTGAAAAGTGAGATTGGCAACACGAGAATTATGATTGACAGTGTAGAGGACATTTTGAAGCTAGAGAGCTACATTGTAGCAGAATACGATTCTGTATTACGAGCGCTGGATGAATATAGAGCAAATAAAGTAAATGCGGATGAAGAAATTAAAAAATATTTAAATACGATGGTGTAAAAAATCCCATGTGCAATATATGCGCATGGGATTTTTTATCAAAACATAAAATTTTCTTGCAAATCTGATTAAAGAGTTTTTCATTTGCTCATACTATGTAATAAGAAAGCGTAGAAGAAAGGGTGAGCAACATGAGAAGAAGTCGCCGTAGATCGTTTGAAGAACTTGTAAATGAAAATAAACAACAATTATTAAGCGATCGTGATGCAATGGATCGAATTGAAAAACGAATTGAAAAACGTTATGAAATGAAACTTTTTAAGCAGGCTGAATAATTCTTAACACTAGTACGATACTAGTGTTAAGGAGGCGATAGTAATGGGTAATCCGAAAAAGAATTCAAAAGACTTTGCACCAAATCAAATTGGAACACAATCGAAAAAAGCTGGTGGCAATAAAGGAAAGCAAATGCAAGACCAAACTGGCAAACAACCAATTGTTGATAACGGTTAAAAAAAGGAGAATGTCATCATTCTCCTTTTTGTGTGTTTGGATAATATTATAAAAATATTTAAAAAGCTGACTTTCGTCAGCCTTTTTTCGTAATTGTAAAGTTTTCAACGAGTAAACGCCAATTTTGTGGGAATGGTAGACCAATCTTCCAGTAACTAATACCGCCAATGCCTTGTTCTTTCATTAAATTGAATTTACTTTGAATAGACCTCGAATCTTCAAACCAAACCTCGTGTTGTACGCCGTTTTCATCAAAGTAATTAAAATGTGGAGCTTGGGCTGTGAAATCATAGCGGATAGGAACATTGTATTTACGAGCAAGTGCAACAGCTGCGACAGAGCTAACTGCTTTTGCGGGTGGATTCCCTTGTTTGAAAGGAAGTTTCCAATCAAATCCATATAAATTTTGCCCCATCATAATTTTTTGTGGGGGCATTTGAGATTTTGCATATTGAAGTACTTCTTTTACAGGACCAATAGGGGAAATCGCCATCGGTGGTCCACCTTGCCAACCCCAGTCGTATGTCATAATGACGACGAAATCAACAATTTGTCCTTGTGCTTTATAATCGTGAGCCTCAAAAAATTTCCCTTTTTGATTTGAGCTCGTTTTCGGTACAAGTGTTGTATTTAATGTGTATCCGCTAGGTAAGCGTGTTTTCACATTTCGTAAAAAACGATTATACGCTTCGCGATCTTCAGGTGCCACACTCTCGAAATCGAAATGAATGTCTCGCATGCCATATTTTTCAGCTGTTTGCAAAATGTTAGTAATAAACTTGTTTTGAATTGTTGCATCGCGTAAAATAACCGAGGTCAGATCGGCACTGAAATTTCCATTTTCAATATTTGTAATAACGAGCATAGGGATGGTGTTACCTTGCGTTGCAATATTAGCGATTTTCGCTGTTTCCGTCGGTTCTTTTAAAGTGCCGTCTCTTTTTGCTTCAAAGCTGAAGTAGGCTAAATATGTTAAAAATGGATTAATAGCACGTGTAGCATTTACTAAACTTTCTTTTATCGGTATTGTTGAAGGCTGTAAATAAGCAATGGATTCTACTGCTCGTTTTGTTCCTTTCGGTATATATAATTGCTGTCCGACATGGAGAATAGATTTTAATGAAAGGTTATTAACTTTAGCTAAACTGGCGAGAGGGACGTTATACGTTTGAGAAATTCGATAAAGGCTGTCACCTGGCTGTACATAATAATTATTGCCTTTTGTATTAACGATAAGTGCCTGACCAACAACGAGTGTTTCAGCTGGATTTAGTCCATTGTCTTTTACAATTTCTTCAGGTGTAGATCCGTACTTTGATGCTAAACCATAAACACTATCACCGCTACGAACAGTTACAATTTGGATCATGTGCTTGCCCCTTTCGGTAAAAGATTCACTGTTTTTATTTTATTTTTGATTCCTCTGTATTATGATTAAATGTATGCAAGGTAGCAGAAGTGAAAGAAGGCGAATAGAAATGTTTGTAGCAGAACATGAAGTTGAAATCCGCTATGCGGAAACAGACCAGATGGGTGTTGTTTACCATTCAAACTATTTAGTGTGGCTAGAACTTGGGCGCACTAAACTTATACAAGAATTAGGATTTTCATATGTTGAAATGGAGAAAGAGGGAATTATTTCTCCTGTATTAGACTTGCAAATTTCATATCGTAAAGCGATGCGTTACGGAGAAAAAGCTATTGTGAAAACGTGGGTTGATACTGTGAGCCCGCTCCGCGTTGTATATGGATATGAAATTTATAATGGTGATGGCGAACTTTGTATTACTGCAAGCACGACGAATATTTGTGCGAAAAAAGAAGGGTTCCGCCCTGTATCATTTAAAAAATTATATCCTGAGTGGTATGCGAAATATGAGGAAATTAAAAAGAAATAAAGTGAAACTTTAATCAGTGGGGGTCTTACTACCCGCAAATAGCGGGATAAAAAAAGCGTGGCAGAAGCCACGCTTTTTTATTTTTCATAATTAAATTGAGGGAAATCATCACCGTCGTTAAGTGTAACTAATAAATTATGTCCATCGAAGAACCACTCATCATCGCCTTCAATAAAGAAGTTAATACCTTCTTCTTGAGTTTGAACAGCAGGGTGCGCAGGGTCATCTTTACGAATACCTAAAGAAAGTCCTTTTTGCACAGTACTGCAACCGCCGTATTGTACGAAAAGGCGTATTGTTTCACCCGATTGTAAGTTTAATTCGTTTTTATACCATTGTGCTGCTTCTTTTGTTACGGAAAGATTCATGTATAGTTCCTCCAAATTATGTTGCTTTTTCTTTTAGTATAAAAAATAACGCAAAAAGACGCTATTAATATGCTTCACGTTTTCTTTTTGCGTTATGTGGGTTACGATCTTATTTTTGCTTTTTTGAAAAGTTTGCTTTTGGTTCAGTTTTATTTATAATTCGTCCGATATTTGCACGGTGTTTATAAATAACCATACCTGCTAATAAACACATCGCAATAATGAAGATTTTATCCCCGCTAACAATGGATGCAATAACAGCAACGACAGCTGTTATCATAGAAGAAAGTGATACGTATCTTGTTGTAAATAAAAGGCTGAAAAAGACAACAGCTAATATTGCAAAAACAACTGGTGAATAGCATAATAGCACCCCAGCAGAAGTTGCAACTGCTTTCCCCCCGCGGAATTTTGCGAAGATCGGATAGACATGTCCAAGAACAGCGGCTAATCCAAACCATAGTGGGTGAATATCTGACCCGAAAATAATCGGTAGACCTGTTGCTAATGTACCTTTTAAAATGTCAGCAATTGTTACGATAAAACCTGCTTTTTTCCCTAATGTACGGAATGTATTTGTTCCGCCTAGATTACCGCTTCCATGCTCACGAATGTCGATTCCATAACCAATTTTTCCAACGACTAATGCAAATGGAATCGAACCGAGTAGATAGGCAACGATAAATAAAAGATATGTAATAACCATGAGTTCAGTCTCCTTTATACAAATGTGTTGATAAAGGGTAAAAAGAGTTTTTCCCATTTATTGTACCATACATTTGTAAAGAGCACATTTCTTTTTTATAAATGAAAAAGTCATTAATTTTTAAAAAAACTTTCACAGGAATGTTACATTTTTCACAGGAACAGAAGAACTATATGTTGTATGATTTTAATCAAAAGACAACAACATGTTGGTGGAGGGTTATGAATGTTGAAACAAAATGTACGTGGAGAAGAATTAATGAAAGTATTTGAGACAATTATCCACGGTAATGAACAAGATTTAATGCAGGAAAATGCAAATGTAGATGGTCGATCTCCAATGGGAGTAATGGGAACGTTCGCATCTGAGAGCGCAAAGTATTATGCAGTAGAAAAATTATTATCAGATCAAGTGAAAAAAGCGATAGATCAAAATATATTATATCCACATGATTTAGATTTTTATGCAACAGGAACGACGACTTGTTCGCAAATTCCGTTAGCGCAAATGCTAGCTAACGGTTTTCATACTGGACATGGACATATGAGACAACCGCAAGACATTAAAAGTGCGTTGGCGCTTTCTTCAATTATTTTTCAGGCGAATCAAAATATGCAGCACGGTGGTCAATCGTTTGCACTCTTTGATATTGATTTAGCTCCATATGTGAGAAAAACAGTAAAGAGACATAAAAAACGACTACAGTCATATCCGCTTACGAAAGAACAAATAGAGGAATTTGCATGGAAAGAGACAGAAAATGATACGTATCAGGCGTGTGAGGCTTTCGTTCATAATTCAAATAGTATGCATAGTAGGGGCGGGGGACAAGTACCATTTATTTCTATTAACTACGGAACAGACACATCGAAAGAGGGAAGACTTTTAATTAAGCAACTTTTAAAAGCGACGCAAGCTGGACTTGGTAAAGGAGAAACACCGATTTTTCCTATTCAAATTTTCAAAATGAAAAAAGGGGTGAACTTTGAAGAGTGTGATCCGAACTATGATTTATTTGAATTAGCGTTAGAAACGACCGCTGAGCGATTATTCCCTAACTTTTCGTTTTTAGATGCTCCATTTAATGCAGTGCACTATGATGGACGACCTGAAAGTGAAGTATGTTACATGGGATGTCGCACTCGTGTTATGTCTAATATACATGGAGAAGAAACGGCAATAGGAAGAGGTAATCTGTCGTTTACTTCTATTAATTTAGTGAAATTAGGGCTAATTAGTGGATCGAAAGAAGCGTTTTTTGAAGCGCTAAGTTATTATTTAGATTTAGGCGTTAAGCAATTATTAGAGAGATTTGCTTATCAATGTACAAAGAGAGCAAGAGATTTTCAGTTCTTATATTCACAAGGTGTATGGCGCGGTGGAGAGACGTTACAACCTGAAGATGCTGTGGCACCGATTTTAAAACAAGGGACGTTAAGTCTTGGTTTTATCGGTCTTGCAGAATGTTTAGTAGCGTTAACTGGAAAGCATCATGGAGAAAATGAAGAATCGTGGAAGCTTGGATATGAAATTATTTCCTTTATGAGAGAGAGAATGGATAAGGCGATGGAAGAACATCAACTCAATTTCTCTGTAATTGCAACGCCGGCAGAAGGGTTATCAGGAAAGTTTGTGAAAAAAGATAGAGAAGAATTTGGTGTAATTAGCGGTGTGACAAATCATAATTATTATACAAATTCGTTCCATGTACCGGTGTATTACAATATTCAAGCGATAGATAAAATTCGATTAGAAGGACCGTTCCACGCTCTTTGTAATGGCGGACATATTACGTACATTGAACTAGATGGTGCAGCTGTGCATAATCAAAAAGCGTTAAAGCAAATTGTACAAGCGATGGCGCAGTACGGAGTGGGGTACGGTTCAATTAACCATCCTGTTGATCGTTGTAAGTGCTGTAGTTATCATGGCATTATCGGGAATGAATGTCCGAGTTGCGGGAATGAAGATGAGAATGAAATAGAAAGAATTCGCCGCATAACAGGATATCTTGTTGGAGATATGTCAAAGTGGAATAGCGCGAAACGTAGTGAAGAGATGGATCGGGTGAAGCATAAATGAAAGTTATGAATATCATTCATGATAGTGTAGTAGATGGAGAAGGATTGCGGACAGTCGTGTTTTTTGCGGGCTGTCCGCATCGTTGTATCGGTTGCCATAATCCGAAATCATGGAATGTTTGCAATGGAACTGAAATGACGGTAGAAGAAATTGTGAAAGAGATTGAAAAAAATTCATTAACCGATGTAACATTTTCAGGCGGAGATCCATTTTTTCAAGCTGCTGAAGTGAAAAAAGTAGCAAAAGCAGTGAAGGATTTGAGAAAAAATCTATGGATTTATACAGGTTACAGGTTAGAAGAGATACAGAGTGCTCAAAATAATGATATGATAGAATTGTTACATTATGGGGATGTTTTGGTCGATGGAAGATTTGAACTTGATAAAAAAGATTTAACACTTCCATTTCGCGGAAGCTCCAATCAACGTATTATTCGATTGAAAGAGTAAAAAGGCGGGATAGGTTATATGAATAAAACAGTATTACTTGTTGAAGATGAAAGAAGATTACGTGAAATTGTTAGTGATTATTTTCGTAATGAAGGCTTTGAAGTAATCGAAGCGGAAGATGGAAAAAAAGCGCTAGAATTATTTGCTGAACATACAATTGATTTAATTATGTTAGATATTATGTTACCAGAAATAGATGGTTGGTCTGTTTGTAGACGAATTAGAAAAGAGTCAGCGGTACCAATTATTATGCTGACAGCACGTTCTGATGAGGATGATACATTACTAGGCTTTGAACTAGGTGCAGATGAGTATGTAACAAAACCTTTTAGTCCGAAAGTGTTAGTAGCTCGTGCAAAGACGTTATTGAAACGTGCGGATGGAGCGGTAGGAGTATCAGAAGAAAATACTATGTCTTTAGCTGGAATAGAAGTGAATCGACTATCTAGAACAGTTTTAGTAGATGGTGAAGAAATTATATTGACACATAAGGAGTTTGAACTTCTTGTTTATTTAATGGAGAACAAAGGAATTGTGTTGTCACGTCAACATTTATTAGATCAGTTATGGGGATATGATTACTACGGTGATGACCGAACGGTTGATACACATATTAAAAAACTGCGAAATAAGCTAGGAGATAAGGCGAAGCATATCGGCACTGTTATTCGAGTAGGTTACAAATTCGAAGAATAACCTTTAATTTACTATGCATCCCGGCTTTGGGATATAGCAAATTTACACTCTCCTTTGTAGGTGGAATGTACAAAAAATACTTTTCTTGTCTACAATGGTAGATAGGAGTATTTTTTTAATTGGATTTCACGATGAGTTCACAAGAAGGACACAAAATGTGACTATACTGAAAGTACGAATTCACCAGGGAGGGGAAATAAAACATGGGATATTACGACGGACCGAATTTGAATGAAGAGCATAGTGAAACGAGAGAAGTGAAAAAATCAGGTAGTAAAAAAGGATATTTTTTCACAGGTTTAGTTGGAGCTGTAGTCGGGGCGGTTTCGATTAGTTTTGCAGCACCGTACATGCCATGGGTGCAAAATAATGATGCAGCTGTTTCGTCATTCAATTCTAATAAACAAGTAGAAGGAACTGTAGTTCCAGTTGTAAATAAAGCGAAAAATGAAACTGATTTACCGGGAATGATCGAAGGCGCGAAGGATGTTGTTGTAGGTGTTATTAATATGCAACAAAGTGTTGATCCATTTGCAATGCAACCGACAGGCCAAGAGCAACAAGCTGGCTCAGGATCAGGTGTTATTTATAAAAAAGCAGGAAATAAAGCGTATATTGTAACGAACAACCATGTAGTAGATGGAGCAAATAAACTTGCTGTAAAACTAAGTGATGGTAAAAAGGTAGATGCAAAGCTTGTAGGGAAAGACCCTTGGTTAGATTTAGCGGTTGTAGAAATTGATGGATCTAATGTAAATAAAGTTGCCACTTTAGGTGATTCAAGTAAACTTCGTGCGGGTGAAAAAGCGATTGCAATCGGTAACCCACTAGGGTTTGATGGAAGTGTAACAGAAGGTATTATTAGTAGCAAAGAACGTGAAATTCCAGTAGATATTGATGGCGATAAGCGTGCAGATTGGAATGCTCAAGTTATTCAAACAGATGCAGCGATTAACCCAGGTAATAGTGGTGGTGCGTTATTTAACCAAAACGGTGAAATAATTGGGATTAATTCAAGTAAAATTGCACAACAAGAAGTTGAAGGAATTGGATTTGCTATTCCAATTAATATTGCAAAGCCAGTTATTGAATCCCTTGAAAAAGACGGAGTAGTGAAACGTCCAGCTCTTGGAGTAGGTGTCGTTTCATTAGAAGATGTGCAAGCTTATGCAGTAAATCAATTAAAAGTGCCAAAAGAAGTAACAAATGGAGTTGTATTAGGTAAAATCTATCCAATATCACCAGCGGAAAAAGCTGGTTTAGAGCAATATGATATAGTAGTAGCGTTAGATGATCAAAAAGTAGAGAATTCACTTCAATTCCGTAAATATTTATATGAAAAGAAAAAAGTAGGCGAGAAAGTAGAAGTTACATTCTATCGCAATGGCCAAAAAATGACGAAAACAGCTACATTAGCAGATAATTCAGCTACAAAGAATCAATAATCGGAATAAAAGAAAGTCTCTTTCATGTTGAAAGAGACTTTCTTTATCGGATATACTAAAGGAATAGGAGGGATAAATTATGATAATTGAAAACCCAACTCGTACGGAAATTGGTGAAGTATTAAAGAAAAGTAAAACGATTGCAGTTGTTGGATTATCAGATAAGCCAGAACGCACATCGTATATGGTTTCAAAAGCAATGCAAGATGCTGGGTACCGCATTATTCCAGTAAATCCAACAGTAGATGAAGTACTCGGAGAAAAGGCAGTTTCTTCACTGACGGATATTAAAGAACATGTTGATATTGTAAATGTGTTTCGTCGCTCAGAATTTTTAAAGGATGTTGCGAAAGAGTTTGTAGAGATTGATGCAGATGTTTTCTGGGCACAATTAGGAGTACAAGATGAAGATACATATAAACTTTTACAAGAAAAAGGCTACACAGTAATAATGGATCGTTGCATTAAAGTAGAGCATGTAATGACAAAATAGTATAGATTTTAAAGATAGAAAGATTGATTCAGCCCTCACTTTTTACATAAGTAGGGCGGATGAACGAGGTGTTCATCATGAGATTTTTTAAAGGCTGTTTTTGGGGATTGTTACTTGTTATCCCATTTTGGATATTGATCATTTGGATCATGATAAAGGTTTGGAATGTATAATGTTGGAATACATATCCATTTCTCGTTGACAAACGATTATTTTTCTGAAATAGTAGCCTAGAGGAATCCTTGTGAAAAAAAACAAGGATTTTTCTATTGAAAATAGTATATAAAAGAGATAAGATAACTTGCCAAAACTATAGTCGAGGCGTTATTCTATAATAGAAACATATGTTCTGATTTGATTAGGAAAGGGGCAAGGAGTTTGGCGAAGCATCAGTTCCAATATAATGAAGATGCAATCCAAGTGTTAGAAGGACTTGAAGCCGTTCGAAAACGCCCGGGTATGTATATCGGGAGTACGGATAGCCGTGGATTGCATCATTTAGTATATGAAATAGTAGATAACTCCGTTGATGAAGCATTAGCGGGATTTGGCGACGAAATTTCTGTCGTAATACATAAAGATAATAGTATTAGCGTAATTGATAAAGGGCGAGGAATGCCTACGGGAATGCATAAGCTTGGAAAGCCGACACCTGAAGTTATTTTAACTGTACTTCATGCTGGTGGTAAGTTTGGCCAAGGAGGCTATAAAACGAGTGGTGGTTTACACGGTGTTGGGGCATCAGTTGTAAACGCCTTATCAGAATGGCTAGTAGTAACGATTAAGCGAGATGGTAGCATTTATGAACAACGCTTTGAAAATGGTGGTACTCCTGCAACGACGTTAGAGAAAATCGGGAAAACGAAAGAGTCTGGTACAACGATGCACTTCAAACCAGATACAACTATTTTCAGCACAACAAATTATAATTATGAAACATTATGTGAGAGATTACGTGAATCTGCATTCTTATTAAAAGGAATGAAAATCTCGATAAAAGATGAACGTAATGATTTAGAAGATGTGTTTCATTATGAAACAGGAATTGAGGCTTTCGTTTCATACTTAAACGAAGAGAAAGATTCGATTCATCCAGTTGTATATTTCTCGGGTGAGCAAAATGGAATTGAAGCAGAGTTAGCGTTTCAGTTTAATGATGGTTACTCAGAAAACATTCTTTCGTTTGTAAATAATGTACGTACAAAAGACGGTGGTACACACGAAGCTGGATTTAAAACAGCAATGACACGTGTGTTCAATGAGTATGCTCGTAAAGTTTCTTTATTAAAAGAAAAAGACAAAAATTTAGAGGGTACAGATATTCGAGAAGGATTAGCTTCGATTGTTTCTGTACGTGTACCAGAAGACGTACTCCAGTTTGAAGGGCAAACGAAAGGGAAACTAGGTACAAGTGAAGCTCGTTCTTCAATTGATGCAATTGTATCTGAGCATTTAGCTTACTTTTTAGAAGAAAACCCGGATGTGGCTACACTTCTTGTGAGAAAGGCAATTAAAGCAGCACAAGCACGTGAGGCTGCTCGTAAAGCGAGAGAAGAAGCGCGTACTGGTAAGAAGAAGAAAAAATCAGAAGGTACTTTAAGCGGGAAGTTAACGCCTGCACAATCACGTAATCCTCAGAAAAACGAATTGTATTTAGTAGAGGGTGACTCGGCTGGTGGTTCAGCAAAGCAAGGGCGAGATCGTCGTTTCCAAGCGGTACTACCATTACGTGGTAAAGTAATTAACACGGAAAAAGCAAAGCTTGCTGATATTTTTAAGAACGAAGAGATCAATACGATTATTTACGCAATTGGCGGAGGCGTAGGGAATGAGTTCGCTGTTGAAGATATTAACTACGATAAAGTTGTTATTATGACCGATGCAGATACGGATGGAGCACATATTCAAGTGTTACTACTGACGTTCTTCTACCGTTATATGAAACCACTTATTGAAGCTGGTAAAGTATTTATCGCACTTCCACCTTTATATAAAGTAAGTAAAGGAAAAGGGAAAAGTGAAGTAATTGAATATGCATGGTCGGATGAAGAATTAGGTGATGTAACGAAAAAGGTCGGTAAAGGCTACATGTTGCAGCGCTATAAAGGACTTGGCGAAATGAATGCCGATCAATTATGGGAAACAACGATGAACCCTGAAACACGTACGTTAATCCGTGTGAAAATTGACGATGCATCAAGAGCTGAGCGCCGAGTTACGACATTGATGGGGGATAAAGTAGAACCTCGCCGTAAATGGATTGAGCGTAATGTACAATTTGGTATGCAAGAAGAAGGAAATATTTTAGAAAATGAAATGATTATGGAGACGGAGGTGGAATAACATGCAGGCAGAGAAGTTTCATGACCTCCCGCTTGAAGACGTGTTAGGTGACCGCTTTGCACGTTATAGTAAATATATTATTCAAGACCGCGCGCTTCCAGATGCGCGTGACGGTTTAAAACCGGTACAAAGACGTATTTTATATTCTATGTATGTAGAAGGAAACGTACATGATAAAGCGTTTCGTAAATCAGCTAAAACAGTAGGTAATGTTATCGGTAATTATCATCCACATGGTGATTCCTCTGTATATGAGGCGATGGTCCGTTTAAGTCAAACTTGGAAAGTACGTAATGTTTTAGTTGAAATGCACGGAAATAACGGTAGTGTTGATGGGGATCCAGCAGCGGCAATGCGTTATACGGAAGCACGTTTATCACCAATCGCATCTGAGTTATTACGTGATCTTGATAAAGAAACAGTAGAATTCGTGTCAAACTTTGATGATACGAGTGAAGAACCTATTGTATTACCGGCAATGTTCCCGAACTTATTAGTGAACGGATCTACAGGGATTTCCGCTGGTTATGCAACAGAAATTCCACCGCATCATCTTGGAGAAGTAATTGATGCTACAATTATGCGTATCGATCAACCGAATAGTTCTGTGGAGGACTTGTTAACAGTTATTAAAGGACCAGATTTCCCTACAGGTGGTATTATACAAGGGATAGATGGCATTAAAAAAGCGTATGAAACAGGTAAAGGTAAAATTATTATTCGCGGAAAAGCAGAGGTTGAAACGATTCGTGGCGGGAAGCAACAAATCGTTATTACAGAAATTCCGTACGAAGTAAATAAAGCGAATCTTGTTAAGAAAATGGATGAATTACGTATAGATAAAAAGCTAGATGGAATTGCTGAAGTACGTGATGAGACAGATCGTACAGGTCTTCGTATCGTTGTAGAATTAAAAAAAGAAGCGAATGCTGAAGGTATTTTAAATTATTTATATAAAAATACAGATTTACAAATTCCATACAACTTTAATATGGTAGCGATAAATAATCGTCGTCCGACACTTATGACATTACCTAAGATTTTGGATGCATATATTGGACATCAGAAAGAAGTTGTTACAAGACGCTCACAATATGAATTAAGAAAAGCAGAAAATCGTCAGCATATTGTAGAAGGTTTAAAGAAAGCATTATCAATTTTAGATGAAGTGATTGAAACGATCCGTGGGTCTAAAGATAAGCGTAATGCGAAAGATAATTTAAGTGCGAAATTTGGATTTACAGAGGCGCAGTCAGAAGCAATTGTTTCACTGCAATTATATCGTTTAACAAATACAGATATTACAGCGCTAGAGCAAGAAGCAGCGGAACTTAGTAAGAAAATTATAGAGTTACAGTCAATTTTACAAAGTGAAAAAAGACTTTTTCAAGTTATTAAAACAGATTTGAAGAGAGTAAAGAAAACATATAGTGATAATCGCCGTGCGATAATTGAAGAGGAAATTGAAGAAATTAAAATCGATGTGGAAGTTATGATTCCGCAAGAAGATGTCATCGTTACTGTAACGAAAGAAGGCTATGTGAAACGAACAGGTTGGCGTTCGCATAATGCATCGAACGGGAAATACTTCGGTATGAAAGAGGGTGACATCTTACTTGAGCGTTTCGATACAAACACGACAGAAACCGTTCTTTTATTTACGAACAAAGGAAATTATATTTATCTTCCTGTGTATGAAATGCCAGAAATTCGTTGGAAAGATTTAGGTCAACACGTTGCGAATCTTGTTTCACTCGAGCGAGATGAATCGTTAATTTGGGCAACAGTCGTACCGAATTTTGAAGAAGAAAAACGATTTATCGTATTTGTTACACGAAACGGTATGATTAAGAAAACAGAATTAAACCAATATAAAGTGCAGCGTTATTCACGGGCATTCGTTGCTGTAAACTTGAAAAAAGATGATGAAGTTGTTGATATATTTGCGACAGATGGGACAAGTGATATTGTTCTTGCAACACATGGTGCATATGCACTTGTATTCAATGAAGAAGAAGTAAGTCCAGTTGGTGTCAGAGCAGCTGGTGTGAAAGCAATTAATTTAAAAGAAGATGACTATGTTGCTTCTGGTAAACCGTTAAATGGTGAAAAAGATCAACTTATTCTCGTTACGCAGCGAGGTGCTGTGAAACGTATAAAGGCATCGGAAATTGAGAAATCAACGAGGGCGAAGCGAGGCCTTGTAATTTTTAAAGAGTTAAAACGTAATCCGTACCGCATTGTCGGTATTGAAATTGTTCGAGATGATGAATTAGTTTACATGAAGACAGAGAAACACATTGTAGAAGAAATTGATCCGAAAGCGTTTCGAAATAAAGACCGGTATAGTAATGGTAGTTTAGTACTAGATGTTAATGATACTGGTGAAGTAATTGAAACGTGGACAAAGAAAAGAACGGAATAAAGTGAAACTTTAATCAGTGGTTTTTTTTCCATCCCCCACTGATTATTAGCCTTCACCAATCGGGCTTTTACGGGCAGTTGGTCTCCCGCCTAACTTCCCTCGCATTCGCCTTATTTTGAGGTGGGAGTCTTACTGCGCGTTAATGCGGGATAAAGGGAGCATCTTGCTATGAATGATAGCAAGATGCTTTTTTCTAAGCAAATCATTATGTATATAAAAATAATCTTGTTATAATGATGAAATGAAATCGTTCTCATAAAGTGAAACTTTAATCAGTGGGGATTTTCTTTATCCCCACTGATTATTAGTTGAACCAATCGGGCTTTTACGAGCAGTTGATTCCTCACCTAATTTCTTTGCTTTCGCTGAATTTTGAGTTAGGAATCTTACTGCCCGTTAAAGCGGGACAAATGGAGGGGCAACATGAAAAAAATAGGTGTAGGGATTGTAGGATTTGGATTTTCTAGTACAACATTTCACATCCCGTTATTACAAACGATAGAAGAATACGATATTCGTGCTATTTTATCATCAAAAGAAGAAGTAGTGAAACAAGCATTACCAAATGCTGAAGTTGTTGGTACAATTGATGAATTAGTAAATCGAGCTGATATTGACTTAGTGGTCATTACTTCGCCGAATACAACCCATTTTCCATATGTAAAAGAAGCAATTGTACACGGTAAGCATGTTGTTGTGGAAAAACCATTCGTTGTTTCAATTGAAGAAGGAGAAGAACTTATTTCATTAGCGAACCGACATAATGTCGTTTTAAGTGTGTATCATAATCGCCGTTTGGATAATGATTTCTTAACGATAAAGAAATTATTACAAGAAAAAAGAATAGGGAATGTATACGCATATGAAGCGCATTTCGATCGTTTCCGCCCACATGTACGCGATCGCTGGAGAGAAAAGAACTTACCAGGATCAGGTATATTATATGATTTAGGATCGCATTTAATTGACCAAGCATTATCATTATTTGGGAAACCAGATGCGATAAGCGCAGATGTAATAAAACAACGACCAGGTGCAGAAGTGGATGATTACTTCCATGTTGTACTTCACTATGGAGTGAAGCGCGTTATTTTACATAGTAGCAGTTACGTAAAGCAAGCTGGACCACATTTTACACTGCATGGAGATAAAGGTTCTATCGTGAAGTATGGTATGGATTCACAGGAAGAACAATTAAAGACTGGAATGAAGCCAGGGGATAATGGTTATGGATCAGACTCTGAAGAGAATTTTGCTACTTTAGAAACAGAAGAAAGCTTAGAGCGTATTCCAACAGAAGTCGGCTGCTATGACATGTATTATAAAGGCGTGCGAGATAGCATATTAAATGGTGAAAAGCTACCTGTAACTGCTCAAGAAGGTTTAGACGTTATTAAATTGATTCAATTGGCGACTGAGAGTAGTGAAACGGGTAGAGTCATTGCGGTAAAATAAAAAAGACACGAATTTCGTGTCTTTTTTATTAGGAACATATGAATATGACTCATTATTTAGTTTAATCGTTTATCATACATTAACTGGATTTGTATGCCGAAAGGATCTTCAATAATACCATATGCTTCACTAAATATATTTTTTTCTAATGGAGAGATTATTTTCACATACTTATCGGAAATTAAATTATTATAAAATCTTTGTATTTCTTCTAAATTAGCACTTTGAATGCAAAGTGACATGTTATTTCCAACGCTATAACGTTCAGTAGGGTTCATTGTATCTTCGGCTATCATTAGCTTTGTATTCCCAATTTGTAAAACAGAGTGGGCAATATGATCTTTATTTTCATTTGTAATTTCAAAAGAACTATCTCTTTTGGCCAGTTCTTCATACGTAACAATCATTAACTTCTTGGCTTCTAAATTACGTGTATAAAAATTAATTGCCTCCTTTGCTTGCCCATCCATTGAAAGAAAAATAGCTATTTCTAATGTCATAAATATATAACTCCTTTATTAGTTAATAATTATAATATAGACTAAAAAGGTTTCAATACATGACACCTTTTATGGAGGGAAATATGAAAAAAACTGAACGAATAAATGATATGCTTATTTTCTTAAATAATAAAAGACATTTTAATTTAAAAGATTTAATGGTTAGATATGATATTTCTAAAAGTACCGCTCTACGAGATATTCAATCATTAGAAGAAATAGGTGTACCAATATATTCTGAACTAGGTAGAAATGGAAGTTATAAAATTATAGAAAATAGTGTGTTATCACCAATATATTTTAGTGTGGATGAAATGTATGCGTTATACTTTTCGATTCTTACATTAAATGGATACAAAACAAAGCCATTTAATATAGAAAGTATTGCGCTTGAAAATAAATTTAAACATGTATTACCTGATAATGTGAGTAAAAATATTTCAATCATGGAACGAACGCTTTCCTTTGAAGTAACAAATCATAGTAACTTTAGTCCGTTCTTAAAAGAACTTTTACAGGGGATTTTTGCTGAACGGGTTTATCGTTTAACATATTTGAAAAAAGATGAGGAGAAAGCATTGGTCGCCCAATTTATTCGAATAGAATCTAAATTTGGACAGTGGTATGCTAAAATTTTTAATTTTGAGACAAGTAATGTTCAAATAATTAGATGTGATAAAATTCTCTCTATTATGGAAACAAGCAATACTAATCCAAAAAAGCTCGAAGAACTATTAAGTTATCTTACTACTTTTCACAGAAAGCCTGATGCAATTGATTTTATTGTCATTGTTAATCAAGAAGGAAAAGACATTTTTGATAAAGAGAATTATCCTTCCATGAGGATACAAAAAGAAAAAGAAAATTACATTATAACAGGCTATTTTAACAAGAAAGAAATTGATTTTATTTCAAGTTATTTTTTGAATTTCGGAAAAACGATTATCTCAATTCAGCCTGTCATGCTGAAAGATTTAATCTATAATAAGGTAGTATCTATAAAACATCATTTAACTTCTTTGAGATAAAGTTAGTTTTAATAATTCTTTTCGACATGAAAAAGCCCTTGAGATTTAAATATCCAAAGGGCTTTTTTATGATTTTGTTTGTTCTTTAGAAAAAATTATTTTTCTGGGACGGAAAGTCCATAAAAAAACATCGTAACTACATCTTGTATATGTTTTTCTCGATCTCCTTCAAGAAGCTGTGCCCCGAAATCATCACCTAATTTAGTGAACATTTGAATGTAAAGTAACATCATTTCTTTTGAAAGGTGTGGATTAATTTCATTTTTGCGCTGTGCTTGTTCTAATATTTCTAAATACCAAGGCAAGATTTTTTCGTTTTGATAACTATAAATAAATTCTCGGAGCGCTTCGTCTCTTTGCATCATTTGTAGTAACATATCAGGCTGAAATAACCCCCCAGTATTCATTTTTCTTACAATCATTTTTTGCATCATATCATGAAAAGGTAATTTTTCTTCTGCAAGCTCTTTATAATATTGAAATTCAGATATTATAAATTCTTGTATAAGTTCCCTAAATAACGCATCTTTACTTCCGAAATGATTATAAATTGTCACTTGAGAAACGTTTGCTTTTTTTGCAATATGTTCTATTTTCACTTCATTAAATCCACGTTCTGAAAATAATTTAAAGGCCGCATCCTTAATGGCACGTTTTTTCTTTTCTTTCACTTTTTCAAAGCCGTTCAATACAATCACCTCATTTAAAATATACAAGAAAAAATAATTGAAAACAATATTTTTGAAATATGGACATATAAATATTTCAAAAAGTTGTTGCGAATATGAAAGATGAGGAGTACAATAATTTTGAAATATCACATGTTAAATATTTCAAAAAATGAGGTGGGTTTATGATTTCAGTTCAAAATGTCACAAAACAGTTTTCAAATGGAAAAGGCTTGTTTGATATTACATTTGAAGTGAAAGAAGGAGAAGTTTTTGGCTACTTAGGACCAAATGGTGCTGGGAAATCAACAACGATTCGTAATTTAATGGGATTTATAAAACCGACGGCTGGTAAAGCGACAATTTTCGGATTAGATTGTTGGGAAGATGCTGCGAAAATTCAAAGAGAAGTTGGCTATTTACCAGGAGAGATTTCTTTTATTGAAGGAATGAATGGATTAGAGTTTTTAAATTTGATGCAAGGAATGCGTGGGTTAAAAAATATAAAAAGACGAGATGAATTGATAGAACGTTTGCAGTTCGATGTGAAAACACCAATTCGAAAAATGTCTAAAGGAATGAAACAAAAAGTAGGTATAGTTGCGGCATTTATGCATGATCCAGAAGTGTTAATTTTAGATGAACCGACATCAGGACTCGATCCACTTATGCAACAAGTATTTATAGATTTAATATTAGAGGAAAAGCAAAGAGGAAAAACAATCCTTATGTCATCACATATTTTCACTGAAATTGAGAGAACTTGTGACAGAGTAGCTATTATTAAAGATGGTTGTCTTGTAACGGTTGAAAATATTCATGATTTACAAGGCATGAGAAGACAGGTGATAGATGTAACAGTATCATCTCAAGAAGAAATCGAGTCTCTTAAACAATGTGATTTGCAATTTGAAGGAGTGAAAGCTAGAGAGGCGTCAATTATTGTGCAAGGAAACTATCAAACTGTTTTACAAATACTTTCAAACTATAATGTAACTGCACTTCAAACGAGAGCGACGGATTTAGAACATTTATTTATGCATTATTACGAGAAGAAAGAAGGGGTAAAGCATGAATAAACAACTATTTTTAGCTAGTTTGAAAGAAACGAAAAAAAGTATATTGAGCTATGCTACTGGTGCAGCTCTTTATTTATGGTTATTAATTTGGATATTCCCATCGATGGTTTCAGCCAAAGGTTTAAATGAATTAATAAGTGCCATGCCTGATAGTGTGAAAAAAATTGTTGGAATGGAAAGCCCAATTCAAAATGTAATGGATTTTTTAGCTGGTGAATATTATAGCCTGTTGTTTATTATCATTTTAACAATTTTTTGTGTCACGGTTGCAACGCATCTAATTGCTCGTCATGTAGATAAAGGGGCGATGGCATATTTATTAGCAACACCTGTATCCAGGGTGCAAATTGCAATTACACAAGCTACTGTTCTCATATTGGGGCTACTAATAATTGTAATTGTCACTTATGTAGCTGGTATATTAGGTGCAGATTGGTTTTTAAAAGATAATAACTTAAATAAAGAATTATTTTTGAAAATAAATGTAGTTGGAGGGCTTATATTTTTAGTAGTTAGTGCCTATTCATTTTTCTTTTCTTGTATATGTAATGATGAAAGAAAGGCACTTAGCTACTCAGCCAGTTTAACAATCTTATTTTTCGTATTAGATATGGTAGGGAAATTAAGTGATAAGTTAGAGTGGATGAGAAATATATCTTTATTTACATTGTTTCGTCCGAAAGAAATTGCTGAAGGAACATATAATATATGGCCAGTAAGTATAGGCTTAACTGCTGGAGCACTTTGTATCTTCATAGTAGCAATTGTAGTGTTTAGGAAGAGGGATTTACCGTTGTAAATTAGAAAGTCCACTGAGAAAGTGGGCTTTTTTTGTTTGTAAATTCGAAGGGATATCTTTTAGAGAAACATTTAAGTAGATAGTCAAAATGGAATGTTTACATTTTTTCTTGTAGAAATATTCAAAAGAATTGAACCTTTTTCTAGGATACTCCGTCTAATATGTGTAAAGTTTAATTAATAGAGAGGCTGAAACAGGAGGACCAATTGTGAAAGTAATTCCTTTATATAAGATGATTGTAAAAGAAGAAACGGATGTTTCTTTAGCGAAAAAGGGTAATCATGGGGCTTTTATGACACTTATACATACAGACAAAGTAAAGATGTATCGCATTGCGAAGGCGATGTTACGTGATGAGACGAATATAGAGGATGCGATGCAGGCAACAATCTTAAAAGCTTATGAAAATATAAAAAAACTGAAAAAGGAAGAGTTTTTTCAAACTTGGCTCATTAGAATTTTAATAAATGAGTGTAACAATATAATTCGCTCTTATAAAAAAGTAATTGTAATTGAGGATCATGATAGTAATATGGTGGCGTTCGATCGATATGAAGATATTGACCTTTGTAATGCTATTCAGTCTTTAACGGAAGAACTAAGAGCTGTAACTGTACTTTATTATTATGAAGATATGAATCAAGAAAGTATTGCAACGCTTTTAGAAATTCCAAAAGGAACGGTTAAATCAAGATTGTCACGTGCAAGGGAACAATTAGAAGAGCGATTAAAGATGGAGTAGGAGGTGGTTAAAATGGATAAAGAAAAATCATTTGATGAAAAATTAAAAAAGAGAATAGAAAAGGATAATACCGTATTGCCACAGGCACTAAATGAAAAAATTAATGATACACTTCATAATCTTCCTGTAAAAAGAAAGAGTTATAGAGTACATATGATGTTTATTAGTGCCGCTGTTCTAACGCTATCAATTGTATCTATGTCTGAGTTTTCTATACAGAGCTTTGCACAAAATGGAGGGATGTTTAATTACGTAAAGAAGAATGCGTTTTCTGATTATGAGAATGAAGAAGAAATAAAGTCGAACGTCAATTATCCAGATAAGGAGAAGATTCATCAAAAGATGCTTGATTCAATTGATCATTTCCAAAATGTTTCAGGGCAATTCGAAGAATATTCTAGCTCTACAAGAATTGCTACAACATATAAATATGTGATTGATACGGAGAAACAAAGTGGTATTTCATCTAAAGAAGACAAACTATCGAAAAAAAGCACGATTATTTATAACGAGGACGGAAAAAAAGAGTTTAATGATAAGAATAATACGTATAAAGAGACGAGATGGATCCCTAAAAAAAGAAATAATGAACTATTAAAATTAAGCCCTATGGAAAGGTTGTTGAGAAAATCAGGTGAGAAGAAACGGTATGATGACGAATATGTGGGATTCGCTAAGTACAGTATTCAATCAGAATTTGCTGATCTATTAATTCGATATAAAGATTGGAGTTATAAAGAAGCGAAGTATCTTGGACTCGATTGCTACAAAATAGAAGGGGTAATAAACATAGAAATGCCTGTAAGTACATCTGAAGATTTGAGTGGGAAATTTGAAATGGTTGTAGAGAAAAATACGGGGATTATGTTGAAGTTCCTTAGTTTCCATGAAGGTATGATTCAATATTCGATTACGACTGAATGGATACAAATAAACAAAGGATTGAAAGAGAATGTATTTCAAAAGGATAGCACTAATTATGAAAAATTGAAAAACATATTAGATGAATAGAAAACGGAGGGAACTATATGGAGAATACCTCTCCTTCAAGAGAAAAGAAAAATAAACGAAAATATAAAAAGACAACGATCATAAGTGTATTGTTAGGAGTATTACTATTTGGCGGAGTTGGGTATGGTGCTTATGTATATATGAAAACTTCTAATCTCGTACAAAAATCTAATTTGAACTTATCGCGTGGTGAAAAATCAAATTTACGTGAGAAAGCTGTAAAGCCAATTACACACAACGTTTCAATGTTAATTATGGGGATTGATGAAAATCAAGAACGGCAAAAGGGCTATAATGGTGCATTTCATACGGATGCATTATTGTTAGCTACGTTTAATAAAGAAGATAAGACAGTGAAATTAACCAGTATACCAAGAGATACTTATACATATGTTCCAATCGAAAAGAAAAAAGATAAAATAACACACGCATATGGAAGTGGTTTCGTTAAAAACGGAAAGGATGGAGGGCCACAAGCTTCTGTTGAGGCAGTAGAAAAGTTGCTGCAAGTACCGGTAGATTATTTTGTGAAATTTAATTTTGGGTCATTTATTAAAATTGTCGATGGGCTCGATGGTGTTGAGGTAGATGTCCCGGTTGAATTTACTGAACAAAATAGTAAAGATGAACCCGATACGATTCACTTGAAAAAAGGGGTTCAAAAATTAACGGGAGAAGAAGCACTTGCTTTGGCGAGAACTCGTCATATTGATAGTGATGCAATGAGGGGACAGCGCCAACAACTTGTTATTGAGGCGATTTTAAGTAAATTAAAAAGTGTAGGGTCTATTACAAAACTGGAGAAAATGGTTGAGGCCGTCGATGGCGATTTTAAAACAAATTTAGCATTGGATGATATTTTATCTTTTTATAAATATGGTTTAGATTGTTCAGTTGAGAAGATTCAACTGAACGGTGATGATTTATATTTACCAAATGGCCAAAATGGAAAGCGTGTATATTATTATAATCCTAATAAAAAAGACTTACAAAATTTGAGTAATACACTCAGAACACATCTTGGATTAAGTGAGAAACAAATTGAGGGAAATTAAAGCAGATGCTATATCTGCTTTTTTTGTTTTTGTAGGAAAAAGTTTTCCGGAATATACATTATTTATTAACGATAATCTACAGTCTGTTTATTAGAAAATATAATTAACACTATTAAATTAGTGTATATGTAACGATAAAAAACGATGTTAAAAAACTATATGGAATTTTTATGAATATTACTGTAAGAAAATAATTTTTTAATAATTTTCAATAATAACACTTTACAAATTTAAAAAAATTAGTAGAATAAGAAGTAGTAAGAATCGTCTGATAAATATATAAAGAAAAACAGAATTATCAGAAAATTCTTAAATAGATATCGTTTAGAATTAGGGAGGGTACAAAAAATGAAAAAGAAAAAAATGAAAAAACTAACAGCAGTTGTAGTACCGGTTTTAGCAATGAGCATGGTATTAACAGCATGTTCTACATCAGGCGGAGATAAAAAGACAAGCACAAACTCAAGTGGAGATAGCAAGTCAGAGGGAAAATTAGCGGCAAAACAAGTGTTGAATCGAACAGTAAACCAAGAGATTCCAACGATGGATTCTTCTAAATCAACAGATACAGTATCTTCACAAATGCTAGGGAATACGATGGAAGGATTATATCGTCTTGATAAAGATAATAAGCCTATTCCAGCTGCAGCAGAATCTAGCACGAAAAGTGAAGATGGTAAAAAATATACATTTAAACTGCGTAAAGATGCAAAATGGTCAAATGGAGATCCAGTAACGGCGAAAGATTTCGTATATGCTTGGCAACGTCTATTAGATCCAAAAACAGCTGCTGAGTATGCATTTATCGCATTCCCAATTAAAAATGCAGAAGTGGTTAATAAAGGTGAAAAACCTGTAGCTGAATTAGGAGTGAAAGCGGTAGATGATCTTACGCTTGAAGTTGAATTAGAGCAAGCGGTACCGTACTTCTTAAACTTAGTAGCATTCCCATCGTACTACCCATTAAATGAAAAATTCGTAAAAGAAAAAGGGGAGAAGTTCGGTATAGAGTCTGATACAACAGTTTATAATGGACCGTTCGTTCTTAAAGATTGGAAGCATGAACAAGGATGGCAATTAAAGAAAAATGATCAATATTGGGATAAAAAGACTGTAAAACTTGAAGAAGTTAACTTCAGTGTTGTTAAAGAACCAGCAACTCTTATCAATTTATATGATAGCGGTCAAGTTGACTTTGCTTTATTAACTGGAGAGTTCGTAGATAAATACAGAAATAAGAAAGATGAATTCGGAACATATTCACAAGTGAGTACGTATTTCATTCGTATGAACCAAAAACGTGATGGACAAGATACACCATTAAAGAGCAAAAAATTGCGTGAAGCAATTGCATTATCAGTTGATAAAAAGAATTTAGCAAACGTAATTTTAAATGATGGATCAAAAGAAGCTGACTTCTTAGTACCAAAAGGTTTAGCAACTGGACCAGACGGTAAAGACTTCCAAGAAACGTTTAAAAATGGTTTAAAACCAAATGCTAAAAAAGCTGCTGCAGCTTGGGAAGAAGCGAAAAAAGAGCTAGGTAAAGACCAAGTTACAATTGAATTCTTAAACTATGATACTGGTAATGCGAAAAAAGTTGGAGAATATATTAAGGACCAAATTGAGAAGAACTTAAAAGGTGTAACAGTTAACATTAAACTTCAACCATTTAAGCAAAAACTAAAATTAGAATCTGAGCAACAATATGATATTTCATACGGTGGTTGGAATCCAGATTATGCAGATCCAATGACGTTCTTAGATATGTTTGAGACTGGACATTCTCATAACCAAATGAGCTTCTCTGACCCTAAATATGACGGCATGGTGAAAAAAGCTGGAACGGAATTAATGAGTGATGCGAAGAAACGTTGGGAAGAGTTAGGAAAAGCTGAAAAAACATTACTTGAAGAAGATGTAGCGATTGTACCTTTATACCAACGTGGAGATTCTTATGTTTTACAACCAAATGTAAAAGGTGTAGTAAAACATAATATCAGTCCAGAATTTAGCTTTAAGTGGGCATACGTGACTGAAAAATAATAGAGTTGAAAAAGCATTTCAAAGTAGCTTAGCTACTTTGAAATGCTTTTTTTTAGCTCAGTTAAATAGAGAAGAATAAGGCGTATAGTACGTACATATAGTAGATGGGGGATAAATCATACTAATTTATGAAGGTAAAAATCAGAATATTTAAAATAAAACTATTTACAAATACGAAAAATAGAGTAGAATAATATTAGTTATAATTTTCAGAAAATTAATTGTTAGCAAGGGGTCTCTCAAGGGTTGGTAATGTACATATAATTAGGGAGGGTACAAAAATGAAGAGAAAAAAGATGAAAAAGTTAACAGCGGTTGTAGTACCAGTTTTAGCAATGAGTGTTGCATTGACAGCGTGCTCTGGATCAGGTGGGGAGAAGAAAACGACTACTACATCTAATAGTGGGGAAGAAAAAAAAGCTGATATTAAATATGCAGCGAAGCAAGTATTAAATCGTACGGAAAATCAAGAAATTCCGACGATGGACACTTCTAAATCTACTGATACGTTAGGGGCACAAATTTTAGGAAACACAATGGAAGGATTATATCGTCTTGATAAAGATAATAAGCCTATTCCGGCTGCTGCAGAATCAAGTACGAAAAGCGAAGATGGTAAAAAATATACGTTTAAACTGCGTAAAGATGCGAAATGGTCAAATGGAGAGCCTGTAACAGCGAAAGATTTCGTATACGGATGGCAGCGCTTACTTGATAAAAACACAGCTGCAGAATATGCATTTATTGCTTACTATATTAAAAATGCAGAAGCGATTAATAAAGGAGAAAAACCTGGAACTGAATTAGGAGCAAAGGCGGTAGATGATTATACACTAGAAGTAGAATTAGAAAAACCGGTACCGTACTTCTTAAATTTATTAGCATTCCCGTCATATTATCCTTTAAATGAAAAGTTCGTAAAAGAAAAAGGAGAGAAATTCGGTTTAGAAGCAGATACAACATTGTATAACGGGCCATTTGTAATGGCATCGTGGAAACATGAACAAGGTTGGCAGCTGAAGAAAAATGATAAGTATTGGGATAATAAGACTGTGAAATTAGAAGAAATTAATTACAGCGTTGTAAAAGAAGTGGCTACAAAAGTAAATTTATATGATACAGGATCGATTGACTTTACATTATTATCAGGAGAATTTGTAGATAAATATAAATCGAACAAAGATGAATACGGTGAATATTCAGAAGCAAGTACATTCTTCTTACGTTTAAATCAAAAACGTAACGGACAAGATACACCGTTAAAGAGCAAAAAACTTCGTGAAGCAATCGCATTATCAATTGATAAAAAAGGTTTAGCAAACGTTATATTAAATAATGGATCAAAAGCAACGGATCAATTGGTTCCAAAAGGGCTTGCGACAGGACCGGATGGTAAAGATTATCAAGATACATTTAAAAATGGTCTGAAATATGATGTGAAAAAAGGTGCAGCAGCTTGGGAAGAAGCGAAAAAGGAACTTGGAAAAGATCAAGTTACAATTGAATTACTAAGCTATGATGATGGAACTGCGAAAAAGATTGCCGATTACTTTAAAGATCAAATTGAGAAAAACTTAAAAGGTGTAACAGTTAACACGAAAATTCAGCCATTCAAGCAAAAATTAAAATTAGAGTCAGCGCAAGATTATGAAGTTTCGTTTGCAGGTTGGAGCCCAGATTATTCGGATCCAATGACATTTATTGATATGTTTGAATCGAAGAGCCCATATAACCAAATGAGTTATTCAAATCCGAAATATGATGAAATGGTACAAAAAGCGGGTAATGAATTATTGTCTGATCCGAAGAAACGTTGGGAAACGTTAGGAAAAGCAGAAAAATTATTCCTTGAAGAAGATGCAGGATTAGTTCCTTTATATCAAACAGGAAGAGCATATGTAATGAAACCGAATGTAAAAGGAATTGTGAAACACAACATTAGTCCAGAATATAGCTTTAAGTGGGCGTATGTAACTGAGGATGGCGGAAAGAAATAATATGAAAGCATTTCAAAAGTGGTTAATATGCTTTTGAAATGCTTTTTTTGTATGAATAGGAGAATAAGGCACATGGAAATTAGAAAGGAGTTCAACAATTGGATAGATAAATGATAGCAGAGATTTCATATTGATGAGAAAAATATAGAACATAGCAATAGAGAAGAATAAGAGGGGATATGTTTACATATAGTAGACGGGGGATGATTCATATAGTAGTAATAGTAAAATAGCAAGTTATTATCATAAAAAAATAAATATTTAGAAAATTTACAAAAATACTTTACAAAACCAGAAAAAATAGTAGAATATTAATTAATAAGAATTTTCTGATAACGAAAGTTAATAGAGAATCTCTAACTGTTAATATCGTACATATAATTGGGGAGGGTACAAAGAAATGAAGAGAAAAAAGATGACAAAATTAACAGCGGTTGTAGCACCAGTTCTAGCAATGAGTATGGCATTAACAGCTTGCTCGGGATCAGGTGGAGAGAAGAAAACAACTACAACGTCTAATGGTGGGGAAGAGAAAAAATCCGATATTAAATATGCAGCAAAACAAGTATTAAATCGAACAGAAACGAATGAAATTCCGACGATGGATACTTCGAAAAGTACGGATACACTTGGTTCACAAATTTTAGGAAACACGATGGAAGGATTATATCGTCTTGATAAAGATAATAAGCCAATCCCAGCTGCAGCAGAATCTAGCACAAAAAGCGAGGATGGTAAAAAATATACATTCAAGCTACGTAAAGATGCAAAATGGTCAAATGGTGATCCAGTAACTGCAAAAGATTTCGTATTTGCATGGCAACGTCTATTAGATCCAAAAACAGCTGCTGAGTATGCATTTATTACTTACTATATTAAAAATGCAGAAGCGATTAATAAAGGAGAAAAACCTGTAACTGAATTAGGAGTAAAAGCAACCGATGATTATACGCTTGAAGTAGAATTAGAGCAAGCGGTACCATACTTCTTAAACTTAGTGGCATTCCCATCATACTATCCATTAAATGAGAAGTTCGTAAAAGAAAAAGGAGAGAAGTTCGGTTTAGAATCTGATACGACAGTCTATAATGGACCGTTTGTACTTACTGATTGGAAACATGAGCAAGGCTGGAAATTGAAGAAAAATGACCAATATTGGGATAAAAAGACTGTAAAACTAGATGAAATTAATTACAGTGTAGTAAAAGAAGTAGCTACAAGGGTAAATTTATATGATACAGGTGCAATTGATTTCGCGCTTTTATCAGGAGAATTCGTTGATAAGTATAGAAATAAAAAAGATGAGTTTGGAACATATTCAGAACCAAGTACATTCTATTTACGTTTAAATCAAAAGCGTGCTGGTCAAGATACACCACTAAAAAGCAAGAAATTACGTGAAGCAATTGCATTATCGATAGATAAAAAGAATTTAGCAAATGTCATCTTAAATGATGGTTCAAAAGGAGCCGATTATTTAGTTCCGAAGGGTTTAGCAGCTGGACCTGACGGTAAAGATTTCCAAGAAACATTTAAAAATGGTTTGAAACAAGATACTAAAAAGGCTGCGGCTGCATGGGACGAAGCGAAAAAAGAACTTGGAAAAGATCAGGTGACAATTGAATTCTTAAACTACGATACTGGTAATGCGAAAAAAGTTGGAGAGTATGTAAAGGATCAGATTGAGAAAAACTTAAAAGGTGTAACAGTAAATATTAAACTTCAGCCGTTTAAGCAAAAATTAAAATTAGAATCAGAGCAAGAATATGATATCGCATATGGTGGTTGGAGCCCAGATTATGCAGATCCGATGACATACTTAGATATGTTTGAAACAACGAATTCTCAGAATCAAATGAGTTACTCAAATTCAAAATATGATGAGAGTATTAAAAAGAGTAAAACAGAATTAATGTCTGATGCAAAGAAACGTTGGGAAGAGTTAGGGAAGGCAGAAAAAGTGTTACTTGAAGATGATGTAGCACTTGTACCTTTATATCAAAATGCTAGATCATATGTTATGCAACCAAATGTAAAGGGAATTGTGAAACATAATATTAGTCCGGAATATAGTTTCAAATGGGCGTATGTAGAAGAGAAATAATAACAAATAAAAGCATTTCTAAGGTGTAGTAAAGCACTTTGGAAATGTTTTTTTTTGCACCACTTTTTTATGAATGAATATAAGTATTATAGAAAAATGAAGGAGAATCCCATGAAAAGAAATTCGTACATTGATTTTTTAGCTTATTACGGAATAGGGAGTGCTCATCCTGGTGGTTTTACGCTAACGAAACAATTGCTATCTCAATTACCACTTAGACACGGAGCAAATGTCCTTGAGATAGGTTGCGGCACGGGGAAAACAGCGGCGTATATGACAAAAGAATTGGGTTATAAAGTGACAGCGGTTGAAAAGAATGAAATTATGATTCAAAAAGCGAAAGATAGATGGTTGTTTGATGGTTTAAATATACAATTGATTCAAGGAGATGTAGAAGGGTTACCGTGTTTAAATGATTCATTTGAGCTTGTACTTGGAGAATCTATACTCGCTTTTACAAATAAAGAAAAGGTTATTTCGGAATGTTATCGTGTATTACAGAAGGATGGAAAGCTTGTTGTCATTGAAATGATTACCGAAAAACATATTGAGAAGAAAGAGGAGGAAAAGATTGGACAGTTATACGGTATGAAAGAATTATTAACTGAGAATGAGTGGATTCATTTATTTCAAGCAGCAAATTTTAAAAGAATTACAATTGCGGGTGGCGGAACTATTGCAGAAACAGTTGCAGGACATGTGGAAGAGCCAGAGTGGAATGTATCACCGTTTATTCCGGAAGAATTGTATGGGGCGTGGGTGCAACACGAACAAGTACTGCTTATGTATCAACATATTTTAGGGCATCGGATTTTTATATGTGAAAAATAGAAAAAGAGTTGGCTAAAGATAGTCAACTCTTTACTATGTTAGATGAAAAATAATGCAGCCAAAGTAATTCCAAAAATAAAGCCAAATCCGAGTTCAAGGCCCCAGCCACCGCCGCCACAACCACCGCAACCACGACCGCCGCATCCACAGCCACTAAATCCACCATCGAATCCACCACCGCATCCAAATCCACAGTTATCACATCTGCTAATACCACCGCAAATATCACATCCGCCGTTTGAATATGCGTTATAGTACCCGAATCCTGTATCAAAAGATGAGCGCTGTTGCATTGGTTCAATCCAAACAGAATCGTTTGTTACATCTATTATTTTGCCTAAGTGAATGCGACCATCCCGATCTTCAATTCGAACAACTTTACCGAAATAACGTTGGCATGTATCATAACATCTTTTTCTATGCATGTTCTTTCCTCCTTCCGTATTACCGTAATACGATATGTAAGCAGGACAAGTGCGGCTTGTACGAATGACCTATCTATCATAATTGTTATACGAAAGGGGAAATATACGAACAGGATACATAACGAGGAGGAAGAGAAATGAAATCTACAGACCAATTTCAGACGTACGAAGTTCCTTGGGAGGAATTAATAGAAGCACTGCGAGGTGAAATGAAGAAACAAGTAGGGGCGGATATTATTGATACGGTCGTATGTAATTTGAAAGATGGTTTTGAAGTGTATACATATGTGCAGGGTGATTTGGATTTCGAGTATACAGAAGCTCTTGAACGAAAATATGGAAGTGACGGGAAAATCCCTAATTTGTTAACAGTTATGCTGGTAGCTAGCATTTATAATACGGGTGAAGAGAATATACGTTTACATGCAGATCAAAAGGAAAATCCGATTGTTGAAGTATATGTGAAGAAGTAAAGAGTGCGCTAATTATAGCGTGCTCTTTATTTCTTGTATTGAAAAGAAAATCAAACTTTAATGGTGGAATTTATAGCGGGAAAAGTATGAAATCTATGTGTTATTTCAGATATATATAATAAGGAAAAAATTCGAAATAAAATATGGGAGTAGTTCATTTTTGTTTACATAATGTAATTGCTGTGAACTGTTGTCCTAAAATACAAGTCATATATCTTGTTTCCTCTCATAAATTTAAACATAGGAATTTGTCTACAAAGGTGGCGAAGCCTCATCATGAAAATTCGAATTTGTGCCACGTTCATGCTGTTTCTATTTATATGTTTACCTTTTTCAGTTTTTGCAAAAGGAGAGGAGGCAAAGGAAAGGGTCGTTTCACTTGTATATGATGATTCGGGCAGCATGAGAAATAACGATCGCTGGAAGTATGCCAATTACGCCTTGCAAAGTTTAGTTGCGCTATTAGATGAGAAAGATAAATTTTCTTACGTTCCAATGAGTAAGCCGGATGCTCCATTAAACATTTCATTAACAAAGGATCAAAGGCAAACAGAAATTGAGGGGATTGGGGCGTGGAAAACATATTTAAATACTCCATTTAGCGCAGTAGAAACGGCGATGCAATCTATAAAAAAGGAAGCAGATATAGATGGGAAACGTGAATTTTGGCTTATTGTATTAACTGACGGGGCATTTAATGATTTGGAGAAAGATAAGATTGGCGGAAAAGAACAAATTACACAGAAGTTAGCACAGTTTAAGAAAGAGATGGATTCTAAAAAGATCTCTTTACACCCAGTCTTAATCACGATGGAAGAGGATTTAGGGCAGCAAGAGAAGCTGCAGTTAAATACGTTTAAAGAGATTTGGAAAAAAGAAATGAATGGAGTTGTCATGCCGTCTAGCGGTGAGGATGGTATTGTACAAAGTGTGAATCAAGTGGCAGCATTAGTTGCAAATCGTGATCCATTTTCTTCTGTTGAGTCGATTGTCAAAACGAAAATAGTAGGGAAAAAAGTAGAGATTACAACACCGTTTCCATTAAAGCGTATGACGCTTGTACGACAATCACCTTCTTTGTCTAATTATAAAGTTATGCAACTTTCCAAACCGTTACAATTGCAGTCTTCTTTTTCTATACATGCACCAGGAGAAGCTAAATTATTCGGAAATATAGTGCATGTAAGTACAGCGAACCAGGAAGTGATTAAGCCAGGGACATATACGATAGAAGTGGATCAGGACATTGAGAAAGAGGGATTACAAGTACTTGTTGAACCAGCGCTTAATTATACTGTTTCTACGTACGACAAAGATGATAAAGATAGAAAAAATGTTGAGAAAATGTATGAAGGTGTGACAGCTGTTATTGAAGCGAAACCTACTGAATTACCAATTCAAACTTCTTATTTCGAAGCAGAAGTAGAAATAGACGGAAAGCAGTATCCGATGAAATGGGATGATAAAAGCCATGTGTTTTATTACGAGACACAGGTTGGTAAAGAGTTAGTACGCGGGAAAGTCCATATGAATATAAAGGGATTTTATAGACAGACGAAAGAATTCAAGATTGAACCAGCTGAAAAACCAAAATTAAAACTTCAAGCTGTTACGAAAGATTATGAAGAAAAGGTAACAAATTTAGAACATAGTAAACCATTTATTTTACAGCCCCAGTTAAATGGTAAACCGATGACAGAAGAGGCTGTAAAGAAACTATTAAAATCTACTGGTGTCACATCGAATCAATCGATCAACTATGAATTAAAACAGCATGGTAGTCAAGTTTATGTTTATCCTCGACCTTATTACTCCGACACATTCAATTTTACAGATACCGGCACCGTAGAGGCTACCATCACGATCAATGATTCAAAATTACAAGAAGTAAAGGAAAAGATCGTACTGCACATTGAAAATGCGCCGTTTTTTGAGAAGTATGCGCTCGTTTTTAAATTTGTAATTCCTATTACTTTATTACTTTTAATAGTAGGAATTATTATTTTAGGATGGATTGTTCGTCCGAGATTTCATCGGAAAGCATTACTATATTACGAATGGGATCAAGAAGTAGCGAAAGATTGGCTTTATCAATCTGAACCAGAGTTACTTAAAAATAAATGGTGGAAGCACTATTTTGGCATTCCATTTCGAGCAGAAAGAAAGGCGGTGCAATCTGTAACATTAATAGCGAAAAAAGGATCGAAATCTATATTTGTAGCGAAAGAATCACAAGTGGTTGGGATGATTATTGATGGGATGTTTATAACAGAGGAAGAGGTAGGAATGGAGCATAAGACGTTGTATCCAAATGAACTTTTAGTAATTGATAGAGGATATGGTAAGGAGATTTACCGGTACGAATGTGAATAGTAGATAGGGTGTAAGAGGGGCGGAGGAGGCCCGGCTCTCTTTATTCTTCTTTTCAAACAAGCAAGAATAGGAAGGTGGTTCACATGACATTACAAGTTCCAACAATTTTAATTGGCTTAGGTGGAATCGGTAGTACTGTCACACATCAAATATATGAAAGATTACCTGAGGAGCGTCGTAAAAAGGTAGCGATGCATGTATTTGATACAGATGTGAATACATTGAGTAAATTTGATCATATTCGGAAGTTTAAGACGCAAACGAGCTCGAGTAAAACACCGAGAGAGTATATTGCGGGAGATCCAACGATTCCAGAGTGGTTTCCGATGGATCCGACTATACTTGATAAACCGTTAACAGAAGGGGCTGGACAGTTACGCGTCATTTCACGGTTAGCGTTACGTGCTGCGATGAAAGAAGATAAACTCACATCGTTTTGGCAAGAAATCGAGAAGATTTTTCCAGTTACAAGTGATCAGACCGAATATGGTGTACGTGTCATTATTGTAACATCACTAGCCGGCGGAACAGGCTCAGGGATGTTTTTACAAATCGCATTATATTTGCGTGAGATGCTCCGGAAGAAATTGCAGCATCATAACATTTTAATTCGCGGTGCGTTTTTAATGCCAGATGTTTTAGTTAAGACGAGAACGGTTAGTGCGAAAGAGTTTGAAACTGTGCAAGCGAATGGTTATGCATCGTTAAAAGAGTTGCACGCTATTACGCTTGGATCGACTGGTGAATTATCAAAACGAGGCGGCGTAACGATTGAATTAGAATATCGTCCTGATCAAGTGGATGAGGACGGAAGAACAAACCATACGATAAAGCAGCATCATTTACCGTACAATTATTGTTTCTTATATGATTATGAAAATTTACATGGGCACCATTTGCACAATTTATCAGATTATATGGAGCAAATGGCAAATACGATTTATTTACAGTTATTTAGTCCAATGTCTGCAAATCATTTTGCACAAGAAGATAATCAAATTCAGCAATTGGCAGAATCGAGTGGGAAAGGGAGATATTGCGGAGCAGGAACGGCAAAACTTATTTATCCGTATGAGCACGTTTTGAAATACTGTGCTTTAAAATGGGCGGTGCAAGGTTTAGATGAATCTTGGCTTCATTTAGATCAACTGTTTCAAGAAAAAAAGCAAAGATACGACCAAGATGTCAAACGTGGTATGCAGCGTGAAAAGCCAGAGCGCGGGAAAAGTTATTTAGAAGACTTAGAGCATCTTGCTACTCGGCCAGAACAAGCTCATATTTTTTATAGACAAATGTACCATGAAACACGTGAAGGGGCAGAGGGTGGTAAGCTCGGTGTTGCAAAATCAAAATTGTTTTTAGATGCTGTAGAGAGTTACGTACACCGTACAGTGCAAAAAGATGAGGAATTAAACCGCCTGCAGCATGAGTGCAAAATATCGGCTGCGAAGCTTAAAATGATGGAACAAATGAAGGGGGAAGTAGCGAGAGTTGATCATGCGGTTCGTTTATATGCTTATGCCATTCCGAGCCGTGTACATGAGCATGTTACTACCCTTTTATATGACATGATTGAATCAGACTGCTTTACACCGAGTGGCTCAGAAGGACAGTCTTACCAATTAAATACATGGTTTTTAAAGAAAACGGATCCAGTTCATCCAGTTGCAGCACGTTTTATGCTGTATGAAATTCGTAAGCAGTTAGTAGAGAAGATGAATCGACTACATGAAAATAATGAACAAAAGCGTAATTTAATTCAAAACTACGATAAGAAATTTAATGTGAGTAATATTGATGGAACTGTAACGGCTGTTCGCCGCGTTGAAATTGCGCAGCAACAAGGCTGGTTTGGAAAAATGATTAATAATCAGCAGCGTTTGTTTAAAAAAGAATTTGAAGATATTGTAACGCAGTACGTACACAAATTAAGTGAGTATCGTAAAGAAATGTTGTTAGAACTCGTGTATCAATCGCTATACCAAGCAGTTGATAAAATGATTCAATATTGGGAAAGATTCTTTGATAATTTATACGAAACACGTGAAAATTTATTGTTTGAAATCCAAAAGCGAAGCAAGGAATTTGAGGGGAAAACGAACCCGACGAATGTATACGTATTAGCTGAAGAGAAATTGCAAGAAAAGATTTGGCAAGATATGCAGCAACATTTAAATTTAGGTGTATTACCGAAAGATATATCGTCCGAAATTTATATGAGCTTGTACGGGGAATATTGTCGTGATGCGAAAGCCGAAGAAATTCAGTCGAAAAAGGTGGAAGACTTCTATCGTGAACATATATTGAGTTATTGTTATGACGAACTTCAAGTGCGCTATCGTGACAAATTAGAGCTTAATATCGTTGAAGCATTGCGAAAAGAAGCAGATTTCAAGAAGCGTGATCGTGATGAATACGTTCGTGAAAAAATTGAAGATCTTTTCCATTTAGCAAGTCCGTTCGTTCCGAAAGTTTCTCATCATAGAGAATTACAATATTGGGGCGTACATCCATCTTTAAAACAAGAATTGCAAGAAGAGTTATTGCAAGAAATGTTTAAAGAAAAAGATACGGTAAACGAGGCGTTTTCACCATTTGAAGTGATTTGTTATCGTGCTCATTACGGATTATCGCTACAAGATTTTCCTAAGCTTTCATCTGGACATATTGCGAATGGTTTTATGAACGATAAAGGTGATTATTTTCAATCGTATTATCGCCGCGTGAACAAATTAAATAGTAAAAAATCTAGTTTGACGCCGCATTTAGATAAATATTGGCACTTACCAGCCTTTATGCCAGACTTGAATGCAACGCAAACGAAGTTAGATTACGACAAATGTAATCGTGCTCTTCTATACGCGTATATGTATCGCTGGATTAGCTTAGTTGCTGTTGATGGACAATTCGTGTATCAATATAATGGTGTCGGCCGTAGCTTTTTAATTCAGTCGATGGGGAAAAATATTTCAAGTGAAAGTTATAAGTTGCACAGAGCATTGCTTCATAATCCGTTTATTTATGAAAACATCTTGTCACGATTTGAAGAAGAACAAGAAAAGGCAATGATACAAGGTGGACATTTATATACACATGCATTTGTATTAGGCGCTCAAGATATAAGATGGCTCCGTAAAGAGCATGTTCATAATATTTTAGATATGATTTTAATGTATGACCGTGAGGCAAAATATGACCCGACGTTAGAAGAAACATCTGACGATTTGTTAAGGTTATTCCTTGATGAAATTGAGCTGTATTTCCAAAACTATTACGGAACAGGTGCAGATATGGTTGCAAAGAAAGAGAAAGAGATGTTTATGAAACAATTGTGGGATCGTTCGTATGCGAAAGGGTATGTGGATCCAAATAGTGCGCCTTATAAAAAATGGCAAAATATATTACATGTTCCCGATGAAGAAGAAGTGCCAAAAACGAATGTATAATGAGTGAAAAGGGAATCCTTAAGAATGACAATACAACTTTAGAAATGAGGGATTCCGATGCCATTTTTAGGAAGTGTATATCAAATATTTGGATTATATCCAGAAATTTATTATGGAATGATTTCAGCAGAGCTGCAAGAAGAAGCTCGAAAGGAACATATCGATAATAGTAGTACAGAAATTGAAGCGGAAGAATAAAGCGCAGATGAACATCTGCGCTTTTTTTATTGTCTTAAGTGAAAATACTGTTTGTAATTTGCAGGAAAGTTAATTGCTCTAATAAGATGAATAGTTATTTCTATATAACAAATCGACTGATTTTATCATGTTTGCATACGGGGATTACATTGAGTTAAATGTATAAAAATGAATTTTGGAATAATGGAAATTGTATTAAAATGGGAATCGGCAGTGTTCGTGAGTGGTATCGTATATTTTGGAATGCTATTTTATTTATAATTATTCAATTCGGGTGAATTAATTATATTGTTGACAATATAATTAATCCTGTGATAAATTCAATCAATCTTCTAAAAACAAGCTTGTTTTTAGAAGATTGATTTTTCTGATTTTAAATTATGTAATTTGTGGAGTCTATATAGGGAGTGAAAGTAAAGCATGAATATTATTAATGTGTAATAGCAACAGTAATAAAGATTGTAATGAGTAAGGGATAATTTTGAAAAAGAGGTTTCTACGAATGAGTTTATTTATAAAGAAAGCAATGAATGAAGAAAAGAAAAAAGTGTTAAAGCAAACTTTAGGAGCAATTGATTTAACGCTTTTAGGAATTGGAGCAATTATTGGTACAGGTATTTTCGTATTAACAGGTATTGTAGCGGCGAAACATGCTGGTCCAGCAATTGTATTATCTTTTATGTTAGCTGCAATTGTATGTGCTTGTGTAGCCTTTTGTTATGCTGAATTTGCATCTACAGTCCCGGTCTCAGGAAGTGTGTATTCGTATACGTATATGACATTAGGTGAGATTTTTGCTTTTATAGTTGGCTGGTGTGTCATGTTAGAGTACTTATTAGCTACTTCTGCGGTGGCGGCGGGATGGTCAGCCTATTTTCAGTCATTGCTACTAGGGTTTAATATTCATATTCCGGCAATCATTGCTTCTGCACCAGGGATGGGGAATGGCGGGATTATCGACTTGCCAGCGGTTATTATTATTTTAATTGTTACATTTTTACTAAGTCGTGGTGTGAAAGAAAGTGCACGTATAAATAATATAATGGTTATTATTAAACTGGCTGTTATTTTAGTATTTATTATTGTAGGAGCAAACTATGTAAAGCCAGAGAATTGGCAGCCGTTTCTTCCTTTTGGATACCATGGTGTTATTGGAGGAGCTGCTACTGTATTTTTTGCCTTTTTAGGTTTCGATGCAGTTGCAACAGCAGCAGAGGAAGTGAAACGCCCACAACGTAACGTTCCAATTGGATTACTTGTCTCTTTATGCATTTGTACAATTCTTTATGTTGGTGTTTCATTCGTGTTAACTGGAATGGTTCCATTTACGGATCTGAATGTAGCTGATCCAGTTGCATATGCACTGCGTATTGTAGGAGAGGATAGAATTGCTGGTCTATTATCAGTTGGAGCGATAGCTGGTTTAACAACAGTTCTGTTAGTTGCTATGTTCGCATTTGTTCGAGTATCATACTCGATGAGCCGAGATGGATTGTTACCAAAAAGATTTTCGAGTGTTCATAAACGTTATCAAACACCATTTTTTAATACATGGATTACGGGTATTCTTGCGGCTGTATTAGCAGGTTTATTGGACTTGAATTTGTTGGCAAATTTAGTGAATGTGGGAACGATAACAGCGTTCATATTTGTATCTATAGCTGTAATTGTATTAAGGAAGACACATCCTAATTTGAAAAGACCGTTCCGTGCTCCGTTAGTTCCATTCTTACCTATACTTGCGATAGTAAGTTGTTTATATTTAGCATTAAATCTTTCTAAAACCACTTTAATCAGTTTTGCAATTTGGGTTATTGTAGGTATTTTTATTTATTTTATATACGCGAAAAAACATAGTAAGATTAGAAATAGAGTATAAGGTATTACAATTATGGCTGTAGGCTAAAGTTTTTTTACCTATAGCCATTTTTATTTGTGCGCACCTTATTTTCGTGTTAACATAAAGCGGATTTTTTAAGGGAGAGAATAAGATGAAATGGATATACTTTATTATTATTAACGTTATAGCATTTAGTATGATGGGGCTTGATAAGCGAAAAGCAAAGAAAAAACAGTGGAGAACGCCAGAAAGTACGTTGTTTTTATCAGCTGTAGCTGGAGGAGCGGTTGGAGCTTGGATTGGTATGTATATGTTTCATCATAAGACACATAAAAGTAAATTTGTCTTCGGTATTCCAGTGCTCGTTATTATAACAGTAGGAGTGTTTTTATACATATAAAGGATTTGCAAGAGGAATGTCGAAAGAAATGCAGATTGAATATTGGTAAAGTAAGTATGTGAGACTTTATAATGAAGAAAAAAGAGAAGAGGAGAAAAAGGAAGATGGGGAGTCAAACAGCAGAGCAAAAGCAGGGGATTATATATGCAGCAGGTGCGTATACGATGTGGGGAGTCCTTCCGATTTATTGGAAATGGGTGGAGGAAGTACCGGCAGATGAAATATTAGCGCATCGCATCGTTTGGGCATTTGTTTTTATGTTGTTAGTTTTAGGAGTAACGAAGAGGTTTCGTCAGTTTGGTGGGGAGTTAGTGGCCCTTTTTAAACGACCTAAATTATTAATGTCATTAACAATTGCTTCGGTACTTATTAGTGGAAACTGGTTTGTATACATATGGGCCGTAAATCATAACCATGTAATCGAAGCAAGTCTTGGGTATTATATTAATCCACTTATAAGTATTTTACTTGGTACAGTTGTTTTAAAAGAGAAGCTTAATTTTTGGCAATATGTTGCGGTTGGTTTAGCTGGATTGGGCGTTGTTATTTTAACGATACGTTTCGGATCAATTCCATGGGTTTCTCTTTCACTTGCTTTTTCATTTGGATTATATGGATTAACGAAAAAATTATTAAATTATGATGCAACAATTGGGCTTACGATGGAAACGATGTTAGTGACGCCATTTGCACTTATATATTTGTTTATGACAGGAGTTCATGGCTTTGGTTCGTTCGGTTCTATTTCGGCAATATCAACGTTTCTTTTAATAGGGGCAGGTATTGTTACAGCGTTACCACTCTTTTATTTTGCTAAAGGAGCACAACTTATTCCGCTCTATATGATAGGATTTTTACAATACATCGCGCCGACTATTAGTTTAATTTTAGGTGTGTTCGTTTTTGGTGAACATTTCACATCTACTCATATGATTGCGTTTTTCTGTATATGGATTGCTTTATTTGTCTTTTCAATGGCGAAAACAAAGTTTCTACTACAGAAGCAACCAAAATTTATTAAAAATAAATCAGCAAAAGTATCATAATGCGTAGTATTTTCTACGCATTTTTCTTTATACTTATATTATATAGAAATTCCATTATAGTCAGTGAGGAGCTGAAAAACATGGAAACAATTTTACATAATGATCCACTTATAGCAGCTATAATTTCTTGGTTTTTAGCACAGTTAACGAAAGTCGTTTTTAAATTAATAAAAACAGGCGAGTTTGATTTTGCTAAGTTCTTTGCTTCAGGTGGAATGCCAAGTTCGCATGCTTCGACGGTTACTGCACTTGCTACAGGTGTCGGAGTGGTGGAAGGTGTGGAGAGTCCAATATTTGCGGTTGCCGCTATTTTTGCCATTATTGTTATGTACGATGCTTCAGGAGTAAGGCTTGCGGTAAGTAAGCAAGCGAAAATATTGAATGATTTTTTTCATGGTAGACAAACAGAATATAAAAAGTTAAATGAGCTCGTTGGACATACACCGTATCAAGTTGTTGTTGGTGCACTATTAGGAATTGTTGTTGGGGTTGGGTATTGTTTGTAAGCAGAATGTGTGTAATACACGTTCTGCTTTTCTTTGTTTTCATACATATTTAGATGAGTTTTCGAATATCGTATACGGACTTAGAAAGGGTGGGTGAGCGGTGTGCTACTATATGACAAAGTGCATGAGGAGATAGAGCGGAGAACGACTGTACTTCAAACGATGCAAAGGCGAGATGGAACGTGGCAATTTTGTTTTGAAGGAGCTTTGCTAACGGATTGTCACATGATTTTTTTACTCAAATTATTAGGGCGAAATGACGAAATAGAACCGTTTGTGAAAAGGTTAGTATCTCTTCAAACAAATGAAGGGACTTGGAAATTATACGAAGATGAAAAGGGAGGGAATTTATCCGCGACGATTCAAGCATATGCTGCTTTACTTGCTTCGGAAAGATATTCGAAAGAAGCTATGAATATGAGGCGAGCTGAAATGTTTATTAAGGAACACGGGGGAGTTTCTCGTGCTCATTTTATGACGAAATTTTTATTAGCGATTCATGGAGAATATGAATTTCCTGCGCTTTTTCACTTTCCAACGCCAATCTTATTTTTACAAGATGACTCCCCCCTCAGTATATTTGGGCTAAGCAGCTCAGCGCGTATACATTTAATTCCGATGATGATTTGTATGAATAAGAGATTCCGTGTAGAGAAAAAGTTATTGCCAAATTTAAATCATATTGCAGGCGGGGGTGGGCAATGGTTTCGAGAGGAGCGGTCTCCGCTGTTTCAATCGTTTTTAGGTGATGTGAAAAAGGTAATATCTTATCCATTATCGTTACATCATAAAGGATACGAAGAAGTAGAGCGCTTTATGAAGGAGCGTATAGATGAAAATGGAACATTATATAGTTACGCCAGTGCTACGTTTTATATGATTTATGCTTTGCTTGCATTAGGGCACTCTATTCAGTCTCCAATTATTGAGAAAGCTGTGACAGGATTAAAATCTTATATATGGAAGATGGACAGAGGAAGTCATTTGCAAAATTCTCCTTCTACCGTATGGGATACCGCTTTACTTAGCTATTCATTGCAAGAAGCTAAAGTTACAAATGAAAATAAGATGATTCAAAGGGCGACGGAGTATTTATTGCAAAAACAACAAACTAAAAAGGTAGATTGGAGCGTACATGCATCATCACTTGTAGCTGGCGGTTGGGGATTTTCAGATGTTAATACGACGATCCCTGATATAGACGATACTACAGCTGCCCTTAGAGCGTTAGCGCGAAGTAGAGGGAATGATAGAGTAGATGATGCGTGGGGAAGAGGTGTGGAATGGGTAAAAGGATTGCAAAACAATGATGGAGGCTGGGGAGCTTTTGAACGAGGGGTAACGAGCAAGTTACTATCGAATTTGCCGATTGAAAATGCGAGTGATATGATAACCGATCCGTCCACACCAGATATTACAGGTAGGGTGTTAGAATTATTCGGAACGTATGCACCGAATGAATTGCTTGAAAAGCAAAAAAAGAAAGCTATCAAATGGTTAATGGATGTACAGGAACAGAATGGATCATGGTATGGAAAATGGGGGATATGTTATATATATGGGACATGGGCAACGATGACAGGCTTACGTGCATTAGGAGTGCCTTCTACTCATCCATCGTTGAAAAAAGCAGCTTCATGGCTCGAACATTTGCAGCATGAAGACGGAGGGTGGGGAGAATCCTGTCAAAGTAGTGTAGAGAAAAAATTTATTTCTTTACCTTTTAGTACGCCGTCACAAACAGCGTGGGCACTTGATGCACTCATTTCTTACTACGACCAAGAAACACCGATTATTCGAAAAGGAATTACATATTTGCTCGCGCAGTCTACTATGAATGAAAAATATCCTACTGGTACAGGGTTACCGGGGGGCTTTTATATTCGCTATCATAGTTATGGGCATATATATCCGTTACTTGCTTTAGCGCACTACGTAAAGAAATATAGAAAATAAACCGAGAGATACTCTCGGTTTATTTTGATGGGTAGTAGGTCCCTGTTGAAAAGAATAAGGAACGTTGTAGTTCCTTATTTTTCTGTTGATTGGCGTTTTTGACGTGCATCAGCGGCATTTGCACGTGCGTTTGCTTCTAAGTCATTGATGTTGAGTTCGCGAGCGAACTCAACATCAATGCCATCGGCAGCTTTGTTTTGATTTACATTCTTTTTTTTCATTCGACACAATCTCCTTGTGTTTTATGCGGCGTTGCAAAGTTAGTTTGACACAAATAGACTTTTTTATACAAAGAGGATTTGGAAAGCATAGAGCCGAAATATACAATATAACTAATAGAAATGGGGGATAGAGATGGAATTGTTGAATGGGAAAACAGCTGTTGTAACGGGTGCTGCGCAGGGGATTGGAAAAGAAATCGCACGAGTTTTTGCAAAACTAGGGGCCAAAGTATTAATTAGTGATGTAAATGAAGAGAAGCTACAAAAAACGACACGTGAATTATCAGATGAAGGGTATGATGTGAGTTTATATCGATGTGATGTGAGTAATCAAAATGAAGCGAAGTCGTTAATTGAATATGCGGTGCAAAAATTTGGTACATTACATATTTTAGTGAATAACGCTGGAATTACAAAAGATGCAATGTTACATAAGATGGAGAAATCAGCTTGGGAACAAGTATTACAAGTGAACTTAACTGGCGTTTTTTACTGTATGCAGCCAGCGCTTCTTTATATGAGGCAACAAGGGTATGGGCGGATTATTAATATTTCTTCTATTAGTAGGGAAGGAAATATTGGACAAGCAAATTATGCGGCTACAAAAGCAGGGGTTGTAGGTTTAACAAAAACAGCAGCGAAAGAGGTTGGAAGTTTTGGTATTACGTGTAATGCGATTTGTCCAGGATTTATGGATACTGATATGACAAAAACAATACCGGATAAAGTAAAAGAGAAAATGGTTGGAGCGATTCCAGTTGGAAGAATCGGAACGCCGGAAGATATTGCAAACGCAGCTGCCTTTTTAGCATCAGAGTATGCGTCTTACATTACAGGAGAGGTATTAAATGTGAGCGGTGGGTTGCAAGTGTAAATGAATACATAATGAAAAGAACCTGACCGAGTAGGTCAGGTTCTTTCTCGTTAATTTAAGTTAATCCAAACGCTCTTCACTTCTGTATAGTTGTTCAGCGCGTAAGATCCCATTTCGCGGCCAAGACCGGATTGTTTAAATCCTCCAAATGGAGATGCTGCATCAAAGACGTTATAACAGTTTACCCATACAGTACCAGCACGTACTTTACTTGCAACATAGTGTGCTGTTTTAACATTTTCTGTCCACACACCAGCCGCTAAGCCGAATTGTGATTTATTTGCACGTTCAATCACTTCATCAATATCGTTAAAAGGTATTGCAGAAATAACTGGACCGAAAATTTCTTCTTTTGCGATCGTCATTTCGTCATTTACGTCAGCGAATACTGTAGGAGAAACGAAGTAGCCTTGATCGAATGGATTACTTCCTCCGCAAAGTACTTCAGCGCCTTCTTCAATCCCTTTTTCAATGTAGCTCATTACACGTTTTTGTTGTTCTTCGGAAACGAGAGGACCGATTGTTGTTTCAGGGTTAAGACCGGCACCTTGATTTAGTTTTTTAGAATAGAGGACGAGATCAGCCATGACATTATCATACATTTTCTTTGGGATAAATAGGCGTGATCCAGCAGAGCATACTTGTCCTTGGTTAAACATAACACCAGAAAGTGCACCAGGAATCGCGCGAGATAAGTCGGCGTCTGGTAAAATAATGTTCGGTGATTTACCGCCAAGCTCTAAAGTAACACGTTTCAATGATTCAGATGCTTGTCGCATAATTTGTTTACCGACTGGAGTAGAACCAGTAAATGCAATTTTATCAACGAGTGGATGATTAACAAGTGCTTGTCCAGCTGATTCACCGAATCCAGGAACGATATTAATAACACCTTTCGGGAATCCAGCTTCTTCAATTAATTCAGCTAAATATAGAGCGGATAGTGGAGTTTGTTCTGCAGGTTTTAAAACGATTGTACATCCTGTAGCAAGCGCAGCTCCCATTTTCCACATTGCCATAAGAAGTGGGAAGTTCCAAGGGATAATTTGACCGACGACACCAACAGCCTCATGGCGTGTATAGTTAAAGTAATCACCGGAAACAGGAATTGTTTGACCAACAATTTTCGTCGCCCAGCCAGCATAATAGCGCATATGCTCAATTGCAAGTGGTATGTCTGCCGCCATTGTTTCACGGATTGGCTTTCCGTTATCTAACGTTTCGAGCTGTGCGAGCTCTTCTTTATGCTCTTCCATTAAATCAGCGAGCTTGTACATAAGACGGCTGCGTTCAGCGGTGCTCATGCGTGACCAAGGACCTTCATCGAAAGCCATTCGAGCAGCTACCACAGCTTTATGAATGTCTTCGCGACCAGCTTCAGCAACGATAGCGAGTGTTTCACCAGTTGCTGGGTTAGGCGTTTTAAATGTTTTTCCGGAAGCGCTTTCAATGAACGCTCCGTTCACATATAGTTTCTTTGTGCCTTGAAGAAATTTCTCTACCTTTTCATGAAGATTTACAGCTAGTTGACTCATTGTATAACCCCCTTGAAAATATAATTTAAACGCAGTACGAGACGGCGTTTATTCTGAAATCAAGGATGTGGGAACTAGATGAAAAGCCTCTACTTAAAATCATAAATAAAAAACGCTGAAAATTCAAATTTCATTTTCGTTACAATTGTAAAAAATATGTAATGAAACATTGTATTCTATATAATTACAAAAAATCCTGCGCGTTTTTGTTTTCTAGTAGGAAAAACTAGAAAAACAGTGGTACAATTATACATCGTGAGAGGAGGGGGAAAATGAAGAATTATCATGATGATCCGCGCTTTCGAGTTGCCCATAGAGAAGCGTTAATTGGTCTTGGATTAGCTATTATTAATTTTATAATATGGTATGGATTTGCCTATGGGCTTGGAAATAAGGATCCGAGTGAATATACATATGTATTAGGTTTTCCAGCATGGTTTTTTTATAGCTGTATCGTTGGATTTATCGTAATGGTTAGTTTGCTTATTTTAGTTGTTCGTTTTTTATTTCAAGATATTTCACTCGATGAGGAAGAAAAAAGTGAGGAATGATAGATGAATTGGTATGTAATAATCCCAATGATAATTTCTTTTATCGTTGTGTTTTTAATTGGTGTATATGCATCAAGACGTGTACAAGCAACCGCTAATAATAAATTTTTACAAGAATATTTTCTTGGTGGGCGTGAACTTGGGGGCTTATTATTAGCTATGACGATGATTGCTACGTACGGTAGTGCAAGTAGCTTTATCGGCGGGCCTGGTATTGCTTACAATATGGGTCTTGGATGGGTGCTGTTATCAGCGATTCAAGTTGTAACAGGATATATCGTTTTAACGGTTATTGGTAAAAAGTTTGCTATTATCGCTAGAAAGATGGAAGCAATTACGCTTATTGATTATTTAAAGGGCAGATACAATAATAAAGCGGTAGTTGTTCTTTCTGCGTTATGTATTATAATCTTTTTGTTCTCAGCAACAGTAGCCCAGTGGGTTGGCGGCGGACGATTAATTGAGTCGCTAACAGGACTTTCCTACACAACGGCACTATTTTTATTTACATTTTCTGTACTTGTGTATGTGTTAATTGGTGGATTTCGTGCAGTCGCTTTATCAGATACGTTATTAGGAATCATTATGTTAGTCGGAACAACAATCATTTTAATTGCTACTGTCATTGCTGGTGGCGGAGTTGAAAAGATTATGCAGGAACTTATTCAAATTAATCCGAATCTAATAACACCGTTCGGAGCGGATGGAAGTTTAACGAAATCATATGTCACATCATTTTGGATTTTAATTGGGATTGGTGTCGTTGGATTACCGCAAATTAGTGTGCGTGCTATGTCTTATAAAAATTCAAAAGCTATGCACCAAGCATTAATCATTGGAACGGTTGTCGTCGGTACAATTATGATTGGTATGCATTTAACAGGTGTGTTTGCAAGAGTAGTCCTTCCAGGCATAACGGTACCAGATAAAGTAATGCCGCTACTCGCGATGGAAGTGTTGCCACCTTGGTTAGCTGGAGTTTTCTTAGCTGCACCAATGGCAGCGATAATGTCTACTGTGAACTCATTATTATTACTTGTAAGTTCGTCAATTATTAAAGATATATATGTGAACTACATAAATAAAGATGCCGCGGATAGTACGATAAAGAAAGGTAGCCTATTGATTACTGGTATCGTAGGATTACTCGTATATGCTGCCGCTATTAAGCCACCAGACTTTTTAATTTGGTTAAATTTATTTTCTTTCGGTGGTTTAGAAGCAGCGTTCATTTGGCCGATTGTGTTAGGTTTATATTGGAAAAAAGGAAATGCAACTGGAGCTCTCGCATCTATTTTAGTTGGAGTAGGTTCCTATATGTTTATTCACCTTTGCTACCCTAATCCATTCGGTATACATACAGTTGTTTTCCCGATTTGCTTTGCATTTATTTCTTATATAATTGGTAGTATGGTCACGATGAAAAAAGTAGCATGAAAATATAGAAAAACGTAGGAACTTCTAATATGAAGTTCCTACGTTTTTTGTTTATACAAAATTTATCTTTTTCATTCTGTATTCCGTCATGTATTCATAAAGTAATAACAATTGATGGGATGGAGTTGAGGTCTATGAAAAAAATATTATTTTTAGGAGACCCAGGAATTGATGACTCTTTAGCAATTATGTATGGATTATTGCATCCTGATATTGATATTGTTGGAGTAGTAACAGGATATGGGAATGTAACTCAGGAAAAGGCGACGAGTAATGCGGCATATTTATTGCAAATAGCGGGTCGGGAAGATATACCTGTTATTAATGGAGCAAAAATTCCTTTATCTGGGGATTTTGTAACATATTATCCGGAAATTCATGGGGTAGACGGTTTGGGACCTATTAAGCCTCCTAAAACTTTTTCTCCCAATATTAAACCTTTTTGTGCATTTTTCGATATCATTGAAAAATATAAAGGAGAACTAATCATTGTTGATGCCGGCAGATCAACAACATTAGCGACGGCATTTATTTTAGAAAAACCAATGATGAAGTATGTGAAAGAATATTATATAATGGGCGGAGCTTTTTTAATGCCCGGAAATGTTACACCAGTCGCGGAAGCCAATTTTCATGGTGACCCAATTGCATCACAATTAGTTATGCAAAATGCAAAAAATGTGACATTAATACCGCTTAACGTTACATCAGAAGCGATTATTACACCGGAGATGGTGAAATACATTACGAAACATTCTAAAACGAATTTCAAGAAATTAATAGAACCGATTTTCAATTATTATTATAAAGCTTATAAAAATCTGAATCCTAAAATAACAGGGAGCCCAGTGCATGATGTAGTAACGATGATGGTAGCGGCAAATCCATCTATTTTAGATTACGTGTATCGTCGTGTTGATGTAGATACGGTTGGAGTTGCGAAAGGGGAAAGTATCGCTGATTTTCGCCCGCAACCTGAAGCAAAAGCGTTGAAAAATTGGGTTAAAATTGGCTGGTCTTTACATTATAAAAAGTTTCTAGAGGATTTTGTGAAAATTATGACGTAGACATAATAGTAGCATACAAGTTAAAATAATGGAGATGATTGTTTAAATAATCATCTCCATTATTTTGTTTTTAAGAGATAAATAGAGAAGAGTTACACAATAGGAGAGGAATTTTACTTGAAAAAAACTATAGTATGCGCAGTGATTGTGGGTATTTTTGTTTTGCTGATATCAGGTAACTTTTTAGTGAAAAAGGTGTGGAGTTCAAATAATGATGATGCGCAGTACATAGCATCCTTTATTGAAGAACATAAAGATGAAAAGAATAGTGCACTTTTAATAAAAAGAAATGATAAAGTCGTGTATTCTGTGAATCCGGATGTTGTATTGCCAGTTGCTAGTACGATGAAGTTAATTGTGGCGCTTGAATATACGAAACAAGTTACAGAGGGGAAAATCGATCCGTCTAGTTTCGTTTCAATTAATGATGTGAATCGTTATTATGTGCCGGGTACAGATGGTGGTGCACAAGATAGATGGCAAAATTATTTGCAAAAAAAAGAAAAGATAACTGAAGGAGCGGTTTCTTTAGAAGAAGTTGCAAAAGGAATGGTTAAGTTTAGTTCTAATGCAAATACTGAATATTTAATGGAGGTATTAGGATTAGACAATATTAATCGGAATTTACAAAGTTTAGCACTTCCTGCACATCAACCGCTATTTCCGATTGTTTCATCTTTATACATTCCGGGATATTTGCATAAAGAATTACATGTTCCAAAATATAAAATAGAGAAAAAGTTAAAAGAAATGTCTCAAGAGCAATATCGTGAATATGCTATGATTATTCATGAACGCTTAAAAAAGAAGGGACCATTATTACAGAAGGAAATTCCTCTGTATTTAGAGGAACGTTACGACAAAATTTGGTCGGATAGATTGCCGGCTGCTTCCGCTAACGATTATATGGTACTGCTTCAAAAGGCAAATCATCAAGGTGGTCTTACAGAAGCGGAAGAAAAAGTGTGGGCGAATATCGTTGAAACAGATATGAGCGCAAAGAAATATCGTAAAACATTCAGGCATGCTGGACAAAAGAATGGTTATACACCATGGACGGTAACAAAAGCAGTTTATGCAATGGATAAACGCGGAAACTGTACAGAAATTGTTTTCTTGGCAAATAATTTAAATGAGGATGACAGTGCTGAAATACGTAAACATTTAGCAAATCTACACTTTCAAGTGTTGCAAAGTGATAAGTATGATGCGACTTTTATTAAATAAACTCGGTGCTATGAGCGCCGAGTTTATTTTTATGTACAAACACTTTTTCACCATCCTTGGGTATGATGGGTAGTAACACTTAGGCGAAAGGGGAAAAGGTGATGAAACAGAGTAAAGAAGAGTTTATTAAGAATGAAGGCGCTGATTTCCCTGGGAAAACATATGTAGATTGTGTATTACAGCACGTATTTAATTTTCAGCGTAATTATTTATTAAAAGATATGTTTCAAGTGCATAGGGCACATATTACTATGTTAACTGAAGAAAAGTTAATGAAAAGAGAAGAAGCGAAAGTTATATTAACCGCACTTAAAAAAGTAGAGGGGATCCCAAAGGAGAAGTTGCTATATACAGAGCAACATGAAGATCTTTTTTTCTTAGTTGAACATTTGCTTTCTCAAGAAGCAAAGTGTGAATTTGTAAGTAATATGCATATCGGTAGAAGTAGAAATGATATGGGTGTAACGATGTATCGCATGAGTTTACGGCAATTTGTATTGCGGTTAATGGAACATCATTTATTGCTGCAAGAAAGTATGCTGGAGCTCGCCGGTGAACATATGGAAACAATTATGCCCGCGTATACACATACACAACCGGCGCAGCCGACAACATTTGGTCATTATATTTTGGCAATTTATGATACGATGCAACGAGATTTAGAAAGAATGAAAAAAGCGTATCATCTTTTAAATCATTCTCCAATGGGGGCAGCTGCCCTTTCTACAACAAGCTTCCCAATTAAGAGAAAACGAGTGGCACAGTTACTTGGATTTACAAATGTAATTGAGAACTCATATGATGCTGTTGCTGGAGCAGATTATTTATTAGAAGTTAGCTCGTTACTAATGGTTATTATGACGAATACGAGTAGATGGATTCATGATTTTTTACTATTAGCGACGAAAGAATATGATGGGATTACTGTAGCGAAGCCATATGTGCAAATAAGTAGTATTATGCCGCAAAAACGAAATCCTGTTTCAATAGAACATGCCCGTGCTATTACGAGTAGTGCTTTAGGGGAAGCATTTACTGTATTTCAAATGATTCATAATACACCATTTGGCGATATTGTCGATACGGAGGATGACTTGCAGCCATATTTATATAAAGGAATTGAAAAGGCGATTCGTGTTTTTTGTATGATGAACGCAGTTATTCGAACGATGAAAGTAGAAGAGGAAACGTTAAAAAGTCGTTCATATAAACACGCGATTACGATTACAGATTTCGCAGATGTTTTAACAAAAAACTATGAAATACCATTTCGGCATGCACATCATGCAGCAAGTGCGATTGCGAATATGTCATTGGAGCAGAAAAAGGAGTTACATGAATTAAATTTCAAAGAGATAAATGTATACTTACAAGAAAATTTGAAAGTAAATTTATTAGAAGAAGAGTGGAAAGAAATTATATCACCAGAAGCTTTTATTCAAAAAAGAAATGTATATGGTGGACCGAGTAAAAAAGAGATTGAGCGTATGATTAAAAATCGAAAAGAGTCATTTCAAAAAGAAGAAGAGGTATTTGAAAAGGAAAAACAAAGAATTTTACAAGCTGAAAATGATTTGAATACGTTAGCTTCGAATATTATTAAATCGTAAAAGAAGGATTTAATGAATTAATCGCCAATACTTAATGAAACTATAAATAGAGAGAAGAGATTGTCGATGATTCAACTACATGTATATGAAGAGATTCTTAATTTTACAGAAGAGGTTAAACCATTTTTAGAGAAGAATGAGCAGGAAAATAATCTCATATTAGGTGTATTACAAATGGTCCAAGAACCGATATTTATAGGAGTAGCAAAACAAGAGGAAGAAATTGCAGCTGTATTTCTTCAAACAGAAGAAAAGAAACAAATAATTGTTGCTACGTCTGAGATTTCGGCAGTAGCTATTAAGGAACTTGCAAAAGAGTTAACGAAAGTATATCCACATATTCCTGGATTGATTGGTAATAAAAAAATCGTACAGAAATTAGCGGAAGAGATTGCAGTGTTAGAGAATAAGAAAACTAATGTTGCAATGGAGCAAGGTATATATGAATTAAAACAAGTAAAGAAAAAGTGGAACGGAGATGGAATCTTTCGAGAAGTAAGTAGTGATGAGCTAACATTAATAGAGCAGTGGATATATCAATTTTGCGAAGATGTGAAGCTTCCTACTACGAAAGAAGAAGCGAAACAAACTGCTCATACATTAATTACTAATCGTTGTCTATTTGGTTTAGAAGTAGACGGGAAGATTATTTCTGTAGCTGCAAAAACGAGACCGACTACAAACAATATAACAGTTAATTTTGTATATACACCGAAAGAAGCTCGGAAAAAAGGGTACGCATCTAGTTGTGTCGCTGCACTTAGTCAACGTATGTTAGATGAAGGCTACAAAACAACGACATTATATACGGACCTGGCAAATCCGACATCAAATAAAATTTATCAAGAAATTGGTTATGAGAAGATTATGGAGTCTGTACTTATATTTTTAGAGAAATAGAATGAAAAGGCACGCTATTATAGCGTGCCTCTTTGTTATTCATCAATTCGAATTACTTCACCCTGCGGGAAATTCTCAGTTTCTAGTAAGTTACGAATAGCTTTCGCAACATATTCAGGTGACAGCAGCTTTCCTTCTTCTTTTAATGCGGTGAATCGATCTAAGTTAATAAAGTCTTCCTTATTTGTTTCACGAATTTGTGCTTGCATATTTGTATCAACAACACCGGGTGCGAAAGCGACAGTTTTTACAGGATATTCTTTCTCCACTTCTTCAGTAGCTACGCACTGTGTAAACATATTTACACCGGCTTTCGTTGTACAATAAGCTCCCCATCCGAAATAAGGATTTTTTCCTGCTCCAGATGAAATATTTATAATGCGTTTTTCTACTTTCCAGTCTTTCGTATGTTTCATGAAAGTGGAAGTAAGAATCATTGGTGCGATTAAATTAATATGAACGTTCGTAATGAATTGTTCACTTTCTGACTTTTCAATAGGTTTCATTGGTGCAAGTGTTCCTGCATTATTAATTAAATGAATCGATGAGACATTGTCTTTTTGAATAGATGAAAAGACTTCGTTAAAATGAGTTTCTAAATTATGTACATCTTGAAGATCTATGGAATGGAAAATATAATTGCTGTCGTTTTGCTCTGCGAGTTTTGCAAGCTGTTTATTTTCTCTCCTAGAAATAGAGATAACGGTTGTATTTTCTTCTAACAATTGCACGGCGATTGCCTCACCTAAACCTTGTGAAGTTCCTGTTACGATAACGTAGCGCATAGTATAGTAAACTCCTCTCCATATATGTGGAATTTTGTTGGACAACGTACATTATATAGTTTGTCTACATTTTATAGTATAGAGCACTTTTTACTATAAATGAAATGAGATGATTGTGTGCCTTTTATGAATCGTTTTACAACAACAGTAACTGGTGCTGTCACGTTCACTGGGAACACGTTGGGACTAAGTCCTACATCACCTGCACCAAACAATAACTTCGGCACGATTGATGTGTTTACAACGATAAATACATCGCTTCAAGTGCCTGGATTCCCGGCAGGAACAACGAATGACTGGCCATTAAATTCTTCAAGTGCAATTTTGAACCTTCCAGCAGGGAGTAGTGTTTTATACGCAGAACTAGTATGGGCCGGCACATACCGAACCGATACAGAGGATGTTACAGCATTTTTAAATGATAATATTTCATTTACAACACCAGCAGGAACATTTTCTGTTGCACCAGATCCTGCAACTGCGCAGCAAGGTTCGGTAGGAAACCAGTTTTATTATGCTCGCTCTGCTAATGTAACGAATCTTGTAAGTGCAGGTGGGGCAGGCACATATACAACAGGTGCCGTGCCAGCTGCAAGAACTTCAGCTGATCCAACAATCAGTCGTTCAGCTGGCTGGACGCTTGAGGTAGTTTATCAAAATGCAAGTTTACCACTTCGGAATTTGTCAGTATATGCAGGTCAAGAAATTATCGATGCTTCATCCCCGCCAGTTGATGCTACTATTTCAGGATTTGCTACTCCAGCAACAGGAGCTGTTACAGGAAGAGTGCTCGTAACTGCTCAAGAAGGTGATTCTAACATTGTTGGAGATCAGCTTCGCTTTGGACCGAATGCAAATGCTACAGTCGCATTATTCGGACCGAGAAACCCCGCGAATAATTTCTTTCAATCACAAATTTGTAATGATAGTGGCAATCTAGATACGAGCGGCACATTTGGAGATTTGAATCAGCCGTTAGGAATCGCTTTAGCGGTCCGAAGACAAGGGTGGGATATTACGAATGTAGACGCCTCATCTTCTTTAGTAAACAATCAGACGTCAGCAACTGTTCGCTTTGTCACAAATGGAGATGGATACGCTGCAGCTGGTTTTGGTGTTCAAATTGATGCGACAGGTCCAATCATTAATCCTGTTAAATCGGTTAATAGAACAGTTGCAGGGGTAGGGGATACTCTCACCTATACGATTACGGTCCCGAACACAGGAACAGGAAGTGCAGAAAACGTTGTATTACAAGATAGTATTCCGAACGGAACGACATTTGTAGCAGGTAGTGTAACGGTAGGTGGAGTAACACAACCGAGTGCGAATCCAGCGAATGGAATTAATTTAGGTACAATCCCAAATAACACGCAAAGAATTGTTACATTTCAAGTTCGAATAACATCGTTCCCGAACCCAAACCCTATTCCAAATCGTGCAATGGTGTCATATCAATTCCGTCCTTTTGTCGGTAGTCCCCCTATTACAAGTACGTCTTCTTCAAATACAGTACAAACGACAGTGAATCAAGCAACTATAAGTATGCAAAAATCTGTAGACCTACAGACGGCAACGCTTAATGACGTATTAACGTACACAGTTAATGTCACGAATAATGGGAATGTTGCTGCAAACAATGTTATTTTTGTTGATAGTATCCCTGCAGGAACAACATTTGTCGCAAATAGTGTTACGGTAAATGGAGTAGCACGTCCAGGAGCGAATCCATCAAGTAGTATTAATCTTGGAAGTATTAATGCTTCACAAACGACTGTAGTGCGCTTTCAAGTTCGAGTAACATCTAATCCTCTTGTAAATCCAATTCCGAACCGTGCAAGTGTAACATTTAACTTTACTCCAGTGCCTGGCCAACAACCAATTTCAGGTCAAGCGACAAGTAATACTGTATTTACTACTATTAATATAGCTGATATAAGAACGAGAAAAACAGTGGATAGAGCTTTTGCGACAGTTAATGACGTTCTTACGTACACCGTTACAATTGAAAATACAGGAAATGTACTTGCGACAAATGTTATTTTTCAAGATCCGATCCCAACTGGAACGACTTTTATTCCAAATAGTGTGACTGTAGATGGGGTTTCACAGCCTGGAGCAAATCCTGCGACTGGGTTTACAGTAGCGAATATATCTCCAGGTGGAAGTAGGACAGTGACTTTTCAAGTACAAGTCACATCTACGCCATCAGGAGGGACGATTGCGAATCGTGGAAATGTATCGGCTAATTTCGTCGTTATTCCGAATCAGCCGCCAGTAACGATTAATAGACAAACGAATACAGTTGTAACACAAGTTAATACAGGTGGTTTAAATGTAATAAAGGAAGTGAATACAACGCAAGCGGCAGTAGGGGACACTTTAACATACACGATTGCCGTCCAAAATACAGGAAACGTTCCGTTAACAAATGTGTTTTTCCAAGACACTATTTCTTCCGCTGTTTCATTTGTTGCAAATACTGTAACGATTAATGGAGTACCGCAAAGTGGATTGAATCCGAATACAGGATTTTCTCTTCCAAATATTCCTGCGGCTCAAACCGTTGTAGTCACATTTGACGTATTAATTGTACAGGATCCAGAAAATGAAGATATTTTAAATCAAGCAAATGTAACAGCAAGTTTTCAAGTGAATCCGAGCGAACCGCCAGTAACAATCAATGTTCCTAGTAACATTGTGAATACAACTGTACAATCAGGGAATTTTGAAGTTGTGAAATCAGTCAATACGGATGTTGCAACGGTAGGGGATGTTTTAGTATATACAATCGAAGTCATAAATGCGGGTAGTGTACCAGCTACAAATGTATTTTTCCAAGATTCAATTCCACAAGGGACATTATTTATTGCAAACAGTGTATTTGTTAATGGTGTTTTACAAGAAGGGGCAGATCCAGAACTTGGATTCCCATTAAATAATTTGCCTACTGGCGCGAGTGTAATTGTTACGTTTGAAGTATTAATTGATGAAATTCCCCAAGGAAATAATGTCGTAAATAATGCGAATGTAACTGGAGATTTCCTTGTAAATCCAACAGAGCCACCGATTACTGTAACAGTACCAAGTAATACTGTTATGACAGTGGTGAATTCTTCAGGTTTAAATGTAATGAAGAGCGTAAGCGCTACTGAAGCAGGAGTAGGAGATACGTTAACGTATACAGTTCGTATACAAAATAGTGGAACGGTAGCAGCGACAAATGTGTCATTCCTTGATCCAATTCCATCTGGAACAACGTTTGTTGCGAATAGTGTAACAATAAACGGGATATCTCAACCCGGTTTAAACCCAACAACTGGATTTCCACTTGCTAATATTCCAGTAGGAGGGATGGTAACAGCTGCTTTTCAGGTGACAATCACGAGTGTACCACCAAATAGAGTTCTTCCGAATAATGCGAATGTAACTGCGGATTTCCAAGTAAGTCCTCTCCAGCCACCAATTACAATTGTAACGATTAGTAATATTGTTGTGACGCGAGTGAATGTAGGATCAATTAATGTAATAAAGAGTGTAAACACACCGCAAGCAGGTGTAGGAGATACGTTAACGTATACGATTCTTATTCAAAATACAGGAACTGTTCCTGCAACAAATATTATTTTTCAAGATCCGATTCCTGTTGGAACTGCGTTTGTAGCGAATAGTGTCACGATAAATGGAGTTGTTCAGCAAGGTGCAGACCCTGTGGTAGGTTTTCCAGTTCCGAATATTCCAGTTGGGCAAACCGTTACAGTTACGTTTCAAGTTATAGTGACGAGTGTCCCGAGTGGTGGAAATATTAGAAACCAATCAAACGTTACTGCAAGTTTTCTTATAAATCCAGCTAATCCTCCAATAACGACTGTTACGAATAGCAATTTCGTCGTGACGCAAGTAAACACAGCACAGTTAAATATACAAAAATCTTCATCTGTACAACAAGCGGCACTTGGAGAAATTTACACGTATTCTGTTGTCATTAGAAATAATGGAACGGTAACAGCAACGAATGTCTCTTTCATTGATCCAATTGCTCCAGAAACAACATTTGTAGCAAATAGTGTAACGATAAATGGAACTCCTCAACCTGGATTTGATCCAAATATAGGTTTTACGCTTCCTAATATAGCTGCTGGCACATCATTGACTGTAACGTTCCAAGTAACAGTAGTTGCGCCATCCACGCGTGGAGCCGTACTAAACACGGCAGCTGCTACGGCCACTTTTTTATTAAATCCTTTACAGCCCCCTGTAACAACGACAAATTCAAGTAATACGACAGTAGTTACGATACCGTTACCTCCTCCTGGTGAAGTAACAGCAACCAAAACAGTTGACGTTGCAACTGGAGCAGTTGGGGATGTATTAACGTATACCGTGCTAATTTCAAACGTAGGAATTATACCTGTTACAGATGTGTTCTTCCAAGATGTCATACCAGAAGGAACGACATTTGTAGAAGATAGTGTAACGATAGGTGGGGTGCAGCAACTTGGTTTAAATCCAGAAATAGGATTTACAGTTACTCCATTATTAATTAATGGTGGAAGTATTGAGGTAACGTTCCGAGTGACGATTACAGAAATTCCAGATAATGAAGTCATATTAAATGATGCAGACGTTACATTTACTTCACAACCAAATCCGCAGGAACCACCGATTACGGAAACGATATTAACAAATTTAGTCGTTACGACAATTAATATAGCGTTTATTTTTCCGTTAAAACTAGTAGATAAAGAAGTAGCGACTGTAGGAGAAATTTTAACGTATGATGTATTGATTTTTAATTTTGGAACAGTGGCAGCGACGAATGTTCAATTTATAGATACTACTTCCGCGGGTGTAGCATTTGTACCAGGAAGTGTGAGCATAAACGGGGTACCAGCACCAGGATTAGATCCTTTTATCGGTTTTACAGTTCCAGATATACCTGTAGATGATTTTGTACTTGTCACATATCAAGAGATGGTAACGAGCATACCAGAAGGTGGAACAGTTGTTAACTTTGTAGATGTTACGGCTACATTTGCTGTAAGTGAAACAGAGCCGCCTATTACTGAAACAACGACAAGTAACACGACATTAACCGAAATAAATGAACCTGGTTTGAATGTTTTAAAATCAGTAAGTGAGCCAATTGTTGCAGTAGGCGATACAATCACATATACGACAGTAGTTCAAAATACAGGGACAGTGACAGCGACGAATATTCAATATAGTGATGTATTACCTTCCTCTATAGCATTCGTGCCGAATAGTGTAACGATAGGTGGTGTGATACAACCTGGGTTCAATCCTAATAATGGATTCCCACTTCCAGATATAAATTCAGGGGGAAGTGTAGAAGTCACATTCCAAGTAACCGTTGTTAGTGTTCCATCAAACGGAACAATTGCCAATACGGCAAATGTTACTGGAAGCTTTATATTAGTACCAGGAGAACCACCAGTTATAGTAAATCAGCCAAGTAACACAACGCTCACAACTGTAAATAGAGGACGCTTTAATGTTATTAAACAAGTCAATAGAGCTGCTACCTTAGTTGGAGATGTATTAACGTATACAGTGCAAATAACGAATACAGGAACAGTAACAGCTAACGATGTTCAGTTTATTGATACGATTTCAGCAGGAGCGTCATTTGTACCAAATAGTGTAACGGTAAATGGAACTCCGCAACCTGGTTTGAATCCGATTACTGGGTTTGGAATTGGCGATATACTTGTTGGCAATACGACTATAGTGACGTTCCAAGCGATAGTGACAAATATTCCATCTTCAGGAACGATAACGAATGTTGCAAATATAACAGGAAGTTTTACTTTAGTACCAGGAGAACCACCAGTTGTAGTAACAGAGCCGAGTAATACGACAATAACAAGGGTAAATAGAGGGCGATTCAATGTTATAAAAACTGTCAACAAACAGGCGACACGATTAGGAGATACGTTAACGTATAGTGTGCAAGTTACAAATACAGGAACGGTAACAGCGACAAATGTGCAATTTATTGACGTTCCATCACCTAGTTTAGAATTCGTTCCAGGGAGTGTACAGATAAATGGGATTCCACAAGTAGGTTTAGATCCTTTTGTAGGCTTTTCATTACCGGATCTTGCAGTAGGAGATAGCATACTAATCACATTTGAAGTAAATGTAATCGTAATTCCGCCTTCTAGTAGCATTATGAATACAGTGAGAGTAACTGGAGATTTTGAATTGATTCCAGGAGAACCACCGTTTACAATTACGAATTCAAGTAATACGACAGTCACACCAGTAAATAGAGGCAGTTTAGATATGCTGAAAGAAGTAGATCATTCAATTGTTGGAGTAGGAGAAACGGTAACGTACCGTGTTCGCATATTAAATACTGGTACGGCTGATGCAATGAATGTTCAATTTATTGATGTGTTATCTCCGGAAGCGGCTTTTGTACCAAATAGTGTAACGGTAAATGGAGTAGCACGTCCAGGAGTAAATCCGCAGGTTGGATTTACGATTTTAGACATTCCAGTCGGTGAGACGGCGATTGTAACATATGAAGCTACAATTACAAGTTTTCCAGATGGTGGTACAGTAGTGAACGTTGCTGGGGCATCGGCAGAATATATTTTAGTACCAGGGGAACCGCCAGTTACAGTGATGGACACGAGTAATACAGTTATTGTAACGGTAAATACTGCAATCTTATTTGTTGCAAAAGGAGCAAACTTTGAAGTAGCAATGGTAGGAGATGTTGTCACTTACGGAATTGCTGTTATAAATGATAGTACAGTTCCTGTGACGAATATTATTTTAACAGACATCATTGACCCAAATACGTTATTTATAAATGGCACGGTAACGGTAAATGATGTACCTTTTCCATTTGCCAATCCGAATACCGGTATCCTTTTAGGTGATTTTCAGCCGAATGATGCAGCAATTATTAATTTCCAAGTTGTAATAACAGGAGGGCAAATAAATAACTTAGTAACAAATACAGCTACAGCGAATGGGCTTGCAACTGTAAATCCTAATGAGCCGCCAGTAGTAGTTGAAGGCGATAGTAATACAGTTGTTATCCCGTTTATTCCTCAAAATGTTTCAACAACAGTCGTAAAAACGGCAGATCTTCAATCAGCAACAATTGGAGATGTTATTACGTTTACGACAGTTATTACGAATACGGGGGATACAGCGATACAAAATATTCGTTTTCAAGATATGTTAGATAGTAGTTTTCGATTTGTTCCTGGAAGTGTAACTGTTGATAATACGCCAGTGCCAAATGTAAGCCCAGTATCAGGGTTTCTTATAGGAAGTTTAAATCCAGGTGAAGCACGGACAGTTTCGTTCCAAGTAACAGTTCAGAGTGCACCAAGTGGTTCAGGAAATTATATTAATCAAGCGAGTATTCGCTTCGAACATCAAGTAGGCACAGTATTGCCACCTGTTACACAAATAATAGATAGTAACATAGTTGTCATTCCATTTGTTCCAACGATAGAACAAATTTGTGAAACAAACTTTAATTGTTTAGACAAAATTCCATTTCACTGTTCTCCGTGTAATCAGTTGCGAATAAATAAAAAATAAACACAAAAAGAGCATCCTGAAAGAATAGGATGCTCTTTTTGTTTAGATCAAGTAGCTTCTTCTTCGGGAGAAGTGAAAAATTCGTTGACTTTGTTGGAGAGTAGAAATGGAATAGCTCCTTTTATAACGGAAATGTCCCAGTCCCACCATGCAAGGTTTTCTAGTTTTTCAATGATTTCTTGCGAGAAACGATATCGAACTAGTTTGGCAGGATTACCAGCGACGATTGCATATGGAGGTACGTCTTTTGTAACAACACTCTTGGCCCCGATAATGGCCCCGTTACCAATTGTAACACCAGATAAAATGCAGGATTGATAACCAATCCATACATCATTGCCGACTACGATATCACCTTTTGAAGAAGGATGACCAGTAATGTGTGCTCCTTCTTCGAAGAGGACATTAAATGGATAAGTTGTTATCCAATCAGCACGATGTTCACCGCCAAGTACGAAAACGACTTCTTCTCCTAATGAACAAAACTTACCTATTTTTAATTTTGTTTCATCATTCCAAGAAAAAATAATAGGGCCTACTTTACTGTAAGTATAATCACCGATATCATATTTATTATATTCAGGTTTTTGATTTAAATATAACATACCAATTTTAGCATCCTCTCTAAAGAAAGTAATGGATATGGAACATTATATGTAAGGTGAAGTAAGGCGAACTATGTTGTATGAAATGGTAATGTGCAAAAATGTTAGTAGGCAAGATGAATAAAAGGGAGTGAAATGTATGAGATACGAAATGGGATTATATAATAAACCTTTTCAGTCGATTCAATTAGGAAAAAAAGTATATGAAGTACGCTTATACGATAAAAAACGTCAACTTATAAAACAAGACGATGAAATTGTATTTACGAACCTTACGACAGCAGAAACGATGGCTGTAAAAGTAACGGAGATAAAACGATACGAAAGCTTTAAAGCAATGTACGAACAAATTGATAAAAAATTATTTGATTGTGAAGAACTTAGTATAAAAGAAATGTTAGAAAGTACATACGGAATATATACGAAAGAACAAGAAAAAGAATGGGGAACAGTTGCGATTGGTGTTGAGGTAATAAAGTGAGAAGAAATCGCGGTGCAGCTATAATTATACAAGGTGGTAAAATCGCTCTTATAAAACGTGTTCGAGAAGGTGAGATGTATTTTGTTTTTCCAGGCGGGGGAATTGAAGAAGGAGAAACGCCTGAAGAAGCAACGAAGCGAGAGGTTTATGAAGAATTAGGGGTACATATACAAGTGGAGCATCTGATTGCAAAGGTGGAGTATAAAGGTACGGAGTATTATTATAATGCCCATATTATAGGTGGAGTTTTCGGAAGTGGTAAAGGCGAGGAGTTCGAGCTGAAAGATAGAGGGAGTTATATTCCTTTATGGATGCCAGTAAATGAGTTGCCAAATTTAAATGTAAAACCTTATGATGTGGCCAAATGTGTATTTGATTATTATGGAATATAAGGTCTGACAACATACAAAAAAAACCATTGACATAGCCTTCTGATTTAAGTATTGTATTCGAGTATGTTTATAATCAGGAGGTTTATATGAGCAATCAAACTACTACACATCATGTGAAAATGACAACAGCAGATCCATCTGGAATCGGTCTATTTGGATTAGCGATGGTAACACTTGTAGCATCGTCTCAAAAGTTAGGCTTAACAGATGGCGTTTCACTTGTATTACCATGGGCAATCTTTTTAGGAGGATTTGCACAAATCTTTGCATGCATTCACGATGCAAAGCACAACAATACGTTCGGTACAACAGCATTTGGTGCGTACGGCCTATTTTGGTTAGGTGTTGGAATGACTTGGTTAATTCAACTTGGAGTATTTGGCGAAAAATTAGCCCAAACTGCAGATTCAAAACAGCTCGGTGTAGCCTTTATCGGATACTTGATTTTCACGATCTTTATGACAATTGGTGCAATGGAAACACATAAAGTATTATTTATGATTTTCGTCCTTATTGATTTCTTATTTATCGGTCTTTCATTAAGTACTTTAGGTGTTATGCCGCACGCAATGCATAATTTAGCAGCGTATTCTGAACTATGTATTTCATTATTATCTTTCTATGGTTCAGCAGCAGCTGTGTTAAATACACACTTCGGAAAAGTTGTATTACCAGTTGGAAAACCCTTTGGTATTTTTAAAAAGTAATAAAAAAGAACAGATGATTGTATAGTCATCTGTTCTTTTTTTTATGGAATAAAATAAAATAGCAAAAAATATAATTGAAATTGATTCTCATTATTAATATAATGAGAATGAGAATCATTTATTGTAAGAGGGGGATGCCAAAGTGGCGAAAATTTTAATAGCGTATGCAAGTATGTCAGGGAATACAGAGAGTATTGCTGATTTAATTAAAGTAAGTTTAGATGCCTTTGATCATGAAGTAGTATTACAAGAGATGGAAGGTATGGATGCTGAAGAATTATTAGCTTATGATGGAATCATTTTAGGATCTTATACGTGGGGTGATGGTGAATTACCATTTGAAGCGGAAGATTTCCATGATGAGTTAGAAAATATAGATTTAACGGGTAAAAAAGTGGCTGTTTTTGGATCAGGTGATACGGCGTATGAGCTGTTTTGTGAAGCGGTAACGATATTTGAAGAACGTCTTGTAAAATGTGGGGCAGAACTTGTACAAGAAGGATTGAAAATTGAATTAGCTCCAGAAGATAAAGAAGACGTTGAAAAATGCAGTGATTTTGCAATTGCTTTTGCCGAGAAGTTCTAGGAACGGGAGTGTCAACGTGGAAACAATGTTAAGTGCAACTGCTATTACAAAGTTAAGAGATGGAAAGCTTTTGTTAGCTACTACATATAATGGTTTATTCATTGAAAAAGATGGAGAATGGAAACAGGCTTTAACTGGTTTCCAAAAGCGAATTCGAGATTTACATAGTGAAGGTAACGTAGTTTACGGAGTAGGAGACGAAGGAGTTTTTATTCGTAGTATGAATGGTGGAGAAACGTGGACGATCCAGCGCTTTCCAACGAAAGCAACGAGCTGGAATGTATGTAGTAATGAGAATGGAACAGTAATTGCTCATGGAGATAAAACACTGTATCATTCTAATAATTTTGGTTCCACATGGGAGACTATTCAGCCATTTCTTAATTACGGTAGTGAGGCACCATCTATTCGATCATTATTTTTATATAAACATTACTTATTTATCGGTACGAAAATACATACTAAATATGGTGGTGTTTGGCTTTTTGATTTAGAGACACGTAAATTAAAAAGGATTAAAATAGCGATGAATCAGATGATTTCTGCGTTGACTATACATAATTCCTATTTAGTAGCGGCAAGGGGATCGTGCAAGGGGATTAGCGGAAATATTTCTTTTTGCAGAATAAATGAGAGTATCGAAAGTGATAAAATAGGTTGGCATACATGTCAAAGTGAACAAAAAGCGAGTAGTTATTTAGATTTAAGTGTGGATCAACATGTGTTATATACAACGTCAACGCAAAATAAGGCGGGAATTAGCACTGTTTGCCGTGTGCTTCTTGAAGAAGGAATTGTTACAGTATGTGATTCGGTTAAAGGGCATGGTTGGCGCATTGTTAATGAAAAAGAAGGCTATGTTGTAGCTGGATCAGGTGAATTAAAAACGATGCAGTGGAAAAAAAAAGCTGTATAACTTTAAAAAAACTTTACTTTTATTATATTGGTATGATATAGTTACTTTAAACCATTTTACTTTTAATAATATAGAGATTTAAATGAGCTGTAACTTCCGAGGAGGATAGCAATGTTAAATCTCCTCTGGGGTTGCAGTTTTTTAATATATGATGTATTATTGTAAAGTGGTTGAAAATGAATATGTACATATAGGTACATTGTAGGAGGATTTTTTAAATGCAAAACGGTAAAGTAAAATGGTTTAACGCAGAAAAAGGTTTCGGTTTCATCGAGGTTGAAGGCGGAGAAGACGTATTCGTTCATTTCTCAGCTATCCAAGGCGACGGCTTCAAATCTTTAGAAGAAGGTCAAGAAGTTACTTTCGAAGTAGAACAAGGTAACCGTGGACCTCAAGCTACAAACGTAAACAAGAAGTAATTATGAAAAAAAGAAGGGCTTGCCCTTCTTTTTTTTTGCGTTTTTATTGAATATCCTCCTATGTACATGTAATAATAAGACTGAATTTTTGATTTTTATGCGAAGTTTTTCATGCATAAAGTGCATTAATAAATAAATACTGAAAATAAAGTATGTGTGTGAAAAGGAATTTAGAAAGAGGTAAATAAATTGAAAAACGCTACACACTTCATTGTGTTTGATATTGAAAGGAATTTTAGGCCGTATAAATCAGAAGATCCGTCAGAAATAGTTGATATTGGAGCTGTAAAAATAGATGTGAGTACAATGAAGGTTATTGGAGAATTTTCAGAGTTAGTAAAACCAAGTGCCCCATTAACTCGTCATACAACAAAATTAACTGGAATTACAAAGAAAGATTTAATAGGTGTAGGGAATTTCCCTCAAATTATAGAGAAATTTATTCAGTTCATCGGAGAAGATTCAATATTTGTTTCATGGGGAAAAGAAGATTACCGTTTTCTATCTCAAGATTGTACATTATACGGTGTAGAATGCCCATGTATGGAAAAAGAGAGTAGATTTGATGTGCAAAAATTTGTTTTTCAGGCGTATGAAGAATTATTTGAGCATACACCAAGTTTACAATTAGCAGTGGGTCAGCTCGGCTTAACGTGGGAAGGGAAGCAGCACCGGGCTTTAGCAGATGCTGAGAATACAGCAAATATCTTTCTGAAAGTATATGGCGAGAGAGATATTAACAAGCGATACAAGAGACATGGTGAGCTTGAACTTGTAAAGAACGGAAAACTAACAGAAAAAGCGAAAAAAAGGATGCGGAAATGGGTGTTTAAAGAACTGAGAAAAAATACAGAGCGTCCTTTTGTATGGAGTGCATTTGAAAGTAGTGACACATGGGAAAGTATAACGGAAAGATATTATATAAGTGAATCAGCAGTAGAACTTCTGAAAAAACACTTTCCTACTGCGGTGAGAAAAGCGGAGCGGCAGCTTAGGTATTTGGCTGAGATGGAGAAAGTAGTAGAAGAAAGTTAGTAATAAAATTTATTTTATTCATATGTACAACTAGACTTCAGGATTAAGTTGCTGAAGTTTAGTTGGAGAATTCACGGCTTGTCCTGTATTGTTAATGGAATATTTTGTTGTTTTTAGTACGAATGTACAAATTATTTGTTTTCTGAGAAAGATAATGGAGAGTAGTGTGAGGGATAGAACAAAATAGGGAGCAAATTACGCAGAGGATTCAGTATTTAGGGAGAGATAACGTGAATTTCTAGTTTGAAATATAATAGGAATAGCATTGTTTACATTGTTCGAATTAACGAGTTAATATTCACTTTCTGAAAATGGAATATTTAACTTGTTTTCTACAGTACGTAAACGTTGGTTTAAACGGTTCAACCGACGGGTGTGTCGCTCAACTGTATTTTCTAATTGATGAACTCTTTCATTTAAGTTATTCACCTGAAAGTTTAACTTGTTTATTTTTTGTTCGAGTTCGTATATCTTTCTTTCTGATGAATTGTAACACCCCATATAAATCCTCCATTCTATTAAAGTAAGTTTAATCTATAGTAGTATATGTATAAATGAAAGGACAGGTAACTGAATTTAGAAAAAATGGAAACGCTTAATATATCTTTAAATCGTGGTGTATTAAAGATTAAAATCGAAGAATAAGATAAGAGTTTTATACAAGGGAGGTGTGATAGTGATAGACTTGGATATCAAAGACGTCACCGTAAAGATGGAATTAAACGGGGTCTTTTGGAATGAGGATGGGATCGCTGAAATGACGGTGACTACAAAAGAAGAGCATTCTCTTCTTCTTCGTCTAGTAGTTGACTTAGAAAGTAAAACTATTAGGGCGACGAGTGCCGAAATAGTGAATGGATTCTGCCCTCTGTGCAAACAGAAAAGGGACGAATGTAGTGAACTTAATGACTTACAAAACAAAATGGATATTTTAGAAGAAGCTTACGATTGGGTGAGAGAGCATCCAGAATATCGTTTTCAATTATCTTTTTACGAGTACAATAAATTTGAGGTAGTGAAGTGAAATTTTCATTTTAAAAACATACATAATGACTAAAAGGAAAAACACCAAAAACACCAAAAACTTATAGAAGGACTTGGTCAACTAGAAATATTGAAGTAGATGTCTCTCATGGAAATACGCTTGTACAACAAGGAAGGAATCTGCTTGATTCTACAAGAAATGTCATCTTGGAGCAAAAAAAAATTTTAAAAATAAGCATATTTGTTATAAAGAAGAAAAACCGATTCTTAGTAGAATCGGTTTTTAGTATAAATGTCAACTATGTCCCAAATAAAAGAGTGCTTGTTAATAGAGCTCAGTAAAAATAGGTATATGGAAGCATTTATTCAATCCCATTCGGATCATACAATATAACATTAACAGATATACAAGACGGACACGTTACAGCGCATGTTCTTGATACGAAATGTTTTCGATAATAAAAAGACAATGATGGAATTTAACCCGTCATTGTCTTCTTTACATTATTCTATTCAATTTCTCCTGATCCATAGCTATACTGCTGTTTATTCTCAATCCGCTCAATTACGTCTTGTAATTCATCCGGCTTCAAAAACTCAATGGGAGAGAAACCTTTCTCAAACGTAAGTGTATCAGCCTCAATCATTAATACATATCGGTCGTTTACCTTTGCAATATGTATTAGGTCTCCGAAATCAGCAAGCAAAGCCTTCACAGAGATATGATCTGCTTTTAGCTTTAATTCCACTTCAGGGGCGTGCTCGACGATTTGAGCGGTAGCTTCCATTACTTCTTCTGTTGAAAATTGTTCCATAATTTCGCGTTTCGGACTGGCAGCCCATACTTCCATCGCTTGGTCGAACTGTTCACGTTCTTCAGTACCTTCTTCAAATACATCTTCAATTTGGTCGTATACCATGTCCATTACTTGTGTTTTCATAATTTCAGGCATAGAGCGTTCGTATTCGACGAATTTTAAGAAGTCTTCAAAGTAGCGGGCGTGTGATGCTTGGTGTATTTTTAGTTCGCCAGGCTCCACCATACCTTCTTCAGGCATGTATGGGTACTGGATAGATTTCATATTCTTTGTTGTGATGGCCATTTCAACGTTACGAATAAGTGTTGATTCATCAGAAATGGAAGCAACCTTTGGTTCGAAGTCACATTTCATTACGAATACGAATGGATCATCAAAGTATTTGCGTAGTTTTGCTTGAGCGATTAAAAACACACCACCACGTACAGCGCTTGTGTCAAGGTATGTATAAACGAGAGGTTCGCTCATATCTTTGAAGTTTTCTTTTGTTTCTGCAAAGCGAATACGATTAAATAAGTTGTAATGAGGGTTTGAATCGAGTTCATGCCCTTCTTCTACAATAAAGCGACCGATCTTCGTTGGGGCTTGTTCTGTTTTTGCGTGACGTTCTACTTTTCGCTTTGAAATTTTTAATAATTCACCATTCAAAAATTCTTTTAAAGAGCTATCTTCATACTCTTCAGCGTCTAATGTTTGAAAATGTTTATAGCGCTTATCAACTGCTTCACCTTTTCCTTCTACTTGTACTACATAAAAGGAAAGAAAATTTATTTCAAAATCCATATTTATCACCTTGTTTCATTTCATTAACTCTTATCAGTATAGAGATGGAAAAAACTTTCGTCAATTTATATAAGGAAGGGGGAGCCCCTTCCTTATATATTTGTTATTTTCGAAATTAAAATCCGTCTTCTAATGCTGAAAATGGAATATTTAGCCTATTTTCTACTGTACGTAAACGCTGATTTAAGCGGTTTAATCTACGCGTATGACGCTCAACTGTGTTTTCTAGTTGACGTACTCTTTGCTCAAGCTCATTTACTCGTCTTTCTAATTGACGGTTTCCAGTACCAGGGAAAGAGATTGGAAGTTGAAATTGTCGATTTTGATCATATGGATTAACTTGTTCTGTTTGATCTATATATTGTTGGTATTGTGCCTGTAAATCATACTGAGGTTGGTAACCATATTGGTTATATGGATCATAAGGATTGTAGGGATACATAAAAACATCCTCCATTTCTTTATAATAGGTTAAATTCATCATAATGTATGTGCAAAAGCGGAGTAGTGGCACGGCAAATACCTATATACCTGAAGTGAATGATTGTTTTTACCGATAAAAGCTCGGTTTAAGTTGTTAATAATGATCACATATGAGAAAGCGGTATTGCGGTTTCTGAAGCATGCAGGTGAATAGAGAGGTGAAATGAAAGGGTGTTACATTTGTATTTCATCTGTTGAATGGTATATACTGGATGGAGATAGGTTGCATAAAAGTTACAATTTTATCAAACTCGAAAATTTATATAAATATGTATAGACATTTACAAAAGAAAAGAGTAATTTTAATAGAGTAAAAAACAACTTGTAACATTTTCTAAATATATTGTAAAATGATTGTAACAAAAGATACATAAAAATGAAATAATACATAAGAAATAATGTTGGGGAAAAGGAGAGAGTATATTGTTCCGAAAAATAAAGGGTATATTAGTAGGGGTGCTATGCGTAGCTGTAGTAAGTGGTTGTGGTACAAAAGTAAGTGATGTGGCATTAGTAAGTGATTTTGGTGGGAATGTTGTAGAGGCTAAGGCTGATGTACAGGATTCAATTAGCTTAGTGGATGGGCGTACTGGTACTGAAGTGAAAAAAATAGACTTATCGAGTTTAGGTTATTTTGAAGATGAGGCGAAATTCAAAAAATCCGTAACGAAGGTTGCAGGTGAAGTCGGGAAAAGTGTTGACAAAAAGATGGTCCCTTCACGTATAGCATCTGATGGATCATGGCAAGAAGGAAAGCCTTCTTTTGAATTAATGGAAAAAGAATTAGTAGATAAATTATTAAACGTTGGTATGTGGGATTCTTCATATCAGTTACCTATCGTTGAGAAAAAGCCTACCGCAACATTAAGTGATGCGCAAGGAAGTGGCACGGTAATTGGTAGATATGAAACGAATTTAGGTGGATCAGCAGGTGGCCGTATTGAGAATATTCGTTTGTCGGCAGCGAGCATAAATGGAGTTGTATTAGCAAAAGGAGACAGTTTCTCTTTCAATGCATTAATCGGTGATACAACGCCAGATAAAGGGTATCAATTAGGTAAAGAAATTGTAGATGGTAAATTAGTAGATGGTTATGGTGGTGGCGTTTGTCAAACATCATCAACGCTATACAATGCAGCAGATCAAGCTGGTTTGAAAATGGTAGAGAGAACTACACATTCTAAAACAGTAGGTTATGTCCCTCAGGGAAGAGATGCAACAATTGCGTATCCATATTTAGATTTAGTATTTGAAAACACGAATGATGCTCCTGTTAAGCTTTATATGGGCATTCAGGGCGGAAAGTTAGTTGCTGAAGTACATAAGATGAAATAAATATGTAGTTAAAGGATAAGAAAGTAAAATATTTATAGTTTCTATAATTGAAGCCATCTCTTCTGAATTTCAGAGGAGATGGCTTTTGTGTACAGTTTATTAAGAATAGTAAATTGATGTATTACTAGTATGTTCGAAAAAGGGTTGAGTTTAATTCTTAGTTTTCCTATTGACATTGTTTATTTTTAACTGTATTCTTCATAATAACAACTAAATAAATGGAAAAATTTATTAGTTTTCTTATCAAGAGAGATGGAGGGACTGGCCCGGTGAAATCTCAGCAACAGGCTAAAAAAGCACTGTGCTAATTCCAGCAAACGTAAAAGACGTTTGGAAGATGAAGGGAAATGGATTAACATTCAACTCTTCTTATATGTGTAAGAAGAGTTTTTTGTTTAGAGAGGGGGGATAGCGTGAAATTTGATGTAGCGTATTTTTTAGAAAGTTTTCCGCAATTATTTAAGTATGTATACATAACTTTAGGGATTACTGTAGTTTCAATGATTATTTCTTTCTTTATAGGGATTGGCTTGGCGATTATTACAAAAAACAAAACGAAATTTTTATATCCAATTGCAAGGGTGTATATCTCTTTCTTTAGAGGGACACCGTTATTAGTTCAATTGTTTGTGTTATATTTCGGATTGCCACAAATATCTCCGGCTTTTACAGTACTTACAGCTATGCAAGCAACTTTAATTGGCCTCAGTTTAAATAATGCTGCTTATTTGTCAGAAATCATTCGAGGTTCATTAAATGCTGTGGAATCAGGGCAAATGGATGCTTGTTTATCAGTTGGAATGACAAAAGCACAAGCGATGCGACAAATTATCTTTCCGCAGGCTATTCGTGTAGCAGTGCCGTCACTTGGAAATAATTTTGTTGGATTGTTAAAAGAATCTTCGTTATCTTTTGCACTTGGAGTGGCTGAAATATTGGCACAAGCGAAAATGCTGGCGGCACAATCGTATCGTTACATGGAAAGCTATTTAGCGGTAGCGATTGTGTATTGGATTATTACAATCGTAATCAGCTGGGGACAGAAAAGGTTGGAGAAGAAACTTGATGCACCGTATTTATAAGAGAAATGAGGTGATATATGTGATCGAGTTGAAAAAATTGTATAAATCTTACAAACATAATGAAGTGCTGAGAGGAATCTCACTTACTGTAAAAAAAGGGGAAGTGGTAGTAATTATTGGACCTTCTGGTTCAGGGAAATCGACATTACTACGATGTTTAAATTTATTAGAACAACCGGATGATGGCAGTATTAGAATTGAAGATTTAGAGATTCATACGAAGAAACTTTATCAAAAAGAAATCATAAAATTACGTCAAAAAACAGCTATGGTTTTTCAAAACTATAATTTATTTAAAAATAAAACAGCATTGCAAAATATTACAACAGCATTAACGGTTGTACAGAAAAAAAGTGAAGAAGAGGCAAATGGAATAGCGAGAGAAATATTAAAACAAGTAGGCTTAGCTGATAAAGAAGATTTTTATCCGACGATGTTATCAGGTGGACAACAGCAAAGGGTAGGGATTGCTAGGGCAATGGCTTTAAATCCAGCTGTATTATTGTTTGATGAACCGACTTCAGCACTTGATCCAGAATTAGTTAATGAGGTATTACAAGTTATTAAAGACTTGGCAAGACAACATATAACGATGGTTATTGTTACACATGAAATGAATTTTGCAAAAGAGGTGGCTGATCGCGTTATTTTTATGGCTGATGGAATTATCGTAGAGCAGGGAACGCCAGAAGAGATTTTTCGAAACCCACAAAATGAACGTACGAAAAAGTTTTTACGGCAATTAAATGCATCTGAAGAAGGAAATCATTTCGTTATTTAGGAGGAAGAGTTATGAGAAAATCGTCATTATTACTAACATTAGCATTAATACTATCTGTTGGAGCTTTGTCTGCATGTGGTTCTAATGCAGCAAGTAAAAAGACAGATGAAAAAGTAGTGAAAGTTGGGACTTCTGCAGGTCGTAGCCCATTTATATTTAAAGAGGGTGAGAAAGTAAAAGGTTTTGATGCTGAAATTATTGAAGCGGCTGCTAAAAAAGCTGGATATAAAGTAGAATGGAATGTTTCTGATTTTGAAGGATTATTCGGTTTATTAGATTCAGGCCGTATTGATACGATTGCAAATGAATTATCCGTTTCTCCGGAAAGAAAAAAGAAATATGACTTTTCGATACCGTATGTGTATTCAGGTTCTGTTTTTGCGGTGAAGAAAAATAATAATACAATTAAATCGCTAGAGGATCTAAAAGGAAAGACTGTAGGTGTTGGACTTGGTACAGCAGGAGAGCAAGAGTTAAAAGCTTTAAATAAAAATAATGCTTTTACGATTAAAACGTACTCAGAGGATCCAACGGCGGAATTGAACGAAGTAGGGTTTGGACGCGTCGATGCTTATTATAATGATAAAGTTCAAGTGGAAACAACAATAACAAAGGCGAAACTAGATAATGTCAAAGTTGGATTTGGCCCACTTGAATGGGGAGAGATTGCATTTCCATTTGCAAAAAAAGAGTGAAAAGTTAGAAGATATAAACAAGGCGTTAAAAGAATTAGAGCAAGATGGAACATTAAGTGACATATCGAAAAAATGGCTAAAAGTTGATGCTACAAAAAAATAAAATTAAGGTGTATTCGTTGAATGGGCCTATTGCCTATCAACTTACATAAAAAACTAAAGGGAACTGGAGAGGACGTTATTCATGGTACAAATTCATCCGAAAACACGTATTGGTCATGTTGCATTTAAAGTAAAAGATCTAGAGCGTCAAATTGCTTTTTATGAGAATGTAGTAGGGTTAGAGGTAAGTAAGCAAGAGGGGAATAAAGCATATTTAACAGGAAAAGGTGGTAAGAATACGTTACTTGTTCTTGAGCAGTTGGAAGATGCAGCGCTACAAGAACCGCGTACGACGGGTATATATCACGTAGCCTTTTTAGTTCCGACTCGTGAAGCTTTTGCTTCGGCACTATTTGGTGTTATTCGCAATAAAAAGGTAATTGATAGTCCGGCTGAGCAAGAAGGGCGTTATACATATTCAAATGAAATTTTGCCAATTTCAAGATTTAATAGTGCAAGTGATCATACGTATAGTGAGGCGTTTTATTTACAAGATTTAGAGGGGAATGGTATCGAGATTTATGCAGATCGCCCTCGAGGTCAGTGGGGAGAAGGGCCAGGAGGAAGTACGCCACTTGATTTAAAAGAACTGGCAGTGCTCGTTGATTATGAGTTTGATGGCTTACCAGCCGAAACGGTGGTTGGACACGTCCATTTACGAATAGCTGATGTAGAAAAGTCACATGAGTTTTATGTAGAAACAGTAGGCTTTGAAGTGCAGCAGCGTGAAGATGATTGCTTATTTATTTCGGCAGGAGGGTATCATCACCATATCGGTGCAAATACGTGGAATGGAGTAAATAATCCGTATCCACCAGCACATGCAACTGGACTAAAAGTGTATACGATAGTACTACCGCATAAAGAAGCGTTAGATGAAGTGAAAGAAAGATTAATAGAAAAACAACATGAAATAAATGAAACTACAAATGGATTTACTGTAGTAGATCCAAGTGGTATTACAGTGCAGTTTGAAATAGAAGCAGTATAAAGTGAAACTTTAATCAGTGGGGGCTTTGTTCATCCCCCACTGATTATTAGCCTTCACCAATCGGGCGTTTATGGGCAGTTAATCTCCCACCTAACTTCTTTGTTCCAGCTGAATTTTGAGGTGGGAGTTGTACTGCCCGTTAACGCGGGATAAAAGGAGCCAGAAAGTGTTTAATCACTTTCTGGCTTGTTTTTGATTATTTAGAGCTCAATCCAATACCTTCTCACAACATTCCCATCTTCTTCAGTGAAATCATCATCACGGAGACCTCCGTTATGTAAAATCGTTTTCTCTGAAGCAGTATTCACTTCGTCGCAAACGACAAGTGCTTTCGTGATGTTTAATTCTTTCGTTTTTTCTAATGATAACTCTAGTAACTTTGTAGCATAACCTTTTCTTCTTTCAGAAGGGCGAATACCATAACCGATATGGCCTCCAGCATTAAATAAATGCTCCGTCAAACTATGACGAATATTAACAGCTCCTACAATTTTATTTTCATTTGTAACAAGCCAATAAGTAGAATCTGGTACCCAAGTTTCAGGAATATTTATTCCGTTATGTGCGTCGTGTAATTCTTGAATCATTGCCGTGAAATTAGAAGGATTTTTTGAAATAACCCATGGAATCATCGTTTCGCTGCTATCTTTCCATTCGTTATAAAAATCTAAGTATTCTTCTTGTAAATCAGTAGTAGGTGTAAGTAAAGAGACGTTCATTGTTAGTAAGCTCCTTTTATTTATGTTTTATTTCACAAAAATTATGATATAAAATGAAAGCGTTTCCCGACTTTCTCAACCTCATTTCACGCAACTCATATGCCATTTTTAACTGAAAATAAGTTAGACGTTGAACTTTAAAGTTTTTTTGTATGAGAAGTAGGTTGTTTTATTTATGTTAATATTTAAAATATTAACATAAAATCACTGGGATATTAAATGTATTTTAATAAAATGCTTTTATATCGATGGGTAGATGCATGTGATAATTTTTGTTCTATCTCTCTATAATGAATAAAAGGGGGAAGTGCTCGTGAGCTTACATATTGATTTTATTATACGAATCGGTGTTGCTGGTTTGTTAGGGGCGATAATCGGTATTGAAAGGGAAATTCGCTCAAAAGAAGCTGGATTAAAAACACATTTCCTAGTAGCCGTAGGGAGTGCTTTAATAATGGTCGTTTCGAAATATGCTTTTTCGGATATTGTGTTTGAAGAACATATGGCTCTTGATCCGAGCCGGATTGCAGCGCAAGTTGTTAGTGGAGTTGGATTTTTAGGTGCAGGTACAATCATTATTCAAAAGCAGGCAGTGAAAGGATTAACGACAGCGGCTGGTTTATGGGCTACAGCAGGAATAGGGCTAGCAATTGGAGCAGGTATGTATGTTGTAGGGATTGGAGCGATGATTCTCGTTTTGATTGGTTTAGAGATTGTAAGTCGTATTTTTAAGGTACAATTTTTATTTCCGCAAAATATAACGGTGCAAATGTGTATAAATAAACACGAAGCGGTACAACAAATAGTAGAGACGCTACGAGTGAAAGGTATTCCAATACTTTCATATGAAGTTGAAGCCTTACAGCAAGATACAGAAATAGTTTATAAGGTAGGAATGCAATTGAAAAATATATCGTCAGAAGAAAAGAATGCATTTATTCAGCATATGCAAACATTGCCGGAAGTTACGTTTATAAAGTTAAAATCATAGTGTTGAAATAGAGGATAGATGTAGCAGGAATTTCGCTATTATCTATCCTTTTTTGACATAAATCACATGTGAAGTCAAGTGTTATTTTCGCTTTGAATGGATACATGTGTGAACGTTCCCTTCTTTTTTCTCAATACAGAATAAATAGTCAGAATAGTAAAATAATGGAGCGAGACACTAAAAAATGTAAGGTAGGGGAGAGCATGAAAGGCTATTCAAAAAAAGTTTTAGTAGGGGTAAGTTTTGCTAGTTTAATGTTAGGGAGTTTTCAAGGAAGCATATTGGCGGAAGATACTAAGGGAGAGCAAGTTTCATATCGAAATGTGCTAAAAATGGAGCCGGTTGGTGTACAACTGCCCGTGGAAGAATTAGCTCATTCATCGAAAGTATTAGAAAGCAAGTCTTTTGAGAAAAGGCTACAATTTGCTGATTTATCGCAAAGACCGCCTGAAGTAAAAAAGGAAAGTAAGCAATTAGCTGTAGCGAAAACTTATACAATTGCTGAATTAAATCAATTAAGCAATCAACAATTAGTAGATTTACTTGTAACAATCGATTGGGAGCAAATTACGGGGCTATTTCAGTTTAATAAGGACAGCCTTGCATTCTATCAAAATGATAGTAGGATGCAGGCAATTATTGATAAATTGAAGCAGCAAGGACAGGCTTATACGCAAGACGATTCAAAAGGGATTGAGACATTAGTGGAAGTTTTGCGATCAGGGTTTTATTTAGGGTTTTATAATACAGAATTAAGTAAACTAAATGAACGTAGCTATCATGACAAGTGCTTACCTGCATTAAAAACGATTGCGAACAATCCAAATTTCAAACTCGGTACGTTAGAACAAAATAAAGTTGTATCATCATATGGGAAATTAATAGGAAATGCTTCGAGTGATGTGGAAACGATAACATCGGCTGCAAAGATTTTTAAGCAATATAATGATAATTTTTCTACATTGGTAGATAATCTTTCAGCTGGAAATGCGATTTACGATATTATGCAAGGTGTTGATTACGATATTCAATCGTATTTGTACGATACGAGAAAAGCACCGAAAGATACAGTATGGTACCAAAAAATAGATAGTTATATTAATGAATTAAGTAGATTCGCGTTAATGGGAACGATTACAGAGAAAAACGGATGGCTTATTAATAATGGAATTTATTATACAGGTAGACTCGGCACATTCCATAGTACAGGGACAAAAGGATTACAAGTTGTAACAGATGCGATGAAAATCTATCCTTATTTAGGTGAGCAATATTTCGTAGCAGCTGAGCAAATTACGACGAATTATGGCGGGAAAGATGCAAACGGTAACGTTGTTGATTTAGATCAAATACGAGAAGATGGGAAGAAAAAGTATTTGCCGAAAACGTATACGTTTGATGATGGTGCAATTGTTTTAAAAGCGGGAGATAAAGTGACTGAGGAGAAAGTTAAACGTTTATATTGGGCAGCAAAAGAAGTGAAGGCACAATTCCATCGTACGGTTGAAAGTGACCAACCGTTAGAAAAAGGAAATCCAGATGATGTATTAACGATGGTTATTTATAATAGCCCGGCTGAATATCAATTTAATCGTCAATTGTACGGGTATGAAACGAATAACGGCGGTCTTTATATAGAAGGAACAGGTACGTTCTTTACTTATGAACGTACGCCAGAAGAAAGTATTTATAGTTTAGAAGAATTGTTCCGACATGAATTCACGCATTATTTACAAGGTAGATATGAAGTGCCAGGACTTTGGGGACAAGGTAAGATGTATGAGAATGAGAGATTATCTTGGTTTGAAGAAGGGAATGCTGAGTTTTTTGCAGGTGCAACGAGAACGGACAACGTCGTTCCAAGAAAGAGTATTATAGGAGGACTATCTTCAAATCCAGCAGAACGTTATACCGCAGAGCGAACGTTAAATGCAAAGTATGGAACGTGGGATTTCTATAATTATTCCTTTGCTTTACAATCGTATATGTACAATAAGAGATACGATATGTTTGATAAAGTTCATGATCTTATTAGGGAAAATGATGTAACAGCATATGATGCATATCGCTCTGCTTTAAGTAAAGATGCGAATTTAAATAAAGAGTATCAAGACTATATGCAAATGTTAGTAGACAACCGTGAGAAATATAATGTTCCGTTAGTGTCAGATGATTATTTAGCAACTCATGCACCGAAACCAGTTTCAGATATTGCCGCAGAAATTACAGCGGAAGCAAAATTAAGTAATGTATCAGTAAAGAAAAATAAATCACAATTCTTTAATACATTTACACTGCAAGGAACGTATACAGGTACTGCTGCAAAAGGAGAAAATGAAGACTGGAAAACAATTACGCAAAACGTTAATGATACGTTAAAACGTTTAAGTGCAAAAGAATGGACAGGCTATAAAACTGTAACAGCATACTTTGTGAATTATCGTGTGAATGCATCAGGGCAATTTGAATATGATGTTGTGTTCCACGGTATTAATACAGAAGAAGGTGCAGTGAATAAAGCGCCGGTCGCGGTTATAAATGGTCCGTATAGCGGACATACGAATGAAGCGATCTCGTTTAAAAGCGATGGATCAAAAGATGAAGATGGGAAAATTATTTCTTATAAATGGGAGCTTGGTGATGGTACTGTAAGTAATGAACAAAATCCAACTCACGTTTATACAAAAGAAGGGACGTATACAGCGAAATTAACAGTAACAGACGATAAAGGGTTAACTAATACTGCTACAACAAGTGTAACGGTTCAAAAGAAAGAAGATAACAGTGTAGAAAAAGAGCCAAATAATTCATTCCAAACGGCAAATAAACTGCAGTTAAATCAAGTTTTACGTGCTAGTTTAGGAAACGGTGATACGAGTGATTACTTTGAAATAAATGTAGAAACTGCGAAAAACCTTCAAATTAATGTAACGAAGGAAAATAATATCGGAGTAAACTGGGTTCTTTATTCAGAAGCAGATTTAAATAATTATGTTACGTATGCACAGCAACAAGGAAATAAATTAGTAGGTAGTTACAATACGTATCCAGGGAAGTACTATTTACATGTATACCAGTATGGTGGTGGAACAGGGAATTATACGGTAGAAGTGAAGTGAAAAAAAGGGTCGCCATGAATGGCGACCTTTTTTGTTATGCGTTATACCCGAATAATTTTAGATTTTCTCCTGAGTCTGAAATTATTTTTTCGAATCGCAATCCTGCTTTTTCTAACAGCGTGCCTGAAGCAACATTATCTATAGAAGTAATTGCTACAATTCGTTTCAGTCCGAGCTTTTGTACACCGTATTCGATTACTGCAGCAGCTGATTCATAGCCGTACCCTTTTGAACGGAATTTTTCTAAAAAAGCAAAGCCGATATCAACATCTTCTAATGAATCTCTTTTAATAAGGCCGCACATACCAAGTGGAGTGAGATCTTCTTTTCGTTCAACTAAGTAAAGACCAAAGCCCATTTTATTGTACATATCGACGGGTCCGTTTAAGATGTATTTTTTTGCATCTTCTAAGTTTTTAATGCCTTTATCACCAATAAATTGAATCCATGCAGGATCATTTACTAATTCAAGAATAAACGGAGCATCTTTTACATCGAGCCAGCGAAGAGTGAGTCTTTCAGTTTCAAGAACTATCAATCTATTGCACCACCTTTAAAAGTTATAACAATTAGTATGGATTGTGCGAAATAAAAGTGCAAGTTATTTTAATTGAGAGTTACTGTTCACATAAAGTTCGATTGTTTTGTATAAAAGGATATTTTATAATTAGGATTGATTGTAAAGAGTGAGATACTTATACAATGACTCCTAGGAAACTAGGAGTTTTTACTATATAACTATCATTATTACTAAATATGACACACTACACATTCTACTCAAGGAGGTACATAATGAAGAAATTATATAATGCATCGTTTACTTATTTGATTATCGGTTTATTGTCAGGAATATTTGCTAGGGAGTATGGGAAATATAAAGGGATTTTAGGCTCTACTTTATTAAATCTTTTGCATACGCATACGTTAGTACTTGGCTTTTTCTTCTTTTTAATTGCTTTAGGATTAGCGAAAGTATTCGCGTTTCATGAAGTGAAAGGATTTAATAACTGGTTTATTTTACATAATATCGCATTAACTTTAATGTTAGGATCGCTGGCAGCGAGAGGACTTCTTCAACTAAATGGAGCGGACTTTAAAGGGTTAACTTATATTGTAGGGTTCTCTCATTCTATGATGGCATTTACTTTAGTTTGGTTTATGATTTTATTGAAAAAATCGTCTAAAATATAGTTTTAAAAAAGAACTTGTAGGGAATACTGCAAGTTCCTTTTTGTATATAAAATTTCATAAATTTAACTATTCTAATTATTTTGTATAAAAATAGTATAATTAATGTAGAGTAAATAATATAAAAGGAGAGTATGTAATGGAAATAACAATTGAGCGTTTAGTAAATGAATTAAAGCATGTACTTCCTGAAGATCAAGTAGTGGTTAATAAGACAGTAAGAGAGTTACATAGTAAAGATGAATCTTACCATAATAGTAGTTTACCTGATGTAGTTGTTTTTCCAAAAACGACGGAAGAGGTTAGAGCAATAATGAAAGTAGCGAGTGAGCATAAAAAACCTGTCATTCCATTTGGAGTAGGTTCTAGTTTAGAAGGTCATATAATTCCTTATGAAAAGGGGATTACAGTTGATTTTTCATTAATGAACAAAATACTTGAAATAAGAGAGAAAGATTTTCTTGTGAAAGTACAACCAGGAGTTACTCGTTCTCAGCTCAATAAAGAATTGAAAAAGTACGGTTTGTTTTTTAGTGTAGATCCAGGTGCAGATGCAACGTTAGGAGGCATGGCTGCTACGAATGCGAGCGGAACGACAGCGGTGAGATATGGAGTTATGCGTGATCAAGTTCGTGATTTAGAGGTGGTACTTGCTGATGGGCAAGTGATACATACTGGCAATTTAGCGGCGAAGTCATCATCAGGTTATCATTTAAATGGTATTTTCGTAGGATCAGAGGGTACGCTTGGATGCTTTACAGAGCTAACATTAAAAGTATACGGCATACCAGAACATGTTATGGCTGCGAGAGCATCGTTTCCAACTATAAATGATGCAGTAGAAGCTGTTATTAATATACTGCAAGCTGGCATTCCAATTGCGAGAATAGAACTTGTTGATGAATTATCTATGAAACAAGTAAATCATTATAATGAGACAAATTACAGAGAAGAACCAACACTGTTTTTAGAGTTTCACGGAAATGAAGCAGGGCTAACGCAAGATATCGAGTTTACGAAGGAAATTGTTTTTGATCATAAATGTAAAGAAGTCGCTTTTGAAACTGAAACTGCCGCAAGAAATAAATTATGGGATGCAAGGCATAATTTAGCTTATTCTTACGTGCATAGTTATCCTGGTAAAAAGCTAATGAGTACAGATGTTTGTGTACCAATTTCGGAATTAGCTGGCGCAATACAACATGCGAAAGAGACATTAGATAAAGTGGGACTTGTTGGTGGTATTCTTGGCCATGTAGGAGACGGGAATTTTCACGTGCTCTTAATGATTGATCCAAATGATAAAGATGAAGTGAAAAAAGCGGATGAAATAAATGAAAGTATTGTACTGTATGCTCTTAAGCGTGGCGGAACTTGTACAGGAGAGCATGGCGTTGGAATAGGAAAGCAAAAGTATCAAGAAGAAGAACATGGTGCGGCATTATTGGTAATGGAGAAAATAAAGAAAGCTCTTGATCCGCAAAATATTTTAAATCCGAATAAAATTTTCAAGCTAACAGATAAGGAATGATGAAGTTTGGAGAAACGAATTATACACTTTGAAGGATTGGTGGTCTTATTAGCTGCAATTTATATATATGGATTATGTGGATTTAGTTGGTTATTATTTATTGTATTACTTTTTGCACCTGATTTAGCAATGGTGGCGTACGCTATTAACAAACGTATCGGTGCACAAATATATAATCTATTTCACACATATATCATATCAATATTACTTGTTTTAATAGGGGTCTATTTAAAGATGGATACGATTTTAATGATTGGTTTAATATGGACAGCACATATTGGAATGGATCGAATGCTTGGGTATGGATTGAAGTATGAAACTGATTTTAAGGATATGCATATTCAGAGGTTATAAAAGTGATTTGAGAAGGGTGGTCAATTGAAACAATTTATTACTGTTGAGAAATATAATACACAATGGGAAAGTGAATTTTGTAAATTACAGACGTTGATTAATAACGTAATGGGAGAACTCATTTTTTCTATAGAGCACGTTGGGAGTACATCTGTTAAAGGCCTTGCTTCTAAACCGATATTAGATGTCGATGTTGTAATAGAAGATTATGATGTTTTTCCAAAAGTAATAAATAGACTTGAACAGGTAGGTTATTTTCATCAAGAAGAGTGGAGTTTTAAGGGGAGAGAGGCTTTTGGGAGAAAGGGTCAATATGTTCCGAGGGACGGGAAGAATACAATTTGGATGGAACATCATTTATATGTATGCGATAAGAATAGTGAAGAGTTAAGAAGACATGTAGCGTTTCGTGAGTATCTTCGTGGAAATCCAAACGTTGTTATTGAATATGGAAAGCTAAAGAAAGAATTAGCGGAAACGGCGGAAAATCGCTTAAATTATAGCTTAGGTAAAACGGAATTTATTGAATATGTATTAGAAAAAGCTATGAAGGATCGTTGAATAAGGGAGTTTGTATAAATAAAAAAATTGACTAAGGTGGCAGAAATCATATAATGCCACCTATTATTTTTGAAACAAAGGTTTTACTATATGCACTGACCTTATAAAACAATTATCATCTGTCCCTGCCCAATAATAAATCTCATAAATATAATGGGAAATAAGAAGATAAGAAAAGAGGGAGCTTATGTACATACCAAAACATTTCACTATACAAGATGAAGAGACGAAGTACGAAATGATTGAACAAAATAGCTTTGCAACTTTATTTTCTCAACATAACGGAGCACCGTACGCAACGCATTTACCGTTATTGTTAAATAGGGAAACACTTACTTTATCCGGGCATTTTGCACGTCCAAATGAGCAGTGGAAAGATAGTGGAAATCAACAAGTGTTAGCTATTTTTCAAGGGCCACATAGTTACATCTCTCCGTCATGGTATGAAACAAATAAAGCAGTACCAACATGGAACTATGTTGCGGTGCATGTATATGGAGAGTTGGAAATTGTTGAAGATGAACAGGAATTAATAGATTCTCTTCAAGATTTAGTACATAAATATGAAAATCCAAAGAGCACCTACTCACTGAATAATGTAGATCCGAATTATATGGAAGGATTAAGTAGGGGAATAGTTGGGTTTAGAATAAAGATAAATAAAATAGAAGGAAAAGCGAAGTTAAGTCAAAATCATTCTGTGGAGAGACGGAAATTAGTTGTAGAAGAACTTGAGAAAGTTGGTAGTGAAGGAAGTAGGGGGATTGCAGGGTTGATGAAGAAGGGTGTTTAAAATAATGGTGGAGTGTGAATACACATTTATAAAGTGTTAATATATTGTATTTATAGATTTTTATAGTGATTTAGACGCTGTATTTATGGGGGCAATTTTCTTTAGTGTTTTAAAAAATTTACAGCATGTGATTAATTTAATGGATTTAATGTTAAATAAATGTTGAGAAATATTAATGAGATATTTATATCTTAATATCTATTTGTTATTATTTATGTGAGAATATTCAAAAAAGGGGGATCTTATGAACATTCCAGTGAAGGGAAGCGAACAGGTTACAAAGCAACTTAATGAATGGTATCAAGCAATGTTACAACAACAATTGTCAAAAGCAACTAATTTAAAACAAGAAATTGATAAAAATATTGATGTTTTGAAACAAGAATCAAATAAAATGTTGCAAGAACAAAATTTATTATATTATTTCTTACTAGATTTTCGTTATAAAACGCTTGTTGATAGATTTAGTATCACAAAGAGAAGCTTTGACGAAATAGATTCTTTTAAAATTCCGACGGATGGTTTCGTATCTTATTATTACCATTTTTGTAAAGCGGTATATGCTACTATAATTAAAGATTATAAAGAAGCGAAAAAATATTATGAAAAAGCAGAGTTTCTTTTGAAAGACGTTCCAGAAGAAATTGAACAAGCTGAATTTCAATCTAAGTTAGCCTTATTCTATCATAATAATAATGAACCACTTTTAGCTGTTCACTATGCAACTATTTCAAAAGATATCTTCTCTAAACACCAAGGTTATGAAAGTAATACTGCTTCTTGCGAAAATACTATTGGAATGAGTTGTGTATCTCTAAAACAGTTTGAACAGGCCGAGGAACATTTAAATTCTGCATTAAATTTATTACAAAAAAATAATGAAGAAAGATTAATTTCATTCGTGCGGCACAACTTAGGGTGGCTATATGCAAATCAAAACCTTTCTGAATTAGCTATCCGTCACTTATCAGAAGTAACAGAGAAAATACCTAATCATTTCAAAGCTGTTTTTTTACAAGCTAGGGAATATTCTAAGTTAGGTGAAACAAATGTATCTTCTATTCTTATTGAAAAAGGATTGGAACTTTGTTTAGAAGTAGAGAATGAAGAATATACACATCATTTCAATATTTTAAAAGCATTAAATAATAATGTGACTATCGAGGAATTAAAAAGGGTAATTGTTACAGGGATTTCTTATTTCAAAGAAGAGAATCTTTCTTATTATGTAGAAGAATATGCTGAGGTGATGGCAGCTAGGTTATATGAGGTGTGTGATTATAAAACGTCTAGTGAATATTTTTGTTTAAGTCTTGAAGCAAGAAAAACAAATTTAGCTAAAGGGGCGTTAAAATAATGAAGAAACTGAGTTTAATGGTAATGAGTTTAGCTGTTACAGGTATTACAGTTTTTACGATAAATACTACTCCAAAGATTCAACAAACAGCAACCGCAAATACTGTCGTCAATAAGTTACAATCGACTCACGGAGAAGGGTGGTCTCCAACGAGACCTGAGTTAGTATACTTAGAGGGAAGACAACTCTAAAGTATTATTTTAAGAGTGCTAGCTTTAGTTGATATTATTTACTGGCTTGTAAACATTAAAGGTTTACAAGCCAGTTTTTTGTTGTTAGAGCTACCTTCACATTATGTTGAAAGTAATCCGTCATAATTTTAAACTATTGTAATGAATTTTAATAAAAAATTGTTGAGGAATATAGTGAAGAGATTGGAACATACAAATTCTCATTAGTTATATTAAAATGGATTCATTCTCTTCTCCTTTATTTTTTATCAACATTTGTACAATAGCTGGATTTTTATATTCGAGAATAGTTGTTCCTTATCGATGTTCCTGAATATAATAAGAAAAAATGAAGATTGAATAGAAGAATTTTAATAGAATAGTTACCAAGTTAACGCATTAGGAAAGAAATAGGTAGGAAGTAAGGAGCTCTCCTTTGTTCGTGACAGCTTGTTTGGTGTATGTATCTTTTTCGCATGGGAGGAAATTGATAGAGGTGATAATATACAACTGTAATCACATAGAATATGCTAACGATATGTAATACATAAAAGAAACGCAAACTAGAGTATTAAATTACGTTTTTTTTTTTTCACAAGATGGAGAAAAAAGTAGAAAAGGTGTTTTTATACGAAAACACCTTTTCTACTTATAATGTTCCTTTATGGAAAATAACGAATCGTGTACTTGAATTTAGTGGGAATTACACTAATAAATAATACAATTAGGAGCAGAAAAACAGTCTTAGTGCTCTAAATCACGTCCCGCAAAAAGTCCGATAAGGACGATTCGACGGCACAGGAGGCGTGCAGTAATCCGCTTGTTCTTGAGAATATTCATAAGGATTTGCTAAAGCTTGAAGAAGTTTCTCCATTACGCTATAGTCTCCATCTTTAACAGCTGCTTCTAGTGCTTCTTCTACTCGGTGGTTTCGAGGGATGATTACTGGGTTGTTATTTTTCATTAATTTGTATGCATCATCTTTCGATTCTTTTTGTCTTTCTAACCGAGATTGCCATAGCTCGTACCATTCTTTAAATTCAGGACTTTCAAATAAAGGTGCATTTTCTAATATATTGTCAGTTAATGCACGGAATGTATTTGTATAATCTGCTTTATATTTTTCCATTGCTTTTAAAAGTTTCTCAATAAGGGATTGATCATGCTCTTCATTGCTAAATAGTCCTAATTTCTTCTTTATTCCGAGGAACCAATTGTTTTCGTACTGCACACTGAACTTTGAAATTTCATCTTGTGCAATTTTTAGTGCTTCTTCTTCATCTTCATGTAGTATCGGTATTAAAGATTCAGCTAAACGTGCGAGATCCCATGCAGCCATATATGGTTGATTTCCGTATGCATAACGGCCTTGTGTGTCAATAGAGCTAAATACTGTTCCTTGATTATAACTATCCATAAAGGCACATGGACCGTAATCAATCGTTTCACCGCTAATCGTTATATTGTCAGTGTTCATTACGCCGTGAATGAAGCCAACGAGTTGCCATTTTGCGATAAGGCTTGCTTGTCTCTTAATGGCTTCTTGTAGTAGTGCGACATATGGATTTTCAGTAGATTCAACCTCTGGATAATGTCTTTTTATCGTATAATCAGCTAAAGCTTTGAGATCTTCGATTGAGCCTCGAGCTGCGGCGTATTGGAATGTTCCAACGCGTATATGACTGCTTGCAACTCTAGTTAAAATAGCTCCAGGTAACTTCGTTTCGCGATAGATTGGTTCGCCAGTTGAGACTACTGCTAAACTGCGAGTAGTTGGAATATCAAGCGCGTACATCGCTTCACTAATAATATACTCACGTAGCATTGGACCGAGTGCAGCACGACCATCACCGCGGCGTGAATATGGAGTTGGACCGGAACCTTTCAATTGAATATCAAACCGTTCGCCTGAAGGAGTAATTTGTTCTCCAATTAAAAGGGCACGACCATCTCCTAACATGTTGAAATGACCAAATTGGTGCCCAGCATACGCTTGAGCTAGTGGATGAGCTCCTTCTGGAATAGTATTACCAGCTAAAATGGCGATTTCAGCGTCCTTTTTTAGTTCCTCAGGATTAAAGCCAAGAGATATTGCTAAAGAATTATTTAGTTTAATTAACTCCGGTGAGTGTACAGGAGTTGGGGGGATTTCTGTATAAAATGATTGTGGTAAAGTCGTATAACTATTATCTAAATTCCAACCTGCTTCATTATTTTTAGTCATTTTATCTCCTCCTTGTTTATTTTTTTATTATGTATTTGTACGTATGTATTCTTTGTAAAATTAGCTAAAAGTATAATATGATATTTCCCCTTGAAATCTATTGTAAGGACTTCATTGCACTATGTCTATTTAACAGCAAATAATAAAACTCCATTTTTAAAAAATGGAGTTTTATTATTATTTGATTTTTACAATTATCTTTCCTTTTGCTCTTCCAGACTCTGAATATTCCATTGCTTTTTGAGTATCTTCAAAAGGAAAAATGCGATCGATTATAGGTTTGATTTGTCCAGATTCAATATACTTTGCAATTATACGTAATTGATCTCCGCTTGGTTTCATAAACAAAAACGAATATTGAGCATTATGCTTTTTTTCAAGTGCAGTAAGTTTTTTGCTTGCTAATGAAAATAAGAGTGTTTTGAAAAATCCTGAACCAAATTCTTTACCGAAGCGAGCATTCGGCATTCCTGAAACGGAAACAATGTTCCCTTCGCTTTTTATAATATCGAATGATTTTTCAAGTGTTGTACCGCCAAGTGTATCAAATACCGCATCATAATTTTTCAGTATATCTTCAAACTTTTCTTTTTTGTAATTAATAATTTCATCTGCGCCAAGAGACTTTACTAAATTTTCACCAGCTTCACTAGCAGTTGTTGCAACAGTGGCACCCATTATTTTTGCTAACTGAATTGCGAAAGTACCAACACCGCCGGATCCAGCGTGAATCAAAATCTTTTGTCCTTTTTGTAATTGCATGATGTCATGTAATGCTTGATATGATGTTAAGCCAACGAGTGGAATCGACGCCGCTTCCTCAAAAGTTAAATTTTTCGGTTTTAAGGCTATATCATCTTCATGAATGGCTATATATTCCGCAAAAGTACCGATCTTATCTTTTCTTGGACGTGCATATATTTCATCACCAACTTTAAATTGAGTCACCTTTGTTCCGGCTTTTACAATGACACCAGAAAAGTCATTACCAAGAATAAGGGGCATTTTATATTTAAGTAACAACTTCACTTTTCCATCGCGTATTTTAAAATCAATTGGGTTAATGCTAGCTGCATGAATTTCTGCGAGCACCTCATACTCATTTATTTCAGGGGTGGGCATCTCAGTCATACGCATTGGAACTTTCCCGTACTTATCAATCACCATTGCTCTCATTTCTTATACCTCCAAAGTTCAATAAAAGTTTTGCAGTAGCTTCTCAATATCTAATACAAGGTTTTTTAATAATCCTAATTTTGTACGTATGTCAATATAATAAAAGTTCTTTGTACCTTCTTTACGCATTAAAATAATACCAGATTCTCGTAAAATCTTAAGGTGATGTGATACTGCTGGTCGAGAAAGGTGTGTTTGTTTCGTGATTTCTCCTACACGTAATCCGGTTTGACATTCCGTTTCCATGAGAACTAACAAAATAGCTTGACGAGTTTCATCGCCAATTGCTAATAATACTTTTTGAGAATCAATAAAACCTTTTTTTATAACATTTAATTGCTCTTGTTTATTCATTTCAATCACTTTACCTCCAATAAGTAGTCGAAAGGTTTAAGATGATGAACCATTACATCGATACGGTAATGCTACATGAATGTTGTATGAGCTGCAATATTGAGAAAGAAAATCGAGACGAATCTATTTTTACGTATTGAAAATTATGGAGTAGTTATTATAGGGAATAGAAAATAATGGAGTTGAAAGGTAGAAAATGATTTAAAAATACGATGTCTGCCGAGGATAAAGGGTAGCCATTTAACAATAAAATAAGCGGTCGTAACCTTGTATAATTTACAAGGTTACGACCGCTTATAATGTTTTTATTATTTTTGATGTCTATATCAGAGAATAGTTCAAAGTAAAGCCTTCTTTTTTATCCTTTCATACACACACAAATTAAGTGACTTGTAGATGTATGAAAGGATAAAAGTAATTTGGGGCGTAATCTATCTATATGATAATTTAAAATGAAATATAAGTCTATATCTTTGTTGTTTTTTTGATTATATTTATGTCACTGAGCTCAGAACAATGATGTGGAGGGGAAATATATGAAATCGAATTATATACCAGTTTTAATTGTTGGAGGAGGATTATCAGGATTAGCATCTGCTTTATTCCTTGCAAAACATAAAATTGATTATTTACTGATTGAAAGGCACCCGACTACTGCAATTCATCCAAAAGCAGGTGGAATCACTTTTCGTACGATGGAGTTATTTCGAGAATTAGGTTTAGAACAAAGAATTAAATCAGCGGGTAAAGCATTAGAAAATTGCCGAGGAAGACTAGCAGTTCATACAATAGCTGAGGTGGAAAAGGAAGAATTGGCAAAAATGAGGACCGCTCAGTATGGAAACGATGAAAAGTTACTTCAAAAAATAGAAGAGATTAGTCCATCAAAACAAACGGCTTGTTATCAAATTACTTTAGAGGAGATGATGTTACAAGAAGCACAGAGATTAGGCGGGAAGCTATCTTTTTATCATGAACTAGTTTCTTATGAGCAAAATGGAAACGGAGTAATAGCAACGATGCGAAATCGTAAAACGAAAGAAGAGAGCATGATTCATTGTGATTATGTAATTGCAGCAGATGGAGCGAAAAGTAAAATACGTGAACAGTTAGGTATTTTAACCGAGGGCCGTGGTACAATCGGTGGTTATTATATGAACATATATTTTGAAGCGGATTTGAGTGAATGTATTAAAGGAGACGCATTCGGTTTTACTATGATACTTCATCCAGAAGTAATTGGTGCGCTTATTCCAGTCGATAACGAAAGTAAATGGATTTATCATGTAGCTTATGATCCAGTAAAAGGGGAGCGACCAGAGGATTTCTCTATAGAACGCTGTAAACAAATTATTCAAACTGCAATTGGAAGTACGGATATTAAGCCAGAAATAGTAAGTGTTTTGCCGTGGGAAGCGAGTGAAAGTACAGCGGTAAAATTTCAGGACAATCGCATCTTTTTAGTTGGTGACTCGGCGCATATTATGCCGCCAACAGGAGGATTCGGTTCAAATACAGGAATACAAGATGCACATAATTTAGCTTGGAAATTAGCGGCTGTTATAAAAGGGAAGGCAAAACCAAAATTGTTAGAAACATATCATGAAGAGAGACACTCTGTTGCAAAATTAACGACCGCTTATGCAAGTAGTTTACTGTTTCGTGCTGCGAATAGAGAGGAAGGCAGTTTGAATAATATAGATGGTTTAGCTGTTACAGTTGGATATCAGTATTGTTCAGAGGCGATTATAGATAATTCAGTCACTCCACATAGAATGGATAGCATAGAGTTGAACGGAAGACCTGGAACGCGAGCGCCACATTTTTGGGGAACTTATGAAGGAAAAGAAGTTTCTATACTTGATCTATTTGGTAGCAATTTTGTGTTACTTACTGGAGCAGAGCCTAGTACTTGGACTGAAGCTGCACGTGACGTTTCATCTAAATTAGGAGTAAATATAAAAGTGTATCGTGTTGGTTTAAGTGGAGACTTTGTTGCTCAAAAAGATGTTTTGAGTGAACTATATGGGATAGGGCATGGAGGTGCTGCATTGATTAGACCAGATGGCTTTATAGGATGGCGTTTGGAAAAAGAGGTAGTAAATCCAGATGTAGTGCTTGAAGAAGTAATGGGTAATTTATTATGTGATTTTTAAGTAACTAAGGAAGTATTGTCTTATATAGGACGATACTTCTATTTTTTTAGCTTACAAAATAAAATTGTTTAGTGAAGAGCCATTATTATTATAAAAATATATGTAAATTAATTCCCTTTCTTTTTGTTGTTATTAGAATTTTTTTAGTTTTTAGTTATAAGTGTTGGCAATTACTAGATTGAATCATTTTTTTATTGTATTATATTTCTTAGGGATTACATATTACGCTAGGGAGTGGGACTATTTGACTATTGAACCTCTTATTTTATCAAATAAAGAAGCATATGTATTAACTGGTATGTTTGACCGTGAAACTATGATTGGAATTGAGAACCCCTTTGAAAATTGGTCAGATGAAGAAATAGACAAAGAATTAGATGTAATGCACGAGAATTGGACAAACGAAGAGCTACTCATAATAAAGGAAGATGAAACATTATGCAACAAACAACTTTTAGAATATTTTCGCATTTGTTTAACTACAGGATTTGTTATTGAAGTACAGATAAGTAAAAACAGCGCTTTAGAAAAAAACATTTTCTATTTTAGTGAAAAAAAAGTTATACAAAATGTAATAACAGATGATAACGGTGATAAACAATGTACATTTAAAGAATGCGGGACACCAGATGTAGCTTGGCAATTTATATATCAAGCATTACAGCCTAAAAATACTTTCTCTCGTCCAAATTATACATTTAAAATCCCTTCTTCTGCATATAAAGAAAACATTTTAAATCAATCAAACAAGCAATTAGTAGATTACTTGAAACTTTACTTAGATGATGAAGCTTCCTTAGAGTTAGCAAACATTATACATAATCGTGAAGAGTTAAATACTGTTCAAGTTCATTATTATATAAAGGACTCATGGTCTACAGACTGTATTCAGTTTTTATATAGTCAAAACCAATATTGGCTAATCCAAAAAGTTTTAGATAATGAGCAAACACAAACGAATTTTATTTGCCTTGATACCTTTACAATTACTGAAGAGATAAAGAAAATGGTACTTTATCTTAAATCATTAGGCGGTGAAACAAGGTGAGCGGTGAAATTAAGGTTACTCCTGACCATTTAAGGAAACTGGCTTCTAATATAGAACAAACAGCTCATGAGCTATCTGAAACATATCAACGTATCAATCAGCAGATATTTGATCTACCTTTCCAAATATCTGGAAGAGATGCTGTGTTAAATCAATCCCAATACGCAGGATCCATGTTAGCTACTATAACGACCGTTTTAAAAGAACATAGTGATTCATTAAGAAAAGCTGCTGATCGTTTTGAGAAGGCTGATCAACAAGAAGTTTCATTTGGAGAAGAAGCAATTGAGATAAATTGGTTTGCACCGTTTGGTGGCGATATTGGTGATTGGAAAGATAACCCTGCAGGGTCTTCATTTACTTTACTGGGTACCGTAACGGAAGGTGCAGCTGCCTACAAATTGGCATCTTTACATAATAAAGGCTTGCGTGTAACACCCTACACAGATAGAAAAGGAAAAGAAATGGTAAGATTTCAAAATCGCACCGTACTAAAGGATAAAAATGGACTTAATGTGATAAGGCGTACAAAATTACCTTTAGCCGAAGTAAAGCAAATAGACGATGTAAAAAGACATGTTTTATCACCAAAAGAAATTCTTAAAGATTCATTGAAATTAAAAACAAATGTTTTAGGCTATGCAGCTGTAGGATGGGATGTAATTAATGATACAAAGGAAAATATTGAAAATAAAGCGTCAAAAACTAAGATAGCTGGTGATATTATTGGTGATGCAGCAATCGGGGTTGGTACAACTGCTGTAAGTGCCTTTGCGGGAGCCAAACTAGGTGCAGCTGTTGGAACTGTTTTTGGCGGTCCAATCGGAACTGTTGCTGGAGCTTGTATTGGCTTTGGTGTTTCTATAGGAGCTAGTATACTAACAGATGGAATTAAGTTTAACAAAGGTGATTGGAATCATGATGGTAAACAGGATTCGATAAAAGATAGAGTTAAATCTGGAATCGGAGCAACTTTAGATGAAATTTTTTAGTTTTTAGGAGAGTAATATGGAAAAATACCACGGAAAAAGCACAGAACAAATTATTCGGAAATTGATGCCTTATAGTGTAAAATCGAGTGTCATTATGGTGTGGGTAGTAATTAATTTTATGATTTTAACCCCATTTTTATTTCCTCCAACCTTTACTATATACCTATATATAATTTTACCTTTTCTTTTGATTGCTAATATATGGGGAGTATGGGTATTTTTTTATAAACCAAATGAGCTAAGGTTGGTACACATTTTATATAATGGATTTATGGGAATAACTTTTTCTTTTGGAAGCTTTATAGTGATTCAAAAGATTGCATATACCTTTATTAAAATTGAAACACCTCTGTTTTTTATTGTTACTTTTGTGCTTTACATTTTTACAATTTATAAATTGATTTCTAGTGGAATGAAAAGTTTTTTAAAGCGATTAAACAATGAAGAAAATGACAATATAAAAATTTCTCCAATTGTTTATTTATCAGGATTGGGATATATTATTGGACAAATATGTGTAGGTACATTATCACAAAATGGTTTAGCGACGGTCTTAATTTTAGTCTTTTCTTTATTGGCTGTTGTGTCTAGTATATATGGTGTATATATATTTACATATGTTGATTTAAAGAGGCAGAAAACCAAGCTAGATTCCTTAAATTCTTAAAAAAACAATTAATAAGGAGGAGGACATACAATGAATTCGCAACTTTTTCCTATAGGCTCTATTGTAATTTTAAAAGAAGGTACAAAGAAACTCATGATTTTCGGGCGGAAACAACAAGTAGAAACGGATGAGGTAAGGAAGTTCGATTATATGGGGTGTCCTTATCCAGAAGGCTATATGAATCCAGATTTCACATATTTATTTAACCATGATGATATTCAAGAAGTTGTTTCAACCGGATATGAAGATCAAGAAGAACGTACTTTTCAAGAAAATGTATTGTCTAAAATATAATAAGAAATAATGTAAAAAAACTGTTTAAATAAGCAGTTTTTTTATATTATTTCTTATTAGTGATGCAGCAAATGGAACCTTTATTGGAGTGGAATAAGCTTGGATGTTTTTATGGAAATTAGTATGTTCACTGATGGAATCGAATTTAACAAAGGTGATTGGAATCATGATGGCAAACAGGATTCGGTAAAAGATAGAGTTAAATCTGGAATCGGAGCAGCTTTAGATAAAATTTTTTAGTTTTTGGGAGATTAATATGGAAAAATACCACGGAAAAAGCACAGAACAAATTATTCAGAAATTGATGCCTGACAGTGTAAGATCGAGTGTCGTTATGGTGTGGGTAGTTATTAATTTTATGATTTTAACCCCATTTTTATTTCCTCCAACCTTTACTATATACTTATATATAATTTTCCCTTTTCTTTTTACTGCTAATATATGGGGGGTATGGGTATTTTTTTGTAAACCAAATTAGCCAAGGTTGGTACACATTTTATATAATGGATTTATGGGAATAACTTTTTCTTTTGGAAGCTTTATAGTGATTCAAAAGATTGCATATACCTTTATTAAAATTGAAACACCTCTGTTTTTTATTGTTACTTTTGTGCTTTACATTTTTACAATTTATAAATTAATTTCTATTGGAATGAAAAGTTTTTTAAGGCGATTAAACAATGAAGAAAATGACAATATAAAAATTTCTCCAATTGTTTATTTATCAGGATTGGGATATATTATTGGACAGATATGTGTAGGTACATTATCACAAAATGGTTTAGCGACGGTCTTAATTTTAGTCTTTTCTTTATTGGCTGTTGTGTTTAGTATATCTGGAGCGTATATATGGGTATATGTTGATTTGAAGAGGAATGAAATGGATGGGATGCATAATGGACAAATATAATGGAAACAACATAGTTGATTGTATGCGAATATTAATACCATTTGATATAAGAAATATTGTAGGGGCTTTTGTGTGGGTTATCATGAATTTTATGCTACTTATCATTTTATTCATATTTCCACCGTACAATATATACTCTTACGTAGCTTTACCATTTTATGTGATATGTAATCTATGGGGGATTTGGGTTTCCTTTTATAAGCCTCGGCAGCCTCAATTGCAACATTTACTATATTCTGGATTTGTTGCATTAAGTATTTCATTTTGTAGTTTTATAGCTGTGCAAAAGTTAGCTTACGAATTCGTAGAAATAGAGTCTCCTTTATTTTTAATTTTATCACTTATTGCATATAGTTTAATTGGTTATAAATCTGTATTATTTTGGATTCAATATTTTACAGACCGCTTAAGAGGGACAACTAATCAAGAAGTAAAAATCCCTAAAATTGTACTTTTTTCAAGTTTAGGTTATATGGTTGGTCAAGTTATTATTGGTATTTTGAGTCAAAAGGCTATGGCTATCGTATTAATCATTCTCGCCTCATTGTTTTCCGTTGTTTTCTTAGCTCTAAGTACACATTTGTATTTTTACTTTGACTTCAAAAAACAATCTATTGCTTCAGGACATTTAAACAAATTACATTCTCAAAAGAAGCCTAAACTGTCAAGGAAGGAAAGGAGACAATCCACGGCTGCTTCGGGACATGTAAATACACCACATTCCCAAAAGAAACCTAAACTTACAAGAAAGGAGAAAAGACAATGAATTCACAACTGCTCCCTATAGGCTCTATTGTAATTTTAAAAGAAGGTACAAAGAAACTCATGATTTTCGGGCGGAAACAACAAGTAGAAACGGATGAGGTAAGGAAGTTCGATTATATGGGGTGTCCTTATCCAGAAGGCTATATGAATCCAGATTTCACATATTTATTTAACCATGATGATATTCAAGAAGTTGTTTCAACCGGATATGAAGATCAAGAAGAACGTACTTTTCAAGAAAATGTATTGTCTAAAATATAATAAGAAATAATGTGAAAAAACTGTTTAAATAAGCAGTTTTTTTTACATTATTCCTTAATTCCAGTTTGGATGTTTCATTCCATGTAAACTAGTACCACCTGTGACGATAATTTGTGCACCTAAACCTTGTTGATAAGCATGTAAAGGAGCTTGCCAATTACCAGGATGGGAACCACCGAAAACGAAAATTGCATCACACTGTTGTGGTGTTGATTCTTTTAGGAAAGCGATTTCGGTTATTTCTTCAATTTGTTTTTTCGTAAGATGTGGGACTTCAGGGTATTTAGGGATTACCATATGAAAACCTCCTATATAGTGAAATGTTAAATTCATTATATAGCGATGTTGTTTAGTGGAAAAAGGGAAGTTTTTCATTTGACAGTTCCCCTTTTATGATAACTCTCCTATAAACAAAAGTTCTCCTTCATCATAAAATCCATCTTCATCCTTGATTATCTCTTGGAAATGCAATGTTTGGACACTGTTAGAAATTGATATTTTCCATTCATGCCCGAAGTCGGAAGCATTGGAGAGGGGAATCCATTTTTGAAATTCGTTATCTCTATTGAAAAAATTTTGAAAGTAGTCATCGTTTTTAAATATGATGATTTGTGAGTTCCATAAGCTTGCTATTTTGATCATAACAACGACTCGATATGTATTTGTATCGTTCGGTTTCATTGTCATTAAGTGATTCGCTTGATTTAACAGGGTTTGAATGCACAATCGCTTTACTTTCCTAGGTGTTGTACTAGAATCGATAAAAGCTTGAGAGCCTGGTAAAGGCATATGCCAGTATTCATCGTTATAGAAAGTAGATGGAAATGCTTTAGTGGCGTCTTCAATTCTTTTTATAAGAGTTTTTGTTTTTCGTTTCATTCCGCGTATTTTCTTTTCACGCATTGTTGATCATCTCCATAAATTTTTGCAAGGCAGCTGAGTGGAAAATATCTTTTCGAATAATAAAGGTAGTAGGAACCTTTCTAAAGTGATTTGGTAATGTATTTAAAGATAAACCATGTTCGTAATCTGGAATAATAGATTTCAGCATAATAGCCGTACCCATACCTGATTTTACACATGCAAGTATTGCTTCAATTGTTCCGAACTCTAGTATTCTTTTAGGTGAAATCCCTTCTTCTTGAAGCCAGTTTTCTAATAGTCTTCTGTAATAACAACCTTGACTAAAAGCGAGTAAATTCAGTTCTTCTATTGTTTTAAAGGAAGATAGAGGATTCTTACTAATGAGAACGAGTTCTTCTTCTCGAAATGAAAGTGTATGAAGTTCAGTATGCTGAATATTTCCAGCGATAAGAGCCCCGTCTAGTTTTCGCTCTAAAACGAGCTGAGTTAATTGGTCTGTCGTGTTTGTTTCTAGAATCAATTCAACTTCTGGATACTTTTCATAATAGGTCGTTAATATGGGCGGGAGACGAACGGCTGTTGTCGATTCTGTACATCCGATTTTTAACGTGCCTTTTGGCTCGGTTCCGTTACTTTGGACAGCTTGAATGGATTGATCGATTAAGTGGATGATTTGTTTTGCATATGTTAATAAAATTTCTCCGTTAGAAGTTAAAGTAACGCCTTTTCCATTTCGATAAAATAAAGGCACACCTAACTCAATTTCTAGTTGTTTTATACGCATCGTTACACCTGATTGTACATAGTTTAAGTTTTTAGCAGCATGAGATATATTTCCTACTGTCGCAACTTCGTAAAAAACCGTTAAATCTTTTATATCCATTTATTATCACCCCGAAAAAGCTATCAATTTTTTTGATGGATTCTATTATTAACACTTATTTTACATGATATCAGAACCTTCATACAATGAAAGGGATATGGGGGAGATAACGTTGATAAGTGAAGAAAAAATTGAAAAGTACAGTAGTTCTAATAAATGGATCATGTTAACTTTGGCAACGGTAGCACAGGCAAGTGCAACACTTATAACATATGGAGTAGGGGTACTCGCTTTATTTTGGAAACAGAAATATGTACTTTCGAATATGCAGGTTGGGTTGTTAATAAGTGCTGTAAATATTGGTCCGCTGTTTTGTATGCTTTTTGCCGGAAGGTTACTTGATCGATATAACGAAAGAATATTAATTGGATCGAGCACTGTATTAATTGGCGGGGCACTTTTACTTGCTCATATGGCAAGGGGATTTATTGGGCTATTATTTGTCCTTCTTTTAATAGGAACTTTTTATAGCGTATCCCAGCCAGGGGGAAGTAAAGTAATCTTGAAATGGTTTCCGAAAGAAATGCGCGGATTAGCTATGGGAATACGGCAAGCTGGTATACCTATTGGCGGGGCGTTAGCAGGAGTAACGATCCCTTTGCTTACACTTAGATTTAGTTTATCTTATACGATAAATGTTATTGCAACTATATGTATAATAGGCGGGTTATTGTTTTTCATATTTTATAAGGAATCGTACGTACGAGAACACAAGAGCCAAGAAAATGTAAGTATTTCTTTTTGGATGCAGTTAAAAAAGGTAATATGTAAAAAAGAGCTGTATCCAATTTTTACTACAGGTATTTGCATGATTTCTTTACAAATGATATTAGTCGGACATTTTATGAAGTTTTTAGCTGTTGAAAAATCGATAACACCTATTGTAGCAGGGAAAGTATTTTCAGTTATGCTAGTTGCAGGAATGATTGGGCGAATTATATTAACTACAATAAGTGATACATATTACAAAGGTGATCGTCGTAAACCTTTATTAATAACTGTATGTATATCTTTTTGCTTAATTTTAGTTGTTGTAATGAGTATAAACACAATGACACTTGAGGCATTGTTTGTGATGAGCGGACTGCTAGGGTTCTTTGCGATCGGTTGGTTTAGTCTTTTTATGGTTGAAGTTGCTGAGTCTGCAAGTGAGGAATTGGTAGGCCTAACAGTGAGTTTTGCGCTTACACTTAATCAAATTGCTATTATCTTTGCACCTGCTTTGTTTGGTTATATAGTAGATGGAAAAGGCTACACATATGCATGGATAGGTATAGCTGCATTACTAAGCGTTTCAGCGGTGAATTTATGTAACAGTAAAAGAATATTAAAAATGTAAATCTTTTATGAAGAAAATCTAAAGAAATGTCGTGGGAGTGACATTTCTTTTTTAATATGTTGTATAATCAAGTTATAAATGAGATTCGTTTTCATTAACGCTCATTTCCTCTTTTGAAATTACCTGTAATTTTAGCCATAATAAGCTGTTTTTCTTTTTCGTTACTTGCCCGATTTATTTTGTTTAAAAATTTTTCAGCATCATTTCCTTTTAAAATTATAATCTGTTTTCTGTAATATTCAATTGAAACTATATTGTTTTTTGTTACTCGATAATGAAACATCATATCATCTAAACGATTGCGCTTATCGGTCTTTTTCAAATTAACGGCTCCATTCTTGTTAATGTGTAACGAATGTTACATAAAAAATTAAAATTAAAGTTGGATGTATCCGATTGTAAGGTGGAAATTTTGTAAAAAAGAACTACAATAGAGAGTAGTTAAAATTTGAACGTTAGAAAAAGGAATCTAGTTTACTATGAGGAATAATAGAGTAGATAGATTATAAGATATTTAAAAACTAAAAGATATAGAATAGAATGGAAAAGTATAAAGTGAAACTAGATAAAAGAGGGTTCCCATATGTTTAAGAAATGGTTAATCGCTTTCTTTGTTTTTGCTATTTTTTGTGGGAGTGTCGCTGCACTTATACATGCAAATAAAGAAAAGAAATACAGTTTGAAGGCATTTTCAAATTTTGAGGATAAAGTTGGAAATGTTCAATCGAAAGTTGATGCGAATCAGCAAAAACGTTATGATAGTGCAGCAACGAAACTCGATCAATATTTAAAAGATAAAGGATTTAACGGGACGGTTCTCGTAACGGATAAAAATAATGTGGTTTTACGAAAAGGCTACGGGTATGCGAATGTAAAAGATAAAGTTTTAACAACGCCAAGAACAAAATATCGCATCGGTTCCATAACGAAAACAGTAGTTGCAATATCTATATTACAGCTAAGAGAAAAAGGGAAATTGAATATTGAAGACAATGTAAATAAGTATATTCCATCGTTTCCAGCAGATAAAAACATTACGTTACGAAATTTGTTAACACATACGTCCGGGTTACCAGATCAGGGACAAGGTAGTGTTGATGCGGCATCACGTTTAAAGTTAGTAACGTGGATTGGAGCGCAAAAGTTGCAATTTCCTGCAGGGACAGGATGGAAATATACAGATTATAATTATATGGTACTTGCGTATATTGTAGAAAAGATATCGAATAAACCGCTTGCTGAATATGTGAAAGAAAACATTTTTACTCCTGTTGAAATGAATGAATCTGGTATGGGTGCAACTCTCCCTGAAGATATTTTCTTAGCAGAAGGTTACACGAAAAAAGATAATGAGTTAATAGCTGCACCCCGCTTAAAAATGAACTGGCTGTATGGTTGTGGTGAAATGTATACGACCGTTGAAGATATGAAAAGATTAGATGAGGCTATTATGGATGGAAAGCTGATTTCTAAACAAAGCTTATCAGATATGTTTACAGTATCACCTGCGAGAAAATATGGATTTAGCTTCTATATTTACCCAGATTATTATCATAACCACGGTGTATTAGCTGGCTGGAACACTTTTAATAATTTTAACTGGGATAAAAGAACGTTTGTAATATTATTCTCTAACGTACAAAATGGTATGAATGATACATTTAATCAAGAGTTTAGGAAATTAGCGAATGATTTAATAGAAGGAAAATAATTATTTAAAAATCGGTATTGATATAAAATTATCAATACCGATTTTTTTTATTTAGTGAACGAGCATGTATGAGAGGGGATTAGTATTAGAATAAATTTATGAAGGAAGTTAAATGATATGGATGTTAAATATAGGAAGTGTATTTTGTGAATGTCATCTATTTGTATTGAAATTATGTGATTATCATGCGGAAGAATAATTGGTAATTTTTACATTGATGAAAAAGCTTGAGCTTCACACTATGTTAAGCCTTACAGTATTGTAGACATGAACAGGAGGTTGAAAAATGAAAAAAATAGTAAAGTTTTGTTTAATAGCTACATTATCTACAACGATTATTAGTGGATGTTCTTTTGAAGGGAATAATGAAAATGCCAAAGGGAAAGAGAAAGAGGATAAAAAAGTAGAGGTACAGAAAAACGCTGGAAAATATACGATGCCGGATGAAAAAGATAAACATGAAGGTACATGGCTACAATGGCCTCATGAATACACATATGGTCAAGAGTATAAACAAGAAGTTGAACCTATTTGGATTAAGATGGCAAGTGCTTTAACTGAGGGTGAAAAAGTCCACATTGTTGCATATGATGAGGAAGAGAAAGAGCGAATCAATAAGCTTTTAATAGATAAAGGGCTGAATATGGATAAAGTTGATTTCTTTATCGCTCCTACTGATGATGTGTGGGCAAGAGATAGTGGACCGATTTTTGTTTATGACAATAATAAAAATCTGAAAATATTAGATCCAGCATTTAATGGTTGGGGAAAGAAAACTCCATATAAAAATGATGCCCGTATACGTGAGAATGTTAGTAAACAATTAGGGATTGAAAGAATTGATTGGGGGAAGTTTGTCCTTGAAGGTGGCGCAATTGAATTAGACAGCAATGGGACTGCTTTATTAACTCGAAGCGCAGTAACGAATAAAAATAGAAATCCTGATTTATCAGAAGCGGAAATTGAAAAATATATAAGTGACCTTGGGGTGACAAACTTTATTTGGTTAGATGGAGTGCCTAATTTAGATATTACTGATTTTCATATTGATGGATTTGCTAAATTCCATGATAAATCTACAATCGTAACGATGGCAGAAGATGACTTGGCTGAATGGGGCTTGTCAAACAAAGATATGGATAAATTGTTAGATGCAAAAAATGCTTCAGGACAGAAATATAAGTACGAATACTTACCGCTTAGTAAAGATAAAGTTACTTTAGAAGGTGGAAAAACTTTAGATTATAAGGGGTCATATATCAATTATTATGTTGGGAATACAGTTATATTGGTGCCTAACTATAATGATCCAAATGACAAAATCGCAAACGATACGATTCAGAAATTATACCCGGATCGTAAAGTAGTGGGAATTGATGTGAGAGAGCTTTATAAAAATGGCGGAATGATCCATTGTGTGACACAGCAACAACCGATTCAATTGAAGTAATCGATTATAGTTTCGTTATGTTGCTTTATAGACAAAATAGGTGAAATGCTATCTTTACTTATTTTGTCTTGTTTTAACATCTGTAACAAGATAGTAATGTATAATTTTAATGTAACGATAATTAAATAAAACTATATTGTCATTCTTGTTTTATATGGAAAAGGAGAAAAATGTTTGTGTTAAAGAATTTTAAAAGAGTATTTTCGTTTTTTCCTATCGTTCTACAGTACATTATAAATGTAGCTTTGATCTGTTTGGGAATTGTTTTAAGTGTGTTTCTTATGAAAGAAGTCATTCAATTTATACAAGAACTTAAATTAAATAGTGAGGAATCTAGTTATCATTTAATTGATAGCATTGTCGTATTTTTTTTATATTTTGAATTCATCGTAATGATTATAAAGTATTTTCAAATGAACTTTCATTTTCCATTACGTTATTTTATATATATAGGTATTACGGCTATTGTTCGTCTAATTATTATAGACCATGATAGTCCAATGGATTCATTGATATATGCTTGCGCGATTCTTGTATTAATTAGTGCTTTATTCATTGCAAATTCTAAAATAATGCGTCGTGATTTAGAAGAGTGAACGTTTGTTGTTTAAATCAAAAAAGATGTTTTATCTTTTGATAAAAAGGAGTAATAGTATTGAAAGAAATAATCTTAACCAGTTTTATAATAATAGGGTTTATGATTCTACTATTTAATTGTATACTTTCATAATTTAAAAGAATAAAAGGTTAATAAGGAAGGAGGTTTTTGTAAATATGGTTCATTACAATAATCAAAATAGTTTACATCAAATATTTACATTAAAGGGAACAGTTATAAGAGATATTTTCCCGCAAATTTTATTATATATATGTATTTCAACGATAGTAACTGTGATTAATTATTATTATGTAGAAATAAAAATTAATCAAACTCCTTGGGTAATTGTTGGAGGAGCTTTAGGGCTACTGTTAGTTTTTCGTACTAACACTGCCTATGATAGGTATTGGGAAGGTAGAAAGTTATTTGGCACGGTTGGTGCTTGTACTAGAAATTTGGCAGTTAGTTTTTTATGTTATTGGGAGTCTGAAGGGAAAAAGACGGATCAGGAAAAATTAAAATTTTTACATTTGTTAATTGCTTTTCCAAAGATAGCGAAAGGACATTTGAGAGACGAAAAAGATTTATCCGAAATAAAAGCATTGTTTGATATTTGTTCTGAGAAGGAAAAAGAAATGTTGGCTGAGTCTATTCATTTACCGATTAGTATAGTTTTTATGTTAAAAACTATACTATCAAAAGGTTTGAAAACGGGTCAAATTCACCCAAATGCAATAATTAATATGGAAGCTGATTTGAATACTCTGCTTACGGCTGTGGGTGGATGTGATCGGATCAAAACAACGCCTATTCCTTTTGCATATTTTGCTCATATTAAAATTTTACTGCTCATATTTTGCGGGACTTTATCGATTGGTCTTGTTGATAGTCTTGGATGGTTTACAGTACTTGCAACTACGTTCATAAGTTTTGCATTTATAGGGATTGAAGCAATAGGGGTTGAAATTGAGGATCCATTTGGTCAAGATCCAAACGATCTTCCGCTAGAAGGGATTTGCATAGGGGTAGAAACACATTTAGTGAATTTATATAATCAAAACGCCCTGTTAGAAGTAATGGATTTGAATCTTGATAAAAAAATCATCTAATCCGTCATTGTGTACGGCGATTAAAGTTTTAAAATCTTGTCAAGAGTCAGTTTATGGCTTAACGACGACGGCTTTATATTTTTTATATAAATATATAATATTTCTCCGTGCTATAATCCATTCATGAAATGTGCACGTTTCAAAAATTGTAATGAAAAGAGAAATGAATTGGGGAATAGTTGGCTTATTGAAAACAGTTATTCAATCATTATTAAAAAGCGAGGTAAGTAATATGGAACAAAAACATAGTGGCATTATTTTTACTGCAATACCAGATGAATCGAATGAATATTATCGACCATTTTATGAAGATATTATTTATTTTAATAAATACTTAAATGAAAATAAAGCATTTACCGATCAACTTATATCTTTATCTGTTGAAGAGCAAAACTTTCATACAAACTTTTTTGAGTATGATGATATTTGGTTAAGAGATGTTGCACCAGTTGTAACAAATCATCTAGTTAAATTCAAATATCAACCAAATTACTTACCGAAAGATCAAGGACGATATTTAGATCAACAATTTAATAAATGGTTGAAAAAGAACGACTTTGAATATGTGACATCTCCATTGATATTAGACGGTGGAAATCTTATTTGGAATAAAAAAGATACCGTTATATTAACGGAACGCATATTTGATGATAATTATGATTGGACGGAAGAAGAAATTATAGAGCAACTGGAATGGGATTTAGATGTGAGTCGGGTTATTATTATTCCTGCTGAAGAGGGAGATGTACTTGCACACGCAGACGGGATGGTTAAATTTATTGATGAACATACAATGTTTATTAGTGATTTTTTAGGGGATCATGAATTTAGATATAAGGTTCAAGAGATTATTCAAGAGCAAATGCCAGAGGCTGAATTTATAGTTGTTCCTTCGTCATATACAGAGAAGGGTCAATACGATGAAGAGATAGCGTCAGCAAAAGGTTTATATATAAATATGTTAGAAACATGTGATACGCTTTACGTTCCTAAGTTTGGATTAGCTAAAGATGAGGAAGTTTTACGATATATTCAACAGCATACTGAGAAACAAGTTATTCAAAGTCATGTAGGAGAAATATCGACAATGGGAGGCGCCATGAATTGTTTAACGTGGTATTGTCCTAGTCATTTGTTACCTTCAAAAATGAAAAGGCTGAACGATCAGAATGAAGGTTCTTCAATCAGAAAAATATTTGATTGGTTTTAATAAATAAGCTTATATATAAGAAAATGTATTCAAGGGGTATTTATATGTATACAATTACTGAATTTTCACGGATTTGTAAAATGAGTACACGAATGCTAAGGCATTATGATAAAGAGGAAATATTGAAACCAGCATATGTGAATCCGGTAAATGGATATAGATATTATGAGCAAGGACAGCTTGAAATAGCGTTGAAAATTAAAAAGCTAAGGGAGTACAAGTTCCCTTTACCGAAAATTAAAATAATTCTTCAATCATCAGATCAAGATTCATTTATTAAACATATGCAATCACAAATTATAGAGTTGTCTCATGAGGTGAAACAAAATTTACAGGTTATTTCAGAAATGAATGAAATGGTAAATATGAATCATGCTTTAAATACTGCTTGTCATAGAAATTACGATATATTTATTGGAATGAGAAATGAAATAACAGTAATTGCCCAAAGACTGCAAATAAATATAGATGATATGGATGATTATTTTTATGACTTATATGAAAAAGTACAAAAGCATAACTTACAAATGGTTGGTTCGCCCTCTACGGTCTTTTATGATGAAGAGTATATTCCAAATGAAAGTGATGTTGAATTAAGGATTCCGGTCATGCATGGGAACAATAAAGATGTAGTACAAGAATATGAAATGAAAAAATTAAATCCACATCAAATCGCTACTACTATGCATTATGGAAGTTATGACTATATAGGCTACGCTTATATTGCGTTAGAAAAATGGATTGAAAGAAATGGTTATGTAATAGATGGTTCACCATATGAGGTCTACATAAAGGGACCTGAATGTGATTGTTTAGTAGAGGAGTATGTGACACAAATTTGTTTTTTAGTTATGAAAATAGACTGAGAATAAGGATTGACATTAACATTATGTCAATCCTTATTCTATTTATGTAAGTAATTCATCATAATAAAAAGGAGAAAGAATATGAAAAGAACAATCATGATTATTTGTCTGATTCTAAGTATGACATGGGTTTCAGCGTGTACTCCTGGAGTAGGAGAAGGTGAGAATGGTAGCTTCGTTCTACCAAATCAGTTGCCAAAAAATGTAGTGTTTAAAAATGGTACAATCTATACTTCAAATGACAAGCAAGACATTGTAGAGGCTGTAGCCGTTAAAGAAGGGAAAATTACATTTGTTGGTTCAAACAAAGATGTAGAAGGATTTATAAATGAAGATACGAAAGTGGTGGATTTACAAGGGCGTTTTATTCTTCCTGGTTTTGTGGACAATCACAATCATATATTTGAGGCGAAATCACCAGCAGCAGGGAATTGTAGTGTTTCACCGGATGCTGCGCTGCAAGAACAACGCTCGTATTTAAAGGCTTGTAAAAAAGATGTGAAAGATGGCGAATGGATAAGCGGAACAGGATTTAGTTTGGAAGAGCTGTTAAAAGATATGGACGAAAAATCAGAACAACAAACACCATTACAAGTTCTTGATGAGTTATTTCCTAATAACCCTGTATTAATTATGGAAAGAACTTCTCATTCTGTATGGGTTAACTCAAAGGCATTGGAATCAGCAGGAATAAATAAAGAGACGAAAGATCCGCAAGGCGGAAGAATCATTCGGGATCCAGAAACAGGAGAACCTTTCGGGCTTCTGTATGATACAGCAGGGGATATCGTGATGGAAAAAGCATGGAATTCCCAGCCCAATCTCTTTGAAAAAAATTATGAAGGTTTGTTAGACGGTTTAGATGAGGTTGCGAAGAATGGTATTACTACAGTCGGCGATGGACGTCTTTATTGGAAACGAGGCTGGTTAGATGTTTGGAATAAAGTTAATGATGAGAAAAAGTTAACGTCGCGAGTAGTACTTCGTCCGTGGGTATATCCGAACTTAAATGAAGCAGAGCAAATGGAGTATTTCAAAAAAATTAAGCGTGATGATGTATCATCTAGAATGCTTATTAATCAAGTGAAGATGTATAGTGATGGAATTAGCATTAACAGCACAGCTAAAATACTAGAAAAATATAAATTTGAGTGGTTTAAAGGAACACCGTACGGTTTGAACTATATTCCAGAAGAAAAAATGAAGTGGTGGTTGAGTGAACTCAATAAAATTGGTTACGGTGCACTCATCCACACAATTGGAGATGGCGGAGTAAGAGAAAGTTTAAATGCAATTGAAGCAGCGAAAAAAGAAGGGGCGAATCAACCTTATACGCTTACACATGTGGAAATGGTAGAAGATAGTGATATAAATCGTTTTGCTAAGTTAGGTATTAGCGCTGATTTCCAAGTAGGTCATGATTTTGCAGAAGATCCTAAACAAAGCTGGGCAAGTGCGTATTTTACAAATCAACAGATGAAACGAATTATGCCGTTAGGACGCATTTGGAAAACAGGAGCAAACGTATCACTTAGTAGTGATTGGGATGTAAATGAACTAAATCCACTTGTGACGATTTCGAATGCACTAAGTATTGATGAAAAGGGCTTGTCTGATGTATACGCAGCTATTGATGCATATACAATTAAGCCCGCCAAAGCATTAGGTCTTGATAATATTACTGGTTCAATTGAAGTAGGTAAATCAGCCGATATGGTATTACTAAATGAAGATATTACTAAAATGAGTGCCGATAAGATTCCGAATGCGAAAGTTTTAGTGACGGTTTTACAAGGAGAAGTAGTGTATCACAAGGGAAAATAAAGAATCGGTTTATGAAGTAGTTAATATATTTCTGTTGACCTTAACATGATGTTAAAGTTTAGACTGAACTTACATTCGAAGAAGGGGTGAACACGTATGAGAAATATAGAAAATAGTTTGTTTTATATGCCTGCTGAGTGGGAAAATCATGAGGGGACATGGCTCCAATGGCCTCATGATAAGGCTCATAGAGGCGAAGGTTACAGATCTAAGCTAGATGATATTTGGGTAACGATGGCAAAGGAGCTTCATTACGGAGAGAATGTGCATATTGTTGTATTTGATGAGGAAGAAAAAGTACATGTACAATCGAAGTTAACTGAAGCGAATGTAGATATGGATAAAATTGATTTTTTAATTGAAGAAACGGATGATGTTTGGATAAGAGATAATGGACCGATCTTTGTAAAAGACAAGGAAGGCAATCTCTGTTTAACACACTGGGTATTTAATGGTTGGGGGGATAAATATCCGTATGAAAATGATGCTGTTATTCCGGAAAAAATAAGTGGAATGTATAGCATTCCAAAAGTTAAATCTAGTGTCTGTATAGAAGGTGGAGGAATAGAGATAAATGGAAATGGCACCTTAATGGCGGCAAAAACTTCTATTATAAATGAAAATCGAAATCCTACACTAAGTCAGGAAGAGATTGAAATAGAGTTAACGAAGTATTTGGGAGTAACGAATTTTATATGGATAACTGGTATTCGCGGAGAGGATAATTATGATGAAGATACAGATTACCATATTGATGGGGCAGCGCGTTTTGTAAATGAAAATACAATTCTTTATGAATATGATCCTTTTGGGGAGAGTGAATCCTACCTTTTGGAGGCGTACGAAAAGCATTATCAAGAATTGAGACAGGCGAGAAATATAGATGGAAATCCATTTCAGCTCATCCCAGTACCGGTGACAAGAAAAGTGGTAAAAGAAGCAGACTGTAAGGGCTCATATTTGAACTTTTATATTGGAAATGAAGTTGTATTGGTTCCTATATATGGCGATGAGCATGACAAGTTAGCGCTTCAAATCATGGAAGGGCAGTTTCCGGGAAGAAGAATTGTTGGTATTTATGTAAATGAACTGTTTGCGTATGGTGGTATGATTCACTGTGTGACACAGCAACAAGTGAATAAATGAAATGTATATTTTATATGAAAAAGCATGCAGATTCTATAATCTGCATGCTTTTTTCTATAATGCTGAAAACTCTTCAACAAGTTGGGTGAATCGATTTAATGCACTTTCAATCGGTTCTGGTGTAGTTAAATCAACGCCAGCTTTTTTCAGTAGGTTTAATGGATAGTCAGAACTTCCGCCTTTAAGGAATTCAATATAGTTTTTCTGAGCATTTGGATCACCGCTTAATAATTTATCGGCGATTTGAATGGCAGAAGCGAATCCAGTTGCGTATTTGTATACGTAAAATGGACGGTAGAAATGAGGGATTCTAGACCAGCCATATTTTACTTCTTCGTCAAATACGAGGGAGTCGCCATTATATTCTCTAAATAAGTTTTCGTAAATTTCACTAAAGACTTTGGCATTTAATGGTTTACCTTGTTCGGCCATTTCATGTGTGATTTTTTCAAATTCTGCAAACATGATTTGTGTAAAGAAAGTACCTTTAAAGCTATCGATAAAGTAGTTAATTAAATGATTACGTACGTTCGTTTCTTTTGCTTCTTTTAATAAATAATGAATTAATAACACTTCATTTACTGTAGAAGCGACTTCTGCAACAAAGATAGTATAGTGTGCAGAAATTCTTGGTTGGTATCCGTGTGAGTAATGCGTATGCATACCGTGCCCGCATTCATGAGTAAGGGTGAAAAGGCTATTTAAATCATCATGATGATTTAAAAGAATGAAAGGATGAACACCGTATACACCAAAGTTATAAGCGCCAGAACGTTTTCCTGGTGTTTCTCTCACGTCTATATAGCGTTTATCTTTAAAGTTTTTTAATGTTTCGATATATTCTTTACCTAAAGGAGCTAGTGACGCGATCATTATATCAAACGCTTCGTCGTATGGAATGTCTTGTTTTACACCTTTTACTAAATCAACACTCAAGTCGTATTGTCGTAGTTCATCTACATTTAATTTTTCTTTTCTAAGTTCATTATACGTATGTAATGATCGAATGTTTTTTTTCGTTGTCTCAATTAAATTTTCATATACTTCTTTCGGAACCATGTCGCCAAATAATGATTTTTCTAAAGCTGATGGATATTTTCGTAGCTTTGAGACAGTAACATTGTTTTTAATAGCTGCGGACAAAGTAGAAGCGATAGAATTCTTTAATTGAACGTATGGTTTGTAATAAGCTTTATAGGCTTCTTCACGATTCTCACGATTCTCATCTTCTATTAGCTTTGAATACATTCCACGTGTTAAGTTTACTTTTTCTCCATCATCAGTAGTCACTTCACCAAAAATTATATCTGCATTATTTAACATGCCAAATGTATGCTGCGGGGAGGAGAGTGCTTCACCCATTTGTGATAAAATCTCTTCTTGGTCTTTATTCAAAACGTGTTTTTTATAACGGTATAGCTCAAATAAGTCTTCTTTATAATAGTGTAAGCCTTCTGTTTCTTCTATGTAAGAATGTAATGTGTTTTCATCTACACTAAGTAAGAATGGGGAAAAGAAAGATTTAGCCGCACTTACTTTCACGTGTAATTGTGATACTTTATCGACAAGGGATTGAGCGTCAGTATCGCGTGTGTCAAGATCGGATTGTAATCGTGCATAAGCAAACATTAAAGATATTATGCTAGATATTTCTTCACTCTTTGTTAAATAAGCTAATAAACTATTGCCATCGTGAATATTTCCATTAAACTTGTGTAATTCATTCGTTAATAATTCAATTTTATGAAAATCGTTTTCCCAATCTTCAATTGTATGGTAAATATCCGTTAAATCCCATTTTTCTTTATCAGCTACTTGTAGTCGATCGTTAAGTTCTGTCATAATCATTTCCTTTCTAAATATGTAGTTATATTCCTATATAACTATGAAATACAACAAATTGCAAAAAATTCCTGCTGAAAAATAAAAAGCCTTGCCGAGAATGGCGAGGCTTTAAAAGTTATAATGTAATGCCGAACGTTGAATGAAGGAGGTTTGTATATTGCTCTTTTGTAATTGTTTCTTTTGTTTTATTTCTATTTTTCGTTACTGTAAGGCTATCTTTTGTTAATGATGCGTGCCCGTCATGAGTAAGTTTTACAACAAGAGGTACTTTGTTAAATGGTGAACCTTCATGTTCAACAATAATTTTTTGTGCTGCATTTGCTTTCGTTTCATCCACTTCTTCCAAGTAAAATGCATAACCTACTGTCCAATCATCAGTAGAAGATTGATCTAGAAACTCATTACTTTTACGCATTTCTAAAATATAATTACCTTTTTCAGTCGTTTCTTTACGAATACGATAGTCGCCTGTTACAGAATGAACGATCTCACCTGAGAAAGGAACAGGGGAAAGGGGTAAATATGATCCGAAACCTACTTCAATTAAGTAAAGTTCATTATGATGTTGTAAAACAGTTGCGATATGCCCTGAATCTACAGCCCATATAGAATTTGCAGCGTTATAAACTGTTCCTGAAACGAGATGGACATCGAATTTAGAGTCTTTAAGGAAGTAATACATAGCCGGATTCAATTCATAACAAAGGCCGCCACGGTTGTTTATTAAAATTTTTTCTTTTAGATTTTCTTTTGATATTTCTTTAAAGTTGTTTTCGAGAATATTTAAGTTTTCAAAAGGGACAGTTTGTGCCATTGCGTACATAATGTTAGGTAAATCTTCAAATGAAACTTTGTGTTTTTCTTCTATATTTAATCTTGCAAAAAATTGTTTTTGAAAGTCGGTCATAGAAATCCCTCCGTTATGCTTTTATAGATAAATTGTAAACAATTTTGAATCCGATGTGAATTTTAAACTATGTGGGGTACTTGTGGAATAGTTGAATTCATATTTTGAAAAATAATGTGAGAGATTAAAAGATTGTTACTTTACTAACTGTAGAACGAATATTATAATAACTTTAACGAATTATGCAAACGTTTTCTTAAAGGGGATGGTGTAAATATGTTGAAAAGGATTACGGTAGTCTGTTTATTGTTTATTTTGCTTTTTCCTAATATATATGAGGGAAATAAGGCAGAAGCAGCAACAGTGAACAATGGAACATTAATGCAGTATTTTGAGTGGTACGCTCCAAATGATGGGAATCATTGGAATCGTTTGCGTTCTGATGCTGAAAATTTAGCTCATAAAGGAATTACATCTGTATGGATACCACCTGCATATAAAGGGACTTCGCAAAATGATGTAGGGTATGGAGCGTATGATTTATATGATTTGGGGGAATTCAATCAAAAAGGAACGGTGCGGACGAAATATGGGACAAAAGCACAGTTGAAATCTGCAATTGACGCTTTACATAAGCAAAACATCGACGTATACGGTGATGTAGTTATGAATCATAAAGGTGGGGCTGATTATACTGAAACCGTAACAGCTGTTGAGGTAGACCGTAACAATCGAAATATTGAAGTATCAGGTGATTATCAAATTAGTGCATGGACCGGGTTTAATTTTCCAGGGCGCGGAGATGCTTATTCTAATTTCAAATGGAAATGGTATCATTTTGACGGAACGGATTGGGATGAAGGAAGGAAATTAAATCGAATTTATAAATTTAGGGGTGTAGATAAAGCGTGGGATTGGGAAGTGTCTAGCGAAAATGGAAATTATGATTATTTGATGTATGCAGATCTTGATTTTGATCATCCTGATGTTGCGAATGAGATGAAAAATTGGGGGACGTGGTATGCGAATGAATTAAATTTAGATGGTTTTCGTTTAGATGCTGTTAAACATATTGATCATGAATATTTACGCGATTGGGTAAATCATGCCAGACAGCAAACGGGGAAAGAAATGTTTACAGTAGCTGAATATTGGCAAAATGATGTTCAGGCTTTAAACAATTATTTAGCGAAAGTCAATTATAATCAATCTGTGTTTGATGCACCGCTTCATTACAATTTTCATTATGCTTCAACAGGAAATGGGAATTATGATATGAGAAATATTTTAAATGGAACAGTAATGAAAAATCACCCTGCACTCGCAGTTACTCTCGTTGAGAATCATGATTCTCAGCCTGGGCAGTCATTGGAATCTGTAGTAAGTCCGTGGTTTAAGCCGCTGGCATATGCATTTATTTTAACTCGTGCAGAGGGCTATCCTTCAGTTTTCTATGGTGATTACTATGGGACAAGCGGAAATAGTAGTTATGAAATTCCAGCGTTAAAAGATAAAATTGATCCAATTTTGACGGCACGAAAAAACTTTGCATATGGTACGCAGCGTGATTATTTAGACCATCCAGATGTGATTGGCTGGACAAGAGAAGGCGATGGTGTACATGCTAATTCTGGTTTAGCGACATTACTCTCGGATGGACCAGGAGGATCAAAGTGGATGGATGTTGGAAAGAATAACGCTGGGGAAGTATGGTACGATATTACGGGTAATCAAACAAATACTGTAACAATTAATAAGGACGGATGGGGGCAGTTCTATGTAAGTGGAGGCTCAGTTTCCATATATGTTCAGCAGTAAATTGGTGATGAAAAAGAAGAGGTAGACTGAAATATAAGTTTCCTCTTCTTTTTACATTGATATCATTCCTAAATCTTTATTTTAATAAATGAACTAGTCGACTTTTGAAACAACAAGAGATGCATTGGAATAAATAATGTCACCCGTGGCTTCTCTTATTCGTACTCGAAGGACATCTCCTTGGTTTAAAGGTAATAGATCAGTTCTAGCGGATGTAGTTCTTACCCCAGAACCACCACCAACTCGTGTTTCAATGGCGAATTGAATGGAATCATTTATTGTAAGGTTTAATATACTAGACGAAATAGCTTGTATCACAAATACAATTGAAAAAGATACAGAGTACACACCAGTGGTATCAATTGTAATGGAGTTGTCTACTGGGGTTAGAGTAGTTCCACTAACAGGTCCTGGAATTGTCAAATTAACATTTGTATTAACTACTGCTGAAAAACCGATACCTACTTCAGAAGTTATTGTTCCAAATACCGGGAGAATTCCTAAACCGGTCGCTCCAGTGGGACCGGTTATTCCGATTCCTGTAGCGCCGGTAGGTCCAGTAATTCCTGTAACACCAGTAGGACCAGTTATTCCAATTCCAGTAGGTCCTGTAATCCCAGTGGGACCAGTTATTCCAATTCCAGTAAAACCTGTCGCACCGGTAGGTCCTGTGATTCCAGTAGGTCCGGTTGGGAATGTAAATGGTGGAATTGGTGGGAGTGTGGGGCCAATTAAATTTGGTTCAAGAGCAGGTCCATGTAAAATAATATTTTCTTTGCTCATATAGTAACCTCCTATGATTGCTTGTCATAATTATTAAATGTATTAGGGAAAGTAAATGACATTCGCAATAGCGGAGGCGCTTATTTAATTTTTCCGCAACGAAATTAAAGTTATTACTTTAAAGTTGATACAATAAAAACCGTACTGTGATTGCTATAGAACTAAATATTAGTATGTTTTTAACATGATTTTAATAGATGTTATATTTGCTTTACGATAAAATGATTATATTGTAAAATTACACTATGATTGTAAAGCGATAACAAATGGGTGTTTTTACACTTGTGGTTATTAGGGCTTTCTAAAGCAAGATGATGAGTTTTTATTATTCAAGTCAGCGAAGACAATTTGATGTAGCGGTTATTAGAAGAAGTTCTTTATATAAATCGTAATTTAAAATCCATAAGGACATTTCTGTATAGGCAGTAGTAGCAAAAGGAGACGCAAGATGAAAAAAACAAAAATGATATATATCATAATGTTTAGTTTATTCCTATTAACATCATGTGATATATCGAATGAAGAAATTGAACAAAAAGCACAAAGTTATACAAAATCGGAGTATGGTATTTCTGTTAAACTAAACCAAGTTGAAACACTGGATAATGGAAAGGATTTCCTTGGTCCAAAGGGACGGATAGCTTTTGTGCAGCAAGTAGATGAACCGTATTTGCAATTTCAACTTTATTTCGATGGACAAATCTCTCCAGAAGTAAATAATGATAACTATAAAATAAAAAAGGAAACAAATGATTTACAAGAAAAATTTAATAAATATTATGGGAAGAAAGGGAATAACACTGTAATTAATTTTGATCAAATGCAGACAGGGGATACTGTTTTCGATAAAAATGCTGAGAAAGAAATAGCGAAGAAAAAATTGAAGCAGTATTATACGGCAGTTTTTAGAAGTGATACTGTTTTAGATGTAAATAATCCTTCACATATGGAAAAATTAGCGGAGGCTGCAAGAAGTATTCAGGAATTTAATAAAACGATTGAAAATAGTAAAAGTAGTGTAGAAGATATAACGATTCAGCTGCCAAATACTAATAAAGATGTATTACAAAATATTGCTGTAGATTATATAGTAACGGCTGAAGATGCGAAAAAGACCCTTGAGAAAAAGGTTGATTATATGAAAGTTTTACAGTCTACAAAGTGAAAAAAGCATTATCCGAAAAAATTGTCCTTCCTCAGGTGTGAAGGGCAAAAGTCTGACATCTTTACTTATTACAAAACATATAGTATGATGATTTCAATAAATTAGATTTCAATGAACATAAAATATAAATTAATGAGAGGTGCTTTTTGTGAGTGCGGTAGGTACTAAATAGGAAAAATTTAATGAAATAAATCGGATAAGACCAGGGGATTTTTATGTATATCATCCCCCTAATTTTGTCATGCATTTATTTCGAAACCTATGAAGATACCTACAATACTTTATAAAGCGTGTAATAAGGGGATTGCCATCTGTTTTTATGGCTTATTTTCTCATATGTTATTACACATGCCTTGTAAATGTAAAAGCTGCGGTATCCCCGCAGCTTTTTTGTATATGTTTTTAATGTATAAAAATGATAATTGAATAATGTAGAACTCATTGGAATCTAATGAGTAGGTATCTTCATTGATGATAAAAACCAATCATAGTGAGGAGAAACAAAATGAATACGATGACTTTTGAAAAGTTACAATATAACGAATTAAAGGATATAGTGAAATCTTATTGTGTAAGTGGATTAGGTAAAGAACTATTAAATAAATTAGAGCCGAGTACGAGTATAAAAGTAGTGAGGAATCGCTTGAATGAAACGACAGAAGCACGAGCTATAGTAGATGCAGAAGGGCATGTGCCTTTCTTCGGAATTTCTAATATCGCTAGTACAATTCAAAAATTAGAAAAAGGGATGATTTTAGATCCAGCAGAGTTAGTGAGCGTTTCAGACTTTTTACGTGGGTGCCGAAAGATTAAAAAGTTTATGCTAGATAAAGAATTTTTTGCGCCAGTATTAGCTTCCTATGCAAATTCAATGACTGAATTTAAAAGTATTGAAGAGGAAATTAACTTTTCAATTAAAGGAAATAGCATTGATGCAGCGGCTAGTAAAGAGTTAAAACGAATTCGAAATAACATTGATTCTGTAGACGGAAAAATAAAAGAACGTTTAACGAAGTTTTTAAATAGTAGTGCAAATAAGAAATATATTCAGGAATTCTTTATTAGTAAGAAGGACGATAGGTATACGATTCCAATTAAATCTTCTTATAAAAATCAAGTTGCGGGAAGTATAGTTGAAGCTTCCGCTAAAGGTTCAACTGTATTTATAGAACCGCATACGGTTACAAAGTTAAATACGGAACTCGCAAGTTGGAAAGCAGAAGAAGCGATGGAAGAGTATCAAATTTTAGCGACTTTATCAGGAATGGTATTAGAAAATATTTATCATATAAAAATTAATATGGAACTAATTAGCCAATATGATATGGTATTTGCGAAAGCGAAGTTTAGTAAATCAATCGATGGAATAGAGCCGAAATTAAACGATCATGGCTACATTCATTTAATGAATTGTAAGCATCCGCTTTTAAGTGGAAAAGTAGTACCATTAAACTTTGAAATCGGTCAAGAATATCGTAGTTTAATTATTACTGGGCCGAATGCAGGCGGGAAAACAATTGTGCTAAAAACAATTGGATTGTTAACATTAGCGACAATGTCAGGCCTTCACATCGCTGGAGATAAAGAAACGGAAATTGCTATTTTCGAAAATGTATTTGTAGACATTGGTGATAACCAAAGTATCGAAAATGCACTAAGTACATTTTCATCTCATATGAAAAATCTTTCTGAGATTATGAGGATGTCAAATAATAATACGTTACTGTTATTTGACGAAATAGGAAGCGGTACAGAACCGAATGAAGGTGCGGCGCTTGCGATATCTATTTTAGAAGAATTTTATCTTGCGGGATGTATTACAATTGCGAGTACGCATTACGGTGAAATTAAACGCTTTTCAGAAATGCACGATGATTTTATGAACGCAGCAATGCAATTTAATAGTGAAACACTAGAGCCACTTTATAAATTAGTGATCGGTAAATCAGGTGAAAGTAATGCACTTTGGATTGCGAATAAAATGAATGTGAGAGAACATGTACTGCAAAGAGCGAAAGAGTATATGGGAAATAAAGAATACGCTATAGAAAAAGTGAATGAAAGTAAGATTAGAAAACCGAAAATGGTGCAAGAAAAAAGAGAAAATGACTATGAATATAAAATCGGCGACCGTGTGAATTTGTTAGATCATAACGATTTCGGGATTGTATATAAGGAAAAAGATAATTTCTATAATGTCGTTGTATATTATAACGGTGAATTCGTTGAAGTGAATGTGAAACGTATTACTTTAGAGGTAGCGGCGAAAGAATTATACCCAGAAGGATATGATTTAAATACACTATTTGTTGATTATAAAGAAAGAAAAATGCAACACGATATTGAGCGCGGATCGAAAAAAGCGCTTCGTAAAATTGAAAAAGAAATAAGAAAGAATAGAGGATAATATAGAATGGTAACGATTAGACAAGAACAAAAAAATGATTATAGAAAGACAGAAGAAGTTGTAAAAGAGGCATTTTTAAATGAAGAATTTAGTGATAAAAAGGAACATGAACTTGTAAAACGTATTAGAGAATGTGACTCGTTTATTCCTGAATTATCAATCGTTGCAGTAGATGAGGAAATAGTCGGGCATATTATGTTATCGAAAATTACAATAGAACAAGATGGGACTACTGTAGATTCATTAGCACTTGCACCAGTTTCAGTTGTTAGGGGCCATCAGAAAAAAGGAATTGGTGGAAAGCTTATTGGAGCTGCGTTAGAAAAAGCGAAAGAACTTGGATACGGGTCAGTTGTAGTATTAGGACATCCAGAGTACTATCCGAAATTCGGATTTAAAAAAGCAAGTGAGTGGAATATAAAAGCACCATTTGAAGTGCCTGAAGAAGTGTTTATGGTAATGGAATTAACGGAAAATGCTCTTGAAGGTGTAGAAGGGGTTGTACAGTATTCGAGTGCTTTTGCTGAGTAGGAGAATCGATTAAGAAATGTAATCATAAAAGATGCTATCTTTTTGTAGGGATATACAGAAAGATAGCTTTTTTTATTAAGCAGATCTACTTACGTATATTTTGCTCAATGAATAATTGAGATGGTAAAATTGATATAGAAATGTAAAGGGAGAGAATATGATGAAGAATCGAGAAACAGATAGCAATGAGAATGTAGTTACGTTATATGTTACAAGACACGGTAAAACAATATTAAATGCGAATCATCGTGCGCAAGGTTGGGCAGACTCTCCGTTAGTAGAAAAAGGTGTGGAAGTTGCCTCTAATTTAGGAACGGGATTAAAAGATGTTCATTTTGCGAATGCGTATAGTAGTGATAGCGGTCGAGCGATTGAAACTGCTAATTTAGTATTAAAATATAGTGAGCAATCCACCTTAAAACTTGAGCAAAGGAAAAATTTACGAGAATTAAATTTTGGTATTTTTGAAGGTGAAAAACTTGAAAATATGTGGGATGTGGTTGGAAAAGCTGTGGGCGTTGCATCACCAGAAGAACTCATGAAGTTTTCTATTCAAGAAGTGATTAATCTTATTAGAGCAGCAGATCCTACGAAACAGGCGGAAGATTGGGAATTATTTTCTACTCGCATAAAAACAGAGATTGATAAAATTAGTGAAGAAGCTGCTAAAAATGGAGGTGGCAACGTTCTAGTTGTCGTTCATGGGCTTTTGATTACTGCCTTAATAGAAATGTTAGACAGTAGTAAAACAAAACTTGGAGTGGAAAATGCTAGTGTGACGAAGATTGTATATCAAGATGGGAAGTACACAGTCGAATCAGTTGGGGATATGAGTTATGTTGCAAAAGGGAAAGAAAGTGTGGAAATTTAACAGGGTGTATTACGATTCCTTTTAGATTTTCAAAATGGGGGGGAATAATGGATTTTCAAGATTTGATGGAATTTAAAGGATATATATATTTAAACAAATTGTTTGAACTTGAAGAAAATTCACTGAGGGTACTTATTGATAGGTGTAAAGTTAACAAAACTAAGGGACTCGCGAAAATTACAGATGAGGTTGAAATAGAAGCATCATCCATTGATGTTGATGACAATCTGCTAATTGTGCAATTGGATTTTGAATCGTATGTTGCTTACTCCGTTACTAATGAATCGTTTACTGTAATGGATGACTACGAAATTTCAGAAGGTAGAATTTTTAGAGTTTACTCAAAATCAAGATATTTGGATTTCGTTAAAACAGGAACAATTGCTGAATTTATATTTCCTGAAGAGCAGTTCGTTCACTATCAAATTCCTTGTTTGAACCATATCATCGACATTATTTCATATGATGAGCCGAAAATTACTGGAATAAAAAGAAACTAATAACATTCCATACTAAAAGAGCATCGGAATCGATGCTCTTTTAGTATGCTTATCTTTCCTTTTTAAAGTGGAACGATTACGGAATTAATAAAATCTTCCCAGTACTTTTACGGCTCTCTAATAATTCATGTGCAAGAGCACCATCTTGTAAAGAGAATGTAGTAGCATTCGCGATGTTTAATTTTCCAGTCGTAATCCAATCAAATAATTGAGTAGAGCGTTGCTTGCGTTCTTCAAAAGTAGTAAGAACGTTCCAAAGGTCTCCGCCAGTTAAAGTTTTTGAAGTATCCATAAGCATACGTGGATCTACAGGCGTGGGATTACCGCCAGCCATTCCATAGAATACAACGGTACCACCAACTTTAGTAGCTTTAAAACTTTCTTCTAAAGTAGAACCTACTGATTCATACACAACATTTACTCCGGCACCATTAGTTAATTCAAGTACTTTCGTAGGCCATGCTTCAGTATATAAAAATACGTGATCAGCACCAGCTAACGTAGCTACTTGTGCTTTTTCTTTTGATGATGTAAGACCGATTACTGTTCCGCCCAGTAGTTTAATCATTTGAACGAGAAGTTGACCAACGCCACCAGCTGCAGCGTGTACTAAAGCTATATCGCCTTGTTTTATTTGATAGCTATCTTTCGTTAAATAATGTGCTGTTAATCCTTGTAATAAGACAGAAGCGGCCGTTTCAAAAGAAATAGAGTCTGGAAGTGTAATTGCTTTTTCAGATGGAACGGCAACTAATTCTGCATTTGAGAATGGAACGTCAGCAAATGCAATGTGGTCTCCGGGATTGATAGTAGTAACGTTAGCTCCTACTTTTTCAACAATACCAGCGCCTTCATAACCTAATATATAAGGCGGGTTACCAGCGAGATGATAATCGCCGCGGCGTCTATAAATATCAGCGAAATTTAAACCGATTGCTTGCATGCGAACAAGAACTTCATTTGGATTTATGATTGGATCATGTATTTCTTTATATTGTAGTACATCAGCGTCTCCGAATGCTTCGAAACAAAGTGCTTTCATATGGAATACCTCCATTTATATTGTTTGTCGATGTTCTTTATCATACAATACAAATATCAATAGGCAAAGAGGATTATTTCGATAAAATCAATCGGAAATATCGATTGAAAAGAGGGATGATAAATGGAGATAAAACAATTAATTACATTTAAAGTAGCTGCAGAGACTTTGAACTTTACACAAACTGCGAAGAAATTAAACTTTGCTCAATCGAGCGTAACGGCGCAAATTAAAACGTTAGAGGCTGAGCTCGGTACGCCATTATTTGAAAGATTAGGAAAACGTCTTTTCTTAACTGAAGCAGGCAGGAAGTTTCAACTATATGCTGATAAGATGATTGCACTCAGTAACGAAGCGAAAATGGCTGTGAAAGATGATGAGGAAATAGCGGGTACGTTAATAATCGGTGCACAAGAAAGTCAATGTACATATAGGCTTCCATCTATATTAAAGAAATTTAAAGCACAATTTCCCCAAATAAAGCTTATATTTAAACCTGCACATTCCAATAAAGATGCGAAGGAACAATTGATGGAGGGGAAAGTAGATCTTGTATTTATTTTGGACGAATGTAAAACAGAGGATGTTTTACATGTGGAGCCACTTATGAAAGAAGAATTAAAAGTAGTAGCTGCTCCTACGCATCGTTTACTTGAACAACCTTCCGTTTCTACAAAAGATTTAGAAAGCGAAACACTTTTACTAACAGAACTAGGTTGCTCGTATCGGACTTTATTTGAAGAGTTATTCCGTGCGGAAGATGTATACCCAGCAAATAAGATCGAATTTGTTAGTGTCGAGGCAATTAAACAATGCGTTATTGCAGATTTAGGTATAGCAGTTTTGCCAGCAATAGTAGTAGAAAAAGATATACGAGAGGGAACGATAAAGGAATTAGTCTTAAAGAATACAATCACTCCGGTCTATACGCAAATTGCTTGGCATAAAGATAAATGGATGACAGCGCCACTGCAGCAATTTATTGAGGTGACGAGGGAGTCATTTCATTAACAGTTGTTATAGGTGAACCAGTAATATAGTAAACGATTAAGTTATTTAAATAGAGAAAGAGCATATTTTGAAAAAGATTAATCAAAACGTGCTCTTTATTTTTGTGTGCATTAAGTTCAGTTGTAGTAATTAACTAAGATCTGTATCAGGAGGCGTGTATCCGAGGTGACGAGCCATTGATACAATTTGGCCTTTATGGTGAAACTCATGAGTTTCTGTATGAGTTAAAAGCCATAGTGGAGTTGTACTCCAATGTTCTTTTTGCCATTTCACTTCATTTGCTATATTTTCGAGCCAACGGTCATTGTATTCATCTAAAAAGCGTTGTACAACTTCATCTACTAACTTAAACCTAGCACGGATTTTCTCGACATCTGCATGCTCAATTTCATCATCACTAGCGAATGAAAAATCTGCCCGTTTTTGCTTGAATGCGAATGTTCCAAGCCAGTATCGATAGCAATCGGCTACATGAATATGCGTCTTCATAATGCTACCGCTTCCGAAATTAGGAACCGTACTGTGCAATTTTTCTTGTGGAATTTCTTCCAAAAATGTAAATAGATTTTCCCTTGTAGAACTAATAAGATTATATTGTTGTTTTAAAACATCTAACATGTAATTACACTCCTCTTTTGTTTACTGTAATATTTGTGCAGTAAGTATTTCTATATTTATGAGGAGTGGTCCTTTTTTATTGTTTTCAGTAAGCATATTAGATGTATTTTTTAATTGTTTCTGATAGATTAAACAAGGTGAAACTTTAATAAGTTTAACATCCTTAGTTCATAATAAATTGTACATAAAAAAGGAGACGATAAAATGAATAGAATAATTGGTTTAAAACAATTTGAAATAACGCGTGGGGCATTACTTCAATTTATGGAAACGTTAGATGACAAAACTGCGGATACGCAGCCGGAGGGCTTTAACAATACAATTCGCTGGCATATCGGTCATGTGTTAACGGCAGCAGAAGTTTTCATGTTTGGAAAAGAGTTTAAACAATTACCAACTGAATATCCAGGTATGTTTGGATATGGTTCAAGACCATCTAAATGGAAAACAGAAGGGCCATCATTAGAAGTGTTAACGGTTCAATTAAAAGAACAAGCGAAGCGCATTCAAGAAATTCCAGCAGAAGCATTTGAAAATAAACTTCCAGAGCCATTTTTAGGGTTGGAAACAGTTGGAGAGCTTTACGGTATGATGCTTTATCATGAAGCAGACCATATTGGGCAAATGAAGGCGATGGAACGTCTTGTGAAATCTCTGTAGTTTTGAATTTAATTGCTTGAAAAAACGAAATCCCAGATGGATTTCGTTTTTTTGTAATTAGAAAATCGTTATCGGAAGGGTATTTAAGATTAATATCAACTTAATTAGAATCTAATATCTCAAGTTTCTTAGCTAACACCCAACCACTTAGACCATAAGATGCAAAAATGTTGTAATAAACATAATTCTCTTTTACCAATGTTTCCTCTAATTCTGTAATATTATCATAAGATATTGGCCAACCATAAGGTTTTTGTTCCTCTAATAATTTCTTATTCTCTTTAAAAAAATCTAGAAGGGGATATTCGTCTATATTAGAAATAATGCTAGAACTTAGATGAGTTTCAAAAAAGTGTGCTAAGACACCAGAAAAAATTATATTTACATTCCTTCCTGATTCAGTAAGGGTGTGTATATGAATTTCTTCTTTCTCAAGATTAACTTGGTATGAAATAATGGTATTGTCGTGAACGCTTATCATAGATTCACTCCCTAAATTATAGGCACTTGTTTTTTTGTTTATTCAATATGATTTTTTCCTTATTGTAATGTTTGAGAGAACTAGTGTGTTCAAATCTTTTGATGCATGATATTTATTTGAGTATAATGTGATGTATCATTTTATTATCCTTTCGACTGCTTCAAATGTTTGAGTTGTGTAACAATCATAATGCTAATAACAACGAGTAAAAACCATGAGCTAATTTTGCTTAAGTGAACGAGGCTCCATGTTTCCCGTTGATTTGGATATTGCCATGCTCCGAAGAAGGTAGCGATGTTTTCTGCAATCCAAATAAAGAATCCGATAAGGAAAAATGAGAGTACGAGCGGCATTTTATATGTAACGCCTCGTAATGAAAATTCCACAAATGTGCGAAAGAAAACAATGAATAAAATTAAAGTTAATACCCATCTAAAGTCATATAGAAAATGATGTGTAAAAAAATTAAAGTAAATCATTGCTCCTAGAGGTATTGCAAAAATAGCTTTCGGCCAATGATGCATTTGTAAATGCAATCTTCTCCACGCTTGGCATATGTAACTTGCGACACTCGCATACATAAAACCGCTGTAAAGCGGAACTCCGAAAACTTTTGAATACGCCTCTTCAGGATAACTCCATGAACCGAAATGTACTTTATATATTTCTAGTAAAAGGCCGATGAGGTGGAAGACAGTAATTACTTTTAGTTCATCTTTTGTTTCAAGACCTGTTTTGTACATAATCCACTGCATAAGAAGACATACGATGAGTATGAAATCATATCGGTACAGCCCTGGAATCGAAATGATTTTTGAAAGAGCAAGTGTTAAAAAAATAATGACAGGGAACAAACAGGATAATGCTTGTTCATAAGTAAAATAGAGTAGTTGTTTTACATAAAACATGTTTTCACCTTCAGGATTATTATTTGAAAAATCAAAATAATAACTTAGTATACTACAAATTTGAAAATAAAACAGTACGTCATTTTGCATGTATTTGGAAGTTTTAGAAGGGAGTTGTAATAAGTATTTTGATAGTTTAACAAAGTAAAAAAAAGTTTGCTATTTAAAAAAAGTGGGGATATAATATCTAAATGAAAATGATAATTATTATCAATAATGATTATAAATAAAAAAGAACTGAATATAAAGGATGAAATGAAACATGTTACATAAGTCTACTGTACATGCTGGCAATAATCGCTGGATACATATTAAGTTCATATGTTTCATGAGCTTAACAATTATATGTTTAATTGGAGCTATATTTTTAGCCGTTGCATTTGGTGCAAAGGATATCCATTTGCAAACTGTGTGGGCAGCGGTTTTTGATTATAATCCGAAATTAACACAGCATCAAATTATTTATGAATTAAGGCTCCCAAGGGTAATTGGCGCAGCAGTTGTAGGAGCTGCTTTTGCAGTCGCTGGAGCTGTTATGCAAGGGGTAACACGAAATCCTTTAGCTGATGCAGGTGTACTTGGAATAAATGCAGGTGCGATGTTTGTAGTAGCACTTAGCTTTGCTTTTTTCCCGCATATGCCGTATTCCTATTTAATGATTGTCTCCTTTATTGGAGCAGTTTTAAGTACAGTACTCATTTTTATTATTGGATCAGCAACATCAGGCGGGCTAACGCCGATGAGGTTAACGATTGCAGGGGCAGTTATGGCCGCGCTTTTACATTCGTTAAGTTCAGGTGTCGCGATTTATTATGACTTAAGCCAAGATTTAGCGTTTTGGTATGCTGGTGGTGTTGCGGGGGTTAAGTGGGAACACTTGAAATTTTTAGTGCCTATTATTCTCATAACAATTGTTTTTGCGACAGCGCTAGGGCGATCTATTTCACTCATATCCATGGGGGATGATGTCGCTACAAATTTAGGTGTAAAAACGAACCGAACGAGAATACTCGGGATGATTACGGTAGTGATTCTAGCAGGTGTTTCTGTTTCAGCTGTTGGTTCCATTGGATTTGTAGGATTGGTCATCCCGCACATTGCTAGAAAATTAGTAGGTGTTAATTATCAACTTATTATTCCTATGTCAGCATTATTAGGAGCTATTTTATTAGTTTTAGCTGATTTAGGAGCAAGAACAGTAAATCCTCCTAAAGAACTTGCGATAGGAATTATGGTAGCTCTTGTTGGAGTTCCGTTCTTCCTTTATATAGCACGTAAAGTTGGGAGGGAGTTATAAGTGAAGGATCTTTTTAGCACGGATAAAAAGAGAGCTATTACTGTAACTACAATTTTCGGATGTATAAGTATCGCTGTAATTTTGATTAGCTTAAATACGGGAACGCTGAGCATCGCACCGCTCAAAGTAATTCAAACGCTTTTTGGCTATGGTGATTTTGAGAGTGCAACCGTGCTATACGATTATCGTATGCCAAGAATTATAATCACAATGTTAGCAGGTATTGGCCTTGGGGTTTCCGGTGCGATTTTGCAAGGATTATCTCGTAATGCACTCGCAGATCCCGGGATTCTTGGATTGCATTCAGGTGCATCTTTCGGGATTATTATATTCGTTACTCTCTTTCATTCTATTAACGAGAGTGCATCGATTTTAATACCGTTATTTACATTTGGCGGAGGAGTGTTAGCTGCATTTCTTATTGTTTTGCTTGCGAGTGATCGGTCAAAAGGTTTACTTCCCATTAGACTTATTCTTGTTGGTATTGCAGTTTCAGCTGGTTTTAGTGCACTTTCGTTATTTTTCTCGCTCAAGTTAAATGATGAGACGTATACATTCGCTTCTAGGTGGTTAGTTGGTAACGTGTGGGGAAGAGATTGGATTCATGTCCTAGCATTATTACCTTGGATTTTGATACTAACTCCGTACGCATGGCTGAAATCCAAAACGTTAAATGCACTGTCACTAGGTGATAGTGTAGCAGCAGGACTTGGTGTATCTGTTCAAAAAGAACGGTTACTGCTTTTAGCTACAGCGGTAGGATTGTCTTGTGCAAGTGTATCAATGGCAGGGGGAATTGGCTTTATCGGCTTAGTTTCTCCGCATATCGCAAGAAAGTTAGTAGGTAGTACATATCAACATTTCCTTCCGTTAGCGGGCATAATTGGAATGATTATTTTAGTACTCGCGGATACGATAGGGCGATCTTTATTTGAGCCAAACTCTATTCCAGCTGGCGTAGTAGTAGCGACTTTAGGTGCGCCATATTTTCTTTATTTACTTACAAAAACAAAATAAATACTTCAAAGAGGAGAACATATGAAAAAGAAACTTACTATTTTATTTAGCATTATGTTTATTTTAGTATTATCAGCATGTGGTCAAACGAAATATAGTGAAGAGGCAACTAAAAAAACTGAAAAAAGTAATGATCCAAAAATTGCTTCTATGTCTATTCATTTAACGAATAACTTACTTGCATTAGGAATTACACCGGTAGGTTCTGTAATTGGTGGAGATTTAAAAGATTTCTTACCTCACGTGAAAGAACAGCTGAAAGATACGAAGAAACTGGGCGTTGTAACAGATCCGAATATGGAAGCATTACTACAATTAAAGCCATCTGAAATTTATGTGGATGAAAAATATGCTGGCAAAGATTTAGCGAAATACGAAAAAATTGCAAAAACACATACTTTTAATTTAGATGAAGGTACGTGGAGAGATCATTTAAAAGAAGTAGGTAAACTTGTAAACCGTGAGAAAGAAGCAGATAAATATATTCAAGACTATGAAGAACAATCAAAACGAGTAAAAAGTTTAATAGATAAAGAGTTAGGTAATAACGAAAAAGTAATGGCAATTCGCGTTACTGCAAAAGAATTACGTGTATTTAGTACGAAAAAACCGATGGGACCAATTCTATTCCAAGACTTAGGATTACAACCTGCAAATGGTGTAGAGAAAATTGATGGAAACCGTCCTTTCGAAGTAATTTCACAAGAAGTATTACCTGACTTTGATGCGGATGCTATTTTCGTTGTTGTAAACAGAGACGATAAAGCGAAAGCAGCATTTAAACAACTGCAAGAAACACCAATTTGGAAAGACTTAAAAGCTGTTAAAGGTAAGCACGTATACATTATTAATGATCAACCATGGCTTGACTATTCTGCTTTAGGTAACAAAATGGCAATGGATGAAGCAGAGAAAATGTTTACGAAATAATACAGTTTTGCTATTAGGAAAGGCCCTCTAAATTTGGAGGGTCTTTTTATTGTTTCTATTGTTAGAATAAATGAAAAATTATACAATGAAGTTAATTCAATATAGAGGAGATGTGCCAATGTCAGCGCTTATTGTAAGTATCCCGTTAAAAAAACAGTTTATGGAACAAGGGGATAAATAGGCTAGAATTATTGTCCCCGCTATTTAAAAAAGGGGGAGTTTTAGATGACAATTAATCTTTTTCAAGATAAAACAATTAAATTATCAGCTGTTAGAGAAACAGATACTAAAGTAATGGCTAAGTGGCAAGAGGATAGTGAGTATTTAAGAAATGTAGATACAGACTTAGCATGCCCGCAATCTTTACATGAAATATCAAATGATGGACTATTTAAGGGACGAAGATCGAATAGTATTTCTTTCCTGTTAAGAACAGTTCATGATGATCGCTTAATTGGTTTTGTTGCAATTCATGGCATAGAGTGGAATAACAGAACAGGTTTATTAGCAATTGGTATAGGAGATACAAAAGATAGGGGAAAAGGATATGGGAAAGAAGCAATACATCTTATTTTAAAGTATGCCTTCTATGAAATGAATTTACACCGCGTCGGTCTGGATGTTATTTCTTATAATAAAGCAGCCATTGCGCTATATAAAAAGATGGGTTTTCAAATGGAAGGTTGTATGAGAGAAGCAGTTCAAAGAGATGGAAAGTGTTTTGATCGAATGATTATGGGGATATTGCGGGATGAATGGATAGAGCTGCAAGATTAAAAGTACATTCCATATTATATATGTAGTATGCAGGAGATATAATGATTATTGGCGAAAATTTACAGTGCACTGATTGGATTTATAAGGGGTATTTAACAGTAAGTTAAAAATCTGGTAATCATAGACATGTGCATTAAAATATAATTATGAAACAATAAAAATCGAAAGAATTTTTAGAAATGCTTAACGTTTCCGTTAAAACATTGCAAAGATGGGGTAATCAAGTTTTTTTAACTGCTTACGGAAACACAAAAAGAAAATGAAAAATGATCTCCAGAAGAAGAACTTGTTCAAAATTTGCTATCTATCATTCATGTATGTATTCGTAGGATATATGATTGAGAAAATACAAAAATGTCGAGGGATAAAGAGATATGAAAAGAGCATATTTTATAGAGATAAAACCGACAAATGAACAAATAATCAAAATCAATCAAACAATTGGAGTGTGTAGGTACGTTTACAATCTGTATCTCTCCAAAAACAAAGAGATGTATGAATCAGAAGGAAAGTTTTTGAGGGGATATGATTTTTCTAAATGGCTAAACAATGTCTATACAAAAGAATGTAGCCAATGGATTAAAAAGGTATCTAGTAAAGCGGTAAAACAGGCAATTATGAATGGAGATAAAGCTTTTAAAAGATTTTTTAAGGGTTTATCTGGATTTCCGCGTTATAAGAAAAAGAAGAATCAAGATGTGAAATGCTATTTTCCTAAAAACAACAAAACAGATTGGACAGTAGAAAGACATAGGATAAAAGTCCCAACGATTGGTTGGATGAGGTTAAAAGAATATGGGTATATCCCCAAAAATGCGATTGTAAAAAGTGGAACGATAGGTAAAAGAGCAGGAAGATATTTTGTGTCTGTGCTTTGCGAATTGGAAGAAATAGAAACGAAGCCAACTCTCAATCAAACAGGTGTAGGGATTGATTTAGGGGTGAAGGATTTCGTTATACGTAGCGACGGTATCGTTCATGAAAACATTAACAAAACAATACAAGTAAAAAAGATAGAAAAACGGTTAAAACGTGAGCAACGTTCTTTATCGCGTAAATTTGAAAATATAAAAAAGAGAGGTGAACAATCTGTTACTAACAAAAGAGCGAATATAGATAAAAATATTCTTAGGGTGCAAAAACTACATGGCAGGCTAGCAAATATTCGGTTAGCGTATGTAAAGTCTGTTGTAAATGATGTGGTGAAAACCAAGCCAACGTTTATTACAGTGGAAGATTTGAATGTGAAAGGTATGATGAAGAATAAACATCTATCTAAAGCAGTTGCTAAGCAGTGCTTTTATACATTTCAAACATGGTTATTGACGAAATGTGAGGAATATGGAATCGAACTACGTCAAGTAGATACATTCTATCCCTCGTCAAAGTTATGCTCATGTTGCGGTCAAAAGAAAGTAGACTTAAAGCTATCCGACCGAGTATATGAATGTGACTGTGGAAATGTAATAGATAGAGATTTGAACGCGTCAATCAACCTTTTACAAGCAAAAAAATATACAATACTAACGTAAATGGATTGTATATATGTACGGTGGGCTACATCGGAATTTACGCCTGTGGAGTGTTACAGCAAACTGTAGTAGCGAGTTAGTGGCGAGACAGGACACATAGAGGCAGGAATACTCTAAGAATATACATTTGTCTATATTTTTAGTAGCAGTTATGCGAGATGAACTTAGAAAAAAGTAAGCCAGTAAACGAAGAGGTCGCTGAATTAAAAGAATTAATTAAAGAATTGCACGGAAGTGTGCACCAACTTCAAAGTGAAGTGCAGCAACTAAGGCATGAAAGACCGGTTGTTGAAGTGAGAAAAGGTGTTCAACTATCACCAACAATCGTCGGACAAATTGGTGGTATGATTTTAGGTGGATTAGCAATTATAGGTATATTTTGGTGATGAAAAAAGGTTTGTAGCATAGTGCTGCAAACCTTTTGTATTTGATGATATAATTTCGTACACTACAATTTCTACATTAAATAACGTAAATAAATGTAAGCATGTGATAACAATAGCGCAATGATAGTTAAGGGGAAGCCGATTTTTAAGAAGTCCATATAAGAGAATCCATGTCCTTCACGTTTTGCAATACCAGCAACGACTACGTTTGCTGATGCTCCAATTAATGTTCCGTTGCCTCCTAGGCAAGCTCCAAGTGATAACGCCCACCATAGTACTTCAATTTGCGGAGAATCGACAGATAGTCCGAGTCCTGTAGCTAAATCTTGAATAAGTGGAATCATCGTTGCGACAAATGGGATGTTATCAATTGTCGCAGATGCGATGCCAGATACCCATAAGATAAGTATAGCAGCGAAACCGATATCGCCATTTGTTACGTCGAGTACTTCTTTTGCGAGTGAAGAAATAAGTCCGGTATCAATTAATCCGCCAACGAGAACGAATAGTCCAGCGAAGAAGAAAATTGTTACCCATTCAACGTGGGCAAATACATCTTCAATATCATGTTCTTTCACACCGATTAACATAAGAAGTGTAGCACCTGTCATCGCAATAACGGCAGCGTCTACATGAATAATAGAATGAAGTACAAAGCCTAAAATAGTTAGTCCTAAAATCGTAATGGATTTTAAAAGGAGGCTCTGATCTTTAATATAATCTTTTTCATTTAATGCCATTAGCTTTTCGATTTGCTCAGGCGTTGTTTTTAGTTTGTTGCGATACATGAAGTAAATAATGCCAAGTGTAACGATAGAAATAATGATTACGATTGGAGCTAAGTTTAGTAAAAAGGCATTAAAGTCTAAATGCTTATTAGCTGATCCAATCATAATGTTAGGCGGGTCACCAATTAATGTTGCTGTTCCGCCTATATTTGAAAATAGTACTTCTGAAATTAAATAAGGAACAGGATTTACTTTTAAAATACGTGTAATGGATAGTGTAACAGGTACGATTAATAATACGGTTGTTACGTTGTCCAAAAATGCAGAACCGACAGCAGTTAATAGGGATAGTAATAATAAAATGCGGATTGGTTTTCCGCCAGCTGCTTTTGCTGCTTTTATGGCTACAAATTCAAATACGCCTGATTGACTCGTAATATGTACGAGAATCATCATCCCAATTAAAAGGGTAATCGTTTCCCATTGAATATGCGATGTGAAAGCAGTATGTAAATCTACAATTCCAAAAATAATCATAATAGCAGCACCGAATAGTGCGATTACAGCACGATTCAATTTCTCAGAAATAATAAAACCGTACGTGACTAAAAATACGGCAATTGTAAAATAATATTGCCAATTTGCTACTTCATGTGCTGATTGTTCCAATCATGTCACCTTCTTTAAAGTATGTATTCAATTGTCGAAATGTATCTCGCTGTATTAATACGGGATAAAATATATTGTAGCAAATTCAAAAAAGAAAGAAAACTATTTAACAATGTGAAGGAAAAAATGTGATTTTTACATATCATATAAAGTGAAACTTTAATCAGTGGGGGTTTTTGTTCATCCCCCACTGATTATTAGCCCTCACCAATCGGGCATTTACGGATAGTTGATTTCCCACCTAGCTGACGTGTGTTCGCTGGATTTTGGGGTGGGAATCTTACTATTCGTTAATGCGGGATAAAAAATATAAAAAACACAGTGCAAATTATTAGGAAAAGTGGGCGTTGTCCTCTAATATAGAGATAGCAATTTACATTATTTTTGCGTAAAATGGTTTAAAGAGGTGAATTCCGATGGAAATAGTAAAAGATAGTTCTCTTATTCAAAATGAAATTGAACGTTTTGTAAATAAAGATGTATATATTCATTTAGAAACGACGAATGGAGCGTATGCGTCACACTTTAATGAAAAGATGATGACAGTAGGAGCATTCATTCGAAATGCAATTATTCGCTTTGAGCGTGGGAAAATAACTGGAACAAACCCATACCGAGTTGGTTTGAAAATGGATCATGGCTGGGTATATGCAGAAGGCATTACGCACTGGGAAGTAGACGATAAAGAGCGTTTATTACTAGCAGGGCATGATAACCAAGGCCGCTTAGCGGTAGCGCTTGAGCTAAGCTTAACGCCATTTAAGTAAGAAGGAGGGAAACTTATGGAGAGACATGTACTTGTTGTATTTCCGCATCCAGATGATGAAGCATTTGCTGCGGGAGGAACAATTCGCTTATTAACAGATCAAGGAGTACCTGTAACGTACGCATGTGGTACTCTTGGACAAATGGGACGTAACATGGGGAAAAACGTATTCGCTAACCGTGAAACGATTCCAAATATACGTGAAAAAGAATTAAAAGATGCATGTGAAGCGATGGGGATTCAAGATTTAAGAATGCTCGGTTTCCATGATAAAACGTTAGAATTTGAAGATGTTGATTTTGTTGCTGATAAAATCGAAGCGATTATTCAAGAAGTAAATCCATCTCGAATTATTACATTTTATCCAGAACACGGCGTACATCCGGATCATGATGCATTTGGTCGCGCTGTAGTTCGCGCTGTATCACGTATGCCTAAAGAAGAACGTCCAGCCATTCATGCGGTTGCGATTACGAGAAATCGCGAAGCAGTACTCGGTGAACCGGATGTTGTAAATAATATTAGTGAAGTATTTGAACATAAATTAGCTGCACTAGGCGCGCATCGTTCACAAACGGAAGCGATGCTAGAAGAAACGCATGCAAAAATAAAAAACAAAGACGCAGCAACATTAAAATGGCTGCAACTTGAACAGTTTTGGACTTATAAATGGGAGTAGGCTAGAAGGGTACCTTCTAGTAGCTCTTACATAGAAAAAGCGCCGTCACTTGTGATGGCGCTTTTTGTATTAAAGACTATATATTTCTTAGAGCCGTACTTCAAATTTTAAAATTAGCGTGCAGTATAGCCTCCATCAACAAGAAGTGTTGTACCATTAACAAAGCTAGCATCATCACTTGCTAAAAATAAGACAGCTTTGGCTATTTCTTTTGGTGTTCCAAGTCTGCCTTGTGGATGAAGTGAAGCTAAATATTCTTTCTGTTGAGGATTAACACTACCAAGTAAAGGGGTGTCAATATAGCCAGGGCACACCGCATTAATACGTATTCCATATTTAGCGTAGGCAGTACATAAATTTTGAGTTAATAGTTTCACACCACCTTTTGCAGAGGAGTATGCTGTTGGGGTAGGTAATGAAACAAAACTATGAATCGAACCAGCGTTAACGATGACACCGCCTGTACCTTGTTTAAGAAATTGTTCAATCGAATATTTATCAGAAAGGAATACCCCAGACAAGTTAATATCAATGGTTCTTTTCCATTTTTCATAGGACAGTTCGTTTGCCGGTGCATCATCAGCAACGCCGGCATTGGCATACATAATATCTAATTTACCGTATTTACTTACTGTCTCATGGATTAGCTGTTTAATATCTGCTTCTTTTGTTACATCAGTTTTAATAAATAATGTATTATATCCATGTGCATTCAATTCATCTGATAGGCCTTTTCCACGTTCAGAAAAGTCAGCAATAACTACTTTTGCACCTTCTTCAATAAAAAGGCGAACAGTGGATTCACCAATTCCACTTGCACCACCAGTTATGATTGCTACTTTGTCTTTTAATTTCATATAAACCTCTCCATTCATCAATGAATTTAAGTCAAATTTTTTAGTCTGGTTATATCACTATTAACCTTAAATAATAAGTAGATAGAAGAAAAAATTAGAGTTTACTTAATTATGAGAGTACTAATTTTTTTCTTTACTTTCTTTCTTTCTTTCTTTTTTGCACTTAATCCTTTTAGAAATGATATTTAGTAATAGTGTATAAGAAGCGTATATTTTGAATTACTTAATAGATTGATATATATTTATATTGATTAAATGATTTTAGTTTGTTAAAAATGGGGAAATCGATATGAAGATTAAATTTGCTGTAATAAAAGATGAAAATTTTGATTTTAGTCTATTAGAAACAAAATTATTGAAAACCTTTAAAGAAGTGGATAGTAAAGCTGATATTGTAAAAGTTGAGGATGAAATTTTTGAAAACAATGCTATTCAAACACATTTAGTGGCAATCAGCATTAATGTTCATGGGAAAAATATCGGATATAGATCTGCTTCAGCTAGTATATTTCTTGTACTAGAGAGTTTATCAATACAGCTAGTTCATATTAATATTAGTATACATTAAGTAGCTAAAAAAGCTGATTTTTAAGAAGAGAATACTGACTATATTGAGTTTTAAATGTGAGAATGGTGATTTAAATAATAGTAATTATCGTAGGTGCTACCGCATGTTGGATTGCATCTTGTTTGTTGTTAAAAAAATAAAAAAGGCTTTAAATATGCTACAGGTCTTTATGAAACGGCATATAAAGAGTACTTAGAATACATTATTAAAGTGGAATAACGAGATTTCTTTTTATAGCACATATTATCTAAACGAAGACTTATATATAGGAGAATGGAAACGTGTAAGTAATTCAATTAGATTGTACAAATAATTTGGTGTGCGGATATACGGAATGTATTCACAGGTAAGAGGGTTGTCTCATAATATATATATAGTTTTTTCTATTGAGATGAACAGATGGTGTGAATATATGGAAGATGTTTACGCTAAAATTGACAGTCTCAAGGCGGAGCAAAAAGAAATTATGAGAGACATTCGTAATTTAGAAACGCGTACCACTATTAATGAGAAAGACATAGCAACAATCAATAAGCAATTGGAAAAAATAAGTACAAACATAACTTGGATTTTGCGAATTATTATAAGTGCAATAGTAATGTCAGTTTTGGGGTTGATATTAAAAGGGATGATTTAATCTTGTGAAATAGGACGATATAAAAGAAAGAGGGGAGCTCCCCCTTTCTTTTATGTAAATGAGAAGCTATAAATTTTCCGTTTCTTTTTTATCTGCATATTTTTCCTCTAAGGAAATTAATAGAGGAATTGATATAGTTACAAGAATGATTAAAGTGGTTATAAAAGATTTAGAAAGAGAAAAAGAACCTTCGATTAAAGGTGATAAAAACTTGAATGAAAGTATACTTGTTATTAAGGAAACTACTAAAAAGCTAAAAAGAGACACATTTTTATTTTTGATAGATGTTTCTATAAAATCTTTAAGACAGCTTATGACGACAAATATAGTTAATATAATAAGAGAAATAAAATAATGTGTTAAATTTGTCATACTAATAGTAGAGTCGTCTATTATGTAAGCAAGTAACTTAGATACTAACATACCTCCAAACAATAAAATAATAAAAGCAAGTAATCCTTCTGATATATAAGTGCTGAAATTATCTTTCTTGTTAAATAGTTTATAGTTTAGAGTAGATTGGATTATTTGAATTAGGAATAGGGTAATAATCCACACATAATATACAATTGTTAATTCTCCTGAGAATAGAGAAATTAGGAAGTTTACTATGGTCCTTAAAATTTCAATCATTACAAAAGTCCTCCTGTTTGTAAGCTTTGCGACATTAAAAAATGCTAGTCTATCGTTTGATAATTAAATCCATTAATTCAAACCATCCCTAATTATTCCATAAAAAGGTGATGGTATCAAGTTATCCTTCTAACAAATCCTCCAAGGCTCAACACTAGAAAAAGAAATGTAATATGTAATATAATTGAAAAAGCATATATTAAAATCAATGTTAATATTACCCTCCTATATGTATTAACATGCGTAATTGAGGTGTTTTCTTTGTTGTTTTATGATCGAATTTCTATAATGGCCCCTCCTGTTCCGTAGCTAAGGAAAGTCTATTCATTTCTGAGATTTTCAAAGTTATAGGAGGGTATTAAAAATGAAAAAAGTCTCAGTACCATCACTTTGGTTAATGATCATTCTTGTGGCATTTCCGCAAATTAGTGAAACGATTTACACACCGTCTTTACCAGACATTTCAAAGGCTTTGCACGTAAGTAATAATGAGGTACAGCTAACACTTAGTGTTTATTTTGCTGGATTTGCTTTAGGTGTATTTTTTATTGGATGGTTATCAGATATAATTGGTCGTCGCCCAGCAATGTTATTTGGAATTGTAGTATATGGGGCTGGAAGTTTCTTATGCTATATTGCCAATTCTATTGAATTTTTATTGTTTAGTCGTTTTATTCAAGCATTTGGAGCAAGTGCTGGCTCAGTTGTGACACAAACGATTCTTCGTGAAAGTGTAGAAGGGCATAAACGTCATGTTATGTTCGCTCAAATTTCGGCAGTCATTGCTTTTACACCAGCGATAGGTCCGCTAATTGGGGGCTTTCTGGATCAAATGTTTGGATTTAAAATGGTATTTTTAAGTTTAGTAGTTATGAGTGTCGGGATTTTTCTGTATACTTTTGTTTCTCTTCCGGAAACAAAAACGGACTCAGTAACGAATAAAATAAATGTCTTTTCAGTGTTAAAAAGATTAATTACAAATCCGAAAGTAGTAACATATGGGTTATTAATTGGAGGAGCAAATGGTGTTTTATTTAGCTATTATGCAGAAGCGCCGTTTATCTTTATTGAATACTTTCAGTTATCACCTAGTATGTACGGATTTCTAGGAATTGTAGTTGCTTCTGCTTCTATTATTGGAGCGAAAGTTTCAAAACGGTTACTGCCTATTTATAAACCGGAGAAAATCATATATATAGGTTGTATTGTAATGACAGTGGGAGCAGTCATCTTATCTGTTATTACTTCTGTTGGATCAAATCCCAACATAATATATATGATTGGATTTTTAGTAGCGATGTTTATATTGCTATTAGGAATTGGGGTAGCGTTACCGAATTGTCTTAGCTTAGCGTTAGTAGATTTTCAAGATGTCATTGGTACAGCAGGTGCATTATTTAGCCTAGGGTACTATATAATAGTGACGGTGACAATTGGGGGTATGAGCCAGCTTCATACAGGTTCATTAATGGTGATGCCACTGTATTTTCTGGCTATTGTAGTTATAATGTCAGTGTTTACTAGGGTGTTTATTTTTAGTAAGAAAGTTGAAAAAGCAGTTTAATTATGTAATAGGAAAAGAGTCTCATTGGAAAATGAGACTCTTTTGTATTATTTGTTAACTGATTGTTCAGATAATGATAAAATTTAACTAACTCAAAAAAGGAGGTAAGTACAATATGAACGGTCTAAATGTTAAAGTAACTACACAAGAAGATTTACAACAAATTTTAAAACTATGTGCAATTTATGATCAAGCTATGTACGGTGAAATTGATACAACGGTAGAGGACATTACTAACTCATGGAAAGGTATTGATATTAGTAAAAGTTCTTATGTTGTTATGAATGAAGATGAAATAATCGCTTATGGAATTTTGACAGGTAATGAAGGGCAGTTTCCATCTGCCGTATTTGTAAACCCTGATTATTTGAATCAAGAAATTGAACATGTAATCTGGTCAAAACTTGAAGAGCGTGCTACGGAGCTTGTTAGTAATTCGTCTTGTTTGAATTGCACGATTGTAACACAAGCAAATAATTTCTATGAGGAAAAAGTTTTAGGAGAAGCTGGTTTTATTCCAACTCGTATTTGGTGGGGGATGGGGATTGAATTGCATGGAAATGTTTCATCACCAATATGGCTAAATGGTGTTACGGTGCGCCATTACATACAGGATTTGGATGATGAGAGGTTACATAAAGCTTTTAATGAAGCCTTTGCAGACCACTGGAATTCGCAACCTTCAACTTTAGAAGAGTTTTTGCAGCGTACTGAAAGAGAGGGATTTCATCCTACATTATGGTCACTAGCAATGGTTGAAGATGAAGTAGTGGGTTTTATCTTTAGTAAAAAAGGTACTGATAATAAAGCTGAAATTACTCACCTAGGTGTAAGGTGTTCTAATCGGAAACAAGGCTTGGCATTAGCGCTATTACATCATGCATTTGGCCTACTTTACGAAGAAGGGATTTCAAAAGTGCAATTAAATGTAGACTCCGAGAATATTACAGGTGCACCTCGCGTATATGAAGCAGCTGGAATGGAAGTAAAGAGTAAATTCGTTCGCTTTGATAAGGAAATCCGTGCGAAGGATGTATATGATATGTAATTTTACTGATATATTATATTTCCAGGTGAGATGTTAATAGAGCGTTTAGAAAGCATGAAAATATATTTTTAAAATGGTAGTAGAAATGGAAATGAAATTCTTTTAAAGTACGTTATCAACTATAAATATTGAGGTATATGATATATGAAACCGAGGTAGATAGGATCTCCTCGGTTATTTATATTGTAATAACATTCATACCGGAATCATATTGAATAGATGTATTTTATTGTTAATTTAGTTAAAAATTAATCAAACTAATATATAATAATTTACTGAAAAAATAATTGAATTTTTCAGATAAATGAATTAATATGAAGTGAGCAATTTTAAATTTTATAGAAAATAGGAAGATGAGGGGTTTTGGGAATTTTATAAGAGGCAAAATGAGATTTTAGGATAGCTTTAAAGTTAGTCTAAAATGACGTTTGTTTCATCATTTTCAGGGCCAAACAGGAATTAGGGTACACCATCTTACTTTAAATGCGGCTATGAATCATCTAAGAGGGGGAAATGAAGTGGCAAACAAAGAATTGAAACGAGGTTTAGAAGCACGTCATATTCAAATGATTGCTTTAGGCGGAACAATTGGTGTTGGTTTGTTTATGGGGTCAGCCAGCACGATTAAATGGACAGGTCCGTCAGTAATGCTTGCATATGCAATCGCAGGTGTTTTCATCTTCTTCATTATGCGTGCCATGGGAGAAATGTTGTATATGGAGCCAAGCACAGGTTCATTTGCGACATTTGGTCACAAATATATTCATCCGTTAGCTGGTTATATGACAGCGTGGAGTAACTGGTTCCAGTGGGTTATTGTTGGGATGTCAGAGATTATCGCAGTTGGAGCGTATATGAAATATTGGTTCCCGGATTTACCGGCTTGGATACCTGGTATTATCGCGATGGTTATTCTTGGTGCGGCTAACTTAATTTCTGTTAAGTCATTTGGTGAATTTGAATTTTGGTTTGCGATGATTAAAATCGTTACGATTCTATTAATGATTATTGCGGGATTTGGACTTATTTTCTTTGGAATTGGTAACGGTGGAGAAGCGATTGGCATATCTAACCTCTGGGTAAATGGCGGTTTCTTTACAGGTGGTTTTTCAGGATTCTTCTTTGCATTATCACTTGTAGTTGGAGCGTATCAAGGTGTGGAATTAATTGGGATTACTGCTGGTGAAGCGAAAAATCCGAAGAAGACACTTACTAGAGCAATTCAAAGTACAATTTGGCGTATTTTAATTTTCTATATTGGTGCTATTTTCGTTATTGTAACTGTTTATCCTTGGGATCAATTAAGTTCAATTGGTAGTCCGTTCGTAGCAACTTTTGCGAAAGTTGGTATTACGGCAGCTGCGGGACTTATTAACTTCGTTGTTATTACAGCCGCAATGTCTGGTTGTAACAGTGGTATTTATAGTGCTGGACGTATGCTTTATACACTAGGTGTAAATGGACAAGCACCGAAATACTTTACGAAGATCTCTAATAACGGTGTACCTTTATTCGGTACAGTTGGTGTAATTATCGGTTTAGCGGTTGGTGTTGTTTTAAGTTATATTGCACCGAAAAACTTATTCGTATATGTATATAGTGCGAGTGTACTTCCTGGTATGGTGCCATGGTTTGTTATTTTAATTAGTCAAATTAATTTTAGAAAAGAAAAAGGAGCAGAGATGAAAGATCATCCATTCAAAATGCCATTTGCTCCTGTTACAAACTATTTAACAATTGCCTTTTTAATTATGGTATTAATCGGAATGTGGTTTAACGATGATACGCGTATTTCATTAGTTGTAGGTATTGTTTTCTTAGCTATCGTCACAATTAGTTTCTATGCTTTCGGAATAGGGAAACGACCTCCGTTAGACGTTCAAAATGATCAAGAGATTTCAAGTAAATAAAGATAGTAAAAAGTCCGATTTCTCGTTTAGAAATCGGACTTTTTATTATTAAAATTTCTCTACAACGATCTTTCCAATTGTACGCCCACTTTCAAGTTGTGCATGTGCTTTCTTTATGTTTTCAGCGTTAATTGGTGTGAATGTTTCATTTAATGTAGTCTTTAAAATGCCTTCATCTAATAGCTCGCTTACTTTATTTAATAGTTCGTGCTGCGTACTCATATCACCAGTTTCATACATCGCTTTTGTAAACATAAACTCCCAAACGAATGTAGCACTTTTACTTTTTAAAATTCCCATCTCAAGAGGGTGTTCATTTTCTACGATAGAGCAAATTTTACCTTGTGGTTTAATGATGTCACCCATCGCGTGCCAATGTTGATCTGTATTGTTTAAGCAGAAAATATAATCTACATCTTTTAGCCCAAACTCTAATATTTGATCTTTTAAAGGTTGGTGATGGTTAACGATATAATCGGCACCGAATTTTTCGACCCAGTGTATCGTTTCATTGCGGGATGCAGTTGTGATTACATTCAGTCCAGCCCATTTTGCTAATTGAATAGCAATCGAGCCAACACCACCAGCTCCGCCAATAATTAAAATGTTTTTGAATGTATTTGTATCTTTCTTATTATAATCAATTCCTAAACGCTCGAATAAACCTTCCCATGCTGTAATAGCTGTTAAAGGAATTGCTGCAGATTCAGCATCACTTAACGTTTTTGGTTTTTTACCAACGATTCTTTCATCAACTAGATGGTATTCACTGTATGTACCTTGCCTTGTAATGCTTCCAGCGTAAAACACTTCATCGCCTTCTTTAAATAACGTACAACCATCGCCAGTTTGCACGACAACACCACTAGCATCCCAGCCGAGTATTTTTGCTATATCTTCTTTTTTATCTTTCGGAGATCGAACTTTTGTATCAACTGGATTAACGGAAATAGCGTTAATTTTTACAAGTATATCTCTTCCTGTGGCAATAGGTCTTTCAACTTCAATATCAATTAAACTGTTTTCTTCTTCAATAGGTAAGTATTCATGTAAACCAATTGCTTTCATTTCTATTCCCTCCATTAAAGTAAGAGTTTTTCTCTTTTATTATAGTAGGTAAAGTGTCATTATGTAAAAAGTTGAGTCCTTTCCATTTTCTAAAAGGCCTGTTTCAGCCGCATTTAGTACTTTGTAACTGGAGAGGACCAGTCATCGTTTTGATTTTATAAGCGTCGGATGAAAGGTATACTTATTTTTCCAGTGTACCTTGCAATGAACAATACCGAGTGTTATATTATACTTGTAGTTACTTATTATAAAACAGTACTAAATAATAAACAGTAGTAGATGTCAATTAGAATAGGGTGAATGAATATTGAATGTACAATTTAAAAAAGGAGTTTTAGAACTTTGTGTTCTTGTCTTACTTGATCAGCAAGACCGTTATGGGTATGAATTAGTTCGAAGTATTTCCAATCAAATTGAAATATCAGAAGGGTCTGTTTATCCTCTACTTCGTAGATTAACTAAAGAAGAATATTTTACAACGTATTTACAGGAGTCTTCAGAAGGGCCTTCAAGGAAGTATTATACACTGACGGATAAAGGTAGAACGTATTTGTACCAACTTTTGGAGGAATGGAATGAGTTCTCACAAGGTGTCAATCAATTAATAAAAGAAGGTGTACGTAATGACGAAAAATAAATTTTTACAACAATTAAATGCATCTCTAAAAAGATTATCTGAAAAAGAGCGTGCAGATATTTTAAAAGATTATGAAGAACATTTTACTTTCGGATTAGAGGAAGGGAAAAGTGAAGAAGAAATTGTAGCTTCATTAGGTTCTCCAGCTCAAATCGCCAAAGAGTTATTAGCAGATTATCATATTGAGAAAGTAACAACAAGTGCAACAACAGGAAATGTTTTTCGGGCAATTTGGGCAGTAATTGGATTAGGTTTTTTCAATTTGTTAATCGTACTTGGACCTGCAATTACATTAGCGGCATTGATTTTTTCAGGATGGGTTCTAGGTATCTCATTTTTAGGTGCACCATTACTTGTTTTAGTTGATACTATTATACATCCAAATACATTCTTGTTATTTAATCTTTTCGTTTGTTTAGCACTTTGTGGACTTGGATATTTCATTGTTATTGCTATGTTATTTTTGACGAAGCTAGCAAAGAATGGATTTGTTCGTTATTTAAAGTTCAATATAGCACTAGTAAAAGGTGGTTTGAAGCATGATAAATAAAAAAAGTCTTTCAATTATTGCAGGTATTATTTTCATTATTGGTATTATCGGAAGTTTATTCACTTATCGTTTAATTGCTGCAGTACCAATTTCAGAAGAAAAGGTCATTAATAATAATGTGTTAAGCGTCATTATCGATACGAATAACGTTCGTGTTAACATCAATCCTACAACAGATAGTAACATTAAAGTAAAATTAGATGGCGAAGTTAATCCTAACATAAAAAGAACATTAGCTATGGATGAGAAAGATTCGACGCTTCTTATTTCTTACAAAGAAAAACAACAGAGCTGGTTCAATTTTAATATTTCTGAAGTATTGGCGCCATTAACATTAAATGTGTATCTACCCGAAAAACAATATGATTCATTAAAAGTTTCTAATAGTAATGGTTTCGTTTCTATAAAAAAATTAAACACAACGCATTTGAATGCAAATACAAACAATGGACGTGTTGAATTAAGAGAAATCAATTCGCCAAAAATTATCGCGGAAACAAACAATGGAATTATGGATTTCAAAGATATATTGGCACAAAATATTCATGTGAAATCGAGCAACGGACGAATAATGCTAGACCATGTTGAAGGTGAAATAGAGGGGCAAACTAAAAATGGAAGTCTTACTCTGAAAACGAATGAACTGGATCGAAATCTCAATTTTACGGCTCACAATGGAAAAATTAATATTGAAACCGAAAAAGAACCAATTAATGTGCAATTTAATGTTTCTGTCGACAATGGCAACGCGAATATCCTGGATAAATATAACGGGAATACGGTTATTGGAAAGGGAGAAAATGTAATTAAATTAAACACACATAACGGAAATATTACAGTAAAAAAACAATAGCATATTATCTTTTATAAACTCAGCTCGCCACACATAAAGAGCAATAATAAATAAGAAAAATAACCGACTCCTTTTCTCAACATGTAGGTAGTCCGTTATTTTATATGTAACATTCGTTTAAGTGTGTATCCTTTCCATTCGTATACTAGCGTTTGTTTCTGTATTGCTTAAAGTACTTTCTTACTTCGAACTTTATTTCAGAATACAAACAGTTGTTTTATTACTCTCGATTTTTAGGAGGTAACGAATAGTAATTAACGATGTAAGGAGAATTTGTGAATGACTCAAAAATAATAGCTGAAACAATGAAAAGTGAGAAGGAGTTTATTTCTAACAAGAGGAATTCTTTACTGTATTGTTTTATTCAAAACTAAATGTAAAGGTGGATACATAATGACGGTAAAGAAGCTTTATTTCGTACCAGCTGGTCGTTGTATGCTGGATCATTCGTCTGTTAATAGTACGCTCACACCGGGGGATTTATTGAACTTACCTGTATGGTGCTATTTATTGGAGACAGAAGAGGGGCCTATTTTAGTAGATACAGGTATGCCAGAAAGTGCGGTTAATAACGAAGATCTTTTTAACGGTACATTTGTTGAAGGACAGATTTTACCAAAAATGACTGAAGAAGATAGAATCGTGAATATTTTAAAACGCGTTGGTTATGAGCCGGAAGACCTTCTTTATATTATTAGTTCTCACTTACATTTTGATCATGCAGGAGGAAATGGTACTTTTATAAATACACCGATTATTGTGCAGCGTGCTGAATATGAGGCGGCACAATATAGTGAAGAATATATGAAAGAATGTATATTGCCGAATTTGAAATACAAGATCATTGAAGGGGATTATGAAGTTGTACCAGGAGTTCAATTATTGTATACACCAGGACATACTCCGGGGCATCAGTCGCTATTAATTGAGACAGAAAAATCCGGTCCTGTATTATTAACGATTGATGCATCTTATACGAAAGAAAATTTTGAAGATGAAGTGCCGTTCGCTGGATTTGATTCGGAATTAGCTTTATCTTCAATTAAACGTTTAAAAGAAGTTTTTAGGAAAGAGAACCCAATTGTTTTCTTTGGACATGATATAGAGCAGGAAAAGAGTTGTAAAGTGTTCCCTGAATATATATAAATAGAAAAGTCATGGGCCAAGTAGCTCATGACTTTTTCTATTAAATAACCTTTTTAAATAAGTTATATACTTTTTTTGAATTACCTTCATTTAATTGATAATAAGTAAGGTCTACGTCATCAGGAGTGTTTTGATGGGCAATCATAACTTCACTACTGTTGTTATCTACTATCCAAATTAAATATTGTTTATAAGTTCCATCTTGGAAAGTAATCCACATGTTACAATCTACTAAATCAGAACCTTCTTCATCTAGCGTTAAATCGCCTTTTTTTGCTGTATCCATACTGTTAATGAATGTTTTTAATTCATCTGTTTTTGTAAGGAAGATAGATTTTTTTGTCTTAAGCGACTCTACATGTATATCTTTTATTTCCTGTTTTCCTAAAAAAACAGGAGGTGCATTTGGGTCTCTTTGAGTTGAAATAATAGTAGCTTTTTTCTTTGGTTTACTTGCTGTATAGAGATCTTGAATAGATTTTCCAGAGTTTAAAAACCATACGGTTCCAAAAATAATCAATGCGCTACCTAGCAGTAAAATGATTTTCTTAATAGAATATTCTCCTCTCTATTACTTCATGTGAAGAGCTTTTCTATTAATATATGATAGGTAAGCGTAAAGTATTATAGTTGAACGTGATTATGCTTCACGGTTTTTATAGGGCGATCAATGAGTAAATTGTAAGTGAGCCCTGTTAATACGAGAATTCCACCGATAATTTTTCCGGTTGATAGTTCGTGTGACAGGAAGAAATCGATGATAGTCCCCGTAAACAATTGTCCGATAAAGATGAGTAACGTTAAATAAAATGCTGATATTTTAGGAGTAATATAGTTTGATAATGAGATGACGATAACGCCTACTAATCCGCCTAAGTATACAGCGATAGGTATGGATTGTAACGTATGACTAGAAATATACAACGAATCTGAACTGAAAATTAAAAATAACATGGAGAAAAATAATCCAGTAATATAATTGAAAAATGTGCCTTCCCAATTTCCAATTTCCTTTGCTAAATTCGCGTTAATAATTCTAGCAACAACGATAGAAACACCAGCTAAAATAGCGATACAAATATATAACATTTTCTTACCTCCATTAATAAATTGTCATGACTATAATTCCAGAAGAGATGAGTACTAATCCAATTAATTTTTTCTTATCAAACTTCGAAACTTTCATTCCTAATAAACCGAAATGATCAATAACTATGGAAGCGATGGATTGACCAAGTAAGCTTAATGCAATCGTAATAGAGGCACCAAGAGCAGAGAAACTTATATTATTAAAAAGAACAGTGAATACTCCAATTGCCCCAGCGCTATATAAAAAAAGTGGAATACCTTTATCAAAATGGAGTTTATTTTTGTTAAGGATTAAAACGAAAATAACTGCAATTAAACCGACAAGGTGAATGACAACGCTCGCTGTGTACTTGCCAATTAACTCAGATAATATCCCATTCAATGGGAGCATAATGGCAATAAGCACACCAATAAAGACAGAAAGAAAGTTATACAATGTAATATCCCCTTTTTATATTTCATATTTGTAATGACTGTATCATGCTGAAATTGTGTATTACTATGACATATGTCATAGTGAAAGAAGAAAATTTTGTTTACAATTGGGATGAGTTGTAAAGGTGGGGGACTATGAAGAAAGTATGTAATTCTAATAAATTAGCAGAGTATATGAAACAAAATAATATTGATTCATTTTTTAGTAGTGATATGAAACCATATATGGAACTTATATTTTTTAAAAAGAATGAGTTCATTTGCAGAGAAAACGAAGAGATAGATTATTTATATTTCTTTGTTGAAGGAAAAGCGAAAGCGCTTAACACATTAAGTAACGGGAAATCTGTATTATTATGTTTTTATGACAGTTTGCAGTTGCTAGGAGATGTAGAGTTAATTCACTCTCAAAGAATCAATTCAAACGTACAAGTTATGGCAGACTCATATTGTGTTGGGCTACCTTTAGGGAAAGTGAGAAACCAATTATTTCATGATGCGAAATTTTTAAGATGTATTTGCGGTTCTTTAGCCCATAAATTAAATCGACTTTCAAAAAATAGTACAATTAATTTACTGTATCCACTTGAAAATCGACTTGCAAGTTACATGTTAGCAGCAGGGGAACGGGCGGTTCAGCATGGAAATAGAATTGTGTTTAGTGGGAATTTAACGGAAATAGCTGAATTGTTAGGGACGAGTTATCGGCATTTATTACGTACATTAAATGTTTTTTGTGATAAAGAAATTATAAAGAAAAATAATGGTTGCTTTGAAGTGATGAATGTAGATGTTTTGCGGGAATTGGCGGCGGATGTTTATAAATAGGAGGGTATTATAAATGATTACACCTATATTTAGAATTTTTGATATTGAAAAGGCTCAGTTATTTTACTTGAATTTTTTAGGGTTTAAACTGGATTGGGAACATCGGTATGAGGAAAATATGCCATTATATATGCAAATTTCGTTAAATGATACTGTAATACATCTATCTGAACATCATGGGGATGCTTCACCAGGCGGTGCAATTCGTGTGAAAATAGAGGATTTAAAAAGTTATTATGCTATTTTATCAAGTAAAGATTATGCGTATTCAAAACCTGATATAGAGAGAACACCTTGGGATACAATTGAATTAACTGTGATTGATCCGTTCTCAAATAGAATTACATTTTATGAGGAAATGGTTTAGAAATTGAGGTGTTATAAATAATTTATCAAAGTAGGGGTTACAATGAAGAGAAAAATAGCGATGATTTCAGATATTTATGGGAATAGTCACGCTTTAAAGGTGGTATTAAAAAATATTCGAAATGATAATAAGTTTAGGTGATAGTGTGTATGGGCCGTTAAATCCTTTGGGGACAATTGAAATATTAATGAGTAACGAGATGATACATATTAAGGGGAGTTTACTTTATAGTGAACTGCTCTTTTTTATTTTGGATAGATATTGAATTATAAAAAAATAAAATGTTATGATTATCGAAACGCATGAACATATGAACATGTATTCATGTGTTTGTGAGAAGGAGGAATTGGAGTGAAAGATATAATTATCGTTGGAGCTGGTCAAGCTGGATTAACAATGGGATACTACTTGAAGCAGGAAGGATATAGTTTCTTATTACTTGAGGTGGGAAACCGAATTGGCGATTCTTGGAGAGACCGCTATGATTCTTTGCAGCTCTTCACACCAAGGGAATATAGTAGTTTACCAGGTATGATATTAAAAGGAGAAGGGAATGGATTTCCATGTAAAGATGAAATTGCAATTTATTTAGAAGAATATGCAAGGTATTTTCAATTGCCGGTAAAATTACAGACTCAAGTTTTAAAAATAAGAAAAGAGAAAGAAATATTTGAATTACACACTCCTACAGAAATTTTACAATCGAAAAAAGTTATTATCGCATCAGGTGGTTTTCAGCAACCATTCATCCCCTCATTTTCACAACATCTTTCATCACATATTTTTCAAATACATTCATCACAATATAAATCACCATTACAAATTCCAAAGGGAAAAGTACTTGTAGTAGGTGGTGGGAATTCAGGCATGCAAATAGCAGTAGAACTTGCAAAAACTCATGAAGTTACAATGGCTATAAGTCATCCGTTAACCTTTTTACCGTTATATCTTTTTAGAAAAAGCATTTTTAATTGGTTAGAAAAAATGGGTTTATTGTATGCTGAAATACATACAAAGAGAGGAAGGTGGTTTCAGAAGCGAAAGGATCCCATTTTTGGTTTTGAAGGTAAGGAACTTATTCGTAGTGGAGCAATAAAACTACAGGGAAAAGTGGTAAGTTCATCAGGAAATAATATTATGTTTCAGAATGGTGGCACGTATAGTGCACAAAGTATTATATGGTCAACTGGTTTTGTTCAAGATTATAAATGGATTGAAATAGAAAAGGCAGTGAATATGAATGGATTTCCTAATCATACAAAGGGAATGAGTCCAGTAAGAGGATTGTATTATATTGGACTGCCGTGGCAATCTCAAAGGGGTTCTGCGCTTATTTGTGGTGTAGGAAAGGATGCGGTGTATTTGCTTTCTGAAATCAAAAAATAGATCAGTAGCAACAGCTACTGATCATCCATATGTACATGAATTAGGAGAGGTCAAACATTTCAAACGTTTATTAGCTTTAGTATAATAGATTTTCATGAAATAAAAAACTGAAAATTATAATTTTTTGTTGAGAAAGTTTTTTGTATCGAAATATATAAAAAAACGGGGATTTCTATTGAAAGAAAATATGATATTTATATTTTAGTAAATTATGATATAGTCTATATAAGATTCTTTTCCTTAAATTAGTTTTTTTGTATAGTAATTACATTCGTAGTTGGAAAGGGGAAAAAATTGTGAAGTTTGATGATCAACGTCTACTAGGAATACGATTAGGTTCTGTGCTCATAACAGAAGAAAATCAATATTTAGTAATTAAGAAGAAAGATCATTATGCACTATTAAACATACATAATTTAGAATGCACACATGTCGAAGTGCAGTTAGAGCATATTGAAGAACTGCTGCATGAAGATTTCCAAGAAAGTATAACTGAAATTATCGCACCAGAACATATTAAAATTGTGGTGAAAAATGTTATATAAAGAAAGAAGCTGGGAGAATCAGCTTCTTTCTTTGTTTTACTTCGTTAATTATAAGGATAACATTTTTAAAATCTCACCAATAATCCCATCCTTTTGATGAACACCTAAATCCGAGTTCGTCATAATAACAGCGCCATTACCTCGGTGTGGATTACATACCATCATACATTGAAATCCAACACCCCAGCCAAGTGAATGAATTTGTAAGTCTTCATTAAAATACTCTAGAAAAACACCTAATCCAGTCCATTTGGTGCATCCTTGAGGAGAAATCATATCTTGTACTGTTTTTTGAGAAAGTTCCAGTTTGCTATTTCCCTGTAAGGACTGAATGATTTCAATAATTAAAGTTGATAAGTCAGTTGGTGTTGTCCAAATGCCTGAAGCTGCTGCGAATGGATAAAATGGATACTTCTCATTTGTAACGGTGCCATCTTTATTATGTCCACAAGCAAATGTGTTTAATTTATTTATATCTTCAGTAGGGAATACCGTACTATTCTTCAGTTGAAGTGGCTGAAAGATATATTCTTCAAGTAAAAGGTTGAATGGTTTTCCAGTAATATCTTCAAGTAGTAGTTCGATAATACAAAAGTTTGTGTCAGAGTAGTGAAATTCGCTTTCTGGTTTATAAGTTACCTCTATAGGTACGGGGCAATATAGTGTTTTACCGGCAAGGACCTCATCCATTTTAGGTAGACCTTGTACAAGTGTATAATGTTCAAAACTATTAGGAGGATCAATCATCCCAGATTGGTGACTTAATAAGTTTCGTAACGTGACTTTTTTCTGCGAAGTAAATAGATTGGTAGGGATGTTCCAAGATGTGAGTCTATCATTTACGTCTTCATCTAAATATACGATTCCTTGATCTGATAACGTTAGTCCAAGCATTGAAGTGATGAATTTGCTAATAGAACAAGAATTGAATATGGAATTCGTAGTGACAGTTCTAGTTGTTCCAGATTCGAGTGTTCCGAAAGCAGTAGCTTCATCAAGTTTACCGTCACGTATAACGGCAAAGCTTAACCCTGCAACAGAATATTGGTTCATTTTCTCATATATATTGTTACTTTTTAAGTTCATAGTGACTCCTTTCTTTTAAAGACAGAATATTAATTTTATTATACAGTAGTAAATAGAGAGAAAAGGAAAACACTTCATCTTTTATCGATGAAGTGTTTTCTTAGTTTAAGTTAATTCGAAGTAAATGCTTTAAAAAATTTATCTCTGTACATGTACATAAGCCATGAGGCTGTTATAAAGGAAATAAAGATTTGTTTGTTTTTAATTGGTGCATTGAAAACAAGCCAACCAACTATATCAAATAACAAATGTAGTGCAATTGAAAGAACTACAAATTGTAGTAACGTCTTAAAAAATCTTTTCATAAAGTGTCCCCCTAAAATAAAAGGTTTTATCCCGCATTAACGGGCAGTAAAACTCCCACTGATTAAAGTTTCACTTTTTCAACAGTGTTGTATATTACTATTATACATTAAATGTTTCCTGTGGTAAAATTTACATAAGTTACTTAAATAAAACATATGAAAGCTAGTGAGGAGGAATAGTCATGGAATTTTGGATGATCATACCGATAGCGGTCTTTGGGTTTATTTATATCGTTGAAAAATTAAATAAAATCGAAAAGAAAACGGATGCGCGTTTAAAGCGGATGGAAGATAGATTACAGCTAATTACGAAAGAAATGGGAATTATAGATAGAGAACCCGAAATTAATAAAGAGTTGCGGCAGCTTATGGAAGAAGGAAAAACAGTTACGGCAGTTAAGAGAGTAAGAGAGGCTTTTGGATTTTCATTGTTAGAAGCGAAGCAATATGTTGATAAGTTATAAAAAAGATCATCCAATTGGATGGTCTTTTTTTACTGAACCATACGTGTATTTACATAAGCAGCGATTATAACGTGGCCAATAATAATGATAGGAAATATAATTTTAACATTAGGAGTAATGAAGACACTGCCAATTGTGGCAATAACACCAGCAATTAAATTATAAAGACCAACTATTTTTGATAACTTCACTTTGTCAGGTACACGGCGTTCATTGAATCCTGATAAGAGCCAAGTGTATTGTTTTACTCCGATGAAATAAGCTAGTGCAAATGAAATGATGGCTAGTATGAATAATGATGGCGAAGCGAAGAGAAGAGAAGAGAAGAGAGTCATTGAGAACACCTCCGTTAAAGGGCTATAAATAAATTATAGTATAAATGTTATAATTTAACAAAATATATTTTTGATTTTAAGTTTATAAAAAATGAGATATTTACGATGAAGGGAGATTACATATGAATATTTCGGAATTCCAGCAATATGTATCGAGTTTCAGTAAAGAAAAAGGCTTTCAAGATACAACAATTGAAGAGCGTACGATGTATGCGATGGCGGAATTAGGTGAATTAGCGGAAGTTATATTAAAGCGTGATAAAATACAAGATTCGAAAAGAGAGATTGGTTTAGAAATGTTTGATGTAATTTGGAATGTATGTGATTTAGCAAACAAGTTAGAAATTGATTTAGAGAAGGCGTTTGAAGAAAAAATGATGATTAATAAAAAACGTGAATGGTAAAAGGAAGGTTAAAAAGCGCACAAAATTTTGTGCGCTTTTTATTAATGGTATGAAAAATATGTAAAAAAGATGGAACAAACATTTGAGACGAATTGTCTAATATAGGAAATAACTATTTAGTTTGAAAGAAAGGGTGGAGAAAATGAAAAAGAATATATTATTAAAAGTAGGGTTATGTGTAAGTTTACTAGGAGCAATTCAATTTGTTAGTGTAATATCTCCAGTACAAGCAGAACGAACGGTAGAGAAAAAAGTAATAAAGAATGAGACAGGAACTATTTCAATTTCTCAGTTAAACAAAAATGTATGGGTTCATACTGAGTTAGGTTATTTTAATGGAGTAGCAGTTCCTTCGAACGGTCTAGTTCTTACTACTTCTAAAGGGTTAGTGCTTGTCGATTCTTCTTGGGATGATAAGTTAACGAAGGAATTAATAGAGATGGTAGAAAAGAAATTTAAGAAGCGCGTAACGGATGTTATTATTACACATGCGCATGCTGATCGAATTGGCGGAATTAAAACGTTGAAAGAAAGAGGCATTAAAGCGCATAGTACAGCATTAACTGCGGAACTAGCAAAGAAAAATGGATATGAAGAGCCACTTGGAGACTTACAAACAATTACGAATATGAAGTTTGGAAATATAAAAGTAGAAACGTTCTATCCAGGGAAAGGGCATACAGAAGATAATATTGTCGTATGGTTACCGCAATACAACATTTTAGCTGGAGGCTGTTTAGTGAAATCTGCGGAAGCTAAAGATTTAGGGAATGTTGCTGATGCATATGTAAATGAATGGTCCACATCGATTGAGAATGTGTTGAACCGATATGGAAATATGAACTTAGTAGTGCCTGGTCATGGAGAAGTAGGGGACAGAGGATTACTTTTACATACATTGGATTTGTTGAAATAAGAAACTGTGGGAATATAAAAGCGAGGAGAAATAATTTTCTCCTCGCTTTCTTCTAACTATATTTAAATGCGAAGCTATCAATTATGCCTGCATAAGTTACTGAGATTTTAATTCCAAGTATACAAATACCAGTACCGTCATAATTGCTATAACAACGTAAGTAACATCAAGCATTATAAGTGTCTTTAAAGTTTCAGTCATCCTAATTCACCCCTGGTATGAAAATATAACATAATCTCTTATCAATCAGTTAAGAGATTATAAAGATAACAATGCACATGAAATTTCTTAAGTATTTTCTATATAAATATATCATATAAATAATGTAAAAAATGTTAAGATGGTGTAAATGTATTGTAAATAAAGAGGATTCTATAAAATCTTTAATCAAAAAATTGATAGTTCTTCAAAATGAAAAAACGCTATTCTTTCTGTTGAATGATAGAATAGCGTTTTTGTATGCTTATTAGTTGCTAATAGTTCTCTAAATCAATTATCTAGCTATTTGAAAGCATCAACAAAGTTGTCCATTTTTCTGTATGTTTTTTTGATGTCAATAAAAATATTATGTCAACAATATGAACTGTCACAAATTTATATATATTATTGTGATTGATATCACATCCCTTTTTCTCAATGAGTATTATGCTTAATTTGTAACGAATGATTGGGAGAGGGTGGGATGATATGTTTTGTTATCAATGTGAACAAACGCCAACAGGCGGATGTAAAGTGATGGGTGTTTGTGGTAAGAATGAAACAATTGCAAGTTTACAAGATACGATTGTGTTTGGATTAAAAGGAATTGCTGCTTATCGTACTCATGCTGCTCAGCTAGGGTATACAGATGCATTTGTAGATGCTACAACTCAAGAAGCGCTATATATGACATTAACAAATTCTAACTTTAATGAACAAGAACATATTGATATGGCTATGAAAGTAGGGAAATCGGGTTTACGAGTAATGGAGTTATTAGATGAGGCACATACGAATCACTTTGGTGTTCCGGAGCCTGTTCAAATTACGCAGAACCATGTAGAAGGTAAGGCAATTGTAGTTACTGGTCATAATTTATTTGCATTAGAAGAGTTATTAAAGCAAACAGAAGGAAAAGAAATTAATATTTATACGCATTCTGAAATGCTACCAGCACACGGATATCCACAACTGAAAAAATATAAACATTTAAAAGGAAACATCGGTAAGGCATGGTATGATCAACGACGCCTTTTCGAAAAATTTACAGGTGCCATATTAGCTACAACGAACTGTGTTATGCCAATTAAAGGATCATACTCTGATCGATTCTTTTCATATGATATTGCAGGTTTAGAGGGTGTACAAAAAATTGAAAATGATGATTTTGCACCATTGATTCAAAAAGCGCTTGAACTTCCAGAAGTACATATGGAGTCGGATGAGCAGTTAGTAACAGGGTTTCATCATAATACAGTATTATCATTAGCTCCGGAAATTATTAATGCAGTAAAAGAAGGAAAGATTAAGCGTTTCTTTGTCATCGCAGGTTGTGATGCTCCAGGAAAAGGCGGAGAATATTATCGTGAATTAGCAATGTCGCTTCCGCCAGAAACGGTTATTTTAACAACTTCTTGCGGGAAATTCCGCTTTAATGATGTGAGTTATGGTGTTGTACCTGGTACGGAGATTCCGCGTTACATTGATTTAGGACAATGCAATAATTCAATTTCTACAGTGAAAATAGCGGCCGCTTTAGCAGATGCTTTCCAATGTGAAGTGAATGAATTGCCAGTAAGTATTGTCTTATCATGGTTTGAACAAAAAGCGGTTGCTATTTTACTTGGGCTATTTAGCCTTGGTATTCAAGATATTCGCATTGGTCCAAAGGCACCTGAATTTATTTCACCTGGTGTGCTTGATGTATTACAAGAGACATTCGGTTTAAAACTAATTACAACCGCAGCAGAAGATATGAATATGATGTTATCGTAACAAAAAGGATGTCCTATATGTAGAGTTGACTTTATAAAGAGTTTGTATGTATTCGCAAGCTCATGTATTAGATGCACAGGTGCATTAGTAGAAGAACAAAAAAAATGATCCGTCTTTTTAATAAGGAGAGCTATCTACATTCATTAACTTCGGAATATTATAACGCCCAAAATAAAAATATGGAATTTTTGTTTTGGGTATTTCCTTTTCTTAGCTGGATAGGTATGTGGTGAGATTTCTTAAGAAGAAAATAGGCAGTATCCAATAGATAATAGCGGATTTAAGAAAAAATTTAAAAATCGAGTTGACATTCCATCTACATAGTCATACAATGTAGTGGTAATGAGTAATACTGAATAGTGTAGTTTTTAAAAATATATTCAGTATCCAATAGGCAAAAGCGGATTTAAGAAAAAATTTAAAAATCGAGTTGACATTCCATCTACTCAGTCATACAATGTAGTTGTAATAAGTAATACTGAATAGTGAGGCTTCTCAAAAGCTATTCATTAAAAATTAGCCTTAGTACTCTGTGATACTGAATATAAGTCAGACAGAATAGGGGGTAAAGGAGGATAAGAATATGGAAAATTTAACTGAAATGCTGAAAGGTTCGTTGGAAGGATGTGTTCTGGAAATCATTAGCCGCCGTGAAACTTATGGCTATGAGATTACCCGCCACCTGAATGATCTTGGGTTTACTGAAGTCGTGGAAGGAACGGTCTATACCATCCTTGTGCGATTAGAGAAGAAAAAACTTGTGAATATTGAAAAGAAACCGTCAGACATGGGGCCGCCTCGCAAGTTTTATTCACTAAATGAGGATGGCCGTCAGGAGCTTGAATTATTTTGGAGAAAATGGGATTTTGTATCATCAAAAATTAACGTCTTGAAGTCAAACTAGCCTCATAAGATTAAATATTCGGCCGATATTTTGGGAGTTTCTTGTTCTGCTTTATAAAAAAGGAGGAAAAATAATATGTTGGAAATGTTCAAAAAATTAATTGGTGATAAAAAAGAGTACAAAATGATGATGGCACGGGTTGGAGCTCTGCCAGAGGACTATCAGTTTGTGTTTAAGAAAATTCAAAACTACATGTGGAATTTCTCAGCTGGTAACGGGATGGATATGCTACACATACAGTATGAACTAATCGATTTGTTTGAAGCCGGTGCGGCGGAAGGCAGACAAGTGCTAGAAATCACTGGGGAGGACGTGGCATCCTTTGCTGACGAACTAGTGGCAAACGCTAAAACTTATGTTTCCAAGTATCGTGAAGATTTGAATGAAAGTATCATGAAGCAATTGAGAAAAAAATAAATGCAACAGGTAATACCGACTGATTAGCTGGTTACAAATGTGAATTGACGCCATTGCTATTCAGTTATATTTTTAAATCAGTACTAAGTAATACGGATTATCAGTAGTACTAAATAGAGGGTGTAGGCAGTCTATCTTTACAAAACATTTTTTAAGGAGGAAAAAAGCATGACCAATACAGCGATTTCTGTAAAAGGATTAAAAAAATCCTTTAAAGATAAGGAAGTGTTAAAAGGGGTAGATTTTGAAGTGCAGCGTGGCTCCATTTTCGCACTGCTGGGCTCAAATGGAGCGGGCAAGACGACGATAGTCAATATCCTCTCGACGCTGATGAAGCAAGATGGCGGCGAAGTAGGTATTTGTGGTTTTGACGTTCAGCGTCAACCGGATCATGTTCGTCAAAGTATCAGTCTGACAGGGCAGTTTGCAGCTTTAGACGGAATGCTCACGGGGAGAGAAAACTTGATAATGATTGCCAATTTGCGTGGAGTTTCTAGTCCTGCTCAAGTCGCTGATAATTTGCTTGCAAGATTCAGCCTGACTGATGCAGCCAACCAGAGGGCAGACCAGTATTCAGGTGGGATGAAGCGCCGGCTTGATATCGCCATGAGCTTGATCGGGACGCCAGCAGTCATTTTTCTCGATGAACCGACGACAGGGCTTGACCCTGAAGCGCGTATTGAAGTGTGGGATACCGTCAAGGAACTTGCCGGCGGCGGCACAACCATCTTGCTCACGACCCAGTACCTCGAGGAAGCCGAACAACTGGCGGACCGTATCGCTATCTTGCATGGCGGAAAAATTATTAAGACTGGTACTCTTACAGAACTTAAAGAGATGTTCCCGCCAACAAAAGTGGAGTATATCGAGAAGCAGCCGACATTGGAAGAAATTTTCCTTGCGATTATTGGCAAAAAGGAGGAGATGTAAATGAAGAGCAAAACAGGGGTATTATTAGGGCGCTTAATGCGCAACATCATGCGCAGTCCAGATACAATTATTACGGTAGCGATTACGCCGATTATGATGATGCTGTTGTTTGTCTACGTATTTGGTGGCGCCATAAAGACAGGAACGGATAACTACGTCAATTATTTATTGCCGGGAATCTTGCTGATGGCTATCGCATCCGGTGTCGCTTACACTTCCGTACGGTTGTTTACGGATGTAAAGAGCGGACTGATGGCACGTTTCATTACTATGCCTATTAAGCGTTCGTCGGTATTATGGGCTCACGTATTAACATCACTTGTTGCTAATGTGCTTACTATCGTGGTGGTTATTCTTGTTGCGCTCTTAATGGGCTTCCGTTCCAGTGCTAATATTCTGGATTGGCTCGCGGTAGCTGGAATACTCGGGATGTTTACGCTGGCGCTGACATGGTTGGCTATCATTCCTGGGTTGACAGCGAAGTCTATGGAAGGGGCGACAGCCTACTCGTACCCACTAATTTTTCTGCCCTTTATTAGTTCGGCCTTTGTTCCTACCGAAACTATGCCAAAAATTGTTCGTGCGTTCGCTGAAAACCAGCCTGTGACTTCAATCGTGAATGCGATTCGTGCCCTCTTATATGAAGGGACTGTTGGCAACGATATTTGGATTGCACTTGCTTGGTGTGTGGGCATTATGGTTATCGCTTACTTCTTCGCCGGCAAAGCATTTAAACGTCAGTTAGGGTAACACCACCAGTTCGGTGCACAATGGCAACTAAACCTTCTGGAATAATATATATATGGGAAAATGGATTTAAATCACATTAATCTTAGTTATTGCTATAATTGTTAGTATTCTTACTGGTTATGCAGTTGGTACGTAAGTAGGTTCAGACGTTGAGAAAAAGCAGACTGAGAGAGTTAAAAGGGAAGAGATAATATTTTGACCTCAATTCTAATTGCCATATAATAAATGCAATTTTTATACATGAAAAGCCCACCTATTTCCGTAGGTGGGCTATATCTTTATTACACAATTCGAAAGTATACTCTCTTTTTCTAAGTATGTAATTATGCATATTTAGAAAAAACTACACTTAATAAATATTACATATAGTAAATGGAAACTTATGGTGTAATTCTTTTAACAGGCTTAACATGATAACCATTATATAAGGTGCATAGGCTCCTTTGGAAAAGTTCTTCTTTTCTGAAAAATGAATGTTAATTCGTTATATGTAATAAAAATTCATGAGAATAATTTTATGTTTTCTAAATTTATTCCTTTACATCAATGTGTATTATTTATTACAACAGCTTCATGTCAAAGATAAGATGTGAAAGCAAAGGGAAATATAAGTATCTTTATAACGAGTTCCTAATATAATCAATGTGTTAACGAAAGGAACTCTGTATTATGTTTATTTTTCTATTAACTAATACAGCTTCAAAAAATAGACACAATTGCTACATATCAATTGTAATTTATTATCTATTCATAATTCTGTTTATTCTGTCTTTCTAAAAATAAAAAAATATTAGACTCGCAAATATAAACGTTATAATGAGGGCGTCGAGAGGTAACCGATTACCTACGAAGAAAATATCAAACATTTTAAAATTGGACAGACTGAAACGATTAATTACAGAAAGGTGTGTGACCAGAAGGGGGATTTCTTCAAAATAGTTTAGCAGCAGCGGATATCGTATTAGCTGGTGTAAACAATATCATCAATGGTAAGTATAGGGTTGGAGGATAAATGCCTCGCACATTAAGAGAGACAGCTTTAGGTGGAATCGTTTACAATATGGTGCATCAAGTAAGCGGTTCATTTTTTAAGAATGGTCTATATTCTTAAGCCTAAAAAGAGACGTGAAAATAGGATACAAGGGGGATTTATTATATGAATGGGAATACTGCAAAAAAAATAGAATTTCAAGCTGAAAATACTGCAGTGAAAAATGAGAAATATCTAGATCCTAAAAAGTGGCATAAACAAGATACTACCTGGGCATTGAGCCTTTTTGGAACAGCAATTGGAGCAGGGGTGCTCTTTTTACCGATTAATGCAGGTTCAGGTGGTTTATTATCATTACTACTAATTACATTGCTTGCATATCCAGTTATGTATTACTCACATAGGGCACTTGCTAAAATGATTTACACTTCTAATTCTGCTGATGAGGGGATTACAGGCACAATAAGAGAGTATTTCGGAAATAAGGCAAGTATCATTTTTAACATCGTATATTTCGGCTCAATTTATACAATCGTATTGATGTATTCGGTTGCGCTTACAAATACCGCAAGTAGTTTTATCGTGCATCAATTGCACATGCCGGAGCCTCCAAGGGCCATTTTATCTCTTGTATTAGTGCTCGGCCTTATTGCTATACTAAATTTTGGTCAAGATATTACTGTGAAAATCATGAGTATGCTCGTATATCCTTTCATAGCTTCTCTACTTTTCATCGCAATATCTTTAATTCCACAGTGGAATACGTCAATGCTTAGCTTTTCAAGTGTTTCTACTGCTTCAACAGGAACAGGATATTTTGGAACGATATTAATGATTTTACCAATCATCGTATTCTCATTTAATCATTCACCTATGATTTCATCATTTGTTGTGAAACAGAAGGCTACGTATGGAATAGAAGCTACTGATGCTAAATGTGCACAAATACAAAAAGTTTGTTATATCATGACATTCGTTGTAGTTATGTTCTTCGTTTGGAGTAGTACACTGAGTTTGACTCCAGAGGATTTAAAAATGGCAAAAGAGCAAAACTTATCAATCCTTTCATATCTTGCTAATGAGCTTAATTCGCCTGTAATCACTATTGCAGCTCCAATCATTGCTTTTGTGGCTATTACAAAGTCTTTCCTTGGCCATTATATAGGAGCATTTGAGGTAATGCGTGACGTGATTATGAAGTTCGGTAAAACACGTGGAAAAGTTATTGAAGAAAAAACAATTAAGACAATGATCCTTACTTTTGTTGTATTAACATGCTGGTTTGTCGCTTATACAAATCCAAGTATTCTTGGAATTATTGATTCTCTGAGCGGTCCATTAGTTGCTGCTATCTTATGTCTATTACCGATGTATGCGATTAGTAAAGTACCAGTACTAGCTAAATACAAAGGGAAAATGAGCAATGTATTTGTTATTGTTGTAGGTATACTTACTGTCCTAGCAAGTATTAAGTCATTATTCTAATTCGCTATTGTTAGTTCAAGTGCTAAAATAGTGGGATATGAAAAAAGAATGAAAGAGATTATGGATAAGATAAGTCCATATTCGAATTTTAAACAAGCTGTTTTATGAGGGTTAAACTCTAATATAAAAAGACATGAACAAAGATTAGTTCATGTCTTTTTTTGTGTTGGCGTTATTCTTAGAAGAGCGTTTAAAGTAGGTAGCGAATAAAATGTTTTTACTAGGTATTTAAATAGAGGTAACTGACATCTAGTCAAACTCAATATTATTTTGGGTTTAACTGGCCACTGCTTATGGGCAGTATAAACATAATCTCTCTTTTAAACCTTCTAACACTTCTTCAGGAACTTCCCTGATTTTGATATCTTTACCTAGGAAAAGTAGCCAATTTGTTATTTCTATCAATTCATCGAGATTGTTAACATTGATAAAAGTTTTTAGAATGGCTGTGGATTGGTAAGGATTTGTATAGGAAATAGAAATTTTTATAGGATGGTATTTTTTGAACTGGGTAATCGCTTTTGGACCAAGTTCAAGTACAAGGTTGATTGCTTCGTCCTTCTTACTTAGTTTTTCTGAAATTTTTTTCTTACTTAATCTAGTTTTCGTCGTATAGGTTTCGACATTAATGAGATGATCGACAAGAAACATCTTCTTTTTTTCTTCTTTTATGTCAAAGCCTTCAATTATCCAATGGCTTTTTTCTTGATAAAGGTGCAGTAGATAAATTGGATAAGACTTGGTTTCCTCCTCTTCTTTTACGGTAATCAATAAATGGCTATCTAAAAGAAGGATTTGGATGAGTTTTTCTAACATAGGATGGGGGAGGTCAGAAAGCTCAAGTAGGTCAGGATTATGAGGGTTAGTCCCTTCAAAAAGAAAGATTTGATTTAAAAGAACAAGGTCATCCTGCTGGATTTCTGAGATGAGTCCTAGTAGTTTTTCGGCTAAAGACTGACGACTCTTTAGATAGGGAAGTTGTTGATTTCTTGTGGCCATAAAGGCAATAAAAAGAGCTTTGACCTCATTATCAGTAAAGCGAACAACGGGCAGGATAGAGTTATGCATGACAAAATATCCCCCATCCCTTCCAACTTCAGCGACGAGCGGCATCCCCATGGCTTCAATTTCTCTAATGTCTCTAATTGCTGTCGATCGTGAGATGTTAAATTCTCGTATGATTTCAGAAATTGTAAAGTGGGAGCGGTTGTTAATATAGCGCATGATCGTATTAATCCGTTCAACTTTTTTCATGGTGGTCTCCTAAACAGTATCATTTTTTGACATGATTTAAAGATATTATAAACTCATCAAGTGAAAAGATAAATCGTTTGATTAATTTAAAAGTGAGGAAGGTTTTAAATATGAAAAATTATACAATAGAAGAAAAAGATAGCTTTATCGTGTTAGGTATTGGAACTGAACTTAAGAGCCACTATACAGACTTTGCGGGCATAAACAAGGAAAAGGCAGACTTTTGGCTGGCCGTCGAACAAGATGGAAGGTTGGACACTTTAAAAGCTTTAGCTACAAATGATTACATTTTTTCTGTGAGTGAAGCGGTGAATAACAAGATGATGTATTACGCTGGTGTCATGACAGAGGCAACGATACAAGAAGAATCTAGAGTTATCCAGTTTCCGAGGGGAGAATACCTAGTAGTTAAAGGGGAAGGCAATACAGCTGAGGAGCTAAGTAATAAGCTTACTGGTATTGCATTTGGTCAAGCATTAGCAGAAGTAAAAGATTTTGCCTATGTTGGTGGGCCAAATACAACAGTTGAGATGGGGCAGCGAAACGGCTTAGTATTTGGTGAAATATGGATTCCAGTTGTTAGGAAGTAAAGTGTTAAAAGGAGAGATGGAATTGTCCGATATAGTTGATTTTAAAAACGTAACTACAGCTGGCATGGAGTCTTCACCTGTAGCAGAAGCACTTGCTGGTTTACGTGCCCATGAAGCACGTTACTTTATGAATAAATACAAGCATGAATTTACGGTTGTACCAGCTAGTGAAAGCGAGAAGACTCTTGATTATGTGAACCGCATTTTGAAAGAAGAACGTGATATTGAGTTTGCGGCAAAACCTTTAGAAACATCGTGTTTTCAAGTGGAAAATATTAAATTTGCCTATGTCTTCTATGAGGATGGTCTTGCAGTCAACGTTATGTATACGTTGGATAGCCCAAAGAAGCGGGCCGTTGGATTTAAGCTTTCTGAGGGAATGGAGATACCAACGGAGTTAGTAGAGAAGTTTAAGTTTGCTAGGCAGAAGTCTAAACTTGCTGGAACAATTCGGGGTTCGTTTTTTGTAATAAAAGGAGAATATAGTGCAAGTTGAAGAATCGATCATTTGTTATATTGAGTTATTTTTTAAAAGGCGCGATTAAGGCTAACAATCTTGAATTGTTAGCCTTTTTTTACATAAGTATAATATTCATAGTCTGCTACACACTACGTTCAGATAAAATAAAACGAAAGGAAATTACTGTAGGGTGGTGGTATGAGATTTTGAGTCGATGGGCATGTGGTGCTCCCCATACCCATCAACTTAAGAATTCAGAATTACCCCGAAATGAAAAAATGAGCATTTTTGTTACAAGTTAGCACAAAATTTCGTTCTGGGGGTACTATAAAATTGTAGCTTGATGGAGATTTGACGTTACCCCTATAAAGTTATGGTTTTCGTACTTTTAAATACAATCATGTCACTTAAGTAATGTGAGCGTCGCTGCTATTACATTGTCCACAAATGAACGTTGGGGGCGAGATTTCATCATAACCGTTAGACCGATTAACGATACAATCAGTGCCTGTGCCAAAGACTTTGCATCTGTGTTGACTTCCAGCTCACCTGATTGAATTCCTCGTTCGATCGTCTCCTGAAAAATGACGGCGAGGTACATTTGATGTTCTCTGGTCAAAATTTCAAATCTCTCATCATGAGGTGCTAGTTCAACCATTGTATTGATACAAAAACAACCTTTACTAAGATCCCCTGCGTATTCTTCATTGACGACATCGGCAAAGAAAATAGAAAATGCCTCTTTTACAGAGGAGTGACTTTGAAGCCTATTTCGTATATCAGAGGCCCGAGACATTGTATACCTGCGAAGTGCGGCTTCAAACAATTCTTTCTTATCTCCAAAAGTGGAATAAATACTAGGGCGTTGAATGCCCATTCTAGAAGTAAGATCACTTAATGAGGTAGCCTCATATCCCTTCTCCCAAAATAACTGCATTGCTGCATCTAAAACTTGATCCTCATCAAATTCACGGGTTCTTGCCATTAAGAATTCTCCTTCTCAAACTTTGATTTTATTAATTGTTTTAGGATAGGTGTGTAGGTAATTACAATTGTTGTTTTTATTACCAAACAGTATGTAATTATTATATAATTAGCCATTCTTCCTGTCAAATCAAGCTCCATTCATTTAATGAAATATTAACTTTAGTGCAAAAAAATCATTGACATCATGAATAAGGCTAAGTTATATTTACCAGTAATCATATTGTACTGAACGGTACGTTATGATCAAAAATCTAATGTGATTGGAGGTTAAGGTATGTTTAAAACAGAGACAAATATAGAAGATGATCCACTCTACACTAAGATAAGTCATAAATCTTCCATAACAAAACCTAATTTGAATCAACAGCCATCCATGTCTCACGCTTTGGCATTATTGTTTGCGACTGCCTGTGGAATGTCTGTTGCCAATATTTACTTTGCACAGCCGTTGCTTGATCAACTATCTAATGAGTTTAGTATTAACCATTCCATTATTGGTATTGTTATTACCGTTACACAAATTTTTTATGGAGTGGGCTTACTGCTACTCGTACCGCTTGGAGATTTGCTAAACCAGCGACGTCTAATTGTCGGTCAGATGCTATTATCTACAACAGCTCTGGTTATAGTTGGTACTGCTGCCTCCAGCATGGTACTTTTCGCAGGTATGGCTTTGGTGGGTCTGCTTGCAGTTGTGACACAGACTCTCGTGGCGTTTGCAGCGACCATCGCTTCCCCTACAGAAAGAGGACGTGTCGTTGGCATTGTAACAAGTGGGATTGTTATTGGCATACTTCTTGCACGTACTTTTGCTGGTATATTAACAGATGTTGCGGGATGGCGTTCTGTATATCTATTTTCTGCTGCGCTCATGCTTTTGATGGTTTTTATGTTTATAAAGATGTTGCCCAATGTTGAGCGCGAGGTAAAATCGCTATCTTACCCTCAGTTGATTAGATCGGTGCTTGCTTTGTTTATTCAAGAACGAACGTTACGCGTTCGCTCTGTTCTAGCCATGCTGATTTTTGCTGATTTCAGCATTTTGTGGACTTCACTAGTACTGCCACTTAGTACACCTCCAATTGCTCTATCTCATAGTGCAATTGGCGCATTCGGTCTTGTAGGTGTGGCTGGAGCCTTAGCTGCGGCACGGGCAGGGAAATTGGCCGATCAAGGTTACGGACAACGAACGACAGGTATTGCTTTAGCTCTATTATTGATTTCATGGTTATTCATCAGTTATATAGAGCAGTCATTAATCGCGTTAGTGACAGGGATAGTTCTACTTGATTTGGCCGTACAGGCAATACATGTCACGAATCAAACCATGATCCTTCCATTGCATACAGAAGCACGGAGTCGACTTACTGCTGGATATATGGTGTTTTATTCTATCGGCAGTGCTGGTGGTTCAATTGCTTCGACTCAAATATACGCACACTTTGGCTGGGGAGGGGTTTCCTTACTCGGAGCCTCTGTCAGTGCTTTCGCTCTTCTTTTTTGGGCTATGACCAGACGAGTTAAGATTTCATGAAATAAACGTGTGTTAGTCAATATGAGAAACACGTTACTACCATAAAGGAAATGATTAATTTTTTTGACTTAAAATCTAATTGAACTAGGAGAGATGACAAATGGAAATAGGTATTACGTCTTTTGTAGAAACGAAACCAGATGTACATAGTGGTGAAGTGATAAGTCACGCACAGCGATTGCGTGAAGTTGTTGAAGAAATCGTTCTTGCTGATCAAGTAGGACTTGATGTGTTTGGTGTTGGTGAGCACCATAGGAAGGATTATGCAGCATCCTCTCCAGCGATGGTTCTATCAGCGGCGGCACCACAAACGAAAAAGATACGGCTCGCGAGTGCAGTAACTGTGCTTTCTTCAGCTGATCCTGTGCGCGTTTTTCAGGATTTTTCTACACTGGATGGCATTTCAAATGGACGCGCAGAGATTATGGCGGGTCGTGGTTCTTTTATCGAATCTTTTCCATTGTTTGGCTATAACTTGAAGGACTATGAAGAACTGTTTGAAGAACATTTGGACCTACTGCTCAAAATACGTCAGTCCGAAAAAGTGACTTGGGAAGGCGGACATCGACCAGCAATCAATAATTTAGGTGTGTATCCAAGACCTGTTCAAAATCCTTTACCGATATGGGTTGGTAGCGGTGGGAATCAGGAATCTGCTATCCGTGCCGGTTTTCTGGGATTACCACTTATGCTGGCGATTATTGGTGGTAGCCCAATGCACTTTGCACGAATTGTACAGCTATATAAGAAAGCGGCGGCTCACGCTGGTCATGATGTATCAAAACTTCAGGTGGGATCTCATTCAATTGGATTTGTTGGAGAGAATACGGAATTAGCAGCAGATACATTTTTCCCTTCCACTCAGGCAGGCATGAATAAACTTGGTAAAGAGCGGGGGTGGCCTTATTATGATCGTTCCAGCTTTGATGCTGCACGAAGTTTTGAAGGGGCGTTGTATGTTGGTGATCCAGATACAGTCGCCGAAAAAATCATACATCTTCGTAAGCATGTAGGGATTACACGCTTTATGATGTATGTACCATTAAGTACTATGCCACATGATCAAGTCATGCGTGCCATAGAATTGCTTGGAACAGAAGTTGCCCCTCGTGTACGAGAGGAAATTGCCAAATGGGAAGCTGAAGGAGAACAGGAGACACATCTATTCCGTTAATCATTCCATAAGAATTGAATCAAGTCTCATTATTTACCTGGAGGAATTTATATGAAAATTGACAGTCGAGTATTACCAGAATTAAAACAGGCTTTCTCACAATTTCCAGGCTTTCAATTAGAGGAGAATTTAGAGTCGAGTCGAAGTCTCTTGTCGAATCCACATTTGGAAAAATCAGAACTTGTACACATGACCAAGCGAATGATTCCTCGCGCTGCCGGCGAGATGTTAGTTAAAGTTTACGAACCAGTTGAGAACAATCTTGATAAACTTCCAGCTATGCTGTGGATTCACGGTGGTGGATATGTAATGGGACACCCCGATATGGACGATGTTTTGTGTGAACGCTTTGTTCAGACTGCTAAATGTGTTGTTGTGTCTGTCGATTATCGACTTGCTCCCGAACATCCTTATCCAGCGGCTATCGAAGATTGTTATGCAGGCTTGGTTTGGATGACAAATGAGGCAGACTCGCTGGGCATTGATGTGAATCGAGTTGCGATCGCCGGTGCAAGTGGAGGCGGTGGACTAACAGCAGCGCTTGCGTTAATGGCTCGGGATAAAGGAGGTCCATCTATTATATTCCAGATGCCGCTGTATCCGATGCTTGACAACCGCAACATAACACCATCAAGCTATGAGATTACAGAAGACCACGCAACATGGAATAGAGCAAACAATTTGGCGGCTTGGAGTATGTACTTGGGCAAGGAGAAAGATTCCAACGAACTATCTCCCTATGCCGTACCTTCGAGAGCGGAAAACTTAGCAGGGCTACCGCCAACTTATACATGTGTAGGTCAACTCGATTTATTTCGAGATGAAACCATTGAATATGTAACACGACTTGCACAAGCAGGAGTAGACGTTGAATTTCACCTCTACCCCGGTTGCTTCCATTGTTTTGAAGTATTTGTTCCTGAAGCCGTAGTAAGTCAGCGTGCCAGTCAGAATTATTTTGATGCGATGGCACGGGCACTTCATCCATAATTTATCTTAGCTCAGTCATCAGGGTGTTCAACTGAAGGCATGAGTGATAGCTCTAGGTTTATTCGATGAGCAAAGATTACAGGACAAAGTACAAATAGTGCCACCATATACTTTGAATTTTGCCCCTTACTCATTGATTAAAAACAGGAAATACTTCAAAGTTGGAATAGTTAACCAAGGTTTCAAAATAGTGTGCTAGCAATTCAACTTTTTACTGCAGTTACGATGATAAGCACAATCAACACTTTGGAGCATTTTTTTTCGTAAGCCGAGTTACTTTTTTAATCGCATTCATACTAAACAGCAGCAGGAAAGGGCGCCAATTGAACATTGGCACCGTTTATAAGAAGCGATAGACTGCATCCTTAGCTGGATCTTCATTTCAAGCTCGGAAAAAATAGAATTAAGTTCTTTTGGTAGTTGATGATATTGGTTATTTTGAGCTATTGTAGTTAAGGCACCTCTTCTGTGGTAGTGATTTCTAGGTAATCTCACTATACCAAGGATTGAGGTGTTTTTCATTTTACTCAAGTTGTACAGTACACAATTGATAGACTCTAAATTCAATATAGCTAAATCTCCCCGCTTATTTTATAGGTGCGAAAGTTGAGTTATGTAATTCCCATCTTAATGAAGAATTATTGAAATATATTTCTCCATTAGAATGGGAACACATTAATATTCTAGGAAAATACCGATTTAGTATAAAAGAAATTGCATCAATAGACTCCCTACGATCACTACAAACAACTTAACAGTAAAAAGCCAATTATTCTCTTAGAGTACCGGAAATCGGCTTTTTCTTATGAAATTTTGCTTAGCGTACGAAATTCGCGTTTTGATGGTGCTACCCCATTATGTTGAAAAGGAAAAGAACATCTGTGGAACTAGTGGTGACAATAGAGTTGTTCTACAAATGAGACAGAAGAATAGTGTGCTCTATCTGGGAAAATTGGAATATTTATGATTATAGAAACTGTAGCTATTGAAAATAGAACAAATAAAAGCTAAATAACAATAATATAATCTCTTTTCTAGATATGCCTTTATCAAGAATCAAAAAACTTAATACCACTTAGTACAAAAGCATCAGAACTTGGGCTATAACCAACTAACTTTCTTGTTCCTTCAATATCAATTCGTTTAAACCTGTTGTTAGATACACCATGTAAAATTGAAAATGGAGGTAAGTTCTTTGCCGTCATCGACTTTAAGAGAAGGTCCATAAAATCTTCTGGGCTTAAGTATGCACTCATATCTCTAGCTGTTAGTGGTTTACCATATGGATTATAATCATCATATGCACCTATACGAATAGCAAGACTTTGTAACCCTTCTTCATAAGCAAAATAAGAAGCAACAGCCTCTGCAAAACACTTACTTACCCCGTACATATTTTTGGGCCTCGTGGGTGAATAAGCATGTGGTTGATAATCCAAAGGATAGCCTTCAATTGTTTGAGCACTGGAAGCAACTATCACTTTGGATACATTATTATCACTAGCAGCTCTAAAAATATTATAGGTTCCCTTTATATGATTTTCTAATAAGGAGCCATAAAAATCAGCATTTGGCGAAGGGTTACCTGCCAAGTGTATAACTATATCTATACCTTTCGTAAATTCTTGACAAGCAGCTAAATCAGAAACATCTAAATATATGATTTCATGATTTGTATCTTTAAAAGTTTCTAAAGCAGATAAGTTAATATCTGCTAGCCGTAACTGGTAATTCCCTTGCTTATCTAGGAATCTTGTAACATCTTGGCCAATCTTACCTGCAGCACCTGTAACTAAAATTTTTTGCATTTCACTTCATCCTTCCATAAAAAATACATCCCTTGTCAAGGGTCATATAATAGAGCATGCACTTATTGTATGTTGGTAATGGCATTAAATAAAACGAAGAAATATAATGGAGACATGAATAAAATTCATGAGGAGGACCATAGTGACTTTAACAAAATATGAAATATTTAACAAAGTGGCAGAACTCAATAGTTTTACAAAAGCTGCAGAAGTGTTAGGTTTCACCCAATCTGCTGTAAGTCATGCAATTAGCAGTTTGGAAAAAGAGTTGTCCTTTCCTTTATTTATTCGTAATCACTCTACTTTAACATTGACCAAAAATGCAGAGGAGCTTTTAATTACCGTTCGGAAAATTTTATACTATAACAACATGCTGAAGCAGGAAGTAGCCGCTATCAATGGGTTCCAAAAAGGAACAGTAAGAGTGGGGGTTTTTTCGAGTATTTCTAAAAACTGGATTCCTGGTATTCTTAAAAAAATGGAGGAAAAGTTTCCAAATATTGAAATCGAATTACTGGAAGGAAACTATGCTGAAGTTGAGAATTGGTTACAAAACGGGAGATTAGATTGTGGATTTATTAATAATGATACTTACTTTGAATCCTTTGAAAAATCCTTTGAAATCGTACAATTGAAGAGGGATCGACTTTTATGTGTTGTATCTAACCAATCCCCATTATGTAAGGAAAACCAAGTATCAATGCAACAAATAGAAAATGTACCTTTTATTATGCCAACATATCAGTGTTATGATGATATTCAAAAAATATTTAGGGAGAATAAAGTTAGCCCCAATATTCGATTCGAAAATATGAATGAATACTCAGTGATCTCCATGGTGGAGAATAATCTAGGAATTAGTATATTGCCAGAAATGATTATACCGACATCAAAAATTTCTTTTGCAGCAATTCCACTTGAAAGTGATAGCTATCGAACTATTGGATTAGCTATAAGAAAACCAACCTCACTCGCGACTAAGAAATTTTCTGAGATTACTAAAAGGTGGGTATCATTTGAATCAACTTAATTTTGCCAAAATCTGAGTTATTTAAACTGATAGGGTTCTTCTTGAACGGAGCAGATTAGTTCAATAAGCAATGAGAAAAAGTTATATATTATGTGTTGATGTAGAACTATAATATACAAAAATCAGGAGGTAATTATATGATAATATATAAAATATACGACAGAACACCCTAATAACTTTGGCTAATTACTAAACCTATATGAATCTTTATGGTGGAATTCACTTAAATTAACAAGTAATGATTTGGAACGAATGTGCAATCAAAGTTGATACGCCATTTACGCATTTGATGAAAAATAATTAGTGGGTATGGGACGTATTATTTCAGATGGTGTAATTACTGGAGTAGTTTGGGGAATATGCGTTCTACCAATCTATCTGTCCGAAGGAATCGCCGCCATGTACAAATAGCGCTGGGCAATTGAATCATTTTTCCGCTGGATTTAGCTGAATTTGAACGTTCCCGTATTGTTTGGCACAACATCCAATGCTTTGTTCAATCAGTTATTCACAGCTATAATTGCCTATGCTTTGCTGAAATTTCTTCGTGCACAAGGCCAAAAGACAAAATAAACGCTTGTCATTTGCAGGTTTCACACGCCTGTTTCTTTGTGAAGCCTCGTCAATTGAGTGACAAATTAGTTTGAAAGAAACACTTGAATTCTACAGGTCGATAAATCAAGAAACTGTATTACTTTGGTTAATCAACATACGTGTTAATTTATAGTATAATGATTGCTTGAAATAATGCGGTGGAAAACAGGGAAAAGAGGGAACCGATGCCTACTATACTAGTTGCTGACGACGATGCGAACATTCGCGAACTCGTCTGTTTATTTCTACGCAACGACGGATTCGCAACAGCTGAAGCAGCGGACGGCAAGGAAGCACTGGCCGTCTACATCTCAACGAATGTCGATCTTGTCGTACTTGACATTATGATGCCGATTATGGATGGTTGGACGTTAAGCAAGGAGCTCCGAAGAGCCAATCCTGATCTACCTTTACTTATGCTGACTGCGAGAGGAGAAACATGGGAGAAAGTGAAAGGTTTCGAACTTGGGACGGACGATTATTTAACCAAACCATTCGATCCGTTAGAGTTGACGGTTCGTGTTAGGGCACTACTCAAACGATACAAGATTGGCTCCACGCAGACGATCCATTTAGGGAACGTCATCCTTGATCGACAGACCTATAAGGTGATGAAAGGGACGGAGTCGCTTACGTTGCCGCTAAAGGAGTTCGAATTGCTGTATAAGCTCGCTGGAACACCCGGACAAGTCTATACGCGCGTGCAGTTGATCGATCAGATTTGGGGTATCGATTACGCCGGAGATGATCGAACGGTAGACGTACATATTAAACGGCTGCGTGAACGGTTCGCGACAACACCCGATTTTCGGATCGAAACGGTGCGCGGGCTTGGGTATCGGCTTGAGGTTTATGAATGATCAGATCCTTATATATACGTGTTGTCCTGACATTTTTAGTCTCCATCATCGGGGGCACGATCATTTCTTTTTTGGTGTCAACTTGGATATTCGAAGATAAATTGAACGAAAACGCTCAAATCAACTTACGTAACTTTGGCCAAGACATCGTCCGGATTTACAAGACCTTTCCGTTACATGAAGCGGACTTGTTCGTAAGTGAAATGAAGCAGCTCGATTCTTATTATATTCGAATTTACGAAGCAACGGGTCAGTTCAAGTCTTACGGTAAACTTCACGGACACAAACCTGCGCCTGTGACGATGGAGCAACTAAAGAAAGTATTAGATGGAGGTGTTGTTCAGGACACTCCTAATGGTATTGCCACGGTCCTCTTAGGGTTGCCGTTGAAAACGGAAATGGGAACGAAAGCGATATTTTTGGAAGCGCTCGCCCCTCCTTCAGCCTCTTTTGTCACAAAATGGGCATTGGTCTTTGCAACATGTTCGTTGATTGCAGGAAGCTTATTGATTCTAGTTGCCTCTGTATTCCTGGTAAGACCGATAAAAAAGCTGACAAAAGCGACCAAGCGGATAGCATCTGGAGATTTCAACGTCAAGTTGAATATTAAGCAAACGAGTGAGCTGGGTACTTTGGCTCGTAGCTTCGAAGAAATGATGCACGATCTGCAGCAACTTGAGCGGATGCGCAGGGAATTCGTAACGAACGTGTCGCACGAGGTTCAGTCTCCGCTCACTTCGATATCCGGTTATGCTCTAGTGCTTAAGCAAGTTGACCTTTCAGAATACGAACGAAGCCGTTATCTTGATATTATCATCGCTGAAGCGAAAAGGATGTCCAAAATGAGCGATAACCTGCTAAAGCTGAGTTTTCTTGAATCGTAGTCAAAGCAACTGCGGCTCGTCACGCTCAGCCTCGATGAACAAATCCGACGGATAATCGTGGCGCTCCAGCCACAATGGTCTGCTCGCGATATACATTTCGAGCTTGATTTACAGACAGTTAAAGTAACGGCTGATCATGACCTGTTAAATCAGGTATGGACGAATATCCTCAGAAATAGCATCAAATTTTCCGAGGATGCCGGCGTGATTAACGTAAGCATCAAACAAGATATCAAAAACGTGACAATCCTAATATCCGACACTGGTATTGGTATTCACCTTGACGACCAGAAGCGTATATTCGATCGTTTTTTTAAGGCCGATCGTTCCCACAGTCGTAAGTATGACGGAAGTGGTATGGGACTCGCTATCGTTAAACAGATCGTGTCGCTTCATCAAGGTGACATCCGAGTGAAAAGTGAACTTGGTCAAGGAACGACCTTCATTGTCACCTTGCCAATCACTACACCAACAGATTAGTTAGATTCATTCTCTATGCTACGACTCATATGCAAGCTTACTTGCATATAGAGCTGTAGCATTTTTTTTTGGCAGTTCATATTCAGTTCATATTGTCGTCATGGTGAGTACATCTTCATTGGTTAAGTTTTCATTACAGGCACATGAAGGAAGGCAAACAGATCAGGACAGGAGAAGATGAAAGTGACACAACAAGAGGAAAAGAAAATGCTGAGGGGAATGAAAATAAAGAAAGTGCGAAACATCTTACTTAAAATCATAGGAGCAATCGTTCTAGTCATTGTACTTTTTTTAGGTATTGTTTATATCGTAAATGTGATGAGTAGTCATTCGGAGCAAAAACGAATAGTGCCCTACGGGCAGCACGTATCTGTAGACGGGAAAAACATGAATGTGTTAATTCAAGGCGAGGGCGAGGAAACGATCGTGCTCCTGCCTGGTTATGGAACAGCTACTCCAGGGCTTGATTTTAAGCTTCTTATCGATGAATTATCTCCATTTTACAAAGTTGTTGCGGTAGAGCCTTTCGGTTATGGATTAAGTGATGAAACTGTAAAAGAGCGAACCACGGAGAATATGGTAAGTGAAGTTCATGAAGCTCTACAGCAGCTTAATATTAACAGATACATGCTCATGGGCCACTCCATTACAGGCATTTATGGAATTGATTATGTGAACAAATATCCAAACGAGGTGACTGCATTTGTCGGAATCGATAGCAGTGTTGCAACACAACCGGGTATGGATATCAATTTCCCATTAAAAACGTTTGCATATCTCAAAAAATCAGGTCTCTTAAGATTGGCTATGAAAATCAGTGCTGACCCCTATGCTGGACTGGCATTTGATGAAAAAACCGTAGAGCAAATGAAAATGATTTCGAATAAAAACATGTATAATGACACAACCTTGAATGAGATGGATCATATTTCGTCTAATTTTAAAGGGGCTCAAGGTTTAATCTTCCCTAAATATCTTCCACTTCTTCTCTTTGTACAAGCGAATAATGAAGATGTAGCAGGATGGATACCTCTGCATGAAGGGCAGATCAAAGACTCGGTACATGGAAAAGTAGTAACCATGGATGGATCACATTATTTACACCATACCAAATTCAAAGAAATCGCTGAAAACGTTAGACTATTTATGAAAGAAGTAAAGTAAGTGTTCAGAGAAAGGTTCATTCGTTATTTTATGCATTTGTCTACAGTCTGCAAGACCATCATTTCGATGGTCTTTTTTATGTCCAAACAGTTGTATATTTCCAAACCAAGATTATACTTTCGCCTGAAAGACATTGGGTTTCATTTTCATATTAACTAACGAGGCAGGTGTGCGGCCGATCCTAGGTCGTATCATATAACGGGTGGGATTCCTGTCGAGTAAGAACTAGCCATTAGCTCGTAGCGAGTCTTGGAGGGCTAAAGGTAACTTTAGTCTTTAAGCGTAGACAGTTAGGTGGCGGATTTGCTTTACTGATCGTTCTATTCATCCTGTTAATCATTATAGGATGTAGTTGTTGGGGCGGAGGTAGCGGCGGATTCGGTTACTAAAAAAAGGGGCACTCATAAGAGTGTCTTTTTTCTCAATATAAGAACTCTAAGAATATGATATTATTTTAATGCAAATTCCCTTTTGTGCAATGAGATAGTAATGCCTAACAAAAAACCCACCTATTTCCGTAGGTGGGCCTTATCTTTATTACACAATATCAAAGTATACTCTCTTTTTCTCGTGAATTTTATGTAATTATACATATTTGTAAAAATTACATAAAATAAATATTACATGTAGTAAAATATAAATTGTGGACACGTTCTATAAAGCTGATTCTCCGATTAGAAGGCGTAACACATCTCAACCATATAGGTGTGGCGTTGCGTTGCTTTAATCTAGCCAAACAAACGATCTCGATTCTCTTGTGTTTGTACACTAACAATCTGTTGAAAATAAATGATTCTGTTTTATAGGACGTGTTTACTTAATGTCTAATACATATTATTAAATTAAAGTAGTTCAAGTCGGAGGAAGGCACCTTAGGGTGTCTTTTCTTTATGAGGTCTCACTACATCGGTATCTGACTTATTTTTTATGTTTATCATGCAATTTTTTGTTGTTGCATTTATTGAAGAAATCTTTTTTCGTGGATTTATGCTCAAAATGTTGTTTTCAAAGGGGATAAAAAAATCAGTTTTGATTTCAAGTTTTTTGTTTGGTATCACCCATTTATTACAACTAATTGGTGGGCAGTCTATTAAAGATACCATTTTACAAATCATATATGCATTTTTAGTTGGACTTGTTCTGTCCTTACTTATCGTAAATAAGCAATCAATTATTATCACCATTACTTTCCACGCTTTTAATAATTTCTTTAATTTTATGGGGAATGTTCAAGCCTCGTCGCTTTTTGCATATATTATTATTGCAATTTTATTCTTCTACACCATATATTTATGGAAACGTGCTAATAAAAAAGAGTGTATTCGACAGGAAATAAATATAGCAGTTTGAGTTGTGATATTACCTTTTCAGTATAGAGGGCAGCCTGGTACCACAATATTACCTTTAAAGGGGCTTGCTGCATGCTCATCAACTTAAGAGATTAATTATTCCCCTAAAATGAAAAAATACGGTATTCTTTCTGTAGAATCATAGGAAAGGATGGCGTTTTTTTCATTCTAGGGGGCATTTCTTTTTTATTAGCTTGATAGCGATGTGGCGGTACCCCATTAATAGAAAACTACTGCAAGAGTTATAGTTTTATGTTTTCATTTCCCTTTTGGCATTTATCTTTTAATCAGATGAATGCTTTTTTTAGTACATAATAAAAAAATAACCAGAAAAACTGTCACAAAATCCGTTTTTCTGGTTTCTCTATAATACAGGCATCAAATTGAAAGTGAGGTTTAAACTAACATGTTAACCATAGAAAATGAAGAAAGTCATGCTTCTGATATACCTTTTGAAGATTTATTTAAGCAGTACTATGCTTATGCTGTGAAACAGATTATATGGATTGTTAAAGATCAATCTATCGCTGAAGAGTTAGCACAAGAAGTGTTTTTACAATTATATCGTAGCGACTGGAAAGTAATTGAAAACATACCTGGATGGTTGATTAAATCTTCTACTATTTATACGCGTTGTTACTATACGCTAAGGAATAGTAATAAAAAGATGATGCCGATAAAACTATATAAAAACCAAAAGAATCCTAAGATGGGGAATGTTTTATGAAAATTAAGCATGGTAAACCTCCTTGGGTATATAAAGGATTATAATACATCGTTGGTCTATTTAGAATACTAACCATGAATTGGAGGGCATTAGGCATGGTTAAACTAATAGAAATGATACATTAAACGTATTTAATGAGTCTGCTAGGTATAAAGATAATTGATAATCATACAATGATATGGAAGGGCCTTTTCTAACGTGTTAGTTACCTCAACGTATATGTATCTCTTGGCGCCTGGGCGAGGGTGCTTTTTTTATTGCACATTATAATATGGACAAGCATAATATTATGTAACAGGACGAGTTCTTCGTGTCCTATTCAATGCTCAGGATAAACCCCAATTCACATTGAGAGCACCAATAGCGAGGGTGCTCTCTTTTTATTGAATCTACATTTATTTTTATGCCTAATGAATTCGCTAAGTGGATACTATTTCATGTAAAATGGTGATTTTATTTATATTCTGGATAGATTTCTTGCGAAATATGTAACTAGAGCCGTATTTAAATTGAAATATGATACGATAGTTGTATATATACATTTAGATGGTAAGAGGGGATAAAAGTTGATGAAAAACCATATAAAAGTAAATGGAAAACTCCTTCAAACAAATATATACAATTTTAATTTTTTTGGAGGCGTTCTTCAATAAGTTTTGCTTTTTCATTCACTTTTGTTGTATATGTGAAATCACCGTAACAATATGGATATCTAAAATTTTGTTTATTTCCACCACAAGTGTATGTAGCTGGATTCTGATCAACTTTCAACTTAGAAAACTGTTTAGCTGTATCTTCCGAGTGTTGTTTAGCTTCTTGATTGGCAATAAAATCAATATAGCCTGGCCCCATATTATAGCTTTGAATAATTGTATCCATGCTAACACCTTTTTCTTCTCCATATCTATACATTTGAACAAAGTGCTTTACCCCTTGTTTAATGCTCAAGTTTATCTCTTGGATTTCATTTGGCTTTAATCCAAGTGATTCGGAAGATTGCATAGGGTCGTTGCCCTCACCCCTACTCTCGTGGTACATAATTCCTAGTAAAATTGCTGTTTTTTCTCCCAAATTATATTTTTCTAATTCTTTTTTCATGATGGGCTCATATTGCAATAAACGTTCCTCGGTAGCAAACGCTTTATTTTTTTGAGTATTGGTTTTGTCATTAAAATATAGTATCCCGATTATTGTTCCTAACCCTAAAATACTAATAAAGAATAATATAATAGTTTGTACTTTTCTCTTATTCTTCAAATATTACTCCTCCTTTTACAAGAAACCCTATTTTCAATGGTGGCTGGTTATTAAAAAAATTCAATAATTCTCTATTTCCCAGCTTTTTTAGACTCGAAAAATTTTTTCTAAATGCTAAGTTTAATAGAAAAATTTAAAGATAAGGTAAAGATAAGATAAAGATAAAATAAAGTCCATTTTTTAGGGTATCCATTATGTGTTCTAAAGGCTCCAGATTCAAGAGATATATTATCTACATAACCCATAAGAGAGAAGGAGGTAAGCAAAATGTCACTTGAAACAGACATAATTCTTTCTTTATTAGATATAAAACTGTGGATGGCCCATCATTCGGAAATTAGTCGCTTAAAAATAAAAAAAAATTAAAATCAGAACCGTACCTCAATAAGTCTTCAAGTGTTAATAAAAGAAAACTATATAAGGTGAGGGAATAAAGATTCAACACCAATGATTATCAATAATTGAAGTGCTAATGATTATAATAAAAAGAACCTTCAATAGGTTCTTTTTTATAGTTGGTAAATATGTTATCAAAAATAGATGGTAATAAAGATAGAAATTTAGACACTTTTTATTAATGGGCTAAGTTTTCTTAGGAAGAAATCTATTTCTCATGACTGATCGCTAGATATAACAGGATATATCATTTATTAATTTTGGTGGGTGATTTAGCTTTTTGAGTTTACCACACTAAAATTTAAAGTTTGTTTAGGGACAAAATGTTAAAGTGTTACATTCTGAATTAACAGAAAATTAAGGCGGTAAAAATCCTATTAAATCTTTTATCAGGTAACTCATATTTCTTTGGCCTTATTTTCATGGTATTACCGAACGTTTATATGTCTCTAAGGGAAAGAAATACTTTAAGTTTTATTACCATCTAATGTTTGATTAAGATGGTAACATGAAAATAAAACGTTTACAACTAGAAAATAAAGAAAAAATATAAAAATTCGACTTTTTTCGACATTATTACTATGAGAGAAAGAATCTAAATTAAGTAAATCTTATATTTAGAGGGGATATTTACCTTATACATAACGGTTAAAACATTTGCAAATGTTTCACGAGTAATTAAAAACGTCGAATATAAAATTATATTGTGACAATTTTAAACGAACATACTTTATAATTCATACTTAGACTAATAAATTAATTACTAATAAATTAAATACGCTATATTTAATAGAGTATAATACGGAATATTTAACTTTAATGTTCCATATTATATATAATTATGAATCATTTAACATATTTGTTGCGGAAAATTTTGACATAAGATATTTTAAATATTAAGCACAGAAACATTTCAAAGAAAAAGAGCTATTTTAAAATGTACCCTAAAAACGTTTTTCCTAAAAAGTAGTAAGATTTTGCAAAACGTTTCTGTGCCTAATTAGATGAAAATACTATAATAAATTGTTTAAAAGAGATAAAAATAAGTTACTTTTATGGAGAAATATACATCTCATACTATTAGAATTATGTCAAATTGTAGTTTGCAAATTACATTTCAAAGTATAAAAGGGGCATTTATTGCAGCTCGAATATCTATTACTGATTTATTGCATAAAAAAGTAGCTGCACAAAAGTACAGCTACTTTTTTCTTGAAAACATTATTATGCAAATAGCATACTTAACGTAAACTTGCGCTTAACGGTACTTGTGAATAAATTGTGAAATTGCTGCTCTATGTTTCTAACTAACATTTTTGCACCAGAACCATATAAAAAGAGGACGAATAGTTACGTCTTCTTTTTATATGGTTATATTAGCTACAAAATAATATCATTTAAATAAATCTTCTATTATATTAGCAGGGGATAGTGATAGAAAAGTGTGTTCCTTTTCCTAGTTCACTTTCTATCTCTATATCTCCGTTTAATTCTTTAATAATACTGTACGCAATCATAGTACCAAGCCCAGTACCTTTTTCTGTTGTTGAATAAAATGGCAAGGCAATACGTTTTATTTGTTGGGAAGACATTCCTATTCCTGTATCAATAATATCAATTACAATATTATCTTTTATTTTTTGTATATTTATTTGTAATACGCCACCATTTTTCATAGCCTCAATTCCATTTTGTATGATGTTGGTTAGACATATTTTAAATTTTTCAGTATTAGCATTTATGTAAAGGGAATCTGTTGTAATATGCTGTTTTATTTCAACATTATATGAAAGAGCGAGTGGTGAAATATTATCTTTCACTTGATTTAATATGTAATTAATATCTAGTTCCTCTTTTATAATGTTTTGTGGTTTGGTTAAAGATAAATAGTTATTAATAGTAGATTGTATTTGCTGCATTTCAAGTAACATAATTTCTAAGTACTTATCTTGAGACATCTTAGCACTCTCATCTTCATTTAGTAATTGAGTGAATCCACGTACCGTGGTCAGTGGATTATGAATTTCATGCGCGATCGATGCAGCTAGTTCGCTAGCTATATAAAATTTTTCTGCTCTTTGCATTCTTTCTTTTATTTTATATTTCTCGATCATTCCTTCTATTAAATAAACTGATAATAATACTGTGAAAATATTTATGATTATATAATTGAATAAAAATTCAATGAGAGTAGAGTCAATTTTAACACCTGTATTTATTTGCGTTACAATACCGCAGATAGAAAGGGAAGTTGTACATATCAAAATAAGTAGAATACTTAATAATATCTTCTTTTCCTTGAAATAAGTAGGTGACAAGTAACGAAACATGATTGTAATAACAGAAATAATAGTAAAGATAATAAATGATGGGAAGACTCCGCTTCCACCTAAGTAAAATCTATAAGAAAGATATAAAACTCCAATACAAATAATGCTCTTTGTATTTCCATATAGAAAAACTAATATAATGGGAATAAAACGTAAATCATAAATGAACCCAGCGTGTAAATGAAAAGGAAAAGTCATACAAAAAATAATTGCAATGGAGGAAAGTACAGAAATTAATATATTATTACATGCCATTTTTTCTTTATGTTCTAGCCAAAATACTTGGTAACTAAGGATACAAATAATAATAATAAATGTATTTAATAATAGTGTAGGAATTCCCATAGTTTATACCTCTCTGAGAGTTTGTAAGTAGGATGATGTATGTATGTGTTTAATCTAGGTGTTTGATTTTATTAGATTTTCTATCTTTAAAAAAGAAAAGGAAGGGCACTTGAAAAAGTGCTTTTTTACCATTTATATTAAAATCGATGAGGAAGATAGAAATAAAAAGTTACTTTTACTTATGAACAAAAAAATTGAAAGTAGCCCTTGTATAGGTAAAAGATAAAGCAAATTACAGAAATAGTTACGTTTCTCTGGAGTGAATATTCCGAAAAAACATTGTGTATGGCGAAATTCATTTTATAACCTTCGCCATATTAACATGTAACTTATTAAATTACAAAGAAAAAAATTAAAAATTATTATTTTTTTGTTATTTTAATTTATTTAAAAACGTAAAAGTATTCAAGAGGTTACCATTGAGATGCTAGGGTACTTAGACCAATATTCGAACTTAGTAATAACGTTGTTACTTTTTTACTAATATTCTTAATACTAATTTTAGTATAATTAATTGATTGAAAGTTCTAATAATTATCTACGTGCCCCTTTTTTTATATCATTTTATATTAAATACAATGATATTTATTGTCACATAATAATGCAAATTTCCAGTAAACTAATAGAAAAAATCCTATAAAAACATAATTTACTATCTTTTATATAAACATTGCAGGTGTAAATGCAATAAAATTTCATTATTAATACATATATTCAATCTGAAAATATCTGTTTACATATTAAAATATCTTTGTAGTGGTCCTTCATGCCAAGAATCGTTTCCGTACTCCAACTACCGTTATTCTAGTATTTTACCAAGTTTCTTATTTTGCTAAGGTATCCTAATATTGTTACTTTTGTGAAATGGAATGTTTTAATATTGTAATTTATAGTGGTTGTTGAGAAAATAAATAATTTGTAAAAATAATATAATATTTGTAACTTTATGTCTTATAATATGAAATATCTTCGTTGTGATTATTTTAAATATTTGAATAATACATCGGATTCATTTTATCTAGGGAGGTTTTAAAATTGGGGAGAAGAGTTGTTAAAAGAGTTTTTGCATTATTATCAGTACTAGCATTATTCTTTAATGTGTTTCTACCGAAGGCAAATGCGGAGGTTATGACGCATGAAAAGTATTCAATGAACTGGAGTTATAGCAACAGTTTAGGTAAGTACATTCGAACTGAAATTATTAAAAATTCAAGCGGTCAAATTGCTTATTGTTTAACTCTTGGCTTAAAATCACCAAATGGTGAAGATCTTCCTGAAATGGGGAAAACAGATAATGTAGTATATAGGGTTCTATTAAATGGTTTCCCACAAAAAAGTATAGAACAACTGGGAGTAGCTAATAAGAATGAAGCACATTATGCAACTCAGCTTGCGGTTTGGAATGCATTAGGTCAACTTGATGTAAATGAATTAAAGCATGAAAATAAAAATGTTGAAAAAGCGGCTAAGACAATTATTAATGCTGCAAATACAAGTGAAGATACTCAAGATATTTTTATGAATGTGATTCCTGCTGAAAAGCAAAAGGCAGAATTAAAGGGTGAGTTTTTTGAAACAAACCTATACACAGTACAAACAAATGCTAAGAGTGGTTCTTATAAAGTAGTAGCGAAAAATGCACCTAATGGAGTTAAAATTGTTAGTGAAAATGGAGAAGTGAAAGATCAGCTTTCACTTGGGGAAAAATTCCGTATCCAAATTCCTAAAGATACAAAAACAGGTGAATTTAATCTAAGTGTTGCTACAAATTTAACTAAAGTTCAAGCAATTGCTTATCGCGGTACTGATACTGTTCAGAATGCTACAGTGCTACTAGAAAGAAATGAGGAAAAGCTTAGTAGTGACCTTGCAGTAAATTGGGAAGCTGCTGGTTCTTTAAAAATTAAAAAGGTTGGGGAAAATGGAGAAATATTAGCTGGTGCAGTATTTGAAGTCTTTAATGCAAATAATGAATCAGTTGGAAAAATCACGACGGGTGCTGATGGTACTGCAGAATTAAATAACCTACCAATTGGTACCTACATAGTAAAAGAAATTAAAGCACCAACAGGTTATGTTTCAGGTGATAAACCACAAACTATTGAAGTTAAGACAGGGGAAATAGGAGCTGTTCAAGTAGTAAACAACAAAGTAAAAGGTAACATCGAAATAAAAAAACTTAGTGATTCAGGTAAGATGTTACCTAATGTTGAATTCACGGTCTTTACTGAAGATGGAAAAGAAGTGAAAAAAGTAGTAACAAAAGAAAATGGAATTGCAAATGTTGATGGTCTTACGTATGGTAAATATTATTTCTTAGAGACAAAAACACCTAATGGATATATTGGAAATAAAACAAAGTATCCTTTTGAAATTAAAGAGCACAATAAAACACTTACTTTTACAGTGGAAAATACAGAAGTGAAAGGTAGTGTGAAATTACTAAAAGTAGATAATGAAGATATCAGTAAAAAATTAGAAGGTGCAGTATTCGAGCTAAAAGATGCAAGCGGGAAAGTAATTGGGGAATATAAGACAGATAAAAATGGTGAAGTTAACGTCAAAGATTTAGCGTATGGTAAATATTCATTTGTAGAAAAGGCTTCTCCAAATGGTTACGTTCTTATTACAGAACCGATTGTGTTCGAAATAAAGGAACACGGGAAAATTATTGAGCTATTAGCAGTTAATCATCTTATCAAAGGTAATCTAGAAATTACAAAAGTTGATGTAGCTGATGGAAACAATAAGCTTCCGAATGCAGAGTTTACTATTTATAATGAAGCAGGAAAAGAAGTAGTTAAAGGGAAAACAGACGATAAAGGTATCGCGAAGTTTGAAAAGTTACCATTTGGAAAATACACATATAAAGAAACCGTTGCACCAAAAGGTTATGTATTGAATGAAGAAATATTCTCTTTTGAGATCAAAGAGAATGGTCAAATCATTAAACATATTGTCAAAGATGAAAAGATTCCATCAGTAAAAACAACAGCTACTGATAAAACCGATGGTACAAAAGAAATGCACACTTCTAAGTCTGTAACAATCCAAGATAAAGTGGAATACAAAGACCTACAAGTAGGTAAAGAGTACACTTTAAAAGGTAAATTAATGGATAAAGAGACTAATAAACCATTAGTTGTAAATGGTAAAGAAGTAACTGCTGAAACTAAGTTTACACCAAAAGAAGCAAACGGTTCTATTACACTAGATTTCACTTTTGATGCAACTGGTTTAGAAGAAAAAGAAGTAGTAGTATTCGAAGAGTTACTGAAAGACGGAAAAGTTGTTACTACACATGCTGATATCAATGATAAAGGTCAAACAGTTAAGTTCGTTAAGCCATCAGTAAAAACAACTGCTACAAACAAAGCTGATGGTGGAAAAGAGATTCATTCAAAGGATTCTATCACTATTCAAGATAAAGTAGAGTATACTAACTTAGTTGTTGGTAAAGAGTACACTGTAAAAGGTAAATTAATGAACAAAGCTATTAACAAACCATTATTAATTGATGGTAAAGAAATAACAGCAGAGACTAAGTTCATTGCAAAAGAAAAGAATGGTTTTGTAACATTAGACTTTACTTTCGTTGGTGCTGAACAGCAAGGAAGAGAAGTAGTTGTGTTTGAAGACTTATTGCATGAAGGTCAAGTAATTGCAACTCACGCTGACATTAACGATGTAGGTCAAACAGTTCGATTTGTAGAGCCTTCCATTAAAACAACAGCTACAAACAAAGCTGATGGTTCTAAAGAGTTAGACGCTTCTAAATCTGTAACAATCCAAGATAGAGTGGAATACAAAGACTTAATCGTGGGTAAAGAGTACGTTGTAAAAGGCAAACTAATGGATAAAGCAACAAACAAACCATTATTAGTTGATGATAAAGAAGTAACAGTAGAATCTAAGTTTACTGCAAAAGAAAAAAATGGTTCTATCACATTAGATTTCACATTTAATGCTTCTGCATTACAAGGTAAAGAAGTAGTAGTATTTGAAGAACTGTATCAAGATAATATTTTAGTAGCTATTCACGCTGAATTTGAAGATAAGGGACAAACAGTGAAATTCAAAGAGGTAAAACCGGAACAACCTAAACCAGAACAGCCGAATCAAGATAAAAATACTCCAACATCAGAGCAACCTAAAGAGCAAGTAAAAGAGCAACCACAACCTAAGAAAGAAATTCAATCTAAAATTGGATGGTTACCCCAAACAGGCGCTGACCTTACAAGTTGGATCTCTATGGCTGCAGGTGCATTATTGTTAATTGTTGGTGGAGTGATTTTCCTAAAACGTAAAAATGCATAAAAATTTAAAAATAAGCACATCTGTTTTTTTACAAGATGTGCTTATTTTTTATGTTAATAATTTAGTCCTATTTACAGTATTTTAATCTATTTGCTTATTTTTGAGTTGTTGTAATAATTCCAGGACAGCAAAACAGTCAGCAGCTGCTCGGTGTTTAATCGTTAATTCCGTTGCTCCAAGCCAAGTTTTCTACCATACAAAAAGCTGGGGCATCACTTCATAAACAAGCGGTAATGGCTGATGGACTAATTAATAGTGTCTCAACGCATGTTGCAGAAGCTCAACAAGCATTCCCAACCTTGCATACAGATATCATGTCTGGATTAGATGCTGCCAATAACATTATGGACTCTGCTAATAAGATTTCAGGCTATAAAATAGATACGTCTAATATGGCTAAAAATGTTGGAAACATGGATGGTTTATCTACTCGCCTCAAAGATTTTGGTGTACCACCTGAAAAAATGGAAGAGTTTTTGGCAGAACAGAAGCGTACAAATGAACTTGGATCGATGTCACTTGATTTCATTCCAGTTATTGGGCAAATCAAACAAGGGCTACAACTCATTAACGGCAAAGAATATTTCGCTGATAGAGAGTATGACAAAAATGACTATGTATGGGGAACCGTTTCTACTGTTTTTGGTGGGGCTCCTAAAGTTATTGGACGTGTATTCGGTAAATATGGTGAGTTAGAACAAAAAGCGAAGGATTTAGGAAAAGTATCAAAGGTAACTGAAGAGATGGGATGGAGTATGCCAAGAGGCGGAGGGGTCATTGATGGGCGTAAGTATACTGAACATGCGCTTGAAAGAATGGCACCTGATACAATTCAGGTTCGGGCAGAACTTACGAAGCGTGCACGTGAAAGAGCTGAAAGGAATGGTTACACATTCGGATCAAAAGAATATATGGAGGAATTAAAAAAAGTTGATCCGCGAGGTGTAACAACAAGCGTAGTAGAAGAAACAATTAAGCATGATACTAAAAAACCAGGAAATAAACCTGGTCTATGGCAATACGATGGGAAAGATGTTAGAGTCGTATTGAATGATAGTGGCGATGTTGTTTCCGTTGTACCTAATAAATCGTGAATATTATAAATAAAGTAGATTGAGCCCATTCACGAAAGGAGTTGTTAAAATGAATATTCAATATGATGAATACGAATTATTAGAAATATTCGAGAGTGAACCAGAAGATTATTTTATTCCTGGTGCAGGTGCATATAGATATAATAAAATAGATAAATTAGGATTTGAATTAGTAATGATTATGTGTTATTACGAGGAAACTGTTGAATTACAATTGTATTACAAAAATAAATGCATATTTGAAACCAAGATACATTCGGCGAAACGAATCTATACCCGTAATGACTCATTATATGTCCAAGGCGGCGTAGAAAACAAAACAATCGAAGTAAAATTCAAGCCACATTTTACAGTTCAAATAGAGAAGTTCTAGATAGATGAAATAAGAAAACACCTTATGCATATAAGGTGTTTTCTTATCCAAAAAGCGCCTACATAGACGCTTTTTGTGCCACTTAAAAGGATTTAAGATACGTTTACTTGAGTTCTTTAGGTAGCTAGGGTTTGAAATACTAACTTAAAAGAAAAATGTTGAGCAGTTCATCTTTATTATTAATATATCTGAATTAAAGATGCAATTTTGCATCCCAATTTCTGCGGCATCAATTACATGCTACCCTCACAAATATAGAAAAAGGTGCGAAGTCAATTCTATGACTTTGCACCTTTTTATTTCACTTGAACTTTGTTTAAGCGCGTTTATCTACTCATTGTTACGCGTGAATTGCGTTTAAAATCGACACTTTATTCGTAGTAAATAATACATAATTTTGTTTTACAGTTTTAATTAATATACGATCAGTTGTCCCATATGCTGTTCCGATACGGATTGCACTTGGTTCTTCAACACCCGCATAGGTAGCATCTTCGGTAACCTCAATCACATCACGTAATGGAATCGTGACCTCCGCAAATTGCCATGAAATAATTAACTCCTCTTTTGTTTTTTTGACATCAATGCCTAGCATTATACCAAGACCTTTCTATAACAGAATGCTACACTTCTTATCTTATTATACAAATCTTTAGATTATTTTTCTACATGTATAAATAGAGCTGATATTTTAAGGGTATCAAAAGAACGGGAAGATATACTATCAATCTATTAAGGAATGCGTTATGAAGAAAAGTTCACAAGGAATTAATATGGATTTGATATGGTTGAAGTATGATGAATGAGTAACAGTAGGAGTTGCAGGAAGGAAATGAATGATGAGACTTAAATTAGTAGGAACCTTAACTTGTATAGTAGTAATGCTAGGTATCTTTATCATTTACACCAATATATCTATTGGTAAAGAACCATATAAGACAAACCATGAAACTAGTGAAAACTCCATAAATAAAGAAAAAAATAGTAAGCAAAATGGGACTTCAAATAAGATAGCAAGTTCCTTTGCTAGTATACAGGCTGTAGTAAATAAGGAATATGGTTTACCCGAAGACTATATGCCAGAGGATTTAGTTGTACCAAATGTACCGTTCTCATTTAGTGGAACGGTAGAAAAGAGTCATCTTCGTAAAGAAGCAGCGGAAGCGTTAGAAAAACTATTCCTTTTAGCTAAGCAAGATGGGATCCAGTTGAATGCTGTTTCAGGATTTCGTTCCTATGAGTATCAAAAAGGTCTGTATGCCAACAATGTTAAAAAGAAAGGGCAAGAGCATACGGATCGCTTCTCTGCAAAGCCAGGGCATAGTGAACATCAAACAGGGTTAACGATGGATGTTTCTTCTAAAAGTGCGAACAATGAACTAGAGCTATCCTTTGCGAATACGAAGGAAGGAAAATGGCTGAAAGAAAACGCGCATCGTGCAGGGTTTATCATTCGTTATCCTAAGGGGAAGGAAAGTATTACGGGTTATGCATATGAACCTTGGCATATTCGCTATGTAGGAGATATTGCTGAAAATATATATAAGGAAAAACTGACTTTAGAAGAATATATGAATCTGTGAAAATAGAATTGAAGAGTTAAACTGTATTCATTGTTTATGAATGCTACTTTTTCTATTAAAAAGCCTAATTTCTCAATGTTTTGTAGAGAAATTAGGTTTTTTTCATCACTTCATTAGAGTTTTTTAGGCTTCGTTCGTTGTTATACTTCACACAATATTATAAAGGAAATAGAACTTACTGAAGATAACATATGAATGTTTTATAAATGTATCAAAAAAGTGAACAAAATCGTTATTTTGCACAACAAGGTAGTCAGCTTAATGAAATAACTGCTTGTAAAAAAAGAAGCCCTACAGGAAATATTACAGGGCTTCACCAAGTTGAGTTATGTCGTATTCACAAGGGATTTTAACATGATATTTGTGTTGAATAAACTGGTAAATGTGTCCAAGTAATTTGGAGCTATTTTATAAAAAAAGAGAAGCGCTTAATCAGGACGCTCCTCTTAATGCCAATACACAATAACTATCCCATTATACTGTATAAGCGTAAAATATTTAACAATTACCTTCATGGTAAATATTTCATTTTGTCTTAGTACCTTTAAATCACGAAAAAAGGTTCTGCTGTTTCCAACAGAACCTTTCCTAAAATGGCAAAGAGTAACTCTTACCTTACTCTTTGTTCATATACTACAGGAGTTTTAATGAAAATCCAAGGCTCCTTATATTGAGAAATAAAGAAGAATCATTATAAAAATTTTTATCTTTTTTCATAAATAAAAGAGCAGCTAGCAAAAACTAACTGCTCAATACAAGGAGATACAGAGAAAACTAAATGGATTTTGGCATACAGCCTATCAACATTATGGACATAATATTGATTTTTATTCGAAGGAATTCATGTTTTACAAATCAGATTATGATAGTCGATATTCTCCATATTGACCAGAAAAGAACCAAGAATTCTAGTGAAATTCCAAGTGTTCTTTTCCTAGTTTTTTGAAATTCTTTTACTAAATAGCCAATAGCGCTAATTGCTAGAAGAATGAAAAGAATAAGTTCTAGTGTAACTGGCATTTGATCTACTCCTAATCCATTATTTTAATTTAGTATATAACGATTATAAGATATTTTTTGTGGTTAGTGGTGAGAAATTAAACAAAACCATCTCTTTACGAAAAAAGGTCCTGTTGTTTCCAACAGAACCTTTCCTAAAATGGCAAAGAGTAACTCTTACCTTACTCTTTGTTCATATACTACAGGAGTTTTAATGAAAATCCAAAGCTCCTTATATTGAGAAATAAAGAAGAATCATTTAAATTGTTTTTGAGTAGAAATGAAAATAGGGGTTTGCCTTAAACATTTATTATTAATCAAGAATATGAGTATAGAAACAGGCTTAAATTTTGTAATGGTGGAGGGGATTGTTGTGGACATAACTCAAAGTGTGGTAAGAATAGTGGTTAATGGGAAAGACCTTCCGTTCACTTCAGTTCAAACCTCTGCATGGAATCATGGACCTGTAAATGATTTAATCGTTTCGACGAATCAGAGAGTGAATGAGCTTTATCAATTCATGTGGTCACAAGTACCAGTTACGATCTCGGTGTATTTTCTTCAAGGGGCGGACTTAATGAGATTCGCTAGGATCGCTGGAATTAATGAACGTGTAACGGGAGAATATATATATCATTTCATTTGGGGATAAGAAGAATTCAAAGTAGCTTAACAGCTGCTTTTTTATTTTGCATAGAAAAAGGAACCATAATAGGCTCCTTAATTTGATTCAGAAGTTGTGTAGTTTTTCTTGATGATATCTTTTATGTTGATAATTAAGGATATAAGGAATCCAGCAGCTAGGATACCGTTTACCCAGTAATATGTATTCCCGGATGTAAATTTATTATAAAAGGAATCGATATTATAATACACTAAGCCTGCTGAAATGACGGTAGAGATTACTAACGTACCAAAACTTTTCATGACGCTGCCCTCCGATTCTGAAATTTTAGACTTTTAATACAATTATACATTTAAATAAAAAGGTTTACAAAGGAATTACCATAAGGAGGAGTTATAACGAGTTTTTTCCAATTGATGGTTTTTATTTTTGAAAAAATAACTATTTTATAAAAAATATTTTTTTGACCCCCATAAAATTATTTGTTCCTTCGAATATATATAAGTAGAAGAAAAAGCTAAAATTACCAAAAATATAGCGAAGAGTTATTCAAAGATTGCAGCTAAAATAGAAAAGAGCAAGAAGAACAAGTGGTATTGCAAAAGAAAACAAGAAAGTAATACAAAATACAGACTTCACTTTAGTACAAGTGGAAAAAATAGTCATATAAAAAGTCGGCCTCGAAAAATATGAGCACCAGCAAGAAGACAAGCCCAAAGAAAAGTACTAAGAAAATGTGGTTAAATGGTCACTTGTTTAGTGGCCATTTTGCTATTTGAAGCAGAAGGAGGCAGGGAGATTACTAGTGTTGAGTTTAGTAATGAAAATCTTAAAAAAAACGAAAATAGAAGATATCGTATTTAACATACAAAACAACGGAGGAGATAAGGAAGCTTTTATCGTACAGTATCAGCCGTTTATTAGAAAATCAATCTCGTCTGTCTGCCGCAGGTACATTACAGAACAGGATGATGAATATAGTATTGGATTGTTTGCGTTTAACGAAGCAATTGAACAGTATTCATATAAAAAAGGAAAATCTTTTCTAGCGTTTGCTGATCTTCTTATAAAAAGAGATGTAATTGACTATATACGCAAGGAGTCTAAGCATAATCTTGTCTTTTTAAAAGAAGATAAGCAAGAGGAAATATTAGAAATACAAGTATCGCTTACGGAGTATATGAAAGAGATGGAAAATAGTAACCGTAAGGAGGAAATTCTTCATTTTCAAAGTGTGCTAGCTGAGTTTAAAATCACATTTTCAGAGCTTGCTAAGGAATCCCCTAAGCATCGTGATACGCGTGAGCACTTAATAGAAATTGTAAAGATTATTATAAAAGACGAGAAAATGATGGAAGAGCTGTTCCGAAAGAAAAAGTTACCCCTTAAACATATTGAACCACGTGTTAGGGTAAGTCGTAAAACGTTGGAGCGACATCGAAAATACATTATTGCGATGTGTATTATCTTTGCAAACAACTATACATATATTCTGGATTATATAAGAGGGGAGAAGCATGATGAATAAAGGAATTGTGATGGATATAAAGAAACATAACGTAGTTGTTTTAACTCCAAATGGAGAGTTTATTACGTTTAAAAGAAAAGTACACTCTTACATGATTGGAGAGGAAATCTCGTTTAACGAACAAGAGCAAAGAGCACCGCGTTTTTCAATCCCTTCTTTCTTAAAGCTTGCATCATTACTTGTTACTTGTTTTCTATGTGTGTTGCTGTTTTTCTACAACCAACCGGAAGAAAAAGTATTTGCTTATGTCTCAGTTGATATAAATCCAAGTTTAGAGGTGAGCGTAACAAAGGATCTTCGTGTTATAGATTTGCGAGCTTGTAATGATGATGGAAGGCGTATTTTAAAAGAAATGAAAGGGTGGGAAAATAAGCATCTGCAAGACGTAATACGTACTATTATAAAGCAGAGTCAAGGGGATAAGTACTTAACGAATGATAAGCAAGTTATGCTAACAGCTGTTACAAAGGACAAGTCGTTAGAACCACAGTTGGAAAAGGTTATGCAGGAATTAAAGAAAGAGTATGAGATAAAACATATTACAGTTGAATATCAAAGCAGTACGATGCAAATGCGGGAGGATGCCAAGAAAGCAGGGGTTGGAACGGGCGTTTATATAAAACAAGAGAATGAGAAGCAAAAATCGCTTACTCCACCTGCACCTCCGTCTAATCAAGAACAACAAAAGTCATCTCCTGTAAAAGAAGAAAGCAACGAGAAGAAAGAGCATATAGAACAAAAGCAATCTAAGGAACAACAACCGAAGCAAATAAAAGAAAATAATGGGAATCAGCAAGAGAACAACGGAAGAGGATCACAAGGAAATAATGGGAATGGGCAAGGAAACAAAGGCAGAGGGTCACAAGGAAATAATGGAAATGGGCAAGGAAACAACGGAAGAGAGTCACAAGGAAATAATGGAAATGGGCAAGGAAACAAAGGCAGAGGGTCCCAAGGGAATAATGGAAACCAGCAAGGGAACAACGGAAGAGAATCGCAAGGGAATAATGGACATCAGCAAGAAAACAACGGTAGAGGTCCACAAAAAGAAAATAATGGACACCAGCAAGAAAACAACGGTAGAGGTCCACAAAAAGAAAATAATGGACACCAGCAAGAAAACAACGGTAGAGGATCCCAAGGGAATAATGGGCATCAGCAAGAGAATAACGGAAGAGAATCGCAAGGGAATAATGGAAATGGTCAAGGGAACAACGGAAGAGAATCGCAAGGGAATAATGGGAATGGTCAAGGAAACAACGGAAGAGAATCGCAAGGGAATAATGGGAATGGTCAAGGGAACAACGGAAGAGAATCGCAAGGGAATAATGGGAATCAGCAAGGGAACAACGGCAGAGGGTCCCAAGGGAATAATGGACATCAGCAAGAGAACAATGGCAGAGGGTCTCAGTAAGGAAAGCTCCTACCACATAATATTTAGTGAAAGAAAAATCTATAGAATATTGAACGGAGGGGAGATTCCTTCCATCTGAAGATATTTTTTAACATTTTTTTAAAATGACGGACATAAAATCGTATATCCTTTCGAATTATATATATGGATATCATTAATGTTTATATAAAAGGGGAGAAAAAATATGAAAGAAATGTATGAAGAAATCACTGAAGTATTGAAGGTACTAGCACATCCTGTCCGTTTATCATTAGTAAAAATAATGCTTGCAAAAGGTCCTATTAACGTAACGACAATGTATGAAACATTACAAATGCCTCAAAGTACAATTAGTCAACATTTATCTAAACTAAAAGCTACTAAAGTCGTTACAGGTACTCGGAAAGGATTAGAAATTTATTATGAGGTAACTGACAATCGCACAAAATCAATATTAGCATGTTTAGTTTAAATGCTGACTTCTATTTCAAAATAAAAAGTGCTATTCTTTCCTACGTATTTACAGAGAGAATAGCGTTTTTTACTTTTAAGGAGTATCTTTTTTATTAGTTTGATAGTGATATGGTATTAACTCTAAAATATAAAAATGTTGCTTTCGTTTTCATTCTTTCTCATAAGTTTGAACTCAAAAGGTCGACTATCTCATCGTATCCAAGGCGTTTAGCCGTTTCTATGGGGGTTTCTATTAATTTTTGATTCTTTGGCATACTGTATAATGTTGCTTTCGCATGTAAGTTCGGTTGATGATGTAGTAACACTCGAACCACTTCAATAAAGCCTCGTTCACATGCACTATGTAACGGTGTAACCTTTCCTTGTCCTGTACTATGGATATTAGCTCCATTTTCTAACAACAGCGCTACCATCTCTGGTTTATTGCGGTCGCAAGCAAGACTTAATGCACTCCTTTTGTATTCTTCTAGTAATTCCATATCAATACTGTTGTCTATTAAAACCTTTGCTGCTTCAAGATTGTTATCATCCACTGCGTAGTGGAGAGCTGAACTTTTTCTGCTTGTCACCGCATTTATATTTGTAATACGCTCTAAAATATAATGAACAATTTCTTGATTACCAGACTTACTAATTAAATGAAGAGGAGTGACTTTTCCGACCATTATTTCATTTGCATTTTCACCTCTAGAAATTAAGTATTTAATAATTTCTACGTTACCTTTTCCGCATGCTAGGGAAAAAGGTGTTTCTCCATGATATTTAATCTTCAGATTTGCTCCTGCTTCCACTAGTAATGTAACTATATCAATGTTGTCATTTAAACAAGCAATGTGAAGTGGCGTTTTTCTATCAGGTCCTTTTTTATTTAATGCAGATAATTTAATGTTTACTAACTTTTCTTTAACTGTTTCTATGTCATTCCTCATACACGCGTAGTTTAACGTTTTCTTAAAACTTTCTGCTTTAATAGCGCTTTGTAGTTGTGATTTACCAAAATCAGAGGTTGGTTCAATATGATAATGGCTGTATGCAAGCAAAAGTAGTGCAGAACTGCACTCTAAAGTAGGATTTAAATCATCATAATAATCAACTTCATATAAACCATTTGTTTTGACAGTTAAAACAAATGCAGTCCAGTTTGATTCCCCAGTATGACGTACTCTTTGAATATTGTCCATAATTTCATTAGATGGAAGCCCTTCTGAGCCATGTTCAAATACTTCCATAGATTCATAATGAAAGTAACTATACGTCGTGACAACCCCATTGTAAAATGCAAATAACATCGATTTTTCAGCTGTATTGGGTATATGCTTTAACATGATTTCGACAAGTGTTTCTATATATTGATTCTTCAATGATTTCACCTCTATTAATATTTGAACGGGTTACGTTATAATTATTTGGAATTTCTAACATACTAATAATCTTGAACATCACTTTACGTAATTTCAAAAAAAATTGACTTTTACATATATTATAACATTTCATCTTAGTTTGTTGGTAAAAGGCTTTTATGTTCGCTAAGTTATCTGTTCTTTATGTGCAAATTTTATGAAAACTCAATTGACAGCAATAAAATTTATTTAGTTGATAATTATGAAGAGTAACAAATAACCTAGGTAGAGAAACTCATACTTTTGGATAGAGAGCATTCTATGTTTTTGATATATTAATAGTTAGAGAACAGAAGTAAGGGGTGAAGATATAGAAATGGAATTATTTGATTACTATAAGCGAAAAGGGAAGTTTAAGCTGTTAATTGGAGCGGGTATTTTTATTCTCGCTTTATGCACTGTATATGACGATTGGGGATATATTAATTGGGGGCAGATTATCTTTTTTGTTATCGCTTCTTCTATCTTTTTTGGAATTGGATTTTGGCAGTTAAGAAAAGGGAATTTGATACAAAAGAATACGGTGAAAAGTAATATGACGTTTTGGGATGTGGAGACTTTTGTCGTATTAGAATTACCTAAGCGGAACAAGCAATATGGTTTATATCATCCTGATGGCGGATATGTTGCAGGAACAAAGATAGTTTCATCTAACATTCTTTTTTCAGTAATACCTTTTTTACATAATAAAGATGTATATGCATTAGAAACGAGTAGCGGGAAAATTCTAGCATATTTTCATACTGAAGTGGACGGATATGATTGGGTAATCTATGATTCGAATTATAATCAGATTGGTATGTTTAAAGAAAAAATGATACAAGGATTTACTATGATACGTGGTACTTTGCTGACTGATAAGGCTACAAAATTGTACGATATAGAAGTAGAGTTTGATTTTATTCAAAGTACTCTTAGTACAATAGATGGGCGTATATTAGCAATCGGTAAGCAAGGATATATGCCTATAGAATGGAGTGAAAGGTTCATGGGCTTAAATGTACCTACTATTACATTAGGTTCTAATGCGTCTAATAATGAAAAAATTCTCAGTTTAGGGGTGCTCCTTTATAGCTTACATACAATTGAAATTCGAAAAAATAGGGCGAGCGTTTAATGAGGGGGAGCAGTGTTTATACGCGAAACTTTATAGGAATTTCATTTTTCTAATTATATCTTTTTAGATTGATGGATGTGGGGTCACGTCCATCAATCTAAGAAAACAAGTTAGCCTAAAGAAAATAAAAATAAACTTTATAAAAACACGAAATATGAACGTAGAGGATTAAACAAAATTTATAGTACTTTTCTAGTCATGTAATCTTTTCATTTGATGGTCTTTTCCCCATTCAAATAGTTCATCCATAATTTGCATTAAAGATTTTCCATGTTCGCTTATTGTGTACTCAACCTTTGGTGGTACTTCTTGATATACAGTACGATGGATAATCCCATCAGCCTCAAGTTGCCGAAGTTGCTGTGTGAGAACTTTTTGTGTAATGTTTGGAATTTCTCGTTTTATTTCATTTGTTCGCATTTTTCCATCCGCCAAAACACATAAAATATGAATTTTCCATTTTCCACCGATCACGTCGAGTGTCGTTGCGATTGGGCAATTATCATTTTGATTCATATAACACCTCCAAAGGTACTTTAAGGTTCCTATAGCACTTTAAAGTACGTACTTTTCAATTATATGTGACTCACTCATACTAATACGTAAAGGATTGAATAATTTAAAAAGGGGATGGAAGATGATGAGAACACTTGTAATTGTAGCACACCCTGATATTGAAAAATCAAAAATCAATAAAAGATGGATCGAAGAACTTGAGAAACATTCGGATGAAATAACGGTGCATGAATTATATAAAGCGGCACCAAATTGGGAGTTTAATATTGAAGAAGAGCAAAAGCTATTAGTAGAACATGACAGATATATATTTCAATTTCCGCTTTATTGGTACAGTTCACCACCATTATTAAAAAAATGGTTCGATGATGTATTAACATATGGATTTGCCTACGGATCAAAAGGGGATAAAGTGAAGGGGAAAGAATTTGGTGTAGCTATTTCTATAGGTGGGTTAGAAAAAGACTATAAAAATAGCGGAATTACAATGGATGAATTAACGAAACCATTCCACGCTACGAGCTTATATACAGGAATGGAATTTATACCATCATTTTATTTATATGGTGCGGAATATGAAATCAGTGATGAAGAGATTGACAAAAGTGCACCTGAGTATGTGAAATATGTGATGAATAAGGAGTTTTCTAATATATAAGGAGAAATAGCCATTTACTTGTTAAGTAGATGGCTATTTTTGTTTATCCCGCATTAACCGCCCGTAAGGTGTGAACTAATAATCAGTGGGGATGAACACCTCACATCGACTAAAGATTCACTTCATTTAAATTCACTAAGTTTAATCTTTAGTAAATTAATAATTAATCTGGTAAAATAAAAACCCTAACACATATAAAGGGGAGTTTTATTTGAGAACGATGCGACAATTATTACAAAAAAGAGCAATGCAGTCACCAAATTTGGAAGCGCTTATCGGTGGAGAGAAAAGGTATTCGTTTCAGCAGTATAATGAACGAGTAAATCAGCTTGCACATTATTTGTTACATACCGGTATGGAAAGAGGGGATCGTATAGGAATTCTATGCAAAAATAATCATCCGTTTCCAAGCGTTATGATGGCAAGCTTAAAAATTGGAGCGGTATTTATTCCGCTTAATCATCAGCTTACTGCTTATGAATTAGAATCGATTGTAAAAGAAGCGAGATTAAAAGTATTAGTTATTGATGATGAATTTAGTGAAGTTGTATTAAAGATTAATGGAGTTAAAGAAATTCCTTATGTAATTGAGACGACAAAAGAAGGATTTGGCTCATTTGAATTAAAATTAAAGGAACAGCCAATAACAGAGCCGAATGTGGAAGTTCATGAAGATGATGATGCCATTTACTTATTTACTTCAGGAACGACTGGACAGGCAAAAGCATGTGTAATTGGTCATAAAAACTTACACCATTATTTTACTGAAATTGCGGGGCAAAGAGAAATTCCAGCAGGTGAACGCTTTTTATCAGTGCACCCATTGTTTCATATGAGTGGCGTGCTTTCTATTTTAAATTGTATTTATCATGGCGTTACGATGGTCTTTTTAGCTGATTCGAATCCTACTCTTATTTGGGATAAGATTGAAGAAGAGAAAATTACTACGATGCTTGCGTTCCCAGCTGTTTATAGTTACATGCTTGATGAATTAGATAAAAAAGAGCGCAACATTTCGGCCTTTAAAGTAGCGCAAAGTGGTGGTACAAAGGTGCCAGAAACACTCATTCAAAAATATATGGAAAAAGGCATTTATATGGTGCAAGGTTATGGGAGTACAGAAGGTTGGGTAGTAACTTCTTGGCATCCAAATATGGGAAAAGAAAAAATGTCTTCTGTAGGGAAAAATTTGAAACATGTAGAGCTGAAAATTGTTCATCCAGAAACAGGTGATGAGCTAACAACAAATGAAGTTGGAGAGATTCACGTGAAAAGCCCGTACATGTTTAAAGGATATTGGAATAATGAAGAGGCAACAAAGAAGGTAGTAAAAGATAATTGGTTTAACATGGGTGATGCCGGTATGATAGATGATGATGGATTTCTACATATTATGGGAAGATATAAAGACGTTATCGTACGCGGTGGTGACAACGTATATCCAGATCAAGTAGAAGATGTAATTCATGAAATAAATGGCGTTTTAGAAGTTGCAGTAGTTGGGATTCCAAATGACTTTTGGGGGGAGGTTCCAACAGCTTACATTGTAAAGGACATTCAAACGTCTTTAACAGAAGAAGAGATTATTCAGCATTGTAAAGAAAAACTAGCAAGCTATAAAATACCAGAAGTTGTATTTATGGACGAATTACCGAAAAACGCTTTAGGGAAAGTGTTGAAGAGGGAATTAAGGGATGTTTTTCTTGTGAAATAAAAGGTTATTAAATAATGAAGAATCCAGTTATGTAAAAAGCATAACTGGATTTTTGTTTATAAAAAACATAATGATTTACTAGATTTTGTATTTTGTGTAAGATAATAAAGAATATTCAATTAACAATTAAAGGAAGAGATATAAATGAAGCTGCCACTATTACAAGTAGAGACAGAGAGACTGATTATTCGTCCATTTCAAAAAGAGGATTATGAAAGTTGGTTAGATGGATTCAATAAGAGGTTACCATCTCAATATAAATACGATGATGGCTATCATGACATGTCGTCTTCAACGAAAGAATGGTTTACGGAATGGATAAGAGGATTTGATGAGGCGGCAAGACGGGATGAAATGTACGTTCTAGGTATTTTTCAGAAAGAAGATGGCGCCAATATTGGAAAGCTAGAACTTATAAAAATTTTACGTATGGACTATCAATGGGCGATGATGGGTTACTCTATTCATAATCAACATTGGAAAAATGGATACGGAGCAGAAAGTGTAATAGCTGCGCTGCCGTTATTTTTTAATGGCCTTCAATTTCATAGAATCGAATTACATATACATATCGATAATGAGCCATCTATTCGTCTTGCAGAAAGAGCTGGTTTTTCATTTGAATGTACGAGAGAGGCATTTTCTATGGGGAATGGTAAGTGGGTAGATTTTCTTATTTATTATAAAAATAATGAAACGAACAAATAAGGGGATAAAAAATAAAGACTATAAACGTATTTCATTACGACGCATTTACGAATAAACCAAATATGGGAAATCCAGCAGGTATTGTATTAGAGGCGGATGGATTAACGGAAGAGGACATGCAGCGTATTGCTGAAAAAGTTGGATTTAACGAAACATCTTTCGTTCTTTCTTCAGAAGTAGCAGATATAAGAATGCGCTATTTTACACCAGGGTTTGAAATGGATTTATGTGGTCATGGGACAGTTGGAACTATATATGCCTTGCGTGAAAGAGGTTTATTAGAAGAAAAAACAAACCTTACGATTGAGACGAAGGCAGGTATTTTACCAATACAAATAGGTGCAAATGAAAATGGAGAAACCTTTATTAAAATGAGGCAGGCAGCACCTCAGTTTAAAGATTTTGCAGGTTCAAAAGAAGAATTAGCTCATAGTATCGGGTTAGAAGTAACTGATTTAGATGCAAGTGTACCAATTGTATATGGAAGTACGGGGAACTGGACTGTAATTGTACCGATTAAAAATCTAGATGCATGTGAAAGAATGAAACCTAAAAATGAGGCGTTTCCATCGGTATTAAAAGAAATACCTAAGGCTTCTATCCATCCAGTTTGTCTAGAAACTTATGATGAACAGGTGCAAATGCACGGTCGTCATTTTTCATCACCTTATTCTGGAATGATTGAAGATCCAGTGACAGGAACAGCTTCATGGGTAATGGGAGCGTATTATGCGACGTATTTGGAGAAAGATTTTGACCGTGAATTGGAGTTAATCGTTGAGCAAGGACAGGAAATAAATAAAGATGGTCGTGTAACGGTTTATGTAACGAAAGATGTAGAAAATGATAACTTACAAATTGATATTGCTGGAACAGCGGTGTATGTAAAAGAGTTTGAAATTTCAATATAAAAGAATGAAGCCCAGTATATAAACTGGACTTCTTCTTACCTGTTCAACACTTCAATATACGAAGCATCCCCAGCTGTTCTAATAGTAGAGCGGAAATTATTGTTTTCTAACGTTTCAGCAACTTGTTTTAATTGCTGTGCATCATCGTGATGAATAATTAAACTATCTGCACCACTTTCTTCTATATGAATATGCTCAACATTTCCAATCGCTTCATGTATAGCTTTTAAAAATTCAGGTTTCATATTGTCCTCCTATATGTATGTAACGTCGTTAAATAGTATTTCCTTATTTTTGAAATATAAAAGTAAATGAAAGGAGAAATGAAAATGAATATAACGCAGTTCAAAGAACATATTACATCACTTTTTGAAGAGCATCTTAATAAATACGGTGATGACGAGTATGGCTTCACTCACATTAGTAAAGAGGAATTTCACAAAATAGGTTACACGACAAATTTGACGCTAGAAACAATTGAAGAAGCGTATAGAAATGGTGTCGATATGATAGTTACACATCATGCACCGTGGAGTTTTCTATTCGGTATGGAAGAGGCTTGTATTGAGAAATTAAAAGAATATGAAATGAATCATTTTTGGATTCATTTGCCGTTAGATTTTGTAAAGTTTGGCACGTGTACGTCGTTATTTAATGAAATTGGGATAGATACAATACTGGAATATTCCACGTATGAGGAAGAAGAGCTACCGGGAATAGGAGAATATAAAGAAGCGATTCCGTTTTCAAATTTAGTTGAAAAACTTGAAGAGAGAATGGAAGAGAAAGTGAAGAGCTGGAAAAATCATGACAGGCCAGTAAAACGGATTGCGATATTAACAGGTGCAGGAAACAATACAAACCTTATTGAGCGTGCGCTAGAAAAAGGTTGTGATACGTACATAACGGGAGAAAAAACATTATATACAGTGCAACATGCGAAATTTAAAGGCATCAATTTGATTGTAGGAAGCCACACATTTACAGAAGTATTTGGTGTAGAAAGTTTGGCTCGTAAGTTAAAAGAAAGAGATCGTGCAATAGAGATTATTAGATTAAATGAAGAGCATTTGGAGTGAGGGAAATGGTAACTATATGCGCAAATTATGGGGAATCAAAAGTGAGGTTAACGTGGAAAAAAGATTGTATATTGCCAGAATACGAAAGAATCACGAGTGTTCACGGTTTTTGTTTTCATAATAATAAGGTTTTACTGATAGACCATGAGCAGCGTGGTTGGGACTTTCCTGGTGGGCATATAGAAGAAGGGGAACTACCAGAAGAATGTTTTAAAAGAGAAGCGTGGGAAGAAGGTTATGTAAAAGGAGAATGTACTTTATTTGGATATATTATCGTTGACCATAGTGATAATCCAAATTGGAATGAAAATAGTCCGTATCCAAAAGTAGGGTATCAGCCGTTCTACCGGATGGAGATTAATGAAGTGCATAAGTTTGACGGTGAGTATGAATCCGATAAAAGGATGTTTGTTAGAGTAGAAGAGAGTGCAGCGTATCATTATAAATGGAATGAATTATATGATGAAATCTTGAAGGAAGCCGTTTTGATAAAATGAAAATTAATTTCTGCAATATTAAGATGTTAGAAGGGATTCTCTTGCGATTGTCAAATAATAGTAAAGTTGTCTTTTGAATTGGGAGAATCTTCGGAATTAAAGGGTGAGAGAATGGACATTTCAATAATTGCTGCACAACTAGTTAAGGAGAAAGTTATTTCACATGATCCAAATAGCGTAAAAGCGTTGAACAGAGGAACGACAAGTACTGTATACTTGTTGGAGGAAAAATATGTAGTAAAGCTGAATGAAGCGGAAGTAATACGTGAAGAAGCTAATTTCCTCTCATTTTATGAGGAGAATAGTTTATTTTCAAAGCTTTTGTATAAGGAACCTTTACATACATATTTCGTGTATTCTTTCCTTGAAGGTAATACTTTGTGTAAACAAGGATATAAACGAAGTACGCTTCGTACACTTGTAAAAGAAGTTATCAATAAGTATAAAATGGTTCAGGGGCAGAAGGCTGGGGATGGAAAGAAAGTCCGGTTCAATCTTGGAATGAATTTTTAACGGCAAATGTGATGGAAGCTTATGAAAATGTAAGACGTTACATAAGTGAGGAAGATTATAGAATTGTTCTTAAACTAGCAAATAGGGACGCCGGAGTAAATCAGCCATTTTTATTACATGGTGATTTCGGATTTCATAATTTTATATTTCGGCAGAATAGGTTACATGGGGTAATTGATCCGTTACCTATTTTAGGAGATCCTTTATATGATTTAATTTACGCGTTCTGTTCAACTCCGTAAGATTTAACAAAAGAAGTGATTGGTTATGTGATAAAACCATGTATATTTCATAAAAAAGAACGAGATTTATATGAGGAAATAGTCATAGGTTTATATTTGTGTATAGAAACATGTTTGAGACACCACCCGAAAGATTTAGAAGATTACTTAGTAGCTTGGCGTTATTGGATGAACGAAATTGATCCGGCTTTATAGTACAAATAGTTTGGGGGAGATAGTGAAATGAACATAGCAGAAGCAAAACGAGATTTAGCACAAAGAACGAAAAAAGGATTTCCAGTTATAATAGCTGGTATTTTATTTTGGGTTGTAGCGAGTATAACGGGTGTTCTTCTTTCAGAAAAGCAAGTTGTGTGGGTGTATTTAATTGGTATGGGGTGTGTGTTTCCTTGCGGCCTAATGATAGCTGCCACATTAAAAATTGATATGTTTGCGAAAGGAAATCCGCTCGGGACTTTAGCAGGAGTAATTGGCGGGATAAATGTATTAAATATTCCGTTTGTGTTACTTGCCTATTTTCAATTTCCAGAGTGGTTACCTTTTGTAGTAGCGATGTTAATAGGTGTTCATTTTGTACCGTACGTATGGATTTATGAAAGTAAAAGTTATGGTTTACTGTCAGTAGGGACCGTATTCGTAACGTCAGTTTGCGGGATTCTTTTTGCTGACAATGGATTTACTTTAATTCCATTGTCAGTTACAGCTGTCTACTTACTAACTCTAATAGGTTTATTAATTGAAAATAAAAAAATAAATCATTATCAACAAAAATCAGCTTAATAAAAATATATGGATAGGGGGAATTATTATGAAAAATTTCGTTTGTACAACGTGCGGCGTACAGTATGCAGCGAGTGTGGAAGAACCAGTAAGTTGTGTTATTTGTGATGAGGAGAGACAATATGTGAATCCGAAAGGGCAGTCTTGGACGACTTTAGAAAACTTGCGAACGAGTGATACATATAAAAATGAAATAATAGAAGAAGAGCATAGACTTTATAGCATTACGACAAAACCTAAATTTGCGATCGGTCAAACAGCATTTGTCATAAAAACAGATTCCTATCGTTTATTATGGGATTGTATTACTTATTTAGATGAAACGACAATTGGGAAGATAAAAGAGTGGGGCGGGTTAGATGCGATTGCACTATCTCATCCTCATTATTATTCGATACAAGTAGAATGGGCAGAAACGTTTGATGTACCAATTTATATACATGAAGACGATAAAGAGTGGGTAGTACGCCCGAGTAGTCGTATTATTTATTGGTCTGGTGAGTCTTTACAATTAGCGGACGGAATTACTATTCATCGTCTCGGAGGACATTTTAGCGGCGGTTCTGTATTACATTGGGAAGAAGGAAATGATGGGAAAGGTATTTTATTAACAGGTGATATTATTCAAGTCGTAGCGGATCAGCAGTGGGTGAGTTTCATGTACAGCTATCCAAACTTAATTCCATTGCCAGCGAGAAAAGTGGAGGAAATGGCGAATCGAGTGAAGCCATTACAGTTTAATCGTTTATATAATGCTTTTCACGGAGTAGTGAAAGAGAATGCAAATGAGGCAGTGGAACGTTCTGCTGAAAGATATATTAAGGCGGTAGAAGGAAAGTTATTTCGTACGTGAAAGGAGAATTAGCTCTATGAAAACGTTAGTATGCTTCGGTGATAGTATTACAGCTGATGAAACGTTTTTTGATGGAACGCCAAGGTTAACACCGCGTCTGCAAGAGATGTTTCAAAATTGGAAGGTGGTAAATGCGGGGGGGCCGGGCGATAATACGTTCGATGCGTTACATAGGGTTGAAGATGATGTACTATCACATAAACCAGACTTTGTAACAGTTTTTCTTGGTACGAATGATTCGGTGTTATTTGATCCAGTGCCATTACAATCTTACAAAGAAAATTTAGAGAAAATTGTAAGTGCGATTTCATCAGAAAAAGTATTACTTATTAGTCCTGCACCAGTTGATGAAGCAAGGCAACATAATAGAACGAATGAAGTACTCGGTCAATATGCAAATGTGGTTGAGGAAGTGGCGAAAGAAACAGGAAGTCATTTTCTAAATTTGTACGCTGAAATGATTCAAGAAAAGGATTATAAGAGATTTGTAGAAGATGATGAAAAGGACGGTTTACACTTCGGACCACAAGGTTATGAATATTTAGCGAAGTTAATTTGTGAAAAGTTAAAAGGGATTTTGTAGGAAGCAAAGCGTGGGCGCTTTGCTTTTTTGTTCGCGTATTTCCTCCTACAATGCAGTAGCTTTTATTATGCTAATTATGTTTCATAGTAGCACATGTAAGAATGAAATGAATAAAGTGAAATATAATTAGACCTTACCAATTGGGTTATTAAGGGGAGCCCGACTTCGACCTAACTTTTTTGCTCTTGCCAAATTTTGAGGCGGTGAACTCAAATAGCGGGATAAAATGTACTTTAAAGAGGTGGTTAGCCGTAACACTATGAGACATTCGTACAAAAGAAAATGATTTGTTCCGCTAATGGAATGTATCCAAGACTTAACAGTTGATTAATTGAACTGTAAAGTTTAAAATTACAGTATAGTTTTTAGAAGTGAGTTGCTATTTTTTGTGAAAAACAGATAAATTAAATATTCTCGAATGAATAATATAACGTGTATTTCATTCTGAACTGTAATTTTTTTTAATACATTTCAATAATCTATATAATAATTTAAAAAGTAAAGGAGTGTGTAAAATATGGTGATTTTATATACGACAGCAAGCTGTAGTTCATGCCGAAAAGCAAAAGCATGGCTTGAAGAACATCAAATTGATTATACCGAAAAAAATATCGTATCAAATTCTCTTACAGTCGATGAACTTAAATCCATTCTTCGTTTAACTGAAGATGGTGCTACTGAAATTATTTCAACTAGATCTAAAACTTTTCAGGAATTAAATATAAATATTGAGGCGCTTTCGCTTAATGAGTTTTATAAATTAATAATTGAGTATCCTCAAATGTTACGTCGTCCAATTATGCTGGATGAAAAAAGATTACAGGTTGGTTTTAATGAGGAAGAAATTCGCAAATTTTTACCGCGTAGCGTTCGAACATTTTTGAATATAGAATTGCAAAAAATGGCTAATTAATAAGTAATATTTTGAAAGGAGGAAACAGAAGTGATTGAAGTATGTGTTACAGTTAATTATAAAGATAGAAACTATCACACAAATGTTATTGTGAGTAAAGATACGATTTGGACAAAAATTAAACAATTGGCAGAAGAACAAGTTAAGAAACAGTGGACTGTTTAAATTTATTTGCAACTTAAAAAGCTAAATGAAGTTAGGAGATATAGGGGAGTTCTGATAGAATATAAAGGAATTTATTTTTTCATGCTAAGCATGCTTCTTATATATTTTAACGTTTGACTAACCTATCTGTAATATTTATGGCTACAGTATGTTACTAAACGAGAAATCATATTTTTTATCGTAGGAGGACAACAATGAACAGCGACTTTACCTTGGCCATTCACAGTTTAACTTATTTAGCTTTACAGCCAGATCGGATGTCAACAAGTAATGCTATTTCCGAAAGTGCAGGTGTTCATCCAGTACGCATTCGCAAAGTGCTAAGTTTGTTAAAAAAACATAAGTTTATACAATCAAAAGAGGGAACGGGTGGAGGTTTTATTTTTGCCCGTGATTTAAGTGAAATTAATCTTTGGAATATGTATCAAATAACCTCTGAAGGGGCATTGCAGCCGAAGTGTCCAGAATCAAATGATCAGTGTATTGTAGGTTCGAACATGCGGAAAGTTCTTTTTGCTATTTTCTTAGGTGCGGAAGAACATCTAGGTGAATATTTAAAGAATTATACAATGAAAGAAGTTGTTGATCTTATTAATCAAGAACGTTAAGCGGCTTAATTATTATGTAGCCGTGAGTTCTTAAAAAATAAATGTAATAAAAAACATTACAGTTTAAATTGGTTTTTATATCTTTTTTATCGTTACAAAAAATATTTATAAGCAGGTGAAAAAGTATGATGTCAAATAATAATCATGTTTTAAAAGTGGGAGATTGGGTTCGTGGAATATCAAATGAGGGTGAATTCATAGTTGGTTACATTGTATCACTTGATGAAGTGGAAGGTGTAGTTACAGTTAGCATTGTGAAACGTGACGACAAGTACACAATGAACGAAGCGATTTTACTCTTTAGTAAACATGTTAACAAACTCCCTGAATCAAAGGTAATAAATAAGGAGCAAATCCTTTATCTTATAGACCTTGCATTATTAACAGGGGATGAAGAATGGTTTATTGAGCTCTCTGCAAAATTAAACTTGATAAAAGAGCTAGTTAATGAGGGGTTTTAAAGATTACATTATTCGTTTTTAATAGGTTGGATCGTGCAATAAGCAATAATATCATCTAAAAGGAAATGAAATAAAACCCATTCAATACAAACATAGAAATATCCCTGAAGAAGAGTTGAAAAAACTAAAATTAAGATGACATTGAAGTGATTCGTTTGCCCACTCCTAACAATGATAATGATGTAAATAAGCTGTCCATATGGGCAGCTTATTTTATTTTTTCGTTTAGCGAAGATTTTTGCAAAATGTTAGCGGTTCTCTTATTGTCATCAAGTTAAAATATGTATTTTCCTAAAAATGTATATGAATGCAATATTGATAATATATAACCTAAAAATTGGTTTATGTATTTAAAAAGAAATTTCTTTTTAACCACGTTAATTATTTATTAGAATATTTTTTTTAAGTCAAAATAAAATTTTTAGATAAAGAAGAATATAAATATTTTTAAAATGAGTAGCTTGAATAAACAATATTTTACTGTGTTTTTTGCTGATTAATTCCGTTATAAGCGATAGGAACAAGGGTTGCATGCTAACTGTAAATTATTATCCATGTAAAATTATATCCATTAAATATTTCTGGAAATATAAAAATATTAATTTTATAAATATACACGTTATAATGAGGGCGTCGAGAGAAATTTTATGATCTCTGGAGAAAATATAAAAAATGCGATTAATTGAAAGAAAGGCGTGTGATTAGAGGCGAAATGTATGTAAAGTGCTTCAGTGGCTTGTGTAATCAATACCATAAATGCTGCCGAAGTTATGAAAGTGATGTATAGAATTGAGAAAGAAATGCCTCATAAATGAAGAGAGGCCGGTTTATCTAAAATTACTGTTACAAGTAAGTAAGAGAAACCATTAAAGTAACACACTGTTATTAGAAATGTTGCAACGTATTTATGAAGTCTATTCAATATTGTTCTCTTAAGCGGTCTTTATATAAAGAGCGGATAGTACGAGTAAACTTTTTTGTGAACGCTAACATTTATGTTAGGACGCTAACTAGCGAATGTTTCAATTTGGATTCATTATGATGAAGGACATACAATGTGGGGCAACTTGTAAGGAATTTATTTTCCGAAAAAAGGGAATGTTCGTTAGCTATAAAGAGATACGCAAGAATAGGATACAAGGGGGAGTTATTATATGAACGGGAATACTGCAAAGAAAATAGAAGTTCAAGCTGAAAATATCGCACTAGAAAATGAGCAATATGCAGATCCGAAAAAGTGGCATAAGCAGGATACTACATGGGCATTGAGCCTATTTGGAACTGCAATTGGAGCAGGGGTGCTCTTTTTACCGATTAATGCAGGTTCAGGTGGTTTATTATCATTACTACTAATTACATTGCTTGCATATCCAGTTATGTATTACTCACATAGGGCACTTGCTAAAATGATATACGCTTCTAATTCTGCTGATGAGGGGATCACAGGTACAATTAGAGAGTATTTCGGAAATAAAGCAAGTATCATTTTTAACATCGTATATTTCGGTTCAATTTATACAATCGTGCTAATGTATTCGGTTGCGCTTACAAATACTGCAAGTAGTTTTATCGTGCATCAATTGCACATGCCGGAGCCTCCAAGGGCCATTTTATCGCTTGTATTAGTGCTTGGTCTTATCGCTATACTAAATTTTGGTCAAGATATTACTGTAAAGATCATGAGTATGCTAGTGTATCCTTTCATAGCTTCTTTACTTTTTATCGCAATATCTTTGATCCCGCAGTGGAATACGTCAATGCTTAGTTTTTCAAGTGTTTCTACTGCTTCAACAGGAACAGGATATTTTGGAACGATATTGATGATACTACCAATCATCGTATTCTCATTTAATCATTCACCTATGATTTCATCATTCGTTGTGAAACAGAGGGCTACGTATGGAATAGAAGCTACTGATGCCAAATGTGCACAAATACAAAAGGTTTGTTATATCATGACATTCGTGGTTGTTATGTTCTTCGTCTGGAGCAGTACATTGAGTTTGACTCCAGAGGATCTTAAAATGGCAAAAGAGCAGAACTTATCGATCCTTTCATATCTTGCTAATGAGCTTAATTCGCCTGTAATCACTATTGCAGCTCCTATCATTGCTTTTGTGACTATTACAAAGTCTTTCCTTGGCCATTATATCGGAGCATTTGAAGTAATGCGTGACATGATTATTAAGTTCGGTAAATCACGTGGGAAAGTTATTGAAGAAAAAACAATTAAGACAATCGTCCTTACTTTTGTTGTATTGTCATGCTGGTTTGTTGCTTATACAAATCCAAGTATTCTTGGACTTATTGATTCTCTAAGCGGTCCATTAGTTGCTGCTATCTTATGTCTATTACCGATGTATGCGATTAGTAAAGTACCAGTACTAGCTAAATACAAAGGGAAAATGAGCAATGTATTTGTTATTATTGTAGGTGTACTTACTGTTTTAGCAAGTATTAAATCATTATTCTAATTCACGATTGTTAGTTCTAATGCAAAATAAAATAGAACGATTTTGGGACAGACTTCTCCGTTTGGAGAGTTTGTCCTTTTTTAATGCGTAACAATTTTATCTTATTGATTTTATGAGATATTTCCGCATAATTGTAACTAAGGGAGATGATTCCAAGTTGAGTAAGCTGAATATAAACACAACAGTTTCAGGAGATATAATTGTTACCCATCTTATTGGCAAGATTAAAACAGATGATGTTTATGAATGGTTTAATGGCTTCGAGCAGGTTTGTCAGCAATTCATTTCCGAGGGTCGGAAATACAAATTGCTGGTAGATAGAAAAGGGTACACGCCAGATCATTTTTCTGTTCAAAAAGCATGGAAAGATAAGTTTTTCAATGAAACGATTTTGAATCACAGTAAGGCAATTGCTTTTCTCCTTGAAGAAGGGGAGATACTGAATTATTTACAACAGTCCAATACAAAAGAATCTGTGAAATTTTTTGATGATTATGAACAAGCATTAGTTTGGTTGAATGGATATCCCATATGAAATTGTTAGCGAACCAGTTGCCTAAGTAACTGGTTTTTTTATGCTTGTAAGAAATATCCGGAAGAAAACTTCTATACGAGATGTTTAGTACGAAAGGACATACTTTTTTAAGGCGTTAAATATAATTCATAATAGCACCAAGAAGAAAAGAATACGCTTTACGGTATTAGTTATATGGAAAGGCCGTACGATAGAGTCACAGAAATTCAAAAATATCAATGTGGCATAAAGTGAGTAAGGGGGATAAACATATGAGCGCTTCAAATTTGAATGAAATAAGTAAGCAAATTTTAATAGAGGAGGAAACACTTCAATTTTCCTCTTTTACAAATGAAGATGCACTGCAAATAGGTTTATTTATCGTTGAAACGGCGAGGCAAGAAGGGAAATTGATTGCTGTTGATATAGCGAAAAATGGTGTGCAACTATTTCATTTCAAGATGACAGGGACAACTGCGGAAAATACGCAATGGATTGAGCGTAAAAAACGAGTTGTTTCTTTGCATAATCATAGCTCGTATTATATGCAGATACAAAGTGAAATAACGGGCGTTCCATATAATGAAAAGTATCTTTTAGATAGGTCGGATTATGCTGCGTTTGGTGGCTGTGTTCCTGTCCAAATAAAAGATGTAGGAGTTATTGGAATGATAACAGTTTCAGGATTACCACCAGAAGAGGATCATGAATTAGTTATAAGGGCAGTTAAAAATCATTTGAAACAATAGTAAAAAGGCAAAATCGAACAAGAATATGTTCGGTCTTGCCTTTTTATTATTCAGTTCATGAACATATTTCTAATAAGATGTTACGGAATTAAAATTTTTAATTCGAGACACTTTTCTTGGCGATTATAATCTATGTAGTTAATATGATAGACGTAACGTAATTAAATTACTAAAAGTAATTAAGTTATTTTATATAAGTTAAAATAAGTAAGTAGCATGTGGTAAAAATGCTTTGAATTGCCACTATTAATATTGGGGACAATTAGAAAGCGACAAATATAAAAAATTAGAAGTTAAGAAGTAAGGTTGGATCAAAAATAATAGTAGCTTCTGTACAATGCATTTTTACTAAGGTGACAATGACTATACATCACGAGGGGGACTGAAATTGGAATCAATGACCTTTGTTTTATTTGGAGCAACAGGAGATTTAGCTAAAAGAAAAATTTACCCCGCGCTATATAACTTATATAGAGATCAAAAGATTCCAAAGCCAATATCCGTTATTGGGCTTGGAAGACGTGAAGTATCTCATTTAGATTTTCAAAAAAGAGTAAAAGAATCCATAGACACTTTTTCTCGTCGCAAAGATGAAGGTACTCCGAAAATAGAAGATTTTTTAGAGTATTTTCGTTATTGTCCGTTAGATGTGAATAAGCCAGAAGATTATAAAAGGTTATTACAAGTAGTTCGTGAAAGGGAAGAAGAACAAAATATACAAGGGAATAGAATGTTCTACCTTTCAGTTACTCCTGACTTCTTTGAGACCATTGCTTTAAATATTAAGGAAAGTGGACTCGATGGAACGGATGGATGGAAGCGCCTGATGATTGAGAAACCGTTTGGTCATGATCTTACATCTGCCCGAGAGCTGAATGATAAGCTTAGTCGAACGTTTGAAGAAGACGAAATATACCGTATTGATCATTATTTAGGTAAACCGATGATTCAAAACATTGAAGCACTTGAATTTGCAAATCCTGTTCTCCAATCGATTTGGAATAAAGAACATATAGCGAATGTACAAATAACAGCTAGTGAAACGGTTGGGGTAGAAGAAAGGGCAGCATATTATGATCATGCAGGAGCCATTCGCGATATGGTTCAAAATCATATGTTGCAAATATTAATGATGACTGCTATGAATCTGCCGGAAAAGATAAATGCATGTGAAATTCGTGAGGAAAAACGAAAGGTAATGGAAACTCTTCGTAAAGTGAAAAAAGAAGACGTTCAGAACCATATCATTCGCGGACAGTATGCTTCAGGGGAGATAAAAGGACAACAAGTTGTAGCGTATAGAGAGGAACCAGGAGTAAATCCTTCTTCTCAAACAGATACATATGTTGCGGCTCGCTTATGGATTGATAACCCATTTTGGACTGATGTTCCTTTTTACATACGAACAGGAAAAAGAATGAAAGAAAAGTCTACTCGTATTGTAATTGAGTTTAAAAATACATTAAAACAGCAATATCAAGATAGTAATCCAAATGCAGAGCCTAATTTGTTAATCATTGAAATTAGCCCAAATGAAAATGTTTCACTCCAATTAAATAGTAAAAATCCATTGAACAATGGAGAGCTAGAACCGATCCGTATTCATTTTACTTGTGAGCAAACAGGAGTGGGAATACCTGAAGCCTACGAAAGGCTTATCTATGATGCTGTATATGGAGATTCTACATTCTTTGCACACTGGAGAGAGGTTGAATTGTCATGGGAATGGGTGCAGCCAATCCTTGAAGCGTTCGAAGAAAACTTGTTACCTCTTCATGAATATGAGTCTGGCTCGTATGGTCTGAATGCTGCTCATGCTCTATTACAAGAAAGTGAATTTAAATGGTGGTTAGATGAGGGATTGAAAAAATAAGTACATTCTTATAAGTAAAGCAATATGACAAAAGATATTCATCATTTTATTAACATGTATTTATGATGAAAGGTAATTCAAGGAGGAATTGTATTATGAGAGTAGGATTAATTGGTTTAGGTAAAATGGGATTAAATTTAGGGAAGAATTTAATTGATCATAAACATGAAGTAGCTGCATTCGATTTAAATACGAGTGCAGTGGAAGAAATGAAAGCGTATGGGGCTACAGGTACGTCTAGTTTAAACGAACTTGTTCAATCATTAGAATCACCAAGAATTCTATGGGTTATGGTTCCGCACGCTGTTGTTGATTCTGTTATTAATGAGGTTACACCGCTGTTATCAAAAGGAGATATTTTAATTGAAGCTGGGAATTCACATTATAAAGAGTCTATTCGCCGATATGAGCAACTAAAGACAGATGGCATTCACTTTATGGATGCAGGAACTTCTGGCGGAATGGAAGGTGCTCGTAATGGTGCTTGTTACATGATCGGAGGAGATCAAGAAGCTTGGGACATCGTTGAACCTATTTTCCGAGATACAGCTGTAGAAAATGGATTCTTATATGCAGGAAAAGCTGGTAGTGGTCACTTTTTAAAAATGATTCACAACGGAATTGAATACGGAATGATGGCTGCCATTGGTGAAGGATTTGAGGTTTTAGAGAAGAGTGAATTTGACTACGATTATGAAAAAGTATCAAGAGTATGGAACAACGGTTCAGTCATTCGTTCATGGTTAATGGAATTAACTGAAAATGCATTTTCTAAAGATGCAAAACTGGATGAAATTAAGGGCGTTATGCATTCTTCTGGTGAAGGAAAATGGACAGTAGAAACAGCATTAGACCTTCAAACAGCAACTCCTGTTATCGCAATGTCTCTATTAATGCGCTACCGCTCATTAGACAATGATACATTTACAGGAAAAGTTGTAGCAGCACTGCGCAATGAATTTGGCGGACATGCAGTAGAAAAGAAATAAAAATTTTAAAATTATAACTCGTTAGCGTTTAAAAAATGGAGGGAATGAATCATGAAGTTTTTTATTGATACTGCAAATCTTGAGGACATAAAAAAGGCATATAAACTAGGGGTTTTAGCTGGCGTTACAACGAATCCTTCTTTAGTAGCGAAAGAGGGCATTAAGTTTGAAGACCGTATTGCAGAAATTTGTCAGGCAGTACCTAACGTTGAATCTGTTTCGGCAGAAGTAACTCCAGATGTTGTTGCAGCTGAAGAAATGATCTCTCAAGCAGAAGAACTAATTAAAATTAACGGTGGTGATAAAAACATCACGATAAAACTTCCGATGACACTAGCAGGATTAGAAGCTTGCCGCTACCTTACTGAAAAAGGTGTGAAAACGAACGTTACACTTATTTTCACTGTGAACCAAGCTCTTTTAGCTGCTCGAGCAGGTGCAACGTACGTCTCTCCATTTTTAGGACGCTTAGATGATATTTCTGAAGATGGCGTATTATTAGTTGCTAAAATTGCTGAATTATTCGATGTTCATCAATTAGATACACAAATTATTGCGGCTTCTGTCAGACACCCAGACCATGTCACTCGTGTAGCGATGGCAGGTGCTCACATTGCAACAATTCCTTATAAAGTCATTGAACAACTTGCTATGCACCCATTAACAGATCAAGGTATTGAAAAGTTTGCTGCGGATTGGGCGAAAGCGCCTAAGTTATAATGAAATGAAGATTTCACTTTTCAAAATAGCACTATAGTTATGAAAAGGACCTCCTTATGAGAGAGAAGTTTATTAAAACGTAGCTCTCATAAGGGAGCGTCTTTTTTGTATACATCATGGTGCTCTTTTGTTATAGGAATAATTTGAAAGGGGTTACATAGTGAACTCGAAATATATGATTGGTGTAGATATTGGGACAACTAGTACAAAATCAGTTTTGTTTTCGATTGATGGATCAGTTATTGCAAGTCATGGGATTGAATATCCTTTATATTCTCCCGCACCAGAAACAGCAGAACAAGATCCAGAAGAGATTTTTCAAGCGGTCATACATACGATTAAAGAAACTATACAATCAAGTAATGTGCAGCCAGTTGATATTCTTTGTGTTTCTTTTAGTTCGGCAATGCATAGTGTCATTGCTGTAGACGAAGCAGGGAAGCCGTTAACGAGATGTATCACTTGGGCAGATAATAGAAGCGCAAGCTGGGCAGAAAAAATAAAGAATGATATGAATGGTCATGAAATTTACCTTCGTACTGGAACACCAATCCATCCTATGTCACCACTTTCGAAATTAGTTTGGCTTAAGAATGAACATGATGAGTTGTTTGCAAAAAGCTATAAATTCATCTCTATTAAAGAGTATGTTTTCTATAAGTTATTTAAGGAATATGTAATTGATTATTCTATTGCATCAGCAACAGGAATGTTCAATTTGAAATTTTTAAAATGGGATGAGGCAGCTCTTCGTGTCGCAGGAATTACCGATAAAAAGCTATCTACAGTTGTTCCAACGACGCACAGTTTAATAGGGATAAATGAAGAACTTGCAAGAGAGATGAATGTACTTGTTACTACTCCTTTTATAATCGGTGCGAGTGATGGGGTACTATCGAATTTAGGTGTAAATGCAATAGAACCTGGAGTAGTTGCTATTACAATTGGTACGAGCGGTGCAGTGCGAGTTGTCACAAATCATCCTGTAACGGATCCGAAAGGTAGGACTTTTTGTTATGCGTTAACTGAGGACCTTTGGGTAATTGGTGGACCGGTTAATAATGGTGGTATGATTTTTAGGTGGGTTCGCGACCAATTATGTACGTTAGAAGTTGAGCATGGGAAGCGTTTAGGAAAAGATCCATATGAAGTGCTTACGGAAATAGCGGCAAAAGTGAATCCTGGATCTGATGGTTTATTATTTCATCCGTATTTAGCAGGCGAAAGAGCTCCTTTATGGAATGCAAATGCGCGGGGATCTTTCTTTGGGCTTGGACTACATCATAAGAAAGAGCATCTTATACGTGCTGTTTTAGAGGGAATCATTTATAACTTGTATACAGTTCTTCTTGCGTTAAAAGAACTAATTGGCGAACCGAAAAAAATTCAAGCGACAGGTGGTTTTGCAAGGTCAGAACTTTGGAGACAGATGATGGCAGATATTTTTCATCAAGACGTATACGTTCCTGAAAGTTTCGAAAGCTCTTGCCTAGGAGCGGCAATCCTCGGTTTATATAGCTTAGGTGAAGTAGATACATTACATGTAGTTTCTAATATGGTAGGTGCCAATTTTTATCATGAGCCAAACATGGAAAGTGTGGAGAAATATAAAGATTTAACACCGATCTATATTCGTTTGGCCCGTCACTTGGAAGAAGAATATGAAAGTATAGCAGCTTTTCAGAAAAAGTGGGTTTAGAGGCTATTTGGCAGAAAAATATGGTAGCGTATAAAGAGGTACTCCGATTTTTTAGGATATTCTTTCAATGAATAATAGTTTTAGGTTGCTTAGTAAGAAGTGTGATGAACAAAAACTATAGGGAGAGGGTTATGAAAATGACGGATAACAAAGAGTTTATTGGATATGTTGGAACTTACACGAAAGAAAATAGTGAAGGAATATATACTTTTACTTTACATACGGAAGCGCAAAAAGTTAGTAATGTAACACTTGCGGCTAAGCTGGATAACCCTACATATGTAACGATCAGCAAAAATAATCAATATCTCTATTCTGTTGTAAAAGAAGGAGAAGCTGGTGGTGTAGCTGCTTATTTGATTAATAGTCATACTGGAGAGCTAGAGGAACAAAATAGACAAGTAGTAGAAGGGGCTTCTCCTTGTCATATTAGTGTGGATAGTGGAAATCAAACGGTAGTTACAGCGAATTACCATAAAGGAACGATTGAGTCTTTTGAAGTAGATGAAGAAAATGGAACTGTAAATCCTGCTTCATCTATTATGGCACATGAAGGTTCAGGTCCAAATAAAGAAAGACAAGAAAAACCACATGTACATTACGCGGGATATACTCCTGATGAAAAATATGTGGTAGGTGTTGATTTAGGGATTGATAAAATAATTACATATGGAATAAAAGATAGTACATTAAAAGAAGTGAATAGCTTGTCTGTGAACCCAGGAAGCGGTCCGAGACATATTGCTTTTCATCCAAATGGAAAGTACGCTTATGTGATGACTGAACTTAGTTCGGAAGTCATTGTGTTAACATATTATCCGGAAGAAGGATCCTTTACAGAGTTGCAGTATATTTCTACAGTTCCAAAAGAATTTGATGGAAATAGTCAAGGAAGTGCTATTCATATTTCTTCTGATGGCCGTTTTGTATATGCGGCGAATCGTGGGTATAATAGTATCGCTGTTTTCAGTGTAAATCAAAACTCAGGTGAACTTACATTTGTTGCACATACATCTACAGAAGGAAATTGGCCGAGGGACTTTGTGTTAGATCCTACTGGAAAATTTCTTATTGCTACAAATGAAAAGTCACATAATCTTGTGCTATTTTCAAGAAATGAAACGACAGGGAAGTTAACACTGTTACAATCTGATGTTGTTGTACCAGAGCCTGTTTGTGTTAAGTTTTTAAATGTTTAATTTGTGATTGGTAGAATTTTTATATACCCCAGAAACAGAAAAAAGCAAAGCGATATCGCTTTGCTTTTTTCTATTTCTTCTTCGGTCTACGTACTAACTCGCCGCCACAATTTGGGCAAACGTTTTGTCTTTCCTCTGTACATGGTGCACAAAATGTACATTCATACACGCATATGTATGCTTCAGAATCAGGTTGAAGGGAATGGTCGCAAATTTGACAGTTTGTTTTCATTTCTAATGCCATCGTAATCCTCCTCGTTATTTGAAAGTTCTTAATTTAATTATAATTAATATTGTAGTGGGTGTCCTTTTTAAATGAAAAGAAATAGACGGATTATGTTGTTGTTTGAAATGAAATAGGTCCATTTGTTTTAAAATTGATTATTTAGTGCAGTTGGAATATTATGAAATAGTCAAAAGACAACAGGGGGTATATATTTTGACTAATCATAACGACTATTTTCGTGTAGAAGAGGATGTAAATTACAATAGTTTAAAAGCGGATTGTGAAAAATGTTTTGGATTATGTTGTGTAGCATTACCGTTTGCAGCATCAGTAGATTTTGCGGTGAATAAAGATGGTGGTAAACCTTGTACAAATCTACAATCAGATTATAAATGTAGTATACATAGAGATCTTAGAGGAAAAGGCTATAAAGGTTGTACAGTATTTGAATGTTTCGGTGCTGGACAAAAGATTTCTCAAGTTACGTTTAAAGGAATTGATTGGCGGACAGATGCCGAGCATGCGAGAGAAATGTATGATGCTTTTCCGGTTATGCAACAGCTTCATGAAATGCTTTGGTATTTGAAGGAAGCTATTCTATTAAAGGCGACGCAGACAATTCATAAAGAGCTGAAGGAAGCAATTGAAGAGACAGAGCGTCTTTCTAATTTAAGTTCAGATGAGTTAATGGAAGTAAATGTGCCATTACACCGTGCAGAAGTGAACATTCTCCTTTTAGAGACGAGTGAATTAGTATGGAAGGAAATGAATGTTGCACGTAAAAAACGAATCAGTCACCGCGGAGCAGATCTTATGGGAGCTAACCTTAAAAAGAGGGATTTACAAGGAGCAAATTTAAGAGGAGCTTATCTTATTGCGGCTAATTTACGAGATGCAGATATTCGCGGGACAGATTTTAAAAATAGTATTTTTCTTACGCAAGTGCAAATTAATGCGGCGAAAGGGGACAAATATACGAAATTACCGAAAGTGTTGTCTCGTCCAGTTCATTGGACTACGTAAAGAGTATGGAGTGAAATAGTTTGGATATTTTTCAGTATTTAGAGGAAATGCAGGAAGACATATTTTCGTTATCAGTATCTCAAATAGAATCGAAGTATTATGATGTTTGTAGCACGTTAGCATCAAGTGAGCATGCAGAGCGCATTAAATTGATTCCATTAGATTCATACAAGGAAAGTATGAGAATAGGTTTGAAAGAAGCATTAAAAGTCGCTGAAAGTGAAGAAGCAAAGGCGATTTATTTTGAGTATGATCTTGATAATGAGTGGGATAGTCAGTTCTACATTTGTGACAATTACATGTTTCTTGAAGAAGATGATGAGGATTGGGCCAGTGATTGGACGGATGAAATAGAAGGACCGTCTTTAGGAGAGTTAGCTGATATTTATGGTGAAAATGGCTTTGATTTAGATAAAAAGGCTGTAGGTATTACTTTATATTTAATCGCAAGAACAGTGTGTAGTTTTATAATTGCATGTAGTGGAGTACAAAGCAGTATACCAATTTGTATAGGATTCCATGATCAAGACCCAATTATGCGAACAGGCAGAGACTAAGTCTCTGCCTGTTTTTTTATACTATTTTTGTTTTTCAAAAGTAGTAATTAGAACACTGCATATAATAAGGATACCACCAATGAAAAAGTTACTGTTTAACGTCTCATTTAACAGGAGCCAGCCAAGTAATGATCCTACGATCGGTTGGAAGAAGAAAAATAATGAACCGATGCTAGCATCCATTAATTCTAACCCTTTATTCCAAAGAAAAAATGCACCTGCGGTTGAGACGATTCCTAAATAGAGTACGCCTAATAATACGTACATGTTTATATGTTCAATAGGACTTGATTGGAGTTCCCATACCATGCACGGTGTAATGAAAAAGAGTGAAAAGAATATTGCGTGCGTTGTAATAATTAAAGATGAAAATCGAGCGGAAGCGATTTTTACATAAATGGATAGTAAAGCCCACGTAATAGCGGCTCCAACTAAAATGATTGTACCGATAAAATAGGAGCCGATTTCAATATCCCATCCGATAACGATAATGACACCGATTGTCGCTATTATAGTTGATAAAAGTCTACGAGCAGTTAGTTTCTCTTTTAAAAGGAGCGCTGCAAATATAACCATAAATGCAGGTGTAGCTGATGTCACTAAGGAGCCTGTATGAGCATCGGATAATTTCGTTCCGATAAATTGACATGTGATCGAAATGAAATACCCGATGAATCCAATCCAAGCGAATAATAGCCAATCTTTTTTGTGTATGGTTACTTTTTTCTTTTGCTTTTTTTCAGTTGTTTTCAAAATCGCATATAAAACAACAAAAGCGATAATAAAGCGTAGCCAAACGAGTGTAAGTGGCGGAATAAAGTCGAGTACGTATTTACTAACGACGTACATACCACCCCAAATACTTGCTGCTAGTGATAAACATATAGCTCCTAAAATGGTTTGTTTCATTTGAATGACCTCCGTCTATTTTTAGGGTTATGATTTATTCCCTAAGACGAGGCATGGTGCACTTGTTATATGAATGCCCGTCTTAGTTTATAGACGGCCTACAGGTTGATCGTTTTCGAATGAAGTGTTGTAGTACATGAGCGAATTCCTCCTTCATAATTTTATAATGATATTATAACTTAATTTTCAGTTTATTAGGATGTTAATTGTACGGAGTTGATTCTTTAGAAAATGGTGGTTGCCGAAGAAAGCATAGTATATGGTAGAAAAACATATTTTAAAAATAAAAGAAACCAATTACATAACTGATAAGTATATTAAGAGTAGGATGAAAAAGTAGATTAATAGAGAAAGAGGAGGAGATTATTATAACTACAACCGTTATTTCTCATTTTTACAATGAAGAGTATTTATTACCGTGGTGGCTTATGCATCATACGAAACTGTTTGATCATGGTATTTTAATTAATAAAGGTTCTACAGATCGCTCTGTGGAAATTTGCAAAAAGTTCGCACCGCATTGGGAAGTGCGAGATTCTGAAAATCCAGAATTTGATGCACTAGCAACAGATCGTGAAGTAATGGGGGTTGAACAAGAGGTAGAAGGGTGGAAAATAATTTTAAATACGACTGAGTTTCTTTGTGTACAAGATAAAGAGCAGTTCTGGAAATCACTAAAAGACTTAGGAGGGAGGATGTACTGGTTAGAAGGCCTTATAATGGTAGAAAATCCAAACTATAATTATCCAAAACTTAGGTATAGTATTTCTCTAATGAAACAGCGATTTCACGGTTACTTGCCTGAAGATTGGGAGCTGTGGAGAAGAGGGAGGTTCATTCACAATCGCGAATATGGAAGTTATACGGCTGGAAGACATTTAACTATGCATGAGTCTATGAATTACCCACCTCTTGCATGTATTGTATGGTTTGGATTTAGTCCGTGGAATGATGCGATCAAAAGGCGCAAATTACAAATCGGGCCAACTCTTTCTCAAGGTAGTATACATGCGGGAATGGGGACGCATCATATTATTACACCTGAAAGATTAGAAGCATGGTATAGAGAACTAGCGGGAGGAACAAAGGATCTGCGTTTCAGTGATGCATATCGTTATGCTTTTTTATAAATGATTCCCACCAAAAAATAGTTTCCTCAATTCCTGTGTTTAGATCGTAAGTTGGTAGCCACTTTACTTCAGTTTTTAAACGTTCCACATTAACGCCGACAAATAAAGGTTCCTCTTTAGGAAAAGGGATAGCACCTAGTTTAATTAAATTTTCTTTTCCTATCTTTTTGGCAATGATAGAAGCTAATTCTTTAATTTGTACAGAGTGACCAGAAGCGATATTTATCGTACCTGTAACGTTACACTGTAATAAGGTCACAAGAGCGTCAGCGACATCACTCACATGGAGAAAATCTCGAGATTGATTTCCATGTGTACATAGTGCTTCCTCGTTTTTTAATAATGAAGTGATAATGTTAGATACAAGTCGATTACCATGTTCGTAAGGGCCATACATATGAAAAATTCGGCCCCAACACATGCTGAGGCCGGTTTGTTTTGCGTACGATTGTAACCAGGAGTGCAATGCATTTTTACATAATGAATAAGGTGTTTTATAGGAAAGAAGCGGTGAATCTTCAAATAATACACCGTTAAACCACTCGTACTCAGCACCGGTACCTGCTACAACTACTCGTTTTCCACCACATGTTGTGAAGTGTTGGATTAAAGAAATACTGGACTGGAGCCAATAATAATTATTGATGGATACATAGCATTTGGGCGGTACTGCTTCCCAAGCTAAATGAAAAAGGTAAGTAGGTTTAATTTCGTAAATGAGTTTTTTTACTTCTTCATCGCGAAGTAAGTTTACTTTATGCCAATGGCAGGAAAGGTGAGAAGGCTTATTTTTATTGTAAGTGGCGTGAACTTCATAACCTTTTTGTATAAGTGAATGTACAACATATTTACCAATCCATCCACTACCGCCTGTTACAAGGATTTTTTTCATGGTTCGATCACGTCTACTTCTGGGATCATCACTAAAAATTTGCCGCCCCATTCACGGATGAAGGAGCATTCTTTCATAATTTCCTCCTTTAAATTCCAAGGTAATATGAGAATATAATCAGGTTTTGTCCGTTTAATTTCTTCTGGGGATTTTATAGGAATACGAGTTCCTGGCAAAAGGAGATTTTGTTTATAAGGATTTTTGTCTACCGTATAAGATAGAAATTCTTTTCCGATTCCACAATAATTTAAAAGGGTGTTTCCTTTAGCGGGAGCGCCGTAACCGATAATTTGTTTGTTTAAAGCTTTTGTTTCGATAAAAAACTTTAAAATATCTATTTTTAATTGCTCCACTTGTTTCGAAAAAAGGAGATAGCAATCCAATGTATCTAGCCCATGATCCACTTCTTTTTGGATTGCTTTTGAAACATTAGAATGGATAGTTGATTGTGCATGTATATGGTTTATAAATACACGCAAGGAACCACCGTGTGTTGAAAGCTCTTCTACGTCCACAATTTGTAGATCATAATGAGCTAAAATTTTGTGCAGACTTATAAGTGAGAAGTAAGAGAAGTGCTCGTGATAGATTGTATCGAACTGTTTAAAGGAAATAAGGTTTAATAGGTGCGGGAATTCAATTGTAATAGTGCCATCTCGTTTTAATAATGTTTTTAAGCCGGCGACAAAATCATGTAAGTTTGGAACGTGGGCTAATACGTTGTTTGCAATAATTAAATCAGCTTGTGGACTACTGCTTATTAATTCTTTTGCTAAGTCGTTACTGAAAAAATTTATATTAGTAGGAACGCCTTTTTGTATAGCGATTTCTGCTACGTTTTTCGCTGGTTCAATTCCAGTAGTATTGATGTTTTCTTTTTGGAAGTATTGTAATAAGTATCCATCGTTACTTGCGATTTCAATAACCTTTGAATGTTTCGTTAGGTTGAAACGCTTAATTGCCATTTCTACGTATTGTTTAGCGTGCAATAGCCAACTCGAGGAGTAAGAGCTGAAGTATAAATAGTCATGAAAAATATTTTGTGGGGATTCAAATTCATCTAATTGTACAAGTAAACAAGAGTTACAAACAAATGTATGCAGTGGATAAAAAGGTTCCATTTTATATGAGTTTTCTGGAGCTACAAATGAGTTAGCGAGAGGGGAAACACCTAAATCTATAAAAGTATCTTTTAACAATGAGTGGCAAAAACGGCATTTTTTTTGTTCCATTTTATAGCCTCCTTATAAATTTTTGAATGCATCGATTTGTTGTCGTGTGAATGATTCTATATTTTCACCGGATGCATATTTTTCGTACCATTCAACGGTCCAAGCGATAGCATTTTCTGTGGATAGCTTAGGAGTCCAGTCCAGTTTATTTACTGCTTTTGTACTATCGAGTGTTAAAATAGGTGATTCATAAGGAGTATTTATAGTGGGAGAAAGTATTGTTAATGGTTTATTCCATAATTTTATTACAGATTGAATGACATCATGGACGGTTTTGTTAGCCTCGTTAATTGGTCCGAAATTCCATGCTTCTGCATACTCTTTATGCTTCCAAAGTTTCTCAGCTAAAAGGATATATCCATGTAAAGGATCCAAAACATGTTGCCACGGTCGGATAGCATTTTTGTTTCGAATACTTAAAGGACGGTCTTGTAAATATGCACGAATGATATCTGGGAATAAGCGATTTTCTGCCCAATCACCACCACCGATGACATTGCCTGCTCTTACTGAGGCGAGTGAAAGGGTGTTCGTGTGAAAAAAAGATTTTTGATATGATGTTGCAACTAATTCAGCGCAAGCCTTACTAGCACTGTATGGATCATAGCCCCCTAAACGGTCGGATTCTACAAATGCTCGATTACCGCTCCCATCATTCGCATAACATTTATCACTCGTAACATTAATAATGAGACGTACGCTTTCGACGTACTTTGCTGCTTCTAATACGTGAACAGTGCCTAAGACGTTTGTTTTAAATGTATCAATAGGATCTTTGTATGAAGTGGTGACGATTGGTTGAGCTGCTAAATGAAATATCATATCAGGTTTGTGCTGTTTTATGGCATGGAATAAAGAATCGTAATCTGTAATGTCTCCTTTAATTGTAATGCACTCTTTTGCTGCGTTACATTGTTCAAAAAGGTTAGGAGTTGAGGGAGGGTGAGAAGAGTAGCCGATTACTTCTACGCCTAAAGAAGTTAAAAAAAGGGTGAGCCATGAGCCTTTAAAGCCAGTATGTCCTGTAATAAATACTTTTTTCTTATTCCAAAAAGATGATGAAGTCATATTACCAGACCTTCCATGGAGCGTCATTATTTTCCCATAGCTCGACTAATTTATTTTTATCGCGCAATGTATCCATCGGATGCCAAAAACCAGTATGCTGAAATGCTGCCAGTTCATTTTTGTTTACTAACTGAACTAAAGTTTCGGTTTCAAAAACAGACTTATCTCCACTAATGTAATTGAAAATATCATGATTTAAAACAAAAAATCCACCGTTAACCCATCCACCATCACCTAGTGGTTTTTCTTGAAAGGATGTGACAGATTGTTTATCTAAAACGAGAGAACCAAATCTACCAGGAGGTTGTACGGCTGTAACAGTAGCCATTTTTCCGTGTTTTTTATGAAATGCAATAAGTTCTTTTATATTTACATTACTTAATCCATCACCATAAGTGAGACAGAAAGGTTCGTCTCCAACATAATTTTTTATCTTTTTAACTCGTCCACCTGTTTCGGTATTTAGACCAGTATCAATTAATGTAACTTTCCATGGTTCTATAGGATGAGAATGGCTAGTAATTGTGTTATCGCTTAAATGTATTGTGAAATCTGACATGTGTAAGTTGTAATTTAGAAAAAACTCTTTAATTGCATATCCTTTATAGCCTAAGCAAATAATAAACTCAGTGATCCCATGATGGCTAAACAAACTCATAATGTGCCATAGAATAGGTTTTGTTCCAATCTCAATCATAGGTTTTGGTTTTAAATGTGTTTCTTCCCCAATTCTTGTACCGTATCCACCAGCAAGAATAACAGCTTTCATTTTTTCCTCCTAAAATAAAAATTTATAATATATACAGTATTCATATTTTATGCAAATGAGATTGTTTTTGATTAAGCGGATGAAATGGTGTGAGGTGATGACCATGCAAAAAACATTATGGTTTAAACTTTGGAAATAATTCTTGATATTCAGGATTATTACGGAGGTCTTGAGTTACGTTACTAAGCTCTAAAAAACGTGTTTCCAGTTCTTCAGGAGATTGACCGTAATGTGTTTGGAGTCCCATTTGAACACCTATTTTTGAAAGGGTAGGTGTAATTTGTAATTTTCTTGCCTTTGACTGTTCATTCCAAGGGCTAAAATAAAATTTTAAAATAAATGAAGGATAGTCATAAACTATATTCCCGTGCCGCGAATAATGTCTACCAGGTAAATATGCACCATCTAGATGATTGTGAATAAATCTCCAGGCACATCCGAGTTTTGGGTTATAAGGGAAGACGCCGTGGTATCGTTGTTCTACTAATGGGATAGAGTATCTTGGCTTTGAATAATTGTACTTATGGCTATCTATCATTAAAATCATTCTAATCGCATACATATTTTGTCCTAGTGCATGAAGAGATGAGAAAAACTCTTCTGTATTATTACAACAAAAGAATTCAGTAGTATTTAAAACGATTTTCCAACCTGAAATTTCTCTTTCAATTCCCATCACTTCAATATCAGTATTTGTTGGATCAAACTCAAGAAATCTGGAATCTCGCACTTCCCAGTGGGGTGCGAATAATTTACAAATCTCTACGGAACGATCAGTAGAACCTCTATTAATTAATATGCCGTGATCAAATATTTTTGTATGATGCATAAGCCACCATGGAAGTAGGTATTCTTCATTATAAAAATGAGAAATGATAGTTTTTTTAATATTAATCTCCTCCTATACAAGCAATCGTTATTAGTAAGGTATGCTGTTAAATAAGAAAGGTTGAAAGGAAAAAGCTGTATAGTTATAGATTAATTGTTTTTATTAATAAAGGATGAAATTTAGAAATTTGTATAATTTGTGAATGATAACCATCACGTTTGACTGTACAGTTTATGTATTGTATGATGGTAGTAATATAAACAAGGGGGGAAGATCGTTGGGAAGGTGTATCGAATCGGACAGTTGGCTCTCATGGCTCACGTGTCGAAACGAACGATTGATTATTATACGAATCTAGGTATCTTAAAAGCGGAGCGATCTCAATCTAATTATCGCTATTACGACGAAACAGCATTTGAGACATTACAATTTATTGAGAAGTGCAAAGAAATGCATATGCCGCTTTGTGAGATTAAAGAGAAAATCGAGGAGAAGAAGAAGCTGCTCGGTATCAATGAACACGTTTCGAAACAAGTGAATGAAGTGACAGACCATATTCATCGATTAGAAGCAGAGTTAACGGAGTTAAAGCCGCTTTTAGATGAATTGACTGATTCACAACGTGAAAAAATATCGAAATCTTTATCTGGTCAAACGACAGCTTTAATACAGACACTTGCTCTATTATTATAGAATAAGTGAAATCCGACCTCTTTAATTTTTGTATCGGGCTATGTTTTCTAACGAACAAATAAGAAAACATTATAGTATACAGGAGGTGGACACCTTAGTTTTTTAACTAAGGGGATTCATTGGAAATATTTAATTTAGTCATGGTTGCGATTTTAATCGCATTTACTGGATTTTTCGTAGCAGCAGAGTTTGCGATTGTAAAAGTACGTTCAAGTCGCATTGATCAGCTTGTTGCGGAAGGGAAACGCGGTGCTTTAGCAGCGAAAAAGGTAACAACAAATTTAGATGAATATTTATCTGCTTGTCAATTAGGTATTACAGTTACAGCTATGGGATTAGGTTGGTTAGGTGAACCGACAATCGAAAAGTTATTACACCCGTTATTTGAGAAATGGAACATAAATCCTTCTATCTCATCAGTATTAACTTTTGGTCTTGCTTTTATGCTAATGACATATTTACACGTTGTAGTAGGGGAATTAGCTCCGAAAACGCTGGCAATTCAAAAGGCTGAAAAAGTAACGTTGTTATTGGCAACTCCGTTAATGATGTTCTATAAAATCATGTATCCATTTATTTGGGTATTGAACGGTTCAGCTCGTATTATAACTGGTTTATTCGGTTTGAAACCAGCTTCTGAACATGAAGTAGCTCATACAGAAGAAGAATTACGTCTTATTCTTTCGGATAGCTATGAAAGTGGCGAAATTAATCAAGCTGAATACAAGTATGTAAATAATATCTTTGAATTTGATAATCGCATTGCGAAAGAAATCATGGTACCGCGTACAGAAATCGTTGGTTTCTATCTTGAAGATTCAGTAGAAGAACACATGAAAGTAATCCAAAATGAACGATACACACGTTATCCGATTTTTGGAGAAGATAAAGATGATATTATCGGTATGGTCAACGTAAAAGATTTCTTTATTCGATATATGAACAACGATCAAGAAGATTTATCATCGATTCGCACGTATATGCGTCCGATTATTGAAGTTATGGAAACGACTCCAATTCATGATTTATTACTGCAAATGCAGAAGAAGCGAATTCCAATGGCTGTTTTATATGATGAGTACGGAGGAACAGCTGGAATTGTAACGCTTGAAGATATATTGGAGGAAATCGTCGGCGAAATTCGTGATGAATATGATGAAGATGAAGCACCACCAATTCAACATGTGAACGAGTATCATAAAATTGTTGATGGAAAAGTGCTTATCTCAGAAGTAAAAGATTTGTTTGGATTACACATTGAAGAAGACGATGTGGATACAATCGGTGGATGGATTATGATGCAAAATCATGAAATCGAAGAAGGACAATACGTTGAAGCAGAAGGCTATGAATTTAAAGTATTAGAAAAAGATGCTTATCAAATTAAACGTGTTGAAATTCAAAAAATGGATCATGAACAAGAACAAGAGAAAGCAGCAACTGTGTAAGTTGCTGCTTTTCTTCTGACACATAATAAAATGTGAAATTAGGAGCGGATATTTTGATTCAAGTAGCCTTACGTGTATATCGATTACAATTGTATACGATCTTTAGTGGTTTACTACTAATGTGGGCGGTTACTCCGTTTGGGAAACAAGTGACAGGGTTCGGTATCGGTTTAGCAGTTAGCGCATATTGTCTTTGGCTATTAGCTCGCAGAGTGGAGAAATTAGGAAGAAGTATCGTGATGAAAGAAAAGGCTCCTGGATTAGGAGTTCTAAACCGATTTGCAGCCGCAATATTAGGGGCTATCATTATGTTTGAAATTGAGCATGAAATGGAAATGTGGGCATTCGGTACTGGAATATTGGGTGGACACTTTTTAATGATTGCGAATTTAGCCTATGCAAATATGCAGCTAGTAAAAGAAGAAGAGAAGCAAAAGGAAAATGCTTCGAAAAACATAGAACTCTGATGAAAGGGACCTAATCAGGTTCCTTTTTTGCGTTTAAAAATAAATGATATAATACGAATGATTTACTGGTACTTATCGAATTTATGCCAAACATAATACGCTTATTTTTGGGGCATTTCAATAGTATGAAAAAAAATTAAAAAAAATTAAAAAACCCATCGATTTCTAAAGCTTATGTATGTTATCATGACAAAAGAATTTGCGAAAGAGGTGGATACCAATGTTACAAGCTTTACTTATTTTTGTGCTTCAAATTATTTACGTTCCAACTTTAACAATCCGTACGATTTTGCTTGTAAAGAATCAAACAAGATCCGCTGCAGGTGTAGGATTGTTAGAAGGAGCAATTTATATTGTCAGTTTAGGTATTGTGTTTCAAGATTTATCAAATTGGATGAACATTGTTGCCTATGTCATCGGCTTTAGTGCGGGACTATTATTAGGCGGTTATATAGAAAATAAATTAGCAATTGGATATATTACGTATCAAGTTAGTTTGCTAGACCGTTGTAATGAATTAGTAAATGAATTACGCCATTTTGGATTTGGCGTTACAGTATTTGAAGGTGAAGGAATAAATTCTATACGTTATCGCTTAGATATCGTTGCAAAGCGTTCTAGAGAAAAAGAACTGTTAGAAATTATTAATGAAATTGCACCAAAAGCGTTTATGTCTTCTTATGAAATCCGTTCGTTTAAAGGTGGATATTTAACGAAGGCAATGAAAAAGAGAGCATTGTTGAAGAAGAAGAAAGATGAACATGCATCGTAAAGAAAAGGGAGTAGTGCAGCTTTAAAAGCACGGCATAATCCCCATAGAAAAAAGAGAGGAATCTATATTGAAAAAGATTCCTCTCTTTTTTCTGCGTTATTTTTTTCTGCTTTTTCTCAGATTAACAATTAACCATACAACTTGAATAATTAGTGGTAATATAAATGCAATTAATAAAACGATAAATGCGACTAATTTAAGCTTTGGTGTTTGAGTAACACCAGCACCATCAACCTCTCTTAGCCAAATGATAGCTGCTAATATCCCAAAAATGGTAATCCAAAATATGTTGCCAATCCACCAAAAAATCCATCGTCTTTTCATATTAGCACCTCTTATATTTACCCTCTGTTAAAAGTATATTTTCGGTTGTTATATTTAAATGAAATAACTATAAAACTACTTTTTTTCAACTGTATATCTAACTTGTTTAAAGGTTGCCATGTCGCCATCTTCGTTATCATCTTTCGTTTGCAAAAGTTGAACTCTTGGCTTGTAGTCTGTCCTATGAGCGTGCTCGATATCTTTAATGTTAAGTTTGTAGGATTCACCATTATTTATTTTTTGTTCCAATACTTTTTTATTGGCAACATAAATAAAAGTTACTTTATTTTCATCAATACCTTCAGTCTTAATTTCTAATTCATTATCTTTTGTTGTAATCGTTGGTGTTAATAATTCAATACTGCCGCTTCCGGTTTCTAAAGAATTTTCTACTATAGTTGAACATCCGGATAAAATGATTCCGATGAATAGAAGAACAATTAATTTCTTTTTCATAACATCCCCCAATTTCAAGTGATTTTTGATTTTGGTATTGCTAGACTGCTAGTGTGGAACGTAAATGTTTAGCTAGCACTTTTTATTGTACCATAATATGTAAATTAATATAGGTTATATATCCAATTTAAGGGAGATTGAAAAGTTTACTTATTGTTGAGAATCAGTATTTTTACAGTAGGTATTTATTTTCTTTACAAAGCGGTGTTGATAAAATCATTACGAATTGGATATCCAAATATATGATGAAATGTAGACAGGAGAAAGAGCTTAATACGAAGCAATCTTATTTTTATAGAAATTACAATTTTTACATATTAAAATAATGATAGGGAATAGATGAATTCATTCACTTCGGAGGTAGTTACTTGAACATTAACAGGAAGGCAATTGAAATGTTTGAACAAAATGAATATGAGGAAGCAATGGAAGAGGAAGTGGATATTCCGAAAGGGTATTTTGATATTGTATATTCCATTTATGCATTAGGTTGGACTTCAGATTTAGGAAAAACGTTGGAACTGATTCATTCATATGTAAAGCCAGGAGGAAGCTTTGTTTTTAGTTGGGAGCATCCGGTATATTCAAATTTACAATATGGTACAGAAGAAATTGCTTTTAAGTCTTCTTATCATGAGGAAACTCCTATTACGTTTGAAACATTTAAAGGAGAAAATGTACAAGCGACATTATATAAGAGAAAAATAAGTACATACATAAATGAGTTAAATAGAGTGGGATTTACAATTGAGAGAATAGAAGAGCCTGAACCGTCTCGTGTATTTGATGAAGAAGTAGCTACACCTTCTACGAAATATTATTCTTTATATAAAGCTAGAATGGTACCAACTACTTTTATTATTAAGGCGAAGAAGTAAAATGCTTTATAAAAAGAAGCCTATCATTTCAAATAAATGAAATGATAGGCTTCTTTATTTTTAAAAAATGAGGTCAAAGATGTACTTTTCATATAAAAATGCATTTCATATAAAAAGTGTAATTATTTTGGGGAAGGGGGATTGTTGTGCGTCATCATAGAAAGTGCAAAAAATTTGGAGTGGCACTGCCTCTTCCGCTTGAAGGAGCAACTGGCCCTACTGGTAACAGTGGTCCAACAGGCCCAACTGGAGGGCATGAAGGTCCGGTCGGGCCTCCGGGAATCACTGGACCTAGAGGAGCAACTGGTCCACAAGGTCCTCAAGGTATTCAAGGAATCCAAGGTCCGCGAGGGACAACAGGAGTTCAAGGAATCCAAGGTGCCGTTGGTGATACTGGAGAGCAAGGGGTTACTGGTCCAATTGGTTTACAAGGTTCTCAAGGATTAATTGGAAACCAAGGTCCAATTGGTGATATTGGAGTACAAGGACTAGAAGGGATACAAGGAGTGCAAGGCCCTACTGGTAGTCAAGGCTTACAAGGCCCGCAAGGAATACAAGGAGAAATAGGGGAGCGGGGACAAACGGGAGCACAAGGAATGCAAGGTGAGATGGGTGAAACTGGCATCTCTGGTGTAACGGGTCCACAAGGTTCCCAAGGAGCGAAAGGAATACAGGGAGAGGAAGGAGCTACGGGTATACAGGGAGAAGAAGGCCCGCAAGGAATACAAGGAATTACTGGAGGGCAAGGACCGCAAGGTGATCAAGGGATACAAGGTGTCATTGGTCCAATTGGTTCTACTGGAATACAAGGATCACAAGGCATAAGTGGAATAAAGGGGATAACAGGTGTGATAGGCCCACAAGGTCCACAAGGTTCTCAAGGAATACAAGGAATAGGCGGATCAATAGGTTTTCAAGGGGTAAAAGGAGTACGAGGGATAACAGGAGCAACAGGGAGTATTGGTACACAAGGCCTAGAAGGACCACCGGGTGGTCCGATGGGCACTACTGGTCCAATTGGTCCATCTAGTGGAGTGCCTGGTCCATCTGGCCCACCCGGTCCACCTGGGGGACCAACAGGTCCAACGGGTGGAACTGGTGCACGGGGTGTAACAGGTGTGACTGGTGCAATAGGTATACAAGGAATACAAGGGATAACTGGTCCGAGTGGTCCTCAAGGTGTAATAGGTCCTCGAGGTTCCCAAGGTGTAGTTGGAGCAGTTGGAGTACAAGGTGCACAAGGTCCACAAGGTAACCAAGGAATAACAGGAGCAACCGGTGTAGAAGGTCCCATAGGTATACAAGGTCCGCAGGGAGAAATCGGTCCAACTGGTGCAGAAGGTCCTAAAGGAATGCAAGGTATACAAGGAGTAACTGGTCCAACAGGAGCACAAGGTATGCAAGGATTACAAGGCATAACTGGTTCCAATGGTACAACAGGAGTAGCTGGAGTACAAGGTCCACAAGGAATACGAGGAGAAACAGGAGCAGCTGGAGCACAAGGTATACAAGGTCTACAAGGAATACGAGGGGAAACAGGAGCAGCTGGAGTACAAGGTCTTCAAGGAGTGCAAGGAATACAAGGGGAAAATGGATTGACTGGCCCACAAGGTGCTCAAGGTATACAAGGAGTTCAAGGAATAACAGGTCAGGCAGGAGCAATTGGTTTGCAAGGGTCTCAAGGAATACAAGGTATAGTAGGCCCAACAGGAGCGCAAGGCTCTCAAGGTGTTCAAGGAATCCAAGGAATAACAGGTCCAACAGGAGCGCAAGGAATTAGAGGTCCACAAGGGAATGTGGGGGAAGACGGCATAACAGGCCCGCAAGGAATACAAGGCCCGCAAGGTATTCAGGGACCCGAAGGACCACAAGGAAATGTTGGGATTACTGGTGAAACTGGAGAAACAGGCCAGGCGGGAGAAACAGGAGTAGCTGGAGCACAAGGGTTGCAAGGTGTTCAAGGAATTATAGGGATACAAGGAATTACGGGAATGACAGGGGAAACAGGGACAACAGGGGTAACTGGAATACAAGGAATCCAGGGTATACAAGGTATACAAGGTCCAACTGGTGTAAGTGGAATGACAGGGGTTAGTGGTAGCATAGGGTCAGTTGGAGCACAAGGTAGTCAAGGATCAATTGGAGCGGTGGGACCTATAGGAGTAACTGGGGGGAGTGGGCCTATAGGGTTTCTAGGAATAGTAGGAGCGACTGGGGCGACTGGTTTACCTAGCGGGGGCGGTTATTTCTTTTCTACTGCAACGACTGTAATTGCAGCGAATACGCTAATACCAATCAATTCTGGATCTACAATTTTTGGTTCTAGTGTAAGTTTAACAAATTCAACAACTGTAACGTTAAGTACGCCGGGAATATATTTAATAAGTTATTATTTTCAGGGAGATCCAACCGCTGGAAATGAAACGATTTCGGTAAGGCTTACATTAAACGGAACGCAAGTCGCAGGGAGTTTTATTTTTTATGTTACAGCAGGTTTTATATTAGAACCAGCGATTTCGAATACGATGATAATTGAAGTTACTTCTTCAAATTCCACTTTGTCATTACAAAATGGTCCATTAGGTGTTGGTCATGTAACAACATTATCTGGTGTGATAACAGCTAGTTTAAATATATTAAAAATAGTTTGATGCGTTATAAACGGGAGGAGATGCTTGTGAAACATCAAGATAAGTGTAGTAAGTTTCAAGCACCTATTCCTTTTCCGCCGTCAGGTATTACGGGGCCAACTGGACCAACCGGTCCGACAGGTTCTTTAGGTGGACCGACTGGCCCGCAAGGAATACAAGGCGTTCAAGGGCCAATTGGTCCAACGGGTCCGACAGGAATTCAAGGAGTGCAAGGGGTGCAGGGAGAAATCGGTCCAATAGGCCCAACAGGTTTAACTGGACCACGAGGTTCTCAAGGGAGTCAAGGACCGATGGGGGAACAAGGTCCACAGGGAATTCAAGGTGTTCAAGGTATACAAGGAGAAAGGGGGCCAGCCGGTCCAACCGGAATTCAAGGAATCCAAGGAATACCTGGTCCAATGGGAGAAACAGGTCTAACAGGAATACAAGGCATTCAAGGTATGCAAGGTGAAATCGGGCAGGCGGGTCCAACAGGAATACAAGGTATACAAGGAGTGCAAGGCGAATTAGGTCCGACTGGTCCAACAGGAAATACTGGTATACAAGGTATGCAAGGGGATTTAGGGAGTAGTGGTTTACAAGGTGTAACAGGTATACAAGGCATTCAGGGTCCGATTGGTCCAACCGGTCCAACAGGCTCTCAAGGAATTCAAGGGGAACAAGGGCCAATGGGACCAACAGGAGCAACTGGCGTTCAAGGTTTACAAGGGCCACAAGGTGAGATGGGTCTAACTGGTCCAACAGGTTCTCAGGGGATACAAGGAGTGCAAGGTGTAATAGGACCAACAGGAGTAACGGGCTTGCAAGGGGATCCAGGTCCAACAGGCTCAACAGGCTCAACTGGGGGAATCGGCCCAACTGGATCTGCAACAGGTCCAACAGGAGCAACCGGTCCAACCGGTCCTCCAGGAGGCCCAACCGGCCCAACTGGTCCAGCAGGATCTCCAGGAGGTCCAACTGGTCCGACGGGAGCAACTGGGGCAACCGGAGTGACAGGAGCAACTGGGACGACTGGAATCCAAGGCGTACAAGGAGTGATTGGCCCAACCGGAGTAACTGGTTTAACAGGTTTGCAAGGAGTACAGGGACCAATGGGGGCAACCGGTCCAACGGGTGACCAAGGCATTCAAGGTCCGCAAGGAGTAATGGGAGTAACCGGTCCAACTGGATTACAGGGTTTACAAGGAGTACAAGGACCGATAGGAGCAACTGGCCAGGCAGGTCCACAAGGAGTGCAAGGGGCACAGGGGCAAATAGGTCCAACTGGTCCTCAAGGAATACAAGGAATACAAGGTGAGCAAGGAGTAATGGGAGCAACCGGACCAACAGGTTTACAGGGTCTACAAGGAATCCAAGGTCCGATTGGTCCAACCGGTCCACAAGGAGTGCAAGGAGTGCAAGGGCCAAGTGGTATAACAGGTCCAACTGGTCCTCAAGGAATCCAAGGAATACAAGGTCCACAAGGAGATATAGGTCCAACCGGTGCGACTGGAATACAAGGAGTGCAAGGTCCAGAGGGTCCAACTGGTCCAACGGGTGCAACAGGCCCGCAAGGAATTCAGGGAATACAAGGAATCCAGGGTCCAACCGGTCCACAGGGCATTCAAGGTCTTCAAGGAATACAAGGTCAGATTGGTCCAACAGGCCCAACTGGACCTCAAGGAATACAAGGAATAACCGGAGCAACCGGTCCAACCGGTCTAACAGGGGCAACAGGACCGACGGGAGCAACTGGTCCACAAGGAGTGCAAGGAATACAAGGTCCACAAGGGGTAACGGGGCAGGCGGGAGCAACAGGACCGACGGGAGCAACTGGTCCACAAGGAGTGCAAGGAATACAAGGTCCACAAGGTGCCACGGGAGCAACCGGAGCAACCGGGGCACCTGGAGTAACAGGTTCTCAAGGAATTCAAGGAGTGCAAGGTCCACAAGGAGTGACCGGATCGACTGGAGCAACTGGATCGACTGGCTCAACAGGTGCGACTGGACCGACAGGGATACAAGGAATAAGAGGAGTAACCGGTGCAACCGGTTCAACCGGAGTAACGGGTCCAACTGGTGCTACAGGTTCAACTGGATCAACCGGTCCAACTGGATCGTCTGCAATATCAACAGGTGGCGGCTATTTCTTTTCTACCTCAACAAGTACAATTGCAGCAAATGCCAACATTCCAATTAATTCAGGATCCACTGTATATGGAGCTGGTGTATCTTTAACTAGTGCTACAACTGTCACGGTATCCACACCAGGAATATATTTAGTAAGCTACTATTTCCAAGGGGACGCGAATGGTGGGAATGAGACTGTATCTGTTAGGTTACTATTAAATGGAACACAAATAACAGGGAGTTTTATACAAAACGTAACGACATCAACTGTAGTAATCGAACCAGCTATTTCAAATACACTTCTTGTGAATGTAGCGAGTGCAAATTCAACGTTAATATTACAAAATGGTCCATTAGGTGTTGGGCATGTGACCACTATTGCAGGCACGATTACAGCAAGTTTAAATGTAGTGAGGATATTATAAAAAGTATAGGGAATATAAAAAACACAAGGAATGTCTTTATAGACACACCTTGTGTTTTTTAATATTAAATAAACATTTTCTTTATCTTTTCGGTTGAAAAATATGCTGAAAGAAGTATTTGTGATGTAAGTTATCTACAACTTTATTTGCTTGATATGTGCGGTGTTGTTCGAGTCGAAGTCTTTGCTCCATCATTTTTATTGCGTGATCTGATAAACGTAACATTGTACCAGTCTCCTTTTCTATAAATATAGTTTTCTGATTGATATCGATTCCATATTTATAACTAAGGAGGCAAAGTGTGTAACATAGGCAAAAAGCACCTTCCTCTCCCATTACGCTTACGAGGTTAGCTGTCGGACTCGGGAAGTGAGAGTTTCCCTACTTGAAAAAGATTCGCCCCAAGTAGCATAGCTACAAAAATGGTTCCCCCGCTCCAAAATTTGGACTCAGCAAAAGGTTGTATAAAGTAAAAAATAACATAAATAAATAATTAAGTCAAACTATTTTGTGTTTTCTGTCTTTTGAGTTGCGTAAGAATCATGCCATCAGGTAGTGTTGTATCTGTTACTTCAATGAAGCTGTGTTTTTTATATAATGTGAGAGCTGGAGTATTGGCTTTACCTGTTTGTACAATGTATGTCATTGAAGACGAGAACATGTTAAATATATAAAGTAGCAGTTTCGTTGCGATTCCTTTTTGAAAAAAATCGGGCGATACAACTAATCTGTGGATATCGATTAGTTCTTCTTCTTGTATAAAAGAAATAAAGCCGACGAGTTTATTTTCAGAGAAATATCCATAGAATGTTTCATCACAATTTTGAATATCGTTTACAGTATCATATAAACGAGGTATTGCAGTACTGTTTAAAAAGTCTGCTTCAATTTTATAAGCTGGAATTTGAACATTTAAAATGGATGATGCTACTTCATAAAAAGTGGGAAGTAATTTATGAATCATAGATAATAACACCTCCTTTAAATATGATATATTAATATAATTGATTTGTGGGTAAGTTTGACAATTTTTTTCTTTTTTGCATATAATATATGTATCTCCATACATAAAATGTTCGTAGGTATATTTCTATAGTAGGATATGGTTAGCGTAGATAAATACGTAATCTTATATAAGAGTTTAGCTACTCTTGTATTTGATAATACAAACTATAATAGAAATGAGGGACTAAAAATGGGATGGATTATTACATTAATAGTTGGTGCTATTATAGGTATAATTGCTAGTTCTATAACGGGTAAAAATTTTCCAGCTGGTATGTTTGGAAATATAATTGCTGGTTTACTAGGAGCTTGGTTAGGTAGTAGATTATTTGGATCTTTTGGGCCATCATTTGGTGGGATTCATGTCGTGCCAGCATTATTAGGTGCAATTGTGTTAATTCTTATTGTATCATTTGTAGTAAAAGCTGCAAGAAAATAAAGGCTATTACTGATTGTTTTATAAAGCCCTTTTAGGGCTTTTCCTAATTAGAGAGGTGGTACACTTGGAGAAAGTAAATATAAGAAAAAGAGATAAGTTGAAAAAGTTTTTTAAAGAACAAAATTATTTAGCTGTACTACTTGGATTCGCGTTGCTGTTTGTAAATATATTATTACTTACAAAAATATCATTCGTCTTTACACCGTTCGTCGTATTTTTAAAAACAATCTTTTTCCCAGTATTATTAGCGGGAGTACTATTTTATATATTGCATCCATTCGTTTCTCTTTTAGAGAGAAAAGGTGTGTCGAGAATTGTGTCAATTGCCTCGATATATATAATTGTTCTTGGATTATTTGTTTTTCTTGCGGTCACGGTTATTCCAATTATTAAAGATCAAGTAAATGCTTTAATAGATAACTTGCCATATTTCGGGCATGAAATCGAAAGGGCAGCACGTAAATTTGGAGAAAGTAATGTAATTGGTAGAATGCAGGAAAGTTTAAATGTTGATTTTGCTAATATTGTAAAAGACTCTACAATGAACTTTACAAAATCATTATCATCAGTAACAGGAAATGTAACTGGATTTTTAAGTACAATTACTGAAGTTGTTTTAACATTTGTAATGGTTCCATTTATTTTGTTCTATCTTTTAAAAGATGGTGAGCAATTACCGAATCATTTTTTAAAGTTTATATCTGAGCAAAGACAACCAGCTGCGAAGAGAATACTAGATGATATGCATTATGCGATTAGTTCGTATATTAGAGGGCAAATTATTGTTAGTTTATTTATCGGTATTATGCTATTAATCGGTTATCTTATTATTGGTATTAAATATGCGGTACTACTTGCTATTTTAGCGATGATTGTAAATATCGTTCCGTACGTAGGACCAATCATTGCAATTACACCAGCTTTAATTATCGCATTTATCGACTCGCCATCAATGGTGTTAAAAGTAATTATCGTTATGATGATTGTACAATTAGCAGAAGGTAAATTTATTTCTCCGCAAGTCATGGGGAAAAAGTTAGATATTCACCCGATTACTATTATATTTATCATTTTAACTGCGGGGAATTTATTTGGAATTATGGGGATTATTTTAGCAATTCCAGGGTATGCGATATTAAAAGTTTTAGTTACGCATAGTTATAGATTTGTTAAGTTGAATACGTAAAAAAAGAGCTAAAACAGATAAAACTGTTTTAGCTCTTTTTTATTAACAATTGATGTGCATATTCGCGCGCCCATTGATCCGCTTCTAATATGGCGTCTAATGAAGGATCTTTTATGTTATGATGAGCTTCAATTGTTTTGTAGATTGTTTTTTCAATATCGAAAAAGGCAATTTCATTTTTTAGGAATAGTGCATTTGCAATTTCATTTGCTGCATTTAATACAGCAGGAGTTGTACCGCCAATTTTCCCACATTCATATGCGTATTGTAGACAAGGGAACTTCTTTAAATCTGGTTTTTCAAAATGTAAGCTACCGATTTCTAATAAATTTAACTTTTCATAGGAAGAAGGTAGCCGAGTAGGGTAGTGAAACGCATATTGAATTGGCATTCTCATATCAGGGGCACCGAGCTGCGCTATAACTGATCCGTCAATGAACTCCACTAAAGAGTGAATGATACTTTCTTTATGAATCATAACATTAATTTTTTCATAAGGAATATCAAATAGCCATCTCGCTTCCATTACTTCAAAACCTTTATTCATTAACGTAGCAGAATCAATCGTTAGTTTTGCACCCATTAGCCAGTTTGGGTGTTTTAAAGCATCCTTCGCTTGTAATATTTTCATTTCTTCACGTGTTTTATCACGAAAAGCGCCGCCAGAAGCTGTAACAATTAATTTTTCGATTTCCTTATTATTTTCCCCATTTAAACATTGGAAAATGGCTGAATGTTCACTATCAACTGGAATTAGGCGGCATCCGTTTTGTTTCGCTAGTTCGGTGACGATATGTCCAGCTGCAACTAAAGTTTCTTTGTTAGCGATAGCGATATCTTTCTTCGCCTTTAATGCTTCAATTGTTGGGAGTAAACCTGAAACACCGACAACTGAACTTAATACAAGATTTGTATCAGGATGGGTAGATACTTCAAGTAAACCATCAGTTCCATATGTAATTTTTGTATTTGTTGAAATACGAGAACGTAATGTATCCGCTAATTCTTTTGTCGCTACGCTTACAATACGAGGCTGAAACGATTCGATTTGTTTTTCGAGAAGATCGATATTATAATTCGCGGTTAAACCGACGATTTTAAAATGTTCAGGATGAGCGGAAACGACATCTAATGCAGATGTGCCAATGGATCCTGTTGAACCTAAAATGGATATATATTTTACCATGAAAAAACCTCCAAAGTTGTTTCGAGTATTTCTGCAAACCTATATACTATTAGACAATTAAGGTGGAAATTCCTGCTATATAAAACGGAAAATTTAGGTTTATTTGAAAGTTAAATGTGATAAACTGTAAAAAAAACCCTAAAAGCAATGAAAGAGAAGAGTACATATTCGAAACTTTTCAGAGAGCTGATGTGTGGTGGGAATCAGTAAGGGATGAATATGGAATGGGCTCTGGAGCTTCTAGCTGAAATGAGTAGGCAAAGACGGTTACTTCACGTTAAGAAGTTGAAGTGAGCTATAATATAGCTAATTAAGGTGGTACCGCGGGAGTCTCTCGTCCTTTTTTTAGGATGAGGGGCTCTTTTTATTTTGAGAAAGGAGGAGTTAGGATGAGCGAGAAAATTATGTTAACAGGAATTAAACCAACAGGTTACCCGCATTTAGGCAATTATATTGGTGCGATTAAACCTGCATTACAAATGTCAAAAAACAAAGAAGGAAAAGCATTGTACTTTATAGCTGATTATCATGCGTTAAATGCAGTGCATGATCCAGAGAAGTTCAGTAGTTATACGAAAGAGGTAGCTGCTACTTGGTTATCACTTGGGCTTGGAGAAGATGTTATTTTTTACCGACAAACGGAAGTGCCGGAAATTCTAGAATTAGCTTGGATATTAGCTTGTCTAACTCCGAAAGGGCTTATGAACCGTGCCCATGCGTATAAGGCGAAGGTAGAGCAAAATAAAGAAGCGGGATTAGAAATTGATGCAGGTGTGAATATGGGATTATATACGTATCCGATTTTAATGGCAGCTGACATATTACTATTTCAAGCTACTCATGTACCAGTTGGAAAAGATCAAATTCAGCATATTGAAATTGCGCGTGATATTGCGGCGTATTTTAATCATACATTTGGCATGACATTTACGCTTCCGGAGTATGTCATACAAGAAGAAGGTGCAATATTACCTGGTCTTGATGGAAGAAAAATGAGTAAAAGTTACGGAAATGTGATCCCGTTATTTGCAGAGCAAGAAAAGCTACGAAAGTTAATATTTAAAATCAAAACCGATTCTTCACTTCCAAATGAACCGAAAGAATTGGAAACGTTATTTATGATTTATAAAGAGTTTGCGGCAGAAGATGAAATGCAGTCAATGCGTGAAAAGTATGAAACTGGCATTGGATGGGGCGATGTGAAAAAAGAGTTGTTTCGCGTTGTAGACCGTGAATTAGCCGGACCTCGTGAGAAATATGAGATGTATATGAATGAGCCGCATTTATTATATGAAGCGTTAGAGAGAGGTGCTGAGAGGGCACGAGCTATCGCAAAGGTAAATTTAGCGGAAATTAAAAAACGGATTGGATTTGAGAGGGAACGTTAAGCGTTCCCTTATTTTCCGATTTAAATTTTAATTATTTCTTCGTCATTTCGTTAGGTGAAGTAAGGAGTTCACATTTCCTTTCAAAACTTATTAGTTGCACATATTAAAAAATATGCTAATATAGGGATACTTATTAAATGTGTTTAATAAGTATAATTAAAGTCACTTATTAAAGTTGTTTAATAAGTGTAATTCATTCTATAACGAGGAGATGATTGGATGAAAACAGAGAAAGAAAAGATGTTAGCGGGAGAAATGTATATTGCGGATGACGAAGAATTAGTGGCTGATAGGGTGGAGGCAAAACGTTTAACACGCCTTTATAACGAGGCGATGGAGACAGGAGATGAACAACGTTTTACGTTATTAAATCAGCTTTTAGGTTCTTCAGCTGATGGGAAAGCCCAAATTAATCCTGATTTTCGTTGTGATTACGGCTACAATATCCATGTTGGAAAGAGCTTTTTCGCAAATTTTAATTGTGTGATTTTGGACGTTTGTGAAGTGCGAATCGGTGATAATTGTATGTTTGCACCTGGTGTTCACATTTATACTGCTACGCATCCGTTGCATCCGGTAGAGCGGAACTCTGGCAAAGAATATGGAAAGCCGGTAAAGATAGGTAACAATGTTTGGGTTGGCGGGGGCGCTATTATTAACCCTGGTATTTCAATTGGTGATAATGCTGTAATTGCCTCAGGGGCAGTTGTGACAAAAGATGTACCTCATAATGTAGTAGTTGGTGGTAATCCAGCTAAAGTTATTAAAACGATAGACGAATAAAGGGCGTTTTCACTAGTTCGTAAATTATCGTATAGACAATGTGAAAGGTGTTTCATATGGAGAAATATAGTGCGGACAATCATACAAAGACATTACGTGCCTCTCGAAATGCTCTTTTTCTCTTATTTGCTTTGCCAGGTGTCGCGTTTGCTACATGGATTTCAAGAACAGCAGCTACTCGAGATATTTTAGCAGTGTCAAATGCAGAAATGGGCTGGATTTTGTTCGGACTATCTGTCGGTTCAATAATTGGTTTACTGAGTGCAAGCCGCTTTATTGACTGTAAGGGAGCTAGAGACGTTATTATAGGCAGTATGTTTTTTATGATTGTTGGATTGATTTGTTTAGGTTTAAATATTTATTTTGTTTCTAGCATTGGTGCTTTTAGTAGCTTACTAGTATTTGGAGTAGGATACGGATTGGCGGAAGTCGCATTAAATGTAGAAGGTTCTTCCATTGAGCAGAAATTAGGAACAACTCTTCTTCCGAAATTCCATGGCTTTTTTAGTGTAGGAACTTTAGTAGGCGCGCTCAGTGGTTCTGTCGCAGCGTCGCTTCACATCCCGATTCAGTATCAGTTTCTTGCGATTTCGGTCGTGTTTGTATTACTTGTATGTATGGTGTATCGTTTTCTTCCGCATGGAACAGGAAAGAAGGAGAAATCGCGGAACAAAAGGAGAGAGAAGCATACGACCTTACGTATGGAAAAAAAGGTGTTTTTAATTGGTCTTTTTGTACTTGGAATGGCATTTGCAGAAGGTAGTGCAAATGATTGGCTACCTATCGTGATGGTAGATGGACATGAGCAAAGTATAGTGGCAGGTTCTATTATGTACACAATTTTTGTATTAGCAATGACGTTAACTCGTATGTGTAGCAGCTATTTCCTTGATCGATTCGGTCGTGTCGCTGTCGTACGTGCCACTATTATGATGGCGATTCTAGGAATTTCAATCGTAATATTTGGGAGTAATTCGTATTTTCTAGCATTTGGTGTAGTACTGTGGGGGATTGGTGCAGCGCTAGGTTTCCCAATTGGTCTGTCAGCTGCTGGGGATGACCGTGAAAATGCGGCTTCTAATGTTGCTGCAGTTTCTATCATTGGTTATACAGCCTTTTTAGTCGGACCACCATTTTTAGGGATACTTGGAGAAGCATTCGGAATACGTAATGCCTTGCTAGCTGTTTTATTATTTGTTCTTTTGTCTGGAATTGTATCATCTGTTACGAGAGAGAATACAGCGAGCTAAATAACAATTGCATGCATCCTAAATATATCATCTTTATTGCTTTAGAAAATGATGTATGATATATTGTCAACGCAACTTATTAAAAGAATTTAATAAGTATGTTGATTAAGGTGGTGAGCGATTTGAGTGAACAATTTGTTACTCAAAAATCGATTAAAGAGACGATCCTTCGCGGCATTCGTACAGCTCTTCTAGAGCAAGGAAGTGCAACGAAAGTTGAACTTAGTAATACATTAGAAATTAGTTTTCCAACGATAAGTAAATTTATAGAAAATATGAAACAAGACGGTGAAGTCACTTTAGTCGGTTTAGATGATTCAAGTGGCGGAAGAAGAGCGAAACGATATGCGTATAATCCGGAATATATGTTAGGTTTAGCGATATTTTTAGAAAAAAATGAGACAAACTATACAATTTTCAACTGTTTAGGGGAAGTAAAAGAACAAGGAAGTACTTCAAGTGTATTGATGGATACGGGCGTACATTTATTAACAGAACATATAGAAAGTCTTATAGCTACATTTCCGAAAATCAGCTCTATATCAATTGGTGTGCCTGGTTCGGTTGATAATGGTCGTATTTTCTATATTCCTGGTTATGAAAAGTTCCAAAACTTTAATTTAAAAAGTCACTTGGAGGATCTGTTTTCAATACCTGTAGTAATAGAAAATGATATGAATGCCGCAGTGCTTGGTTATTATAAAGGCACTGGAAATAACGACAATTCATCTCTTGTGTATTTGTATTCAGGTCAAAATGGCCCAGGGGCGGGAATTATGATAAATGGAGATGTGGTACGAGGGAGTACCTTTTTCTCAGGGGAGATATCTTTCGTTCCACAGTATGATAATAAAAACTTCTTACAATCTTTGAGAAGTGAAGATGCAGTAAGAGATTCAAATAATCCAGAGCAATATAATATAGATGCCATTACTCGTTTAATAGCTACATGTATAGCTATTATTAACCCTCATGCCTTTATCTTCTGTGATGATGAATTGAATCAATTCGTAATAGATCAAATTGTAAAAACTTGTCCGAAGTACATTCCGGCAGAACATATTCCGAAAATAACAGTGAGCGATTGGAAAGAAGATTATTTATATGGATTAAAAAGTCTTGGACTTGATCTGATGATAACAAGAACAAGCAAAGAAAATTAAATATCAAATTGTTGGTTGAATACTGTAAAAGAAAAGGTGTCGATTATGAAAATTGAACATGTAGCAATTTGGGTGAATGATTTAGAAGGAATGCGTGATTTCTATAAACAGTACTTCGGTGGTGAAGAAAATAGCTTATATCACAATCCGAAAAAGCAGTTTGAATCTTATTTTATAACTTTTGAAGGTGGAGCACGTTTAGAACTTATGAGGCAAGTAGGGATAGACGATAATACACAAACACAAACAATAGGATATGCGCATATTGCTTTTTCTGTAGGTAGTAAAGAAAAAGTGAATGAATTAACTAATACATTAAGAGAAGCAGGATCCCCTGTGTTAAACGGCCCACGTACTACAGGGGATGGTTACTATGAAAGTGTAGTAAGTGATCCTGAAGGAAACCAGATTGAGATAACAATCTAACTATTAAGGGGATAATTAGGATTTACAGTGAAATAAAACAACCTCATTTCTCGTTATAATAACGGGAAATGAGATTGTTTTAATATGTAATGTTTTTTAATTGGAGTGCTGAAACCCCTTAATAATTCTCTCAATAACAGGAGGAAGATTACTAGGTAACTCATCTAGCGGAAAGAAGCGTAGTTCTTTCGATTCCGTTTGGTCGCATACAAGTTCACCATTGAATTCGCGGCAAATATAAACAACGAGTACACCATGTACTTGATCACCGTTTGGATAGATTTGAAAGAAATCAGGTCCTGAGTATGTACGGAATAGTTCTGGATTTTTAATGATAAGTCCAGTTTCTTCATATACTTCTCGTTGTAAAGCGTCTTCTAACGTTTCGTTATATTCTAAGGCGCCACCAATAATGCCCCAGCGATTAAAATCTGTACGGAGCTGCAGTAATATTTCATTTTTCTCATTTAATATAATGGCGTGTGATCCGATTAAAATGAGTGGATGATTTCCTACTAGATTTCTCATGTCTTCAATATAGCCCATATGTCTTCTCCTTATATTTAATAATAATTAGGCAGTTCTTTTAACATTTTTTCTGTTTTACGTGCTGTAAATGCTAAGTTATGATCATCTTTTGTTCTAAAAAATAATGTGCGTAAAAAGATTTTAATGTTTGCGCATAAAATACAATACTCATTAAGGGAAAGGCGTTTTCTAATTTGAGGAAGCCTTTTTATTTTTTTATAAATAATTGAAATTAACTCATCTTGCGGAAAGTCATGATATAGCATAGATAGTAACGGTGTAACAATTCGTTCATCTTCATTATTATGAAAAAGATCCGATGGGATGAAAATTTTATTTAATAAACAATGAATTAATTCCTCGTACCATTCAAAGGTCGTATAGGAATTGTGAACAATTTCAGAAAAGGCATCAGATACGTGGGCAAGACAATGAGCCCATCCTTTATTTTCAATATAGCCTCGAAAATCCATTTCTAAGTTTGTGTATGTAATGAGTTTGTTTTTTATTTCTTCGATATCCTCCTCTGTAAAAAAGTAGTGCGAGTTAGCAAATTGGAGTATTAATGCAAGTAATGAAACAGTATAAGAACGTGTGAAAACCCCATCTGTAAGTGGGGAGTGAATGTCACAATATAAATACTCATCACTTAAACAAGTTTGTAGAAGTAATTTCAACTGATCATCCATAAGGAATTCATGATGAATGAAATGTGCAAAACATTTATATATAAGTTGGTAACGAACGTAACTATCAGTTGTTCCGATATACTGAAGCATATTGAGCGTTAACTCATTAATATCTATATGTTGCAGTTGCGTATAGTCATTTTGTTGTATAAGCTCTAACTGTTGTTGCAGCGCTGTAATATCCAATGGAGAACCTCCTCCGCACTTTAAAGATGCGATGTTTTCTAGTATTCTATATATTCAAGGACAATCCTGCTCATGCAAGGAGAACAAGTAGAAATTCGAGTATGACATAGATGAGGGAAGTATATGATGACTATAGAACAGTTAGAAAAACATTTTAAAATAAGAAAAAATGCTTCTTCTATAATGATAAAAGAAAATGATGCAGAGGTTTTTACAGAAGAGCAATTAGAAGAGATAATGCAATATTGCGTTGCTGAAGCTGAAAAAGATGGAATAGAAGAATTTCAATTTGAGATTTCTTCAAAAAGCCCAAATTATGATGTGTATAAGAAATGTTTCGAAACGTATTCATTTGAATATATTACTGAAAACATGATTGTATTTAAGGATATATATGAAGTGGAAGATATAAAAAATGATATTGATTTTAAGCTTATTGAAGAGATGGGCGAAGACGCTTTTTATTCACTGTGGAATGAAGTGACGGGAGAACAAATCGATTATGAGCAATTTGTAAATACGATGCTACAAGAAATAGGTGGGCAATGGAAAGAACATTGTTTAACAGCAAGTATCGATGAAGAGCCAATAGGAATTGTAATCCCGCATATTGAAAGAGGTACGTTAGAAGAAGGAAAACTTATGTATTTCGCAGTCGCTCCAAATATGCGAAATAAAGGGTATGAAGCAGCATTCTTTACAGGGGCAATGTTTGTCTTAAAAGAAATAGGCGCATCTTATTATATTGGCGAGACAAATGTACAAAACGAGTGGATGAAGGATGTCTTTGAAAAGAACGGATGTCAGCAGCTGAGCTCTACTGAGCGATATGTGAGAAGGTTTTAGAAGGATGGATGGCTTACTCTCTCGAACTCATTTAGCGGGAATCCGTGTACAACTTATGAACAAGTAAAAGAACTTTTTGCATGTTTGTAAGATAAAAAGAAAAATCGAAACGACAAAGTAAGCGTTCCTATAATACAATAGAGAAGGATTAGACTATACGAAGAAAGCGTTGGTGAAAGTATGAAGCAACAAAGAAATTGGCTACAAGCAACTGTAGAACGAAATGAAGATAATACGTTACATATAAAGTGGGAAAATAATATAGAAGAAGTTCGTATTTATTGGAGTACTTCACCAAATCATATTGAAGAAAATGGAGAATTACTTGTAACAGTAAGTGGGGATTCAGCATGTACAATTGAAAACCCGAGTGAAAATGAGCGTCCATATTTTAGGTTAGTAGGAAGTAATGGACAAGCAGTGACAGTAGCTGAGCGTAGATTACCATTACAAGGTGCGTTTAACTTCCGTGATATGGGAGGATATGAAACGACTGAAGGCCGTAAAGTAAAATGGGGTAAATTGTATCGTTCTGAAGAATTAGCAGGATTAACAGAATGGGATATCGAGTATTTACAGAAGTCTAGCTTAAAATTAATTTGTGACTACCGTACAGATTTTGAAGTGAAGCATAAGCCGAACCCAAGTGTTACAGGTGCTCGTCAAGTGTGCTTACCAGTTATGCAAGACTTGGCGAAAGACTTGAATATAAATGAATTTTTCCAAGTTGGTGACCTTTCTATGTTAGGGAAACCAGGCGAGTATCTTGTGAAAATGAATCAAGATTTCGTAAGTGGTAATGAAGCATTCGTGAGCTTCTTAAAACTGGCGCAAAACCCGGAAAACTTACCGTTAGTAAACCACTGTACAGCTGGAAAAGACCGTACAGGATTTGGCTCAGCATTATTATTACTTTTACTAGGTGTACCGGAAAAAACAGTAATGGAAGACTACTTACTAAGTAACGGTTTCCGTGAAAAGTTAAATGAAAAAATGATGGCCTTTTTAGGTGCGAAATTACAGAACGACGAAAGTAGAGCAATATTAGGTGCAATGTTTGAAGCACGTGCTGAGTATTTACAAGCTGCGATTGATGAAGTTAAAAAGCAATATGGATCAGTGGAAGCATACGCTGAAAAAGCTCTTGGCTTTACGAAAGAATCGTTAGAGGAAATGAAAGTGTTATTGCTAGAAGATAAAGTGAAACTTTAATCAGTGTGGGGGCATCCCCACTGATTATTAGCCTTCACCAATCGGACTGCCCGTTAATGCTTGATAAATAATGAGGAGGGAGGCTGATTGGATTAGCCTCCTTTTATTATTGTTGCTATAATTAAGCTATGAGAATATAGGAATTGAGGCGAACATCATGAAATACAAAGTAATACTATTCGACGTAGACGATACATTATTAGATTTCCCTAAAACAGAAAGAAACGCATTACATAACGCGTTTGTACAATTTGGCATGCCTACAGGGTATAATGATTATCTTGCAAGTTATAAAGAGATTAGTAATGGATTATGGAGAGATTTAGAGAATAAAATGATTACGCTAAGTGAATTAGCGGTAGATCGATTTAGACAATTATTTGCTCTTCATAATATAGAAGTAGACGCGCAGCATTTTAGTGACGTATACCTTGAAAACTTAGGTAAAGAAGTACATCTTATAGATGGTGCAGTGCAATTATGTGAGAACCTTCAAGATTGTAAGTTAGGTATCATTACGAATGGATATACAAAAGTGCAACAATCTAGAATTGGAAATTCGCCTTTATGTAACTTCTTTGATCATATTATTATTTCTGAAGAAGTCGGCCATCAAAAACCAGCGCGTGAGATTTTTGATTATGCTTTTGAGAAGTTTGGGATTACTGATAAATCAAGTATACTAATGGTTGGAGATTCGCTAACTTCTGATATGAAAGGCGGAGAAGATTACGGTATTGATACGTGTTGGTATAATCCGAGCCTGAAAGAAAATACGGCAGGCGTTAAGCCGACCTATGAAGTGGAGACCCTGCTACAAATTTTAGAAATTGCGGAAGTGGCGGAAGAAAAGGTAGCTTCATTTTAATAGAGTTAAGATTTTTCGATTAGTTGATATATATTAAGTTACGGTAGATATATTTGAAAAATCGTTCATATAAGTTCATATACTATGATATGGAACAAAAAAAGATGGTACCAAGTCAAAATAATTTTACTGAAAGAAAACAGAAATAACACTAAATAATATATTTAGCTGTTTGTAATTGGTCATTACAAACAGCTAAAAAAAAACGATTGCCTCTTAGGATCCAAGCAATCGTTTTTTTATTTTTTTCGGAGATGAAATTTGTATTTTTATACCCTATCTCCATCAAGTTTAAAAAATGTTTGTTCCCCAGTAATGAAAAAAATGAATTTAATTCTCATAAATAACTGTAAAGTGGTAAAAATTTCGTTTTGGGTGTAATTTAAAATCTTAAGTTAATGGGCATGGGGTGGAACCCTTTCCTTGTTTAGACCGGATATCCGCCTGTTGGCGGTGGCCAAGCACTAAATAATCTGCGAATCAGCACAATTTCTCCTAAATGGTAGGAGTTATGAGATGCAATATTCCGTAGAACACCGCCAGGGGTTTCACCAGGCCATTCCTCCAATGTTTTGTCCAATTGAACAGTTTGGGCGATCGTGCATGCCTGTTCAATCCCTTGAAGAAAATACTGAATAATCTGTTGCCACTCTTCCTCACTGCCAGGGCATTCTTCTTCAGGCCAGCTCTCTTTTACATGGGCAGGCAATGCAGGCTTCTTCCCCTGAGCGGATAATAAGAGAAAATCTTGCCAATAGGTCATGTGTTTCACTAATTGATAAATAGAATAAGGCAGTTCCTCTCTGCGTTTTCCCGCAAGCGCCACGTCTATATCCGACAAAGCATTCTTGATGGGAAGATGTCCTCGTTCCCCTCTTAACGATTTTACTAATGCCTGGCTAAACGCTTTATTTGATTGCTCCATAATAACTGACTCCCATCCTGTTTTATTTTCTAATTTGCTGATTTTATGATTCCGTCTTTTTTATATGTACTAAATAAATTATAGAAGCTTTACGACTATTAAGAGAAAGTAAAATAAGGCAAGAATCACTGACTTCTTAACGTACAGGAAATCGTAGGTTTTTATTTAATTAGTACCTTAATGTACAAATGTATTAACAGATAAATCAAAGGTTCGAATGACAACATTCAGGTCTGCGTTAATATCAGCCACTTTTGATTTTAGCTTTTCCGATCCCTCCTGAATTTTATCCAATTGATTTTATTGTGAATGAACTATGAGTTGATTATAATGATTAGAGTGAACTCTAAGTCAAGAAAAAAATAATAAAAGGATAGTTATTCTATTATGAGGGAGTTCGCGAAGCAAAAATAGCGCTACTATACTAAGGTCATTCACGTTTTATAATGCGATAATTAAATATTTATATATACATAGTTTCTCAGAGTGATGCGATGTCATGTATGAGCTGTGTAACAACTAGAGGTGAGTGAAAGGTGTTAACGTTTTTATTTGAGTTAGACAAGGCTATCCCGCAGAAGGATGAGCCACGGTATGCCGCTTATGCAAATGGCTTTATTGAAGGGGATTTAACGATTCGCGTGAGTGACAGCGTATTTTTTCAGAAGTCATGCATGAAGGTTGCAGAGCTTGGCATTTATTTAGGACAGTGGATGGAACAAGTGCAACATGGGCAGAAAGAACAATTGAATTATGAAACGAGTGACCGTGAGGAAGTAATTCTCGGATTCGTATATGAAGAGGAAGATCAGTGGAGAGTTTTTTCCAGTTGGCAGCAATTTGAACTTCAAGAGCGTATATCAACTACAACATTAGTAAAGAGCGTTCAACGCTATTTATATGAGCTAAATAAGGAACTGCGCGCGATAGGATATCCTGTGACGTTTGATCAGTACTTAAGAGGAGAGCGAATGATGCAGCTTTCTTATAAACGACTGTGTGATAGTAAAGCGGATACGACTTCGATAGAGGTTTACAATGGAAGCGAAGGAGTAGGCGCAGTAAGGGGCTATTATAAAAATACGTTGATGAAAGTGCTAGACTTCATTCCGAAAGTCGGTAGTAATATCATTTATGAAATAAAGGATAGTAAGAACAATATTCGCGTCATTGCAAAGGATGTAAGTAGGCAGCGTCAAAGAAGGATTTTAGTAACGTACATCGATAATAATGATGCAGAGCATGAAATACTTGTATGTGACGGAAAGTTATTAGATGCAAATTTCTTATTTACTTTTACATATAAGACAGAAGAATATGTTGTTCACAAAACTTCAATTGGGCTTGGAAAATTATTACGAAACGGCTATGTAATCGCAGATTGGAATATTCGTCTTGAGGAAGATATGTATTATATCGAGATGGATGTATATGATGAGGATTATATAGAGGATCAATACTTACTGTTAGGTGTATTTCATGCGGTTTTGTATGGGTGATAAATGAAAAGTACTGGTATTCTTAATGGGAAGGATACCGGTATTTTTTATGTGGTTCTGGTGTGAAGATTGCATTTTGTCGCTTTTCTTTTTTTAGGAATTTACAGTTATAACATCTCATATTTTGTTTATAATTGTAAATAGTTATTAAAATGTATAAATATTATTTCTTTTTTTATAAATAAAAAATATAAAAAGGAAAAATAATGCAACTTTATAACACGCTTATTCGTGTTATATATGAAAGGAGGAGGGGGATGGAAATTGAAGAAATATATAAGGTTTATATAAACGATGTGTACCGGTATTTATTTTCCCTTTCTCGTAGCCATCACGTAGCGGAGGACTTGATGCAGGAGACTTTTTATCGGGCGTATCTTTATCTAGAAGACTATGAAAACCAAAAGGTAAAATCATGGCTTTTTAAAGTGGCATATCATACGTTTATTGATTTTGTAAGGAAAGAGAAAAAAGTATCTTTTGTAGGAACGGAGGAATTAGAGACAATACAAGCAGGGGAATCTACAGAAGAGTATGTAGTCGCAAAAAATAGTTATGAAAAATTAATTCAGATTATTCATACTTTACCAGTGGTAGAGGCACAAGCTATTTTATTATGTGACGTACATCAATTAACGTACGAAGAGGGTGCTACTGTATTAGATTTAAAGGTAAATACTTATAAAAGTCACATATTTCGTGGGAGAAAGAGATTAAAAGAATTGTTAAAGGAGGAAAAGAGTCAAAATGACAAATGATAAACCTCATTCTGAACAAGATGATTATAAAGAATTGTTACAAGAAGCTCTTCATCAAAGACCAGATTCACTTCCTGATGGAAAACAGCAGCAAGTGTTGAAAATAGGTAAAAAAAGAGCTCGAATTACGAATGTGTTGATTGTATTTACTTTTTTATTACTTATTCAACCTATTTTATATATATCTACACTTTTATATTATACATTGGCACCTACAAACGCGATGGAGATACGGAATGTAGTAAATCAAACATTAAGTGTAACAGAACCTAATGTATTTATGAAAGAAAGGGACATGGAGCAAACATTGTTACCGCTTAGTTTACAATTGCATTTTGATTTGTATAAAAGGGTAGGAAAGAAAGATATTCGAATAGGAGAAGAGAAAACAGATTATTTATTAAGTAGAGCAACGAAAGTAAGCCGTGAATATACAACAGATGAAAAAATTCCAGAAGTCCCATATATAGATAACGAGGTATTATCTCATCCTAATAATTATAATGTGTCTTATAATAGTAGCGAGGAAGCTCAGGTATTAAAAGGTCTTCCACAAGAATCTGTTGTAGAAGCATTTGTATCTTTTAGAGAATTATTAAGTGTACAAGAGGTAACGGATACGTTTCCTACTATTGATATTGTTTGGTATGCCGTGAATACAGGATTAGAGGAGACGCAAAAGAATGATGAGGGTCAGTATGTTGCCCCAATCGGTTTTCCAGCAGATATGATTTCAAGTCCAAGTGGTCCTTTTTTAAGTGACTCACCTCATGAGGAACAATTTATTGATGTTTTAAAGTCATTACAGAAGCATGAAAATTTAGCAGTGAAGCTATCTAGAGCGAAAGTATTAGAGTTGTCACAGCGTATTTCTTTCCTTGAAAAAAATGGGATAAAAACATACGGGGCAGTTGTAACTGGACCTAAAGGAGAAGTTGAAAAATTGATGAGCCATGAAAAAGTTAGAAACTTGAAAGTAGGTGAAGCGAGATTATGGAATTGGCATTCTTAAAAAAAAGAAAGAGTCATATTTATAAACAGGAAACGTGGATGGGTATTATTTCATTAATTATTGCCTTTCTAGCGTTATTGTATTTGAACATTACATTGCTTATTCAAGAAACATTTATAGGCGAAGGTTTTCGAGAAATAGTTGGAGCTGGATTGATGTGTTCAGTCGTAGGCATGCTCACAAAAAGCAAAAGTCGAAAATATGCATTGTGGGCATGTAGTTTATTTGTTTTTATGATACTGTTTGCTGTATTTGGATTTATGCTAGGTTGGATGATAAGCTTTACGCCATAAATATGTGGAAAAGAGCGAATGTAGATTCGCTCTTTTTTAATGTGTAAAAAGTAAACTAGATAAGAGAAGAACCTATCAAATTTGAAAGGAGAGCACTATGCATCTAGGCTGTGGTTTTGTTGATATGTTTTCCGCTCACGATTCAGTATTATATATTAAACTTGGTGCTCTTTATTAATCCTCAAAAATAAAAACCTCATCAATCGTACTATGTAGTGCCCTCGCTATATCGTGAGCAAGCTGTAAGGAAGGGTTATACTTTCCTTTTTCGAGATGGCTAATCGTTTCACGACGTACACCAACCTTTTTCGCTAAATCTTCCTGCGTCATATGCACTTTGGCGCGGTATTCTTTTATTTTCGTTACGAACGCCATGGTGCATCTTCCATTTCATCAACTGGTTTATCGTAAAAGAACATAGAGAAACCGAACGTAAGAATGAGTGTGCTGAAAATAAGAGCGATATCAATCTCTTGTAGTGTAGGGCTTGGAAATAGCATTTCAATAAAGATAATGATAGCGGTAGTTAATAACGTAACGATAAAGGCGTTGCGGCAAGATTTATTGACGATTTGTTCAAACAGTTCATCGTGTTGAACCGTTCTATACGTCGTGAAAAAGGAGAAGAAACAGAACAGAGTAAACAATCCTTTTTCATAAAAAAATCCGAGAAACCCAAAGAAACCGAGAAATCCTAAATATTTAATCCAAGTCGTTTTCATGATAGATTCTCCTTTCGATGTTAGAAATAAAGTTTCACCAATCGGGCGTTTACGGGCAGTTGATCTCCCACCTAACTTCTTTGCTCCAGCCGAATTTTGAGGTGGGAGTCTTACTGCCAGTTAATGCGGGATAAATCACTATATGTTATAAATATATCACATATGGAAATTCATAGTAATAATAGTTTTGCGATTTATTTCATAATAATAGTAAAAAAGGTTAAATATTCTGTAAAATAAAAAGGGAAATATCGTAAAATGGATGTAAGGAGGGGGAGGACGAAATGTTAACTGGGATAATGATCGTTATATTACTTGTAGTTATTACTGTAATTGGAACGGTGTTAATTGGGCGAAATGGTGATGCGAATTATAGTAAAGCGACAAAAGGAAATATTAAACGACTTACGATGATTTATATAATACTAGCCGTTGTTTTAATCGTTGGATTAGGAATTTATATTTATTTTAAAGGTTAAAAAAACTGAAAAATATAAAAATCTAAAAATATAAGTATGCTATAATATTAATATAGTTAATTGGTAATTAAGGAAAGGATTGGATGTAATGATCGAAATTTTGAATGTGTCAAAAAGTTATAATGGATCTAACTATGCAGTAAAAGATTTAAGTTTATCTGTACCGAGCGGAGAAATCTTTGGGTTTTTAGGACCGAATGGTGCGGGTAAATCAACGACAATTAAGATGATTACTGGTATTCATGGGGTGGACAAAGGAACCATTACAATCAACGGTAAAGATATTATGAAAAATCCGATGGAAGCGAAGAAAACATTTGGCTATGTTCCAGATAGCCCGGATATGTTTTTACGATTAAAAGGGATTGAATATTTAAACTTTATGGCTGATATGTATGAAGTACCCAAGGAAGTAAGACAAGAACGAATAGAGTCATTAGCGAAGAAGTTTGATCTATACAATGCTTTATCTGATCAAATTCAAAGTTATTCACACGGTATGAGACAAAAGATTGTTATTATCGGTGTGCTCGTACATGAACCAGATGTGTGGATTTTAGATGAACCGTTAACAGGGCTTGATCCGAAATCTGCATATATTTTAAAAGAAATGATGAGAGAACATGCTGATAAAGGGAAGATTGTATTTTTCTCGACACACGTATTAGAAGTAGCTGAAAAAATATGTGACCGCGTCGCGATTATTAATAAGGGAAATCTTCAGTTTAAAGGGAATTTAAATGAAATGAGAGATCATTTTGAATCCAATGAATCACTTGAAAAAATGTTCTTGGAGATGACGGGCAATGAGTAAAATTTGGACGTTAACGAAAGTATTATTGAAATTAAATTATGCAGATTTCATAACAGATAAAAAGAAAAGATGGGCGTATTTATTTTCATTTGCAGCCATTTTATTTGTAGGTTTTTTAATATTCGGTTCGATGACCCATGGAATATATGAAGGAATGATACACCTCGGACAGGATCCAGGAATTGTTATTGCGATGGGATTAGCAGTTGCTAGTATATGGGTATTTTTGATGAGTATTATGAACATTTTAACAGTGTTTTACTATAGTAATGATGTTGAAATGTTGCTACCGTTACCGTTAAAACCAGCGCAAATTATTTCGGCAAAGTTCTTTACAGTGTTAATTACACAATACGTAATGAGCTCGTTTATTTTATTGCCTATCTTTATTACTTACGGTTTAAAGAGTGGTGCTTTCATTACATATTATATTTATATGATTGTCATTTACTTATTCTTCCCGATCATTCCGCTAGTTTTAGCTTCGTTAATTATGACAATTATTATGAGGTATACGAATATAGCGAAAAATAAAGATCGAGGAAGTATATTTATTGGAATCGTAAGTATACTATTTATCGTCGGAATCAATGTATTTATGCAATGGAGAAATAAAAGTGCAGTATCTGGAGCTGGAGATTCAGTTGCGAATTATCTTACAAATAATCAATCCTCTCTTTTCATACAAATGACAAATTATTTTCCAACTACATATTTTGGTGCAATGGGATTAGTAGAAAATGCATCGTGGAAGGGAATATTATACGTACTAATATACATTCTTATTTCTATCGCATTTTTCGGTTTGTTTTATTACATTGCAGAGCGTACATATTTAAAAGGGGTTATTGGACTTTCAACGAGTACAGCAAAGAAAGAGGTAATTTCAGCAGAAGGTTTACAGAAATCAACAGTACAAAGTTCTCATTTAAAAGCATATGTGAAAAAAGAATTTAAAACGTTATTCCGTACACCACAATTTTTCTTAAACTGTATTGTGCAAACTTTCGTTATGCCAATTATGCTGTTCTTTGTTTTATTTGTACAAGATGGAAATTTAAAATGGATTACAGGGTATATTGATAATCCAGAATCAGCAGGTTTCGCAATTGGTGTTGGCCTTTGTGCGTCGTTATTTTTAATGGGAAGTAACGTAATTGCAACAACGTCATTCTCACGAGATGGAAGCTCTTGGTTTGTGAATCGTTACTTACCAGTAAAGGCTTCGGATATCTTTTTTGCGAAAGCGATAACGGCCTGGTTAATTAATGTAGTCATTTTAGGAGTATTCGGTATTACAATGGCAGTTGTAGCAGGTATTTCGCCAGTCTTCATGATACTTTGGTTCTTACTAAGTGCGAACGGTTTATTGTTAATTAATTTAATCGGTACACGCTGGGATGCACAAACTGCAGATATTCATTGGGATACAGAACAGAAATTATTTAAAAGTCGATATACAACTTTGTGGAATTTTTTAGCTAATATTTTAATAGCTTTAGTTATTGTAGCGGGTGTAAGTGTATTATACTTCTTCCTTCAAGTAGGACTTTGGATTATGTTTATCGTTTTATTTGTAATGTTTACGATTGTAAATTATATCTTTATTAAAATTTTAAAATTAGGCGCTGAGCGTATATTGTCAAATATTAATTAAAAAGGTAGATCCTCTGTATTCGTGCAGGGGATTTATCCATAGATGGAGGAGAAAAGGTGAAGAAAATAGCAATTGTAACAGGGGCAACTCGTCTGAATGGAATTGGTGCAGCTGTATGCAAGGTGCTTGCTCAAAATGGGATAGACATTTTTTTCACGTACTGGCCTCGGTACGATAAAGCGATGCCATGGGGAATGAATGATCAAGAGCCCTTTTTGTTGAAAAAGGAAATTGAAAGTTACGGCGTTCGATGTGAAATGGCAGAAATCAACTTATCGCAGTCTTATGCGCCTAATCGTGTATTGTATATGGTATCAGAACGTTTAGGGGATCCATCTATTCTTATTAATAATGCGGCGTATTCTACTCCTACGAAAATTGAAGAGTTAGATGTAGAACAGCTAGATAAACATTATACGGTCAATGTTCGTGCTCCTATGCTATTAAGTTCATTATTTATTAAACATTTTTCACTTAAAACGAGTGGAAGTATTATAAATCTTACTTCTGGGCAGTCATTAGGCCCGATGCCAGATGAACTAGCATACGTAGCAACGAAAGGAGCAATAGAAGCATTTACAAAGTCAGTTGCACCAGTAGCTATGGAGAAGGGGATTACAGTCAATGCTGTTGATCCAGGACCGACGAATACAGGATGGATTACAGAGGAATTACAGCATCATTTAGTATGGAAATTCCCGCAAGGTAGAGTTGGAGAATCGGTGGATGTGGCACGTTTAATTGCTTTTTTAGTAAGTGAAGAGGCGAAGTGGGTTACTGGGCAAGTCATTCATTCGAACGGTGGTTATTCATAAAAATATTATGTTAACAATTGTTGAGAAATAAAAAAATTAGTAATTATTTTGTTTTTTGTATAAATAAAATGTCAAGAAAGATAAAAAATTGATAGGGGAGTATGTTGTCATTTGTAGATTGTAAATCTTCATGTGACAACATACTCTTTTTCTTTTGCTACAGAGGAGGAAAATGTAGTAGAAAAAACTCGAATATTAAAATGAATTTATCGTTTTTTGTACGTATTATTATGAAGATTACTGTCGGAAAGATGGTGATTCGTATGAAAAGGGATTTTTTAAGGGGAAATAGAATCGTAAAGAGAAGGATAAAATTGTAAACATAGGGGGATTTTTATGAAAATGAAAAAGGTCGCTATCGCATCAGTAGCAATTGGTACAATGCTTACAATGGCAGCTTGTAGTACCTCCACAGATAAAGATGCAGCGAAGAAGGATCAGGCAACTGCACAAAATGAAGAGCAATCGAAAACGACAAGTGCAGATGAAGCGTCAAAAACAACGAAAGATACTGAAAAAGACACAAATACTTCTTCGAATGAAAAAACAGATAAGGATGCAAAAAATACAAAGGAATCATCAGGAACGGAAAGTAACGGCAAAACAACAAAAGAAAAAGAAACGACAGGAAAAACGAATGATCAAACTACTAGCGGAAAAACAACAGATCAAAGTACAAGTACAAACAACAACGGAAAAACAACAGATCAAAGTACAAGTACAAACAATAACGGAAAAACAACGAAAGATCCGAAGAAAAGCGTCGCTGTGAAAACAAATGTAAAAGAAGTCGTTACATTAATTGAAAGCTTGGACAAGCAATTAGCTGCAAATCCTAAATTAGAAACAGTTAATAAACTTGGAAAACAAATTAATGAGAAGTGGGATGTCATTGAAAAAGAGTTAGAAGCATCACATCCGACTGAATATAAAACAATTGGCCAAAGTATGTATCCGTTAATTGTAGGAGCGGAGAAAGAAAAGATCGATATTAATAAAATGAAGTCATTAACGACGAAAACGAAAAAAGATTTAAATCAATTATTAACGAAGCTTTCATAGTTTCAAAAGCCTACTCGTGTGAGTAGGCCTTTTTAGTTTGTTGTACATTCTCGTTGGGTGTTAAGAAATAAAGACTTCATTTAAAAGGAACATCACAATGATAAAAAAGAGTGATAACTATTAAAGATATTTTTTGATAGGAAGTCATATAAAACGCTCCCTTGTATTTATATTTGCAATTTAGTAGTTTTTAAAGTTCATTATTTTCTACAAAAATTTCATTTTGTAGAAAAGGGGAATGGATTGATATGTACGATAAAGAGGAAGTTTATGATGAAGACATTGCACCAGTATCGCAGAAAATCCTAGAAATATGTAAACGAGAAGAACTTCCAATGGTCGCACAATTTTATTTAGCGGAAGAGACTCCATACAGTGGCTGTTCAACCATTATATTGTTCGTCAGCAATTGTTCAGGGAGAACATAATGAAGAAGGCATTCAGCAGTTACAATCAATTGCTCAAATTATGAAATACGGAACAAATGGACCACCAGTAGTAATGACGGCAATGATTCGAAAATAAAAAAGCAGCTAACAAAAGCTAGCTGCCCGACTCTCCAAGGGGGAACAAGGAGAAAATCTAATGTCATGTATAGTATTGACGGAATATTGAATTTTATTCAAGGGGGGCTTATTTTTAAATGTAATTTAGGGTTGGTTCCAGAAAAGTGACATACCACAAAAATATAAAATTATTAAAAGGACAATTACTATGAAAGCAATTAAAGAAACTTTCTTCCATAAATTTTTCATCAGTAGACCTCCTTTATGAAGAATATTAACACGTTTCCAGAATCTGACCAAAATAATCCTTTTACTCAAAAAAAATCGCTTGTATACTAAGAGGCAATCTTTTTTGAGTTGTTTGTAATGGCTAATTACAGGTTTTAAATGCTATTTAGTGTTATCTCTACTTTCCAAAACCTGCTCCATATTATTAGTCGCCCATTCCATCATTAAAAGGATAATTGGACGTAATGACTCGCCAAGTTCAGTTAACGAATATTCTACTTTAGGAGGTACTTCACGATATACCTCCCGATGTACGATGCCATCTGCTTCAAGTTCTCTAAGTTGAAGTGTTAACATTCTTTGGGTGATATTAGGTTTTAATCTTTTTAATTCATTAAATCGTTTCTTACCATCTAATAAATGATAAAGAATAACACCTTTCCATTTCCCGCCAATAACCTCGACGATAGCTTCTACTGGACAAGAATATTTATTTAAAAATGGATAATTTACATCATCTTCTTTTGAACTAATCATAAAAAGACTCTCCCTTAACAATAGTATCTTTTTTGATACTATAGCACATAAATGTGCGTACTTGTATCATTGTTACTTTAAAAATATAATTTGGTTAAATAATAATTTAATGAAAAGGGGATCTTTTATGACTAACACAAAACAAAATACAAAACAAAAAATTATTGAGGCTTTTAACTTTAGACATGCATGTAAAGAATTTGATCCTATGAAGAAAATTTCAGAAGATGATTTTAAATTTATTTTAGAAACAGGAAGATTATCTCCTTCTTCTTTTGGATATGAGCCTTGGAAATTTATTGTGGTACAAAATAAAGAATTAAGAGAAAAACTATTACCATATTCATGGGGAGCAGGTGGGCAGCTTTCAACAGCAAGTCATTTTGTCATTGTTCTTTCAAGAACCATCAAAGATATGCACTATGATGCAGAGTATATTCAGCACATGATGAAAGATATTATTGGATTGCCTGAAGAAGCCCAACAAATGAGATATGAATTCTTCAAAAAATTCCAAGAATCGGATTTTAAATTGTTAGATTCCGAACGTGCTGTATTTGATTGGTCATCGAAGCAATCTTATATTGCTTTAGCTAATATGATGACTAGTGCAGCTCAAATCGGTATTGATTCTTGTCCAATGGAAGGATTCGATAAAGAAAAAGTAGATTCTTTACTTCGTCAAGAAGGAATTTTAAAAGATGATAATCTTGAGGTATCAGTTATGGTTGCATTTGGATACCGTAAAGGAGAACCAAAATTTAATAAAACAAGACAAACTATGGATACTATTGTTGAATGGATTTAATAAGATAAATTTGTATCCATATAACGAAAAAAACGCTATCCTTTCTATAGAAAGGATAGCGTTTTTTTATGTCTGTTTTTAAATTTAGCGAGAATGCTTTGTGAATAGTTGAATTGCTTTTTCAGGGACATAGAATTTCCCGTTGCTTTCTACAACAACACTTCCTAATTCATAATCTTTTTCACCGATACAGATAATATTTTTATTAACAAACAATTTGGCCGCCGTATTATTGCGTTTTACTACAAGCACCGGGTTTCGTACATCTTTTTTGTCAATCGTTACAGTTGCACCAATTTGTTTAAAGGATGTTTCAGCATCTAAGAATAATTTCTTAGTTAATTCTTCTAATTGAAAGCCCATGGCTTTAGCCATTATTTTCGCAATGCCTGTATTTTGGACTAAACCGTATGGCTTTTGAGGACCGTAAGAGTATAAGAATACATCTTCACCCGTATGACCACCAGTTGTAAAACCGATGTTCGTACGGTTGGCCAATAATTTAGTAAGGATTGGACCTACATCAGTTTTCTTTTGTGCAGCTTTTAACAGCTCTTTTTCATTATCAGTTAGGTCGTCTAAACCGTAAAGTGCAGCGATCTCTTTTATATTAGATAAATCATCTTTTAGTTTATTTGTAGCACCCTCAAGTGTCATTTTCGCCTTTTTCAGTGGGGCAATGTAAGCTGATACTGGTGTGGTATCATATCCTTTTGTGGTATTGCTGTTGCCAATGGAAATACCGCTATTACCATGATCCGCTAATGCAATGACCATAGTGTTACCGTCTTTCTTCGCAAATTCTAATGCTTCTGTAACTGCATCATCAAATGCCAATACATCGCTAATCATCCCGATTGGGTCATTTGCATGTGCTGCCCAATCTGCCTTACTACCTTCTACAAATAAGAAGAAACCATCTTTATCTTTTGATAATGTTTGAATTGCTTTTCTCGTCATCTGGGAAAGAGTTGGCTGCTTAGGATTGGTTATTCTACGATCCATATCGAACGCAAGGGCAGTATTAGAGAAAGAACCCCAGATTTTATTTGATTTGGAGTTTAATAACGCATCTTTTGTTTCGACAAAGTCGTACCCTTTGTCTTGAATCACTTTTACTAAATCTTCGTTGTCTTTACGAATTCCGTTGCTTGTCGTAGGCTGAAGTGCTGCTTTTCCACCACCTAATACAACTTCTATATTTTGATACACTTGCTGTTCACCAAGTACTTCGAAATCTTTACGGTTAACGTGGTGGGCAGAGAAACTAGCCGGAGTAGCATGTTGAATTTCTGATGTAGCAATGATTCCTGTCGCGCGGCCGGAACGTTTTGCGCCTTCTAAGACGTTGGCAACTGGACGAAACTTGCATTCTTCTTTCACTGGTTCTAAGCCAGGTGAATTCACAACAGAAGGTAATACGCCCACGTAGCCTGAATTTGATTTATTTCCTGTCGCTAAAGCTGTGGCTGCTGGTGCAGAGTCCGTAATAGCCGATTCTGCTGAGTATGTACGAACACCTCCGGATACAATTTGATCTAGCGCAAGAGGTGAACCTTTGTACCACCGGGCTAATGTTGTAGCAGAAGAACTTGTCCCATCTATAACCATGAAAATCACATTTTTAGGTTGCTTTCCTGCTTTTTTTACCTCAGCTTTTACCTCATTATCGTTCATTATGATTCCTGTTGCTAATGTAAATAGTGCTACCGTTCCCGCTAATGTTAGTCCCATTATTTTTTTTCGAAGAGTAGTCATTGTGGTTCCTCCATAGGTCGTTTTCGATATCCCAATCTAACGTTCGTATGTAAACAAGATTTATTATTAGTAGTACCCCATTGCAACGAAACTAACAATAACGATTGAGTCAAAATGTTGGGCACAAAAAGTTAAATTAAAGCTATTTCTTCAGCAAAATATTCTCTTCATATAAAACCTCTTTGCACCCTTAGTTACACGGTCTTTCCTATAAAAAGAATCTTCTCTTTATTTTATGGGAAACATTTAAAAAAGGATGGTGGGGACATGACAATTGATCGAGTTTGTACAATTGGGCCAGCGAGTAATAATGAAGAAACGTTAGCGCAGTTAATAAACAATGGTATGAAAATTGTTCGGTTAAATTTATCACATGGTACGCATGAAAGTCATAAAGACATCATTCGTTTAGTAAAATCGTTAGACGATTCTATTAAAATTCTAGGGGATGTACAAGGTCCTAAAATAAGATTGGGTGAAATGAAAGAAGAACAAATTACACTTGAAGCAGGGGAGTTATTTACTTTACATACCAATCCAGTTCAAGGGAATAAAGAAGAAGCAAGTGTTGATTATGTAGGGATCGCGAATGACGTGAAAGTTGGAAGTAGAATTCTTATTAATGATGGAGAAGTTGAATTAGTTGTTGAAAAGGTAAGTACGGACAAAATAGAAACGAGAATAAAAACAGGTGGCAATATTTCCTCTCATAAAGGGGTGAACTTACCAGGCACAATTGTTGGTTTGCCAGCTATTACGGAGAAAGATAAAAAAGATATTCAATTTCTTCTAGAAGAGGAAGTTGATTTTATTGCGTGTTCTTTCGTTCGAAAACCTAGTCATATAAAGGAAATACGAAGTTTTATACATGAACATAAAGAAACATCTCCTAATTTAATTGCAAAAATAGAAACGATGGAAGCAATCGAGAATTTTCAAGACATATGCAAAGAAGCGGATGGCATTATGATCGCAAGGGGAGATTTAGGTGTGGAATTGCCGTATCAATTTATTCCGCTTTTGCAAAAAATGATGATTCGTGAGTGCAATCGAACGAATACATATGTCATTACAGCGACACAAATGCTTCAATCTATGGTAGATCATTCTATTCCTACAAGAGCTGAGGTGACAGATGTATTTCAAGCTGTACTGGACGGAACGAATGCTGTTATGCTTTCTGCTGAAAGTGCGTCAGGAGAGCATCCAATCGAAAGTGTGAAAACGTTACGTCTCGTTTCTGAATTCGCTGAGCATGTAAAAAAAGACGGTCCTTTTGCGATGAAAGATGTATTGGAATTGCTGCATAAGTCTCTTTAGTTTATATAGAAGGATTTATCTCTCATCCTAAAAACGTACGGAAAGGAATCAGGATAGGAGGTGCTATTTTAGTATTTACTTACAGATTGAAAGGTGGCACTCCAGCTGCCTATATGAAAGAATCATTATGGAACATGGAGGTCTTTCGGAAATCTAAAGAAGGATTTTAAATTAATTAATCCAATTATCTCATTTAAAATATGTTCATTCCTATTCATAAATGATATCCTTATAGTTGAATACTTTTGCTGAATCAGCAAGAATTTGTTGTTCTTTCTGTATGAATTCAACTTTTTTATGGAAAGATATGTTAGTAAGTGTGCAATTTGAACGTTTTATTTTTTAGAGTATGATAGGAGGAGAATGAATATGGAAGCAATTGAAGTAGGCGAAATTTTTAGTCTTACCGATGAGAATAATGAAGAACAGGAAGTTGAAGTGCTTGGAGCGATGGATGTCGAAGGTGCAGAATACATTGCGGTTGCCTTTGTAGAAGACATTCAAACAGAAACTGAGGAAGACATTGATATCTTCTTTTTAAAAGTAGAAGAAGATAATGAATTCTCATACATAGAGAATGACGAGGAATTTGAAAAAGTATCTGCGGCGTTCGAGAAGATTATGGACGAGCAAGAACAAGAATAATAATAAAAAGAGTTAGAAAAAAGAGGGAGATGCATATCTGCCCTCTTTTTTTGTATATGGTTGAAAATTACATTTATAGAAATCGATAATTATATTATGTAAACTGAATGACTCTTTGTTTCTGCACTAGAAAAACCACCCAAATGAGGGTGGCGCTTATTATATATAGTTATTAAATGTGTTATTTTCCAAGGAAGAGAGGGGAATCTTCACTTCAGTACCTTCCTTCATATTACGCAATACAACTGTTTCTGTAGATAGTTCCTCTTCACCAATTATTAGCACATACGGGATATTTTCTTTATTTGCATAATTAAGGGCACGTTTCAATTTACGTCCAGCTAGTTCAAGTTCGATTTTTAAGGAAGTAGTAGAACGCAATTGCTGGGCGATTTGTAAACATTGTAATTCTGTCCCGAGTGGAATGATAAAAAGATCTGCTGTAGATGATGTTGTTGCTTTCTGTGATAGAGCTGTATAAATGACATCTAATCCGAATGAAATACCGACTGTTGGATAGTTCATATTATCACCACGGAATGCTCCGATAATATTATCGTATCGACCACCGCTACCGATACTAGATGTAATCGTGCCATCTTTTAGAAAGATTTCATACACAGTGCCTGTATACATCGTGAGTCCTCTTGCTAAAAACGGATTGAATATCGTATTTTCATTTATTCCGAGAGCGAGTAAGTATTGCTGTAGTTGTTGTAGTTCCTCTACTCCATCGTCAACAAGTGTATTATTGAAAGTGTCTTTAAAGTCGGCTATAGGGAGCTTTAGGCAAGATAAAACAGTATTACATATTGTATCGGCCATTTCTACAGTAATCCCGCGCTCCAATACATCTTTTCGTACACCATCAATCCCAATCTTTTCGATTTTATCCAATGATAAAATTACGTCACTCGTTAGTTCAGTAGGGATGTTAATAGACTGGAGAATACCGTTTAACAATTTTCGGTTATTATATTGGATCGTTACTTCTAAGTTTAACGTTCGGAACAGCTCAAACGCCATGCTCATGAGTTCAGCTTCCGCCATGACTGATTCTACACCGACTATATCAACGTCACATTGAATGAACTCACGGAATCTTCCTTGTTTAATTGGCCCATCTCGAAATACTTTCCCAATTTCATAGCGTTTAAAGGGTAGGCGGATGTTCGGATTCATCGCCACGACTTTTGCGAATGGAATTGTTAAATCATAACGTAAGGCAAGATCGCGTTTTCCTTGATCCTTAAGTGTATATATTTCTTTTAAAATTTCATCGCCACCACCGTACTTGTAAGACATAAGCTCATACATATTTAACGTTGGTGTCTCTAACGGTTTACAGCCATAACGTTCAAACGTATCTTCACAAGCTCTTTTAATTTTATTTCGTAGTACTTGTTCCTCTGGTAAATAGTCTTTTGTCCCTTTTACATTTTTCATTTCCACCATAATCACTCCTCTTTTAAATTAAAAAAGCTATGCGGGTATAAAAATACCCACATAGCTTTATGAACGCTTCGTGGGTCAACAGGAAAAGCCCTGTACCCACGAAGAAAAATTTTTCTTCGGATACACGGCGTTACGTATGATGATGAAGTTGGAAAGACGTATTAAAAGTTCGCATTAAAAATCTCTCCTTAACATAAGTTTTTCCAAATTATATCAGATGAATTTGGAAATATCAATATTTTCAGTTTTGAAGAATACGTGAAGTTATGTAGGAGAAATTGAAAAGAGTGTATAATAAAAGAAAACTTAATAATATGAAATAACTTTTTAAGGAGAACACTATGAAAAAAGATAAAACAAATGCGATGCGAATATTAGATAAAGAAAAAATTGAATATTCGATGATGTCATATGATCCGGACGATGGGAAAATTGATGGCGTATCAGTTGCTGGGAAAATTGGTAGAGAAGTGAGAGAAGTATATAAAACACTTGTCGCTCAAGGGAATAGTAAGGATTATCATGTGTTCATTATCCCAGTAGATGAGGAACTAAATTTAAAAGCAGCCGCAAAGGCGGTCGGTGAAAAGAAGATAGAAATGATTCCTGTTAAAGATATTACGAAAGTTTCAGGGTATATTCGCGGTGGTTGTTCACCAGTAGGAATGAAGAAGTTACTTTCTACATGTATTGATGAGAGTGCCCAATTGCTTGAAACAATCATAGTAAGCGGCGGGAAGATCGGCGTGCAAATTGAGCTTAAAGTTGAAGATTTGATGAAAGTGACGAGAGCGCAGTTTGGAGAAGTAACGAAATAAGTATACATAGGAAAAGAAGTTCTAATTTTATTAAATTTAGATAAAGATTTATAGGATAATTAGTCCATTATGAGGGCGGATTATCCTTTTTTATTTACATAATGAATGAAATAAAAATAGATTGAATTTTTAGTTTAATAAGTATAATATGGATGTGTAATTTTAATCATTTGTTTGGCTTTAGGAGGAGTACAATGCCTCGTTTCAAGGACTTTAAATAAACAAGCAGAGTTACTTTTAAAGATAGACAAAGGACGGGAAAGTGTTTTAATGAGGGTTCAAGAAATACCCATAAGAAAGCACATATTGGGGGATGCCAGTATTTTGGAAAACCCCCACGCTAAGAGCATGCAAGATTTTATACAGTTTTTTGGCTAATCCAGTAACAAACAAGAACCCTAAAACCGTGCCAGGATAGGAATGTATAAAAAAATGTATAGATTCATAGAACTAAAAAAGAAGGTTCCCTTGTGAGAGCAGGGTTCTTCTTTTTCCTTGCTACCGATAATGTGCGTTATGTTAACTGATCATGTGTACAATATGCATTGTTCCTTCTTCAACTAAAGGGCAGATTAGTTGAAGAAGGAATTTCTCTAAATTTGGAAGAATTAATATTAAAAAATATGTTAAGGAGCTTGTGAATTATATGGAATCCATTAGCAAAAGCGAAGTGAAGCTACGAGATATCACAGAGAAAGATCTACCCATCTTTTTCGAACAACAACTAGATTCAACGGCGAACTATATGGCTGCTTTTACAGCTAAAGACCCCACTGATAAGGACGCATTTTTTGACCATTGGAAAAAAAATATTGCTGACGAGACTATTACAATTAAGACTATATTATTCAATGGCATTGTCACTGGATACGTCTCGAACTTTGAACAGTTCGGCGAACCCGAAGTAAGCTACTGGATTGGGAAGGAATATTGGGGTCATGGTATTGCAACTAAAGCATTGTCAGAGTTTCTGGAGTATATTAAGGTACGCCCGCTCTATGCTCGTGCCGCTAAAGATAACCTCGCCTCCATTAGGGTATTGGAAAAATGCAGGTTTAAAATCATCTCTGAAGATAAAGGTTTTTCCAACGCAAGAGGCAAGGATGTTGAAGAATTTATTTTGAAGCTCGAACCTTATGATATGTAATTTAATACCGTAATACGATTGGAGCGGTTCTTGACTAAGAAACCTTCTGTTGTTTAACTAACGGGTGGCTTTAATTGAGCAAGAAACTAAGAATTTTTAACTTCCGCTAACGAAAATTATGTAAATAAGCTGTTCACTAGATTCTCATAGAAAACTGTGGTGAGATGAAATTTTTGATTTTGAAGCACTTCAAAATCTTAGTTAGATGGCTATGTATCGGTACCCCACAATAAAAAGGCAGGAACATATCAAATATGTTCCTGTCTTTGATTTTAGAGAGATGTTTCCTAACAGTTGATTTTGTTAACGAAAGTCAACTTTAAATCTATATTTTGTGTGAAATAAAGTACATATAATAAAAGTATGAGGTGATACAGTGAGAGAAATTCATATTCATAAAATCATTGCGGATAAGAGAAAAGAAAAAGGAATTACATAGGAAGAGTTAGCGGCGTATATCGGTATTACGAAAGCATCTGTTTCCAAATGGGAGACTGGGCAGAGTTATCCGGATATTACATTTTTGCCACTGTTAGCATCGTACTTTAACATAAGTATAGATGAATTAATCTGTTATACACTGCAAATGGAACAGGAAGATATTAAAAATTTATATCATAGACTAGCGGAAGCTTTTAGTGAAGAACCGTTTGATGAAGTAATGATGGAGTGCAGGGAAGTGACAAAAAAATATTATTCTTGTTTTCCATTATTAATTCAAATGGGGCTACTTTTTATTAATCACCACATGTTAACAGAGGATATGGATAGAAGAATTGAAATTTTAGAAGAGGCAATGTATCTCTTTAGCCGAGTGCAGGGAGAAAGTGTAGATGTTTCTCTTGTGAAAGAGGCGGTATCGTTTAAAGCAACTTGCTATCTTATACTCAATAGACCAAATGAGGTGCTTCAATTACTTGGCGAAACGATACGTCCTAACTTTCCAGAGGAAGATCTAATTGCGCAGGCGTATCAAATGTTTGGAAATGCTGAAAAGGCGAATGAAATGATGCAAATTAGTATGTATCAACATTTAATACAACTCGTTGCGACAATACCGAATTATGTAGTAGTAAATGCCTCAAACGCTGAAAAGGTAGAGTAATTGTCTGTAAAAGATCGGTTGTTGTAGGTTAATCTAGTTTAGTATATGGGTTGTGAGTTTTTTAGCGTCGTTATCCATTTAGGAATGATAAATCCTAACTATTTAAGTTGTAAAAACGAACATTTTTATTATTTTTATTAAAAATGTTCACTTTTAGATTGCGTATACACTAAAAATTTGTTATATTACCAATATAATAATTTTAAATAACATCACTCGTATATACTCGGTAATATGGTCCGAGCGTTTCTACCTAGTTCCCAATGAAAGAACTGGACTACGGGTTAAAGTATTCGGTCGCTTTCTGTATTGAGCCGCTACCGTTCTATAATTTAGCATTGGCCTCATCTTTTGCTTAATTAACTTTGACTACCGTAGTTCTAGAAAGTAGAGATTTTTCTACAATTTCTAGAGCTTTTTTCTTTGGACCAAAACATCGAGTATAGAAAACAACAAGAGAAAGAGGAGAGATTATTTATGAAGAAAAATCTGTTAAAAAAATATGGTGCCCTAGCAACTACTATCGCATTATCATTCTCAATACTTGCAGGATGTAATGCTAGTCCAAAACAAGCAGCAGAGGCAAAAAGCACTCAAAACCCTATCTTAATTCAAGGTCCAATGCCAATAGAAGCTGAAAAATTTGCAAAAAGGTTAAAAAATGTGAAAGAAGAAAAATCTGGGAGTTTCGTATTTTATAAAGGAACTGTAGACAATTATCCTGTAATCGTTGCGAAAACAGGTAAAGGAATGGAAAATACAGCAGCCGCTACAGCAGTGGCTATTGAAAAATATAAGCCTATAGCGATTATTAACCAAGGAACATCAGGTGGACATGATCCTAATTTAAACGTATTTGATATTGTTTTAGGAAAACAAGTGGCGAATATAGGTTCGTTAAAAACAACAAATATGAATGAGAACCAAGGGATTGAGCCGGCAAAATGGATATCTATGGACCTGATGGCTTCTGAAGGAAGTGCAGGAGAAGATCCAAATGCTGAGAAAATCCGATACTATGAGGGAGATAAGGATTTACTTGCAGCAGCTAATGCAGTGAAAGATAAATATACAAAAGGTAAAGTGGTGGAAGGTACTATTGGTTCAGCAGACGTTTGGAATAATGAAGTTGATAGAATTAAGTGGTTCCATACAAAATACGGTACATCTGTAGAAGAAATGGAAGGCGCTGCCGCAGCGCAAATAGCCAAAGCTTATGACGTACCATTCTTAGGAATTCGAGTATTATCTAACAATAAAACAAACGGCGGAAAATACAATCCAAATACAGCAGCGGCAAATCAAGAATATGTATATGAAGTAGTTAAAAAGTATATAGATTCGATACCAAATAAATAGTAGTAGTTCTGTCTCAATATAAAAATGTTATCATTACTGCACAATGTGTTGTGAACTCAGAATTACCAAAGTTTCTTTAATTAAAATAGATTGGTGCCTTACATGGTATCCAATCTATTTTTGTACTTATTCTACAGAGGAAGAAGGGTTTTAAACAAAAAATAAATACAGTTATAGAAAAAAGAAAAGTCGAACGATTTATCAAATATGCATAATTGCATAAAAAAATTGAAATTTATAAGTTAACATTAAACTACTTTTTAATTGTAAAGAATATTTTAATAATCTTTACTAGAGAAGGATATTCCTTGTGAAAAGTAGATAAACAAAAAGTGTGGAAATAATACAGAATCAATAGAGTTTTGTATTAAATAAAAAGAAAAGGATGGGTATGGCTTTCTAAAAGTTTTTGGGGGCTAGAAAGCATTTTTTAGTTAATAGCTTCAAATTATATTTTAAAGGGGAAATGGGTATATGAAGTTCCGAAACACAAAACTTGCTATGGTTACACTATCATCATTTTTTATTTTAGGTTCTGCATCTCTATCATTCACAGATATCATACATGGTGAAGTAGTTTCTGCATCTCCACAAGTAGATACGTTTTCAGCACAAGAGATTACTGTAAAAAACTATGACGATACATATTATAATAACGCTATAGGAAAAACGGGTTTAGAATTAAAGAAGGAACTTCATAATGTTATTGATAATCATACAAAGTTATCATACAGTGCGGTTTGGGAAGCACTAAGAGATACTGATGAAGATCCAAATAATAAAAACAATGTGCTACTCTTATATACTGGGCGTTCGCAAGGGAAACTTACGAATGGTTCAGGAGTTGATAATTGGAACCGAGAGCATGTTTGGGCAAAATCTCACGGTGATTTTGGAACGGCTGCAGGACCTGGAACAGATCTGCATCATTTAAGAGCGACGGATGTATCTGTAAATAGTTCACGTGGAAATCTGGATTTTGATAATGGTGGTATGAATCATTCGGAAGCGACAGAATGTAAATATGATAGTGATTCTTGGGAACCTCGTGATAGTGTAAAAGGAGATATCGCTAGAATGCTGTTTTACATGGCTGTTCGTTACGAAGGAGACAACGGCGAAATAGACTTAGAATTAAATGAAAAGGTGAATAACAATAAAGATCCATACATGGGTAAACTATCCGTTTTACTAAAATGGAATGAACAAGACCCGGTAGATGATTTAGAGCGAAAGCGTAATGAAGTGATTTTTACAAAATATCAACATAATCGCAATCCTTTTATTGATCATCCTGAATGGGTAAATAAAATTTGGAATTAAAATATTTAAAGGTATTTTGCTTTGAGAGAAGGGATTGATCACTATGATCAATCCCTGTTTATATCTATACTAGAATAAGTGATTTTTATAGGATTGGAGAATAGAATAGATATTTTATCAAGTTAAGTATAATAAGAGTCTTTTAATACGGTCCCCATTCAATATTCACACCAACAATAAGAAAAATAAGTCCAATGATAAACCAAATGAATGCAAGTGGAGCCATGAAGCGAATCCATTTTCCATAAGAAATGCCGCTCGCTGCGAGAACGCCCATTAAAACACCAGAAGTTGGATTGAGGCAGTTCACTACACCTTCTCCAAGCATAACAGCCTGTACTGTAACTTGGCGTGTAATATGCATGAAATCGGCTAATGGAGCTAATATCGGAATGAAAATAACAGATTCTCCTGTCCCGGATGAAATGAGGAAATGTAATGCGGCACTACTTACATACATGCCGAGAACGCCAAATACAGGGCTATGTCCTTCGAGAGACTGTGCGAGTTGATTAACGATTGTATCAAGTAATTTGCCTTGTTCTAAAATGACTGAAATACAACGAGCCATTCCGACGATCAAAGCACCGTATATGAGATTTTGGCAGCCTGCTAGAAAAGTAGAAGCGATATCGTTTGCTTTCATACCACCTATTATTCCCGCTGTAATTGCTATGAATATAAAAGTAGCGGTCATTTCTGCGTCCGTCCAATGTAGACGAAAAGCGCCTATTAAAAATGCAATTAATGATAAAGCCGAAACGAGTAAAATTAATTTATGACGTATTGTCCAAGGAACTTCTGTTTTCTCTGTTTCTTTCTCACTTGAAAGAGCATTACTTGGAAACCAGTTATCTCCGAGTATGCTTCCTTTATTCGATTTTTTTAAGCGTTTTACATACCAATTAATATACAAAATGGTAGCAATTAAAAAAGAGATATAAATTGCCGTACGTAAACCAATTCCTGAAAACATCGGGAGTTCTGCGATTTTTTGTGAAATGCCTAAAGGTGAGGGAGATAAAATAGTAGCATTAAAACCAGCATAAGTGCCTAAATAAATAATTGCTACGCCGACGATAGCGTCCCATTTTAATGTGCGTGCAACGATGATGCCGATGGGGATAAAGCCGATAACTGAGTTCACGATAATACCAGTCGTTCCGAGAATAGAAAAGAGTGCGGCGACAATGCAAATGAAAAGTAATTGCTGATTACGAAATTTGTTAATTACATGATAGATTAAACCGTCAAGAGCACCTGTTTTTTCAAGAATTGCAATGGCTCCACCTGTAAATAAAATTAAGAAGATGATAGGAGCAGCAAGTGTCATTCCTTTTTCAATAGCGGTAAAAAAAGAAACAAACCCTACCGGCGATTGTGGAACAGAATGATAACTTCCTGGTAGTGTCGTTGTAACAGTACCGTTTGTGACTCTTTTAAATTCTCCAGCAGGAACGAAATATGTAGCTATTGCACAAAGTAAAGCAATAAAAAATAGTAGTACGTACGCGTCAGGCATTTTAAACTTTCGTTTACTCGGCTGTTTTTTTACCTCGGTCTGCAATTGCATAAAACCCCTCCTTTTTCACCTGGTTAATTTTTAATATTCTGAAATTTATCTGTGAAATAGATTATAATAAAGGTGGCTTCTTAAGGCAATAGTTTTTCTATCCTTTTTCTGCACATACAAATTCTTGCAGCATTAGACAGGGAAACGAAAAAAATCCAAGAATATGTAATATAAAAGGAAAAGAAAAGAGGGAAAGAGATGTGGAAAACTACGGATCTATGTGATGAATTTGAAAAGGAATTACAAATATGTCGCCAGTCTTTTCGGTCTTTCGGGAAGAAAAAACAATTCTATGGGAAAATCGCAACGGTAAAAGTGAAGGATGATAATGTACTAGTGAAGGAAGGATTGCAAACATTACCAGAAGGAACGGTATTAGTTGTTGATGGCGGAGCGTCTACGAATTGTGCGTTACTTGGTGATAATTTGGCAGCTATTGCGCAGGAAAGAAAGCTAGCGGGGATTATTGTGAATGGATATGTTCGTGATTCTAGTGAACTAAAGAATATAGATATTGGTATTTTAGCGTTAGGGACGATGCCAAATAGAAGTGTAAAAGAAGGAAAAGGAGAGCGAAATATTTTATTGCAATTTGGTGAAGTCGAATGGAAACCGAATGAATATGTTTATGTAGATGAAGATGGAATTATAGTTAGTGATAAAAGCTTACATAGTGAGGGATGACTTCTAATAATGGAAGGCTATTAAGCTATTATTCTTAGAAAATAAATCCGATAAAGCATGGACAAAATTCTTTGTCAATAGTAAAATGATACAGAAAATCAAAATTTGTAGAATGTATAGGTTTATCGATTTACGATAAAGTGAAACTTTAATCAGTGGGGATTTTGTTCATCCACACTGATTATTAGCCTTCACCAATCGGGCATTTACGGGCAGTTGATCCCCACTTAACTTCTTTGCTTTCGCTGAATTTGAGGTGGGGGTCTTACTGCTCGGCGAATAGCGGGATAACTTGAAAAGGGATTAAATTTTGCCTAGAAAAGTGAATGTTATCACAATGGTGCGTTCATAAACGAAATTATTTTTCCTATACAAATATAGCCGCGAATAATGCGGGTAGGAGGTGTTGTACATTTTTGTTCGACACTTACAAAAAGAGAGTGTCAACCGCATACCCTTAAAGGGTCTTTTTTTGTGTGAATGTTAGTAAAGGGAGGGAATTTTTGGATGGCAATGTTAAAGAAATGGCTGCTTACATCATTAATGGCAGTGGCACTTGTATTTGTTTCTTTTGCGAATACAGTACATATTACGTTTGCTGAAGGAAAGACAGCGAAACTTGCAATTATTGGTGAATCACAAAAAGGAATTATGTTATGTCCGAAAGAAGTTTCCATTGAAGATGGAGAAACAGCTTTTAGTTTGCTACAAAAAGTTATGGGTGACAAAGTAACATCTGAAAGTATGTCATTTGGAACGTATATAAAGGGCATCGATGGATTAATGGCCGGAGCAACGAGCGGTTGGTTGTATGATGTAAATGATAAATCTGCAGAAGTTGGGGCGGATAGTTATAAATTAGAGTCTGGGGATGTTGTTGCATTTCGTTACGTTGCAGACTGGAGCAATATGAGTCAACAAACGTTGCAACAAACGTTAGATAAATTTGGCACTTGTAAAACTGTAGAAGAGCCAAAACCAGAGGAACAGAAAACAGAAAAGCCAGATGGTAAACCAGAAGAACAGAAAACAGAAAAGCCAGATGGTAAGCCAGAAGAACAGAAAACAGAAAAGCCAGATGGTAAGCCAGAAGAACAGAAAACAGAAAAGCCAGATGGTAAACCAGAAGATAAAGTAACAGAACAACCAAAGCAAGAGAAAGTCGAAATTCCAGCAGCACAATTAAACGAAGCGATTTCTAAAACATCAGAAAAGATGTTACAAGATGGAATTGGTAGTGATTGGGTTGCGATTGGACTTGCTCGTTCAGGTGTAAATGTTCCGCTTGAAACGAAAATAAACTATGTTAAGCCAGTAGCTGAAAAGGTTAAGAAGCGTTTAAATCGTTTTTCAGCAACAGATTTAGCTAGAACGATTATTATGATGAATGCAATGAATGTTGATCCTACAAAGGTAGAGGGACAAAATTTAGTACAAAATTTATTTGAATCAGATAAAGTGAATTCTGTTACAGGATACGCATTTACATTACTTGCATTAGATACAAAGAAATATGAGATTCCGGCCGAAGCAAAATGGAATCGAGCTGCTTTAGTACAAGCACTTTTACAAGCACTTTTACAAGCGCAGCATACAGACGGTGGCTGGACATATGATAGTTCAAGTAGTAAAGAAAGTGCTAGTAACGTTGATGTAACAAGTATGGTATTAGCAGCATTAGCTCCTTATCAAGATCAAGCAGATGTAAAGCCAGCTATTCAAAAAGCTGTTGATTATTTATACAAGCAGCAGCTAGGTAATGGTGGTTTTGCCGCTGATGGACAAGAGAATTCTAATAGTACTGCACAAGCAATTATTGGACTATCGCTAGTTAAAGATGTAGATCACGATCGTCTTAATAAAGCAGTACAAAATTTAATGTCATACCAGCTTCCAAATGGTGAGTTTAAATGGTTACCAAGTGATCAAAAAGGTAGCGGAATGGCTACAGAGCAAGCATTTTTAGCTTTACTTCAGTTTAAAGATCTTGGAAAATCGATTTATGATTGGTCAAATGTAGTAGAGAATGAAATTGATACGAAACCAATTGTAGAGCCAGAGACAACTGTAGAAGAAAAAGAAGTTGTAGAACAGCCGAAACAACAAGAAGAGTTACAAGAACAACCAAAAGATGAAAATCTAAAAGTTGTTGTAGATAACGAACGAGTTAATAAAGAAACAAACAAGAATAAGAATCAATTACCACAAACAGGAGCATCTTCTCATAGTGCAGCTCCACAAGTAGGTATGGGTGTATTATGTATCGCTTCTGCATATGTATTATGGAGACGTAAAGCAGCTTAACAAAAATTAGGAGCAATCATTTGCTCCTAATTTTATTATAAAAGTGAGGGCTAATAATGAGTGGGGATGAACAAAATCTCCACTCATTAAAGTTTCACTTTAATATGAAAGGTGAGGGACAGCATGAGTAAGATGAAATGGTTCATTTCTTTAGTTCTTTCATTGGGATTATTAGCCGGATGTGAAGAAACGGCTGTAAAACCTGAGAAGAAGGCAGAACCGAAGCAAGAAGAGCAAAAAGAAGTAGCGAAACAGGAAGAACAAAAAGATGTACCGAAACCGGAAGAGAAGCAAGCTGAACCGGAACAAAAACCACAAGAAGAGCAGAAAGATAAACAAGAACAAAAAGTAGAAGAGAAACCGAAAGAAGAAAAAGCGCAGGAACAACCTGAAGTAAAGAAAGAAGAGAAACCAAAGGAACAGCCTGCTGCAAATAAACAACCAGAGCAACAGAAAGCGCCAGAAGTAAAAGAAGAGGCGAAGGTTGTTAATCAGCCGAAAGAAACACCGAAACAGGAGCAAAAGGAAGATCCGAATAAAGAGGAGAAAACGATACCGACTCCGGTAGTACCAACTCCTGAACCACCAAAACCAGATCCAGTACTAGTACCGAAACCGCAATCGAAACAAGTTACTATCTCCGTAAAAGGTCATGAAGGATACTTATTAGGTGCGAAAAAGGTTGATGTACAAGAAGGTGACACAGTTTACAGTGTGCTAACGGGCACAGGACTAGAGGTTGATGCAATGGGCTCTAAAGGTGATATTTATGTAAAAGGTATTAATGATTTATACGAGAAAGATATTACTACTACTAGTGGCTGGAAATATCGTGTGAACGGTGCTTTTCCAAACTATAGTGCTGGTGTAGTTAAAGTAAAACCAGGCGATACAATTGAGTGGGTGTTTGTATTAAAATAGGAAAGGATCTTCGGTAAAGGACTATGAAAATAAGCTTTTCTTCTTTACATCCTTTTGTTAATTTTTTCTATTATATTGGGGTGATGATACTATGTATGATGTGTCTTCATCCTCTTTTTTTAATTGGAGCGATTATACTAATAGTAATCTTAAATATAGTACAAGGAAATGGCGAGAAAATAAGAAACATGCTGCCAAGTACTATCGTATTCTTTCTAATGGTAATTTTATTTAATTCTTTATTAACGCATAGAGGGGCGACTACGTTATTTTGGTTAGGAGATAGCCGGATTAAGCTTGAGGCAGTTATGTTTGGGCTTGTTATGGGGTTATTATTAGTTGCGATTATGTTTACGTTTGCTTCTTATAACGATATTATTTCGAGTCATAAATTTTTATATTTATTTTCGAGAATTTCACCGAAAGTAGCATTGTTAACGATGATTACAGTGAGGTTTGTTCCTTTGTTTATTAGGCGGTTAAAGAAAATTACACTCGTCCAAAAAACGAAAGGTGTGCAATTAGATTCAGGTTCACTCATTGAGCGTATAAAAAATGGAATGAAATTACTGCAAGTGTTATTAGTTTGTTCGTTAGAAGATGCACTTCAAACGGCAGATTCTATGCAAGCTCGTGGGTTTGGTGTAACGAAGCGTACGACATATATTCGATATAGAATGGAAAGACGTGATTTGTATACGCTAAGTTATTTAGTTTTTCTATTAATAACTTCATTTATATTTAGTTATTATGGCGGTGGGAAATTGATTATCTATCCGAAAGTGGAATCAATACTGTTCCAGCAATACGATGGAATGATGTTTTTCCTATTTATGATGTTTATTAGTTTACCGATTATGATGGAAGGAAGGGAATCGATATGGTGGCGCATGCAGAAATAAAGAATTTATCATTTATATATGCTGATGAAAATGAAGAAGCGTTACAGCATATTTCTCTTTCTGTTCAAAAAGGAGAATTTATAGTACTTGCTGGCGGTTCAGGTTCTGGGAAGACAACTTTATTAAAACATTTTAAAAAGGAATTACTGCCAATTGGCACGCGTTCAGGAGAGATATTTTATGATGACGTTTTATTAGAGGGAGTACCTGATTTATTATCTGCACAAGACATTGGTATGGTATTTCAAAACCCAGAAAATCAGCTCGTAATGGATACAGTGATTCAAGAATTAGCATTTTCTTTAGAAAATATCGGGTTACCATCACATATTATTCAAAAAAGAATAGCGGAACTTATTAGCTTTTTAGGATTTCAAGATTTGTTACATCAATCTGTTCATACTTTATCTGGTGGTCAAAAACAACTAGTAAATTTAGCAGCAGTATTAGTCATGCAGCCGAAGTTATTATTACTGGATGAACCGACAGCGCAGCTAGATCCGATTGCTGCAAAAGAGTTTTTAGGATTATTAAAACGTATTAATGAAGAACTTGGAATTACGATCGTTTTAAGTGAACATCGTCTGGATGAAGTGATACCACTTGCAACACGCGTTATTTGTATGAATAACGGCCGAATCGTTTATGATGGTAGTCCTAAAACGGTTATAGCTAACATGTGGGAAGTTGAAAAGTTCCGTCCATTTATCCCGCAAATTCCAAGATTGTTTTTAGAGTGGAATGTAGAAGATATTCCGTTTACAGTGCGAGAAGCGCAAATGAAAATGAATGATTTTTCAGCGATATCATATAGGGATGGGCAAGTAGAACAGTGTGAAAAGCAAGAAGTGATCTTAAGTGCAGAACATATATCTTTTCAATATGAGAAAAATAGTCCCCTTATTTTACGAGATTTAACAGTGAACATCGAAAAAGGAAAATGGACAGCTCTAGTTGGGAAAAACGGAACCGGGAAGTCTACACTGTTAACGATTTTAGCAGGATTACAAAAAGCTAGAAGAGGGAAAGTAAAGTGGAGTGGAAAAGTGATACATAAAATTGATTCGAAAGAACGATTTAAAAGTATAGGATATGTATCGCAGCACCCATACTATCATTTTACATTTGATACAGTGTGGGAAGAAGTGTATGAACGTGCAAGTGAATTATACGGAGAACAAGGAAAAGAAATAGCAGAAAATATGCTAAAACAGTTTTGGTTATATTCGCTTAAAGAACGTCATCCGCATGATTGTAGCGGCGGGGAACAACAATTACTCGCATTATGTACAACGTTATTATCAAAGCCGACTTTATTATTGCTTGATGAACCGACAAAGGGTAACTAACTGTTACGATTTATTTAACCAATTATAACCAAAGTTAATTAAATATATCAGTAAGCCCTGCTAGTCAAGTGATTGGCTAGTAGTGAGGGTTAACTGCGGGCAATCCCTAAAGCTGATTGAACTACAACGTGGCTAGAAATAGCGAGCGTGAATGTTGCGAAAGCAGAAAAAATCAATCAGATCGTGCAAGGTTAAATCCTAAACACTAGAACAATGGGTCTTCCGCCTCGAATCATCTAAGTCAAAATGGATAAGATGAACGTTCAACGACTATCTCGTATAACTGACGAGAGTACACCACAAGCCTATGGTGGTGGAAAAATCCTCTATCCCTAAAGAGATAAACATATAGTCTGCGCTCATGTGAAAACATGAGAAGTTCATAAGAGAACTGGCTAAGGAATTGCGCCCTTAGTTGAACAAGATAAATTTTATTGAATCTATCAAACTTCATTGAAAATATCGAACGTATGTGCTATGTTTGGTTCAATGAGGTGAGAATCATAATGAAATTTTCACGAGTTAGTCAAGTATCAGAATTAACAGGTTTGCATCCGAGTAATCTAAGGAGAATGCTGGTGGAACACGCTACTATTCAGAAGAACAAATCTTTCATTAAAGGAGTTAAATTCTGATGATATTGGCGAAGAAAGTCAGACTAATTCCAATGCCTGAACAAGAAAAAGTGCTTAGAAACCATGCTGGTGCTGCAAGATTTGCTTATAACTATTGTAAAAGAATGAGTGATAGATACTATAAGCTATTTGGAAAATCTGTTTCACAGTTAGCTTTACAGAAACGATTTACAAAGATCAAGAAGCGAAAGAGATATGAGTGGTTAAAAGACATTAATGCACAAGTGCCCAAACAGGCTTCAAAAGATTTTGATACGGCGAGAAAACATTCGTTCAAAAAGTACAAAAATGGTTATCACACTTCTTATAAATCCAAAAAAGATTTAATCCAAGGATTTTATGCCAATTATGAAAGACTGATTATAGGAAAGAAAGTAGTTGATATTCAGTCCATTGGAGAAGTGAAAACAAGCCAACAACTACCAAGAAACAAAAAACCATCAAATCCAAGAGTTACCTTTGATGGTCGTCACTGGTGGATTAGTGTAGGATTCCAAGAAGACTTTGAATTACAAGCACTAACCAATGAGTCGATTGGTGTGGATGTTGGTTTAAAAGAGCTGTTTGTAGCTTCTAATGGTATGAAAGAACGAAATATAAACAAAGATGCCAAGGTTAAAAAACTTTTGAAAAGGAAAAAGTCAGCACAAAGAGATATGTCTAGGAGATTTAAAAAAGGTGTAAAAATTCAATCTGCCGGATATGAAAAAGCGAAAACTGAGCACCTGCGGTTATCTAGGAAAATTACGAATATCCGAAATAACCATATCCATCAAGCAACAGCTAAATTGGTGAAAACCAAACCAATGAGAATTGTTGTGGAAGACTTACCTATCTCAAACCTGTTAAAAAACAAAAAACTATCGAAAGCATTTTCCTTTCAAAAATTAAACTTCTTCTTTCAATGTTTGTCATACAAGTGCGAGAAGTATGGCATTGCATATGTAAAAGCTGATAAATGGTTCGCCTCAAGCAAGATTTGTTTATGTTGCGGAGTAAAATACGACCATTCAGTTCAACCAGAAGGACAGTGGAGTTTAAAAATACGTGAGTGGTGTTGTGTTAGGTGCAATAGCCATCACGATAGGGATGTAAATGCTGCGATAAATTTATCAAGATGGGTAAAATAAATGCTTGATAATAGGAGGTAACGATACTGCCTCGTGTGGAGTGTTATACCCCTCGTCCCTTCGGGGTTGCGAGAACACGATGAAGCACTAACTCGTGTAAATTTGATTGAATTGTATAGATTTAGTTAAGTTTATCGTATCGGACTAGATCCATGGAAAAAGGAAAGAGTAGGAGAGCTATTTAAGCAGTTGCAAAAAGAAGGTACAACAATTGTAATGGCAACGCATGATATTGAGTTTGCAGCGAAATACGTTGATCAGTGCATGATGTTATTTGATGGGAAAGTCATTATGAATGATGCACCGAAAGAGTTCTTTAGTGGTAACTTCTTTTATACAACATCTATTAATCGATTCATCCGTAGAGAGTTGCCATTTGCATTAACGTGGGAGGATGTGTACGAAGCGTGTCCAAACGATATGTTGCATTCATAATATTTATTTTTGCCGTTGTAATATGTACACTACTCTTTACGACTCTGATTATGGACGGGTATTACATGGTAAGTAGCTTGTTTTTATTAGCTGTCATTATGCTACCTTTCTACGTCCGTTTTGAAAGGAAGGCGTTTGTTTCACGTGAAATTGTTATCGTTGCTGTGTTAGCGGCGATTGCAGCGGTTAGCCGGGTACCATTTTCTATTTTACCAAGTGTACAACCGACTTCTTTTGTCATTATCGTTTCTGCAATTGTTTTTGGGAGTGAAACTGGCTTTATGATTGGGGCAACGGCGGCTATTGTATCTAACATTTTTTTAGGACAAGGTCCGTGGACGCCGTGGCAAATGTTCTCTTGGGGCATGATAGGGTTTATAGCTGGATTACTTCGAAATACATTTTTGATGAAAAAACTATGGGGACGACTCATATATGGATTTATCGTTGGATTTTTATTTGGCTGGATTATGAATTTTTGGGGACTTCTTGGTTTTATACAGGAAGCAACGTGGGAAACAATTATTGCCTACTATATCGCAAGTTTTTACTTTGATCTGAGTCACGCAATATCGAATGTTATTTTCCTTCTGTTATTTAGTACGTCATGGATTACGATCCTCACAAGATTTAAAAAGAAATACGGTATATTAGATGAGCATAACGTGACATAGAAAAGCATACTCATATAAGGTAGGGTCGCGACTTACATATTCGTTTGCCTCTTTCATGCTTCTTACATATTGTAAGGAGCATTTTTTATTGTCAAAAAATAGATCTAATATATATCCGTTATTATATGAAATTATTTGTATAATAGTAGGTGAGAACTATTTTCAAGAGGGAGGTGTATAGTTAATGAAGTTAGTTATTCCGAAGCAACATGGAGCATGGGCGATGCTTGTCATACCATTTCTATTAAGTGTATTACTTGGTAAACCTACTTTTTATCATATCCCATTGTTTTTAGCCTGGTTCTTTATCTATCTAGCCACGTATCCATTTCTCATGTACATAAGGCAAAGACGAAAAAAAGAATTTCTACACGCTACAATTGTTTATTTTATCATTGCATTTGTATTTGGGATGATTTCTTTATTATATGAATGGCGAATTCTTTTATTCGCAGTATTAATGATTCCATTGTTTATTGTAAATATGTATTACGCTCATCAAAAAAATGAACGAGCATTACTAAATGACATTTGCGCGATTATAGTGTTTTGTATAGGCGGCTTAATAAGTTATTATTTCTCCATGAAATTTATTGATAGAACAGCATTATTCATTGCGCTTATTTCATTTCTATATTTTTTAGGAAGTACCTTTTATGTGAAAACGATGATTCGTGAAAAAAATAATCCGAAGTATCGTTTTATATCTTGGGGATACCATATTGTATTAACAGTAATTGTATTTGCTATAAATCCATGGTGTTCACTCATATTTGTACCAAGTGTAATTCGGGCCATTATGTTGTATGGCAAAAAGATTTCTATATTAAAAGTAGGGATTTTAGAAATTTTTAATTCTGTATATTTTTTAATAATAACGGTAATAATGATGAAGTATGCCATTTGAAAAAACTTCCCATCTTTTGATGGGAAGTTTTCATTCTTGTTCTAAAATGTGAACGGTATAATCACATCTTTGTAATGCCTGCTCTACAGCGTAAAGGGATTGTTCAATGCGTGCGCGATTAAAATCTTCTTCAACAGTTTGTAATGCATCTTCTAAACAATGTTTCGCTTCTTGTAAGGAATGAAAAGAATCTTGTACGTATCCACGAGCATTCTTTTTCAAAGTAGTAGCCTCCTTTTGTACATCTTTTTGTAGTATGAACAATAAAGAAGAAAATATAATTTTTTATATTTATTTGACAATTATAATAAAATTACGTATAGTTAAATTTAAAGTGAATATTTTCTTATCCAGAGAGGTGGAGGGACTGGCCCGATGAAACCCAGCAACCGCGATGCAGGTGCTAATTCCAGCAGAACATATTTGTTCTGGGAGATAAGACGAAGATATACGTAACTTCTTCTTATCGGAGAGGTTTTTTTGTTGCAAAAAAACCGATTACGAAAACATATAATAAGAAGAAAGGGGTTGCGAAGTACTGTGACACTCGAAAAATACGTAAAACTGCGTAGTACAGTTTATGAATATATGATAGAGCAAGATAAGCCAATATCATTGTTAGATATTCAAGAACATATCGTTTCGCATCATGAAGGAAAATTCACTAAAAAAATGTTACATCAATTTTATTTATCAAGACTATTAGATGAACTCAAACTGGATGGGAAAATTACTTTAGCTGATGATGAATATCGCCATGCTGAAAAAGGGGTATTTTATAAGGCGGGAAAAGGGAGCTGAGCTCTCTTTTTTTTGAAGTATGTAGAGTAAAAGACTGCTAAAGCAGCCTGATACAAGGGAATGGTGTTGAGTGTGTAGTGTCAAAGATTGAATGTGCCTGAAAGAGGCACTTCATATCGGCTGCAAATGAAAAGAGACACCTCCGCCGAATAGGTGTCAGTCGTTTTGTCACGTAGACTCGCTACTTGACAGTTATTAGAATAACATGCAGGATTTTGGAAGTCAAAAGGGAATTAGAGGAAGAGGTGTTGTGATGTATGCATACTTATTAAAAGATATAATGAAATGGATTCCAAAGTACATTATAGATAGAGGATATGAATATTATGAAGAGGGACATGTAGAAGATGTTGAAATACACGACAAGAAAGTATTTGCTTTCGTTACTGGAAATGCAGGGAATTATGAAGTGATTATTGATCTTGAAGATTTTGCAGAAAGCAGCTGCGAGTGTCCTTATGAAAATTATTGTAAACATATGGCGGCAGTTGTGTATGAAATTCAAGGTGCTGGTGAGAGTACAGTTAAAGAGCAATTGAAAGGTTTAGAAAAAGAAGAGTTACTAACAGTATTAAATCGTTTGTTACAAAGTTCGAAAAATGTGCAAATTGTAGAGAAGATGTTAAAGAAGGAGAAACTTTAACTAAAGAGGGAGTTGTTTTGTAGTGAACGTACTAATTATATATGCTCATCCTAATCCTTCAAGCTTTAATGGGGCAATTTTAGAGCATGTGCAAAAAGGACTTGAGGAAACAAATCATTCTGTTACGCTACTTGATTTATATAAAGAACAATTTGATCCAGTGCTTGTATTTAATGAAGAGAAGAAAAGACGTGATTTACTAAATGAAGAAGAGACGAAGCGATATAGAGAATTAGTGCAGAAAGCGGATATTCTTCTTTTCATATATCCGATATGGTGGTGGGGCATGCCTGCTATTTTAAAAGGATTTATCGATCGTATTTTTGTAGCTGGATTTGCTTATAAATATGAGGGGTCATTACCGAAAGGCTTATTTAAAGGAAAGAAAGCATGGGTTATTAATACGTTAGACTCACCGTTATGGTACGTGGCACTATTATATCGATCAGCGGATTGGATTATGATGAAAAGAGGGGTTTTACGTTTTTGTGGTATTGGCAATATAAAACGTTCTACTTTTCAATCTGTGAAAACGAGTAAAGTAACGAAGCGTGAAAAATGGCTGTTACAAATAGAAGAAGCGGCTCGTACATTATGAATGAAATCGATCGTATTATAAAGTGTTGCAATTGTGATGACGAACTTTTGCGTACGTATATTAATTGTTTAGTCCAATTGAAGAAATACAGCGAAACGTTTCAACAAATTCAAATACAATTAAGAAATGATTATTTAATAAGAGGGATTTGTGAAAGAGAAGTTGATGAGGTAATAAAGGGAAGTAAAGAATGCGAAACGTACGTTCTCCCTAAAGTATTGCAGTGGAATTTCCTTAAGAACAATCCTCATATGATTGAAAAAGTATGTGAAGATTTGTTTACATATGAAGCATTAAATCATGCAGAGGTAGAGTGGAGGAAGGTAATAAGCTGTATAGATAACGAATGATTTATTATATAAAAAAGCTAGTATAAAACTAGCTTTTCGTTTAAATAAATAAGAAACATAGACTAATGATAAATCCTGCATATAGTAAGTTAACAACACAAAATCCCATAATATCACGCGCGCTTAAATCAGCTATCGCTAATGCCGGTAATGCCCAGAAAGGTTGAATTAAATTTGTCCAAGCATCGCCCCATGCAATTGCCATCGCTGTTTTCGCGGCAGGTACACCAAGTTCAGCGCCAGCTGGAATCATAATTGGTGCTTGCACTGCCCATTGACCGCCTCCAGATGGAACGAAAATATTTACAATGCCAGCACTTAAAAATGTAAAGAGTGGGAATGTGGTTTCATTTGAAATACTAATAAAGAAAGTAGAAATAGCTCCTCCAAGCGAAAGACCTTCACTATTTACTCCAATCATCATCCCCATAATTCCAGCATAGAACGGAAACTGAAGTAAAATACCTGAAGCACTCTTAGTTGAGTCAGAGAAAGCGCGAATATATTGAATAGGAGTACGGTGGAAAATAAGACCGGCAATTAATAACATAAAAATAACGATATCAAGTGTAAGGTTAAAGCCTTTCGTACTAAAATAGTTAAAAATATAAATAAGACCTAATAATCCGATGCAAAGTGTAATAATCATACTATTTTCCATTTTTTCAGCGAACGTATTGTTCCCTACTTCTTGAGCGGCAGCTTCTTCATGGAATACGCTAGGATCTACAGTTATCGTATGTTTTTCATCTGGATGCATGGCCCGGTTAATGAGAGGCATCGTAACGAGAAAAATAATAACTGGCACGAGTGCGTATGGTGAGAATAACGTTTCTGTTATTGGAATCGCTTCTTTAATACTTCCAGCTGTCGTTTTAATTAACGTTTCGCCGCCTGTTGCTAACGTAAGAGGGATAGAAGCAGAAAGGCCTGCATGCCAAATGAGAAATCCAGAGTAGGAAGAAGCAATTGCTAACCTATAATCTAATCCTTCTAACTGTCTGGCCACTTCTTTTGCATATAAAACCGATACAACAATACCAAATCCCCAGTTTATGTATGCTCCTAGTAAACTTACGATTGAAATAGCAATAATACCTTGTCCATTTGTTTTCGGTAATTTCGCTGCTCTCGTTAATCCTTTTTTAATAAGAGGAGCGTTTGCTAATGCAGATCCTGTCACGAGTACAAGAGCCATTTGCATAGAAAAGGCGAGAAGTCCCCAAATGCCATTGCCCCAATGCGTAATCATTTCGACCGGTGTTTGGTGCGTGGCAAACATGCCGAAGAAGATAACGAAAACAGTTAATAAACATGATAAAATAAACGGTTCTGGTAAGAAACGCTGCACAAGGGCAACACATCCATTTGTAAATGAACGAAACAAAATAGATCAACCTCCTTATGTATGTTTATTACAATGTTCGAGGTTGTTTGGGGGATAACCTTTAATTTACGGAAAATTCAGACATTAAAGATGATTGTAATTTATTGATAGATTGATATTATTAATAAATGGATAGGCTTATACTAAGTTGGATAGATTAAAAAAGTGCACCTCCGATTGTTAGACTGTGTCTAATAATCGGAGGTGCACTTTTTTATTTACCTTATTGAACTAAAGCATCTGTTAGCATAATAGCAAATGATTAAAATCCACTATTTTTCCCAAAGCTCAATCAATCGCCCTTCAGGATCTTTAATCCAAATAAACTTTCCAAATTCACTAATCTCTTCTTTCTTTTCAAGAGGTACGCCAATTTGTTCAAGATGCTGAATAGTCTCGTTTAGATTATGTACTTGGAAATTTAACATCACTTGTTGTTCTGTAGGAAAATAACTATCATTCTCGGCAAAGAAAGAAAAGATAGTCTCAGTTCCTAATTCGGGTTTAATCACAGTCCCGTTCCAATTTTCTATTTCAATCTTCAACACTTCACTGTACCATTTTTTTATAACATCAAGATTTTTAGTTCTCCAAAATATTCCTCCGAAACCTTTTATCATCGTATTTAACTCCTATCTATCTTTAAATTTTTAATGACATAAGTTCAACCTTCAATAAAACGCAGTGCACAACGGGAATGGTGATCGGTAAGATCTTTTGCAAATTGTTGATTCGGAAATCCTCTGTGAAGCAATCTCAACCCGCCTGAAGTTAAGGATATATGATGATGGAATCGATAGAATAACATCCTGTTGGGGTCGAGAGTATCATTCTTTAAATATCGATAATAATCCCCAAATCGGAACTGCAAAAAACTGTGCTCATGCTCAATATCAAAGAACTCGGCTCCTTCGATATCAATCAAATAAGGTTCTAGTTTGTCATTAATTAATACATGATCAGGGCCGAGTTCCCCATGTATAAATCCATAACGACTTCTTGGTTCAATTTTTGATTCAAGCTCGTACAATGTATCGAGTAGATTGCTATGACTAGCCCTGATGCTGTCAATATGTTGGTATGCGTAATCTAAATCTCTTTTTGCATTCTTTATTTGCAAGTGATGACATTTTTCCGTGTTGATCCCACTTTGATTCGCTTTCCCATGAGTAAGTCTCTCGTTGGCATGCATGTCTGCCAGCATATCTCCTATCCGCTGAAACACTTTATCTTTAACATATGAATCGGAATGTTGAAAATAAACTTCTGCCTTTTGTCCATTTACATATTCAACGAGAGCATAATCATAAGGATAACGGTTTCTTTCCTTATTCAGATCATATAGAAGGGGGGTTTGAATTCCTTGTTGAATTAAATACTTGTTATTTAATTCAAATAAATCACTACTATAGGAGTGCTCATGTATATCTCGGTTTGCTATTTCTTCTTGAAAATAATTCATAGTAAGATCCCAAACATACAGAACGCAGGAAAATCCATTGCTGCAGTCAATCTTATAGACTACCTTTTGTGCACCGCCATGCATTTTCGTTACACTAGAAACCAAATAATTGGTACCAAAAACTTTTTGCATATACTCCTGTAAATCAGATTGATCAAGGTGACAAGTGATTCTCAATGAATAACACCCCTTTTCTTAGGTTTTGCTGTCAATCAAACTATATAAAAAATCTAACCAAAAGTATAGACTATTTATTTATAATTTGTTATGATGTTAGATTGTGTCTGGAAAAATAGTCATATAAAAACCCGTTGGAGCTTCAATGTTTTTTTGATGAAATCATTCTTACTTCTCAAATACCTCGCCACACAAAAACTTAAAATGTATTACAATGAATCTATACGATTTTTAATCCTTCTTCTTTTCACTAACTTTACCATTATTTTCAATTGAGTATTACTGCCCCGTCAGTTTAAGTAAAAAACCTTCACAATCTCAATGATATATTCAAACTCGAATAATCTAATTTCCTGAAAACGTTCCTCAACAATCTCGCCCTTTAGTGGAGTAACTTTATTGCTACTCAGCAGTTTCTTAATACGTCTTTCAGTTCAGATTTTCTTTTCACTATAAAAACCTCTCTTTAGATAAACAGATCTAAAGGGACAAAACATCGCGTCTTTTAAATAAACACCGTGACTTTATTTAAAAGCGATATTAAACATATTATTCAAATCCTGGAAGCATATGTTTGCCGCAAATGAAAAGAACCATAAGCTTGCCAAACGGAAAAATTATAATTTTGATAGCTGTCGTTATTTTTTATTCATATATTGGAAATGAATTTCATAATGCGGAAAAATAGGGGGATTTATATGTCAAAGTGGCAATCTAAAGAACAATTGGTTCAATTATTAAGCAATCTTGTTGAAATTCCTAGTATTACAGGTTCAGAAGCTGAAGTTATATTGCCAGACTTTGTTGTAGAACAATTATCTGACTTACAGTATTTCAAACAAAATCCGCATCATTTACAAAAAAATCCGACGGGGGATGGACGATATTTTGTTACAGCCCTAGTAAAGAAAAGTGATAGTACGAAAAATACTGTAATTCTTGTTAGTCACTTTGATGTTGTAGATGTACAGGATTATGGAGTGTGGAAAGAAGATGCATTTAACCCTAAAAAATTAACATCTATGTTTTATTCTCATAAAGATGAGCTACCAGATCATGTACGTGAAGATATAGAACAAGGAGATTGGCTCTTTGGTAGAGGAACAATGGATATGAAATGTGGTCTAACTTTACAAATGGCGATGGTTGAGCAAGCTTGTGAAGGAAGATTTGATGGGAATGTTCTTTTATTGGCTGTTCCAGATGAAGAAGTGAACTCTGTAGGGATGAGAGCTGCTGTTCCAAGATTATTAGACTTAGCAAAAGAACATGACTTAGAGTATAAAACGGTCCTAAATTCAGAGCCTATGTTTTCAAGACATCCTGGTGACCAAAATAAGTACATTTATACTGGTTCTATTGGTAAGGTGTTACCTGGTTTCCTTTGCTATGGAAAAGAGACACATGTAGGCGAACCTTTTGCAGGATTAAATGGGAGCTATATGGCTGCATTATTAACAGCGGAATTAGAGTTGAATACGGACCTTTGTGATATTGTAGAAGGGGAAGCGAGTCCACCACCAACTAACTTGCTTCAAAGAGATTTAAAGGAGGATTATTCTGTACAAATTCCTCATCGTGCTGTCACGTTATTTAACTTGTTTTTACTAGAAAAAACGATGACAGATGTAGTTTCATTGTTACGCCAAAAAGTAACGAAAGTAGCAGAGAAAATTGAAGAATTGTATGAGGAGCGAGCGTATCATTTTTCTAAGTATAATCCGTTCATACCGCCGAATCTTAAAGTAAATGTATTAACGTATGAAGAGCTTATCGCTTATGCAATTGAACAACATGGAAGAGAAAAAATGGATGAAATTCAATCCGATATTATAAAAAATAGAGAAGATAAAGATGATCGTGCAGTAACTATTGATTTAGTAGACAAATTAGCTATCTTATGTAAAGAAAAGGCTCCAATGATTGTACTTTTCTTTGCGCCGCCATACTATCCAGCTGTGAGTTCACGCAACAATCCTTTAATTAAAGAGGTAGTTGTAGAAATGGAAAAGTATGCCCACTATAATCATAGCATTACATTTGAAAACCAAAATTATTTTGGAGGAATTTCAGATTTAAGCTATGTGGGCTTACAAAACCCATTGGATTCAATGAGTTCTCTTGTCGACAATATGCCATTATGGGATAAAGGTTATTCGATTCCACTAGAGGAATTAGAAGAGTTTGACGTTCCAGTATTAAATATGGGACCAGTAGGAAAAGATGCACATCAATGGACGGAGCGTCTGGACGTAAATTACGCATTTGAAACGTTATTAGATATGCTACCTATATGTATTGAAAAACTACTTGTTTCTAATAAAGTTACACAGTCATAGTGTTTGCATAAGAGCGAGAAAAGGACCGTAGTGATACGGTCTTTTTTTCGTAATGAATAGTTTGAAACCTTAGATTTATGAAATTGTGATGTAAGAATTCTCCTTAAAATAGATTCGCAATAAACTATTTAGAGAGAGTAGATATGGCTTGTACACTTTTTGTAACGATATTTGCCGAGTTTTTGTATAATATAATTATGTGAAGTTAACATAACTTATTGTATCAATAATATATATTTGCGTAGAATATCCATTTTAAGGTTTTGAAGTACCCCCTAAATGAAAATTTTATTTCGCTCAAGTTAGTTACTTAGTGAAGTCTGCTCATTTTTTTCGTATTAGGGAAGAATGTACTTTTTAACTTGATGGGTATGGGGTAGTACCCCTTGTAGCAAAACCGGAGTGGGAATGATGAGTATAAATAGTTTTGTGAGATTGATAAAGGACGAATTATTAAAAGAGGTAAGCATAAGAAGTGAGGATGAATTCGAGCCTATAGTAGTTAAAGATATTCCTAGACTTTGGAAGTGTTTAGGGACAGGTAATTATGCCGCAGTATTTATGCACAAAGAATACAAAGATTGGGTAGTGAAAGTTTACGCGCGAGAAGGAGAAGGAATTGAAAAAGAGTCAGAAGTATACCGAAGAATCGGAAATCATCCTTCTTATTCGAATCTTATATATAAAGGAGAAAATTTCATAGTATTGAAACGTTTAAAAGAAATTACCTTATACGATGCTATCCATAAGGGGATTAAAATTCCTAAGCAGGTAATCCTTGATATCAATGAAGCTATAGAGTATGCAAGGGAGCAAGGATTAACTCCTTGTGATGTTCACGGAAAAAATGTGATGATGGAAAATGGAAGGGGATATGTAGTCGATGTATCTGATTTCTTAAAAACAAAAGAAGATAGTAAGTGGAGAGACTTAGAAAAGGCATATTTTACATTTTACTTGCCTTTCATTTATAAATTGCCTTTCCCTGTTAAAATACCGTATTTCATGTTAAACATTGTTCGACGTTCATATAGAAAATATAAGAAGCTTAAAAAGAAATTCAAATTGTAAAAGGACCACATACTTATCTTTAGGTTAGATAAGTGAACCACTAGTAAACAAAAGGACCGTACATTTTAGATATGTCTAATATGTACGGTCCTAATTTTATAACTTCATGAAGTAATTTATTTATAAAATGATTGTAACAATAGAATATACCCATTTCAGTACATTTCATTTTAAACATATTGATGTACTATAGTTCTAAACAAATCACAATTAATGGATTAGAAGGGGAATAAACTATGTACACAGACGCAATTGAGTATTAAAATTTCAATCTAATTTACCTTTGCATAGATGCAGGTATCAGTTAGTTTTTTACCGTCAGCTGAAAGATCTTCATTACGTAATATCCCTTCAAGCTCAAAACCTAGTTTTTCAGGGATCGTACGACTTTTAGTGTTAGTAGATTCACATCTTATTTCAATCCTTCTAAATTTGAGTAACTGAAATCCAAGGTTTGTTAACTCACTTACTACCTCTGTCATATATCCATTGCCACTAAATTGCGTGTTAATCCAGTATCCAATTTCACATTTAGAAATCTTCCAATTAATTCCGTGAAGGCTAGCAGTTCCAATAAAATCATTAGTATCCTTATGATAGATAAGATAGCGAAAGCTTTCTCTTTTTAAAAAATCTATATGGGCATTTCTCAGGATAATTTCCGTTTCTTCAACAGTAGGAATTGACTGAAATAAAAGCAACCATTGTTTTAACTCATTAATTGAATCCTTAATAGCTTGGTGTACGACATTCCCGTCACCAGCTTGAAGTGGTGCTCGAAGAATTAGTCTGTCTGTTTCTATTTGTAACGGAACATCTAATAAAATAGAATGCATATCATTTCTCCTCTCGAAAACTTTAAATTATGACAGAATGAAACTTATATAATAAAAAAACTTTCACCCAAAAGAAATAATTCTTGAAGACGAGAGTTGCAATTTCGTGGTACGTTATTATGATAAATAAATTAAAAAACACCCTATCTCACTAACAGGAGATCCCGTCACAGCAGCACTATAAATTATTATAGAACCGTGCGAAGCTCCTATTCTTTCTTCATTAAGAACTTGATATGTAGCAATACAGTAAAGTTTATCTCCCATAAAGGGACCTCCCAAAAATTAGTAAACAATAAATATATATTCAATTAATCACTTAGAAATCCCTTTTCACATATTGAAAACTAAATTTCCAGTTGGTACAAAAATGGCTACCGAAGCAGCCTTAGGTTATTCAACTAATGATTGTAGAAGGAATGAGTGTCGCATTTTATTAATCCCGATTTATTTGATTTAAAAATTTACTTTTATGCAGATGGTGAAACAGAATTAATGAGAAGGTCTAGCCGCGATATTACTGAAAGGAGAGCCGATATCAATTATTTAAGGCGGTCTCATGCAGAACGTCGGATTCAGTACGAAGTGTTTATGCATCCATACAGTCAATGTTTTGATATTATTATCAAAAATTCCGATGAAGCAATATGTCTAGAAAAAAATACATTTGAGTTTTATAGAGTTTAAATGCAAATACTCTATTTGTTATGTTTATTATGAGGGTTCATTTTCATTATTTGGCTCCCAAATGAAGCAACTTTAGTATTCACTCAAAAATCCATTGTCTATGAAACAACTAGATTTTTAAACGGCTTTAATAGACAACTGCCATTTACATAGACAGATGTCTATTGTATTTTTGGCGGCAAGATAAAATAGCTTTTTTGTTACTTTACAATAAAGTATACTTAATATCAGTAATTCATGTAATTAGGAGTGATTTCTATATTTAGGGAAAATGCAAAAAGGTTACTTCTGTCATTAGTAACAAATCCAATACTAATAATTGTATACGGCATTTTTTGTTATGAGTTAGCCTTATACTGTAAGTACGGAAGGATGAATTATAATATTTATATTTTGTTATTATGTATAGTACTTTTTATATCCATGACTACATTTACTACAATGCAGGTGATAAAAAATAGAGAATATGAATCTAAAAAATTAACTAATTCAATAGCATGGAGATCCATTTCTATTATCATTATTGTTGCAATTACATTATTTTATGGGATGCAGATTTATAAAAGTGCAATAAATTACAATGGCAAATTGGCATGGTTTATAGAAAGGTTAAAACATGAAAGGTCAGTTAAACTTAAACATAATAATATATATGAATCTGGAGTAGAAGGTATTTTTGAAGATATAAATAAAAAACATCCTTTGCCAAAGAAATTGTATATGGCAACTGATTTTGATCTTACATTTCATTCAGATGGAACAATCACAGCGTTTGATACATTTGTTTATGGGAAAAATGTTGATGGGAAAGAAGAAACTTATTTAATCTCTTATAATAAGAAGAAATCAGAAGATATTACTATAATACGAGACGGGTATGCAAAGCCTGATTATGATGATGATAAATTAGTAGAACCTTTAATTAAAACGGTTAAGGCGATTCCAGTTAAGCAAACGGTTAGAAAGTGGAATGAAAGTAAGTATGGGTTGATTTATTATGGAAAAAGAAATTGGGGATCCAATACAGAGGGAATTATTAATATTACTGAGGATGGTAAGGGGCAGAGTCTTAAAGAAGCAGCTTCTGAAATCATTGGATATACTGTATCTATATTTGTCCCTGGAAAAGAGAAAGAGCTAGTACCTGCTAGATATAACTTAATATGTGACGCAAGTTGGAGTAAATCAAAGACGCCTCCAAATGAAGATAGGCTTAAAGAGAAGAAACAACAAGATTTAAAGAATGAAAAAGAACAGTTTTTCCTATCAAAAGAAGTTGGTTATAAACTAAATATGACAGATAAAGCATTAGGGAGCGCCTTTTATTCATTAAGCAAGACTAGTGATGAAGGGGAAACATGGGAGGTTATCAATCCAGACCCATTTAATAGGGGGATTGGTAGTGTATCAGGAATCACTTTTATAAATGATAAACTTGGGTTTTTAGGAGCAGTTAGACCTTCTGGTAATGAGGGAGAGTTATATCGCACAGATGATGGGGGGGGATCTTTCAAAAAGGTAGAATATCCGCCGCATGAAGTCAAATTAGATCATACACAGTCCACAATAAGTCCTTTTGATTCTCCTAGTATGCCATATGAGAAAGATGGGGTTTTTAATATGTTAGTTGGACAAGGGGCAGATGGAGACTACAATGGCGATAGTAGTGTACTTTATCAATCAAAAGATAACGGAGAGACATGGGAATTTGTAGAAGAAGTGAAAAAGAAGCCCGTAAATCTTTAGATGATCTTAAGGCTTGGATACAATAATCTGACTTATTAAAATCTCAAAAGGATTTTGTTGATACGTTACCTGAAAAAGAAGCAAGTATCTCTAAACTAGAGGAAAGTAAAAAATAAAAGAGGTTGCCCAAAAGTAACTATTCAGCGACTTTTGGGACAACCTCTTCTTTTCGTTGTGGATTTTCAAGAAAATTTAGAATAAAATAAAAAAATAGTCATCTACCTATTATTCACTAATGAAAAGAAAAGGGGGTAGCGAAATGCAACTGAAGTATGGGAAGCACATTAATATATTATCTATTGTTCTAACTTTGTTCTCTTTTTCCGTAATTGTAAGTTTCTCTACCTGGTTGAGTGGATATTCAATTCCCAACCTTTCTACAATGCTTAAGGTAACAATGTTGAGTGCATTTATTCTTGGAATTATAGGGTTTAGACAAGAGAAAAGCGCACTAGCGATTATAATTATGGGAATATGTGCCTTTGCTCTAGTCGTTCTATATACTTATGCGGTTATAAGTTTTCTTGAGCATTAAACACCATAAAAAAGAAACGAACATTTTTGTTCGTTTCTTTTTTGGGATGATTATTATAAAATAGCCTCTTCTAATGATTGAGTGCTGAATCCAAGAATTGATTTTTGAATGTTATTTTCATGATCTTTTACAATAATATATGGAACGCCCTGTACGTTAAAGGACTCAACCTCTTTTTTTCTTCTGGGGTATTAGAGGGGGACCACCCACATTTTTTACTGAAAAAGAAATTGTATTTATAAAGCGAAAAAAACGCTATTCTTTTTGTAACAATATACAGAAACGCCATCCTTTCCTATGATTTTACAGAAAGAATAGCGTGTTTTTTCATTTTAGGGGGCATTTCTTTTTATTAGTTTGATAGCGAGGTGACGATACCCCTTTATTGTTTTTCAGACTTCGCTTGTTCTAAAATGTATGCTTCTTCTTGTTCCGGTGTCGCTAATTCGTATGCTTTACCAGTGCTGTTATTGTCCCATTCCCATAATAAATTATGTTCCTCAACCGATTGAGAGAAATCGCCTTCATACCAACGAACCAAAATCTTAAGGTACTGTTCTTTATGTTGTAAGGTTCCACTATTACTTTCATCAATCGCTTGACGTACTTTTTCGATGTTTTCTGGAGTCATTTTGATAAATCCTTGCTTTTCGTGGGATAATACTTTTTGATGAGTCATTTTGTGCATTGCATTGATTATATGACGATCAGAGTTGAGGTCAAGTATTACCTCTTCCCCTTTAATTCTCTCAGTCTGCTTTTCCTTAACGTCTGAACCTGAATACTCAAGGTCAAAAGAAGCTGATTTTACGCATACAAAAAGATTGTATACCGCTGAAGAGCTAGTGAAGATTGGACTTTCGATGCCCCCAGACTTTGCCCCAGGAAAGGACTGGTCTTATTCAAACACAGGATACGTATTACTGGGTATCCTTATTGAAAAAGTAACCGGAAACAGTTATGCGGAAGAGATTGAAAATCGGATTATTGAACCGCTTGAATTGTCGAATACATTCCTACCTGGCAATTCAAGCGTTATTCCAGGCACTAAGCATGCCCGTGGATATGTCCAACCAGACGGAGCAAGTGAGCTAAAAGACGTTACTTATTTTAATCCAAGTATAGGTAGCTCGGCTGGAGATATGATTTCTACTGCTGACGACTTAAACAAATTCTTTTCTTACTTGCTCGGTGGAAAATTAATGAAAGAACAGCAACTAAAACAAATGCTTACTACAGTTCCTACAGGAAGAGCTGAAATCGGGAGATACGGTCTTGGAATCTATGAAACTAAGCTTCCAAACGGTGTCCCGATATGGGGACACACAGGTGGTATTCCAGGATTTAGTACTTTTGCTGGAGGTATACTTGGAGGTAAGCATACGTTGGCCGTCAGTTTGAACAGTATGGGTAGAGCTAACAGTCCTGATCCTTTTAAAAATATTTTACTTGCTGAATTTGGTAAGTAGGTAAAAAGGAAAAAATTTTTTCATAGTTTTCATAGTTAAAAATATACTTTTCTAGTAAAAAAGCCCCAACTTATTTTTTGAAAAATTTGGCGCTTTTTTACTTAGTTGAAAGTATATCAGCGTTTTTCAAATATATCATAATCAATTCGCGAATCTTATAATCATATTTTTAATGCCTGCATGAATGTTTTCAATGATTTCATTCCTTATTATTAAATCTCCATAAATTTAAATTAGCCTATCTTTATTAATTCATTATGTATCAGCATTTGGATTTTTTATAAAGAAAAGGCACTATCATCAAAGTGCCTCTTCTTACTTAATCTACAATGGGATAGCAACACATCGCCATCCTTTCTGTATATTTCTACAAAAAGAATAACGTTCTCTGTGAATTATAGATATAAATTTATCTTAGGTTGATAGTGATTTATGATGCCTCCATATACATAAATACATTTTGTCGAAATTATTAAAAAGGGGAATTTTTCTATTTGAAGAACTAATAATTGATTGTCAATATGTATTAGAAATCTCAATCTAAACTAAAGGAGAACAAAATGGGACAAAACAATAAAGGCTTTTCTGAAACAGGATTGCGCAAAATGCGCAATGTACTGGCGCAGCATGTCGATTCTGGAAAGATTCCTGGGCTCGTCGCCTTAGTCAGCCGAAACGGGGAGACGCACGTCGAAGCGCTTGGAACAATGAGGCATGATGGTGGCGCACCAATGCGTCGGGACACGATCTTTCGATTGGCGTCCACTAGCAAGCCGATCGCAGTTTCACCAGTAATGGTTCTGCTCGACGAGTGCAAACTGCATTTAGACGATCCAGTAGACAAATGGCTGCCCGAACTCGCTGACCGGCAGGTGTTGAAACAGCCCGATGGTCCACTGGAAGAGACCGTCCCAGCACGGCGTCCTATCACTGTACGAGACCTGTTGACCTCCACATTCGGTCTCGGAGTGGATCTCACGTTGATGGGTTCTCCGATCATGAACGCGTTCTTCGAGAGTGGGATATTCGACACGCCAGGGCAGGATATGCCCGATCCAGATGAGTTTATGTGTCGCCTAGGTGCACTTCCGCTAAGCTACCAGCCCGGAGAGCGGTGGCAGTATCATATCAGTATTGAAGTGCTCGGCATTCTTGTTGCCAGGGTCACGGGTCAGACATTCGAGTCATTCCTGCGCGAACGCATATTCGATCCACTGGGAATGAAGGACACTGGTTTCTACGTGCCTGAGCTCAAGATTGACCGGCTTCCACCTGCCTTCAACCCAGATCCGCAGACAGGTGAGTTCATCGTGTGGGATGAGGGTACAGGCGGACGTTACAGCAAACCTCCAGCATTTCAAGCAGGCGGTGGTGGGCTGCTCGCAACCATCGACGATTATCACGCGTATTTGCAGATGCTGTTGAACAAAGGGATGCACGGGACCAAACGGATTCTGTCTAGGCCCGCAGTCCAGCTGATGACCACCAACCGTCTTACTCCTGAACAACAAGTATACCGAGACGATTTGGCCAAAAACAACGTCCATTTGTCGTTTGGACAAGGGATACAAGGTGGCTGGGGCTTTGGGATGGGGGTGCGTACCTATCTTGGAGACTACGCGTCTATCGGTCAATTCGGCTGGGATGGCGGAACTGGCACTACAGCTTACGCTGATCCAGACAAACAGTTTATTGGAATTCTGTTCACCCAGGTTGGGATGTCAACTCCGGCCCCATCGCATCTTATCCAAGACTTCTGGACCACGGTCTACCAAGCAATCGAAGACTGAAACCGAACTTAGGTATTGTTTAAAGGAAAACTCCAAGACAAATTATACGCATGATGGCCACCATCAACACCATGGTTAAAAGCTATGGCAGGACGGGAAGTGTTGGAAGTACTACGAGAACAGTTTGGCATTATTAATAAGAGCCAAATAAAAAATCCTCTTGGATGCAAGAGGATTTTTTTTATTGGGAATAGTAAGGATGAGGGAGGTGCATTACATATGGGAAAAGGTAGAAGTAATAATGCTGGTAAAAAGCAACCGAATTTCGATGATTCATCTAATTTCGCTAAACAAAGCCAACCGACAGAAAAGAAGAAGAAATAAGAAAAGGATCTCTCTTTATCAAGAGAGATCCTTTTTAAAATATATTGACGTTTCAGCACAACATATCGATTGCTTAATCAAATAGTCATAAATACAAGGCTTAAACTCCTGCGAATGGAAGCCAATTTAATATTATTGTCCTGCTTTTTCTAATGGGTGGAATGATTGCTCAAATTGTAGCCTTGAGGAACCCTCAGCGAGTTCTAAGTATAACTTTGATTGCATCAAGTATTTTTGGCTCTGAAGACAACAAACGGAATTTGCCTCCGATTGATGAGAAGATACTCACTTACCGTGCTAATGGGGCCAAACTAAATTGGTCGGATGAAGAATCTGTTGCAAATTACTTGGTTACAGGATCAGTGTTACCCTGTGGTTCAAAGCATAAGTTCGATGAGAAGAGGGCTTATAAGCAGGTAGAAAAAGAAATAAAACGAGCAAATAACCTACTCAGTATGTTTAATCACTCACTTCTTAAAGGCGATGATTCTTATGAGGGGAAGTTAAAAGAAATTAATATACCTACTTTGGTTATCCACGGTACAGAAGATACAGTGCTTCCATACGAGCATGGTCTTGCTCTTGTTAATGGAATTCCCCATGCTGTATTACTAACCGAAGGATCGGGGCACGAGATTCATTGCGACGATTGGGTTCATATAATCAGCGCTATTTCGAACCATACTTCACTCTTATAATCATTATAGGAATCGCATAAAACAAAAACACTTGGAAAAAGGGCCACAATTGAATTTGTAACCCTTTTTTTCTATTGAAAATCAGTTTTGGAGCTGTTACTCAATTATAGAATATTAATACTCAGTGATTGATAATTCTGTCTTGTAAGGGGTAGTATCACATCGCTATCAAGCTAAGAAAAGTAAATACCCCCAGAACGAAATTTTGTGCTAACTTGTAGCAAAAAAGCTCATTTTTTTGTTTTGGGGTAATTCTGAATTCTTAAGTTGATTGGCATGTGGCGGTACCCCTGATAGGGCATGCGATAAAGTGCTATTAAATTCGAGGAAGCCAAAGTATAAAAGGGGCATTTATTGCAGCTCGAATATCTTTTACTGATTTATTGCATATAAAAGTAGCTGCACAAAAGTACAGCCACTCTTTTCTTGAAAACATTATTAGAAAAGATCAAAAGGTATACGTACCTTTTGAAGTGTTAGAATACTCCTGAAGAAATAAATAATTCTAATTATAAAGGGCAGTTAATATTAATTCGTTTTTGGTATAGGTTTTGATCATTATAAATCCAATTTTTCTAGTTTTGGGACGTTTCATTTACAGAAGATAGATAATAACAAAATTTTCTCAATAAGGAATTTACTGCTTTTAATATAATTTTTTAACAATTCATGGTATATCTGTATTAAGGGGACCTTTTCGGTTGATTAGGGAGAAAGATTATAAAAATGATATGGGAGGAACAAAAAATGTCATTGAAAAAGAAATTAGGTGTTGGAGTGGTTTCAGCCGCTCTGGGTTTATCTTTAATTGGTGGGGGAACATATGCATATTTTAGCGATCAAGTGGTGACAAATAATTCATTTGCTGCAGGTACATTGGATTTAGCTATGCAGCCAACTACTTCACTTAACTTAGAAAATTTAAAACCTGGGGACAAAATATTAAAGAAATTCAATTTAAAAAATAGTGGTACATTAGATATTAAAGATATCATGATGAAAATAGACTATACTGTAAACGATTTAAAACAAAATAACACTACAGAAGATTTAGGTAAACATATTAAAGTACAATTTCTTTGGGATTGGGATCCTGCAAAAAGCCCTGTATACGAGACAACTCTTGCAGAACTAAAATCACAAAGCCCAGAGATTGCCTCCAAAAAAGTATTTCATTCTAAGTGGACTGAAACAGGAGGATTAAAACCTGGGAAAATGGATTGGTTTTGGATAAAGTTTATATTTGAAGACAACGGAACAGATCAAAACGTGTTCCAAGGGGATAGTATTGCGCTAAAAATGGAGTTCCAAGCCAATCAAACAGATGGACAAGAAAGATAAATGTAAGAGCATAATACTGGTAAAAAGTAAAACTGAGCTTATGCCTTTTAATAATTTAAAAGAATGATTACAACATATCTATACCAAAAGCCATTGATATCAGCATTTGCGCATGATATTAATGGCTTTTGTAAGTTTAACATTTTGAATGTTTTGTAAAACTAACATTTAATTTATAAATAGAAGAAAAAAATAGCCAAAAGTCGTAGAGCGTTTAAGAGAGTAAATAACGACTCTCTTTTTTTGCTTTTGTATTTTTAAGGGTATCCATATACATTGAATAAGGAAATCCCCACACTGCAATTGTGCAGAAATAATAAAGTTGTTTAATTTACAATAAAGTCATTTGAAAAATAATATAGTTGTTTAAAAATCCTTATTCCACGAACGGAGCAGGTTAGTGGAAGCAATAGTAATTAGGTTTGACTGGGAAAATTGTCGATGATATTAAAAAAGACACCGAAGTGTCTTATGTTTTTCAAATTAAGCATACCGATAAATTGAAATATAATTACTTAACATTATGCTTATCTTGGGAGCGGGGTATTTTATCGGTGAGTGTATACAAACCATGTAATGCTTGCTGTTAATAATGCTGACGAAATCAAAGCTGTAAGAACACTATATGTTTGCCAAATAAGTATTGTTGACCAATCGAAAGCACAGCACAGTATACCCAGGGCAATCGTAGCGATCAGGAAAATAACTGTTACGGTTATTCTCTTTTTTGTCATTGGCTGCCGCTCATTCGTTTTCCTTCTGCGTAATCCTAAGAGAAATAGCAAAACGGCCAATAGGCAAAGAATAATTGTGATAGACGACAAAATAATATCCAAAAGCTGTGTGCCGCTTATTTCATATGACTGAGTTAGATTGCCGTCTAATATATCTTTAACTTTTAGTACCAGATTTGTATTGGTATTTGCGCCGTTGCTCAGCAAGCAGACGGCTGTTCGTTCATTTAGCAGTATGGCTACTTCGGTTCTGAAATTTGGATTACCCCCAGTGTGTTCTATAATCGTTTGGTTGGCGTTTACCGACCAGCCTGCCGCATAATACATATCGTTGACAGCCGAAACAGACATATCACCCCTATGTGATTTTTCGATAACCGTGTGAAATATTTCGGGTATGTCCTGCACGATACCCATCTGTATGCCCATCCAACGCGCCATATCTTTTGTATTAGAAATGATGTAGGCTGCGGGTTTATTCCCAGCATAATCCGGAGCTTTAAATGGAGTTGTCATAAAAAAGGAAGAACGATAGCCCTGTGCCAACTGTCCAGTGGCTTGAGCATCTTCTTTATAAACATACGTCTGGTGAAGACCTAACGGCTGAAATACCTGTTCCCTCATAAAGTCTTCATAGCTTTGTCGCGACACAATCTCAATAACCAAACCCAATACGTCATAATTAACGGTTCCATAGTTATACTGTTCACCGGGAGGGAACGCCAATTCAGCATCCACGAGCATTTCCACAGTCTTTTGCAACATATCCGGCGTATTGCCTTGTGGAATATTTTGAGTATGCCTAATATTTATTAGACCACTGGTATGGTGAAGAAAGTTATTTAGTGTAAGACTTTGCATATCAACAGGTTTCCCTTGATACTTTAACGTAAACCAAGGTAAATATTTTTGGACAGGGTCAGTCATTGAGAGCAGCCCTTGCTCTTCCAACAGCATAATACCCATACCGGTAAAAGCTTTACTGACCGAGGCTAACTCATAGAGTGTATTTTCACTTGCAGACAACCCCTTTTCACGGTCTGCATACCCTGAAGAAAAGTAGAACACTTCATCATCAGCAAGTATTGAGATTGACATTCCCGGCACACCTGATATACGACAGGCATCATCTAGCAACGCTTGTATTGCCGCAGATTGCGAATCTGACAACGCATAACTTTGTGTTGCGAATCCTGAGAATAATATAAATATCGTTAGTACAAAAACAATAATCTTTTTCATAAACTCTCCTTTTTGGAAAATTATAAGAGAATAATATAAATAACCTCCTTTTACAACTACGAAACTAAATTTTAATTTATCTTTCTATTCACCTATATAATATCAAGTAATTGTGAAGAGTTACACTTAAACGAACAGATGCGTTAGTTCAATAAGAAGTAAACAACTTTATTATTCATTTTTTAAGTATCATATAAACAGATGGATGTAATTTGAAACAACTTTAAAGAGCCTTGCTACGTAGAATGTAGTAAGGCTCTTAGCTTTTAATAATCAAAATTCAATAACTTTATTATCATTATACAGCAATCGAGCTAAGAAAAGCATAAATCCCCAAATAGTAAAATTGAGATCCCCAGAGTAATGCTTTGAAAAAAACTATGTACTAGAACTGGTACTCTGTCGGTAAGTCATGAAAGAGGTACTTATATTATTTGTTTTGTAAATTATCTTGAATTTGTTGTTCTATATTTACTAGTGATGTTTTTAGGGAATTACTAAGCTTTTTAACAAATTTAAGAACAAGAAGCCAGTTTTTAATAATAGAATTCTAAAAGCGTTAGGGTAGAAATTTATTGTTTTTGTTAAAAAAGAATTGACTTCTACTATAGTTGTAACTAATATGGTTACATAAGGTTGTAATCGAATTAGTTACAACTAATATCTGTTTAAAATAAAATATGATTTATATATTTAATTAAGGATGATGGTCCGCACGTTGCCACCCGGTGTAGAAAGTTACTAATGCATTCAAATTAATGCATAATCCCAACTTTAGTATTTTCTGATACGGGGCAATAATGTGCAACGTAATCTTTTGTTAAAAACCTTGGTTAATCTTTCTTTGGAAATATTAGTTTTTGGGGAATATAGTAAGGTATCCCAAAAAGAACAAGGTATAAAAAGATGTACTTATATAAACCAAAAAGTTAGCTGAGCTAGATAATAAAAATAAAGGTAGGAGATTTAAATGGAGACAAAACAAGATAACCTTATTTACGTATGGGACGCATATTGCGGATGGTGCTATGGCTTTTCAGAAAGTATTAAAGGATTTTACAAAAACCACACTGAAGTGCCGTTAACAGTTTTATGTGGAGGATTATTTTTAGATGATTTACCAATGAAAAATTTCTCATATATAGAAGAGGGGAATAAAAGAATTAATCAACTTACAGGTGCAGAATTTGGTCCTTCATATCAAAAATTGGTGGAAGAAGGTACTTTTAAAATGAATTCGAAAGATGCTGCAATTGGCTTTTCAGCTTTACGCTCATTAGCACCAGACCGTTTGTTAGAATTCACTTCGGCTATGCAAAAAGCGTTTTATTATGAGGGCCAAAGTCTGAGTAATCCTGAAACATATCGTAAGATTGCAATTGAGCTTGGTCTGAATTCTAAACAAGTATTAGAACGTTTAAACTCTCAAGAAACAATAATAGATGCCCAAAACGACTTCAATAAAGTTCGACAGCTTGGTGTTAATAGTTATCCTTCATTACTTTTACAAAAGGATAATCAAATTATCCCTATTGGTGGTGGGGTAATGACGCCAGATAAAATTGAAGCGCGTTTTAAAAATTTATATTAATGAATTTTAAGTTACAGTATATAACATTTAACGTTTTAAAAAAGACTAGAATTGGATGGACTTAACCCTTTTTATAACAGTCGGTTTCAATTTATTTTTAAAAAGAGTCCAATTTTAATTTTACTATCAGCTATAGTAGCAAACATGTTAGCTTAAGCCAACCGACATTCATCTCTCGCCTATTTGCTGGTGCTATCACACTTTCAGGTGAATTGAAGAGGGAACTTCTGTCGGAACAAGATAAAAATATGTTAACTAGTAAATAACTTTAACAAAAGGAGAATAACATTCTATGTTTAAAACAATCGATACAAATCAAAAAGATGTGAAATTGACGGTGTTTAGTTCAGACGAAAAAAGTTTTATGGTCACTGCAAGCTTAGTTGAGAAAGCGGGACATGCATTTTTAATAAACTCAAAATTTACTCAATCTGATTCGAAAGAAATTGTTGAATATCTGAAAAAAAACGGCTTATCTCTAGATGAAATTTTTATTATTCATGGAGATCCAGACTACTACTTTGGATTAGAGAGTATTAAAGCTGCTTACCCAGAAGCCATAGCGTATGCTACAGAGTCTACTGTTGAACATATTGTTCATACTGTCTTAGGGAAATTAAAAGTTTGGAAAGATGCCTTAGGAGAAAATGCACCAAGCAACGTGGTATTACCTCAAGTATATAAAGAAAAAACGATTGAGTTTCAAGGTTTAACATTTGAACTAGTAGGATTAGATCATTACAGAACTAGCTTATTTAATAAAGAGCTAAAATTATTAATTGGTGGTATTGATGTATTTAACGAAATACATGTATTCTTAGCAGATACTAGCTCAAAAGCAGCTATGGAGGCATGGATTGAAAACTTGAAAGTATTACAAGCATTAAATGCTGACATAATTGTACCTAGCCATGGATCAATTGAAAAATCTTTAAATAATCAGGCACTTACTGCAACTATGGATTACCTAAGAACTGCGATTCAAGCTTCTGAGGAAAGTAAAACTTCAAAAGATTTTGTAGCGAAACTTGAAGCAACATATCCAGGCTATGCAAATAAAGGTGTATTAGAATTAAGTGCAAAAGTTGTAACAAAAGAAATGCCTTGGGGTTAATGCTATGAATAAATATCAGAAACTATTACATGAAACGTATGTGTTAACTGGCGAAGGAAAATTGGATGCTTTCAAAACGTATTTAAGTGAAAATGTATCATGGACAGAAGCTGCTGGGTTTCCATATGCGGGGACTTATATAGGTCCAGATGAAGTAGTGAAAAATGTACATGAACGCCTTGGCACGGAATGGGATAACTATAGTGCAAAGGATGAAATTTATACATTTAATAATAATACTGTTATTGTTTATGGGAAATATAGTGGGACATATAAAGCAACAGGGAAATCGTTTATAGCAGATTTCTGTCATCTGTATGAGTTTGATGAAAACGATAAAGTTAAGAAGTTTATTCAAATTGTGGACAGTGCAACTGTTAATGAGGTATTGAGTTAGAGTTAATCGTTTCTAACATACCTTGTATAAGGGGTAGTGTTAAGATAAACGAAATTTCCTAACATTACCCCTTACATTACATTTTTGGGAAGGTTTCTACTTCTCAAGCGTGTTATGGAAGATAATTTATATAATTAGAAGAGGTAGGTATAAATGAAATTAGAGAAAAATTTAATAGTAATAATTATTTCTGTGTTTATTTTGGGAATTGTGTCGACTTTGATATTTCAAGCTTCCACAGGTAAAAACAAAGATAACGCAATAAAGAGCGAGAATGTTGCCTCAGTATCAAAAGATGATGCGACAGAAAATGAAAAGAATAAAAAGATGGTAGTTGATTTCTATAATGAAGTTTTTAACAAACATAATATCGATATTATCCCTAAATATGTAAGCCAAGATTATCAGCAACATAATCCTTTTGTTGCTGATGGACGAAAAGCCTTTATGGATTTCTTTAATTAGGATTTTGTTAAAAATCCTAATTCCACTGCAGAGATAAAACGTGTAGTAGCTGAAGGAGATACAGTAGCTCTTCATGTACATTCTCGAGCTAATTCTCAAGATAAGGGAGTTGCTATAGTGGATATATTTCGTATCAAAGATGGAAAGATTGTCGAACACTGGGATGTAATTCAAGAGATTCCAAATGAGGCAGCTAATGATAATACTATGTTTTAGGTAGAAGATATATCTAATAATTGTTTAACCAATAGTGCTGTATAGAATTTAGAAATGTAGATAAGTAAAGTAAAGGTGATGTCCTAGGCATGGTACTAGGACATCCCTTTTTGTTTTAACGAGATTTAATTTACTATTATTTGTATTTTCTTATAACTTAACACTAAAATTAAACCGTTATAAAATTAGATAACCGCATCAGTTTGTAAGAAAGGATGGACGTGGTTCAGCAAGACATGAATCTATACGATTTACTTGGAATGTTGTTACGTGATTCAGAAATTGCGAAAGAAGTTCGTACTCAATTATTAAACATCGAAGAGAAAGCGTCAGATGAGGTTAAAGTCGGAGATATTGAAGAAGAAACGCAATTACAAAAGGCAGTAGTTCAAGCGTTTGCTTCACGTGATATTAATACATTATTACAGGCTTCGGGAAGATTAATGGAATTTAAAAATCGTCATATTACTGAAATGGAGAACAAGCTAGAAGGACAACAAATGGTAATTAATGTATTAGCAAAAGAGGAAGTGTATTATAAAGACCCTAGAACACTTCTTCGTAAACTTGTTAACCATTATTCTGGAGTGGTTTACGGTACAATTAGTACAAATAAGGGCTGGATAGACCTTCGCCGTCATCTTGTAAACAAGTTGGAGAACGGGATTAATTTAAAATCTCGGAGAACTATCGCAAGAGAAACTAATGCTAGGTCTTCGTATACAAGTGTTATCAAAGAAAAGGAATTTCAAATCATTATTCCTGCAATGGTAGGAATGTGCAAGAGTAGAGGTGTTAACGTCTCGGATATTATGATAGATGCCCAAGAATTATTACAAGAACCCGCGATTTAATTCGCGGGTTTTATTTTTACAACGAAAAAAGAACGCCTAATGTAAGGGTTAGGGCGTTCTTTTTGTTTGTTAAATTATTGTTTCACCATGTGTGTTCGTAGGTGCAGGCGGTCTTCCATGGTCGTAAGCAGGTGCACCAGTATTACCATCAGCTATACCCCAAGGTTCCCCGTGTGTGTAAGCTGGAGACCAACCTTCTCCATGTGTATATTCAGGAGAACCACCAGTATGACCGTGACTGTAAGCTAAATCAGTTCTTTGAGGTGACCAGGTATCGCCTATATTTACTGCTACTAGTTTTTGTTTTGTTTTTTCGGTTAGGTACTTGTAAATACGCACCGTTTTAGGACGTAAAAAAGACGCCTTATTTAGCGTCCAGTTTTTCTACTCTATTCTCACCCATGATACCAGCAATATAAGATTGTGCTACAGCCTTCCAATTGTCCCTGCATTCTGAGGTAGTTCTTATTTCACTTGGAAAACGTACCCCATATTCCATGCACAGTGCTGATATAAATCCAGCACAACTTATACCGTTACCAACTTCCACAGCGTCCAGCATTTAGTAAATGTTATTTTTTCTTCAAAAACAGAACCCTTACTTGCTATTATCGCTTCGTGTAAATCGAATCCTTCATTCCATGGTTTATGAATCTGTTCTTTCATAACCCCCCCAAAAAATCCTAATATATTACATTATATAACATTAGATGTAATATAAAAAGAAGGCTATTTCTAGCGTCCTACTTTAATTGGTCCTGGTGCAAAGATAAAATAAAAGAAAAAATAGTACATGGATTTCTACTATGAATCCAAAAGTAGATACAGCTGATTAATATTTTTTAATTTTTTCGCATAAAAAGTCATTTTTTTACTCTTCATTATCTTTTTACACCAGAACCAATAATCTTAATATGTAATAAGGAGTTATATTTGTTCTGTACATTTCATATAGATCTTTGAAGAAAAATCACAAACGTATCGAATCTGTTTTCCTGATTTTTCTTTTGCAACGAAAACTAATCTCTTTTTATCCATTGAATATTCGTATTCTAAGTTCTTTATTTTCTTAAAGTTATCCTCTTGAATTAGTTGAATATCATATTGAATTTGTGGGGTTGTTACAATTGTTAATTTGTGTAACATTAGAAAATACAAACAACTTAGTAGAAAGGCTAAAGGTATACCATTCCACAAGAAATTTAAATATTCCTTGTTCTCAAGGTATTCACATGAAACGGAAAAGAAAAAAATGCTACTAGTAAGTACATTGAAAATTAAAAGTCTAAAATGTAATTTTGTTTTCTTTACGCTAATAAATAATTAGAAGTTTGGAACAGAATCATTAGATAGCGTCGTTCAGTATAAGAAGAACTACGGTTTTGAATATAAAAGGATTTGTTTTGCTATAATACTAAATGTTTAATTCTCTTATATTCTTTTAATACTTTTATAGGTAATTATAACAATAACTGAAAATAATAGGAATTTTTAATTTCGTCATATTTAAGTTTCGGTAAGATATTGTACCTTATGTTTTTTGTATTTTAGTGCAGTCAACCCGTATAGATAATAAATTTTAATGATTTTCTGTTACGTCTTGTATCTTTCAAATTTTAAAGAATGATAATTAAATAAAGAGTAATGAAGAAAAAGAGGACTCTAAAGTTTTTACTCGTATGGATCTTCTTATTATTTTTTACTTGTAAAGATAATTTATAAATGTACCTATAATATGTGATTCGTGGAAATGGACAGGTTCGGAGATAAGAAATATAGGATAAGAGAAAAAGTTTCCATTCCTAATAAACTAACAAGATAGTGTCAGCCTAAAGTGAGAAAGAATAGGCTAAAGGATTTTAAATTGATAACATATAAATAGAAAAAGGACCGGAATACGGTGCTTTTTCTGTTTTCATCTAGGCATGATGCCCGTAAAAAGCCTTCGATACATGGGCATGTTTATAGGTTGAAATATCCATTTGGAACAGGCTGTTATGTAAATGGGAAGAACTACGCCTGAGGATAGAAGCACTTACAAATTTTAAAAGAATTCCTTTTGTATACCAAGAAGCAAAATATATTTATGATAAAATATAGAAAAAGATAATTAAGAAGGGACAATTAACGTGAAACCAACAATTTATGATGTTGCGGAAAAAGCAGGTGTATCAATAGCGACTGTATCCAAGGTAATTAATCAAACAGGGCGTATTAGTGAAAAAACTATACACAAAGTAAATAATGTAATGGATGAATTAGATTATCAGCCAAGTAGTGTAGCAGCAGCGCTAACAGGTAAAAAAACATATACGATTGGGGTACTTGTCCCAGATATCTCAAACCCCTTTTTTGCAGAAGTAGCAAGAGCTTTTGAAAATAGCGCACGAGAATCAGGGTATACACTCGTTTTATGTAGTACAGACCATCAAACAAAACGTGAGCATGAATACATTGATTTACTATTTAAAAAGCAAGTAGATGGCATTATTATTGCAACGGAACTAAATGATTATAAACTTGTTAAAAAAATCGTGAATCGAGATTTGCCACTTGTTTTATTCACTGTAGATCATCCTTCCATCACGACTCATGTTGTGACAACTGATGATATGAGGGGAGGCTATCTAGCTGGGAGTTATCTGACGCAGAAAGGCCATACATCTTTAACGATTATGATGGAGAAGGATAGGAAAAGTAGCTTAGGAAGACTGAATGGTTTCAAACAAGCTCTTACGGATTCAGGGATTTCGTTAGATGATGATGCTATTATTAGCTGCTATTCGACAGTGGAAGATAGCAAACGTGCAAGTAAAGAATTACTTAATTTGCCTAACAGGCCTACAGCGGTTTTTGCTTGTACAGATTTGATTGCTATATGCCTTATGAATGAAGCAAGAAAACAAGGGCTTTCAATTCCGGAAGATTTATCAATTATCGGATTTGATAATACTATCTATGCTGAGATTGCAGATCCAGGGTTAACGACAATTGAACAGCCAATTACACAAATGTCAGCCTGTACGTTTGACCAACTTCTGAAAACGATGGAAATGAAGGAGCATGCTAAGCAAAAAATTACTATTATTCCTCAATTAGTAGAGCGATCCTCAGTAAAGGATATTACATGATAGTTTTTTAATAGCCTACTTGAATGCAACAAAAAGAAGGTCATCGTAACCATGTACAGTTATGATGACCTTTTTTTTATTTAGAGTTTATACTGAGAATTGCTCGCCGTTTTTCGTATTTAAATCCTGTTTTATCTCATTTTCCTTTGGAATAGTAAGGAAATGAGTTAAAAATGCACCAAAGAAGTACAAACCAGCAAAGATCCACATCACGCCGCCTACACCTAATGGACCGATGAAGGCAGTTACTACTAATGGACCAACGAAAGCTGATAAGCCTGAACCTAAATTTAAGACAGACATTGCAGCCCCTTTATTTTCAGGAGCTAAAGATGGTACTAAAGCTGTAAGAGGTACATAACCGGCAAGTGTTGCACCATAGCAACATGCAACAAATAATATTGCCCAATAATTATGTCCTACCATTTGTGGTACATAATAGAGTGCAAGAGTTACAATTCCGCAACCGACTCCTCCGAACCATTTAATCGTATTTACCCAGCCAAACTTGTCTCCAACAATACCAAAAATAATATTAAACACCATATTTACAAAGAATAGAGTACCCCAAATTTGTAGCCATTCAGTCATCGTAAAATTATATTTCATCATATAAGTAGGCAGGAAAACAACAAATCCAAACTGAGCGGCCGAGTTTATAATTTTAACAATACCACCTATACCAACTTTAGGATTTTCAAATGCGATGGTAATGCCTTTTAGTAATTCACTTGATTTGTTAGAGCTTACGGTTTGTGCTTTGAATTTGTCCTTATTTACAACAATTGAGAATAATCCCCCGACGACAACAAAAATTAAGGCGCTCCATAAAGTAGCGATTTCCCCGATTTTAGGAACCATATAGCTAGAATAGAAGGCTCCGATAACACTAAGTCCAAGCTGGAATACGAACCAGAACCAACCAACTGCCCTTGAGAGCATTTGCTGAGGAGTACTGTAAGATACCCAAACTAGGAAAGAATAAGCAAATAAGGGATAACCAAATCCTCGTAGAGCGTAGCAAAGTAATATAACGGGATAATTCATATGTTGAATTCCTATACCGATGAACCCAATGGAGCCTAAAATGAATGATACTAAACCAAACGTCATTACTTTTCTTGGTCCCCACATTTGTACAAATACCCCCGAAAACCAGGAAGAAGCAGATACAGTAATTCCGTAAATCGTAAACAGAAAAGCAGCGTGTTCTAGCGTTAAGCCATTCTCAACGAGATAAGGGGATAACCATCCTTGTTCTAAACCATCCCCAATCATAAAAACAATAATCCCTATGTATCCCCAAGTTAAATTAGAAGGGATACCAATCTTGTCCATAAATGTTTTGTTTGAACCAATTGCGTTCATTCTCCCACCACCGATAAATTATTTTTGGTTAAGCGCTTAATTCTTTTTGATAAAAAAAGTATACGCTTACATTATGAGGTCGTCAATGAAATTTTTTGACAATTTACAACTTTCTTTCATAGGGTGCAATCTATTTACTTATCGGACACTAAAATAATTGTGAGTATGAAAAGATAGAAATAACTTATAGATGGGAGTTTACTATTTAAAAGGCTTAATTTCCTTTGTTATATCAGTATTTTAAAAGAGTATTTTTGTAGCCGTTTAGATTATTTGTTTCTTATTATTACTTTGTAGATGCATGGATTACGTTTATTGAGGAAATTTGAAATTCGGATGAAAAGAAAAGTATTCAAAAAAATAAAAATGTTTTCAATTTAGAATCAAGTGTGTATAATGAAGAAAAATAGGGAAAGCGCTTAACTTAATTTGATGTGCTAAACCTTATAGACTTCCATTTTGTTTCTTAAATTTAAATAAAGAGGGAGAAATCATATGAATGTTGTAACGATTGGGATTATTGGTGCGGGACGAATAGGGAAACTGCATGTTGATAATTTGCAGCTGATGCCACAAGTGAAAATTAAAGCGGTTTCAGATGTAGTGATTAGTCATCTAGAAAAGTGGGCTGAGGATAAAGGGATTTCCACTCTGACTACAAACTATCAGGATTTATTAGCAGATCCAGAAATTGATGCTGTATTCATTTGTTCACCAACAAATACACATGCGCAAATTATTAAAGAAGCGGCTCTTGCAAAAAAACATATTTTCTGTGAAAAGCCAGTTAGTTTCTCGGTAGAAGAAACATTAGATGCATTAGAAGTAGTAAAAGAACAAGGAGTATCTCTTCAAGTAGGTTTTAACCGCCGTTTCGATCCTAACTTCAGAAAAGTCTATGATCTTATTCAACAAGGAGAAGTGGGACACCCACATATTTTAAAAATTACGTCTAGAGATCCACAACCGCCAAGTATAGAATATGTTCGTTCTTCAGGTGGATTGTTTATGGATATGATGATTCATGACTTTGATATGGCTAGGTATGTGATGAATAGTGAAGTTGTTGAAGTATTTGCATATGGTACAACATTAATTGATCCATCCATTCAGGAAGTAAATGATGTTGATACAGCAATTGTCACATTGAAATTTGCGAATGGAGCTTTAGGGGTAATTGATAATAGCCGCCAAGCTGTTTATGGATATGACCAGCGTCTTGAGGTGTTTGGTGAAAAAGGAGCGGTCGCTGCGGATAATTGCTGTCCGACAACAGTACAAGTGTCAAAAACAGAAGGTGTTGTAAAAGATAAGCCGCTTTATTTCTTCTTAGAGCGCTATACGCAGGCTTATATTGAGGAAGTAACACAATTTACAAAGTCAATTATAGAAGGACAAGCTGTTATTTGCAGTGGTAATGATGGGCTACAAGCAGAACGAATTGCGAAAGCTGCGAAGGAATCTTTACTAACAGGAAAACCTGTTCAAATTGAACATAAACAGCCTGCATTAAATCAATAAAGAGAGCGCTTACTTCTAGAAAGCTAAAGAGTAGTGAATCGTATGGGCATAAAAATTTTTTAACCATATCATTTACCTTTACATAATGCACGGGAGGTAGTAACAATGAATCCACTTATTTTTAAAGAAGATTGTCCATTAGATCTAATTGCAGTTGGACGTTTATGCGTTGATTTAAATGCCAATGAAACACAACGTCCTATGGAAGAAACAAGAACATTTACTAAGTATGTGGGGGGATCTCCTGCGAATATCGCGATTGGTGCGGCACGTCTTGGCTTACAAACAGGATTTATCGGTAAAGTGTCCGATGATCAAATGGGCCGCTTTATTACAGGGTACCTAAAGGACAATAATATTAATACGGATCAGATATGTATTGATCGTACTGGTGCAGTGACAGGTCTAGCTTTTACAGAAATTAAAAGCCCTGAAGATTGCAGTATTTTAATGTACCGCGACAATGTCGCAGATTTAAATCTTGATCCAACAGAAGTATCTGAGGACTATATTAAACAATCAAAGGCGCTCTTAATTTCAGGAACAGCTTTAGCGAAAAGTCCTTCTCGCGAGGCGGTATTTTTAGCGCTAGAATATGCGCGTAAGCACGATGTAGTCGTATTTTTTGATGTTGATTACCGCCCTTATACATGGCAGTCAGAAGCTGAAACGGCTGTGTATTATAATTTAGCGGCTGAAAAGTCTGATGTCATTATTGGAACGCGTGAAGAATTCGATATGATGGAAAAACTATTAAACTACGAACAATCTAATGATCAGGTTACGGCTGAAAGGTGGTTTTCTCATCATGCGAAGATTGTCGTTATTAAGCACGGTGGGGATGGTTCAATCGCTTATACGAGAGACGGTCAATCTCACCGAGGCGGTATCTTTAAAACAAAGGTATTAAAGACGTTTGGTGCTGGTGATTCGTATGCTTCTGCATTTATTTACGGCTTAATGCAAGGGCTTGAGATTCCTCAAGCGATGCGATTAGGTGGCGCTTCTGCTTCAATCGTTATTTCTAAACATAGCTGTTCAGATGCAATGCCAACAAGGGCAGAGATTTCTGCATTCATGGAAACGGCTGAGGAAATTGTATAGAAACATCATAAATGAGTAATCAAGTAAGGGCGTATTTTATGTACGCTTCTACATTACATAAAAGGGAGAGAATGAATATGACAGTACAAACAGCACAAATTGTAAAAAACTACATTGGCGGCGAATGGGTAGAATCCTCTTCAACTAAGATGGAAGCCGTATATAATCCTGCAACGGGAGAAGTAATCGCTCAAGTACCACTTTCAACAAAAGTAGATGTTGAACTAGCCGTACAAGCAGCAAATGAAGCGTTCAAATCTTGGTCCAAAACAGCTGTGCCGAAACGTGCTCGTATTCTATTTAAATATCAACAATTATTAGTAGATAACTGGGAAGAGTTAGCGAAACTTATTACGATTGAAAACGGAAAAAGTTATAACGAAGCTTACGGTGAAGTTCTTCGTGGTATTGAGTGTGTGGAGTTTGCAGCGGGTGCACCTACATTAATGATGGGAAAACAGCTTCCTGATATTGCGACAGGTATTGAGTCTGGTATGTATCGTTACCCAATTGGTGTTATAGGCGGGATTACACCTTTTAACTTCCCAATGATGGTTCCATGCTGGATGTTCCCACTTGCAATTGCTTGTGGTAATACATTTGTGTTAAAACCTTCAGAGCGCACACCACTTCTAGCAGCGAAATTAGCCGAATTAGCTGAAGAAGCAGGCTTACCAAAAGGTGTATTAAATATCGTAAATGGCGCACATGATGTAGTAAACGGTCTTATTGAACATAAATTAGTGAAGGCAATTTCATTTGTAGGTTCTCAGCCGGTTGCAGAATATGTATACAAAAAAGGAACAGAAAACTTAAAACGCGTTCAAGCACTAGCGGGTGCGAAAAATCATTCTATTGTATTACATGATGCAAATCTTGAACTAGCAACAAAGCAAATTATTAGTGCTGCATTTGGTTCAGCTGGTGAGCGTTGTATGGCCGCTTCTGTTGTTACAGTAGAAGAAGAAATTGCAGATCAATTAATTGATAGACTAGTAGAAGAAGCAAATAAAATCGTAATCGGCAATGGTCTTGATGAAGATGTATTTTTAGGACCAGTTATTCGTGATAACCATAAAGAGCGCACAATTGGTTACATCGATTCAGGTGTAGAACAGGGCGCTACATTAGTTCGTGATGGACGCGAAGATACAGCTGTAAAAGGAGCTGGTTACTTCGTTGGCCCAACAATTTTTGACCATGTTACAAAAGAAATGAAAATCTGGCAAGATGAGATTTTTGCTCCTGTTTTATCCATTGTTCGTGTGAAATCATTAGATGAAGCAATTGAAATTGCGAATGAGTCTCGCTTTGCAAATGGAGCTTGTATTTATACAGATAGCGGAGCAAGTGTACGTCAATTCCGTGAAACAATTGAATCAGGTATGTTAGGTGTCAATGTTGGGGTACCAGCGCCAATGGCATTCTTCCCGTTCTCTGGTTGGAAAGACTCTTTCTATGGTGACCTTCATGCGAACGGTACGGACGGCGTTGAGTTTTATACTAGAAAGAAAATGCTTACATCTCGTTGGGAAAAGTAATCATTAAGAGAGAAGTAGAATCTCTCTAGTTGCTTGTAAGCGAAAGTAACGGAAGTATGAAAACATAAGAAGGAAGTATTTGGAGTCTATCAAATTCCTGATACTCCTTTTTCATATGCAGAATGACTGATAGAGATAGAAAGGAGCAAACAATATGCAAACTGTTAGAATGACGACGGCGCAAGCATTGGTGAAATTTTTGAATCAGCAATACGTAGAGTTTGATGGAGAGCAACAAAAGCTTATTAAGGGAATCTTTACGATTTTTGGTCATGGAAATGTAGTAGGCCTAGGTCAAGCTTTAGAAGAAGACGCAGGGGAATTAGAAGTATATCAAGGAAGAAATGAACAAGGGATGGCAAATGCTGCGATGGCCTTTGCAAAACAAAAACATAGAAAACAAATTATGGCATGTACTTCTTCTGTTGGTCCTGGATCGGCAAATATGATTACCGCTGCTGCAACAGCTTCTGCAAATAATATTCCCGTTTTACTACTTCCAGGTGATGTGTTTGCAACGAGGCAACCTGATCCTGTTCTTCAACAAATTGAACAAACGCATGACTTATCTATTTCTACGAATGATGCCTTTCGTGCGGTAAGTAAGTATTGGGACCGGGTGAACCGTCCTGAACAATTGATGACAGCTATGATTCAAGCCATGCGTGTTTTAACGAATCCGGCAGATACAGGAGCTGTAACAATTTGTTTACCACAAGATGTCCAAGGGGAAGCTTGGGATTTTCCAAGTTACTTCTTCCAAAAGCGTGTTCATCGTATTGAGCGTCGTCTACCAACAAAAGCCAGTTTAGCGGATGCGGTAGAAATGATTAAGAAAAAGAAAAAGCCAGTTATGATTTGCGGTGGTGGTGTAAGGTACGCAGAAGCGGCAGAGGAACTGAAACAGTTTGCTGAAGCATTCCGCATTCCATTTGGAGAAACGCAAGCTGGGAAAAGTGCGATTGAAAGCAGCCATCCATATAATCTTGGCGGCATCGGAGTAACTGGAAATTTAGCAGCCAATACAATTGCAAAGGAAGCGGATCTTGTTATTGGAATCGGGACGAGATTTACTGATTTTACAACGGCATCTAAGCAATTGTTTCAGAATGAAGAGGTTGAGTTTTTAAATATTAACATTTCAGAATTCCATGCGAACAAGCTCGATGCATTGAAGATGATAGCAGATGCAAAAGAAGCGCTTCTTGCTCTAATGGGTGAACTGCAAGCAATTGATTATCAATCTAGTTACACAGCAGAAATCGCTGATGCAAAAGAAGCTTGGGAAACAGAATTAGCACGCTTACATAATATTCGCTTTACAGGTCAAGATTTCACGCCAGAAGTCGAAGGTCATTTCGATGAGAATTTAAATGAGTATGTAGACGCACTTGGTACACAATTAACACAGACTGCGGTCATTGGACAAATGAATACACTACTTGATGAAGATGCAGTCATCGTTGGTGCAGCGGGAAGTCTACCGGGTGATTTGCAAAGAATGTGGGCACCCAGAAAACCAAATACATATCACATGGAGTATGGATACTCTTGCATGGGCTATGAGGTTGCAGGTGCACTTGGTGCAAAGCTAGCTGAACCATCGAAAGAAGTATATGCAATGGTAGGGGATGGCAGTTACCAAATGCTTCATTCTGAGCTCGTAACAAGTCTTCAAGAAAACAAAAAAATTAACGTTTTATTGTTTGATAACTCTGGATTCGGCTGCATTAATAACTTACAAATGGGTAATGGAATGGGAAGCTTTGGAACAGAGTTTCGCTACAGAAACCAAGAAACTCGTAAATTAAACGGAGCTATTATGAAAATAGATTTTGCAGCTAGCGCGGCTGGATATGGCGTAAAAACGTATCGTGTTACATCGATAGAACAATTACAGGAAGCGCTTATAGATGCGAAAAAACAAACAGTTTCTACATTGATTGATATTAAAGTATTACCAAAAACAATGACAAATGGATACGATTCATGGTGGCATGTAGGTGTTGCAGAAGTATCTAATAGTCCAAGTGTACAAGCTTCGTATGAGAGTAAAGTAAGTAACTTGAAAAAGGCAAGATCTTATTAGATTAGGACACAAAGAGAGCTATTTATCTACATGCATATTGTTTAGTAAGCTCTCTTTTTAACGAACAGATAGGAGAATTTAGCGAAACTCTATAACATTTTACAAAGAGGAGAGACAAGGGGATGTTCAAAGAAAACACGATTAAACTTGGAATTGCACCAATTGCTTGGACAAATGATGATATGCCGGAGCTAGGAGCAGAAAATACGTTTGAACAATGTATTAGTGAGATGGCACTAGCTGGATTTAATGGAAGTGAAGTAGGGAATAAATATCCGAGAAATACAGTTGTATTGAAAAAGTCTTTGGAATTACGAAATCTGGAGATTGCTAGCGCATGGTTTAGTGCGTTCTTGACAACGAGGCCGCTTGAAGAGACAGCACAAGCATTTATTAAGCATAGAGATTTCTTGCATGATATGGGTGCAAAAGTCATCGTTGTTTCAGAGCAAGGACATAGTATTCAAGGTTTAATGGATGTACCGCTATTTCAAAACAAGCCTGTTTTTACAGAAGAAGAGTGGGATAAGCTTGCAAATGGGTTACATCACCTCGGTAAATTAGCTCAGGAAAAGGGGCTACATATTGTATACCATCATCATATGGGTACGGGTGTTCAAACAACAGCAGAAATTGAAAAGTTAATGGAAATGACTGATCCAGAGCTTGTATCCCTGCTTTTTGATACAGGTCATCTTGTTTTTTCAGGAGAAGAGCCGCTTTATATTTTGAAAAAATATTTACCTCGTATTAAACATGTACATTTAAAAGATATTCGCCAAGAAGTAGTAGATGATGTAAAGGAAAACGAATTAAGCTTCTTACAGGCAGTGAAGAATGGTGCATTTACAGTTCCCGGAGATGGCGTAATTGTATTTGATGAAGTGTTTACTATCCTTGCAAACTCTGATTATAAGGGTTGGTTTGTAGTAGAAGCAGAGCAAGACCCGGCTTTAGCGAATCCTTTTGAATATGCATTAAAAGCCCGGAAATTTATACAAGAGAAAGCAGGTCTTTAATTTCCGCATGGTGAGATTACATAAGGAGTAAAAAGACGAAACGTTTGTTTTCTATTTAATAAATAATATTGAAACAGGTGAATGTGTAATGCCATTAGTGCAAATGAAGGGTATTTTAATTAAGGCAAATGAAGAGAATTATGGGGTCGGGGCTTTTAGTGTCGCTAATATGGAAATGGTAATGGGAGCTATCAAAGCAGCAGAAGAGTTGCGTTCTCCACTTATTCTACAAATTGCGGAAGTTCGTTTGAATCATTCGCCGATTCATCTGATTGGTCCTTTGATGGTTGCTGCGGCGAAAAAAGCGACTGTCCCAGTAGCAGTTCACTTGGATCATGGTATGACGTTTGAAAAGATTAAAGAGACATTAGAAATTGGGTTTAGTTCGGTTATGTTTGATGGCTCTCACTATCCGTTAGAGGAGAATATCCAAAAGACAATAGAAATTGTAGCGCTTGCGAAACAGTACGGAGCGACGGTAGAAGCTGAGATTGGCAGAGTAGGTGGTAGTGAGGACGGATCAGAAGATATTGAAATGTTACTGACAAGCACTACAGAAGCAAAACGATTTGCAGAAGAAACAGACGTTGATGCGTTAGCTGTTGCGATTGGAAATGCGCACGGTATGTACAATGGAGATCCTGATTTACGATTAGACCGCTTGCAGGAGATTAATGAGGTAGTTCGTATTCCTCTCGTATTACATGGTGGTTCTGGCATTAGTCCAGAGGATTTCAAGCAATGTATTCAACATGGTGTTCGTAAAATTAATGTAGCAACAGCGACGTTTCAGAATGTAATTGCTGCGGTTAACACTGCTGCCCTAAATACTCCTTATTCAGATTACTTTACGTATCATCAAGATGTAATTGAGGCCGCATACGAAAACGTTAAAAATCATATGCTCATATTCGGAAGTGAAAACAAAGCATAACCAGAAAGGTTTTCTTCATTAATATCAGAAGAAACTCGAAATTTAGTTAGCTGACAAAGATAGGGAATGATAGAGTAGCCATTAATTAAAAGGGGGAGAAAGCCGTGTTAGGAAAATTAGGTGAATTAAATGAAGGGTATAATGTATTAACAGAAATGAACGGTCAATGCAGTGATATGTTAATGGATATAGGCATATATAAGATGTCTAATGGAAAAGAAGAGTTGCTATTTGATAATAAAAATGAAACGGCAGTACTTTTACTAGAAGGGACAATACGTCTAGAGTGGGAAGGAATGGAACAAATTATTCAAAGGCAGTCTGTTTTTGAAGAGAATCCTTGGTGTTTGCATATAGCTAAAAATGTGAAGGTTACAATTACTGCTCTTTCAGATAGTGAAGTGCTTGTTCAAAAAACAGATAATGATCAAGAATTTGTATCTAAGTTGTATACTCCAAATGAGTGTCAAAGTGTTGTTGCTGGAGAAGGAGTATGGGAGGGAACAGCGCAGCGTGTTATTCGTACGATTTTTGACTATAACAATGCAGCATATTCTAATATGGTAGTAGGAGAAGTTATTTCTTATCCAGGGCGATGGTCCAGTTACCCACCGCATCATCATGACCAGCCAGAGGTATATTATTATCGCTTTAACAAGCCGCAGGGATTTGGATGTGCAATGGTTGGTGAGGATGCTTATCGCGTTGTGCATAATAGCTTCATTACAATTCCGGGTGAGCTAGACCACCCACAAGCAACGGCACCTGGATATGCAATGTATTTTTGTTGGATGATTCGACATCTAGAGAATAACCCATGGAATGATCGTATCATGGAGGAAGAACACAAGTGGTTATTAGAACCAAGCGCGAAAATTTGGCCAGAAAAGGAATAGACGAAAATAAAGATTCTAGTGCAAAAAAAAGTATAAAAAAGTAGGAACTGAATCTTTTAATTTTAGATAATTTTCAGGTGTGATGAATTCCTCTCACCCTTTATTTTTTTATGGCATTAGGAGAGGCTAGCCCCTCGCTCCACTTTACCCCATACCGAAAAACAAAGGGTATAGGTATACTTTCCTATACGAACAACATTACATATTAATAATTTTGAGGGTTTTAAAAAGAAAGAGGTGGTTTTTAAATGTATAATGAGTCAATATATTATCCTTATATAAATTATGATCAATACTTCGATCGTCAATTCTCTGGTCCTCAGATTCCAGGTTTTCCGGGTGTACCAGGCTTTCCGGGTGTACCAAGTTTTCCAGGACAGCAAAGCTCACAAGCTCCAACATCTCCTCCCCCATCATTTATTCCTCAACAATCAACTGCTTCACCATTTGCTGTTGATCCAGGAGCAATTTCATTATGTTTATTTCGAAATACTTATATATGGCTTAGTAATGGTGAACAATTTTGGTATTTCCCAATTTTTGTAGGACCAAGGTCTGTTGCTGGTTTTAGATGGAACGGTAGGTTTTGGGTTATTTTTGGAATTGATACGAGAAGGATTATTTCATTTACATGTTTTTAAAAATTATAGAGTAACGATAGAGGTTTAATTATATAAACAAAAGAGGTATTTGAATGAAAAAATTTCAATCATTTGATGGTACAATAACTATGATTAACGATTTTGTCACAGGATTAAACGAAGAAATAGGATGTAATAAATTAATGTCCGTAGATAATGGTTATGGGAATCTAATAAATTTTGTAGTAAAACCAAATACGTATTTTATCGACTATGCAACGGTAGTAGTAGGAGATAAAGTAACTGGGTTTTACGATGCTAACGCTCCTGCTCCTCTCATTTTCCCACCACAATTTCAAGCGATTGTTATGGCAAAATATACACCGCATCAAAATGTAAAAGTAGACTATTTTAATGAACAGTTGGAGAGTAGTGATGGAAAATTAAAATTAAATATTTCTCCTTCTACTCAAATTTTATTAACAAATGGTCAATTCTTTACAGGTAATCTTGTAAATCGAAATTTAATAGCTATTTATAGTTTTACAACAATGAGTATACCAGCTCAAACTACACCATATAAAATCATTGTTTTGTGTCAAAAGTGACTTCTATTCTAAAGGGTCTCTCGGTTTATCAAACTATAATCCATTGTAGAATCAAAAATTTTAGCCATCTTATTGACCAGAATCATAGGCATGTCAAGAGACGTTTTGCTAAATCTGCAGGATTTCAAAATCTTCGTCATGCTTCACGTACGATAAAAGGTATCGAGACCATTCATGCCCTATATAAACAACGGCGAAGTCTTCAAAGAGACTCCGCCTTTTCAACGTACAATAGTATTCCTTTCTAAATATGAACATATAAGTATCATAAATACATCAATATCATGAAGATACAGGAACCTAATATGTAATATTGCATATTAATAAATTTATATGAGTATATATAACATGAAAATCACTATAACGAACATGCAGGTTTCCTTTTTTATTTGTTATTTTTATCAGTAAAGTAGACCACATATCAGCTTCAGATACTTGTTTTATGATACAAGTAATCAAACAAAAGGAGGGCCATACAACATAATTACACCATTATTAACAGGGCACTCTTTTAAGTACAGGAGATTATTAGCAGGTGGAGAAAATGTTGAAGATGTACAGACAGATAAACATATTCCATATGAAAAAATGAATTGCAGCAAACTCTAGAAAAGTACGATTCGAAGAAGTTTGGGTTATAAAAAGAAAATAGATAAATTGACAAGAGAAAAGCACTTTGTGTATATCACAGGTGTTTTTTATTTTCATTTTGATATAGGGCTTGAATTAAATTCCCATGTTTTTTTGTAGCCATTCAATAATGAATATGTACATATTCATTATTGAAATTAGTAATAATAAAATGTATTATTGAAAAGCACTATTTATAATTCAAGTAATCAAGGCTATGTATCCATAATAATTTGAACATTCGGAAATTATAATATTAATCATAAAAATGAGGTGAGTTTAATAGAAACAGTACATATTAAATGGTATGGATTGTATAGTTTAAATGATTTTTATAATAGAGAAGAAGCTTTTAAGAAGGGAATATTTGCAATCTCTAGAGTATATGCTAAGAATGAAACATTGATCTATATAGGAAAAACCAAAAGAAGCTTTATACAAAAGATAAGGGAACTTAATAAAGATTGGATTTTTGATGAAAGCGAATTAAAGATTACATTAGGAATAATAGAGTCTCCTAGTGGTGAAAGTTACTCTGAAAAAAAGGTAAAAGAGATAAAATCCCTTTTGATTTTACGACATACCCCAGTAGAAAACAACACATCTTTATTGTACCATAGAGGGCAGTTTAATTTGAAAATTATAAATAAGGGAAGAAGGGGCTTAATTGTTAAAAAGATTTCTACAGGAGATCTAATGTGGACGTAATTGGAATCACCTTTGAATAAAATGGAAGGTTTCTTACGAACAGATGCTTATCAATTTTTAATGTATTAAAATATTTTTGAGTAACATATGTCAGATGCTTGAAACAACACAAATTTTATTATGATATGAAATCTTGTATGGGAATTGTAATTCATTTCCATTGTTTGATGAAAATATTAAGAATTATAAGGATAATGCATAAAGATTAGAAGAGAAAATAAACTCGGAGGTTTAAAAAATGGGACAAGGAAGCAGGTTTCAAGAAAAACAACAAAATCGTCGTAAAAAGGTGATTTTTAATATTGCATTTACTTTGGTATTAGTGACAGTTGGTATAGTGACATACCAGTTGTTTTCCCCTTCAGATACATCAAAGAAAGCAATTGCTCAAGAAAAGAAAGCAACAAAGATAGAAGAGAAGAAACATAAAGAGAAAGAAGCAGCGCAGTTAGAAGAGAAGAAACGTGAAGTGAAAGAAGCAGCGCAGTTAGAAGAGAAGGAACGTGAGGAGAGAGAAGCAGCACTGTTAGAAGAGAAGAAACGTGAAGAGAGAGAAGCAGCACTGTTAGAAGAGAAACAAAAAGCAGAAAAATCGGTAAAAACGAGCGAAAATGAAAATAAAGAGGGAGAAAAAACGGCATCTCAAGAAAAGGGTTCTCAAACTAATCCTTCTTGGAAGCCAATTGGTACAGAGCAAGGAGCAAAACCTGCAATGAAATTTAAAGAAGGAACATTAGATTGGAATGAGATGAAAAAAGCAATTTCTTATGCTGTTGATGTTCCAGAGGGTCAATTGGTTTTTGATTTTATTGGAAATAATGGTGAAAATAAAGCCTACGGTAATGTACGAGATAAGCAAAGTAATAAAAAATATAAGGTTGATATTGATTGGGTAGAGAATCAGGGCTGGAAACCAGTATCTGTTCAAGTGGTAAAATAAATAAGTAAAATGTAAATGCTATCCTCTCTTGTTGTGAGCGACTAAGCTATTAAGTGATGATATAGAAGTTCATATAGTAGAGATTCCAAAGTTGATGCAGCAATGGCGCGAAGAGAAAGTCAATCCGTGGGAAGATTCGTTTGTTCGTTGGTTATTATTACCTGCGAATGAAGATGAACATCTCACACAAACATTGGAGGATATTGCCATGAACCGAGATCCGATTTTACAAAAAGCAATGAATAAATGGGAACGTATGAGTCAAGATTCTTCTTTCCGTCAAGCATATGAAGCAAGAGAAAAGGCCTTAATGGATGAGGCAGCAAAATTTGCTCATGCAGAACAACAAGGAATTAAAAAGGGAATTGAACAAGGGGTTGAGCAAGGAAAGATGCAACTCATTCGAGGCATGCATAAAAATGGTGTGTCTGTAGAAGACATTGCAAAGCTTACAGGATTACCAGAAATAGAAATACAGCGATTTTTGCAGAGCTAGTTCTTAGAGAAAGCATTTTATCCAATAAAATGCTTTCTCTAACTCTGCCTGAAAAGAAGATGAGATGTCTCAATCTTTTTTTTCTATTTTTAGGGGATACGGAAACATCACTATCAAGCTAATGAAAACGAAATAATCCAAGACCGAAAAAAATGGGAGTATCTCATTTTTTTCGGTTTCTGACAGAAAACTCCTTCCTCAAAAATATAAAGGTGTGAAACACTAATTTTAGGTGGGAGATGAATATCAGTAGGCGTAAGCCTACGTTTTTTTATACTGTAGATATCGTATAAAAAGGTGAGGTGCACCCTATGTTAGTAAGTAAGGCATATAAATTTCATATCTACCTAAATAAGAAACAAGAAATATTAATTGCTAAAACCATTGGTTGCAATCGCTTTGTATTCAAAACATGAAATTAATTAGCTAAATTCTTCTCTAAATAAAAGACCACTGATTTTTTAAACCGGTGGTCTTAAGTTTACATACTATTCATTTGTATAAGTGTCATATTTTTCTATTGTCTTTAAATGATTTTTGTAATAGAAGCTTCTTATCTTTCTTATTCAAATGTTCCCTTCACTATCGGAACTTTATTTTCTACCATAAACTTGCCTTTTGCAATGACGCTGTGAATGTCCAACGTTTCTTTTTCCAACAATACGATGTCAGCATCCTTGCCGGTTTGGATACAGCCCTTACTTGAAAGTTTCAGCAATTGTGCGGGATTCGTGGTAATGACTTCTAGTGCCGTTTCTAACGGAATACCTTCCACTAAAACAGATTCTCGTACTTCGTGAAATAGCGAAGATACTTTTCCGACTTGAAGGCCTGCATACTCCCCATTGTTGTCAAAGAAGGGGAGGCTGGCCTGTCCATCTGAGGAGAAGGTGATGTGTCCGACTGGGACCCCATCTTCAAGCATTATACGTAATGCCTCACTGCATTTCACTTCCCCGTCCTCCAAAAATTGAGGAGTAGTACTTGTGGTAAAGTCTACGTAACCGCCTCGCTTTGCGTAATCAATACCCGCCCTGAATAATTCTTCGTTTCGATTTATATGTGTTGGATGGAAGTGCCGAATCGGAATGTTGGTTTTATCTGCAATTTCATGTAACAATGAAAGTTTTCCTTCTCCGTCCCCTACATGAACTTCTATTATGCCAGCTTTTCCTGACAGAATACCGCCATTGCGTGCGGCAGTGGCGACTTTAACTATTTCCTCAAATGTAGGTTCTGATGATCTATGGTCGGAGATAGCAATCTCTCCAACACCGATAATTTTGTCAATTAAAATAATATCATCTTCGATTTTTCCCGTCAGCGTTTTTACTGGCACTTGATAGGAGCCTGTGTGAATGAAACAAGAAACTCCCTCTTCTTCAAGTGCCCGCGCCTTGGCAAGTAGACTTTCCATTTTACGTGTTGTCCCGTCAGTACCGAGTAAACCGACTAGTGTTGTAATACCTGCAGTTGTAATATCAGTAAGCATCAGCTCAGGTGTGCGGGTTTTGAATCCGCCTTCTCCGCCTCCACCAATTATATGAACGTGTGAATCGATAAATCCTGGAACAACCAAAAGATTTGCCGCATCAATGACTAGAATAGGAGCAAAGTTGTAAGGAATTGCGATTCTATCATCTATGAATGCGATTTTATCATCTGCAATTAATATGTCTTTCCGTCCTAGATAGTTGGGTGCGTATACTTCTCCATTTTTTATTAAGGTAATCAATTCTTTTCTCCTCCTGTCAATACTTTTCGTTTTATATCAGAATGGACCATATCCTATGAAGTGAGCTATGATAACAGCTACTAATCCGATGAGATAGTGAATGAACACAAGTGGCAGAATCCACTTTGCCCACTTAGTCCAAGAAATTCCTGCAATCGCCAAGCCTGCCATTAAGGTCGTAGCGGTCGGAAAAATCATATTTCCGATTCCGTCAGCAAAAGAAAACGATAACACTGCAGTTTGGCGTGTAATACCCAATAAGTCTGCAAGTGGCACCATAATCGGCATTGTCAGCATCGCATGACCCGTGCCAGATGCTAGAACAAAATGAATAAGAGCTTGGAAATTGTACATGCCAACAACGCTTAAATAGTCCGGAATATGCTTGATTGATACAGATAATTGATGCAGCATAGGGTCAACGATATGCCCTTCATTTAATACAACAAGAATGGCGCGCGATACACCGATAATCAAGGCACCACCGAGCAAGGATGCAGAGCCGTTTATAAAGGAGTTAACAATCTGATCTGCAGATAGTTTTCCGATGATCCCAATCATTATTGTTAATAAAAGGAATAAAGATGAAATTTCTGTAATGTACCATTCGAATTTGATTACACCAAACGCCAAAACGATATAATTAATTACAAAAGCTCCTAAGATGAACTTATGTCTTCCTGTTAACTTCTCACTTGATTGCAGTAATTTTTCCGCTTCTTCTTTTGTATATTTTCCATAGATGCCAATAGAAGGATTTTTCTTTACCTTCATTGCGTAACGATAGATATAAAGAACAGAAACAAGGTAGATGATAACAAATAAAATAAGGCGAAACACTATTCCTGAGAACATCGGTAATTCTGCGATTCCTTGTGCAAGCCCTACTGTGAAAGGATTCATGATGGCAGTTGTAAACCCTGACAATGCTCCTACTATGACGATAGCAGTACCTGTAATTGCATCAAATCCCAGAGCCAACGCCAGTGGAATGATAAGAGGAAGATAAGCTAGTGTTTCTTCCGCCATCCCCATTAAAGAGCCACCTACAGCGAAAAACAGCGTCACGACAGGAATCAATAGTTTTTCACGCGTCGCCAACTTCCTAGCCATTGTAGCGATAAGCACATCAACCGTACCAGTTGCTCTTAAGACACCAAAAAATCCTCCGATAATCAATAAGAAAAATATAATATTGCCGGCTTCTACCATTCCTGTATGAACAGCTTTTATCATATCGAAAAGTCCGACCGGAGCAGATTCTATTGATTTAAAAGAATTTGGGTCTACAGTAGTCCGGTTATTCACTTCAATCCGTGCATATTCTCCGGTCGGTAAAAAATAAGTTAATAGAGTCGCTATTACGAGAATGCCGAATAGCAATACAAAAACATTAATTTTTTTCTCTTTTTTTCCAAGTGAAACAGCCTGTTCTTGTAGTTGGCTCATATGTGTTCCTCCTTTGTATTTAAAATAAATGGATTGAAATAGAACGCTTACAAAAATACCGCTAATAGACCATGTTCTTTTCTCGTATTCTGCTGTTTCCCTCCTTTTCATAACCTCGGACACTTCATTAATTTATACATGCAATATGTGTGCCAATATGGATAGTGTGATTTTTAAGGAGATTTTTATGGCAAGAGTAGAGATTTTGGTTTTTATTGTCCTTTTTTGGCGATATAATAGAACCAATTTAAATATAGGCAGGTGTCTTAATGTTAAAATCCTCACTTACACTTATAGCTGGAAGCTCAAAAACAACGCAAGCCTTACAGGAGCAACTAGAACAATTGCTTGGAGACTATGTTTATATTAAAAGCCATGCTGCGGATGAGGGAATACCGCAGTCTCTTGAAGATACAATTATTTTGTATTCATCAGCTTCTGTTTATGATCAAACAAAAGGTATGTATAGCGTGAATGCTGAGAAAATAATTGTGGGAAAGAGAACAGTTCATCATGAATACATTGATAAACTTTTAAGAATACCTGAAGATTCATCAGTTCTAGTGGTGAATGATAATGATGATGCAACAATAAATCTTATTGAATCCTTATATCAACTTGGTATAAATCATATTCAATTTATCCCTTTTCGGAAGGGGGTATTGTTTTATGATGATGTTCGAATTGCTGTTTCGCCAGGAGAAACACATCTGTGCCCTTCTTACATAAAAGAAGTAATTGATATAGGTGTACGTCTTTTTGATATGACAACAATTCTGGAAGTTGTAGAATGTTGTGGTTTGAGCAAGGATATATCCTCGAAGATTTCAGAAAGGTATATTAGTAATATCATTGAATTACAACGTAAGTTATTACATGCAGAGCGGGATGCTAAGCAGATGAGTGAGCACATCCAAAATGTGTTAGGAACTGTCGATGATGGAATATTAGTCGTTAACCAGGAAGGGCGGATTACGGTATTCAATGAACGTCTTACGGCATTGTTTCATATTGTGGCGCAAGATGTGGTTAATGAGTATGTAGAACATGTGATGAGTCGTCGGGATATTACCGATTTCATCATGAATGGAAAGGATGAAAGCAAGTTCTTCGACATAGATGGCGTGGATGTCGTAATTTTTCGTTTGCAAATGATGCAAGAAAATACAATTGTCGCAACTTTTAAGAGTGTACATCAAGCCTTTGAAATTGAAAAAACAGCGCAAAGAGAAATGCGTAATAAAGGATTTCATACAAAATACGGATTTGAGGATATTATCGGCGAACATATTGTAATGAAAGAGCGTAAGCGAATCGCCAAGAAACTTGCCTTATCGGAACATCCGATTTTAATTCAGGGTGAAACAGGGACAGGAAAAGAACTGTTTGCCCATGCTATTCATGAGCATTCATTGCGAAAAAACGGACCGTTTCTGGCTGTAAATTGTAGCGCATTAACAGAGAGCCTGCTTGAAAGTGAATTGTTTGGTTACGAAGAAGGGACATTTACAGGAGCACAAAAGGGGGGCAAGAAAGGTCTGTTTGAATTAGCGGATAACGGAACTATCTTTTTGGATGAAATCGGGGACATAAGTCTTACTGTTCAATCACATCTGCTGCGCGTTCTGCAGGAGGGAGAATTCCGCAGAATCGGTGGTGTAAGAATTATACCTGTTAATGTTCGAGTGATTACCGCAACAAATAAAGATCTTCAAGGAAAGATAAGGGCCGGTTCATTCAAAGTCGATTTATTTTACCGGCTGAATGTACTTAATCTCTGCATTCCACCACTCATTGAGAGAAGAGCGGATATACCAATTTTGATTAAGCATTTCATCACAAAGAGCGGAAAATGGGTAAAGATAGAACAAGATGTGCTGGAGTATTTCATGCAATATGAATGGCCTGGAAATATACGAGAATTAAAAAGTACAATTGATTATATGCTGACAATTTGTGAGGGAAATGTCGTGACGAAAGGAGATCTTCCGTCCATGCTGGGACAAGAGGGGGGCAGCGTGAAATCCGAATATTCCGTATGTGGAAGTATACTGGAAATGAAGGAGCATGTTTTTATCTTGGAAGTAATCAAGCAATGTAACGAAAAAGGAAAGGCGGCAAGCAGAGATCTGCTTTCAAGTAAAAGCAAAGAATCAGACTTTGCTTTATCCCCACAGCAAATCCGTCGCCGCCTGGATATTTTAGAAAGTGAAGGATTTGTCGTAAAAGGAAGAGGGCGAGCCGGTACAAAGATTACTGATGCCGGAATAGAGTATCTGTATTTTCTTAAATCAAAGTATGCTTTGTATTGTTAAAGAAATCATTCCTATATTTTGATTGTGAATGGAAATGATATAATTAGCCATTACAGATTCTGGTGCAAACTTTGCAAGTAATCCCCTAATGTAGATTTCGAATAAAGTTTGATCAAAGTATTGCTGCAAATATTGATTTTATAAAGAGAAGAAACTCACACACTTTGAAAAAATCCGATCAAAATGTGTGGGTTTTAATTTTGGATTCTTTAAGTTTTTATAAAAAAGATTGATCATTTTATGTGGTCTACTTAAATAAACGCAGCTGTTAGTTTAACTATAATTAGTAATTTTTCCTGTTTCTGTTGATAAATATAAAAATACTGCCTAGCACACTTAATGAAAGCACAAAATATAACAATAAATCAGGTAGAAATTCTGAAGGAACAATATCTATCGATTGAAAAATAATAATGGCAATGATACCTAAATATAGGATGTTGTACAACACATTATTTGTTTTATATTGAATTTCTCTCCCTCTTTCGTCTTTTGCTTCATCACTTGATTGAAATTTTATTACATACATCTGACTGATGAATATAAAAACTAAAAATAATGATTTTAACCACAACATATGTCTCACTCCTCCTGATAATCGAACACGTCAGTTATTGACTTTTCAAATATATTTACAATTTTAAAAGCAAGAATTAGAGAAGGATTATATTTGTTTTTTTCAAGAGTAGCGATAGTTTGACGACTAACACCCACTCTTTTGGCCAGTTCTTCTTGAGTCCAACCTTTTTCTGCTCGACAAACTACAATTTTATTATGTAACAATAGCAACACCTCTTGAAAAGATTGTAATTTATTTCTTACAATTTGTAAATTATTTTTGACAAAGTGTTATTTGAAATTAATAATATGCACAAAAAATACCCCTTTATACAAAGGGATAAAGCGGTGCAACTTTTTTATAAACGGTATTACTTTCTTTAAAGCGGTACATCTTTTTTATAAACAGTACGACTTTATTTCAAAGGTACAATATTTTTTCTCCTGAAATTAATTTATCATATATAAACTATAAATCTTTTTTAAGGAGAGAGAAACTATGGGGAGTTCAGTTAGTGATCAAGTACTTTCTCGTTCATCAGGTGAGAGTTATAATGATACGGCTTGTGTTGATGTAAAAGTTGGGGATCATTTAGAAACTTGGAAACGTGTTAAAATACCTTCTTCTGTATTATTACATAATCCTAATAATATTTTTGATGCAACTATTTATAAAAATGATGAAACCAAACAAATTATTGTTGCTTTTCGTGGCTCTTGGGAGCAACCAATTTCTTAAGTTGATGGGTATGCGTCAGTACCCCATAAAGAAAAGACACCCATATAAGAGTGTCTTTTCTGATAGTTTTTTTAGCAGAAGCAGCTAGCTCCAACTATGATTAATAAAATAAACAATACAACTAATAAAGCAAATCCGCCACCAAAGCCACAGCCTCCGCCACAACTACCACCAAATCCCATATCAATCTCTCCTTTTTAGTAAGAGAAAAAAATCGGGGTCACACATGTGTTTTAACGGGTTTACATTAATTTATGCTTTTTAATGATGAATGAGCAGGTCCTTTAAGCAATAAAGAAAAGACACCCTAAGGTGCCATCCTCCGACTTGAACCATCTTAATTTTAATAATATGTATTGGACTCCCATCCGAATATTATTTTACAAGGTTAAGTAATGTTGGTCATTGAGAAATATGGTTCAAATCCATATTTTAAAAAGTTATATAGAAGAGAACAAGCTATTAATTAGGGGTAAAACCACATATCCATCAACTTAAGAAAAGTAAACACCCCAAAAACAAAAAAATGAGCTGACTTCTCAAAAAACTAACTGTAGAGAAAGAAAATTTTCATTTAGGGGGTACTTCAAAACCTTAGCTTGATGGGCTTTTTTCTTTTTTCTAAAGATCCAGTGTAAGTTCTTTAAATATTTTCATACCAGATAAACCCTATTGGGTTTTAATTTTTTGGATTACGCTACATGCTTGTGAGGCATAGAAAGGTTATATACGACGCCTAAGATATCAAAGACGGTTTCTTCTCATACCTATGGGATTTTCGTCCGTTTTTCTGTAAGAGGTCAAACAGACGAAACAATATCTTTGTTAATTCTTTGGTGTCTTTTTGTAGAGATTCATAAATAAGTAGAAAATAATCTTTTATGATATAAATCGTTTTATATTCGCTTAATTCTCGTTTTTTCTTGATGAGAATTAATTGGCAGATTTGAGACACAGAGGCTATTTTGAACGTAAGGGATTTGTAAGGAATAGGTAAGGAAAAAGAGATTTTCATTGTGTATGATGAAAATATAAAGAAGCATGAAAGGAGGAACAGATATAACTTATATATGAAAAACAAACCAGTTAATAAGAGCGTTTCATGGAAAAGAAATAATTTCTGAGGTTAACATACATGCAAAAAGAGGGATTTACCGTTTATTAGGACAGAATGGAGCTTGTAAAAATAATCATTATGAAGATGATTACGAATTCAATGTTGACTTTTTGTCATCGGTAGAGATGATAGCTGTGTGGTGAGTATGAAATATCAAGCAACCACCTATACAATATGAATAGAGGAGAGGAATGCCTTATGAAAACACGTAGTCAAATTACATTTGCAAGTCTTGCCCTTTTAATAGCTGGAAGTTCCCTGTTATATACAACGCCAGCCTCAATTGTAAAAGCAGAGCCCACTCAAAATGTATCTAGTTCGTTACAAACAAATACTCAACGAGATCGTACTTCCGTCAAGCAAGCAATGCGGGATACATTGCAACTTGGATACCCGGGGATACTTGCTAAAACTTCTGAGGGTGGAAAAACGTGGAGTTATGCCGCTGGGATAGCGGATCTGAGAACCAAGAAACCAATGAAAACAGATTTTCGCTTTCGCATTGGCAGTGTGACGAAGACGTTCACAGCAACGGTTGTACTTCAATTAGTCGGAGAGAACCGCTTGAATCTAGACGATTACATCGAAAAATGGTTGCCTGGTGTCATTCAAGGAAACGGATATGATGGTAACCAGATTACTATCCGGCAGATATTGAACCATACAAGTGGTATCGCTGAATACTCAAGGTCAAAAGACGCTGACTTTACAGATACAAAAAAATCGTATACGGCTGAAGAGTTAGTGAAGATGGGGATTTCTCTGCCCCCAGACTTTGCCCCAGGAAAGGGCTGGTCTTATTCAAACACAGGATACGTATTACTAGGTATTCTTATTGAAAAAGTAACCGGAAACAGCTATGCGGAAGAGATTGAAAGTCGGATTATTGAACCGCTTGAATTGTCGAATACATTCCTACCTGGCAATTCAAGCGTTATTCCAGGCACCAAGCATGCCCGTGGATATGTCCAACCAGACGGAGTAAGTGAGCTAAAAGACGTTACTTATTATAACCCAAGTGCAGGTAGCTCAGCTGGAGATATGATTTCTACTGCTGACGACTTAAATAAATTCTTCTCTTACTTGCTCGGGGGTAAATTACTGAAAGAACAGCAACTAAAACAAATGCTTACTACAGTTCCTACAGGAAAAGAAGGAATCGATGGATATGGTCTTGGAATCTATGAAACTAAGCTTCCAAACGATGTCTCGATATGGGGACACACAGGTGGCATTCTAGGGTTTACTACTCTTGTTGGAGGTAAACTTGGAGGCAAGCATACGTTGGTCGTCAATTGGAATAGTTTGGGTAGAGCTGACAGTCCTAATCCTTTTAAAAATATTTTACTTGCTGAATTTAGCAAGTAGGCAAAAAAGAAAAACGGATAAATTTTGTCATATTTTTTATAGTTAAACAAATAAGTGATGAATTCGATTACTTATCTAAGGAGGCAATTCTCTCATGAAAAATAAACTATCTGGGGTGTTAGCCGCTACATTAGCGCTAACGATGATCCTACCAACAGGGGCGATAGCATCTTCAAGCAGTAAGACTCCGGTTGTAGCTAACCAAGAAGTTGCTAACCAAGAACTGGAGAAGATTGCGGCAGAGAAGGCTGCGCTACTCACGAAGTCCTATGGGACGACTAGCGTGCAGTATGCGCTAATTGATAATGGTAAACTTATTTTGTCGGGTCAGACAGGCAAGAACGATATGGAAGGAAAACAGCGGCTGAACAAAGATACTCTATATGGGATTGGTTCAGTCAGTAAAATGTATGCAACAGCGGCTGTAATGAAATTGGTCGACGAAGGAAAAGTCGATTTGGATGCTCCTGTCGTCCACTTTGTTCCTGATTTCAAGATGAAAGACGAGCGGTACAAACGCATTACGCCACGTATGCTGTTAAACCACTCCTCCGGCTTGCAAGGTTCCACGTTAAGTAATGCATTTTTATTTAACGATAATGATACCTATGCCCATGATGTCTTGATGCGGCAATTGTCCAACCAAAGCTTGAAGGCGGATCCTGGCGCGTTCTCGGTATACTGCAACGACGGCTTTACGCTGGCCGAGATTTTGGTGGAAAGAGTCAGCGGTATGAGCTTTACCGAATTTATACATCAACGGTTTACAGAACCCTTACAGCTGAATCATACGAAAACGCCGCAGGATAAATGGGAAGACGATAAGCGGGCTGGACTCTATTTTCCGGCGTACCAAGGGAAGCTTCCCATTGAATCGGTGAATGTGATTGGTTCGGGAGGGATCTCTTCCACGGCAGAAGATATGGTACGATTCTCACAATTATTTATGGGACAGGGAAAAGGGATCCTCTCTGATAAGGCAGTCAAGGCGATGGAGCAAGAGGAATATAAAAAAGGAATGTGGCCGGGGGATGGAGGTAATATTTTCAACTATGGTCTTGGCTGGGATAGTGTGAAACTATACCCATTCAGTGAATATGGGATAAAAAGCATGGCTAAGGGCGGCGATACAACACTGCAACATGCTATACTGGTCGTGCTTCCGGAACAGAAGATGGCAGTGGCTGTGTTGTCATCCGGCGGCCAAAGCTCTACAAATCAACTACTGGCAACTGAATTACTGCTCGCCGCGCTTAAAGAGAAGGGCTCAATTAAGGACATCAAGCCAAACAAATCCTTTGGCAAGCCGGTCAAGGCCAAGATGCCTCAAGACGTGACGAAGAAAGCGGGCTTTTACGGCAATAGCGAAAGTCATTTCAAAATAGAAATTACGAAGAATGGAGAACTGTTCTTACCATCTAATCGAGAAGAAAAATATGTATATACTGCGAATGGAAGCTTTATTAATGAGAAGGGTACTTCCAAGCTCAACTTCGTCACTGAGAAGAATGGAAGCACTTATTTGAAGGAGAGCACATATAAATCGACGCCAGGCTTAGGGCAAAATGTGATGACTCACTATTTAGCCGAGAAACTAGAAGACAACGTGCTATCGAAGAAAACCGCTGCCGCATGGGCGAAGCGGGAAGGCGTCAAGTTCTATCTCGTGAACGAGAAATTTAGTTCTATTGAATATCTCGTTCAACCGAAACTTATTACCACACAAATTACTCGCAAGGAAGACCTGGAGGGCTATTGGGACGGCAGAAAAATTACAGGTCCGAACACCGCGGCGCATCAGCTCCAGATCCCCGTGATGAATGGCCGTGATACGACGGAAACTCATTTCTATACAGAAGGCGGCAGTGAATATATGGAGATGGCCGGATTGTTATATGTAAGTGGATCCAACGTAAAACCGCTTGATGCAGGCCAATCATCCAAAGTTACGCTACAAGCAAATGGGCATGCGAAATGGTTTACGATTCCACAAGCGACAGCAGGGAAAACGATGAGCGTGACGTTGTCATCGAAGAGTTCATTCGCGGTGTATGATGAGAAGGGAGTATGCGTCAATTTTACCGTTGTGAGCGGCAATAACAAAGTAAAATTGCCGAAAAACGGATCGGTTGTATTTGCTGGCGCGCCGAACTCGGAATTTGCAATCACGTTGAACTAGCTACAATTCAAGATGGACTTCAACAAAACCAGTACGACACAGAAAAGGTGTTTTGCTGGTTTTGTTTGTATTTACGCATTATCTTTACGAAGAGGCTTTCCACGAATAATATCACGCTCAAACTCTGCAAGAACAGCTATCATACCAACTTTTTAGCTGTTAAGAAACTTTGCAACAGAACCAGACATGTACTCCTTCATCACTAAAAACAGCCAGTTTTGATTTTAAATTTTTTTATTTATTGACTATGAAGTAACCACATAGTTTATAGTATGAATATTATTCCTTATAGGAGGCAATATAATTAGATGGATAGCTATAAGTTAACTAAAAGTGATGTAATTAAGATTTTTAATACTACGAAAGAAACACTTCGATTCTATGAAGAAAAAGGATTAGTTCAGCCAAAGGTAGGTAAAAATAACTATAGATTGTATGGAAATGAAGACCTACAAAGAATTAGCCAAATCTTCTTTTGTAAAGATATGGGTTTTTCAATTGAAGAAATTGATTTAGTAATAAATAAGAGAAATATAATAAACAATATGAATATCTTACAGAACAAAAAAAATGAAATTGAAACTGAAATTCATCGATTTATGGAAGTGCAAAAGAAAATTACTAGGCTCCTAGATCTCCTTCAAAATAGAAGCAGAAATTTCAATAAAATTCAGAGTGTCTATTTTGCAGAAAGAAAATATTATCACATCAAAGGAGAAAATTTTAATAGTGTAAAATCCTTTTTTGATAAATTCCGTTCTATTTTTAAGCAAGGTGAACTTTTTCAAGAACAATTTATAACAATGTGTCCAATTAAGAATTTCTTCAATGATGATTTGGGACTTTCAGTTTATTATCCTGTTTTGAATGATACAGAGATCGAGCATGTTGATATTCTTAGTATACCTGCAGGTAATTATCTTTGTGTTGATTACGTATGTACAGAAGGGCATATGGATGAAGCACGACGTCAAATATATACAAACATTAAAGACTATATAAAGAGAAATGGTTTACAGTTTAGATCATGTGATGTAATTGAATCAGATTTACACGGATTGAATCTGTTTTACCCAGAAGGACAGATAATTATGAATATGCAAATTCCTGTTGAAGAAAAATCGAAACACCAAGAGAAATGAGCATTTATTTATGCAACACAATTTACAAGAAAATTGGAAAAATCGGCTCTTTTATCAAAATGTGTTTAGTATGATTTTTTTAAAAAGTGCTGGTAGTCCACTTACTATAAAATCATAGAATCTCTTTAAATTAATACAAACTAAAGCCAATTTGCTTAGCGTGGGTTTTATGTCAATTGGTTGGCGGGGCCCCTACTATAATTGGGGTCTGTGTACATGCCCATCAAATTAATCTATTTTAATACTCCATTGCCATCAAGCTAAGACTTTAAAGTACTCTTTAAATGGAAATTTTGTGTTTTTTATAGCACCGAAGTTCATTTTTATCATTTTGGGGAAGAATGTGTTTCTTAACTTGATAGCGATGGGGTAGCACCAACAAAACACAAATTTCGTACGCTACGACAGCGTAACGATTTTATGCTACCAGTAAAAAACTGATTATTGAGAGCTCATAATCTGCGGGGGAGGGACACCCCCGCGAATTTAAGTTTCACTTTATAAAAAAGTAAGGGCCGGTACTGTTTGTTATTTGACTATTACTTTCCCATCCATTCCTTTCAAGTAGTGGAACCGACATATTAGTTCATATGTACCGGGAGTTTCAGGTTTTACGGTAATTATTATTTCTTTTCCTGACGGGACTTCGGCGTCAATTCCGAGCTTTTTCACCGTAAAGGTGTGATCTCTATTTCCTTTGTTTTTCAATAGTAACGTCGTCGTTTTCCCAACCGGAACAGTGATGATACTCGGATTAAAGTAATCATCATTCAATTCAACCTCAATAGGCTGTCTCACAACGTCGGATTCGGCAAATACACGGAGCGAACCTAAAGTAGTCATAACTACAATCGTCGCAAGTGAAATGATTAATCCAGTTAATAGCTTTTTCACAGACATTCGTAATCCCTCCTTTCCTAAGCACTAGTGTTTTCAAATTACTAAAATATTATCAATATAAATGGGGTTTAGGCGTGGCTTAAATAGTAATTCATTCGGCAACTCCTACTAACCAAGTACTAACTGGAATAGGATTTGGGTAAATAAAAAAAGCCTCCACTACTGTGGAAGCTTCTCCAAATGATGTGCAATATCAATATACATATCGGAATAAACCGAATGGATTTCATTACTAGGCGCAGCGTTAGAAGAGAAGTGGACGATTACCATACTTGCTTTCGGATCGATGTAAAGGGTTTGTCCGTAACTGCCTAACACTTCGAAAGCACCTTGTTCATTGTGCGGAATCCACCATTGATTATGATAAGAAATGGAAGCACCATGACCAATTGCGAGCTCACCTTCTTGTACATTTTTCACACTTTCTGTAATAGAAGAAGGGACGATTTGATTTCCGCTATATTGACCATTATTTAATAGTAATTGTCCGAACCTGGCCATATCTCTAGCAGTTGCATTTAAGCCAGCGCTTGCTTGTTCTACTTTTGTTTCATCTGTAACGTAATAAGCGTCTTCTTCCATACCAATGTGAGACCAAATTCGTTCGCTTACATTTTCAGCTAACGATTTCCCTGTAATCGTTCGGATAATCCAAGCGAGTGTTTCAGTTGATCCGTTATTGTAAGAAAAAGCTGAACCAGGTGGTGCAGTTTCTTCTGCTTCTAGTAACATATCATAAATTTTCATAGGCCCCTCGTAATTTTTACCTCGGGGTAAAATATTACTAGCTAAATATAGTTGTGCATCTTGATTTTCTAGTCCTAGCTGCATATATCCGTGAGTAGGGTATTCAGCGGAAACTTGCATGTCCAGTAATTGCTGAAGTGTTGCTTTTCCAAACGGTGTATTTTTTAATTCTTTTATGTAAGTGTCAGCTGTTTTCTCTACATCAATAAGATTTTCTTCAGCGAGAGATTGTATGATTGCACCAGTAAACACCTTTGCTAATGATGCCATTCCATGAGGTTCACTCTCGTTATATCCATTGAAATATCGTTCATAAACAAGTTGACCATTATGTACAACGACAAAAGCATCTGTTTTGTTTTCGTCTAAAAGTTTTTTTAGAGGAGTCGTACTTCCAAATCTACGCTCCACAGCAAAATCGTCTAAGTTTTGTAACGCGGTAGGGAAGGGAGCAACTTGGTCAGGGATGTTTTTTACTTCATTTATTAAAGTGAATTCTTTCATATGTGTATACGACCAGCGTAAGTAAGGATCGTCCAACCAGTTTTCTTTTGTGACATTTGCTTTAGTGGGGGTCGCTTTATTATTTTTAAAAAAAGTAAACCCAAGCCCTGTAACTACGAATAGTAATACTAGTAACAGTAATAGCAGGGGAGATTTCTTTACATTCATATAGGTACCTCCTTTAGTTTCTATTATAAGTATACGCTCGTCTTAAAATAAATACAAAATAAGGAAAGTAAACGGGTAAGTTTACTTTCCTTATGAACGTTAAGCAGATATTTGTCCGTCTGTACTTTGTTTCTTGAATTTTTGTTTTCGTCCGTGTAATCCATAATATAGAAGTAAAGTGAACGCAACGATAATAGCTGCGATAAAATACATATTATGATAACTTGATTTGGCAGCGACTATACCTAAAATGAAAGAACCGAAGCCAATGCCACTATCAAAGAACGAGTAGTAAGTAGCTGTCGCAGAACCACGTCGATGGTTTGGAGCGGCAGAAATTGCAATCGTTTGGAAACTTGGAATTAATGTTCCGTATCCTAAACCGATTAACATACCTGCGCCAAGGAACCAAAATGAAGTTTGCGCTTGGCTTAAAATGAACATCCCAATTGTGAAAATAATAATAGCGGGATAGATAAGTACATTTTCACCAAAACGATCAAATATTTTCCCTGTAAATGGACGAGAAATGACCACAACAAGTGCGTATAAAATAAAGAAGTAACTTGCAATTTCGCTTAAACCGAGCTCTTTCGCATAAATAGGAATAAAGGATAAAATGCCACTATAAGAAAAGGCTAAAACAAATCCTGTCAGAGCGATTGGAATAGAAGATGGTTCAATTAAGTCTTTCCATTTCATTTTTTCTCGTTTTTGTTTGTTTACTGGTGCTTCATGCGGAATATTGACTAGTAATCCTAATAAAAATGCGAGTAATGAAAATACTGAACAAACGATAAATAGTACAGTAAATGAAAAATGAGAAATAATTGTTAAACCTAAAAAAGGACCAATTACCATCGGTAGACTCATAAATACGCCGTAATAAGCAAGTGCTTCGCCGCGTCTATGAGCTGGTGCTACATCAGTTACAATTGTTCCAGTTGCTGTTGTTGCCATTCCGAATCCAATACCATGTAAGAAGCGAAGGGCAAGTAATAAAAATAAACTTTGCGTACCGAAATACATAACGGTAGCGGCTAAAAATAGTGAAAGTGAAATAAATAATATTTTCTTTCTTCCTAAATCATCGAGCCATTTTCCTGTGAATGGTCTACATAAAACAGATGAAATAAGAAAAACAGTTGCAACTAAACCAATTTCCTCAGGTTTTCCTTTTAGGCTGTCTATAACATAGACAGGCAGAGTAGTCATAAGCATGTAAAATGTTAAAAAGAGAAACAGACTACTAAAACAAGTTCCGAGGAAATCCTTCGTCCAAAGTTTTTCACTTTGCATCGTCATCCCTCCATATTAATGATCTAAATTTTTGATAATTTGTTGTAACAATTGAAAAGCTTCATGTAAGTCTTCTTCTTTAATACCTTCTAGCGTCTTTTCTTCAAAGGAATCAACTTCTTCTTGCCATACTGGAATCATTTTTAGTGCAGTATCAGATAATGAAATCAACTTTTCACGGCGATCTTTTCCTTCAGTACGAATAATCCAGCCCATCGTTTCCATACGTGTTAACGTACGAGTCATCGTTGGTGATTCAACATTTAAATATTGACATAATTCTGTTTGGGTACAAGATCCAGTTTGATTAATGCGGAAAATAACAGCCCATTGCGCACTAAATAATCCTGTTGGAGATACACGTTCATTAAATTTCTTCGTAAACTTACGAGAAGTTTGACTGACAATGTGGAAAAAATGTTGTTTTTCGTCCATGTATTTTGATCCTTTCAAATTAGTTACCTAGCTAACTATATACTTTTTTATAATAATTGTCTAGTAATAGACATGTTGAGTTATGTAAAAATTTCGTATAGGCTTTATGTTGAGAACGTACATTCTGTATGTTATTCTTTAAGTAAGTAAAGAATTTTCTTTCTATTAAATAGAATGGGGGAACTTGTGATGATTAAGCCTGCAACAATGGAGTTTGTTTCACTATCGAACGGAGAAACGATTGCGTATCAGGAAGTTGGAAGGCAAAATACAGAAATTCTTGTACTCATTCACGGGAACATGACATCGTCACAACACTGGGATTTAGTTATTGAAAAGTTGCAAGATCAATACCATATTTACGCTCTTGATTTAAGAGGATTTGGCCAATCAACATATAATCAATCGATAGATTCTTTACAAGACTTTGCAAGAGATGTAAAACTATTTATCGATCAATTAAAACTAGAAAAATTTTCATTAATGGGCTGGTCAATGGGCGGTGGTGTTGCGATGCAATTTACAGCGAATCATCCAACATTTGTCGAAAAGTTGATTTTAGTAGAATCAGTGGGAATGAAGGGATATCCAATTTTTAAAAAAGATATTAACGGGCAACCGATTGTATCAAGTTTAGTAAAGACGAAAGAAGAAATCGCGCAAGATCCAGTACAAATTGCTCCAGTGCTAGATGCGATAAAAAATATGAATAAATTATATTACCGTACAGTATGGAATCTATTAATATATACACATAATCAACCTGAACCGGATCGTTATGAAAAGTATTTAGATGATATGTTAACGCAACGTAATTTCGTAGATGTGAATTATGCGCTCATTACATTTAATATTTCGGATGAACATAACGGGGTTATAGAGGGAAATAAGCAAATTCATCATATTAAAGCTCCAACACTCGTCATACAAGGTGACAGAGATTACGTCGTACCGCAAGTAGTCGGTGAGGAATTAGCAAAACATTTGCCAAATGCAGAGTTGAAGATATTAGAAGATTGCGGACACTCACCGTTTATAGATTGTTTAGATGTATTTATAAAACATGTTGAGGATTGGTTAGACAATAAATAATTCCCGAAATATAAAACTTGCATATACTATAGCATTTGTATGTATAAGGGGAGAGAGTCAATGCATAATCCATTTTTAATATATCATTCTCCATATAATGATTATCCATATATAAAAATGATTATAAATCCGATGTATATGCAAGTTTCACCAGCTGTAGTTCCTTTGCAAGTGCAGCAATCAATGGTCCATACACATCCGATTTTATTTGGGCCTTCATTTTATGAAAATCCATATTTTAAGCATTTTCATTACAATGTGAAAGCGCAAGTATGGGAAGGATAAGAAGCTAAAAGGTTCATTCTTTTAGCTTCTTTTTTATTATGAATATTCGTACACGCATTTGAAGAAACAGTTTATAATGAAAAGTGGAAAGCGTGAGAAGGAGAGGGAAAGGGATGTCGATGCGTTTTACTTTTTGGATTATGGTTGGAATTGTAGCAATCTCAGGTTTGTCACAAGGGATGCTTTTACCTGCCATTGCAATGATTTTTGAACAAGAAGGGGTTAGTTCAAGTATTAACGGTATTCATGCGACGGCATTATATATTGGGATATTAGTTATTTCACCGTTTCTTGAAAAACCGATGCAAAAGTTTGGAATGAAGCCAATTATCGTTATTGGTGGGTTTCTCGTTATTATTTCATTATTCTTTTTTACACAAACTTTTTCATTTTGGGTATGGTTCGTTCTTAGATTTCTAGTTGGAGTCGGAGATCATATGCTTCATGTCGGAACACAAACATGGATTACGACAACATCAGACCCGAGTAAAATAGGTAGACAAGTATCGATATACGGTGTATTCTTCGGAATTGGTTTCGCAGTTGGCCCGTATTTAGCAAGCACTGTTCAGTACGGTCTTGCAACACCATTTATCGTATCTACTATACTTTGCTTAATAGGATGGCTTTTACTACTACCAACGAAAAATGCATTTCCAGCACAAGATGAGGCAAAAACTGAAAGTGAATCATCCTTTTCTCGTTATAAACAAGTCGTTGGATTAGCTTGGATTGCGCTAATTGGTCCGCTCGCATACGGCGTACTTGAAGCGATGTTAAATAGTAACTTACCAGTATACGCGCTTCGTAAAGGATGGTCTGTATCGGAAGTTTCCTTCTTATTACCAGCATTCGCAGTTGGAGGTATTATTACACAAATCCCGCTCGGTATATTAAGTGATAAATACGGAAGAGACCGTATTTTAACGTGGACGTTCAGTGTAAGTACGGGCATTTTCCTACTTGCAGCAGTATTTGATCAATATTACTGGATCGTCTTTGCATGTATGCTTATAGCAGGTATGGTCATTGGCTCGTGCTTCTCACTAGGGCTTGGATTTATGACAGATTTATTACCGAGACACTTACTACCAGCGGGGAATATATTATCCGGAATCGCCTTTAGTATAGGAAGTATTATGGGACCTGTATTAGGAGGCGTATTTATAGAAAAAATACAGTATACAAGCTTTTTTATTGCGGTTATGATTATAATGGGAATTCTCGCAATGGTATATATGGTCTACATGAAGAATCAATTCGCATCAAGAAAAATAGAAAGTAGGTTAGGGCATGACAAAACAACCTAATAAAAAGAAATTTGAAGTACTCGAAAACGAAACAATTACAGACTGCTTAGCACGTATGGAACAAGAAGGCTATGCACCGTCTCGTCGCATGGAAGAACCAATCTTTCATGAAGTGAAGAAAAACGGCAAAACAGAAGTTGAACCATGCGGTAGAAAAATTGTTTTTGAGGGGAAATTGAAGTAATCAAATAACAGATTTTCTTTTTGATACAGAACAAGCCATCTAATTCATCCTCTATGAATTGGATGGCTTGTTTTTTTACACTTGATCAGTGAAGGAAAATATATTTTCTGGGAAGAACGAAAAGACATGCCCAATTCTTCTAAATCCTGTTTTCTAGACTGTAGCTTCATGTAGAAAACTTTGCAACAGAGCCTTTATTTATTGTTTTTGCTAAAACTTATGTACAATTCACAGTGCGAAACAACACATATAAAATGCCACTTCCTTTTTCATTTCTCCTAATTGGCTTCTTTATATGGATCGCAGAAAATATTGCTACTTTTTTCGTATATTGATAAAATAAGTTCTTGGGTCTTACTTGTTGTTATCAGTATAATGATTGTCGCTCAACTTAAAGAAATTAGTTACACAGATTTCGCACTATCTAAAGAGGGGACGGCAGCGATTCCCTCTTTTTGGAGCCACTCACAAACGTAAAGCAAGAGAGGAGGCTATATGAACTATTCTCCTCTCTTGTTTAGATTAACCAGCTACTACAATTGGAACAGGTATATCAAGTTCAATATCTGGAGGATGTTGATTGGAACCTAGTCGACATCCTGGTGGATAATGTTTTTCTAGCAATCTATCAATTCTGATGGAATCGATAGATTGTTAGAAAGTGGAAAAAATATCCGTATATTCCGAAGCAGATGTAACAGAGTGTCCTTCCATAATTAAGTGTAAAACCAAAATACGTTGTTTTAAAAAGTTATTTGTTAGAACTGGTTATAAGTAATAAAACAGAAAAGAGGATTACATGTTACATAATTTACAGAGAAGTAAAAGAATTTTTTTATTATGTCTTATTTTTTTAGTGCTTTTAACCGCTTGTGGTAATACGGATGTTAAGACATCTAAAGCTTCATTACCACCGGCTCAATCAAATATAGATAAATCCTTAAAAGCACCAAATTGGGTAGATAAAAGTCCTATTCAACAATCTCCTAATTTTACGGAAGATAAAAAAGTAAAATCGGTTGTGAATTTAATAGCAACGGGTGATAATTTATACCATGACGCAGTAATTAAAGATGGCAAACAAAAAGACGGTTCATATGATTATAACTATATTTATGAAAATATCAAAAAAGCTGTTAAATCAAGTGATCTTGCTATAGTGAACCAGGAGACCCCGATTGCAGGAAATAATTTAAAAGTACAGGGATATCCTACTTTCAATACACCTGAAGAAGTAGGTCAATCTTTAGTGGATACTGGATTCAATATAGTGACTCAAGCGACAAATCACGCTATGGATATGGGTATTAAAGGTGTTGCGAATACAAGAGAATACTGGAAGAAATATCCGGATGTTATCCCGGTAGGCATTAATGAGAGTCAAAACGAGCGCAATGAAATAAAAACGATTACAAAAAATGGGATTCGTTTTGCATTACTTAATTATACATATGGTACGAATGGAATTAAAATTCCAGCTGATAAGTCTTGGGCATTAAATTTAATTGATAAAAAAGCGATACAAAATGATGTGGAAAAGGCAAAGAGTAGTTCTGATATGGTGATTGTTATGGTGCATTGGGGAGTTGAATATACCTCTACACCTTCAAAACAACAAAAAGAAGTTGCTCAATATTTAACAGATTTAGGTGTAGATGTAGTAATTGGAAATCATCCACATGTAATTCAACCAATTGAGTGGAAACAAAATAAAGATGGACATCAAACGCTAATCTATTATTCTCTTGGAAATCTTATTTCTGCTCAAGAAAAATTAGAAACATTGGTTGGAGGATTATCTTATATACAGTTTGTTAAGTATGAAGATAAAACTTTTGGTATACGACAAGCGGCACTCGTACCGACAGTAACCGACTATGCTGATGGTAAGAAACAATTTAAAATTCAATTTTTAAAAGATTATTCGGATGAAAATTCTAAAAATCATGGGATTAAAAAATTTGTAGGTCCCGTTTCTTTGAAGGATTTCAAGGATATTCCTAGAGATGTGTTGGGAAATTGGTATAAAGACTAATAAACAAAAAGGGAATGAGATACAATTAAAAAATTTATAATTTTAGCATTGGTATTGACATTGGGATGGAGCCTTGCTGCTTGTAGTGGAAAACAAACATCTCAGGAAACTACTAATAATAACGATAAAAATAAAAATGAGATAAATGCGAATAAAAAAGATGTTTTACCTATCTCTGATCTTAATGATTGGAGAATTGTTCTTGTAAATAGAGAACATATGTTATCAAAGGAACTAGGGATTGAATTAACAAGTATCACTCAAAATGCTAAGCCAAATATGAAAATCGATAGCAGAATTGCAACTTCCTATCAGGATATGGTAACAGCTGCAAAAAAAGAGGGAATCAATCTTTATTTAAGATCAGGTTATCGAGCTATAAAATTACAACAAACTTATTATGATGCTTCAGTTAAAAGCTATAAATCTCAAGGTTTGTCGGATAAAGAGGCTAGTGCTAAGGCATTGGAATATCTTCAGTATCCTGGTGCAAGTGAACATCACACTGGATTAGCATTAGACATTATTTCAGTTGAATGGCAGAATACTGTAGAAGATTTAAATGCAAAATTTGAAACGACTGATGCATTCAAATGGTTAGATAAGAATGCTGCAGAGTATGGGTTTATTCTCCGCTATCCAAAAGATAAAGAGAATATTACTGGCATTAAGTATGAGCCATGGCATTATCGTTATGTAGGAAAAGAAGTTGCTGTTTATCTAAAAGAAAAAGGATTAACTTTAGAAGAGTATTGCGAAAAAATTAATCCTAGCAAGTAAAAATACAATTTGCTTCTATTAAAAAGCCAGTGGACATATTTCCTTTCCTCAAAGGAAAAAATTATGTACTGCTACGGGAAAAGGCGGATCTAGAGGATGTGTGAACCTTCCTTCTAGTATTGCGAATACTGTGTATAATAATTTAAGCACGTATGAACCGGTTATCGTGTACTAGTAAATAGCAACTTCGTGTGAAGCGATGTATGTATGAAGAACTTAAATGTATAAAAGAAGCAGTGAAAAAGGATCTGATATTCATATCAGATCCTTTTTCATTCGTAACATAGAATAGTTGATTACTGTATCTGCTTAACTAAGCTTTAGAGACTGCCTGCTTTCGAGATGTTACAACATTAACCTCGCCATCTTTTTTGTTTTGGATGGTCGCTTTTCTTAGCTTACTAGATATGTGGAGGTAGCCGGAACACTGCGCTTGGCAGTGTTTTTTTATTATTTCTGCACATAAATATATAGTCATATTGATCCCAGTTTCATTTTATTGAAGAAAAGTGCGACAGCTTTTTATCTCGCTATTTGAGGGCAGTAAAACTCCCACCTCAAAATTCAGCAGGAGATGAACAAAACCCCCACTGATTAAAGTTTCACTTTATAAAATATGGAAATGTTAAAATCCCTTTGATAGAAAGCAATATGCAAAAATATTTATTTATAAATTCTCAATGTAATGAATATTCATGTTTAAATATGCGAATTTAACTACATAGTTATTGTAATAAAGGGGGAGAAAGATGTTAGATGAATTATATAATGCTTTTTTAAATGCATCGGGTTTTACAGAAAGCGCGAGGAAACGAGATCAGTATGATAAATTACATGATTATTTAAAAGATCAAGAAAGAGAGTTAAAACGATTCATTCAAGATGCTGAATCAGCGAAGAGAGATTATGAGAGTAAAAGTAATGGCTTAGAAGCTAATAAAATTCCGGCAGTTGAATTTGAACAAAAACGTCATGAAAAGGATGAAGACTTAAATACAGTATTATCCTATTTTAAAAGTGCATTAAGCGATGTTGGATCTGCGATAGGTACAGCTTATGCAAAGTATTTGGAATATAAAGCGAAAGCAGAAGCGGAGAAAGCGTCCGCATACAATGCAGCGACCAAGGCTTTTGAAGAAAAGAAAAAGGAAATTGAAAATCTTATCCATTAAGCATACAAAGAATGGGGGAATCAACATGAGTGGTAAAGAGGTTGAAATTATAGGAAGTAACACTGCAAGTGCCATTTCTTACGCGCAAAATATTGAAAATGGTATGAAGGATTCTTTAAACGAAGCGAAAAACTTAAAAGCATATGTTACATGTGCGAACTGGAATTGAATATATTTGTAGTACTTTTACAAATTTAATAAATTCGTTGTATTTTAATGAAAATGAATGAGTTGGAGGTTGATGAATTATGAATCTTAGTTTTGAATATACTTTTAAACAAATTAAAATAGAAGATATAGAGAGTTTTGAAAAAAATAATGGATTAAAATTACCAGATGATTATAAGAGTTTTTTATTAAAGGATAATGGTGGTAAATCTAATAGAAGGAGATTTAGTACGAAAGATGATGTGGTTACGTCATCAATTATGATGTTCTTTCCACTATCAGAGGAAACAGAAAATAATCTGCAAAATTCTTTAAATTATTATATCAAAGGGAATAAATTACCCTCTAAATTTATTCCGATAGGGAAAGACCCGGCTGATAACATTATATGCATATCAATCCATGGTAGCGATATAGGTAGTGTTTACCACTGCCATACATACCATATAGATGATGAAGGAGAATTAGAATCAAAATTTATTAGAAAAATAGCTTCTAGTTTCACAGAATTTGTTAATGAACTTTCTGAAAAATAGAATTGCATTATTAGCAAGTAAATATGTAAAATATCCAAATCAACTAGCTTTGGTTGGACTATTGAAAAAAAGAATAGTGATGGATTAATGTTACATATAAAACATATGAATTTAAAGCACTTGATTGTCTACGAAAGGCAACAAGTGCTTTTTTAATAGATAGGTATGCTATAAATTAAGGCTAACAGAAATTACTAGTATTATATAATTGAAAATACATTAGCAAAAGGTGTGGACTCCGTATCCCCATTCGTTAAAGGTGTAGAAATACTGCCAGATGGAAGTGTTGTTAGAACTAGAACGAACTATAGCGGGAAATTCCAAGAAGCCCATGATGCCTCTAAGGCGAGTATTCAGAGTAGGATCTCGAATTTGGAGAGTGGTGGGGTTAAGGGTACGGGTGAAGAAGCTACTAGACTTATTCCAGGTACCCCTGGAAAGGTTACAGGAGGTAGTTCTACAAAATTAGGGCAAAATATATTGGAATCCATGGGGCTTCCACGTTCTGCATCACGGAAAGGATATCAGGCGCAAAATATAATACCTAAAAACTTAAGAAATCATCCGGTATTAAAGAAAATTGGAATGGATATGGATCATGCTGATAACGGGATATTTTTACCGATACCAGCAAAAGATCCAAGTGCTTTGTCTAGGCATAGAGGATTTCATAGTGTATATAATAATGTGGTTAAAGATCAGTTAGATAAATTAAATATCAATCAAAGTATTAAGGAGTTGGAACAACAAGTGTTTGAATTGCAACAAAAATTAAAAAAAGGTACAGAAAGTGGCTTGCCATTATACAAATCAAAGGTATTAGAAATTGGTATTGAGAAGTTTTACAAAACAAAATTAAATGAAGAAATAAAGATTTGGAAAAGAGGTGGCGGTGCTACTGAAGAACTTTGGGAAAGGTGGATAAATAAATGAAGTACGGAAAAAACACTCAATTAGTCGAAGAGGTTATTAATTTTATTACAAATTTACAACTTTTTCATAATGAAAACCTTCTAAATCGTGATGTTGTTATGGTTAATGAGTATGAAAGAGCACAAGAATTGGCATGGTCTCAAGATTTGGATGAGGTTGAAAACGTTTGGGAAGATATTAAATCCTCAGAAGGTGGGGAAATAATAGGACAATTATATGAGCATGATTTAAACTCTATGGAGCGTACTATAAGGGAGATTATTCAATCATCCGAGAACTATCCAGGTGATTTTGTATTACAATATATTGATATTTTTGAAGAAATAATTGGAGATTTACATATGTGTGCACTAAATCGTTTAGTAAATGGAAAAGTTGATAATTTTTATGAAAGAATCTTTGAGGTTTATAAGCTTGGGGGATGGCCTTGTGGATGGGAAGGTGAATATCCAGAAGGGAGAATAATTGTATATTCACCAGATAAAAAATAAAGTATATTTGTGGTGGAAAGAAAAACAATAAGTGGTTTAAAAGTAGAGACCGATGATGGTTGTACCATCATAGAGTACTACGTGCAATGATAGAATAGAAAACGAAGTACGAGCTTAGGCGAGATGACATTTTACTGGGGCATGAATATAAAAACACATGGAATGGACATAAAACTAACGAAAACGTACAAACTCGTAAGTTTTAACGTAGTAGTTGTCATGATATACAAAAGGTGTCCTACTGTTATTATAAAACTGACAAATTTAATGTTACTTAAAAACAGATGAACTTAAAGCCACTTGATTGTCAACTAAAAGCAACAAGTGCTTTTTTACGTTTTAGCGTAGAAATTCAACAGAGAACTATAATTTTATTATGTAAACTTTTTCTGTTTTTTTACATAGTGTATACAACTAACGGGGAGATAAATGTTCACTATTACCTTCATACCTGTTATAAAAAATTCTACAATAGAAGACGGAACGTATATTTGGTATAATCGAAACATACTATATGGAATTACGGACATGAGTTTGAAATTCATGTAATAAGGTAAGTACTACATAACAATAACTAATATTTAAAGTTCTCGTACCTATAGGATTCAGTTCATGTTATACAAATCAGTTGTTAGAAAGGAAAAGATGTAATGAATCAAATTTCATTTGAAGATTTATTTGAAGAAGAAAAAGAAAAAGAAAAAGAAAAAGTGGAGGTAGCTGAGGTCCCAGCACCTTTATCGCCCTTGCAAAAAGATATTTTGGGATTATTTAATTCTGAAGAAATAAGTGCACTTGAGCTATGCGAACAATTAATACGATCTGGTAAAATATCAGATGAAAGATTTACAACGAATAAGCCTAAAGCCTTTGGACAAGTATGCTTAATATTAGAAGGGTTTGTTACAGAAGGAAAGCTTACTTTTATCAAAAATGATGAGAAAAGAGATAGGGTTTATAAATTGAATGAAGAAATTTTTAACATATAAGTTGTCCAGAATTAAATGAATGTTTTCTACGGAGCTAGTTCAGTAACCAAAGTAAAAAGGGGTATCAATGAAGAAAGATTGATACCCCTTTTTGTTTTTTTACATCTTACATATTTACGTTTGAAACCGAGTCTTTCTCTATCAAGTTCTAAATGCATATTTTCGTAAGCATTTAGAAAACTGCTTTTTTCTTGTTACGTTTTACTTCAACTATACCAACTTCTTTTGCAGTCTCGACTGCCTTTTCATGTAGTGGCGCATATGAAATCCTCACAGTGTTTAGAAGATTATTCATAGCGGATTTTGTTCGTTCTGGAGAATCCTGAATCGTATTTTTCGCAATTTTATAGTTTTGTAAAAAAAGTATATTAAAAAATGCACTAATAAATTATTCTCCTTTTATTTAGGCTGTTTTCGTATAGATTGTTGCTCTCTATCAACGAGTAAAAAAAGGGATATTCCACATACAACACGTTAATAACTTTCATCGCCGCTTGAAAAGATGGATGGAACGATTTCAAGGCGTTTGTACGTATTATTTGGATAGAGCAAATACTTATTTCAGCTTGCCAAAAATCTAAATGTTTCACAGTTGAAGCATTAAGAAAAGGTAAAAAGCATCATTAATCAGATGCCTTTTAGGTAGATTCAATGGTTTATTGTTATTTAACTAATGGAGTAGTTTAGTTGAATAAGAAAAAAAGAGTAATGCGTATTTGACTTAAAATGCGATACAAAAATGAACTGTACAAGGATGACAATTCATTTAATAGGTAGGTATTATTTCACATTCTTTAGAGGGAAAATTACCTTGTTATAAAAAAATCTTTCCCATTTAGTTAACAAACCGTTCCCATTTTCACCACGTTGAATTTCAATTTCGTGTTTTTTATGAAATTCTGTTATTCGTTTATTATGCTCTTTGTGCAATTGATGGAGAGCTACTTGTTTCATTATTATCCCTCCTTTCGATTAACCATAATTATATATCCTGGGTTGATTATAGCAAAGTATTCTACACGTTTTGTAGATTAAATCTGCCTTTTAGTTTTAACAGTAACAATCTTTGAGAAAACAGCCTTTATTTATGACGATCGTCGTAAGGTCATTGCCCAGAATAAAAGAGCGCAAGCACTAACGGATGCACCTAATGTACAAACTCCGTTCCATCCGTAGCTTGCATAAATGTTTGTGGAAAGAATTGCACCTGTTGCACTGCCGATAGAATAAAAAATCATGTAACTGGCAGTGAGGCGACTTCTCGCTTCTGGACGCACTGTGAAAAGCATACTTTGATTGGTGACATGTACAGCTTGCACAGCTAAATCTAAAAGGATAACACCGATAACTAGTAGGAATAGAGAATGATTCATTAATTTAATTAGGAGCCATGAAAGTAATAATAAGGATAAGGCTATGCCAGTAGTTCTCTCTCCGAATCCGCGATCAGCAAGTTGTCCGGCTTTAGTGGCAGCTAATGCACCAGCAACTCCAGCAAGACCAAATGCTCCGATAGCTGTATGTGATAGATTATATGGTGCAACACTTAGAGGTAAAACTAATGAAGTCCATAAAATACTGAATGAAGTAAAAATAAGCAATGCTAATATTCCGCGAATACGTAAGATCCTTTCTTCTACAAATAATAAGAGAACAGAACGCAATAATTTACGATAGGTCATAGCTGTTTTTTTATGTTCAAGACTAGGTAAATTACGATATAACAAACCAATTACGAAGAGCATAAGTACAGCAGAGGTAAGATAAACGGAACGCCATCCCGCTAGATCTGTTAATGTTCCGGCAAATGTACGTGCAAGTAGAATTCCTATTACGACACCACTCGTGACGAAACCTACTATTCGCCCACGGTCTTTTGGGTTAGCTAAAATGGATGCGTATGCGACGAGTGTCTGCGTAACAGTCGCAAGAATTCCGACTAAGGCCATACCTATAAAAAGTACGGTACTGGAAGGAGCGACTCCGACCACAATTAAAGCGAAAACGGATAAAAGCATTTGAACAATGATAAGTCTTTTTTGGTTTAACAAATCACCAAGTGGAACTAATAAAAGTAATCCGAGTGCATAACAAACTTGAGTAATCGTAATAACGACACCAATAGTTGAATGGTTGATCTTAAACGCATTTGATAAAGAATCAAGTAGAGGATGAGCGAAGTATATATTCGCCACAGCCATCCCGCAAGCTATTAAAAATAATAGAGTTATATAGCGGGGCATGATTGTATTGATAGGTGATTGGAACTGATCATTATTCTGTGTAAGATCAGTTGTCATTTTTTCTTTAGCATCCATAATATCATCTCCTTTTGTTTTTAAAATAATGTACCGAACGGTATGTTATTTTGTAAGTCAAATATAATCAGGGATAAGTTGCTATGTCAAGTGAATTGTAAATTAAATTCAGTTTCTTTTGAAATATCATTTATAATTTAATACGATATATAATATACTGATTAGTACATAAAAACGTGATTTATAATTTAGAAAACAGGTGAAAAAAGAGGAGGGGTTAAATGGCTCGACTACGTGAATTTGATAAAGAAAAAGCTTTGGATGCTGCTATGCAACTTTTTTGGGAGAAAGGATACGCTGCTACTTCATTAAGTGATCTAACTGCTAAAATGGAAATACAAAGACCGAGTTTATATGCAGCATTTGGTGATAAAGAAGGGCTATTTGAAGCTGCATTACGGAGATACACGAATTTACACGCAGCTAGCATTCGAACAAAACTTCAAAAAGAACAATCTGTAAAAGAGGCCATTCGTATATTTTTTGAAAATATGGTGGAAGAGGAATATAAAAAAGAATCAAATAAAGGCTGTTTTTGTATTAACACAATGGTTGAGATTGCCCCTCATAATGAAAAATTTGAAGTGCTGACTAGAGAACATCAAATGTATCTTTCAGTTATATTTCAAGAATTAATTACTAAAGGAATTCAGTCTGGAGAACTGCAAAGTGATGTGAATGCTAAAGCATTGGCACAAACGCTAGTTACTTCATTAATTGGATTAACGGTGTTAATGAAATCTCGCCCAGAACGTTCAGTTGTAGATAATTCGGTATGTATCATATTATCGTTACTAAAATAAATGTAACAGAATTGTATTTCAATCAACTATGTCGATTATAGACACTTTTATTTATAAGCTTTTAACTTTAAGCACTGAATTGTCTACGAAGGCAACAAGTGCTTTTTATTTTCGTGTAAATATGAGCAGGTGAATCATAATGGTTGTCTGCAATATATGAAGATTGTTGGAGACATTTGTAATTAGGAATCGGATAAGAGAGGAATGAAAACACTATATAAGCCCCTTCCAAGCCCTTCATAAGCACCTACCAAGTAATAAATCACTAAGAAAAGAAAAAACAAAACAAAAACAACTACAAGAACAAAAAAGCGCGAAAAAATAAAACCGGCGTTGTAGTAGTTAAAAAAATTTGGAATTCAAATGCAAAAAACAAAGCCCTCATTCCTATATGTATATTGAAGGATTGAATTCTGCCTTTTTATGAATAAAAGGAGGAGGTAAATATATGGCGGTGTACCGTAATGTGCAGGTGAACTTTTGGCAAGATGAATTCATATTAGATTTAACGCCAGAGGAGCGTTATTTTTACATATATTTGTTAACTGGTACGAAAACGAAGCAATGTGGTATTTACATATTACCGAAGCGTTTGGCAGAGCTTGAAACTGGTTACAGTATGGAGACTGTTGAGAAGTTATTGAACCGGTTTGTGGAATACGGGAAGATTTTATATGATGCGGAAACGAAAGAGTTATTCATTATAAATTGGTTACACTATAATCCTATTTTTAATACGAACATAGAGAAATGTGTATTACGTGAGCTGAAAATGGTGAAAAGTAAAGAGTTCCTACATAAGTTTTTGCGTAAATGTCTTGAAGAAGAATGCAAGATTCCGTTATTACTTCAGTATTTTGGTATGCCAGAGGAAGAGATTGATAGTAATTCACAACAAGTAATTATTCAAGAGAAGGAAGAGGTAGAAAGAGTAGAGGATGCCACTCCGCATAGTGAAGTTTATAAATTTTACGAACAAAACATTAGTAGTCTATCTCCATATATCGCGAAGGAATTAAAGGAATGGATGCAAAGAGTTTCAGGAGATAAAGTACTAGAGGCACTTAAAATTGCGTTTGAAAATAATAAGGGGACACTTGCTTATGTAAAGGGTATCTTGAGGAATTGGTGTAGCGAATATAGTGGAGAAAAGTGTGTAATGGGAAGTTTAGAGAGAAGGAGAAGTGTTTTGAGTAGTGTTTTTTAATTTACATAAATTTAATGCAGAATATACGTTCGTATACGGTGGGTTGTATGCTATACTACAATTAAATAAGGGTATTTTTATAATAGATAAAAAGATGCGGGGGAACAAAGTTTGACTACTAATACATCTCAGTTGTTTCAATATATTCATATGACAGAAGAACAGGAACAATTATCATCACGTTATTTAGAAACGAGAGAAGAAGAGATTTTAAATAATATTCAACTAACGACAATTAGAGATCAAAAAAGAGGCGATTTTGCCGAGCGATTTATAAATGATTTTAGAAAAGTATATAAACAAGATCCGGATTTCTTTCGGTTATTTTATTATTTGCTAGGGGAGCAATTGTTAAATGTTCTTATAATAAGGTTTAAATATGTGAATTTTTCTAATATGAAGGTTTATTTAGAAAAAAGTGAACTTCCTTTGGAGAAACTTGTAGCAAGTGCATGCAAATATTTATCCAATATTTCAAGTTATGTGGATGAAGCGTATGTTTTTCTTAGAGAATTAATAAGCGAGAATCCGAACTATATAGAAGAGCAGTTGTCAGCTTTATCAATAAAGCAGCAATTATCGCTACTTCTTGTAATGTTTGAAGTAGATTATGAGAGATTCCGTACATATAGCTCTTTATTGGACGAGAGATTAGAAGAACATGCTGAATTTATATTGAATTTGAATTTGAATTTGAATGGAGAAAAGGAAAAGGTTGAAGCTGTTGAACGGTATATAAAGGGTGAAAGTGATAGGGAATTATTTGTAGGTGGGGCTTTACCAGAATATATTTGGCGGCTATTATTTAGTATTCATAAGTATTCAAATGTTGCGAGGCGATATGTTGAAATATTAGCGAAGAGAAATGTTTGGGGTTTTATGAACCATGCTACGCGTTACATGTGTCAAGCTCTCGGTCAGCTTCAAAACTACAAAAGAACAGGTAGTGTAAATAAGAAAACATATGATGAAATTCAAAGTTTTTGTAAACAGTTTTGGATTTCTGAGGAAAGATTTTTTGCGCACCGTCTGAGGCAACATGATTTAAATAATGAAGAATTTTGTAAGACGTATGAATATGAATTGCTATGCTTCATGGCGAAAGAAAATCCTGAATTTGTTCAACGTACTTTGCATTATTTAAGTAAAATTAATTATCTCATCATCGCACGAATGTTAGCTGAAAAAGGACATGAGCTAAATAGAGGGAAAATACGAGAAGAATTTTTTGTGGCTGCTTTGCAAATTAAATTGTCTACAGTGCGGGATACATATCGTGATTATTTAATAGGGAAAGTGTCATTTGAGGATATGAAGCAAATACTTAAAAATCCTAAGTATAGAAGTATGTATTGGGGGATGCCAGTATTAGAGGTTGCACTCCTTTGGGATGTAGATGATGTAGCGAAGAGGGAAGCTGTACTTACACTGCAATTCGGAGATGAATATAACGTTAATTTATACGAACTTCTGTACGAATGTTCTGTCAGAGGGATAGAACCGAAACAAGTATTAGAAGATCTTCTTTCGTATGGATTAAGTCAGGAAAAGCTTATCACTTATGCAGTTGAACAAGCTGCATGCTACAGTGAAGAGAGAAACAAGGCGAAGGAAGCGCTTGTTCATGTCATTGTAAAAGAACAAGCATACATAATTGAACGATTTGATGAGTATTCTGCTGTGGCAAAAGCATATATTTTAGAAGAGTTAGCAAAGGATAACATGGTTAAAATGCGTCCAATTTTAATCAAAAGCTTAGGCGCTTCATCTAAAAAAATGCGTGAGTCTGTAGTTAAACTTCTTTCAAAAGATGTAGAAGCGGCAGAAGATGTAGCAGTTGAACTTAATAATAAAAAGAAAATTGTCCGTGAACATGTGATGGAAATACTTATAGATTATAAGATTGAAAAATATATGCAACTTGTACAGGAAGCTTTACAAGAAAAGAAGAACGCCTCTTTTATTGAGAAGTTTGCTCGGTTACTTGAAGTGGGGAGAAACTCAGAAAATATAGAAGAACTTTGTAGTCGTATAGTAACGGAACAAAAAAGAAATGCACTTCTGCAATTGATTGGGGACGAACCACAAATCCGTCTTCGTCATTCAAATGAAATAGCAGACGCAACAGTTCCGTTAGCTTATATACAGCAGTATATTTCAGATTCTGTTATTGAGAAGAAAGAGGCAGCTGAAGTAATTGGTAGTACTTTAAATGAACAAGACTTGAAAGAGTATGTACAAGTAATATATCAAATATGGATTTCTCAAGATGCAGATGTGAAGAAACGGGGAATCCTTTCATTATATGGAATGTTTAGTGATGACAAAATGGTAGGCATACTTAAAAAGAAAATTGATGAATGGGTCCTTCATATGAGAGGAAAGATTGCAGCGGATGCTGTTCGCGCTCTGGGGTTGTCCTCATCTAAGCTTGCACTTGTGTCTATTCATGCGATGGCATTTAAATATAAGCATAAGTTAGTGCGTAATGCGGCAAAAGAAGCACTAAGTCTTGCTGCGAAAACACGTGGTATAACGGAAGAAGAGCTGGAAGATCAATTGGTACCAAACCTTGGTTTCAATATACGTTGTGAAAAGAAGATTGATTTTGGAAATAGATTTTTTACTGCTATTTTAACTTCAGAGTCAAAAATTGAATTAGCGACAGAAGAAGGAAAACGTATGAAGTCACTTCCAAAGCCAAATGCAAAAGATGATGTAGAAAAAGCTGAAGAAGCTAAGAAAGAGTTAGCCGCTTTAAAGAAAGAGCTTCGAAGTGCTCTTTCCATGCAGAAACAACGTTTGGAAACTGCTCTATCACTAAAGCGCTATTGGTCATACGATACGTGGAAGCCGGTATTTATGGAAAATCCAATTATGAAGCAATTTGCCATTTCACTTGTTTGGGGTGAATATACGGAAGGAAAGTTGCTGAGAACGTTCCGTTATGCGGCGGGTGATATGTTTTATTCAATGATAGGAGAGCATCATGAGCTTTCACCTGGAACTGTTATTGGTTTAATTCATCCGTTAGAATTATCCGAGGTGGAAAAGGAAGTGTGGAAAGAGCAACTGACAAATTCCGGAATTGTTCAGCCATTCCTACAAATTGAACGTCCAGTGTTTGTAGTAGAGGAAAATGATGAGGTTGATGTTGAGAGATTTGGCGGTATTTTGTTAAATGGTCGCTCGTTATTCGGTAAGATGACGACACTTGGATGGACTCGCGGATCGGTTCAAGATGGCGGTGTTTATTATACGTTTTATAAAGAAGACACTAGAACTGGAGTAGGAGCGGAACTTTCATTTAGCGGAGCGCCAATTGGATATGAAGGTGAAGAAGATGTATGTGTATTTGAAATTCAATTTTATAAGGCAGGAAAAGTGAACCACGGTTCATATGAATACGACGAAATTGATGATGAGAGACGCATTGTACCAAAACAAGTAGATAAGCACTTCTTTAGTGAAATGTTATATGATGTGCAATTAGCGACCGATTCAAATCTTGGTCATAATGAAAGCTGGCGTAGCGGACGATAAGAAAAACCCCCTTCATTGATAGGAAAATGAAGGGGGTTTTTCAATTTTTCTAAAAGGTTCTTTCACAATAGAAGCGAATAGATTGAGAGAGGAGGGATTGTATGGAAGTCGTCATAAAAAAGAAACGAAATAGGGGAAAAAGAATTTTTATTTGGTCTAGTAGTATCGTTCTTTTTTTGTTTATTTGCGCTATGATTTTTTTGAACATATATACGCTTAGTTCTGTGCCAAAGATAGATGGAACGATAAAACTTGAGGATTTACAACATGCTGTTGCGGTGAAACGAGATAGTAAAGGTGTACCACATATTAAAGCGGAAAATGCGCATGATTTATATTTCTCGCAAGGGTATGTACAAGCGCAAGATCGTTTGTTTCAAATGGATTTAAGTAGAAGACAAGCTTCTGGTATGTTAAGTGAAGTTGTAGGGGAAGCAGCTGTTGATCGAGATAAATTGTTTCGAACGCTCGGTTTACGGCGAGCGGCAGAAGCATCTGTTAGTCAATATGATGGAGAAGCGAAATATGCCCTGCAGTCATTTGCTGATGGGGTGAATACTTTTATACGTGAGGCAAAAGAGGAAAAGAAATTGCCGGTTGAGTTTACTTTATTAGGCTATGAACCTGCTGAATGGTCAATCGTGGATTCTTTAACGATTGGAAAGTATATGGCGTTTGATTTAGGAGGACATTGGCACGGACAGGCATTTCGATATTGGACGCTGAAAAATTTACCGAAAGAGCAAGCAAATGAGCTATTTCCTACATATCCGAAAGATGTGCCTAGATTGCTAGCTGAATTGAAAAATACAAATGTGGACGTAGCACAAAGTTTTTCAAAGACAGTTATTCCACCAGAGTTTAACGGTAGTAATAACTGGGTTGTGAGTGGTGAAAAGAGTGTATCTGGTAAGCCGATTTTAGCGGATGATCCTCATTTATCTCTTGCGACACCTTCTATTTGGTATCAATCGCAACTTGAAATGAAAGATTTACATGTGAGTGGCGTTATTTTCGCAGGAGTACCAGGCGTTATATTAGGACACAATGACAAAATAGCATGGGGCGTTACGAATACAGGTCCCGATGTGCAAGATTTATATATTGAGAAGCGAAATCCTAATAATGAAAATGAATTTTTGTATAACGATAAATGGGAAAAGGCTACGGTTGTTAATGAATCTATTAAAGTAAAAGGCGGGAAAACAATTCCGTATAACGTTACGGTTACGAGGCATGGTCCAGTTATTTCAGAGTTTGCGGATAAAGGGAAAGAGAAAACGAAAACAGTATTCGCTTTGAAATGGACTGCTTTAGAGCCATCAGCTGAATTAAAGGCTGTATTAAATATGAATAAAGCGAAAGACTGGAATGAGTTTGAAACTGCTCTTCAAGATTTTCATACACCAACTCAAAACTTTGTGTTTGCATCAAATGACGGAACCATTGCTTATAAAGCGAACGGAAATATACCAGTGCGTAAAAAAGGCGATGGTAGTTTGCCTGTACCTGGATGGACAGATGAATATGAATGGGAAGGGTATATTCCGTTTAATCAGCTTCCGAAAGTAATAAATCCAAAACAAGGGTTTATTTCAACTGCGAATAATAAAATCGTTGATGACGCTTATCCGTACCATATTAGTAATACGTGGGCGCAGCCATATAGGCAAATGCGTATTCAAGAGTTTTTACAAGAGAAGGAAAAGTATACGGTGAAAGATTTAGAAGATTTACAGATGGATCAAAAAAATTTATATGGGAAAGAGTTTACTCCTATATTGTTAAAAGAGTTAAATAAAGCATCTTTAAATGAAGTAGAGAAAGAAGGCGTAAAACAATTAACAAAGTGGAATTTTTACGATAGTAAAGATGAAGCGGCACCATTAATATTCCATTTGTTAATGAAAGAGATTTCGAATACGCTATTTTCAAAAGAAATACCGAAAGATGTGATGGAGTTATTTGAAGGGAAGTCACAAGTAGTTGATGAATTGATTCGAAAAGAAGTAGCAGGAGAAAATAGCGCTTGGTTTACGAAGTACGGAGGCTTCACAGAAGTTGTACATACATCGTACGAGAATGTAATGAAGAAATTACAGAAGGAATATGGACCGAATGTTGCGGAGTGGAAGTGGGGCGATTACCATCAACTTGCTTTTACACATCCAATTTCGAGATCATCTAGTATATTAGCATTACTTGCATTTAATCGTGAGAAACCAGTTCCAATTGGCGGAAGCCAAGTTACCGTTCAAGCAGCGAGTTATGGAGATAACGGTATTGTAAATCATGGGGCTTCTTGGCGATTCGTTATTGATACGAAAGATATGTCAAACGGTTATCATATAGTGGGGCCGGGACAGTCAGGACATTTTAGAAGCGATTGGTATCATGATCAAATAGATGATTGGGTGAACGGTAAGTATCATACGACTACTTTAAATACAGATGGAATTGAAGGGGAAGTATTAACTTTACAGCCGAAGTGATAATATTTCCACTGATGAAAACTGTTAAATTAGAACATAACCAAGTTCTTAAATCATTTTAAAAGCCTACTATCAGTTAAATTGATAGTAGGCTTTTGTATTTTAGAGAATAAGATTCAATGATTTTATTATGACAAAACAGTAAGTGTTTTAACATTTACTTATACGATAACGGGCCTTATTTACTCTGTTACAAAAGAAACCACACAAAGCGTTCTTTTTCTTTGTTGCTCATTTTTATACACCGCATAACATTTTGTTATTCAATAATTCCAATTTCTAGAGCCTTTTGAACAGCTTCTTCTTTGTTACGGACTCCTAACTTTGTATAAGCTGTGGAAGCATAGTTTCTGACCGTACCATTCGATAAATATAACCTTGATGCTATGGTAGTGTATCGAAGTCCTTTTGCTACTAGCTGCAATATTTCTATCTCTCTAGCTGTTAGCTCATAAGCAGTTGCTTTTGATTGTGGTGTCTCTTTTTGCTCATCAAACTTCTCAAATATTTTGTGAGACATTCCCTGATCAATCAGTGTCCCACCTTTGTGAATAAGTCGGATCGTATTAGCTAGCTCCAACGTTTCAATAGATTTGAGTAAGAAACCATCCGCACCGTTGCGAAGCGATTCCAACGCCTGTTCGGTATCTTGAAAAGTTGTAAAAATCAATACGCGGATATGTGGCCATTGTTGCTTAATCTTTTTGGTTGCTTCGACTCCATCCATGTGCTGCATATCTAAATCCATAAGTATAACGTGGGGTTGAAGGCGCCCACACAAATCGATGGCTTGATTGCCATCCTCAGCCAAACCGACTACATTTAAATCTTCATATCTATCGAGTAGTGTCCTCAAACTTTCCCGAACAAATGGCTGGTCGTCTACAATTAACAAACGAATAAGTCCATCTTTTATTTCAGTTTGTCGCGGTATGGTACATGTAACAAGCATTCCTTCCTCTGGCTTTGTATATACAGACAATTGACCTTGCAAATTCATTGCCCGTTCTTTCATCGTATTCATACCGAAGCCTTCTTGCCATTCTATATTTCCTTTTCCATTATCTTGAACTTCTAACCTCGTATATTGTTGTTCAAACTGCAATGAAACTATAATTTCAGTCCCCTGGCCATGACGTACTGCATTCGTAAGGGACTCTTGTAAGCAACGAATGAATGCGATCTTCGCTTGCCGAGATAGTTGATATTCCTCTCCGAATGTCCTAAAACTTACATTTACCTGAGCGTGCTCCTGAAATTCGGCTCCAAGATTTTGTAGAGATTGAATCAAGGAAGGGGATTGACACGGAGAATCCATTTGATGTAGGTAACCTCTCACGTCCTCAATACTTTTACGTCCCATTTCAAGCAGAGAATCTAGCCTCTGTATACCCATCTCAGTAGCAAGTTCGGTACGCAACGTTTCCATCCCCATAATAATAGAAGTATAAGCGTGACCAACTGTATCATGAAGCTCGCTCGACAGCCTGTTCCGTTCTTCTGCCAGTGTAATGCGTTCAATCTGAGACATATATTGCTCAAGTACTGCGTTTTGTTTACGAATTGCTTCATTTTGCTTATGATTGACGATTAATAAATGAAAGGCGAATCCCATTACATAAGCGAATCCATAATAGGTGACCATAACCCAATAGCTATTACTTGGCGCAACCGCATAGAAAATTCCAGTTGTTATAAAAACTGTTGTTGGAGCTGTCCAATAATAGGACAAATGCTTACTATTTGCTGCGATAAGAAATACCGATATAAGAAAGATATTGTAAGCTTCTGGAAATAAAGAGGTTAAGAATATACATAGTCCACCATATAGCAATATTTCTGTGAATAAGTAATATTTATAATTGAATAGTAAGGCTACCCATGGAATAGAGAAGGCAATAATTTCCCAAATAATAATAATCCAAAGTGGTAATGTTAAACCATCCTGGAAATTTAATGTTGCTAGGAGGGTAGACACACTAACAAGTAGACGGATTCCTAACATAATCCAATCATACCAAAACCAATATTTAACCATATCAAACAATTTATTTACCCCCTAAGTAGCCTTCTTTCTCATTTCCTATATTATAGAATAATCCTTCTTACATTGTTATATTTTTAAGTTTAAACTGCCTACTATTCGTAGACTACAAACTTCTATCGATTTAGTTGCTGAATCATACTGCGTGTATAACCTCCAAATTTTTTCGTTAAACCATCTACTATTTTAATACTTATGGCGGTAAACACTATACCGATAGACATTACAAGGAGTGACTTGGGAAAAGTATCTATCTGTATGAAAATAATATTCATATCGATGTATCGATACAATAGTGGTGCTAACAGGAACATCAGTGGCATTACATAAAAAATGATTGCACTAATGAGACTGAAAATGCCAATCACAAATTTCTGCATTAACCAAAAGACAGCAGACCAGGTGTGGCGATCCGTAAGTCCTAATTTTACTTGCGCCCAGTCCGATGTATCCGTCGTTACACTTCTATCGTAAGATTCTGTCGAAATATCAGTATAAATTTTCGTTTGTATGCGCTCGAATTGGATAAAGGGTGTGGTAGTTTGTAGTACGCGTATAACTAATGGAATCCCAACTACCGTAAATGAAAGGGTGAAACTGAATAGCAGAGCTATTAGATAAAAACAAAAATAAAACAAACCTGTAATGAAAGTTAGTAATAAAAAATAACCATTCTGGATGAATCTTGATTTCATAAAGCTCATCGCTCCTATCTATGTAATAAACGAATTATATTGCTTTTTTTGTCATTCTCACTAGTGTAAAAGTGTCATATGACATCTCTAAATGATGCTAAAAAGGGGAGAGTAACCTACTTCTGGTTAAAAAAGATGCTTATATTAATCTCCATAAAACAATCCCGTTCTTGCAGATGCAAGAACGGGATTGTTTTGTACTTTTATTTAATATGAGATGGACTTGTTTTTCGAATGTGAAAAATAATATCAAATTGCTCAAGCAATGATTTATCAAAGTATGCCGATTCGTTTGGGAATATTTGTCCTCCTATACTTAGTAATGGTCTTTTTGTTTTAACCCATTTCTCTGCTTGTCCTTTAAGGTGACGGTTATCCAATAAAAACATGTTATATGGTACTTTTCCGAGGGTATAGTTAAAACTATTTACATTTTGTGGAATCGTACCCGTTGTAATCTTACCTCCAGTAGAAGGATCATATTCGCTGTATAAGGTGAAATTCCCCTCCGTAGTTGTACTACCAATTGTGACATAATTATTGTCTAAACGTTCCTTCAAAAATTGCCCCGCAACATAAGGGTATAATTTCTCATCGATAATTCCTTTAGCAATATGAATATTGTGTCCCCATACCATCGTTTTCCCACCCAATGTCTCTTGTGCCCACATTGCATGATCGGCCAAGTATTGCTCGTGTAGCTTTATTACATTTGGGTAGTCATTAGAAAGCAGCATTGTGGTAAATTTCTCTATTGCACTTGCCGTTGCTTTCGCCCAGATGTACTCGGGTGAAACTATTTCTGTGTTGGCTTGCTCATTCTCATCTTTCAGTAATCGGGCTACTCTCTCAGCGTTTGCTTTGAACTTCTCTTTCATTTCAGGAGCAAGTTTCATATATTCCTGTATACTTCCAGTAAAAGACGGCAATTCTTTATAATTTTCTTCTACTTCTGCCAGCAAATCTGGTCGATGCAGCCTTACATAATCAATTACTTTATTAAAGCTACCTTGGTCCAACTCCTTTAAGTCGAGCCCAATAAATTGGATCTTTTTTTTATTGGATGGATCAGCATTATAATCTTTCATCCACTCAATCATGGCTATAATTTCATCAGTAGGATATAACAATTTTAAAAATTCCCTAGGGTTTCCTTTTCCTGTTTGGATATATTCATTTAGCTTTAAGCCGTTTCCCCAATCTTCTTCCATTGCGAAATTCGTAAAACCCATCTCAGTAACCAAATATTTCACAAGTCGAAACTTCATAGTGAAAATTTCAGAGCTTCCATGAGTATTCTCTCCTAATCCTACATATTGTGCACTCCCAATCATTTTCTTAAGTGGTTTTAAATCCTCAAATGATTTTGACGGTTCTATCGTTTTTAATGGGTAAGCCTGTGATTGTATTGATTTAACTATATTTTTTTGGATTGATTGACCTGAATTTTCGACTGCTACTGTTTGAGCGTTTCCTACTTCTCCACATCCTGTGACTAATAAAGCTGTACTAACCATTGCAATTATTCTTTTCTTATTCATTTTTTTCCACCTCAATTGAATTGTTTTAAAAGCGAGATTGATTCATGTACTTGCACGAATCAATTGCCTTAATTCAATTGTTATCTATCCCATATCATATTTTCTAGTTACATATTGTCATAAGGTTAATTGACACAGGTCATAGACTAATCATTACACTTTTGTACTATCGGCTATGACAACTTATAAATAATAATTACATTGATGAGTCGCAAGTAAGACTAGATTATAAATTTGGGAGGGATTTTAAAGATGAATTAATCTGTATGCCAAAAAATTTTTATTCTAAGTTGTGTCTGTGGAAATGACAAGAAGTAAATTCGATAAACAAGTGAATTAAAGGGGAAGGGCGGATTACAATGATATTACACGCAAAATCGTTCCACAATAAAGATAAAATCCAACGTGCTAAAATAGGACTGCAACTCTTTCTGAGTATCTTAATCATTACTTCTATTATCCTAAATGTAGTAGTAATAATTACTAAAAGTATGCCGCTTATTGTGGTATATATGTTTATCCCAGCATTTTCTTCTATTTTGACTCGCATAATACTGAAAGAAGGGTTTAAAGATGTATCTTTTAGTCTCGGTAACTTAAAGATATGGAAGGGGATTGGTTTTGCTCTGCTAATACCTATGATTATTTGTGGAATTACTTATTCTATCGCCTGGTTGAGCGGGATTGCGGGGTTTCAGCATCCCGAAGGTGGTATGTTAGAACCAATCTACAATATACTTGGGCTTCAGTATCTAACGGCACCATTCAGTTTCATTTATCTAGTAGTATTGAGCGGCATTTTAGGGAGTTTGCTTAACTTAATCCCAGTTTTGGGAGAAGAAATGGGTTGGCGAGGTTATATGCTCACAAGGCTAGTCGATGCAGAGTTTTCACGGCCCATCCTTATTAGTGGATTGATTTGGGCAACGTGGCATGTTCCAATTGTTATTGCTGGTCTATATGTAGAGGGAACATCTGTCCTTCTTTCAGTACTTGGCATCTATTTTTGTATTGTGCCATTCAGTTATATTACAGCTTATTTACGACTTATCACAGGTAGCGTTTGGCCTTCGGTTATCATCCATACTACTTGGAATGCCATTATTCAAGGACCTTTCGCACGTGCAAGTACAGGATATCAAACTGAGATTTGGATTGGAGAATCTGGCTTGATAACTGCTCTTATTATCTTGATTACTGCAATAATTACGTCTCGAATAGTGAATGTTACTAAATAGCATACGGATGTGTTTTAAATTCAATTAGTGAAATATGACAAGGCGAAATAAGATGCTCCTAGAAATATTAGAAAAATATAGTTAACCCATGTATAAATATCATAATTAATCACATGTTATATGCAAATATAATGGAGGTGCAATTATGAATATTCAAAGACATGAAAGTAATACAAATGAAATTCTTATTTCTGCAGCTGCAAGTGCTATTGAGCAGATGAAGTACGAGATTGCTCGTGAATTAGGAGTCACATTAGGACCGGATACATCAGCACGTGCAAATGGTTCTGTCGGTGGAGAAATTAAAAAACGCTTAGTTCGAATGGCAGAGGAACAATTAACAGGACAATATAGGTTACAGTAAGTTAAGGTGATAAATAAAAGAATCCATATATATATATGGATTCTTTTCAGACTGTGGAGAAAATCTTCTCCACAGTCTGTTTTTGTGTAAAAAGAGGAGTAAGGATTTCTGGAAGAAATACAACGGATACTGAATTAAAGCATTGATTCAATCCTTCTGATTTCATCGGTACTCCAGTTGAAGATTTTTACCATAAGTATAGCATTTTTTTATTTTGAGGATATAATTTTAACTTCGCTTGACGAGCATGTGGCGTCACCCTATTATGTTTTTCTTACGACCATCAATCGAATACCAAAAATTATATTATTAATAAACGAAATATATTTTTCGGAAATTTGTTGTTTTTATTAGTTATCTATTCGAATATATAATTGTATTAAATAGATAAATTATTGACAAAGAGAGGGGTCTATAAAATGAATTTCATTGCAAAATTAATAAACCACTTATTTTATAATACTATCAGTATAAAAACGTGATGTCTTTTATAACAACGAGGGTTATTTAAGGGGGCAGTTCATTTTTCTAATGAGGAATTGGAGCTGTATTTATGATGGGATATACTTTCACTTTTAGGAACGGATATTTTCAAATGATAACCATTAATGAAATAATGATATGTTATAATTTTTATAATATATATGCAAAGAAGGGATGGAATGAGCACACAAATAAAGGTAACACCGGAACAATTAGAACAAGCTGCTAAAACCGTAAGAAATACGAGATCATCATTAGAATATATACATAAAGATTTATACTCTCAAATTGAATATATAGCTTCTCAGTGGAGCGGAGCAAGCAGTGATCGTTTCTATCAGATGTTTAATGAAGCAAAACCAATGATGTTTAACATTTTGCAAGAATTAGATAAAATCGCAGTAGAATTAGAACGTGCAGCTGTTAAATTCCGAGAAGCGGATGAATCGTATGACGGAAATTTAGTTGACTCTGATATTCAAGAAGGAGCCATGTGTGGAAAACTCCCTCCAAAATCAGAAGAGTCATTTTTCAATAAAAAGGATTTAAATGCTGCGTAGACTGGTATTTCTACTGGTTTTGTAGATGGTGTTGTAGATGCATGGAAAGGATTCGTAGCTTTAGGAGATAAAGAAACTTGGTTAAATATGCGAGATGCGATTGTAAACTATAGAGAGACTATTCCTGCTGCATGGAACACTGTATCAGATACATTTATGAATAATTTTTGGAATGGAGATCTGGAAAGCAGAGAACATTATGCAGCTTACGCAGTCACTACGCTACTCACAGGCTTTGTTGGTAGCAAAGGTCTAGATAAAGTAGGACAAGCCGGAAAGGTAGCTGCTATTACAGGGATTAGCAAAGGGAAATCACTTGTAATTAATTCTCCTGCTTACAGAAATGCATTGCACATTTTAAATAACTATGAATTTAAAGCCGGTAATCATCTTTCATATGCAGGTGTCGGCAGTACACAACAATATTTACAGAAAGCAGCTACGTATACTTATGAGGGTGCGAATGGACCAAAAACGATTCGTTTACGGAAAGGAGACTTAGCAGGAGATAGGCACCCTGTTACAGGTATTCCGTATGATGCTGAAGGATTTCCTATTTTTGAATCAAAAGGCGAGATAATGTTAAAAGAGGCAGATTTCAAAAAGTCTAGAACAACACAGTCTAGAAAGTGTAGTAAGGCATTATATGAACAAATAATGGAAAATCCTGAATTAGCTTTAAAATTTACGGATGAAGAAATTCAATTATTTAAAATAGGAAAAACTCCCGAGCATTATACATGGCATCATCATCAAGACACTGGAAGGATGCAACTTGTAGATTATCAGACTCATCATGATACTGGTCATACAGGTGGATATAAAATTTGGGGAAAAGATAGCGATAAATAGGGAGGTACTTAGCCATGAGTCACATTACATGGATTAATGTAAATGAAAAAAGAGTAACAGATGACCAAATTAAAAAATTAGAACAATACTTAAATATTAAACTTCCTAATGATTTTATTGATTGTGTACAAAAATATGATGGTGGATATCCAACGCCAGATACATTTAACATTCCAAATCAAGATGAAAATTCACTTAATAATCTTTTAACCTTAGATTCTGATAGAAAATATTCAATTCTAGAAACATATAATAGTACGAAAGATAGATTACCTGACAAAATATATCCTTTTGCTAGAGATCCATTCGGCAATCTTCTATGCTTTGATTATCGAAACAACACTGATTCACCAATAATCGTATTCTGGGAGCATGAGGAAGAAAACATAGAGGAAGCAATATATCCTGTTTGCTCAACATTTACAGAATTGCTTGCTAGTCTACGTGATTTCGAAGAAGAAGATTGAGGGAACTAAAAAAACGTCCTAGAATTCTAGGACGTTTTTTTATGATTTACTAATTTTCTAACCATCATCCGCTTTCTCAAGTTTAATTACGATTACTTTTTTGGATTACCTTTATATTACAGCATCAACAGTTACTGTAGCTGAACGAGCTTTGAACAAGATTACTGGAGATACGGAAACAACATGGATCCAAGAAAATCAATATCTGTGAAAAGAAGGGAGGTTAACTTCCCTTCTTTCAAGTGTTCGTTAAATTCCGATTTAATGAACACTTGAATAATATACGTATCTCTCTCCCTTCTTTATTTTTTAACTAAAAGAATTAATTATAGCTATAATATTCATGAAGTAATTATTACTTTGTACACAGTTAAGAATTTATTTGTATGATGGTGTGATTTTTGAAAAAAGAACAAAGGAATTCTTAACTGCAAAGGTAAATAATGAAGTAAATAAAAGTAATACAAACAAAAAGCGAATATAGATAAAAATTTATTTATACAAAAAAACAGATGTGGTTAGGTTATCAAAAAATATTCAATAACTTCCATTGTGAAAAGATAGAAAAGGAGCGGAAATACGCTCCTTTTTTATTTATCTTACTATTTTTAGGAGGTTAATATGAATAAGGTATTGATAAAAGGTGAATAGCATTTTTATTGATGAAATTTCATTAAATATTCTTATGGAATATATGTGAAAAATTGTATAGAATAAGCAAGGATGCCAAAAAATATAGGGGGAAACTTGTGAAGAAAAGTAAGAGTTTAGTAAGTATTTTAGGAGTGTGTATCATGTTGTTTTCTTTTTGTTTCCAGGGAAATATAAAGGCGGATGTAAATACTGTTCAATCTGGAAAAATAAAATCAGGAAACGTAACGGTATGGGAAGTAGGCAATGTAGCGAAAGTGTTAGCAGATGTAGAGCGCTTGAATTTAAATACGGTGAATGTACCTATTCAAGTAGATATTTCGGATGTGAATTCGGCTAATATGGTAATTAATCAGGCGCAAAAGAAACAAGCTATTATTTTAATTCAAGAATTATTAAAGCGTAATATACAAGTTATATTGGAGCCGTTTCCGTTTATTCAGCAAGGAAATATTGGAGAAACAGAGTGGAACCCTAGTAATATTAACGATTTCTTCTGGAATTGGAAAACGGTTGTTTTACAAGATATTTTTAATTCCATTACAAGTAAGTATAATATTTATGGGCTGAAAATCGCTTCTAATTTCGTGAATATGGAATATGCAGAAGGATACTGGAGCGATACAATTGATTTTGTTCGTAAACAGTATAAAGGAAATGTTTTGTATCAAATGAATTGGTGGTTAACTGCAAGCTTTGATCCTTCTTTTGAGGCGAAATTTAAAGAGAAAATAAATCGTCCGTATTTAAAAAAGGTGGACATTGTAAGTATTGATAGTTGGTTTGAAGTTTCAGGAAAAAGAAATCCATCATACGAAGAAGTAAAACAAAGCTTATTTGCGACGACAGTATACAATCGTGGCCAAAATGTCATTCAGCAACTTGAGACATTACATAAAACAACTGGAAAGCCAGTTTATTTTGGTGGATTTAATGTGCCAGCACGTGAACTTGGACTACAAAGCCCGTGGAACCCAGATGTTACGAATGTGTTTTTGAAAGATGTACAACTTAACGGGTGGCGTGCTTACCGAGATGTATTAGAAGCGAAGCCATATTTTAAAGGTTTTTCAATTTGGTTTATCGGATCTAATGATAGTAATCATTCATATCAAATACATAGTAAAGAAGCAGAGACAGTTATTAATGGCTGGTATCGAAAATAAATTTTATAAAATAGGTAAGTTTTAGAATCTATTACATATATTTTAGTGAAAGGCCTTTCACCATCTTATCACCTAGGGGGCAATCATAATGAAATTTTTGTCATACCTTACAGTAATTTTGGTGATTCTTGGCGGTTTGAATTGGTTGTTTGTGGCGTTAGATTATAATGTAGTTGAGAAATGGTTTGGTTCTATGCCGGCGCTTGTGGATACTATTTATTGGCTCTTTGGTCTTTCAGCTATTTATCAAATTTTCGATCGGTTCTTTACGAGTAAGTAGCTATTATACTTAATTACTAGAGTGTTAAGTACGATTATGTACTTAACACTTTTTTGTATGTTTATAAAAAGCAGGGTGCACATGCAAGCGATTCCATTGCGTCTTGCACCGTAATAACGGAAAACAAATTGACCGTGTATTGTATATAGGTTATAATTCAGAAAGTTTAAAAAATAATAAAAATGAGAAATAGGGAGGTTATCTGGGTGATGGAGAGAGTGTATAATTTTTCAGCAGGACCATCTATACTCCCTTTGCCAGTTTTAGAGAAAGTGCAAAAGGAGCTTGTAAATTATAACGGGACAGGCATGTCTGTTATGGAAATGAGCCATAGATCTTCTTATTTCCAAAGTATTATTGATGAAGCAAGTAGCTTACTTCGTGAATTAATGAACATTCCTGATGAGTATGAAGTTTTATTTTTACAGGGCGGTGCGTCATTACAATTTTCTATGATACCGTTAAATTTAATGAGTACGTATAAAAAAGCTGGGTACGTACTGACAGGTTCATGGTCTAAAAAGGCGCTGCAAGAAGCCGGAAAAGTAGGAGAAGTACAAGTGATTGCTTCTTCTGAAAAAGAGAAGTTTACTACAATTCCTAAAATGGATGATTTACCAAATGATGAAGAACTAGATTATGTACATATTACAACGAACAATACAATTGAGGGGACAAAATATGTGGATATTCCACATTTAGAGAGAGTGCCGCTCGTTGCGGATATGTCCTCAAATATTTTATCAGAACAATATGATGTTACGAAGTTTGGTCTCATATATGCGGGTGCGCAAAAGAATTTAGGGCCAGCGGGTTTAACGATTGTAATTATAAAAAGAGATTTAATTGGCAGTGCAAATAGTGCTTGTCCTACGATGTTAAACTATGAAACTTACAGTAAAAATAACTCCCTATATAATACACCGCCAACCTTTAGTATTTATGTAGCAAAACTTGTACTAGAGTGGTTGAAAGAACAAGGCGGGGTATCTGCGATTGAAGAACAAAATAGAATGAAATCTTCACTTCTTTACAATTTTTTAGATGAATCTAAATTGTTTACTTCACCAGTTGATCCCACGTATCGGTCACTTATGAATATTCCGTTTACAACACCGTCAGAGGAGCTTAACAATCAGTTTTTACAAAAATCGAAAGAGCGCGGTTTCGTTACGCTAAAGGGACATCGTTCAGTCGGCGGTATGCGCGCTAGTGTTTACAATGCGATGCCAACCCAAGGTGTACAAGAATTAGTAGACTATATGAAGGAATTTGAGCTTGAAAATAGATAGGGAGATGGGGATATGTTTCGTGTTCAGACGTTAAATCAAATTGCCGAAAAGGGTTTGCAAATTTTTGATGGGAATCGCTATGAAATTGGAGACAAAGTAGGTCATCCAGATGGTATTTTACTTCGAAGCTATTCTTTACATGAAGAAGAGTTTTCAGAAGATTTAAAGGCAATTGCAAGAGCTGGTGCCGGTGTAAATAATATTCCTGTTGAGCGTTGTACGGAAAAAGGGATTGTAGTATTTAATACGCCAGGGGCTAATGCGAATGCAGTGAAGGAACTTATTATCGCAAGCCTTATTATGTCTTCCCGTAATATTATAAACGGAGTGAGCTGGACGAAAGAGTTGGATGGAGAAGAAGTACCACAGCTTGTTGAAGCTGGGAAGAAGCAATTCGTTGGGTCAGAAATTGCAGGGAAACGTTTAGGTGTTATCGGTCTTGGCGCAATCGGTGCTTTAGTTGCGAACGATGCGTTAGCTTTAGGGATGGACGTTGTCGGATACGATCCGTATATATCTGTTGAAACAGCATGGCGTCTTTCTACGCAAGTACAAAGAGCGTTTAGCTTAGATGAAATTTTTGCAACTTGTGATTATATTACACTGCATATTCCACTTACGAATCAAACGAAGGGGATTGTTGGTGAACACGCTATAGAGACGATGAAAAAAGGAATGCGTCTATTCAATTTCTCAAGAGGAGAACTTGTAGATGAAAATGCTCTTCAAAAAGCGTTAGAAGAAGATATTATTACACATTACGTAACAGATTTCCCGAATGAAAATGTTATAAAGATGAAAAATGTAACAGCAACGCCTCACCTCGGTGCATCTACGTCTGAATCTGAAGAAAATTGTGCAGTAATGGCTGCACGTCAATTACGTGAATATTTAGAGACAGGTAATATTCGTAATTCAGTAAACTATCCAAACGTAGAGCTTCCGTACATTGGAAAAAAACGAATTACAATTATGCATCAAAACGTTCCGAACATGGTAGGACAAATTACAGGATGCTTAGCAGAACATCATATTAATATTGCGGATATGATTAATCGTAGTAAACATTCTTGGGCGTACACAATGATTGATATTGATAACGGAATTGATGATATAATGAAAGAGAATATTGTGGAAAATATAAGTAAAATCACAGGTGTTGTAGCTGTTCGAATGATTGTGTAAAGGAGAGAGAAACTTGGCAAAAATCCGACCGTTTCGGGCCATCCGTCCAGTAGAAGAAAAAGCAGTGCAAGTGGCCGCTTTACCTTACGATGTATTAAATAGTGAAGAAGCAAGAGAAGTTGTAAAAGGGAATCCATATTCTTTCTTACACGTTGATAAAGCCGAAATTGATTTAGATCCAGCACTTTCACCGTACGATGATCGCGTATATGAAAAAGCGGGTGAAAATTTAAAGCAATTTATACAAGAAGAAGTGTTCGTTCAAGATGAGGAGCCAGCGCTTTACATTTATGAACTGACGATGCAAGGAAGAACACAGTCAGGCCTTGTCGTTTGTACATCGATTGACGAGTATGAAGATGATACAATTAAAAAACATGAAAGAACGCGTCATGAAAAAGAACTTGATCGTATTCGCCACGTAGATGTGTGTGACGCAAATACGGGGCCAATCTTTTTAACGTATCGTACAAAAGAAGAGGTGAAACGTTTCATTGCAAGCTGGAAAGAAGAACATGCGCCAATCTATAAATTTACAGCAGAAGATGGTGTTAGGCATGTTGCGTGGAAGATTGCAGATGAAGAAGTAATTGCAAATTTAGTAAACGCATTTGAAGATATTCCTAGTCTTTACATTGCAGATGGACATCACCGCTCTGCATCAGCTGCAAAAGTAGGGCTAATGCGAAGAGAACAATATCCGAATTACACAGGAGAAGAGGAATTCAATTTCTTCCTATCTGTTTTATTCCCTCATGATGAATTATCAATTTGGGACTATAACCGGGTTGTGAAAGATTTAAATGGTTTATCAGTCGAGCAGTTTTTAAAGCAAATTACGCAGTACTTCTATGTAGAAGAAGCAAATGGTTCTCCGTATAAACCAAATGAACCAAAATCATTTGGCATGTATGTAAACGAGAAGTGGTATAAGCTCACTGTGAAAGAGGAAACGTTTGATGCGAATGATCTCGTTAAAGGTTTAGATGTATCTATTCTGCAAGATCATTTATTAAGCCAAGTACTTGAAATACATGATCCACGATCTGATTCACGCATTGATTTTGTCGGAGGAATCCGCGGATTAGAAGAATTAGAACGCCTTGTAAATAGCGGTGAATATAAAGCAGCGTTTTCATTATATCCGACATCAATGGAAGCTTTATTAGCAATCGCAGACGCAGGGGAAGTTATGCCGCCAAAATCAACGTGGTTTGAACCGAAACTGCGCAGTGGGTTGTTTGTTCATTCGTTAAAGTAAATATAGACTTCTACAGTTTGGAAAAACCGAAATGATTTTTAATTTCGGTTTTTCTTATTTTAAAAGTGTTTTTGAGGAGGGGTATCGATGAAATTACAAGTAGGCGAAAAAATCACCTTTGAGCGAACTTTTACAAAAGAAGATGTTGTTTTATTTACAGAAGTATCTAAAGATGAAGGTGTTCATCATGTTACACCAGATGAGCAGGGGAGATTTGTTGTACAAGGGCTGTTAACATCAACGCTGCCTACAAAAATTGGCGGTGACTATAACGTACTAGCTCGCAAGATGGATTTTGAATTTTTACGTCCTGTTTTTAGCGGTGATACAATTCGTTGTGACGTAACTATTGAACAGTTTGAACCCGATGAAAAACATCGTACAAAAATTATTGCGATGTTTATATGTAGGAACCAACTTGAAAAAGAAGTTATGAAGGGGAGTTTTTCGGGAATTATTCTTTAGTAAGTAGGAAAAGTAATGAATAGGTGGGGGCCATGTCTCTCGGGCTTAGATTTTAATTCCCCCCATAATTAAAATTTTACACATTGCTGAATACTGATAATAAGACGTTATGTAATATACTCTGTTCTTTTCTTAACTAATAGAAGAATAGTTGAATAAGCTCGTCAACAAAAAAAGGACATTCCTAGTATTACAAGAAATGTCCTTTCCACTAAATTATAGGGTATTTTGCTGAAATTCAAACTCTAAAATCAGTTTACTAGTTTGACCTGTAAACTGATAAGTATAGGACCCCCTCAGATTTTCTAAGTTACCAGTAGCTTTAATAATTGTTCCTGGGGAATCTAGATTTCCTTTATCAAATATTCCTTGCTCTATAGCTGTAAATGTCCCTTGTTGCCCCTTATAAATTCCTTCAAAGTGTAAAAACCCAGAAATTTTAGCAGTAGCCAAGTGACCATCATTTATATTTGAGTCTAAATAATATAATAAGTATTCAACAAAAGCTTTTCCTTTTAATTCACCATCAATATCATATTCAACATGGGCAATATTAATAGGGAAATCTTTTCTAGTATCATCGATTAGTTTTTCATCCCATTTACTTACTGTAAATGTTACTTCCATAAACGTAATCTCCCTCCAATTATATACTTTTAAAAAGTATCAATTCACAGTCATATCTCATAGGAGTGATTTTATTTATTGGGGTCCTTTCATGTCGCTATCAAGCTAACCAAAATAAAATACTCTCTAAAATGAAAAAACACGCTATTTTTTCTGTAGGATCAGGAAAATGGCTATACTTATTTAAAGTTTTCCTTTATTCCACGCCATTCTCTAAAATAGAGAAAGACCCATTTTCACAATCAATTTCTGCCATCGCACCGTAAGGTAAAATAAACTTCGGCTCGGTATGGCCAAAATTTAAATTATAAAGAATCGGCAAATCTTCTAAGTTATGTTCTTTCATAACTTTCAGTATTTCGTGTTTATATTCTTCATAATACATTTCGTCTTTTGGTTTACCAAAAATGATGCCTTTTGCTTTTTGCAGAATGCCTTGCGCTGCGTAATTTCGTAACCAATACTTTATATAACTTGGTTCTGGATGATCTTCAGAGGTTTCAAAGAAAAGGATACTATTCGCCCAATGTTTTTTCTCAGGCCAAAGTTCCGTTCCTTTTGCAAATTCCAATACTTCTATACAGCCACCAATTAAGCGTCCTTGTACGGTAGTAGAGCCTTGAAGTAGTTCATAGCCATTGTTTTGTTGCATCGTACGCCTTGTATCTTTATTTACCTCTATCCATTCTAAACGCTCACTTGTCCATTCAGGAGCGGGTTGAATCTCGCCAATATTCTCATTTGAAAAGAGAGTCCGATTTACCATTTCAACTGTATATGGATCCATCTCTACATTTTCGGCAAAATCAGTTAAAATGGCTGGACCGTAAAAAGAGGAAATTCCTGCTTTATGACAAAACAAGTGTGAAACGGTAACGTCAGAGTACCCCATAAAAATTTTCGGATTTTCGCGTATAACATTAAAATCTATATAAGGAAGTAAACGGATGCTATCTTCTCCACCGATATTCGTAATAATTCCTTTAATACGAGTATCTTTAAATGCTGTCATTAAATCTTCCGCACGAGCCTCAGGGTTGTTGTAAAGGTATTCGCTACCTTTTAAACTATTTGGCATTGGAACAACCGTAAGACCGAAAACTTCTTCTAATCTCTTTACCCCTTGTTCATAACGCCATCTTATCTCAGAATCGCCTGCGCCTCCCCATGAAGGACTTACTAGTGCCACAATATCTCCTGCCTGTAATCTCTTTGGTTTCTTTAACATATTAACTCCGCTCCTACATAATGTAATGGACTACGATTATACAAACTGTAGCATTGAAAAAATATGATGCATCACATTAGTTTCTTCATCATCAATCCGTTTACCTGCTGGTATTCAAGAATTCAGTCTTAGTGTTGAATTGTATTTGAGAATTACAGTATGCAACATTGCATGAGAAAGAGGGTTGCTATTTTCTGCAATCTGTAACTGTAATGATTATAAGTTGGTCGTATTCAATCCGAAAAATAAAATCATCATGAATGGAGAGGTTACAGCTTTTCCTGAACAAGAAAGCTATCGCCTTTAGGCACTTGGGATGAAAGTGAGATTGGATGCGGAGTGTCACTAAAAATCGCAACGTTCGTGGTACTTTAAGTGTCTGAGGTATAGGTAGTTTCTTCGGTTTTTTTGTTGGGATTTTTAGGGGAGTATTCTTTAATTATTAGATAGAGGGGTAAAATAAAAATACACCTAATTACTAGGTGTATTTTTTAGACTTGAAAACCACATATGTATTGGGAATTTCTCTCGGGTAGAGTGTATCACAATAGAAATCATGTATATACATAATATTCGTTACATCAAATGGTTTCCTTGTAAATATATGAAAATGGTAAACAAAATAGATTTCAAGTTGGGTAACTTAAATACCTGTACCATGTTCAGAATTAGCAGGAGCGCCGCCAGTATGGCCATGAGATTCAACTTTTGGAGCAGGGAAATGTGCATGCCCTTCTTGTTTAGGAGCCCCACCAGTGTCACCGATGTTTAATGCAGGAGCGCCGCCAGTATGGCCCTCAGAAAAAGAAGGAGCTGGTGGAGACGGGAAGTGAGTATGTCCAGCTTGATTTGTGAAACCTGCGTTTAAGCCAAATGCAGCAATACCCGTAAATACAATACCTACAGCGATTTTACCAATTGTTTTTTTCATTTCTTTAACCCTCTTTCATTTGATTTTTTTGCTATTGTACTATTAAAGAAGTATAAACTTGCTTCTTCATGTTGTTGTTTGTTATAAAACGCAAGAGCTAGTTTTTCAAGATACTCAGAAACATAGATATATAAAGATTCTTTATTGAAGTATTCAATTCCTTCTAAAACAATCGGTTCAATTTTGTTTAATTCAGTTTGATTCGTGAAAGCTTCTAATATAGCAAAGTGATGTTTGTGCTCTTCATTACCAAGTTCAGAAATAAGTTGTTTCCCTATTTTAATGTAGTGGTTTGCTTTGTCGATAAGTCCTAATTTTTCATGTTCTTGTGCAAGTAAGAATATAGCTTTGTAGTGAGATGGGATTTTTTCAACAACTTGTGTCAAGTGACGGATCGCTTCTTCAGAAAGATTCTGGCTAGCATATAGATGACCTAGATTACCGCGCACATACAGTTGTAATGATTCTTCATTTAATTTTTGGAGAATATCTAACGCTTTGTTATAGCTTTCCTCAGCTTGTTCAAAATGTCCTACGTCTACATAAGAAGCACCAAGTACACTTAAACAGGATGAAATATTTCTTTCACATCCGTGTTGCGTTTCAAAAAATTCTAATGCTTTAGAAGCATTTACAATCGCAAAACTTGGTTGTTGTTGGTGACAATGATAAGCAGCGTATCGGTAATAGAAATCAGCTTGTTCAATTTGACTGTGTCCGGATAAAAGTGCCTGTGCTTTTAAGAAATATTCTTCTGCTTCTTGATAATGATTAATTGCTGCAAAATGAACCGCTTTATAATAATGATATAGATAAGATAAATGTTTATCTTCTGGTTTTTCTTGGTCTTCTATGATTTGAAAACTATCTTTCGTGATTGATAGTCCATCTGTCAGAGCTGTATGTCGGAACTGGAGTAATGCGTAATATAAGTAATAAAGTGGAAATGTTTCTGTTTCTTTCAAAAGCATTTCTTCATGTTCTTTTTTAGCTTCTTGAAACTGAATTTGTGCTTCCTTAACATTTTGCGTTAAGATTGCATGGTACCAAGCTTCTAAATGTTTTGTTGTATACGTATGTCCCTTTAATGAAATGTTCATATTAGCCCCCTTGTATATTTTTCTATATAATTGTAACTATAAGGGTAACTCAATAAAAAGTAATTATATGGAATTCTCTCTTGATAAATAATATTCTGAATTTTTAAATCTTGTAAAACCTGTCAATCCTTGTGTTTTTATAGTGTTGTCCATGTTTTTTTGGGGAAAGGGATCACAATTGACTATAGAATCTTAATAAAATGATGTCACATGCACAGTACTAAAATAAAAGTTGAGAAAGTATGCATGAGGTGTCAATAGGATGAAAAAATATCCCCCTAGCTACATAGTTAGGGGGTTTGTGTTAAATAGTTTCACCGTGAGCTTCTATTTTCGGAGCAGGAAGATCCCCATGTCCCTCTAATTTCGGGGCAGGAAGATCAGCATGGCTCTCTGAGCTTCTATTTTCGGAGCTTGTTTCGGGGCAGGAAGATCAATCGCCATGTCCCTCTAATTTTGGGGCAGGAAGATCCCCATGTCCCTCTAATTTCGGAGCAGGAAGATCCCCATGTCCCTCTAATTTCGGGGCAGGAAGATCAGCATGGCTCTCTTGTTTCGGGGCAGGGAAATCGCCATGTCCCTCTAATTTCGGGGCAGGAAGATCAGCATGGCTCTCTTGTTTAGGAGCAGGGAAATGTTCGTGCCCTTCAAGCTTAGGAGCGCCGCCAGTATCGCCACGTGAATCTAATTTCGGAGCAGGTGTATCGCCAATATTGAAAGCAGGAGCCCAAGTATCCGCATGGCTCTCAAGTTTCGGAGCCGGCGTATCACCACCATTGAAAGCAGGAGCGCCAGTATTACCATGCGTTTCTAACGTAGGAGAAAAAAAGTCAGCGTGACTCTCTTGTTTAGGAGCCATTCCTTCTCCATGAGTATTCGTGTAGGCAGGGGAAACCCCACCGTCGCCTTTATTATAAGCAGGAGCGCCACCGTGGTCACCAATGCTTACTGATTTCGGAGCCCAAGTGTCCCCTTTATTATATGATGAAATAGGGGGTCTTCCATGATCATAAGCAGGAGCCCATGAATCTCCATGTGAATTTAATTTAGGAGCAGGGAAATCAGCATGACTCTCTTGTTTAGGAGCAGGAGTATCCCCATGTGCAGCCTTTACAACGCCGCCATCCCCAATATTTACACCAAAAAGACCAAAGCTGAATACCGATAACCCTACAACAGCTGTACTAATTTTTCTTTTCAATCTATATCTCTCCTTTTGCTATGGTTTTCCATTTTGTCTAAACGTGGTAGATAAAATGAAATAAATCGTAAAAAATCACCAATTATATTACGATATACGAATAATTCTGTGTAATATTTTGTAAAACCTCCTTGAAATTTGAATTTTATGAAAATAAAATTCGACATAGTTCATTTTTCAATTCGTTGAATAGATTTTGATTGAGTTTTTATAAAGCTATTCGCTAACTTTAGGACCGAAAGCGGCTCTTAATTTCTTTATACCGTGCCCATAAGGTTATTTTAGCTTTGAATTAAATTAACTATTATAATTCGAGAATTTAGTCCTCTTGCTGTATATTTAAAATTTACTGTATGCAACATTGCATAAGAAAGATGGTTGCTATTTTATATAACCTGTAACTATAATAGTTACAGGTTGGTCGTATCCAATCAAAAAATATAATCATCATGAATGGAGAGGTTACATATGGGTATGAAAAAAATAATTTTAGCAGGTGCTTTAGGGATCGCAGCATTATCAGGAACGAATTTACCAGGATTAGAACTGTCAAAAGCGAGTGCTGCTTCTATTGAATCGAATTTTTCGACGTTAGAAGGGCGAGTAGTAGAAGTAGATAACGGTGTAATTGTCGTAAAATCTAAGCAATATGAGGAACCTGTTAGTGTGTATATAGATTCCCTTTCAAATGTGAAAGTAGGGGATGAGGTTAAAGCTACTGGATCTATGATGCGTAATTTTACGGAATATATGATTGCAAATACAGTTGAAAATACGTCAAATAAATTAGGTATGCACATGAAAGAAGATGGTTCTCCTGATTATGTAATTGGGGAAGTATCAAAAGTAGGAACGATGGAAGATGAAGGAGACGGTTCTACTAAATATGTCGTAGTTGAGTATCCATCGCTAAACGGGAAAAAAGATATTATTGATGTTTTCTTAACGAAGGGACAAGTATTTAATACAGGTGAGAAAGTAAAAATTGATATGAAGTATGTAGGCTGGGGCGGAATTTCTATTAACTACAACACAACGGATCATATTGAAAAAATTCATGAGATAAAGAGCAACGTTGAAAATAATGATGATGTTTGGATTTGGTCTTAATTAGAAGCTTGTAAATAACAAATGTATCATGCAGTACCCATCAAATGATCATGTGTATGATAATTTGATGGGTACTTTTTTGTTTTATGTTTTTTTGAGAATAACGGATTTCTGATTAGAATATGATGTTAATACTGGAGCGAAGGTGAAAAAAACAATATGGAAAGAGGTGTTTAAGGGTGGAGCAAGATGAGGTTTATTTACGAGCTAAAAAAAGGGTAGAGAATTTACAAGCGTTTTATATTCATTTAACGGTCTATATACTAGTGAACTTAATGCTTTTTATTATAAATATAAGCTCTGATTCAAGTAAATTATGGTTTTTATATCCACTTGCAGGTTGGGGGATCGGTATCGTTATACACGGTTTGACAACTTTTCCAGTTGGGATATTCGGAAAAGAGTGGGAAGAACGAAAGATTAAAGAATATATGGAGAAAGATAAGTAAATTTATTTCTGGAATGTATGAATATAAAATTTCATATAAATCTCTGTGCTCACACGCTTGATGCGAAGTCTATTCTATAGCTTCGCCTATTTGTTTTTTATTCGAAGTTTGTGCGAGTAAGAGTGTTCATATTCATTTTTTAGCGTGAATTGCGTGTGAAATCAAAACTTTATTTGGAGTACATACTAAAAATAATGTTGTTTTACTTTTTTAATTACATGTGGATATAGGATGAAGTTGATTTATTACCCTATATTAAAATAAAAATAAATCACTGTTCGATTTGAATATTCCACGATATAATGGTGAGAGTTTATGACAGAATAAATATTTACATAAGAAGTGAGGTACTGTATGAAAAAAAGAACCACAGACATTATTTTTATTATTATTGGTGCATTTCTTTTTGCGTTAGGTGTGAATTTGTTTGTTATTCCGAACGAGTTTGGTGAGGGTGGAGTAACAGGTATCACGATTATTACGTACTATTTATTTGAATGGTCACCAGGTTTAGTTAACTTAATTTTAAATGCGATTTTGTTAATAGCTGGTTATAAATTTTTAAATAAGATTACAACAATTTATACGATTATCGCTGTAGTTACGAACTCGCTATTCCTTCATTTGACAGAAGGTTGGACGATTGCTTCGGATGAAATGCTTGTAAATGCCATTTTCGGAGGAATATTTATTGGATGCGGGATTGGTCTTATTATTCGCGTTGGCGGAACAACAGCAGGTACTACCATCTTAGCAAGGATGACGCATAAATATTTAGGATGGAGCATTAGCTATGGTTTACTGTTCTTCGATTTAATTGTTGCGTTTTCATCTTATTTCATCATTGGTGCAGAAAAACTGATGATAACAATTATTATGCTATATGTAGCAACGAAAGTGATGGAGTTTGTAATTGAAGGTTTAAATCCGAAAAAGGCTATTACGATTATTTCTGATAACCCGAATGAAATTGCCGGGAAGGTGACTACCTTAATGGGCAGAGGGGTTACTGTGTACTCAGGTCATGGCTATTACACGAAAACTTCGAAGGAAATTCTTTATATTGTTATTAATAAGCAAGAAGTAGTGAAGCTAAAACGGATTGTTCAAACTACGGATCCGGCTGCGTTCATCGCTATACACGATGTTCGTGATGTGTTCGGAGAAGGATTTGTTGATATTTCTAAGGCTTAATAAGAGTTAGAATTAGTTTTTAAAAAGGCAGAAAATGAGCAATATTTTTTATTGAAATAATCTTAATGCGAAAATATGAGAATCTATTTTGATCACTTAATTATCAAGACCTAAATTTTAAAAAAACAAATAAATTCAAGGACATTATATATTTTATATGACTAATATGTAATGTCCTTTCTTATTCCACAATGATACCCGTTTGTTGACGATTAATTTTCATTATGCTTTTTGTGCCGAGTCCAATGCTTTTTTTAATTCGTCCGGTTTTTGAGTGCCGATTACCACTGTGTTATATTTCAACTTTAACTCTATACCTTTCTTTCCATTCATGTTATAGGCCGTTTCACCCTTAAGGTTAAAACGAATTCCCCATCCTCCGAATCTTTTTAGTGGACTGTAAGTAATGCTTTCATAGTGACATATATTTTTGAAAAGGTACTGTTTATATTGAAAATGAAAAGGAACAAAACGAACATAAAGACCTTTTTCACGGACTTCTATAATCAGTTTCAATACCCCAAGCATTAATAGAGGAAAGGCAATCCCAAAAAACAACCACAAAGCAATTAACACACCATTGGGAGCTGGTTTATCTCCAAACGGGTTATCAAGGATAATTTGTTGAATGAATCCATACCACATCAGTGCTGCGATCCCAAATATGAGTATCCATACCCAAATTTGTTGTGGTCGCTGAACCTCACGAAAGATAATACGTTCTTGTTGTTTCATTAATAATTGTCACCTCCTAAATGATTTATTACAGGGAATCCTTTTTGATCCAGTAATATGTATCCTTTGTTGTTATTCTCTATGAGAACCTCTTGTACTCTCATAGCACTTCACCCCTAAAAAAATTAACGCTCAGTCTAAAGACCTCACAACGCTTTCCGTTATGAGATACGTTAGCTACCTAAATTATACAAACTTTTCCGAATTCAGTATACATATAGAGTTTTATTTTTATTATCTGTATAAGTAATCTAATGTTTATAAGAAAAGAGGATATATACTCATATATTGAACGTAATATCCTCTTCTTAGTTTAGTCTATTTAAAATCTATTTCAAAATGGATTCTTTTTATTTATCGTAAAATATTGGCTTGTAGGTATTATTTATGAACCTTTATTCCAAAGCTACATTATCATACGATCTGTTGTACTGTATTGCGGTTCTAATGCGTAGTATCTTTGATAACCTCAATAATTTCACGTAATGGATTTTAAAATTTAGCTCATTGCCATGAAAAAATTAATGCTGTAATTGTTTTTCTTTTTCTTGCAAAAAATCCAATTGTTTCTTAATGTAAGGATGTAGAAGGATGAACAAGAGAGGGTTTAATGAAGATGATACATATTTTATTAGCTGATGATGATAAACATATTAGAGAGTTATTGCATTACCATTTACAAAAAGAGGGCTTTAAAGTTTTTGAAGCGGAAGATGGAAAGGTAGCGCAAGGCGTTTTAGAGAAAGAAAATATTCATCTTGCGATAGTAGACATTATGATGCCGTTTATTGATGGCTATACGTTATGTGAAGAAATTCGGAAGTATCATGATATACCTGTTATTTTATTAACTGCGAAAGATCAGTTAGTGGATAAAGAAAAAGGATTCATTTCTGGTACGGACGATTATATTGTAAAACCATTTGAACCAGCTGAAGTAATTTTCCGTATGAAAGCTTTATTGCGCCGTTATCAAATGCTTAGTGCTGATATTATTACATTACACGGAACGACTATTGATCGAAAAGGCTTTGAAGTGAAGTGTAACGGTCAGACGATTTTGCTTCCATTAAAGGAATTTGAATTATTATCACAACTTGCTAGTTATCCTGGAAGAACATTTTCAAGAGAAGAACTGATTGAATTAGTATGGGGAATGGATTTTGAAGGAGATGAACGAACAGTTGACGTTCATGTGAAGAGGCTACGAGATCGTTTCTCAAAACGAACAGACGATTTTCAAATTACGACAGTACGCGGACTCGGTTATAAGTTGGAGTTGAAATAAAATGAAATCACTATATTCTAGATTTGTTTTTATGACAGTCGGTATTATGCTTCTTAGTAGTATTATCGGTTTTTTATTAACGAACGTATATTATCAAGTGAAGTTAAAACCGTACAATAGTGAAAAGATTTTAATGTATGCTAAAGAAGTAAAATCATTATATGAAAAGCAAAGTGAAGAGAATAAAGAGGCATACTTACAGTCTATTGCGAAGTTAGGGTATGAAATTTATATTGTAGATGACGAAAATCATGGAAAGCGTATTGGGAATGCGTTTCGTAAGATAACAATTAGTGATGATACCGTTCATAAAGTATTGCAAGGTGAAACGTTTAATGGCGTTTCCACATATCCAACGCGCCTCTTTATTACAGGATTTTTTGATAATGAATTAATTAATAGTGTCGGTGTACCGCTAAAACACGATGATAAACAGTACGCTTTATTCATTCGCCCTGATATTCAGCAACAATTTGGTGAAATGAGAATTTTTCTAGCGGTATTACTCGGTTTCATCGTTGTATTAAGTATCATTTTTATAGCGATCGCAGCAGGGTATATTGTTCGTCCTATTCGAACATTTACGAAAGCGACTCAAAAGATTGCAAGTGGTGAATATGATATCGAATTAGATGAAAATCGAAAAGATGAAATTGGTACACTAGCGACTAATTTTCAAAAGATGACAAAGAGCATTAAAGAATTAGACCAAATGAGACAAGAGTTCGTTTCTAACGTTTCTCATGAATTCCAATCTCCACTTTCTTCGATACAAGGTTTTTCGAAAACATTACAATCGGAGAATATGAGTGAAGAGGAAAGAAAACGTTACTTGAAAATTATTGAGGGTGAAAGTAAGCGGATGTCTAGTTTATGTAAACAGTTACTTACGCTTGCTTCTTTAGATAAAGAAGAGAAGGTTTTACAGATAAAAGAATTCAATCTGCAGAAGCAAATTAAAGACGTCATTTTTATGCTCGAATGGAAATGGCGTGAAAAAGATATAGCTGTTGAATTTGATGTACCGTACATATTTATAGAAGGTGATGAAAACCTACTACATCAAGTATGGAGTAATATTTTTACGAATAGCATTAAGTTTTCAAACGATGGCGGGACGATTGAATTTGTTGTAGAAGAATTAGAATCCGGTATTGTCATTTCTATATCAGATAACGGAATCGGTATGGAAAAAGAAGAAATGGATCGTATATTTGATCGTTTTTACAAAGTAGATACGGCAAGGGCAAGAAACATAGAAGGTAGTGGTTTAGGGTTATCGATCGTGCAGAAAATTGTTGAACTTCATAATGGAAACGTTTCGGTATATAGCACGAAGGGGGAAGGGACGACTGTTCGGGTTGAGCTTCCGAAATAGATGGAAAGGAAGAGGCTGTTTTTAGAACAGCCTCTTCTTATTTTTGTCAATTGGTCAATATATTATCACTTACGTGTAAAGTGATAAAAAGTTGTTTGAAAAAATGCGAGTCATTCTATTTCACAATTGGGTCAGTTTGTGGAATAAGATTAGCAGGAAGTTTATTTGAAAATGTAGAATCTCTACAGAGCTATAAGGATTTTATTGAAACTTTAACTATTTAGGGAGGCGATTACTTTGAAACGAATTGACTTGTTTTTAAACGGACTAGATTCCACATTCGATAAAGAGAGTTGGTATGCACCGTTTAAACATGCTATAGAAGGACTTACAGCCGAACAGGCTATCTGGAAACCATATGGAGAGGCAACTAAAACCATTTGGGAGAACGTTAATCATCTCATTTATTACAAAGAGAGACTTGCTGCAAACTTGGAAGGCCGTGAATGGACACATAATCTTGACGGTGATGAAACCTTTTATCTTACCGAGCAATCAAATGGTGATAAGGAATGGAAGGAGGTCGTTGAACGTTGTGAAAATGCCCAACGTAATTTAAGACAGGCATTGAGTGCAATTTCTGAAAAAGAGCTTGAGCAAAATTCACTTGAGGGAAAATTACTGGACATTATGCTTCATGATGCTTATCATACAGGTCAAATTATTCAATTAAGGAAAATGCAGGGGTCTTGGCCATCAAATCGATAATTGAACGTTTTAGTTGGTGCTATTGTTATATTTTTAGTGAGGTATTTTACATTCAAAATTAAATAACTATAATTATAACCCCGTCCCAAATTTAGAACGGGGTTAAATTTGTTCCTGCTATAAAGTCGCACCTTTCCCGCGCTCTACTTTAAACCGAACTTCAAAAGTATCCGCTGTAATTTCATCAGCTTTCGGCAAAGCCCGTAATTTCGGATGAAGTAGCCATACGAGAGAAATAAATAAAATACCGATGCTAGCGAGCGCGAAAATGAGTTGGCTACTAAATACATTTGCAGTGTATCCGCCAATTAAAGAACCGAACGGCATAGCAATTGTGCCCATACTTCGCATGACTGAATTGATGCGTCCAAGATATTGATTTGGAATTAAAGTTTGACTAATTGTCGCAAATAATATGTTGGTGGCACCAATTGGTATCCAAGCTAGGCCAAATAAGGAAATAGACAGCCATTGAAACGGTACAATCGTAGAGAGGAACCAAAAGAAGGCACCAGCCGCAAAGCTAATGATGGAGACACGGCCAACATTACGTTTACCAACCCATGAACTGAATAATGCTCCAATGAGACTACCAGCAGATATAGCGGCTAAAAAGAAACCGTATAGTTTTACGCCACCTAAAGAGTCTGCAAAAGAAGGGAGTATTGCCATCGTCATACCGATAGAAAAATTAGCGACAACTGAACCGATTAAGAAAACACCCATTAAGGAACGAAAGACGATGGAAAAACCTTCTTTTAAATCAGTGAAATATTGTTTAGTTGATAGCGATGTATTGGTTTCTGCTTGCTTTGGCATTTTCAATGAAAAGAACAAAAGGGCAGTAATCGCGAATGTAAAAGAGTCGATTACGTATAAAGTGATTGCGCCAAGTAGTGCTACTAATATGCCAGAAAGAGTCGTACAAATTAAGTCAATGCCTTGATATGCAAATGAAAAGAGTGAATTTCCTTTTAATAATTGTGTTTTATGCAGTAGAAGCGGTAAAGCTTTTGATTGTGCGGGATAGGCAAATTGTTCGATAAAGGCTACGATGGGCATGATGATGAGGAGTAGTTGGACTGTTAGTAAGTCGAAGTAGTGTGTAATGGGAATGATTAAAATAAGAATGCATTGCAAAATTTGTGTAATGACGAGGGTGTTTTTGATTGACCATCTATCAACGAATGGCCCAGTAAGAAATTGAAGTGCAGAAGGTAATAATGTAAGGAAACCAGCTAATCCAGAATAAAAAGGATTACCACTCAGCTTATATACGAGCCACATCGCTGCTACATAATACAAGCTATCTCCTATGTTTGTAAAAATTCTCCCTAAAAATAATAAGAGGAAATTCCGGTTTTTTAATATGTCCATTTAATCTACTCCTTTATAATAAAGTGAAACTTTACTCAGTGGGAGGTTTATCCCCACTGATTATTAGTTGAACCAATCGGGCATTTACGGGCAGTTAATCTCCCATCTAACTTCTTTGCTCCAGTTGAATTTTCAGGGGGGATTCTTACTGCCCGTTACTGCCGGGTAAATTTATTCGGTAAAATAATTTTGACCGTTAGTGTAAAAAAAATCGTATTACGATTTTTCTTCTTTTTTCACAAAGCGCTGCATTGCTCGTTCGTCGATTTGTAATGCAGTAGTAGAAATGTAGTAAGATTTACTATTTGGATCTTTATCCGCATCTTTTGCGATATCATTTAATTCAGCCATCAATTCATGAAACTTTTTCACCCACATTTGAAATTGTTCTGGCGTAGCATCAAACTCCCAACAAGATGAAACGTAATTCCACTCAGCTGGGTCTTCGCTTACTTTCCGTAATGTAAAAGCTTCTTCTGGTGCAGCGAGAATATGGCTTTTCGTTCTTTCCGTCATTTGTAAAAAGATTTGGCGACCTGATTCGCTTAATATTTCTAAATGAGGTAATAGGTCCGCGGCAGGGGTGAAGCCTCTAGCGACAGATTGATAAAACTTTTGAACGATGCCATTCTTTTCTTCTGTATAAACAATCTCTATAAAACCATTCTTCTCTAATTCTTTTAAATGATAATGAATTTTAGCCCTTGGAATGCCGAATTTCTCAGATAGTAATTGTCCTGTATAAGGACGTTCGCATAGACGCATCATCATTTCGACACGTAGTGGATCGCTTATTGCTTTTAGTTGGCTATAAGTAGTTAGTGTTAACATGGGCTTCAACATGATCAACTCCTTAAATAAAATTACTCGGTCAAGATTACTTGACTGAATTGTATCAAGGATTTTAATTGTTTTCAATACTTTCTGAAAATTAAATCTTACACTCTGTAATCTTCTGTTCATATTCCGTTCATATTTCTTTTTTATGATGAATGCATAGAAAGAAAGAGGAAGGAGCGAGCGAAATGTTTTTAGCTCTGCGGGAATTAAAACAATCAAAATTAAGATATGGATTAATCGGACTGATTATGGTGTTACTATCATTTTTAGTTCTTGTTATTTCAGGATTAGCAAATGGACTATCATATGATAATGCTTCATCGATTCAAAATATGGAGGCAAATAAATTTGTACTAGCGGATGATGCGGAAAATAAATTACTTCGTTCACAAATTAAGAAAGAAGATGTAGATAACGTAGTAAATCAAGCAGGCGAGAAAGAGGCAGTTCCGTTTCGTGTGAAAGTTTCAACGTATGAAAAGAAAGATAGTTCGAAAAAAGTGGATGTTGCTATTTTCTCAAGTGAACGTGATTCATTTTTAGAACCGAAAATTGTAAAAGGTGAGAAATTAGGTACAGCAAATAACGAAATGGTTGCTGATGAATCAATTAAAGAAAAAGGAATTGATATTGGGGATACAATTATTGATCCTGTTTCAAAGAAAGAATTTAAAATTGTTGGATTTACGAAAGATCAAATGTTTAGCCATACACCAGTCGTTTATGTAAATGAAGACGTATGGGGCGCTATCTCACAACCAAACCAAAAAGATTATAGTGCAATTGCGCTTAATACAGATAAAGAAATTAAAAATGCACATGTTATCGACAAAAAAGAAGTACTGCAAAGTATTCCAGGATTTAAAGAAGAGCAAGGAACATTAACGATGATTATCGCGTTCTTACTTGTTATCGCTGCGTTACTAATTGGTGTATTCTTCTACGTAATTACGTTGCAAAAAACACAGCAATTAGGTGTACTAAAAGCAATCGGTACGAAAAATTCTTATTTAGCAAATAGCTTAGTCGTGCAGGCGTTATTCTTATCAGTCGTTGCGATGGTGATCAGTATTGTTCTTGTACAAGGATTAGAACAAATTTTACCAGCAGGTATGCCGTTCTTATTAACAACACCGATGATTGCACAATATGCAGCAATCTTTATCGTAATTAGTATTTTAGGAACACTTATTTCGTTATACCAAGTATTAAAAGTTGATGCATTAGAAGCAATTGGAGGCGGGATGTAATGACTTCATTATTGAAATTAGACAAAGTAAGTAAAGTGTACGGAGAAGGGAATACGGAAGTAACAGCCCTTCATCCGATGTCGCTTGATGTGAAAGCTGGAGAGTTTATCGGAATCGTTGGTCCTTCTGGATCAGGGAAAAGTACGTTATTATCAATCGCGGGTGCTTTATTATCACCGTCAAAAGGGGATATTTACATTCGTGAGCAAAATATTACGAAGTTATCGGAAAAGGAAATGACAGACATTCGCTTGAAAAAAATCGGCTTCATTTTCCAGTTCGCAAATCTTGTTCCATATTTAAATGTTAAAGAACAATTGCTTTATATTGCAAAGCTAAAAAAAGACAGCAAACAAGAATCTGAAAAGCGTGCGGATCACTTGCTAGCAGCATTTGGATTATCTGAAAGAAAAACTCATTATCCAAATCAACTATCGGGCGGGGAAAAACAAAGGGTAGCAATCACTCGTGCTTTCATGAACAACCCAGATTTAATATTAGCGGATGAACCAACTGCAAGCTTAGACTCAAAACGCGCACGTGAAGTAGTTGAAATGATGAAACGTGAAGTGAAAGAAAGTCAAAAAGCAGCAATTATGATTACACATGATGAAAGAATGCTTGATGTATGTGATCGTATATTGACGCTTAGAGATGGGCAGTTAATATAAAGAAAAAAGGCCAACCGTACATATATGTGCAGTTGGCCTTTGTATGATTATTTTAAAATAGATATAATAGCTTTATTTTGAGAAGAACGTTTTAATTTTATTTCGTGTTATTAATAAAACCCCGCCTAATACAGATAACATACCTAAAGTCATATTATTTGATTCTTCACTACCAGCGTTAGGAAGTTCTCTAGCGTTGTTGTTCGCTGGAACAGTAGTAGTTGTAGTGTTATTATTTACTGTCGTGTGTTTAGGTTGTGATACTTCATTAATTTTGTTATCTACATTTTGCTTCGTTGTATGTAACTCAGCTAATTTGTCATCAATTTTTTTCTCAGTATGTTTAAAATCGTTTATTTTAATATCTAAGTCTTGTTTTTTCTTTGTTAAATCGTCTGAAACAGTTTGTTTCGCTTGTTTCATTTCGTTTATTTTATTTAGTAAATCTTGTCTAGCTTCTTGTAACTCAGCTAATTTGTTTTTCACATCTTGTTTAGCTAGTTCTAAGTTAGATGAAAGACTATCTAAATTGCCTTTAATTTTCTTAAGTTCTTCTAATGTGTTACCTGTATTCGGTTTATTTTCTTTAATTTCAGCAAGTTTGTCCTCAGCAGTTTGTTTCGCTTTCTTTAACTCAGCTAATTTGTCATCTACCTGTTTTTTTACTTCCTTAAGCTCATTAACCTTTGCATCGATATTTTCTTTATGCTGCTTAATTTCATTCACTTTTTCATCAACAGTTTGTTTATGTTCTTTAATCTCATTAACCTTTTCATCAACAGTTTGCTTATGCTCTTTAATTTCAGCAACTTTTTCATCTACTTGCTTTTTATGCTCTTTAATTTCAGCGATTTTATCTTCGGCGATTTGTTTGTCTTGCTGAAGTTTTGCATCTAACTCTTGTTTATGTTGTTTAATCTCGCCAATTTTTTCATCTGCAACTTGTTTACGTTCATGTAGTTCATTAACCTTTGTATCAACATTTTCCTTAACTTGGTTAAGTTCATTTAATGTTTGATCCACATTTTCTTTGTGCTGCTGTAATTTCGCATCTAACTCTTGTCTATGTTGCTTAATTTCAGCTAAGCGATCTCCCGTACTTTGCTGGGGAGTAGCATCAGTTACTTCCGCATGAGTAGAGTTTGCGCCAGCAATCATTGCTAAAGCTAGTGTAGACGCAGCGATTGTTTGTTTTGTTTTCATATTTTTGTACCTCTTTTCTTTCATATGCATGAGCTGTTTTGTGTAAAATTGAGCATATAGAAGTAGATTATTTTATTATTATATACCATGTTCGGCGCCTAGAGGAAGTATTTGCATAAGAATCTATGATTATGTGATTCTTATAGTCTCTTATTTTGGGATAGGGGACAAATCTTCAGCAAGATGAACAATTTCTTCTATAGTAGATTTTACATCTTTACTATCGCGAATAACAAACAAATAATCAGCATCATTTTCTACAGGATCTACTACATCTTCATGTTGAGATTCAGCCTGTTGCCGAACGAGTACTTCTTTGAAACTGGAATAGTTACCTCTAAATATATTTATACTTCGCGTGCTTCGAGCTACTCTTTCATAAAGAATATCATCTGGAATGTCAAAACGAACGAGTATGCGTACATATTCCTCTTCCTTAAACAGCTCATTCAGCAAATAGATCCGGCCGTTTCGGCTTCTATTTGAGTTGCAAATGATAAGGTGTAAATTTGTATGTTCTTTTGCATAATCAACAATGAATTTCGAAAGAGCGTGCTTAAATGTATTAGGGCCTTCAGTTGGCTGTAATTTTTCATAATGCGTGTTAATAAATTCTGCTTGGTTATCTTGATCCATAACGAAAGAGTGGGGTAACTTTTTTTCTAGTTCTTTAGCAAATGTTGTTTTTCCACTGTGGGTTTTTCCTACTGTAATAATGACTAATCGTTTCATATTGGCCTCCATATGTATTGTTATAATCTGGAATGTTCGGTGTGAATCGACAATTTTCCTGCCGAAGAAAATACAAAGTGGCTGAGTAGTAATGGGCTGGAAATTTCACCAAAAAACTTATTTATCCAATAATTCCCTAATGTGAAAAGTGTGATGTTGTCCTAACTCAAATGAACTAAAAAATATTCTGTTTAGAAAGGGGGCGACAATGCTATCGTTATTGAAATATATTATGAAAATGTTCCTGGTGAAAAGGAGGTTTAGAACAAATATTAATAATAAAAGGGTAGGAAACATATACCCTTTATAGTTAAATACAGCCTTTCATAATCTATGTTGAATCAATTGGAAAATTCATGGAAAAGTGTTATGGTTTATTTGGGAGCTGCACATTATTTATGTTCAGTAAAAAAGGGGGATTAAAGTGGGGGCTAAAATTTTTAACGGCAGGCATATAGCCAATAGCAAGGATCAAGAATTTGTTGTTTTTATTATTGGTATGCGTATTAATAACCTATTAAAATTTTGGAAGTGGATACCAGTTTTTAATGCTATGGGACCTATGATTAAAGAATTGTATCAAAATCCACAATGGGGTTTCTTACATACAGAATTCTTATTTAGTTGGAGAAAAGTAATCCTAATTCAATACTGGAAGGGATTCGACGAATTAGTAAACTATGCTCACGGAAAAAATCATTCATATGCTTGGAAATCATACAATAATAAGATTAAAGATAATGGGAGTGTCGGTGTTTTTCACGAGACATATCAAATAGAAAAAGGTGCTTCTGAAGCAATCTATGTTAATATGCCAAAAACAGGTTTATCTAGAGCTACCGAACATATACCAGTATCTCAAGATACTAATACTGCTCAAAAAAGAATGAATAAATAATTCGGAAAATTGTGCATATAATTTTGATGTTCCTGCCGGATAATATACAAAGTGTCGGAGTGTTAGTAGGCTGAAAACTTGACAAAAAAACTTATTTATGTTATAATTTACCAGTATAAAAATAAAGTGTATAATAGGGTTCTCCTGGCCAGGGGGACCCTATTTTTGTTGTGAAAATGAAGGAGTGTATGTGCGTGAAACAAGGTAAATCAAGTGTAACATCGTTAGTATCAGCTTTCGGAAGGGCGTATCATAGTGAATTTGATAGTTCTAAAATCTTTGATGATTATGTAGCTAAAGATCTTATTTCACAAAAAGAACGTAATGATATTGAAACGAACATGGTTCAAGGAATACATTTTTTCAATAAAGACATTGCACAGCAGTTTCAAGACAATCCGAAAGAAATTTTAAAATGGATTACACAAGTTCAATTATCACCAACACCTTTGGCGCGTGCAGCATATTGTGAAAGAGTGCTATTACATGAAATTACATTAGGCGCGAGGCAATACGTCATACTCGGTGCAGGCTTAGACACGTTTAGTTTTAGACATAGAGAATTAGAGAATAAAATAGAAATATTTGAAGTGGATCATCCTTCTACGCAAGCGTTTAAGAAGAAAAGAGTGAAGGAAGCAGAACTTGAAATGCCAAATAATCTTCATTTTGTTTCCATGGATTTCACGAAAGGTTTTTCCTATGAACAGTTACGTAATGAAGGATTTGAAAATAAAAAGACGTTCTTTAGCCTTTTAGGTGTTACGTATTATTTAACGAAAGAGGAACTTTCCAGTTTAATAGAATATTTATTCGAGATAGTTCCAGCAGGAAGTTCTATCGTTTTCGATTATCCTGATGAAAACTTATTTACGGAAAAAGGATTATCCAATCGAGTTGAAAATATGATGAAGATGGCTGAGATAGGCGGAGAACCGATGAAATCGTGTTTTTCTTATACCGAAATGGAAGCACTGTTAGAGAAATCGGACTTACTCATTTATGAGCACTTATCACCAGAGGATATTCATACATTATATTTTGAAGGACGAAACGATTATTTAGAAGCTTTTGAGACGGTGCATTATGTACATGCGGTGAAGAAGTAGCTGATTATTAGTGTGAATTTAAAATAAAGTCACGATGTTTTGAATAAAGTTTCGATTTTTCTGAAAGATATGAACCGAAATATCTTAATCATGAAGAGGTCTTGTTTTTTTGTACGCGCGGATCAGTTTACTTTAATAGTTAGATTAAAATAAACTGTGATATGATTAGTATTGGATTTATTAATAAGGGGGTTTTCAAATGACGCCAGAACAAATTGTTAGAAAATTTTTTGAAGAAGTACGTTCAGGGAAGAATCCTGACTATTCAAATCAATTGATGGCAGAAAAAGTATTGGCACATCAAATTGTATCTGAAGAAGAACAAACAGTTTGCAGAACACCTGAAGATTATGCTGAACATGTAAGAGAGATGATTGAAGTATATGGTGATTTTTCTTTAGAAATACAAGAGTTTTTAGTACAAGGAAGTAAAGTATATGTACGTTGGAAACAAGTAGGTATACACTTAGGAGAAATCGATGGATATCAACCTACAGGACTCCCAATAATTCAAATGGCAAGTGCTGTGTATAGAATAGAAGATGGAAAAATAGCAGAGTATTGGATTCAAATTGATAGGTCAGGAATTCAAAATCAATTTGAGTGCAATAAAAATATTCAGTAGTTAATTTTTAAGAGTAATAGAAAAATAAAAGCAAGAAACAACATCTTGTTAAGCGAAATGCTTCTGTTGTAAAAGGTGTACAAAACGATTAAACTTTTTTCGGGAGAATTATTAGAATTATCACGAAAATAACGTGTTTTGATTGACCGTTTTTAAAAATAGGCTCTTTTCTTTTGTTTATTAAAGTTAATGGTATTATTTCAATTAAACTTTATTTTAAAGCTACAATTGGGCATGGGGAGAAATCTCTGTGTCTCTTTTTTATGAAAAAAGGAAATGAGATGTAATGATGGAAAATATAATGATATGTATATTGCTATATGGTTTAAATCTATATTTCATCTAAATGTATTAGTTATTTGTATCACCACTTAAAGCTCCCATAATTCAATTATATATTAATCACTGTTTTGTGGAAACTAAAGGAAAGGGGAAATAAAAGATGTTGAAATTACAAGGGAAATACAATGAAGCGAAAGTATTTACTACTAACGTAGAAGAAACAGCAGCAGGTCAAATTATAGATCTTTGTAACCAAGAATTCGTAAAGGACAGCAAGATTCGTATTATGCCAGATACACATGCGGGGGCAGGTTGTACTATTGGGACGACAATGACCATTCAAGATAAAATTGTTCCTAATTTAGTCGGGGTTAACTAATCGGCTCAGACTTTAAACTACTCGCTCAATTGCTGGAAACCCTAACGTAAAGGCGAGGGCAATCAGCAGCCAGTGGTTATGGTGACATAATCGAATGGTTCAGAGACTTGTATCAGGTTGGCAGACTAAGATACAGAATTATTCTTCCTTATTTGGATTGAAGAGGAATAATTAATACGGTGAGCCTACGGTAGAGACTGCATATCTCGATGACCGTAGAGAAGGTATAGTCCACTCTTTCAGGAAACTGGGAGGTAAGTACGATATTGGTTGTGGCATGGAAGTTGTTATGATTAATAAGAAAAAAGAAGAAATCAACTTCGATCACTTAGACGAAACGATACGTAAATTTGTCCCAAGTGGTTTTCGTATTCGAGATAAGGAACATCGATTTTCAAAAATGATTGATTTTGATAGTGTAAGAGCTCCATTCACATTACAACGTGCGGAGAAGAGTATTGGTACGCTTGGTGGTGGAAATCATTTTGTCGAACTGAATGAGGATGATAAGGGGAATGTATTCATTGTCATTCATAGTGGTTCTCGTAATTTAGGTAAACAAATAGCAGAGTATTATCAAAACCTTGCTTATGAGCAACTTATCAACGTTAAATCTATTAAAGAGGAAATCATTGAGCGTTTAACAAGAGAAGGCAGACAAAAAGAAATACATGAAGCTATACGTGGAATTAACAAACCGACGATTCGCAAAGAGTTAGCTTATTTAGAAGGACAAGGATTTAAAGATTACATGAATGATATGAAAATCGCTCAAAAATATGCGGAGTTAAATCGTAAAGCAATGATGGATGAAATCATCACTAGAATGGATTGGAAAGTAACAGATCAATTTACTACAATTCATAACTACATCGATATGGAAAATATGATTTTACGAAAAGGTGCTATTTCAGCTCAGAAAGATGAACGAGTAATCATTCCAATTAATATGAGAGATGGTTCAATTATTGCATTTGGTAAAGGAAATCCAGATTGGAACTTTTCTGGACCACACGGGGCAGGACGCATAATGAGCCGTAAGAAGGCTAAAGAAGTACTCAGCTTAGAGGATTTTCAAAATACAATGACAGAAGTTTGGACTACATCTGTTGCAGAAAGCACTTTAGATGAAGCCCCAATGGTATATAAGCCGTTGGATGAAATTGTTGAGAATACAAAAGAAACAATTGATATTAAACATATTATTAAGCCAATTTACAATTTTAAAGCGAACTAAAAGGAGAGTAATGTTTATCCCGCCTCAAAATTCGATGAAGCGAGGGAGTTAGGAAGGCGGGGAATTATGAAAAATTATATCAGTGTTTATATAGGGGGAGTCGCTACTATAAGTATCTTTATCCTTTCAATTGTTTTTCTATATTTCAACCCGTATAGTAAGCAAATACTTGATAAGGAAGTATATATCACTGTATTTTTCATGTTCTTACTTCCTTCTTTTCTAGCAGTAATTGCGGCAGTTGCTAGGAAAAAGACTTTTATGATTGCTTGTAGCATTTGGTTGTTACCTGGAACTCTTTATTTGAGTGTAGCGGTGATACCTAGTTTATGGAATTTATACGTTATATTTTTAATAATTTATTGTTTAGCTATTGTGCGGATGGAGAGGAGAAATGCTTGAAGAAAGTAGTTCTCTTTTTTTTATTAATTTATTGAAACGGTAGTGAAGGGACGAGAGCATAATGAAGCGAGAACTATCGGAATTAGCGGATGTACTAGTCAATCATTCAACTAAAGTGCAGCCTGGTGATCAAGTGTTGATTCAAAGTGTTACTGAAATAGATCCCGCAGTAGTTCGTGAAATTATTAAGTCTGTAGAAAAAGCAGGGGGATATGCGCATGTATCAATGCGCGATGTTTCTGTTACAAGGCAATTGATTTTGTCAGGATCAGAAGAACAATTTAAGTTATTTGCAGATTGGGAATGTTATCTCTTAAGTAAGATGCAAGTGTATATTAATCTCCGTAGTCCTAGAAATGCATATGAATTAGCAGATGTACCATCAGAAAAAATGAAATTATATCAAAAGATATTTGGAAAAGCTCATAGTGAAGCAGTGTATAAAATAAGATGGGTGACAACAAGAATCCCGAATGCAGCTTCTGCACAAGAAGCTAATATGAGTACTGAGGCTTATGAAAAATTTTATTTTGATGTATGTACGCTAGATTATAGTAAAATGTCGAAAGCAATGGATCCGTTAAAAGAATTAATGGAAAAGACAAAACAAGTAAAGATTATTGGGGAAGGTACAGATTTGAAATTTTCAATTGAAGGAATTGGTGTTTTAAAAGGAGATGGCATAGATAATATACCTGATGGTGAAATATATACAGCACCTGTTAAAAATTCAGTAAATGGCGTAGTAACATTTAATACAGTATCTGTTCAACAAGGTTATGCGTTTCAAAATATAAAGTTACATATTAAGCATGGGGAAATAATAGAGGCATATGCAAATGATACAGAGCGAATAAATCAAATTCTTGATACGGATGAAGGAGCAAGATATATTGGAGAATTTGCACTAGCTTTTAATCCTTATATATTACACCCGTTGAATAATACGTTATTTGATGAAAAAATAAATGGTAGTTATCATCTAGCGATTGGAGATTCGTTACAAGGTGCAGACAATGAGAATAAATCAGCGATACATTGGGATTTGGTAAACATACAAAGGCCAGAGTATGGTGGGGGTGAAATTTGGTTTGATGATGTACTGATTAGAAAAGATGGACGTTTTATTTTACCGGAGTTGTTAGGATTAAATGAAGAGAATTTGAAAAGGTAAAGTATTTTATTGAGTTTGTGTAAAGGAAATGAGATATAGTGCTGGAAAGTATAATGATATGTATATTGCTGCATGATCTAAATCTATATTTTATCTAAATGTATTAGTCATTGGCGTCACCACTTAAAGTTCCAATAATTCAATTATATATTAAGCGATATTACAAGATTGATTATTTCAAAGACGGTTCTTTAAAGATGGTAGACTCCAAGAAAGGTAATCGTATCACAGCGGAAAGACACAAATAAACATAAATAGAGGAATATATGAAAACTATGAACTAAGTTAATGGATGTGTGACGTAACCCCATCACGATTAAGCTTTCTAATGTGGATTATAACGCATTTATCTGATATAGAATATCCATTTTGGGAATTTGGTGATGAAGATGAAAGTAGTGAAGATTATCCAGATTATATAGTAAAAGAAGAAATAAAAAAATTCGAAGATGAAAATGGACAATTGCAATATGATCCGTATAGTCCAAGTCCGATTTATAGAGAAATTCAGAAATATAATGCATATAATAATGAAGATAATTTATTAAGCTATGAAATCATAACGAAATATTTACCGGTTCTTGATTTCAAAAAACTTGTAGATACAATTAGACCTAATAGTATAGATACATTTGAAGATAACATAAACTTTCAAGTGAGTAGTGAGGTTTGTGGTGGAATGTTACTTTGTGCTACTTACGGAACAATTTATGCTAATAATGAGCTAGAAGTTACGCATAATTGTTAATACAAAGATTACTGATAGGTATATCGCTACACATCTATTAACTGAAAAATATTAATTGCAATCAAGCGTAAAAAAACGCGATTCTTATTAAAAAAATAGCGTTCTTTTACTATTCAAATATGATTACATCTGAATTTAATGAAGGTTTCTTCTACAAAAGTAGTAGATTTTTTATTTGAATTTACTACCTCGGTTTGATTTATCATACTTCAATCTCAATAGAATAGTAAATAGGTATAAAAGATATGGAGATACATACTTTAGGTTTTAAATTACAGTAACTTTTGTGAAAACAAAAGGGGAAATAGAAGATGTTAAAATTACATGTATGTTCGTTCCATATGTGTATATTTGCTGCTCAATAAACTATCCTCTCGCGTAAGTTTGTACCACATTTTCACTTTTATTTACAAAAAATACTATTAAATATTTTTGGATAATTGTTATAATATAATTAAATTGATATAAAAGTTTTTTCTAGAGTATGTATTTGAAGAATTCTCATGCAAAAAGAGCAAGTTCTCAAGTAGAGAGCTTGCTCTTTTTTGAAGAAAAATAGGATTAGAAGTACATAAGGAGATAGCAGAATTTTATAAAAAAACTTTCTGTATGTATCCACAGCAATGTTTAGATGTAAAGGATTTTTAAATTTATAAAAAGATTAAGAGGCGATAGAGAATGAAAAGATATATTAGTATAAAAGGAATTGGCACATATCTTCCGAAAAGAAAGGTAGAATCTTTTGAAATAGATCGCATGCTACATGTGCCAGAAGGCTGGACATTAAAAAAAGCTGGGGTAAAAATAAGATATTTTGTTGATGGGGAAACGTCTTCTTATATGGGGACGGAAGCTGCAAAAAAAGCTGTAGAAGATGCTAAGTTAACTTGGGATGATATCGATTGTATTATTTGCGGAAGCGGAACGATTCAACAGGCAATACCTTCTACAGCGTCACTTATTCAAGAACAGCTCGGGCTACAGCATTCTGGTATTCCATGTTTTGATATCAATTCAACATGTCTAAGTTTCATAACAGCACTTGATACAATTTCTTACGCAATGGAATGCGGGAGATACAAAAATGTTGTTATTATTTCTTCTGAAATTTCTTCTGTTGGATTAAATTGGGGACAAAATGAAAGCAGCATTTTATTTGGTGACGGTGCGGCAGCTGTTGTCATAACAAAAGGTGATCATACATCTTCTATTATTGCTTCCCATATGGAAACATATAGCTCTGGTGCGCATTTATCAGAAATTCGTGGCGGTGGAACGATGATTCATCCTCGCGAGTATAGTGAGGAACGAAAAGAAGACTTCTTGTTCGATATGAATGGAAGAGCCATTTTTAAACTATCTTCTAAGTATTTGTTGAAGTTTATTGACAAGCTACTTATGGATACTGGTTATACTCTAGCCGATATTGATTTAATTGTTCCTCACCAAGCAAGTGGACCAGCTATGAGACTCATTCGTAAAAAATTAGGGGTTGATGAAGAGCGTTTTATGACCATTTTTGAAGACTACGGTAATATGATTTCCGCATCTATTCCAGTCGCTCTTTTCGAGGCGATTAAGCAAAAGAAAGTGCAACGTGGAAATAAAATACTATTATTAGGTACTTCTGCAGGACTTTCAATCGGGGGCATCCTTCTTGAATACTAAGAAAACAGTATTAATTACAGGGGCACGTGCACCAGCAACTCTGCATGTATGCAGACTGTTTCATAACGCTGGACATACCGTTATTATTGCAGATAGTATTCCTTATCCATTAAGTAAAGTTTCAAAGAGTACGGATTACTTTTATGAAATTCCTTCTCCAAAGTGGAAAACAAAAGAAAGTATCCGTGCGCTACTATCCATTATTAAACGTCACAATGTGGATTTGCTTATTCCTACTTGTGAAGAAGTGTTTTATATATCTAAATATAGAGAAGAATTAAGCACATTTTGCCATGTATTAGTAGATGATTTTCAAAAGCTATCATTACTGCATAATAAGTGGGAATTTATTCAGTTCGTAGCGAATTTAGGGTGGCAAGTACCTGCAACATATAGAATAGATGATGAAGAAGCGATAAGTTCAATGATGCATAAAACACCAGCTCATACTCCTTTTGTACGAAAACCGATTTTTTCCCGGTTTTCTGATAAAGTGGAATTTATTACAAAAGAGGATGCTCTAAAAGAAAGCATGATAGATAAGTCGAATTATATTATGCAAGAGTTTATACGAGGGACGCAGCACTGTTCCTACAGTATTGCACAATCTGGGAAAGTGTTAGCTCACTCTACGTATAAAACGGAATTTACGGCAGGCTTAGGCGCTACCATTGCTTTTCAGCATATGGATCATCCTAAAATTGATCAGTTTGTTACACATATTGTAAAAGAGCTAAATTTCTCAGGACAAATTGCTTTTGATTTTATCGTTACAGAGGATGGAGATGCGATTCCGATTGAATGTAATCCACGTACTACAAGTGGATTACATTTATTCGATGAGGAAATATTGCCGGCCTTCTTTCATGAAAAGGTAAACAATACACTCATTCCAAGACCGAACTCTGAGTGTGCAATTCGGTTAGCGATGCTTCTATATGGATTTCCTTATTTAAAAAGTAAACAAAAACGTAAGCGATGGTTAAAAGTTCTATGCTCTTATCCAGATATCGTTTATCGTCACAATGATTGGAAACCATTTTTTTATCAGTTTTTTAGCATGTATAAATTGTGGCGTGAAAGTTATAAACAGGAACGGACTATTTTAGAGCAAACAACATATGACATATCGTGGGATGGTGAAGATTTATGAAAATGCTAGTAACTGGTGGAACGGGCTTTCTAGGACAAAAACTCGCCTTTCGACTGAAAAATATGGGCTATGAAGTAACGGCAACGGGAAGAAATAAAACAATCGGTAAGGTATTAGAACAAAATGGAATCGAGTTTGTTCATTGTCCTCTTGAAGACAGGGATCGTGTGCTACAAGTTTGTAAAGGTAAAGATTATATCTTTCATAGCGGCGCACTTTCTTCCCCTTGGGGCAAATATGAAGATTTTTATAATGCGAATGTGTTAGGAACGAAACATATTATTGAGGGATGTCAAAAGTACGGTATAAAACGCTTGATCCACGTATCAACACCAAGTATTTATTTCTATTATGATGAGCGACAAAATGTAGTAGAAAACGCGAAACTTCCTAATACATTTGTAAATCATTATGCAACAACGAAGAACATGGCTGAACAAGCTATTGATCAAGCTTTCATGCATGGTTTACCAGTTATTACAATACGCCCGCGCGCTTTATTCGGACCAGGAGATAACGCGATTCTTCCGCGTCTTATTAAAGTATGTGAAAAGGGTGCTTTACCGAGGATTGGTACTGAAAATGTTCTTGTTGATATTACGTATGTTGAGAATGTTGTAGATGCTGTACTTCTTTGTATGCATTCCCCAAAACATACATTAGGGCAAAAGTACAATATAACAAATGACGAACGTGTAAATTTATATGAGGTCATAGAAAATGTAATGAAGCGTCTTGATAAGGAAGTAAAATATAAAAAAATTTCCTACAAAACCGCTTTTTCACTAGCTGCTATACTAGAAGGAATCTCAAAAACTATTTTATTTGGAAAAGAACCTATTCTCACAAAATATACTGTTAGTGTCCTTTCAAAAAGCCAGACATTAAATATCGATAAAGCTAAAGAAGAACTAGGGTATGCTCCGAAGATCAGTATAGAAGAAGGAATTACAAAATTTGTAGACTGGTGGAAAACACAATGAAAATCAAATCTTTAAAGCTATATGATACAGGATATTGCACACATCCAGAAAAAATCGCATATTCCAAGGGCAGTTGGAAACAAATCTGTTTTCCAGCTACAGTAGGATTACTCCAGCATCCAGTATTAGGATATATTTTATTTGATACTGGATATGCGGGACATTTTAAAGAGGCAACAAAAAAATTCCCTTACTCTGTATATGCAAAACTTACGCCTGTTCATTTCACGGAAGAGCAATCTATTAAAGAGCAACTTCTTCTTGATGGTATTCAGCCAGAAGAAATTAAATATATTATTCTATCTCATTTTCATGGCGATCATACAGCTGGTTTACCTGACTTTCCAAAAGCGAAAATATTAACCTTCGCAAAAGCTTATGAGGATATTAAAAAGAGAAGTAAATTTGGTGCTCTATTAAAAGGGTGTCTAAAAGATACACTGCCGATAGATTTAGAGGAAAGAATGTCATTCATTGATCAAACTCCATCCCTTAACTTACCTTCTACATATGGAAAGTTTGAAGAGGGGTATGATGTATTTGAGGATGGCTCATTATTTGCTGTTGACTTAACAGGACATGCAACGGGACAATTCGGTTTATTCGTCCATTTACAGAGTGAAAAAATTGTCTTTCTTTGTGCAGACGCAGTGTGGCTAAGTAAAACGTATCAAAACCTTGTATTTCCTAGTAAGGTTGCCAACCTTTTAACTAGCGATCCAAAATCTTACCGAAAGAATATTGAGAAGTTACACCATTTATCACAAACATCACCTGAGATTGAAATTGTACCAACTCATTGTGAACATACATGGGATAAAATTAAAGCAGGGGTGTACTATGAATAAACTACGAATTCTCAAGCAATACTTGAAAATAAAATATGGCTCGAGATTTTCAAGTCGTAAACAGTTGGAACAGTTTCATAAACAACAAATAGAAAAACATCTTTTGTTCACGATAGAGGCGTCTCCTTTTTATCGCCAATTATATACGCCTTTTTTAAATGAAATTCAAAAGGGGGATTTGTCTGCACTCCCCATTATTGATAAAGAAGTAATGATGGAACATTTTGATACATTAAATACAGCCCATATTTCAAAGGAAGAAGCGTTTCATGTAGCATTTGAAGCAGAAAAGACCCGGAATTTTTCACCAACCATTCGTAATATAACTGTTGGTTTATCATCAGGAACTAGTGGAAATCGTGGGGTTTTTCTCGTTTCTGAGGAAGAACAAACGTTGTGGGCTGGATCGATTATTGGAAAGGTGCTTCCTTCTAGCATTTTACATAAACACACGATTGCTTTTTTCTTACGTGCAAATAGCAATTTATACGAAGCGACAAAAAATAAGCGAATCTCATTTCATTTTTTTGATTTACTAGATTCGTTTCAGCAGCATATTACGCGATTAAATGAAATACAGCCCTCTATTTTAATTGCACCTCCGTCTATGTTACGGAAAATCGCTGACTGGCAGCAAGAAGGACTCATTACGATTTGTCCCAAAAAAATTATCTCTGTAGCAGAAGTGCTTGAAGATATTGATAGAGAGTTTATTTGTGCAACTTTCAAGCAGACAGTACACCAAGTTTACCAATGTACAGAAGGTTTTCTTGCTACCACCTGCAAGGAGGGGACATTACACATTAATGAAGATCTCGTTCATATTGAAAAAGAATACTTAGATCAAGAGAAAGGGATATTCGTTCCCATTATTACTGATTTCATGAGGAAAACACAGCCGATTATACGCTATCGTCTCAATGACATATTAATTGAGAAAAAAACGCCGTGCAGCTGTGGTTCACCTTTCTTAGCATTAGAACGAATTGATGGTCGATGTGACGATATATTTATTGGAATAAGTGAATTGGATAATAAAGAAATATCTATTTTTCCAGATTTCATTAGAAGAGCAATTTTGTTTGCATCTAGTGACATTCAAGAATTTAAAGTAATACAGCATAGCGTAGACAAAATTGAAATTAAACTTAAAGCACTCCCTGAAAATCTGGAATTATGTAAATCAAATGTAATGAAAGAGTTACATACACTATGGTCTACTAAAAAGTGTGCGATACCACAGTTCTTCTTTTCACATTACGATATTCAAGTATATGATAAAAAATTAAAAAGAATAGAAAGTCTTGTAAGGCGTGGTGAACATAAATGATTCAGTTACATGATGTTCATTCCTTGCATAGTATTGATTGGGAATCGAAAAAAGATGGAGCATATGTGCGAGATAGTTTCCTGCCTCTTTTTCAAAAGGGCGTTACAGCATTTATTGAAAATGTTAACACGCAGCTCTTTTTATTAGAAATTGATGATCTCATCTTACCAGTTACTCTTAATAACGCAGAGTTCGAAAATTCATATGTATGTTCTCCTTATACACATTACGTATCTTATGCGTTAGAAGAGCTATGGGAGTTGAAAAAACCGTGGCTAGAGAAGCTATTAACCTATCCGCTTCATCTTATGGGAAGTTGGTTACGACGAACGAATATTAATAAAGTAATTGTCGTAAATAATTGGATGCTTTCAACAAATCTTTATCACTATATCAACGAACGACAAATCGAACAAATTACGAATCTATTTGTTGAGAAATTTCCAGAGCATACAATTTTATTTCGTTCTTTAAATAACGAATTATATCCCGTAACGACAGAAGCACTATCTACAGTAGGTTACAAGAAAATTATGTCTCGTTCTATATACTTATTTGATCCGAAACAGTATAAAAAAATGAATCGAAAAAAACGAAAAGACTTATTAAACGATAAAAGTTTATTAGAGAAAAGCAATTATGAAATCATTGCGAATGAAGAATTAACAAAGGAGGATATTTTACAAATTTCCCAGCTATACAACCAACTATATATTGAAAAATATTCCGCCCATAACCCAATGTTTACACCCGCTTATTTATGGAATGCTCTTCAGCATCGTTTATTTGAGATAAAGGCCATAAAAAAAGGGGATACAATTGATGGTGTTATTGCTTATTTTATTAGGGATGGAGTTATGACAACGCCGATCCTTGGCTATAATACAAACTCTGACCAGCAACAAGGTTTATACCGTATACTTTCCCTCCTTATTACAATGGATTCTATCGAAAAAGATTTAATTTGTCATTGTAGTGCTGGGGCTGGAGAGTTCAAAAGAAATCGTGGTGCAACACAGCAGATCGAATACAGTTATGTGTATAACGCTCATTTACCACCTAGCCAACAAAGGGTATGGAAAGTATTAATGTGGATATTAAATACATACATAGAACCGATGGCAAAAAAACATCGCTTTTAAACAAAAAAACTTTTATGATTGCTTGTTACTAGGAACTCTTTATTTAAGTGTAGCTGCAATACCCACGTTATGGAATTTATATAGTATATTTTTAATGATTTATTTTATATTTATCGTTTGGATGAAAGAGAGAAGTGCTTGAAGAGTAGTTCTCTTTTTTATTAAGTTTTTGAAATATCGCATTATATACATACAGTAAAGAAGTAGAAGATTAGTAGGCATGGGGAGAAATCTTTATGTCCTTTTTTATGAGGATTTTTAATTTTAAAAATAAATTGTAAAAAATAATTTACAATTTGTAAAAAATAAATTACAATTAGCTCAAGAGGTGTTACTATTGTTGCATAATAAAATTGTAGTTTGTCGAGCAGAAAAAGGTTGGACCCAAGAAGAACTGGCAACAAGAGTGGGAGTTAGTCGTCAAACTATCGCTACTCTTGAAAAGAATAAATATAACCCTTCTCTAATTCTTGCCTTTAAAATCGCAAATGTATTTGAAAAGCCGTTAACCGACGTATTTGATTATCTAGAGGAGTGATACATATGTTGTTGTTAAAAATTTTATTATTTGGTTTAATAGTGATAAGTAAGATGTATGTAATAAAATTTCAATCAAGTGATGAAGCAAATGACGAAAGAGGAAGAGAAATTCTATATAAAACAAATAATGTTTTGTACAATATTCTATATTTAGGTATCCTTTCCATTATTGTTTTACAATTAATTGATATTATTCCTTTGAACTTTCTACCTGATTTGTTATTATATTTTGCACTTTCATTAAGTGTGTTAGGCAGTATTTTTATATTTATCAACAGAAACAGTAAAAATTACTAATACGAGTTAAGTGTTTAATCTTGTTCTGTTAGTTGATTGAACAAAATTTTTTTTTAGTAAGCTACATAAAATAATCAATCTTTTTCATGAAAATTTAAGGAAGCCAAAAGAACCCCACACATTTCAATCAAAATGTGTGGGGTTCTTCTTTTTATAAAATAAATATTTGTAGTGTGGAATATATCCAATTGATTAACCAAACTAGTATTTTAGGGTCTTTAAGTGAAACAATACATATAACTTCATATCAATCTTGTTAATGAATTTCATTGCCCTCGGATAAAGGACAATAGCAGATCTTTGATTTTTATTACAATTTTGTAAGGTTAAGTAATAAAAATCGATAGAATGGGATATTAGAATGGGGTACTCTGATTGATGGATAGAATATTCTGAAAAAAGGGGTAGAGCAAATGAAGAATAGACAAAAAGCATCGATAATATGCAAAAGTATTTTATGTTTAATGATTTGTATATTCATTACGAATGAAGTATGGTTTACAAATGTGGTGAGGGCAGAATCTGGCACGTTGAATGATAGGAGTATAGAGGATTTCAAAAAAAAGCTGGATGAACAGGTCCCAAAATGGCAGGAGAATTATGAGGTACCAGGGGTTGCAATAGGGATTGTACATGAGGGGAGTATTGCTTATACACTAAACTACGGTTATGTAGATAAAAAGACAAAAAAAGCGGTGAGTGATGATACTTTGTTTCAGGCTGGTTCCATATCTAAAAGTCTTACAGCATGGGGAATCCTACATCTTGTAGATGAAGGTCGTTTATCACTAGATGATCCCGTTGAAAAATATCTAACTAAATGGAAATTACCTAATTCAGAGTTCAATAATAATGAAGTCACAATAAGAAGATTGTTAAGCCACACAGCAGGGCTTTCTGCACATAAAGGATACCTTGGGGTTGCACCCGGGAAACATCTTGATTCTATCGAGGAGTCTCTATCTGGAAAAGGATGGTTTAATGAGCCAGTGGAGATTACCAAAAACCCCGGTGCAGAAACAATTTATTCTGGTGGTGGATATACAATTTTGCAACTTGTTATTGAAGAGGTTACCGGAATACCTTTTGATCGTTATATGGAGGAACAAATTATGAAACCTGTAGGAATGAAATCTAGTTCATTCCTACAACGTCCTGAAAATCCTAATCTTTCGAAAGCCTATGGGTATTTTGGAGAGGAACTCCCTAGTTACCAATTTACCGAACAGGCTGCTGCAGGTCTTAAGACAAATGTTACCGATATGATGACATTGATACTTGCAAGCATGGATGCAAATAATAAAGGTAATGGTGTCATCAAAAGTGAACGTGTTCAGGAAATGCAAAAGCCGGTATTAGGGGAGAGCGGTTTAGGTGTATTTGAAAAAAAGTTATCTAATCAATGGAAATTAATTTATCATTCTGGTGACAATCGAAGCTGGCATTCTTTTTATGGTTTCATTCCTAATACAAAGGATGGATTGGTAATTCTTACGAATAGTGAAGGTGGTATAGACTTACGACAGGATATTTACCACGCATGGATTGAATATGAAACTGGAAAATTACCTGAAAGTCACTTCTCTCTAGCTGAGCAAAGAAAAAACAACTCAATTATATCAATTGTTATTGGAGCTGCACTAGGTGTATATTTGTTGCTATTTTTGATTAGATTGTACAATGGTAGAGGAACCTTCATTTTTAAGCACGAGAAGAAACCTTACATAAGATTAGTGGTTAGGGTATTTTTACTTATTATTACCGCTATGCTCGTATTTTTTGCTGCCTATTTGTGGAGGATTTTAAGTTTAAATTCTGGTAATACAATAAATTTTATTCTAATAATGGCGTGGATTATAACATTATTAATTAGTGGATTTTTCCCGAAAATTAGAAGGACTAAAAAACAATAATTAGACAGCAAATAATTAAAATATATATTTTTATATAAATACTTAAGGGTTTATAAGGGGGACCACCCCATATGTCTATTAACTTAAAAATATTAACTACTCAAAAGAGTAAAAACACTATTCTTACTAAAAGAATAGTGTTTTTTCATTGTTTAAATAGGATTTCATCTGAATTTAATGGAGGCTCTTCCTACAAAAGCAGTAGAAATTTTATTTGAATTTACTACTTCAGTTCGATATATCATGTTTTAATTTCGATAGAATAGTAAATAGGTATAACAGATATGGAGATACATACTTCAGATTTAAAATTACAGTAACTACTTAACCCGTTGTTACCAATACAAATACAGAAAGGAGCAAGTAGAATGATACAGAACATATATGAAACTCATTTACATGTAAGAGATTTAGAAAAGGCGATAGATTTCTATCAAAATAAGTTGGGGTTAGCATTAGCAAGAAAACTATCCAAAAGAAAGGTGGCCTTCTTTTGGGTAGGAGAAAGTAAAAAGCAAATGCTTGGACTATGGGAAGTACATAATATTGAAGATTTTGAGATAAAACACTTTGCTTTTGGTGTAGATTTAGAATTTCTAAAGACTTCTAAATTGTGGTTAGAGAATCGTGGAATAGAAGTGGTGGGAAGCCAAGGGAAAGGAAATCAAGAGCCAATTGTCCAAAGGTGGATGCCAGCTGCAAGTGTATACTTTCTGGATTGTGATGGGAATAAATTAGAGTTTATTTCTATGTTACATGATGATCCAGATGAATTAGAATATGCATCTTATTTAAGTGAGTGGGAGCGGAGCACCAAGAAAAATAAATGAGATTGTATCTATAAAAGGGGAAAAACGTTATTTTTTTGTGAAAAATATACAGAAAAGATGGACGTTTTACTTTACCAGAGTTATTCGGATTAAATGAAGAGAACTTAAAAAGATAGAGTATTGTGTTGCGGTTATATAATTTAGATTAAAACACAACGTACCTAACTAAGAGATTTATCGTATAAATTTACATTTATTTAATGTTAGTGAATAGAGAGCAAGATTGGCGCGATTCGGTAATTGTGGAGTGCGAAAAAAAGACAAAATCTCTTAAAAAACACTTAATTTTTTACTTCATCAATCTTTACAATCCCTCTCTATAATATGAATTGGACAAGCACCTAAGAGAAAGCAGAATATGTCAGATTATACATTCTATTATTAGGGAGAGAATTTGTATGAAAAAGACAGTAGCTTCATTGGCTGTTATGGCAGCTTTATTACCGACACTTTCGATGCATGCGGAGGGGAAAGAGCAAGTTCGAAAATCAGCTACAACTTTTAACGTTATTAGTGACATTCAAGGAGATTTAGGGGACTTTGATCACGTGTTAAAAGATATGAACAAAGTGACGCCACTTTCTAGAGCGCTTATTATGAATGGGGATATAACGCCAACTGGACAGCAGTCACAATATGATGATGTAAAGCGTGTGTTAAACAAGAATAAGCATCCGGAAAATGTATGGTCAACTGTTGGGAATCATGAATTTTACGCTGGTAAATGGACAGCTGATGGGAAACTCTCTCAAAATACATGGCCAAATGGTGTAACGGAAGAAACATTGTTTAATAGATATTTAAAATTTAGCGGACAAGATAAGGTATATCATAAAAAAGAATTAGACGGTTATCCGCTTTTATTTTTAGGAACTGAAAAATATATGAAATACCACGATTCAAAAATGTGGGATGAAGTATATATGAGTGATGAGCAATTAGGATGGCTAAAACAAAATTTAGAAGAGTATAGTCAAAAAGATAAAAATAAGCCAATTTTCATTTTCTCTCATCACGTTTTACCTGATTCTGTATCCGGATCAAGACAATCACCATATTTACAAGACTATTTAAACATGGATAAATTGTATGATGTATTAAAAGACTACCCGCAAGTTGTTTTCTTTACGAGTCATACGCATTGGGATTTAAACTTGCCAGACTGGGCTGGTAAAAAGAAAATTACAGGCGGAGACGAAAAAGGATTTACGGTTGTAAATACGGGCGGAATTGAAACTGGTTGGATGTCGGCTGGACCAAATGGTGGCGAGAAGACTGCGCCGGATGGATATTCTTTCAAACAAGGATTACAAATAAAAGCATATGGTAACGATGTAGTCGTAACGGCTTATGATTATAAACGTGATAAGGATATTAAGAAGTTATTAATTAGTGGTGCAAAAATCGCACAAATGGCACCAAATGTAACCGCTGATGATAAAAAAAATATAATCGTTGGTGCCACTGAATATATGGAGTACTCTATAGAAGGAACGAATGAGTGGCATACGTATTATACAGCAAATCCGCCAAAATTTGATGGGGACAAGATTGTATATGTACGCCATAAAGGAGAAATGAATTTAGAAGCAGGATTAACGCAGCTTCTTCGTTTTTCGGCAAATAAGTGATTGGAGAGAGCCCACATTTAAATGTGTGGGCTCTTTTTTGAGTGATGAGAAATGGATTTTGTAAGCCGTTTTTTGTCGGTAAGTCGATATTCTATGTTGAATGCCAGTAAAAGTAAAATATCGCCTATATAATTTCATTTACTGAATTTCGATACATTTTTAATCCAGAAAGGTGACTTCATCATTTTTCCATGTAATAATAGTATGGTTACATTTACTGTGAAAGAGTATAAAAGGAGCGTTATTGATGAATTTAGCTAAATTTCCGAGAAAAAAATATACAGAATCATATACACCAATTGAAAAATTAAACAATTTTTCTGAAGCACTTGGTGGGCCAACTATTTATTTTAAACGAGATGATTTACTTGGTTTAACAGCTGGCGGTAATAAGACGAGAAAGTTAGAGTTTCTAGTTGCGGATGCACAGGCAAAGGGTGCAGATACGTTAATTACAGCTGGTGGTATTCAGTCAAACCATTGCCGTCTAACACTTGCAGCTGCGGTAAAAGAAAAAATGAAATGTATTCTTGTGTTAGAGGAAGGGCTTGAGCCAGAAGAAAAGCCAGACTTTAACGGAAACTATTTCTTATATCATTTATTAGGTGCTGAAAACGTAATTGTTGTGCCAAACGGAACAGATCTTATGGAAGAGATGCATAAAGTAGCGAAAGAAGTAAGTGAAAAAGGAAATACACCATATGTCATTCCAGTTGGTGGATCGAACCCTACTGGCGCAATGGGATATATTGCTTGTGCGCAAGAAATTATGGCGCAATCATTCGAGCAAGGAATTGATTTCAGTTCAGTTGTTTGCGTAAGTGGTAGCGCTGGTATGCATGCTGGTTTAATTACTGGTTTTTCCGGAACGCAAAGTAAAATTCCTGTAATCGGAATAAATGTAAGTAGAGGCAAAGCGGAGCAAGAAGAGAAAGTAGCAAAACTTGTAGATGAAACTTCAGCTCACGTAGGTATTCCAAACTCTATTTCACGCGAAGCAGTTACATGCTTTGATGAATATGTAGGACCAGGATACGCTTTACCAACACCAGAAATGGTAGAAGCAGTTCAATTACTTGCGAAAACAGAAGGTATTTTACTTGATCCAGTTTATACAGGGAAAGCAGTAGCGGGACTAATCGATTTAATTAGAAAAGGTAAATTTAATAAAGAGGACAACATTTTATTCGTACATTCAGGTGGTTCGCCAGCTTTATATGCGAATACTTCTCTATTTGCGTAAGTGTAAAAAGCATTGGGTATCCAATGCTTTTTGTTTTGAATTAATGTTGAAGTTTGATACAATTTCGTGAATATGCGATGATTTTTCAACATTCAACGGTAAACAACGATATATAAAGGAGATTGATGTATGACAGAATTTTGGGAAGCAAGTTTTATAGAAAATCAAATGATGTGGGGATTTGAACCTTCAGACTCTGCAATTTTGACGAAGGACATTTTCCTTGAAAAGAAAGTGAAGGATATATTGATTCCTGGTATTGGGTACGGTAGAAATGCAAAGGTTTTTATTGATAACGAAATACAAGTAACAGGTATTGAAATTTCAAAAACAGCGATTGAATTGGCGAGGGAAAATGAACTTAATGCTGATTTCTTCCATGGTTCAGTTACGGATATGCCTTTTGATAACAAACTGTATGATGGCATATTTTCTTATGCACTTATTCATTTGTTGAATAAGGATGAGAGAGAGAAGTTTATTAAAGATTGTTATAGTCAGTTAAAACCAAACGGATATATGATTTTTACTACTATTTCTAAAGATGCCCCAATGTTTGGGAAGGGAAAACAACTTGGTAAAGACTACTTCGAGATAATGGAAGGGGTAAAAATGTATTTTTATGATGTTGACTCGGTACAACAAGACTTTGGAAAATATGGACTGATAGAAACTACGGAAATTTTGGAGCCACATAAAAATATGGCAAGTAAACCTCCATTTAAATTTATAATGATCAAATGTCAAAAAACACTATAATTACAATTGTGTAAAAAATAGTGAAAGGTTACTTAATAAGCTTGATGTGTAAGCTACTCACTAATTATTCTTTAAAGGCGAAGTAAGGGAAGTCAAATGGCATCCCTTACTTCGCTTAATTTAGTTTAAAACATGTTTTAAACTTCCAATGAATTATTTGTTATATAATGGAATTGTTGAAGCGTGAGAGGGATGATTATATGAGTACAACATTAAGAGGGGTCATATACACAATACTCAGTATTTCTATAATATTAATAATTTTTTTAGGTTACGGATTATATTTGTATTTTAAGTGAAATGATAACTGAACCAAAGGAAAGATCAAAGAATCGAAGTGCAAAAACGTGTTGGTGATGATAATTATGAGGATTTGAAAGTAGTTACAGACAATAATCAAGTGTTGCAAGTAAAGAAAATATTAAATGATATTCATTTTGAAAATAAAAAAGTGGAAATGTCTCGTTCAGCTGATTATCACTTTGTTTTTCAATTTAAAAATCCGAAAATAGAGGCGAAAGCTGTGTTGTATCAAATTTGGATAAGTCCTAATAAAGATAAAGTAGAAGTTATGGCGGGGGATAATCGCTATGCTCAATTAGAAGGGAAAAATGCAGCCACTTTGTTTGAGATTGTTACGGGAGAAAAGTTAGTTGAATAAAAGTATATGGCACTTAACTTTTTCAGATTTATTGTAATGATTCACTACTTGTAAGGGATTATTCAGTGTGTCTTTCTATTAAAAAGTCTAAATTTGATCAATTAAATGCGATAAAATCTTTTTAAAAATAATGAAATTTTAGGAAAAATAAGGTACACTAGTCAATGGTTTTAGTTTAAAATCGATTGACGTTAATGTATACGGGGGAAAGATTGATGAACAATAATCCAATAAATGAATCAGTTGAAGAAGTTGAGAGAAAACGAGTAAGATCAAGCAAACGTTTTACAAATTGGAAGCTTATTGCAGCGGGTGTTGGTGTAATTGTACTTCTCATTGGAGGAATGAGTTATTATCAGGCAACTCACTTCAATTCAAATGTTACGATTAATGACACAAAAGTCGGTGGTCTGAACGCTGATCAGGCAATACAGAAATTAAAAACATCTGGACTAGAAAACAAAGTCTATGTTGATCAACAACAAATTTTAGATGAAAAAGATACAAAAACGGAACTTACGGAAAAAGATTTTCCTCAAGTTAAGAAACTATTAAAAAGCCAGTGGACATTTTTCCCTTCCTCAAAGGGAAAAAATTATTCAGTGCTACCGGAAAAGGCGGATCAGTATCGTAGTGAAACGATGAAAAAACTTGTAGAAGAAAAGCTCATCTCTATGAATGAAAAATTACAAGCGCCTCAAGATGCTATGGCGAAGCTCGAACAAGGAAAGATTGTTATCTCGAAAAGCGTTGAAGGAAAACAGTATGACGTTACGAATCTATTGAAAGATTACGACAAGCAGAAATATAAAAGCGAAATTCATCTGAAGTCTACATACATACAGCCTATTAAAGAAGACGATCCGATTGTCAAAAAAGAGGAGAAAGCACTACAGAATCTTCTTGGGCAGTCTGTTGAGTATAAAGTGCAGAATGAAGTGTATCCTTTAAAAGCGAAAGATTTAATTCAAAATGCCTCTATGTCAAAGGATATGAAAGTTACAATCGATGCGAGCGACATTAAAAATAAGATTGCTGAAATTAATAATGCTAAATCAACATTAAATAAAAATTTCAGCTTTAAAACCCATTCCGGTTCGGTCATATCAGTAAAAGGACAAGGCTACGGCTGGGCACTAGATGTTGAAAAAGAAACAAAACAAGTTCAACAAGCTTTTGAAAAGGGTGAAAAATCGCTATCTGCTTCTAATATCCATGGAAATGGTTGGGAGAAGGAAGGTATCGGTTATGAAACAACATCGAATAATGGCATCGGAGACACGTATGCGGAAGTTTCAATTGCAGATCAATAAATTTGGATTTATAAAGATGGGAAATTAGTCGTCACAACAAATGTAGTAACTGGTAAACATAGCACGAGTGAAGATACATCACCAGGTGTGTGGTACGTTCTATATAAACGAACACCATACACGCTGAAAGGCAGCGCAGTAGGTAAAGCTGATTATGCAGTTAAAGTAGATTACTGGGTTCCATTCACAAATAGCGGCCAAGGATTCCATGATGCAGGCTGGCGAAAAGACTGGGCAAATAATGCTTATTTAACAGGGGGATCAGGCGGGTGTGTTAACCTTCTTCCTAATGTAGCAAAAACTGTATATGATAGTTTGAACACTAATGATCCAGTTATTGTGTACTAGAAAATAGCTACGTATCAAGAAATAAATAAAGCAGGAAATCTTATCTGATGGTACATGAAAAAACACCTCTTGAATTCGCATATTTAGTGTGCAAATTCAATGGAGGTGTTTTTTGTTTGAAAACAAGAGTTCATTGCCTATAAGAAACGAAGTAGAAAGAGATTGAGATGATAAATAGATATTCAAATAGTCAATAAAATTGACACTGAATATCATTTTCATTTATTATGAAATCGTCGCATGTAATTGGACATGATTTTTGTGAAAAAGTTTACTTTTTTATTAATATAATAGATTTCTATTAAGGTGTCCCATTTAAGAATTTAAGCGTAGGAAAGGGTAAAATAAAAATGAACTGGAAAAAAGGCGGATTATGGATTATTATTTTTTTCATTGTAAAAGGTACGATTTCTACACTTTTAATAGTTACAGGTGCTAAATATTTTGATTTATCATTTATGCAAATTTTCGTACTAATACTGATCTTATTACTGATTTCTCTCATAAGTCGAAAATTGCTGCATAGACATAAACAAAACAAAAAGCAAAAAGAGCTAAATATATAATGAAGCCCCAGGGACCTTTGGATTTCTGGGGTTTTACTATATATTTAGCTTCTTACTATTTGTGGAAAGTAAAACTCACAGTTCAAAATTTAGGTGGTACAGAAGTTTGTTGGGAGCTGATTAAAGTTTCACTTTATTTCATAGTGCATGATCTATGTTGATTAAAGGAAGTCACTGAATTTATTGCTACAATTATTAAACAAGGACTGAAGAGAGCTTTTTAATCAATCTGTATTCTAAAGCTAAAACCGAGCATACATTATGCTCGGTTTTCAATTGGTAGTTTAAATGTAAAAGTACTGCCTTCTCCTAATTCACTTTCAACGGTAATTTCTCCTCCGTGTAGTTCTATAATCCATTTTACCATCGACAATCCTAAACCTGTGTTTCCATTGTTTGAAGATGTTCGTGCTGCGTCAACTCGATAGAAGCGGTCCCATATTTTCACAATATGCTGCTCGCTGATGCCTATGCCATTATCGGAGACTTTACCTATTATGTTGGTTTCATCCCGGAACAGTTGCATATTCACAGTGCCGTTCGCTTTGCTATAAGCAATCGCATTCGTTAGTAAATTCATTAATAAACGCATCATCAATGTTTGATCTGCTTTAATAAACAGGTCTTCCTCTATATGTGTTGTTATATTAATCGAAGCTTCTTGAACCATTAATGAAAGCTCTTCTACAACGATTTCCGTTAATTCACTCATATTGATACATTCAAATTGAAAAGTATTATGCTTTTCTTGGTCAACTCGTGCTAATAATAAGAGTTGCGAGATTAACGCGGACATTTTACGCGATTGCCTTAAAATTACTTCTAACGATTCTTCCGTTTCTTTCGGATTATTCCTCTGCGATAAAGCGTATTCGCATTGCGAAATAATAACAGATGTTGGTGTTCTTAATTCATGAGATGCGTCAGATGTAAATTGTTTTTCACTTTCGAATGATGTCTCCAATAGCTCAAACATTTTGTCAAAGGTTTGAGCTAAATGATACATTTCGTCTTTCGATGAACCTTGTAAATTAATTCTCTTCGAAAGGTCTTTACCATCACCAATTTCACTGGCTGAATCACTCATTTGTTGCACAGGTCGAAACGCTCTTTGCGTAATAAAATATCCTCCCGCTGCTGCAATGAGAATAAGTAATGGAAATGAGATGAGTGTTACCACAATAAGCGTATTCATGGTCGATGATAATTGATTCATGGTCATTATGCCACGAACCCAGACTTGCTCATCGCCGCCTACATTATGGAGAAAATCATATACTATCCATTCCTTATTACTGTCTTTAATGGTTTGTATTTCATCGGATTTAAGCGATACCTTTTTATTAAAGGTTGTTGGATTATGTCCTGCCAGCAGCTCACCTTGTTTACTATAAATGATGATATTTACTCCATCTTCTAAGGCTTCAAATTCATCGTCAATCTTTAACTGCCCATGCTTATATTCGATATCTTCAACACTTTCTTTTACTGTGCTCTTCAATTGATTTTTCATATTAAAAAGCAAAACTTTATCTGAAGAAGTTAAAATAAAAGCTAACACGAGTGCCATAATAATTACAACTAGCCCCGTATACCATAGGGTCACTCTCATTTTTATTGATAGTCTTTTCATGATTCTACTCGCAATACGTAACCAGTTCCTCGTACTGTATGAATTAACTTCGTTTCAAACTGGCTATCAATTTTTTTGCGAAGATAGCGGACGTAAACATCAATAATATTCGATCCACCTTCATAGTCGTAATTCCACACATGTTGCTCAATTTTATCTCGTGTCAACACAACTTCTTTATTACGAATCATATATTCTAAAATGGCAAATTCTTTACTGGAAAGAATGATAACCTGGTCTCCTCTTGTTACTTTATGCATATTGCAATCCACCACTAGGTCAGCGATTTCAAACACATTAGATGTATTTCCTGTGTTTCTTCGCATCAACACTCGAATTCTTGCTAACAGTTCATCAAAAGCAAACGGCTTTACTAAATAATCGTCCGCACCTAAGTCGAGTCCTGTTACGCGATCATCAATTGTATCTTTAGCTGTAAGAAGCAAGACAGGAGTTGTATGATTGTCCGCACGTAATCTTTGTAATACTTGTAAACCATCTATTCCGGGAATCATAATGTCAAGCACAATCAAATCGTAGGTAGCCATGCTTATATAATCCAAAGCATCTTCTCCATTCCCACATCCATCGACACTATAATATTCTGCATTTAATCGTTTTACCAATATATTTTGTAAGTCTTTTTCATCTTCGACAATAAGAACTCGCATTAACATTCTCCTTTTCTTCTTATTTATATGTATCACTATAATTTCAAAACATTAAAGAAAGATTAGAAACTATTTAATTATATCATTTTATTTTTTTGCGCATTAATCTTCCTTTAATGTTTGTTCAGTAATATAAAGACATGGATAAGGTGCACATGTAAAGGGAGGAGAACATAATGGGAAAATGGATGATGATTGGAGCAATGTCTTGTTTATTCTTAACAGCTTGTTCGACTCAAGCTGATAACGATACAGAAGTACAACAACTGAAAGTAGAAAACGATACATCACAAAAAGAAGGTACGCAACTACAACAAGAACCACACAAAACAGGGCCTGCTATGAATGATACTAAGCAAACACAAGATTTCAAAAACGAAGTCACATCTATTGTAGAAAAGGCAAATAATACGAAACCAGTTGGAGCAAAAGAAGATAACTTAAATACGTACTTAGCAGCAAAAAAAGAAATTGACCAATTAGATGACAAGATAGATCTATCTGATGATCAGCTAGAAGCAGATTTTCACGCTGGAACGATAACTGTTGAACAATATCAAATACAAGAAAGAGAACAAGATATACTTGAAGATCAATTAGAGCAAGCAGAAAATGTACTTGAAGCAAGATTTGGAATAAATGATTAATTATTAAGGAGTGGATGGAAATGTTAAAACATAAAAAGAAAATAATTATAAGTGTAATTGCTATTTTAGTAAGTGGTATTGCTATTGTTGGTGGATATTATGGTATGGGCTACAATTATGCGAAAAAGAATGAAAACTATACAGAGAAACAAGTTCGTGAAATTTCTTTAGCTCATACAACTGGAGAAATTATTAATGTGAAAAAAGAATTCGAATTAGAAGATGACAACTTAGCACAATCTAAATTTGAATATGAAGTGGAAATCAAGACACCTGATAATCTATTAAATATTTTAAAGGTTAGTGCTAGAACAGGTACAATAGAAATCAATAATGAAGATTAAAAAATTATCGACAAATAAAATATCGCGTATTTGAAAAAATCCAATAAGCTGCCCATATGGACAGCTTATTTACATAATTCTCGTTAGCGGAAGTAAAAAATGCTACTTATTTAACATTAGCACTCCGTTAGTTTAAGAACAATTGAGTTAATAAATATATCTAAAAGTCTCATATTCGCCATAATTGATAACGGTTTTAAATTCTCCGCCACCATTTTTATCCTTTAAAAAAGCATCTATCTTATCATTTTTAATATTGTAATGTCTCTTATTCAGAAAGCCTACACTTCGGATTGTTGGATGTTCTAAAATTGGTGATAAGTCACCATCTAACACATTAGTATCAACAAATCTAAAGTCAATTAGATTAGGGAAATGATTTAAAAAATTCAAGTTCTCAAGATTACCGCAAGAATTAAGGCACAGAACCCGAAGATTCTTCAGAGAGAATAATTCTTCATTTGGTACAAATTTCTTTGATTGATTAATATGTAAATATTCTAGCGTATCGGCTAATCCAGACAAACCAAAATCATTTTGTAATTTAGTACAATAATGTAATTCTAAACGCTTTAATTTATTCATTTTTTCTACCCCAAGGAAATCGTGTATATTGGACCAGTTTAATTCTAAATAGAGGAGATTTTCTGGCATACCCAAAAAGTTGCCAAGCTTATTTTTTTTATGATACCAAAAAGTTAAATACTCAATATTTTCAAGCAGCATCTCATTAAATTTATCTTCTTTTAAGTTTAAGCAAGCCTGAAGATCATCTGGTATTTGTTCAAACCAAATCGTGTTATTTCTCCAGTTATCCATTTTGAATCGCCCCTATATTCATCATTATTTCTTCTATCTTACCATTTGGACTTATTAAACTAAACTACCGGATAGCTAAATAAAGAAAAATGAACTTCATTGCTATAAAAGCCTCTAATTTTTCGTTTTGAGGAAACCTTTTCTATTAGATTTATAGACATGTGGTGTTAACACCATAAACAATGTTTTAGATTATAAAATAGAGTACTAAGCATCCAATTTGAAAGCAGATATCCCTGAAGTGCTAAACCTAAGCAAAAAAATTAACCATCCTATGCAAGAAAGTTTAGATAGCTAAAAGCATATGTTTTATTGAAAGGGTGTGATTGAATTATGGAACGGACGAATTGGGGAATTGGAGGATTAGTATTTGTTGGCTGCATGTTTCTTGGCGGAGGAGTGGGATCTATATTAGGCGATACTCATGCTGGATGGCTAATAGGAATGGGCGCTGGATTTATTGGGATGGCTTTAACGAGACTAGTCAGAAAGTAATATAACGGGATTCTTCTTATGATGAACAATGTAATTAATTAATGGCATAAGAGCTCTATAAATTATAGCTAGAACCTTATCTTTAGTATTTGTCTTTTCTAAATTTCTCCATACATAGATACGATTCTCAAGTTGGAGGCTGGCACCTTAGGGTGTCTTTTTTATGCTCTTTAAAAATGTTTTAACATATAATAGCCGAGTTAATTCAAGTAATCAAGCTAATAGATTTCGTTAGATTGCTATCATCTTTTTTGTAATAGAATAGATTCATTACCGTTTCAGACCGATGTATTCATTCATAACCTAACAGTAAAAGGGGGATGATTAAAGGCATGGCGATTAATGATGAATTAATTTGTCAACAGTTTGCAAGAATTATCGGTGGCCAAGAAGGATTCGCCGGTGGAAAATGCGTGGCAACAATAAATCGGGATGAAATACAAGCAACTATCTTAGGAAAACGTTTTAGAGTAACAACTTCCTTCTCATTCGAATCAAGAGATAATAAAACTGGACAGGCATTATGTCTAGGTCGGATAGCGCTCTTACAAAAAGAAGTTACTGAATTTGTTGCTACAATTATTAAACAAGGAATAATCGTTTCGTCTATACACAATGAGTGGTTATGTGATGAGCCGAATTTAATTTACGTTAATATCGAAGACGTTGATGATCCGCTAAGTTTCGCAAGGAAAGTTAGAAGAGCGTTATGCAATTAACCAATTTATTTAGTTAAATGAGCAATATAAAAGGATCTTTAATTGAAAGATCCTTTCATACATAAGATGAAGGTTTTCCCTTGTATTTTATTAATTAAGTTCGCTTGACTAGCAAACGAACTTGGAGGGAGTACTGGAACCATACAATAAATACATTGAGGGGGCATGTTTGAGCTATGGACCTATCCTCCCGTTCTAATTAACTAAAAGAAGAATTTTCCCATACCGATTAGACTACTAAGCATTCCGATTCCATTCATGGTTCCTTTTCCTGCTGTCAGTAAGTTTCCAAGCATTCCTGGCTGCCCGTTATTCCCCCATCCTGGAGAATTTCCAAAAACACCCCAGTTATTATTGGTATTAAAATGAAAAGCTTTGGCTGGCGGTGATAGTAAAGCGGCAATATGACCTTGTGCGAACATCCCTGTATGATTGAATGGTTGGGGCCAGGGGATGGGAGGTTTTTGAAAATTAAAACCTGCATGGACTGGTAATGGAGCCCAATTAGCAGGATGTCCTTGGGGCATCATCCCTGCATAATGGATTGGCTGACCTAAAGAGAAGGGAGGGGGCTCGGGAGTGAAAGCCGTATAATTGGCTGGTGAATCCCAACCAAATGGATAGACTCGACAACTCAAATTCTCAGGAACCTTCAGACCATCCATTCCCTGAGTTTTAGTTATTTGAGGTTGTGAATGTAATGATGACATTAAAATTTGGTTATTATATTGCTCCCCGTTTCCATTTGAATTCAAATACCAATATTGGTGCATAAGCTTATTCCCCTCACTTTAAAAATGTAATGTTAGACTTAGCCTATGTAATATTCCTTTTTATGGATGGTTACATAACTAGATTTACAAGCCCGTATTTAAAGGAATGGGTGTGTGGTCTTGTTGATTTATTCCGCTATTTGTGGACAGTAAGACACCGTCCCCTCAAAATTCAGCGAAAGCAAAAAAGTTAGATGGGGGGCTTTTAGAAGGGTATTTTCAGTTGCTCCTTTTGTTTATTTCAGCCTAATTTAATTTCGGTTAACAAACGTGTTTATAAAGGTTTAATCAACAAAAAAATTAAAATGTTATGTTGAGCAAGTAGAATTGCTAAAAAGAGAATACCCATTCGAAGAGTTTGGCAAAATACTGCAAGGACAATGTGTTCTTGTGCAGATATGCAAAAGATTTAAACGAATCAATGGAATTTATAATGAAGGGGCAAATGAATATATGAGTGAAACATTACATAAAAGAAAACCACCATATTTAATGCTTGTAATCCTTTTTATTGGGGCATTTGTTTCATTTCTAAATAACTCGCTTTTAAATGTGGCCTTGCCATCAATAATGAAGGATTTAGATATTAAAGATTATTCAACGATCCAGTGGCTTTCTACAGGGTATATGCTTGTAAGTGGTGTATTAATTCCGGCATCAGCATTTTTAATAACCCGCTTCTCCAATAGGAGCTTATTTATTACATCTATGGTGATTTTTATTCTTGGTACGGCCTTAGCGGCTTTAGCACCGAACTTTAGTTTATTACTTACTGGCCGGATGGTTCAAGCAGCAGGTTCTTCAGTCATGGGGCCTTTGTTAATGAATATTATGCTAGTAAGCTTTCCAAGAGAAAAAAGGGGGACAGCAATGGGGATTTTTGGATTGGTTATGATTACAGCTCCAGCAATTGGACCGACACTATCAGGTTATATTGTAGAGTATTATGACTGGCGTTTGCTTTTTGAAATGATTTTACCGTTAGCAATCATTAGCTTACTGTTAGGGATTTGGAAATCTGAGAATGTCATGAGACAAAACAAAAATGTAAAACTTGATTATCTCTCATTATTATTATCTTCTGTCGGTTTTGGCGGTTTGTTATATGGATTCAGTTCTGCAAGCTCTGACGGTTGGACGAATAAAGTTGTCTTAACGACCTTAATCATAGGCGCTATTGCCCTAATTACTTTCATTATCCGTCAATTAAAAATGAATGAACCGTTATTGGATTTACGTGTTTACAAGTACCCAATGTTTGCACTTGCGTCTGTAATTGCAATTGTTAACGCAGTGGCCATGTTTTCGGGTATGATTTTAACCCCAGCTTATGTACAAAATGTCCGCGGTATTTCACCGCTGAGCTCTGGGCTGATGATGCTTCCAGGTGCGGTAATAATGGGGATTATGTCACCAATTACAGGTAAACTATTTGATAAATATGGCCCTCGTATTCTTGGTATAGTAGGACTTTCCATTACAGCCGTTTCAACTTATATGCTAGCAAACCTGCAACTCGATTCTAGTCACACACATATTATTCTTATTTACACATTGCGGATGTTTGGGATGGCGATGGTGATGATGCCACTTATGACAAACGGACTTAATCAATTACCAACTCGCTTAAATCCGCACGGTACAGCTGTTAATAATACAGCTCAACAAGTGTCCGGTTCGATTGGTACTGCTATTCTTGTTACGATTATGAATTCTGTAACAAAAACAAAAGCTGAAAGTCTAATGGTTGATGTAGATCCTACAACCTTCACAGAGGCTACGAAGGCAATGTTAACTCAGAAGGCTTTATTATCCGGAATTCAATATTCATTCTATGTAGCGCTTGGCATGAATGTTGTTGCACTACTATTAGTTTTTTTCGTTAAACGTGTAGATACAAGTGCGGAAGCTGTGGAGAGGTTAAATCGGTAGAGTAAAATAAAACTTAAGATCATGATTCCTATAAGTTTTTGCTGTTTAGTTAGACTATGAAGAAATGCAAATTTCTGCTGCTAAGGCGCTGGTATTTAAACTTGGAAAAGGACCAGTGAAATAATTATATATAGTAAAAAGGATCTGATATTCATATCAGATCCTTTTTCATTAGTAACACAGTATACTTGCTTATCGTATTTGTTTGAATTGACATTAGGAACTACTAGTTTTCCCAATACTACAATCTTTAGCTCTCAATTTGTGATAAACATTATAATAATACGCTTCATTTTAATTTAGTATTTTCTCTGCAAGTTATAAATCTAATATCAACAAACAACTTAGATTACCAACCTTATAAGCAATATCATAATCGTGAATAGTTCGGGAAAAGATAAAATAAGGTAATCAATTACATATCCTTATCCCAGGCGATTCATTGCTATCTTCTTTTTATTGAATGGGATATTTTATTTCATGCTTTTTTGAAAGGGTGTTTTTAATGGATAAAAAAGTATCTGCCATTCCTCAACCGAAAACATATGGATTGCTGGGGAATCTCCCATTAATCGATAAAGATAAACCGACCCTATCCTTTATCAAGATAGCGGAAGAGTATGGTCCCATTTTTCGAATTCAAACTTTAAGTGATACCATCATTGTCGTTTCTGGACATGAACTGGTAGCAGAAGTCTGTGACGAAACAAGATTTGATAAAAGTATAGAGGGTGCTTTAGCGAAAGTTCGCGCCTTTGCTGGAGACGGATTATTTACAAGCGAGACTCACGAGCCTAACTGGAAAAAAGCTCATAATATTTTGATGCCTACATTCAGCCAACGAGCAATGAAAGATTATCATGCTATGATGGTCGATATTGCTGTACAACTCGTTCAAAAATGGGCACGGCTTAATCCGAATGAAAACGTAGATGTTCCGGAGGATATGACTCGCCTTACATTGGATACAATTGGTCTATGTGGTTTTAATTATCGATTTAATAGCTATTATCGTGAGACCCCTCATCCTTTTATTACTAGCATGAGCCGTGCTCTAGATGAGGCGATGCACCAATTACAGCGGCTGGATATAGAAGACAAACTCATGTGGAGAACGAAACGTCAATTTCAGCATGATATTCAATCTATGTTTTCTTTAGTAGATAATATTATTGCTGAACGTAAAAGTAGTGGAAATCAGGAAGAAAATGATTTACTTTCCCGTATGTTAAATGTGCAGGATCCGGAAACTGGTGAAAAATTAGATGATGAAAATATTCGTTTCCAAATTATCACTTTTTTAATAGCTGGGCATGAAACAACAAGTGGATTATTATCTTTTGCAATCTATTTTTTATTAAAGAATCCAGATAAATTGAAAAAAGCCTATGAAGAAGTAGATAGGGTTTTAACAGATCCCACTCCAACATACCAACAAGTTATGAAATTAAAGTATATCCGGATGATTTTAAATGAATCGCTACGTCTATGGCCTACTGCTCCAGCATTCAGTCTCTATGCAAAAGAAGATACAGTGATTGGTGGGAAATATCCAATTAAGAAAGGAGAAGATCGTATTTCTGTTCTTATTCCACAGCTACATAGGGATAAAGACGCGTGGGGAGACAATGTGGAAGAATTCCAACCTGAACGATTTGAAGAGCTGGATAAGATTCCCCATCATGCTTATAAGCCATTTGGAAATGGTCAACGAGCATGTATCGGTATGCAGTTTGCACTTCATGAAGCCACACTCGTAATGGGGATGCTTCTTCAACATTTTGAATTCATCGATTATCAAGACTATCAGCTGGACGTAAAACAAACATTAACGCTAAAGCCTGGTGATTTTAAAATTAGGATTCTACCCCGAAATCAAACTATTAGCCATACTACTGTTCTTGCGCCTATAGAGGAGAAACTGAAAAACGATGAAATCGAACAGCAAGTTCAGAAGACTCCTTCTATTATTGGAGCCGATAATCTTTCGCTTCTTGTTCTGTATGGATCGGATACAGGGGTAGCAGAAGGTATTGCAAGAGAACTAGCAGATACAGCTAGTTTAGAAGGTGTTCAAACGGAAGTGGTAGCACTTAACGATCGAATTGGAAGTCTGCCAAAAGAAGGGGCGGTTCTTATTGTAACTTCTTCTTATAATGGAAAACCACCAAGTAATGCAGGGCAGTTTGTGCAATGGTTGGAGGAATTAAAATCGGATGAGCTAAAAGGTGTTCAATACGCAGTTTTTGGTTGTGGAGATCATAATTGGGCTAGTACTTATCAGCGAATTCCAAGATACATTGATGAGCAAATGGCTCAAAAAGGAGCAACAAGATTTTCTACACGTGGAGAAGCGGATGCAAGTGGTGATTTCGAGGAACAGCTCGAGCAATGGAAACAAAGTATGTGGTCTGATGCGATGAAGGCATTTGGATTGGAACTTAACAAAAACATTGAGAAAGAACGCAGTACATTAAGTTTACAATTTGTTAGTCGTCTTGGAGGATCTCCTCTTGCGCGAACATATGAAGCAGTTTATGCATCTATACTAGAAAATCGTGAACTTCAATCATCTAGCAGTGAAAGAAGCACGCGACATATTGAGATATCCTTGCCAGAAGGCGCTACGTATCAAGAAGGTGACCACCTTGGGGTGCTGCCAATTAATAGTGAGAAAAATGTCAACCGAATTTTAAAACGCTTTGGATTAAATGGGAAGGATCAAGTCATATTGAGTGCAAGTGGACGAAGTGTAAATCACATACCTTTAGACAGTCCTGTTAGTTTATTTGACCTTCTTAGTTATAGTGTAGAAGTTCAAGAAGCAGCCACTCGAGCACAAATACGAGAAATGGTAACATTTACAGCATGCCCGCCTCATAAAAAGGAATTGGAATCATTATTGGAAGAGGGAGTTTATCATGAACAAATATTAAAGAAACGTATTTCAATGTTGGATCTTCTTGAAAAGTATGAGGCTTGTGAACTCCGATTTGAACGCTTTTTAGAACTTCTTCCTGCGCTCAAACCGCGTTACTATTCTATTTCAAGCTCTCCACTCGTTGCACAGGATCGTCTGAGCATTACGGTTGGTGTTGTTAATGCACCTGCATGGAGTGGGGTAGGGACATATGAAGGAGTCGCTTCTAATTATTTAGCTCAGCGTCATAATAAAGATGAGATTATCTGTTTCATTCGAACGCCACAATCAAACTTTCAATTACCTGAAAATCCAGAAACACCAATTATCATGGTTGGACCAGGTACTGGAATTGCACCATTCCGTGGATTCTTGCAAGCGCGTCGTGTTCAAAAGCAAAAAGGTATTAACTTAGGACAAGCACATCTATATTTTGGTTGTCGTCATCCTGAAAAGGATTATCTCTATCGTACAGAACTAGAAAATGATGAAAGAGATGGATTAATCTCTTTACACACAGCTTTTTCTCGCTTAGAAGGATATCCTAAAACATATGTACAGCATTTAATAAAACAAGATAGAATCAATTTAATTTCGTTATTAGATAATGGGGCTCATCTTTATATATGTGGTGATGGAAGTAAAATGGCTCCTGACGTAGAAGACACCCTTTGTCAAGCATATCAAGAAATTCATGAAGTCAGTGAACAAGAAGCAAGGGATTGGTTGGAACATGTGCAAGATGAAGGGCGATATGGAAAAGATGTTTGGGCCGGAATCTAAATTCTTCTTAATTAGATAAGTAATATTTAATTTACGAACTTCTTTCGACTAAGTATAACTTTAAACAAAATAAACTGCTTTATAAAAACCCTGTATTTTTTATTGAATATGGGGTTTTCTTATTTTTAATAAGCTGGATTGATACTGTAGAAAAAGAAAAAATCTTATATGAAACCAAAGTTACATAATCTTAGTTTGATGGGTATGGTGTTAACCAATTTCTTGACGTGATTTGAAATTTAAACTTTTGCGCACTGGCTTAACAGTTTCTAGCACAGTGTCAAATCGATGGGGGATAGGTATACCCTCTATAACCGCTTGAATGAATTTTGCCGTAGAAAAACAATAGGTAATTCATTTGACAATTAAAATGACCTACATTAATATATATGCTATAGCATATAGTAAGTAAAACAAGCAAATGCACTGTGAATAATTGATTGATATGCTATACCCTTTTATATTTTAATTTATCGAGGTGATATATGAACTTACATGATTTAATAGGCTATCTAGTTCATCGTACTGATGTGAAAATGACTAATTATTTTACTAAGAAATTAAAGCCTTTTGGAGTTACACCAGAGCAGTGGGGGATTATTAGTGTTCTTTGTAGCCAAAGGGGCACTACTCAAAAAGAGTTAGCAGAAGCTATCGATAAAGATCAAACTACTGTCGTAAGAATGATACAGTCAATGGAGAGAAAAGGGATTGTAAAGAAGGCTTTGAATGACCAAGATAGGCGTTCACACAACCTTTTTTTAACTGAAAAAGGTGACGAGTTAAAAAACACAATTTTGCCTGTAGTGAAAGACGCTCACCATTTCGTTACGAGTAATTTGAGTGAAGAAGAGATCAAATTATTACAATCATTATTAAACAAATTGTATGATACACGTTATTAATATGTGTTCCTTATTGATGCTATACTATTTATAAGGAACACACTCCGTCTTATATATGCTATAGCATGTAATTTGTTTGAAGGAATGGGGAGATAGCTTTATTTTGTATGATGTTTGATTCAGGATCACTTTGTTGCAGTCAAATTTCTGTATTATACATGCTATAGCATGTACTTTGCATCTCTTTAATATTGGAAAGGATAGTAGCTACTATCTGAGCAATACTGAGTTTTTATCAAATAAATAAGAAAGATGTGATTACTATTTTAATATTAATTAATATTGTAAAAGTTGTTTTGTTTCTATTCTTTATAATGACAGGTACGAAAATTATATCTGGGAAAATGGCAGATGAGTTCAAACGATTTGGTTTACCTTCGTTTTTTAATTTCTTAACTGGGGCTTTTGAGATTGTAGGAGCAATTGGAATGTTGATAGGAATCTGGTTCCCGACAGTAGCTTTATTGGCAGGATTTTTGTTAGGCGGTACGATGCTTGCAGCTGCATTAACTCTTATCGTATTAGCGAAAGATCCCTTTAAGAAAGCGATACCTGCGCTTGTTTTGTTTGTTCTTAGTGTAGGGGTAAGTTTGTATCATATTTTTTAAACATAATCTTAAGCCGTTAAAATGTACGCGTTTAAGTTGCTATCATTTTGTAATTATTTTATAAAAGTGTCTGTGAAAAAGCAGGTGAAATCTTAAATGAATGCAGGAATAATAGTAGCATTCATTTAAGGTATTACATGCATTCGAATTGAAAAAGGGGTGAATAAAAATGGCATATTTATTACAAGTTGATTTTCCATTTGAAGGTCCTTTTGGTGAAGAAATGGAAAAAGTATTTTGGGATTTAGCAAAAAGTATTAATGAAGAAGAAGGATTCCATTCGAAAATATGGACGGAGAATCAAGAAACGAAAGAAGCTGGAGGCATCTATGTATTTGAAGAAAAACAAGATGCTGAAAAATATGCCGAAATGCACAAAAACAGACTGCAAGCATCTGGTGTTAAAGATATTAGAATAAGAATTTTTCACATCAATGAAAAGTTAACTAAACTGAATCGTGGTTATAGTAAATAATGAGGGACACGGAATTTAAAAAAGAAGGGGGGAATCCCTTCTTTTTTGAATTGATGCTACAGAAAGAATAGCGTGTTTTTTAATTTAGGGTCATCTCTTTTTGATAGTTTGATATCGATGTGACAATACCCCTTTATTATTTTTTAGGTTACAATACATGTATTGCTTCAATAACATATGATCATTCTTAAGAATGTCATTGAAATGTACCAATAGATGTTAGTGCAGCAAAATAAATTGTGTTATGATGTGAGCAAATATAAAGCTATCTAACGGAGGGATTCACATGCCGCATGTTGTGTTTCGTGGAATTACTATTGAACAATTAAAAAGTATAAGCAAGCCATTAGTAGAAGAGCTCGCAGATATCTGTGAGTGTGGTACGGATAATTTTACCTTGGAACTACCAAGTTCTACGTTTGTATTCAATGGAGAAGAAATAGAAGCGTTTCCTCTTATTGAAGTGAAATGGTTCGAGCGTGGACAGGAAATTCGTGATCGATTTGCCAAGGCCATTACTACATATGTAATGGATTTTGGACTTCCAGAAGTAGAGGTTGTATTTACGGTTTTCACAGAATCAGCGTATTATATTAACGGGAAGCATTGTGCAAGTTAGAGCTATTTGAAAGATTTTTATAACATTAAGAAAAGAAATAGAAGAGAACATCCTATTTCTTTTTATTAATATAATAAAATGTAATTACTAAATCCAAAGTAATGATAATAATTAGAAGTGATAGGTGTATAAGCGCATCAGTTTTTCCGTTTAGTAAAGACTTTATAAAGAAATCCCATTCGGTTTCATAGGGAGGCTCTGCCCAATTTCGCTGCAGACCTAATACTATTCCATTTATGAAAAAGATAATACCTAATAGAATTCTTCCAACAAATACGGCAGCTACTTTTAAATTCCAAGGCTTTATCTTAATTACATACAAGATTGGAAAGAGTATAAGTATCCAAAAAATAATAATATAGACTGTATTTATCATTCTTTACTACTAATAAAATGATTGTTTTTAATATAGGTAAGCCTTCGGATTGAAGGTATGTTTTATTGTTACTAGTTAAAAAAAGGGCCGGAATTCCGGCTCCTTTTCTATCTTAAAGTCTTACTTTATCCCGCATTAACGGGCAGTAAGACTCCCACCTCAAAATCCAGAGGAAGCACAGAAGTTAGGTGGGGATCAACTGCCCGTAAAAGCCCGATTGGTTCAACTAATAATCAGTGGGGGATGAACAAAACCCCACTGATTAAAGTTTCACTTTATCTCTCCGTCTCAAAAAACTCAATCCATTCTCCATCAGGACCAGCGAAGAATATGTAACGTGTTCCATCTGGTAATGTTTCAATTTCTTCTCCTAGTAGAAAGGTTACTTTTTGTTTCTTTAGTCTTTCGATTTCATCCTCTAATGAATCCACTTTAAAACAAATGTGATGTACTTTTCCTTCTGCCGGAAGGGAAGAGTTGTAACCTTCAATGAGTTCAAGTATCGTTTTTTTCGATTCTTCCACACCTAAAAAAGCGAGTTTTAAGTCTGGATTTGGGTGCCCCATACGTTTAATGAGCTGTAAGCCAACTACTTCTTTATAAAATGAAATAGATGTTTCTAAGTTTGTAACCATAAGTCCAACGTGTTCGATTCGTCTAACTGGCATGTGGATTCCTTCTTTCTGAAAATTATATACAATATATTATTGAAAATTAAGAAAATAAGCAAGATAAAAACCTTACAAATTTTAGCGTGTTATATGGTATAGTGAGAAAGTATGTTTGGGGAGAAGGAAGGAGATTATACGATGAATACAACTACTCAAACTCCTTCATTATCGGAAACAATGAAAGAGTGGCATTATGCATTAGCATATGAAATTAAACATTGGAAAACGATAGGTGGTAGTAAAATCTCTATCATTAACGGTCGTTTTTTATATACAGATTATGAAAGTACAGTATACGTATTTCAGCTTATTTCGGAAGTAAGCTTACCTGAAGGTTCACCAATTCGAATTGAGTTCGATGGTGAGGAAGCGACAGGGGAAGTATTATCTGTACATGGATTAGAAATCGAATTGAAGTTAAATGATTATATACAAGGCGAAATACGAGAAGCCGTTTTATACAGTGAACCGTGGCAATTGTTAGAACAACTACAAGAGCGATTGAAAGAGGCACATAAAGATAAGCTAAAACGTAATCGTATAAAGCGTCTTGTTGATGGGACGAGCAGTCCGAAACATATTGAAAAGATGAAAAATACGAAAAATGAATTGGCGTATCGTTCTTTTTACAATCCAACAACGTATGTGTGGGGACCACCGGGAACAGGGAAGTCTTACAATTTATCGCGTATTATTTCTGCTCATTATCAAAAAGGAAAATCGGTACTTGTGTTAGCTCATAGTAATGCGGCAGTTGACGTATTAATGAGCGAAGTAACGAAGCAAATTGAGAAGAAAAAGAAATGGACACCTGGTGAAATCGTTCGTTACGGTTATAGTCAACATGAACATATACGAAATCATGAAACGTTACTTGCATCGAAGTTAGTTGAAACGACGAATGGATCTTGGGGAGAAGAAAGACTCTATTTAGAAGAGACACGACAAGATCTTCGTGAAAAGATTTTATCATATAAAGCGACTTCTGCTGATAAGAAGCGTATACAAGAGATTGAAAGTGATCTTCGAAAGCAAAAAGCGAAAATTAAAGAAGTAGAAAAAGAATACATTGAAAATGCGAAAGTAATCGGTGCGACTTTATCGAAATGTGCTATTGATTCACTTATTTATGAGCGTACATTTGATTTAGTTGTCGTAGATGAAGTAAGTATGGCATATGTTCCGCAAATTGCATTAGCTGCTTCACTTGGGAAACGTATTGTCGTTTGTGGTGACTTTTTACAGTTACCTCCAATTGCGATGGCGAACCATGAACTCGTTCGAAAATGGCTCGGTGAAGATATGTTTTATCATGCAGGGATTGTTGATTCTGTAAATAAATCAGAAGCACATCCGAACCTTTTTATGCTGCAGGAGCAAAGACGTATGCATACGGATATATCGAAGTTTACGAATTCATTTATTTATAAAAATAGAGTGTACGATCATCCATCTGTTTCAGAGCGTAAAGAACTTGCGAAACTGCAACCGTTCGCAAATGAGGCGAGTGTTTTATTTGATACGAGCTTAATGGGAGCCTTTTCTTTAAAAGACGCTGCTTCCGGTTCTCGTTTTAATATTATGTCTGGGTTAGTAGCGATGCAAATGATGTTAATTGGATTGTTAGACGGTGTTCAATCTATCGGTGTAGTTACGCCTTACAGGGCACAGTCCCGCTTTTTATCAACGTGCATTAGAGAAATGTTGCAGAAAACGAAATATCAAAACATACCAGTTTTAGCGGCGACAGTTCATAAGTTTCAAGGGTCTGAAAGAGATATGATGATCTTTGATACGGTAGATAGTTATCCGCAAGAACGCCCTGGCGTGTTATTCTTTGATCATAAAAACCATCGCCTCGTCAATGTAGCAGTAACGAGAGCGAGAGGGAAGTTCATTCAATTATCAGATTGCCACTACATGCGTAAAAATCTTTCGAGAAAACAAGCGTTATCGCAATTAACAGCTCATATAGAACGTCACGGAGATGTGTATGATCGCACGACATCAAGACAATTGTGGGAGCGAAAAATCTCGAAACGTTTACGCTGGTTTATGGAAATGAATCTTGAAGAACCGAAAGGGTTATTAAAAGATATTTTAGCTGCGAAACGAAAAATTATCATTTCCCTTCCAAGTACAAGGCAAGTAGATAAACGAGTATGGCAAGCGTTAATGCGTACAAATGCGCAAATAACGGTGTATAGTGATGGACCAGTTCCATTAAAAAATGTAAAATTACAAAGGCAAAACAAAGCGTTCCCGTTTATAGTAATCGATGATGAAATCTTTTGGGCAGGAGCACCTCTTACATCTCAAATGATGTTTGAAGGAAGTATGGAATTTCCGTACATATGTGCAAGATTACAAGCACCTGAAACAATTGGCGTATTAAAAGGGTTTTTAGATATTCGGTAAATTCAGATAGGAATTCCTTGACTTTTGCCTGGAATGAACTTAGAATGAAAATAATTTAATATAATTTTATGAAAATTCTTATCACGAGAGGTTGAGGGACTGGCCCTATGACACCTCGGCAGCGGATTCTTTATGAATACTGTGCCAATTCCAGCAAGGTAACTTGAAAGATAAGAAAGAAGCTCATTTTGACTGTATATACAGAAGCCTCTTTCTATCTTTTAGAAAGAGGCTTTTTTACGTGAAAATAAAAGGAGGAAGAAAAATGGGAGCGACAGGAGTAACGTCACAAAGAAAAACAATTGAAGAGAGTATAGAAAGAAATAAGGAAAAGTACATAGAAACAAGTCATAATATTCATGCGAATCCGGAGATTGGTAACCAAGAATTTTACGCATCAAGAACGTTAAGTTTGTTGTTAGGAAGCGCAGGATTTCAGTTGCAGCACAATATAGCTGGTCATGAAACAGGATTTATCGCGCGGAAAAGTTCCGGGAAACAAGGACCAGTTATCGCATTTTTAGCTGAGTATGACGCTTTACCAGGACTCGGTCATGCGTGTGGTCACAATTTAATCGGAACAATTAGCGTTGCAGCAGCGATCGCGTTATCAGAAACGCTTGAGGAAATCGGCGGAGAAGTTGTCGTGTTCGGAACACCAGCAGAAGAGGGCGGGCCAAATGGTAGCGCAAAATCGAGTTATGTGAAAGCTGGCTTATTTAAAAACATTGATGCGGCGCTTATGATTCATCCGAGCGGAAAAACAGCTCCAACGAGTCCATCACTAGCGGTCGATCCACTTGATTTTCATTTTTACGGAAAAACAGCTCATGCAGCGGCCTCACCAGAAGAAGGAATTAACGCATTAGATGCGATTATCCAGCTTTATAACGGTATTAATGCACTTCGCCAACAACTTCCGTCAGATGTGAGAATTCATGGTGTTATTACTGAGGGCGGAAAAGCACCTAATATTATTCCTGACTACGCCGCAGCAAGGTTCTTCATCCGCGCAGCAACGAGAAAAAGATGTGCGGAAGTAACAGAGAAAGTAAGAAACATCGCACAAGGGGCAGCGTTAGCAACAGGCACAAAAGTGAAAATTCATCAATTCCAAAATGAAATCGATGAACTACTCGTAACAAAAACATTTAATGACGTCGTAGCGGAAGAGTTAGAACTACTAGGTGAAGAGGTAAACCGTAAAGAAAGAGTAGGAATTGGCTCAACGGATGCAGGAAACGTAAGCCAAGTCGTACCGACAATTCATCCGTACATTAAAATCGGTCCAGACGATTTAATTGCACATACGAATGAATTTAGAGAAGCAGCTCGTTCAGAACTCGGGGACAAAGCATTAATTACATCGGCAAAAGCACTAGCGAATACAGCGTATCGATTAATTACAGAAGAAGGTTTGTTAGAGAAGGTGAAGGAGGAGTTTAGGGAGGCGCGGAAGAATCAAGGATAGGGAAGAAGGAGAATTATACTCGGGATTTTTTAGTAGGAAATTGAATGAAAAAAGAACCAGTGGCTGGTTTTATTATATTATAAAAGAATTTTTCCACATACACTTCATATTTCTACCTTAGTACCCTCTTATCAGAACGACAATTTCTCTTCAAATTCACTCTTTAAAACAATTAAAGGAGATGATAATCCAAATTGCATTAAAGAGTCTAAAAATGCAGCGAGAGAATCCATCGAATCGCTCATGACTTTCATCATATAATTAAATTCCCCGCTAATTCGATATAAATCTGTTACTTCAGGAGCGGCATTACAATATTGGATGAAATCAGAGCATTGACTCGTTTTGAACATAATAAATGCTTGGATGTTTTTATTAATTTTGGAAGGCTCAAATTTCGTTCGGTAAGCAGCTATAACCCCTTGATCTTCAAGCTTGTTAATGCGTTCTTTTACAGCAGGCTGCGTCATGGATATAATACGTCCTATTTCTGAAACAGAAATTCTTGCATTTTCATACAACAAGTTCATAATTTTATGGTCAATTTCATCTAGTTTTACTGCGTTTTGCATTGGATAGCCCCCCTTTTTATTTTCTAAAGTAAATCGTAAATTATAACTATAATATCATAAGTGAAGGAACTAAATTACCTATAAATCTATATTTAAAATTATTAGTATTTGCTTAAAAATATAAGTATAGGATTTATTAAACGGAAATTTAGGAAGGGTGGAAAAAATGAAGAATCTTGATGGGAAAGTAGCGTTAGTAACAGGGGCGAGTCGCGGTATTGGTCGTGCGATTGCGATGAGATTGGCAAACGACGGTGCATTAGTTGCAATTCACTATGGCCGAAATAAAGCAGCTGCAGATGAAACAATTAGTGAGATTGAATCAAATGGAGGAAAGGCATTCTTAATTGAAGCGGATTTCAATTCAATTGATGGTGTCAAAAAGATAGTAGAACAATTGAAGAATGAATTACAAATAAGAGTTGGTACATCAGAGATTGATATTTTAGTAAACAATGCAGGGATAGGTACACAAGGAACAATTGAAAATACGACAGAAGAAGTTTTTGATGAAATTATGTCTGTAAATATTAAAGCACCGTTCTTCTTAATTCAGCAAACATTACCGTTATTACGAGCGGAGGGGCGAGTTATTAACATTTCATCAGCTGAAGTAAGACTTGGTTTTACAGGGTCCATTGCATACGGTTTAAGTAAAGGTGCACTAAATACGATGACACTTCCTCTAGCTAAACATCTTGGAGAAAGAGGTATAACAGTGAATACAATTATGCCTGGATATACGAAGACAGATATAAATGCGAAATTGCTAGATAATCCGGAAATACGAAATTTTGCTACGAATTCATCTGTGTTCGGACGAATAGGGCAAGTTGAAGATATTGCAGATGTAGTAGCATTCCTTGCTTCTTCTGATAGCCGCTGGGTAACAGGGCAAATTTTAGATGTTTCTGGAGGATTTTGTTTATAGGGGCACTACTTCATACCCATAAAGCTAATATTTTCATATCCCCCTAAATTAAAATTTTCTTTCTCTACAGATAGCTATTTTGAGAAGCCGCTCATTTTTTCGTTTTGAGGGCATTTCTTTTTCTTAAGTTGATGGGTATGTATGGTGACCCCTATTAGACGATAGTGAATTCACAATTTCGGGGTTCAGTTCCACTTTATTCAAAATAAGATTTTTTTGCAGTAAAATCAATGTTAGTGGAACTTTTTTAATCAAACTTTTTTCTAAATTAAAATAAATCCTTGCAACATTTAAATTAGTACTATATAGTTCTAGTTATGAAAAAGGTAAAATTAATGAATCAAAAACGTGTGATTGAAGTAGCTGCAACATTATTTTTAGAAAAAGGGTTTGCTTATACAAGTATGGATGAATTAGTACGTGTAAGCAAAGTTTCAAAGTCTAATGTGTATTATCACTTTTCTAATAAGGAAGTATTATTAGAAGGGGTCGTTGATTATTGGATTGAAATGTATCAATCTGCAATTGATGACGTACTTTCTCAGAACCAATTTTTAGTTGAAGATCGTATCCAACTGTTTTTAAAGCAATTATCACAAGGAGTTCAGTCGAGAGAGTATAAGGGGAGCTGTCCATTTATTACTCTTTATATTCAAAGTCCTAAACAGGCCACGCAAATAAAAGAAAAAATAGGTCTTTTTTTTACAGGATTACAAAAGAAAGTTTCTCTATTACTTAAACAAGGGGTAGAGAATGGAGAATTCAGAAACACGATTAATATTGATGAGGTTGCATCACTTTTTATTACAAATCTTGAAGGAGCGTTATTTATTTCAGAAACATTGAAGGATGCAACTGTAATTACGAAAACAGCAGATCATTTTTTAAAATTGCTTCGATAAAAGAAGCATTTTTTTTACATCAAATTAGTACTAATTAGTACTAAAAAGGGGATTTTATATGAGAACAGTATTTTTAACTGGTGGAACAGGCTTTATTGGAAAGCAATTAGTAAAAGAATTAGCCAAAGAGGATGTTAAAATTCTTCTTTTAGTAAGGTCGAAAAGTAAAGCAATACGCCTTTTTCAAGAAAGAGGCATCTTAAAAAAGGCAGTTATGCACTTTATTGAAGGTGATTTGACGAAAATAGATTTAGGTCTAAGTGCTGAAGATAAGGAGAGGGTATTGAAAACGGATGTGATTATTCACGCAGGAGGCCCCATGGATATTCAAGCGGCAAGTAAAGAGGCAGCTTCCGTATTTTTAAATGGCGCCAAACACATTAGTGAATTAGCTAAAAGCATTCATCAATTGAAGGGCTTGCAACAATTTATTCATGTTGTAGGTTATATGAGTCCCTTTGATGATAAAAATAGCAAGATTGCAATTGATGTGTTTAAAGAAGGAAACAATTATTTGAAAATAAAAAATCCATATGAGAGAACAAAATTTTTAGCAGATCTTTATATCCGTCACCAGGCATCAGCAGTAGGTTATCCGCTTTCTGTAATTAATCCGCCAACTGTAGTCGGTAGTAGTAAAACAGGAAGTACAGAGCAGATAGCAGGATTAGGTTTGCTTGTGATGAGTATGCGAAGAGGGCTCATGCCAGTGATTCCTGGAGGTAAGGGATATAGGTTACCACTGATTTCAAACGATGAGCTTGCGAAGTTTATTGTGCAGGTTTTCAGATTGGAACAACCGACTATTCAAACATATACACTTGTTGAAGACAAACAGCACGATCAGAACATTGCTGAATTATTAAGTATTATGTCGGAAAGTATGAATATGAGGGCACCAAAAATCTCTGTCCCAATGCCACTTATGAAAGCAATTATGAATAGTGGAGTAAGTAAAATAACAAAAATTCCTTCTGATGGACTGAATTTTATTACAAAACGAAAATTTTCAAATGTTTCAGCGAAAAAAATTATGGGAGGAGATTGGTTTAAGAAGACGAGTGTAATGAAATTTTTCCCTGCCGTAGTAGCTGATCTGGATTATCGAATGATGTATCAAAATGGCCAGCATAATCATTTATTTAAACGAACATTATGCGATAACACTACCCTTTACCAATTACAAGGAGAGGGTAAACCGTTTATTTTATTACATGGTTTATTGAGTGATGGAGAGGATTTATTTCCCTTAGCACAAGAGCTTCATGAAAAAACTGGTCAACCTGTATGGATCTTGGATCTTCCAGGTTTGGGACGTTCTCCTTTTAAACAAGAGAAAAATCTTCTAGATATCTATTTGAATGTAGTGAAAAAGTTATTGGAGAAAGCTACTAATGGTGCACATCTAATTGGCCATTCATTCGGTGCGTTTATTCTTCTGGAAGCATTGGTACAAGAGTACATAGATAAGAAGTATTCAATCACTTTACTTCAGCCACCTGTTGCTAAAAAAAATGCTAAATCGCTAAATGTTCCCCAATTTATGAACAAATGGACATTAAAATTGGCAACTACTAATTTGATAGGGCGTTATTTATTAAGTAATGGTTTGTTTGAAAGTATGGAGAGCATCCCTGAACATTATATCGAAAAAATAAGTAACAGTTTTACTTCTCCTAGAATTTTAAATACTACGGTTCAGCTTAACAGTTTACTACTGAAAAACGATCAAGGTGATTTCAATGAAGTAACAAAGTATAATCTTCACATTATTTGGGGGGAGTATGACAGAGGCTATTCTGCTCCATCGCATCTTGGTAAGGTTGATTTTGTTCCATATGGCCATCATTTTCCTCTTAGCCATCCGAGTGAAACGGCAACATTAGTAATAAAAAATAGTAATACTAGCAGATGAGAGTGTGGGATAAATAAACAGTGTGTAGTAAGATCGTTGTGTCTTTGAAATAAAATCGTACTGTGTGGGGCCCACCCCATCACTATCAGACTAAGAAACGCAAATACCTCAAAACGAAAAAATGAGCATTTTGTTACAAGATAGTACAAAATTTCGTTCTGGGGGTGCTATAAAATTTTAGCTTGATGGCGATGTGGTGCTACCCCATGCCCATCAACTTAAGAATTTAGAACTCCCAAAAAAAATTATGAGTTTTTTGTTACAAGTTATCACAAAATTTTCGTTTTTTGGGTAGTTTTATTTTCTTAGCTTGATTGCGATGAGCGGTACCCCATAAAGGCCCCTGATACATAATTGATGTTCTGCCATTTGTAGAAAACAATCTACTTATACCATTTTAACAAGAAGAAATATCTCGTCCATGTTGTAATATTGGCTTAGGTTAAGCTTGTGAAAAAACATATTCATGTATAATACAATTGATGTATGATACATTAGTTGTAGGAGGGTGACCTATTTGAAAAGAGAAGATGCCTTAAAACTAAGAACAGATATTAAGAAAATGATTATAATAACTGGGGTTTTTGAATCTCAAAATTTGCCCAATGGACCATTTGAAAAACCTTTACCAACTTCTCAAATGATGGCGTTAGAGGAACTAGAGGTGGAAAAACTAACTGTTTGGCAACTATCCAATAAACTTAGATTAGAGACTTCAACTGTAAGTAGATTGGTAGATAAGTTAGTAAAAAAGGGGCTTATTTATCGTGAAGTAAATGAAAAAAATAGAAGAGAACTTTTTCTGCACCTCACAGAAAAAGGTCACATAACTGTTAATTGCTTAAGAGAGCAATCCATTACATTTTATCAAAGTATTCTCAATAATTTATCAGAATCAGAACAAAAAATAGTTGTGGATGGTTTTGAATTATTTATTGATTCTATTTCTAAGCCTTTTGATTAGAGTGAGGTAAGTCATAACATTTGGAGGATAAAATGAGTTTGCATTTTGAACGTCCTATTATTGAATTAAAAGAGAAATTTGATGAATTAAAGAAAATTATGAAAGAAAATAATGTAGATTTATCGTCAGAAATTCATGAATTAGAAAAACGTTTAAATAAAATGCAAGATAAAATTTATTCTAATATTACACCTTTTCAACGAGTTCAAATTGCAAGGCTACGTAACCGACCCACGACATTGGACTATATACCTTTATTGTTTACAAACTTTCTCGAACTTCATGGTGATCGATTATATGGTGATGATAAAGCAATGATAGGTGGTATTGCAAAATTTAAAGGGATGCCCGTTACGGTTATTGGTCATCAAAGAGGTAGAAATACAAAGGAAAATATAGAAAGAAATTTTGGAATGGCACATCCAGAAGGTTATAGAAAAGCGCTAAGACTTATGAAACAAGCTGATAAATTTAATCGCCCTATTATTACATTTATTGATACAATAGGCGCCTATCCAGGGAAAGGGTCTGAAGAACGTGGAATTTCTGAAGCGATAGCTCGAAATCTATTTGAAATGGCTACACTTAAAGTACCAATTGTTTGTATTGTAATTGGAGAGGCATCAAGTGGTGGAGCTCTTGGCATTAGTGTCGGTAACCATATCCATATGTTAGAGTATTCATGGTACTCGGTAATTTCGCCAGAAGGAGCAGCATCTATCCTATGGAAGGACGCTAAGTATGCTCCAGAAGCTGCTGAACATATGAAAATTTCAGCAAAAGATTTAAAACATTTAGGAATTATTGATGAAATCATTCCTGAAATTAAAGGTGGAGCACAAAATGATATAAAATCACAGGCAAAAATGATTGAATCTGTAATCGAATCATCTCTAAAAAAATTGATACTATTATCCTCGGAAGAGCTTATACAACAGCGGTATGAAAAGTATAGACAAATAGAGAATTATAAATGAAAATATTTAAAGTCCGTATTACATTTCGGAGGATTCTCGCAAAAAAATTTTTAATATTTTGTAAGTAACCTCTTAAACTGGGATATGCTGATACTATTACTCTACAAAAGATGTGTGATCGGTATGGAAAAGGAAAATTTGTTCAAATGGAAGCATTATCACATACCCATCAACTTAAGAAATTGATTGTTCCCCAAAACGAAAAAATGAGCTGAATTCTCATAAGTAACTGTGAAAAGGTGGAAATTTCGGTATAGGGGTATCTCAAAAGCTTAGGTTGATGGCAATGGGGTCCCGCCAACAAGACACGAATTTTGCATGCTAAGCAAAAAAACAATAAGCTGTCCACATGGACAGCTTATTTACATAATTCTCGTTATTGGAAGTTGTTTTTAGTTGATCAGTTCTTATATTTTATAATAGTGCCATTTGTATCTTTAAATTCTAAAACAGTCGTAATAAGATCAAAAGACTTTAAATCATCATCTAATTTATTAGGAAGGATCACGTACCATAAACTCCATCCTTTGTACTTTGTTTCGTTTGGTAAGAATTTATCTAAATCTACAATATGTCCTGGGGTAGATTCATATGATACCTTGCTAATAGATGGGTTTTTAAGATAACCAGAAATAACTTTTCCATTTGATATTCCCATAGTAGGTGATATACCAGAATCTTGTACTTCTAATTCACTTACATTTGTTGCTCCTGTTATCCCACTAACAGTCCATTTTCCATTTTCTATTTCTAAATCTGCTATTGAAATGTAATTATCAGGTGTAACAAAAAAGGCTATTTTTTCATCTATTTTTATAATACGTTTTAGAGCATTATATTTATCTAACTCTGTATTATTTGTTGGTTTTAACCCTTGTTTTAATGCTTCTTGTTGCGTGTTGTACCCTGTTGAAATTGAACAGCCACTAATGATAAGAAATAGGGAACCTAATATAAGATGTTTTCTTAGTTTTTTATACAAAAGTTTTCCCCCTTTTTATGTTTTGTTAAAATATGGATTTATTATATTCTATCACGAAGAAATTAGAATAAGTCGTACATTTCTTGATGTATACCATATTCATATGAGGTTTACATAACGTCCTATTGTCGGTAGCAAGTTTTTCATAAACTCCTTGTTTTTACTAAATTTTTTGTCTCTATGTCTATCTATCTCTTACACAAGATTTTATACATCATTGATATAGCGGGGATTCTAGGGATCTTCGCTATTCTTTTTTGCATAAAATCTTGTATGAAAAAGTAGTTAGACTAGCGTGTTTTACTCCGGTTCATTTCAAAATACAATTGAAAATTCATCTTTAAATTAAAAAAGAAAGTGTTACCTATATATATTAATAACTTCGAAATATTGTATAACAGATAATTTTTATTGTGCTAACGAATCAGGATAGTGTGGCGACTGACCAACTAAATAGTTGCTTATCCTCAATTATTAGAAGGGAAGTTCTATCATTTCGCGAATTTATTAGACATAGACGAGCGCTATAATTTTCTATATGTACATAAAGAGGTGAATACGCATGAATCAAAGACCTTCAGAAGAAGAATACGCCGGGAACTCCGGCGAATATATCCGTTTGGTGCCGGACGGTAACATCATCGATATTCTGTTCGCCCAGGAAAAGCAAATGACCGAGCTCCTGGCATCGTTGACCGAAAGCCAGGCCGCATATCGGTATGCGGAAGGAAAATGGACGCTGAAAGAAGTCGTGGGCCACATTGCAGATGCGGAACGCGTCATGACCTACCGCCTGCTCCGGTTCGCAAGAGGGGACCAGACGTCTCTGACTGGTTTTGATCAGGAATTGTTCATGCCTCCTTTCGGAAGTTGGACAACCGAGCAATTGGCCGAAGACTACCGGGCCGTACGGCAATCAACGATCACATTGCTGCGCGGGCTACCGGCGGAGGCGTGGACCCGCAAGGGCACAGCCAACAACCTAAGCATTACGGTGCGCGCCCTCGCGTACGGCATCGCAGGACACGAACTTCATCACATGGGGGTCATCCGAAATCGGTACTTGAGTTAATCTTCGGCTGAGGCCTTTGGAATGGAACTAACACCTCTCATCCAACCTTAGATACCGTTCTTATTGGGGTCCCGCCCCACAACCATCAACTTAAGGATTTAGACTATTTTTGAAATTAAAAGCACATTACTATTCTCTTATGTTAATGAGAAAGGGTGACGTGCTTTTTATGAATATGTACCAAAAACAAGAGTTATCTTTATTTGCCGAAGAGTTATATCGATTTTTTTCATTTGGGGGTATTTGTTTTTCTTAGCTTGATGGTGATGGAGCACTACGCTATAATGGTCAAATTAAAATTTAAAACAGTTATAGAGACTCCATTCCTCGGAAACATTGTAACTATTAAGTTGTAAAAAGAACCGTAGTTTTTTATTTTTGAAAAGGCTATGGTCCTTTTTAGTTGTAGCAAAGATATGATGTGAGGAGGTTTTTATAAATCAAAAAAAATTGATTAATTAGTTGCATAATAAATTAATCAGCGTATATACTATAAATATCAAAAAAAATTGATGAAGGGAGAGGAAACTACAGTGGCACAGGATTTTAAGTTATATGAGAAAAAGTTTAAAGCGTTGGCGGATCAGAAGCGTTTAGAGATTATGTATGAACTTTGCCAGCGGGGCCAGACTTGTGTATGTGATTTAACAGAAGTTTTTGAAATGACGCAATCTAAGTTGTCGTATCATTTAAAAATCTTATTAGATGCAGGTTTAATTGTAAAAGAAACAAAGGGTACGTGGAGTTATTATGATTTAAATGATGCGGAAGTAAATAATTTATTATCAGAAGAATTATGCTGTATCTTTAGAAAAACAGGCAAAGGTAGTTGCTGTTAAAATTTTGCACTATTAATCAAAAAAAATTGATTAATAACATGTAAAGAGGAGGAAGAAGCTATGAGATATGTTCACGTTGGGATAAATGTTACGAATTTAGAGAAGTCTATTGAATTTTACGAAAAGGTATTTGGCGTATCACCAGTAAAGGTGAAAGTAGATTATGCAAAATTTTTATTAGAGACGCCAGGACTTAATTTTACGCTAAACGTACGAGATGAAGTGAAGGGAAATCAGGTAAATCATTTTGGTTTCCAAGTGGATACAGCTGAAGAAATTACATTTCATAAAGAAAGATTAGAAAAAGAAGGGTTCTTTGCACGTGATGAGATGGATACGACTTGTTGCTATGCAGTTCAAGATAAGTTTTGGGTAACGGATTTTGATGGGAACGAGTGGGAATTCTTTTATACGAAAGCACATAGTGATGTTCATAAAATTGAAGATTCATCTTGTTGCACGACTTCTAACGTAGTAGAAAAAAATTCTTGTTGTTAATAGGAGATGGAAAATAAAATGAAACGTTTATCTTTTCTAGATCGATATTTAACACTATGGATTTTTCTAGCTATGGCTGTAGGGATTGGTTTAGGGTTTGTGTTTCCTAGTGTAGTAGACGGACTAAATACATTGCAAGTTGGAACAACGTCTATCCCGCTTGCTGTCGGTTTAATTGTCATGATGTATCCACCATTAGCGAAAGTTCGTTACGAGGAAATGGGCCGAGTATTTAAAGACGTAAAAGTATTGGTTTTATCTTTAGTACAAAACTGGATTATTGGGCCTGTACTTATGTTTGTTTTAGCAATTATTTTTCTTCCTGATAAGCCAGAATACATGGTCGGACTCATTATGATTGGTTTAGCACGCTGCATTGCAATGGTGATTGTTTGGAACGACCTTGCAGATGGGGATAAAGAGTATGCAGCAGGTTTAGTAGCTTTTAACTCCGTATTCCAAATGTTATTTTTCTCCGTTTATGCATACGTGTTTGTAACAGTCATTCCAGAATGGTTAGGGATTGAAGGGGCTATTGTCGATATTACAATGGTAGAAGTAGCGAAATCAGTATTTATCTATTTGGGAATTCCTTTTATAGCAGGTATGTTAACACGTTTTGTACTCGTTAAGTTAAAAGGAAGACAATGGTATGAAAAGGTGTTTATACCTAAGATTAGTCCACTTACATTACTTGCATTACTATTTACAATCATCGTTATGTTCTCTTTAAAAGGGGAAATGATTGTTAGCGTACCATTAGATGTAGTAAGAATAGCAATTCCGTTATTAATCTATTTTATTGTAATGTTTTTTGTTTCTTTCTTTATGGGAAGAAAAATTGGTGCAAACTATCCGGTGACTACAACGTTAGCATTTACAGCAGGTAGCAATAACTTTGAGTTAGCAATCGCTGTAGCAGTTGGTGTGTTTGGTATTCATTCAGGCGCAGCATTTGCAGCTGTTATCGGGCCTTTAGTTGAAGTACCTGTAATGATTGCACTTGTAAACGTCGCTTTTTGGTTTAAGCGTAAATATTTTAATGATCAACCAGTATAATTTAAAAATAAAGGCGGAAAACAACATGAAAAACAAAAAGACAATCTATTTCTTATGCACAGGAAATTCATGCCGAAGCCAAATGGCAGAAGCATGGGGCAAACAATATGTAGGCGATAAGTGGAATGTATATTCTGCAGGAATTGAAGCACACGGAGTAAATCCAAATGCTATTAAAGCGATGAAAGAAGTAAATATCGACATAACAGATCAAACATCAGATATAATTGATGTAAATATTTTAAATAACGCTGATTTAGTTGTTACCCTTTGTAGTCATGCGGATTCTGTTTGTCCTTCGACACCTCCGCACGTAAATCGTGTTCACTGGGGATTTGATGACCCGGCAGGAAAAGAATGGTCTGAATTTCAACGTGTTCGCGATGAAATCGGTGAACGGATTAAACGATTTTCTGAAACAGGTGAATAAATAAAGTAAAGAGCGAACCTTCTATCAGGAGGTTCGCTCTTTTTTACTATATATTTCATTATATATCCATTTACTTAATGCAGCGGTTTAAACCAACTACCAGAACAAATAAGGAATATTCTGTTATAATAGAACAGTTTCAGGAAGGCGGTGTAACGTATGATTTCTGAATTAAACAAGAATGATTTTTACAAATGTGTTTAATTATGTAGGTTATTATTTTCCGTTTGAGTAAATTAGGCGGGTGTTACAAACCTCTTATCTTAAAAGTTTTTACATGTAAGGAGAATAGTATGAAACACATAATAAAAGATATATTAATGAATTATTTTAAAGAAATTCATACACTAATAGTGGAAGAAGAATTACATAAAAATAGCTGGCATACAGATCTACACTATAAAATCATGGTAAATGGAAATCGGTATTCCGCACGGTTTATGAACAGCAATCGAACAATCAATCCAGCTTTTGGGACATTATCAAATGAAGAATTGAAAGAGCAAGTACGGTTTACGTATTATTTACGTAAGCATGGAATTCCTTTTATGCAAATTAACAAGAATAGGTCAGGGGAGTCATTTACATTAGTTACTTGGAATGATGAACAGTACCGATTTGTATTGGCAAATTGGATTGAAGGAGAGCATCTTACACACTGCACAGAATTTATCGCAGAATCCTTTGGAAAGGAAGCGAGAAAGATACATGATATTTCTAGTACATTTCAAAGCTCGATTTTTCAAAAGAAATCTCATTTGGATGGGTATGTTAAGTTTATAGAAATGTTAGAAAATAAGTGCGGGACATGTAATGGATTACGTGAGTATATAGACCTCGCTAAAAGACATATAGAGTGTGCATATACAAGTGATTTACAGTTTATTGTACAAACAGATTTAAATCCTTTAAATGTCATATGGGACTCAAGTCAATGTGTAAAAGGAATTGTAGATTTTGAATCTATTGGATATGTTGATCGTATTGAAGGACTAGCCTTTTTAATAAAATGGTATTCTCGAACAGAAGGGATACAGTCACATGAAGTATGTTCAAGTGTTGCTATTTCATTTTTAGAAGGGTATAGGGCCCATAATATTTTAACCTCAAATGATTATAAGAGACTTTCTTCATTATTATGGTTATCTGGTGCTTTGAATTGGAACTTCGTTAAAAAAACGTTAAGTATGTTAGATGATGTGGGGCGGTTAGAAGAACATTTGAAAGTTTATAGAGTAAGGGGAGAAAGATTGTCCTCGCTGATAAGTAGAGAAAGAGCCAACTCGTGTGAGTAGGCTCTTTCGTTTGTATACGATTATAATTATTTATAAAACTATCATTCAAAATGTTGATGATAGTGAATATGATGTTTTAAAAAATTTACATATGTGCTCATAAATTTATGCAGAGAGCTCATATGACTTCGTAAAAATACTTGAATATGCCGAAGACTATGGTTCATATACGTCAGGATTTATTTCTTTAGAGTTATTAATTGAAAAAGGACTGTTACCAGAATATAGTGCTAATTTATTAGGAGCTTGTAGACTGAAAATTTAATAAGACTCATCCCGCAAAATCGAAGAAGCAGGAATGTGTACAGATAATTGATGATTTTTCTGATCCTCTCATTTTAATAATAGTAAGGGAAAATAGAGGGAATCTTTAAGGGGGATAAAAGAGAGTTTAATAAAGAAAATGAATAATTAATATTAAATAAAAGAACGCAATTTAGAATTTATTTCTAATTATGTTCTTTTATTTTGTAACAATGCTATGTGTAAAGAACTTGGTAATTTATTCAGAAAAAAATAAAAAGAGCACTATAAATTAGCACTCTTTTCGAAAGTGAGTATAAATTCCTATTATTCTATACTAGTATATGATCTGTATTATGTAATTTCTACAAAAATGGATGTAAGTTTTCTTTAAAAATAGAGGCTTTTTGTTATAAAGCCTCTATTACCGAAAACTAAAGTTACGTTATAACAAATTCAATTACAATAGGAGTAGCTCCATCTAGGACGGCTCCTCCTACAATAGTAGCTGCAGTAGTAGTAACTCCAGTAATGGTATCACCTGTTTGAATAACACCGTTAATATATAGTGTAAAAAATGCATAAGAAGCAGGAAATGTTGTTACAGCCCCAGTGTCATTAGTGAAGTCGGTGTTAGCAAAAGTTAAATCAGCTCCAGCAACAGTTCCCGTTGCTGCTGTACTTACAAATCTTCTTCCAGCAATAAAAGGTTTAACGATAGGCATTTATGTTCACCTCTTTTTAAGAATTGACTCAGACAAGTTTGTAGAAAGCTCGGTCTTGTATTTTATTTTATGTTGTGCTTCTTTGAAAAGAAACGGCTTGTATACTAGTGAAAAATGTATATATTATGTGTGTATAAAATATAAGTAGATTTGTTCAAAGTGACTTAAAAATAAAAAGAGAGTCTTGCAAACAAAGGTTTCATGTTATAGAAAAGGAGAAATTAAAAAAAGAGCACTCTATATAAGTGCTTTTTAAGATAGGGAGTAACTCATTGGGCAGAACGTCTAGGATAGTAGTATATGATGTAAAAAAATAAGAACAAATTTTATTATTAACTCCATATAAAAGAGTAACTAGCAAAAACTAACTGCAATGAGAAAATCACATCCATGAATTTAAGGAGTATAGCTATTTCATAGATTGAGTATAAGTATGGACGAAAATTCTAAGTATATATAACAGAAAATGATAAAGCAGCTAGTATAACTAACTGCTCGGCTGGTTCTCCGTGGGGATCGGAGAAAGGTTAAGGATTCATTAAATGAGTTCTGGCTATTGCCTATCTGCATTATCGACGGAATATTGAGTTTTATTCAGAGGGGAAGAAAATTTACATATTAAAAGTTAATATATGCATTTTTGAAATATGCCGGAGTTACTTATAAACAATCGTAGCTTTAACGATTTTATAATAGTACTTCTTCCATGTTATTGCTTAATTGTTTTCAGCAGTTAAAGTTAGAAAAAACTTAATCATTATATCATCACCCTTTCTCTATTTTTATTTTATAAATAAATATCTAAGTTTAATATTTTAAATAAAAAGAATATTAATATTTGTTTTTATATATGAAATTAATATCGTTTATTTTTGAATGAAATTATCTGCAAATCAGTTGATTAATATAAAAATTTAAAAGGACTATTTAATAAGATAATCCTTTTAAAAGCATATAGGTACAATTCGTATTTGAGCTGTTTTTGAATGCAATAAGGTATCAAATTAATGAAAATGCCCAAAAATGAACAATAAAGGTGTTTCATTTGAAGGAGTGAAAGGATTGACTAATTCGAAGAAAAAGAAATTTAAAAAAGCAATTGCTCGCCGTGCAAAGGCTATACAAAAGGACGAGAAAGAAAGGTTAGATAAAGCTTGGAGGAATCTTTTTATATAGCCAAGTATCATGAAATAAATATAGTTCGGCTAGAAAACTAAAAGACGCCAAATCATTAAAGCGGCAATTATAGCTGTTGAATTGGTGTCCTTTTTATTTTGAAAAGGGAGAGGGGGGAATGAAGATGCTAAGGGATCAATTATGTGAGTGGAAAAAGCAAACAAAACAAGCGAAGAAGAAACCAAAAGAGAAATCAATTGAATATTAAATTAACCTAAAATCTAAGAATCAATTTGATTTATCTTTTTTAAATATAAATTACTAATTAAAATTTGCATCTACATCATATAGTTAGTACACTAACTATATGATTAGTACACTAACTATAGGAGAGTTATATGAATAATTTAGGTTATTTATTACACAAAGTAAGTATAATGACGAAAACAGAATTATCAAACCAACTAAAAAAGTATAAAATAACGGCTCAACAATGGTCAGTTTTAAAGGACATATCCCTTCATCCGAACGGAACAACACCTGCTATGATTGCTGAAAGGCTATTAGCAGACCGTCCCACAGTAACCGGAATTATGCAACGATTATTGCATAAAGAATGGATTCTTATAAAACATAATCCTAAAGATAAACGGTCACATTTAATATTTTTAACGGATGAAACTAAGGCATTAATACAGGAAATAGAAAATGTAAGCAATGAAGTTATAAAAAGTGCTACAGCTAGTATCCCTAAGGAAGAAGTAGAAAATACAGTTCGAGTTTTGCAAAGTATGATTCAAAATTTACAAAAAAATAAAGGGTGTTTAAAATGATTTTAGTAACAGGTGCTACAGGGAATGTAGGAGGAGAGGTTGTAAAAGGACTAATACAAAGAAAGGCTATTTTCAAAGTCGCAACGCGCAGGAGAGAAGCAGAGGGAGTATATTTTGATTTTGAAAACCGGTCATCTGTGAAGACTGCTTTAAAAGGTGTTACTAAATTATTTCTAATACGACCACCACATCTAGCTGATGCGAAAAAATACTTTCAGCCTGTTATAGATGCTGCAAAAGAAATAGGTGTAAAACAAATTGTATTTTTATCTTTATTAGGAGTAGAAAAAAATCCAATAGTACCTCATGCTAAAATTGAATCTATAATAAAAGATTCTGGAATCCCTTATACATTTCTAAGACCGAGTTTTTTTATGCAAAATTTACTATCACAACATGGTGATGAATTAAGAAATGAAAAAATAATTGAGGTACCTGCTGGTAAAGGAAAAACAAGTTTTATAGATGTACGAGATATTGGAGAAGTTGCAGCTAAAATATTAACCGAAGAGGGACATGAATTTAAAGCGTATGCTTTAACAGGAAATGAGGCATTAACATACTATGAAGTTGCTGCTATTATTTCAAAAACAATAAATAAACATATTATCTATACAAATCCAAGTATATTTAAATTTAGAAAAAGAATGCTTCAAAAGGGACTTAACAAGGAATTTATTTGGGTTATGATTGGAATATATACAACCGCCAAATTAGGATTAGCTAAAAAAGTCACATCAGATTTATCAAATTTACTAGATAGAAATCCGATAACTATGGAAAAGTTTGTTTATGATTATAAAGAATTATTCTTATAATGATACAAAAATAAATTAGTTAATATGAAGTTGAAATTTAAGAGGTTATAATTAAAAATGTAAGAATACCTATTCGTATATTGAATATTAAAATTGTATTCATTGAAAGGACATACTAGTAGTATAGAGTGTCTGTAATCTTCTATTGAAAAGGGAGAATGTTTATGAAAAAATCTAGTATCATAGTGTTCTTACTAACATATGGTTTGTTTTATCTTTCCAGTATCTTATTTCCTATTGATCGTATTTGGTATGATGCCTTAGAAAAGCCTGCTTGGACTCCTTCTGGTATGACAATAGGAATTGTTTGGGCTGTATTATATGGACTTATTGCAGTATCAGTTGCAATTATTTACAATAAGTATGGATTTAATCCAAAAACATTTTGGTTTTTATTCCTTTTAAATTATGTCTGCAATCAAGCATTTAGTTATTTTCAATTCAGCGAAAAAAATTTATTTTTAGCAACAATAGATTGTTTACTAGTTGCTATTACTACGTTGCTTCTTATAGTGTTTTCTTCCAATTTATCTAAGGTATCAGCATGCTTGTTCATTCCATATCTTTTATGGTCTGCGTTTGCTACATACTTATCTTGGGCAATTTATAGTATAAATTAGAGGTGTAAATGAAAACTTGAGCATAATAAAAATGCTCAAGTTTTTTTATGTTTGTTAGTCGATATATAGAAATAGCGGAAATAAAGAAGCAAAGTTTCCGCCCAAGAAAATCTTCTTATAATTAATTGTTGTTATTTAATTCTTTTATACATTCTTGAACAAGTGTGACTGCCTGACTCATGGTAGGGCCTGCGCCAAATGCAGCTGTTACTCCAACCGTTTCAAGGATTTCTTGTTCTGAAGCACCTTGATCAATACATCCCTTTGTATGATAAATGATGCAATACTCATCCTGAGAATAAAGACTTATACCCAATGCAATCAATTATTTTTCCTTCTTTGATAACTTACCATCTTTGAAGCACTCTTCTGTAAAAGAATTAAATTGTTCAGTAAATTTTGGCATTTTCTCAGCAAATAAACCCAATCCATATTTGTATTGTAATAGTGCAGCTTCTGTGGGATTTTTACCTTTATGTTCCATTTTGAATTCAACTCCATATTTAGTATGTATTAAACAAAGATTAGTATGGGCGTAAGTAGTTTTGACTAATCATAATTGTAAAAAGAAAAACAGATAAGAAAATTAAATTGAATCTTTCTTCAGTCTCTAGTGCTTTAATGAATGAAAAATATTTTTTAGTGAAAATTCCACATATTTTTACTGAAAAGAAAAATACTAATACCTGTTTTAGTACTTTACTCTTAAAGCATTAAAACAAAATTACTAACTACGATACAAGGAGGCAATCACTGTGGATATTCGTGAAGGATTAATTCCAACGGCACTAGGTACAGCAGTGACAGCAGCAGGTTATGCTCTTAAACAAACTCGTGGAGCTAATAAAATGATTGCAAATACAGTATTTGGATTTGGTTTAGCTCATGTTGTTTTAGGTGTAATTGATCTTGTAGAACATCGTCGTTAGAACAAAAGGCAAGCATATATTAATGCTTGCCTTTTGTGTATTACAATCAATATTCATATTTTAAAGTGTATTTATAGGAAAACATTTACAATGTATAACTTTGCACATTGAATTTTATAAAAAGAAAAGGTGATTGAATGGAATTTTCTAATGAAAGTAAAGCTTATCATGCTGGAGATATTGTTTATATTTTTTACCGAAATCCCCACACTCAGGATGTAGCAAATATACAAGCTGCAGCAGTTGTAAATAACCCAGAGAGACCAAATGAATTAGCATTATTCCTTTACGAAACGTATTATCCACTAACAAATGAGATGGCTGTATATGCTACCGAAGATGAGGCAAACCAAGCGTACAATTACTATTATGGTGATATTTCAGAGGAGATGTTAGAATGAATAACCCATTTATGCCTAAACTTGTATATTTTGAACCAAAAGCATTAGATTATCCGTTAGGGAAAGAGCTTTTTGAGAAATTTTCAAAGATGGATGTTGAAATTCGGCATACTACTTCCCATAATCAAGTGAGAGATCTCCCAGGTGAAAACGATTTTCAAAAGTATCGAGTAGCAAAATCTACTCTTGTCGTTGGGGTTAGAAAAACACTAAAATTTGATACTTCAAAGCCTTCAGCAGAGTATGCTATTCCTTTTGCAACAGGGTGTATGGGACATTGTCATTACTGTTATTTACAAACAACGATGGGGAGTAAGCCATATATCCGTACTTATGTAAATGTTGACGAAATCCTAGAAGCTGCTGACAAATATATGGAGGCTCGTACACCTGAATTAACAAGGTTTGAAGCCTCATGTACATCAGATATTGTAGGGATTGATCATTTAACTCATACTCTTAAGCGTGCGATTGAACATTTTGGAGGTTCTGAATATGGGAAATTACGATTCGTGACAAAATTTCATCATGTGGATCACTTGCTTGATGCAAAACATAACGGAAAAACAAGATTTCGCTTTAGTGTAAATGCTGATTATGTTATTAAAAACTTTGAGCCAGGTACTTCACCCCTAGCTAAACGAATTGAAGCAGCAGGAAAAGTAGCTAGAGCAGGATATCCCCTGGGGTTTATCGTGGCTCCTATTTATCTTCATGAAGGGTGGCAGGACGGGTACTATCATATGTTTGAACGCCTTGATGCTGAATTACCCCTTGATGTAAGGGATGATATTACATTTGAATTTATTCAACATCGTTTTACAAAGCCAGCTAAGAGGGTGATTGAAAAAAACTACCCTATGACCAAATTAGAATTAGATGAAGAGAGAAGAAGATATAAATGGGGGAAATATGGAATTGGTAAATATATCTATCAAAAAGAAGAAGAAGAGGATATCAAAAATTATCTTTATTCTTATATGAAAAAGTTCTTTCCAAATGCGAAATTGGAATATTTTACATAATAATAATTAATAGCATTAAAATACAATGCGTAATTAAGGAATCTGCAGACCAAAGATCAAAATTACATGTATGTTTGTTGAGTTTTATTATTTACTTACACTTATACGTCGTAAAGTAAGAAAAGTTTTAATTATAATAAAAATATTTAATTGATATGAAAAGGAAGGGGAGAGCTTTAATTTCCTTCCTTATTAAATATAATTTAATGCTTATTTTACAGTCTCTTTTAAACCTTACCCTAAATTCAATTATTTTTCCTCTAGTGATAGGCGGCATTTAGGATTATGTCTTGTGTATGTACTAAGTATATGAAAACTAATAAACTGTAAAGTTACCCTTTTTGAAGAGATTTTGTGATTTAATCTAGGTAAACTTGAACAAATATGTGGACATCTTTTTAGTAAGTAGTGCTTCTTCAGATGCTTAATCAAATTAATTACTATATGTTTTGGTATTTCCTGAAAGTGCTACAATATCAGCTACAAATAAAAAACATTTTATATTAATACCAATGTATATTACATTCTTTCATATCTAATATACATTGGTATTAATTACGAAAAGCTTTTAAATTTAAAATACCTCAAATGAAAGCAATCGTTCCGTAAACCTTCATACAAATTATATTTAATTATAATAATATTATGTAACAAGGAAGTTGAACTAAATTAGAAAAAATCAGTAAGGAAAGTGAGAAGGTAATATGAAGAGATTCGCAAATCAACATGTTGATTACATAAATTCAGAAAAATATGTTGAACTTTTAAAAGTTATGGCACGCCAATGCGTTTAAAACTAATTAGTGAGCTTTCTAGGTATAAAACATTAAATGCAACGCAGGTGACAGAAATTTAAAATATTCCACAATCAACTGTGTAACAATTATCGCTTAGGATTTTTTTGTTTTTTTTTGGTAAAAATAAAACTGGAGGTGTCTTTTAGATGAGTAAGGACTGGATTAAAGTATTTGTTGCTGCTTTCTTTGAAATTTTTTGGGTTACTGGTTTAAAATATGCTGATGACTTTTGGACTTGGACGGGAACTATCATTGCTATATTTTTCAGCTTTTATTTAATGATTATGGCAGGAAGAAAGCTTCCCGTGGGAACTGTTTATGCTGTTTTTGTTGGGTTAGGTACAGCTGGAACTGTCTTTTCTGAAATCCTATTCTTCGGTGAACCGTTTAAAGTGGGAAAAGTACTCTTGGTTTTATTTTTATTAGCTGGAGTAATTGGCTTGAAATTAGTCACAGATGACAAAGTTCAGGGAGGTGACGAATCCTAATGGCATGGATTTCTTTAATCTTAGCTGGTTTGTTTGAAATGTTTGGTGTTGCTATGATAAATAAATTACATAAAGACCGAAATTGGCAATCATTAGTTTTGTTAATTCTCGGATTTGGATTAAGTTTTATATTTCTTGCTTACGCAATGGAAACACTACCTATGGGAACAGCTTATGCAATTTGGACGGGAATTGGTGCGTCTGGTGGTGCAATTATAGGTATGGTTTTATATGACGAATCAAAAGATTGGAGAAGACTTATTTTTATAGGTATGGTTTTAAGTGCTGCAATAGGTCTAAAACTCGTTTCATAAATAATTTTTCAGATTAATCTATTAGGAAGACAATCTGTTTTTATTAAGCAAATTATCTTCTCGCTTTTTTTAAGTATGTAGTTTAATTTAAGAATTCAAATTATAAATAAAGTGTACAGCGCGAAAAATCTACCGCTGAAAAAACGTTAATTTTCTTGTTTACAAACAAGAGGGCATAGGAGTAATATATTGTACATAAATTCATATTACAATTCGCTGAATCCATATGGAGCGGGGGAACCAAATTTTGTGCGATTGCACTTGGGGTGAATCCTTCTTAAATGAAGGTAGCGCTACTCTCAAGGCCCGAATCCGACAGCTAACCTCGTAAGCGTTTCGAGAGGGGATACTATGGTGATTTTTAAAAACACTGGGTGAACTTTGGTGTCTTTTTTTATACTCTTTTTCTGGGGAATAATTCAAAAAAGGGATGAGATACTTGAAAGGGACACCCATAAAAACGTAAAATTCACTTTTTTCTTTTTCTTCTAATTAATGCAGCACCAATTGCAGCTGATATCATGAGAACGTTCATATCAAGTGATTTACTTCTGATTGCATTTTAGCAGGTTTATAACCGCCAATACCAATACTCACCGCATAAAGAAGTGTAATAAGAAGAGGTGATACGTTTGTAAAACTTCCTCCAAATCCTAAAGCTAAAAATAATCCTGAGAGAATTAAAGTTGTATTTTTAGTTTTTTGAACAGGTGCTGTACCTCTACGATTTCCCGCTAAAGAGGCTCCAAATCCTACGTTAGACACTTCTTTAATAATGTCATCCACATCTCGATCATGACGAATATGCATTTTTCCAGTAGCGAAGTTTACTCGAACTTCTTCTACGCCAGAAACATTTTGTAAATGCTTTTCGATTGTTAAGGCACATGCCCCGCAATCCATACCTTCCACAAGGTATGTTTGTACGCCATCCCCTGATATTTTTTTTGTATTAATAAGAGGTGATGGGTCTTCGCATGAGCTATCACTACAGCAAGAAGAGTTTGAATGCGTTTGTTCTTTTTCTAGAGCTAATTCAGATGAACAGCAGGAAGAACTATTTTTTATTTTTATAGAATCATTGTTACTACTGCAACAAGAGGTTTCCTTGGTAATAGGGGTGATTGGAATCTCATTTTTAGTCATTTCACCAGTTTCATCATTACTGCTACAACAAGAAGTTTCTTTAGCGATAGGAACAATTGGAATCTCTTTTTTCGAAGAACAACATGATGAAGTTTCCTTTGCTAAATCTTCTTTTGAGGGTGTTAAGGAAGAATTATGACAGCAATTTGTTTGTTTTTCCTTCTCGTTCTTATCTGTCATGACAGTTTTCTCCTTTTTGAGATAAACAAGCATCGTTTTTATCACATGATGCTACTTCATTTTGTACGTCATGAAAGACAACATCAAACATAGCGAGTAACTGTTCAATTTGCTGATTGCGCAAGGAATAGTGGACGTATTTTCCTTCTTGTCTACCTAGAATGATTCCGCATCCTTTTAAACAATTTAGATGCTGAGATACGTTCGATTGATTTCCTTGGGTGATTTCTACAATTTCAGATACTGTTTTTTCACCATCCATCATACATTGAAGAATTTGTAGTCTTGTTTTATCAGCAAAGCCACGGATGAACTTGGCTTTTAAATCTAAATCATTTGAGTTGCACAATTTTATCCTCTCTATTCGTATTAGTAATGACTAATATGTTTATTCTTTATTCATTTAGCATTGGCTAATATGTGTGTCAAAATGAATTAAGAAAAGTTTGATATTTTTGTTTTTTAGAGGGAAGTTTTCACAATATATTCATAAACTAATAAAAAGCAGTTTACAAATTTGCATATAGCTTATATAATTTGACTCGTATAAAAAAGTTTCCCTAAGGAAACTTAGGTGTGGATTCATATTCGCATTATATTTTTTTGTTTGAAAGTTGCCTTAGTGCAAAATAATTACATATACGAAAAAAAGAAAGGAGAATACACAAAAAATGGATGAGGCTATAATTGTCAAAGATTTATTTGTATCTTACCAAGGGAATCAAGTCGTTCAAAATGTTTCCTTCGATATTGAAAAAGGGAAACTCGTTGGAATTATTGGTCCAAACGGAGCGGGAAAATCTACTTTAATGAAAGCTGTTTTAGATTTAATTCCAAATGATAAGGGATACGTTCAAGTTCTTGGGGAGGATATTCGGAGCGCTAGAAAACATGTTGCATACGTACCGCAAAGGAGTGATATAGATTGGGACTTCCCGATCACAGTTATAGATGTCGTGCTAATTGGAACGTATCCATCTTTAGGTATGATGAAAAGACCGAAGAAAGAGCATCGGGATTGGGCTTTTGAATGTTTAAAAAAGGTCGGAATGGAGGAATTTAAAAATCGTCAAATTGGTGAGCTTTCAGGCGGACAACAACAACGTGTTTTTTTAGCGAGAGCGTTAGCACAAAAGGCGGAGATATTCTTTTTAGATGAACCGTTTGTTGGAATTGATGTAACAAGTGAAGAGACAATTATTAAGATTCTTAGAGAATTACGTACAGAAGGGAAAACAATTGTTGTTGTACATCACGATCTAAGTAAAGCAGAATCCTATTTTGATAAATTACTATTATTGAATAAGAGCTTAATTCATTACGGAGAAGTAAGGCAAGTATTAGAACCAACTGTTATGTCAAAAGCGTATGTGAATCAGGGCATATTCTTCAATAATTCAGCGGAGGTACATTCATCATGAAGATTGTAGAATTTATAGATGCATTAATGCAGTATGGTTTTCTGCAGAAGGCGCTATTAACTTCCGTTATGGTAGGAGTTATTTGCGGTGTAATTGGATGTTTTATTATTTTACGAGGTATGGCTTTAATGGGGGATGCCATTTCACATGCCGTTCTTCCAGGAGTAGCCCTTTCTTATATGATTGGTATGAACTATTTTATAGGGGCGGTTTTAACAGGTGTTATTACTGCGGTTGGAATTGGATTTGTAAGTCAAAATAGTCGAATTAAACATGATATGGCGATAGGAATTATGTTTACATCTGTTTTCGCTATAGGGATTATTTTAATTACCTTTATGAAGAGTAGTTCGGATTTGTATCATATTTTATTTGGGAATGTTCTATCAGTTCGCTCTTCCGATATGTGGATGACACTTATTATTGGAGTTGTCATTATTGGTCTTGTGATTTTGTTTTATAAAGAACTACTCGTATCCACTTTTGATCCAACGATGGCGCAAAGTTATGGATTGCCGAACAAATGGATTCATTACGGTTTAATGATTTTACTTACAATGGTTACAGTTGCTTCACTTCAAACTGTGGGAATTATTCTAGTTGTCGCTATGCTTATTACACCAGCGGCTACAGCGTACTTATTAACAAACCGTTTATGGGTCATGATTTACTTAGCGGCAGGCATTGGTGCACTTTCATCTGTAGTAGGGCTATATTTTAGTTTCTCGTATAATCTTGCTTCAGGTGCAACAATTGTTCTTGTCGCTACTTTCTTGTTCGCATTGGCATTCTTTTTCTCGCCGTCACAAGGTTTATTTTGGAGAGCTATCAAAATTAGAAAAAATAGAGCAGAGTTGTCATAATTGATTGGAGGATAAAAATGAAATTTAAAAATGTTATACTTTCAATACTTTGTATTTTCGTATTTGCATTAACAGCGTGTTCTAGTAACACAAATGGGAAAGAAGAGAAAAGTGGGAAATTAAAAGTTGTAACTACATACTCCATTATATATGATATGGTGAAGCAAATTGGTGGGGATAAGGTTGAGATTCATAGTCTTGTTCCAATTGGAGCTAACCCACATGAATATGATCCACTACCGAAAGATGTTATGAAAATGACAGATGCTGATATGGTGTTTTACAATGGATTAAACCTAGAAGAGGGCGGAGCATGGTTTAAAAAACTATTGAAAACCGCAAATAAATCAGAGAAAGATGCACCTGTTTATAAAGTAAGTGAAGGTGTAGAGGCTATTTATTTAGAAACAAAAGGATTAGAAAAAGAACCAGATCCACATGCATGGATGAATATTAAAAATGGTATTTTATATGCTGAAAATGTAAAGAAAGCATTAATTAAAGAAGACCCTAAAAATAAAGAGTTCTATACTGAAAATGCCGATAAGTATATAACAGAACTTCAAAAGTTACATGATGAGACAGTGAACAGAATTCATCAACTTTCGGAAGAAAAACGTTTCCTAATCTCTAGTGAAGGTGCTTTTAAATACTTTGGAAAAGCATATGGAATTAAGACAGGATACATTTGGGAAATTAACTCAGAGAATCAAGGTACTCCAGATCAAATTAGAGATGTTGTAAGTTTAATTCAAACAAACAAAGTTCCAGCTTTATTTGTAGAAACAAGTGTAGATCGACGTAGCATGGAAACTGTTTCAAAAGAAACAAACGTGCCGATTGCAGGTACAATTTTTACAGACTCACTAGGTAAAACAGGTGAGGATGGAGATACGTATTTGAAAATGATGAAATGGAATATAGATACAATTATTAATGGGTTACAAAAGTGAAATCTATCTGTTTTTCAATGTAGCGTAACTATTGAAGATTTTTAAAATAAGAGAAAAAAGGCCAACTCCTAGGAGTTGGCCCTTTCGTTTATGTATTATGTTTTAATTTTCTATGTTTAATAATTAGGATATATCAAATGTAAATCGGATGTAATTGTACAAAATTATTTAGTTTAAGTCGCGATATATAATACACGCCTCATTGGTCCATTTGATCTAAATCGTCCAGTGAATAATAGCCTAAATCCCGAATACATAAATCGCCAGGTCGTAATGTTGCTAAACATTCTGTTCCAAAGGTCTTATCAGTGTTCTTACCCGGTTCAACTTGAAAATTTAAAACCTGTCCACTATGTAAATCATATTCTAATTGAATCTTTATACCTGCTGTTTGTGCACAACCATCCGATCCAGGATACACACTAGCTAAATGTTTTGGCACTTGAAAAATCGTCGCATCTAAAATACGAATCTGTTGAAAATAGGTAATTGAAGAGCTTGGAATCACTGATGTTTCACAAATTTTATTTTTTAATAATATAGAGAAGATATGTTTTAAAAAGCAAACAGCCTTCTTATTGAAGTGTTTATTTAGTCCTTCTGGACTCATAAGAGTTCCTGTAACAGCATGAAGTTGACTACAAAGTCGAACTAAGGAATCACTCGCTACAAGTTGACTAATCCATACACAAATAATAGCTAAATCACGTCCTGAAAATTTACGCTTTCGTTGTACAAAAGCTAGTTCTCTAGCGAGTTTTTCTAAAAATGATGGGGTAAGATGTTGATGTAATTCTTCAGCAAATAATTGTAGCTCGCTTCGAATCGAAAGATTCATAAAAATCTCATCCTTTCTAATAATCAAGCTTGTTTAGAAAGAATAACGTTTTTTTATACCTGAGGATAGTGAAAACTTCACGTCTTTCTTACAAATATCGTGAATTTATTTCAAATTCGCACAGTTTTCTGTTAATTAAAGGAGACAAACTTGGATATATATGCTAACATCATGGAGGAATTGTAAAGGAAACTGGAAAAATGGAGGTAATTATGAAAACTTTCATATATATGGTTAGACACGGAGATTCACCAAAGTTTGGAAAAGAAGGAACAAGAGGATTAACTGAAAAAGGAAAATTAGATGTTCAACGAATAACAGATATATTACAAGGTGAGGGAATCGACGTTGTTATCTCAAGTCCATACAATCGTTCAATTCTAACTGTTCAGCAGTTAGCGAAGCAAATAGGACAAGAAGTTTTAGTATTTGAAGACTTAAAAGAGAGAATCTTTATTGCTGAAGAGGAACGAATGTCGGATAAAGAATTATTTCCTTTGATAAAAAAGTCATTTTTAGACCCCGACTTTGCTTTAACGGGAGGAGAGTCTAATGTCGACTGTCAGAAACGTGCTATAAAAGTCTTAAAAGAATTATTAAACACCTATCGAGGACAGAAAGTAGTATTAGGCACTCATGGAGCTGTAATGACTTTGATGATGGGGTATTATGACAGTAAGTATGATTTGAATTTTTTACTTCAGACATCAAAACCAGATATATATAGAATGGAATTCAACGGGCAGGAATTGGTGGAAGTTAAAAGATTGTGGGAAATTTCATAGAGTGACTTTATTCATCCGTAGCTTCCCAAAATGACGTGTATTATAAGAAAAAGGGTTACTGCGGTAACCCTTTTTCTTATGGCACTGACGGGGATTGAGTTCAACAATCTAAAAAATTCGGTTTCTTAGCGTACAAAATTCACGTTTTGTTCTTGCTATCCCGAGGTGAAATGGGAGGGAATGTTTTTGGACAGGATATCTTTAAAGTTATTTTTTAAATCAATCCTATTTTTTTTCATATGCGGTATTGTTGTTTGTTCTATATTTCAGATTATTTTTGTCTGGAGTGTTTCGACAGGATTAGGGAGGGATGATATAGTCGGATTTTCTGATAATAAGTATGTAATTGGCCGTCCACCTGTTAGCTATAATTTATATAAAAAAGATAGTGGAGAAACTATATTAGATAATGTTAATGGTTATAAAAAGGGAAAAACTAAAAGCTATGTTCGAAATGAAGTTGAATTTGTAGTGATAGATGAGATAAAGGGTAGCTATGAATTGTATAAAATAGAAAATGCTTCAGAAAAGGAGATAGCATGGCTGAAAGAAATGAAGAAATTAGAATAATAGAGACTATCTGAAAGATAAAGAAGCAAACTTGTTATTGTTAGATTTAAAAAATGGTTTAGACTGATAACTGAGTTTTATTTCATGAAAAGAGTCAGTATTAAAATAAAGTATTAGGGGGTCAGTCCGATCGCCATCAAGCTACTATTTTGAATCACCACCAAAACAAAAATTTTATCTCTCGACAGTTATATAGGAGAATTAAGCTCATTTTTTCGTTTTGGGGTGAATCTGTTTTCTTAAGTTGATGGGCATGCAACTGTACCCCATATTAGAAAAAACGATATTTTGATGCAAAGTTATCGTGCAAGCAAGAGCATTAAAGTTCTATCGTCAATTCATTTTTTGCTATAATAGATGCGTGGCAGGAAATAGATAGAAAGATACTGCTAGTAATTTATACTTACAATGTAGGGAGATTGAACAGAGTTATGGGGACAGAAAAAGAAATTAGTTCCGCTAAATTAATATGGAAGATGACGCGCCCGCATACATTAACGGCGACGTTTTCTCCTGTAATTTTAGGGACAGTGGCATCACTTTATGTTGCCGAAATTGATTGGCTTTTATTTATTGCGATGATGGTTGCATGTTTAGCATTGCAAATAGCAACGAATTTATTTAACGAGTACTATGACTTCAAACGTGGATTAGATACCGCTGATTCTGTTGGGATTGGTGGCGGAATTGTCCGTCACGGATTGAAACCAAAAAATGTGTTAACAGTTGCACTTTTATTGTATGTAGTAGCAGCAATTATTGGAGTTTATATTTGTATGAATAGCAGCTGGTGGTTAGTCGTCATTGGTTTAATTGGGATGGCGGTTGGCTATTTATATACAGGTGGTCCATTACCAATTGCGTACACTCCTTTTGGAGAACTAGTTTCTGGATTGTTAATGGGGACATGTTTTGTACTCATTGCTTTCTTTATTCAAACGAATACTATAACGATTGAAAGTGTATTGATTTCCATTCCAATTGGAATTTTAGTTGGTGCAATCAATATGTCGAATAATATCCGAGATATCGAAGAAGATATTAAAGGTGGAAGAAAGACATTAGTAATCCTCCTTGGAAGAGAGAAAGCAGTAGTAACACTAGCTGTAGCCTTTTTCATTGCTTATTCATGGATCGTGGTAATTGTATTGATGGGTTATTTAAGCCCTTGGGCATTAGTTATGTTCCTAGGTTTGAGAAAGCCAATCTCTGCAATTCAAAGTTTCCAAAAAGGAGCAAAGGATCCCGGATATATGCGCATCGCAATGAAATCAACAGCGATGACAAATACGATTTTCGGCTTCTTATTATCAGCAGGATTATTAATCAGCTACTTGTTTTAAATAAAAATATTGTTAAGTAACTTAACCCCAATTTCTCAATTTTAATTTAGAGAGATTGGGGTTTTTATTTTGAGTTTGTTTAATGTTGTAAACTATTTTCATTTGAAATGCAAATACCAATAAATTGCAACTTCATCACTTGTCATATCCAAACCTTTATAAATAAGAAAATCAAATCCACCTATTACAAATCCACATTTTTCATAGAACTTACATGCTGCGACATTATTATTTTGCGTTTCAAGCATGATACCGGGCATGTTGGCTTCTTTTGCCCATTGCTTTGCTTGATCAACTAATCTTTTACCAACCCCGAGTGTACGATGTTTTTTATCCACCGTTATATCTTCTATGTAAGCATAGTGATTCCAATTCTTTTTCAATACTATTAATCCGATGATTTGGTTATGTAACAGTGCTATGTAAATGACTTGATTGGGCTTATTTATATATTCATTGTACGCCAGTTCTTCATTATCATTTTGTAAATAACTTTTTTCATAACTCGGAACGTCTTCTACTGTATATTCTATGCGTCTATTTACTTTTGAAAGAGAAAGAATTAACCGAGCATTCACTATAAAACTGTCATCAATCTCCGGGTGATTGTCTAAATCATTTGTTTCTAACTTTCTAATTAAAAGGCTCATCGTGATACCTCCCAAATCATATTATTTCTTCTGGTTCTTTATGTGATTCAAATTCATTCCAATTACAAAATTATAATGGAATTTCAATAGTAAGGCTATCTCTGCATTTTATCTTTATATCAGTATGCTATTATCTTGATATAACTATGTTACATTTAGTAGTGACAGAAATAGTGAAAGATTTCTAATTGGTTAAAATATAAAATGAACTATTTCTTTATAAAAATAAAATTAATCGTGGGGAAGATGAAATATGCAAAGAACAATTTTAATTGTAGAAGATGAAGATATTTTACGTGAAATCATGAAGGATTACCTACTAAACGAAGGGTATAACGTCTTAGAGGCGATTGATGGGAAAGAAGCGTTATCTATATTTGAAGAACATGAGGTACATTTAATTATTCTAGACATTATGTTACCGGAATTAGATGGTTGGGCGGTTTGCCGGCGAATTCGGAAGAAATCTAATGTACCTATTATTATGCTAACGGCTCGGGTGGATGAGGATGATACTTTACTGGGATTTGAACTGGGGGCAGATGATTATGTTACAAAACCATATAGTCCTCCTATTTTATTGGCAAGAGCAAAACGAATAATTGAAAGCCGATATTCTTCCACTGTTAATGTATCTACTGCAGACACATTAACTAGTAGTGGTATCCATGTACATTTCCCTTCTCGTACAGTAACTGTAGATGGGGAAGACATAAGTATGACACATACAGAATTTGAAATATTAACGTATTTCATGCAAAATCAAGGGATTGTAATTTCGAGAGAACAACTAATCACTAAAATTTGGGGTTATGAATTCGCTGGGGATGATCGTACTGTTAATAGTCATATCCGTAATTTGCGTCATAAATTAGGACAAAAAGCGACTTGTATTGTAACTGTTGTGCGAGCTGGTTATAAATTTGAGGGAAAGGTATGAAAAAAGGAATTGTATTGAAGTTGTTTTTATTAACAACGGCATTATGCACACTTATTTTAGTGACTATTTTTATTGGACAAACCATATTTTTTAAGCAATATTATTCGAATCGAAAAGTTAATGATATTAAAACGAATATTCAATCCTTTGAAAAGGCATATATAAAAGCTGGAGATGACGCGAAAAGGATTCAAGAGTTGGAACAAAATTTCTACCAAGATAATGCGACATGGATTACAACGCTAGATAGGGTAGGGAATATAAAATATGCAAGTGATTTTTCTTTAGAAATTCAGTTAGATCCTAACGAAAATAAGACCTTTTCTGAACGTTTAATTCAGATACCGTTGTATAGTTTTATCAATTTAGAAGATATACAAAGGATAAAAGATAGTTTAGAACAGGGGAGTCATATTATTATCGATGGAGTGCAGGAAGGTGATGCAGTAGTCCCTGCGATGTTAACAATAAAAGAGAAGAATATTGGTTTGGAGAACAAGCAGTTGTCAGAGAAGTTATATGGCCCAAAAGTCGCATCTTCAAAAGAAAATTCACAGTTATATTTAGCAGGAAGTATTAAGAACGTGCAGTTACCGGAGGGTACTGTAGGAACTAACTCTATTTATGGAAATCGTGTGTTAATAGATAGAATAAAACAATTTCAGGTTGATTTAATATTAAATCAAAAACCAAATAATATTACTTCTACAGAAATAGTGGATTATGAGGAAAATGATATTAAATATAAACTATTAATCAAACCAACAATAGATGCAGATGGTAAGGTAAATTATATATTTGCTATGACATCATTGCAACCAGTTGATGAAGCTGTGCAAATGATAAAGGATTATTATGTATATTTAATTATCTTTGTTTTGATTTTAATCGTTTTGATATCGTTCTATTATTCAAATAAAATCGCCAAACCACTATTACAAATAAATGATACTACAAAAAAAATTGCAGGTTTAGATTTCTCTGAGACGATACCTATTACTACAAAGGATGAAATAGGTGATTTATCAAAAAATATTAATACACTTTCTAAGGCTTTGCATTCGTATATTAATCAATTGCAGCAAGATATAGAGAAAGAAAAGCAATTAGAAAATACACGTAAAGAATTTATCGCGGGTGTTTCACATGAGTTAAAAACACCTTTAAGTATTATGAAGAGCTGTATTTCAATTTTGGAGGATGGTGTTGCTAGTAATAAAAAGGATTATTACTTTAAAGCAATGTCAAAAGAAGTAGATAAAATGGATATGCTTATTATTGATATGCTGGAGTTAGCAAAATTCGAGTCTGGTACGTATAAGATGGAAATGGATGTTTTCCATATTGATGAGATGATTGATTATATATGTGAGCAATTAACCTCGGATATAACAGCTAAGCAATTACATGTCCATAAACAACTTTCTAAAATTGAGGTAGTTGCAAATCCACATCGAATAGAGCAGGTGGTGACTAACTTTATTACGAATGCGATTCGTTACACACCAGAACAGGAGAATATTATTATTTCTACAATAGAAGAGAATGAACGTGTAAAAGTATGTGTAGAAAATAAAGGAGCACATATTGAACTAGAACATTTAGAGAAAATATGGGATCGTTTTTATCGAGGAGATACGTCTCGTCAACGCTCCAAAGGCGGAACAGGATTGGGCCTTGCTATTTCAAAAAATATATTAGAACTGCATGACGCGGAATATGGTGTTTCGAATACAGAAGATGGAGTATTATTTTTCTTCTATTTAAATAAAAACGTGTAGAATTTTCGTTCTACACGTTTTTATCATTTTTAAACAAAATCGACATTATCTGCATCTTATCTTTATCCGTCTCTATTAATCTATTTATTGTAGATACCGGTTGAAACTAATGATTCAGTCGACTAAAGGCTCAGCCTTATAAATAATGAATATGAAAATTAATAGGGAAAGGATCGAAAAATAATGAAAGAATCACAAAGTAAGAAAAAAACAAGTCGATTAACTAAGGTAATAATATCTCTAGGAGTTGTTTTAGCAACGACCTTTTTCACTTTCTTTTTAATTGGAAAATGGAACTCTATCCCAGCGAAGGGAGTAGCTAATGAAAGTATGAAACAAGTTAATACGCAACAACAAGAAAAGAAAAAGGAAACATCACCAGCAAAACAAAAAAGACCTGATGGAAAACCGGTAGGAAAAGTTGTTTATTTAACATTTGATGACGGTCCTAGCGAATTGACTGGGAAATTTTTAGATGTACTAAAAGAGCAAAATGTTGCTTCGACATTTTTTATGCAAGGTAGTAATTTACAAAATACAGGTTTTCAGGAAAATGTAAAACGAGCAGTAAAAGAAGGACATTATATTGGTGCACATAGTATGACACATAATAGTGATAAGCTATACAAAAAGGGACAATTTGTACCAGAGATGAAAGAAACGTTAGATCTTATCCATAATATTACGGGTACAACTCCTAAACTGGTCCGTCCGCCATATGGATCTGCACCAGGATTAAAGGGAGAGGAAATTCGGAATCAAATTGTAGAAGCAGCAATAAAAGTTTGGGATTGGACAGTAGACTCAAATGATTGGAAATTAAAAGATAATCCAACTCAGATTATCGAAAATGTAAAGAAACAGACAACAGAAGAAGTAGAAGTTGTTTTAATGCATGAAAAGGCGCAAACATTACAAGCTCTTCCTGAAATTATTAAATTTTATAAAGAGCAAGGGTATGAATTTGGGGTATATAATGATGAGGATCATTTTCGTCTAAACTTCCAAAAAGATCAACGTCTATAGTATAAACATAGTTATTTTAAAAGGTGTTTTTATTACTAAATCAATAACTAAGCCAAAAGCCGATTTCCTATACGATAAGGAAATCGGCTTTTTCTTTATAAAATTTTACTTAGCTTATGAAGCTTACGTTTTAAAATAATATATTGAATTTATGTTAAAACGGCATTTGAGGGCTCGTATTATTTTTTCTACACTTATTAGTTAAGATTATTCGACAACCATATTAATAATAATTAAAGTATATGATATACACATCTTAGGGAGGGCATATATGTGAAGAAGTGGATGAAAATTGTTCTGTACTCTTTATTAGGTATTTTACTTATGGGAAGTATTACTTTTTTTGTTTGGTCTCAGTTTACTTATAAACCAACGAAAGAGGCTTTGTCGTTAGTAGATGATAAAAAAGATGAAGATAATATAGTTTTTGGACAGAAAGATGCTAAAATAGGGGTTATTTTTTATCAAGGAGCTAAAGTAGAAGCTGAGGCTTATAGTTACTTAGGAAAAGCTCTTGCAAAAGAGGGGCATGTTGTAGTAATGCCTAAGTTACCATTAAATTTAGCGATACTTGGCATCAATGCAGTAGACAGTGTAATTGAACAGTATCCTGAAGTTCAAAAATGGTATGTTGCGGGGCATTCAATGGGGGGAGCTATGATTTCTAAGTATGCTTTTCAACATGAAGACAAGGTAGACGGGATCATTTTCTTAGGTTCGTATCCTGCAGATGATTTTTCTACCAAATCGATTCCGATGTTATCAATTTATGGGGAAGTAGATGCTTTAGCAACTGTAGAAAAAATAGAGAACAATAAAAAGTTAATGTCAAAGAATACAACTATGCACATGATAAAAGGGGGGAATCATGCTAATTTTGGCATGTATGGTGAGCAAAAAGGTGATAATGCGAGCTTAATTACATCAAAAGCACAACGAGATGAAACAGTTAAAGTAATTGAACAATGGTTATTAAAACAATGATAACTAATTTAATAAATTTACCGAAATAATGCTCCTTCCTCAAAGGAGAGGTAATCAAGAGCCAGCTCATACGAGTAGGCTCTTTTATTTATCCCGCTATTTGCCAGGCAGTAAGACTCCCACTGATTAAAGTTTCACTTTATCTTCTATCTCCAATTGCCCCCTTATTTTCTCCGGAATGTCCTTTTCAGAAATAACGTCGTAAGAATAGACATACTTTCCTTTTACATGAATTTTTAAGTAAGTTTTTCTTATGAAATCATTAGGAGTATTAGTTCCTACTGTATATTTGTTCTCATTCCTTGCTTCATCAACACCTTTTAGGGAGTACATAGCTCTTCCTTTATGATGATAATCTGGAACGCCATATCCCTTCGCAATGGCGTATACATTTTTTTCTTCAGCAATCGGATTAAATCTGTCCAAATCCCCGCGTAATATGAAAGGTAGTAAGTATATAGGAAGGCTTATTCCTATTATGCAAAGTAAAAATTTCTTCATGATTGTTTCTCCTCTTATGTATTCACATTTTTCAGTATAGAAAAAACTTCTTATGAATATAGAGGGAAACTCCTTAAGTTTTTCTTAAATATGTTTTTAAAGTCTGGCTATTTTAACCAGAATTTTCATGGGAATATCTTTGATAAGAACCAACGTTCTTTGTTTGGGAGTGATAACCTTGGATAATCATTCTCTTTTACCAAATCGGATTATTTTATGTGTAGATCTTCGTAACTTTTATGCGAGCGTATCATGTATTAAAAAAGGACTCGATCCACGTTATACAAAATTGGCTGTCGTAGGAGATGTAAATCGGAGTGGCTCGTTTGTACGAAATATCGAAGCTTCCAGATATTATTATTGTGAATCCAATTATGCATACGTATATGAAGTGTTCAACTTACATAATAGGTTTAGCTTTACAATATGTTGAACCGGAAGATTTTCATCAATATAGTATCGATGAGTTTTTCATGGATATGACCGCAAGTATTCATTTATTTGCGAGTAATCCGTGCGAATTCGCATTAAAGTTCAAGCGAGAAATATATGAACGTACACGGATCGAAAGTACGATTGGTATTGGGCCAAACTTATTATTGAGTAAAGTAGCTTTTAAAACATAAGAACAAGCTATTAGAAAGTGAAAATGAGCACTTAAAAACACAACTAAAAAAAGAATTAGGAAAAGTGTATGGAAATTTATAAATATGTGATGTTGTCGTATCAGTTTTAAGATAACACACTTAATAGAGCCAGTGGCTTTGAACACTTTTATTTTGAGAGAAAAGAATTTAAATCATAATGATACATATTAAAATCTTTTGCAAATATCTCTTGAACCAACTGAATTGTTTCTGCATCATAAAAACTATCATAAGTAGGTAATCGTGGGAAAAGAGGGGTTGTGATATCACCGTCTGCATAAACTCCTTTGTAAATCATCTTACTCTCTTGATAATGCCAAGATTTTGATAACAGATCTAATGGTGATTTTTTTAATTTATATATTTCTTCTAGTTTCGAAATTCTTGTGTTGAAATTTTCTAGATAAATATAGTTCGTAACGAATTCCTCTTCTCCTTGTATATATTGTTGTGTAAAGTGAGGATCTACTTGATCTAATTTGGTCATGTGTGCTTTTAAATAATACAAAAATAGTTTAAAGGAAATGGGTTTATTGCAGGTTTCATCACCATACAGAAATTGTCGAATGGGTTTCCATGCGGGATTCTCAAAATTTGGTGGCGGAATCAGAGCAACAAAAGAACTTACTGCTCTTCTATAAGGATTTCTTACTAGTTTGTAAGTATTCTTCTCTTTAGTTTGTAATCCACTAGCTAATTGTGCTAAATAATGTGTAGAGTTTTTATATACTTCATACTCATAGTTGTGAATGAACGGGTTGTATTTTATCGCTTCTTTAAATAAATTAATTTGATAAAAAAACCAGTGGGCTAGCGAAGTACAACCGCTTTTTTGGCTCCAAAATAAGATTAGGGGAAAATCTTTATGGAAATGAGGGACACGCCCTTGCTTGTATATAAAATTATATAGTTCTGTATGATCCATTTTGAACCTCCATTCTTATATAGCAAAAGCATAAAACGCTTTCAATAAGCGATAACTAACTTTAGTCCACTGATACAAATAATGATAGCTAGAAATATTTGAAGGGGTTTAACGGGAATCTTAGTGGAGAATTTACTACCAAGTATGACACCTGGGATAGAACCAATGAGTAAATGAATTAACAAGAGATAATCTACGTTGCCTAAATTCATATTTAGTATGCTTGCAACCGTCACTAATAAAAAAGCATGTGTAATATCTGTGCCTACTAACTCGGATGGTCTCAGTTGATATAAATATATCATTGCAATAGCGAATAAAGAGCCTGACCCCACAGAAATAAGTCCCACGATAAAACCGAGTATTGCACCAATAAGAATTGTTAGGCTCTTTTTTTGTACCATAGTCTGTCTTTGAAAATAATTTTGTGTAGATTCATTATAGAAAAATGCCTTTATTAAAATAGAAATTGCCGCAAGGATTAGAACATATCCTAATATATACTTTATAATTCCTTCTCGACTATAGTGAAAGATCGGTAAGAAATGAATCGTTACTACTGCGATAATTGCACTAGGTATACTCCCAATAGCTAGATATTTTACTAGTCTAAAATTGATGGTCTTCTGTTTCCAGTGTTGGGATATTCCAAACATTTTAGTAATAGAGTTATATACTAGATCAGTTCCAACAGCGACAGAAGGACTTATACCTAATGTTAGAAGAAATGGAGTCAGTAATGCGGCCCCACCTATCCCTGTTACTCCAACCAATCCCCCTATGATGAAACCCATCATTATAATAGAAATACTCATTATAATTCCCCTTCCATACCGCTGGCTTTTAATAGTGGTTTTCGCTTTTAAAGAGACTCTATGCATAGTGGGGGGGGATAGGTATATTAGTTAAAAATTAATTTCATTCTTTGTATATCCATATGCTTCAAAATCGTCATTATATATTTCTGAAACAAGCTTTAGAGCTTCTTCATCATAAAAACTTCGATAGGTTGGTAATGAAGGGGATTTTGGATTTGTAATATCTCTATTTGCATAGTTTCCTTTATAAATCATTTGATGTGCCCTATGATGAGTGGAGTTTGTAAGGAGTAATATATCAGAAGAAAGTAATCCATATTCTTTCTCCAGCTCCGGAATTATTGTATTAAAATTCTCTAGTTTTATATTTTGTTTGATGACCTTTTCTTCCCCCACAATATATTGTTGTTTTCAGATTCATAGTAATGAATGAACGGTGCATATTTCATTGCTTCTTCATATAACCCAATTTGGAAGAAAAACCAATTCGTCAGGGAAGTTCAACCGCTTCTGTGACTCCAAAATAAAATTATAGGGAAATCCTTATGATAGTGCGGAATCCGTTCGCCATACTCAATCAATTCTTTAACAGTGTCCTTCATTATTTATGATATTTCATACTGGCATTTATAACGAACGCTTAAATATAATGGTAACTACTCATACTATTGTATTTAAACATTACTGTAAAGGTACTCATTTGCATATAAAATCCCAGTGTATTAAAAATAACTTATATATGTACCTGAATTTTCTAAGCATATCGAAACGTAATAATTACTTATCAAATTTTAAAATATAGAAATCTGTTATAAGGAGAATTATGTATGAAGATATGTGTACAAAGATAGAGGTATTAATATCACTACAATAATTTGTAAAATGTCTTGATAACATAGAAAAGTGGCAACCGTTTGCCAGTATGCCAGAACAGTTCGTCTGTATTAAAGAAATGATACAGGAGCAAACGAAAGTCCCGCGTCCAATTTTAACGCAAGATGCAAAAAAAAGGATTGAAAATAAGCTGTTAATTTCATATTTAGGTGAAGAAGAGGTTTTACTTACATATTATAAAGAGGGCTATCTATATAAAAATTACATAACAGTAGCTGATATAAATCCATTAAATAAGACGATTACTTGTACCGATGCTTTTCATAATCAAAGGATGTTTAAGTTTGTTGATGTAATTGAAGTGAATTAGAGGGGGAGAAATAAAAAATCATCTCTTCCTAACTTAATTATATCATGTAAATCACGTTCGAAATAGACTGTTTATTCTTATTTACTACTGCTACAATCAAGAACACATGCACAGTAAGGAGAGATGTTACATGAGTTCTTTCGTTCTCGATTTTCAGGAAATAGAAAAAACGCAGCTTTCGCTCGTTGGCGGAAAAGGATTGAATTTAGGGGCATTATCAAACATTCAAGGTATACAAGTGCCAGAAGGTTTTTGTGTTACAACGGTAGGGTATGAAAAGGCCATCGAGCAAAATGACGAGCTTCAAACTTTGTTGCAGCAGCTAACAAAGTTGAAAATGGAAGAGCGATCCCAAATTGGTGGAATTAGTAAGAAGATTAGAGAAGTCATTATGGCAGTAGAAATCCCTTCTGAAGTAGTGGAAGCGGTAGCTCATTATCTCTCACGTTTTGGAAATGAACATGCGTATGCCGTGCGTTCTAGTGCTACGGCTGAAGATTTACCGTATGCCTCATTTGCTGGTCAACAAGATACGTATTTAAATATTATCGGAGAAGAAGCGATTTTGCAGCATGTAAGAAAGTGCTGGGCTTCTTTATTTACAGAGCGAGCAGTTATGTACCGCATGCAAAATGATTTTGAACATAATCAAGTTTCTATATGTGTTGTCGTTCAAAAAATGGTTTTCCCTGAGGCTTCGGGAATTTTATTTACTGCTGATCCGGTTACTTCTAACCGAAAGGTAGTATCAATTGATGCCAGTTTTGGACTTGGTGAGGCGTTAGTATCAGGACTGGTCTCTGCCGATAATTATAAAGTAAAAGAAGGCGAAATTACTGGAAAGATGATAGCAACTAAAAAATTAGCTATTTATGCTTTAAAAGAGGGCGGAACGGAGACGAAACAGATTGATCCGGCTCAGCAAAAAATTCAAACATTGTCTGAACAACAAATTTTACAACTAGCACAGATCGGAAGACAGATTGAAGCTTATTTTGGTTGTCCGCAAGATATTGAATGGTGTTTAGTGGATGATACATTTTATATTGTCCAAAGTCGCCCAATCACGACTTTATATCCAATACCAGAAGTAAATGATGGGGAAAATCATGTGTATGTATCGGTTGGTCACCAGCAAATGATGACCGATCCCTTGAAGCCATTAGGGATGTCTTTATTCCAGTTAACATCTTTTGGACAGAGGTTTCAAGCTGGAGGAAGGTTGTTTGTTGATGTTGCACAAAGATTGGCTTCGCCTACTAGTAGAGAACTTTTATTAAATATGATAGGGAATTCGGAACCGCTTATTAAAGATGCATTAACGACTGTAGTCGAGCGAGATGATTTTATTACATTGTTACCAGATGATGAAAAAGAAAAGAGTGTTGGTAAAAGTGGACCACCTGGAAGTACGCAACCACAAGTCGAAAACAATCCAGCAATCGTTACGGATTTAATAGAAATGAATCAAGCATCAATTGAAGAGTTAAAACGAAACATGCAAACGAAATCAGGGGTGGATGTACTTGATTTTATTTTGGAAGATATGCAGCAATTAAAGAAAATATTATTTCATCCGCAAAGTATGGCTGTCATTATGGCAGGTATGGATGCTTCAACATGGATCAATGAAAAAATGGAGCAATGGCTAGGCGAAAAGAATGCAGCAGACACACTTTCTCAATCAGTACAAAACAATATTACGTCTGAAATGGGGCTAGCATTACTCGATGTTGCTGATGTGATTCGGCCATATCCAGAAGTTATTGCGTATTTACAACATGTAGAAAATGATAACTTTTTAGATGAATTCGTTCAATTTAAAGGCGGAGAAAAAGCTCGAGATGCCATTTTAACTTTTCTAAATAAATACGGAATGAGATGCAGCGGAGAAATCGACATTACGAAAACGCGCTGGAGTGAAAAGCCAACAACCATTATCCCGATGATTTTAAATAATATAAGAGATTTTGAAGATGGTGCTAGTAAACGGAAATTTGAAGAAGGACTGCAGGAAGCTTTGAAAAAAGAAGAAGAGTTAGTAGATCGATTGCAGCATTTGCCGGATGGTAAACAAAAAATAGAAGAGACGAAGCGAATGATTCGTAACATCCGAAATTTTATCGGTTATCGTGAATATCCAAAATACGGTATGATTAATCGCTATTTCATATATAAGCAGGCAATATTGAAAGAAGCCGAGCAACTCGTGCAAAATAAAGTTATTGATGAAGTAGAAGATATATACTATCTAACTTTTGAAGAACTTCACGAAGTTGTCCTTACGAATAAACTAGATTACGAGCTTATTCATAAACAAAAAAATGATTACAAATTATATGAAAAACTAACGCCTCCACGTGTAATGACGTCTGATGGAGAAATCATTACTGGGAAGTACAAACGAGAAAATCTCCCGGCTGAAGCAATCGTAGGTCTGCCTGTTTCTTCAGGAGTGATTGAGGGGAGAGCACGCGTTATTTTAAATATGGAAGATGCGAATTTAGAAGATGGAGATATATTAGTTACTGCCTTTACTGACCCTGGATGGACACCATTGTTTGTGTCTATAAAAGGGTTAGTCACCGAAGTTGGCGGATTGATGACACATGGAGCAGTTATTGCACGTGAATATGGATTACCAGCAGTTGTCGGAGTAGAGAATGCTACGAAACGAATAAAAGACGGACAGCGAATTCGGGTACATGGAACAGAAGGGTATATTGAAGTGTTGTAATGAAATAAAAGATCATCCGCTATTATAGTGGATGATCTTTTATTATATAGCGGACTTATTTCTTTAAACCAGCCGCATAAAAAGGTCCATGAACTGCGATTGTTGATAAAATACGAGCAATCTCCTCAGGTGTTTCTTTTTGTCCATTATTTAACCATTGCTGAATGACACCTATATGAGCAGATGCCATATAAGAAGCTAAGTATTGGCTTGGGACAAGTAAATTCTCCTTATTAATGAGAGGACCATTCGTATCTTCAAATAGTGTTTTCCACATAAAGTCTTTCAGTTTCGTTTGGAAAGATAAATCTCCTTTTGGGCTTAGTACAGCTTTCATAAAATCACTATTTTCATTTAGAAATTCAAGAATAGAAGCGATAAGTATAAATGGCATTGTTGGGGAAGGGCTTGATCCAAGATCAGCAATAACTTCCGGTAATCTCTGTTTAGCAATGCTAGAAAATTCATACATAATTTCTTCTTGGCATTTTGTCATTAAATCAAATTTATCTTGGTAATGTGTATAAAATGTACCACGATTTATGTTTGCTTTCGTAGTAATATCTTTCACTGTTATGGCGTCAAAACCTTTTTCCTCAATTAATTCCACTAATGCATTTCGTATGGCAGTTTTCGTACGAATAACACGTAAATCTAAATTACTATCGCGCAAAGTATGTCCCTCCTTAATTTTAGCCAACACATTTCAAGGATGTGTCTTATAACCGACACATTCACGATTTTTGATTATTGTATAAGGTTCAACTCGAACATATAATTCAAATATAAATAAACAACACGTTGTTGGTTATTATAAATCAAATTAAAGGAGGAGAAAAGAAAATGTTTAAAAACAAACTTTTATTGTTATCTCCAGTTATTGCACTACTTGTTGTTTTTGTTTTTTCATTAACATTATTTCCAACCGTTCAACCTAAGCCGAAAAACTTACCAATCGCAATTGTAAATGAGGATCAAGGAGTAGAAATTCCGAATCAACCGAAGATGAATATGGGGCAAACGATTGTTGATAATATGAAAAAGACATCAAAATCAGAGGAAGAACCTGCGGTAAAGTGGGTAGAAGTGCAAAATAAAGAAGAAGTTCAAAAAGGCTTAAATAATCAAGAATATTATGCAGCATTGGTTATTCCGAAAGACTTTAGCACAAAACAAGCATCATTACGAACACCACAGCCATCTTCGCCAGAGGTAGAAATATTCATCAATCAAGGAATGAATACAGCAGCATCAACTATGGCAGGACAAATGTTAAATGCGATCGTTGATAATATGAACAATACTGTTCGTACACAACTATTAGAAGGATTGAAAGCAAAAGGAGCTACATTAACAGCAGACCAAGTTTCAAATGTAGTAACACCTATTACGAAGAAAGTGACAAATGTGAATGAAATCGGCAAAAATAGTGCGAACGGTAACTCGCCAATGTCTTTATTCCAGCCGTTATGGATTGCAAGTTTAGCGAGCGCAGCAATTATCTTTATTGCGATAAGTAAAACGCAAGTGGGTACAAGAAAAGAGAACTTCGTATTGAAACTAAAACAAATAGTAACAGGAGCAATTGCTACACTTGTAATTGGATTTGGTCTTACATGGATAGCTGATGGAATGGTAGGATTAAATATCCCGAATTTCACGGATACGGCTCTGTTCTTATCCATTACTTCTTTTTGTTTCTTCTTAATGATTTCTGCGGTGCTTTCATTAGTTGGTTTAAAGGGAATCGGGTTATTTGCACTGTTACTTTTCTTTGGTGCACCGCTATTGGCGCTAGCACCTGAAATGATGTCTCCATTTTATCAAGACTGGGTGTACGCATGGTTGCCAATGCGATTTATGATTGAAGGGCTTAGAGAAATATTCTTCTTTGGAAAAGGATTAGCTTGGAATACTCCTCTTACTGTACTCGTTTGGATTGGTGTAGTAAGTATGGTTATCATACTTGGAACAGCTTTAAAGCGTAGTGCAGTAAAGGGGCATAAAACGGAATTAAATGCTTAAAAATAAAAACCGTTTCACTCGTAGTGAAACGGTTTTTTGTGATGAAATCGATAGGGAAATAATTCAATGATAGATAGGCTTTTTCGATGTTTTAAAGGTGAGTGAAGAACTAGTATTTGCTGTCCCTTTATATATACATGCTCCTACTATTTCGAAATGCATAAAATGTTATGTGAAATAACGGAGGGGATACGATGTATAATTCGAATTATGATGATTGGTATAGACAGAATGATAAGCTAATTAGTGATATTGAAAAAGCTATAAACGGAGAGTATAGCGCTATAAGCTGCTATGCAAAATTAGCTAACATGGCTCCAAATCAAGTAGAACAAAAACAAATTCTTGAAATCCGTAATGATGAAATAAGGCATTTTCATCATTTTGTACAAATCTATACGAATTTAACTGGCAGACAGCCGAAACCACAGATTACGGAAAATTGCCCTAATACGTACTTACAGGGATTAGAGTTCGCTATACAAGATGAGCAAAAGACCGTAGATTTTTACTTGGAAATTTCAGATGAAGCAGCAGATGCATCTATGAAAGAGTTATTGCGCAGAATAGCTGCAGATGAACAAAATCATGCGGTGTGGTTTTTATATTATTTTGTGAAAACGAAGTGAGTGTTAAAAATGAATGGCTGATGTGCTGAACATATTAGAAATTATTTTAAAACGCAGTGCAATAATTGAATGGAAAACTTAAATATAAGTAGAAAGAAACCGTTTCATAAGTAGTGGGACGGTTTCTTTCGCGGTGAAATACAAGTTACATAGGTATCGACAAAATATAGTAGTTGAATTAGGTATATAATGTATGAAATGAAAACGAAAATAAATAAGCTAGGAGCAAACAAATGAAAAGAGGAATTACAGTAGATATTCCAAATGAAAATGATAATTTACTTTGGAAAGTGTTAAAGCCGATTGATATTTCTTCATTTGATTGGTGGGTGGGGAGTGAGGAGTCATACTTAGTAGCACGTGGTGGATTGGATGAGGCATTATTTCCAGAAGAACCAAGTATAGTGGAAGGATCAGATTTGAAAAGATTATTTAAAGACAACATATATTATGTTATTTTTGCAGATTTAAAAGCGTATCCAAAAGGAGAGGAAGTAGTAGATATTGAAACATATGAAGAATTTAAAGAGAGTAAGTGTGAATTAGTTTTACTAGTTGCGGATTGTGCATACGTCACAGTTTACGCTAAAGACCAAGAAGCGATTGAATTGATGTATGAAAACGCAATTGATCAAGGGTTTTATGTTGAATATGTTACAGACGAAAATGACGGTAGAACGCGTTTATCCGTGTGATAGGTATATAAAGGGGGAAGTAAATGAATTATATTAATGCTGATTTAGTTAAAAGGTTAATAGGGGCACAATTTCCTGAATGGGCGCATTTAGAAGTGAAACCTGTAAAGCTTAGCGGTCATGATAATAGAACGTTTCATTTAGGGAAACAGATGAGTGTCAGATTACCAAGTGATGCAGCATATGCACCGCAAGTAGAGAAAGAAAATAAGTGGCTTCCAATATTAAGTAAGGAACTTTCTCTACCAATTTCTGCACCAATTGTGAAAGGGAGTCCGACTGAAGAGTATCCGTGGCCTTGGTCTATTAATAAGTGGATAGATGGGGAGACGGTGACGAAAGAAAATATTCGTGACTTAGATGAATTTGCGGCGGACTTAGGCTCGTTTTTAATAGAGTTACAATCAATTGATGCGAGTAACGGGCCAATAGCTGGAGAACATAATTTTTACCGAGGCGGGCTTATATCTGTATACGATGAAGAAGCGAGAGTGGCTATTGAAAATAATAAGGATGTTTTTGATGAGACATTATTAAAGCATCTTTGGGATTTAGCACTTAGGTCAACATGGGATCGCAAACCAGTTTGGGTTCATGGAGATGTAGCGCCAGGTAACTTACTTGTTAAAGAAGGAAAACTTTGTGCCGTAATTGATTTTGGTATTTTAGGAGTAGGAGATCCGGCTTGTGATGCAGCGATGGCATGGACATTTTTTGATAAGAATAGTAGAAACGTATTTAAAGAAGTATTGCGCATAGATGAAGGAACGTGGAATAGAGCGAGAGGATGGGCACTTTGGAAGGCGTTAATTACATATGATGCGAATAAGACTAGTAATAAGATAGTGGCAGAAGAATCTTATCGTGTAATTCAAGTAATTGTGGATGATTATAAGAGGTAATAGAAAAAGCTTATTTTGATTGTATATTTCAAAATAGGCTTTTTTGCATGATTAAATATTCAGAATTAAAAGAAGGGATCTGGTATTATTATACAGAATATTTAGATAATTGGAGGTGTCGAATTTTGAATGAAATTGAATTAAAAAGTAATGTAATTAAGACAGGGCGAGAGAGGGGGATTATACTTCGGTTTATACTCGCAAGTTTAGTAGGTGTGTTTATGTTTTTCGTACCAGTTACGATAAACGGTGCTTCGTCTATTATGATTGATCATATCGTATCGTGGATAAGAGCTACGGTTCCTTCGGTAGTACCTTATTATGCACTGCTTGTTATGGTAATTGGTGCGATTTATCCGTTTTATACGAAGAAGTGGAATGCATCTATCGTAGACATTTGTTTTTCTTTATTAAAAGTAGTTGGTGTTGTTTTTGGCATATTATATTGTTTGAAAATAGGGCCAGCATGGTTCTTTGCGCCAGATGTTGGACCGTTTTTGTATGAGAAGTTAGTTATATCAGTAAGTTTACTCGTACCAATTGGTTCGGCATTTTTAGCGTTATTAGTCGGGTACGGATTACTTGAATTTATCGGTACGTTTTGCCGTCCAATTATGAGACCTTTATGGAAAACACCAGGACGGTCAGCAATTGATGCGGTCGCTTCCTTTGTGGGGAGTTATTCGCTTGCACTTCTTATTACGAATCGAGTGTACAAAGAAGGAAAGTATACGACGAAAGAAGCAGCAATTATCGCTACAGGTTTTTCTACAGTATCTGCAACATTTATGATCATCATCGCAAAAACATTAGACATTATGCATTTATGGAATGTTTATTTTTGGACTACTCTTGTTGTAACATTCATCGTGACCGCTATCACCGTAAGAATCCCGCCTCTTAGTAGAAAACCAGATACATATATTACGAAAGAAGGGTTCCCAGAGCCCGTTTATAAAGAGAAAATGTTAGAGCGAGCTTGGGAAGATGCATTAGAAGTATCGAAATCTGCGCCAAGTATTATGAAAAATATCGCAGTGAATTTAAAAGATGGATTTATAATGACGATGGGGATTTTACCATCTATTATGTCAGTAGGATTAATTGGTATCGTCTTGGCAAAGTTTACGCCAATATTTGATTGGATTAGTTATATTTTCTATCCATTTACATGGTTACTGCAGCTTCCAGAAGCGGAACTAGCTGCAAAAGCAGCATCAGTTGGTATTGCAGAAATGTTTTTACCTTCTCTTTTAGTTGTAAGTGCACCACTCGTGACAAAGTTTGTTATTGCGGTTGTGTCCGTTTCATCCATTTTGTTTTTCTCCGCATCAATCCCTTGTATATTATCGACAGATATTCCGTTAAAAGTATCTGAACTTATTATTTTATATGTGCAAAGAACGATTTTAACGTTGCTTATTATTACACCGATTGCTTATTTATTGCTTTAAAAATGTAGCCTTAAGTTTCTGAAGTTATGCCATTTTCCGATTATTCAAATCAGAAAATGGCATAACTTTAATTATGTTCTATAGTAACTCCAGCTGTTTTTTCATAAATAACGTATGAGCTAAGTAAATAATCATACCAATACTTGTGATTAAAACTCCTGCGAGTAGAAAAACTTTATCCATAGGGCTAAAAGTGAGCCTAATGTAGGTGAAATAATCATAGCAACGTGCACCAGTGCATTTGCGGTACTAATTACTTTTTCCATTAATCTTGCAGGGGTTTAGATTTGAAGTAAGTAACTATAGCATACAGAGATAGAAGCGATAAATATACCAATAAAAACCCAAATGATTAACGATAAAAATAAATTACTCGATAAAAAGCCGAACCCTCCAAGTCCAGTAAGGATCAACATTCCTCCAAGTAATATAGCTGAACCGTTTAAGATATTCATTTTGTTTACTGTATTTCCCTATTTTCCAATGGTTATAGCTCTGACTAAAGCGTCTAACCCAACGATACTTATAAAGATTCCAAACAAACTATCACGTATGTCCATTTCTTTTGCCAATAAAACAACTAAACTATCAAATAAAAAGGTGACAAAAAATACTATAGCGTTAAATAGTATTAAAAGTGTTAAAACTTTCTTGGACCAAATAAAAATAAAGCCTTCGCGGAAATCGTTCCAAAACCCACTGACTAAAGTATCGCTTTATCGTAAAACATAGGTCTATGAAATGTTTTTAATCCATTTTTATTTTTAAGTAACGCCTACGTTTTGTATCAATTTAGTTTTCGAATATTCCTTTACAGGAATATTCCTGTTTGGTTATAATCAATTCAACAGAAAGATAATATTAGTGATGATATTGATGTGTTACAACCGGAGACCATCACTTTATGAGGTGAGTGATATGTCGGGAAAAATTCCGGGCGTGAATATGACGACGTTGAGCGCTTTATCTGAACCGAATCGTATGAACATTGTTGAACTCTTGCGTGACGGTCCCTTAACCGTTGGGGAAATTGCCGATCATCTAGGATTAAGGCAACCACAAACTTCGAAACACCTAAAAGTGTTAAGCGATACAGGGATTGTGGAAGTGCGGGCTGAAGCTAATCGCCGGATTTACAAGCTCCGACCTGAGCCTTTCCAAGCACTTGATTGTTGGGTACAGTCATTTAAGCGTGTGATGGAAGAGAGATTCGATAATTTAGATGAGTATTTGAAGGAATTGCAAAACAAGGAAAAGTCATAAAATCAGTTCATATTTAAGGAGGAATTAACATGTCAAACAATACAATGGTATCAAGAGTAGAGAACGATAGGGTATTAGTACTGGAGCGCGTTTTCGATGCGCCGCGCGATTTAGTATTCAGTATGTTTAAAGAACCAGAGCATTTGAAACATTGGTGGGGACCAAGAGGTTGGGAAATTCCAGCATGCACTGTCGACTTCCGTCCGGGAGGTGTTTGGCGCTACTGTATGAAGTGTGTCAATCAGAACTTGGAGCAATTTTTTGGTATGGAATCATGGGGAAAAGCAGTCTATAAAGAGATTATTGAGCCAGAGAAAATCGTCTACACTGATTACTTTTCAGATGCTGAAGGCAATGTAAATGATTCTATGCCGTCAACCGAGATGACATTGGAATTCATCGATTTAGGTGGAAAGACAAAGCTAATAAACCGTGCTGAATATGTTTCCGAAGAAGCCCTTAAGACCGTTATGGACATGGGCATGCTACAAGGTATCACCGAAACTTGGGATCGTTTGAATGAGCGATTGGAGTCGCTGAAATAGATTTTTGCACCGCAACTTTATTTTCGGTGATAATTAGGTATAAGTGTATGGAGTTTAATAAAAATTGTTTATAAAGGAGCGTTAAAATAAATGATTAATAATGTTGGTCAAATCATGTTATATGTGAATAACCAAGATGAAGTGAAGGAATTCTGGACAGAAAAAGTAGGATTTATTGTCATTTCAGAGGAAGATAACGGTCAAGGAATGCGATGGATTGAAATTGCTCCAACTAAAGAAGCTGAAACAAGTATTATTCTCCATAATAAGGAGCTAATTGCTAAAATGCAGCCGGAGTTAAATCTTGGCACACCTTCTTTAATGTTCTTCTCAAAAGAATTCGATCGTTTATATAGTGATTTAGTAAACAAAAACGTTACAGTCGGAGAAATTGTAAATATGCCTTCAGGTAGAATATTTAATTTTGCAGATAGCGAAAATAATTATTTTGCGGTAATGGAAAAGAAGTAAATTTCAATTCAATTTATGAGTGCGATGCTTGAATAAAGGCATCGCATTTTTTATTTTAAAGATATATTTTATTCCTTAACATAAATATAATTATATGTTCTTATATAACGATTAAACAGTAATGGGGTATGATATAGTTACAACAAAGGGGGCTTACAAATGGAAATTATTCACGAAAGAGCAAAGTTACGGTTAATGGATAGCAATGATGTCGAAAAAATGTTTTCAATCGTGGAAGGAAATCGAGACATTTGGGCGTATTTAATCTCTAAAATGGATACTGTTCAAGATATGCAGCAATATGTTCAAAAGGCGATAAAAGCTTATGGGGCAGGGAAGGATTTGCCATTTGTTGTTGTGGATCAAAAGACAAATGAAATAGTAGGGAGTACACGCTTATATAACATTTCAGTTGAAGATAAGACGGTGGAATTAGGGAAAACGTGGTATGACCCAAGTGTGCAACGTACGAGTATGAATACGGAATGTAAGTACATGTTATTACAATATGCTTTTGAAAAGTTGCATATGCGGAGGGTACAAATTAAGACGGATGCACGAAATGAAAAAGCACAAAGAGCAATTGAAAGACTCGGCGCAGTAAAAGAGGGTGTACTTAGAAACGAAAGAAAATTACCGAGTGGGCATATTAGAGATGCAGTTGTATATAGTGTTATTGCAAGTGAATGGCCAGCTGTAAAGGAACGGTTATTAGAAAAATTAGAATCGTATAAAGAAAAACGATAATTCATATTAAGAAAGGTGTATTGATCGTCTAGTTGAAAAATATACCTTTTTTCTTACAAAATAGTTACTTCTTTTGTTTCATCATTCCATTATGATAAAAAATTCGTTACAATGTAGTTGTATGGTAATAAACTTATAAATTACATAAATGTAATGAAAACCGCAAACGAAAAATGAATTGATAATCCTCAATTTTAAATGAAAACCCTTTAATGCATATATATGATAAGAAAAATTCCTTCTTTTAAACAAATTCAAACAAAATGATTTGATATATACGTTTTTATATAGAAGTATGGATGATGTACGGAGGCAGTTATAAATGAAAGAAAATAAGAAAAGTAAGAAAAGAAGAATCTTGCAAGTATTCTTGCTTATGATTTGTTCTATTATTTTATATGTAAGTTATGCAGCTTACGATATTTGGAGTTATCGCTTTAAAACAGATGATGGTGTGAAGACAGATGCTGGTATCGTGCTGGGAGCAGCTTCATGGAACGGAAAACCATCTCCTGTATTTAAAGAAAGAATTAATCATGCAATTTCCTTATATAAGAACGGTAATATTAAAAAGATTATTTTCACAGGTGGTACAAAGTTTGAGGCAGAGCTTGAGGAAGCGCGTACTGCTAGAGTGTATGCACTGAAAAATGGTGTGAAAGAAGAGGATATTCTAATTGAAACAAAATCCCTTTTCACAGAGGACAATTTAAAGAATGCAAAGCAAGTTGGAATAGAGAACGGAATACGCACATATACGATTGTGAGTGATCCACTTCATATGAAACGTGCAATGAAAATTGCAAAACATATTAAAATTGAAGCGTATGCATCACCAACTCCAACGTCAGCGTATAAAACGCTAGATACAGAAATCCCTTTCTTTTTTAAAGAATTATGCTCGTATATTGGATATGTAACCTCTTTGCCATTAAAGGCATTGAAAGGGGATTAATATAAGAAAAGAACCTATCTTTTTTATAGGAACTTTTCTTATTGTTCAAAAGCATTGTATTTTTATCGGAATAGTGAAACAATAGAGAAGTAACTTCATATAATCATAATGACAAAATGAACGGTTTATGAATCGGACATAAAGGAGATTATGTATGGCACTCTCATTTGTTGAAACAGAAGAACAATCTTTAGTTATTGAGAAAATAAATAAATTGATTCCGAAATTCATGGAAAGGGAGCATCACCTAAGTGAATTAGGATCATTTCCGTATGAAAATATTAATAATTTGAAAGATATCGGATATACGAAATTAACGTTGCCAAAAGAATTGGGAGGCAATGCGATTTCTTTATATGACTTCGTTTTATTTCAAGAGAAAATAGCAGAAGGCTGCGGTGCTACCGCATTATCGATTGGATGGCACCTTGGCATTGTAAAGGAATTAGCTGAAAATCGTTCTTGGAATGAGGAAATGTTCACTTGGTTTTGTGAAGAAGTACGTAATGGTGCGCTTTTTAATCGAGCAGCGACAGAGCCGAATACAGGTAGTCCTACGCGCGGCGGGAAACCAGAGACGTTAGCTGTCAAAAAAGGTGAGAAGTGGATTATAAATGGAAGAAAAACGTTTACGACAATGGCACCAGTACTTGATTATTTTATCATTTCAGCAAGTATTGAAGGCCAGGAAGATATCGGAGAGTTTGTCATTCCAAAGAATACGCAAGGCGTGACAATTGAAGAAACGTGGGATAGCATCGCAATGCGAGGAACTGCGAGCCATGATCTCGTTTTACAAAATGTAGAGATACCAGATCGCTTTTTCACTGATATAAAGGGTTCAAAAGTTAAAGCTAAGGGTATTGGCTGGTTGCTACATATACCAGCATGTTATTTAGGAATTGCACAATCAGCAAAAAATTATGCAGTTCAGTTTGCGGTATCATACAAGCCAAACAGTTTAAATCATTCTATAAGTTTATTACCGAATGTTAGAAGGGTAGTTGGAGAATTAGAACTTGAGCTTATGCAAGCTCGTGTCTTTTTATATCAAATTGCGAAAAAATACGATGAGGCAGAAGATAAATTATCATTGCAAGCTGAACTAGCAGCTGCAAAATATGTTGTAACGAACGCGGCAATATCTATTGTAGATAAAGCAATGCGTATTGTCGGGGCGAAAAGTTTATCAGAAAAAAATCCGCTTCATCGTTACTATTTAAACGTAAGAGCAGGACTACACAATCCGCCGATGGATGATGCAACACTGTCTATGCTGGCGGATGCGGCGTTTCAGTCGTAATGAAGAAATATAAAGTCTGTTCCGTTCAGGAACAGGCTTTTCGTTGTCGGTGAATCGTTGATATAATTCCATGTATTATGTCATTGTTCAAAGAAGAGGGAATTCTCGTTTTACAAATTAAAAAGGCGATCCTTTTGGTAAGAGGATCGCCTTTTTAATTTGTTCTATTGTGGCTGCATTTCAAGATTCATACTACTTTCAGAACCGTCTTGATTATGTGCAAATATCGAATAATCACCTGGTAAAGGGTTAGCGATAAGTGAACGTAAAGTAAAGGATTTACTTTCATTTGGCTGTAACGTGTGTGTTACTAGACGATCTTCTTTGAATTTAATTGAATAAGTGAAACTGTTTGTACCAGTATTTTTAATCGTAATATTTAAGTCACCTTGGCCACTAAAGTCAAATTCAGTACCCATGTCCCCGCGGAATGTATGTGTATTGTTAAATGAAGATGAATGAAAGGTTTGAAATTCTTCTTTATTACCTGATGAAAGGGTAATAGTTTCTTTTTCTATACTTGAAGGTGAGGAAGCTAGTTTTGTATTTGGTTTTGTTAATAAAGTAATCGCGCAAAGTGATGCAATTACAATAAATGAACTAGAGATAACGAACCGTTTTTTTGTAAGAAGTATATATTTATCTCCTTTTATAAGAATATAAGAATGTATAATTTTAAGAAAAACATAACATATATGATATTTATTATCAATTCAATAAATCTTTCTTTTCATTCTTCTTTTTATAGTTTTATAGTGGAATGCTATGTTTCTTATTTCACCTACTGTATAATAAGAAAAAAGTACGAAAAGAGGTTATCTCATGCTAGAGGTTATTGCAACTTGTTTAGAAGATGTGAAGCGAATTGAAAAGGCTGGTGGAAATCGAATTGAACTCATTTCATCATATACAGAAGGTGGTTTAACACCGAGCTATGCTTTTATAAAAAAAGCAGTAGAAGCAGTGCAAATACCAGTTCATGTTATGATTCGTCCGCATGCGAAGTCTTTTACATATACGGAAGAAGAAATTGAAATGATGAAAGCAGATATTGTAGTTGCTCAAAATCTTGGAGCTGCTGGTGTTGTATTAGGTGTGTTAAATGAACAAAATGAAGTTGATGAAGAGAAATTAGTAGATTTATTATCTGTTGTAGATGGAATAAATGTAACGTATCACCGTGCGATAGATGATACAGAAAATCCAGTAGAAGCGATGAAAGTTTTGAAGAAATTCAATAAAGTTACTCACGTTTTAACTTCAGGCGGACAAGGAAATGTAGTAGATAATATTCCGGTTCTTGCAGCAATGCAAAAGGAAAGTGAAGGGAATATACAGCTTGTTGTCGGAAGCGGAGTAACGAAAAAGAATGTAAAACAATTGCTAGATGAAACTGGAATTACGCAGGCGCATGTAGGTACAGCGGTTAGAGAAGGTAAGTCATGTTTTTCTGAAATTGATCCTAATTTAGTACAAGAATTAGTTCAAATAATAAAATAAACACTTAAGAAAGAGGAGAAACGATGAAGGAAAATACGAAGAAAGAATTATTCTCATGGGCTAAAACGATAGGATTTACCCTTGTATTAATCGCTATTATTCGCGGTGTTTTATTTACACCTTCATTAGTACAAGGTGAATCGATGATGCCAACTTTAGAAAATAATGAGCGAGTTCTCGTTAATAAGATTGGTTATAGTATAAGCGGGTTAGACCGTTTTGACGTTATCGTCTTCCACGGAAAAGAAGGGTACGATTTAGTAAAACGAGTAATTGGTTTACCAGGTGATACAGTTGAGTATAAAGATGATGTTTTATATGTAAACGGAAAAGCGATGGAAGAACCGTATTTAAAAGAATTTAAAGAAAAGGCGTCTGGTCGTGTATTAACTCCTGATTTTACGTTAGAACAAATCACAGGGAAAACGAAAGTGCCAGAAGGCCAAGTATTTGTTTTAGGAGATAATCGTGAAGTTTCTAAAGACGGTCGTATGTTTGGATTTATTTCAGAAGATGAAATTGTCGGAAAAGGACAAGCTGTTTTCTGGCCGTTGAAACAAGTGAGAGCGTTATAAAGTAAAGCGAAAGTATGGGAGAAATATTCTTCCATACTTTTTTTGTTTGTAAAAAAAATATTGATAGAATTGAAAGAATATTTTATAATTTTAAATTATATGCTTGTTTCGAAAAACGGAATTGAAGTTCCGAAATTCGGAACGAGAAGGAGATAGGATGAGTATAAATAAAACGGCAGTTAAGACAATGGATATTTTAGAGTTGTTTTATGAGCATGAGGAGCTAAGTTTGACAGAGATGGTTCAGCTTACGAATATGCCGAAAACATCTGTTTATCGTTTAATTGGTTCGTTAGAAGAAATGGACTTTTTACAAAAAACAGAAAAGGGAAAGTATCGTCTCGGAGTCGTTTTTTTACGATTTGGTCAACTTGTTTCACAACGGTTATCCGTAAGAAATATCGCGATTCCTTATATGAAAGAGCTTAGGGATAGTTTAGGGCAGGCAGTAAATTTAATTATTCAAGATGGTAATGACGCAATTTACGTTGAGAAGATGGAGGGAGTTCAGCCAGTACGTGTTTATACGGCGGTTGGAAGAAGGGCACCACTGTATGCGGGTGCATGTCCTAGAATTTTACTATCGTATTTTTCTGAGGAAGAGAAAAGAAAGTACGTAGAGGAAACGGATTTAAAGCAGTTTGCAGATGGAACAATCGTGAATAAGGAGCATTTGTTAGAAGTATTACATATGGCGAAAAAAGAAGGGTACACAATTAGCTACTCTGAATTAGAAAATCATACAGCGGCTATAGCAGCTCCAATTTTTGCAAGTGATGGAACGGTTGTAGCCGGCATTAGTATTTCGGGATTAGCAATTGAGTATAGCGAAAGTAACATTTCATATTTTACTGCGAAAGTGAAAGAAACAGCATACCGCATTTCGAAAGAACTCGGCTTTTTGGCATAGAAAGAGGGAGTGGGATGAAATTTTCTGCGTTAGGGGATCAAGCAATTATTGTTACATTTGGTGAAGAAATTGGGATGGATATATATGAAAAAGTGCAACGGTTATTTCAAGCGCTAAGGCGCCATCCATTTGCAGGAATGGTTGAATGCGTTCCGTCGTTTACTTCATTAGCGGTGTACTACAATTTGTACGAAGTATGGATGAAAAATGATAGAAATATAAGACCATATGATTACGTTTGCCAGTATATACGGGAGCTGTCTGATTCATATAAAGAAGAAGTGAACCGAGATGTGAAACATATTTCTATACCAGTGTGTTACGGGGGAGAATATGGACCAGATTTAGAAGAGGTTGCGCATTATCAAGGATTACAAGTAGAGGATGTTATTCGAATACATAGTGAAACAACATATTTCGTGTATATGTTAGGTTTTACACCTGGGTTCCCGTATTTAGGCGGATTACCGAAAGAACTAGAAACACCTAGAAAAGAAACACCTAGGTTACAAATTGCTCCTGGTTCAGTAGGTATTGGCGGAAATCAAACAGGTATTTATCCGCTAGAAACACCAGGAGGCTGGAATATTATCGGCCGAACACCTATTTCTCTGTTTAATCCAAAAGAAGAAACACCAACATATATTCAAAGTGGTATGTATTTACGGTTTATACCAATAACAAAGGAAGAGTACGTATCGCTTGAGGGGGCTAAAGAATGGATGTAGAGGTTTTGCATGCAGGAATGTTTACAACAGTCCAAGATTTAGGACGATCTCATTATCAACAATACGGTGTACCTGTTGGCGGGGCTATGGATAAAAATGCGCTCAGGATGATTAATATGTTAGTAGGTAATGAGGAGAATGAGGCTGGACTCGAAATTACAATAATGGGACCTAAATTGTTAATCAAGAAAACGACTTTGCTCGCGATTGGCGGTGCGGATATGGAACCGTTGTTAAATGGAGAACGCATTCCATTATGGCGCCCTATATTAGCTGAAGAAGGAAGCATGCTTTGTCTCGGAAAAGCGAAAAGCGGTTGCAGGGCGTATGTGACTTTTGCGGGTGGTATAAATATTGATCGTACGATGGGAAGTAAAAGTACTTACATACGTGCTGCTCTTGGCGGTATTGAAGGGAGAATGCTGAAAAAAGGAGATTATTTTCAAATTGGTACAGGGGCAGAAGTTGCAAGTCGTTTCATTCAAAATTTACAAGAAGAAAAGCGTATAAAAAAGAAGTGGGCAATTTGTAACAATGCTTTACCAAAATATAAGAAGTATCCTATTCTTCGCGTCATAACAGACTTTGAATATGATCAATTTACAGAAGAAAGTATAAAGTCGTTTTTTTCGAAAGAGTATAAAGTGTCCAATTATGCTGATCGCATGGGATATAGGCTTGACGGAGATGTTTTAAATAGAGTTGAAGAGATAGAAATTTTATCGAGCCCAGTTACATTCGGAACAATTCAAGTACCAAATGGTGGACAGCCTATTATATTAATGGCGGATAGACAAACGACAGGTGGTTATCCGAGAATTGGAAATGTAATTTCAGTAGATTTACCTCTTCTAGCGCAGCTGAAACCAGGAGACTATGTAACTTTTGAAAAAATAACTATGGAAGAAGCTGCACAATTATATATAAAGCAGGAAACAAGTATGAGTCTATTAAAGAAATTCATCGCTTTACGAAGCTGAGATTAGGAGGAAAACATCGTGACTACGATCGATTTAAACTGTGATTTAGGAGAAAGTTTTGGAGCTTATAAAATGGGGAATGATGATGAAATTCTTCCGTTCGTTTCCTCTATAAACGTTGCTTGTGGTTTTCATGCTGGTGATCCGTCCGTTATGAGGCAAACGGTTGAAAAAGCTCTGCAGCAAAATGTAGCAATAGGGGCACACCCTGGATTTCCTGATTTAATTGGATTTGGAAGAAGGAACATGCATGTTTCAGCAAGTGAAGTATACGATTATGTTTTATATCAAATTGGCGCATTAGAAGGATTTGTTAAAGCTGCTGGAGGGAAAATGCAGCATGTAAAACCGCACGGTGCCTTATATAATATGGCGGCAACTAATTCGGAAATTGCAGATGCAATCGCAAAGGCAATTTATCATATTAACCCTGGATTATTACTTTACGGATTAGCGAATAGTGAGGCGTTTATAAAGGCAACAGAAAAATATAATATAACTCTCGTACAAGAAGCTTTTGCTGATCGCACGTATAAGCAGGATGGAACTTTAACGAGCCGTACAGAAGAAAATGCTCTTATAAAAAATGAAGATGAAGCAATAAAACAAGTACTTCAAATGGTGAAGGAAGGGTATGTAGAAGCAGTTAATGGAGGAAAAGTAGCAGTTCAAGCGCAAACGATATGTTTACACGGGGATGGAGAGAAAGCAGTCCAATTTGCGGAAAAAATATACAGAACATTCAAACTCAATGGCATTTCTATATGCGCATCAAATAAAGTGAAACTTTAATTAGCGGGATTAAAAATGAGAGGAAGTGTTAAAATTGATTAAATTAATTGGGATACTACTTGTTGCAGTTGGGTTTTTATTTAGACTAAATACACTGTTAGTAGTAATGGTTGCGGGTATTGTTACTGGTATGGTTTCAGGCTTAAGTTTTTATGATGTGATTAGCATGTTCGGTAAATTTTTCATAGAAAACAGATATATGTCTATGCCAATCATATTAACTTTACCGGTAATCGGAATTTTAGAGCGTTATGGTTTAAAAGAAAGAGCAGAAGCACTTATAACGAAATCAAAAGGAGCAACAACTGGAAGAGTATTAATGTCATATTTTACGATAAGAGAATCATCAGCAGCACTTGGACTGAATATTGGTGGGCATGCACAAACGGTAAGACCGCTTGTTGCGCCGATGGCAGAAGGGGCTGCGCAAGGTAAATATGGTAAACTCTCTGAAAAATTGAGAGAAAAAATTAAAGCAAATGCAGCAGCTGCGGAAAACACAGCTTGGTTTTTCGGAGAAGATATTTTTATCGCAACTGGTGCCATTTTATTAATGAAAGGGTTCTTCGATTCAGTAGGTATGCATGTCGGTGTATGGGATATGGCGCTTTGGGGCATTCCAACTGCGATATCTGCCCTTATTGTGAGCTGGATCAGGTTTAGAAGGTTTGATAAGTATATAGAGAAAACAATGAAAGCAGAAGAAAAACAAGAGAAGGAGGCTATATAAGATGAACATCATAACAATGGATACAATTTATTATGTATTAGGTATAATCGTTGCATTTATCGCCGTTCGTATTGCATTTGATCGTGAACATCCAAATCGATTCGGTTCTAGTTTATTTTGGGCATTGTTTGCAGTTACATTTTTATTCGGAAATGTAATCCCTTCGTTTTATGTTGGCTGTATTGTGCTTGTTATGGTTGTTTTGGCTTCATTAAATAAAGTAACAAAATCCGAGGAGAAAGAAGTACCAGTACAAGAACGTGTGAAACATGCTGAGAAATTAAAAAATAAAATTTTTATGCCCGCAATATTAATACCTATTTTTACAATTATCGGAACGTTAACGTTAGGAAAAATCAAATGGGGAAATGTCGCCCTTGTTGATCCAGATAAAGTAACATTAGTTGCATTAGCGTTAGGAGCATTACTCGCATTCATTGCGGCGATGCGTATTACAAAATCAAAAATAACAACGCCTGTTCAAGAAGGAAGTAGGTTACTACAAGCAGTTGGTTGGGCAGTTATTTTACCACAAATGTTAGCAGCACTTGGCGGTATTTTCGCGAAGTCTGGCGTGGGACAAGTTGTTTCAGATTTAGTCGGACAAGTGTTACCGACAGAGTATCCATTCGTTGCTGTTATGGCGTATTGTTTAGGAATGATGCTCTTTACAGTCGTAATGGGGAATGCCTTCGCGGCGTTTGCAGTAATTACTGGCGGAATTGGCTTACCTTTAATTGTACAAATGCACGGAGGGAATCCAGCTATTATGGCAGCACTCGGTATGTTTGCTGGATATTGCGGAACGCTGCTTACTCCAATGGCGGCAAACTTTAATATTGTTCCGGCGATGCTTTTAGAATTGAAAGATAAAAATGCAGTCATTAAAGCACAAGTACCAATTGCTCTTTCAATTTTTATCATAAATATGTTTATAATGTACGGCCTTGTATATCGTTTCTAATTAGGAGAGTGAAACTATGAAAACAGTATTAGTAACAGGATTTGATCCGTTCGGGGGAGAAAGTATCAACCCAGCTTGGGAAGTCGCAAAAAGTTTGCATGAAAAAACAATCGGAGAGTACAAGATTATTAGTAAACAAGTTCCAACCGTATTTCATAAATCAATAAGAGTATTAAAAGAGTATATAGAAGAGTTGTCGCCTGAAATGATTATATGTATTGGACAAGCTGGGGGCAGACCAGATATTACGATAGAGCGTGTAGCAATTAATATTGATGATGCAAGAATTGCTGATAATGAAGGGAATCAGCCGGTGGATATGCCGGTTGTAGAAGAAGGCCCTATTGCGTATTGGTCTACACTTCCGATGAAAGCAATCGTGAAAAAACTTCGCGAAGAAGGTATACCGTCATCTGTTTCACAAACTGCAGGTACATTCGTTTGTAATCATTTATTCTATGGACTCATGCACGAACTAGAGAAGAATGATAAGAAAATAAAAGGCGGATTTGTTCATATTCCGTTCTTACCAGAACAAGCGAGCAACTATCCAGGTCAACCGAGTATGTCACTTTCTACTATTAGTAAAGGTATAGAATTGGCAATTGAGGTAGCGATGGAAGTTGAGGTGGATATTGTGGAAATTGGGGGTACGACGCATTAAATAATAGTAGATTAAAGAGGGCTGATGCAGCCCTCTTTGTGTGTTTGTATTTTGTAATTGAAGATGCAGTATAGAATATAAAGGGAAAGGTTGCAATGGGAGTATTCTAACAAATATGGAATTGTTCCAAATAAAAGGGAACTTTTTAAATAGTTTCTTAATGATGTAGAATTTTCGTCTATATGAATGGATAAAAAGTTAAGTTCTGGTCAACTACCCCCACTGAGATAAAGCATTTCAGTGGGGGCTTGAGTTAGAATGCTAGGTCTTTTCGTCTATCGCTAGACAGTTTGACGCTCTAGAATTCATGCCACCTTATAGTAACACCCCAAGTATGTTTTTGGTTGGTACTGGCAACAAACTATTGTTTTCCCACTTGCACCACCCTTTCGAAAAAGAGCAATTCTTCTTTATAGAAGAAGCCACCACTCAGATGAATCCGGCGTGTGCTACAAGCCCCGACAAGTCGAGTACACATGGATCGTTGACGCACCCACTAAGCTATGCGCGAAGCAACAGCCTTACGTTTTTGCACTTCTAATAGAATCGGCGTTTTCACTTTAAGATTGTCATCCAATTCTATAACTCTTGATTTTCCCAATGTATTCAATGCACCATTAATATCAGCATGAATACATGTTCCTGATTTACTTTGATACATTCCACGAGTGATTCGTTTGCCACTAAAGAGATAATGCGTCCTATCACCCTTAGACCAAACTGGAACCCTATCTTTATCAAGAAAACTAGCTTTTGAAGTATAGCTTTCTTCTTGCTTTAAAAATCGGATGCCTTCTTTTACACATTTATTCTCAATTGCTGCAATCAGTTTATGAAATGGGATTTGAACAAATATTTGATTATTCTTTTTTCCCATATCAGATTTTTGTTTCCAACCAGCGTTATACCCTAAGACAAACGTATCTATGCTACATGCTTTCACTTTTTTGAACAACAGGCCTACAGTTTGTGCAATGTAACCATTTATTTGTCTTTCCCGTTTATGCCAAAGTGCGGCCATTTGATTCGTTACAACTCGTTTTGAAAGTCCATTTTCCACATTTTTCATTTGGAGATTACGTATCATTTTGTTGAAGTACTGGTTAATGGATTTCAATTTTTTTTCATTAATTAAAAATGCATCACCTGTATTTGTTACGCAACTTACTAATCTATCTACACCTAAATCGCAACTCAAAGCGTTACTTGTAGTCGTGGATGGTTTCTTCATTTGAGAAACGTGCATCTCATATGTGTAATGCACCTCAAAGAACCGACCTTTTTGCTTCGGTACAATCTCAATGTAGGAGATTTTTATATTTCTTACATTTTTAGGCATACGTATTTTAATGGAACCGTATTTTTTTCTGAATGCAACATTCATCGGAATCATCCAATACCCGTTATCATCCACTTTTGTAACTTGATAGATTTCAATAATTCGTTTATCAGTTGAACGAGAATAATTCGGGAACTTAGGCCGACCTGTGAACTTCCCAGGATTTTTCTTCCACTGTTCCATTGCTTTAAAAAAACTCTTCACTTCTGTAAATAAGGCTCTACGAATCGCTTGAACAGAGTTTGATTGAATGCCCGAGTAATTCATATCGGCTTGCATGGCAGTATCCACTTCTTTTACAGTAGCCATTTTATTATGGTTCAAATAACTTTGTTTAATCGTGTACAATCCAACATTTCGCAATGCTTTTGAACTATGTGACATGCGTTGCAGTAAGCGGAATTCTTTAGTTGTGAGACAAGCTCGTCCGAGATTCTGTTTCTGCGTGAATCGTTGTATGTTTTCTCTTTTCTTTTGTTTACGTAACACTTTCACTGCTTTCTTTTTAGCCATTTTTTTCACCACCTTTCTTAGAAAGTTCATTACTTTTGACAAATCAATATTTGGAACGAAACGGAACAAAATGTGAACACGGCCTTCATCGTAATTCCTTTTGATTCAAGTAACCAAATGATTATTATTATCCAATTTCGTTGTCTTACGATATATTCCCTCCTTATCTAAGGGCAGATTATATCGTAAGACAAAAAGAAACAAATATTCGCCCCGGGAAAATTGTTATGAACGAAACAAAAGTGTTTGGTCTATTGACTGACGGCAATTCATCTCCACCTGAATTGTTGGTCTTCACCCGTAACACAAATCAGATGGAGTCTTCTTGCCGAAAGGGATAAACTCAAAGACATACAAAGTAATGATTTTAAAATGGTGTGATAAAAAATATCACACCATTTTTATGTAAAACAAACAGAGTGAATTTTTGCCATTAGTAAAGTATAACTGGGTAAGAGATAATCATCAGAATTGTTAATTGTACTATGATTTTTCAAAACTGATAAATTTAAATATAAGTAAGGTAAGAGAGCTGCATTAGTCTATTAGGTATGTTTTATTTTCCTAGAAATATCATTGCTCCAGCATACATTATATTGCGTTTGTGTGGAGATTGCTATTTATACAAAAAAGAGTAACCCATTTGGCTACTCTTCACATAGAAACTTGTATTTGTTCATTTCAATAAGAGACCGTTATTGAAGTCCCTTCATGAAATTTTGGATTTTTGATGATAATGTAAACAGCAGGATGCTAACTAAAATGGAGATAGCACCAATAACACCAAAGTAAATTGCTTCTGTTGCAGGATTATACAGTTTAACAACTTGGGCATTTATTGCTTGCGCAGACGCAGTTGATAAGAACCATAAGCTCATGGTTTGCGAAGAGAAAGCAGCTGGAGCCAGCTTCGTCGTTATTGATAACCCTGAAGGAGATAAACAAACTTCTCCAATTACAATTAAAAAGAAGCTAAGGACTAACCACATAGGATTCACTAAAGAGTGAGTACCGTTGATTAAAGCCGGAATAATCATAACTAAGAATGAGAAACCTGCAAATAGCAATCCAATAGCGAATTTTTTTGCCGTTGAAGGCTGCTTCTTGCCTAACTTTATCCAAACCCATGCAAAAATCGGGGCAAGCGTTACGATAAAGATTGGACTTAATGATTGGAACCAAGCGGAATGCAATGTAATTCCATTGAACTGTAATTGAGTTCGTTGATCCGCGTATGTCGCTAAGATAATAGCACCTTGTTCTTGTATAGACCAAAATATTGTAGCTGCAATAAAGAGTGGTATATACGCAAGAAGACGAGATTGCTCTACTTTTGTTGTTTTAGGACTACGATACATATAAATGAAATAATAGGTTGGAATAACAATCCCTAAGATACTAATCAGGAATGTAAAACGATTTATAGTTAACAACCCAGTTGGAATTGTAACCACACCTAGCAATGTTAATACAACTAGACCAACACTGAAATACTTAATAGTCTTTTTTCTTTCCGAATCTGATAATGGATTAGGTACTTGCGTACCGACTAGACCAAGGTTTTTCTGTTTTGTTCCAACAAATACCCCTAACCCAATTGCCATACCAATTGCCGCAACTCCAAAACCAAGGTGGAAATTATATTGCTGACCTAATGTTCCGACAACTAAAGGTGCAAGTAAGGCACCTAAGTTAATACCCATGTAGAATATACTGAACCCTGAGTCACGACGCGCATCTGTTTCACTGTATAAACTTCCTACGATGTTCGATATGTTAGGCTTTAACAACCCTGTTCCTAGAACTAAGAAGACCATAGAGATAAATAACGCACTTTTACTACCCGGTAAAGCTAAAATAAGATGGCCAATCATAATTAAAACGCCACCAAAGAATACGGTTTTACTTGGACCAAATAAACGATCCGATATCCATCCACCGATAATACTAGACATGAACAGTAAGGAACCGTAAATTGCCATTATCGAGGTTGCGGTAGATTGTTCAATTCCTAATCCACCTTTTGCGACTGAATAGTACATATAATACAGTAAAATAGCTCTCATTCCGTAATGAGAAAATCTTTCCCAAAACTCAGTGAAGAATAAAGAGAATAATCCTTTTGGATGCCCAAAAAATCCTGTTTGAGGAATACTTTGAACAAGTTCGTTTTTTTCTTTCATAATGTTAATATTACCCCTTGTTAATTTTTTATATTATACAAGTATAACTTAAGAGGCTCCCAGTAGTCCATAACTATCTAAGCCTACCGATGAAGAAAAGCAGCCTTCTGGCTGCTTTCTAAATGATAACTTTATTTTAATTGAACAGTAGTTATCTTTGAAACTTTAATTACACCCAAAAAAGTTGGGGGTTAATTCATGCAATGAAGTAAGTGAAATGAATTGTACAACAACTATTGTAAACAACTGGTATAATAAGTTTAGGAATATACTTAGAGGTGATTTTTGTGCAATTTGAAGAAGTACGTTCAATTTTAGAAAAAGCGAAGAAAATTACAGTGTTAACAGGTGCTGGTGCAAGTACGGAAAGTGGTATCCCAGATTTTCGTTCAGCAAATGGATTATATGCTGATGCGAATGTAGAGATGTATTTGTCGAGAGGCTATTATAATAGAAATCCGAAAGAGTTTTGGAAGCATTATAAAGAAATCTTTCAAATTAATACGTTTCATCAATATAAACCAAATCGAGGGCATCACTTTTTAGCGGAGCTAGAAGAACAAGGGAAAGACATAACGATTTTAACGCAAAATATTGATGGTTTGCATCAAGTAGGTGGTAGTAAACATGTAATTGATTTACATGGAACACTTCAAACTGCACATTGTCCGAAGTGTAAAACGGGATATGATTTACAATATATGATTGATCATGAAGTACCGCGTTGCGGGAAGTGTAATTTCATTCTAAACCCAGATGTTGTTTTATACGGAGATACGTTACCACAATATCAAAATGCAATAAAACGTTTATATGAAACAGATGTACTTCTCGTAATGGGAACGTCATTAAAAGTGCAACCTGTTGCTTCATTCCCAGAAATTGCAAAGAGAGAAATAGGCGCAACAACAATTTTAGTAAATGAAGAGTTAACAGGGCAAGAATACAATTTTGATTTTGTTTTTCAAAATAAGATTGGTGAATTTGCCAAAGGGTTATCTTCGATTAAATAAGTTTTTGTTTTCGTAAAGAAACTGAGGTGAATGATGTCCACCTCAGTTTTTTTGTATGAATTATATTCATGTTATTGCGTATAAGGGGAATGGTAATAAATAGGATGATAAAATCGAAAACTGAAAATTAAATCTTTTATTTCTTTTGTAATTAATATAAAATTCTATATATAGCATATAAATAAATTTAATACATAATGGTTCATGCGTAGAAATGTTAATAGAATGAAGCGAGGGAGCAAAATGAGACAGAAAAAGGAGAAACAGAAACAGTCGAAAAAGAAAAAGACTCATATTCCATTTCGGTTAAATGTACTATTTTTTATCGTTTTTCTTTTATTTTCAGCTATTATTATTCAATTAGGTAAAGTACAAATCATCGACGGAGAAACGTATCGAAATGAAGTGAATAAAAAGGAAGATATAACGGTGAGTACTCCAGTTCCGAGAGGGAAGATGTTTGACCGGGAAGGGAAAGTTATTGTAAATAATAAACCGTTACGAACTGTTACATATACGAAGATGAAAGGAGTGGACTCAAAAGAGGTTTTAATAGTGGCAAGAAATTTAGCAAAGCTAATTGAAATGCCGCAAGAAGATATGGACAAGTTAACAGAGACAGATAAAAAAGATTTTTGGATGCAGTTAAATGAAAAACGTGCAGCAACAAAAGTAACGAAAGAAGATGAGAGTAAATTTAGGAAACAGGAAATAGAAGGGAAAGACTTAGATAAGAAAGTAGAAGAGTTGAGACGAGAAAGAATTACACAAGAAGAATTAAACGAGCTTTCGAAAGAGGATATAGAAGTACTAGCAATTAAAAGCAAAATGAATGCGGGATATAAAATGACGCCACAAATCGTCAAAAAAGATGTAAGTCAAAATGAATATGCAGTAGTGAGTGAAGGATTATCGAGCTTGCCAGGCGTAGATACGACTGTGGATTGGGAGCGCGAATATCCAAATGACAAAATACTACGTTCTGTACTTGGTAGTGTTTCTACTGAGAATGAGGGATTACCAAGGGAGCAATTAGACTATTATTTAGTGCGAGATTATAACCGAAATGATCGTATTGGTAAGAGTTACATCGAAAAACAATACGAAGATGTGTTACATGGAACGAAAGAACAGTCTAAAAATATTACGGATAAAGCTGGAAATATTATTCGGACTGAAAAAGTGACAAAAGGAAAAAGTGGAAATAATTTAATGTTAACAGTTGATATGGATTTACAGAAAAAGGTGGAGGAAAGTCTTGAAAGGAATTTAAGGGCATTTCATTCTTCTGAACCGATGATGGATCGTGCATTCGTCGTTATGATGAATCCGAAAAATGGTCAAATTCTATCATTAGCAGGAAAGAAAATTGTAAATAAAGATGGCGGGATGCAAATAGAAGACTACGCTTTAGGAACGATGATAAGTTCTTACGAGTTAGGATCAACGGTGAAAGGAGCTACGGTATTAGCGGGATATCAAACAGAAGCTATTAAGCCATATACGCATTTCTTTGATGCACCAATGTACTTTAAAGGAAGTTCGAAGCCGAAGAAATCGTGGAAAGACTTTGGAGATATTGATGATTTAAGAGCATTGCAAGTTTCATCCAATGTCTACATGTTTAATACGGCGTTAAAGATTGCGGGGATTGATTATGTACCAAACAATCCGTTAGATATTAGGCAAGAAACATTCAATAAAATGCGCTATTACTTTAGACAATTTGGTTTAGGTGTACCAACCGGTATTGACCTTCCAAATGAATCGATTGGTCAAATGGGTAGAACAGATAATATACCTGGTTTTTTACTTGACTATGCCATTGGACAATATGATACATATACGCCGCTTCAGCTTGCGCAATATATGTCAACGATTGCAAATGGTGGTTACCGAATGAAACCACAAATTGTACAAGAAATTAGAGAGCAACCGAATAGACCAGAGGAAGTCGGGAAAGTTATGCAATCGATGGAACCAGTCGTGTTAAATCGAGTGGATATGGATCTTTCATATATAAATCATGTGAAAGAAGGATTTAGAAGAGTTTTCCAAGAGGTAGATGGGACCGGTGCTGGAACTTTTAAAGGTTTACCGTATAAACCGGCTGGGAAAACAGGGACAGCAGAAACAGTGTACGGTGGAGAAAGTGATATTGGAAGAGATGAAAACAACTATCGAAAAAAATGTTATAATTTAACTCTCGCCGGGTATGCGCCATATGATGCTGATCCGGAAGTTGCTTTTTCTGTTGTTGTGCCATGGGTAAATAATGATAAATCAGGTATTAATTCTGCAATTGGTAAAGAGGTTTTGGATGCATATTTTGATTTAAAAACGCAGAGATCGGGTGTAAGTCCAGTCCCAGTAACACAATAGCCGAGTAAGGCACAGTAAAAAATTCAAATTGTAGTATATCACTGCGCAAATGAACAGGTGCAGTGATATATTTTTGAGTTAAAAAGTGTTTTGATAAGGTGGGAATGGATATGAAAGAGGAGAATAAGAGAGGTTGGGGAAAGTACATACTATTTATGTTTGTCCTAGTAGTAACGTACCAGTCTTTCACTTTATGTAAAGTGGAAGGAAAATCAATGCAGCCAACTTTACATGAAGAAGATTACGTATTTGTAAATAAAGCTGCGGTACATTTTTCTAGCTTACAGCACGGAGAAATCGTCATTATTAAGGAAGAGGATGAGTCGAAATATTATGTGAAACGTGTAATAGGGCTTCCTGGTGACGTAATTAACATAACGAATGGAACTGTATACGTAAATGACAAAAAGCAAGATAAACCTTATATAAATAAAGATTTATATAACAATACACAAGTGTTTTATAATTTTCAAAAGACAAAGATTCCGCCAAATAAGTTATTTGTAATGGGAGACAATCGTGAACAAAGTAAGGATAGTCGAAATGGTTTAGGATATATTGAAGAAGATAATATAATAGGAAAAGTGGAATTTGTGTACTATCCTTTTTCGAAAATGAAAATCATAAAATAAGTGGGGATTCACAAAACCCCACTTATTAAAGTTTCACTTTATCCCGCATTAACGGGCAGTAAGACTCCCACTTTAAAATTCAGCTGGGGCAAAGAAGTTAGGTGGGAGATCAACTGCCCGTAAAAGCCCGATTGGTGAAGGCTAATAATCAGTGGGGGATGGACAAAACTCCCCCACTGATTAAAGTTTCACTTTATCTTCTTTAAAAAACCTTTTGGATTAAATGATATGAAAAACTTATGTTTAGATTCATCGATTATGAAATTGCTATTTTTAGTTAAAAACTCTTCCACAGCTTCCATTGGGCCAGGGCCCCAATCAGGAAGGAGAGGATTTCCGTTAATACTTGTATCTTCTACAATAATGTAACTGCCAGTGGTTACAATAGATTTATAAAGTAAGAGTTCTTTCGATACATGTTCTTTACTATGATCAGAATCTAAAATAACTAAAATCACATCATCAGGTTTGCGCATACTTAATATTGATTGGACGGCCTGTACAGAAACAGATGAAGCTGTTAAATACGTAATTCGATTATGGGATGGCCGATTTGGTTGCGGAGTTATATCGATAGTAAGTACGTGACCTTTTCCAATTAAATCTAACATAGAAGCTAAAAACAGTGCACTACCACCGTAAAAAGTTCCGCATTCAATAATTAAATCAGGCTTTAATTCGTATAATATTTCTTGATACAAAAAGAGATCAGAAGGAAGTTTGCAGATTGGAACCCCGAACCAGTGTGTACCATGTAACCAAACGTTGCTGTCGTAATATTGTTTTAGAAATTCGCTACTAATGTTATCGATTTTGAATTCTCCTTTCTAAAAAGGATTCTTTCATACGTAAAGAGTTTACGTATGAAAGTTGTACTATATATTATGTGGTAAGGGATTATAAGGCGAGTGTTTTCACGTGAAAATAAGCCAAATAACACATGTGGAAAATGAATTGCTTGCAAAAGAAGATGTAAATGAAAGGAAATAATCGTATGTATAAGTACACAATTTGCTTCATTAGAAAAGGAGATAGAATACTTCTACTAAATAGAAACAAGAAGCCGACAATGGGAATGTGGAATGGTGTCGGAGGGAAAATAGAAGAGTATGAAACGCCATACGAAGGAGTCATTAGAGAAACCTTTGAGGAAACGGGAATAGAGCTTCCAAGTGTAACGTATAAAGGGAATGTTATTTTTAAAGTTAAAGACGAACCTCGGGGTAGCGAGGGAATGTATGTATTCCTAGCTGATTTACCAGATGGAGTACATATTGATACGCCAGTAAGCACTCATGAAGGTATATTAGAATGGAAGTCAATTGATTGGATATTAGATGGTGATAATAGAGGTGTAGTTAGCAATTTGCAAAGATATTTACCAAGAGTATTAAAAGAAGAAAACAATTTAGAGCATATATTCATATATAATAATCGGAATATTATTGATTACAAAACTACACTTTTGATAGAAGATAATACGAAAAAACGATATGAAAAATATCTCGTTTCTCAATAAGAGAAGAAACGTTAAAATACGAAGAGAAAGCCAAATTCTTTATGTGAATTTGGCTTTTTACAAGGAATGCTAATTCTAAGTTTACTCTTCATAATTTGCTTTAATAATAAAGCGGTGTTGCTTCACATCGAAATATCCCTTTTGTAAGATAATTTCATGTATGCGATACAATTCCTCGGTATAGCTATCTACTATAAAATCAGGAATTTGCCACGGAATTGCTTGCAAGTAATAGACAACAGCACCGACATCATAAAAACGCTGAAGAGGGAATTCTTCTTTCGCTTCTAAAATAGTAAATCCATTTTGTTCTAATTCACTACATGCTGTTTCGAGTGACCAACTTGAAAATTCGCTATTCAGCGGTGTGCCAAACTGCTCATTCAGTTCCGCACAATCAAGACCACCGACTTGTTGTGTAAGAAATGTTCCATTGATGGAAAGACTTCTTTTCACTTCAGAAGCAGAATAGGATTCATGTTGATTCACAATTAAATCAAACAGACTATCTTGAAATGGTAAAGCAGTATCATCAGTAACTTCTACGACTATAACTCCTAAAGGTTCTAATTTCTTTCGTGCAATTGGTACATTCGGAGCGTAGCCTTCAGTCGCATAAATAGTTGACGGGAACGGTTGTAACATAGATAAAAACTCTCCGCCACCAGTCCCCATATCTAGCATTGATTTTGCACGTTGCATAAGCTGGAAAGCAGTGCTACCGTATGACCATGATAAAGGCTCACTATTCATACGGCCAGTTTCTGAAATGAAAGAAAAATCCCAGCCACTAAAGTTAGTCTTTGCACTTTCTAATAGTGCTGAAAATAATGGATCACGTTTCATATTGTTGTCCTCCTATTTCGTTAATAAATGATATAGTAAGAAAAGAAAAAGGGAGGACCTCTTATTAAAGTGGAACGGTTTTATGTTTCGTGTTCGAATAGATTCATATAAATTAGCTCCTTGCGAGAATGGTTATTTATATATTCGGGAGTATCGAGTGAAAATCCTTTGGAATTATAAGGGAAGGCAGTTGTTTAATGGGAAATTGGATGAAGTTTACAGACAAAGAGAGCGATCAAATATGGGATAGGGTATATAGTGATTTTGAGTTTTCACCAAGTATTTCTATATTCCCATCATTTAAGGTGCCAAGTCCTTTTGTGACATATGATATTTCTCATTGCTTTGGAGAATCGGTAGATTTAAATGTATATGACGACCTGGAAGAAAAAGCATTACTAGTTTTTAAAGAGAATACAGTATCGGATGAATATATAATGGCACTTGATTGGCAACATGAATGTTACTGGGTAAATCCACATTTAAAGTTTGATAGAAATGAATTTGATGAGTGGACAATCCCGATTTTTCCAAATGGAGATTATTATTTCTTTATTCAGAAGGACTTTAAGTGGGGGTATTTAGGCCATCCTTGGGAGAAGAGTATAACGATATTTGGAAAAGAATTAATAGATGCTTTTGATCAACATAAACCGGAAATGTTTCATAAGATTTTAAGGCAGGGTTAATGTTTAAAAAAGAAAAAACGTTTATACTTCCAAATGAAGTATAAACGTTTTTATTATTAGCTGTTTTCATATAGATTGTTGCTTTCTTTACAAATACTTAAAAACAAAAATCTTTTGGTAAAGTGCCATTTTTTATCACCGTTCTTAATCCATGTTTCATAATCCAAGGATTAACAGGATGGTTTTTATCGAGTAATTCTCGCAACCATCGAAAAACGAGTTCTTTATCTTCTTTCGTAATATCATTAATGTGATTGGCTACAGATTTTTGAACATACTTAGAAGGGTCATTCATTAATGGCTCAAGAAGCTTTAAATTATTTCTGAAGTCACCTTTCAAAGCTCCTATTTTTTTTGCCCAAGGAAGTCTTGGCCTAGTACCTTCTGAAGCTAATCTTCTAATGTGGCTGTTTTCATCACGTAACCATTGCTGCAATATGTCCAAGGTTTCTTCATGGTATTTTTCAAGATAAGGACGAATGGCATATTCAGCAGTATTTCTTTTTGTTATTTCATACATTGCGTTGAATGAGGAGTCAAAATCGTTAAGCCCATATTTTTCAACGTATTTTACGATAGGCATATACATATAACCCTTTGTAAATGTGCCGACTTCTGTTGTATTTTCTGGTCCTAATGTTTTCAGTAATATATGTATTGCTTCATTAAAATCTTTTTGTAATGCATTGTGTAATTCATCTGCTATTACTTCTATACGTTGCTTTAACTCTAAATTTTCAACTTTATATGTTACGGAATCTACAAAATTTTTTTTAGAGAAATTAGGAACGTGTTTAGAAATAGAATCAGCCATTTTTTCTGCTAATTCTTCGTTAAATAAAAATTTTAACGGAACATATTTACCCATTTTTTCACCCCATTGGTCGGATAAAAACAATGTTTATTTTTTAATCGACAACCCATACACCAACGTCTCACTTGGAGTCGTAATACTAAAACCAGTTGTTTTATAATCAAGTTTTAACGTATCACCAGTGTAGTCTGTCGCGAATGAATCCATCTGTACAATAAGCAGTTCATCTTTATATACAACATCATCCGCATTATATGTATCCCAAATTAAATCAACATCAACAAAAATGCTGCAAGAGTTTGTCATTGTTCCTCTAATGCGAATGATCTTTTTGTCTTCACGTTCTAGTCTATGTATAGCAGCTTTTGCTTCATTAGTAATACGAATGTTCATGTGATCCCAACCTTTAAGTGTATTTACTTTATTATTGCAAAAAGATAAGAAATAATAAAGTAAATGGAATTGTAATAAAAAAACGAGCAAACAAATTTGTTTGCTCGTTTTGCTATACTCTATTTCAGTTCACATTTATCAAGTGGAATGACTTTCGTTTTCTTAGTAAATTTATAGCCTAACCATAGTACTAAGAAGAGTGGTAAACCGATGTAAGAAACGAGTACACCGTTCCAGTCGATAGATGCTCCTGTAAATGCTCCGTAGTTTTGACCTAAAATAACGATAACACAAAGTGTAAATGCAAAGATTGGACCGAACGGGAACCATTTTGCTTGATATGGTAAATCTTTTAAATCTTTCCCTTGTGCAATATAAGCTTTACGGAAACGGTAATGACTAATAGCAATCCCGACCCAAGCAATAAATCCTGACATCCCAGAAGCATTTAATAACCAAATGTATACAACACCGTCACCGAATAAAGAAGCGATGAAAGCGACGCTACCAACTACTGATGTTGCGATTAATGCATTAACAGGTACACCGCGGCTATCTAATTTACCTAAGAACTTTGGTGCTTTTCCTTGGCGAGCTAAATCCCAAAGCATACGAGTTGATGCGTACATTCCAGAGTTACCAGCAGAAAGTACTGCAGTTAAAATAACAGCGTTCATAACAGAAGCAGCGAAGGCAACACCCGCTTTTTCAAATACAAGTGTAAATGGACTTACTGTAACATCACTCGCTGCAAGGCTTTCAGTCGTATAAGGAATTAATAAACCGATAACGAGAATTGCTAAAATGTAGAATAATAAAATACGCCAAAAGATAGAACGAATTGCTTTTGGAATATTGCGTTCTGGATCAGCAGTTTCACCAGCAGCTACTCCTAATAATTCAGTTCCTTGGAATGAGAAACCAGCAGCCATAAATACACCGATAATTGCCATGATGCCGCCATTAAATGGTGCATCTGCAACAGTGAAGTTTTTAAAGCCGACAGATTCGCCGCCCATAATTCCAAAAATCATCATAAAACCGACAATTAAAAAGATAATAATAGTAACTACTTTAATAAGTGCGAACCAATATTCAGATTCACCAAAACCTTTAACAGATAAATAGTTTAAGAGAAAAATAATAGCTAAACAAAGTCCACTCCAAATAAGAGAAGGGGTATCTGGGAACCAAAATTTCATAATTAATGTTACGGCCGCTAGTTCAGCTGCAATCGTAATCGCCCAGTTATACCAATAGTTCCATCCAAGTGCAAAACCAAGTGATGGATCAACAAATTTTGTTGCATAAGTGCTAAAAGATCCAGTAACAGGCATGTAAGCTGCGAGTTCTGCTAAGCTTGTCATTAAAAAATAAACCATAATTCCAATTGCGGCATATGCGACTAATGCACCGCCAGGACCAGCTGAATGGATAACACCACCACTGGCAAGAAATAATCCGGTACCGATTGTACCACCGAGAGAAATCATCGTAAGGTGACGAGATTTTAATCCGCGTTTTAATTCACCTTGTCCTTGTGTAGTTTGCGTTTTAGAGGTAGATTGATTTGTTGCGCTATTCATGTTCAACACTCCTTTTCTTGTAGGTTAGGAAGGAGCGGGGGAGAAAAATACAAAAAACCGCCAAAGGAATTAGGCGGAACGTTTCACAAATAACCACCCCATCATACCCTTCCGTTAAGATAGCACACCACGTTTACACGGTAATTTTGTAAACGTGACAGTTCTGTTCCTTTCGGAGACAGCCCCAGCTCATATTTCCAGAGAAGAAATATAAACTTCGGCAACTTTTCCTTTCAAACGGAGTCAGTGACATTCGCTGTGTCTCGTCCATTTTACTTTTAAAAGTCGCAACCTCTACCTCATCGGATTGATGAGGATTTATAAATTGCTATGATTTTTAATATATGGCAATTGTAATGATTTTCTGAATATATTGCAAGGGATTTTGTTAGGAAAAGTCAAAAAATATCGGTTATTGTATAGGAAACGCTTGCAAAACTCCACCCGAACCTACTTTTATGTAACAATAAGCAAAGAAAAAATTGTTATACAAATGTTTCGCAAAAAATATTGAAAAACCCTTTAAAATTAAAAGAAAATTCAGAAAATATAATTCGACATAACTATTAAAAGGGGATTATTCCTTAAATTCGTTTCAAAGAAATAAGTATAAATCTGATAAATAGAATGAATATTCTTTTTATTTCTGATAAAATTGAGGTATTGTTTAATTGAAAAGGGGATATCATTATGAAATTAGAAACGGAAAGATTATATATAGTACCGTGTACAGAAGAATGGATTCAAATTGCGAATAATCAAGGATACAATAGTGGCCCACATATTGTAGGGCATATAGAAAATGTGAAACGAGATGTGGCTTCATTACCGTGGGGACCGTGGTATGTTATTCGGAAAGAGGATGATGTTGTTCTAGGTGATATAGGATTTAAAGGGAAACCGAATGAGCAACATACAGTAGAAAATGGTTATGGATTTATTGAGAAATATTGGAATAAAGGGTATGCAACAGAAGCAGTTAGTGAATTAATGAAATGGGCTTTTCAAACAGGGGAAGTGGAAACGATTATAGCGGAGACACTCCTTGATAATTATAGCTCCATTCGTGTATTAGAGAAATTACATATGAAAAGAGTAAATAGTACTGAAACGATGGTCAATTGGAAAATAGAAAAATAAAAAATACCGCTCGAAGTAAATCGGGCGGTATTATTATTAATTATGGTAACATTTGTTTTTGATCTTTCGGATACCCGGCTGTCGATACGTTAGAACGATTGGAATGATTACGAACAGCAATAAAAATAGATATAATAACGACAAGACCAACTGCAACGTAAGAAAGTGTAATAATAGTTGGATCTACTTTAAATGTAGTAAGCAGTGTACGTATATTCGTAAAGATAATAAGTCCGCCAACGAGTACGCCAAGTAAATGAGAAGGAACGATGCGTACTAACCATGCGGCGATTGGTGCGGCAACAATACCACCAAGCATGAGGGCAAATACCCAAACCCAGCTTACTTGTTCCCAGCCAAGTGAAATGAAAAAGCCAATCGTTGCAGCGAGTGAAACAGGAAATTCACTCGTATCTACAGATCCAATAACTTTTCTAGCTTCATTTCCTCTTGCAAGAAGAACAGGTGTCGTAATCGGCCCCCAACCACCGCCGCCAGTTGAATCGACGAATCCAGCGAATAAGCCAAGTGGTACAAGTTGTTTAGCAGACATACGCTTATTTGAAGAAACAATTTGTTTTTGAATGATGAATCGTAATAAAATATAAACCCCTAAAGTAAATAAAAATATGGAAATGTACGGTTTAATTACATCACCAGGTAAATTGCTTAAAAAACATGCCCCAATAAATGCGCCAATTGCTCCTGGTAATGTAAGTCTGGAAACTGTATATTTATCAACGTTTCCAAATTTGATATGAGATGCACCAGAAGCGGCGGTTGTAACGACTTCAGCTAAATGAACTGATGCGGAAGCTACAGCTGGTGCGATACCAAACATTAATAATAGTGAGGTAGACGTTACCCCGTACGCCATACCAAGTGCGCCATCAATCAATTGAGCGAAAAATCCAATAATAGCAAAGACAATTAATTTCTGCATAAATAATCCCCCTGTAATAATAAATGAAAAAGACACTTTTCCCGTATGAGAAAAGTGCCTTTGGTTTTTCCAATCAGCAATAATTAAATTTGTTTTATTATAATACACATTAATCGTATAAATCAACTGGGTTTTAAAGTTTTTTGAATTGAACGAAAGAAAAATAAAATATACAATAAAAGGATGGAGAGAAAGGGGAGAAAGACTATGTTAGCATTTGATCATCTCGTTCACGCAGTGCATTGTACACCGGAGGAAGCGGCAAAACAAATGCAGGAGCATGGATTTCATACTGCATTAGGCGGTGAGCATACGACTTGGGGTACTTGGAATAGTTTATGTTATTTTGATTTATCATATATAGAATTTTTAGCAGTTCAGCATGAAGAAAAAGCGAAAGAAGCAGAAAATCCATTAGTACAAGAAACAGTGGTGAAATTAAAAAATGGAGAAGGGATGCTACAAATCGCAATTCGAACAGATGCAATTGAAGAACTAGCAGTTAAATTTAGTAAGCACGGCTTACATACGATCGGACCATTTGAAGGGAAGCGGATGAGAAAAGATGGCCGGCTTTTAGAATGGAAAATGTTATTTGTAAAGCAAGAAGAGAATGGACCGAAATTACCATTCTTTATACAGTGGAATGAAACGGATGAAGAAAGAAGAAACGATTTACGTAAAATAGGGACGATCACTGAACATAAAAATAAAGTACAAGAAATTGAAACGATTCATTATACGGTGAAAAATGTTCGAGAAACAGTGCGGAAATGGAAAGAAGTAATGGAGCTAACTGCAAATTCAATCATACAAAATGAAGAAGGGAATGCTGAGTGTCAAAGTGTATCGTTTGGTGATGTTCATGTGCAGTTTTGTGAACCAGTTGGAGAAGGGCTAGTACTAGAACGTTTGAAGCATCATGGCGAATATCCATTTGCAGTGGAGTTTAAAGGGGAAAATAAACGAGAGTATGAAGTGTTAGGTAGTTTGTTCGTATATTAATAGAGGTGAGTTTTGTGGAAGAAATGTTAAGAGAGATAGAAAAAAAACTAGAGTGGTCACGTATTGTAAAATGTACAGCTATTACAAAAGGTTTTTCACATGAAGAGAAGTATAAAATTGACCTAGAGAATCGAGAAACTTATTTTGTAAAAGTGTGTGATTCTTCTAAGTATGAACGAAAACAAGAAGAATATATGTATATGAAACAATTGGAGTTATTACATATTCCAACGCCGAAGTTAATTCATTTCATAAAACTTGAGGAATTAAATAAATGTGTTCAAGTATTTGAATGGGCCCATGGTGTAAATGGTGAAGAGAGCTTAAGTAAGCTATCGGTGGAAGAACAGTATAATGCAGGAAGAAAAGCAGGAGAAGTGTTAAAGAAGATTCACTCAATTGAAAGAGAAAGTGCAAGTAATAAATGGGAAACGGTTCGATGGAATAAATACGAAAGATACGTAGAAGCATTAGCAAACTATGAAATAGACTTCCTTGATTTGAAGCAAGTATTCAGATTTGTAGGGGAGCATAAACAATTATTGAAAAATCGTCCAATCACATTTTTACACGATGATTACCACCCAGCAAATAGTATGATTCATAATAAGGAATTTATCGTAATCGATTTTGGTGGATATGATTTTGGCGATCCAATTCACGATTTTTATAGTGTAGCGATTTTTACTACAAGAATAAGCAAACCATTTGCGGTTGGACAAGTTCACGGTTATTGCGGAGGCGATCCGTCAATCCACTTTTGGAAACTGTATTCATTATATGCAGCGATGACATTCCCAGCGGATATCGTATGGACAAACCGAACTACACCACATTTAGTAGAGGATATGAAAGAAAGATTGAACCGAATTATAGAAGATCATAATCATTTTTCATCTTATATTCCAAAATGGTATCAATCATAACATGAGGATATAATAAACAATAAATAACGGAGGGATTCATTTGGATAAAATTGCGGTAATTTCAGATATACATGGTAATATTCCGGCATTAGAATCAGTACTGAAAGATATTAAATTAAGAGGAATTGAACGTATTATTTGTCTTGGAGATTTAGTAGGAAAAGGTCCGCATTCTAGCGAAGTAATTGAAATCGTTCGTAAAGAATGTGAAGGAACCGTAATGGGAAACTGGGATGATTTCATTACAAAACCGACTGAATTTGAAGCGTTAAAATGGCATCAAAAACAATTGTCAGAAGAACAAAATGAGTATTTAAGAAGCTTACCATTTTCAATCGAGTTTTATATGAGTGGGAAACTGATTCGTATGTTCCACGCTTCACCGAGAAGTTTGTATGAAAGAATTCAACCACATGCAACAAGAGAAGAGCGTATTAGTATGTTCGAAAATAGTGAGCTCACAGAGAATATAGAAGGGGAAAGAAAACCAGATGTCGTTTGTTACGGTGACGTTCATCAGGCGTATGTGCAAAATTTTAGAGGGAAAACGTTATGTAATGCTGGTAGTGTAGGTAATCCACTTGAAATTACACAAGCTTCCTATTTAATTTTTGAAGGAACATACAATGAAAAAGAAGCAGCAAGCTTTTCCATTCAACTCGTACGTGTACCATATGATATTGAACTAGCCATCCGATTAGCTGAAGAGTTGGATATGCCAGAAATTGAAGAATACAAGCAAGAATTACGGACTGCTTTATATCGAGGGTTTAAGGGGAAATAAGGAAAATATAAATCAATAAAAATATATCTATCATAACTTAAAATATTTCAACGATTTTTTTAATATATCGATTTACCAACAAATAGCGATAAATTTAATTTACTGCAATTATATTATGTAAATAACATCCAGGAGGGAATGTCATGCTCCGAAAACAATACATGAAAGAAATTGCTGATCATATTTTAACGTTAAAATTAACCCATCCAATAAGAGTTGGAGTAAATGGTATTACAGCTTCAGGAAAGACAACATTTGCAAACGAACTGGCAGAGGAAATGAAAAATCGGGGAGTACAAGTAACACGCGCCAGCATTGACGATTTTCATAACCCGAGAGTGATTCGTTATGCACAAGGAAAAGAGTCTGCAAGAGGGTATTATGAAGATGCACACGATTATACAGCTTTCAAAGAAAGGCTATTAAAACCTTTAGGACCTAACGGGAATTTACAGTATGAAACGATTTCTCATAACTTAATAACGGACATGCCTGTACATAATACGCCGCTAGTGGCCTCGCCAAATATGGTGCTAATAGTAGATGGAACATTTTTATTGAAAAAAGAAATTGAGTATCTATTTGACTATAAAAATTTCGTAGATACAGATTTTGAGATTGCGAGAAACCGTGGTGCAGAGCGCGAGACTGAGGCTTTTGGAAGTTATGAAGAAGCGGAGAAAATGTTTATAAACAGATATCATGCGGCTTGTAAGATGTATATAGATGAGCATAATCCGAAAGAATGTGCGAATGTTATATTTCAGAATAGTAATTTTGATGATCCTGTAGTTGTATTTAAATGAATTTAAAATCGTTTATATAGCAAAAAGTTCGTGAAAGGGGATGTGTTGGGTGGATAAAAAAGATAATCCGAACGATTGGCCTGTATGGGCGAATGAGTCAGTAGAGATAGTTAATGCAAATCCTGATTGGCAAGATAAAGGACGATGTGAAGAACAGCAACTTTATGAGCTGCTTACTCCTCTCGGTATTAGCAAAGTAATACATATAGGCAGTACATCCATACCTGGTTTACCTGCAAAACCTATCATTGATCTAATGGCTGAAACAGACTCATTTGATAGAATGCTCGATATTTCAGCAAAATTGGCTATATATGATTGGCATTATGTAGGCCCGGAATTAGATGAAAGACCTTGGAGAAGGTTCTTTGTGAAAGTGAAGAATAATAGGCGTGTAGCTCATCTGCATTTGATGGTTAAAGGAACTGAACGATGGGAGCAACAACTTTTATTTCGTAACCGCTTACGAGAAAATCCACAATTAGTTTATGATTATTCAAATCTAAAGCAAGAGTTAGCTAAAAGGTTTAACCAAGATAGAGAAGCATACACAAAAGCTAAAACAGAGTTTATTAAACAAGTTCTAAAATGATTTAATTTTTGATTGTAAATACATTTGAATACAAATGAAAAAAATACTTTATTTTATAAATTAAACTTACATGAAATGCATGTAAACAAAGTGAGAAGCTTTGGTGTTCCAATGTATTTCCTTTTATTTCTCGGGAGAAATTTATATAATTGAATCAAGTTCATAGAAAGATAGGGACTAAAACTATATTAAAAGTCGACTTAATTTTATGAGGGGAATTACAGGGGATAAGGCGAAAATAAGTTAAAAAACGTAAAAAGGGGATAGGGAATATAATGACAGAAGTACTAGAACTAAAAGAAGAATTACAACAAATTCAAAATAATAATTATGCTGTGCCAGAAGATGTAGATGCATATCCATATGCACAGTGGATGCTAGATTATATCGGATCACCTGATGCTGAATTACGTGATGATTTGATTTATAGTACGCTTCACAAATGGATTACAAATGATGTATTTAGACAAAAAGAATTACGAGGATTAATGTTACAAGCGATTAGTCCTGATTATTTATTTTATAAAATTGGTGAAAAGGGCACAGATTCTGTATTTAAACGTGCGTTCTCCGTATTAATTCCGCCGCTTATTTTATCTGTTCATGAAAGAGAACCACTGTTATCTGAAGAACAACTGTATAGTGTGGCAGAACAAGTTCTGGAATATGTCTATTTAGAAGAAGATGTAAGAGGTTACGTAGAAGGAAAGGGCTGGGCACATTCTACTGCACATGCGGCAGATGCACTAGATGCTTTAGCACGTACAATACAAAATCGTGAGTTTTCATATGCAATACTAGCTGCTGTTCGTCAGAAGGTTCGATTGAATGACTACGTATACATACACTTTGAGGATGAGAGATTAGTAACGCCAATTATGTCGTTGCGTAACCAAAATATTTTAACTGAAGAAGAGTGGAGCAATTGGCTACATAGTATAGCAATTGTTGAAGATATCCCACATCCCCAGCATGATATTTTAGTACAAAATATTAGAGCTTTCTTAAGAAGTTTATATTTCAGAGCTTTAGAGAAAGAGGGCGCTACTGCCTTTACAGATGATATATTGGAGACTTTGAAGGATTTGCGTAGGTATTAAAAATAGCGTTTGAATTGGAAATTTTAAAAGAAATCCATACTTAGAAACAAAGAGAAAATATTAATTTTGGAAAATTTATTAGAAATTTATTTTTACATTGTACCCTTTCAGTATAGGCTGAAAGGGGTGTCATATGAAAAAATTATTGAAGATAGTAAAAATTATATTTTTTGTGTGTAGTAGCATTATGTTTCTTGGAACAGGCGCTGTATTTATATATCATAACTATCAATTAAGAATGGAATCGAAATTAATAAATAATGAAGGTGAATTTGTTAATTTCAATAATAAAAAAGTGAATGTTTATAATGAGGGGAGCGGGGAGGATACGTTTGTATTTATGGCCGGATCTGGAATTGCCGCTCCTGTTTAAGCTATTGTTATTTTAGTGATGGAAGGTCTACATAATGAAAGAATATAACATATTAATTGTTGAAGATGATTTGATGATAGGAGATTTATTACAAAAAATTTTGCAGCGTGAGAAGTATAAAGTGTATTGGGAGAAAGAAGGAAAGAATGTTCTAGATGTAATCCATGAAATAGATTTAGTCATAATGGATGTTATGTTACCAGGTGAAGATGGTTATCAAATTACAAAGAAAATAAAAAATCTAGGATTAAATATTCCAATCATATTTTTATCAGCTCGGAATGATATTGATAGTAAACTAAAAGGTCTTACCATTGGAGAAGAATACATGATAAAACCTTTTGATCCTCGAGAATTATTGTTAAGAATTCAGAAAATGTTAGATAATCAATATGGTACTTTCACGCAAATTAAACATTTATTTATAGATGCAGAATATAAAAGGGTTTTCATTAATGGTTTGCGTGATGAAGTTGTGTTTACAGCGATTGAGCGTAAAATATTTTTCTATTTGTATGAAAATAGGGATAGAATTCTAACAAAAGAACACTTCTTTGATTACTTATGGCAACTCGAAGATAGAAATCAAAATATCATGAACGTACATATAAAGAAAATTAGGACCAAAATCGATGATAAAACAGGTAACATAATTCAGAACATATATGGAGAAGGGTATAGATTAAATACCTTTATGAAGAAATGAAATTAAAGAAGAAATATCAGTTATTACTATTCACTGCTATTATTAGCGTACCATTGTTATTATTGTCGATTAGTATCTTTGTATCAGTTATTTATAATGTTGCCTTTAAAACTAAAAACAAGAACATTCCTTTTCATGAATCCTTTGCATATCCTACTATGTTAATCATATTTTTATTATCACTATTAGTATTAGCTTTTGTATTTTCAAAATCGATTAATTCATTATTAAATAAAATTAATGTATTAAATCAAACGATTCGAGATTTAGCAAGTGATAAAAAAATCCCTAATATAATAGATGTCAAAAGCGATGATGAAATGGGGGAACTGATTAGATCAGTAAACTTGCTAATAGAAAGAACGACTTATCGAGAATTAGAACTACAACAACAGGAACAAATAAAAAAGGAACTATTAAATAAATTACGGCATGATATTAATACACCCTTAACAGCGGTTAGATTACAATTATATTATTTAGAAGGCGAATACGAAGGACAAGCACAAGTACTTGAATCAATGTATGGGCAGATACAATATATAAGTGATTTAACTAACGAATTTAATATTCAATCTACAGAGACCTTGGAAAATACTTATATTGTGAATGATGAAGTGAATATACATAATTTAATAGAAAATATGATTAAAAAATGGAGCTATTTGTATAGCATTCATAAAATTGAATTAGTATATAATCCACAAGATAAAGAGTTGATATGGAATAGTAATGAGTTATGGATTCAAAGGCTATTTGATAATATTTTTCAAAATGTCCTTAAACATTCAAAAGCTAAAAAACTCAAAATCATTATAGATGAAGATGCTGTTTCCTTTAGAGATAACGGGATGGGGTTTGATATAAATAAAAAAGGAACGGGACTTGGTTTGAAAAATATTGAAGATATATCAAAGATGTTCGATATAAAATACACTTTACAATCAAATAGTGAGGGGACTATGTTTTCATTTGAAAATACTAAAGTTTAGAGCAATTTACATAAAACCAACACCTCAGAACCATACTAATAAAATGTGTTGGAGGTGAAATTTATGGACAAAAAAGACTTTGAAAAAGTTTATAATGATTACTTACATCAAGGAGAAGAGCAAGCTCAATTTGAAGTAGACAATGAAGTCAATTCAGGAGCAGAACAAATTGTTGCCGTTCGTAAAAATGATGATGGGGATTTAATTGCTTTTAAGACAAGTAGCGGGAGAGAGTTAGATTATATTACTGCTCTTAGTGAAGCGAAATCAGGGAAGTTAGTTCATGTGGACGTATTTCATAAGTATGGTAGAGATATTATACGTAGTGAACCTGATGGAATAAAGGAAAATAACTTAGATAATTTACCTTCATTTTAAACAGGTAAACCTCAAGAAGAGAATGTTCATTTGGATATTCTCTTCTTTGTTTTGCGAAGTTTTCCTTGCAAATAGACGGTTCATTTTTAAAGTGCGATTATACTTTTAAAGAGCACTCTAAACTTCTCTTTATCTTCTGCTGTAAATGGTTTCGGTCCCTTTGTACGCTTACCGCTTTTTCGAACCATTGCACTTAAATACCGTGTTTGTAACAATTGTTCAATGTTTTCATTCGTATACTTATAGCCTTTATGGTGTAGAACGATACAGCCTTTTGCTAAAGCAAGCGAAGCAAGACCGTAATCTTGCGTTACGATTAAATCTTCTTTTTTTGCTAACTGCATAATCCGGTAATCCGCAGCATCCGCTCCGGAATCAACATAAATTGTTTCTACTCCTGATGGCTGTTCCGCATTAGAATAATGAGAAAAGCTAGTAACGAGGGTAACAGGAATTTCGGCATTCGTAGCTTCATAAATAATCACATCTTTTACAGGACAAGCATCTGCATCAACATAAATCTTCATTTTATCACTCCTATAAAGTGAAACTTTAATCAGTGGGGGTTTTGTTCATCCCCCACTGATTATTAGTTGAACCAATCGGGCGTTTACGGGCAGTTGATCTCCCACCTAACTTCTTTGTTCCAGCTGAATTTTGAGGTGGGAGTTTTACTGCCCGTTAATGCGGGATGAATAGGTTCGTGTTGATAATAATGGTAGATTTTGCTTTTGTCAAACGAGACTTCTTTACATAATGTTATTTCCCACAAACCAAAATAGCCTCACGCAAACGAGAAATACCTTTTTCAATTTGATCAATATTCACTTTCCCGTAAGATAAACGAATATAACCGTCTTTAGCACCGAAAATACTACCCGGCATAAAGGCAATTTCTTGTTTTAAGCTTTGCATAATGAGTTGTTTTTCATTTATCGGTTCGTTTAATTTTCCCCATATGTATATACCACCGGTCGGGTTTGAGAAAGAGATTTTATCGTGAAGTTGCTCGTTTAGGGCGCGAACGATAATGTCTCTTTTTTCTGCTAGTTGTTTTCGTAACGGTACGATATGCGACTGAAATGGTACAGTTTCGAAAAATTGTTGTATAAGCCACTGCGGGAATATACTCATTCCTAATTCCATTTGGTGACGCGCATCTGATAATCGCTCTATGACAGACTGCGGAGCGACAAGCCAGCCAACTCGTAACCCTGGTGCAATCATTTTAGATAAGGAATGTACATAAATGACTGTTCCATTTTCATCAATTGATTTCAAAGTAGGACAAGGTTGTTTCTTTTCTAGCGTAAGTAAACTGGATGGATCATCTTCAACGATTGCAATTCGTAGGTCTGCGCAAAGTGATAACAGTTTTTTTCTACGGTTTGGATGCAACATTGTGCCCGTAGGATTTTGGAAGTTTGGATTTAAAAAGATCATTTTTATACGATGCTTTCTATATAATTCTTGCACATCGTCTGGATTAATACCGTGTTCATCGACAGGTAACGGGAAAATACGAATACCTGCTGATTGGAATAGCGGTAATGAATAACAGTGTGATGGACTTTCGAAAGCGACCGCATCACCTGGGTTTAATAAACATTGTACGATAAGGTGAAGTGCTTGTTGGGCGCCGGATGTAATCATAATCGATTGTTCGGTCGCTTCAACTTTTAAATATTCCTTCATATATTTTACTACCGCTTGTCTTAGCGGGAGATACCCCTGGGGATGATCGTAACTTAATGACTGCGTTAACGGTTGTTCTCGCAAAATTGTTTGTAGTTGATCGTGAGGATAGAGATTACAACCGAGCTCTCCGTTTGCGAAATCTATAATGTTCTCATTTTGTTGTACTTCTGCCCGAATATGGCGAAGTAACGGTAAGTTTGGTAAGAAAGTACCACCTTCTACGAAATTTCTCCAATTCGGCGTTAATGTTGGAGAAACGCCCCACATATGTGTACTCACACGTGTACCTTTACCAGTCGTACTTTCTACAATTCCCATAGCACGTAGTTCATTATAAGCAGTCGTTACCGTACTTCGGTTTACATTTAACTGCGTAGCTAATTTCCGTTCTGAAGGGAGGAAGCTACCTGGGGGAAGTTCTCCGTATGTAATACGTTTTTCAATAAAGTCAACAACTTGCTGATAAATTGGGATTTTACTGTCGTTATCTAGCTTCCATTCCATACAAACGCCTCCGAAAATCTTATATACATTAAGTATAACAAATTGGCTGGGTAAAAAAACAGCCAATTGGACGGTGTTATATCCAGCCAATTTTACTATGCTAAATAGGGAAGGGGAGATTCGGATGAAACGATGGCAAATGGAATGGCTCCTAGTATCAGTAGCATTAGTATGGGGAGCAAATTATACAATTGGAAAGTATGGCGTGGCATATATGTCATCCATTCAATTTAATAGTTTACGATTTTTAGTAGCATCACCGGTATTATTACTTATTACATTTTTAATGGAACGCTCATTACGTATTGAAAGAAAAGATTGGTTACGATTACTAGCAGTCGGTATCGTTGGAACGACAATGTATCAAACGATGTTTATGCTATCTGTGAAATATACTTCAGCAACGAACGCCTCATTATTAATTGCGATGTCACCTATATTTACAGGGATATTAGCAGTATTGCACAAACAAGAACGTTTTTCGATGAAAGTACAAATTGGTTCAATAGTAGCGTTTATTGGTGCAGCATTCGTTTTATTAACAGGGCATACGGGAGGAGCTACATACGAGTATGCGTGGCTCGGAAATGTAATTGGATTAGTCGCAGCAATTGCGTGGGGATGGTATCCCATTTTAGCGCAACCACTTATCACAAAATACTCCGCAATGAGAGTCACATCATGGTCTACTTTAATTGGAATTGTACCTCTCGTTATATACTGTTTATTCAACGTAAATACATTAACGTGGCCAGTAGATACGCCAAGCTGGGGATCACTAGCATATTCAATCGTCTTTGCGACAATCTTCGGACTTGCGATGTGGTATGTCGGTATTAGTAAAATCGGTTCAACGAAAGTAATGGTTTATATGTATCTCGTACCATTGTTCGCAGTTATCTTTGCAGCTGTAACAATTGGAGAGCAAATCAATATGATGCAACTTGTTGGCGGTCTTATTATCTTTATCGGTTTATATGTTGTAAAAAAAGGCGGAATCAAAAAGACAGCTCTCAATTTGAAAAAAGTAAGCTAACAGTAAAAAGGATCTCTTTCACATAGAAGGAGATCCTTTTTTATTTAGTAGTAAAAGTGCTTGTTCAACAGCCCATTTTTGATGATCATGAATTAAATGTTCTATAGCAAGCGATGGAGACATCCATTGTAAAATATGGTCTTATTCATGAACTTCAACTGCATGAATCTTCTTTTTCGGCATAAAAATATCGTGCTGCATTACCGATAGAACGATCAATTTCAATCGCCCAACCTAATTCCTCTAGTAATTCACGATGTAAACATGCTTCTTTCGTTTCCGTACTTTCCATACCGTCACCAGGTAAAAAGTAATGTTCTCCTTTTTCGATGATAGCTATTTTTGAGCAAGTATTGTTAAAAATAACCGCATAGCAACTAGGCCGTAATACATACTGGACGGTAGGGTTTTTAGAGATAAATGTCGGTTTCGAAATCATAAAACACGACCTTTCTCTATAAAATACATAAAAGGGATATTAAGGTAAATCTAGAATTATGTAAGTATAATCTTATATGAGTGGAGTGATATCAACATGATAAATCGAAAGTGTTCACGATGTAAAGAAATAACAGGTACATTGCATGGTGGTAAAAAAATTAAAGAAGAATTTCTATGTGAAGACTGTTTGCAAAAAGGAATTGCGAGTGGGGAAATCGAATTATCACAAGTGGAGCAAGAACAAACCTCGTATCTTTCTATAAAAATATTAAAAATAATGAGTGTTATTTATTTAATAGTATCTATTATAACTGCTTTTTCTGCTGGAGCACTTATACAGGATCCAGGGCTTGGTGGAATATCATTTTCAATAACAGGTGCAGTTGGTGTTATGGTAATTGGATCGATATTCCAGTCTGTTCTTGTATTTTCAGGTATTTGGGTATTCATTCTGTTAGTCGAAACGGTTATTAAAATATATGAAAAAATGAAGTGAGTGAGAGGGAGAAATACATGCGAGTAAGAAATATTCAAGGGGAAGATTATGTAAAGATTCATTCTGTATTAAATGATTGGTGGGGCGGAAGAGATATGGCTAGTATGTTGCCGAAGTTGTTTTTCGTCCATTTTCAAGAAACGAGTTTTATCATTGAAGAAGATGGCGAAACGTTAGGTTTTCTATGTGGTTTCTTTTCACAAACGCATAAAGATGAAGCGTACGTTCATTTTATCGGTGTAAATCCGAAGTTTAGACGAAAAGGAATCGCATCGACGTTATATTCTTATTTCTTCGATAGCGCTCGTGCAAATAACCGTAAAGTTGTAAAAGCAATTACGTCACCAGTTAATAAAAAGTCAATTGAATTTCATCAAGAAATCGGATTTCGAATTGAAGCTGGGGATGATGAGATAGATGGTGTATCCGTACATACAAATTATGATGGGAACGGCGGGAGTAGAGTTTTATTTTTAAAAAATGTGTAAAGTAGGCTGACGTAAAGTTAGTCTTTTTGTTGTGAGGAGGGATAAATGTGGAGAGTTCTCAAAGTAGAAACGAGTATTTACGACGTGTTTATAAAGTGCAAGACTATATAGAATCACATATAAATGATTCACTTTCAATTGAAGATTTAGCTAATGTGGCAGGCTTCTCAAAATTTCATTTTCATAGAATTTTTAAAGGGATGATGGATGAGCCGTTATCTCGGTATGTGAATCGTTTGAAATTAGAGAGGGCAACACACCTTCTTACTTATCGTACAGATATGACGATTACAGACATTGCGTATTACTTCGGGTTCACAGATTCAGCAGTTTTCTCCCGGACATTTAAAAGTTATTACGGAGTAAGTCCGTCTCACTATAGAAATCACAATAGCAAGAATTGCAAAGACGTAAGTGAAACTTCTCAATACAATGAATGTAAGAAGGTTCGAGGAAATGTTGAAATTGTAACAGCGGACAACGTAAACGTCGCATACATAAGACATGTAGGTACATATAAAGAGTTAGCTATAGCTTTTTCAAAAATGATAGAAAAACTATTTCGTTACGCCACAGAGCAAAACTATCATGTATTCGAGGATACGAAAGTATTAACAATTTACCACGATCATCATGAGTTTACAGAAGACTATCAGTTAAGAACAAGTCTATGTATAACAATTCCGAATGAGTCCGCAGTAGAAACGAGCGACATTGGAATAATGGTAATACCTTCAGGCAAGTATGCGGTAGGTCATTTTGAAATATTCCAAGATGAATATAAAGGAGCATGGAATTTCTTATACGGTGAATGGCTGCCAAATAGCGGATATAAGCCGAGAGATTCGTACCCTTTTGAAGTATATAGAAATGATCCAAGGCAGCATCCCGAACATAAACATATAGTTGATATATATGTACCTATCGAACTTTTTTAATCATATATTAAGGGGGAAGAATGATGAAGACTGCTGAACAGTTAGATTGGATTATAAAAGAAAACTATAAAAATATAAATGGTGTATTAGTTGTACAAAAAGGTAATGTTACTTTTGAAAATTATTATAATGGTTACGGTCCAGATGATGCATGTCATGTAGCATCAGTAACAAAAACGATAATCTCCGCGTTAATTGGGGTATGTGTAAATAAAGGGTATATAAAAAGCGTTGATCAAAAAGTAATAGAATTTTTCCCAGAATATAATTGTAATTCATCTGAAATAACAGTACGACACCTTCTTACGATGACAGCGCCACATCCTTTCGTAGATTGGCAGGAACCGTTAGAAGAATTATGCACACAAAAGGATTGGGTGCAGTATACGTTAAATAGGGTAGGGAAAGGCGGAGAAATTGGATTTTTTAAATATTCATCTGCAGGAGCTCATTTATTATCAGCAATTATTACGAGCGCAACAGGAAAAAGTGCGCGTGAATTTGCGAATGAATACTTATTTCAGCCGCTTGGCATGAGAGAAATTCCAAACTACAATATGAAATCTTTTGAATTCGATGACTTATTCGGAAAAGATGTGAAAGGATGGGTTCACGATCCAAATGGTATTTCGACGGGCGGCTGGGGACTAACGTTAACAGTTAAAGATATGGCTAAGTTTGGACAGATGTATTTGAATGAAGGTATTCATAATGGAAAGGAAATTCTTTCAAAATCGTGGGTACAAGAATCAATAGCGATGAATTCAAATCAATACGGTTACTTATGGTGGTTACGAGAAGAAGAAGGTGTCTATTCATACTGTGCAATGGGCGATGGTGGGAATATGATTTGTTGTATTCCGGAGAAGGAATTGGTGGTGGTGATTGCATCTGAGATTATACCGGAAGCACAGGATAGATGGAGATTAATCAAAGAGTGTATATTTCCTTATTTAAAAGTTTTACAAAAGTTACAATAGGAGAAATAGTTATACTTGCTATGTTCTACATAATTGAAATAAGTGCTGTGAGAACGGAGTCGTTCAATTAAAATTAGAAAACTTCAACACCTATACGATTATTGAATAATTGAAAGGTGTTGAAGTACTTAATGAGCTAATTAAGGTACATTAAACTGGAACACTTTTTTTAATTGTTAACTATTTTTTAACTTTTCGATGTATAAGATACATAATGCAGAGCGCAATTGCTAAAAAGATAAATTTAATTAACGCCATTAGGCTGGCATCCCACTTGTTTTGCAATCCATCTGTTAAAAAAATACATTAAACATACCATGTAAAATTGCGGGTGGTAGTACAGAACGACCGTACTCTCTCGTGTACGTCAAAATTATAGATAATATAAATAATAACGATAGATAACTTAATATTCCTACAAACCATAACTCATAGTTTTTATAAAAGAGTGCTACTGGTAAATGCCATAAAGACCAAAGTGAAGCTGTAATTATTGCGGTTTGTATTAATGAATATTTTTTTCGTAAATAGTAATGAAGATTCCCACGCCAAATAATTTCCTCTAAAAATGCAGACAAAGCTGCAATTGTAAGACCAATGAGTAGGAGAAATCCCAATTCATTGCAGTGATTAAATAAGAACTTTATATTATAAATATAAAAATAGAAATGGAGAAATAGACCTAGAAGTAGTGGGAATAAAATGGAGAAAATTAGTGGTTTTAATGTTGGACGTGAAATGCCAAATGTATGGAAAATTTCTTGTTTCTTATATGCTTTTTGATATAAAATAACGGCTAACAACGGAACAACCATCGTGAAACCCAAATAACTACGACCATTTTCTATGTTTAGCAAAAAGATATAAAAGAACGATGTGAGAGAATAAATGTAAAATGTTGAATGATAAACTATGTTTTTATTAATATTTATCACCTACCTAAGTACGTATAATTTGTTAATCAAATATTGGATATTTTAATTATATATGAAATGGAAATAGACAGAATGAATATTTTCATATTGTTGATTCTAGTAATAGAGAAGGGGATTAAATTATATCCCTTTTTTTGCTAGTATAGTAAGAGATAGAAAGAGATTTCACTAGATGGATAAAAGGCGTTGTTTGAAAGGTGAGGGTATGATGACAAAGTCTAATGTTGTAGAAATCATTTCAGCTTTAGTAGCTATTATCGGTGTGTATGTACTAATAAATGCACCAGAAATGGGGAGTAAGGCAACAAGTGAATCTGTTGCAGAGCAGGGCGGTCATATGGATACAAGTACGTATTTAGCTTTATTACAAGGATACGGAAATTCTTATACAATTCTAGGCGCGACTTGTTTATTTATGGGGTTGCTCAGTTTAATTTCTATAATTTCAATTCAAGTATATAAAAGTAAATAGAGGCTGAAAAAACAATGCTCCTGTCAATTGGGCAGGAGCATTGCTCGTATAAATAAGTATTTTCGTAGATGTGTACTTATCACTATGACTTAGTTGAAATATTTTTCAACCCCTCTTTATCGTCTTCATTACTGTCGAATTCGATAAAAAGTTATGTCACAAGTTGCAAATTTGGATGACGTTATATTAACTATAGAAAAAAATGAAAAATACCCGTAACTTTTTACAAGGGAAAATCGTTAAACAAAAGAAAAGGTTTTTAATCATGCGCTTGATTGAATGGGGGAAAAAGAATGAAGATTCTAATACTGGGCGGTACACGTTTTTTAGGAAGAGCTTTTGTAGAAGAGGCTGTAAAAAGAGGGCATGAAGTTACATTATTCAACCGTGGAACAAATAAAGAAATTTTTCCTGAAGTAGAGCAGTTAATCGGTGACAGAAATGATGATGTTTCAAGTTTAGAAAATCGAAAATGGGATTTGGTCATAGATACGTGTGGATTTTCTCCTCACCACATTAGGAATGTAGGAGAAGTACTTAAAGATAATATAAAGCATTATACATTCATCTCAAGCCTTTCCGTATATAAAGATTGGATCCCGCATCACATAAAAGAAGATTATAAATTACTACCTGAACCACCAAGTGATAAGGTAAAAGCTGTAGAGAATGGTGAAATATCTCCTTATGAGTATTACGGTGCGCTTAAAGTATTATGTGAAAAAGAAGCAGAGAATTATTGGCCGGGTCGTGTTTTACACGTAAGAGCAGGACTTCTTTCAGGAATGTTTGATTATACAGATCGGCTTCCATACTGGATTGGGCGTGTAGAAAAGGGAGGAAAAGTGTTAGTTCCAGGAAGGAAAGACCGTCCAGTGCAGTTCGTTGATATAAATGACGTCGCAAGCTTTGGACTAAACATGGCAGAAAACAATAAAGTAGGTACATTTAATGTAACGGGTCCGAAAGATGAGCTGACGATGGAAGAGCTATTAAATATGAGTAAAAAGGTTACGAATAGCGATGCTGAATTCGTTTGGATCGATGAATCATTTATGAATGAGAATAAAGTACAGCCATGGACGGAAATGCCATTATGGCTTCCCGAAACTTTTTCATTAGAAGGTGAAACAGATCCGTGGAAAGGTGGATTCTCTATTAATATAGAGAGCGCAGTTAAAGAGGGTCTTACTTTTAGAAGTTTAGAAGATACTGTTACAGACGTGTATGAGTGGATGAAAGAAACGAAACATAGGGAATTAAAGGCAGGTATTTCAATTGAAAGAGAAAAGGTGCTGTTAGATAAGTGGTATGAAATAAAGAGAGGTTAAATAAGAATCCTATGAAAAAAGGACTCTGTCTATTGGTTAAACAGAGTCCTAATATTCATTTACCAATCAATCGGATCTTCTCCGTACATTTCCCATAACTTAGGAAACATATTTTTCAATCCTTCTTCGTCATCTTCATCCCAGTCAAACTCAAAATCTACCTCGTCGAATTTTTCATTGGATAAAACATGATAAAGTGTGAAGTAAGTATCCTCTTCATCTCCAGTTTTTTCTACATATACAGTGTAACCGAAATATAAAGAAAGTTCTTCAATTTCAGGAACATCATCCTCACTCAAATTTTCTAACACAGAAATTAATCGTTCTGGATCTTCAATACACGCTTCATAAACTTCTTTTCCTTGGAACAATAACCATCCGCGGAAGTAATCAAAAGAATCATCCGAGCAACCGCCTAAAATAATATAGGCAGCTGCCCATAAACGAGACGTATAGGAAGATTTTAATATGCGATGCATATGCGTATCAAAAGCTACAATTTCGTGTACTGTACGCTTAGCGAGATGAGAAGTAAGCCATTCTATTTGTTCTTCTTGATCTTCGCCTTTCGTTTTTGCACGAGCGAGCAGTTCCCAAAATTCTTCTTCTGTCATCGTTTTTTCTTTTATGTAATCTTCCCCAAGGCACGGGTCTGTATATCCCTTTTTTCGTTTGGAAGCGATTAGTTTGTTAGCTTCTTTTATACATTCTTCTTCTGTTTCAAACTCTTTCGCTTTCACACTACCAGCTGTGCCAATTTTTCCGTAAAACACAACGTAGTCTTTTTCTTTCACAACGATTTTCCAAAACTTATTTGATTTCTCAGTTTGCTGGATTAATAACGTTTCCATTCGTACCCCCATATTGCTTTTCTAGTGTGCCTTGTGATTGTAACATATGTATAAACACCTGTAATGACAAAAAGATGAGGTTAGTTTTCGGAAAGTTCGAAAATTATTGAATGAAATAGAAAAATTTAGTAATCTTATTTGTACAGCACATACATAATAGTTTTGTAATGATTCGATATTTAAATAATATATAGGGGGAATTCGGTGTGGATCTTACGTTTAAAGTAGAGGAAACATGTTTTAATTACCGAGTCGGAGCAATTTGTAAACAGGGTAATAAAATACTTATTTTGCAAGGTGACGGTGAAGATTTTTGGTATGTACCGGGCGGGCGCGTGAAAATACTAGAAAATAGTGAAGATGCGTTAAAACGAGAGCTTGCAGAAGAACTAGCTGTTCCAATTGAAGTAAAGAGGTTAATATGGTCAGTAGAAAATTTCTTTACACTTTCTGAGCGAAAGTTTCATGAAATTAGCTTTTACTATGAAGTAGAGCTGCATGAATTACCCGCGAATGGAGCCGACCAATATATTCTGAATGAAGAGGGTAGAACATACATGTTTAAGTGGGTGCCGGTAGAAGAGTTAGATGCATATAACTTACAGCCAGCGTTTATAAAAGAGAAAGTAAAGGATATATCAGTTCATACAGAACATATCGTTTTACAAAAGTAAACATGTCCGGAGGGGGAAACGTTGAAGGGGACTAAAAAAGAGATACATATAGATGATAAAGCCATTCGTTACACACATATCGAAAAAGGTTGTAAAACGGTGTGCTTTATGTTTTCAGGTTCAGGTTACAATTATGATAAACCGTTATTTTACTATGCAACGATGCTTATGCTTGAAAATAAAATAGATGTAGTACATATTCATTATTCTTACGACGAACAGGTATTGAATAAACCAATGGAAGAAATAACGAAAATAATGATGGATGATATTAATCCTATAATAAATGAAGTATTAAAAAGTGGGCAATATAGCAATTCGATGTTTTTAGGGAAATCACTCGGAACAATCCCGATTGCAAATGATTTAATGAAGAGAGAGGAATACTTACAGTCAAAGATGTTATTACTTACACCTTTACTGACGTTTGATTCGATTTTTGATTCGATCTTACATAGTCATCACGAAGGGCTTTTAGTAATTGGAGATAAAGATCATCAATATAATGCAAATCAAATAAATCAGTTACATAAAACGAATTTACAGATTGAAGTTGTCAAAAATGCTAACCATTCTGTAAATGTTGGAGAATTTGAAACCGAGAATTCGATCGAAGCGATAGCAAAAATAATAGAAAAACTTAAAGAAGTTGTTAGGAAAAACTAACCTATCAATACATGCAAAAAGAGGTGCGAATGGCACCTCTTTTTTATTTAATAAGCCTTCAAAACACGAAGAAAATAATCCCTCCGATTTAGCGGATTAAAGTCAACACGTTTTCGAGTAGGAAAGGGAGCCGTAAGTTTTGTGAAACCAGTTGGCTTTGTTATAAAGATACCTTCTCCTTCAGTAAATGAATGGAGCATTCGTTTAAAATCCTCTGTTTTTGCAACAGGTAATGATCCTGTTAAATGGTAAGAATCATTATGCAACGTAGGCTCTGCAAAAGTTGCTGGGATAGCAGCTAGTTTATACATTGCGGTACTAATTGCGTGCTCTGGTACAGTTAATTCAAATTCGTTTAATGGCTCATATACACATGTTTTGGCTTGTTTTAAAGCATCCATTAATACGAGCGGTGTTAAATTTCTAAAGTCACTCGCTGTTGTAACAGGACTGGCATAGCCGGTATGTGTTAATGTGACGATAATGTCCGTAACTTCCCATCCAAATAAACCTTGTTTTAACGTTTGAAATACTGTATCTTCAATCGCTTTATGAAATGCTAAAGGCAGTGATCCAAGTTCAACACCTAAGTTATACGTTATGCCAGAGTTAAGCGCGCCACGTTCAACTTTGAACCCAATTGTTGCGTAAAAAGGATTTTCTTTTTCACTCATTACTTCAACGCTATTCCCTAAGTCAATTGGTTTTTCAATACATACAACTCGCGTGTTTGAAAAGGTAACTTGTAGACGGTATTTTTCATAAAGTGTTGTTTCAATAACTTCTTTTTGCACTTCACCGAAAAGGCGAATGTATAGTTCATTATGAACATTGTCTTTCCAAACCTTAATGAGAGGATCTTCTTCGCATAGCTCCATAAGTGCAGCGTATAAATCATGAATTCGTTCTTTAGGCACTGCTTCAATAGCAGCTTCCATTTGCGGTTCGGCAAAGTGAATATCTTTTATATAATCCGTCCACTCACCGATAATATCACCAATTTTGATATTCGTAAGTCCCCATACTTTGCAAAACTCTCCGCTATGAACAGTAGAAGATTGAACGGCATCTCCATTATGAAACATGCACATTTTTTTAATCTTTTCCTTATGTGGTAGAGACTCTCCACGCTGTATATCAACATATTTTCTAACGTGTAAACTACCTGAAAAAACTCTTACGTAAGCAATCTTTTCACCAGAAGGTTCACGTTCAATTTTAAAAACAACACCGGATAATGTTTTATCTTGCACCGGTTTATTAACTGGAATTAGCGCTGAAATATTTTCAAGTAGTTCAGTTACACCTACACCTGTCATTGCTGAACCAAAAAAGATGGGGAACACATTTGCTTGTTGCACTTGTTTTTCTAGTTCTTTTCTTAATAGTGTATCCGGTATTATTTCGTTATTTACATAGGATGCAAGCAATGATTCCTTATATGGCGCTAATAGTTCAATACAATCGTCATATGATTTATATTCAATAATATGAGCTTTCTTTGTTCCTTCGTTCTCTACAGAGTAGAAGGGGAATGCGTCATTTGAAAGGATTACTTTTATTTGTTTCACAACTTTTTCAGTATTTGCGCCACTACGGTCTATTTTATTAACAAATAATATAGTAGGTATGTTTAATTTCTGTAATGTCCGCATTAAAATCTTCGTTTGTGCTTGCACACCTTCAACGGCAGAGATAACTAAAATCGCACCGTCTAAAACGCGGAATGATCGCTCCACTTCAGCGATAAAATCAGCGTGTCCGGGTGTATCAATAACATTTACTTTTAAATCATCAATAAAGAAAGAAACGACAGATGTTTTAATTGTAATTCCGCGTTGTCTTTCTAATTCCATTGAGTCAGTTTGCGTATTACCACTATCTACTCGGCCAACTTCTTTAATCACATTCGTTTCATAAAGAATACGCTCAGTCAAACTCGTCTTGCCAGCGTCTACGTGCGCGACAATCCCTATATTTATTGTTGTCATATATAAATATCCTCATTTCATTTTCCATTTTCATTTCCTCATTTCTATTTGTGTATTGCCGCATTACAATCACTCTCCAGTCATTTAAATTATTACTATTATAATGTAATTTACATTTTTTGTAACGCTACAAAGCGCCTTAATTTGGAAAAAATAAAATGAAAACAAAATGCTTGCATTCTAAATCGATATAGATTATATTAATTGACATATCAACTATTGATGCATCAAACGTTTTTGCTTTGGATGTAAAGGAGGGATAATTTGACAAGTTCATGCTCAAAAGAAGCAATAATTTTATATAAATTACACTTCCTCAATAAAGAAGTAAGTTCGAAGTTTGAAGGGTGTACGGGTATGAGTCAGTCTAGATTAGAGCTCATACTTCAGTTATATGAAGTAGATGAAATTAGTCAAAAAGCACTTCAGCAAGAAGTGAATATTGATAATGCCGCGATTACAAGGCATTTAAAACAGCTGGAAGCAAACGGAATGATTACAAGACGTAAAAATCCAGATGATAACAGAATTACGTTAGTTTCTCTTACAGAAGAGGGGCGAAATAAAATTCAAGTGTATCAAGAGGAAAAAGAGCGTTTCGCTACTTCAGCATTTAAAGGATTAAGTGAAGAAGAACGCGACAATCTTTTAACGATGTTAGACCGCATTCAAGAAAACATAAAAGAATTATAAAAAAGGGAGAATACAACTATGACAAACTTACTAAAAACAAATGACTTTAATGAAATTTTAACAGGACGCCGTTCAATTCGTAAATATGATCCAGCTGTAAAAATTAGCAAAGAAGAAATGACTGAAATTCTTACAGAAGCAACACTTGCACCATCTTCAGTAAACATGCAACCATGGAGATTCCTTGTTATTGAAAGTGACGAAGCAAAAGCAACACTGGCTCCACTTGCAAAATTCAATCAATCTCAAGTAGAAACATCTTCAGCGATGATTGCTGTATTTGGTGACTTAAACAACTTTGATAACGCAGAAGAAATTTACGGTACAGCAGTTGAGCGCGGTTTAATGCCAGCTGAAGTAAAAGAAGATCAAATGCAAAAACTTTCAGGCTACTTCTCAATGGTTACGCCAGAAGTAATGAAAGATACAGTACTAATTGACGGTGGTCTTGTAGCGATGCAATTTATGTTAGCAGCTCGTGCTCACGGCTATGACACTTGTCCAATTGGTGGATTTGAAAAAGACCAAATCGCAGAAGCATTCGGATTAGATAAAGAGCGTCACGTACCAGTAATGTTAATTTCAATCGGAAAAGCTGCTGACAGTGGTTATCCATCAGTACGTCTTCCAATTGAAAAAGTTGCTGAGTGGAAGTAATTTTATAAAAAACAGAAATAAGTGAGATATGAGAGGGGACACACCATGATTATTATTCACGCAATATTTCAAGTAGATCCAGCAAAACAACAATCATTTTTAGAAGAAATTCAGCCATTACTTCATGGTTCAAGAGAAGAAAGTGGAAATGTATCTTACGATTTATATAAAGATACTGAAAAAGAAAGTGTTTATACGATGGTAGAAGTATGGAAAGATGAAACAGCAGTTGCGAATCATAATACGAGTGAACACTTCACATCTTTCGTTAGTAAAGCATCACAGTTTTTAACTGCTCCGCTTGATATAAAGGTTTATAGCGGTGAACTAGTAAAATAATATGGTTATAGAAGATGACTTTGGCGTATGCTGAGGTCATCTTTTTTATTTACTTATATTTAATTGCATGTTAATGTATACTTAATTTTTTAATATCTCTACCAATGGAAAAAGAATATACAAGCTATATGGAACTCTTTGTAGAGTATTGCTTCTTTAATTGTTCATGAGTGTATCTTTGTTTTATTAATATAGAATGAAAAAAGGATGCGTTAGAGCTAAACGATTAATGGGTAGCATGTTAATAAAAAATTACATGAGTTTAGTAAAAACTTATAATTTATTTTTAAGGGTGTGAAAATATAATGAAACCGGTATTGAAAAGCATACTTATTTCCTTTGCTTTTTCTGCAGTAGGGATGTGTTGGTTGCTGTTCATGTTATTTAGAGGAGGCGGAGACTGGTTATTGTCTTGGATAGGTGTATTAATGGCATATTTCTCTTTATGCACTTTAATAGATTTATATTGTAAAAATACATATGAAAAAACATTAAATATAGTGCTTATAAAATCAACAGTTACTACCTTTAGTTTTGGAGTATTAGGAATCATATTTGGTATAATACACGAGCTATTAACACCATGGAGTCTCAGTTTAATGGTTTGGTATTGGCTGCTAATTCTACTTTTATTTTTAACGACCATAATATTATTAGTTATTTTAGTATTTGTAAATCGTAAAGATCAAAATTTCCCCGGGGTATATAGATTACTTATACTTCTAAATTTACTTCTTACGTTAGGACCAGTATTGTGGCCACTATTTCTTACTATTATTGGAAATGGTATGAATGCTAGTGCAGGATGGTAAAAGTGAATAAAGATTAGTAGTTTAAAGAAGTGAATGAAATAAAAAGTTGATATAGGGTTTTAAGTATGTAAGAGAACGTGTTTTGATAAATTGAAAACACGTTCTTTTTTATTGTTAATCTTAATATGAACTCCTTAAATTTATAAGATAATTCGATTGGGAAAAAGATATGTTACTGGAACAAACATATATGTACCTTTGAAACGAACACAATTAATGAATCATCTTAAAAATAATAAAGACGAGGTGAAATGAAAATAAGGGCAGTTAAGTGGCTGTCCTTATTTTATATGCCCTTTTTATTTTCATGCATAGCTCTTTCTCAGTTTATCGTATCAAAATTTGAACGTAAGTATTTCGTAAGGAATGGATAAGAAAAAAGAGAGTTTTATCATATAGGATTAAAGTATAACTTGAATTAATCCGATATTAATAGAGAAGAGGGAGCCTTATGAAAAAATGTAATTCAATTAAGTTAGCAAGTTTAGCAGTTTTATTAGCGGGTACTACTCTATTCACACCAGGTTTTACTGTGAAAGCAGAGTCAGCTCAAAATATTTCTAGTCCGTCAGAAGCACATGATCAAAAGAACCGAAATGGTTGGAAACAAGTAATGCAGGAAACAGTTCAGCTTGGAACCCCAGGAATATTAGCGAAGACGTCTAACAACGGAAAAACTAGTAGTTATACAGCTGGCGTGGCGGATTTAAGTACAAAGAAATCGATAAAATCGGAATATCGCTTTCGGATTGGTAGTGTGACGAAGACTTTTACTGCCACGACTGTTCTTCAATTAGTAGGAGAAAATCGCATACAACTTGACGATCCAATTGAAAAGTGGCTACCGGGCCTCATTCAAGGTAATGGGTATGATGGCAATCAAATTACGATACGTCAACTTTTGAATCATACGAGTGGTATAGCTGAATACTTAAAGTCAAAAGACGCTGATATTATGAATTCGAAAAAAACGTATACAGCAGAAGAAATAGTGAAAATAGGACTTTCTCTACCTCCAGATTTTTCACCAGGTAAGGGATGGTTGTATTCAAACACAGGATATGTAATATTGGGAATGCTTATTGAAAAAATAACTGGAAATAGTTATGCGGAAGAAATTGAAAAGCGAATTATTGAGCCTTTGGATCTGTCAAATACGTTTTTACCAGGGAATTCACCCGTAATTCCAGGTAAGAATCATGCCCGAGGGTATATGAAAATTGATGAAACAAGTGAGTTGAAAGATATGACGTATTATAATCCGAGTTTAGCTAATTCAGCTGGAGATATGATTTCTAATGCGGACGATCTAAATAAATTCTTTTCATTTTTACTTGGTGGTAAGTTACTGAAAGAACGCGAGCTAAAAGAAATGCTTACTACAGTTCCTATAGAAGGAAAAGGTGTTGGTGATGGATATGGCCTTGGGATCTATGAGACTAAACTTCCAAACGGTGTTTCAGTTTGGGGTCACGGAGGGGCAATTCCTGGATTTACAACTTTTGTTGGCGGAGTAATGGGAGGCAAACATACATTAGCTGTCAATATTAACTCTTTAGGTGCGATGGATGTTTTTACACAGTTTAATAAAATGATGCAAATTGAATTTAAGAAATAGATGAAAAGAAAGCGAATGGAATACTGCTTTAGTTGTAAATAAAAGAGATGCTTTTTAATTTCGCAAATAAGGACAGTATTAGCATTCATGGTATGGCAGCAATCAAGTATATGTAGAACATAAATACGGATACAAGTGTAATTCAATCTTATAGTCTAGTATAAAAAAGATGTCAGTTGCATGATATCTTTTTTATTTTGGATCAAAGAGATATATTACGAATTTTGAAAATTGTTATTTTTATAATTATTACATATAATAAAGGGTATAGGGGATATACAGGGGAGTAATGAATGGAGAATACTTTAGTTAGTTAATTGTTTTTATTTTAATAAATAAAAGTAAATTGATTTGGAGTGAAATACATTGGGACAAAATCAGTTTAGATGGAGTAACACACAATTACGAGAACATGTTGAAGTAATAGATGGCAAAAGAAGTCCGCACATTTTATTCAAGAATGCAACATATTTAAATTCTTATATGCGCGAGTGGGTGCAAGCAAATATTTGGATCTATGATGACCGCATTATATATGTAGGAGAAAAACTACCAGAGCAACTACATGAATGTGAAGTGATTGATTGTGATGGAAAGTATGTAGTTCCTAGTTACATTGAACCGCATGCACATCCATATCAATTGTATAATCCAGAAACTTTAGCGAATTATGCGATGCAATTTGGGACAACAACTTTTATTAATGATAATTTAACTTTATTTTTCACGTTACAACGTGAAGAAGCATTTCGTTTATTAGATGAATTTGAAAAGATTCCGGCAAGTATGTATTGGTGGTGTCGTTTCGATGGACAGACTGAACTACAAAATGGGGAATCTTTATTTAATAGTGAAGAAATAATGGAGTGGCTGAAGCATGAAGATGTTCTTCAGGGTGGCGAGTTAACAGCATGGCCAAAACTATTAAATGGCGATGATGAGATGTTAAATTGGGTACAGGAAACAAAGCGCTTACAGAAAAAAGTAGAAGGTCATTTTCCCGGTGCGTCTGAATCAACGTTAGCGAAGTTAAAGTTACTAGGTACTGATTGCGATTATGAAGCGATGACAGGACAGGAAGCATTAACACGCCTTATGCAAGGTTACACCGTTACTCTTAGAAACTCTTCTATCCGTCCAGATTTAGAAGTTTTACTGAAAGAATTGCTGGAATTAGGTGTCAAGCACTTTGATAGATTCATGTTCACAACAGATGGTTCACATCCGTCATTTTATGAAAACGGAATGACGAATAGGATGATAGAAATCGCGATAAAGCAAGGAATACCAGTAATTGATGCCTATAATATGGCAAGCTATAACATTGCTCGTTATTATAATATGGAGCATTTACACGGCGCGATTGCGACGGGAAGAATTGCAAATATTAATATTTTGGAAAGTAAAGAAAACCCGATTCCAATAAGTGTAATTGCAAAGGGTAAGTGGATGAAGCGTGACGGAATAAACAAAAATGCATCATTACATATAGACTGGAGTAAATTCAAAGTAACTCCATTATCATTAGACTGGTCTTTAAAGAAAGAAGATATGATTTTTTCTGAAACAACAGGTATAAAATTATTAAATGATGTTATTTCAAAACCATATGTAACTGAAATCGACTTAAACGATGAGGAACTTTCTCTAGATCATGATGAGTGTTTCCTTATGATGATTGCTCGTGACGGGACGTGGCGAGTGAATACAGTTGTAAAAGGCTTTGCAAATAAATTAGGAGGCCTTGTTAGCTCCTATTCCGGTACAGGTGACATCATCCTCATTGGAAAGAGTAAAGAAGATATGCTTACAGCTTTTCATAGGGTAAAAGAGCTTGGCGGGGGAATGGTAATAGCTGAAAAGAATGAAGTATTACACGAAATAGCATTACCATTGCTCGGGATTATGTCTAATTTAAAAATGAGTGAATTAATACAGGAAGAAAAACAGATGGTGAAATTGCTACAAGAGCGTGGCTACGCGTATGACGATCCGGCATTTACGATTTTATTCTTTTCTGCGACGCACTTGCCTTTTATACGAGTAACGCCTATAGGATTATATGATGTGAAAAGTAGTAAGGTACTTGCTTCGCCGATGAAACTGATAAATCAATATTAAAAGCAAAGGTCCTATAAAAAGTCTATTTTATAGGACCTTTCTCATTCTTAGCATAAGAATATCCTAAGCCTCAAATAATATAGTATCTAAATCATTTGAGGTGATACTTAAATATGAAAAAACTATTGTATGTTTTAAGTGTATTTATTTTGTGCGTATCTATACAGCATGTGGTACATTCTCAGTCAAATGCACCAAGGTTGTCTTCGGATTGTCTGGAAGAAAGTAAAATTCGTGATGAAAAGTATGTGAAAAACATTATGAAGGACATTATATCTACATTTGATTTAAAGATTGATGAAAATAGTTTTTGGGAAGTTAGTAAAAGAGACCTAGAGGCTGCGCATTTGATGTATGGTGGGCGGGTTGATGATTCTTATTATAATTCGCTAACTAAAATTTATGATAGTGGTGGATATAGAGGAGAGCCTAGGTTGTTTGTGAGGGCGCAAGAAGCATTTTTACTTTATAAAGAAATTGACGATACTAATGTAATGAAACGCTTAAACCTTGAAAAAGGGGAATGGATTGTTACTGAAACGAAAAAGAAGCAAGGGAAAATCGTGGAATACAAGCCGTTACAATGTGAAAAAGATTATCTGAAAAAGAGAAATGAATATCATAATATAAAATGATGTAATGAAAACCTTGAAGGGAATAGTTTTTGTTAATAAATGATAAAAAGCAAGCAATCATATTAGTTTTGTAAATATGGTTGCTTGTCTTTGTTTTAAACAGAATTTCAAAGTTTAATTAACTGAATTTTCTAAATTATATTTATCAATTGTTATATAAGTCGCTTAGTATTAGGTTGAGATAAAATATAGTTATTATACAAGAAAGAGGGGGAAGAGTGTGATGACAAATACAAATGAGGGAATTAATAGTTTATTAAAGGTATGGTATGAAAATATTATAAGATGTAACATAAACGAAGCATTACAAATAAAAACAGAAATAAATAAAAGAACTAATGAAAATGAACTAAATTTGGATCAAAGATTTTATTTGGAATTATTTAATTTTAGATATCAAGTGCTTACAGATGGGCTTTCAATTAATAAGCGCTCATTTGATCATATCGATTCAATGAATTTACCTGCATCTAATTCTATTCAATTTTATTATCACTTCTTTAAAGGAATACATAGAACGATATTAAGTGACTATAATGATGCGAAAATACATTTTGAACAAGCTGAAGAATTCATAACGAGTGATTTAAATGAATTAGAGAAAGCTGAGTTTATGTATAGACAAGGGACATACTTGTATCAAACTTACCAACCTCTACTTGCGATCGAGAAAGTAACTGAGGCCAAAGATATATTGTTAAAACATAATGAATATAATGTACTTGTTGCGTTGTGTGAAAACGTTTATGGGTTATCCTGTATAGATTTAAGGCAATATAATTTAGCAGAAGAAAGTTTCGATGCTGCTATTGATATTTTGCGAAGAGAGTCTCGAGAAGAATTATTACTACGTGTTCGAAGCAATATAGGTTGGTTATATGAAAATCAAAATCTATTATCATCTGCAATTCGTCATTTGTCAGAAGTAAACAGTAAAATAGCTAATCATGTACGTGCACTTTTTTCAGAGGCTGAAGCACACTTTAAGTTGGGAGAAACTCTGCGTGCAGAAGAGCTTATTAATCGCGGAATAAATGTCAGTAAGGAAATTGATAATAAAGAATACCTCCATAGATTTTTAATCCTTGAACAAATGAATAAATTATCAAATACAAATGAACTAGAGAAGGTTGTAATTGAAGGTATTCAATATTTTGAACAGAATAATCTATTAGATGCTGTTTATGAATATACTGAAAAACTTGCAATAAGATTTCATGAAGAAAATAATTATCGAAAAGCTAGTGAATATTTTTATCAAAGTACAGTGTCACAAAAAAAATCAATGGAAAAAGGGGCATTAAAATGATAAAAAAAGTCAAAATGTTTTTAATGGGCATTGTATTTATTGGAACAGTCGCTTTTGGTGGGTCCCAATTTATTCAATATGCAAATCGAGGAGATACACCTGCACCAGCAAGAGACTTTATTCAATATGCAAATCGAGGAGATACACCTGCACCAGCAAGAGACTTTATTCAATATGCAAATCGAGGAGATACACCTGCACCAGTAATTCCGACATACACAAAATCTTCACATGATAGCCTGAATTTATCATAGAAATCACAAATAAGTTCGCCATAAAAAACGTCATTTTAATCATTAAAAATGACGTTTTTTTATATTCTTAAAGCCTTTGCATCGCACTCTCAATCCTCTTTGCCAAATCATCTGACACTTCATGGAAATACCCTAAAACTACCTTTCTTATATCATCGGAGATAACTTTCAAATCACTAGCTAAGTTTTCAGCAAGATGTTCTTTTTCGATTTGTGATAACTTCGCATAATATTCACCAGGCTGCACAAAATCGTCTTGCTTAGTTATGGAAGTTCTTTCAAGCTTTCCTTCAACGTATCTTCCGTCACCGCTAGTTGTTTGATTAGCAGGTGTCCAATTTTGCTGTTGGTTGATCGCTATTTTACGAAATTCAGGTCCAATTCTTCTTCTTTGAGAATCACTATAAATGTTAGCGCGACCTTGTAGCATTTTATCATCTGATAGTTCTGCACCGTCTAGTAAATTAGAAGGGGAGAAAGCGACTTTTTCTACTTGTTCTTTATAGTTTTCAGGATTTTTATTTAATACCATTTTGCCTACTGGTATAAGAGGATACTCCTTTTCATCCCATACTTTTGTATCATCTAAAGGGTCATAAGAAAGGTGTGTTTCATCTTTAGGATCCATGAGCTGGACATATAAACCATATTCCACTGCTTTACCAGCCTCAATTGCATCGTATAAATCTTTCCCGCTATAATCAGGGTTTTCGGCAGCTAGTTTATTTGCTTCCTCACTAGTAATGAATTGCACACCTTCAAATGGATACCAATGATACTTTACGTACTTTCGATAACCTTGAGCATTTCTCCAAACATATGTATTTACACTATGTCCTGGAATGTGGCGAAGACTTTTTGCCGTACCAGCATCAGAGTATAAACGGACAACAAAGTGAATGGATTCGGGTGCTCTAGCGACAAAACTCCAAAATCTATCAGGGTCTATTAAGTTATTTTTAGGTGAAGGCAACAACGCATTAATAGTTTCAGGGAAACGCATCGGATCACGAACAGAAAAGACAGGAAGGTGATTACATAAAAGATCAAATACGCCTTCTTTTGTATAAAATTTTGTAGCAAAACCGCGTACATTTCTAGCAGTATCAGGTGTTCCTTTCGTACTAACCGCTAATGAAAATCGCACCATAACAGGAATTTTCTCATTAGAATTTTGTAAAAAGCTTAGTTTTGTATGTTCAGACATCGGATATATCGTTTGAAAATAACCGAATGCACCAAATCCTTTTGCATGAACAGGTCTTTCTAAAATTTTTTCATGGATAAATTCTTGTAACGCTTCGTGCAGTACATTATCTTGCTTTAAAATAGGTCCACGTGAACCAACTGTTTGAGAGTGAAGTATAGCTGGTTCAGTAAGTTCTCGATTGCTATTAAAGTATTCTCCTAATAAAGACTCCTTCTGTTTATCATGTTTTTCATTCATCGACATAGCCCCCAAAATTTTTTCGTTGATTGTTACTAAATATGATTCTTTAGCCTCAATTATGTATTACATACGAAGTTCAAATTTATAACAGACCGCTAGATGAAAAAAACGTGTATGTAGTGGACCTGTTGAAATAGAAGAAATTATGAAAAAATGAATATCGGAAAGAGAAATAACACGTTTTAGAAAACCACAATTAAAATTTCAATCTTAAAAATGAATTTATACATGACTTTATAGAGAATTAACATAAATAAACAGGGAAAATAACTAGGAGGAATTTAAAATGTCGGATTGGTTTCAATTGGATAAAGAATATATGATGCCTACGTATTGTCGTACGAAGGTTGCAATAGAAAGAGGAGAAGGGTGCAAGCTTTATGATGTGGATGGTAAAGAGTATGTAGACTTATTTTCTGGTGTCGGAGTAAACGTATTAGGGTATAATCACCCGGAAATTGTGCAAACGACAATGGAACAAGTTACGAAATCGCTGCATCTACCGTTTCATTTTTTAAACCCAGTCGCGATTGAGTATGCAAAGAAATTAGTTGATTGCTCTTTAAAAAACGGAAAGGTCTTTTTTACAAACTCAGGTACGGAAGCGACAGAAACAACGTTGAAATTAATTGATAAGTATAGAGCTAATACGCATGAGGAACGTGAAGGAATCGTAGTGCTGAAGAATAGTTTCCACGGGCGTACGTTAGGAGCACTTCATTTTACGAGACAAGAAAGTGTATATCAAAATTTCCCTAAAACATCGATTCCTGTATATGAAGTAGAGCGCGAGAATATAGAGCAATTAGAAGAAACAATTGTTAAAGAAAATCCAATTGCGATTATGCTAGAGCCTGTATTAGGTAGCGGGGGGATATACCCTTTATCGGGTGAATATTTACATGGTGTTCAAAACTTATGTAATAAATATAATGTCATTCTTATCGTTGATGAAGTTCAAAGTGGTATGGGGAGAACTGGTAAACTATTTGCTTATCAAAATTTCAATATTACACCGGATATTATTCAAATTGGTAAGGGAGCAGGAGGCGGGATACCGCTTGGCGGAATTATTGTAGGTGAAAAGTTATGTGATGTATTTGCACCAGGAGATCACGGCACAACGTTTGCTCATTCTTCAATGGGAACGGCTTTAGGGTTAACGGTTTTAAATACATTGATTGACGATGGTTTAATGCAAGAAGCGTATGAAACATCACACTATCTAAATGATAAATTGCAAGAAATTCAGAAAGAAAATTCTTATTATATTCAGGAAGTACGTCATGCTGGAATGATGTTTGGAATTAGTTTGAATGATAAGAATGAAAATGTTAAGAAATTACAGGTGGAGCTAATGGAGAAAGGAATGTTAGTTGATGTTACACAAGGGAACATCATCCGTTTACTTCCTCCATATATAATTACTAAAGAAGAAATTGATGCATTTATTTATGAGTTTATCTCCTGTATTCATAGCTTATCAGCTATAGCGAGTGTTTAAAAAACTTTATAAAAAAGCACCTTATTTTTAATTCAAATAGGAAGAAAATAGGGGTGAAAAAAATAAATTTACGTATAAAAATAAAAAGCTGAAAAAGGTACTCGTATAGCGCCTTCTTCAGCTTTTTAAAATAGTAAATTACTTAATCTAGGAAGCATCTCGTTGGACAAATAATTAATTATGTGAAACAATAATAACAGATAAGGAGACGTTGCTTTTCCTTAAGTGCTTCGTATTGAATTTATTCTAGTAAGAGAAGGTGTGCTTAAAGAAGTTAAATTAAATAAGGGGCTGTTTTACTATATGCAACAAAATAATGATTTGAATTTTGAACCTCAAGACGTTAATATTGTCAATCCTAAACAAGCCAGGAAAGCAGTTATTGCTACTGGTATAGGGAATGCAATGGAGTGGTTTGACTTTGGATTATACGCGTATTTAGCGGTAATATTAAGTCAACTATTCTTCTCAGGTGTGGATAATAGTGGTTTGCAACTTGTACTTACATTTGGTACATTTGCAGCGGCCTTTCTCGTTCGACCAATCGGAGGTATTTTCTTTGGTAGAATAGGAGATAAGTATGGCCGAAAGATTGTTTTAAGTACAACTATTATTTTAATGGCACTTTCTACATTATTCATCGCATTACTACCAACCTATGAACAAATTGGTGTATGGGCACCAATACTACTTTTAATTGCTCGAATGATTCAAGGCTTCTCTACAGGCGGCGAATATTCAGGAGCAATGGTTTATATCGCAGAATCTTCTCCAGATAAAAAGCGTGGTATACTCGGTAGTGGTCTTGAAATTGGAACACTCTCAGGTTACATTGCTGCCTCGGTAATTGTTACCATTTTAACGTTATTATTAACAGATGAGCAAATGCTCAGCTGGGGATGGCGTATTCCTTTCTTAATTGCTGCACCAATTGGTTTGGTCGGTTTATATTTACGACGTCATTTAGATGAATCTCCAATCTTTCAAGAGATGGAAAAAGCACAAGAGGAATCTGAAGACAACGAACAATTTTCATTTATGGATATATTAAAATATCACAAAAAAGACTTCTTATTAAGCACAGTAATTGTTGCCTTCTTTAACATTACAAACTATATGATCCTTTCGTATATTCCTTCTTATTTAACACAAGTACTAAAAGTCAAAGAAACAACGGGCTTATTAATTATTTCAATTACGATGGCACTTATGATTCCACTAGCACTTTATTTCGGTAAATTAAGTGATAAAGTAGGTAATAAACGTGTAGTACAAATTGGTTTACTCGGTTTAGCATTATGTTCAATTCCAGCATTTTTATTAATTGGTAACGGACATATTGTAGCTATGTTTGCGGGTATTTTCATTTTAGGTTTCTTCCTTAGTGTATATGAAGGAACATTGCCTTCGTTATTACCAGCACTCTTTTTCACCGATGTACGTTATCGTGCGCTTTCTATCTCCTTTAATATTTCTGTATCTATATTCGGTGGTACAACGCCGCTTGTATGTTCATACTTAGTTCATGCTACTGGTAATCCACTGGCACCAGCATTTTATTTAACAGGTGTAAGTGTAATTGGATTAATTGTGTTTAGTGTACTGTTTGTCACAACATCAGGACGTGCACTAAAAGGTTCTTATCCTACTGTAGAATCGAAAAAAGAAGCACATCAAATTGCTAAAGAGGATCCTGAAGAAACACTTTGGTGGCATGAAGAATCTTTAGAAATTGAAGCAGGAAAAAAAGCATAATTTGTGAAAAGCAACGTGGACTTTTACACAAAAAGACTCCTAGTTTAATAGGAGTCTTTTTGTATACATCATTTTCTCTTCTTCTTCAAACTCTTCTGATACGCATAAAGCTTATGAACCTCTTCCTTAAATTCATGCAGAAGTACAGTGTTTTCACCATTTGAATAACGAACTGCATTATACGCGTCTATAATAATATGACTCTGAATATTTACCTCTTCTTCATCATTAATTCTTTCTAGCCAAGCTTCAACAGTTTCTCCTCGTTCTCGGTTTAAAGGAGGAGATAGCTTGCTCTCGAGTTTGAAAATTTCTTTCCGAATTTCGTTATTTGGTGGTTTATTTCGTTTGAAGCGTTTTTGGCTAATGCCTTCTTTATCAGTAATGATTGTAGATTCAAAGACAGGCATATTTGGTAAACTTAAATGTTTTCGTTTTTTTACTATTTTCCAAACGACGTAAATAGCGATGGCTGTACAGGCTATTATTGTAATGCTATTTATGAGAGTTGGATCAAAAGGACGCTGCCCCAATTCCTCTTTAATTTGAGGATCTTTTAAATTTCCTTTATTCGACCAAAAGTCGTCTGTATCTTTTAATGCAGCTGCCGAGAACAATGGATTTAAAGCATAACCAAATCCTAAGGCAACTACTTGTATGATATAAGAAAAAAGAAGCCGAATATAAGGAAATACCGGAATAAGTAAAGCGCTAATTATTCCAATCGTAATAATAGAAGTGAAACGTAATAGCTGTTGATTACGATTGGAACCTGTTAACCAAAATGTAATCATAATGTGTAAAGTTAATAGTAACAATTTCCACAATGGCGGAAAGGGGGCATAAAATATAGCTGAAACGACAAACCATACAATACCGCCTAACGATTTTTGTACTGGATATCCCGGTCCAACAGAGTGTACGATAAAGAAAAACAGTGGTAATAATATTGTGCCTAAAATAGAGAAAGGTAGAAATAAAGAACAACCGATTATTTGAATAACTAACAGTAGTACAAAACCTGTTGTTTTTTTATTCATAAATTTATGAATAAAAAATACTCCTACATAACCGGTCACTAAAAATATAGCAATACCAACTAGTTCGTCCCTTTCTGTTAATAACGAAAGGAGGAGGAGCAGAATAAAGTCATTAACGTGATAGAGCCAAGTTTTCAAGCTTTTCCACCATCCCTTCATTATTAATGAGGAACGTAGGCTGAGATAGAAGAGGGAGCTCCTTTTTCTGCAAACCAATGTATATCATTGTAGATGAGCGTTCCCTTTTTCTCGTTACATAATGAAGAAATCCTTGTTTCGGAAGTAGCGTACTATCATCTGAAATACGTGCTAATTCTTCTAACGCTTTGGCGTAATGTGTTTGTCCTTCGTTTAATGGTAAATGCAATGCACCAGTTTCTGCTAAAACACTAATAAATAACTCAAAAGGAATTTGATGCTTCGCTGCATATTGACAAATGTACGTTGTAAATGAAATAAGGTCTTCTATATTTTCTTTCCAGCCGAATCCGCGATCAGCAGCTAAAGAAAGACAAATCGTCCAACTATAATTTTTTACTGGTTCATATTGCTTCGCTTGTAACGCCTGCATTTTAGCGGATGCTTTCCAATGGATAGAGCGGAAAGATTCGCGTTCATATCGTTTAACACCGATAATGGATGTTTCATCATTGTAAAAAGAGAAATTCGTTCGATACGAACCTGTTAATAGTTGCTGAAGTTCTTGTAAACCGGCTACCTCTTTAGGAGAAGGGTACACAATAATTTCAGTCTTTAACTTATCGAAAACAGGTAAATGTACAGTTAAAAGATGAAAAGGATCTTTTAAAACACATTCGAACTGTTCAATTTGAAACACACCACGCTTCGTTGCGGTTAATGTTAAATCCCATTTTTGTGCTGAATGAGCAGGTTGTGAAAATGGGAAAGAAAATAACGTTTTCGATATTTGTTCAATCCCTTGATCCTTATGCGGTATAAGAGATGAATTTAAATGAAAATAACAAACGCCGTTAACGAGTGGTATATTTGCACCATTTTTTAAATGAATAAAAAACTGTCCAGATTCATCAGGGAAAAGCCGAGTTGTTTGTTTTTCATTTATAACTTGAAATCTTTTCTCTATGTAAGCGACATATTTATAAATGAAAATCGCAAATAAATAGTAGAAGAAAAAGAGAAACATAATAATTCGTTGCGGCAGAAAAAACGTAAATAGTATAGCGCCTGGCACAGTTAATTGAATAATATGGAGTTGAAAAAATAAAGGTACAGTTACAACGCGCTGTCCATTCATGCTTGTTCAATCTCCACAGGTACGTCAACTTCTTTTAAAATCCTTTGCGTGATTTCATTTTTTGTCGTGCGTAAGGCACCTTCCATTGATAAGACGATACGGTGATTCCAAACGGAAGGAACTAAAAATTGTATATCTTCAGGTATGCAATATTCTCTGCCGCGTAAAAAGGCTAGTGCTTGAACGGCACGTACTAAAGCTAATGTAGCACGCGGGCTTACACCGTTAGCAATGTAATCATGATTTCTTGTAGCGTGAGCAAGCTTAATAATGTAATGTTCTAACGGTTCTGATACGAAAATTTCTTTCACTTGTTTCTGTGCTTCTAAAATGTCTTCTAAAGAAATGACAGATGTGACGCTTTCTAACGGTGCATTGTTACGAAAACGGCGCATCATTTTTAATTCATCGTCAGGAGACGGATAACCAATTGAAATCGTCATTAAAAAGCGATCAAGTTGTGCATCTGGAAGAGGGAAAGTTCCTTGTGATTCAATCGGGTTTTGCGTCGCAATAACAAAGAACGGTTTCGGAAGAGGAGTAGACTGCTTTTCAAGCGTTACTTGTCGTTCTTCCATCGCTTCTAACAAACTAGATTGTGTTCTCGGCATCGCGCGGTTAATTTCATCTGCGAGTAGTATATTTGTCATAACTGGTCCAAGTCTTAATTCGAATTCACTAGTTTTTGGATTGAAATATTCAATACCTGTTACATCACTCGGAAGTACATCAGGGGTAAATTGAACGCGAGAAAAATTACCACCAATGCTTTTAGAAATTGTTTTTGCTAGTAATGTTTTTCCAGTACCAGGTACGTCTTCAAGCAGTACATGTCCATCAGCAAGCAGTGAAACGAGGAGTAAATCAATTACATTTTCCTTACCGACAAAAACAGATCCTATGTTTTCTTTCAATTTAGTTATCATATGTATCATTCCTTTCAAAATAAAAGCGGATATTTCTATATTTTAACAAATTATTCAGAAAATTGATATGACTTTTTAATTCAAAGAAATGGATATTTAATTTTAATATTACACTTGCATATTTGGGAATATGATTATACAATATCGTTATACGATGTATCGTGAGTCGATATATCATGAAGCGATGTATCGGAGGTAGTTATAATGAATGCGAAAGCGCAAAAATACATTCCATTAACTGAGGCGACATATTACATATTGTTGTCACTTGTAAAGCCAATGCATGGTTATGGAATTATGCAAATGGTAGAAGAGATGACAAATGGGGAAGTAAAGCTCGGTCCTGGTACTTTATATGGGAATACTACGAAGTTATTAAAAGAGAAATTGATTGTTGAAGTTGCCTCTACAGACAGAAAGAAGTGCTATGAGTTAACACCGTTTGGGAGAGAAGTGTTAGAGCTAGAGTATAACAGACTGCAGAGATCTGTAAGAAATGGAAGCAGTATATTAGGGGAGTGAATGGAAGATGGAGACAAAGAAGGTACTCAAATTTTTCGCGGCATGGAGTTTAGAGAAAGAGGAAGCTTTTTTAAGAAAAATGCATCAACAAGGCTGGGCACTACAAAAATACAATGTGATGTATACGTTTAAGAAAACAGAGCCGAAAGATGTAATATATAAAGCGGATTTTAGATTGGATTATAAAGATTCAAAAGAAAAACAAAAAGAATATATTGAACTATATGAAATGTGTGGCTGGAAACATGTAACGAGTTTTACAAAATGGAATTATTTTTGTAAGGAAGTAGAAGAGGAAAATGAGTTGCCGGATATATATTCAGAAAAGGAGACGAGGATACAAAAACTAAAGGAGTTATCACTATTCTTTGTTATTATGTTAGCAACTATATTACCATCAATGTATAACGTATTTTTAAGTCCGATAGAATCAAGAGTGCCTATTTGGGCGAAAGTTATGGTGGGGGTTGTTAGTTGTATGTGGATGTATCTCTTTATAAGGCTCTCTTGGAAAATTAAGAAATTGAAAAGCGAAATATTATAATAAAGATTGGATTTTAAAAGAATATATACGGGAATCATCTTCTTTCATTTCTATGTAATTTTATTTTGTTCACTCTTTTTTACATAATAAAAGACTGTATATTTAAGGCATAGAACTAACAGTTACAAAGATAATACTAGTAATAATACCTAAAAAAGTCATAAATGATGAAGAAACGATTAATAATAATGAACTACTGATTAATACTATTTTATTAGAGTTTTGATGTTTAAAGTGGTAATAAAGTAAAAAGCCGCAAACAGTAGAAACAATCCATATAGCTAGACCGTAAGGAGTTGTTATCTTCTTCCAATCGAAAATCCAAAAGTAGAGTATGATCATGTGGCAAACTAATAGTAGTAATGCGGATGGAATCATTAATCTGTTATTAAATATCATTTATTTCACCTCTCTTATGTAAATATTACCAGAAGAGTATGGAGTTTAAAATATAATAAGGAAGAAATACGTTTTGTACTACCTCATTAAAAGGAAAAATCCCTTAAAGAAAAATCTATTTCTATAAGGGATAGTAATGATTTTATGAGAAAGACTGATTTTGCGCAGGTTTTATAAATTGTTCTGGGTTTTCAACAAGCCCACATACAGCACATTGGACGCGGTAAGTAGGTCCTTGATAAGCCATATGAAAAGCGTTCATCGTTTCATTTGTGTATTCTTCTTCTACTTGACCTGTTTGTGGATTTAATTTTACTGGTTTTACTTGTTGCTCAAGAATATTAAAGCGCGTTCGGTTCGTTTTACAGCTTGGACATAGCATTGGTTCCATATGTATACACCTCCATTTGTAGCATTTCTTAAGCGGTATGATTTTATGCAAGTAAAAAAACTTTCTCAATATAAATAGGTGTTTATTATATTTAAAATTCAGAAAAAATAAAATATAATAAATGTAAGAACTGGTTATGTCCAAACCAAATCTCCTGTTTTATGCCAATAAGCTGGGGGGCCGAGAAATCGGCCTCATTTTTTTGTGCTCATCTCAATAAGGTACAAGGTTTTTTAAAACATTTGTCGAATTTTTAGAGGTGAAGGTTAAGGGGGAATAATTATGAACTTAAAAATGAAATACATTATTTTATATGTAGAAAAGTTTGAGCAATGTCTTCAGTTTTATAAAGAAATTTTAAGATTGCCAATAAGAGCAGAGCACGGTACATATATTGAATTTGAAACAGGAGCAACAATTTTAGCGATGAATACACGAGAGGATGTTAAGGAGTTAACGGGACTACCTCTTACAGAAGGTATACTACAATCTTCTCATTTTGAGTTAGGGTTTGTTGTAGATGATGTTAAGGAAACGATTGAGAAATTAAAAGAACAAGGGGTTAAAGTTCTAGTTGAGCCAATCATAAAACCGTGGGGACAAACAATTGCGTACATTGCCGATCCAGACGGTAATTATATTGAAATTTGTAGTTCATTAGAATAGAAGGAGAAAAAGAGGATGGGGTTTCCAAAATTAGAAACAGAACGTTTACTATTAAGAGAACTTACACTATTAGATGCAGAAGCGATGTTCCATTATTTTTCAAAAGAATCCGTTATTCGTTATTTTGGAATGGACTCTTTCGAAAATATTGAGCAAGCGAAAACAACTATTCAAACGTTTAGAAAGCGTAATGAAGAGGGAAGTGTATTTCGCTGGGGAATAGAGAAGAAAGGAACGGATCAATTAATTGGTACGTGTGGGTTTCATTTAATTAACAAGCATCATAAACGAGCTGAAATTGGTTATGAGCTAGATGATACATATTGGGGACAAGGATACGCAACCGAAGCACTGCAAGCAATGCTAGCTTACGGATTTGAAACGTTGCATTTTATAAGAATTGCAGCTGTCGTATATATAGAAAATGAAGCTTCCCGTAATTTATTAAAAAAATCCGGATTTCAAGAAGAAGGATTACTTCGAAAATATATGATTCAAAATGATGTTGCTCATGACACGGTCGTTTATTCATTATTAAAAGAAGATTGGCAAAAGTAATGAGCACAAATGAGATAATGAAGGTTATTAAGGACCATAAAGATGAGCGATTTATATTAGGTATAGACGGACTAAGTCGTTCGGGTAAAACAACGTTGGTTAAAAAATTAGAAGAAAATATGAAACGAAATGGAATCTCGTTTCATATTTTTCATATTGATGATCACATAACCGAGCGTAACAAGCGATATAATACTGGATTTGCAGAATGGTATGAGTACTATAACCTTCAATGGGATATCGATTGCTTGCAGCAAAACTTATTTCAAAAGTTACAAAGTGACATGCAATTAGAGTTGCCATACTATCATGATGAAACAGACTCATGTGAAATGAAAGAAATACAGCTTCCTTTAGTAGGTGTAATAATTGTAGAAGGGGTTTTTCTTCAACGAAAAGAATGGAGAGATTTCTTTCATTATATGGTGTATTTGGATTGTTCAAGAGAGACGAGGTTTCTACGTGAAAGTCCGGAAACGCAGAAGAACCTTCCAAAGTTTCAAAGTAGGTATTGGAAGGCTGAGGAGTATTATTTGGAAGTGGAATTGCCGAGGGAGAGAGCGGATTTAGTAATTACAAAATGAAGCTAAGTATCAAGAAATGCATGAAAAATTTGATAGCAAGATGAAAACCGCATTATCAGAGGGGAAAATGAAAGATCTTACGCCTGTAATGTTAAGCGATAATAAAGTTGTTTAAAAAATAATAAAATCCTTTAAAAAATAATAAAGTTCTTTAATTCTTATAGAACTAACCATGCAGGTTAGCTCTATAAAAAAATTCAATTTATTACAAAGTGTAGAAAAGCATAATTTTTCAAAGGCAAAGCAAGAATGGGTATATTATGGAATGGTAGACAATAAGTTAACTGTCATCTATGTTGCCATGAAAGAGTTTAAATGGCATGAACTACAATTTGTAGGGCAGTTTATGAGTTCACAACAAAGAGAACGCTATAATATCATATTAAAATAAAAGAGGGGTAGAACATGCCATTCCATATAGGTAGTGCAAGAGCAGGTTTTACTAAGGTAAGTGGTACTAGGGGTAGGTGCATTCTATAAGTATTTAGGATATAGAGAAAACGGTAAAGATGTAATGGAACGACACGAAGCTTATGTTGAGGATATTCATGTAGAAACTGTAACGAAATACGGTAAAGTATACTGGAATACGATTGATAGTGAACTAGAATATGCAAAAAAAAGATTAGTGAACTAGGATATACAGAAAAGGAAACTCTTAGAGATGTATAACTTAGGGCAGATAGATGTTTGAGAGACTATGGTTACGCTATAAAATAGTAGACTTTAGGAGAAATAAATCTATTTAAAGGGGTACCAAGGATGGGGAAATTCAAGAAAGACCAAAAAGTAGTTGCACTTACATTTGAGGGGTTAACGCCATGTACCATTGTAAGAGTTGGTTGGATTTTTATTACGGTACAGGTAGAGGAAACAAAACATCTGTATTCGATTACAAAAGGTAAGATAGTTCCTTTAGAAGAAGACAAATACTACTTATTAGAAGAGTGTATAAATGAAGAAGGTAACTTTGAAATAGGCGATGTGTTTGGTATTATTGATTCATCGAACTTAGAAAGTGTAAAGAAAGAATTTGCTAACAACGGTGAATTCGAGAAGAAAGATGGACAATATTATACAAGACTTAAAACAGGTAGTGAGTTACTGAAACAATACTTCAACTAATATTTCACAAAGGAGTATGCAATATGATTGAGATGAAACAGGTAAAAGTAGGGAGAGACCAAAAGGAGTCTCTTTTTGTTTTAAATGGTGAAGGTGACATTATATTAAGTACAGAGAAAAGGTCCATCTTAAACAGTTGGTGTAATCTATTAGGGATAGAGATACCGACTAATGTAAAAATAACAGAAGTAGACAATGTACATATAACTACATATCAAGTAGAGAAGACTGTCATGTGTAAGGAATTTATAGATAAGAAAGAAGTACCTTTAGGGGTATCTCCTTGTCTAACCTTTGTACCTATGAAAGACTGTGATGAATACATGGAAGTAATTGCTTACGTACATATTGACGAGAAAGTCACAACAATCTATATACCGCATGAAACTTCAAATGTATTTGTAGAGTTGTATACAGGAGAAGTAGACACTAGTGTAAAGTTACCATTTTTAAATTATAATTTCTAATTTCTAATAGGATGGTAGGAACATGATTCCAAATATAGAACTAGGTATCAAAACGGTAAAGGGTCAAGACTTAAAATTAGGTGATATATTAAGTGCAGATGGGTTAATAGACACAGTTGTAGTAATAGACGAAGAAGGTAACTTACATACACAAGTAAATAGTGAACCATCAATGGCATTCGAGTTAGAAGGTTTTATCATAGTAGAGTGAAAATGACCTAATTTTGATATTTACAGACATATTTCAAGTGGGAAAATATGCTCAACTCACCCTATCAATAATTACAATGGGATTATCTGCTTACATTTGCTTGAACAAAAAGATGAAATGAGGCTTTCGATAAAAGTGAATAATCTTATTTATGTTAGGTATATAGACTAATAAAAAAATTTTATATTTTATTATTGGGAGGACGAAATAATGGATTTGGTAAACAAATTTTTAAACGGCTTGAGAGCAGCATTATCAACAGATGATCTCGAGGCACTAAATAAAGCGTACGGTGCTACAAAAGATGATATTGATACATTAAGGTCAGAATATCCAAATTGTCCAGAATCACTAATCTCTTTACTTGAAAATATTGATGGTACATATTGGCGGAAATATGGAGAAAACAAAGTTGCGGTATGTATTTTAGGCTCAGATGTTGAAGAGTATCCATATTATTTGCTTTCTACACAGCAGATGTTCGAAAGTTCAAAAGAAGAAGAAGACGTCTCTTATCTTTTAGAATACCAAGATGACGAGGATACTGTTGATTCTAAGATAAATCCAAAAGGACTTCTCCCTGGCACTTATATTCATTTTTCAGACTGTATGAACAATGGTGGAACATCAAGACTCTATATTGATTTTAACCCTTCTGATGAAGGTGTATGTGGTCAAATAATTCGTTTTTTGCACGACCCTGATGAATATGAAGTGATTGCAAACAGCTTTAATGAGTATTTACAGAATCTTATTGATGGTGATTTTAATTTTCTAGAAGAAGAATCTCAATAATTTGTGAAGAATTACACTTCAACTAATGGGAGCTTTAGTTGAACAAGATTTAAACAAATTTATTATTTATATTTGTCTACAAACTCATTTAAAAGGTTAGAAATTAAACAACTTTAAAGAGCCTTACTACAATATGATTTGTAGCGAGGCTCTTATATTTTTAAATCAGAATTAAATAACATTATTATCACTTTACATGTAATTGAAAAAGCTGGTATATTCGAAAAGATTGAAAAAAAGTCGATTGAAGAAAAAGATGGTTTATATACTGTTGTTCTTGTAGCAAAATATAGTAAAGAACAACGTACCTTTATCATAACTTATAACGCTAAAGAAGAAATAGCAGGTTTATATATTAAATAAAAAACAGATACAGTGGAAGTTTCCACTGTATCTGTTTTTTTGTTTTAACCAAATTATGGTTATTCGCGCTAATATGAACACATAGCTATATAAAAGGGGTGGGTATTATGAAAACCGAAATAGTTCCCAAAAAGAAGTACAGTATAATAAGCTATATATCTTTACTCATCGGAATTATGTGTTTTTTATTCGTTTTTATAACTCCGACGAGAATAGCGAATGCGGGAAATATAGTTGGAGATTATGTAACGATTGCTCTTACAGGTGTAGGTATTATACTTTCAATAATCACAATGACGAAAAAAACAGAGAAAAAGGGGATAGCTATTATTTCATTAGTACTGTCCTCATCATTTTTTATATTTTGGATCATCGCAATTATTTTAGTTTTGACGGGTCAAGTTAGCTTCGCGCCGTAATGAGCAATAAAAAGAGTCCTTCATTAATAGAAGGACTCTTTTTATTCGGTATCTTCAGGTTGATATTCTAAAATATCCCCAGGTTGGCATTCTAATGCTTTACAAATAGCATCTAAAGTTGTAATTCTAATTGCTTTTGCTTTTCCATTTTTTAATATAGAAAGGTTAGCCATTGTAATTCCAACCTTCTCCGAAAGCTCTGTTACACTCATTTTTCTTTTAGCTAACATTACATCAATATTAATTATTATTGCCATGTTATTCACCTCAGACCGTTAAATCATTTTCTGATTTTATATCTATCGCATCTTTTAAAAGTCTTTGGAGAACGGCAGCAAAGACTGCGATAACCATTGAAGCAAAGATTAGGAGCATGCCAAGTATAATAATACCAGGTGCGTCATCTCTCTCTGCTACAAGATAGAAGAGTGGCATACCTACCACATATAAAATACTGATTGTTACTGCGCAGTTTTTTATCTTTTTTAAAGCCCTAACAGATAATTTCGAGAAAGCGTTACCCTTGTCAATGAAGCTTACAAGTTTAAAGGCTTGATATAGAGCAAAATAAAAAGGTATCACGGTTGCATATAGATTGATTAAAACAAGATATTTTATAAATGCAATATCCGGGAACAATTCCGCTGCATATTTCCCTATGTTAGGAACTAAAAATATACATAAAGCAAGAACAGGGATTCCAATCAGAATAATAGCTGTCTTTAAAAAGAGTGTTGATCCTTGTTTCATATGAAGCACCTCATTTATTAATTATCTATTTAATCTAACATGAAATTTATCGTTTAACAATAAATTTTTATTTATTATAATCTTGTTTTTATTGCTAAACCAATTTGAATTTTAGATGAAAATAAAAAGTGCACTCTTTATAAAAAAGGGCGCCAAACAAATAGATTTCCTGAAATAAAAAAGTATGATGAATATGGTGATATATATCATTGTTCCTTTGACGGAATATAGTGAAGATAATCGTTCCTTCTTCCTGTAAATGATGTTATGTTAAAAGTAACGATTAAGTCTTTCTTATCCCGCCTTTAGAATTTATTCAACTGCTACAAGTAATTGAATAGTAAAACGCCCGATTATCCTTTAGATTACGGGAAATCAGCTTTTTATATACAAGATCGCTTAGTGCACGTTATCAAGACATAAATTCAAAAAACGCTTAAAATATCAAGCTCTTAACATATTGTATATAACTAATATGTTAGGAGCTTTTATTTTTGATAATGATTATTACAATTACTATTACGATAGTTGATTAACCATACTTTCTAAAAATTTGTCTGCTTTTTTTGATGTATCCGGCGTATGATAACCGATCGTAAATGTAAGCCTTCCATTAAATGAGCTTACTCTCATTGTAAAGGATGGTGCATACATAATAGGTGATGACATATAACCGTCCTCAGCTTGAACTTCACCAAACTAAATAAGTGTATTTGCTATCACCCTAAAAAATTTATACCCTGAACATAATACCTACTACTAACAATTTTGATTCATTTCTGTTATAATATGAATTAGCAACATAAAGGAAAGGAATTAGAAAAAATGACATTACAAAATACTAAAAATTTAAAAAAACAAGTTGCTCCTTTTGAAAAATCAACGGCAAAAAAAAGTGTTTGGCAAATCATCAATACGGTAGTGCCATTTATTATCTTATGGTACCTTGCTTATAAAAGTTTGTCCGTTTCTTATTGGTTAGCATTAGTTCCAGCTGTGTTAGCCGCTGGATTTATGACACGGGTTTTCATTATTTTTCATGATTGTACCCATCATTCTTTCTTTAAAAGCCGTCGTGTAAATAGAATAGTAGGGACATGTATGGGTGTTTTAACTTTATTCCCGTTTGATCAATGGGGGCATGAGCATTCCGTTCATCACGCTACAAGTGGTAATTTGGATAAGCGAGGTACAGGAGATATTTGGACACTTACAGTGAATGAATATTTGGCAGCGCCATTTAGACTCCGTTTAGCATATCGTTTATATCGCAACCCATTCGTTATGTTTGGATTAGGCCCGATTTATGTTTTCCTACTTAAAAATAGATTTAACAGAAAAGGTGCTAGAAAGAAGGAACGCATGAACACCTATTTGACGAATGTGTTAATCGTTGCTTTAGTAGGGTTACTTTGCTGGACACTCGGATGGCAATCGTTTCTTTTAGTACACGGTTCCATATTCTTAATAGCAGGTTCAATAGGTATTTGGCTGTTTTACGTACAGCACACATTCGAGGATTCTTATTTTGAAGAAGATAAAGATTGGGAATATGTGAAAGCGGCAGTGGAAGGAAGTTCGTTTTATAAACTTCCCAAAATCCTGCAATTTTTAACTGGTAATATTGGATTTCATCATGTTCACCATTTAAGTCCAAGAGTACCTAACTATAAACTAGAAGAGGCACACAATAATACGCTTCCTTTAAAAAATGTACCAACGATTACTCTTGCTACAAGCTTGCGGTCAATTCGTTTCCGTCTTTGGGATGAGCAAAACAACAATTTTGTTACCTTTAAAGACGTCAAAAAATTAGTAAAAAACAATGTTTCTGTTCCAGTAAAATCAGAACTATAACTTCACCACATATAACTGACTCCCCTTAATCATTTTTGACTTAAGGGGAGTTTTTGTTTAACTAGTAGATGTACGATATGGAGAAAACTTAAATGATTTAAATTGTAATGGAGGTGGATTAGGAAACAGGCATTAATAAAGGAGACAGTAAATATGTTATGTTAACAATGTGAAGCGTTTGATACCACAACTTTTTTAATGAATATCATGCTTCGTCTCTGAGAATATTTCAATAGACAGGAAATGATGTAAACGTAATACCAAAGTATCTTAATCTGCAAAACAAATAACAATAAGAGTTATAAAGTTATTTTGAGATAATAAAATGCAAAACGGACAAACTCAATTATTCATGAATTTGTCCGTTTATCTTTTAGTGGAAACAGGGGAGTATGTAAACCACATGTGCATAAAGTGTAAAGCTGTTTAAAGATTTGTGTATTCAGCTAATCTGGTCTTTTTTGCAGTTGTTACTTTTTAGTTTGACCGGATAGTTCAACAGACTTTTGCGTACAACGCTGCATAGCTGAAATGATGGCTGTTCGTAAGCCTTTTTCCTCTAATGTTGCTACAGCTTCTATAGTTGTTCCGCCAGGGGAACAAACCATATCTTTCAATTCACCTGGATGTATGCCTGTTTCTAGTACCATTTTTGCAGAGCCTAACACAGCTTGAGCTGCGAATTTATATGCTTGATTTCTTGGCATACCATCTAATACAGCTGCATCTGCCATTGCTTCTATAATCATATATACATATGCTGGCGAAGAACCACTTACAGATGTTACAACATCCATTAATTTTTCACTTACGATCTCCGTTTGACCAAAACTATTGAAAAGGATTAATACATCTTCTAAATCTTTTTCTGTCACCATTTCATTAGGACATAGCGCAGACATTCCTTCTCCAACAAGAGCAGGTGTATTAGGCATTACTCGTACAACCTTCAACTTTTTATCAAAAGCATCTTCAGTACTTTTAATGCTTTTTCCTGCAGCGATCGTTACGACGATAACATCGTTTTTTATCACTTCTTTTATTTCGTTAATTATTGATGCGTATAGGTCTGGTTTAATTGATAAAATTAAAATATCAGCATTTTTAGCTACTTCATTGTTGTCAGTTGTTGTAGTTAGTCCATATTTTTCACTAGCATTTTTTAAATTCGTAGTGTTTAAATCTGAACAAATGATTTTATTTGAAGACACTATATTTTTGTTTATCATCCCGCCAATCATAGCCATTCCCATATTTCCGCATCCGATGAATCCAATTTGTTTGTCCATAATAACTCAATCTGGCTCCTTTTATCATAAATTATATCGGTTTCAAATTATTATTCTAAAATAACAATAACATCCAAGTGCAATATAAAGAAACATTCTAAGAGAATACGTTCTTTTTTGCAATACAAAAAATAAAGAAATCAATTTTATTCTGTACTAAACAAGTGCATTCTCAATTATTTAATATTTTATGTTATTTACTATTTGGTAACGTTTAAAAGCATGTTGGAGAATAGGTATAGTTATATCAACTTTTTCTAGATATGGTGATATTCATAAGTGTGTACATAATTTCATACTTAAAGCTTGTCGCTCTATTCATTTTGCAAAATACCTCTTGACACAAAAACGAAATATATAGCATAATATAAAAAATCAAATGGAAAATCGTTGAAGGGAAATAGTACATATGTCTTCTTGCGAAAGAGAGTGGAATTCACCGGCTGAAAGATTCCTCGTATAGAATGTATCGAACCTATCCCTGAGTCTTAAATGAAAGTTTAGGCGTACGCCTGCGTTATAGGCGCCAAGTGGATATCTGTGTATATCAATTAAGGTGGTACCGCGGAACAATGACCGTTTCGTCCTTTTTATTTTATTAAGGGCGAAGCGGTCATTTTTATTTTGCCCTCTAATACTATAGGTGCAGCATTGATGAGGATAGACATAGCTGCAAACTGTATAAATAAAAGTGTAATTTATAAAAACTTTGATTTTAGACTTGGGGGATAAAAAAGTGAAAAAACAACGAATTGTTGTAAAGATTGGGAGCAGTTCCTTGGCAGCAAGTCATGGAGGCATCTCTAAAGAACAACTTTCAGATCACGTTGCTGCATTGGCACGATTGAAAGAGGAAGGGCATGAAGTTTTGTTGATTACATCTGGGGCAGTCGCTGCAGGTTTTTCTGCTCTAGGGTATTCTAGTAGACCTGTTACAATTAAAGGGAAACAGGCTGCTGCTGCTGTCGGACAAAGTTTATTAATGCAGGCATACACGGAGGAATTCCGTAAATATGGTATCGTTACTGCACAACTTTTACTAACGAGAAGTGATTTTTCTAGAAAAGAACAATACAGTAACGCTTACGCTACTTTAGGAGAGCTACTAAACCGTTCCGCTCTTCCAATAATCAATGAAAATGATTCCATTTCTTTAGAAGAGCTGACGTTCGGTGATAATGATATGCTGTCAGCTTTAGTAAGCGGACTTGTTTCGGCAGATATGCTCATGATTTTTACCGATGTGAACGGTTTATATGACCAAAATCCTCAGAAAAATGCGGATGCGAAAAAATATCATTTCCTTCCTGAGGTAACGGAAGAAATTGCTTCTCTTGCAGGAGATGCTGGCTCAAAACTTGGGACTGGCGGTATGAAATCAAAAATCGATGCTGCAAAGACGGTACTATCTCTTGGAGTGAGTGTATTTATCGGAACGGGATGTGGACAGGAGAAGTTTTTAGATGTTATGAAGGGCAAAGGTGATGGAACATATATCGGGAATGCTCCTCAAAAAGTGATTAAGATGAACAAGCAATGGATCGCCTTGCATTCGCTTGTTAGCGGACAAATTGAAGTAGATGCGGGGGCAGCCACTGCCATCATTCAACATGGAAAGAGTTTACTTCCTGCTGGTGTTACTAGTGTGTCTGGATTTTTCCAAGTGGATGAAGTCGTGGAAGTAATTACGCAACAAGGGCGCGTAATAGGAAAAGGACAATGCACATATAGCGCAGAGGAACTAAGGAATTTAAAAGGTATGCAAAGCCAAGATATTCAAGCAAGAGGCGAAAGGCATAATTATGAAGTCATCCATAGGGATCATTGGGTTTCATTTTAAGAATAGCGAGGGCAGAGTCCACTGCTCAAATTCTTTAATTCCATAGGCGGGAAACAATTAGTTGGTGGAGATAAACGGGTCTTGAATTTTTACTTATTAACTTTTTAAAAGGAGGAAATAAAAATGAATGAAGTGGTGGCAAAGGGGAAAAAGGCGAAAGAGGTTGCTCGAGAACTTGTTCTTAAATCTACGAGTCAAAAAAACGAAGCACTTGCTGCGATTGCTGATCAGATGATAGTAGAAACAGCTTATATTTTAGAGGAAAACAAACGGGATATTGAAGAAGGGAAGGCAAAAGGATTTTCTGATTCTCTTCTTGATCGTCTTATGCTGAATGAACAGCGTATCATTGATATGACTGAAGGTATTAAGCAACTAATTGATTTACGTGATCCTGTTGGAGAATGTGTTAGTGCATGGGAACGACCAAATGGACTGTCTATTCAGGAGATGCGCGTACCACTTGGTGTTGTCGGAATGATTTACGAGGCAAGGCCGAATGTGACAGTGGATGCTGCTACAATTTGCTTAAAAACAGGAAACGCAGTAATACTACGTGGTAGTTCTTCTGCTATTCATTCTAACAAAGCCATCGTTAGCGTTATTCACCGGGCGCTCAAACAAACAAGCTTGCCTTCAGAAAGTGTGCAGCTCATAGAAGATACAACGCGCGATAGTGCAAAGCAGTTGTTTACATTGAATGAGTACTTGGATGTTCTTATCCCAAGAGGCGGCAAGCAGTTAATAGATACTGTAGTGAGAGAAGCATCTGTTCCAGTACTTGAAACAGGTGCGGGAAATTGTCATATTTTTATTGATGAAACAGCGGATAAACAAATGGCATTTAATATTATTATAAACGCAAAAACGCAGCGTCCATCTGTATGTAATGCAATAGAAACGATTGTACTTCATGAGAAGTGGGCGCAGCAATTTGGTAGCGAGCTGTTTTCTTCTTTGAAGGAAAGAGGCGTGGAGCTACGTGGAGATAGTAAAGCATTGGCAATTGATTCTTCTATTGCATTAGCTTCAGAAGAAGACTGGGAAACAGAGTTTTTATCTCTCACACTGGCAGTTAAAGTGGTTTCCACTACGGAAGAAGCGATTCATCATATAAATACGTATGGATCCATGCATTCCGAAGCGATTATTACAGAGAACGAGGGAAATGTCAGCAAGTTTTTCACATCTGTTGATGCCGCGGCACTTTATCATAATGCATCGACTCGTTTTACAGATGGATCTGAATTCGGATTCGGTGCAGAAATTGGCATTAGTACACAAAAGCTACACGTAAGGGGACCAATGGGGCTACCTGCATTAACTTCTACAAAATATGTGATTCGTGGAAATGGTCAGATTCGAAGATAAAAGACACGCAATTAGTTTTATATATGAGTAAGGACAGTAAGGGACGATGTTCCTAATGTCCTTTTTTTATGCATAATTTTAGATTGGTAATAAAAGGTAGTTTAAGGAATTTACCTAAAAAATGAATGCTTAGCTTAGTAAAAGGTCGTGGATGAAGAAAACAAAAAACTAAAAAAGACAATGCCATTTTACTTGGTAAATTGTCAAAATTGTAGACGTAGTAAAGGAGGATCGGCGCATTTTGAAAAAACAAGCTAAGACAAAAATACAATAAGCTGCCCATATGGACAGCTTATTTACATAATTTTCGATATAGGAAGTTATTGTATTTAATTTATTCAATACTTATTATTGCTCTATAAGTAAATAACGTTAATTCATTGACCTTGCGATTTCTAGCATTTTTTCCTTTGGTAATCTTGTACTTTGCATTTTTACATATGTTCCAGCTTGTGTCCAACAGAGTAAACCACCTGTAATGAGTTCTCCATTCTTGTCCAGTGTTCCACTATTTCCCCATGCTGAAAAATAACCTTTATTTCCGTTAATCAAAATTTGTTCAGCATGGGTGAAGTCTTTATCAGATAATGGAATTCTCCTACTCAAGTGAATAGCAACCATTAGCTTTGTATCCTTGCTATCCATATAATGTAGGCTTATCCAAGGAGATGTTTTTGTATCTAATGTCCAATCATCTGGAATCTTTTTTGGAGATAAAATAGTGAAATTAACTTTTTTCTGTATTTCTGGAATAGTAGTGCTGTTGTGATTATACTTAATTTCTTTAGCAATGATTGTCATTGGGTAACTAATTAAAAGTATTAAGGTAATGAATAAACGAAATGGAGCTATCAATTTATTACCTCGATTCTAATTTGATTTTCTGACAGGTAGTATTTCCAAACTATTATTTTTTATTAAATAACCTGTCTCTTTTGTTTAACGAGGAATTATGTATATTTCATACATATTCAGTTAACGCATCATTATCGGTAGAGAGGAAAAAGAAGGACCCTGTAAAGTAGTATTCAATTTTTTGGATGAATATAGAGCGACCTAAATAAAAGGAGCCTCTATCAAAAGTTACTTAGTAATTTTTGATAGAGGCTGTTAATTATAATACTTAATTGTAGTTATATATCTTTAACATATAGTGAGTGTCTTTTATTTTAAAGATTATTTACCATACAAATAGCCCAACGAGCATAGCGCTTAATAAGGAAACAGCCATTCCGCTAACAAGAAGCTTCCAAACATTTTTACCGATTATTGATGATTTTTCCCCGCCAAATAATGAATTGTAAGTTCCATAAATCATACCTACTGTACTAAAGTTTGCAAAAGAAGCTAGAAATGTAGTTGCAACTGCAATTGTATGTGGCTGTAAAGATTTTAGATTTGATTTTAAATCCATCATTGCAACAAATTCATTCGTTGTTATTTTTATCCCCATCAATTCAGCTACATACATAGCATCTTTGCCTGTTAAACCGAGTAAAAAAGCAAAGGGACTAAAGATAATAGAGAAGATTTTTTGAATTGTTAAATCTGTTACAAAAAAGCTCAAAATACCATTTAAACATGCTGTTAATGCTACATACCCAATTACCATCGCTAAAATAACAATAACCATATTCATCCCAACTAACATACTGTTTGAAATAGTAGAAAAGAAATCTTTTTTTTCATTTTTTGAAGGTGAATAAATAACATCGTCTTCTTTAGTAACTTCTACAGGATTTAAAACATTAGCCAAGATTAATGCGTTAATACAGTTTAAAGGAATAGCGCTGAAAATATATGTTGCTGGAACCATTGATAGATAAGCACCAAGAATGGATCCGCTGACGCTACTCATACTCATAATTCCAAAAGTCAACAAACGATTTTCTTTTAACACAGATAATTGATCACGAACAACTGCAAGTGCTTCCGTATTTCCTAAAAACATCATTTGAATGGAAAAGAAGCTTTCTAACTTTGGTAAACGAGAAATCTTTGAAATGATTGCACCAACTTTATCAATAATCCAAGTTAAGATTCCAAAATACGAAAGAATATCAAAAAAAGTGATAACAAAAATGATAGGAAGTAATGCGCTAAAGAAGAAATCAACTGTTTGATTTTCCATAGCTGAAGGAAATGCAAATCGAATTCCTTCATTCGCACATGATAGTAGCCAACTGAAAAATGACGCAATTTTATTAATGATAATACTGCCCAATTTCGTGCCTAACATAAACCACGTAATAAAAAGCTCCAATATTATTAGAATAACGATTGGTCTCCATTTTATTTTTCTTTTATTAGGCGAACATAGGAAAACGATTAATATTACAACGAAAATCCCTAACATATTTAATATGAAATGCATGTCAACAACTCCTTGAGGCTTATTATTTGTATATAAAAAAGCCCCTATTCTTCCAAATTTGGATTATGATCAGAAGTTATGAAGAGTGTAAATTATGTTTGGGATTAATCTATTTCAATTTATGTACTAAAAATTAATGTTTTTTCGCTTTATAAAGGATATGTATTAATAATGTAAAGCAACAAAATAAATCTATTGGTAGAACGAAGGACAATTAATAGCTGCATCCATTTTTAAATTGTTTAGGTGAAATACCAGTATATTTTTTAAAGATCTTTGTAAAATGACTTTGGCACGCTGAATATATTCATTTAGAGAAATTCTAACTTCCTTTTTGAAAAGGGAAGATAGATAACTGGGGTTTAATGTGACTATTTCTGCTAGATGGGATAGTGATGCTTCTGAAATGATGAACTATATGCTATTACGAGCATTAGTGAACTTTAGCGCAGGTGCTTTTACAGAAGAAATGTTGAATGAAATAATTGGGCTATTGAACGATGCACAAATGAATTAATAAGCGGTGAATGCAAGGAAGTTAGGCGGGAGATAATGGCCCGTAAATGCCTAATTAAAGTTTTACTTTATCCATTGAACATTCTTTGTTGAATTTTAATTAAGCTTAATAAATCATTGCAGGACGTTTCTCCAGCATGCAAAAAGGCAAATGAGAGTTAGAATCTCATTTGCTTTTTTTGTACTTATTCTGCTAAATGTAGAATCATATGCTTGTCTATCATCTTTAATCATTGCTTATAAATATGAACGATGAGATGGCCATGAACCTTGGAGTTTACGAAGTTGTATAATTTGACCTGTATGATAAGCATCATGCAATAGGATATTCAGATATTGTTGCCAAACTGGTAGAGAAGGACTTGATTGATCCAGTTCTGTTTCTTGAAGGGATGTTAATAAAGATTGTAAGGCATCATGTACTTGAAGCGTTCGCTTCACTGTTTGTTGCCACGCTTCATCATCATTAGGTCCACCTTGGACAAACGTGTCATCATTATTTTGTGGAGCAACAAATGTGTCATCCTGATGTAAGCGGGAAAGTAAGCGCTCTTTAAAGGTTAGTAAATGGTTTGCATTTTCCCAAATCGTATTACTGGCCTTTCCTTCTGGGTGCCAACATGCTTGTGCAGCGGTAAGATTCTTTAACGCTTCTGATATCGGTGGGTACCATTCTTCTTCGTAAAAAACTTGCTTGACCCCATTTTGTAATATTTCTTTTTTACCCATTCGTATAGCCTCCTTAACTATGAGATAGACCAACAATAAGTGTTAGAGAAATTAGGTAGAAACGTACCTACTTATCATCTGATTGATGTTTGGAAGTTTCTAAAAGAACAATACGGCGCCGTTGTAGTAATTGCAGAAATAAACTTATGCTTTCAAAATCATTTTTATAAACGTAATAAATTCTCCTTTCTCTTCAATAAACCTGCCTCATAGTTGAACAGGAAAATTAACTATAGCTTAAATTTAAAAACTTGTAGCAATATAAAGTTTCAGAAAGTTTTAAAATTCTAAAAAATTAGAAGGTATAATTCGATAAATATAGAATTTAATGCATAGCAAATAAGGAGGAGATAAAATGGAAGTCTTTCACGTAACGAGTAGAAAGAGGGAAACGTACAACGTTCAAATGAAGTATTCGATACTTTTCGAATGTGCACTTGGCATTGCGGCAATTACTCATAAGAGGTTAATCGATACTCTTGAAAAGACTCAAAGTGAATGGGAAGAAATTAGAAAATCGTTACCTCATGAAATGATAGAACATTTACAATTTGTCGAGAGGCATAATACGTGGAAAGCGTTGCTACAGTTACTGTATGATGGAGATTTTACGGATTTAACTCAGTTTATTCATAATATCAATTCGTTATCGGAAGTAGATTTTAAATATGTGTGTTTACCGTTTTTAGGAGAAATCCATCAAGAAAAAAGACGTTTAGCCGCAAGCGGAGAAGCATCTGTAATACACGAACTAAAGGAACTGACACATGATCATCAGTTTTTCTCTACGTATATAGAGTTTGTATGTCATGCCGATGTGCGTGAACTAAAAACGCATTTAATTGCCGTTATGACAGGGTGGTATGACAGTGTTGTTAAAAAAGAGGCAGAAAAAATTGTTTCTATACTAGAGCGAGATTATGAAGCGAAAAATGAAATGAATAAAAAGATGCAACCGGAAGAGTTTGTAGAGTGGGCAACAGGTGGCGTTACATATATGCCAGAGCCAAGTGTTCATCACGTACTTCTTATCCCGCAAATTACATACAGACCGTGGAACATAGAAGCTGATATTGAAGATACGAAAGTGTTTCATTATCCAGTCGCAAATGAAAGTATACATCCAGAAGATCCATATGAGCCGAGTTATTTTTTAGTTCATAAACATAAGGCGCTCGGGGATGAGGCAAGGCTTCGTATTGTAAAACTACTATTTGAACAAGAGCGTACGCTGCAAGAAATAACGGAAAGATTACAACTAGGAAAATCGACAGTACATCATCATTTGAAACTTTTACGTTCAGCAAAGTTAGTTGATATTCAAGACGGAAAATATGTGTTGCGAAAGAAAGCAGTGCAGTCTTTAGCGAAAGAATTAGATGCATTTTTGAATAGATAATATACAACGAGAATGTACATAAAGGGAGGAATTTAATAGAAAAGTTGGTGAGCTATAGTGAAGAGTGTATTGAAAAACCGTTCATTCTTTTTTATGTGGATAGGTAGTGCGATTTCGGAATTAGGCGGGGCTTTCGGGACGTTATGTAATTCAATTCTCGTTTATGAATTAACAGGATCAAAAACAGCATTAAGTAGCATGTGGTTACTATATTTTATCCCGTCTCTCATATTGCAACTTATAAGCGGTCCATATATTGATAAATGGAGCCGAAAGTGGATTATGATTTTTTCACAATGGATGCGGGCATCTGTTTTCTTACTGCCTTTGGCGATGCTAGTTACTAGCAGTATAGAAGTTTGGCACATTTACGTTGTCCAAATTATAGTTGGTCTCATTACGCCTCTTTATACCCCTGCGAGCCAAGCGATTACACCAACTGTTGTGAATAAAGAGCAGCTTCAAGATGCAAATGCGTATATAGATGGAATGACTCGTCTTATGATGTTTGTAGCGCCAGTATTAGGTGGTATCGTCATTCATTTTATTGGAATGAAGCTTACATTATTTTTTGTGTGCGTTTGTCTATTTATAAGTGGAGGATTATTACTTTTCATTACAGAAAAGAGGATAAAGCAAGAACTTCGAAAAACGTGGCTAGAAGAGTTTCTTCACGGCTTTACATACTTTTTCACAAAACCAATAATCGTTTGGCTCGGTATATTTCTTACTTTCGTTCAATTTGGAGTTGGGGTAACGATGGTTACAAACCTACCTTATATAAAAGATGAGCTGTCAGCGGGATATGCGGAGTACGGTTACTTCATGGCAGGTTTCCCACTTGGCTATGTAGTTGGATCAATATTAGTCGGAAAAGTAACATATAAAAGCCGGCGAATACTTATGCTTGGAGGATTGTTTATAGGTGGCCTTACATACATTTCTTTAGGGTTCAATCACAGTATTATAATTGCGGTAATTATTGAAGTAATTGCAGGTATTTGTATTTCATTTTTCAATGTTCATAATACGACGATATGCCAACAAACTGTCCCAAGTAATATGATAGGAAAAGTATTTTCAGTGCGATTATTTTTCATACGATCGGCAATGCCATTAGGTGTGTTATTAGGGGGAATACCGAGTGAAATGTGGGGAGTGAGAGTACCATACTTTATCATTGGCTCGATTATATGTGTCACTTCTTTAATAGGAATATTGCTTCCGTATTTCAAATTTTTAGATGAGGCGATTGAGGAGAAATCTGCATAATGCTAAAGATTCGAAACTTTATAATTGAAAATAATTATCATAATCAATTATAATAGAAGAATACTAGTATTCGTATTACAAAGAGGGAGTGGAATATATGTTTATCGAAACGAAGACATTTACAGTAAAAGAAGGTACATCTAATATAGTTGTAGAGCGTTTCACAGGAGAAGGAATTATTGAAAAATTTGAAGGATTCATCGACTTAAGTGTTCTCGTTAAAAAAGTAAGACGCGGAGACGAAGAAGTTGTAGTTATGATTCGCTGGGAATCGGAAGAAGCATGGAAGAACTGGGAAACGAGTGAAGAGCACTTAGCTGGACATAGAGCGGGCCGCGGTAAGCCAAAACCAGATCATATCATTAAGGTTGAGCACGGGGTTTATTATGTGAAATCATCGAAATCGGCTTATCAACAGTCGTAAGAATACATTTGTTTAATTATATTTTTTCGAATAAATAACCATCTATCTGCTTACTGATAGATGGTTATTTATATTGAATAAAGAGAATGATTCACATGTGATGTAAGAAGAATTAACGGACAGGTTAAAACTAGAAATGTTATAATATAAACTCGATCAGTGAGTAAGATTAGGAGGGACAGTAATGATTCAATCGATAGTTCATATTGCATTAGTAGTAAAAGACTATGACGAGGCAATAGAGTTTTATACAAAGAAACTAAATTTCACATTAGTTGAAGATATTTATCAGCTAGAAGAAAACAAACGTTGGGTAGTGGTATCTCCTCCAGGTTCAGTCGGCACCACAATATTACTAGCTAGGGCATCTAAACCTGAACAAGAGCCCTTTATTGGTAACCAATCAGGTGGTAGAGTTTTTCTTTTCTTAAATACTGACGATTTTTGGAGAGATTATAATGAAATGATTTCAAGAGGAATAGAATTTGTGAGAGAACCGAAAGAGCAATCATATGGAATTGTGGCAGTGTTTAAGGATTTATACGGGAATTTATGGGACCTCCTGCAACTAAAGGATGATCACCCAATTGCACAAAGAATTAAGTAGATTACTACGATTGACAGCCTTTATCGGTAAATTGAGATTCCGTGTCGAATCGTTCATATAATTTCATTCATTGTATTCCAAATGTTGCATTTTAAAAAACGTTCTAGACTATACGGAACACTTGAATATCTTTCCTTACATATGTAAGTGTTATTAATATGAGTATATATACCCTCTGCTTAAAAGGAGATGAGTGAATGAAGTTGAATCATTTAAATCTATGTGTTGATGATTTATCAGAAGCTAGACATTTCTTTGAAACATTTTTTGATTTTCAATTTTTGGAGCAAAAGGGAAAGGCACTTGTAGTAATGAGTGATGAGAGTGGATTTATACTTGTGCTAAGTGATCCAAAAGCATTTAAGGGGAATAAGGAAGTTATGTATCCTGAAGCTTTTCATATTGGTTTTTTAGTGGAAACTTCAAGTGAAGTTGATCAATCATATAATCGTTTAGTAGCTGGTGGCATTGAAATAGACAAGAAACCGTATTCAATGAGAGGTAGTAGTTATGGTTTTTATTTTACAATGTTTAATGGATTGTTAATTGAAGTATCTTGCCTTGACTATAGAGATGGTAAGAAAGTCTCAAAACTGAATGGCACTCATCAAGAATAATTCTTTGAAGGTGTATATATAGCCCCTTATCCAGTTTGGAAAGGGGCTTGATCATTTTATTCGCTTATTTAATGGAACACCAAAGTAAAAAATAAGCATCTTTTAGTCAAAACCCCCACTGATTAAAGTTTCACTTTATTAATCTAACCGAATTTCAAATTCAAGCATAGCTTGATCTTTCATAAATGGCATACTTTGTCCTTTAAATAATAAGCTAATTTCAGAGAGATTATTAGGAAGAGTAGGGGAAACTACAAATTGGTAGCTCACATGTCCATCTGTTCCAGTCCATCCTTCTGCCCAGCAATCGTATGTATCATTTATCGATAATTCAACAAGGCTATGTGTATTATTCTCATTAAGTGTATTGTTTTTTGGATCCCATTCCTTATATAAATTAATTACACTAGCGTTAGAATATTGACGAATAAAGGTTACAGTATACACAGTTTCTTTATGTTCATAAGTTTTTAAAACGGGTATATGTTTTTTAAACTTAGTCGGTTCGACGCGAGGTTTAAACTCATCTTCGTCCATCATAGATGAGAATAATGAATTTAAATTATCGGGATATAACCCGTTCTGCTTTGCCCAATTAGAAATGGCTTCATCTGGTGGGAAACCCGGATTCCCATTCGAAAGTTCTTTCCGTTCTTTTAATAAAGAGCAAATTTTTTCATCAATAGAAGATAAGCGTTCATCATAATGATCAGTAGGGTGTTCAAAAGGCATTCGTTGCATAATTATTCCTCTTTTTCTTTATTTTGTTTTCATATTTTATTATAATTGAAACAATTCTCATTTTTTACAATATAATCAATTAATTTAAATATTTAGAAAAACAGGATGTTTATGTGTTAAAATAAATATAGAAAACCATTTATTAACTATCGGCAGGTTAATAGAAAAAGGGTGTAAATAGTTAATAATGTCACAATTAAAATGCAACTAGATAGTTAGGAGGAATGATTATAATGGATACTACACAACAAAACAGTAATGCATGGGATAAGAAGGTTGAAGAAGGTTCTAGATACACTCAACCTGTAAGTAGTGAGGTTATTGAAAAAAGTAAATCAGGTGAATGGGAAATCACAGTCACCACAGAAAAATCAGTTCCTAGAGATTGGTTTCCAAAGTCATTAGAGGGATTAAAGATACTTTGTTTAGCATCAGGTGGAGGGCAACAAGCACCAGTACTGGCTGCTGCTGGAGCAGATGTAACAGTTACTGATATATCTAAGAAGCAATTGGAACAAGATGAAATGGTGGCGGAACGGGATGGATTAACTTTAAAAACAGTACAAGGAGATATGTCAGACCTTAGTGATTTTGAAGATGAATATTTTGATATTGTCGTAAATCCTGTTTCTAATTTGTTTGTAAAAGATGTTCATCTTGTATGGAATGAGATTTCAAGGGTTTTAAAGAATAAAGGTATTCTTATTTCTGGATTTACAAATCCTTTACTATGGATTTTTGATGACAACCAAGAACAAAAAGGTATTTTGGATGTTAAACATTCAATACCTTCATCAACATTGGATTATTTACCAGAGGATGAAGTTCAAGATTATATTAATTTAAATCAAACAATAGAATACGCACATACTCTAGAAGATCAAATCCAAGGTCAAGTTGAAGCTGGTTTTGTTATAACGGGTTTTTACGAGGATGATTTTGGTGGAACAAGGATATTAGATAAGCATATTAAAACTTTTATTGCTACAAAAGCTATAAAGTTAAAGGGTGATTAAAATTTTTGGCTCGTTAGTCGAAGAAGGAAACTTGAAAACAGTAAAAGTTCAATGTATGTCAAAAAGGATGGCAAGTGCCATCCTTTTCCTTGTGTAGTTTGAGTGTCAAAACAAGTTTTACTCCTCTTAACTGAACCCGTTATAATAAATAGTCCATCTTTTCACATTAATTTTTCACATCATTATATAGTTCCAGCGCCTCTTTCACATTCAATCTATTTTTTACAATGCCATGAATCGCTTGAATCATCGCAGTTGGATGTTCGGATTGCCATATGTTTCGGCCCATGTCTACTCCGATTGCGCCTTCTTGCAGCGCATTGTACGTAATGTTTAATGCGTCTTCGATTGAATCTAGTTTCGGTCCGCCCGCGATTACGACTGGAGCAGGGCATGTGCTTGTGATTTTTTCGAATCCTTCGCAGTAGTACGTTTTTATAATATCAGCTCCCATTTCAACACATACGCGGGAGGCGAGTGCTAGAAAGCGAGCTTCACGTTTTTGTAGTTCTTTCGCAACGGCGGTAATACCGAGTACTGGCAGGCCGTAATCGTGAGCTTCAGAGACTACGTTTGCGAGATTTGAAACAGTTTGTGTTTCATAGTCTGATCCAACAAAGACAGATACGCCGACGCCAATTGCGTTTTGTTTTACTGCTTCTTTCACAGGTGTAACAATTGTTTCATTCGCTAAATCTTTGCCTACTACAGTTGCCCCGCCTGATACACGCATAACCATCGGTGTGTTGCAGTTTTCAGGAATACAGGAACTTAATACGCCTCGTGTTAAAAAGAGGGAATCAGTATATGGAAGCAAGTTTTTAACTGTTTCTAACGGTTGTTCAAGTCCGTGAATTGGCCCTAAAAAGTAGCCGTGATCTATCGCTAACATAACCGCTCTGCCGTCAGGTAAAATTGTGTTTAATCGATTTTTAAATCCCCAAGTCATTAGGAATCACTCCTTCGTTAATGTTGGATTTTCAGTTTGTACAGTATCTTTATTTGGTAAATGTGGTGACTTTATAAAAACAGCTTTAAAAGGCTTATCAGAATGGTTAATAAGATAATGGGATTCATGAGGTCGAACTTGCAAGACATCCCCTTGTTTGATCGGAACTCTCTCGTTATTCACATAGAAATCTATTTCGCCTTCTAACGCATAGAAGACCTCTTCGCACGTTGTATGATAGTGATTTTGAAACTCTTGCCCAGGCTGAATCACGACTAGGCCAAGATCGATATTTGGACCTTGTATTAAATATTTAGGCCCGTTATCACCGAAGCGATAGGAGAAATCATTTTCATTCGCTTTTAACATACATTTCACTCCTTTATGTAATGTGTTACAGAGCACCGGGTGCAATCCACATATGTGAGGTGAGCCCTTTATCGGCTAAAGCGAGCTGACTGTTATACACAGTTTTCCATGTTTCATAGAATTCCTTATATAGTTCATGATTTTCAGTGACTGGCTCAAATGTTTTTTCCCACTGTACAAACTGTTCGGCAGTCGCTGCCATAGATGAATATATGCCAGCACCAACCCCAGCAGCAATTGCAGTTCCTAAAGCTGCCGCTTCTTTTACAACTGGTACTTTCACTGGGATTCCAAGAACGTCTGAAAGAATTTGCGGCCAAAGTTTTCCTTTAGCAGCGCCGCCAGCAAAAATCACTTCAGAAGGAAAGTTACCTGTGAGAGCCTCTATTAATTTCAAGTTGCCGAATGTAACGAAGGCGGCATTTTCTTCTATTGCCCGGAACATTTCTTTCTTCCCACATTTATCAGCATCTAAGCTCAAATTTAAAAAGGATGGTGCAGCATGTCGCCAAGAAATATAATTCATTACATTTGAAAAAGTGGGGATTATGCCATGTGAGCCTACAGGAACTTCTTTCGCTTGTTCTTCTAGTAATTCATAAGCATCTACACCGAGTTTTTCAGCGAGCCGTTTTTCTTCATGGCAAAAGGCATCTCGAAACCACCTCATAACAAGGCCAGGGAAGAAAGCAATTGTTTCGTATTGCCATAGGTTAGGAATGACGTGGCAATTAACACGAATCGCCGCATTTGGATCAGTTTCTGGTTTTGTTATATTTACTTCTTGTTGCCAAAAACTGCCTCCGCATATAAATGTTTGTTCAGGCTTTACAACTCCAGTTCCAAGCGATGCCATTTGTGCATCTCCGCCGCCAGCAACGACCGGTGTTCCTTCATGTAATCCTGTTAACTCAGCACTTCGTTTTGTGATATTCCCGATAACTGTACCAGCTTCATTTACTTTTGGAGAAAAGGCTAGAGTAAGACCGCATTGCTCAGCAACCCAGTTATCCCAAGCTCTATTTTGTAAATCGAATATACCGGACGTACATCCATTTGAAGAATCAATTTGCAGTACGCCGCACAATTTATATAAAATCCAATCGTTTAACATCGTGAAAGAATGAATGTTTCTGTACACGTCTGGTTCATGCTTTTTTATCCAAAGTAAGCGAGGTAAAGCACCTAATGAAAAAGTTTGACCGGATTTTCTATATAAATCTTCTTCAATTTCGGAACGGATTTTTTTTAGTTCACTAACTTCCGCTGACGCGCGGCCATCAACATTTGCACAAGCCCATATTTCTTGCCCGTTTTTATCGTATAAAACAAAGCCTTCACGCATACTCGTTGCACTAATACCTTTAATAGAAGAGGGGGGCGTATTACTTTTTTGAAGTACTTCTTTCGTACATTTTTGAACGAGCTGCCAGTTTTCAGTTACATCAAAATTCATAGAACCAGGGTAACGACTATCTGATTTATGAATCCATTCTTTTTGACTAACAGCAAGTTGATTACCGTTTAAATCAAAAAGAACTGCTCGAATGCTCCCTGTACCAGCGTCGTAAGCTAATAGAGTAGACATTGAGAGTCACCTTCCTTTCTTAATAAGGAGAGGGCAGTTTCTTCATCGGTAATTAATGTATGAATGAACTTTCCTTTTAAGGCGCCGTAAATTGCAGCTATCTTTTCCGTACCGCCAGCTACACCAACGACATGTTTCATATTTTGAAGAACAGAGAGTGGTGTGCCGATAAGACGGTTATGATGGGGAAGTTCTAATTGTTTTCCGTCAGTATTATAAAATTGCCCTAAAATATCTCCAGCCCCGTGTTGACTACGTATATAAGTCATTTCACGTAGTGTTAATTTTTCTTCTTTCACAATTGTGGCGTCTTGAGATAAGCTGCCAATGCCAACTACTGCTGTATGAGCGAGTGAAGCGACGTGAAGCATATCTTTCACGCTCGGTTCAGATAGAATAATTTGCGTCATTTCGTTTGTAGATGTTAGAAAAGGGGTAGGAATAATATGAAGATCACCTTGCATGTAGTTTAAATAGCTTTGGTTTCTTGGAACATAGTGATTTACGCCTCCTGTAAGAGTAACGATTGAAAGATTCATAGAGCTATCAAAATGAATGTTTTCTAGCATTTTACTTATCGTCTCTCCCCAGCCAATCCCAAGTAAATCTCCTTGTTGCAGATGAGTTTCTAAATATTGTGCGGCAGCTTTTCCGAGTGAAAATGCATAATCTTCTGCTGGCGTTGGAATAACGAAAGCATCTTTTAGATGGAATTTTTTCATAAGGTCACGTTCGATGCTTAAACAGTGCAAACCAGTACCTTTTACGTGAAATGTGACGACACCTTCCGTCCGTGCTTTATCTAACAACCGAACGACTTTATTTCTTGAAATGTGAAGAAGTGAAGCAATTTCTTGCTGGGTTAATTGATCTTTATAATAGTACCAAGCTACTTTTGTTAACAAATTGTCTTCAAAGTTCAGCTGTGACATGCTCTTCATCCCTTTCAACAATTGACCACTGCTTAAACATATGTGCTCGTTATTTTGTTTATTCCAGTTGAGGCGATAAATAGCCCAGTGAAAAAAGTGTTCTAGATATGAAAAAAGAAATATACAATGCTACAAAACAAGTAGAACAAAAAATCATTTTCTCAAAAAATGTTCTGCATAAAGGCAGGTGACAACATGTGGAGAGCGTGCCCTTATTACAAGTTACAAAGATGAGTAAATCATTTGCAGATCAACTCGTATTAAAAGAAGTCAATTTACAATTAGAGCGTGGAGATATATACGCTTTAGTTGGAGGAAATGGTGCCGGGAAATCAACGTTAATGAAAATATTAACGGGTTTGTATTCATACGATGCTGGCAAAATGTATGTGAAAGGGGAAATACAACAGTTTTCAAACACAGCAGAAGCACATCAACATGGCATATATTTAATACCACAAGAGCCACTCATCTTTCCGCATATGACAATTGAAGAGAACATTTGTATCGGAATGAAAGCGAAAAAGAAAGAACTTAGAAATAAAATTAATAAGTTGCTAGAAGGCTTAGGTTGGAACATTCAACTTCATGAGCTAGGGTTATCGTTATCCATTGCCCAGCAACAATTAGTAGAAATATTGAGGGGATTAATAAGAGAAGCTGAGATTCTTATTTTAGATGAGCCAACATCGACATTAACAACTCACGAAATTAAGAGTCTTTTTGTGTTGATGAAAAGTTTAAAAGAAAAAGGAATTGGCATGATTTACATTACGCATCGTTTTCCAGAAATCTTTGAAATTGCGAATAAAGTAGCGATTTTGCGTGACGGAATGATTGTAAGTCAAGGGGATGTATCAAGCTATACATATGACATGCTAATGGAGGGGTTATTACCGAAAGGTTATAAACTTGAGGAGAAGAAAGAAATCACGCAAGAAGAAATAGAGCATTCGGAAAAAGTATTAGATGTCACGAATGCGTCTAGTTATGCGTTTCAAAATGTATCATTAACTGTACACGCTGGAGAAGTTGTCGGGATTGCAGGTATCGTCGGATCAGGTAGGACTGAATTAGCTGAATCAATATTTGGATTAATGCCTTTGAAATCAGGTTCTGTTTTATTAGAGGGAAAATCCATTACGAAGTATTCGGTACATAAGCGAATAAAGGAAGGTATGGTGTATGTACCGGAGGACCGGGCAGGGAATGGCATTTTTTCAATTGCGTCTGTGAAAGAAAATATAACATCTGCATCTTTAAACAGTATGAGTAGCTTCTTTTTAAATAGCAAAAAAGAAAGCGCTTTATCTGAATTGTGTATAAAACAGTTTAGAATTGTTGTCCCTCATATGAATGAAGAGCTGACGTCTTTATCAGGTGGGAACCAACAGAAGGTCGTGCTAGCGAAATATCTTGCATGTAATCCGAAAGTGATTATTCTTGATGAACCGACCCGTGGTATTGATGCGAAAGCAAGATTAGAAGTATACGAAACGATACAAAGTTTGAAGAGAAAGGGACTTGCGCTCATATTAATTTCTTCAGATATGGAAGAAATCGCTCAATTAGCGAATCGTGTTTATGTGATGAGAAACGGAGGATTCGTCTCTCATTTGGAGAAGAAGGAAATTTGTATTGATGAAGTTACACGCCTTGCGTACGGAGGAAAGGGAGGTGTAACGGAGTGAACCGTTTATTTAAAATGCATGAGACGTCTATTATTATTTTATTACTTCTTTACATAGCCTTCGTTGGAGTAATGAATCCTAGTTTTGTTCAGTTTAGCTCTTTATCTTTAATTATGAAATCAAGCGTTATTTTAGTTATTTTGGCAATTGGTCAATCTTTCGTATTGTTTACGAAAAACATAGATGTATCAGTAGGATCTATTATGGGATTAAGCGCTGCGGTTTGCGGGATGTTGTTAACAGATGGATACAGTGCCTTTATTTCAATATTTGTGGCAATTATACTTGGTGCTCTTATTGGTATGGTAAATGGAATTGGCGTTACGAAATTTCGAGTGCCAGCTATCATTATGACATTAGGAATGCTCGGTATTATTAGAGGTGCAATGTTACTATTCACGGGCGGAAAGTGGATTGAAGATATTCCGAATGAGTATAAACAAATTTCTTCTATTATGATGTTAGGCATTCCGGTAACGGTATGGACCGTTCTTATCATATTACTACTACTATATTTCTTTTTAATGAAAGTACAAATTGGAAGATATTTTTATGCTGTCGGTGATAATGAAGATGGTGCAAGGCTTATTGGAATACATGTAGATAAAGTGAAAATATACGCGTTTATCATATCAGGCATAAGCGCTGGGCTCGCTGGATGTATATTCGTAATGAATATTGGATTCGTTCCAAATCAAACAGGTACAGGGATAGAATTGCAAGTTATCGCCGCTGCTGTTTTAGGTGGTATACATTTAAAAGGAGGAACAGGTTCTATATTTGGAGCGGCATTAGGTGCATTTTTTTTAGAAGTGATAAGCAGTTCACTCGTCTTTTTAAAAATACCTGCATTTTGGAATAGTGCTATTTCAGGATTTTTACTTTTACTCATCATCATATTAGATAGTGTCTTGAAAAAATGGAAGAAACTCCGGCAACTAGAAGAAAGAAGGGTGAATCTATGAGGGGAATACGTAGTTTATATAGATGGGAAGGGGTTCTTCTCATATTGCTTCTCGTAGAACTCATTCTCTTTAGTTTCATAAATAGTGATTTCTTAAACATTAGTAACCTCCTTTTTAGTATGAACGATTTCCTCATTATTTCAATCGCGGCTATTCCGATGACATTTGTCATTGTAACTGGCGGAATTGATGTATCAGTAGGATCTATTATGGGGCTTACTTCGATTCTTATCGGAGCACTTTGGATGAATGGCATGCCTATACTGTTGGCCGTTATCATTGCGCTCGTAATAAGTTGCATAGCGGGCGGATTAAATGGACTTATTATAAAAATGACAGATGTAGAACCTCTTGTCGTTACACTTGGAACGATGTTTTTATATGCAGGAATCGCCCTTGTTATTTCAGGTGGTTCGGGTGCAGCGGGCTATGAAGGAATAAGTGGTTTACCAGATTCGTATGTGCAAATGGCAAATGGTAGTTTTATCGGTATACCTAATCTATTATGGCTCCTTGTCATTTTAACGATAGTATTTACGATATTGTTTCACCGTACAACATATGGTCGCTACGCAAAATTAACTGGCGCAAATGAAAGTGCGGCGAGATATTCCGGCATTCGAACGAAGAAAGTAGTAATTATTGCTTACGTACTTTCTGGGTTAGGAGGTGGATTAGGAGGAGCTTTCTTAACAGCTTATTTCGGTTCAGCTCGTGCAGATATTGGAAGTGAAACGATTTTGCCAGTAATTACGGCAGTTGTATTAGGCGGTACACTTATTACAGGCGGAAAAGGGAGTATTATTGGGACAGTACTAGCGAGTATTTTTATAGGACTCATGCAGTACGGTTTACAAATGACGGGCTTAACGAATGAACAATCTAATGTAGTAATAGGTATTATCCTTATTGTTTCTGTTATTATGAGACATTTTAAATTACAACGATTCACTACGGGGAAAAGAAGGAATTTGCATAAGGGGGAAATGTCATGAAGAGAAAACTGGGGATTGTTATTATTATGTGTATTTGTTTAATCGGTTTAATTGCTTGTTCTAGCCAAACAGCGGACAAGAAAAAAGCAGATGATGTAAAATTTGCATTCATTCCGAAATTAACGGGAGTTGGCTTCTTTACATCAGGCGGTGAAGGTGCAAAAGAGATGGGAGATAAGTTAGGTGTACAAGTGAAATATGATGGACCTTCTGAAGCGAGCGTATCAGGGCAAGTAAAATATATAAACAATTTTATTAATCAAAACTACGATGCAATTATGGTTTCATCTACGTCAGTTGAGGGTCTCTCGCAATCATTACAACGTGCAAAGAAAAAGGGGATGACCGTATTAACGTGGGATTCTGATGTGAATCCGAAAGACCGTTCGTTTTATATTAGCCAAGGTACACCAGACCAACTAGCAAAGTTATTAATAGAAATGACATCTAAGCAAATTGGAGATAAAGGGAAGGTCGCATTCTTTTATTCAAGCCCGACTGTAACAGATCAAAATCAATGGGTAACGAAGGCGAAAGAGATTATTAAAGAAAAATATCCGAATTGGGAAATTGTAACGACGCAATACGGTGAAAATAATGCGCAAAAATCTTTATCGGTAGGGGAGAGTATTTTAAAAACTTATCCAGATATTAACGCAGTAATATGTCCAGATGCAACAGCACTACCAGCAATGGCGCAAGCAGCTGAGAATTTGAAAATGGATAAGAAAGTAGTCGTAACGGGATTTTCGACACCGAACGTTATGCGTGATTATGTAAAACGAGGAACAGTACAACAATTTGGATTATGGGATGTAAAACAACAAGGTGCCCTCGCAACGTATGTTGCAAATGAAATTGTTGTAAAAGGGAAGAAGTTAAAAGTCGGGGATAGCTTTGAAGTAAAAGGAATCGGAAAAGTGAAAGTAGAGCCGAACTCTATTCAAGGGTATGATTATGAGGCAGAAGGAAATGGTATTATCGTATTACCTGAACGAGTTGTATTTACGAAGGATAATATTGATAAGTATACTTTCTAGTAGAAAATAAAAACGTCCGAATATATCGGACGTTTTTATTATGTCGTTTTTTTAATCTATTCATTAATTGTGAACAGCTTCTTTTTCATTTAACCCAAGTGTGCGTCCTGTTGAAGCGTGAAGCTCTTGGAACAGTCTTGGATTTTCCGTAAGTGACACGCCGTAAGAAGGGACCATTTCTTTTATCTTTGGCTCCCATTCTAGTATACGTTCTGGGAAGCATTTTTCTAATACTTCAAGCATAACGTGAACAGCAGTAGAAGCACCTGGAGAAGCGCCAAGTAACGCAGCGATTGATCCGTCATTTGCACTAACAACTTCCGTACCAAATTGAAGTGTTCCTTTCCCACCTGCATCAGTATCTTTAATTACCTGCACACGTTGTCCAGCAACGACAGTATCCCAATCTTCACTTTTAGCGTTCGGAATAAACTCACGTAATTCTTCCATACGCTTTTCGTGTGATAACATAACTTGTTGGATTAAGTATTTTGTTAATCCCATTTCTTTTACACCGGCTGCTAACATCGTTAAGACGTTATTCGGTTTTACAGAACCAATTAAATCAAGGTTTGAGCCAGTTTTTAAGAATTTAGGTGAGAAACCTGCAAATGGTCCAAACAGTAAAGCTTTTTTGTTGTCTATATATCTTGTATCAAGGTGAGGTACAGACATTGGCGGAGCACCAACTTTAGCTTTTCCGTATACTTTTGCATGATGCTGCTCTACAATTTTTTGGTTTTTACATACCATAAATAGTCCACTTACTGGGAATCCTCCAATATGTTTTGACTCAGGAATACCAGTCTTCTGAAGTAGAGGTAGGCTACCGCCACCGCCGCCGATAAAGACGAATTTTGCAGTATGGTGTTCGATTTTACCACTATTCATATCATGTACTTTTACTTCCCACAAACCATTCTTCGTGCGTTTAATATTTTCAACACTATGTTTGTAGTTTAGCTCAACATTTTTAGTTTTTAAGTAATCAAATAACATGCGCGTTAACGCACCGAAGTTAACATCTGTTCCAGAGTCAACTTTCGTTGCAGCCATAGGTTCATTAGAATTACGACCTTCCATAATGAGTGGAAGCCATTTTTTTAATGTGTCAGGTGCATCAGAAAATTCCATTCCTTGGAATAGAGTGTTTTTTGAAAGCGCTTCAAAACGTTTTTTTAGAAACTCTACATTTTTTTCCCCTTGCACCAAACTCATATGAGGTAGTGGCATAATAAAATCTTGTGGATTACGAATTAAGTTTCTTTTTACAAGATAAGCCCAAAATTGTCTTGAAAGTTGAAATTGCTCATTTACTTTTACAGCTTTACCAATATCTATAGACCCGTCAGATTTTTCGGATGTATAGTTAAGCTCACATAGCGCAGAATGTCCTGTACCAGCATTATTCCATTCGTTAGAACTTTCTTCTCCGGCATTAGCGAGTTTTTCAAATACTTTAATTTCCCATTCAGGTGCCAATTCTTTAAGTAATGATCCTAACGTTGCGCTCATAATTCCTGCGCCAATTAAGATAACGTCTGTTTTTTGCTGCATGTTGCTCATGATAATCTCTCCATCCCCTATATTGGCAAAAAAGAGTAGGTGTTTTTTATATCTAAGCCGTAAAAAGAAAACACCGCCTAGGCCCCACCTAGGTATTTACCTTTTTTGTCTCAATTATATAACCATCTCATAGTCTATTATAATAATTAATAGACTAAAATATCTAGTGTTATCTGATAATTTTAAACTATTTAACGTTTTATTTCATAGAATTCTTCTGTCATAAGGGTAAAAAGCATAGTAGTAAAGCGGAATTTGGAGAAGAATTCCATTTTGATGTTATCTCAAAAAAACTTCTATTTTTATGTTTTATCTTTGAAAACTAGTAAAATTCTATTTTTGTAACATCTAATTTGAAAAAATAGAGTAAATAACAAATAAATGATAAGATTATTCTGAAAAAAATAAGGAGGGATACCAATGCTTACAAAAGAACAAGTCGCAAACTTATTTCGAAATTTTTCTGTGAATGAATGTAAAGGATCTAGTGACTTATACGAATATTTATCAATAAAAATTTCTGAAGATGAGGAAGTTCTTACGTTAGCTTCCTACGCACAACCTGGTCAACCAGTCCCAAACTTATTATTAGGTGCAGTCCATTATTTATTGTTAAAAGGAAAAGAGCACAGTTTAAAAAACTATTATCAAAGTTTAGTTGAAAATGCTGATATAAATTTTGAAAATGCCTTTTACCAATTTAAAGATTTTTGCCATGTATATCGAGAAGAAATTATCTCTTTATTACAAACGAAACTTGTTCAAACGAATGAAGTAAGACGATGTGCCTATTTATATCCAAGTTTCTGTTACATATTTAATAAAGTGAACAAACCATTGGCGTTAATAGAAATTGGTACAAGTGCGGGATTACAACTATTTTGGGATCAATATCGTTATTCATATGGAACGGAAGAAATGTATGGAAATAGACAATCAAATGTTCATTTACAATCAGAAATAAAAGGGGAGAAGAAGCCCTCCTTTTTAGAACAAAGTCCACCTGTTATGGAAAGAATCGGACTAGATTTACATGTGAATAATTTAAATGATGAAGAAGATTATTTATGGTTACGCGCGCTTATTTGGCCAGAACATAAAGAAAGACTTGAACTATTCTATCAAGCAGCAACGCTTGTAAAAGAAAAATCAGTACAATTAATTGAAGGGGACGGTGTAGCACTTCTTCCAGCCATTGCAAATCAAATAAGGGAAGATGCTGTAATCTGCATTTTCCATACACACGTCGCAAATCAAATACCTGAAAATGTAAAACATAAGCTAGAAAAACAAATTAAAGAAATAGGTGCAAAACGTGATGTATTCCACCTATATAACAACATGTGGGACCGTGACCTTCATATTGATTATTATATTAACGGAAACGAATATTGTGAAACTGTTGGGGAAACGGAAGGGCATGGGAGATGGTTTAGTTGGGGGCTTGGGGATAAGCCGCTTTGTTAATGTAATCCTATATAGGATGGGGCCATTTTGTTTTAAAATTAATTTTTTTGATTAATATGATAATAATTTATGATAACTTGTATATAAGGATAAAATAAAAAGGATGATAAGCATGCAAAAGAGACCAGAGGCAAATGAATATAACCCGTATTATTCAACGTACATAAACTTAATACCAGATGGAGATATCATACATATTCTAGAGCAACAAATGAAGGAAACGAATCTTTTATTGAAGGATATTTCTGATAGTGAGGGACATTTTAGATATGCTCCTAATAAATGGAGTATCAAAGAAGTAATCGGTCATATTGCGGATACTGAACGTATCATGGCGTATCGATTGCTTTCCATAGCAAGAGGCGAGACAGCAGAACTTCCTGGATATAACGATGATATGTATGTTCTTAGAGCAGCTTTTGATAAGCAATCTATGCAAGATCTTCTTGAGAATTTAATAGTTGTTCGCCAATCTACTATGCATTTGCTTAAAAGTTTAGATAAAGAAGCTTGGTTACAAAGGGGAATTGCGAACAATTCTGAAGTCACGGTTCTTGCATTAGCAAACATAATTGCTGGTCATGAGCTTCATCATCGTCAACTTGTAAAAGAACGTTATTTGGGTTCTAAGGCATATCCAGCATGTTAAAATATGAAAATAAAAAGAGAATGATTCATAGGGAATTTCTGAATTATTCTCTTTTTATTTTTCTGCGTATCAGTGGAATTATAAATGTTTTTTTACAAGGTCTATTCCTTCTCGTTGATGCTAATAGGGGGCACTATACATGCCCATCAAGCTAAGGGTGGGTATTGGGGTTTGTGTAGCAATGGAACCAAATCACGCAATAAGCATTAGCGAACATTAGAAATAGTAAAAATGCCACTTTTTCCTGTTAAAACGAGGTGATTTTAAATTTCAAATTCTTCTTTTACAACAGTCGCTAGTCCATCAATTGATTTACGTAAATCTGTTTCCCCTTGTGCAAGATATACTTTTTATATTGTGATTTCTGACAGCTTATTTATTAGTAAATTCATCGGGAGTCCAAGTAGCGATTTCATTTCCAGGTGCAGCAACTACAAACCAATCCTCAAATTGGACCCCAGCTTGCCAGCATTCATAGTGATCATGAAAACCATTTACAAACATGATTTGCCCATTTTTAAATGTAATAATTAAATGCGGAGTTGCCTTACCTAGTTGTATGTCTGTAACTTTTTTTCTTCTCATTTCAAATATTATCTTATATTCTTCTTCCTCAGTATAATCGTCAAATTCACCCTCATTAGATGGATATTTTTCAGGTGGAGTATGAAATAAACACCATTTCGATTCGATGTTGACATATAATTGCCCGTCATAATCAACGGTGGCTTCAAAATCTGTAAAATGAATCTTTATAGTTGCTGGAGAAATACCAAATTGCAATCCATCAACTTGTGCTCCTATGAAGAGATGTTTTAATACATTTTCAGCATAAAGTTTGTCTTCTTTGTTCATTATACGAATCCTCCTTTCTGTAAAATATACAGCATGTCTTTATTGTAATAAATAAATTTTTATGTAAAATGAACCTTTTGTGAGAAACGGGCGAATATAGTGTGAAAGATCATGAGAGGGTAACGTAATTTTGGATGAAGTAGAATTAAAAGAATGGCTGAATAAAATGGAGTCTGGAGACCAAGAAGCCTTTCGAGTTATTTATAAATTAACAAGTAAAGATATTTATAGACAGTAGTATTTTTATTAGGGAATCAAAAGCAAGATGTCAAAATTGATGAATGTACAGCTTGTTAAATAGTTCAATATTTTTGATTTTTCTATGGCTGCATAAGTATGATGTTTGTAGGAGGGGATCATATGAGTATACACAAAAAAATCATAGCGATTTCAGGAAGTATTAGGGAAGGATCATCCAACACAAACATATTAAAAACTTTAGCAGCATTTATTCCAGAAGGTATAGATTACACTATTTATAATGGGATAGAGGAACTACCTCATTTTAATCCGGATGTAGATCGAGTTGGAGCACCGGTTGTTGTTGAAGAATTTCGAAAGACATTAAGTGAAGCACATGCACTTATTATTTGTACACCAGAGTATGCAAAAAGTATTCCAGGAGTTTTGAAGAATGCTTTAGAATGGCTTGTTTCATCAGCGGAACTTTATAAAAAGCCAGTGGCTATTATAACAGCTTCACCATCAATTGCGGGAGGGGATAAAGCCCATGAATCTTTATTACTTACACTAGGTATGCTAGATACAATTGTCGTTCAAAATGGCTCGTTATTAATCCCATCTGTGCGAACTAAATTTAGTGATGATGCAAAAGTAACAGATGAGGATACAAAGAAAGCTCTTATCTCTTTAGTTCAAAGTGTAGTAGACGAGATAAAGAAATAGTGATTTAGTTCGTATTAAGGTGAAAATGGGACTTTTATAATAAAAAAAGATAAAGGCAATGCTACGGTTAGTTCAAATGTAGCATTGCCTTTTTATATAGTTAAATATATGTACTCAAAATCTCCCCAGGCAATCCATCAATCTCGCAAACTTTTTCAGATGTAAAACCAACGTTTAGTAAAATCTTCCGAGAGGGGGTATTGCTCGGATCGATAATTGCTTTTAGTACGCTTACATCTGTCTGCTTCGCTATTTCAATTAATTCTCTTGCAATATAACTACCATATCTTTTTCCCCAGTGCTCTGGCAAAATCATATACCCAATTTCAGCTTCTTTTAAATTATCTTCATTCACTGTTACATGTCCAAGGCCGATAAATTCATTTGTTGCACTGTCATAAACTTTATAAGACCCAAACAGTTTATGTTTTTCATTGCGCCTTAACAATTTTTCATAGTCGTTTTGTGCCTCTTCTAGCGGAATAGCACGCTCTGTAATTTGTGCCATCACTCTTTCATTTGATACGAGCTGGAAATATGGACTAAAATCTGTTGCTTCAAATTTTTTGAAATGCAGTTTATGCATAGGGTTCCTCCAAACGAATTTTTATTTGTTCTTCAGAAAAGATAAACGATAGTTAAATAGTGATCTCTATTTGATTGCCTTCCGGATCACTAATTACACTTTCGTAATAGCCATCTCCAGTGAAACGTGGTCCATTTAATAGAGGAGAACCAGCTTCTTTTAACGTTTTTGTTAGTTCATTTACACGTTCTTCACTTCCAACTGAGAATGCCATATGTGCATAACCAGTAATATTAAGGTTAGGCTCATTTTCTATACCTTTTTTACGCATAAGTTCAAGCCTTGCTCCAGATTCGAACGTAATAAAATAAGATTCAAATTGCTTTGCTTCGTTATGATATAAAGTGTTTGCTTTACCATTAAAGTACTTTGTATAGAAAGTACGCATTAATTCTAAATCATTTACCCAAATTGCTATATGTTCGATTTTCATTCGTTTCACCAATCCTATCTTTATGTAAATTTAAAAATATGTACTCTGTAATAATTAGCGAAATTCAACAACACTAATTAGATGTTCACTTTATTAAATTTGCATGCATATTGCAAGAAATAAGAATGGACGTTAGGAAAAAGCGGATTGTAATGAAAAAATTTTATTAATGGTATTAGATAATTTTTAAGTCATAACATGCATACAATGTCTAATTAAGTGAATTACGTACGTCAAAATTTCAAATAAGGAGGGACATTTGTGTGGCAATTTGAACAAATGGTGATTGTCGGTATTTCCATGTCTTTTATACTGTCTATTATGATATTAGGGTCTACATATTATAATCCTCGCCTTTGGTTAAATGATTATCCGAAAGATATTCAAAAAGTAGTTTTGCCAAAATCGATAAATGAAAAAAAACAAACGTTTTATTTCGGAATTATTTACAATATTATTCTCTTCGGAACGCCTTTAGTCTCTACATATATACTACATCACCATGGGAAATTATTGTATATTGAGGCCTATTTACATACTTTTGGGATTGTAATGATTTTCAATTTAGTAGATTTATTAATAATCGATTGGCTTATATTTTGCTGGATTACTCCAAGATTTGTTGTTATTCCTAGTACTGAGGAAATGAAAGGATATAAAGACTATAAGTTTCACTTAAGAGGTGCAATAGCTGGAACGCCATTTTTAGCAATTGTAAGTTTATTTTTGGCAGGAATTGCGACAACTATCTAGTGTGAAGTAGAAGGTCATGAAGAGTTTATAGAAGATAAGTAGATTTATAATGTATAGAATTAGAAATGAAAATTTGATAATATTGGAGTGGGAAGTTTTAAAAACAGTATATTAAGTGGTATTAATATACTGTTACAAATGTTTTGATACTCTGTGGAATTCCCTAATTTTATGGAAGCATTTGATAGAACTCAAAAAAACGCAATGGAGGCTAATATGAAAAAAATAATTGGCGCAGCAACAGCAACAGTTCTTGGATTGGGGGCTTTTACCACATCTGCTATCGCAGAAACTATCGTAACAGCGGATGTACTCAACGTACGTGAAAAGCCAACTACGGAATCAAAAGTTGTCGAAAAAGTAAAAGAAGGACAAAAGTTAAAGGTCATACATACTGAAGAAGGATGGTCAAAAATTGAGTTAAATGGTAAAGAAGTATTTGTAAGTTCGGAGTTTACAAAAGATATTTACCATGTAACAGCAAATTTGTTAAATGTACGTACTGAAGCAAACACAGAATCAGAAATTCTTGGCAGACTGAAACAAGATGATGTAATTGAATCAACACATCAAGTAAAAGATGGATGGCTGCAATTTGAGTATAAAGGAAAAACAGCCTATGCAAATGTTTCTTTCCTATCAAGTACAGCACCAATTGAAAAGAAAGCTGAAGAGAAAACGAAGCGAGTAGCGAAAGTACAAAAAGCAGTTAAAGCAAAGGAAGAAGTAAAAACGCAGAAAGAAGAAAAAGTACAAGAAATAGCAAAAGCGAAAGAAACAACAAAAGAGCAGAAAGAAGTGAAGGTAAAAGAAATAGCAAAGCCTAAAGAAGAAGCGAAAGTAACAGAGAGAGTAAAAGTTAAGGAAGAAACGAAAGCAGAAGAAATAGTAAAGCCTAAAGAAGAAGCGAAAGTAACAGAGAGAGTAAAAGTTAAGGAAGAAACGAAAGCAGAAGAAATAGTAAAGCCTAAAGAAGAAGCAAAAGTAAAAGAAATAGAAAAAGAAGAAGCGAAAGCGCAAGAAATAGCAAAGGCTAAGGAAGAAGCAAAAGCACAAGAAATAGCAAAGGCTAAGGAAGAAGCAAAAGCACAAAAAATAGCAAAAGCTAAGGAAGAAGCAAAAGCACAAGAAATAGCAAAAGCTAAGGAAGAAGCAAAAGCACAAGAAATAGCACAAGAAATAGCAAAAGCTAAGGAAGAAGCAAAAGCGCAAGAAATAGCAAAGGCTAAGGAAGAAGCAAAAGCACAAGAAATAGCAAAAGCTAAGGAAGAAGCAAAAGCACAAGAAATAGCAAAAGCTAAGGAAGAAGCAAAAGCACGAGAAATAGAAAAAGCAAAAGAAGAAGCAAAAGCGCAGGAAATAGCAAAGGCTAAGAAAGAAGCGCAAGCACGAGAAATAGAAAAAGCGAAAGAAGAAGCGAAAGCAAAAGAAGCAACAAAGACACAAGAAGTATCTAAAAATAACACACAGTCTGCTAAACGTGAATTAACGGTAGTAGCGACAGCATATACTGCTGATCCAAGTGAAAATGGTACATATGGTGGACGCGTTTTAACTGCGATGGGTCATGATTTAACGGCAAATCCTAATATGAGAATTATCGCAGTAGATCCGAAGGTAATCCCATTAGGATCTAAAGTATGGGTAGAAGGTTATGGAGAAGCTATTGCTGGTGATACTGGTAGTGCTATTAAAGGAAATCGTATTGATGTTTTAATGGGTTCAAAAAGTAAAGCTATGAACTGGGGAAGACAAACTGTTAAAGTAAAAGTTTTATAATAATGGTTATCCAAATAGAAGTCAGTTCTCTTTATTGAGACTGGCTTTTATTTTTTACCTTAATGCGATTCATTGGAAAAATTTGAAGGATATGTAAAAGGGTAAAACCTTAATTTTGCTGCTGAGTACCGTGAGCAGTAAAAGTAACCCTATTGAATTATATAATCCTTATTTGTATTTCTGACAACCATATTGTTCTTCTATCACTATTAAAATACAATTAGATAAATAGTCATAAAATAGTAATTGTTTTATTTGGTCTTATACTAGGGTTTATAACGTTCCAAATCCCTATAGTGTCAGAATGGATACAGAACTCAGTCTTCTTGTAAATTGTTATTATTTTATTATCGTATTCATACTAAAAAGATAACGGTGATAAGAATGAGAAAAATGATGATTAGCAACAATAAAAAATGTTTTATGTACCGAAAGTTATTAAAAGATTAGTATCGAGGATTACCTTTATAAGCGAGAAGAGGATAGAATATGACAATGGAATTATATGGCGAACATTGGGATGGAATAAAAGGGTATAGAGTAATGGAAGGGAAAGATTCATATAATCATTATTTCGGTGGTCAAGATTGTGAAGTACCATTGTGTAAGTTATGCGGTGAGAAAATGCATCAAATTTTTTGTTTTGATTTGAAAGATGAGAAACTTGCTGAACTTAAAAATGCTGAATTGATTGTATTACCATTTATCTCTTGCTTGAATTGTGCGATGGTGTGGGAGCCGCAATATTTTCAATTAAGTAATGGGGGCAAAGCGGTACAAATAATAAAACAAGACAATACGGAAGAGTGGATTATGGAAGCTGAGTATAAGCTACCGGTCAATCTTCCAAAAACTAATGTAAAGCTAACGAATATGAAAAATGAAGATATACCTACTGATGAAGATAGTTACTGGGAAGCTTTTGACTTATTCGGTTCGGAATATATATGTAGATTGTTAGGAGCGCCTTTATACGATGAAGTTCCAGAAGATTTGGGATGTCCAGCTTGTTCTAAAGAGATGAAATATGTTGCTACAATTACACAAGATCTTGAAGAACGGGAACTTATTTCAGTAGTTGATTTTCAGTTTGGGGAAATGAATATATATTATTACTTATGTAAAGATTGTTCCGTTATGAAAACTGAAATACAAGGAACATAATAAAATAAGACTGACAAATGATTCAGTCTTATTTTTGTTGTGTAACGTCATTAAGAATAGTGTGAAATACATCTTTTTGCGTGAAATCATCTGTAAATACAGTTTCTCTAGCAACTTCAATTGTATCGTGAGGATTATACCATTTCCGTAATGCATCCTCACCAAATTCATGCCTTTTTCCCCTTGTGTTATGGCGTCTAATTGTTTCCTCTAATGATAAATCGAAGTAATATGTAAACGTATTTTCATCAAAAAAATGTATTAATTCTTTCAGCATATCACCGTATCTACGACTGCTCAGTATACCTTCTAAAATAACAAATTCACATTTTCCTTTTCCGTACTTCGTAATTTCAAATAATAAATCATGAGATAAGTTACCTATTGTATCGTGAACTTTTAGCATATCTCTGCGCACAACGTCTTGTGAGACTAGAAGTGTTCCTTGCCCGAAATGTTCTTGCATTTCCTTTGCGATTGTTGTTTTGCCACTTGCGGAGTTTCCACGAAGAATGATTAATGTCGATTTCAAAGTCTCATCTCCTATGTGTTTTTATTAGACAATTTTCAGTAGGGCTATACTAGATTTTTAGAATAAACTCGTTTACAGAGCTTATTTTAGCTTTGTAAACGAGTGGTGTTATGCGAAGAGTTATTGTACGAATGTATTTTGTCCAGATGCAATTTTCCACGTATCTTTTTCTTTAACCATAACATACATAGCGAGGCTACTTTGTTCATTTTCTATTATCGTTCCTTCAGAAGTTGTTGGATATTGTTTAATGTGTACGATAGCTACATCGGAACGTATGAAATGAATGTCTTCAATTTCATACTGTGCATAAGAGTTGTGAAGTGGTCCTGCTAAAAGAATTTTGTGAGCTTCATTGATTTGTTTCCAGCCCGAGAGGCGAATTCCTAAGACATTTACCCATGAAGCGTGTAATGTAAAGTGACGATCAAGTTCATCGGCATCATGTTTATTGAATGCAGCTTCAACTTCATGAATGGTTTGTTCAATGTGCTTTATCCCTAATTGTAATTCTTCTTTGGAATTATAGTATTTAGTCATGTGAATTCCTCCAATTTATTGTTTATTACTTTTATTTTATTACGGGAAAATCACATTATCCTCCAACGATAGTAGTATTTATTTTAATTAAAATATAGGCGGAAGTATGATTTGTAGTAAGGGGAATAAAATGAATTTTTCGGTAATTAAATAAGGTTAAGTATATAATCAATGTAATGGATCATAAAGAGGGATGTTAAATAGAGTAAGTAACAAAAAAGTCTCAGTCTTTTTGGAAGCGAGACTGGGTATGCACTCTTTTTGCATTTCTTGTTATGCAATTCATACTTTTCTTCTGTGAATTAAACTCATGGTGGTCTCCGAAATTTAGTGAAGGGGGATTATTTGAAAGAATTATGAACTCACAGTTCTTTACAGAAACATTTGCTCCGTATAAAACTTCACAATTTAACTTGTATACAGTATTTTTTTATCATTGCATTACTACTATATGCGCATTAATAGGCACAATTAAAGATTTAACATCAAGGGAAAATACAAAGATTTAAGCTATTAACAAAGAGGTGTAATATGCTATTTCAAAAAGAAAATTTATCGGTTAGATACGTAATAAAAAACGATGCACCTATCATTTCAAAATGGCTAACAGACCCAGAAGTCCTGCAGTATTACGAAGGACGAGATAATCCGCAATCTGTAGAAAAGGTGCTTGATCATTTTATACATCATCCAAACGGTCATGAAAAAAGATGTTTAATAGAATTTGATGCCGTTCCAATCGGTTACATTCAAATGTATCCTGTTGATTCTGAATGGAAAGCTTTATATGGATATGAAGAGTCACAAAATATATGGGGCATGGACCAATTCATCGGTGAGCCAGTGTATTGGGGAAAAGGAATTGGCACAAAACTTGTTCAATCAGCAAGTGCATACATTATGGAGAGTTTAGGAGCAGAAGCGATAGCGATGGATCCTAGAGTAAATAATGAACGTGCGATAAAGTGTTATGAAAAATGCGGATTTAAAAAAGTGAAGGCTTTAAAGGAACATGAATTGCATGAGGGGAAATTAGAAGATTGTTGGATGATGGAATATAAACAATTATAATGATTTATGAAAGGGCTTATACAAACAAAGGGAGCTGTGTGAGATGAAAAAAGCATTAATAGTTATTGATGTGCAAGCTGGTATGTATACAGCGGGAATGCCAGTATATAATGGGGAAAGGTTTTTACAAACATTACAAGAACTTATTGGGGCATGTCGTTCAAATGATATTCCAGTTATTTATGTACAACATAACGGGCCGAAAGATCATCCTTTGGAAAAAGGTACAGATGGTTGGAAAGTGCATGCGGCAATCGCACCACAAGAGGGTGATAGTATCGTTGAAAAGACGACACCAGATTCATTCTATAAGACAAACTTAAACGAAGTGTTACAAGAAAAAGGAATTGAGCACGTAATAATTTCAGGAATGCAAACAGAGTACTGCGTGGACACGACAACGCGCAGAGCATGTAGTGAAGGGTACAAAGTAACGTTAGTGAGTGATGCGCATAGTACGTTTGATACTGATGTATTACGTGCTGAAGATATTGTGAAGCATCATAACGTAGTGTTTGGAGCATTTGCGGATGTTGTTGCATTTAAAGATTTGAAAGTGGAAGCGTAAGTGGGAAAGTGGCTGTCTCTAAAAGAGTGGCCGCTTTTTTATTTGAAAACAAGTTGTCGAAGTGAGTCGATAAAACGATTTCAAATAAAAAAATGCCGGAAAATTTCGATTTACGGTCGATATAGATTGAGGGAATCATTTGCTACGTGTTGATTAATCCAAATACATAAAGCGACCAAATCCCGAGCACCGTACTTACTTTTACGTTTTACGAAACCCGTCTCCTGCGCGAGCTGTTGAAGGATGTTTGGAGATAGAAATCACTGTAGTTTTTCAGCGAATAAATGAAACTCATCTTGAATCGATAGAGTCATACAAAACACCATTCTTTCTGTATATTTCTAAAAAAAATAGCATCTTTTTTGATTATATGCATACAAATTAATCTTAGCTTGATAGCGATGTGGTGCTATCCCTTGAAGAAAAAATTCACTATCACAATCCGTATAATTAGTGTTTTGCACTTCTCTACTAAATACACATCTACAAATTAGACATTCCCCTGTTCCTATACTTTATTATGACTCCTTAGGCAGTTTTATCTGTTTTAAATACCCAGTGTAGAAGAGTGAGTTGATAATCTGGTATCATCAACTCAAAAATTTTGCCTATAAAAGGGGCGGCAATTAGTGTACCGATTCTAATTGAGCCTAATGATTGAATGAAAATTACACATATTGTACCAGCCACACAAATATTTATTAAATCGCTTGAAATTTTGGCTTTACCGAATTTTAAATTAAATTTTTCACTAATTGCATAAGTTAACGCATCGTACGGCATTAATGGGAGTTTCGCTGGTGTATAGCCCATATAAAAAGCTCACTTCTCATATAAAAATAGATGAGGAGTGATTTTTTTATTATGAATAATGACAGATTATAATAATTAGAGTTATAAGAGATGTGATTTTTAGTATATTTTTCTCTGTTGGTGTATATATGTTGTTTTTATTCTTTTTGGATTTCAAATGAAATTTCTTTAGCTGCTTCTAAAGCTATTTTTTTCGCTTCTGTTTTAAAATTGGCTGCTGCTAAAACGTATCCACATCGATGTCCCATTGATGAAGGTGGTTTTAAGATAGTTCCTTTTTTAGGTTTTATATAAACTTTCTCTACACCACGATATTTAGAACTACGGTTTTTCCCTGTAACTCGAATTAGTTTTCCTTTAGATTTAACTGTTAGGTAATGAGCGTACACATATTTATAATGTTTTTTATTTAGTGAAGGTTTATTTCCTAACATTAACTGAATAGTCTCTTGCACTAAGTTGATTCCATGTCCAATTTCAATTATGTCATTCATTGCTCCACCTGATATTCTGGGATTTATCTCAATTAATTTCCAAATATCTTTTATTCTCCGGAGTTCTAGATGACACGCTCCATTTTTCATATTAAAAGCCTGAATAACAGAATTAACTGCATTGAAAAGACTATTATATAGTCTTTTGTCTACCTGTCCTAGTAAAGAATAACCAGTAACAATAAAGCGTTCAAAAAGTGTAATTTCTTGTTCAATTACTGCTATAATATGGACTTTTCCATCTTGAACTAAAATTTCAACTAAGTACTGAGGTCCATCTATATATTCTTCAAGTAGAATTTCTTCATTAGGTAGTTTTTTTAAAAGACTTTGTATAGATAAGATTAATTGATCTTTATTTTTTACTAATAATACATCTTTGGATCCTGTTGATTTAGGGGATTTTACAATAAGAGGGAAATTCATCTCTTTAGTTTTTTCAAGAAAAGATGATAATGATTCTGTTGGTTTGTAAATTAAATATTTGAGTGAGATTGGTAATTCTTTAAGTACATTACGAGTTAATATTTTGTTTTCCATACGATAGATAGCTTTAGTAGATACAGTATGTGAGTTTGAGCAAAATTTTTCTGATAAACGCGCAGCCACATAAACATAAGGGTCAATAAAACTAAATATCCCTTTTATGTTTTTTCCTGATTTATTTAATTTTTCAATTGTTGTAATCATATTATCATAATCATGTATATCAGTGAAAATCATCTGATGTACATCAGGGAATATAGTGCGTTCATTAATAAATTTTGTTTTTTTAGTTAATAAAACAGTAAAGAAATTAAGTTTTTCAGCTGCTTTGATTGCTTCCCTACTTGATCCAGATTTATTTGTTTCAATGAAAACGATAGTATCCATTTTATGTCACCTTAACCTTTATCATTTATCATTTTATAAAACCTGAGGTTTATTATTTCTATAGGTAGAATATTAAAATGAGGTTAAGCTTGTTCTGGATTTTTCGAAAAATGGTTGAATGAGGGAGAACATGAATATATATATTATGAATTTGATATTTGTTTTGAAAAAAATCTTTAGAAAGAAGGGAAGAAGAACTAACATGACTATAATTGGTATGCTTCATCATCGGAAAGATCCGAATGACGTAAAGAAAGCATATACTTACGCTGCTGTAGCTAAAGCTGAAGGTGTGGACTTTTTTTATTTTACTTTAGGAAAAGTAAATTTAGAAACGAAGAAGATTTTAGGTAAAACTTATGAAAATGGTAAATGGATGGAACAAGAATTTTCTTTTCCAGATGTTATTTACAATGCAAGTGTTCATGTTAGTGATAAAAATCAGCAAATCTATGATTATCTACATGAAAAAGTTCCTTTTACAAGTCATTCAATTGGAAATAAATTAAGTGTATATAACAGAATAAATAGAGCGAAAAAATTTAAGCAATATCTTATTCCTTTTTATGAATTAAATGATGTTAATAAGTTTTTTGACATGATTAATCGTTATGAAAAACTTATTATTAAACCTATTTCTGGACATCAAGGTAGTGGTATTGTTTTCATTGAAAAAAATGGGATGAATTACAGTATGAATGAGTCAGAACAAATTTCATCTATTAATAAAAAACAATTACGGAGCTTTATATCTGATAAGATTCAAGAGCAAGGCTACATAATTCAACAGTTTATTTCATGTCAAATGAAATCTGGTCATGTTTATGATTTTCGATTGCATGTTCAAAGAAATGGGGAAGGCAGGTGGGTTGTTACTTCTATATTCCCGAGAATAGGTCCATTAGGAAGTATTGTATCAAATATGGCTAAGGGTGGTTATAGTACTTATTTAGATGTTTTTTTAAAAGCGGAGTTTGATAACGATTGGTATAATATTAAAAGGTATTTAGAACGATTTGCAGTAACTTTTTCTAACCATTTTAATTCTTTATTTAGGGATGTATTATTTGATGAGTTAGGAATTGATGTAGGGATTGATAAAGATCAAAAATTGTGGTTATTTGAGGTGAATTGGAGACCAGGGGTACCTAATATATTTAATCTTGAACTAGATGTAGCTAGAAATTTAATTCACTATGCTAGGTATTTGGCTGATAAATCTAAATAAGAAAAGGAAATAGAAAAATATAATCAAACCTAGAAACCTTTATATACCAATGTTTCTACTAATCTCTCTTTCTATATCTCCTATAAGTTTTTTCGCCATGCATCAAAATTTGGCGGATGCTGGACTGTCGCCAAGCCAACGTACCTAATACGAGGAAAATACCGGAACCTGGTAATACATCTTTCATTGTGGGCGGGGGCACATATTTATAAAAAAAATACGCTTGTCCAATCCATTATCATTCTCCAGTCATTTAATATTACAAAGGGGGGAGAATATGGAAAACAATGAAAAAATCACGTTTCGATTTGTAAAAAAAGATGGAGAAGAAATTAATTTGGGAAATCTTGCTGATAAACGAAAAATTGTCATTGTCATTAATAATCAGATTACATTTGCACCGAATACAACACAAATTGCCAGTGGAGCCGGACAAAATAGTGCAGCAGGAAGTAATGCAGCAATCGATTCATCGAATACTCGACAGCAAGAAACGGTGGGCGCTGGAGGCGAAGCCATAAATAAGGGAATTAGTGGGGACCAGATTGAGCCGCATAAAATGAAAAAAGAAACTTCGGATGAAGAGGTGGAATTTGTACTTATCATCAATAATCAAATTAATAAAACCCGTAAGGAACAGGCTGGTGCTACTCAAGTGGCAAGTGGTGGTGGAGAAGACAGTGCAGCGGGAACCAATGCTGCCATCGAAAGTTCTAATACTAAACAGCAACATGCAGTGGGAGGCGGAACGGATAGTTCGGCAGAAAATGCAGGTGAAGAAGGCGACCAAATAGAAAAATGCGATTAAAGAAAAGGGCAGAATCTGGATCTTCGGATACAGATTCTGCCCTTTTCTTTAATTAGTTATTACAGTTAAGATGGTTTACTCTCGATAAACACTGTTTTTTACTTTTTTAGAAGGGGTAGCACACATGCCATGCTCATCAACATAAGCGTTTTATTACACCAAAAAACAAAAAAATGTACAATATCTCTTGGAGATATCAATTTATTCATTTTGGGGTATTTGCTTTTTTTAGCTTGATGGCGATGGAGCTCCTTCATCAAAACATTACTTCTTTTTATCTTTATCCAACACATTCTGTTCTTCAGCAAACTCTGTACCATATGCAAACCGGCGATTAATTCGAATGTTGTCATTGTTGTGCCTTGTGTGGGAATTAGAAAAGCGATGGACGATTACTTCTGATAATGTAAAGACGATGGCAGAAAGGATACTGCCCCATGCAATTTGCATGTAGTTGTCTAATAAAATATTACCGAAAATCCAAACGCTTAAATACGTAAGTAAGAAATCCGTCATAATGGCAGCGGAATTGCCAATTCGATTTAAAATAATTTTATCAACAAACATATAAGAAACGATTGTGACGAAGAGACTAAAAGAAATGATTTGGACGAGCGTTGCTGGGAAAAATAGAGCTAGTCCGATACTAAAAGCGATGATGCATGATATAAATTTGATAAGTATTACAGTAATATCATTCAATATTTACACCTTCCATTTATACATAGTTTTACAATAAATGCAGGAGTTCATACATTGGAACGGTTTAATTTATATAAAACTTTATCATGCTGAAATTTTATCTAAATATTAAAAAAAAAATCAAAAAATGTTATAGTGAAATGAGAGCGTATGACATTTTTAGGTAAGGGGGAATCCGGGATGTGGATAACTTCAGAAGTAGAAATTCCAGATGAGTTAATCGATCACCTTGAACAAGGTAAGTTAGTATTATTCGTTGGAGCAGGAGTTTCTATGAAGGGGAAATCAAACTTACCGAATTTCGATGATTTAGTTGATGAAATTTCGAAAGCTTTATATGTCGAAAGGCGTGAGATGACAGAACCCCACGATTATTATCTCGGTAAAATTGCGAAAACGAAAGATGTGCATCAAGTTGCAAGAGACCTCGTTAATATAGAAAAATCAAAACCAAATCCATTACACTATGCGATTCCAAGGCTGTTTCCGTTAGATACGGATGTTCGAATTGTAACGACAAACTTTGATCAACATTTTACGTCTGTAATTACAGAAATGAATAGAGAGCTGAATATTTATTATGCACCTGCTTTGCCGACAGGGAGAGCGTTTAAAGGGTTGGCTTACATACATGGGAATGTAGAACAAGAGAAAGAAGCTTTAATTTTAACGGATGGTGATTTTGGAAGGGCTTACTTAACAGAAGGGTGGGCGAGACGATTTTTAGTTGATCTATTCTCAAATTACACTGTTTTATTCGTTGGGTATAGTCATAATGATCCTGTAATGAAATATTTAGCAACAGGCTTACCACCGAGTACAAGGCGTTATGCTTTCGTCGCACAAGGTGATAATACATATCATTGGGAGCATTTAGGGATAAGACCGATTGTGTATCCGAATAAAGCAAATAATCATCAGGCGCTTGTGAAAGCGGTGAAGCGGTGGGCGGAATTAATGGGGGATAATTATATTACGAAAAGAATGCGTATTCGTGATATTGTAACCGTTCCTCCATCAGTAGAGCAGGAGCAATTATCCTATATAAAACAGTCAATAAAAAAAATTGAAACCGTTCGGTACTTCGTTGAATTTGCTCGTGATTATGAATGGGTGGAATGGCTTGAAGCAGAAGGGAAACTAAGAAATTTATTTCTGCTTACAGCAAATTATGATGAAGTAGATGAATTGCTTGCGGAATGGTTAGTGGAGCAATTTCTATTTAGTCATCAAAAAGAACTATTTCAATTGATTTTTAAAAATCATTCTAAAATATCCCCGTTATGGTGGCGAACAATTTGTACTTACTTAAACGAAACGAAAGAAACGATGGACCCTTTGTTGTTTGCAAGATGGACATTGCTTTTATTAGAAACAGCAGAGAAAGATAGTAGCTCTATTGAAATGATCACATATTTATTGCAAAAATGTTCTTTCCCTGAGCATAAAGAAATTGGCTTGTTGCTATTAACGTTTATTTTAGACGGGAAACTTAAATTGAAGCGTGTAAGAAGATGGGGAAATGATACGCAAGAGTCGATTGAACTCGAGGAATCGAGTCGTATACCAATGCCTATTTTTTCTCATGTGGAGCGAATTTGGAAAGAGAAAATGAGACCACATATTACTTACTACGCAAATCCGATTATGGTTACGGGGTTAGAAAAGATACAACTATTGTCATTAAGACAAAATGCACTGAAAAGAAGAGATAGAGAAATTTCAGAGCAGGAGTTACAGCAAAATGATTTTACATTTTTAATTCAAATTGTAAAAGAGTGTCTTACATATTTATGTGAAAACAATGAGAAAAAAGCAAATCATTATATTACAGAAATGATAGAAACTGATAGTGTACTTCAAAAGCGAATTGCAATTGAAGCAATGATTAATAATGTATTCGTTACAGCGGATGACAAACTGAAGTGGCTGTTACATGTAGATGTTCTGTTAGATTTCACATGTAAACATGAAGTGTTTCAACTTTTAAAGAATTATTACGCAGATGCTTTAGAGGAAACGAAAGAAGAAGTAATTCAACATGTATTAGAGTATCTTGCAGAAGAGAGGGCGTTTGATGCTTGTCTTGTATTAGACTTACTATTCACGTGTGATTCGAATAGTAAGTGTACGGCGGAAGGATACGAGCTAATGAAACAGAAACACCCCCATTTTTCTTCAGATCTATACAGTGTTCCAAAGAAAGAGGCAAATGAACAACGTATTACATGCAATGTAACAGCTGATGGATTACTGCAGCTGAAAGACGATGAAATAATGGAGCAAGTTCGGCATTTTTCAAGAGACGGTGTTTTTGAACAACGCCATTTTTTAGAGATGTTATCAAAAGCGTGTAAATTGAATGTAGAGTGGAGTATTTCGTTTGCTTATCAACTAGTAGGCGTGCACGAAATTAGTAATGAAGTATGGTTTGTATGTATTAGAGAATGGCGAAATAATAGGGATTTAACGAGTGAGCAAATTCAAAGGATTATTCCGTTATTGCAGAAATTTATTAGAAATACTGCTTTTCATTGGTTAATTAGTAGTTTTCTATATGAAATTAGTAATCGATTAGAAGAGTTAGATGAAAATAGTATAAGGATTGTAAAACGCTTTGCTTTTTCTGTACTTCCACAAGTTATGAGAGGGGAATCGGATTTTAAGATTGGAAAACAAGAGTTTTACAATGAATCTATACAGCATCCTGTTGGGAAGATGACCGCTGTATTACTAAAACTGCTAGCATATGATCATTTATACGATCGCAACGTGTATGAATATTTATTTTTATTTGAGGAGCAGGTAAGGGTTACTTCGGAAAGAACGAATTTCATGTTTGCGCGTTTAACAGCAGATATTACGTTTTTATACCATATTGAGAAGCAATGGTGTCGGAAAAATGTATTACCTTACTTAGATTTAAAGAAAGAAAGTGAGCTTACGAAATATGCGTGGGCGGGATTATGTTATACGCAAATTAATCTACCTTTGTTTACAGAAATAAGAAGATATATTAAGTGTGCAGTAGAACATTTAGATGCACTACATCCATATACGAGAGAAGCATTTTTAAAATGGCTTAGCTTTGTATTTATTAAATGCGTATTATATTGGGAGCAAAAAACAGATTGGTTATATCCACTTTTGATGCAAGAAAACGAAGAGAATAAAATTAAATTTATGCAGTATTTATGCTACTACGTAAAAACGTTAAGTGGTAAGGAACAACAAAAATTTTGGACAGCGTGGCTTAGTGTGTTTTTAAGAGAACGTCCGAAAATGGGCTTAATAACAACGAGAGAATACATGATGCTTTTACGTATTGTTTTATGCATGGATGAGGTTTTAGAAAAAGGATTAAATATTATTTCGAGTAAATTTCAAGGTGTGGAAGGACAATCTAATCAAGAAGAAATGAAACAGTTGTTTATAGAGATACTTGAAAAGAAAGAGCGTATGAAAGCGTATAAAGAATTGTATGCAAATGTGTTTTTTACTTTACTGCAGACGTGTCAAGAAGCCGATTTACTTGAAAGTGAGATCATACAAATAAAAGAACTATTAACCAGGTATGAAGTAGAAAGACATGTATTAAATTTAATAGAAAATGAAATAATTCGCATCGGAATCGTAACGGAGAATTTACAAGAGGAATCATAGGGCGGAAGTGGAATTTTTAAAAAATATATAAAAAGTTATTGACAGTGTTTTGAAAAGCGTTCTATAATACGAATCATACTTATTCAATTTCAAAAACATTTGAATAAACAAAGTGCAATGAAGAGATCACAGTAGTGGTTAGTCTTACTGTAACAGAGAGCTGGTGGTTGGTGTGAACCAGTACAGGGATAATCATGAATTACAGTCTTGGAGCATCTTTTTCGTAGTAAAGATACTATTGTCTTTATGAAGGAAAAGCGGTCAATTGATCGTTAACAGTGAAGAGAGGTAGACGGAAAGTTAGTCTACAACTAGGGTGGTACCGCGATAAATATCGTCCCTACTGATTTATTCAGTAGGGACTTTTTGTATTTTAGTGGTCCAACTTGAAAATAAAATAGTCACGCGTTGAAAGGAAAAGAAGTAGTTGTTGTTTCCCTGTAACAGAGAGCTGGTGGTTGGTGTGAACCAGTACAAAAACAAGAGCGAATTACAGTCCTGGAGCATCTTTTTCGTAGTAAAGATAGTTATTGTCTTTATGAAGGGAAAGACGGTCAGATGATCGTTAACAATGAAGAGAGGTAGGCGAAATAAGTCTACAACTAGGGTGGTACCGCGATAAATATCGTCCCTACTGATTGAATCAGTAGGGCTTTTTTGTACAAAAAAGTGGCTTATTAACTAGTAGTTAGTGTCTTTATGGTAATTATTAGTTTAAAATAAGAAGAGGTATCGATTCCACTTTAAATTTGTATAATTAACCAGTTCAGAAAATAGAGAATTTTTTATTCTCTTACTATACTTTTAAAACATTAGAGGAGGATTTCCAAATGGCAAATCACGAATTAGATCAATTACGTAAACAGGTAGATGAAATTAACTTACAATTATTACACCTATTAAACAAACGCGGTGAAATCGTTCAAAAGATTGGGGAGCAAAAACAAGTACAAGGTACGAAACGCTTTGATCCAGTACGTGAGCGTGAAGTACTTGATATGCTTGCAGAGCATAACGAAGGACCATTCGAAACGTCAACGATTCAACATATTTTCAAAACGATTTTCAAAGCAAGCTTAGAATTACAAGAAGATGATAACCGTAAAGCATTACTAGTTTCACGTAAAAAGAAAAAAGAAAATACAATTGTTAATGTTAAAGGTGAATTGATTGGAAACGGAACACAAACGTTCATCATGGGACCTTGTGCGGTAGAAAGTTTAGAGCAAGTTCGCCAAGTAGGGCAAGCTATGAAAGACCAAGGCTTAAAATTAATGCGCGGTGGTGCTTTCAAACCGAGAACATCTCCATACGATTTCCAAGGTTTAGGAGTAGAAGGTTTACAAATTTTACGCCAAGTAGCAGATGAGTTCGACTTAGCGATTATTAGTGAAATTTTAAATCCGAACGATGTTGAAATGGCGCTAGAATACGTTGATGTAATTCAAGTTGGAGCACGTAACATGCAAAACTTCGATTTACTACGAGCTGTAGGTAAAGTTAATAAGCCAGTATTATTAAAACGTGGTTTAGCAGCAACGATTGATGAGTTCATTAATGCAGCGGAATACATCATTGCACAAGGTAATGACCAAATTATTCTTTGTGAGCGCGGTATTCGCACATACGAGAGAGCGACACGTAACACATTAGATATTTCAGCAGTACCGATTTTAAAGAAAGAAACACATTTACCAGTTATCGTTGACGTAACACATTCAACAGGACGTAGAGATTTACTATTACCAACAGCGAAAGCAGCACTTGCTATTGGAGCAGATGCAGTAATGGCGGAAGTGCATCCAGACCCAGCAGTTGCGTTATCAGATTCTGCGCAACAAATGGATATTCCAGAATTCCATAGATTCATGGATGAGTTAAAAGGTTTCAAAAATAAATTATCTTAATTCCATATCATAAATGCGCTGAAGAGGAAACAGTAGTGCTTATCTCACTGTTAAAGAGAGCTGATGGCCGGTGTGAATCAGTACAAAGGTAAGCATGAATTACAGCCTTGGAGCATCTTTCCCGCCAACTTTTGGAGAGAAAGACGGTCAAACGATCGTTAAAGAAGAAGAGAGGTAGACGAAAGAAGTCTACAACTAGGGTGGTACCGCGATAAACATCGTCCCTACTGAGCGCTCAGTAGGGACTTTTTTGTACAAAAAAATAGTAAAGGGGCAAGAGAAATGAGATATATTACAGCTGGAGAATCACATGGGCCGCAGTTAACAGTTATTTTAGAAGGTGTACCAGCAGGTTTAACATTAACAGCGGAACATATTAATAAAGAATTATTAAGAAGACAAAAAGGGCATGGGCGCGGAAGACGCATGCAAATTGAAACTGATACAGTTGAAATTGTAAGTGGTGTTCGTCATGGGATGACACTTGGCTCGCCGATCACGTTAATTGTAAAAAATGATGATTTCAAACATTGGACGAAAGTAATGGGTGCAGAGCCAATTTCGGAAAAAGAAAGTAAAGATATGAAACGTACAATTACAAAACCACGTCCAGGACATGCGGATTTAAACGGGGCAATTAAATACGGCCATCGTGATATAAGAAACGTATTAGAGCGCTCTTCTGCAAGAGAAACGACAGTTCGTGTTGCTGCTGGTGCAGTTGCGAAACAAATTTTGAAAGAATTAGGCGTGGAAATTGCAGGGCATGTTCTTGAAATTGGTGGGGTACAAGCGAAGCGTATTTCAAACTTACCAATTGAAGAAATTCAAACGATAACTGAAAATTCACCAGTTCGATGTTTAGATAAAGAAGTAGAACAAGAGATGATGAATGCGATTGATGATGCGAAAAGTAGCGGAGATTCTATAGGCGGTATTGTCGAAGTCATTGCAGAAGGAATGCCAATTGGAGTTGGTAGCTACGTTCATTACGACCGCAAATTAGATGCAAAACTTGCCGGTGCTATTATGAGCGTGAATGCGTTTAAAGGTGCTGAAATCGGAATTGGTTTTGAAGCGGCAAGACAGCCGGGAAGTAAAGTGCACGATGAAATTTTATGGGATGAAGAAAAAGGATACACGAGAAATACGAATAATGCCGGCGGTTTAGAAGGCGGTATGACAACAGGTATGCCAATTGTCGTAAGAGGCGTAATGAAGCCAATTCCTACATTATATAAACCGTTAGCAAGCGTAGATATTGATACGAAAGAAGCGTTCCAAGCGAGTATTGAGAGATCTGATAGCTGTGCAGTACCAGCAGCAGGTGTTGTAGCTGAAGCTGTCGTTGCATGGGAACTTGCCGGTGCACTAGTCGAGCAATTCGGAAAAGATCGCATGGAATTACTAAAACAAAATATTTCGCAACATAACAAATACGCAAAAGAATTTTAATGAAAAGGTGGATTTAACATGCGAGTAAAAGATCAACTATCATCATTACAACCGTATAAACCAGGTAAATCACCAGAGCAAATGAAAGAAGTATACGGGAATCATTCATTTGTTAAGTTAGCATCAAATGAAAATCCATTTGGCTGTTCACCTCGTGTTTTAGGAGAATTACAAAAATCGTCGCAGGAACATGCTTTATATCCTGACGGAGGTGCTGAAGTACTCCGTCAAACAATTGCAGAGAAATTACAAGTGCAAATGGAACAAGTGCTTTGTGGTAGTGGACTTGATGAAGTCATTCAAATTATAAGTCGTGCAGTGCTCTGTAAAGGAGATAATATCGTAACTGCTGGCGCGACATTCCCTCAGTACCGTCATCATGCAATTATTGAAGGCTGTGAAGTGAAAGAAATTTCTTTAAAGAACGGTGTATATGATCTAGATGAAATTTCTTCAGCAGTTGATGAACATACAAAAATCGTATGGATTTGTAATCCGAACAACCCGACAGGCACATATGTGAATGAGCGAAAATTGACTCAATTCATTGAAAGCATTAGTGAAAATACGTTAATTGTCATTGATGAAGCGTACTATGAATACGTAACAGCAAAAGATTTCCCTGAGACATTACCGCTTCTAGAAAAACATAACAACATTCTTGTACTTAGAACGTTTTCTAAAGCGTACGGATTAGCTTCTTTCCGCGTTGGTTATGCGATTGGACAGGAAGAGTTAATCGAGAAATTAAATGTCGTACGTTTGCCATTTAACGTATCTTCATTAGCGCAAAAAGCAGCGACGATTGCTTTTAACGATGAAGCGTTTATTGAAGAAATAGTTCGTGTTAATACAGAAGGATTACAACAATACGAAAGTTTTTGTACGGAAAATGAAATTCCATTTTATCCGTCGCAAACGAACTTTATCTTCTTGCCGGTAGATGATGCTGGGGAAATTTATGAAGCTTGTGCGCATGCAGGGTTTATTATTCGTCCGTTCCCAAATGGTGTCCGTATTACAATCGGAACTAGGGAACAAAATGAAGGAGTGATTTCAGTGTTAAAACAACACTTTGAAAATAAAAAAGGTAAGTCTCGAGATGAGGCAAATGTGTAAAAAGGTAGTATTAATCGGTACTGGATTAATAGGAGGCTCTCTTGCATTAGCGATTAAAAAAGAGCACGATGTAACGATTATCGGTTATGACATATTTAAAGAGCAAGTAGAGCGCGCAAAAGAATTACATGTAGTTGATGAAGTAGCAGTAGATTTACAGCGTGCATGTGAGGAGGCAAATTTAATTGTATTTGCCTCTCCAGTTGAAGAAACGAAAAAGTTGTTACACAAACTTGCATCATTTCATTTACGAGAAGATGTCATTGTTACCGATGTAGGAAGTACGAAAGGGACAATCATGAATGAAGCGGAAGCTTTATTAACAAAGAAAGTTTCATTTATCGGCGGTCATCCGATGGCAGGTTCTCACAAAACAGGAGTTGAAAGTGCAAAGGCACACCTTTTTGAAAACGCATTTTACATTTTAACGCCAATGAATCACGTGCAGGCGGATCAAGTAGACGAGCTAAAAGAATGGTTAAAAGGAACAGGCTCTCATTTTCTTGTATTAAATACAAAAGAACATGATTATATAACAGGAATAGTTAGTCATTTTCCGCACCTAATTGCAGCAGGATTAGTAAAACAAGTTGAGAAACATGCTGGTGATAATCCGCTTATTCATCAACTAGCGGCAGGCGGATTTAAAGATATAACACGTATTGCATCAAGTAGTCCGAAAATGTGGAGTGATATCGTAAAGCAAAATCGCGGGCATTTATTGGAACTATTAGAAGAATGGATTTCAGAAATGGAAGAGCTATATAAGACGGTTTCTAAAGGAGATGCAGGAGAAATACAAAGTTATTTTGCAGATGCGAAAGAATATCGTGACTCTTTACCAGTTCGAAAAAGAGGGGCGATTCCTGCCTATCACGACTTATACGTCGACGTTTTAGATAAAGTAGGGGCATTAGCCCATATCACAAGCATTCTAGCAGAAGAAGAAATTAGTATTACGAACTTGCAAATATTAGAAGCGCGAGAAGGATTGCTCGGAGTTTTACGAATTAGTTTCCAAAGAGAAGAGGATCGAACGCAGGCAAAAATTGCGCTCGGAAAAGAAGAATACCAAACGTATGAAACAATTTAATGAGGAGGGTGACAACGTGAAAGAAAAAACAGTACAAACTGTAAATAACGGATTGAATGGCACAATTACAATCCCTGGAGATAAATCAATTTCCCATCGCGCTGTCATGTTTGGCGCAATCGCGGAAGGTAAAACAACAATTAAAGGATTTCTTCCTGGTGCGGATTGTTTAAGTACTATTTCTTGTTTTAAAGAAATGGGAGTAGAGATTACACAAAATAGAGACGAAGTTACGGTAATTGGAACAGGATTAGAAGGTTTACAAGAGCCAAAAGCTGTATTAGATGTTGGTAATTCTGGTACAACGATTCGATTAATGTCAGGAATACTTGCAAACACACCATTCTTTTCTTGCGTGCAAGGTGATGCTTCAATTGCGAAGAGACCGATGCAACGTGTAACAAATCCACTAAAGCAAATGGGTGCAAAAATTGATGGCCGAAAAGAAGGAACGTTTACGCCGCTCACAATACGAGGCGGGAATTTAAAGGCGATTGAATATACTTCACCGGTAGCAAGTGCGCAAGTGAAATCAGCTATTTTACTTGCAGGCCTTCGCGCAGAAGGTGTAACAACTGTTACAGAACCTCATATTTCCCGCGATCATACAGAAAGAATGCTTGAAGCGTTTGGCGTTACAGTAACTCGCGTGGGGAAAACAGTGAAACTAGCAGGAGGACAGAAGTTAATAGCAACAGACGTTCATGTGCCAGGTGACGTATCATCAGCGGCATTTTTCTTAGTAGCAGGTGCAATTATTCCAAATAGTAAACTACTATTACAAAATGTGGGGATGAACCCAACACGTACAGGTATTATAGATGTTTTAGAGAAAATGGGTGCTACATTTACTGTAGAGTCAATTAACGAAGGGGCATCTGAACCAGCTGCAAACATTACAATCGAAACGTCTTCACTAAAAGGAATCGAAATTGGCGGAGATATAATCCCAAGATTAATCGATGAAATTCCAGTAATCGCTTTAGCAGCAACACAAGCAGAAGGAATTACAGTCATTAAAGATGCACACGAATTAAAAGTAAAAGAAACGAACCGTATTGATACAGTCGTTGCTGAACTAACGAAACTAGGAGCTCGTATTGAAGCGACCGACGACGGAATGATTATTTACGGTAAATGTAAGCTAAAAGGAACTACAGTACATAGTCACGGTGATCACCGCATTGGAATGATGCTTGCGATTGCCGGCTGTATAGCTGAAGGAGAAACAACGATTGAAGATGCAGAAGCAGTAGGTGTATCGTATCCTACATTTTTTGAAGAACTGCAAACGTTAGCTAAATAAAGTGATGAGAAGCAGATATGCAATGTATCTGCTTTTTTATGTTGGCTTTTTTCGTAAATAATGTTGCTTTATTGCGTAAGAATTTTATCCTTATTGATTTTATGAGATTTTTACGCATAATTGTAATTAAGGGAGATGATTCCAAGTTGAGTAAACAGAATATCAGCACAACAGTTTCAGGGGATTTAATTGTTACCCATCTAATTGGCAAGATTAATACAGCTGATGTTTATGAATGGTTTAATGGCTTCGAGCAGGTTTGTCAGCAATTCATTTCCGAGGGTCGGAAATACAAATTGTTGGTCGATAGAAAAGGATACACGCCAGATCATTTTTCTGTTCAAAAAGCATGGAAAGATAAGTTCTTCAATGAAACCATTTTGAATCACAGTAAGGCAATTGCGTTTCTCCTTGAAGAAGGGGAGATAATGAATTATTTACAACAATCCAATACAAAAGAATCCGTAAAATTTTTCGATGATTATGAACAAGCATTAATTTGGTTGAATGAATATCCAATATAAAACCTTTATTGAACCAGTTTCTCTCAATCAACTGGTTTTTTTTATGCCCGTAATGTTGCCGTTGTCATAAGTTTCATCACTTTCAATGGTACCTCTTAGCTTCGCAAACCCAAGAGAACGCAAGGCGTTTAATATTCTTATGCCGCCAATAGAAAGCAGTTGAAAAGAGCCTTTATGTTAGATTGTTTCTAAATCGATATCTTTTGTTGAAACATCCTCGTAATTTCACTTACCGAACTATAATAGTTTGAATTATGATATAATTCAAACGAGGAATGGAGGAGAAATATATGAACGTTATACAATTAAAAGAAGATAAGTTTAGAGAAGCATTACGTTTATCAGAATATGCTTTTCAATATAAAGCAAATGAAGAATGGATAGAGCAGAAAATTGCAAGAATGAAGGAAAGCCATCAAATATACGGTATTATGGAAGGAGAAGAGTTAGCTGCAAAGTTGCACTTAATTCCTTTTCATATTTACATAGGAAAAGAAAAGTTTAAAATGGGCGGCGTTGCGGGGGTAGCGACGTATCCGGAATATAGAAGAAGTGGATATGTAAAAGAGTTACTTCAGCATTCACTGCAAACTATGAAAAGAGATGGATATAGTGTATCGATGTTACATCCATTTGCCGTTTCATTTTATCGTAAATACGGCTGGGAACTTTGTGCGAATCGAATCGTATGTCAGATGACAAAGAGCGATTTAATAATTAAAAAACAAGTGAATGGTACAGTGAAACGTTTTAGTAAAGATAATCATCCAGAAGAAGTAGAGAATCTATATGAAACATTTGCAGAACGATTTTCTGGTATGTTAGTTCGCGGACGTAAATGGTGGCTACAAGCGGTGTATCATGATTTAACATTGGCAGTTTACTACGATGAAAATAAAACGGCGGCTGGTTACATTTTATACAAAATAGAGAATTCTAAAATGAAAGTAGAAGAATTTGTCCCATTACATAATGAAGCAAGAATTGGTCTTTGGAACTTCATCTGCCAACATGATTCTATGATTAAAGATCTAGAAATGATACTAAGTGAGACAGAACCACTTCTTTACACATTACAAGAACCACGAGTAAAAGCAGAAGTAACTCCATATTTCATGGGAAGAATTGTAGATGTAGAACAGTTTTTCAAACAATATGAATGGAACTGGAACAACGAAGAGCAAGAAGTAATTTTACATATTACAGATTCATTTGCACCGTGGAATAACGTAACGGTTCAACTTAAAAATAATGAAATAACAATCGTTAAAGAAGAAACAGCAAAAGAAAATGGAATTCAAATCGATATTAATGCGTTATCTACTATTATGTTTGGTTACAAGCGACCGCTAGAATTAAATGAAATAGACTTAATAAGCGGTAGCCAAGAGGAGATACGTGCATTTGAGAATGTAGTGCCGGTGCGTAAGCCGTTTATTTATGATTTCTTTTAATTTTGTAAAGCTTTGTGCGGCATACTAATGTTTAAATGGCAATGTACTATAATTAGTCATAGTACATTGCTGCTTTTAATGAAGCATTATGAATGTTAACCACTTGACTTTTAATCCATGTAATTTATAATTATAAACGGAATGAATTTTCATTCCTGAAAATTGAGGTGAGAAAAATGGCTAAAAATAAGCAAGAGGATATTTTTGATGCTGCTATAAAACTTTTCGCAGAGCGTGGTTACGATGGTACGACAATTCCGATGATCGCTGAAAAAGCAAATGTCGGCGCTGGTACTATTTATCGCTATTTTGAAAATAAAGAGGCACTCGTTAACTCATTATTTTCAAAAAGCATGCTACAGCTATCTGAAACAATAAAAACTGATTTTCCTGTTGAAGCAAATATTCGAGAACAGTTTAGTCATACGTATAACCGTTTATTTGAATTTGCGAGAAACAATGTGGATGCTTTTCTTTTTACAAATTCGCACTGTGATAGTTATTTTCTTGATGAACAGAGTAAGAAAATATTTGACGATTTTATAGGCTTCTTTATGAATATTATTGAAGATGGAATCGAAAAAGGTTTTCTTCGTCCATTGCCTATAATTGCTTTAATTATTATTGTATATCAACCGCTTGAAAAATTAATAAAAGTAATGGCGACAGGGCAGTTAGAATACTCAAAAGAATTAGTAAAAGAATTGGAAGAAAGCTCTTGGAATGCTATTAGAATCATTTGATTCTATAGCTTTATAAGGACAGGAATGAACATTCATTCCTAAATAAATATAAAAAACGATTACAGGAGATGATATATCTGTACAATTAATGGAATGAATATTCATTCCGCAGGGAGTGATTTAATAGAATTGAAAAATAATTTAATAGGATAATAGGAATGAATGTTCATTCCGAAATGATATTTTCAAAAACAGGGAATGAATATTCATTCTCTATGCACCATGAAACTCTAATAACAGGAGATGATTCAAATGAGCAAGCTAAAAAGTTGGAGAAGTTTATCTCTTCTATTATGGATAGTTATTACTATTGCAATGATCGTAACGATGCCTAATATGGATCAGTTAGTGAAGGAAAAAGGGCAAATCACGATTCCTAATACAGAACAAAGCAGTATTGCTGACAAGATGATAAAGGAGATGGATAAAGAAGGGGCTGAAAAGTATGAAATTATAGCTGTCTTTAATAGTGGAAGTAAGAAGGCTTTAACAAATGAGCAAAAAGAGGAAATAACGAAAACGATCAATGCCCTGCAAAATGAAAAAGAGCAATTAGGAATTAAGGAAGTCATTTCACATTTAGATAATAAAGAACTGGAGAAACAATTAGTTTCTAAAGATAATACGACTATTTTAACGCAAATATCGGTAGATAAAAAACATGATAAAATATCAAAAGTTGCAAATAATCTTCATAAAAAAGTACAAACGAAAGGAGTTACAACGTACTTAACAGGAAGTGATTTAATAGCGGGTGATTTTCTTATATCCTCTCAAGAGGGCGTGAAAAAGACAGAAGTTATTTCAATCATTTTCATTCTTGTAGTATTAATCATTGTATTCCGTTCACCAGTTGTTCCGATTATTTCTCTTCTTACAGTTGGTGTTTCGTATTTAATTTCAATGGGGATTATTGCCCATCTTGTTGATCAATTTAATTTTCCGTTTTCAAACTTTACGCAAGTGTTTGTAGTTGTCGTCCTGTTTGGAGTAGGAACAGACTATAACATTTTATTATATACGAGATTTAAAGAAGAATTAAGTAAACAAGAAAATGCATTTTTGGCTACGAAAGAAACGTTTAAATCGGCAGGTAAAACCGTTTTATATAGCGGGATAGCAGTACTAATTGGCTTTGCATCTCTTGCTTTAGCGAGTTTTAAATTATATCAATCTACTTCAGCGGTAGCAATTGGTGTCGCAGTACTACTACTCGTATTAACTACTTTAAATCCATTTTTCATGGTGCTTTTAGGAAAAGGAATGTTTTATCCAGTTAAAACATTTAAAGGTCATGAGGATAGTCGCTTATGGGGATTCTTTGCAAAAAATTCAGTAGCAAGACCATTTATCGCTTTAATTATCGTATTCGTGATATCGATTCCATTCGTATTAAAATATTCTAACACGCTTAATTACAATGATTTATTTGAAGTGGATAATAAATATGAATCAAAAATGGGGATTAACGTAATAGAAGAGCATTTTCCGCCTGGTTTTTCTTCACCAAGTACGTTAGTCATTCAATCGGATAAAAAGTTAGATGAGGCGACTTCTTTACAAACTTTAGATGAACTTACTGATAAAATCTCGAAAGTTAAAGGAGTCTCAGAAGTATATTCACCGACGCGTCCAACTGGAGATAAGATTAAAGAATTATATATAAATAAACAAGCCGGAGAATTGAATACAGGCTTAGGCGATGCAAATGGTGGCATAAAAGAAATTAATGAAGGATTAACTGATGCGAAAGATAAAATGGGTAGTAATGACTCAAATAGTCTTGCAAATGTTCAAAAGTTAATTGATGGAACAAATGAAGCGAAAAATGGCGTATCAGCATTAGGAACAGCTTTAAATCAATTATCGAATGGAATAAACAATGGAGCACAAGGAGCGAAGCAAATAGAGGATGGGCTAGCATCATTAAACGGAAATATCAATGCCCTGTCAAATGCAACTTCGCAGCTTCATGCTGGTTATGCTCAGTTAGAAAAAGGTTTAAGTTCGTACGATCAATATTTCGGAAGTATTTCTCAAGCGATTGATGGTGCGAAAAAAGGATATGAACAAATTGAAACGTTAATGAACAATTTCATTCAAACAAAACCAGAATTAGCAAATGATCCTAATGTGCAGCAAACATTAGGAATTGCAAAAGAAGCTCAGAAGCAATTGAGTGTTCTTTCAAATGAATTAAATCAATTAGCGACGCAGCACAAAGCAGCGATGAGTTCATTTAAAGAAGCAAATCAATCATTATTAAAAGTAGATAATGGTTTAAAGGAAATGAACAATGGAGTAACGCAACTACAAAAAGGAGCTGCTGAACTGAAAAATGGATTGAACGAAGGAGCTACAGGTTCAAAACAAATTTCGAACAAATCGGCTGACTTACAATCTGGATTAACGAAAATAAACGATGGGCAAGGACAGTTATTAACTGGACTGAAAGATTTACAAGAAAAGATGGGGCAATTGCAATCAGGTTTATCTAAAAGTACAGAGGGATTAGGAAAAGTAAGTAACGGTCTAGGTGACGCTCAAAAATATTTAGGAGAGTTAAATGAGTCGAAAAGCTCTGAGAAATTTTATATTCCGAAAGAAGTTTTAGAAGGAGAAGATTTCCAAAAAGCATTGAATACGTACATGTCACATAATAGAAAGATTGCTAAAATGACAATTATTTTAGACGTAAACCCGTATTCAAAAGAAGCGATGCCTATCATTCAAGAAATTAATAAAACGATAGATGGTACGTTAAAGGGAACAGAACTAAATGATGCGAAAAAAGCAATTGGCGGGACAACAGCTAGAAACGTTGATTTAAAAGAAGTAACCGGGCAAGATTTCCTACGTACTGCTACGATTATGTTATTAGGGATTTCGCTTGTATTAATCGTGATTACACGCTCATTCTTAAACTCAATCTTTATTATTGGGTCGTTAATTTTAGCGTACTTTGCATCACTTGGTATAAGTGAACAAATTAGTGCACATGTATTAAACGTAGAGTCATTAAGCTGGAATGTTCCATTCTTTAGCTTCATTATGATTGTCGCTTTAGGAGTGGATTATAGCATCTTCGTTATGATGCGATACAATGAGCTAGAAGGGGATTCAGTAACGAAAATTGTAAATGCATCTCGTCACATAGGAGGAGTCGTATTATCAGCGGCACTTATTTTAGGAGGGACATTTGCAGCGTTAATTCCTTCAGGAGTATTGACACTTATACAAGTAGCATCCGTTGTTGGCGTTGCTCTTTTACTATTAGCTTTAATTGTAATGCCGATATTGTTACCTGCTTTAATAGGATTGACGAGTAAATTGAAGAGTTATAAAGAGAAAATAATAAATACGAAATAAGAAAAACCTGTAGGGAATGTTTTCTCTACAGGTTTTTTGTATATAAAATATGAAATGAAAAAATGATTCAATGTATTATAGAATGAGAAGCGAATAGGGATATTAGAAAGAGGTCGATGATATACAAAAAATAGCTAGGGGAATGGATAAAAACTATTCGATTTCGTTGTAGAAAGCTAATCAACCGTTGCTATTCATCCAGCTTCTACTATATAATAGCTATAGTCTACAATAATTGAGTCGTAATATGCGATTTTTTAAGACAATCGGTGAGAAAACGCTGAAATAAGCGGTATTAGTAGGAGGACACAAATGATTACAGTAAGTAACGTTAGTTTGCGTTTCGCAGATCGCAAATTATTTGAAGATGTTAACATAAAATTCACGCCAGGTAATTGCTACGGTTTAATTGGAGCAAACGGTGCTGGTAAATCAACATTTCTAAAGATTTTATCTGGAGAAATTGACCAATCAACAGGTGACATACATATTACGCCAGGTGAGCGTCTAGCAGTATTAAAACAGAATCACTTCGAATATGAAGAATTCCCTGCACTAGAAACAGTAATGATGGGTCACACACGTCTTTATAAAGTAATGCAAGAGAAAAATGCAATTTACATGAAAGAAGACTTTAGTGATGAAGATGGCATGCGTGCTGCAGAACTTGAAGGTGAGTTCGCTGAGCTAAACGGTTGGGAAGCTGAGTCAGAAGCTGCAATCCTTCTAAAAGGATTAGGTATTGGTGAAGATATTCATGATAAAAAGATGTCTGAATTAACAGGGGCAGAGAAAGTAAAAGTATTACTTGCTCAAGCTTTATTCGGTCAACCTGACATTCTATTACTAGATGAGCCTACCAACCATTTGGACTTAAAAGCGATTCAATGGTTAGAAAACTTCTTAATGAACTTTGAAAATACAGTTATCGTTGTATCCCATGACCGTCACTTCTTAAATAAAGTATGTACGCACATGGCTGACCTTGATTTCGGTAAAATTCAATTATACGTTGGTAACTATGACTTCTGGTATGAATCAAGCCAATTAGCATTAAAACTAACGCAAGATTCTAACAAGAAAAAAGAAGAAAAAGTAAAAGAGTTACAAAACTTTATTGCACGCTTTAGCTCAAATGCATCTAAAGCGAAACAGGCAACTTCTCGTAAAAAATTGTTAGATAAAATTACATTAGATGATATTAGACCATCATCACGTCGTTATCCGTTCGTTGGTTTCACACCAGAACGTGAAGTAGGAAATGACCTATTAACAGTTGAAGGTATTTCGAAAACGATTGATGGCGAAAAAATATTAGATAATGTGAACTTCACTTTAAATAAAGGTGATAAAGTTGCATTTATTGGACGTAACGATATTGCGATGACAACATTATTTAAAATTCTTATGGGTGAAATGGAGCCAGATAGCGGTTCATTCAAATGGGGTGTAACAACATCTCAAGCTCATTTCCCAAGAGATAACTCTGAGTACTTCGAGAACAGTGATTACACTTTAATTGATTGGTTACGTCAGTTCTCTCCACAAGATGAGTCAGAAAGTTTCTTACGTGGTTTCTTAGGCCGTATGCTATTCTCTGGTGAAGAAGTAAAGAAAAATGTTTCTGTTTTATCTGGAGGAGAAAAAGTTCGTTGTATGTTATCTAAAATGATGTTAAGCGGTGCAAACGTATTAACACTTGATGATCCGACGAACCATTTAGACCTTGAGTCTATTACAGCATTAAACAACGGTTTAATCACATTTAAAGGAACATTACTATTCACTTCTCATGACCATCAGTTCGTACAAACAATTGCAAACCGTATTATCGAAGTAACGCCAAACGGTGTAGTTGATAAGGTAGCAACGTATGATGAGTTCTTAGAAAGTCAAGAACTTCAAAAACAAGTTGATGCAATGTACAAAGGTCAATAATAAATGATTAAAACCCTCGCTTTCTTTTATGAGAGCGGGGGTTTTTTAAGTAAACAAATATTCGTTTTAATATAAAGTGGGGGGGAGGATTAAAATGAATAATTATTCAAAAATAACATTAGCGATGGTAAGAAATTTTTGAAACGTGGATAAACCCTGAAATGATGAAGAAATGGTTTTTTACATTGGAAGGGACGGATAAAGTAACGGGAAATACTCCTGAAGTAGGAGGGAGTTGGGAAACTATTGATCATCGTGGCGGAAAAGATTATGGAGTAATTGGGGAATATATCGAAATGAATCGTCCTAAAAAAATTAGTATTTATATTAAAAACGCCGCAGTTTAGTGAATTATTAGATAAAATCACAGTTGAAATAAAAGAGAAACAACAAGGATTTAAAATGATATTTTCACAAAATATAATCGTTGCTCATGAAGAAGATTGGACAAAATATGATGTTGAAAAAGCTTTAAAGGGGTGTCAGGATGGCTCTGATCATGGTTGGAATGTAATATTCATGGGACTGAAAGAATTGGTTAAAAGAAGAGGGGATAGCTACAAAGGATGATAAACGGTAGTCGAAAAAGTGTAGTTTGAGCAAATTGCCCAAACTACATTTTTTATTTTATGAAATTGGGTAATTTACATGAATGTACCAAAATTGGAGATAGGTTAGTTTGCAAATGAGGAAATAAAGGATTATAGTTTGTGGAGTCATAATTAGTGGATGAGCCTTGGGAGAAAACAGGAAATGTTACAAATGTGTTTTGTTAAATAGAAACCAAGGTCAAAATGTTTAAAAAGAAATAGTTGAATAAATAAAAGCTACAAATTATAATTACTAATATTCTTCATATAGTTAAACAAATAAAATCTATTTGAAGAAGAAAAATTGAATAGAGAGACAGACTTATATAAAATAAGCCTTGGATGATCAAAAGAGGTGGAGAGATGCAACAATTTTTATTGAAGAGTAAACGAGTATTAAGTAATCATTTTGGATTTTTCGTATTTGCTGTTATTTTACTTTGGTTAAAAACATATGCCGCATATGTGACAGAATTTAATTTAGGGATATCGAACACAATCCAAAAGTTCTTACTGTTTTTCAACCCGTTAAGCTCAGCAGTTCTATTTTTAGGGCTCGCATTATTCGCAAAAGGGAAACGAGCTTACATTTGGTTAATTATTATTAATTTGCTAATGTCTATACTTTTATACGCAAACGTAGTATATTATCGCTTTTTCAGCGACTTTATTACGTTCCCGACATTAACACAATCGAATAACTTTGGAGATTTAGGTGGTAGTATTTTTGCATTGCTACACTTATATGATCCACTATATTTCTTAGATACAATCATTTTAATTGTTTTAGTCGCAACGAAATTTGTAAATCCTAAACCAATCCGTGTTGCGAAGCATAAATTATCTCTAGTATTTGTAGCAGGTATTTTATTATTTAGCGTTAACTTAGGTCTGGCAGAATCTGACCGTCCTGAATTGTTAACAAGAACATTTGACCGTAATTATATCGTGAAATATTTAGGGGCGTACAACTTTACGATTTATGATGGTATTCAAAGTGCGAAAGCATCAACAGAACGAGCATTAGCGGATGGAGATAATATGACAGAAGTTAGAAACTATCTTACATCAACTTATGCAAGTCCAAATCCTGAGTATTTCGGTAAAGGAAAAGGAATGAACGTAATTTATATTCATTTAGAGTCATTCCAAAACTTTTTACTAAACTACAAGCTAAATGGCCAAGAAGTTACACCATTCTTAAACTCATTTACAAAAGATGCGAATACGTTATACTTTGATAACTTCTTCCATCAAACAGGACAGGGTAAAACATCTGATGCGGAGTTCATGTTAGAGAACTCAATGTTCGGATTACCACAAGGATCTGTTTTTACAAATAAAGCTCATAACACGTATCAATCAGCACCAGCTATTTTAGGACAACAAGGATACACATCAGCAGTGTTCCATGGTAACTACAAAACATTCTGGAACCGTGATGAAATTTATAAATCATTTGGTTTTAATAAATTCTTTGATGCGTCATACTACGATATGAATGAAAAAGATGTAGTAAACTATGGCTTAAAAGATAAACCGTTCTTTAATGAATCAATTCCGTTATTACAAACGTTGAAACAACCGTTCTATACGAAGTTCATTACGTTATCGAACCATTTCCCTTATCCGATTGATAAAGCGGAAGCAACGATTGAACCAGCTAAAACAGGTGATTCATCAGTAGATACGTACTTCCAAACAGCACGCTATTTAGATGAATCTGTAAAAGGATTCATTGATTACTTGAAACAATCTGGTTTATACGATAACTCAATTATCGTTATGTACGGTGATCATTACGGTATTTCAGATAATCATAGTGCAGCAATGTCTCAAATAATGGGTAAAGAAATGAACTCATTTGAAAATGCTCAATTACAACGTGTACCATTAATCATTCGTGTACCTGGAATGGAAGGCGGCGTACAACATCAATACGGCGGAGAAATTGACGTTCTACCAACCTTATTACACTTACTAGGTACAGATACGAAAAATTATGTCCAATTCGGATCAGATTTATTATCACCAGAGCATAAACAAGTCGTTCCGTTCCGTAACGGTAACTACGTAAGTCCAACAGTTACTGCACTTAACGGCAAATACTATGATACAACGACTGGGAAACCTGTAGAATTTACAGATGAAATAAAACAAAATGAACAAATGGTTCAAAAATCACTAAAATACTCCGACCAAGTTGTTAACGGTGACTTATTACGATTCTACACACCAGAAGGATTTACACCGGTAGAACCTTCTAAATATAACTATAACAATCGTGATAAAGATAAAACGAAGGTGAAGACGACTGAAGACGGGGAAACGAAATAAATAATAAAAAATCCTACTCGTATAGAAAACGAGTAGGATTTTTTGTTTTAAGATTTACTTTCGGATTTTTGGAGTGCTACTTTTTTAGGCATAAAACATGCAATAATCAAAGCTACAAAGGATAAGACTAACATAAATACGTAGGCATCACTTGAGCTGAAGATAGAAGCTAATTTCGTTACTTGCATAGTTGATATGCTTCCGTTCTCACTAGATAACTGTGAAGTATGTGAAGTGGATTGAATTGTATACACAGTGATAATGACTGCTGTTCCTATAGCACCTGCTAATTGACGTACGGTATTATTCACTGCGGAACCGTGTGAACCCAGTTCTCTTGGTAAAGCGTTTAAACCTGCTGTATTTAAAGGCATCGAAATGAAACTTAGTCCAATGCGTAGAATAATGGTACGAACCATTAAATACATATAAGTGGTGGATTCGGTCAAATCAATTACACCCCACATCGATATAATGATACATATTAAACCTATAATAAAGAGTGGTTTTGCCCCATATTTATCAAACATTTTACCCGTGATAGGTGATAAGAATGCATTAATTACAGCTCCAGGTAATAGAAGTAAACCTGATTCAAAAGCAGTAAAACCTCGTCCGTTTTGCAAGTAAATCGGTAAAAGAATTAAATCAGCATACATAATCATCGTAATGAGTACGTTAATGACTGATGTAAGAGTGAAAATTTTATACTTAAATACGGATAAATTTAATAGTGGATCGCTAGACTTTATTTGACGTAAACAGAATAGGGTTGTAACAATTATTCCGATGATAATTGTAGTAATAACAACTGGATGATCCCATCCTTTACTTCCTGCACTACTAAATCCAAATATAATACAACCAAAGCCAATCGTTGATAAAATGACACTTACGATATCTAATTTTGCTTTTGTTGTCTCAGCAACATTCATTAAATATTTTAGCGCGAGAATAATAACGATTAATACAAATGGAGCGAATCCAATAAATAACCATCTCCATGATACATATTCAATAATAAAGCCAGATAATGTTGGAGCGATGGCTGGCGCAAAAATTATGGCGAAACCGATGGTTCCCATAATACTTCCACGTTTTTCACTAGGGTATAAATATAAAATAACTGTCATCATTAGTGGCATAATAATTCCTGCTCCAACTGCTTGAATCATTCTTCCTGTTAACAAAATGCCAAAATTCATGGCGCATGCACAAAGAACAGTCCCGATAAACAAAGAGAGCATCGAGCAAATAAACAGTTGCCTTGTTGTAAAACGTTTCATTAAAAATGCAGTAATTGGCACTAGAACGCCATTTATGAGCATAAAGCCTGTTGATAGCCATTGTACGGTTGCAGCTGTAACATCAAATACTTCCATTAAATTACTCATCGCTACATTTAATAGCGTCTGATTTAATGTTGATAAAAAATAACCGGAAATGAGCACAATTAATATAATTTTTTTATTTCTTTCTGATATTTCCTTTTGCATTGGTAAACTCCTTCATTGTTGTCTTGATTTATCGACATTGTGTCGATAAAATTAATGGTAACAAAATAAATTTTCTTTGACCATGAACAGTTTTGTTGAAAATGTTCACTACTCGGCACTGAAGGTATGCACTGTCGAGTAAGTAAAGAGAAAATCTATAAAGGAGTTTCAAAATGTCTGCACCTAAAAAAGAAGATCCTCGTACAGTTCGTTCAAGAGAAATGTTTAAAAATGCTGTTTTTTCTCTCCTGTGTGAGAATCCTAGTATTTCAAGTTTAACGGTTCAGAAAGTCGCAACAAAAGCAGGATTAAACCGAACAACCTTTTACTTACATTATCAAGATATTCAAGATTTACTAGACCAAATCACGAATGAGATTTCAAATGAACTTTCAAATAAAATAGCTGATTTAATACATGCAAAAGATTTATCAGAAAAACAAAAGCTAACACAATTACTTGATTATTTATATATCCATCGAAATTATTTATTTATATTATTTAAAATGAATCAATTTGAGGAGCAACTATTTTTATTTTTAAAAGAGTTAATAGAAACGAGAAGAGAGAATACGAAAAAGGATTTGCCTGATGATTATGTTGCGGTTGATATTAAAACAGCTTCATTGGTAGGTATTATCATGTGGTGGATAAGGAATGGACTTCACTTTAGTTCAGATTATATCGCAAATCAAATTTATTTTATGTATAAAGGGTAATAAATGCAAACAATTTATCCGTATTAAAAAAAGATTAAAATAACCTAGTATAATTTAAAGTATCGGGATTAATAAAAATTTATAAAACAAAAGATCCAGAGATAGAAGGGGGATATGCATGAATTTTCAAAATGAAAAAATATCATTACATTTAGAGGTTGTAAATTACCAATATGCAGATGCAAAAGACGAGTGTGATAGAAATTGGTTAAGAGTAAAAGCGAAACTATCAGAAGAAAATAAAGTTTTTGAAACGATGGATCCTTTTTTACAAACATACGATTTACAGTACATGATAAAATGGTTTGAATCTTTACCAAACCCTACATATAACGAACTAGATTTCATAGAACCAAATTTAGCGTTTGAATTTATGGGGGGAAAAGCAGGCGAGTTTAACATTGTTATTCGCTTATCGCTGGAACTTAACCCCACATGGTGTAAGGAAGAAGAATACGAATTTTCTATCGGTATAACTCAAGAGGATAGGGAGAATATTATTCGTTCTATTGAAGAGCAACAAAGGAAATTCCCAAAACGATAAAAAAAGACTTGATAACCTACAAGAGGGAATCAAGTCTTTTTATTACATACGATTATCATGCCAGAAGTTTAATGGGAAGTGTTCGTTCTCATTATAGGCTTCTAATTCATATCCTCTTTCTTTCAGCCCTTTAATAATTCCAGGTACTGCTTTAACTGATTGTGGATGAATATCGTGCATTAGAATAACTTCTGTTGGGTTTGTAGCACCATGTAGAACGTTTTCTACGATTTTAGCAGATGCAGCGTCTACTGGCATTTTGTTGTATTTCCAGTCTAATGAATCAATTGTCCAGTCCCAAACTTTTAAACCATTTTCTACAACTTTGTTGCGAAGGGCTTCATTTAATCCTGGCATTGAGCCGTAAGCTGGACGAGTTAATACTGGTGATTTTCCTAGAACGCCAGCGATTAAGCCTTGGTCTTCTTTCATTTCATCAACGTAATGACCTTCTGTGTAAAGCTTCTTGTAGTTATGAGTCATACTGTGCATCCCAACGTAGTGGCCTTCAGTATTTTCACGTTTTACAAGATCAGGGAAAGCTTTCACGTTTGAACCAATTAGGAAAAATGTTGCTTTTGCATTTTCACTTTTTAACATATCTAAAAGCTCAGCTGTGTATTTTCCAGGACCATCGTCAAATGTTAAGTAAGCGACTTTTCTAACTTGCCCGTTATAGTGCTTTGGAGCTTCTTTCGGAGCAAGGGACGTTTGAATTTCACTTACAAGTTGAACAGATTTCGCTTCATCCTCTGTACTTGCTAGAGCGATATGTGTTGATCCGTAAGCAGCTTCGTATGTAAATAATACCCCGACGCAAATCAACAGAGCCCTTTTCACTAAAGTTGTCATCCGAATTCCATTGTGCATAATTTTCCTACTCTCTATAAAAGTTCTACTCTACTATATTAGCAATTTTAGAGGGGGAAATGCAAAAAAACTTTTTTACAAGCGCAAAAAAGTTTGTTAAAAAGTATGTAAGATTTCACTGTTTTGCAGGTTTGAAAAAATGAAACAAGAATTGAATGTATGAAACTGCATGTAAAATGGTTCATTCACGTTTTTTATTTTAGAAAGGGAGGATAAGTATGAAAAAATTAGCTTGTTTACATGCTCATCATTCAAATATTGAATACATTGACCGAGCGTTGCAATTTTTTGAAATAGAAATACTCCATTTTGTAGATCCAATCTTATCACACAGACTAAAAATAGAACGAGAACAAGCACGAAATAATTTAAAAGATATTATAAAGTATATAGCTGAAAGTGATGTTGATACACTTTTAATAACTTGTACAGATTATATCACGTTATTAGATGAGAATTTCAAAATAGACATACCTATATTGAAAATTGATGAGCCATTCTTTGAAATGATTTGTCAGGTTGAAGAGCCACAGACAATACTATTTACAAATAACCGTACTGTTTCAGGAACGATGGAACGTTTAAGACTATACGCTCAGCAGAATAATAAATCCATACAAGTAAAAGTAGAAGTGATAGAAGGGATATTTGAGTTAATTATGCAAGGGCGTAAAGAAGAGCATGATGTTAAATTAGAAAAATATTTATATGAAATTATGAAAGATAGAAGCGAAATGCTTTCAGTTGCACAATTATCTATGGTAGACGCTACTACAAGGGTAGAAAATATAATAGGAAGGAACATAATAAATCCGTTGAATGCGCTTGTGGAGTATTGTATACAGAGTGTGAATGAACAACCGTGTGAAAAATAAGGAAGAGGATGTTTGTTGTTTTAAAGAAAATCAATAAAAATTTCACATACCGTATTTAAAAAATAAATATAGGAAAACCAAAAAATAATGTAGAATATATCGTACATACATATATGAAGTGAACATAAAACATAAAAGAGGTGGGCATATGTTACTTGAAGAAGTAATGCAGCAACTAGAAGAGTATGGGACAGAACAAACTCGTAAGACGTATAAAAACCACGGAGCGAAAGAGCCGTTATTTGGAGTTAGTTTTGCAAATTTAAAATTGTTAAAAAAGAAGATAAAAAAAGATCATGATTTAGCAATTTCATTATGGGAAACAAAAAATATGGATGCAATGACTTTAGCAACGATGATTTTAGATCCGAAGAAACTAACGTCAGAACAACTAAATAGATGGGTTCAGGATGTTGATTACTATTGTTTAATGGACGTTCTTATGACAGCTATATGTACGTCACCAATCGCGATAGAAAGAATGGAAGAATGGACGAAGTCTGATGATGAATGGATTGGAAGAGCAGGTTGGTCTTTATTAGCAAATATAGCGATTAAAAATAAAACGTTACATGATGAATTCTTCACTCCGTATCTAGAAGAAATTAAAGCAAATATACATAATGAAAAAAATAGAAAAAAAGAAGCGATGAATAGTGCTTTAATCGCGATAGGGATTCGAAATGAAGCTTTAGAGCAACAAGCAATTGAAATTGCACGTGAAATTGGAAAAGTAGAAGTTGATCATGGTGCAACGTCATGCAAAACACCAGACGCAGAACCGTATATAAAAAAAGCGAGAGAAAGAGCTGAAAAAAAGAAAGTGAAATAAGAAAAGGGGAACGGTTATGAAACCAATGGAAGCGGCACAAAGCATAATTACATCACAATTTTCGAATTGTGATGTTGCTTTACTAGGGGGAAGTGTTGCTAGAGGAGAGGCTACGAAAACATCTGACCTTGATATTGTAATATTCGACCAAAGTTTGTCATCTTGTTATAGAGAATCCTTCTATAGTGATGGCTGGCCTGTTGAAGTATTCGTACATAATTTTGAAACGTATAAAACCTTTTTTAAAAGTGATTGTGAGCGCGGGAGACCTTCATTACCTCAATTAGTTTCAGAAGGGATTGTGCTAAAAGGAAAAGATGAAATTGTAGAGACACTTAAAAGAGAAGCGAATGATTTATTAAATAAAGGACCAAAAAAATGGTCAGAAGAAACGATGAAGCAGAAACGCTATTTTATTACGGATACCTTGGATGATTTCATTGGTGCAACAAAGAGAGAAGAAGAATTGTTCATCGCCAATTTATTAGCTGATTTAGTACATGAATATGTTTTAAGGGTAAATGGTCAGTGGCTTGGAAATTCAAAATGGTTTATTAGAGTGTTAAGAAGGTATGACGAGCGATATGCAGAACATTTTGTAGCGGCTTTTGATCATTTTTATAAAACAGAAGATAAAAATGAATTAATTAGTTTTATAGAAAAAACGCTAGATCAGTATGGAGGAAGAGTGTTCGAAGGGTTTTCTATCGGGAAATGAAAAGGGGATAGCAAAATGAATGTACCATTCATTCAATTAAGAGAATTGACACAAGAAGATGTAGAAGATCGATATCAATGGTCATTAGATACAGAAGTAACAAAACATTTAGTTGTACCAGATCAATATCCACCGTTCACTCGTGGCGATACGAGAAGGTGGATTGAAACATGCATAAGTCGAGCGAATGGTTATGAACAACGAGCTATCGCTACAAAGGAAGGTATACACATTGGATGGGTAGACCTAAAAAACTTTGATAATACAAATAAAAATGCTGAACTAGGGATTGCAATTGGAAATAAAGAATATTGGGGTAAAGGGAAGTTCATTCATCGTTATCGTTATAGTATGTTAAAAGAAGAATATCAATCTTTATTTAATAGTCTATAAAAATGTTATGTAAACTAAAAGGGGATGGGGAAAATGATTCGATTACTTACGAAAGAAGATGCGGAAAAATATTGGGACTTACGTTTACAAGCTTTACAAGTAAATCCAGAGGCATTTGTAACAACTTATGAAGAGGCGATTCGCCAGGAAAATCCTATTAAGCGAGTGGAAAGTAATTTAACAGCTACTACTAGTTGTACATTTGGTGCATTTAATGAAGAAAATCATTTAGTTGGAGTTGTCACTTTACTAACAGAAGAGAGAGAGGCGTATAAACATAAAGGTCATATCGTTGCGATGTATGTAGATGCACAAAACAGGCGGAACGGATTGGCACGTGAGTTAATAACAAATGCCATTCAAAGAGCGCGAGATATAAAACTAGAGCAATTGACATTAGGTGTTGTATCTACAAACGAACCAGCAAAAAAATTGTATGAATCAATGGGCTTTAAAACGTATGGAATTGAAAAAAGAGCTATAAAGGTGAATGGTGTGTATAGTGATGATGAAAATATGGTGTTGTTTCTTTAAAGAATACATATATAATAAGAATTGCGAATTTTAATTATATTCATTTTGTTATATAGTAGAAAAAAAAACTATATAAGGGGTTTTATAATGAAAGCTATTGCAGTAGGGATATTGGCATCGTTTTTCTTTGCCTTTACCTTTGTGTTAAACCGGTCGATGGACTTAGGGGGCGGGAGTTGGATTTGGAGTGCATCACTACGGTATTACTTTATGGTTCCAATGCTATTACTTATTGTCATGTATAGGGGGAATTTAAAACAACTCTTGCAATATATGAAAAACAATCCGAAAGAGTGGTTGTTATGGAGTATTGTAGGGTTTGGTCTCTTTTATGCACCGCTTAGTTTCGCGGGTGCGTTTGGACCGGGGTGGCTTGTCGCTTCGACTTGGCAAATTACAATAGTTGCAGGGATTTTGTTAACACCATTTTTTGCGGTAGACCCATTACATAAAAAACTTCCAATGAAAGAATTAGTAATGTCAGGCATTATTTTATTCGGTGTTGTTCTTATGCAAGTAGAACACGCTTCTTCTTTAGGGATTCGTGAAACCATTTTATGTGTGGTTCCTGTACTCATTGCTGCGTTTGCATATCCACTTGGAAATAGAAAAATGATGCAAGTATGTAAGGGCGAATTAGATGTCTTCCAACGAGTTCTCGGTATGACATTAGCAAGTTTACCATTTTGGTTTTTGCTATCTGGTTATGAAGTATCAACAGGCGGACTACCGTCAAGTAGTCAAGTTTTCCAATGTTTTATTGTAGCAGTTAGTTCAGGGTTAATCGCAACGGTATTATTCTTCTTTGCGACAGATCTTGTAAAAGATGATCCGCAAAAATTAGCAACAGTCGAGGCGACACAGTCTGGTGAAGTTTTATTTGCATTAGTAGGAGAACTGATCTGGTTATCGGCTCCAATTCCGTCTTCTTTATCGTGGGTTGGAATGAGTCTTGTAATTGTCGGAATGATACTTCATAGTTATGTAGCTGTAGTTGTGAAAAAAGAGGAGAAAATAACGGCGTAATGAGATTAGCTCTTTTTCAATAAAGAGCTAATCTTTTTTCATGAGAAAGGATGGATATAGGATGTTACAACGTGTTGAGTATTTAGAAATAGATCCCATTAAAAAAGTATTAAAGCATGCGACCGGTCCGAGTGAAGCAAGCTTATTTAAAGCAGTTTCAATGTATAAAAATGATCAGGCAGTGCTATATAAATATGGGAATAAGGGTTGCATAGGTATAGTGCTAATTCATACAAATAGAGCGAGAATGTGTCACATAGCTGTTGGTGAAAAATATCGTAATCAAGGAATTGCACTTCAAATGATCAAAGAAATAATTAGGGAATATGAGTTAACATATATTGAGGCTGAGACAGATACAGAGGCAGTCGGATTTTACAAGAAATGTAACTTTAAGATTGAAAGCTTGGGAGAGAAATATCTGGGGGTAGAGAGGTTTTATTGTTATTTAGAGAATGAATAAAATAAATAGCTCATCATTTGTGATGGGCTATTTCATATTAGTATAAATTAAGATTGCTAGATTGAAAGTTTTTGATTGTGTTCACCTTTCTATATTAATTTTAAATAAATACACCATAATTTAACTGTTTCCGATATGATAAAAACGACAGAGGTATAGTAATTGAAATGATTAAGTTAAAAATTAAGAAAAATATGATAATATATGTATGTATTAGTTTAAAGCAAAATGGGGGAACAATCGTGAAAATGAATGACATAGTGGCGAATACACAATTTCCAAATACAATCGAAACAATTACAAATGATTTAAAAGCATTAGGGATAGAAAAGGGAATGACAGTTATTGTACATTCTTCATTAAGTTCAATCGGTTGGATATCAGGCGGTGCAGTTGCCGTAGTAGAAGCGTTAATGAAAGTTGTTACAGAAGAAGGAACGATAATTATGCCGACGCAATCTTCGGATTTATCCGATCCAAAACATTGGTCAAGACCACCTGTACCAGAAGAATGGTGGCAAATTATTCGGGATAACGTCCCAGCATTTGATCCACGTATAACACCAACAAGGGCAATGGGAGAAGTAGTTGAATGTTTTCGTACATATCCGAATGTATTGCGCAGTAATCATCCACTCAGTAGTTTTGCAGCATGGGGGCAACACGCAGAAGAAATTACAGCGAATCATTCACTTTCCATAAGTTTTGGTGAAGAATCGCCATTACGAAAAATATACGATTTAGATGGATACATATTATTACTTGGTGTTGGTTATGACTCTAATACGTCTATACATTTATCTGAGGTACGTACAGGTGCACGCGAGTTAATAAAGGTAGGAGCACCTATTATAGAAGAAGGTGTAAGAGTATGGAAAGAATTCGTTGAAATGGATTACGATTCTGATACGTTTGTAGAAATCGGAGTTGAATATGAGCTTAAAGGAACAGTTACGCGTGGGAAGATAGGGAATGCGACGTGCCGTTTTATGAGGCAGCGTGATGCTGTTGACTTTGGAACAGAGTGGTTTCGTGCGAAAAATCAGTAAGGGATGGTTATTATGCAGGAGAAAAAAGTATTAATTACGAGCGGCGGCTGCCTAGAAAAATGGGATCAAGTACGTGGACATACAAATTTAGCAAAAGGTACGATTGGAAGAATTATTGCGGAAGAGCTAATGACAAAGGGCGCACATGTAATATATTTGCATGGCTATTTCGCTGAGAAGCCAATGGATGTAAATAACCAATTAGAATTGCACCCATTTGAGGGGATTATTGATTTACAAGATAAGATGAAAAGTATTATTACACATGAAAAAGTAGATGCAGTTATTATGGCTGCTGCTGGCTCAGATTGGGTTGTCGAAAAGATTTGTGATCAAGATGGAAATATTCTTAATATGAACGGAAAGATTTCAAGTGACATCGCTCCAATTATTCATTTTCAAAAAGCGCCAAAAGTATTAAAACAAGTAAAGAGTTGGGATCCAGAAACGATACTCGTTGGCTTTAAACTTGAAAGTGACGTAAATGAAGCAGAACTTATTGAAAGAGCAAGTAAAAGAATGGAAGATGCAAAAGCAAGTGTAATGGTAGCAAACTCACCGCATTCTTTATATTCTCGCGGTGCTGTGCATCACGTTATTGGACAAGACGGTAATGTGAAGTTATGTAATGGGAAAGATGAAACTGCAAAAGAAATTGTCAATATGTTAGAGCATTTATGTAATCGTATCACTGCGATGTAAATTTAAGCTTTTAGAAAGAGATGCAGTCGCATAGTATGTAATGGAGTTAATATTAAATTAGTGGGGGAACTTAGCCCTCACTAATTATTAAATTGAGTCAATGGAATAAATAGGCCATTAGCTGCTCGTAAATGTGTAATACATGATATATGCATAATGAACATTTTGTGAGGAGTGGATTGTATGGAACATTTATTAAAGCAAGCTATTAAACTTAGAAATGAAAAGAAATATGCGCAGTCTAGAGAGATACTTATAGGATTAACAAACTTTACGAGGGATGCAGAAGTACTATATCAATGCGCTTGGATACATGATGTAATGGGTCTTGAAACGGAGGCGGTTCCGTATTATGAACAGGCAATTGCGAACGGACTTGATGGTGAATCTCTTTGCGGTGCGTATATCGGTCTTGGCAGTACGTATCGTTGTATAGGGGAATATGATAAAGCGATTACTGTATTAGAAGCAGGGATAAAGAAGTTCCCGGAAAATGACGTGATGAAAGTGTTTTTATCATTAGCAAAATATAACGTAAACGAACATGAAGAAGCGATGAAATTACTGTTAGAGACAGTTGTGAAAGTAGATGAGATAAAAGAATTTGAACGTGCTATTTCATTTTATAAAGACCATTTAAATGAGGTTTTTGAATAGAGGAGAGAAGGAATGAATCCATCAATTTCACGAAGGAAAAAAGGCATTTGGATTGGACTCGTATCTTTAATTATGTTATCAAACTATTTATTGTATGCCCTGCCAATAGTGTCAGCTGCCCCGAAAGAAGTAGTCCTCGGTTCATTATTAGATTTTATGTTTGTAATTCCAGTCATCACATATTTCTTTATTATACGGAAAAGGTATTCGTTAACGTATATGTTTCCTGTAGTTATAGCAGGATACGTGTTCGCAAGATTTATAATTCCTAGTGATTATTTACAAGCTTTTTCATTTGTTTCGTATGTAATAGTTGCTGGAGAAATTGTGTTCGTATGCTTTGAACTGTTTCTTATATATAAAATTATAAGAGTACTTCCTAAAATAATAAAACGATATAAAGAATATAGAAGTGAGTATTCTTCATTTTCTTATGCGATTGATGCAGCGTTTGATGCTACTATGAAAAGAAGTAAGGCTGTAAGTATCATTCTTACTGAGTGTAAATTAATCTATTATGCATTTTTATCGTGGCGTGAAAAAGTACCAGATGGTGAATGCACATATTCCTATCACAAAAAGACCGGCGCTATAGGTGTTTATATTATGATTATTCACGCAACAGTAATTGAAAGTATTGCTTTTCATTATTTACTTCATCAATGGAATCCAGTAATAGCTTGGGTTTTACTCATCTTAAACATATATGCGATGTTTTATTTTTTAGCTGAAATACAAGCGATGCGTAAAAATCCAATTATCGTTGCGGAAGAAAAAGTGATTATTCAAATTGGATTAGGAAAGAAAATCGTTATATCATTTACACAAATTGATAACATTGCGTTTTATAAAGGCGAACCTTTAAAGAAAGAAGAAGAGAAAGAGGTTCTTGACGCAACTGTTATGGAATTTATAAAGGAACCTCCAACTTTTGAAATAACGTTAAAAGAGCCAATTAAAGCGCAGTTGTTATATGGATTTTCTAAAACAGTAAGTCGTATTCACTTAAATGTAGACGATGAACGGAAATTTTATGATGTAGTTAAGGGAAAGTTAAAACATGAGTAAAGCTCCTAAATATCATCGTGCGTTTGGTGTATATGGAGTTTGTATTGAAAAAAATAAAAGACCATATATGAATTGTGGTTAATAAAATAGTAGTAGTTCATTAACTCCTTCCATTATAGAAGGAGTTTTTATGATGCGGAATACGGTATACTTTCTTAATCAGGAGCGTAAAGGATATAATTAAAAACGGACTATATGATAAAAGGGGTAACTAAAAAATGAATTGTTTACGTACATCAAGGATTGAAATTATAGAAAGAAAAATACGTTATGATTCTACAACTGTAGATCACGTTTGTTTATTAGTAGAAGCACAACCGAAGAGAATCGTACTATTTCATGAGGTACAGTACCCTTTTACTATGACAGCAAACGAAATAAAATTAACTATTCCTAAAGGTAGTTATACAACCGCATATTATTGGGAAGATCGTCCGTATAACCTATACATATGGAGAGATGATGCTGGGCATTATTTAGGGTCATATTTTAATATCATAAAAAACACACATGTAGGAAATGAGTTAGTAACATTTGAAGATTTAATCATTGATATTATGGTTCTTCCTAATGGTGAGTATTTCATATTAGATGAAGTCGAATTACCTGAGTCATTAGATCAATTTGAAAATGGTTATGTGAAAGAAGCTCTTAACGTATTAACGGATACAATTCATGTCTTCTTACCTCAAATGATTTTAGAAACGGAGACTATATTTAAACAGAAAGAGATTTTTTCTACATGAAAAATAAAAAAACTCGCAGCTTACTAGCTTGCGGGTTTTCGTCGTAAACAATTAAAAAATATGATAAAATTAAGAGGTAACTTATGGTACGGTTGGTTGTTCAATTATCACTTCTCCAAAGTAGGAGGGGGGTGATAATACGTGAGTGAAATTACGTTGCTGCTGCAAGGTGGACTGTTTCTCATTGCATTGTTAACGTTTATTGTCGTCTTAATTGACAAGCTCAAAAAATAACAACCCACCTATGCCTATAGAATGTGGGTTGTTGTGTTTGTACGAAACAAATAGGATAAATGAACAATCCAATCTGCTAAGTTACGTGGACTAGTGTGTAGCCGCACACTAGTCTTTTTTATTTATATACAGGTTTTAATTGTTTTATGTGATTGTATTGTTCTTTTCACACTCATTATAACACAGTGTCTTTTCATGAAGAAAGGAGACCGTATGTTCCTACGTGGATTAAATAGAACGTGTAGTTTCTTTAAATAGCCCATCCATATACTGTTTTAAACTTTCCACAAAAAATCCTTTTTTGTCTACATTATTTACGCCGACAATTGGTGATGGAAGATTGTATCTTTTTTCTGATAAATGAACAACAACATCAAAAATATCAAATAGGCGAATGAAGCAGAATAGCCCGTCTTTATCACTAAGTAAAATAAAGTAATGGTTTTCGCTCGTTGTATTTAATGTATTCCATAAAGAGCTTTTGCTTAAGTCACGAACGATACTCTTTTCCTTTAATTCCATGAAATCGGCATTTAATAGAATGGTAGAAATATCAATCGCATCTGGATCGTCAAAGTAGCCATCAATTGTTTGTACAGCAAAAGTATAAGCCATTTTTAATACACTCATTTTATATTTACGGTTATCTAAAAGCAATTCACGTTGAATAGAACTAGCTACTTTTGTTACGCGCTCTTCTTTCCAAATTTCATTATGTAATGAAATATCGTGCTTTTTACATAGTTTCATAATTAATGCATTGGAATAAAGTATCTCATCACTTACTTCGACTACATCTGTCTCAGCGGCTGCTAGCTCCTCACCATGTTCATTCGTATAGAGAGGGGAATCGATTTGTTTTTTCATTTGCTCAATCTTATATTGACTTAATTTATGTCTAATTAAAGGACGATCAATATTTGTTGTCATATGTTCATGACATGAATCACAAATTGAATTTATGAAATAATATCCACATAATATCTCTGGAATGACATATTGTTCACTAAGTTCTTTCGTATCTTTTCTGCAAATGATGCATTGTGTCATATTTATCACCTTTACCTGCAAATTTGTCTGTAATCTCATTGTAGTGTATTTAATGGGATTTTGGAATATTGTAAAGGAAAATATTATGTGAAATCTAAGTTTAATTTGGTACAATGAAGAGAAGTGCTAGTTTAAAGGAGGACGTTTTTTTGAAATCGAAAGTGCACTTTTGGACATTAGAAGTGCTGATGGTTGTAGGAATTATATTTATTTGCACAAAAATATCGTTTCTATTTCAACCGATTGGTATCTTCATATCAACATTATTTTTCCCAATTTTAATCGCGTTATTTTTATACTTCATATTTAACCCATTGTTAGTCTTTTTGGAGAATAAAAAAGTACCTAGAGGTTTAGCGATTTTACTACTGTATCTTTTTATCATCACATTAACTGGAGTTGCTATTGGAGTAGTTGTTCCAACCATCTCACAACAGTTAATGGATTTAGTAAAAAATATGCCGACTTACATAAAAGAGGGAAAAGTATACATACAAGATCTATCCCATCATAGATTATTTGAATGGCTATCTACACAAAACTACGTTTCCATTGAGACAATTGAGAAAAATGCAATTGAATACTTAAAGGAAATACCAAACACACTTACGTCGAGTGCAACGGCTTTATTTGGTATTATCACGAACGTGGCGTTAGTTATCTTTACAGTACCGTTCATTTTATTTTATATGTTTAAAGATGGACATGCATTTCCAGGAAAAGCTGTTAGTGTATTACCAGAGTCTTACCGTGAAGAAGGACTTCGTATCATAAAGGAAACGAACGAAACATTATCTGCATATATTCAAGGTCAAGCGCTCGTTTGTATGTTTATTGGTGCCTTTACATTTACTGGTTATTTAATCATCGGTTTACCGTATGCTTTCGTTTTAGGAATTATCGCAGCATTTACAAATATAATTCCGAACTTAGGTCCATTTATCGGAGCAGCACCAGCTGTCATTATAGGTCTGTTCGTATCTCCGATGCAAGCTCTGTACGTAATTATTATAGTAACAATCGTACAACAGTTTGAAAGTAACATCATTTCACCGCGTATTATGAGTTCAAAATTAAATATCCATCCGTTGACAATTATCATCCTTATTTTAGGGGTAGGTAATTTCGCGGGAATTATCGGAATGATTTTAGCAGTACCAGCTTATGCGGTAACAAAAACAGTTGTTTCGAACTTAGTGAGATTGTTTAAGACGAAACGAAGTAAACGGAAATAGAATATGTTGAGAAAGATACACCGCTTAATAAAAAGGGGTGTATCTTTTATTTTTTAGTGTATGAAATACTTATTATTGTATATTTTTTACACATCAAATCAGGCGGTGAATTTTTGTTAAATGAACTATGTGGAATCCCTCTGAACTATCCAAATCATTTCTTTACACCGCGTTATTAACATCATAATCGACTCCTTTCATTTCTAATATAAGTTCAAACAATTATAGGTGAGTGTAGTACTTGCTTCTACGATCACGAATTTCATCTATAATCTTTTTATACTGTTCCTCTTGTTTTACTTCATTTGCAGATATAGTTTCTTTTTGAATCGTAATGGTTAAAAAGAAAAGGTGAAACTTCATACATGAATTCCTCCTTTCGAATAGGAATTACAGGTGACTACAATAATGACTTTGTCGTTCTTTTACGTTGTACATAGCCTGCTCAATTTGTCGGTCATGAAGCATATCAGACTCAGACAGTTTGTGTTTTTGAATGGTAATTGTTAAAAATAATACTCTGAATTTCATTGGATATTACCCCTTTATAATTTATTTAGTAAAGACGATTGTAATAAGAGGACTGACGCTCTTTCACATCATCCATAATATTTTTAATTTGTTGTTCATGAGAAATTTCATCTTTTGAAAGTTTACGCTTTTGAATGGTAATCGTTAAAAAGAAAGCTTTAAATTTCATTAGGATATTACCCCTTTATAATTTATTTAGTAAAGACGATTGTAATAAGAGGACTGGCGCTCTTTCACATCATCCATAATGTTTTTTATTTGTTGTTCACGAGAAATTTCATCTTTTGAAAGTTTGTGTTTTTGAATGGTAATCGTTAAAAAGAAAGCCTTAAATTTCATTAGGAAATTACCCCTTTATAATTTATTTAGTAAAGGCGATTGTAATAAGAGGACTGACGCTCTTTTACTTCGTCCATAATAATTTTAATTTGTTGTTCACGTAAGATTTCAGCTTTTGAAGATTTACGTTTTTGAATGGTGATAGTTAAAAAGAAAGCTTTGAATTTCATTAGGATATTGCCCCTTTAAAAAAAATTTTAATACATTTGTGTATAATACGAACTTTTAATGTCCGTTATTTTATCCATAGTTTGTTTTAATTGTTGTTTACGAAAGATTTCAGCTTCAGATAACGTTTTTTTCTGAAGTGCTGTCGTAAAAAAGAAAATATGAAAAGTCATGGACGAATTCCTCCTTTCGAAAAGGAATTACAGGTGATCGCAATAAAGCACTTGGCGCTCCTTAACATCATTCATAGCTTTTGTAATTTGCTCATTATGAAGAATTTCAGCTTTGGAAAGTGTATTTCTTTGAATCGTAATACTTAAAAACAATACGCTAATAGTCATCGAATGTTGCTCCTTTCTTTAAAAAATAATGTATGAGACTAAAAAATCGCACGAAAAAGCCACAGGAAGATATCGTTTTCCTATGGCTGGGCGTGAAAAAGCCACAGGAAAGTATACGACCTCCTGTGGCGAATTTATGAATTAATAGAAATAAAGTACGATTTTCAATTCTCCGTTAGGGTGGTCGAATTCATATTTAATTGTCCGAAAAACACAGGTGCAGTTAACGCTAAAGTTAAAGCATGTAATTGTAATTTCATCATTTCCTTCGACCTCCTTTTAGAATATTTTTCTTACGTTAGTAATTATATACAATTAATCGATAATTGTAAACGTAAAAAGTGAAAATTTTTAATTTTGATTAAAATGCGTATATTTAAAAGGGCTTTTTAAAGGATACATTGTATGGATTGGATAATAAATAGAACGTGGGGGTGTCTAATGAAGTATATGAATAGAATAGCAGGTGTTATGCTAACAATTTTATTAGTTGTTACTGCTTGTTCTAATGGGGAGCAAATAAAAGAAATATCACATATTGAACCTGGGGCTTTTAAAAAATATATGGGGACATACGTTGGAAATAATTCCGATGTGTTTGCGATTGTTACAAACTTACCTGGTGGTGAAACAGTTCAAAGTATAAATTTGAAAAATGAGAAGATCGCGGTGAAATACGGTGAGAAAAAGAACGGTAACTTAACAGAAGATATCATTGAGACGTATTGGTTTGACGAAAAGGATACGATGAAAAAAAACTTTCTCTTTAATGCTATTTATCTTGCAGTTTTAGTACCGAATGCGAAAGGGTATGAGTTTCAGATTGAAAATCAAAGTTTTGCATTAAAAAGAGAAGAACTTTTACCCATACTGTATAAAGAATTTAATGATTTGCCAAAGGATGATCTTATATGGAATAAGGGAATCGTAATGAATTTCTTTTACGGTAATCAAGAAAAAATAGAAAAGCTAGTTAATAATAAAGATTTTCGAAAGCAATTTTTTAATGAACATCCTGTGCGGAAATCTAAGTGATATGGAGGAAGATGTGGTTATTTTATGATTGAAAATACGGACATTTTTTTAAGGGAGTCATTCAGTATTGAATGATTCTTTTTTTGATGAAAATTATGGAAAAAAATATAACGTTGTGCTATGGTTAATTACATAAGTAATGAACCTATGAACCTAAGGTGGTGAAATCGTGAAACCTACTCTAGAACAAAATAAGTTAATATACATACAAATTGCAGAAACAATTGAATCTGATATTTTAAAAGACATATTACTTGAAGAAGAACAAGTTCCGTCGACAAATCAATTTGCGAAGATGTTACAAATTAATCCGGCTACAGCTGCAAAAGGAGTAAATCTACTAGTAGATGAGGGGATTTTATATAAAAAGAGAGGGATCGGGATGTTTGTTACAAAGGGAGCAAAAGAAGTCGTACTAAAAAAAAGACAAAATACTTTTATGACCGAGTATTTACCTAAAGTGTGGGAAGAAGCAAAAGTACTAAAAATATCAAAAGACGAATTGATGGACATGATACACAAAATTACGAAGGAGGGGAAAGAGGGATGATTGCACTTGAAACGAAAAACTTGTCTAAAAAATATAAAAAGAAATTAGCTGTTAACGAAGTAACTATTTCATTGGAAGAGCATAAAATATATGGTTTGCTTGGAAGAAACGGAGCGGGGAAAACAACTTTATTAAACATACTCGCAGGTCAGATTATTTCAAGTAGTGGAAGCGTATCTGTATTTGGTGAAAATGTATTTGAAAATAGTAAAGCGATGCGAAATATTTGTTTCGTAAAGGTGAAAGAAAACATTAATTTAAGTAGTAAGGTAAAAGATGTTTTTTATTTGTGTAACATGTTTTATGAAAATTGGGATCAAGAATATGCTGAGGAACTTATTAAAAAATTTCAATTGAATGCAAAAGAAAAATATTATGATTTATCCCATGGTATGCAAACAATTGTTGGTATTATTAAAGGTTTAGCTAGTAGAGCACCAATTACTATTTTTGATGAGCCGACTACCGGTTTAGATGCAGCACATCGAGAGTTGTTTTACGAATTATTATTGGAAGATTATAATGAATATCCACGAACAATCATCTTATCAACACATTTAGTTGAGGAAGTGTCCCATGTTATAGAAAATGTAATCATATTAAAAGAAGGATCATTAGCTGTTCAATCCTCTGTGGAAGATTTTTTAGAAAAAGGACACAAAATATCAGGACATAAAGATAAAGTGACAAATTTTTTAATGGGGAAAAATGTTGTAAAACAAGAGTTGTATGGGAATAAAGAGATTTCTGCGATATGGGGAGATCTTTCTGCTAGAGATTATGAGCTGATAGAAACTGAAGGGTTAGAAATAGACAGAGTAACACTGCAAAAACTATTTATTTATCTAACAGATAATGAGGTGAAATGAAAATGCTTTTAAAACAATTAAAGTTACATATGAAATTTCATTATAAGGCTATTCTTATCTTTTGGTGTGTGGCATTACTTATAAAATGGACAACAACTGCAACTGATATAAAGGGACTAAAGGTAGCATTTTTACATGATATCTTCAATAATTCATCTATTGCAATTGCAATATTTATTGTGGCAAGTGTTTTTCTTGTTCAAGATGACATATTTCGTACAGTTGTCTCATTTGGCGTTACTAGATTACAATTCTTTATTGGTTCAGTATGTTTTATCATATTACAATCAGTAATTTTTTCATTTCTACAAGTTTTGCTTTTACAAGGTACATTTTATGAAACGAAACATATAAATTTAGGAGCACATACAATCGAACAATTCTTTGCACAGTTCGTGTTCTATCTATTATTAGCTAGCTTATTTCAATTAACAACTATTTTTCAGAAAAGATTTAATTGGATAGGCTTTGCTGTTAGTGTGATTTTTTTCTTGGGGTTGACGAGTACAATTTATGGTAAGGTAGGTTTGAAAGAATTGGTATTTATTGATAGTAAATCGTTACTTGATATACCCAATTTTATATCAATTTCGATAGTACTTATTTTAATATACTTTATAATTAGCGCTCTATTTATTCGTAAAGTTTCTTTTGAGGATACGATTTAAGCACAAATACTTTAAGAGAGAAGGAAGACTGTATGGGAGATACTTCTTCACTAATAACCGTCTTTTTATGCGTGGCACTGCTAATTTTTTGGCGACGATATCGTTCTATGTATAAGCCGATAAAGGGAACGGGAAAACGTATTTTGTGGCCATTACTATTTTTAACACCGGGTATTTTATTGTTTTTTGATCCAATACATCCAGCTATATTACAAGTGACTATAGCAGCATCCATTGGGGTGATTTTCGCAATCCCACTTATATTTCTAACAAACTATGAGCGAAGAGAAGACGGAAACATTTATACGAAAAAAAGTGCTGCCTTTTTAATTACTTTTATCGGAATTGTTATTTTAAGATATAGTTCAAGACAATATATCGTTGGCTTAGATCCGCAAATAATTGGTTTATTATTTTACGTCGTTGCGGTATCTTATATTATTCCGTGGAGAATTGCTTGTTATATAAAATTCAGGAAAGTTTGGCGCGGGAATAGTAATCATGTGATATAAAAATAAAAACTTCTCATTTGAGAAGTTTTTATTTTTATGGGCTATTTGCTTGTAATACAAGTTTCGAAACATCTTTAACAGAACCTATTTCAAATGCCCTCATACGAGCATTTACTGCACGTTTAAATTGCTCTGTTTGAGGTGTCGCTCCTGTAACAGTTGGGAGAAAACATAGCACAGAGTTAGCAACTGAAATAGCGAAGGATATTCCTAGTTTTCATGAGAAGTTAAATTGTGTAATTGATAGAATTAGTGTGGAACGAATTGGTGAGAATGGAGAATCAATTATTGAATTTGAAGTACCATTGCAAAAAAGCTGACAAAAGTCAGCTTTTTTATTTCGAACTATGAAGTAAAGCACCAATTGCACCACTATAACCGCCGTCTTGTAAAAAGACTGGTATTTTGTTTTGATATTCTGTATAGCTACTAATAATATTTTGAAGATGTACGTTATTACATAGAGTAGAACCGATGTAAATGATATGGTCAATATTTTTTGTTTCGGCGAATTGAAGACTTAATGCTGTGACGACTTCACCGACAAGTCCTTGAACGGTAGCTAGTATATCTGAACTACTATAATTTGAGTCTGTAATGGTCGCTTTTCCGAAATTGCTAGCAGTTAAGTTATTATCAAGAGGGGAGAGAATCCCACCATAAATATCTCCAACTGTAATATCTAGACTGTTTCTTGAACCAATTTTCGTAAGCGGAATCACGTCTTCAAAATGATCTGTATTTGTTAATAGTTTTGAAAGACCCATAATAGTACCACCGCCAACTCCAGTTCCACCAGCGCGAACATATTGCTTGTCGTGAACATAGTGAATGGAAGTACCTGTACCGATATTTGTTAATACAAAGCTGTTTATAGCACGTTTTTCTTCTTTTAGTATGTATCGTACTCCTGCTAAAGTAGCTTCAAACTCGTTTAATTCTACTATTTTATATGAACTTGAAAGGAGTTGTTCTAACTGTGTAGCTTTACCACCTGTAATGCATAATTGTGTAATTGAATTATTATTATGAAGCCATTCTTTAATTCTTTCATGTTCATATGAATAAAATTTTTCAAAAACTAATTTGTTCATTTCGTTAAAGTAAGCAATTTTTGTTAATGTTCCCCCAGCATCAATACCAACAACATTCCGCATTTCCCTACCCCTTACTATGTAATCTGTTTAATCAGCTTGATATATTAATAGCTTTTCAATGGTAACGATTGATTGACCGTTTACAGAGGCAATTCCTTTCCAAAGAACAAAACCTCGTCTGTTACGTGTTAATTCATAATGTAAGTCAAGTTTATCACCGGGATACGCATTTTCATGAAATTCCACCCCATCTAAAGAGGAGAGGAAACCAAGTCCTTCAGATTCACCTGTACTTACAAAAGCACTAAGTTGAGCCAGTGCTTCTACAATTAGCATATGAGGCATATAGTTTTGATTTTCATTAATAAACCACTCGTTATTTGTGATCAGTTTGTATCCTGTAGCTGATTGAGATTCTTTAACGTTTGTAATTTTATCAATCATTAAAAATGGATAGCGATGGGGAAGAGTATCTTTAATATTCATATCGTACCTCCAGGAATAATAATACCCCTGCTAAAGTTAAGCAGGGGAGTTATTATTAATTCTTAACTAATTCTTCTATTTTTTCAATAGAGAAAATACCGCTATTTTTAATGTTTTCAACTGCTTCTTGTAATACTACTTTATCTTGAACAAGTGCAATACGTACAAAACCTTCGCCATGAGGACCAAATGCATGGCCTGGTGTGACAACGACATTTGCACGATCCATAAGTGCATAAGCGAACTCTAGCGAAGTCCATCCTTTCGGAATTTCAGCCCAAACGAACATACTTCCAGCTGGTTTATCGACATTCCAACCGAATTTGCGGAATCCGTCCACTAAAGTATCTCTACGTTCTTGGTAAATTCCACGGTTTTTTTCACAAAATGCAGCGCCGTGTCGTAATGCAGCGGATGCAGCTTTTTGAATTGGTAAAAACACACCGTAATCTGTATTAGACTTAAATTGCGTAAGCGCGCCGACAATTTCTTCGTTACCAATCATATAACCAATACGGCTACCAGCTAAACTATAACTTTTAGATAAAGAATTAATTTCAACGCCAACTTCTTTTGCACCAGGTACAGATAAGAAGCTAATTGGCTTTTGACCATCAAAATAAAATTCAGCATAAGCAAAATCATGGACAACGATAATATTATGTTTTTTCGCGAATGCGATTACATCTTTAAAGAAATCTTCATGTGCCATTGCTGGAACTGGATTTCCTGGGAAGTTCAAAATCATCATCTTTGCTTTATTGGCGATTTCTTCAGGGATAACTTCTAAGTTAGGTAAGAAATCATTTTCTTTTTTTAATGGCATGTAGTAAGATGTTGCACCGGCCATTTGAATTCCTGTTTCATAAGCTGTATATCCTGGATCAGGAACTAGTATTATATCTCCCGGATTTGCAAAAACCATAGGTAAATGAACGAGTCCGTCTTGTGAGCCCATTAATAATAAAACTTCTTTTTCAGCATTTAATATAACGTTATGAGTGTTGTTGTAATATTCAGTTACAGCTTCGTGAAATTCTTGAATACCAGATAATGTATATCCGTAACTTTCTTTTGCACTTGCTGTATGTACCATTTCTTCTCTCACAAAATCAGCAGGAGGCATATCAGGATTCCCGATACTTAAATCGATCATTTTATGACCTGCTGCAATTTTCTCTTTTTTATAGGCCCCTAATTCACTAAATATAGAAGATTGGAATGCTTTCATTCTAGTTGCTAAAGTGTAAGTCATCAAAACCCCTCCTAAAAACAGTGTTTTCTTTCTGTATTTTTAATTATTCTGAAAACACATGTTTACATTTTATCATTTTTTTATGAAAATTAAAACGATTGACAAATTTAGAGGGAGGATAATAAGGGGAAATATAAAAATAACGTAGAAAATATTTTCTACGTTATAAATGAAGATTAATTGTTTGTTTTTTTATATGTACATGTGTTTTCAGTTGTAAAAAAGTATACATTTAATTCATTATCGACAACTTTTAAAGATTGATCCGATGTAAACGAGTTACCATAATCAATACGATACACGTTAGAATTTTTAACAAACGATCCCTTAAATAAATCCTCTTTTTTATTTGTTGTTTGCATTTCCACTAAATTGTGAACAACCTTTTCTTTCTTTTCTTCTTTCACAACTGTTTCAAATTTATAATATACAGGGCATTCACCTTTTTTATTATCAATGACTTCCCAAGAGCCGTATATATCATTATTGCTACATCCACTAAGTAGAACGATTAATATAGGGAAAATAAATAGAAACTTTTTCATTGTGTACTCCTTTCTTATTCGTTTTTATAAACGTGCGAATACGATAGGAATATTGTAAAAAATAAAGTTTAAATTTTCATAAAGAATTTTTAAATTTCACATAAAAATTTGGAGTAAGGTGAGATTTTTAAAATGAAAAGGCATGAATCTAGTGTAATGCTAGATTCATGCCTAGTACTCTATCCTATGTTATGTTTTTTGAGGATAAATGAAGCGGAAAGAAGAATGACAATTCCATTTACAATATATACATTTAAAATAATGAAGACTAGGTTAGCTACTCCCAAACCACCTTTATCGAATATAGATGTGAGTGCTGTAGTAGTCAAAAAGATAATGGGAGTTAACAATAAAAATAGGAAACCTGCAACAATCCTTCTTTTAAAGTTATTTTGAGATAAGGAAATGGCTAAAAAATTAAGGACGCCAAACATGACCAATGAAAAAAGAAGGATAATTAATAATTGGATGCCATAAGACATTTCCACAGCTCCTTTTTGAAAAATCTATAATTTATTTTATTCGAAAGTAGTAGGGGATACTCCTTTAAATATTTGAACTACATAAAGAAAATAGATTTTAATCCTTGACATTCAAAAAGAATGGACCCAGTAAAATACGGGATCCATTCTTAAGAAGTATTAGTTTTATATATTCGCAGATTGTGACGTTTGTTTTTTAAATTGTTTCTGCTTAGATAAGGAAATAAAAATAATCAACAACGAAATAACTCCGAAGATGAGAACCATATATTGTAACCCAATCGTATCTAAGAAGAAGCCAGTTCCAAGTAAGACAATCTGGAACATAACTCTTTCAAACATATTACGGAATGAGAAGAGACGTCCGTGATAGCTTTTTTCGACTTTCGTTTGGAAAATTGTCGACATAATAGGGAAGAAGCAGCCTACACTAAATCCAAACAAACCAAATGAGGCAAGTGCCATCCATTTAATATCGCTAAAGAACAACGAAAGGTGTGCAAAAGCGGTACAAATTGCGAAGAAGTATAGTAACTTTTCAGGTTTGAAATGATCAGATAAACGTTTAATAACGAAGGCACCTAACATAAATGCTACACCTTCAATTGTATATATGAATCCTTTAATCGTTGGGTCATGTTGCATTTCGCTAATGTTAATAACCATTAAATTGAATCCAGCTATAAATAATAGAGGGATAATACTTAATATAAGTGCTGTAAAAGCAATAGGAATTCCTTTTAAAATACGAAATACTTCCATAAAACTATTATCTTTAGCTGATTGTTTACTTGATGTAGCGGATTTTTTATCTTCAAATTGTAGGAAGAAAGTTGAGAGGAATAATAAAGCGTATGCTGCCATTGAGAAGGCATACATATACTGTAAACTCATTACAACTAAAAGAATGCCACCTAGTGAAGTACCTGCAATACGAGCGATTGTACCGATATTCATATGTACACCGTTCATTTGTAATAGCTCATGTTCATTAACGATGAGTGGAATTACAGATTGTAATGCAGGGAAATAAAATGCCGCGGAAATTTGAAGTGCAATCATAAATGCAATCATGAAAGCGATACTTTCATATTGAATAGCGAAAAACATGAAAATAACACTAATAACACGACCAAATCCAGCGTAAAGAAGAACTTTCTTTTTTTCATATTGATCAATGACACGCCCAGCCATTGGACCGACTAGAACACCAGCTAACAGTCCGATAAATAATATAACGGATTTCATAAAATCAGAAGGGACGTATTTTTGCATAAATTCAAGATTACCAAGAATACCAAGCCATAACCCTAGACCAGCAATAAACTCCCCAATTAATACGATCCAAACATTTTTATTACGCCACATAATTTAATCCTCTCAGTCTTTTAAAATTAACAACTCGTATATAAAACCTCCTAATTTATTCATTATTTTTTAACGCGCTTTTTTTAGAGTCAGAGTCTATATTACGTGTTTCATTAGTGAATTTCAATCTTTTTGATTTGTTGAAAATTTGATTAATTATATGATGAAATAAGTAATTCAAAATGTGAAAAACTCTTGATTAAATACAAATTGAAAATAAAGAAAAACATAGAGAAAATAAAAAAGTGAGAACGTAGTTACTACGTCTCACTTTTCTCAAATGCAACATCAAACAATAGATTCCTTTAGCAACACTTATGATCTTGTCCAATAGCTAAACCACTAAAAGATAGAGAGCCAACAACGTCTGCACTTGCAGCATTTGTTAGATTTTCCACAGTTAATGAATATTCGTGAGTCCCGCAGCTTACATCTTTATCAATAGCTTGAAATGTTTGAGCGTAGAATTGCTCTGAATCTGTAGATTCAATACCTACTTGTGTGTTGAAAATTTCAGTGTTGTCACGGAAAATTCTAAATAATATTTGTGATATATCAGTTATACCTTTAACTCCAACTGTAGCGATTAATTCTACTCGATTATTACGTGAATCGCTTCTTGAAATTTTTAATTTAATATTTGCTAGAATTGCTTTGTTTGGGGAATGAGGAATTACAAAAGTTGTTTCACCTGTTTTATTTATTGGTTGAGTAGCTTGGTAATCAATGATATGAGTCATGTTCGTCATCTCCTCATATACTAAAATATGAAAGTAACGATGAATTAGCTTGGACATATACTATAAGATTTTAAGAGAATTGAGGAGTAATGTTGAATAAAGGGAGATAATATAAAAGCATCAAGAAAAACCCCAATTATGAGAGTCATTTTTTGATGCTTTTCATACTTTAGGCAGAATATTCTTCTTTACGTACTTCGAAGAATTCATTCCGGCGTAAGTAATTAAAAATTTTTTCCGAAACCTCTTCTTCATGAGACACTAAGAATCGTTGATCAAAAGCATAGAAAGATTGACCTTTAATTAGTTTTACGTAGTATATTTTACACGCCTCCTTTAAATTAGGATTCTTAAATACTTTATATTATGATGACCTATCTGGTTGTTAATAATACTTAAAGTTTCAAAGGGGAGAAGTATAAATTCAAAAAAACATTGAAATAGCTTACAAATCTGTAATGTTTTTGTCACCTTTGCCGATAGTTAAAATTAACCAGTATCTTCTATACTACAAATAGGTTCCATAAAACAAGGGGGTAGAAAGATGGAGGAAGTAATTGGAGAAGTTGTAGCAGGGATTTGTGAATTTGTAGTTGAAGTTACGGTGGATGTTTTAGGAGATTTAGTTTCCGGAAATGATGAAGAGAAAGAAACATTATAAAATTTGTAAAAAGGTTTAAAGATAAACAATGTGTAAAAGCTGATTTCTAAAGGGAAGTCAGCTTTTATATTTTTTACATTATATTAATAATATCTAAATGTTAACATGTTACGATATTAATGAAATCAATAAAGGAGCTGACCGATATGAATATGCCGAATTCTAGATGTGATGTACCTGATTCTAATACGATTGTAGCGAATATAAATGAAAAAGAATATCACTTTATAGTTCGTATACATCCACTTGCAGGAAAGATGATAGCGCTATTTGAAAATGGGAAAGAATATGGCTTGCTTGATAAGGAAATCGCTAGTAGGGATAAATTTATTAGGTCAGAGCTTACTAAGTTGAAGCATTTCAACATAGATATTCTTTATGATAGTCCTGGGTGGATATGGATTGGCATGGACCAATATGGATTGCATGCAAGAGAGGCTACTAATAGCGAAGTAGAAGTTATTGTGAAGTTACAGGGGGATTAGACGTGTAAGAAGATCCTCAAATTTAAGAGATACTTTGTGGGGTTGTGGGATAATTCCCCATAACCTTTTTTGTTTTGTGCTTAAAAATAAAAGAGTTAAATTTTTTGATAGAAGGTCTCTAGTACAAGAGACGAGACTAAACTAAAAGAGGATTTGAAATTATATAAAGAGAACTTATAAATTAAATATAATACTTTATAGAAAGAAGATGATAAAAGTGAGTAAAGAAGAACTTGTGAAACAACAATTTGGTAGTAATGCAGAGAAGTATGTGAAAAGTAAAATTCATGCAAAAGGACTGGATTTACAATATGTAGTTCAGCAAGTTGAAACTCGTCATAATACTCGTCTTCTTGATATTGCTACTGGTGGTGGACATGTTGCTAATTTGTTAGCCCCAATGTTCAAAGAGGTAGTCGCTCTTGATTTAACAGAAAAAATGTTAGAAAAAGCAAAAGGTTTTATAGAAGGGAACGGACATGAAAATGTATCATTTGTAGCAGGACATGCAGAAAGGTTACCATTTGCTGATGATTCCTTTGATACAATTACATGCCGAATTGCAGCACATCACTTTGTTGATCCTTTGCAATTTATTTTTGAAGTAAATCGAACGTTAGAAGATAATGGGTTATTTATATTAATTGATAACGTTTCACCAGAAAATAATGAGTTTGATACATTTTATAACTTTATCGAAAAGAAGAGAGATCCAAGCCATGAACGAGCTTTGAAAAAAACAGAATGGATTACTTTATTAGAAAAACATGGTTTGCAAATGCAGTCATGTCATACTTTTGACAAGAAGTTCGATTTTGATTGGTGGTGCGATATGATGGATGTTCCTATGCAAAAACGTGTAAAGTTAACAGAGTGTATGATGAAAACATCAAATGAAATGCAAGAATTTTTCAAAATTCAATTTGGAAACAATAAAATAGAATCGTTTTATACTGAAATGGCACTGTTCGTATGTAAAAAAAGTTCAACATTAAAAAGATAAATTTCTTGCAGTCTTTCTGATGTACGATATACTTAGTACAGAGAAAATGAGAATTGAGGAATAGTAATAATGATTCGTGTACGTATTGAGGGAACTGAGGAAGAGATGCTTGAATTTTTAGAGAAAATGCCTGACATTCCTGGGTTTGAAAAAACACATATGAGAGAACCGAGAAAAGGGAATAATCCGAAATATGATTCAAGCAAAAGTGTACTAGCATATTTATCTTATAAAAAGATTGAAGTCGCCAATAAATAGGCGGCTTTTTTAATTATCTCTGTTTCACCGCCTTGTCTTTTTCGCATAATAATAATAGTAGATTATGCTGGAGAGGGGTGAGGAAAGTTAATAAAAAAATAATCTTTTTCGGAGATTTTGGTATTGATGATGCAGTAACGTTAATTTATGCGAATAAAACATGCAAATTAGATATTATCGGTATCGTTGCAGAGTATGGAAATGTATCAAGAGAAATTGTTACGGAAAATGTTTATTTTTTAGAAAGATACTATGCTACAAAAGTGAAGATTATTGAAGGTGCCAGTAGACCAATGACAGCTGAAGAACCTTTGTTTTTCCCTGAAATTCATGGAGATCACGGTTTAGGTCCAATTATTCCACCGAAAATGAGAATTTGTGACAGAGAAAATTTTTGTGAATTGATTAAATTAATTGAGCCTTGTCCAGAAGATATTATTATAGTGGCGACGGGACGATTAACAACACTTGCAACATTATTTTTATTGTACCCCAATTTAATGAATCGAGTATGTTCTTATTATATAATGGGCGGTGCTTTTCTATTTCCGGGAAACGTTACACCTGTATCAGAAGCTAATTTTTACGGCGATCCAATTGCCGCGAATATCGTTATGAAATATGCGCAGAATGCTACAATATATCCGTTAAATGTAACGCAGCGTGCTCTTATTACCCCTGAAATGGTCGATATTATTGATAAAGAAGGAACAGGGCAGGCGAAACTCATAAAGCCAATGATCGATTTTTATTACGAGAACTTTTACAAAAAAGAATATCCAGGTATTGCTGGGAGTCCGATTCACGATTTACTTCCGTTCATTTCATTTATAAATGATGATATTTTTGAATATAAAAAATCAGCAGTTTGGATTAGTACGACGAATGATGTAACGAGAGGTCAAAGTGTTGCAGATTTTAGAAAAATAGCTGAGCCAACGACGTTTGATAATCGTCCTATACAAAAAATTGCCGTTGAATTTAATTATCAAGCGTTTAAAGACGAATTTATGAGAACAATATTGAAGCCAGATTGTCCTTAAAAGGGTGAGCAGATTTGAATGATTTTCATAAGACGAATAACTTACGAAAAATGTAACATAACTAATGGTAAGCAATTGTTTCTGATTATAATTTTTATTGGTCAATTATAAAGGAGGAAATGATATGATTTGGTCTTTAATCGTTGGTGGTATATTAGGATGGTTTGCAAGTTTAATTACTGGGAAGGATGTACCTGGCGGTGTAATCGGTAATATTATTGCAGGTATTGTCGGTTCTTGGCTTGGTACAGCGTTACTTGGTAAATTCGGACCTGTTATAGGCGGATATGCGATTGTTCCGGCTTTAATAGGCGCGATTGTTTTGATTTTCATCGTAAGCTTTATATTCCGTGCAATGCGGAAATGAATACAGGGGACTGTTTACATTTGTAAGCAGTCCCTTTGTATTATGTTGTCTAATCTGTTATGCTACTGTTATACAATCAGGAGGTGTCAGCATTGAAATCATTTACAGTAAATTTTCATCAAGAGGATAATGCAAAGGCAACAACAGTACATAAATTAAGTGAAGAGGACTTCGAGAAAGCAACAGAAAAAGGTACTCGTCATCTATTTGATTTAGATACAAACGTTGGTTTCTTCGTATTCTTTGATGCTGAAGATACAGAAGGAAACGAGCAATACTTAATGTTACAATATGAAGGAGATCATGAAGAACCAAGTGCTTGCTACGGATTTGATTTGAAATTGTTCTATCAATTTTTAGCACTATACTTAAATGATCTTGAATTCCAAGGTGAGACAAATGAAGAAGAGGAAGAAAATGGTCCAATTCATCATTTAGCGCACTTACTTTACCATATCGTTGAAGACGGTAAATCTATCGAAGTATAAAATACATAATTGAGGCTGTCCTTTAATAGGACAGCTTTTTTAATTATATAAATAGTTAATCTTAATGGATTTCTGATCATGACAAATGATTTGAATAAGATTCAGAAGGAACAAAACATTAAACCAGCAGAGAATGAGTATTCACTTTCTGCTGGTTTTTTGCATTTAAAGGAGATTTTGTAGCAGTTTAATTCAAGTTACAAAAAGGATATAGCGAGTATGGAGAGAAGGTGTATACAAGGAGATGAATAAGATGATTAACAATACAATTCCAAGCTTTTTGAAGCTTTTGGAAAGCGATGATATAGGATTACATGACTTGGACAAATATTATGATATGTATCCAGAAGCATTTGAAGAGTATTTTAATTATCATTGTCCTAAGACGGAAGACCGTCTTTCTAGTGCAATTAAAAAATATCCTAAAAAACTAAAAGACATCCATATTATTTCGGAAACTTTACCATCTATTATTCAAGAAATTAGTGAGGAGTGTCACATTCAATTTGGTTTTAATATAGATTTGACTTTTCATCTATTTGTAGGTGGGTTTGGCTCCAATGCATTTGTAGAAAGAGATATTATTGGGGATATATTTCTTTCGGCAGAAAAATTATCTCCTGAAAGGGAGCATCTTCGTGTTATCGTTGCTCATGAAATTGGTCATATATATCATAATTTCGTATTGCAAGAGAGTGGAATGGATTGGACTAAAGCACAATGGACTGATGCAGCGGTTAGTTTATATCGTGAGGGAGTCGCGACATATTTATCGCAAAGAATAGCTAAAGGATTAAGTAAATCAGTCTATTATTCATATGATAATGATGGTGACGATTGGTTGTATTGCTATGAAGAACATAAAGATCATATTAAGAAACATTTTTTACAAGATTATGTTAAAGGGTGGACAGATGAAAAAGAAAAAGAATGGTTCCGTTTATCAGGAGGGACTTATTTCGGATGCAACCGACTCGGTTATTTTTTAGGAACATCGTATATGGAGTATATTGTGAATACTTTCGGGGAAAGCGAAGCACTTACTTTTTGGACTAAAAATAATTTAAAGAGTAGTGTAATGGAATGGTTACAAAAGTGAATATGTTGAAGAGGGAGGCTGAAAATGATGAAAGTATATATGAAAGTACTTATATTTTTTCTAACTTTAACGTGTGTAGCGGCTTTAACCGCATGTACTAACGCTGAGGAAAAGAAGCAAACTAATTCAACATCAGAAAATAGTACGGAAAAAAAGAGTGATACTTCAGAAACGGGTAAAAAGAATGAAGAGACTGCTCCCAAAAAAGAGAAAGAACCTGTGGAAAAACCAAAAGGTCATGATTCGGTAAAACCTTCAACGGAGTCTAATACGAAAAATACAGTGCTTAATCAAAAATCAATTAACCATGTAAAAGATTTATTTGAGCAAGCGAAAGTAGGTAAAGTACCTAATGTTCCATATGCGGCGCATACAGGTGACATCGAGGAAATAGAAAAAAAGTGGGGAAAAGCAGATAAAACTGATCAAGCAGGCAACGGGATATATGCAACTTTTACAAGTAAAAATGTAGCATTTGGCTTTAATAAAGGATCACAAGTCTTTGACGTACGCTCTTACCATTCAGAGCTCAAATCGATTACGTTACAAGAAATCGAAAAGGCTTTAGGAAAACCAGCGTCTGTTAAAGAAAATGGTAATGATAAAATTTATGTTTATAAAGTAAATGACCAGTTTGAATTGAAATTCGTAATTCCAAAATCGACTGGTAAAGTACATCATATTTCTGTGTTCTCACCGGAGGATAGTATTAATAAAATGGCAGGTTAAATGAAGAGCTGTTCCTATAGGGACAGCTCTTTTTTTTTGTTTCTTTCTAACGATTGAACAAAAAAAGCTTGAATGATACCACCGATTATTAATAAGAAGGCACAAATATAAAATAGAGTACTACCGCTTAATTTACTTAATAACAATGCACCTACAAAAGGCCCACAAGTTCTTGAAATATCCCAATGTATACCGTATATAGAAAAATATAATCCGCGTCTATGACTTGGAGCGATTTGTGAAACGAATCGTAGTAAGTGATTCAAAGCTATACTTTGCCCAATTACTAAAAAGAGCAATGTGAAGAATAATGACCATATTGTTGTGGAATAAGCGTAGCCAATCGCAGCTAACGTATAGCAAGTATAGGAAATAACAATGATTTTAGGCATAGAAAACTGTTCAGACCATTTCACAAGGGAAATTTGGAGAATCACTTCCATGACAGCTTTACAAGTTGAGATAAACACGAGTACAAATAGAAAATTTGGAAATACACTTTCGGCGAATATACGATAATTTGATTCGGTTTGGGCGTAGAAAAAACTAATCGGTAGCGTAGAAACCATAAGTCCAAACACAGCGTAATGCTTTGAAATAAATTGTTTTGGCGAATATACTTCTTTAGTTTTATTAACGTTTTTCATGAGTGGAGCTGTTTCAGGAAGCTGCGTCCAAACGAGAATAGCATATAGCGTAAGGGCTACACCTTGCAAAATAAATAAATACTCAGGGTGACTAGTATAAAAAAAGGCGCCGATTAATGGGCCAATTACAGAGCCGATTGCTCCCGTAGTATGCAGAACAGCAAATATTTCTGCCTGTTGTTCTTCCTTCGTTAAGTCAGCGATTTGTGCTCGCTGTGCCGGAATATATAAAGAGCGTCCAATACCATTTGCTACATACAATAAGGCGAAAAAGGCGACCGATTCAGCAAAAGCGAATCCGCTTACGGCAAAAGCTTGTAAAAGTAATCCGAGTAACATTATTTTCTTTCGGCCGTATTTATCTGTTACACCCCCAGCGATTAATGTAAACACAATATCAGCGAGAGGCTGTAATCCGAAAAGAAGCATTGTAACGATGACATTACCATTTAACGCTTTATTAACGTGAACAATAAAAATGATAGCTAACATCGCTTCAGTCGTTCGGACTAACAATTCACCGAACAATCGAATGAGAATAGGCTTATTATAACGTTTTAAAAGATACTTCATTTTTATTTCCTCCTTTCTATATTGAAATGATAAGATGGAAGCCAGAAATGAAAAAGGGTAGAATAAAAGAGGAAGATTTTTCATCTTTTAGGGGGCGTTTTATGATTATTTTGGAGCAATATATGCACCTGTGGCTCCAGTATGGAAATGGGAGAGCCGAGGGAGAACAATTAGAAATAACAATACAAAATATATCTGAAACTTTATTTTGTACAGAGCGAAATAGTAAATTAATAATAAAAAAATTAGAAGAATTTAATTGGATTATGTGGTTTCCAGGCCGAGGGAGAGGAAATCGTTCAAAGTTGTTATTTCAAAAACATCCACTTTCTTTAATTTTAGAAAGAGGAAAAGAAATAACGAAACAAGGGGATGTAAAAAACGGGAGTGCATTTATTGAAAGGTATAGCTCATATTTTCCATCGCTTCAAATTCAATTTCAAACTTGGATAGATTCGATATTCGGGTATCGAGTCGAAAGGACATCTAAAGGGAGAAGAGATGTACTACGTTTGCAAGTTCAAATGAATCTAGATATTGCATTAGATCCTGTATACGCTACGATGCGTTCGGAATGTCATATGGTAAAACATATATACGACACGTTAGTGTATATAGACGGAAATACAAACAGTGTAGAGCCAAGACTTGCGTTTTATTGGGAATATGATAACCAGAAATATATATGGACCTTCTACTTACGAAAAGGTGTTCAGTTTCATAACAGGAAAGAATTTACTGCTTATGACGTTGTACATACATTTAAACGATTCTTGAAAGCGAAAAATAATCCGCATGCGTGGATGTTACAGCACGTTGAAAGTTTACATATTCTTGATGACTACATTGTGCAGATTCGTTTATCTACAGATAATAAGCTGTTTTTACATGCTTTAAGTACAGAACAGTGTTCTATTGTAAATGAAGATGGAGATGGAAGGTTAATCGGTACTGGACCGTTTCGATTATGTGAAAAGAATGAGGATGTATTCGTATTAGAAGCAAATGATTTATATTTTCGCGAGCGACCATTTCTCGATCGAATTGAATTATGGAATGTAGAGCACAGAGTTAATACGTGCGATATATTAGCGAAAGCACGTTATAAAAATATAGAAAACCATCATAAAGAAGTATCTAGACTTGAGTCGAATGTAACTTACATTACGTTAAATGCTGCAAAAGAAGGACCTATGCAAAATGTGATGTTTCGGAGAGCTTTATATAAAATTATTTATGGTAATAAAATTGTTGAAGAATTACAGGGAGAGCGCGTAGAAGTAGCGGATGAATTAGTACTCAAAAAGAACGGTACAATTCAAATTAACAGGGATATACATACACTTATTAAATGCAGCTCTTACGGTAATGAAACACTGCGACTATCTACATTTACAGGGCAAGATCACGTTGAAGATGCGAATTGGATACAAAAAGAATGTGCAAAATACGGAATTAAAATAGATATTGAGTTTCTTGAACAAGAAGAGTTATTACAAATGAGTACGATACAAAAGGCTGATATAATGCACGATAGTGCGACAATTAGCGAACGGATAGAAGATAGTTTACTATATATGTTTCTTACAAAAAACAGCTTTATTCATCAGCATAGCAATATAAATTTTAACGAAGTATTGCAGCCTTATTTTACAGAAAATCAATTAGAGAAACGGGTGACACTGTTACGCGATATTGAGGACACACTGTTACGTGAAATACATATCATTCCTTTATATCGTAATAAGCAGCGAGTAAGTTCACACGAAAAAATACAAAATATAATGATTAATTCACAAGGCTGGATTGATTATTATGATATATGGTTTAAAGCTTGATATATAAAGGTTCTTATGCATTTTAATGAAATGTGTAAGAACCTTTTTTTGTATAAAAGGGAGGTTTGTTTTACGCGTTGTTACGCTACTTATTATAAAAGTCCATTTACATCGTAACAGTGTTATGTTACATTGTTATCAGGAAGGAGTGTTATACAGTTGAGTACAGATTTAATTTCAAAAAAAGATTTATTAGAACTAACTGGTATTTCATACGGACAGTTATATAGGTGGAAGAGAAAAAATTTAATACCGGAAGATTGGTTTGTACGGAAGTCAACGTTCACAGGTCAGGAAACATTTTTTCCGAAAGAAAAGATATTAGAACGTATTGATAAAATCCAAACGATGAAAGAGGATTTATCACTTGATGAATTAGCAAATATGTTTTCACCGAGCGTGACAGAAATTCATTTAACAAAAGATGATTTGTTACGTAAGGGTATTGCATCAGAACCAGTCTTACAATTTTTTATAGAACAAACGAATAAAACGGCAGAGTTTCAATTTGCAGATATTCTTTACGTGTATATGTTAGAAGAACTTCTTCAATCAGGAGACGTTAGTTTAGAAGAGGGGAAAATGGTCTTACAAGTATTAAGTGAAAATTACGAAGCGATTAAGCATAAAAATTGTGACGTAATTATCGTTCGAAAGTTAGGGATTTCTACATGTTTCTTAGTTTCAAATGTGGATGATTTAATTTGTGAAAAGGGAACAAAAATTGTTTTACGTGAAGCGATTACGAAATATACCGAAGCATTAAAAACTAAACTGTTGTAGTGGAGGAGAAATCATGCGTACAGAAAATTTAATTATAAACGGTTACGGTACATCGAATGGCGGTGAGTTTCACAAAGTACAGCTAAACGGAAAAGGAACTGTTAATGGAAACGTTGAATGTGAGCAATTTGAATGTAATGGTTACGGTGCAGTTACTGGTGATTTGAAAAGTAGTAATGCAAGAATTAGCGGATCGGGTAAAGTTGATGGTACAGTTAGCACAGAAATGATGCGAATCGATGGGAAAGGGACAATTACACAAGATGTAAAGGCGACCACTTTAAAAATTGCGGGAAAAGGTACGATAGGTGGAAATGTCACCGGTGAAGAATTTAAAATCAATGGCCAAGCGACGATTGATGGTAATTGCGAGGTTGATGTTTTTTCTTCAGAGGGACAGTTTACGGTAGGTGGTTTATTAAGCGCAGATGAAATTAATATTAATATTCACGGTACATGTAGAGCGAAAGAAATTGGCGGTCAAACAATTAAAGTAAGGCATAGATTGAGTACTTTTAGTAAACTTTTTAAAACAGTATTTGGCCTGCAGTTAGAGGCTGAATTGTTAGAAGGTGACAATATCGATATTGATTATGCTCACATTAAAACAGTAAGAGGAAACAATGTTACAGTAGGACCGAACTGTGAGATTGATCGTATTGAATATACAGGTGTACTTAATGTTGATAAAAACGCAAGTGTGAAAGAAATTAAGCAGGTTTAAAGGAAGGGAGCAATCGATATGGAAAATCAACATAGTCTTACTGTAAATGGATCAGGTAGCTCGGCAGGTGGAGATTATAATAAAGTGAAGATTCGCGGCGAAGGAACAATCTCTAATCATATGAGTTGTAATGATTTTAAAACGTATGGTACGAGTGAAGTACGTGGCAATATGAAAGCGAAAAATTATGTCGTGTATGGAGATAGTGAAGTACAAGGAGACGTAGATGCGGAATGTATAAAAGTATATGGCAATACACAAATGCATGGTGATGCTCATATAGAAAAAACAAAAGTAAGAGGTATGATTGAAGTTAAAGGAAAGTTCTCAGGTGATTTCGTAGATGTGAAAGGCGCTTTAAATGTGAAGGGAGATATAGAAGTAGAGGAATTATTACTAACTGGTGGTCTTGAAAGTAATGGTTTGCTTAATGCTGAAAATATTGAAATCTCACTTCGTTATGAAGGAAGTAAAGTGAGAGAAATCGGTGGCAAAAAGATTACAGTGCGTAAAAAAACGAGCTTTATTCCTTTTACAAGTCATACAGGAAGCCTTCAAACATCAATTATTGAGGGGGATGATATTTATTTAGAACATACAATAGCAGACGTAGTAAGAGGAAATCATGTTATAATTGGCCCTGGCTGTGAAATTAGTGTAGTAGAATATCATACTAGTTTTCACCAGAAAGGTAATGCAGTCGTAAAAGAACATAAACAAATATAAGTAGTATGAGGGAGAGCAAGAAATATGGTTGAGAAGAATAATAAAATCGGCTTCGTTGTTGCCGGTTTATTGCTAGGTATCTTAATGGCATCAATGGATAATACCATTGTCGTAACAGCGATGGGAACAATCGTTGGTGATTTAGGAGGTCTTGAAAACTTTGTATGGGTTGTTTCTGCCTATATGGTTGCAGAAATGGCAGGTATGCCGATTTTCGGTAAACTATCAGATATGTATGGTAGAAAGAGATTCTTTATTTTCGGTTTAATCGTCTTTATGATTGGTTCGGCACTTTGTGGTACTGCTGAAAATATTACACAGTTAGGTATTTATCGTGCCATTCAAGGTATTGGCGGCGGGGCACTAGTGCCGATCGCATTTACTATCGTTTTTGATATTTTCCCTCCAGAAAAGCGCGGGAAAATGGGTGGTTTATTCGGAGCAGTATTTGGTTTATCAAGTATTTTCGGGCCATTACTTGGCGCATATATTACGGATTATATTAGCTGGCACTGGGTGTTTTATATTAACTTACCACTTGGAATTTTAGCACTTATTTTTATTACATTATTTTATAAAGAGTCACGAGTTCATAGAGAACAAAAGATTGATTGGTTTGGCGCAATTACTTTAGTTGGTGCAGTAGTTTGTTTAATGTTCGCCTTAGAATTAGGCGGACAAAAGTATGATTGGGATTCTAGCTTTATTTTAAGTTTATTTGCTGGATTCGCTATTTTAGTAATTGCTTTTATTGTTATTGAACGAAAAGTAGAAGAACCAATCATTTCATTTGAGATGTTTAAACAACGTCTATTCGGAATGAGTACAATTATTGCCTTATGTTACGGGGCGGCATTTATGTCAGCAACTGTGTACATTCCGTTATTTATTCAAGGTGTATACGGTGGTACGGCAACAAACTCAGGATTATTGTTATTACCAATGATGTTAGGATCAGTAGTTACAGCGCAGTTAGGTGGATTTTTAACATCGAAACTTAGCTACCGAAACATTATGATTATTTCTGCTGTAATTATGCTAATCGGATTATTCTTATTAAGTACATTAACGCCAGAAACAAGTCGTATATTATTAACAATTTATATGGTTATTATAGGTTTTGGAGTTGGTTTCTCATTCTCTGTACTAAGTATGGCTGCTATTCATAACTTCGGTATGGAGCAACGTGGTTCTGCGACTTCAACGAGTAACTTCATTCGTTCATTAGGTATGACACTTGGTATTACAATCTTCGGGATGATTCAAAGAACTGGTTTCCAGGATCAATTAGAAGAATCGTTTAAAGGTATGAGCGGAGGAATGAATACAAACGCTTTAGGAGATTCAAGAGCTATTCTATCAGAATCGGCAAGATCTCAAATTCCGCCGCAAATATTAGATAAAATTATTGAAGCTCTCTCTAGTTCAATCGTTCAGACATTTATGTGGGCGTTAGTCCCCGCAAGTTTAGCGTTCGTATTCGTTTTCTTTATGGGAAATGAGCGCATGGTATATAAAAAAGAACAAAACAAGGTGAAAAGTGAAACATCAAAAGCGTAAAGAAAAAGCTCCTCTCAATTTTGAAAGGAGCTTTTTCGTATGTACGGAGTCGAATTAGCCTTCGATAATTTCGTATTCTTCGTCTGCTAATAATAAAATTTGTGTTTTCTTACCTTTGTTTTGAACTTCGATTACATCATATGTACCTAGGTCTCTTAGCTTGCTTTGAGAAGCGTTAACCATAACTTCCATAGAATCAATTAAGATATCTTCTTCAACGTATGATTCAGGTAATGCCATATCTTCAGTATCTAATACACATGTATATAGATTTTGTAAGTTCTCAGCAGTTGGGTTTTGTTCCTCAACATCAATGATGTTTTTTACTGCTTCCATATTTTCTTCTTTTGCTTGATATACTTTAATTTTAGTCATTGTTTTAATCTCCTTTATTACGTAATCTTAGAGGCTGCATCTCATTATAACGCTTTTTCATTGAAAGATGAAATTGTTATATGTATTTATAGTAAAAATTATGTGTTATTACTTATTATTGGTGTAATTTCCATATTGATGTTAGGCGTAACTAATTATATCCTTACGTTAAAATTATATTGTCCAAGCTTTTCATATATCCCGCTCATATTATGTGTATTAGATAAAAACATATAGGGAAGGGATTGAATGTAAGTGGATTGCGAGCCGAAACGAAATTGTCAATGTTGTCAAACTAGTATATGTGAATTTTTACAAAGTCTAGAATCTTTTACAAAGGTTGAGAGTATCGTAATAGCTGGAAACGAAATCGTTGTATCTTATTTCCTTTCATTTAACAAGATGAAAGGTATCGTGTCATTTGTACAAGAAGACGATGAGGTAATATTTGTAGATTGTTCAAAAATTGATGCGATTCGAATAGGGAAAGTTTGTAGTTGTAAAACGAAAGTTAAATTTATTGAAGAGGATTTTAGTCTCCTTGGAAATGTTTGTCCACAGTGTCTAACGGAGGGAAGTACACTCTTTTTCGACTTTTATAATTCTGAATTGAATTTATCTCTACAAGCAAAAACAATTGATGCGCCTAGATGTATTGAATTTACAGATGAACTTGGGAATGTAGTAAAGCAAATTACAATAGTAGGTGAAGCGATTGTTTCTAAAGATTTTGTTCAAGTGCCTGAACTACTAGATTTCCGATTGCTTTTATCGCATCCAGCTGGGAATCCTTTGAACTACGGATTGCTATTTATTAATTTCCCTGATGTTACTTATATTATTATTTTAGCATCAAGCGGATATCTTTCCATTTCGAACTGTTTAAAAATAGAGAGTGGAACTAGTAATGCCGAAATAGAAGAGCTGAAAAAAATGATAGTGGATGACAATAATACGTACAAGTCAATTATTAAGTTAACTAAAATCTTTAAAAACGGTGGAACAGAATCCTTCATTTCTAAGAAGGAGATATAAAGTATTTATGTTGATGAACCCTCTTTATAATATAGTGTCGGTGGAACATACAATATTGGTAAAGCAATTAAGAAAAGGGCTATTAAAGCAGCCCTTTTCTTAATTATGTAAAATAGCTATTGGTAGTTTTTATTGAGTTTACATAGTTATTCAAAATTGATATCAAGTTTAATCAAGAATTAATTTATTTACTAAATTCTTTTTGAGCTCCCATATAGCTTCCGATGATATTTTGATAACTTGGAAGATGCTTAGCAAGTAAAGCTCCGAAACCTTCAACATCATTTCGCCAGTCACGCTGTAATTCTGCTGCAACGCTAAACCAGTTCATTAGTTGCACCCCTCCATGAGCCATACGCATAAGAGCGGCATCAGCAACTTGTTTACTAAAAGTTCCAGATGCATCCGTTACAACAAATACCTCATACCCTGCATTTATAGCTGATAGAGCTGGGAACGCAACACAAACATCAGTAACGACACCTGCGATAATTAACTGTTTTTTACCCGTTGCTTCAATAGCTTTTACAAATTCATCATTGTCCCACGCGTTAATTTGTCCAGGACGCGCTATTTTAGGCGCATTTGGAAATAGTTCGATTAATTGCTGCATGAGTGGACCATTAGGACCGTCTTCGAAGCTAGTTGTTAAAATAACAGGTAAATCAAAAAACTTAGCGGTATTCGCAAGAGCTAAAACATTATTCTTGAATTCATCAACACCATAGTCACGCACTAGACTGGAAATAAGACCTGTTTGATGATCCACTAGAAGAACCGCGGCATCACTTTTTGAAAGACGAGAATACAAATCAGACATTTTATAATCCCCCTTAATAAGCTTATTTACAAATCAATCTTACAGTTATTTATCTTGATTTGGTATACATGCAAAAATTTATCAACAAATAGTTTTCATTAGAATATCGGGATGTGTGTATTTTCATATTGAGGAATTACAAATTTTTCGTTTTGGGAAACAATGTATTAATTGAGTGGATAGTTATGTGGTATGCTCCTAATGCTATCTATTATTTGTGAATAATAATGTTTTTACCTGTAAATAGAAAATGAGATATGAGGACTAAAATGAATCTGAAAATAGCAATTCTTGATTGGTAAATCATTTCAATGAAATTAGATGTTATAATAAAATTGAATTTACGTATAATTTATAATCATTTGATATTTGAGAGTTGAGTTTCATAGACATTTACTTAGATAATAAATAAGTGTGTATAAGAATACTAATAAAAGTTAACTCATGAAAATGTTGAGTCTAGTTGATTTTAAAGAAAGCGGGAATGTAAATGATATATGAGGCAAAAATACATACAAGAAAAAAATTAGTTTCTATGTTCGAGGATTTTAATAATGTTGTTCTACTTTCTTATTTACAAGGACATATGGGCAATGCCTGGGTGAACGATCTTGAAAACCCGACAGTAGCGCAAATTACGGTAGGGATTTTCACATTTTACGCTGGGGATCCAAATGCAAAAGAGACAGAAGAGTTATTACGTAACATCCCTGAAAGAATTTTAGTAATCGTAAATAGTGATCAATGGAAAAAGCGTTTAGAAACATTCCATGAAAGAAAAATAGATAGGTTTTTACGATATAAATTTAAAAGAAATGCAGAAGTGTTTAATCGCTCAAAATTACAATCTTTTATAACTGCACTTCCAAAAGGATATGAATTAAGAAAAATAGATGAGCATATCGCAAATAATCCAACATTACACAACGTTTCTGAAGATTTTACAAGTCAATTTCGATCAATAGATGATTATGTAAATCGAGGTATAGGTTATAGCATTTTGTATAATGGAGAAGTCGTATGCGGTGCATCATCATATAGTATTTATAATGATGGTATTGAAATTGAAGTTGCTACTGATCTTGATCATAGAAGAAAGGGATTGGCAACTGTAGTTTGTGCGACCTTAATATTGGATTGTTTAGAAAAGGGGAGGTATCCAAACTGGGACGCAGCGAATAGTACTTCTGTCAAATTAGCAGAAAAGCTAGGGTATGTTTTTGATAAGGCATATGATACTTATTTTGTAAATAATAAGTGAATGAACGGGAGCGTGTACGGATTGTACAACGTCATAAGACTAGTAAATTAACGTTTAGTAGTCTTATTTTTTATAATTGCAAACAAAAACTAAACTATCCAAAGATAAAAAGGTATTAAAAGAGATGTTAATAAATGAAATTAAGGGAAAAGAATGACGACAAGATTGGTTTCCTAAGAAGAGTTGATAAATTTTAGAATAAAACAATGATATTAATGATAAGGATGAAGGGATTCCGCAAGAATTTGGGTATAAAAACCGACTTTTTTTAGTCGGTTTTTATTTTTTTCAACAGTAGAGTGATACTAATATTGATTTTTCTTCTATTACTAGTGAATATAATTAACACATCAGTTCCTACTTCCACGATGAGGGTTCAGAAATTCTCTTTTTATATAGGTAGATAATCATAAAGGCTTAATATATTAAGTTATGTGTGTTTAACTAACAATAAATTTGCTATTTTTTTGTAAATGATGAAAGTAACTATTATACAAACCCACGCATTAATAGAAGAGATACATATACAGTATAGAGAGTTAAAAAACTCCAAAATATTGTATAAAGGAGATTATAAAATATGAGCGAACAATGCCCAATTAATGTACCATGTCAGGTAGATGGACAAACTCAAACGCCATTAAGTGATGCAGCTGCAACACCAATTCTTACTCCAGGAACACCGATTGTAAAAATACCAGTTGTATTAGCAGAAAGAACAATTCAAATTGTTGTAGAATCTGATATTTCATTAGATCCTCCAGCAACTGAGATTAAACGTGTGTTAAAAAATGTATTTTTAACACAATGTAAGTTAGTTCCTGTAGCATTTACTCCAGTACCAGGTACAAATTACCGCCGAGTTACAAGAGCAAAATTATTTGTACAAGGATATATTCGTAAAAATATTGAATATGCAAATGATGAGTGTAATGGAGTGCTATATGATCGTATTGCAAATGTTCCATTTTCTGGTTTTGCAGATTTAACAGCAGCTGATTTTCTATCACAAGCTGTAGTAGCTTCTTCCTCAGATACTACATCTCACTTTATTAATCCTAAAAATGGTGATTTACCACGTTTAGACAAATACTTCTTCGAAAATACAGTTTTTTATAATGAACAACCATATTGTGAATTAGTAAGCGCACAATTTTTCGAATTAGACTTTTCACCTTGTCCAACAGAATTAAACGAGCCATTTGGAACTCTTCGTGAAAAAATTGTACTAGATCTTACTTTAAAAGTTTTACAAGTACAACAAGTACAAGTATAAGACTAAAAAAGCATTGTCTTTAATAAAAAGACAATGTCTTTTTTATTATTATAAAACATATATAATGATGGAATGGTCGCGTACAAAAAGCATATTTTTATGAATTTCATCAGATGGGGGGATGGTGATGAATAAGCCATGGGTTGGTAAGGAAATATGGAACAAAGTTTACAAATGGAAAATGCTGAATGTTCAAGATGATTCGCGCGAAATAAGAGAAAAAAAGGAAAGTAAAGAAACAGAGTCAAAAAAAGAAGATAAAGCAATGGGAATAGAGAAAGAAAGTAAAGAAACAGAGTCAAAAAAAGAAGATAAAGCAATGGGGATAGAGAAAGAAAGTAAAGAAACAGAGTCGAAAAAAGAAGATAAAGCAATGGGAATAGAGAAAGAAAGTAAAGAAACAGAGTCAAAAAAAGAAGATAAAGTAATTGGAATAGAGAAAGAGAGTGAAAAAACTGGATTAACAAAAGAAAATAAAGCGATTGGATTAGAGGAAGAAGAGGTGAAAATTGAATCAGTAAAAGAATATGAAGAAAGAGAATTAGAGAAAGAAGAAATAGCAATTGAATCAAACAAAGAAAGTGAAGAGACTGAACCAGCAAAAGAAAATAAAGTGATTGGATTAGAGAAAGTAGAAGTAGCAAATGAATCAGAGAAAAAAAGTGAAGAAACTGAATCAAAGAGAGAAAGTATAGGTTTAGGATCAAAAATAGAGACTTCAGTGCATTCAATGGTAGTGAAAACGCCATTTTCTATTATTTCAGAAGTGTCTAGCTTTAAAGTATTTCCAAAAATAAATGTGAAAAATCAAGATGCATTTGTATTTCGAAATGAAAAAGATGCGGAGGGGCGTGAATTAGATTCTAAGTTATTAACTACAGTGCAACAGTATCATTCGGAGGCTTATTGTAAATTAGTTTCTTTAAATCTTCATGAAAAGAGAGTGCTTGTTGAATTATATAATCAAAAAGTTAAAGGGAATAATGAAGAGAATAAGGTAGAGACATCTTCATGGATTCCTATTCACAGCATAATATTAGAGAGTGAAAATGGGGGAGAAGTAAGTAATTATATAACAGCCAGACTACCAATAGAAATAGGAAGATATAAAGGTGAAATTAGTTTACGAGAAAAAGTGGTATTTACAGAAAAAGTGATAGGAATAAAAGAGGTGGAACAGGAGATTATTTTGACAAAAACCGAATTTTTAGTACCAAAAGTAAAAAAGAATGGACAAAATAAATTTACAGTTGAAAAAGGGAGCTTATTGGTAGAAGGATATATATATCAATGTATTGAATACATATCAGAACAAAGTACATTTCATGACAATGTGTATCAGTTAGTACAAAATATTGTATTGGAATTAATCATTCAAGTGATACAAGAACAGGAAGTACAAGTGCGAATTACATAAAAATGATTATATTCCCTTGATTAGCTCATTATTTTTATTCGTAGCGTATTAATGCGTAATCTTTTGTAAATCATTCAGTGCTATAGAATATCCTCCAAACGGTTTATCCTCAATGAATTCATTTTAATATTTATGAAGGACGATATTATTGCTAGCTAGGATAGTTACTTAATTGTATGAATTTCTTCAGGTTTAAGTTTTAAAAAGGTGCTAACAAGTTTGTCAACGAACTTGCTAACACTTATTAAAAACGGGTATAAAATGTGGCGTAAATGTTGTTTGAATAAAGAAGCTAATTCACAGATAATTGCTTGTATAATCTGATGTGTAATACAAAGTGCATTGACTCCTTTTTTACAAAACTCACAATTTAAATAGTAAAACATGTTTATCGTAATTTTCCAAACACCAATTATATTTTTTTAGAATAATTGGGTGGACAACTTCTTTCGTAGTATCGACTTCAGTATAGCCATATTTTTTATAAAAGTTTTCTAGTTCCTCGAAAGGAAGACAATACACATTTTGTATTTGTAATTTTTTCGCAGTTTGTACTAAAAATGATACGAGTTCCCCAGCTAATTGTAGACCCCTGAATTTAGGGAGAATAAAAATCCCACCCATTTCAATAGTATTTTCATCTATTTGGACTAAACGTCCAACACCTGCATACTCGTTGTTGTATGTAATGATCGCAACTGTGTCTTGTGTTAAATCACTTGGTACAAATCCTATCGATTCATAATGATTATTAACCCATTCTAAATCATTAGATGTAGCTAGTTGAATACTCATATGTATCCTCCCTCAGAAAAAATGTAATATTCTCATTATACACAGTGTAATAACTTGTAAAAAGAGGTTAAAATGAAATCATTTTTATTTGCAGTTCAAGTTTTGAATAATAGTGCATACAATATAAAGTCTTTTCCTTTCTTCATTTTAGTTTTACGTATATAATTTAAAAGTAATATTTTTTATTTTATTTATTATATATTTATAACAGAATAGAGGTTTAAAAATGGGTGTTAAAATCATTACGGATAGTGCGGCGGATTTACCGTTAGAATTGCTGCAAGCATATGATATTGATTTAATTCCACTCCGTGTATATGATGAAGCAGAAACAGAGTATTTAGATGGGGTTACATTAAAATCAGTTACTTTATTGCAAAAAATGAGAGAAGGCGCAGTTTATAAAACGTCATTGCCTTCACTTGAAACATTCCAAGAAAAATTTGTTTCCTATGCAAAAGAAGGTAACCCTTGTATATATTTAGCTTTTTCATCTGAATTGTCTGGTACATATCAATCGTCAGTTCTCATTAAAAAAGAAGTGAAAGAAACATACACTGATTTAGATTTAGAAATTATCGATACAAAATGTGCCTCACTCGGTCAGGGTATTGTCGTATTAGAGGCTGCAAAAATGGCAAAAGAGGGCGCATCGAAAGAAGAAATATTAAACCGTGTCGCTTTTCTAATGGAGCATATGGAGCATATCTTCACTGTAGCTGACTTACAGTACCTTGTTAGAGGTGGACGTTTAAGTAAAGTAGCCGGTTTCATCGGTGGTTTGCTAAACATTAAGCCAATCTTAAATGTGGATGAAGGAAAACTTGTACCACTTGAAAAGGTACGAGGGAAAAAGAAAGTATTAAGCCGAATTGTTGATATTATGGAAGAGCGTGGGAAAGACCTTAAAGGTCAAACAATCGGTATGACTCACGGTGATGATTTAGAAACTGCCGAAGCATTAAAAGTATTAATTACTGAAAGATTCGGTTGTGAAGTATTTATCGTAAATACAATTGGAGCTGCAATCGGAGCGCATACAGGACCAGGTGCGTTAACATTATTTTTCTTAAATGAAGTAGAGTAAAGGATTGATCTTTGGATCAATCCTTTTTTCTTTAAATAAAATATAGAATTTACTATTTATTAGTGCTTTGTTTTATAGGTAAGAAGGTATAAAGGAAACCAGTGAAGGCTAGTATGAAACCAAATGTTTCAGTATCATCAACTACTAAACCATTGTTCCACTGATAAAGGAAGGATGCTAGCAATAAAAGAGTAGCAGCGCCTCCAACATATCTTGCTATTTTTCGTGTTGAATCTTTTTTTGTTTTTACAATCATATTTGTCATCCTTTCATATTTACTAAATAATTCGACAAACTAATTTCTAGGATGTGATATTGATAATTCATCTATTGAGCTCATTTAATTTATTTTCATTTACAATAGATGTCTTCCATGTACTAGGTAAATGTAATTAACCGTTCGATCTATTTTAAGAATGATAGTTTACATGTAGTTAAATCCTTTTCATTAAGTTTATCGTAATTCAAGTATATGGCGCTGTCCTTGTTAATAACAAGTAGTAAAATTGTATGAAAAAAGTGGGCAAAAACCTTAAATTTAAACCATTAAATTTAACAAGCTATCTAGAAATAATCATAATATGAATGTAAAATTAAAATGAATGATACATTTTTTTACATTTGCGAAATTGTATATTTTATTTAGTATGAAAAATATGTAGATACATAATGACTTAATCAGTAAAAAGCATGAAATGGTTAATTAGGGAGAGAAAAAGATGGAAATAGGGGAACGTATTCGGCAAGTTCGTATGCATAAAGGATTGACACAGGGGGAGCTCGTATCAGAAATATGCTCAGTAACCTATTTAAGTAGAATTGAGAGTGGGAAAATCAAACCATCATCTTCTTTTTTAAAACAAGTTTCTAAGAAGCTGGGTGTTGATTGCGATTTTCTCATAGATGGCAATTACGAGGAGATAAAGCTTACTATTCTTGAAATATGTAATAAATATAAAAAAGATAAAATTATAACTGAAGCTGAATTATCTTTGTTAGAATTATACGTTCGTGAAGTGGACGCAATTCCTTTATTATTAAAGACGTATGGCGTCATCATATACTATCATGTCCGAAATAAAAACTTATTATATGTGAAGTTATTTGTAGATCAAGCTTCGCAAATGATTCCAAGTCAGGTGGAAATGCAAGATACTGAGGATTATATTTATTACTTAAGAGCTCGAGGTCTTTATTTTTCTAATAAAGGTGAATATTTTACAGCATATGAAGTTTACAAAAAGATAGAAAATATGCTGGAACTAGAAGAGACAGAGTTACACGCAGATACGTATTACAATCTAAGTATAGTAAGTCAGAATCTTAATAAAGATCAAAGTATTAGTCGCATATATGCAAAAAAAGCATATAAATTATATGAAAAGTTTAATATAGAACAATATAAAATTTATGCGCTAATACTTCTTGCGATGCAATATAACAAAGATAAACAGTATGAACAAGCATATGAAACTTTAAAACAAGTAGAAAATGAATCGAAGGTGGAAAATGAGCCATTAAATTTATGTTTTTTGAAATATAATTACGGGAAAATTTATCAAGCATTAAAAGATTATAAAAATGCAATAAAGTGTTACGAGGAAAACTTGATTCTTTGTGAGTATTTACCAAACAAAGAAGGTAAGGTATATACAATTCGGAATTTAATAGAAATTTATATAGAATTAAAAGATTGGCAAACAGTAACTAAACTTATAGATGAGGCATTTGAAATTTTATCGATTTGTGATGTACCGTATGCCCATGTTCAACTATATGGATTTAGAGCGGAAAAATCTAAAATATGGGCAGATTATAATGGATATGAGAAGAATATGAAAACAGCAATTGAGATGGGGATAGAAAAACAGCAATATAGCTTGGTTACTGAATTAGCTTATAAATTAGGAGATTATTATTATGAGAATCGTTCCTATAAATTATCTGCAAAGTATTTTAAAATATCAGCTGAAAATAAAATGGATTAAAACAGGGTTTCAGTAATATGTTTTCTTAGTTTATAAATTATTAGAGGTTATCCTAAAGAGTACGTGTTTTAACGCCCTTAGGGAGAAACTTTTTTTATCCCGCATTAGCGGTTCTGTATGGAAAGAACCGCTAATGTGAATTGCATATGCGAAACAAAATAAAAAAGAAAAAGCCAATGTCCTTAACGTATGGAAATTGGTTTTTGTTTATCTGTATTATAGAAACTGGCCAACTGGAAAATCAAGATTGATAGTGGTATGGCACAACATTGATTTATGGAAGTTCGCTTTCTTTGAAAACAAACGCATTAAAACAACAACTTCTAAGGATTCACTAGATAAAGCATCTTCATCTTCTCTACCAATAAGCACTATATCCGGTAAAACAGGCCAGGAACCAGCGCGATTATAAAAGTGAGCTAAAGATGGTTTACATGTGAATATACCGAAATCTATATTGCTTTGTTTTTCAATCCATTCAGTAGCTGCAGCAACTGTTTGTAAACCTAAACCTTGCCCATGATAATCAGGATCAGTCGCTACACAACTAAGGCCGGCTATATTAAATATTTGCCCATTATGATGGATAGTTTTGCGCACTACACCTGCATAGCTGACTAACTTTCCATCTATGTAGGAATAAAATGAGTGTACATTAAATTCTTTAAGGTGAGTTTCTGAAATTGTTTCCTTAGGCGTGGAATCGAAATCTGGCCAAACCTGCTGTAGCATTACAGCAATTTCGCGTCGTAATGCATCAGATGCTTGATTATAGTCGGTTGATTGTACAATATGAGTTGTCATAAGTTATTCTCTCACTTTCTACTATGTTTAAATTCTATATATACTCAGTAAAAGCCAGCATCTTTAGATATCGTTAGGGTGGTATTTTTTTCAATTTGTTTGAAATATATTTAAAAATCAGTTCCAGTCATTCGAGCTAGCATAAATATTATTAAAAATATTGACTCTTCATGTTGTAACAATTACTTATAACATTAATCCAAGTGGAGTGAAAGTTATAAACTTCAAACAAAAGAAAGAGTAAATAAACAGTGTAGTCTATACGAACCTAGAAATTCCCTAGCAGAAGTAGTAATACTTACAACTTATATAAATAGGAAGAAATAGAAAATGAAATATCAAATTACATTCATGTAAATTTGAATATTTCAAGATATTAAAATTTTGATAGTTCATATATAATAGTGAAAAGAGTATAATTTTGTAACTAATTGTAAAAAAAGGAGGGTGCAAAATGAATAAAATAATACAAGCCCAATCTCAATGGGATTTGGACAGGCTATATCCTCAAGAACAAAGCTTTACGTTTTCTATAGAAACGATAGAAGATTAAAAATTGAATATAAAGCAACAAAAGACTCAGTAATCCTTTCACAACTTATACAGGCTATCTAAAGCAGAATATTACTTATATTGCCGTGCTGCTGAAGATGAGAAGCATCCTGAAGATACTTTACTAAGTGTAAAAGTAAATCAATTAAAGAAAGAAGTTCAACTATTAATAGAATCTAGTAAGGGACAAAGTGTTAATACAAATCATTCAAGTATTAAACTAATAGAAAATGAATTAAAAGCTTGGGAAGATATGTATACACAATTAAGAAGTAAGATAGAAGTAATACACGATAAAGAGACTTTATCATTTGGACAAGCAAATTACGTTGCGATGAATAGTGATGATCATAATGAAAGATTAATAGTATTTGATTCTCTTACAAATACTTTGAATAAGGAAAAAGATATCTTTGCTACTGTATTGAATCAAATAGGAAGATTACGTCATGCTAAAAGTGATGAAATGGAAGGGACAGAGATTTTAAAACAATCACTACAAGCAAATGGCATCTCTGAAACTGCATTATCCCAAATGTGGAATGCAACGGAACAAAATCTTACGAAGCTAGTAATTGCGTTAAACGGTTATAAAAAAAGAAAGAATTCAATTACATGGTACGAGCTAATGACATGGAAAGAAAGTAATGAGACTGATATTCCTTTTTCAGTAGCAGCAAAAAACATATATGATGCACTAAAAAATATAGATGAAGAATTGGCACAGTTCGCACAGAATGCAATAGCCAATGGCTGGATCGATGCTGAACCGAGAGATAATAAACCGCCGGGTGGATTTTGTGCTCCTTTTTTCAGTGAAAAAGAATCTCGCATTTCACTTCGTTATGATGGAACAATTGATAGTGTAAGAGTACTTGCTCATGAACTGGGACACGCTTGGCACTTTTATGTTATGAGTCTTGAACAATTTACAACATTTTTAGATGATTATCTGCCAATGAGTACAGCAGAATCAGCTTCTATTTTCTTTGAGATGGTGCTTGTAGATCACTTAATAAAAACAGCAGAATGTACAGAAATGAAAAAGTCATTGCTTAGCTGGAAAATAAGAAATAGTTTTAATTATGTTATGGCAATTCGTGCATCGTTTCAGTTTGAGAAGAAGTTTTATGAAGAGTGCAAGGAAGGTCCTTTAAGTGCTGATGAAATTGAGAAATTATCTATAGCAGCGCAAGAAAAGGCATACGGAAATGCACTAACAGAATATCAGCCGTTTGTTTGGATGAAATACGTTCAGTTTTATATAGCAGACGTTCCTTTTTATAATTATCCATACACATTTGGTTATTTAGTAAGTTTTAGTTTACTAGAATTAGCGAAAGAAAATAAAAGTGAATTTCATTTGAGTTATAAAGAATTTTTGCGAGAAACGGGAAAAGCTCCAGTTGAAGAACTTATGAAAATACATTTTGAAATCGATTTAACAAATTATGAATTTTGGAATAAAGCTTTTATGCAAATTCATAAAGATATTGATGAATATTTGCAAATTAATTAAGGGGACTACATACATGAACAGAATCGGTATTATCGGAGCAATGCAAATTGAAATAGACTTACTTTTAGAAAAACTACATATAAAAGAGGAACATACAATTGCGGGAATGCCTTTTTATAAAGGAAACTACATGGATACAGAAATTATTGTTACGCGATGTGGTGTAGGAAAAGTAAATGCTGCCGTATGTACACAAATATTAATTAATAAATTTGATGTGAATTCTATCATTAATACAGGTGTTGCGGGTGGATTACATCCAGATGTGAAAATTGGCGATCTAGTTATTTCTACAAATGTTACGCATCATGATGTTAATAAAAATCAAATGAAGAATCTATTTCCGTTTCAAGAAGCTTTTCATGCAAGCGAGGGATTAAGAGATTTAGCCCGAAAAGCTGTTAATAGTAGTAGTTTAAATATTACTTTTCATGAAGGAAGAATCGTCAGCGGAGAATGCTTCGTCGAGGATTCAAAATTAAAGGAGCAATTAGTCACTGAATATGCACCACATTGTACTGAAATGGAAGGGGCAGCAATTGGGCATGTAGCTCATATAAATGACATACCATTTCTTGTTATAAGAAGTATTTCTGATAGTGCAGATGATGAGGCGCAAGTTTCATATGATGATTTCGCGAAAACTGCAGCGAATTATTGTTCAGAAATTATTGTTGAGATGCTTAAAAATATTTCGAGTAAAGCTGTATTGTAGTTCATAAGTAAAGAATGGGAGAGAATATCATGTTACAAGCACTAATTTTCGATATGGATGGAACTTTATTTCAAACAGATAAAATTTTAGAGTTATCACTAGATGATACATTTGATCATTTACGGTCACTACAATTATGGGATACGATAACACCAATTGATAAATATCGTGAAATTATGGGTGTACCTTTACCTAAAGTTTGGGAAGCTTTATTACCTAATCACTCTAATGAAGTAAGGGAACAAACAGATGCATATTTTTTAGAAAGACTAATTGAAAATATAAAGAGCGGAAATGGTGCTTTATATCCGAATGTAAAGGAAGTTTTTAGTTTTATAAAAGAAAATAACTGTTCCATTTACATTGCTAGTAATGGTTTAACGGAATATTTACAGGCAATCGTATCTTATTATGATTTAGACCAATGGATTACGGAAACATTCAGTATTGAACAAATACACTCGCTAAATAAAGGTGATTTAGTTAAAGGTATTTTGAAGAGGTATGATATAAAAGAAGCAGCGGTAGTTGGGGATCGTTTATCGGATATTAATGCGGCAAAAGATAATGGTTTAATTGCGATTGGATGTAATTTTGATTTTGCACAAGAAGATGAGCTTGCTCATGCTGATTTCGTAATTGATGATTTAATGGAACTGAAGGGGATATTACCAGAATTGAAGAATACGTACATAACAAAATGAATAAGTTCACATTCAAATGAATGCTCAGGATAATATATTCTTGGGCATTTTTATTTTTCAAAAAGATACATTTGGATAGAGAAAGTGGGAGATTAAGCTGGAAGATATACAAATAAAACAAATTGGAGATCTGCTAAAATATGAGGTCAATCACCTTGTCCAGGAAAGTAAAGAAGAAGGATTTAACTTCTTAATAAAACTAATAAATGAATATGAAAGTAAAAGAAATACATTTAGTAAAACAGGTGAATGTTTATATGGAATCTTTCGGGGGGATACGTTAATTGGAATCGGGGGATTAAATCAAGATCCGTATACGAAAGATAATAAGATTGGCCGATTGAGGAGATTTTATATTTCAAAGGATTATCGGCGCAGCGGATTAGGGGAGTTGTTATTAAAGAAACTATTAAGACATGCGGAAAAGTATTTTCACGTTGTTGTTCTATATACGGATACAAAGCGAGGTGATGAGTTTTATAGCGCGAATGGATTTGTAAAAATCGGAAATTATAAAGGTTCAAGTCACCTGATAAGATTGTAGAAAGGTTCTATACTCAAGTATGGAACCTTTCTTATGCAATTACATCTTAACATTCATTTGTTTCAATAAACCCTTCGGATCACCTTTTACATAATAAAAATGCGGATTATTTTCATCATCGTAAAGCATAATGTAAGGTTTTTCATTAAGTGGGAGAAGGATGAGTACTTCATCGATTGTTGTATGTAACCATTGATTTATAATAGGAACAGGTTTCGATAATGGGATTTTTATCATATGTCCATCTTTCGGAACGACATTTAAGTTTTTAAATGGACCAGTAATTGATTTTGCGTATTGAACTGCTTCTTTTTGAATGGCTGAATCTAAAGATTGTTTTTGGACTACCATTTCTTTTTTGCAATCAAATACTTCAATTTGTTTATTTGTATTTGCGAACGCATTTGTTGATAATAAAAAGAAGAGAAGAGTAATGAATCCTATTTTTTTGAACATGAAACAACACCTCACACTTACTATACCCTCAAACGTTGTAAATATTTTCATGTCACATTGATGTAACAAAGAAGTTGTATGATAAAATTGATATTTGTTTATAAGTAATGGAGGAAATGTAATGAAAGTATTAATCGCAGATGATGAACAAGATATGCTGAAAATTTTAAAAGCGTATTTTGAAAAAGAAGGCTTCGAAGTTTTATTAGCAAAAGATGGAGAGGAAGCACTTCAAATATTTTATGATGAGAAAATTGACTTAGCTATTTTAGACTGGATGATGCCGAAAAGTAGTGGTATTACTGTTTGTCAGGAAATAAAAAAGAATTCGAGTGTAAAAGTATTAATGCTTACTGCGAAAAGTGAAAGTGAAGATGAATTAGCAGCTCTTCAAAGCGGGGCAGATGAGTATGTGAAAAAACCATTTCACCCAGGAGTGCTAATTACGCGAGCGAAAAAGCTTGTACAGCATGAAGATATTATTCAAGTTCAAGATTTAAAAATAGATTTCACCAAAAATAAAGTATATAAAAATGAGAAAGAATTAGACATTACAAAGACAGAATTACAATTAATAAAGTGCTTTTTAAATCATAAAGGCACGATTTTAACGAGGAAAAAGTTGTTAGATATCGTCTGGGGATTTGATTATTTTGGGGAAGAGCGAACAGTTGATACGCATGTAAGAAGATTACGTAAAAAAATAGGAGAAAATATTATAAAGACACATCGCGGTTTAGGATACAGTTTGGAGGAAGAGTGTGAATAAACTCGGTAAAAAGTTATTTTTCAGCATCTCTTTAACAGTCATCCTTATTTTTTCCATCTCTTTATTATTAATTAACTATTTTTTACCAAAATATAATGTGCACAAAACACGCGAAAGCTTAGAAGGCATTACAGCGCAAATCCAGTCAATACCGCGTAAAGAACTAGATGATGCTATAAATCGTATTGAAAATGAAGGTAATGTTACGATTGCGTACACATCAATAAATAGTTCAGAAGATGCTATTAATGAAGAATTACGCATGCAACTTACAAAAAAGAGAGTTGCATTGAATAAACTTTGGATTACAAAAGAAGAAATTACGAAAGTGAAGAACCTCGGACAATCGAATAAAATATATGATCAAGAAAAGATAAAATCTAGTTTTTTTGCGAAATACATTGCGAAAGATGATATGTTGATTTTAGTAGGAGTTTCTATCGCACATTCAAATGAAGTAATTAAAACGCTTAACTCATTTTATTTATACATTTTGGGACTCTCACTATTTCTTATTATCGTGCTCGTCTGGATTTTTTCAAAAACAATCACTACACCACTGAATGAATTGAGTGATGTCGCAGAAGATATTTCACGTCTGAAATTTAAACGGACGAAAGTTAAAACGAATGATGAAATAGGTGATTTAGCAAATAGTATAAACATTATGAGTGATAAATTACATGAAGCACATCAAGATTTAACAGATCGAAATGACCACTTAAAACGATTTATGGGCGATGTAACTCATGAATTAAAAACACCAATCGCATTAGTAAAAGCATATTCTATGGGAATAAAAGACGGTTTAGATGATGGCACATATGTTGATACAATCATTAAACAAACAGATCAAATTTCAAATTTAATTGAAGAGTTATTGCGATTTTCTAAACTAGAAAGAGATATTTTACAAAAAGAAGAATTCCCTATTGAACCACTAGTACAAAGTATAATAGATAAGCATAAGATTGAACTGGAGTCGAAAGAACTCAAGTTGCAAGTGAACTATAGTGTTGGTGACACGATTGTTTATGCTGATTTAAATAAAATGAGAATGGTCTTTCAAAATTTAATTTCTAATGCGATAAAATATACAACGAATCAAAATATAAAAATCATATTAGAAGAGAAAAATGGCATTGTGTATTTTCAAATTCAAAATGGTATTGCTGCTGAGGGCAGTAAAGAGATAGATAAAATTTGGGAGCCTTTTTACGTATTAGAGTCTTCACGTAGCAAAGAAAAATCAGGTACTGGATTAGGATTAGCGATTGTAAAAAGTATATTAGAAAGACATGGTTTTGAATACGGAGTTTCGGTAGAAGATGGAGGAATACAATTTTATATGTATATAGAAAGGAACTAATTGTCATTAGTTCCTTTTCTGTTATCTTGAAAGATTCGAATGTTTTACAAATTTCTCAACTTTCTATGAAAAATAAACTGAATTTTCTGCATTTTTACTGTATAGTAAAAGAAGGAATATATGGGGAGGGAAGGGCATGAGGAAAAAGAAATTAGCAATAACACTTTCAACTATATTATCTTTAACAATTACTTCAGGAGTTTCCAGTATGACTGCACATGCAGAAAATAAGGAAGGGAGCTCTGTAAAAGGGAGTGATATTAATTTAAATGGTCAAGTCTCAGAAGCTTTAACTCCAAACACAAAAATTGAATTAGAAAATGGGATGACGAAGCCAATCTATTCACTTGATGAGGCCATCGTAGAAAATTTATTTGTAGAGACAGAAGTTGATAGTGATCGAGATGGTAAAAAAGATCGTGTATCAGTAAAGGTTATGCGTCCAAAGACGAATCCAGATGTGAAAGTCCCCGTTATTTATGAAATGAGTCCATATCGATCTGGATTAAAAGATGTTCCTGTTTATAATGTTGATGAAGAATTGAATGCATATGGAGGAAAACCGTATGGAGCTGTTAATCTTGGTTCATACGGAAATTATTACGTTCCAAGAGGATATGCAGTCATTTTAGGTGAAAGTATCGGAACTGGGAAATCAGATGGATGTCCGACCACTGGAGATGAGCAAGAAATATTAGGGACTAAGTCTGTCATTGATTGGGTAAATGGACGTGCGAAAGCATATACAGAGGATGGTAAGGAAGTAAACGCAAGTTGGTCTTCGGGAAATGTAGGAATGACAGGAGTTTCTTATAATGGTACGTTACCGAATGCTGTCGCAACGACAGGAGTGGAAGGGTTAAAAACAATTATTCCAATCGCAGCGATTAGTAGCTGGTATGATTATTATCGTGCAAATGGGGCGGTTATTGCGCCAGGTGGATATCAGGGAGAAGATACAGATAATATGGCAGAAGCAGTACTAACAAGAAAGAACCCTGAAGTTTGCGGGCAAATTATTAAAGAACTAACAGCTGGACAAGATCGTAAAACAGGCGATTATAACGATTTTTGGGATAAACGTAACTATGTAAAAGATGTTAAGAATGTGAAGGCTAGTGTGTTTGTTGTTCACGGTTTAAATGATTGGAATGTAAAAACGAAGCAGTTCGCACAGTGGTGGGAAGCTCTTGGCAAAAATAATGTTCCTCGTAAAATGTGGTTACATCAAGGTGGACATGGCGGAACATCAAGTAATAACTGGCAACAAACCCAAAATAAATGGTTCGATTATTGGTTATATGGAATTGAAAATGGAATTATGGATGAACCGATGGTAGATGTACAACGTGAAAATAAATCGTGGCAAAAAATAAAAAATTGGCCAGATCCAGCAGCTGTACCATCAAAAGTCCGTATGTATTTAAGTAATAAAGCAGTCAATTTGCCATTAAGTATGGGATCAGTAAACAATGTTTTCTCATTAGTAGATGATGCTAAAATAAAGTCAAATCAACTAGTAGAAAACCCTGAGTTAGAAATAGCGAATCGATTAGTATATACAATGCCTGTACTGCAAAAAGATATGCGAATAAGTGGTACGCCTAAAATTTCAATAACAGGAAATATTGATCGATCTGTTTCAAATTTAACAGCTTTACTTGTTGATTATGGCGGAGCGAGGCCTGAAATTGTAACGAGAGGTTGGATGGATCCGCAAAACTTAAATAGTATAGAAAATTCAACAGCGATTCAACCTGGTAAAGATTACACATTTACATGGGACATGCAGCCAGATGATTATGTATTTAAAGCAGGGCATCAAATGGGGGTCGTTTTAATCGCAAGTGACTACGATTATACAATTAGACCGAAAGCAGGAACGAAGCTAACGGTGAAATTGAGTGAAGTGACATTGCCGATTGTGAAATAAATAGTTTTTGATAAAGAGCTTACTATAGTAAGCTCTTTATTTATAATCAGAATTTTCAACTTTGATATGTTCAATCGCGAGGAAATATTATACAATGTAAATATATTACACGGAAAGTGAGTGATAAATTATGACAGTCAGCTCTTTCGAATTCTCATTAAAATTTGAGGTACGGAAAGATTAAGTAAATTAGAATCTTCCGTACACATAAAACGGAGGAGAAAATAAATGTTTAGTTTTTATAGTACACTTTGTACAGAACTATATGATTTTACAAAACCTGTCGGTTATTCTTTAAATGGTGATATTGAGTATTACCAAGAACGTTTAAATAATTGTGGGGGAAGAATTCTCGAAGCGGCAGTAGGATCAGGGCGTGTCATTATTCCACTTCTTGAAGTTGGATTTAAAGTTGATGGGATAGATTATTCAACTGAAATGCTAGATTCTTGCCGTAAGCGTTGTAAAGAGAGAGGCTTAAACCCTAATTTATACCAAGGAAGCTTACAACAATTTTCATTACCATATAAATATGAGGCGATAATAATTCCTACCGGATCCTTTTGTTTAATTGAAAATCGTGATGATTCTATAAACGCTTTGAAATGTTTTTATGAACATCTTAATCCAGGTGGGCGTTTAATTGTAGACCTTGGACTTCCGTATGATTGGAAGACGGGTGAGATTCATACATCGACTTTTTCCTTACCAAGCGGAGACGGGATTACATTAGAAAATAAATCAATTGAAATAGATTGGCTTAACCAAGTAACTGTATCATATTTAAAATACGAAAAATGGAGTAAAGGAAAGTTAGTACAAACTGAACTACAACGTTTTGCAATGCAGTGGTATGGAATAGAAGAGTTTAGACTCCTTTTAGAAAGTATAGGTTTCACTGACATTACTTGCTCTGCTGACTATGTTTATGAAAAGCAACCGTCAAATGCAGAACAAATTATTACTTTTGAAGCTGTACGAAAGGAATAATATAGGAATTATTCATGAAAATAAGGCAATCGACACAACATCGACTGCCTTATTTTCAATTTTAGGATATGTTTTATTTCATTGTTTATAGAGAAAAATCGGAGGAAAACAAATGAAATTCATCTTAATATTTGGCCCGCAAGCAGTCGGGAAAATGACGGTCGGGCATGAGTTAGAAAAAATAACTGATTTAAAGCTATTTCATAATCATATGACGATTGATTTTGTTAGCTCGTTTTTTGATTACAGTACAAAGCGGAAGCACAACGGTTAGTAAGTTTGTTTCGTAATGAACTGTTTGAAGAAGTGTCTAAAAGTGATTTATACGGAATGATTTTTACATATGTATGGGCATTTGATCTTCAATCGGATTGGGATTACATAAACCATGTAGTAAGTATTGTTGAATCAAAAGGCGCAGCAGTATATTTTGTAGAGCTCGAGGCAGAATTAGATGAAAGATTAGAGCGAAATAAAAGTCCACATAGACTAGAGCATAAACCGAAAAAAAGAGACATTGAATGGTCTGAAAAAAATTTAAAAGAAACGATGAAAAAACATAGATTAAATTCATTTCATGATGAAATTGAAAAAGAAGAGTACATAAAAATTAATAATACTCATTTGAGTGCTAAAGAAGTAGCTGTAATGATTAAGGAAAAATTCCGATTGTAAAATACTTAAATGCTGTTACGTTTTCATTGTCCAAGCATTCTCCTACTAACTACATATACTATTTATATTAAGGACGGTCACTAATTTATTGAGAAACCGTCATTTATATATAAATGACAACTTTGGAAGGAGGTAAGAAAAATTTGGAAAATGAACAGCCAGGAAGAATTGAAAATCAAGTGTATTCTAATCGAGTCGTAAGATCAGAATTTGATAAGCATTGGGAAACTTGTATTTCAAAAAGTGGTTATGTAATATATGTAGCGACAAGTGATCATGCTGAAGTAATAGTTTTACTTTCAGATGGTTCAAGTAAATTATTAATCTTCGAAAAAGGCGGTAAAGTAATAGTAGGCGGTGGTGGAACAAGCCATTATAGTAAACCGCATATTGCAAGAAACATTTAATGTAAAAATGATAATCGAGAAGACGCTGGTAACCTTATAGTCTTTAATTTTCATATGGAGATGTTAATCATAAAGTGAGTTTTTGTTTTAGATTCTGGCGTTTTTTGTAACAAAATAAGATGAAAAAGATCTTTAACGTATAAAGGTCTTTTTTGTTTTATTCACAAATAAAATTAATGAAGGTGAGCTAATAATGAAAAATAGTGGAGTAACCTATGTTCTTTCGGGAATTCTCCTATTCGGTCTTACATATATAACTTCCGCAATTTACGCGGGTTCATTAGAAATTTGGGATAGACCAAGCGGAAAATTGTACCCTGCATTTTATGAAATCCAGGGTACAATTTTATCGGTAATTTCAATTTGTTTTATTATAGTAGGGATATACTGTATACATAAAAAAGTGTAGTGAAAAACAATCAGCCTTTCATGTATAGTACATGAAAGGCTGATTGTTTTTATGTGTTGAAGGAGTCTTTTAGAAGAATTGTAGTTTTTAGATTGATAGTTAAAACTGTAACAGCTTATGTATAATTAATATCATTTTGTCAAATGAATGTCACATAAAAGTCTTATAGTGTATATAGAAAGTGAAACATATACAAAGCAGGAGATGAAATGATGAAAAAGGCACTACAATATATATTCATATTATTTACGTTAGTTACTTTAAGTTATGTAATTTATATTAACTATGAAAAGCAGAAAGAAATTAAAAATAATAAACAAGTAATTAGTGAAGTTGCAAAGAGGTATGATATTCCAGATTGGATACCATTATCAATTGCGGATCATGAAACAAAATTTAACCGAAAAGCAATAGGAGATAACGGAACATCTTTCGGATTATTCCAATTACATCGTGGTGGATTAGCACCAGCGCAATTATCGGAAGAGAGTTTAGTGGATTCGCGTATAAATACAACGATAGCAATTTCAAGTATGGTCAAATCGTATGAGCGTGGTGTGAAAAAAGGACTGCAGGATTGGGAGTTGCTTAAATATGTTGCTAATACATCAGGGTGGCCAGGAAATTTAGGGGGAGAATGGACAGATAATAATACGAAATATAATAAAGGGCTAGAACAATCATATCAATTATATAAAAAAGAGAAGTAGATATAAAAAGGCATTTTCAATTTGGGGAAATGTCTTTTTTATGTTATAGTATAAAAGTGTTTGGGCGTTATGTTATTTCGATATATCTTCAAATTTGTTATGTAGTATTTTTACATTAAATAACTACTAAAATCATTTTTTTATATAAGGAGTAAGAAGTAGGGATATGAAAAATATAGATTTTATACTAGAAAGTGATGAAACATTAAAACCGTCAGAACGATTAGTACTATTATTATTAGAGAAGCATAGAATGTTATATACGAACGATCTATTAGCTCTTTCAAATTTATCATATAAAACATTAACAGATTCACTAACAGCACTCGTTTTAAAGTCTTATGTTTTAAAGGATACAGGTAAGGGAAGAAGGCAGAATTGTTATAGATTAGTATGATAAGCGTACTGCTATAGATTCTTGTCACATATGTATTTTTCAAATGTAAGGATAAATGCCATTTTTATTTTCAAATGATAAAAAACTATTAATTTAAGTAAATAGCCGGTTTTGATATGTAAAGAGTTCATGGCTGCTAAATATATAATTTCATTTCATTTTTAATAATGTTTATTAGTTGTAAGTGAAAATGATATTTTTTTAAACAATTATAAAAATGAAATTCAAAAACAATCTACTCATTAGAGTGGGTTGTTTTTTTATTAGGATAGCGAATTATAAAAATGATAATATTATGTAAACTTAATTTTTTAGAAAGGAACATGTGATTATTAATGGAATTTATTAAGGGGTACTTAATATTTGTATACATGGAGGTTCATTATGGAACAAATCATATCAATATCACAAGCAGTCATAAGCGGGGAAAAAGAAAAGGTAGTAGAAATCATTAATACGGATCCAAGTGTTGTTAACTCATTTAGTGAAGATGGATGGACACCGCTTCACTTAGCTGCTTATTTTGGACAGAAAGAACTAGCAAGCTTCCTTTTAGAACAGGGTGCAGATATACATATTAGAGCAAAAAATGAAAATGAAAATACGCCACTTCAAGCAGCAATTGCGAACAAACAAAGCGAGCTTGTAGCTTTCTTAATTGAAGATCAGATGTGAATGCAGTTCAAAGTGGTGGCTGGACAGGACTTCATGAAGCAGCGTTATTAGGAAATGAAGAAATCATTATATTACTTCTTGAAAATGGTGCTAATAAAATGATTAAGAAAAATGATGGGAAAACCGCATATGATATTGCTTTAGAAAAAGGGCATGAATCCCTATTACATCATTTGCAAGAGGAAGTGAGCTTATGATTATCCACTGGAATGTAGGGGTTTTTCTTTTTAATGAAGTGGAAGTGTTAGATTTTGCTGGTCCATTTGAAGTTTTTTCCGTTACAGCAACAAGTGAAGGTCAACCATTTACAGTTCATACTGTTAGTCAAGATGGAGAAATGATTACAGCGAGAAATGGATTAAAGGTACAACCGGACTATAGTATCGAAAACTTGCCTCCAGTTGATATTTTAATTATTCCTGGTGGGTTAGGTGTTAGAGAAAACGAAATGAAAAATGAAATAATAACAAATTGGATCCGCGAGCAAATGAAAGAAGTAAAGTTAATGACTTCTGTTTGTACGGGTGCGCTTTTACTTGCGAAAGCTGGATTACTCGATGGCTTCAAAGCGACAACACATTGGGCAAGTATTGAAAGTTTTAGAAATGATTTTCCGAATGTGGAAGTATTAGAGAATGTAAAGTTTGTAGATGAGGGGCATATTATTACGTCTGGAGGAATTTCAGCTGGAATTGATATGTCATTTCACATTGTGAGAAATTTGTTGGGTGCTCGGGTTGCTGAAGAAACAGCGAAGATGATGGAATATGATATTGATTTACAATATTAAAAAGTAAAACAAGACCAGCAGTTGGATATTTCCAGCTGCTGGTCTTGTTTTATATTGACTGAATATGCGCTAATTCCTCATCTGTAAGAATCGGACGGATAGACGAGTCTGCATTTTCTTTCGCTTGTTTTTCTGTTTTTGCGCCAGGAATTGCGACTGATACCGCTGGATGAGTGAGGACATAACGAAGTGCAAGTTGCCCTAAGGTTTGATTTTCATTTGAGAGTAATCGTAGTTTCTCTACTTTTTGTAAATCTTCTTGAAACCACTTTTCTTTTGGCCATTCTTTGCGTAAATCTCCGTCAAGAAAAGTTGTTTTATTTGTAAATTTTCCAGTTAATATCCCCATTTTTAAAGGGCCGCGTATAACAGCTCCTAAATTGTTCTCCTGTAGGTAGGGCAGTATGTCGTTTTCTGGTTTTCGGTTTAATATGTTGTAATCAAGTTGCACAACATCAATTTCATTGTTTTTATTGAAGTGTTTTATATATTGTATGTCGTGAGTTGAAACACCAACAGCTCTTACTTTTCCGTCCCGTTTTAATATTTCAAATGCTCGTAAAAATGCTTCTGTTTCTTCTTGTTTATCCCACCAAATGTGACAGAAATAAACATCAATATAATCTGTTTCTAGGCGCAGTAAGCTAGTTTCAAATACTGCGATCACTTTTTCTGCAGTATTATAAACAGGCTCTCCACTTGGATCATAGTGATGCCCAATTAAACCGCCTTTCGTTGATAAAACGATATTATTACGGTGCTCTCTTATCGCTTGAGTTACTAACCTTTCACTATGTCCTAATCCGTATACATCAGCAGTATCGATAAAGTTTACGCCACATTCAATTGCTTTCTTCATAGCGTTTATAGATTGTTTGTCGTTAACAGGACCCCATTCATCGCCGCCAATCGCCCACGCTCCAAAGCCAATTTCAGAAACAGTAATTCCAGTTTTACCTAATGTACGGTAGTGCATCATTTTTCCTCCTTGTAAGCATGTTATAACATCGGTATGCAAAACTAGAATTTATATGTGTAAAAATGTTTTCTACAATTGGGGAAAAAGAATAACATAAACTACTATTTTATAGCAGCATAAATAAAAATTCTCATTTTAAATACAGAGATGTCGTCGAACGCTATCTCTAATTGGTTAATTTGTGAGATTTTTTTGTGAAGGAGGTTATTTTATAAGAATAGAATTTAAGTTAGTAAGAGATCGTGCCTATGGTAGTGAGAAAATATGGGTTAGGGGGATTTGAAAATGAGGAAACTCAAAAGAGTCAATGTTCCTAATATACCAGAGCAACTATCACAGCCTAACGACAAGCGAACTATAAATAAGAAGAAGTTAAGGCGTTTTATTTTCATGTTCATTTTTATTGCTGCGACTACTTTGTACGTTCAATATATTTTAACGAAACAACAAGAAGTAATTAATGGCAAAAAAAATACTATAACAAATCAAAAGAAACAATTAGTTTCTTTAAAGAAAGATCAAGGTTCTTTAAAGACTAACATTGAGAATTTAACCGATAATGAAGAAGAGATTTTAAAGTTTGCTAGAAAAGAGTATCAATTTTCTAAGTCAAACGAAACAATATTCGTATTGCCAAAGTGAAGTGGTGGAACAGTTAGCGATAGCTAACTGTTTTTTGATGTATGAGGGAAAAGTTGTTTGTAGTGTGAATGTCATGGTACAAGGAGCAATGACATATTGTAAAAATGAGAAGTTTGAGCCAATTTTAATTGTTTTAAGAGGTTTTCATAATTATGGAATATATGTCAAAATAAATATTGTTAAAATTCTGTCAATTGTATATAATACAAGGTGAGCGGATACATTTTTTAATCAACGTTGAGTTAACAGCTTATACGTCTGTTAAGAAAACCGTTATCCTCGTATAAGAAAGGAAGATAGCTGTGTACGCTTCAAATACAATTTACGTCGTAGGGGATGCGAAAGCACCTCAAAATAATCCCATTACCGAAAAGTTCAAAAGTTATTTTGTAGCATTTGTACTTGAGAAGGATACAGGGGAAATTGTAGATGCAGATTGCTCAGCCACAATTGCATTAACATCTCAATTTGTTAAATATTTGTTTCTACATAAAAATATTAATGACCCAGCATTAGTAACAGAAATAAAAAATCGGTACTTCGGTTCGTCTCAAAAGGCGCTACTTGTAGCGCTAAAGGATGCACAGAAAAAATATAATCAGATCGCTGCTTTGTCTACCCATTCATAGACAAAATCCAGCCGTAAGAATCTTCTTATGGCTGGATTTTTTTGTTTCGTATTAACGGAAAAGCCACCTGGATATTAAAGTATCACTCTATAAACAATGAAAGGATGAACAAAATGAAAATTACCGATGTGAAGGTAAACCGCCGACATGTAAAGCTTCATACACCGTTTAAAACTGCGCTTCGCACTGTAACGGAAATCGAAAGTATAGATGTGTTTATTCATACAGATGAAGGGATTGTTGGAAAAGGAGCTGCTGCAGCAACACCGGTTATTACAGGTGATTTTGCCAACGGGATTGAGGAAGCAATATTAGGGCCAATTCGCTCCGTATTAGTTGATAAAGATGTGCTGCAATTTCAAACGTTATTGTTACACATTCAAATGAGCTGTATAGGAAATACAAGTGCGAAAGCGGCGGTAGATATGGCTTTATACGATGTATATTGTCGATTTCACAACATACCGTTATATGCATTGTTAGGTGGGAAGAAAGAGATTCATACTGATATTACAGTAAGTGTGGATGAGCCTTTATTAATGGCAAAAGAAGCGAAAAAGCATATCGAAAAGGGATTCCAAACATTAAAAATTAAGGTGGGTAAAGAGGCACATTTAGATTTAGAACGCATAGAGGCAATTCGAAATGTAGTACCAAAGAATACGACGTTACGTTTAGATGCAAATCAAGGATGGAAACCGAAAGAAGCGGTTTCTATTATTAGAGAAATGGAGAATAGAAATTTAAATATAGAATTTGTAGAACAACCAGTTCATGCGAAAGATTGGGAAGGATTAAAGTACGTGAAGGACAATGTACAAACGCCTATTATGGCAGATGAAAGTATGTTTTCGGCAAGCGATGCATTAAAGATTGTCCAAGGAGGATATGCAGACCTACTTAATATTAAATTAATGAAATGCGGCGGCATACGAGAAGCATGGAAAATTGCAGATATTGCGGAAGCAGCAGGTGTGAAATGTATGGTTGGAAGTATGATGGAACCTTCACTTTCAGTTAGCGCTGTTGCCCATTTAGCTGCGGCACATCCGAATATTCATTACTTTGATCTTGATGCACCGTTATGGTTAGTAGAAGAGCCAGAAGGGATGACTTACACTGGTCCAAAGGTAAACCTACATTCTATAGTGAATATACAATCTTAGAAGTAGTACCTAGTAAACTATCTTATAAGGGGGATATATATGAAAAAAGTAGGAACTGCATTTTTAACAACTTTATTTATATTTTCATCGTTTACTTCGGTGAATGCTGAAGAGAAGAAGGATAGTAAAGCATTTATAGATGTATCTGCTGCAACGTTATGGACTGCACCAGATTCATTACGACCAATTGATGCACCGAGTGCGACAAATCCAGTTGATTTATGGAAGTGGACGAAATCAATGACGCTAGATGAGAAGCTTTGGTTAACGAGTGCAAATAAATTAGAAACGCAAGCGCTACTCGGTCAAGAAGTAACGGTTGTTGATAAGAAAGGTGACTGGGTGAAAGTGTTAGTCCACGGTCAGCCAACACCAAGAAACGAAGTAGGTTACCCGGGATGGATGCCCGAAAAACAATTAACGTATAATCAGGAATTTGCAGATAAAACAAACGAAGCTTTTGTATTAGTAACGAAACCGACAGCAATTGTATATATTAACCCTTCTGAAAAACATAAATCGCTTGAAGTCAGTTATAATACGCGTTTACCGCTATTAAGTGAAGATACGATCTCATACCGCGTATTGTTGCCAAATGGTCAGAAGGCGTGGCTACGGAAAAATGATGGAACTGTTTACCATTCTCAAAATGATATTCCGACTCCAACCGCTGATGACTTAATAAACACCGGAAAAATGTTTTTAGGATTACCGTATATATGGGCTGGTACAAGTGGTTTTGGATTTGATTGCTCTGGATTTACACATACGATTTATAAATCACATGGCATTACAATACCGAGGGATTCTGGGCCACAATCAAAAGCAGGAATTGCGGTTGGTAAAGAAAACCTACAAAAGGGCGATTTAATATTCTTTGCACATAATCAAGGAAAAGGTAGTGTTCATCACGTTGCCATGTATATTGGTGATGGAAATATGATTCACTCTCCAAAGGCTGAAAGATCGGTAGAAATTATACCGCTAAATACACCAGGATATATAGAAGAATACGCTGGTGCTCGTCGTTACTTACCTTAAAAAAGATAGGGGGGCTTTATATGAAAAAGGTTGTTCGCTACTCATTAGTTAGTACTCTACTTGTATCTTCATTTTTAGTAGGCTGTGCTAAAGAAAAAACAGCTACAAAGCCGAAAGATGAGAAGAAAGTATTACAACTACTAGAAACGGGTGAAATTCCATCATTAAATTCAGGGAAAGTAACAGATGCGGTATCATTTAACGTTTTGAATAACGTAATGGAAGGGTTATTCCGTTTATCGAAAAATGATGAAGTGATTCAAGCGGGAGCACAAAAATATGAAGTGAGTAAAGATGGTAAGACATATACATTCCACTTACGTGATGCGAAATGGTCTAACGGAGATCCAGTAACAGCTCATGATTACGTATATGCTTGGAAGCAACTTATAAATCCAGATACAGCCTCTCAATATGCATATATCGCGTACGATGTGAAAAATGCGGAGAAGATAAATAAGAAACAATTAGGCTTAGAAGAATTAGGTGTGAAAGCAAAGGATGATAAAACGTTCGTTGTAGAACTGGAACATCCTGTACCGTATTTTACGAAACTACTCATTTTACCATCTTTCTATCCAATTAATGAAAAATATGCGAAGGAGCAAGGCGATAAATACGGGTTAGAGGCAAATAAAGCGGTGTATAATGGGCCATTTACGTTGTCGGAGTGGAAGCACGAAGCAAGTTTTACAATGAAGAAAAATGATAAGTATTGGGATAAAAAAGAAGTGAAGTTAGATGAAGTAAACTATCAAATTGTTAAAGAAATTTCAACTGCAGTAAATTTATATGAGACAGATAAAGTTGATAGAGCTGTCATTTCAACAGAATTCGTAGATAAATATAAAAACAATAAAGAGCTAAAATAATATACAGATCCGGTTATGTATTTCTTCCGTTTCAATGAAAATGTGCCGATTCTTAAAAATAAAAATGCACGTCTTGCGCTAAGTACAGTGTTTGATAAAAAGGGCTTGGCGACATCATTTTTAAATGACGGATCAGTTGCTGCGAATTATTACGTACCAAAAGGATTCTTAAAAGGACCAGATAAGAAAGACTTTAGAAGTACGGCAGGCGAGTTTAATAAGACGGATGTAAAACAGGCAAAGGAATATTGGGAAAAGGCGAAGCAAGAGACAGGCACAAATGAAGTGACGTTAGAACTATTAAACTATGACTTAGAGAACTTTAAAAAAGTAGGAGAATATATTAAAGAACAGCTTGAGAAAAACTTACCGGGGCTAAAAGTAAATGTGAAATTACAACCACATACGCAAAAACTAGCGTTAGAGAAGAAAAAAGAATACGAAATGTCGTTATCACGTTGGTTACCTGATTATCCAGATCCAATGACATACTTAGAAGTTTTCCTTTCGGGAAGTACCGTAAATAATACAGGATATGCAAATCCAGAATACGACGCTTTAATTAAGAAGATTAAAACAGAGTTAGGTAATGATGAAAAAGCTCGTTGGAAAGCACTACAAGATGCGGAAAAAGTGCTCCTTGATGATGCGGTAATTGCACCAGTATTCCAGCGCGGTCTTTCTTACTTACAAAAACCATATGTGAAAGAATTATATGTACATCAATTCGGTCCAGCTACAAGTTTAAAATGGGCAGATGTACAAAAATAAAGTGATGGAGAAACAGACTTCACGTATGTGATAGTCTGTTTTTTCTTATAGCTTCAAATGAATTATAGACATTTTATAAGTTTTTTCATCGCTTAAAAATAAAATTATTACATAAATTAAAGTGTGAAATTTATGTAGAATCTTGTATAATTAACATGTTTCTTTGGAAGCATTTTCTTGCGCTATTTGTATAGGACTTAATAGAGCAAGGGAGGAAATACATACATGTATATAATAGATAAATAGAATGGAACATGTATAGAAAAAAGGAGAAAAATGATGACGTGTCATAAACAAGGGTTACAATTTATTCGTAATAGAAAGAGGAATAAACGATGAAGATGAAGCATGCTTTTGGTCCAATTATTTTAGCGTGTCTACTCTTTTTCATTGTATTGCTTATTCCATCTAAGAGTTTAGTATCATTAATAAGCGATAAAAAGATAGAAGATGCAGCAACTTCCTTACAAAAAGAGAAATTACAAAGTGTTTTCTTGCAACAGAAAATGTTAGAGAATTCTCAGTATTTACCGATGTATGGTTCATCAGAGTTTTTACGAATGGATGCATATCATCCATCTAACTATTTTAAAGTAAATCCAGCAGGTTTTACTCCATTTTTAATAGGGACTGGTGGTACGCAAAGCTTGGCTCATATATTAAATATGACGTCTACAATGGATGAATTAGAAGGTGAAAAGGTAGTCTTTGTTCTTTCACCACAATGGTTTACAAAAACCGGTGTATCACAAGGGGATTTTACAAATAATTTCTCCAAACAACAAGCCTATCACTTTATTTTTAATGACGAAATAAAGCCTGAAATGAAGAAAAAAATCGCGAAACGTTTACTAGATTATAAAGTTGTTCATAAGGATGCGATATTAAGTAGTTCGCTCGAAAGTATTGCATATAACGATACAAAACATAACATAAAAGCTGGACTAGCTAAACCGCTAGCTTATATGTACCAGAACATTTTAGATCATCGAGATTTATTTAACTCTCTATTTAAGATAGAACCGATGAAAGAGAAAACAAATATGGGACTACGTTCGCTTTCTTGGGAAGATGCACGTAAACATGCGGAACAAGAAGGTAAAGTAGGATCCACAACAAATACATTCGGAATTGAAAATCCATATTATTATAAACATAATTTAAAGAAAAAATTAAAAGGTTTAAAAAACTTTAGAGCAAATGAATCGTATGATGATTCACCAGAATATGATGACTTACAAATTGTTTTAGATCTTTTCAAAGAAAAAAATGTAAAACCACTCTTTATTTCTGTGCCTGTAAACGGACCGTGGTATGATTACGCTGGTTTCCCAAAAGAACGTCGTGATGTGTATTATAATAAGGTTCGCGATCAAGTCGAGAAAGCAGGATACCCAGTAGTCGATTTTTCTAGCCATGAATATGATAAGTATTTCTTAAAAGATACAATTCATTTAGGCTGGAAAGGATGGATCTATTTTGATGAAGCAGTGCAGAAGTTTTACTCTGAAAAATAATGCATAAACAATAGAAACAGGAATGGCAATAAAGCCGTTCCTGTTTTTTAGTATAGAGGATTTTGGTGTGGGCAATTTGGAAAGGCGTGTATATCTTGAATTTGTCTAAAGTCATAATGTTTCATGGCGAACTGGGCTTGGTAAAGGTATTCGTAAACAAATAATTGATTATTTTGAACACCGCATAAAACGCCGGATGTCCCTTGCCCATTAATGAGAGAAACACCAACAGGGCGTCCGATTAAGTATGGTACTTTTTGCTGCCAATGCATAGGGAATCAATCCTTTTTGAGTTACTATACGTATTTTATGGTGGAATTGTTGCTTATCCATGTAAATCTTAGACTGGAGGGTTTTAATGAAATGTCTAGAAATCATTAATATGAATGAATTATTAGTGTGGAAGAGGAGTGCATTATGGAGAAAGGAAGGATTCTGGAAGAAAAGTTAAATCTAATAGAATGGTGCCAAACATTGAATGGAATATCGGAGGATAAATGGTTTCAACCATTTAAAAAAGGTTCATGGGCAATTGCGGATGTAATTTCACATTTTATTGTTTGGGATGAGTTTTTAATGAAGTATAGAATTTCATATTTTGTAAGCGGGAAATCTGTACATATCGTTCCAACAGATGTTGAGGAAATGAATAAGGGTGCAATAAAATATGCAAGGTCTGGTATTTCAAAAGAAGAACTAATAGATCAATTTAGCTTTACTCGTAAACAATTAGTAGACCAAATTGAGCGAATTCCTGCTCGGAATTTTAATAATGACTATCAATTTGGCACAAAAAAATTGAGGTTAAATAATTATTTTTCATCACTTATCGAGCATGACTTAAAGCATAAAAAAGAAATAATACAATTTCTAATACATGATCAAGCCGATAATAAAAACCGCTATAATTCTTAATGAATTTATAGTGGTTTTTATTATAATCTTAAGCAAGATTTTTACGTTTTTTTGTCCACTTTTTTATTACGAAATATAAAAGTATAAGTACAACGCCACCGATAGCGAACGATTTTACATACGGTCCAGCAATATCGTTAATATTCTCCCAATTTTCACCTAGTTTCTCACCTAAATAAATGAAAATGATAGACCAAGGGATGATCGCAAGTGCTGTTAATGTAGTGAAACGTAGTAATGGCATTTTTGTAATACCAGCAGGAATTGATATCGCATGACGAACGATAGGAATGAAACGTGCAGTGAAAATTACGCCAGTTCCGTAACGATTAAACCAATCTTCAGCAGCATCCATTTGTTTTTTATGTATGAAAATATACTTACCGTAACGTTCTAATACAGGGCGACCACCATATCGACCAATCCAGTAAACAAAGATTTGGGCAATAACCCCACCAATTGTACCGAATATAACTGCGCCTACAAATGAGATACTACCATTGAATACTAAGTATCCCGCATAAGCAAGGACAATCTCACTTGGAATAATTTCAATCATAAGTCCAAGCATTATGCCCCAATAACCTAATCCCTCAAAAAATGTTAATACTGAATGAATAAAACTACTTAACATTGTTGCACCTTCTAATTTATGAATTTTGAATATAAGCCCCTTTATTTAACAATGTAAAAGGTTCACTATATGTAGATTATACCTTATTTATATAGTGGATTGCCATTTCAATTCTTTTATGTCTCTCATAAGTATTATAGTAAAGGATATAAGCCCAGTTTTCATGAAGAGATAATGAAAAGATTATTAAAAATTTCTCATATATTAGTGAGAATAAAGGTGTCTACATAAAACTTTTTTAGTCTCCGAAAAAGTTCATGAAGGGCAATTTCGAATTTCATGTGAGCTTAATAGTACAAAAGATATATTGATATAAAAAAACAGGAGCAAATCTGCTCCTGTTTTTTAAGGTTTCACATCTAAATTTTGTAAAAATAATGTTGCTGTCACATATCGTTTCGCTAGCATTTGTACATAAGCGGTATGTACAGAAAGTGTGGCGATAATAATAGCGTTACGAATTGCTTCGCGTTGTTCGTTATTAATTTGATCGAACTTACTTGCTATTTTATCAGCTTTTTCTTTTACGATATTTTCGATCGTATGAACTGTATCTGTAGCATTTAGTTGTAAGCAATTCCCTTGATTCAGTTCTTCAAATAAAGAAGAATAAGCTACATATAAATGAAGAGGATTAATTAAATCATCACTTCGATCGGCAGGGTCATTTACGATGAGTCGTAATAGTTTGCGAATAGATTCAAAATCAAGCGCTGTTTTTAAATCTTCGACAATGAATAGTAATGCTGCTTGTTCGATTGAGTATTTTTTCCCTTTTTGAGGTGAGCCAATCATTTCTTTTATATCTCGTTTCACCCAGTTTTGCATAGCAGTTACAGAGAAACTCGTGTTTTCAATCTGATTGCCAAGCGCAACTATTTCATTTAAAGAAAAACCGACATCCGTATCGTCAATCTTAATCAATTTTTCAAAAATAGGTGAAAGTGCGGTTGTAATAAAAGCAGTAACGCTTTGTCCGCTTTCAATATCTTTTTTATGTGACTTTGCCCAAGCTTCTTGTAAAATGCCGAGAGGCTTCTTCGTATTCCATCCTCTTAGTGATAGAAGGAGCGTTGCCATTTCGTTTCGTGTGAGATGAAATGTTTCCATCTTTTCACCTCCAAAATTATAAAAAGTTCTTATGAACTTATAATATGTTTTGTTTCATTTAAAGTCAATTCCGTTTTGCTTAATTTTTCCTATGTCATGAAATTGTCGTAAGTAAATAATGCTTGCATATTTCGACAAAAGTTCATATAATAAGTTCATAAGAACCTTTAAAATGGTTTTAAAACAAATCTATCATTCTGAATTTACTAGAAAGATAGATTTCACATATATCTATATAAAAGGAGAATGGATATAATATGTTGAAAAAACTTGTAGCAGTAATGACAGCATTCATGGTTATCTTTGGGGCTAGTAGCTTTATGTTCGTAGATCATGCGGCAGCGAAAAGTTACAAATCTGGTAAAAAATCATATACACCAAGTTCAGGTCAAAAGTCAAAAGTTGATTTAAACAAAAAAGATTCTAATGTGAATTCACAAAAAACGACAACTGATTCAAAAACAAAAGCAACAAACACAGCGCCAAAAAGTAATAAAGGTGGCTTTATGAAAGGCCTATTACTAGGTGGTCTTGGTGGTTTACTAATGGGTAGCTTATTTGCAAATATGGGAGCACTTGGTTCTGTATTAGCGTTTATGGTAAATATGTTAGTAATGGCTGGTATCGTAATGTTAGCAGTTCGTGCATTTAAATACTTCAAAGATCAACGTAAGAAAAAGGCAGATGAAGTAGCATGGAAACAATAAAAATTTCTGAACAAGAACTTATAAATGCACTTTGCGTATATATCGCTGAAAAACGACAAGTTGGTCCAGAAGAAGTTTCAGTTGAACTAATGTATGATGATGACTACGGTTTCTCTGCAGAAGTAGAGGTAAATGGTCGCCAGCAAATTTTAATTCAAGCAAACTTAATCGAAGCACTACGCTTGTTGCTTGATCGAGAATACAACGTCAATTCATTTGCAGCAAGATTGCAACTTGAATTAGATGATGAAGAAGGCATCTACGCATTAGCGAAATTTAATAACTCGGACGAGTAGTGAAAAGAGCTGTTGAGAGTAATCTCAGCAGCTCTTTTTAGTATGTGCATATGTAGAAGAATAATCACGCCAAAGTTCATTCATCTTCCGTCTACCAACATCAATCATTGGATTAAATTGAATCGCTGCTTTTTGACGAACAGAGTGAACGTTTTGAATTGCTTGTTGTAATTGTTGGTCGACTACGTCAAGTTTCTCACTTGCATGTTTAGCGACAGATAGACCTGCAACTGTCCCTTGCACCATCGCGATTTTTCCGCTTTCAATGCCAGTAATATTTCCAGCTACAAATAAACCTGGAAGAGGGGTTTCCATTTCTTCTGAATGAAGTGGAACATGTCCGCCTAATTCTGGAATGTAATGGAAAGGGCATCCTGCTACAGCGGCAAGCTCAGCAAGAGGATACAAAGCTCCGGCTATACAAACGAAGTCTGCCTCATATATCTTTTCTGATCCATTAATAATATTTCCCTTAGAATCAATGTTAGCAACACGAACACCTTCAACTTGTTCCGCTCCGATAATTTCAAGCGCAGCTTTACGAAGATGAAGCGGCGTTCCGTTTATTTTCATTCCGTTATTTGGATAGAAGGTTAATCCAGCTTTTCGAATCCAATCATATTTCATAAAACGGCTACCTAAACGCAGAAAAGCAGAAGGAGCGAGGTGAGCTGCATTTAAAAGAGAGTTCAAAACTTCTTCTGGTTCACCAGCCTTTTGGCTTAGCTCACTTTTTTCAGGAAGTACAATATGTTCTACTTTAATTCCAGCTAATTGTAATTCATTTAAAATGGCGAAAGACAAAATGTTAGCGCCAATTATGATTCCTTTTTTTCCAACTTGCACGCGGTGAACATTTGTCATAACTTGAGCTGCTCCAATTGACATAACTCCTGGAAGTGTCCAGCCAGGAAGGGGAATAGAATACTCAGCAGCCCCAGTAGCAATTAGTACGAACGGTGCTTCTAGCGTACCGATATTTGTATGCACGAACCAAGACCTCTCATCTTTATCTAAATTATAGACGGAAACACCGCACCGAATATCGACTGAAAGGGATTTTGCTTCTTCGTGAAGGCGTTTGGATTCTTCTATTCCGTTCCACCATTCCCCAGTAGGCTCTTGATGCAACTGTCCTAACAATCTCCCGCCCGGCTTCATAAATTCATCAATAACAAGTACGTTAAGTCCAAAACGTGCACAAGAGATGGAAGCTGATAATCCTGCTGGTCCTGCACCAATAATAATTACATCAATCATCGCTTTTTCACCATCTCTCTCACGATATTTGGATGCTGTTTTCCGCTTTCAACAACCATATCGTTTTCTACAACCGTTAAGCATGCTCGTACGTTCGTTTGATTGTTTACAGTCACGCGGCATTCAGAACAATGTCCGATATTACAATAAATACCTCGCGGCGTCCCGCTATCTTCATGGACTCTTAACGTTCTTATTCCGTTTGCAAGTAGAGCGGCCGCTATCGTTTCATGTTCATATGCTTCATATTGTTGACCATTAAATTGAAAATTGATACGCTGACTACTATTTAAACTACCTAAAATAGGGTGATTTATAATTCTATTCATTTATTTTCACCTACCGCCCCAAAAGTAACTGCACGCACTGGTGGTTGATATTTTAATGGAATCTCGTCAGGAGATGTACCAGGGTTAGCGTTTTCGATCATTCGATCTAGTGTTGTTCTACATGTACGTCCCCCGCAAAAACCCATACCAGCACGCGTTCTTAGTTTTAACTCACGAGCTGAGCAATTATATTCAGCAATTGTCGATTGAAGTTGTCCGTATGTAACTTCTTCACAACGACAAACAATTAAGTTCTCTTTATTCGTCATATGTATTCCTCCTCTAGTTCGGTTTGCACAAATTATTATGCAAAAACTATGCCAATATAGAGGAGGAGAGGGATTATTGTAACCCCAGTCTTTTTAAACGGTTATATAAAGTGGCCCTCGTTACGCCAAGTTGTTTCGCACATTCTAATTTATTACCATCTAAAATGCGTAAAGCTCTTTCAATTACCTTTTTCTCGTGCTCATCCATTTCTTCTTGTAAAGAAAGAATCGTATTATTGTTGCTGAGTAATAGGGATTGAGCTGTATGATTGTCTAAAGTTTCATTTGTATGAAATGGTAAATATTCTTGTTTAATAATGCCGTCTGTCGCAAATACGACGAGTCTTTCAACTACGTTTCGGAGCTCGCGAATATTACCAGGCCAATTGTAATGAAGTAGTTCATGCATAATATTTGAAGGTAAGTCTCGAATAGGCCTGTTATAGTTTATTGAAAAATCGTTTAAGAAGGAATAGGTTAATTCGATAATATCCTCGCGTCTTTCGCGTAGTGGCGGAATAAGCAAGCTTACTACGTTTAAGCGATAGTATAAATCTTCTCGAAAAGTTCCTTTTCTCATTTCTTCTTGTAAATCACGATTTGTAGCAGCGATAATGCGGAAATCAATATTTATTTCTTTTTCTCCACCAACTCGGTAATACTTTCGTTCTTGCAGTACACGCAAAAGTTTCACTTGCATATCAAGCGGCATTTCTCCAATCTCATCAAGGAATAAAGTACCGCCTTGCGCGAGCTCTATTTTTCCTTTCTTACCTCTACTATTTGCACCAGAAAACGCCCCGCGCTCGTAACCAAATAATTCACTTTCAAATAACGCTTCAGGAATTGCACCGCAGTTAATTGAAATAAACGGGGCATTCGCTGTCTCACTTGCTTCATGAATTGCTTTCGCAAACACTTCTTTTCCAACTCCGCTTTCGCCGAGTATTAAAACCGTGGATTTCACTGAACAAACCTTTCTAGCTAATTGAATCGTTCGTTGTATAACAGGGCTTTTTCCATTCATCGCAAGGAAAGGATCGGATGTATCTTTATATTTTGCTACTTCTTGTTCTAATCGGTGCATTTCATGCGACATATTAAATAGTTTTTCATTCAAAGCGACTTGATTTGTAACATCAGTTTCAGAAACGACTGCTCCTATAATTTCATTGTTACAATAAACTGGATTTGAATTAATTAATACGAACAAATCCGGACGAGGCTGATGGAACTGGGCGATTATGCTTTTTCCGTCATGTAATGATTGTAAAATTTCTAAATCTTTATAATCAAAAAAACGTGTAATCGGTTGTCCGATAATTTCGTTATGTTTGACTGAAAATATTTTTTCAGCGCCATCTGTCCACGTACGAACGCATTCTTTCTCATCAATGACGGTAACAGAAGAATCAGTCGTTTGAATGACAGTGTTATAAAAAGCTAGCAGATCATTGTAAGACTTATAAAGAAATGGAATCATTTGTTGAGCAGTTACACAGCATATAGGATCTAGATTTTCGTTCACAATTACAACTGCCGAATTGTTAGAAAAAGCTTCGATTAACGTAGTGAAAGAGTCCTCTTCATAAATAACTGCGCAACTACATTCTTCAGTAGATGAAGGAAGGTAATAAAAATTTTTACCTTCCTGTTTCATGTGCTGAATGGTGCTTGTACGATCAATTGATAAAATTTTTATAAACTCTTTTATTGTTGGAAATGAAAATGTCATAGTGTCCTCCTGGTATGTATAAAAATTTAGACAGTGATAAAGAAATAATACACCTATTTAAGATAAATTTAAAATATTTTTACAAATAAAAATTATTTCATATAAATAGTTCTGTATGTAGAGTTGGCACACCAATTGCATGAATAAAAAGTGAGAGATTTAGGAGAAAGGAGGAGTGCTATATATGAGGCACTGTGACGTTTTAATAATAGGTGGTGGAATTATAGGATGTTCTATCGCTTATTACACTTCAAAATACGGAAGAGGCGTAACGATCATTGAAAAAGGAGAATTTGTCAGTGGAACGTCTTCACGGTGTGACGGGAATATTTTAGCGATTGATAAAGATCCAGGGTTTGATAGTCAAATGTCGTTAGTAAGTCAAAATTTAGTAACTGAATTAAGTGAAGAATTGGAGCACTCATTTGAATATAGAGCGCCAGGAAGCATTCTCGTTTGTGAATCAGACGAAGAGATGGAGGCAGCGCAGCAATGGGTAAATCGTCAAAAAGAAGCTGGATTACCGTTTCGAATGCTTGATAGGCAAGATATAAAAGAAGAATCACCATTTTTTGCAGATGATTTATTGGGTGGTTTAGAATGTGCAACGGATTCAACTGTAAATCCATATCTTCTTGCTTTTTCACTTCTTGCAGAATCGAAGAAATTTGGTGCAAAAGCTTTTAATCATACAGAAGTAAAAGAAATGAAAAGAGATATAGATGGTTCCTTTATTGTAGAAACGACAAATGGGACGTTTACTGCGAAGCAAGTGGTGAACGCAGCCGGTGTGTGGGCTCCTAAAATCGGACAGATGTTAGATGTGAATATCCCAATTGAACCGAGAAAGGGACATATTATTGTAGCTTCAAGGCAACAACACGTAGGTTGCCGTAAAGTAATGGAATTTGGTTATGTAATTTCTAAATTTGGCGGAAAACGAAAAGTGGATGCTTTAACTGAAAAATACGGGGTGGCACTTGTATTTGAACCGACAGAAAGCCAAAATTTTTTAATTGGTAGTAGTAGAGAGTTTGTAGGCTTTCATACGAGGATTAACAATGAGGTTATTAAATGTATTGCGAATAGAGCAATTCGTTTTTATCCGAAAATGGCAGATATGATGGTGATTCGTTCATATGCTGGATTACGCCCGTGGACAGAAGATCATTTGCCGATAATTTCACGAGTGGAACATATTCCGAATTATTTTATTGCAGCAGGACATGAAGGTGATGGAATTAGTCTTGCGGCAGTTACTGGGAAAGTGATTGAAGAGTTATTAAATGAAAAAGAAACAATCATTCCTATTGAACCACTTCGTTTGAGTCGTTTTACAGAAAGGGTGTTAAACGGATGAGGTCACAAAGAGTCTTTACGACAATTGATACACATACAGGCGGGAATCCAACGAGGACATTAATTAGCGGACTTCCTAAGTTAATTGGAGAGACGATGGCAGAGAAGATGTTACATATGAAAAGAGAGTATGACTGGATTCGGAAATTGTTAATGAATGAACCTCGTGGTCATGATGTAATGTCAGGGGCATTATTAACAGATCCGTGTCATCCTGAAGCTGATATAGGTGTTATATACATAGAGACAGGTGGATATTTGCCGATGTGTGGCCACGATACAATCGGTGTATGTACAGCTTTAGTTGAATCAGGTTTAATTCCAGTAATTGAACCGGTTACTTCTTTAAAGCTAGATACACCAGCTGGCTTAGTTGAAGTAGATATTTCTGTTCAAGATGGGAAAGCGAAAGAAGTCTCCTTCTGTAACATACCAGCTTTTTTACTGAAAAATATTTCTGTACACGTCGAAGAAATTGGAACTGTAGAGGCGGATATTGCGTATGGAGGGAATTTTTATGCCATTATCGATGCGAAGTCAGTAGGTTTAGAGTTAGTACCAGAAAACGCATCTACAATCATTGATAAGGCGATTCATATTAGAAATACAATTAATGAGAAGTTTGAAATCATTCATCCAGAGTATTCGTTTATAAGAGGATTAACACATGTTGAATTTTATACAGATCCTACTCATGAAAGTGCGCATGTGAAAAATACAGTTGTTGTTCCGCCAGGAGGAATTGATCGATCTCCATGCGGCACAGGAACATCAGCGAAGTTAGCTGTATTATATGCTCATAAAAAAATTGATATCGATGAAGAATTTGTTCATGAGAGTATTGTAGGTTCTTTATTTAAAGGGTGTGTTATGAATACAACATATGTAGAAAATATTGAAGCTGTAGTAACGAAAATTACGGGATCAGCTTGGCTTATGGGTATGCATAGATTTTTTTACAATGAAAAGGATCCACTTAAAGAAGGCTTTTTGCTAATTCCGCCGATGGAACATGAAACGGAGGATGTAAAATGAACATTCAAAAAATGTATACAGCAGTAGACGTACACGTAAATGGCGAGGCATTTCGTGTAATGAAAGACGTACCATGTAAATACTACTACAGTTTGGAGCAATTAAATGAACAATTTTCAGGTGAATTAGCAGAAGAAATGAAACTTTTATTAAATGAACCACGTGGTTTCATCGGTTTAAATGGATGTATTGTCGTTCCTTCTATTCATAATGAAGTGGATGCAGCTGTATTGTTTTTTAATCATGAAGGATCCATTCCTCTTCATTACGGAGGCATTGTCGCAGTAATAACGATGTTACTAGAAAGCGGGTATTTAAAAAAGAGAGAGTCTAATCAATACAAAATCGAAACGCTATCTGGCATATTTTCAGTGAATGCATATGTAGAGAATGATGAAGTTGTATCTGTTTCGTTTGAAAGCAAACTATGTTATATGATTGAGAAAAATTTAAAGATTGGTAATATAAGTTACTCTCTCATACAGGCAGATAAAGTATATGCAGTTGTAGAAAAAGATACGTATTCGCCAGAAATCAGTATTGAAAACATCTCTAAATTAAAAAAATGGGGTGAAGCTACACTTCAAACTATACAAAAACAGTCATTAATAAAAAGACTTATTTTAGTAGATTCTATGCAAAAAGAAAAGAACCATATAAAGTCGATTACATTTCATGAAGATAACTTTATAGTACGTTCACCAGGTTTTGTTTCTACTATTGTGTCTTATGTTCATACATTATTTAAAAATGATTATATAGCGGATAAACCTTTTAGAAATGAAAGTATTTTTAACAGCTTTATAACAGTAGAAAAAGTGAAGAAAGAAGAACTCGGATACATTTTTCGATTTGAAAGTAGAGGGTTTATTACAGGTATGCAAACATTTATATTAGATCCTACTGATCCGTTTCCAACAGGTTTCTTATTAAAATAATATGTTAAAGGGAGAGATAAAGATGCAAAAAATTAAAGGGGCATTTCCAGTATTAATAACACCGATGGATGAATTTCAAGAGATTGATTGGAAAGGCGTAAAACAAAACGTAAACTACTTTATTGAGCAAAAGGTAGCTGGAATTATTATTAATGGAAGTACGGGGGAATTTGTTAGTTTATCAAAAGAAGAACGATTTAACATGGTAGAAACAGTATTAAAAGAAGTTGATGGCCGTATTCCAGTTATTGTTGGAACTGCTGCGGAGACGACGAAAGAAACGCTTGAATATACGAAACATGCAGAAGCGCACGGAGCAGATTGTGCCTTAATTATAAACTCGTATTACTGTAAACCGAAAGAAGAAGAAATTTATTTTCATTTTAAAGAAATCTCAAACGCTGTAAATATACCAATTATGCTATACAATAATCCATTTACTTCTGGTGTTGATATGAGCACAGAGTTAATGCTCCGTATTGGAAAAGAGTGTGAAAATGTTACACATATTAAAGAATCTAGCGGAGATATTCGAAAAGCGAGAGATTTAGTAAGACAAGGTGAAGGTGCTTTCCAAGTCTTCTGCGGATCTGAAGATTTAGTTATGGAATCTTATTTAGTTGGTGCATCGGGATGGGTTTCAGTAGCCGGAAATATCGTTCCAGGACTCGTTACGAAAATGTATGAGCATTTTCAAAATGGTGAATTAGAAAAAGCGTGGGAAATGAACGATGCTATTTTACCTCTTTGTGAGTTTCTTGAAGGATCAGGAAAGTATGTGCAAATCGTTAAACGTTCAATGGAATTACACGGGCAAGTCGGAGGACCTTCACGTTATCCGAGATTAGGATTAACTGAAGAAGAAGATCAAAAGCTTCAAGCTATTTTACTAGAAATTGCAGCTCATGCAGCTGTTTAAATAAGGAGGAGATCATATATGTTAACGACAAACATTGAGCTGAGACCAAAAGTGAAAGCGTTTTTAAATGAAGAAATTAAAATGTTTATTAATGGTGAATTTGTTCCTTCCATTAGCGGGAAGACATTTGAGACATACAATCCAGCAACAGAAGATGTTCTGGCTGTCGTATGTGAAGCGCAAGAAGAGGATATTGATGTCGCAGTAAAAGCAGCAAGATCTGCATTTGAATCAGGACCTTGGGCAGAAATGACTACCGCTGAAAGAGCGCACCTTATTTATAAATTAGCAGACTTAATTGAAGAGCATAGAGAAGAATTAGCACAGCTGGAAGCTTTAGATAATGGAAAACCATATCAAGTAGCACTTGATGATGATATTTCAGCGACTGTAGAAAATTACCGCTATTACGCGGGATGGGCTACAAAAATTATTGGGCAAACCATTCCAATTTCAAAAGATTATTTAAATTACACACGCCATGAACCGGTTGGCGTTGTAGGTCAAATTATCCCGTGGAATTTTCCGCTCGTTATGTCTTCTTGGAAAATGGGAGCCGCTCTTGCGACGGGTTGTACGATTGTATTAAAACCAGCAGAGCAAACACCTTTATCTTTACTATATACAGCGAAGCTTTTTAAAGAAGCTGGTTTTCCAAATGGTGTCGTAAACTTTGTACCAGGTTTCGGTCCTGAAGCAGGATCGGCAATTGTAAACCATCATGATATTGATAAAGTAGCTTTCACAGGTTCAACAGTTACAGGGAAATATATTATGCGTCAATCTGCAGAAACAATTAAACATGTAACGTTAGAACTTGGTGGTAAGTCACCAAACATCATTTTAGAAGATGCTGACTTAGAAGAAGCGATTAACGGTGCGTTCCAAGGTATTATGTATAATCATGGTCAAAATTGTAGTGCAGGCTCTCGCGTGTTTGTCCACCGAAAACATTATGAAACAGTCGTAAATGAACTTGTAAAAATGGCGAATGACGTGAAGCTAGGGGCAGGTATGGAGGCGGAAACTGAAATGGGACCGCTCGTATCTAAAAAACAACAAGAGCGTGTGCTAAATTACATTGAACAAGGAAAAGCTGAAGGTGCTACTGTTGCAGCTGGTGGTAAACGTGCATTTGAAAAAGGTTATTTTGTACAGCCAACAGTATTCACAAATGTTACAGACGATATGACAATCGTTAAGGAAGAAATTTTTGGACCAGTTGTCGTTGTACTCCCGTTCGATTCGACAGAAGAAGTAATTGAAAGAGCAAATCGCTCGTCTTACGGGCTTGCTGCGGGCGTATGGACACAAAATATTAAAACCGGACATCAAGTTGCCAATAAATTAAAGGCAGGAACAGTGTGGATTAATGATTATAACTTAGAAAATGCAGCTGCACCATTTGGTGGATATAAGCAATCTGGTATCGGACGTGAATTAGGTTCATACGCCCTTGATAACTATACAGAAGTGAAAAGTGTTTGGGTAAATATAAAGTAATAGAGAGTCTAACTGTTAATAAATAGAGGGATGAAATAATGAGAGATGCGGACAACTGGAAGGTTTAATAATAGTTGTCCGTTTTCTTATATATAAAATTGCTTTTTCAAAAGAATTATAAGGGGGATTTGGATGGAGCAGTTAGTAGAATGGTTAGTAGGGCAAGTTTGGAGTATTGGTTTAGTTGTTTTCGCATTAGGAGCAGGAGTGTATTTCACAATTGCAACTCGTTTTTTACAAATTCGCTATTTTAAGGAGATGATTAAACTATTATTTGAAGGGAAGAGCTCGGAGACTGGGATATCATCCTTTCAAGCATTTTGTTTGGCGTTATCAGGTAGGGTTGGAATTGGTAATATCGCAGGAGTAGCGACAGCTATCGCTTTCGGCGGACCTGGAGCTGTATTTTGGATGTGGGTGATGGCATTATTAGGAGCAGCTAGTGCATTTATTGAATCAACATTAGCACAAGTATATAAAAGTAAAGTAGGCAATGAATACCGTGGTGGTACGCCATATTTCATTGAGAAAGGCTTGAAAATGAAATGGTTTGCGGTCATTGTAGCGGTCGTTGTAACACTATCATATGGCGTTTTATTACCAGGTATTCAATCGAGTAGTATCGCAGTTGGATTTGAAAATTCTAATGGTATTAGCAAATATATAACTGGTATATTGTTAGTCGTAGTATTAGCAGCTATCATTTTTGGTGGCGTAAAGAGAATTGCGGGCGTTTCTCAAATGCTAGTTCCATTTATGGCAATTGGTTATGTAATTGTTACATGTATCGTATTAATTGCGAATGTAACGGAAATTCCAAGTATGTTTGCTTTAATTTTCTCAAGTGCTTTTGGTGTAAATGAAATGTTTGGCGGCATCGTCGGCGCAGCTATTGCATGGGGAGTAAAGCGTGCTGTATTTTCAAACGTCGCTGGTGTTGGGGAAGCGACATATAGCTCCGCTGCTGCTGAAGTATCTCATCCTGCAAAACAAGGGCTAGTTCAAGCGTTTTCTGTATATATTGATACAATTGTAGTATGTACAGCGACAGCTCTTATGATATTAATAACAGGTATGTATAATGTAATACCTGAAGGGAAAAGCGCTATTGTAAAGAATATGGGAAATGTAGATGCAGGTCCAATCTATACACAACAAGCAGTTGAAACTGTTATGACAGGATTTGGTCCATTATTTATTTCAATCGCAATCTTCTTTTTTGCATTTACAACTTTACTCGCGTACTACTATATCGCTGAAACGACACTCACTTATTTAGATCGTGACCTCAAATATAGCTGGTTAAAACCAGTTTTGAAAATTGGGTTTTTAATTATGGTTTACATCGGTAGCGTAGAATCAGCGTCGCTATTATGGAACCTTGGAGATTTAGGAATCGGTAGTATGGCATGGTTAAACTTAATCGCGATTCTATTATTAAGTAAAACGGCATTAAAAGTGTTAAAAGATTATGAAACGCAGAAAAAAGAAGGGAAAGATCCAGTGTTTGATCCTAAAAATGTGGGAATTGAAGGTTTAACATTTTGGGAAGAAAGAAATAAAGAGGTTGAAAGGAAAAATTCTAAAGAAAAAGTGTCAGTAGATAATGGGCTGAAACTGTAGATGTGCAAATTTAAAAGTAAAATAAACTGAAAATTCATTCTATTTTTAAAAGTAAATATTTGTATAGGTCATTCATTTTATCTCATACTAAAGTAAGTGTGAATAAAATGAATGGAGGATATACGATGGAAAATCAACAATATGGCTCTATAAATGATGTATTACTTGATTATAAAGAAGGTATAGGGAATTTTACGCAACAAATCCCTGAAATTGCAGAAACATATAACGCTTTTACACAAGCATGTTTTCAGGAGGGTACATTAACTAAAAGAGAAAAGCAGCTCATTGCATTAGGGATTAGTTTAGCAACACAAGACGAATATTGTACGATTTATCATACGAAGGGCTGTATTGACCAAGGATGTTCTGATAAAGAAATTTTAGAAGCTTGTGGTGTTTCAGCCGCGTTTGCTGGGGGAGCTGCAATGAGTCAGGCAGTAACCTTAGTACAAGAATGTCTGGTGGAATTGAAACATCAAAGTCATTAAACAAGAAAAAGCCCTCCTTAAAATATTCTTTTAAGGGGGGACTTTCTAGTTTAGTCTAATTTTTTTGAAAGAGTTTCAATTGTTTCATATAGTCGATAGCTTTTGTTTTATTACTCTGTTTAGAAACATAGTGTGCCTCGTTTAAATCTCTATAAAAACTATTAAATATTTCTTCAGAAAGTATGCCGTCAGAGATAGCTTTTTTTACTGCACAGTGTGGTTCATTTGTATGCGAACAATTAGAAAATTTACATTTCCGAGATATACCCGCAATATCTTCATATCCAAAATCAAAGTTACCTTTATGTTCTATCAAGTCAAATCCCATTTTAATATTCTATATTTTTATAAATCGATGTCTCTATATTAGGGAGAAGTGTGTATATGCTCTTACCAATTAAAGATTCTAATTCTTTCTTAATTGCATAGAATCCCTTCCAATGTAAAGAAGTATGAGAGGTTGTGCCATGACGTAAACCAACTGAAACCAATCTTTTTTCAAGAGTAGTAAAGCCTTCCGCATCAGCAAGTGCGTCACAAAGGGTAATCACCTTATTGTATAAGTCGTAGTCACTGTTTTCATTCAATATTTCAATTAATCGGCTTTCCATATAATCAGGAACAATGCTCCACTCTGCCGCGATATCTAAATGCTCATTTTTGCAAGGAAATGAATGCGTCACACATATAATGGCGTTTCCTGTATACCCTAAATCATTCATATACATATAACCATCATAGGAATGAATAACAGATTTAGTAAAACCTTTATATCTTCCTATGTCATGCAGGAGGGCAGCGTTGTATGCTATATCAGCATCTAGGTCGTACCCATTATTAATAAGTTCAATAACTATCTTTTCAGTTGCAAGGGCAACATTACGTGAATGATCGAACCACGGACCTGGGTTTTGCTCATATGCCCACTGGAGTAATTCTCTTGCATATTTCCTATCTAATATATACTTCATATAGGTATCCTTTCTCTAAAAAATCATATATTTAATAATTTCATCTTAGTATTTCATTATTCCTGCTTTAAAAATTGTTACAATGAAACAAAAGGGGGAAAAGGAATGCGAAGTATAGTAATAGAAGAAATTAAACGACTTGATGAAGACATTGAAGAGCTTTCTGAACTGTTGAAAACTGTAGTAAATGATGAGGCGTCAATTGGTTTTTTACCTCCACTGGAACAAAAAGAAGCAACAAATTATTGGCAAACTGTATTAGCACCAGAAGTGATATTGTATGTTGCTAAAATAAACAATGAAGTGGCAGGGAGTATTCAATTACATTTAGTTACAAAGCCTAATGGGATACATAGAGCTGAAATTTGCAAGTTAATGACTCATCCAAACTTTAGACGTAATGGTATTGGACGTTTACTCATGCAAAAAGCAGAGGAGCGAGCAAAACAAGAAAAACGGTCTCTTTTAGTACTAGATACGAGAGAAGGAGACCCTTCCAATAGATTGTATAAATCATTAGACTATCAAGAAGTTGGAAAAATACCTGAATATGCAATTTCTCCGAATGGTGAGTTAGATGCAACGGTTATTTATTATAAAATGATTTAGTATTTTTATTTAAAAAGAGGGATGTTTTCAAACCACGAAGTTGTTATTAGGTCTGAGTATTGATTTATAAAAAGATTGATAAACCCCTGTATAATAGGGGTTTTCTTTTCATTCATTAACTTCATATTGAATGTTCAATTTGAGGGCCAATTTGTATAAGGTTTTAATAGGTTTATAAGAGGTATTATTTAAATAGGAATTTTGAAATCTTTTGGTGAATATTAAATGTTAATCTAAAAGATGGAGGTTGCTGTGATGTTGAAACTGTTTCAATATAACTGGCAAGTTCGTGATGAGTGGTTTACATTGTGCGAAGACATGCCGGATGAAGAACTATTAAAGAAACGGGTCGGTGGGTTCGGCAGTATACTACATACCCTATTTCACATTGTAGATGTGGAATATATGTGGATCTTAGGTTTGCGAGGTGAACCAGTGCCTGAGGAGCCATTGTTTGAAGAGTATGCCAGCTTGCAAAAAGTAAAAAATCTCTCAGCTCAATATCACGAGAAAGTGAAGCCATTTGTGACATCTTGGACAAATGAAATGGATTCTCGGAAACTTTCAGAAACTGATTTCAATGAAGAACCGATTAGCTCTAGAGACGCCCCAATCAGGCGCCGAGTCATTGAATGTACACACGGAGAGATAATACGTCATGTCATTGTCCATGAAATCCACCATATCGGCCAGTTATCTATATGGGCACGTGAAATAGGAAAGGAGCCTGTTTCCGCAAATCTGAGAGGAAGAGGGCTATTCGATAACTAGACTACCTTTGCCAATTTCGTAATTTATTTATAAACGAATGGTTTAATTGAGTATATTTAACACCGTCTATATTTTTCTAGCGGTGTTATTTGAATGTATCAATAAACTTTATTTAATATACTAATTGAATTTGAGAAAGTTTTTAGAGGGTTCTTTTAGTAATACTCTTCCACTTATAATGGATGTAGAGAAGATGACTAGGCAACTATAGTTATTTTCATTTCATTTTTGGGAAGGGGATGAAAGAATGAAAAAGACAAGTTTACAAAAGGTGAAGAAGGTTATATTAAGTGGCGGGATATTACTTACGGGGTTATTAACATTTGGATTTTCAGAAAAGGCTTCAGCTCATGGGTATGTAGAATCACCAGCGAGCCGATCTTATTTATGTAAGCAAGGGGTAAATGTAAATTGCGGTCCAGTTCAATATGAACCACAAAGTGTAGAAGGAATAGGGGGTTTTCCGCAATTAGGACCTTCTGATGGACAAATCGCAGGAGCTGGCCATTTTCCTGCTTTAGACGTTCAAGCAGTTGATAGGTGGAAGAAAGTTACGTTAAACGGCGGGATGAATACATTCAAGTGGAAACTAACCGCTCCTCATAGTACGAAAGAATGGAAATACTACATTACAAAGAAGGATTGGAATCCAAATATGCCTTTAACAAGGCCTAGTTTAGATTTAGTGCCGTTCTATGTGAAAAATGATGGCGGAGTTAGACCGGGGACAACAGTAACGCATGAAGCAAATGTACCAACTGACCGTAGTGGCTACCATCTTATTTTAGCTGTTTGGGAGATTGCGGACACTGGAAATGCGTTTTATCAAGTTATTGATGTGAACCTTGTGAATAATGGTTTAAATTCCAATTTTGCTTTTAACAATGTAGTGCAAGTTCCTACACTATTTTAAATTTAATATACATTTTGATCATCTAATTCATTTTAGATGATTTTTTTATGAAAAATATAGAAGAAACTGCAATTATTTATAAAAAAATGTGTCTAAAATATTGTCATATTTGCTTCTTTAAGATATCCTTTTCATGAAGAGGTGGAAAACATGGAAAAAGTACTAGTTTTCGGGCATAAAAACCCAGATACAGATGCAATTTGTTCTGCGATTGCTTATGCAGAATTGAAAAAAGAATTAGGAATGAATGCTGAGCCTGTACGTTTAGGCGAAATCAGTGGTGAAACTCAATTTGCGTTAGACTCTTTTAAAGTAGAAGGACCGCGTTTTGTTGAGACAGTAGCAAACGAAGTGGACAACGTTATTTTAGTTGACCATAACGAGCGTCAACAAAGTGCTAACGATATCGAATCTGTTCGTGTGTTAGAAGTTATTGACCATCACCGTATTGCTAACTTTGAAACAAGCGATCCTATTTACTACCGTTGTGAGCCAGTTGGATGTACAGCTACAATCTTAAACAAAATGTACAAAGAAAATGGCGTTACAATTCGTAAAGAAGTTGCTGGTTTAATGTTATCTGCAATCATTTCAGATTCTTTACTATTCAAATCTCCAACTTGCACAGAACAAGACGTAGCAGCAGCTCGTGAATTAGCGGAAATCGCTGGTGTAGATGCAGATAGCTACGGCTTAGAAATGTTAAAAGCTGGTGCTGATTTAAGCGGAAAAACAATGGAGCAATTAATCTCCCTTGACGCTAAAGAATTCCAAATGGGTAACGCGAAAGTTGAAATCGCACAAGTAAACGCTGTTGATACAAACGACGTTCTTGTACACCAAGCGGAACTTGAAAAAGTTATCACTGCAGTAGTAGAAGAAAAAGGTTTAGACCTATTCTTATTCGTTGTAACTGATATCTTAACTAACGATTCTGTTGGTCTTGCGATTGGTAAAGCAACAAACGTTGTTGAGAAAGCTTACAACGTAACATTACAAAACAACACAGCTACTTTAAAAGGTGTTGTATCTCGTAAAAAACAAATCGTTCCTGTATTAACAGAAACATTCCAAGCTTAATATTATTGAGTATGGATAAAAGAAAGGACAAGTAGTCATATTGGCTACTTGTCCTTTTTATTATAAAATTACAGAAGAGCCTATTGGATGGAAATAAAAAAGGATAGCAATAGCTATCCTTCTTATCATTTATTCATAAGATCGTTTCTTATTTATATAAAATGTGATAATAGCAGCAATAATGAAAATAGGTATTGCGTACGCTTGCCCAACAAAGAATTTCCAACCTACAGTATTATAGCCCTCAGATGCTGGAATGATAATCGCGATGATACAAACAATAATATAAGCTAATAATGCTGGGAGTATATTTTTCATAGTTGTTCACCTCCTTTTTATACTACATTTATATATTGTACTATTGAATAGAGATTGGGAGATTAAGTGTACTTGATTTTACGAAATCTTTACAAATTCACTAAAGGATGAGGAGTCTGCATGATGTATGAAAGTGACTTTAGTACGGTGTGTTTATGTAATAATACATATGCTTAATAGACTGCTCTGAAATAAATTAAACCAAATATAGGAGATAATGTAATTTTATCTTTCGAGATAAGTATATAGTATTCTGTAAAAAAATGTACTGAAAAATTGATATTTCATAAGAAATATAGAATCGAGGTAAGAAATAACGATGAAAAGGTTATGCATAATTCCATGCGGAAAGAAGAAAATTTGGGATAAGTACTCAGATTACGGAGAGGCAGAGGCAAAAGATGTATATATTAGTCCATTCGGAAAAGCATGTCAGGCGTATGCAACTGAGTTTTTCGAGAATTGGGTTATATTATCAGCAAAGCATGGATTCTTAAGACCACATGATATTGTAAAGGAAAATTATGATCTTGCATTTGATTCAAATAGTAATGAGGTTATTAGCATAGATCAATTAAAACAACAGATGATTGATAAAGATTTACTTCAGTTTGATGAAATAGTATTACTTGCAGGGAAGAAGCATAAAAAAGTTGTGACGAAGCTATATCCAGAAGAAATCATTACATATCCATTAGAAGGGTGTAAAGGAATTGGGTATATGTTGCAGCGGTTGAATGGGGCAGTGGAAGCGCAGAAGGAAGTATAGGGATAAATTAGTAATATAGATTCAAATTATGCCAAATTAATACATTTAAAATAGACTAGTAAACAAGCCTTTTTACGTTTTTAAACATAGAATATGATGAACGCTATTGAGGGGAGAGTCATATTCATGTGTAATAATTGTGGTTGTAGACGCAGAGATTGTAATAGATTTTGGGATGATTTAATGTTTGGAAGATGTAGACGCAGAGATTGTGATGATTGTGGTTGTAGACGTAAACGTGACTGTGATTGTGATGATTGCCGTCGCAATCGTAAACGTGACGACGATGATGATAAATGTCGTAAGTGGTAATATTTTAAAAAGAGTACTTTGAAGTAAGTACTCTTTTTGTGTATAAACCTTTTAAATTCCATCTTGAACAGATTTTTTTTCAATTTCCCATGAATCCTGTTTTATAATCTTTAAAGCTACATTAGTACCATTAGATTCCTTATAAAAGATATATCCGTGGTTTGATTTAACGTAAGTTAAAGGTTCGCCAATGCAATCTTTAGAACAAGATGTGTTGATAAGTTCAATTAAGGATAGTTCGCTAGGATCGGTTTTACTAGCATCTATAAGTGTATCAAGGTTCGTTTTACGAAAACCTTGTAAGTTTACATCGAAATTCTTTTCTATTTCTCCAGTAACGCTAGTATTCATTACTTCAACTGAATTTTTCTTTTCTAGAAGAAAACCATTTCCATAAAGGAATTTTGTATATCCAAGCCATGCGATTAAAAATAGTATAAAAAACATACCAGTTGTTTTAAGTTTTCGAAGCCGTTTACTTACGATTGATTCTGAATATTTCATTCAGCCTAATCCTCCAATGTTTTTATTTTAAAGTATGCTTGGGTATATATATTTAGAAGGAGATGAAAGTTAGAGAGTTACTGATTCAAAAAAAGAAAGCATCTGAAGTTAGGTGCTTTCTTTTTGAATACTGTCCGCTATCTGTTAGTTACTTGTTTCATAAGAGGTCTTATTTCTTTAACAGGTGGTTTTTTATCATAGGCATCAACGTAAGAAAAGTAATAATTTAAGTTTCTAAGAAGTCCCTTTCCTATTTTTGCGCTTAAGAAGGGGAATACTTGTCCAGTATAATCATCGAGAGATTTACAATAGTATTTTTCATCTAAGTATATGCTGTATTTACATGTTAGTTCTACTAATGAGTTACCTTCATCATCAAATACTTCTTTAGAATCAATAATGTCTATTAATGCGAATTTTTCATTCAGATAAACTTTCTTCTTTTTCTCGTGCTTATTTGTGAGAATAAATACGAGACCAATTGCGTTAATCAAACTATTTCCTCCTATAAAAAACGGATATTAATAAAATATATCGATATACGTTAAATGTAAAGAGGAGTGGTGAAATATCATTGATAGAAAACTAAATAAGCCGATTTGTTTTTTCAAATCGGCTTATTTTTATTGAAATACTTGCGGAAATTGTTTTACGATTGCGTTTGTTATCATGTCGGCCATTTCTAATGCTTCTTTTTCAATTTTATCGTATAGTTTTACACTGGCATCATAATCTTTATTTAGGAAGGCAAGTGCTTCCGCTTTTGTTAACGCTAAATGCTCATAAAACATTTTTCTAAATTCTTCTTTTTCTATATACGGATTGATACTAGTTAGAAACTCAACAATTTCGTCTCCATTAGCGTACCATTTCTTTTCTATAGCGGCCGCTGCGTTTTGATCACCAGCTTTTGCGGCTTTAACAAGGTCAGCAGCGATTGTTAAGTGGTCTTTAATTAATGCACTATATTTTTTCACTGCATTTTCTCCGTAGAATGGTTCAAGTGATAGCCCCATGTGTGTTGCATTTTGTAGAAGACGTCCAACGGTAACGTTTACGTCGGGCAAGTTAAAGATGATGCCTATAATGGCTAATCGTGTCCAAGCAACGTGTTGTTCCCATAAAGAACGCATATATCCTTTTAGAAAGTTTTCGTTTTTACTAACTCGGTAATTTCGTACAAATGAATCGAAGTTTCCATTAGTGATATGATAAGGGGAGTAATACGATTGCCAATAAGTATACATAAATAGTTACACTCCTTTGAACATGTATATCTCACAATATGATAAACGTTATTTTTAAGTTACGTGTCCAAGAGTTTTTTTGAGAGTTGGAAAAGGAGAAAGTCGAAGGGGAATGAAAAAACACACTTATGATATATATGAATAAAAAGAATTTTAAAATAATAGAGGTCCTGCAAGGGAAATTGCAGGACCTCAAAAGGGTATTGCCGAGATGTCGGACTCGACTACGTAATATTAGCATAAAATTCTTTCGAAATAACCTGGTAAATGCGTCCAAATGAAAAGGATAATTTTTAATAAAGTTAAAGGGATCTGCTTCCCGCGGCAGACCCCTTTAACTAGATAATGTTGATGAGCAAAGACTCATCTAGAGTATCTTCATAATAACAAATGAAATTTACTTTGTGTATTGAGAAAAAATGAATTGCTTGTATGAATGTAGCGGATTTATATTTTGCCTTTTGGAATTACAATCATTTGTGAAGAGCGGAATAGGGTTCTAAAATAGAGAAAAGACTTTTCAGCCAGGATATCATACATTGCAATATGTAAGGATAAAAAAGACCTGCTAATTTAAGCAGGTCAACATAAGGGGTTTATCTAACAGATTATTATATATGGTAACAACTGTATTGTAGTAAGTCTATAAGTTATATGTTGAGAAAATTTGTTTGAATAATATATATTTGGCACATGTATTAACGTTTAAAAAGTTGAGAAAGGAAATTCATAAGCTTGCTATAAGAAAATAAGGGCTGATACTTATAAAATGATTCATATTTCCACGCATCATTATTAGAGAATTGGAGTTGTTTATTTGACTCTTTAGGCTTGATGGAACTATTGTAACTACGTTTCATAATTTAACCTCCTCAAATTCATATGTATACGATTAGTAGTATTCTAGGAAGGGGAATAAAATGAATATTTATATTGAAATTCTTTCTTCTTGTATACTAGATTTGTTTTTTTATGTTGGAAAACGTAGGAAGCAAATAGAACTAAAATACTTATAAAATTCAAAGTGGCGAGAATCAGTTTGATGATATAATGGGAATAGATGAAAGATAAAGAAAAGCAGGTGACTCTTTTTTGTTTACAAAAGCACAAGAACTTTTAGCGTCTTATTTCGGTTATTCGTCATTCCGAAGAGGACAAGATGAAACAATTAAAAATGTATTAGATGGGAAAGATACAGTCTGTATTATGCCTACGGGTGGTGGTAAGTCAATTTGTTATCAAATTCCCGCATTAGTATTCGAAGGAACGACATTAGTTATTTCACCTTTGATTTCACTTATGAAAGACCAAGTAGATACATTAGTACAAAACGGTATTTCAGCTACTTATATTAATAGTTCTATTTCTATTACAGAAGCAAATCAACGAATTCAATTAGCGAAACAAGGCCATTATAAGTTACTTTATGTGGCGCCTGAGCGTCTTGATTCAATGGAATTTGTTGATCAACTTATCGATATGAAAATCCCGATGATTGCAATTGATGAGGCGCACTGTATTTCGCAGTGGGGACATGATTTCCGTCCTAGTTATTTACATATACATCGCATATTAGATTATCTTCCAGAAAAGCCGCTCGTATTAGCGTTAACTGCTACGGCAACACCACAAGTTCGTGAAGATATTTGCAACACGCTTGGAATTAATCAAGAAAATACAATTATGACAACGTTTGAGCGCGAGAACTTATCATTCTCTGTCATTAAAGGACAGGATCGTAATGCTTATTTAGCAGATTATATTCGTCAAAATCAGAAGGAATCTGGGATTATATATGCAGCTACAAGAAAAGTTGTCGATCAGTTATATGAAGATTTAGGGAAAGCAGGAGTTTCTGTATCGAAATATCATGCTGGTATGGGCGACCACGATCGAAATGAACAGCAAGAACTCTTTTTACGAGATGAAATAAGTGTTATGGTGGCAACATCTGCATTTGGAATGGGTATAGATAAATCGAATATACGTTACGTTATCCATTATCAACTTCCAAAAAATATGGAAAGTTACTATCAAGAAGCCGGACGTGCTGGTCGTGATGGATTAGATAGTGAATGTATTTTGTTATATTCTTCTCAAGATGTGCAAGTACAACGCTTTTTAATCGATCAATCAACTGGAGAATCACGTTTTTCAAATGAGCTTGAAAAACTCCAAAATATGACCGATTACTGTCATACAGAACAATGTTTACAATCATTTATTTTGCAATACTTCGGAGAAGAGCCGAAGGAAGATTGTGGTCGCTGCGGTAATTGTACGGACGACCGTGAAAGTATCGATGTGACGAGAGAATCCCAAATGGTACTATCTTGTATGATTAGGACGAACCAACGATTCGGAAAGCAAATGATTGCACAAGTATTAACTGGATCTAAAAATAAGAAAGTCATTGAATTTAATTTTCATACTTTGCCAACGTACGGTCTTTTATCAAACCGTAGTGTAAAAGAAGTCAGTGAGTTTATTGAGTTTTTAATTTCAGATGAGTTAATTGCAGTTGAACATGGTACGTATCCAACATTAAAAGTAACGGAAAAAGGAAAAGAAGTATTACTTGGTAAAGAGAATGTTTTACGCAAAGAACGAGTAGAAACGAGACAAATTGTTCAAGATCATCCTTTATTTGAAGTGCTTCGTGAAGTACGTAAAGAAATTGCACAAGGAGAAGGTGTACCGCCGTTCGTTATTTTCTCTGACCAAACGTTAAAAGATATGTGTGCGAAAATGCCACAAAGTGACTCCGAACTCCTAACTGTAAAAGGAATCGGCGAACACAAACTTGTGAAGTACGGGTCTCACTTCTTACAAGCAGTTCAGCACTTTATTGAGGATAACCCAAACTATGCGGAAACAATTAAGACTGAAGTTGTTTCAGAGAGTAAAAAATCAGGAAAAGCGTCAGCGAATTCTCATTTAGAAACGTATGAAATGTATAAACAAGGCATTGATCTTGATGAAATTGCTAAAGAACGTAGCTTATCAAGACAAACAATTGAAAATCATTTAATTCGCTGCTTTGAAGATGGAATGGAAGTAGACTGGAATAGCTTTGTTCCAGCAGAGTATGAAGCTCTAATTGAAACTGCCGTGCAAAATGCAGAGGGTGGTCTGAAATCGATTAAGGACCAACTTCCAAATGAAGTGAGTTACTTTATGATTCGTGCTTATTTACAAATTAGAAAGTAGAGACATATAAAGGGGATAGGGATTTATGCATCACGTTTTCGTGTATGGCACGTTAAGAAAAGAGCAAACGAATGCTCATATTATGCAAGGTGTAATATGCATCGCAGACGAAGCATGGACGTATGGTAAATTATTTGATACATACGAAGGGTATCCTGCGATGATTTGTTCAAATGGGGAAAAGGTATACGGAGAAGTTTATGAAGTAAATGATGATGTTCTGCAAAAGTTAGATGAACTTGAAGAATACACAGGTAATGCAGAGAGTGATTTATATGACCGAATCACCGAAACGATTTATTTAGGTGATAGAGAAATACGTGCATTTGTGTATATTGCTCAAGATAAAGAGATGCTAAAGAAAGTTATCATTTCTGGTGATTGGGTGGAGTATCAACAAGGAAAATAAAAGCAGCTATAGAGCAGATAGTGGAATCGACCATTATCTGCTTTTTATATTGGTACTTTCGAAATTCCTATTATTTTGATAAATTGTAAATATAGAGAAATAAGAATGGTTTTTTTTCATGGGTGTCAGAAATTTAGTTTCTCACCTGTAGCAGAAAAATCTAGTGCAGGAGGAGAATAATAATGAACGAATTAAATGTGAAGGAATTTTACCAAAAACAATTCGAACTGTCGAATTACGATATCAATACAGAAAGCTGGTTAGAGCAGGTTGCTAAAGAAGTTCAAGAACAAGTTGGTCATCCATTTCAAACGATGTTAGAACTTGGTGCGGGAAATGGTGGATTTGCACGAGCGATGTCTAAGTTACGTGTGAGAATGACAACTGTTGAACTTGTATCAGAGCTGGTTTCCTTTGCAAAAGAACATTCTAGTAGTGATATTGCCATTCATTGTGGAGATTTTTATCAAATTAACTTTGAAGAAAAATTTGATGTGGTTAGTTATTTAGATGGATTTGGTGTAGGAACAAATGATGAGCAATTGTTTCTACTAAAACGGATTAAAGATTGGATGAAGGAAGATGGATGTGCACTTATTGATATTTATCAACCTTTGTATTGGAAAAAGGTAAGTGGACAAGAAATGCCATTAAGTTCAGCGATGCGAAAATATGAATATGATAGTATAAATAAAAGAATGTTAGATCATTGGTGGAATCCTAATTGTCCAAAGGATGTAGTAACACAGTCTTTACGATGTTATACGGTAGATGAGATTAGCAATCTATGTGCTGAAGCTGGTTTAAGTATTATGGGATTCTTCCCTGGGGGAGCATATGATTTTGAAAAACGAAAATATAAAGAATTGGCAACATTAAATGAATGTTTGGCATATCGAATTAAAGTAAGGAAGAGTAGGGATTAATCTCTACTCTTTTTTAATTTAGAAAATTCTTACTAAAGCTATTGACTTTATGAATGGATTTTTAATACAATGATATTTCGACTGAAAAAATTGGAACGGACAGGAGGGAATCATCAAATGAACAACATTTTTGACGAAGAGTTACAAAAAATGAAAGATACTTTAAGTACGATGGATGATCAATTAGAACAGCTTGAAAAAATCCCGGTTTATTATGGAGAAGATTTTAAAGAGCAAATTCTTGAAAGTATGAGGGAGTCTAATAGACAAAGCTTACGTATTGGTGTACATGAGCCGTATTTTGGAAGATTAGACTTTCAGGAGGATGGCAAGGAAGACGTAATGCCGATTTACATCGGTAAAGTAGGTGTTTCAGATAAAGATACGATGAAACCAATTGTAATTGATTGGCGTGCACCTGTCGCAAGTATGTTTTATTCATTTACCGGTGGTGAAGAATTAGCATTTTATCATTCACCAGACGGATTAGTAGAAGGCGATGTTTATTTAAAACGAAACATTTCGATTCGAAAGAGAGAACTAGAACGTGTTGTTGATACATATGTGAAAGGAAATGAAGATGTCTCACATGCTGATGATTTTCTTCTATATCGATTAGGTGAGAATAAAGATAATAAATTGAAAGATATCGTTTCGACTATACAATCGGAGCAAAATGATATTATTCGTGCGGAAAGAAACTTACCGTTATTAATTCAAGGGGTTGCAGGGAGCGGAAAAACAACAATCGCTTTACATCGCCTTGCTTTTTTAATTTATGAATATCGTGAACAACTTGAAGCGGAGAGAATGATCGTATTCGCTCCAAACAGTTTGTTTTTAGACTATATTTCAAGTGTACTTCCTGAGTTAGGGGTAGGAAATATTAGTCAAACAACGTTTCCAGATTGGGTATTACGTACGTTAGATGGTTCGGTGAAACTGAAGCAGACAGAAGAAAAATTGAAAGAAGCTTTCTCAATTAATCGCGATGAAAAAAAGGTTATGCTAGGTAAATTGAAAGGCACGCTGGAATTTAAGTCGTTTATTGAAGAAAGAATGATTCAATTTGAAAAAGATTTAGTGCCAACAAAAGATTTTGAGGCATGGGATAAAGCTGTTATTCCAGTGGAAGACGTTAAGAAATGGATGCAGGTTGAATATAAACACTATCCATTAAAGAAAAGAAGAGAACGTTTAGTCGGCCGTATGAAGCGCTGGATTGAAATTGAGCTTAAAAAGTTTGGAGAAACAAACGAGAAAAAATTACTAAAAAAAGAAGCGACAAAGAGATTGAACACATATATGAATTTTTGGCCGAAAATGAGCCCGCTTTCACTATATAATTCAATGATAAAGAGTAAAGAAATACTCGAAGTATTACCTGAAGAACTTGTTCAAGAAACAGAAAAGAATTGTCGTAAAAAAGAAGTGTATGTAGAAGACTTACCAGCTTTAATTTACATACAACATCGCATAACAGGAATTGAAATTGGACAAAAGTTCCATCACGTCGTTATTGATGAAGCGCAAGATTTCTCGCCATTCCAAGTATATGTATTAAAAGAAATTACACTAGGTAATTCTTTCACTATATTAGGTGATTTATCTCAAGCAATTTATGATTATCAAGGAATTGAAGACTGGGGTGCTTTTAAGGAAGTATTCCAAGAAACAGGTTATTATGAATTGACGAGAAGTTATCGTTCTACAAAAGAAATTATTGAATTCGCGAATGAAATAATTAAAAATGCAGAGATTCCAGTGGGACTCGCAACTCCAGTTTTCCGTAGCGGTGAAGACGTGAAAGTAATTTCGGCAGAGGACCAATTTACTGAAGTTTTAAAGACATTACAGCATTTGCAAACTGAAGATGTGAAAACAATCGCGGTAATTGGAAGAACAGACGATGAATGCCGTGATATATATGAGAAGTTAACAAATGCAGGGTTGACTGTTAATGTCATTGAAGCAGATCAAAGCAAATATGAAGGTGGTATTTCGGTAGTACCCGTATATTTGGCGAAAGGTTTAGAATTTGATGCCGTACTTCTAATCGACGTTGATGAGGAACATTACAAAAATACAAAACATGATGCGAAATTATTGTATGTCGGATGTACGAGATCGCTTCATGATTTATGGATTTTCCATAGTGGGGAAGCGTCGCCATTAATTAAGGGATTAAAATAAATAAAAAAGAGGATTTTCTAGTAATAAACAGAAAATCCTCTTTTTTTCTATTTCTTAAAGAAAAGGGAGATTTTTTATTACCAGAGGGACAAAGTTAAGAGTGTTATAGGTATTTAAGTTAGCTAGAAAAGTACAAATCATATCGTTTGTGCTTTTTATTGTCTATTTTTTTGAAAAATCATTGTTTTTGTCACACTAATACTGTACGATACATAGTATAAAACACATACTGTATGACATATAGTAATGGAAATGAGGTGGGTGAATGGATACTTTATTAAATTCATTAATTACTGAGCTAAGGAGAGGGACATTGACATTAGCGGTTTTAAGTCAACTAAGAACGCCGCAATATGGATATTCGCTTGTCCAATTATTGGAGCAATCAGGAATCATGATAGATCAAAGTACTTTATATCCACTACTTCGCCGATTAGAAAAGCAGGAGCTAGTGACGAGTAGTTGGGATAAAACGGAGAGTAGACCTCGTAAGTATTATGTTTTAAGTGAATATGGATTAGAGATATTTTTACAATTGAAAAAGGAATGGATAAAGGATTCAAAAGAACTTTATAACTTATTAAAGGAGGAGGACGAGAATGAGTTTGATTGATATGTACGTCCAAGAAGTTGCGAAGAGATTACCTGAAAAAAATCGTGAAGATATTACGCTTGAGCTACGGTCGACAATAGAGGATATGTTATCAGACGATTATAATGAAGATGATGTGAAGAGCGTTCTCGAAAAATTGGGGAGCCCGGTTTCATTGGCTAATGGGTATTTGGATAGACCGATGCATTTAATTGGACCACGCTATTTTGATGTATATACGACGCTATTAAAAATGATTATACCAATTGCAGCTGTTATCGCACTCATTGCAATGATTGCAGAAAATTTTATAGGCTATACTGGTGATCAAGCAGTATTAAATGTTATTTTACAATTGATAGGTAAAGGCATTGGGGAAATTGTCGAAGTAGGCCTCCATGTATTTTTCTGGTTGACACTTGTATTTGCTATTTTAGAAAGAACAGATAAAGACAAAGGTACCCAACCGTTGACGACAAGTTTAAAAAAATGGACTCCTGATGATTTGAAAAATATCTCGTATGTTCCAAAGAAAAAGTCAATCTCAAAGTTTGAAGTTTTTGGAGGTTTGATGTGGACGGCAATATGGGCTACATTTTATTTTTATGCAAATCACCTTGTTGGTGTATATGAAGGTACTGAAAATGGCCTGAAATTTGTAGTGCCAACGTTTAATCAAGATGTTTTACTTCAATACTGGCCAATCGTTGTGGTTATGATCGTTTTCGAAGTAGCTATATCTCTTTATAAGTTAGTACAGGGACAATGGACGACAAGATTGGCAATTGGAAATACAATTCTTCAAATAACCGGAACAATAGTATTCATTATAATTGTAGTAAATCCTCATTTATTTAACGAAGGATTCATTACGTATGTGGCAAATGTGTTTACTATTTCTCTAGAGGAATTTAAAACGTGGTTAATCGGTGGAGGTATTCTCATTTACATTTTATCTGCTGCATTAAATATATTTGATGGTTTCCGAAAAGCTAGTGTTCGTATGTGGAAATAAAATGGAAATTTCGGTAAAATAAAATTATTAAAAAGATAGCGAAAGAAGATTAACATTATGAAAGGAAGAAAACGATGATCAGGGAAGCAACTAAAAGAGATGTAGCATATATTTTAGATATTTATAATGATGCAATACTTTATACAACAGCTGTATATGCGTACAAACCTGTAACCCTTGAAAATAGAATAGATTGGTATGAACAAAAAAAGGCTGATGGCTATCCAATTTTAGTCTACGAGCTAGATAATAAAGTAGTAGGATTTGCGACATTTGGCCCCTTTAGGGCATGGCCTGCCTATAAATATTCAGTTGAACATTCTGTGTATGTTGATAAGGAATATAGAAAAAATGGAATTGGGTCCTCTTTAATGGAAGAATTAATTACAATTGCAAAAGAAAGAGAATATATGACCTTAATTGCTGGAATTGATGCGGAAAATGAAAAAAGCATTGCAATGCATAAAAACTTCGGATTTGTTTATTCGGGAGCAATAAAAAAGGCTGGTTATAAGTTCAATGGATGGCTAGATTTAGCTTTTTATCAATTGGAGCTTAATGGTCCTAAAAATCCTACTGAAGAATAGCTGTATCTATTACTGTAAAAAATAATTTTAAAAGGAAATTGTATATACTTCAAAAGATAGTATGAAGAAATCTCATGCTATCTTTTTCTTATTGTATTCATGATTATCATTTAACAAAAAAGGATTCTTATATTCTATATCGAATTTTGAGAAGATGATAAAACGATATAAGAAGAGGGATGAATATGCAGGCTGTCATTAGAAAAATAAAAGAAATACAAATTGGTCAAGTTGGAATACTTGTTTATTCAACAAAGAATGGAAATATAGTTGCTACCCATAACAATGAGCTATACGTTCCTTTAGCATCAGCAGCAAAAATGGCAATCGGATTTGCAGTAGCGAGGATGGTAAAGGACAAACAAATTAATTGGAATGATACACTTCATCACATTAAGTTTAATCCAAATGAGGATAGTGTGCAGTTATATCCTCATTTACAAGGAAGAACTACATTAACACTTAGTAAAGCGGTTGAAGTAATGATAGCTTGCCACGACAGTTATATTGCTCACTCGGTTGTAATGCACTGCGGAGGATGGGAAACTGTCAGAGAAAATGTTTTAACGTACTTTTCAAAGATTCATATACAGGAAAAACCTAGAGATGAGCAAAATGTCGGAGAGTTAAATCAAGTTCTTTCACTTTTAGTACATATTTTTCAAGGATATAAATCAGAACCAGAATTATGGGAACCCATTATTAATGGAATGGTAAGGCAACAAGGTGATTATGAAGGAATACCGTATTATCATTTAGCGCATGTGACAGGTGGTTTATCCACCGCTACAATAAATATTGGTATAATAGGGATGTTTCATGAATTTCCGTTTCTTTATGTAATTGGGGGAAGAGATTTACCTAATCGATTTGATAATAAACAAGTTGATGAAACCGTTATAGAAGCTTTGAGGTACGTGTACAAAGAATATAGTAAAAGTATATTAGGGGTGAGTGATTGAAACGAAACTTAAAGACTTCAACAATCATTATTTTAATCATTACGATTATTGCTCTTGAAGTTGGAATAGCGCTATACGATCGCAATTTGTCATTAGATACTATTTACTTTGCAGCGATTCTCATTTGTATTGTATTGCTTTTTGGCACACGTGTTTCTGAAGAGAAAGAAAGTACATCGAAACAGAGACGAAGAAAAACAGCTCTTATATTTTGGCCATCTATTTTATTATCAATCGCTAGTTTTGCAGTTATAAGTTATGTAAGAATAGGCTATGTCTCTGTACCAGGAATAATTGGTTTTTCATGCTTTGTTACATATGGTGGATTTGTATTCATCAGTATATTAAAGAGAAGAAATAAAAATTAAATATAGCTTACTAAGTTGAAAGGAAGAAATATATGAAACGCATAGAGAACGGTACACGCACTGAAGGAGAATACATTAAAAATAAATTAATTCAATATAACATATCTGTGCTGTCAGATGAAGTAAAACAGCCGATGGAACAAGTAAGCTTCGTAGTGAAAGATGAAGATGGAAAAATCTTTGGCGGGGTAACAGGAACAATGTATTTTTATCATCTTCATATAGATTTTTTATGGGTTGATGAATCTGTTCGTCATGATGGTTATGGTAGTCAATTGTTACATAAAATAGAAGGAATTGCGTTGGAAAAAGGATGTAGACTCATTTTACTAGATTCATTTAGTTTCCAAGCACCAGATTTTTATAAAAAGCACGGATACCGAGAATATGGTGTTGTTGAAGATCATCCTAAAGGGCATAGTCAACACTTTTTAGAAAAGAGATTATAATAATATTATGTATACTGGTTGAGGGGAGAAAAAATGTACACGTATAAATTACAACATGAACAACCAATCTGTGTAGAAAAAATAAAGAAACTTTACGATTCTGTAGGTTGGTGGCCAGAAAGAAAAGAAGTCGATATTCAAAAAATGTTAAAGAATAGTATAGCAATTGGAGTATGGGAAGAAAATGAATTAATTGGATTTGCTAGAGTTGTTACTGACGGTGTTTTTCGGGCGTATATTGAAGATGTTGTCGTACATGAGAGTGTAAGAAACAAGGGAATTGGTGAGAAGATGCTTACAGTGTTACTTCAAGAGGTATCCCATATTGATATTGTTAGTCTATTTTGCGGAGAGAAACTAATAAAGTTCTATGGTGAACAGCAATTTAAAGCGACGAAGCAAATTGTGATGCATCGTAATCAAATAGTGAAAGAATAAGAGGTGCCAATTAGAATGAATGCAACAAGAGCATATTGTTTATCGAAAAGAAAAGCGACAGAAGATTCTCCAGATGGCTGGAGTGCAACATGTATGAGGTTAAATAATAAAATATTTGCGATAGTGAATCATGAAGAAGATGAAAAAGCTGCGATTACATTAAAATGTGATCCAGAACTCTCTTTACGAATAAGAGAAGATTACCCAGAAACAATAATTCCTGGATATCATATGAATAAAAAGCATTGGAATACAGTGTACATACATAAGGATGTAGGACAAGAACAAATCAATAAGATGATAGATTGGTCATATGATTTAGTATTACAATCGTTTTCAAAGAAAAAGCAACAAGAGTTATTGGATTAAATACAAAGTGAAGTCGACTATAAATAGCTAGTAAAATGATTATATTTTACTAGCTATTTGCAGTTTCACATTATATATTAGGGGATTTTGAAATGAATACGAAACGAAATAGATTACTATATGCGGTGTTTACTATAGTTGTTATTATTTTAGGTCTTAGTTCAAGAAAGTTTGCTTTTGCGTTACCAGATTTGTTAAATGATTACTTAGGTGATGCTTTATGGGCATTAATGATTTTCGTTGGATTCGGATTTTTGTTTCCTAAAATAGAAACGAGGAAATTAGCTTTTATTAGTTTAATATTTTGCTACGGGATTGAAATTAGTCAATTGTACCATGCGGAATGGATAGATAGCATTCGAGCAACGACTTTAGGTGGACTCGTATTAGGTTACGGATTTTTATGGAGTGATTTAGTGGCTTACACAATTGGTGTTGGAGTAGGAATGCTTGGTGAGTTTGTGCTACGGAAGAAATAAAAGATGTAAAAAGGGGTATTTATGAAAAAAATAATATTAATAGGTTCTGGTGGTTCAGGAAAATCTACATTAGCAAAACAGTTAGGGAATAAATTAAATATTAAGGTGCATCATCTTGATGCACTATTTTGGAAATCAAATTGGGAGGGTGTACCGAAAGAGGAGCAAAGAACGGTTCAAAATGAATTAGTTAAAGGGGAAAAGTGGATTATTGATGGGAATTATGGCGGGACAATGGCCATAAGAATTAACGCAGCTGATACAATTATCTTTCTTGATATTCATAGAACAATTTGTGTTTATCGTGCTTTTAAAAGAATTGTGCAATATCGGAATAAAACAAGACCGGATATGGGTGCTGGATGTGAAGAAAGATTTGACTTGCAATTTTTCAAATGGATATGGGAATATCCTAAAACGAAACGACCTTCAATTTTAAAGAGGCTAAATCAATTGAGTAAGGATAAAGATATTATTATTTTAAAATCTTCAAATGAAGTAAGACTATTTTTAGAGAAGAACGATACCATAAATAGTTAGATTATAAAAAGAAGTAACATGGGGGGATAGGATTGAATAGATTCATTGGCCCGGTTGATTCTAATATGGTGAAAATCCCAGCAGGAAAAGTAGAATTAAGAGATGATCGAATAAAAAAAGAATGGCAAGTTCAAATAAAACCATTTCTTCTTGCAAAGTATGTTGTAACAGCGGAATTATATTACGCAATTACGAATCGTGCACTAAATGGTAATGAAAATGGTAATAAACCTGTTGTAAATATTTCATGGCATGAGGCAATTTCTTTTTGTAATTTACTGTCTAAAATAGCAGGGTTTACAGAGTATTATTCTATACAAGATGATGGGAAAAAGGTTAGTTGTAACTTACATTCAAACGGCTACCGATTACCTTATGAGGCAGAGTGGCAATATGCATGTAAAGCAGGGACTACTGGGTATACATATGGAGAACTTGATAAGATAGCTTGGTATAATAAAAACTCGGATGGGAAAATTCATGAGGTCGGTAAAAAAGAACCGAATGCATGGGGAGTATACGATATGTTAGGGAACGTTTGGGAATGGTGTTATGATTTGTATGATGAAAAGGTATATGGATCGTACCGGATTTTCCGAGGCGGTAGCTGGGCTGAAGAAGCGAGAGGTTGCGGTGCCACTTGTCGCCGTCGTAGTCATCCTACATTTCATATAGATGATCTCGGTTTTAGGCTTGCTAGGTCAATTTAGCAGGAAAATGATACATATAACACCGTAAAGAGTATGGAAAGTATCCATACTCTTTACAACATAGAAATTTTAAAATTTAAGGAGTGTTTTGAATGGCACGTGTTTTATTCATTAACGCTGGATCAGAAGGACATATAAATCCAACATTACATGTTGTAGAAGAACTGATTTCTCGCGGTGAAGAGGTCGTTTATTTTTCAATAGAAGCTTTCAGGGAGCATATTGAGAAGACAGGTGCTACTGTACGAACGATTGATGATCAAAAATTTATACAAGCATTTCTTTCCGGTGGTCGAAATTATTTACCAGAAAGAATAAATGGTCTTTTACATACAGCAGATGTTATTATACCGAGTGTTCTTGAACAAATTGAAGGAGAACATTTTGATTATATTATTCATGATTCGATGTTTGGCTGTGGTCGCTTAATTGCCCAAATTCTTAATCTTCCAGCCATAAATTCATGCACATCTTTTGCACAAGATGAAAAATCATTTAAACAAATGTTAGACCATCTTTCTAAAAATATCCCACGGGAAGTTCAGGATAGAATACATAATGATTTTGAAAACTTAGCTAATGGAATTACAGAAAAATATGGTGTTGATATAAACTCACCGTATGAAGTTTTCTGTAATCCAGCTTCACTTACTATTGTGTATACAATTAAGGAGTTCCAACCTTTTGGGGATACATTTAATGAAACATTCAAATTTGTGGGTCCATCTATCTCTACACAAGTGAAAAATGAAGGTTTTGATTACACTTCAATTGAAGAAAAAAGCCTGATTTACATTTCATTAGGTACTGTTTTTAATGAAGCGCTTGATTTTTATAAACTTTGTATGAAGGCGTTCGAGAATAGTAAGCATACAATTGTTATGTCTATTGGCAACAAAACGGAAATAAGTGATTTAGGTAATATCCCTAAAAACTTCATTGTGAAAAACTATGTACCACAAACTGAACTTCTCAAATATACGAAACTATTTATTACACACGGCGGTATGAACAGTACGCATGAAGGGATATATAACGGTGTTCCACTCGTTGTAATTCCGCAAAGTGCAGATCAGCCAGTAATCGCAAAGCAAGTGGAGAGTCTCGGGGCAGGAGTTAAATTGCAAATGCAGGGATTAACTGCGGATCAACTAAGTGAAAGTGTAGAAATAGTATTAAATAATTCGTCATGTAAAGAAGCTACTTTGAATTTGAAGGAGTCTCTCCGAAAATCAGGTGGGTATAAGCAAGCAGTTGATGAAATTTTTAAATTTACAGGCTGTTATTAAAACTATACATGTGAAAGGGTGTCTATATTAAATGATATAGACACTTTTATGTTATATGAAGCGAGGAATTGATGAAATGGAAAGAATGAAAATACTAGATGTAAATTTTTCTGACATGACAGCTACACCATTTTTTCAAGTGGAGGCGAAAAATAGAATTAGATTCGATATAGAATTATTTGAGGGTAATTTGAGAGGGTTAAGAGGGATTTTGACTGAACTTTTTAAAAATCCTGATACAATTGATGTTTCATTTATTTCTGGTTACATAACATATGGTAAAAGTAAGAGAATAAATGAGAAAACAAAAATTGGAAGGTTCATGAAGATTAAGAATTGGGCAGAAACGAAAGTAGACGTTGATGATCTTGAAAGTACAATCATATTTACTACGATTAAAGGTGTACATGAAGATGAAGTATATAAGTATTGCAAGTATGTCGTTAATGGTGGTCAGCAAGCGTATATTTCTTTTTATAACGATACTTATTTATTGTATATAAGTACAGACGTTATTGACATTGTTTCACCAGATACAAGTTTAATAGAAAAGTTAAAACTTCAATACAGTGAAGAATATGATAAGTTTTATGAAACTATATTGACGGATTCGGAAATGTTTACAAGTGATAAGTAATTTCAAAGTATTGATAGAAAGATATATGGAAAATGGAGATGGCACGTTGTTTTAAAATAATGTGATCTCACATTGCCATGCGTTTTAAGTTAACGATGAAGGGTTTCAAGACGACTTGGTGCAATTCATCCATATATATACCTAAAATTTTTCATTACAAGTACTACAATTTCTATTGCTCACTTTTACTTTATAAATTTAGGATGTAGTTTTACGTGTTAGTAGTAATTTCACTGTTTCTGCACAACTTCTGCACACGTTTAGGTGATTTCTATGTCATGATATATTCAGTAAGTGAAATATATCACAAGAAATGAAATGTTTCTTTACGACGGTGTATGCATATTTACGCATACACGAAATAAGATTGACTCTTGTTATTCTTTTACATCAAAGCCCACATTACACTACGAAGTATAACAAGAAGGGGACAGGAACATGAATAATCGATTTTTAAAACAACTACAAAACTTGAAAATGAACAAAAAAAGTATGGGAGCTGTTGCATTAACAGCTGGAATTATCAGCACGACACTTATTCCTCAAAATGCATACGCGCACGGCTTTGTTGAAAAGCCTGGTAGCCGTTCCGCTTTATGTAGTCCGACGTATGGTGCTCTAAATGTAAACTGCGGAAGTGTTATGTATGAACCACAAAGTTTAGAAGCTCCAAAAGGATTCCCACAAGGTGGCCCAGTTGATGGGCAAATCGCTTCTGCAGGTGGAAAATTTGGCGGTATTTTAGATCAACAAACAGCAAATCGTTGGTTTAAAAATACAATCACTGGTGGGGAAAATACATTTACTTGGAAGTATACAGCACCTCACTTAACAAGCAAATGGCACTACTATATTACAAAAAAAGGATGGAATCCAAATAAAACACTAACAAGAGCAGACTTTGAGCCAATTGGCACTGTACAACATGATGGTTCTGCAGCTTCAAATAATTTAACTCATAAAATCAATGTACCTACTGACCGTAGTGGATATCATGTGATTTTAGCTGTATGGGATGTAGCTGATACAGCAAATGCGTTCTATAATGTAATTGATGTGAATCTCATCAATAATGTGAAACCAGACACAGAAGCGCCAAGTATTCCAAATGGAATTCAGGCGCAAAAAGTAACAGCGAATAGTATAGAACTAACATGGAACGTTTCTACGGATAATGTAGGAGTAAAAGGGTACCAAATCTTCCGTAACGGAGAGATGATTGACACAGTACCAGGCACTTATTTTATTGATAAGAAATTACAACCAAGCACAGAATACACTTATACTGTAAAAGCAATTGACGCAGCTGGCAATGTATCGAAAGAAAGTACAGCGCTTACAGTGAAAACAACAGTTGAAGCTCCTGATACAGAAGCACCAACACAACCAAAAGGATTACATAGCATGGGAACAACAGCGTCAAGTGTGGATCTAATGTGGAGCCCATCTGATGATAACGTTGGAGTAGACTATTACGATATTTATAGAGAAATAGAAGGAACAATGAAAAAAATTGCAACATCCAATACGACTTCTTATATGGATAAAAATTTACTCGCTAATACTACTTATAAATATGCAGTGAAAGCAGTGGATGTAGTTGGAAATGAATCCGTACAAAGTGATACGTTCACAATTACTACAAAAACTGAAAGCGCTTCATATGAAGCGTGGGATGCAAAGAAAGCATATAAAAAGGGAGATAGAGTTTTACACGAGGGAAAAGTGTATGAAGCAGTCCAGAATTATGAAGGACATGGGGATCCAAACTGGATTTTTGCTTTATCCTTATGGAAAACAGTGTAAGCTTTACCTCAAAATGAAATGAAAGATGATGGGCTTTGATGCAAAAAAAGGAAGTTTGAGAGTTAACTTTTCTGCTTATAAAAAAGACGACGTATTCAGCGTCGTCTTTTTGTATTAATCTAGAATATTCATCGAAGAGACTTTCAAACGAATAAGCTACAGAAAGGTTACTATACGAATACATAATGTAGAATCATATAGTAACCTTTCTATTATGATAACACTTTCGTCATAAGAATATGTGGAATTCCATCTTCCATAAATACGTCGGAAGAAGTTTGATAGCCTAATTTTTCATAAAACCCTTCAGCTTGTGTTTGACCGTGTAGTTTAACTTTGTTTGCTTCTTTGTTACGAGCAATCTCTTCTAACTTTTGAATGATTACTTTGCCTAATCCGCATTTGCGATAGTCTTTTAAAATACAAATTCTTTCTAGTTTACCCATTCCGTCAACGAATCGTATACGGCCAGTTCCTACAGGAAGTTCATTATAATAAACTAATATATGTTTGCATGCCTCGTCAATTTGGTCATATGTATCGAATTCATCCTCAAGAGGTACACCTTGTTCTTTTACGAATACTTCTTTTCGAATGTAAAAGGCAGTTTCTAAATCAGTAAGTTCTGTTATGAGTTTGGATTGCAAATTGTTCAGCCCTTTCTAGTGTGATATGAATGTGTTTTCATAGTATATCATACTGTAATGCTATAAAAGAAAAAACTGACTTGCAAAAGTCAGCCTTTAAAATGCTTAATATTCTTTTATACCGTTTTTTGTTCCGATGATCGCTTTGCTCTTCATATTGATAAATAATCCTGTTTCAACTACACCGGTAATCATCTTTAACTCTGTATGTGTATCATTTGGATTCAATATTTTGTTTGGAAAAATACAATCAATAATTAAATTGCCGTTATCAGTTATAAATGGTCCGCTATCTTTCATACGTAAACGTGTTTCGCATCCTAAAGATTGAATTCTCTTTTCAGTTTGCTTCCAAGAGAAGGAGATGATTTCAATAGGAAGTGGAAAGGTACCTAAATGTGAAACGAGTTTGGATTCATCTGCAATAATAATAAGTTCTTTAGAGGAGGTGGCAACAATCTTTTCGCGAAGTAATGCACCACCGCCACCTTTTATTAATTGTAAATCATTATTGATTTCATCTGCTCCATCAATTGTGAGATCAAGTATATCAATTTCATTTAAAGAGATTAGCGGAATAGATAATTGTTTTGCTAATACTTCAGTTTCTTTTGATGTCGGTACAGCTTGAATAGATAACCCTTCTTGTACACGGTGACCTAATTTTTGTATCGTCCAATATACGGTTGAACCCGTACCAAGTCCAATCGTCATACCATCTCTTACAAAGCCAGCAGCATATTCGCCTGCAAGCTGTTTTAAATTCATCATTTTACTCCGCCGGGCGTGATCCAGCATCTAAACCGGAATTTTCAACTGTAAGTATAGGGCGAACGGTAATATCTTTATGTACACGCATTTGGCACGATAATCGTAAGTGGTCTTCAATTCCTTTTTCCGTAATAGCTTGTTTTTCATCTTTTGTCGCCTCACAAAAATCACCTGCAATAACTTCAACTCTACAAGTTGTACATCTTGCTTTGCCACCGCAACGATGAAGAATGTGTACACCGTTATCTTCAAGTGCTAAGACTAATTTCGTTCCTTCTTTAATATCAAAAGTTCCGGTACCTTCAACTGTTAATTTTGGCAAATTGATTCCTCCTCATGTAAAATGCTATATAACATATTTATGACCCGTATTCATGAACATAAACATAAAATTAATTATAAGCCCCGTAACTTTTTTATTTGTTCAATCGTTTATTAAGTAAGCGCTGAAAAGGAGTGGTTATTTTGTGCACAAAAGTAACTCAGGTTTTAAAGGATCATATCGATATGAATCATTCAAATATAAATTTTTTAAGTACACATTATGCAGAGGTAAAAAGATACTGTACGTTTTTGACGAAAAACAAATGGGATGGGGAAGACCTTGCCCAAGAAGCAATTTGCAAAGTTCTTCAAAAGTATAGTGAGAAGGAAATTTGTATAACGCTTCTGTATAAAATTGCTCGAAATCAATGGTTAGATCAAATGAAATCAAAATCCGTTCAAGAAAAGTTAGAACAGCAAAATACATTTGAAGAACCACATGGAAAAATTGCAGATTTGCATGAAATGGTAGGGAAAGTATTGTCTTCGTTAAATGTGCAACAATCCGTAATTTTATTATTGAAGGATGTTTTTCAGTATAGTATCGCGGATATTGCAAAAATATGCTCTGTATCAGAAGGGGCAGTGAAAGCATCTTTATTTAGGAGTAGAAATAGGCTGAAAACTGTAAATGAAGAAGGCATTGAAATAGTGGAGTACACGGATGATGTTGAAATCGTTGTAACTTCTATTCGAGAAGAAAGACCTGAATTGTTGACGAAACTTCTCCCGACAATAGATTTCACTAAGTTACCATCAATACAACCAGTGTTATTCTTCAGTATGAAACAATCTTCTTCTTACAGTTGTATGCTTAATGCGGCATAAAACAGATGGAGGGATTTATAATGAGTGTAATTCCTTACGTAATAGAACAAACGAAATTAGGAGAACGCTCCTATGATATATATTCAAGATTATTAAAAGACCGAATTATTATGATTGGTTCAGAAATTAACGATCAAGTTGCAAGCAGTGTAGTAGCACAATTATTGTTTTTAGAAGCGGAAGATGCAGAAAAAGATATATTCCTGTATATCAATAGTCCGGGTGGTTCAACGACAGCGGGATTTGCAATATTAGATACGATGAACCTTATTAAACCAGATGTGCAAACACTTTGTATGGGCTTTGCGGCATCATTTGGTGCGCTTTTACTATTAGCTGGCGCAAAAGGAAAAAGATTTGCGCTCCCTAACAGTGAAATCATGATTCATCAACCGCTCGGCGGTGTAAAAGGGCAAGCAACGGAGATTGAAATTACAGCAAAAAGAATATTAAAGTTAAAACATGATATTAACAAAATTATATCTGATCGAACAGGGCAACCAGTAGAAAAGGTAGCTCATGATACAGAAAGAGATTATTTTATGACGGCAGTAGAAGCGAAGGAATATGGAATTGTTGATGCAGTTATTGAGAAAAAATAACGTAAAACAGGCTAGAGAATATACTAAATTCTCTAGCCTGTTTTTGTCATTCTTTATTCTTTTATCCATTCATCAACTAAAGCTTGATTCTTTTTTATCCATTTTCGAGCAGCTTCTTCTGGATCTTTCGTTTTATTTAACATGACCATTAACGTACCAAGTTGTTCATCGTTCATTTTCCATTGATCAAAGTATTTCACAATATCCGGATGAGCTTTTTCGAAACCTTTACGAACGGAGTAATAAATGTCATCTTTTTCACCATATACTTTCTTAGGGTCTTTTAAATATTTTAAGTCAAATTCTGAAAAGCCCCAATGAGGATTCCAAAGCGTAACAGCGATTGGTTTCTTTTTCGTATATGCCTTCTTTAGTTCGCTCATCATCGCAGCTTCTGAAGATTGGACAAGTTTTAGTTTTATATCATATTCCTTCATTGCTTTATTCGTTAAATTCATTAGGCTACTACCAGGTTCAATCCCAACAATTTTATTATCTAGCTCATCTTTATGTGCATTTAAATCTTCAATACTGTTAACGTTTTTCACATAAGAAGGGACGACTAAACCAAGCCCAGTACCTTCATACCATTTTGATTTTAAGACGAAGTCATCTTTGTAACGGGCATTTAATGGTTTATCCGTAACAGGAAGCCATACTTCTAGATTCGCATCAACATCACCACGTGCGACGCCAGTCCATATCGCAGCTTTTTCTAAATACATGAGTTCAACTTTATAGCCTTTTTCTTCTAATAAAACTTTCCACATATTTGCGGTTGCGATATTTTCTTTCCAACTTGTTACACCAAGTTTAATTTTTCCTTTCGAATTTGCATTTGTTGCATTACAAGAAGTGAAAATCATACTAATAAATAGTAACAGACTTATAATCCATATTTTTTTTCGCATTCAAAACCTCCTGTGAAGCTTTTGCTTTTTATAAATTAATCTATAAGTGAACCTTCTTATTATGAACGGAAACAAGAATTTTTAAAGAAATCTTATATATGTCATTTTTATGTAATATTTCTCTGTAAAATCGCAACACTATGTAAATAGATGGGTAGAAAAGGAGTAGTGACATGGATAATACAAAGGTACGTGTTGAAAATGTAACAAAAGTCTTTGGGAAACATCCGCAACGAGCGCTTACCTTATTAAAAGAAGGAAAAAGCAAATCCGAAATTTTAAAAGAGACAGGAATGAACGTTGGTGTGAAAAAGGCAACGTTTGAAGTATACACCGGAGAAATTTTCGTTATTATGGGTTTATCCGGTAGCGGGAAATCAACGCTAGTTCGAATGCTAAATCAATTAATCAAACCGACAGCCGGGCATATATACATAGATGGTGAAGACATCGCAACGATGGGAAAAGAAGAATTGCGAAGAGTAAGAAGGACGAAAATGAGTATGGTTTTTCAGAAGTTTGCTTTATTTCCACATCGCACGGTAATACAAAACGTTGCGTACGGGTTAGAAATTCAAGGAGTTCCAGTAGAGGAACGAGAAAATAAGGCGTTAGAATCGCTACAGTTAGTAGGACTCGATCATCATAAAGATAATTACCCTAGTCAACTTAGTGGTGGTATGCAGCAGCGTGTTGGAATTGCAAGGGCACTAACGAATAATCCAGATGTATTACTAATGGACGAGTCATTTAGTGCATTAGATCCACTAATTCGAAAAGAAATGCAAGATGAATTGTTAGAGTTACAAGATAAAATGGAAAAAACAATTATTTTTATTACACATGATTTAGATGAAGCTCTTCGAATTGGTGATCGTATCGCATTAATGAAAGATGGAGAAATTGTCCAAATTGGAACACCGGAAGAAATTATGATGAGCCCTGCAAATGAATTTGTAGAGAAATTCGTTGCGGATGTGAATTTAGGAAAAGTAATTACGGCAGAATCTATTTTAAAAAGACCAGAAACGTTATTAATCGATCGTGGGCCGCGTGTAGCTTTACAAATTATGAGGAATGCAGGTGTTTCTACGGTATATGTTGTAAACAAAAAGTATGAATTTCTAGGTATATTAACTGCGGATGATGCAAGTAAAGCAGTACAAAAACAGTGGCCGATTGCTGATTTATTACTTAACGATATTCCGCACGTGTATTTAGATACTTTACTTGAAGAAACGTATGCAAAAATGGCGGAGATGAAATATCCGTTACCCGTAATTGATGAGAAGAAAAGGTTAAGAGGAATTATTAAACGTGAAAGTGTCATTCAAGCTCTTGCAGGTAACATTGAGGAAGAGGTGAAAGACGATGAATAATATTCCGCGCATTCCATTAGGCGAATGGGTCGATTCATTTGTTGCAAGTTTATATGAGCACTTTGAAGGCTTGTTCCGAGGATTCTCCTATATTATCGGTGGATTTGTTGATTTACTCACTAATTTTTTAACAATAATACCAGCCATAGTGATGATTATCATCTTATGTTTCCTCATTTGGTACACAACGAGGAAATTATCTTTAGTCATTTTTACGCTCATCGGATTATTATTTATTTTAAATATTAACTACTGGGCACAAACGATGCAAACATTAGCGCTCGTACTTACGTCAGTTATTATTTCAATTATTATCGGAATTCCCATTGGCATTTTAGCATCTCAAAATGAACGTTTCTCAAAATTTTTAAAACCGACATTAGATTTTATGCAAACAATGCCGGCATTCGTCTATCTCATTCCCGCGATAACATTTTTTGGAGTAGGCGTCGTACCAGGCATTATTGCTTCCGTTATTTTTGCTATGCCACCGACAATCAGATTTACAGACTTAGGAATTAGACAAGTTCCAGAAGATTTAATTGAAGCTGCGAATGCGTTTGGCTCTACCGCATCACAAAAATTATTTAAAGTACAATTACCGCTCGCAACCGGAACGATCATGGCTGGCGTGAATCAAAGTATTATGCTTTCGTTATCAATGGTTGTAACAGCTTCACTTGTAGGAGCGCCAGGACTTGGCGTCGATGTATATCGCTCTGTAACACAAGTAAATATCGGAATGGGATTTGAAGCTGGACTAGCTATCGTCGTGATTGCGATTATATTAGACCGAATTACGCAAGGGTTTTATACAAAAAGAAAATAATTCAAAAAACACACTTTATACTACAAAGTGTGTTTTTTTGAATTCGAATTACATCCGAACAATAACAGAACCTCCAGCTGGTGCACAAACTTGGTTTTGCTGTTGTTCCATTGATTTTATTAATTGATTATTTTCTTCGATTAATGAGATTAATTTAGCTAATTGGCTTTCAAGGCTTGCGATGCGCTGCATCATGTATTGCGAATCATAATGCAGTGTATTCCTTACTGGATGGGGGGAGTAAGCATATTGTTGATTTATATTTGGATTCCAATGAGGATACATTTGAATCGTTCCTCCTTCAATAAATTACTGATCTTTCTTATAGTAAATGCCTATGTATATGTAATGGTGACTTAAAAATTCTTTCAAACGAAGAGGATTATGTAGGGGGAATGGAAAAGTAATAAAGTACATTTTTTGGAAATTTTCAAGCGGAATAGCAAATATATTAGTAGACAGCAAAGTTCATGTAAATGGATATTATATGGGGAGAAATTATGAGAGGAGATGCTATTTTGGCTAATAATAAAAAAAGAAATGATGCTATGACAATTGGTGTCGCTATAGGTGTTGTAATCGGTGTAATTCCTGGTGTATTTACTGATAATATAGCAATCGGAATAGCGATTGGGATTGCAGTTGGAATGGGGATTACGCTTTTGAAGAAATAATGAGTTGTAAATTATTTTAATGTGAAAATTCTCATTTCAAGAGATTGAATTTTCGGAATATAAAACCTATTCTTCCTTTTTTTATGATATTATATATGCAAAGGATGGTGATGGATATGCCAATAAACAATCAAGCAGAACAAAACTGCTTCATTTGTGAAAAACATAAAGGGAACATTACAGTTCCAGGTGGAGCTATTTACGAAGATGAACTCATTTACGTTGGACATGTCCATTGGGATGCAGAAGAAACATATCTTGGTTATGTAATGATTGATATAAAGAGACATGTACCTGGTCTCGCTGAATTAACTGAAGATGAGGCAAAGGCATTCGGACTGATAACAAGTAGAGTAAGTAAAGCGCTTAAAGAAAGCAAAGGTGCAGAACATATTTACAGTTTCGTTTCAGGTAATGGTGTACCACATTTGCATATGCACATTATTCCGCGTTATCCAAATACACCAAAAGAGTTTTGGTCACCGACTGAAGTAGCAAATTGGACTGGTGCACCACATGGAGATTCAGAGAAAATTAAAAAACTATGCGAAAGAATACGAAAGTATATGGTAAATGAGTATGCATACAACAAATAATGCACAATATTCATGGGTTGGAAGTAGGGAAATGTGTTTAGACGAAGCTTCAGTCAAGCAATATGGTGATATCTTACTTGGTAAATACGGTGGGAATATAAGTGCCGGAGCAAAAAAGAATGAAGACGGTGCATTAGTTTGGTCGAATGGTGATTGGGAATTTACCGTTATATTAGACGGACATAATAGTGCAGAAAGTGTTGATTTAGTAGTAAGTACGATTCAAGCAGAATATGAAAATATAAAAGTAATTATGAATGAACTGATTGAAACAGTATTTCGATCTGTTGAAAATCATATACTTACAATTTTTCAATCCTCCTCATTTAAAGAAAAGTGCAAAAGAGTAAAAGGTGAAACAGCTTGCTTAATATGTGTAAGAAAAGAAAATTACATATGGTGGCTATCTATTGGTGATTGCCTAGTTTATGTATTTCATGATGAATTACATAAATTAGGACAATATACATTAAACCAACGTCAATTTTATGAATGGATTGGTAATGTAAACACGTTTGATTTACCCGTTCCATGTTATTCTTCAGGAATTCGTGAACTACGTACTGGAAAGAATCGAATTGTAATGGTGACAGATGGGGTATTAGAATGCGGGGAACGCCGTTATGAAATGCCATTAAACCTATACAGTGATATGAATAAAAATAATATAGAGCTTAAAGAAAATGTTCACAATATTTTAGAACACGTTCATCATCAATTAGGACGAGATAGTGCGACCATTATTAGTTGGGATTATGAAAATGATGCATATGCTACGTATCCGAGTGATCAGCCGGAGAAAATTAAAGTGAAAAAATAAAAAGGAGAGGGTTTTCTGTCAGTTACAAAAATATCCTTATTAATTTTATGGGTGCTATCTTTATTGGTTTTTGAAAGAATAGCGAGAAGACAGTTAAATATACCGAAACAAAAAGGATGGAATAACCAATATGTGAATGATACACATAAATGGGGAAATAGAATTATTATTTCCTCTTATATAGTTGTTATTGCTATAAGCACTTTTCTTCCAAATCGTATATATATGGGCTATGTACCTCTTTTGTTTTTTATTACGTTATATGGATTTCAATCATATATGGAGTGGAAATATGATAAGGAATCGCGGGAGTTTTTGATTTCATTATTAGGAGTTGCAGCATTAATAATAACAGGGTTCATACTATATTTCTTCTTTTAATATAGTATAAATTTAAAGGAAGAGGGAGAGAAGAAATGAAAACCCCTTTCTTACGTGCAGAATCGATCATTTTTAATGAAGATCATTCAAGAATACTCGTTCAATAACCGTTAATATAGTCCACTTTATTTTAAACAATTCAATGAAGTAATAGGAGGAATGATATTGAGAACCTATACATTTTGGATTATAATTTTTGGTTTTTGTATAGCGGGCTACTTTTTGGATCGATTTTTAAGAAAAAAATTGAATATGCCAAAGAGCGGGTTTTGGGGATATAATAAATATGTAAATAGCTTACATAAAAAATTGGAAATAGGACTGCTTTTTGTTTATTTAATAATTAGTTTTATTTACATATTTAAATTCGAAAGCACTAATATTTGGTTTATCATTTTCACTTATTTAGGGGTTACGTGGATCCTAAGGACATGGATGGAATGGAAGTATGATAGAGAATCGAAAGAATATATTTTTTCGATAATTGGATTATTTGCATTTATTTTTATGACTTCGATGCTATTTTACTTCGTTCCACCTGCTGCATAATAAAATGATTATTGATGGTACAAATAATGAGATAACTAATTAATAAGAAACCATTCATCTATACATGAATGGTTTCTTATTATGTGTACGAAGTTCGGTCTTCGCAATTTAATCATTTATTTTAGCCAATATGGATTTAATGAAATTTGTTTTATCCTCTGCATATTTATGCTTATCATTTGGGTTAGCTGTTGAAAGTTGAATTTTTAACTGTTCATACTGCATACGAGAAGTTTTATTGTCTATTAAGTAATCTCTGAATTTTAATTGTTCTATTAAATATGGATTCCCTTGCTCATACATATGAATTTGATGAGTTCTTGGCTCACCTTTATTGAAATAATACCTTTCGGGTAATACATCTTTTCTATATTTATAATTTAATTGTTCTAGGTTTGTAATACATTTTATATCATTTGCAAAGTCATTTAATTCGATTGCAATATCAATAATAGGTTTTGCACTTAAATGTGGAATGGAAGTACTTCCAATATGGTGTATTGCTAAAATATGTTCGCCAATTTGTTCCTCGATTAATTGTTTCTCTTTTAAAAACTCAAATTCCCATTCTTCGGTCCACGGAACTAAAAACACTTTACCATATGGTAAGCCTAGCATTTGATTAACGCCTCCTTCGTAAATACTATTTAAAGAAAGTTACATCTTCTTAAAGCTCCTCAATACAAGAAACTCCCACAATCTCCAAGGAAGAACCTTCTTCGCAAAGATCATAAATTTTACACCTTTCCCAATTGGGTATCGTAATGTAGTACGCCTTGCTTCAGCAATTTCTACGATTTTATTTGCAACATCCATCGGATTACCAAGTGTATCGTTGCCATTGTTTATGTGCTTTTGTATTTTATCCATATATTCTTTGTAAGGAGAGGTTGTATCAGATTGGTTTTCAGCTAATTGTTTACCAACTTCCCATATGTTCGTGTTATAAGAACCTGGTTCAAGTAAGGCAACGTCTATTCCGAAAGGTTTTACTTCTAAGCGAAGGGATTCACTCCAGCCTTCTAATGCATATTTTGAAGAAACGTAAGGGGATAAACCAGGGAATCCGACTTGGCCGCTAATGCTGCTAATATTAATGATTTTTCCGCTTTTCTGTTCTCTCATATATGGTAAGGCAAGCTGAGTGATTGATATAGCTCCAAAAAGGTTCGTTTCAAATTGTTTACGGTATTCCTCTACTGGAATTTCTTCTACAAAGCCCCCAGTTGCATATCCTGCATTATTAATGAGAATGTCTACTCTGTTTATTTCTTTTAAAAATAATTGGAAGTTATGTATAGAACCTTGATCTGTTACATCTAATTGTTGAACTTTTATATTTTGTTGTAAGTCGAGTTTAGTAGCTTGAGATATTAAGTCTATTTGTTTCTCAAGATTGCGCATTGTAGCAATGACAAAATAGTCTTTTTTCGCAAGTTCAAGTGTCGTTAAAAGTCCGAATCCACTTGATGCTCCTGTAATAATCGCGATTTTTTTATTCATTGTTCGCTCGCTTTCTTTTTCTTTTATCATAACGAGTTATAAAGAGAAAATCTATTTATTGTATAAAGATATTTGATATAATTGAAAGTAATTATCAATTAAATTTTGATTTTTACATAAAAGGAGTGTGGGTTTCATGGAGACTAATGGTTTTCATGATATTTTTCATAAATATTTTTATGGTTTACAAGTTGTAGAGAAAAGACATATGAATGTTCCAAAAACAATAGGTATGGGTGAAATACGAAGATGGACTTCATTTTCAGGTATGGAAATTGTGTTATCAAATTATCAATTTCATAATAACCATCGCATCCAGTTTGCATCTGATGCAGCAATGGTAGAGCTTAATTTTTGTTTACAAGGGTTCGGAGGAGTGCAAGTTGGTCATTCTTCGTATGAATTAATGACTGGAAATAGCTATTTATATTTTATGAATGATTTTGATGTAGTATTTGAATATGAAAAAGAAACGCCTCTATATTCATTAGCGATTGGGATTCCTGTACAATTGTTTAATCATTTCATGATGAATAATGCTATTGAAAAAAGTCTTGATTTTCATTCTATATTAGGAAATCAATCTTTTAAAAAGTTTCAAAATCCAATTGACTCTATAACATCTAGTCTTATTAAGAGAATGATAGAGCATCCCCAAAAGGATCGTATTAGTCAACTAGAATTAGAAAGTAAAGCGCTCGAATTGCTTTCTATACATTTTGGGAGAGTGTTGCTTAATGATTGTGACGCAAATAAAAGGAGTCAATTATCAAAACAGGATTTGAATAAAATAAAACAGGCTGAAGAAATTTTACTTCAACGAATGGAATCACCCCCATCATTATTAGAATTAGCTAAAATAGTAGAGTTAAATGATTATAAATTAAAAATTGGGTTTAAAGAATTATTTGGGATGTCCACATTTGCATATTTACGAGAAAAGCGTATGGAACATGCGATAGATTTACTGCGTTCGGGAAATAGTAATGTGACCGAAACGGCATTTGCAGTTGGATACAATAATGTCAGTCATTTTTCAGAGTTATTTCGTAAAAAGTATGGAATGAATCCATCAGAACTTTTACGTATTTATTAACGTAAAAAAGGAATAATCCGCTATACCGTAAATTCCTCCGTCATTTGGTAGTTGCTTTTTGTAATGGTCATTATAATTACAAACAACATCCAATTGGAAATAACTTTTTATGGAGGAATTTAAATGAAAGAACGGAATGAAAGTCATTTTTGGATATTTGTATTAACAGGAATGTTTCTTATTATAACAACGACGGGTTTTGCACGTATGGCATATGGAATTATATTACCGTTTATGCAAGAAGGACTCCATTTATCTACAGCTCAAGCAGGTATGTTAGGAACTATACTCTTTTTAGGGTATTTATTAACAGTCGGAACATCTGGAATACTTACTATCCGTTTTGGAGCAAAATCAGTTTTATTAATAGGGAGTTGGCTCATCGTTATAAGTTTAATAGGATTATCATTTGTTCCTTCAGTTTGGATAGCTGCTATTTTTATGCTATGTTCTGGAGCTGGAAGTGCTCTTGTATATACACCACTCATGTCAATAACAGTAGGATGGTTTCCAGAAAAAAGAGGAACTGCAATGGGGCTGTTATTAAGTGGTGCTGGCATAGGCATGCTATTTAGTGGAATAATCGTTCCTTATATAGTACGTACATTTCCAGAGTATAGTTGGCGTGGTTCATGGCTTTTGTTTGGCGTTATTACATGTATTGTTGTATTCGTTGCCTCAATTGTTTTGAAAAATCCAGAAGTTACTGAAGATGAGGGGGAAAAGAATAATAAGTCGTTTTTATGGAAAACGAAAGAGTTATACATCATTGCATGGATGTATTTTATTGTGGGCGTTGTTTATTTAATTCCAAATTTATATCAAACTAGTTTTATGATTAATAATGGTATTTCGGCATCAATTTCGGGAACTGTTTATGCGATTGCAGGAATGTTTTCAATCGTAGGAGCTCCTGTCTGGGGATTGATTTCGGATCGGATTGGTATAAAGAAGACGTTATGTATTGCACTTTTATTAGCTGTAATAGGTGATATGATTCCAATTATATTTGGACATACCATTGGCTTTATCATGTCGGCAATTATTTGGGGTTCCAGCCTCGGAGGTATCCTTTTATTAATTCAAGTTGCTGCTTCAAAGCAAGTATCTCCGAAATATGTCTCAATGGCAATTAGTTTTATATCCGTTTTCTATGCAGTTGGTCAAATGATTGGACCAGGACTTGCAGGATGGATTATCGGGGAAAGTGGATATACAACAGCTTATGGATTAGGTGCTTTCGGTTTCTTTATGTGCATATGTTTGGGATTAAGGCTAAAAAGAGGGGATCTGGCAAACTCAGCGTATATAGAGAAGTGAGTATTGTCTTGAAATGAATCTTTTTAATGGGGGGAAGTAAAGTGTTCCATGTTAAAGACGTATTAGCAGATCAGTTATTAGCAAATGCGAATGATCCCAGTTGGTATATTCCATTTTCAGATGCAGTTAAGGATTTATCTGAGAGAGAAGCTTTCTGGAAACCGAATGAAGAGTGTAATAGTATAGCTGAAATTGTACAACATTTACTGTATTGGAATACGACGTGGCAAACTAGGTACAAAGAATCAAATGTTAATGCTGTGCCCGCTATTGGTGATAATAACAAAAGTTTTATGCTTTCAGATAATCAATCATTTGAAGAGTTAAGAGAAAAACTATTAGAGAAACTATTACAATGGCAAAGTCTCATAAATGAAGACAAGGTTGAAAGTGATGTAATTGGATTTCCTGTATCTGCGAAGTGGTGGGAAGTATTAGCTAATGTAACGACTCATAACGCGTATCACATTGGTCAAATTATTTACATTCGGAAATTACAGAAGAGTTTTGATAATGAATAAGATAATAATTCTCTAATTTTATTTGAAGCAAATTATGAAGCATTATTGCAGGCGGTAGGATATGCTGTGCATGCTTGAAGGTAGAAAGACCAGTCTAAAATGACTGGTCTTTCTACTATTTAATAATATTTAAGTAGTAATATGTGTGAAACTATATAAAAATGTAGTTCCACCTATTCAATTAAAATGCCCTGTTGCTATTTGATTTCAATTGCTGAAGTAATATCGTTCCAATCCGCAGCTAAATTAGCAGTTTGACCATACCAATCAGAGTGTCTAAAGGAGACACCTTTTCCATATCCTTGAGTTGAAGAATGTTCCCATAGCGTTGTTGAATAACTTGCAGAAGGTGAAGCTGTACTTACAGAAGAAATTCTGTCGTTCCAGCTAGAAGGTAGGTTTTTAAAGCCACTGCTCCAATAAATATACTGTCCACCTTTATTTTGATGCTCATAAAAATCGGTACTACCAGCACCACTACCTAAAGGGTTAATTTGATTTTTAAGTGCCTTTTTATCCTTTTCAATAAAAGCATTCAATGTTTCTCTGCTAGTAAAGCCATAAGCTAACCAATCTCCATTTTCATTTTGCTTAGGTAGTACCATAGTAATTTGGATGTCTTTTTTTGATTGATCGCTTAATTTTGTGAATGAATTAACATTCTTTTCATCAACTTTTAAATAATCAAATGATTTAATTGTATTATCTTTTTCTGCAGCACTTACTACTCCTAATCCTCCAGTTAATGCAAAACCTGCTACTAATGTCCCTGCTACTAATTTCTTCAACATATAACCATCCCTTTTTGTTTAGATTTTTGTACAGGTAAAACTTGTACATGTAAAATGTATTCTAATTTCATATTTTTGTAAATATTCTGAAGTTTTAGAAATAATAGGCGGAATATTTACAGTTTTGCATTTATTCTTTAGAAAAAATAGCTATTGGAATGATATAATAAATAGATATATTGCCTTTGTTGGATGTTGAAATGTTTTAGGAGAGATATCATTGAAATATTTTACAAGAGATTGGTATAAAGAAATGCAACTTTCAGGATTTGTACATTTCATAGAATCAATAGAAAAATGTAAAGAAATAGATCCCGATTATTTACAAAGTTTGAAAGATGAAGTAGAAGAAAGGAAAGAAGATTTATTAAATTATCTTCCTGAAACGCTACATTCATACTTTTATAACAACACTATTGATTCAGAATATCCCCCTAATGAATTAAAGAAACTTTTGTTAGAGTGGACAGCAGATTATGAAAAAAGAATGACACAATTAGATCAATCATACTTAGAATATTTTAATTCGCTTAAGAAAAAACTTCCGTCAAACGTTGTTCAATTACATGAATTCTCACTGCATGATAGTGTGATTAAAGTAGTAAAGTGTAAGTCAGAATATACTTTGTCTATCGTATTAGATTGCACTGGTACTTTTAGTGATTTCAATAAACTTCAAGTTTTTTTACAGGAGTGACCAAATGTTCTATACCTGAAAATTTTGAAGGTGCTTGGTGGCTATACCATGAAATAGAGCTTACTGAAGACGGTTTCGAACTGGGTGTTTTATTTGACTGTCCATTTAGAGAAGTGACGATTTGTGCAACGAATTTATTACTTGAAAAGAAATAATATCATGCCTTTAAATTACAAATGTTTGACATGATGAAAAAATGAAGATATTGTAGATACATGAAGTCTGCAATAGGAGCCGTATTATGAAATATTCTAAAGCTACAAATTACGCTCTTCACACAATGCTTTTTCTGGCAAAGGCTACGCCAAATAAGTTAGTTAGTGTTCATCAGTTAGCGGAAATGCAGAATGTTTCACCAACATACTTGTCTAAAATACTAACTAAATTGACGAAGGAAGGCATGATTCATTCATCATCAGGACCTAAAGGTGGTTATTCACTTAGCAGTAATTGGGAAGATATCTCTTTTTTAGATATTATACATGCTATTGAAGGGAAAACATCATTGTTTGAATGCTGTTTACATCAGGAACCTGGATGTTTAATTAATGAAGTAATGCTTGCGGCAGAGGAAAAAATGGAAGAAGAGTTACGAAATCAAAAAATCGTAGATCTTGCGAAAAAAATAAATGTGGATTTTTAATCCGCTTTTATTTTTAAATTAATTAAGGATAAAAAGACTCTTTAATATCTATAATTATAGTTAATGAGTTAAGCTTATTCATGGAGGATGTTTATTTATGAAATGTTTTGACTGTGCAGTAATAGGAGCAGGTCCAGCAGGGCTTAATGCAGGTTTAGTTTTAGGGAGAGCTCGTAAACAAATAGCGTTATTTGATAATAAAACGAATAGGAATCGTGTAACGCAAAAGTCTCATGGATTTATTACACGTGACGGGATTAAACCAGAAGAGTTTAAGGAATTAGGGTTAAATGATTTGAAGAAGTATCCATCGATTCATTATTATGAAAAAACAGTTTTAACGATAACGAAGCAATCGACTGGTTTATTTGAGATTATGACATTAGATCATAAAAAATATTTGGCGGAAAGAGTTTTATTAGCAACAGGTATACAGGAAGAATTTCCATCCATCCCTAAAGTACGGGAATTTTATGGGAAAAGTTTATTTAGTTGTCCGTATTGTGATGGATGGGAATTAAAAGACCAACCTCTTATTATTATTTCTGAAAACGAAGATTATACGTTGCATATGACAAAATTAGTTTATAACTGGTCTACGGATTTAGTAATTGCAACAAATGGTAATGAGTTAAGTACGCCTTTCATGGATGAACTGTGTAATAAAAATATAAGAGTTATTACAGAGCCTATTCGTTCAATACAAGGTGAAGAGGGTTATTTAGCGAGTAGAGTTTCATTCAGGTTGGCACATTGAAAGAGCCGGTGGATTTATAGTACCTACTTTTTTTAGACCAAATCAATTTTTAGAACAACTTGGTTGTGAACTGCAAAGTAATGAAACTTTTGTAATAGATGATTTTGGTCGTACTTCAGAAAAAAATATTTACGTAGCAGGAGAAACAACGACTCAAGGTCCATCGTCGTTAATTATTGCTGCATCACAGGGAAATAAAGCGGCGATTGCTATTAATAGTGATATTACAGATGAGCGATTCTAACTAGCATTTAGAAGGAGGAGAAGAAGATGAATAACATGTGGGATGATCGATTTAAATCGGATGAATATTATTATGGGGAAGAACCTAATACGTTTATTCAAGAACAAGCATTTCGTTTAGCAAATTATACTAAAGTAATAGCTTTCGCAGAGGGAGAAGGTAGAAATGCTGTTTTTCTAGCAAGAAAAGGCCATGAAGTGACTGCTATTGACTACTCTGAGAGTGGATTAGAAAAAACAAAAAAATTAGCCGAGAAGTATGACGTAAACGTGCATACAAAAAAGGTAGATTTATTAACTGATGGTTTGCCAGATAATGAATTTGATGCGGCAATTATGGTATTTGGACATTTTCATACTGACAATCAAAAAATGGTATTGAATAAAATGATTTATATGATTAGGCCTGGTGGATTAATAATGTTTGAAGTTTATTCGAAAAAACAATTAAATTATGGTACTGGTGGGCCGAAAGATATTGATATGCTGTATGAGCCAATTGATATTCTTACTTGGTGTGAAGGGCATGAGGTTATTCATTTCTTTAATGGAGAACAAGAGCGAGTTGAAGGGAAAGGACATACTGGTTTAGCTCATGTTATTCAAGTTGTTATTAGAAAATCAATATAAATGTTATTGGATGTTGAATACTTGAATGTAAAAAGACCAGTCATTTAAGACTGGTCTTTTTATTTAGATACTAGATTATCAAGCTTCCAATATGTATTTGTTAATGGAGCAACTTTACTATCAATATACAAATACATGTTATTTAAGTCTTTAGGAGAAGTTTTCATTTCAAATACAACGTCAGTAGTTAAAGAGAATTCGTGTGGAACATTTTTATAGTGCTCGTCACCTATCGGATGAGCTTCACCTTCATATTTCTGACCAGTTTTTTCATCTTGTATGAAATATTTTATTTCCGAAAGATCAATAGTTTGTCCATCGTCTCGAACATTATTAATCATAACACGAGTTGTTAGGCGCCACTCTTTGTTTATTTTTTCAAATTTTGCATTTTCAACTGTTGCTCTATAGTATTCATTTTTAACAATTTCCCCATAATGCAGTGCATTCTTTTCAAAAGCGCTCTTTTCTTGTTTTAGTGCAGTATTTCCACTACATCCTGCCATTATTCCTGTAAATAATAATGCTGTACAAGTTACTTTAATTATAGATTTCATAGTAATCCCTTTCTCTATTAAAAAGTAAAACATAGGAATAATTTTACATCAATAGGAAAGTAAATGGAAGTATGTTTGTGGAATATGCAAATATACATTTATTTCGTTTTCAAGTTAATGGGATAGAAAGAGGGAGAAAAACTGTATAAAACGGAATAAATAAGAATTGAAAATATTGTACAAGGGAAGAGGCATGCATATAATTAAAATAAAGATTAAATTTCTGAATCTTCAATAATGGTGGTGATAACATGTTCACTGAAGAGCGTAGAGAGAAAATTTTAGAGTTACTTAAGAAAGATGGAAGAGTAATCGCAAAGGATCTTGCTGAAATTTTTGATATGTCTATTGATTCTATAAGAAGAGATCTATCTATTATGGAGAAAGAGAATTTATTAAAAAGAACGCACGGAGGTGCAGTTGAACTTACGCGAGTGAGAAACTTAGCTGCCGAACCATCGAAACGTTATCGTGATAGTTCAATAGATGAAGATGCGATTGCGAAAGTTGCTGTATCCTACATACAAGAAGGAGGTTCCGTTTTTATTGGAGGGGCTTCCATTCATTATGCCATGTTAAAGTATTTACCTGAAACATCATTTACAGTTATTACGAATGCTTTAGAAATTGCTAGTAAGTTACGGGAATATAAGAACATTGATACGTACTTAATTGGTGGAAAAGTGAAACCATCAGGAAATATGACAGATACACTTGCCTCTGAATTGATAAGTAGATTCTCTATTGATCTTTATTTCTCTACAGGTGGCGGTATTTCATTGAATGGTATAAGTACTGCGACACCGGAAGTTGCTTATTTTGGAAAAACAGTAAGTAAAATTGCTAGAAGAAATATTTGTTTAGCTCCTCATACTAAACTTGGAATAGACTGCTTTATAAAAGGAGAGTCACTAATAGAAATTGACCTTATAATAACAGATGAAGGGGCTAGTAAAGAAACGATTCAACAATTTGAGAAACAAGGTAAAGAAATTGTAATAGCGCCAATAGACTGCATGTAAAAGGAGTTTGAAATGATTATAAAAGGACAAGAGTTTCATATAAATGGATTAACTTATACAGTTCGTTCTGCAGCTGAGACAGATGCAGAGCAGCTATCGAAAATAAGAGTACAAATCGATGGAGAAACTGAAAATATGGATAGAGAAGAAGGTGAGGGATTTATAGATACGAAAGGTTTCCAGGAAATAATAAAAATGGATAGTGAAAAAACGAGAAATCTCTTTTTAGTTGTGGAAGTTCATAACCGTATCGTTGGATTTTCGAGATGTGAAGGATCGGACTTAAAGAGATTGTCTCATAAAGTAGAGTTTGGCATTTGTATTTTAAAAGAGTTTTGGGGATATAGAATGGGTAAGAGCCTATTACAACAATCTATTAATTGGGCTGATGCAAATGAAGTGAAAAAGATAGCGTTACAAGTGTTAGAAATAAATGCAAAAGCAATTCAGCTTTATAAAAGATTAGGCTTCGAAGTAGAAGGCATTCTGAAAAATGATAAGAGGCTGTCGGACGGTAAGTATTACAATACGTTTGTAATGGGTAGGGTGAATAGTACTTTTCATAAAAGAGGTGAAGAAGTATGTTTTACAGAAGGAAGTACTATGTAGTAAAAAATGAATTCATAAAAATATTTAATGATCATTTCAATGATACTAATTTACCTAATCAATTAAAACATGGTTCGCGTTTAATAGGAAGCTGGATGAAAGATAATAATGATGGTACGACTGATGTATTTGCAATATGGGAATATGATAGTTATGAAGATTATGAAGAAATTGAAACTAAAGTTAGAAGTGATAAGATGCATGTTAGAAGAATACATGATTGGTATGAAAAGCATGGCGGGAAAGAATATGTTTTACGAGAGTACATAATAGAGATGAAAAATGAAGAGTTACTATGTACTGTAAAATGATAGGGAGTGAAGCCTAATGGAGATTAAAACGAAATTATATATTAGTCTAGCATCCACTATTTTATTCGCAATAGCGATGATAATTTTCTTTATAAATAACAATCCGCAAAAGTGGTTTTGGTTATGTATTTTCTTTGGATCTATTATACAAAATATAGTGCTACTAAAAAAGAATAAAGAAGCGCATTGAAATATTCGAATTTTAAACATACTCGTATCTTTTTCTAATTATGTTGAAAACACTATTTCTCCTGTTCGATTGAGTCTTCACATCATGGGTAACTTCAATTGCCCATGCGATTGAACGTGAATTAGCATTCAAATACATCAAAATAAACTATATTTAATTCACCGCTTTTTAGATGAAATTGCTAGTGATGAAGAAGTTGTTATTTGTAATCAATTTTCAAAATATAAATGGACGGGAAATATGCGAAACGTAAATATCATTTTATTACAAACAATGATGGGAAATCAAAATAAATTGAGTTACAAAACGGAAATGTTTCATTAGCTGCAAAACTATTAGATGTGCCACGCAGTACATTTTATAAACGTATGCAAAAATTTAGGCTATAAAAGTAGATTTTTGTAATCTACTTTTTCTTTATGGGCTCACGTTCTGTCGGAATGTGCGCTTGCCAGGGAAATAATAGAATAATTAGAAAGAAGATTTCCTGAAGGGGGTTAGCATGTGAAGTATATTGAAATTGGAATCGGGAATAGGTGGTTCATTCGAACGGAAACCGAAAATAAAGATGGAACTGAATTCGAGGAACGAGGAATTATTAAACCTATTTATTTTGAGTCTTTATATGTACGGATTTGGTTTCGGAAAACGTGTTTTATTTTTGATACGAAAGAGGGCTTTAAGAAAGTAAGAAAAAGTAGAGCTGAGTATAAGCTTATTGTTGGAATGGTGAGTAGGTTAAAACAATAGAATCACACAGGGGGGTGTTTTTATGATTAGAATTATCACATTCATACTCGCTTTTATTATAATGGGCTATTCTATTTACAGTTGGAATGATGATTCGAAGCAAAGTATGCTCATTTTACAATTACTTTTAGGTTTTATGCTTGCCGGTATGGGGATACAAAACGTTAAGAAGGATGAAAAAAGAGAATAAGAATATGGGGCTTTTGCTATTACTTACATCACTTTTTTGTATTATTGTATCGTTAATAAAATATTTTAAATAAACCGTTACTAAGCATATTGAGTAACGGTTTTTTGAGGTTATAATGTGCTATTTATATAACCCCGTCGTATACATTACCGTTAAAGTATGTACAATTTCTTCTAATTCTAGTTCTTTATCATTTTGCACGATTGTCCAAAGAAACGTTTCATTCATAGAGAACCAGCCGCATGCGACAATCTCTTTATTTAACTCATTTCGTACTAATTCATTTTCCTGGGAATGAGTAATGTCTTGTATAATCCGTGTTACAAAGCGTTCGCGAATCTCATCCCATTTTTGACGTATTTCTTTTGAGGTTCTTATTGCTTCTTCAACAACTTGTAATATAGCTCTTTCTTCTTGTGCTAACTGTAAAAAAGCGCGCACTTGATTCTGAATCATATCTCGTGCTTCGGCCTTTGTTTGAGGGGAAAAAGAGCGATCAGCAATATCATAAAAGCGATTCATAACATCTTCCATCAAAACGACGAGGAGAGCATCTTTGTTTTTAAAATATACATATGCTGTTCCATAACCAGTTTCTGCATGTTTAATAATTTGCGTGATTGTAGTTTTCTGAAATCCGTTTTTTATAAACATAGTATAACCGGAATGTAATAGTTTCTTTTTTGTTTCTAAGGAGCGGTGTTTTCTTGTTGAAAGAGTAGAATTTTTCAAGGAATCACCTCTTTATACTGAAATATCTGAAAATATAATTGTATTGTAAAAGAAGTTCGTATATAAAGTCAACTGACATAATATCATTGACGTTATATCAATTTAAGTGATATATTTCAATTAGTTAGAATAAAAAGAAAATTAAAAGAAGGTGACACCATGTATAAAGAACCATTTCAACCAACTTATGAGTATGCGCTTGAATGTGATAAACATGATGAACTGAAAGATTTTCAATCTGAATTTTATAAAAAAGAAGGAACAATATATTTAGATGGTAACTCTTTAGGGTTGCTTTCAAAAAGAGCAGAGAAATCGTTACTTACCTTGCTAGATTCATGGAAAGAGTTTGGGATTGATGGATGGACTGAAGGTGAGCATCCATGGTTTTTCCTTTCGGAGAAATTGGGTGAATTGACAGCACCTCTTATTGGATCTTTACCGGAAGAAACGATTGTAACCGGTTCCACGACTGCGAATATACATCAAGTTATTGCGACGTTTTATGAGCCGAAAGGAATACGAACAAAAATTCTTGCGGATGAATTAACTTTTCCGTCAGATATTTATGCACTTCAGAGTCAAATTCGTTTAAAAGGCTTAGATCCAGATGAACATTTAGTACGAGTGAAAAGCCGAGATGGAAGAACACTTTCTGAAGATGATATTATTCATGCGATGACCGATGATATCGCTTTAATATTATTGCCTTCTGTACTATATAGAAGTGGACAAATTCTTGATATGAAGCGATTAACAGCTGAAGCTCATAAACGTGGTATTCATATCGGTTTTGATTTATGTCATTCAATCGGCTCCATTCCGCATCATTTTAAAGAGTGGGATGTAGATTTCGCTGTATGGTGTAATTATAAATATTTAAATGCAGGTCCTGGTGGTGTTGCGGGCCTTTATGTAAATAATAAACACTTTAATAGACTCCCAGGATTATCTGGTTGGTTTAGTTCTAGAAAAGATAAGCAATTTGATATGGAGCATTCATTAACTGCGGCTGACCATGCTGGAGCTTATCAAATAGGGACACCTCACGTATTAAGTACTGCACCATTAATCGGTTCTCTTGAAATTTTTAAAGAAGCTGGTATTGAAAAGTTACGTGAAAAATCATTACATATTACGAGATATATGCTTGATTTAATTGAACATGAATTAAAAGGCTTTGAATTTACAATTGGAAATCCATTAGAGGATGAAAAACGAGGCGGGCATATTTATTTAGAACATGCTGAGGCGGCGCGTATTTGTAAAGCGTTAAAAGCAAATGGGGTTATTCCAGACTTTAGAGCTCCAAATGGAGTTAGACTTGCGCCTGTTGCTTTATACAATACGTATGAGGAAGTATGGAATTCTGTACAAATCTTAAAGAACATTATGAAAAATGAAGAATATAAAAACTTTGAAAATAAGCGAGAGGTTGTGGCGTAAGCATGAAAACATCGCAGTGGATTGATATTTCACAACCGCTAAATAATGATATCGCGACATGGCCAGGGGATACACCGTTCTCGTATGAAGTTTCATGGTCAAAAGAAGACAGTGGCTCAGTAAATGTCGGAAAGTTAACGATGAGTATCCATACAGGTACTCATATTGATGCACCTTTTCATTTTGATAATGACGGTAAGAAGGTGTTGGATTTAGATATTCAAGTTTATGTTGGTCCAGCACGGATCATTGACGTTTCTAATCTTGAAAGCATCGGGAAAAAGGAATTAGAAAACTTTCATTTAGAAGGTGTAGAACGATTGTTATTACGTACATCTTCACATGGTAAAGTAAATGAATTCCCAGATGTAATCCCGCATTTACGCGCAGATATTGCAGCCTTTCTTTCTGAAAAGGGAATTCGTTTAATCGGGGTGGACGTACCATCTGTTGATCCTTTAGATGATAAAGAACTAGCAGCGCATCATCAATTATTTAAACATGGAATTCATATTTTAGAAAATGTCGTACTAGATCACGTAGTAGACGGCGATTACGAACTTATCGCATTACCACTTGCATTAACAGATGCGGATGGGAGTCCAGTTCGAGCTGTTATTAGACCAATATAAGTAGAAATGAACACAAAGGGGCGTTTGGCTAATATGAAAGAAAATGAAAAGGTAATTATGGAAAAAGGGATTCATACGGATTTTAAAGAGAATATGACGTACGGAGAGTATTTACAGCTAGATAGCTTATTATCTAGTCAACAAAGATTATCAGATCATCATGATGAAATGTTATTTATCGTTATCCACCAAGCGAGTGAGCTTTGGATGAAACTAATTTTACATGAATTGAATGCTGCAATTGAATCTATTAAACAAGATAAATTACCACCAGCTTTTAAAATGTTAGCACGTGTATCAAAAATTCAGTCGCAAATTATTCAATCTTGGGATATTCTTGCGACATTAACGCCATCAGAATATATTGAGTTTCGTGATTCACTTGGTCAGGCTTCAGGTTTTCAATCGTATCAATATCGAATGATTGAATATGCACTTGGTTATAAAACACCACATGCATTAAAAATTTATGAAAAGGACCCAGAATTACATGCTCGTCTTCATAAAGCACTTCATGCACCAAGTTTGTATGATGTGGCGATACAAGCCCTTGTTAAAGAAGGATTTCCAATTCATAAAGATGTGTTAAATCGTGATGTTACGCAGCCTTACGAAGAGGATGCAACTGTAGAAGCGGCTTGGATAGAAGTATATGCGGACGTGCAGAAATATTGGGATTTATATCAGCTTGCAGAGAAATTAATCGATATTGAAGACTGGCTACAACAATGGCGTTTCCGTCATATGAAAACGGTAGAACGAATTATTGGTCATAAAATGGGAACAGGTGGCTCTTCTGGCGTATCTTATTTAAAGCGAGTGCTTGATCAATGCTTCTTCCCAGAGCTTTGGAACGTTCGAACGAAATTATAAAAATAAACTTGTCAGCTATTAAATGCTGGCAAGTTTATTTTTTGTTTTAATAACAAATATGATTTAATAGAGAGAACGAAATGAATAACAAATATTACATAACCATTTAGATGGAGGAAGATTTCTTGAATTTCGAGCAATTACAAAATAAATTTGAAAAGAAAAAGGTTAATACATTTCTTGTTTATCAAAAGGGGGAATTAACGACTGAGTACTATAAAACGATAGATTGTGCAAATGACTTATTTAAAATTAATTCGATTACAAAAAGTATCGTATCTATATTAATTGGTATCGCAATTGATAAAGGATTTATAAATAATATACATACACCAATCACAACATGGATTCCCAATGTACCGGAGGAAAAGAGGGAACTAACGCTGTATCATTTATTAACGATGACAACAGGAGAAGATTGGAAAGAGTTCGGAAATGGGGTTGTTTTCCCAAATGATTTTGTGGAATCAGACAATTGGGTGCAATACATTTTAGAAAAGCCGCTTATTGAAGAAATGGGTACGAAAATGAATTATAATTCAGGTTCTTCTCACTTACTTAGTTACATCATTCAACAAGCAACTGGAATGTCGACGGAGCAGTTCGCGAAAAAGTATTTATTTGAGCCGTTAAACATTACGGAGTATGAGTGGCAACAAGACCCGCAAGGTATATATGTCGGGGGATTCGGTATGAAAATGAAATCTATAGATTTATTAAAATTAGGAAAAGTATGTTTGCACAATGGATATTGGAAGGGTAATGAAATCGTATCATCGAAATGGTTAGAAGAATCAGGTGAGGCTCTATTTGAAACGTATGAACATGTCGGGGCATATGGATATCACTGGTGGGTATTAAATAACGAAAGATTTCACATACCGTATTGTATGTATTTTGCTATGGGATACGGAGGACAATACATTATTATCATTCCGCAGTTAGAGCTCGTAGCTGTAATTAGTAGTCACATGCCAAAACGTGGCCTCGTACCATTAAAGTTATTTATAGAACAGATAAAAGAGAATTCCAATCATAAATAAGTAGTGAAATGAGGTGTTTTATGAGAAGTGCAAAAATGATAGCGATTTATAGACTGTTATTAAGTCTTCTAGCGTTTAGTGCACTTATTACTCAATTTGTTACAAGGGCACAAGTGAAACCGTTCAATCCAGTTAACTTTTTTAGTTTCTTCACAATTGAAAGTAATATTTTAGTTGCGGTAATTCTACTATTTAGTAGTTTGGGGACAGCCCTATTTGGACGTTCCGAGCAGTTTGGAGTTCTTCGCGGTGCAGCTACAGTATACATACTGACAACAGGACTTATTTATTTTTTGTTATTAAGGGGATTAGAAGAGTCACTTCAAACACCGATACCGTGGGTCAATACTGTGTTTCATTACATCATGCCGTTAGCGATGATTTTAGATTGGGTTATAAATCCACCTACGAAGACCATTACATGGAAACAGGCTGCGAGTTGGCTTGTTTTCCCGCTTTTATATGTTGTCTATAGCTTAATACGCGGGCCATTCGTGAATTGGTACCCATATCCGTTTTTAGATCCGAGAATAGGTGGATATGGGAGAGTATTTTTATATAGTATAGGGATATCCGTTGTTATTGGAGCTATTTGCGGATTAGTAAAGATGTTAGGGAATCGATCTTTGCATATAAAAAATAATCCTCCTTATTAAGGAAGAAGTACATAAAGAAACCTCTGTCTGTATGTAAAGACGGAGGTTTTTTTGTTTTACCGACTTGTCTTCTGAAAGGACATCTTTAAAAATTCCTCTGTTTTCGTATCAAACTCTACATCCACAAAAACACCATACTCTTTTCCACCCTCACGTAGCCATAATTTAAACTTTTCAACTGTTATTTGAACAGTTTTTGGTTGTCTACCTATATGAAGGTAATCGATAATCTCAGCTTTCGGATATTGTTCTTTCGTTTTTTCAACGGCTAGTTTACCCCATTTTGCATATGGCGGCTGTGCGTGAACAATAGATGGGTCGGTATGTATATTTGAACATGTTATTATTAAAAAAAATATAAATGCTGTACGTACGAAGAATCGCTTCATAATAAGCTCCTTTTATTCTTTTTGTATATTGTTTACATATTTCTTCAAGCATATAAGTTTGGATTTTTTTGTCTTCTTTACATAAAAGCGAGGGTTTTACAAAACATAACCATGAAATCATTTCCGTAATTAAGGAGGGAAATACATGCGTCAAAAAGCTGTTTTTAAGATAGCGATTTTGCTTGTCTTTATCGGGCTATCTTTAATGGTAAGTAGTATACAGACCAAAAATGTGGAAGCCTTTTCTAATCAAGTGATTCAAAGAGGGGCGTCTGGAGAAGATGTCATTGAACTGCAAACTCGTTTGAAATATAACGGATTTTATACGGGGAAAGTTGATGGTGTTTTCGGATGGGGTACATATTGGGCGCTTCGAAACTTTCAGCAAAAATTCGGATTGCCAGTTGATGGTTTAGCGGGTGCTAAAACGAAGCAAATGCTTGTAAAGGCAACGAAGTATGATAAGTCGACCGCTAATAAAGATACTACAACTAATAAAGGGAACAGTGGTGGAGGTACACAGGAAAATAAGCCGCCAAAAAGTACAGGGACAAATGTTCCAAACGGTTATTCTCAAAATGACATTCAGTTAATGGCAAACGCTGTATACGGAGAATCCCGTGGTGAGCCGTATTTAGGACAAGTTGCAGTAGCTGCGGTTATTTTAAACCGTGTCACAAGTGCATCATTTCCAAATACTGTTTCAGGAGTAATCTTTGAGCCGAGAGCATTTACAGCAGTAGCAGATGGACAAATATATTTAACGCCAAATGAAAATGCGAAAAAAGCCGTATTAGATGCGATCAATGGATGGGACCCAACTGGGAATGCATTATATTATTTCAACCCAGATACTGCGACAAGTAAATGGATCTGGACTCGTCCACAAATTAAAAAAATTGGTAAGCATATTTTCTGTAAATAGAGCGGAGGTGGAAACATGTTACGAGGTATTATCATCGTATTGTTAACAGTAGGTGTAGTCGGAACAGGGTATTGGGGCTATAAAGAGCATCAAGAGAAAAATGCAGTATTAATTCGAGCGGAAAATAGTTATCAGCGTGCGTTTCATGATTTAGCATATGAAGTTGATTTATTACACGATAAAATTGGAACAACACTGGCGATGAATTCACGTTCCTCATTATCGCCAGCTTTAGTAGATGTATGGCGTTTAACATCAGAGGCTCGTTCTGATGTAGGACAATTACCTTTAACATTAATGCCATTTAATAAAACGGAAGAGTTCCTTGCGAATATCGGTGATTTTAGTTATCGTGCAGCGGTTCGTGATTTAGAAAAAGATCCGTTAAATGATCAAGAATATAAAACGTTACAAGGTTTATATTCAAATGCAGCAAATATACAAGATGAACTGAGAAAAGTGCAGCATCTTGTATTGAAAAATAATCTTCGCTGGATGGATGTAGAAATGGCTCTTGCGTCAAACCAAGATCCAGCAGATAACACAATTATCGATGGATTAAAGACGGTAGAAAAGAATGTAACATCATACTCGTCCACAAACTTTGGACCGACTTTTACAAGTGCACAAAAGAATAAAAAAGGCGGATTTGAAGCAAAAGGAAAGGCGATTTCGAAAGCGGAAGCGGAAAAAATCGCGAAATCATTTTTAAACTTAAAAGGGAATGAAAAAGTAGAAGTTGAGAAAAGTGGAAAAGGTGCAAAAGAATCATTCTACAGTGTGAAAATTCAAGATCCAGCAACGAACAATGAGTATTATATGGATATTACCGGAAAAGGTGGATATCCAATTTGGGTAATGAACAACCGAGAAATTAAAGAGCAAAAAATCAGTTTAAATGATGCAGGAAGTAAAGGATTAACATTTTTAAAGGATCACAAGTTTACAAATATGGAGCTGTTTGATAGTTCTCAATATGATAATATCGGTGTGTTTACGTACGTTGTAAATGAAAATGGAGTGCGTATTTATCCAGAAGCAATCCAAATGAAAATTGCTTTAGATGATGGGTCGATTGTTGGTTTTTCCGCAAAGGAATATTTAGCATCACATCAAAAACGAACGATTCCGAGTGCGAAGCTAACCGCTGCTGAGGCGAGAAAGAAAATTAACCCCGATGTAAAAGTTATGGAAGAACGTAAAGCTGTAGTAGTAAATGACTTGCATAATGAAGTACTTTGTTATGAATATATTGGTACTTTAGGGAAAGATACGTACCAAATTTTCATTAACGCAAATAGCGGTGCAGAAGAAAAAGTGAAGAAGATGCAAGCTGTTGAGAAAATTTATGATTAAACATCAATGATAAAGTGGTGAAAATAATGAAAATCATTATATATATGTTAATGCTTTGTTTCGTTATTACTGGATGTAGCATTGGAAAAAAAGACAATCCTAATGAAAAGCCAGAACAAAAAAATGTCTCGATGAAAAATGTTACGTATACAAATAAATCAAATAAGCCAAATGAAAAAGCAGCTGATCATCTGGCATCTTTAGCTGCAAGTATACCTGGTGTAAACGATGCGACAGCAGTAGTAGTTGGGAAGTATGCTGTTGTAGGTATTGATGTGAAAGCGAAACTTGATCGAACTCGCGTTGAGTCAATTAAGTATTCTGTTGCAGAAAGTTTAAAGAATGACCCGAACGGTGCAAATGCAGTCGTTGTAGCAGATGTTGATACGTATGAAAGACTAAAACAAATAGGCAAGCAAATTAAAAAAGGTAAAACTGGTGAAGGCATACTTGATGAATTAGCAGCAATTGTTGGCCGAGTAATGCCGCAAGTTCCAAATGATATGATTGAAAATAGAGAAACGAATCCGATTAAAGATAATGATAAACAATTACCAAAAGATGAAGAACAAGAACTACGAAAAGAACAAGAAGATCAGTCAAATAACCATTTGAAAAAATAGTGAAAACCCCGTACTAAATTGTACGGGGTTTTTCTTCAAGATTAAATATTCAGTTTATTTTTAAGGGAATATATGGTTTAATAATGAGGGGAGGGACAGCCGTTATGATGAAAAAAAGCGCACTCATATTAGGTAGTTTATGCATAGGTTTTAGTATGACAGCGTGTGACCAGAAGAAAGAAGTGAAGAAGAAAACAGCTATGTCTTCTACTATAACGGAAAATAAAAAGCAAGAGACCATTAATATAAATCATTTCTCAAATATTAATGAAGGAATGACTTATTTAGAAGTGAAAGATTTAATCGGTTTTGAAGGGGATTTACTCATAGAAGAAGGGGAAGAACATTCTACACGAATTAAGCAAATTTTTGCTTGGAAAGGAAACGATCCAAAATCATTTGCTAAAATAACATTTTTGGATGGAAAAGTGCATTCTAAAACACAGCAAGGTTTAAGTTAATAACTTGAAGGAATGGGAGAGTTAAGCATGAACATACATACAGGAGAAATACAATTAGTGCCGTATAAGGAGCAATATAAAGAGATAATACAATCATTTACTTTACCAAGTGAACAAGTTCAATTTACGGCGAATCCAGGTGAATTACTGGAGAAAGCGAAAAATGATCGAACGAAAAATGTAGTTGTTATTTTAGACTATAACGGAGTACCTGTCGGTGTATTTATATTACAAACAGGTGACAGAGTACAGGAGTTTACAGAAAATAAGGATGCTATACTTTTAACTTCTTTTTCTATTAATCATAATAAACAAAATAAAGGATATGCTAAAAAATCATTGGCGTTATTACAAGACTTTGTAAAATATTATTATCCAGTAAAAAATGAAGTGATTCTTGCTGTAAATGAAAAAAATATTCCGGCACAAAAGTTATATGAGAAAGTTGGATTTCAAGATAAAGGGTTTAGAAGAATGGGACCAATTGGACAACAATTCATATTACATTTACCTATAACGAGATAATGAGATAACAAAGCTTACTCTTTAAAAAAATCATGTAGTAAGTTTTTTAATTTGAGATATTTTCCGTACATGATATGTTAGATGTATTAAAGTAAGTATTCGAGAAACATGAAGGTGCAAAACAATTCGCTTGTTAAGCATGTAAATACGTGAGGGGTAAGCATATGACAATTTATATTGCACTACTACGGGGAATTAATGTAGGTGGACATAAAGTAATCAAAATGGCAGATTTGAAAATAATGTTTGAATCAATAGGGTTAAAAAGAGTGAAAACATATATTCAAAGTGGAAATGTAGTGTTTGAGTCAGAAGAAGAGATAAGCTTTTTAAAGGAACGAATTGAATGTGAAATTAAGAACGTTTTTGATTTCAATGTTCCAGTCATGTTACGAGCAAATGATGAATTTATTAATATTATTAAAAAGTGTCCTTACGAGACCCATTCGTTATTAGAAGGAGAAAGTGTACATGTGGCCTTTTTAGCTAATCCACTTTCTGAAGAAGACAGTAAGCGGTTACTTATGTACAAAAGTGACATAGAAGATTGCCATATCGAAGGAAGAGTAGTGTATTTATTTTTCAAAAAAAGCATTCGGAATTCTAAACTAATGAACCAGTTTCAAAAATTACATACGCCAGCTACAGTAAGGAACTGGCGGACTGTGAATAAGCTGAAAGCAATAGCAGAAGGTATTTAAACATAAAAAAGTGGTTTTCTGCATTTAGAAAACCACTTTTTTTATTTATATTGTTTTGCGACAATGAGTTCAACGATAGGATAAATAAAAAATGAAGAACAAAGTGCGATAAACAGAGGTAGGTTCTTTATTTCATCGAGTAATAGGGATGAAAATCCTTCAGAAAATATTAAAATAAGAAACATCACACACATAAGTACAAAATAAGAAATTTTAAAGCTTTTATAGGTAATTTGTTGTCCCATCTCATCTTGACTTTCTTCCGATACTCCGTTTGGATTTCCCCATGTAATATGATTTATTAAATTACTAAGTATTAAAGAGGCAGCGAAAATAGTCCCGCCCAAAATTGAACCTTCAGTTATGTATTTGTATGTGCCATGTACAAGTATAGCGATTAAAGATAAAGTTATGATTACAAAAATAATTTTTTTAGTATTCAATATATAATTGCACCTCCACTTTTGTAAAAAACTCTTTACATCCATAGTATAAAATTGGAAAAGTTTTATGTCAAATATTTTTTACATATGAAGTGAATGTTTATGATGTTTTGTTTAAAGGATGAAGAAAAAATTACATTACATTTGAATGTAAAAGAATGGGCTCGCATATATTTGGAAGGGATGTCAGATTAATTTAGGGGGTAGTTATGTCTATTCTTTTAAAAGCTGGTGCAGATGCAGGAAATAATGGTTTGAAGTTAATGGTGAAAGGGCAGGAACCTATTTTTATTCCGAGTATTTATTCCTTATATATAGGTGAGTCTACGGGGTTGTTAGATGAGGGTGAAGTTTCATCGTCAGAATTAGAGAATCACATTGATGTGACCATTAGTTCTCCATCGCTAATGTTAAATAATGTACGATACATCGTTGGAGAAAAAGTGATTCAAGATCAATTAAAAGGTACTGAAGTGGAGAAAAAATCAAATAAATCTACTGATGAGTTAATGGTCATTACAATCCTTTCAGGTTTAGCGATAAGTGCTATGCGTCAAAGCCCTACTTCAAGTCATATTAATATTCGTTATGATTTATCTGTTGCTCTTCCAATGCAACTTATTACACAGGAAATTGCTGCTGAAAATGCGAAACGGTATATGGGTAATCACAAGGTCATATTCCATTATCCAAATGGACGCGATGTTACGATTAATGTTTCTATTGAGTTTTGTAAATGTCTACCTGAAGGCGCTTCTGGGACGTGGGGGATTGTATATGATGAGGAAGGAAATGTTGTGAAACATAAAATAGAATGTGAACAAAATCAAGTTTCAGAAATTGATTTTGTAGATAAAACTTTATTGTCTTTTGATATTGGCGCGGGGACAACGGAAGAAGTTGTTTCATTAGGGGTAAATTTCCGTCCGCAATTAAGTAAAGGATTATCGTACGGTGTAAAAGAAACGTTACTACAAATTATTACGAGATGGAATCGGAAATATCCTACGAAAACAATTGATAGCATTACAGAATTTAACCAAATTTATTTAAATGAAAAGCACCCAAGAAATGCATTGTTAGTTGAGGAATCGCAGCCAGCATTTTTAGGTTTAGCAGCACGTGTCGCAACGGATATTATTAACAAAATTGATGATATGAAAGACGATCCATATGTATTTATTTATGGTGGGGGCGCAGTTATTATTAAAAATAGCTTAAAAATGATTTTGAAACAAAAAGGACGCTTGAAAAATGTGATCTTTGTAGATAACCCGTTATTCACCAATGCTCGTGGGTTATTAGTATATACATGCTCGCCAAAATATAGAGAGCATAAGCAAAAAGAGTTAGGGTTTACAAACTTAACGATAAGTTAGTTGGTGGAAGTATGCGATCTAGGCGATATAAACGTGGTGATCGAGTGAAAATTAACATTAATAAATCAGTATCGCCTGAAATGATTGCTTGGCTTAATAAACAATCTAATCCAACTAATTTCTTTTTCTTTGCGGCCCAGCAATTATTTAAACAAGTAGGAGATATTGATGTATCAAAAACCTTGCCAAGTAGCCATGTTTTTTCTTTATATATAGAACCATCATCTCTATTAAAAGTTGAAATGAATCCATTTAAACACGTACCACTAGAAAATAGTAAATCCACCGAAAATGTAAAAAAAAAATCGTGGGAATCTGTTGACCAGTTAGATTGTCCATTTTTTTAAGCATAGAAAAATATAGGTAGAGCCCATCACTATACATACGAATGCAGTGATGGGTTTTTGATATTGTATCGTAATCTTTATAAAGTGAAACTATAATCAGTGGGGGTTTTGTTCATCCCCCACTGATTATTAGCCTTCACCAATCGGGCGTTTACGGGCAGTTTATCTCCCGTCTAATTTCTTTGCTTCAGCTGAATTTTGAGGTGGGAGTTTTACTGCCCACAAATAGCGGGATAAATAGAAGGGGCAAAACAATTTGTGCCCCTTCTAATAGTTGTTCTTATCTTATACAGGATATATGTTCTGAAACTGCTTTAATAATTTTATCCCAGTCATCGGGATGAATCTCGTGCCCTGTACCTTCAAGGGATAATAGCTTTGAGTTCGGAATTTCATCAATAAGTGCGAGTCCATGTTCAAGTGGAAGAGCTGTATCGTCCGTACCATGAATTACTAAAGTAGGTACTAGTAACGACTTTAGTATACCTTCATAAGAATCATCACCTGTAAGGAGGGCGTGATTAAACATACTTAATAGATTGTTAGCACGTTCTATTTCTTGCTTTACTTGTTTTAAAGTTCTTGCTTCATCAAATATACGCTTTGATCCACAGAGTAGACGTGATCCTGTAATTAAATATTTCGCTATAACATCTTTATTTGTCCAATCTAAATTTGCACCATTAGCATGATGTGTCAAAATTCTTTCATCCATTGGAGGCAAATCACGAGTATTGTTATCAGATCCAATAACGCTTGTTGCTAGTAATGTTAAGGTCAAAATTCTTTCTGGGTGTTTTACTGCAGCAATTTGAGCAATCATACCTCCTAATGACATGCCCAAAAGGTGTGCCTTGTCAATATGATACGCATCGAGTACTCCGATTGCATCCTCAGCCATGTCTGCTACAGTGTAATTGGAAGTCCCAGGCTCATATGTAATAGAGCGACCAACATCACGGTTATCATAGCGAATGACAAATCTTCCTGTGCTAGCTAACCTTTCACAAAATTCTTCATCCCAATAAACCATTGAACACGTAGCTCCCATAATTAATAATATTGCTGGGTTATTAGGATTGCCAAAGCTTTCTGTACATATATCGATACCGTTTACTTTGAAAACTTGTTCACTCATAGCACACTCTCCGTTTCATTTAAAGGTCATTAATAAATAAAGAGAAATATAACTTTGGGTGTTTCTTAGGCGTAAATTAGATTGTATTTAAGTGAAATAAATGTTTTTTGCACTCATGATGCTTAATTAGTAGAGTAGCATAAATATCACCTCCTAACATATTTATTGTCATCCAAGGCGGAAAATTTTGAAAAATAATTGTTTGTTATTACAATAAACAACAAGGAGGAGAGGAAATGAAAGCAATTGTTATTAATCAATATGGTAGTGTTGAAGCATTACAAGAAAGACAAGTTCCTAAACCAGTTGTTAAATGTAATGAAGTATTAATACGTATACACGCAACATCTGTCAATCCTGTTGATTGGAAAATAAGAAAGGGAGACTTACAAGAAAAGTTGCGATTTTCATTTCCAATTACATTAGGATTAGATGTTGCTGGAATAGTTGAAGAAGTTGGAGAAGATGTGAATCATTTTAAAATAGGAGATAAAGTGTTTACGAAACCTGAAAATACAGGGAAAGGTTCTTATTCTGAATACATTACAGTGAAATCAAATTTAGTAGCGCAAATGCCTAATAATCTTAATTTTGAAGAAGCAGCATCTATACCTCTTGCAGGACTTACAGCTTGGCAAAGTCTTGTCGATTATGCACAAATAAAAGAAAATGACCGAGTATTAATTCATGCTGGAGCGGGCGGAGTAGGGAGTTTTGCAATTCAAATCGCAAAATCATCTGGGGCTTTTGTCGCAACAACTGCAAGTAGTAAAAATGAAGAGTTTTTAAAGTCTTTAGGTGCTGACCTTGTTATTGATTATAAAAAAGATAAATTTGAAGAGCTACTATCAGATTATGATATTGTGTTAGATACAATCGGCGGAGAAGTACAAGAAAAAAGTTTTCAAATTATTAAATCTGGTGGTGTTCTAGTTTCTATCGTTCATGAACCACGTCATGAAGTAAAGGCCATAAAATCAGGGTTTTTATGGTTGAAACCAAGCGGGAAGCAATTGGACGAATTATCTGTTTTGATTGAGCATGGAAAAATTAAACCTATCATCAGTAAGGTTGTTCCGTTTAATGAAGAAGGAATTAGAGAAGCTCATATTTTAAGTGAAAGTCAGCATGTTAGAGGGAAAATTGTAATTACGATGGAATGATATTTACATAAATATACGAGTGGTGACTATATGAGATGAAAATAGTCACCACTCGTATATACTATAATTTTTGCTATCGTGAATACATTTTTGGACATTCATCACCACTTGGTTCGTAAAAGCAATGGCTTTTAAATTGCCCTGCAAACGGCTGATTATACCATTCGGGTGGACAAGCTCCAACTGGACGGAAATACCAAAGAGCCCATCGTGCTGGCCAGCGCCATTCACCTTGTAAAACTTTTCTTGCGATTTCTTTTTCTGATTCACGGGCACGTTGATAAAAGTAACCGTATTGAACTGCTTCGAATCCGCCAGGGCTTTGATATACTGCATCACGCACAGATCGAAGTTGTTTGAAATCTAAGCAATCACAAAATACACGGTTTACTACAACACATCCAACAAGTTGTTCACCTTGTCGTCCTTCGCCCTCAGCTTCAGCACGGATTAAACGTGCTAGTAAATCAACGTCACTTTCGTTGTATGGAATAAGGGGCATTGTAATACCACCTTTCTTTACCTGTTATAGTAAAGAGTGTATGTTTCAAAATGAGCTAAGTGCATTTTTCTTGAAAATAACTACTAATTTTAAAAAGGAGCTTATGCAGATAAAAGCTAATTATTATATAGAAGATAAAAACGAAAAAGGAGAGGTACTATGCATCGTATTCATAAAGAACATATCATTTACGCAATGTCACCAGAAAATAATCCATGTATTGAAGTAGAAATTGGGAGCCGTCTTGTATTTGAAACATATGATTGCTTTGAAAATCAAATTGATTCTAAAGATGTTGAGTTTCAAGAGTTAGATTGGAATCGAATTAATCCAGCGACTGGACCTGTATATATTAAAGGCGCAGAACCTGGCGATATTTTAGTAGTAACGATTGAAAAGATTAAAATTGTCGAGCAGGGTGTTTTAACTACAGGAGCGAACCTTGGTGTAATGGGTAATGAGCTAAATGAAAATACAGTGAAAATTGTTCCAATCCAAAATAAACATGTAATATTTTCGGATGAACTACAAATACCAATTAATCCGATGATTGGTGTCATTGGCTCAGCCCCTAAAGAAGACAGTATTTCATGTGGTACGCCGCATGATCACGGCGGGAATATGGATTGTAAAGAGATAAAAGAAGGAACAACATTACTATTACCAGTCAATGTCCCTGGGGCACTATTAGCGTTAGGCGATTTACACGCTGCGATGGGTGATGGTGAAATTGGTGTTAGTGGAGTAGAGGTTGCTGGTGAGGTAACTGTAACTGTTCAAATTATAAAAGAAAAGAAATGGCCATTACCGATGGCTATCCAAAAAGAAAAAATGATGACGATTGCTTCCGAGAAATTGTTAGATGATGCAGCGAATCGTGCTGTACATAATATGGTGACATTTTTACATGAAGAATTAGAAATGTCTAAAGCTGATGCAACTCTTTTATTATCAGCAGCAGGTAATTTGAAAATTTGCCAAGTTGTGGATCCACTAAAAACGGCGCGGATGGAACTAGGAAGGGAATATGTGGAGAAGTTAGGATTTTCTCTAAATGAATTTCATATTAAATAAGAAAAATAGAAAAGGATACTTTTGTATAAAAGTATCCTTTTCTATTTTACGGATTTTGTGAAAAGAGGTAGTATTTATATAAGTATATTTGAGATTGTGGATCAAAAAGGAGTTCAGAGATGGTTAAAATTATGATTGTTGAAGATGATATAAAAATTGCGGAGCTATTATCAACATATGTTGCGAAATACGGTTACCAAGGAATTATTGTAACGGATTTTCAAAATGTGTTAGACATATTTTTAGAAGAACAACCGGAGTTAGTTTTATTAGATATTAATTTACCAAGTTTTGATGGTTACTATTGGTGTCGTCAAATTCGCGGGGTTTCCACATGTCCGATTTTATTTATTTCGGCCCGTGAAGGTACGATGGATCAAGTTATGGCGTTAGAAAATGGTGGCGATGATTTTATTCCGAAGCCGTTTCATTATGAAGTTGTAATGGCGAAAATTCGTAGTCATTTAAGACGTGCTTATGGAGACTATGCACCGAAACTAGAAGAACGAATGATTGAGCAACAAGGTCTTAGTTTATATCCCGAAAGACTTGTATTAAAACTTAGGAACCAAGAGATTGATATAACGAGAAACGAAGCCATTTTATTAGAGATGTTAATGAAAAACTATCCGCGTGTTGTGAGTAGGGAAGTATTATTAAATAAATTATGGGATAGTGAATCTTATGTTGATGATAATACATTAAGTGTAAATACAACACGTGTGCGTAAAAAGTTAAAAACGTTACAAATTGAAGGAGCAATTGAAACAATTCGTAGTGTTGGATATAGATTACATATTACTTGGGATAATGGTATGGAAAAATGATAAGGTTATTTATACGTGATCATATACCACTTATTTGTTTTACTGCGATCCAACTACTAGCCATATTCTTAGTTTATTGGTTTGATGGGCATAATCATATTTCAACGGTATTATATGCAATGTTTTTAGGTGCTTTTTTTATGGTAAGTTATTTAGTATTTCGTTATTTTACACATCGTTCTTTTTATGAACGTTTAGCAAATCCGTTGCAATCTTTGGATGAATCTGTTCAAAAATCTGATTTTGCAGTTTTATCTACTGCTCTCCAAGATTTGCTCGAAGTACAATATCGACATTATCAAAATCAGCTCCAGTTACAAGAGAGGAAAAATAATGATCATTTAACCTTTATGAATCAGTGGATTCATCAAATGAAAACACCTTTATCTGTAATAGAATTAATTACACAAGATGAAGTGGATTCACGTTTTGAAAGTATTAATGAGGAAACAGATAGGTTAAAAAAAGGGTTAGAGATGGCACTGTATGTCGCACGTTTAGAAGCATTTACACAAGATTTTTATGTAGAAAGAGTACAACTACATAAAATAGTGAATGATTCCGTGCATGAACATAAACGCTTTTTTATTCGGAATTTTGTATACCCAGAGCTTGAAATTGATAAGAGTATTACTGTAGAAAGTGATGCGAAGTGGTTACAATTTTTAATTGGACAAATAATATCGAATGCGATTAAATATTCATCAGGTAGTAGAGAAAAGATTAAAGTGAAAGCACGTAAGGAAGGTAATACAGTTGTACTTGAAATTACCGATAGTGGCGTAGGGATACCGAAGCAAGATTTACCAAGAGTATTCAAACCTTTCTTTACAGGAGAAAACGGTAGAGATTTTAAAGAATCAACTGGAATGGGGCTCTATCTTGTATATGAAATTACGAAACAATTAGGACATAGTGTAGGAATCCATTCAGAGGTTGGTAAAGGTACCGTTGTACGAATTATATTTTTTAATGTGTAAATAAGTGAACTAGGCTAAAGAACTTTGGAGATAAGTTTTTTAGCCTTGTTTTGTACCCTTGATAAAATTAGAGAATGAAATAATATATACCTAAGAGAAGCAAAACGAACCTGATAAGAATAAATGAAATACTAGATACATAAACACTTTTTAATAATAAAATAGAAACTTTATTAGTTGTAACTGATAAGGGGGATTGAAATGGATATTCGTAAAATGAGATATTTCATAACAGTGGCAGAAGAATTAAACTTTAGTCGTGCAGCAGAGCGTCTTATGATGGCACAACCTCCTTTAAGTCAAGAAATTCGTAAATTAGAAGAAGAATTAGGAGTTCAACTTTTTCATCGAACAAAAAGAATGGTTGAACTTACGGATGCTGGAAAAATATTTTTAGAAGGTGCGCGGCAAACATTGCTTCAAGTAGATAGAACTATTAAAGAAACACAGCTTGCGGATGAAGGGAAGATAGGACATTTAATAATCGGTTTTGTCGATTCTACAGAAACCGTAATAGACATATTAAAAAAATTTCGAGAACGTTTTCCTAGAATACAGCTTATATTACGCGAGATGACAACAGACCAGCAAATAAAAGCGCTATATGAAAAACAAATTCATATTGGATTTATTCGTTCCAAGCAAAATAATGAAATATTAGTTTCCGAAGTTTGTTCTGAGGAATGTTTAAAATTAGTTTTGCATGAAGAGCATCCTTTAGTTTCGTTACGTAACATTTCAATCAAATCATTAGTTGATGAACCATTTATTTTATTTCCTCGTCATTTCGGTACAAATTTTTATGATTTAATTATTAGTTACTTTTGGGAACATGGAGTAAGTTTGAATATTGTTCAAGAGGCGATCCAAATGCAAACGATTGTGAATTTAGTTGCAGCAGGAATGGGGATTTCTGTCGTTCCATCATCGGTGGAAAGCTATAAAAAATCGGGTGTCATGTATAAAGACATTCAAGAAAATACACCGAAAATAAATTTATATGTTGGATGGAGACAAGATGAAAAGTCTGTCGTGTTAGAGAACTTCTTAACAGTTGTTAGAGAGGTTTATGCGACTTCACAATTTGAATTTGAAAAGTAAAAGCCCATCTTGATAGGATGGGCAGTGGAAATTTGGAAAGGGAAACTTCTATTTTTATTTTAAAGTCACTGAAGATTCAACCTGTTTTACTCGGATCGTACTCAGCGAAACCTTGTAGTATATTATCAATCTGATCCATAATTTCAGGTTGCAATTTAACACTAGAAGCAATTACGTTTTCTCTTATTTGCTCCGGATTTGAAGCGCCAATAATTGCAGAGGAAACAGCTGGATTTTGTAGTACCCAAGCAACTGCGAGTTGTGGTAGGGTAAGATTAGTTTCTTGCGCGATGGGATTGAGTTTCTGAATTGCAGTGAGTACATCATCACTCATCCAACGTTGCACGAGTTTGTGGAAAAATGGTTTACCAGCATCTGAATTAGCACGTGATTGAGTCGGCAAGGGTTTACCAGGTTGATATTTTCCTGAGAGAATACCTTGTGCAAGGGGAGACCAAACAACTTGACCAAGCCCCTCACGTTGACATGTTGGTATTACATCAGTTTCAATAACACGCCACAACATCGAATATTGAGGTTGGCTAGCGATAAGTGGAATGTTCAATTCTCGTGCAAGTGCTGCACCGCGGGTAATTTGTTCTGATGTCCATTCACTTACGCCTAAGTAAAGGACTTTACCTTGTCTTACAAGATCAGCAAAAGCTAACATCGTTTCCTCAAGGGGAGTTGTTGAGTCAAATCTATGTGCATAATAGACATCAATGTAGTCTGTCTGCAACCGCTGTAACGATGCATTGCAATTTTCTATAATATGTTTTCTCGATAATCCACGATCATTTTTTCCAGGTCCTGTCGGATGGCATACTTTTGTACATAGTTCTATGCTTTCTCGGCGTATACCTTTCAAAGACCGGCCAAGTACTTTTTCGGCTATAGTGTCCGAATAAACATCAGCAGTATCGAACGTAGTAATTCCGACATCTAGTGCGGCTTTCACACAATCATTTGCAGTATCTTCGTTTACTTTTCCACCATGGTTAATCCAGTTCCCATATGCAATCTTACTTACTGTTAATCCACTGTTTCCTAGTTTGCTAAATTCCATTGTAGTATCCTCCTTTTAAAATGATATCTTTATTATAAGAACTGAAATGTAATATGTATAATATATAATTAATGATAAATTTATATAAAAATTATATAAAAGGGAGTGCTTAGAAGTTTACTACTAAGGAAATCTAAAGCCAGTAGTATTACAGATGTTGTTTGTATTTGATCGGTATGAAGTGAAGATAAATAGACCTAAAAGAAAGCAATCATTTTCACAGCACGTATAATCGCATTTACTCATACAGTACTACTATGGTACAATATGGTTACTAACGACGGAAAGGAATGATGGGTGGACGATGATTAACTAATCTTATTTTTAAATGTTGAAATTCAATAAATTTCAATTTATAAAAAATAGGATTAGTCTGCCCAATTTCCTTACAACGGTATTGCTATTTATGTTGTACAATAGCTTATTTGGGTATAAATATTTTAATGACTAATCCTGCCAAATTTATTTGGGAGGATTTTTTTATTCTCCCTTAATGAAAGGGATCGGTATTATGAAAGAACTTTTAAAATTAAATGATGTTTATGTTGAAATAAAGGAAAATACTTTGTTAGAGAAAATGAATGTGACAGTTAAACAAGGGGATGTTATCGGATTAATTGGTAAAAACGGTGCCGGTAAATCAACGTTACTTCAATTAATAAATGGGAAGATTGAGCCATCAAAAGGGATTGTTGAATGGCAGCAAATGAATATGACAACGGCATATGTTGAACAAGAAATAGAATCTTTTATTAGTAATGATATGATTGCAAAAGAAGCAGAACTTCTTGCGAAATGGGGCGTGCCAACGAACGATTTTCTTACTTTAAGTGGTGGTGAAAAGCTGAAAGTTCGACTAGCAAAAGGATTTGCCGAAAATCCTAATTTATTAATATTAGACGAACCGACAAATCATTTAGATGAGATGAGTACGGAATTTCTCATTAAGCAAATAAAAAATATGAAGGGTACAGTTATCGTTGTATCGCATGATCGATACTTTTTAGATGTTGTCGCAACGAAAATATGGTCAATTGAGGAAAAGAAACTAATTGAGCATAGCGGTAATTATACGAGTTATATGAAAGCACGTGAGCATACAAGAATGACGCAGCAACGTGAATATGAAAAGCAACAAAAAAAGATAGAACAAGTAGAAACACATATAAAAGAATTAAGTTCATGGTCACAAAAGGCACACGCACAGTCTACAAAACAAGAAGGAGTTAAAGAGTTTTATCGTGTAAAAGCGAAGCGAATGGATGCGCAAGTGAAGTCAAAACGAAAACGTCTCGAAAAAGAGCTGGAGAAAACGAAAGTAGAACGTGTGAAAGAAGAGTATTCAGTGGAGTTCTCTATTCAAGCGAATAAAAAAGTAGGAAAACGCTTTTTAGAAGTAAAGAAATTAAAAAAAGACTTTCATGGAAAGACATTATTTGAAAACGTTAATTTTACAATCCAGCACGGTGAGAAGGTTGCGATTGTTGGACCAAACGGTAGCGGGAAAACAACATTACTGAAGATGATTATGGGAACGGAAACTGTACAAGGAGAAGTATGGATTTCACCATCTGCAAACATCGGTTATTTAACACAAGAAGTATTTGATTTACCACTGGATAAAACACCAGAAGATTTATTTTTTAAAGAGACATTTGAAGAAAGAGGAAAAGTCCAAAATTTAATGAAACATTTAGGATTCCAAGCTTCTCAATGGAAAGAACCGATTGAGCATATGAGTATGGGGGAACGAGTAAAATGCAAGTTAATGGCTTATATTTTAGATGAAAAAGATGTACTTATTTTAGATGAACCGACGAATCACCTTGACCTCCCTTCACGTGAACAGCTTGAAAATACATTAGCTGAGTATAATGGAACACTCGTTATAGTTTCTCACGATCGATATTTCCTGGAGAAAACAACTAACACGAAACTCGTGTTTTTAAATAATACGATACAAAAGCAGCTAGAGGAACTTATTAAAACAAGAGATGATATTGAAGAGCTACGTTTAACATTAGAAACAGAGAGACAAGAAGTATTAGGTAAATTAAGCTTTTTAACTTCTAACGATAAAGAATATAAAGAACTTGATGAACGATTTATAGAACTTACGAAGCAGATTAAGGCGCTTTAATGTAATTAAGGGGGATTAACATGGGAGAAGAGAGTTCGACTAATTTATTTAGAATAGACTGTGGAGATATATACTTGCAAGAGTTTACTATCAAAGATGCGGAGAGTATTTATAAAATATCGAATCAACCGGAAATAGAACAGTTTTTACCAGACTGGAAATCAACGAAAGAACAAAGGATTGACTGGGTTATTAATGATGAAATACCAGCAAACAAAGCATTTCTTGATGCAGTGACAAAAACGTCTAACATAGATGATCATATATTAAAGCTAGGAATATTTAATAAAGATACAAATGAATTTATTGGATGGTGCTGCACAAGCATTAAAGAAGAACTCCCTTCACCAAATAGAGAAATAATGTATGCTATTTCAAGCGAGTATCAAAGCAATGGTTATGCTACGAAAGCGACTAAAGGGTTAATTGATTATTTGTTTAAAAATACAAATGTAGATGTCCTCAACGCAATTGCTTTAATTAACAACGTACCATCAAATAAAGTTATTGAAAAATGTGGATTTACTTATTTGAGCCAACAGACGATAGAAAACCAACTATATAATCATTATTTATTAAGCAAATCAGAGTGGATAAAAAATATTGCTCTTTAAAAGAATCTATAATGGAATGTAAAAAAGCTTAGAGCTAAAACTCTAAGCTTTTTTACATTCCATTATACCTGTTACCATATCAAAGAGACAATTTGGATGGCTTCTTACCGGATTTTCTCATCAAAAAACAAGGGGATTAAGCTGTACATGCGATAATCATTTTATAAAAAATCATATATGAAAAGGGGTTTGGATAATTTTGTCGAATGCATTTATCTATGAAAACACCACTTTCTTACTCAAATTATCCTAAAAATGAATCATTTTGATCTCAAATAGAAGAACGAACGGCAAAAGTGAAGGTGAGCGAAGTTTTGCATATAAAACTTACGGTTGAGTGTTAGTGGATTAAAAGTTTTAAGTTATGAAATAGATTAAATGAGGGAGGGGAACGCATATCATAATTTGGTTTCGTCACTTGCCACAGATAAGTATGGATTTTTCAGAATGGACTCCTTTTATTAAGAATAATTGGTATCAAAAGCATTATATGAAGTTTGTATATCTACTTCAAATAATCATTTTTCTGATACCAAATTACTTTGGAATAGGTTTCACTCATATTAATATATTGTATCTAATCATAATAGGTATCTTTGTCTTCATCATTCACGAATGTCTACACATTTTGGTCATAAGTAACAAAGGTGATATTAGCTTAACATGTAGTGGAATATTTTTTTGGCTAAATACAAATGCAACCCTATCCAAAGCGAGATTTTGGGTCTTTATGAGCTTACCCATAATTGTATTATCGGTAGCCCCTGCATTTATGTCGTTCTATGTATCAGGAAATATTAAATCAATCATATTATTTGTATGTTGGATAAACGCAATAATTTCCGCCTCAGATATTTACAATTCATTTTTAATTGTAATGAAACCGAAGAACTCAGTATTTTGCAGAGGATATTATCAAGTGAAATAGTATTAAAAGTATTATTTAATTATATTTCAATTTAAGAAATTAGTTAAAAATATAATATTTGAAAGTAAAAAGACCGATAATACAATCGGTCTTTTTTCATTAATATAATAAAGATTAGAAATAAATAGCATTGTATTTCATACTACCCTGCGAATATTATAAGATAGATATAAATTGATTATAGTTTGAAAATAGGTTTGTTATCAGTTTTTTCAGAAATCTTACAAGCGTGTAAGATAAATGAAAGATGAATCAATATGTGCTATAAAACAATTCATTTACACTATATTGTGAGAAGTGCAAATGAAGGGAGAATATAAATGGAAATTCTACATGCAAAAAGTATTAGTAAAGTATATAAAGGGAAAGTACCTTTTAAAGCATTGGTAGATATTGATTTATCAATTCAAGAAGGTGAATTTATAGGGATTATGGGGCCATCAGGGAGCGGGAAAACAACGTTATTAAATATGGTATCTACTATCGACGCTCCAACATCGGGAGAAATATTAATAAATGGTACAAATCCATTCCAGTTGACATCAGATAATTTGGCTTTATTCCGTAGGAAACAATTAGGATTTGTTTTTCAATCATTTAATTTACTTAGCACACTTACAGTAAAGGAAAATATCGTATTGCCGATGACATTAGATGGTGTTTCTGTACAAGAAATGAACGAACGAGTTGAAGAAATTGCAGAGAAATTAAATATTACAGATATATTGAGTAAAAGAACTTTTGAAATTTCAGGGGGGCAAGCTCAAAGAACAGCAATTGCTCGTGCAATTGTTCATAAGCCGCAATTATTACTTGCAGATGAACCAACAGGGAATTTAGACTCTAAATCTTCAAATGATGTAATGGAGATGCTAGATACTTTAAATAAAGAAGAAAAAGCTACGATGATGTTAGTTACACATGATCCGTATGCAGCGAGTTTTTGCAGCAGAGTCATATTTATTAAAGATGGTCAACTATATAACGAAATTTATTGTGGTGAAAGTAGGCAAGCATTTTATCAAAAGATTATGGATGTCCTTTCTTTGTTAGGAGGGAAAAGGCATGACTTTTCGTCAGTTCGCATTTAATAATATTTTTCGCAATAAGCGTACATATGCAGCTCATTTTTTAAGTAGTGCATTTTCTATTATGATTTTCTTTACGTATGCTCTTTTATTATTTCATCCTGATTTACAAGGTGAGTTGAAATCGACAAGTGCAACAATAAGTGCATTTGGTACATTGGGATTTTCAGTTTCACAAGGCTTGATTTTTGTATTTTCATTTTTCTTCATTCTATATTCAGTTAGTTCATTTTTAAAAACGCGCAAGAAAGAATTTGGGATATTAATGATGCAAGGTATGTCAATGAGACAGCTTAAGAAATTATTATTAATTGAAAATATGTTGATTGGACTTGGCTCAATTTGTATAGGAATTCTCATTGGACTCATATTTTCTAAACTAGTTTTATTGATAAGCGCAAGTGTATTAATGATTAGTAATGGTTTGCCTTTTTATATACCAGTGCAGGCCGTATTATTAACAGTTATCACATTTCTTTTATTATTTTTAATTGTTTCGCTCGTTACATTTAAAATGATAAAAGTAACAGAACTTGTGGAACTTATACAAGCAGAGGAAAAGCCAAAGCCAGAACCGAAAGCATCAATTTTATTATCGCTACTTTCTTTAATTAGTATAGGGTATGGATATTTTTCAGTATTTCGCTTTATCCCAAGTACTAATTTTATTACGCTTGGAATAGGGGTGCTCCTAGTAATTATAGGAACGTACTTTTTATATACACAGTGTAGCGTTTATATATTGCACCTTGCGAAAAGGAGAGAATCTTTCTTTTTAAAGAGAACAAATATATTAACATTTTCTGAATTAATTTACCGTATGAAAGATAATGCAACGATGTTTTTTATAGTATCTATTGTTTCAGCAGTTGCATTTACAGCGATTGGTACAACAGCTGCAATTGGAAATAGGGATTTGGTAAGGATGACAAATCCGTATACATTTTTGTATGGAAGTTTTGAAAACGACAAAGTATTAAATAAAAATCTTTCTATTATAAAAAAACACCTTTCTGATGCTAATATTCCGTATCGAATGGCTTCATCTTCATATATATACACGGAAAATGGTGTAGATGTAATGAAGTTAAGTGAATATAACGATCTTGCTAAAGCGCTAGGCTATCAACAAGAAACAATAGAAAAAGAAGATGAAATTTTATTAATTCCTGGAGTCGTATCACAAAAACAAGAATTTAAAAATGGCGAGTATAAAAAGAATATAGAAGTCATTCAAGGAGATTGGACAAAGACATTTCATGTGAAAAAAGCTGTAGAAAATTTAGTTTTACCACATGATTCTAGAACTATTTATATCGCTGTTAAAGATCAGGTATATGATGGAATCCCTCTTACTAGTGACCCAGTTAATAAAGACAGTCAATATCGTACTTACGGATTTGTTGTAGACGATTGGATGAAAACGAAGGGAATTTCAAACGAATTAATTAGTAGATTTGAGAAAGATACTAGAGTAGGTAATTTTCAATTTCGGGCTTTAACTATAGATTTGTTAAGTGCAAAGCAAACGAATGGATTATTACTTATGGCAAGTGTTTTAGTCGGAATCGTCTTTTTCACATTCGCTGCTAGTTTTATTTATTTCCGATTATATACTGATTTGGATCGCGATCAACAGCAATATAAAATGATTTCGAAAATGGGGTTAAGTAAACGAGAATTAAAAAAAATTGTAACGAGACAGTTATTATTAATGTTCTTCTTACCGATTGTTGTTGCAGTGATTCATACTGTAGTCGCTTATACGGCATTACAGCAATTAGTCGATTTTTCTATAATTAATAGCTCTATCGTTATTTTAATTTCATTTATATGTATACAAATATTATATTTCTTTATAACCCGTTGGCGTTACCTGCAAAAGCTTTATAAGGTTATGGAGCAATAGAGTTTATTAGCTTGTAAGACTACATTAAAGTATGTGGAAAAAATGAACTGTATGATGAAAGGAAACGCGATGAAAAGAACTTTAACTATTTTTATGTTAACGATACTACTATTAATAAGTTTTAGTGCATGTTCTAAAAAGGAGAATCCATTTCCTGCAAACGGTTTATTAATCATTGGAAATGAAAATAAAATTTCACCAATTATTAATCGTTATCAAGAAATTACGAAAGAAAAAGAAGTGTTTTCTGTGAAAACAGGTACTTATGGAAACGGACAGGTATTAATTTTAAATGAGTCTACAGCACAAGCATTGATTAAAGCTAAAGTTTTCCGTAAACGAGATAATGGCTCCAATTTTATGCCTGTAAATACGTTACCGAAATTCCCAAAAGAGGGTTCTCTACTGTTTGCACAAGAAGACGAAAAGACTTTGAAAAGTATTAAATTAGAAGGAAAAGAGGTCCCTGTCATATACAATAGTGACGCTTGGATAGGTAACAAGCGTAATTATCCAACGCAATGGTATGTGATTGTATCCAAAAATAATATATATAAGGAAATAAAAGCAAATGAAACAAAAATGCATCTTCTTCAATTAAAAAAATCTTTAGGTGACGAAAAACCTAAAATGTCGACAGATAATACATTGGTTAATGAAAATGTAAAAGTAAGAAAACTAATTAAAGATTTTGAGGGAGAAGTATCAGTTCAGTTTTTAACGATTGAAGAAAAATCTTAAAAAAGAGTTCAAGGTTGATAAAGTTTCTATCAACCTTGAACTCTTTTTAGTTATAGACCATTCAGATAACATAGTTTACATGACTTCATTTAATCGAGTCTCGCTCGTTTCTTCAATCGCATTTGAATGTTGAACCGAACCATTTTGAGATTCCTTTTCTTTACGAAATTTCTGTAACATTTCTAAAATCATCCATAAAGGTACACCTTTGTCTTTTAGCATTTTCCATAAGTCTAATTCGCTAAATTTATGATCCGCTTGTTTCATTTCTTGTTCAGATGTACGAATATCAAATTTGATTAGATCATTAGATTTCTTATCTTCATGCTTAGTAGAAGAGATAGTATTATGCTCAAGATTAGATGGGGTTATTTTAGAAGGTTGAGATAATGTATGAATGTTTAATCCGACTTGCATGCTTTTTTCCTCCTTTTCAAGCAATGAAATTAGTTTTCTTATGATTTTTAAATCCATTTAACATGAGGAAACTATATTTAATTATAAATTCAAATAATCAGATTAACAAGTTGTGTTATAAAAAGTAAATGCTTACTAGAATTAATATTTATCAACATTTGTATATGTTTTCTATATATACAACGTATATAAAATACTTTACATTATGTTTAAGTTGCAAACTAAGTTTGTATTTTTTTTCAAAGATAAATGTAAACGTTTTATTGAGGGGGGAGAAAGTATGGGGAAATTATTTTTAAAAGTATGTTTTTTCGCATTAGTGACTGTTTGTTCATTCGCAGCGAAAACAACATACGCTGAAGAGAGACAACAAAATAATTATCCTATCATTTTAGTGAATGGATTTGCTGGATGGGGTAGAGAGGAAATGCTAGGGGTAAAATATTGGGGTGGTGTTCATGATATACAAGAAGATTTAAAAAGAAATGGTTATACAGTACATACTGCAGCTGTTGGACCAGTTTCTAGTAACTGGGATCGTGCATGTGAATTATATGCGCAAATTAACGGTGGAATAGTAGACTACGGTGCGGCACATGCTGAGAAACATGGACATAATCGTTTTGGTAGAACTTATAGTGGATTTGCACCGAATTGGAGTGAAACAAATAAAATTCATTTAGTTGGGCATAGCATGGGTGGACAAACGACAAGAACATTAGTGCAGTTATTAAAAGAAGGAAGTTATGAAGAAAAAGATTATGTGAAAAATCATCCGAATACAAAGATATCACCACTATTTGAAGGTGGCAAATCGTATGTTCATAGTGTTACAACTTTAGCAACTCCTCATAACGGTACAACACTCGCGGACGGAAGTCTTCTGTTGCCGTTCGTTAAAGATTTACTCATTACAGCTGCAAGTTTAGGTGGAAACAATAATTTATCATTATATGATTTTAAATTGGATCAATGGGGTATAAAAAAGAATACTGGAGAGTCCTTTTTCCAATATACTGATCGTATTTTAAATAGTTCAATTTGGGAAAATACAAAAGATATAAGTCAATGGGATTTAAGTACTGATGGAGCAAAGGAGTTAAATAATTGGGTAAAGACGCAATCGGATGTATATTACTTATCCTATAGTGGACATGCATCGCAAGCAGCACCAATAACAGGTTTACATTTACCTCATATAACGATGAATAAAGTGTTAATGGGGAATGCATTTTTCTTAGGTTCCTATGCAAGATATGAAGAGAATCGAACATTAATAGATACTTCTTGGTGGCAAAATGACGGTGTAGTAAATACAAATTCTATGATTGCACCTTCATCTAATATTGCTGCAAATGATAATGAGTCTTTACAGGTTGGAAAATGGAATCATATCGAAACGAAAGCAAATTGGGACCATCTTGATATGGTAGGATTAAGCGTTTCAGACACGTTAGGTTTTTCTAATATTCAAGAGTTTTATAGAACAATTGCAGAAAAATTATCACGGTTACCGAAATAGATAATAATAAAGCGCTCTCGATGGAATTCGAGGGCGCTTTATATTATATTGAAAGAGGGATTTGGCAAAAAAACATGGGGTGATCTTATGAAAATTCAAGTTGTATTATCGGGGTATGGGACAGTTGGTAAAGAATTTATTAAATTATTAAACGAAAAATATTTATATATAAATGAAACATATGGAATTGACTTAGTTGTTAGTGGAGTGATAGGAAGAAATATTGCAATACATAACGGAAAAGGTTTGCAGATTAATGATTTATTGACGTATGGTGATGGTTCTGCTGCAATTGAAAAATATATCGAACATTATCCAGAGGAACGCGGAACGATTAATATAAATGGTACTGTATTGGTTGAATCAACTGCTACAAATCTTAAAAATGGAAATCCAGGGAAACAGTATATGAAACAAGCTATTGAAAATCAAATGGATATAGTAGCTATTTCAAAAGGTGCACTTGTTACAGCTTGGAGTGAACTGAATACAGCAGCACGTATTTCAGGCTCACGCATTCGATATAGCGGTGCAACTGCCGCTGCGTTACCGACATTAGACATTGGACAACTAAGTTTAGCAGGTTGCCATATTGAAAAAATAGAAGGAATATTGAACGGGACAACAAATTATATTCTTACAAAGATGCATGAAGAATATAAGACGTTTGAAGAAGCATTGCAAGAAGCACAAAATAAAGGAATTGCGGAGACTAACCCGTTATTAGATATAAGCGGGATGGATAGCGCTTGTAAATTATTACTTTTGACGAATAGTTTAATGGGAAACGATTATTCACTCAAAGATATAAAAATAAACGGAATAGAGCACGTTACAACGCAACAAATTCAAAATGCAAAGGAACAAAATAAATCAATTAAATTAATTGCATCAGCATATAAAGATGATAATGGAAAAGTAAACCTTAGTGTACAACCTTGTAATTTAGAGAAAGAACATCCGTTAGCAAATATAAATGGCACGGAAAAAGGAATTACGTTCTTTACAGATACAATGGGACAAGTCACTACAATTGGTGGAGCTTCTAATCCACGCGGAGCTGCCGCTGCTGCTTTAAAAGATGTAATCAATTTATATCGAAATGATTTATAGGCTTTATAACCGTACCGCTATTAATAAAAAATACATATGTAGTGGACCTTTTGAGAATGAAATAAATATGTAAAAATAATTGCAGGGGGTAAGAAATTGTTTAAAGATTTTAAAGTTGTAAAAGATCGTCCCGTTTATATTCAATTAAAGGATTATTTAAAAAAGATGATTATGAAAGGGCATTTGTTGGGGGACCAAAAAATCCCATCAACAAGGGAACTGAGTGAATTATTATCAGTGAGCAGAAATACAGTACTCTCTGCATATGCGGATTTAGAACAAGAAGGACTCATTTATGCAGTTAAAGGAAAAGGAAATTTCGTTGCGAAGGTGGATATAAGTAACACCTCGTCTGTTGAAATAGATTGGAAAAATAAACTTAATACAGTTACCACATTAGCGGATGAATTAGACTTAATGAAGCATGGAGTTCGCTGGGAAAAAGGAATGATTGTTTTTAATAGTATAGCCCCGGACGAAAAGCTATTTGATGTTGAAAATTTCAAAAGAGCTTTTCTTACTCGTATGTCCATTGAAGGGGATATCGTATTGAACTACGGATATGCAAAAGGTTATAGACCGTTAATTAATTATTTACTTCATTACATGGAAATGAAAGGTGTAGATATTTCGAACAAAGATATTCTAATTACAAATGGATTTACAGAAGGATTAGATATTGTGTTATCTTCTTTATCGAAGAAATCAGGGCGTGTTATTTGTGAGAACCCAACTCACCATGCTGCATTGAAGCTTTTTCGTTTACATGGACTTGAAGTTCATGGAATTAATATGAATGATGATGGTATTGATACGAATGAAGTAGAAAAAAGTTTGCGTGAAAAGGATTTTGATTTCGCGTATTTAATCCCTTCTTATCATAATCCGACTGGTATTGTTACGAGTTCGGAGAAAAGAACGGAATTGATGAGGTTATTTTCAAAATACAAGATCCCTATTATAGAGGATGGGTTTAATGAAGAATTACGTTATTCGGGTTCACATTTATCGCCATTATTAACTTTTGCAGGGGCTGGTAATAATGTGATTTATATTAGTAGCTTTTCAAAGGTACTTTTCCCTGGTTTACGTGTAGGTTGGATCATTGCAGATAAAGAACTGATACATTATTTAGAAAGTGTTAAAAGAGCCCGAACCATTCACACATCTACGTTAGATCAAGCTGTTCTGTTTCAATATTTACATGAAGGATATTTTGAAAAATATTTAAAAAAAGCAAGATCTGTTTATAAGAAAAAATATGAGTTAGCTGTTGGGGCGTGTAATCAGTACATTCCGTTTAAAAGAATGACTGGAGACGGTGGACTTCATTTGTTTATAGAATTGGAAGAAAAAATTCAAGCCCGCACACTTTTACAAAAGTGTTATGAGAAAGGAGTTACGTTTTCTCCTGGAGATGTTTTTTACTCTGATGGAGGAGGAGCGAACACATTCCGATTAGGATTTTCACGTTTGAAAGAACAGGAAATTGTTAGCGGGATTCAAATAATTGGTGAAACTTTAAAAAATGAAACTTGGAGTTGAGAAAATGAGAATTGGCGTTATTATGGGAGGAGTATCCTCTGAAAAACAAGTATCAATTATGACTGGGAATGAAATGATTGCACATTTAGATAAGAGTAAATATGAAATCGTTCCAATTACGTTAAATGAAAAAATGGATTTAATTGAAAAAGCGAAAGACATTGATTTTGCATTGCTAGCATTACACGGAAAATACGGAGAAGATGGTACGGTTCAAGGGACGCTTGAGAGCTTAGGTATTCCATATAGCGGCAGTAATATGTTATCTAGCGGTATATGTATGGATAAAAATATTTCAAAAAAGATTTTGCGTTATGAAGGAGTAGAAACACCAGATTGGATTGAACTTACAAAAATGGAGGATCTAAAGCTTGAGGAGTTAGATAAATTAGGATTTCCGTTAGTGGTAAAACCAAACTCTGGCGGCTCAAGTGTTGGAGTTAAGATTGTCTATGATAAAAATGAATTAATCTCTATGCTAGAAACTGTATTCGAATGGGATTCTGAAGTAGTAATTGAGAAGTATATAAAAGGTGACGAGATTACATGTTCAATTTTTGATGGGCAACAGTTACCTATCATTTCGATTCGACATGCTGCTGTGTTCTTTGACTACAATGCAAAATATGATGATACTAGTACAGTTGAAGAAGTTATCGAACTTCCAGCTGAAATAAAGGAACGTGTAAATAAAGCGTCACTGGCTTGTTATAAAGCATTAAAATGTAGTGTTTACGCAAGGGTTGATATGATGGTGAAGGAAGGAATTCCATATGTAATGGAAGTTAATACATTACCAGGGATGACACAATCAAGTTTACTACCAAAAAGTGCGGAAGCAGCGGGAATTAATTATGGCAAACTATTAGATATGATAATTGAAACTTCATTAAAAGTAAGGAAAGAAGAAGGTTTTTAAGGTAGTTATATAATTAATTCTTTTGACAGTTCCACGAATTATGCTATGATAATTACAATACGACAACTAAATATTTATCCACTAGGGGGGCCTTTTATAGGCTGAGATCAGATGAAATTTTGAGACTCTTAGTACCTGATCTGGTTAATGCCAGCGTAGGGAAGTGGGAAAGACGTTGCTATTTAACGAATAAATACTGTCAATTTCACTTTCTTTACGCCTGTAAAGAAAGTTTTTTTATTTTACAGCTTTAATAATTGTGGATAAATACGTATATTTTTTACATTATTTGGAGGGATTTAAATGACTTTTTCACAATCATTACGTAAAGAAGTAGATTCAATTTGGGAAGCAAGTTTTAACCATCCTTTTGTAAAAAAACTAGGCGAAGGAACATTAGATTTAGCTAGTTTTCGATATTATGTGCTTCAAGATTCTTATTATTTGAGTCATTTTGCTAGAGTACAAACGTTAGGTGCTGCAAAGGCTCTTGAATTAGAAACGACAGCTCGTATGGCACACCATGCACAAAATACGTATGAAGCTGAGTTATCATTACATGAGAATTTCGCAAAGAAATTAGGGATTACAAAAGAAGAAAAAGATAATTTTATTCCTGCGCCAACTGCATATGCATATACATCTCATATGTATCGTGCAGCTTATGAAGGGCATTTAGGAGATATTATTGCGGCTATTTTACCTTGTTATTGGTTATATTATGAAATCGGTGAACGATTAAAAGAATGTCAACCAGAAGAGCCAATTTATCAAGAATGGATTTCTGCATATGGATCTGATTGGTTCCGTACATTAGTTGAAGAGCAAATCACACGATTAGATACGATCGCTGAAAAAGTAACAGAGGCAGACCGTAATCGTATGAGACAACATTTTATTTTTAGTAGTCAATATGAATATTCATTTTGGGAAATGGCATATACATTAGAAAAATGGCCGGTGAATGAAGAAGTTAAAGGTGTTATTTAATTAAGAGTATATAAAAGGTATCGCTATATAAAGAGGCGATACCTTTTATTATATTTAGTTTCTGTAATTTTTTTGTAAATCATAGATAAAAAATATAATAATTCATTATAATGATTTTATAATATAAAGTTCCATAAGGAGGTAGTTATATGTTAATAGTTACTTTATATTAATTTGATTTTAATAACGTTTTATTTATATAATCAAATGTAATTTAGCTATTTCCTTTAATGTACGTGGTTAAAATTTGATTCGTTAATGCTTAAAAAATTGGTATCTTTTCTAGTATTATTCATGATCAATATAAATTAAGAGAGGAAGTATTAATATTATGGAAAAATTACAGTTATTAGCATTTAAAAATATAGTAGAACCCCTCTATAATGAGAAAGTATCGTATATTTATTTTCCTATTGAATGGCTTGATATTGTAGAGATACATTATAGAACATTTTTATTAACGAGCAAATTAAAACTTGTAAATGAAAGATTGTATGAAATGTTTTCTGATATATTATTCATTCAGCATAATCCATATATATTAAAGGAAGATACGCCCTGGATTGTAGCAAAAGAACCAATGAAACAAGAACAGTTAGACTATATTTTCCAAAGCTGGTATGAGGTTATTCATGATTGGAAACCTAATAAATTAATAGATCCACCACATTTAGAATGGCAGTATGATTTAATTAGTAATTTACCAGCATTACATGATAAAAAAACGTTTTCTAAATGGGTACCAGCTCTAATTACTCATATTTTTTGCGAACAGCCTTTACGTATGGAAAATAAAAATGAGGAAGAAATATATTTTTCACCACTGCGATCACAACATGTTTCTGAAGCGATGTCTGAGCCTATTAAAGATGAAGAAACACATGATTATTTCTCTTATGTATATCGGTTTGAATACGTAACTCGTGGAGGTGAGAATATTCTTCTATTAAAAGTATCTGTAGGGATTAGGAGGTTTTATCAACAATATAATCATAAAGATATCCCTATACTTTTAGGGCGAAAGCGGAGCCAAATACTGATTTCAACTCCTGAATTTGAATCAAATAATAAAAAGCAAAGATTTGTAAAGTTAAAAGTACAACAAGCTGTAAAAGGAATAAAGTGGATTAAACGTTTTAGAAATTTAAAAGATGATTATAGAATAGGGGGAGAAGTTAAATTAGAGAACATTCTCCAATGTCCGAAAGAGTATATTAGAGGAACAAAGATAAGAGTGCTTCTTCCATATAACGGAAATATATATAAAGTTCAAGGAACAAAAATAAAATTTGGTATAAAAGTAAGAGAAAAAGAGGAACTTTTTAATGAATTCCAACGAATATGCCCATATTTCACATTACTTCCAGAATGTGAAAATGTATTAACTAATAATGAGAATGAGTTATTACCTTTATTTGCCCCAAAGGGATTAGAATCAATTACGTTAGAAGTATGGTCAGATGATATAGTAATAGAGATAGAACAAGCGTTATTAGATAGCAAAATAGTTTTAGCTCAAAACGGAGATTCCTCCTATGTATTAAATGCAGACAATCCGGTGTTGTTAAAAATAGTAAGATATAACATTAGGAAATTGTTACAAAATCCATATAGAATGCAATATAGCCATAAAAACAAAAAGAAACTAGTAGACGATGTCGTAAAAGCTGTACATGCTACGGCAGGTGAGCAAAATGAAATGAAATTAGCATTAATTGCAATAAAAAATTGTGATGGTCGCGAAAAAATTAATCCAAAGCAAATTATTCGGGAAGGATTCGCTCAAACGGAACGTATTTCAGCATTTATTAATTTATTTATCGGACAAAGTGTATCTAAAAAAGAAATTATTAATGCCATTCTTAGTTTGTTAGAACAAAAGGGATTCTTAAAGTGTAGTTGGAATAAGATAAAATTACCGGGGATAATTGTAAATTTATCAATTGAGAAAATGTCTAAATATGATTTCTTACCTATTTTTTCAAAAATAAATGGGAGAGAAATATTATATAAATTATATGGTCAAGAAGAATGGGGCACAATTGATCATACTTTATTAAATATAGGTAATAATAAAGTGTTTTTACCACAACCATCAAAAAGGAATGATATAGGAGTCAGTTTTAAACAATTTATGTCAGAAACATTAGTTGAAATTTCACAAGATGCACATAAACAAAATAAAGAAGTTTATTTTATTGTAGATGCCAATATGAGGAAATATTGGATAGAGGAATTGCAAAATAAAAGCGTTAATATTGGGGTTTCACCTGAAATAATCCCAAATTTAAAAGAGGATATAAACATAATTAGAATTAATACTAACTCAGATGTACCGAACTATATTGTTAGAGACCAAGAACATGTTATGAATGAAACGAGATTATTTGTAGATCAAATGGGAATTTACTATAGCACGGCTGCATACGAATTAGATTGTAATGAGATAGTACATCAGTACATACTCGAAGTTATCCCGCTTGGTGTAAAATCTGAAGAGAGAGAAGAAATCGCCAAAATGATACATTACATGTGCTGTAAATCAACCTTGCTCTCAGAACAAAATATTCATAATACGCATGTAATGCATATGGCTAAATTAATTAAAAATTATACTACCGATATTGATTCAAGGGAGTTTAAAGAATTCAATGACGAATTAGATGAAGATGTAATAATTTTAGAAAAAGAAGATACATTGATATTAATATAAATAATAGTGTACAAATCCTGCTAGTAATAATGAGCAGGATTTGTCATTTTTTCATGTAAATAAGGCTATCCTTTGTCATGTATCTTTTCTTTTACGTATTTACTTTATTTACATACAGGATTAAGATGTTTTTTAGAAATACAAAAACTACATCATATGGAAAAGCGATTTTTATTAATTGAAAAGAAAATTTGAAAGGAATGGGGAATTGTGAAGAAATTAGATGTATTATTAATGCTACTGAGCGGCCTCTTTCCAATTGCAGGAATGTTAAAGCAAATCCCTCTTGAACAATCTTTATATATTGGAGGACTTTTATTTTTTACTAGTTTCGGTAGTTACTTTGCGAAAAAGATATATTCACGTATATGTAGCTGGATAGCGTATGCACCATTTATAACATTACTGTTAGTTATTTGGAATCAGGATATTTCAATAAGTTCAATAATAGCGAACGCGAAAATCGCCGCTTGCATTGCGTTAATTCCGTGTTTATTCCGATTTCGTACATACGGGCTTACTTTGGGCTTATTCTCATTATGGGCCGCGTTACTATGGGATATAAAAGAAGTGCAGTCGTTAGTCATACTTGAGCGTATGATGAATTTAATGACAAGCCATTACTTATATATTCTCCTTTTAGTTGGAGGACTTATATTAGGTGGATTACTTGCGATGTTATTACACCGTAAAGAGAAAGACAATAATAAAGAAAATACAAATCTATTTAAACAAAAAAAGAAACGTAAAAGGCTATCATTTAAGATCCGCTTTCCAAGATTACCGAAATTTAAGATGAAATTATTTAAGTTTGGTGGAAAAGGTTCTAAACGTAAAACGCCAGAAATAATGCATGAGCGTAATAACGAAGAACCAGTTGTAACATATGAAATGGCAGAGCAAATAGATCAATATAAAGAAAGTACTGTTCAAGGACAAACTAGGATGGAACGTCGAAAAAATAGGTATAATGCATAATAAATTTCACTAACCCCTTAATGATTTATCGTAAAATTGATAAATCATTAAGGGGTTTTTTTATGTAATTAAATATAGATTGCGTATGAAGGATTCATAGCATATTTTAAAGGTAAGGATTTAAATAAAATAATGGGAGGACAAAATGCTTATTATTACATATATTTCTGTTTGCATATTATTCTTAGTTAGTTTTTTACATGTTTATTGGGCTTTCGGAGGTAAGTGGGCGACAAATAGTGTCATTCCAACTAAAGCTGGAGAAAAGGCGTTTACACCAGGTACAGGAATGACATTATTCATTGCGTTATTATTAAGTATGGCAGCAATGATTTTATTACAACAAGCAAATATTGTTCATTCCGTACTCCCCAATGTTTTTGTTCAAATGGGATCCTGGGTTTGTATGGTTGTTTTTTTCATAAGAGTAATTGGTGAGTTTCATTATTTTGGTATCTTTAAACGAAAAAAAGATACGCAGTTTGCTAGAATGGATACTGTTTTATATGTACCACTTTGTGCATTTTTATCTTTATCCTTCTTATTAGCAATAATAACGTGAACATATAACCAGCATTATTTTAATACTTTATTACAAACTAAACTAGGGATTTATACGGCAACAGAGATGATTAGATAAGCAATACCCTCTACCATTTGCTTTAAATAACAAGTTATTGGTGCGGTTAGAAAATGAATCTCTTCAAACTATTGATGGTTGTATATCATGTCTACATTTTATGTTAGATATAAATTATGAGAAAATAAAACATTATGGATCGAGCACAAGTAGGTCATTTGTTCCATTATCGCAATCTTCAATTTGTCTTGCTGATTGTGTTTGTTTAACAGGAGTTGTATTGGGGTTACTAGGAACAGTGACATTTGGAGGATTAACGTTATCTGTATGTTCTCTTACATAAAGAAAAAAGGACACCCACTTAAGGTGTTTTTTTTAGTTACTTAGGAGAGCTTTTGAGATAGGAGGGACATGGATTCAAATCTATAGTTACACATTTTTATTGTGTTGTGTAACTCAAAAAGGAAAGTATCAGCAACTGCTTATTTTGTATGACTATAAACATTGGCTATTTTGGAGCTGTAATAGAATGCTTAGAAGGGGGCAAAAAATGGTGTGTGAAATATTAATAAAAAAGGACAAGCAGTCGTACCTACTGTCCTTTAAAGGAGAAAAGTCTTTTGGTTAAGAACTACGAATAAACAGAAAATCTGCTTGTAATTAGTTTTATCCCAAATATACATGCCTATACAAAAAGGGATAAGTTCAAAAATACTTATCCCAGGAAGGGAAATCCCAAACACCAAAATGGCTTATATTGGTATACAGGTTCAAAAGTAGTATATGTCAAACGAAAAATCTCATACAAAAAGCAGACAATCAAAAGTATTGTCTGCCAGAAAGTCGGATGAATTAGCCAACTGTGAAAAATTGCTTTCCCACTTCAAGAAGAGTAAAGGCAACAAATTTGAAAGAAATGAATTGGGATTTAGTTATTGCTTCTATGAATGATGCATTTTTTTCATTTTTTTTGTCCCCAAAAAACAACTAATAATTGCGAGTAATGCATTTGAAGAAATGAAATTTACGGTCCAATAAATTCCTGTTCCAGCAATTATATCGATAATTATAAATCTTTTAATTGCCGAACTTTGTACTACATGAAAAATAAATTGATTGTTATCGTTACCCAATGTTATCACATCCCTTATCTAATATATGACAAGGCATGCTTGCTCTAGTCTTCATGATAATATACGAAAAAGAGTAATTAGCAGAAGCTTATAAAGTAGTTATAAATAAAAGATAACTATCGGAAGTTAAATTATTAACTTCAGTGAAAAAAATAACAATCATAATTTATCCTGCGTTATTGATGGGATATTATGTTTTACTTAAGGGCTTATGCGGAAAGTTTGATGAAAAATTCTTTCATTAAAAGTACGATTCCTAGCAGAAACAAGACTTCAATTGAGAACCAAAACATACTTTTGTGAGGTTTTTTAAACTCCATAATAATTGATGAAAATAAAAAAATTGCGATAAGTATGGTGATTAAGAGTCGGATTATATCAACCATTAATAACACTCCTAATATTTAATCAGTACTATTATGTAATCTTTTCCAAAGATGTATAATTCTAACGATATTCTATTGAAATTTTAATGAAAAGAACAGGTGGTGTTTAGTAGCTTGTTTCTCAAAATCATTTCAAACGTGTAGTGGGAAGTGATAAAAGTGATAAATCCACGTTTTAATAAAAGGATGTAAGCGTATTTTTAGCGAATTATAGATAATTAAGAGAGGCGGTGACACTATGAAGTATGTAAAAGTCAGTATGAATGGTGGAAGTGAGCACAAATTCTCAATGACTTTAGAACGATTTGAAGAGTTTATTACTACAGAGAATGGATTATTAGAAAATAAATTAGTTTGTATTGAAAATGTAATGATTAACCCTACTAATATATCTTCTGTAGTTGAAAAAATTGGTGTACCTGCTAAATTTATGGAAGTTTAAAGGTAATTAGATAAAAAACATCCATGGGGATGTTTTTTGTTTATAAATAAAGCAATTGTACAATGAAAGTATGAGAAAATTTTATTAGTAATAATGTAGGCTATTAAGAATGAATGGATATAGAAAGGTCTTTTCTAGCGTGTTAGTTACTCCAATGTGTATGTATCTATTTGGCATCTAGACATTGTGCTTTCTAGTGCACAATGTAATAAGTACAAGCATATAGTATGTAATAGGACAAGATCTTCGTGTCCTACTAAATACTCAGAAAAAACCTCTAATCACATTAGGGCATCCAATAGCAGGGTGCTCTAATTTTTTATGAAAAATGTAGCTTCACAACGGTTTCGTTTCAATTATAGTTTTCTTTAATGTTAATAAATATTAAGATTAATATGATAGCAATAATTAAATTAGACAAATAGAAATTTTGGTGACACAGTAGTTCAAAGATGACATCGAATGTATACAATAAAGCGACAGCAGGTAATATACAAATAAATATAAATCTCCAATTTTTTAAATAATGTTTATAATTAGTAAGTACTTTCGCCATTAATATTGCTCCTGTATTTTTTATTTTCTATATAATTATACATTTAAATAAAAAGATTTACAAAGTGTTTAAAAATTATTTAGCAACTAATGTGATTTTGGGAGATAAATAAGGAGGAAGAAAAAAATATTATAGATCTATAGATTGAGAGGAATATAGAGAAAGCTTTTGTTAAAAACTTAGATGGCTGCAGCAATCTGTGTAATAAACGATTTGATTTTAAAAAGACTTTTAAACATCTGGGCTAAAATGATACACTATAATCTACGTTATTTTAGAAATGAATAGAGGGATTTATATGATAGATAAAATTAAAAATGTTGTAGAGGATATGTATGAAGATGAAGCAAAACATTTACTTCAAAGTATTCTAATTCAGTTAAATTTATTAGAAGAAAACTATAGTAAAGATACAATTAAAAATTTAATGGATATTCCAAAACAACTAACGAGTAATACATCTCATAAAAGAAATGTAAAAGAGAGCTCACACGTTCATATTGCTTTTGATGATTCAACAGCTGGATGTTTAAAGCATATGCTGGGTCAAGAAGAACGATTGGAAGAGATGGTTGTTGCTTTTTCTGAATTCTTTTCAATTGGACCGATAAACAAGTTACATATGAATGAGGCGCAACTAGCAAGACAGAAATGGTTAGTAAACAATTTAACTGCTTATGATAATTATTTTGAAGAAGAGTATTTACGAAGGTTTTTAGAAACTATGGAAGAACTACACACTATTCCTATTGAAACACCTATTACAATTTGGAAAGCTAATAACGCACATGAACATGTAGGTCTATGTTTTGTAATAGCGCAATTAAAAGATAAGAAAAACATTCGCGTTATTAATACGTCTGAAGCAAGTAAAGAAATATTTAAAAAAGAGTATGCTATTCGTGGAACTGGAGAATTACCACCTGAAAGTTTAGCTCTATTGCAAAAAAGTTTTGCTGAATTTCCGTATGTAACGGAAGAGAAGCGAATGCATTTTGTGTATGAGTGGGATAGATTATCGAAAAGTACGGAGTTTTTAAGAGTTTGGAAAGAGAATGAAGTGCGTTCGGTACAAGAAGATTATTTTGATCAATTTATTATTGAATGCGCGAAAAGTATAGGTGCTGATCGAGACTTCCTAAAAGCCCCTAGAGTAATTGGTGAAGCGCTAGGTCTTGTAGAGCAGTTAGTTGGCGATACATTTTTAGAATATCGTTTAAAGAAATTAATTAAAAAAGAAGTTTTTGAATTTGAAGGTTCGTTAAATGAAATGCGTTTTTATAGTGTGAAGTTGAAATAGCAGTAAAACAAAAATCCTCTTCTAATAAAGAATTAGAAGAGGATTTTTTGGGGAATAAAAGAGAAGTTTTTCCTTTATGGAAGTTTCATATAAAAAGAAAGTTCATATATTATATAGAGTTTATTAATAATTAGGAGGAATAGTTCATTGAACAATCAGTTTTATTCATGTCAATCAGATGATGCACCAAAGTTACTACCTCCATTGAACCTCCCCAGTTTACCGTCTACATTTGCTACTCCTGTACCAACATCTCAAATGAGATCAAGGATGTGCAATTGTTTAGGAAGATGGGGCTATTTAAGGTTAAATATACCTGGTACTTTTGGAAGAGATTTATGATTTTTCCCAGCAGAAGTTAGGCGGTTTGATGTATCAGGATATACTTGGCAAGATGGTCATCGTTTTAAGGTAACTTACCAATATAAACGAATTAGTAATTTTATGTGCTTTGCTTAGTGCAAATAGGAGAGATTTATTGTGAATCTCTCCTATTTGTAATTTGCAACATTTTTTATGAATTTAGGCTATACATAAGCTTCCTATAGGAGGAAAATCACATATGAATGTTAAAGGTACTGAATGAAAAGAAGGTGATTTGTTAATATGTATAACGAACAAAATTATCCATATGATCAAACGATGTATTATAATCCACAACAATACGGATATGAACCTGATATCGAAGTTAGAGAGGTTGAACTAGAAGATTATAGACCAGATGATGCGGAAGATGCTCCAACGTCACCACCACCGTCACAAGCTCCGTCGTTACCGTCCACATTTGCTTCTCCAGCACAAGCAGGCAATATGAAATCTTGGATGTGTAACTGTCTAGGAAGATGGGGCTATTTACGTTTACATCGACCTGGTCCTTTCGGAAGAGATTTATGGTTCTTTCCAACCGAGGTAAGAAGAAGCGGGGTTTCAGGTTACACTTGGCAAGGTGGTCGTCGTCGTAAAGTAAGTTATCGATATCAACAAATTAATAATTTTATGTGCTTCGCATAATAGGAAGTGAGAGAGTAGAATAATTTTACTCTCTCACTTTTTTATTTTTCAATATACGAAGTAAGATTTTAATTAAAAATTTACAATTTTCTAGTTTTTATTGAAGTATAATTCAAATGTTAGGTTGATTTACACAAATAATTGAGAGTGAGGGAATGTAATGTCAATAAAAAATAAGGTTGGCCGAAAAATAGAGGATGGCATTAATTTAGCTTCTGCTCAGTTTAAAGAAGATGCTTATGAAATTTATAAAGAATCGAGAAAAGTACAGCCTATATTATTTGTAAATCAAATTGAAATCGGTAAAGAATGGCTCATTACAAGATATGAAGATGCTCTGCCGCTTTTAAAAGATAATCGCTTAAAAAAAGATCAGGCAAATGTGTTTCCTCAAGATACAAAGAACATGCATCTTTCCGTTGACAATAGTGATCATTTAACAACGCACATGTTAAATTCGGACCCACCTAACCACAGTCGTTTGCGATCTTTAGTTCAAAAAGCTTTTACACCGAAGATGATTTCACAATTAGACGGAAGAATTCAGAGAATAGCGGATGATTTAATAAGTGAAATAGAGCGAAAAGGTACATTAAATCTTGTGGATGATTATTCATTCCCATTACCGATTATTGTAATAAGTGAGATGCTTGGAATTCCAAAAGAGGATCAAGCGAAATTTAGAATTTGGTCTCATGCTGTCATTGCATCGCCAGAAACACCTGAAGAAATAAAAGAAACCGAAAAACAACTATCTGAATTTATTACATATCTCCAATATATAGTTGATGTAAAACGAAAAAATCCAAAAGAAGATTTGGTTAGTGCGTTAATACTTGCAGAAAATGAAGGGCATAAACTTAGTGCTCGAGAGCTATATTCAATGATCATGTTATTAATTGTAGCCGGACACGAGACGACAGTGAATTTAATAACAAATACGGTATTAGCACTTCTTGAAAATCCGAAGCAATTACAGTTATTAAAAGAAAATCCGGAATTAATTGATTCAGCTATTGAGGAAGGATTGCGTTATTATTCTCCAGTTGAGGTGACAACTGCAAGATGGGCGGCTGAGCCGTTTCAAATTCATGACCAAACAATCCAAAAAGGAGATATGGTTATTATCGCATTAGCTTCAGCAAACCGTGATGAAACAGTATTTGAAAACCCAGAAGTATTTGATATTATGCGTGAGAATAACCGTCACATTGCTTTTGGACATGGTAGCCATTTCTGTTTAGGAGCTCCACTTGCTAGGTTAGAAGCAAAGATTGCTATTACTGCTCTGTTTAAAAGAATGCCATCGTTACAAATAAAAGGTGAGCGTGAAAAAATTAATTGGCAAGGCAATTATTTAATGCGTTCTTTAGAGGAATTACCATTGTCTTTTTAGAATAGTTATATTGAGACATGCATACACGACAAATGATTAACATAGAGTATGTATGTGTTATTTAAATTCGAAACGGAAGGGTGAAAACATCCCAATGATCAACTAATTCTATTTGTAAGAGATCTTCGTTAAAAAACGAAATATTCTTCTGAATAGGATTAGTATGTGCATGTATAGAAAAGGGATGTGTTTCGCACTGCGAATATATAGTCTTTTCATATGATTTGTGCTGCCTCCTGTTCAGAACACGAAATAGGAGGCTTTTTTATGTCGACGACTGCAGAAACGAAACAAAATCATGGAGTATCACAAGTATTAAAAAATCGATTTGTGCAAGGGATTCTAGCATCAGCATTATTTTTACAAGTTGGAATTTGGGTTCGTAACTTTGCGATATTACTTTATGTTATGGAAATGACGAAAGGTGATGCTTTTGCTATTTCAATGATTTCGGTTGCTGAATTTGCTCCCATTTTTATTTTCTCATTCATTGGGGGAACTTTTGCTGATAGGTGGAAGCCAAAGAAGACAATGATATGGTGTGAGACGTTAAGTTCTATTTCCGTATTCGCTGTATTAATTACTCTTATGTTTGGAACGTGGAAAATCGTGTTTTTTGTGACGCTTATTTCTGCAATCCTTTCGCAGTTTTCTCAACCATCCGGTATGAAGTTGTTTAAACAGCATTTATCAACGGAACACATTCAATTAGCGATGTCTATATATCAAACAATATTTGCGATTTTTATGGTGTTAGGACCTATTCTTGGAACATTTATTTTTCATAGTTTTGGAATTTATATTTCAATCATCATAACAGGTATCGCTTTTTTACTTGCAGCAGCTGTGTTGTTATTTCTTCCGAAAGATCTTGAGAATGATAATGAGAAGAAAGAAATTACGCTGTTACAGGAAATGCTGGATGGTATTAAATATGTAAAAAAGAAAAAAGCATTAACTTTGCTAGGGTTTTGTTTTATGGCAGCAGGACTAGGTATAGGTTTAATTCAGCCACTAGGCATCTTTATTGTGACTGAGCAGTTAGGGTTATCAAAAGAGAGTTTACAATGGTTACTAACAGTAAATGGTGCGGGGATGATTGTTGGCGGAGCTCTAGCGATGGTATTTGCGAAAAACGTTGCTCCGCAAAAAATGTTAATTGTAGGTATGCTTGGTCAGGCAATTGGAATTGCTATTATAGGATACTCTACAAATTTATGGGTGACACTTACAGCACAACTTTTCAGTGGTTTAGCCCTACCTTGTATTCAAATAGGGATAAATACACTTATTATACAAAATAGTGATACGGATTTTATTGGTAGAGTAAATGGCATTTTAAGTCCACTATTCACCGGTTCAATGGTAGTAACGATGAGTATAGCTGGTTCATTAAAGGAGATGTTTTCATTAGGTACGATGTATGAGGGGACGGCTCTACTATTTGTTATTGGATTATTGTTTATTTTGCCTATATACAATTTAAAGCCAGTAATAGCAGTAGAAAGTGAAATGAATGGTAAAGGAAGTGCTGTGCAACATGAATCCTAATCCAAATGTTAAATACCCTATTGAAGGAAATCAAAACGTTCATTTTATAAAAAATACAATAACGAAATCTAATATATTTGTTGGTGACTATTCTTATTATGATGCGAAAGATGGAGAAACATTTGAAGATCGAGTATTACATCATTATGAATTTCTTGGAGATCATCTTACTATTGGAAAGTTTTGTTGTATTGCAAATGGAGTTACCTTTATTATGAACGGAGCGAATCACCGGATGGATGGATTTTCGGCATATCCATTTAATATATTTGGAAATGGGTGGGAGAAGTATACACCTAGTTTGTCTGATTTACCTTACAAAGGTGATACAGTTATAGGAAATGACGTTTGGATTGGTATGGATACAACTATTATGCCCGGAATAAAAATAGGGGATGGTGCAATCATTGCAGCTAAATCTGTTGTGACTAGAGACGTCGCACCATATACAATTGTTGGCGGAAACCCTGCAAATAAAATAAAGGAACGATTCACAAATACAATAATAGAAGAATTATTGCAAATTCAATGGTGGCATTTTGACATTGAAAAAATAACCGAAAATATAGATGCTATTGTACAAGGAGACATTGAACCATTAAGAAAGTTAAAAAGGTAATAAAAAATGCATGACAAAGAGTATCATACCTCCGAATTTTGTTAATGATAATAGAACAAGGAGGTGTGATACTATGGCACAAGACGTTTTATGTGAAGTAAACAACTGTAAATTTTGGGCTAACGGCAATAAATGTAGTGCAGATGCAATTTATGTAGTAAGTCATAAAGGTAAACATGCATCTACAACTGAAGAAACAGATTGCAAAACTTTTGATCCAGAAGTATAAATTTTTGAAGGGTAGCCAAATCGTGGTTGCCCTTTTATTAATTATAGTATTGATAATAAATCTCATTTTCATTCATTGTTTTTAACTTTTCTTTTTATTTTTTCATATTTTCTTCATAAGTGATGCAATCCAGAGCAATTCATGTTCAATACGTGATTTACTAAATTCAATGACTTCTGTAATAAAAGATGAGCTAACATGTAAAGATTGAATAGCAGTAAGCTGTTTATGTAGTACGTCTTGGCGTATTGTTAAAATTTCTTTTCTAGCTTCGTAATCAAGTTTTTCAAATAGCGCGATACGCACAAGGAATTCAGCGTTATTTGTCGCAATCTTTTCGGGAAACTCTCTTAACATTTCATAAAAAATTTCTTCTCCTGTTTCAGTTATGTCGTACATATTTCGGTTTGGCTTTCCGACTTGTTTATGTATTTGTTTAATTATAGCTCCCATATTTTCGAAGCGCCGAAGAGCGGGATACAGTGTATTATGGGGGTCAGCCGAGATACGTGTAAAAACGGGTCATAAGCTGTGATATATTTCCATTATTGGTTTTTTAGTTAAAAATATCTACCTCATGATTAACAAAAAGCTGATTACCTATGCGCTATAAATGAACTGCCCCCAATTGTTAAACAAAACCTAGCAATTGGGGGCAGTTCATAGTTATCATTTGACTCTTCTAGTGACTTTCTCAAGTAAAGCACCCTTTGGTTGAATAAGATTTATTTATTTATTTATTTATTTATTCCCATCAATCGCTTAATTGTTCTTATTTGTCCACGATGATTAATTTCGTCTTCCATAACGTGAAACCACAAGTAGTAATTATTATAAGGCACACCATTATCCCACTTGTTTTCCTCGAATAACCAGCTATCTTGTTTTGATTTCAGATATGTTAGTGTATTTTCTCTAACTTGTGATAATTCATTCAAATAATAATCTAAAGATTGCTTTTTTATTCCTTCCCTTGCTTTGTCTCCAAGTTCTAAAGAAATTCGCCACTTTAGATATTCACTTTCAGTTAAATCTCTTTTTTCAAACGAGATAACTTGATGAACAAACTCCATCGCTGCAATATGTGATAAGAGAGAACCAATAGTGTTTGAACTACCGTTTGGTAAGAAATCTAAATCACTTTGGTTTAAATTGGAGATTTCGCTCAATGTAACATCTCTTGTATGTTCAAGCATTGTTACAAGCTCTCCAATCTTATTTGAATAGTTTTCTCTTGAAATTATTCTATAATCTATCATATATATCCCTCCAATTCATGCTAAGCATAAGTTTACCAATAAAATAAAAAAACAAATTCTGGAAATTCATGTAAAATAATGATATAATTTAATTGAATATAAAGAAAAAGGAAACCTGTTTTTATCAGTGTTACCTTATCCAAGACTAAATTTTACCCATACATCATTTTTTTGATGTAGCTCTTGAAGATAAAAACTATTTAATTTTCAAGGAACAGTTATTAACTTAAAACTTATTATACGAGGAGGGTGTATCATGAAAAAAATATGCTTTGTATTAATTGTCGACGCTGGTATAAATTATGGTTCAATATTTTCTCTACCATTTTTAAGGAATCAGGATGATTTGAAGGAATATTTTTCTAAGTATTATGATGTTTCAATTAATTATATTAGGGATAAAAACTCAGTTGACTATTTGGTAGTTCCCAAACCGTGTCCACCTTTTGATAATGAAAATAATCTTCCAATAATTGAAGTACCAGCAATCTTATTTATGGAAAAGGATTTTGAAAAAATAAAGACTTATATAGACAATTATTTTTCTAATAACTCATAAAGAAAATAAAAGTACAGTAAAAAGAAGTCCGATAAAAAACGAGTGGCGTAGAATATTTCTATTAATCATTCGTTTTTTATTATATTTACATATCAGTCTATCGCAAATGAACTTGTACAACATATCGGAAAATATAGTGAGGTTAATATCGTTGAAGAGTTTGCTGCACCTTTACCTGTTACCGTCATATCCGATTTAATAGGAGTGCCAACAACGGATCGTAAAAAGATTAAAGAATGGTCTGATATTTTATTTATGCCATATAGTAAAGAAAAATTTAACGATTTGGATGTAGAAAAAGGAATTGCGTTAAATGAATTTAAAACGTACCTGCTTCCAATTGTTCAAGAGAAAAGATATCATTTAACCGACGATATTATTTCAGATTTAATACGAGCTGAATATGAAGGTGAAAGATTAACCGATGAAGAAATAGTTACTTTTTCTTTAGGCTTATTAGCGGCAGGTAATGAAACAACTACAAATTTAATTATTAATAGCTTTTATTGCTTTTTAGTGGATTCACCTGGAATATATGAAGAGTTAAGAAAAGAACCTACATTAATTTCAAAAGCGATTGAGGAAGTATTACGCTATCGCTTTCCCGTTACATTAGCTAGGATGATTACAGAGGACACAAATATATTTGGACCTTTTATGAAAAAGGATCAAATGATTGTTGCATGGGTAAGTGCAGCAAATTCAGATGAGAAAAAGTTCTTACAAGCTTCTAAATTTAATTTACACAGAATAGGAAATGAAAAGCATTTAACCTTTGGTAAAGGTCCTCATTTTTGCTTAGGGGCGCCACTTGCACGTTTAGAAGCTGAGATTGCATTAACTACCTTTATAAATGCCTTTGAAAAAATAGAGTTATCTCCATCGTTCAATTTAGAAAAATGTATATTAGAAAATGAACAAACATTAAAATACTTACCTATTCTTTTGAAAACTAGGTAAAACGTTCAGCAAGGTACAAAATTACTGTACCTTGTTTTTTTATTTCTCAATTGTGAATTTTTAGTGGTCTATTTAGTATGGAAGTGTGTGAAAGAAGAGTGGAGGAGGATGCTTATGTTAACGTGTAATGGAAGTAAAACGTTTCAAACATTTATTAAAGCTGTAACGGATTTAATTGATAGTAATTTATTAGAAGATCAAATTGTTTGTGCGATTGAAAAATTACTAGAAGAACTTTTAGAAAAAAAAACATGGCTTCCGCTAGAAAAACAGAAGGCGAATTCGGCTCAATATGCACGGCACTTGTTATATGAAGATCCTTTAAAGCGATTTGAAGTATTAGCTCTTGTATGGAAAGATGGACAATCTACACCTTTACATGATCATGATGGTACATGGGGAGTAGAAGGTGTTTTTTCAGGAAGGATAATGGTGCAGAACTTTATACAAACTAAGCAGCTTGAAAATTCACTTGTTTATTTAACCCATACAGGAAATCTTTATTTGGGAGAAGGAGAAACAGATAAAGTCATTCCACCAGCTGATTGTCATATTCTTAAAATAGCTGAATGCGAAAGCGTTGTCACGATTCATATTTACGGAAAACGTTTAGAAAAGTTTAAAGTATATGTCCCAACTGAAGAAAAGAATGTGTATATGTGTGAGACAAAATATATTAGTTATAGTTCATAGTTTAAAATCAAAAGCTTTTCTTTAAAGAGAAAAGCTTTTGATTTTATTTTTAATTATTTCTTGACCTGAAACGCTTTTCATAAATTATAAATAAGAAGTACTTAACGAGCTCAATATGAAAACGATACCTTTTTGTTAAATAGATCTCGTGTATTTATAGAAAGTGGTGAAGAAATAATGAAATTAATAGCAATTGACTTAGATGGAACCCTTCTTTCCGGTAATAAAATGATAAGTAAAGAAAATGCAGAAGCAATTCGAAAATGTCAGGAAGCAGGCCATGTTGTAGCTATTTGTACAGGGCGTTCTATCGTTGATATTGAACGATTATTGTTAGAAGTTAATTTAGAGTGTCCAATTATTGCGGAAAATGGTGCCCTTATTTATAAAGATAAGAAAATGATGAAGAGATATCCAATTCAAAATATGCAGGCACTTGAGATTGTAGAATATCTTGAAGAGAATGGCTTGTATTATCAGCTTTATACTAATAAAGGTGTGTATGTACCAGATTATGGAGTAGAGAGTGTACGTAATGAAATCGAGTATGTGAGGAATGCAAAAGAAAATTTCGATTTGAAAGAGTTAGAAACGATTGCTGCATTATATCTTGAGCATACAGCATTTCATAGTACAGAAAGTTGTAAACCAATTGTAGAAATGGATATACATGTGCATAAACTTTTACCGTTTTCTTATGACATAGAGAAATTAAAAAAATTAAAAGAAACATTTCTGCATAATACAGATTTAGCTATTACATCTTCCTATTGGCATAATTTAGAGATTAATCATCGAGATGCTCAAAAAGGAAATGGATTATATACTTTAGCAGAACATCTTAATATTCCAGTTGAAAACACTGTAGCAATAGGCGATGGCTTAAACGATGTTTCTATGATGGAGAAAGCAAATATATCAATTGCAATGGGAAATGCAGTTGAAGAAATAAAAGTGATGTGTCAATACGAAACGTTAACAAATGAAGAACATGGTGTCGCACATGCTTTATATAAATATGTAATGTAATAAAAAAAGAAAAAAAGAATCCAAATAGATTCTTTTTTTCTTTTTATTAGGGGTAAGGTATTCTATGAGATTCATAGAAGCCTTATTACAACTCATTATATAGAATATATTGGAATAAATGTTTATATTTTTCATGATAGTTGTGAAACTTTTGTGAATTTTACGGTTATTGTATTTTTATACTGCTACTAGCAGCGCGTAACAATCCCATATTATTTTCTGTTTTTAATTGAAAAATAGAATTTGTTTGAATAATTATTCTACAGCTATATACCTAGGGGCACTTTCTTCGTATAATGAAGAAGTATGAATTTTGAATTTGTATAAATTTTACATATCGAGGTGAAAAAGGAATGAATGCGCGGCTAATGGAACTTATTGATGTGAGTACAATAGAAACCATGGCAGAACAATTTTATAAATTAACCAACATATCACATCAACTTCTTGATGCTGAAAACGAATGTATATTTTCATTTGGAATTAATGAAATGAAAGTATGTAAACTTCCAAAAATTGAAATCCCCCTTTTCTTATACAATCAATATTTAGGATCTTTTGTTGTATGGTCCAAAAGAAGCGAAATCTTAAATTGCCAGAAATATTTTGAAATGCTTTCTAACCTCATTATAGATGGGGTGAAAAAAGTAGTTCAAAGTAAAAATACATCGTTACTTTCTCGAAAAGAGGAAGAACTGCATACAATCTTACAAAACATGCCTGTTATGGTTGATGCGCTTGACTATAATGGAGATTTTGTTTTGTGGAATCGAGAATGCGAGATTGTAACAGGTTATACTGCTGAAGAAATAATTGGGAATCCAAACGCACTTCGATTACTGTATCCTGACCATAATTATCGCTATCAAATACAAAATAAATTTTTGACTCATGGAAAAAATTTTAGAGATTGGGAAATGCGTTTAACATGTAAAAATGGTGAAATTAAAACGATAATGTGGTCCAATATATCAGAGCAGTTTCCTGTAACAGGATTTAGTTACTGGGCTGTTGGTGTAGATATTACACATTTAAAAGCGATAGAAGAGCAATTGAAACAACAAACCTCTGAATTAGAATTAATTTTTAAAGCTTTACCAGATTTATGTTTTTTAACAGAAGATGACGGGACAATTATAGATTATAAAGCAGGGTCCCCTACAAAATTTTACGTACCCGCAGAAGCTTTTATGGGGAAAAAGTTTTACGAAATATTACCGTCTTCAGTAGCACAGCAATTTCAAGAAGCAATTCGCCAATTGAAAGAAGAAGGAAAGAATGTAATTGTAGAATATCCTCTAACAATTAATGGAAGTATTGATTTCTTTGAAGCTAGATGTTTACCGTTATTACAAGATAAAATTATGATCATTGTCCGCGATATTACAGAGCGGAAAAAGGCAGAAGAATTGCTAAATAAATCAGATACACTTGCGGCAATTGGTCAATTAGCAGCCGGTGTAGCTCATGAAGTGAGAAACCCATTAACGGTAATTAAAGGATTTATACAGTTATTCCAAATTAATAAAGAAGATCAAGAAAAATATTTTGACCTTATGCTTTCCGAAATAGAAAGAATAGAAGCAATCCTCCAAGAGTTTTTGTCGATTGCTAAAACTGATGAAATAAATACAGAAAAGAAAAATATTTATCAAATTTTTAAAAATGTCGTATCATTAATCAATACAAAAGCAATCATGACAAATATTCAAGTTGAACTATTTACAGATTCCAAAGAGATAATCATTGAATGCTCAGAAAATCAATTGAAACAAGTATTTATTAATATTTTGCAAAATTCAATTGAAGCAATGTTAAATGGTGGGGAAATTTCAATCCATATAAAAGAAATACATAAAAATGGTGTCGTTATTAGTGTAATAGATGAAGGAATAGGAATACCTGAAGAAAGAATTAAAAGATTAGGTGAACCTTTTTATAGTACGAAAGAAAAAGGTACCGGTATTGGATTGATGTTAAGTTATAAAATTATTGAAAGTCATCAAGGAACAATAAGTATAATGAGTGAGGTTGGCGTCGGGACAACTGTAACGATTTACTTGCCGAAAATTCAGAGTAAACAATCTCTATCAAATTGTGATGATAGATGTATTTCAATACGTTCTAATATTAACTCCTAAAATACCTAATACCTAATACCCAATAACAAAGCTAAGCTTTTGTTATTGGGTATTTTTATATTTAATTTAGTAAACTTTACCTTTTCTTTATGTTTGTTTTAATTTCTATTAAGTTTTAAACGTTATATTAATATGCGTACAAAGTAATGTGTGGAAATTGTACATTACTTTTAATATAGAAAGCTTAAAATTATTAAAAATGTTGTAAGGAGGAGATTATGACAAGGTGAAAAAGAAAGAGAAAAAGAGTGGTAGAGCACTACCTATACGGTTAAATATTTTATTCTTTTGTGTATTTTTATTATTTCCTGGAATTATAATCCAGTTAGGTAAGGTGCAAATTTTCGATGGAGAAACATATAAAAATGAAGTAGCGAAGAGGGAAAATGCAACAGTTAAGCTTACAGTACCACGTGGCAAAATTTATGACCGTGAAGGGAATCCAGTAGTGGACAATAAGTCTTTACGTACGATTACATATACAAAGGTGAAAGGTGTAAAAGCGGAGGAAATGTTAAAAACTGCAAGACAACTTGCAGCAATAATTGAAATACCGCAAGAAGATATAGATAAGTTAACCGAGACGGATAAGAAAGATTTTTGGATGCAGTTAAATCCAAAACTTACTCAAGATTTAGTATCTAAAAAAGAAATAGATAAGTTTAGAGAAAAGGATATTAACGGAAAAGAGTTAGACAAAAAAATAGAAGAGTTAAAAAGAAAGCGAGTTACAGAAAAAAATCTTCAAGAATTAACAGCGAAAGACATAGAAGTGTTAGCTATTAAAAGTAAAATGACTTCAGGTTATCAAATGGTACCTCAAATTATTAAAAAAGATGTTAGTGAAAAGGAATATGCTGTGATTAGCGAAAATTTAGCAAATCTCCCTGGGGTTGACGCATCAGTTGATTGGGAACGGCTCTATGTAAATGATGGCTTATTCCGTTCAGTCCTTGGAAATGTTTCGAATGCTGATGAGGGATTACCACGTGAACGATTAGATTATTATTTAGTGCGGGAGTATAGCCGGAATGACCGGGTCGGGAAAAGTTACATCGAACAGCAATACGAAGATGTACTTCATGGCACGAAAGAAGAAGTAAGAAGTATTGCTGGTAAACAAGGTAATACAATTAGAACGGAAACAGTTTCTGAAGGGAAAAGCGGCAAGAATTTAGCGTTAACAATTGATATGGAATTACAGAAAAAAGTAGAAGAGAGTATAGAAAAAATATTAAAGGCATATAAAGGTTCAGAATCAATGTTAGACCGTGCTTTCGTTGTAATGATGAATCCGAAAAACGGCCAAGTATTATCGATGGCTGGGAAAAGACTTGTAGAAAAAGACGGAAAAACGGAAGTAGAAGATTATGCTTTAGGTACGCTGACAAGTTCATACGAGCTTGGATCAACTGTTAAAGGTGCTACAGTATTAACCGGATTTGAAACAAAAGCTATAACACCGGGAACACATTTTTATGATGCACCTATGAAGTTTAAAGGAACTAAGGAGAAAAAGTCATGGAAAGATTTTGGAGATATAGATGACCTAAGAGCTTTACAAGTTTCCTCTAACGTTTATATGTTTAACACAGCATTAAAAATTGCTGGTATGGATTATGTAAAGAACAGTTCATTAGATATTAAACAAGAATACTTTGATAAGATGAGATATTATTTCAGACAATTTGGTTTAGGTGTTCCAACAGGCATTGATTTACCGAATGAAACAGCGGGGCAAATTGGGAGAAAAGATAATCAGCCAGGTTTCTTATTAGACTTTTCCATTGGTCAGTATGATACGTATACACCACTTCAGCTTGCACAATATATTTCAACTATTGCAAATGGCGGGTATCGTATGAAACCACAAATTCTTCAAGAAATTAGAGAACAAACCGTTCAAAAAGATGAGGTCGGTAAAGTAGTACAATCAATAGAACCCGTTGTTTTAAATAGAATTGATATGAAAGAAGAATATATCAATCAAGTAAAAGAAGGCTTTAGGAAAGTATTCCAAGAAGGGGATGGAACGGGAGTAAGGGCGTTCCAAAAAGCACCGTATAAACCAGCTGGCAAAACTGGAACTGCACAGACTGTATACGGTGGAGAAAGTGATATTGGGAGAAATGAGAAAGGCGATCGTAGAGAATGCTATAATTTAACATTAGCAGGATATGCGCCATATGATGATCCAGAAGTAGCATTTTCTGTTGTAGTACCATGGGTTATAAATGATAAGTCTGGTATTAACTCTGATATTGGAAAAGAAGTTTTAGATGCTTATTTTGATTTAAAAAATAAGCGATTAACTGGCGAAGCACCAAAAATAGATGACTCTAAAGAGAATTAAAATATACGAAACGTCTCTAGCATTTATATGGACTAGAGACGTTTTTACATACGAATAGATTAGAAATGAGGTATATATGAAGCAATTGATTCTAAAAGATTGGAGAAAAATATGTAGCTATATTTTAATTATAATAGGAATTATTATTATTAATAAGTCATTTTTATTTTGTATGGTAGAAGGAATTTCGATGCAACCTACTTTGAATGAAAATAATCGCATACTAGTTAATAAGGCTAGTGTCTATTTTTCTTCTTTTCATCATGGTGCTGTTGTAATAATAAAAAAAGAAGACGAGCCTACATACTACGTGAAACGAATTATTGGATTACCAGGGGATAACATACAATTAAGAAACGATGTGGTATATATTAACGGTAAAAAGCGAGATGAGTTGTATATACAGTTAGATATGTCACAAGTATCAAATCGTTTTTCAAACTTTAGAGAAATGAAAGTTCCCTCGCATAAATTATTTGTATTAGGTGATAATCGAAATCATAGTAAAGATAGTAGGAATACACTTGGACTTATCAATGAGTCACATGTAATAGGTAAAGTGAAAATGGTATATTATCCATTTGATCAAATAAAATGGTTAAAATAATTCTATTAGATATGCACGTTTTATAAAATAATTCATATATTGATAGCATAGGACAAGCAGAAAAGCTTATCCTAACCTCACAGAACACTCCTTATCACAGTTAGGCATCTACTTATGTAGATGCCTTTTCCGATGACTGATAATTATTTATCAACCTAAAGTAGTAAGCATATTGGGACTATTAGAGGAAGATTGCTTGTAATAATAACAGTACGATTAATAAGAACATTGAATTGTAAGGAGTGAGAAATAGGTGTTGAATATTTTAATAGTTAATTTTCCTGCAGAGGGACATGTAAATCCTACATTAAGTTTAGTAAAGGCCTTTACTGAAAGAGGTGATAACGTACACTATATTACAACGGAAAACTTTAAGGAAAGGCTTGAAGTTTTGGGAGCTATTGTACATACTCATCCGGATTTATTAAAGGAGATTTCTATTGATAATGAAACTTCATATGGATTAAAATCTTTCTTTCATGTACATGTTCAAACTTCTTTATATATATTAGAAATTACGAAAGAATTATGTAAAAGCATTAATTTTGATTTCGTAGTTTATGATATATTTGGTGCTGGAGAGTTAGTAAAGGAATATTTACAGGTTCCAAGCATAGTTTCCTCTCCTATATTTTTAATTCCACCAGTATTATTGGAAACCTTGCCTTTTCATCCAAATGCAGAAATACAATTCCAACCCGATGAACTCTCTGAAAAGTTACTGTATCAAATGGAATATGAATTTGGAGTAAAGCCCAAAAATAATCTTCAATTTATGCATAATAAGGGAGATATTAGTCTCGTGTATACAAGTCGTTATTTTCAACCTAATAGCGATTCGTTCGGAGAAAACAATGTTTTTATTGGACCGAGTATTATAAAGCGCAAAACAAATGCAAAGTTTCCACTTGAATTGCTTTCAAAAAAGAAAGTTATTTATATTTCAATGGGAACACTTCTTGAAGGGCTCGAACCATTTTTTAATACTTGTATTGATGCTTTTTCAAATTTCGAAGGGATTGTAGTAATGGCGATCGGTGATAGAAATGATATTTCAAAAATTAAGCAAGCGCCAGACAACTTTATTATAGCCCCTTACGTACCTCAATCAGAAATATTAAGTGAAGCAGATGTTTTTATTACACATGGTGGAATGAATAGTGTGCACGATGCAATCCATTATAATGTCCCATTTGTGATAATACCGCATGATAAAGATCAACCTATGATAGCGCAAAGATTAACTGAGCTGGAGGCAGCACATAGATTATTGAAAGAGCATGTTAATGTGCAAACTTTAAAAAAGGCGGTAACAGACGTTCTTTCAAATAAAAAGTATAAACATGGCATTCGAAAATTGAATGAAAGTTTTTTAGAGTGTGGTGGTTCCAAAAGAGCCATTGCAGTTATTGATGCTCTTTTAAATAAATAGTTCGGATAATATAAAAGCATAGAGGCTCTACCTGTATGCTTTTATATTATTATCCAGCAAATTGTACAGCAGTATTCGCATGTAAATAAGCAGTATCAAAAACAGGAACAGATAGATCATTTTGGGAAATGAGCAAAGGAATTTCCGTACAGCCAAGTAGAATTCCTTCAGCCCCATTATTAATTAATGAATTGGTAATTTGTATTAGTTTTTCTTTTGATGTTTCTGAAATAATTCCTCTACTTAATTCATTTAATATGACGTGATGGATAAAAGTTCTTTCTTCGTCATTTGGGATAATTGTCTCAATGTTATATTTTGCTAGTCGTGATGTATAAAAATCTTCTTCCATTGTTTGTTTCGTTCCTAATAATCCGATCCGTTTTATATTCTGTTCTACCATTTCTTTAGCACTTACATCACCGATATGAAGAAGTGGGATTGATATTGCTTGTTCTACTTCCTCAGCAAATAGATGTACAGTATTAGAACACATTAGTAAACATTCAGCTCCAGAGTGTTCTACTTTTTTTGCTACTGCGACTAATTCATTTTTCACTTCTTCATATTGATGATTTTGTAATAATGTAGTTACTTCACCAAAGTCCATACTATATAAAACAAGCTTCGCATTTTGATCATATTGAGAGAGAGTTAGTGTATTAATATGTTTATAATATAACGATGTTGATTCCCAACTTAGTCCACCAATTAAGCCAATTACTTTCATCATGCATTCCTCCCGTAACAATTTTGAATCCATTATTTCATAATTCCGATAAGAATACAATGATTTGAATGAACTATTTATCGAAAAATAAAAATAGTAAGAAAAGTATTGAAATTATTTATTGTTAGTGCCATAATACAGATTACAAATACATACTTATCCAGAGAGGTAGAGGGAACGGCCCTATGAAACCTCAGCAACCCCTATGTAATTACATAGGAAGGTGCTAATTCCGCAGAGGACACTATGTGTCTTTTGAAAGATAAGGGGATTCTTTTACGTGAAAGAAAATGACCTCTTATTTAAGAGGTCATTTTTTGTTGTATAGAAAGGAAGTGTCGATGCATAATTCATTTTCAAAATAAATATAGAGTATTAAAAGTTGAATAATACGAGAGGGGAATTGTAATGAATAAATTAACGACAAAGCTAGTAGTAGCTATTGGAATTGGAGCAGCTTTATACGGGGTATTAGGGCTTTGGGGATTTTCTATCGCACCGAATACATTTATTAAACCCGCATTGGCTATTTTAACAGTTTTTGGAGCGTTATTTGGCCCGGTAGCAGGGCTTTTAATAGGACTCATCGGTCATACCGTTACAGATACGATCGCTGGTTGGGGTATTTGGTGGGGATGGGTTATTAGTTCAGGTATTATTGGTTTTGCAATGGGACTCATACAAAAAAGAGTTGGTTTTAGTGTAAAACATGGAACGTATAATAACCGTGATATTTCTTATTTTGCAATTGCAGGGTTAATTGGTATTGTCATAGCTATTATATTTGCTGGAGCATTCGATATTATTGTGATGGGAGAACCGTTTGACAAAATAGTTATACAAGTACTAGGCGCAACAATTGCAGACGTTATCGTATTTTTAGTTCTTGGCTTACCAATCACGATCGGCTTAGCGAAATCAAATAAGAAACATACACATTTAAAAATTGAAAAGTAGGGATGAATACATGCAACCAATTATTTCTTTTGAACAATTTACCTTTCAATATAGGCATGCTACGCAGCCTACTTTGAAAAATATTACATTTCAAATATATCCTGGGGAAAAGGTACTTATCGCTGGACGAAGTGGTTCAGGTAAGTCAACATTAGCTCATTGTATAAATGGGCTAATCCCATTTTCTTACGAAGGGATAAGTACCGGTAACATTTTAATAGCTGGAAAGGATCCGAGAAAAGGTAGTGTTTTTGAACAGAGTAAACATGTAGGGACAATATTACAAGATCAAGATGCACAATTTATAGGCCTTACTGTCGAAGAGGATGTAGCATTTGCATTAGAAAACGATTGTGTAAATCAAATAGAAATGAGAAAGATTGTTACGGATTCTTTAAAAAAGGTAAGCATGCAGGACTTTCATACACAAAGTCCACATGAATTATCAGGAGGTCAAAAACAGACAGTCTCTCTTGCAGGTCTGCTAACGACAAATGCAGATATATTATTATTTGATGAACCGTTAGCTAATTTGGATCCTGCATGTAGTTTGAATACAATAGAACTCATTAAAAATATACATGAGAAATATAATAAAACAATTGTAATTATTGAACATCGAATAGAAGAAATTTTAAACCTTGATTTAGATAAAATTATTTTAATAGATGAGGGAGAAGTTATTGCCGTTGGTTCACCGGATAGTATTTTAAATTCTGATATATTACCAAATATCGGACTAAGAGAACCTATTTATATAGAGGCGCTAAAGAAATTAAATTTTGACAGTAATAATGTTAGGGTATTTCCAATTGGAAATCTTCGTAATGCAGGCGTTCATAGCCTATTAAAGAACTGGATGCAGAAGCAAGTTTCATCAAAAAACAAATATATTAAAAAAGTTTTGTGCAAGATAGAAAATTTATCATTTACGTACAATAACAAACATACAGCCTTAGAAGATATCAACCTTTCAATAGGAGAGGGAGAAATAGTAGCATTATTGGGTCATAATGGAGCAGGGAAATCGACATTAGCTCATACTCTTATAGGAATAAATAAAACAAAGAATGGGAGAATAACATTCGATGGAGAAAATATAAATTGTTGGTCTATTCGTAAACGCGGGGAAGTTATTTCTTATGTTATGCAAAACCCAAATCAAATGATTACACAGCCTACTGTTTTAGAAGAGGTTTCATATTCATTACAATTAAAAAAGGTTTCTAAAGATGAGATTGAGACAAGAGTCGAAAAAGCTTTAAGAATTTGTGGATTATATTCATTTCGTAACTGGCCAATTCAGGCATTAAGCTATGGACAAAAAAAGAGGCTTACTATTGCATCTGTACTTATAACAAACCCAAAACTTATTGTATTAGATGAGCCAACAGCCGGACAAGATTATTACCATTACAAACAGTTTATGTCGTTTATTAGAAAACTGGCTAAAAGGGGCATATCCTTTATTATTATCACACACGATATGAATCTTGCTTTAGAATATGCAGATCGAGCGGTAGTTCTGCATGAAGGGAAAATTATTGCGGACAATACTGTATCTACTGTTTTAGGGGATCAAGGAACGTTACAAAGAGCTAATCTACGGGAGATTTCATTAATAAAACTAGCTAAATTAAGCGGAATTCCAACTCCAGAAACATTTGTGAAACTTTATATTGAAGCTAATAGGAGGGAGGAATATGCATAATACGTATTTTTATCGTATGGATGGTGCAATTAAATTATCTTTATTTATATTTTGTATGACACTTACTTTTTTATTTTTTGATTTTCGTATATTGCTAATTTTATTTATTGTTGGATGTATCGGCCTCTTAATTGCAAAAATTCAATTGCGTAAAATTATAGTTATTTTCAGCGTTATATTTACATTTAGTTTATTAAATTCCGTTATGATTCTTTTCATTACGCCCACCCATGGATCGGAATTAACGGGATCGTATACCTCTTTTTTTTATATAGGTTATGCAACAATTACATATGAAACTTTATTTTATGCAGCTACACTTTCATTGAAATATTTTACGTTATTACCATTTACACTTCTTTTTATTTATACAACTCATCCAAGTGAATTTGTGAGCAGCTTAAATAAATTTGCTGTTCCTTATAAAATTACATATGCAATAAATATTGCACTGCGTTATATACCAAGCATTCAATCTGAATATATAATCATTAGACACGCGCAGGAAGCAAGAGGCGTACCTTTTGAAAAAGGAGAAGCGAGCTTGTGGATTCGTATGAAAAACCGTGTTTTAATTTTTTGGCCACTTATTATTCATTCATTAGAAAGGATTGATACTGTTTCAAATGCAATGGATTTAAGAGGTTTTGGAAAAAAGGATAAACGAACGTGGTACTATGCAAAAGACGCACAAAAGGAGGATTACATCACACTTTTTGTTGGTATTATCATTTTGATTATTGCAGTTTACTTAAAGCTGAATGTATTCCAAAGCTTCTGGTACCCATTTTAAAGCACTCTCAATAGAGTGCTTTTACTAATTTTTATGAAGACATGCTCAAAAAAGGGAGATATACATACTGTATAATACGAACCAGTTAAAATGATCAACTACCTATTAGTTTTCAAACCAAAAGGAGGAGAAAATATGAGTTTCGGCGGTTCTTGTGGTTTTGGTGGAGGTTTCGCTTTATTAGTTGTGTTATTTATTTTATTAATTATTGTTGGATGTAGCTGTTGGAGCTAAGGGTACTAATTTCTAATTAGTCTCTTCTAAATGTAAATTAAAAAAACATAGCAGATACTTTTTGTATCGAAATAAAAAAGGAGCCATTATGCTCCTTTTTTATTTATTATGCAACGTGCTCTCATTGTTATATTTTGGGAATGTAATAGTTAAAGTAGTTCCTTTATTAACGATACTTCGGATTTTTAAACTGCCTCGCATCGTTTCAATAATTTTAACAGCAACCATCGTTCCTAAACCCGTACCTTTCGTTTTTGTACTAAAATATGGTTCGCCAAATCGATTAATTTGCTCTTGCGACATTCCAACTCCACTATCTTGAATCCTTACTATGACCTTATTATTGCTAACAGTTGCAGAAATAATTAGATTACCGCCACATGGCATTGCTTCTATACTGTTTTTTATTAAATTTAAAAAACATTGATGGAAATGCTGTGTATTACCAATAATTGTTCCCTCTGAGAACTCTTTTGTAATATTAATATTATTCATGTTACAAAAAGGCAACATCATATTAATAACTCGATTTAACTCGTGCTCCACTGAAATATGATCTAGTTTTTCTGAAGCCGGTTTGGCAAAAGTTAAGTAATCATCAATAATTGCTTGTGCACGATTTAACTCTTCAAGAATATGTTCAATATACTCATCTTTGGATTGTTGAGTTATATTGGGTGTTTTTAAAAGTTGTGTAAATCCTTTTACAACAGTCAATGGATTCCTTACTTCATGTGAAATACTTGCAGCGAGTTGACTGACAATCTCCATTTTTTCAACTTTTATTAATTTTGAGCGCATGCATATTGCATCTTTTAAAACTTCATTAAAATAGACCATAAATAATATTAAAAAAGTTGGTAATAGAATGAAATAAATAATGTACAAATTATTCACTTCAAAATCCGATAGAGTTAAAACAATTACTGTTGTAAATATTGCAAGGAAAAAAGTTAAAAACATAGATGAAGTTACTTTTATTTTCCTATTGTATGTATTAAATTTTGATGATGCGAATGCTGTAATTATTAACATCGTTCCATAAACAATGATTGTTAACAGGCTAAAACCATAAAACATAAAACGTATTATTAATAAAATCATGAGTAATGCAATACCGACTGGAAATCCACCATAAAGTGTACCAATTAAAAAGGGGATTTGTCTTAAATCGTGAATATAATTTTCATCCATATAGATGGGATATCGCATACATAAAATTAGTGGGATACTCGTACAAAGAATGATAAGTAGTTTCTTATATTTCTTCCCGAAGTACCCACTATCATAAATAAAATAAAAAACAAATATACTGCTTAAAATATAAAGAAGATTATTTAAAACATTTTGATTAATGTAAACAAAGTTCATAATACATGCCCCGTTATCCTGAATTTCAATCCCATATGTATTATACATTATAAAAGTACAAGTTTTACATGTACTTTTATAATGTATGTAGTTTTTATAGATTTTCAGTGTTATAGGCTTTTAACCATGCATTATTAAACTCTTCCATTGACGCATAGCGCTCACTACGATTTTCATTTACAGCACGGTATGCTACTTCATATAAGCCTTCACTAGCTTCCCATTTCATAAAGGAACGATCTTGCCCGCCACCTAGTAGTGCAAAAGCCATAGCCCCCATATTAAATACATTTGTTTTTCCGTCTATTATAGAGTTAAGTTGAAACTCTTCAGGTGACATAAAACGAGATGATCCCCACATTCGTCCCATCTTATTTACATACGGTTTGTTACTGTATAAATCAATATCACAAATTTTTGTTTCATTAGTTTTAAAGTTGTACAAAATACTACCGTCATAAAAATCAATAGCTACATAGTTTTTGTGTTCAACGTAAGTATGGAAATTAAAAATAGAATTTAATGAAATTAGCCTATTTTTAACGGATAATTTCTTATATTTATAAAATGGTGAGTTAGGATCATTATATGTTTCTGGGGGTGGGAAACTCCAGTGCGGGTGAAGACATTCACCGTCAAACCAATCAAAAATTACAACATATCCATGTTGTACAGGGTAGTGATCAATTAAACTTATAAGAGAAACGTGTTTTAATTCATTGTATATAGTAACTGAGCTTTTTAATCTTTGTATAGCTTCATTTGTAGAAGCATTATATGCGAGTGTTTGTGCCCCTGCATACTTTATAAAGTTCTTTTTCCCATTCTTTTCAACACCAAAACTTATATTACCGGAATCTTGTTGGTCAAAAACCGCAAATACTGTACCTAGTTTTGTAAGCCAATCAAAATTATGATATTTTTTTAGTTGGAATGTTATAGTATCTAACTGAATTTTAACTGGAATATCTTTCATAATTCACCTCAAATTTAATATAATTAAGTTGTCCATTACAGTATTCGACATATTTTGTGAAATCCCTATATTTATAAACTTAAATTTTATAAATATAATAATATACAGTTATAAGGAGGAAAGCAAATGGATGGAAAAATCATAATTAAACCGTACCAACAATATTGGCATACAGAGTTTTTAAATGAAAAAAATAAAATTGTGCCTTTACTCCATGAAGAAATTATTGCTATTGAACATATAGGAAGCACAGCCGTAGAAGGGTTAGGGGCTAAACCTCTTATTGATATGATGATCGGCGTAACAAATTTACAAATTACCGGAAATTGGAGGGAAGCCCTAGAAGAAATTGGCTATGAATATGTTCCTAAAAAAACACCTAATTGGCGTTTTTTTAGAAAAGGTAAATGGAGAGCTGGTACCCACCATTTACATGTTTATATTTATAATAGCGAGGAATGGAGGAACAACCTTTTATTTCGAGACTTTCTAATAAATCATGAGTGGGCATGTGAAGAATATAGAGTATTAAAAGAGATGCTTGCTGCTACATATCCTTTTGATCGTGTTTCATATACAAATGCAAAAGCACCGTTTATTCAAAATATATTAACATTGGCCAAAAAGAGTATTAACAAAGTATAAGTAGTATCAATTAAAGTCCTTCCTACAAAAAAAGTGTGGGGAGGATTTTGTTTTTTCATCATAATAATTTTTATTATTTTCCAGTTGTCACAATCAGATTATTTTATTTATTTCGATATTTTTAGTACATTAAAATTATTAAGGGGGATTATTAATGAAAGCTATTGTACATCAACATAAAAAAGGATTAGAAGGTTTAGAATATAAATTATCACCTGAGATAACTCCTAACATTGGAGAGGTTAAAGTGAAATTAAAAGCAGCAGGTTTAAATCATCGCGAATTATTTATAATGAATAATAGAAAAGAAATGGAACTACCATTAGTTTTAGGGTCAGATGGTGCAGGTATTGTTATAGAACTAGGCGAAGGAGTTTCAAATATTTTACTACATACCGAGGTTATTATTAACCCTAGTATTGGATGGAATAATACTCATGAAATACCAGAGTTACCTGAAGTACTAGGCGGACCAGCAGATGGAACATTTGCTGAATATGTTATTGTACCAGCAGAAAATGTAGTGGAAAAGCCATCCTATCTTACGTGGGAAGAATCTGGCGTTTTATCTTTATCGGCATTAACTGCATATAGAGCGCTTTTTACAAAAGGTAGATTAAAAACTGAAGAACATGTCCTAATTCCGGGAATTGGCGGTGGTGTAGCTACTTATGCTATGTTATTTGCTAAAGCAATTGGAGCAAAGGTGAGTGTTACTTCAAGGATAGAGAGTAAAAGAAAGGCTGCAGAAATATATGGAGCAGACTTTTCTTTTAATAGTTCTGGTAATTGGGAAGAGTGCTTACATGGAGAAAAAGTAGATTTAATTATAGATAGTATAGGTCCAGCGACTTTCTTAAAATATTTTGATATATTAAAACCAAATGGAAGAATCGTTAATTTTGGTGCAAGTTCAGGAGATAAAATTGAATTACCGTTACGAGCATTGTTTTATAATCAAATTGATATTATGGGAACATCAATGGGAAGTCGAGAGGAGTTTATTGAGATGATTCAGTTTATAGAGAAACATAAAATTAAACCAATCATTGATAAAGTATATCCATTAGAAGAGGCAATTCAAGCTTTAAATCGTATGCAGCAAGGGGAACAGTTCGGTAATATCGCCCTTCGTATGGAATGAAAATATGATTTCACAACTAATATATTTAAATGAATATGTTATGTATTTTATATATGCATAGATTGTTAATCCGGTAATTTAAAAGCTTTGTACAGCCTTATACATATTTAACTCATGTAAATAGTTACACGATTGTCAAATGAATAATAGTAAAATGAGAATGAAATGAAACAAAGGTTAAACCTAATTCATAATTATGTTGTATACTGTGTAAATCAAGAAAACTTGTATCTTTATTTAAAGTGCAATAAGAGTTAATGAGGAGAGAGTAATATGAATTACACAGTACTTCAATGGATTAATAATTTTGCTGGATCGTCCAAGCTATTAGATACGCTAATGATCGCTATTACAAATAGTGCTGCTTATGTAGCAATTCTATTAATGTTTACTTTGTGGTTTCATAACGGAAAGAAAGAGAATGCGATAAGAAAACAATACACAGTTTTATATACGACAATTGCAGTTATTATCGCATTACTAGTAAATGTTTTCATACATGCGGTATATTACCATCCACGTCCTTTTGTATCACATGATGTGCATCAACTAGTACCACATGCAGCAAATTCATCGTTTGTAAGTGATCATTCTGTTCTTGTATTTTCGATTGCTTTTGTATTTATTCTTAGAGGAGAGAAGCTTAAATATATCGCGCTTATATGGGCAGTTTTAGTTGGTATATCACGCTTATACGTAGGGGTTCATTTCCCTCTAGATGTAATTGGTGCCGCAGTCGTAACATTTACAACAAGTAGCTTGTTGCTGCAGAGCAAACGTATAATCGAACCGATAGCGAAAATCGTTTTCAAAATGTATGCATTGGTAACAAAGCGAATTCCTTTTTTAGCGAAGTACAACCACATAGCTTAATCTTAAGAACCTACTATTTGTAGATGTAGTTTTATAAAAAAGTTTCCCCCTTTGGATATGGGTATCTAAAGGGGGAATTTTTATAGTGAAAAAGCAGAGCATAAATGCGTATGTTAAAGAATTAAATGAGAGAGAAGGCTTAATTGTTATAGTTGAATTAAAGTGGTCATATCTTTTTCTATACAATAAAGGAAAGCCAACGTTTTGATTAAACTTCATTCAAAACGTTGGCTTTTTATATGCGGTGAAATTAAGAGTTTAGAGTGATTTTCATTCGGCATTTATTTTAAATCAACAGTAGGTTCTTTTTAGTTTGAAAATCCTTAAATTTCACGCACCGTATTTTTAATAAATAAAAATAATAAAAAATAAAAGTAAGCATAGCTAGTTTCGTATTGTTTTAAAGGAATTAGAAAGAAAACTTCGAAACATATAGTATCGAAAACAAAAACAACATATTTAGTAGCGCATCTTTGCATTAATACATTGGAAAAGAAAGGAGATTAGTATGCATAAACTTCAAACGAATAAAGGCGCTCGATATATGATGATTGCTTTTATTGTTTTGTTTCTTACTATGCTTTTACGTATATTTTATATTCAAGCAGTAGGAGTCGTGCATAATGTTAATGTAAAGGATCTTGCGAAGGAACAACAAAACAAAAATGGAGTTTTAGAGGCAAATCGCGGGACAATTTATGATCAAAACGGTAAAGTATTAGTCCAAGACTCAACGACATATCGCATCGTTGTAAACTTAAAAGGAAAAGATAAATTAAAAGATAAAGAAGATACTGCACAACGTTTAGCAGATGCGCTTGAAGTTGATAAAGAGGAGATCATGAAAAATTTTCATGAAGGACGTACGCAAGTTGAAATTGGTAAAATTGGACGTAACTTATCTAGAGAAGCGAAGGAAGAACTTAAAAATTTGAAAATACCAGGTGTATCGTTTACAACAGAAAAAGCCAGAGTATACCCAAATGAAGACTTCGCCTCGTATATACTTGGTTTTGCAAGACCAGATGATAAAGGTAATGCGGAGGGCAAGTTTGGGCTTGAAGAAAGTTTGGATAAATATTTGCGCTCTACAAACGGAAATGTAAAATATGTAGGTTCACGAAATGGTATCCCACTTACAAATGATATAGGAAAAATAGAACCTGCTAAAAATGGAAATAACGTATACCTTACGCTTGATAAACAAATTAATAGTTTTTTAGAAGACGCGATGAATAAAGCTGCGCAACACTATGATCCTTCTATGTTAGTAGGTATTATTGCGGATCCAAAAACAGGTAAGATTTTAGCAATGTCTAGTAAGCCTAGTTATAATCCTAACAAAGGAGACATTGAATATTTTTTAAACGATCCAATTGCGAATGCATTCGAACCAGGGTCTACAATGAAAGTTTTTACATTAGCTGCTGCAATTAATGAAGGTGTATATAACGGGAAAGAATATTTCCAATCAGGAAAATACGCAGTTGGTTCAGCAGAGATTAAAGATCATAATGGCGGCTATGGATGGGGCTCAATTACATTTGATGAAGGGTTTGAAAGGTCATCGAACGTTGCTTTTTCTATTTTAGAAGACCAGTTACTGAAACCAAATAAATTCAAGCAATATATGAATAAATTTGGTTTCAATCAAAAAACAGGGATAGATTTACCTGGAGAAAGTAAAAATACATTATTGTTAAATACTCAAATTCAACAAGTTACTACTTCTTTCGGCCAAGGCTCAACTGTAACTCCTATTCAAATCGTACAAGCGGCCACAGCTATAGCAAATGACGGGAAAATGATGCAACCTTATATTGTTGATAAGGTTGTAAATCCAACAAATAAACAAGTTATTATGGAAAATCAACCTAAAGAAATAGGGAATCCGATTAAAAAAGAAACTGCAGATAAGGTAAGGAACTTAATGGAGCGAGTTATTACTTCATCAAAAGGAACGGGAACGATGTATAAAATTGATGGTTATCCGATTGGTGGTAAAACAGGGACAGCGCAAATTCCGAATCCTGAAAATGGACGATATATGGAAGGGAAAGATAATTATATTTTTTCATTCTTAGGAATGGCTCCAATTGATGATCCGCAATTAGTCGTATATTTAGCCATTAAGCAACCTAAATTAAAGGGGAATGAATACGGTGCTCAGCCTCTTGCTGAAATTTTTAAACCAGTTATGAAAAATAGTCTAGAATATTTAAAAGTGAAACCATATACAGAAAAGCAAATGGCAGATGCAACAAAGCAATCTGAAATAAAAGTACAAAATTATGTAAATCAAACAATGGATACTGTAAAAAATATTGCAGAAAAAGAGAAACTTCAGCCGGTATTATTAGGAGAAGGAAAGATAATAAAACAATATCCACAGACTAGCGAAGTAATGAGTGAAGGAGATCGCATACTTCTAGTAGGAAGTAATGTGAAAATGCCTAACCTAAAAGGTTGGTCAATGCGTGATGTTATGTATTTCTCCAAGCTATTAAAATTAGATTTAAAAACTTCAGGTATGGGCTATGTAACGAGTCAAAGTATTGAAAAAGGACAAGATTTACAAGAGGGTGACAATTTAGAACTAGAATTAGAACCACCGCTACAACCGTTAGTAGAGGCAAACACGAATTAATTTGGAAATTTTGAAGGGCCTATATATAATTGGCTCTTTTTTTTAGAGATCCAACTAATTTCACGCACCGTAATTTTTAGAAAAAATAATAAATAAGACTATTAACATTGGCATAGCTTGAAATATCTGATTATTTATTATTTACAGTTAAATAGTTATGTGATAATATGGAAAAAACCAAATGCAGTGAAGAGAAGAGTAGATAAAATGAATTTTTCACAGAGAGCTCCATTTAGCTGAAAAGGAGCAAAAATTCTTTATTGAATCAAGCCTCTGAGCAGCACATCGGAACCTTTTAAAAGTGGATGGTGTGACGGGAGCTCCCGTTATAGAGCTAAGGTATAAGCATGAAAATAGTGCAGTACCTGATAAGGTTAATATGGCGACATATTAACAAACTAGGGTGGCACCGCGATGATAAATCTCGTCCCTAAGACTAAAAGTCTTGGGGGTGGGATTTTTTTGTTTTTTTTAAACAATTTAGAAAGTGGGTGCCTAAAGTGAAAAAATTACTTAAAGATTGGAAATATCCTTTATTACTATTGTCCGGAGTTGGTATTGCGAATTTAGGTGCATGGATTTATTTAATCGCACTGAATGTACTTGTCTATAATATGGGTGGTTCAGCCTTAGCTGTCGCTACTTTATATGTGATAAAACCATTAGCCACTTTATTTACAAACGCTTGGTCAGGAAGTATGATAGATCGTTTAAATAAACGAAAGTTAATGATTCACCTCGATATATATCGAGTAGTATTTATCGCTATTTTACCCTTGGTTCCATCCCTTTGGATTGTCTATCTCTTAGTATTTTTTATAAGCATGGCCAGTGCGATTTATGAACCAACTGCTATGACATATATGACGAAATTAATTCCAGTAGAGCAAAGACAACGTTTCAACTCACTACGTAGTTTAATAGGATCTGGTGCATTTTTAATTGGTCCAGCAGTAGCGGGGATATTATTAATAACTGGTACACCAGAGTTTGCTATATATATGAATGCTATAGCATTTCTGTTATCAGGGTTCATTACATTACTTTTACCTAATCTTGATAAAAAAGACGATTCTAATACATCCAATGATAAATTTTCACTAACTGTATTAAAGAAAGATTGGAACATAGTTTTAAATTTTAGTAAAAAATCTATGTATATTGTTTGTGTTTACTTCTTATTTCAAGGGATGATGGTTTTAGCTACCGCTATAGATTCACTTGAACTATCGTTTGCGAAAGAAGTTTTATTGTTAACAGATAGTGAGTATGGCTTCCTAGTTAGTATCGCTGGAGCGGGTTTTATTTTAGGAGCCATAACAAATACAATTTTATCAAAAAAATTAGCACCTTCATTTCTAATTGGGATAGGATCATTATTCATTGCAATCGGATATTTGATTTATGCTTTTTCAAGTGAGTTTTTAATAGCTGCTATCGGATTCTTTATTCTATCTTTCTCTATGGCATATGCAAATACAGGATTTTACACATTTTATCAAAATAACGTTCCGGTTCATATGATGGGACGAATCGGGAGTATATACGGGCTCATTATAGCTGTTTTAACAATTTTTATAACGATTCTGTCCGGCGTTGCAACTCAATTCACTTCTATGCAACTTGTAGTCATTGTAGGAGTATTGGTAATGCTACTTATTACTATCATATTGTGCGTGTTTACTTTATTACCATCGCAGTCTAAGGTATATTCCGCTGAATCAATAAATTCGAAATAGTTCCCTTGGTTTTTATTTGAAACTTAGGGGGTTGAATAGGAGGTTTCTTTCCCCTATATATGGAAAAATAATAAGGTGAAAGAACAATACCAATAAACAAGGGTGGTTATTATGATAAAAACAAAAGATCAAATAGAGAAAATTGTAAAAGAAATACATCAGAATATAGATTTTTCTGGGGTAGTCTTAATAAAAAAAGATGATGATATTATCTATGAAAATTCATTTGGATATGCTAACCGAAGTGAATGTATAAACAATACACTACAAACAAGATTTTGAATTGCTTCAGGATGCAAATTATTTACTGCTATCATAAAGGGGCAGGACCTGAAAAACTAATGGTAGAAATAGAAGTAGCTTTTTAATTACATGGATATAAAAATTAGTGCATATAAAAAAGAATACGAAATAGGCTAGGTACGTTGCCGTGCGTTATCTTTTTTAGATACAGCATATTATGACAATGTACTTAGAGAGAAAGAAAAATATGAAAATCCCGCAATTGAAGGCTTTTCTTTAATGAATTTACAATAATATAAAGATGCATTATTCCGTATGACAAAACCATCCTGCGAAAAGTCCTATAGAATAGAAGTGAGTTATTAAGATAAAGGGATGTGTTAGCGATTTGCATATGATTAACGGTAGTTTATTTATTATTTTTGGGGTTATCTGTTATTTATTTGTCCGAAGTATATTAATTGGGTTCAAAAATAAAAAGCATGTGAATTGGTGGAAAGAATTAATTAGTTTTCTATTTGCAGTATACATTTGTATGGTTGTTGCAGTAACCTTATTCCCTTTACCAATCGGGTTTCCTTCTAGTGTTGAAAATCTTAATCGGTCAGTCAATATTATTCCTTTTGCATCAATTATTAAAGATATCGGTCAAATAGGGAGTGCTTATGATGGTGATGTCCTATTTATGATTGGTCTAATCGTAAGAAATGTAGGCGGGAATGTTTTATTATTAATGCCTTTAGGGTTTTTAGCACCACTTATATGGAATAAATTCAAAAAAGTTAAAAATACTATTTTATTAGGTTTTATCATATCGGTTAGTATAGAATTGTTACAATTAATCGAGTCATTAGTTAGTGGAGGGGGACGTATTACCGATATTGATGATGTAATCTGTAACGTTCTAGGTTCTATAATTGGATATTCCATTTATAAAATCACTTTAAAATTAGCTGCTACATTTAACATTCAAGTATTAGATAAAACTAACTCTAAAGGTGTAGAATTTATTGATAAATAAAAGTTTAAACCAGTTTAGGAATGTACTAATAAATCTACTAAAGACGTATGAGTAAAAAGTACGTCTTTTTACTTTTATAAATTATGCTTAAGGCTGATGGGAGATCACATTCCATATTATACAAATTAAAGTAGCTATCGTATTTCAAGTATGATATGAACAGAGACGAATATAATTTTCAAAGGTAAACAAGTATATAGGAGGACTCTAAATGGATATTCTATTTGTTATTCTACTTGTTATTCTACTTGTTATTCTTATAATTGTATTAATTCAAGGTAAGGAATACAAAGTGAATATTAATCGTATTTGGCTCATTCCGGCTTTGCTGTGCTTTGTAACAATCCAGTCCATTATTCATATGGGACAATTTAATATATTGCAAGGACTTCTCTTCGTTGCAATGCTTGGAATTGGATTGGGTCTTGGAGTTATTAGGGGAAAAGCTTTAACATTTCGATTAGATAGTGAAACAGGTCATGTATTACGAAAAGGAAATTGGTTAAGTACAATTATTCTCCTTGTTATTTTAGGTGCAAAAATCGTGATTAAGCAAAGTATGTTTCCTGGCAGTACTCACCACACATTAATGGTTGTAACGAATGCCTTTTTATGTATTACATTAGGTACCGTAATTAGTAGACGCTATTATATTTGGAAAAAATATAATGAATTAACACAAAAAGCGTAAATACATTCGTCCCTTGTTTAACAACGCTGTGAACGGTAATACTAAATAATATTGAACTTTTACAACAAGGGATGATAATATGATATTCATTTACACAGATTTCGGTGGAACGCATTCAACTGCACTCGCTGCAGCTTATCATTTAAATAAATTACCAACAGATCGTAAGTTAACGAAAGAAGAAATATTAAATGTAGATTACTTTAATAAATTGAAAACAGAGGATATGGGAAAGATTATTTTTCATGGACAAGATGAATATGAAAATCCTGTATATACAATTGGGTGCGGGGCATCCAAAGTCGTTGTACCTGCGATGAAGCATTTAGGAGAGATTCTGCAAAAACATTATCATAGCCATGAAAAGATTATCTTTTCTAATACATCACCAACAGTTCCTTTACCAATGACTTTCGGTGGTCTGTTTTCTAGAAGGTTCCACATCGACTTTATCGGCGTACCATTACTCGTATGGGGAGCAAAACTTAGCTGTGATAACATACAAAGGCTTGTTAATTATACGAAAGAAGCTGGCCGATTGACGAATGATTATGTTGTAATTTTAGATAACGAAACATTTAAGTAATGTTAAAAGAAGGCCGGGAAATTTTGTGGTTTTCTTTTTTTTGATAAATAGACAAAAAACATTCACATTTATTATTACATCTACTATAGCCAAAATAATAAAGTCCTGTTACTATTACAGGGGATATTCTCTTTTCGTAAGATAAATATATAGAAAAGTCAGAAAAGAGGAACAGAATAAGGGAGGAACAACATGAAGCGTGTTGCTTGGTTTACTGATAGTACAACTGCGAGTTTTACAACAGATGGTGATAACTTTGTTATCCCAATTGAAGTTATTATTGATGGAGTGTCTTATAAGGATTGTGAAGAAGGAGTTCATAAACGTCTTTATGAAGCGTTAAATGATGGAAGAACAGTTACTACTTCGCAACCTAACATAGGGGAAATGGTAGAATTATTTACTAAATGCAAAGAAGAATATGAAGAAGGCTTTGCAGTTGCTATTAGCGGAAAAGTAAGTGGGACCTATCAAAATATGAAGTTAGCTGCTGATATGGCAGGTTTCCCTTTAACTGTATTAGATAGTGAAACGACAAGTTATCCAATGGATGAACTTTTGAGAAAAGCTAAAACGTTATACAATGATGGTATGACTTTACAAGATATACATAAAACATTAGTAGATGAAAAAAGAAGGCCTTTTTATGTATTTCCAAAAAGCTTAAAAGGTTTATATGCAAGTGGTCGGGTAAAGGGAGTTCAATTTTTACTTGGAAGTTTATTAAGTGTCAACTTAATCTTAGAAGTAAAAGGCGGAGAACTTTTACTTGAAAAGAAAGTGCGTAAAATCCAAAAATGTAGAGAATACATTAAAAATGAGCTTGAAAAAGAATTACCAAAAGTACTTCATATGTTCTATGCTAACGATAAAAATGGAGCTGAAGAATGGATTTCAGATATTAAACAAGCATTCCCTGAAATGGATTTCAAGCTTTATCCATTGCCGATTTCATTTGCTGTTCATGCAGGTGAAGGAACAATAGCAATTAGTTATTAAGAGGAAAACCCGTGAAGAATTCGCGGGTTTTTTATTTTTATTTAATTAAATCAAAAATGAGGTCCCGACACACCTCCATCAAGCTTAGAAATCGATGTTTCTCCAAAACAAGCCATGAGAGATTTTATTGCGTTATCAGAATTAATTCATGAAGCTGTGTTACAAGCAATAGGGCATGCTTAATATGAAAAAAAACAAGTATAACCGAATCTAGGTTTATACTCGTTTTTCTTTCAAATAGGAGAAATTATTTTAAAACCCAGTTTTCTGCTTCATGACGAATACGAATGAAACGACGATATGTACCTTCACGTTGGATTAGTTCTTCGTGTGTTCCTTTTTGAACAATTTTTCCGTTTTCAAGTACAACGATTTGATGGGCGTTTTGAATTGTTGCAAGTCGATGGGCAATAATGAGTGTGGTTTTTCGTTTTGTCAGCTCATCAAGTGCACATTGAATGAGCGATTCATTTTCAGGATCAAGGCTTGCGGTTGCTTCATCTAAAATAATAATTGGTGCGTTTTTTAAGATAGCACGGGCGATGGAAATACGTTGTTTCTCACCTCCAGATAGAGAAGATCCACCATCTGTTAGCACCGAACTATACCCATCTTTAAGTGACATGATAAAGTCGTGACATTGCGCTTTTTTTGCCGCCTCAATGACTTGGTCTTTCGTCGCCTTAGGATTACCGAAATGTATATTGTTATAAATAGAATCATTGAATAAATAAACATTTTGGAATACCATGCTAATCGATGACATTAATGTATGAAGACTTAATTCATTAATATTCATACCATTAATTGTAATAGCCCCCTTATCTACATCATAAAAACGAGCGATTAAGTTACATAGTGTCGTTTTACCAGAACCAGACGGACCGACAATTGCAGTTGTTGTTCCTTCTTTTATATGAAGTGATACATCTTCGATAATTGGGCGATCACTATAGCTAAATGAAACATGATCGAACGTGATATCAAAATGTTTTAAATGTATATCTTTACCTTTTGTATCGACAAATTCTGTTTGTTCAATAGCATCCAGCTTATCTAACATATTGTCAACTGTTTCAAGAACGTGTGTGGCATCACTAATTGGTTCAATACTATCAAACATAACGAAAGAAAATAGTGTGATTAAGATCAGGTCAGAAAACTCCATATCACCGGATAAAACAAGTGACGAAGCAACGAGAACAAGTAAAACTGATGCAAGTTTCAGCCCCATACGGTGACCGACATTATAAATACCGAATGACTTTTGAATTTCAATGTTAACATTTTTACTATTTTTAAAGGCCTTGTTAATATTTCGTGATGCTATACCTTCTTGGTTGAAACTTTTTACAACCGACATACCACGTAAGTATTCAAGTGTATTGTTAACGAGTTCATGTTGACTTTGTTGATGTACGGGTGCCTTTTTCCGGCTATGTTTTTGTAGTAATTGTAAAAAGATCATAGATAGTATAACGCCAGCAATTGCAATAAGTGCCATAATGGGATTGTAGAACAATAAGAATAAAATCATTGTAAATGTCATGATATAACCGTTTACAACAATATCAATCATTTTCATTGCCATCATTTCCACAAATGATAAATCGGTAGTTACAATACCATTAATATCACCTGTACGGTACTTATTGAAAAAGCCGAGTGAAACTCCTTTTAATGTGTTCCCAAGCTGAATGCGATGTGATGCAGCGAGTTCATAACCGACACTCTCTTGATAAACAGCTTTTAAATAAGAAAAGAGGAATCGTCCTAAAATTGCTATCACCATAAATAAAAGGAGTAACCAAATTGTTTGTGAGGTTAATTCTTTTGTACCATGATAGTCATCGAGCATATATTGCAGTCCCTTAGCAGAGATGACAATGGGTAAAGCAATACAAATAGCTTGGAAAAATGAGAAGACGAACCCAAAATATACGCGCTTTTTATAAGGACCGGTCCAATTCAGAATTCGTTTTATAATCTTAAACATTGGAATGTCCCTCCTTAGTTACATAGTCTGATTGAATGTCTTTTTTACTTGCACCAATATGTGCTCGCCATAGTTTTTGATACAAATTATTACTTTGTAAGAGCTGGTCATGGGTACCCATAGTATGAACATTGCCACTTTGTAAGACGACAATTTGATCAGCGTGTTTAATCGTTGATAATCGATGAGCAATAACAATTAGTGTTTTATTTGAAGCTAACTCATTAAATGCTTTTTGAATTTCAGCTTCATTTTCAGGATCTGTGAACGCTGTTGCTTCATCTAAAATAATAATTGGTGCATCCTTTAAAATAGCACGAGCAATCGCAAGACGCTGCTTTTCACCGCCAGATAGTTTTTTTCCAGCTTCACCAGAGTCCGTTTGATAGCCATTTGGTAATGATTTAATAAATTCATCGCAACGAGCAAGGCGAGCTGCATGGAAAACTTCATCGTCTGAAGCATTGGGATTCCCCATGCGAATATTCTCTAATATACTTGTACGGAAAAGGAAATTATCTTGTGCAACATAGCTAATCATCTTACTGAAATCGTTTGGATGAATATCTTTAATATTGATGCCACCAATGTTGATACTTCCATCAGATACATCCCAAAAGCGTGTTATGAGCCGAGCGATAGTGGATTTACCACTACCAGACGGACCTACAAGTGCGGTATAGTTACGCTCAGGAATAATTAACGATAGATCGCGGATAACTGTATGTTCTTCGTTGTAACCAAATGCAACATGATTCATCTCTATTTGAAAGTGAGTTGGTACTAGATTGTAAGTAGGGGCAACCGATAATGCTTCTAGATGTAAGTAGTCCTTTGTGTCATTCACTGCATATTCGATAGATTTAAAATCATTAACGAAAGTTGTCAATTGTATGAGCGGATGAATTAATCCCATCGATAAAGTTAATGAGATAATAAGTTCTGCTGGTTCAATAGTACCATTTTGGTAAAGAAGCAATCCGACTGGAAGTGTTCCAACAAGCGTTGAGGGGAGGAGCGCATTCCCAAGAGTCATTAAAGGCCATGTGCTATGGAACCAATTTAATGTGTAATCCTTAAATGATGTAATAGCATGAGAGAATTTTTTATAAGATTTGTTTGTTTGATTAAATGTTTTAATGACTTCAATTCCTTCTACATACTCAACAATCACACTGTTAACGTGGTTGCTAGCCTCCATGTAATTTTTGTATTGTGAATTAAAGTTGCGCATCATGATCATATAAATCATGAACGCGATTGGTACGGTAATGAGTGTAGCTAATGCCATTCGATAATCGATTGTTAACAAGTAAATAAAAACACCAATTGGTAATAAAATATTGGATAGCCCTTCAGGGATAATATGGGCAAGTGGAAGTTCTAATGTTTCAACACGATCAACGATGACATTTTTCATCTTACCAACAGGTTGATTGATAATGTGTCCAAGTGGCGCACGCATGAGACGCTCAGCTAATTGCAAACGAATATTCTCTAAAATACTGTAAGCAACTTGATGTGAGTAATAACTTGATAGTGCATGAAATACTGTTTGTACGAAATAGCCACAGGTAGCAATGAAAATCCAATAGCTAATGCTACTTATAGTTTGGGTACCGTCTATTAATAGTTTAAGAATATAATAGATGGCTACATAAGGAACGAGTCCACCAATAACGCTAATAATAGCTAAGAAAGTAGAAATAATCATTAAGTGTCTAAAGGAAGCTGCAAATTGTAAAATCGAGTGAATCCAATGTTTCTTTTGAGCAGGGTGTGTATAATGTTCCATATTTTCACGTCCTTTATAGTGTAAATGTTTTAATTTCTTTTATACGACCGTTTGCAATTTCAAGTGTTTCATCACAAGAAAGAGCAATCAGTTCAGGGTCATGAGTAATAATAAATAGCTGTTTTTTTATTTGCGTAAAATGCTTGTATAAAGCCCAGTATTCATAAAACCTTGTACAGTTAATTTTTTTGTCACCATAATGACACTCCTTTCTGTTTTGAGGTCCTTATATAAATCCAATTGATATATTTAGAATATTCTACATTAGGTATTTTATCGAGAATGATTATCAATGTCAATATGTGGATGTGGAATGAAATTATAAGTATAGTACTCTTTGACAAGGCAGGAGATCGATATGTAGGTTAGACAATGAAAGTGGGAGCTGGGAGGCCTTGTGTAGCTCTCTTTAGCAGGCAGAGTAAGACTTCTAGCGCAAAAGTTAGAGAAAAGAGGGTGGTTCATCTAAACGTACGAAATCTGTAAAACGTTGGTGCCCCCATGCATATTAATAAGGTTTTAAGTGTGGCGTACACTAGTGGCACAGGTAATCTTAAAGATTGAGTTATTATTTATGAACCTGATGCAGAATTGGCAATCCTAATTCATACTATAAATAATCTTGCATAGGGAGATAAAAGGATTTTAAAAAATAAAAAAGAAGTATATATAAACAAATACATAAATGGTAGTGATAATATGAAAATCAGTAAGTTTGCAGAAGTAAATAGTGTAAGTGTAGATACGATTAGGCATTATATAGACCTAGGACTCGTTATTCCTGAAAAAAAGGGAAGTCACTATTTTTTTGATGAATATTGTCAAAAAGATGTAGAGCTTATATTAGAGTACAAATGGCTAGGATTTAGTTTGAATGAAATTAAAGAACTTTTTCTTTATAAAAATTTAGCGAAATCTATGAATTACGAAACAGATACTTCTTATCAATCTTTATTTAAATTGAAATATGAAAAGGTTGAACAAGAAATAAAAACATTAGAGGAAAGAAAAGATAAATTAAAGACAGCGTTAAATAATTTATCTACAGCAACTAAAATTTCGAATTCAATTTTAGGGATAGATTTAACAGTACTTAATTTATTTAAATGTTTTAAGTGTAACGGAAATTTAATTCTGGAAGATGGCATTATCAATAAGAACCAAATTGTTGAGGGAAATCTAATTTGCAATTGTGGTGAAGAATACAAGATTACCTCAGGGATTTTAACAGCTGGAAAATCATTTGAAGCATATAAAAGGACTTTACTTGAGGAGTATATTTCAGATTATATCAATGAAACAGATACTACTTTTTTGGAGAATATACAAAGAGGAGGAGAATGGGCGAAAAAGAAACTAATGCAGCTAGATTTAAATAATAAGGTGTTACTTGATTTAGGATCGGGTCTTGGGTTCTTTTTACGAAATATTTATGAAGAACTACCAGAAGATTGTTTATATATTGCTGTTGATCGAGATTTGAATAAACTTCTATTTTTAAAAGATGTAATTGAAAAAAGAAATTCCAAAAGAAACATTCTTTTTATTTGCGCTGATTTTTTAAGTATACCTATTCAGAATCATTCTGTTGATATTGTAATTGATCAGTCTGGTACAAGTAATTACAGTTTTGAGCATGAAAATTTTTTATTGCACGAATTAAACTATCTATTCAAACCTGATTGTTATTTATTAAGTTCATTTATTGTATTTAAAAATTTTAGTATAAATAGCCAAATTACAACTAGATTAAGAGATAATTTTACGTCTTCAAAAGTCAAGAGAGAAATCCAAAAGCTACAGTTTAATTCCATAGATGAAAGAACTTCAGAATATATAGAACGAGGAGGAAAATACGAGGATTTCTTTGTTCAAGGAGAAGAAATTTATACATATTCATTTTTCGGAAAAAGATGGGGTTAACCCCATCTTTTTTAATTTTTCTTTTAAAAGTTTTTAATACTAACATATTGATATTGGGTTGACCCGAGAACTTACACTGTACGTAATACAAAGTTCAGCGGGAGGGAAATGTTATGGGAAGTTTACGATTACATATAGAAAATAAAAAAAGAAACCAAGAACTAAGAAATATTTGTTTATATTCAATTGCAAAAACAGTATCAATATTCGGTAGCTCTATATATAGCTTCGCATTAGGATTATATGTTTTACAAATAACCGGATCTGCGTTAAATTTTGCGATTACGCTCATTTTAGGAACGATTCCAATGATTGTTATGAATCCATTTGCCGGTGTAATTGCTGATAAGGTTGATAAAAAGAAACTGGTTATTTGTATGGATTTACTAAGTGGATGCTTATTAATAACTGTTTATATATTAAGCAGCTATTATGGATTAAACTTATTCATTGTTTATACTACTACCTTTCTTATGACGGTATTTACAACATTTTTTGGAATAGGATTAGAAGCCGCAAAACCAAATATCGTCTCTAAAGAGCGGCTTATGAGTATTAACTCTATAAGTAAAATTATCGATTCTGTATCTTTAATTCTCGGTCCTATGTTAGGTGGCATCGTTTTTGCAGTCTTTGATATTAAAATTTTTATAATTATCAACGGTATTTCATTTATTCTTTCGGGTATATCCATATTATTTATTCATTTTAAACTGTTCGAATTCAACATAAATGAGGAATGCCCAAAAAGGAGAATTAATTTTATTAAAGATATAAAAGAGGGGTTTTCATACTTAATTGAAAAGGAAAGCTTAAAGAATACGTTTCGAATTTTAATTTCACTTAATTTCTTCTTAGGGTTTGCTGTAACTGTTCCATTGCCATACATTATTAACACAGTTCTCAATCTTAGTTCTAAGCAATTTGGTATCATTCAAGGGACTTTTCCAGTAGGGATGATAATTGGTGCAATTTTAGTAAAAAAGATAACTAATCGTTTTTCTTACTCTTATCTTTTGAAAAAGCTAAGTTCAATGTTGGCAGTTTTTATGATTATTTCAGGAATTCCAGTTCTATTCAAAAGTTTTGAAGTAAATGATTTTGTATACGTTATTACGTATTGTGTCGTTATGTTCTTTTTAGGGCTAATAATAGCGTTAATTGATATTCCTTTAATTTATTTCATGCAAAAAGAGATTCCTGATGAATATAGGGGGAGGGTACTCAGTATTGGATTAAGTATAGGTAAAATGATGCAGCCAATAGCATTGGCATTATCAGGATTAGTATTAAATTATATCCCTGCTTACACGCTTCCAATTACAGGAGGGATAGTATTTCTTATTTTGAATAAGGCTTACTCAAATAAGTTAAATTTAGAAATTCATTCAAAAGATTATAGTGTTTTGCGTAGCTAAGTGAACTTGTTAAGTAACAAAAAAGATGCTTATTTTGCAATAAAGTCCTTTAAAAAATAATAATGTTGTTTAAAAATCCTTCTTTAACTAAAGTGATAGGTGGTCGAAGTAAAGGCACTTTTTTAAATACAAAATTTATTATTTGATTTCGGCTGTGGAATTTGATTTATCTATTTTGTATTTACTAATAAATGTGTTAATGCTTGCTTTAATGGTGTAGCCTGACGTTCTAATAAGAAATTCAAATGGGTATGTGTTGATTCTAATCCTCCTTCACGAATCCCTTTTTGAATCATTACTAACATTGGAAGGTAGGCTTCAGGTACTCCAGCACCTTTTAACATTCCTTCATAAGAAGAGTCATCTACTTCTAATAAAGGAATTTCTTTTCCTAATACTTCACTTAATGCATCTTTTGTGACCATCAGCTACCAAAACATTCGCTGCTGCTTCAGCTAAATCCGGACGATATACCCAACCGATTTTCCCTTCTCCTGCAGAAGTCACCCAAGGGGCACCAGCCATACAGCTTTGAATTGTACCAAGTTCATTTTCTACATACCAGTTGTTACGCAGAATCACATAAGGAATACCTGATTCAATAATTGCTACTTCACGTGCTCTATGCATGCCCGCTAGGAAAAAGTCATTTCCTTCTGCTCTTGTAACACTTGGATAAATAATTTGTTTTGCATCTGTTGCTTTGGCAGCTTCTACTGCATTTGTATGCTGACGTATAATTGTATCAAAGTCACCAAATGTTGACATGATGAATAAACGATCAACATCTTTGAATGCTGAAAACAAGGTTTTTTGATTTTCAAAATCCGTTACACGTACTTCTAAGCCTTGTTCCTTATAACTAAGTGCTTTTTCAGACTTGTCATCACGTACACCAACAATTATTTCTTCAATTGATAATCTGGTAAGTAAATACTCAACAATTTTAGAACCTAAATTTCCGCTTGCACCTGTTACTAAAACTTTCATACAATCTCTCCGTTACATACATCGTTATTTTTGATTTTTGTATACATTACATATACTATTTCTTAAGAAGGATTTATGTAAGTAGGCACAATTTAATAACATAGTCATAAAAATAGTACTTAGCGAAAAAGGAGATTTTATTATGGCACGTTTTAGTTATCAAGATGAATCGGTTTCTGAAGAAACACAGCAAGAAATTTGTCCATTAACAGTTACCCAAAACAAAATGCAATTGCAGGAAGATGGAAAATCGTGATTTTGTGGCATTTAAGCAAAAATGAAATTATTAGGTTTAATGAATTATTGAGGATGTTACCTGGTATCTCAAAAGAAATTTTAACTAGACAATTAAGAGAGCTTGAAAAGGACGAGTTAGTACACAGAGAAGTTTATAAAGTTGTTCCACCAAAGGTAGAATATTCTTTAACAGAGCAGGGGAAAAAGTTTATACCTGTATTAGAAGCAATGCAAGTCTGGGGTAAAGATTTACTAAATAAAAAAATAGAGATGTATGAAAAGCATAAGGACTAATAAATTATTAATACCTTCCTATTGGTAATAGGAAGGTATTATGTTCAAATTAAATACTGAAAAATTTATTAATGTAAGTTGTACTGGAAAACTATCGTAATTCAGCAGTCTTTCTAATAACAATCTTGTCAATATCATCCTCTTCATCACCAATAAATAACCCTCGTTCTTTTAAGTATGTTTCAAAGTATAAATCTGCTTCTGCACGTTCATCATATGGCTTTACAGATAGAACGAAACCTAATTTATTTTGCTCCTCTAAATGAGAAGTGGAGATGTAAGCCGGTACATTGTGGCGTAAAAAGAGCTCTTTAACCGGAATAATCATATCTTTCATTAATTTCGTTAGCATACCCATTTCAAACTCAAAATTAAAGCGATCTATACTAGATAAATCCGCGAATACTACACCAATAAAACCTGTATTAAATACTTCTTGATATTCTACTTCTTCGTTACCGTAAAAATTCTTTTCAATTAAATAATTTATAAAATAAGAAACACCATCACTTTGTTCAAAAGGTTTTGTTGAAAGAACGAAGCCGATTTTCTTTTGTTTATGTAAATACACACATGACATGTATGCAGCGATATTATGTTCTTTAAATAATGCACTCGTTGCTCCAGATAGACCATCTAGTACGTGATGCACAATTTGAAGTTTTTTACGAGCGAAATAATAGGATTTCTTTTGTAACTCCAATGTATCAATAAAGACAGAGCCGATAAAGCCTGTATTTGAAATAATAGGTGTTTGCTTTTTTCTTCCTCTGCGCTTTGCTTGAGTCATTGTTGAAATCATCCCTTCATGTACAAATAAATTAAAAAGAACGTTTGTTCGTATATTTATATTTTACTATTAAAACGCACTAAAGTAAAGGGTTTTTGACGAAAAAACAATAAAAAAGACACCTATAAAAGGTGCCTTAAACGTTGCAGGGAAGAGGTTTCATCCCATTATTTATATTAAGATACAGATACAATCTCTTCTGTATCTTCTACATCTAAATGACAGTCCATAGTACGAACATCTTGATCTTCATGACTTCCGAAATAAATAGTAATTTTCATATGTATCGCTCCTTTATTCTAGGAATACCTAAAATAATTACTAGTAATGTTAATATTTATTATATACCACTTTTTTCATTCCGACAACGTTATATCATTTTTAATTCTTTTAGGGCGCAAAGAGTGATTTATAGAGATATTTTTATAGAAATAGGTACATTTCTTATATGATATATTTAATACTGAAGGATTCGAATACGAATTTTTATGAAAGGAGCAAAATGAATGAATTATAAACAGTTACTAATAGACAATTTTACATATAAAACCTCATATATTGCGCGGCAGGTAAATGGAATGGATGTAAAAGAAACGAAGGATTACATTACTGTCGACTGCGGATTACCTGCAGATACATTTAATATTATCACACTACTAAATAGTAATGTAACGGAAGGAATCGAGAAATTATATAAGGAGGTAGAATACTATAATCAAAAGAAATTTCCAATGAGTGTTTGGTTTTGGGATGATAAGCAAGAGCAGACTATAAAAAGCGAATTAATCAAACTTGGTTTAAAAGAAGCTGAAAAGAATATCGCGATGGTAGCAGAATTAAAAACAATTCATCCAAGAATAAACATGCCAGTAGGTTTTACGATACAAAAAGCATCTTCTTCAGGACAAATCAAAAAGTTTGGAGAAACGTTAGCTAATCTATTCGGTACATCAGAGGAAGGTAAAAATGTACAAGCATACTATAATCAAATTTCTTCTTTAAATTTATGGAATAGCGACAATATGAAACTATACTTAGGTCTTTATAAAGGTGAGGTAGTATCTGTTGGCTCTTTAGTATGTACGAAAGATAGTGTCGGTATTTATGATATAGCGACTAAAGAAGAAATGAGAGGAAAAGGTTTTGGCTCTACTATGTTTAATTTCCTGCTGCAAGAAGCAAAACAATTAAAAAATACGTATTGTGTATTACAAGCTTCACCTGATGGAATAAATATTTATAAAAAATCCGGCTTTCAAGTTGTAGGACAAATGACTGTTTTTGAAAATCGGCATTTATTTGAGTAAATCATCCAAGTCAAATTGTTTTAAATATAGGAGTTAACATACCGTTATGAAAAAAACATCTATAATTACAATCATTTGTTTCTTCACAGTAATAAGCATCTTTGTTTTTCAACAAGTAAATGAACATAATTATATAAAAGCTACTAATCAATCAAATCATATAAAAAACATTGCGCATAGAGGTGCTTCTGCATATGCACCAGAACATACAATAGTGGCTTATACATTAGGACAACAATTAAAAGGTGACTATATAGAAATAGATCTCCAAATGACAAAAGATGGACATTTAATAGCTATGCATGATGAAACATTAAACCGTACAACAAACGGTACTGGTTTTGTAAAAGATCATACATTAGATGAAATAAAACAACTGAATGCAGGTTCTTTTTTCAATAAAAAGTATCCAAATTTAGCAAAGAAAGAATTTGAAGATACTAAAGTTCTAATATTAGAAGAGATTATTGAAACGTTTGGACATAATTCTAATTATTATATCGAAACAAAATCACCAGATGAATATCCTGGAATGGAGGAAAAACTATTAGAAATTATTAATCACTACCAAATAAATGATAAAGTTATTATTCAATCATTTAGTGAAGAAAGTCTGCGAAAGATTCACAGTTTAAATGATAATATACCGTTAGTACAATTATTATCATATAAAAAAGCAGTTCAATTAACAGACTCAGAAATAGAAAAGTATAAAACATACTGCATAGGTCTTGGTATGAATTATAAATATATTGATGCAGCCTACGTAAAAAAAATAAAGAATTATGGATTAGAAGTTCATCCATTTACAGTAAATAATGAAAAAGATATGAAAAAGTTACTTTCTTGGGGCATCGACGGGATGTTTACTAATTATCCGGATCGTTTACATTCAGTATTAGATTTGAAAAGTCATAACTAAAAAGTATTATTCTTAAGGGAGTAATAAACAAAAAAGAATCCAATAAACATATTGGATTCTTTTTTAGTTCTATACGCCAAACTTGATATAATACAATATTGATTATTATTTTTCATAAGTTTTGTCAGAAAGTAATCAAAATGTAATTAATTTTTCCCTTCTTTTTTATATTTTTTTGATACACTGGCTACGAGAGGAATACCGATTATAGTAGGTAAGAACCAAAACCATATTGGTGGAAGTAGATTTAAAATAGGGATATACATACCAATGTTTACTAAAAGTGCGGTAACTGCACCAATATAAGAGCCTAACATACCTCTAATATGGTGTTGCAACCAATTTCTCCATCGTTTTTTTCTTGCGAGATATCCGTAAATCGCAAATGAATAGGAGATAATTGCTACATAAAATAAATATGCGATTTTATCCCAGTTTAAAATAGACAATATAATTGCAGTAAAGGTTATGACAACATAGGACGCATGGTATATTTCGCCCCATTCCGTATGTTTTCCTTTCTTTTTTTGAGCAACCATCGCTACAATACCAGTAATTAAACATATGGTTCCAAATAATATGTGTATGGTCAAAAGAATATTGAAAATGCTCATAAAAGTTCCTCCTTTTTTATTTTTATAGTATTGCAGTATAGGAGAAAAGTTGAAAAATATAGTTAGTTCGCCTTAATATATTGAAATAAAGGTACTCCTAGAACAAAATGGAATGATTAAATTTTTTCTCAAATTTAGTGAGACGAGTATTACGTTAAATGAAGGAGAGACTTCTATGTTTACATCTATTACATATTTACAATCTGGGAATGATAAGCAACAAAAAGTTTACGAAGTTATTAATAAACTAAACATAATAGAGGATTTAGCTTTATATAGCCCTGTACTTTGCGGGACAATCCCTATTAGAGTTGATACCCTTCATTCTGACTTAGACATTGTAATGGAAGTACATAATTATGATTTTTTTGAACAGGAAATTAGATCATTGTATGGCTCATACGAAGGATTTGAAATGAAAAAGAAAATCATTAAAAATATCTTAACAATAAAGGTGAATTTTCAATTTGAAGGTTTTGAATTTGAATTATTTGCTCAACCGCGGCCAGTACGTAACCAAAATGCATATAAACATATGATAGTGGAGCACATGCTATTAATGCAGCACCCACACATTAGAGAAGAAGTAATTGAATTAAAAGAACAAGGGTTAAAAACAGAACCGGCTTTTGCTCAAGTATTAAACATTGACGGTGATCCCTATAAAGAACTTATTTTATTAGGACAGGAAATGAGATTATGGTAAAAAAGGCACACAAAAAATCCTCTTTATAAAAAGAGGATTTTTTTATTATGCCATTAACTTACGAATCAAATTACTTAATATAATAATACCTTGAGTAATTTGTTCAGGGGAAGAATACCCATAAGATAAACGTATAAACTGATCTGATTCTTCCTCATAAATACGTCCCGGGTTAAAAAGAACTCCCTTTGATTGAGCCTCTGAAAATAGTTTTTTCATCGAAATGTTAGGCACTACCCTTAGCCATATAAAAAATCCACCTCTAGGAATATCCCATGTAGTAATGTCAGCACAGTACATATTTAATGCTTGTATCATTATTTGTCTTCGTTCTTTTAGATGAATCCTTACATTGGCTACGTGCTCCTCATAAAAACCTCTACTCAACCATTCTGCAGCAACTCTTTGAGATAAAGAACTTGACCCATAGTCAGTTTGCATTTTTATGTCTGATAATCTCTCAATAACAGGCTCTGGTCCGATAATCCAACCAATCCTAAGTCCTGGGCTAAGTGTTTTAGATAGACTACCGATATATAAAACATGTCCATATTTATCCATCGACTTTAAAGGAGGGGGCGGTAGTTCATCCATCCATAACTCACGGTAAATATCATCTTCAATGATAGGCAATTGTTCTTTTTCGCATATTCTTAGTATTTCTTTTCGTCGATCCTTGGACATTAATACACCCGTCGGATTTTGAAAACAAGGAATCGAATATAAAATATTTTTCTTTTGACTATAATTAATTCTTCTTAACAAATCATTAGGGATAATTCCATGTTGATCCATCTGTATTCCAGAAAGGTGAATATTAGCCGATTGAAATACGTGAAGAGAATATAAGTAAGAAGGTCGTTCAAGTAAAACAGTTGACTCTCTATGTAAAAGACCGATTGATATTAATTGTAATGCCTGTAATGCACCAGAGACTATTAATATAGAGCTTGGTGATGTATTTATTCCAAATGATTTTACATAATTACTTATTGCTTCACGTAAAGGGAGATATCCTTTTTGTTCTTCATATCCGAAATAATCTAGTTCCTCACATACGTTACGCATAATGAATTGCATAGTTTCTAACGGGAAAAGATGAGGTGCAAGTTCTCCTTTACTAAGATGAATCAATTTTTTATTTGCTTCTGCTTCATTTATTTCTCGTACCATTAACTTGCTTGGTTTATGAATACCAGCCTTTACATATTCACTCCAATCGGGCGGGGGATTGGTGGCTAATAATGACCATGTATTATTCGTTACAATTGTTCCTGACCCGATTTTCCCTTGAATTAAGCCATCTGCCATAAGTTCTTCTAGTGCAATTATTACAGTACTACGATTTACATGAAATAATTTCGCTAACTGCCGCTGGCTAGGAACCTTACTTCCAATCGGCCATTCTCCGTATTCAATTTTTTCTTTCATATAGTCTATTATCTGCCGATATTTAGGCAGTTTTTTATCAGTAGACATATTAAAAACTCCCTCATTCATTTTAAAAATGCAAAGTGGTTGGTTTTTTCGAGGATTAACTGGTTGAAGACATTGTATCAACTATTAAATATGATGAAAAGAAATAATTGGTAATTAGAAAATGGCTGGTTTATTGGAGAGGGAGAGAATATATGCATAATAAAAAATGGGATTTTCGTATTGTATGTGCTCACGCTTTTACGATTCTTATATGGGGAACAGCTTTTCCAGGAATTCGGATGGGGCTTGAAGCTTACACCCCTGAACACCTTACTTTGCTACGATTATTAATCGCTTCTTTGATTCTTTTTCTGTTTTCACTTATATACAAGTTACGTTTACCTGATTTGAAAGATATTCCAGTAATTTTTATATTTGGTGCTCTTGGATTTACAATTTATCATATTGCACTGAACTACGGTGAAAAGAGTGTGAATGCTGGACCTGCTAGTTTAATTGTATCAGTAACACCTATATTAACGGCAATTCTTGCTTCTGTTTTTTTGAATGAAAGAATGAAATTAAATGGTTGGATCGGTGGTGTAATTAGTTTTGTAGGAATTGCTTTTTTATCGTTAAGTCAAGGAGATTCCATTCAATTGAATAGTGGGGGATTACTAATATTATTGGCGGCAATTTCAGAAAGTCTATTTTTCGTTTTTCAAAGGCCATACTTAAAAAAGTACGGTTTCTTGCCATTTACAATATATACAATTTGGTCTGGTACTGTATTTATGCTTATTTTTTTGCCAGGGATTTATCAAGAAATCGTAACAGCTCCTATAGAAATTACTTTGAGTGTTATATATTTAGGTGTGTTCCCGACAGTACTGCCGTATATTGCATTAGCATATATTACATCCCATGCCAGTGCTTGTGAGGCAACAAGTTCTCTATATTTAACACCAGTAACTGCATGTATTATCGCTTGGATATGGTTAGGTGAGGTGCCAACCTTTGTTTCGATAATTGGAGGGGGAATTACTATACTTGGAGTTGTGATTGCTCATTTAACATTTAATAAAGATGATTATAAGCAAATTGAGAGTGAAAAAGTATGGTAAGACATCCCTACGAGTATTTGCAATTTGAATGCAAAATTTCGGATTAATAACAGGTTTTCAATTCTATAAATATAGTGAAAAAAATCTATATTAAAATCAGTTAGTCCAATATTTGTACGAGATTTAATTAAACTGGTAGATTATTTATCTGCAAAAGAACTAGCATAATGCTAGTTCTTTTTTATCAATACATTACTCACCATTAATATTTGCTTAGAACTGTATAGATTTAATTTTTTTCCACATATACATAATTATCTTACCTATGAAAGGAGTGCATTTCTTGGAGAAGGTTTTATTTTTTGGAGACCCAGGTATTGATGATTCGTTTGCAATTATGTATGGCTTACTGCATCCTGAAATTGAAATTGTTGGTATCGTAACTGGATATGGAAATGTTGAACATATACATGCCGCTCATAATGCCGCATATATTTTACAGTTAGCAAACAGACAAGATATTCCTGTAATTAGCGGTGCAACAGGCCCACTTACAAATGAAATTACAACGTATTACCCTGAAATCCATGGACCAGAAGGATTAGGGCCCATCCATGTACCGGAAAGTGTGTTATCTATTCCTATATACAATTTTGGTAGTATTGCTGCGATTCTTGTAAAGTATGGAGAAGATTTAACAATTGTCGATGTAGGAAGATCTACCTCGTTAGCGATTGCTTTTAATTTATGGAACGAATTGATGTTAAATATAAAAGGAATTTATTTTATGGGTGGTGTCTTTTTAGAAGCAGGGAATGTTACTCCATTAGCAGAGGCAAACGTGTACGGAGATCCTATAGCAAGTCAAATTGTATTTCAGCAAGCGAAAAATATAACGTTATTCCCTTTAAATGTAACAAATAAAACGGTTTTAACCCCAAGTGTATTTACTTACATTTTAGTTAATACACAAAATCCATTTAAGTCGATTATGAAACCCATGTACGATTATTATTTATCAGCATACCAAAAACTCAATCCATCTATTGAAGGGCCATTATTACACGATGTACTTGCTATAAGCGGTTTAGTGAATCCTACATTTTTAAATTATACATCCCGAAAAGTGACTGTGGATATATGTGGCGAAACGAAGGGACAAACTTTTGCTGATTTTCGCCCACACTCTAAATCTGAAGGGGCGCGTATAGCGTTACAATTAGATGAGGAAAAATTTATTCAGGATTTTATGAAAATCATGTTATAAGTTGATGTCGAAAAAGGGAATCATTTCACTCCGTTGAATATAAAAGATAAATTCTCTTTTTAAAGGAGCTTAAAATAGTGAACGTTCAATTAAAAATTGTTACGAGAGAAAATTGGGAAGACGCATTAAAGTTACAAGTTAAAGAAAATCAAATCCATCTTGTTCCCGCAGTGGCAGTATCACTTGCTAAAGTATACATAAAACCAGATGGTGAAAATGTCGAATATATTCCATTCGCTATATATGATGGTGACCTTATAGTTGGTTTTATTATGCATGCTTTTGTACGAGAGTCAACAGATATGTATTGGATTAACGGATTTATCATTGATGAAAAAGAGCAAGGAAAAGGATATGGAAAAGCAGCATTACAGGAAATCATTAACTTAATAAAAAATAACTTTAAAGAGTGTGAGGAAATTAGATTAACTGTCCATAAAGATAATATTTCTGCAAAGAAACTATATGAATGTTATGATTTTAAACCATTAGGAAATGTATATGACGGTGAGGAAGTATATCGCTTATTGTTGTTGAAATAAAGATGTACTGTTTTGAAACAATAAGTTGTTCCGTTAAAGGGTCATATTGCGGAGAATTGGTTGTACTAATTCATATAAATTATCGCAAACTCAATTCACGCAATTATTTAAACATTTTATTATAAAACAGTATTTATATATACTTAAACTATCATTAATAAAAACATCAATGGAGGAACTAATATGAAAGAAAGCAATAAAAAAGAGTTGTCACTAGAGCAACGTGAAGAATTACTACAAACATTGAAAGATCGTTTTGAGAATAATATGAACCGTCATAAAGGTTTAGAATGGGCTAATGTTCAAGAAAGGCTGGATGCTAATACTGAAAAGTTGTGGTCGCTCAACGAAATGGAACGAACTGGTGGCGAACCTGATGTTGTTGATTTTGGTAAAGAAAAAGGCGAATATATTTTTTATGATTGTTCAGCAGAAAGTCCTAAAGGTCGTAGAAGTGTTTGTTACGATCTTGAAGCGCTAGAATCAAGAAAGAAACATAAACCAGAAAATAACGCTATTGATATGGCAACTGCCATGGGTATTGAACTATTAACGGAAGAAGAATATCGTACATTACATAATCTTGAAAATTTCGATATGAAGACGTCGAGTTGGGTGCAAACACCTTCTGATATTAGAGAACTTGGCGGTGCCCTTTTTTGCGATTATCGCTTTGGACATGTCTTTGTGTATCACAATGGAGCAGAATCCTACTATGCCGCAAGAGGTTTTCGTGGTTCGTTAAGAGTCTAAAATTTGTACAGGCAGGTAAATTTGAAGTAGAGAATAGATTTGCTTAGGGAATAGTAGTGATTGCATACTTTAGCTACGGCTTCGATTTTGAGGCTGCAAAGAATAGGGCTAATCAAACCTTATTGTAAAAGAATGAATCAACTAAAAATATTAAGAGTATGTTTTGATAATTTTCTTCATAAACATACTCTTTTTTAGAATCATTTATCAAAATTATTAGTTTTAATTAACGTATAAACGAGAACTTGTAAAAGGTACTCTTGCAATTATCAATGAAATTCACCCATATGAAACACCTATGATTTATATTATCCCGCTTTTAAATGAAAATTTTCGAGCAAGTATAAAGTGAATGAGTAGGAGGAATACAAAATGAAAAGTAAATTCCATCATATTGTACGAGCTATCATGATAAAAGATGAAAAATTACTAGTTGCTGAATACATAGGCCATCACTATTTTTTACCCGGTGGTCATGTTGAAATTGGGGAATCAGCAGAGAATGCACTAATAAGAGAGTTACGAGAAGAACTTGGAGTAACTTACAGTATAAAACAATTTTTAGGCGTCATAGAAAATCAATGGCAAGCCAAAGAAACCCTCCACCATGAAATTAACCACATTTTTGAAATAGATTCAAATGAGTTAAAATCCGATTTCACTCCAATATCTAAAGAGTCCCATTTAGCATTTCACTGGATTGATTTTAATAAAGAAAATATAAATTCCTATACAATAATGCCGACACCTTCAGTAAAAGAATTACTAGAAAAAAAATTAAGTGATGAACTATTAACTTGCTGGATTAGTAATTTTTAATTGTCTCTATTTATATTAATTCCGTCCACTAAAAGAATATAAAGAAAATAGGCTCATAAACAAGGTACATCACCTAGTGTAAAGTCATATTTTGTTGATGTACGCATTTAGTCTATAGCCTTATTTCTACTTTATTTTTAAAAGTAAATAAACTCGAAAATTTGGACGGAATTTACATTTGTAAATGGAGGGTTTCATAATGAATGAGTTTCAACAAGAACTACAAGCGTTAAACCTTAATGCTTATCAACCTGGTAATGTTGTGTATTGGGATCAGCAACAAAATCAATATCCATATTACTACATTCAAGACGATGCACGTCGTTGTGGCGGATGCGGTGGCGGCGGACGTTGTGGCGGTTGTGGTGGTCGCTGTGGTGGTTGTGGCGGCGGACGTTGTGGCGGTTGCGTAGGTTGTGTAGGCTGTGTTGGTTGTTTTAGCTGTTCTAATTGCTGGAACTGGTGGTTTATTTAAGTATTATAGATCTATAATATTTCACATGAAAGAAAAGTGCAGATGCAAAGTTATAATGTATTGAAACTTTTCTTTCATGCTGTTATTTTTGTATGTTTTAGGGGGATATTTATTTGTACAAATATGAAAAATTAATTTCATGGGTAGAAAGCATTAAAGAGACCAATCAAAGTTCTGCGGCAGCACTTTGTATTATTAAAGATAATAAGATTGTACTAGAGCATTATAGTGGAACGCATTCAAATATTCCTACTAGTAAAAAAGTAACCATATCTTCACAGTTCAATGTCGCTTCCGCAAGAAAAAGCTATTTAGGATTAATGGTAGCTTATGCAGTTTATGAGGGGAAAATAAAATCACTTGATGACGAGGCAGTAAATTATTTTGAAAAACATGATCCTTCATTACTCGGTAAGACAACGATAAGACATTTAGTAACTCATTCACACGGTTTAAATGAAACCGATGATGGGACAGCTTTTCGTGAATTTGAGCCGGGACAAGCTTGGGCGTACAAAGATATTAATGTAAGAATGGTGACGCAGCTTATTTATCAACTGTATAATAAGAGTTTTCCTGAACTATTAAAGGAGCGTGTATTCATACCTGCTGATTTCAAAGAAACTGGATGGAGAATAAAACAAGATGATAATTTAGTTAAGGTTGTTGTAAACCCAGATGAAGATGCAATAAGTAGTGTTGGTGCAGTAGATGACGGCTCCGAGAAAAATCTTTTTGTCTCTGCGAGAGAATTTGCATTTTGGGGTAACCTTCATTTAAATAAAGGGTTTTTAAATGGTAAACAAATTGTGCCAAAAGAAGTTATAGCACTTGTTACGAGCTTACAAAGTCCAGAGTATACAAATAAAGAACTACCTCAAAACGGGTTGTTTTGGTTCGTTCAAAATGAACCTGCTTTATTTAGCGAACTTGGTGAGCGAGTTCCTAAAGGTTCCTATCAAATATTAGGAATTACAGGACCAACGATATTAGTCATTCCAGAATATAATGTCGTCGTTGCTAAAATGTACAATAAAAGATACAACTATGGTGGGGATAATTATTTATATTATTTACGTGAATTTAGCAATTTAGTCGCTGATACATTTAGTAGCAGTAAAAATACTATGGTTAGGGTATAACTACTCCTATAATAAAAAGGAGTGAACTTTAATGAAAAATGAAGTGAATAAAAATAAAAAGCAAAATATAAAGGATGTAAACACAGAACAAAACGCGATTTATAGCGATCCGAAAGATGCAGCTAATATGCAAACTGTACCGCAGCCGAAAGACTTTGAGGAAATTGAATATTAATTTTCTCTCCGACTTATTTATGAAAGAAAAATACGTCTTAAGTCTCATCACTTTCAGCAAATTATTTGATAACATATATACATAAGCATTCGAAAATGTCTTATCTTAACAAAGCTTTCTTTAAATGCTGTATATAACCTACAAAAAGGCACTTCTTGATGAAGTGTCTTTTTGTGTAAGCTAACTCAATTTCCATTTTTCGTACAGTATCTTGCAATTTATCATGGATATACTAACTGTGAAAATTCATGTCATGATAAAAGAAGGGGACAGTTAGCATGAAACAAACATCTATAAATCCATTGCTAATTGTTCTAGGTACAATCATTGTTCAAATTGGCCTAGGAACAATTTACACATGGAGTTTATTTAATCAACCCCTTGTAAGTAAGTTTGGATGGAACCTCAATTCAGTCGCGATCACGTTCTCAATTACGAGTTTTTCTTTATCATTCTCAACTCTATTTGCAGGAAAGCTACAACAAAAATTTGGACTTCGTAAACTTATCGCTACTGCAGGAATTGTTTTAGGTCTCGGTTTAATACTTAGTTCACAAGTTTCCTCATTACCATTACTTTATTTATTAGCCGGTGTTGTCGTTGGATACGCTGATGGAACAGCGTATATTACATCACTATCTAATTTAATTAAATGGTTTCCAAACCGTAAAGGACTTATTTCTGGTATATCTGTTTCGGCATATGGAATGGGAAGCTTAATCTTTAGATATATAAACGGAAATCTTATCAACAGTCTTGGAGTATCACAAGCATTTTTATATTGGGGTATTATCGTCTTACTATTAGTGTTGATAGGATCATTCTTCTTACGTGAAGCAGTTGTAAGTAACACTGCAACTGAAACATTACACAATGATTATACGCCGCGTGAAATGATGAAAACGAAACAAGTATATCTCTTATTTTTCATGTTATTCACATCATGTATGGGCGGACTGTATTTAATCGGTATGGTAAAAGACATCGGGGTGCAGCTCGTTGGTCTTAGTGCAGCGACTGCCGCAAATGCCGTCGCAATGATCGCAATCTTTAATACAATAGGTAGAATTATTCTTGGAACGTTATCAGATAAAATAGGTCGATTAAAAATCGTCTCTGCTACATTTATTATTATTGGATTGTCCGTCTTCACTTTAAGTTTTATTCCACTAAATTACGGAATTTATTTTGCTTGTGTAGCAAGTGTTGCCTTTTGCTTTGGTGGTAACATCACTATCTTCCCAGCAATTGTCGGAGACTTCTTCGGATTAAAAAACCATAGTACAAACTACGGGATTGTTTACCAAGGTTTCGGATTTGGTGCACTTGCAGGATCATTCATTGGAGCACTACTTGGCGGATTTCAACCAACCTTCATTACAATCGGTGTTCTATGTGTTATATCTTTCGTTATCTCTATAGTAATCCGCCCTCCAAATGCAGAAAAGAAGAAGGAAATAAAACAGTTAAATCGAAAAATAGCTTAATGCTAAGAAAGAGTCCTTATGCTAGGGCTCTTTTTCATTACAGCATAATGTATAAACAAGGGATGCCATTCAAAAAATCTAATTTTGTCCCTGTACTTACTACATAACTAACATTAAAGAAGATAGGAAATTCCGAGTATTAAATTGAATAAATAATGTAAAGGGGCGTGATAGTTAAAATGCAAATAGTAAAGCAATGGGTACAAGAAGATAGTGATTACATAAGAGAAAAAGTAATTGAATATAACCAAAAACAACTTTCAAATGAAGAAAAAACACCTTCAGAAAAGATTAGTTTTATAGTGAAGAATGAAAAAGAAGAAATAGTAGGAGGGATAACGGCAATCACATTTTGGCACCATGTATATGTTGACTTCCTATGGGTTTCTGAAGAATACAGGCATGAAGGTTATGGAAGCAATTTAATGAATCTTATTGAAGAATTTGCAATTAAAAAAGAATGTAGGCTAATCAAATTAGATACTTTTAGTTTCCAAGCCCCTGATTTTTATAAGAAGCATGGATATAAAGTGATAGGGGTAAGTGAAGATTATCCTAAAGGGCATAATCATTACTATTTAGAAAAAAGGTTATAAATGAATCATTAAAGAGTGTATTATGATTAATCTTTTTCAAAATATGCTCTTTTCTTTTGTGTGTCTATGAACACGATATCGTTTCGTATTAGTTATTTACTCAAATTACTTTTTATGAATCAAAACAATTTAATGATAGAATAAAATAAAGACAGAAAATTTTCACCATTCAAGGGGGTTACATATGAAAAAAGTAAATGTTACATACGCACTTCTATATGATGAAACTCATGAAAAGCTATTAATGGTTAAAAACAAAGGGGAAAATGGTTCTTATTACACTTTACCAGGTGGAGCAGTTAAATTCGGAGAAACGTTAGAAGAGGCAGCAATTCGTGAAGTGAAAGAAGAAACAGGGCTAGACATATCCGTAAAAGGGGTTTGTTCCATTAGTGAAGCCTTTTTTGAGGAGAGAGGACATCATGCAATCTTCTTTAATTTTTTAGGAGAAATAACCGGAGGGGAAATCTGTATATCACGGCCAAAAGAGATTGAGGAGATTACCTGGATGGAATTAGATTCAGCAGAACCTTATTTACGTATACCAGAACACTTAAAAAGCCTTTTACAAAAGAAAGAAACAGTTCCTTATATTTTTAATGGAACTATTATTCATCAATCTTCATAAAGATAGTATTTCATTTAAGGCGGGGGAAAAATGGAGTTTATCGTTAATCACAAACAATTTACACAAGCTCTTTCAGAAGTAAGTAAAGCTATCTCAACAAAAACTTTAATTCCTATATTATCCGGAATAAAGATAACAGCAGATCAATCTGGAATTACTTTAATCGCAAGTAATTCGAATATTTTCATTGAAAAATTTATACCTATTTCAATTGAAGACGAACAAATTACAACTATTTTAAAAGCAGGAAGTATTGTTGTACCAGCAAAGTATTTCATTGAAATTATTAAGAAAATGCCAAGTGAGATTTTAATAAAAAGTATGAATGAGCAGTTGATTACAATTCAATCAGATGAAATTACTTTAAACTTAAATGGATTCTCGGCGAACGACTTTCCAAATTACTTTAAAAGCAATAAAAGAAGATAGAGTTACTTTAAGTTTTGGTGGTTCCATGAGACCGATATTAATTGAAGCAGGTGAACAATCTGCAGCAGTATATTTAATATCACCTGTTAGAACTTATTGAGAACAAAGGAAGGAATTAAATTATATACAAGCACACTTTATGTTTTATAAAAAGAAATGAAGAAATACTTATGCTAAATAGAGAATATGATCCTGTAAAAGGATTATGGAATGGTGTAGGAGGGGAGATAGAAAAAGGAGAAACACCGTTAGAAAATGCAATTCGTGAAATAAAAGAAGAAACAAATATAGATGTTGAACAAAATCAAAATCAATTTAAAGGCATTATTAAATGGGAGGATTCCTCATATTCTGGTGGCATGTATGTCTATTTAGTAAAGCTACTTAATGAATTTACATATCACACTCCAAAAAAGTCTCAGAAGGAATTCTAGATTGGAAAGAGGTATCTTGGATTCTAAGTGACTATAATTACAGCGTAGGAGAGATGATACCTAAATTTTTAACTGAAGTACTTTATAATGAATTAATATTAGAGCACTCTTGCGTTTTATCAAATCATAAATTAATAGAGTATAAGAATAAAGAATTAGCTAAGCAGACCAGCATAGTAAAGTAGTAATTAGGGGAGATTAGTATGTAATAGAAGGAGGAGCTCATGAAAAAAGGAAATCAATTATTTTGGATATATATAACTAGTATTACTATTATAATACCTTTAATTATTTACTTAGCACTGGCAGCCTCTAGCGAAAAAGATACTCTTACTCAAGTGAAAAAAGCTCCCAATATCCCATCTGCCATTCAAGATTCAAACGATATGGAAGACCCTACAGGATATTGGACAACAGAAAAGATGAAAAATGCAATTCCAGTAGATAAAACAAAGAATATTAATAGATGAGTCATAAATGAATAAAAAGCGAACCATCAATATTAAATTGGTTCGCTTTTTATTATACTTACACTTCTCGCCACCAAGCAGCCGTAGGATAATCTTTAGATTGTAACGCAATAGCTTCACCGATTTGTGGCGTTGCAATATTAACCCCTAAACGATTTGCTTCTTTCGTAACACGTTCAATAGGATCACTCCATTCATGTAACGCTAACGTAAAAGCACCCCAATGAATAGGAACGAGCAATTCTCCTTTAACGTCAATATGAGCTTGTACTGTTTCTTCTGGCAACATATGAATAGCAGACCATCTCGTATCGTACTGCCCGCATTCCATTAAAGTAAGATCGAATGGACCATAATTCTCACCAATTTCCTTAAAGTGAGGAGCATAACCACTATCACCACTAAAGAAGACTTTAGTTTCTTGACCAAGAATAAGCCATGAACACCATAACGAACGATCTTTATCTGTCATACTTCGTCCAGAGAAATGCCTTGCAGGAGCGCAAACTAACTTAATATTATCAAACGTAATTTCATCCCACCAATTATGTTCACTAATTTTATTAGGTGAAACACCCCATTTCATAAGATAACGCGCAACTCCAATCGGGACATAAAAATGCTTCGCATGATCTTTTAACCGCATAATACTTTTGTAATTTAAATGATCATAGTGATTATGAGAAATGATAATCGCATCAATTTCTTGAAGTTCATCATGTTCTAAAGAAAAAGCACCACTATACCGCTTACTATTAAACACAGGAAATGGGGAAGAGGCATCTCCAAACATAGGGTCTAATAACAATTTTTTACCTTCTATTTTCAAAAGAGAAGCAGAGTGCCCAAACCATGTCACACTCTCTAAAGATTCATTATTTTTATTCGATAAAACAATAGGTAAATTCTTTACAGGACGTAGCTTTGTTTTCATTTTAAAGTAATCAGTCATTAAACCGATAATATCTTTCGGATTAAAACTTACATCAGTCGGAATTTGATTCATATATTTCTTTTTCATTAGTTCTCCTTTTTACGTTTAACAATATACGTATGTTGTTATTGTAGCTAATTGTAGTTTAAACGAAATCATTTTACCTTTCATCTTAAATGCAGTACATTTCATAAATTCTTCAAATTTATTATTTATATATGTAAAATAGAATTCATTTAGCAGCAGCTAAAACTAATATTATGTATTTGTGAATTGTTTTGTTTAAGTAAATTCTTTCTTATAAACAACAAAGACCGTATGTTTCTTTATATGTTATAGAAGCAGATAGGTAACTAATTATCCACAGGAAGGAGAGTCTATAAATGCTTGAAGAAAGAAAAAAGAAGTCTAAATATAAACTATTAAATAGCAATAACTAAATATAGAATTCTAGATAACCTTAGTATAGGTATTAACATAGCTATACTAAGGTTTTTTATTTGAAATCATTAAAGGATACTTATTTTTATTTATAGAACATAGTAAATACATAGATTTTACAATTAAATTACTAAAAAAGAAGGGATTTTAAAATGCTTGCTAATTATACTCCGGAGAAAATACTTAAAACAACTTATGAGACAAAAATGATTTCATAAGTTGACAATTATCCAACTTTAAAAATAAGCAGAACAAACCTTCAATATTTACTTGTAATGCTCCATCTGGGCATAGAATCAAATACTATAAAAACGAAGCTAAATTGGACTAACGAGGAATTCGAAAAACAAATGCACGCATTAGAACTAGAAGGTTTATTGAATAAGACAGAAGGGAGTTACTATCCAACATGTATGGTTATAACAGCTAATGAAGGAGAAAAACTGTATAACCTATGTGAGCCTCTAATTAAAACTGCACTTAACATAATTGAAAAGTATTCTAATCAAATTGATGCTATGTCTAAAAGAATCGAGACATTTAATCATTTATTTAAAGAATCGTATAGTCTTTTACTATATAGTGGTGTGTTATTAGATTTTGGACAAATAATTAACATTGAAGAAAACTATTTAGAAACAGAACGGCCTTTGAGAAACAATAAAAGATATTATTATGCGATTCTAGAACAAGAACAAACAGACAAAGAGTCCTTTGGAATGTATGGTAATACGTATTTGGATTTAGGGGAATATCAAATTGGTCTTTATGGAAACACTCGATATACAACTTTGAATTTAATAACTGCGAATAAAGAAACGTTTGAAGCATATTTTCACGATGCTATTATCGATATTAATTATACGAAAAAGCAATTAGTTGAAAATTTTGTAGCAGTAGATAGACAAGTAGACTTAAATTCAAATGTATTATACGAAAAATTAGGCTTGTATAAAAATTCGCAATCAATTATCCCGGTGTTTAAAGCCAAAGACTTATCTATACTTAACGAAATCGCGAACACGATCAGTAAAGATTTGATCTTATTATGTAAAGAAAATGAGAAACCTTTAAAAGAATACTTTGCAAGCAGCAGATACTCAAAAGAAATAACTTACGAAGAATTTTTTATTTGGTGGTATCACTTTTTCTATACAAAAATAACTGAAAAATTAATAAAACAAGGCATAATTAGTATCAACACTCAAGAAAATCAAACATATATAATCTATTAAATACCTAATTTTATAAATATAAGCAGCGTATTATAACTCCACATATGTAGCAGAAGGATATGTGAAAAATCATTTGTAAAATAGATATTCATCTAAAATTAAACATGAAGAAAATACGATATAAATAAGGGAGATGCACCTTGCAAAAGAAATTTATCAACCCGGAAACTATGCCAGCAACTTTTGGATACTCACATATTGTTGAGGTTAGTAACGCTAAACGGACAATTTACATATCTGGACAAGTAGCGATTAATGTTGATGGTCATATAGTTGGGAATGGAGATTTAGGTACACAAACGCGCCAAGTATTTGAAAATATTAAAGTAGCATTAGAAGCTTCAGACTTAAATTTTAATGATGTAGTAAAATTAACATTTTTCTTGACGGACATTTCTCAAATGGCCATTGTTAGAGATATTCGAGATCAATACATTGATACTAAGAATCCACCAGCAAGTTCAGCTGTAGAAGTTAGAAAGTTAATTAACGATAACTTATTAATTGAAATCGAAGCAATTGCTGTAGCAAACTAATTTTAAAAACTTATTCTTAATCATATCAACGCAATTCGTTCACTTTAAACGAATTGCGTTTTTTATTAACTAAAGTATAAATTATACACGGAAACATTCTTATCAATAACACAACATAAATAACTTAAAAAACAAATAACCACACAATCTACAACACATTATGAACCCAATTAAAAAGGGGAGCCTAACAACGATGGCTAACATATAATAAGTTTATTACTTTTTACTAGTTAACATAATATATATTATACGAAGTTGTATAGAGTAAGTGTTTATCTGTATCAAAAACCAAGTAAACTATACTTAATGAGACGAAACGGGTATTTTTAATGAGATTCACATAAAATCTTATCTAAATGAATTTCTACAGTTTTTATCGTTTATTTTGCTATAAATTAATCACAGCAAATCTTAATCGATTAATTATCGTTTAACGAATCAAAAATAATTTTGATTCGCACGGAATTTTTTTTATGCGAAATAAATTTTTCTATACAAATGATAAATTTCATTTTATGTTTTGCTTTATAGATTTATTGCTAATTACATATGTTTTATTATTTTATATTTTTGTTGTTATTTCTTTTATTTACGCTTGACTTTCATTGTATTCTTCATTCTAGTTAACATAACGTTTATTTTTAACGTAAAAAATCCTCCTCACCTTCAGGAAGATTTCTTTTGCTAGCTAGTAATCCATTTATCTATTTTTAGTAACAATCCCAATTGTAAATAACATTGGAAAAATCTAGATTTAATAAATCGTCTTTCTTTATAAAGAAATTAGCAACACCAGAATCTCCCCACATAATATTTAATGAATCATCCGTATCGATTTGCAGCAATAATATATCATGTTGCTGGTATTTTTCTTCCCATTCCCTTGGATCTGTCTGTGTGAAAAATGGATAACCACCAATTTTATGCCCTTGATCTTTACATAAATCATCATACAGTTCGCCTAATTCTGTATTATTTTCTTCATCAACAATTTCTTCCCAATCAATTTCCTCACTAAACATCTTTTCAAATCGATAATCCCTTGATGTTACGGGCTGATAACCCAATTCAAACTTTAATTTCGCTGCTTCAGGTATGATAAAGTCCTCTAATTCTGAAGTGTTTAAATAACTAAAATCAGTAATAACCTTATTTAAATCTTCTATAATTGTAGAATGATAAATAATTCGAAAGTCTTTTTGGATTGTTGGATGATCAAAATCTGCTCCGTAAAGCTCATCTTCAGCACTTACGAAAAACTGTAGCATACCCTTTTGAGGCATATATTCAACATGCGGCATTTCTTCAAAGTTTAGCTGCGCAAGTAACATCATAGGTTGTCCATTTGAATCTTTAGGATGCTCTTGATCTATAGGTAAATACGGATAACCACCAAATTTACTCTCAAAAAGCGTTGTCTCTGCTAATGTTCCAGACGCTTTAATATAAGGTTTCACACTTTCTTCTAAAATACTACGATACTGCTCTAGTTCTTTCGGAATTTGAAGTTGATACGTATTCTTCATTACATTTGCCTCCCCTTAATAATGAATTGAAAATGCCTTACTTAATTATATAGCAAAAGATAACTTCATTGAAAATCGTTAAATATCCGTTTTCACCCTCGTTTTTTGCGCACTTGGTGGACAAAGTAAATTATGTTCTAAAACCTTTTTATTAATAGTTCGAATTAAATCCGCTACTTCTGCAGTATTTGTAGTTTCTTTTAGCCTTTCTTTTAAATCATCAATTTCCTTTGAAAGCTCAATCCACCTAGGTAAAACATGATTATTTTTTAAAGTTCTATACAGTTGTTTTTCAGGATTATACGAAAGATCTTTATCTAGATTTAGAGGTTTCCCTTTACCTGGCAAATTATCAAAAGACCCTTTCTTTTCTGCTTCTTTAACGATAGAGCTAATATGATCCTCATACGTGAACGACCAAACTTTTTTATCTTTAACTAAAATTTCTTGTTTTTTAAGTTTTTTATCTAGCTCATCTTGATTCATAGATTCTCTCTCCTTTTTATTTTATAGTGTGGTTTTTGTATATTTTAATGCTATCAATCCATCACGTGACTTTTTATAGCGTCAAAAACTGCCCTGATCCACTTTAAACTCTTCGCAAGTAAATTGGGTATCCCTTTGCTTTTAAAGGCTCATATGGACGTCTATTCACTGTTAAAAGATGTTTATTTTCAGACACTCCTGATTCCGTACACGAATGAGGATTAGACGCAATGGTATTTGAAGATGTAATTTCATTTTCAATCTAAGGAATATCATTTTTAAAACTATCCTTTTTCCAATGCACGGATTCAGATAGTGACAAAGTACTTGAAAAAATATGAGGATTTTGAAGCAATGTATAAAAAGCTGCAATCTTTGTATACTTTTCTTCTTGATGCACACGATAATTAGCTTGAATCTCTGTTAAAAATGGGTTCGTTTTATTGTTATAAGTTAATCATTCTAGCTCATTAACATAATCTGCAGCAACGACAATACAAGGCGTTATTTATTTTTCTCAAATTAAATAATTGAGTGTTTTTATAATAGAAAGGTTCAATACAATAAGTATTTTTTGAAGTGGTGGTGTTTGAGAATAATTATGAGGTTTATGTTTATCATCTAAAATTGAACTAAAGGAAGAATACATTTCTAGCTTAATATAATGTGACAATAAAGTTTTTTAATTTCGATATCATAGCATAAGAGCCTTGCTACTTTTATTGTAATAAGACTCTTTAAATTTGGTTCATTCTGCTAATCTATGTAGTTAAGTTATCAATTGCTTGAATAGAAAGTTCTAATGCTTTAATTCTCCTTGTTAAAAGCGTTCTTTGAGGACTACCATCTTTAGACTTATCATAGGCTCTCTCAATTGATGGGAGCAAACTAGCAAGGATATTACGAGCTTCTGCTAACTCTTCTTGGCTATACCGATGACTTTCTTGATTCCACACGTTCTCTAACACTGCTAACCCTATGCAAACAGCTTTAAATCGTTTTTTCACTAATGTAGTATTTGCACCTTTTTGAGTCATCTGTAATAGTGCATTTTCAAGTTTACGAATAGTCGATTGTAAAGATTTTATTGATTCCGATTTATCTATATTTGATACGTTTTCCATGTTACTGTTGTTCCTCCTGGCTTAACTTATTTAATACTGGATATAATAAGTACTTGATTTCACTCGAAATATTTTATCATAAATAACTAACTATATTCGAATTGGATAATGGATTAAAGGAAAACGGTATCTAAACGCCTCTCCCTCCTTTACATCATTCTATATGTACTTCTTTCTTCGTATTAGAATCCCTATATAAACAAGGTATTAAAATTGTATTTTTTATGAACAAAAAAACGCACAAGCAGCATAACTTGTACGTTTTTATTTTTATTCAGTAAGGTAATATAGTAGTAGTTTCCTGGTCTTCTCAAAATTCATGAAATCTCTATACAAAATGGGATACTTCACAATTTCTATTTCTAGAAAGTGATATTGCGGAAACCATTCAAAAAACGATTTCTTTAGCCACTTTATTTGATCAAACACAATCTCCTTTTCATTGTTATTAAGTATGTAACTTAAAGTACCTGCTGTATGCATCCAATAATAATTTAAATCAGCGCTTATGCAATCATCTTCTGTAAACATATTATTAAAATCTTTTCGTATTTTTCGAAGGTCACAATTCGGAAACGGTTTAAGCAGCGGACTATGCATTTTCTGCAATTCATTAAAAATAACCTTTTTACCTAATAGCAACTTTCCACCCCTTTATTTCTCTATCCAATTTAATAATTTTTCATAATGATATTGAGCATCTGTATAGCCGAGATTATATAAATTAACGAGTTTTTCTTTATTTCTTTCTATTCCGCTTATAGGAAGCTGTACGCTAGGCTGAATGATATAAAAATTGTCTTTTTGTTCTATTTGATTCATATAAGTTATCGTCTCATTATAAAAACGATAATGTTCTACTAAAGATTGTGCGATATTCGGATATTTTCTATATAACATTTTAGCCAGGCCTGAAAATTTGTTTCGCTGCTTCTCATACCCTTCTGGCTTTGTCATTATAACAACGTTTTTTAAATAACCATCATTTTGCGCTTTAAAAACTGGAATAGGATCTATAATCCCTCCATCTAACAATTTTCGATTATCATATTCTACAGCAGGTGCTATAAACGGCACAGAGCTTGATGCACGAATAATTTTTAAAATATCATTTCCATGTTCTGTTTTATTATAATAAACTGCCTGTCCTGATTCACAATCAGTCGTTCCGATTACAAACTGTTCATTTGAATTTAGAAAAGTTTGAAAATCAAACGGTACAATTTTGTTTGGTACTTCATCAAATAAAAAATCCATTCCAAATAATTCACGTTTTCTAATTAAGTTTCGATAAGATATATACCTGTGATCTGCTACTAGCTCTGTATTCACTTTCTTATTTCTTCCTTTTTGACGTGATAAATAGGTCGCTCCCATACATGCTCCAGCGGATACACCGACTACATACGGAAAAAATAAGTCCCTTTCCATAAAATACTCGAGTACTCCTGCAGTATATAACCCTTTCATTCCTCCGCCCTCTAATACTAAACCGATATTTTTCATGCTATATCCCTCTGCTTCTTTTTTCTTAATTATATGTTAGCACAAGATTTTAGGATGAGGTTATATAAATTAGTTGCAATAATAACAAAAAACTATTGAAGCAATGTCATAATTTATTAGTCATTCGCATGGTACAATATAAGAAACTCATTCCACATATTATAAAGGAGGAATTTCATATGGGTTTATTTAGTGGTATTTTAGGAAATGCATCAAGTGCGAGTACAGAAAGCGTTGAACGTGATTTAGAAAAGATTATGCTAGATGATGAGAAAGTTGAGCATGCTTATAAATTAATTCGTGATTTAATCGTATTTACAAATCGTCGTCTTATTTTAGTAGATAAACAAGGAATATCAGGTAAAAAAACAGAGTATCATTCTATTCCTTATAAAAGCATTACACAATTTAGCATTGAAACAGCTGGGCATTTTGATTTAGATGCAGAGCTTAAAATTTGGGTATCTAGTATGGATGATCCAATTACGAAAGAATTTAAAGGTGACGATAGTATTTTAAGCATTCAAAAGGCGTTAGTAACATATACGACAAAATAACGCATTTTTGTATATTTATTCACTTTCAAAATTACTAACCCGAACTTTTTGGAAGAATATACATTAATTTTGTATATTTAATCTTAAATAACATAAAAAGGTAAAGCATTTAAAATGTGCTTTACCTTTCTTTTTTATAATAAATTAAAGTCGCTTTATCATTTAATTTCTTTTTAAATTCCGCTCTTATATATCCCATCTTTTCGTATAGAAAACAATTTCGTTCTTCCTCTAAAATTGTAGCAAGCTCCCAAGTCGTTATTTCCGGAAACATCTCCTCGATTAAAATTAATACTTTTTGAGCAATTCCGTTCCCTTGATAGTTTGGAATAATAAACATCGGGCTTATCCGAAATTTAGATGCCTCTTCTTTACGTGATATACATATCGCGCCGACAAGATTCGTATTTACGAAAATTTTATAAAGTCCACCGTCCAGATTATTTATTCTTGAAATCGTTCTTTCAATACGTTCATTTGCCGGACTTGTTTCATAGTCCTTATACTTTTCTAATAATGAACTAAATGATTCTACTTGCATTTGAAATATAATCTCTGCATCAATTTCTGTCGCCTTCTCTAATGTTACCAATTTAAACGCGCTCTTAAAGAAGTAATGTGAGCTGTATGATGACGACCGTGCCATGCATATAGTCCAATTGCAGCAGCAAGTTTTGTTTCTCCTGATTCAGGATGATTAAATGTCTTTTCTAAATCTGCCGGTTCTAAAGAATATAATAAGTTAACCCATCTTTTATGTAATGAATCTAGCATTACAAGTGAAACATCCACTGGTAATTTCGAGTCAGGTAGATCTGCCCATTTTTCTTCTTTATACGGTTTAATAGTTGGATTCTTTTCTGTCAGTGCTAATTTAAAGCGTATGTAGCTATTCATATGACTATCAACAACATGATGAACAACTTGGCGAACAGTCCATCCACCGACGCGATACGGTGTATCTAACTGCTTCTGATCTAAATCTTTTATCGCTCTTGCTAGTTCATTAGGTAAATCCTCTATTTCTTGAATCCATTTATCAATTATTTCTTCTGTAATAGTTCCTACATAAGTAAATTGACCTATTGGATAACGTAAATCCTTCATGTACATGTCCCCCCTATTATTTTTAATCCTTAGTAGTCCTCCAAATATAATGTACGAAATTTACGTTTCCCCCGTTTAAATCTACAGTAGTTGTCTCCGCTTCCTTTTCACGAGAAAATCCGCTCTTTTCTAATACAATTTGTGAAGCTATGTTATTTGTTGTTGTCATAGCATGTATTTCATTAATTTCATAGACTCTTGCTTGAGCCAAAATCAATTTTACAGATGATGCTGCAACTCCTTTTTTTGTAAAATCCTCTCCAACTCGGTAGCCTAACGACCCAATTCGTTTTTCCTTATCTACATCAACTAAATTGATACGTCCTACAATTTCTTTTTCTGTATTACGTATGAGATGAAAATAAGAAATCCCCTCAGTTTGTTCTTTTAATAGTTCGGCAAGTTGCTTTTGAAAGTATTCATACACGTAATAATTAGAGCCACGACTTGGTACCATTGTTTCAAAAAATGATTTGTTCGTTAGTTCAAAATTAAATAAATCTTCAGCGTCTTGATTCTTTAATTGTTCTATGTATATTTCCATCCCGTTTACCCCTTCTTGATTTACTAACTGTTATACATTCTTTTTTAAACGATAATTTTCCTGCTATTTCTTTCGTCTGAGTAATACAGTAAGTAATACTCTAGGATGAAAAAGATGAAATGGACTACGAATTAAGTTCATAACTCTGACTAACCGAATATAAATATCAGAATCACTTGCAGAAAGTTGATATATTTGTTTCGTATACCATTGCTGAAATTTTTGTTTCGTAGTTAATTCTTTCTGTAACTTAGGATGACGTGCTATCTCCGTTGTGGTCATTTCCCAAGGTGTTTTGATAATCATAGCAGTCTTCCTATAAAACTCTCGAGTTAATGTTTTATCAAGCCTTTTTCTCCCTTGAAGAATTAGTTGCAATTGGTGAGCTTCCATAGCTGCAACTGAAACACCTTGTCCGAAAACTGGATCAAAACGACAATGCGCATCTCCAACTACTAACAATCCTTCAGGCAAATTATTAACTAGATCAAATCGCCTGCGTACTTGATATGGAATTTTGTACGTTTTTATATCGGTAATCGCCTCAGATTTGTTTAGAAACTCTGTAACATTAGTGATTGATAGGTTTTCAGCAAAATCATAAAATTCATCATCTGTTTGCGGTGCTTTTTCATTCGCATATCCACTAAAAGTAACAAAATAACGATCATCTTCAATCGTTTGAATTAGAACACCATAAGGATTCTCAGGAAAACTTGGAGACATAAGCATATTACAGCAGTCTAATTTCTCTTTTTCTTTGAGCCTAAACATTCTAGTTGCGTAAAACAAATCAATTCTTACTTTCTCTTCTTGTACTTCGAAATTGTATTCTTGTAACCAATCTATACTTTTCGAACCAAATCCACTTGCATCAACAACAAGATCTGCATGAAATTCTTCTTTCATTCCTGTTTTCAAACATTTAGCTGTTATTCCATAGACTTTATTAAGTTTGTTATCTACTAGTAATCCTTCAACCAACATTTCATACTTCGAAGTAACATTTGAAACTTGTTCAATTCGTTTTTGAATATGCGATTCTAACAGAAGACGACTTTGTTGAATCATATTTATTTCGCCTTTGAAAGGCTGCTTCCATAGGCCGAACTGATGCCATTTTAAATCGCGAGTAAAGTTATTTACGATGCTACCTGCTTCAATTAATTCATTAGTAATGTTAGGAAACAACTCCTCAAGTGCTTCTTCGCCGCCTTTTAATAACACATGCGGATGATTACTTTGCGGAACTCTTTTTCGCGGACCATTTCCATCCCATTCTTCACCAGCTTCTACAATGATTACTTCTTCAAACGTATTTGATAAAGCCTTTGCGGCGAGTTTTCCTGCGATACTTCCACCAATAACAATAGCCTTAGTAAACATTTTTTCCCCCTTAATGAAAAGAGATCCTGTCGTGTATGAATGGAACAGGATCTTAACTAATAATTCCTTGATAATTATATTTAAAACACCTGTGTGAATTGCAACGTTAAAATTAAAATACCTAATCCCCATACGTAATACGCGAATACTTTTAAAGAATAACGTTTTAAATATTGAATCATCCATGAAACTGCTATGTAACCAAAGAACGCTGCTGATAATGTTCCGACAATTAGTGATGTACTAGAAATAGATTCAGCTTTCCCTTGAAAAACATCTGCAAATTGCAAGATGATAGCTCCGACAATAGCTGGTGTTGATAATAAAAAGGAAAAGTACGCCGCTGTTTCGCGGTCTAACTTTCTCCATAATGCAGCGACAATTGTCATTCCAGAACGGGAAATTGCTGGAAATATAGCTACTGCTTGAAATGAACCAATTATGAATGCATCTTTATATGTAATATCATTCATTTTTTTACGACCGTTCTTTTGTTTATCGGTCATATAAAGAAATAAACCCGTCACTAAAAACTCCCAACCTATTGTTATACCTGTTTTTGAAATATCTTCAAAAAAGTCTTTAAATAATAAGCCGATTACAACCGCAGGTATCGTCCCGACAATAAGTAATAGCATAAGCTTTGAAAATGGATTTTTTATTAAATAAATAAATTCTTTTCTATAATAAATAAACACCGCAAGTAACGTCCCTATATGCAGCATCGTATCTAAAAACAAACCTGCCTCATCTAACTGAAAAATATGTCGCCCTAAATATAGGTGACCTGTACTGCTTATAGGTAAAAACTCTGTCAGCCCTTGAATAATTCCTAAAATAAAAGCTTCTAGCCAATTCATGATGATCTCCTTTCTCATTTGCTTGTACCAATATATGATGCTTTAATTTTTGTTATGAAAGAAAATATATTTCTCTTGGGGATTTACTTTAACCTTTATTTAGAAGTTATGGATTGCGATAAAGATGGATATATATGTAAAAAAAGGAGGGTTTACATGGAGAAACACACAAAATTAGGCAACATATTACTTTGGATTGGACCAATTCTTGTGTTCTTAGGCTTATGTATGACAAATGTAATTACAGACATACCTTTCTTCGAAGGAAAGCATAAAACTTTTGGAATTATTATGTTATTTATAGGGGTACTTTGTTTAATTGCCGCTCATTACTTTAAAATACGAAAAAATTCTGCCGATTAAATAATCTATTCCCTTATAAGGAGGAACAAATGCGAGGAAAATCATTACGGACAAAAATTACAAAGCTATATAAATAAAAACAATCCTAGTGTATGTACTAGGATTGTTTCATTTCGCTAATGTTGTTTATTTATAAAACACTTTATCAACGTTATATTTCGCTTTGTACTTATTAATGATGTATGTTTCGTAAATTTCTCTTTCAGTTGGATCTTCTACGATACATGCATCGATACGGTATACTTCATCACGATTATTTTTGATTGGTGAAACATTATCTTCAAAATGCTTTTTAATACGTTGTCTAATTTTACGAGCTTTACCTACGAAAAGAAGTTCGTCATTAATATTGTAAAACATAAAAATGCCGCCTTTATCTCTAGGGAACAAGTGGAAATCGATAAAACCGTTAATTGGAGTAATTAATGGCTCGTCTCCTTTAATAACTTGGTTACGTTCAGTAATTGAAACATCAGCTTCAGGAATATTAATTTTAATCAAGTTCATTCACGTCCTCTTTTATTATAAAGATAAATAATAGCATAAGTATGTAAGAAAAGCTATGTTAAGAGAGATATTTCATTTTATAATTCAAATATTATAGGTATATCATGTAAACTTTTTTTCCAAATCATATGATCGTTTGATTCGCCCCAATAATCCTTCAGCACATAACTAGGTTTTCCAAACTTTTTTGTCCATATACTTTGTGCTTTTTTGTATCCACTATCTAAACAGCATTCGATTATTCCTCTGCTAAGTAATGTAAGATACATTGTATTTAGTAGTAAACTCCCTATACCTTTTCTTTGATACTCCGGAAGTATAAATACAGTTCCTATTTCATACAAATCCTTAAGTACACCGTCTGTACAACTATTAATCAATGCACTTGCTGGACCGATTTCAATCGTTCCAATGATTTTATCGTTACTTGTATCTATTGCTAATAAAAAGTAACGACTTTCTCCATTACTATCAAAATCATTTTTTAAATATTTCTTTTTCGAGTTAATTTCATTTTCTATGTCATCTAATAGATGTGATAACCCTTCGTTTTTAAATGTATTAGTAATAACAAGACGAAAAAACAAATGTAATTCATCTAAATCATTCGAATTCGGCCTTCTAATTTCAATGTTATACATGGCTTACATCTCCAATTTTTAAAAATATATGAGAAAGTGTATTTGTTCAAAAAGATTTTATGCAATTGCTAAGACCATACTTTATATACTCTATTCATTATTATTCTACACAACTCTGCATAGATCCAGCAGTATAAAAAACTCAGTATAAATATTAATGTAATAACTTTTATATCCATAGTCGTATGAATAGTAGGACCAAGTACAGGAAAACGGAAGATATCGAGAATGATCATAATTCCTATAAGTAGACATATCGCTGAAAAGGAAATTACCCAAATCCTCCTCTTGAATTGTAAAAAGGATACTCCTAACGCTATACCTAATAAGCCTGTAGTAAAGAGAAAGACAATTAGTTCACTTGGCTCAATAATGAATAATAGGAAAATAGTAAGAATATAAGAAAGTACTCCCTCACGAATAGAATAACAAATAGCTAGAAAAATCGGTAGCGTCGCGAAAGGACTAATAAATAACCCAATTCCAGGGATTAAGTTCCCCGCAGATTGAAAAATAGCAGCAAATGAACCGAGTAATGCTGTAATGACTAACCTACTTGCAGGCGTCACCTTTCTTTTATGAACAAAATTCGCATCCTGCTCTATCATCCATTGATACCAATAGCTTCTAAAGCGATTCATCAAATTCCCCCCTAAAGAGACTTAATTCACCACTTTCTATTTTTATTCAAATACTTATTGGTTATGTTTTACTTTCTGCTTGTTAGGAATCACTATACAATAGATGTTTATCCATAGAAGGTTTTTTAAGAGGCGCTAAGTCGTGCGTTTGAAAAAGTATGAATTCCATATATTTTTAGACTAAGAGTTTATACCGTATCATGGAACAATTTCAAAAATAGTACCTTTGTTAAATTCAGTTACTTTCATAGAACCATAAACTCCTAAATATAATCTAGTTTGATCTAAGTTTGTTCCTAAACTAACATAATAAGCTACTTGAGTCCCAAAATCATAAGTGGTTTCAATAACATGAAAATCATTACGTTTCCCGTCTAGAGCTGCTCTAGTAAAAGCTAACACTCCCTTTACTGGAGATTGAAATTCTTCTTTCTTAGCAAGATCAGTAAACACGATACTACCAGTTAAACTAGGAATTGTAGTTCCCATATATGGTTGTACTCCTGTAAGTGAGGTTCCTCCAAACTTATCTGCTCTGGAATCTTTATGAAAATAACTAATTAGGGGCTGTATGCGCCTCACTGATGTTTCTATTGTTTCATTATAATAAGCCATTGTTCTCTCATCCAAAGTAGGGTTCTCAGAACAGTGCCTTATAAAAGAAGTAGGAAATTCTCCTTCCCATCCTCGCCAACCAAAATTAATAAATCCATCTTGATTGGGAGTGGATCTCATTAAAGGCGTTTGAACAAGTTCGGTAACCGGTATGGGTTTATAATGAACAAACGAAAAAATAGACTCTACAATATCCTGCCCGACATTTCCAGCATATTTGATATATTGATTATAAAATCTTTGAAATGAAATACCTGTTATATTCCGAACTCCTTTCGCAATTACTGTAAGTGTTTCTTGTATAGATAAAGGAAACTCATTAAAGCGTGTAACTACTGGAGGGTTATTTATGAATGTATTTTTACTTACATCAATTTCAATTATTTTGCCCGCTATTTCTAAATCATCCTGGCTTAAATTAAATGGATCATAACCCGATCCACCATCTCCATTTGTAAAAACAAGTTTTCCACTCTCAGGTGAAAAGTTTAAACTATTGACTCCGTTATGATTAAAAAAGGGCCTTCTTATGTTAAGTAATGTCCGTCGTTTTTGAGGTTGACTATGTGATTGTAAAATCCATTCCTCAACCGTATCAATATGATCATATTGAGTATCTCTATTTACCCACTTTAAGTTTAAAGTTTTCGGATCACACGGATTAGGTTTAAAAGGTTCAGAAAGGGCACCCGGACCTTGAGTGCCAGCTACTGAATAATGAAGGTAAAATAAACCGTTTTGATAAAATTGTGGATGAAACGCTAGTCCTAGCAATCCGCGTTCATCATAACCGCTACTAGAGACACCTTCTTCAAACGTGCCTAATTTGATAATTCGCGGGCGAATATCTAAAAAAGTCCTTATAACTCCGTCTCCTATGTAAAAGATTTCTCCTACCTGGGTTGCAATAAATAACCTTTCAATTGAGTCACCTGGTAGTATAGTTGTTTTCAAAACAGTAGGTAAATTGAACTTACTTGCAATGGGCCGTAAACTAACCTTAACTTTTGTCAACTCACTTACACCCCTTTAATTGCGTTTTATTAAAAGAATATGATTAGAACTGTTCAATTAGTATCCAATTAGGGACTAGAGAATTGGATACTATTTCTGACTGCGCTGCTTTTCCTGCTTCTCCATATAACTACGCATCCGTCGCATATATTCAGGTGCGTCCATTCGATTCCCTGCGATCATTTCAATAATACAGAGTCTTTTGGCGCTTTCCTTTTCAGCATGGATTATAGCCTGATCAAGCTCTCCATAGGTCCGGACCGTAACGGTAAACGCGTTACCTCCAAAAGCTTCGGCCAGCTTGGTGTAAGACCATCGAGGGATTTGGTTGTACTTTTGATCCTCTGTTTTGACATTTAAATATCTCTCGATTGTATAACCATCGTTGTTCAAAACAAAGATTATAGGCTTGCAGCCGTAATAGAGCATAGAACTGATTTCCTGTACCGTTAGCTGCAGGGCACCGTCACCTGTAAACACCAATACTCGGCGTTCCGGCGCGGCCATAATAGCACCAAACGCCGAAGGGATTGCGTAACCGATGGACTGCCATCCACCTTGTCCAATATATGTTACATTGCCCGGCAGTCTTATATCTCCCATTCCGTAATAAAGCGTTCCGGTCTCGGCGATTACAATATCCTCCTCTTTCAGCATGCGCTGAAAACGTGGATAATAGCCGTCCGCCATTAGAGGTCCGTCGGCAATAGTTGTGAATTGCTCATAAGGGAATGACAATTTTTTTGTCAAACCTTTGCCCTTATAATTCACCTTCTGAACGGCAAGTAGCATGTCGGCTGCAAGAACATTCGGATATTCCGCCTCAGCGATTTTAACTATATCCGGTTGAATATTGACAGTTATCAGCGGATTCAGCTTTGCGGTAAAACTTGCGGTGTTTGTGTCCGCCCATACCATGCCAATCGCAATGATACAATCTGCATTCTCTACCGTACTTTGGACTTCAGTCCTCCCAAAAGAGCCTTGATACATTCCGATATAATTTGGATGGTTCTCGTCGAATCCTCCCTTCCCGTACATCATCGTTACAACAGGCACATTCATTGCATCGGCTAGCTGCTGAGTCGCTGTCTGAAGGCCGAATCGCATCGTTTTCACATCCACCAGGATAAACCGGTCGTTGGGCACGTTCCAAAAGCGGACGGACATGATTCACTGCAGCCTGAAGGGTATTCGGGTTGGATGTTGGACGTGGTGGTACCGGTTCTGCCCAGACTTTAATCGGCTTGGTCACTAAATCATTAGCCACAACCAGGTATACTGGCTTTTTCTTTTCCTTAGCAATGCGAATCGCAGTCTGAATTTCAATCTTGGCATTTTCCGGCGTAAGCACCGCGGTATATGCCGTAATCTGCTCATACACCTTGCGAAAAACGTCAAAATTCCCATCCATTAAGGTGTGATGCATAAGCTTATGCTCTTTTTGATCCTTCTCAGGAGGCGCACCCACAATGTGTATAATTGGCACATGCTCGCTGTTGGCTCCCGCTATCGCATTGCATGCACTGAGCTCCCCGACCCCAAATGTCGTAATAAGAGCCGATATTCTTTTGATTCTTGCATAGCCATCTGCAGTGTAGCCCGAGTTTAGTTCATTTCGTCCTTCTATAAAACGGATGCCGTTATAACACTCCAAAGTATCAAGAAGTGTAAAATTATAGTCCCCTGCGACACCAAAAATTTCGGTAATGCCCTCGAGTTTCAGGCAATCGAACAAATACTGGCCAACCGTTTTTGGATCAGGTCCCCTTTGTAAACCAAAGCTGCCCGTATTAATCATGTTGTCCATCGCTTGCTCACTCCTTATCTATTTCTTTGGCTTGTTCTATTTTATAGTACCCTTTTTGATAATTCCCTTTAATTAAACCGGTTATCCGTTGTGCAACAATTAATCGGGAAGAAATGCTCCTTATCTTTGGAGATATTCATAAAACAAGAGAAGGAGGAGAAACACTAAAACATTACAAGAATGTATTAATTAATCTTCTAATGTTCTTTTTAAATTGTTTCCCTTTAAAACATCCCATTTATCATGCTCCTCACTCTGTTTTGCAAAAGTCTAGCTTACTTTTTAAAATTTTGTAACAGAACCTTAAAAATAATAAAAACCCACGAAGAAAATGCATTTTCTTCGTGGGTTTAGTTATTTAAATGGACTTTCACCTAACTCAAGAAGCATCCGCACCTTCAAACTGACTATTATAAAGCGAAGCATAGAAACCATCAGCTTTCAATAACTCTTCATGATTACCTTGTTCTACAATATCTCCGTCTTTCATGACAAGGATTAAATCTGCATCACGTATTGTTGATAATCTATGAGCGATAATGAAGCTTGTTCTACCTTCCATAAGGTTTTCCATCGCTTTTTGAATCAATACTTCTGTACGAGTGTCAATGGAGCTTGTTGCTTCATCGAGTATTAATATTTTCGGATCCGCTATAAGGGCACGTGCAATTGTTAGTAGTTGCTTTTGTCCTTGAGATACGTTGCTTGCTTCTTCGTTTAGTTCCATTTGATATTTATTTGGTAATGTTTTTACGAAGTTGTGAACGTGAGCTGCTTTCGCTGCTTCAATTACTTCTTCGTCTGTAGCATCGAGTCTACCATAACGTATATTTTCCATGATGGAGCCGTTAAATAGCCAAGTGTCTTGAAGTACCATACCAAACATGTTGCGCAGGTCTTCTCGCGTGAAGTCTTTTATATCGTGACCGTCGATACATATTGCACCGCTGTTTATGTCATAGAAACGCATTAACAGTTTTACAATCGTTGTTTTACCAGCTCCGGTTTGTCCGACGATTGCTACCTTTTGTCCAGGTTTAATGTTAGATGAGAAATTATTGATGATGATTTTATCTGGATTGTATCCAAATTGAACATCTTGGAAGGTAACTTCTCCTTGAACTTTTTGCAGCTTCACTGGATTTTCTGCTTCTGGCACTTCCTCTTCTTCTTCTAAAAATTCGAAGACTCTTTCTGCAGCAGCTGCAGTAGATTGAAGTACGTTCGCGATTTGTGCTACTTGAGCGATTGGTTGCGTAAAGCTTCTAACATATTGCACAAAGGCTAAAATGTCTCCAACTGCGATGGTTCTCTTTACCGCAAGCCATCCACCTAAAATAGATACAGCGACGTAACCGATATTACCGATAAATGTCATAATCGGCATCATCATTCCAGATAAAAATTGAGATTTCCATGCGGAATGGTAAAGGGTATCATTTACCTTTTCGAATTTTTTCACTTCTTCTTCTTCTTTGTTGAAGGCTTTTACGATATTGTGACCACTATAAATTTCTTCGACCTGACCGTTTACGTGTCCTAAATATTCTTGCTGGGATTTGAAGTATTTTTGTGATCGTTTTACGACTGCCATGATGAGAATCATCGATACTGGCAATATTAAAAGCGCCACTAATGTCATTTGCCAGCTGATTGATAACATCATGATAAGTACACCGATGATTGTAATAACGGATGTGATGATTTGCGACATACTTTGGTTTAAAGTTTGGCTCACCGTATCTACGTCATTTGTAATTCTCGATAATACTTCGCCGTGCGTTGTTTTATCAAAGTATTTCAGCGGCATACGGTTAATTTTTTCATCGATTTCTTTTCTGAAGTTATAAGATACTTTTTGAGCTACTCCAGAAATAATGTACCCCTGGATAATACCAAACACAGTGCTCAGTATATATAATCCAAGGAGTAAAATGACAATGTTTCCGATATAGGTAAAGTCAATGGCCGCACCGGGTGCTCCGGATACTTTGCTTACGAGTCCTTCGAAAAGTTTTGTTGTCGCGTTTCCTAAAATTTTTGGACCAACGATTGTAAAGGCTGCACTACCGATTGCGAAAAGGATAACGACTAAGATTGGTAATTTATAGGGCTTCAAGTATTGAAGGAGTTTATTCATCGTTCCTTTGAAGTTTTTTGCTTTCTCAATCTTTCTCATGCCGCCGCCCATAGGACCGCCACCGCCAGGACCAGGGCCGCTTTGTTTTCTATTTTCTATTTTTCTATCACTCATGATGACAACTCCTCTCTTGAAAGTTGTGATAAAGCAATTTGCTTATAAACTTCACAGTTTTCCATAAGCTCTTCATGAGTACCAGTTCCAATTATTTTTCCTTCGTCAAGTACAATAATCTTATCGGCATTCATGATTGTACTGATTCTTTGGGCAATAAGTAAAATAGTACTTCCTGTAATCTCATTGTTTAAAGCTCTGCGCAATGCTGCGTCTGTCTTAAAGTCAAGAGCTGAGAAACTATCATCGAATATGAAAATTTCTGATTTTTTCGTAAGAGCACGTGCAATAGAAAATCTTTGTTTTTGACCACCGGAAACGTTCGTACCACCTTGTGATATTTCTGTGCGGAAGCTTTCAGGTTTCGCGTTAATAAACTCCATAGCTTGCGCGATTTCCGCCGCTTTTTCGAGTTCTTCTTCAGTTGCTTCTTTTTTACCATATTTCAAATTACTCTCGATTGTACCTGAGAAGAGAACTCCTTTTTGCGGTACATAACCAATTTTCTCTCTTAATTCCTTCTGAGATACTTCTCTAATATCCGTGCCATCTATTAATATTTGGCCGCTTGTGACATCGTAAAAGCGTGGAATTAAGTTGATTAATGTTGATTTACCACTACCTGTACTTCCGATGAAAGCTGTCGTTTCACCAGGTTTTGCAGTAAAGGTGATATTGGAAAGCACATCTTCTTCTGCACCTGGGTATCTAAAGCCAACATTTTTAAATTCAACGTAACCTTTCTTGTCTGAAGCAAATGTTTTCGGCTCTTTTACATCACTAATGGTAATGTCAGTATCTAAAACTTCTGCGATACGTTGTGCGGAAACTGAAGCACGTGGAACCATAATAGATACCATTGAAATCATTAAGAAGGCCATGATGATTTGCATTGTATATTGCATAAATGCCATCAAATCACCAACTTGCATATGTCCCATATCCACTTGGTGTGATCCAACCCAAATAATAAGTACAGTAACGGCATTCATGATAAACATCATCATTGGCATCATAAATGACATTAAACGGCTTACAAATAAATTTGTTTTTGTTAAATCTTGATTTCCTTTTTCAAATTTCTTTTCTTCATGTTTTTGAGTATTAAAAGCACGAATAACTAGCATACCGGTTAAAGATTCACGAGTGATTAAGTTAATTTTATCTACTAACTTTTGGATACGCTTAAACTTAGGAATCGCGATGCTAAATAAACCAATGACTAGGCTTAAAATCGCAATTACCGCAACTGCGATAATCCATCCCATTGAAAGGTCTGTAGTAAGTACTTTAATAATGCCGCCGATACCTAAAATTGGTGCATAGAATACAATGCGAAGCATCATAACCATAAGTGTTTGAACTTGCTGGATATCATTTGTACTTCTTGTGATTAGAGATGCAGTGGAAAACTTATCAAACTCCGCATTCGAGAAGTTGGTAACTTTCCGGAATACTTTCTTTCTAAGGTCTCTGCCGAGTCCTGCAGCTACTTTTGCAGCAAGTAAACTCACGATAACGGTAGCTGCCATACTTACTAAGGATAAAAGTAGCATTTTCCCGCCGGAAGTAAGAATAAAATTAGATTGAAGTTTATCAGTATTGATACCGATTTTCTTATACTCATTCTCAATGTATGAAACAGCTGATTGTGTTACCATGCTGCCTGGCATATTCTTAAACTTTTCATCTGCCTTTTCTTTCATTGCATTGATTTGATCTTGAGGAAGTTTCGCAATGATTGCAAAAGGATCTGTATTTGGCGGAAGCTTCGTCGGTGTGTTGTTGTCACCTGTCGCAGCAGAAGAGAAAGCAGATGAGCCACCTTTTTCAATTCCTTGTGTAATTAACATTGGTTTCCCAAAGATATCGTTAAGTCCGTTAATTATTTTTTTATCTTCTGTATGTAACTTATAAAGTGGCTCTTTATCAAGCTGCGGATAATCTTTTAAGTCATTTTTTAGTTCACTTTGAGAGAGGTTGTTCTTATCTAAAAGGACATAGTTGTCAGCAACTTTTTTCTTCTCATTTTCATTCATAAAGAGCGTAAGTTTATCCATTTCACTTTTACGAATAACCTCAGGTACTGCATTTTCTACACCTTTTTGTTGAATCCCTACATTGACAATGTTAGACATGTAGTCTGGCAGTGATAGATCGCATACTGCCTGTACAGTTAAAAGACATACAACTGCAATGATGGAAGCAATAAATGGTTTTAAATGTTTGATGATCTTTAACATTTAGTTCATCTCTCCATTTTCTTTGTCTAATTTTTTTAGTTTTTACTCCGCTTCTCTCCTTTATTCTTCGTATTCTAAGTAATTCATTCTAGCAGCTCTTTACGTATTTTCGACTACAGATTAATTTTATGACTATATGAAGATATAATGCACCGAAAATAATCAAACATATTTTATAAAAAGTGATTCTATAAAATATGTTTAAAGCCTATTTTGATAACTTTTTTTTCAAAAACAGGCTTTTTATATTAGGTAAATCAGCAGTAATAGACTTACCTTTGATCAAACATGTTTATAAACCAACATAACGTACAGGAAATCGTCTTTTCTCTTGCCGAAATTTACTTAGCATACAGTGGTCATATATTTTCAAGAATAACGGAAGAATATATAGAAAATGCTACATAAACGTGAAGTTTGATCAACTTAGGGGGGACAACCTTGTTCAATCAAATAGTAAAAGCTGTACCCAATTTATTTACGATTGGAAATTTATTGTGCGGTGTTTTTTCAATTACCATGAATATGAGTGACTATTTGGAAGTAGCCTCCATTTTCATTTTCTTTTCAGCTGTTTTAGATCTCCTTGATGGAAGAATTGCGAGGAAATTAAAAGTGAACAGTGAGTTTGGTGTACAATTGGATTCCTTAGCTGATATTGTTAGTTTCGGAGTTGCTCCTGCACTTTTATTTCATTCGATAGCAACACCTTCTATTTTAACTTCTTTGGCATTTATCCTTTTCCCAACGATGGGTGCTTTAAGATTAGCTAAATTTAGTGTAAAACCAACCATTGGATATTTTAAGGGATTACCTATTCCAGCTGCTGGATTACCATTGGCCGGTATGGGATTGTTTTCATATAGCAATGCATGGATTACATTAATCCTCGCTCTCTTAATGGTAAGTCCAATTAGGTTTAAAAAACTTTAATTGGGATCCCGTCTATCGCTTTAATTTCATTTGTGGAACGGTTCGCTAATATCCATCAAGTTGAGGGTTTTGATGTTATTCATCATTTTACGAATGCAGCGATGGGACAGACTTTAAAGAGCTTATCTATTGTAATTAATCATAATAGATTGTGAAATTGAATAGCCTCCAGTTTTTGAGGCTATTGTTTATATTTCTGATATGTATTTTCGCCTCTATATTGAACGAATCAATCTTTCTTCTCTAATACCTCAAACGATAAAAATGGACTTCGTTGCTATAAAGGGCAAAAAATTTTCGTTTTGTGGATTATCTATTTTCTTAGCTTGGTAACGATGTGGTGGTACCCCTTGTTTAAAAGAACTCCTACCTCCCAAAATACTTAGTTACGCCCAAATAACATAACAAAAAGATTAGGAAATCACTCCTAATCTTTTTGTTTATTACTATTCCATTGCCCCAGCAACATCATAATCATTTAAATCTAATTCAATCGGTTGCCCTAACGCAAGTTTCGCAAGTTCTGATCCTAAGTATGGACCTGCTGTTAATCCTGAAGCACCTAATCCGTTTGCAATGAGTATGCCTTCAAAATTAGGGAGTGGGCCAATAACAGGTAAGAATCCTGGCGTAAACGGCCTGAATCCAACTCTAGTTTCAAGTATTGTACCATCTTCTAAACCAGGCGCTACTGTTAACGCTTTATGGAATACTTCATGTAAACCACCAGCTGTTACACGGTGATCGAAACCAGTATCATTCTCATGCGTTGCACCAATTACGACATGGCCATTGTCAAATGTTAAAATATATTGATCGTTCGGCGGCATTACAACTGGCATATTTTCTGTTGCTGTATTTTCCATTTGCAAATGAACAATTTGTCCTTTTTGGAACGTAACTAAGAAATTAATTCCTAATGGATTCAAGATTTCGTTCGCCCATGCGCCTGCAGTTACCATTACCTTTTCCGCTACAATTGTTTCGTCATTTACTTTAACTCCCGTAATATGATTCCCTTCACGGACTAATACTGCATCACCTTTTATGAAAGTTGCACCATGTTTTTTCGCAGCGCTTATTAATGCGTTGCGTAATAATCTTCCATTTACTCGTGCAGCGCCACTAATATGAACAGAACTATATTCTTCCGATAATGCTGGGAATAACTTTTTCGTTTCTTCAGCTGATAAGCGAGTGATTTCACCAATCTCCGGTGCATCTTCACGGCGTTTATACGCTCGCTCTTCCATTTGATCTAGTTTTTTCTCATCAGTATGTAAACTAATTGCACCTACACGGTTGTAACCTGTATCCGTTTCACCGTCTTCTTCTAATTGCTGAATTAACGAAGAATAGTAACGTGCACCGCCTTTAACGATTTTATACCATGCTTTATTACGACGTTGCGACAGCCACGGACAGACAATACCTGCTGCTGCATCAGTTGCTTGACCTAAATCTTGACGATCTACAATAGTAACCTTCGCACCAGCCTTAGCAAGATGATAGGCAGTAGATGCCCCTAAAATTCCAGATCCAACTACAATATACGATTTCATTTCAAACACCTTTTCTCTTTTGCTAATTATTTAAATATAAGAACATACTTTAGTATACTGAAAGGAATCCTTTTTTCAATGTGCTCAACGTAATTAATTGTTGCATCATTGTGACGTTCCTAATCATTATTTTTTCTTCTTACGGAATAATTCAATTGTTTTATAGCCTTGTGAAAGGATTTCAATCATTTTCTCAAGACGTTTATCGCGTGTTTTTTCTTGTTTCACAGAAAATAAATTACGTGCCCAATCTTTTTGATAACCAGGAGTTAAACTTTGATAAAACTTAAGTTCAGCTGGATGATTAGCCAATAATGCTTCAACATCTTGAATACGGTCTGCATAATCAGCAACACATTGACTCGCTGCAGGTGTTTTCTTCGCTTTTTTCTTTTCACGTTTTAAACCTACAACTGTAAAGACATCATCCATACTTACCATTCGCGCAAATTTAATTTCGCTTTCCCCCACATATCCATCATCTCCAACGTTTAATGCCGGAAACATCTCATCACGGTGAATAAACGTACTGTAACGAGCATTACCTTTTTTCGGATATGCGAAAAACACGTAACCTTTTTCAATTAGTAATTCTTCATTACTAATAATAAAATTCGTTTGTTTCACCATTTCATCAAGTGTTTCAACAAAAATAAAAATAGCATCATGTTCTTTTGAAAATGAGGTTTCTTTACCTGTGAAAATGTCATAATCACTTGGTTCGTTAATTACGACCATATTTGTATACTTATTTAGTTTCAATTTATCAATAACTGACATTATAATCTTCCTTTGCATCCAATATTCATTTTATATACTTCTTTATACTGTTCTAGTGTATTATATCTATTAAGAAAATTAAACTTGAAATCGTATCATTCTGTTTCAATAGATCATAATTTTTTACTATAAGGAGTGGTTTTATGCCGTATGTAATCCGAGATGAAGGGCTAGTTTTGCAAGGAGATAATGGAAAAGAGCCAGTCTTTCATACATATGAAGAAGCTGAGGAAACGTTAAAAACGTTAACTATACCGCAGTTTCCGAAACATATTAGACGAAAACCATTTAAACCAAAAATAATAAAAATAGCCGATTCTGAATAAGAACCGGCTATTTTTATATTCACAACTCAATAGCAAATAAAGTATATAAAAGCTCTTTATATTGATTTTCTGTAATTTCACGCTTCGTTTTTTCTCCATAAATAATTTCAGTTAAAATAGTATTCGTTAATGAGACATGGCCAAAGTTCGTCAACTTTACTGCAATGGGTCCTTTATTGAAAAGAGATTTCTCATCTTCTATCACTCTTCTTTGAACATCGTTTACTACTGTCTCATCAATAATATGTTTATAAAAAGCATGACAAACTTTCCATTCTCCATCAACATCTATTCTTTCTAGAACATAGTTTCCTTTACTCGTATCTTTTTTTCTTACTCGATACGAACCGTTTTTAGAAGAAACAAGTTCGCCAGTAAACGGTACTGGCACAAGAGGTACTAATGAAGCAATACCTACATCAATTAAGTACCTTACGTTTTCGTAATTTAAAATAATTGTTATATGCCCATCTTCAAATGCCCAAGCGTTTATATCATTTTTATATACGGTACCTAGTGCGAGTTGTACATCATAACCACTATCTTTTAAAAAATAGTAAAAAAGAGTATTTAATTCATAACAAAGCCCACCTCGAGAACTAGTTAAAATTTTCTCTTGTAAGTTTTTCATAGAAATTGTATTCGCATTACTTGCTATTACATTTAAATTCTCAAACGGGATTGTGTGGGCAAATGCAAAGAGTATTGTACTTAATTCTTCAAATTTTATTTCAGTACGTTTTTCAAGGTTTAATCTTGTGAAAAGTTGATCTTGTAACTTTGTCATATTCAGCACCCCTTAATAAGTTATAAATTAAAATAATATATGCTGATTGTAAATTTGAAGGGATATAGTAACAATGTACATTTGCAGTTACTGTACCGGTACAAAATTTAAATTTGAAAAACATATTTATATAAAAATACAAATAAGAGGCACCTTCACGGATGCCTCTTTCGAATTACATTTTATATCTTTATTTCAATGAGCTTAATTTTTCAATTGCTTGTTGCTCAGTTGCTAATAAAAAAATATCCTTACCTTTATTACATTCATAAATAAAATCCTTTAAGCTTTTACTCGTATACATAGAGAAATCTCCAATAATAGCAATCTTTACTCTGTAGTTTATAAACTTTTGAAGAATATCACCCGCAAGCCGTGTTTTTAAGTCAAAGAAGCTTTCACTTATTAATGATTTATTGATAGCAATCCGCTTTGAATCCACTTCATATTGAACTGTTGCCATGAGATCTAATGCAGATTGAACGTCGGATATTAATACTGTATCGTTTCTGACGACGGCAATATTTATTCCGCCAATTACTACTTTCTTTATTTCCATAGTCTCACCCCTCTATAATTTATAAAGTATATATTAAACACGCTGTGTAGATCTTCATTAACACACATAAATGATTTGCCCCTGGCTCAATAACCTCTATTTCATCGTAAATAAATATTGTTTTAAAGCTTCTCATACGGTCAATGAAATTAAGGGTACTCTATCTTTTTACTATTTTTGAAAATTTATCTCTCCACAATAACTTAATAAATTATCAAAAGAAGTAATCTCGGCATGTGGTTTAGTGTCGGTATTATTCTTAATCATATTAGGATTGAACCATATGCCCTTTATATTTGCATTTTGACAACCAGCAATATCCTTTTCTAAGTCATCTCCAACAAATAGTACATCTTCTGATTGTACATTTAGCTTATTTAATGCTAGTTCGAATATACGTTTATCAGGTTTACTAAATCTCACTTCTTCAGAAATAATAATCGTATCAAAATACTCATTTAAACCCGTATTCATTATTTTAGCTTTTTGCCTCTGAGTTGAGCCATTTGTAATAATTCCAACTTTAAAGTGCCTCTTTATATGATTTAAGAAAAGAATAGTATTTTGGTCAATTGAAAAACATTTAGGAAAGTTTTCATTCCAAAAATCTTGGATATAATTGCGTGGCAATCTATATTTCGGCGCGAATTCATCAAATAATGATTCTAAAACTATTGTTTTATCATTAATGCCATATTCTCTTTTATCATATTCTTTGAATTTCTGTAACATATTGTTTTTGACTGTATCACTAACATCCTCATAGCACTTCTCTAAAACTAATAAAAACAAGTTATCTACTGCCTTATCCCTATCGAGTAACGTATCATCTAAATCAAACAGCATAGCTTTATAACCCCTCAAATAATTTCACAACCTTTCTCACATGATTTAAATAATCCCTTGTTCGCACCTTAGGCCTTTACTAAATTAGCAAAAAAACTACAAAGTTTGTGGCGTACGCTCTAGAATTTCGCTGGCTTCTTTTATATTTAAATTCATCTCCCTTTCCCATTCTAGTAAAGTATCGAAAGTATATTTTCAAACAGTAAAAAAAAACTACATGCAATTTACATTATTATACATTAGTTTTTTGTAAATATTAATCGTTCAGCTTTTTATATGATAAGTTTTTTCAAGCACACAAATATTTCTCCATAAAAAAGGAATATGGGTAATAATCCTTTTTTACGGAGAATACACAATCTTGAAAATGGAGTTAATACGTTAAACGTCCTATGAAGTTTCCTACTGTATCTCCACATAAACTCCAGATAGTACGGCTATAATGACTACCAGAGGTGATATTATGAAAAACTATCATATTCTCGTGGTAGAAGACGATCAAGAAATTCAGGAATTAATTAAACAATTTTTAATGACACAACAGTATACAGTTGTAGTCGCATCAGATGGATTAGAGGGTATGACACAATTTAATAAGCAATCCTTTGATTTAATTCTTCTAGATGTAATGATGCCCAATCTTAATGGATTTGAAGTATCCAAGATGATTCGAAGTCAGTCAAACGTACCAATTATTATGCTAACTGCATTGGAAGAAGAGGAAGATCAAATGAAAGGGTTCGATCTTGGAATCGATGATTATATAACAAAACCCTTTTCGTTTCATGTTTTGATTAGACGAGTCGAAGCTGTACTTAGAAGAAGTTATGATAAAAATGTAAATAATCATTTGGTATTTAAAGAAGTGCGTATCGATGTTGATGCATATAGAGTATATGTAAATGACGTTGAAATTTTATTAACGACAAAAGAGTTTGAAATTCTACAACTACTATTTCAAAATGAGAGAAAAGTACTCACAAGAGAAAATATCGTAGAAAAAGTTTGGGGGTACGATTATTTTGGAGAAACACGAATAATTGATACACATATTAAAAACCTACGTAAAAAGTTAGCTATCCCTTATATTAAAACAATAAAGGGTATTGGTTATAAAATTGATGAATAGTATTGTGAAAATCATGAAGATGAAGCAAATTACTTATAAACTCTTTATGACTACCTCTCTCATTTTGTTATCCTTTGCAGTATTGATTTATTTAACTTTATACTTCTTTCTCCCTACGTTTTATGAGCAATACAAAACAGATCAACTTCAAACAGGGATAAAAGAAATCATTGATAAATCTAAAGATCTTATGTTTCAAGATGCGATACCACTTTTTGATGAATATGCAAAAAAAAATAATGCGATGCTTTATCTTCAAAATAATGAGGGAATAATTAAATACTCTCCTTCATTTTCTTTTACTCAAAATGGTTCGCAAACAACAGTAGTTACTAGAGCCACACGGTTCGAGAATGCAGGTACCCTTAGCAATTCATATAACGTTACGAAACCAATTCAATTCCAAGATGGTAGTTTAACGCTTATAGTCTTTGCTACATTTCAACCAATTGATGAAGCTTCACAGGTTTTAGTACGCTTTCTCCCCTATATTAGTATCATTGTACTCATAATTGGTGTAGGGAGTGCTTATTTCTATTCCAGGTTTATTACAAAACCACTTATTTATATTAATGAGGGTGCACAAAAGATGGCAAATTTAGATTTCTCCGAAAAAATTGAGGTTCGCTCTACAGATGAGTTAGGAGAATTATCTAATAGTTTGAATGACATGTCTATTAACTTACAACAAGCTATGTTTGATTTAAAAAAAGCAAATCAACAATTAAAAAATGATATTGAAAAAGAACGAGAAATAGAAACAAAACGCAGAGAGTTTTTTGCGATTGTAGCACATGAATTAAAGACCCCTCTTACTGTAATGAAAGGATACTTAGAAGGGATGATATACAATATTGGCCCTTATCAAAATCGTGATCAATATTTAAAGAAAAATCATCAAATTATTGAAAGTATGGAACAATTAGTTCGTGAAATTTTAAGCATGTCAAAATTAGAACAACACACCTTTAAACTAAAAGTAGAAGAAGTTAATCTTTCGAAGTTAATAGATACAATCACAAAAGATCTCGAATTTTTTGCTTCTCAAAAAAGCATCCAAATAATAAAAGAAATTGATTCTGATCTTTCTGTTTATACAGATCGTGTTCTTTTTGAAAAAGCATGTAAAAATATTATCCATAATGCAGTTATGTATTCACCACATAATGAAAAAGTCTATATAAAGTTAAGTGAGGATTCTAAACAAGGTCAAATCAAAATGCAAATTATGAATACAGGTGTCAATATTAAAGAAGAGAATATACAACAAATTTTCAAACCATTTTATCGAATTGAAAAATCAAGGAATCGAAATACTGGAGGAAGTGGTTTGGGGTTATATATTGTTAAACAAATTCTTGAAACGTTAGATATAAAGTATTCTATAAAGAATATGGAACGTAGTGTACAATTTAGCATGAACATTCCATTATCTAAACAAAAAACAAACAAACTCCCCTCTTAGTAGGACGAGTTTGTTTGTTTTTGTAGTTTTAGTATTGATATTTTTCGAGTTACTTTTTAAGCAATATTGGGATTAGCTTTTTTACCAATCCACATACCTAAGCCCACCATGCCAAGCCAACAGCAAATTGCTAACATAAACATCAATCGTTGTACGGATAACCCTTCAATCTGCATTTGACCCTTCCCAACAATTGTTTGGAAAAGTTGCGACCATTCGACATCGTAAAACACCCCTACTCCCACAATCACAATCAATATAAAAAATTGTAAAAATATATTCCCCATATTTCTCCATGTTGTGTAAATAAGTAAAGAAAGCTCTCTATGTGTAGCATTCACCATATATACTTTCATATTATTTTGAGAAGAAATACTATTAATGGCATAGCTCCCAAATGTAACGCTAAGGACTATAAATATTGGAGAATAAAACCCGAATATCATGATTAAAGTACTTACTAAAAACAAATGGATTGGATTAACTTTCTTAGCAGCTTTGATATCTAAAAATATGGACATCAAAATCCCTAATAGGTATGGTCCAACTACAATGAAAATACAGGTTAACATGTTATAGAAAGTAAAACTATAAAAAATACCCATCAAAAATAAATATCCATTTCCTAATCCAAGTAAAAATGATTCTGCCTTTAAGCGAATTGGTAAAGAAGATGAAAGTTTATGAAAGAACTTTCCTTTCAACAAACTCAAAAACATGAAACAAATAAGCGCTATAGAAAGTAGAAAAAAATAAAAAATATATTGTTCATTATTTATGTTACGACTTGTTCGAATCAAAAGAATAAGCATTGAGACAAAAAGAAACTTTCCTACAACCGATACGATGGAGATAGGTAAAAGCCCTTTGGCTAACTCTGTTCTCGGCATTTTTTTTATAGCAAAAAGGATACTGATTAAACAAATCCCATATATGCATGTTATCAGCGGCGGCGATAAAAAACTAATCGCTAACAATACGATTATTAGTAAAAGAAAAACGATACCAATAATAATCGCTTGTTGATTTTTATTATAAACCTTTCCCCCGCCTTCCACATGTAGAAACAATAAAGTACTCGTCATGGTAGAAATTGTACTAACTGCAAAACCAGAAAATAACGCACTTATTTCTAGCCATCTTGAACTCCATCCAAAGAAAGTAACACTAAGTAATGATACTATCAGAATAGAAACAGTCCAATATAAGGAGCGGTGAATCCCAGCCTTATTCACAATAGGTATCCAGATAAACACACCCGTCATATAAGTTGTATAAAACAGGATTGATGGCCAGTATCCCTCAAAGCCTTTCGAAATCTGTAATCCATAAACAATGTAAATAAGCATGGGTGTAAAGATAGTCGTTATTAGTAGACTAAATGTAGTTATACTTTGCACCACAAGTCTTTTTTGCTTTGTCGTATGTATCGTATAACACCTCACTTAAAATGAAATCAGTAGTTGTTATTACTTATTCTGTCCGGAACGAGGTTGTTATATATGCGTAATCCAATTGAAATTCCCATTACGAGGTAAACTCAATCTAAATCCACATTAAATTAAGTGGCGTGCAAAAAAGGTGGATTTTGTGATTCTTATAAATAAAATTAATGGATATATTCAAAACCTTAATCATAAATGGAACAAATGTGTTACTTAGATTGTCTATTACGTATAAAAAAGGTGCTTTTGGTAGTTCTCTCATTTTGTAATGCAAGAAACACAAAATGAGTGCTATCCTGTACATTTATTAATTGTATCGATATGTAAAATACCTATACAAAATCCATAAATTCTTGAAAGAGGTTGAAAATGTATGATAGTTTCAAAGAAGTTTTTTCACATTTCGCATTATAAAAAGATGTTACCTGTAGTATTACTTTCATGTGTAACGCTTATAGGCTGTTCCAATAGTAATATTCAATCCGCACCACCGAAACAAACCAAACAAGAAAATACAAGTAATCATTCTTTTGTAAAGCTGGAAAAAGAATATGATGCTAAACTTGGTATTTATGCATTAGACACAGGTACGAATCAAACCGTTACTTATCGTTCAGATGAACGGTTTGCATACGCATCTACCCACAAAGCCCTTGCTGTTGGAGCACTGTTACAAAAGAAATCAATAGAAGATTTAGATCAAAGAATTAAGTATACTAGCAAAGATCTTGTAAATTACAATCCAATTACTGAAAAATATGTAGATACAGGTATGACTCTGAAAGAGCTTGCGGATGCTTCCATTCGATATAGCGATAATACTGCACAAAATCTTATTCTTAAACAATTAGGTGGGCCAAGTGAATTCAAAAAATCACTGAGAGAAATAGGAGATACTGTCACAAATCCTGAACGTTTTGAACCAGAATTAAACGAAGTGCAGCCAGGAGACACTCGTGATACTAGTACCCCAAAGGCATTAGCTACTAGTCTTCAAGCATACGCGCTAGGCGATATACTTTCAGTTGAGAAACGGAACTTTTTAATAGATTTGATGAAAAGAAATACTACGGGGGACAACTTAATTCGTGCTGGAGTTCCAGGAGAATGGGAAGTAGCCGATAAGACCGGCTCTGGGTCTTATGGAACAAGGAATGATATCGCAATCATTTGGCCACCAAATAAAAAGCCAATTGTTCTTGCGATACTTTCTAATCATGCTAAAGAGGATGCGAAATACGATGATAAACTTATTGCAGAAGCAACTAAAATAGTGTTAGATGTTTTAAAAGTAACGAATAAATAATAATAGTCATGAATGTAAGCTGCTCCTACTTTACGGCACATATAGTTTGAAAGACATATACGTATCTATACGCTAAGAAGTATTATTGAATGTATTTAAATTATTCAATACCAAATAATAAGCATCGCTTGTTAAAAGGTTTACTATGTTTTAAATGAGCAAATACTTTAGTATATATAGCTTTTGAGTAATCAAATTTTAGTTTTTTGAAATTTAGTATGCAGCACTGGAAAACAGATTAACTCACTATAATTGTCGAATATTCTATGCTTAGTTATCTTCAGGCTGATCTATACACAATCGTTCTAGAAGGGTGATGATATTATGTATGAACAACAAAATAATAGGGATAGAGATCAAAAAATGATGTTTTCTATGCAAGGAGTTCCCACAAATAAAGTTAACATGAATCAATTACCTAAATGGATTAGAATTTTTGGCTATTGTGCGTTTGGTTGGATGATAGTATTTAGTTTAATTATGATTGTAGGTTTGATTCTTCAATAACTATACAGATAAACAGTTAAACGGGACAGTATTTAGATCTTACATCTAGGTAATGTCCCGTTTTTCATATGTAATTCCTCAATGATATATTTAACCGATCATAACAAAAAGAACTTGTAGAATATGCTACAAGTTCTTTTTCAAATATTGTTAAAAAGGGAACAACAAACTATCTTAACATTCAAAGCAGGGAGACCATTTTGATTATGGCTTGGCTTTATTATATATCAAATAAAAACATTTGAAGAAACTGATTTTCGAAAATTATGTGAATTAAAAAGCTAGGATGTTTATATTAGATTTCGTTTACTACCAACTTCTTCTTACTTAAATAAACTGCACGATCTGATTTTTTAGCAACTTCCTGTGAGTGCGTCACAACAATAATGCATTTATTTTCTTTATGTGCAAGTTCTTGAAACAGTTCTATTATATCCATTGCCGTTTCTTCGTCGAGGTTTCCTGTCGGCTCATCCGCAATCAGTAAATCAACATTACAAGATAACGCTCGAGCAATTGCTACACGTTGTTGTTGCCCACCACTTAGTTGCAGGACGTTTCGTTTCGCTTCTACTTCTGTGAGTCCTACCTTCTCTAATAATTCTAATGCCCTTGCCGTTTTATTTTGCACTTTAACACCTGTAATTTCCATTGCTGTTAGGACATTTTGAAGAGCAGTCATATAGGTAATCAAATTATAAGATTGGAAAATTACCGATACATTTTGATTACGGTACCGATCTAAACCAATTTTTCGAATATCCTTTCCATTAAACAGTACATAACCATTTTTAGGTATATCTAGCCCACAGCCTAAGCTAAGAGTAGTGGTTTTACCAGATCCAGATGGTCCTAGAATCGTGTAGAAATGTCCTTTTTGAAAAGAAAAGTTAACATTGTCTAGTATCGCTACTTTTTTTCCGTTACTTTCATAATAATAATCTAAGTTTTTAAATTGTAAAATCGTTTCCATATCGAGCCTCCTTATTCATCTTTTAAAAGAATTTGTTTTGGATTCAGGCGTAGAATAGATAATGCTGGAAGAAGCGTTGCTAATATAGCAATAGCTAGTCCGATCCCCCCCATTTTCCCTACATCTTCTCCTGTTACACTTACATCAATTTTATCAATTGGATCTTCTTTTTGGTTTTGTAGAGTACCACCAGGTCCAGACATCATTACAGTACCATTTTGTGGGGTGTCTGTTTCTTCGCTTGCTGTAGCAATTTCACTCGAAAGTAAATTATCCCCTATATATTGAGAAACTTTAGCTCCTGTCGTTATGGATAATCCAAATGCTAAAATAGCGATACATACTACTTCTACTACGAACTGCGCCATCAGTTTCCACTTTTTCTCTCCAATGGACAATAGAATCCCCATTTCCTTACGACGTGCTTTAATCGATAACATAATGATTAACCCTAATATAATCGCCCCTGCAATCGATACAATATAAATAATCATTTGAGAAGTAGAAGAGATATTGTCGATAGGACCAATCATTTGTTTGTACAACGAGTCATGTGCATCTAATTTATAATAATTAAAATCAATATCAGATTTTTTTGCTTCTTTTTTAAATGCTTCAATGTTTTGTGGATCTTTCAAGAAATACACGACTTGAATGCTACTTATACCTTGATCTACTTCTAATTTTTTCATAGTTGAATGCGGCATATATAGTTTATTAGCTGGATCCATTATAGGAGGGGCCTGTTGACCCATGGCTTGCTCATTCGTTTCGTAAATACCGATAATTTCAACCTCCAGGGTTTCCTTCTTATCCCCTGATTGCACTTTAACTTTGTCTCCTACTTTCAAATTGTTTAATTCCGCTAAACGTTTTTCCATTAAAGCTACATTCTGATCTTTCATCTGTTCTGTAATTGGTTTCCCATCAATGATTTTACTTTTTCCATTCTTAAAGCTTTCTTGTAATGCAGTTTTGCGAACTCCCTCAATCATAAAAGAAGAATTCATATCTATTTCTGTACCGGAGCTTGAACCGCCTCGTACAGCCGCCATTCCCACTTTACCTTTTCCTTCTTCTTCTCCTTCTGAAGCTCCTACTAGTTTAAGTCCATCAGAAATTCCGAAAGTATTGGTTATGTAATTATAGTCTTTTACATACTTTGACTTCGCTAATTGATCTGCTTCTTTTGTGTTGAGCTGCGGCGGCTTAGGCATCTCTCCAGTTTCTCTAGCTTGTTGACCTAATTTGTCAAAATCAAGACCTAAAGTAACATCTGCACCTAGTTTTTTTCTTGCTTCATCAGCAGCTTTTTTTGATGCATTTTGGATTGTGAATCCTGCCAACACTAAATTTGTAACAATTAGGAAGACTGCCATCAAAATTAATGATGTTCCTACTCTTTTTTTCATACTGAGAATTGCGCGTTTCATAAAATTCATTTTTTCTTACCTCCTTGATAACTTATATTCTATATAGGTTATCTAGAGTCTATATGGAGCTAATCGGTAGTTTATCTAGAGATATAAGGAGTTTATGTGTAGTTATTCATTGACCTGGTCAAGAAAGACCGGAACACATATTCAAAAACGTAATCGTTTTTGAATATTGGCAAGGAAGTTATGGCTTTAGATAGCATTGAATGAGAGCATACAAATCCATGCTTATTACGTAATTTCTATACAACAAATAAAAACCACCCTATTTGAATGGTTCTATGTGTGCTTGTTAAATATGAAAATTCATTAAAGAATATGGAGGTTTTTGAAGTTGGTCGGATTCTCTAATAATAATATTGTGTTAAAAAGCCTAAATTATAATTTTATAAGTTAGGCTTTTATGCTATCTATAAGAAAAAGTTATAGAGACTCATAATATTTTATAATTTAACCTATTGTATTTAAACAAGTAAAATAAAAGTAACAAGTGCATACATTAAGGAGGTTTTTTGATAGTGACAGAAACTATAATATTTAGGATTGCAACGGTAGATGATTTAGATGAAATTGTAAAAATGCTTGCTGATGATGTTTTAGGAAATAAAAGAGAACGCTATGAAACACCACTTCCTGATAGTTATATAAGAGCATTTCATGCTATTGATTGTGATCCAAATAACGAGTTGATTGTAGCATGTGATGGGACAGAGATTATTGGTCTTCAACAAATTACATTTACGCCTCACATTGCACGTCAAGGGGGTTGGAGAGCTACAATTGAGGGTGTACGGACAGCCTCATCAAAACGTGGTAAAGGTATAGGAAGTAAACTTATTAAATGGGCTATTCAACGTGCTAAATTACGGGGGTGTCATTTAGTACAGTTAACAACAGATAAAGAACGACAAGAAGCTTTGCAATTTTATAAGAAATTAGGGTTTAAAGATTCTCATGAAGGATTAAAACTCTTTCTCTAATGAATATAGCTATTTATATACCAGAAAGACGTATATTGTAAGGTTAATTGACTATCGGCTTCGAAAATTATGGTAACTATCACTGTATAAGATATACAAATTGACACATTGTCTTTCATAGAAATCACGTCACTTCAAAAGGTGTACCTTTTGAGATATAAAAACCCAATTCATTTATCAATGATCTCCTTGTATATGAATAGAATATAAAAAAGGAAATCAAAATGATTTCCTTTTTCACTTTGTAAGCTGTAAAGCTTTCATATAATCATCCTTTTTCTCAAAGGCCCTTTTTGCCTCTTCAGCCGTTAATACATAATCTACTGCAATATTTTGTAATAAACTCTTATTAGCATTTGGCAGCTGAATCGTTATGTCTTCCACACTACTCTTATTATTTTCAATTGTTTTATTAAATTCCTGAATACTTCTTGCAAGCTCCGCTAATTTTTTCATATGTGCAGGATTGTTTAAATCCAAAAAAATATTACTTCTAAAAACTGCTGTAGCATAAAACTTAGGATGTTTCTTTACTATTTCTTTCTCATACTTTTTATCGAAAACAACTTCTCCCGTCTGCATTTGATCAAGCGTAAATATATTGCTATTCCCTTTTCCTTCATAATACGTATTGAATTTTTCTTGTAAATCATTCGCTTCTTTTTTTATTTTATAGTTATCATTATTTACTTTTGGAGAGATTCGTCCATCGAAATATAATTGAAATTGCAAATATGGTTCATCTACTTGCTGCACAAAAGCTATTCGTGTGTCTGGGCCTGAAAAATCCTTACCTTGGTCAGGTATTTCAACTTGGTTTAGTTTAACAGAAAAACCATATTCCGATTTTGTATAATTTTGTGATTTTTGTTCAATTTCATCATTTGATATATCACATGATGTTAATAGCAATAAACTAAACATCATGCTATATGTTATTTTTGTTCTTTTTATGCGAAAATTACAGAGTAATAAACCGATTACTAAAGATAAAAATGTATAACTTTTTAACATCTTTTTTATTATAAATAGATTCCTTAACTTATTAATAATATAGTTTCATAGTTTGAAAAACACTTATTGAGTTTTCGTAACCAAAATAACTAATAGATATAAACTGAATCAGGTACAGACATTAAATAATAGAAAAAAGCCCCTAATATTCCAGTAATAAAAATAATAAATCCCATATTGCGTATGCTCTTAATTTTTGCTTGTAGTCCATTGAATCCTGCTAATAACCCACTTAAAGGGAATAGGGTAAAGTATGGGACGGGTGAAAGAAGATATTCTGCATCAATCCCCATACCCCAACACACAAAAGGTAGTACGACAAGGGAAAGACTAAGTAATCCCATTACACTTACGAGTAATTTACGATTTTCAATCCCTGCAATAATTAAATAAATCCCACCAATAAATCCACATAACCAGAAAATGGGCATAAAGTAAATCCAAAGAAAGCTCAAGATGATCATATATAATTTTCTCCTAGTTGATAAGTTGTATTTCAACAATTGTGAAATGATACATAAGAATAGAAAAAAGCTATGCATCCTACTTCATAGGAACAATAAGACTTTTTAATTGCATAACATAGTCCGTTTAAGAACATGAGTGGTGTTTCCACACATTCCAACGTACAGCAAATTAATTGAGTAACAAATTTATTCTATGTGTAATCATTACTGTAAGCCCAAAGAAAAGGAGAACCCTTCTAATGTAGGTATATCTTCAGTTTTAAGAAATTATTTAATTTTCCGGATCCCCTGTTAATTTATCAAGTTGATCTAGTGCTTTTTCTAAATCAAACGAATTAAACCAACGGTAATCATGTTTGTCTAAAATACGATAATGCTTACTAATCAGATTTTGTTGTAAGCGAAAGTCCCCTTTTTCTTGAATTTGTTTCCACCAGACTTTTCCCCCCAATGTTTTTTCTTTGAAGTTGTTAATACATTTATGGGCTATTGTTTCGATTACTACTAACGGATCATCTCCTAGAGTGGACTGTAAAACCTCACTATCCCTAAATAATGCACAAATAGCAACGGTATTGGTCCAACCCGTTTTAGATCTTCCCTTCTCGATTTGAACAAGTGTTTTCTTTGAAATGCCGAGAACTTCAGCCATTTCATCCTGCGTATACCCTTTTTCAGTACGAATTAACTTTATTTTCGTTGAAATGAGTTCAGTTATAATCTCCTTATTCACTTTCTCTCCTCCTTTTAAAAAAGTAACTTATGTGTCATTTAGTGTAATTTTACACTTTAGCTCATCTTTTTTCAACTCGATTTTTTTCCTAGACCTGGAAAGGAAAAATCAGCGGTCATCCAATATTTTAATATATACATACCATCTTCTAATGAAAACACCCCTTTTAATTACGAACAACATAATGTAGCACAGAAATTGTTTTTAATTAACGAGGGTCTAATTTGGTAGAGGAATATAAATAAAGCAAGAAAAAAGACCACCAGAGTGAACTGTGTGGTCTTTTTCAGAGGTGGGAAATTTTATAAAGATAATAACTTAATTAAAACTCAAAATTAGTATAACCTTATAGTATACCTTTTGATACGAAAATAAGCAGGTTAATGTTCTCTTATATGAATGAGAATATTAACTTACTTTTTAGATTTTAGTATAAATTATTTATGGTTTTATTTTATTGCTAGCTTTATAATATACTATGCAAATTTATTACCTGTTTTTGTAATTTAAGCACCTAATATTAGGAAAAGAGAATGTTTTATAATTAATTTACAGCATAAATAAAACATAAATTTTGTCTATGTTTTAAACAATATGTATTTTGGAGGAGGTTAATTTGATTTTTTCAAAACTCATTGATCGATATGCCTTGTATGATTTGCACAAAAAAAGAAGTGTAGAGTTTCAGTATACTTCTCTTTCTAACACCTCACTAGATATAAAGGACATAGAATTTTTTTATAAAGTAAAACCATCTGATATTCATTTTAACATTAAGCATTCAAAACAGGAAAAGGAATACATGGTTGGACAATTCAAATATAAAAGCTCGGTTCAATCTGATGATTCACGCAACGATTCTGTAACTGGAGAATTATTCTTACATAAAAATGAAAATGCGCCTCATGTCATCTTTGTTCATGGTTGGAGAATGGATTCTAACGAACGTGTAAAAAAAATATTCCACGACCATATGACCAACTTGAGGTGGAATATGTATTATTTCACTCTACCATATCATTTTGAAAGAAAACCCAACCAATCCTTATTTAGTGGAGAGTACATGGTAAGTGCCAATATTGAACGAACTGTACAAGCAACCAGACAAGCGGTAGCTGATTTACGAACTTTGATCAAATGGATTAAAGCAAATAAAAATGGTCCCCTGATTCTAATAGGAATCAGTTTAGGTGGGGTTATTACTAACCTAACATCTCTTGTTGAACCAGAAATTGATGTATTAGCATCCATTTTCTACGCAAATCGACTTTCTTATTCAATTTGGAAGACAAATCCAGGTAGATTTATTAGAGGAGACTTGGAACACCATGGTGTAACGTATGATGAATTAATAGATTATTGGAAAATCACTGAACCGAGTCAAGCGTTACCAAAAGTAAAAAAAGAAAATATTTTATTAATTTCAGGTAAGCACGATCTATATGTGCACTCTGAGGATACGGACTATTTGTGGGAATCCTGGGAAAGACCTACAAGATATATTTATACATGTGGACATGCCGGGATTGTTCTTAAACGTAAAAAAATTGCAACTGATACTATCAATTTTATTCAGAATCGATTGAACTCCCCTCACTTCCCCAAAGACATACCTTAAAGTGAGGGATTACTAAGTATAGAATCTTATACTTGTAATCTTTCATTTTATACCAAGTTCATTTCATATGGAAAAGGGGTACTCATCATTTTCACCAGGGGCTTATTTTTATGAAAAGAAATTATTGTTGTTTACCCTTTATATGCAATATTACATATAAAAATCTTTAATTGTTCTGTTATAATTTTAAGAGTAAATTATTCATCCATTAATTTACACCATCCATATCTACAGTTATGGATACCCTAATTACACATAAAAAAGAGAAGAACCTTGGTGAGTTCTTCTCTTTTTGTTTATTTCTTTTATTAAATTGTAATATAATTACAGTATGTGAAATTATGCTAATTTAACTTTAAAAGCGAAGTGAAAATAACCGTCACTTCGCTTTTTTCATTTATTTAATCGGTTTCTCTGTTTTTAAAACTAGTGAACTTAATGCAGGAACTTTAATTTTATTGTCATGGACAACGTAAAGTGTTTTACTTCCCGCCTGATTCTCGTTTACTAGCACTTTCCATGGACCTTTCGATGGAAGTGTTATGTCAACGGCTTCCCTATTTGCATTGTGAGCCACCATAAAGTATTCGTTTTTATTCCCACTTCCCTTTCCATCTATTGTATAAGCTATAACATTTTTGGGAACATCGATAAAAGCTACATACTTTTTAATTTGCTCTGCAGAAGTCATACGAAAAGCTGGGTATTTTTTGCGTAAATCTATTAAGCCCTTCATATACTCTACTTCATTATTAAATGCTGCACGGCGTAACCAATCCATCTGGTTAATAGAATCAGGAGATTTGTAACTATTATGATCACCATATTTTGTGCGCATAAACTCTTGTCCTGCATGTAAGAATGGAATACCTTGTGATGTTAATAAAATAGAAGAAGATAATTTATGCATTTGTTTTCGCATTTCTTCACTGTCACCTGAATTAGTCAACTCAAGTTTATCCCATAAAGTATGATTGTCATGTGCTTCCACATAAGTTAGCACCTGCTCCGGATCTTGATAAGTAGACGAATTTGTATCATAGTCAATACCGGCTGTAATGCCTTTTTTAATACGGTCTTCCATGTTTTGCTTTCCATTTACAAAGCCATTTTCTTTCTCCTCAAATACACTCCCTTTCAATCCATCACGTATATTATCGTTAAAATGAGCAATTCCATTCATTTTCTCCGCATTTTTTTGATTTGCTTTCAACTCAGCTGCAAGAGGTGTATTTAAATCCCAGCCTTCTCCATGCAGAATAATAGAAGGATCAATTTGATTAACAGCTTTACGTATCTCATTCATCGTTTCATAATCATGAATACCCATTAAATCAAAACGGAACCCATCTAAATTGTATTCTTTTGCCCAGTATGTGACGGGATCTACCATAAATTTCCTCATCATCTTTCGTTCTGAAGCGGTATCATTCCCTACTCCAGTTCCATTTGCTAATGTTCCGTCTTCATTGTAACGATAATAGTAACCTGGAACTAACTTATGAAAATTTGATTCAGCGGCATTATACATATGGTTATATACTACGTCCATCACAACACGAAGATTATTATCATGCAATGTTTGAATCATTTGCTTTAATTCAGTTATTCGAACAGTTGGCTCAAAAGGATTTGTAGAATAGGAGCCCTCTGGGACGTTGAAATTTTTCGGGTCATATCCCCAGTTATATTGTGGTTCATTTAAATTCTCTTCATTTACTGAAGCATAATCAAATATCGGTAAAAACTGAACGTGAGTAACACCAAGATCTTTCATATGATCAAGTCCTGTTTTTACACCTTCAGGCCCTTTTGTTCCTTTTTCTGTTACACCTAAATATTTTCCTTTTTGCTTAATACCACTTTCAGGTTGGATGGAAAGATCGCGTACATGCAATTCATAAATAATAGCATCTTCCGGATTTTTAAATTTCGGTTTTTTGTTTGCTTTCCATTTTTTCGGATTTGTTTCTTCTAAATCAACAACTGCACCTTTATCTCCATTTACAGAAGCAGCACGCACATACGGATCAACCGCTTCAGTCCACTTATCCCCAATTTTCACCTTATACGTATAAAAGAGACCTTTTTGGTTCCCTTTAAGTTCTGCTTTCCAAGTTCCCTTTTCACCTTGTTTCATGTTTATTTCAGTACCTATTTTATCGCTCCATTTTTTATATGTAACTAACTTCGCTTCACTCGCAGTAGGAGCCCATAAACGGAACTTTGTATGTTGCGGAGTATATATATTCCCTAAATCATTACCACCATAATAAAATAAATTATCAAATTCCTCGCTACGAATGACTTTACCGATTTCAGTATTCGCATCAGCTAAGTTTGCTATTTTAACTTTGTATGTTTGTTTTAAATCAATTTTCTGTTCCGTAATTATTTTCACCTTATTAGTAATATCTCCACTATTTTTATCATAAGGACTAATTCCCTTAATTTTAACGCCTTCAATTTCAATTTTCTGTTCCTTACTATTAAACGGAACATTAGTCGTTACAGTAATTTCATTAAAACTATCAATAGTAGCTTTTTGAATTGAGAGATCCGAAGAAGGCTTAGAATCATATACTTTTTCATCACCCGAAAGGATCCATACTTCAGCACGACCATCCCTTATATTTTCAACCCAGTGATCACCTCCATCTTTTTCCCATTCATTGGTACGAACTATAAACCCTACACGATTATAGTCACCATCTATTTTTATCTTAGCGTATTTTCCAAATTCATCTTCACCAGTAAATTCATAAGATTTACCGTTTGCATTTTCTCCCCATACCCAAAGATTCCAGTCTTTTGTATTTCCAGATTTCTCTTTGTAATGAATGATAACTTCAGTTGTTTTCGAATTTGAAACTGCCTTCACACTCTGAAAAGAGAAAACAGATGATAACATAACGATTATGGTAAGTAATAAAAACGATTTGTTAATTAATTTTTTTGTAATTTGCACCCCATACACCCTTTCTTTAAATATTACGAACAATTTATTATGCTCATACTACGAAACACGGTTTAAATTAATCTAGGAATCTCTTTTACTTCACCTCCATATTGGCTATTTTTACGTATGTATTTCAATGATCTTTTATACGAAAATCAAATATAAGATGGAAACAACCCTTACGAAAACGTTTGCATTAAAACTCAAAAAAATAGATTTGTTTATTCCTTTTTATATTTGTAAATACTAAAAGATCAGGGAAATCATTTTAAAGCAATCGTTTGTTATCGCTTTCATTTTATAGCACTTACTATTAAAAGGTCAATATATTATTAATTTTCTGTTTTTATATCCTTGAAATCTTATATATTTGTCGTAACTTATTGAAGATAGATGCCTGATTATTGCTTAGTAATTTTATTTTCACTAATACATTGCTACGTAAAAAATCAGCTAATATCCTTAAAATGACATTAGCTGATTTTCATAATGTATTAATATATGAATGAAAACTATATTTCTAACTTACTTAATTTTTGCTGCATCAAATGCTTTTTGCACTGCTTGAACTTCAGCTGTATTCGCCCCATATTTATTAGTTGCCACTCGAATACATGCTGATTTCAATTCTTTGAAATTAGATGTCATGTTTAATTCATCTGTATTTGCATAATAGAAAATATCAAACATTTTATCTTCACCAATTCCTTTAACAGTTACTCCGTTATGAGTTCCGCCTTTTGCAATGAGATACGCAACTTTATTAATAATACTTGAATTAAAATGAACGCCGCCTTGATCCCATCCATTAAAATCGTTAAATTCACTGTAATCATCTGGATAAGGTACTCCAAGTGAAGATGGAACAGAAGCTGGGTTTTCCATATCACGGAAAACAGATCCAGTTTGTTCTCCCATTGTCCAGTTAAAGCTTCCATTATTTACGTATTTCTCAATAGATGTTCCCATAATATCAGATAGCGCTTCATTAATCGCACCAGATTCACCGTAATATTCAAGATTAGATTCGCTAGAAGTAACAGCATGTGTAAATTCATGTCCAGCTACGTCATATGCCTTGACAATAGGATCGCCATATACAAGCATACTTCCATTATTAGCACTTAATGCATTTTGCCAATTTTTCGGATCGTTCGTATCTTCAGAATCCCAAGCATGTACAACTGAAACTACCTTTTGTCCCTTATTATCAAAACTATTACGCTTATATTTATCTTTATAAAAATCAAATACCTTTGTTGCTAAATAATGAGCACTTACTGCTTTTGGATCGTTAAATGTTGTTGAAGTGCTGGTTGCTAGTGTACCAGGATAATAGCTTTCTTCTTTAGTAATATCTCTGTAATTCACATCATATGTTTCAATTCCTTGCCCTCTTGTATAATCAGCAAGTGCATATTTACCATTACTTTGTTTAGAAATACCAAATGAACGAGATATACCTAAATCATCTTTTCCTGTTCCAGTTAATGATGTAAGACTACTTTTTTTACTTTCCTTTAAAGCTCCAACTAGTTTTTCACTTGCTTTTAAGTTAGATTCTTGTACCATATTTTTTAACATATCACCATTTTGTGCATTTACTAAATAAGTTCCAGAAACATAGTTTGGTGTTGCCGCTTCAAATGTAACTTGATATGCATTGCTAGCTTGTCCATTATTTTCATCAACAAAAATAACTTCCTTAACTTCTGGCTCAGAAATAAACTTGATATCGTTCCCGTATTTCGTATAAATATATTGTTTCGCTTCATCTTTTGATAGATTAATAGGCTTTTTCAATTCTTCTTGTTTTAAATTTTGCGCGCTATCGCCTGAAACACTTTTAATAACACCGTTATTATCTACGTGTGCAGTTAATTGATGGCCATATACTTCTTTTCCTTCGTATGTTTGCTGCATACGCACAAGTGTTGTTCCATCATACGAACCACGTTTTTGAAGAACTTTATAATCTACTCCTGTTTCTCCATTGACTTGATTTGGAGAAAGAGCTTGTTCAGCTTTCTCCTTAAGAGCATCTTTTACTACATTCTCTGGTGTTTTTTGTGACGGTTGTGTAAGTTCACCTGAACGGAATGAGTCCTCCTGAATTTGAACTTGAAGTTGATCTGTTTCCTCTGCATGACCTATTCCGTATGGTGCCACAGCTGTTAAAGCTAATCCTGTTGTTAATGCTACTTTAGTTAATGTCTTTGTGTTTTTCATTTTTTCACCTCGTATAATTTTTGAAATAGAAAGCTTGTACAAAGTATACTGTCTATTTATGTCGAAAAAAAGAGAAAATACAAAATTTATGTAATATTATGCAAAATTACATATATGTGGTCGATAAAATAAAAAATGAGCCCTTTTAGGTGCTCATCCAATTGGTTAGTCGTTAATTATCTATATTCATTCTAATCAAAGTACACTTATATCTTATTAACAACATAAAAAACCACTCTTTACTATTTTAAGAATAGTAGATAAATACTTTAGTGAGGCAACGCATATACAAGTTAGATTTTTCAATATAATTTTGTTATTTATGTCTATAGCTGCATGGATTGTAACGTTTTGAGACTGCTGAAGTCTTATATGAGTTTCAGGCTTTTTTATCTTGTCAAAAATATCTTTCAAAGATATTTTTGTCTCCCCATTTAAATATAGAAAAGGACATATCTATTGCATGTTATTAACTTAAGGTATGTTCTTTTAAAGCATATTATAAATATACATAGTGAGAAATGAAACAATAATTATTCAAATGAAAAATCCCCTAAATTTTTAAAGCGATTCAGGGGATTTTTTACCGATGATTCTCTATATTTCCATACCGATCACAAACTTTTTTAGGATAATGGTATGTCCAAGTTTAATAGTTTTTTGCACGAGAGCCATCTTTTTTATATTTATTTAATTATCCTACTAAGTTTTTTGTAAAATTCACCTTTTCTTTTTACATGATTAAACTGATTTGGATTAATATTAGCTTTTTGTGAGAGTGCTACAATCTCTTCTTTTGTAATTGAATCTTTAGTATTTATAGATGCTATATTTGTATATTTTCCATCTTCTGTTTTTGGGATTTCTAAAATCCCTTTATTTACAAGATCAACTACAGCCTTATGCTCTGAAGAATGTGTATCTACACCAGTAATTTTCCAATTATGCATAACTTTTGGCGTGTATACACCGTTCTTTACCTCTTTTAAATATGTAATAGCAAGGTTACGAATGGTTCCACCTGTTTCTCCGAATGCATTCTCTTGTTTAGATGACCAAGTTTGTTCAAATTTACGTCCCTCTAAAGCTCCCCCTTTTGCCTGAAGAGCCTCCATTCTATACGCATTCATTCCTAGCGTCATAACATCGCTCATTTTGATTGGTTTATTTGTACGAATAGAGCGTAAATTTGTAATTCTACTACCATATGGTTTTGTTAAGTCAATTTCGTATTTTACGCCTCCAAAGAAATCGTTCGTACTGTATTTAGACGCACGACGATTTTTATCAAAGCTAACTGTTACATCTCCGGCACGAGATGAGTTAAAATATCCTGCTGCCCATTCCATATAGTCTTTTAAATCTTTTCCAGTTATCTTATATACTGTAATTTCTCCCAAAGCATATTGATAATTATAAGCAATATCTTTCTTCTTTATAGGACCTATATCCAAACGGGCATAATCATTATCAATTTGATGGGCTACTACATCCGCCTTACTGTAATGGAGCATGACTTCATGAAAGAAATCTGATAAAGGTGTCTCTTGAATCTGCACACTTGGAATACCCTTTATTTCATTTTCAGGAACAAGGTTTCTACCCTTTAATTGGGCCACTACAACATTTGCATCTCCTCTCGCATACTCATGAAAAGGTGTTAGTGTTTCTTCAAGTGTAGAATCAGATAATACTGTAGTTCCATCAGCATTTTTTACAGGTATAGCGGTAGCTGTTTTATCTTTTAAAACAAGCTTCCCATCTTGCTTTGTAAAAGTAAGGTCAATACGTGAAATATGCGTTCCGTATTTATCTGGTTCTGTAATAATTACGCCATTTACAACTTCTTTTTTTACAAGTTTATGCATATGAGCCGCAAAAATAGCGCTTAGTTCCGGACAAGCATTCGCAATATCTTGAACACCAGTACCTGGGATTCCATTCTCATTTTCTAGTCCCATATGCATAACCCCTACCATTACATCTACTTTATCTTCTAATTCTTTAATAGCCTTTTTTGTCTCTTCTACTGGATTTTTCACTACTAAACCATCCAAATGATCTGTCCCTTTTTCAAAATCACTAATCATTGGTGTATTCATACCAATAATCCCGACTTTAATTCCACCTTTTTCAACAATCGTATATGCAGGAAGAAAACGCTCTCCATTTTCCTTATAAATATTTCCTGCTAACGTCTTTCCCTTGTATTGCTCACTAACTTTTTTCAATGTATCTAATCCAAAGTTGAATTCATGATTTCCAAATGCCCAGGCGTCATATCCCATTGTATTCATTGCTACCATCATTGGCGATTGTGGCTTATCGTTGAATAATTCTACTGAGTTTCCTTGAATTGTATCCCCGGCATCTACTAATATGGTATTTGGATTTTCTTGACGTACCTTCTTTATAACCGTATAAAGCTGCGTCAAACTTCCACTCATATTTGCTCCATCAAGCGCATAATCCCAAGGCATAAATCTACCATGAATATCTGCAGTACCTAACAATGTAATATTAACATTAGATTCCTCAGCCTTAGAAATAGCTGGTTTGACTGTTACTGCTGTTACAAGAAGCATAAGAATAATAAAATTGCATACATAGTTCTTCCATTTCATTTTTTGCATAATAACAATATTTCTCCCCTTTTTGTACTGTCATAAAGTTGCTTGAACTTTAAAAATGTAACTTATTATTCAGAGAAATTCAACTACAAAAGATAATTTTGTAGTTGGTTTTGCTGTGAAAATATAGAGAATAAAATGCATATATCCCCTAACAGAATAGTATTTTATCATTTTCTAATAAAATACTTCTTCCTCCAACGTGTGAAGGGCGCTAAACCAACGGTAGATGTATATGTACTTTCAAAATTTTGGACATGCAACTCATTTTCGGATTTTATTTCTAATTTTTTCCTTCTATATGAAAATACTGAGATCACTTCCAAAAATAATAACCCCGCTCTTCATTTAAGACGGGGTTACACTTATACAGCAAATCGGATTCAGATTTTTTTCAAATGTTCGTTTCCTCTTCAGGAGTAAAATCTGCTAGTTTCGTATTTTTTTCTGCTTATTGGTTGCTTTCAACTAAATTCATCATAATTTTAATCAGGACTTGTATTTTATCACTCGAACCCTTGATGCTATCCCAAATCGCTCAATAAATAGATAATGATTTTTACTTTTCAACTTCACAAAGCAATTTTATCTCTTTGATTTGTTCTATATGACGCTGTTCATGCAAATAGATCAGTTCTATCCACTGATCAAGGAGTAATTCTCCAAGAGCTGAATGCGTCACTGATTTTTTCGCTAATATAGATTCATCTTCTATTGTACTCAGGAAACGCATCAATTCTTTTCTAGAGTCGTTTAACAAATCAACCATTTGCTGCACTTCAAATGGTTCTATACTTGGTTCAATCATTTCTGGGGCTATAAATTTTATCGATCTATCTAATAAAATAGTGTGAATTTCTTTACGCTCATTTAAGATACTATCCATCTTTTTTAATCCCGATGAAATAACTGTTATAACTCTCTCATCTAATAAAACTAAGTGATGACAAACTTGTGCTATACTCCATTTATCCTTATCTGGTTTCCTATTAAATTGAGCATCACTTAACAAAGTAATTTCCTCAAATAATTGATTTCTAGTTTCATAAAACTTGTCATTTACAAATGTATTCATGTGAATTCTCCTTTCATTAGAACCTACATACTTAGATTCCTACGCTAGAAATATTCTCTATGGAAAAAAGATTTTCCTTCACTATTATTCCAATCCAATCTTTTCTTTCTTTAGTAGGTTCTCTAATTCATGCTGAAACGTATGAGTTCTCTCAACATCCTTGAAGATTTCCTTGAGGTTATTATGCGCTACAGCTACATCATAATACTTTCCACGGAATCCCTTCAATATAACCACATAAAACGTTCCTAATTATCAATCTAGCATTAAATATATGTAAAAAATCATCCTATTCATTCATTTTTCATGCTTATGTATGTACATTTGTTAATTTATTAGTTATATTATGGGTATTGAATGATTACGAAAAGTCAATAAATCGCTTGTATAACACCTTATATTTTTATATCCGTGAAAACTACAAAATGTATAAAATTCCATTTGTCAAATGAATTTAATGCGGAAGGAGGTTTGTGGTTACTTCATCGGGATATAATAATCAGTTTTGAACTGATAAAAATATAGGAGGCGACATAATGTTTCGTACGATTTCAAATTTCATGAGAGTAGCTGAGATAAGAAACAAAATTCTTTTTACACTAGCGATGCTAATTGTTTTTCGAATTGGCACGTTTATTCCAGTTCCTCATACTAACGCAGAGGTATTAAAAGTACAAGATCAAGCCAACGTTTTAGGTATGCTAAACGTATTTGGCGGAGGAGCACTGCAACACTTCTCAATCTTTGCTGTAGGTATCACACCATATATTACAGCTTCTATCATTGTACAATTACTACAAATGGACGTTGTACCTAAATTTACAGAATGGGCAAAGCAAGGAGAAATGGGCCGTAAGAAATCAGCTCAATTTACTCGATACTTTACAATCATTCTCGCATTTATACAATCCATTGGGATGTCTTATGGTTTTAATAATATAGCAGGTGGACAATTAATTACAGATCAAAGCTGGACTACATACTTATTTATTGCGACAGTTTTAACTGCTGGTACTGCATTTTTACTTTGGTTAGGTGAACAAATTACCGCTAATGGCGTTGGTAATGGAATCTCAATGATTATCTTCGCAGGACTTGTTGCGGCGATTCCAAATGTCGCTAATCAAATTTATTTGCAACAATTCCAAAACGCAGGCGATCAGTTATTTATGCACATAATAAAAATGGTTTTAATTGGACTCGTAATTTTAGCGATAGTTGTTGGTGTTATTTACATTCAACAAGCTGTTCGAAAAATACCGATTCAATATGCAAAAGCTGTTTCAGGAAACAATCAATATCAAGGAGCAAAAAATACTCATTTACCTCTTAAAGTAAATAGTGCAGGTGTAATTCCTGTTATCTTTGCTTCAGCCTTTTTAATGACGCCGCGTACAATTGCGCAGCTCTTCCCTGATTCAAGCGTATCTAAATGGATAATTGCGAATCTTGATTTTGCACATCCATTTGGAATGACACTATATGTGGGTCTTATCGTTGCCTTCACATATTTCTACGCGTTTATTCAAGTAAATCCTGAACAAATGGCTGAGAATTTGAAAAAGCAAAACGGATATGTCCCGGGTATTCGCCCAGGTAAATCTACAGAACAGTATGTAACAAAAATTTTATACCGTTTAACATTTATCGGTGCGATTTTCTTAGGAGCAATTTCAATATTACCACTTGTATTTACAAAAATCGCTACATTACCACCATCTGCTCAAATCGGTGGTACAAGTTTACTAATCATCGTAGGTGTTGCATTAGAAACGATGAAGACGTTAGAAAGTCAACTTGTGAAGCGTCATTATAAAGGTTTTATAAAAAAAGTGAATTAATTACAAAAACACACTAGAAGTCACAATAGCGACCTAGTGTGTTTTTATTATAAAAACTTATAATAACGGAGGTTTTGTCTTATGAGTCAAAGAATGTCTTATTATGATATTTCGCCTGATGGTATGAAAATTATGATGGATATGGAGAAATACACGAAGAAATCTTCAATTAATCGAGCTGTTAGAGAGCTTATAAAAATTAGAGTCTCTCAAATTAACGGCTGTGCTTATTGTATCGATATGCATACTTCTGACGCCCGAAAATTGGGTGAAACCGAGCAAAGAATTTATTGCTTAAATGCTTGGGATGATTGTGATTTTTATACTCCTGAAGAAAAAGTTGCTTTGGAACTATCGGAGCATATTACTCTCATTCCTACTAAAAGAGTTCCTGAAAATCTATACAACCGAGTACGTGAACACTTTGACGAAAAACAATATGTTGACCTTGTGTTAATCATTAATCAAATAAACAGTTGGAATCGAATTTCTATCGCGATGGGTAATACCATAATAAAAAAATAACACTTATCCACCAAACAATATGCGATTGATTTAGTTAAGTGTAAAATTAAATACACCCTATATTAAAACACAGTTGGTTATTTCTCCAACTGTGTTTTTGATTTTACTATCTCTAATCCGTATTCTAATGTGTTAATCCTTTTCTTCAAATTAACTATTTTTTCTTCTAAATTTCGAATGCGTTTTCCACTGTTTTCCACATCATTAAACTTTAACTACATCTCTTTTTTTAACAACCTTCCCTGCTTAAAATAAACTCCAAGTGTAGAACGATTCGCTAAAAATACACCAATCAAGATTAAACAAGCTCCAATTCCCATTGTAGGATTTAATGGTTCTCCTAATACAAAATAACCTACAATAACAGCAATTAACGGCGATACATATAACCACGTTGATGGAAATACAGGATTTGTTTTTGATAAAAGCCAGTAATATAAACCGTGTCCACCGATAGATCCTACAAATATGAGATATAAAATTGGCCATTGTACATTCCAAGATGTTAAGATTGTTAGATTAGGCTGTTCCATTACGATAGATACAATTAACAACAAAACTCCTCCATAAAACATTTGAATGCCGTTAATGAGAAATGGTGATACGTTAGGTAAATCTGAAAGTATCTCTTTAGAACGAATAGAACCTATTCCATAAAACAACTCTCCTACTAATATAAAAAGGCAAGCGATACTCCATATGAATGTAAGTTCTTGATGCATTCCAGGTAAAGAAATGCAAAAAACACCAAGGAGTGCTATAACTAAAGCGACAAGTTGTTCTTTTTGCAATTTTGTTTTATTTCTCTTTGATTGTAATAGCAAAATCATCATTGGGGCTGTTGCAGATAGAACTGCAGCTAATCCAGAAGAAATATATTGTTCAGCCCAGTAAAGGGTCGCGAATGTCATAAATGTTAAACAAAAACCAGCATATATAATACGTTTCGATAATAAGTAAGGCATAATATCCTTTCGCTTTAATTTAAAAATAATAATGAGAATAAGGCCCGCCAAAAAGAAACGAATTCCAGCTGAAAATAATGGTGGTGCCCCCGCTTCTATTCCAATTTTTATCGTTAAAAATGTCGTTCCAAAAATAATACATACTAAAATATAATTTAAAATGACCATTTTCCTTCCTCCTTTTTACTCTTGAAATGAGTATAGAGGATATGGTGTATAACAGTGTATCCACGCATATAACAGTTGAATAAAAATATAGTTGATTGTCAGGATGTTTTTCGCTTTAATTAAATTAAAAAGAAAAACAGGTGATTCTATGAAGATAGTACTACGTAAAGAATCCAACATACCATATTACCAACAAATATATATGCAAATTGTTGAGAGAATTCAAAGCGGGATGCTTTCACATGGCGATTACCTCCCTTCTTTACGTTCTATGGCCGATGATTTGCAAATTAGTTTATTAACTGTTCGTAAAGCTTATAAACAGTTAGAAACGAAAGGTTATATACGAATTGAACAAGGAAAAGGTGCCTATATACATAAACGTGTGAATAAAGATTTCAAACCAATTCCATATCAATGGCAACAAACGAAATCCATTAATGTTATGCGTTCTCAATATGTGATGAACCAACACCGTAAATATTTCGATTTTTCACAGGCGGTCCTTTATCCGCGTTTATTACCAAATCCGTTTCTTTCAGATGAAATGCACAAATTACTTAATAAAGATCAAATGATACTAGCAACTTACGGACCTGTTCAAGGCGATAAAGAACTTAGAGTGGAAATAACAAACTACTTAAAAGAACACCAACAATTAGTTACAGATCCATCTCAATTATTAATTACAAGTGGTGCCCAGCAAGGCATCGATTTAATCGCCCAAACATTATTAAAGCCTGGAGACATAGTGTTAGTAGAAAGTCCGTGTTATGGAGCGGCGCTTGATGTATTTGTTAATAAAGGAGTTCAAATTATCCCTGTTAGTCTTGATAACAACGGCATTCGCTCAGATTTAATCGATGATATTTGTCAAAGAAAGAATCCTGTTTTGTTATATGTGAATCCTACTTTTCAGAATCCAACGGGCACAGTAATGAGTAAAGAAAGAAGAATGGAACTTGTAGAACTAGCAGAGCTATATAACTTCTTCATTATTGAGGATGATTCTTTCGGAGAAATTTATTTTGAGGATTTTAAAATTCCCCCTCCAATAAAAAGCTTTGATACAAATGGTCATGTTATATATTTAAAAGGATTTAGTAAAACGTTAGCACCAGGTCTTCGCATCGCGGCACTTGCAGCTGAAGGACATATCTTTGAATGGTTATACGCTGTGAAGGCTTCGATGGATATTGGTAGCCCTTTATTAACGCAGAAAGCACTACTTCCTTTTTTACGAGCGGAACGAATGAAAAATCATTTAGAAAAATTACGTACAGCTTTACAAATTAGACGCGATTTAACAATTGATATATTATCTCCATTAAAAGAATTAGAATTTGAAATACCTAATGGAGGATTTAACTTATGGATTACACTCCCTCAGTCAATCGATCCTTTTACATTATTACAAAAAGCGAATGAAGTAGATATTTCTTTTTTACCCGGCACAGCTTGTTTGTTAAGCCATGAAACTCAATATAATCATTTACGAATTAGTTATTCAATGTTAAATGATAAAGATATGTTGATTGGATTAGAAAGATTACATGATACAATTGCTAAGTTTAAATCAATGATTTAAACTCCAAAACAACAACTAACCTCTTATTCACACAATAAAAAATCAACACTTTAAAATTTTATTAAAATTCAAGATATAAGCTGAACCTATTATTAATAGTGAATTCTTATCTAATGTCATACATTATATGTATAAAAATTAAAAGGATAGAAGAGCTTGAATAAATTCGCCCTATCTATCCTCTTTTTAAACACAAATGACTAATCATAGCGGACTTCGCTGTCACCAGAACCCGTATTGCTCTATTGCTATGCTCAAACTTCTTTTTATTGCTACTTGTTCAATAAGAGGTGTTTTCTTCCTGCATAAAATTTATTTTATAGTGAATTCATTATACTTATTAAAACAACAACATGATATAGACAAAACCAAAGAATAAACATAATGGACTATAGAACCAAGTGTCATATCTAGCAAACTGAGAATGTTTAATTTTTTTGAAAAATCCAACAAACTTAAAATCACCAATTGCCCTAACAATGAAAACTAAAGCACAGACAATACTTCCGATTTTAGATAAACTATTTGCTTCGAACCCCTGCAAATAACCTACTTGAACAACAATAATGACACTAGCTAATAGAATAAGAATGGCTACGAATAATGTTCCCCATATTCTCGGAGTAAAAGCAGGCTTATGTTCTCCCTCTTTTACTGGGATAGCAGCAGCAGAACCCCATCGACCTCCAAAAGCCCAATAAATATGCAAAAAACTGATAAACCACAGAAGCCCCACAGCTACTACTATTAATAGTAATTTCATTTATTCGCCCCCAATTTCGTAACTTCAAAGATAACATACACTACCGTATGTTATAGTGAAAGTATTGTCCCTTCAGGTTTTATAACCATATTAGGGACATTTATTATCGAATAATCAATTATGCCTCAGCATAATTGCGTCCGGAGGCTTTACTTTTTTCAGTGGATGTTTGGACATCCGCTGAAAGAAGTTAAAAGCTCAACCATTTTATCAATATCAAAATTAAGATTTGCTTCAAACCTTGTCATCCATCCTACATACGTTAAATAGGCAAGTCTCGCTCGATCAATTGATTCAGTTTCGTCTACGCCCATTTTTTGATACAATTTTGCAACACAAGAAATTCTTTGTTCTTCTATATCTACTAAACGTGTTGCCACAACAGGATCGTATTTAGCCCAAGCATAAATACCATTCTCAATTTTTTTATCTCGATTAAAACTAATCTGTAATAGCTGTTCTAAAGAGGCATCCTGTTGCTCCATACTTTGAACAATCAGCTTTGTTGCATGTACTTCCCAAAAGTCGAGCATAGAATCTAAAAGCTCTTGATGGTCACGAAAATAGTGATAGAAGCTTCCTTTGCTTATTTTTAGCAATCGAGCAAGTGCTTCAATGCGAACTTTATGTATACCTTCATTAGCTAATTGTTGTAATCCTACTTTTATCCAGTCTTCTCTCGTTAATTGCATATTATCCCCCTAATAAAATACGGTAGCGTATGTTTTACGTTAGATTACTACTATTCTCATTTTTTGTCAATTATTCATTCTGTTTATTTTTATGAACTTTAATGTTGTTGTTGTTAATCGTAATATTGATCGTCATCACCCTCGGTAAATTAGATAACACGAAAGTCCCTTCAGGATTACTGAAGGGACTTTTACACGTTTGTGAAAAGTGCCTTTATGTACAGTCTAAAACTATTTTTTCAGATTGCATTGCTCTAGAAGCTTTTCTAGCATTTCCAAAGTAACTGGTTGTGCCTTAGTAGTTAGTTGATACCCAATCCGTCCATTCGTTTCTACAGTTGCTTGTTGTAAATTCTTGATTTCATGTATACCTTTTTCTCTCAGATGCATAAATAATTGTTGTTCTGACATTTTCGCGCGTAATAAATTTTTTTTTAAGATTTCTCCGTTTTCTATAACAATAATGCTATTTCCATTTAGAAACTTTTCTACTTTTCGTGATTTCAATTCAAAAAAATGAATAATAAGTAAAACACCCGCAAAAATAAACGCAGCAAAAATAGATGGGCCTACTTTCCTACTTAATATAGGTTCTACAATAATACGTCCTATAGAAACCACAATAATAATTTCAGCTCTCGTCATTTGGCTAACAGATTTACTACCTGTCAATTTTAAAACAATAATTCCAGTGAGGATTAAAATAATGCTTTCAAAAAGTATATTCATTACAGCCCAATCCTTTAATAGTGGATTTTACTAGTATTCCCATTAAAGGATTTTTATGATATTTTAAAGTATCCATTCTCTTTACGTGCCTTATTCTTTGAAGCACCTCTCTCCCAGCTAGTAATGTTAAAGCATCAACTTTCTTCATTTGCTTCTACTTGTGATTCGTTACGAATCATTGCATACACAGTATGACCTTCTTTTATTAGCATTGGTATTAAAGAACGTGCTGTTGCACCTGCTAAAAAAATTTCCAAATGTTTTTCTTCTTATTTTGAATATCATAATTGAGACGAGACATATATAAGCTATGTATAATAATCAATATGAAAGATTCATCCAAAATTAAAGCTATAATGTTGGCTAGCAACCAATAGTGATAACATGATAATTGAATTTGATGGATATGGAATTAATGAGTATGTTATTGGTCATAACTGTTCTATCAGTAAGTTAAAAAAAATGTATTTTAACGTAAAAAATGAAGAGTTATCTAATGAGGAGCTTATAAATTTATTTTGTGTACGTTATCATTTTGAAAACATTCCAAAGTCATTACAAGAAGACATTAAGAGTGATGTCGTCATTGACTTAGATACGGACTATATTTATATCCCTAATAGATAACAATAACCCAGTAAACTAAAATGGTTTAATGTAACTTACGATTCAGACAAGAATTTAATAAAATAAGTAATTGCCCAAATGGAAGTCGCGAATTGAGTAACAAAATACATTGTCCATTCGAAAGAAGTCAGTTTTCTCTCTCGTTTAATCTTCTTTAAGTATCTGTAAAATATTAATGTACTCAAAAACATAAGTAATAAAGAGAATTGTTGTAAATCATCGACTATACGTACCGCCATAGACCCCATCACCCTCCTAGACAAAATATAGACTATACTTTAAGGATATCATTTTTTGGTAATGATTCCCTATACATTTAATGAAGTTAAAAAATGTTTTATGCGATATATGTGTAAAGATAATAAAGTTGTTTAATTTTGTTCTTAGAAATACATTAATCGCCTACTCATAAATTTGATGGGCGATTATTATTTTTGTTTAATAATTGCTTTATTTCACACCATTTGCAATATGCTTTATTTCAATCACGACATTAATAATAGGTTTTGGTCTAAATGATTCTTGCAAGGAATCTCCTAATCTTGGACTTACTGATTTGGAAAAATAAAATTATTATGATCGTCTCAATTACCATTATTTTGGAGAACAATGTGCTATTATATATTCGTAATCAATGAAATAATAAGAAAGAAGGGGTTGTTGTGGAAACAAAGATTATAGAAACAGAGAAGAAAATTGATTCGAAATCCCTTTTGGCTTTGGGATTATTAATTATGTCCGGGATTGTATATCAATTTTTCGCAGTGTTAGGAGATAATATACCTGAAGTATTGGGGATAATTCTTGAAGCTTTATGGAATCTTGTATTATGTGGAATTATAGGATACTATTTTTTAGGAAAAATATCATTAGAGCAATTTAAACATTTTAATTTCAAGACATTACTTTGGGGTTTGCCTTTAACAATTATCGTAGGTATCGGTTCCAGCTTAATATTCAGTTACATTTTTGAACCTGCAACTAAAAATTCCGTTGCTGAAGTAATAAGTATTTCTATGATTTTATTCCGTGTACCCTTTATGTTAATGGGTGAAGAGTTGATTTGCACTAATATAATTATCGCATTACAAAAATTAGGATTAAAATTTGGCACGGCATCATTAATATGTAGTTTGTTGTTCGCTTTGTGGCATATTCCAGCTTATGGTTTTGTGCCAATGCAGTTATTAATAACTATAATCCCAATTAGATTAGCACTAAATTATATATGGAAAAATTCAAAAAGTATTTGGGTAAGTTGGATTTGTCACTTTATTTTTGACTGTATTTCATTTGTACCAATGCTTTTTAAATAACCATTTTATTTTTAAAAGGACTTTATTATTTGCGTATTGTATAAAGAACAAGAGCACTCAGCTATTGAGTGCTCTAAAAACATTAATTTTGATTCAAAACATTCTCCTCAAAATATTTCCCCCAATCTGGGCGTCTTCCATCCATATCTGTAAATCCATACTCTCTTCCTAATTCCCATGAACTTAACGCTCGTCCCGTTTTTTCATGAACATTTGGATCACTTGCTAAAGCTGCTACTGCTCTTCCAACAAAGAAAGGAGTTTCTGATGCGATAAAATGAGGGTCTTGTTTAGCTCCTTCTCGCCAATTCTCCTCTGTTACACCAAATATATCTAACATCGCTTCTGAACGAAGGAATCCTGGACTAACTGCGACAGCTGTAATATTGTGTTGTTCTAAATCTTTCGCCATAGCTTCTGCTAAATGAATTGTTGAGACTTTTGCTAAACTATAGTACAAATTACCTCGATATTGATAATCGACTCCATCTGTAATTTCAATAACAAGTCCCATTTTATTTTTTACCATTAATGGTACACCGTAATGGCTTGTCATTATATGAGAATGAACAGCTCTTTGTTGCATAAGTAGTCCGTTATGTAGGTTGTGTTCCCAGAAAGGTTTCTCCCATTCTGTTAAAGGATCGCCGCCCCAAACATCGTTTACTAAAATATCAAGCTGTCCATTTTGTTCGTCTTGAATCTTTGTAAACAATGCTTTAATATCTTCTTCTACCGTATGATCAACACGAACTGCGATTCCTTTTCCGCCTTGCTTTGTAACAAGCTCTGCCGTTTCTTCAATCGTTTCAGTTCTTCCCATACAGGATAAATTCCCTTTTGTACTTCTTCCTGTTACATATACAGTTGCACCGGCTTCACCAAGCATCATCGCAATACCTCTTCCAGCGCCTCGTGTTGCTCCGGCCACAACTGCTACTTTACCTTGTAATGGTTTCATGTGATTCTCCTTACTCTTTATAATCAAGTATAATTATTTTCGGTACCCCGTTCTGATTTTAAGAAGGGGTTAAAATAATATTAATTAAATTTGATTAGCATTGCACCCTATGCCTCGTTGTGCAGCAGCGAAGTTCATGCTTTTTTGTTCGAAATCAGCACATTTAAATAGTGCTGATTGTACATAACGCCTAATATGTTTCCGAAGGGATCAACTACGGAAGCCGTGATGAATCCCACGCCGCGCTCTGTAGGTGCCTCATATTCTTTTGCTCCCATAGACAGTAGCTTATTGAAAGTTGCTGTTACATCATCAACATGCCAGTACACTATAGAGCCAGATGGGCCGGTCACTGAATCAGCTGGCGCATAACGGCTATCGATTAAACCTAGCTCGTGTTGGTAGTCGCCAATGCGAAATTCGGCATATCCTGGACGTTCAAAGTATGGTTCACTTCCTAATAGGTCAGCGTACCATTTCTTTGCGGCTGCTAGATTATCTGTCCAAAAACTAACTGTGGTTAGCCCTCGTAATGTCTGTGTATTGCTCATAATCGATCTCCTCCATAATGTTGAGTAATATTTCCACATACTAAAACGAAATAACACCTTCTGAATTACCTTTAATTCACATATAAATAACCCATTCTCTTATCCATATTCAAGAAAATGCCCTTTTAATGGCAGATCATGAACGTAACGATTTTTTTTGTAATTAAACAATAATATTGTGAATCAATAAGAGCAATACATACAAACAAGGCTATTCTATTCAAAACACGCCCCCTCATAATTTTTATTCTTTTTTAAACTGAAAATCCACACGGTTCGTTCGTTTTATTTCCCCAATTACTTTGCCAATCCCTTCTTCAATCTTTTCTTCTTTTACATTAGATACATTTAACTTTAACAATCTCTCTTTATGAAAGTTACTTAAATAATTTTTATCAATAGAATCTATGCTTATTTGACTCTTGCTTAAATTTTTAATAAATGTGTCCGTGACTATATTTTTTTTCAACTGTAAACAAGTGTGTATTCCAATTGGATCTACTGTTCTAGAAGTAAACAAATGTGGATTTTCATTTTGAACACCTTCTACTACTGCCGCTAGTTTTTTTGACCTATTGTAGTAAGATGCTTTTATTTTATGTTTATGCCGATCAAACATTCCGCTCTTTATGTAAATTTCTAAAGCAGCTTGCGAAATCATAGGACTATCGATATCTAAAATCTTTTTATACTTATAAAAGGCATCTGCAATGGATTGCGGGATGACTGCAACACCGACTCGCAAACCAGGAAAGATGATCTTCGAATAACTTTTTAAATATATAACATGATTACAATTATCTTGGCTGTAAAACGGATCTACTTTTGAATCAGTTTCTAAATCTGCTAAATAGTCGTCTTCTACTATAAATACATTATATTTCTTCGCAAGTTTAACAATCTTTTCTCTCTCTTTTTTAGAATACGAAGTTCCAAGTGGATGATGAAATCTTGGAGTTGTATAAAAGAATTTAATTTTTTCTGTGCTGAATATCCGCTCTAGTTCATTTAAATCTATCCCCTCATGCGTACGCTTAATTCCGATTACAGGAATGTTATTTGTTTCTACATATTCAATATATAAATGGTAACTTGGCTGTTCAATTAGAATCATATTATGTTCATTCGGAAATGGTATTGAAGTTAATATAGCAAGTGCTTGCTGCACACCTGACGTTATAAATATATTATCTTCCTTTGTGAAAACTTGATAGTTTGCTAACTGTTTTTGCACAACCGAAATTAAAGATGGTAACCCTTTCGGTGTTCCGTATATAAACAAATCATTCTTATAGGTATCAATCGCTTTATTAATGCAATGCTGAAAATCTAAGTATGGAAAAACATCTGGATCTGGGGCCGAAGAAGCGAAATCAATAATCTCGTTACTTTCTACGTAACTTCCAGATTTCTTAACAACGTAGTATCCACTTTGAGGTACAGAATAAATAATATGACGCTTTTCCAATTCATGCAGCGCTCGTATTACAGTCGCCTTATTACATTCATATTGTGTAACAAGCGACCGTATAGACGGTAATTTCTTTCCTTCTTTTATCTCACCATTTTGAATCATACTTTCTAAGTCGGTCAAAACATGTAAATATTTATACATCATTACAACTCCTATTTTTTTGTACCGGTACAGTTTGTATTTGTTCACATTGTAGCACTAGATCAGAAGGATTACTATGTACGTATACTGGCCAGTAAGAAATCAACTACTATGAGGTGGAATTATGACAAATACAACAAAAGCATATATATCAGCATTACTCTATTCATTTATTATTGGGTTTTCATTTATGTTTGTGAAACTAGCACTAACCATTACGAGTCCTCTTGATACTCTGGCTCACCGTTTTACAGTTGCCTTCATAGCAGCAACCATTCCGGTTATTTTCGGTTTTGTAAAGTTAAATATATCATTTAAAAACATACTTACACTTTTACCACTCGCAATATTTTATCCAGCATTGTTCTTTGCTTTCCAAGCATTTGGCTTAGTATATACAAGTTCATCTGAAGCTGGAATTATACAAGCAACGATCCCTATATTTACGATGATACTAGCTTCCTATTTTTTAAAAGAATATACGAATACATGGCAAAAAACATCAGTATGTATTTCTGTCATAGGTGTCATTTATATATTTGTTATGAATGGTATAGGGGCTCATGAAACGAGCTTTATCGGTGTTATTCTCATTTTATTATCGGCATTATCATCTGCTTGCTACAATGTATTAGCTCGAAAAATGACAAAGAAATTCAAGCTGATGGATTTAACATACACAATGACAGCAATCGGTTTTATTAGTTTTAATTTCATCGCAATCATTGACCACATGAACAAAGGTACAATAACTGTATACTTTAAGCCATTTACGAATGGAACATTCCTTATCTCCATTTTATATTTAGGATTACTATCTTCCTTACTGACAGCATTATTATTAAACTATTCATTATCTTATATTGAAGCAGCCAAAATAAGTGTTTTTAGCAACTTATCTACACTTATTACCATTATCGCAGGCGTTGTATTCTTACACGAGCAAATTGCCTACTATCATATTGTCGGTACACTTATGATTGTTCTTGGAGTAATAGGCACAAATTTTCTAGAAAAAAAAGGAATCATAGCGAAAAAGAAGAATACCTCCTTGAGTAAATAAAAAGTGAGGGGTAAATAATGCAGAACTCTAATACGATCGATATCCGTAATATACATGAGCTAGAGAACGAATTATCTACTTTATTAAGTAAACCCATTTCTTCAGGAGAAGATTTAGAAAATTGGCTGAAAATACAGTCGAAATTAATATGGGAAATCGAAGAACAATTGAGATCACACTATATTGACTTTCAATGTAATACAGATAACAAAGAAATAAAAGATACGTTTGAATATGATCAACAATATGTAAGGCCTCTTTTGAAACGTTATCAAAATTCCTTTGATAATAAATATTTAGAGTCACCATTTCGAATGCAACTTGATCCAAAAACTTATAGCTTACTAGATAAAAAAATAAAAAATGCGCAAACATTATTTTGTGAAAAGAACATTGATTTAGAAGTAAAAGAAGACAAATTAGTAACCGAGTACTTCGAAATTACAGGCAGTTTGACTGCACTATGGGATGGCGAAGAAAAAACAATTACTGAACTACAGTCTTACTTACAAAATCCGAATCGTGATATACGAAAAAAAGCAAAAACGCTCATTTCCGAAAAATTTTTATCTGTTGAAAATAATTTACAACATATTTTAAATGAATTAATTGCAATCCGTCACCAAAAGGCAAAAAACATTCAATTAGATAATTATCGTGATTATATGTTTAAAAAACATGAACGTTTTGATTATACGGCTGATGATTGCTATGAACTTGCAGAATCCGTTCGTAAATACGTTGTGCCACTTATTGATAATATATTTAATGAGAAAAAAGCTGAACTTCAAGTAGATACACTTCGTCCGTGGGATCTAAAAGCAGCCGCACCAAATCAAAAAGTATTAAAACCCATTGAAGACGAGAGTGATTTAATCGAAAAAAGTTCTCATATTTTACAAAAACTAGACCCAGAATTTTCTGCATTATTGAGCCGTATGCATAAAAATGATTGCTTAGATTTAGAAAGTCGTAAAGGAAAAGCACCTGGCGGATTTTGCGAACACTTACCTGCTTCTCAATTATCTTTTATTTTTATGAATCTCAATCATACACATTATGATGTTACTACTTTCCTCCATGAAATGGGCCATAGTATTCATAATGAATGTATGAAGCAGCTAAAGCTACAAAAATATTTAGAAATCCCTTCAGAATCAGCTGAGCTAGCCAGCATGACAATGGAATTGTTTTCGATGGAGTATTGGGATACATTTTATGAGAATACAGAAGAATTTATAAAAGCAAAATTAGATTTCTTTAAAGATATTGTTAAGTATTTACCACAAATGCTTATCGTTGATCAATTCCAACATTGGATGTATGAAAATCCAAATCATACTGCTAAAGAAAGAAATGAAAAATATTTAGAATTACATAACACTTACCAATCGAATGTGGTAAATATTGAAGGTTATGAAAACTGGACAGCAACTGGCTGGTTACCTGTACTACACATATTCGAAATACCATTCTATTATATCGAATATGCAATCGCGCAACTTGGTGCATTGCAAATGTATAAACAATATAAAGAGAATCCTAAACAAGCACTACAAAATTACAAACAAGCATTATCTCTAGGTAGCTCTGAATCCTTACCAGAGGTATATGAAGCAGCTGGAATTCGTTTTGATTTTTCTAGTGAGACAATAAAAGAATTAATGGCATTTGTAGAAGAAGAATTAAATTTACTTGAACAAATATAAGTAAAAAAGATGCACCTATACTTTTAGGTGCATCTTTTTTACTGTATTCTCTTCTAATTAGTTTCAATTTTCATCTCGCTTTATTAATAAGATCTATATATTGTAGGTCCCCATATCCTATTGTTGGAAAAAGATTAAACAACCTTTTTAATAAATCTTGTGTTGGTAAACCTTTATTTTTGGAGATATACTTTACTACTACATTATTTTCTTTTAGCATTTCTAAATATAAATCTATCGCCTGATACATTACAGGTAGTACCTCATAAGATGGCTTTTTATGATTTACTAGAACTTCATTGTAAACAGAAAAATAGTTCCCTAATTCAAGTTCAATTTGACTAACTTTAAATTCATCCTCTCTGAAGCTATTTAAGTATACTTTGCCCTTATAACCAGACTGTTCAAGGTAAGAAAGTACGGTAAGTAGATTCATTTGGCAAAACATATCTTCACCGAACCATAAAACAATACATTTATACTCTTTCTTAAAAAGATCCTCTAAAGGATGAATAACCTTTTTCGTATAATTTTCTACAGTACCTTGGTGCCCTTCTGCCCTTGTTTTAATAAACTCATCATCAAAAATCTGTGCAGTAGTCGCATTTACACACATAGCTTCATTAAATGGAGCGTAATCAGACTCCCCCATTAGTTTTTCACTTTTAAATTCTTCATACATAAATTGACCATTTAATATGTTTAGTACATCTTTATCAAACAGCTCACTCTTCGCATTTCGTAACTGATCAACTTCAATTTTTCTAGAAAAATTCATTCTATCCCACTCCTTGCCATCATTGATTGAGAGTTTAATAAATGATTGAACCGGTATTTTGTTTAGTTGGAATTTCCCTGGGGTTATACCAAAAACAGTTTTAAATGCTCTACTATAAGCCTCTTGCGAAGAGTAATCGTAATCAAATGCGATATCAATTATCTTTCTATCATTCGTCAAATCTTCCGTTGATAAATACAATCTTCTAAGAAGAATATATCGTCTAATACTTATCCCTGTTACTTGATGAAATTTAAACGAACATAAGTAAGGAGAATACCCCATATAATCAGATAATTTATCTAATGAAAACTCCTTTTTTAAGTTGCCCTCAATCCATTCAATCATTAGCTGTATATGTTCATTCATTTATCTCCCTCCTCACTAAATATTATAAGAAGTATCCACTTCTTTCTTTTGATATTTCTTGTGGTTTATAACATTAACCACCCTCTAGAACCTTTAAATATCATATGTAATTACTCATTTCATATTTTTTCAGCTATCTTATTTTGTCATACATTTACTTAACTTTTCAATAAAGTGAAACTTTAATCAGTGGGGAGTTTGTTCCTCCCCACTGATTATTATCCCATACTAATCGGACTTTTACGGGATAAATCTTTTTTAAAGGATTCTACCAAATAAAACACGAAATTTGTAAGTTAAGGAACTAGTAGTTTTGTAAGTGGAAAATTTATGTTTGGAAAGGAAGTTAAAATGAATAATATAGAAAAAGAGATACTTAAACTAATTAATAAACTATATCCATTGGATTTTATTGAAATGAAACCAATAACAAATGAAATGTATCAATGTCTCACAGCACAAGGTACTTACTTCGTTAGAATTACAAACTATAAAACATATGAAGAGCAATTAGAAGAAGTTACATATACGAACTTTTTATATCAAAAGGGCTTAGGAGTCCCTCCCATAATACCTTCTTTAAAGGGGAATTTAGTAGAGAAAATAACCTTAGACAAAGAAGTTTTTGCTGTATTATATAAAGCTGCTCCTGGTATACATTTACCAAGAAACGAATGGAATTCTAATGTATTTAAAAAGCTTGGTCAACAAATTGGTAAATTACATCGTACATCTAAAAATTTTGAAAGTATTGAACCAGTAAAACATATAAACGACTGGTATGAAAATGAAGAGTATAATTTTCTTAACTATATCCCAAAAGAAGAGACTACTATAAGAGAAATTGCATCTGACGTTTTAACTTCTATAAAGAAGCTGCCAAAGTCCACTTCAAATTACGGCTTAATTCATGGAGATTTATGGTTAGAAAACATATTAGTGGACAATGATTTAAATTTAACAATGATTGATTTTCAAGACTGTGAAAAACATTTTTACATATTCGATTTAGCTGTTCCAGTCTATAGCGCGATAGAATATTCTTTCGTTGGGAATGGCAACATAGTCGACTATGAGAATTCTATTACAAAAGCAATAATCGACGGATACCAGGAGGAAAATGATCCACCTAAAGAAATGATAGAGCAGCTTCCATTGTTTATTAAATTAAAGGAGATATTCGAATATAGTTTAATGCATATGTATTGGAATAAAGAAGAGTTAACTGAGGAACAAGTACGGATAATGAACCTTTATAGAATAAAGATTGAAAAAAGCCATTCTTTAAACACAGTTGGTTTCCTATGAAGTACACCCAATTGTTACATTCAGTTTAACAATTGGGTGTACTTTTCTATAGATAAGTTTTCTTCAAAAGACAAAATACAAGGAGCGAAACGATATTTAATCGTACAGTGGCACCTATTTTTCAATCCATTCAACGGATTTATCTAGCTTAATACCATCCTCGATATTACTTTCTTCCAAAGTATTTGCCCTAGCTTGAATACAAATAAAATAGAGAGGTTCACTTGAATTGTTACGCCAAATTCTTTCCCCCTCTTGTGCCACCCTTATGACAGTACCCTCTTTGATTTCAAGGATTTCATCATCAATCTTGAATTCCCCTTGTCCTTTGACGAAGATATACAGCTCTTCATTTTCTCTATGCTTATGATAAAAGGGCATTGAAATGCCTGGAGGGAAAACATTTAGTGAAACTTCCATCCCTGTACATTGTAAGTCATCTTTAAGAAATACCTTTCCAGGAGCTTTAAATGGATTTCCATTTTTATATTGAAGCAGATCCTCCCACTTTCCTACTTGAACAGCACTAAAATTTTTACCTTCCATTGTTGAATTAACAAATTGACTCATTTGTATTCTCCTCACATATTCATTTTCCATAATTCAACTTTTCATTCTCTAATAAATGAATAAATCCTCTCACAAAAAGAAACCGAACAGTCTCTTTTTTACGGTGAAAAAACGGCTCAATTAGCCATAATATGTTATTAAGAAGTTTATTAGTAAAGATTGTTTTTTACATATTTATTTATCTCTACATTTATTTTATTTAGAATTTCTAAAAAACGAAGCAATCCAATTTTTATTAATTAATATTTATTTAAAATTGTAAATTAAGGCCTCAGCAGCTTCCATCACAATCTCACTTAAAGTTAGTTGAGCATGTGGTGTTAATGCAATATCTTCAACTGTCATGCCTGATTCAATTGCTAAACCCATTTCGGCAATTATTTCTGATGCACCATTACCCACGATTTGAGCACCTACTAATACACCATCTTCTTTACGCACCAATAGCCTCAAGAACCCTTTTCCTCCATTTGATACAAGTGCACGACCGTTTGCTGAAAATGGGGATTCAATCACTTTTACTTCCATGCCTTCTGCCTTTGCTCGCTCTTCAGTATAACCAACTGTAGCTAATTCAGGATTTGTGAAACAAACTGCTGGAATTGCCAAGTAATCAACAAATGATAGTTCACCAGAAATAGCTTCAGCAGCTACTTTTCCTTCGTAAAATGCTTTATGTGCAAGCTGTGGACCAGCAATGATATCTCCTATAGCAAAAATGTTCGGAAGGTTAGTACGACATTGTTGATCAACTTTTAATAAACCGCGGTCAGAAAACTCAATACCGATTTTTTCAAAACCCTTATTTTCAGTATTAGGACGACGGCCAACCGTTACTAATACGTAATCAGCGTCAACTTTCTTTTTTTCACCACCAATTTCGTAGGTAACAATTACACCATTTTCAACTTCTTCAACACCTTTAGCGGATGCATCTACTATTACTGTAACACCTTTGTTTATAAGGTCTTCTTTCACAATTTGAGTCATTTGTTTATCGAAGCCAGTTAAAATATCTTTACCTCCTTCAATAATTGTTACTATAGAACCGAGGGAAGCGTAAGCAGAGCCCAATTCAGTACCAATGTAACCACCACCGATTACAACCAATTTACTTGGAACTTCAGTTAAACTAAGTGCACCTGTAGAGTTAATCACACGTTTTGTAAATTTAAATGCTGGAATTTCAACTGGGCGTGATCCAGTAGCTATAATTGCATTTTTAAATGTATATGTTTGAGCTGCATCTTTATTGGTTACTCGTATAGTATTAGCATCCATGAAATAAGCTTCACCTTTTATCACTTCTACTTTATTGCTTTTTAATAACCCTTCTACACCACCTACTAATTTCTTTACAACGTTGTTTTTAAATTCTTGTACTTTCGCAAAATCAACATTTACACCAGAAGAAAAAATACCCATATTTTCTGAATGCTTTGTTTCCTCAAAACGATGACCTACAGAAATAAGTGCCTTAGATGGAATGCAGCCGACGTTAGCACATACGCCACCAAGATTCTCTCTTTCTATAATTGCCACTTGTTTCCCTAATTGTGAAGCTCTTATTGCAGCAACATATCCTCCAGGTCCAGAGCCAATTACGATTGTTTCTATTTCTCTCATATCCTTTTTCACACTCCTCCAAAAATTAGAAACAGGTAGGCCGAAATCGTTCATATTCTACACATTTTTCAATTTACTATTTTGTATTAGTACCATTCTTCTCTCATCCGTTCTTTCATAGTTCCATCATGGAATTTCTATTAAGTGATCACCCCCTCAAAAAAACCGAACAGTCTCTTTTTTGCGATAAAAATTACGGCTTAGTTGGCCGTAATTTGTTTTTCCAATTCATCTAAAAGTCGTGACGATACTGTATCAATATAAACTGTATCTTGGTATAAGCGTGACAAGGCAAGTGCTCCTTCAAGAGAAGAAATCCAGATGATAGCAATCTGCTTTGCTTGAGTATCTGGTTTTAACTCTCCTTGCTCAATTCCATACGTAATAATCTTTTCAATTATTCCAAGTAATTGATTCATCGCTATCTGTGCTTGTACTGCCATGAGAGGATGGGAATCATCTGCTTCTAACGTTACGTTCATGATTGGACACCCTCCAGGAAGAGGATCATTATTAATGAGAGATGTAAAAACTGAAATAAAAGTTTTTAACTTATCCAACGTATTGGATGCTTTTTTTATCTCTTCGACATAACGCACTCCCATTTGTGAAGTTGCGTGCTGAAAGGCTTGAACAGCCAAGTCATCTTTATTTTTAAAGTGACGATAAATACCACCCTTCTCCAGCGCAGTCTCTCGCATAATATCAGAAATTGAAGAACCACTATAGCCCTTTACATTAAACAGAGCAGAGGAACGATCAAGAATCATTCTTTTTGTTAATTCACCTTTACGCATTGTGTCCTCCTAAAAGAAAACGTTTGGTCTCTTTTAAGTATATGACAAACCGAAAAGAATTAGCAAGAAAAAAATAACAGGGAATATCAATGAGTAAAAAACAAATGATACACCATCCTTACAAGAATCAGAATAAATACATGAAAAACATCTTTTATTTACAGAGGTTTAGTCTCTGCCAGTCTAGCTGCACTAATTATAGGAGCCCACTGGAAAATTTCATCTCTTAATAAACCTGTTTTTTTGCAATATATATGTAAATACATTTCAGCTAATTCCACTGAATTCTGTGAATACAATAAGTATGTCCGAAACACATCTGCACGAATATCACCTGAACTAGCATCAACCCAATCTATAATTTTCACATCACCATTACTCATAATTAAATTAAACGGATGTAAATCACCATGACATAATCTAGGTTCAAATGTGATTGAATCTAACTTTTTTAATATATTTCCCTTTTGTTTTTCATCCAGATCATGTACGGAGTTAATTTGACGATAAAGCCTTTCTTCCATCGGTTCTATTTCATTAGAGTTCACAGATATAGCATGAATTTTTTGTTGGATACTTACACAAATACTTATGAAATGCTCCGCTTTACTCAAATTATTAAGCAAAAGCTCACCAACACTTTCCCCTTCTACATATTCCATAATAATAGCTTGTCTACCTTGTATCTCTGTAACTTCAAATACTTTAGGAACGTATAAACCACATGAATATGCATACTTTTGTTTTCGTGCTTCGTATAGAGATTCTGTATTAGGGAGGTATTCTTTAAACAATTTCACAACTTTATTATCACAAAGATAAATTTCAGCCGTATTTCCTTTGGCTATCGGATTTCCTAGATTCAATTCATTTCTCTCCTTACAGTAAATTAGAATAACGCCTTATAGTCCTCTATAAATTCAGTGTAATTATACTGAAACCCTTCTTCATGAAAATGAAAAAAACTTACCCCTCCCTATAATTATATAGAAAGTGGTAAGTTTAATTTTCTAGGAATATTGGAATGAAACTCCGGTGTATGCAAAACAGAAAATGAATACCCTTGTTGAATAAACAATACTTCAGTATGTTTACTTTCAAATGGAACACCATTTTTCTTAAAGTTATTTTGGATTTGTTGTAAAAACGCATAATCCGGTGTTCCGAATGAAACATGTACTTTCGGTGGTAAAGCTTTCATCGCGATTGGAATCCACGGTCGCTGCCACCAGGTTGCAACGATATATGCAGTGCCACCTATAACAAAGTTGAAAATATCCCCATCTTCCTTCGTTTTCATGTCTAGATTTGATTTCAACCATTCCGTAAATACAGGTACACTTTTAACCGGAAGACCAATTTCCCTTACGTATAAAATGTTTAACGGTGAATGCGGGACTAATACATCTTCTTTAACATAACTATGTGCAATAATTTCGAGAAGATTTCCATCACCATCTTTAAAGTATAAATTGAATAGACCATTCTCCTCACCAATTGTATGACCATCTTTCCATTTCACAATGAGTAATCCAGACTCTTTAAGCCATTTTGCCGTTTCATGAAACTTTGAATATGGGATCTCAAAAGCGAAATGCGCAGGTGCAATTGGTTCATATACTTCTTGAAAACTGATTGTTGTATACGGTGTTACTTCAAATTGAATATATGATGCGGTTTCTTTTTTTATTGGAAAAGATAATATGTCTTTATAGACTTGTTTTACCCCTTCTATAGAAACCGTTTGTAGTTTTATATCTGATATATGTGTAATCACTTTACATTCCCCCTTGTTTCTTATTATCTATTCTTATTGTATTACACTTATAAATAGATAAAATCAAACCGAAGGGTGGATTTTCCGTGTAAAAACTACAACTTTAGTATGAATATGTTAGCTCCAATTACTTTTTATTTCCGCTATAACAACTTCTGGTTTATCCCAGTGTAACAAATGTGTAGTATCAGGAATTTCTTTTACTATACTGTCAGTTTTTCCTGCATTCTTTCCCACAAAAAAACTGATTTTCTTTTAAAGAAAATCAGCTTTTACGTTAAAATACACTATGATTTAACAGCAATAATCATAAACCTTTTTGAATTCGTACGAATACCTTTTTCGGAACTATTAGCGTCAATGAACTTTTGTAAAATATTAAAGTCCTCTTCTTTTTCTCCAAATCTAGGAATAATAGGCGTATGTTTTAATAAGAAAATAAGATCCTCAGGAGTACTGTAATAATCAGTAACATCATATTCACGTACTTGTACGAGTTCAAATCCTGCACTAATAAGTTCACCCATATAATTATCTTTTAACGTACCATCTCTTTCACCTAAACATTGCCCTCTACCAAATGCTTCTTTAAGATTTAATTTATCATGTTCGCTAACTTGTTGTGTTAAGAAAAAAGCACCTTTTTTCATTACTTTTGCCAATTCAGGTGCTACAAACGGCGCATGACAACTTGAAGTAATATCAAAATGAGCATGCGGAAACGTTAAAAATTCCGAATCCATTTGAAGAAATTCAACATTTTGTACACCTGCTTTATTCAAATTGGAATGTGCTGTTTTGATCATTCCTTTAGAATTATCTATTCCAATCAGTAATGCAGCTGAAGATGCTATTTTTAATATATTCTCTCCTCCACCTGTGCCAACATCAAGTAGAATATCTGATGGTTTACATCTTTCTTGCACTTCGCCATAAAAGTCCCAAGTGTCACCTACAGTTTCACACTTTAGCTTACTAAAGTCCCACCCATTTAATCGTCCCACTTTATCATAAAAACTTTTATACTCTAATTCATTCATTTTATTATTTCCCCTTTGTAAAAATGCATTAACTGTTTAGATGATTCTCGAAATAGACTCATAGTTGATATTATCGTGAAAGGGCCTACGTCTTCTTTTATATCTGCTACGCATTTTTTCAGCCCCGAACAACTAGTTACTTCGAACGATACAGCATTTCATCTATATCACTTCATCTGGAAGACTGCATATATAATAACCTATAACACTATTTAATTATATATTATAAAATACAAATCACTAAAACGATATGTTTCGACAAATCCCATTTAGTTTACATAATAATATTATAGTTTGTTTTTATCGATATATTCTAAATGTCCTCTTCCCCAACCACACATACTATCCAAAACAGTGCTTACTGTTTTTCCATGTTCTGTTAAGTTGTATTCCACTTTAGGTGGTATTTCTTGATAAATTTCGCGTTTTATTAGTTGATCGTGCTCTAATTCACGAAGCTGCTTCGCTAATGTCCCTTGAGATATATCTGGTATTAGTCGCTTTAATTCACCAAACCGTTTCGTTCCATCTGTTAGCAAAATAAATAAAATGAGTGGTTTCCATTTCCCACCGATTATTTGTAATGTAGCTATTACTCCTTTTAATTTCGGTTCCTCTAAATTCATTTTCCTCACCACTCCCTCAAATCATAAATTATAATGAATAATTTTTTATATTATGTATCCATATAACAAGCGATTAGTACGAAATTTGCGACTATGTACATATAAAATGCGTACTTTTCACTTGCAATCTTTTAGCGAATAATAAAAGCGTAGCAGTTTTATTTTAAAGTTTTTATTAAAGGAGGGGCTAAAATATGTCTATTACTACATTAAAAAATACTCGTATCGTTATCATTGGTGGAAGCTCTGGTATTGGATTAGCAACAGCAAAACAAGCAATCGAACAAGGCGCACATGTTATTATTGCAGGACGATCGGAAGAAAAATTAAAAATTTCTCGAGAATTAATAAATAACAACCATCTTCAAACTTATGTATTGGATAATCAAAATAAAGAGCAATTACAAGAATTTTTCAAGACAGTTGGGAATTTTGATCATTTATTCACACCGGGAACCTCTTACACACTTGGACCAATAACCGCTACAGAGGAAATTGCTGAAAGCAGCTTTATCGGAAAGTTTTGGCCACAATATTACGCCGTAAAATATGCGATTCCTTTTCTTTCAAACTCTGGATCTATCGTGTTAATGTCCGGTGCATTTAGTCAAAGACCACTTAAAGGTGCACCTGCTTATGGCGCTTGTAATGGTGCTATTGAAAGCTTAGGGAAAGCTTTAGCTGTTGAATTAGCTCCTATTAGAGTTAATGTTGTTTCTCCTGGAACGATACGAAGAGAGAATGAACAAAGTGAGAAAAGACTAGCTGCTTATGAAGATTATAAATCTCTTTCTCTTGTACAGAGACCTGGGTATAATGATGAAATTGCACATACTGTCCTGTATTTAATGCAAAATGGTTTTACTACAGGTAATGTATTATTTCCTGATGGAGGATACACATACCATTAAATTATTTAAAACAAAAGCCCCTTATTAAGGTGGCTTTTGTTGCTAATTTAGAAACTGCTGAAGTAATACAGGATCCTTTTTTAAAAGTTCTGCTAAAAACAAAAGTTGAGGAAAAGGTTGTAAGATTAACTCCTTATCCATTTTTTCTTTCAATATAGCCATTCCACCTTGCTTAATATAATCGTTTAGTGTTATTTCCTTACTACAAATTAGCCTAATATCACTTACTGAAAGTAATAATAGTCCGTTTGTTTCAGAAGATGGATTTGGTTCATTTTCTGAATGTGCAATATACATAATAGATAAAGTTTCATATGGACTATCAATAATTAATATTGGAGCGACTTCATTTTCTACTTTTATTTTCTTTGATTGTGCATTCCAATTCTCTTTGTAGTATGTACTTGGTGAACTCAATATAGTAATATCAATAGCAGCTTCTTCTTTCACTTCTCTTTTAGCGGTTTCTACTGCTGTCTCATTGTTTTCTTTATGGCCTCCCAGCCTTACTACACCTAATGTATCGCCTTTTCTTGTTGGACCAACTTGAAAAATAAATAGATTATTATAAAGAACATACGCGCCAGATGTTCTTACGTCTCTATTAATATCTATCAAAATTCCCCCTCCAAATCATTAAAACATTATGAAACACTACTATTTAGATTTGCATGTCTACTAAGTTTAATTTATGGTCTGTTGCAACCTTTAAAAGGAATGTAATTTTTAGATTTTGGGATTTACATCTACTTCGAAACTCAACTTTATCTTAAATATTGACATTGTGTGAGAGTCAACTATTTTTAACAACTTTAATTATATTTCTTTAATTATTTATCCTTATACTTTCTTGCTCCTCAGGGCTATAAATATTGATATTAGTCCGTTCACAGCTAATAATATTACTGTAATACTAGCGAGTAAAGCTACATCTGCTGCAAACAATTTAATCGTATGCCACGGTGAATTTGTGCAATAAATAAGAAGTGGGATCAAAATACTAGATAATAGTAGAAATATACTCCCAACGAACAGCCAAGTTTGTTTTTTACAAGTTTTCTTACGTTTATACTTTTTCATTAACATAATTGATGTAATAATGAGTGAGAGTGTGACTATCGACATAACAATTTGTGTGAATGGTATGTTTTTAGGGATATCACCAGGTTTTTCCCCATTCAAAATACTAATAATCCCCTTTTTCAATACCGTTAGTGCTGTTTCTTCTAATACATGATTTTTATTCGTTAAAATCACACCAGCCCAGCCACTTTTATTTAAAGTAAACATTTCTGCACGAGCATCAGGCGTTGATCCTGAATGCCAAACCATCGTTTCGCTTACATTTATATTTGTTGTTCTTAATCCAAACCCATAACTTTTTTCTGAATTTATTTTATAAAGCGGTGATAGATAAAGATCCATGCTTTCTTTCTTAAAAAATTGAGTGTGGTCTTGGTGATTCAAAAACATTATAAATTGAATCATATCTTCCAAATTCGCGGTAATATAACCATACGGTGCTCCAGCATTATCATAAGACACTACACTTTTTCTTGGTATACCAAACAACGACTGATAACCTGTTAAATAGCCTTTTTCATATGCACTTTCTTTATTTGCCGCTGCGCCATTCATTTTTAAAGGCTGAAAAACATGCTTTTCTATATATGAAGAATATGTTTCATTTGTGACTGCCTCAATAAGGGCACCAAGTATCATATAATTTGCATTACTATATTGATATTTTTCACCTGGTGGGGCATTTAATTTTACTTTTGAAAGTTTCATTACATTTTCCTTTAATGCTTTAGAATTCTTCAATTGTTTATCTGATAATGCTAAGCCTTCATATGTGTTTATTCCACTTGTATGAGTTAGTAGATGTTGGATTGTTATATTTGAAGTTGATTGTGTGTCTTTTAGTTTAAACGAAGGAAGATGTTGTTGAACTGAATCCTCTAATTTTATTTTTTTATCTTCTATTAACTTGACTATAGCTAAAGCTGTTAAAGATTTACTTATTGAGCCAATCGCAAATGGTGTTTTACTAGTTATCTTTTTTTCAGATTCTCCAGTAACCCCCCATAATTTTGTGTAAAATACATCTCTATTATGTACAATAGCTACTGAAGCTCCTGGAATTTTATGTTCCTTTAAAAATTTTTCAATATAAATATCTAAAGTAACTCTAATATTTTGCTGAGCATAAACTTTTGGATGTACGATACATAATATTAATACATTACAAAGAATACAAATTTGAAATAGTTTATAGATAGTTTTCTTCATTATACTTTAGATAGCTTTCTTTTTTTATAACTTATTAGGCTAATAAATACTAATATAGAGAGCGTAAAACTAAACATTATTAATACATAGTTCCACCATTGATTCTCTGCTATACGATATAAAAGATTATAATTAAATGTATTTTTGCTATTAGTTCCGTTAAATGATTCAGTTAAAAATAGTGAAAGTATAGTTTGTGAGATGAGGTAAGTAATAACTGCGATGAATATGCCACCTAAGATAAATGTGCTCGAATTTCCCTTTTCATTTTGAAGTTGTTTCATTTTCACTCGCAGATCAATTTCATTTATCTCCAAAAAGTCTTGAACAAATAATTGAGGCGTACCTAGATCATTTATACTATCCTCCCCATTTTCACGACATTCTTGAATATGCTCTAAAATTTGTTGTTTAATATTTTCCCTTTCTTCTAAACTTATATCGTATTGCTTTAATTCCTTAAGTACGTCAGTTAAAAATTGATTTTCTTTACCGTTTAATTCATTCCTCATTTCAGAAGGTCTCCTTTCAAACCACTTTTTAATAATGTTTGAATATCAGATTGTAATTCTAACCACTCATTAACTTTCTTCTCAAGACGTATTTTCCCGTTTTCATTAATTTCATAATAGATTCTAACTTTACCACTGTCTGTTACTTCTTGATAAGTATTTACCCACTCTTGATTTTTTAACTTAGTTAAAATAGGATAAATACTTCCTACTCCTTTCAATTTTAAATTGTATACTTCAAGTTCTTTCATAATTTCATAACCATAACTTTTCTTTTTCGACAAAATAGATAACACACACATTTCTAAATGACCTTTAATTAAACTTGTTTTGTCCATAGGATAAATTTAACAGAAATATATACTTCATTCAAGTATATATTTCTGTTAAATTTAAAAATTCCAATAATTATACAATCACTAAAAAAGTAGTATATTCCTTTTGGTATTATCCAAATAACCTAAATTATTATCCTAAAAAAACATTTTTATACGTCAATAATTATATAATAAATGATCATAATTAACGATTTAAAACTAACCCTCACAGATAAATGCATTTACATCTTAGAAAGACTAACAAAACTTAAACATAAATGCCAACCTGTAATACCTTTCAGTTTAAAATTTAAGAATAATTTATATTGGTATTACAAATAGATTTTTCTTGCTCTATTATCTATCCACCTTAACACGTTTAAAGAAACTCTTCTTCAACATAAAAACTCATTTGCAGATTATTGCAAATGAGTTTTTAATCCCTAACTGACCACTATTTTTTATTCTTCTTAATTTAATTATTTTTCTCAAGACATTCATAAACTGCCATCATTTCTCGCTTATTCAACTCACGAATTCGATTAAATATTAGAATGTCTGCAACATCCTCAGTTCGTAAGCTTTCATCCACAACATCCCTAACTTTTCCAGTTAACCATGTTTGTACATCTATGCCATCAACAATTTCTTTAAGCCCTTCATCATTAATACCACTTGCATTACAAGTTATACATGGAATTGTTAATTTAAACACGCCATCATGTAGATTATCCTCGGTTATAACTTTTTTTCCGTTACAGAATGGACATGGGTTGCTTTTTTTAATTTTATTAATTTGGGTAACTAATTTTTTGTAACCAAATGCTTCATACACATATGTTAATTTTTTATATTTTCCATTTGTGAAATACTTATCTATGATAGTTTCTCTTGTTTCATTGATATTTTGGAAATCACAAATAGTCACCTTATTATTATTGCTGATTGATTCGATATTACCTTTAATTTGGCTCCAGAATGGTAAAACATTTTGTAACACCATTTCAGCTTGCTTGTTCTAATTCAAACATTTTCAGTGCAACTTGTGTTTTCCTAGGCAGTAACGAGACATCTTCTGTCATAATCATATTGTCACCTACGATAGATTTCAATTTGATGAGTACAGGTAAATCTCCTACAATTTTTATTATTTCATTAAGCGGCTGATTGATAATTTCACGAATATCTGTATCTCCAAATTTAAGCGATTTTTGGTGATTTAATACAGTTGCCTCACAAATTGGACATGTCATCATTTCTTTAGAAGTCTTAATATCTTCTTTAATAGCTGCTTTTGAAATAACAATATATCCGCCAATAATTGTATTAAATCCTACCCATGTTCTACGTGTCTTTCCTTTCTTATCATAAAAGGACTTATCAAAATAGCCGTACCAAAATGTATGTTTTTCTTCCTCAGACATATCATTATAGCTCTTTGACAAATCATGACCAAGCTCATTTTTAATTTCTTCAAATAGAAATTCTATTTTTTCATATTGATAAAATTTTAATACTTTCATGATTTCCGGATCGAATAGACCATCCCAAAATGGAACATTTTTATCTTGAATTGTAATTTCTTTATCAAAAACTTCAATTTGAAGACGTCCCGAACATGATGGGCAATGATTATCCTGAGAATAGAAATCGAAGCTTCTCGTATCTTTATTAGTCGGATGAGCAGCTACAATATGATTGATCAATCCACCAATTTCATATAAGAAACTATATTGACTATACAAATGTCTTTCGAGATCAATAGCAACTACAGGTGCAATTGTATCAGATTCGTATTCACCGTAAATTAAACGAGCCATTGATGATAAGCTTATTAATATGCCACCCTTATAGATGTTTTCTGCATTTTTAAAATAATCAATATGATTTTCTTCTAAGTAATTAATTCCATTTTTTTGATTCAGTGTTGAAGAAATATGTATTTGCTCAGCATTATTCACACTGCTTTTTTGACGATAATAATCATCATGACTTACTACATCAAGATGCTCTATAGATTCAAGCTGTCTTTTTCCAAAATCAACAATATAATCAGAACTTTCTAGCATGTAACTGTTATGCTCAATCATTATGATAGAGACTGATTCATCTTGTAATATCCCTCTAACACTATCTATAAATTGATTTAAAATATTTTGCGATAAACCTTTTGAAGGCTCATCAAAAATAAACAATGTATGTGGATTTCTTGTTTTTGCAAATAACTCAGAAACTAAATGAACACATTGAAACTCACCCGTTGATAATGTTTGTGTTTTTCGTTCTAATGTTAAATAGCCCAGTCCTAATTTGATTAGTAGGCTCAAGCGTTTATACGCAATATCTTCGTTTGGAATTTCATCAATAATATCCTCAATTGAGCGCTCAAAAATATCATCAATTTCTTCACTATACTTTGTCAGTTTCTTTTTAATATCTAAGAAAGTTGCTACAGTTGATCGACTTGTAATCGATTGGTTTCGATCTTGCCCTACCATAACTAATTTATCTTTTGGATATCGTTTCAAGAAATCTGTAGCTAAACACTCATTGACAAGTGTAGATTTCCCGCATCCAGACTCTCCTGTAACAGTTACAAGTCTATTTTTAGGAATCTGAAACTCCGTCATTTGGATATTTCGGCAATATAATTCATGGAATGTATAATATTCTGTTGGCATTTTGTAATTTCGTTCCGATAGTATTGGCTTTGGCCTTGGTGATTCTTTTACGATTTTTCCACCATATTTTCCACTACCAGGTCCGAAGAATATTTGCTCATCCGTTGTATCCAGTACTGTATCTGAATGATCAATGAGCCAAATTTGATTTTTGTACCCTAATCTTTCGATCTCTTCTAATATTTGTAATAATGTTTCGTGATCAAGCCCCACGGAAATCTCATCAATAATAATTACAGCATTTTCACTTACTGCCATGAATTCAGCTAAGTAAAGTCGTGTTAATTCTCCACCTGACAACGTACCCATAATTCGATTTAATGTTAAATAACCAATGTTCATATTGATAATATTTTGCAGTATATGTTGTTTTGCTTCACTAATATTTAATTCTTCTGCTAGTGAAAGAATAGATTCAACACTTAAATCGTTAATATCCGAAATTGTATGTGATTCAGCAAATAACTCAATAGTACGTTGTTCAACTTCTTCACTATAACGTTTCCCCTTACATTTTTTACACTCAATATTTTTAGTAGTACCACGCCCTTTACAGCCAGCACACCAACCTAATTGATTATTAAATGAAAAGACTTCAGGAGAAAGATTAAATTCTTCCGCTAGTTTTTCACGAATCTCTTTAAAAACACCTGTATGAGTACCAATCGTCGAACGCGGATTGGAAGAAATTGATGATTTCCCTAAAAAAAGTACTAAAGGCATTTCTTCCATTTTAATTGCACTAAAATTAGTTTCCATAATATTAGGAAATAAATATTGATATTCAGCCTTTGGCAATAAGGAAACTAGACGCTTCTTTGATTCTTCACCAATTGTTTGACAAAGAGTTGTTTTTCCAGATCCAGATAAACCAGCAATACCAAGTGATTTATTAAACGGAATAACAGTATCAAGTTTATTTATGTTATTAGCAATTAATTGATTTACTTTCATATTAACCTCTATTCTTATTTTTCCACAAAATCATTTTTACAATATAATAATTACATAATGAATATTACCTATTATACAATTACCCTCTCACTTCTTGAATCTTATCCTTGTATTTTTCGAACCATTGTTGCCATTCGTTTTTAGAAAATTCCTTCTCATCCTCTTCTAAAACTGAAGAAAAAAGGTCAAGACAAATATGCCAACCAGCTATATCTTTTGGTGTATGATCAGTTAATTCATGAATGTATTCTTTAAGTAGTAAAAGAGCACCATTTTTCTCTTTATGTAGTTCAAATCGGACACGATCTTTATCCCATGTGAATTCAAGTACTGAATTTAGTTGGCACTCTAAAATATCAATATTTAAAAATGAACCATCCATCATGTCGAACTTTATAATTCCACCTGTTTTAAGGTTTTCAATCTGTAAATTAGACATCCATTTTTTAAGCTTGCTGTTTTCAGTTAAAACAGACCAAACTTCCTCTATTGTATTGGGAAATTGGCGTTCAAATTTTATAATATAGCCATCAGTTTGTTTCTCTATTTGAGCTAACATATTTATTTCCTCCTACTCTTGTACAGAATGTATGTTCCTGTTTTATTTTACACGAATTTATGCATAAAAGAAATCTCTATGGCAATGAAATATTAATTTAATGTGTGAATGGTATCTTGAACATTGATTGATTTATTATATATTCTCTCCATGTGTTTATTACAATAGGCGTACCTCAACATTTCCGCAAAAAAATTCAACATGAGAAAACGTTGATTTATTTACTTTATATGATATTTCCATTAAATATTTAAAAGCAATTTTCTTTAAGATAAATGGTGTTAATAAGAGCTAATATAGTATTCAAATCAAGTTATGTAACGTTCAAAATCACTTATTATGTATGTCTAATTCCTTGCTAAACGTAGGTTTACAAAACAAATAAAAAAAGCCGCATTTGCGACTCATGAACTGATAGAACTAACACCTATTTTAGGTGAATGACTTACCTTTTAATCGCGTCAACAATTAGCGATGGAAAACCAAGTTTATCGCCTCTATTTCTAGAATCATACCTTTTCGAACGGAAAATAACGCCTTCATTCGCATCCCATTCTGTGTAATAAAATTGACCATTTTCATCACAATATTCAAGTAAAACTACCTCAAATCCAGCAATTTCAAACATTTTCGTTAATGTTTTATAATTATGTACGATTTTATGGCTTGCAGCTGGATGGTCTTTCGGGCCAGGGCCGCCTATTTGAACTATATTTTGGTAGGTTTCATCTCGGAAAAATGCATCAGGCACTCCGCACTGAATATGACCTGATGGATTTAAAAATTTATAGCAAATTTCAGCTGCTTTTACACCTTCTTCAAAAGTAAGATGTTCCCATACATGCTCTGCTAAAATAGCTGAAATGGAATTGTATTCAAATCTTTCTTCCCAAGTGGTATTGTCTAGTAAATTAAGTTCATCTTCTTGCGTTTGAACCCAACCTGGATTATTATTAAATACTCTAGCTCCGACTACTACTTTAATTTCGTCTTGCTTAATTGCCATCACTTTCACCTCATAAATCTTTTAATGTATTAATATATTCTATGTTTACTATACATTTTCCTTTTTCAACTAAAGTGCCAGTTAGCTCAATAAGATAGGTAACAAAACTTCTGTTGTTTTTACTTATCCTCCCACATACAGCAAAAACGTTTATAGTGCAAAATAAAAAGCGAAAAGAATAATTCCCTCCGCTTTTTATAGCAATAAATACATTTCATATTGTGCTAAAGAATTCTTTTCAAATCCAGATTTCTTTAAAAACCCTTCCAGTAAATTGTTGTTTGGCAACCCAATTGATAAACTTGATAACTTTAATTCTTCACTTGCTACCTGTAATAATTTCGTCCCAACACCAATATTTCTATAGTCTTTGTCTGTGAAAATAAAACTAATTTTTCCTTGTTCATTTACACATACAGAACCTTTTATATCACTATCAACATATGCACCGTAAAATGTATGATTTGTTTTTTTGATATAATCAATATCATTTTGCCAATTTATATGGAAGTTTAGCCATTTCTGAATCTCAACTTTAAATGTTGGAAATTCTAATTGTTTTACTTCAATCTTTTTATTATCTTTATTCATTATTTTAGTTAAATCATTTAAATTATAATAAGAAAGATCATATACTTTTTCATAACCTAATTTGTTATAAAAATGAATCGCCCGATCGTTTCCTACAATAACTTCAAGAAAAAGCTGCTTACATTTATTTTGTGTCGCTTCTTCTTTATGTAACTCAAATAACTTTTGACTTACACCAATGCCTCGAAATTCTGGATGAACAGCTAATGTTCCGCAGCGCATTGTTTTTATACTTTCATATACCTTAATACCACCAAGTATTACACCAACAGATTTGTCACCGTCTAACGCAATAAAGGAGTGTTCTAGCGAGTTACCTTCTGGTCCCAAAAACCGTTGTACAAAATCCTCTTTTGAAACTTCCATTTTAATAATATAATCAGAAAAACCATCTTTAAACGCTTCATATACTAAATCAATATTTACTTCATTACACCTTTTATATTGAATCATATAGAATTATCCTCCACTTACTTGTATTAAACTCAACATTCAAACACATGAAATAAACTATTACCACTATATCCATTATTCTTTAATTTTTAACGATATCTCTTAATTTGAAATGAGCGGACACTTTCCTATATATCTTTCACTATTAATTTGTTTTATTACAAACGGTGCAATATCCCCATTTTGAATTTTGATTCCTGGCATATCTACTAAACTCTCTTTAATATCACCAATCCCATTTCCCTCTATAACAAACGGTAATCTAACAATTGTCCAATCTATTTCACTACTTTGTATAATTTGCAATTCTTTATATTTATCCTGCATCATCTTTGGAAGAAATAATCGAAACAAATTAGCCCCTATTTTATTTGCAATTCCCTTCTGATCTCCTTTTACATTTAAGGAGCCTCCAGAAATAAGAATATAGCGCTTCATTTCATATTCCTTCATTACTTTTAAAATATGCTTCGTAACTGTACTAAAAATATAAGGTTCATTTTTCGGCTGACCCACCGCATTAATCACAGCTTTACACCCTTGAAGTAATTCCTGTATGACTGAAAAATCGCGGGCATCCCCACGGATAGTCTCTATATTTTCATTAGTTATCGTCATATTTTTAGAATTTCTCGTTAATATTCGTACTTGATAGCCCTTTTCTAACGCTTGATTTACGAGGAATTTTCCGACTTTTCCATTCGCACCAAGAATCGCTATTTTATTTGTAGCTTTCATCACTATACTCCTCTTACTATACATTGTTAACTACAGTAATCTCATAAACACGTAAAAAAGTAATTAAATGCTCACATGCTCGTTCACATGCTAACATTTTAAAAACCTTTTGTTCTTCTTTCGTTTTGTCATTCGCTTGATCTGAGGCAGCTTTTAAACATAGAAATGGTTTTTTATTTACATGACATACATAAGCAAATGCTGCCACTTCTTGATCAACGGCTAAAGCACCGTAAACAGTATGAAGTAAATACCTCATTTCTGAGCTTCGAATACGTTGATCTCCAGATAGAAATGTACCAAAATGGACCGGGTCATACGAACGCAATTTCTTCATTCGTTTTACGAGTGATTTAGTTGTTTCAATAGGTGCCGTTCTACCATCATATAGATTAAAACTATCTTCTCCTGAACCAGCCGCTGTAACATCATGCTGTAAAGTATTAAGAGCTACAACGATGTGTCCATTTTTCACCTTATCTGATAAACTCCCGCAAATCCCTGTCATAAATAACTGGTCTGGCTGGAATTCACTTATTAATAGTTGTACACAACTAGCACAACTTACTTTACCGACACCAGTTACAACTGAAATAACTTCTAATTCATTAATAGAATGAAAATGAAATTCCCAAGCTGCTATTTTTTCTACACGCTCACTTGGATAATGTTGATGCAAATACGTAAGCTCTGGTTCCCATGCAGATACAATTGCGATCCTTTTCATTACACACTTCACTTCCTCCTATTTTCATGTAAATAAGTCATCTATACTCTCTCGTTCATATTCTTGTATCCACTCTTTATACTTCTCATATAACTCCCGTATCTTTTCTTTATTCTTCGCAATTACTTCACATCCTCTATCATCATAAATAAACATGATAATATCCTTTGTTACATTTATAAAAAATACATCTGGATATGAAATTTCTTTTTTTCGCCCTAATCGTGGACGTAGGTCAGGGAAATCTTCATGATTAGCTGCTTGAATAAGCGGTTCATATTTAATATCTTCAGCAAGACATTTTAAAGAAAATTGATATGTACAATATAAGTCAGCTTCTTCATCTTCAAATAGAAAAGGGAATGTTTCTTGTCTTATATGAAACTTTAAACCCCTCTTTTTAATAAACCTATTGTATACATTTATTTTCTGCGCATTTTTTATATTTTCCTGTTTAAATCGATAAACATTTGTGACTAAAAAGACGGCATCTTCTTTTGAAAATATATCTTTAAATAGACTTTTATTATACCTATATATTTGTGTGAAATATTCCATATTATAAGTGTTACCATCTTCTTTAAATTGATATTTATCTTTCCCAAAATCAAAATGCAGATGTTTTTCCCACTGAGAGTATATGTACGGTACTAACGTAACTCCTGGGAATGTTTGATTCATATATTCTTTTAATTGCATTTTTATACCCTTTCTACTCTACAATTTCTTTTAAATGCCAATATGCTTCTTCTAGCCACGGATGTATGACTTTTAATGTATCTTTTCTTTCCCACAAATATGAAATATATACAAAAGCAGCATGTTCCAAAGATTTTTCCAATCCTTTTTTTACCTCAATTAAATATGACGGTGTCCCTATTTGATCCCATTCTAATTTATCAGCAATAAATAATACTAAATCCATCTTTGTTGCATGTTTATGCAACGTAGTGTGGCAACAGATAGCATTTAAAACTTCTTTATCTTCTACTTTAAATACCTCTTTTGCAATTACTCTCGATAATTTTTGGTGAATAATCATTGGAAATTCTCGTTCTTCTTGTAATATTTCTATGCCAAATTCTTCAGCAACTGCAATCCGCTCCTCATTCGGAAAGATTGCACTAATATCATGTAAACACCCTGCAATCGCTGCTTTTTCTTCATCTTCATAAAATATTTTCGCAATTTTTCTCGCCTCATTTGCCACACGAATTGAATGTTTATATGTAAATTCTTTATTGTATTTTAATAGAAAAGCTTTAATATCATTTTCTATTTTTCCAGTTGGAGTAAATGAATATATATCATTATATAACATAGCAAGTCCCCCTTATAACTATCTTTCAGTATAATGTGGAGTTTAAATATCCTTCTTATTTTATATTCGTTATGAATGTTTTAATTCCTTTTTAATACGATACATGAAATTTTATGTAGAAACATTACTACAAAATACATAAATGTTTGATATTATAGTAATGTTGATTAATTGTAAGGAAAGGAACTAACTATAAAATGAATAAAAACATATTAATTATTGATGATGATAAAGATATTGTAGAATTACTGGCTGTTTATTTACGAAATGAAGGCTATAACATTTATAAAGCTTATGATGGTGATGAAGCATTACAAATGATATGTACATATGAAGTTGACCTTATGCTTTTAGATATTATGATGCCGAAACGAAACGGATTGGAAGTTTGTCAAGAAGTGCGTGAAAATAATACTGTACCTATCCTTATGCTTAGTGCAAAGGCTGAAGATATGGATAAAATTTTAGGACTTATGACCGGTGCAGATGATTATATGATTAAACCGTTTAATCCACTAGAATTAGTGGCTAGAGTGAAAGCTTTATTACGAAGATCCTCTTTCCAAAATGCTACTTCCCAAAAGAATGAAGATGGTATTATTCGTATTCGTTCTGTTGAAATACATAAACATAATCATACTGTTAAAGTAAATGGAGAATATATTAAACTCACCTCTATCGAATTTGATATTTTATATTTACTAGCGAGTAATACTGGAAGAGTATTTAGCTCTGAAGAGATATTCGAACGAGTTTGGAATGAAGACGGTTATGGTTCTAATAAAACGGTAATGGTCCATATTAGTAATTTACGCGATAAACTTGAAACCGTAATGAATGGTGAAAAACTAATTCATACGGTTTGGGGAGTAGGCTATAAAATTGAGAAATGAAGCATTTGATATATTAAAAGATATACCAAAGTGGAAGCTTATTTTTTGGCTTTTATTAGCTATCACTCTTACACCAATTACCGAATTAATTATATTTCGCCTCGTAACGAGTGTAATTGAGAGTTCACTTACTCTAAGCGAATTAGGAAAAGAATTCATTAGAATTTTTGGCCATGAAAAATATATTGGATTAAAAGAGTCTTTATGGATGATGATTGTATCTTATTTGTTTTTATTTTCTATTTTCTCATCCTATTTATACATTTTTTATCGTCATGAAAGAAAGGTTTACTATGAAACTTGTATAAAAAAAATGATTGAAGAGATTCGGTATATTGCAAGTGGAAACTTTAATCATAAAGTTTCCATCGTACACCATAATTATTTAGAAGAACTGGCAACTGGGGTCAATCAAATTATTGAGCAATTAAAAGTATCAATTGATGAAGAGAGACAGGCAGAACAAGCAAAAAGCGAACTGATTACAAATGTATCACATGATTTACGAACCCCTCTTACATCTATAGTTGGATACGTAAATTTAATCCATCATGATAATTATAGAGATGAAGTAGAATTACGATACTATATTCAAGTCATTTACGATAAAGTAACTCGTCTTAATGCATTAATGAATGACTTGTTTGAATATACACGCGTTCAAAATAAAGAGTTAAGTTTATATTCTGCTCCCATTGATATTGTAGAATTGCTTGGACAATTAACTGTCCAATTTCGGATACAGCTTCAAGAAGCTAATATTGAATGTCGCCCTTCTTTCCCATCTCAAAAGCTAATGGTACTAGCTGATGGGGATAAATTAGTACGTGTGTTTGAAAATCTAATCATAAACGCTATTACTTATGGAAATGATGGAGATCATATTGATATTACCGCTTACGAAAGCAATAACATGATTACAATTGATATAACAAATTACGGACAACCTATCCCTAGTACTGATTTACCTCATATTTTTGAACGTTTTTATCGTGTTGAAAAATCACGTTCAACAAACACTGGTGGATCTGGGCTCGGATTAGCAATTGCAAAAAGTATTGTTGAATTGCATAAAGGAACAATTGAAGTATATAGCGATGATAAAAAAACAACTTTCACTGTAAAATTACTCCCTTATAAAGCTTAATACCACATATTTATAGGTTCAATTTTTTATCATATAAGAAATTGAACCTTTTATATTCCATCAATATCCAAAATTTAATAATCCTTTATAATTCTTTAGAAATTCTTTACCTTTTCTTTCTTCCTAATTAAGCATTCCTTTTTACAATAATATTATTGATGTAATAGTAGGAGGATCGCTAATGCAATTCTTAAAAAAAATAACAGTTTTATTATTATCTTTTCTTATTACTGCACTTATCGTTTTATATTTTTATCTTTATGTAAATGGTCCAATTATTCAAGCTAAATCAGCTATTTTAATAGATACTAATTCTGGTGAGATTGTTTATAAAAAAAATGAAGAAACTCCTATACAATCAGCTACTTTATCTAAATTAATGACAGAGTATATCGCACTGGAACAACTGAATGAAGGAAAAATACAGTTAGATGAATTAGTAAAAATAAGTAATGAAGTTTTCCGAGCAGAAACGAGTCCTATACAAGTAACTTCGAAAGATAAAACGACGGTTCGTGATTTACTTCATGCATTGTTTTTGACAGGGAATAATCGTTCCGCACTTGCCCTTGCAGAACACATTGCTGGAAACGAAGATAACTTTACGCTTTTAATGAATGACAAAGCAAAACAACTAGAGTTATCACAACCATCCCCGTTTCTAAATGCTACTGGAATTAATAACGATACGAATAAACAATCAACTACAACATCGATAGACGTCGCTAAACTAGCAACACAATTAGTAAAAGACTTTCCAGATGTATTGAATGTTACGAAACTAACCTCTTACCAATTTACCTTCAAAGATTCAAAAGTTTTCAATACAAATAAAATGATATATTCCCTTAATAAAAACATTAAACTCCAAGGTGTTGACGGCTTACAAACTAGTTTTTCAACTAATGGTAATTATAGTTTTGTCAGTACAGCCACACGAGGAAATACTAGACTTATTTCAGTAATATTAGACGCCGGTGATGAAAACAGTACTTTTATTGAAACAAAAAAGTTACTTCAGTACGGTTTTGATCCTTCCTCGTACTCTGCACTCCAAGCTTTTAAAGATGCTGTTACATCTTGGACAATATTGTTTCAGTTTAAAAATTTAATCATACAAACGATTATGATCTTTTTCATCATTACAATCTTAATGTTTTTATATATACGTCAAAAAAAAGCCGAGGATTTTAATTAAGAAATCTTCTTATATATAAAAACCGACTTGCGTTTACACTGCAAGTCGGTTTCTAAATCTACAATCCTCTTCCAATTAAATTCGCTGAAACGGGCTGAAGATTTAATTCTCTTGCCCATATAGATATCTGACCAATATGATGAATTTCATGTACAATTACATGCCTTAAAACTTCACCGTATTTATATGTTTTATCTGTCCATGAAGCTTTCAATATTTTTGATTCGAAGTCGCCAGACCATAACTGCAAAAAGTTATCTAATTCTCGTCTATATAAATCAGATAATGACTTGTACATATCGTTTTATACATTTAACCATTCACAATCACTTCTCTTCGATTAAGTTCCTCTATTATTTGATCAATTATGTCACTTATAGATAAAGATCCATCCAATACAATATCCGAATTCGGCTTAACAGTATGAATTGCCTCTAAATAAGCTTTTCTCGCATGTGTCATGTAATGTTTCAAATTATTATGTATTTCACTCATTGTACCTTCTTTAAAATCTCTCAAAATTCTTCTAGCCATCGCAATATCTAAAGGTGTATCGATAAATATAGTTACATCAATGAATTGTCCCACTTCTCTATTTAAGTATGCAAAAGGATAATCTACAATAATATAATCTAAACTACTATCTTGTATAGAACGCTCAATATCATTCATTAGCGGTGTAAGTACCCATTCATCGTAATTAGCTCCATCATCAATCCATTTGCAAATATCAACCGGACAGTTATCAAATTTATATCTATCAAAATATAGAGCCTTTGAGTTTTTCAACTCATGAGCTAAACTTTCTGTAATGGTAGTTTTACCGCCCCCTGAAACAGCTGCAATTGAAATTATTTTTGTTTTTTTATTCACGATTCCCACCAAACCCCTTTTGTTAACATAATATAATTATAAAATACTACTTTTTATTGTTCCATTCATATTCTAACATACTCATTTCCCATAAATTCCAATACGTTTCTCCTACTCTTTTTGACTCTCTTAATAAACCTTCTTTTACAAAACCTATTTTTTCGTAACAAGAAATAGCTGACTTATTAAAGTCATAAACACCAAGAGTTACTCTATGTAGTTTTAATTCATCAAAAGCAATACAAAGTACGGCTTTCATCATATGTTTCCCTATAGAACGCCCTCTCATTTTCGTATTACCAACTAGCACTTTTCCAATTCTAGCAGACTTATTTATATTATCTATTTGTCCAAGAGAAATATGACCAATAACTGCTTTAGTCTCTTCATCCATTATTTTGAATGCCAGTGTGTTTGCACATTCTGTATATTTCTCTAATTGCTGTTCATTTAAAGGATATGTGAATGCATTTCCCGACCATTGAATTAAAAATTCTTCAGAATCAATCCAATTTATTAATTGTTTGAAATCAGTTCTTGTAAATTGTTTCAGCTTAATCACTCTCATTCTCCTTTCACACAACCTTTTATACACCTTCAAATTTATTTCTATATGAAAAATATATTCCCTTTTAAACAAAATAAAAAGCCATTCATAAGAATGGCTTAGCATCAATAAAGCATAATTACTCTTTATTTGCTACGTCAACACCGTTAAAATCAAACTCATCAGCAACAGTTGTAGCAGGTGGTAAAATTGCTTCAATTTTACAAAGAGATATAATTGCTGCAACTGAACCAGGAATAGCAGCTAGCTTAACAACATCGCAAGTTACAGAAGAAACAGTACCTATATAAGTACGTCCTTCAGTGTTAATTCGCACTGTTTTATTAATTAATTTTTTAAGTTCGTCTCTAATTCCTTGTACACAAGAGCTGTCACATTTCTCATGCTGTTCTTTTTTACACTCTTCAAAAGCATCCCAACAATCATCATGTTTACACGTACATTTTTTTCTACAATTATTAAATCGAGAACCCAAATCCTCACCCCCTAATCCTTTCTATTAGTAAAGTATGTCCAATAGCTTAAAAGTGTACGAGACAAAAGCATAGAAACAAAAAAACAAACATTTGTACTAAACCTTCTTATTTATACTTTTAATAAGCCGGCTCCTTGAATAGGGACCACCTTTTCCTATTACTTCACATATACATAGGCTTTGTTCGCAGTGATATGGTGTATTTTTCCTTTACCATTGTGAAATATACATTCAGAAAAGCGTACTCCAAAATAAGATATTATTTAAAATCTTAACGTTTCCTTCAACAAGTGTTTGTTGATTAATATCATAGCCAGTAGTTCTCTCAACTATCTCTTGAAAATTAGCATAGTTTGTATGAATTCTATATCTAGTAGAAAGCACTCTATCATATAAAGGTAAAATAATAGGTTAATAAACAAGCCATTCTTTTACTAAAACATAGAATAGTATGAATCCTATTGAAGGGAGGTATAAAAGAATGTCCTGGAAAAATGATTGCTGGAGTTCTAAGAAAAAGCATTGTTGTGATGATGATTGGTGGAAATCTAAAGAAAAGAATCATTGTGATGATGATTGGAGTTCTAAACGAAATAAGTGTCGTTGTAAATGTTTCTTTATTTGTTGTCATTGTCAAAGAAAAAATTGGTAATATTTTCGATATCGACTTAAAAGAGAGAACATGTCTTTTGTGACCGATAAATACTAGAATGTAATATACAAAAAGCTGACTAAGTATAGTCAGCTTTTTGTATATTAACACGTAGAGATTTATTTTAATATAGTTCTTATTAGAAAAGGATTATTTTATATAGATTACTATAAGCATCCATAAAGCCAAGGCGCCAATGATAGCGAGCGCTATACGTGTAGATAGTACCCTTAATTCAAAGTCTGTTTTCTTGGAGGGCTCAGGATATGCAATTATGTAGATTCCCTTTAATAATGCAAGCCATGCAATAACCGTTAGGAACCCCTGCCAGTTGAATACCCATACATTATGTAGGATTACACTACCTAACCCTAGGAAAATCGATAGAAAACCATACATAATACCAAATCCTCTGTCTTCAACCACTAATTTTTTCAATTCACGTAGTACCGATGGACGTACGAAAAGTATTCCCGATACGATAACCGTTATCCATCCCCAAAACAATCCTAAAAAAGTACTAGTTTCCATTATTAGTTCACTCCCCTCAATTATTTATATTTCAGATATCCCCCCCTTTAGAACAATTCCAACATCTTTATATATAGGCTAAATTCTGCTCTTTTTTAATACAAACATGGCATATTCTATGCCCAGCCTTAATCACCTCATTTCTCTACAAAATGAAATTTTTATATCATTCTTCATCATCATCTATCCGAATCAACCGAAGTCGCTTTGTACTATTACCGCACACTTTTTCATAGCTTGGAGCTAATATGCACCAAAGCCAATATAATGATTTATTCGCCTTTTCACTAACCTCTAAAATTGGCCCCTCTGTAATAAAATGATCACCTTGATACAATGTATACTCGCTTGTCCCATGGAATCATTATTATTCCCATCCCTATTAAAATAGCGTTTTTGTTTCAAATAATGCTCTCATTAATTTGGACGCATTTACCAGTATATTTACCAAAAAATTCATGATATCGTTAAATAGTCGAGTACGTCATTACTTGACGATTACCCTTAGGAGCCCCGCAGACAATCGGGGTTCCTTTTATTTAAATAAGGATTTTGTTTAAACTTTACAAAACGCACCTATATTAAACTATCTTCTAAAATTCCCATTGAACATTTATAATACTTTTAAACAGTTTAAATTCTACAATTAGTAATGGAGGCATTTTAATGGGAAATATCCCAAAAGTATCATCACACCAATCAAATCCTAATATACCCTCACAGCAAGTGAACCCTAATACCCAACAAGGTAATATAAAAAAAACAAGACGCCGTATTATAACTACTTTGGCTATTATATTACCTATAATTTTTGTCCTTCAATATTCTCTGAATAACCAACAAGAAATGATTAAAGAAAAACAAATCACGGTTAATACGGAGCAACAAAAATTATCTTCTTTAAAGAAGGATGGTCATACCCTTAAAAATGATGTTAAAGTTTTAACAGGTAGTGAAGAAGAAGTTTTAAAATTCGCAAGGAAGCTGTATGGATTTTCCAAACCGAATGAAACTATATTTCAAATAACTGAATAAAATTACACTGCATTACCCAAAAGGCGATTTGAAGATAATCGCCTTTTTATATTTAATTTCTAAAGAAATCATACTAATCTCTCTTTCCATCATATAATTATTTTATTTAATTTGTTAAAATACAACCGCTTGTCCATTTCACTTTGCTCTATCATTACATTTACTATTAGTAATACGATTTTTAGAGGTGATATATAATGGACGAGTTTTTATCTTTTGCTGCACTTAATTCGGGTTCTATTGGACCTACACTTCCACCTGTTCCACCTTTTCAATTCCCTACCGGTCCTACTGGTTCTACTGGATCAACCGGTTCTACTGGACCAACTGGATCAACCGGACCAACCGGACCAACTGGATCAACTGGACCAACCGGACCAACTGGACCAACTGGACCAACCGGACCAACCGGACCAACTGGACCAACTGGACCAACCGGACCAACTGGATTTAATCTTCCTGCTGGGCCTGCATCTATTACCTTGACTTCTAACGAAACCACAGCATGTGTATCCACTCAAGGAAATAATACTTTATTTTTTTCGGGTCAAGTATTAGTAAACGGTAGTCCTACTCCAGGAATAGTAGTCAGTTTTTCATTTAGTAACCCTTCTCTTGCTTTCATGGTTCCTCTTGCTGTCATTACCAATGCTTCAGGTAACTTTACCGCTGTATTTCTAGCCGCTAATGGGCCTGGAACAGTAACCGTTACTGCTTCACTTCTTGATTCTCCTGGAACAATGGCAAACGTCACTATTACCATTGTGAATTGTCCGTAACGGTTTTATTTTTAAGGACTAAGCAATTTCTGATAAGATGAGCACAGATTTACAGTGCTCATCTTATCATTGGGATGTTCCTTTCAAATGAAATTTCGTAGCACCTTACTAAAATAACGCTTTTATTAAGAACTAATGATCTTTATATTTCTTAAGCTTGTCATCACAAGTAATTTTTATAATTAGTTAATTTCTCAATGTAGTTTGTGTATATAATTCCATTCAAAGATACATAATACCCACGTAACTATTTAAAAACACTTCGTTTTTATATCTAAGTTCAAAAAGGAGCTACATAACATGGATAAAAAAGATTTATTAAGTCAACAACTTGATCCTGTGTCATTAGATGCGCTGAATACCCCTAGTAAGGCCCAAGAACAACTACAAGAAACATCTCAGGAGGCACATAATTCAAACAAAAAGGACAGTACTCAAGCTTTACATGGCGAAGATTTACCAATTTCAGATGTATATAGAACAACGAACAAACAGTAAATTTAAAAGGGAAAAAATCTTAAGAACGAGTGAACTTAATTCTTTTCCCTTTTCCTATTTAAATAAGACTTTTATATGAAACCCGTACACATTTTTGACACATCCACTATCACAATCTCCTGAAAATTCGTGATAATATTAATTTGTCGGATACGCCAAATTTCGACATTGAACGACAATAATATCTCCCTTATTAAATCCCTGTCCCCCAGGGATTTCTCCTTTTATTCATTACTTTTTTCTTCACTAAATTTTCATTCTTAACAAAATTCATTCACTCCATTGAATAGACAGCCACAGTATCCTATTTTGATAAAAACTAAAAACAAACAGACATACTTAACACTAATAGTAGATTTTTTAACTTCAAATTTACTTTTTCTCTCTTATCTTTTTGTAAACATTAAAAATGAGCTCTATTTACATAGAGCTCATTCGTAATTTTATAGTTTGCTAGACTGTAGTCCTTGAATAAAGGGTACCACTTCAGGATTTACAAGTGACGATAAATCTCCTAATTCTTTTCCTAAGTAAGCAGCTTTTATGACACGTCGCATTACTTTAGAATTTCGTGTTTTTGGTAAATCTTCTACAACGTGGATGTCTTTTGGACATAAAGCTTTACCAATATGGGAGTTTACTAAACTCATTAATTCTTTCTTTAATTCTGCTGTAAATATTACACCGTCTCGTAATACTACAAAGCAATGACAAACCTCACCTTTAACATCGTCAGGTACACCAATTGCAGCTGCTTCTATTACATTATTATGTTCCACAAGAATAGATTCATATTCAGCAGGTCCAATACGTTTTCCAGCAATGTTTAACGTATCATCTGAACGGCCTGTAATGATATATTGTTCACCGTCATAAATGACCCAGTCACCATGAACCCACTTATTTTCAAAACGTGACCAGTAAGTGTTTACATAACGCTCATCATCTTCCCAGAAACTTTTCGTCATACCTACCCAAGGTTTTTCTAAACATAATTCTCCGACTTCATCTCGAATTGGTTTACCTTGATCATCAAGTACAACCGCTGCCATTCCTGGTAAAGATGCGTTAAAACTAATCGGTGCGATCGGCTTAATTAGGACATTCCCGAAAATCCCACCTGAAATTTCAGTTCCACCTGAATAGTTACAAATTGGTACTTTACCTTTACCAACTGTATTAAATAACCACATCCATGGGTCTGGATTCCAAGGTTCTCCTGTTGATGCGAATACTTCTAAACTCTTTAACGAGTGTTTATTTACATATTCATCACCTTTTGCCATTAATGCACGGATTAATGTTGGTGAAATACCGAGATGAGTAATTTCATATTTATCGACTGTCTCCCATAAGCGGTCTGCTTCTGGAAAGTCTGGGACACCTTCATACATAACCATTGTTGCGCCATTAATTAAAGAGCCGAATAGTAAAAATGGTCCCATCATCCAGCCCATATCAGTTACCCATAATACTCGGTCGCCTTGTTTTATATTCATTCCAAATCCTGCATCAAATGCAGATTTTAGCGGGAAACCAGCATGTGTGTGTACTGTCCCCTTCGGCTTACCAGTCGTTCCAGATGTATATATAAGCATTAATGGATCATCACTGTTCATTTCTTCAGCATGTATAAATGGTTTTTCTTTTTCTAACGTACTCCATGAAAAATCATAATTATGCGGTGTAAAATCATTTCCTGCATGACGAACAATTACCACCTTTTCAACAGTTGGACAATGTTCACAAGCTTTATCTACTTCATCTTTTAATGAAACAATTTTCCCACGGCGTGAAAAGCCATCTGCGGTAATAACCATTTTTGAACCAGCTGCTTGTACACGTGTCATTACTGCATCAGCAGCAAAACCTGAGAATATTGGTGAAATAATCGCTCCAATTTTCATTACCGCTAACATAGCAACAACTGTTTCAGGAATCATTGGCATGTAAATTGTTACACGATCACCTTTTTCAATACCAGCATGTTTCAAACCGTTGGCAACACGGCTTACCCAGCTGTCAAGCTCTTCATATGTAAATGATTTCGAAGTTCCGTTTTCCCCTTCATACATAAGTGCTGCTTGTGTTTTCGTTTTATCGTCTGCAAGCCAGCGAGATAAAGCAGATTCTACAACGTTACAAGTTCCCTCAGTATACCACTGTGCAAACGGTGTACCATTTTCTAAATCTAATACTTCTGTATATGGTTTCATCCACTGATAGCCAACTGCTCTCTCAGCTTCTCCCCAAAACCAAGCTGTTTCTTCAATTGACTTATTATAAAAAGCTTCGTAATCTTCATAGCCTAATGATTTCATCCAACCAAATAAACGCGTTTTTTCTTTATATTCTTCTGTTGGAAACCAAACTGCTTGTTTCATGTTTTCCCCTCCTTGATTTTTTGAGCAAGAAAGCCCTAAATAGGGCTTTTAAACTGGATATACAGGATGTTTACGATCCGTGAATACTTGATATTTACTCATATACATTTCGAATCGTCCTTTTAGCTCTTCACGTAAATTGTTTGGATGAACAATACCATCAATCACCATCTCAGATGCTAAACGGTAAATATCAATATCTTTCTTATACTCTTCTCGTTTTTCAGCAATAAAGCTTGCACGCTCTTCTTCTGGTAAAGCTGCTATCTTATTTGCATATACAGCATTGACCGCTGCTTCTGGACCCATTACTGCAATAGAAGCTGTTGGTAATGCTAAGCAGCAATCTGGTTCAAACGCTGGACCTGCCATTGCATATAAGCCAGCTCCATATGCTTTTCGAACGACGATAGAAATTTTCGGTACAGTTGCTTCACTCATTGCAGAGATCATTTTTGCACCGTGACGAATAATTCCGGCACGCTCTACTTTTGTACCAATCATAAATCCAGGTACATCTGCAAGGAATAATAATGGAATATGGTATGCATCGCATAAATTTATAAACTTCGCTGCTTTATCAGCTGAATCGTGGAATAATACGCCGCCCTTCATACGCGGCTGATTTGCAATAATGCCAATTGGCTTACCATCAATGCGTGCTAAACCTGTAATTAGTTCTTGAGCAAATAATTTTTTCACTTCAAAGAAAGAACCTTCATCAATAATTCTGTTAATGAGATCTTTCATATTGAAAGGAGCATTTTGATTTTCTGGAATGATTTCTTCTAACGTTTTATCGAACTGTTTCGGTTCTTGAGGTGTAATCAAAGGAGTCTTTTCTAAATAGTTACTTGGAAAATAAGAAATATATTGTCTTGCTTGAGTAATTGCATCTTCTTCTGTTTTACATAAAACATCTCCGCATCCTGATACTGAGCAATGCATACGTGCTCCGCCCATTTCTTCTAAAGTTACCTTCTCACCGATAACCATTTCAGCCATACGCGGAGACCCTAAATACATAGAAGCATTTCCTTCAACCATCATAACAACGTCACAAAATGCTGGAATATACGCACCACCAGCTGCTGAAGGTCCAAATAATAAACAAATTTGTGGCACTTTACCAGATAATTTCACTTGGTTATAAAAGATCCTTCCTGCACCGCGGCGTCCAGGGAACATTTCAACTTGATCTGTAATACGCGCTCCAGCAGAATCAACTAAATAAAATAGCGGTACACGTAATTTTTCTGCTGTTTCTTGAATACGTAGAATTTTTTCAACTGTACGTGCTCCCCATGATCCAGCTTTTACAGTCGAATCATTTGCCATTACGCACGCAGTACGACCATGTATTTTACCAGTCGCAGTTACAACACCATCCGCTGGTAATCCAGTTTGTTCACAATTTGCAAATAATGCATCTTCCACATATTCACCATTATCGAATAAAAGAGCTAAACGATCTCGAACAAAAAGTTTCCCTTTCGCTTTGTTTTGTTCATGATATTTCGGTGCCCCGCCTTGCTTAATTGTTTCAACTCGTTCTTCAAATGAATTAGATTGTTGTTTTTGATCTAACATATTTACTCCCCCTTATACATTGGTTTGCGTTTTTCCTTGAATGCCTGTAATCCTTCTAATCTATCTTCCGTATGGATTACGCCCTCATACGCCTGTTTTTCCATTTGTAAGCCGGTATGTAAATCTACTTGAATACCATTTGAAATTGCTTCTTTTGCTAATCGAACGGCAATTGGACCATTATTAGCAATTCGATCTGCAATTTCAATTGCTTTTTCTTCTAGTAAATCAGCTGGTACTACGAATTCTACTAAACCATACTCTTTCGCTTCTTGCGCCGAAATACGTCTTCCTGTATAAATTAATTCTTTCGCTCTACCAACTCCAATTAATCTAGGTAAGCGCTGAGTACCACCCGCCCCAGGTATAATTGCAAGGGAAGTTTCAGTGAGACCTAGACTTGCAGTGTCAGAAGCAATTCTAAAATCACAAGCTAAGCTTAGTTCAGTACCTCCACCAAGTGCGATTCCGTTAATAGCAGCAATAACTGGTTGTGGCAATTGTTCAACCATCTCCATAGTAGAACGAATCATACCAACAGCATGGCGAACTTGTTCTTCATTCATGTTGGCACGCTCTTTTAAATCAGCACCAGCACAAAACGCTTTTTCGCCAGCCCCTGTTAAAATAACAACGCGCGTATTTGATTCTTCGTTTATTTGAGTTAATATAGTTTGTAATTCTTCTAATAACGCCAAAGATAATGAGTTAGCTTGTCTTTCACGATTTAACGAAATCTTTACAACATGCGGTGTTACATAGTCAACGGAAATGTTTTGTAATTGTAGCATCTTCTCACCTACTTATCGTTTTATGTTGAAGCGCTCTATACACATGACTCGGTAATTGGATATTTAACTTACTTTGAATAAATTGACTAGCTCTCAATAACTTTTCTTCGTCTATATTTGTTTGGACACCTAGCTTATGGAGCATATGCACTAAATCATCAGTAGCAACATTACCGGATGCTCCTGGTGCATAAGGACATCCTCCCAATCCACCACAAGAACTATCAAACGTCGTAATACCATGTTCTAAAGACTTAACTACATTTGCCAGTGCCATTCCATACGTATTATGAAAATGCATCGCAAACTGCGAAGCATCATACTTCTTTAATAAATGTTCTAATACTTGCTCTACTTGTAACGGATTCGCTACACCAATCGTGTCACCGAGAGAAACTTCATAAATGCCGTATGAAAATAGTTGATTACATATTTCATCAACTGCCAGAGCACTTATATCTCCCTCATACGGACATCCAAATACAGTAGAAACATAACCCCTAACCTTTTTCCCTTCGAATGTTGCTTGTTTTGTTATATCTTCAATTACAGCTAATGCTTCTTTAATTGATTTATTAATATTACTTTTATTATGAGATTCACTTGCTGATAAAAAAACATTCACCTCATCTACATTTTGCAAAAAAGCTCGTTCCAAACCATTTTGATTTGGAACAAGCGCTGCATATGTAACATTTGGATCCCTTTTTAGCTCAGAAAATACATCACTTGCATCTGCTAATGCAGGAACCCACTTAGGGTGAACGAATGAGGAAACTTCAACGTACGACAATCCCGCTTCTGTAAGTAGTTGAATCCACTTTACTTTATCTTTTGTGCCAACAATCTTTTTTTCATTCTGTAAGCCATCACGTGGCCCGACTTCTTTAATGACAGCAAAATTAGGTAGTTTCAATTCGCTTCCCCCTATATCTCCCTATTCAATTTCTAGTAATACATCTCCTTCATTTACAAAATCGCCTTCTTGTACGTTAATTTTCATAACAGTTCCGGCTTCTTCTGAAACGATTGGAATTTCCATTTTCATAGATTCCAAAATGACGACATCCTGCTCTTCCTCTACTGTATCTCCTACTCCTACAACAATTTTCCAAACATTTCCTGCCATCGATGCATATACTTTCGTCATCATTTTTTCCCCCTTAATATTCATAACTCTTATTTTTTAACAAGTTGTTTCGTTACAAAACCTGTTGTATAAATACCACTTTTGAACACATCGTCTCCGAGTACTTGCAGTAACATTGGTGTGTTTGTTTTAATACCTTCTACTTTTAACTCTTCTAGAGCAATTTTTAATTTTGAAATCGCTTCTTCACGAGTTTCACCATGTGCGATTACTTTCGCAATCATTGGATCATAGAAAGGTGTAATCGTTACTTGATTCTCCAAAAAGTGATCAATACGTATATTTGTCGGTAACGTTAAATCTGTAATTTTCCCAGGTGATGGGAAGAATGTTTTCGGATCTTCTGCATAAATACGAGCCTCAATGGCATGACCACTACGTTTTACATCATCCTGTGTAAATGATAGCTTCTCACCATATGCGATAAGTAATTGTTGTTCAACTAAGTCTAACCCAGTAATTTCTTCTGTAACTGGATGTTCTACTTGTAATCTCGTATTCATTTCTAAGAAATAAAAGTTCTTTTGATCATCTACAAGAAACTCAACTGTACCTGCATTTGTATAACCAAGTGCTTTAGCAGCTTGTACAGCAACTTCTCCCATAGCCTTTCGTGTACCCTCATCTAAAAATGGTGAAGGTGCTTCTTCAATTACTTTTTGATTTCGGCGCTGCACTGAACATTCGCGTTCCCATAAATACACTGTATTACCATGTGTATCTGCTAAAAGCTGAATTTCAATATGATGTGCATCTGCTATATAGCGTTCTAAGTACATTTCTCCGTTACCAAAGAAATTTTGCGCTCTTGTTTTATTACTTTCAAATGCTTTGGTGAGCGTTTGCTCAGTTTCCATCAACTGCATTCCAATGCCTCCGCCGCCCGCGGATGCCTTAAGCATTAATGGATAACCAATTTGTTTTGCAATTTCAATTGCTTCTTCAGCAGTTTCTATATTTGTAGTAATGCCTGGAACTACTGGTACATCTGCTGCTTGCATCGCTATACGTGACTCAATTTTACTTCCCATCTTAGTAATGATTTCTTCTGAAGGACCGATAAATACGATGCCTTCTTCTTTACAGCGAATCGGAAAAGATGGATTCTCTGATAATAATCCGTACCCCGGATGGATTGCTTCAGCATTTGTCTTCTTAGCTATTTCCATAATTTTTTCAAGGTTTAAATAGCTTTCTTGGACACGTGGACCGCCTACTAAGTAAGCCTCATTTGCCAATTTTACATGAAGGGCATTTTCATCAGCCTCAGAATAAATAGCAACGGTACGAATGCCAAGTTTTTGACAAGTTTTCATAATGCGAACTGCGATTTCCCCGCGATTAGCAATTAATATTTTTTGAAACATAGTGACTCCTCCTTTTTATCTACATCCTAAATGTCTTGCAATTACGAGACGTTGAATTTCAGAAGTTCCTTCACCAATTTCTAAAAGTTTTGCATCACGAATATATCGTTCAACTTCATATTCACGCATATAGCCATATCCACCATGAATTTGTACTGCATGATTTGCTATACGACTTGCAGCTTCAGATGCAAACAACTTTGCCATAGCCGCTTCTTTACCGAAAGGTTTATCGTTATCTTTTAACCAAGCTGCTTTATGTACTAAATTACGCGCTAATTCTACTTCCGTCGCCATATCAGCCAATTTAAATTGAATCGCTTGGAAATTAGAAATCGGTTTTCCAAATTGTTGACGTTCTTTCGCATATTGCAATGCACGTTCAAATGCAGATTGTGCAATACCTACTGCTAATGCTGCAATTGAAATACGTCCTCCATCAAGTGTATATAAGAATTGTTTAAATCCTTTATTTACATCACCAAGAATATTTTCTTTCGGTACACGTACACCATCAAGTACGATTTCACAAGTATTAGAAGCACGAACACCCATCTTATCGTAAGGGCTTGAAATCGTTAATCCTTCACTAGTAGTCGGTACGATAAATGCAGAAATACGTTTTTTACCATTGTCTTCAAAACCGTTGATAGCGGTTACAATAATTGTATTTGCATACTCTGCGTTTGTAATCCAGCACTTTTCACCACTAATAACATATTCATCGCCATCTAAAATTGCTTTCGTTTGTGTGCCCCCTGCATCAGATCCAGCATTTGGCTCCGTTAATCCGAAAGCACCTAACGTTTTACCTGACGCCATTGGAACTAAAAATTTCTGTTTTTGTTCTTCTGTACCGAAATAATAAATTGGAGAAGCACCTAATGAAATTGTTGCAGCATAGCTTAAACCTGTTCCACCACAAGCACGACCAATTTCTTCAACAGCTAACGCGTACGATAACGTATCGCCACCTGAACCTCCATACTCTTCCGGGAATGGGATACCTAATAATCCTAGTTCGCCCATTTTTTGAAATGTTTCATATGGAAATTCCGCAGTTTTGTCATAATATACAGCTTTCGGTGCGATTTCCTTTTCAGCAAAATCACGTACCATTTCTTTAATCATTTGTTTTTCGCGAGTTAGAGTAAATTCCATTCCGCTACACACCCCTTATCGAATATTGAGTTTCGACAGCGTGCGAGTTTCTACTACAAACATTACTTCTTAAAAGACACGAATATTAGTTAGACAATTGCTATAATTCTGTCATAACTTAATTTTAAAACAGATTCTGTACCAATGCACAAAAAAATTCCTACATCGTTCTACAACAACATAGGAGGTTTTGTGTCGAATTATGTAATTTATTGTTTAATAATCTCTACCTTTTCCCGAATCAGAAATTTCTACTAACCCTTCAGGGTATGGTTCGAAATATGTTTGTCTTAATAAATACTTTTCATCAAATCGAATGGCCCATGTTTTTAAAATGACAAGTAAACTACTAAGTGGGATTTTCTTTTCAGAATACTTCTGTAACAGCTCTAAAAAATGATCTTTTTCTTGTTTTTTTAGCTTTGTTTTAAAATATCCGAAAATGTGCTCACATACATTTACATTCGATGTATAGCGAGGCGCGCGAATAAATAATTCATATAAAGTCTTCTCATAGTTATCAAATACGACTTCAATTGTTTCATTTTTTTGATTTGCAATAATACGCCCTAATTCTTTTTGTTTCACCTGATTATATGCCATAAATAAATACTTATAATCTGATTGAAACGCTACGAGTTCTTTTATGTTTTTAGTATGTTTAATCATTTTGTAATGCGCGATTGTAAACAATCTTGTAAAGAAATGCTCTCTAATAATAAAATTCGACAATCTACCTTCTTCTTCAATTGGAAGATGCGAAAATTTTTTTATTACTGCTCCGCCAAATAATCCAGTTCCTTTTCCTTTTACTGGCCCTTTTTCAAAACCAGAATAGATTTTCACATCACGAGTTCCGCAACTTGGCGAACGATTCTTCAAAATAAAACCGTCAACTTCAGGTAATGTTTGTAAAAATGCATTTGAAAATTCATTCATTTTTTCAGTTACATCTTCTCGTATTGACGGTTGTACAAGCCTATTCGCACCATTTTTTTCTACAATACGTATCGTTTCACGAGGAGTCCCTAAACCAATTTCTACTTCAGGACATACAGGTATAAATGTAACAAATGGCTGCAAGTTTCGAATTGTTAAATCTGGAACCATCTCTCCATTATAACGACAGGCATCAAATTCTAAACATTTACTTACAACAATTATCGGTTTAGCAAATTGTCGCATCACATTACCTCCGTGGCGTTAGTCCATACAATATAAATTGAATCGTATTTTCAATTTCCACTTCATCGTCCCATTTCTCTTCCGGCAATAATAAAAACCTCGTTAAGAGCAACCCTAATACAGCTGATAAAGTAAGACGTAATACGGAAGATGGTGGAAGTTCAATAATTTCCCCTTCTTCTTGAAACTTTGCAATCAGCTTTTTAAAATGTACAAGCAGTTCTGTTTCTATTAATTGTTGTATTTCACTTTTTAGTTCCGGCTGAAATGGTACTTCTTGAATTAATATTTTTATCATTGGAAAGTGCTTTTTAGCAAATTCAAATCTATTTTGAATTATTACTCTTAAAAGCACTTCATACGATTCATACTCTGTTTTAAATATTTCTTTTGCAAAGGCTTGTACGAAAAATGGTGCAGCAAACTTTGTTAAGGTCGGCATCACGACTGCAAACAATAAATCTTTTTTCGTTTTATAGTAGCGGAAGATTGTTCCTTCCGCTACACCAGCTCGCTTTGCAATTTCACTCGTTGAAGTTGAGGCGTACCCATTTTCCCCAAACATATCAACAGCTGCCTCTAATATACGCATTTGACGTTCATTACGTTTATCAGTATTCGTTGCGGCAACTAATTCTTCCAGCCAATCCTTCTTCATTTATTGTGCTCCTTTTTATCATCATTATATTTTGCGATGTTTCTTTAATGCAAATACATTTCCTACTGCAAATAATAGTGAAAAAAGTAGTAATACAGTAAGATCTAATGCAATCTCTGTAAACCCTTGATTCCGAATCATTACTTGTCTCATAGCGTCAGCACCATATGTGAGTGGAAATAATTTACCTAACATTTGTAACCATGTATTCATGGATTCCATTGGAAACAACCCAGAAAAGAAGACTTGTGGTACGATAACAAGCGGTATAAATTGAATCATTTGAAATTCATTATTTGCGTATGCCGATAAAAATGTGCCTAATGTTAGTGCAGTTAAAGAAAGCATACATGTTATAAGTAGCATTAGCCATATTGAGCCAGCTACATATAAATCTAAAATATAAACTGAAAAACTTACAATTATAATAGATTGTATAAATGCAAAGATTCCAAAACCAATAATATATCCTAAAACTATTTCCCATCTTCTCACTGGTGTGGACAATAACCTCTCTAATGTACCACTTAAACGTTCTCTTACAAAAGATACTCCGGACAATATAAATACAAAGAAAAATGTAAAGAAACCAATTAATACGGGACCAAGCCCATCGAACATCGTAATGTCTTTAGAGCCATGTAAATAATCCACTTCTGGCTTCATCATTGATACATTATTCTTCTCTGTACTCTTTTGCAATACTTGAAGTACTGCACGGTTTTTTGATGAATCACTGCCTTCTAATAGAAGATTCATTTTTCCATTTTCTAAATGAATTACTGCATCTACCTTTTGCTTTTCTAATTCCGAAATTGCTTTGTCTTTACTATATTCATAAATTGATGCTTCTTGATTTTTCATTGCTTTTACTATAGGAGCAGGTACATCGACTACAGCAATATGCGGTATATAGTCTTTTTGTGTAAATATTAGCGATAATAACCAAAGTAATAACATTGGTGCCCCAAACATCATTGCTAAAGAACGCTTATCTCGAAAAAATTGACGAATGATACGGATGACTACACCATTAACTCTCATGATTCAATCACTCCTTCTAACATAAAGACATCTTCAATTCGTCCAGAAGATGTTTGTTTTTTCAATTCCTCCGGTGTGCCAATCGCAACTAAATTCCCTTCTCTAATTAGCCCTAGACGTTCGCAAAACTCAGCTTCATCCATAATGTGCGTTGTTACAATAATAGTTGTTCCTTTCTTTTTAAGGTCATAAAACTTCTCCCAAATCGATTTTCGAAGTAGAGGATCTATCCCAACTGTTGGCTCATCTAAAATTAATATTTCTGGTTCATGAAGGAGTGCTATCGCCAATGATAAACGTTTTTTCATTCCACCTGAAAAATGCTGTACTTGCTTTTTCATATGCTCTGATAATTGCACAAGTTCAAAAACTTCTACGATTCTCTCTTTCTTACGCTTACCTTTTAACCCATACATCGTTGCAATAAAATCTGCATTTTCATATGCCGATAGTTCTTCGTATAATGCATCAGCCTGAGCCATATAACCAATTCTTTTCATTTCATTTAGATTAGGCATGTTTGTATTAAAAACAATTACATCCCCTGTAGTTGACTCATTAATACCTGCAATCATTTTAATGAGTGTTGTTTTCCCTGATCCGGAAGGTCCAACCAAGCCAAAAATTTCTGCTTTTTCTACTTGCAGCGAAAGGTTATGCAAAACTTCTTTTTTCCCAAATTTTTTTGATACATCTCGTAAAATAATTGAAGGTTGCTGCACTAAAAATCCCCCTTTTCTTTAAAATGAGTGAGTACTCACTTTTATTTTACTCTCGAATTATTATATGTCAAACTTTTCAAACATATATTTTTTCTGTTATTTACTAAATCAATGAAACAGAGTCGACATTAGAATATCTTTTCTTAAAGTCGACTCTGTTTCATTGTAAATTATTTGATTTTTGTTATGTTTTTAAATTTAAATACCTTCTAATTCTAGCAACATCTAATGAATATTCGATAACTATTTGCTGTATTGGTAATATAACCGTTTCCGGATATAAATGTGCATATTGTAACGTTTCTGCATACTTTTCCAACCGTTTTTCTAAATACTTTACAATTTGCTCAGGATGACTTACTAATAAAGACGTACTATAATAATGAATTTGCTCCTCAATCGCCGTATATTCTTCAATTTCAAATTCTTTATGCATTTGTACACCCCTTTATATTTTTAATATTGCTTAATAATAACTATTTTAACTCGACTAATTTTTAATTTTTTTGATTATTTACACTATAACAAACTCAATAGGTCAAATTTTGTTACTTTATGTAACGTTGAAAAATTTTAACAAAATTGTAATGGAAACTTGTACTCAAGAAAAACTACCTTTAAATTATTCTCCTGAACAAAAAAGCCGTACAGATTAATTTAACTGCACGACTACAATCTCAGGTCTATTAAAAACTCTTTGTGGAATGATACTATTTCCTAATCCTCTACTAACTATCATAGACGTATTTTGTTGTTCATATAAACCCGCTGTATATTTGGGCAGTATTCCTTGATTAGGAGCAACTAATCCCCCGATAAAAGGTAACCGAACTTGTCCCCCATGTGCATGACCCGATAACACTAAATCTACTTTCTCCTCAGCATACTCTTCTAGAAATTCAGGCCTATGGGATAATAATACATTATACCTATCTGGCTGCGTTTCAATTTTTGCTTTTACAATTGCATCTTTTACAATACTTCCTTCATCAATATCTCCAGTATTAAATTCCGGATCATCAATTCCTAACAAGTTTATTTCGTGTCCTCCCTTTTGTATTATTACATGTTCATTTCTTAAAACAGTGACATGCTGTTTCTTTAATTTTTTTTCTAAACTGTTATATTTTCCTGACCATTTTTCATGATTTCCTGTCACAAAATATACCGGATATTCCTTTACAAGTTCTCGTATTACTTGCATACTAATTTCTGCATCGTACGATTTACTGTCTATTAAATCACCCGTAATAGCAATAATATCTGGATTTATGCTTTTTACTTTTTGAATTAAAACGTCTTGATTATCACCAAATTTTTTATTATGTAAATCTGAAATTTGTAGTATTTTATATCCTTTAAAAGAAGAGGGAATTTTACTAGAGGTTATTTTAACCTCAGTTATACTTATTAAATTGTTTTGTAAATATAAAAAGATACTAATGCCTACTAATATACCAATAATTAATATGATTCTTTTAGTCTTCTTGTTCATATTTCCTCCTAAAATCTTGATCAGTACTACAGTTCACAATAAATATTACGTGCCCTTCGCATTCAGAATAACTGATATTATTTAATTGATTTGTAGTGTTTTTTTTAGTTTTATACGCCACTAATAAAATTTTTCAATCTCATTCGTATTAGCTCATTCGCTATAAAGTGGAGCTTTGATATCCTAGTTGTCGTGCATGAGTGTATGATGTCATGCTCATTTTTCAGTGAATTTATAGCGAATCACTGGAAGCTCTTCATCATATTATTATTTATCTTACTTAGTTTGATAACGATATAACGATAATTCCTATAGTTTTTCATAAAAAAATTGTGTACTTTTCTCGAATTATATACGACATTTGCTTGCAAATATATTATTACCACTCCGATTTTAATTTGTTTAAAACGTGCATAGAGAGAATTGAAACAATAAATTACCTTATGAAAAGTTATTATTGTACCATTTGTTAGAAAATTGAAAAAACATGTGTAGATAGATATCATTGTAAATGAATATATAATTAATTTTGATTTTCTGACATAATTCTTAACCTAGTTTTTGCGTGCATCATGAAATAAAATATTGCCCCATGTCAGTCTTTAAAAAATTATATATCATAACTTTAAGGGAGGAAGAAAACTATGAAGATGAAAAGAAAAATCATGATGACGACAGCACTTGCAGCTACATTGGCTACAGGTGCACTACCAAGTACATCGGTGTTTGCTGCTGAAAAAGAGGCTCCTATCCAACAAGAAGAGACACAGATGAGTATTCAACCATTTGCACAAAATAATTTGGAAACAGCAGTTAAAGCTGCCTTAAATGGTCCAGAAGTTAAAAAAATTAAAGTATTTGAGCATGAATTTAATGTAAAACCAATTGAAGTAGTAAATTTAGGTGGCGGTAAAACATATGTTAAGGGACAAATTTCTCATCATTTAAGTTTTCGTCCAGATGATCAATTTTATTATGAGTTTACAGTGCAAGATGGAAAGGTAATAGATAAGCCTGTATTTAATATTGATAGAGGTGGTTGGACACCTTTTGCCGCTCCACTTTTATCAATTCTTGCTGCGTATAATGGGATTCCAGTTAATCCAAATGATTTAAATGCACTTGGTCAACAGATTGGAAAAGTGATAGATGGAAGCTGGGAACATGCAGCCCAATCTATCGCAACTGTAGTTAGTTTAAATTTTAATGAATAGAATTTTAAAATTTTTATTAGCATTGTAGAGATCCACTTTTCCTAAGTAGCCTTGTTATAAGAAATTCTGAAACAGCTATTAATAGATTTTTATCACTCAGTCACATTATCTTGATTTGTTAACCAGCTTATCATTCATTATATGTCACAAAATAGAAGTCTTTTTTAAGGCTTCTGTTTTGTTTGTATACAATACGATAAAAGGTTGTTTTTTCGAGTCCATACTTCGATTCTTTAAGGATCCGTTTGGCTATTAGGTACAATTCATTACAACAAATTATTAAAGTCTCAAATAACTTACACCTCCTATTTTTTAATTTTTTTCAAATACAACAATTCATTATTTAAAGAATGAAAACAATAAATATAGTAAAAAACCATCTTATTTTAACTATTGTTTAAAGGTCAGGAGAGATAAAATGAACAAAATGAAAAATTTCTTTAAAATTAGCATCCTCACTTGTTTTACACTAGTAAGTTTAAGTACACCATCTACTATTTTTGCTGATAGTCATCCAGGTTATTCCTATGAATCCAATATAGGCTATCAAAACCCAGCATGGATGTCGAAAGTAGCAGATTCAACAAAATTGAGTGAAATATCTATTCCAGGGACTCACGGTACAATGGCTTTACATGGAGCAAGTTTTCTTGATGAAAATTTGACAAGAAATCAAACTATGAGTCTACCACAACAATTAAATTCCGGAATTCGATATGTAGATATGCGTGTTAAACGTGTAAAAGATTCTTTTGCAATGTACCATGGGATTGTAAATCAAAAAGCAATGTTTGAAGATGTATTAAAAGAGGCAATTCAATTTTTAAAAGATCATCCGACAGAAACAATTTTAATGCGCTTAAAAGAAGAAACTACTCCTAAAAGTGGCTCACTATCATTCGAGGAAATACTTAATAAATACAAAGACCTTAATTCTTCCTATTTTTGGGATCCGAGTTCTGTACCAACTTCAAAAAGAAATAACCCTACTCTAGGAGACATCCGAGGGAAAATTGTAATCTTACAAAACTTTACAGCCTCTCAGCAATATGGTATTAATTACGATAGCTTAAATATACAAGATACATTTGAAATTGAAAACGGACCAGACGGAATGTATGAAAAATGGAATGCGGTGAGAACCCACCTTCAAAATGCAAATAATAATTTTAACAATGATAAAATCTATCTTAACCATTTTAGTGGCACAGGTGGTGCTGCTGCATTATTAAATAATGTTTATCCTTGGTTTGTTGCAAGTGGTAAAGAGAGCAGAAATACTGATAGTAACCCCAAGATGATTCAAAAAGCTACAACTAATGCGTGGGAAGATTTCCCTCGTGATATAAATGGTCAAGTATTTTATGGTGGAATGAATACACTTGGGACCGAACTCTTGCAACAAGGTGGAATTAAACATTCTGGTATTATCGCAGCTGATTTTCCTGGTCCAGGTTTAATTGATAGTATCATTAAATTAAATGGTATACATTCGAATGAAAAAGAAATATTAATTTCGCAAATTCCATCCGAATCTAGCCCTTTATCCGGACAACAAAATCGATCCAGTCAAAACTTTAAAATTGATAGTTTACCTGTAGGTACTAAGGAATTAAAATGGATTATTGAGCCTTCAGAAAAAGATCATCCTTCTTCTATCTCTTTCAATGTAATGATTGACGTTTCCCTAGGTACAGATTCTACTCGTTGGAAAAATATTTCACATGGATCTAGGACTGAAGCTTATACGAATACTAAATATTATATTGCAAGCCCACTTGGTGCCACTAACAAATTTACAGTGAAAATATACGCTATTACAAATTAAAAAATAAAGAACCCCAATGGAATTCCTTTTTGATGGAATACCATTGGGGTTCTTTAATAATTTCATTTCGTATATATTGGGATGAAGAGTAAAAATTGCACCCCTGTTCCAGTATTGCACATAGAATAAGTGATAACTACCCTTTTCCACTTATCATTTATTTAAAACTGGCTTCCAAAGCGATAGTGCAAAAATCCAATTTGGATCGCCGTTCCCTTGATAACTTTGAATCGCTTCATACACTTTTCCCTCATGTACTACTTTATCACCTTTATTGTATGCTTTTCTTGCATCCCATTTTTCATAAGTAGAGTCCTCTAGTTTTGTTGCTACAGTTAAAACATCACTTCTACTAGACTCATTTCCAGCTAAATCAACCGCCGTCACTACATATTTATACGATGTATTAGTTTTTAAATCTTTATCCATAAAGGATGTATTATCCGCTGTCCCAATTTTATTCATAACCCCAGTGCTTTCTCTATATACAACATAATGATCAACACCTACATTATCTTCAGACGCACTCCACATCAAATCAACAGTTGTCGCTGTTGTACCCATACTATGTAATCCTTTTGGTTGAGTCGGAGCCTCTTTATCTGGAGTTTCATTTGTTGTCTTAACCTTTAGTTTTTCACTTTCTTTTGATATGTTTCCAGCAGCGTCTAATGCCTTTATTGTATAGGTATATTCCGTATTTGCTTTTAGTTTTTTATCAGTAAAAGTTGTACCTGGTACCGTACCAATTACTTCTCCATTACGTAACACTTGATATTCTTTTACACCTATATTATCATTTGAGGCCTTCCATGTTAGTTCAACACTATTGGCAGAAACTTTAGACGCATTTAATCCAGTTGGTTGACTTGGAGCTACTGTATCGGGAGCTTCATTATTTACTAGATTTACATCAATTACATTATAAAACGCATTTGACGTATCTGCTACATCCCATACAGCTAAAATAACATGATAACCATTGCGATCAGTTGGTACATTAATTGTATGTGTTAAATTATTTGATGCTGCCGAACCGTCATGTTTCACAGTTCCAATTGGTTCTAATTCAGCACGTGTTAATGGTTTATTAGGATCCCATCCCTTTTTGGTAATGTAATAATGCCATTTACTTGTAGAATGTGCCGCTGTGTATTTCCATGTAAATGTATTTGCTCCCCCCTTTATTGTGTTTTTGAACCAGCGATTTGATGTTTGTTGGTCAAGAATCCCTCCAAACAGTCCTCCTGCCGAAGCGATTTTCCCATCAATCGGTCCACCATCTGGGAATCCTTTAGGTGCTTCTAGACTTTGAGGTTCGTACATTACATTTCCACAATTTAAATTTAATGCTCCATAATTCTGACTACATAAAGCAGCACGACTACTCGGCTTTTCAACAAACCCATGTGCATATGCACTTTGAGGAATCATTGTAATTGCCGTCACCCCTGCAGCTAAAACACAAGCACCAATTCCTTTTTTACTTTTTCTTAATCTTTCTAACTTAGATGTTAATTTCAAATTCATACTTGTCCCCCCAATATATTGTTTACGCTAATATAATAGCAATATAGGGATAAACGAACAAATCACCTACTAATATATTAATAGTTCAATAACATAAACACATTTAGTTTATTTATTAACCTAATATGGGGCTAAATTAAGCAAATTAATTCTATTTTGTAACATTATGTAGTAAAGAGTTTATAAAAAACCAATAAAGATTCACAAAAAATCCAAATATCGATTACTTAATTTTTTACAACCACACCCCACACGATAACTACATTATTAAGCAGGTTTCATGATTTATTACATTCTCTCGCCACCTGACAAAATCAGATCAAAAACATATCCCTGCATATTATCAATTAGTTTAACCACATCTGGATTTTTATCGTTGCTCAGCGACCAATTAATTGACACCATTGCGTTTGCTGTATACAACTGAGCTACAAAGTCAATCGGCACACTTACTTCAACCTGCCGCTCTTTCAAATAGGAATAGCAGGCATTATATAAAATGGATTCTAATTCTAAACGTAAATCCGCTGAGGGAACACGTACATGGAGTAAAGTTGCAATCTCTTTTTTTCGCGCTGAGATCTTATCGGTTATCATATTAATAGCTTGAGCCACATTTCCATTCTCTATTAAGGCGAAACGAAATTCAATTTCTTCCTTGAACCAGCAGACATAATTTTGCACTAATTTTTCCAAAAGATCATATTTATCTGCAAAATGGCTGTAAAATGTGGACTTACTCACCATAGCATGTATGCAAATATCTTTAGTTGTAATTCGCCCAAACTCTTTTTCGTTCAAGAGGGTAATAAGTGTATTAGAAATATTTTTCTTCGTTTTATAAACGCGAACATCCTCTCCCATTAATAATCAATCTCCTTCCCAAAGTTGCTTATCAAACCATTTATATCCTTATGGTTCGATTTCGTACTTCTTACCCTTTCCTGCTTGTTGTTTCTTTAATATACTTCTCTTATCCTTACCTTGTAGTCAAATATAAGGAGGGATTTTATGTTTAAACAGTATGTAAACAACGAACAGTTCAATTTGCAAATTAACCGTTTTTTCAACGATTTCTATCAAGACGATGAGCGGGCAAATCAGGATTTGCAAGCCATCATCCCAAGACTTACAGACACGGACAGCTGGTATAACACTTGGATAGAATATGCAGCAATGCGGGAGTATCAGAAAGACTTCGATCTAGCTTCGGTTTATTATCAGGCTGCCGAGTTTTATATGGAATCATCCGATCCAAAAAAAGAAAAAGTGTACCAAAAATACCGTGAAACTTTTTATAAGGGCTTTCATGACTTTGAGTATGAAACCTATCAAATTCCTTATGAAGATTCCTATCTTCCTGCAATCAAATTCATGACACCAGGCGCATGTAATACACTACTTTTCTTTGGAGGCTACGATTCCTACATGGAGGAAATGATGAAGATGATGAACTACCTCATAGGAATCAATTATAATATTATAGTTTTTGATGGACCTGGACAAGGAACAGCACTGAAAAACGGCTTAAAATTCATCCACAACTGGGAGAAGCCCGTTTCCACAGTCATTGACTATTTCAAACTTGACCGTGTTAGTATTCTCGGAGCTTCTTGGGGCGGCTACTTGGCAATGCGTGCCGCCGCTTTTGAAAAACGAATCGACAAAGTCATCGCCTTTAATATTTTTTATAGTGGCCTTGATGCACTCAAGATGCGCATGCCGGATAATATCTGGAATAAATTGACCACGCTTCTGGCTACTAATGAAGCTGACAAAATTAATACCATGTTTAAACAAATGATGGCCACCAGCATCGACCTGAACTGGAAAGTTAAAAAAGGTATGGAAAATACAGGTGAAAAAACGCCATTTAACTTACTTAAAAACTTTGAAAAACATACGATGGCAGGAATCGGTCAGTTCATAAATCAAGAAGTATTGCTCCTGGCTGGTGAAGACGATCAGTACGTTCCAATTGGCCGATTACCGCAAATCGAATCGGATCTATGTAATGCAGCCTCCATCACTTCTGTAGTTTTCACTAAGAAAACTGGTGGTGAACAACATTGTCAGGCTGGTCATCGTCACTTAGCTTTTGATGAAATTAAAAGATTTTTGCGACATAACTTCTAGTGAATAATATCAAGCATTTTAGCACTTTCAAAATTTTTCATATACTAACACATTAGAACATGGTGACTATCGTGACACTCCTCAAAAAAACTGATATTTTGTCATAAAAGAAATCCCCCACTTATTTGTGGGGGGATTATTCTGTGCTTTACTTATAATGATATGTGTGAAGTTTTGTTTATTTACAAACCTAAAATCCCTACAATCTGACTCGCCTTTAAATTAGTAATATAATTGTACATCTCTAAGCCTTTTCTTTCAGCCTTTAGCACCTTGCCTCTCATTTTCGATAAATGTTGGGAAACAGTAGATTGTGGAATTTTTAAAAGCTCCGTCAATTGTGTAACATTACATTTTTTATACTGAATTAACTCGTTTATAATTTGCAATCGAATTGGATGTGCCATTATTTTTAACATATCTACATCCTCTTCAGTTATTACACTCTTTTTCATTTCACTTTTATACATTGTCATAAGAAATTCTCCTTTATTATCCGTGCATTTCCGCACGTCTTTTAATTAGAAGTATATTCTAAAATTATTACGGTTTAATATTCTTACTTTTTGGTATATTGAAGTTTATATTTTCAAAATAATATAATTCCAGAAACGCCTTACACACATATTTTAAAATTCCAATATACGATTAATATGAACTTAATATACGGTTTAAATGAATCTTATATAATGAATCTCACTTCACTATGGAGACACTGTTGAAACTTTACTTCAATAGCTCTGTAGGAAACTTATAAACAACTAAAAAAGGACACACCTATAGCATATGTATGCGTAGGTGTGTCCTTTTCTCAGATAAATTTTAGAGTATTAACTTCTTTTTATCCTATCGTATAAGATAACTATTTAAATTTCAAAATATATAGTATAGAATAGGAACATTCGCTATATTTATGTATGAAAGGATTTTTGGAAATGGACTTGTTGCAAATCAAGAAAATGGAAAATTTAATTTGGACTATTGAACATAGTAATGACCTCTCAAAAAGGTTTTACATAATAAAATTTTTTGATAGAGAAAATACAATTAAGCCAACTGAAACGTTAGAATTTGGAAATAGAAATATCGACAAATTTGAATGGGTGTTTATTAATATATTTCCAAGGGTAGTAACAACTTATGTCCCTTCCACTGGAAGGAAACCTGATGAATCATTAATAGATACAACTAGAGAAAACAGTAAAGAATCACTTATTTTACAAGGAATACGAACCTACACCAAGTTTTGGTCATGTTAACCCCCACCCTTCTATAGCAGCAAATATAATTTTACATAAAATGTGGTTTTTTAAGTTAAGGTGAATTCTATATGTAAATTCTTCTGAGAGTTTCATTCACATTGTATTGTTCGTTATTTGAAGAACAATGAGTTTTTTATAATATACGATATATCAATTTTTAAAATGTATGCTTATACTTATTTTTTTAGACATTTTATTCTCTTAAGAGCATCCACGCAAATACATGCTCTTAAGAAAATAAAAGTAGTACGCATGAGATTGAATGAATATTAAATAAAACACTTTGGATCTGGAACTTACCTTACACTTTGTTTTATATACATAAAAGAAGAGTAGAATATCCTTTTTTATTTTTAGATTTGCCTACTAACACTTCAAACAATCTATCAGGACCTTAAGTAGTGAATAGTTCAATTTAAGGGGATTGTTTTAGTCTCTACTAATTTAGTAGAAAATTCAGTTCCACATTTAACCTTTCTAAATTCTAGATGATTAAATCCTTGATTAGCGCCTCATCGGTTGAATCAAAAAGGTATGCACTTTAATACACCTAGTCCAACAAACGTAAATATTACTCCTACCAAATCAAACAAAAAAATTTGAGTAGCCCCCTATTTATTGCACTAATTATAACTAGAGCTAGCCCTTTCCTTTTCTTTAAATTCCTACTTTAACTAGACCATACGGACGTTAAGTGTTAAGTGATATGAAAGGGTTCATTTTTCACCTTTTCTAAATAACTTATTATATTATTTTTATCTAATAAGGCACAGAAACAAATTAAAAACCTTTAGTGCTCCTGAGAAAACCTCTTGAGGAAAAACGCTTTTAGGGTGAAACGTTTTTCAGGGTACTTTTATACTGACTCTTTTCCTTAAAATGTTTCTGTACCTAATATTTAAATTAACTTATGTCAAAATATTTCGCAATACAAGTACTAAATGCTACATGGATATATAGAAAATGACACTTTTTATGATCATACCCCATCAAATACTTATATTAAATATAGAAAGTCACCTTAATATTATTAAATTTGTTAAATTAAATAATGAAAATGGAGAATACTAACTTTATAATTGTCACAATTTAATTTATATATCTACTCTTTTATTACTCGTAAAAATCATTTGATAATTCCTTCAATATTAATTTATGAAATGCAGAGACCATCTAAAGCAAGATTTTTCTTACATTAGATTGTTTTTCTATTTAATTTATTTTGTCGAAAAAAGTCGATATTTTCATATTTTTTTCATTTAATTATTGTACATTTGCACATTTAATGTTAGGATTATGCCTATTCAAATTAGATCCTATTGATTCCTCTTTAAGATTTCTTTATTTTATTTGTGAAAATTAGTTACTTTCTAGTAAATTCCCAGCAATAATACAGCAAACTACACTAATAATAATTCTAAAATTATATTTTCATCTCGTAAATTCATAAAAAGGAATTTACGTCAAACTATATTTTCTATCTGTGTATATTCATTCTTTATTCAAACATGATTAATCATAAGTTCTAACTCGTTAATCAAATTTAAATAACAATTTTGATTCTAAAATAAGTTCAAAATCAAAATAAATATATTGTTATTTCAAAATAATGTTGTAAACTATCTTTAGAATGGAAAGATTTATGTAACAGCATGTTAAGGGGTTACAGGGGGAATAAAAATGAGAAATTTTTTCGATGACAAGTATAAAAATATTGAATTAAAAAGGAGACTATTAAATATAATCAGTGAAATTAGTGAATTAAAAGGAAAATTAGCTGCTTATCAGGAACAAAATCCTGATATATTTACTAGCTTAGAAAAAACCATACCACTTCATTACATAAAAAACTTTACTACTACCTATGAAGATATAAAAGTCCCAAATAAAAGATTGAAAGAACTTATTTTAGATGATATAGTACCTCAAAATATTTCGGAAGATGCTATCTTTTGTTTTTATCAAACACTTACTTTTGTACATAAGAATTCCTGTGATTTATTAATCAATCCAGAGACTATACAGGAATTACATTTTCAATTAATACATTACATTACCTCTGACAGTGCCAAATGGCGCGAAAAACCGTTTACTATTCCAGGTATTCCTGAAAACGGAATGCACTTAAATAGTTACCGCATTCTTCCACATGAGCTTATTCCACAAGTAATGGAACAATTATGTGATCAATATAACTCATTAAATTCTAGTAAGGGCCATCATTCACTTTTATTAATAGCTCGTTTTATATTTAATTTTTATTGCATAGTCCCTTTTAATCAGGGTAACGGCAGATTGGCACTTATGTTAATGCAATTGCTATTAATTAAGAGTGGAAATACATTTGTAAAATATGTATGTCTGGATAAATACATTAAGAAAAATGAATCTGAATATTACAATTCAATCTATAAATCTTCGGTAAATTGGTACTGCGAGGAACATAATAGTAGCTTTTAGTTAAAAACGTTTTTAACTATTATATTAGAGGCGTACAAAGATCTTCATAATACAGTTCTAGATTCTATATGTAAGCATACTAAAGTGGAGAGAATTCAGGATTTTATCCTTAAACAAAAACAACCCTTTACTAAGGAGTGTATTCGTAACACATATCCAGACATAGCAGAGAGTACAATCAGTAAGGCTTTAAATTCCTTGCAATTGTTTGGCCATATTAAGCTAGTGACAAAAGGAAGAAATGCTAGTTGGATTAAAGTTTAACTATACTTGTAAAACACTTACAGTTCAAAAAAGAAAATTATAACTTTATCATTTAAATTCGTGCCTTTGGACTCTTATTCATTGAATTTCACTTTAATATATTAAGCTATTATTACTAATTCCTACAAAACGTTTTATAGGAATATTTGTCGAAAAAAGTCGTATTTTACTATTTTTTCTTTATTTTCTGGTTGTAAACGTTTTATTTTCATGTTACCATTTTAATCAAACAATAGATGGTAATAAAAATGAAAATATTTCTTTCCCTTAGAAACATATAAACGTACGGTCATATCAAGAAAATAAGGCCAAAGAAATATTTGATACCTATCCAAATTACCAATAGGAATTTTGCCGCATTAACTTTCTGTTATTTCAGAATAAAACTTCACATTTTGTCCCTAAACAAAATTTGTTAGCGTGCAAAATTCAAATACACTAAAACACCCAAATAAATGAAATGTCCTTGTTTATTGAGCATTGAGGTATGAAAAAATAATTCTTCCTACAAAATTCAGCTGAGTAACATAAAGACATCTAAATTACTACCTTTATCGCCATCTATTGTTGACAACATATTTACCAACTATTAAAAAGAACCTATCAAGGGTTCTTTTTTATTATAATCATTCAAATTTCACTTCTATCTTGATACTTAGATTTCTACACAAATTACATCTACTTTTTTACTCTCAATTATTGAATTTATAATATAGTACTTCAATTTTAGTTATTCTTGATCTCAATCCGTTTAAATTAGTGAATAAAATTCAAACATATAAAAATAATAACTACAACTACTCGTTATATATTAAAGAGGTGTCAATTTTGTCCTTAAATGAAAAGACCCTAGAAACAAAGACAGATAAAACCATTGAAAAAATCCAAACAAGTAACTTAAAAGAACTTAAAAATACATTAGATAACATCTTTGATATTAGTGCAGATTTGATTGAACATCCTTTGCAATTAAAAACAAACACGAATATTTTACTATATTATTTTGAAGGCCTTACAGATGGTGTTGCATTAAAAGGAAATGTTGTTACACCATTATTACAAGAAGTGAATGAAGACAGTCAAATATTTAATTCTAATATTATTGCTACTCATACCAAAATAGTATATACGTGGAATGAAATTAAAGAAGGATTACTTGAGGGACAATGTGTACTGTTTATGGAAGGAGAAAAGAGGTCCCTTCTAATAAATACAAAAGGCTGGGCAGAGAGAGCGATTCAAGAACCCATTTCAGAAGTTACTATTAAAGGCTCACATGATGGGTTTATTGAGAATGCCACAAAAAACATAGGCTTAATTCGTCGATATATTCCTTCTACTGAATTGAAAATTAAAAAATTGACAATTGGAGAACGCGCCACTTCTTTAGTCTATTTAATTTACTTAGGGGATGTAGCAAACGAAGATGTGGTCCAAGAAATAGAAACTAGAATCTGTAAAATTAAAACGGATGCGGTATTGAGCATTGGAGAACTATCTAATTTTACAAAGGATCAAAATTGGACTCCTTTTCCACAGGCTTATTTAAGTGAACGCCCAGATGCCATTTCTAATCATATACTTGATGGAAAAGTAGCAGTGTTAATTGATAGATCTCCTGGTGCGATGATTGTCCCAATGAATTTAATTGGATTTTTTCAGACTCCAGATGATTATAATATACATTGGCTCATTGCATCATTTTTTCGCTTATTACGATTTGCAGGATTTATTATAGCTATTTTTTTACCCGCAATTTATATTGCTATAGTCTCTTTTCACTTTGAAATCATTCCTTTAGATCTATACACTTCTATTGCAACGTCAAGAGTTAAAGTCCCTTTCTCTCCTTTATTGGAAGCTTTTATAATGGAAATCACACTAGAAATGCTACGTGAAGCTGGTATTCGCTTACCACAACCAATTGGACAAACAATTGGAATTGTTGGAGGGATTGTAATTGGGCAGGCGGCTGTTCAAGCTGGTCTTGTGAGTAACGTTATGGTTATTATCGTATCTATTACCGCCATTGCATCATTTATTGTTTCTAATTATGATTTATCAAGTTGTATTCGGCTTATTCGTTTTCCAATGATGTTATTGGCCTATTTTTATGGGATTGTAGGTATTGTTAGTGGATTAATGCTCTTATTTGCTCATTTTGTTTCACTAACTTCCTATGGTTCACCATATGGATTGCCAATTGCACCATTTCGTCTCCAAGAGTTAAAAGATTCTTTTGTAAGATTTCCTATTTCTATGATCACCACCCGCTCGAGTACAGGACAGCCGAAACAAAGAAAGAAAAAAGAAGGTGGTTCGCATGGGAAATCTTAAATTCCAAAGCATAACCTTATTCGAATATATTGTTTTCATTCATTCACTGCAACTTGCATCAGGTATGTTAATTATGCCAAGCCCTCTTGCCACTACCGCTGGTACAGACGGCTGGATTTCTATCATTCTGGGATGGATAATTACTTCTATAATTGGCGTAATTATTATATTAATGTTACAAAAAAATCCTAACAAAAATTTCTCTCAGATCTTAAATACATACTTTGGTAAATGGCTAGGGACAATTTTTCTTCTTTTATATGCCTTTTATCTATTTTTTGCTGGTTTTAATACTTTATTAAAGGCAACTGATATTGTAAAAGTGTGGATATTCCCTTCCACTCCTGCTTATCAAATCGCCATATTATTACTATTGCCTTTTATCATTTTAGCCCTGAGTGGGTTAAGGGCTCTTACTAGTTATTCTATGCTTGTTTTCTTCTTCACTACTTGGATGCCACTATTTCTTCTTTTTTCATTAAAAAGTAACTACAATCCTTTACATCTACTACCTATTTTTAAAGATGGCATATACCCTATTGTAAAGGCAACAAAAGAAACCATTACTCCTTATGCAGGCTTAGAAATTGCATATTTTATTTATCCGTTCTTACAAAAAAAACAAAAAGCCATAAAAGGAATACTAATAGCGAATACTGGAACCATGTTTTTCTATCTATATGTGACTATTCTTTCTTATATATACTTTAGTCCGGAGGGGATAAAAGACGTAATTTGGCCAGTATTTCATCTGTTAAAAGGGGTTCGTTTTTCTTTCGTAGAACGATTAGAAATTATATATATCGCTTACTATTTGATTGTATTTTCCACTACAATATATCCGTATTTATTTTTCAGTTTTGAATCTGTGACCATTTTACTTCAAAAAAATGCTCGCAATTGGGTGCTCGTTAGTTTTATGTTTTTAATAATCGGCTTATTTATTTTTCTAAATCCCGACGTGGATCAATATTTATTTATATATTCTCTTATGGATATCTTAAATATCATTTTCTTTATTCTATTACCAATCTTTTTTTTCGCTTACAGCATTCTTTTTACTTGGTTTACTAGGAGGAAACAGCTTTGATTCGAAAATGGATATGGATTGTAATCTGTTGTGTATGTTTAATTGGTTGTAGTCAGAGAATTCCTCTTGAGAAGGTTTCATTAATCCTTTTAATTGCCTTGGATAGAAACTCTAATGGAGACGTAAAGGTGGGCACAAGCATACCACTCTTTCATCATAGACAGCAAAAAAGTACTATAGAGAACTGGACTCAGGCATCAACTGTATATAATGGATTCAGTAAGATAGATACGAAGTTAACGGGCTATATGACAGCCTCCAAAGCTGAAATCATTTTAATTGGGAAAAAATTGGCCCAAGAAGCAAATTGGATGCAGGAGCTTGATTCTTCTTACCGTGATCCTTACGCTACCATTAATGCTAAAGTAGTACTTGTTGATGGACCTGTAGAAGAAATTTTCACAATTAATAAGCCCGATAAACCATCACTACCATCTTATATAAGTAGTGTAATCGAATCCTCCATTCAAAATAATCAATCCGTTTCTTCCACTATTCAACAATTAATGAGAGAAAAAAATGAAGAAGGAATGACACAAGCTGTTCCAGTTATCAAAAAAACAAAAAATGAAATTGACACGATAGGAATTGCACTTTTAGATCGACAAGGAAAATTTTTAACTCGTATCCCTAAAAAAAATGTTAAGTTCTTCAATCTTTTAAATAAGCCCAAAAATAAAGGCCGGATGATACTACACCTTGTGCTTCCACCTAAAAAATTCAGCCAAAAACCAAACACTTCTATATTAATACAGAATGCGACTAGGAAAATAGATGTTAATTTTCAAAAAGGAAAGTTTGTATTTAATTTCGATATAAACGCTAATGTAGCTATAATAGAAAAAACTAACGCACATTTAATTAAGGAGCATTATGATAATAAAAAAAACATACATAATTTAGAAAATGAGGTTCAAAAAGAAATTAATAAGAAATTACAAAATATGTTGTATGAATTACAAAAGAATAAAATTGATCCTATCGGATTATCGTTATATGCTAGAGCTTTTCAATATAACGAGTGGAAAAAACTAAAAGGAGATTGGTTGCAAGCGTTAGCAGAGGCTAAAATAACTGTAAAAACACACGTCAAAATAAAAGATACTGGGACCATTAGAAATTAGATTAGCCTATTCTTTTATTTGACAGCATTTCTCAGTCGAATTTCCCTTCCTCAATAATTATGATATAAAAGATGCTAATTCAAAGAAAAATCTTTCGGTTAAATGCTAACCAATAGATTTTTCTTTTTTCTCTAACCAGTTCTTTTAAAAGAGCAACAATTTAACCACGGTAATCAAGTACAAGTTTCTAATTTAAGGAATTTAAGAACTTATAACTCTATTGCAGTAAACATGCCAGATACCATTATCAAAGCCGAAATTCCTAAGTTAAGGGGTTTCGGCTTTTTGAGTTCGTTCGAATATCTTAGTTTTAGTTTTATGTACTTTGATAGAATAGATACACATCAGCATATTTGTGCTTAATTTTATCGTTTAATGCGGCTTTAATAAATCATTTTTAGTTTATATATCCCATACTGATAGCAATTGAATTTTATTATTTATCCCCTTAGATTATTTCAAATGATTCTATTTTCTTTCCATTTGACTCTTTTGATATATTTCAAATTTCTTGATTACATGTTGTATAGGGGAGCCCTTCTTTTTTCCACGTAAGAAATCCTCCCTTTAAATTAACTACTTTCTTTATATCAGCTTTTTGTAAAATGCTAGCTGCTATAGCGGAACGTAACCCCGTTCGACATTGTAAAACTATTGGACAATTTTTCGGTACATCATCTAGCCGTTCAAATAGATTACCTAAAGTGATATGTATTGCATCATGAAGATGTCCTTCATCCCACTCTTTTTTACTACGCACATCGATAACCTTTACACTTCCATCTTTTATTAACGGATATAATTCATTTGATGTTTTTTCCTTATAAATCTCTAAACTATGGAATCTTTGAATTACCTTTGAAGGTGCAAAAGCAATAATATTATCTAAGCCAATGGACTCAAAGTCTCTAATAACTTCCTCCACTTTAACATTTTCCGCATCTAAAATTATTAAAGTTTCTTTTTTATAATCTAATATCCCCCCACACCAAGTTGTGAAAGAATTGTTATAAGGTATGTTAATTGACTTCTCGATGTGGCCAGCAGCAAAACACTCTACATCCCTTATATCAACTATTTGCTGAACACCCCTTATCACTTCTTGAAGTTCTTCTATTATATAAATAGCAGTAATCTCTCTCTTCTTACGAGTTGGTGGACCATACTTATTTAAATGCTTCATTAATGGAAAATACTTTGGAGGCTCTGGCTGTCCCGTCAATAAATTCGATATAAAATTATCTTCATCATTACATTGAAACGCCCAATTAAACATCTTTTCATAACCTAATGTGGAAGTTGGAATTGCTCCTAATGCTTTTCCACATGCACTTCCTGCACCATGTGATGGCCATATTTGCAAATAATCAGGGAGTATTTTTATTTTTTGTATAGAATCAAATAATTGTTTCGCTCCTATTTTTGCGGTATCTTTAATACCAACAGCAATTTCTAATAAATCGGGTCTACCTATATCTCCTACAAATATAAAATCACCTGTGAATATTCCTATCGGTTTATCATTCATATAATTATTTTGACTTGTATCGGTTACTAAAAAGGAAATACTTTCAGGCGTATGCCCTGGGGTATGAATGACATTGAATTTTATATGACCAACCTTAAACTCTGTTCCCTCTCTAACCAAATTGTATCGACCCTCGTTAAGATTTTGATATTTCCAATCACTATCTCCTTCATCTGATACATATAAATTTGCATTAAAAAGAAGGGAAAGTTCTCTAGACCCAGATAGAAAATCTGCATGAATATGAGTCTCAGCCGCAGCAATTACTTCCATTCCCTCTTTCTTAGCAAATTCTATATATTGTTCTATATAGCGGCTGGGATCAATAACAATTGCTACGCCTTCCTTCTGACAACCAACTAAATAGGAAGCATGAGCTAATTTTTCATCATAAAAATATTTTAAAAGCATAGCTATTCCCTCCAAATGCTTATTTCAAATTACTTCTCGGTTGTTACAACAACTCCCTATCTTTCCTTATAGAATCCCTTTCAACATTAAATTCCAATACATATAGGGCAACATATACCTTTTAAGTAAAAACATACTATACCGTTCTTTCGCTTGATTAAACGGAAACGTTTCTTGAGGCTCATGTTCATAGTTAAATTCAGCGAGTATAAGACTTTTATATCCTGTAACAATCGGACAGGATGTATACCCATCATAATTAGCCTGCAAGTCTCTTCCATTAAGTACGTCCAAAATATTTTGTTTTAAGACAGGTATTTGTTTTCGAATTGCCGCTCCAGTTTTAGATGTAGGTAAATTGGTACAATCTCCAAGTCCAAAAATATTCTTATATTTTACATGCTGCAAAGTATAAGGACTTATATCTACCCACCCCTGATGATCACTTATCTCACTTTCTTTAATAAAGTTAGGTGGCCCCATTGGTGGAACAACATGTATCATACTATATGGTACTGTTTCTCGTTTCAGTGTTTGCGTATCTTCAAAAATTGCTTCTCTCTTTTCAGCGATAATTTCTACTAAGTTTTTATTATAGTTCGTTATAATTTGCTTTCTTTCTAGTACTTGTTCTAATGTTTCAGCATAACGCGGTACCTGAAATATGTTAGCGTTCGCAGAATAAAACATTACTTCACTTCTGTTTTTCAAACCGTCATTACAAAAATACTCTTCTGCTAAATACATAATTTTTTGTGGGGCGCCACCACATTTAATAGGAGTATTGGGGTGGGTAAAAATCGCATTTCCTCCTTTGAATTTTTCAATTTCTCTCCAAGTAGAATCAACATATTTATAAGAATAATTGCTACAAATCCCATTAGTCCCAATAGACTCCTTTAAGCCTTTAATACCACCCCAATTTATTTGTATACCGGCTGCTACAATAAGAATCTCATATTCAAGTAGCATTCCATCATCTAAAAGTATCTTATTTTCATCTGGAAACAACTTAACAACACTTTTAGGAATCCACGTTGCTCCTTTTGGAATAAGTGATTCTTGATCACGCATCGTACATTCCTTTGAAACAATTCCTCCCCCAACTAAACTCCATAGTGGTTGGAAGTAATGTTTTTTAGATGAATCGATAATAGCTATACTTTCTTTCAATAGGGATACATTTCGTAACAAATGTGCAGTAGAAGATAGTCCTGCAGTCCCAGCGCCAATCACAATAATTTTATAATTATCTCTGGTCTTCATTATCCTCTTCCTATCTGAATTTAATTTTTAAGTTAACTAATTATTAGCCTTATTTCATCGTAGTAACAATATTATAAGATAAAAATACTATTATTTTATCTTATCAAAACGAATATTCTGTTAACTTTATCCGTCGACATTACTATATGCGTAAATCCCTTATGTTACTTCTTTAATTTGTTTCAAACTCTACAAACTTTACATTTCTCAATATTAGCCTGTATCCTATCTCACTTTAATGACATTACACTTCTATAGATAATGAAATGCAAGTTTCTTTGGTATGGTTTGTCCATCCTCCTTTTCAGGAGATAGACAAAAACAATCTTATTCCAATAGCTATATTACCTATTCTTTTTTGAATCTTTGTTATAAATATCTATACATGCATTTGAGAACGTCTTTGTTGTTTTTCCAGTCCCTCAATAATGTGAGAATTGCTATTACCATATTTCCCGTAGCCTTTGATTTATAGGGAGCTGAAAATAGTACATACCAACCCGACTGGAATATTGAACACCTCATAACAGGTGATACTTTCTACTTAACTCAACGTTTTGGTAGAGCGCATTTTGGTGCCAAAATGAAGATTTTCAAGGTTCACCCTGACGGTACTTTACAACGCTTTATTACAATTGAACCAGAATTTATTACTACGCCTAAAGGGTTAGAAATTTGGAGAACACCAATTACAAATGTATATACTAAAGGGACATATATTGCAGTAATTAAGTATAACGGAGAATTTACCTACTCAAATCATTTTCAAATTAATTAACTTTTTCCTACTCAGTAGCTAGAATTGATTAATTAGGTAGCTATGAAGAATTAAGATCTTAACCAGCTTCAATTGGATTTTAACTTTTTTAATATAAACACATTTTACTTTTAATAGAAGTAAGTTAACTATTATATCCACCTACTCTTCGTATGCAATATTGCATACGAAGGGCCTTAAATATTTTGGTATACTATGCATGTGGATTTTTCATCCAAAATTCCACTCAAACGCATATTTATGTATATGCCGACCCTAATTGCTAAAAGTGAGAAGAATGTTATTCATTCTTCTCACTTTTTTTATTTAAAATGTGTGCTTGTACTTAGGTTTTTAGATATTTTACATTTTGAATCTTAATACTAATCCACGTATGTGAATTTCCTTATAAAAATAAACTCTAAAATAGAATTAATCTTCCAAATTCCACCTATGGAGTCAGTTGTTTTCTAAAAAACATTCCAGCGTTTTTATAAATTGATTTTAGAATAGTTAAATAATAATACCATATACAAGCTCTGCATAAATTATTCATTTTCTTTTATATAATACCTACCTTTTTACTTCTGATAAATCATTAAACATTGGATTATATTTCACTTTTATATAAATAAAAGCCAAATAGCCGTTCATAATGAACGACTATTTAGCATCTTACTAATAATTTGAATGTTCTTCATGTTAATCTATTTTGTGTAAACCTGTTGAAGTAACTTGATAGGTTCTTTTCTTACCTATATATTCTTGTTTATTATTCTCAAGGTTAATAAGTGTAGCCCGTGTCTTTTCCTTTACTGCTTCCCCTTCTATATGGGTAAACTCGATATAATCTCCCACTTTGACTGGCACAGTTTGTCTTTCAGCAGTTTGCTGTCTATTTCCCACTATTTCCTTATTGTACACAACACTACCGGATGAATTCTGTACTTTGATACTTGCATACGTATTATTAAAATAAGAATGTGGTACGCCTGCTTCTAAATTCACCTGCATTTTCTCTGTTACCCTATTATAATCTACTTTTGCAATTTCTCTATCACTATATCCTTTTAAAGACCAACCAAATTGATTTCCGTCTAAAACCGTTGCTTCTGGCATTTTTTCTACTTTCTTCAGACCTTCTTTTGTAACTTCGTATATGGCTTTTTTTCCAAAGCTCTCTTGTTTACTATTATCAACATTTGTGAGAGTAGCTCTATGCACACCTTCTAGATGTGTTAACTCAATATAATCTCCTACTTTGACTGGAACTTTTTGCGATTCAGCATTTTGTTGTTTGTTTCCATAAATGTCTTTATTGTATACTACTTTCCCTGATGCATTTTGTACTTTAATACTCGCGTATGTTTCATTAAAATAATGATGTGGTATGCCTGCCTTTAAATCAACTTGCACTTCTTCTGTCGATTTATTGAGATTGATTTTAGCAAACTCGAAATCGCTAATTCCTTTTAGCGACCATGCAAACTGCTTTCCTTCTAAAATATTAGAAGAGTTCGGTATATCTGGATTAAAACCTAAGTTATCTAATATAGATTTTAGATCAGGTAAAACACCTATTCTATCATTCCACGGATCTTGAGATTTTGTTCCTGTATTTGGATTACTTAAGATATTTCTTAATTCGGCTGGTGTATAAGGGGAACCTCGATGTTCTTTAGCAATACCTTGAATCGAAGTTGCTGCCCCAGCAATAATTGGTGAAGCACTTGATGTGCCACTAAATGTTGATGTATATAAATTTGTAGTATTTTGACTTGGATTTGCTGATGTTGTATCAACATTTTCTCCCCATCCATATACATCTAATCGACTTCCATAATTTGAAAACCATAAACGTTTATGTGGAACAGTTGATGATCCCGCCCCAACCATAATAGCACCTGAATCCTTAAAGTCTGGACTATTTCGATTTAAGATCTTTTTTCCATTACGATCTTTAAAATTATCTAAGTCGTTTGAACCATTTGCGCCAGCTTCTATAATAATAATCCCTTTATCTGTACCAACACGAATCGCATCAAAAATATCTGGATGTACTTCTACAGGTAAATATTTATCCCCATACCCATCATACGAAGCTTGTGCCTCTAATAAAAGAATATCCCCTGCTTGTAAATTATGTACAGCACTTAAAATAGCATCCGCTGTATTATAAATTCCATTATCCCTAATTTGGGATATTACTTTTACATTTGCTTTTGGTGCAATTCCAATATTTCCAATTTGATTATCTTCGGATGAAACAATTCCTAATACAGAAGTACCATGAGCTCTATGTTGGCTTATATTTTGTCCAGACATAAGCTTTATATTTTTATTGACTAAATCCTCATGGTTCAATAACCATCCATATTCCATATCCACAAAAGTTGTACCCTTCCCGTCACCACCTTTAATGCTCCAAGCATGCGAGGCATTAATTCCCTTTGGTGCCGCTTCAAGATATCCTTGATTTTTAAATCTAGGATCATCGTACGGATTAACAGATAAATCTGGTAACTGTATTTCAGGGGGTGTCAAAATTTGTTTTTCTTGTATATAAGCTTCTTCTACAAGAGGTGATGTTTCAAATTTTTTCAGTAATAATTCTATTTCAATGTTATTAGGAGCTTGTACAATATAATAATTTAATAAATTGTTAGCTGATTGATTAGCAAATGATTTAGAGTGTAATGATAACTTTTCAATCTCTATTGGATTTACAGATGAGAACAGGCGATTCAAAGTAAGTTCTGTATTTTCAGAAAATAACTTTTTTAAATTGTTATCATAATTTCCATTTTTTATTCGTTTCTCAATACCATCTTCATAAGGTAAATCAATTTCATTTTTAAACTTTACAATTAATTGTTCTTCCTGTGAATCTCTTTTATTAGAATCTGTTTCTTTGTATGTGACATTATAAGATTCAGCGTAAACTTTATTATGAATTCTATCATTTTGTAGTATTAGATCTGTTCCTACGAATGTTGTCATTGCAATTGATGAAATTAGAAACCCTTTGAATATGTTCATACTATACCCGCCAATCTATTTTCTCTTGAGCATTTTTAAATGCGCTTAATAGTTAAGATTTTTATATAATATATAAATCAATAATTTAAGTTTTGTAGTGAAATCTATGACTTTATTAATAATCCCATAGAGGTAACCTGATATATTCTTTTCTTTCCTATATATTCCTGTTTACTATTCTCAAGATTAGTAAGTGTGGCACGTGTCTTTTCCTTTTGTGCTTCTCCCTCTATATGAGTCAACTCAATATAATCTCCTACTTTGACTGGAACAGTTTGGCTTTCAGCAGCTTGTTGTCTATTTCCTACAATTTCTTTATTGTACAAAATATTGCCAGATGAGTTTTGAACTTTAATGCTGGCATACGTACTAGTAAAATAGGAATGGGGTACTCCCGCTTCTATTTTAATCTGCATTTTTTCTGTTGCTTTGTTATACTCTACTTTTGCGATTTCTCGATCATTATATCCCTTTAAAGACCAGGCAAATTGATTTCCATCTAAAACTGTTGTTTCTGGCATTTTCTCTACTTTCTTCAGGCCTTCTTTTGTAACTTGATACCTTGCTGTCTTTCCAATGGTTTCATTTTTGTTATTTTCAAGGTTAGTTAAAGTTGCTCGCGTTTTCTCCTTTGTTGCTTCTCCTTCTATATGGGTAAATTCAATGTAATCCCCTACCTTGACTGGCACAGTTTGGCTTTCAGCATTTTGTTGTTTATTTCCCACGATTTCCTTATTGTACAGAACATTTCCAGAAGAATTCTGGACCTTAATACTCGCATACGTACTAGCAAAGTAGGAATGTGGTACACCTGCTTCTAGTTTTATCTTCATCTCTTCTGCCGTTTTATCGTAATCTACTTTTGCAATTTCTCTATCACTATATCCTTTTAATGACCATCCAAATTGATTTCCATCTAAGATTGTTGCTTCTGGCATTTTTTCTACTTTCTTCAGACCTTCTTTTGTAACTTCGTATATGGCTTTTTTTCCAAAACTCTCTTGCTTACTATTATCGACATTTGTGAAAGTAGCTCTATGCACACCTTCTAAATGTGTTAACTCGATATAATCTCCTACTTTGACTGGTACCTTTTGTGATTCAGCATTTTGCTGTTTGTTTCCATAAATCTCTTTGTTATAGATCACTTTACCTGATGTATTCTGCACTTTAATACTTGCATATGTACTATCAAAGTAGTCATGTGGTACACCTGCTTTTAGATCAATTTGCATTTCTTCTGTTGATTTATTTAAATTTACTTTCGCAAATTCAAAATCGCCAATCCCTTTCAGCGACCATGCAAATCCTTTACCTTCAAAAATGTTTGGAGATTCATTTTTGATTTGTACCTTTTTCTCAACAGTTTGATCAAATAAATCCGTTAATACAATTTTTGCATAAGCATTTGTTGATAATGATATAGATTGACTGATTCCATTTTGATAAGATTTAATATCATCAATTACGTTAATAGGTTGGCCCGTCATATTTTCATTGTTATAAATTTCAATTTTCCCCTTAAATTGCGGTGTACTATTTTCTTTTAGTTTCCAAGATACATTTAATTTTTCATTTTCATAATATATAGATTGAATATCAAAATCTAGTTTTCCTATTTCAGGTTGAGTAGGTTGATTTAGCGTGAATATTTTTCCTGATCCAATGGTAGACTGCGTATTACCTCCTGCTTTGACCCATACATATTCTGAAGTGGCTCCTCCATCATATTGATAAGTATTATCATGCGTCCCTGAGATATTTTGATTATTCCAAGAACTCCATTGTTTATCTACTAACTTTCGGCTATAACCATTTTTCAGGCGCGCTTCTCGAACATTCTGTCCACTATCAGCCCAGTCTTCTTGAAACATTCCTAATCCATGATTAAATGCAACATTAGCAACAGGAAAATCCATAATTGCAATTTGATGCCATTTATTATTTGTTACATCTTTCAGCCATTGTCCAAATTTAGTATGACCATTTTCTTGCCATGAACGCATTGTCATTCTGTACCAATTGTAGTCTTTCCAACCATAAGTTGTTTGAACCTTCATTCCTGTTCCTTCTCCTCCAAAAGGTCCAGCTTGCGAATTCGGAGATAAGTATTCGGCCTTTATTGCTTCTTTAGAGGAAATTGGATCCCATAAAGCAAAATGTAAAGTACGTTTTCCATTTTCATCAAACCCACTTTGTTGTTGAAAACCAGCATATCCTCCAGCTTCACCACCTGCATTCCAGTTGTGTACAGCCCAGTACGTATAAGGTGGAGTCTGAACTGGTGACCAGTCTATACTAATAATATCTGAGGCAGGTATATTTTTGGGACTGACATAAACTGCTGGAGCAGCTGAATGTGTTGCAGCTTTAGTGTGCGAAATAGACGCTCCAAACATAGAAAATATGCTACATGCTGCGGTAATTATAATAACTTTATTAAACCTTTTCTTTGTTTTCTGACTAATCACTAATCTACTTCCTTTTCTTATTTTTATTTTTGAATACTAACTTAATAGAGAAATCTATCAAAATTCAAGCAACATCCAGTAATTCTTTAAAATACTGGATGTTGTTCTATCTTCACATCTGATTCTTACATATTACTTGATTGTAATTGGTTTCCATAACGATAAAGCAAATATCCAATTCGTGTCACCATTTCCTTGATGATTTTGAACAGCTTCATACACTTTCCCTTGATGTTCTACTTTGTCACCCTTTGTATACGCCTTCTTCGGATCCCATTTTTCATAAGATACATTTTGATCCTTTGTTTTTATCGGAAGAATGTTACTTTGAATTGATGTATTTCCAGCTGCATCTACAGCCTTCACTGCATATTTATATTCCTTATTAGCTGTTAAGTTTTGATCAGTAAACGTCGTTCCTTGTACCGTTTGAATCAATTGTCCATCGCGTAGTACCTGATATTCTTTTACACCTACATTATCTGTAGAAGGGTTCCATTTTAGCTCTACACTGTTAGAAGAAACGTTGCTTGCATATAATCCTTGTGGCTGTGTCGGAGCCTCTGTATCTGGTTTCGGATTAACAATTTGATTTACTGTTTTCAGGCCATCCTTTGTAACTTCGTATATGGCTTTTTTTCCAAAGCTCTCTTGTTTACTATTATCGACATTCATAAAAGTTGCTCTATGCACACCTTCTAGATGTGTTAACTCAATATAATCTCCTACTTTGACTGGAACTTTTTGCAGTTCAGCATTTTGTTGTTTGTTTCCATAAATGTCTTTCTTATATACTACTTTTCCTGATGCATTTTGTACTTTAATACTCGCATATGTTTCATTAAAATAATGATGCGGTATGCCTTCTTTTAAGTCGATTTGCATTTCTTCTGTCGACTTATTGAAATTGACTTTAGCAAACTCAAAATCACTAATTCCTTTTAATGACCATGCAAACTTGTTTCCTTCTAAAATATTATTTCCATTAGGCATATCTGGTTTAATTGGATTAGAATCCGTACCCTTCCAAATCTCTGCTGTTAAAATTGGATATCCTAATGCAGCCACTTTTTGGATGGTATCGTTATTTGGACGTAATCCCCACTTCTCAAAGAAAGGAATCAAATTTTGTTTGGCTACTTTTGATGCTGAAATCATAAATAATTGTTTTTTCGTTTCATCAGTTTGTGGAAGTTCACTTGAAGGCATGTCTCTATACAATTGATGTAATTTAGGATGGAAATCCTCTCCATATGCTAACTGTAGTTGCCAAAGCATAACAAGCTTAACAAAAACATCACTAATTTCGTCATAATTTTTATTCGTTTGTTCTAGATATTGAAACGCTTTTGGATAAATTCCACTTTTCTCTAAATTGGATGGTTGATTAAATGCTTTTTCTACAGAAAGGCTGTATATATTATTTTGTACTTCTGTCATATTATAAAAATTCCAGGGCCATTGTTGTCTCAAATGCCCTGCCTCATGCCATGGACCCCAGCCATCTTTTATAAATTTATTAATATCTAACACGTATTGGATTGCATCTCCTACATAAGCGGTTCGATAAGGATACGCATACATATAATAATCGGGCGAATGATTTTCTTCTACGTAATGAATATAATGTTTATCTGCTTGTTCCTTGGATAACCCAGCTACTTTGTCCTGAATTCGAGTAGCTTCATCCAACTTTTTTAAGAGTTGTACAGGATCTGTATTAGAACCCAACAAATATTTCTTAACACGTGCAGGGCTAGCCGTAATTAATACACGTTCTCCCTTTAACTCCACTGCATGTGCATTTGGATATTGGTCCAGCATGTTTATTAAATCTTGTTTCGTATGCTTTCCTAGTTCAAAGAAAGGAGTAGTCGTCCCACCTGTTGTGACTGTTGTTCGAATGGTACCACCTTGTTGTTTATTATAAAAATAAATCATTCCCCCATTTGGAGATTGGATTGTGTTTATACCCGGTTTTAATGTAAATGATTTTATTTTAGAATCTTCTCTCCAAGAAGCATCATACGAATACGTTCCAATGTATGCTTGAATATCTTGATTTCCTTCTACATTAATTGTTATTTGTTCATTTGGCTTTGCATATAAACCAGTTGGTTCATATGGACTAAATGCCATACTTTTTCTTTCCTGTTGTTTTAGTACCTCAACATCCCCTTTTCCTGGGACTGTATATGTTCTATTTTCTAATTTAACTGACTTTTCTTCTTGCAGTGATGTTGATAATTTTTTTTGTTGCTGCATTTCCTCTGCAAAGACATCTGATGAAGAAACCATTCCAGTCGTAAGCATAGTTACTGTAGCGGTAGCTGCAAGTATTTTTCTAGTTTTATATTTTGAGTTATTCCCCATATTATCTCCCTCATTTTCCCTTAGTACATTTAAGGATTATTATTTTACTTATTACGTTTTTACACCAAAAATTTTTTACGCTATTTATGTTGTATCTAATACTCTATTTTTTCTCATAATAGTCTCCTTTTCTTTATTTCTAATTGTTTATAAATGTTATTTGATGACACATAAAATAACAACTTTAGGATAAACTTATCAATAACAACCTATTATGTTTTGATTTAGTATTGTTAACTTCCATCTAATTGTATAAAAGTATTCAATTAGGAAAATAAGAATATAAAGCTCACTAATCATAGATCAGGTTTTATGGAAAAATTCATAAAAATCATTCACCTTAAAAATTCAAACTTGTATAACTACTTTCTACATATAGGATGGAATTATAAAAATATTTCAATAAAATAAAAGACAGAGGCCTGATGATACCTCCGTCTTTTCAATTTATAAAGAACAAAAAATCATTTTATAACTGTATAAATGCCCTTGCAACAAATACTGTATTCCGCTATTTTTTTGAAGAAACAAGATCCATTTTTAATGTTTTTATCCCTTCTTTTAATGTAAACGCATCCGCTCTCAATGTTTTCCAACTATCTTTCGCTGCATTCAAATTAGGTTTTAGGAATTTGAATTTATTTTGATCCGCTTTTTGGGATGCTTTATCAATATGACTAAGCACTCCCGAATATTGAGAATCTAAATCATGCCATTGTGCAGACATATAGGTAAGTGCATTAATAGCCGATCCAATCGCATTGTGCATTTCATTAATATTATTATACGCAACACCAACTACACGATTTAATGTTACTTTATAATCTATAGTCTGACGTAATTGTGCTAACAACGGCTCTAACGTACCTAAATTATTTCTTGCTACCCCTATCATTACACCACCAGCAATCCACGTAGGAATTGAGGGAATTGATACAGTTATTATTCCATCTGATTCTACTTGTTTAAAATGTCTTACTTGCTCTAAAACTTCATTTAGGCGCTTTTCATCTTCATCAATTCCAGATGCTTGGTTTTTCAGAATCGAATGCAAAATATCTTTATGACCTCCAAATGCCCGGACATCTTCTCCAATACTATCTCTTAGCTTAGCTAGTTCTTGTATTAAATTCTGTGTATATGCTTGATTTTGTTTAATCTCACCTTGTAAATCTGTCATGCCTTCTTTTAATGTGTCTGCATCCCCTTCATTAATCGCTTCTACTAATGTGTCATAATAATTGTCGAATTTAGTATCATACTCTACAATCCCCGTCAGTGTATCTAAAAGTTGTTTTTTTATGTGTGAATCCCATTTCGTAGCATGCTCTCTTGCATTCTTTTGATCTTGTAGAATTTGACTAGGTAGATTTGTATATCCTTTAATGTCAATGCCTTCAAAGTTAACATCTGGGTTTTTAATTAACAAATAAGAGTAATCATTCATGGATTTTGCAAATACCCCAGCATCTTGCAAAGCTTTTTTCATCTTTTCGCTGTTTACAGAAAGAGATATATCTTCGGTACTAGTTTGTTCCATTTTACTTTCACTTGCGAAGGCTGCCACTGGAGAAACTACAGTAGTTGTTGTCAGAGTTAAAAACGTCGATACAGCAAGTAGTTTATAAGGAAAGTTTTTATTTATTTTAATTCCTCCTATACATATATATTGATTTTTAATTTGTTTTTTCTTGTTTAAAAGCAATGTCTTTTGAAATGAATTCTGCATCCTTATGAATATCATTCCAACTTTGTTTTGCAGCCTTTAAATCATCAGGTATTAAAGAAAGTTTATGTTCTTGCATTTGGTCGATATTATCATATAGATCTTTATAATTCGCTCCCATCGTATTCCATTGTTGCTGAATACTTGTTAGAGACATAATTGCTTGATCAACTGTTTGATACAAATATGTTAAAGTGTCTTTTGTATTAGTAAGTGAAATAACTGCTTGGTTAGCTAAATCAGCTTTCATACTTAATTCTCCAATTTTATTCGAAATTTCATTATAGGAGTTCATATGATTAGATGCCTCAACACCAGCTGCTGTTCCTAAACCGATACCAGCTGCCCCTAGAGCTGTTAGACCACCAACAACAGCTGGTGTCGCTGTGCCACCGGTCACAACAATTACTACCGCTCCTGCAATCGTTCCAATAACTAAAATAGCTGCTCCTAATCCACCACCAATTGACCAGGCTAATACATTATCAAAATGTGCTTTCTGCGTAGAACGTAAATTCTCAATTTCGGCCTGAAGTTGTGGGACTAGTGCTTGTTTTCCCGCTAATATAGCCGTTAATCCCCCTTGTCCATCTGGACCTCCAACATTATTTTTAAAATCTACAGTATTTGTATACAACTTTGTTTTGAAAGCTTCTAACATCTTAATAACTTCCGTAACTTCATTTGAATTTGTATGAATTGTACCGACTAAATCCCCTATTCCTTCTTTGAGGCCCGCCTTATCTTTCTTTTTTACAGTATCTACTAGTGTGTCGTAATAATTTTGAAATTGTTCATCATAATTTACAATATTACGTGCTGTCTTTTGAATGTTTGGCTTCGCTGTATCTAGCCAGTAATTTGCATTGATTCGTGACAGTTCCTGATTCAGGTGAATGTTTTTGATTAATTCTCCCCCTCCTGAACCTAAATCAATGTTGGATAAATTTACATTCGGTTGCTTAATCATTGTTTTTGCGTACAAATCCATTACAAGAATATGGGAGCCTGTTTCAGCCAACACTTTCTTTAACCCTTCAGGTCCTAACGCATAATTTTCTATTTTCTGTTCTTGTGCTGTCTGTTCTTGTGCAAGTGCGTGAATAGTACTACCATTCGTAGCAGTTATAACCGTTGCTAAAGCGGCCAAAGTTATGACCTTAAATGGAAATTTCATTATTTGATTCTCCTCCTTATTTTCAATTGAGTTATTATCTTTTTATTAAACCTAAATTCTTAATATTAAAATTTATAAACTTGCTCTTCGAGTTGATTTGTTACATTTTTTAGTCGTCTTAATGTATCTTTTTGAGACTGAGTGTTACTAGTATCAACTTCAGTCAATAATTTTGTAATACTATTATTTATTAGATTCAAATCCTCTTTATAACGTTTCATTAGCTCAATTTCTCCATCTACTTGATTAGCAAATGTATGCAAATCATTTTGCATGAAAAGAATCATTGATTTTTGTAAATTTGCTACTGTTAATTTAGTTGTTAAGTCATATAATTTCTGATTTTGTTTCTCTAAATCATTTAAATATACTCTTTGCTCTGCTGTTAGTTTATTAATTTCGGCAAAGGTACTATATGTTTTTTTAATTTTTTCAGGATCAATCACTTTCATAAGATCATACTCTTTCGTTTTTGTAACTGCAGCTGCAGCAATTTCACCTTTTTTACTTTTCTCTATCGTTTCACGTGCTTCTTTTTTGGCAACTTCAATTTCTATAGCTGATTTTCCCTTTTCTGTTGCTTCTTGCTCTGCTTTCTTCTCTGCTTCTACAATAGCATTGTTTATTTCTTTTCCTTTGTTATACGCTACTACCGCTGTTTGAGCAGCCGGTTCAATGATATCTTTTGATAGACTATAAATTTCTTGGAATACCTTTAGCCCTTGTTCATTTAAAGCTCCTGGTAATAATGCTATTTGCTGTAAATCATTTTGAATTAACTTTTTTGTATTTAGCATTTCATTTTTTAACTTGTCTATTTTTCCTGTTCCCTCTGAACTAAGTACACTCTGTGCTTTTACCACATCCGTATCAAGATTTTTCAACTTCTTATCTACCTGTAGTTTAAGATCTGTTAACTCATTAATCTGACGTTGCACGTTTTCTTGGTTTGTTATAGTCATATCTTGAAGAACTTCCAGTCTATCTAAAAACCCTTCTTTATCTTCCTTATTATCTACAAATCCTTTTAATGTTGGATAATAGCTATTAAAATTCGTTGCAAATCCTTTACTTTTTGAATTTAGTAGAATTAATTTTGGATATAGTTCTGATGACCACTCTTTCATATCTTGTTTAATTAGAAATTGAGTTGTATTTAAAGATGGAACTTCTTCAAGTTGCACATTCGGACTTACTAAGGCTCCATCTATAAAGGTTTGTGTTAATTTGGAGTGTGCACCTATTTTTCGTAATGCTGAGGAAATATCTATATTATCTTGTTTCGTTTCTGCCTGAACGATTGGCATTGCGAGAGTATTGATAGGAATAGTCGCTCCAGTAACGATTGATGTTATTAAAAATCCTGTCATAATTTTATTCTTCATTCCGTACACCTCTTCACTATTGTTTTTTACAGTTTTAATCGTAAATTTTGTACAACCTAACGTTAGGATTTCATCACACACACTTGAGGATAGAAATTTTTTTGATAGAGTAATCGTATCTCGTTTTTTATTTATTTTTGATAGAATATAAGGACCTTACTTCCCCCTCATTTTAAACACTATGTTTTTCATAAGTAAACCTGAAAATCACATTGATTAAATTTAATTTTTCAGATATTTATTATTCGAATTTAAAAATATTATATTTAAAAAAGTTAAATACAAATTTCATTTCATAAAGTGAAATAATTATACTATGATAATTAAACATAAAAATTCTTTGATTCCCTTAAATCTATATGAATCCCTTACTTAAAAATGATTTCAATATAATTTAATAGTGATTAACACATATGTGTCTTTTATATGGATATGTAAAATTACATATCCATATAGGAGTATCTAGCTTAACTACTCCAAAATATTATTATCGTATACATAATAATCATATTGCTACGAACACCACAGGAGAAAATTTCCCTCATGCACTTTAGGGGATAAATTGTCCATGAAATAATAATTTTCGCTTATATACTTACTACTCATTATAGGAATACAAAAAAGCGATTCTTTTCACAGTAAAAAGAATCGCTTTCTAGGTTCCTATTTTCAATTACATTACAAAAAGAATTGAGAAATTATCATTTAAGAGCCTTAACTATAACTTCAGCTGCATCTGCAATTAGTTGATTATCATAGGTAGCCTCTTTCTCATCTTTACTAGATAAAATTGCGATGATAATGGGTGCTCTATTAGGCGGCCAAACGATAGCAATATCATTTCGTGTCCCATAACTTCCAGCTCCTGATTTATCTCCAACTACCCAGTCAGTTGGTACGCCTGCACGAATAAGTTTGTCTCCTGTAGCATTTCCTTTCATCCACTCTGTAAGAATTTTACGTTTATCAGCTGGAAGTGCATTTCCGACCGTAAAAGCCTTAAGATTGGTAGCAATGGCTTTCGCTGTACTAGTGTCACGAATGTCTCCTGGAGTAGCTTCGTTTAACTCTGGCTCAAAGCGATCAGCCATAGTAACCCGATCACCCATCTGTCTAAGTGCTTTTTCATATCCTTTAGGTCCGCCTATTTTATTAAATAAAATGTTCCCGGCGGTATTATCACTGGAACGAACAGCCGCCTCTGCAATTTCCCCAAGTTTCATGCCTGTATCTACATGTTTCTCTGTAACGGGTGAATATTCCACCAAGTCGTCTTTCGTATAAGTGATAACTTCATTTAATTTCTCAGTTGAGTTTTGCTGTAGCAATACTCCTGCCGCTAATGCCTTGTAGGTTGATGCAAAGGCAAATCTTTCGTTAGGTCGATAAGTAATTGTTCGATTTGTACCAGTATCAATAGCATACACACCTAATCGAGCATCAAATTTTTTCTCAAGTTGAGAGAATTCTTTATACGTCGCATGATTTTTATGTTTAACTGGTCCGGTCTTTTCTTTCGCTTCAACTTGCAATGCCCCTCCTGTAAAAGCTTCTAGGCTTGTAAGACTTAAACCTAATATACCAACACATAAACCTATTTTTAACATCCTCTTGTTTTTCAAAATCATCATTCCTTTCAAATTTTCAATACTGAAAACAAGTAGTAAATTCAATACACTGTATCCTATTTGAAAACCTGTTTTTATACGTACACATAATAGACCATCTAAGAAACAAGTTTGTTCCATAAATTTAAAACCTTTTTAACTAGTAGCCAAGATATTAACAAAAGTAAGAGATAGCAACTATGATAGCCGCTATCTCTTATTTCAAATCTTCCTTTTTCTTTAACTTATAAAGGCTTTTATATAAACAGGGTCTCTTCCCCTGAGAAAAGTGCACAAATTTTACTAATTTTGATTCGAACTATCTGTACTAGCAGCTTCACCATGTATACGTTGCTTTTTTAAATCAAAGTATACATCTAAAATTTCCTTTCCAATTATAGAATTAATTCCATTTTTATCATCATGAAGCCATGGGACTACTACAGAAAATGCTACTTCTGGATTATCATATGGAGCATATCCAACTAATGTTAAGTTGTAACATTCCATACGTTCTCCTTTTGCATTTCTACCAATTGGATCATCTCCACCATATACAGTTTGAGCTGTCCCTGTCTTTCCTGCTGGTTTATATGGCGCATTTTTGAAATACTTCACGCCAGTTCCATCACCTTCTTGGAATACCCATCTAAAACCTTCTTTTATCCGATCAATATGTTCATTCTTCATATCAACTCGATTTAATACGACAGGCTCTATAGAGCGTATAACTTTACCGACCTCTTCTTCTTTTATTGATTGCTCTCGTATTTCTTGTACAATTTGGGGTTGCATTCTATTTCCACCATTTGCAATAGTTGAAATATATTGTGCCAATTGCAATGGCGTATACGTATCATACTGACCGATAGAAAAATCTAGTAAAAACCCAGGTTGACTATCTACTTTTCTCGTTTGCCCAATTATTTCATTCGGTAAATCAATACCTGTTGGTACCCCTAAACCAAATTGTTTAAAATAATAACGCATTTTATCAAATGCTTCTTGTTTAATATCCAATGAACCATTCGGTACGTAATTAACTCCCGCAATTTTTAAAGCTGTCTGGAACATGTATACATTCGAAGATACTTGTAAAGCTCGTAAATCATTAATATTACCAAATCCGGATACATTCCATGATTTCTTGGCTTGTGTACCTTTAAATTTCATCGGTGCATCATAAAATTGATCTCCTGGCTGTATTGCCCCTGTCTCATATCCAGTTAATAACGTTGCGCCTTTTACAGCTGATCCTAGCTCATACGAAGTTGTCATGTTACCTAATGCCAAATCCTCAATCTCTATTTTCCCTTCTTTTTCTACAATCTTTTTGCCTGCCATAGATAAAATCTGTCCGTTATTTGGATTTGTCATGACGACAAACGCTCGGTCCAACAATGGCTCTGAACTCTTAAAAGCTCTCAAATTTTTCTCTATACTTTCTTCCACTTTCTTTTGTAATTCCATATCAATCGTTAATGTTAAACTACTACCACTTTTTCCTTTAGAGATTATTTCTGTGTTTATAATGTTTCCTGATTTATCAGTAATGCTTTTCACTTCTTCTTTTGTGCCGTGTAATACATCTTCATATCGTTGTTCAATATAACTTTTTCCTACACGATCATTACGGTTATATCCACGTACCAAATAAGAATCTAAGTTTTCTTTCGGTAATCCTTCTTCACTACTTGTAATATTACCTAACACGGAACGAAATAAATTACCATTTACATAATTACGTTCCCAATCAACTGTTGTATCTACTCCTGGAAACTCCGCAAGTTTTTCACTTATCCGCGCATATTCTTGATCTGTCACATCTTTTTTTATAATTTGTGGTGTCAGTTGATAACCTGAACTCATTTTACTTTTAATAGATAACACCTTTAAATCTTGTGCTGTTAATTCTGCCAATTCTACTTCTGTAACGCGACTTCGTCTTAAGTCTTGAATTTTTTTGTCTAGTTCTTTTCCCTCTATTCCCTTTTCTTTAAACTTTCCTATGTCGTTTTTAGTAATCTTTGATTCCGCACGTTTCGTATTCAATTGCATCCAGAAATCTTTTTTATCGATATCGGTTAATTTATTTATATCTTGCTCAGGCATTTCAAGTACCTTCGCCAAGTCTTTTGCTGTTTTTAAAATATCTTCACTCGTAATCCCCTTTACCCTTGTATACGTAATTGTGCGAAGAGATTTATTATTAACGACCGTTTTCCCTTCTCGATCTAGAATCTGTCCACGTGGAACTGGTATACTAGTTGTTTCATTTTGACTGTTTTCCACTTGGTTCTTATAAGCCTCTCCCTCAACGATTTGTACTTTTCCTAGCTGCATAATAATAGCTGAGAATAGTACAAATATGCAAAGGAACATTATATTCAATCGAATAGATATATATGTCTTCTGTTTCTTTACTTTTTGTTCTTTCATAAATCCTCCATATAATGCTTCAGGAAATCCTCACTAATACTTAGTAAATAAATATACTAAAAGCGTTCCCTATATATTAGAAACCACTATTCAGTTATAATAGTGTCTTATCTTTTTTGTTAAATCCTTGTAAGCATCCATTCCTTTTGGTTTAGCCGCGTAATTGATAAATCTCCCTTCCTGTTTTTTTCTCTATTTTTTTGTCGCCTGCATTAGAAATGCTAAACTGTATAATGACTCATATTAAACTTACACATAGACTTACTATTAACATGTACTTTTTTTCATACTGATTGTTCCTTTCTTCATGCTGTAATACTTAATAGACAACCTAAGTAATAAAGTTGTTCCACATTTACAAAAAAAAAAATTAACTATAAGATGGAATAGGCTACATAAGGGAGGGTTATATGTTACATACGAAAAGATGGAGATTTTTTGCGGTTCTTTCTATTGTAGGTTTGATTTTACTAATTTTATTAAAAATCAACTTCATTTCAATTACTATCGCAACTTCTTCAGCTGAAAGAGGAAAAATTTTTGATCAAAATGGTGTAATACTAGCTACAAATAAGAAAGTTAAGTCTCTATATTGCACTTCTAATGATGAAAAGCTATCGAATCAAGATACATCAAACACATTAGCTTTTTTCAATCAATTTTCAAACGAGTTTCAACATGACATTTCTGCAGAGGACATAAAATTACAATTACAACAATCTTGTAAAAAGCAGACTATGAATGATATACCGTTTTACTCTGACATAAATGAGAGTGAACTTACATTCATAAACAAGAACAAACCCAATAATGTAATAATCAAAGATGAATTGATTCGATATTATCCTAAACACGAAATTGGTTCACAGCTAATTGGGTATGTAGAAAATGACCTTAATTCTAAGTATGGACCTGTTGGAAAAAGTGGGATTGAGCTTCAATATGAAAATGATTTAAAAGGAAAACCCGGAAAAACTCTGATTTTTAAAATGAATAATAAAAAGTTCTTATGGAACATTCAAAAAGTACAAAAAGGAAAAGATGTCCGGCTAGCTTTAGACTCTAAATTGCAGCAAAAAACAGAGGAAGCATTAAGATCTCAAATTAAGAAAATACCTGATGCTAATGCTGGTTATGCTGTAGTGACAGATGTAAAAACTGGTGCAATTTTAACTATGGCCAACTCAGCAGTTTTTGATCCAAATACATTACATACACATGTATCATCTAAAAAAGAAAACATCAAATCATTGTCGCAAAATAAAGCAATTCAAAAATTAAATTATGGTGAATCTTATGTAAATATGGCCTCTACTATAAAGCCTCTTACTATTTTAATTGGATTAAACGAAAAGCTTTTTCAACCTGAAGATACTTATTTAGATAAAGGTACTTTTCAGTATGATAATCAAAATAACATTGCTAATGCACCTGGAACACCAACAGGTGAGATTACGCCGAGTCAGGCTATCATTAATTCATCTAACACATTTATGACAGCAAAAGTAGCTCTACCCTTATTCAACCAAAATAATGGGAATATAGAAAAAGTGGCAAATATATGGACAGGTTATTTAATGCAATTCGGCCTTCGCTCTAAAACTGGAATTGATTTACCCTTTGAAGAAGACGGAGAATATGAATTTCATCCTTCTAGTAAGTTTGAAAATGGAATCTCTGCTTTATTAAATGCCTCTTGGGGAGGAAATGAAGTGCACACTCCTCTTCAACTCGCTCAATATGCAGCAACTTTGGCGAGTAAAGGTGATAGATATAAACCTCAAATCGTAAGTGCAATTATTAGTCAGGACGGTAAGGAAACAAAAAAGTTTAAACCAATTTTAGAAAGTTCAAATCGTTATCCTATGAAGTTTTGGAGTGTCGTGCAAGGCGGAATGAGTCAAAATATAGAGGAGATTAAAAACTTACCCTTTCATGTCGCAGGTAAAACGGGTATTACAGGTTTTCCGAATGAGCAAGAAAGAATGATAAATCATTCTCTATTCATTGCATATGCTCCTACCGAAGATCCACAAATTGCTATTTCTGTCGTTATTCCTGGTAGTAATTCAGAAAAAAATATTGCTGCTCTCGTTACATCAGAAATTTTAGAGTCCTGGCATACACTTCAAAAAGAAAATAATAACAAAGAGGAAGGTTCATTAAAGTGAACCTTCCTCTTTTACCATATAGAATCTATATTTATTATTTTCCACATACCTTCATGATCCTTTTCGAACACGAATGAATATTTAATATCAGTTAAAATATACTCTTTTTGTACATACCCAGTATTACCGTTAAATGTCGATATTTTTATATATCCATCATTCTGCACTTTTTCTGGAATCCAAGCTTTTACCATTTCATTCGATACTTCATATAAAACTTGTGATTCTCGTTTTGGTTCAGCTAAAATTTTCGTTTTATTTCCAGTAACAGTTACATATATAAAATGTTCTCGCTTTGATTGGTTACTTTCTGTCATTCCACTTGGTACTTTATACACTTTCTTTGTATCATTTGCAAATTCTCCCCCCATTGTAAGAGCGACTTGCAACTCATGAAACAAATCTTCATCAAATTTTAATTCATCCTTCTTATAACTCTTCCCTTTAAATAGAACTTCATCATTTAACGCTCTATACAAGTCATTTTCATTTTTTGAAATTGTACTTCGAGATAAATCATTCATAAACTGTTTTAATGATGGCTCTTGAGCAGACTCATCTTTTATTTTCGACTTAATTTGAGTACTACTTTGTACCGGTGATTTATTATCATCAAGCCCAGGTTGTTGAACAATAAAAAATAACATTGTACAAACCAAAACAACTACAATAGGCAATGCTTTTTTACGAGGTGGTCTCTTATATGTTACAGAATCTACTTCACTATTTTGATATACCGATTGCTTTATTTTATTAATAAATTCTTCTTCATCTTTACGACGCTCCATTGGTCCGTTTTTTAATTTGCTATACCAGTCAGGATTTTTTTTACTGTTCATCACTTCTACCCTCCCCTATTAGTTTTGAAACCTTACTTCTCGCTCGGCTTAATCTAGATTTGACTGTTCCAATTGATACATCTAATGTTTCAGCCATTTCTTCATATGACAATTCATATTTCGCGTCCAATATTAGTATTTCCCGGTGTTTTTTAGGTAGTTTTAATACAACATCCCATACATCATTCATTTCCTCTTGCTTAAAAAATTCTTGTTCTGCCGATGGAGATTGCTTATCGTCACTAAAAAATCCCACTAAAGATATCCTTTTAAAATAAGAGGATTTCAAATAGTTTATTGCCGTATTTCTTGTAATTTTTAATATCCACGTTTTAATAGATGACTCCTTTCGAAACGAATGCCAATGTTTAAAAACCTTTATAAATACATCTTGCGTGATGTCATCTGATAAGTGCGGATCTTTCGTAATAATAAATGAATAATTCCATACATCTTGCCAATAGTCTTTAATAACATAGTCAAGCTCATCATGATTACATTTTTCAATAAACTTCTGTTCCATTTCCACACCTCAAACTTATTTGAATAAACATAAAGCTGCCCTCACTTTTAATATGGTTTCAATATATAGACATGATACAAGTTTCATTTGTTCCATTGTTTATCTTTTTTTTCGATAGATGATATTTCTTAAAAAAATGTAATAAAAAAGACCAGGATAAATTCTTAAAATCATCCTGGTTTTTCTGTATTAAATATATTTTTATTATTTTTTTATAATAGAAACCGCATCTAATACATCCACTTGACTCCCCATAGTTTTAGTGAGTTTTTTCCATTCAGTTTCTGCTTGTACAGCCGTAACATCATCTGTGTTATATGGTCTATCTTCACCATACGATTTATTGAAATGAAGGATTTCCATTGATGTTTCATTTACAGGGATTTGATTGAAAGTCGCATTATCAACAATTACAATCAATTCCTCGTAATTTGGATTACGATAGTGACCAAACCAAGTATCACTAGCATACTGGACATCTATTTTCTTTTCATTAATTGTTAACTCCTTGATTTTTTTATTTTTCTTACTAGCTAGTAAGACAGCTTTACCTTTTGGAACTGAAGGTACTGACTTAATTGGGTCTGAACTCCATACTTCATCATCATTATCTGACTCTCTTAATACACCTAACCCAACCATTTTTTTCGCTGTTTTTTGATCCATCATTAATACTTGTTTACCATCAATTTCTGCTTGCTTCACTTTATACAAAGTGTTGGTCTTAATTTCACTTTTATGTTGATTTACTATTCCTTTTAATGATTGTTCTCCTCCAATTAATAAAGCGGCATTCCTTGGTTCTTCTTTCTTCCCAAAAGAACAAGCTCCTAACATAGAAATAGATACAATCCCTGCCACGCACACTTTCATTACTTTTTTCATTGCTTTTTCTCCTCTTTGCTTGTTTTATCAATACGCTACATAATTTTTTTATATAACCGTTGTAAATAACGCCAACGGACAGTGAAAAAGTACACACTTTGAATGAATATAAAGGCTAGTATAATTAAAATCGAAATCTTTAAAACTGAGTAGTCAATTAGCTGTTGCAAGGCTATAAAAGCGACCCCGCTATGAATAATCGCTATAATGATAGGCAAGAAGAACATTAGTATAAGCTGTCGTGTTACGATTTTCTTTAGTTCTTTTCTACTTAGACCGACCTTCGCAATCATTTCGTATTGTTGTTGTTCTCTTTCTAAATCTGCATATAGCCTGAAATATAATAGGCTGGCTGCAAACATAAAGAATACGATCCCTACTAATACACTGACAATAAGTAAAATACCGTTCTCTTGTTTCGAAGAAATCCATTCAGAATACAACGCTTTAAAATAATGATGTGCTTGCACCGAATTATGATTACCCATTGTTTCTTCTAATTTTTTTGTAACCACTCTGGATTTCTCCCAATTTTCCACGAAAAAACCATATTGACTTTTCATTACGTAAGAATCATCTTCCGTCTTTCTGTTAGGGATTTTATCGTACAGAGAATCCGAAACAACAATAATGGCTCCAATTGAATTTGGGAGAACTATATGTGGGACCGCCTTCTTGACCCGGAGGGACATTTCTAAGTTTTCCTGTACTACATCTATTTTCTCGGGTATATCTTTTCCTCTTGCATACTTTTCTTTTTGCGAAATGATTGAGGGTACTATAATCGCTTCTTGATCGTTATCCATCTTTTCCATTTCATATCCGAAAATTTTTGCAAACTTGTTATACTCTGATACTTTGATTAGCACTAAATTATTTTCCGTGAATTTAGGATTCGTAACCGCTACCTGATAAGAGAAATTTGAGCGAGTAAGTTGTTTTTTTATTTCTGTAATGTGCTCTTCTTCTTGTGCATTTTCTCCTAACGAAGTATAGGTAAATGCAAATGGGTTGGTCATTTCGGTTAATCCCTTATTTCCCATTGCTAGGCATGTACCAATCCCTGTGAAGGCCACAGCGGAAACAATCGCTAGCATAAAGAACATAGTTGCATTATCCTTCATACGATAGGCCAATTCAGATATAGTAAGAAGGTTTGTTTTATTAAAAAACAAAGTGTCTTTTTTCTTTAAGACACGTATTACATACACGCTCAACTGTGAAAATAGAAAATATGTCCCTATCACTACAAAGACTACCCCTCCAAGTAAGTAAGGCATAATGAAGTTTCTTTCTAGTACGAAATAGAACACACATCCATACCCTAATCCAATGAAGAATACGGAAAGAAATGCTAATGCTTTTGATGCCTTTGGCTCTGGTTTTGGCTTTTCCTCTGATTTCATCAAATCAATTAACTTGTTTGCTTTTACCATTTTAGAAGTAAACAACGAAATGACTAGAAACAGAATCAAAAATGCGCCAGTTGTCGTAAAGACAGCTTTTATAGGAACGTAAAAAGGAAGACCCTTATCAATCGCTAATATATTTTCACTTGCCAATAAATTGAGCTTTGAAAATATCAAACCAATTAAGATACCAAATGTAATTGAAGCGACTCCAATTAACATATTTTCTAAAAAAATTAATTTATTTAACTGCGCCGGTGTCATACCATGCATGATTAAAATTCCAAATTCTTTTTTTCTTGTTTTTAAAAAAGAACTCACCGAATATAAAAGAAAGAAGAATGAAAATACAAAAATGAGATATTGAGAGATTTGCATCCCCATTGTTCCTAAAAGGCTCATTGTTTTACTTGTGGAGGCTAGTTCTCCTTGTAAATCAGGATGAAAAAGTAAGAGTGAATATGTGAAAAAAACCATAACTGAAAATGAGCTACTTAGAAAGTGTGCAGCATAAGTCCGCTTACTTCGAATGATATTATTAAAAGCGAATCTTTGAAAAGTCATGCTTACGACCTCCTAGTAATGCAAGTACATCTATAATTTTTTGATAAAACATTTGTTGGTTTTCTCCGTTATAAATTTCGTTATATAATTTTCCATCTTTAATAAATACAACGCGATCACAAAAACTTGCAGCCACTGGATCGTGCGTAACAAGCATCATTGTTGCATCTTGTTCTTTATTTAATCGTTTTAATAACTCCATTACATCATTAGCCGCTTTTGAATCTAAGTTTCCTGTCGGCTCATCTGCAAGTAATAATTTAGGTTTATGAATTAGAGCACGTGCAATTGCTGTTCTTTGTGCTTGTCCGCCCGATATTTCATATGTTCGTTTATTTAATATATCTTGAATGCCTAATTTTTCTGCAATACCTTCTACACGCTGATTCATATCCTCAACTTTAGTACCATCTAACGTCAGAGGAAGAACAATATTTTCTTTTACAGTTAATGTTGTAAGAAGATTGAATGCTTGAAACACAAAACCTAATTCACGTCTTCGAAATAATGCCAGTTCATTTTGAGATAATTGATATGGATTTTCTCCATTAATCAATATTTCTCCTGATGTGGGAGAATCAATAGTAGAAACCATGTTCAACAAAGTAGTTTTTCCACTTCCTGATGGTCCCATTATTCCTACAAACTCCCCTTTTTTCACACTCAAATTAATGTCGGCGAGCGCTTCATAAGATACCTTTCCTGTATAGATTTTACTCAGTTCACAGACCTTTAATATTTCCATATCGTTTTGCTCCTTTTTATCTTTTAATAACCTAAGTTTATCTAAGCGTCCCTTCTTCTCATATCGATTAACCTTTCATATATCTAACAGGTCTGTAATATTTCTGAAAAGTCAAACTGAATACCGTTCTAACGATTTGCATAAGGGAAAATAATACAGATTGTTGTTCCTTTTCCTACTTCCGACTTTATTTCAATATCATGTTCCAATCTTTTTATAATATTTTTCACAAGATATAATCCCATCCCAGTAGATTCCTTAAATTTCCGACCGTTTATTCCCGTATAAAATGGGCGGAATACTCTCGGGAGGTCTTCTTTTGGGATTCCCACACCATGATCGTGTATTTCAAGGATTACTGAGCGCTCTTCTTCTAATGTAGTAATAGTAACGTTTTTTCTACTTCCTGCTGAATACTTAATGGCATTGGATATCACTTGATGAATAACAAACCGAAGCCACTTTCTATCGGTTTCTACCATAATAGTTTGTTTTACTTTTACTTCTGGATAAACATAGCTACGGATAAACAGACGTTTATTTTCACGGATTACTTCTTGAACGATTTCCTGTAACGAAACTCTTTCCACATAAAAATCTTGCTCAAACGTTTGTAATCGCGCCATATATAAGACCATTTCTAATCCGTACTGCATTTGATCTACTTCTTCCACAATACTTTCAAAAACCTCCCCATTCTCTTCTTGTGTGATCAGTTCAATAACTGATAGGGGCGTTTTCATCTGATGCACCCATTGATTAATAAATGTAAGGTGCTCTTTTTGTTTATATTCCCAAGTCTTTAACTGTTGATGATATTGACTGTATTGTGTCTTTAACACACGCTGAAGTGCTACTGATAATGGAGTGGAATCGAGTTCTTCTAAGTAGTCCTCTAATGTTTCAGAAGGGTTGGATAATTTGTTATAAAATCTACGATGGCTAAAGTAGCGATAAAGTAAAAACGCAATTAAAAAGCACCCTCCTAAAAACACACTATATAACGCAGTAGATAAGTGGTTATATCCATCCAGCCAATAAACAGTTAGAACGACAAATAGCTGAATGATTGAGAAACAGATGAAAGGGATATGTTCACGTAAAAATAAATTCATTATTATACCTCATCATTCTTCCAAGTTATTTTCAAACGATATCCAGCACCACGAACTGTTTCTAATGCATTTTTTATTCCGATTTCCTCTAATTTTTTTCGGACACGTGTAACATTTACACTTAACGTATTATCATCTACATACGTATAGTCATCCCAAAGCTTTTCTAAGATTTTCTCTCGACTAACAATACTAGGAGATTGTCGTAAGAGAGTTTCTAGTAAAGCAGTTTCTTTTTTTGACAGTATACACATGCTATCATTTAGCTTTAATTCCATTTTTTCTGGATAAAGTATTAAACCGGATTGCTGAACAACTCTTTCTTCCGCTTTCGGTGCGTATTCTCCGTAAATTCTTCGAAGATGACTTCGGATTTTTGCCATTACAACTTCATAATGAAACGGTTTAGTGATATAATCGTCTGCACCATGTTCAAGTGCCATAACTTGCTCCATCTCTCCACTACGTGCTGATATAAATATAATGGGACAAGTAGAGACCGTTCTAATTTGTCGGCACCAGTAGAAACCATCAAAACTCGGTAAATTTACATCTAATAAAACTAAATCAGGTTGAATTTTTTCAAAGTTAGCCAAAATATTTTCAAAATCCTCTGTAATATTCCCTTCATACCCGTACTTATTAATATGAGATTGAAGTAATTTAGAAATTTTTTGGTCATCTTCTACAATCATAATTTTATACATATATTAAGCTCCTTTTATTTATCTTTTCCGACAGAAGACTCCCTTCTCAGTGTCCGTAGGAATCTCCCTCTTCAAACATACCGCAAGGTCGTTAAGTGGGACTAATTAAAGTATATGTTTATTATCTGTAAGAATATAAAATATACTTTTATCTTTTAGTATAAAGAAATTCCTCTCTTACTTATATTGAATAACCTTACTTCAAACTAACAGATTTGTAATATTTCTGAAAATAAAGTTAAGTATAATAGCTCTTATTTTTAAAATTTCAATTATCTAATTTAACATTTAAAAATTTGTTGTTTTATAATTTTTAAATAAAAAATAATCGTATTTAATTGTGTAAAAAACACGTAATTAAATACGATTATTAAAATCATAAAATCTGCGTTTAGACATAAATTAACCGATTCCTAATATAATCTTGAATCGGTAAGGTTTGTATATTTACTAAAGAAGTAAATTTCACCTTCTAATTAAGTATTATTTCTGAAAAACATGTTTTATTTTTTCACCTGGAACGTTGCTCCCGCCTCTTCCTTTTACATCTTCAATCATCATGGTAACAATCATATTTGGCGCGCTTGCATCGAAAGCTGCAAACCATCCAAGTTCTTTACCCTCTGCTTCTTTCGATTCTTTCAGTTCTGCTGTACCTGTCTTACCAGCGAGAGTTACACCATCAACTTTAGCAATTCTCCCCGCGCCATCAGGGTCATTAATGACTTTTATTAATGCACTTTTTAATATCTCTTGATTCTTTTTAGAAACCACATTTTCTTTCCAATTCCCCGCTACTTTGGCTTCTTTTAAAAGATGAGGCGATGGAATATTCCCTTCATTCACAATCGGTGCATATGTTAATGCTAAATGAAGTGGTGTCATTAATACTTGTCCTTGTCCATATCCCGTATCTGCTAGTTGAATATCGTTTTTTATCCCATCTTTTGCAATTGTTGAAATAGGAAATTCGTATTCCATTGGTAGTTTTTCATGAAATCCGTATTTCTTAAATTCATTTACATACTGATCTTTCCCCATTTTCAAAGCTTGTTGAGCAAAATAAATATTATCAGAGTACTTCATTGCCTTATCAAAATCAATTGGACTAGCTTCCTTCACACGTGTTACATAATAATTTCCCCACGATGAATCTTTTGTCCATTTTAATCCTTGAATTTTAAATTCTTCTTTAGGATTTATTGTTTTCGTTTCCAAACCAATTGCACCTGTAATCGTTTTAAATACAGAACCTGGTACAAATGCTTGTGTGAAACGATTCGTCATTGGCAGTTTCGAGTCGTTATTCCATGCTTCTCGTTGGGCTTTTGATGCTCCTCTAACTATCGTATTTGGATTATAAGCAGGGCTACTTACAAGTGCAATTGTTTCACCCGTTTTAGGATTGATCGCTGCACTAGATCCTGCTTCATTTTTCATCTCATTAAAGATTTTTTCTTGAATTGCAGCATCAATTGTTAACGTAACATTTTTCCCTTCTTTTGCTTCTTTTTTTGCTACGTTTTTAATCTCTTTCCCGTTCTCATCTTCCATAAATACGCGTCCACCCTTTTCACCACGCAATTTATTCTCTAATACTTTCTCTAAACCTGTCTTACCCACTAAATCATCTGCTTGATAACCTTTTTTTTGAAGCGATTTTAACTCCTCTGCATTCACCTTTCCTATATATCCTGTTAAGTGTGCCGCTGCTTCTCCTAATGGATACGTACGAATATTTACTGGGCGAGATGAAACTCCTTCTAATTCAATATAATCATTCTGTCTGGTTCCCTCTTTTAAAATACCAATTGGTACAAAGGAATCTGGTTTTATCCATTTTGCTGCGAGCTTCTGATCGACCTCTTCTATAGAAATATCAAGTAATTGTGCTACTATTTCTTTCGTTTGCGCTGCCGTTTCACCTAGTTTCTCTGGAATAATTCCAACTTCAGACGCTTTACCATTCGTTGCAAGCCCTTTTCCATTTCGATCATATATTTCCCCGCGTTTTCCTTGCTCTATTTGCATACGTACTTTGTAATCTTTTTTCATACCTGGGAAAATGAAGTCTGGTGTCCAATCTATTTTCCAAGATTCCTTATCTTTATCTTTCACGAGTTTTGCTTCATGGATGAATGAAACTGTTCCTCCATCCGTATCCATATTAACTTCAAAAAGAAAAAATTCTTTATCTTTAGTATTCTCTCCTTTCGTTTTAATTTTTAAATTCTTAACTCCAATACCCTCATAAATTTTTTGATATTTCTCTGTGAACTCCTTTTTAGAAATCGTTTTTTTTGCATGTTCTGATAAATAATCATACATATTTGTAAATTTTTTATCATTCCATAAATTGATATATTCTTCAAATGCTTGTTTTGGCGGCTCATCTTTATTGCATCCTACCAACATAACTCCAAAACAAAAGAAAAGCAGCATCCATATTTTTTTCAATTCAATCTTCTCCCTTAATTAAAAATGATTATTCCTTTCTAAATATATGTTAAATAAAAAATGTTTTAACGCTTAATAGACAGTGTAAGTAATGAAATAGTTCCACATTTACAAAAAAATTAAATTTATGGTTAAGCTGCATTCAAAAAGGGAAGATTTTAAGATTCTTACAAACGACGAATATATTTAGCGAACGTTATCATTATTAGTGTTGTTTTAACAATTCATTTAAAATACCTTTTAGTTCATTTTCGCCAATTTCATCTTTTTTCTTTATAGATTATTGATACAAAAAAAGAATCCTTATACTAAGGATTCTGCAACAGAAAATAACAAAAATATAAACAATAAAAAGAATTACTTAAAGTATAATTTATAGGCTCTATATCCTTCTTTTTCGCACCAAAAACCCCTGTACAGCATGCGACAGGAGTTTAGGTCATTCTACAGCTTATTTAAAAGAGTCATGTACAGGCAAACTACTAAAAATCAATTCAGCAACTTTTACATATCCTTTTGAGTTTGGATGAATTAAATCCGTAGACCAAAGCGTATTGTCATTAACTAAATGATGATTCCAAAAGTCAACATGATGAAGCTTATACTCTCTACTCAGTGAAAGTATAACTTCATTTGCCTCTAATAATTGTTCTTTTAATACTTGTTTTTTTTCAGAAGGAAATGGAAGCCTAACAGTAAAATCTGGAAGGTTTGCTATAATAATATCAGCACCTGCTTTACTTAATGTATCTATCATAAATTCCATATCGTTCTTATATGCTTGATGATTCCAACGTCCTTTTAAAACATCGTTTGCACCTGCAATTAGACTAACCAAATCTGGATTAAAAGTTAATGCCTGTTCCAATTGCTGTGAGCGAATTTCTTTAGTTACTAACCCACGTTTTGCAAAATTAGCATATTTTAAATCATCTACACACAGTTGAACAAAATGATCTACCCAGCTTTTTAATGCTATTCCCTCAACTTCATCCCCTATCCCCTCTGTAAAACTATCACCAATCGCTACAAATCGCTTCCACATATATAGTCCCCCTTTTTTGTTATTCATATCTACACTATACAATAGCCCACAGCGTAATTGTTCTTCTTAAATGTTTTTCAATTTCAATTAAATTCCATAGGAGATTTTTCAAATGAGCAAGACAACTCGATTAAACTATTTCACATGAACAAAAACATGAAAATATACGTTATCTTCTCGCAGAAATAGGTTGAGACCAACTATCTTTCCCATTATCATTTAAGCGTACTTGAAAAACATATATAGGTTGAGAAAAGCCTTTTGTATCAGCGTAGTAATCTATATTATAATCTGTAATGACTAATGTATCACCTGCTTTGAAAGATATTATAGGATCAAAGTCTCCTTGTTTTAGTTTTTGAAATACTTCTTTTGGAGACAGAATTTCGACATCTCGAATATGTGATTTTTTTGTAACTGGCTCATTGTCATTAGGCATTTTTGTAATTTCCTCTTTGTAAACAGGCATTTTATTACCTTCGTCTTTTAACTCTATTGATGTTTTTATAGTGACATCAGTCATGTCTGTTTTTGTAATGGGATCTAAAGGCATATTCCCAAATTCCTTCATTTGATACGAAATCATTATTCCAAGTGCAACAAAACTTACTGTAATCGGAAGAAATAAATATTTGGTCATTTGTGTATCTGTTTCTTTTTTCTTCAACAATATAAGAACTATATTTAACATAGAATATCCTAGCATCATTCCTAAAGTATTATGAAGTAAATCAGCTAGTTCCATACTTCCACGTTGCATTATAAATTCAAGGATTTCAATCAATAAACTTGCTATAATTGAGCTGATTAACATCCATTTTGTTTTTTGAAAAACATTACTAAATAAAGGTAATAAAATTCCTAACGGAAAAAGCATACCTATATTCACAATGATATGGAAAAAAGAAGAAAATGAAAAGGTATTCCATGCTTTTTTATAAACACTAAGTACATCAAAGTCAATTGTTCTTGCAAAAGTTATATCATCTGGACGACCAAATGAAGTAGCTGATAATACAAGGGAATAATATCCTATTATCAATATAAACAATATAACTTGTTGTACGGTAAATCCCCCCCCTCCTTTACATACCTTTTTGTATACTACAAAGTAGCTAAAAACAAAAATGAGTAGTAACAAGAATGTGAGTTGTATTGTAGGAATTGCAAAGGTAACAAGTAGTTCGGAAATAAAATTCATTTTACACCTCTGTTTTTACGAATAAAATATTCAATAGTTTTGTATAACATTTTAGATATAGATAGCGATGTGTTGTTACCCCTAATAATTATTAATACAGAATTAAACCTGTATACATTGAGCATTTCTTCCTTCTGAAACCAGCTTTATTTGACCAAGCAGCTACAAGGAAACTAGCGTTTTACTAATTGTACTTTCGGCTATGTCTGGAAAAACGTTACGAAGATTCTCTTTAGTAAGAGGATTTTTGGAGTTAAGTATAAAATTAAAAATTTGTTCAATTTTAGTATATTTATATAGAATCCGTAATTGACCGATTCCTAATATACTTAAGAATCGGTAATATTCGTATATTTACTAAAGAAATAAAATCCCTTCAAGCATTACACTTTTTTCCGAAAATTTGTTGTTCTTTGTTTTGCCCAGTTGATACATTTCTTTTCAATTAAATGATACGAAACTATAGAAAGAAGTATTGTCATTGAAATACACAAAGCAAGAAGGAAAAAGATAGGTATCTTTGTATACAAAAGTTTAAATAGTACCATCATGATTGGAAAATGACACAAATAGATACTGTATGAAATTTCTCCTAAGTATACAAATACACTCTTATTTAAAAATGCTTTCACTTTTAGGTTACTCATGGCCATTATTATAAATATACTAACACCGATTACGACACCCCAATCTTTTAATAAGAAAGTAGTATCATTACGGGAAAAACCATAAATTAAAATGGAATATAAATATAGAATAACCCCTAATGCAATAAGAAATCCTTTATTAAATTTTTTCATATTCCTATATAAATAGATAAGCTTTTCCTGATGCTTAAAAATTAACATTCCAACCATAAACATCGATGTGAAATGCAGTGTATCGGCATAACCATTATAAAATCCCTCTGCTTTCCCTATATGCAACATATTAAGGAAAACACTAATTAAAGAAAAGCTCAAAGCAAATAGTATCGTTTTCTTCCAACTCAGTTTATAAAAAAGAAGGAATAACAAAGGAAACACAATAGATATACGCATTTCTTGAGCCAATGACCAGATAACTGGATTATAATTTTCCGTAAAAAAGTTATTAAGAAGCACAAAGTGGTTTATAATATCTATTTTTGTTATAGACCCTTGCCACCTATCATAGAACCAATCCCGTAGTCCAGCCACTTCATACGGCGAGAACAAAATAAATAAAGCAAAGGTAATGATTATCCAAAAATAATAAGGGATATAGATTCGTACAAATCGCTTAATTAAATATCCCCAATAATTTGTTTTTGAATGATAAAGTGCCATAGATAACACAAAACCACTTAGTACATAAAAAACGATTGCAGCTTCTCCACCCGCCCATAAAAACCTAAGCGGGGAAAATTTAATAGAATTAGGCAACGATGGTAGCATTAAACAAAAATGTCCAAATACCACTGTAAGTGCTGCTAACCCTCGCATGGAATCTAATTCTTTTATTCTCTTACTCATAAAATGTTCTCCTTGTAAATTGTAGATTTTGCTGTTAATAAAGGCCACTATACTATTGTAGTGGGAAAATTATACATACTGTTTCTTTAAATTCCTAATATAAGCAGTACAAAGTCAATCTATGTGTCTGTATAAGGGAACTTTCTTATTTAGGCATAAGTTATATAATAATAGAAAGAAAAAAGAAATTTCATTCTATAAAATCGTATTGTCGTTTAGAAAACATTTTAAAACTGTTTTCTAACCCCTCGTTATAGTCTGTCTGTTTATTTGTCCATTGAACACCCTTATTTCCAGGCCACCCTGAGGTATTAGCAACATGTTCTAATAGTTCTTGTCCTTTTAAATTTTGCTGTAAACCACGGTTATATGCATTTTTCATATTAGATATTGCAATTCGGGTATTCGTTTCTATATTTTTCAAATCTTCGTTCGTTAAATCTTTAGGTGCTAGTCCACCTCGATGGAGCTGAAACAGTCCAAATGATGTGCCCTGATCTCCGACTGCATTTTGATCAAACTTACTTTCATGGAATGCAATAGATAAAGGAATCCATGGTGGTATACCATGCTCTATTGATATTTGTTGAATCGTGTCTCTTACTTTAACTCGGTTAGTATGATGGTCATATGCGTATTTTGTAAGATATAGCCCTCCTGTTAAAACTAAAATAAATACTCCACTTTTTATTAATGTCCCTCGCATCGACGTCACCTCACTTGTCAGTATCAAAGATTGTCACTAGTAATCCTATCTTTTGGGGATATTAACTCGTAATCATGTATCATTTTGTTATTGTTTGTTTCATTAATTACCGATTTTCAGGTGAAATTATTAGGGGGTTCCCTCCATATAACATTCGCTTTTATCACTTTCGGTACAATTTACTTTTGTATGGGAGAGCGTTTTCTCTGTATGGTACCGTACTTTTTTCTCGAATACCTTGCTTTTTTATTCGATTGAAATTAAAGAATAACTATATACATAGGGATACACGCTATAAAGAGATACTTAAATTTCTTTAAAAAATTCATTTTCTGGCCTCCATTTCTTTATATAAATAATTTAAAACAAAATATTTAATAGAAAGAAAAGATTTTATTAAATTTTTATAAAAGTTAATAACAGAAATAAGTACCAGGTATCGATTTTAATTGTCACTTGATGGAATAATGAATGTTTTTTCATCATGTAACTTTATTAAACTAACCTTGCACCAGAACCCTTTGAATCGAACAATTCATAATAAACGCCATCCTTTCTGTATATTTCTACAAAAAGAATAGCGTTTTTTGATTATATGGATACAAATTTATCTTAGCTTGATTGCAATACCGAAAGTTCCGAAGAACCAGATTTGAGAATTAATGCAATCTTCCATTCCAAGCCATCCACATAAGAATCTATAATACTTTGAAACCTTTTATTTCAGGCTAATATTTAGTTTTATCCTACAAAGTTAGCCTTTTACTATATCAACCGCACTATTCCACATACCGCTAAAGAAAGATCCTATTTCGCGCATAAAACGTGTAAACCAATTTGCTTGTTCTACTTCAGATTTTGTTACAAGGTCTACTTGTAATGATTTACCTGATAAAAATCCAGGATCTGTACTATCTTTAGGTGATATAGTCATTTTACTAATTGTTACACCTTTTTTAATAGGCGCTTCTTGTTCTTTATTCGATACTTTAAATTCTTTTTTATAAACGTCTTTGTTGCCCTTTGGCATTGGAAGTGAAACAGCTTGCTTCGTTTGAACAACTATATCTTTGTCCTTTGCATTTGCTACTCGCACTGTTTCATGACCTTTTACTACTGAATCTTTTCCATAGACCTTCTTCACTTCAAAATTTGCAAATCCATAATCATATAATTTCTTTGTTTCATCAAAACGTGCTGTATGAGAGTTTGCTTTTATAACTACAGAGATTAGACGCATACCGTTTTTTTCTACTGTACCAGTAAAACAATCTCCGGCTTCTGGAGTAGTTCCTGTTTTTAACCCATCTACACCTTCGTATTGCTTAATTAAGCCTTTTAACATCCAGTTAAAGTTCGTCATATCAATCGGATACTTGCCACCCTTTTGGAATGTTTTTTTAGGGATTTTTGCTGTATCTAATATTTTCGGGAAATCTTGAATAAGACGTTGTGCTAAAATCGCACAATCTCTTGCGGACATTTTATTTTTCTCGTCTGGAGTTGTCCCTTCTGGGTGATGTCCTTTTAAATCATGGTTTGTTAAACCTGTAGAGTTTACAAATTTATAATTTTTCATTCCAAACTCTTTTGATTTATCGTTCATCATTTTCACGAAATTGACTTCTTTTCCAGCAATCTCTTCAGCTAAAGCAATTGTTGCACCGTTTGCAGAGTAGATTACCATTGCCTCATATAACTCTTTGACCGTATAAGAGCCACCATTTTCTAATGGAACGTTTGATAATGAGCGATCTTGCGAAATCTTATATGCATATTCAGAAATTTTAACTTTTTGATCCCATTTAAGTTTTCCTTTATCCACCGCTTCATGAACTAAGTATTCACTCATCATTTTTGTCATACTAGCAATTGCTAATGATTCATCTGCATTTTTTTGATATAAAATTTTCCCAGAATTTGCTTCTACTAAAATTGCTGATCCTGCTTCTACGTCTATAGCAGGAACTGTTTCCGCTGATGCTCTTCCAAATGTAACGGCCATGCTACAAAATAGTGTAAGCACTGTTACTATTGTAATAAATCTCTTGCAAAACATACTTTTCACTTCTGTTACCTCCAATATCTTTGTACTCAAAAAAACGTTATTTTAACATAATCCTCCAAAAAATAGACAGCGTTATCAAATTCTATATACATATAAGACATTAGAACCAATTTCATATAGACCATCTCATCCCACCCTTTTAGGCACACTGACACTTAGTGTTCCCACACATATCCCTCTTTTTAATACCTTTGTATTTTTCGAAATGATCTGTACTTTCATATCTTTTAGGATTACACTTAATAGACAATCCAAGTAATACATTTGTTCCACATTTATAAAAAAATAAAACCAGTGTGCCCCGGTTGAATACCAAAACACACTGGTTGCTAAATTTACTATCATCTCTTACATTATTCATATCAATGAACTTCCCCTTTATTCGATTAATCACTTTATAATAATAAATCAAATTAACTTATCAGTATCATGTCTACTATGAATGGCCTACTTGAATTATTAACTTAAGAAGTTTCTTAAGTTTAAAAAAAAGCTTATGGAACCTTTCATTCCATAAGCCATTCTATTTAATTGGATGTTCAACAATAAAGGACATCCAGCCTACTTTATATTCTGCATGTATATTACCATTATGAAGTTCAACAATTCTTTTTGAGATAGCGAGTCCCAGCCCATTTCCTTGATCATCTTTTCTTGCCTTATCACCCCTGAAAAACCTTTCAAATAATTTATTAGGATCGCTAACAGGCGGCTTCTCGACTTTATTTGATACTTTCAAAATTGCTTTGTTACCTATTAGTTCAAGACATATTGATAATTCGGATGGTTTCATGCTGTACTTTATCGCATTCATAAACAGATTTTCATAAACACGTACCATTTTTTCTACATCCATGAAAATAGGTATTGTTTCTTCCGTTATTGATTTTTGAACACTTAAACCTGCCTTTTCAAATATAGGAATATATTCTCCAACTATTTGCTCCAACAAGCCTGATAAATCAACTTCGTTAATGTTTAACTTAGCATCGATGTCTGATAAACGGGTGTACTCAAATAGTTCATCAATTAGATATTTCAATCTCTGTGATTTTAAATAAGTGGTTTCGAGATACTCCTGTAATTGTGCTTTACTGTCGTATTGCCCTCTTTTTAATAAATCTACATAGCCGATAATAGATGTCAACGGTGTGCGTAAGTCATGAGATACGTTGGTTATGAGTTCATTTTTTGTACGTTCCAATTGTCTTTCCTGTTCAAATGTATTCTCCAATTCCTTGGACATATAATTAATATTTTGAGCAAGATGAGTCAATTCATCCTTTCCCTCAATCCCAATTGTCAAACCCAGCTTTCCATTGGCAATATCATTAACACTATCAGAAATGAGCTTTAAATATATTATTTTCTTTCGAACCAATATCAAAAAAATGATTATAAAAGTAAAGATTGCTAACGCGAATATAAGAAATGTAAGCATATTATTTTCAAATGTACTAAGATCATCAAGATAGTGATTTAGATTTAATGGTATTATGACATATAGAAAAGTGAGGATTGTTAAACCAAACGAAACAAAAAAACTAACTGCAACAGCACCAAGAAGTTTTATAATGATCTTATTTCTAAAACTAACCTTCTTCATATTTTGTACCCAATTCCCCAAACAGTTTTAATATAAATTGGATGTTTAGAATCCTCTTCAATTTTGTCTCTTATTTTTGTAATATGCACCATGACAGTATTATCCGATTTATAAAAAGCATCTTTCCAAACTGCTTCATATATTTTTGCAACACTGAGAACAATTCCTTTGTTACGAGCAAGTAGTTTGAGTATATCGAACTCTTTTGGAGTTAGCCTTACTTCCGTTCCTCTTACCCATACTTGACGTGTATCTGTATTCACGGTTAAATCACCAATTTCTAAGATGCTTTTATTATTATCTGTATGCGTATTGTATTTTTTAAACCTTCTTAATTGGGATTTTACTCTAGCGATTAACTCCAACGGGTTAAACGGTTTTGATAAATAATCATCGGCACCAGACGCTAGCCCCTGAATTTTGTCTATATCCTCTGATTTTGCAGATAGCATGATAATAGGCATATTTCGTTCTTCCCTAATTTTCATACATGCTTCAATACCATCCATATTAGGCATCATAATATCCAAAATAATAAGATCGAACTTCTTTTCTTCTAACAATTTTAAAGCTTCAATAGCATCTTCTGCCTTTTGAGTTTTCAGACCTTCATTTTCCAAATAAACAGAGATAAGATTTCTAATCTCTTTATCATCATCAACAATAAGAATTTTTGACTCCATCATATTCCTCCACATTTTTCTCGTATTGAACAACTAAAGGCAAAAGCAGGTGGTACATTTCTATCCTCTCTTTAGTATATACTTGCAATTGAAAGCGCCAAAATAACATAATCGGTATAAAAGATAATGTATTAAATATTGTTCAAAATTTTCTTTAGATCCATTTACAATTAATAAGTTTTCTTCTTCATTAAATTTAGCTTTTAATAAAAAACAATTGTTTTGAGATTCCTTCTTTTAATTAAATTTTTTTGATTACACCGGTAGTGTATATAACTTATAAAATGAAAAAAGAATCCTCTTCAATACGCTCTTTAAAGGAAATTCTTTTTCAAATCTTATTTTCTTTACTCGTTACTTATTTTCACCAGTTTTTCTCCTTGTTCTAAAAGTGTTTCATAGTCATTGTTCTCTTTAATTTCTTTGATTTTATTTTCAATTGTGGGCGTATTATTTATATTAAAGTACGTATTTAATACTTCATATGGTGTCTTTCCTTGTTTGGTTGCACTATCTTCAATAGCTTCTTTCCATGGAATATTTGCTTTGTCCATGCTTAATTCAAGGGCTGAACCAGTCTCATATCTCATATTCCGCTCTAAAAACCTTGGAGATTCTGCCTGTCCATTAGCAACGAAGTTGAACGCCTCCATAAAAGTAACATGATATGGCTTCTGTTTCTTTGCAAGTACCATAAGATTTCCACCAGTTAACTTACTATAACGATACTCTAAGTATCGTGCTGAACCTTCTATTGCTTCAGTTTTTGTTTCTCCAATTAATTGAGGCCATTTTTTATAGCGATAGTTACGTACAATTGTCCAATCATATAATGCCTGATTAATACTTTCTGAGTTCGTATCAATCATTGCTTTATCTAATAGCTTAAATTCTAATCCCATTAGCGCGTAATTTTCTTTATTAATCGGATATTCGTGAATAGACTCTCCATCATTTGCATCATATGTCCAATCTTTTTGTTTATAAGCATGAAAAGCTTCATGTAATAAGAAAGACGAAAAATCAAAATATAAATCTGGATTACTAAACATTTTAGGATAATATTTCAAATAAAACACATCCATATCGTTAATATTTATTATCCCAAAGTTCCAAGGAATCCAGGTAGAAATAGTTCTAAAATCAAAACGAGTTAAGCGATAGATTTTAGGTAGATGCAGAGAATTTGAGACTTTTATTTCCTTTGCAAAAATACTATTTTCTAATCCCGGTACATTAACTGCATAAGCTTCTTGTCTAAAGAATCCCCCGTCTTTATTACTACGTATCAGAACCAATGGCATTTTTTCGAAGCGATAATCTTCATTCCAAAGTTTATCACTCGATTCTTCGAAGCTCTTATAAATAGTAGCTAATTCTTTTAACATGTTTTGATCCGTGTTATCTAAAGACTTAAACTCTGTATGATATGTTTTATTTAAAATTATGCTTCCCAACATAATTCCTATAAATATTACTAATAAGATTAAAATTACCTTTAAAAATTTTTTCAACATACACTCCTTTTCTAAAACGATAATCCTTATGATGAATAAGGTTTACAAGTTTTATGTTTATTAACACTCTATTGGTGCAGACCCAATTTTAAATAATAGCTATAATAAATACAATGAATACAAGATATTATTTTGATAATTATTCCATCCTATCAAAATTTTGATTATAGTTAACAATTAATATTGGATGATTATTCAATTTTATTGTAATGGGATAGTGCAAGAGTTCCTACAAATGAGGTTAAAGTAGTACTCAATGTAGGAACGATGCTATCTTGCCTCTTCATTTCCCTTCATTATTAAGATATAGAAAGAATAGTATTTTTCTCTTTTAATTGCTCATACATAACTTCTTATAAGTTATACATGAAATGCGACCCCTACTTGTATTTACTTTTCTTCTAACACTTTCTGCCGCTCATTGCTGCATATTTGTATCTCAAATTCACTTTCTATTTTGCTTACATAGTATTTTTTCATTTCAACATAACGGGGGCCCATTCTGTCAATACTTAGTATACATAATATTATTACATTAATCTTCTTTCGGAAGTACAATTCTTTTATACAATTGAACTGTAATCAAGTAGTAAATCGAGTAAATCACTATGAAAATAACAATTGGTAACCAAATCCGAAAATACGGATCAATTAAAAGAGGGCCAAACATGTTCATACCAACTAATATGTGAACAATACCCACAATTGCTGGGACTAAAAATACGAAGAATAACTCCTTATAAATCGATTGTATTAATAACTCCCGGCGAACACCGATTTTACGAAGCATTTGATAACGTGTATTATCTTTGGATGCACCAGATAGAATTTTAAACATTAAGCAACTCGCCATCATTGCTAAGAACGCAATTCCAACGAAGAAACCCATAAACATTAGTCCGCTGGCAAAACCATGATTCATATTATATGTTTGATACTTACTATCCAGTTCTTCCGCTTTCACATTTTTATATTTCGCTACCTGTAATTCATCAAGTTTTTTCCATTCTTTTATGTATGATCCAAAATCATCTGTCTTCCCAATAAACACCGTATTTTTTGTACCTTTCATACTATCGTATATGTTTTGATCGACAATTTTCACTTCATGATCAGGATACATATACATTGGCTGGATTGTTTGGAAAGCGTCGCTCCATTGTTTTGGTTTCCCATCATCTTTACCCCATTGTCTTGACAATGCAAATGCATCCATGGGAATTTTCTCTGAAACTTTCAGCGTCTTCCCATTTTTTCTATCTTTTACTAAAGGACGATTTTTCTCTAAATCTTCTTTTATATAATAAACATACTTATCATCTACTTTGTAGCGATATTCAAGATTCTCTTGGAATAAGATACCACTCAAAATGTCCTTTTCTTCCGCTGTTGGATTATGAACTACCGAATCGTAAATTGTTCCTTTATCAGTCTGCTTTAGAACGTCGTTTTTAAATGCCAGACCACACGCAATTCCACCAGCGCCAAGAGCCACTAGAATTGCTACCGTTGCAAGCACATTTGTTAGGCCATTAATACGGAAGTTTAATTGAGCAAAAGTAAAAGCATTAAGCCCTTTTTCACTACGTTTTTTATTACTCTTTAACTTTCTAATCATAACTGGGAGAAGTGATCCAAATAACATGTAAGTACTAACTGTTGCTGTGATTAATCCAAGAGCCATTAATTTAGGAACGGTTCCTAGATCTTTTTCATGTGGTATATAGATCAGTGATGCATAACCAATACCTAGCAAAATCAGACCAAGGAATGCAACTACAGCTGCCATTTTTCCTTTTACCGCGACATGCTCTGTTTGTGCATCTGCATGTACAAGTTGTAATACAGAAATACGTGATAATTTAATACTATTCATACTTGCTGATAGTACAAATAATGCAAAGAAGAAGATGCAAGTAACAACCATAGATGGAATGTACAAAGCTTTGTAACCTTCTCCAGTTAACTCCAATTGTTTCATTAATAACCGACCGATACCCTCTGCAAGTCCTACACCAACTACAATTCCGATTACAAGAGATGCGGCACCTAATACGATTGTTTCGATAAACATAAGTAAGGTAACTTTATGCTTTTTTGCTCCTAACATCATGTACATGCCAAACTCTTTTTGGCGAAGAGATAATAAGAAAGAGTTTGCATATAAAATATAAAAAAATGTTACAATTGCTAATAAAAAGGAACCAATGTGGAATATATATACAATAGGACCCACATGTGCATTAGATTCAAGGAACCCTTTATTTAGTGCTAGCGTTTGAAACATATAGAAAATTGAAATAGATACAATAAGACCAACAAGTAAGACAATATAATCTTGTAACTTACTTTTTAACCCTGACATGGAAAGTTTAAATAACATGCCCAAACCCCTTTTCTTACGCTTTTTGTGTGCCTAAATCTGCAAGTACGTCTAAAATTTCTTTGTAAAACTCTTCACGTGTACCATTACGGTGAATTTCTTTATATAACTCACCATCTTGAATGAATAAAATACGCTGACAGTAACTTGCACTGTATGGATCATGCGTAACCATCATAATCGATACGCCTTGTTCTTTATTTAAATTTGTCATCGCATTAAGTAAACTAGTTGCATTTTTAGAATCAAGAGCTCCTGTTGGCTCGTCCCCTAAAATAATTGCAGGCTCATGCACTAACGCACGTGCTGCTGCTGAACGCTGTTTCTGTCCACCAGATACTTCAGATGGGTACTTTTGAAGTATTGTTACAATCCCTAACATATCAGCTACCTTTTCTACTTTCGGCCCAATTTTTCGTGATGGGACACCTTGAAGGGATAATGGAAGTGCAATGTTTTCGTAAATAGATAAATTCTCTAATAAATTAAAGTCTTGGAAAATGAATCCTAACTTTTGCGAACGGAAATCAGAAAGCTCACCTTGCTTCATTTTCGTAATATCCGTTCCTGCAATTTCAATAACGCCACCCGTCGCTTTATCAAGAGTCGAAATTACATTTAATAATGTTGTTTTGCCAGAACCAGATGGCCCCATAATTCCTACAAACTCCCCCTCTTGAATCGAGAATGAAACACCTTTTAATGCGTGTGATTGATTCTCACCTTTTTTACCGTACACTTTTTGAATGTTTTTTACGTCTACAACTGGTTTTATCATATATATCCTCCTACGTTTGTATGATTGATAAGCTACTGTTTGAGTTGTTTCTTTTTCGTTTCCACTTGCAATGCTTCATCTGTAAAAGTATTAAACTTGTCCACCACCAATACACATCCTTTTATTTTTCAAAATAATAAGTCCTTTCATACTTTTGTAATACATAAAAATAGGTATCAAACGGGATTTATTGTATTTAATTTGAATATCCATTTTTAGTAATACATGTAATAGACAATCTAAGTAATAAATATGTTCCCCTTTAAGATAAGAAAGCACTAGGTGTTTTGTTAAGAAAACACAATGAATTGCAAATAAAAACTATACAGAAATCTAACTCCTTATAGTAAATTGCACATAAAAAATCCCTTTTCGCCATCTCACAAAAAAAGAATCATTGCTGCATCCTTTATAAACTTTATAATGGCCGGCTCATGCACAAGTGCACATACTGCTGAACGCTGTTTTGTCCACCAGATACTTCAAATGGATACTTTTGAAGTATTGCTAAAATTCCTAACATATCAGCTACCTTTTCTACTTTCGGCCCAATATTTCGTGATGGAACACCTTTAAGGGAAAGTGGAAGTACAATGTTTTCGTAAATAGATAAATTCTCTAATAAATTAAAGTCTTAGAAAATGAATCCTAACTTTTACGTACGGAAATCTGAAAGCTCACCTTGCTTCATTTTCGTAATATCCGTTCCTCCAATTTTAATAACGCTGCTTTATCAAGTGTCGAAATTACATTTAATATTGTTGTTTTACCAGAACCAGATGGCCCCATAATCCTTACAAACTCGCCCTCTTGAATTGAGAATGATACAACTTTTAACACATGTGATTGATTCTCACCTTATTTACCGTACACTTTTTGAATGTTTTTTACATCTACAACTGGTTTTATCATATATATCCTCCTACGTTTGTTTTTTCATTATCCGTTTTACATTTCTTTAAAATAAACTGCTATTTAATTAATTTTGCATTTACCTTATGTAATAAAATGAACTTTTACATTAAAATCAGTTTCCTGGGTCTCCTCCATGTTAGAATATAAAATATTATTCAAATTATTTTAGTCCCATAAGCTAAAAACACCCTTGTACACTTAGAAATTTACGGTTTTAGAATGAAGAAACAATTTTGTGTAATCATTTGAATTATAAATAAAACATATTAAGAACTACTGATTATATTTCTTAATTTTTCTTAAGATAATCTATAAAAACCAAACCATAATGGGGAGATTATTTCATAATTGATTCTAGTACAAATAATAAAAAACAAAATTAGATATTGATTCCTATTGGAATCAACTCTAAAGCAGTTATTCCATGCCAATCACCTGATATGTAGATCGAGACATACATTCTGCTTTTTAAATTGCAATATAGAAGGTGTAATAAAAAAACATATTGCAGGAATAGAGGGAAATACGTAGTTTACAAAGGATATTTTCATTAAGTGAGCATATATGGCGCTCTCTAAAAGTATAAAATCTAATTCATAATAAAAGTAAGTCTATAACATATTTTTACACGTATCTCGCTTGTCCCCAAATTAAATCCGTATCCATTGAGCGTTTCGAATATCGTGTATTATAAATTTTTTTGATTGAATATAAAATTTTGAATTCGTTCTATTTTGATATATTTAGATACTCTTTAAAATTTCGTTTTATATTCCGATGAACAATATTAAATAATATTATTTGTTATACCAACAGAAATATTAAACACCACATCCATGATCTGTTGGAAAAATTATTTGTGAGATACATCTTAACGATGTAATTCCGTATAAAGTAGTAAATCATAAAAAGTTATTTGCTAGAATAATTCTATTGCAAAATTTAAAATTAAGTAAAACGAATTTCATTTCAGCTCCAAGGTAAATAAGCACCTTCTATATTTTTTAATATTACAAAATATCAATAAATATAGAAGGTGCTGGTTCTATCCATATAGACGTAATTTTTTACTTTTCTGTAATATTTACAAAATTGACGGCTCTCTTGTCCTCAGTGCCTAAAGCCGTATTCACTTTATCTATTTCCTTTCTTAATTCGGGTGCTTTCCCTTGATTGACTAAATTAAGATTCCCAAAAGATTTATTAAAAGATAGAAATTGTCTTGTTTTTTCTTTCCCATTTATTTCTTTAAATAATGTATCATCTACAATTAATAGGATCACGTTGGATCCACCACGATATGGAGATAGCCATACATCCCCTTTATATTGAACATTCATTTTTTTCTCATCAAATGTTAGTTCTTTCAAGTCTTTATATTCTTTATTTGCAAATAAAATAATTTCATCTTTTTTTATTTTGTGTAAAGAATCCAGAGGAATTGAAGATGTGAGTCCACTATTATTATCTCTCTCACGTATAAGCCCTTTTTTATTCATTTTTTCAGCAGTTGTTTTACTTATAAATAGCACTTCACTATTATTAGAATCCCCAAAATCCGCTGGGAGCTTTATGTTGTGTTTTTTATTTTCTATGGTCCCTTTTTTTATTGCATATAAGTCTTTTGATATAGTTATATCTTTGTATAAATCTATTATAGAATTTCTAGTTTGTTCGTCTATCTCGCCAACCTCTATTGCAAGTCCATTTGCTGGAGAATCTTTTGCACCAAATAATGAACATGCTCCTAACATGGTAATAGAAATACCTGCTACTATTAATAATCTTAGTCTTTTTTTCAACCTATATTCTCCTTCTTTTAATTATTTTTGAATTAAAAAATCGTTTTATACATTTTTTTCAAGTATTGAGAACGAACAAAGTAAAAGTATATAATTTGCAAAACTAAGAAACAAATTAATACCATAACTGAACTACCCAAGACTGAAAAATTGGCTAACTTTTGTAAGGCCATAAAAGCAACCGTACTATGTGTAATCGCTATTGAAATTGGTAAAAAGAATAACAATGTAAGTTGACGTGACACAACTTTCTTTAATTCCGGTTTGCTTAAACCGACCTTTGCTATCATTTTATATTGCTGCTGATTTCGTTCTAAGTCTGTGTATAACCGGAAATATAAAAAGCTTGCGGCAAACGTAAAGAAAACAATGCCTATTAATACACTCATGATAGATGCAAGTCCAAACCCTTGCCTCATCTCTATCCATGTAAGAATTAAAGCCGAAAATGTATATTTTTCGCTGTCTACTATATGCTCATTTATACCTTTATTATCCTTCTGAAAAGCAGCTACAATATTTTCCGCAACTTTTTTTGTTTTCTCCCAATCTTTCACAATAAAACCATTAATAGTGTTTTCAAAATAGTAATTCTCTGGATCCGGTATCATTTGATTATATACAGCGTCTGGTACAATAATTATCGTTACTCTTGTATCTTGTAATTCTTTCGGAGTAAGTATTTTATTTACATGCATATCTTTTTTTATATCTCTATACAACAATTGAAAGTTATTTTGATTAGATTTTGTATTAGCAACTTTTCTTGAAGGTATGACAACACTATCATTTCCATCTTTTAAGCTTTCTTTTTCAAAACCAAATGCCTTAGCTAACTTATTATAATCACTTAATTTTATAACGGTTGATAATAAATTACTGTTATAGAGAGTATCTCGAATTTGTTTTATTGAATAAGTCACCTGTTTGAAATTAAACTCACCATCATGGAGTTCGCTTTCTATTTTTTTTAAATGTTCTTTTTCTAAATGGTTATTATTATAAGACTGATAAGAAAATGCAAAAGGACTTTCCGATTCAGCCATGGATGAGTTGCCTAATCCCATACAAGTCCCCACTGCAGTGAAGGCAACGGTAGAAATAATAGTGACCATAAAAAACATTTTTGCATTATCTTTTAATTGATACACTAAATCTGAGATGGTTAGTATGTTTGTTTTCTTAAAGAAAATATTTTCCCTTTTCTTTAATGCACGTAACACATACACACTGAGCTGGGTAAATAAGAAGTACGTTCCAAGTACAACAAAGCTCACCCCTGCCCCCATCATGAATAATACATAATTCGAACCCTTGTACTGAATTGCGTTAATACTATGGAAAACAGCCGTATATCCTAATCCAATACTAATAAGTGCGAATAAAGATAGCCAAAAGGATGCTTTTGGTTCAGGCTTTGGCTTTTCCTCTGCTTTTATTAATTCTACTAATTGCTCTACATTTACTAGTCGAGTAGTGAAAAGTGAAATAAATAAAAATAGTAAGAAGAAAGCTCCAAATGTTATTCCAATTGCTTTAAAGGGCATGTAAAATGGGAGTCCTTTATCAATTATTAACAGATTGTTGCTCATAATTAAGATAAACTTAGAGAACGCCATTCCAATTGTAATTCCTGTTAAAATAGAAGCGATACCAATTATTATATTTTCAATAAATACTAATTTATTCAACTGTGAACGTGACATCCCATGTAGCATTAGAATTCCAAAATCTTTTTTTCTTGTTTTTAAAAATGCACTTACAGAATATAGGATAAAGAAGAATGAAAAGAAAAATATTAACCCCTGCGATATCTGTAGTCCTGACTTTGCAACTGTATTGATTGTTACACTGGTAGCAAGATCGCCTTGTAAATTAGGATGAAATGCAAGTAATGCATAAGTAAAGAAAATCATAATAGCAAACGTACTACTTAAAAAATGAGCCAAATATGTTCGTTTACTTCGAATGACGTTATTAAACGCGAACTGTCGAAAAGTCATTTGCATTTCCTCCTAACAATGCTAAAACCTCTAGAATTTTTTGATAGAATACTTTGCGATTATCTCCACAATAAATCTCATTGTATAACTGTCCATCTTTGATAAACACAATTCGATCACAATAACTTGCAGCCATTGCATCATGTGTCACTAACATCATCGTTGTGCTATTTTCTTTATTAAGCCTTGTCAATAGTTCCATCACATCACGCGCTGATTTTGAATCCAGATTTCCTGTAGGTTCATCTGCAAGTAATAATTTTGGATTATGAATAGTAGCACGCGCGATTGCGGTTCTTTGTGCTTGTCCCCCAGAAATTTCATACGTACGTTTATCTAATATTTCAGTTATCCCAAGTTTTTCAGCAATAGCTTCCACTTTCCTTTCCATTTCTCTAGGATTTACACCATCAAGCGTAAGTGGAAGAACAATATTTTCTTTCACTGTCAATGTATTAAGGAGATTAAATGATTGAAAAACAAACCCTAATTCACGTCTCCGAAATAAAGACAACTGATCTGGAGATAACAGATATGGATTTTCTCCATGAATTACTACTTCTCCTGATGTTGGAGCATCTATAGTAGACACCATATTTAATAGCGTTGTTTTACCACTCCCAGATGGCCCCATAATTCCTACAAATTCACCTTTGTTTATTTTTAAATCAATATGGGATAATGCTGTATATGAAATTTTCCCAGGATAAACTTTCCCTAAATCTGAAACATGTAGTATCTCCACAAGTATTTCACCTTCCATTTCTCTTTTCGATACATGAAGTGTAACCTATATATAGTATGTCTCATATCGATTTCCCTAACATTTATCTAACAAGTTTGTAAGATTCAAAAGAAAAAACCGATGAAAAGTTTACCTTTCATCGGTTAACGAGATGCATACGGGAATATTATTCTAACTATTGTTCCCTTATCTACCTCAGATTCTAGCTCAATCTTATGATTTAATTTTCCACATACTTCTTTAACAAGATATAATCCCATGCCAGTAGACTCTTTAAATTTTCTACCGTTTTCTCCAGTATAAAATGGATGGAAAACACGTGGTAAATCCGCAGTAGGGATACCCACTCCATAATCTCTTACTTCCAAAATAATTGCTCGTCCTTTGGAATACGCCGATACTATTACTTTCTCTTTCTTACTTGATGAATATTTAATTGCATTTGACAGCACTTGATTGAGTATAAATCGAAACCACTTCTTATCTGTTTCTACAATAAGACTCGGATCTACTTTTACCTGTGGATACACATAACTACGTATAAACAGACGTTTATTTTCATGAATAACAGAATCAATCATTCCCAATAATTGCAATCTGTCTACATGAAAATCTTGTTCAAATGTTTCTAAACGAGCAACATATAAGACCATTTCTAATCCTTTTTTTATTCTTTCCGTTTCTTCATTAATACTGTCAAATCGAGAGTCATCTGCATCTTGTGTAATTAACTCAATAACAGAAAGAGGTGTTTTCATTTGATGAACCCACTGATTCATAAAGGTCATTTGTTCTTGTTGTTTTCGTTCCCATTTTTTTAATTGGTTTTGATAATATTGATATTGAGTTTGTAGTAATTTATCTAAGGCCATTGATAATGGCGTCAAATCACTATCTTTTATTGACTCATTTAACGTTTCCATTGGTGTTGATAGACGCTTGTAGAATGAACGATGACTATAATAACGATATATTAGATAACCCATTAATAAAAAAACACCCAAAAATACAGAATATACTGCTGTCAAAATATGTGGATAACCATCAAACCAATATATAAAAAGAATGATAAGCAATTGGGCAAATGTATAACAAATGAGTGGAATATGTTCTTGTAAAAATAATTTCATTATTCCTTTCCTTCCTTCTCCCAAGTAGCATGCAAACGATATCCAGCACCACGAACTGTCTCCAGTGCATTTTCAATACCTAAATCTTGCAACTTCCTTCTAATTCTCCCTATATTTACACTCAATGTATTCTCGTCTATATATGAACTATCCCATAGTTGTTCCAAAATCACTTCACGTTTTACAAGAAGTGGAGACTTTGTTATCAATATTTCCAATAAAGTTGTTTCTTTTTTAGTAAGTATAATTGTCTTATCTTCTAGTTGAAGTTCCATTCTTTCTGGGAACAGGAATAGTCCTGATTGCTCAACTATTCGTTCTTTTACTTTAGGAGCATATTCACCGTATGCTCTTCTGAGTTGACTACGGATTTTAGACATTACAACTTCATAATAAAAAGGTTTCGTAATATAGTCATCACCACCATTTTCTAAAGCCATAACTTGATCCATCTCTCCACTCCTTGCAGATAGAAATACAATTGGACAAGTAGAAATAGCTCGTATTTGGCGACACCAATAATAACCGTCAAAATTGGGTAAATTTACATCTAATAGCACTAAATCTGGTTTAATCTTTTGAAATGTATCTAAAACATTTTCAAAATCCTCTATCATAACACTTTGGTATCCATATTTTTCAATATGCGTTCCCAGTAATTCAGCGATTTTTATATCATCTTCTACAATCATGATTGTATTCATATCTTTCTCTCCTCTAATGGCAGTGTGATTTTTAAAGTTCGTTTGGCTTTTTATATTTAATTTATTTAATAGAGTTGATATATTACATGCATCCTTAAATGCAATTAATATAAAACAAAGCATATATTTGTTGTTTTTTTCAAAAAATTTTAATACTTAGTGCGTTGATATAAGAAACCATAACACAATATTTTAATGACTTTTATCTTCGTGACTTTGGAATAATGTTTAATTTAACATAACTTGCTACTTCATTTCAATTTCACAAAAAATATATTGTAAGTGCTATATTAATCAGATATTAAAATTGCCAACTATTTTATACAGACTTTACTACTAGCGTTAGTTTATTGGATATTAAGAATTTCAATTATTAAATCCAACTATTTGCTAGACTCATACCAAATATGAATTCTTCTTCATCTAAACTATTAGTTTTTTTGTAGTAAAAAAACTACATCCCATATAGAATGTAGTTTTTCTAGCTGATTTATTTATTTTTCACTTCATTTTTATAAAAAGTAAATAATGGTTCAATGGCTGGACTAGATAAAAGAGGAATTGCCTTCTCAATCAATTCTCTATCCCAATCAAACCAACGCATTTCCATTAGCATATTAATTTCTGTATCAGTGAACCGTTTTTTTATTTCCTTAGCAGGATTACCGCCCACTATTGTATATGGCGGAACATCTTTACATACGACAGATCCTGCCGCAACGATTGCACCTTCAGCGATTGTAACGCCAGGCATTATTGTAGCATTCATACCAATCCAGGCATCACTTTTAATGACTGTATCACCCTTTGGTTCATAAGATTGTCCGATTTGCTCAGCGAATGGATACACTGTAATCCATTCTGAGTGATGATTATGATTACCACCCATTAAAATGATAACGCCACTTGCAATACAAACATAATTTCCAATAATAAGTTTATCAAGATGCCAACCCATCTGTTCAATTGGATTGAAAAGTGCTTGGGACTTAGCATCGCCCCATAAATACCTTACACAACCATCTTCAAAATTTTGATTTCCATAATACCCTGAATAATAGGAGTACTCTCCTACTTCAATGAGTGGATTTGTTACTATATCTTTTAAATACTTTGTTTCAGACCAATGATTAAATAATGGATGCTTCATAACTATATTCCTCGCTTCTAAGTATTGTAGATTTTTGCAATTTACTTAGAAGCTTAATACGACAGCGACATTTTTAAACTTTTTCAAACGACGAATCATTATCTTCAAGCCTTTCAGTTATAATGAAAAATCATAACGTAATAAATTACACAAGTCAAATTAACCAAGTTATAATAAATCCGAGAATGCGGACAAGAAAACCATTTTATATTTTTTTTGAAACTCTTTATTTTTTTATTTAAATTACGGTACATGAAATTCACATGACACTTGTGTAGTAATACTTTCTCCTTATCAAGAGGATATAATATTACAGCAGAACTTTTACATAGGTGTAGCTTTTGAATAAAGTTTGATTAAATTAACTTAATAAACCTTGATAAAAGAGCGAATAGAAAAAAGTTTGATGATTTTGTGAACCTTACTCAATTAAAGCGCCCGACTGTGGTAGATACATTATCCTCAATTACTTCTTGGGGTAGCGTCAGGAAAATGCGGATTTACAACGCTAAGGAAATGTCACTTATTTAAAAAGCCGATTTCCATCTCAAGGAATCGACTTTTTAGTTATTCTTAATGAACTAACGCATACGTTAGTTCATTAAGTAAGAGGTTTGAAAAAATAGCCTGTATATATTTGAACGATGAATAACTTACCTATTTTCTTGTGTTAGTTTGCACTATATACAGAAAATCCAGAAAAACTTAACATATTATTTATCTGTTTGTTTTTGCTTCTTTTTCAAATACTCCGCACGCAATTTTTCAAGTTGCTGCTTTTTATCAAATTTGGCAGGCGTCTGTTTTTCATGAAACTTTGCCACAGCTGCCTGACCTTTGTAATCCAATTGATATTTCCCCACTTTGTTCACCTACTTTTCTTATCTTTAAAGAGAATCTATTCAACAAATATAATATACCTTATTTTACTTAAGTAAACCTTATTAGTCAAAGGAACTTAAAGTAAAAAGCTTGATAACAAGGGGGAAATCAAGCTAAAAAGTCGCTTTCCTTAGGTAAGGGAAAACGACTTTTTGTGTAGTCTTATTCAATTAAATGGCCCGATTGTTGAAGAAAAAGATACTCTGCAAAATAGATCTTTTTATCAAACTTTATTTTAAATCAACAATAGGTAAATTTCTTGGCCATTATTTTGCTTCACATAAAATTCTATACAAAAAAGCAACCTATAAATTTAGGCTGCTTTTTATTCCGTCTTTTATTACTTAGCTAATTCTTTCGTTCCCTGCATTACATCAACGAAAAATCCCCAGTTATTCACAACAGAAGAAATACTAATATGTTCATCTGGAGTGTGAACATTAAAGATATCTGGACCGAATGAAATAGCATCTAACTCAGGCATTTTTTGAACAAATACACTGCACTCAATTCCTGCATGTACTGCGAAGATTTCAGCATCTTTGCTGTATTTTTCTTGGTGCACTTTTTCGAATAAATTACGGATAGGCGAATTAGGATTATATGGCCACTCTGGATATTCAGACTCTTTTTCAAATGTTGCCCCTACTAATTCCGCAATATACTTAATTTCCTCTACAATATGTTGTTTTAAGCTACTTACAGAACTTCTCACTTCGCTTCGTAATTTAATCTCATCTTGCAGTGTTTGAATAACTCCTAAATTAGTTGAGCTTTCTACAAGACCTTTAATATCCATGCTCATACTTTGTATACCATTTGGAATTAAGAATAATGAAGAAATAAGCTGTTTTTGTGTTTCTTTAGAAAAGACTTTTCCCGCCTTTTCTTCTACTTTTGTAAGTGAAACATGAACATCCGGATCAACAGCACGTAGCTCTTCTTGTAACATACGTGTCCATGATTTTAGTTTTTCTTCTACTTGCTGTACATCTTCTGCACGTAATAAAATTGTAGCTACACTTTCACGCGGAATTGCATTTGTTTTTAAGCCGCCATGAACTTCACTCATATTAAACTGAATGTGAAGTGATAAATCACGTAAAACTCGTCCTAATACTTTATTCGCATTACCGCGTTGTTTATCAATTTCCAAACCAGAATGTCCACCTTTAAGTCCCCCAACATATAGTCGGTATGTGTCCATATCTACTGACGCTTCATCCCAAATCACTGAAATCGTTTCAACTGCTTTCGCACCACCTGCGCTACTCACTAGTAATTTATGATCTTCTTCAGAATCAATATTAATAAATATTTTTCCATCAAAATGATTTGAATCAACAGCGAATGCACCGCCCATTGTCGTTTCTTCTTCAGTTGTAATAACAACTTCTAAAGCTGGATGCGGGATGTCTGTTGAATCTAATAATGCTAATGCATATGCAACGGCAATACCATTATCAGCACCTAAAGTAGTTTCGTTTGCATATAACATATCTCCAATAATTCTTAATTCAATTGGATCTTTCTCAAAATCATGAACTGTCGCTTGGTTTTTTTCACACACCATATCAGAGTGCCCCTGAATGATAATAGCTGGAACATTCTCATAACCAGAAGTAGCTTCTTTTTTTATAATGACATTTAACGCTTCGTCTTGAATAACTTCTAAATTACGTTCCTTTGCGAAACTCACTAAGTAATCACTAATTTCTTTTTCATTACCTGATCCTCTAGGAATCTTTGAAATTTCTGCAAAATGATAAAATACAGGGTGCTTTGTTAATTGTTCTAAAGTAGAATACATTTTTAAGCTCCTCTCCAATTGACAAAATAATATGTACGTCCTTTATTATTATACCATGATTCATTATTTTACTTTTATTTTAAGATTTCAAAAATTCATTATAACCTATTCATTCCATCCTCATATTTTTTAATTTAGTGTAAATAAGCTATACTCTTACAAGATTGTAAGAGTGCTGTAATCAAAATCGATTTTTCTATTTAAAAAATAACCGCATACTTTAAATACATAATTTAAAGGAGAAAATGAAAAAATTTTTATCTGTTATTACACTAAGTTTATTATTTTGCAACTTAACTATCGGGTGCGAAAGAGCTTCTCTAAATAGAATCGGTAAGGATGTATATTACGTACAGATAAAAGGTGAAGGGTTTATTGAACAGATAGAAGTTAGAAACTTACGGAACTACACATTGCCGGCATATGATGAAGATCGAGTAAGAAAACAAATTACATTTAGAAGTAAAAAACAATCAAACGATCAAAAATTAAATGAAAAGGCATTTTTGTGCATTTATGTAGACCAAGAAAATAAAGATAAAAATGAAATATCATCGATTGAAGTAAAATCCTATGAAGAAATTCAAAAAGCGGATTTACCTTTAAAAGTAAAAGAAAAGTTTAATGCAAAATAAAAAAATACAGGAAAATGCTCTTATGCATTTTCCTGTATTTTTTTCACTCGAGCATATTTCGAACTATTACTATCCATAAGTTTTTCTAAACGATTTATATTTTCTGTTAATGCACCTTTCACAAGAGAGAAATCTGTATTTGATTCTTCTTTTTTAGTTTTAAAAAACGAAGATTTTTGAGCATTTACTTCTGCCATCTCTTCTCCCCCTTTTCAAAAAGATACAACCTTTTATTTATATTATATAGCAAATGCAGACAGAGTGTACACGTATCATTTTCTTTTTAATTCTTCTTCTAACTCTTCTACTTGCTGCAAAGTATCTCCTTTTATTAAAGAGAAATCTGTTGTATCTTCATTATCTTCTTTAAAAAAATCATTGTCATAATCTTTTATCACTACAATCACCTCTACGTGCTAGTGTAGGAATGATTGTCCAATTTTATACAAGCTTGTCTGAATTTGTTCTCCCTTTATGTATAGGTGAAAAGGACAGAAAAAGATTCTGTCCTTATTTACTAAAATAACTATGATGAATTGTTAAATTATATACATTTTCAAAATCTCGATCTTGAAGGTTATTTTTCTTCCCATCAATAACAATGAAAACATCACTAACTATTTTTGCTGGTATAATTCCGACATTTTCTACTTGCACCGCTTTCTGCTCATTCAATTGCTCGATGTGTTCTAATGGAACAATAATACTAAATTGAGAGCGGATACCACGAAAGTTTGTATTTAATTCCTTCACCGCTTCAAATACAACAATTTTCGCACCAATCTTTTCCCCATATGAATCTAAAAATGTGTTTAAGCTTTTTGTATATTCCTCTTCCGTATGCCATTCCATTGTCCCAAAGGCTGTTGGATTCACATTTTGAATAATTGTCGTATATATTTCTCCTCTTGCTTTTGAAGCAATTAATGACCTTTTAATTGATTGGACCGTCTTTCCAATATCGCTGAATTTTGCGCCCCATATTTCTGAAATATTTGGTGTCAAAATGAATGCAATATCAACGAAAATTACCATCGCAGTAAACATTAAAAGATTTTTCCAGAGGGTTAAATCTATTCCTTTTATCATGAAATAAACTGTGACTGATGTTATGAACAAACCGTACCACGTTTTTCGAATTCGTTGTTTCTTCTCCTCGTACAACTCTTCATTTCTCCAATAAAAGAAAACAAGAACAATAAAGACGATTGCTAAAATAAATAAGCCAATTCGAATGTTAGAGATCGTCAATCACATCACCCTCCATTCCAAAACTACTCACGATACCATTACATGCACAAACAGCTCTCTTTATGACAAAAGACGTGGACAACCTTCTAAAGTTAGCACCATCGCATATACATTAGAAGCAGGCCACGTCTTTTATCCCGCATTAACGGGCAGTAAGACCCCCCACCTCAAAATTCAGCGAAAGCAAAGACGTTAGGTGAGGGATCAACTGCCCATAAAAGCCCGATTGGTGAAGGCTAATAATCAGTGCGGGATGAACACCCTCCACTGATTAAAGTTTCACTTTATCATGAATCTACATTGTATATGTAGACAAGCATGTGTTTCAAATTTTCATGTTAAAAAGAAATATGTTTCGGAATTTCCCCTTCAGGTACTTCTCCATCCATACTTAAGTAATAATGACGAATCGGACGTAATTTTTCATCTAACTCATAAACAAGCGGAATGCTAGTTGGAATATTTAATGAAACCACACCATCACTTGAAAGATTGCCTAAGTATTTCACTAGCGAACGAATTGTATTACCGTGCGATGAAATAATTACTTTCTCACCACTTTTTAATGACGGTGCAATTTCTGAATGCCAATAATCAACTACTCTTTTCTCCGTATCCTCTAAACATTCAGTCAATGGGAATTCATCTTTTTTTAACGTTTTATATCTTGGATTGTTCGCCTCATATCGAGGATCATCTTCAGTAAGTGCAGGCGGTCTCACATCTATACTTCTTCTCCAAATATGAACTTGTTCATCTCCATATTTTTTTGCAGTTTCGTCTTTATTCAATCCTTGTAGTGCACCATAATGGCGTTCATTCAACTTCCATGAGTTATGTATAGGGACCCAAGTGAGATCCATTTCATGCAGTACAATCCATAATGTACGAATTGCTCGTTTTAGTACCGAGGTATACGCAACATCAAATGTATATCCATTCTTTTTTAATATTGTTCCTGCTTCTCTCGCTTCACTTAATCCATTCTTTGATAAATCCACATCTGTCCATCCTGTAAATCGATTTTCAAGATTCCACAAACTTTGTCCGTGACGAATGAGTACAAGTTTTATCATTATAATTCCCCTCTCGGAAATATGAATTTTAAAATTTCAATACGTACACATATAAAGTTTTTGGCAATGTGAATTTTTTATCCATAGTTGCCAAATATACAGATAAAAATTTATGATTTTTCAAACTACAAAACAAGATACTGTTTCTATCTTTTATTCTACTGGTATTTCACGCTTAGACGTCCATGCATCAAATCCTGAACGGCTATTTGCCATTTCATTCATAACTTGATGCCAATTTTCTTCACATGATTCGCCAAACTGTGAGAAAATAGCTCCCATTTGTTCTCTTTGAACATCGCTCAGTTTTTTCTCTAAGTCTGTTCCTTCTTCTGTTAAAGACAGCTGTTTCACACGACGATCATGTGCAGCTTCATTACTCTCAATAAGTCCTTTATCTAACAGTTGGCGCAACGGTCCGTGAAGAGCTTGTTTACTTATTTCTAAAAGTGATAGCAGCTCATTTACACTAAGCCCTGGAAAACGAGCGATAAAAAACAGAATTCTATGATGTACACGCTGTATACTATACTCTTTTATTATTTCATCTGGTTTTTCTGTAAAAGTTTTATATGCAAAGTAAAATAATGCTAATGCCTCATTCATTTGCTCTTCTTTATGTTGTGTCATCTACTTTCCCCCTGTATGTAAATTATACCACAACTCAATTATGAATAATTAAATTGGTATATTGAGCCTAATTTCTTCATTCTAAAACCAACAAATTTCAACTATTATATTTTTGAAGGTTGTTTAATTCGTAAACCATACCTTCAAATAAAGTATCCAAATTATTTTTTAAAGAATTCTTAAGGAAATAGGTTAAATTCAAATGATAAATATTGTAAAATTTATTTATTAATATTTTTTTGAAAAACTCAATTGTGATTGGAGTGTTATTGTATGCAAACAAAAAAAGTTTATCTTTATGTATTTAATACGATGTCAGACTGGGAATATGGACATTTAATTGCAGAACTAAACTCAGGAAGATATTTCAAAAAAGAGTTAGCCCCTTTAAAGGTAGTTACAGTAGGAGCTAATAATGAAATTATTACTACGATGGGAGGACTGAGCATAAAGCCAGATATTTCCCTGGATGAATGTACTCTTGAGAGTAACGATCTTTTAGTTTTACCTGGAGGGACTACTTGGGGGGAAAGCATTCATCACCCTATCTTAAAAAAAATTGGTGAAGCGTTAAAACTCGGCACTATTGTTGCTGCCATTTGTGGTGCAACTGAGGGGTTAGCGAATTTTGGATACCTAGATTCTAGAAAACATACAAGCAATGATTTAGAATATATTAAAATGGTTTGTCCTAATTATAAAGGAGAACAACTTTATAAGATGGAACCTGCAGTATGTGATGAAAATTTGATTACTGCATCAGGAGTAGCTCCTCTGGAATTTGCAATGGAAGTATTGAAAAAAATTGATGTATTTGCACCAGATACGTTACATTCATGGTATAACCTAAATAAAACTTATAAGCCTGAATACTTCTTCCAGTTAATGAATTCAATTACTAGATAAGCTGAAAAATTAAATTAGCAGTTTTATATTATATAAAAAACTTAAAAAGCACCCCTAAAGTCGTTATAAATACAACCGATGACGGTTGTAAAACAAAAAATAAAAGGGATGATACATATTTATCTTGTATCATCCCTTTTATTTTTTATAACATTAATATCACCATATTATTTTAATTATTCATCTCCAGCAAGAGTTAACTGCCAAGACACACCATACTTATCATTTAACCAGCCAAACTTTTTACTAAACGGATATGAACCTAAAGGCATAAGAACTTTTCCATCTTGTGCTAGTTTATTAAAAACGGTTTCGATTTCCTCTTCCGTATCACAAGTTACATAAAGAGACATAGCTGGAGTGAATGTAAAATCATGCTTTACATAACTATCAATACACATGAACTCTTGTCCATTTAGCGTAAAAGTTGCATGAATTACAGTTCCCTCTTTACCTGGTCCATTCTCATCATAACGAGAGATACTTACAATTTCTGATTGATTAAATAGCGATGTGTAAAAATTCATCGCTTCCTCAGCTTTGCCCTCAAACATTAAAAACGTAGTGATTTTTTGATTTGTGTTACCCATTTAGAGACATCCCCTTGTTATGTATTTATGCAAAACATACATCGGACAATGAAACCGAACATACATTCTTATAAGTGTATTGTCTATAAAAACGATGAGTTTGTCAATTATCTATGTTTTATTTCTTCTTAAATAATGCTGTCCAAAGAAATGATTCTCCAAACATATTATTTGGTTGTTCAATTTGCTTCATTTTTCTAATTTCAATTACTTCAAATTCTTTAAATATCTCTCTTAACTTTTCTTCTGAATATGCAAGACCACCTTGCAAACTCCATCCTCTATACACATCCCAGTCCGTTATTTCCGATCCATTTCGCTCATTCAAATCACCTGCTGCAAAACATGTTAATCCGAAATAACCACCCGATTTTAATGAGTTTTTAACTAAATCAACATAATTCATTCTTCTATGTGGTGGAATGTGATGCAAGCAACCGGAATCATATACAAAATCATATTCATCTTGAAAATCCAAATTAAAAATCGATTCACAAACAAATTGTATTTCTATCCCGTTTTCTAACGCCCTCTCTTTGGCCCAATTAATTCCTTCTATAGACAAATCTACGGCTGTTACATCAAACCCTTGTTTCGCTAAATAAATTGCATTTCTTCCTGAACCACATCCAAGCTCTAACACTTTCTCTTTTGAAATCCATTCTGTTTGTATATATGAAACTAAATTCTCATCTGGAACATTTGCAAAAAAAGGAACATCCTTTTCTCTATTCGTGTAAAATTCATTCCAAAATGGTACTGCGGGTCTTAATAATGAATCAAGCATTTTTAATATATCTTCTTGAGTGTGTAACGTTTCACTTTTCATTTATACTCCTCCATAATTAATAGTCAGAAAATTATTATATCTCTTTTTGAACTTTCAAACAAAGAAAAAACTCCTATATTCAATAGGAGTCAAAAATATTATCTCTTTAAAATCCAAGTACAGTTAACCATTTTAACAACTGCTCTTCTCGCACCTTCAAATCATCGTTTCTATACTTACCCATCTGTATTTCGCTAACAATTTCTCCGTCCACCATAAAAAGAACTCTTTCTGTTTTAGCTGCTACCTTTACGTCATGAGTAACTAGCAAAATTGTAGTTCCCATACGGTTTATATTTGCTAAAATATCCATTACCTCTTCTGTCGCTTTTAAATTCAAAGCACCCGTTGGTTCATCAGCAAAAATAATATTAGGTTTATTTATGAGTGCTCTACAAATAGATACCCTTTGTAATTCTCCTCCTGATGCTTCAGTTATATTATTAGTTGCAATTTGACTAATCCCCATTTTTTTCATCAATTCAAGTGCACGTTTATTTATTATTTTCCTGCTCTCAAATTTTGCTAAATACGCAGGTAAAACTATATTATCAAAAAGATTCAAATTTCTAAGAAGATTGCTCTGTTGAAAAATAAATCCCATTTCGCTGAGTCGTAATTTTGCTAACACCTCTTCTTTCATACATGTTATTTCTTTACTATCAACTTTCACACTTCCTGATGACATTTGATCCATTCCGCTAATATTATATAGTAACGTCGATTTCCCTGAACCAGAAGGTCCCATGACCGATATAAACTCTCCCTCATAAATCTCTAAATTTATATTTTTTAACATATGGTAAGTTTTATTTCCATCCATTGCGTATTTTTTATTTAATTGTTTTACTTCTAAAATTTTTTTCAAATTACACACCTCCTACTCCCCATTTAGCTTTAAATCATTTGTTTGTTTCACTGTAAAACTACTGAAAAGTGTTGCTACGGTCACAGATATAAATAAAATAGCTGGACATATTACATAAGAAATGATCGGATTAACAACAAACTTTATGTGAGCTGCTCCCATAAATGAACCTAACCAGCTTATTAGTGTTTCTCCAAACGTAGCAGCTATAAATGTCCCTGTTAAAATACCTACTAATACTATAGCAATAGAACGAGTAACATATTGTATACGAATATCTTTGTAGGAAAAGCCGATACTTTTCATAATTAATATTTGCAAAGAATCTTTTACCAATAACATTTTAAAAAACATCGCAGTTATTAAAACCGATATCAATATAGCAATCAAAATTGCCACTTGTGTCACGAGTCTTAATTGTTTAATTGTTTCTCCTAAAGTTTGAGATAAATAATTATCCGTATCTGTTATTTTTGCAGAATTAAAATTTTGTTTATACTCCTTCACTTTTTCTTGTAGATTCACTTTGGGTTTCATATCTACATTTACTACGTACCATAATATATTTTCTTTATTATAAGAAAAACTCGCTTTAGCTGTTTTTCCTCCATTCGTTACATCTTGATATATACCACTAATAGTTAGCATTTTCTCTTTTCCTTCTACAAATAAAACGATTTCATCCCCTATATTCTTTTTTAATTCATTTGCGTTCATATAAGAGAGAGCGATCTCATTTTCATTTTTTGGTGCCATACCTTTAACATATTCTATTGGAAATTGGGCGAAATCTCCCACTTCTACATTTAAGTTTTCATGTGTACCATCAGCTTTCACCATTTTAAATGTACTCGTTACAAATGCTGCATATTTTTCTACCTCTTCATCGTTTCCGACATACGATATAACGTCATTAAACCGTTTTTCTATATTTTCAGATTGCTGTAAATCTATTCGTATATCACTCTTTCCTGTTCCCATATAATTAACAAATTGCGGTGACTGAATCGTGTACAAAAAGTTAACTGGTACAACAATCATGAACACTGCAATAATTAAAACGATACTTAATACTCGATATAACTTAAATCGTTTCACTACATCTTGTATACCAATAAATATATTTACATTTGTAATTTTAGTTTGATAGAGAGAACAAAATCTTCTAATCTTTCTTTTTCCTAGTTTATCTCTTGATCGTAAAGCGTCTATTGCTGTAATTCTCCTGAAATTCCGCAAAATGATGCGGCAAAAAAGGATAACGGCTAGAAATAACAATGTTGTGACTATCAATGGCACAACATAATATAAAATACTTTTATTAGCTGTCCCCATATAAAGTGCGATGTTAGAGGTAAATATTTTTGTAACAAATAACGAAAGGATATATCCACATATACATCCGATAGCGGAAATAACAACATATTTTGTTACATATAGTTTTTGAATATCTTTACTTTGAATGCCGATAGCTTTCATAACACCAATTTCCTGATAATCTTCTTCCATTGAAGTCATAATCGTAAATCTAATACATAAAATCGCGATTAGCATTAATAATGCACTTATAATGATCAGCACTGCAGCTATTATTCCATCTGTTAATGAATTGAGTGTTTTAAAGAGTGAATACGTAATAGAGGGACCTTTTTGAGGTAAGTTTGATGACTGGTATAAAGTTTCAAATTCATTTATTTTATTTAAATCTGTTAGCTGGAATTCAATAAGATATTCACTTTCTCCAAAATTCCCCTTTATTCTTTCGAAGTCTTCATCGCTTATTACAAATCGTTTTGAACTAACAAGTGATGGGTTCATTTGAACATCACGAACAAATGCCGAAATAGTAAATTCTAGCTCATTATTATTTTTCACAACCCATATTTTATCTCCAATACGCAAATTATATTTTTGCATATAATAAATTGGTACACCTATTTCCCCTTTCCTAACATCGATCAATTCACTATTTAAATCTAATAAAAAGTCAAAAATAGTATTTTGCTTAACGAAGCTAATGTCCATTACACTATTATGCTCCGCTTGATTTTTCTTCTTTATAAAAATGTTAGATCCGCCTATTTGAACCATCTCTGCTGTTTGTTGTTTTTTTACAAAAGGAGTTTGCGCTACAAATGAATCAATTGACTTTTGGTTTATTTCTCCGGCATGCATTTGTACGAAGTGCGGTGCGTTTGATACTTTAAACAATTGATCCGTTGAGTTCAATAGATTTATAACGTTACTTGAAGCACTTGCGATTAAAAGACTTGATAACACGATAAACATAAATAGAATGGTATTTATCATTTTATTTTGAGAGAAATCTCTTTTTAACATTCTCCTAATCATATGGAGCTAGTTCCCTTCATTCCATAATATTTTCTTCGTCACTATCGCTATTATTATCATTATGAAACTAATAACTAATATAGGTAAATAAATTTTCATACTGAATCCTTCAAACATAAAACCATAAATGACTTGCCCAATTGGTGCCATACATTGAGATACCGCTGTTATAATTGCCATTACTTTTCCTAGGTTTTCATTTGGTGTTTTCTTTTGGACTACAGTAATCACATAGATGGATACAATTGTCACGATCATTGCAATTAGAATAGAAGAAAGTATAAAGAGGATAAATGGTGGATAGTATCCTAAATTAAGAATAACTGGCGTAACTGATAGTGCCATTGGTAGTACTAATAAAGCTATTAAAAGCATCCAGTAATACAATGTTTTCATCTGTAGCTTTTTCGCAAAAAAACCTATTGATAATGCACCCAAAATAGTAGCAAAATCGATCAATCCCATTCCAATTCCGTATAACGTGTCGCTACGTTCCATTGTTACTCGTATAATAATTGGAGCGCCAACAACAAATAGCGGTGTAAGTATTAAATTTAGTAATGCAGCTAAAAGCATAGATTTCAAAATAAATGGTTGTTTTAAAACATATATAAATCCTTCTTTCATATCCTTTACAATTGTCGGTATTATATGGCTTTCTCGTGCTCTTTTTATAAAAGGTATTTTAATAAACATTTCTAAAATCGCAGATAAAAAGAAAGCAAGACAACTTATTATTACGAGCATTTTCAAACCAATTATGCCGTACAATATTCCTCCAAATACAGGAGCAACTATATTAGATAATGCTTGCACACCATTTACGATACCGTTCGCTTGCTCTAACTTATTCTCTGGAACTAATTGCGGAATACTCGCCATTACAACAGGTGAATACATTGCACTAACGACTGCTAGTAAAAACATAATTGTTCCAATTAATATAATAGATACAGGTCCAGTAAATAACAAAATTATAAAGCTTAATACAATCGCAGCGTTGATAAAATCAAAAATAACCATTAAATTACGGCGATTGAAACGATCTGCTATTGCTCCGCCGAGAGGGGTTAGCAAAAACGGAATACTCGTTACCGCATATAATCCTGCGAAGATATCAGGACGCCCTGTTATATCTAGCACATATAATGACAGAGCAAAACGTAAAAGTGTCAATCCTAAAATAGTAATAATTTGCCCACTCACCATTAAGTGAAAATCTTTCATCGAAGACCTTATACTAGCTGACATCCTTATCACACCTTTCATTCGATTCAGACCGACTGTCGGTCGATAATATCCAAACAGAAAATTACTATTTCTGTTTGATTAAAACCTCCACCATGTAATCAAAGGCTCCCTCTTTCGCTCCAACAGATGCTTCCATCATTTTGATATAAGCTTTAGCTCTCCTCATCATTTCTTCCGGCTTCCACTGGAATAAACCCTCATCAAATATGACTTGTGCTGAAGAGAGTAATAATTCAATCGTTTCTTGTGGGTATGGAGTAGAAAATATGCCTTCAGCGATTCCTTGTTCTAAAATCTCTGCTAAAACAGGAGATAAATGAATAATTGATTGTACTATACTTTTTTGATGCATTTCCGCATTATTTGGCTGATGAAATTGTTCAATCATTTTATCTTTTACATCTCCTGATTTTGGTGATTGTTCCATTAAAACTCGAAATAACTTATCCAAAACTGGGATATTAGGGTTAGAGACAATTGCTTTCGCTTTAGCAACATCAGCTTTAATAATCCTCATAATAATTTCATCCATTACTTCTTCTTTCGACTTAAAATAATGATAAAACGTCCCCTTTGCTATACCAATCTCTTTTAAAATGTCATTTACTGTAGTTTTCGTATACCCTTTTGTAACAAACAAACGTTCAGCAGTTTCTAAAATTTCATTTCTACGCTCCCCATATTCTTTTACGATCCTCATTCATGTACTCCTTCCTACGGACCGACTGTCGGTTTATTTAAAGTATATGTTTAGTATGTGAAAAGTTTCCTGTTATCGTACATATACAACAACCTACTTTATATTTCCTTTATGAATTTTAAAATTTATTTTTAATACGGTGAATGAAATTTTAAAAATTATTCCTATGCAATCACCCTTGTACTTATATCGACTGCGTTGTTTAAAAATAAAAAAGAGCCGCAACGCTTTGCGACTCTTTTAGAATAATAACTATTTAACGGCCACGTCTTTGCTGACCTTGTTTTGTACTACTTTTCTTATTACTTGGCTTATTAAATGATCGATTGTTATCATTTCTAGAACTATTTCTTGAATCGTTTCTTGGACCACCTTTTGAACCACTTCTTGAACCTTCACGGCTATCTCTTTGACGATATTGACCTGATTTCTTTGGAGCCGGCTTTTGTACCGGTTTTCCATTTTCATCTACATTTTTTATCATCGGTTGTTCGATTATTTCTCTTTGTATTGGTGCACCAAGCGTTTTTTCAATTTCTTCTAAATGTTTTTCATCTTTCGCTGCAACGAACGTAATTGCAAGACCTGATCCACCTGCACGTCCTGTTCGGCCAATGCGGTGAATATAACTTTCTACATCTTCAGGGATATCAAAGTTAAATACGTGCGTTACACCATCTACATCAAGTCCACGAGCTGCTACATCAGTCGCAATTAAGTACTGAATTTTAGCTTCGCGGAAACTCTTCATGACTCTTTCACGTTTCGCTTGAGGTATATCACCATGAAGTTCAGCACAATTATAACCTAGTCCTTTTAAATTATCATAAAGCTTACTTGCTCTAACCTTTGTACGACAGAAAATAACTGCCAAAAATGGCTGATCACGATCCATAACAAAACGAAGTGCATCTGGCTTTGCACGATCTGTCGTCTCAATGACACGCTGCTCAATTGTATCTACCGTTACTTCTTCACTTTGTACTTGAATCATTTGCGGCTCTTCCATATAACGTTTCGCCAATTTTTTAATATCTTTTGGCATCGTTGCTGAGAATAACATCGTTTGTTTACTATCAGGTGTCTCATCTAAAATATCTTCAATATCATATAAGAATCCGAAATAAAGCATTTGATCTGCTTCATCTAGTACAATCGTTGAAAGATTACTTAAATCAATTGTTTCACGTCGTATATGATCTAATAATCGTCCTGGTGTCGCTACAACAATATGTGTATTACCTTTTAATTTTCTCAATTGTTGTGCTACATCTTGTCCGCCATATATCGCTAGTACATTAATATCTTCTCTTTGAACAAGCATTTTTTTAATTTCAGTTGTAATTTGCAGTGCTAGTTCCCTCGTTGGTGCAACAATTAAAGCCTGAACATCACTAGACTCTGGATCGATTTTTTCTAAAATCGGTAACACGAATGCTAACGTTTTACCCGTTCCTGTTTTCGCCTGCCCAATAATATCTTTACCTGACATAATAACAGGAATTGCCTTCTCCTGAATCGGTGTTGCTTCTGTAATTCCATTTTCACGTAATGTATGATTAAAAGTTTCACTAATTCCTAATTCTAAAAAGTTTTTCAAATAGACCACTTCTTTTCCTTATTTTTCACATTAGCTTTCATTGTACCATTTGTTTCGCCAAATATGAAAAATAAAAAAATTCTTATCTTCTTTTTTTATATTCATCGTGTACTAGATGCACAAATTCTTTTTGTTTTTTCTCGGAATTTATTAATGCTTCCATGTTATTTGAAGACAAAATGAACTTTTTAATTTTTCTATTACTCCAAATTAATCTTGTATACTTTGTATCTTCGTGTAACCTTCGAAACCACTCAAATTCGCTTAATTTGGCAATATGGTGTTTTAATTTCATGTCATTTCGAGGATAAAATAAAATTATATCTGCTATTACATCAAATAATGAGCCCAAATTATTCCCTCCTATAACTTCTTTAATGAAGATATTAACGTAATTTTAAAAATCATTGTTTCACCAATTCAAAATAAATTACACCAATATGTACATCAAGGAACTAAGTTCTACAATTTAATATGTAATACGAAAGCATTATATAACCTTCATTTTGATTTAGCATATGAGCTTATCTTTCAGAAAGATGGTTTGCAATATAAAATGGAAAAATCCTAATAGTGCATTAGAGATATTTATTATTTTTCATTATAATTTTTATAGCCTTACCATATCAATTTGGGGATTTTGTGCGTTTAGAAAACCATTTAGATACATTTAGTATTGTACGCCAATAATATAGTAGTAATAAATTTACAAATGAAGGATATAGAAAGAGTAAGGGGCATGGTTAATTACTCATGAAGGTATAGTGCATTAGATGAATAAATAGGCTTCATTTGCAATAACATAGTATGTTTTCCCTTTACTGCTGTGTGCTTTGTACTATGGCGAACCATTGGCACTCACTTTTGCATCAATCATAAATCCCTGCATCTACAGAACCAGCTCCATCTTTATATTTCCAAGATGGAGCATCCTAGAAACGTAGATTGTCCACTTTGAAAACAATACGTTTTCAAGGTGGACAAATAAACTGTGCTTTTCTTATCGAGTAGCAACAGATACTTCTGAAAGAAATAGACTACATGGTAATAGGGGTTATATTCACAGCTGTAATTTTACAAGTTGAAATTGCAAACCTAACGGTTGTAGTTGGATTTATAGGTAATGTCCCTAGTACTATCCCAAGTCCTGTTTGTTCCACGCTAAAATCTGCTGCAATAGAACCATTACTTGCTAAAAGACTTACTGTAGATCCGATAAACGCATCCAGTAATTGTCTAATTGGTCGTTCACGACATTCACACTCGCATCCTACATCGATAGGTGGAAGTAATGTAATAGGTGGTCCTGGTGGTAAAAAACCTACCCCTGTTACATCAGATATATTGACCACAAAGGTTGTGGTGCCATCTGTAACTGTAACTAAAAAATCATTCACAGAAGTGATAGTAAATAGAAAGAAAAGCGGGGGCGTGTTGGGTGTGTCTGCAATAGTGCCAAGAATAACAGTTTCTCCAATAAGTTGTTGTAAAACGCTTTGCATAGGTAAAACACAGCAATCACAAAGACAACCTTCAGTTCCTCCTGTTGGGCCTGTCTCTCCTGTTGGACCCGTTACTCCCGTTGGACCCGTTACTCCTGTTGGACCCGTTACTCCTGTTGGACCCGTTACTCCTGTTGGACCCGTTACTCCTGTTGGACCCGTTACTCCTGTTGGACCCGTTACTCCCGTTGGGCCTGTCCCTCCTGTTGGACCTGTGGGTAAAGTAAATGGTGGGATTGGGGGAAGTGTAGGGCCAATTAAATTTGGATTTAATGCATTAGCTTGAAGTATCCCATTTATCTTTTGTATTTCATTTTTATCAAACACATAACTACCTCCTATGAGTGTACTATACTGTAGTAATACAGTTACAAATACATAAACTTCATTGATCGTAATATAATATGTTTTCCCTATACTATTGTGCGCCTTAAATTGTACTGAACCTTCCATATTTAACTTCCTGAAAATTGTAAACACCTCACCTACATCTACAAAACCATCCACGTATTTATCCTGCCAAGATCGAGCATCATAGAAACGTAGAATGTTAACTTTAGAAACAACACGCTTTCCTACAATAGAAGAATCTACTGTACTTTTCTTACTAAACTTCACATAGGATGGATTGTTCTTAATCCATTGCTCTCCACCAAGGTTTAACCAACCAGGCTTTTCGCCCCATTCAACATAAGCTTCTGATTTATTTAGTTGACGAATCTTAGAATAGCTTGTGTCTGGTCCTTTACGTAAATTAACGTTGTTGTACTATGAGCTACTACGCCCTCATAAACACCTACGCCAAAACGATATGATTGTTTTGGTAAATTAGGGATAAAAAACGTTCTATCAGCAAAAATACTTGTAGCAAATGAACCAACAAGTACTAGAATCATAAGGAACGAGGTAATTAGCTATATTAAAACCAGCTAAAATTGGAATGAATGTAAGTGATTGATTATTTATATCCTTAATTCCTTTCAATATTATTGTTGTATTCGGATTCATATACGCTATAAACAATCTAATAATTATTGTCAAGATAGCTGGTATTAAGAAATCAAAAGTTTTTTCTGCCTTCGTTGCAGAACGCAAATAATTCATTGAAACCTCTATCGGAAACTTATTTGCTTTCCAAAACAGATTTTCTCTTCATCCATCTCCATAATCGTATCCGCTTAACAAGCATTGTTTTATTTTGAACAGGTATTCGCTTATAAATATCGAAATATACAATAAGAAAAAACAATAAAATTGATTATTCTTTCGCTTCTTTGTCCATCCTTTTAAAAAATCTATGTTTTTGTAAAAGGAGTGTTTATATGGAGAAACAGACACTTTGGAAAAAATTCAAAAAAAGCTCAGTAAACCTCGGTAAATCCAGCGTATATGAAAGTATTATTTTATTTTACACAATGAAAAAGAAAGAGTTACCTACTAAAGCGAAACTCATTATATTAGCCGCTTTATCCTATTACGTATTAACAATCGACTTCATTCCAGATATAGCTGCTATTATTGGGATTGGCTTATTAGATGATGTTTTAGCAATCGCTGTAGCGCATAAATTTGTAATGCGACATGCGGATGCTGAAATTCGAGAGAAGAGTAAAATAAAAATGGAATCATTATTTACTTCAGCACACATTTAACGAAGAAAGATAGGCTCTTACTTGTCTTTTCTCACTGCCTAACCATCATCTATAGCTTTTAAACAAATGATTTGAACAGTGTTAATACAGAAAAAAGAACTAAAATAATCTTTTAGTTCTTTTTTGTCAACTCAATTTATTTTTGAACAATAGTTAAAAGAGCCTATTTTAATTTACCAACTAAAACAGGCTCTTTACTAATTTAAATTTACAAGATCATCATCATTTTACGCTATACTTTGCTACTTCAACAACATTTCTCTTTCATCGCTTTCATCATAGACATAGTAGTCTTCATCATTTCATCACATTCATTCATTTTCACCATCATTGCCTTATCCATTTCTACATCCATTTGCATCATGTTATTCATCATCATTTTCATACACTTCATTTCACACATCATTTTTTCCATAGACATCATCATGTTTGTTGTTTCTACCATCATAGTTTTTTCCATATTAACATCCCCCTAGAATTTTTATGTTACAAGTATAAAAATTCCTTTTCGTTTTTCTAAAACCTTCTTAGTTTACCTCATACAAATATTTATCAATATATTTCCCTCTCAATTCGTCATTGATTAACTTTATTTATTGTCACGCTGAAACGTAAATATAATAAAAAGCATCTTATTATAGATGCTTCCTTGTCTAACAATTAAATTATTAACACTATGAAACTCCATTTGTTTCGTAAACATAGGGTAAATCTATTATTTTTATAAAATTCATAAATCCAACTATAACGTATTATAGTTTTATTCATATACTGTAGTAGATCACTAGAAAGGAGGCGTATATATGGAAAGTTGTATTGTGTTCGTAAACGGCCAACCTTTTTTAGTACTCACAGTTGCTGGCATCGAAATTGCTAGATTGGAAATTACTCTTCAAGTAGCACTAGCTTTGAGAGTTCTCGGTATTCCAATCTGTGGGTAATTCATTTAAGTAAGTTTAAAAGAGAGCTTTCGCTCTCTTTTAAACTCTTGTCAAAAAATGCACTTCTATACACTTAGCAAGTGTGACTCATAGCCTTGTAGAAATTATATAATAAATATACAAGCATTTACGTTAAAAGAACTTTCTTTAACACACACATCTGCAAACAATTTAACATCCTCTTCATATCACGTTCTTTATAGTGATTCAGACATGCTATTTGGATCCAGTTATTCTTTTGTAAATACGCTGATTCATAATGAACAATATATCCTTGTAACGCTAACGCATCACCTAGCGCCTTAGAAGACTGATCTTCATTTAATTGAATGGTAACTATAATTGGCGCGGCATGTTCTTTAGGTGAAACAAGATTTAAACACATATTAGTAATAGCTTGTTCAATATATGTATACGTCTCTTTTATTTTTTTAAATACCATTTCATCTTCAAATATTTTTAATGCTTCTTGCAATGCATAAATTAAATTCCATGAATGGGAGTATGGGATACTTTCATTTTCTTCGTACATACCAATGTCCATATAAGCAGGTACTGCCTCGTTTACTTTTACAATGTGGTTATGAAAAACGAAAGATAATCCTGTATATGATTTAATCGCTTTTCCGCTAACACCACTTGCAAAATATACATCCTTCAAATTTATTGATATTGCTCCAATTGAGCTTATACAATCTACACATAGTTTCATTTGATATTTTTTACAAAGAATGTTTAGTTCTTCTAAATTATTTAACATTCCAGTTGATGTTTCATGGTGAACAAACCAAAGCCATTCATAATTTCCAGTTGCCATTATTTTTTCTAATTCTGTATAAATAAACGGCTCTGCCATTTCTTTTTTATACGTATCAAAATTTAAATGTGCACGTTTTGCCTGCTCAATTAATCTATTACCGAACTCCCCGTTCGCTAAAACTAGTCCTTTACCTTTTAATGAACGTAACTGTAAAGCAATTGCATCATTCGCTAACGTTCCTGTTCCTAACATAAGTTGTACACGTTTTGCTTTCGTTATTTGAAGTAATCGTTTTTTTACATTTTCCATCGTCACTTGAAATGACTTAGAACGATGCGAAATAGGCTTAGTAGAAAATGCCTTTCGAACATTTTCTTCAATATCCACTGGACCAGGTAAAAACGTATATTCTTTCGTCATAATACCTCCAACACTCGACTCTTCAAACATAGCTGGGGTAACATACATTGGCTGGAAGGCTGCTTCTTCAGTACCAACTAACGTATGGAAAGATTTGAATCCCATTTGCTCATATAAAAGTAGTTCACGTGTTGTAGCAGAAATGAGTGCCAATTCATATCCATTTAGAAGCAAATAACGATGTAAAAAGCGAATTAAACCTAACAATGCTCTTCCATTTCGATATTCACGTTCTACTGAAAGTAAACGAATTTCATATACATTTTCTCCATGTTCTTGCAAATAAAAATCTAGATTTGGAATTTTATAATCTAACGAGAATGGTCGTTTTCCTCGCAATGCAACCATACCTACTAACTTATCGTCATCTAAACAAATTAAATATGTATTTTCTTCATGGAAACGATCTATACGAACACGATCTTTCGTTTCTTCATGTTGCGGAATTTCTTCTACAAATGTTTTATAATTCAATTTATGTATACTTTCAAATTCCCAAGCTTGATCAGCAACTTTATAAATTAACCCCATGTTGTATCTCCTTTATGTATTTAATAAAAATTATAAGTGGAGATTAACTCCACTTATAAAAAGTTCATTTCATTCTCGATTTACATATAAAATAAGTACAATGATAAGTGCACTTAAAATAGTCGTAACAATAGAGTAAGAATACAAAATCATGCAAACTGGTAAACAAGCGATTGTAATTAGTCCGGGCTTAGTAAATCCTTTAAAGATTAAATAAACTATAATGAAAACAGCAATAAGAGTAAGCGCTATCAAATAATCAAATGCAATTAACCCTCCAATAAATGTTGAAATGCCTTTTCCGCCCTTGCCTTTAAATAAAATTGGGTAAATATGTCCAAGTATAACAGCCAGTAAAGCTAACATTACAAATGTAGAATCTTCGAAAAGGTATTTTGCAATAGAAACTACGATTGCCCCTTTGATCGCATCACCTAAAAATGTAGCGACGAAATACCCTTTTCCATATACGCGCCCCATATTTCTTGCGCCAGGATTACCACTTCCTTCTTCACGAATATCAACATTATGTTTCCATTTCGTTACTATATAAGCGGTCAATATGTTTCCAAATAAATAAGAAGACACCAAATACAAAAATTGCATACTATTAATCATGTAATCATTCACTTTCTACATGGGAGTACTTATACAATATTCAATGACTATGTATATTGTACTTTTTCTTGCTTTACATCCCTTTGTATATTTTAACATCATATTTTTACAAATCATACAATAATTCTCATACTTCTATTTTATAAAATATACACCCTTCATTAAATGATATGTTCCTTTCACTGCCATTTCTGATGGTGATACGAATATAACTTCTCCCATACTTTTCTCACAGCATTTCTTAAATTCAGCATATATCTCAGGAACGAAACGCAATATACTGCCACTTACTGCAATTAAAGGTGATAAATCAAACTGCATCTTGTTGTAAATATTCACCGTAATTATCGTTAATTCCTTAGCCGCTTGCAGAATAATTTTATGTGCATCATCATTCCCATTCCTCGCTTCCTCTATAATTAATGGTGCAATTGCTGCAACTTTATCTTTTGAAGAACTATATACTAGTTTTTTTATATGAGATGATGTTAAAAGTCGAAACTCGTCTTGAATCCTTAAGCTTAATGGACAAAGTCTAACTCCTTGATCAAATTGATTTGCCATTCTCTTTAAACCTTGTAACGCAATCCAATAACCGCTTCCCTCATCCCCTAAAATATGTCCCCATCCACCGCTATACTCGTACACTTCGTCTTTCTTTCCTATACAAATTGCACCTGTACCACCTATAGTTAATATTCCATTCTTACCTTTTAAAGCAGCTGCATGTGCAATCATTGCGTCATTAAAAACTTCAATTTTCGTTTCATATTTCTTTATTAATCGTAATGTTAATTCATTTGTATTCGCTCCACTTATACCCGCTAACCCTAAACAAATACAAACGCAGTGCCCATCTATTAAAGCTTTCTTGCATTGATCGATCGCCTCCATAATATGCGAAACTGCTTTTTCATAATCTATTAATATATTTCCAAACCCACTCGTACCTCTTACAACTTCGTTTCCGTCTTGATCAAATGCAATTGCTTCTGTCTTCGTGCCCCCACCATCTACTCCAATCATATACTTCATATGTTCGCCTCATTTTCATCATCTTATTGGAGGGAATGTTATATTCCCTAAAACTACAGATTGCTTTGCACCTGTTGCGCTCGGCACATTACTCGGATTACGATGATGCGTTTCGTTTGCTAATATCGCAAAGGCAATTGCTTCTTTCGCCTCTGAAGAATAGCCTATATCTTCTTGAATGAATATCGCGCACTTTTCTTCCTTCAATCCATTTCGTATCATTTCAACAAGTGTACGATTATAACTGCCCCCACCACCTAAAATTACTTCATCGATTTCATAATACGGCAGAATAAACTCCTTATAATGATGAACAATTGAACTTGCTGTAAACATCGTGACAGTCGTCAAAAGATTTTCTTTACCATGCTTTTCAAACCGCTTCAATAATTCACTTACAAACTCTTCTCCAAACTGTTCTCTACCAGTTGATTTCGGTGGATTCATTTTCAAAAATGGATGGTTCATACAATATGTCAAAATTTCATCTACAACTACTCCTTGTTTTGCAATCCTACCATTTTGATCATATGGCAACTGAAATAATCTTTGACATACATCATCGATTACCATATTTCCTGGGCCAGTATCAAAAGCAATAACACTCTTATCACTTAGATGACTTGGTATTACTGTAACATTACCGATTCCGCCAATATTTTGTAGTAATCTATTTTTAGTTTGATGACGATACAAAATGACCTCTGAATATGGCACAAGTGGTGCACCTTGTCCCCCTGCTGCCATATCCATCGTTCGAAAATTAGAGATAACCGTAGTGTTCGTTTCATATGCTATAACTGCTGGTTCTCCAATTTGCAATGTCGAAGAAATACTATTGCCTTCTTGCTTTGGCTGATGATAAATCGTTTGTCCGTGAGAACCTATTAAATCTAATTGTTCCAATGACAAATCAGCCTTTTTACAAACTTCCTCCACAGCATTGGCAAAACATAAACCAAGCTTAAAGTTCAAACTGCATATCAATTGAACATTAGATGTATCAATTGATAAAGCCTGCAGTATCTCATTTTTTATATCCTTACAAAATGGAACAGTAGTAAAATGAATGAGTTCGACTTTAGAATCTACACCGTTTCCTTCTACATGAACGAGCGCTACATCTATTCCGTCTAACGATGTACCGGACATTATCCCTGCAATATACATAATATGCATGCCCCCTATTCACTAAAAAACAATTATGTAAGTAAACAACGTACAACCTACAGAAAACAATATAAATCTAAAAAACAACTGTGCTTTCGATGCAAACGATCCATCAATGAAAGAAACAACTACCGTAAGCAAAATACTTGCCGCAAAGCTTGTAACGAGCCATATACTATGCATTTGTGATAGATTTAGCATTCTTAATAAAGGTACGAAAAGTAAATTTGCACATATCACTCCAAATAACAATAAAAATACACCTTTATAGCTAAATTTTATATTCATTCTATTTCACCCTCTCTGGACTTAATGTGAAAGAAGTGATAGACAAAATGCCTATCACTCAAAAATAAAATATAAAACTTACGGATTAACAGCTTCCCCATCACCATTTTTCTCAATTTCAAGCATGTTTTTGTCGTACATTTTAAAGAATGGTAGGTAAATAAGGAATGATATTGCTATATTTATAAAAACTAATACCACTGCACGCCAATCTCCACCTGTGGCTAAATACGCGCCAATTGGAGCTGGTAATGTCCACGGCGGCATAATATGTGTTGGCGTTACAAATCCCATCGCAGTTGCTGAATATGCAACAGTTGCTGTTACGAGTGGTGTAATGATAAACGGGATAATTAAAATTGGATTTAGTACAATCGGTAATCCGAAAATAACAGGTTCATTAATATTAAAAATACCAGGAACAATACAAGTTCTTGATAATGCTTTCGAATATTTTGATCGACCAAATACAATCATAGCTAATACAAGCCCTAACGTCGCACCAGAACCACCAATCCATATAAACCATTGGTATAACGGCTCTGGTGATATGAATGGCAACTGATCTGCTCCACTAGCAACTGCTTCACCATTTTTCCCTAAATATACTTCCCATAATGGCCGGGCAACAGTTCCAACAACCGACACACCATGGATTCCGAATGACCAAAAAAATGTAATTAAAAATACTGGAATGATTACACCGAAGTAACTATCACCAGCTTTTACTAACGGTGCCGCTAATTTATCAACTACATGATGTAAATCAATACTAAAAACGACAGTTACTAAACTCATTAAAATAATTACGAATGCAGCAGGTATAAGTGCTTCAAACGAACGTGAAACAGACGGCGGTACTTGTTCTGGCATTTTAATCATTACATTTTTCGTCTTACAAAATCTTAAAATCTCTACTGATAAAATAGATACGATCATCGTTACGAATAATCCATGCCCCCCGAGATTTGTCATCGGAAGCATAAATCCTTTTTTATCGATTAATTCGGGCGTCAATGTTAAAAGTAGTGAGCATACTGCTAACTGTGCCCCTGATAAAGCATCTAACTTATAACTTTTCGCTAAATTGTATCCTATACCAAATGCTATATATAAAGACATAATAAACATCGTTAAACGATATGGTATTAATATACTTGTTTGATTTTTCAATGCCCAAACTGATATGAAACTATCTTTCGGTAATGGTGGAAATGCTACTATTAAAAAGAAACTCCCTACGATAATAAATGGTAACGCCGAAATAACTCCATCACGGATTGCTTGTAAATGCCTCTGTTCAGAAAGCCTTGCCATCGGTCCAGATAAGTTTTTATCAAGAAACGTGACAAACTTATTCATAACGCTTCCCCCTAACTAATTAATTCATTTACAGTTTTTAATAAAGTCGGTCCACCAAGCGGCGTGTATGCTTGCGGCGGAATAATACCGCACGGAATAGATTCTTGTTCTGTAAGTTTTTTTACAGCGTCAAATCGATGTCTAACTTGAGGTGCAACCATTACAACATCCCAACCATTCTTTACTTCTTCCTCCACCTCACTTGTTCCAATAGCATGCACTTCCATGTTCATACCTTTTTTCTCTGCTTCTTTTTTTAAAGCGTTTACAACAATTGCGCTGGACATTCCTCCAGAACAAACGAATAAAACTTTCATTATTGAATCCTCCTATACTTATAAATTGTTTCTTTCAAATGAAAGAAAGTTTCACTTTACTAACAAGCATATGAAGAAATGAAACGATTTAGTTATACTGAAAGTAAATTTCACTAAAAATATTTTTCCTATTAAATTAATGTTTCAATGTTTATTTTTCTCAATTGCAAGGCCAACCTAACATCATATATTATTTTAAATAATCGTATAATAGGGAGGCGTATAAATGATTATGAAACGTTTAGTAATGATGTGCTGTATCGTCATATTGTTTACTCCTTTCTCTTTCATTTCCCCTCACTCTACTTATGCTGAAGTAAATACTACTTACAAAAAACATGAATTACGCGCTGTATGGCTAGCATCTGTTCTCAATATTGATTGGCCTTCAAAAACTGGCTTACCTATTGAAAAGCAGAAACAAGAATTTATAAGACTATTAGACGATGTAAAAAACACTGGTATGAATGCAGTCGTTGTACAAATTAAACCGACTGCTGATGCTTTCTATCCTTCAAATTACGGTCCTTGGTCTGAATACATTACGGGTACACAAGGAAAAGACCCTGGATACGATCCGCTCGCATTTATGATTGAAGAAGCACATAAAAGAAATATAGAATTCCACGCATGGATTAATCCATACCGAATAACGATGAATCACACTGATATAAATCGATTATCAAATAATCACCCTGCAAGACAACATCCCGATTGGGTTGTACCTTACGGCGGGAAGCTATATTACAACCCTGGTATTCCAGATGTGAAAAACTTTATAACGGAAGGCGCTTTAGAAATCGTAAAAAATTATGATGTTGATGCAATTCATATGGACGATTATTTTTACCCTTATAAAGTAGTTGGCGAAGAATTTCCTGATCAAAAAACATTTGAATCATATAATAATGAGAATTTTTCAACTATCGAAGATTGGCGTCGCAATAATGTAAATGAACTCGTAAAAGGTTTAAATACTGCTATAAAACAAGAAAAATCATACGTGAAATTTGGCATTAGTCCATTTGGTGTATGGCGAAATATAGCTGACGATCCAACTGGCTCTAATACAACCGCAGGTCAAAGAAACTACGATGACCTTTATGCTGACACACGTGAGTGGATACAAAAAGGGTACATTGACTACATTACACCTCAAATATATTGGAATATAGGTTTCACACCTGCTGCATATGATATATTAGTAGATTGGTGGGTAAAAGAAACAAATAACAAACCGATTCACCTATACATCGGTCAAGCGGCTTATAAAATAAATAACAACTCTGTGCCTGCTTGGTCTGAGCCAGAAGAATATCCAAAGCAAATCGCTTTAAACCATCAATATCCACAAATAAAAGGTAGTATGCATTTCAGTTTAAAAGATATAAATAACAATCCACTTGGAATTAAAGATAGACTCTCAAAAGACATATATAAACACCCTGCATTAATTCCACCTATGCCTTGGCTTGATCATGATCCACCAAAACAACCTACTTTAAAAGGTGCCATTCCAAGAGATGAAGGTATTGCCGTAGGAATAATTGATAATTGACAATAGAGATAATGACTCTTCTTATTACGCCATTTACCGTGTGGATGGAAAAAATGAAGTGGATATACAAAACCCAAAACATTTACTTACTACTGTAAGAAAAACAAAACTTGGAGAAATTCACGTAGATAAAACGGCTATTTCTGGAGAAACGTATACGTATGTGGTAACTGCAGTTGATCGATTGCATAATGAAAGCATTCCTTCTAGTTTTACTACCGTTAAGGCAAAATAAAATCTCAAAAAAAACGCCTTAAAGCTGAGAAATACTTAGCTTTTAAGGCGCCTTTTTTATTTATTCTTAAACTTCTCAGTCGCTGCTCTCATCTTCACATTCAAATCATGATCAATGGAGTCGCGAATATCACGCTCTACTACTTCCATTTCTTTTTGGAAATTTTGCAAGTATATTTTTAGTTCTTCTTCTTTTTCAGGACGTTGTGATGGTGGTAATTGTACCACTAATGATAACATCGCTGTTAAATCTTTCATTAAGAACGTTTCAAGTTTATGTTGTTGTTCAAACATGCGTTGTTCTTGATAGTACGGCAATGCATTTAATACTGAAATTGTAATGTCATCAACTGTTCTTTGTAGTGAAGGATTAATCGAGCGTTTATATGCTTGAATTGTATTTAATGCATCTGGATATCGATCATAGAAATACAATTTATAAAACGATAAGTCTGTCGGTTTTACAGTTTGCTGCGTTTCTTGTCTTAAGAAATCTTTCACTTTCATCGCGGCCACATCGATATCTTCATTTGTAAGCTTTTTCGTTGTTTTTGCCATTACATGCACTTTTTTCTGTTTTTCTTTCGGTAACATTGAAAATACTTGTTCTCTCGTACGTTGACCTGATGTACAGAAAAGAGTATTCAATGTATGTTGTTCTTTCTTTCCTTCCGTACGAATCCAGCGATAAAAGAGTGGATGTTGCGTAAACTCTTGTAAAAACGGTGTCGATTTGTTTGATAATTTCTCAATGGAATCTTGTGCTCTCTTATATGGTTTCGTCCATGAAAAATAAAGTTTACGTCCGAAGTATACAACTAAAACAACGACAGTAAATGCGATTAAAAGTAATGATCCTAATAGTAATAATACTCCTTGAATGAAACTCATTTTTTCACCTCCTCTAAAAGTCTGTTATTTCCTTGGACGCTGAATGAGTTTCTGCTTCATCTCATCATTAAATGTATCTAGTTCAATTACAAATTTCTTACTAGACTCAATAATACGTTCTGACGATTTCTCAGATGCTTCAATAGCGGCAAATACATTTTGGAATGATTCACGCAATTTATCCATGCTAATTGCAGGATTTTCTAGGAGTTTTGTTGTTTCTTCTGTATTTTGTTTTAATGCTTGAGAATTGCTTAATACCATTGATTCAATCGCTTCATTTGTCGCATTAACTGCATCAATTGTTTTACGTTGATTTGTTAATGCGAGCTGAATTGCAGCTGAAACCGTTATAACGTTTTGTGTCATCGTAATTGCATTACGAATTGCCTCTGATAGCTTTTCATTATTTTTCTTAATGATGTCTACAGATGCGATAGATTGTAATAATACACTTTTTGCTTGTTGCATATTACGAGTACGCACAAGTATCTTTTCTAATGCATCATTTATTAACGGAATATCCCTTTGACGTTCTGGATTTTGTTTCTCAGCTTCAAGCATACCAGCAAGTTTTCTTCCTAAGTATACTTGTTTATCAAGAGCGTGAATTTTATCGTGTGATTGCTCTTTTAACATTTCAAGACCAACCGTATCCTCTTGCAAGTTATCACGGCCAATGAGAAGTGATCTTATAATCTCCTCGATTTGCTTATCTATAGATTGATATTTATGCACGTAATTTTCAAGCGGATTTTTCTTAAACACTTTAAACATAAGTTTCTTCATACCAGTTGCTTTTAATGAGTTTGGATCAAGTTCTGATACCACTTTTCGTAATTCTAACAATGTATTTGGAATTTCTTCATTCTTTCCATTCATCATCGCTGTCACAGGACGTTTTAAAGCTGATAGCGTTTGTCCTGCCGCTTGCTGCTCTTTATCCCCTAAGTCTCCAAGCTGCGACAATACTTTTGATAAATCTGTATTTTGCTCGCTATTTAACTTTTGTACATAAAGATCTGCTTCTTTATTCAGTTCTTCAAGTTCTGCATCTTTTATTACTGTATCCACTACTACTTCTACATTATTATCTTTCACAATCGATACAGGTTCTTTTTTCTCGAGTTCAGTCAACAAAATCGCTCCTTTATTTATATGTGCGAATTTATGTGCACTATATTTCATCTAATATATCGTATTTCATATACATTTTTGCTTGCTTGAAATCGATTTTTCAAGAAATACCTGCTTATGCAGTCATTCCCTGTTTCATAGTATAAGTATACCTGTTCTCGTCATTATTTTCCTCAGACTTAAGACCTAGAGAACAACATACTGAAGACGGATTCTTCACAGCTTACCTTACTTATCACCACTGACTATTAATTTGAAATTCCATTTAGTTACCTTCTTAAATTCATACAATGCTCTATCTTTTGACATATACTATCTTTCAATGTGATAATTATATTAGGTCCACTTCTAATTATTCTTCCGCGCAACAAATGCTCCCTTTTGAAAAGCTAATAACACGGTTTCAAACGTAACGTCTTCTTCAATCATCTTTATAAATCCAGCTAATTCCCCCGCATGAGAAGTTGCATTATCAATTACAAGAAAACCTTTTGGCTCTAAAATACGTTTTATATGTTCCCACCACCACATGTATTGCGTGCGCTCTGAATCTAGGAAAATAAAATCAAATGAACGATCTACTTGCGAATCTAAAAATGCCCCAGCCTCTTGATTATGAATATCGATTCTCTGTGTAAGATTTGCCCTTTCAAAATTTCCAAGTGCCTCTCCAACCCGTTCTGAAGAAAGTTCTACAGTTATAACATTTCCATTTGTTTCTTCTACCGCATTTGCTAGCCACAATGTAGAATAGCCATTTGAAGTTCCAATTTCTAAAATTTTTTTTGCATTGCAGCCCTTTACTAATACTGATAAAAACTGCCCCATTTCACGAGAAATATTTCTTAATTTTTCTTCTCTTTTTTCTTTATGTCGATCATGCTCTTCTCCATATTGTTCAAGTTGCAATAATAATGAATCTAGAGTATTCATTTTCTCCATCGCCTTTCCAAGCAATATGATGAAAAAGTACATGATGCCCGTCTACTTTTCATTATATGCGAAATGCACACCTTTTTCCTGTTATACGACAAAGAATTAAAATTTTTTATAGCATATTGTTTCGTTTTTTGGTAAAGTTAATTTCTACGTGCAATTATTTAATTCACATTATTTTACAATCAGTTTTCAATTATAAGATAATCTAAACCCCATTTAAATGAATCGGTATTTCTAATTCAACTAAGCGCCCTTTTCGGACGCATTTTCTTTTGTTTATATATTTCTGTAAGAAAGGATGCTTACACATGAACGTGATTAACTTAGATGCTGCTAGAAGACGTAAACAGCATAAAAAACTAATGATAACTATACCGATTATTAAACGCATTTATGAAGAAGACGGGGAAATTAAATTCGAGGTAGCCGGCGAAAAAGACGTACCTCTTGAAATGTTAGAAAAATAAAAAAAAAGACGCACTTCTAAAGAAATGCGTCTTTTTTATACTATTACATTTAAGTGCATAAGTTTTTCTGGATTAACCATCATATAAATGTTTGAAATTTTCTCATCCTCAAATATGAATGAAAGTACATACGTCACTTTATTATTTATTGTAACTATAACGCCTGGTGCACCATTTACTATTTTGAAATCAACACTATACTTTTCTGGCAATCGTTTTGCAATTCCAAAGAACAAACGTATAATTTTATCTGCAGAATAAATCGGATTAATTGCAGTTGTAACTTTACCACCACCATCTGCTTTAAATATCGCATCTGTTTTTAAAACTTCTAACATGCCTTGCGTATCCCCACACTGCAATGATGATACAAATTTCTCCACGTAAGCAGCCATCTTCTTCGTACTTAATGTTGACTGCTTCGGCTTATCTAAAATACTTTTTCGTGCACGTTGAAAGATTTTTCGGCAATTCACACTACTCTTTTCTACAATCGAAGCGATTTCTTCGTAGTCATAACTAAAAACCTCTCTTAATATGAAAACAACCCTCTCTACCTCAGTCAGTTGTTGTAAAAGTAATAAATATGCCGTAGAAATTGATTCTTTCATTACAAATGACTCTGATGGATCATCAATCTCTTCCACAAATGGCTCTGGCAACCACATTCCGACATATACGTTACGTTTATGTGCTGCCGAACGTAATTTGTCAATTGAGCGATTTGTTACCATTTTACATAAATAGGCTCTCATATTTTCTATAGATTGAACGTCCTCCATATTATTAAACGATATAAATACGTCATGGACGATATCTTCAGCATCCATAACACTCCCAAGGATTCTATATGCTAACGAAAATAATAATGGTTGATACGCTTCATATAACTGCTCCGTTTCCATGATGAACTGCCTCACTTTCAAATTTCTTTAAAATGTGTAACGCTGCACGTTTCCCGCTTGCTACCGCAGCATCAGCTAATATTTCATCATGCCCAGCCCAATCTCCTGCAACGTAAACACCTGGCATTTCAGGTATATTAGGGCCTGGTTTTTCAACACGGTCAATATGAGGAAAATCATGCACTACCGTAATTTTCGGTAAATATTGCTGTGCAACAACTTCTCTTTTCCAATTCGGATGTAACAATTCCATCATATTTTCTAACTGTTCTTTCTCTTCTTGAATATGATTCAGTTCTAGTACAGGGTTATGGTATTTAATTAGACTCACTACAATTGATCCATCTTCACTTAATTTAGCTGCTCTCGATTGATTCGTGAAAAATATAGGTTGATCCAATCCCAATGCAAAATGATGCAAAGGATTTGGTAATTGTTTTAAACCAATATCTAACGCTGCCACGGTCACTTGTATAGATTGTTCACTCCATTTTTGCAAACTTGTTTCTTCTGTACCTTTTATAATTTTACATGCCTCTTTCGGTGGAGTTGTTACAATAACTGCCCCTGCTTCAAATACTTCATCGTCAAAACAATGTATTCTTTGTTTTCCTTCACAATGCTCTATTTTTAAAACATGCTTTTTAGCCAGAAATTGTACACCACTAGTATTCGCTATTCCTCTTAAATTTGTTATTATCGTCTCCCAACCACCATCTACATAAAGTACTCCTTCTTTCATAGAAAGCTGTATTTGCTTTAGTACGGAAGATGCTAATTGTATTGTAGGAGCATACGTATATGTTGTTGTTCGGCATAATGCATAAAATATATTTCGAACCATTGGATCTTTAATTTCATTTTCTGCCCATGTAGTTAGGCTTATTTTCGGAACTTTTTCTACATCTAAGTTTCCTAAATGAATCATAAGACGAGCGAACTGTACTTTTGCAGACCATGAAAGTAGCGGTGTTGATAAAATAGAGCGAAAATCTGTTGGAATGGTATAAATATCCCCTTTCCATATTCCATGTGCTTTTGTAGATGGGATTCCACCTGGAAGATTTACTCCTAGCTCATTAAAAGTTATAAACGCTTCTCCACCTCTATATAAAGCATGTGCACCAAGATTCATACAAATGCCGTTTTTATTTATAGTCATCCCTCGACCACCGAAGTGACTGGACTTTTCTAATACAATAACTTTCCTTCCAGCTTTCGCTAAATATATAGATGCTGTTAATCCAGCAAGCCCACCACCAACAATTGCTACATCAAAATGTTTCATAATAAAATCCCTCCTTATCCGTTCTACATACGAGACGAACGATTAAGGAGGGATGTGACATGAAAATATATTTTTACTTATCTATTTTATTTCATTATTTTTTTATTCTGTCATATTGCATACGAAATAACTCAATTGCAAATGGAATATCATCTTCACTCTTTATATAATAACTTATCCATCCTGATTCAGGTAATACGTGATGTGGTTTCACCAATCCTTGGCTCACTAATTCATCCCGCTTTACCTTTGGAAATGGTAAATCAACTAACTTATCGCCATGCAAATGACCAAGTTCTTTCTTACCATAATTTATTTCAATACCACCAAATCGATGCGGCTTTTCAGAAACACCTGCCCAGCCAAGTACTTCATTTCTAATCATTTCACTAAATGACATGAACCTTCACCCCTTTTTAATGATTGATGTAATATTAAATTAACACGTTCATTACTTTTTTCCATCAATCCAAAGTATGAATGGATATACGAATATAGTTTAATCTCAATATCTTTATTTTTTTACACACTTAAAACAATTTCAAAGGGTATTTATTCTATTATATAGAATTATTATTAAAAATAAATTTAAGGGATGGATATATATGAGCAAGGTATTATTACAAAAGGCAAATTATCTACGATCTGATGAATTAAAGCTTTTGAAAAAAGCTATACATTTTGCAGAGCAAGCACATGATGGACAATACCGTCAAACTGGAGAACCATATATTATTCACCCTTTCGCGATTACAGAAATACTGCTAAATTATAAAGCTGACATTACAACATTGATTGCTGCTTTATTACACGATGTTGTAGAAGATACCGAATACTCTCTAGAAGAAATTGAATCACATTTTGGTGCGACTATTCAATATATTGTAAATGGATTAACACAAGGAAAAAAACTACAAGATCAAAATAAAGTATTATACGAAGCAATTAATTTAAAAAAATTACTAGTATCCTCTCAACAAGATATACGTGTTGGCATTATTAAAGTTATAGATCGCCTTCACAATATAAAAACATTGAGTGTTAAAAAACCCGCAAAACAAGTAGCTTATGCGAATGAAACATTAACACTATTTGCGCCACTTGCAAAGCGATTAGGGTTATATACAATCCAGCATGAATTAGAAAATCTTGCTTTTCAATATCTACATAAAGAAAGATATACTGAAGTACATAAATTTTTAACCGAATATGTGCCACACCTTCAAAAAAATATAACTCATTTAAAAAAAGGGATACATTCTTTTTCTAATACAAACCTTTCATTTGAAATAAACTATGAGTTTCCCCCAGTATATACTGCATACTCACAATTACAAGAAATACAAAATGTATCAGGTATTTCACAAATTTGTATTACAACTACAAGTGTACTAGATTGCTATAAAATTCTTGGAATAATACATCAATTATATAAACCAACTATAAACTATTTCGAGGATAATATAGCACTTGAAAATAGCCATTTTAATAACAACTTAAAAACTAAAGTCAATATGAATGATGCTGAACAAACAATTATCATTCAAACACAAATAGCAAAAACGTTGAAAGATAACGGTATTTTTTCTTTATTGAATGATAGAACTGCAAATATTCAAGCAATATCTTATAAAATAATGGATGATACAATTGTGAATAACAATTTATTAACTACAGATCCAATCACTTTCCGTAGTTTAGTATCGTATGAACTATTTGAAAATACTATTACAGCTTATACTACAGATTTACAACCAGTTTATTTACCTGATGGTGCTACAATCATTGATTTTTCTTTCTCTGCATTTCCAAAAATTGCACATAGCATGAAAAAAGTAAAAGTAAATGGGATGCCTGTTCCACTTAAAACAAAGATATCTCATTTAGACGTAATTGAAATCCATTTTGATTCAAAACAAAACTTGGCAATAGAATGGCTAAATTACGCCAATACTGCTAAAGCACAATTAATGATTCATCAAAAACTATCTTAAATAAAAGGCCAATTCCTTTCTATAAGGCATTGGTCTTTTCATATAACGTAACCATTAAAATATACGAAATAAATTTCAATATTTTTACTCCTAACCTAACATCAATAATTCCGACTTTCATTAGTTCGCTCTAATTTTTATCCGTATTTACATTATGAGAAATAAGAAGCACAACCTATATTCTTTATAAAACAGGTGAATTTATTATGATACAGACAAATGCACATAACTAACACTAGGCACATATCCTAAAGTTGTATCCATACTTACCTATAGAAAGGCGGGTAATACAATTGACTTCTAATATCGACTACACTTCCCCCTCAACTAATTTCACTCATGATTTAAGTAAAAGTAATTTTTTTAAGAAAGATGCCCAAAATTATATAAATGTACTTGGCATAAAACAATTAAACACTTTAGAAAATACTTCTTTATTAGATATTTATTTAAGTACAGGCAACGTTGTAGAACCACATATTCATCAAAATGCAGCTGAACTTGTTTACTGTATTTCAGGATCTGCTGTTGTTTCTTTACTTAATCCATTTACGAATCAAATATTAAACTTACCGATAAAACCAGGGCAAGTTGCCAACATTCCACAAGCGTGGTGGCATTATGAAATTGCTTCAGCAGATAATACTCATTTATTAGCTATATTCGACGCCCCAACCCCAGAAGTTGTTTTTGGTTCTGATATTTTAAGATTAACTCCCGCTAATATGATGGCTCATACTTATTGCCTCAATGAACAACAATGGAAACAAGCCGTATCCCCAATTCAATCCACTACGGTAATTGGTCCTCCCGGAAACTGTAATCAAAACCGCGACATGATAAATCAGTCAACTCAGCCCCCTACTCAACAACAAAATCTATATTACCAAGATTCTTATTACTTCCCTCTATACTGGGGGTATTAATTAGTATCATTTTAATAGAACCACCATTTATCTCCTCGGAAAATATCGAGGAGATTTTTTATCGTAACAATTAATAGAGTACATACATATAATATTTATATATTTAATTGGAGGTGATAGTACTATGAGTAATTATAACTATCGAAAAAACTACTCTAATAATAAAAATAGTAGCTCTTCAGCATCCTCTCAATCTTCGAACTCTCAATCTTCCGATTCCCAGTCACAAAGAGATTTAGCCGAGCAAGGCTATGTAAAGAAAAAAGGATGTAACTGTAATAAAAATAAATAGTTTATTACTAATTTGAGCAATGACATTTCACCGCTCATGATTAACAATTTAACCCACTAGTATATAGTTTATTTAATGGATGAATTCTGTTTTTAATAGAATTCATCTTTTTTGTTTATATGTAATTTTTCAAACCATATAACTTATTCCATAAACAATAAAGTGTAAATCATAAATTTTGATTTTTCTTATATACCAACTTAACAAAGAGTAACTTTTCAATTGATTTATTTCTAATTTCCCACAAAAAATATAGCCCCACCTAATAAAATTAGGTGGGGCTATATACAAATGCCTGTTTAAATTTCAAACAAACATTGTAACAAGTTAAACGATATTAATACCTGCACTTACAAATCCAGCAACTGCAGCTATTGGACTAGCAGCTGTTAATGAAACATATAATAATACTTTATCCCCAGCGGCTACCGGAATTGCTTCAGGTATGATACCTGATGCTGTAGCACCAATCGCTATTACAGCAAATGCTGGTGCTAATAATAAAGGTGCGCCCTGTACTGTAAACGTATTACTTGCTGCAGGTGCAGTTAATATTTGTATCTGCACTTGAACAGGTGTTAATGGAGATAATGCAGCTGTTGCACTAAAGAAACCTGCCAATGACGTAATAGTCCCTGCGCGTGGTGCTACAAATGCATAATCACCTATTCCTAACGCTAATGTGATACTTGTTCCACCCGTTAAAGCTATGCCAGGCTGACTAAATCCAAATCCAAGAAGAGTTCCTGTATTAGCTATTAACGCGTTAACTAACGCAGATGGTGTTGTACCTGAAGCAAACGGAATAATAGCTCCGCCACCAGTTGCTCCTGTCGCTCCTGTTGCTCCTGTCGCTCCTGTTGCTCCTGTTGCTCCTGTCGCTCCTGTTGCTCCTGTTGCTCCTGTCGCTCCTGTTGCTCCTGTCGCTCCTGTTGCTCCTGTTGCTCCTGTCGCTCCTGTCGCTCCTGTTGCTCCTGTTGCTCCTGTCGCTCCTGTCGCTCCGCCTCCTGTTGCTCCTGTTGCTCCTGTCGCTCCTGTTGCTCCTGTTGCTCCTGTTGCTCCTGTTGCTCCGCCTCCTGTTGCTCCTGTTGGACCTGTTGGACCTGTTGGACCTGTTGGACCTGTCGCCCCTGGAGTAGCATTGATTAATTGAATTAATAAACCAAAAAGAACTTGTAAAGTTGCAGGATCGATATTTGAGTTGCAGGATATAGGGATAAGATCTAGAGCGAAGAAGAATTGTGCAAGAGCGCTATAAAATTGTTGCAATAATGTTGACAATTGTCCTAAATTAGGTGCTGGAGATTGTAATAAAACTATAATACTTTGAGTTAATTGTTTCAAAAAATTAACTTCTGGGGAAGGTAATAAGGAATTTAAGAAAATTAAAAATTGATTAAATAAATCGAGTAACGCTAATCTGTTTGCATTACTTGGATTTGCAAAAAATGCTGCAATAGCTGATATTAATGAATTTAGTAAAGTTATTAATTGACTTAATTGTTGGCTAGTAATAGGAACTGACTGTGGATTTTTACAACAATCTGCTGAAAAAACAATCGGATTGCAGTTATTATGACCAAAACAATTATTTTGTGACATTTATTTCCTCCTTACTTTTCTTATAGTTGAGTGTTTTCCTATTCTAAGAACTATAAAAGATGCGATTGTAAAAAGTAGTTGAGTTATATGTTTCTCTTAAAATAGGAAACATGAATTATAATCAAACTTGAAAACGTAATTTAATTATGTTCATGACTCACATATTAATTATATGTTTTTAATAATTGACTGCTTAGATTAAACACCTAAACTTAAGAGTTTATTTTATTTTTCCACGTTTATCTATTAGGTCCAAAAGCACATTTTCATTTAAAAATTAAAACATAAATAAATCATTAGCATATATTCCACAAGTAACAACATCATTCTTTCAAATAATTAAAAATGATACCTTTACTAATATTGTGTTCCTTCTATAATCATGAAGCCGTTTCTATTATAAAAAACTTTCATACAATATAGTGGACAAGTTATTCTATACTTCGTTCAAAAAATAATTAAAGGAGTGAAATTTAATTGCCAATTATTCAACCATTTATCGCTTCTAGAAGATTTACATCTACACTAGGAGCTGGAACAGGAACAGGTGCAGCTTTTGCAATTGCTGCAACAGCTTGTTTAAACGATGCCGGTACTACTGCAACTGCCTTTCCGACTTTTACGTATTACAACCTCTATGTAAACGGCGTAATTCAACCTAGCGTGAACTCCAGTGTGACCACAGGTCCTACTGGTGCTATTACAATTCCTGGCGGAGATGTATTAGACGGTGGAATTCCAATTACAATTGAATTTATCGTCACTTAATTTTAACTAACCAAATTTAGAACAAAAAGGACAGATTTCTCTTTATAGGAAATCTGTCCTTTTTAATTGATAATAATAAATTGTAGGATAATTGAAGATCCTTGTGAGGGTGGTTCAGCATCTAATAAAGTTAACTGACCAGCTGTAACTTCATAAAAAGGTTGTGGTTGAAGAATTCCATTTATAAATAGATTAATATAAGAAACTTCACTTGGTGATAAGATTTGTGTTGTACCGTATTGTGCTATACCATCTGCATTAGTATATATAAGTTTTTCCCCATCTGAAAAAGTAAAATATAATAGGTTTGTTGTTGGGATTGTTCCCGGTATTCCCGTTGGGCCGGTTATTCCTGTTGCTCCTGCTGCCCCTGTTTCTCCTGTTATTCCTGTTACTCCCGTCTCTCCTGTTATTCCTGTTGCTCCGGTTGCCCCTGTTTCTCCTGTTTCTCCTGTTACTCCGGTTTCTCCGGTTTCTCCCGTTATTCCTGTTGCTCCTGTTGCTCCTGTTGCTCCCGTTATTCCTGTTGCTCCTGTTTCTCCGGTTTCTCCCGTTATTCCTGTTGCTCCTGTTGCTCCGATTTCTCCCGTTATTCCTGTTACTCCGGTTTCTCCCGTTATTCCTGTTGCTCCTGTTTCTCCTGTTATTCCTGTTGCTCCGGTTGCCCCTGTTTCTCCGGTTGCCCCTGTTTCTCCGGTTATTCCTGTTGCTCCTGTTGCTCCGGTTGCCCCTGTTTCTCCTGTTATTCCTGTTGCTCCTGTTGCTCCGGTTGCCCCTGTTTCTCCGGTTATTCCTGTTGCTCCTGTTTCTCCGGTTTCTCCGGTTGCCCCTGTTGCTCCGGTTTCTCCGGTTTCTCCGGTTTCTCCGGTTTCTCCGGTTTCTCCTGTTACTCCGGTTGCCCCTGTTGCTCCAGTTGCCCCTGTTGCTCCGGTTTCTCCGGTTGCTCCGGTTTCTCCGGTTGGAAAATTAATAGACGGAAGAGGTGGAAATGTAGGACCGATATTTTTAGAATCCATAACTTCCTTAGACATTGGTAATTTGTCATATCGATTCAAATTTGCATCTCCCTTCTATAGTATTTATTAAATGTTAGATGTTCCGAAATGTTAAAAGAATTTTCTAAAAAAACACTATTAATCTCTCGATTAAAATCTTTGTACAAAATCAAATTTAATGTAACTTACTAAAAATGAATGTATTTTAAACAGCATGCCGTTACTATAAAAAATATTATTAATAGAATATATGAAAAGTATCTCCTTTATCATAAAAATGAGATGATTTTAATTAAAAATAAAGATAGAGAAAATCCCCAAAATAATGACGTACAATTATCCTTCCTTATAGACTAACTGGTCCTACTGGTAGTACTGGTAGTACTGGACCCATGAGTAATACCGGAACATAAACGTTACAACAAATTCTATATTTGCAAATAATACAGTGGATGGAACAGTTTCAGTTGTACTAGGGTGGTACTAACATACTACTTTCAAACAATCAAAGCCTTGATAGCTTTGCAGTCAATAGTGCACATGATTTATTTACAGTCCCTGTAACGGGACGTTATTATCTTTCTTATCAAATTAATACTACAACTGCACTTCTTGCAGGTTCAAGACTAATTTTAAACGGATCTACATCACTTCTGGGCTCAATTCTATATCCTGCCTTATCTACTTCAAGTTATAATAATAATTTAATTACAATATTAAATGAGGTAATACTATTTCTCTTCAATTATTCGGTCTCTTATCAATTGTCAATTTAGTCGTTGGTGGATCAACTGGCGCCTCTCTAACGATTATACGAGTTGATTAATAAATGATTCATTTTTTCTTCTTAGCTTTAAATGCCATTCCCCTATATAGATAGTAGAAACTATCTATACTAAATATTCCGGATAAACATTATCAATTTACTCTATACGCTATCAATGTTAAGTTATTTATGAAGACAGTTTCTCCTTTACTAATCATCTCAATATGTATTTGAGAAACATTCTCCAATCCTATACGCGAGAGAAATACTGTGTTGACACTCAAATGAGTGTCTTTTTTTTGTAATTTTTCACATAATAAAAACCACCTTGTATAGATGGTTTTATAATTACGCTTCCCTTATATTTTTTATGTATATAAAAACTTATGAAGCTGGATAATAAATTGTCATACTCAACCGAGTTAACGTACTTCCTGAATTATAATAAGTGTGAGGTCTATCCGCCTTAAACCTGATTGAGTCTCCACTATTTAATCTATATTGACAATTATTTACCTCAATTGTCAGTTCACCATCAAACACAGTTATAAATTCCTCTGTTCCTTCTTTATGCGCTTCAGCATATAACTTTCCTTCTGTTTCAATTTCAACAGTATAGATTTCAAAATGTCTATCATCTTGGAAAGGAAACGAAGGGTACACTTTATATCTCCCATTGTCTTCAGATAATACTTGAACATCGTTTCGTAAAATAACTTTCGTATCTGGCTGTGGATTATTGATTAAAGAAGTAAAAGACACTTTCAGGCCATTAGCAATTTTCCAAATCGTAGTTAGTGTCGGGCTAGATTCTCCCCTTTCAATTTGTCCGATCATCGTTTTACTTACACCACTTAATTGAGAAACTTTTTCTAAGCTCAGCTTTTCTTTTTCTCGAATAGCTTTTAAATTTTTTGCAAGGATAAGTTGAATTTCCTCCATAAAAAAACACTCCTATACAATATAACGACCATTATGTATAATAAAAAGTACACGTTATATTGTTCTTTTCGGTCATTATAACATACAAATTCAAAAGGAGGTTTGAAATGCCTATATTTTCTTTTTTATTATTCGTCTTTATTAGTAGCTTCACACCAGGTCCTAACAATTTTTTAGCTATGACATACGCCAACCAACATGGGTTAAAAAGTAGCATTAAATTTTGCTTCGGAGTGGCTTTCGGCTTTTTCATCATCACTTCATTATGTAGTTTCTTTAATATTATACTTATAAACATTCTGCCAATAATTGAATTTCCTTTTAAAATTTTAGGTGTAGCTTATATGCTGTATTTAGCTTTTAAAATACTCAATAGTAAAAGTAGTGCAAATACAAATGAAAAAAGCAATAAAAACTTATTTTTAGTAGGAATTATGCTTCAATTCGTTAATCCAAAGGGAATATTATTCGGACTGACTGTAGTATCAACTTTTATTCTCCCTTATTACAATTCATATTCTAGTTACCTTCTTTTTTCATTATTTTTAGGAGTAGTCGGTTTAATGAGTACGTTTAGTTGGAGCCTATTCGGTTCAATGTTCCAAAAACTTTTATTAAAACATAACCAATTCTTTAACATTATTATGGCAGTTTTATTAGTTTTTAGCGCTATTTCAATTGTTATCAACTAGCTCCATAACCATCCTAATTCTTAATTTAACAGTCAATCCGAAATAAATAATTATCCTTCCACCTATCATCTTTGTTTTTTTAGTTTTAAGGTGGGAACCTTCTAGCGATAAGATTCCCACCATATCATACTAAATAGGAAGTGTGTTATATAAGGAGGCGGTTTTCATTAAGACTACTTTAATTTCTCATTTTTACAATGAAGAATATTTACTTCCATGGTGGTTAATGCATCATACAAAACTATTTGATCACGGTATTCTAATTAACCGAGGATCTACTGACCGTTCAGTGGAAATATGTAAGTTATTTGCACCTCATTGGGAAATTCGCAATTCAAAAGTATTAGAATTTGATGCCTATTTAGTTGATCAAGAGGTTATGGAAATTGAAAAAGAAATTACTGGATGGAAAATGGTATTAAATACGACAGAGTTTCTTTGTTGTTTTAATAAAGAACAATTTTTCACTTCACTTAACTCTAATGGAGTGAACATGTTTTCCATTAGAGTTATAATGATGATCGATGAACCTTCTCACGGCTATTCTAATCCAAGATACAGTATTCCACTAGTCAAACAACGTTATCACGGTATTTTAATCCAACCCAGTCCCAATCTGCTTTATCTCAACGGTAGATTAATTCACAATATTTTTCATGGTGACTACAGAGTCGGCAGACATGGCTCACATTATCCATATAGCATTTACATGCAGCCTGCTTTCGTTTTAAAATTTTTTTATAGCCCATGGAACGAGGCTATGAAAAAAAGAAAATTACAAATTGGACCCACTCTTTCTAAACATAGTGTACAGCGTGGTTTAGGTTCTCATCATTTAACAACACTTGAAAAATTAGAAAAAAACTATACGCACTATGCGACCTTAACTACTGATCTTCGGTTAATCCCAGAATACCAAACTGTATTTCCCGATCTATGCTTTCCTAACTATTAATATCGTAAAAAGGTTAGCTATACATTTCTTATATTTGGGTTAACTGAAACAAATTCTACAGAACATACATCTAAATTTTTTCTCTTATTCTCCTAAATAGAACTTTTTTCTACCTTGTACAAACATTTCTTACTTTTATTAAATACTATATATAGACAAATAAAAGATAGGAGATTAAAGAATGGCTGACTATTTTTATAAACATGGAAAAAAGCACTATAAAAACTATTCGTATTCTCACCACAAAAAAGAGAACTGTTTCATTGAAACGCATACGATTGCCGGTTCAAATATACCTCTAGATATTGTCGTACCAGCTAACACTTCAAGAATAGTTTTCGAAGATTCTACTAATAATCACAACAAAACATTACTTCAGTTTCATGTTCCTGGCACCTCTGCACCGATTGTAATAACTATTCGTACAAGAAATGCTCGTAGACCAATTACTGCTACAATAGCTACAGGTGAAACAAGGATTTTTCAAGTAGAAAATTTTGAAAGCCTCACTGTCACAAATAATACTAATACAAGTAGCGATATTGGTATTTTTATTCAAAAAACGTTTTGCATCTGCTGTGATGACCAAAATGATTACTATGCAGAACAATCACATTCTCTTAACCAAAAGAGTAACTGTTTTATTGAGACTCATACCATAGCCGGTTCGGGAACTTCCTCAACTGGAAATGTACCTCTAGATATTATCGTACCCCCTAACTCTTCAAGAGTGGTTTTTGAAGATCTTACTATTAATCACAACAAAACATTACTTCAAATATCTGTTCCTAACGATTCCGGTCCCGTTGAAGTAACTATTCGAACAAGGATTTCTAACACACCAATTATCGCTACGATAGTTCCTAATGAAACAAGGATTTTTCAAGTAGAAGATTTCCAAGAACTTACCCTCACAAATAATTCCGATTCCTTTGATTTTATTGATATATTTATCAATAAAACGTTTTGTATTTGCTGCAATGATCAGAACAAGCCTTGCGATGAATGTTGCAATGAATACGACAATGATTATGATTGCTAGAATAACCGAAAAAGAAATCTCTCCTTTTACATTTTCCCATTAATACAAGAGGATGCTGTTAAAACATTTAGTGAGAGACTATTCGGATAGCAATGTTTGCAAATACAAAAAATGCGGTTTCTCTTATCACGAGAAACCGCATTACATCAATATTTTTGTTAAATTTTAAACTGACTTGTATACAAATCAAAGTAGAATCCTTTCTCTTCCATAAGAGATTCGTGATTTCCTCTTTCAAAAATACTACCATCTTTAATTACAAGTATTTGATCTGCTTTTTCAATCGTTTTCAGCCGATGAGCGATTACAAAACTTGTCCGCCCTCTCATTAAATTATTTAATCCAGATTGAATTTGTAATTCTGTTCTCGTATCAATATTAGATGTTGCTTCGTCGAGAATTAATATATCTGCATCTGCTAAAATCGCTCGTGCAATCGCAAGGAGTTGTTTTTGTCCTTGACTTAAATTCGAACCTTCTGAAGCAATTTCCGTTTCATATTGATTCGGTAGATGTTTTATAAAAGAATGTGCTGATGCTGCTTTTGCTGCTGCAACTACTTCTTCATCACTTGCATCTAAACGTCCATATCGAATATTTTCCATAATCGTTCCTGCAAATAAATACGTATCCTGTAAAACAACCCCTATTTTACTCCGCAAAGAATTAATATCATAGTCCTTTATATCTTTTTCATCAATGCTAATTTGCCCTTTTTGAATGTCATAAAAGCGAGTTAACAAATTAATAATTGTTGTTTTTCCTGATCCAGTTGGACCGACTAAAGCGATTGTCTCCCCAGGATTCGCCTCGAGACTCACATCTTTTAAAATCATGTTGTCCTGTGCGTATCCAAATGAAACTTTCTCAAGCCTAACATGTCCATGTAAATTTTGTACAAGTACTGCATCTTTTTTATTTTGAATTTCTGGTACTTCATCCATAATTTCAAAGACACGTTCTCCTCCAGCAACTGCCGCTTGAATCGTATTCATTAAAGTTGCAAATTGACTAAGTGGTCTTGAAAATTGTCGAGAATAATTAATAAAAGCTGCAATGACACCTACTGTTGTCATTCCGTTTAATACCATTACCGATCCAGTTCCAATTACAAGCCCCATTCCTAAGTTATTAATAAAGTTCATACTTGGAAAAATAAATGCTGAAAACGTTTCAGCCTTCGTTGCTGAAATTCTTAGCTGTTCGTTAATTTCATTAAAGTTATGTACAGTTTCTTTTTCTTTTCCATATAACGTAGTTACGTCTGCGCCTGTAATAGCTTCCTCAATAAATCCATTTAATTCTCCTAAATCCTTTTGACGCTTCGCAAAGTTTTTCCCACTATAAGCAACTAGTTTTTTCGTAACGAAAAACATAATAGGTACTGTAATTAAAGTTACAATCGCTAAAATCCAATCTAATGAAAACATCGCAATTGTTACACCTATAAACGTTAACGCTGATGAAATGATTTGCACAACACTTTGTGTCAAAGCTTGATTTAAGTTATCAATATCATTTGTCACACGGCTCATTAAATCACCTTGAGAACGTACATCAAAGAATCGTAGAGAAAGTGTTTGGATTTTTTCAAAAATATCTTGTCGTATTTTTTGTATAGTCTTTAATGCAACATTAATCATTACAAATGTTTGTAACCATGTTAATAATACGGTTATCCCATATATTGCAATGAGTAGCATGCACATTCTGGCTGTCCCGCTTAAATCCTTCGGTACAATGTATTCATCAATGATGACCCCCATATAATATGGCCCAAGTAAACCTAGTAATGTCGTGATAAATACAAGAATAATAACGAACATAAGAGATGCTTTTTGATACCCCATATAGTTCCATACTCGCATTATAGTTCCTTTAGTATTCTTAGTTTTTCCCGTTTTCGGATTGTTACGTCCACCTTTATTTCCAAATTGTCCTTGAAAATTACGCACGCTCTTCCCCTCCTTCTTGCTGCAGGCTACCACCTTGGGAAAGATAAATTTCCTGATACACTTCACAAGTTGCCAATAAATCCTCATGCGTACCATTTCCAACTAATTCACCGTTATTCAAAACGAGGATTTTATCAGCATCTATAATAGAAGATATTTTTGATGCAATTAAAAATGTCGTTGTGCCACTATATCTTGTCCTTAACGCTTCCTGTATTACAGCCTCTGACTTCGCATCAACTGCCGATGTAGAATCGTCTAATACAAGAATAGATGGCTTTCTCACTAGGGCTCTTGCAATAGATATACGTTGTTTTTGACCACCAGATAGATTGGTTGCACCTTGTGTTAAGTTATATTCATAAGAGTCTTCCAGCTTATTGATAAACTCAGTCGCACAAGCAGATGAAGATGCTAATTCCAATTCATCATAAGTTGCATCTTCTTTGCCATAACGTAAATTCTCTTCTATACTGCCTGAAAAAAGAAGTGCCTTTTGTGGAACGAAGCCAATGGAAGCACGAAGTTTTTGCAAATCGTATGCTTTCACATTAACATCATCTATACATATTTCACCTTGATCAACATCGTAAAGTCGTGGCAATAGTTTCGCCAATGTAGATTTACCACTTCCGGTCGACCCAATAATCCCTATTTTTTCACCTTTACGTACAGTAAATGAAATATCTTTTAAAACATATTCATTATTTTTCGTATAACTATAGCTAACATTTTTAAACTCTACATTACCACCCACTTGTTTTGGTTCATATACGTCGCCTTCAGTTGTAATATCAACTTCAGTATGTAAGACTTGTTGTACACGATCAGCTGATGGAAAAGCACGGGCAATTTGAATAAATACCATACTAATAGACATAAGTGACATTAAAATGATATTTAAATAGTTAATAAAAGCTAAAATGGCCCCTACTTGGAGTGTACCGTTAAAAACTTTCTCGCCACCAATCCATAAAGTTGCTACAATTCCGCTATTTACAACTAGCATAATAATTGGCATCATCAATGAAATAATTTGTATTGCACGAATATTTATTTCAGTTAAACTTGTATTAACTTTCTCAAACTGTGCGATTTCATATTTTTGTCTTACATATGCTTTTATAACACGTACACCGGATAAATTTTCTTGTAGCTTTGTGTTTACTTTATCTAATGCTTCTTGTACTCGCTTAAATGAACCGCTCGATTGACCTGCAATCAATACAATTGCAACTAATAATACGGGTACCACAACAAGTAAAATTGGAAATAGGTCTCTCGCTGTTACAAAGACTATAATGATACTTCCAATAAATAATAACGGTCCACGGACAAGTACACGTAACGTCATCGTCATTGCCGATTGAATAGATGTAATATCATTTGTCACGATTGTTAATAATTTACCTGTTCCAAATGAATCACGATTTTTGCTAGAAAATGTTTCTATTTTCGCAAACACATCTTTTCGTATGTCTGTAGCGAAATTAACAGCAGCTTTTGTAGAATACATCATACAACCAAGTCCTCCAACTAAACCGATTGCTGCTGCTCCTATCATAAGAAGCCCCATTTTTATTACATAATTCAAATCCCGGTTTGCAATTCCAACATCAATAATATGTTGCATTATTGTCGGTTGAATTAAGTCCATCGCAACCTCAAGTACCATAAATAGCGGTCCAATAATAGCGAAGAACATGTATGGTTTTAAATACTGTAACAACTTGCGAAATGATTTCATACACAATCTCCTTTTTTCATGAAATTACCATCGAATAATTTATAGTCCTCCTTATTTGAGCGATATAGTCTGTAATTTCTCCATTAGTCCTATTATATTAGGCAAATTAATATTTAACATTATTAAATGATAAGTTTTAAATCATTTTTAGTCAATAAAATGGAACTTTAATCTACCAGGCATTTTCACTGCCAGTTGATGTGAATACTCTTTAACTTAATAAAAACCGCATTCTCATTTAGTAAGAATGCGGTTTTCCCATCTATATTTGTTCAATTTTAAAATCGAAAACCTCGGTCTCGAATCCATTATTTTCAGAAGGACTACACGTATAAAAACCAATTTTAACAGGCTCATTACCTATGTCCTCCATCAAATGAGCGATTCTTATTTGTTCCCATCGCTGACTCGTTTTCACATATATTGTATAATCGCCAAGTTTTCGAATAATTCGAAAACGTAATTGTTGCTTAGCAAACTCATTTGGATAGTCTTGCGTTGACCAATCAGAATAGCCATTATTCGTTACGACAGCACCTAAATGTGATGGCCCCTCAGGAATATATTCTAAAGATGTTTTTAACCAACACTTCTCAGAAATCATAACAAATAAACCCGCTTAATCGTATGTCGCATTTGGATTCATGCGCAATTGAACTTCAGCCTGAAAATCTGTCATTATCTCATCATAAAATACATGGCCATTCATTACTTCAAAACCATAATGGGTTTTCAGCCAAAAATCTGTTTCTTCTTTCGAATGGACAATGAATGTATCATTGTCTTCAAGTTTGTAAAATTCAGGTGCGTTCATTACAGTAAGTTGCTCAATATGGTTTGGTATATATGATGTTTTCATAATTCCTCCATAAAAAAGCATTTAAATTAATATTTAAAACTCAGTTAATACCGGGAATTTATAACCTTTAAAATCTAATTCTTTATTACTTCGAACCATTAAATACTTACTAGTCTGTAATTCTGTATATTGTACATCATCAATTCCTAATTGATCTGGGTAAAAATAAAATTCAATCTCCGTAAATTCCCCAGGGATTTCCTCACATAATTCATCTAAAATCGGAATTACCGGCGCAAATACTCCAAATAATTTTAGTTTTTGATTTTCTACTGTAAAAATAATCAGCGCATCTAATTTCTCTGAATAATACAGGTTTTCATTCCATGTTGAATCATACATATTTAAATAAAATGAAGAGCGGTAATTTAACGTTGAAAATTTATTAGAAAGCCTTTGGCCATTTTCAATAATCTCATATATTAATTGTCTATCCGCTTCATTATAAAAATCTAACTTTTTAAGTTGAGAATCCTTATTACTCTTGTTTTCGTATGATACTGTCATCAAATATTCTTGCACAATTTGAAAACCAAATGGTTTATATAGTTCCGGATTTTCAGTAAACAAGACCGTACACTCGAATTGCTCATCAATTTCCTCTATCATCTTACTAAACAATTGTTTCATTAATCCTCGTCTACGATAATTCGGATGTGTCATTACTGATTGAATACCCGCTGCATTTATTTTTTCACCATTAATTAAAAGCGGAAGTGAAAATGCCGCAACATTTGCAATCGCTTTATCATCTTGTAAAAATGATAATGCTTTATATGTATAATCCCAATACCCTTTCTCCGAAAAATCATTCAATGTTTGACTTGTAATCCCAAACACTTCTTCAAATAAAGGAAATAACTGTTCTCTTCTCGGTTCTTCTAATAGAAAGTTTGCCATTTTTTCAACATTCCCCATGTTGTCCCTCCATACGTCGATTCCATTAATTTAGATATACTTATATGACCTGCTCTCAAAAAATAGGCCTTTCAAATCAATATAGTATCATAAAACTTTTAAAAATGGTTTAATTTATTTTATGTTTTGATTAGTTTATTATATAAAAATAGTGCTTTCTAATTAGCTTTTACTAATAGAAATGCACCATTTATAAAAAAAAATTTTACTCTTTCGTTCCTTCAAGCCTCTCCTTCGTATTAATTTCTTCTCCACTCATACGCTTTTCAAATGTCTTTCTCCAACTAGTAGAAAGTGCATTTACTTCTAAAATTCTTTTTAATCCTTCAATATTTAGTTTTTCCTTATGCATGATACGATTAGCAAACGCTACTGTAACACCTTTTTGATCAGACTCCAGCCGTTTTAACGTATCGACTGGTGATACCCACCCTTCTTTTAATACACGAAAATAAAACCCTGTGTATCCTGTATCTTGAAAATATAATGGCAACTTTGGAATATTATATTTCTTCGCTAATTTAAAACAAGGCTGTCTTGGTTGCGTTATTTGTACAATCGCTTCTCCAAATTGAAACATGTCCCCGATACAAACATCCTCTTCTCGCATTCCTCTTACCGTTATATTTTCACCGAAAGCTCCATATACAAGTTCTTGATTCAACTCTTTTTCCCAGTAAGGATAGTGGTCACCAGTATAAACACAAACCGCTTTATCTACCCCTCCATGATGAACTAAATCCGCCTGTCCGTCTCCATTAAACTTTAAAAATGATAAAAAAACAGGTTCCTTTACTTGCTTTTTATTTATCCCTGTTTGAATTAACTTCCCACCATACATAACCTCTTTTGGAAATCCTATATTTAAAGATAGGATTTCATATACTTTAGTCATTCAAATCCCTCCTCTTAATTGCGGCACAACTTTTCAAAAGACTCATTTATTATTTCAAACCCTCTATCTATTTCTTCGTTTGAGATAACTAGAGGTGGTAAAAAGCGTAGTACATTATCAAATATCCCCGCTCCAATACTTATAAGCCCATTCTTCCAAAAATCTTCAATTAGCTTTACTGTTAGTTCTTTTGCAGGTTCTTTCGTTATGCGATTCGTTACAAGTTCCATTGCAACCATCGCACCGATTCCACGAACATCACCAATCACTTCGTACTTTAATTGCATTTGATGTAGATGTGACATTATTCTATTTCCAATTTGCTGAGCCCTTTCAACTAGATTTTCTTCTTCCATTATTTCAAATACAGCAAGACCGGCTGCACATGATAACGGACTCCCGGCAAAAGTTCCACCAATTTGTCCTCTCCCAGGAATGTCCATCAACTCCGCACGACCGACAATAGCACTTAATGGTAAACCGACAGCAATTGATTTTGACAAAGTCATTATGTCAGGTTCTATATAAAAATGTTCCGTTGCAAACCATTTCCCTGTTCGGCCAAATCCAGTTTGCACTTCATCCATTATCATTAAAATACCGCATTGATTACAAATTTCTCGTAATCGTTTTACAAATGAAATGGAAGGAACAATAAACCCACCCTCTCCTTGTACTGGTTCCATTACGATTGCTGCTACTTGTTCAGGTGATACTTCTTCTAAAAACCTTTCAAACTGATAGATGACTTGAGAATCCACTTCTTCAAGAGAAGCTCCTTCTTCAGCTCTGTAATAGTACGGATACGGCAATATATGCATGTCTGAAACGAACGGACCAAATCCTGCTTTATATGGATTTTCTTTGGTCGATAAAGACATTGTCATTAATGTTCTCCCATGAAATCCTCGTTCAAATGAAATTATTTTACTCCTCCCTGTTACTTTACGTGCGATTTTTACAGCATTTTCAATCGCTTCCGCACCACTATTGGCAAACATCGTTTTTTTCTTACTTGTACCTGGCACTTTCTCATTAATTTTCTCCGCTAAAGTAATATAATTTTCATATGGAGTTACATGAAAACAAGGATGTATAAATGATTCTGCTTGTTTTTGTACCGCTCTTACAACTTTCGGATGACAATGTCCAACATTTTGCATACCAATTCCACCAGCAAAATCAATAAACTGATTTCCATCTACATCTGTTATTATCGCTCCCCTTGCTTCTTTTACATATAAAGGCGTTAAATGATATATTCCTGTCGGTACAGCCTCCTCATACCTTTTTTGAAGTACTTGTGAATAACTGCCCGGTAATACGCTAGATTTCAACAATTTTTCTTCACCTCATCTAATTTTTTAATCAATCCATTTCTGATAAAATGATTATAAATCCCACAAAACCATTGTTCAATTCAATTATTTATATAATAATGATAGGTATATCCTATGATTAAACTTGAGGTGATTTCAATCGAATTACGACAATTAGAATACTTTTTAGCTGTTTCGAAAGAATTACATTTCACAAGAGCAGCCGAGAAATTAAATATTTCACAACCTTCACTAAGCCAACAAATACGTGCATTAGAACATGAAGTAGGCATGCCACTTTTCGATCGAATTGGTAAAAAAATATCTTTAACTAAAGCAGGAAGAGTTTTATTATCGCACAGTAAAACAATCTTTCACGAAGTCGAACAAGCTCGTTCTGCCATTCAAGATTTAAATGGATTACATCATGGTTCCTTAACAATAGGATCTTTGTTAACCGTAGTAAATTATTTACTACCACCAGCTATATTAGATTTCAATAAGCAATATCCAAATATCGAACTCTCTGTGTTGGGGCTTCGTACAGGAGAAATTCGTGAAAAATTATTACAAAATGAATTAGATATTGGTATTACATTTCTCCCGGTGCAAGATAAAGAGATTGTTTCTATCCCACTATATAAAAGTGAACTTACATTAGTTGTGCCAACCAGCCATTCTTTAACTGAACGTAAGTATGTATCTATTGAAGAATTACAGGACTATCCTTTAATTCTTCTACCTAAAAATTTCTATTTAACAGAACTAATTACATCTCATTGCCAAAACTTTAACTTTAAACCAAGGCCAATTTTAGAAATTAGTACAATGGAATCTTTAATTCAAATGGTCGCACAAGGTATGGGGATTACCGTGTTACCAAAACCGTATATAGACTTTTTGCAAAATGAGCACATACAAGCTATTAAAATTGAAAACCCCACTCCAACAATAGATCTAGGACTTATTTATAGAAGAGATAAATATATGTGCGCTGCTACCCGGAAATTTATTGAGCAACTCAAAATAACAGTACATTCTTTACAAAAATAAGCATAAAAAGAGATTATCCTATGCAGCCGTTACACAACGACCTATTAGAATAATCTCTTTTTATAATGATATAAAACATTACATTTTATGGTTTCTTTTCTAATAACCTATTATTCATTATAAGTGCTAAATTATTATCGTATTATTAAGCTACACATCAGCGATATTTTATGTCTATTTCGTATAGGTGTTAGCAAGTCCGTTTGCAAACTTGTTAGCACATTTTTATAAAAATTATATAATGCTTCACAAAGTAGGAATCCGTTTCGATCAATCTTTTTTCAAAATGGATTCCTTTTTGTCTCTTATCAATATTCAAATGTTACAGTAGTACCATTAAAACCATCAAAACAATTAGAGCAACCACCACAACCAAAACAACTAAAGCAACCGAAGCAACCAAAACAACGGAATCCACCACAACGACCACCGCCACAGCCGCCACAGCGACGAGCATCATCTGTAATATAGTAATATGGATATTGGTTTTGCTGGTCCCAATACACAATATTTCCAGGCTGATAATCATTAAGGCTTAACGCTTGTAGTTCTTGTTGAAAATTATTCATCTTCATGACCTCCGTTTATAAACTAAAACCCCATCGATACTTTCCTATATTTCTGTTCGTTAAATCTAAGTAGAAATAGCGCTATAAAGTGAAACTTTAATCAGTAGGGGTTTTGTTCATCCCCCACTGATTATTAGCCCGCACCAATCGGGCGTTTACGGGCAGCAGGGCTCCCACCTAACTTCTTTGCTCCAGTTGAATTTTGAGGTGGGAGTTTTACTGCCCACAAATAGCGGGCTAAACTAAGTTCAATACGTACACCAACAAAATATGACCTATCACTAGATGATGCACCTTGTTCATATGCCTATTTTTAGGTTATTTTTACTATGGGCTCATTTTTATAAAGTGAAACTTTAATCAGAGGGGGTTTACGAGCAGTTAATGCGGGCTAAATGGACATTATAAAATATGAATTTAAACAATAATATTTAGATTTATGTCATCATTTTCTAGTTCTATAGTCGTATATTCCATAATTTTGTTTGGTCATCTTCGTATTTCCAATATGCACTCCCATCTTTATTTTTCTTCGCTTCAATATCTGCTATATCAGAGCTAATTTTATAAGTATTTATAATTAGTGATTTCTGCTAAGAAAAGTCTATTTTTATGAATGGCAAATCAGCGATGTTTTATGTCTATTCCGCATACGTGTTAGCACTTTCTTATATTTCTTCTATTGCATACACCTTCATAATTTCAATATATTTTCCCTTATCACATGGACATGGTTGCTCTCTTCTATATGATTCTTCCCAGCTCATTTAAACACACCTCTTTAACTACTTAATTTATATTATTATATAAAAAAGCCCTGCCACAAGGCAGAGCGAGTAAGATGGATTACACGTATCATATAACAATTTATATCAGTAACTGAACACTGTTAAACAGTGTTCTTTTTTGTTTAAATTAGCGTTGTTGTTCAAAATATCCCGAAGTTGTTATATATTAAAAGTGCGACATACGTTCTACATTAAACCCTTCCCTATGACTTATGTTTGAGTGCTAGGAGAAATCCTAGCTTTTATTTTCCCCTCTGAATAAAATCTAAAATTCCGTCATTTAAATACCAAACTCCGAATTCCCCTTGGAGATGAGCAGTCAGCTTTTGCTAACTGCTTTTTTTACAAATAATAATTAATTTACCCAAGAGCATTTCAAAAGATTTTCGTATGATATGGTGTATTCCTTTCTTTTGAGTGAATGATCTCGTCATGAGAGCACTTTATTAAGTGCTCTTTTCGTGTTTCAAATACATACAAAATAAAATTTTTATATTAACCTTAATTACACATTTAATTGAATATTAATTCATCAGATACAAATCATTTCTTATAAGGGCGCTCTGTACTTGCGCCGTTATATAAATATTCAAATTTATTCCCCGCATATTTTTATAAGTTGTATACAGTTCCATATGGAATTGTTGAAACAGAAATTCCGTATGGTGTAATATGATGCATTGGATAATAATACTCCATAGATGAATAGTACGGTTGTATGCCTTGCTGTATTTGTTGCATTTGCTGCTGTGCTTGTAACGCTTGTTGAACAGCTTGAATTGTACTTTGTGCTCCGCTATACGTAATACCCGCCGTACCATACGGACGCATTCTATCTCGGGTATCAAAATATGAATAAAACATTATTATTCAACTCACTTCCATATAAGTTATTACAAAGTATATTATGAGTATTAATTTCAGTGAGTGCTAAAAACTAGTCCACTAGCTTTTATTCAAATAACGTTTTTGTTCAACTGCCTTTTTTTAATCTCCACGCCTTATCAAAATATAATCTTATATATCTTTCTACTTATTATGATGCAAGTGTCTACACTAAATTGTTAGACAAGCATAAAATAAATTAAGTCTAATAATAAAGGAAAAATAAATATGCAAAACCGTTACATGCTTACAGTCAAACTCACCTCATTTAACGAGACAACGCTGACTGGCATTACTATAGAAGGTATCACGCTGACAGCGAACGTCACGTTAAGAACAACCTATCATCAAGCGATTCTCAATCGATTTCCCCCTCAGGACCCAGTTCGTCCCCTAGTCGTGAGCTATAACGTAGCCGTCAAATCTGGCAGAAAATCTGCTATCTTGAATGCCGTGACGCAGCTCGCGAATGCTGGGGTAAGCGCGCAGGTTCGTCTGGATTCCTGCAACAATACCGTGGCATCCTTCCGTCCCGTTCCCTCAATAATATAAGTCAGATACCCGTCACAATAGGATAACGACTGTGACGGGTACGAAGCTGTTCGAGTGAATAGCCCTCAAATTTGTCCCGATCCCATTTCCCTTCACTCCTTGAATATTTTTTCAAAACCAATACATACTATTTTCAAGCCGCCGTATCCACGGCTAATACTTCTTTCTTTTGTTACAGCAGAAGCAGGTAGATTCGTCACTTATCTGCTTTCTCTGTATATTTTTTTAAATATCGAAAAGACTACCTACAAGCTGTTTGAACTAGCAGCTTCACTCTTCTTGTAATGGGAAAGCAATTTATCACAATTAGCTAACTCATTCGACTCACTGGCAGACAACCAAAATTGTTGTCTGCTTTTTGTATGGAATTTTCCATTTTGCATATACTACTTTTGAGCCTGTTTACCAATGCAAGCCATTTTGGTGTTTTGAATTCCGACTAAGCTTTTTTGTTGCATAGATTATTACATCTTTGACAACACTGGTTAAAAGCGCGCTTTCTGGTTATTCGTAGTTCTAGTCCAGAATAATTTTTCTCCTATAAAGGACAGTAGGTACGACTGCTCGTCCTTTTTTACTTATATCGCATACTCTCCCTTTTGACAGCTATGAACCACATTGCCCTCTTCATCGAATTAAGCAATTTCCCAATAAGGGTGGCAGTTGTACACTTCTATTTCCCCATCGAACAAAACGAACAAATTAGTTTTCCAGTTTCCAATGATCGTACCCCACTTGCCAGCTACATTTACTCGCATACCCATGTAAGCAAAATGTAGATTTCGGTGGTTCTGCATTTTCTTGAAAGCTTTTTCCGCGCTGTACATCTGCTTGATGTCAAAAACACCTTCGTTCTCGCACTTTACAAACTTCATGAATTCTGTCATTAGCATTTGATATCTCTTTAACTTTAAGGGTATATTCTCATGTCTTACCCAATATGCAAGAAGATGCAGTGAAAACATTCACGAAGAGTATATTTTGATATGTGTTTGCAAACACATATCGAAATGCTCAAAAGCATTGATTTAAAGGCATCTATAGCACATTGAAATAAAACATTACATATAAACTCATATAATTTTAGTGCACCTTTTTTGAGATTCGAATATATTTTGTAAAATACGCCCCCACTAGCAACAATATGATTGAGACTAGCCAAGTAAAAATACCGCCAAAATGAAGCCAATATGCAGACAAATTTAAAATTGCAATTAAAAAGAAACAAATAGAAGTTAATGCACTTTTTAATCCTTTTATCCCCGCTTTTTTTCTTTTTTGATAAGTTATATACATCGAAGCGACTAGAAAAAGGATTAGAACAATTGGTAACATAGCTTGTAGCAATGGCAATCCCTCCTGTCTATTCCCGCCCCTTCATTTTACCATCTTATTCCTTTTTGATCTTTAGGAGTCATTTCATTTTTCTCTTCTCTCCAAAAGTCAGCATAAGTTTTATTTTTAAACTTCACATTCACTTCGGAAAACGGAAGGCTTTCTCCAACTTTCAATGAGTACCACTCGTTTAAAAGTGGCGATCCGAAGCAAATATTCAATGTACGATCCTGTAAATCAATTAATACAGAATGCAAAGTCCCAAACCATTCTTCATAATTATGCACCGTCACCCCGATAGGATATTCTTCTTCTACCAATCCTTTTAAAGATTCCATGCTCACCTGTTCATTTCGATTTAAATGCTCATGTAAAATGCGATATCTTTTTGTAGATTGTTCTAATTTCCTATTATTTAATTTCTGAATAGGTGAACTGACTGCATGGTTTGTTGATACGGTAAAAGCTTGACTTTCCTCATTAATTGTTGTTATTGATTTATGCCCGTCAAATATTTCAATATGCGCTGCGTTTAAAGGATCAGCTACAATTATATTAATATTACTTGCTATAGGCATTTCTTTTATTAAAGATGTAGCTTCATGCGTATTTCTACATTTCTCCAATATTACTCGAATTACCGCAAAACATTGCAAACCATTTACCATCGGTTTTCTTAAACCTTCAATATTCCCTACAGGTTGACCACATGCTGAAAATGTAATAGATAACCCATGCTCATTAACTCCTTCTGTTCGGCCAAAATATTGAGTAGAAAAGCCACTATGTGCATATGCACCTTCAACATGCGTCGAACAAAAACGCATATCATCTATTTTGGGTGATAAATCAAAATTTCTTAATACATATGTATGCTTTAAATCAGTTTTTTTAGGTAATACTGCACAATGACTACAACCTGCTTTTAATAATGTCTGATAATAATACATCATATTCCTTGAAGGAATTTTCAATACTTCGCAAAAGCCTTCAATTTCTTCATTAATTCCTGGACAATATTGTTTTAGTACATTTCTAGATTCTGTCCAATGGCTATCTGATATTAAATTTTCTAGCTGCATAAATTGTGGAATGAGATACGGATGATTTTTCACAAACTCCCCTTGCTGTTTTCCAACTTCATAATGACTTCCTTTTAGCGATGAAAAGTACCCCTTTACTTGATACACCATAATCTCCCCCTCATATTGAATATATTCCATATCATACCAAAACACTTTTGTTCATTCTTGATGTTTTTTGCTATTTCCCCCATCACAACCACGGTTTTCCTTTTCAAAAGGCATTATTTACTGTCTAGTTAAAACCTTGTTAAGATTACCGTAAGAATAGACTTTTAATAGGTTGTAAAAATAAGTTCAACATTACAAAACTAGATTTAATAATATCAAATGGATAATACTCTACATCGAAACTTCTTATTTGCGATCAACTATTTATTGAAACGAGCAAACTTGTATTTATAGGATTGCAAATAGCCACATTTTACAATTAATGAATAAATTTTTTACTCATCCATTTTCATGGCAAAAGGAGTATATATTAATGTGTAATAGCAAACCAGTTGATGAATTGACTATTGAAGACTTGAAACAAAACCCGATATGGGAATGGGAAATAGATGAAGAGGAAAATGAAGAGTGCGATGAAACGTGGGTAAAACCAGTGGAAACTATAAATTTCACAGAAGAATTAAACGGTTCAATAGTACTGGGCGAATTAATAATACATAATGATGAGAAATTCCCTATGATGTGTAGTATTGATATTGAAAATAACGAGGTATTAATTAGTCCCATTGTTTTTTATAACGAAAAAGAAAATGAGTATTTTGCTATAGAAGATGTAGTGAAAAAGGTTGAGATGCCAATCTCAATTAATATTTATCTCACAATTAATGGAGAGCCTAGATTTTTAAAATTCTCTGCAAATAAAATTGATATTTATAAAAACACTATAAAAACTAACTTAAATTAAATTCAAATTGAAGTTAGGAGAATACTCATTAAGTAAAAAATGGGAAACCATTATAATTAATGGTTTCCCATATATCCTCCTATTTTCAATGTTTATATAAATTTATACTAAATAATCCCCTTTTCCACCAATGTCTCTGCGATTTGAACTGAGTTCCAAGCCGCACCTTTTAATAAATTATCAGAAACAATCCAAAGATGGAATCCTTTTGGCGTATCCGGATCTTTGCGTATTCTACCTACAAATGTATCTCTTTTACCCTCTGCATATAATGGCGTTGGATAAATTTGTTCACTAGGATTATCTTGTAAAATAACACCTGGTGCATTCAGTAGTACTTCTTTAATTTCTGCAACGGTCGCTTCTTTTTCAAGTTCAATATAAACTGATTCAGAATGCCCCGATACAACTGGAACTCTGACGCAAGTAGCTGCCATTTTCAGATTTGGATCTTCTAAAATTTTCTTCGTCTCTTGAATCATCTTTACTTCTTCGAATGTGAAATCATTGTCTGTAAATATATCCACTTGCGGCAATACATTAAATGCAATTGGATAATGTTTTTTATCTTTTTTCACTGGTAATATAGTGCTCTTCAATTCTTCACCTGTAAGCATTGACTTAGCTTGTTCTTTTAATTCATGAATCGCATGAATTCCTGAGCCTGATACGGCTTGATACGTTGAAACAATAATTCGTTCTAAACCAAATGATTTTCGAATTGGCTGAAGAGCTGTTACCATCTGTAGTGCTGAGCAATTCGGAACTGCAATGATCCTTTTATGTTCCCTTAAAGTATGTGCATTTACTTCTGGAACGACGAGTGGTACATCGTGTGCCATTCGGTATTCACTTGTGTTATCAATTACGATTGCACCACTAGAAACTGCATGATTTACATATTGTCTAGAAACTTCTCCCCCAGCGCTAAAAAAGGCAATGTCTACACCTTCAAAACTAGTTGATTTTGCCTCTTGTATTTTAATCTCTCGTCCTTTAAATTGTACTATCTTACCAGCAGATCGTTTTGACGAGAGTAATGTAATTTCTTCTATATTAAATTTCGTTACTCTCTCTAACAATGCAATGATTTTTTGCCCTACTGCGCCTGTAGCTCCAACTACAGCTACATGATAGCTCTTTTCACTCATTTTTTCTCCTCCAATTTCAATTGAATGAATTTCTCCACAACTTAATTTTAAAAGAAATTTAATGATTTGAAAAATTGAAATACATGATATAATCATTCACAAATCATGATAATAAAAGAGGTATCATTTATGGAAATGAGACATGTTAAAACATTTTGTGCCATTGTTAAATATGGTAGCTTTTCTAAAGCTGCTCATGCATTAGGTTATGCGCAATCTACTGTGACAGCCCATATTAAAGCATTAGAGAACGATTTAAACATTCCTCTATTCGATCGATTAGGAAAAAAAATACTTCTTACAAAAGCAGGTCATCAATTTCATCCGTATGCATTAGAATTACTTACTATTTATGATAAAGCGCAAGAAATCCCTCAAAACAGTGACCATTTAGAAGGAACATTAACTATTACATCTAATGAATCATTGGCAGTGTATCGATTACCACAATTATTACGTACTTACAAACAGGAAAATCCGAAAGTAAATATCGTACTTGAGACAAATACCAATGGGCAAGCATTGAAAAAACTACATGAAGGAGAAACCGATGTTATCTTCATAATTGGAGAAAGTATAGAGCATAATGATTTTATTACGTGTAATTTATGTAATGAAACATTTGGATGGATTTTCCCTGCTCATTTCCCTTCAAACACTGATCCACTCCTTTTATTACAAGATACTCAATTTATATTTACTGAACAAAGCTGCGGCTATAGACCGATGGTAGATCGTTTTTTACGTCAAAGCGGGAATATTCCCGCTAAAACATTCGAAACTTCCAATGTTGAAGTCATTAAACAATCTGTGATGTGTGAGTTAGGAATTTCAATTCTCCCTTACATCGTTGTACAAGAAAGTTGTCAAAAAGAGCAACTCTGTTTTCAGCCCATCGAAACTCCAGCAGTCATTCAAAGCCACGTAATCTATCATAAATCTAGATGGATATCACCAGTTTTACAATCGTTTCTTACATTATTAGAGAGAATAGAATAGAAAAGTAAGCGAGTAATAACAAAAATGAGTAACTGCTCTAAAAAGCAATTACTCATTTTTATTAAAACATTTGTGTTCATAACAATACAGGTGTTTCAAAATCAATATGTATATTATTTATTAGCTTGTACCTCACCTGCAATTAATTTACTACCTGAATATGTACCTTTTTGTATAAAAACTTGATTAATTAATTCTTTTTGCTCCTTTTCTGACATTACTCCTTTCCCTTCTCCTAAATTCCCACTTTGTAATTTCCAAATCTTGTTGTGGTCTACATCAACCTTTTCATATTTTCCTTGTTTCCATCGTTCTAAAATATCCACATATGTACTTTTTTGTGCAACATCATTACTATTTATAATTTCGAGTAAACTTTCAATACGTTCTTGTGTAATAAAAATATAGCCCCATTTTTGATCAGCTTTCGTTTTTTGATGTGCCATTTCATGTAGGGCTGTCTGTATGTTCTCATCTGTCCACTTAAAATTTTTATTAAAACCACTATTCGGTAATGAATGATTGCCATTTTCTAAAAGCTTTGCATCTTCAGCTTTTACATTACTATCAGCTAGCACTTCTACTGCCGGAGCGGCTGGTGATGCCTTTTTCGCAGCTGGTTTACTATTATTCAGATAATACAGCATACCATACGTTACACCTACCCCGATTACCGCCATACCAGCTATAATTCCTATGATTTTAAATAATGTTTTCATCTTGCTTGTTTCCTCCCAAATATCTCTGTTCTTACTACCTCATTATTTCTTATATAAAACAGTTCCTTCATTCAAAATAGTTCATCCCATCCCCTATCATATTATTTATATATATTTCCTTATATTGTATTTCTTTTTTTGTGAAATTGAAAGATTATTCTGTTAAAAAATAAAGATATTCTACAAAATTTCCCTTTATATTTATATGGAAACAAAAAAACAACGAGCGCCTTCTAAAACACTCGTTGTTTTTACTTTATGCACGATTTTCTTTTAACCACTTCGTAATAACATCTAACCTCGAAACATCAAAACGTCTTTCTTCACATACTTTTAAGCTGTTTAAACTTTTCACAATTTCTAATTCATTCGACTTTATACTTTTTGCTTCAATCAATTTACAGTACCCGTCTGTGACGGTATTGAGATTTTCATAATAACGCTGAAATGCTTTAGATATATGTAAATGTTTTTCAAAGTTTCTTCTTTTTTTCGTCCCATCAGACTCTTTCCGTTTTCTAAGCTCTTCATCACTTGTATATAAATAAAAATATTGATCTGGAAAACCAATTTCTCTATTTATCATCTTTTCTTTATAAAAGTTTTCTATTAAAGATAACGGCTGATTAAATATATCAAAATGAAAACACCAATTATAACTAAGTGGCTGATATATATCTCCATCGAGTATTACTAATTCATATTGCTGCGACTTCTGCACTGCTATATTCCAGCGCTCTACTTGTTTTTCAAAATACCATGTTCTATGTTCATTTTTTGGTCTTTCAAATAAAAAATTCACTTCAGGTATAATGAATGCTCCATAATTGTTTTCTAGTTCACGGCATGTGCTACTCTTACCAACAGCACTCGCTCCCTCAAACGCTATAATCCCCATAGTTTCTCCCACTTTCATTAACTAAAATCTCGTTGTTTCGCTCTTCTCCCCCATAACTGTCTCCATAAAACGATTGAAGCGATAGAAAGCATTATTGTTGTAATGATACTACCTTCAATACCAAATGAGCCTCCATGAAGGACTTCATTGCCATTTGTTACAGGTTTAAATAGTGGTGTTGAATATATCGTCATGCCACTAACTGCAAAACCATAGACATTATATTGTGCCCAATTCCAAATGGAATGCCATGCACAAATCCCCCAAAGACTACTGTCCTTTAATACGTAAAAAGCTGCAAATACACCAACTAATATTATATTCGATATTGAAAGGATTGTAATACCAGGATTAAGTAAATGCAGAAAACCAAATAAAAAGGACGTCACTATAATCCCAACCCATATACGACTTCTAACAGAAATAACTGGAAATAACCAGCCTCGTACAATAATTTCTTCCGTTGCGCCTTGTATTAAAAAAGCAATTAAAGATCCTACAATACCAAATATGGCGGTTGCCGTAATTTGTTGCATTTGTAGTTTTACAATCCCTGTTAATATAAGCACAATTACTGGTATTGAAATGAAGACAAATCCTATTAACGCACCTCTCAAATACTTTCTCATCCATTGCACTTTCCAAAAACCAATGGATGAAAATGACCTTTTCTCTACAAACCTAATCCATAAAAAAATAAAAAATATAGCCCCACCAAACGTTAATATCATCTCAATATTATTATAAATTGCCTTTACAAATGATGTATCCGCTTTCGGTAAAAACAGCATAAACAACATGAAAAATTCACCTAAAGTTAAAAATACAATTGCAAGTATAACAGCGAAAATAGGATGAATTTTTCTTCTTCCTTCTTTTGCTGCTTCAATTATTTTAAATTGTTTATTTAGCAATATTCTATCCTCCTTATTATTGTAATCATCTGTATTCTTAAAATATATATCGTTTCCCTTAAACATATTTTTTAAAATAAATGATTTCTGTTTGGAATAAATTCAGATTAGGAATAATATATAAATAAAAGAGATGTCTTCGTGCCTTTTACCAGTATCGCCCAATTCATTCACTGATATTACCAGCACTTGCTATTTCCCACCATTTGTTGTAGGATAGTAATTAAGGTCAATTTAGCACTATATTTTCTTTGCATATTATCAAGTATCAATCAGGAATGTTTTGTACTCCTTATGGATTTTTGATAATATGTGAACTTTTATTTTCAATCGAATAAGGCCGATCATATTGTAATCTTTTTAAATTTTAGGAGGCATTACCATGACATTAACAGGTAAAGTAAAATGGTTTAACAGCGAAAAAGGTTTCGGTTTCATCGAAGTTGCAGACGGTAGCGACGTATTCGTTCACTTCTCAGCTATCACTGGCGACGGCTTCAAATCTCTTGACGAAGGTCAAGAAGTTAGCTTCGAAGTTGAAGACGGTAACCGTGGACCTCAAGCTAAAAACGTTGTAAAGCTATAATTCAATCAATAAAAAGGTTGTTACCAGCTCGGTTAACAACCTTTTTAATATATAACTAAAAATTTTTACATAAAAGGAGTGGTTACATGTATCGCAATCGAAAGAACGATGTAGCAGAAGTACCACCAGAACAAACCCCTGTTTGGGAATGTGAATCAGAGGATTGTTTAGGATGGATGAGAAAGAACTTTTCATTTGAAGAAGAGCCTAAATGCCCTTTATGTAAAAGTAGTATGAAAAGCGGAGAACGTTTATTACCTAAAATAGGTTGATTTTTACAAGCCCCTCTTATTTTAAATAAGAGGGGCTTTTTTATTAATAATGAATATCCTCTACATCTGTTCGTACAATAGAATACATTAATGCATCGTGTTGTTTATTTCCTTGATGAATGTATCCACGTAACAGCCCTTCTTGTTGAAAACCTAATTTAGATAACATATTACACGAAGTTATATTTTCAGGATATGTAATAGCTCCAATTCTAAATAAGCCTAAATCTCGAAATCCATAAGTAATAATTTCTCGAGCAGCTTCAGAAGCATAACCATTCCCCCAATAACGAGGATGCAAATCATATCCAATCTCTGAGCGTTTACTCCAAAGTTGTAAATTATTTAATCCAATTGTTCCTACTAAATTATTTGTGTCTTTTAATACAATCCCCCAACGCATTGCCTTTTTCTCAAAGTAATTTTTTGAAAAAGATTCAATCATACGTGAAGCTTGTCCAAACTCAGTAAAAGAATTCATACCGTAATAACACGTTACCTCATCTAATGAGAATATTTCATATATTTTTTGACAATAAGATTGTTCTATTTCAACTAAGCGCAAGCGTTCTGTTTCTAACATAGGAAATACCATAGGATCACTCCTTTCTCTCTACTCATTTATTATAGCAGAAAAAGTATTTATAATTAGGAAAGTCCTTAATGTCCCACAAATCAAATATTTCTAGCGATGTTTATCCTCTTAATAATATATAACTTCGTTGTATTTATTAATTCCCCTCTAAAAACCACCCCTAATTTATACCTTCTCATGTTAAAATATAGAAAAATAGTAAATATTTCTTACGGAGGTGCTTAAACTTTATGTATATTTTCATTGGCTTATCCCTCTTGCTCATTTTACTCATTTTTTTATTCGCAAAAAAATTCACACCAAACTCATTTATGATGACAAGTTTTAAAGGAAATAGCTTTAAGACATTTTCAGTTGGCATATTAATCGCTGCTACACTCTCTCTTTCATACGGAATGTATCACGCAGCAACATATCAACCTAGATATTTAGATATTAAATTGCAAAATCAAAATTTCACTGTTTTTGGTAATGTTGGTGAGTTTGGTTATTTCTCAGAAGAATTACTAAAAAAAGATGCAGAAGTTGAACTGTATTTTGTCTCTTGGGAAACAATACAATTAAATAATCCAGAAATAATAGTAGACTACCCTTCAGGCAAACAGGAAACATGGAAGCCTAATATAACATTAATTCCTACAAATAAATTAAAAGAAAAACATAGTATTAAAGAACTTTATCGGCTCTCACCGTATTCATTTGAAGAATCTGGAAAAACAACATTAACTATTAAAGAGAATAAAGCCAATCATAAAAAGATTGTAATTAATGTTAAATAATCATAAATAAAATGTCCCTCCATTATGTTGGAGGGACATTTTATTTACATATGTATTCAATATTATTATTTTGACTGTTCATTCAATGTCGTAATTATTTCATTGGCAGTATTCTTTCCGTTTCCAATACAAGCACCAATTCCTACACCGTAATATGAAGCACCAGCTAAGTATACATTAGGATAAAGCACGGCCAATTTTTCTTGTAATGATTGAACAGCTTGATTATGTTCTAAATGATATTTCGGCATTAAATCTTTCCAATTTGTAACTTCAATTACTTCCGGTTCGCCTTTAATTCCGAGGCTCTTTTCAATATCATATAAAGCAACTCGTACTAATTCTTCTTCACTATAACTTTTGATCGTTTCATATACTCGATTAGTGCTCTTATAAAACATTCTTACTAATAGCTTTTGTTTACCAGATGTATGTTTCCACTTCCTGCTTGTCCATGTGCAAGCATCACAATGTAAATCACTGTTTTCCGTTACGATAAAACCTGTGCCGTCAGCCGGTAGTTGTTCATCTAGTATGTCAAAACCTAAGTAAATACTTATAAGCGATGAATTTTTAAATTTATTAAAATGCTCATTTAACTCATTAGACTGTAATAACGTTTGTGCGATATCATGTGGAGCTGCTAAAACGACATAATCAGCTTGTATTGTCTCATGATTTGCAAAAGAAACCTCATACCGATCCCCTTTTTTACTTATCACTGTTGTTACAGCACCTTTATTAATGACAGTCTCCGTCAGCACTTCTTCTAAGCGATTAATAATCGTAGATAGTCCACTTTTAAATGATACAAACTTTTTATTTCCTGCTGACTGAAATTGTTTTTTATTCTCTTCAAAACCTTTAATAATACTTCCATATTTATTTTTATACTCAAGTAAATATGGTAACGTAGATGCCATTGTAAGCTCATTCAATTTACCAGAATATACACCTGACAGCACAGGTGCAATTTGTCTTTCCACTAATTCTTTCCCTAAAAAGCTTTCTAAAAATACAGCAAGTGATGTATCCTTTGTAAACTCCTTATTTTTCGTAATAAAATCTTTTAAAGCAACGATTTTCCCTTTTTTTGAGACTAGCGTACTGCTAAATAATGATTCAACACTCATAGGAATCCCAAATATAGTGTCAGCAGGAATTGGATGTAATATGTTATCAGAGTATATGTAAGAAATACCTGTTTCGTTATATACCATTTCATTTTCTAAATTTATATCTTTTACAAGCGGCAAAACATGTTCATTACGAGCTACAATAGAATCTGCTCCAGATTCCATAATAAAATCATTTTCTTCCACACTGTGGATTTTACCACCTAAATACTCTTCTTTCTCAATAAGGATTAAATTTAAATCTATATTATAATCCTTCTTTAATTTTTCTAAATAAAACATAGTAGAAAGTCCAGTAATACCTCCACCGATGACAACGACTGTTTTCATATTTGCTGCGCCCCTAACCGATACAATTAATAATTCCTTTATTATTATAACCAAAAATTATCATAGTCGACTAGCCGCTTGCGCATTCTGTAAGAAATTAGACAATATATATGAATATATTTTAGGCTGATCATTATGCACTAAATGACCTGCAAACGGAATAACAGCAATATGTATATTGTTGTTTAATTGTTTAAACGTTGTAGCGGCTGTAACTTCATCTGCTGAATCTCCCCCAACAATACACAGTGTAGGTACTTGAAGATTAGCTACATCACCTGTTTCATGAAATGGGTACCACTCCTTAACTTGCCACGATTTCAGCAACCCTTTCCAATCACTTTTTACATGAATTTGATTCATATAAGTTACAACTTCTTCATTTTCCATCAACTGTTGATGACACTTTACTTCATACTCCTGAGACTCTTCCCAATTATCTCGCTCAATAGGAAAGATACCTGAAAAAGTTAATGTCCTCACTTTATCTGGATATTTTTTTGCAAATAATAAAGCGGCTATCCCCCCTAGTGAAACACCCGCTATATGACAACTATTAATTTGCAAATGTTCTAGTGTATCATTCAAATCATCAGCAGAGCAAAGAAAATAATTATCTAATGTACCTCCTGATTCTCCATGTCCCCTCAAATCAGGACGAATTACTTTATATTGTTTTTCTGTAAAAAATTCTACCTGTTCTTCAAACTCTACTAAACCTGTCATACCACCAGAATGTAAAAGCACAATTGGTTCCCCTTCACCTGAAATATGCGTATGTAGTATCATTTATCCCCCTCCTTTAAAACTGAACATTCTATTTATTGGTAGTATATCGAATATATTTCTAAATTACCAAATAAAAAAGAACTATAACATATTCAACTCACGTCATAGTTCTTTCTATTTTAAAAACATAAACCAGTTTATTAATTTGTCAATTTCTTGGCTGAGTGCTATTACTTTTTCATGTTGAAGTCCATAATTTGAGACTAGATTCAATAATTCTTCTTTTTTCAATTCAATTATTTTTTCTAACTTCACTAATTCCATGTCGTCTTTATTCGCTCCAATTTCAAAATATATGTATTTTAGTATAGCCTACTTACATAATAAGTAAAAGTCTCATGCTAATGTAAAATCTTACATATTTGAAAAAACAATATACTACTAACAAAAAAAGAGACTTAAACTAAGCCTATTATTACAGGTCATTATAATTTTCTACCATTTTTTATAAATATGTTAGTTTATGAATGTGTACCATTTACTATTAATTTAAAGTTAGACACTTTTACTCATTAATAATACAACAGAATTTCTCAAATGTTTTATCTTTATATTCTGGAACCCTTGTTAAGTGATCAAAATAACTATATGAAAATTTAAATATGTGTCCAAAATCCCAATTAAATTCGCTGTAGTCTTTAAGCCAGAATGCATTATCTAGCGGAAGTGTATCAACTTGTTTTGCTTTTTTAAGAGGTAAACGATCTACAGGAGAATTCAATATTATTTGGGCATTCGGCATTAAATTGCGACTTTTTCTAAGTACATAAACTAGCTTTAATAGTGGTTTTATTCCTCGTTGAAATAATTCTATATGCCCTAAGTCATATAATATATTAATCGCATGTGAGAAGGTAAGCATATGACCAATTAAATCGTGATGTGATTCTGCCTTATATATAACGTCAAATTCAGATAATTCACTTAAAATAAAATCAGATAATTGCTTCGGGTTTTTAATTTCGCTTTGAATCTCCTCATCATTTATAATTAGTTGCTTTACTTCTTTAGTTGTAAAACCAATCCAAGATCTACCGGGAATTGTTTTTTGAAACGATAATATAAGGTTTGCTATATTATTAATATCTTGCTCACTCCCCCAATGACTTAACTCCTTAATAGCTAGTAAACTTAAAGAAGCGTAAATTACATTATGACCAACCCAATGGAGTTCATCAATCGTTTGTTCCAAAGATTTAATTATCGTTTCTTCAGCACTTTGATAATCGACACCTTGTTTATTATCAATTGTTTCGCCTAACCTTTGCTTATGGAGCATCATTTTCGCTTGAGAATAAATGTTACAGGCAGTTTTTTCATCAATGTTATTGTTTTTCGTAAAAAAATAACTAGCAATGGCAGCTGCTCCGAAATGTGCATGCCAAATATCATTTGTTTCTTTTTTACATTGAGATATAATTGAAAGCCCATCTTTTAATACACTTATATTTTCCATCTCTCTTATCCCCTCTAAACCCTAATAAAAATGGTTTTTTAGCATCTACAAAGTCGGCAAAAAGCCAGGTGAAAACTCTTGAAAGGTTTCCTCCTTTACAGTTATAAATTAAAATTGCCCCTGTCGCTCAACAAGAATTAAATTTGCTTCTAATAATATTTTGAGATGATACTTATTCATCCCTAATGCAGTCTCAATCTTCCACAATTGTGTTTGTTTTGATTATGAAATAAATAACGAACAATCTCTCGTTTTACTCCTGCCAAAGCCTTAAAAATTTTCACTCTTTTTTTATCTGAATTATTTGGTTTGATAGTCATGGAACTATCTTATTTTTTTGTCAAATCTCTCATCTTCTTAAACATACAAAGTGAAAATCAAATGTGTATGTATTTATAGATAGTTGTTTTATTATATACGCGAATCTTTATGTAATTGATACTTTCTATTATGTTACCACTTAGTATGTATCCTTAAGCTACTTCCTTAGCTTAACGAAGGTGTTAATACAAATAAGATGTGATTCATTTCATCACTCTTATTCAAAAATCTATGTTTCACGTTCGGTGGAATACGCACAACATCTCCTTCTTCTAAAAAATATTCATTCCCTTCCAATTCCACATACACTTCCCCTTTCATTACAACTGCAATTTCTTCCTTATCTTCGTGGGAATAATGACTTTCTGTTGTATTTGCATATCCGTTTAAATCCATCATTAACATTTCAATGCGAGCTTTCATAAAATCTGGTGTTAACACATCATAAACAATATGATCATTATTTTCTCGATATACTTTTTTCCGATCTTTCTTCTTAGAAATAAGTGAGTCTGTATCAATATCATTAATAAAAAGAGTAAACAGCGGTACATTTAATGCTTTCGCTATTAATTCCAATACATTTAAAGAAGGATTGGCATGTCCTCTTTCAATTTGACTAATAAGTGAAGTACTGATTCCTGCATAATCAGCAAATTCACGAATTGTCATATTATTTTTCTTACGATAACTTAAAACAGTTTGACCTAGCCGATAATGAATCATTGTTACAACTTCCTTTCGTCCATCATAATACATCTTTTGTCCCTTTTGTGCTGACATACTAAACAGTGGCAATTAATCCTTCCTTATTTCATCTTAGGCTTATATACTAACTTTTGTACATTATATTATATACAGTTCATTATAATAAACAACCAATCGGAGGGACAAACTTTGAAATCACCTATTCTTTCATATTTCATCTTATTTTTCGGCGTGTTCGCCTTATCTACTTCAGCTATCTTCGTAAAAATAGCCGATGCCCCTGCAGCAATCACTGCTTTTTATCGATTATTGTTTGCTACGGTAATTCTTTTACCGTTTCTAATATTTAATACAAACAATCGCAGCGAACTTCGCTCATTATCAAAAAAGCAATGGGGATTTGGAATCTTATCTGGATTATTTCTAGCAGCTCATTATGTACTATGGTTTGAATCATTACAGTATACTTCTGTAGCAAGTTCTACAGTTATCGTAACGTTGCAACCTTTATTTTCAATGATCGGTGGTTATTTTTTATTTAAGGAACGGTTTACGAAAGGTGCAATTATAGGCTGCCTTATTGCAATTTCAGGAAGTATCGTGATTGGGTGGCAAGATTTTCAAATTAGTGGTGAGGCTTTATACGGCGATATTTTAGCTTTTATTGCTGCTGGCGTCATAACAGCTTACTTTTTCATCAGTCAATATGTTCGTAAAGACCTATCCCTAATACCGTACTCGGTAATTAGTTATGGCAGTAGTTCACTTTTTCTCGGTATATTTGCTTACACACAGCAGTCATCTTTCTTCAATTACAATGCACAAACATGGTGGTCCTTTATAGGTCTTGCATTCATTGCAACGATTTTAGGACAAACAATTTTCAATTGGTTATTAAAATGGATGAGCGCTACTATTATCTCAATGAGTATTTTAGGAGAGACAATTGGAACTTGTATTTTAGCCTATTTCATTTTAGATGAAACAATTTCTTTACAGCAAGGACTAGGAATTCTACTTATTTTCATTGGATTAGCAATATTTTTATTACAACCGAAACAATCAAATCACAATTTATAAAGTGAAACTTTAATCAGTGGGGGTTTTGTTCATCCCCCGCTGATTATTAGCCTTCACCAATCGGGCGTTTACGGGCAGCCCGACTCCCACATAACTTCTTTGCTCCAGCCAAATTTTGAGGTGGGAGTTTTACTGCCCACAAATAGCGGGATAAACAAGAAAAGCATGACATTAGTTTGCCATGCTTTTCTTGTTTATTTATTATTGCGGAGATTGTTCCACTTGCTTTTGCTTTAGCCTTTGCTCCAATACATGAATCATGAAGAGGAAATGCTCTGCCTCTCTTGTAACATGATCAGCAAGCAATGGATTTATGACATTTCGGATTTGACATGTTTGAATTAACTCTAATCCTGCTTTTTTGAAATCCCTTAACTCAACAGTGGCATTTTCACTATCTTTATTCATTTTTCCTATAATCGGGTATGTCGGTTCTTTTTGATATAACATCGATTCAACATCTCTAGCTTGATTAAGCAAAATTTCGAAATCATCACCGAATTTCAACGCTGTATGAACAAGATTTCTTTCCGATTGATCCAGTAATGATCCAATAAAACGTGAGTGTTCCATCATAATACGCAGCCAGAAAACATTCTCACTAATAATCGCATCTTGAATAGGATCCATTTTCCCTTCGTTAAACTTTTGAAGTGTCCGCATAAAATATTCTGCTTCTCGTGCAACATGATCCACTAAAAGTGGAAAATTAAACCCTTTCACTTTACAATTGATGATTAAAATTAGTAAGTTTCTTTTATAATTACGAAAAGCATACACTAACTGAATGCTCTCTTCATTTAATTGCCTTACCGCTTGAACAGTTTGTGGAATAGTAAATGCTTTTTGCAGCTGCCTATCAAACTGATTATAAAACTGTTCTACTTGCTGAATTAAATTTTTATCGTTACGATTAAACCCCTCACCAAGAAACAAAGCATGCTCTTTCATAATACGTAACCAAAATCTATTTTCAGTTATAGATCGTTCAATAAATAATTGTTCTGTTAATGATTCAGGTGGAGCTGCTTTCAATTCCGGTGGCAACAGCATAGCCCGCTGTGGGTCCATAATAAAATGTCCAGGAATAGGTTGGTCTGTCGACATTACAATCACTCCTTGTTCCTTGAATGCGCAATTATGCTATGTATGAAAATAAATAAAATTTAAATATACTTATGCGATGGTTTTTTCAAGGTTTTTGAAATTTCCACATATGCATTCCCCTTGCACATAGAAATAGATTCTATTAAGTCATATGCTTTCCAGATCAAGATGATTCCTAATGCTTCATCCGTTAAAACATTCGTTAAATAAAAATTGCTCTTTATTTTTAACAAACTAAAAAAGCATGGTGTCCTTTTGCCATACTTTTTTCAAAACAAATCGATATTTCTGTTCAATTTACACCCCTATTTATTATGTACAATCAAACCATTTGGTCTAAAACGACTCATCATGATTTCGTTAACAAAATTCCCATGAGCCTTCAAATTCCCAACCTTTACACCCTCTTCGATAAATCCAAATTTTTCATATAATACTTTGGCTCTAGGATTCGTTTCTAATACACCAAGTTCCACTCGTTCTAACATTAGCCAATTATCAGCTAAATCAAGCATTTTTGTAAGAAGTGCTTTTCCAATTCCTTTATTGTGATACTCACTATCTACTCCGATGAATAAATCACCCGAGTGAGATCTTCGCCCTGGACTTTGGGTTAAACCGACAAATCCAACAACTTCTCCATCATATTCTGCTACAAATTCAAATTGATTCTGTGCTAAATTTCGAATTCTATTCTCCATTGCATCTACACGCATACTAGGTAAGAAAACCATATAAGGTAAAACATCATCTTGTATGCATATACGATGAATTGCTCTAGCATCTTGTATTTCTACTGCTCTAACGTTAATCTCCATCTTTCTCCCCTCCATTCAAATATTCATATTCTAATATCCCATATTAAAATCCTGCCAACCCTTATTTCTTTGTGTTATTTTTATATAATTATTTCGATATAATATTCGCTTTTTGAACATCATCTCTTATATTCCCCTCTCGTTCAAAATGAAAAAATCACTTAGAATATGCTAAGTGATTTTTTATTTAATTTTTCACCCTATTATACAACTCAAGCAGTTCTTCTACTGAAATACCATTTATTTTCATACCGGTAATATCACAATTTTCTATTTCAATATTTTTCAGATTACTACTACGTATTGTAGTACTTTCCAAATCACATCTATCAAATGAAATAGGATCTTTATCCTCTCCAAGGCTTGTATCTCTAAATTGAACTCCACCTAAAGTCACAAAATTAAATTTACTGCCAGAAATATTTAAATCTGCATATGAGGAATTTCTAAAATTAATATTTCTAAAGGTTGATTGACTTATATTACAATTACTCATATTCATATGCATTATATTACTACCAACAAATGCACTATTTTTTAAATTTACTTGATAATATTCTGTATTAACCAAATTACAGTTTTCGTATTGACCATTTTTCATATCTTTATTTTTAATTAGGTTCTCTCCAACTGCATCTACATTTTTTCTTTTTACATAGCAATACTCATCTTCAGATTTAAAAATTATTTCATAGCCCATTTTTTTATAAAAATGATGATTATTAATTTGTCTACTAGATGTTTCAAGATCCCAAATCCTTATGTTCGGAAATTTTTCTTCTATTAACTTAATAACCCGCGATCCAATTCCTTTTCCTTGAAGAAAAGGCTCTACAAAAATACGATCGATTCTTCCGTACGATTTACCAGAGATCGTAACTATAATTCCCCCGATTACTTTTTCACCCATTATCACTTTGTAAGTATCCAATTCTTCAATTGAATATTTCATCATTTCAACTGAAGAATATCCTGGCGGTTGAATGTTATAATCAATTACATCACCTTGGCCGTATAACCATCGCTTTGCTTCTTCATCAAATGTTCTTTTCATTATTTCTGTTAACTTTTCAGCATCTAAAATTGTAGCTTTTTCTATAGATATTATTGTCATTTTTGTTTTCCCCTTCATTGTTATAAACCGATAACTTTTGTGAACGATATAGTTATTAATTTACTTTTGTCTTTAATATTTTTCCCATTATTACATATGGGGCATCACTTTTACTTGGGTGAAATGGCTCTAATACATCCACCCAATCCAATCTTTTATATAAAGAACGCGCTTTTTCATTGTTTATTTGTGTTGTTAAAATACTCGTTCTATTTGAAATCCCTTCTAATAATTCATTATGTAATTTCATTCCAAGACCTTCATTTCGATATTGTGGGTGAACTGCTAACTCTACAAATTCAAAACAATCCTGTAACCATTCGTCTGCTTGTTCTAGATTTAACGCTTCTCTCATTAATTGATTATAGTACTGCCCTTCTAATGAGCGATAACCATAAGTAAAACCAACTACCTCATTTTCATCATTTATTGCTACTATACCTTTAAAATCTGCATATTCTATATGTCTTTTCATTCTCTCAATCATTTCAGTAAAATTTGTTTTCTCAAATGCTTTACAATACAATTTTGCCATATTATTAATTAGGATTTCATCTTTTTCAATACGTATGAATTTCACTTTACCTTCCCCCTATTAAAACATTTGAACCCTTAAATAATTATAAAATAAAGAAATTTAAAACTAATCACTCTCTTTACTATTAAACTACAAATCAACCTATATTTTCCACTGTTACTTAATATGAATGAATAAAAAGAAGAGAACATGTAATATACATATGTTCTCTTCTTTTTATTTTAACGCTTATTCATTTTCAATTTTATATAATTAATAATTAGATATTACTTAAGCCACTCGTTACAAGTATTAGCTAGCTCCTGTAAATCCTCTATAAATCGACTCGCATGATATCCATCACAAACCGCATGATGTACTTGCAATGAAACAGGTAGCATAACCCTGCTTCCATCATTGAAATATTTCCCACAAGTAATAATTGGTAATAAAGAATCACCATCATTATTAATATTTAAATTAAATCCTGTAAAACTAGTCCAAGGTATACCAGAAATCGGAAAAATATTTGGCGGAATATTTTCTTTCGTGAGGAAACCATGAACATTAGCATAACATCTCATATCCTCTTCATAGTTTTTATAGAAAATGTGGAAATCGCTAGAATAACCCGTCCATATACTTGAAAAAGATTTATCATCTTTATGAAAGATTGTATAACTAGGTATCATTTCCTCCCAATACCCTAAAACTCCTTCATCATTAAAACATGTTCGAAATTCTGTATGTTTATTTATCACTCTAGAAATTACATAAATAAAAGTCGGATAAAATTTGATTTCCTTTTGATGTATTTCCTCTAGCATCATCGTAATATCAACATTCGCTGTCATACTAAACGAACACTTTAATTTTAAATAATGTTCAAAATACTGCTCTCTATTCCAATTTTCTCTGTCAATTACATGAAACTTCATTTTAATAGCCTCCTAAAATTTTATTTTTATTTTAGAAGGCTAACTTTCTTGTTTTCACCACACTTGTTCACTCCTTACAGTTTAAATTTAATACTAAGCTTTTTATTTAACTATATAACATCTGCAGAAATTCGTTCACATATTTCTGGAAATCCATCCACATACTATTAATAAATCAAATGACGTTTGGAGGATTCAAACATGAATGACAAAAATGTAAATAAAAAAGAAAATGTTATCGAAAACACTACATCTATTCAAAATAATAATACTGCAAATCTTAATATCGAAGAACAAGCAATGAACGGCTTATATGGAATGCCCGAAACAACCATTGAAGATGCTGATCACGTTGTAACTGATGATTTGACTTCAAAAAATTAATGAACTACATAGAAAAGAGCCAAGGAAAATATCCTTGGCTCTTCTCTATTATATATCCAATTTTTTTACTTCTTCTCTCTTTTTAGAAAGTTTCCCTGGCCAAAAAGCGAAGCGTCCTAAAACGACTGTAATCGCAGGTACAAGCAGTGGTCTTACAATAAATGTATCTAGCAATACACCGATTGCTGTCACAATACCGAATTGAACTAAAACTTGAATTGGTAATGTACCTAATACTGCAAATGTTCCTGCTAAAATTAAACCTGCGGATGTAATTACACTACCTGTTTGTATAACACCATTTTTAACTGCTTCTAAATGATTTTGTTTCTTTTTATTCTTCCATATTTCAGAAACCATAAAGATATTATAATCCTCTCCTAAAGCAACTAAAAATACGAATGCATATAACGGTATCGCACCTTGTATCGCGGGAGCTCCCATACCGAAATGCAGTAAAATCCAGCCTGCTCCTAATGCAGAGAAGAAAGATAAAACGACAGTTACAATTAAGTAAATCATCGCAACGATTGAACGTAAATACACGAGTAAAAGTAAAGCGATGATACTAATCATAACCGGAATAATAACCGCTTCATCCCGTTCAGTAATTTGCTTTGTATCATATAAGGAAGCTGTTTCTCCGCCAATCCATAAATGATTCTCAGCTTGACTAATTCCTTCATCTTTTAATACCTTTTCTACACTATTTTTCAATTTAGGGATTTGATCTAATGCTTCAATTGAGTATGGGTTTTCCACTAAAGAAACTTCATATATTTGCAATTGATTATTTTCTTTTCCCTTCATTGGCTCTTTCACTTTATTAACAAAAGATAATTTCTCTATTTCTTGTTTAATAGGTAAATCTTTTCCCTTTGAATCAACTACAATCTTTACTGGCGCTAATTCTCCAGCTGAAAAATGATCCGTAATTAATGTAAATCCTTCGCGTGATGGCATATCTTTCGGGAATGATTCTAATAAGTCGTACGTGTATTGAATACGCGGTACAAATGAAGCCAAGCCTCCTAATAAAAATACGGTTAGCATAATAATTGTCCACGGTTTACGTACAACAATATCCCCAAGTTTTTTACTAAAGAACCCTTTAGTATTTTTTACTTTTACTACTTTCTTTTTCTTTCTTGCAAACTCTTCATTCATTTCAGCTGTTCTCGGTATGAACGGGAAAAATGCAACTCTACCGAAAATTAATAATAATGCTGGAAGAATCGTTAAAGCAGCGATTCCCATAATGAAAACAGCCACACTAAATGGAACTGCGAATCGATGAAAAGCTCCATAATGAGCAAGTAATAACGTTCCTAACCCTAATACTACAGTAAGTGCACTCATTATAATTGCTCCACCTGATGCTTTTATCGCAAGTTGCAATGCTTTATACTTACTTTCTTCTTCTAGCAAGTACTCTTTATATCTTGAAATAAGAAATAAACAATAGTCCGTTCCTGCTCCAAACAGTAAGACAGTCATAATCGATATAGCCTGTGCATCTACTTTAATCCATCCATTGTCTGCTAAAAAGCCCAGTGTCGGACTGATAATTCCGTATGCAAAACCAACAACGAGTAAAGGTAAAATTGCTAAAATTGGTGAACGGTACAGTAAAATTAATAAAACCAATACTAGTAGTACAGTAGCAACTAATAATTTCACGTCAGCTTGACTAAATAAACTTACCGCATCCGTTTGAATACCTACAGGTCCAGATAATCGAACATGTAAACCAGAGTCGGTAATTTTTTGTTTGAACGGATCTTCATCCACTTTACTATTCACTATTTTTCGTAACTCTTCTAAATTACCTTTTAATATATCCGTTCCAGCAGATTTATTAAAAAATATTGGTGTGACAAATGATGTACCATCTTTTGATGCACTTTTTGATAATACTTGCTCTGGAATTGTATCAAATGGTGGTAACAATGATTGTTCTTTTAAAGGGTCCGTTTTTAACTCTTTATAAACGTCCTGTATTAATTTGTAGTCTTTTGACTCTAATCCACCATCCCGATGCCATACAACTAACAACGGGTTTCCTGCATTATTAGGAAATTCTTTTTTCATAAGTGCTTCAGCTTGCTGTGACATAGCTGTTTCAGGTAAATTTTTCGGATTCGGTTCTTTCGTACTGTTTACTTGTGGTAACGTAAATGAAAGTACTAATGTAATAAGAATCCATACCGATAAAGTTATCCATTGCGTATTCTTCCCTGCTACAAGCCTCCCTAACATATGTAACGGGTGCTTTTTCATAAAACCCCACCTTCCTTTTTTCCTCCAATATTAATTATATATACTGGTCGGTTAATTAATCAAGAATGATTAAAAAATTATGTTATAATTATCTCAATAATAAATGTCAGGAGCGAATGTATTTGGATCAAAAACAACGTCCTCTCGGAAGGCCTCGTCAAAATAAAAATACAAAGTCTACAAAAGAGATCATTTTAGAAGTTGCAACTAGGTTATTTCTCACCCAAAATTATCAAGTTGTTTCAATGGATGAGGTCGCGAAAGAATGTGGAGTTACAAAAGCAACTGTCTACTATTACTATTCAACAAAAGCTGATCTATTTACCGCTACTATGATTCAAATGATGGTGCGCATAAGAGAAAATATGGATCAAATACTCTCTACGAATAAAACTTTGGAAGAAAGATTATTGAACTTTGCTACAGTATACTTACACGCAACGATGGATATTGATATGAATAATTTTATGAAAGATGCAAAACTTTCTTTATCTGAAGAGCAATTAAAGGAATTAAAAAATGCCGAGGATAACATGTATGAAGTGTTGGAAAAAGCGCTAGATAACGCAATTCTCCTTGGAGAAATTCCTAAAGGAAATCCTAAATTTGCTGCCCATGCTTTCGTCGCTTTATTATCAATCGGGAATTTTAAAGATGAGAATCACAATCCTACTCTTGCAAATATAGATGAATTAGCAAAACAAATCGTTTCGTTTTATTGGAATGGATTAAGTCATCAAAATTAAATTGATTATATTTAATAAAGAGCACATTTGAAATTCCTTCAAACATGCTCTTTATTAGTTTAAGGGTTTTATTTATATACTAGCAATTAAATTATACTTTAGCACTGATTAACAAAAAATCCTTATCTATAGCTCTTGAATTTGTGCATTTATATTCCCCTTACTTAATCCACCATGGTAACAAACTACAGAATCAATTTCTAGATTTAAATACTTCTTCAAAGAATTTTGCGCTTCTTTTATATCCAAAGTAGTTGGGGCATGAATTCCACCTAAAATTCCGTTTACGCTATACATTGAATCCCCAGCGATAAGAGTTTTACTTTGTCTCAAATATAAACTAATATGACCAGGAGTGTGCCCTGGGGTATGAATAATAAGAATACCACCGCAATATGGAAGTTCTTGGCCGTCAACCAAAGTATCATCCACTTTTCCTTTCGGTGGATTCTGTACTTGTGCATCCTTCAACAAAGGTAACTCCCCCTCGATATACGGCTGATCTAGATCGTGAGCATAGACTTTTATATTACTTCCACAGTTTTGTAATAGTTCAGGAAGACTACCTATATGATCTATATCTTGATGCGTCAAAATCACGGCTTTTAGTTTATCAAACGATACTCCAACCTTCCCCATCTCTATTCGTATATCTTCAATTTGTCCAGGAAATCCAGTATCTATTAAAACTGCCATTTCATCATCCCATAAAAGAATTGGGTGAATAATATACTCTTGAAATTCAAGATGTAACATCTCTACCCCTTTAGCAATCTCCATAACATTATTCTCCTTTATAACGAAATTTTTGAAGTCTAAAAATTGGCCTGATAAACAAGTAATTCTAAATTACAAAGCCCCGCTATCGTTTAATATGTTTCGTCATACCAATCGAAAATTCCTCAAATCCAATTGATTCATAGTAAGATTTTAAATCTTCAACACACATAAGTTGTGGAATAACTCGTTTTTGTTCACAGTGCCGGATTAATCGTTCCACTATTTCCTTTCCAACGCCCATGGACTGATACTCTGGCATTACACATACACCGCAAATAATGCCCGTTATTACACCATCTGATATTACTCGTCCCATCCCAATTAATTGTTGCTCTTTAAAAGCATATATCACATACCAACTTTGTTTACACATTTGCTCTAACTCATTAACCGATAATTCAAGAGAATTCCATCCTAAAGATTCATACATAGTTAATAATTCATTGAAATCTTTAGGGGGTTCAATCGTGTAATTTAAAATAGTTTTCATGTAAATACTCCTCATCATCCTTTTTGTTTTTATTCCATAAAATTTTTGACCGTCGTTAAACTGACTAGAACAATACTTCAATAAAAAAAAATGAAACTCCTTCTCTTTAAAAACATAAGGAACTTAATAAGATTGGTACCATATATATTTCTCTATTTAATATTTGTTTAATATATCAATTAATGGTGAGTATAAAATATATACATTTCAACCATCACCAAATACTGAATCTAAATTACAATTATAAGAAAAAGAAGGTATCTCATCTTTGTGAGATACCTTCTTTTATATCAATCCATCATTATATTATCAACCAAAAATCATACAGCTACATACGATAAGAACAAACAAAACTAATAAACTATTTGAGAAATAACCCATAGAATACTACCCCTTTATTTCATTATGTAAAAGATTTTAACATAAAATTATTAATAGTATAATGACTGAAAAAGACATTGGCTTCATTAGTTTTTTATGTATAAAGTAATATTTTATAATCTTTCTACTCACCGCTCATAAAAAACTTTAACTTTTCCTCTACTGCATCTCTCACGATTTAAATAACATTGATATTAGTAAATAAACAATTACTAATATCAATGTTATTATTTGATTTTAAGTAAAAATAGCAATAAAATAATTACTAAATTGATAAAGGACACGAAAAATAATGACTAATAAAGAATTAATAAACGAATACATGAATTTATTATTAAATATGTCAGGTACTTTCAAATTATTATCAGAGAAATCCACTGAATTTACACATTTAGAGCAACACATAGTTGAGTATATCGCCCAGCAAAAAGTCGCTGTAAATTTAAAAATGATTGCTAGTTATTTAAACATACCTAAACAACAATTAAGTGTAACCGTTCGTAATTTAGAGCAAAACGGATACATTGTAAAAAAACAAGATACAGTAGATAAACGAGCTGTTTTAATTTCCTTAACAGATAAAGCTGAAAAAGTACATTATGAAAGATGGAAACAAATTTATAATAATTTCACTAGTAATCTTGAAAAACTCAGTGAAGAAGATCAACGTGATTTAACTTACGGACTGTATAAAACAAATAAAATGCTATCAAAAATGCTAAATAACGACTAATCATATATATATGATATTTTTTTATTATTAAATGGAGGACGTTTCATGGTTAAAGAAATAGATTTACAATCAGTTCAAAGTACTATGCTTATTCCACTATGGGGACGAGCATATGGTAGTGAGAAAAACAAGGATATTTTAGATGATACGGAAGCTATTCGGATTATTAAAGAATGCGACTTTGATTTCTCTAAAATAGCAGATACATTTGGCGAATATGGATGTATCACTTACATTACCCGTGCAAGAAAAATAGACGATACTATTAAACAATTTATTAGAAAACATCCGAATGCTACTATAGTAAATATCGGTTCTGGACTAGACACTACTTTTTCAAGAATTGATAACGGTACCCTACAGTGGTATAACCTTGATTTGCCTGATGCGATCGCTTTCCGCAAAACATTAATTGAAGATACACCACGAAATATAAGCATTGCCAAATCATTTTTTGACACTTCTTGGTTCAACGATATAAAATATGATCCAAAAGACTGTATTCTTTTTATATCAGCAGGTGTGTTTTATTACTTTAAAGAAGAAGAACTGAAGGAGATATTTGTCGCTATGGCAAAACGTTTTCCTGGAGGAGAGTTATATTTTGATGCCGAATCAAAGCTCGCACTGACACTTTCGAATGCTACTGTAAAAAAAGCTGGTAATAACGGCGCTATGATGTATTTTTACGTAAATAATCCAAAGACAATAGAAAAGTGGTCTTCTAACATAAAAATATTAAGCTGCTCCCCTTTCTTTAAACATATACCTACAAATAAAGACTGGGATGGAAGTACACGAATTATGATGCGGATTGTAAATTTAATAAAGATGTTGAAGTTCGTTCATATACGGTTTGAAAAATGATAAATCTATAATATATTAATCATATATAAAAGAAGACCTCGATTTTATTAAATTCATATAATAATCTATAGGATAGTTAGTCCATTATGAGGGCTAACTATCCTTTTTTATTTACATAATGAATGAAATAAGTAAACAATAAATATTTAGTTTAATCAGTATAATAAAGATATATAACTTGAAACGTTCGATTGGTTTTGGGAGGAGGACATGCTTCAGTTATAGTTTGTCACTATTTGAATTATAAATCAGTTATTTTATCTTTATCTGGATTCTTGCCCAAACTAATGACCTCTTCTCCTTTTCAATAGTTTCGAGTTAGGTCCGGGATTTCTAAAGGTCGCGTACGTTCCAAACAATCTCACCGCGCTCGTCCCACGTACTGTGATGCCTCTTAAATCCTATCTTTTCTAACACCCGGAAGGACGCAACATTCCAAGCGCCTACAGTCGACCAAAGTCTGTGGCGCCCCGTAGCAATCGCAGTGTCCAGCACAACAGATGCTGCCTCAGTCGCATAGCCTTTGCCATGAGCACTGCGGAACAACTCGTATGCGATCTCCGGCTCTTCCAGTGTGGAACGACCGATAATCAAGCCACAGTATCCGATGAAATCACCTTCGTCTCGTCGGCGAATAGTGAGAAGGGAAATGCCATTTTCGCCTGCTCTCTTACGCATCTCTATAAGCATGCTACGAACGGCGTCAAGGGTTGGCATATCCACACCACGTTCGCCAATTAATTTTCTCATCCAGACTGAATCGGATTCCTCCCACATACTCAGATCAAGTCGTTCAGTTTTCAGCTGGAACTCCATAGCTTTAAATAAAGCTGTCATAGTGGAAACCTCCTAGTTATGTCACTGCACTCATAATATAATGTACACCATCTTCCAACATGTACTGAATCACTTATTTTCTCTCCTTATCGCTCATTTACTACCACCTAAATGTATATGTTCTAATTATTAACACCTTTTTCCTTTAAATTCTTTAGACCCTATCCTCATTTATAGTAATAGCTTTCTTATTCGAAAAAAGATTTTTAAAAATTCCTACCCCCACAATTAATAGACCTATACCAATTAATTTATTTATTTGTATAGGTACTCTCTCCATTCCAAACAATCCAAATGTATCAACACATAATGCAACAACTAATTGAGTAATAAGGCTAATGAGCACCGTATAAGCTGGACCTAAACTCTTTATTGCACCCATTATACAAATAATTAATCCGATACCAAACAATCCACTTATATAAAATAAATAATTTGCAGTATAAAAGTTAACGCTTATACTTTTCTCTGTAATGATATGAAATAAAACAGAACTTATGAGACCTATTCCAAGAACACATGCAGTTGTTAACCACTGTCCTACAATTTCATTCACTTTCGTATTAAAAACAGATTGTAAGCTAATTAATATTCCAGCTAATATAGCTAAACTAAATCCAATCATAACCCTTCTCTCCCTTTCATTACTCATATATATTATCTTTAGCAACTTCCTTCATTCTAGAAAAATCTTTAATTACAATAACTCCATTTTTCTTTTTAATTAATTTTTCACTATAAAATTTTTGTAAAACTCGAATTACATGCCTATAACTTACACCTATAAAATCTGCAATACTTGATACAGAAGTTGAATCTAAATCCTCTTTATACATATTCCCATTACTATCCGTTGAAATCGAAAGTAAATAACTAGCTACACGTACTTCTACCGGATAAAGTAAATTTAGAGCTGTAAAACGAGTCGATATTTTTAACGTGTTCGCAATGTTTTCAAGCAAGAACTTCATAAATATAGGATCATGTAATAACTTATTTCTAATAACTGTATTAGAAATGGAGATTGCTACAACATCTGAGCAAGCTTCAACAACATTATGTGCTTTGCTATTTTGTATTAATTCAATATCACCAACAATTGCTAATGGATTGATAAAGCGAAGGATTAGTTTCTTTCCTTCTGGTGTAATCGTGTAAACTTTTACTTTTCCTTTAATAACAAAATATAAACGATGAATTTCATCATCTTTATCGCAAATAAGCTTGCCTTTTTCAAAATGATTTACTTGAAAATTGTCAGTACTTATTCCTGAAAAAATTTCAAGTATATTATAAGCTTTCAAATATTGAATAATTAAGTCTGATTTATTATCCACTTACAGTCCCTTCTTTCCTTACATATTAAACACAAAAATACCTAAAATCATTACTATTGTCCCCACAATATGGTATCTCTCCATTTGTATCTTTTTTATATGAAATAATCCTTTCATTTCAATAACAGTAGCTGTTAATAATTGAGCAACCATAAGTGTTCCAGCTGTTAATGTAACTCCCATTGAATATATCGCCATTGTTTCCGCACAAATAATCAACCCACCAAGTGCGCCAGCTACTAAATATACTTTTTTTACACCCTTTAAATCCGTTACTTTCTCTTCTTTCTTTAACAAAAATATAGTTGTTGCAATAAGAAACCCAATTAAATGCGTCATAATACTCGTCGACCATATACCGATATCTGAACTAAGTTTCGCATTAAACGTACCTTGAAGTGTAATGAATACTCCTCCAAAAACTGAAAGTAAAATACCTTTCAAAAAAATCATCTCCTAATCTTCTATCTATGATTTAATTAAAAGCTACAATACTACAACGACAAAAGGACAAATGTCACATCGATATGAAAATAATTAGTAATGTACACGAAAAAACACATCTCAAAATATGTGAGATGTGTTTGAAATATTTAATCCATATATAATATTTTAGTAATTAAAACTACGCTACATTAACAGCTTTATTCTTCAAAACAAACTTTCCAAATAAGAAACGTACAAGAGGTCCCATTATTATTAATTGAAGTGGGTACGCCATAATGAAATTTTTAATGAAAATCGAGAAATAAATTGAAGCGAATGAGTCACCATGTAACCCATTATGTAAATACATCATAGCCATTCCGTAAAATGACATAAAGAATACCATTCCGATTACCATTGTTGTTGCCATCGCAATAATCATGTTTACTTTTTTTGATTTATCAAATGGTAATGCAAATACAATCTTTTTCGCACACGGTCCAACGATACATATTTCAATTAATAGCGCAATAATAAATCCAATTATTAGTTCTAATGCGATTTCCTTAATATGAATTGGTCCTCCTGCTCCATTCATTAATAAATTGTAAAACGTCATAACGATAACCATCCCGAGGCACATCATCATACCAAATTGGAGGTTTTCCTTTCTTGTTGTTGGCAATTTTCATCATCCCTTCTCTTTGAGTCTTTGTCATTATATCGATATTGGAAACTCCTTCGTAAGTGAACATTTTTAAAGCGTTTACGTGCATTTCTTCCACTCTTCACTCCAATCCTCCCACTTTATAACTTTTTACTTACAAAGGTTTTATATATTTTGATGTTGAATTATTAAATTTAATATTGAATTATATGAGAATTACTACTAGGAGGATAACCATGAATAAAGCAGAATTTTACGCATATCACATCGTTACAAGGAAAACAATGAGTATCGGAAAAATCATTCACTTTGACAAAAATCAAACTAATACCCTCTATCACTTCTTTTTTGAAAGAGAACAATTAAATTCTAATGATGAAGACTCCATTCAAATTTTAAAAAGACATTATATCAATGAGGAATTACATATAAATAATGAAAATGCTAAAGTAGTTCTGAATTATATAGATCAAACAATTAGTGCGGTTAGAGAAACGATTGTAGAAATGGTTAGACTGCAAGAATTTCCTGAATATCCCTCAAGGTTGTCTTGCTTATATGCTGCCAAAAGCTATGAGGATGCTTTGAAATGGAAAGCTTTATTTGATTCTTATAATCGAAATGTTTTACAGATTGTTAAACTACGAGTGATCGGTAGTTCTTTTGAAGGTGACGGAAATCTTTTACCGAAAGAAGATGGTATTCCTTTCGCTCAAAAAATGGAACAAGCTAGAGAGTATTGGAAAGGAAACGTTAGAAATGAACTTCCTGAGTTACTGATTAATGGGAGAATTGAAGTGGTGGAAATTATTGATGATTTTTCATCAATTAAAATTTAATTCCTGGTTAAATATTAAAGAATGGAGATTAAAATGATGAAAAAAGTGTACTTCAATCATGATGGTGGTGTAGATGATTTAATATCACTATTTTTACTACTCCAGATGGAAAATGTAGAACTTACAGGTGTTTCAGTTATTCCAGCAGATTGCTATTTAGAACCAGCAATGTCTGCCAGTCGTAAAATTATAGATCGCTTCGGCAAAAATAATATTCAGGTAGCAGCGTCCAACTCTCGTGGAAAAAACCCATTTCCAAAAGAATGGCGGATGCATGTATTTTATGTAGATGCTTTACCAATTTTAAATGAATTTGGGAAAGTTGTTACACCTGCATCAAAAAAACCTGCACATCATCATATAATAGAGACTCTTCTACAAACTGATGGAAAAACAACTTTATTATTTACAGGGCCCCTGACTGACCTTGCTCGTGCACTATATGAATCTCCAATAATCGAAGATAAAATTGAACGTCTCGTTTGGATGGGCGGTACATTTCGTACTGCAGGCAATGTACATGAGCCAGAACATGACGGAACAGCCGAGTGGAATTCATTTTGGGATCCCGAAGCAGTAGCTCGTGTTTGGAATGCTAATATAATCATTGATTTAGTAACTCTAGAAAGTACAAACCAGGTTCCGCTAACTATAGACATACGTGAACAGTGGGCAAAAGAGCGTAAGTATATTGGTGTTGATTTCCTTGGTCAATGCTATGCAATGGTTCCCCCTCTCGTTCACTTCTCAACGAACTCTACTTACTATTTGTGGGATGTATTAACTGCTGCGTTTGTTGGGAAAGCTGATCTTGCAAAAACAAAAACGATTGCTAGTATCGTTCATACATACGGACCCAGCCAAGGACGTACAGTGGAAACTGCTAACGGAAGACCAGTAAATGTCATTTATGATGTAAAACGTGATGCATTCTTTGAATATATTACTGAATTAGCTAAAAAAGCTGCTACTTGAAACCTCAATTTTACGAAAAATAACTTTTAAAATTACAATACATATATTCTGAGAAATCACTCCTAAAAGTTAGAAACCCAAACGAAAAGTATATTAAGAATGATATACTTTAATTAATATAACATGGGGTGATATGATGGATTACGAGTTACTAAAAGAAAGAATAGAAATAATAACTTCTAGAATTAAAGAAATAGGCGGTGAAGTTCAAGAAGTTTGTATAGATGAACCATCTTCTCTTGAAAAGATAATCCAAGCGGAAAAAAAACTTGGTGTTAAATTACCAAATAGTTTCAAAAAAGTACTTTTAGAGTTCTCAGGAAATTTTAGCTTACGCTGGTTTTTACCTGACGATATGGAGCTACCAAATGAATTTCGTGAAATTTTTTGCGGAACACCCCACTGGAGTTTAGAAAGTCTTTCTGAGTTTGAAAAAGAACGAAAAGACTGGATTGACACGGTTTTTCCAAATCCTGAAGATGAATATGATATAGTGTGGCATAATAAATTAGCATTTTGTGAAGTGGGCAATGGGGATTATTTAGCATTTGATATGCAAGATAATATAGATGCTCCGATAATTTACCTAAGTCACGAGGATGGAGAAGGACATGGATATAAGATTGCGAATAATTTCATTGAATTCATTGATAATTGGTCAAGAATAGCTTTTGTAGGATGCGAGGATTGGCAGTGGTTACCGTTCGCAACCAGTCTTGAAAGTGGTGTAAACCCAGATGATGAGCCAGCAAAAAGATTTAGAAATTGGTTGGGACTGGATATTTAATTATTAAAAAGAGTATTGAATTAACTTTCAATACTCTTTTTGTACAGTTTAATTATATTCAAATCAGAATAAGCTTCAATCTGATTTGAGTTAGGTTTTACAGATTAACCATTTCATAACCATTTACAAAGTACGTTATTGTTTCTAGCTCATCTTCATTTAATTCTCTATCTAGTTCTTGTTTATATGCTGCCTTTATCTTCTCTTCATCGCCTTTATGAGTTTCCGTATAAGTTCCTACTGTTTTTAATAAACGAATCTCTCGCAAAAATTCATTTCGATCTATAGCTTCCCCATGTGAAAGAATATAGGTCTCGGCATCAAATTTCTCTAATTCTTGTATCAGTTTAAACGTTCGTTTCGTTGTATAGTTCCGCTTTGCAGAAAAGATATCTGCATATATACAGTCTCCTAAAAACAAAATCTTTTCTTCTTTAATATAAATAACAACAGAGTCATGTGAATGGTCTCCGCCCACATGCTCTAACACACATGTCATATCACCAAGGTCTAATTCAAGTTGTTTCTGAAAGGTTAAGGCCGGCGGAAGAATTTGAATATTTCTTGGTTTTTCACTGAACTCTTTTTTTATACAGTCCGCACAAAATTCAATTTCTGTACCTTCTTTCACTCGTGCGTCCAATGCCTCATCCGACCACTCATAAGAAACAAGTGTGTTCATCTCTTTTTTTGTTTCAAAATGTGCGATAGACAATGCATTTTGTAATACAGGCAATCCAAAAATATGATCCCAGTGCCAATGCGTTAATGCTACAAAATCAGGATTTGAGATATTTTGCTCTTTTAGCATTTCTAAAAACAATTGTGTATGTGCTTCTGAATTACCTGCATCTATCATCAAAGTCTTTTCTTTTCCAACTACCATTCCTAAGATAGGTCTATCAGTCTCGGAAACAGGTGTCATGTACCAAAATGCGTTTCCTATTTTTTTAATTTGCTGCATAACTATTGCCTCCATTTTATGAGTATGTAAAAATTTCCAGCCGAGAAAATTCTTTATTTTGTATTTTGATTACTATTAAATAACAATGTCAGAAATAAAATCATTCTACATTTTTTATTATCTAGTGAAATACAAATACTAATTTTGACAAGGGAATCCTTTCTCAACATTTGTTACTTTTAATCTATTTTACGCTACGAATTTACATTTAAATTATATTACAATTTGTATAAATGAGATACATTTTACAATATCGAAGGAGTGTTGAACCTGGAATGCAAAGGAACCAATCATTCCCTATTTCGGTAATGTGTTAACAGGTAAAAAGTTGATCAATGAATTTAATAAGGAGGGCTACCATGTTATCAATTGAATAAAAGCAGCAACTATACAGTTGCTGCTTCCAACATTTCTTTTTGTATTTCAACACGTTTGATTTGGTGAGGGTCTTTAGAAAGAATTTTAAATGCATATCCTTCGCTATTCACTGTTTGCCCTTCTTGGATATCATAATTCTGCATCAGAATCCAACCACCAATCGTGTCAACATCACTATCATTCATATGTAATCCTAGTAAATCATTTAATTCGCTAATTAATACTTTACCTTCTACGACAACATGACCTTCATTCATTTGCTGGATGGGCGGACGCTCATCTTCATCGTATTCATCACGTATTTCTCCTACAATCTCTTCCAGTATATCCTCAATGGTTACAATACCAGCCGTACCGCCGTATTCATCATATAACACAGCCAACGGAATACGTTTCTTTTGCATTTGTAGTAAAAGACTATGTATTGGTATGGTCTCAATTACTTCAATTACTGGACGCGTATACGATTGAATAGAATTGAATTCTTTTATTTCCTTATTCATATAACGAATAAAGAAGTCTTTCACATTCACCATGCCAATGATTTCATCTTTATCTTCCCCAAATACTGGGTAACGTGTATACTTTTCATCACGGATTATTTTCATATGGTCTGCTAAAGAATTATCTACATGTAACCCTATAATTTCTGTACGGGGGACCATGATTTCTTTCGCAATACGATTATCAAATTCAAAAATATTATTTACATATTTGTATTCAGCTTGATTAATTTCTCCACGTTCATAACTTTCAGAAAGAATCAATCGTAATTCTTCTTCTGTATGTGCTACATCATGCTCTGATGCAGGTTTTAAGCCGAACATTCCTGTTATCATCCTTGCAGAGCCATTTAACAAGCGAATAAACGGATACATGATTTTGTAGAACCAGATAAGCGGAGCCGAAAGTAATAAAGTAACCTTCTCAGCCTTTTGAATCGCGAATGTTTTTGGTGCTAATTCACCAACTACAACATGTAAGTACGTCATAATAGTAAAAGCAATTCCTAAAGATAATACACCTGCAATGGAAGGATTGATGTTCCACTTATCAAATAAAGGATGTAAAAGTCTCTCAATCGTTGGTTCACCTAGTGCCCCGAGTCCCATTGCTGTAACTGTAATCCCTAATTGACAAGCTGACAAATACTCATCCAAGTTTGATGTCACTTTCTTAGCTGCCAGCGCACCCTTCTTTCCTTCTAATACAAATTGATCAATCTTTGATCCTCTTACTTTTACAATAGCAAACTCAATTGCTACGAAAAATGCAGTACATGCGATTAACACCACTACCATGATTAAATTAAATATGTCCAACTAATTCCCTTAGCTTCCTTGAAACTAAAGGATTCACCTCCTGATATATTTTCTCTTTCCAGACCTACTTCATACACATTTTGAGATTGTATAAAATCTACATTCTCAAAATGATGAGGGGTACTCTGAGAAAATCGAGGTCATTTAGCCACCTATCCGAGTCAACATCTGAGTCCAATACATTTCCACCGCCTTGATTAAATTATCTATATGTTAGCATGAGAAATAAATCCCAGTCAACGTTTACATTTTGTATACCCTGAAATTCAAACAAAAAGCTTCTCTTTCCTGTGACATAAAACCGCTTAATGTGTGCATCAAACACTATAACATTTCCTTCGCTGCCACTAACTATATTATTTTTTTGTTCATTTTTTACATTCCTTCTCACATTAAAAATAAAGCGAAGAAACATTTATCAATCTTTTTTTAAAATATTTTGACACACATATTAATAATAACTAATACGATTGTTCAACTCAAATGATTTAGATGTGAAAGCGAAGTTCATACATGGCTTTACCGATAAAATAATGTTACAAATGCTTCAATGTATCATAGGTGGGGAAAAACAGTTTCTTATTTAAATGTCATTCTCTTCTTGTTTTTCAAAATCACTCCATGTCCAATTGGTCCAATCATTATTTACTTTCCCTACAGTTATCAAATTCACATTATTTAATTCAATCGCTTTAGCTAAACTTTGAAAGAATATGCTCTCACTCGGTTTTTGATCATCACTTATATCAGGATGTTCCCATTCTTCTGTTTGATAAAATAGCTTTGGTTTAAATTCTGCATTGGTTTCATCTAATATGTCCGAGGGATTTACCCAGAATTTCTCCTTATATTTAGAAGTTAAAAAACGAATAAGTTTGGTAGGATGAAATAAATCTGTTTCAATTCCTAAACGCTTATACTCTTCTACAGTTGGTGTTAAAGTGATACGTTCTCCTTTCAAAAGTAACTCCATATGAAAAGGATCTACAAGGAAATGATCTTCATCATCGTACCAATATTCTTCATTTACAAGCGTTAAGATTTCATCGAAACATGAAAAGAATCCTTGCTGTCTCATACTATTACTATACACATAGAAGTTATTCGATATCTCAAGGTTTGCATCAACGCCCACAACCTCAAATACAACGAGCCACTTGTCTTCCTCTCGAAAAACAGATATTCTGGATTGTGCTAAGTCAAAATTATAGTTATCAAGTACTGGAAAATCAAACTCCTCCGCGTACCTATCTAGTGTTTCAAGTGTTTTTTCTGCTTTCATAACATTACTCTCCATAAAGTTAGTATAGTAAATTTTTATTACATTCGTTTTTCTTTATTTAACTCATAAACATTATCTAAATACCAGGACATTTTTTTATGGCCCTCTAAACTGGCAACCATCCAGTTTTGTTTATTTGTATATTATATAAAACTCTAATGGCTCAGTAAACAACATTTGATTATGACCTTACCGCTCATTTTCTTTATACACAGTCCCCACCATAGCACTCCACTGCAGCTCCTCTTATTCTTCCTTACAATTAAAACAAAGACACATAGTCTATTGTTAATGTGAAATACAGTTTGATCATTTTTTCTAATAACTTACTATATAACAATCAGCATCCCTATCTTTTCTTCTGGCAAACTACCACCATAGAATAACAATCCTCCTGCAACTTATTCCCATCCCAATCATTATATATATGTAACAATTCAAACCCATTCGCTACTAGTAATCTTTCTAATTCTTGTGGATACGTATACCGAAGATCTATTGTTGTTTTCAGTTCCTCTACTAGCGCATTATCCTCATAAAACCTTCTTGTTGTTATGTAGTACTGTATTTGTTGAATTGAATCATAATTCATCTCAGTATATAAATCACATCTTCTTCCCTGTTCATCTGTAATAGTTGTCCAATATTCTTCTGTAGATGGTTGTATTAATTCTTCCTTTGACGGAAAACGTGTATCAAATATGAATATACCATTAAATAAATTTACAGTTTTTTCTCTATAATTAGTCATAATAATTTGGACTAATCTCCCTCCCCCATTAGTAAGCTGAAAATAAGGGGATAGAATTGGAGTGTGATGATATGGAACGTTTATGGATTCCTATAATCGTTACGTTTTTTTCGTTCGGTGGATTACTATTAGGAGGTGCTGTTGGAGTAGCAACACGCCAACTAATTGAAGAAAAGATGCATCGCTTATACGCATTATGTGGTGGGATTTTGCTTGGGCTTTTATCATTTGAAATTATTCCTGAAACATTTTCAAGCTATGAAATAATTGGGCCTATGCTCGGTATAGCTATCGGTATTTTAGTTATGAGCTTATTAGATAACTATTGTCATCATCCGATTATACATAAGAAAGATCAACAAGCATGGCAAACCTTCCTTTTTCTTTCTTTCGCTATATTCATTCATAATATGCCGAGTGGATTTGCGTTAGGAACAGCGTTTATAAATCATAATGACTCTGCCATTCCTTTCTTACTTGCGATTGTCATTCACCATATTCCAGAAGGGTTAGCTTTAATTATTCCATTTCTTTTTACAAAACATAAATACATTTCATTTTTATTAACAACTTTATTACTTTCTCTTATCCTAGGGACCGGTACTGTTTTTGGCATTATGATGGACGGGAAAGCTCTCCATTTACAAGGACTTATTATGGGAAGCGCAATTGGTTCTCTTGGCTATGTCACAATTCACGAAATGCTTTGGAAAGCAAAAAAACAGCTATCTCTCCTTCCGTTTCTATCGTGGTCTATTAGTGGATTTTTACTAATAACAGTCTTCACTCTTTTCACTGGACATCATTAAAACAAATAAGTTATATCATTTGTATATTTTTCCTTTTTCTCCAAAACATAATAGTATCTACCTATTATAAGGAGGAACGATTATGTTTGGAAAAACAGCCGGTGAAGCATTAGTGGACCTTTTAATTGACTGGGGTGTAGAACACATATATGGTATGCCTGGAGATTCCATTAATTCTATTATTGAAGCTTTAAGAAAAAAACAAGATAAAATTAAATTTATTCAAGTTCGCCATGAAGAAGCTGGTGCGTTAGCAGCGGCAGCCTATGCGAAATTAACAGGAAAACTTGGTGTTTGTATGGCTATTGCAGGACCTGGAGCGATTCATTTATTAAATGGTTTATACGATGCAAAACTCGATCAAGCTCCCGTACTAGCAATTTCAGGACAAGTAGAAAGCGATTTACTCGGAACGGATTTTTTCCAAGAAGTAAACTTAGAAAGAATGTTTGATGATGTTGCGGTTTATAACCAACGAATAATGTCAGCTGAACAGTTACCTGCTGTAGTGAATCAAGCGATTCGAATGGCATATACAAAAAAAGGTGTCTCTGTTCTTACAATTCCAGATGATGTTCCAAAATTTGAAGTGAAAAATGGTGCGCGCATTACAAACTCTTCCTTTACATTACCAGAAATATTTCCGCAAGAAGAAGATTTAGCTGTAGCGAAACTCGCACTTAATGAAGCGAAAAAACCTGTTATTTTAGCCGGGAAAGGAGCTAAACATGCGAGAGAGTCTTTACTTGCATTTGCAGAACATATCGGTGCTCCAATCGTACTTACATTACCAGCTAAAGGGATTGTTCCTGATGAACACCCTCTTTGTATCGGTGGATTAGGATTAATCGGGACGAAACCTTCTTATGAAGCAATGAAGCATGCAGATACTTTAATTATGGTTGGTACTTCTTATCCGTTCACTGGTTTCTTACCCGAAAAAGCAAAAACACTTCATATTGATACAGACCCTGCACAAATCGGGAAGCGTTATACGACAGATATCGGCTTAGCTGGTGATGCTGATAAAACATTAAAATGGTTAATTGAAAATGTAGAAAAACACGAGGAGCATTCCTTCTTAGAGCATCATCAAGAAATGATGAAAAAGTGGGAAGAAAAATTACACACTCAAGAAGAAGATTCTTCTACTCCAATTAAACCACAACGAGTTATGCACGCACTGCAACAAGTAGCCGAAGATGATGCAATTCTTTCAGTAGATGTCGGAAATATAACAGTGTGGACAGCAAGGCACTTCCGTATGACAAACCAGAAATTTATCATTTCTAGCTGGCTTGCAACACTTGGCTGTGGTTTACCTGGTGCACTTGCTGGACAAATTGCTTTCCCGAATAAACAAGTGTTTGCAGTTTGTGGTGACGGCGGGTTTGGAATGACAATGAATGACTTCGTAACAGCTGTTAAATATAAACTGCCAATCGTTGTCGTCGTATTAAATAATAATAAAATCGCCATGATTAAATTCGAACAAGAGGTTATGGGTAATATCGAATTTGGTACAGACTTAACGAATCCTGATTTTGCAAAATACGCAGAGGCTTGCGGTGGTATTGGATATCGAGTTGAAAATTCAGATGAACTACTCCCCGCTTTTGAAAACGCAGTAAAACAAAATAAACCATGTATTATTGATGTAGTAGTAGATGTAAATGAAGCACCAATGCCAGCAAAAATCACATTTGGTCAAGCAGCTGGTTATACGAAACATATGATAAAGGAATTATTTGAAGAAGGTAAGATTGATTTACCACCACTTTAAACAAAAAAGATAGCTGAAAACAATTTGTCTTCAGCTATCTTTCTTTATTTTTGTACCTCTCTATGAAATGAAAAATCATTCACGGTAGGCTGTATTTGTTTCTCTACTTTCACCTCTTCCTTCTTCTGTTTCGCTCTTCTAACATTTCCTAATTTAATCGCACCTTGCATACTATTACTAATAAGATTTCCTGACAAAATTGTCATACTATAGAAAGCGATTGGTATAAGTACAATCCATGTATGAGTAGTTAAGTGACGGAAGTTTTGACCAATTAACCCTGTCCACTCTTTTGTTACACTATCTGCATCTATACCGCCAAAAATTATTGTTCCGCCAAAAAATAATCGCAACAAACCAAGATGCAAGAGGAGTAATAAAGTACTTACAAATTGCTGGGCTACTAATAAAAGAAATGATGGTAACATATGCGGCCATACATGGCGTCTCAACCTCTGCCACTTACTTCCGCCTAGCACAGTGGCCGCCAACATAAATTCTTCATTCTTAATACGTTTTACTTCTTGCGCCACGTACAACATAACAGTCGGTACAGCAAGGCACGCAAGAACTATAATTTGAAACGCAACCCGTAAATGAAACGGAGCAGCAGCCTCTCCACTTTCGAACATTAAAACTGCATTTAACATAAAATAGGAAATCATAATCATTGGTACAATACTAAACGGATCAAAAAAAGATGAGATTACTGGAAATGAGCGTTTACTGTACATACCAAGTAATAAACCAATAGCTCCTCCAATTACTACACGTAAAACTGCGATAACGACACTTGCACCAACTGTCCATTTCGCTCCTTCTATTATTAACTGGAACAGGTCACGGCCTTTCTCATCAGTTCCAAACCAAAATTTACTCGACGGTGAAAACGGAGCAGCCTCTAATTCTCCTTTTTCGTTATACATCATCGTTAGTTCACGAATATTCCCATCGAAAAACAGCGTATTTCCAATACTAACAATCATTAGTACACTCAAAAAGTAACACCTAGCCAAAATCTCACATCTCTTTTTACAACTTGCCACATGTTACACACGCTCCTTTATAACATTTTGTAAAAGCGTATGTAATAAACGAAATAGTATAAAAAGCGGTACGTATAATAAAACTAAACTCACTGTAAATATTTCTAATTTCGAATTTTCTTTCACGAAAACGAACATACCGTACGTATTAAACAGCCATTCAATAATATATAAGTTTGATAACATAAATAAAATATTCGTTTTTGCATAATAGACTGTTGTTAACAGGACATTTCTTGAAATATGGTGCGTCAAAATATGTCTTAAACTTAGCCCTTTACTCTTAGCAAATATACTATAATCTTTCTCTAATTCTTCTCTGAAACGTAATAGTAGTAACTTAATAAATAATAATGTTGTAGGTAAAGTAAGACATATTATTGGTAACAGGCGAGCCCTTTCCTCTCCAAGTCCTGCAAATTTCACTGGCATAAAACCTGTCTTTTGAAAGATTATTACTACTAGAAGTTGAGATAATAAAATTAATAAAATGTCCGGAATACTTTCAAGTGCGACGAAAATACCATTCCACACACGTTGCTTTGATTGAGAGCGCTGTAATACCCACACAACGATAAGATACGCAATGAGTAAAGATAGTATAAATGCCGAAATAAATACAAACATTGTTTCTACATAATGAATCCATATTTGTGGAAATAACTTTCTTGAATTCCGAAATCCATACGTAATTTCACCTGGTTGAAGTAACTTCTCTCCAAGAAACACAACTGTGTTCCAAAAACCGATTAAATCAATTTGTAATCCCTTAAATAAACGCGGTAGTGCCCCTAAAAATAGAATACAAATAAGCGCCGCAAATAATTGTAAACAAGTAACCCCACACCATTTAGCAACTCGCATCAACATTACTCTATCCCCCTTGTCATTCGATAGAATATTCAGAAACCAAAAACCTACATATGTTACATCTCTTCAGCTATACATTGCACTTGCTTCTTCCCACTAGGTAAAATAGCTTGATATAAACACGTAACTAAAAATAATAAACCAAATAAAATAATATACAATGTATCTGCACCAATCCATTTTGGGAATAACATCGCTATCGCACCGAGAGATAACAGCTGGAATCCTGTCGTTAATGGACTAAGTAAACTTTGAACACGTCCCATGAATGACTCTTCTACAATTTCATACATCCAGCCCGATATTGCAACATTAATAAATGGTAAAAAGAAAGTCGCAAAAGCGATACATAGATAAAAAGACCATACGTGATTTACAAAGTAACACATACCGAAGAAGACCCCAGAGCCCGCCATCCCAAATACAATAATAGATTTTGGTGCATATTTCTTACCTATACTCGTTGCTACTATACTTCCAATTAGTAATGAGATTCCTCCAACTACTCCACCAACCATTGCTAAGCTTTCATATGTTGCTGGCGCTAATTTGTATTTTAATATGTAAGTAGTGGATACGCTTAAAATACCATTTAATAATCCAAATACGATAAATCCTAAAAGTAATTTTTTTAAAGTTTCATTTTGGTATATATACTTAATCCCTCCTTTAAACTCTGTTATTAACATCTTCAAATTAACTTCTTTCCATTTTGTTCTACCATTTGGCAAACGAACTTTTTCTGGAATCGAGATCGTTTGTATCAAAATACCACTCGCAATAAAGGTGAGCGTATTTACTAAAATGCTCCCGTAAATTCCAAAAGTCCAATACACCATCGTTGCAATTCCTACACCAAATAAAGCATATAAACTATTTACCATTTGATTAATACCTGCCGCTGCACCGTATTGGTCTGATTCTACTACTCCCTGTATCATTGCCTGTTCTGATGGAGAGAAAAATTGGATACATGCATTTTCCAAAAATAAAAATATAAAGACTAGTATGATCATCCCGTAATAAAGCGAAATTAGAATTCCGATATTACAAATTGAACAACATATATTACTTACCGTACAAATACGTTGTCTATCAAATCGATCCACTACTGTCCCTACTAATAAAAAAAAGATTAGTGCAGGTAATGCAATCATAATTTGCGTCATCGTTGCGTAAACTGGTTGTTTTCCGTATTGATCTAACAAGTAAAACATTAAAGAAATTCCAGCAATCATAGAACCAAGGCGTTCTAAAATATTCGCTAGAAAAAAGCGTGCATAAACTTTGTTTCGAAATAACTGTAGCATTTCTTTCATACGTAATATCCTTTCTCTCGACAAAATATTATTATTTCAGTCATTTCTCGGAAGTCTTATTATATTTTTTTCGACCATTATCCAATCTTTTCCTTCTTTATAAAGAACATCCTATTGAAAAAGCCCTTGTTTTCATACAAGGACTTTTCCATTAAACTATTTTATTTCGCTACTTCCTCTTTCGGCATTACCATACCTTTATACAATTGAACAGTTATCCAGTAATAGATGAAATAAATGACTAAAAAGATTCCTATTGGCATCCATACTTTTACAAACGGGTCAACTAATATAAAGCTGAATAAATTAAGCCCTACTAAAACATGGGAAATGCCAATGATCGCCGGGAAGATAAATAAATATGAGATTTCTTTATATATACTTTTTGTTAACATAATACGTCTCACACCGATTTTTCGTAGCATTTCATAACGGCGTACATCACGAGAAGCGCCTGTTAATATTTTGAACATAAGAGAACTCGCCATCATTGCTAAAAACGCAATTCCAAGGAAAAATCCCATAAACATTGTTCCGCTCATGAAACTGTTCACGAACTGATAAATTGTCATTTTCGTATATAATTCTACTTTTGTACCTGTTGTTTTTTCAATTTGTTCTTTTTGCCTCTTATCAATTTCTGTCAATAACGGTTTATATTTTTTCATATCATCTACTTTTGCTAATGTTACAGTATGCTCTGTTCCTTGAATTCCTTTGTAATGCTCTTCATCTGCAATTCTTACCGGTTTTCCGTTAAACTGATTATGTGTAATTTGTATCTCTCTTACAACCGCATCTTCCCAATCTTTTGGCATACGAGGAAGCTTATTCGCTACTTCAGGAGCTTCCAAAGCAGAATAGACAGGTTCAGTTAAAGGTGTAGCCACACGTTTACGAGCAGGTTCTTTTAAAGTCTTTGTATCAAAATGATCTGAAATAAGTGGTGGTTTTTCAGTTAAGTCGTTACGTAAATAATAAACCGCTTCTCCATCTACTTTATACTTATACTTGCTTTCTTCAACAATTTCCATTTCTTTTAATGCCGCTTTATCTTGTTCATTTGGATCATGAATTACGACATCATATACACGTGAGAAGTCTGTCATAATGCCTACATTCTTTTGAAACGCCATACCTGCTGTCATTGCACCTGCACCTAATGCAATTAACATCGCTACAGTGCCTAGTACCCTCGATAAACTAGTTACTCGAAAACGTAACTGTGCATAAGTAAAACTATTTAATCCCGTTTCATTTCGTTTTTTATTTCCCTTAATTTTCATTACAAAAAGTGGGAGCAACGAGCTAAAAATGAAATACGTTCCTACTGTCGTAACAATTGTCGCTATTATAAATCCTAGTTCAGCAAACATTTTTATATTCACCATAAAATAGTATCCTGTACTTACTAGCAATACACCTAGTACTGTCATAATAACAGTGCGAGTCTTACTTTTCTTCACCTCATCTTGCGTTTCATCTTCACGTATTAACTCTAATTCTGTTTTACGTAATAATCGGAAACTATTCATTAAACCAGTAATGAAAAATAATATTAAGAAGAAAATAGATGTAACTAATATAGCTGGTGTGTACACAGATGCGTAATTACCTTTTGCTGAAATTTCCATTCCATTCATTAAAAAATTTCCTGCTACACTAGCAAGTACTATTCCTACTAAAATACCGATAATAATACTGACAATCCCCATACCAAAAGTCTCAATAAATAATAATTGCGCTACTTTTTTCTTTTTCGCTCCAAGCATCATGTACATACCGAGTTCTTTTCTTCTTAATGTAAGTAAAAAAGAATTGGCATATATGATGTAAAAAACTGTAATGAAAGAAAGCAATATTGCACCAACCCAAAAGACGAGCCTAATACTACTAATGAGACTATTATCTTTTGTAAATTCACTATTCATCGCCATCGTTTGGAACATGTAGAAAATGCTAATACTAATGACTAGACCAATAAGTAAAACCATATAATCCTTTAACATTTTTTTCATACTATGACGTGATAATTTGAATAACATAGTCTCGCCCCCCTACTTCGACTCAGCAGCTGAGCCCATATGAGCAAGCACACCTAAAATGTCTTGATAGAAATTTTCTCGAGTCCCTTGACGCTTTAACTCTTTATAAAGAAGACCATCTTGAATGAATAAAATACGCTCACAGTAACTTGCACTAAATGCATCGTGTGTAACCATTAAAATACTTACATTGTGATTTTCATGTAAATCTTGCATCGCTTCTAATAAACTTTTTGCATTTTTACTATCAAGTGCTCCTGTTGGTTCATCTGCTAATACGATTGCCGGATTATGTACTAAAGCTCGTGCTGCCGCTGTTCTTTGTTTTTGTCCACCAGAAACAGCAGTCGGATATTTAGTTAAAATTTCAGTAATCCCTAATTTCTTTGCTACTTCATTTACTTTTCCAGTAATCTCACTTGACGGTACGCCTTGCAAGGAAAGTGGTAAAGCGATATTTTCATAAATTGATAAATTTTCTAGTAGATTAAAATCTTGAAAAATAAATCCTAATTTTTGAGAACGAAAATCTGATAATGCATTCCCTTTCATAGAAGTAATATTTGTGCCAGCTATTGTTACACTACCACCTGTCGCTTGATCAAGTGTACTGATCACATTTAGTAATGTCGTTTTACCAGATCCAGATGGACCCATAATCCCTACAAACTCTCCTTCTTTAATACTTAATGAAACACCCCTTAATGCTTTTGACTGATTCTCATTTCTTTTCCCATACGTTTTTTCTACACTTTCTACAGTAACTACATTTGTTGACATCTCTTTCACTCCATCCCTTTTGTATAGTATAAATTTCCCATATATTTCTTATATTTTTCTCATAAAAATTCTTAAGAATTTTTAAATTTTCCAAATGCAGATTGAGATACATAAGAAATACAAACGATTTCTCTGCTTAATATTCTCACTTTTCTAAAATCCCTTCATTCGATTTCCCTTACATTTACCTTACATTTTTGTAAGGTTAAAAAAACAAACCACTTCATAAGAGCATTTCTTTGGAATGAGAAATGCTTTTTATTGTTATCAAAATTTAAAAGATATTTCAATAACAATAATAATGAAATAAAAAACAATATATTTTTATTGCTAAACGATAAATAACATGATAAAATCATGTTGTTATTACATAAGTGAGGTGCTTTTTATGAAACAAGTTACGACACTCTTTTTAAAGCTAGCTATTACTTTTATAGGATTCCCAGTTCTTGCATTGTGCATATTTTTGGTGCCTAAGATTGGGAATTTTGCTGGAGAATTGTATCCAGATATTGCTTATATGAAATCTCTCGTTTTAATCGATATGTACGCGGCAGTGATACCTTTTTACTTTGCTCTGTATCAAGCTTTTAAACTTTTAAGCTATATTGATAAGAACCAAGCGTTCTCGGAATTATCGGTAAAGGCTTTAAAGAATATAAAATACTGTGCCATCACGATCAGTACCTTGTACTTGCTAGGTATGCCACTCTACTATCTCATGGCAAAAAAAATTGATCCTCCAAGTTTCATACCAATCGGATTGACCATCATTTTCGCCTCTATGGTGATCGCCGTTTTTGCTGCTGTTCTCCAAAGGCTTTTACAAGAAGCTATTAATATAAAATCAGAAAATGATTTAACGGTCTGAGGTGGAGAATATGGCAATTATTATTAATATTGATGTGATGTTAGCAAAACGAAAAATGAGCGTAACGGAGCTTTCGGAGAGGGTTGGGATTACGATGGCGAATCTTTCCATTCTGAAAAATGGGAAAGCAAAAGCGGTTCGTTTTTCAACATTAGAAGCGATATGTAAGACTTTAGATTGTCAACCAGGTGATATTTTGGAGTACAAAAGCGACGAATTCACTCAATAAATACAGACAACAACTTTCTTCAACCAATGGGATTAAATAGTGAAATTAAAATGAAGGGATAGCAATTAAGCTATCCCTTCTCTGCGTTTGTTATTGTTATTTAATATATCTTTAATTACTTTAAATTCAGTATTACATATTAATGGTGTGTTTTATTATCAATCTCTATTTCCTATTTTTAATTTCCTCTTTCATACTTTCCACAAACGCATCTAGTTCAACAACTTCTGACTTCTCTTCACCATATTTCCGTACATTTACAGCTTCGCTTTCCATTTCCTTATCCCCAATAACAAGAACATACGGAACTTTTTGCATTTGCGCTTCTCTAATTTTATATCCTAACTTTTCATCTCGTATATCTCGTTCGACACGAATTCCGGCTTGTGCTAATTTATCTGCAATCCTATTTGCATATTTTTCATGCACTGCATTTGAAACTGGAATTACTTTCACTTGAACCGGTGCCACCCATGCCGGGAACGCGCCTCCAAAGTGTTCAATTAATATCGCTAAAAAGCGATCTAAGGATCCTAATACAGCGCGGTGGATTACAACCGGTCTTCTTTTTTCATTATTTTCATCTATATAATTTAAATCAAATTTTTCTGGCATTTGGAAATCAAGTTGGACTGTTCCGCACTGATGACTTCTATTTAAAGCATCTTTAATATGGAAATCAATTTTCGGACCGTAAAATGCACCGTCACCTTCATTTAATCTATATTTATAATCTAATGACTGTAATACATTTTCTAATGCCAATTCTGCTTGCTCCCATAATTTATCATCACCCATTGAATCTTCTGGACGAGTAGAAAGCTCTACTTCATACTCGAAACCAAAAGTTTTATACACATAGTCAATTTGCGCCAACACTGATTTGATTTCATCTTCAATTTGTTCTGGTGTTACAAATAAATGAGCATCATCTTGGCAGAAAGTACGAACTCTTAATAATCCGTTTAAAGCGCCACTAAATTCATGTCGATGCACTTGACCGAACTCACACATACGAATCGGTAATTCACGATAAGAATGTAATTTATTTTTAAACATAAGCATATGGCCTGGGCAATTCATCGGTTTTAACGCAAAACTTTTATGATCTACTTCTGAGAAATACATATTGTCTTTGTAATGTCCCCAGTGTCCTGACTTCTCCCATAATTCTTGATTCATCATAAATGGAGTACGCACTTCTTGATAATTGTACTCATTTTGAATTTCTCTTAAAAATGCTTCTAATTCATTGCGAATAATCTGTCCTTTTGGCAAGTAAAAGGGCATTCCCGGAGCCTCTTCCGAAAACATAAACAATTCAAGTTCACTACCTAATTTCCGATGATTTCTCTTTGCGGCCTCCTCAACAAAATGTAAATACTCTTCTAATTTTTGTTGAGAAGAGAAAGCAACACCATATATACGCTGAAGCACTTGATTGTTACTATCGCCTCGCCAATATGCACCAGAAACATGAGTTAATTGAAATGCTTTCAAATAACCAGTAGATGGCAAATGTGGTCCTCTACATAAATCTACAAATTCACCTTGTTTATAAAGTGTTACACTCTCCCCATTAGGAATTGCTTCTAAAAGCTCTAATTTCAAACTATCATTCATTTCTTGAAACAGTTTTTTTGCTTCTTCTCGAGAGATTTCAACTCGTTCTATCTTTACATTTTCATTTATAATATTTTTCATTTCTTTTTCTATTTTCGGTAAATCTTCTACGTTTACACTACTCGGAAGATCCATGTCATAATAAAATCCATTTTCAATGACTGGCCCTACACCAAGGTTTACATCACCATAAATTCTTTTTACAGCTTGCGCTAATATATGTGCCGCAGAGTGTCTTGCAATTTTTACCCCTTCATCTGAATCCATAGTAATGATTTCAACTTTCGCACTTTCTTCAATGTTTCTTCGTAAATCAAAAGACTTATCATTAACTTTTCCTGCGACTGCTTTCTTTTTCAAGCTACTACTAATTGCCCCAGCAATTTCTTCTAAAGTAATGCCTTTCACAAATTCTTTAACGCTACCATCTGGAAATTTAATTTCGATCATCTGTTTTTTCATTTTTCATCTCTCCATTTCATAATAAAAAGCACACTCATCCCTAAAATAGGGACGAGTGTGCTTTTACCCGTGGTTCCACCCAGATTCCCATCGCAAATATACAATGGCTTCTTTTACGGTAACGTCGTTTACACGGCACTAGATACTTGATTTCCCCAGTGCAGCTCTAAGGTGGTAAGTTATTTTACTGCGTTAGGAAGTTCTCAGCTTTTCTTCCTTCTCTGTATAACCGTTTAAAATAACTCGTGTCCTTTTCTTCGCTTATTATGAAATAAAATATAAAAAAGCATATTCATCCCTAGTAAATAGGGACGAATATGCTTATATTCGTGGTTCCACCCAGATTCCCATCACAAAAAAACATAATGGCTTCTTTTGCGGGTAACGTCGCTTACACGGCACTAGATACTTGATTTCCCCAGTGCAGCTCTAAGGTGGTAAGTTATTTTTCTGCGTTAGGAAGTTCTCAGCTTTACTTCCTTCTCTGTATAACCGTTTAAAATAACTCGTGTCCTTTTCTTTGCTTTTATAATAAATCCATTTATTGTTACTTAATATATCCTATTCAATTCGTTTTTACAAGTGTTAAAAATATATTTTTGGTTGAATAAAAAAGAAACCAAAAACATTTTTTGGTTTCTTTTTCTCTATTTTACCAATCTTGTGGTTCGTAATTTAAGTCTGAAAATAGTCGTTTTTTCTCTTTTTTCGATAAATCTCTCCACTGTCCGACTGGTAAATTATTCAACTCAATATTCATAATTCTCGTACGTTTTAACGTGTATACTTGATAACCTAAAGCTTCACACATACGGCGAATTTGACGATTCAATCCTTGTGTTAAAATAATTTGGAACTCATATTTTGATAACTGTGTAATCTCACAAGGAAGAGTTTTTGTATCTAAAATTTTAACACCTGCTGCCATTTTCTCTAAAAACTCCGGTGTAATCGGCTTATCTACTGAAACGATATATTCTTTCTCATGTTTGTTTTCAGCACGTAAAATCTCATTAACGATATCGCCATCATTCGTTAACAAAATTAAACCGTCTGAGTCTTTATCGAGACGTCCGATGTGATTAATTCGTAAAGGATGATTCACTAAATCGATAATATTACCTTTTACTGCTTTTTCACTTGTACATGTAATACCTACTGGTTTATTTAAAGCGATATACACATGGTCTCGAGCAATACGAAGTTGCTCTCCATTTACTCGTACGTCATCACCTGGATTTACTTGGTCACCAATTTTTGCAACCTTACCGTTAATAATTACTTTTCTCTCGTTAATTAACTTATCTGCTCCACGTCGAGACGCTTTTCCAGCTTCACTAATAAATTTATTGATACGCAAGTTAGGCACATCCTTTTCATAAAAAATTTCAAGCTCACACTGCTTCTACCGTACAATACAAAAGGGTAAGCCTCCTATTATAACTTAAATATATTAACATGAAAGGGTATATGACGTCTTCACTTAATTACATGTTTACACGAAAATAATTGGTCCTCTTTTCCTTTTCACCTCAAACTGTTTAGCAGTCAATAGATCAACCCTTGAATATAACATCATTTATTTACTTTTTTCATAGATAATATACCGATATAAGTTTGATTAATCATGCCTAAATAACTCACAATATGTGAAAAATAAAAAAGAACCCTTTTGAAAATAATCAAAATGGATCCTTCTTCAACTAAACGAATACTAGTTTTTATACAAAAGTGTTCAATAATTATAATCTTTGATAGAAAACATCGTTCAACAAACAAAATAATCTCGAACTCCCCTAATTTTTTACGCTTCACTATTTTCTTCACATACTCCAAAAAGAAGCCCTTGATTATCTATACAATAAGCAAAGTAACCCATATTAGGAATAGCAGTTTTAGGTACAACTACTTGTCCACCATTTTCAATAACTTTATTTATGTACTCATCTACTGAAGGTACTTCAATCGAATTAGTTGTCCTAGTAGCACCATCAGGTGATTTCATTAATCCACCATCGATACCAGGTCTATCACTCTCACCTGTAATTATGAACCAATAGTCATGTGGCCCAGGCATTTTTTCAAACTTCCATCCAAAACTATTTGTATAAAATTGAATAGCTTCTTCAGGGTTTGGGACTTGCAATTCAAATCTTAAAACTTTACTCATTTAAATATCTCCCCTCTTATTCTTGTGCAAAGTAATTATACAAGAACTAATGTTCTGTATCAAATTTTTCGAAATTAGCTACTTTAATAAGTTCTAACTTTATTTAGAAGCGGCAACAGACCATTCTTCCTTCCGAATAACTCTCTTCCCATTTATATTTTCAACATACTCATTTACATTTGCTAACTGATATAACTCTGGGAAAATTTCTTTCATATAGAGTTCATGTGCTATTTCATCTTGCCAATACGTTAATACTATGTAACGATTTTCAGTCTTTAAAGACTTCCCAACAACTCCACCTAACATTCCTTTTGCATTTTCCATTCCTTTATTCCAAATTGTTTCTTGCGTATGTAAAAAATACTTTTCTTTTCCTTCTTTCACATCGCAAATTGCAACTCTTACAAATGACCCTTGTGCAGTTACGTCTTTCAAAGGAGTTTCTGTTATATCATACAACGTTTGAAACATTTCAATATTACAGGAAGTATATGTGCCTTCTTGATTACTATTTAAAAAAATTGTATCATGAGCATCATTCATGAATGATTGATATGCATTTCTATCCTTCCATAAAGTATACACACACGCTTCAGCTTCATTCCACCCACCAAATTGTCCATAGAATCCGTCTAAATACTGTAAATCACGCCATTTTTCTTGTGCATCAGAAAACAATTCCCTTTTCTCTTCTTCCACCTTACAAAATATTGTTTTTAATAGCATTTCTAATCCCCCTTATGATAAGACCCATTTCCCTCTTGTAATAATTTGTTTACATAATAAAATTATGCAAACAAATTATATCTGCTGTTATACTCCATACACAAATAACCATTTTTAGTTACTCTAAATCTATCAAACCACCAAATTGATTTTATTTCAAATAATTCGGAATTTAAAAGGAATGTAATCCTATACAGATTACATCTCACTATTAACTCATTTACTATTTCAAAATAAAAAATGATTGCATTTCACTAATTGTATATCTATAATGTTTTTATTGATTCTATACAGAATCAATGCGTTTAAGTTTTTAATTTTATAATTCGGATGAACCATTCAGGAGAAGGTCTATTGATCTACCGACGGGGCAAAAAGTTGCTGAACCAACTTTGAAACTCTCAGGTCTTGTTTACAAGTAGAACTGCATGGGGACGAATCTCTGGAGAGACTCCCTCTCGCTTAATATAGCGCGGAGGAAAACGAGCACCGAAGGAGCAAATCCGCTAATCTAGCGGATAATCTCTCAGGTAAAAGGACAGAGACAAGCGAAAGAAAATGCCGATTTGTATCGGTTTATTTTTCTATCCCTTGTTTCTCCAGAGACCATTTCATTTCCTTGAAGTGGTTTTTATTTTTTCTAAAAAAGGAGAATACAGATGGAAACAGTAAGTAAAGTATTAGAACAAATTAATCAATATGTGTGGGGGTTACCAACTTTGTTGCTACTCGTTGGAACTGGTATCATTCTCACAGTGCGCTTAAAAGGTTTACAGTTTAGTAAACTAATATACGCTCACAAACTAGCTTTTAAAAAATCAGAGGATACATCATCTTCTGGAGATATTAGTCACTTCCAAGCACTGATGACAGCTATGGCTGCAACGATTGGTATGGGAAATATAGCAGGTGTCGCAACTGCTGTGACAATCGGTGGACCCGGCGCAATCTTTTGGATGTGGATTACTGCTTTATTTGGAATGGCAACAAAGTATGCCGAAGCAATCCTTGCGGTGAAATACCGTGTTAGTAATGAAAATGGTGAATACTCCGGTGGACCAATGTATTATTTAGAACGTGGTTTAGGGAAAAAATGGCTGGCTGTTTTATTCGCTATATTCGGCACAGCTGCTTCTTTCGGTATCGGTAATATGGTTCAATCTAATTCCGTTGCAGAGGCAATGCGAATCAATTTTTCTTTCCCTCCTGCATTAACTGGTATACTCATGTCATTCTTAATCGCTATCGTTATTTTGGGCGGTGTAAAAAAGATTGGTAGAGTTACTGGATATATCGTTCCTATTAAAGCATTCTTTTATATAATCGCTGGCCTTATTATTATTTTCTATCACTTTGATCAAATTCCAGAAGCATTTTCACTTATTTTTTCTGGTGCATTTCAAGGTACTGCAGCCGCTGGTGGTTTTATCGGAGCAACAGTTGCATCTGCAATTCAAATAGGAATGGCACGTGGTGTATTTGCTAACGAGGCTGGTTTAGGAAGTGCTCCTATTGCTGCGGCTGCTGCCAAAACAGATTCACCTGCAAAACAAGCTTTAGTTTCTATGACTGGTACTTTTCTAGATACATTTATTGTATGTACAATTACGGGGCTAGTATTAATTACTACAGGCGCATGGAAATCAGGTAAAACTGGTGTTGAAGCTACAACATTAGCATTCCAATCCGTATTCGGTACTGCTGGTAGTATGATTCTCGGTATCGCCATTATATTATTCGCCTACTCTACTATTTTAGGTTGGTCGTATTATGGAGAGAAGTGTGTAGCTTATTTATTCGGACAAGGTGCTGTACGATATTATAAAGCAATCTTTATCGTTATGATTGCAATAGGTGCTAATTTAAAGCTAGGTGTCGTATGGACATTTGCCGATATTGCAAATGGACTTATGGCGATTCCAAACTTAATTGGTCTAATCGGATTAAGTGGTATTGTTGTCGCTGAAACGAATCGCTTTTTACAAGCAGAGAAATTGAAAGAAAGCAATAAAAAACAGGCAAGTTAATCACTAAAAAAGGAATGGCTCATTTATAATAAGCCATTCCTTTTTTCTCTATTTCAATTCCTTTCCCTCCTGAACCATATGTAAATAAAGTACAAAATCCATCATTGTAGATGAATAACCAAGTTGACGGATCATTGCTGTTATATTCCCTCTATGATATGTACCATGATTTACGACGTGTTGCACTAACTCTAAAATGGAAGTGTCTAATGCACCTGCATATGGGTTCTCAATAACAAATACAGTATTTACGTCTTGTATTCTACTTAAAAATTCTTTATATTGATTTGCCATGTTTTCAAACATTTTTTCTAATTCATGTAACGATTTAGTTTCGATTTGTTTTCGTAATTTTTCTCGGTCTTGTATTACTTCACTCATACTTTTACCATGCAATATGTGTAACCACACTTGATCTGTAATATAAATATGTACAAAAGTATCCTTAATTGATGGGAATACACTCTGTATCTGTTCATTAAAAATTGTCTCATAGTTTGGTAACTCTTTTAGTCGGTTGAATAATCGTGTATTAGCCCAAGCATGGTAATCAAACTGTTTTAACATGTAATCTTTCAATCTAAATCGCCTCCTTATTGTATGAAACGAATGTTTTGCTTCTTCATTTCCGATTCTCTATCAGCTTTTACAATCCCTTTTTCTTTAACTTCATGTTTATTTATAGTTTTATATTTTACATACGTATGAAATTCCGTTTTAAATGGAAACGATGTTATTTGAATTGTTTCTTCATCCACCCATTCAGCTTGAATAGGCTTCTCCCCCTTACTATTAAACATTTCTGTTCCTTCAAAACCCTCTTTAAATAAATCAATTTCATCTTTCTTTTTTACACCAGGTTTATTCATACATACATATAAAGAAAGTTCATCACAAAACTTTAATAATCTATAATGTTTATCAAACATCGCATATTGTTCTTTTGTTAACGTTTTCAAAATTCTTTTTTGTCGTTCCAATTCATTTTTATAAAAAGACATCATCTCTTCATCTTCCTCATTTAATGAAAATGATAAAAAGTGCTTACTACAAAGTAGCGCCCCGTATGGATTTGACTCTTCAACTGCATTCAAACCAATCGTATAAAAAACAAAGCGTAATGAACTTGGACAATCCATAAATGTATATGGAATATTTTTAGCATCATTCAAAATTGGTACTTTATCAAGCTCTATCCATCCTCTATCATGCTCATATATAGCATCAATTGTCTCTTTTAAGTATATTTTATCTTCAAAAAAATCTTCTATTATATGTCTTGCAATTTCACCAGCTAAAAAACCATGATCATGTTGACGAATTAATATACTTTCTTTCTCATTCTTTTCACGAAAAATCATCCGTATATTCCCCCTCATCCTCATATTACAGCTTGTTGTATGCATCAATTCTTAATTAATCCCTAAATATTAGCAGGGATTCAGTTTCTTTCAACGAAATTAACATAAATATACAGCATTCTTTCTAATCACAAAGTTAGCTTTATCTTTACTAACCATTATACTAAAACATTCATTCTAAAAAATTTTTTATGAGGTGAAAACATGAACAAAACAGAATTAGTTAAAAATGTAGCACAATCAGCTGATATTTCTCAAAAGGATGCTTCTGCAGCTGTACAATCCGTATTTGACACAATTGCTAATGCATTACAATCTGGCGATAAAGTGCAACTAATCGGCTTTGGAACTTTTGAAGTGCGTGAAAGATCTGCTCGTACAGGGCGTAATCCGCAAACTGGAGAAGAAATTCAGATTGCTGCTGGTAAAGTTCCAGCATTTAAAGCAGGAAAAGAATTAAAAGAAGCTGTTAAATAAACAAGAAACCAGCCATTTTATAGGCTGGTTTCTTGTTTATTGTTTATTTCTTATTTAAGCAGTTCCTTTATATTCTCTGCATGATACACTTCACAAATATAAAATACACATTTGCAGTTACTTACAATTTGATATTTTCTAGTTGGATAAACATTCGCCGCAACAGAACATCCATCAAACAATTCGATAATATTTCCAGATGGCTGATATCCTTCATATAATACGTTTCTTCTTACTTCCATCTTTTCTATAAGGTTTTCAACAGGAATATTTCCACTCTCTAATTCACTCTTTATTGTATCCGGTAAAAACGAAGTGTCTGCAAAAATTAGATTTTCAGATAACACCTTACCTTTATAACTAACATTAGATACGCGATAAAGAAATGTTCCGTTTTTATCAAAGAAATTCTTTGCTTCTTTCGGAATGTATTGTCTATCGAGCGCTTCCTGTTCAAGTACATCAAACTGAACTGTATCTTTTACAAGTTTTTCTAAAGCTAGAATAGATGACGTATTTCTAGAAAACAACATATCTTTAATTGCCTGTACATTATAAGTTAATTCAGTTTTTCTATTTTCCGCTACTAACATGAGGAACACCTCTTCTATAAGAAATTTTATTAAAAATTAACGATGATTTAATAGCAATCCCGCGTCTAACTGCGTAATTTCAGTTACTTCTTTACTAAATATTGCAATGGAAGCCATATAATCTAAACTAGGTCTTACATCTTCCATCATTGTATTTTCTGCTAACTCTTGTCTATCTTTAAAAATCAACAATTTTGGAGGGTCATTTGGAGCTGATACTGTAATTTCTACTGGTGGAATCAATAGTCCTTCACCTGTCGCTTTCAGCACTGCTTCTTTTCGAGTCCAATATGTTAAAAACCCTTCTAGTCGCTGCTCATCAGGTAATTTCATAACTTGTGCTATTTCAATGTCTGTTAATACGCCCTCTGCCATTTTCATAACATCTATATTTGGATTCATTTGCTCAACATCAACACCCACAGGTGCAGATTTAGTAAATGCCACAACAACCCACTCACCCGAATGTGAGACTGATATTTGCGGCATCCCTTCTGGTAACTGTGGTCTGCCATGTTGTAATTTACATACTGGGCACATTCGATCAATTGGCACTTGAACTGGCGACATAGAAAGTACCTTTCCAAGTACTAATCTACTAATTACACAACCTATTATAAAACGCGCACGGTCTGCCGAATGATGATATGAATTTGCTTTCTCTCGCTCTACATCATTTAGTAAATTGTAATGCCATGATTGTAAATCTGAAATTCTTGCCCACCATATTTGACAACTATTCTCATTAAGGGTTGGTACAGAATCTACAACTTTACTCTCTATCATGTAAACTCTCTCCTTTTAAATGCCAATATTACTTTATTTTAAAAGAGTATTAGCATGCTGCAACTCATTCATTTACAACTTCTTTCTCTTTTTGTAATACAGATAACGGCTTTTTATTCTTCTTTGACATTACCTCTTTATCGGAAATACGTAAAGAAAATAGTAATGCTATGAGTAAAAATATTGCTGATCCAATTAATGCTGCTTGATATGGTGAAAAATCTGACTGTGCATTATTCTGTACGTTATTACTTCCAAAACCAGATAGTATACTAGCTAAAACAGCAACTCCTATTGCAGATCCTAATCGGTTTTGCACATTGAATATAGTAGTTGCTCTCCCCATAGAAGGTGGTGCAATATTGTTTAAAGCAGAAAATTGAACCGCACCGACAGATTGACCTAAGAAAATACCAATGCCAAACAATAGTGCCCGAATTTGCCATGGATTCGTATCATGATTTACAAAACTTAATAAAATAAAGATAACCGCCGTACTTACTAATCCAATAGAGATTACCTTTCGAGCTCCTAATTTCTTATATGACCATGGTACAATCTGCGAAGAAATCATTAATCCAATCGCCTCTGGGAATGTAGTAAGACCCGATTCCAGCGCGGAAACTCCTATTACATTTTGATACATAAGCGGAAAAATAAATAACATTCCTAGTAAACCAGCTGATGAAAACAACGAAATAAGACTCATTTTTCTAAAGACCGGTTCTTTTAATAAGTGTAAATCTAACATCGGTTGCTTTACTTTAAGTTCTACAATAATAAACAATGTAAGTAATACAATCCCAGCTATCCCAATACTAATTATTTCTGGAGAAACCCAACCTTTTGACGGGCCTTGACTGAGTGCATAGATGAGCATCGCAAAACCTGGTGCTGAAAGAACAAAACCGAGAGAATCAAAACGACCCGCCGATTTTTCAATATGCTCTGCTAAAAATAGAAGTCCAAATAGCAACGCAATGATACCAAACGGCAGATTAATATAAAATGCCCAGCGCCAAGACATTTGATCTACAAAGAAACCACCAATAATTGGTCCGATCGCTGGTGCTACAGCAATTGGAAGTACAATAAATCGAGAAATTTTTGGTCTTTCCTCTGGTGAAAATGTTCGGAATAACATCGCCATCCCGACTGGTGTTAAAAGTCCGCCACCAGCACCTTGAATGATACGAAAAATGTTTAATGAAGTAATATCATTAGCAATTCCACATAGTGCAGATGCAATTGTAAAAACGAAAAGGGCAGTTAAAAATACTTTTTTCGTACCAAAGCGATCTCCTAACCAACCAGAAATCGGAAGGAAAATAGCTAAGCTAACTAAATACCCAACATTTACAGTCCCCATTGCAGATGGGGGCACTTGCAGTTCTTTGCTTATCGTTTGCAATGCTACATTCACAATCGTTGCATCCATCGCAGCCATAAACATCGCTGTTATATAAACGATGCTTACAACTACTTTTGGATTTATTTTTACTTTCATTATTGTTTTCCTACTAATATTTTTTCGCTAATTTGATTTTTTTTCGGCTCTAAATCATTCCAGTTAACTTCAACGTATTCTAAGCAAACTTGTCTGCTAGCTTCTTCATGTACGACATTCCATCCAATTGGTACATCGAGAAAGGCAGGCCAGAGAGAATACTGGCCCTCCTCATTCATTAATACTTTATATGTGTAATTATCATTTTCAAATGGATTCGTCATACTTTACTTACCCCTTTCTTATTCTGCAAATATTTCGCTAGCACTTGTCCAATTTCTGTAAGTGGACCTGGCTGACATAAATCTTTATGTCTACAATCAATGTCATGCTGCACGATTTCCCCGTCTAAATAATTTAGCCACGTATTTGGAGAAATAGGATCAAACCAGTCTGGTATAACAGTAGATCTAAAGAATAAAATATCCCCGTTATAAACTTTTGGCACGTATTTCCCTAACAGCCCTACTGAATTTACATATGTTTCTTTCAAGTTTAAAATAGTCTCTTCCTCAAGACTTGCTAATGCACTTCCATCTTTGCGAAGTATTGCAACCGCACTTTCCATAGTAAGTGGTTTACCATCCATGTTATCTGGATCATATCCACCTAAAGCAAGTAATGCGATTAACGCTTCTTCTTCAGTAGGTGCTTCCGTATTCGGTAAGAAGTGACCAGGATACGAATCCAGCATAACGAGTAATTCTACTTCTTCCCCTTCATTTTGAAGTTGCGCCGCCATTGCATGAACAACATTTCCTCCAAGCGACCATCCGAGTAAACGATATGGTCCGTGAGGCTGTATTCCACGAACCTGTTTTAAATAATCCGCCGCCATCTCCTCTAAGCTTTTTGGAAGTTCTTCATTTTCAGCGATACCACGTGCTTGTACACCATAGATTGGATAATCTGTTCCTAAAGATTTCATAAGTCCTGCATAGCACCAACTTAATCCACCTGCTGGATGTACACAAAATAATGGTAATTGATCTCCGCTTGCTCGTAATGGAAGCAACACATCAAGTGCACTTTGACCATTCCCCATTTCAAGTCTTTCAGCAAGCCCTGCAACAGTAGGTGCTGCAAATAAAGTTCCGATATTTAGTTCAACTCCAAGTGCCTCTTTAATGCGACTCATCAGCTGCACTGCAAGAAGTGAATGACCACCAAGATCAAAGAATCCATCATCAATTCCAATTTGAGACACACTTAAAACTTCTGTAAACAAGTCACATAACATTTCTTCTTGCGGTGTTCTCGGTCCGCGGCTAGAAGATGATGCAATAAATTCTGGAGCTGGCAATGCCTTTCTATCTAATTTACCGTTTGGAGTTAAAGGTAACTCATTTACTACTACAAAAGCGTACGGAACCATGTAATCTGGTAAACTACCTCCTGCATGCTGACGCATTTCATTCGTATCAATCGTTTCATTATTTGATGCGATGATATAAGAAACTAATCGTTTATCCCCTGGTTGATCTTCCCGTACAATAACTGCTACTTGTTCAACTTTAGGATGTTTCATTATTACCGCTTCTATTTCCCCTAATTCAATTCGGAATCCACGAATTTTAATTTGATGATCTGCACGTCCTATATAATCTAACGTCCCATCTTGACGCCAGCGCGCTAGGTCCCCTGTACGATACATTCTTGTACCTGGCTTCCCAAATGGATCTGCGATAAAACGTTCAGCAGTTAATCCTGCTCTTCCTAAATATCCACGAGCCAGTCCTGCACCTACAACATACATTTCTCCAACTACTCCAGGTGGCATCGGTTGTAAATAGTTATCTAATACGTATACTTTAAGATCCGGTATACTGCACCCGATTAAACTATTTGCTCGTAAAGAGACGATGCTCTCATCTAATTCAATATAACTAACATGTACCGTCGTCTCCGTTATACCGTACATATTAATAAGCTTCGGTGAGTTATGAGGATGACGACTATACCAATCTTCTAATCGACTTAGTTCAAGTGCTTCTCCTCCAAAAACAACATATCGTAAAGATAATTTTTGACCAATCTCTTCATTTTCACGATCGGCTTGCATCAATTGATAGAACGCTGATGGAGTTTGGTTTAAAACAGTCACCTTTTCCTTAACAAGCAGTTGTAAAAATTCTTTCGGCGAGCGACTTACAGTATGTGGTACTACAACTAAACGCCCTCCATATAATAAAGGTCCCCAAATTTCCCAAACCGAGAAATCAAAAGCGTATGAATGGAACATCGTCCACACATCGTCTGCGTCAAATTGGAACCAATGATCAGTTGCTCCTAAAAGTCTTACTACATTTTGATGAGGTATCATAACCCCTTTCGGTCTACCTGTTGAGCCTGACGTATAAATAACGTAAGCAATATGTGAAGGAGATAACGGCTTCATGCGCTCCATTTCATCTATATTGTCTTCACTATATTTCTCAATTTCTTCTATTACGTTCACATCATCAACTAAAATCTTTAGTGTCTCATCACATTCAATTTCCACATCTGAATTTGTTAAAACACATGATGGTTTCGCATCGTGTAGCATAAATGAGATACGATCTGACGGATAATCCGGATCTAACGGAAGGTATCCCGCACCAGCTTTAAGAACAGCAAGTAAGCTTACAACCATATTTAAAGATCTCGGCATCGCTAAAGCAACAAGTTGATCAGGACCGATTCCTTTCGCTATTAACAAACGAGCTATTTTATTCGCTTTTCTATTTAACTCTTCATAAGTTAGCTTTTCATCTTCAAAGACGACAGCAATAGAATTTTGATTTACATGAGCCTGCTTTTCAAATAATTGTGGCAATGTCATTTCAGGTACAATTTGAAAACCACCATTCCACTTTTCTAAAACTGTATTTCGCTCTGCTAAAGTTAATATTTCTAATCTACCAATTGATTGATCCGGATGTTTCTCTGCATCATCTAATAATAGAATGAATCGTTCTATTAGTTTTTGAACCGTTTCACGTTTATATAAATCGGTACTAAACTCTAACAATCCGTGTAAGCCGTTTGGAGTACCATCAACTCTGTTACTCTCGCTAATTTCAAATGTTAAATCAAATTTTGCAGAACCAACACTTTGAATTTCAAGGCTCGCTTCTAAATCCGGTACATTAAACGTTGCTTCTGGCGTATTTTGAAAAGCTAACATAACTTGAAACAGCGGATGACTATTTCGAGTTCGTACTGGGTTTAACACTTCAACAAGTCGTTCAAATGGAACATCTTGATTTTCATAAGCTGCAAGGTTTACCTGTTTCACTCTATTTAATAATTCTTTAAAACTTGGATCTCCTGATGTATTTGTGCGTAACACTAATGTATTTACAAATAAACCAACTATATCCGTGAGTACATCGTCGTTTCTTCCAGCAATCGGACTACCTAATGGTATATCAGTTCCAGCACCTAATCTTGTAAATAAGGCACTTAGTCCTGCTTGCAACACCATAAACAAACTAACTCCATTTTTACGAGCGAGCTCCACTAATCTACTATGCATACCTTCATCTAAATGAAAATGAATTGTTTCCCCGCGATAACTAGTTTCAATTGGGCGCTGGTAATCTGTAGGTAACTCTATTTGATCTGGTAAACCTTTTAACTCTTCTTTCCAAAAATCTAATTGTGTTGAAATAATACTGTCTGGTTTTGTTTCATCACCTAATAGCTGTTGTTGCCATAGTGAATAATCTGCGTATTGAACTGGAAGGGTTTCTAGTTGAACACTATCACCTTGACATCGTGCTTTATAAGCCGCTGTAAAGTCTCTCGTTAACGCTTGTAATGACCATCCATCTCCTACAATATGATGCAAAAGAATTAGTAAAACATGTTCGTTTTCACTCACTTTAAAAAGTTGCAAACGAATTGCTGGTTCGATATCAAGATTAAAGCTATATCTTACAGCTTCAGACAGTGTACTTTCTAATTCATCCTTACATGTATTTGTTATAATCATTTTTAAATTCAATTTATCCATTTCTAGAATTCTTTGATATGAACTGCCAAGTGAATTCGGGAAAATCGTTCTAAGTGTTTCATGTTTCTCAACTCCATCATAAAAGGCACCTTGCAGTGCTTCCTCATTCAATTTTCCAGACATACGAATGACTAACGGAATATTATAAGTAGGACTTGGACCTTCTAAACAATTTAAGAACCATAACCTGCGCTGTGCAAATGAAAGTGGAACTTCATTTGGCCTACTTACTTTCTTAATAGCTGGTCTTGCGCTTTTTGCATGATCCAATTGTTTCGCTAATTCAGCAACAGTTGGTAATTCAAATAGCTTTCCGATTCCTAATTCTACACTTAACGTTTCACGAATTCTTGCCATTAAACGAGATGCAAGAAGCGAATGGCCACCCATTTCAAAGAAATTATCATCTATACTAATTCGTGAAACACCAAGTACCTCAGCAAATAAATCACATAATATTTCTTCTTTCGGATTTCTAGCAACTCTCTCATTGTTCATTCCATTAAAATCAGGAGCAGGTAATTTCTTTCTATCAATCTTACCATTTGGCGTTAATGGTAATTCTTCTAGCACAACAAATGCCGATGGTACCATATAATTCGCTAAACTTTCTGAAACATAAGAACGAATTTCTGAAAGATTAATTGGTTCCTTCTCTTCGGCAACGATATACGCGATGATTCGTTTATCATTTGGGCGATCTTCTCGTACCATTACTACCGCTTGTTGAATATTTTCATGTCGTTGTAATACCGTTTCAATTTCAGCTAATTCAATTCGGAAACCGCGAATTTTAATTTGATGATCTGCGCGACTAATGTACTCTAACACACCATCGTTACGCCACTTCACAAGATCACCTGTGCGATACATACGCGCTCCAGCTTTCCCATAAGGATTTGCAACAAACCGTTCAGCTGTTAACTCAGGTTTTCCTAAATATCCGTTTGCAAGCCCTTCCCCTGCAATATATAATTCACCTATAACTCCAGGTGGAACTGGTTGTAACCCTGCATCCAATACATATACTTCTGTATTCCAAATTGGCTTTCCAATAGGAGGTATACCACTTTCACTTTCATCAATGTTCATGTAAGTAGACCAAATTGTCGTTTCAGTTGGTCCATATAAGTTACTTATAGAGCAACCTAATTCTTTTAATTTATTTGCTAAATGTGCTGGTAGAGCTTCACCACCAACGAGTACGTTTAGCTCTTGTAGCCGCTCTGGATATTCAGTTACTAACGCCTGCCAGAGCGTCGGTGTAGCTTGCATAATTGTCACTCTTTCTTCTTGTAAAAGTGTCGTTAATGCAGAAGGCTCTTGGATTACTTCTTTTTGAGCAATTGTTATACTTGCACCACTAATAAGAGGTAAATATATTTCTAGAGCAGAAATATCAAACGCAAACGTTGTAACCGCTAATAAATGATCGTTTTCATTTAATGAAAACGTATGTTGCATAGCCAATAAGAAGTTACTTAAACCTTTCATAGAAACAATTACACCTTTTGGATTTCCTGTTGATCCTGAAGTGTAAATTGTATACGCTGGATTTAAAAGTGATTCATTATTTTTAAATGATATATTCATAGGAGAATATGTTTTTAACGTTATTTTCGTTTCTTCGTTATCTAATATGATTTTTTTAATATCATTTTCTATAACTAAAGTAGATAAAACAGCTGAATGTGTTATGATACAAACCGGATTTGCATCATTTACTATATAATGAATTCGCTCGGCTGGGTATACTGGATCTATCGGTAAATACGCTGCACCTGCCTTTAGAACTGCTAACATACTAACTACCATTTCTATTGATCTTGGAAATACTAAGGCTACAAATTGATTTGCTTGTATTCCTTCTTCTACTAAATAGTTTGCAAGTTCATTTGCTCGTTCATTTAGCTCTTTATACGTAAGTTTTATCCCGTTACAAGTAACTGCTATATTATTTGGATTTTTTTGTACTTGTTTTTCAAATAATATAGGTAGATTAATTAGCTCTTCAGCTCTCTTAGTTTCATTCCATTCCAATAAAACTTTATGATTTTCTTCAGGAAGAGTAATGTTTATTTTTCCAATCGGCTCGTCTTTGTGATCATTATTTATCACTAATTCTAATAGATTCATAAATCTTTCTTTATGCAATGCTAGTTCCGCACCGTTATATACTTCCGGATTCGCATCAAAATGAATCATTAGCTCATTTTCATCGAAGCGCTTATATACATTTATCGATAAATCATCGACAGGTCCTGCTGATAAATTATGTGTAATGCCACGATTTCCAGCAAAATTAAGCCCATAATCAAAAGGCATAACATTCACTAACGGCCCAAACAACCTTTGATTTTCACCTAGTAGCTTTAAGTCTCTTCTTAACTCCTCATGACGGTATTTATGATGACGACGTACGTCTCGAATTTCTTTAGAAACTTGCTGTATTAATTCCGCAAGAGTTATATTTGGAGTTACAGTGAGACGAAGTGGAACTAAATTCATTACCATGCTTGGTGTATGAATAGATACAGAACCAAGACGCCCCATCATCGGTAAACCTAAAACAATATCATTTGCACCTGTTACTTTATGCATATAAATACTTGTTACAGCTACAACAAATTCGGGCCAACTCGTTAACGAAATATTAATATCTTCTAGTAAAGTTTTCGTACTAGCATTTGATAAATAAGCAGTTTCTCGTAAAAATCCATTTGATGTTCTCGGCGCTCGTTCTGCTAAACTTATAACTTCCGGTTCATCTGCAAACTTTTCTAACCAAAAAGTACGATCTTCCTGAAATTGTTTAGATTCACGATACTCATTATCTTCTTGTACAATTTTTGCAAGAGAACCAAATGGCTTTTCATTCTTATTTGTTTCTTCTATAAGTGATGTATACTCATTCGCTACCTTTTGGCTAAGAAGTGAAAATCCATAGCCATCCATCACAATGTGATGGATGCGCTGATACCAAAAGAAACGATTATTTTCAACTTGAATAAGTGCTTCAGTAAAAAATTTATCTTCTTTTAAATCTATCGGTACAGATAAATCATTTTTCATCCATTCCTTAGCAGCTTCTTCAGGATTTTCCTCTTTACGAACGTCAATAAAATGCATATGAAACTTTGACGATTCCTCAATAACTTGCCATGGGCCAATTTCATCCTCTTCGAAACGAACATGAAGTGCTTCTGCTTCTGTTATAACTTTACATACAGCTAACTCGAAAATTTCTTGATTAATATTTCCGTTTATTTCTATATATTCCCCAGTATTATAAATCGGATTAAGCGGATCTAATTGCTGCGCAAACCACATACCAAACTGCGCAGATGATAACGAATGACGAATCTTTTGACTTTTAGGCATTCTTTACTACCCCTTTATTATGTAGTCTATTTGTTACAGCACTTGTGCTACTTGTGAAGATAGTAAACGGTACCAATCATCAACAGTTGGACGTTCTGCTAAATCTGCAAAAGTGATTTCTTTCCCTTCGCGGCGCCACTTCTCTACTAAACTCATAATTCTGACCGAATCAAGTCCTCTATTTAATAAGTCTTCATCAACTTCAATACTCTCTACTGGCTCACGGAGTAGTTGTGCAACTAGTTCATGTACTTCCTGTAAAGTGATTCCTTCACTGTCATCGCTTTTTACACTTTGTAAATCTTTTAATAGTAAGTTTGTTGACGTCGTTACTGCACATCTATTAGATGCATACTCCAATGCTTGTTTATGATGCTCTAGTGAAAAATCAGCAACTGCATCTGCTACAAAAAATGGCTCTATACCATCCATAAAAGCTTCACAAGCTGTTAAAAGGCAACCAATATGCGCATAAATACCGCAAATAATAAGTTGATCTCTTCCCTGTTCATTTAAAATTTCTAATAGATTCGTCTTTTTAAATGCACTATATCTCCATTTTGTTAGGAATATATCATCCTCATCTGGAGTAAGTTCATCCACAATTTTCTTTTTGTCTGGTCCAGCAGGAATACCGTCACCCCAAAAATCTTGTAATAACCCTCGTTGTTCTAACGTTTGTCCACCAGGTTGTGCTGTATAAACAACTGGTATACCAAGTTCCTTACATCTTTCTCTTATCACCTTAATATTTGAAATTAGTTCTACTTTTGGCGATTCTGTATCGCTATATGCATCAAGAAAATATTCTTGCATGTCATGGATTAGAAGAACCGCACGTTTCGGATCTGGCGTCCAATTCACTTTATTTTTTGGTAGTTCTGATTCAATTGGCATTTTATATACTGAAATAGATGGGATAGCCATCTAATCACTTCCTTCCGATTTTTATTATTGTTTTACTGTAATAAGTTTTTCAGCAATGACTTTACGTAATTCTTTTTTGCTTACTTTTCCAACACCTGTTTGTGGGAAGGATTCAATAAATTCAATTCGATCTGGAATCTTATAAGCTGCTATACCACGTTCTCTTAAGAACATTTTTAACTCGTTTGCAGTTAGGACTTGTCCACGAGCGATAACAAAAGCGCAAGTGCGTTCTCCTAAATAATCGTCAGGCATAGATACAATTGCTACATCATGTACTGCATCATGTGCTAATAGATGATTTTCAACTTCTTCCGCAGCAACCTTCTCACCGCCACGATTAATTTGATCTTTATCTCTTCCTTCTACAATGATGTAACCTTGTTCATTTACTTTCACAAGATCTCCTGTACGATAAAATCCATCCTTTGTAAATGATCGTGCATTATGCTCTTCCGCTTTATAATAACCACGAATTGTATATGGCCCTCTTGTTAATAAACTTCCTACTTCACCGGGTTTTACATCGTTATCATTTTCATCAACAACCCTTACTTCATCGAATGTAGACATCGGTCTACCTTGCGTATGAATAATGATTTCTTCTGGATCATCTAGTCTTGTGTAATTTACTAACCCTTCCGCCATACCGAACACTTGCTGTAACGTACATCCGAATGTAGGGCGTATACGCTTCGCAACTTCGGCACTAAATTTCGCACCGCCTACTTGAATAACTTGCAGGCTTGATAAATCGTTATTACGGGAAGATACCGCATCAAGCCAAATCATTGCTAATGGTGGAACGAGCGCTGTAATCGTAACTTTTTCTTTTTCTATAAGAGTAAATGCCTCATCTGGACTACCTCCAGTTGCCAATACTACTTTTCCACCCGCATAGAAAGTTCCAAATGTCCCTGGAGAACTCATCGGGTAATTGTGTGCTACTGGAAGAACTGCCATATAGACACTTTCTGCATTTAAATTACAAATGTCAGCGCTAACACGTAAACTATAAATATAGTCATCATGTGTTCTAGGAATTAATTTAGAAAGTCCTGTCGTCCCTCCTGATAATTGGAGAAACGCAACATCACTTGGCTGAACTTCTGGTAACGGAATCGGATCCATATAAAGATCAGTTATGTTCACGAATTCTTCTTCTTCCCCCACTACGATTACATGTTGTAAAGCGGGAACTTTCTCTTTCACTTCTCTTGCTAGTTTTCGATAATCAAAGCCGAGAGCCTTATCTGAAATAACGTAAGCACTCGCTTCACCAAACTCGCAAAAATAACTAATTTCACTACTGCGATGAGAAGGTAGTGCAAAAACAGGGAATGCTCCAATGCGAAATAGCGCAAAGCATATTTCGAAAAACTCTATAATATTAGGTAACTGGATTACAACTCGATCTTCTTTCTTTATTCCTAAATTCAGTAAACCTGAAGCTAAGCGATCTACCTTTTTATCAAGTTCACTATACGTTATATGCGTATTACTACTTACAACCGCAATTTGATCCCCATATTTTTCAGCGCGCTCTTTTAACATCGAACCAAATGTTTCTCCAAGCCAACACCCTTCTTCTCGATAGCGATTGGCAAATTCTTTTGGCCATTCCGTATAACCTATTAACATTCTTTCTTCCCCCTATTTTTCATTCAGCGAATTATCTCTTAACCCTAAAGCCTTCAACATTGTTTGGAACTTAGCTGATGTTTCTGCTAACTCATCTTCTGGCTTTGATTCAGCAACAACTCCAGCACCTGCATATAAGCGAAGTGTATTCTCTTGCACTTCAGCACAACGAATTGTAACAATCCATTCGCCATCTCCATTTAAATCGCTCCACCCTAACATTCCTGTAAAGAATTCACGGTCAAATGGCTCAATTTTTTGAATAGCCTCTCTCGCTTCTTCCATTGGAGTTCCGCAAACTGCTGGCGTTGGATGAAGGGCAATTGCTAATTCTAAAGAAGACGTATTTGGGTCCTTTAGTTCACCTTTCACTTCCGTAGACAAATGCCACATTGCTTCACTATGAATAACTGAGGGTTTTTCTGGAACATGTAATATATGACAGTAAGGGCGAAGCGCAGCGGCAACCGATTCAACTACTACCGCATGTTCATGTAAATCTTTTGGAGAAGAAAGTAATTCTTCTGCCCTTCTTTTATCTTCTACTGGATCCTCACTTCGTGGTCTTGAGCCAGCCAACGGATTAGAAATTACTTGCATACCATGACGTGAAACAAGTAATTCAGGACTTGCTCCAATTAACGTCTTACTGTACTCGTTTTCATCTTTCGGCAAATTAACAGCAAATGTGTAGCCGTGCTTATTATGTTCCGCTAATTCACGGAGTAGTTTTTGTTGATCAATTTTCTCGGAAGACTTAACATCCAATGATCTGGATAGAACGATTTTTCTTAAATCTCCGTCCTGAATTTTTGCTATTCCTTGCTTCACACCATCCATATAAACTTCAGGAGCTGGAACCGGTGTCATTTCAAATGTCAGTTTCTCATTTCGTTTTATCTCATTTGTTGTCTCTAACTGTAAACGCTCAGCAATTCTACTATGTTCTGGTACGATAAGTTGAACTTCTTTTCTACGATCAAAAGGCAAAGCACCAACAACGATAGGATTCGGATTTCCGGCTTGTTTTGCATTACTTAATACCGCTTGTACAAGTTCTGGAAAACTTTCAATTTCATGATGTTTTACTGTAGTAAACTCTCCTTCTGTCAATATCGTTCGAGTTGGTGAAGCGAAAAAGAACGAAGATTCAGTTTTATAATCTTCTAATAATTTTTCTGACAGTTCCTTTATGGCTATAAGTTCATTCATAATATTAAAACCTCCTGAATTTTTTATTAAACTCCTAATGTAGCTCCGCCATCGACACATAAATTGTGCATTGTAATATGACTCGCTTTATCAGAAGCTAAAAACAATACTGCTTCAGCAATTTCTGAAGGTTGTGCAATTTTTTGTAACGGAATACCGAGTCTATATGTATTTTGAGAACCAGCAATTATATTTTCAGCTCCATTCTCATCAGCCCATAGTAATCTTTGCATTTCAGTTTCAGTAGAACCAGGAGAAACTAAGTTGCAGCGAATATTGTATGCTGCAAGCTCTAATCCTAAACACTTCATAAACATTGTGGTTGCGGCTTTTGATGCAGCGTACGCAGCCATTTCCATTCTCGGAGTATTTGCCGCATTTGAACCAACTGTAACAATTGCCCCTGACCTTCTTTGCATCATATGTTTACTTACTGCTCGAGACATATAGAAAACTCCTGTAGAATTTACAGAGAAGGTTTTATTCCAATCTTCATCACTTAAAGAGTGAATTGGTCCCATACGTAATACCCCTGCAACATTTATTAATATATCTATTGGTGCTATATCATTTTCAATACCGTTTACCATATCTTCAACAGCGGTACTATCACTCACATCTAAATGAAATGTTTTCATACGTGTTTCATTTAATTCATTTTCATTTAAGAGTACGTTTAACCCCTCTTCATTTTGATCAACCGCAATAACTGTAGCTCCTCTTTCTAAAAACATTTTGGCAACAACACTGCCTATACCTTGAGCTGCACCTGTTACTAAAACCGTTTTTCCATCAAATTCCCCTAAGTTCATTTCCTCTATCCTTTCATTTGAAAATTGATCTAATTAAACAAATAGTAATAATGATAACGATTATCACTATCAATGTAAAAAATAATACACTTACTAAACTAATTGGTCAAGTGTACTTTTCATCAAAATATTATTCATTGATAATGTTTTTCATTTAATATTCTTACATCGAAATGATAATCTTTCTCAATAAACTTGTCAACCTATTTTTATTTTTCAGATAAAATATTTTAGTACTTCTCAATACAATTACATCTAAAAGCATTAATAAGTACTTACATTAAAAAAATTTAATTCGTACTCCTCTTTTTAAAATTGAAGAAGATAAACTGTAGATACCTTCATTTACAAAGCCTTACCAAAAACTCAAGTATATATTTTCTCAACATTTTTCTGAAAATATCGAGAAAGTATATCTTGCAATTACCGATACATGTCGTGTTTATAATTTAAGATTTAATAAGTATTTCGAATATAATATATCAATTTATGATATTCCAATATAATCCAAACGGATACTTTACTCATTTTTTTGCCTCTAGAAAATTCCACATGTTGTAATTCATAAAAAAGCACCCTATTAAATAGGGTGCTTTTTAGTAAACATAGTGTTAAAGAAGATTTATATACTTACGCTACACTGCGATACTCTTCTTCTTTTTCTTTTTTCTGCTTAGGCACTTGGATTAAAAGTGCGATAATAAATGATACGACACATAATACGCCGATCACCATGAAAGTTGGTTTGAATCCACCTAGAACTGCACCGATAAAGGAACCAGCGAGCGCTCCAAATCCAAATCCTTGATACACAATTCCGTAGTTCTTACTATGGTTTTTCATACCGTAGAAATCACCAACGATAGCTGGGAAAATAGTGATATTTCCACCAAAGCAAAACGCTACACTTGCTACACATACGAAGTAGATACCATAATTTAAATCTACGAAACTTAAAACCAAGACTGAAGCTGCCATAACAACAAATGTACCAGTAACGATTTTTAAACGGCCGATTTTATCTGATAACGGTCCTAAAATAATACGACCTAATGTATTGAAGATTGCAACCATAGCCACCGCATTAGCTGCTGTCGCTGCGCTAAGCCCTACAAGTTGAACACCAATGTCTTTTACCATACCAATTAAGTATAAGCCACTCATACATGATGTAAATAACATAATAAATAATAAGTATACTTGTTTTGTGCCTAACATTTCTTTCGTTGTATATTCCTGAGTTTTTGTTTCATGAACTGCTCCTTGATCTGCAGCTTGATGGATTAAACAAGCGCCAAGGACAATCATAGCTGTAACAATTAAACCCCAGTATATAAACGCTTGTGATACACCAACTGATTCAATTAACTGTGCGTTAATATATTTAAAAATTAAGCTACCCGAACCATATGCAGAGACAGAAATACCAGCAATTAAACCTTTACGCTTTGGAAACCACTTTATTAAATTGGATAATGAAGTGATATATGCTGTACCATCTGCATAACCTACAACAACCCCTGCTAGTACATAAAGCAATATTAATGAGGAAGCTTGTGAACTAAGTATTAATCCTAGTCCTAATGCTAGTCCAGCTATCATAATAAGTTTACGAAGTCCCCATTTTTCTTGCAATTTACTCGCAAACAAAGTTGAAAACGCTAAAGACAGGCTAGTAATTGAGAATGTTATAGCAACAGCGTTAAGACTCCAACCGTATTTACTCACTAAGGGCTGATTGAATAAGCTCCATGTATATATCGTACCAAGCCCCATTTGTACTATGACTGTTCCAAGGACAACAAGCCATGGATTAACCGATGATTTTTTCATACCATCTCTCCTCCTCTTTCTATTTCAATGCTATTCGCTAAATATGCTTTTTTTATTTTTATTTTCGCCACCTCATTTGATTTAACAACTTCATTGTATAGGATGTTTCCGTTTATGTAAGCACTTACAAGATGGAGCGTCAAAAATATGGAATCAGTTACAGAAAACGAAGGGTGAAATACAAAAAACTACTTGTTAAATACGTAGTAGTTTTTATAATGTTTTACATCAATACGACTTATGTGTGTTTTCATATCCCCTTTTATACAAAGTTATGCGCCCTGTTACACCATGGCTGGACTTCAAAATTTTGATTATCCTATACAAATAAAAAAACACCATATTCTTTTTAACTCCCCAGCTTTATAACATGTTGCTTCTATATTTCTTAATACAAATAATTTAATATTCTTGTAATCTGGCTTCTCATTACAATGCTTGTAATCAAAAATCCCACCATTTCCACTTCCGTATATCTTGTTTTTCTAACGAAACATACAAAATTACAACGTTTTTTACAATTTTCTACATAAAAACAGAAAATATATAATTCATTTACATAACTTTGCACTTTAATTTTTATTAAACAACAAATATTTTATTGATAAATAAAACTAAACATTCACTAATATATCTATACGTGGTTTAATATATATAATAAACAAACATTTCTGACTTTTATAAGGAGGTACTATGAAAGCAAACGTAGGCGATACTATACTATTTCAACGAAATAACTTAAAGATCACAGCATCTGTACTAAAACTATACACTGAATCGGTCTTAGTTGAAGTCACAGATGTAAGCGGTGGTACTTTTGAATTTGACCGAACAATTGTAAATCATAAAAACTATAAAATTTTAAATGCAAATAAATAAAACAATACAATACAAAATAGCCCCTGCTTAACAGCGGAGGCTATTTTGTATAATAACAATTCATTAATTTACATATCCTAAAACACTAACAATCTTGCTTGCTTTTAAATTATTAATATAATAATAAATTTCTAACCCTCTTCTCTCAGCTCTTAGCACTTTACCTTTCATTTTTGATAAATGCTGCGAAACAGTCGATTGAGGAATATTCAATATTTCTGTTAATTGTGTTACATTACAAGTTTTGCGTGCACTTAATTCATTTACAATTTGTAATCGTATTGGATGCGCCATTATTTTTAAAATATCCACATCTTCTTCAGTTACTAAACTTTTTTTTATCTCGCTCGTATATGTTGTCATAAGACATTCCCCTTTTATTTGAATTCCTTTTTATTAAAATCTGCTTCTAAATAAAATATTATCTCTAATATACAATTAAGACCCTTATATAGAAATAATAGGATTTTGATTATTTAAAAACAGCAATACTATACAATTTCATCTATTTGGTACATATACATAATACAATTTCAATTTGTGCTCTATGTGAAGTTAGCATAAATTTATAATGAAGATTTTTCAAACAATTCACATCTAACTATATACTTCCTCATAATACTATCCAGTGATTTTAACATATTTTAGGCATTTGTATATACTATTGCAAAACACATTCTTATTGAGGGGGAATTTATATGCCAACACCGTTACAAGAACAAGTTGAAGAAGCGCGTGAAACGTATGTCAGTCGTATTATTTTAGTTGGTGGTTCAGCTTTATTTTTAACAGGTGGTGTTATATCTGCAATTTCAGCCTTTAAAAGTTATAACCGTTTGGCAAATACGCCACCTTCTTCAAATGATTCATAATTGCATCATTCATTCCTTTAAATAATAAAGATGCCGCCTCTACTATAGAGACGGCTTTATATAAAAACATTATTAAATTCATTTGAACTTAATTGAAAAAACGTTATAACAATTTGATACAATGTTCAAAGTAAGGATAGATACTTTCAATTTGACAAGCTTATTTCACCACAAACCTCGTCTGACTACACCCATCTTTCTGCTTCGTTACTTCTAATACAGCTGGCATTGCGTTTTTCAGTTCTTGAACGTGTGAAATTACACCGATAAAGCGACCTGATTTTTGCAAGTCGATTAGGGCGTCAACTGCTTTCGTTAATGACTCTTCATCTAATGAGCCGAATCCTTCATCGATAAACATCGTTTCGATGGAAATACCACCCTCATACGCTTGAATTACATCTGCCATTCCAAGTGCTAAGCAAAGTGATGCGTTAAATTTCTCACCGCCAGATAATGTTTTTACATCTCGGGTTTGACCTGTATATGCATCATATACATCTAATCCTAATCCACTTTGTCGATTCCTCTTTTCAACTCGTTCGCTTCGTTTTAAATAAAATTGTCCATTTGATAATTTACGTAGTCGTTCGTTCGCAATTTGAACAATTTGTTCTAAATACTCAATTAAGATGTAACGTTCAAAGGATATACGACTATCGTTATCCCCTTTCATTACTTCATATAAATCAACAAGTTCTTGGAATGCTTTTTCTTCCTCATGAATTTGTTCATCAATTCGTTTAATATTTTCATGTAAATCCGTAATATATGATACGGCGTTTTGAGCACGTTGTCGTTTTTCTTTAATAATATCAAGGCTAATTTCCAATTCTCTCACTTGCTCATCTAATGAAGAAATGTCCATATACTCTTTATCTTTTAAGTCTGCTTTTAATTCGTCAATTTGTTTTGTAAGTACTTCTAGAGATGAGTAATAACTTTGGATTTCTTGTTGTAACTTATCCATCTCAGCATCATTTAATTTGGATTCTTTATATGTTAATTGATCTGTAAATCCGCTTTGTTCTAGCTCTTTCATAAAGCGTGTAAACGTCTCTTCTTTCTTCTCTTTTGCACTATTAAATTGATTAGAAGCATTATCATGTTCTGCTTGAATACGTATATTTTCATTTTGCCAATGTTGATACGCCTCTTGTACTTTCTCCCATTCATCTTCCATTAACCTAAGTTCTTGCAGAGCTTGGTCAAACTGTACTTTCCAAGCTTGTACCGTTTGCAAGCTTTCCGGAATATTTTGCTTATCATGTTCATATGACGTACGAAGCTGCATACACTCCATTTCAGTACGGTGCTGCACAGTTTCTACTTCACGCTTTTGTTTCTGGAGTTCTTCTACTTTTTCTTCTACGCTTTTTATATTCACAGCAATTTGCTTACGCGTTTCTTCACTTGCTTTTAACGCATTAACTTCTGCTGCTAATTGCTTTCCTTTTTGAACGAGCGCACTATATGTTTCTACTAATTCTTCTGAGCGATAGCCTCGCTTTAGCACTTCTTCTATCACTTGTTCATATTGAACTCGATAGAAATTCCACTTTTCTTCTAATTGAACATGTAATTTTTCCGCAATATTTTTCTTTTCTCTTAGCTCATTTAACTCTTTTTCATCAATTGCATTACTTTGCTCTGTAGCTTTTTTCGGGTGGTCCATACTACCACATACTGGACAAGATTCACCATCATGTAAATGAAGAGCTAATATACCAGCTTGTTCACTTAACCAGCGGCGTTCAATATTTTCATATGTACTAACTGCCTGTTGCATCTTATGAAACGCACTTTCTTTTTCTAGCTCGTATTTTTGTTTTTCTTGCCATACATCATATGCCTGCTTTAATACTTTTGCATCTTCTCGCATATTCGTTAGTTCTTCTACTTTAGCTACATATTGTTCAAGCGCTGCTTCTAATTGCTGTAATTCGCCAGACATTCTTTGTTTTTCATTTTTATGCGCTTCTAGTTGTTCATCTAACTTTTGCATACCTTCTTTTAATTTTCCTATTTGAATTTCAGCATTTTGCAAATTTAACTTTTTCTCAGCTAATGATGCAATAATTGGCTGTAACTCTTCTAGTCTTTGAACTTGTTTTTTAGCATTTTCTCGCTCGGATGCCTTATTCTTTAATGCTTCATATTTCTCCTGAGCAAGTGCAAAACTGTTCATTATATGCTCTTTTTTTGCGATTATCTGTTTTAACAAACTTTCAGACTGCTGTTCATATTGCATCGCTTCCTCATACCATTGCTCAAATGGTAATAATCGCTTCGCCTGTTCCGCATGTTTAAAAGATTTTTCTTTCATTTCGATTACGGCACGGTTTTCTTGTAAAATACTGTACTTCTCATTCTTTTGTTCTAAATATTTGAATTTCTCATTTACAGCTTTTGCTGCATGAAAACGTGCCTCTGCTTCTTTTAATTGTTTCGTTTTGTCATTTTGTTCTAAGTGTAATTGCTCAACCTCTGCATTGTACCAAATTGTTTCTTGTTCTAATGCCTCTACTACTTGATGTGTATTTACATGCTCTTGCTCCACTAATGTCTCTAATAATGCTCCATCACGTATTGGTAATTTAAATACATTACGGAAATATAACTCACGTTCTTTTTGTTTTTCTTGTAAGACGTCTTTCCATTGTTTACGCTTTTGATCTAATATCTCACGCATTAATTTATAACGATCTGTTTTAAAAATGCGGCGTAGTATTTCTTCTTTATTTTCCGTTTCAGATGTTAATAATTTTCGGAACTCTCCTTGCGGTAACATGACAATTTGGCTAAATTGATGTTTACTTAATCCAATTAAATCTTCAACTTTTTTATTTACATCCGTTACATGAAAACGATCGACACATGGAACTTTTTCCTCATCAATTACTTCATATAATTCGACTGCATGTCCTGTAATTGTTTTATTTCCTTGTTTTTTATGGCCCAGTTGTCGTTTAATTTCATAACTTTTTCCTTTTAATTGAAAAGTTAATTCCACACTTGTATAAACATCATCATCAGCAAATTGGCTACGAAGCATGTTTGTATCACTGCGCTCTTCTCCACTAGCCTCTCCATATAATACATAACAAATCGCATCAAAAATCGTTGTCTTTCCAGCTCCTGTATTTCCAGAAATAGCGAAAATACGATGCTCACCAAGATCTTTAAAATCGATTACTTCTTTCTGTTTATATGGACCAAACGCGGTCATTATAAGCTGAATCGGTCTCATCCTCGCTCACCTTCCCGTTCTTGCACTGTTTGCAAAACATCTAAAAATAGACATTCTTTCTCTTCTGATAAATCTAGCCCTTTCATTTCTTTATAAAATGCTTTTAAAAGAGATAAATCATCCGTTTTATGTCTTGAAACAGTTACTTCATTTTCATCTGTGAACTCTCGTCTTTGAATAGATCTTTCAACATGCATTGCATTTGGGTATACAGAACGTATTTTTTCCATTGGCTGCAAGACAGGATTTTCATCTAATAATTTCACAAATACATAATCTTCACTCACTGGATGAAGCAATAAATCGTCTATTTTCGCTTCTACTGTACGCATTTTACGACGTGGTGTAAGTAAACGTTTTTCAATTGTTGTTTCACCTTTTTCATCCAGTTCCACAATATAATATCCTTTTTTATGCTTTTCTTCAGAAATAGAATATGCAAGTGGTGAACCTGAATAACGAATTGTCTCATTACGTACAAAATGCGCTTGATGTAAATGGCCAAGCGCCGTGTAATGAAACTTATCAAAATAATGGCTATTTACATATTCAGCACCACCAATTGAAAGTGGTCGTTCCGCATCACTCGTATTTTCCTCTGCCTCTCCTGAAGAAGTTACAAATGCATGTCCTACAAATATGTGTCTCGCTTCTTTATCCATCGTTTCAGAGAGTTCGTTCATAAAAATACGCATCGCATCATCATGAGAACGAACATCTTCATTTTTCAATATGTGTCTAACAATACTTGGATCTGCATACGGAACGAGATGGAAATGAACCTCTCCGTATTCATCATTTAAAACAACAGGATTGTATGGAAACTGGAATTGTCCAACAATATGTAATCCTTGTTTTTTCATTAAATTACTACCAAAATGTATGCGGTCCGGACTATCGTGGTTTCCTGCAACTGCAATTATTGGTGTTTGTAAATCAATAACTATCTTTTGTAATACATCATTTAATAAGTCTACTGCTTCTGTAGGTGGAATTGCTCGGTCATATAAATCTCCTGCAATAATTACAGCATCCGGTTTTTCCTCTTCAACAGCTTGTACAAACTGATCTAACACAATTTTTTGATCTTCAGTCATATATACACCATGAACAAGCTTACCTAAATGCCAATCCGCTGTATGAAAAAACTTCATATTACCCTTCTCCTTTTAGTTTACTGATTGTAGTGAAACAAGCTGATAGTTTAGTGTAGTTTTTCCGTTCTCCCATTCTAACTTTTGGACAATTGCACTACCGATTCTTTCTTCGTTTGATTTATATAAAGGCAATATTTCTTGAATAGTAAATAGATGATAACCATCTAAAATTAATTGAAATAAATTATCTTCTATATGTAATCTTACTTCTTTTTCATTTGAAATAATTTTTGTATGCATCTCAAATTTCATGCTAGATACAACCCCTTTTTTCTAATCTCTACATTTTAATAGTATAGTGGTCATGCAAGATTGACAAGTAAATACACCGCGATGTACATACTTTTTTAATTATAAATATTTTATGTTTTTTTATATGAAATACGGTATGTGAAATTATTAATCTACAAAAATAAAAATGCCCTTTCAGGCATCCTTATTTTTGTAAGTACTCTTTCATAACGTAGTACAATACAGTTATTAGGACAATCGCTACAAAAAACGCAAATACGGCCACAACATACCCATCTTTATTTAATAAAAAGCATATGGAAATAGATATTATAAAAATCGGAAACACGAGACGTACCTTAGCCTTCACTTCTTCTGTCGTATCTGTATGATGAAAATACTGTGTAATTCCTACCATAAGAGATGACAAAATAATAACCGACAATAGTAAAGGTCCTGGCATTCCGATCTCTCCTTTCTCTATTTCTAATTATATACAAACCCCGCGCTCTTTAAAAGTTAGATAATTCAGCCTTTTAACTTTTTCTACATCCACTCTTTAATTTACGCCACGTATACTAACTCAATATAAGTTATACATATAATAGCGCCTTCAACACGACATTTTCAAATAATAGCACTTACAGTAATGTTGTAATATTCCTCTTCATTCTCTGAAATCCTGCAAATATAACTCGTCAAAATATGCGATAAATACTAACACTAAGCACCTAATTTAGACAAAAATTATAGAGGACATTTCAGCATGTATCAAGAAATAAGAATAGAAAGATAAGTAAGGGAGGATTTATAATGACTGAACACGTTTTATTTTCTGTTAGCGAAAACGGCGTTGCATCGATTACTTTAAACCGTCCAAAAGCACTTAATTCTTTATCCTATGACATGTTACAACCAATTGGGCAAAAACTTAAAGAATGGGAGCAAGATGAGCGTATTGAGCTCATCGTTTTAAAAGGAGCTGGGACGAAAGGTTTTTGTGCAGGTGGTGATATTAAAACGCTATACGAAGCACGTTCTAACGAAGTTGCATTACAACATGCAGAGCAGTTTTTTGAAGAAGAATATGAAATTGATACATTTATTTATCAATACAAAAAACCAATTATCGCTTGTTTAGATGGAATTGTAATGGGCGGTGGTGTCGGTCTGACAAATGGAGCGACGTATCGAATTGTAACAGAGCGTACGAAGTGGGCAATGCCTGAAATGAACATCGGTTTCTTCCCGGATGTCGGTGCTGCTTATTTCTTAAATAAAGCGCCTGGATATACTGGTCGATATGTTGCTTTAACGGCATCTATTTTAAAAGCTCCTGATGTATTATATATTAACGCTGCTGATTACTTTATGACATCAGATTCATTACCAAATTTCCTTACCGCACTTGAAAATGTAAATTGGAAAAAAGAAGATGTACATACTCATTTAAAAGAAGTTATTCGTACATTTGCAACTGCTCCAAACTTAGATGGCAATCTTTCTTCTTCAGTAGAAGAAATTAATTCGCATTTTGCATTCGATACAATTGAGGGAATCATTCAATCGTTAGAGAAAGATCAAAGTCCATTTGCCCAAACAACGAAAGAAAAGCTATTATCCAAATCCCCTGTTTCATTAAAGGTAACATTAAAACAGTTTATTGATGGCCAAGAAAAGTCAGTTGAAGAATGTTTCGCGACAGATCTTATACTCGCTAAAAACTTCATGCGACATGAAGATTTCTTTGAAGGAGTACGCTCCGTTGTAGTTGATAAAGACCAAAATCCAAATTATAAATATAAACAATTAAGTGATGTTTCAGAAGAAGATGTAAATCGATTCTTTAACTTACTTAACGCTTAAATAAAGAGGCCATATATTGTAGCACACTCTCAGCTACTCTATATGGCCTCTTCTTTTCAGTTAAATAATTTTAAATATAATTTAATTTTATTTAACTAAAATGTATGTTAAACTAACGTTAATCGAATTTTCTAAAAACAAAAAAAGGAAGGCGGATAACATTATGGAAAATTTTTTCTGTTTATTATTATGTCTATATGTCTTATTATTCTACCCGGTCCTGATACAGCAATGGCTACGAAAAACACATTGATTGCCGGCAAAATCGGCGGCGTAAAAACTGTTTTTGGTACTTGTGTTGCGCTTTTAATTCACACTTTAGCTGCTGTAATTGGTCTTTCAGCACTTATTGTAAAGTCTGCACTTTTATTTTCTATTTTTAAATATGTTGGTGCTGTATATTTAGTCTATATTGGTATTAAAGCCCTTTTAGCAGTAAGAAACACAGAAGACTTAAATACAAATGACGTTCCAATAAATAATGACAATAAACATACTTCTTGCTTTCGCCAAGGGTTTCTTACAAATTTACTAAACCCTAAGATTGCAGTCTTCTTTTTAACTTTTTTACCACAGTTTTTAAATCCAAATCATAATACATTTATACAACTTCTCGTTATGGGACTTACTTATCTCATTTTAACCGTCATTTGGTTTGCTTTTTATATATTTTTAATTGATAAAATTAGTGCTTTTATGAAAAAACCGAAGACACAGCGTTATATTCAAGGGATTACAGGAATCGTCTTAATTGGGTTTGGTATTAAATTAGCCTTTGAAAGAAATAGTTAACACAATACAAACGAAAATACACTATTCCATTATGAGTAGTGTATTTTCGTTTGTATTATTTTTATAATGAGTGGGAATGCACCCCACTCATTATCATTTCACTTTATTAAAACCAGCGCTCAGTTACAACTTTTTTACGTGTATAAAATTGAACGCCATCCGTACCATTTGTACCAAGATCTCCAAAGAATGAAGCTTTGTTTCCTGCAAATGCGAAGAATGCCATTGGTGCTGGAACATTAACGTTTACACCAATCATACCAGCATCAATATTGTCTCGGAATGTTTGTGCATGTTTTCCATTTGATGTATAAATAACAGCACCATTCGCAAATTTCGATTGATTTGTCAGCTTAATACCTTCTTCTAAATCTTTTACTCTTACAATACTTAATACCGGAGCGAAAATTTCATCTTGCCAAATTTTCATTTCTTGATTTACACCATCAAAGATCGTTGCACCAACAAAGTAACCTTCTCCAACTTCTTCATTGATTTTACGGCCATCTACTAGTAAAGTTGCTCCATCTGTTACACCACTATTAATATAGCCTAAAACACGTTCTTTATGAGATTCACGGATTAATGGTCCAACATAATTATCTTCGTTGAAACCGTCACCTACTTTTAACTTCTTCGTTTCCGCTACTAATACATCAATGAATTCATCAGCAATTTCATCAACTACTGCTACTACTGAACATGCCATGCAGCGCTCTCCACTACTTGCAAACGCAGATCCAATTACACCTTGTACTGTTTTCTCAAGGTTGCAATCTGGCATTACAATCGCATGGTTTTTCGCACCTGCTAACGCTTGTACACGTTTACCATTTTTTGTACCAGTTTCATATACGTAGCGTGCCACTGGCTCAGAGCCAACAAACGAAACTGCTTGAATATCTTTATTTTCTAAAATACTATTTACAACATCTTTTCCGCCTTGTACTAAATTTAATACCCCTTTTGGAAAACCAGCTTCATAGAATAACTCTACAAGTCGCTCAGCTAAAAGTGGCGTTCTTTCAGATGTTTTTAATACGAATGTATTACCGCAAGCAATTGCAAGTGGGAACATCCATAATGGAATCATCATCGGGAAGTTAAACGGTGTAATACCCGCAACAACTCCGATTGGGTAGCGCCAAATCGATCCATCAATTCCACTAGCAATATTCGGAAGAGCTTGTCCCATCATTAAATTTGGTGCTGATGTTGCAAGTTCTACCGCTTCAATACCACGCTGTACTTCACCAGTTGCATCCGTTAGCGTTTTACCGTTTTCTAGCGTAATGATTTTTGCAAGCTCATCTTTATTTTCTTGTAACAATTGTAGATATTTGTATAGTTGTCTTGAACGATTTGGAACTGGCACTTTAGACCATGTTTTGTATGCCGTTTTTGCCGCTTCAACAGCTTTTTCAACATCTTCTTTTGGAGAAAGTGGAACGTAAGCGATGATTTTTCCAGTTGCCGGATTCGGAACCGCTTCTACTTCCGTACCAGTAGATTCTACCCATTCGCCATTAATATGATTTTTCACTCGTTTAATTTCAGTTGTAATCATTATATTCTCTCCTTTTTTATCATGGTTTTTATAAGTGCACTATTTTTGATTAGAAATTAATTGTTCGCTAACTTTCTTATATAAAGCAGCCATATCGTTTTCACCATATCCTGCCTCACTCGCTTCTTCATATACGTTTAATAGCATCTCACTTACTGGTAAGTGAAGTTCGCTTTCTTTCGCTAAATCTACTGCAAATCCTAAATCTTTCTTTAATAAATTCACAGTAAAGCCTGGCTCATAATTTTCTGATGCAATGAAACTTTTATAATTACGCTCATAAATTCTACTTTGACCGTAACTTACATTTAAAATATCAAACATTTTATCTAAATCCATATTGTTCTTTTTCGCTAATGTTAAAGCTTCACTCACACCAGCTGTATAAAAACCAATTAATAGATTATTAATTAATTTAACAGTTGTACCACTATCAATCTGCTCACTAACATGGAAAACATTCGCTCCAAGTACTTCCATGACAGATTCAGTTTTCTCATACACTTCTTTCGATCCACCAACCATAAACGTTAATGTACGGTTTTCTGCACCAATTACCCCACCGCTAACAGGTGCTGCTAAAAAGTCTACTTTCTTTTCCTTCGCCGATTCCTCTAATTGTTTGTTTAATTGTGGAGATACTGTACTTGTATCAATTAAAGCTACATTCGAGTGGCTATTTTCAAATAATCCTTCTTCCCCAAAATATACCGCTTCAACAGCACGAGGTGATGGTAAGCTTGTAAAAATCACATCGCATGTCTCTGCTAGTTTTGAGATTGATAGGCCGATAATTCCTCCTTCTTTTTCAAAGGAAGCTTCCGCCTCTTTATTCAAGTCCACTCCATATACTGTGTAGCTAGATTTAACTAAATTTTTAGACATTGGAAGACCCATGTTACCTAAACCGATAAAACCAATCTTTTTCATATCGCTTTCCTCCTATTTACACAATATATTTCCCGCGATTTATAATAACTTTCGCAATCTCTCTCTTTTTCGTAAATAAGTTTGAGTATAAAGGCACTAATAATTGACGGATTTCAGCTAATATTTCTTGTTTATTTTGTTCTTCTGTGACAGCTGCTGAAAGAATGGAAATCGCAGCTTCTTCTACTTTACGATATCCTTCTTCACAAATAACACCTGTTATCATTTGCTTCGTACGCTCTTTTTCCTCACCATTTTTATTAACTGCTTTCCTCGTACGTAAAAATGCTGATTCCATGACGTACACGTCCGTCAACATATTTGATAATACGCGTGAATATTCTTGCTCTTGCTCAATTTTTATTCCTGGAGTTTTAGAGAGCGTTTTCAAAGATTGTTTCAACAATTTTTTCGCTAATAAAATGTAACGATGGTTTCTTTCTACATTTGCTACATCAATTTCTACTTCAGTATCTTCTATTTGCTCGATTTGCTTCATTAACATTTTTGCAACTGTTAATCTATTAATTTCATTCGTTCCTTCAAAAATACGACTAATTCTAGCATCACGATATAATCGTTCTACTTCGTATTCTTGCATATAACCGTAACCACCATGAATTTGTACAGCTTCATCTACGATATAAGCAAGTGTTTCAGAAGCGTTTACTTTATTCAGTGCACATTCAATTGCAAATTGGGACATTTTTTTCATAAGATCTTCATCACTCTCATGAATTGCTTCATCAATTACACCCGCTGTACGGTAAGCTGCACTTTCTGCTCCATATGTAGAAATAATCATATTGGCAATTTTCTCTTGAATCATCGTAAAATCTACTAATTCCGTTTGGAACTGTTTTCGCTCTTTTCCATATTGAACTGACAAACCGATTGCTTGTTTTGCTGTTCCAATATTTCCAAAAGCAAGTTTTAGTCTAGCGAAGTTAAGAATATTAAGAGCTACGTGATGCCCTTTCCCAACTTCCCCTAAAATATTTTCAGCGGGGATGACAACATCTTCTAAAATAAGCGTCGCTGTTGAAGATCCTTTAATCCCCATCTTCTTTTCTTCTAATCCTATTGATACACCTTCACATGTTCTTTCGACAATAAACGCTGTCATTCCTTTATTTGTCTTCGCAAAAACAACGTATACATCTGCCATATGAGCATTTGTAATCCACTGCTTCTCACCATTCAACTTCCAAGCAGTACCATCTTCATTCAATACTGCACTCGTTTTTGCACTTAAAGCATCAGAACCAGCATTTGGCTCAGTTAAAGCATAAGCCCCAATCCATTCTCCCGATGCGATTTTCGGTAAATATTTTTCTTTCTGTTCTTTCGTTCCATAATATATGTAAGGCAACGTACCTACACCGGCGTGTATATTAAAAGAAACGCTAAATGCACCAGCGTAACCCATTTTCTCTGCTACAAGACCTGAGACAGCCTTTCCTAACTCGAATCCGCCATAATCTTCTGGTACCTCAATGCCTAATAATCCAAGTTCCCCAGCTTTCTCAAATAATTGGCGAGAAACTTTATAGTTATGTTGTTCAATATTCTCAATTTGCGGGACAATTTCTTGTTTAACGAATTGTTCTGTCATTTTTGCAATTAAATCTTCATCCCCTGAAAAATCTTCTGGTGTAAAGAAAGTATTATTCACATCTTTATTGAGTGAAAAAAATTCATCCCATGGTAACTTCGTTTTCTCCATCTGAATCCCCCTATCATTTCGGCCTTCGTTGATCTTTGCATATGCTCGTCTACGATGAGTGGAATATCTTATTATTGAAAACAGAAGGCGATGATTTTTCACATCAAGCAGTTCGTTTTGCCAAAGATGTATTTTCATCGCCTAAATCCTTCTACCTATTGATCTTCAGATAATACTGTTTTTGCAATTCCAGTATCTAACTCTTCAAAGTCATGATATGAAATTGTTTCATATAATTCACTTCTCGTTTGCATATTAGAAAGTGCATCTTTTTGAGAACCTGTTTCCTTAATTAGCGTAAACACATTCTCATATGCTTTTGCAGCAACACGAAGTGAAGTTACAGGATAAATTACCATTTGGAAGCCCATATTCGCAAATTCCTCTGCACTATAATATGGTGTTTTTCCGAACTCAGTCATATTTGCTAGTAAAGGTGCATTCACTTTGCTAGTAAATAAACGAAATTCTTCTTCCGATTGAAGCGCTTCTGGGAATATTGCATCTGCCCCTGCTTTTACATATGCATTCGCTCTTTCAATCGCTGCATCTAATCCTTCCACGCCGCGAGCATCTGTGCGTGCTACAATATATAAACTTGGCGCAACTTCTTTAATCGCTTTAATTTTTTGAACTAATTCTTCTGTAGTAACAAGTTTCTTACCATTTAAATGTCCACATTTCTTTGGTAATTGTTGATCTTCAATCTGAACAGCCGCAACTTTCGCTTCCACCATTTCTACAGCTGTTCTCGCTACGTTTAGTACTCCACCAAATCCTGTATCAATATCAACAAGAACTGGTAAATCTGTAGCTCTAACTAGATCCCTTGCTCTCTCTGCTACTTCAGTAGACGTCACGATTCCTAAATCTGGTAGTCCTTTACTTGCAGTGTAAGCAGCTCCCGATAAATATAGAGCTGAAAAACCTGTATTTTTCGCAACAAGAGCCGCCATTGCATCATGAGCACCTGGAATTTGCAAAATTTCATTTGCTTCTACTAAAGCTCGGAAGCGATTCGTAAGCTCCTCTTGTGTCGACTGTTTATTCACAACCCAAGCCATTCTAAATTCCCCCTATTATTAAATTAAGAATAGATCTACAAATTCGTTTACATTCATATTTTCTAGTTTTTCTTCATTTAGACAAGCTTCATGGATTTTTTCTTGTTGCTTACTAGAATAATGACCTGCCATATTTGCAGTGAATTTTCGAACAACTTTTGGAATTGCTTCGTCTCTACGGAAACGGTGGCCAAGTGGGTATTCACATTCCACATTTTCTGTTACAGTACCATCTTTAAAATGAACTTGAACAGCGTTGGCGATTGAGCGCTTGTTCGGGTCAAGGTAATCTAAACTGTACTGTTTGTTTTCAACAACAACCATCTTATTACGTAATTCATCTACACGTGGATCATTCGCTACTACATCCTCATAATCATCCGCAACGATATCTCCTTTTAATAAACCTATTGCCGTAATGTATTGTAGGCAGTGATCGCGATCAGCTGGGTTATTTAATGGACCTTCTTTATCGATAATACGAATTGCTGACTCATGAGTTGTAATTGTAATACGATCAATTTCATCTAATCTTTCTTTAAGTTCCGGATGTAATTTCACTGCACATTCTGCAGCTGTTTGTGCATGGAATTCTGCTGGGAATGACACTTTGAATAATACATTTTCCATTACATAAGATTCTAGCGGTCTTGCTAATTTTAATTCTTGCTTGTTAAATAACACATCTTGGAATCCCCATCCTGGTGCAGATAATGCCGTTGGGTAACCCATTTCACCTTTTAATGCAGTCATTGCAAGATGAACACCGCGGCTCGTCGCATCACCTGCTGCCCATGATTTACGTGAACCTGTATTTGGAGCATGACGATATGTACGAAGACTAGAATTATCAATCCACGCATGTGATAATGCATTAAAGATTTCCTCACGCGTTCCGCCAAGCATTTTTGCAACTACTGCAGTTGTTGCTACTTTTACGTATAATACGTGATCAAGACCAACACGGTTTAAGCTGTTTTCTAAAGCAAGTACACCTTGAATTTCATGTGCTTTAATCATCATTTCTAGTACTTCACGTACTTTTAATGGTTCTTTTCCTTCTGAAATACGAACGCGGCTAATATAATCTGCAACTGCTAAAATTCCGCCTAAGTTATCAGATGGATGTCCCCACTCTGCTGCAAGCCAAGTATCGTTATAGTCTAACCAACGGATCATACATCCGATATTAAATGCGCCTTTTACTGGATCTAGCACATAAGATGTTCCTGGTACACGTGTACCATTTGGCACGATTGTTCCTGGTACAACTGGTCCTAATAATTTCGTACACTCTGGGTATTGTAGTGCTAAAATTCCACATCCAAGTGTATCAAGTAATACGTAGCGAGCCGTACTGAATGCCTCTGCACTTGTAACCTCTTTATTTAATACATAGTCCGTAATTTCTTCTAATAATGCATCTTTTTGTTTAATTTCATTTGTTTTAATCATGCTATTCTTCCCTTTCTGTCGAAAATTCGTTATTATTAATGATGGGTGTCGGTCAAACACCCATCTGGCGGGCGGCGCTAACAACTCCCCAGTTGTTTTTATTTACTAAATGCATGTCGCTCGCCAATATAATTTACACGTGGACGGAACAAACGATTGTTCGCATGTTGCTCAATTACGTGTGCACATAGCCCTACTGTTCTAGAACTAAAGAAGATTGGTGTGTAAAGTTGAATTGGAATACCAAGCATCCAATATACTGGAGCAGCATAATAATCAAGATTCGGATAAATTCCTTTTTCCTTCTCCATAATTTTTTCTCCAGCTTCACACATTTCATATAGTGTATAATCGCCTTTCACATCACATAACTGCTTTAATGCTTCCTTCATCATAAGTGCTCTTGGATCCATCTTTTTCATATAAACACGGTGTCCAAAGCCCATAATTTTTTCTTTGTTATATAGTTTTTTCTGTAATAACTCTTCAAATTTCTCAACATTACCAGCTTCTAAAAGCATGTACATAACCGCTTCATTCGCACCGCCATGAAGACTTCCTTTTAAGGATGCAACTGCTCCTGTTAAAGCACCGTATAAGTCGGATTGCGTTGATGCAATAACGCGTGCTGTAAATGTAGAGTTTGGCATTTCATGTTCACTATATAAAACAAGGGAACGATCAAAGATTTTCTCTTCAAGTTCAGTTGGTTTCTTTCCAGTTAACATATAGAAGAAATTCGCACTATATGACAATTCTTGAAGAGGCTGAATTGGTTCCTCATTATTTAAAATATGGTAGCTATTCGCTACAATATTTGGCACTTTACTTAAAAGCTTGTATCCTCGACTTTTATTCACTTCTAACGAGCGGTTTTCGATATCACTATCGTAACCAGCTAATGCGGACACACCTGTACGTAGCCCATCCATAGGATGCGTTTCCTTAGGCAATGCCTTTAGAACATTGAATACACCTTCTGGCACTGCATATTCTTCTTTTAATTTCTTTTCAATTGTTGCTTTCTCATTCTCATTCGGTAAACGTTCTTCTAATAAAAGGTGCACAATGTCTAAATACTCTTTTGTTTTTGAGAGTTCGATTAAATCATACCCTTGAATTACAATTTCACCTTTTACTGTGTCAAGAAACGAAATTTTCGTTTCCGCTGCTACTACACCATCTAATCCCGGGGAAAATTTTTCTTCAGCTTTCATCATTATTTCCTCCAATCCTAATAGATCTTCGTGCACATAACTGTAAGCCTTTACAATAATATGAAACTACATTTCTATTTCAATGTATCAGAGTTTTTAGAAGATTTCAATTTATTTTATAACGATAAGTTCCCTATACTTTTACCGATGTAATAATACAATTTTTCAAAAATAACTTTCATCTTTTATAAAGAAAGGACAGACATCCTTTTACAATGTTTTAAAACGAAATATAACAATTATCCATATAATCCCACTAAATATACCTTTAATCCCTTTTTCTTCAACAAACATAAAAAACCGAGCTGCACTCATGCACAGCTCGGTTTTTTATAATATTTATTTCATATTCCCATAAATATAATTCTTATATAAAATTTATTTATTTTTAATAAAATTATTATTTTACATAATTAAATTAAATTTCTTCCGTTTCTTTACGATAGCTTACAACTAATTCATAGTTTTGAAAGTACGAAAGATCATCAAAATCTATAAAAATAAACTACCGTCTTTCTCAACTGACACTATTTCCCGAACTGATTTCTCAGAAACAATCCCTAAAGAATATCCGGGCTGAATTGAGCTATTTCCTCCGTACCTTACAATACATCAAATAGATTCATCATGCTTTATACGCAATTCTTCCTTAAAGCACCGTCGAGCATCATGTTCAATTGAAATTTTCATCTTCGCTCTTCCTGTTTACGCAAAATCCTTTTTGCCTAATCTTTGTTTTACAAAAATGACAAATATAATTAAAGCTATTAATCCTGAAATTGCACTACCTGTGAATAAAATACGGTAACCAAACATTTGTGAAACAACTCCAAGTAAAATCGCACCTAATCCAATACCTAAATCAAATGCAGTAAAGAATGAAGCGTTAGCAACTCCTCTTTTACTCGGAGCAACAATTGTAAGCATCGCTGCTTGCAAAGCGGGCTGTGCTGAACCGAATCCAACACCATATAATGCCGCTGCAATCATTACACCTATCAAACCATTTGAAATCGTTAGTACAACTATCGCTAAAATAGTAATACATAGTGCCGGAAGTATGATAAAAACTTCTCCATACTTATCTAATAGTTTTCCTGAAATAGGTCGTACAATTGTTAAAGCAATTGCATATACAAGAAAGAATGTCCCAGGATTCACATCAATTGATGACGCAAATAACGGTAAAAATGTTGTTATTCCTCCATATGCAAATGATAAAAAGAAAACAACAACCGTTATTGATAAAACGGATTTTTCAAACAGCTGAATTTTCCCTTTTTCTTTTTGTGGCGTGAATGGCATTTTCGTTATTAACGATAATACGACTGCCATAAAGGATAAAAGAGTTGCTAACAAGAATAGACCATGAAATGAATAATTTTGTACAACCCATAATCCAATCATCGGGCCAATTGCCATCGCGATTGTCATCGCCATGCCATACCAGCCCATCCCTTCACCACGACGTGAATCTGGAATAATATCAGTTATCGCTGTTCCAACTGCTGTTGTAGAAACAGCCCACGTCACTCCGTGAATAACGCGTAAAACAGCTAAAAGGACAATAGTCGATGCTAAATTATACGAATACATCGTTATCCCAAAAAATATGAGTCCGAAAATAATAAAAGATCTTCTACCATATTGATCTAACATACCTCCAATAATCGGTCGTATTACAACTGCCGCTATTGTAAACATTCCCATCATCAGTCCAACTTGCGATTCATTTCCACCAATCTCTTTAATAAAGAGCGGGAGCGTTGGAACAAGTAAATAAAACCCCGTAAATAAAAATAACATCGCGATAGTCATTTGTATAAATGATTTCGTCCATAATCGTTCCATTAAAATCCCTCCATAAACACGTAAAATATTACGATTAACACATCCATTGTATATGTTTCATATTCCTTTTCCCTCCGCTAATAGGCGTATCTTTTCGTAATAAATGGTCCACCATCAATTCACATTGGTCTTACGACTTTGTACGTATGTTTTAACCGAAAATCCTATCTATATGTACCTTTATAAGCATTAAAAGAATATACTACTTTATCATTGAAACTTAGGAGTGATCATTTTCATGTGGGTATCACCAAGAATAACCGCCGTTGTCCCAGCAGCTCCCTCAATACATGTTCCTGCCGTTCATACAGCTAGTTCTGATGTTGGCATCGAACTTCCTGCCACTTGGCAACAATATCAATCGACTGACCAAGTCACCCCTTCATTTTGGCATCATGGTACACACCCGAGTATTACTACTTTTTATGGCCCTAGTTATCCAATACCACCAACTCAAATTTTTTATCATTTCCCATCAATTTACTTTCAAAATTTCTATGGTACTTTTAACATTTAAAAATAATATTAACCTTTATAATATAAAAAGCACCAAAGGAACCGTTTTATCGGTACCTTTGGTGCTTTTATATACATTACTTATTGTCCATTATTGGCAGGGACTTCTCCTGTGTTCCCGCCAGTAGTTGGTGGCGTTGGAGTTGTATTCCCTTGGCCTCCTCCACCGTTAGTCGGTGGGGTAGTATTTCCTTGATCCCCACCGTTGTTCGGTGGCGTTGTATTCCCTTGACCTCCACCATTGTTTGGTGGTGTTGTATTTCCTTGGCCTCCACCATTGTTCGGTGGTGTTGTATTTCCTTGGCCTCCACCATTGTTCGGTGGTGTTGTATTTCCTTGGCCTCCACCATTGTTCGGTGGTGTTGTATTTCCTTGGCCATTTCCATTATTTTGTTCATTTTGCTTATTTAATTCATCTTGCTTCTTTTGCTCTTCTTGCTTCTTAAGCTCTTCTTGCTTCTTAAGTTCATCTTGTTTCTTAAGTTCTTCCTGTTTCTTTAATTCCTCTTGATTTTTCTCTTCTTCAGTTTTTTGCTGTTGATCTTGTTTTGGTTGTTCCGTTGTATCCGGTACGCTCGTATTTGGAGATGAATCACGTTTTTCACCTTTTATACGCAATTCACTACCTTCTTGAATAACACTACTTGGCATTTTAAAGCGTGATTTATCTGTAGCCATCTCGCTCATCATTTCTTTAAAGATCAACTGTGCAATTTTCGTATTTTTACTACTAATATACTCGTCTTTACCATCTTTCGTATATCCAGTCCATACTGCCATCGTATATTGCGGTGTATATCCTGCAAACCAACTATCACGAGTTGCACTTTCTGGAATTCCATATTGTGCTAGTTGTTTTGAAGAATAGTTAGTTGTACCTGTTTTACCAGCTACATCTAAAGAGGCCACATTTGCCGATGTACCAGTACCTGATGTAACTACAGAACGAAGCATATCAGTAATCATATATGCTGTAGAATCCGCCATAACTGATTTTGGTTTTTGTCCAAAACTTTGTGACTTGCCGTCTGGATAAACTACTTTCTTAACAAAATGCGGCTTCGTATACTTACCGTCATTCCCAAATGCCGCATAAGCACCTGCAATTTCAGTTGGTGACGCTTCATTTGTACCGATCGCTGTTGATTCTGTCGGTGCTACATTAAATGTAATACCTAATTTCTCAGAGAACTCTTTCGATTTACTAATACCTACCTCTTTAGCTGTTTTAACTGCTGGAACGTTACGTGACATTTTTAACGCTTCACGCATAGTAATTGGGCCTAAATGACTTCTGTCCGCATTTCGAAGTTCTTGTCCAGTTGAATATTTAAATGGAGAGTCATCGATTTGATGATACGTAGCCCATTTTAAATATTCAATAGCCGGTGCATAATCAAAGATTGGCTTCATAGTTGAACCAGCTGCACGATCTAATTCAATCGCCATATTATGCCCTTTAAATACTGCTTTATTTTCACCGCGCCCACTACCTATAGCGCGAACTTCTCCAGTTTTCGTATCCATAAATGTGAAAGCACCTTGGAATTTATCATTTGGATAATTAATAATATTTGTATTCAAAATATTATCAGCTAATTTCTGTGCTTTTGGATCCAATGTTGTATAAATTTCTAAACCATCAGATCCAATATTAACATCTGGTATTTCTTTTTCTACTTCTTTAACTACTGCATCCATAAATGCAGTATATGGCATCGCTTGTAGTTCAGCTGCACTCTTAATATTTTTATCCACTGGTACTTTCGATGCTTCTTCCATTTCTGCCTTTGTAATATAACCATGTCTATTCATTAAGTTTAGTACAGTATTTCTTCTTTCTGTTGCCCTTTGAACATTTTCTTTTTTCGTTGGGTCATAGTTATTCGGTGCTTTTGGTAAGCCAGCTAGCATCGCAACTTCTGGTAATGTTAAATCTTTCAATTCTTTACCGTAGTAGTTTTGTGCTGCTGTTGCAATTCCATATGAACGGTTTCCTAAATTAATTTTATTTAAATACATCTCTAATATTTCATGTTTTGAATATTGTTGTTCTAGCTTATACGCTAAATATATTTCCTGAACCTTACGTTTTGACGTTTTTTCCATCGATAAGAAGTAGTTTTTAATAACTTGCTGCGTTATCGTACTACCACCTTGAGAGCCATAATCTCCCTTAAGACTAACTAAAACTGCACGTGCAGTACCCTTAAAGTCTACTCCGCTATGCTCATAAAAACGCGAATCTTCTGTTGCTAAAAATGCATTTTCTACTAATTTTGGGATTTGATCATACGTAACATTCGTCCGCTTTTCTTTCCCATATTCATATACCAAATTCCCGTCTTTATCATAAATTTTTGAGGATAACGGATTAACAAGTTTTGCTTTCTCAAGTTTTGGTGCATCCTTAATCATTACGAAAAAGGTAGCAACCCCTGCCACTAAACCTACAATACCAAGTAGTAAACAACTGATTAAAAATTTACGAAAAAACGATGTTTTACCTTTTGGTTTTGTTTTTTTAGAAGCTGGCTGTTTTTTCTTTTGAACTTGTCGTCGCTCCTCTCGAGAACGATAATTTTCTGACATGTTACTTTCTCCTGCCTTTCAATTCTCCCGTTGATTTACTTGAAAATATTGAGGTCACTTTCCCAAATACATTTAATCAAGAAAGTATATTGACCTAGAGCATTCAATATTTTCCCAATTCACAGATTATACATTTTAGAATACTTCTTATACAAACTATTTTCACTTCTATTTTTTCTAATAATACTGCCCCTTAAAGCATAGAATGTAAGAAGTGAATTTTTAATACCTCGTATAAATAATATACCTTTTTTTCAAATGGTCAATATTTTCTTATTTATAAATCAAAGGTGAAATAAAAATAGCACAACGATATGTACTTCGTGTGAACTTCCTTATAATTACGTATAACAAACATTTAATATATTGCATATAAGTATAATACTCCTTTAATTATTAGGATTTCAACACGACAATCCCCTTCTCTACAAGAAACCATCTAAAATGAAAAATAAGGAGTTGCGTAATGATGAAGCTATCTCCCGTTATTTCAAAAAAATTAGTTGCTGTTGGCTATAATCCTTTTTCTATGATTTTACGTATTCAACTAAAGAATGGTATGTATGATTTCTTTAATGTGCCAGAAAGCATTTACACCGGTTTATTAAACGCACACTCTAAAAGTTATTATCATAATACTTATATTAAAAATTCTTACCGCTATACTAAAATTTAAACTTGATTGGCATACAAAAAAGAAAGGCGAATCAAATCCCCTTTCTTTTTTGTATGTCAATCGCAATTTACCTTCTATTTCTTTTATTAATTTCATCATACGCTTGAACTTGTTTTTTAAGTCGCCTGTCGGCTTTTTTATCATGTACGACAAGAACTGCGTGTATCGCTCCTGGAACCCAAAAAATTAAGGTTAAAATGAAATTAATAATCGCTTGAAACGGCTTTCCGCAAAATAAAACAGCTACCGGCGGAAGTAAAATTGCTAATAAGTACATCATGTCTGAAAAACTCCTTAATGTTTATTTTTCGCTTCTTCCCTATCCATCTCCTACACTATCAAACCTATGAAATCATGTTATTTCTAAAAGCGTATATAAGAACTCATCATTACAAAAATCACATATAATAGTATAACTAAATGAGAAGCCTCTCACTAACGTTAACAAGTTATTTTCACCTGCTCGTTTATATGTATATTCTACGCCTATATGAAAAAGCCTACAAAAACAATTAACACATCCATCTTGTCCTACTTCTAAAATTGAAATACTCCAAACTTCATTGAAATGAGTATTTCATCACCTTTTCTTAGATTCCAATCGTTGTTCCTCTACTATTTCGGTTAATCCAATTGCTGAAATTACAGTACCTATTGCCTGTATCCAAATACCTATTAGCCCTATTATACGTTGATCTTCTTTATCTATATTACTGTCTTCTTTTCCCTTTTCTTCTTTTGGTATATTTTTAATACCTTCATATGCTTGTAATCCCGCACCTAAACTTTGCATTGAATTCCCTAATACGATAATCCACTGTATTCCATTTATCTCATTCAATGCTACTTCTACTCCTAAAAAAGCGCCAATTGATTGCAAACTATTTCCAGTAATTATAAGGAAATCATTTTCTTTCATTTGTTCATTGAGATTAAAATACGTTCCTATTACATTTGAAATATTACCTAAAGCTAATAACTCAATCCCCGTTTTCGCTAGCGCTTTATTTTTATTATCTATAGTTACCTCTTGCTTCTCACATTTATCTTCATCTTTCGCATCATTAGTTGCTATAATTTGTAATATATATCCGAGAGCTTGTAATGAACTCCCTACAATAACGAGATCCGACTCAATCTTTTCTTCCCCTGCAAACCCTCTAGTTGTTCCAATTGCTGCTATAAGATTTCCTCCTACTTGAAACCAGGCACCTGTCAATTCCAAATCGCGTAGGTTCATTTCCCATCACCTATATTTAAATTTTCTAGTACATTCAAAACAAACAAATATCACCTTTAATTCATTATTCTATTTTTTATATGTAATTTTGTGCATCACATAATGCACTAATAATACAAAAGAGCACCTTTCAGGCGCTCTTTTTGACAAGGAGTTTCTCAATGAATGTATGCCGGACATGTCAATGACTCACCGTTTTTATCTATTGATATATTTAATATATAATGAATTGCTTTATGTGACCACATTTCAGGTGTAGGAGATTCTTTTACATATTGAGGTGCACATAAGTGAAGCATTGGAGTGCTAATACTGCCACCTGGATCTAAAGCAACTACTGCCATACCATTTGGTAGTTCCATTGCCATTGACTGCGTGATACCTTCAACAGCAAACTTCGAGGCACAATATGGTGCAAGTTCAGCCTCGCCTTCTCTTCCCCAACTAGAGCTCATGTTAATAATAATTCCTTCTTTCCTAGCTATCATCGCCGGGACGAACGCCCTAATGACATTTACTACCCCGTTCACATTTACACTCATTACACTTTCAAATTCTTGTGCAGTAACTTTCCATAGAGGTGCATTTTGATTAACAATCGATGCATTATTTATTAACATATCGGGAGCCCTATACTTATTAAGAATACGACTTGCCCATTTACTAACTTGGTGATGATTTGAAACATCAATTATTTGAAAATCATGTGAAGCACCGTAATATTTATTAAGCTCTTCAATTTTATTTTTTGAGCGTCCACACCCTGCTATGTTCCACCCCAATTCATGAAACCTATCAACCATTGCACGTCCTAACCCTTGCGTTACTCCAGTAATAATTACAAGTTTCCCAATGTCGTTTCGCTCCAACTTTATCTCCTCCTTTCCATTAATATTACTCTTTTTATTCTTATTCAACTTCTCACTTAAGTATCAATTCATTTCATACTTTAGAAGTATTTTGATATTACATATTACAAACAAAAAGAGTAACCATCATAGTTACTCTTTTTGTTTGTATCGTTATTATTTTTAAATTGTATCTTCTATTCCCTACATTTCTCACATCGATAAATATAGGTTACACCTTAATGAAAGTATATTTATGTTTACGGTTCGATTTATCCAAATACTTTTCAATCCACTTTTTCAACTTAACAGAGCCCACCTCTATCAATAAATTTCCACCTAGTCTTATAACATACTTTTATTTAGATTCTCAATCTCATTTTGCAACTTTTTAAATTGCTCAAAATGCATTGTTATAGATTGAATACTATTCCTTTCAACATTTTGCTTTACTAATAAAACGCCTGTATCGTGAAAAATCGCTTCAAGTTCTTTCCTTATAGATACTTTCGTAATATATGCGGTTTTAATTGCCGATAAAATTGCTATTTCATTAAACTTTAATTTTATTTCATTAGGACAAAATGCTTTTTCGATCAATGTGACATCATTACTATAAATAAAAGCAACAAGTTTACTTGATTCTGCATCTGTTAAATCCACTGTTTTTATAACATTATCCATTACATTTTGCCTCCTTTAATTCCATATATATTAATTATTCAAATTTGTCCTTTTTAAAATTCAGCTCTTCATTAATTTTAACATACTTTTTGCTCGATTGATTAAACAAAGCTTCAAACATTTTTCTATTCCGGAATATTTGTCAAATGAACCAATTAGACTGTACCTTCATATAGTAATGCAAACAATTACTTATAAAGTAGGTGAAAATTATGCCCTCAGTTGTTGGGAATTTAGTTGTACAAAATAGTAACGGATCTTTCAACTTAGGTGATTTCTACAATGTTTCTCCAAAAGAGAATACGAAAGCTTATAACGGCTCTGGCGCATCTAACGTTGGCTTCGTAGTGAACACTTTTAGTGGGGTTAGCGCGACTAATACATTTGATTCTGATCTAGCAGATCAAAACCAAGTTGGTACGGCCTAAACAGCTCTGTAATCATTTTTGTATAACATTTTTAAATTTGTCTATACTATACTTAGGCTGATACACAGCTATCGTCGATTTTTTGAGTACCAATCTTTTTCTCCCTTTCCCTGGGACTAAGCAGCTAGCTTCCATCTAGCTGCTTTTTCATTTAGTTCTTCACCTCTTCAAAAAATTAGGTTTTTACAGGTATCCTGACTCACAGCCGAATTTTGAGGTGTAAATCTAATTGCCCGCAAATAGCTAGATAAATTAAAGAAGCTAAACTTCAAAATTCAGCTTCTTTTAAGTTACATCAATTATGTCCCTTGCAGCAAATATATATGTTTTATAAAATGCATCTGTACATTTTACAATTTGTTGAATTGGATTTATATGAACCACTGTCATATAACTCGTAAGTATGTATCCTTCTTCAAAATAGGTCACTAACATCTCTTCTTCAGACAATAATGAAGTTAATAATTTGTCTGAAATGCTTTCTTTCGCTTCATTCGTTATTAGTGGCCTTTGGACTTTTAATTTCTCTCCAATAATTTTTCTCATACTTAATAATTGTTCCGACATTACTGTAAATGGAACCCACTCTCTTCCTTTTTCCTGTATCTTTACATAATTCATTTTCTTTACTCCTCAATTTTCTATATCTATCCATTCTTGAACTACCCCACTTTCACTTCGTTTAGAAGTGGGGGATTCCTAAGTAAAGAGTTCTATCGAACTCTAATTTATTAGGCTATCTCCGTAGCCCTTGCGGTTAGAAGCCTTATCGCTTCATTCTTTATCCATCTCTTATTTATACGTAGCGTAGCTTTCCAATTCAAAACTATTTATGAATTTGTAGACATCTCCACTTCGAAAGAACATTCGTTCTAATTATACACGAACTAACGTTCTTACGGAAGTGCAACATGTAAATTTTTCAAACAAAATGCAACTTTAATATATGAAGTTTATTCATACTCATTTATTACTCCCTTTTATTAATCAAATTTCTTTGCACTTCCTATCGCATCATAGAATACGTGTAGCAACAATAAAAGCGACTCCACCTAATGTGAAGTCGCTTTTATTGAACTAATTATATTTCTAATTTTACTTTTCTATCCTAACTAACGTTCTTTCTGTAATACAAATTTCAGCTACATCTCATTAACCATCCTTCAACAAAAGCATACACTTTTATTATGAACGAACTCACAAAGCTTTAGAAACTTATGATGTAAAACAATTCATTCCTCATAAGTTTCATACATATCGACAATTACTACCATTTATCCTGCTATTTGCAGGCAGTAAGATTCACACTCATCAATTTTTCACTTTCTTTATTGAATATGCTTGGGTTGCATTATAATATGTAATTCTCTCTCTGTTTCTGTTTTTTTCGGATTCCGATAATATTCCAGTTTATATTCTAATACTTCATACTCAACCATCCCAATCTTTATCCCTTTTGTTTCTTTTAATACAGCTAATAGAACGCTTATATTTTCATTAGATGATTCAAAAATTTCCCCTCCGCCTTCTCTCTTAAAAATCACTTTCATATATTTTCCCCCAAATTAATTTAATAATCTAGTAAATATAAAAATATTCATCCTATTTTAATAAAGTGAAGACTAATAATCAGTGGGGGTTTTACGAGCAGTAAGACTCCCACAAATAGCGGGATAAATAATTCTTATCATCATTAAGAACATCTTTTTGTACTAAATGTTCAACATGTCACTTCCTATAAAGTTAATTTATACTCCAATAAATATGATATGTACCATTCTTTAAATTATGTCCTCAATTCACTCTCCAAGAAAATATATTTAGTTTATATTTAACAAAATTAATTAACTAAAACATTATCATTTCAACATTTTGCGAATTTAATTGCTTATTCCTTTTATCTACATCCAAATTTTCCTATTGTAATTCTTAATATTTAAATGTAATATTGTATTGTCTTACTATCTATTTATAACTCACACACTAACGCGAAAAGGGAACTCTATATGAGTTCCCTTTTCTATTGAAAACAAAAAAACAGAAATATAGCATTATGCTAAATCTCTGTTTTTCTTCTAAACCTTATTTCTCATCTAAGAATTTAAATGTATCTTTAAATTCTTTATCTGTTACTTTAATATCTGCTTCTTTCAATAGATCATTGATTACTTGTTGTTTCCATTTACCTGTCGCATCTTGCAGTCTTTGTTGTTCTAAATCTTTTCGAATCGTATCTTTTACTTCATCAAATGGTTTCAATTCTTTTTTATCCGTCACTTTTATTATATGATAACCATAAGATGTTTTTATCGGCTCACTTACTTGTCCTGCATCTAATTTATACGCAGCTTCCTCAAACTCTTTCACAGTTTGACCAGGAGCAAAACCAGCTATTTCTCCGCCCTGTTCCTTTGAACTAGTATCTTCCGAATACTGTTTCGCTAAAGCAGTAAAATCTTCACCATTATTTATTTTCTCTTTTACTTCTTTCGCAGTTTTTTCATCTTTCACTAAAATGTGACTTACCTTCATTTCAGGTTTATGGTTATCTTTCACATCTTTATCTGTGACAGTCGCTCTAATCGCTTTCTCAAGTGCAATTTCTGGCTTCATTCTCTCTTTTAATTCATCTTCATTCTTTAATCCTACTTGCTCTAAAGCCACTTTAAACTTGTCACCCATTTGTTCCTTCGCTGCTTCTACTTGTTTTTTAGCTTCTTCATCTGAAACTTTATATTTATCTAGCAATGCCTTATTTAACATCATTTGAGATAAAGTACTTTTTCCATATGTTTGCCTTAATTCTTTACTTAACTCTTTCTCTGTCACGTTTCCTACTTTTGATGTTGCAACATTTTCTGAGGAACCACACGCAGACAATGTTAGCGCCACACATGCAATAATAGTTCCCATAAATAGCTTTTTCTTTTTCAATTCAAATACCTCACTTTGATAAATGTATATTAGGAACTATACAGCGCTATTGTGAAATCAATGTGTTTTCTGCAAGTATTTCTCTTCATGCCAGAGACAAGCTTTATTAAATAAAAAAGCCGGCATAAATCCGACTTTTTAACATCATTTAATCTGCACATGTTCTTCTTTGATCCATTTGTTCCCACCTATATCTATATATCCATCTTGACGATTCCAAATACGATAAGGAACCCTCCCATCGACCGCACCTGTATCATTCCCGTTTGGCCCATCGTACGTTCTAATTTCATATCCAGGTGTATACTTTGAATATGCATAAAACCATTGTACATTAAAATGTTCTAACTTAGCCCACTGTTGTTCACCACCTAAACAAATCATATCTTTTTCGCCACCTCCCCAATAACCTTTATAGATTAAATATGGGATTTTTTTCGTAAGTCTTCCTATAAATTGCGGATTCGCAGGATTTTCATATAAATTAATTCCGTATCCATCATCATATTTTGAAACTGCAATACCAATTCCATTTGGTCGCTTACTGTCTCCAATACTAGATTGATTTGTTTGATTGATTTGAACCTATAAACCAAGAAAGATTTTTATTCCCAATTAATTGATTCAAATCACATTTTCCAATACCAGGAACATTTCCTGAATCAGTATATTGCCAAATATCACAAGGATATGCTGGTTTATTCCCTCCATAACGAGGAATCCAAATAAAATCAGCATCAATATTGCGAGCTCCAAATGATACATACGTGTGATGTCCTACATATAAACCAATTTTTTTTGCACCTAATCGGCGTAATTCATCAATAAATGCTTGAGTCCCGCCTTGCATATCTACCATTGTTTGAACTTCTACATCTGCCACCCAAAATTTAGCGTTTTTATCGCCACGATTCCAAAAATCTTGCGCTTCTTTTTTTGCATCTGAAATAGATATAAAACGGCAAAATGCATAATTCCCAAATGGGATACTACGTTTCTTCATTTCTTTCACATAACCTTGATACATAAAATCGATCGTATTCGAACCATCTTGAACTCTAGCAATAACTAAATCTAGCTGAGACGCTGCAATATCCCAATTAATATTTCCATTCCATTTCGAAATATCTACAATATAACCCATTACTAATCAACTCCTTTTTATTATCTTATTCAAAGCTTGTTTTATTGCTAGACCCATACGCCTAATAGCAAGCTTCTATAAGACAAATAAATATATTTTCATCATTTTTTAAAACTAAATAATTTCTTTTTATCCATAATAAATAAGTCCTTCTTTTTTTGCATTTGTAAACGATAAACTTGCGTTTATTTCATACTAAATATTGGAATAAAACTATAAATAATGTACATACTACATATAAGCAATTTTTGCTTATACTCATGAATGACCTCCAAGATTTTTCAATCTCCCTGTAAAAAGGCAGCTAAAAAAAGCTGCCTTTTTACAATTTATTATATAGAGACAAGTTAATTAACGCTTATCCCCTCATATTAGTCTGTTTTTAAGCTGTTTTTAAGCTTTTTATAAACATGATATATATTTTTTCACAACACTATTTTGATACGTAATAGAAATTACATCAACTCATACAGTATATGTAATAATCAACTACAATAAAAATTACATATTATATTAATATGTCTTCCTAATTAAAAGGAAATAAACATATAACCTCTGTTATGTAAGGAGTTTATTTAATGAAAAAAATCCCTATCGTATTCAAAGTTCCCCCGAATTCAAAGCTAAAAGTTACATTCTATGGCCCTTGTAACGAAGTAATTACAAATGTATCTTTAATTAATCAACTACTCACCACTACCTGCCAAACTGTATCTCAATATCCAGACTTCAAGAAATATATAACTGAAGTCCAATCATTATCAAATTGTTAATCGTATAATTTTATGATTTATCATTTCGAACAGTACGATAACAAAATAATAAAAAGAGCCGCATCTTTCAAAAGAAACGGCTCTTTTTCATTTCACAAAACATGACTTCATTAAAAAACTAAAATAACTCATTAATTGATATTCTGTTGATATTTTACACATATTAATGAAATGCGCATATATTATCGTATGGAGATTCTCCACTCATAAAACCTATCTTTTTTTGAGCATACTTTATTTGTATGCTCCTTTTTTATTCTTTACTTAACGGCTTACCCTGTTAATATTTCCAAATATCATTTGAACGAACATTGAATATTTCAATTTTTTCTTATTATGTGCTATGAATATAAGTTTAATAATTTATCTGTAGCTACATTTTCAGTATCACTTAAATCGACAAAATAATGAAGTTGCCACAATTGACTCTTCTTAGCTTGATTACTAATAGGTTTATCCCAAATAGGGTAAACCCTCATAGCCATTTTCCCTTTTTGATTTTGAGTTTTTAATATTTTTTCTTTTAGAAGAATCTCTTTTGGAAAAATAAATTGTCCTAGGTTATTATCCGCTATACAAGTGATAACTAAAAGGTTAGGAGCTGAATCATAAGAAAATGCCTGATTGCTCATGGAGGCATTCTTCTCCCAAAAAGAAACAAATTGTCCAATCTTATTAGGCGTAATTTTTGATACCCTAAATCGGATGCTTCTATTATTTAGCTGGAATACCTCTCCTGCATATTCTGAATTTTGCTTTTCTTCTTTTCGTTTAGTAATTAATAGATTATTAGGTTTGTAAATCATTTCATCTAGTTTTTCAATTATATTACTAAAATGTGTCATGTAAACGCACCTTTTTTATTTTCCAGTATACCAAGAACGTTCGTTCTTGTATATTAAACTTAAACAAATGTTGGCTTTGAATAGTCTTTCAAAGATTATTTTATCTACTCCATCCATAACTTCAAATTTACTTTTATAGTATTTATTACATTACTCTTCCAATTCCTTATATTCTTCATTATTTCATTAATATATTAATAAAAAACGAGGTACATATTACATGAATCCATCCAAAATTGAATTCGGCTCCATAGAGCAACCTTTATTCCTATTAATTTTATATCTTATCGCAATTCTTTTAACACTCGGCATTACATTTAGTATATGTCATTCCCTTTTACTAAATTTAAATGCACCTAGATGGGTAGCAAAACTGTTAGCTATCATATTAACTCTAGGTGTTGCTTATCAAGTGTTTATGAACTTATTTTAATATATTACCAATTTAACACCTTTAACTAAAAGGCCCTACCATAAGGTAGGGCCTTTTTTAAAAAAATAGTCCATAAATCACAAACATGTCTTTTATTTTATTGGAGATGGGAATCTTGCAGCTTCAAAATGCGTACTAATAAATCCTGGATCATTTTGTATAATCAGTCCATCTACATCACTCTCAGCAAAAATTTCAACTACATCTCCTGCATGTAATTGAAGTATTGTTGAAACAGCTACGACATTTGCAAAATTGGGTGGACCAAAAAAGTCATTATCTATCGCTATAGCTGGATTATCATTTACCCGAATTTCTACACGCGCTCTATAATTCATATTACTATCATTAGGTGCAAAGCTGATTGTACCAATAATAGAATAAACCCCTCTAGTCTTCGGAATAAAATCTGATGTTACTGGATTATATTCATTCGCTAAATCAAACTGTTCATTTTGGAATAATACTTTAACAAAAGTATTTGCAGTGACATTTTGATCTACTGTACTAACCGCTCTAAAAGCAGATGCCCTTACAAGTTTATCTTTCTCATTATCACAACACTTATCGTAATAATCTGTACTCTTCTTACAACAAGTATGCTTTGTCTTTTTATAGCCATTGCAATGCTTACAATAATAATAAGACATATTTATATCCCCTTTCTAAATCTATTGTTGTATACTATGCAAAATAAATTTAAAAAGTTTGGACGAGCTATTGCTATTATGAAATTAAAAAACTCCACCGAAAAGCAGAGTTAATAAATTTTTTCCTTTTTAATATTTATACAATTGGAGATGGGAATCTTGCAGCCTCAAAATGAGAACCGTCTTCTGTACTACTAATAACCCCATCTATACTACTTTGTGCAAAAATCTCGACAATATCACCTGCATGTAATTGAAGTATTGTTGAAACACTTACGACATTACCGAAATTTATCGGACCAAAAAAGTCGTTATCTATAGCAATTGCCGCATTTCCATTCACTCGAACTTCTACACGCGCTCTATAATTTAAATTTGTATCGTTCGGAAAGAAACCAATCGTCCCAATTACGGAATAAACTCCTCTAGTCTTCGGAGTAAAATCTGATGTTGCTGGGTTATATTCGTTCGCTAAATCAAATTGTTCATTTTGAAATAATACTTTAACAAAAGTATTAGCTGGAAGGTTTTGATTAACTGTATTTACAGCTCTAAAAGCAGATGCTCTTACAAGGTTATTCTCCTTATGATCGCAAGAACAGTCATCACATCTTTTACCGCACTTATTATAATAATCACTTCTTTTTTTACAGCAATCATGATTTTTCTTTTGGTAACTCTCACAATTCTTACAGTAGTAATAACAAGACATATATAGTGCTCCTTTCTAATCTACTACTGCATAATATGTATGCTAGACTTGAAAAGTTTGGACAAGTTATTGCGATTACAAAAATAAAAATGCTCCACCATAAGGCAGAGCGAAGAGAAAGTATAACTTTTAAAAACAAAGCACTCATGTAATATTCTGGTTAAATCAGTAATACAAATTATCTAGTTTCATCAACTCGGATTTTTAGAAAAAACTCCTCTGTACGATTTTATTATTATTGAATAGATTATATTGTTAAGTGAGATATGCAATATTTCATATTTTATTATTTCAATATTCCTTTATTATCGTTGAGTTGTAAACATTCTCTTTAAAACACTTTAAAATCAACACTTACGCTATAACAAATACTTTTTCATCCTTTAGAATTACCCGTAAGCATTATATTCAAATATTATTATTGTAAATTATCGACCTGTACAAACGTATAATTTTTGTGTATTCTATGAACAAGGAGTAAGGTAAGAGTTACTCTTTGCCTTTTTTCATAAACTAAATCGGTAAGATCCCCTAACTAGTAAGCTTTCTTTACCTAAACATCATGCATTTCTTTTTGCATACACCGCTACTCTTCTTCGACTGTTTCGTTTACAATCATCAGACACTATTTAACAGTACATAGTTCATTTATCCAGCACTTTCAAAACAGCTTGTACACCGTTAAAATACTTCATGCACTACAAATAAATTATCCGTTCTTGTACAGGATGAGTATAAATGTTGGAATGTCCTGATATTAAATTACTTACAAGGTTTCATACCACTTATACTTTTGGAGACGGGAATCTTGCAGCTTCAAAATGCGTACTATCTTCTACATTACTAATAACTCCAGCTACGCTACTTTGTGAAAAAATCTCGACTAAATCCCCTGCACTCAATTGAATTATGGATGAAACAGCTACAACATTAGCAAAGTTTATTGGACCAAAAAAAGCATTATCTATTTCATAGACACCATTTATCAAACACTCCATGTTTCTTCACCTCTTGAATATTTTTTAAATAAAAATACATACTATTTTCAAGTCGTCGTATCCACGGCTAGTACTTCTTTCTTTTGTTACAGTAGTAAGCAGGCAGGTTCTTCACCTATCTGCTTTCTCTGTATATTTTTTTAGATATCGAAAACACTACCTACAAGCTGTTTGAACTAGCAGCTTCACTCTTCTTGTAATGGGAAAGCAATTTATCACAATTAGCTAACTCATTCAACTCACAGGCAGACAACCAAAATTGTTGTCTGCTTTTTGTATGGAATTTTTCATTTTGCATATACTACTTTTGAGCCTGTTTACCAACGCAAGCCATTTTGGTGTTTTGAATTCCGACTAAGCTTTTATGTTGCACAGATTATTACATCTTTGACAACACTGGTTAAAAGCGCGTTTTCTGGTTATTCGTAGTTCTAGTCCAGAATAATTTTCCTCCTATAAAGGACAGCAGGTACGACTGCTCGTCCTTTTTTATTGCCCCAAATACTTTTGTAACAATTCCAACGCTTCATTAATGCTCCCATTTAAATCATCAAGTTCAGCATCTTCTGGACACTCCTGCAAAATCACTACCGCTCGACTTATGACATCTTGTAACTTTTCGATATCGATAGAAGTTGTAATAATTCCCTCTTGTTCTTGCGAATCAGCTTTACCGTAGCCATTGTGCATGGATATCGTGTTTTCTAGCATCTAGCTCACCTCCTTAAAAAATGCAGGATTTTCCTTTCCATTATCGAATTAGTAATGTTTGAAAAGGGGGTGTAATATGGCAGAAATTAAAGTAGGACTTACACAATTTTTAGACTTCACACTGAAAAGTAGTGCAGCTAAAACAAACTTTGTGAAAAATCTAAAATCTCAACCGGAATACCAACCAGCTTTTGATTACTGGAAACAATTACGAGACACTGTTATTAAATTTCATCAAAACGAACTACCTTTTGAATGTTTCGAAACATTAGTGCAAACGGTTGATCAGAAGAAAAAGCAAAACTACATTGATGTCATAAAACAGTACAAAAAATTTATTAAAAACAAAGACGTCTCTTGGTTCGATCCAGGTAAATCACATTGGATATCAGATGATTTAATCGTCCGCTCATCACCTGAACTCGGTTTGCTCATTAATGATGAGCCGCATCTTATCAAACTGTTTTTCAAAGGAAAAAAAGAGCGAATTGATAAATACAACATCAACTCAACGCTGACATTATTAAACGAATCGACATTTTCAAATGAACATAACGATGTGAATTATACGGTTCTTAACATCCAAAAGAACAGAATGTATACGAATAACTCTATTAATAATGATCATTTAATAGCGCTTGAATCAGAAGCTAACCAGCTTTGTTATATATGGAATAAGATGTAAAGAGTACTATTCATCTCTTTCAATACCTTTTCCATGCATAATTTGGGCACAATTTTCACAGATCCTATCAGTTTAGCCCACCCTGCATTGTTCCTCACGAACAATGCAGGGTGGGCGTTTTTTCGAAAATGGTTTCTTTCACCATTTCCGCATCCTAACTCACCTCCTCCGAAATTATCATATGCCTGGTCAACAGTTCTATGATAAAACAAATGCTGAAGAAACGTTTTGTTCAGCAGCTGAAGCACAAGCTGCTGGATATAGAGCGTCAAAAAGATAAAACAAAAAACCGACTCTTATGAGCCGGTTTCTTTTGTTATTTCACATATACATAGGTTACGTTTATCTCTAAATTAGATATTTACATTTTTTTCCTCTTACCCCATAATTTTAATTGGGAATGGGAGGAAGAAAATGGTTCAAATCAAAGTAACACCTGAAATGCTAGAAGAAGTTGCTAATCGTGCAAGTAATACCAGAATCGCATTAGAATCTATACATAATAATTTATGTAATGAAATAGATCGTTTGTGTTTTCAATGGATTGGTGCCTCTAATCAACAGTTCATTCACATGTTCAATGATGCGAAACCAAAAGCTTTTACATCTATCAATTCAATTATACAAATAGAAGAATATTTGAGACGAATTGCCGAAAAATTCCGCAATACAGATAATCAAGATGTTACAATGGAAGAAGGTGCAATGTGTGGTAAACCTTCTTCGGAGGAACAAGGATTTGATGGTAAAAAACTTGCTAGGGATATAGCGGGTGAAATAAGTGGTGAACATGATGTTCGTCGTGTTTGGGATGGTATTGATCCATCTACTGGCGAAAAACTTTCGGGGTGGGATCGTGCTGGGGCAGGTGTCATGGCTGTAGCCGGCCTTACACCCTTTGGAAAGATAGCTAAAGTAGGAAAAGGAGTTAAAATGACTGCTAAGGCTACTGAGGCTGCAAATACAGCTAAAAAAGTCACTGCTGGGACAAACAGCGGAGCTAATCTTAGAGTAATTGAAGAACTTAAAGGACCTGTTATAGATGGAAAACGAGTTGGAAGTGGAAAAAAGGTTGATAATGTAAAACCAGTTTGGGGAAGAGATGAAAAAGGGAAACCTTTTATAGAAAAAGAGTTCCCTCATGTATCAAAGGAACATGGTTTTTCTGATGTTATTGATAATTATTCAAGATTTGCGGAGGAGTTTCCACTAGTAGGAGGGGACCGTATTAAAAGGGAATTATATCAAATAACAGGAAGTAACAATGGTAATAAAGGTGTTTTTGAATGGATTGTTGAGCCCAATGGTGATGTTAGCCACAGGAGATTCATTGAAAATGGTGTTATGACGGGTAAGCCAAATCAAATTCCAAAAAAGTAAGAGGTAAATAATATGAACTTAAAAGATTTAAAAAATAAACATATTAAGTATGACTGGAAAACTATTTTTGTAGGCATCCAAGAAAATTATTTTAATAAAGACGTCATTTCCGATTATGCGGTAGAATTGATGGATATTGGTGATAAAAGTGGGTTTGTTAGTGAACTTGCATGGGGAGTATCTAGTGAAGATTTAGATAAGGTGATGTTAGAAATAAAAACTAATTATTTTCCTCAATTAGATGAAGAAAGCACAATGTTAGTAGAGGAGAATAGAAAACTAAGATTTGTTTGTTTATCTGAAATAAAAGAAAGATGTAAAGAAGATAATGAATTATTAAATGAAATTGCAGAGTTTTATGGAAATCATCACTACCCAGAAGATATGGTGAATTTTGTTAATTATATGCCTCAAGAAGTCCCAACTACGAAAGAAGATCTGATAAATAGGTTTGAAAAATTTTTAAAATTAGAGAGAGCGAGATTTAAATATGAATAAAGAAACATTAGGAGAATCAATAAGAAAAAAGCCGCCCAACAGGACGGCTTTTCATTATTTAATCGTCACATGCTCCGCTTTAATCCATCGATTACCACCGATATCAATAGCATCTAAGTGTTTCCCCCAAACACGATAAGGAACCGTACCATCGATGTTATCAATATGATTCGTACACTCAGGTTCGCTATGAACTGCAATTCCGTATCCTTGAGGATATTTAGAGTAGGCGCAGAACCATTGCACATCAAAATGCTCTAATTTCGCCCACTGCTTCTCGCTACCTAAACAAATCATATCCTTATCACCGCCACCCAATATCCTTTAAAAATAAGATACGGGATTTTTTTCGTGATATTTCCTGTGTATTGCGAATCAGCAGGATTCTCATATAAATTCACGCCATAACCATCTGCGTATTTTGAAGTTGCGATTCCTCCGAATAATTCAAGTATTTTAATCAAAGCCACCCCTCCCTTCTTGCTATTAAAATAGCGTTTTTATTAAATTCCCTAAATACAACCGCTTGTCCATTACACTTTGCTCTATCATTGCATTTACTATTAGTAATACGAACTTTTAGAGGTGAATTATATTGGACGAGTTTTTATCTTCTACTGCATTAAATCCGTGTTCGATTGGGCCGACACTTTCACCTATGCAACCCTTTCAATTCCCTACAGGTCCCACTGGTTCAACAGGTGCTACTGGACCGACCGGATCAATCGGGCCAACTGGGAATACGGGATTGACAGGGAACACCGGACCTACTGGCGACACCGGTTGATTTCCCGCATTATTGTTGGTCCTCTCCATATACCAGCTTGCTTCCATTCCTTTTTCATTTTCCCGACATAAGAAGGACTACGATCATACATAATGCTAATATCTTTATCTGGAATGCCTTGTTGATTCAATTCGCGCACACGCTCCGGAGTAAGTCCGATGGGTTTGTCTTTTCGTTTTCCACCGTGCTCTTTCGGTTGTGTATCAAAATATCTACCCAACTGACGTAATTCTTGACCAGTCGGGCAGTTTTTACAAACACTAATACTAAAACAAGCATTATCTGAACGATTGTAATAACAACGTCTGCATTTCTGCTCTATGATATCGCCAATTTCGTATGTGATTTGGATGCGTTCTACTTTCGCTTCACTCATTAACCGAATTATTTCACATACACTATTCACTATCGATGCCATTCTTCTCTTCCCCCTTGAATAATTTTTCCAAATCAATACATACTATTTTCAAGCCGTCATATTCACGGCTAATACTTCTTTCTTTTGTTACAACAGAAGCAGGTAGATTCGTCACTTATCTGCTTTCTCTGTATATTTTTTAAAATATCTAAAAGACTACCTACAAGCTGTTTGAACTAGCAGCTTCACTCTTCTTGTAATGGGAAAGCAATTTATCACAATTGACTAGCTCATTCGACTCGCTGGCAGACAACCAAAATTGTTGTCTGCTTTTTGTATGAGATTTTTCATTATACATATACTACTCTTGGGCCTGTTTACCAATGCAAGCCATTTTGGTATTTTGAATTCCGACTAAGCTTTTTTATTGCATAGATTATTACATCTTTGACAACACTGGTTAAAAGCGCGTTTTCTGGTTATTCGTAGTTTTAATCCAGAATAATTTTTCTCCTATAAAGGACAGCAGGTACGACTGCTTGTCCTTTTTTACTTATACTACGTACTTTCCTTTTGGGTAGCCTCGAACAACATTACTCACGCTGCTCCCCTTTTCCCATTCTGCAAACCTTTGTAACCAAGCTCCCCAACGTTCTTGTATGGAAGGATATTGATTTTGACAGACGTACCTTATCTGTTAATCATTCCCTCTCGCATATTACCAAAGAGTTTCATGAGCCTAAAACATCTTCAGGAAAGAGATTAATTGTTTTACCTGAAATTACTCTGCTGGCTCTTCAAGGACATCTTCAAAAAATCAATGAAGAAAAAGAACGGTATGGCGATGGAAATAATAATTATGATTTAGTTTGCCCAACCTATAATGTAACCCGTGCAATTTCAGAAGTTTGACACAGCTCCTGAAAAAGCTTATAAAGAAAAGTGAGGTTCCTAATATTCGTTTGCAGGATATAAGGCGTAAATCCGAAAATCGTAAGTAAACGATTAGGACATAAAAGAGTAGGGATCACATTAGACACCTACTCATATGTATACCAGACCTACAAGAAAAAGCAGTCGAAGATTTTGCAGTTACGGATTTTGCATAAAAAATACTAGCTTATCCGTGTGACATTGAGAGGAGTCAAAAACATGAAAGAAATCAAATCTGAACAAGAATTCAAAGACATCATCGCGAGCGAGGAGCCAGTAGTTGTTAAGTTCTTTACTACATGGTGCCCAGATTGCGTGCGTATGGACAACTTTATCGGAGATGTAATGGAAGAGTTCAATAAGTTTGAATGGTATTCTATTAATAAAGATGAGTTCCCAAGTATTGCTGAAGAGTATCAAGTAATGGGTATTCCAAGCCTACTTGTATATCAAAATGGCGAAAAGTTAGGTCACTTACATAGTGCAAATGCAAAAACGGAAGAGCAAGTTACTGAGTTTTTAGAAGCATACTAAGAAACGAAAAACCTCTGAAAAATCATCAGAGGTTTTTTTCGTTTTCAAATTGTTCTTTGCCTTTGTCTCTTTCTGGAAAGTGAATATTATAATGCTTTCTCCTCTTCTTATTGAAGAATTTTGTTATCATTTCTTATATATTACTCACACGAGGAATTACAAAGAGTCATTTTGCGAAAAATATATATGAAAAAAATTTTGAGAATCATTATTCTCGCCCTCTTTCCATTTGCCATAATCATCATTAATTGTTTAATAAATTTCAACTTTGTACTTTTCAACATATTTTTCCTTAACGAAACTTTGTTATCCCCTTCTTAAAAAGCTATAAAACGTCAACAATGTTTGTATAGACCCACACGAGTTTCGTTTGATACTCTATGTATAGAAAGAAATTCCTTGTAGAAAGGCGAGTGATTAAAATGGATTCTCTTTCTCATAAAGAAGCTGATAAAGGTGCTATTGTCAGCATTATAGCCTACATATTTTTATCCTCTATGAAAATCATCATCAGTTATATTACCCTCTCTAGCGCATTACGTGCTGACGGTTTGAATAACTTAACGGATATTGGTGCTTCTTTAGCAATATTAATTGGCCTGAAAATTTCTCGTAAGCCTCGTGACCCAGATCATCCATATGGGCATTCGCGTGCAGAACAAATCGCATCACTTGTTGCTTCCTTTATTATGGCAACGGTCGGATTAGAAGTTGTTATTAGTGCAATTCAATCGTTTTTCAATCCGAAACAAGCAGCACCTAATGTACTTGCTGCATGGGTGGCTTTATTTTCTGCTGTCGTTATGTACGGTGTATACAAGTATACGAAAAAGATTGCAATGCGAACAAAAAGTAAATCATTAGAAGCTGCTGCAAAAGATAATTTATCAGATGCTCTTGTAAGTATTGGTACAGTAGTAGGTATAGTCGGAGCACAGTTCCAAATGCCTATTTTGGACCCTATTGCCGCTTTACTTGTCGGTCTTATTATTTGTAAGACCGCGTGGGAAATTTTCGTAGAAGCTTCTCATATGCTAACAGATGGAATTGATCCTGAAAAAATGGATGAATACGCTGATGCTATAGGGCATATTTCAGGTGTAGAACATATTGTAGATATTCGTGCTCGTATGTATGGGAACCAAACGTATGTGGATATTACAATTGAAGTAGATGCTCGAATGGATGTTAGCGAAAGCCATTGTATTACTGACAATATTGAAGATATGCTTCGAAAAAAATTCGGAATTTACCATGCTCATATTCATGTGGAGCCCATGCAAAAAGAACCTATTATGACATAGGTTCTTTTTTAATGAACGCCTTATGAAATATAATACATAAAACGAGCCAGCTACCGCCCGCTGCCCATCCGGCTAATATGTCAGATGGATAGTGCACGCCAAGATAAATTCGGCTAACTGAAATAGATAATACAACGAAGCTTGCTATAAAAATAATCAGCAACTTTTTATGCAATGAAATACGATCTTCTGTAATTGTGACGTATGCAATAAATCCTAAAAAAGCAGTAGCATTCATCGTATGACCGCTCGGAAAGCTATATCCAGTTGCTGTAACAAGCTGCGTCACATCAGGTCGTGCTCGTTCATACCATAGTTTGAGCATACTGTTCAAATAACGTGATCCGTAATAATTAATTGTTAGAAGTAATGCACTTAATATTTTTTTTCTAAGAAGAAAATACATTACAAGTATAATGAGTAACGGGAAATATATTCTTTTTGAACCGATAAAGGACACCCAAGTAAAATAGGTTGTCAAATACTCGTTTCGGAAACTTTGAATAAAGTGTGCGACTACATTATCAAATTTTTCAATACAAGCGGTATGATACGAAAGTGATAGTGCGACAAAACAAATGAGTAGTGTACAACTTAACAAGTATAAATGTCGGTATCGTTTCACATACATAACCTCACTATGCAAAAAAATGGAGCGGTTGTTTTAGTTTTCCTCCCCATTTCTTTTTTATGCATAGTTTATTAAAAAATATTATTGTTAATTTTTTGCTGCATCGTTGGAATATCTTCGTTTGTTACTGTAAAGCGAATAACCTTCTCATCAAGATCAAGCGCTTCTGCGAATAAACCAGCCAATCCACGTGATTTTCTATCTACTTCCATAATAATTTCTAATCGGTCGTGGGCACTTGGCAAAATTAATAATTCTAATTCATCTAATTTCCCATAATACTCTCCGGAGACTGGAATAAACTCAAATTCTTGCGCGAATGGAACTTGCTTACGTAATCGATACGGTAATTCTTCGCATTCTACATGACGCGCTTTAAAACCTAATTGATTTACACTATTTAATACACTGTTCAATAGTGCATTCGGCAATACTTGAATATAATCACGGTCACTTGGATCAATACTACGTTTAATATCAAGACCTGTATGAACCCAAACCGTTTTCATTCCAAGTGTTAGCGGTGCTTCAATTGGCATTAAAAATGAAAATGGAATTTCCACTTTTTCATTTGGCTCTACAGAAAATGGATCTGTTAAACGAACTCGCTCCAAATCATACGTTGCAGTTACTTTTTTATCATCCACTTCTCTTACATATGACGTCGACAACGTTAAATAAATGCTTTCAATTTCTTGGCTAACTGAACCTCCAGTTATATGAACCTTCCCTACTATCTCTTCTCCAACTGTATACTCATCTCTTTCAAGAACAGTATCTACTTTTGCACTTCCAATTCCAACGCTTGCTAAAAATTTTTGAAACATGGGGTCTCCATCCTTTCTAAAGCGTAAGCTACATCTTTTTTCAAATCTTGTACATTTTCATAGTATGGCGCTTTCATTTGTAACATTCGCATCAGCATGTCGCGATTATATTCTTCCAGCGCTAACTCTTCATACCAAGGTTTTTCCTTTTTTTCAGTCGCTTCATAACTAGCATACAATAAAAATAATACGAAATGACCGAGCGCATAAAAGTCGCTACGAAATTGAACTTCTCGCATCAAAGCTTGTTCACCTTCATAAGTTATAGCTCGCTCATCACCCTCACCTTTCAATTTAGCCAATCCAAAATCAATAATACTAATCTGATTTTCTTTCATTAATATGTTTGGAATACGTAAATCTCGGTGAATGATACCTTTACTATGAAAATACGAAACAATTCCTAGTACTTCATATAAAATTTCAAAAACTTCACGTTCATCATATACTTGCCCATCTAAGAAAATATGATCTTCGAAATTCCCCCCCGGCATATACTCCATCACAAAAAAGTTCTTTTTCTCCCATATGAAATGATCATGTAGATTAGGAATTGACGCATGATTTAATGTTTGTAAAATCACTTTCTCTTGCTCAAATGATTTTCTACCAGACTCATATCTTTGTTTACTTTGCCTTAATTGTTTTAAGACTTTATATTTATTTATTTGTAAATCATTAACGACATATGTAACCCCATAACTGCCCATTCCAATTACTGATTCAATCTTATAACGCTCTGCAACGATTGTATTTTTTCGCAGTGGTCTATCAAATAAAGCTAGTATACGACGCCATTTCATCAGCTACTTGAAAAGAAGCTACGGCTTTTACGTTTTCTTTTATAATGCTGATGCCCATAACCAGATGAACGTCGTTTATAGTCGCTACTTGAATAAGAGCGCCCTCTATGACGATGATCACTACTTGAATACGAACGATGTTTTTTCTTTCCTAATAAAGAATCAATAATTTTTTTGAACATCCCTTCACCTCTTGTATAAAATTTTCTTTTAATTATACCAACAATTCTTGTCTATATTTGTGACAAGTTTGTAAAGAGTAAAAAACGACGAGTTAAGCCCGCCGTTACTTTCAATCTTCCTCTTCATCAAAAACTTCATCAATCATGCATTTCTCTAATAAATACTCAAATGTAATATCTGCCAGGTCCTCAATTTCTTCTCTTTTTGGAACGTACCCTCTTTCAATTAGTCGCTCATAAAAAAACTCCGCAATCTCTTCCGTGTCAATTACGACTTCAATTTCCTTCATGAGCATCACTCCTTTATTTCTGTTTTATGAAAAAATCTCAAAATTATGTATATGAGATTAGAAAAATAGTTTTTCTTTTTTATAAGTCATATCATGTAGGTAAAGGGCATACGATGTTAGTACAAGCTATCCAAAGGGGGAAATAATAATGGAATACCAATATGAAGTAGATCAAGAAGTAGGGCAAACAAAAGAAGAGTTCATGCATGAAGATCAATGGGCAGACTCTCTTATTAAATGGCTTTTTATTTTTTTAATAATTGTAGGCATACCTTATACTGCATATGTTGTTGTTCAATTTATTCTCTCTTTCTAGTTAACTATTTTTTCTCTGTCAATTTAACTAAATAATTTTGAACAACATCCATAACAATTTTATATTCTTCATCTTTAAATGTATCGAATAATAAATGATAATCATTATAAATATCTAATAACCCATCAATAATTTCTTGGCGATTCGTCTTTACACTTACTTTTTTCGAATTGTTAATCGACTTCAATTTTCCTAAATCCAATTTATTCATACCAGCTTTATCTTGTTTCATTTTCTTCAAAATTGCATTTGCCGTTTGTGCATTGGCAAGTAATGTTAAATCTGATTCATCAGCTTCTAACCATTCACCATCAGTAATTCGTGACAATTCATATATAGTATCTTCCCATGCATCATTTTTATATCTCCATACTTCTGTACGAAAACCAACAATACGAAAAACATCTTTATCATATCCAGTTACTTGCACGAGATCACCAAAAGTAAAGTTATAATTTAATTCAATCCACTCTGTGTCGCCCTTTTTCATTTCTTGCTCTGTTACATGCTGTAAAGTTTGCTCAACGTAAAACCCATCGTGATTATTTACTTCGTATACGTAAACTCCATCTAAAACTTTCATATTTGTAACTTTCCCAACGGTTCCATATAGCGTAATCACGACTATGTCCCCTACGTTATATTTAGGTTGTTTTTTCCTTGCCATCAATATCTCTCCTTTTTTAAACGTCGTGATTTTGATAACAGTATATGCAACCTACATAAAAACGCTTATCACAGAAGCTTATATTCATAAATTTTTTCAATAAAAAAGTAGAATTTGTATATAACTTAAAAAAGCTAGTATTTAAACTAGCTTTCACTTTTCATTTATGTTCTAACAACAAGACGTATTGTAAATAAAAAAGCATAATGAATACTTCACTTCTTTCAAAGTAATGTATTCATTATGCTTTCATTTTCCTAAAACTTCATATCGTTATCTCTCTTGTATATATAAATCCCATGCATCATCAAATATAGACATACTTTCTAGCATTCCACTTAACTCTAAGTATGAACTAATTACATCATAGTCTTCAGATTGCTTCGGAAAACTTAAATCATCATACATCGCCTCTGCTAAATCTGATATTTCATTTTTAAATAAAGCTGCACGGTGCTTCATCATATAATGGTAAAATGTCTTTTTCAAAAATATTCCCTACCTTTCTAACTTGGGTACATTATACAAGGCAAAAAAGAAAAAAACCAGCATAAAAGCTGGTTAAAAGTCGAAATAATTCCTTTTTAATAAACGTGGTCTTCCCATCAACTCTTCGTATGTTAGTTGTTTTGGCAAATCTTTCGTATAAATTAAAAACAACTGATCTTCAATTTCTTTTACAGTATGGTCTGCTTGATAGTCCATTCCACATGAGGAACAAGTAATACATGGTGTCTCTTGGATTTCAATGGCTTTCGTACCATCTGGTAATTCCCAATATACAGTATTCAAGCTTTCTTTCGCTTCTGTACTGTCACACCACATACAATTCATACTACGTCACCCTCATTTTTTTTGTCATCATCTAACTTTGCTATTTGTGCTTGATATTTTTTATCTTTTAATTGATCACGCTTATCACGTTTATCTTTTAAAGAAGCATGCGTTTCATTGACTTCATAATCTTTGCGGCGATTCATACGTTGTAAATCATCTGGAACAAGATTAAATTTCTTATCACTCATCAATCCTGCAACGCCGATATCAGAACGTTTCTCTTCATAAGTCGGATAAATTTCTTTAAAGTAGCCTTCTGCTCTTCCTGGGATATAGTTTTCTGGTTCTGGATACGTTGTAATAACCCCTTCAAAGTTACGAAGAACAACTTTATCCGCACTTTGTGAAATTAAATAGTTTGGCTGAAGCGCAATTTTTCCGCCTCCACCCGGTGCATCGACAACGAAAGTTGGTACTGCATAACCAGACGTATGTCCACGTAAGCCTTCAATAATTTCAAGACCTTTCGAAACTGGTGCACGGAAATGACCGATACCTTCTGATAAATCACATTGATAAATGTAATATGGCCGAACACGAATTTTCACTAAATCATGCATAAGTTTTTTCATAATTGGAACGCTGTCATTAATTCCAGCTAAAATTACAGCTTGGTTTCCAATTGGAACACCTGCATTTGCAAGCATTTCACATGCTAGTTTCGATTCTTCTGTAATCTCAATAGAAGTGTTAAAATGCGTATTTAACCATACTGGATGGTATTTTTTAATTATGTTACACAGGTTTTCTGTAATACGCTGTGGGAATACAACTGGTGCTCTCGTTCCGATACGAATAATCTCAACATGCGGGATTGCTCGTAAATTCTTTAATACATATTCTAAAATTTTATCATTAATTAGAAGTCCATCACCGCCAGAAATTAAAACGTCACGTACTTGTGGTGTTTCACTAATATAAGCAATCGCATCATCTAATTGCTTTTTCGGTACGCCCATTCCAATTTGTCCACTAAAACGACGACGTGTACAGTAACGACAATACATAGAACATTGATTCGTTACTAAAAATAGTACACGGTCTGGATAACGATGAGTTAATCCTGGAACTGGTGAATCTTCATCTTCATGAAGAGGATCTTCTAAATCATATTTTGTTTTATATAACTCTTCCGAAATCGGTACTGATTGCATCCGAATCGGACAGCGTGGGTCATCAGGATTCATTAGCCAAGCATAGTACGGTGTAATGTTTAACGGGATCGTTTTCGTTGAAATCTTAACGCCTTCTTCTTCGTCAGGTGTTAAGTTAATTACTTTCTTTAAATCATCTAAAGTTTTGATCGTATTCGTTAATTGCCAAACCCAATCATTCCATTGTTCTTCTGTAACATCTTTCCATAATTCAATATCCTTCCAGTGACGATTTGGTTTGTATACATCATGTAACATTGCTATTCCCCCTTTTTATACGCTCATCCTTTATATAAGCAATAATTATGCCAACTTCATATTCTTGATAAGTAAATGCGAGAAATACCCTATTATATAAGAGAATAAATATTTTTAAGTGCTGTACTAAAACGATATTTACTATCATATTCATTACTTTTTATATATGTAAACGCTCTTTTATTGGTGCAAACACACAAAAACCGCCGATTATTCGGCGGTTTTGTCATACTTGCTCAGTTTATATTGAAGCGTTTGACGCGGAATACCTAACATTTTTGCTGCTTGCAAAATATTCCCTTCCGTTTCAATTAACGCTTGATCTATTAATTCCTTTTCCATTTGATGAAGAGCTTCCCTAAGCGGTAATATACTTTTCTTCTTCGGAAGTTTCTCTTTCCGAAATGTTCGTGGCAAGCAATTTGCTGTTAACGAATTCCCTTCTGTAATAATGACAGCATGTTCAATCGTATGCTTTAACTCACGAACATTTCCAGGCCATTGATAAGCTTGTAATCTTTCTTTCGCTTCCTTATCAATTTGAAGTACACCTTTTTTATAACTTTTATTATATTCTTTCAAAAAGTAAGACGCTAATAACAGTACATCCTCAGTTCTTTCGCGAAGCGGCGGGATATATAATGAAAACACATTTAATCGATAGTATAAATCAGTGCGAATTTTATTTTCTCTTAAACATACTTCTGGAGGCTGATTCATTGCAGTAATAACGCGAACATCTACTTTTCTCGTCTTATTATCACCAATGCGACGAATAACTCCATCTTCTAATACACGTAGCATTTTTGCTTGTAAATCGAGCGGCATTGAATTCAGTTCATCTAAAAATAATGTCCCTCCATCTACAAGTTCAAATAATCCTGCTCGTTCGATTGCCCCTGTATAACTACCTTTTGTCGTGCCAAACAGCAAACTTTCTAATAGCGACTCTGGCAAAGCTGCACAGTTTTGTGCAATAAACGGCTTGTTTTTTCGTTTAGAAGCTTCATGAATCGCTTGCACAAATAGCTCTTTCCCCGTTCCAGTTTCACCATATATTAAAACATTCGCATCGGTTGGCGCTACTTTTTGTGCTAACTCTTTCGTCTGTTTAAAGCGGGAATCATCAGTTACAATTGTCTCGAATGCAACATGCTTTTTCACCGTTTTTTTGCTAGTCGATCGTTTTATTTTCGATTGTAGATCTACAATCGTATCAGTAAGCTTTTGAATAGTAGAATAATCTTTCGCAATTTCTACAGCACCAGCAATATTTCCATCTATTAAAATAGGTAACGTTGTATTGACCGTACAAACGTCTTCCCCATTTAAATTTTGGTAATGTTGAACTTGGTGTACGATTGGTTTTTTTGTATCTAATACTTTCATCAACGTACTTGTTTCTCTGGATAATGACGGGAATGCTTCTAATAAATGCTTTCCTAGCACATTTTCAATTTTAGATCCATCATGTTTTGCAGCAACTGTATTATAAAATATTGTAATCCCATTTTCATCTACTGCATGTATGGCCTCATCTATACTGCCCAAAATCGCTTCAATGACTTCCTGTGTCGAAACTGCTAGCAATGTCATCCCCCCTTTTGCCGAAAATCCAGCAAATTCAACGCCGAATTTCCGGCACCCTCTGTGCGATTATAAGCATGACGATTCCGTTCTATTATTTTGATGAAATGTATATATATTTTTATTGCTTATTTATGGTTAAGTGAAACTTTAATCAGTGGGGCTTTATTATTAACCCGACTCCCACTTAACTTCTTTGCTTTACAGCCGAATTTTGAGGCGGGAGTCTTACTGCTTTCGAATAGCTTGATAAATCTTTCACCCATATATTCATATCTTCCAACTTATCAAAAATGTAGCAATTATTCGCAAGCCTTCCCGTATATGTATAGCCTAATTGATGAAAGGCTGCATTCATACCGAAAGATAGCGAGCGAGCAATTGTATAAGAACAAAAAATAGATTTTTCTTGGAGCTCTTCCTCCAATTTAATTAACAGACTTTTCATGAAACCATGTTTTCGATATTCAGGTAATGTAGCACAATTCGTTAATTCTGCATTACCTTCTTTCACGTTCATTTCAGCAGATGCTGTACTAATAATTTTCCCCTCGAATTCATAAACATAGTAAATTGTATCGTCTTCCTTCATCGTCTGCTTTACATAATTCCCATCATTTAAAGGTGTCGGATAAACTTCAAATACTTTTCCAAAGACAATTGCTAATTCTTCCGCATCCTCTTCTGTCGCTTTTCTTAACACAAATTCCTCTGGGACTATTTTTTCTTTCACTTCTTTTTCTTTTACACCACTTAAAATAGTATCTTCCTCAGTCCAATGAATACTATTTCGTCTTTCATCATTATGATATTTCACGAAGAAGTGCGCATCGTGCCCTTGAAAATAATGAGGTATCGTTGCTTCCAGTAAGAAACCGAAAGAGAGCCATGTTGAAACATGCTCTCCCTTTCCTTTAATAATACATTTAGTGAAAGAATGTTTCTTTGCTAATTCATCGATTGTTTGTATGATGCTTTCAACATTTCCTGTATAGTGATCAACTCTAATACGTTTATTAAAATAATCTAAAACCCCTTCTACTGTATAATGCTTTGTCTGTTCACTAAAAGATTCATAGTATTTCATTTTTTCACCTCACACCAATCTAGTAATGTACATGCAATTATTTTTGCGGCAGCAATCATTTTATCAACTTCTATATATTCGTTTGGATAGTGTGCTACTTTCGTCTCTCCTGGACCAAATACTATCGTGGGTACGTTAGCTATTTGTGTGAACAAACCTCCATCTGTTCCCCATGGCGAAGCTTCTATAATCGGCTCGTTCCCTTCGATTTCAACAAAGTTATGTTGAAGCGTTGTAATAAGTGGATGATTTTCTTCTAGTTCACCAGGAACCCATCTAGCCCCAAACCATTCTACTTCTACAGGATTTTTTACAAACCAACTATCCACATCTTTTAATTCACCAATCCAGCCCTCAAACTCTTCTTTTGCTGCCTCTATAGTCTCATTCGGCGCAATACCACATCTTCCTTCTAAAATTAATGAATCGGGAACAGAACTTGGCCAGCTTCCCCCTTCAATTTTCCCAACGTTAATTGGAATTGGAATCGGAATCCCCTTAAATAACGGATCTGTAATTCGACCATTTCTCTTCTCTTCTAATTTTCTCAAATGCTCTACAACAAACATACTTTTTTCAATTGCACTTACTCCTTCATAACGTGTACCACCGTGTGCTGCTTTTCCTTTTATATGTAGACGAAACCACATTGATCCTTGTTGTTTCGGAAAAAACTTCATATTCGTCGGCTCAGGAATAATAACGCCATCTGCCTTATATCCTCGTAAAATAGCAGCTAATGTTCCTGCCCCACCGCTCTCTTCTTCTATTACACTTTGAAAATGTATATCACCTTTTAGTTCAATACCAGATTCAATAATCGCTTCCATCGCAAGCATAAGTGAAACATTGCCGCCTTTCATATCTGTTGTTCCACGTCCATATATGCGGTTTCCTATTTTCTCTCCACTATATGGATGATGGTCCCACTGATTTACATCCCCTTCTGGCACGACATCAATATGCCCGTTTAAAATCATAGATTTCCCTTCGCCACTTCCTTTTAAAGTCGCTACAATATTCGGGCTATCTGTAAAACTTGTACGAGGTGATACGAAATAAGGGTGATCTTTCATTTCATTAAAAGCAGGCTCCCAAATATCAAGATCTAGACCTAACTCACGCAACTTTTCAATAACAATTGCCTGCGCACCACTTTCATCACCAGATACGCTCTTTTCTTGAATTAATCGTGTTAAAAATTTTACACTCTCTTCTTCATGACCCTCAATATAATCACAAACTTGTTTTTTTAATTGCTCCATATATTACAACTCCCCTCATTCAATTACTAGTAAATTTGAGCTTATATGAAAATCAGCTGTCGTATGTCGTTTTACATCTTCTACAGTATATGGACTCATTAATTCTTGTAAGACAAGTCCTCTTTGGGTCACTTCCATGACAGCCATGTCTGTAATAATTAAATCTACACATTTTTTCGAAGTTAATGGCAATGTACATTCCGAAACAATCTTTGCATTTCCGTATTTATCAACATGATTCATCACAACAACGACCCGCTTCGCTTTTTGCGCTAAATCCATCGCTCCTCCAATACCCGGAACGCGTTTTCCTGGTACAATCCAGTTGGCTAAATCACCATTTTCACTTACTTGTAACGAACCAAGTATCGTAACATCAAGTAATCCTTTTCGAATCATGCCAAACGCCATGCAACTATCAAAATAACTTGCTCCTGTAATAAGAGATGTTGGTAAACCAGCTGCGTTACATAAATTCTCATCTTCATTCCCTTTACTTGGCGTTGGTCCCATACCAACAATACCGTTTTCCGCATGAAACATAACATTCATATCTTCTGGCAAATGATTCGGTACAAGCGATGGAATTCCAATACCTAAATTTACAAGCATACCATTCTGAATTTCTTTCGCTGCACGTCTTGCAATCTTATCTCTTACTTCTACGCCCATACCCATTTCCAATTCACTCCTTCCGATGGCACGATATAATTTACAAATACACCTGGGACGACAATTTCTTCTGGATCTAAACTTCCAAGTGGAACAATTTCTTCTGCTTCTACAATCGTTATGTCACCAGCCATAGCTACGTGTGGATTCATATTACGAGCACTTTTATCAAATACAAGATTGCCAAACGGATCCGCTTTTTTCGCATATACAATTGCGACTTCAGCCGTTAAAGCTGTTTCAACTAAATATGTCTTTCCATTCATTTCAACTGTACGCTTTCCTTCTTCTACAATCGTATCAACACCAACGTCAACTAAAATACCACCAAGCCCTACACCACCAGCGCGAATACGCTCTGCGAGTGTTCCTTGCGGAGAGAATTCAATTTGCAATCTTCCTTCATTTAATTGTCTTCCCGCATTTGGATTTGACCCAATATGAGAAGTAACTAAAGATTTAACCCTTTCATTCGTAACAAGACGACCGATTCCTACATCAGGAAATCCAGTATCATTTCCTATTAAATTTAAATTTGTAATGCCTTTATCTAAAACAGCTTGAATTAAAGATGGAGGGGATCCGATTCCTCCAAATCCCCCAAACATTAATGTCATATCATCATGGAACAAAGAAATTACTTCCTCTATTTCTTTTAATTTACCGAATGTATTTGTAATAGTTGTCATGCGATACTATGCCCTCCTTTTTGCATCATCTCTTCCACGCTCTTTACAAAAATTGAAAGTAATTCATCTAACTCGGAATATGTAGTTGTCATTGGTGGTGCAACAAGCAGTGCACTATCCTCTTTTCCTGCTTGCCCTGAAACAGCTTGGTATAAGAGCAGTCCATTTTTAGCAGCAACTGAAATAAGCTCCGACGCTTTTGTAAACGGTTGCAATTCTATTCCAATTAGCAATCCTTTTCCACGCACATCGGCAATGATTGTCGATTGTTGCTGAACTTTCTGCAAACCTTTTAATAAATACTCTCCCTTTTCTGCTGTTTTTTCAGGTAAATTATGTTTCTCCATATATTCAATAACTGCTAAAGCCGTTGCTGCAGACAATGGATTTGCACTAAGCGTATGCCCGCTCATTACAGAACGTGATCCACGTAAAATCGGCTCCATAACACGGTCACTTACTATTGTCGCTGCCATTGGTGTATAACCCGCTCCTAGCCCCTTACCAAGGGTCATAATATCCGGTTCTACACCCCAGTGCTCCATAGCAAACCATGCACCAGTACGACCAAGTCCAGTCATTACTTCATCCGCAATAAATAATATATCGTAATGACTACAAATATCTTTAATTACTTTATAGTATTCTTTCGGCGGGACAACCGCGCCTCCAGCAGCTCCGATAATCGGTTCAGCAATAAAAGCTGCAATATGTTCTGCACCAATTCGATCAATCGCTCTTTCTAGTTCAGTCGCACAAGAAAGTTGACATGTTGGATATACCTTTTGTACAGGACATCTAAAACAGTATGGAGCTGGAATAGTCGGATAATCTTCCAAAATAGAAACGAAACGTTGTCTGCGCAGTGGATGCCCAGACATAGATAAAGCTCCCATTGTAATCCCGTGATAGCTCATCCACCGTGACAAAATTTTATGTTTCCCTTGAATGCCACGCTCCTGAAAATGCTGAATTGCGATTTTCATAGCTGTTTCATTTGCTTCCGTACCACTATTCACAAAAAAGCTCCAGTTCAAATCTCCTACACATAAATCACTTAACTTCTTCGCTAATTTTTCAGCTGGTTCACTCGTAAACTGTGATCTATAAACGAAAGCGATCTCCTCTGCCTGTTTTTTAATAACTTCTGCTATCTCTGCTACGCCATGTCCAATACCTGCCGTAATCGCTCCAGACGAACCATCAAAATATTTATTTCCGTTTTGATCATACAAATACACACCTTTTCCATGTGAAATCATCGGATACGGCTGACCAACAAGTGGTTTAATTAAGTAATCGCGCATAGCGCTCCCCCATTTCTCCAATTTGTATATGTATATGAAGAAAATTGACGTTTCTTTCATAAAAAAGAATCCTCTGCAAAAGCAGTGAATTTATCAAAAAACTATTATAAAATATACAAATGACTGCTAAATATTATTTTAAAAACAGAAAATTCAGAACTTAAAATGAAGACCAATCTTACCTATACGCTTAAATACCCCTTCCTGATTTAAGATAACAGCAAATTGAATATTTTTTTAATATAATATCAACTTCCCTCAATTGCTGACATTGTGTAAACTTCGACGGAACTCCCGTTATTCTCCTTCCTATTATCCTACTTTATATTGCATATTTTCAAACAAAATTCGACATTTTACTTCACCTCATTTATCATAACTATTTCTTAACAAATAGTACCACCTGTTTAGAACAATAAAAAAAGAACCGATTAACCACATTAATCAGTTCGGCACGACGCTCTTTTATCGGTATTACCTTATCCAACGCATTACTAAAATTAATAGAAATACTCATAATACAAATCCATAATTCGTCCCACAGCCTATAGCACCAAATCCTCCATAACTTCATTCCCAATAACTATGGGGATATCCCCATCCCAATGGTTCCACTCCTTCCATCAAAGTCAAACTACCTTTCCTTTATAATTTATGTAGGACAATTATCGATTTGTATGTGTGTTTGCCTATAAATAAAAAAATCCCCATTTTAACTTTTCCTTCTAGAAAGGCAAGTTTTTTGCATAACCTCTTTCTAGCTTCGCATATATTTGTAATGATGATAAAGGAGGAATGTTCATGACTCAATCCGAAATTGAAAAATACGGCCAAGAAGCTGCACGTTACGAACAGCTCGCTCGTTACTATCAATATAACAATCCTAAAAGATATGTAGAACTCTATATGAAATACTATGATGCAATTACAAAACTTGTACAAGCATATGAAAAGAGAGATTCACAAGAAGCGACTTTACCGTCACATATGAGAATCTTCCACACAGCTCCCCATACACCAGCAGTTGATATTATAATAAACGGACAAAAGGTTATTAAAAATATTTCTTTTAAACAATTCAGTCCGTATTTATCATTAGTGCAAGGTAAATACCGTATTGATATTGTCCCTGTCGGAAACGAAACTCCAATATTTTCAGCATTAGTACCAATAATGGGGAATCACACTTATACCCTTGCAGCGGTCAATAGCGATAATCATCTCCAATTACAACCCATTCTTGATAATACGCATTTACCATCTGGTCAAGCAAAAATACGGTTTGCACATTTTTCACCAGACACTCCAGTTGTAAATGTAAATTTAAAAGATGGGGATCATTTATTTGAAAATGTACTCTTTAAGCAAATAACAGATTTTTTACAAGTTAGCCCTGGTACAGCAGATATTGAAGTTTCACTTGCTGATACAAAAAAAGTACTATTAACCATTCCAAAATTCAACGTTGAACCAAATACAATTTACACAATTTCAATAGTTGGTTATTCAACTGAGGATCCAAAATTAGAAACCGTTATACTTACAAATTAAAACAGTCTACACCATTCGCATGGTGTAGACTGTTTACTTTTGAAACGTAATTTGAAATTCTGTCCAATCGTTATCCGAACGACACAATATGGATCCTTTATGTTTTTCTACAATTTGTTTACATACAAATAGTCCAATACCAGTTCCTAGCTTTTTAGTAGTTACAAATGGCTCAAAAATAGTCTCTACATTGTCTGCTGGAATCATAGGTCCATTATTTTTTATAACAATGCGAACAGCCTGATCCTCTTCAAATACATCAATGATAATTTTCCGCTCTTCTTTCACCGATTCAAGAGCATCAATCGAATTCATTAAAATATTTAAAACTACTTGCTTCACTTCACTCCGGTAACCAACGAGTGGAATAGGATACGGCAAATTCTTTTCAATCAAAACATTTGCATTAACTAAACTTGGATATAAGAATTGTATAATATCTTGAAATAAGTCATTTACCAAAAAACGTTCAGATTCATTCCACATTTCTTTTTTCGATACAAGTAAAAATTGCGAAATCCTAAAATTTAATTGATCTAATTCATGTGAAATAATATCTAAATACGATAGATTAGGGTGATCTGTCTTCAATAACTTTACAAATCCCATAATCGAAGTTAGCGGATTACGAAATTCATGTACAAAACTAGCCGACATTTGCCCTAGAATCGTAAGCCTTTCTTTATGTGTTTCATTTATATATTGCTGTTTTTCTTCTAAATTCCTCGATATAATTTCTGAGTATTTTAAAACGGTATAATAAATTAATTTGTCAAAACAAGTATGTATTTTGGCCATAATCGGTTTCAGTTCTCGAGCGCTTACATCCAATTCGCACATTGCTTCAAAAAGTTCATTTCTTCCCACATTTGCATTGTAAACAAAATCTCCAATATTCGCATCTGCCCCTGCACGCTCAATGGCAATTTTCTCACATAATGGCTGAAGATAATTAATGTCTTTATCTTCCATAATAAGTTCGATAATTAACTCTAATAAATTCGCTCCATTTTGAACTACCTCTTGTTTAAATGGATCTTTTTCGGAAATTATCATTTTGTTTTTCCAGTTCTCTACGAATTGGTGCCTGTTGTTTTTCAAGTGCGAACAAAATACTTCTTTAATATCCTTATCGATTGGAAAAACCTCCATTCCCTCCATTTCCATACGACGAATACCCTTTATATTTTGAATATTAACACAAAAAATACATTTCGTTAATAGATTGTTGTCACATTTTGTTAATTTCTGTTGATAAAATTTATTTTTCCCTTCTTATATAAATAAGTTTTATTCATATATCCCTTTTCTCTTCTCATTTTTTTAATTATTTTCCTGTTCAAAACTACTTTTTTTTTGCATCCTTTTTAATTCTTGCGTACAATAAGAAGTGAAAGGTGTGAAAAATATGGTAAATAAAAATGTGGAAGACTATCTCCAAGAAGGCATATATGGCCAAAAGCAAAACAAACCAGAAGAACGTAATATGTACTTAACTACATTACGTGAGCGTGTAGAAATCGCTTTAACAATCGGTCAAGTAATGCAAAGTAATGTGTATACAGAAGTAACGGGTAACATACGTTCTTCTCAATCATTACAACTATTCCTAAATGGAAGCATTGCTTACCCACATTTATCAAAATACATTAAATTAGCAACTAAAAAAAATATTCCTTTTACAATTGTTCAAAATAAAGGTACTGAAACACCAATCGGTTTAGTACTCTCTCATAGCACTGCTGTAGATAAAGAACATATTTATGTCGAAGATGATATTTTCAAACAAGAAATGAAGTAAAAGGTACACTTGATTAAATGAAATCGTTCCGAGAAACGGAAAACAAACAATAAAAAACGAGTATGGAATCGTAAACATTTCCTGCTCGTTTTTTATTGCGGTGTTTAAGCTCGATCTACTTTATTTTTTAATACACACTAATTTCATTTCTGTCATTTCTTCTATTGCATATTTAATCCCTTCACGGCCTGTGCCACTCTCTTTCACACCGCCATAAGGCATATGATCTACTCTGAACGTTGGAATATCATTAATCATGACACCACCGACTTCTAATTCATCAATTGCACGCATTGCCTTACATAGATTGTTTGTAAATACACCTGCTTGTAATCCATAACGTGAATTATTTACTTGTTCTAAAGCCTCATCAAATTCTTTAAATGTATTTACAGTCATAAGTGGACCAAATACTTCTTGGCACTGAACAGATACATAATCTGGAACATTTGCTAATACAGTTGGTTCAAAAATCCTTGCATCACGTTTGTTACCACCGTATACAACATTAGCTCCTTCCTTAACTGCCTCTTCCACCCATGAATTTATACGTTCTACATCTTTTTTTGAAATAAGTGCTGATACATCTGTTTCTTCATGAAGCGGGTCTCCTACTACAACGTTTTCCATTGCTTTCGTTAATTTTGTAATAAACTCTTCCATTTTGCGTTCATGCACAAAAACACGTTGTACTGAAATACAAACTTGTCCATTATTCACAAACGCGCCCCATTTTACACGTTCAATTATTTCGTCTGTCAATTCAATATCTTCATCAATAATTACTGCAGCATTCGATCCTAATTCTAACGTCACTCGTTTCAACCCGGCTTTTTCCTTAATTCCAATACCTACTTTCGGACTTCCTGTAAAAGTAATACTAGCAACGTTCTCATCTTTTACTAATGCCTCACCTACAACAGATCCAGGTCCAGAAATTATATTGAAAGCTCCCTTTGGTAAACCAGCTTCTTCAAATAATTCTACCAATGCATACGAAGAAAGTGGCGTTTGGTCGGCAGGCTTTAGCACAATAGTATTTCCAGCCGCAATTGCTGGGCCTACCTTATGTGCTACTAAATTAAGTGGAAAATTAAACGGCGTAATAGCACCAATAACCCCGATTGGTTGTCGAATTGTATACGCTATACGGCCACCTGCTCCTGGTGCAGCATCTAATGGTAACGTCTCACCATATATTCGCTTCGCTTCTTCAGCTGCAAACTTATATGTTTGAACAGTGCGATCTACTTCTCCCCGTGCAGCACGAATTGGTTTTGCAGCTTCTTTTGCGATAATCTCTGCAAACTCTTCTCTTCTCTCATCCATTTTTTGTGCAACCTTTTCTAAAATAGTTGCACGGTCGTATGCGGATAATTTTTTCATTTCTTTCATTGCATTTTTGGCCGAAACTATTGCTTCCTTAACGTCATCTTCTGTACCTTGCGCAATCTCCGCTAATGTTTCTTCAGAATATGGTGCATACAATGGTTTATACGTCTCTACTGATTTCCATACCCCATTTATATATAAATGTTTTTTCATAGTGGTTCTCCTTCCGAATATATGTATACAATAATACACTTCATTTATTTCACCTGGTGAAAGGTCTGACTTGTGTAATTGTATCATAGCCCTAATACATCAAAAAACATTTTGCTCAAAAAAACTCTGCTACAAAGCAGAGTTTACGAACTAATTTGTTCTTGGAGCGAAATCTTTTTTTCATCTCCTATAATAACAATCGATTCTGAAGGTTTCGTTACTTCTAATCTCTTAATATAGTGTCCATCTAATTTTTTTACGCAAAATTTATAATTTTCAATCTCGATGGTATCACCCTCGGAAATCTCAATATTTTTTGTTAGGATCCAACCGCCAATCGTATCGACATCATCGTCGTCAATAGTCAAACCTAATAATGCGTTCACTTCACTAACAAGTACTTTTCCCTCTAAAATCGTTTTCGTCTCACTAACTTGTTGGATTTCCGGTTGTTCATCAGTATCGAACTCATCTTGAATATCCCCTACAATTTCTTCTAAAATATCTTCAACGGTTACAAGACCTGATGTACCACCATATTCATCAATTAATATAGCGATATGTGTTCTTTCTCTTTGCATTTTTAAAAATAGATCATGAATCGGGATAGATTCAATAACTAAAATAATTGGCCTAATATATTGCTCCACTGTCTTTTCACTAACAACTCGGTGCTTCACAAAATCTGTAAATATATCTTTAAAATTCACAAAGCCTATTACATGGTCCTTATCACCATCAACAACCGGATACCTCGTATATTTTTCATGAGACATTTTTTGTAAAGCCTCTTCAGCAGGCATTTCTTTATTTAAAATATTCATCTCTGTTCGTGGTACCATTATTTCTTTCGCAATACGATCATCAAATTCAAATATTTTATTCACATACTTATATTCAGATTGATTAATCTCACCATTTTTATAACTTTCTGAAACTAACAACCGCAATTCTTCTTCTGAATGCACTTCATCATGCCCTTTTGGTGGTTTCAACCCAAGAAACTTTGTAATTAACCGAGCTGATCCATTTAAAATCCAAATGAATGGGAATGCAATACGATAAAACAAAATGAGTGGCTTAGCAACAAAGAAACTCACTTGTTCTGCTTTTTGAATCGCAAATGTTTTTGGAGCTAACTCTCCTACTACCACATGGAAAAATGTGATAAACAAAAATACTAAAATTATAGCTAAAATGTCTGCGAGTTGAGTAGGGACGTTCCAATTTGCAAACAACACATCAAACATGTGCTTTAGCGCAGGTTTACCAGACCACCCAATCCCAAGAGCTGTAACAGTTATTCCTAATTGACAAGCTGATAAATATTCGTCTAAGTTTGTAATGATTGTTTTGACAGATATTGCACGATTATTTCCTTTTGCAATTAAATAGTCAATTCGTGAACTCCTCACTTTAACAATTGCAAATTCTGCTGCAACGAAAAATGCCGTTAAGGCAATTAAAACAATCACTATACTTATACTATATATGTCCAAATACTTTTCCTTACTTACAGTGTAAGCAAGGAAGCCACCTCCTACTTAAATTTATTCAAGTGAAGTAAGCATTCTTATACTCTAATAAAATTCTACATTAGTAACCACCTTTTTATATATTATATGCATACATAAAAAAGATATTTATAATTATGATAATCTAATTAGCTTATTATCGTCAAACTATAATAAGCCCAATTTTCCGATAACTAAAAATGATTTATATAAATAGTATGTGCTAAACAGCTGAACTTCGTGAAAAAACACTTTCTTTGCCGATTCCACACTTCTTTTGTCACACCTGAAGGGAACTTGCTACATAACTAGAAATCATTCAACAGGATATATATAGGAGGGATTATTTTGGAATATAAAACACCATTTATCGCAAAGAAATTAGGTGTTAGCCCAAAGGCTGTTGTCCGGATTGCACAACAATTAAATCTTACGATTAAAAAAAATAAATATGGTCATTTTATTTTCACACAAGGTGATTTAGATCTAATGTTAGAATACCATCGCTCTCAAATGGACCAGCCTCAAAACTCTCAAACTACTCAAAAACCATCTTCAAATGATGTAGAAAAATTAAAAACTCAAATAAACACAATTGTTCAAAACACATCATCGAATGATTTTGAGCAATTAACAGCTCAATTTACCACAATTACGAGAAGACTAGATCGAATGGAAGAACAAATGCAAGATAAAGCAAATGATGTCGTTACATACCAACTTTTACAACATCGCCGCGAAATAGAGGAAATGTTAGAACGAATTCAAAAACTAGAAGCTGCCCTAAAAAAAGAAGAACCAATATACATTACTCCTGATGCAAAACCAACATATGAAAGAGAAAAGAAACCGAAGCGTCGTAAAATGATTTTTAGTATATTTGGACTATAATATTTTAGACCCTTATTCTGAGAATAAGGGTCTACTTTTTGTATGAAAACAGATGCCCGTAATAAGTAACTCTTCTTCATACTATACATATTCATATATTTTCATTTTGTTAACATAATATTTTTACTGTATTCTGCAATAAGTGCCTGCGCATGAGCATTCCCTTGAATAATATCACGGAATTCTTTCAAAGAATACAGATGTGTAGCCCCTTTTCGAGCATGAATTCGCACTGGTACACCTTGTAAAGTATCATGAAACTGGAATGGACTATCTATCGGTTCGATTGGAAAACCGAGTGTAAGTAAATACATATACATTCTTTTTGTAACTGCTGCAATATACCATTCCGCTTTCGTCTCTAACGCATGCATAAATAAAATAGCTGCCAGCCTTTTGAAATGTCCTCTCCCCCGAGACGTTTTCGCAATACTTAACTTTCCTATTTCATACACATTTTTCAAATCTTTCACTAAATCATTTTTAGAAAACGGATAGAAAAACTCAGAATTTGATTGTTCAGGTACTGTAAACTTAATACATTCTACTGTACCAATATGATGTTCATCTTCTATTAATAAAAATCGTGATGGATTTAAATTACGTTCTACAAACATTAAGTTTCTTTCTTCACAAAAATCTCCCCACAGTTGCTCGAACCAAAAATGCTCTTCCTTTGTTTGAACACGCTGGAACATATTTAACCGCCTTTCCCATCGCCGCTCTGTTTTTGATAACGCTTTCACTTACTATCATATAAGAACAAATCTTCGTATGCAACTAAAAATATTTATGTCTTATTATATTCTGCAAAATGAATTAAATTCCTACTTATTAGTCATTCATGCACATGTAAAAACCCTTAATTCCCCATACTATTACAAACATAAAAAGATTCAATTACTCTAATAAAAAAATGATAATCACTATCAAGTTCGAACCGTATAATGTGTCTTTCCGTACTGCATATAATTCTTCTTAACCTAAAGAAATCCTTCATTAAAAAGGATTTCTTTTACATTTTATTACTTTTTAACCATTTCTCAAAAATTTGAATCATCCCATGCTTCCCAGCCAACTTCTCTTCTCCTTGTTTCGTTTTATATGGATATAGTTGTAAAAACACTCCACATCCAGATTCAATTTTTTTACTATGCATATGGCTACCTGGATATACACAAATCACTTCATAAATCGCTCTTCGCTTAAAAATTCTTTTGCCATTCTGTTCTTCTACATACTTAATAGACCAGTATTTATACATTTGCTCCGTTGCTTTCGTATTACCTACAGGCTGAAAAATATTGTACATAGGACTATATTTCACTTCGATAATAATAGAAGATTTATATACATACTTCTCTTCTTCCTTTACATAACAATCTAAACGAATATCCGGCTTCTTTGTGTCCTCTCCGTTATAAAAATTACTTCCTTTGCTTAGTGCAATAAGAGGGTGTGTTTCAATTAAATCATTAAACGCGACGTGCACTTTTATATCATCTCGATGTAAAATCACTGTCGTTCCATCTTGTAATCCGTCTAAATAAAAATGTTCTTGTATTTGTTCACGGATAGGATTCTTATCTTCAAATCCGACTTGTTCTAATATAGAAATAACGATAAAAAAAGCGTAATACTCATACACTAAAAACGTTGGTTTATATACGAATAATAAAGATGGAGGTTGCTCGGTATGTTGCGGTAACAATTCTAAATGGTGGATTAACTGTTGATGCGGTATAGATAAAGTGTTTGAATTAATGGTAGCTGTTTCAGAAACTTCCCTCCAAAATGGAGAATACAATAAATTTCGAAAGTATTGTACGCTTTCATATACGATATGAGCTAATATTTTATATTCTTGCATTTTCACAGAACTTTTCCGTAAATCTGCTTCTTTCAGTAAATGTAGATTTCTATATTTTTGTTTTTCCCTATCCGTCACGGATCCATTTCGTTCAATCGTTTTCATAATTGTTTTAACAGCTTGAAATTCATCTGACTTTTTCTTCTTTTCTCCTTCTAGTATTTCAATAGTTTTACGTACAAAACTTTCTGCTTCAAGTAAATAATAATAGAATTGCATCGTTTTAAATTTAAGAAATGCATTTTCAATACTATTTTTTTGCTCCTTAAATTTACGGTTGTAATATTTCGCATAAAGCTTTCTTTCTGTCATAATGGCAGTTTTTCTCGTTGCCTTCCGCGCTTTCGTTTCCCATTCATATTCGTGTACAAATTCCGCATTCGATTCTATTTTCTTAAAAATTTGTTTTATTCTTTTCATTTTTTGTGGCAACTTTCTTAACAATACCAAATAAGAAGAATCTTCAATATCGCTAAGTGCTGAGAAAGTTTTCTTGTAATAACCTCTATCTAAAATTAACTCGTTTAAAATTGACTTCACATAATCTTGAATCATTTCAAATTGGTCATCAAAAAAGTTTTTAGGAACAACTTGAAACGCACCATAATAAGTTTTATCTTCTATACGCACTTCAAAATGGTATAAGCCACAGCGCCACGGATAAAAAAATTCAGTTTTTCCATGTTCATACACTAATACTCTTTGTTTTTTTTCATTTAATTCATATTGTGACTCTTTTATATTCTTTTGTCCCTCATATACTTTATTCCATATGAATGTAATATCCATTGGATTTTGATAATGGAAATGTAATTTCAGTGGTTTTAATTCCTGTACTTTATAAATACATTGAACTAATGCTGTAGTAGACGTACAAAGCCGGTTTAAAAGGATAAAATCGCCTTTCCCCTCAGTACCAATAATTAGCTTCAATACAAACGGGAGCGTTTCTTTCGTATCGACGATTGCTGTTTCATAACGCTCCTCATTTTGCATAGCCATACAGCTCCAGTTCTCTACGCTTTTGTCTTATATAAGCTAAAGAATGTTCAAATGTAGATACACGATTTGCAAGCGGAGACTGTAAAAGTGGTATCAATGTCGCTCCCCTTTTTGCTTCTTCAGAAAGTAGAGGGCCCACTGTCATTTCTGTCCCCCTTAATTTCGTTAATACACGCTGCTTTATTTGCAAATCAAAACCTTCTTCCCTGCTAATCATATAGGACTGATTATTTTGGAACGGTATATTTTGCAAATACGTAGCGATTGCGCTTGCACATCGGAAAGAAATTCCTTTTGATATATCGTGTGATGATAATACATCATGTAACTTATCCAATAACTCTAATTCCTCTTCAGTATACACTTCGATCATCTCTTTATTCCTAAACCAATTGAGTCGAAATTCTCCCGTTGTTACTTTCAGCGGGGGTTGCTGAACAACTTTCTCATGTTCTATACTCATCTCGCAAAACGGAATTTTTTGTAATGTAATCAAATTTGTTCGATCTAATAATCGATCGGAAAGCTCTTTCGTCGTTTCATCAAAATTTACAGTGCCTACGAAAATAATATTCTCACCAATTTCCACTGAAGGTGGAATTTGATTTTCTATTTCTTGTACTTTCTCATACAAACTCAAAATACGATTTTTCTTTTCAAGTTGAAGAACGGATAGAAACGGAGTAAACCAATACTCAATATGTGACATGTTCATTTCATCGAACACAATTATATACAATTGATTTGGATTTTCTTTAGCCTTTAACAATGTCCGAACTAACTTCGTTTCACTTTCAATAAAATTACCATTCGGATGAAGGTAACCGAGAATATCATGTGGTTCTTGATACGATGGTGAAATCGGAATCCAAATTAATTCTTCCCCATAACGTAACCCAAGTGATTCTGCATAAGCTTGCACAAAGCGTGATTTCCCAACACCTGGTATACCACCAACAATTGTTAACATATTGGTTTTAATACTAATGTGAAAATTATATATATCTGTATCATCCAAATATAACCCTTTATTACGAACCATACTTTGTACATACTGCAAAAAAGAGGATTCACGCTCATCCCATTCCCAGTCATCCTTTTGCATTTTAATATCTTCTACTTCAACTAACTTACCTTCTTCAGCAATTCGTTTATTTAGTTGGTCATACACATTTTCACTTACAAAATATAAATGATCATCTACTGCTATTTCTACATGTTTCATCCAATCGTTTATTTCAATATATTTGCATTCTTTTCTTTGCTCAAAATATGAAATTGAACTTATTGATGATTTTAACGATAAATTTCCATATAGCCTTCCTTCATGCCACAATAATTCTGGAGGCTCAAAGTCTTTTGGTAATTTAGGCATAAGAAATGATAAATAACCGTTGCTTAACTTCCGTTCCAATGACGCTCTCTTTTTATAATTTGAGACCTTTGGTGAAGGAATCACTTTATATGAAGATGCTATTTCCCGAGGCTCTTCTGTGCATATTAATTCCAGAAATAAATTTCCACGATCATAATAAAGACGAAACATAACCAGTTGCTTTTCTAATTTATGCTTCTTTAAATCAGTAAAGATTTTTTCATTCTTTTTATTACTGCATAATCCTTCAAACAAATATTTTCCAGTCGGAAATAACTCTTGTAAAGTTAAAGGTATTGAAGAAAGACATTGTACAAAGAAATTTTCTCCATTCTTCTCTCCCTCAGCTTTTGCAAACTTCCCAATAAACCTCATATAATACATTCGCTTTATAAAACTTGGATGAAGAGCTTTATGTAATTTCAACGTAGTCACCTTCTTTTTTTCATACTATCCTTATTGTATGAACTACAATCTAAAACTAGAAATAAAAAACCTGACGTCATCCGTCAGGTTCAAAATTAAAACGTATATTAATGAGAAGGAAATGCTTTTTTTTCTTGTAAAATGGCATTATGAGCGATTTTCATTTTAGCAAGTACGTACCGTAATCGATCTTCGGCATTTTCATCTTTATTTTGCTGCAAACTCGCTAAATTTTCAATCACGCCTCGAAGTTCAGGATGATGATTAAAAAAAGATTCTTGTACTAATACTTTCCTTAAATCACTAGCTAAATCCATAATTCTAGACAACTGTTCTTTTTCTTCCATTTTCATCCCTCCTGAATATCTTATGTATTAAATATTCTCTAGACAAGGAAAAAAGCCCTTTAAATTAAAAGGACTTTTACATTTTTATAGTTCCTGTCAGTAACATATAAAGTGATGTAATAGCTGCAATAACAATTGCCCACATCACATATCGCTCTTTGCCTGCAAAACAACGATTCCCTTTTTCTTTTCTTGCAAACATATACACGAGAATCCCAATACCATATACGATTGAAACAAGCAATAAATTCTTTAAACCAGCTGCATAAATTAACCATACAGAGTATAGGGAAGCAATTAATGCTAACAATCCATTTTTTACTCTCGCAACTTTCATCTCTTTCGTGATGACTAATTTCAATTGAAATAGCGCTGATAATAAGTACGGCAGTAATATAGATGTTGACGCAATAAAATACATAATTTGATATGTCGATTGTGAAAACAAAACGATTATAAATATAGTTTGGGCAACGATATTTGAAATCCACAATGCCATATGCGGCGTTTGTTTCTTATTTGTTTTCGTAAAGACTTTCGGAAACACGCCGTCTTTTCCTGCTACGTGAGAAATTTCAGAAACAAGTAAAAACCAGCCAATTAATGTACCTACAAGTGACGCAACTAATCCAATATTAATTGCCATTGCACCCCATGGCCCAACAACATGTTCTAATACATGTCCCATTGAAGGAGTCTCTAATACTGAAAGTTCTTTTCTTGTCATGGCTCCCATTGACAGAACAGAAATTAAAATATAAATAGACATTACTAAAATAAGTCCAAGTACTGTCGCTTTTCCAACGTCTCTACTATTTTTAGCTCTTCCTGATAATACAACTGCTCCTTCAACCCCAATGAACACCCAAAGGGTTACAAGCATTGTATTTTTCACTTGACCTAGTACAGAGGAAACTGAGATAGTTCCTTCGCCCCAAAAGTCATGTGTAAATGTATCCCAGCGAAACGCTGTTACCATCACGACAATAAATAATAAGATCGGAACTAATTTCCCAATCGTTGCGATAACATTCATAATGGAGGCTTCACGAATTCCAAATAAAATTAGAAAATGCAATGTCCATAATAAAAGTGATGCACCTACGATTGACGCAACATTATTTCCGCCTTTAAAAATTGGGAAGAAGTAACCTAATGTACTAAACAGTAACATAATTGTTGCAACATTTCCTAAAATCCCTGCTAGCCAGTATCCCCAAGCACTGTTAAAACCAATATATTCACCGAATCCAGCTCGTGCATAACTATAGATTCCGCCCTCAAGCTCCGGTTTTTGTCTTGCTAACGTTTGATATACGAGCGCAAGTGGAATCATTCCCATTGCTGTAATACACCAACCAATTATCGTTGCACCACTATTTGCTCCTACTGCTAAATCATGCGGTAAACTAAAAACACCGCCACCAACCATCGTTCCAACTACTAATGCGATTAACGGAAAAAATCCTAACTTCTTTTCTATTTGTACCACCCCATCTGTCATTCTAGGTGTTATGTTCGTTCAACTATTAAAGTCACCTTTTTCTCTAATAGACGTTTCTCTTATATTTTTTCAGGAAAACATTACTTATTCTAAAAGAAAATGAAGAAAAATGGAATACTTTTTTGAAAAAATGTATAAGTATGCACAAAAAAACCGTTCATTTTGTAATGAACGGTCATTTCATACATATAAAATTGTATATTTATTGTAAAATTAACGAAGTAACTTCTCTTTTTGTAAAAATTGTTTTGCGACTTCTTCGCTACTTTTCCCATTCACATTTACTTCATAATTCATTTTTCTCATTTCTTCATCTGTAATCTTTCCAGATAATTTATTTAATACTTTTTCGAGTTCAGGATATTTCTGTAACGTCTCTTTTCTTAATAATGGTGCTCCTTGATAAGGCGGGAATAGTCCTTTATCATCTTTTAGCACTTTAAGCCCATATTGCTCCAATTCACTATCTGTTGAATATGCATCGATTACGTTAACATCTCCCGATTGTATTGCACTATAGCGCAGTTTCGGTTCCATCGTTTTAACATTTGAAAACTTATAGTTATATAATTTTTGCATTCCTTTATAACCATCTTCACGATCAGCAAATTCTAATGTAAATCCTACTTTAGCTTCCTGTGCAATTTTTCCTAAATCAGAAATTGTATTTATGTTATTTTGATCTGCTATTTTTTTCGGCATGGCTAGTGCGTATGTATTGTTATACTCCATTGGCTTTAACATAACCATATTATATTTCTTTTCCATTCCAATACGAGCTTGTTCATATACTTCATCACGATTTGTACTTTTCGGTTCTTCTTTCACGAAAGTAGATAAAGCTGTACCTGAAAATTCTGGGTATATATCTACTTCACCTGATTTTAACGCTTCGAATACAAATGCTGTTTTTCCAAGGCCTGGCTTTAATTCCACTTGTAAATCTGTATCCTGTTCAATAAGTTGCTTGTACATTTGAATTAATATTTCTGGTTCAGATCCAAGTTTACCGGCAATAACTATGTCTTTCTTTTCGGTATTCCAAAGAAATGGAGCAGCTATCATTACTACAACTATACATATCGTCAATATAACGCGCTTAGAAGAGCGTTTCGGGCTCTCAAGTATGCGAAGTACTATATCAAAGAATAAAGCGAGTAACGCAGCTGGTACGGCCCCTAAAATGATAAGCGCATGGTCATTTCGATCTATGCCTAATAATATGAGCTTACCGAGCCCACCAGCGCCTATTAAAGCAGCTAATGTAGCCGTTCCAACAATTAATACCATCGCTGTACGAATACCAGCCATAATAATTGGCAATGCGAGCGGAAGCTCTACCTTCCATAATCTTTTCCAGCTATTCATCCCCATAGCTCTCGCCGCTTCTATAAGTGATTCATCTAATTCCCGTATTCCTGTATATGTATTTCGTAAAATAGGTAATAGTGCATACACAACTAATGCGATTATAGCTGGCAGTTTTCCAATTCCTACTAACGGAATTAATAGTCCAAGTAAAGCAAGTGAGGGCACTGTCTGCATAACAGCAGAAGTCCCTATAATAAATTCAGCCATTCGTTCTTTTCTCGTTAATATAATGCCGAGTGGCACTGCAATAATTACTGCAAAAAATAGTGAAATAAGCGATATTTGTAAATGCTCACTTAATGCACTTAGCAATTCTACTTTTCGTTCTTGGAACGTTTGAATAAAATCAGTCACTGTTTAGCCTCTTTCCTTCATTTGTTCAACAATGTAATTGACAATATGACGACTTGTTAACGCTCCAACATATTGACCATGCTCTTCAACCGGCACTGACTCTTCAGTTTGTAAGCGGACTAGTGCTTCTTGTAATGACGAATGTAAAGATAAAGCATTCCCTTGAACTCGTATACCCTCGTCTAGCGGCAATACCTCTTCTATACTCTTCCCCTCATACCAAGGTCGTCCACGATTTCCAATGAACTCCTCTACAAACTCATTTTTCGGGTTATGTATAATTCCTTCTGGTGTATCTAATTGAACAACTTTTCCTTCTTTCATTACACAAATACGATCACCAAGTGATAAAGCCTCTTGCATATCGTGCGTTACGAACACGATTGTTTTTTGAATCTTTTTTTGCAATTGTACGATATCCTTCTGAAGCTGCTCCCTACTTAACGGATCTAACGCACTAAATGGTTCGTCCATAAGTACAATTTTCGGGTTTGCGGCTAATGCCCGTACGACACCAACACGTTGTTTCTGCCCTCCCGACAATTCATCTGGCATACGATCACGATATACATCTGGATCGAGCCCAACCATCTGTAGCAAGTCATCGACACGTGCTTTTATTTTCTTTTTGGTCCATTTTCTCATTTCAGGGACAACTGCAATATTTTCAGCAATTGTCATATGTGGAAACAGCGCAATCTGCTGCAACACGTACCCTATATTCCAACGTAGTTCGTTTATGTTATATTGTTGAATATCTTTTCCATCGATTAAAATTGATCCTTCCGTCGTTTCAATTAAACGGTTAATCATCTTCATTGTCGTTGTTTTCCCGCAACCACTCGGACCAATGAGAACAAAAAATTCTCCTTTTTTAATTTCTAAATGTAATGAATCCACTGCTTTTGTGCCATCTTCATACGCTTTTGACACATGATTAAATTGAATCACAGACACAACTCCTTTCATGTTGTTTCCTTTATTTTGATGGAATATAGCATTCATTTCAAATGATACGCTTTATTATACAAAAAAAGAGCTCTCATTTGAGCTCTAACGGTCGAACAATATTGTTTTCATAATTGCAGCATATTCACGCACATACGCTTTTTTCTTAGAGCGTCTCGGTGTTTCAGCAGCCAAAGCTTCCATCTTTATCCCTAAACGCTTTGCAATTATTTTCGTTCGATATAAATGATACGTATTACTTACAACTACCGCATGCTTTACATCATATAAATCCATACTAAACTTTAAATTTTCATACGTATTTGTAGAGCAGTCTTCAATTAAAATACGATTCTCATCTATACCATGTACCATTAAATAGTTTCTCATACTGTGAGCTTCCGGTATATCTTCATCTTCCCCTTGACCACCTGAAACAATTACTTTCACCTCAGGGTGAGCATGTAAATATTCCAACGCTATATCCAAACGATTTTGAAGAGATAAAGACGGTCTATCTCCAAATAACTTTGCACCTAATATAAGAACGTATGGAGAGTGATTACTCAATGTTTCACGAGCAACTTTATTCATTCGAAACGTCATATAAATGATGTATAGCGGAGGTAGTAATAAGATTATAAGCAATATCCATTTGTTCATAAATAAGTTAACACTCCCTTTCTTTTTATTATATAGAAAAAGAAAAGGAGGCAGAAGTATTTTTTAAACAATTGATTTATTAGACACATTCGCTTCCGTTTTACGTTTTGAAATTACATAATAAAAAGCAATCCCTAATGATAGGATCAATATACAGCTCAGTACGTAAAACGGGATCATTACCCCTGCTTTAGATACGCCTGCCGTAAACAACATTAATAATACAATTCGAATTCCTGTGCCAATTAATCGAAATAAGCTGTCCACACGTCCCATTACTTCGTTTGGGATTTCTTCCATCATCAATACATTTCTCGCCACTCGTGTTCCAGCATTTCCAATCGCATGGAAAATCGCTAGTCCATATAATAACATAATGGAAGGCTCAATAATCATTGCGGTAATTGAAATTACATAAATAACCATCGTCATAACGATTGAAATTTCTATTTTGACATATTTCATCATGATTGGAATACTTATTCCTGCAAGAACCGCTCCGACACCGTACATCATACCTTCAATTGCGTATACAGAGGCACTAGCTTTGAGTATATCTGAAATATATACTGGGATTAAATAATTTGCCATCATGACACCGATAAACGGCATATAAGTCGCTAGTAAAAACCAAAATAACTTAGGGCGCTTTTTCATAAAGTGAATTCCTTCAAACAATTGCTTCTTAAATGTTGCTTTCCGTTTTACTTCTTTTTTCTTTACATACGGTATACATAAGAAAAGAAAAAATGCTCCTGCAAAAGTTAACATATCCACTAACAAGATCCATTTCAAAGAAATAATCTCAATTAAAAAGCTAGCAGCTGCGCCTGAAATAACTTGCGTTAATTGTCCTTGTATTTCCATTGTGCCACTTAAACTTTTATAATGCTCTGATTGAAATATTTCTTGGTTAAATGCAAATATTGTGGGATAGAATAATAGATAATAGAAAGAACCTGCTATATAAATAATAATGTAATGAATAGAATTGTATGATTGCCCAGCAAATCCCCAAATGGCCATCATTCCTATAATGGCTATCCCGATACCTTCGTTACATAACAATAAAGATTTTCTTGAAAAACGATCTATGCTTTGCCCAATGAATGGTGTTAGTAAAAACATGATGAGAGTTGCAACGATAGAAACATAACCAAATGTTGTCTCTCCTCCACTTTCCTTAATTAACAACCACGGAATCGTTATCATAACAATCCCGGAACCAATAGCTGATAAACTATTGGCTCCTAGAATGTAATACAAGCGAGAATCATGATAAAGAGAGGACATATCACTCAACTCCTAATTGTTTTTTCACCTCTTTATATACGCTCATATATGCTTTTAATTCTTTAACTAAATCATGAATTAATGGTTTTGCATCTTCTCCAAGTTCACTATCTTGCACATGTAATCCATCAAGCACGACTTGTTTTGGAATTGCATTTGCGTAAACGCCTCTAGCGACAGTGCGCATACTATTTAATGCGTTTATTCCCCCTTTACCTCCTCCAGCAACTGCTAGTAATGCGACAGGCTTATGGATGAATTCACTGCTACTTAAGTAATCTAACGAATTTTTCAACGCTCCGCTCATCGCATTATGATATTCTGGTGTACATAGTACTACTCCATCCGCAGCTTTCACTAAAGCTTTTAATTTTTTTACTGCCTCTAATTCACGTTGTGATTCTTCTCCATTATATAAAGGCAATTCCGCTACTGCTAAATCGTATAACTCCCCTTCAAATTGCTCTGCAATATATTTTGCCACAACGCGAGTTCTACCGAATTTTCTTGGTGTACCGTTAATAACGACTAGTTTCATAATTATTTCTCCCCTTTGTTTTCAAGTTATATTTATATATTATCAGAAATTTCTATACAAAACACAGTAAAAAGAGGGAAAAACTTTCATTAAATAGTATGAGAAATAAAAAAACTCATACTTTCGTATGAGTTTCACAAAACTAATTTTTCACAACCTCATGTCCACCGAATTGATTACGAAGAGCTGAGACAACTTTCCCATGGAATGTATCATCTTCTTGTGAACGGTAGCGCATAAATAATGACATAGCGATAACTGGTGCCGCTGCTTGTAATTCAAGCGCTGTTTCAACAGTCCATTTCCCTTCTCCTGAAGAGTTCATAACACCTTTAATGCCATCAAGTTTCGGATCTTCTGCAAATGCTTTTTCAGTTAAGTCCATTAACCAACCACGGATAACCGATCCGTTTGCCCATACTTTTGCAACATCTTCATAATTGAAATCAAAATCACTTTTATCTAGTACTTCAAATCCTTCAGCGATTGCTTGCATCATTCCGTATTCAATACCGTTGTGAACCATTTTTAAGAAATGCCCACTACCAACGCGGCCTGCATATGAATAACCATTTTCTACTGCTAAATCTTTAAATAAAGGTTCTAGTTGATCATAAATTTCTTTTTCTCCACCAACCATTAAGCACGCGCCGTATCTAGCTCCTTCTACACCGCCTGATGTACCGATATCTACATAATGTAAGCCAAAGCTTTTCGCTTCTTCAGCACGGCGTAACGTATCCTTATAGAATGAATTTCCACCTTCAATAACGATATCGCCTTCCTCTAATAATGGATATACATCTTTTAGTACTGACTCAACAACTTCTCCTGCAGGTACCATTACCCAAATTGTACGAGGTGCTTCGAGTTCAGCAATCATTTCTTTTAATGTATGACGAGCAGTAATCCCTAATTCCCCTGCCTTTTCAACAAGCTCATTATTTACATCGTATACAACTACTTCATGCTTGTCTTCATGTAAGTGTTCAGCTAATGGGAATCCCATTTTTCCTAATCCAATTAAACCTAGTTTCATATTAATCAATCTCCCATTCTATACAAATATATTTAATAACGAAATTAATCCAAGTGCTACAACAGATAATATTGTCTCCATTGCGGTCCATGTTAATAATGTTTCTTTCACAGTCATTCCGAAATACTCTTTAATCATCCAAAATCCAGAATCATTTACATGCGATAATATTAATGACCCTGCTCCTGTTGCAAGTGCCAGTAACTCTACATTTACTCCTGGTGTACTTGCTGCAATCGGTGCTACAATTCCGGCTGCTGTCATCATAGAAACAGTAGCCGATCCCGTTGCAACTCGGATAAGTGCAGCAATTCCCCAACCTAATAATATCGGTGAAATATGTGATTCTTTCGCCATCTCCGCAATTGTAGTTCCGATCCCAGAATCTAATAACACTTTATTAAAGGCACCACCTGCACCGATAACTAACAGTATGTTTGCAATTGGGCCTAAACAATCATTTGTAACTTGTAAGACTTTGTCTTTAGAAAACCCTTTTGCATAGCCAAGACTAAAGAAAGAATATATCGTTGCAATTAATAATGCGACTATTGGATCTCCAATAAAATGCAATACTTGTGCAAGTTGGCTTGTTTTATTTAATGCTACTTCCGCTATCGATGCACCTAGCATAAGAAATACTGGAAGTAAAATAGTAAACAATGTATTTCCGAAGCTAGGAAGTTCCTTCTTCTTATCTCTTTCAATAAATTGCTCCGCTATATCTAACGGTACTTCTTTATGTATACGAGCACCAATCCATTTCCCGTAAAGCGGACCTGCAATTATTGCAGTTGGAAGTCCGACAATTAATGCATACAAAATTGTCTTCCCTACATCTGCTTTAAATATACCTACCGCTGCCATAGCTGCTGGATGCGGTGGAACAAGTCCGTGTACAACCGAAAGACCTGCTACTAGCGGAATACCGATTGTAATAAGTGATACCCCTGTTTCTAACGCAATTGTAAATACTAACGGAATTAATAGTACAAATCCAACTTGGAAAAATACCGGAATCCCTACTATAAATGCAACGAACATCATTGCCCAGTGAACACGCTTTTTCCCAAAACGTCCAATTAATGTGTTAGCAATTCGTTCAGCACCGCCAGACTCAGCCATCATTTTTCCAAGCATTGTTCCTAAAGCTAAAACAATCGCTAAAAACCCTAACGTATTACCGAGACCTAATTTAATAGAATCGATAATCCCCGGATGTTGTGGTGAAGTTCCAATTAAGGGCATCCCCATTGCTAGCCCAACTCCGATTGCTGTTAAAATTAACGCGACAAATGGATGCCATTTTACTACCGTAATTAGTAAAAGTAATATAACAACAGCCGCTAGTACGATCCCAACTACCATTTCTCCCAATCCCCCTATTGTTTACGTTGGAAAGCAGCTATACAATCAAATTCTTCTTTCAAACGATTGTAAAGTCGTTCATACATATAAAACATCTCTAAATATAAAGCCGTATTTTCTTTATTCGGTACATGGTGATGGACAATATCAATCCAATCCTTCACCTCTTCAAGAGAATCAATTTTCCCAATTGCATACAAAGCAAGTGCTGCTGCCCCAAGCGCAGATGCTTCATGACTTTCTGGAACAAGCAATTCTTTCCCCATCATGTCAGATAACATTTGTCTCCAAAATGCAGATTTCGCAAAGCCTCCTGAAACACGTATTTCAGTAAGTGGCCCTGTACAATCTCGAATGGCAAGTGCTACTGAATACACACTCATACAAACACCTTCCATAACTGCTCGTATGAAATGTTCACGTTTATGCTGAAGGTTTATCCCGAAGAATGTACCTCGAGCATTTGCATTCCAGTAGGGTGCACGTTCTCCAGATAGAAACGGTAAAAATAGTAATCCATCTGCTCCAGCTGGTACACTTTCTGCATACTTAATTAATAAATCATAAGGATCAATTCCAAGCTTTCTTGCTACCTCTTGCTCTGGGCTACCAAATTCATCACGTAACCATCTAAGTAATATTCCACCGTTATTCGTTGGTCCGCCGATCACCCAGTGCTCATCTGTTAATGCGTAACAAAAAGTTCTTCCTTTTTCATCTGTATTAACACTCGATGAAATTGTTCGAACCGCACCACTTGTCCCGATCGTAATTGCAGCTGAGCCAGGTGATATTGCACCGACACCTACATTTGCAAGAACACCATCACTTGCACCAATAACAACCGGAGTATCCTCACTAATACCCATCTTTTGTGCTAATTCCGGCTTCATTCCCGATAAAATATATGTAGTTGGTACAGGTGTTGATAATTGTTCTGGTGACATATTTAACATAGTTAAAACATCTTCATCCCAGTTTAATGTTTTTAAATTAAATAACCCTGTAGCAGATGCGATAGAATAATCAACTACATAGCGTGAAAATAATTGATAAATGACATACTCTTTAATGGAAATAAATTTATGAGCAGTTCTGAATAACTCCGTTTCTTCTTCTTTCATCCACAATAATTTAGAAAGTGGTGACATCGGATGAATCGGTGTACCAGTTCTTCTATAAATGTCATGACCATTCATTTGTTGTAATAGTTTTTCTGATTGCTTTGTGCTTCTATTATCTGCCCAAATAATAGAGCGCGTTAACGGCGCACCGTTTTCATCTACAGCAATTAAGGCATGCATCGCTGTACTAATCCCGATAGAAGAAATATCTTCCGGTGACACATTACCCTTTTCAATGGCAACGCTTACAGTTTTATATACAGCAGCACATATTACATCAGGATCTTGCTCAGCCCATCCGACGTTCGGTTGAATAATTGGATAATCAATTGCATGTGAAGCAATGACTTTTCCTTTCTCAGTGAATACAACCGTTTTCGTACTTGTGGTACCGATGTCAACCCCGATTACTCTCCCCCTTGTTTCCATGCGAACCTTCCCTTCGTTTCTAGCAAAATACGATCTAGTAAACCGTTTACATGAATTAGTATATAAAATATTTTTTCATAAATCAAGTTATGAAAAGAAAATTTTTTTCAAACCAAAATATACCTCTCATCTTCTAAATCACTCTCTTTATCTTTTTTAAATAACCTTTTTAATTTATCAAACATTCTTTCCCCTCCACCTAAAGATAATAATATATAAGTTCTCGTTTTCTTAGCTTGATGGACATAAGGCGTGGCTGCTTACTATCACTTTTTTACCTTGTAAATATATGTTCCATACTATAAAATCTAATAGTATTTATATTTTTCTGAAAAATCAAAACAAAATATGAACTTTATTGTATAATGTTGTAAAAAGATGTCGGAGGGATTTAATGTTATATAAAATATCTCAATTCACAATAAAACTTTCATCAATTCTTTTATCACTCTTACTATTACTAAATTTACCTTATTTATTTATCACTCAACAGGGATTCACTTTTCAACCAATTCATTTTTTTAATCAGATCGTTACTATGTTAAAACAGGTTTTCTCCCCTGAATCATTAGTAGTTATGGGATCAGACCCGAAATTTGGTCATTTCAAAAAGACACCATTATTTCCAACTGTTTTAGAACCTTACCTATATTCATTTACTGTATTATTTATAGCCTTTTTGCTTGCACTCTTTCTATCATCTAGTATGGCATTTTTTTATTTTTTAGCAAAAGATTATATAAAAAAATGGATAAACCGAATTGTGTTCATATTAGAAGCTGTCCCTGATATGATGATGATGATTTGTTTGCAAATATTTTTCATATGGGTACTTCAGAAATTAGGGGAATCTCCTGTCACCATTATTTCTTTTAATGAAAATCGAGCTTATTTACTCCCTATTTTATCTTTAGCAGTCTTACCTACATTACAAATGTTTCGGATGATGGTGTTATACATAAAAGAAGAACATGAAAAACATTACGTAGAGGTTGCATATGGAAAAGGACTTTCATCAAGTTATATACTATGCATTCATTTATTCAAAAATATATCTATCCACTTCTTTCATCATTTAAAAACGATTTTTGTTTTCTTACTTTCTAACTTATTCATTTTAGAATTTGTTTTTAATATGGAAGGCATTATTCAATTTTTATTTAAGAAGGCGTTTATTTCACCTCCAGCTGCATTTATCATACTTGTTATGATTATTTTACCGTTTTATGCCATTTTTCAAATAATCTCATTCATGATGAATAGATGGAAAAAGCAATTGAAAGGAGCAGCATTATGAAATCTATTTGGAAATCAAAACGATTTTTAATCGGCTTTACTTATCTATTCATACTTGTTTCAGCTAGTTTTATTTATAGTTGGTTCTTTAAAGATAACATCCCAAAACCTCCTCAGTTACTTTACAATGACAATAACGAATTACTTGGAAAGGCCCCCTTTTCGCCATCGTTAATGCCGCCTTTTGGATCTGATCGTTTTGGAGAGTCTGTTTTCTTACAAATTGTAGACGGAGCAAAATTCACTATCTTATTAGCTGTGGCAATTAGCTTCTTTCGAATTTTATGCGGAACATGTATAGGAATCCTCTTAAGTTTATACGCTCCAAGATTCAAGAGATTTTTCCAGGCATGCTCAGAAGTTTTTTACTATATTCCTACTTTATTTATCGCATTTATACTCATCACGCCCGTTAATATTGTAATCATATCAAATGCTGATAGATTAGATCCAAATATTTCATTTGCGTTTTATCAAGTTCTCGTACTTATTTTCGTCGCTCTACCTACACTTTCTTTATATATCTCCTCAGAGGTTGATGAATTTATGAAACGAGATTACATTTTAAGTTCACAATTACTGGGTGCTAGCCGTTTTCATATTATCAAAAAACACTTACGAGTCTTATTACTTGATCGCTTATTTGTGTTATTTATGGAACATATCGTCCAAACACTCATACTCGTTATCCATTTAGCGTTGCTTGATATTGTAATTGGCGGGATACAAATGCGTGAACTCTATGACGGAGTACTCAAACCTGTTTCTCTATCGAATGATTGGGCAGGCCTTATTGGATTAAATCGTTATGAAATGAATATTTCATGGTGGATTATTTTGTATACTCTCGTTTCATTCTTCATTACGATTCTATTTATTAAGCTTATGACAATCGGGATTCAAGATGCACTGAAAGCAAGAGATTCGCAAGTTGTAGCAATTCAAACCGTTCCAAATCATAAAAAATTTGTTAAAAGTAAAGATTCTTTTTCGTTTGTAGATAACGTGAACCTTTAATCATGTCTCATCAATCAAGTATTAATTTGCATTGATATTAGTAGAATATAAAAAAGATGATCCCTATTGAATACGAGGGATCATCTTTTTTATGCCGTCTAACTTTTTAAATGTCCTTTGCTAGACTCATGCTTTTTATATTTAAAATGAATTATTTACAATCACAATTATGCTGTTTAAAATCGATTACCATACGCCCTTGAATTCTACCTTGTTCCATTTCTTCGAATACATTTTGTACTTTATCTAGAGAACACGTTTGAACAACTGGCACTACTTTTCCTTCTGCGCCGAACATAAATGCCTCCTCCAGATCCTTACGAGTACCAACTAGAGAACCAACTACTTCAATTCCGTCTAATACAAGTCGTGGAATGTTTAAATCCATAGTTTCTACTGGTAAACCTACCGCAACTACTTTACCGCAAGCACGTACTGCATCAACTGCTGAGTTGAAGGCTACTTTAGAAACTGCTGTTACTACAGCAGCATAAGCACCACCAAACTCCTCTTGAACAATTTTATCAGCAGGACCTTGAGAAATTGGATTGATAGTCATATCAGCACCAACTTCTTTTGCTAAGGCTAATTTGTCGTCATTGATATCTACTGCAATTACCTTTGCACCAAATACGTTTTTAGCATATTGAATAGCTAGGTTACCTAATCCACCACAACCATAGATTACGATAGGTTGACCAGGTTTAATGTCTGATACTTTTATAGCTTTATATGTAGTTACGCCCGCACATGTAATTGATGATGCTTGAGCAGGATCTAATCCTTCTGGTACCTTCACCGCATAATCAGCTGTAACAATACATTGTTCAGCCATACCACCATCTACTGAATAACCAGCATTTTTCACTTCACGGCAGAATGTTTCTCTCCCCGTTACGCAATATTCACAACGTCCACAAGATTGGAACATCCATGCAATACTTACACGGTCACCTATCTTTAGTGAAGTAACATCATCAGCAATTTTAGTAACAATACCTACACCCTCATGACCAAGGATGCGGCCATCGGTGTTTCCAAAATCATGATTCGCAACGTGTAAATCAGTGTGGCAAACTCCACAATACTCTACATCTACTAGCGCTTCACCCGAGTGTAACGGACGTAATTCTTTTTCAATAACTTCAATATTTGCTTTGCTATTTTTATTAACTACTACTGCTTTCATATGTGATCTCCCCTTTAGTGTTTTAGAGTTTTAATGAGTTTATCTCACAACTACTGTCCTCACTATTTTGGCTAATTATTGTACCAAATTTAAGTGTTCAATCATCATTACAGGTTCATCATAACATGGAATTTCATAAGCTTATTGTAAAATATTGAACAATATTTGAATTATTACCCAATACGTATTTTGATGTATCAAGCTACTTGTTAAATTTCATATGCAAAATATCGAGGTTTAAAAAATGAATGGTCTAAAAGATGAGAGATTATTATTATAGGTAATTGGCATACTTCTATAGACACTTAGAACAAGTAGATCTAGAGGGTATATCAACAGACTACTCGCCAATATAAAAAGCTCTTCATTTGAAGAGCTTTTTATATTCGCTTCATCGAAATAGTTTCACGTATACTTTGTAAATTTTGTAGTGTTTCCTCTTGTCGCTGCAATGACAATCCCACATACAAAGTATCTAATAAACTAAGCTGCGCTAATCGTGACGAACTTGCTTCTGTACGAAATTCTGTCTCACGCGTCGAAGTATATAATGTTATATGAGCAAGTTGGCTTAATGTCGATTTTTGATAGCTCGTAATCGCAATAATTTTGGCCCCTCTTGCTTTCGCTACTTCTAACGCTTCAAGTAAACCTTTATTACTGCCTGAATGAGAAATTGCAATGACCACCGCTTCTTTTGTCAACAAGCCAGCTCCCATAATTTGAAAATGTGAATCCGTATGAGCAATACAAGAAATACCCGTTCTCATAAACTTATGATAAGCATCCATCGCAATAATACCTGAACCACCATTTCCATAAAACTCAATTCGTTTCGCTTCATTCAGCGCACTTACTGCCTGTTCCAACGCGTTATCGTTTAACAAATGTAATGTATCTTGCAGTCCTGTAATATGCGAATGAAAAACTTTTTTAGCAACAGTGACAATATTATCTTCTACCGATACTTCCTCATGAATATTTTGCATCGGGGTATGTACAATCTCACGAGCTAATGTAATTTTCAAGTCTTGGAACCCTTGAAAACCTAAGTGTTTGCATAAGCGGAATATCGTTGCTTCGGAACTATTCGTAACTTCCGCTAATTCCGTAATCGATTTATGTACAACATCTTGTGGATGTTTCAAAATATGTTCGGCAATACTTCGTAATTTCGGTGATAAACCATTTAACGAAGCCTGAATCTTTCCAATCCCACTTTTTGTACCAGGCATAGCGTATCTTCCCCTTCCATAGTAGCTTTATCCCGTATTAACGGGCAGTAAGACTCCCACCTCAAAATTCGATGAATGCAAGGGAGTTAGGTGGGAGATCAACTGCCCGTTAAAACCCGATTGGTTCAACTAATAATCAGTGGGGATGACCCCCCCACTGATTAAAGTTTCACTTTATTGTACCTAATTATTGAAAGAAGAAAAACCTTTATTCGGCATCTCTATACATTTTATTTGCTCCTATGTATTCTACCGTAACATATGACACAATTATTCATACTTATTTCTAGTTTTCCCCATGCTTTACTGCGTATAAGGCTGCTTGTGTACGATCATCTACTTCCAATTTAGCCAATACGTTAGAAACGTGTGTTTTCACAGTTTGTTCTGTAATATGAAGTTCTGCTGCAATCTCCTTATTGCTTCTTCCTTTCGCAATTTCACGAAGTACTTCTTGCTCCCTTTTTGTTAACATAGAAAAAGGATTCTCTTTTTCTTTCTTGACTGCTGATCGTCCTAATAGTGCTGGTGTTACTTTCGGGTGAAAATTTGCATTTCCTTGATATACCGCAACGATTGACGCAACGAGTTGATCTGGCTGCACTTCTTTTAATTGATAACCATCTGCCCCAGCTTCTAATGCTGGTAAAACGTAATCTTGTTCTGAAAAACTACTGAGCATAAGAATTTTTATTGTCTCATCGTATTGTTTTATACGTTTTGTCGCTTCAATACCATCCATTTTCGGCATTGATAAATCCATTAATACTACATCCGGCCTTTCTGTTTGGACGAATGTTAATGCTTCTTCACCATTTGCTGCTTCCCCAATAATTTCAAATTCTTCTCTCGTCTTCAAAAAGAATACGAGTCCCCTTCGAACGATATGATGATCTTCTACAAGTAATAATTTAATTTTCACTGACGTTCTCCTTCTCAAACCGGTAATTGAATTTCTATCTTTGTCCCCTTTTCCGGTTCTGCTTTTATTCGAAAAATTCCCCTCATTAATTCAATTCGTTCTTTCATACTTTTCAAACCAAGTGCTGACTCTCTTACTTGATCCTGTATAAATCCTATTCCGTTATCTTCTATGTAAAAATGCAACTTATTATTTTCTATCCTTAAATGAACACATACTTTTTCACATGAGGCATGTTTTTTACAATTATGTAATGCCTCTTGGCTTATACGCCATAAAACTTCTTCTATTTCATCTTCAATTAAAACCATTCCATCAATTCGAACTTCCACTTGAATCCCTAACAGTTTTCCGTAATTTTGAATCGCTTCTGCTAAACCTTTCTCTAATCCTTCAGGCCTTAATTGCCAAATCAAAAGTGTCATCTCTTGTAATGCTTCCTGTGATAATTCTCCAATATAACTTAACATCTCTTGCAAGTCTCTATCCTTCGTCATATTTAGAGTCCCTTTCGCTGTTAGCATAATTGAAAATAACAATTGTTTAACAGAATCATGTAAGTCACGAGCCAATCGATTTCTTTCAGCTACAACTACATATTTTCGTTCTTTCTCAACTAATTGAATACGTTGTATTGTCGTTCCAATTTGAAATGCAATCGCTTCTAATAACGCTAACTCCTCCTCAGAAAAATGTGTTTTATGAGGCGAAGCTACATTTAATAGACCAAATTTCTCTGATCCAGATCTTAGCGGGATTGTCGCATGATGTGTAACATCTTCTGTCTCGCCCCAATTACATTCAATCGCATCCTCTATTCGTTTACATTCAATAATATTTGTCGCTTTTTCCAATCTTCCATTCACAAAACGTTCTACACACCAACAATCCCCTTCACACATCGGCTTCTTTTCCTGCCACGTAAGAGCTGGGGGTAAGTTTTGGTCGACAAGCATACGATGCTTTCCACTTTCATCAATAAAGAATATCCACCCTGTTTGTAAATTCATAACTTGTAATAATGTATGTAACACTTTTCCTAACATTTCCTGTAAGTTTGTTGCTTCATTTAGTAACTCAGCAATTTCTTTTAATGCCTCTAAACGATGCATCTCTTTTTCATCTATGTTCATTCTCATCACCAACTACCATTATAACATTAAGAAATTTCAAAATACTACAAACAAAAAAGAACCGAATTCCTTCAGCTCTTTTTTCGGAGATATCCCATACAGTTCATTCAAATCTACTGATTTACAAATCTAAATTCTAAACCAAAACAGAAATTAGCTAATTTTCATTAACTGTCTGATAAAGATTGTCCCACATGGATATTCTGTAAACTTTCAGTGTTAACGAACATATTCGCCACTGGCATTTGCACTTGATTTTTATGGACCATAGACATTAATTCAAATCTTACTTGTCTAGAAGTTTCAAAATAATCTTCTGGCTTAATCAAACCTGTAATACAAAATTCATATCCAACATATTTAAGGTTAGGATTTAAGTCTGTAACTCCAACATATTTAAACGGTTCAACAGCTTCATCATCTACTCTATAAAGATTTTGATCCAATTTTTCATTACAAATAACACATACTTCTTCTAACAAATCCTTAACTCTTGTAGGATCTTCCTGATAACTTACCGTAATGCGTTCAATAACTCGCATCCATCCTTTATTAAAATTCTGTATCGTTCTAATCTCTCCGTGTGGTATGGTAAGGAGTTTTCCTGACCATTCACGAATTTGCATAAAACGAACACTAATTTCCTCAATGGTTCCTGAATTTGTTCCGTTAAAAGTAACAAAATCGCCAACACGAAACTCTTTGTCCGCTAATCTTGCAAAGCCTAATATGACATCTTTTAGCATCTGTTGTGCAGCAAAACCAATGACAACACCCGCTATCCCTGCACCTGCAATAATACTTTTTATATCTACAAATTGACTAATTAAATATATGATAAGACTGATGATAATGATATACCTAAAAATAGATCGAATAACACTTTGAATCGTCTGCTCTACCTCTTCATCAAAAAAGCTTGATTTTTTAAAAAACCAATCAATAATGCGATTTATAACAAAAGAAATAATGATAAGAACTAAAGCAAATAATAAAAACCTTAAAAGTAAAAACTCCCTTACATAATTAAAAAACTCTTCAGTATACGTTAATAAACTCATCCATCCACTTCCTTACTAATGAAAATTTCATACAGAGCTACTTTATTGTAAATACGTATTTATCATCTCAACACTTGTTTTCGAAACATCTTTTATCCCGATCTTAAATCGTACTTTCTTAACTATGTATTTGTATTCATTGTTCATCTTCAACAATATAACCCTTTAATCAATCTTTCAACTTCTGATGCCCTTTTCTATTTACTATAAATATACCCTTTTTAATAATATAAAGGGAGATTACAATAGAAATTTTTATAAACAACTTTGTAATACTCACCTCGTTCAAAGGAATACATTCACATAACACCGAATAATTCATTTGATACTTTTTTCACGGAGGTTACAATTAATGGGATATATAGAGGAACTAAGAGAAATTGTTGGATCAAGACCACTCAATTTAACAGGAGTTGCTGTAGCTGTTTTAAATGACCAAGGACAAATATTACTACAACAAAGACGAAATGGCATGTGGGGTGTTCCTGGAGGTTTTGTGGAACTCGGTGAATCCACAGAAGAAGCCGGAAGACGAGAAGTACTTGAAGAAACAGGTATTGAAATTGGTACACTTCAGTTAGTAAGTGTATTTTCAGGTAAAGAGTTTTTTGTAAAATTAGCGAACGGAGATGAATTTTATCCTATAACAATCGCTTACCTTTGCAAAGACATTAAAGGTGGCTTGCTAAAAGCTGATGGAGTTGAATCATTACATGTACAATTTTTTGATTTAAATGGGCTACCAGAAAACATTAGCCCGTTCATAAAAAAACTAATTAAGCAAAATGTCGTCTCAATTTAAACGTAAAAAGAGGCCTTTTTAAAGGCCTCTTTTTACTTCACTTCTGCATGTAAACAAGATTTAAAATGTCCAAGTGCATACTCATGTCCTTGCGCATTAAAAGATGCAACTGCCTTTTCATATACAACAATTTTAAATCCTTTATTATAAGCATCTACTGCCGTATGAAGAACACAAATATCTGTGCATACACCTACAAGATGAACTTCTTCTATTCCTCTTTCTCTTAGCTTCATTTCTAGATCTGTTCCTGCAAAAGCACTGTAACGTGTTTTGTCCATATAGTATACATTCTCTGCATTTTTATATTTATCGTATACATCTTGTAATTCACCAAACAAGTCTCTTCCATTTGTACCTGCTATATTATGAGGTGGAAACAATTTTACTTCAGGATGATATACATCATTGTCTTCATGTTTATCGATCGCAAATACTACGTAATCACCTTTTTCAATAAATTGTTTAGTTACATTTACAAGTTCCTTCTCAATTTCTTGACCTGGTTTCCCGCATGTTAAAGCACCTTTTTCAGCTACAAAATCATATGTATAATCAATGTTTATAAGAGCTCTTTTCATAACTACAATCTCTCCTTCTTCTGTTTCACAGTAAACAATAGAAAATTTGTTATTACGACATCGTATGTACTATTCGACATTTCAAATGAAATCCCTACATTTCCAACTCAATACTTACCTTAATCCGAGTTTATCATAAAGCGTAACTTTAATCATAGGGGGGTATTATCCTTCACCAATCGGGCTTTTACGGGCAAGTTGATCTCCCACCTAACTTCCTCGCATGTGCCGAATTTTCAAGTGGGGTTCTTATTGTCCGTTAAGGCTTGATAAAACCGATACACAATGACAAAACATACAGCTCCAATTAACAAGTCATGAATGTGATAATTGAGCGTAACTTCAACCGCCTCTTGTAAAGTAAACCAAATGACCGAAAACATTATAATAAATAAGAAAATACGAATAACTCGTTTCAAACTTTCAATTCCTTCCTCTTACATGATAGTAAAGAATGAGTTCTTTCTATTCATTCGTACTAGAAAGTGAAACAAATTATTCTCAATGACATAATTCAATCCAAACTAAAAAGTACACTACTTTTGAGTAATGTACTTTTTTCCATATTAAGACGCAGGCTTCGTTTCAAACGTCGCTTGATTCAAGCTAATGACTTTTCGTTTTGGGTCATTGTTTTCAAACTGAGCTGCGGTAATCGTATGACTACCTGTCTCAAGCGTCTTTTCTTTTAATTGTACTGTTGTCTGTGTTGTACTAGTTACTTGATGTTTATCTGCAAATATTTGATCTACAAATACAAATGTTTCTTTATCGTTTTGAAAATTGGAAAGTTCTAATTCGACTTGCTGAATTAAAGTATCCTTTTTTATGAATACAGTTGGTATATTGCCATTTTCAGAAGTACCATCTGGAGTAGTTACTTTTACTTTCCCTTCTCCGATTGGCACTGCTCCTTCAGGAAATACGACCATATTCTCATCACTTGCATTTACAACTTGTTCTTCCTGGTTTGACTGTGCATCCTCTTTTTCCTTTGGAGTACCACAGCCTACTAATAACAATACAGACAATCCAGCGATTATGAATTTCTTCAAAATTCATTCCCCCTGTTATTTCATTATAATTTATTATACAAAAATAACTTCTTGATTTTAAAACTAGTTTTTAACACTTTCATGAACAAATATTAGCTTGCTCACGATTACTGTACCATACTTTCATTTTAAGAACATTAATTTTTTTAAAGAAATAAATAGTAATTCCACTCTATTCATCATTTTAGCCCAATTCACTAAAAAAATATCCATTCAAAATAAAAAGACATTGTTTAAATTATATTTAGGTAATGTACCTCAAAGACAATAAAACCAAAGGTGTGGACATATTATACATGTACAATATGTCCACACCTTTTTTATTGGGATAGCACCAACATAACGCGGATTCTGTACGTTAAGATAAATATTGTAAATATTAAATGTGATATAATCGGAGAAAAAAATGTGGGGGATCCTTAGTGAAGATAAGAAAATATAATTCTGATGACATCAAACAATTTACAGATTTAATGCCAGATTTAGGTTACCCTAGTTCATTAGATGAAATGAAAGTAAGAATGAAACGTATCGAATCCAATCCAAATTATTACACCTTTGTTGCAATAAATGATAATAACTTAGTAGGGATGAACATCAATAAAATTCACATGGGTGGTAATACTAATATCTATGATGGAGTAGGGATAGACGGCCTACCCATTCGTTTGTTTTTAGATGGTAATGGTAAAATTATTTCTGCATTTCCAAGACAAGGTCGATAATTTAATTTTTAAGGGAGAAAATAATATGGATTACAAATTTGAGTTACTTAGTACAGGAAGTTTAGTTATTAGACTGCCAAAGGAATTCGATATTTTAGAAGCTTTTTTAAATATAGAGGTATCTGAATTCGGTGATTGGATAGCAGAAACTGTAGATAAAGTTTTAAATGAAAAAAGTGATTATGAAAAAATAAGTGCGAATATTTTTGGGGCAGATGTTCGAAGAGATAAAACTGTTATATTTAATAAGTATGATGAGGATGAAATCGAAATCCCTCTTGAAATAGAAACTATTACATTAAGAAATCTAATAGATATTTGGTTAAATGAACACACAAAATTGAAAACCGAAAAATATAACAATTAAATGATGTTACATACAGCACGAAAAAGGCCGCCTATAATAGGTGGCCCTTTTCGTTAAATTAACGCACATTCACATACGTATCAATAGCCGTAATATAGAAAACTTGCCCATGACTATTATGCACTTTATATTGATACGAATCATTTACACTTATCTTCGCATCAATTATAAATCCTAATCCTGCATCTACAGAACCAGCAACATATTTATCATACCAAGATGAAGCATGATAGAATCGTAGGTCATTAACTTTAGAAACAACGCGCTTACCTACAATAGAAGAATCTACTGTGCTTTTCTTGCTAAATTTCACATAAGATGGATCGTTCTTAATCCATTGCCCTCAACCAAGATTTAACCAACCATCCTTTTCACCCCATACAACATACGATTCTGGTTTATTTAGCTGACGAATCTTAGAATAGCTTGTACTAGGGCCTTTACGTAAGTTCACGTTGTAGCCTTCAATATAAGCAATACCATCTGTTACAGCGGTCGGAACTTCCGCTGTAACAGATGGATTCTCAGGCACAGAAACATCCACACTAAAATTATTGTATGCTCGTTTTACATCTGATCTAAACTGAGCTTCTGACACACCATGAGATTTTAAGTAATCAATCGGGTCTTCATGATCTGTACCGCCAAGATGATGCGTTACATCGCTATGCGTCCACAATCCTTTTTCTACAGATAAACCACGATCACGTAAAATTTTAGACAGTAATTTAACATATTTATCATAGCTGTGTTTGAATTTTGTGTAATCTGCAGTTTCACATAATTCAACATGAACAAATCGTTTATTAGCAGTAGTGCCACCGCCCGTAAGCAATATACTTTGCATCCTCAATCTGAATCGTCCCATTCCAATCCACTGCAAAGTGAACGAATGTGCTTCGCCATGTACGAGTTTCATATTTTTGAATATTAATGACCGGAGCTTCAGGAGTCGTAGTACTATGTGCCACAACGCCCTCATATGCTCCTACGCCATAACAGTATGGCACCTTAGGTAAATCATTAATAATAAGGTTCTATCAGCAAAAGCTCCTGTTGTAAAGCTTAGCAGAAGTAATAGAGTCATAAATACAGAGGAAGCCATTTTAAAAGTTTTTTTCATTTTGGCAATGGGGTAGCACCACATGCTCGTCAAACTAAGATTTTAAAGTACCCCCATAACGAAATTTTTATCTCTCTACAGTTATTTATGTGAATTCAGCTCGTTTTTTTCGTTTTGGGGGATAATTAGTTTTTTAACTTGATGGCGATGGGGTACCGCCACATACCCCTCAACCTAACAAGAACGAGTTACCCCAAAACGATAAAAATAAACTTGGTTACCATAAAAAACATCACGTTTTCATTCTGAAAGCATTATAGAAGTTTAACCTAATGATTATATAGCTGATACTGATTATTAAAAAAAATATAATCAGATTAATCGCTACATCAATAAAGATAATTTAAATAAAAAAACACTCCGCCTATACCATTTATAGTAAGACCCTTCATGGTAATTGCTTCTCCAGAAAGTAAATATGTTAATAAAGTAAATACAATGAAGAAAATAAATCCCGAGAATATCGAATTACGAACTAACATTTTATGATTTGATGTATAACGTATATATTTTTTTTGATTCTCATCATTACAACGCTATAAACGGAAATACAAAAGGATAATCAGCCTACATAATAGACTAACTATCCTATAACTCATTACCTAATTTTAATCATTTCAATGTCTTTTCTACATAACATTTAGAAAATAAATGTTGTAATCTCATCAACTTCTTTTCGAGAAAGTTTCTTCGGCTTATCTTTCGGAAACCCGAGTGAAATTACCATATTAATTTGTTTTTGAGGCTCAATTTGTAAATATTGTCGCAGTTCATCTTGAGCTAATAATACAGGTCCTGTCATTGGACAAGTACCCAGTCCTCTCGCATGTGCAGCCAACATTAAGTTTTGTGCTGCTAAACAGCTACTCTTAATTCCTTCCTCTTCCCATACTGAATCAGGAACGAAGGCAATTGGATCAAATATCTTTTCACGAAACTTTGATTCATATGGTGTTGCCAAACATACGATTAATACTGGCGCCTCAGAGAAAGCTGTCGCATATGGACCGAAAGAACGTGTAAGTAATTTCCCTGCTTTCTCTTCTCCATTTTCTGCTGCTTTTGCTGCAAGTTTATGTAATGCATCCCATGTCATTTGTTCAATTTCTTTAATTTTCTCTCGGTTCATAATGACCAAGAACTCCCACGTTTGTGAGTTCGTATCACTCGGTGCATAACGAGCACAATCAATAATTTCTTTTATATCACTAGTGGATACTTCTTGTTCTGTAAACTTTCTAACACTTCGTCTACCGTGAATTACTTCTTTAAAATCTTCATAATTCATATATTAAATCCCCTTTTTACAGCGTTTTCAAAACTTGTCCTATGGTTGAATTATATCATGAAAAAAAGCTGGGGGAATACCAGCTTTTTTCCTCATTATTAATTTGTCACTTTAAACAAACTAATACTTTCTTCATATGCAGCTTGTAGTTTTTTCGTAATTGGTCCTCTTTCGCCGCTCCCAAACTTCTCATCACCAATTTGAACAACAGGGAATATTTCAAGTGGTGTCGCTGTAAAGAAACATTCGTCAGCCTCGTATACTTCTTGCAATGAGAATTCACGCTCTTCTACTTCAATATGTAAAGCTTTCGCTAATGTAATAACGTAGTGACGAGTAATGCCGTGTAGAATGAAATTATCGGCCGGATGTGTAATTAATTTATCATTTTTCACCATAAAGAAATTCGAATGACACCCTTCTGTTACAACTCCATCTCGTACTAATATCGCTTCTTGATACCCTTGCTCGTTTATTTTATTTTTAATCATGATATTAGGTAGAAGGTTTAAAGATTTTATATGACAGAACTTCCAGCGTATATCCTCTTCTACAGTAACCTTTATTCCTTGTTCCATAGTAACGGTAGGTCTTGGAAACAAAACAATATTCGCAAAATATGTTGGCTGTAAATCTTTTTCATACACATGATTTCGAGCTTGAGCTCCACGTGATATTTGAAGATACACATTCCCATCCTCTTGAAATTGATTTCTTTCAATCATTTGATGAAGTTCTTCAACTAACTCTTCCTTTGTAAACGGCGGAACAATATTTATTTCCCTCATAGATTTAAAAAAGCGTTCCAAATGTAAGTCTAATAAATGAGGCTTCCCATCATATAACCTAAACACCTCATATATACCATCACCAAATTGAAAGCCCCTCTCCTCTAATGGGACCATCGGCTGTTCTTCCTTCGTATTCACAATTCTTCCGTTAAATAAAATCCAATCTTTATGAGTAGCTTTCATTCCTTTCCACTCCTTTATTCCATGATTGGTTTTATTGTACAACTTATCCATACTTAAAAGAAGGAATTTTCTGTATTTAACTAAACGAAAAAAGTACATCACCTATTTAAAGTGATGCACTCAACCATTCATTTATTTCAAAAAATATTTTTCAATATCATCTAGCATTAAGTTTGCTGCTTTAATACCGCCTGCTGTATTCCATATTACTTCATCCACTTGGAATACTTTATTGTCTTTAGAAGCCTGCAGCTGCTTAAAGAGTGGGTCTTCTGTCCATTCTTTTGCTAACGTGGTTCCTTCGTTATTCTTATCTGCATCTTTATCAGATGTGAAATAGAATATGTAGTCCCCATCCATATTCGGAATTTGCTCTTTTGTAATTCCTTTTATCGCAAACTCATCTTTATCTTGTAGTGGTGGTCGCTTAAATCCAATATCATTTAAAACAGCACCTGAGAATGAGTTTTTCTGATAAATACGAACGTCACCTGGTACGAAGCGAATAATAGAAACTTTAGAATTCAATTTATCTCCTAACTTCTCTTTCATTCCTTCAATACGTTTTTTATAATCTTCAAGAGCCTTTTGCCCTTCTTTTTCTTTATTTACAGCTTTTGTATAGAGTGTAAAGTTTTCTTTCCAATCCCCGCGCAATGTTTCAGCGTACACAGTTGGCGCTATTTCGTTCAATTGCTCATATATTTTTTCATGACGCATTTTATTACCGATAATTAAATCTGGCTTAAGCTTCATAACTGCCTCTAAATTAATATCACGCTCAGTACCTACAACTTTCGTATCTTTTAAATCTTTCGCTAAATGAGGATACCATTCATCACCAGCACGTGGTTTTGTAGTTCCAACTGGTGTTACTCCGACAGCTAAAAGCGCCTCCGCACCCTCATTTGTTAAAACAACTACTTTTTTAGGTGTACCATTTACTGTTGTTTCACCCATTGCATGCTTTACAGTATACGAATCTTTTGCTTTAGCCGATGTATCATTTTCTTTTTTCTCTTCTTTGCTACACCCTGCGATTATTACCATAAGTATCATAATGCAGAACATAAATATTTTTTTACTATGTACCATATGTCCTCCCTAGATGAAATCGATTATCATTAACAATTAAAGATTAATGTATATTACATACATTGTCAATGTATATCAGAAAACTTTTTCAATATATACATTTTAGATTCTATCCGCTATTCAAATGTTTATTTTTAAAATAAAGTGTATAAGTATGAAAATAATAAACGTTCTTAAAATGCGTATCTACGTTATACATAAATACGCATTCGTATTACATTATAAACTCATTTCCTAATATTGATTATATTTAATATATGATGGATCATTATACACCCATTGATTTCCACCAAGGTTCAACCAACCGTTTTGATTAATATATACTAAATAAGATTCTGGATTATTTAATTTACGAATAACTGAAGAAGATGTTGATGGACCACTTCTTAAATTCACATTCGTTCCTTGTATATATGCGACACCAATTGCACTTCCATCGCTATTGCTCGTCTTTACAAAATTAATGTACGAAGGGTCATTATACACCCATTGTCCATTTCCTAAGTCTAACCATCCGTTACTTTCCTGATATACGACATACGATTCTGGGGAGTTTAGTTGACGAATAACCGAAGAAGACGTTGATGGACCACTTCTTAAATTCACATTTTTCCCAAGGATATAAGCAATCCCCTTCGTTTGTGGTGTTGGCTGAGGATTTGGAGGTTGTGGATTTGGAGGATTCGGATTTGGAGCTACTCCAAAAATAGCTGCTATTCCGTTTGCATATGCTTGACTTAGATCTTCGATAAATTGTGGATTTTTCAATAAATTAGCATCAAATGTTGTATCAATAAAAGCAGTCTCAGTTAAAATTGCATCCATTGCAGTCTCCCTTAGTACCGCATAATTTGCTTTTTTTGCCCCTCGATCACGAAGACCATATTTTGTTAATACAGGATTGACTGCTGCATGCATTTTTTGTTGCTTTTCATATGCGGAACTACTATTAGATAGCGCATTGTAAATATAACTTTCAAATCCAGTGCCACCGCCACTATTAATGTGAAATGAGATAAAATAATCTGCACCAAATGAATTAGCAATATTAGCACGTTCTGATAAAGAGATAAATACATCACTATCACGTGTCATTTTAATATTGATTGGGTAATTTGCAGATAAAATATCTCGCACACGTCTAGCAATTTGAAGTGTTAACTCTTTTTCCACTAACCCATTACCAACAGCACCAGAATCATATCCACCATGCCCTGCGTCTATAACAAGTTTCATATATCTTTTTCATTCCTTTCTTTATTGTAATAAGCTTTCATTTCTATTCGTCCTATTTTATGTTAATTGTACAAGTTCCGTTACAAGTACAAATAAAAAAACCCCCTTATGTAAGGCGGTTTCTATCGCTTTGCTTTAGCCAATTTAAAATGAATATATACGATTGATAATGGATGTAACGTATGCAAAATAAAAGAAATAAAAGAAATATCCCACCGCCGCTATATAGCAACCCAAACTTCAAAAAAATGTTCAAAAGAGGTGGGAAATACGTTATGTTTTGCAATACAAATAGCATACAAAACAAAATTAAAAATACGGGAATATATTGTAATTCATATGGTCTTCTCTTCTTATACATTCTTTTCCGAATAAAAGTCTGGCATAGTTCTGCTACTATAAAACAACCTCCAACTAATACAAGACCAGAAGTTATCGTCATACGTCCACCTACCTTATATTCATATCATCACCTAATCAATATTCACTATATTTTCTTTACATATAACCCATTTTCCTCAATAAAACCAGATCCCTCTATGAAAGATTTAGCTTGTTCCGTAAACATCTCTTGCAATACTTTTATTTCTTTCACATTTCTCTGTTTCATCATTTCTTCAAATGTAAAATACGTATTTGTCCCATATCCATAACCTTGATAATCAAAATGAATAATTAACTGTGACAAAATAGCACTCTCTTCTTGAACGCTATAATCTATTACACCAATATATGTATCATCAACCTTTACACAATACTGAACCTTTTTCTCATCTAAGCTGTGTGAATGAAACATTTCTTTTACAGCGTTTTCATTTTCTGTATTTACTTTCTCAAACGTAATCATATGTTGTCCATCCTTTTACTATTATTGTATCAATAATAAATGCAATTTATGAAAAAAACCTTAAGATCGAATGCGACCTTAAGGTTTTTTATTAAACTAAGCTATACGCACGCTTTGTTTCTTCGTGGAACTTATTCGTATCGTATTTATGCTCAACATAAATTTGATGCCATACCATAAACGCAAGTACAGTCCAAATTTTACGGCTATAATCGCCTTTATCTGCACAATGTGCTTCCAATAAGTTTAATACATATTGTTTTTCGATTAAATGCTCAGTTTTGCTTTCTTTAATAATATTTACAGCCCAATCGTGCATTTCATCTTTTAACCAGTGACGAATTGGTACTGGGAATCCAAGCTTTTTACGATCTAACACGTGATCCGGAACAATTCCACGAGCAGCTTCACGTAATATAGCTTTCGTTGTTCCGTTTGCAATTTTAAATTCTGTCGGAATTTTAGATGCAACGTCAAATACTTCTTTATCTAAGAACGGTACACGAAGTTCTAATGAATTTGCCATCGTCATTTTATCAGCTTTTAATAAAATATCGCCGCGTAACCATGTGAACATATCAATGTACTGCATTTTACTTACATCATCATAATCTTTAATTTCGTTATACAATGGTTTCGTGATATCCATATAGTTAACACTTTCATCGTAATACTTCATTAATTCAGCTTTCTCTTCTTCACGGAAGATTTTCGCATTTCCATAGTAACGCTCTTCGATTGGCGTACATCCACGCTCTAAGAAGCTTTTTCCTTTAAACCCTTCTTTAAGAGCACCACTTAATGCCTTTAGAACACTCTTTCCTGGGCTAGGAATGTAAGAGAACATTTTTAACGAGTTTGGCTCACGATAAATGTTATATCCACCAAATAGCTCGTCTGCACCTTCACCAGAAAGAACAACCGTTACATGTTTACGCGCTTCTTTCGCAACGAAATACAATGGTACAGCTGCTGGATCCGCTAAAGGATCATCCATATGCCAAATGATTTTTGGGAACTCATCCATAAATTCTTGCGCTGTAATGAATACGTTATGGTTTTTAACTCCTAATTTCTCAGCAGTTTCTTTCGCAACATCAACTTCACTGAAACCGCGTTGTTCGAAACCAATAGAGAATGTTAATAGATTTGGATTCATTTCTCTTGCGATAGAAGCAATAATAGATGAATCGATACCACCAGATAAGAAAGAACCTACTGGTACATCACTACGCATATGTACTTTTACAGAATCGTATAATACATCACGAATTGCTTGGATATGCTCCTCTTTCGTTGCGCTTGAAGCGTTGAAATAAGGATTCCAGTAGCGATGGATTTCCATCTCTTTACCGATTTCTTTTACGAAGTAATGACCAGGCTCAATTTTGTTAACATCAATTGTTAATGTTTCTGGCTCTGGACCATATTGGTACGTAAAGTAGTGTTGTAGTGACTTTGGGTTTACCCCTTTGTCTTCCATTACATGCATAATACTTTTCTTCTCAGATGCGAAGAATGTAGTATCGCCTTGTTGTGCGATGTATAAAGGCTTAATACCGAAGTGGTCACGTGCACCGAAAAGTGTCTTTTCTTCACGATCCCAAATCATAAATGCGAACATACCACGAAGGTAGTCTACACATTTTTCTTTCATATGTGCATACAATGCAATGATAACTTCTGTATCAGATTGTGTAGCAAACGTTGCACCTTTTTCAAGTAACATTTCACGTAGTTCTACATAATTGTAAATTTCACCATTAAAAATAATTACATATCGATCATTTTCATAAGTTAACGGCTGATGTCCTGCCTCTAAGTCAATGATACTTAAACGGCGGAAGCCAAATTGTACATGTTCATCACGAAAATATCCTTCGTCATCTGGACCGCGGTGGAAAATCATCGTGTTCATATTTTCAAATTGATGTTTTTCTGTTTCTGAAAACTCTCTAGGGTTTTCACATAAACATCCTACAAAACCACACATACTTCTTACCCTCTTTCAGTTTTCATTCTGTCTCAATACTACTATATCAACCCTATTTATACTAGCATAATCAACTGAATATGGCGACCAAAAACTATAAAAAACTCACTCCATTTCACATTTTTAACATTTTTTTATGAAAACATGAAAACTAGGCACTCACCTTTCTCCGCTTTTGTCATATGATATTGCAAATTGATTTCTAGGAGGTAATACCATGAGTGAAGAAAAAAAAGATTCTTCTCGCCCACCAGTTCGTAATTATTTAAAACAAATTGATGATTTTTTCGAACAAACGCCTCTTCGTGGCGTAATTGCTGATTTAAATCATTTTTTCCAAAAAGGAAACCGTTTATTAACATTCCCAGTAGATTTATACGAAGTTGGTGACGAACTCGTCGTTACAGCCGAACTACCAGGTATACAAAAAGAACAAATTCAAATTGAAATACAAAGCGAATACTTAAAAGTCTCTGTAAAAGAAGATATACTTGAAGAGACGGAAGAAGAACAAACATCTCATAACTATTATCGCCGAGAACGTTCCATTTCAGAAGCGTCAAGAATTATTAAGTTACCATATTTAATTAATAAAAAAGCAACGAAAGCTTCTTATCAAAACGGTGTATTAGAAATTCGCGCACCGAAATTACCACAACAGCATGACATATTATCCATAGACTGAATACTAATAAAAGAAGGGTGCTTAGCACCCTTCTTTTTAATCAGCTAATCGCTTCATATCACGTATAATATCTTCGTATGGCGTATTGCTAATGCCACTATATTTTTTCATTACTTTTCCATTTTGATCGACTAAGAAAAATGATGTACCGTGTATTACTTGCCCATTCTCTGGTTTATCTACAAGCGACTGGAAGTTATCTTTTGAAAACTTTGTAATATCCTCCAGTGAATAACCAGTTAACAAGTTCCAGTTACTTGTATCCTCTGTAAACTTTTGAATGAATGCTTTCAAATTTTCTGGTTTATCAAGTTCAGGGTCTACACTAAACGAAACAAACTGAACGTCTAATTTCTCTTCCTTAGCCATTTTCTGTAATTTCGCCATATTAGCAGTCATTGGCGGACAAACTGTTTGACAGTTTGTAAACATGAAATCAGCTACCCAAACTTTCCCTTTTAAATCTTTTGTACCAAACGGCTTTCCTTCTTGATTTGTAAATTGGAAAGTTTCCAAATCCCAGTTTAACGGTTTACGGAGTTTTGCCCCTGAACTGCTACAACCTGAAAGTACAAAGAGACAAAATACAACCATAAGACCAATTAACTTTTGATAACGCTTCATTATTAAACCTCTTTTCTCTATCCTTAATTTATGTAAGTTATGTATATCATAACAAAAGTAAACACTATGAGAAAATTGTTTACATCATTTGTTCACGAAATCGTACGAATTTACGTATGTTACTTCTTTATTTCAAGCGAATTACTAGACAAAATATATTTTACTACTATTATTTCTCTAACCATTATTTGCGAAACGAAGTTCATTGTTAAATTTGTAAATAACCCCCCCTATTTTTTTACAATTACTTAAACATTAATCCATGTTAAACACTGTATTCCTTAACAACATTTCGGTACAATACAACTACAACGATTTTAAATGAGGTGATGTTCATGGCAAAGCGCTATGAAAATATGGATAATGCAAGTACAAAAAAATCAATTCGCTCCTTCTTACGTTGGCGTAAAGAGAGAAAGCAAAACAAAAAAGACTTTTCTTTTCTAGTAGAACAATCACCTGTTAAACAAAGTAAATTTCTACTAAATAACTTTGAAAAAACGACTGTCACATGGATTGGTCATTCAACTTTTCTCATTCAAACGAACGGCTTAAATATTTTAACAGATCCAGTATGGGCAAATAAATTAAAGTTAGTTCCACGACTTACTGAGCCAGGGCTCACTATAAAAGAACTACCTAAAATCGATATCGTTCTTATTTCACACGGTCATTACGATCATTTAGACTTTTCATCTCTTCGTCAACTAAATGATGATACCTTATACCTTGTTCCTATTGGGCTAAAAAAATTATTTACTCGTAAAAAATTCACCAATGTAGAAGAATACAACTGGTGGGAAAGTACAACAATTGATGAAGTCTCTTTTCACTTCGTACCTGCCCAGCACTGGACGAGAAGAACATTATTTGATATGAACACCTCTCACTGGGGAGGATGGATCATTGATAATATGACTTCTTCAGAAACCATTTATTTTTGTGGTGATAGTGGTTATTTCCAAGGATTTAAAGAGATCGGCAAACGTTTTTCAATCGATATTGCACTTATGCCAATTGGTGCCTATGAACCAGAATGGTTTATGAAAGTGTCTCACGTTTCACCAGAAGAAGCTGTGCAAGCGTATCTAGATATAAAAGCTACACATTTCATTCCCATGCACTACGGTACTTTTGCTTTAGCAGATGAAACACCAAGGGAAGCAGTAACACGACTACGAAATAACTGGAATTTACGAATGCTACCGTGGGAACAACTACATGTTCTCTTTTTAGGTCAAACTTTCACTTATAGCCCTATTGTCCCAGTTAAAGAACCAGTAAAAATCACAGAAACTTCTCATGTATAATTGTACTAATTTTTGCGAGTAATTTATCATATACTTAAAAAAATTGAAAAGGGTGTTTTCCATGAAAGATTATTTACAGACTCGCTATATAATTAGCGGTAGCGCCTGTATTGCCCTTCTCATTTCTTATTTTCTGTCCTGAAATAATAAAAAAGCTACTTGAAAATTCATTTCAAGTAGCTTTTTTATTACTCTGCTAAATACATAAAACCAATTGCTCCTGGTCCTGTATGAGTACTGATAACTGGTGTTGTATAGAAAATCTCTGATTGAGTGAATCCATTCACTTTTTCAACAGCAGCTTTTACACTTTCTGCTAAAGGAATTGCTTTAGCATGTGGAATCGCAACAGCTTTCACCACTTTTCCAGCAGTATCTTCCTCGAATAGTTTAGCCAACGTTTTCACAATCTGCCCTTGGCTACGTACTTTCGTTACCGGATTATATACGCCGCCTTCTAAACTTGCAATTGGTTTAATATTAAGTAAAGAACCAATAAGTGCCTTACCTTTACCGATGCGTCCACCTTTTACTAAGTTTTCTAATGTATCTACGACAACATATAAACGAGTATTCTTTCTTACTTCATCAATACGTTTTAAAATATCTTCTAGTGAGCATTCTTCTTTTGCCATTTTTGCCGCTTCAATTACTTGATATGCTAAAGCATGTGTAATAAATTGAGAATCAACAACTGTTACTTTTGTATCTGTCATTGATGCAGCGCTATTCGCTGTTGCGACAGTACCGCTCATTCCACCTGTCATATGAATGGAAAGTACTTCACTTCCATCTTCGCCTAGCTTGTCATACATTTCTACAAATGTACCCATAGCCGGTTGTGATGTTTTTGGTAATTCTTCTGATTTAATCATTTCTTCAATAAATTCATCCGGTTGCAAATCTACACGATCTAAGTATGTTTGTCCATTTACAGAAATAGATAATGGTAAAACATGAATATCATACTTCTCAATTATATCTTTTGATAAATCTGCCGTTGAATCTGTTACAATTTTAATTTTTTGCATATTATATTCTTCCCTTTCCAATACGCTCTCCCTGTTATTATACTAGCATTCCCGATGCTTTCAACAATTTCGAATGAATTTCACCAAATTAATTATATTTTTATACCTAAAATAAAAAAGACAGAGCCTATCTAACTCTGTCCCTGCTGTGTATTATGCATTCTTTTCAAGAGTATTTGTCTTATATACATTTGAATAATCATTCCACTTCAAACAACTTTGTAAATATTCACGGAAAGAGTACGAGAATCTTGGGTTTTTATGTTTTTGAATTTTCGCAATAAATAATTGAAGACGAGACTGAATTAGAAACGCTAATGGATGCTGTGTTTGTAGGACAGGGATTTCAAATATTTTAATACAATTCCCTGTTGCATGAGTGAAATAAAAACTTTTCGTAATCACAATATCAATCCTCTTTTTCGTTGGATTTTTGAACTTCCTCCACTTTATTCTTTAACACGTTTTTTAGTGTAGGTTTCCTATGAATACTAAAATATCCTTAAGCTGCCCCATTTAGAAGTTAATACTTCATTTATATCCACCTAATTCGAACCCTGTCCTATATATCCTTTGAGACGGGAGTCTTATTACCCATATATAGCTTGATAACTTCAGTATAAACTTATAAAAATGAAAAGTTTGTCTAAATTTTGGAGATTCTATAATTTTTTCCTTCTATATATTGTATACAATTATAGCTAGAGTATAACAAATAAATTAAAAAGTGCCTTTATAACGAGGCACTTTTCGACTGTATTTCTTCTTCTCTTTTCTGTTTTCGTTTACTAACTATCTTTGATAAAGCGATACTAATTTCATAAATACAAATAAGCGGTACCGCTACTAAACTATGTGATAAAAAATCTGGCGGCGATATACATGATGCAATTATAATCAACACGACATAAGCATATCTTCTTATTTTCTGAAGAAATTCTGCCGTTAGAAGACCTATACTCGTTAAAAACATAACAACTACAGGTAATTCAAATATAACAGCAAACGGAACTGTTAAATTTAATACGAAATGAAAATATTTTTCCGTTGTAAACATCGTATTAAACATCTCATTACCAATTGTAGTTAGGAAATGAAATAAAAATGGCATGACGATAAAATAACCGAAAGATAGGCCTGCTATAAATAATATAGACAATACCGGTATATACATTAATGTCATTTTTTGTTCATTGGGATGTAAACCTGGTTTTACAAATAACCAAATTTGTATCGCAGCAAAAGGAATTGTACAAACGATAGCAAATACTGTAGCAATCGAGAAAAAAATCCACAACACATCACTTGGACCGAGAACAGTTAATTTCATTGGTAAATCTTTTACAAGCCAAAAATAAATATCCTTCGTAAAAGTAAATCCAATAATTAAAAATAATACAAAGGATAATACTGTATATATTACTCGTTTGCGAAGCTCAACAATATGTTCTACTACGCTCATTTCCCGATTTTCCATCTCGTTCACCACACTTTATTTATCCATTCCGAGAAAAACTTCAGCATATTCTTTTATTTATTTTTTTCTTTCTCTTGAAATGCCTCATCAGTCAATTCTTTTGTTGATTTTTTAAATTCTTTTAACGTTTCCCCTAAAGCTTTCCCAATTTCCGGTAACTTTTTTGGGCCAAATAAAATTAACACTGCTACTAAAATTAAAATTAACCCTGGAAAGCCAATATTTGAAAACATTTCCCCATCCCCTTCATAAGTAGATTCCTTGTCCTACTATTCCATAAGTTCATTTTGTCAAAAAATTTCGTAAACGTCAATGCATCCGTTGCCTTTTGTCAAAAAAATTCGAAAATATAATCAATTGAATATCATTTTCTATTCCTTTTGTATATGATATGGTTAAGGAAAATATAACTTATCTCAATACAGTGAAAGGAATTAACATTATGACGCAAAAAATTAAAAGAATGACCCAATTTGTAAAAGAAGAAATTGCGAATGCAATTACCCATGGTATCGGTGCCATTTTAAGCATCCCTGCCTTAATCATATTAATTATTCATGCTTCCAAACATGGCACAGCATCTGCTGTTGTTGGTTTTACCGTTTATGGCGTAAGCATGTTCCTTCTATACTTATTTTCTACACTGCTACATAGTATCCATCATCCAAAAGTAGAAAAGTTATTTACCATTTTAGATCACTCCGCCATATATTTATTAATTGCCGGCACGTATACACCATTTCTACTCATTACACTGCGTGGCCCGCTCGGTTGGACTTTACTCGCAATTATTTGGACCCTTGCGATTGGTGGCATTATTTTCAAAATCTTCTTTGTTCGTCGCTTTATTAAAACATCAACATTATGTTATATCATTATGGGTTGGCTCATCATCGTTGCCATTAAACCCCTTTATGAAAATTTAACCGGTCACGGCTTCTCACTACTATTAATAGGCGGCATTTTGTATTCTGTCGGAGCTATATTCTTCCTTTGGGAAAAGCTTCCGTTCAATCATGCCATTTGGCATCTCTTCGTACTAGGCGGTAGTACAATGATGTTTTTCTGCGTACTATTTTATGTCTTACCCGCAGCATAAAAAAAGTTTCAGCTTGTTTAAGCTGAAACTTTTTTTATTACTTATGTAATTGAGATGCAATAATATCTTTTGTATGCTGGGTTAACTCTTTAGCATCCATACTTGCATATTCTTCAGGTGTAATTGGCTTAGAAATCGTTACTGTTGCATGAGCTGGTTTCATACGATTTCCATTCGCTTCAAACATTTTATATGTACCATCTAACGTTACAGGTAAGATTGCTACACCAGATTTTACTGCTAGGTGAAAACTACCCGCTTTAAACTCTCCAATTTCGCCACCCTTACTTCTCGTTCCTTCAGGGAAAATTACGATAGAATGTCCATTCTTTAATAGTTCAATTCCATCTTTAATTGCCTTAAGAGATTGACGGCGATCGCTGCGGTCCATGAACACACAATTCATTAGTTCCATCCATGTTGGTACAACCGGAAACTTTTTAATTTCCGCTTTTGAAACGAATCCAATTGGCTTATTTAAGTAACCTAGTAAAACAGGAATATCCATATTACTTTGATGATTACTTACAACTAGCACCGGCTTGTCTTTTGGAACATTTTCAAGTCCCTTTACTTCTACAGTCGATCCAGTTACACCCACCATTTTCTTACCAAACCAGTTTGTTGTTTTATACACAACACTATCTTTTTCTTGCGGTGACATCGCATTTGCTTTTCTTTTTATACGCCACAACCTTGGTGTAATCGCAATTACGATTAAAATTAAATAAAAGATTTTAAAAAACGTTTGAATCATACAGAACCCCCACCTATTATCATTCCGACCTTCATTATACTAGACAAACGAAGGAAAAAGAAGAAAAAATGTCCAAACAACAAGTGTTTGGACATTTTGAAGTTTTCTATATTAGAAACGTTTTGCTAATTCGCGTGCACTTGCAATTGCTGCTTCTTTAATGTCTTGTGCTTTTTCAGGATTTGCATTCATTCCTTCAACTGCAATATATTCAGTGTCTGATACACCCATGAATCCTAATACCGCATTTAAGTGATTGCGACCGAAGTCCATAGATGCGTATGCTCCTTCAGAGTAAACGCCGCCTGTAGCTTGAATATGAAGTGCTTTTTTGCCTTCTAGTAAGCCAACTGGACCATTTTCAGTATATTTGAATGTTTTACCTGCGATTGATAAGTTATCTAAGTATGCTTTCACTACTGCTGGGTAGCTGAAGTTCCACATTGGAGTCACGAATACATAACGATCTGCATGCATAAATGTTTCTAAGTTATTGTTCATTGCTGCAACTTTTTGTTGCTGATTTTCACTTAAAGTTTCGAATCCTTCGCCTGCTGCAAATTTCCCCCAAGCAGCGAATACGTCTGCATCGATTGCTGGTACAGTTGTATTGAATAAATCAATTGTTACAACTTCGTCTTGTGGATGTTCGTTTTTATATGCTTCGATGAAAGCTTCTCCTACTGCCATACCGAAAGAACCTTCTGCTGAATTTGGATTTGCTGTAATAAATAGTACTTTTGTCATTGTATTAGCTCCCTTTTATGCATTTTATCTTTAATTTGAGAATTATAATCAGAAAGTAAATAACTTACCTTATGTAAGTATAATACAAAAAGTTATGTTTGATGTCAATAAAAAATAGCTACTTTTTTTTCGTAAGTTAATGATTTATTTTGTCCCTTTAAAATTTAGTATATAGATATTTAGAATTCCTCATACAAAAAGGCTATCTCTATACATTATAGAGATAGCCTTTTATTACATATTATTTTTGAAAAACATGTTTCACTTTTTCAGCTGGAATGTTACTTCCGCCTCTACCTTTTACATCTTCAATCATCATTGTAATGACCATATCTGGTGAATTTAAATCAAATGCAGCGAACCAGCCTAGTTCTTTTCCTTCGGCCTCTTTGGATACTTTTAATTCCGCTGTACCTGTTTTGCCAGCAAGCGTCTTACCATCAATTTTAGCAATTTTCCCAGTACCATCTGGATCATTAATTACTTTCGTTAAAGCCGTTTTCAATATATCTTGATTTTCTTTAGAAATCACGTTCTCTTTCCAAACTTTTGGTTGTTTATCTGTTTTAATAAGATACGGTGACGGAATCTTTCCATCATTTACAATCGGTGCATACGTTAAAGCTAAATGAAGAGGAGTCATTAAGACTTGTCCTTGTCCATATCCTGTATCTGCCATTTGAATATCATTTTTTATGCCATCATTTGCGATTTTAGAAGCTGGGAATCCGTATTCAATTGGTAATTTCTCATCAAATCCGAATTTTTTCGCCTCAGCCATAAATTTATCTTTTCCGATTTTCAAAGCTTCTTGTGCGAAATAAATATTATCCGAGTATTTCATCGCTTTATCAAAATCAATCGGATTTGCATCTTTTACACGCGTTACGTAATAATTGCCCCAAGAAGAATCTTTCGTCCATTTCAATCCTTCAATTTTCAACTCTTCTTTCGGATCGATTGTTTTCGTTTCAAGACCGATTGCAGCTGTAATTGGCTTAAATACAGAACCTGGTACCGATAATTGTGTAAATCGATTCGTCATCGGTTTTTTCGGGTCATTATTCCAAGTCTCGCGCTGTGCTTTTGATGTTCCTCGTGCAATTAAATTAGGATTATAAGCTGGACTACTTACAAGAGCAATTGTTTCTCCACTTTTCGGATTAATTGCCGCACTTGAACCAGCTTCTCCTTTCATTTCATTATACGTTTTTTCTTGAACAACACTATCGATAGTTAAAGTTACATTTTCTCCATCAACAGCATCTGTTTTCGCTAAATTTTTAATTTCTTTTCCTTGTGCATCCTCCATGAAGACACGGCCACCTTTTTTCCCGCGTAGCTGTTCTTCCAATACTTGCTCTAATCCAGCTTTACCAACTGGATCATCGGCTTGATAGCCTTTCTTTTGAAGCGTTTTTAAATCTTCTGCATTTACTTTTCCGATATAACCAGTAAGATGCGCTGCTGCTTCCCCTAACGGATATGTACGAACATTTACAGGTTTTGCTGCAACACCAGGTAAATCGATGTACGTATTTTGCGTTGCTCCCTCAGGCAAAATTCCAATTGGTACGAGATACCCTGGTTTTACCCATTTCGCAGCTAGTTTTTGATCAATCTCTTCTACAGACATATTTAACAACTTCGCTACTGCTTCTTTCGTTTGCGGAGCAGTTTCATCTAATTTTTCTGGAATAATTCCAATCTCAGAAGCTTTCCCATTCGTCGCAAGACCTTTTCCATTACGATCGTAAACTTCACCACGTTTTGGTTGTGTTGCCTGCATACGCACTTTACTATCTTTTGTCATGCCAGGGAAAATGAAATCAGGAGTCCAATCTATTTTCCAAGATTCTTTATCTCCATCTTTTTCTTTCACCATTTTTGCTTCATGGCCAAAAGAGATATTACCACCAACTGTATCCATACTTACTTTAAAAGGAACAGGACCTTCATCTTTTTTATCTTCTTTTACTTCTCCTGCTTCTACTTTTAAGTTTTTCACTTCAATGCCAGAATAAATTTTTTCATATTTCTCAGTGAACTCTTTCTTTGAAATATCTTTTTTTGCCTTTTCTGATAATTGATCATACATTTCTGCAAATTTTTGTTTATTCCATGCTTTTGTATATGTATCAAACGCTTCTTGTGGTTTTTCTTCTTTACCGCATCCAACTAACATGAACGTTAAGCAAAGAAAAAGAATCCCCCATATCTTTTTCAATCGATTCTCCTCCTCTTTCTATATGAATACTTTTGAAAATTTTAGCATTTTTACATGCTAGATTTCATTATAGCACTATTTAATATCATCTATAAACTTATATTAATGAATACAAATAAAAAGATTGATGTGAATTTCACATCAATCCTTCTTATTATTGTTGCTTCTCATATACATGATAATAGTACGTATACGGATTCTTTTCATCCGTTAAACCTTTTTCAACAAAAACTTCTTTCCAATTTGTCATATCCATTTCTGGGAAGAATGTATCTCCTTCAAATGCATGATGGATTTTTGTTATATATAACTTGTCTACGTAAGGTAAAAAGAGATCATAAATTTGTGCTCCGCCGAAAATAAAGATTTCCTCTTCATTTTTGCATAGTTCAAACACTTCTTCTACAGAATGTGCTACTTCACAACCTTCAACACGATACCCTTCATTACGAGTTACAATAATATTACGTCTTCCAGGCAATGGTCTACCAATTGCTTCATAGTTCTTTCTCCCCATAATAAGTGGGTGACCCATCGTCGTTTTCTTTACATACTGTAATTCACTCGGTAAACGCCAAGGTAAGTTATTATCTTTACCAATTACTCTATTCTCGTCCATTGCGACCATAAATGAAACAATCATTTTTTCATCTCCTCTACAATTATACTGCAACCGGTGCTTTAATTGCTGGGTGTGGATCATATCCTTCAATCGTTAAATCTTCCATTTCAAAATCAAACACAGATTTCACATCTGGATTTAATGTAAGTTTCGGGAATGGACGTGGTTCACGTGCCAATTGCTTTTCTACTTGTTCAAAATGATTCGTATAAATGTGTGCATCTCCAATTGTATGAACAAATTCTCCCACTTCAAGACCACATTCATGTGCGATTAAATGTGTTAGTAATGAGTAACTTGCAATGTTAAATGGAATTCCAAGGAATATGTCACCACTTCTTTGATATAACTGACAAGAAAGTTTGCCATCCGCTACATAAAACTGGAATAGCGTATGACAAGGTGGTAATGCCATACTTGGTACATCTTCAGGATTCCAGGCAGAAACAATTAAGCGACGGGAGTCTGGCGTTTTTTTAATCATTTCAATTACATCTTTTAATTGATCAAGCGTCTCACCAGCTGTCGTTTTCCAGGCACGCCACTGCTTTCCGTATACATCTCCTAAATAACCATATTTATTCGAGAAATCATCATCTTCTAAAACGTTCTTTTTAAACAATTCCATTTGCTCATCGTATTGCTTCTTAAATTCCTCATCTTGTTGTGAGCGGAGACCGAAATCTGTCATATCAGGGCCAGTATACTCATCGCTTTCTACCCAGCTCTTAAATGCCCATTCATTCCAAATATTATTATTATGCTGCAATAAATAACGAATATTTGTATCACCTTTCATAAACCAAAGCAGTTCACTTGCTACAAGGCGAAACGGCACTCTCTTTGTCGTTAATAAAGGAAAACCATTACTTAGATCAAAACGCATTTGATATCCAAATACAGATACAGTGCCTGTCCCTGTACGATCTTCTTTCTTCGTACCATGCTCCATTACATGGCGGCATAAATTTAAGTATTCATATTCAGCATGTTTCATATGTAGGAAAACCTTCTTTCAATCTTATATGAAATTTATCATAACATGAAAAACAATAAATTTAATAATCTTGATAAATAAAAATTATTTCAGTAATTCTTACAAAATTATTAACTTTCCATAATTAAAAAGGTTTTCATTTTCTGTTACCGAAAGTATAGTGCGGAAGAACAAAATTTATATTTGGAGGTTAGAAGTATGTCTAAAATTGAAACTCCTGTTATGACTTCGTTACAAACAACGGTTGAAAAAATAATGAAGGATTTAAACGTTCCTGGTGCTGCTATAGCTGTTATAAAAGATGGTGAAGTTATTCTTTCAGAAGGTTTCGGATATCGAAATATAGAAACAAAAGAACCTGTTACACCGAGTACTCGGTTCGCAATCGGTTCCTCAACGAAAGCTTTTGGCACACTTTCATTAAGCTTGTTGGCACAGCAAAAAAAGTTTAATTGGGATACTCCTGTCCAGTCTTATATACCTAACTTCTCTTTATCTGAACTACTTGCTAGCTCACAAGTTACAGGACGAGATTTGGCTTCCCATCGTACTGGGGTAAGTCGTCATGAGGCTCTTTGGTACAGCTCTTCCTTATCTCGAAAAGATCTCGTTGAAAAAATAAAACATTTACAACTTGATGCACCGTTCCGCACAGCATTTCTTTATAACAACTTAATGTATGCAACAATTAGCTACATTGTTGAAAACATTACAAATCAAACGTGGGAGCAATACGCTACAGAACATATTTTAGAACCTTTAAATATGAGACATACAAATTTCTCTGTTACAGATTCACAAACTACAGATGATTATGCTTTACCTTACATTGAAAATGAAGGTGAAATAAAAGAAGTTCCATTCCGTAACATCGATACAGTCGGCGCTGCTGGATGTATTAATTCTACAATTGAAGATATGGCAAATTGGGTACTTCTTCACTTAAACGAAGGAAAATTTGGAGATCATGAATTAATCTCCTCTGAATTATTACAACAAATGTATACACCACACAAGTCAATTCCAGATCAACCGATTTTATCACTTCCCGAATCTCCATTAAATAGTTACGGACTTGGTTGGTTTATTAGCGCTTATCGTGGTAATAAGGTGGTTCATCATGGCGGTAATATTGATGGATTTTCAGCGCTCGTTTCATTCATACCAAATGAAAACATAGGCCTTGTCATTTTAACAAATGCTGGAGGCACATTACTTCCTACTTATCTCGCTAATCAAATTTATGATGAACTACTTGAATTAGAATCCATTGATTGGCATAAACGTGCTGTAGAAGATACTGAAAAAATGAAGGAAATGATGAAAGAAGCAACTGAATCACTTCCTGAACAAATTAAAGGAACTACACCTTCTCACAAGTTAGAGGATTATACTGGTACTTTTGAACATCCTGCATACGGAACATTACAAATATACAAGCGAGATGATTCGTTAAATGTACAATTTATGGAGATGGATATTCAATTAGGGCATCATCATTACGACATCTTCTCCGCAGAAGTTGAGTTATTCCAAATGAAAATGAGTTTATTATTCGCTTATGAAATGAGTGTGAGCGGTGAATTCCCATCCCTTCAGTTACATGTACCAGCTATGTTAAGTACTCAGCCGCTTGCATTTAAGAAAATTAAATAATTTTTTAAACAGAGGGATGACAACACTTCCCTCTATTTCCCTTTAAATTCTTCATCCAAAAAAAGGATAATACGTAAAGGATACAGAATTCTATTATTCAACTAATTAAATTATAAAGTGGAAAAGCTATGTACACAGAAATTTGAAAAGAAATTGTTTCGATTACTCATCACGATTATTCCGGTTGTATTGATAAAAAAGGATGGGACGATCCTACTGCTGGTTTAAATGATTATTCTAATTTAGCAGTAATGGAATGGGCTGATACATTTGCTCTTTACTACCCTACTTCACGGCTTTCTATTATAGGTCCGGAATTGGTATACAACCACATATACATATCCCGTGGACTTCGGAACATATACAAGAAGATGTAGATTTAAAGTTAGCATTACAACTGCTTCAAAACGAAGAATGATAAAAAATAAAGGTAGGTGTGAATCACACCCACCTTTTCTATTTCATATCAATCTTTTCTGGTTGAAACCAAATTGGCTTTAATAGCTCAAAGTTTTTATGATCCGCTAAAACTATAGTAAGACGTTCTAACGTATCATCTAACATATGCGGTGCTGCTCGTAAGGACCAGACAACTGATGAGAAAACTGTCATGCCAACGTACACCGCATATAATTTCCAAAACTCCTCTGGTATTCTACCATTAAAGTATCCTTCTATTTGTCCAATTGAATACGGAATACTAATGTCCCTTGCAAATAGTGCAATTTTCACGAAATCATGAAGTGGATCGCCCCAGTCGTATCCATTAAAATCAACAACACCTACATATTTCCCATCCCGCACAATTATATTTTCTAAATGAAAATCATCGTGTTGAAATCGATTTGGGCGGTTTTGTAAATACATTTCATTATCATCTATAAACTTTATGATTTTATCATCATTTTTTATTTTTATTCCACATGTTTTATATGCCTCTAAATATTTCCGGTGTTTTTTCATTGCTCTTTCATACCATGGAAGTATATCCTTAGGAGCTTCATATGTATGTATTTTTGCTAAATCTTTTCCTGCCTCTATACCAATATTATATTGTTCTTTTGGTGAATACGTAGGCAATAGCTTCTTCGCATCTTCCCCTTCTACATATGAAAAAATGCCATAGCATAAACCTTCTTCTGCCAATAAACCCATTTCAATTGGTTTTTGCGCTCGCACACTACGGTTTTGCATTTCATTTAAAATTTGAAACTCTATTTTCTCTCTTTCATACTCTTTTATATCGCCTGTCCGTAACAAATACTTTTCATCTTCAATAGTCGTAATGATATATTTTTTATCAGGAGAGAAACCTTTAGAGATTTCTTCAATATTTGCTGCATCTTTTACTATTTGTATATTGCTTTGCCGTGCTGTAATTGTCTTCATGTTTATTCCCCTTACATTTCTACATTTGGTGTATACGCTACTTCTATAATAAATCCATTCGGATTATAAAAAGTAATAGACTCATCTAAATTCGCTATCCCAAATTCAATATGATGAATACCTTATCGAAGTATATTCATATTAAGAATGTGCGCCCTGTACAACTTGTACAATTTCCATCGGTGTATTGACCATAAAATCTGGTTCATCTTTTTCTACTGTTTCAATGACATCATATCCCCAAGATACCCAAATTACATTCACACCAGCCTTTTTACACGCTGCTACGTCTCGCTGTTCATCACCAACGTATAACATATCTTGTTCTGTTAGCTTTTTCGACTTTAAAAATCTTTTAATCATTTTATCTTTACCAAACAAATTTTTAGAACAATACACTTCTTGAATATTTTCTATGCCATTACTATGTAAAAATGCCCTAATATGCTCTTCTGAGTTCGAAGATATAACCGCAATCCCGTAGCCTTTTTTATGTAATTCATCTAATACATCCTTCATCCCATGGAATAAAACGAGATCTTTTATGGCAGGTTGATATAATTTATAAAACTCTAACGCCAATATAGGAAGTTTATAAAGTGGTACATCGAGTTTTTTACATCTTTCAGAAATAGTCAATTTTCGTAAAGGCTCAATTTCTTCCTCACTAACTGTCTTATATCCATGCTTTTCAGCAAGTTGATTATAAATTGGTACAAATATATTTTGTGAATCTACTAATGTGCCATCAAAGTCAAAAACGATATATTTTTGCATCCCCATACTCCCTTTTTTCTTTTTTCCTAAACATATGTTATTCAACAACATAAATGTCGTATCCTTTCATAAAGAAAAAAAGAACAAGATTTTCTCTCGTCCTTTTTAAGACAACCATTTCGGCGGTACATTCGTATTCCAATAAATATTTCCTAACTCATGGTGTCCTGAATATCCATCATCAAAACGATGATAGTGGAAATTAAAATAATATCCATCTTGCGGTGGATGATCTCTCCTCACATGAAATCGCAGTAAGTCATTTCCTGATTTCGTGTCATAAACATGAAAAATCTTTTCATTATTTCCGCCAGCCGGTCTTTGAGAAATCGCTAATGATTGTAACGATTCTTCTGGCACATCATTTGCAAGTTCCGCAATTGCCTCTTCAATTTTAGGTAATACAACATCTTTAAATTCATCTTCAATTACAGGCCCAATTTTAGAGCCGAATTTTTGCATAGATTGCTTCTCTGCTTCTTGCATCGCATAGTTAACAAAAGTATCGGTGGTTAACCTATCATTTGTTTCTTCATATGTATAGGACGTACTCTCCAAATTTTGTTGCCCAGCTGTGCTCGTAGGCTTGTCCGCAGCTTTGGCATTATCAAGTAATATGGAAGGAGGCGTCACTAAACCAAACGTAAATACGGTAATTAATGCGACTAAGGTTTTTCTAAACCAATTTGGCATTTATGTTCCCTCCCCTTTCACTCATTATATTTTATATAACGGTTGTTTCTTCTATTATACAAAATGATTGTAATTTTTGCACTTTACAATTTTGTTAACGTTCACATATTTTTCACTTGAATATGAAATTGTAAGATTTCATACACTATAAATACAACAACAATGAGGGGGCAATCAGATGACTTTAGATGTCGTGTACTCCGCCGCAAGCATACTCCTTTTAGTATATTTTATTTACCAGTGTGTTACAGACTAGAAAAAGAGCCGCTTCCGGCTCTTTTTCTATGGTAAAAATACAATCCAACCAATGAATACTATAAAAATAACTCCAATAATTACTGCTGGTAATAAATAAAACTGAGAAAGGATGACCGTCCCGTATATGAATACGACTGGAAGGAGCAAATAACGATCCGCCTTCCACCTTAATAATAGTAATTCTCCTTCATCGCAATATAAATGTAGAAACATTTTCTTCGTAAATTCATTCCAATAATCACGCGCATAGCGAGAAATAGCAACTATAGCAAATACAAGAATAATAGCTGTTATCCACTGCGGAGTCACGATAATACTTACAGTACTTATACATACAATTTGAACATAAAATATTAAAGCACTACTTGTACGCAAAAATTCTTTTAAAAAAGCTTCTACAATACGCGAATCAGAATTTTTTCCTAATATCTTTTTAGACCGAGGGAACATCCACGGTTTTTTATTCGAACTACTTGGTTTAGCTGCATGACCACCAACTTGCATAATCCCTACAGTCCAGCGCATACTTTCTTCTTTTTCTTTCTCAACTTCTTTAAAAAAGAAATTTTTATAATTCATCTTTTCTTTTACTAAGACTACAGTAAGTACAACTACTAGGCCGGTAAATAATATGAAATACAATTGATTTTTAAAAATGAAAAATACACTGATTCCAAAATAGACTAAACTTAAAGAAAATATAACATCTTTTATAATCAATAAAACCCATCGTTTCCCCACACGTACATTTATGAATCTCGTCAACAACGATAGCATAAATCGAAAAACAGTAAAAAACATCCAGAACAGTACGATTTGTATAATTGTCGCTCCCATACTTTTCATCAATATAGGCAGCATAATGAATACTACAATTGCGTTCGTTATTGCAATCCGAATTAACGTATATATAATGCCAAGCTTCATTAATTTTCGCATATGATTTGGGTACGAAATTAAAAATAAACTATCTGCTTGTTCAAAAAATGAGCGAACTCCTCTTGAAAATGTGACAAAATAAAACGCGAGTAAACCTAACCCAAAATAAATGGTCTCTTCCATCGATAATTCTTTCATCCATAGTGAACGATAATAGATCCCGGCAAATATAAGTGCTGGAATAATAATATATAATGCTACTGTCCAATCTGTTACAGAACGAATCGCTTTCCATTTTCTTTGCAATTCATGACGTAACCTTTTATTAAACTGTTGTTTAATCATGTTGTTCCCGCCTTACAATTGCATCGAAACAATCTAACAGTGTACTTCCTGGCATTTCTGCTAACGATTGGATCGCCTCTAAATGCCCATCTGCTACTAATGTACCTTGCGAAATGAGTAAAAATCTTTCACAAATTCTTTCAGCTGTATCCAGCACGTGCGTACAAAGTAATATACCTGCTCCTCGCTCTTTTTCTTTATATAAATAATTCAAAAAGTCTTTCGTGGCTACTGGATCTAAACCGATAAAAGGCTCATCAATAATATAAAAATCTGGCTCTGTTAAAAATGCTAATATTAGCATCGATTTTTGTTTCATACCTTTTGAAAATTTTGATATGTATTCGTGTATATGTTTTTCCATTCGAAACGTATGTAATAATTCCCTTGCTTTGTCCTCCCAATTTCCCTCTTCATTTCCACGGGCAGCCATTAACAATTCAATATGCTCCCATAAAGTTAAATAATCATAATAAGTGGGATGCTCCGGTACATATGCATATGGATTTTTCTTTTCACCAAACGAGATTTCACCATCCATATTGACAAGCAAACCGAGTATCGACTTAATTGTCGTACTCTTTCCTGCGCCATTTGCACCAATAAGAGCCACTAACTCTCCTTTTTCAATTGCAAATGCAATATCATGAACTGTCTTTTCACCAATTTCATATCCGGCTGAGCGGATATTCACCTCTAACATAATACTTACCTTCTTTCCATTTACATTACAACCAAATAAAATAGTAAAATATTCCTCTTAATATATTATTATACCATTTTTCGACATATTTATTTCAGTAGCAGGAAAAAGCATATTTCAAGAGAATACTTAATGTTTGTGGATTTTAATTTAAATTGAAAGGACTATAACTATGACAAACATTGAAGCAATATTCATTGATCGTGACGGAACAATTGGCGGTGATACTACAATACATTATCCAGGTTCTTTCACGTTATTTCCTTTTACAAAGGAATCTTTACAAAAGTTAAAAGCTCAAAATATTAAACTATTCTCTTTTACGAATCAACCAGGTATCGCGGATGGAAAAGCAACTGTGAATGATTTTGTGCAAGAATTAAAAAGGTTTGGTTTTGATGATATTTATCTATGTCCTCATAAACATGGTGGCGGATGTGAATGCCGCAAACCGAGCACAGGTATGCTCCTGCAAGCAGCGGAAAAACATGGGCTTGATTTAACAAAATGCGCTGTAATCGGTGATCGCTGGACGGATATTGTTGCTGGGGCAAAAGTAAATGCAACGACTATATTAGTTCAAACTGGCGCTGGATATGATGCTTTACATACATTCCGAGATAAATGGGCACATATTGAACCAAACTACATCGCAGAAAACTTTGAAGATGCTACAAATTGGATTTTAAATCATCAATAAAAAAATTAAATGAGACGTCTTCACATTGAAAACGTCTCATTTAACTATATATATTTCAAAAAGTTAATTCATAATGGAAATAACGATTATCTCTCAAGTATCCATTTTCAGCGTATAATCGCTGAGCTGATAAATTATCAATCTCTGTTTGTAATTTCACACCTTTTGCGCCATTTTCTAAGGCAAATTCTTTAGCAGCTTCTAACAATTTTTTACCTGTTCCGGCTCCGCGCTTCGCCTTTTGTACAAACAGATCATTTAAAATCCATAACTCTTTCATCGAAATAGAAGAAAATGATGGATATAGTTGCGTGAATCCGATATATTCTCCATCTTCAACTGCCACGAAAATAATGGATTCTTTTCTCTCGATTCGATTTCGTAAAAATACTTTTGCTCCTTCAATATCGGAATCTTGTCGATAAAATACGCGATAGTTATTAAAAACAGATGCTAGTCCATCTAAATCTGCAATTGTTGCCTCATATATTCTCATTTTGTTTTATTCCCCTTCCAATATTGTTTCATAATATCCGTTACCCATTTAGGCTGTAGAATTTCTTCTTTCGGCATAAACTCTTTCATTATCGGCTTTATATCCAATATAGCAGTGCCATCAATAGCATCTAACCCCTCAACAATAATTGATTTACCTTCTCTTTTGATCACCTTTACAATTGTAGCTCCTATGCGATTCGGACGATTTTTCCCGCGCTGTGCAAAAATGCCTACTTTAGGATAATCATTATTATTTCTAGGATGTCTAGCAAAATATTGAATTTGTTCATCAGTTACTTTATGAAAATAAAAGACAACTTCAATATGAGAAAAATCTTCAATCCCTTGTATACTTTCCTCTGTATACATATCAGTTAAAGTAATATAGGATCTTACTTCTCCCCACTCATCATCTTTTATTTCCTTTCTTTCATTATGTACAAATGCGATTGGCTGAACTGAAAACATCCGCATTCCCCCTAAATGTAACCACTTACATTATAAAATATTTCCTGAATGTTTTCCAGACAAATGAGTTGAGTTTACATAATATAATTACAATCTATTATGTAAAGCGAAATTGACTGCTTCAATCGCATGTATATGCGTTGTATCAAATATCGGAACTGATATGTCTTCCTGCTTTATTAATAACCCTATTTCTGTACACCCTAATATTATTCCTTGCGCCCCTTTTTGCACTAACTCTTCTATAACTCTTTTATAATACTCTCTAGATTGAGATGTTATCTTTCCTAAACATAATTCTTTGTATATTACTTCATTTATTTTTTCTCTATCTTTTCCTAATGGTACTATTACTTTTATATCATTCTCTTCTATACGTGATTTATAGAAATCTTGCTCCATCGTATATTTTGTTCCAAGCAAACCAACCGATTGAATACCTTTTCTATTTATTTCTTTTGCAGTTGCATCCGCAATATGTAATACTGGAATGTTAATATTCTCCTTTATTTTCTCAACTACTTTATGCATTGTATTTGTGCAAATGATTATAAAGTCTGCTCCTCCTTTCTGCAATGAATACGCCGTATTCCCTAATACTTCTCCTGCTCCCTCCAATCTCCGCTAGACTGGAATCGTTCAATCTCTTCAAAATTCACACTATTAATCAGACATTTTGCTGAATGTAATCCACCTAATCTACTTTTTATTTCTTCATTTAAAATTCGATAGTATTCAGAAGTTGATTCCCAACTCATACCACCTATAAGACCTATCGTTTTCATAGTAAAACACCTACCTAAACTATTTTTATAAAACCAATAACAATATTTTATTATGTATATTATACACAATAAAACAAGACTTTAAATTTATAATATAAAGTCTTGTTTTAACTATTTCCAAGGAAATTTTATTATAATATTCTGAAATTAAAGCCCTGATGTTTTTATAGCATCTTCATATTGATAATTAAAACACTCTCGATACAACTGTTTGATTTCATCATAAGAAGGAACTCGTGGATTATTTCCTGGGCTACCACTTGCAATTGCATCTTTCGCCATTTTAGAAATAGCATTTTCAAATTCAACTTCGTCAATTCCGTATTCTCTTAAATTAGGAATACGAAGATCAAAACAAAGTTTCTTAATTTCAGCAATCGTGTAGTTCGCTACTTCTTCATCAGAATGAGAATACAAATCTTTGTTTAAGCTACGTCCTACTTCTGCTAACCTTTTTATTGCACTCATTTTTGTAAACTCTAAAACTGTAGGTAATAGTATTGCATTCGATATTCCATGTGGTACATGGAATAATGCTCCCACTGGACGGGACATACCATGCACTAATGTAACAGATGCATTTGAAAAAGCAATCCCAGCTTGTAATGAAGCAATCATCATTGCTTCCCTTGCTTCCATATTATCTCCATCTTCATATGCGATACGTAAATATTTCATAATGCTTTCAATAGCTGAAAGAGCAAGAACATCTGTAAGAGGTTGTGAAACTTTAGAAATATAAGCTTCAATTGCATGGCATAATGCATCTACTCCCGTTGCTGCAGTAATATGAGGTGGTACCGAACTTGTAAAAATCGGGTCTATTATAGCAACATGAGGGATAAAGCTTGGATGTTTTATCATCATTTTCACATCTGTTTTTTTATTTGTAATTACTGCTACACTTGTTACTTCCGATCCAGTACCAGAAGTCGTAGGGATTGCGATTAGCGGTAGTGGATTGTATTCTATTTCTATATCCTTTTGGACGTAATCTTCAATTTCTCCACCATTTGTATATAACACTGCTACTGCTTTCGCAGCATCAATACAGCTTCCTCCTCCAATACCTATGATAAAATCGCATTTTCCTTCTTTACAAATAGATAACGCTTCCAATACGTGTGAATTTGTAGGCTCAGTGTTTACTTCATTGTACGTAATAACAGTAATCCCTTTCGCATTTAAGTGATCCACACATCTTTCAACATAACCGAAACTCTCCATAATTGTATCACTGACAATAAAGGCCCTTTTCCCTAACTTTCTTGATTGATCCCCTAGTTTTTCAAACGAATTTCTTCCATATAATACAGACTTCGGCATACGAAACTCAGCAACCTCTTGCAAGTACTCCACCCCTTCTATTTATAATAAATATTTGCAACTACTCAGCCATGCATTTCATTCAGAAGTTTGATAAAGTCTATTATTCCAGTTAAAATAAGCCCCCTTATTAATAATATACTTTGTTTTAAAACTTTGCGCGTGGCAGGAAAGGCCCTGACCGCTCCTATAAATAGCCAGGTCCTCTCTCGACCAACTTAAAAAACTTTTCTGCCGATTTTTCATAGAGTGACTGAGTAGTTACAATAAATATTTTATTATGTAAAATATCAATCTAATAAATATTTTCTTTTCGTATATTAACTAGTATTAATAGATCCTTGTTAAAGTATAGAATGCGATGACTGCAAATACAGCAATCGTTTTCAAAATTGTAATAGCAAATATATCTTTATATGACTGTTTATGTGTTAATCCTGTTACCGTTAGAATAGTAATAATTGCACCATTATGTGGTAATGTATCCATTCCGCCTGATGCCATTGATACAATGCGGTGCATAACTTCTAATGGAATATCATATTGATTGGCCGCTGCAATAAATTTATCCCCCATCGCACTTAACACAATTCCCATTCCGCCTGATGCTGAACCTGTAATTCCAGCTAAAATATTCGTCGTGACTGCCCCATTTACTAATGGATTCGTGAAAGTTGCAGAGATGCTATCTCTCATAATTGCAAAGCCTGGAAGTGCTGCAATAACACCACCAAATCCAAACTCCGCGCCTGTATTCATTGTTGCAAGTAGCGCTCCACCAATACTTGTATTCAATCCAGCTTGAAATCCAGTTACTACTCGTTTCCAATATAATAAAAGCGTTGATAAAATCCCTATAATAAGTGCCAATTCTACAGACCAAATCCCAACTACCGCACTTAATTCAACTTTTCCAAATGCTTTCATACCAATAGCTGAGAAATCAAAACCATCTGGATACCACTTTGGTATCATGATTGTGAAAACTTTATTCATTACACCTACTAAAATAAGTGGTACAAACGCAATTACTTGCTGTACTCTTGTAATTTCAATACTGCTTAATATCGGCATATCTTTTTGTTCTAATTGCAAAGATGCTGCCATTTCAGAATTTCCATCGTTAAAACCAAAATATCCTTCACCTGCTTCTTTTGCCTTCTTACGTCTACTCTCTAAATATAGTAAACCTAATGTAAGAACAAAAATTGCTCCTAAAATACCAAGTATCGGTGCAGCATAAATGTCCGTTTTAAAAAAGGTTGTAGGTATTACGTTTTGAATTTGTGGTGATCCAGGAAGCGCATCCATTGTAAACGTTACTGCTCCAAGAACAATCGTTCCAGGGATTAGACGCTTCGGAATATCCGCTTGTCGAAACAACTTAGCCGCAAACGGAAATATAGCGAACACCACTACATATACGCTAACACCGCTATACGTTAAAATAGCTCCCATTAAAACAATCGCTAAAATTGTACGTTTTTCTCCAACTAACTCTACAATCGTCTTTGCTATGGAATCAGCGATTCCTGACATTTCTACTACTTTCCCAAATATTGCTCCAAGTAAAAACACAGGGAAATATAATTTAATAAATCCTACCATTTTCTCCATGAAAATATTTGAAAAGAAAGGTAATACAAAACTAGGCTCTGTCAAAAATACCGCAAATAATGCAAAAATCGGTGCGAATAATATTACAGAAAATCCTTTATATGCTACAAACATGAGTAAACTAAGTGCTAATAAAATAATAACTAGCTCCAATTATAACCCTCCTTTTAAACTGAAAATTCAATCTTTTGAAAGCGAACTTTTACCGGGATTTCAAATCATTTTATTTCATGACATTCCTCCTCTTTTTATCCCGCTATTTGCGGGCAGTAAGACTCCCGCCTTAAAATTCAGCAAATGTGCAGAAGCTAGGCGGGATATCAACTGCTCGTAACAGCCCGATTGGTGGGGCTGATAATCAGTGCCGGATGGACAAAACTTCCACTAATTAAAGTTTTACTTTATTACAAATTTTTCATGCTAAAATTGTCTAATTATAGTATTCGATTACATATGTAAAATCCCTTTAAACAAAAACGATTTCATCGTCATATGTTATAAAGGGATTTCTAGGTTCTATTTCTATAGTTTATCGTACTATTCTCTATACAAAATCTTTGTAACTCTTCGACATCTTTCACTATATGAATCGCCCCAGCATCGCTCAATTCATTCTCATTACCATATCCATACAATACACCTATTGAAGCAATTCCGTTACTGTTCGCACCGATTACGTCATGCTTTCTATCACCAATCATCACCATTTCTTCTTTTTGAAGTTCTTCATTTGTTTGTAAAATATGAGCAATTATTTCTTCCTTTTTTATTCTTGTCCCATCTAAATTACTCCCAACAATCTCTTCAAAAAAAGATGTTAACTGAAAATGCTCTATTACTTGTTTCGCAAATACGGTAGGCTTTGAAGTTGCTACAAACAAACGATTGCCAGCATCCTTTAATTCTTGCAATAGGGCTCCAATTCCATCGTATACTTTATTCTCTAATAAACCACTTTGCTTTAAATATTCCCGAAAGTAAAACACCGCTCGTTCTACTTCTATTTCATTCATATTATATCTATCTGCAAAAGATTGTTGTATTGGTGGGCCGATAAATGAATCTAACTCACTTATATTTACTTCTTCAATCCCCATTTTTTCTAACACGTATAGAACAGCATTGATTATCCCTTCTTTCGGATCAGTTAATGTTCCATCTAAATCAAATAGAAATGTTGTATACATATTTAATTCCCCCACTGATTTTATATGTACCCCATTAAGGCCATTCTCCTACTTACCCCTTTACTATACTATCACCATCTAACTTTTCAGAAAATTACTTTTTCTAACCCTTATACTTTCAGTTACAAAATCACAAAAGATATGATAAAGTGAAAAAGTTATACTTAATTTAATAGAAACTGGTGAATCACATGTCAATTACGTTAATTTTTATAATGGCTTTCACAATTGTCATCCACGCAGTCGAAACTAGTTCTTATAGTATTCGATTAGCTGGTGTTCGTTTAAAAAAGATTGTCGTTGCCTTATCTGTCGTAGGAATGGTATTACTTATTTCAAGAACGTCAAATTTACTACAAGCCTTTTTAATTGGCGGGATTGTCGATGACGCAAAACGAGATGCTTCTATTAATTTAGAGCATACTATACGACTTGTACTATTATCTGCTTCCATCGGTACATTACTTGCGATTATTCTTTATCCAACTTTGACAAAACTATTTGGATATGTCATTCAAAACTTTGAAACAGATGGTTCTTTCATTCGAATGATGAAAACAAATAACATTCAAAAATTAAAGTACACAAAAAAATATGTGCGCTTTCCAAGATTTGAAATGATTCATAGATTGCGTATCGGTGGTATCCCAAAGCGTATTATGCTTATTAACATGTTTGCTACTGCAATTTATACAGCAGGTGTTCTTTCTGCCCTTTATGCTTCTTTTCTAAATCCAGATTACGCAACAAATGCAAGTACAGCTTCTGGTCTTGTGAATGGTTTTGCTACAATTTTATTAACAGTGTTACTCGATCCACGTATAGCACTTTTGACAGAACGTGCTTTACAATCAGAAAATGGCGCTGAATCTATGAGTAAAATGTATGGTTGGCTAATGATTTCTAGACTTCTCGGCACCTTATTAGCACAACTTTTATTTGTACCAGGTGCTCACTGGATTTTATGGATTATTGAGCTGATGCATTAATCTACTAGGAAGGTGTATTTATCGATGAATATAAAAACAGAGCAAGATTTAATTCACTTAATAGAAAACGACGAATGGATGATGAATGTATTACAATTGGCAAAATCACTAGAGCTACCTGATTGGTGGATTTGCGCTGGGTTTGTCCGTTCTAAAATTTGGGATACTTTACATAACTACGAAGTAAGAACGGCTACGCCAGATGTCGATGTCATTTATTATGATCCATTACATAAAGATGAGGTGTACGAACAATCATTAGAACAGAAACTAATGAATATGGATGCTACTATCCCTTGGTCAGTAAAAAATCAAACTCGCATGCATGTAGTGAATGGAATGCCGCCATACTCTTCTTCTGTTGATGCTATTTCTAAATTTCCTGAAACAGCAACCGCTCTTGGTGTTTCTTTGGACGAACAAAACAAAGTCATATTAACATCCCCATGCGGAATAGAAGATGTACTTTCATTACAAGTGAAACCTACACCTCATTTTCTTGAAACGAAAGAACGAATACATATGTACAACAAAAGAGTTAATCAAAAGAAATGGCAAAGTAAATGGCCTAATATTACAATCACTTATCCAGAAATTTAAAATAGAGCGCTTCGCATTATACGAAGCGCTCTTTCTTTTTTAGTTCAAAAAATGAATGACTGTTTCAGCAAATCGATCAGCTTCCTCATAATGTGGTGTATGGCCACTCTCTTCGAATATGATATGCTTCCCATTTTGAGCATCTTTATTAAAGGTTTCAATTTGTTTTTCACACGTTACTACATCATGTTTTCCTACAATTAATAACATTGGATTTTGTATATCTTTTATTTTAGATAATAATGACGTATGACATGCTCCCTCTGATTTTAATCTATCGAAATGGATTTTGGAACGATTTGAAAATACTTCCCACACTTCATCACTATATAAACTATCGTCTGTCTCATCTTCCTTATAATTGTAAATTCCCATTCTTTTTTCTTCTAATTCAGCGCTTACTCTTATATAAGCTTCTAACAACTCTTCTGAACTAGCATTATTAGATAAATAAGCAAAGCAGTCTTCTGCCACTAATTCTTTTCCATACTTTTTTAATAAAGTTCCTGTCTTTTGTAGTAAGGCCCTACTTGTTAATGCAAAATCGAAAGTCGGACCTTCAAATATTACTTTCTCTATTGAATTAGGATACATCGACGCATATAACAACGCTAAATATCCACCGAAAGAATGTCCAATTACAGACCATTTCTCAATTTGTAATACTTTTCTTAGTTCTTCACAGTCTTCAATTAAATCACATAGTCCAAAAGTTTCTTCTTCGGTAATTACTTCTGACCGACAAACCCCTCTTTGATCTATCATAATTACATATAAGGAATCTTTTAATCGTTCCGCTTGATGAAATGAAAAATCATAACAGCTTTCACCTGGACCACCGTGTAAAAATAATACTGGTTTATTTTTAGGACTTCCATGTGTTTCAACGTATAGCTTTTTCCCTCTAATGTTCATATATTTCCCAACTTCAATCAAATTTGTTTTTATTATCATCACCTTCTTTTTTTACTGAATATTATAACATTTAAACTTAAATAATCCCTATTACATTTAAAAATACGATAACTATCGCAAGTGGTGCTACAAATCGAAGTAAAAATGCCCAGATAGTAAATACTTTCTTTCCGTAATTTCCACCTACAAAAAATTCAGCTTCTAGCACTTTCTTTTCCATCTTGAATGATACGAAAATACTAATAAATAATGCTCCCAGCGGCATTAATATATTACTAGATAAGAAGTCTACTGCATCAAAAATATTCTTCCCAAAAATCGTAATATCACTCCATACTCCAAATGATAAGGCAGATGGTATACCTGCTAGGAAAATGCAGAACCCGATGATCCATGATAGTTTAGCTCTTCTTTCTTGTTCACCATTTGCTAATGCTGAAACTACCGTCTCTAGTAGAGAAAATGCCGATGTTAATGTCGCAAATGTAAATAGCGCAAGAAATACCGTTAAGAACAATCCTCCTAATGGAATTTGACTAAATACAGATGGTAATACGATAAATAGTAAGCCTGGCCCTTCTGTCGGCTCCATGCCTAACGAAAATACTGCTGGAAAAATGGCAAGACCTGCAAATAAAGAGACGAATAAATTCAATCCAACAATTGTTATTGCTGATTTTGGTAAACTTTCTTTTTTATTTAAATACGAGCTATACGTAACCATAATCGAAATCCCTATACTAATCGCAAAGAATGATTGGCCCATTGCGAATAAAATACTTTCTGAAGTAATCTTCGAGAAATCTGGTTGTAAGAAAAACTTCACGCCTTGCATCGCATTATCCAGTGTTAATGAACGAATAATAAGAGCGACAAATAAAACGAACAATGCTGGTAGCATATATTTACTTGCTTTTTCAATTCCGTTTTGTACACCTTTTGATACAACCCATATCGTAATGAACATAAAAGCGAAATGTCCAGTGATAGCCCAAACCGGATTTCCAATTGTTTCAGTAAATAACGAACCGTAATTTTGTCCCGGAGTAATAAGTTGTCCAGTTACTCCTCTGAATAAATAAATTAGTACCCATCCACCTACAACGCTATAAAACGAAAGTAATATAAAGCAAGTTCCAACACCAAGGCGTCCAATCCAGTGCCATCCTGTATTTGGTGCGATACTTTTAAATGCCCCAACTGCTTGTTTTTGTGTACTACGTCCAATCATAAATTCAGCTATAAGTAGCGGTAATCCAATTAATACAGTAAATAATATAAAGATTAAAAAGAATGCTCCTCCCCCGCTCTTTCCAGCAATATAAGGAAATTTCCATATTGCGCCAAGTCCAATTGCTGATCCTGCTGCTGCCATTATAAAACCTAATTTCGAAGTCCATTGCTCCGTCTGTTTCATCCTATTTTCCTCCCGCTAAAATCATTTTATATTAATAAATAAATGTTATTGATCAATCTGAATAAAACCTCCATTTCTTTTTCTATAAAATAAAAAAATGGCCCAACGTCTCTATATAAAGAGACGCTAAGCCATTTACTTAACGCGGTACCACCCTTATTGATTCCATTATGAATCCACCTTAGTAGTAATCGTTTGATTACAAACCTAATATCGAAGGTTAACCGTTAAGATTTACTAAGAATGTGATTCCGTTCCACCTTACTGCTCCTAGGCGAGTTCAGGATGTCATTTGACTATGTCGCACCAACCCATAGCTCTCTGCACAAATACATGACCTTACTACTCCTATTCAACACATTTTAATATTTAGAATATATTTTCTTTTGAAATTAATATGAAGTATATCGGTTATATTTGTAACTGTCAAGGGATATATTGATTTTTTTGTCGAAAAGGATTTTTATAAAATCACATAGAAAATATTTACAAATAAAAATATAAGGAAAAAATACGTTATGTCACTTTTAAAGAGTGGATGTTTTTTATTATCCGCTCACTGTTCATTATCCTTGATATTATTGGGATTTGTTCTTTACCACAATTGTTTTTTGGTACATCTCCAAGTTCATCAACATCGCTAGCTATACAACCAACACCTACTTTACAATTTAATTTTAGTAACTATCATAATTTCAAGTTATATTACGAAAGAGAAAGTAGACGCAGTAAAAATCACACCTGTTCCTGCTTATCAATATGTCGATGGTAAAATAACTAGTACTGCCCTAGCACCCCCATCTTTTTCTCATCCCCTCGGTGTAGATAAAGATGGAGATGATGTGTTAATTCGGACTCTTTACGATGCAAAAACACCAATTTTTTATGCAATGATTATTAGCTTTTTCCGTATAATCATTTCACTTATATTCGGTATTCTTCATGCATACTTTTATCGATACGTACGCTTTTTAGATGTTCTATTTGAAACATTCCAATACGTCCCGACTACCTTACTAGCGATATTTTTACTATCACCTGTAGTGTTCGTATCTCCTGATGAAAAACATCTCTGGCTTACTTATATAATTTCGGTTTTAATTTTTATTAGCGTACCCAATTTAGTACAACTTTTCAGTAATGAAATTCGTTTATTACTACAAAATGAATTTGTGACAAGTTCTAAAACATTAGGCGGTGGGTTTTTTCACATTTGTAAATTACATTTAAAACCCTTTCTTACGCCAAAAATCTTCATTTGGATTAACCAACAAATGCTGCAAACTTTAGTATTATTACTGCATTTAGCACTATTTCAAACCATTTCATTTAACATTGCTGGTACACTTGTTTTACTTGGCCGCAATCATCAGTTTTTAAATGTTTTACCTTGGATAGCATTCGGCCCTGTTTTATTTTTCACTATCGTTATATTAGCTGTATATATGATGTTATCTGGAATGCAAAATGCACTAGATAAAGATGTAAATTATATAGATAACTCGCTTTTATTAAGTGTTTTGGCTAAAGAAAAAAACGAAAAAAGAAACCTTCTTTTTTCGTTTAAGCAAAGATTTATGACAAAACATTAACAGCAATACCCAATTGTATATTAATCATCTAAATCGTCTTTATCTTCTTTTTGTTACGCTGCTTCTTTTTGCTGAATAGCTTTTATCTATCGATGTAGTAGACATGATTACAATCCCTATAACGTCTATCCATTAAAACATAATTTAAGATGACTTCAAAACATAACACAACCCTTTATTTTGCCCTCTACTATCGTCATACACTGTTCACAGCCATTACAATCTATAAAAATTAACACTTAGCGCACTTATAAAATTATAGTGCTCCTTTAAATTTTCACGTTAAAACACAAAAAAGCACTTGTTGCCTTTCATAGACAATCAAGTGCTTTAAGTTCATATGTTTTTAAGTAGCATGTATTTGTAAGTTTTGTAGTAACAGTATGACACCTTTTGTATATCACGACAAATACTACGTTAAAACTTACGAGTTTGTTAGTTTTATGTCTATTTCATGTGTTTATATTAATGACTCAGTAAAATGTCATCTCGCCTAAGCTCGTACTTCGTTTTCTGTTCTATCATTGCACATAACACTCTATGATGGTACAACTATCATGGGGTATATGCTTTTTAACAGCCTATTCTTTTTCTGTCCACTTCAAAAATAAGTGCTTTTTCGTTTGCTTGTCTTATGTGCCAGTGTATATTTAACTTTAATAACATCACGAACTTTGTCATTCTCGTGTGTAAAGTATACATTGAGTAGTAAGGTGACTATAATACTTATAAAGTGACTATAACCAATCTCGTTTGTTTACTTATTACTGAAGACTTTTAATCTATACTAGAATATTAATCAACCATATCCACAAAATATTCAGCATCCTGATTAATTTTTCGTATAAATTCCTCCAATGAATCAGCTATTTGGGTCTCAAAAAAATATACAGGAGTTTGTTGAGGAGTATTCAAATCAAGTGTTAAATATACACCCTCGTTTACTTCATAAAAAACCAATTTATCTTCTTCCTCGTATATTCCCTCTAAATCTGGATCAAACTCGTAAATACCTTCTCTCAATGTAATATCTGCTATAGTATCTGGATCCATTATTCTATTTATTGCATCCACATTATTTCCTTTTATAAAACCATAGCCAACTTCTAAGTAAAAATTTCTAAGTTCATTAGGAAATGCAAATCCAAGTCTCTCTTCTGCCACTATAAGTTCATTTTCTTGTAATTTAAAAAACTTATGATGACTATTTTTTATAAAATCAAATGTAGCCATTAAAACTACCTCCTTGGAAATAATTTATTTGATGGTGACCCTTTACCATGAATTCCTGCCTGATGTTCATCAGGAAATTTAGCTGGATGTATATTCCACCATTCATGAGGCCCACCAAAATTATTCTCTATAATATGATGCGCATCATAGGGTTGCCCAATATCCCTTGCTACTCTACCTTTTTTATCATAAACTTCCTCAGTATATCTTGGCCATGTTTGCCCTGTTTTTTCTTCCCATTCACTTATCAATTTGTTTTTCACACTGTTAAATTTATTTCTGTGTTTTAACGTTTCCAATGGCGTCATTTTTTCATACTTATGTTCCCTTAGAGCAGCCTTTAATTGTTCTATTTGGTTTTTATGAAGCTTCAATCCTGTTTTTGACTCTACATCTCTAATATAAACTTTAGCTAATAATCAATTTTAACTGTACCCTATGTTGTAATCTTAAACCCTCACAATAAAAAAGCAAACCATGTAAAACCTTATTAAACTACTTCTTTTTCTTCCACTACCGGCAATTCATAAGCTGTTTTATATTTCATCATGCCATATACAATGTTTACAAGCCTTCTCATACTACATACCAATGCTTGTCCTTTTGTTTTTCCTTCTTTTAATTTCTTTTGGTAGTACGCATGAAACACTGGATTCCGTGGCTTCTTACTTCCTTTTGCTACTTGCACTTGCTGTACAGCTAAATTATAAAATAAAGCGTGTAACGCCCTGTTTCCTTGTTTGCTTTTATGCACCTTACCTTTCCCACCAGAACCAAAGTAAACAGGCGCAATCCCCGCAAATCGTGCTAATTTATTGGTATTTGGAAATCGTCTTATATCTCCTATCTCAGCTATTAATGCTGATGCCGTCACAAGTTCTATTCCCGGCATCGTCTCTAATTGATAATCTAGTAGATTTACTAACTGTTTTAATTCTCTTTCGATGTATTTCATTTCCTTCTTTTTAAACTCAATATCCCGTACAATACTTCTTACTAAAAAGTCTCGTGTTTCTTGATATTCCTTCATTGTATGTCCATCTTCTTTTACAAGTTTTAATATGTCGCTTGCTTTCTTTACTGAACATGTATTGTTGCTAACATCTAATAAAAAAGCTGTTAATCGCTTTATATCCGTCCCCTCCAAACAAGAGGGTGACGGATATTGCTGCCAAAATGCTAATGCTGTTTTCCCATCTACTTCTGAGAAAAACTTTTTATAGCTTGGATAATGATGGTTTAATTGAATATGTAGTTGGTTCTTTAACGCACTTTGTGCTTTTACTAATGCATTCCTTCTTGAAACCAATTGTTGTATCGACCAAAATAAATCGTTTGGATTTACATTTGGTAGTTGCTCAAATTTGTTTACCAATATGCGTGCCACACATTCCGCATCCCAACTATCATTTTTTTGTATCATCACTTGGCTCTTTCGTTCTAAAAATGATAAAGCTGGATTTACTTCTTTCACTACTTGTTCATGATCTACTAAATATTTCGCTAATGCTCTTCCATAACCACCAACATCTTCTAAACCAAATACAACTGATAAACCATCATTCACATATGTCTCTACTTCTAATAAAAACTTCGAAAATGCCGATGGTTTATTATCAAAATGTATTTCTCCTAATTTCTCTTGCCAGCAAGCAATTAATAATAACAGCCGTATGATGCTCCTTATGTAAATCTACTCCTACATACAAATAGTTCTGTCTATTCTGCATAACTCATCCCTCTATTCAATGATTTAGTCATATATAAAAACGTCGGCACCTTAGTTCGAGCGTTCATCTTCCGATGCGCATAGGTACGCAAGCCTATCCATTTTCATAATTTCATAAGTACATATAGTAAAATGAGTGATTTTTTTAAGTACGACTATTATATAATTGCTGGATGTTTCCCATTTGTTTGTATTTGCCCGTATGTATACCCCCCTCGATAAAAGTTCTCTCGGTCTAACATACGTTTCACTTGTACTTTCGTAAACAGCTTTCCTTTCTCTGTACGATAGCCCTCTACATTAAGTCGTTCCGCTAATTGAGCAAGTGACCAATGCCTAAAAAAGTGTCGTAACTCAAATAGCCTACGTACAATCATTGCTTTTTCCGCATCTACTTCTAGTACTTTTTGACCTTTCTTTGCCGTGTAACCAAACATCACACCGCCACCTGCATATCCACCTTGTTCCGCTTTCTTCTTTCTGCCTCTACTTAGCTTCAATGCAATCTCGAGACGTTGATATTGGTCTAATAGCTCTAACATGCCATTTACTAAAAAGTCATTGGGATCATGTGTATATATACTGTAATTCGGTTGTTCAATTGCTTTCACATCAACCTCATGTTTCTTTAGTTCTCGTTGTATTAACACTTTTGCCATATCAGAGCGCCATAACCGAGATGTATTGAGCACAATAACTTTGCTTACTTGATGATACGTCATATCTGACAGTAATTCTTGTAAGCCTTCACGTTCAACTGTTAATCCATCTTCATCTACTGTCGCTCCGCTAATTCCTTTATCTTCGTATATGTGAAGCAGCTGTAGTTTATTTTCAATGCAGTACCGTTCAATTTCTTCTACTTGATACGTTAGGCTGTATCCTTCACGTACTTGTCCTTCTGTTGAAACTCGTACATAGCCAACTACTTTCTCTTCCATATCAAACTCCCTCCCGTTACAGCGATTACAATCCCTGTAACGTTTACCCGTTTTTTGCGGCTAACGTGTGCATAACGTCCATCCGTTAAAACGTACTTTACGATGATTTCAAAAAATAATACAACCCTTTATTTTTTCCTCTACTATCGTCGTACGCTGTACATAGCCATTACAATCTATAAAACAACAATAAAAATTTAACACTTAATGCACTTATAAAATTATAGTGCTCTTTTAAATTTCTACGCTAAAACGCAAAAAAAACACTTGTTGCCTCTAGTTGACAATCAAGTGCTTTAAGTTCATATGTTTTTAAGTAGCATTAATTTTGTAAATTTTATGGCAACAGTATGACACCTTTTATATGTCGTGACAACTACTACGTTAAAATTTACGAGATTGTACGAATTCGTTAGTTTTATGTCCATTCCATGCCTTAATATTCATCATCCAGTAAAATGTCATCTCGCCTAAGCTCGTACTTCGTTTTCTATTCTATCATTGCACATAGTACTCCATGATGGTACAACCATCATGGAGTACTTACTTTCAAACACCATATATTTTTTCTATCCACATCAAAAACAAATTCGTTTTCATTCTCTTTTCTTGTCTACCTACGTATAAAGCTTTAAATATCCTCATATATAAAATAAAAAATATAATAATAATACTTATAACTTCTATTCATCATAAACAATTAATCTTCTTATAATAAAAATGACCTTATTCAGCTTTAAGCTAAACAAGGTCATTTATCTATATTAAAACTCTTCTTCCCATGCTTCTTTTGCATCCAATAACCTTTGTGATAAAAACTCATAAAAATTCTTTGCTGTATTGTAGTCATCAAGTCCACCTTGTCTATCCCATGCTATTACTGGGCACTCATTGTTTTCCATATTACTAGTGTCTAGACAATAAGCATATTCCCCAATATCTTCAATAACTACTAAATTCTCACTCATTCCTAAATCCCTATAACTCTCTGTTTCAATAACAACAGAAGCTATATTAGACTTAGCCACCCCTAAAATATCAACACCAAATAACCCACCAGAGCCATAATTAGTTAAAAACCACTTATAACTTTCTGGCAATTTTAACTGTAGGGTATCTTGAACATAATCAACTTGTTTTTTATCTACTCCACCAGTAAAGTCATCTGATTCCATATTTATCTTAATAAAATTGGTTAATTCCTCTTTATTCATTCAAAATTCCTCCTTTTATAATTCAGCTTTATCTATTTGTTTAGCTCTCCATCTCCAATATTTCGACCTAAAATTTTCATATTGCTTTTTTAACACAGGGTCGTTTCTAAAGCTTCCACCATTCTCCACTAAGCCATGCAATATTTTATAATATTCCTTATGCATACTACCCGTGAGCTCCACCATTGATCCGGGCTCTCTTTGAATTAAATGATGAAGTTCTATAGCAGTCCCATCTTGCCAAATTGGTGCTCTTCCTTTTTTCATCAATTGGAGATTTGTCATACCAGTTTTAGGGTCAATTCTCATATAATCAATATCTAACCTTTGAAAAACCCGTCTGCTAATATCCCTTACTTCTCCATTAACTTTAGTTGTTCCAGTATATTCTACATCCTTATAGTTTTTATATTCTTTACCCGTACCCTATGTTGTAATCTTAAACTCTCACAATAAAAAAACAAACCATGTAAAACCTTATTAAATTACTTCTTTCTCTTGTACTACCGGCAATTCATATGCCGTTTTATGTTTCATCATGCCATATACAATGTTTACAAGCCTTCTCATAATACATACCAATGCTTGTCCTTTTGTTTTTCCCTCTTTAAGTTTCTTTTGATAGTATGCATGAAACACTGGGTTTCTAGGTAACTTACTTCCTTTCGCTACTTGCACTTGCTGTACAGCTAAATTATAAAATAAAGCGTGTAACGCCCTGTTTCCTTGTTTGCTTTTATGTGTCTTACCTTTCCCACCAGAACCAAAGTAAACAGGCGCAATCCCCGCAAATCGTGCTAATTTATTGGCATTTGGAAATCGCCTTACATCCCCAATTTCTGCAATTAATGCTGATGCCGTCACAAGTTCTATTCCCGGCATCGTTTCTAATTGATAATCTAGTAGTTTTACTAGCTGTTTTAATTCTCTCTCGATGTATTTCATTTCTGTCTTTTTAAACTCAATATCCCGTACAATACTTCTTACTAAAAAGTCTCGTGTTTGTTGATATTCCTTCATTGTATGTCCATCTTCTTTTACAAGTTTTAATATTTCGCTTGCTTTCTTTACTGAACATGTATTGTTGCTAACATCTAATAAAAAAGCTGTTAATTGCTTTATATTTGCCCCCTCTAAACAAGAGGATGACGGATATTGCTGCCAAAACGCTAATGCTGTTTTCCCATCTAACTCTGAGAAAAACTTTTTATAGCTTGGATAATGATGATTTAATTGAATATGTAGTTGATTTTTCAAAGCAGCTTGTGCTTTTACTAATGCATTCCTTCTTGAAACCAGTTGTTGTATTGACCATAATAAATCGTTTGGCTTTGCATTTGGTAATTGATTAAATTTGTTTATCAATATGCGTGCCACACATTCCGCATCCCAACTATCATTTTTTTGTATCATCACTTGGCTTTTTCGTTCTAAAAATGATAAAGCTGGATTTACTTCTTTTACTACCTGTTCGTGATCTACTAAATATTTCGCTAATGCTCTTCCATAACCGCCAACATCTTCTAAACCAAATACAACAGTTATCCCATCACACACATATGTCTCTACTTCTAATAAGAACTTCGAAAATGCAGATGGTTTATTCTCAAATTGTATTTCTCCTAGTTTCTCTTGCCAACAATTAATAATAACAGCCGTATGATGCTCTTTATGTAAATCTACTCCTACATACAAATAGTTCTGCCTATTATGCATAACGCATCCCTCTATTCAATTATTTAGTCATATAAAAATGTCGGCAACCTTAGTTCGAGCGTTCATCTTCCGATGCGCATAGGTACGCAAGCCTATCCATTTTTCATAACTCTAGTAGTATGTATAGTAAAATGAGCTAATTTTTTAAGTGGATTTACAAAATAATTGCTGCATGTTTTCCATTTGTTTGTATTTCCCCGTATTTATACATGCCACGATAAAAATTCTCTCTATCTAACATGCGTTTCACTTGTACTTTCGTAAATTGTTTACCTTTCGCTGTGCAGTAGCCTTCTACATTCAATTGTTCTGCCAATTGGGTAAGTGACCAATGTTTAAAAATGTGTCTTAACTCAAATAGTCTACGTACAACTACTGCTTTCCCAGCATCTACTTCTAACACCTTTGGTCCTTTTTTGGCCTTGTAGCCAAAAAGTACGCCACCACCTGCATATCCACCTCGTTCAGCCTTCTTCTTTCTACCTCTACTTAACTTCAACGCAATTTCAAGTCGTTGATATTGGTCTAATAGTTCTAACATGCCATTCACCAAAAAGTCATTTGGATCATGTGTGTAAATACTATAGCTTGATTGTTCAATTGCCTTCACATCTACTTCATGTTTCTTTAGTTCTCGTTGTATTAATACTTTCGCCATATCAGAGCGCCACAATCGTGATGTATTCAACACAACAACATAGCTTACTTGTTTATACGCCATATCCGACAATAGCTCTTGTAGTCCATCACGTTCAACTGTTAATCCCTCTTCATCAACAGTCGCTCCGCTTAATCCTCTATCTTCATACACACGAAGTAGTTCTAAATTATTTTCGTTACAGTAACGTTCAATCTCTTCTACTTGATACGCTAAACTATACCCATCACGTACTTGTCCTTCCGTTGAAACTCGTATGTAACCAACTACTTTCTTTCCCATCATAAATTCCCTCCCGTTACAGTAATTTGAGTCCCTGTAACGTTAACCCGTTTTTTTGCGGATAACGTGTTCGTAACGTAAATCCGTTAAAACGTACTTTACGATGACTTCAAAACATAATACAACCCTTTATTTTTTCTTCTACTCTCGTTATACACTGTACAAAGCCATTACAATCTATAAAAATTTAATACTTCGTGCACTTATAAAATTATAATGTGTCTACCTATTTCTATCCTAAAACGCAAAAAAGCACTTGTTGCCTTTAGTTGACAATCAAGTGCTTTAAGTTCATATATTTTTAAGTAGCGTAAATTTGTAAGTTTTGTAGTAACAGTATGACACCTTTTGTACATCATGACAAATACTATATTAAAACTTACGAGTTTGTACGAGTTCGTTAGTTTAATATACATTCCATGTGTTTATATTTATCGCCCGGTAAAATGTCATCTCGCCTAAGCTCGTACTTTATTTTCTATTCTATCATTGCACATAACACTCTATGATGGTACAACCATCATGGAGTATCTATTTTCAAACACCCTATTATTTTTTCTATCCACTTCACATAAACTTTATTTTTCATTCATCATTATATTTTTCAATCGTGTAATTCACTTAAAAAATCAGTAAATGTATCTGCAATGTAAAATACATTTTCTCTTGCCAGTTCTTCTACTTGTGCTTCTGTTAGACCTTCTTGACGCATTAACATTTCTTTTTCGCCAGCATTCTCATGTTCCCAAAATACCACAACAGGGTTATTTTTGGCATTTTTATAGTCAAAACATATTAAATTTCCTGCTGGGTCAAAAGCAAAAGGAACTAACTCTTTAGGTATAGTAGTGGCATAAGTACGATATACTTTAACAATATATTCGCTACTATCCGTATCATAAGAGAGCAATGTCCCAAACACTCTTGTTACTCCATCCACCTCAAACTTATATGGTAATACCGCTGAACCATTATTAGTAATAGCACACTCTACATAATCACTTGGAAATATAAAATCCATCTGCTTACCCACTTCATATATATATTCTGCTGAAACCGGCTCATCTGGTACTGGCCATGTTAAATCTTTTCTCATCTAATTGCGGCCTCCCCATACGATAAAAAAAGCACTCGTTGCCTTTAGTAAACAATCAAGTGCTTTAAGTTCATATGTTTTTTAAGTAACATAAATTTTGTAGGTCTTAGCTTAATTTTATATTACATCTTTCTATAAAAAACTGCAGTCCAATTGCATCTAACACTTGGGCTACACTTCATATCAGGCATTTTTTCATATAAATGTTCTTAGTATATTATTTTTGTAATTTTAAACTAGCAATTAACTCATCTAAACTATCCGAAATCTCTTCAAACGAACCACGTTCAAAATCCTCTAATTCAACCTTACCACTTACATTATCTAAAACAACTATCAAACCGTTCCCCTCTATACCTATTGGAGTCTTATCAACCTTATTATGATTGTTTTTATACCCTTCTAAATTACTTTCGAAGGAATCCAATTCAATATTTGGTAATACAGGTTCTAGCCTAATATAATGATTACCAATAAATCCATCTAAATCAGCAAACCAATAAGAATTAAAATAATCATCAATTGAAGTGTGCAGTTTAATTTCAAATCTTTCCTCAATCGTCGTTAAATCATCCTTATTATTTTTTTCAATAGGTTTCCATGAAATTTCTTCTTCATCATCCATTTCACCCTGATATATAAATGAATCAACTTCTTCGTTATATGACGTTTTAAATAAAAAATCTAACCCTTTATCAAAATATTCTTTTCTTAAATTAAAATATTTGCTCATAGCATCCTTCATTACCAAAATAATCACCCTTACTTTTCTAAGAATTTTTCTAATAGTTCAGCATATTTTTGGTCATTTCCCCAAACTCCTGCGCTTTTCTCAGCATTATGAATCCCTCCTAAACCTGGATGTAGCTTTGAGGGTACAGCCACAGCTTGACCTCCACCACCAATGTGATGATGTATTAAAGTGTCATTATATAATTCTTTTAAATCATATTGGGGAAAATGTTTTCTAAACGTTGGATTGTTTATAGGTGCGAATCCTAATTCTATTTTTTGTCTATTTGACCTATTAAACGCTTCTGGGTACTTCTCTAACATCTCTTTCCAATAAAAATCTTTATCGCGTAACCAGCCCTCTGCATTGGTGTTTTTTTCACCTTTACCAACATAGGGCATCTCAACAGTTAACCGAGGATCCGCAGTATATTTAGCCTCTAGCTTACCTAAATCAGCACCACGATATGTTCTAATAGGATCATTAATATCACCTATCTTCTTAACCGTTTCACCCGTACCCTTAACACCCCTATTTGTCATATACTGATAAGCATCTTTCAGAGAATGCTGTCCCGTTTCTCGGACCATTCCTACTCCAGGCATGACGTAGGCTTTTCCCACACCCGGAATCCATTTGTACTCCAGTAATATTTTTACTGCGTGCTGGATTTGTTGATTTCCTTGTAGGAAGGTTGTTTTTACGGTTGTGGCACCTTTGTTCCATAAGCTTCCGATTTTGTCGGCAAAGCTTTTTGCTGTGGAGGCTACGAAGTTTACACCCTCTTTTACTTTGTGGGTGGCTGTTTTTATGCCATCGGCAGCTGCTTTTCCAGCTTTTCCAGCCACCATTGTTATGCCTTCGCCTAGTCCTTTTCCTGCTTTTACAATTGTCTTCCCGAAGCTAGAGGCGACATACTTTATTCCTTTTCCAGCAAGACTCGCGACTTTTCCAACAGGAACAAAGTTTAGGAGTGTCCATCCTGCAGCGATGAGTCTTTCTTTTGTTGATAATTCTTTTCCTGTAATTGGGTCTTTACCGGTAACTGCACGAATTGCATCATTCACTCCGATGAATTCAGCTGCTCCTTCTATTCCTTTTTCCCACCACGATTTTTCATGTTTCTTTTCTTTTTTATGGGTTTCTTTCAATTTTTCATTTTGTTTCTTTTGATATTCTTCATCTGCTTGACGAAACTTTTGAGCGATACGCCATAATTCTTTTTCTGTAACTTGTAAGTTACGTATGTAAGATTCCATGAGTCTCATTGATCTCATATATTCCCCATAAAAATGCTGACTCGTTGCTCCTTGCCATTGCATTTGAATACTAAACATAGATTGATTGAGATTCTGTTGTATATTCTGGCTGTGTGTTTGCATCTCTGATATGTTTTTGGCAATTTGTTCGAGTTGTTCAGGTTTGACCTTAATTTCCAAACCTTCTCCCACCTTCCTCTATTTTATACCAAAAATGAATAGAACTGCATCAAATTTTACTTATCCCCTTTAGAAAAAACATCAAAAATACTATTATCACAAATCGCTTCAATTTCTTCCTTTACAAATAATTTTTGAAATTTTGTTCCTGGGTTTAATATGACATTTGCCTCTAAATCTATCGTTTTCAATAATTCAACTGCATTCATAGAGACATATGGGCATTCTTCTGGAATAACCATTTCTAAATGCTTTAAATCAGAATACAGTGGTAACATTAACCCTTCTTCCATTTCAAAATAATGAATTTGCAATTGTGTATTATCAGTTGAAATCAAATTTCCTTCTTCATCTACATTTGTATCTCCCTCGACAGAAGCAACAACGTATAAATTTGATTTCTGTAACATCTCATAAAAACGAACTCTTTTTTCTTCGTTCTGTAAAGCTTCCACTAACGCCTCATCTAATGGACTAATTTCTAGTAAACTCATTGAACTTCACTCCTTATGTGAAATAATTTCGCCATCTTACGCAAAGTAAGATGGCGAATGTTAAATCTAATTATTTTTTAACGTTCATTGCTTTAATATCTTCTACATTCTTATTTGCCTCTTTAGTTAATTCCCCCTTAATAGCGTTTGCATATTTTTCACGAGTTAAAAATTCAAAACATTTATATGCATTATTTGTATCATTTGAAGACATGTATCCTGCACCTTTATTAAACATTTTTACAGCTACCGTATTCATCCATTCTTTTTCATCTGCTTCGGTATATCCTAATTTCATAGCTAGTTCCATAGAATGATAAGTCAATTCGATTGCTGAAGCTAAATCTTCAATTGTATCTTTATTCCCGCTTACATTTGCAGCTGCAAATGTACTCAAATATTCAATTTCCGCTTTTATCGCATCTTTAATTCCTAATTCTTCAATTCCTGGTGTTTTATACAAAATTTGATAGTTGTTTAATGCAGCCTTATATTGAGTTTTGTCTAACTGTTTTATTTCTTTGATTACACGACTAGTAACATTAGAGAATCCTTTTTTCTCAATAACACCACGAGAAGCTGCTTGACCATAATAATGTAAAGCATTATAAAGGCTCGTTTGTCCTTCTTTATTCGCTTCTTCATCTGCTAATTGTACAAGTTGAATTCCCTCCATTTTTCTTGATGCATTATCAATCATATTCATACCGCTAATTTGGCCAATCGTTTTATCAATATCTTTTAACTGTGCAAGTAATGTGTATGATGGTAATACTGTTTTACCTACTTCACTTTGCCATCCTGTCGTTCCATTCATTTTATTCCATTCATTTTCTGTATCTGTCCATAATTTATTCGCATAATTAACCATTTCTTCTCTTGAACGTTCCAATGGGTGCTTTGTACGAATTGCATTTGCAATATTTAATACCGCTGTATAATATTCGCCTTTATTTGCAGCTTCGTTTGCTTTTTTTTCAAACATTAGCGGCATTAATAACTTATGAGATTCGTCTTGAACAGATTTTTCTACCCTTGCCGTATTTGCTAATAAATTTGCTTTCTTTATAGCATCTTCCACTGTAAAATTAGGATCTTTTATTTGTCCACGAAGTCCCTCTACTACTACACTAAATTTCTGTTCTATTGTATTTTTTTGTTGACCCGTTGCCTTATCAATCCATTCATTTACTAATAGTAAAGCATTTTCATAATGTGGATTCTCTGGATTTAAATATACATCAATTTGAGCAATTGCTTCTTCAACCGGGTCAGATTTCACTTTTTCTTTTTGATTACTTGAATCTACATTATTTGTTTTATCGTTATTTGTGGCACCTTCAGTTATTGAATCTTTTAGATTTTTCTCGCTTGATGTAGCTGTTGCCTCATTTTCACTTACATTTTCTTCTTTAACTACTTTTCCTTCATTATTGCTAGTAACTTCTTTCACTGCTTTTCCTTCATTACTACTAGTATCTTCTTTCACTGGGCTTGCATTTTCTTTTGTTTCAGTTGTAGACATCACTACTGATGTTTGGATATTAAGGTTCTTTATTTCTTCTTCTAATAGCTGGTTGAAAATATCTTCTACATCTTGATTCGCTTTTTCTACTAATTTAGGATCTACACTTTCAAATACAGACGTGACTAAATAAAATTTACTTAATGCTTGTTCTAAAGATGCTACATCCCCTGTATTTGACCACTTTTCTTTTTCTTCTGTTGCTGCTTCATAAACATTTTTTGCTACTAATTCAATACATTTTTTCTTATTTTCAGTTAAATATTTTTGTAACTCTTCTTCCTTGTGAACCGATCCATTTAGCACATTGATTTGATTACGTAAATAGAATAACGCTCTCTCATTTGAATATTCACCACTTGTAAGAATTTGTTCTAAATTATCTATTGCTAACTTACGTTCTGCTACTGATTTTGATTCTGATGTTGTATTCAATTGGCTAACAAGCGTCCAGTCTTTTTTTTGGCTCTGATCGTTAGTTAGATTATTTAATACATATTGGTTCGGTTCATTTTGATTCGTATAAAAATCATTAAAGAAAACAGATGAGTAGTATTGTCCATTCCCAGCGTACCACTCAACTAAAGTATCACCCGTTTTTGGTGATACTGTAATTGTTGGGTATGTTGGTTCTGGATCTGGCTTTGTATCTGGTTTTGTATCTGGTTTTGTATCTGGTTTTGTATCTGGTTTTGTATCTGGCTTTGTATCTGGTTTTGTATCTGGTTTTGTATCTGGTTTTGTATCCGGTTTTGTATCTGGTTTTGTATCTGGCGTTGCGTCTGGTTTTGTATCTGGCGTTGTGTCTGGTTTTGTATCTGGTTTTGTATCTGGCGTTGTGTCTGGTTTTGTATCCGGTTTTGTATCTGGTTTTATACCTGTATCTGGCTTTTGCCCATCTCCTTCTTGCCCATTAAGTTGCTGTTTATTATCATTCACCTTACCCGGTTCTGCCACAGGTCCTACCATATTTGTTGGCAACTCTGGCTTTTGTGGCATTGGTGCGTCTGACAATTTAATCTGTGGATCTTTCTTTTCCACCAACACATCATCTGGCTTATACGTCATTGGTGTAATTGGTGATTTATTATTTCCGATTAGGTCTGCTAAATTAACAGTTGGTTTTTCGCCAGGTTTTTCATCTTTTTTTGCAGGATCACCAACTAAATTTGGGAACATAGACTGTAAGTTGCTTCCTGTAATACGATCATCTTTTTTCTCTTCTGTATTACTTGCTAGTTTTACAGTTTCTCTTCCCGCTGTGCTAAAGCCTTTGTCATACACAAGATATCCTGACGTTCCAAATAAAGCTACCGACATTACTGATATAGCAACTTTTTTCCCTAGGTTATTATTGTTTTCCTCCATGCCTTTTTCCCCTTTTCCTATCTTTATTGAATCCAGCCGTTTGTTTTCATTTCTGCTAGTTTTTCTTGTGCTGCTCTTACTTCAGCTTCATTTTCATTTGCTTGTACTGTTTTTCTTAAGAAGCGGCTCGCTTCTTCATATTTTTTCTGTTTAATTTTGAACATTCCAAATGCAAAGTTCACATGTGGATCTTCATCATTTTGTGAGTATGCTTCTGTAAAAAATTTCTCTGCTTCATTTCCTTGTCCCACTTTATCGTATAAAATCCCTATATTTACAAGCGTATTTATGTCGCGAGTCCCACTGTTGACAACTCTATTGTAAGCATCCAATGCTTGTTGATACGCAGCATTACTCTTTGCACCATCTCGCGTTTCGTAAAATTGACCAGCTTCATAATACACAATTCCAAGTTGATTTAATAATTCTATATTTTTCATATCTTTTTGAATCGCAGCCTGTAATACTTGAGATGCCTGTTGATAATTCATTTCTTTTTTCGCACTATCAATTAGGTTTGTTTTATTCCAAAGCACATATAAATTTGAAAGTTCAATTGTATATATGGCATTCTTTGAATCTTGTATAATAGCTTCTTTAAAGAAAGATTCCGCTTTGTCTAACTGCACAGTTGCTGTTGATAGTTGCCCTTTTAAATACGAAACAATTGCCTTATCCTCATTTGTCTTCGTACTCATTTTGACAATAACATCTTCTGCTTTTTCAAATTCTTTCATCTTCATATGACTTACAGCTAAATCTCGCATAGCATCTTTTTTATACGGTTCAATTCCTTTTGCATTATTCGCTAATGCTTGTTCAAAATTCAACACTGCTTCTTGATATTTTCCGATGCGGAAATTTGCTGAAGCTAATAAATAGGCAGCTTCATTATTTTCTTTATCAATTTCTCTATCCTTTATTAATTTGGTAATATAATCGATTGCAATTTTATTCTTTCCTTCAGCAACGTAAATTGTTGCTAATTGAAGATGCGCTTCGTCTCTTCCTTTCACTGTAATTGCATGACCAACAGCCTCTTCTGCTTTTGTATATTTTTTATCATGATAAGCTTGTCGTGCTTGTTCCATATATTTTTGATATTTAGCGTTTGTTGTATAGAAATAAAATAACGTTGAACCACCTATAACAACTACTACTATTGAGCCAATAATCAAAATCCGTTTCTTATTCTTTTTCCACCATTTAGAAAAAGCAGACGGTTCACTTTGTTCATGCGCTACTGTAAGTGGTTGATTCGATGCTTTTGCATTTAAAATTTCATCATCTATATCATATTCAACTTGTTTTTTTGGTTGTTTCCGACTCTGTAGAATGCTATTAGGAACTGTAATTTTGGCTGCTATTTCTTGCTGCGGCTGTGTTCCTTGTTCTTCTTTTATCTCTTCAATAATGCTTTCAATTTCCTTTTTTAACGCATGATCAATGTTTGGAAATTGTACGATTCGTGAATAGACGAAACAAGCAAATTCTGCATTGTTTTCTCGTTCCAATTCAGTAGCTAGTTCCAAATAAATTTGTAGTACCTTTTTTTGATTTATTTCAGGCTCTTGACTCTCCATAGTTTGAATGATATATGCGAGTTCTTGTTTTAGAGCTGTTGATGGATTAAGTGAATTGAAAATTTTTTTATATTCATATAATGCCGCTTGTTTAAGTCCTCTCTCTTCAAACAATCTTGCAATTTCCAAACATTTCGATACAAAAAGAGAATGTTCTTGTGCTGACTGCCTTTCCGCATCAATTTTTATTATTTCTCTTGCGCTATTAAATGCATCGTACCACTGTGCAAAGCTTGGACATTCTGCGAAAGAGTTACTATTCCATGCCTGCTTAAATAGCCTAGCAATTTCCCCATTCCATTGATTATGTAATACTTGCTGAAGTAACGTATATCTTTCACATTCGGTCTGCATTTCTTCCGTTTTAAAGTAACTTGCATCCGTCCATTTTGTATTTCGAACTTCTTCACTACACCAGCTTAATATTTCTCCTAATAAAATAGCACCAGCAAATCGATCGGCTTCTTTTTGCCATACCCCGCTTTTTAAATACATTGGCGCATAACCCGCTGAACCTGCTGGCAATAACGAAGGTCTTTTACTTTTTGGCCCATACATTTGCTCAACATCAACAAGCTCAATACGGTGTTGACCTTCAATAGGATTTTCACTTAAAAAAGGTATTAGTATGTTACTAGATGACAAGTCATTATGAGCAATCTCATTTTCTTCCATTGTTTTAAGTGTTGTTAGAAATGCTTCTGCAATAAAAAAACATTGCTGTTTTGATAACATTCGTTGCTCTTGTAAAATATCAGCCCAAGTTGGCCCTTCAATCCAAGGCATCACAATACTATTCGCAAGATCTTCTGACTTTTCAATTACAGATGTATGTTCTTTTTTTGTAACAATGTAACGTGAACATACTTTAAGACCCGCTATAGAAGAAAGTGGTTTTAAAAATACTAATTGATGTTTTTCATCACGATAGCGTTCCTTAAAAACTTTTAATGCGATTCGATCTACACTATTTTCATGTTGTAGCTGATATACCGTTCCTTGTCTACCTTCTTGCCCATATGGCATATCAATCCCAATAACTGCTGGATGCTTTGCAAAATGATAAGCATCTTTATTAAAAACAATTTTTTCTCCCACTTCTGGTCTGAATCCCATTTTATCCCCTTACTCTCATATGACAATTTTTAAAGAAAAGGCCAGGAACAATAGCTCCTGGCCTTTTGCAATTGTTCTGCTATTAATATGAGTTATCTGCGTTACGGAAGTTAGTAGCAATGTTTTTCAAATCGGCAGAAATGTGTTCTAGAATCGGAATGTATTTTAGCATTTCTTGTCTAGCATCACTAAAGTTCGCTCTGAACTTATCTTGTGTTGCCCCAGACCATTGCCCATTTAAACTTTCAATGTCATTTCCAAGGTTATTGATTTGTTGTTGAGCTTCAGCTGCTGCGTTTGTAAAGCGTCCAGCAATTTGATCAAGTTGTTCAGGTGTAATTTTAATTTGTGTCATCCTGTATTTCCCCTTTCAATCTACTAATATTATAACAATTAGATTATAAACTATATTCACACTATTTTTAAAGGGGTAATTCACAAAAAAATAGTATTTTTTTGTAAATTACCTAATTTTATACTCTTTTTTTAGATTCTAACCATTTCCTAGCAACCTTTTTTGTTAAATCATGTAGTAAATGTAGCGGTGTAAAAGCACATTTTACTTTCATAGGTTGTCTGCGTATAAAATATCCTTCCCCGCTTTGGAATTCTTGATCCATTTCTGTATGCTTAAGCTTTATATTAAAGAAATACACATCATTATTTTGTGTGGTGCCTAATAAATAACTAAAGCTTCGTTTTCTGATTTCCGCAAACCATTTTTCATGTGAATAATTAGTTACACTTGAAGTTGTAGCAGCTGCAACAAAATGGATCCCTTTATTTCTTCCATTTTGAACAATTTGCTCTATTTTATTTTTCGCATCAAAATCAGTAGATAATAACGCCAGCATTTGATCAATATCATCAATAACAATAATAATCCTCGAATATGGAAACTTCATTTTTTCATTTGGATTTAAAGACGGCATGACTACTTCTCTGTTATTTATTACTTCTAGCAACTCATCTAACATTTCTTTTAATTGTATTCCATCTGTAATTCGCTTTTTAACATGAGGTAATTCTCCAAGAGCTAAAATACCAGTTGTTTTTTCGCTTAAATCAATCATGAGTAATTCAATTTCTTCAGGTGCATGTTGATAGGTAAGAGAAAAAATCAGTGTTTGTAGTAAAGATGTCTTACCACCTTCAATTCTTCCGCCAATGAAAATATTTGTCATTTCTTCCAATGAAAAGTTTTGCAAGCGAATATCTTCTGTTTCGATACCTACACAAATTCGCGATGATTCTGATTGTTCTAGCATATCTTCAGCAAACAACTGTTTTGGAACCATTGGAATTGATTTCGCTTTCTCTCCAGTCCATGCCCCATTCATTTTTTGAATAATTGTTTTTAATTGCTGAGAATATTCCAATTCATTTTCTCCAATAAAAGGCAATGCTGCTTGGAATAGTTCTGGGGGCTGCCCTTTCGCTAAACCACGTCCAGATGGTACATCAATTAATGGGAATTTGGGTCTTCCAAGTAAACTATAGTATTCTGTTCTATCTTGCAATTCAAACGAAATCGCCATCGGAATATTGTTACGAACACGGTCAAACATATCATTTGTTTGGTTGAGTGAAAAATGAAAATGAATACCGTACGTACTTGACTCACGTAATAATAGCTCTAAAATTTCATTTTCCTTCTCATACTCACTTCGGAACCTAATATAACCATCTATCATTACGACAATAACTGGAATCTTTCTTTCTACCATTCGGTTATACATCGCGAAAGATTTTGCTCCCACATCAGAAAAACATTCTTTCCGATATGTGACTTCCTTTTTCAAAGAGCTAAACAATCGTTTCATTTTTTCAATTTCGTCTTCTTGTACAATTCCACCCATATGTGGTAAATATTTGAAGTCTAAAAACATGCGACCAAAATCAACCACATAGAAGTTTACTTCCTCTGGCGTATGAGACAGTGCCAGAGACATAATAATTGTTTGTAAGAAAGTCGTTTTCCCTGTACCTGGCATACCGTAAATATTTAAATGCCCCTCTTGTACATCTAATTTCAAAGGATACTGCGCTTGATTTGCCACATCGTCGATTAATCCTACCGTTAACTGCAATTCATCTTCTCTTTGCTTCCATACATCCGCATTCCAATTCTCTATTTCATAGAATTGATTTAATAATAGTTTCTCTGGTAAAGGTGCTAACCAAGGTCCTGGTAATGCTTTAATATTTTCTTTTTCTGATACGCTCTGTACATATTGAATAAAAGCTTGTAATTGCTTTGGACTATTTGTCATTGGTTTTGGACGCTTTTTCACTTTTATTCTTTCACCTGAAAGCTTAACTTCTGTAAAGTCAACAACATCAAGAACTTTCTCTTCATCTGGATTATAAGGTGCTCCGCTCCATGCAGATTGAAATAACTCCAATACTTCATTGCTGCCAACTTGTAGATATCCTCGTCCCGGTACATTGATTTTAGATGCATCTGGAATCTTTAGCATTTCACGACTATCCGCATCATCTTGTACACGTAAACAAATTCGAAAACGCGAGTTACTCCAAATCTTGTCATTTACAACCCCAGAAGGTTTTTGAGTTGCTAATAATAAGTGAACTCCTAATGTCCTTCCTATTGCAGCGACACTAATTAGCTCGTCCATAAATTCAGGTTGTTCCTTTTTCATTTGAGCAAACTCATCAATGACAATAAATAAATGTGGTAAAGGTTCTTTTTCACGCCAACGTGTTTCATAATATTCATCTAGATGTTGGACATTTCCAGCCTGAATGAATAATTTTTGTCTCCGCTCTAATTCTGCCTTTAATGAAATTCTAGCACGCTCAATTAAGTTTGGATCTTCTAAGTTCGTAATAGATGCAATAATATGCGGTAATCCCGCAAATGTGTTTGACATTCCGCCACCCTTATAATCAATAAGCATAAATGCCATCTCATGAGGATGATAGGTTGCTGCTAACGCTGCTATTATAGACTGAATAACTTCACTTTTTCCTGATCCTGTTGTACCAGCCATTAGACCATGTGGACCATGCCCTTTTTTCTCTATTTTATCGTGAATATTTAGAAAAACAGGCTTACTTCCTTCTCTTACACCAATTGGAACCGGTAATGAAGTCGGATATCGATTTTCTTTCCATCTCTCTAGCACTTGTAACTCTTCCATTTTCTTAGCTTGAAACAAGTCTAAAAATGTTAATACTTTCGGAATGTTGGCTGCTGTAGAACTTTTCATCCGAATCGGAGCAATGCTTCGCGCTCCTAATTCACATCGTTCGAATGAAAGTCGATCTACTTTAAAACTAACACGTGTTGTCCCACTATTTTCAGCTGAACTTGAAAACGTTTCTACTAACTCACCATTTTCTCCATTTAAGCTTATAACAAGATCACATTCCATCGGCAATCTTTCTCTTTGTTCTGCAAATATAAACGTAGATGCTCCGACACTTTCCCCTTCTCTAAGTAACATTGGGATTAGAGGATCATCTTCTAAAAATTCTCGCGCGGATAAGAAAAAGACATACATTGGGATTAAAGGTATTTTCGCATCTGCCTGTGCAGAGGAATTATAAATTCTACGCATATTAAGTGGTGTGAACAACGCTTCAGCTAATTTCTGAGCGTCTTGTTGATTTGCAGATAGAAAACGCATACTTCTCTGCTCATCCCATACGTGAGGAAGCCATCTCATCCAATCCCACTGTTTTTTCTCCTTCTCATGATAAAAAGCTGCTATTTTCACTTCATTTGGCGCATGATGTGTCATAATTTGCGTCGTTACAATTCGAATAAAGTTCAACCTATCTTCTTTATTTCCAACTACACCAATCACATCATTTTTTTTCAAAGAAATTGAAATATGCCCATTAGGAATTGTAGTAAAATCTCTTTTCACATTTTGTGCTTCTGTAACTAATGGATTTTCTTCGTAACCTTTCTGCTCAGGCACTTTCAACTCTACAAGGAATGGCCTTTCCCCCGTTCCAATACGAATATCTAAAAAATCCGGACTTTCGGGTGTTCGCTCCCATAAGTTACTTTCTTGATTTTCAATTCTTTGCACACTTTTTAAAGGACTTGGATTTTGTGTAATTAAATACTTTGCTTGTTCAACCTTTAACGTATCTAATTCCACTCGGTGCTTTTGAATTTGCTCTAAGTATCTTGTTTGCAATTGTTCAACCAATTGACGGTGTTCTTTCTTTCTACGTAAATGCCCCATCGATGTAAATATATATGACCCTAACATAGGAATACTAGAAACCATCATTAGCGGCATATAGCTTGAATTCATTTTCATAACCTTCATCATCACAAAGTATAATACTAGAGTCAAAATTGTCATCGCCGCTGGCAATATCATCGTTTCAATTGAAAATTTCGGCTCCTCCGGTATATTCGGCGGATCATGAATAATAACATCCCCTGTGGGTATATCTACTTTCACACGCGGAGAGCGTTGAAAATATGGTGATTTTTGCACAAAACATTTCTCCTTCCCCATTCAAAAACTATTACTCAATGATTTTCCATACATAATCTTCTCTACTTGAAGATATATCTGGTTTAACAGGTTCATTATAAACTTCTTCTGCCGATAACATTTCAAAAGAAGGAATAATAGCCCCCTTTTTATATAGCATTACATATTGTCCATCCCAAACATCATTATCTCGCAAAGTTTCATCATTCCGAATAGAATGCCACTCTTCTTTATCTTTTGCCACTTTAATTTCATAGATACTGCTTAATGCTTCATCTATTTTTTCATGATGTAAAATCGCTTCAATAATTTGCACTACTTTTATATCATTAGGAATCGCAATATCTATTTCTTCATTTGATTGTTTTATGTACGTCACAATAATCTCTTCCACGTTTTATTCACCTTTTTCCATCGTGTTGTTACCAAGAAATATCTAAAAATGAAATATCATCGCTTGTCGGCGAGCACTGCGCCCTCTCGATTTCTGCTAAGACTTCCTCAAAATTATACTGCATAAGCGACATAAGCCCGTCTGAATGAATAACCATCCGATTAGCTTCTTCTCTGGATAATGTCTTTGAAAAAACCTCCAATTCGCCACCAATAATGCCACGATGTGTAGACCATCTTTTCTCTATATTTCTCTCAAACTTCACTACATTCGAACAATTCTTCTTATCTTGAAACAATTGTACAAATGAATCACCATGTACAACTATCGTTATTTGTACTTTGTCTTGATTTGGAATGAGCTCTATTTTCCCACCGATAAACATCGCTTCACTACCTTGTTTTCGCTTTTCTTCTAATACATCGCGAAGTAACCACGGTGTTTCTTCTGGCAATCGAAATGCACTCACTTCCTCTGAAGCTTCTTCTATCCAATTATTTAACTGTTCATCTAATAATGTAGGAATATCCTGTCCACTTTCTTGACACGTTTCAAACAAGTTTAATAACTTCATACCAAGAAACTCTGCAGCAATTTCACCGTGGAAAGACATCCCTACACCATCACATAAAACAAATATGAAACTAGTTCCATTATCTTGAAATACTAAGAAGTCCTGTCCACTCTCATTTAAATCCTGCGTTTCTTTTGCTCTGACATAGCTATATCGATAAGTAAAATGTTTGCTTTTCTTTTCTTGCAATACCGTTTCTTTCTCTTGCGATAGGATATATTTCACCATACTTCTCCCTCCTATCGAACCGGCGTTGCAGCAGACATTTGAAATCCAAGTGATACTAAATCCGCATTTGTACCAGGAAACATCATCACCGCACCATCTGCAATATGGAAACCATATTCAGTCATCATCTCACGATAGCTTTGAGGGATAGGCGATGAAAGTCTTTGCAACTTTGCTCCGTACTCATCCGTAATTTCTGTATTTGGCATAATACCTTGCCACTTCTTTATATTAGTAATTTGGTCTTGCATAATTTCATCTGAAATAAAAATATTTTCAATTAACACATTTCCATCAGGTACAGACATATCCATAATTCTTCGCACAATTAATTCTGGATCTTCACCAGTTGAAGCACCGTCTGTCATATGACAGACCACAGGAGCTGGCCCATCTTGTAAATTTGGTAATTCCATTTGCAATAACTTCTCCACTACAGAGAAAGCTTTTGCTGTATCAGTTAAGCGATGCGTTTGGATTTTTTCTAGTGGGCGCAGTCTTGCTACTTCGTCTATTGTTTTCACCCCACCCAATAGATCAAAAACATGATCGCTATAGGCTAAAATAGATAACTTATACCTTGGAAGCAGGCGACTACCTTTTGTTGAACGAAATACCATTTGGCGAATCGCTAAAGAAAGAGCATCCGTTACAATATCAATTCTTCTTTTTTCTTCTCCGCCTGCATCCATCATTTGATTCATTGATGCGCTTACATCCAGAAGATAGATTATATAAGCTGGTGTTTGTTGTGTTGCTTGAGTTTGATATAACATGTTTCATACCCTTCCATACATTATTATGTGAACTATTTTTATATTCATATTTTATTATAACTTATGAATTTTCTATTTCTCAATTCATTATCAAATTTTCTTGATATAATTTACATATTTTCACACGAAAAAACCATTATCATTCCCTTTAACATATGTTGAAATTCACAAAACCCTTCTATATTATAGAAGGGTTTTAATGTTATGGTATAAGACGTGTACAATCCCTCGGAAAAGCACTCGCTTCTCTTACATTCGATAATTCTAATAGCTTATACACAACTCGTTCTAATCCAATTCCAAAACCACCATGTGGCGGACAACCGTATCGGAATGTATTTAAATAAGATTGAAATTTATCTGGATGTAATCCTTTTTCTTTAAAAGATGCGAGCAACATTTCATGATTATGAATTCGCTGTGCGCCTGACGTTATTTCTAGTCCTTTATATAATAGGTCGAAAGAATCGGTAATCAATGGATTCTCTTTATTCGGCATTGTATACATCGGTCGCGCTTCTTTCGGATAATGTGTAATAAAGACAAATTCACTATTATATGTTTCCTTCACATATTTCCCTAATAACTTTTCACCTTCTGTATCTAAATCCCCAATCGGCGATTCTTTCCGGTATTTATTTTTCAAAATATCTTGTGCTTCTAACAATGTGATTTTAGGAATTTCAGTAATGACAGGTACTTCTATTTGTAATAGTTGTAGTTCTTTCTCGCATGTTTCTCCTACTTGTTGAAACATATATCGTAAAACATCCGTTTCTAATTGCATCACTTCATAAAAATCATTTATAAATCCAAGCTCTACATCTAACGATATATATTCATTTAAATGTCGTGAAGAGTTATGATGTTCCGCCCGGTACACAGGAGCAATTTCAAAAACACGTTCAAGTCCTCCCGCTACCATCATTTGTTTATAAAATTGTGGTGATTGAGCTAAATACGCTTCTTTTTGGAAATATGAAAGCTTAAAAACATTTGCTCCTCCTTCTGCCCCTTGCGAGACAATTTTCGGAGTAAATACACGTGTGAAATCGTTCTCTATTAGAAATTCACTAAAGCTTTGAACGAGTGTAGATTTCACTTTAAATATCGCCGCGATTCGCTCATGTCTTAATGATAATACCCGCTCATTCAATAGTTGATCTAAGCCAACTTGTAACTTCTTCTTATTTATTTCAAATGGAAGTTGTTCTGCACCATTTAATACTTTCACTTCATGAGCAAGTACTTCAACCCCTAATTCTGTTTTCGTTGTCGTTACTATTTCACCAATTACTTGGACGACACTTTCAACATCAACTTTATATCCAGCTAACTCGTTTTCTAATACACATTGAACAACTCCGGTACGATCCCTTAATAATAAAAAACTAACATTGCCTAGATGACGAATCTTTTTTACCCATCCTTGTAGTAATACAACCTTTCCGCTATGCTCCGTACATTCTCGTGTGAGTGAACGCTTCATTATTTGATCCATTATATTTCCCTCCATTAATTTTATTTTTATTTACGTTATTGTTATTGTCGTCGTCGTCATCATCCACGTTCACTCACCTCCTTTCAAAGAATACAAAAATCCGCCCCTATAAATAGGGACGGATTTTTCCGCGGTACCACCCAAATTGTCATAATGACCATCTTAGTCCTGATAACGGTAGGTACCGTTTGCTTTTACTAATAATCACGTTCAAAGCAACACTCACAGGTGTCTTTCCATCATGCGGTATCGCAATCTTCCCAGCAACCGATTGCTCTCTGTAGACCCTTACATCATGTACTTTTCCTAATCATCACTTTTTATATTTACAGAGTATTCTATCTCTTTGTTTTATAAAACGCAAGCCCTTTTAGAAAAATATTGCAATTTCTCACTAAAGAGACCCCTTCTAAAGATATGTAATATGAACATTGAACTCTATACAATTATCATTTGACAGCTTAGAAATATTTTATCTTTCTCAAATTCATCCAATTGCGTTTTTCTATTTTATTACATAAAATCTGTATTTCCCACGCATATTATTATTAAAGTTTTATCGGAGGTGTACATATGAAAAAAACAATTAGTTTCTTTCTCCTATTATTATGCATAGTTGTAGTTAATGAAACATACGCCTATTCACCAAAATCTTTACCAATCTCTCAAAATTCTGATCAATGGCAAGTGAATATTGATGAACCGAAAAAAACAAGTGAAAATATGCTTCAAGCTAAAAAAGATAAATTTCAAACATATCAATTTTCAGTAAAGAATGTTGGAGAAAACGAAGTATATAACGTACAAGTTGAAGTCTTCCGCAATGAACCAAATATGAAAACAAAATACGAACTCTTTTCCCTAAAAGAAGGTCGTCTAGCAAGTGGAAAAACTGGATTTAGACATGCTAACTTCCCTGTTTCTACAAAATCAGATGAGGTTGACGTTATAATCACTTGGCAAGAACACCCTTTCCGCTCGATGCGAAACGGTCAAAAAATCGAGTCTAGAAAATTTAAAGAGCATTTTGTTTTTAAAGACGCAAAAAAATAAATGGAATGCGTATAAATTCACACTATCATTGATATAGCTTAATTTACTAGTACCAGTTCTTAAGCAAATAAAAAAGTCGTGGCTTATAAATGCCACGACTTTTTATATTAATTCGTACTAATTCCTCTCGCTGTCCAAATTCGATCAATTTCAGCTGCGTGTTGTCCGCCGTATAAAAGAGCATCTGCTTGCTTAATCGCTTTCGCTCCATCACGGAATTTTGCATTTGGCGTTAATGACCAATGTGATTGTAAAATAATTTTTGTTGCTACATCACGTCCAAAAACTTGCGCCATTTCATATTGACCTTGAGCCCATATTTCCCCGTCATTATGCACTTCATTCGTTATATCTTTCGGATATACTTTATTCGTATCTAATCGGCGTAAGCACGTCGGATCTGAACTAGAATACGCAGTCGCATCCCACTCTCCAATACATGCTTTTCCGTAACCTGTTGTGGATACTGCATCTTCATAAGTAGCACCTAAGAAGTCTCCAAATCCTTCTCCCATCGCTCCACCTTCTGGTGAACTTCCGAAGCCTGGTACTTGATTATCTTGAATAGAATGTCCATATTCATGCGCGATAATGCCCGCATCTTCTGCATCATCTACTCCGCCAGTACCGAAAGTTAAAGCTTTCGTTGATGGTGAATAAAATGAGTTATCATCAGTTGTACCATTTACATTCACTTTAATAGAACGATTATTAATATTGTTAATGCCTAATCCTTGAATGTAACGCTGTAATGTATCAATATGATAATATGACATAACATCTTCAAAACTATCATTTGCACGTGTAAAATTAAATTGTAAGTTTGTAGATTTCGTCTTCGCTTTTGAAGAAATTGTTACATACTCACCAATTAAAAATCCTGTACCATCTAAACCTTTTAACGTAACAGTTTTCAATTGATTCGTTAATGCTGTTGAATCTGCGTCATTATTGTCTTTTAATCCTGTTTTACTACCACTAGATACGACAGGATTAGGTAAAAATACTTTCCCTGTTCCTTCTGCTTTTCGGTTTATATCAACCTTTTTAATTAACTTTCCATTTTCCGCGTCAATAAATGTTTCCCATGCTCCGAAAGGTTTATTCGAATGGACTAAAACTTTGTATACTGGGATAGCTACTCCATCCTCAATAATATATCCAAATTCTTTCTCTGTAGGAGCCCATAGATTTTGCTCACTTTCTCCTCCAACATACGCCATTGATTTTTGTTCAGCATCTTTTTCACTAATCTTATTTGCTATTTCTTTCACACTTTGAACTGCCTGGTAATCAGACACAGCAAGTATTCCTTGTCCCTGTCCATTAAGAGTAACTGTAATTTGTTTTGAAAATACAGGAGCACCATTAACTACTTGTTGGAACCTAACATATGAAGCTACTGATGTTTCTGTTGTAGAAATATATTGTAAGTCTGAAAGGTCCGCCTTCAATCCATATTCCGTAGCATGTCCTTTTAAATATTCAATTGCTTTTTTCTGTGGTGAATAAGCTTCTAGCTTTACTTGCTGTTGTTTTTCCAATGCTGAAACTGTGGAAATTGTCCCCATTACTAATGGTACAGTCATTGCCATTGCCACCATTTTTTTGTTTAACATAAAACCACTCCCCCTAATAAATTGAACCCTTTACCCCATTCCTATAAGGCTATTACTGTCCACAAGTAACGAAATAAAGTGAATCTACGAGTAATTCTATACAAACAATTCTATTACCTTTACATTTTGGGTAAGTGAAATTTTCTCAATATTTATGTGTAAAACGAGAAAAATACTGTAGAAATATATTTCTTTTGTAAATTTCTTTACATTATGCTTTTTAAAGTAATGTGTAAAAAAATAAGTTATTTTTTACCTAACGGTAGGTTGAAAATAATATTAATGAATGATACGATTTATGTAACCTTTTTTATTAGGAGGACTTATCATGAGCAAAAGTGAAGAAACACTCTCTTCCATAGTCGAAGCAAGTTATCGACTATTTGCCGGTCACGGCATTGCCAAAACGACCTATACAATGATTGCTGAAGAAGTTGGTATTGCCAAGCCATCTATTTATTATTACTTTAAATCTAAAGATGCATTAATTGAAAGTATTTTTAATGAATTATGTACAGCGATGCAGTTCTCCTCATTCTTTCATACAGAAGAGTTTACGAAAGAGAATTTCATTGAGAAATGTGTTGAAATTGGCTTTAAAATGATAAACGAACAACAGAAAGATCCTTATTTTAATCGTGTATTACAAGAATATGTATTACTATCTTCAAGAAACGATATGTACAAAGATCGATTACTAACTGTACAAACAGAATATTTAAGCGGATTTGAATCACTCCTAACAAAAGCAAATGAACTTCAACTCATTCAAAATAAAAATCTAGTTTCAAAAGCTCATATGTTGGCATTAGTACTTGATAATATTGGAAACTTCATGATGTTTGATGTAAATATGAATTATAAACAAATATGGATTGAAGCTGTCCACAGCATATTCGAAAGAAGTGATTCGTATGAAAACTAAAAAACGAATTTTCGGCTTAGATTTTGCTAGAGCGTGGGCAATGTTTGGAATGTTACTAGTTAATTTCATGGTGATAACAGGGGCGGAAGGAAATGGGCCTCCTCTGTTAAAAACCTTTATGACGCTTTTTGAAGGTAGAGCTTCTGCCTTGTTTGTTATACTTGCTGGGATTGGCATAACTTTAATGACTAAATCATCTGTTGCTAGCCAAGAGAAAATAAAAATCAATACCAGCCGAATATTGATTTGGAAACGATCACTATTCTTATTTATTTTAGGATTATTATTGTATGTAATGGAATGGACGGGTGATATTTTACACTACTACGGCGTTTACCTTTTCATCGCTGCATTACTAATTACTGTACGAAGAACTATACTAATATGGCTTTCTATCATTATTTTACTTGCTGCACAATATTTCCAACTTACTTTCAACGCCTTCGAAGGATGGGGAGGCACAATCCCATTTATAAACTATATAGACTTTTGGACCTTAACAGGTTTTCTTCGCAACTTATTTTTTAATGGCTATCACCCTATTTTCCCATGGTTTTCTTTCTTCTTAATTGGTATGATAATTGGCAGGTTAGATCTTCATAATAGGAAAATTAGACATTGGTTGTTCTTACTGGGTTTAACAGTAACCGTAATTATAGAGCTATTATCAAAAGGGTTAACACACCTTTTTATCCCATACATTGGTGAAGCAGCCTCTACATTTTTGTTTAACACAGGACCCATTTTACCCAATATATTATACGTCGCATCCGCTACAGGATCTGCTATTGCTATATTAATAATTTGCCTCTACATTGCTGAAAAATATGAAAATAATTGGTTTGTTACTTCCATTATACAAACAGGACAATTAACATTAACGCATTATGTAAGTCATGTATTTATCGGTATTGGCGCATTGATTGTATTAAATCGTATGGAACATCAAACACTACTTTTCGTTTTATTATTTGCTACTGCATTTTTCATTTTCAGTATTTTATTTAGCGTATTATGGCGAAGGAACTTTTCTAGAGGACCTATCGAATGGATTATGCGGAAAATAACTGATTAATTTATCTTCATACAAAAAAGGAAGTTGGAATGATTCCAACTTCCTTTTTTCTTTAATTAGCCGCGTTTAATTTAATTCGGATCTTTGTCTCACCTAAAGAAAGTTCATCGTCCTCATTCGTTAAGTGACCAAATGTAAATTGCTTGACGAGTAAGTTTTCTTCCAATAAATCTTTATGATTCGTTAACGTTTGCTGTAGTTCTTCTTCTGTATCAAGAATTACATCCACTCGTAAATTAACCGGTAAATTCAACTGCTTACGATATTCTTGAACTGCACGAATAAATTCACGTGCTACTCCTTCTTGTAACAATTCCTTAGTTACATTCGTATCTAACATGACCGTATATTGACCGTTAGTCGTATTTGAGAATCCTGATTTCGCAACTTTCTCTACTAATACATCTTCAGCTGTTACAACTACTTCTTCTCCTGGTGCTACTTCGTAAACTGCTCTTTCTGTAGATACAAAGTGTTGTATTTCTTCTTTTGATAATTGTTTTAGCCAGCCATTTACTGCATTCACACTTTTACCAAACTTCGGCCCAGCCGTTTTAAAATTCAGCTTTAATTGATAGGACGTGTATTTCGTTTCATCGAGTTCAACATGGAACGCTTTTACATTTAGCTCATCCATGATGATATCACGATAAGATTCCCAATCCATATCATTTTCATTATGCGCTAGTAATACAAGTTCTGCTAACGGCTGTTTTACTTTTAATGAATGTTGATTACGATTACTTCTTCCAAGTTCAACAACTTGTAAAACAGCATCCATTTCTGCTTCTAACTCAGGCTGGATAAGTGATTCGTTTACAACCGGATAATCTGCTAAATGAACGCTTCTTCCTTCTAAATTCAGATGAATATCCTCAGCTACAAACGGTGTAAATGGTGCGATTAATTTACTAATTGTTACAAGCACTTCATGAAGCGTTTCATACGCAGCTGCTTTTTCAGGATTCATACCAGATTCCCAGAAACGATTACGTGATCGTCTTACGTACCAGTTACTGACTTCATCTACAAGCGCCGCGATTTCACGAGCTGCATTCGTAAATTGATAATCATCAAGTGCTGTTCTCACTTTTTTCGTTGTGCTATGCAATCTTGATAATACCCATTCATCTAATTTCGTACGTTTAACTTCATACTTTTCTTTCGGATTATACTCATCTAAATTTGCATATAAAACGTAGAAGCTATATACATTGACTAACGTATCTACAAATTTAGATTTTGCTTCCAGTACTGTTCTTTCAGAAAAACGCTTTGCATTCCACGGAGCACTGTCAACAAGTAGAGCCCATCTTAAAGCATCTGCACCAAACTGATTTACTAAATCAACTGGATCTAGTGCATTTCCTTTACTTTTAGACATTTTCTGTCCTTCCTCGTCTAGAACATGCCCTAGTGATAACACTCGTTTATATGGTACTTTCCCTGTATATAGCGCTGATACGGCTAATAAACTATAAAACCATCCGCGTGTTTGATCAATGCCTTCTGCAATAACATCTGCTGGAAACTGTTCTTCAAATAACTCTTTATTTTCAAATGGATAATGATATTGTGCAAACGGCATGGAACCACTATCAAACCAAACATCGATTACTTCTGGTGTGCGATTCATTGTACTTCCGCATTTTTCGCAGCAAACTTGCACTTCATCTACATACGGCTTATGCAATTCTAAATCTTCAGGTGTTTCTTTCGTACTATGCTTTCTTAATTCGGCAATGCTTTTCGGTGCGAATTGATGATCGCAGCTTTCACATTCCCATACGTTTAAAGGTGTTCCCCAATATCTATTCCGGCTAATATTCCAGTCCACCATGTTTTCTAAAAACTTACCAAACCGTCCATGCTTCATATGGTCTGGATACCACTTAACAGAATCATTATTTCGTAAAAATGTTTCTTTAATCTCAGTTGTTCGGATTAACCAGCTTTCTCCTGCATAATAAAGTAATGGTGAATCACAGCGCCAGCAATGCGGATAGCTATGTTCATATTTTTCTTTATGATATAGTAACCCTTCTTTCGCTAAATAACGAACGATATCAACGTCACAATCTTTTACAAACTTACCTTTAAGAAATGGTACTGCATCCGTATACTCACCTTTCTCATCTACAACATGTAAGAACGACAATCCTTCACTTTGAACGACTTTATAATCGTCCTCCCCATATGCTGGAGCGATATGAACGAGTCCTGTACCACTATCTGCAGTTACAAAATCTGCTGCAATTACGTGGTACCCATTTGTAACTTCCTTCATCGGAAACGGTGCTGTATAAGATGTGTTTACTAATTCTTCGCCTTTGTGAACGGATACTACTTCATAGTTTTCTTTTAATACTTCTTGTACACGCTCTTTCGCAACAATGTATACATACCCTTCTTGTTTCGCTTTAACGTATTCCATATTTGGATGTACGGCAAGTGCAACATTCGCTGGAAGTGTCCACGGCGTTGTCGTCCATCCAAGGAAATATTCATTTTCACTATCTTTTACTTTAAACTTAACCGTTGCGCTTAAATCTTTCACTGTTTTATATCCTTGTGCAACTTCATGTGAACTAAGCGATGTTTGACAGCTTGGACAGTATGGAGAAACTCTATGTCCTTTATATAACAAACCTTTTTCATGAATCGTCCCTAAAATATTCCACACACTTTCGATATATGGATTCTCTAGAGTAACGTATGGATCATCCATATCTACCCAATATCCAATGCTCTCCGTAAATTCACGCCACTGCTTCTCATACGTGAATACACTCTCTTTACACTTTTGAATAAATGGCTCAATGCCGTACTCTTCAATCTCATGCTTACCTGAAATACCAAGTTGTTTTTCAACGCCTAATTCTACAGGTAATCCATGTGTATCCCAGCCAGCTTTTCTTAACACTTTATATCCAGCCATCGTTTTATATCTTGCTACTAAATCTTTAATTGCCCGACCAAGTGCATGGCCGACGTGTGGTAAACCGTTCGCCGTTGGTGGTCCTTCATAAAACACAAACGATTGTGCGCCTTCTCTATTCTGAATTGATTGTTCAAAAATACCCTGTTCGTTCCACTGCTTACGAATACGTGTTTCTCTCCCTACAGCTGACTCTTTTACATCTACTTTCTTCATGTACAATCACTCCTTTGAATGTTTTAAAAGCACACAAAAAACCCGCCCCTATGAAGTAGGGACGGGTTTACCCGCGTTACCACCCTAATTCTATTAGCTTTTCACTAATAGCACTTAGCAACGTACTAATATACGCGTTCTTTGTAACGGTAGACATCCGTCCGAGCTTACTTTATTCAGCCACGGCTCCTCGGAGATGATTTTCAAATAACGTCTGCACACCGGCTTTCAGCAATACACCGGCTCTCTGGAGAACAGCTCACTATTTTACTCTTTCTCGTCTTCAGATTTGTATACTTTATTAAAAGTTATTTTATGCCATTAAACAATTAATTGTCAACTAATTCGAAATATATTTTTATTTATACCCTTTTTCTCTATTCTTATACAATTACTTTTCAAATTCTCGCAATCCTGCTAAATCTTCATCTTCCTCTGCAAGTTCAGCGAAAAATCCTGTTTCATCTTCACGAAGCACAATTTCAAGTTCATCTCTTGCCTCTTCATTTCTGTTTAATAATGTTAAATAACAAGCATGATCGTATCTTGCTAGTAAGTCAGTAGCATCAATTGCTAATATTTCACTTGTTATTTTTTCTGCCTTTGTCGTTTGCCCAGCTCTATGATACGAAGATGCTAAAGCAAGAAGAATTGCTGTTTCATTTGGATGATGTACAGAAGCGTCTTCTAATAACTGAATCGAGTCCTCAATTCTCTCTTGACTTTGATATATTTCTGCTAAAGCAAGGAATCCTCTACTTACAAATGGTGTTTTCTCAATTAATTGCAAGTAAATTTTTTCGGCTTTTCTTTCTTCGCCTAGCTTACATAATACATTCGCTTGTAAAAGAAGAGTATCATAATCATCCGGTAGCTCGCGAACCATTTGTTTCGTTAATTCAAAAGCATCTCGTAACATATCTTCTTCTTCACACTCAATGAAAAGATTTACAAGTTGCTTCGCTACATCATAATCCCACTTATTTTCTAACGATGTTTGTAAAACCTCTATAGCTTCTTTATTCATCGCCGCATTCTCATAAAATATTGCGAAACGCTGCGCTGCCATACTATTTTTCGGATTTAACTTTAAGGAGATTTCAAATAACTCGATAACAACTGTAATCATTGAAATTTCCTTCGCACGATTTTTCATGCGATAAAATGCTCTTGTAAATATAGATTTTTTCGGTTGCTCATTTTGCTGTCTTTCTACTAATCTTTCGGCAACCGCAGTAGCTGCATACATAAACGCTGTACTTCTTTCTGCTTTTTTCACCTTTAGCGTATGAAGTACGTCTCGTATTTGGGATAATTTTTTATGTTGTTCCATTGCTTTTACGTACACACCAAAAATACGTTCACTTTCCAAATCTTTATGCATTACTTTCAGCGCAACTTCGATTGCTTCTGCATTCTGCTTTTTAACTAGCAATTTCGCATAATGATATAGTACTTCCACATGCGCTTCATCTATTTTCATTGCGCATTCGATATATTCTTTTTCTTTATCTATGTCATTCATCGCGCCAAACACGTATGCAATCGCATCTAAACGCCATGTTTCAGGAACTTCTTCCTCCAATTTTTCTAGTTCAACTAGCAATTCTTCCTGAAGATTCATTTCTACTGAAAGCTGCGCTAAATATTCCATATTTATATGCATTGGTTCTTCTTTCATCGCCTGGACCATATGCTTTTGTTCTTTGGAACGATTCTCTTCTTTTTCGTATATTTCAGCAAGCTGCAAATGTACACCTAAGAAGTTCTTATCCATTTCTAAACATGTTTCATACGCATGCTTCGCTTCTTGAAATTGCCCTAACGCCATGAATGTTTCACCGATACGGAAATACGGCAATGAATCTTGTTTTTTCTTAAGTGCATCATTATACCGTTTTATCGCCTGATCATACTGTCCAATAGATTCATATAAAACACCTGCGTAACAACCGTATTCAATTACATCCTCTTTTTCTTTTTCTAACGTTCTTAAAAATGCTATGCCTCGTTGCACAAAAGCTGTGTCTTTTATTCGATTTACATACTCATCCAACACGTTCGCTATATTAGCGTATACGCTTCGTATACCGTTCTCTAATTTAGAAAGTGCAAGCTTTAACTCTTTTTCATCCTCACCTAATGCCATTTCAGCATCCCATAACACCATACCAGCATTCATAAGGAAATCTTGATTGTCTTCAAATTGCTTATTAATACTGACAATATAGTTTTTTGCATCCTTATATTGTTCCTTTGCCATATAAACTTGAATTAAACCGAAATGAGAATATACATCTTCATTATTTTCTTCTAAAGAACGCTTATATATAGTTTCCGCTTCTTCAAGTTCATCATTTTGAAAATGAAAATCTCCTAAACGAACATATAAAGACGCCTGATCTTCACAATTTTGAATTCCTTGTAATAGAATTTCCTTCGTATTTTTCTCATCATCCAAATCCGATTCATAGATTTCCGAAAGCTTCGTATATAAATAGGCTGCTGTTTTATCTAATTGAATCGCCACTTTAAGTCCTTTTACCGCCAAATACACTTTCCCTAAATACTGAGCACATCTCGCACGTTCATACCATATGTGCGCTTCATATTTATATTCTTTTAATAAATCATTAAAGAATCCATATGCTTCTTCATATCGTTCTAAATCTATTAAAATTAAACCGTGATTTACAAGTGTAAACCTTTCTGGACTACGTTCTATAGCTGTTAGAGAATACTCTATCCCCTTTTCGGATTGATCCATATACATGTATGATAATGCTAAGAAACTCCACGCAACTGGTTGATCTGCATCCAATTGTAATGATGAACGAAAACTAGCAATCGATTCTGCATAATTATCTTGCTCAAAAGAATAACGTCCATTTATAAAATGATACAACGCTTGATTGCTTTTCTTCTCCACACTTTGAAGCATCTGTCCTGCTTTTTCCATATCCTGCAGACGAATAAAACACTGTGCACTATGCAATTTCACAAAGTCAGAGCTCGGAAACTTTTTCATTAATTTTTCTATACAAAACTGAATAAAATCTTTATCTACTTCAGCATCTAAATGTTTAATCGTATATAACCAAGTGTTTGGATTTTCACTTGTTTCTTTTAAAAATAGTACTAACTTTTCAATTCCCTCTTTATCTTGCTCACCTAAATGATCTGTAAGAGAAAAGATTGTTTTATAATAAGTGTGTTCTTCCTCATTTAAAAATGAAAGTTGTTCCATTCTATCTTTCGGTATAAACGTAATAGCTAAACAATCTGTATAACGATATTTTTCTTGCAACTTATCATATTCCACAAGAATCGGTTCCAAGAAATTCGGATCTTGAATATAAAAAGCTTGCAGTACATCGTCATAACCAGAAAGCACTTGTACATGGGAAGCGTGCTCAATATCTATACTTAATAAAACGGGAATACCTTGATTGAGTAATCTCTTATAATTTTCCTCATTCCCTTGAAAATAACGATATTCGTAACCTTGCTCTTCTATATATGTAACTGTATCTGAAAACTTAGAACCTGTTACATCAAAAATATGTTGTGCAATTTCATCTTGCGTACGTTTTTCTCCCCATACCCCTAACATCATTTCCAAACTTGTCGGAACGCAATAGTTATCCTTTTGTACAACCGGAACTATCGGTAAACGAACCTTTTTTCCATCAGGATTTTTTTCTATATGATGATATAGAGAATTTTTCAAACTCTTTTCACTTTTCAATAGTGCTTGCAAATCGTGAATATTATTCATTTTATAAAATGCTTCTGCACGTAAATGTATAAAATAAGTTGTATATGCATGATGCGGAAGCATATGATTGATTTTATCTATTACCGCTAACATTTCTTCATAGCGCTCTAAATCTAATAAATATTTTACTTTTTCAAAATAGAAATATGGTACTTGAGGGAACTTTGCAATCGCATCATTAATGAGTTGTAACGCTCGCTGCTGTTCACCTTTATATGCGTATAATTGCGCCAATAAGTACGTAGCTAACTCTTCACAATCTTTATGCTGCTGACCGGATAAAAGTTGTTCCTCTGCCTTCTCCCACTCACCAGTCTGTATATATAAGTAACCCCATTTATCAAAAACTGCACGCGTACTATGCTTTTCCGCCTTTTGCATATAGGCATAGGCCTCTTCATTTCGCTTCATATCTAGCAAACATCTAACTAACGTAAAGTATGCTTTCGTTAAAACATCCGCATCAGTTTCCTCTTCATTTACCTTTTCCAAAGAATCTTTTAATAATTGTTCAGCATCAAGGATTTTACGCTCATCAATTAATTCATCACAATATAAAGAGAGCGTTCTCATATTTGGGAATTTTTTATAAGTATAACGAATTAAAAAGGAGCTATATTGATGCATCAAACCTTCATCAGCAAGACGAATTAATGTATCAAACTCCTTAGCTGACGAGACATTAGAAAGCCATTTCTTCACGTATGATAACTTATTCGTTTCTTTTATATGCGCAATTTCATTATTTATCTCATGTAATCCATCTAGGAATCTCTTTTCTTTCAAACAAATCTCTAATTGCTTAAAATCTAGCATGCATTCACCTCAAATTATTATTTATACTGCCATTTGCAAGCAGTATTCTAACCTACTTGCTTAGATTTTACACATCATATAGTATGCATTCAACTAAAACCTCATATAATGAACGATATTATTTAATATTATTCAAGTTTATAACTAAATATCTTAAAAACGATACTTTTTCTCGTTATTTTGTTTAATTTGATGAAATAACATATATTATTCGAAGATGGGTTTTATCTTCTTTTTTGAGGCTTCATTCAGTGGATGAAATTATATTAACGATTTGATAAGATATATCGATTTACCGAAAAATCTTGATAATAATGATAACCTTATTAGAAATGTAGCAATTCTCCTTCTCCCTTACTTTTCTAATATGATATTTACTTCTTTATTTCACCAAATGTAATTTTCATATTCGGAGCATATACTAAAGATGCATGTATATGAAACATTTCAAAAAATCGTAGTTCTGCTTCATATTGAGCGAGTGCATCAGCAAATGTTAAGCCCCGACTCATTAAACGGTCTATAAATTGTTGTTTTTCACCTGGATTACTAGCAATCCCCTCTTCTTTTAGAGAATTATATAATCCTTGCTTATCATTTTGATTTAAATTAGAATCTAAATAATTCACTTTATCACTTACTCTACATTCAATATTTTTAACACCTAATTCACTTAAATACATTGGTATTTTCATGCCAATATTGCCATCTCTACCACTTCTGTGTACATCTTCTTCAAATAACTTCTGCAAAACACCTAGCTGGATAATTTCCGATTGAATTAATCCGTCTAGCGTGTATGAGGACATATTAGAAATCCAATGTGTTTCAAAACAAATAACATGTCCGCCCTCCTTAATCGAATTTATCATTTTTTGCAACATTGCTTTGGGTGAATTCATATGTAATAAGAAGGCATGACAGATTGCTATATCATATTTATTTTCCAATTCAATTTCTGTAGCATCTCCTTCAATAAATTCTGATTCATATGGAAGCGAACGAAACAACTCTCTCGCTTCAGCTATTAATGCTTCCCCGCTATCAATACCTATATACTTTGATCCATTTGGAAGTAACGGCAACAAAATTAAACCTAAGTATCCATACCCACAACCGTAATCAACAATATGTACTGGCTCAGAAATCTTCCAAACTGTATTTACTAAAAAACTTAAATAATCGTCATTGTAATATAAATCTCTCGTATTTTTTAAATATGTTAGTTTACTGTTCCAATCATACTCTTTCAGGTCCAACACCTCCTTTTATATACAAAACTAAAGTTCTCCATTTAATAGTCACATTCCTACACTTCTAATAAAAAAAGCTAGTATACCTTAAATGATACACTAACTTTCCCACTCACATAATTTAACAATTACAATCAGTATAATCGGTACAAGCTAATGTACTGCAATCACAGTTTCTATGTTCGTCATTTCTTTTTAGGTGAAAATAGAGTAACACAATAAATATTGTACAAATAACAAAAGCAATTATTGCTTCTATATTTCTTTCATGAATGAGAAAACTAATCCCGCTTCCTCCTGAAATAAGAATTAGAACTGAGTAAATCCAAAACATGTAAAGTTCTCCTTCCGTTAATATATGCTTTTAGATGTTATCCATATAATGCTAGAGGCAATAAATAGTCCCATACCATTACCGCTTAATAAACCGGTCGTTACTCTTAGTAAATTTGTGCTGCTTCTCCATTTCCATTTTTGGGTGAATCCATCAATAAGTAACGGAATTTGAGCGGAAAATGATAGTATTATTGCAAGCAGAAACGAAGGTGTCATATAAAAATAAATTGGAAACATTAAAATACCGATAAGCATGCCTGTACAACGCGCACATAAAGGTATGTATTTTTGTAGTTTAAGGAAACTTCTTTCCGATCTTCTATGACAAGGAATTTGTAAAATAAAAGTTCGAATCAATATGAATCACCCTCTCTAAAAATATTTTAATTGATTTTGCAAAAAAATTATATATCCAATAAAAAAACAAACCAGGTTCATACTAGACCCGGTTTGTCAGTTTATTACTAAGTTCATAATAATTCTTTTCATATTTACATCTCCTCAGGTGCCTCCACCCCAAGTAAACGTAATCCCTCTTTTAATACAACCGTCACAGTGTAAGCTAATGCGAGTCTACTCTCTTTCTCTTCGCTCTCTTCTAATATACGAACATTTCCATAATATTTATTGAACGCTTGCGCTACATCTAATACGTATTTTGAAATAATAGATGGCTCATTTTTGTTGAAGGCCGCTTCAATTGCTTGCGGGAATTTATTGAGTAATTTTACTACACTCCAGCTGTAATCGTCTTTTAATTCAAAAGTACACGTTTCAAATTCTACACTTTCTTTTCTTAAAATAGAGCAGGCACGCGCATGTGTGTACTGCACATATGGTCCTGTTTCTCCTTCAAATTTCAACATATTTTCTAATGAGAATTCGATATTATGCATACGCTCATTTTTTAAATCGTGGAAGATAACTGCTCCAATACCGACTTGTTTTGCCACTTCTTCTTTTTGTTTTAAATTCGGATTTTTCTCTTCAATATTTTGTTCCGCAAGCGCAACAGCTTCTTCTAACACTTCTTCCAATAAAATAATTCTGCCCTTACGTGTCGACATTTTCTTACCATCTTTTAATATGAACCCGAACGGTACATGTTCCATACCATCGACCCAGTCATAACCAAGCTTTTTTAATACAGTGAAAAATTGATTGAAATGTAAGCTTTGTTCTGGGCCTACAACATATACCGCTTTATCAAATTCGTATGTGTTTTGACGATACAATGCCGCTGTTAAATCACGCGTTGCGTAAATAGTTGCACCATCTGATTTTCTAATTAAGCATGGCGGCATACCTTCTTTTTCTAAATTAACGACTAATGCGCCTTCTGATTCTTCAAGTAAATCGTGCTCTTCTAAAATCCCAATAAAGTCTTCCATTTTATCGTTATAGAAAGCTTCTCCTTGAAAGTTTGTAAATTCCACACCGAGAAGTTCATAAATACGAGAAAATTCTTTTAAAGACTCATGACGGAACCAATTCCAAAGTTCGACTGCTTCTTCATTTCCTTCTTCTAGTTTTTTAAACCATGATCGTCCTTCTTCTTCTAGTTCTTTGTTCTCTTTTGCTTCTTCATGAAACTGAACATATAACTTAAATAACTCACGAATTGGATCCTCTTTAACAAATTCTTCATTTCCCCATTTTTTATATGCGGTAATTAACTTTCCAAACTGCGTGCCCCAATCGCCAATATAATTGATTCCGACAACTTCATACCCACATTTTTCGGCGATATGTTTCAGCGAATTACCAATCATTGTAGAACGTAAATGCCCCATTGAAAAAGGTTTCGCTATATTAGGAGAGGAATAATCGATAACTACCGTTTTTTCACATCCAAAGTGATTTTGACCGTACTCTTCTTTCTCCGCTAAAATTATTTTTAATACTTCATCACTTACTGTTTCACGATTAAAAAATACATTTACATAAGGACCAACAGCCTCTACTTTCGTAAAGAACGGATCATTTAATTTCTCCGCCAATTCCTTCGCTATAATAGCTGGTGATTTTTTATATTGCTTCGCTAGTGAAAAGCATGGGAACGCTGCATCTCCGAATTCATCTTGTTTTGGTGTTTCGATTAAATCTAAAATTTGATTTTGTGTTAATTCATTCGTAAAAATATTCGATAAACTTTTCGCAAACTGCGTTTTATAATTCATACTATAACCTCCTTATTTTTTAAAACACAAAAAACTCGTCTCTAAAAAAGAGACGAGTTTTAACCCGTGGTACCACCCTTGTTGTTCATTTCGAACCACTTTCCCGTTTATAACGAGGACAGGGGGCCTCGGCTTACTCTACTATTCGTTCAAGAAGCGTCTCCGAAGTGCGCTTCATCTTTTTCTTCTGCACTAGGCTCACACCATCCCTAGCTCGCTTCCCTTCTGAAAAAGACTACTCTCTTCATCACAGACAGTATATTTAATTAATTATTGCTTATTATACATCTTTTCAAACAATTAGCAAGGGTCAATTACACCAAAGTGAAACTTAGCACTTTTTCTTTTGTATACGTGAAAATTATGTTTTTCAAATCTAGAACTACGGAAATGATCTTTCAGAACGACACGCTTTCTCGCCACACGCTTCGCTTCCGCAATTGTTTCGTCAGTAATATCATGATACAAAGCGAAGTGTTTTAATCCTTTAATTCCATCTGATTCTATGACAGTTTCTTCAAACATCGGATCAAGGTAAACGACATCATAACTATTATCTTCACATTGTGTTAAAAATGCGTAATGCTCCGTTTGCTTCACATCGATTTGTTGCATTGCTTCATCAATTTCAGAAACGAATGAAGACCATGTTTGCAAGCCTTTTTTCATGATATAAGCCATATATTCGTTTCCTTCAAGCCCTGTTACTTTTCCGTTCTCACCAACGATATAACTAGCTACAATACTATCTGATGCCATACCGAGCGTACAATCTAATACTGTCATTCCGCTCTCTAATTTAGCAGCTTGTACAAACGGATCGTGCTCTCCGCGCATTAACCTTTTAACACGAAACATCGCTGAGTTTGGATGAAAGAAAAACGACTCTTCCGTACCTTTTGGATAAATGGCTAATCGATTTTTCCCTACGACAAGTACATCTTGTTCATACTGCTCATGCAGTTTATGTACTGGTATGTCATTACGTTTAACGAAAGAAAGATTTAATTCTGCTGCTACCTTGTTTGCATAATCTTTCATTTCTTTATTTGTTCTTCCTGCTGTTGTTACTATCATTTTTTCACCTCTATATAAAGAAAAGAGGGAGATTCACTCTCCCCCTACTTTAGCAATTCTTTTCGAAAGCTTGTTCTAAGTTTGTAATAATTTCGTCCATTGTTGCGCCTTCAATTTCATGACGGTGAATGAAGTGCACAACTTCTTTTCCTTTTAGTAATGCCATAGATGGTGAAGATGGAGGAATTTCTCCGAAGTATTCACGCATTTTTACAGTAGCATCTTTATCTTGACCTGCAAATACAGTTACAAGATGATCAGGTTGTTTTTCAGCACGTACAACCGCTTGACCTGCTGATGGGCGTGCTAAACCAGCTGCACAACCACAAACAGAGTTTACAACTACTAAAGTTGTACCTGATGCATTCTCCATAAATTCTGTTACAGCTTCTTCTGTAGTTAACTCTTCAAATCCAGAACGCACTAACTCTTGGCGCATTGGAATTACCATTTGACGCATGTATTCTTCATATGCATTTGACATCTTGTATCTCTCCTTCAACTTTCACTCCAAATTCATCATATCACGCTCTATTAATAGGTGCAAAAGAAAGATAACGATGATTTCATTTTTTTGAAGGGATTTCACAAACCCCTTCACGACAGTGTCCAACTGGGACAAGTTTTCTATTGTTGGCAATATAATCGTATACTTTATTTCCAAATCCAAGGACGATAGATAGTTTTATAAAAGGTACTGCAAACCAATAAGATGGAACGGCCTTTGCTAATACGTTAATGCTATAAATTCCGTCATACCACTTATTATTTTTTAAAATATACAATCTTTGTTCCATCTTACTTTGTAATTCTTGAGAAAGTTCATACTTCTCAACTACATCTTCATCTCGAAATGAAACAAATTTCATCTTACCCTTTTTATCTAATCTTTTCGTACGTTCTGCAACCGCCGTACACATCGGGCACCAATTATCATAGAAAACAATCATAAACTATTCCCCTTTACGAGACTCCGTCATTTGCTTCCATACTGATCCTTTTGCTTCTTCGCCGCCTTCAATACGTTCTAAAGCTAAACGTGCTTGCATCGCCACTTCAAACTCCGGATCATCTTCTGCTGCTTTTAGTGCCGGAATTGCACTTTCATCACCAAGTTCAAATAAGAACATTGCTGCACGCCAGCGTACTAATTTACTTGAATCTTTCAGAGATTTAATCATAACGAACATCGCTGCTGGATCACCTACGTCCGATAAGCAATCTCCTGCTGTACGACGAACACTTACTGAACGATCTAATAACGCTTTATATAATAACGGCAATACTCCTTCACCTTTTACCATACCTAAATAAGCTGTTGCTAAACGGCGGATAGATACTTTCTCATCATCTAACGCCATTTTCAATACTGGCATATCTTCTTCAGTAGGATCCATTTGTTCTAAAGCTGCAAAACGTTTTTTCCAGTCAGAATCCTTCATCATCTCTTCTGTTACTTTATATGGCTCACGCTTTTGAATGGTTACTTCAACAGCACCTGCTTGATCTAATAATTCTTTAACCGTTTCATTTACACGTTCTTCAGAATAAGCAGCAATAATTTCTTCTACTACTTCTTTCCCGATTTCTTCAAAATTACCGTAACGTGTACTTTGCTCTACCCACTTGCGCTCTTTCACAACGTTAGGTGCAGACATTTGCACTTTCATAATGGATTCTTTAAAACGATCAGGTAAACCAACACGCTCTTCTGAGGTTCCATCTGTTAACTTCACTTGCATCGGAATTGTAAAGAACATTTGAACAAACACTTTCACTTCTCCAAAATGAGAAAGTTGTTGTTCTTCGCTTTCTTCCACTATTTCTTCACCGAAAACAGCACGAACTTGTTGTAATAAAACTTTCCAGTCATACTTCGCATTTCGCTCCACTGCTAAAAAGTCTGCAACATGATACACACCTTTAATGCCTTCAATCTTCAAAATTTCTTGCACTTGCACTGGTGCTTGTTCTTTATTTTCATTTGTATAATTATTACGCGCTCCTGATGGTAATACTTCATTCAAAATAACTTTCATTGTATTTGGACTTGGCGTCGGTTCAATTGCTTTAATCTTCACGTAAAAAACTCTCCTTTATTGCGTGTTCTTAGCTGTATTGTAACATGTTACCCCTTTATACTCCTACTCGGATGCTTAATTTTATTGATTTCTTCCCATCATCATACTTTCTCTTTCCACCTAATTAATCCGAAACTATCATTAAAATTCTAATATTATTGCGATGCACTCTCCCGCCTTCTCTCTAAAAATGTAATATTCTCAATCAGAACTTCAGTTCTATATACTCTCTTTCCTTGTTCATCATCGTAATTACTCGTATGAATACGCCCTGTAATCCCAACAAGTGAGCCTTTCGTACAATATTCTGTTACATTTTCAGCCGACCTTCTCCAAATTACACAATTAATAAAATCTACTTGTTGCTCACCTAAACTATTTCGAAAACCTCTATTCACCGCAACACATATTCGTGCATAAGCGACACCTTGTTTTGTGTAGTATAATTCTGGTTCCTTTGTCAATCTACCGATTAATACAACTCGATTCATCATAAGTTATACCACCTCACATATTTTTCTTCATTGTAAAGAAAAATGTTGGAAGGGTAAAAAGCGCAAAATGATATGTTTGTAAGCAAAAATTATTACTTTATATCTTACAAATCAAAAAAAGAAACCCTACATAGTTTAAACATGTAAGGTTTCCAAAAATATTATACTTCACTGCAAGATATGTAATATCCTCCGCGGGCCATCTTTATTTCAGCGCGGTACATTACATTTTCTAAGTAGAAAGTAATCGGTTTAACTTTACTCTCAATTTTTAATTGTTCATTACATTTAGCCGCATAGCTTTCAATAGCTGAACGAATAACTTCTGCTGATGGATATGTTAAAGCGTCATCTAGTTCTATGAAAAAACTTTTAGAAAATAGTTTTTTCATAATCCCTTTTTTCTCTTTCATCATATTCCATCCCCCTTCAATTTAAGTCGCCAACATCCATATTTTCAATTTATCTTTAAAAATAAAAAAACCTGCACATTTCATGCAGGATTTTTTATTAGTCATTTTTCGTAAAGTAAGAAACGAAACGAAGAATTTCTAAGTATAACCATACTAGAGTCATCATTAGACCCATTGCACTGTACCACTCCATATATTTTGGAGCTTGGCTACGTGCACCATTTTCGATTAAATCGAAATCTAGTAATAAATTTAATGCAGCAACTACAATAATAACTGCACTAATGATCATACCAATTGTTCCACCTTGGTGAATATATGGAACAGAAACACCGAACATGTTTAATAAGAATACGATTAAATACATAACCATAATTCCCATTGTTGCTGCCATAACACCTGTGCGGAATTTATCAGTTACCTTCACTACGCGTGTTGCATATAAAACTAACATCGCAAATAGAATTGAGATTGTTAGTAATACAGCGTTTAAAACGATAGAATCCTGAAATTTCATTGCATAAACTGCTGAAATACTTCCTAACACTACCCCTTCTACTGCCGCATAAATCGGTGCACCAATTGGTGATATGCGCGGGAAGAAGATAGATGCAAATGCAACGATTGCCGCAATAACTAAAGCACCAATTAATACTGGCATTTTCATCGTACCATTTGACATCTGTATGTATGAATAGACAGACGTTGCAAGCAGCAAGATAAGCATGATAAACGTTTTGCCTACTGTTCCGCCAATAGTCATCGCAGAAGTATTTGCTCCCTCTTTACGGAATGCCTCTTTTTTCAACATTGGATTAGATGTTCTCATTTTTTCCCTCCTAAAATAGGTTCTACCAATAGTGTAAAGTTTTTCTCTTTACTTTTCAATATATGCAGCTTGTTTTTATTTTAATCCTTCAACGATGTCGGATAGTTCACTCCATCGTTCCATCGTTTTTTCTAGCTCGTCTTCTATCTTCTGCCCTGCTTCAGATAATTCTTGGGCCTTTGTGAAGTCAGATCCAACATTCGTAAGTTCTTCTCCAATTGATTCAAGTTTCTCTTCTAGTTGTGCAATTGTATCTTCAATTGTTTCCCATTCACGCTGCTCATTGTAAGAAAGCTTACGTTTACGTTGTTGTTTCGGAGCCTCTTCTACTACTTTTTTCTCCTTTTGAACTTCTGCTTTCTCAATGAGTTCTCTCGTTTTTTCCATTTCTAAATACTCTGTATAACTACCTAGAAATTCACGCACTTCGCCTTCGCCAGTAAAGATGAACAATTCATCTACTACTTTATCTAAGAAGTAACGGTCATGCGATACAGTTAAAACGACACCTGGGAAATCTTCTAAATAATCTTCTAGTACTGTTAATGTTTGTGTGTCTAAATCATTCGTAGGCTCATCAAGTAATAGTACGTTTGGTTCTCCCATTAAAATACGTAATAAATATAAACGTCTTCTTTCACCACCAGATAGTTTACCAATCGGTGTACCATGTGAATGCGTCGGGAATAAGAAACGTTCTAACATTTGAGATGCACCAATGACTTTTCCATCTGTTGTATGAATAACTTCTGCAATCTCTTTAATGTATTCAATCATACGCTGGTTTAAATTCATCTCTTCATTTTCTTGTGTATAATAGGCAACTTTTACAGTTTGTCCTACTTCAATTTCACCACTATCAGGAGAGAATTTTCCTGCAAGCATATTTAATAGTGATGATTTTCCGCTTCCATTTGCTCCGATGATTCCGATACGATCACCAGGCTTCACAATATGATTAAAGTTATGTAATACTGTTTTATCACCAAATTTTTTCGTTACATCTTTTAATTCAAGTACTTTCTTTCCTAAACGACTTCCACTTAGTGCAATATCAACTGATTGCTTCGCTGCTGGTCCTTCTTGTCCCTTCAGCTCATCAAAACGCTGAATACGCGCCTTTTGTTTCGTAGAACGGGCTTTTGCACCACGGCGAATCCAAGCAAGTTCACGACGATATAAATTTTGGCGTTTTGATTCTTGTGCCGATTCTTGCTCTTCACGAAGTGCTTTCGCTTCTAAAAATGTACTGTAGTTTCCTTCGTAGCTATACAGTTTACCGTTATCTAATTCAAAAATACGGTTTGTCACACGATCTAAGAAATAACGATCATGGGTTACAAGTAATACCGCACCTGTATATCTTGCTAAATATTCTTCTAACCATTCAACTGTCTCATGGTCAAGATGGTTCGTAGGCTCATCCAAAATTAATAAATCAGGTGTTTCAATAAAACATTGCGCCATTGCAATACGCTTTTTTTGTCCACCAGATAGGTTTCCAACAGTTGCTGTAAAATCAGTAATTCCTAATTTCGTTAATAACGATTTTGCATTCGCATTTGCTTCCCATGCACTCATCGCATCCATACGTTGCTGCACTGCAAATAATTGTTCCTGTACTTTTTCATTACTTGGATCTTTTTCGATATTTAATAACGATTGTTCATAATCACGAAGAAGACGAATTAAAGGTGTATCACCATGGAACACTTGCTCTAATACTGTTAGTTTTTCATCAAACTCTGGTTGCTGTGATAAATAACTAATTGTATATCCGCGTGAATGCGTCATATCACCTGTATCAGGAGTTTCTAATCCTGCAATAATTTTTAATAACGTTGATTTACCAGTACCGTTTACACCGATAATTCCGACACGTTGTCCTTCTGTAATACTACATGATAATCCATCAAATAACGGTTTTTCTCCGTATGATTTCGATAAGTTCTCCACAGTTAACATTTTCATATTTGTGCATTCCACTCTTTCATAAATTGTTCAATAAACTGTTCCATATAACGATGACGAACTTCAGCCTCTTGTTTTGCTGCGTTCGTGTTCATTAAATCTTTTAGTTTTAAAAGTTTTTCATAAAAATGATTTAAAGATGGATCATTATTTTTTCTATATTCATCTTTCGTCATCACTTCTCGAGGCGGAACATTGGGATCATACATTAATCTCCGATACGATAAACTTAACTAAATCTATACAATTCAATCAAATTTATACAAATTAGTGCTTCAAAGTGTTCTCGCACCCCCGAAGGGACGAGGGGTATAACACTCCACACGAGGCAGTATCGTTACCTCCTATTATCAAGCATTTATTTTACCCATCTTGATAAATTTATCGAAGCATTCAAATCTCTATCGTGATGGCTATTACATTGAACACAGTTCCATTCACGAATCTTTAAACTCCACTGTCCTTCTGATTGAACTGAATGGTCGTATTTAACTCCGCAACTTGAGCAAACCTTGCTTGAAGCGAACCATTTATCAGCTTTTACATATGCAATGCCGTACTTCTCGCACTTGTATGACAAACATTGAAAGAAGAAGTTTAATTTTTGAAATGAAAATGCTTTCGATAGTTTTTTGTTTTTTAACAGGTTTGAGATATTTAAGTCTTCCACAACAATCCTCATTGGTTTGGTTTTCACCAATTTAGCTGTCGCTTGATGGATATGGTTATTTCGGATATTCGTAATTTCCCTAGACAACCGAAGGTGTTCGGTTTTTGCTTTTTCATATCCGGCAGATTGACATTTCACACCTTTTTTAAATCTCCTAGACATATCTCTTTGCGCTGACTTTTTCCTTTTCAAAAGTTTTTTAACCTTAGCATCTTTGTTTATATTTCGTTCTTTCGTACCATTAGAAGCTACAAACAACTCTTTTAAACCAACGTCCACACCAATCGACTCATTGGTTAGTTCTGGTGGTTCGAATTCTTCTTTGAACCCTACACTAATCCACCAGTGACGACCATCAAATGTAACTCTTGGATTTGATGGTTTTTTGTTTCTTGGTAGTTGTTGGCTTGTTTTCACTTCTCCAATAGACTGAATATCAACTACTTTCTTTCCTATAATCAGTCTTTCATAATTGGCATAAAATCCTTGGATTAAATCTTTTTTGGTTTTATAAGAAGTGTGATAGCCATTTTTGTACTTTTTGAACGAATTTTTTCGCGCCTTGTCAAAATCTTTTGAAGCCTGTTTTGGAACTTGTGCGTTGATGTCATTTAACCACTCATATCGCTTTCGCTTCTTGATCTTTGTAAATCGTTTCTGTAAAGCTAACTGTGAAACAGATTTTCCAAATAGCTTATAGTATCTATCACTCATTCTTTTACAATAGTTATAAGCGAATCTTGAAGCTCCAGCATGGTTTCTAAGCACTTTTTCTTGTTCAGGCGTTGGAATCAGTCTGACTTTCTTCGCCAATATCATCAGAAGTCAACTCCTTGATTATCTGTTTGGTCTTTTTAGAGCGCTTGCCTTGAAGTTTACAACTAAATACTGTAATGATCTGAACAAGGTCTTCTACGACCTCCTGTTCTTCTGTCTTAGTAGTATTGTCAATTACTTCAATCGCTGTTCCGTGTAGTTGACAGATCTTTTCAACCAACTCATAACCGAACCTCACAAGTCTATCTTTGTGCATGACAACAACTTTTTCAACCTCATTATTCTCAATGCGTTCAATTAACTTGTTAAAGCCTTTTTTCTTATAGTTGATTCCAGAACCAATATCTTCGATAATTTCAAATTGATAACCTCGCGCGATAAGATATTGCTTCATTCTATCGACTTGTCTTCCTAGGTCGTTTTTTTGACTCGAAGAACTGACTCTACAATAGCCAATTACTGTGCGATTATTTGGGCGCTCCCCTTTTAGATAATGAAAGATTTGTTCTTCTGAATAGTAGCGTGTCCCACCAGCAGTCACCTTTTCAGGTACTAATTCACCGCTTTTGTGCATTCTCCTAAGACTACTAGGATGCAAACCTGTTAATTCCGATACTTGACTAACTCGTAAAAATTTCATTATTATTCTCACCTCATTGAATCCACAATAGTACATACATTCGATAGATTCAATGAAGTTCGATAGATTTAATTAGATTTATCTTGTTCAACTAAGGGCGCAATTCCTTAGCCAGTTCTCTTATGAACTTCTCATGTTTTCACATGAGCGCAGACTATATGTTTATCTATTTAGAGATAGAGGATTTTTCCACCACCATAGGCTTGTGATGTACTCTCGTCAGTTATACGAGATAGTCGTTGAACGTTCATCTTATCAATTTTGACTTAGATGATTCGAGGCGGAAGACCCATTGTTCTAGTGTTTAGGATTTAACCTTGCACGATCTGATTGATTTTTTCTGCTTTCGCGACATTCGCGCTCGCTATTTCTAGCCACGCTGTAGTTCAATCAGCTTTAGGGATTGCCCGCAGTTAACCCTCACTACTAGCCAATCACTTGACTAGCAGGGCTTACTGATATATTTAAATTAACTTTAGTTATAATTGTTAAATAAATCGTAACAGTTAATTACCCTTTCGCTCCTCCGTATGCAAACGTTCGAGCTATTCCAATTGCACCAAGAGCATCTAAACGATCCGCATCTTGAACAATTCTCCCTTCAAGTGACTCAACTGTGCCACCATGACCGCCCTTATAAGACATATTGGCGATGATATGAAGAACATGCTTACTTTCATCTTCTTCAACACGTAACTCTTCTAACCAATCAGAAACTTTTTTCATTCCTGCTTCTTCACTCTCATTTAACTTCTCATCTGCTACATCGTGAAGTAATGCTGCCATTTCAATTATAAAACGATTTCCCCCTTCTTGCTCGGATAAAGAAATCGCCAATTTATGTACGCGTTCAATATGATACCAATCATGCCCACTCGCATCTTTTTCTAAAATATGCTTTACGAAAGTTATTGTTTTTTGTATTTTTTCTTGTTTTATCATTTTATCTTCACCCAGTTACTTATTGTAACACGCCCGCATTTTTTCATCACATATTTTCTTGTCCGCCCATACACTAGGTGGTAGGCATCATTATGAAGGAGGAATAAAAATGTTCTATAATAACCAACCACCTTACCCACAACAACCTCTTTATCCTCAACATCAGGAACAAAGATATGCTGAACAATATGAGGAGCAAGAGACACAACATCAAGAGCCACAATACGAACAAAATCCATACGCAACACCGCAAAATCAAGAAACTGAATATCCTCAAAACCCTTATGACACACGTCCAAATTATGAATATCCTCAAAATCCATACGTAGCACAACCTAGCCAAGAACCTCAATTTCAAGGTAATCCATACGAGACGCAACCACAATATCAACAAAATCCATACCAACAACAAATGTATCAACCAAACTATGACGCACGTGTCTCACCACCTAAACCACCAACAATTGATCCGACGCAACCACAAATATTACCACCTGGGCCGATTTTAGATATTACACAACCACAAATTTTACCACCTGGACCTATTACAGAACCAACGCAACAACAAATCCAACAAGTTGTCGGTACACAATTTTTACCTTTAAAGAAACCTGTACTTGATTTCGTAAAACCTTGGGTAGATTACGGCTTGAATGAAGCGAAACATACATCACACAAACATGCTTTAACAGAAGTTGCTGCGATTATGTTCTTAGTTGGTAAAGGATTCAACCCAACGATTGCTCATTATATTGTAGAATCTTGGGAGAAGAATGAGCAGTTTTAGAATTGTTGATTTTAAAAAACATAAAAACCTCAAAAATGCCAAATCCCTTATGTCACAAAGGATTTGGCATTTTTAAGTTTCTAGAAAAACCCGCTAAATATAAAGAGGAATTAAAAGTCATAAATCCGGTACAATACTGTATCCACACCCAAGGAACTGTCAAATGAAATAACGTGTCTAACTTTTTGGAGTCTATTGACCTTTTCAAATCCCCTTATATTAATGCTCGCTATTAAGACCTTCTCCTTCTAGGACCTACAATTAATTTGATTGCTGTTCTTTCTTGATTATCGATAGTAACCTCTTGAAATGCTGGAACAAGAACCAAGTCAATGCCACTTGGAGCTACAAAACCTCTTGCAATCGCAATTGCTTTAATCGCTTGATTTAAAGAACCAGCTCCAATCACTTGGATTTCTACTTTGCCACTTGCTCTTAGTACGCCCGCTATTGCACCTGCCACTGAATTCGGACTTGATTTTGAGGATACCTTTAATATATTTTCCATGTAAGTTGCTCCCTCTATTATTTAATCTCTCTTTTCTTACTGTTTGAAATATAACTAACGTATCTTTAACTACTATTCGAAATAAATACAAACAATTCTGTATAATTACATTCATTCGATATTTTTTGCCTTCTTCCTGCACAACTACATAAATAAAAAGCGACGACTAAGTTAAAAACTTAATCATCGCTTTATCCATTTCTCTGTTTCACTAAAATGCTGTCCTTTAAATACTTCTCTTCTTTACTTTAGCGATATACTATCTTAAAGTTTAAATACTTCAACATTTTAAAACCTTGGATAGAGTTATCTGCTAAATATTCATCCTTTTTCTTCTCCAAAATTCATTACATAGAATATTCTAACTCCATTTTTTTGAAAACTATATCTCCTCATTAGAGCACTTTATATTATGCCAGCTTTTTATCCCAAATCTATTACCTTATATATGGACAAGTATACACGCCAATTGCTTTTCGATTGCATAAACTACTATGTGTTATACATTTATTAATAATAGGAGGTAATATATTGGGTTCATACTATCATTCTTCAAGTTCATATAAAAGATCTTCATGCCACTCTTCTTCTAGTTCATATAAACAATGTTCGTGCCATCAATCTTCCAGTTCGTATAAAAAATGTTCATGCGACCATTCACATAAATCATCTAAGCCTGCTTACGGCACTTTTTGGCAAACTGAGTTTATAACTGTTCCTTTTGGCGGTTCTTTTCCGTTTAATCACGTTGGCCCTTTGGCAGGGGGAGTTTCCTTATTAAATCCGACTACTATACAATTTAGTAAAGCTGGTGATTATAGAATTTCTTTCATTTCAAGTATTAACACTACGTTAAATCCTGTATTTCCCCATATTCCAGTCATAACTATATTTTTAAATAATAATCCACTTGCTAATAGTCAAGGTGATTTCGCTTTTCAAATGAATACTTCATCAAATAACGAATGCCTTCAACTAGTTGGCGAAACTATTGTTACGGTGCCTGCTAATTCAACTCTTCAACTTAGAAATAATAGTGGTTTTAATCATCAAAGTATTGTAACTTGTGATAATGGTATAAATTCAGTTGAATTAACAGTTACAAAACTAAGTTAATACTATTCCCTCACATTCAGATGCTAACTCAGCATCTTTTTTATTGCATAACGTTTTTTTTATTCCTATCGTCCTCTTATAGAACATAAGCTCCTATTTCACTTTTCTATTCATCTAATAAACATGAAAAAGTGCCGAAATCCTTCTTCCACAAGAATTCGGCACTTTTTTTATTAAAACCGATTCATTCTTTCCTACTTCTCCACATAAACCGATTTAACTATCGTACGATTATAAGGTTGTCCTTCCTTATTCATTCCTTTCATATCAATTGTAACGTTATATACACCTGGCTGTTCTATATTTTTCAAAACACCTGTAAATGTAGTTGTATTAATGTTTTTCGATTCATTTGATTCAGAAACTAATTTTCCATCTTTATTAATTACTCGTACTGTTACTGAAAGATCGCCTTTCATTTCTGGAGCTACAGGTGATTTTTTGAGTTTATACTCTGCTTCATTTACTTTAACCTTTGCCGGCATTTGAAGGACGAACGGAGCATCTTTTTTGTAATCGGTCACGATTAAATATGCATCTTTCGGCTGCTTCGCCATCATTTTAACTTGCCATTCTCCTGCTTCCATTTTATCAAATTTAAATGTTCTTATAGTGGCTCCTTTAAAGAGAGATTCACCTTCACCAGTAGATACAGCACTATCTTTATTTGTATAAACTTTTCCTTTTGGAGATATTAGTTGTATTTCTACATCTGAAGAAGCTGTTAAAATAGAAACTACCCCTTCTGCTTTTTTATCAACTGCGACAGTTTGTCCTACCCACTCATTTTGTGACAACTCTCCTCCTAAAATAGCTTGATTAGAAGTTGTGTTTAATTGTTCTGCCTTATCCTCTGAACTATTACTCGGGGCTAATAAAGCTGGTACTGGTACATTTACTGTCCGTAAATATGGTTCAATTCGTGCGAAAACGGCTGAACCTTTTCGTATATTATCATGATCAAATCGTGAATCTGTAAATAAATGTGTTCCATATGGTAACTTAGCACTCCATTCGTTCACCAATCCATCATTAGAACCGTATGATGACAAATACAACCCGCCCATAGATAGTGCTGAAAAAACAGGTCCCCAGCTTGTCCCAGTAGCCGTATAGTAACGGTTTAATTTAGCTGCAGGATTATTATCTATTGTAGAACGAAACTTTGCCATTTCACCTATTTGCAATGAATATGTCCCATCATCTTTTTGACCTAATATAGAGGCAAGCCATCCTGCCCACCAACTATATGATAAATCCGCTAAATTGGATCCGTAATGCGGAGTGGCAAGCGTAATAACATTTCCAACAAATCGATTCGCTCCATATCCAACTAACGCAGCTTGTGTATCAATACCACCTTTACTGTGAGCTACAATATTTACTTTTTTGCCAAAATGATTATAAATCTCTTCAAGCTTTTGTGCTAACAATTTTCCATTGTCCCATTGGCTAGCTGATCCTTTCCCCGCGGCATCATATAATTGAATAAATACAGTTTGATAGCCTGCTTTCAAAGCATAATCGTACATATCATTCATCTCATGATATACTGTCTTTCCATACCAACTATCCGCATTACCATTTCTTCCTTGTACAAAGAGAATTGGTGTTTTATTCTCATCATAATTAGCAGGTTTCTGACCTAAAAACCATTCTCCAGGAGTAAATACTTCTTGATTTGGAAAGCCAGTCTTAAGCTCTGTTACAACCTCCGCGTGTACATTTTCACTAAAAACCAGCGGACTCATAAAACAAAGTACAATAAATAATGCGATACTCCTTTTCATAATTCCCATTAACATCCCCCTTTTTCTCCTGAAAGAAAACGCTGCCATTCCGTTGAACACCAATTGTTTTAAATTCCATTTAATCAATTACTTTTACGTTACAATATAATAAGAAATTAATAGCCGCATTCCTTTCTTATCAAACGTTATTCTCTCAACATTTCTTCATTCCTTTTTACAATAAGCGTTTTGAATATTTCTCAATAAAGCTTTCTCTTTACAAAAAAACTGCGTATAAAAGGTCTCTTTAATAACCTTTTATACGCAGCTTCTTTGTTTAAAACTCGATAATGTACTCATCATCATATTTATCGTATTGCAAACCCGCTCCTATTTTGAATTCTGTAACTTGATCTCTTAGAAATGGTGCATCTTCTATTTTACTAGTTGCTATTTCAATCCCATATTTTTTTGTTAAATGCGCTAATTCTATTAAAAACCATTCTCTTCGTAATACGACTGGAATATCATACGTTCGTCTTTTCATATATACTAGCACCTCTTTTATTTTCATTATTGAAAAGAATATCACTTCTACTTTCGATACACTTTTTAAAACTATCGTTCATCATCAAAGGCCAATGAAACATTATAGTATATGCATGTCCGTTTTAAACGTGCTATGGCAAAAATAATATTAAAAAACTTAAAAATCCTTATTTAGTTTACATAAAAAAATTATGTAATAGTAAAAGGGGAAGGCTTGTCCCTCATCCTTTTACTATCAAAAGCTAAATTAAGAACATCTTGGTACACCTAAAGCTAAGAATAAACCTGCTACTCCTGCTGTAATTGGCACTTTCAACGTAATAACATCGTCTACTTTTGTTACTAAAAAGTAAGCATTCCCTTCTTGTAACACACAATTCACTAATAATTGAAATTCCATTCAAATCTCCTCCTTTCAATCGATATACCATAATTTATGAAATCTCTTTCAAAATGTAATAGTAGATATATCTATTTTTCCTTATATACGAAATAAATGTTTATATGTCTATTAAATATATTAATTTTCTAAATTAATATAAAACGTGTAATATCCAATAAATCCCTATATAATCAATAGAGAAAATCTTACAAATGGAGGTATGAAAATGGCAGTTTTGAGTAATATTGGTGCAGCTTTATTTTTTATTGCTTTTATCCTTTTAATTCTTTGCATCATCTCGTTCTTTAAGAAAAATGGTAAAGCAATACGATATGGTCGTTCTACCGTTATTCTTTTTATGATTTCAATCGTCTTAATAATAACTGGCGCAGAGACTTCTAATCACCCAATCGTTGAATTTTTTTCTATTTTAAGCTTTGTTTTATTTATTTTCTTCCTCGTACTAGCAATATTATCTGTAATTAAAAAGACAGGTGTTGCAAAAAAACAATTTATCATTACAGCTATTTTATTTGTCATTTTTGTTGTGCTATTAGGTATTTCAGGTCCTTCTTCTGAAAAAACGACAGCAACTAATAAACAAGTCGCTTCTAATAGTGAAGAGAAAAAAGATGACGAAAAGAAAAAGGAAGTAGAAAAGAAAGAAGCGGACGAAAAAACTCGTAAACAACAAGAAGATGAAAAACGCCAAGCCGAAGAGCAAGCTCTTAAGCAAGAAGATGAAAAGCGTCTAGCTGATGAACAAGCTCGTAAACAACAAGAAGAGCAAAAACGTCTAGCTGATGAACAAGCTCGTAAACAACAAGAAGAGCAAAAACGCCAGGCTGATGAACAGGCTCGTAAACAACAAGAAGAGCAAAAACGCCAGGCTGATGAACAAGCTCGTAAACAACAAGAAGAGCAAAAACGCCAGGCTGATGAACAAGCTCGCAAACAACAAGAAGAGCAAAAACGCCAGGCTGATGAACAAGCTCGCAAACAACAAGAGGATCAGCAAAAAGTACAGCAAGCTCAAACACAACCAGCTGCAGGTAACAATAGTAATGTAACTTACAAAAATTGTACTGAAGTTAAAAACGCTGGAAAAGCTCCATTATATAGAGATCAACCAGGTTATAGCTCTAAACTTGATCGTGATGGCGATGGAGTTGCATGTGAAAAATAGTAGTAAAAAAGAAGCTTCTAGTAAGCTTCTTTTTTTATTATCAGAAACTATTGCGACGAATTACCCTCCCTCTCCCTTTTATAAAACTCATTTTATTATTCTCAAAAATGACACATAATAAGTGATTTAAATCACCACATTGATTTTAATTTAACGCTATTCTTAATTTAGATATTACATTTAAACTTTATGGAGGCATTCATATGAAACATACATTTACTGAAACTTCAATTATCGGTGAGATTGTTACACAATTTCCGAAAGCTAGTGACCTTTTTAAATCATATAGAATAGACTTTTGTTGTGGTGGTAATAGACCACTTCTTGACGCAATTAATGAAAGAAATTTATCGGCAACAGAGGTAATTACAGAGTTAAATACACTTTATAATAATACGAAACTATTAAATGAATCTGAAATTGATTGGAAAAATGCTTCATATCGTGAATTGATTGATTATGTGATTAATAAGCATCATCGCTATTTAAATGAAGAGTTGCCACAGCTAAGTCCATATGTGACGAAAGTATTACGCGTTCATGGAGCAAATCAGCCTCATTTAGCTCAAATTCATAAACTATTTCATGAACTTAAAATGGAATTAGAACAACATTTAATTAAAGAAGAAACGGAAGATTTCCCGTTAATTTTAGAATTCGAACAAAATCCAACTGATGAAAACTATGCAAAGTTACGTAAAGTAGTAGATGAGCTCGAAAATGAACATAACCACGCTGGCAATATTATTAAAGAACTTCGTAAGGTTACAAATGACTTTACTCCACCAGAAGGAGCTTGCGGCACTTATCGCCTTGTTTACCAGCGCCTTGAAGCCATTGAATCTGATTTATTTGAGCACATTCATTTAGAAAATAATATTTTATTTCCGCGTGCAATTTCAAAAGCATAAATAAAGTGCAGGACATGAGTATAAATGCTCATGTCCTGCTTTTTCATTGTGTAAAAAATATTTACACTTCCCCTCTACCCATATAACCATATTCCCTTTCGCTTCTCCCTTCACATAAATCCGAATTTTAACAATTTGTGAATCATTACAAAAATGTGATAAATATCACATCTCCCTCTTTTTTAATTTTCTATAATAGAAATATAATCCTTTGTTCAACATTTCACATAAAAAGGGGAAACGAAAATGAAAAAACGTTTAGTTATGATCGGAAATGGTATGGCTGGCATACGCTGTATGGAAGAAATATTAAAACATGATAGTGATTCATATGAGATTACTATTTTTGGAGATGAACCACATCCAAACTACAATCGCATTATGCTCTCTCATGTTCTACAAGGCAAAACAAATATGCAAGATATCATTATGAACGAATATAGTTGGTACGAAGAAAACGAAATAACTTTATATACAAACGAGAGAGTTCAAAGTATTAACCGCGAGGAAAAGGTCATTATCACAGAAAAAAATCGTACTCTTACATACGACAAACTCATTATCGCAACAGGTTCTAGTGCTTTTATTTTACCAGTTGAAGGTTCCACCCTTCCTGGTGTAACAGGATTTCGAACAATTGAAGATACACAATTTATGATGGATACCGCTAAAGAAAAGAAAAAGGCCGTTGTCATTGGTGGTGGATTACTCGGTTTAGAAGCCGCAAGAGGTCTTATTGACTTAGGAATGGACGTACATGTTGTTCATTTAATGCCTAGCTTAATGGAGCAACAACTAGATACGAAAGCAGCTTCCCTATTGCTTGAAGATTTAGAAGCGCAAGGCATGAAGTTTCTAATGGAAAAGAAAACTGTAAAGATTCTTGGTACAGACCATGTTGAGGGCATTCAATTTGAAGATGGTGAAGTTGTAGATTGTAATTTAATCGTGATGGCTGTTGGAATACGCCCGAATACCCATTTAGCAAAAGATGCTAGTTTAATTGTAAATCGCGGCATTGTAGTTAACGACTATATGCAAACAAATGATGCATCCATTTATGCTGTTGGAGAATGTGCGGAACATGACGGTATCGCATATGGACTTGTTGCCCCTCTTTATGAACAAGGCGCAATATTAGCAAAGCATATAACAAATTTACAAACTGATGGATATGTGGGCAGTATCGTCGGTACACAATTAAAAGTTGCAGGTTGTGATTTATTCTCTGCTGGCCAAATTTATGAAGATGATATAACGAAAGCAATATCAATCTTTGATGAATGTAAACGTTCCTATAAAAAAGTATTAATTCGTGACAATAAAGTCGTCGGTATTGTTTTATATGGTGATACTGCTGATGGTACACGCCTCTTTAGCATGTTAAAGAAAGAAGAAGATATACAAGAATATACAGCAGCTTCCCTTCTTCACAAAGCTGGTGAAGAAAACGAACTTAACGTTGCTACTATGAGTGCTGATGACACTGTTTGCGGATGTAATGGCGTTACGAAAGGTACAATCGTTCATGCCATTTTAGAACAAGAGTTAACTACTTTTGAAGAAGTTAAAGGATGCACGAAAGCCGCAGGGTCTTGTGGTAAATGTCGTCCGCTTGTGGAACAAGTTCTAGCTCATACACTCGGAGATGCTTTTGATGCTTCTGCGCAGTCTGCTGGTATGTGCGGATGTACAACTTTATCACGTGACGAAGTCGTAGCCGCCATTCACGAGAAAGGTTTAAAATCGCCAAAAGAAGTACGAAATGTACTCAGTTTTGCACATGAAGACGGCTGTTCGAAATGTCGTCCTGCTTTAAATTACTATTTACGTATGGCGATTCCGGAAGAATATGTAGATGATAAATCATCTCGTTACGTTAATGAAAGAATGAATGGTAACATCCAGCACGATGGTACATTCTCTGTTATTCCACGTATGTACGGAGGCGTTACAACCGCAGATGATTTAATGAAAATTGCTGAAGTCGCAAAAAAATATGACGTTCCTCTTGTGAAAATTACAGGTGCGAGCCGAATCGGCTTATATGGTGTTAAGAAACAAGATTTACCTAACGTATGGGCTGACTTAAATATGACTTCTGGATATGCGTACTCAAAATCGCTTCGTAATGTAAAATCATGTGTTGGTTCTCGCTTCTGTCGTTTCGGTACGAAAGATTCATTAGGACTTGGTATGCTCCTTGAACAGTCATTAGAAATGGTAGATACACCTCATAAAATGAAAATGGGTGTAACAGGTTGTCCACGTAACTGTGCGGAAGTACTTACGAAAGATTTCGGCGTTGTGTGTGTTGAAAATGGATTCCAACTGTATATCGGTGGAAATGGTGGTACGGAAGTACGCGAGGCTGATTTTGTAATGATCGTCCCTACTGAAGACGATGTCCTTCGCATCGCTACAGCTTACATGCAATATTATCGTGAAACTGGTATTTACGGGGAGCGTACTGCCTATTGGACAGAACGATTAGGCTTCGATCATATAAAAGAAATACTACAAGATACAAGTATGGTCACGATGTTAAATGATCGTTTCCAAACAGCTCGTAGCACATATACGGAAGCTTGGGGACAAGCACTAGAAACGAAGTCTTTAAAAGCGATGTATGAAGTAGAAACTGTGAAATAAGGAGCTGTGATCTATATGATACAAACGAAAGAAAAAATAAAAGTTATGCGTGCGGAAGACCTTCCTATTCAAATTGGTAAAGAGGTACAAATGAAAGGTATGTCTATCGCCCTATTCCGCCTTTCAAATGGAGATATTCGAGCTGTAGAAAATCGTTGTCCTCATAAAAACGGACCGTTAGCGGAAGGAATTGTATCTGGGGAATTCGTCTTTTGTCCACTGCATGATTGGAAAATCTCATTACTAACAGGTGAAGTTCAAAAACCTGATGACGGCTGTATCCAAACGTACGAAGTAGAAGTTATTGATGGTGACATTTATATAAACATGTAATTTACGAAAGGAAGCCTCCTCTGGCTTCTTTTTAAATAAAAAATGATGAGGTGCGATTATGAACGGATATGTATATTTAGTTGGTGCAGGACCAGGTGATGAAGGGCTTATTACAAAGAAAGCGATAGATTGCTTAAAGCGTGCAGATATTGTCTTATATGACCGCTTATTGAACCCTAACTTTCTTAGCTATACAAAGCCAACTTGTGAACTTATTTATTGCGGTAAAATGCCAAAGAATCATACTATGCGTCAAGAAATGATTAACGCCCACCTCCTTCAATTTGCACAAGAAGGAAAAATCGTTGTCCGCTTAAAGGGCGGAGATCCATCTATTTTTGGCCGTGTTGGTGAAGAAGCAGAAACTTTAGCAGCAGCGGACATTCCATATGAAATTGTACCAGGTATTACATCTAGCATCGCCGCTAGTAGCTATGCAGGTATCCCCCTCACCCACCGTGACTATAGTAATAGCGTTACTTTACTAACTGGGCATGCAAAAGGTCCTTTAACCGATCATGGAAAATATAATTCATCCCACAATAGCGACACAATTGCCTACTACATGGGTATAAAGAACTTACCTACAATTTGTGAAAACTTACTACAAGCAGGAAAACAAGAAAATACACCCGTAGCAGTCATTGAGTGGGGTACAACTGGAAAGCAACGCGTTGTCACAGGAACACTTTCAACCATTGTTCCTGTCGTCAAAAACGAAAATATTTCTAACCCTTCTATGACAATTGTTGGTGATGTCGTTTCCTTACGGGATCAAATCGCTTGGAAAGAACGTAAACCATTGCATGGTAAAAAAGTTTTATTTGCATCCGCAACAAATAAAACCAGTTTCATGAAGCAAAAGTTACAAGAATGCGGTGCAGAAACATATCAAATTCCAACTTTCAAAAGGGAAGAATACACATTAACATCTGAACAAATCAATGAAATTTTTAACGTTGATCGCCTTGTATTTTGTTCAGCTGAAAGTGTAGAAATCTTGATGCGATCATGTAGTAAACACCAGAAAGATATTCGTTCCTTACAGGCGAAACTGCAGTATATGAACGTTGCCACTCAAGAAAAACTTATGCAATATGGGCTACTAAGTAAACAAGCAGAGTTCTCTTCCGATACAACTGTTTATTTAGGCAGAAATATTAATCGAATTGGTTTTATTCAAGAAAAAATTGGTGCTGGGTCCTACATGATGACTCATGAGTATACAATTGATCATCGCTTCGATGAAGTCCATTCTCGTATGCTTTCTGAATTCTCATGGGATAGCATTGTATTTGAAGGACGTGCTTCTATTGATACGTTTCTAGCAGAAATAAAACGACTTGGCTTTATCGATATTCTTACTCTACCATTCTCGTATACCGACATTCCAACGTTACACTATGCGAATAAAGTTGGTTTTCATAATGTAGATGAGCAATTACAAGACATGATTATGAAGAAAGATTTGGTGGTACGATGAAAGGAATTGTATATGTTGGACACGGTAGTCGCCTGCGAGAAGGTAATGAACAATTCATTCACTTTATTCAATCTGTTATGAAAGAACGTAACGAAAGGAGTCAAAAAATAGCTTTTCTAGAACTAACGACACCTACCATTTCGGATGCAGTTACAGAAGCAATACTAGAGGGTGCAACTGAAATAATGATTGTACCTGTTTTATTATTTGCAGCAGCTCACTATAAACGTGATATTCCTTTTGAAATAGAGCAACTACAAAAGAAATATCCTCAAATAACATTTTCAATTGTACCACCTTTTAGTACGCATCCACATATGGTTGAACTTGTAGTGAAAAGAATACGTGAAACTATGCCAAAGCAAGATAGTAGCGTTTTACTCGTAGGACGAGGCAGTAGTGATCCACAGCCCATACATGAGTTACAACAAATCGGAGCAGCGGTCGAACGAAAACTCGGTATGCCAGTATCGTGCTCCTTTTTAACGAAAGGAGCGCCCTCTTTTACTGCTGAGCTCAAGACGATAACATCGACTGCGTCCCATGTATATGTCATGCCGTACCTTCTCTTTACCGGTTTGTTACTTCAAAAAATTAAGTTGCATACAAAAAAATATGATCACATCACGACTTGCAACTGTCTTCAGTTTGATACATATATGAAGTTAACATTATTAGAACGAATGGAGGAATGTGTGTATGTATAACATGTGCCCTCTTATGTTTAATTTAGATAAAAAAGTAGTTGTTATAGTTGGTGGTGGTAAAATCGCATATCGGAAAGCGTCTGGATTAAAAGATACAGGCGCTTTTGTCACCGTTATCAGCCCAGAGATTTGCGAGGAAATGAAGGAACTTCCTTATATTACTTGGAAGCAAAAAACTTTTAGTAATGATGATATTAAAGATGCTCACCTTATTTATGCAGCTACAAATCAACATGATGTCAATATGATGGTCAAACAAGCCGCACATGATTTCCAATGGGTTAACATTGTAAGTGATGGCACAGAATCATCCTTTCACACACCTGGTGTCATCCGAAATGATGAATATATTGTAACGATTTCAACTTCCGGTAAGGATCCATCGTTTACAAAGCGTTTGAAGCAGGAACTAACATCTATATTTCCTAAACTTATAAAAAAGCTTTCTCGTACTCACAAATAATAATCTATTTCTTAGCTAAAATAGTAATTATCTTTGGACAAACGTTTTTTAGAAGCGTTTGTTCTTTTTGTTTTGGTTCCTTTTTTGAATTAAGCCGCTTGATTATCAGACATGGTACAATTGTAAACGACACCCAATATATCAAAGACTGTTTTCTTCTCATATCGATGGGATTTCCATCCATCATTTACCGCCTCAAATCTATCCGTTTTTGCACGTATATTCAAAACAAAATATATGACAAATAAATAACGACAGTTACTGTAATAATGCTGAAAAATGTTGAAAATAAAACGATTTGTGCATGTAGTTCAGGCTCTATTTGATACTCCATAGCAATAGTTGCTGTATTTCTTGAAGTAGGAAAAGAACTTGCAATAAATAATGATTGTGCAACAATACCATCAATGTTTAGTAGGTATATCATGACAAGTGCTAATAATGGTCCCATCAATAATCTTCCAATTAAAGCCCATGTTATGACTCGATGGAAAAAATTAAGCTTAATGTTGGATAATTGCGCTCCTAGCAATATGAGTGCTATTGCAACAAAACTATTCGCAAGCTGATTAAGAGGTAGAAAGATAGAATTAGGTATTTGAATTGTAAAAGATTGAAAGAGAACCCCTAATATGAGTGCATGAAATACAGGCAGTCTTAGAAATGATTGAATAATACTTCCGATTGTTTTTGTTGCTGATAGTAAGTTATATATCCCATATGAATAAGTTAAAAGATTCTGGAAAATCACAATGAAAATCTGAATGGAAACCCCCACTGGATTGTGACTGAAAATCAATTGACTTACTGGTAATCCATAATTACCGGAATTCATTAACGAAATGCTATTTTTTAGAGCTGCACTTTCTCCTTTTTCTAACTTTAATGTTTTTGAAATGAAATGACTTACTATCATCACACTCAGACTGTAAAGTATTAAATAGTATATTATCTGGAGCAACAAACCTGTTTCTATACTAATATCATATATATTCACAAATACAGCCGCTGGCATCAAGCAATAAGTAATAAGTGTAGATAGCTGCTTTAAGTTAAATTGGAACTTTCTTTGTAAGATTGCACCAATTAGAATCAATATTAATATTGGTAATATCACGTCTAATATAATAAAAACAAACATTTAATACCCCATTCTAAATACATAATAGTTGGATTAAACTCTTTACTAAATATGGATACAGTTAATTCAAATGTAGCCCCTGACGCTACCCAAAATACCATTTGAAAGCATTCGTATACAGGATTTTATCGGTAGCTTGTTCATCAAATAGCTGTTGAATCAATTTGATATCTCCATACTCAAAAGGTCTTTTTGCTCTTGTAGATGGTAAATCTGTTCCAAACATAAGTGCATCTGGGTTAACTTCATAAATCGACTTTAAGGCATTCTCAACATCTAATTCGACACGACCAAAACCAGTAGCTTTCACATGTACCCCTTTATCAACTAGTTTTAATAAATATGGTAAACCTTCTTCTGATAACCCTAAATGGTCAATTGATATAGCTGGTAATTTTTCTATAGTGGATGCAATTCCGGGCAACTCTTTTGCATCCATATAAAGCTCACTATGCCATCCTACTAAATCATGAACTCTTCTAGCAAAGTAATCCAGCTTCGATAAATCTTCTGAACCACCTCTTTTAATATTAAAGCGTAATGCTTTTACCCCATTTTCATTTAAATTTAGTATTTCTTCATCCGTCACTGTAAAAGGTAATTGTGTTACGCCACAAAATGTTGAACCCAACTGTTTTAGTGCCTTTAATAAATATTCTTGATCAAACCCTTGGAAAGAACCAGATACGATCGCTCCACCAATTACATTCAAATTAGGAGTTTCATTCTGATAATCTTCTACAACAAAGTTGGGTGGAAAATACCCTTGGTTCTCAATAATCGGAAAATTAAAATCAATAATATGAAAATGTGCATCAAAAATTCTCATTTCATTTCCCTCCCCTCTCTTTTCTTTAACATATCAAATATGACTCATAAAGAAAATTATGGATTATTTATACAAATTCATAATTTTATCTTATCGACCTAAACTTTATTCTTTATTTTAGGTGTACTTTTTCACAATATCCATTAGCCTTACGAAAAAATCTGGCCCTAAAAAATATGAAGTTTTTTCTTGTTATAAATACCTTCATATATTTTTAAAATTTATAAATATTTATATATAGTTTTTTTAGAAAATGACGACTATTTATCGATTCGTTAGCGATCAATAGTCATCGTTTAATTCAAAAGTTATTATTTTCGTTCTCGATATATTCCGAATGTTTTATGAGGATTTTTCGTTTGTTCATTTCAGTCTTATAACAATCGTACTGTTGCTTTTACTTTGGAAACTTTCAATAGACAAAAAACAGAGTTCTCGATTGTGGAATTAGATTTAAGTTCATACATTTATCTCTTAATATCTTTATCTGTAGGCAAAACAATTGCAGCTATTATATAAAGTAACACCGTAAATCCACTAGTAAAAACGGCTGATAATGCAGTGACTATGCGAAGGATACTTACATCAATTCTATACTTATCGCTTAAGCCACCTAATACACCTGATACTTGTTTATCTTGAGTGGACTTATATAATTTTTTCATCTAAACACCCCGATCCAATTAAGTATTTGTATGCTAAAAATTAGTTCTATCTTCGGAAGAGATTTAAACTTTCTTTAACTAACCCTTTAATTGAATAACATCTGATATCTATATTTTAACATAAAATTCCATAAAACTTCTGTTTTTCATTTTTAAACCACATTATTTTAGAATACAAGTGTTTGTTAAGTTAGCAATAAAAAACATATCGAAGCCTATTACTAAAAGAACCCTCCTAGATTACTTTAGGAGGGTTCTTTTTCTTTATTAATGATTCTTTAACATCACTAACAGCTTCTCTTGGCTATACATCCATACTGTAATGATTAAACAAGCAAGAGCGACTTCTGATAACGCCATAAATCCAATTGCATAATGACCTGTTAGTTGGAATAGTAACGTTAAAATTAATGGTGGGAAGAACCCTCCTAATCCACCTAAAGCTGACACAACCCCATTTACAATCCCTGCTTGCTCAGAGAAGTACATTGGAACAAGCTTAAAGATTGTTCCATTTCCAATACCTGCACAGAATGCGACTAGTAAGCAACCAAACGTATACACGTTCATACTAGGCATGAATGATAAAACAATACCAGATAGTGTTAAGCCGATAAATACGAAGATTAATATTTTAAATGGATTAAATTTATCACCGAGCCAACCACCAATCGGGCGCATCATTGTTGCTAATACGATGAATCCAGCTGTCCGCATGCCTGCATCTACTTTCTCTAATCCGAAGTGAGACACTAAAAAGTTTGGTAAATATACTGTAAATGCAACAAATGATCCAAATGTTAAAAAGTAAAAGATACATAGAAACCAAAGTTTTTCATTTTTATATACACCCTTTATTTGTTCCATTAATGGTGTATTCACCTTTTTTTCCTTACGATCGCCTAATAAAAAGTTCATAAGTGCAAATGCTGCAAGTAAAACTAAATAACACTGTACTGTTGTTCTCCAGCCAACTGATGTCGCAATTACAGGTGCTAAAAATGAAGTAATTGCTGTTCCAGCGTTACCCACACCGTAAATACCATTTACAAAACCGTGACTCTCTTTCGGGAAGTATTTCGGTAGAGAAGTTACTCCTACAGAGAATACAGCACCACCAATCCCTACAAATAATCCACCAATAATTAAATCCATCATAGAATTGGCAACACTAATGTAAAAGACAGGGAATAATAAAAGTATAAAACTAATAAAGAACAATTTTCTTGCTCCGTAACGATTTGTCCAATAACCAATTGGAATGCGAAGAATAGAACCTAAAATAACCGGTACTGCTGTGACCATAGAAATTTGTCCCGCAGTTAATGGAATATCCGCTTTAATATATGGCATTAATGATGATAAGATAACCCATACCATAAAACCGATAACTAGATTAGAAGTTTGTAAACTTAATTGAAAATTAGGACTTTTCATCCTGTTCCCTCCTATGTATGCATAGTTATATTCATTCTCTCCAGCCTAATCACGTCCTAACATGATTAGGCTGAAAAGAATCAACCACCACTTACTGGCGGAATCATTGCTACTACATCGCCAGTTTGAATGATGTCACCTTCATTTGCATACTCTTCATTTATGGCGACCATAACCTCGTTTGAAATTGCTACGTTATATTCCTTAACCAGAAATTCCTTTAGTTCAGTAACCGTAATATTTTCACAATCTATGTGCAAGGCAGGTTTGCTTGCTTCTTCTTGCAAATGTGCAAATAATAGCACTTCAATCATGTTCTCATCTCCTTTTCAGGCTCGCCATTTACATATGCTACTTTCTCTGACTGATCACCTATCCATAACTCACCATCTTCCCAAAACTCTTTCTTCCAAATCGGAACAATTTGTTTTATACGCTCCATAATATATTCGTTCGCCTCATAGGCTGCTTTCCGGTGTGGTGTTGAAACGGCGACAACAACAGCAAAATCAGAAATTTCCAATGTACCAATGCGATGTGTAATTGCTACATATGTCCCAGGCCACTTCTCTTCTACTTCATTACCAATTTTCTCAAGCTGTTTTTCCGCCATTGTTTTATATGCTACATACTCTAAATATAGCGTACGACGTCCTTTCGTAAATTCTCTGACGGTACCAATGAAAGTAGTAACCGCACCACACTCACACCAAATTACTTTGTTTGTAACTTCTTCAATTGAAATAGGTGTATCAATTACTTCATAATACGTATGTGTCATTTTGCACCTCTTACCTTTGTATAAGTTAGCAATCTATTTTTCTATTACTTATATGATCGAAGTGGTTCTTTCCACGGCCACTCACTTCCTATGTTCGATTCCAATAATAATACCGAAACAATTATTCCTGCTTCAAATCCTCTCGTTCCTCCCGGCAGGACGATAAATGCATTCGCCTCTGCAAGTGAAGAAATTGCACTAGATTTATCTAAACCAACTGGTGTAGCTTGCAATTTTCCATCTACACTTTCCACTTTCCCTCGTACAAAACGAGTAAATGGGTTTGCTTTCGGAAAATCTTTCTGTAAAATCGCTTCTGCACGATATGCGTGCGGATCTTTCCTATGCAAATACGTTCCAATGACTGGCCGAACATATAATTCACATCCGACATAACAAGCTGAAGGATTACCAGATAGACCGAATAATAGTTTTCCTTCTAGCTCAGCTACAGTAGTCACGCTTCCTGGTCGCATCGCTATTTTATTGAAAAGTACATTAGCTTGTAATCTCTCATAAATAGCAGGTAAATAATCGTAGTCTCCTACTGAAACGCCACCAGTTGCAATTAAAATATCGACTTCTTTCATCGCTTTTTTTACAGTGTTATAACACGTCTCTAAATCATCAACGAACTGTCCATAATACCGTACAATTCCGCCCGCTCGCTCAATTTGAGCAGCAATCATATAGGAATTACTATTTCGAATCTTCCCCGGTTTAAGCTGTTCATGTACTTCTAAAAGTTCACTTCCTGTCGCTACAATTCCAATAACCGGCTGTTTTACAACATGTACGGAACTATAACCAAACGTAGCAAGAAGCGCCGCTACTCCAGGGTTAATAGAAGTCCCTTTTTTCACAAGTATGGCATTTTGTTTTACATCTTCTCCTTTAAAAGAAATGTTATCACCAGCAGCGAAAGAGCGTTTTAATTTCATATAAGTCTTTTCTTTTTCTTCAAATCCTTCCGTTAGCTCTAACATAACAACCGCATTACATCCTGCTGGAATTGCAGCTCCTGTCATAATACGTACAGCTTGAAATGCTTTCGCCTCTTCTCTAAAAACAGAACCTGCCCCGATCTCACCAATCACTTCAAACTGAATCGGGTTACTGCTATTTGCTTCTTTTGTATCTTCCGCGCGAATCGCAAACCCGTCGTACGGAGAGCGATCGAAATGCGGGACATCATGATCTACAATAACATCTTCTCCAAGCATTCTACCGTAGCTGTCTATAAGAGAAACCTTTTCTATTTCACCTTGATGAGCATACTCCATTATGCGTGCAACTGCTTCTGCTACTGGAATTGGTTTACGTTTTTCTAGCATTCTTTTTTCACCTCGTTTTGATAAGGATAAACTCTCTTTCTGTTCATCCTATATATTTTGCGTATAATCGTTTTGCCATTTTCACATCATTTGTCCCATGAATAAATGCCCTACCGTCTGTAAATAAAACAAAACGATATTCATCTACTAGAAACGATAGTAAATATGGAGTTTTTTTGACACTCACGCTTTTTTGTAAGCGATTTCGAACTTCTTCTAAATTAAGAACTCGCTTTATCCCTGGACGGATTTGAACTGTATTCCGCCCGCATAGCACTTCAGTTTTCATCTGTGATCCAAATGTTAAATTTGGGTAAGTGCGCACATTCCCACAAGATGGACATGTACTTTTCTTCTGCCTATTTACTTTTAATGAGAGATATTGATTGTTCCAAATATCAAATGATAACATCGTTCCCCTTAGCGCCTGAAAATCATTCACCAATATTTTCATCGCTTCTGTCACTTGGTGAGCAACGACCATTTGTACAGCCGGCTGAATGATTCCTGCTGTATCACATGTTGCACCGCCCATAGGATGATCCATTAGGCAGCGAAAGCATGGTGTTTCCCCCGGAAGAATTGTATACGTTACACCGTAACTTCCAATGCATCCACCGTATATCCAAGGTATATTTTCTTTTTGCGAAATGTCATTTATAAGTAGGCGCGTATCGAAATTGTCAGTCGCATCTAATATAAGATCCACTTCTTTTGTTAATTCTTCTATTTCTTGCATTGTGACATCCGTTACAATTGGTACAATTTCTACTTCAGAATTAATCTTTCTTAAATGTTCTGCCGCTGCAATTGCTTTTGGTTTACACTGCTGTGCATCTTCTTCTGTATATAACTGTTGCCGCTGTAAATTACTCCATTCGACGTAGTCACGGTCAGCAATTGTCAATTTCCCAATCCCCATCCTAACGAGCGCTTCCGCATTTGCAGCTCCTAGTGCACCCGCACCGATTAGGAGCACATGTTTTTTTCTTATTTTTCTTTGTCCCATTTCACCAATTCCAGAAAACAATACTTGCCTTGAATATCGCTCTTGCATAGGGAATCCTCCTTTCGCTATCCACCAATATAAGACATTTCAACTTTTGGACGTTTATTTGTACTTTCATCCGTTCTTTCATCCGAATACCGATCTGTTCTGCACTCCCATGTATGTTGGAGAATTTTTAATAATGAAGCATCAGAAATATTTTCTCGAAGAAGCGTTCGCAAATCAGTTCCTTTCGTTCCAAATAAGCACGTAAAAAACTTACCGTCTGCCGAAATACGAGCTCTCGTACAAGAGGAACAAAAAGATTCAGAAACAGAAGTAATAAATCCAACTTCTGCATCGCTCCCTACATATCGATACAATTTCGCAACTTCTCCAAAGTAACGAGGTTTAACAGGCTCAATCGGATATACACGATTAATTTTCTCTATTAATTGTTCCTTCATAATAACTTGTTCAAAGTTCCATCCGTTCGTACTGCCCACATCCATAAATTCGATAAAACGAAGCTGAATTTCTTGTTCTTTAAAATAACGAGCCATTAGAAGAATTTGACTATCATTCATCCCTTTTTTTACGACCATATTTACTTTTACTTCTAATCCAGCTGCTTTTGCTGCTTCAATTCCTTTCAATACAGGTTTTGTACTTACATTTCGTCCATTAATTTTTCGGAAGACATGATCTTCTATCGCATCTAAACTAATGTTTACACGTTTTAATCCCGCTTCTTTTAATGACCTTGCCTGTTTTGCTAAATGAATACCGTTTGTTGTGAGTCCAATATCCTTTAAGCCTTCTAGCTTTGTAAGCCTTGCAATTAACTTCGGTAAATCTTTACGCAATAAAGGTTCACCGCCAGTAAGTCTAATTTTATTAACACCCATACTTATAAATAATCTCGCTAACCTTTCTATTTCATCGAACGTTAATAAAAACTCTTCCTGTAAAAAAGCATAATCAGGTCCGAACACTTCAGCTGGCATACAGTACGTGCACCTAAAATTACAACGGTCAATAACTGAAATACGTAAATCTTGAAGTGGCCGCTCTAAAGAATCTTTCATCTTCTCGTGCATCTATATCCCTTCTTTTCTACTGCAATCATTAGTAAGCTTTCAATTTTTTTATTTGCCTTCATTATAAAAAAGAAGCTACATATTCAATGTGACTTTTCTCACATTACTTTCCCCATTCAAAAATTCTTCACAAATCCGTTCGAATTTTGTTCACATCTCTAGTCCCATTCTCTTTACATACTAAAATTTCTTAAACTAAAAAACTTATATTCGTATAATATAAACCCTTACTATAAGTAGCTTTTTAGACATTTAAGGTCGCTTTTCCTTACGGTCATTGAAATTTTACTTTATTTTCAAAAATATCTCTTGCAATTTCATCATGATTACATCCAAAATAAGAAATATACTGCTTATAAGAAGAAAGGTGATTGCTGTGGCAAACAGTACGGCATTATCCAAAGATTTAAAGGAGTTACTTTCATCTGTTGAATATAAAATGCAAATTAATAAGGGGAGTTTTATTTTTCAAGAAGGTATGGAAGCAACAGAAATTTATATCATTCACTCTGGAAAAGTGCAAATCAGTAAACTTAGTGCTGACGGACAAGAATTAACACTTCGCATTTGTTCACAAAATGATATTATTGGGGAATTAACATTGTTCACGGAAGATGCAAGGTATTTATTAAATTCAAAATGCCTTGAAGATGTTGAAGTAGGCGTTATAAAGCGTGAAGCCTTAGAAAAAGCATTACTCCAAAAACCCGCTCTTGTATTTGAATTTATGAAATGGATTAGTGAACATTTAAGAAGAATGCAAACGAAGTTCCGAGATCTAGTATTACACGGCAAAAAAGGTGCCCTATATTCTACTCTCATTCGAATGACAAATAGTTATGGTGTGTTAAAAGAAAATGGGATTCTCATCGATTTACCATTAACGAATCAAGAACTTGCAAACTTCTGTGCAACTTCGCGTGAAAGCGTAAATCGAATGTTAAATGATTTGAAAAAAAAAGGTACGATTTCTATTCATAAAGGAAAGATTACAATCCATGATTTACAATTTTTAAAATGTGAAATTGCTTGTGAAGATTGCTCTGCCTCTGTTTGTAGCATAGAGTAGCATCTTATTTAGATGCTACTCTTTTTCTCTTGCATACAGTTATTTCCTAAAAAAGACGAGGCCTTCCATTAGACCTCGTTTCATGTTAGTTGCTAACTTCTATTCGTTTACTGTGGCATTATTTTTTCAATTCATTAGGAATACGTCTTCTGTAAATCACATAACTACGGCTTAAGTATTTAATTGGGGCACTAAATACATGGACAAGTCTAGTAAATGGCCATACTGCGAATAGACCCATACCTGCAATTATATGAATTTTAAACCATACTGGTACTTCCATCATATATTCCACTTTCGGTTGGAAAATAAAGAGACTTCGGAACCACGGACCGATTGTTGTACGATAATCAAACCCTTTTGAGTCGATATTTAAAAAGGTTGAAGAAAGTCCCGCTAGCATTACGATTAGTAATAAAATAAGCGCAATATAATCTCCCCTTGTACTCGTTGCAATGATGCGTTTTACTGTTACACGGCGGTACGTTAATATAATTAAACCGATGATAGAAGCAACACCTGCCGGAAGCCCGAAACTAATTGCCATTATATGATACATATGCTCAGAAATACCTATTGAACGGTATACAGACTCTGGAATTAAAATCCCCATAACATGACCACCAATGACGAACATGATCCCAAAGTGGAATAATAGACTTCCGATTCGGAGCATTTTCTTTTCTAATAGTTCACTAGATTTTGACGTCCATCCAAATTGATCATAGTTGTATCTGAAAATATGTCCACCGATAAAGATTGCAAAAATGATATAGGGAAACAATACCCATAGAAATTGATCCATCATTTTGACAACTCTCCTTTCTAATTTGCCTGTATACCCCATGTATTGATAGCGAGTAGAACAGCGGCGAGAATTGGTTCATACATACAGTTTGCTTCTTTTAATTGCCCGTGCAACGCTTGTATATTTTCCGTGTATTTACTCATAATTGGCTCGCTATCTTTTTCATTCGCGTTTGCAAGAAACTCAAGTAGAAGCGGTAAATAATCAGGTAGTTCTTTATCTGTTACGTTAAAACCAGATTTTTGATAATGCTGTTTTAACTCTAATAATTCAATTCCACGCTCTCTTTGTTCACCTGTTTTCATGTAGGTAAGATACATATTTGTCTTCTTTCCAAAGTCGAATGTATAGACGTAAGAATCAATAAGTTGATTGTCTGTTTTATTTAGCGCTTCTTTTATAAATGTTGTAAGTGATGCTCTGATTTCTTCCTGTTCAATTTCTTGAATCTCTTCCTGTAATTCTAGTAAAGCTTCCCTCCAACCTAGTTCAGGATAGGAGAGAAGAAAAGAAGAACAAGAAAAAGCTGTTTGTAAACTTTGTTTCATAGTTTTCTGCCCCCTTTTTTTTAAGAAATTGTCGTACAAGAGCCTGGCCCACCTGCGAAAGATAAACCACAACTTCCTTGTTCGCTATATAAATCTGCAACTTGTTCGCGGTGAGACGTCGGGATAACAAAGCGATCTTTATATTTCGCAATAGCAAGAAGACGATACATATCTTCTACATCCTGTTTCGTTAAACCTAGTTCTTTTAATACAGCTTCATTTGGTTCTTTATTAATTTGCAAAGCTCTCATATGCGTTCGCATAACAGCCATTTTTTTCAATGTTAGACGAATATGGGATTCATCTCCTGCAGTGAGTAAATTCGCTAAATATTGAATTGGAATACGCATATTATCAATAGCAGGGAAAATCTCTTCTGCTTGCCAGTTACTACCTTTCCCCTCCACCATGTTCATAATTGGGCTAAGCGGTGGGATATACCAAACCATTGGCATTGTACGATACTCTGGATGAAGAGGTAGAGCGATTTTCCAATCGATAATCATTTTATAGATTGGCGACTGTTGTGCCGCTTTAATCCATTCTTCAGGAATCCCTTGTTTTTTCGCTTCAGCTGCTACTTCTGGATCATTTGGATCTAGGAAAACAGTAAGCTGAGATTCATATAAATCTTTTTCATTTTCAACAGAAGCCGCTTCTTTTACTTTGTCAGCGTCATATAGCATTACCCCAATATATCGAATACGTCCTACACATGTTTCAGAACAAATTGTTGGCATACCAGCTTCAATACGAGGGAAACACATTGTACATTTTTCAGCTTTATTTGTTTGCCAGTTAAAATATACTTTTTTATACGGACAAGACGATACACAAAATCTCCATGCACGACATGCATTTTGATCCACAAGAACAATCCCATCTTCCTCACGTTTATACATCGCACCCGATGGACAAGAAGAAACGCAAGATGGATTCATACAATGTTCGCAAATACGTGGTAAATACATCATAAAGACATTTTCAAAATCCGTTTTAATTCCTTCTTCCATTTTCTTGACGTTCGGATCTTGTAACCCTGTTATATGTCCGCCTGCTAAATCATCTTCCCAGTTTGGACCCCATTCAATTTTGTCGATAAATTCACCCGTAATTGCTGATTTCGGACGAGCAACTGGTTGATGCTTACGCTGCGGGCTATTTGTTAACGTTTCATAATCATAGTTCCAAGGTTCAAAGTAATCATCAATTGTTGGCTGATCTGGATTGTGGAAAATATTCATAAGACGCTTCATTTTCGAACCGGATTTCAGCTGAATTTCACCATTTTTCAATTCCCAGCCGCCTTTGTATTTCTCCTGATTTTCCCATTGTTTCGGATAACCAATTCCAGGTTTCGTTTCTACGTTATTGAAGTACATATATTCAGCACCTGGACGATTCGTCCAGGTGTTTTTGCATGTTACGCTACAAGTATGGCAGCCGATGCATTTATCTAGGTTCATTACCATTCCGACTTGCGCTTTAATCTTCAAGCCAATCTACCTCCTTCAGTTTACGGATTACAACGTTTAAGTCACGCTGGTTCCCAGTCGGACCATAATAGTTAAATCCATAGCTTAATTGACCATATCCACCAATCATATGCGTTGGTTTAACGTGAATTCGAGTTGGACTATTATGCGTTCCCCCGCGGTTACTTGTTAATTTCGTACCAGGCACGTTAATGTGGCGATCTTGCGCATGGTGCATAAATGCCATTCCTCTCGGTATACGGTGCGTTACGACAGCACGTGCTACAACAACACCGTTACGGTTAAAGCACTCGATCCAATCATTATCAGCAACACCAGCTTCATTCGCGTCATCTTTGTTCATCCAAACAGTTGGACCGCCTCTAAACAGCGTTAACATCGGTAATGAATCGAAGTACATACTATGAATCGACCACTTATTATGCGGTGTTAAATAGTTTAGTGTAATTTCTTTCCCTTCTACTTCAGGTCGTGATTTACGAAACGGTTTATGTTGCAGAATTGGTTTAAATGTTGCCATCGTTTCACCAAACTCTTTCATCATGTCGTGATCTAAGTAGAAAGATTGTCGACCCGTTATTGTTCTCCAAGGAATAAGACGTTCCACATTTGTTGTAAATGGAGAGTAACGGCGTCCACCTTTTTCAGAACCTGTAAAGGCTGGAGAAGTAATTACTGTTTTCGGTTGTGCTGTAATTTGTTCGAATGTGAAGCATTCTTCTTCACGTTCTTCTGCTAAATCACGTAGTTTTAAATCCGTTTGTTTTTCAAGTGCTTCCCATGCTTTTACAGCCATATGACCGTTTGTTGTAGAAGAAAGTGTTAATACCGCCTCAGCAGCATTAATTGCTTCTTTTATATCAGGGCACCCTTTCGCAATAGAATCCGTTCGAACCACTCCTAATCGGCTCTTTAATTGCTCATACTCTTTTTCTGCTGACCAAGAAATGCCTTTCGTACCAATCGGTTGTTTTCCAGTATTTGGCCCAAGCGCTGTCATTTTGTCATAAATCGTTTTATAATCTCGTTCGACAACATGAATTTGCGGCATTGTTTTACCTGGGATCGGTTCACACTCACCTTTACTCCAATCTTTAACCTTACCTAGTGGTTGTGCTAATTCTTGCGGTGTATCGTGAAGAAGTGGTGTTGCAACGACTTCTTTCATTGGTTCAAGATCGATTTTCTTCGCTAAATCTGACACAGCTTTAGAAAGAGCGGTGAAAATATCCCAATCAGAGCGTGCTTCCCACGGTGAACCGATTGCTGGATTAAATGGATGTACAAATGGATGCATATCCGTACTGCTTAAATCATGCTTTTCATACCAAGTTGAAGCAGGTAAGACGATGTCAGAATAGAGCGCTGTTCCAGCCATACGGAAATCTAAATTAATGAGTAGATCAAGCTTCCCTTCTGGCGCTTCTTCATGCCACTTAATTTCTTCTGGTCGTATTGAATCACTATCGTCATTCATTAATCCATTTGTTGTGCCTAATAAATGTTTTAAGAAATATTCGTGGCCTTTACCAGAACTTGAAATTAAGTTGGCACGCCATACGAATAAGTTGCGCGGGAAATTGTTTTTATTATCTGGATCTTCAATCGCAAATTTTAGTTCTTTTTCTTTTAGTTTTTGTGCAACATATTTTCCGATTTCTTCTTGCGTTGTTGCACCAGCAGCAACAGCTTCTTTATATAATTCAATTCCATTTTTCTCGAATGTTGGATAGGAAGGTAACCAGCCAAGTCGTGCCGCTAATACATTGTAATCACCGTGATGTTGATAACGAGAGTTACCCTCAATTGGTGATGCTAAATGTCCAACCGGTGTATCTTCATAACGCCATTGATCTGTTACGAAATAAAAGAAAGATGTACCATTTTGTAATTTCGGTGGCCCTTGCCAATCTTTTGCCATCGCGATCGTTTGCCATCCTTCTGCTGGTCGTAATTTTTCTTGACCAACATAATGCGCCCAACCACCGCCGTTTACACCTTGTGCCCCAACGAGAAGAACAAGATTTAAAACAGCGCGGTAAATCGTATCAGAATTAAACCAATGGTTAATACCAGCTCCCATAATAATCATCGAGCGGCCATTCGTATCAACAGCATTTTGTGCGAACTCACGAGCGATTTGAATAATAAGCTCTCGTTTCACTCCTGTCATTTTCTCTTGCCATGCAGGTGTAAATGGTACATCGTCATTGAAATCTTTCGGCTCTTGTCCGCCGAGCCCTCGGTTCACGCCGTAATTTGCTAACGTTAAGTCGTATACAGTTGTAACGAACACTTCGCCTTCTTCTGTCATAATTTTTTTCACTGGAATTGTACGTTCCAATACTTTATTTCCATCATCTGAGAAGTACGGAATTTGTACCGTTCCCACAGCGTCTTCCATTCCAAGTAAAGAAAGACGTGGATCAATCTTTTCACCTGTTTGTTCATCTTCTAAACGCAAGTTCCATTTCTTTTCATTATCCCAACGTGACCCCATTGTGCCGTGAGGTGTTGCAAAATCTTTCGTGTTCTCGTTCCAAAGAACAGGCTTCCATTCTCCCAACTTTGTTTCTCGTCCAATATCAGTAGCATTTAAGAAACGATCAGCGACGAATTGATCTCCTTTTTGTTTCAATGTGACAAAGAAAGGAAAATCAGTATATTGCTTCGCATACTTTGTGAAGTATTCCACTTGATTATCTACGTAAAATTCTTGTAAGATCACATGCCCCATTGCCATCGCAAGTGCACCGTCTGTACCTTGTTTCACACTAATCCAATCATCCGCAAACTTTGTAGACTCGGCGAAGTCAGGACTTACAGAAACGACTTTCGTTCCTTTATATCGAACTTCGGCTAAAAAGTGTGCATCTGGCGTTCTCGTCATCGGTACATTTGAACCCCATGTCATAATGTAACCAGAGTTATACCAGTCACTACTTTCTGGTACATCTGTTTGATCCCCCCAAATTTGCGGAGAAGCTGGTGGTAAATCCGCGTACCAATCATAGAAACTAAGCATCGGCCCACCCATAAGTTGCATAAAGCGGCTACCCGCAGCGTGACTTAACATCGACATAGCTGGAATTGGTGAAAAACCAACATTGCGGTCTGGACCGTATTTAATTACTGTATAAAGTAAAGAAGCTGAAACAAGTTGTAATACTTCATCCCAATTCGCTCGGATGAATCCGCCTTTACCGCGCGCCTGCTTATACTTGCGTGCCTTTTCAGGGTTTTCCACAATGCTTTTCCAAGCATCTAATGGTGACTCGTTATTTTGTAGTTCTTCTTGCCACATTTCCCAAAGCACACCACGTACATATGGATATTTCACACGAAGTGGGCTATAAATGTACCAAGAAAAACTTGCCCCACGCGGACATCCTCGTGGTTCAAAATCAGGCATATCAGGACCTGTTGTTGGATAGTTAAGCTCTTGTCCTTCCCATGTTACAATTCCATCTTTCACATAAATGTTCCAGCTACAAGAACCAGTACAGTTCACACCGTGTGTAGAGCGAATAACTTTATCGTGCTGCCAACGCTTTCTGTACACATTCTCCCATTCGCGATCTTCATATGTTTCTTGTGTATGATTATCGTTATAACGATCTATTGGTGAAAAATATTTTAAACGTCTCATTAGTGCTGAAGGTTTCTTCTTCATACTGTTCACTCCTTTAATACGTCTCTCTTACATACCCTTACTATAAGAGAGGTTGTAAAATACAGATGTGACATTTCGCACAGTTCAAGAGATTGTCAAAAATTCATAAAAAATAAGTTTGAAAGAAAATCTTCGTATACAAAGGTTACTTTGTTCCCTTGTGAAGGTTTATGGTCAATCGTGATTATTAGGAGCATAGTATTTGGAGGATTAATCTTTTTTTGCAAAAGAAAAAACGCAGGAAAAGTTCCTACGTTTTTCTCTATAAATATTTTAAATAGAGTTTTGATATTATTTCAAAAATACTATAAGGAAACGATTATAAATTGTATGTAAGGAATTTATTTTCTTCAACGATACTATTTTATATCAAGACATATTTTACATAAAAGTAGAAATCATTATTTATCGTATTGCCCTTGGTTACGGAAACAATTATACTAGTTGTAATCGGAATAAATAATCTGAATATTCTTAGAATTCAAGATAGGAGCTTTACTACCCGCAAATAAAGGGGTAAATTCTATTGTCTACTAAATAGATTAGAAAACGATAATAAAATTAGGAGGATTACGATGCACCAGCTTGATTCATTACATCCCATTATAGAAAAAATAATTAACAATATTGAAAAGTTAATGGTCGGAAAACGAAAAGAAACGATCTTAGCTTTGACAGCTCTCTTAGCTGAAGGTCATGTACTATTAGAAGATGTTCCTGGCGTTGGGAAAACAATGCTAGTACGTGCTCTTTCTAAATCCATTGATGCCGATTACAAGCGTATTCAATTCACACCTGATTTACTGCCGTCAGATGTAACAGGTGTTTCTATTTATAATCCAAAAGAACTCCAATTTGAGTTCAAGCCTGGACCGATTATGGGGAATTTTGTACTTGCTGATGAAATTAATCGTACATCTCCAAAGACACAATCTGCCTTACTTGAAAGTATGGAAGAAGGCACTATCACAATAGATGGCATTACAAGATCGTTACCAAAACCTTTCTTTGTAATGGCTACACAAAATCCGGTCGAATATGAGGGAACATATCCTTTACCAGAAGCTCAGCTCGATCGTTTCTTGTTGAAGCTAAGAATGGGATATCCTGCACCAGAAGAAGAATTTGAAATTTTAAACCGGATGGAAAAAACAAATCCACTCTCTCATTTACAAGCTATTACTACAATAAAAGAATTACTTTATTTACAACAAAGCGTACGGGAAGTAAGCATGGACAAAGCAATCAAGCATTACATTGTAAAGCTTGTTACTCAGACTCGTTCTTATAGTTCTATACAGCTAGGTGCAAGTCCACGCGGCTCAATCGCTTTAATGAAAGCTTCACAAGCTTATGCATTCATCCATGGCAGAAATTATGTTATTCCAGACGATGTTAAATTTTTAGCTCCTTACGTTTTAGCTCACAGACTCATTCTAAAAATGGAAGCAAAATTTGAAGGAATTACAGGAGAACAAGTTATCGCAAAAATCGTTGCACGAACTACTGTGCCGACTCAAAGGACGAAGAACCTTTGATGAAACGACTACTACGGGCGCTATATCACGTTACGAAGTTATTGCTAATACCTTTATGCCTAGTCTTAACATTTGTATACGCTATGCTTCAAGGAGGATTTGTAAGTTGGTTTTTGTTTTACAGTACGATTCCTATTGGTCTTTATTCACTACTACTTCCCTTCTACGCTTTACGAGACGCTGAAGTAAAACGAATAACAAACCAAAATGAATATGCAGCAGGAGAACAATTTTTAAGCACTATTACAATAAAAAGAAAATTTCCTTTTCCCTTACTTTATTTAGTTATAGAAGATGAACTACCTTCACAATTTACAAGTTGTATACAAACGAAGGTGAATAAGGTAATACTCTTTCCAGGATTGAAACGGAATATTTCGTTTCAATATGTTATTGACACAATCCCTAGAGGAGAGCACACTTTTTCAAGCGTACGTGTCAAAACTGGTGATCTATTCGGAATGATGGAGAAAGAAGTAACTTTTTCAGTTCCAGATACATTTTTAATCTATCCCCAGTACGTAGATATAACGTATCGACAATTGGAAAATCATTTCGAACAAGGAGCGCTTTCAGCAAATATAAATTTAGCAAAAGACTCTACAATCTCTGTCGGTGTCAGAGACTATAAACCTGGTGACCGCTTTTCATGGATTGATTGGAAAGCAACTGCCCGAACAAACAATATTATGACGAAAGAGTTTGAACAACAGCGCAGCCATAATATCATGATATTTATGGACAGAACTGAGTCCCCTCTATTCGAATCAGTCGTAACATTTTCCGCCTCTATTGTAAGGGCTGTCTTGAAGCAAAATTCACCAGCGTCATTCGTGTCTGTCGGAAAAGAACGAACTTTTTTCCCTTTAGACAATGGTGATACGCAGTTACAACAAATCTTTTGTCATCTAGCGAAAGTACAAGCAGACAGTGTATTCCCGCTCTCCCGGAGTGTAGAAATGGAATTAAGAAAAATTTATGAGCCCGTAACGATTATACTCGTAACAAGCGATCTTTCTCCCGATATTCAAAAGGCGGCTGACTTTGCTACTATAAAAAACAGAAAATTAATGGTGTTTGTCGTGAAAGAAAAAGCAAATCAACTCTCACATCGAGAACTAAGTATTCTAGAAACTCTACAAAAACGAAAAATATTTGTAAATGTGGTTTATGGGAACCGGTATACAAACGTGTTTTTTGAGGTGAGCAAATGATAACATTACGAACAAAATACAAATGGGATATGAGCAGATTCTTCATGCATGTATGTGCATTTCTACTTTTACTAGAATGGCTAAGACCCCTTATAGGTATTACAAACGTAGGTAGATTAGATATTTTTGTAATATTTATAGGAATTTGCTTCACTCTCTCTTTTTTTCAAACAAGGTGGCAGATTCCAATAAAGGTCGTCACGATCTTATTCATCATTCATTTCCTGTATTATAAAAATGCTTTTATAAATCCATCTTGGCTAACGAAATTTTCTGCTGATATTTCTCGAAATTCCTCTCTGTTTTTCCAGGGGGATTTGCTAGATATTTCTCCAGTTTTTCCAACATTATTATTTTTTCTATCATTTTGGTTTTTGAGTTCTTTCAGCTCTTTTTGGGTTATTCATAAAAAACGTGGGTTGTTATTTCTTGCATTGACTATTATTTATATCACAACTTTTCATAACTTACATTTATACAATGCAAACTACGCTATTATTCGTACTGTTGTCATCGGCTTTTTTATGCTTAGTCTTCTTCAAATAGAACGAATAAAAGAGATTGAACACTTACAAAATTATGCTAGAGCAATCTCAAAATTACTTAGACCTCTTACAATATTTATTGTATTGTCAACAACCATCGCATACTTTGCTCCAAAATTTGGCCCTCAATGGCCAAACCCAATGGATTTTTTGAAATTCAACACATCTGAAGCAAGTAAAGAACAAGAAGTTTCTAAAATTGGATATGGTCTAGATGACTCACAATTAGGCGGTCCTTTTAAGCCGGATAATACAATTATTTTTACAGCACAAACGCAAAACAAACAATATTGGAGAGTCGAAACGAAAGATTTTTATACAGGAAAAGGTTGGGATGTTTCTGAAAATCGAAAAAAAGTTTCTTTTAAAAATAAAAACGACGTCGTGAGCTGGTACGAACCAAATACAAAAACGGAGATAACTGAGGCAACAATCACCATGCAAAAAAGTTATCCTCACCTTACCTATCCAGCAGGATTAGTATCAGTTGAGGCTTCTTCTAATGTATCATACAGCGTTGACCCATTTTCAGAAAAAATCTATACGATGCACGGAGACTCTTCTACTACTTTAAATTCGTATAAAGTAACATATGAGGTTCCGGAGTTTTCCATAGAAAATTTGAAATCTGTAAAAACGAATGAAGGTCATGAAACAAGTCCTTATTTCATGACAAAGTACACACAACTTCCCGAATCATTACCGCAGCGAGTAAAAGACTTGGCTGTCAATCTTACAAATGATAAAGACAACCGATATGATAAAGTATTAGCTATTGAAAATTACTTTACAGACAATTCTTTTGTATACGAAACAATGAATGTCTTATACCCTGCCAAAAACCAAGACTATGTAGATCAATTCCTTTTCGATACAAAAAGCGGTTACTGCAATAATTTTTCGACATCTATGATCGTGTTACTTCGTTCTGCTGGGATTCCTGCTCGCTGGGTAAAAGGATTTACAGAAGGAACTCTGGAGAATACACTTGCCTCTGCAGAAGGTGAGAATGTTTATACAATCGCGAACAATAACGCACACTCTTGGGTCGAAGTATATTTCCCAGGATACGGATGGATTCCATTCGAACCAACAAAAGGATTTACCAATCCCTATAATTTTACAAATAATACTCCTGCTTCTACTTCACAAAATAACGAAGTAAATAATTCTAATAACGAGCCAATACACCAACGGAACAATGAAGCAAAGCTCAAAAATTTAATAGAAAATACAGAAGAAGCCTCTACTAAAAAGATCACAAATTCCAAAAATGATTTTTCTTGGTGGTACGTATTCCTCTCTACGATGCCGATTAGTATCATCGGATACATTCTCTTCACCACTAGAATGAAATGGATTACATTTTTTATTATTCTTTTCTATAAATACCGAAAAGATGATGCTGTTTATCAAAAAGCTTACGGTGCACTTTTAAAACAATTTGCGAGAATCGGCATACCACGGGGTGAAAGTCAAACATTCCGAGAATACGCTCTCCACATCGATACACTTTACAATTCGGCCGATATGCAACAACTTACTTTCAGTTATGAGAACGCTATGTATCAAAAGGAACAGGCCGCAGCCGAATGGAAGACATCCGTGCACTTATGGGAAGTGCTTATGAAAAAAGCAGCTTCTCTGCCTAAATCAAACGACTACGATAGAGTGATTTAATCTTGATAATGTGAGTTTAAAGAAAACACCTCAAAGAGCTACTTTGTTCTTTGAGGTGTTTGTTAATAAAGTGAAACTCCTAATTATTCCCCAAGTACCTTCTCAATCTCAACCTCTAAATCCACCGGCTTCGTCTGTGGTGCAAAACGCCCTACTATTTTCCCATCTTTTCCAATTAGAAACTTAGTAAAGTTCCATTTCACTGCTTTCATACCGAGTAAACCTGGCGCTTGTTCTGTCATGTATGTATAGAGAGGATGAGCCTTATCACCTTTCACATCAATCTTCGCAAACATCGGGAAGTTCACACCGTAGTTCAATTCACAAAAACTAGTAATATCAGCTTCTGTGCCTGGTTCTTGTCCTCCAAATTGATTACAAGGGAAACCGAGTATTTCTAGTCCTTGGTCTTTATATTTATCATATACTTCCTGTAACCCTTTATATTGTGGTGTAAATCCACATTTACTAGCTACATTTACAATAAGAAGTGCTTTTCCTTCGTAATCTTTTAACGATTTTTCTTCTCCTGTTATCGTTTTAGCTGAAAAATCATAAACTGTCATTGTTCCTACCCCTCTCATCACTATCATTCTATGTTTATACTATACTACATTCGTGAATATACAGCTCTTATTACGTACTCACATACCAGAATGATAGCGCTTTATTTTCGTTCGAAAATTCGACACAGACTACTAGACTTTTATGATGGAAAGTTTTACAATTGAATTGTGAACAAAATGTGACAGTTTATATTCCATTATAAAAGAAAAGGATGGTGTTCATTATGAAAACTGCACAACATGAAACGATTTCAAATCGCGAGTTTTATTTCGTACTATATATGATGTTATTGTATGTGATTGGCTGGGTAATCGATGTAAATGGTTTATTTTTAAGCTCCTACTTTAATTTAGCAGGAGAGATTACGCTTCCAATCGTTGGTGGCATAGTTGGACTGTTCGTTATGTCTATCAATAAAGAACAAACGAGATAAAGTGAAACTTTAATCAGTGGGGCTTTTCTTCATCCCCCACTGATTATCAGCCCTCACCAATCGGGCTTTTACGGGCAGTTGATCCCCACCTAACTTCTTTGCTTTCGCTGCATTTTGAGGTGGGGCTTACTGCCCGGCGAATAGCGGGATAACTACATTACAAAAGGGCAGAAGACGAGCTTTCGTTTTCTGTCTTTTTCTATTTTTAGCGTATAATAGATACATACCGTATATAAGGAGTGGTAAGTATGAAAAAAGTAGAACAACTATCTTCTCATCTATATCTTATTGATGATTATGACTTACAACATGATGAACGCACAGGTACATACGTTTTATTAGGTGACGATATTACTTTAATTGAAACTTGTGCGGCCCCTTCTCTTCCCTATATTTTAGACGGCTTACAGCAATTACATATTAATTTAAATGATGTAAAAAACATTATCGTTACACATGTTCATTTAGATCACGCAGGCGCAGCAGGGTTAATGATGGAAAAGTGCCCAAATGCTACTCTATTTGTGCATCCGCGCGGGGCTCGTCATATGATTGATCCAACAAAACTAATTCTTGGCGCAAAAGCTGTGTACAAAGAAGATTTTGATAAACTTTTCGATCCAATTCTTCCAATTGAAGAAGAACGTGTTCATATTGTACAAAATGGTGATACATTAAAAATTGCAGAAGACCGTACACTCACATTTTATGATACACCGGGACATGCGAAGCACCATATTAGCATTCACGATTCATTAACAAACGGCATTTTTACTGGCGATACAATAGGAATTTATTATAGAGAACTCGCAGACCTTGATGTAGAACTATATCTACCATCAACGTCTCCTTCACAATTCCAGCCAGATGCGATGATTGCTTCTAAAAATCATATTCAAAGTATGAATGTAGATACTATTTATTTCGGTCATTACGGCGCATCATCCAATGTTACAGAAGTATATAACCAACTTGAACATTGGTTACCTATTTTCGTTAATACTGGAAATGAAATTTTTCAAAAACATACTGATTTTGATGAGGCTACTAAGGCATTACAATCTTTACTACTGGAGAAAGTCTCCACTCATCTTACAAAGCTAAATGTTCCATCAAATCATTCTGTTTATAACATTTTACATCTTGATTTAGAAATTAGCGCGATGGGAATTATTGATTACTTAACGAAGCAAACAAAATCCACAATTAACTAATAGAAAACGAAGATATATACAACGCCATTATCGTATATATCTTCGCTCCTTGAATATATTTTTTAATAAAGGATGGTGGAATGGAATGCAAAAAGTGATACTATACCTCTGCTTTACATTATTTATCATCTTATTATTAGTTGTAGGTGTTAAAATTCAATTTTATTTAGATACAGACGCGCAAGTGAATTTTAACGTCTATCCAAGATTATTCTACTTTACACTCTTCCCTCTTTTGGTCGGCATTTTATTACGATTCCTACAATCAATTAATCGCGAAACGAGTAAACAAAACTGGAACTTTCAGCCGGATAAGTTTATCGCTATTACGTTGCCAACACTATTCATTGCCTTTTCTCCAGCTCTACTCTTTTCACCAGTTGGTGAATACCTACCTTATTTAACTAATATTATTCTTGTGAATACAACTTTCGTTACCATTATTAGTTTAATAGCTGGTTACTCGCTTTTAGATTGTTTTATACAAAAAGACAAGGAGAATAGTAAGGAATATAACTAAGTGATTTCTCACTTTCACTTTATTAAGCAAGTCAAGGTAATTCTGCCCCTGACTTGTATGCAAAAGAACCTAATGTTCAACTTTTAAGTGCCGTTGGTTATGGTGGGTTATTTATAAGTGCAATACTCCTTGTAAGAGTTGCTATACATGTGGTAAGGAAATTTAATTAATAACAAAACGAGTGTGAAATCGCATAGATTTTATACTCGTTTTTTATTGTTCATATATTTAATCGGTAATAGGAAATTTATGTTAAACTAAAGAAAGTCGCGCACTAAATCAAAATACATTTCAAACAAGGGAGACTTATTATGAAATTAGGGACTTTCTCGTTTCTAACGTTTATCACAAGTATATGTTCTTTCTTTATTTTAAGAGGACCTAATGCAAATTTAACATTAATTATTGTGCTTCTAAGTATTCTTTCATTACTCGGTATTATTTTTGCGATCGCATCAAAGAATTGGCTATTTAAAATAGTTGGTACGACATTAAATGGAGTCATACTAATATTTGTATATTTCTTATTGCTAGCAAAAGGAATAGGTGGTTAATATATTTACGTTTCAATAAGAAAAGCTCACAGCTTAAGCTATAAGCTTTTTTACTTATCTCACCTTTTCATCTACATACTCCATAAACTGTTCTGCTTTAATAAATCTTTCTTTATAAGCTTCAGGTACTTCTTCTACTGTTATCCCACCACTCGATTTCGCTTTTACTAATACAGTTTGATATGACATTAACGCTTCCATATATTGTTCATACTCTTCTGAAGTTAATACTTCTTTACTAGATTTATGGCCATTTAATTTATCAAAATACGGCTGAAGTTCCATTTCTACCTTTTTCATTTCCTCTTTTTTAGCTGGTGATAATTGATCATAATCAATATTACCGTTCGAATCCCCGTACTCAAGCTTTGCATTCGTTAATTTCTTTAGTTCTTTTGTAAACTCTTCATATTCCTTCGCACCCATTTCGTCTTTCGCTTGTGATAACTTTGCATTAAAACGCATGTATCCTTCTAATGTTATAGCTCCGGCATGTTTTTTTAAGTTCTCAAAAGATCCGTATATACCATCTGCCATAATAGATTGATAAGCAAAACCAGTCGTCGGGATTAAAAATGCGGCTGCAAGTACTCCTGCGATAAGGCGCTTCTTCCTTTTACTTCCCCCGCTCTTCATTTTTATTTGAACAATTACTTTTTCTTTTAACTCCGGCGGGGCAATAATCCCCTTCGCTTCTTCTTGTATAGATTCTCTAACTCTACAATCTAAGCTCATTTCACATTCCCTACCTCTCCTAAAAAGATTTTTTCTACTTGTTCTTTTTGGCGTAGTTTCTTTAATGCCGCATGAATTCTAGATTTCACTGTACCGATTGGAATATGTAATATTTGTGCTACTTCTTCTTGAGAGTAATCGTGTAAGTATCTTAAGATAATAACTTGTTTCAATTTATACGGTAACTTATGAATGAGTTCGATTAATTTTTGATTTGATATTTTACTTACAACATCGCTAGAAAAATCAATTTGTACTGGTTTTCTTTGCTCTTCTGCTTTTTTTACAATTCGCAGTCGCATCCACCTCTTTCTTCTATAAGAATGAATTTGTTTAATCGCAAGTCCAATTAACCATGGACGAAATGGCTTCTCACTATCATATTTACGAAGCGATTCATATAGCTGTATGTATATTTCCTGAACGACATCATCTATATCTGCTTTATCCTCTATTAAAAAATGTGCTGTCTTATATACTTCTTGAATCGTTTTATCATACAATTCGCTATACGCTTCTTTATTGCCTGATAAAGTTAATTGGATTAAATCTGTATACACTGTTTCATCTTTCATGTACCATCCCTCCTTTGTCTTACACTATATATTGGCAAGCAAACGATATTTCGTTCGATTTCTTTCAAAGATTTTTCAAATAAATTAATATAATGATGCAATAACTTCATAAGCTTCACTTATAACCCTGCATAACAATTATATAATTTTCCAATTCCTAATGAAGATTTAAAATAATATATATAGTCAAATTTAGGAGGATGTATATGAAAGCTATCGTTGTAACTTCATTCGGTGGTCCTGAAGTGTTGAAATATACGGACATGGATATTCCTACAATTTCAGATAATCAAGTTTTAATTCGCGTTGTTGCTACTAGTGTTAATTTCGCCGATATTAAATCACGTTATGGCAAAAAAGGAAACAAATCCTTACCTTTTATTCCAGGGATAGATGCAGCTGGTATTGTAGAACACGTAGGCTCTCATGTAAAAAACATTCATCCTGGCCAGCGTGTCATTACTTTTCCTCAAAATGGCTCTTACGCTGAATATGTTGTCGCGAACGAAAATCTTACTTTTGTATTACCTGATGAAGTTAATTTCCAAACTGCAGCCGCTTGCCCTATCGTATCTTTTACAAGCTATAATTTACTCGCAAATGTTGCAAGGATTCAACAAGGTGAATCTGTTCTAATTCATGCAGCTGCTGGAGGAATTGGTACTACCGCGATTCAACTCGCAAAATTATTAGGGGCTAAAAAAGTAATCGGGACTGTCGGAAGTGAAGCAAAAAGAAAAATTGCTTTAGATGCTGGCGCTGATTATGTTATTTGTCATCAAGATGAAGATTTTGTAGAGAGGGTAAATCAGCTTACACACGGAGAAGGCGTTAATATTGTTTTAGATTCTATTTCTGGTACTGTGTCCGAAAGAAGTTTAGACTGCCTTGCTTATTACGGTCGTCTCGTCCATTTCGGCAATGCTAGCGGAGAAGTTGGTAGTTTTCAAACGAAAGATTTACACGCAAGTTGCCGTTCTATACTCGGTTTCAGCTTTGGCACTACACGGAAAAAACGTCCTGAATTACTTCAAGAAACTGCGAATGAAGTTTTCCGTTATTTACGCGATGAAAGTTTACAAATTAAAGCTACGAAATCTTTTCCTCTTCAAGATGCAGGGAAAGCACATGAATGGGTCGAAAGTAGACAAAGTACAGGGAAAGTAATACTACACGTTCAGACAGCTCCCTAAAATGAATACATGAAATAGAGGTGTTATTCATGGGATCACGAATTATGCATATCATTATCGCGAGCGGTATTGCTGAGAAACTTTCTATTCAAGATAAAGCTTCTTTCTTACTTGGTGGTGTAGCTCCTGATGCTGTTCATTCAAAAAAAGAAAAAGGAACTTCACATTTTTACGCTGGTACAACGAAGAACTATACGAGAAGAATAGATTATGATTCATTTATTCATAAATACGAAGATCATCTGGATTCCCCTTATATTTTAGGTTATTATACCCACCTCATTGCCGATGATAATTGGCTAAGCGGCTTTTTTCTACCTTGGCTTAAAAACAGAATAGAAAACGACGAAACTATCGCACCTATGTACTATAACGATTTTAAATTATTGAACGCACAATTGTTGCATCATTACGATAAAGAACAGCAGCTCTTCGCCCTACTTAATCAAGAGGCTAACATTGTGAATATAGAGGAGATTTCTAGAAAGAATGTTTTAGCTTTTCGGCAATATATTTTTGAAGATATGCTATATCCTGAGCAACACTTGCACGAAAACTTACAAGTGTTTTCATTTGATCAAATCGTTGGTTATATTGAGACTGCAATTGAAAAAGGAACATTTTTTATAGAACAACTCGTTAATAAAAAATTGACTTCAAATATTTAATCCCCCTCATTATTTACGAGGGGGATTTTCACATAACTATATAATTATTTATTTTTTCCCATTACTGCAAAGTAATTCCCTTTACTATCAGCAAAGTTAAACACTTTACCAGAAGGCATAGTTACGTCTTCCCAATTATTTATCTAGGCTTTTTCTTACCAGTAAAAGCTGGTTTCTTTTTCTTTGGTGCTGGTGGTTTCGATTCTACAAATGTTCCTTTGAACATTTCTTGTTTCGTAAACACGATACCTAATTTTTTCGCAAATTGAAGTAATTTACGCTCTTCTTGTTCTGTTACAAGAGAAACAACTGTTCCTTCTTTGCCCATACGTCCAGTACGTCCTGAGCGGTGAATATATTGGTCTACTGTGTCTGGTAACTCTAAGTGGATTACGTGTGTTAAATCATCGATATCTAATCCACGTGCTGCAATATCAGTAGCAAGTAATATTTCTAATTTCCCGCTACGGAACGCCCGCATCGTTACTTCACGCTCTTGTTTGCTTGCCTCTGCATGAAGTGCTGCTGCTTTCATTTTACGGAACTTCAGTTTTTGAGTAATTTCATCTAAACGGAATGGATCATTTAAGAAGGCAACTGCTTTTACATTTCCCATATGCATAACTCTTCTAATATAATCATTTTTTTCACGACGCTCACAAACGATATACGTATGTTCAACTAGGCTCTGTGCCTCTGAACGTGTTACACGTACTAATTGTGGTTCAACTGTCAAATCACGTGCCGCATCTTCTGCAGCTTTTGTTATTGTCGCCGAGCAGAACACTAATTGACGATCGCGCATCGTTGATTTAATTACATCAAGTACAGCACCCATCATCTTTTGTTTTACAATTTGATCAAACTCATCAAATACAATCGTTTTCACTTCATGCATCTTTAATTTTTTCATGCGAATCAATTCTAAAATACGTCCTGGTGAACCGACAATAACTCTCGGATGTTTCTTTAATTTTTCAACTTGGCGCTTAATATCCGCACCACCAATTAAAGACGCACCTGAAATATCCGTTCCTGCTGTAAACTTTTGAACCTCTTCATGAATTTGCATAACAAGTTCACGAGTTGGCGCTAAAATTACAACTTGAGGTTGTTTAACTTCAGGATTAATTTTATGTAAAAGTGGTAATAAGTACGCTAATGTTTTTCCTGTTCCAGTTGGAGATTCAGCAATAACGTCTTGTCCTTCTAAAATAGTTGGAATCGCTTGTTTTTGAATTTCAGTAAATTCTTTAAAACCAGCCTTTTCCCAAGCTTGTTGTAAAAATGGTTGCATATCTTTTATCATTTGTTTTTCTCCTTTATCTCTATTTTTGAAGAAAATGTTGTATTGTTCGCACCGTTTCTATCATGTGTGAAATAACAGCTATTAAATCATCAACATGGTCTTCTGTAATCGATTTTTGAAATAGAACCTCTACCTTATTATGATATGAAATCGCTTGCTTATTATATTCGTATGAAATTTTTTGTGTAATCATTCGCTCTTTTCCCCATATAGAATGCAATAAAGTTTCAATTTTTTCGCATCCTATCTCTGGTTGCTCCATTTCGAACGAGAATTCCAGCTTCATTTCACAACCTGGTATAAACTGAGGTACTTCTAATATTTCACCTGATAAATTCTTTGCATCAACAGATAGTGAAAATGTCGCCTCTACCATCGTTTTAAATGTTTCTGTTAGTTGAAATGAAATACTATACATACGACTTAATGAAGCAAGGTCCATCACATCTTTTCGATCCGTTACGAGAATATCACCGTGTAAATCGAAATCATAGACAGCTCCTTCCACAATTACCTTTAAATTTTCAAAAGCAGTTGGATCAAACATAATTTCCTCCAAAAAACAGGCGCCTTTCGATGGAAAGGCGCCACTTGATGTATATATAGTTTACAGATAAACGAGATGAATTACAACCTTTTAGAATAAACCTACTGCTTTTCCATCTTCATTTACATCCATTTGCAGCGCAGCTGGCTGTTTTGGAAGGCCTGGCATTGTTAACATTGTTCCTGTTAACGCAACGATAAACCCTGCACCGATAGATGGTTTTAATTCACGAATTGTAACGATAAAGTCAGATGGGCGACCTAATTTTGTTGCATCATCTGAAAGAGAGTATTGTGTTTTCGCCATACAAATCGGTAGGTTACTCCAACCTTCTCCCTCATATTGAGCTAATTGCTTACGTGCTTTCGGAGCAAATTCAATATCTTTTGCGCCGTACACTTTTTGAGCAATTGTACGAATTTTTTCTTCTAATGGTAATTCTAATTCATAAAGTGGTGCGTAGTTGTTTTCACCTTTTTCAATTTCTTTTAACACTTTCTCAGCAAGGTCAACTCCGCCTTGGCCACCTTTCTCCCAAACTTCTGTTAAGGATACTGCATAGCCACGCTCATTGCACCATTCTTGTAAGTATGCAACTTCTGCATCTGTATCAGTAATGAATTTGTTAATGGCAATTACGAAAGGAACACCGAAGCTTTGAATTGTTTCAACATGCTTCTGTAAGTTCTCCATACCTTTTGCTAACGCATCTACATTTTCTTCTTTTAATTGATCTCTCGCAACACCACCGTGCATTTTAAGCGCACGAATAGTCGCAACAATAACTACCGCTTCTGGTTTAATACCAGCTGCACGTGCTTTAATATCTAAAAACTTCTCGGCACCTAAATCTGCACCGAATCCAGCTTCTGTAATAACATAATCACCTAATTTTGCTGCCATTGTCGTAGCGATAACACTGTTACAACCGTGAGCGATATTCGCAAATGGTCCGCCATGAATGATAGCTGGTGTATTTTCTAATGTTTGTACTAAGTTCGGTTTTAATGCATCTTTTAATAGAAGTGTTAACGCTCCTTCTACTCCTAAATCTTTAACTGTTACAGGTTGATTTGAAAAATTATAAGCGACAACAATGCGAGATAGACGTGATTTTAAATCTTGAATATCTGTTGCAAGGCAGAATACGGCCATAATTTCAGATGCTACTGTAATATCAAAGCCATCTTCACGTGGTACACCTTGAACCGGTCCACCAAGGCCAATTACTACGTTACGAAGGGCACGATCATTTAAGTCAACACAGCGTTTCCAAACGATTTTACGCGTATCAATTCCAAGTGTGTTTCCTTGTTGGATATGATTATCAATGAACGCCGCTAATGCGTTATTGGCAGTTGTAATCGCATGAATATCTCCAGTAAAGTGAAGGTTAATATCTTCCATTGGTACTACTTGAGAATAACCACCACCTGCTGCTCCGCCTTTTAATCCCATTGTTGGTCCAAGAGATGGTTCGCGAAGTGCAATTACTGTTTTCTTACCAATTTTATTAAAAGCTTGACCTAAACCAACTGTTACTGTTGATTTACCTTCTCCTGCTGGAGTTGGGTTAATCGCTGTTACTAAAACAACTTTACCGTCTTTCTCATCTTGTAAACGCTTAAAAATATCAAGAGATAACTTGCCTTTATAATGTCCGTATGGCTCTAGTTCTTCTTCTAAAATATTTAAATTAGCTGCAATTTCTTGAATCTTCTTCATACTTGCTTCTTGTGCGATTTCAATATCAGATTTAACTGTTGTAGTAGTTGTCATATACCCTAGTCCCCCTTTAATTGATTCTGATGATATTGTATCAGTTTTTTGTATTTTCTGCACTTATTTACCTCCTAAAACCCTACAATTTTGTTATACGTTTTTTAACATAAATACCCATAAAAATGTTAACGCTTGTTGTAACTCTGTAGGTAGCTGACCTAATATCTTCTCATTTACTCCGCGCTTATATACGCCGGTACCATCTACAACTTCAAATCCTTGTTCTTTTGCTAACTGTTCAAATTCCCAAGGCATCATCGTATTGCAAACAACGTCTTTGCCATATAGGCGCGGATAACTGTTCTCTCTCGGTTTTGCTGTCGGTCCTAAAATTGCAATACATGCGTATCCATCTTTCTTTAAAACACGCTTTATTTCATTTAATGCTCGCAACGGCTCCTCGGTCCATTCTAAAGAATTAATTGCCATAATTGCTTCAAATTTCTCATTTTCAAATGGTAATGAAGAAAGATCACCTTTTATAAAAGATAAGTTTGGATCTTCTCCGCGCTCCTTACCCTTTTGAATCATAACTTCCGATAAGTCCACCCCAACCGCTTTGTAGCCAGTAAGACTTAATTTATATGTACCATACCCATCACCACAGCCAATATCTAACACTTGTACTTCCTTTTCCACGTACTGCTCAAAAAATGGAATGATTGTACTCCTGCTCCCGCTATCCCACATTTCTTGACTATTTTGATTCCAAAACTCTGCATTGTTATCCCATTTTTTCTCTGCCGATTCATGCCAATTAAACTTCGCCATACATTCCCCTACCTTCACGTATTATCATTCATTTCATTCTACATCATGTTCCAAAATCCCTGTTTATCTTCATAAGGAGATAAAGTGAAACTTTAATCAGTGGGAGTGTTTGTTCGTCCCCCACTGATTATTATTTGAGCAATCGGGCTTTCACTGGCAGCCCGACTCCCATCTAACTTCTTTGCTCCAGCCGAATTTTGAGGCGGGGGTCTTACTGCACGGCAAATAGCGGGATAAACAGGATAACAACGGAATCTATTTTCTCCAATTTTTGCTTTACTTGGGTTTAACTCATACTCATGTTCTGCTCCTTATGAAAGATACTATAGATACACCCAATTGAAAGAGAGGGATGTACATGCGAAGAAAGAGAAATCATCATTTTAAAAGTGGTGAAAAAAACGAAGAGTATGCAGCTGAAATATCTCCGGCTGGTATTCCGATTAGACATGAGCGCAAAGAAATTGCAAATGAAATAGAAGGTACAAATACCGGTGCAATGATCGGCTATGTCGCATTATTTCTTTCGTTATTCTCCATTGCTTTTTATCCTGTTACACTCGGCTCCCTTGCTATTTTAGTTGGCTTATTAGCTGTCAATTTTGGAGCGAGAACACTTGGATATACCGCAATTGGTTTTGGTAGTTTTTCTGTTTTATTTACTTTACTCTATCCGCTTGCTTTGTCAGCGTTTTAAAAAAAACACACCAAGTTATACTTGGTGTGTTCATTCATGATACAACATAATATGACCGCATCCACAACAATGCTTCGCTGTAATTTCTTGAAAAACTGGATAATTTTCTTCATCTCTATGCTCAATAAACACCTTTTCAAATCGGTACATGTTTGGCGCATATGCCCAATCTTGTTTCGTACGTGCATATAATGTTGAAGAAAAAAACTCCTCACCACCACAAACGATACATCCCTTCTTCATCAATACCCCTCCTATGCTTGTCTTACTTCATCTATATGAACATAAACATAAAAAAAAGACCTTCTATTACTAGAAAGTCTTCTCTGAAACAAAAAGAAATGTACCGAATATACCTACTCCGCTATATTCTTTCGTAACACCAGCTTCTGTTTTATACGTTTGCTTTACAGTCATAAAGAAAACACCATTTCGTGCATCAATACTTTCAAACTGTAATTTCTCTTTTTTTTCATCTACATTTTGCGTGCATTCAAAGCTACTCTCGTCACATTTCAATGCATACTTATCCTCTAAATACAATTTAAAATCTGATTCTTTCGGACAAGTTATAAGTAATATTGCCACGAGAATAATACTTACAATACCCACAATTGTATAATATTTCTTCATTTGTTCTCCTTTCAAAAGACAAGAAAACTTGACTTCATGCGCCAAGTTTTCTTAGTCTACAACCCATTGCCACTCTTGTTCTTTCTTATCAAAAATGAGCCAACCCGTTTCTGTTGCTTCCGCTTTCAATTCATCGATATTATCTAGTACCTCATCCGTACTTTCGAATGATCCTACTACATATACCGGAATTTCAAGACCTCTTCTCGACTCAATTTTCCCCGCTAAATCAATGTATAACCCATCTTCCATTAACGGCATAAGCCCAAGGATAACTTCCTTTGAAATTGCTGGGAAAATTTTTGATTTTTGGAAGAAAGTAAAACGTTTCTTTCCAAACGAACCGAGTTTATATGGAATCACTTTACTTAGCATTCCTACAAAATCACCGATTCTACGGTAATACACTTTGTTGTACCAACCGTCATCATGTGAAAAATAAACGAATCTATTCTTCAACAATGGGAAGAACGTTCTTCCAAGTGGTTCTTTTTTGTGAGCCAAATATAATAATTCTGCAATTTCTTTTGGCTCTAACTCATCTAAATCGCTTGCATCATCGAAATCTACCCAACAAAATTCATCAAATTCATCAATCTCTGCTTGAATGAGTTTATGTATGTTTTCTTCCTCAACATATTCAAATAAAGTATGATAATGAAAATCTGTCCACTCAAAATTATGCTTTAAAAGCAATACTTGATGAAGCGGTGAAGGGATGTTACTTGCAAACTCTTTAAACGTAATTCCAGATGTAATAAAACAATGACCCCGACGATTACCATTAATATATATCATATTGTTTACTTGGTCAGATCCTCCAGACAAAGCACCTAGCCACCTTCGTTTTATATGTTTCAATTCTATAGCATATTTTAACATGAAAAATTTTAGAAACATAGAAAAAACTTCAAAAACTATTTACAATTTCATGTGTTTTATTACATACTGATTACAAGAAAAAACGCCTGCTTATGAGCAGGCGTTTTTAAAGGATTTCATCTGGGTTTTGAGGGTGATGATTTCCCTCTTTCTTTTCATCTGTTTGGAACATCGATTGAATTTTATCAATTGTTTGTGGAGCTAATTCAATTATTTTTTCTGCTAAATGTGTCGCATTTTGTAGATGCAGAATATTTACTCCATCTTTATTCACTACAAGAAATGCTACTGGTGTAATAGAAACACCACCCGCGCTACCGCCACCAAATGCAGGGTTACCGTTCGCTCTTTGTCCATCATTCGTTTGGAAATCAGAACCTCCTGCTCCAAAACCGAACGCTACTTTAGAAACTGTTAACACTACACCACCGTCAGCCGTTTGAACAGGCTCTCCAACAATCGTATTTACATCGACCATTTCCTTCAAATTTTCCATTGCCGCTTTCATTAACCCTTGAATTGGATGATCCACCGTTCATAACCTCCTTTGTCATATCTTTCCTAGTTTTTCCGAAAGTTGGTGAACTAAACATAAAATTTTATATTGATTTCAAAAAACTTAAGTTGTAATATTTAGAAAAATAAAAAAGAGGTCGATTTTTTATGATGAGAAAATTAGCAAAGAAAGATCATGAACAAGTATTCGCTTACCTAAAAGAAGAAGCAGCCCTTAACTTGTTTATTATTGGGGATTTAGAAGCTTTCGGTTATGAAACAGACTTTCAAGAATTATGGGGCGTATATAAAGAGAATGGAACATTAAAATCGATTTTACTTCGCTTTCACGATACATTTATACCGTATAGTAAAGAAGAGTTTGTGGTTACTGACTATGAGGCACTTCTTTCCGCATATAAGCCGCTTAAACTCTCTGGCAAGTCAACTATTGTAGAAAGATTTGAAACTGCTCCAAGTGTACAACTAGGCGCCAAAAATGAAATGTATTTTTGCGAATGTCTAAATGACAGCAACTTACCTAGCACACCAATTCATGAAACAATTAAACTTGCCTCACTCGATGATATAGAACGAATTATGAAATTACGAAGTGACATCGCTGAATTCCCGACTGCTAATGAATCAGAGAAAATGTTAAGGCAAGCTATCGAAACTAAAACAGGACGTACATACTATATTGAAAAAGACGGTGTAATCATTGCTTCCGCTTCTACCTCTGCTGAAAATTCATTATCAGCTATGGTTGTTGGAGTCTGTACACACCCGAATCATCGCGGGAATGGCTATGCTTCGCTCATATTACAGAAAATGATTCAAGACTTCACAAATGAAGGCAGAACGCTTTGCTTATTTTATAACAACCCAGCTGCTGGACGAATTTATAAACGATTAGGTTTTAAAGATATTGGCATGTGGACGATGTATCGATAATAATGCATAACACAAGCAGAAGAGGCTGCCTATTATAAGTAGCCTCTTCTGCGTATACTAATATCTATTCACATGTACTCCGCTTGCCCTTACTATATGATATACTACGAATTTACTTGTTAACGCCTGTTAGTTTCTATAACATAATAGATCAATTTAAATCTTTTATCTTTTACAATTGAACCAATTAGGAACGCTTTATCACTATTCTCTGTTCTTATTTAGATATATTTTTTGACTTGCTACTGAAATTTTCTAATAAATAGGAAATTCCAATACCTACTCCACCAATAATTAGAGCAACAATAGCTGTTAAAACCCTTTTTCTCATTGGCTGCGGAAAGAAGAAGGAAGAAAAAAATAACACTGCGGTAAAAATACACATTAAAATACGCCCTTGTTTAAACATGCGTGATTGCTCATTTTTTCTTTGTCAAATAAAAAATGAATCCTCTATAACCATGGGGATAACGTTAAAAGAGGCACCCAATAGGCCACCTCCCAAGTAAAACTATTAGTAATACATGTTACATACTTTCAACAGATTTTCCATACAATTTATTTCTATTTTGCCCTATTCTTTTTTCGATTTCTAAATATAATCTCTAACGCTACCACTGCTATGAATCCAACAGTTAGTTGTAAGCCTGTGAACAGCAACTTATCATTTAGTGGAATATCAGATGCACTCCAGAGCAGCACTGGAGGAACAAGTATGCCAATGATTACAATGGTTCTCATTATCTTTCCCATTTTGTTTCCCCTATCGTGTTTTTAAAATCTATATGTATTTTTAAACTAATCTACAATTCGACTAATTTCTCACGTAGAACTAATTCACTCTCAGTCATATACCCTCTATGCATTTCCTCTACAATCTTATCATGATTAAAACACAGTACTTTTTCATCACCTAGATAGCCCACTGGGTAAGGAACGCCCACATAATCAAAATCACGTTTATCTGCTGATACAACCATTCTTCCAATGATCATAATAATCGGTTCTACCTCTTCTAGTTTTACTACTGTTCCGATTGGTAAAAGTTTCATATATGTTCTCCTTTTTATTGTTATAAAAACCACTCAAATATTATTAAAATCTACAAGTTAAAGTACCCTCAAAATCACAAATAATTCCTCTGTATTTGTGACCATAGGTATCCCCTATCATAATACACAGAGCATACTTACAATAATTGAATTCTTCCTTGTTTAAGTAAACTACTTATCTCTATTTTTTTTAAATTTATTAGTTATGTATTCTAATAAGTTCGTTGTACCAAAAGACAAAAGAGCTAGCAATATTATAAAAGCAATTAACGCTAATTTTTTTCCCCACCCATAAGGAGCAAATAAACTAAATATAAGTAAAGCTGAAAACCCAAAAATTTTTATAACTCTTGCTTGTTTAAACATAATTACTCTTGTCCTTCCTTAACAAATTTACCAAACAAACCACCACCAACTTTTCCTCCACCAACATACGCACCAGTTTCTTGGCCAACATGAAGCTTATAACCAAATGTTCCTAATCCTAATTCTCCACGTACTTCAAAATCATATTCACCTATTATTGGGATAAAGTCTGGGATATCAATTTTTGTTGATAATTCATATTTTTGAACCGTTAACTCTGCATCATCTTTTAAGGTGTAATCCTCAATTCCAAAAGCTACAGAACCATCTAGGAATTTTTGCGTTGCCTTCATCTCCTGATCGAATATAGCACTAGTTGTAATGGTATTCTCTAGACCTGTAACACCTGCTTTTCCTCCAATAATGTTGCCTGTAAACAAGTCTTCCTTTATGGTATCAAAGGAATAAGGAGCATTTACATCAATCTCACCATGTCCTGCCTTAAACATGAATTTAGTGTTTTCCGAAATATCAAACTTCCCTGTTACTAAATCCCCCTCTGCTTTCCCACCAAGGCGGCCATCTTCTTTCCATTCAGCTGAACCTATAAAAAACTCAGTTTGACCATTTACGCGGTCTTGTAGATACAATGAACCCACAAAACTAGCAACCTCCATATTATCAGTTTCTTCAAATTTTTTTGCGGTTGCAAGTAGAAACTTCTCAAGCGGCTCTAATATGGTTATAAATTGTGCCATTTTAAATGATGAATCACGGAAATCCGTATTAAATTTCATATAGGTTGAGCCCAACCAATTACTAGAAATCATATCAATATCTCGCTTTAGTCGCTCCTGTGTTGCAGTTGCATTCGTGATAGTTGATCTAATAGTCCCTGCCACTTTTCTCAACTGTTCAGGAGTAACTTTTATATCCCCCATAGCCATTCCCCTTTAAATATTTATATAGAATATTTTACCACAGAAAATTAATTTTACAGAATAATATTTTTTATACTCTTAAAAATCCGAAAACTCCCCCCTCCTCAAGAGAATCAATGTTAATCAATACTATTAAATGCACAGATAGCTGATAACGAGACGGAAGCAATTCCTAGTACTCTTTTCCTAGATTATTTGTACACAAAAAAGAGCAACCTGTGCAGGCTACTCTTCCTGAAATCGCTCTTCATGGGAAAAATTATTGTGATAATCCCCACCTATTTTATTAGTCTTATTTATTATTAATTTTACTATACATCCGTTCGTAAAGTTTATTAGTACCAAGTGCACATGCTCCTAAAATAAGAACACCTATAATAAATCCAATCTTTTTAGGTAATTCATAAGGAGACATAATAGCGACTACAAGAAATATAGCAATTGCGACATATGTAATATATTTTCCAGCCTTAAATGGTTGCACATTAATATGCCCCTCTCTTAATCCTCAAATTTAATGGTACCACCTATTCCATAACCATCTCTAACGTATAATCCCGTTTCTTATCCTAATTATTATTGGATTATCCCCACCCTTTTTCAAACTTTATTTTTGTTTAAATTTGTTATATATTCGTCCTACCACTTTATTCACTCCCAAGGAAATGGCTCCTAAAATTAAAACAAAAATAATAAGAGCAATCTTTTTAGATAGGCTATATGGCAATAACATAGAAAATATAAGAAGTATCGCGACTGCAACATATGTAATATATTTCCCCATTTTAATTGGATCCATCTCAACTCCTTTGTTTTTTCAACTTTAATAAATCCTTCAAGTCCAAATGCTTCTCCAAAGTAACCGTCTGTCTCAGCATCTAATTGCATCCTAGAGCCAGATGAACCTAGTTCAACTTCTCCTATTGCTATCAGATCATGATCTCCTATAACTAGAGTGAAATCTAATATAAGAAAAGATTTCATTCAACTTCATACTTATTAACCGGAACTTCTATTGCTAGCTTGGCTGTCTACATAATCAAAATTACATTTTTCTGCCGATTCAAGCATTCTACCAATAATTATAAAGATTGTTTTATTTCGTTTAGTTTCAATACTGCTCCAATCGGAAAAAGTTTCATTTATTCCACTTTTTATGTATCTTTTGATAAACTCTTTCAAATAGAACTGAAGACCCCACAGCTATTACACCAAATAAAAATACTACAAGTACATTTATTAATCTTGTTTTATTGTCTGCAGGCACCATAAAACTCGCGATGAGTGTTACTAATGTGCCAATAATAATTATAATTCTTCCTTTCTTTAACATTCAGTTACTCCTTTTTCTTTATCCAATCTACCTTTATAGCCATATTAACTGAATTTGTATTCATCTATATTTAGAATAATGTCAGAAATATCTATTTTTCTTCATTTCAATTTATAGAAAAGAAATACTCATCAATCCAAGTTTCATTTATTTATCCTCCTGCTAATATAATCCATTAAAGTAATAGCTCCGATCCCCATAGCTCCCCAGAAAACCATACTAAATATATATATTACCTTTTCCTTAATTGAATATGGACCCATTAGTCCAACAATGATTGAAATTACAACTCCTATAATCATTACAATTTTCGCGATTTTTATCATCCTACTGTCCCTTATCTATCTGTTTATTAAATTTTTGATTCACCATAATTAATTTATTAGCAGGATATACCTATAATAAATTAGATCCTTCCTTTCTTAAACAAACTAATTATTTCTATTTCTCTCTCTAAATTTATTAGTTATATATTCTACTAAGCTTGTAATCCCAAGAGACATTACACCCAATACAAGTATAAAAGTGAAAGTAATAATTTTCCCTTTTAAATCGAAAGGAAAAAACAAGCTAGCAATAGCCATTGCTATAAACCCAATAATTTTAATGATTTTAACATTTTCTTATTCCCCTTGTTTTTTAACTTTACAAATAGACCACCAATTACTTTTCCAATTGGTTAAATTTTCTTTTATTCCTCTTTTCTTTGTTTTTTAATAATGTTATCTAATAAAGTAATTCCACCTAGCCCAATTGCACCATAAACAAACATACCTAATGTATGTACGATCTTTTCTTTTAACGAAAATGGAGCTATTAGTCCTGCAATGATTACTATTACAATTGCTATTATCATTACGATTCTTGCAATTTTTATCATCCTATTACTCCTTATCCGTCTTCTCAAATTTTACAAATCTACAATTTTGGACTTTACTACTGTTCCCACTTGTAAAAGCTTCATTTTCATTCCTTTTTATCTTTTGTTTTTCCAAAAAATTTCATTATGTACGTAAATCCAATTGCTAATCCGCCAAAAACAAGTACAAAAAAGAAAGTAAGAATACGATCCCCTAATGGCTGCGGAAAAAATAATGAAAGTAATGCAATAATAGGTACTGTTATTAAATATATAGTTCTCATTCGTTTGAAAGGTAGCATTTATTTACTCCTTTTTCCATTGAATTTCTCCATAAGATTTATAACAAATGAGTTCCATACTAGAGAAAAACCAGTAAATATAAGAATAGCTAGTGAAATAACAATTTTATCTTTCCACGTTTCTCCATTTATCATAGCGAGTGTAATGAATAATACTGCAGCAATACATATTACTATTCGTGTTACTCTACGCATTTTAATCCCATCCTCACTCTTCTTTCTTTAATTTAAATAAGAATCCTCCACCATATTCATTAGGTGCTGTTGCGGAAAAGCCTGATGCTTCACCTGCACGGATTTTATAACCATACCCACCCAGTATGATTTCACCTGTAACATTTATATCATGAAATACTGATATAAGGATAAAATCAGGGATCTTAATCTTCGTATACTTGCAAAGCTATCATGTTTTTTTCTTCATATTTATTTATAGTAATTTTTGCTACTTCCCCTCAATTTTCACCCTATTATATCTTTTTCAAAAAATCTTATTTAACTGCATTCCAACTATTAGATAAATTAAATGCAACAAGAGCACTTCCCACCGGAAATATTTCTCTCACTTCAAAGTCATAATTACCTGTCTTTCAACAAACCCAAAATCTTCGTACATCTCTTTTGCAAAATTCCCAGCAAATACATTCAAACGAATTTCGGAATACTTCTCCTTCAATTCCTTAATGCCAGCCTCCATCAATTCTCGCGATAATCCTCTCCCACGATATTCCGGGAAAACGTATAACTCATATATAAACCCAAGTTTTTCATGAGAAAAATAGTCAGTATTTTCTCCTATTAATATCCAACCCATTACTTTATTTGCTTCTTTAACGACTAAATAATATGCTCCCTTTTCTATAATTGGCTCTGTAATTTCAATCGCTTTCTCCGTACTTAACTGACAATTCCCTCTCGTCCCTTCAAAAAGCGCTTGAGCTGCATATTTTAATATTTCATTTGTATCTTCTTGATTTGCCTTTATTATCATTTTTCACAACTCCCCTTGAATAATAGGCATTATTATCGCTTGTTCAAGATTCTCCGCTTCCATAACAATTGCCATTAATCCCTTTTCTGTACTTGTTTCATGAAACTCACCCTTCCCCAAAACACAGCTTGTCCAGCTTCTACTGTCACTTTTTCTTTATCTGCCCCGCACACATATCCTTCGCCGTCCACAATAAGAAGCAGTTGAGATACAACTGCTTCATGATATCCGATGATTCCATTCTCTTGTAAATGCATAGCACCGATATGTATATTCCCTTGATGGTTTAATATTTTCGACATTATGAAATTAGATTGAAATACTGCTATTTGCTTTCCCACTTTTTCACTAAAATCAAAAATTTTCACTTCTAGTCCTCCTTATATGTATAAAACCATCCTTACTGTCTGCATCAAATGTCCTTCAAAATCCTCTTCAAATTGCTCTAATTCCGCAAAACCTTTCGCTTCATAAAAGCGCTTTCCTTTTTCATTTGCTGCTTCTACATGTATGTACAGTTTTCGGATCCCTTTTAATGCCTTAACCCCTCTTTGTAATAAAGCACTTCCTATCCCTTTTCCTTGCTGATCTGGTAACAAATAAATCGCACCTAATTCTGCTTCGTTTTGCAGTCTAACAGGTGAAAAATTCGCAAATCCAATTACTTCTCCCTCTTCTTCTTCTGCAACGAATAAATGTGTATTTTTAAGACGATATTTCATTTTTTCATCAGAATAGGCTTCATCTAAAAAACTATTTTGAATCTCTCTCGGAATAATTCCTTCGTAAGTATCATGCCAAGCTATTTTTGCTACGTTTTGTACAGCAGGAATATCTTCTTGCTTCATTTCTCTAATTACATATGTCATCTCGCTGTCTCCATTCTCTTTAAATTATATTCTGCTAATATACTAGAAGAAATGGCAGAACCATTTTCATAATTTACCTTAATTAATTTTAACTTCTCAATCGAAGCTATTGTAACATCAAATTTTTCATATATATATTCCATTACACTTAAAAACTGATTTGAATTTAACCCATTAGCAATCGTGCAATGCGGAACCCATTTTCCTGGCACGTAATAGGACTGTGGATTATCATGAAAAGTTTTGAAATAATCATGATAAGAATGATGAAATCTTAATAATTCATCGGTAATGGTCGGTGCTAGAAAGATCCTTCCGTTAGTAGGAAAAGTTCCCACAGAAGGAAAAGTTACAGCGGCGATGTTCTCTTGAAAAGCTACAAACTCCTCTAATTTCTCCGTATATAAATTAACATCTAACTCATTATAATCAGCCAATGTTATATGGGGTTCTACTCCAGCTAGTTGATTTATTCCTATTATATTTGTTAATTCATTTTGCAATTCTCTAATTTTATTAGTGAACACACAATCAAATGTAGCAATAATAGCGTACATGCTTCCTCACCCCTTCGTTACACATAGCGCTTCCCATTCTTCACGAATCATTCCCATTCGAATAGAATCATAGTATGTCCCGTTATAATATCGGCATTTTCGCATTCTACCTTCTAAGCTCATTCCTATTTTCTCCGCTACTTTCATCATTCGTTCATTACCAGACCAAGTCGTGAGCCCTACTCTACCAATTTCCATATTTTCAAATAGTAAATCTCGATATAACGTTAATGCTTCTGTACCGTAGCCACCATTCCAGTATGTTGGATCATAAATAACAATTCCCATCTCCAACCAACGCGTCGGTTTATGCTCCCAATAAAATCCGACTGTCCCTATAATTTGACCGTTATTTTCTATTATTAAATTTGATAGCGGTTCTTCTTGTAAACGAGTTTGCATCTTCTCTTTATAGGACGCGTATTCTTGCATTGAGAACGGAAAATACGGTGCATCCCATTTCTTCCATTCTGGATTTTCTTCTTTATATATGAAGCTCCATAATGTTTTTATATCCGATTCTTCAATTGTACGAATTGTAACTTTGTTCCCCTTTAATATAACGTTTTGCATAATTTCCTCCTACATTCCTCTTTATTTCATATACAATTATAATATTTTTTCAGAAAAATCAAAACAAAAACCCTTTATTATATTGTATAATTTTGTTATAAAATACGAATTATTTATGTAAATTAGCCAATTTTTTCGAGCCTAATTTAGAAACGGAACTTCGGAAAAAATTAGATGAAGTACGAACTCGTAACATAGTTAATAAAAAATAGGAGGTTATATCCCTCCCATTTTAGCTAAATATTGTATTCCTCTTCTTTTCTATCTCAAGTAGAATTCCTTTCTCTATCCAGCCTTCTACACCATCTTTTTTAATTAAATCATATCCCATGCATCTACCATCAATTAAAGAAACTGTATCCCCTTTTCTAATATTGATTTGCGCGCAAGAAATATCGGTTTTTACCGTGTGTTCACCTGATTCAAGTTGCTTTATATACTCGTTTTTCACATGAAGTAGTTCATTTGTTCCTTTTTGTTTACATACGGTAAAATCTTTCATTCTCTCCACAGGCTCTATGTAATAATGCGGATATGTAACCCCGCCCTGCATTTCTGAGTTCGCATTAAAATCGGCCAATACTTCATACTGCGGAAAATGATCTACATATGTATAGGAAAATGGATCATTTAAAACATCTTGATGAATAATAAATGCATTTAATTGCCCTGCTTCTTTAATTGCATTACCACCATCAATCGCAATAATTTTTTTCTCCTTATCAATAACTGGATTGTTAGACGGCGCCTCCTCAGAATAGTTCACAACAGGCCAATGTCCAACAATTACGTACTTATCCGCCCTGTGTGACTTATTGAAAAACTCTGGCATAGCAATTGCATTTTTCCTATCTGTTTGTTTCCAATCCTCTCTATCTTCAAGGCCAGCATGTACAAAGATATAATCCTCAGTTTCAATAGCAGTTGGCAATTCTGTTAGCCACTTTATTTCTTCTGAAAAATGGTTCATTAATATGTTTTTCAGTTCACGAATATCACTTTCTTCATGAACGATAACGTTTAATCGCTTTAGCCATTCATTAAAAATTGTATTTTTTCGCGTACATAAATAATTAATTAGCGCAGGATTTTCATTTACAAGCGCTTCAACTACAACTTCACAATTCCCTTCAGTTACATAAACATTTGGCTTGCTAACTACTAAATCCATCACATAGTTTACGACGCCAATGCTATCGTTCCCCTTCTCACAAAGGTCTCCATTTATAATTAAATAATCATCATCTTTAAAATTAACTTTATGTAATAATTCCTTTAAAAGATTTAATTCGCCATGAATATCAGATATTACGATAACTCTTACACCTTTTGGGATTAATAGTTTCTGAATTTTTTCCAAGTATAAACTCCCCTAACCTTCTTCTAATTCAATATTATCGTCTCAATTATAAAGAGACTATTCGACAAAATAAGTAATTAACCCTCCTCATTCTTCAATTCTAAATTAAAAGGGGGTCCATATGTTCTCACACATAGAACCCCCTTAATATTATAATTCTTTATAAAAAGAATAACTTACCTTATCATAGCCTTCTCTTTCATAAAAACGATGTGCATCCACTCTTGGAAACGCTGATGTAAGAACGATAGAACTGCACCCTTTTTCTTCCCCCCATTTTTCTACATATGACAGCAGAACCTTACCATATCCTTTTGATCTGTGAGCTTCTGCAGTTACAAGATCATATACAAAAACATGTTTCTCATTATAGAAATTCGTACAAATTGCTACACCAGCTAGACTAACAACTTCGTCATCTTCATTCTGTAACGAGAGTAGTTTATAATTTTCGTCTTTCATTTTTTGAAATAAAGAACTTGCGTCTTCTCTTGAAAGTTTCGTTCGTAATTGCTGTAATACAGGGAATACATCATGTAAATCAGCTTCTGTTACTACTTCTCTAATATTCATTATGATTCTCTCCTTACTATTTCAAAAGTTTTCTAAATGTTATATCATCATTATAAAAAGTAACTGCCCCTAACTTAAGTGACAGTTCGATTATTTTTTATATGGCCAGTTTTTAAAGGAGAATTCATAAAATGGATCTTACTATCCCATTGCAATTAGAAAGTAAAACACCAATTTACTTACAAATTTACGAATATATGAAACGAGAAATCTCTCAGGGATCACTGCCTGCCGGTACACGCCTTCCTTCTCACAGAAATTTAGCGGTACAACTTAATGTTAGCCGTATTACTGTTGAATCTGCTTATCAACAATTACTAGCTGAGGGTTATGTAGAAAGTAAACCGAAACGTGGGATTTTTGTTGCAGAAGTTGATATCGATGTCATTCAAAATAAACAAAAAATTGTGTCAAACAGCGCTAACAATATAAAAAAAGAACAATATGACTATGATTGTAGCCAAGGGCTTATTGATCAAAAAGCTTTTCCAATTACAAACTGGAAAAGAGCATTACACGAAACTTTATTCCAATATGAAAATGAATTATTTGCTAAAGAAGATCCTCAAGGTGAATTCGTTCTACGAGAACATATTTCAAAGTATTTATATCATGCTCGCGGGGTACATTCTACACCTGATCAAATTATTATCGGAGCAGGTACGCAGCCTCTTCTTTGGCTACTACTTCAACTGCTTGGTCCAAAAAAAGAATACGGAATCGAAAATCCTGGATTTCACCGTATAACTGCTATGATTCAAAGTGCTGACCTTCCTATTCACCCTATTCCTTTAGATGATAAAGGCATTCATATTTCAGCTTTACGTGAATCAAGTGCTAATGTAGCATACGTCACTCCATCTCACCAATTTCCACTTGGAATAATTATGCCTTTATCTAGAAGACTCGAACTATTAAAATGGGCGAATGATCGCGGGGGATATATCATTGAAGATGATTACGACGGGGAATTCCGCTATGTAGGAAAACCTATTCCTTCTTTACAAGGACTAGATTCAAATGAACACGTTATTTATATGGGAACTTTCTCGAAATCCTTTTTACCTTCTTTACGAATGGGATATATCGTCTTACCATCTCATCTTTTAAAAATCTATAAAGAGCTTGGAGGCATGTTTAAACAAACTGTTTCTACAATGCAGCAACTCGCTTTTGCCACTTTTATTCAAAATGGTGATTGGGAGCGTCATTTAAACCGTAGTCGTACGTTATATAAAAGAAAGCACACATTACTAGTTAAATCTATCAAAAATGACATGGGATCTCGTGTTCAAATACTTGGCGAACAGTCTGGTCTGCATATCGTACTTCATGTTCATAATGGTATGAACGAACAAGAACTGATTCATACTGCTGCAAAACAACAAATCAAATTATACCCACTCTCTACATATGATTCTGTACATAATTTAAGCGAGGCGTCATATGTACTACTCGGTTTCGGCAGCATTCCCGAAGATAGTATCGAAATTGTAGTCAAATTACTAAAGGAAGCCTGGTTCCCTAAGTAAAATAACTCCACATAAGTTATACTTATGTGGAGTTATTTTACACACTATTTTTCTGATACGTCTCCTGATCGAGCAGTCCTTCCTGGACGCTTAACACCAGTTGTTTCTGTTGAATAGGAAGCTTCAATTATAGCGGTTGGATCTACAGAGAGAACGAGATCTTTCATTTTTGGATAAATGAAACGGTTTGTAATACAATAAATGATTTTCTTGTGATCTCCTAAAAAACCACCTTCTCCATGTAGATACGTAACGGATAATTGCAATTCTTTCATAAGCAAATCGCCTATTTCTTTATTTTTCCCAGAAATAATCATAACGCTCTTTCCTTGATTAATACCATCTAATATGAAATCAATCATTTTCGTAACAATATAGAAAATAGCTAATGAGAACATCGCTTGTTCGATTGAAAATAAAATGGCAACAAAAATGAAAATAACCGCATTTACAGCAAGTAAAAATGTACTAATTGGTACTTTAAAATGCTTGTTCATCCAAACAGCTAACATTTCTGACCCATCAATTGCTCCACCCATTTTTACAACAATCCCAACACCAACACCAAATAGAACTCCTCCATAAAGTACAATTAATAATTCCGAAGTTGTAATTGCTGGAAATGGCTTTAAATAAATCAATCCAAGTGTTGTAACAACATTTGCATAAGACGTACGGATAAAGAACTTCTTACCCATTACTTTTGCAGTAAATAGTAAAATTGGGATATTAAGTCCTAAAAATACTCCATAAAGCGGTAATCCAGCAACTTTATTTGCCATAATAGCAATGGCCGTTACCCCGCCATCTACTAATCCATTAGGTGCTAAAATAAGCTCTAATGAACCCGCTACAATAATCGATCCAATTGTTAATAATACGTATTCAAATACTCTTTTCATTCATTACCCCCAAAACATATATATTTTCTTAGTATTATTTTAACGTAATTTTACTACTAATTCAAAGATATCAGTTTATATACACAAAAGTTTCACCTTTATAGTGATTTTTTATGTGATTTATTTATAAAAACACACTTACGTATTTCAGTAAGTGTGCTCCAAACATTTATTTAAGTTTTAAGTATGAATTCACTTTCATTTTAAATATTTCATCAACTGCTCTATTATACCCACCAGCATTTCGAAGTGACTCTCCAACTTTACGACTATTTTCCTTAAACGTTACATCATACATTACTTTCTTTACAGTCTCACGTAACAATTCAGAAGTTAATTCTTTACGATTAAGCCTTATTCCAGCTCCTACTTCACTCACTCGTTTCGCAACTAAAGGCTGATCTCCTGTTACCGGAATTACAACTAACGGGACACCGTAATATAGTGCTTCACTCGAACTATTCATACCACCGTGTGTCACGAATACATCAGCGTACTGTAATACTTCTAATTGCGGCACATAATTATACAACTTAAAGTTATTCGGAATGTTTTCAAATTGACTTATATTTATCTTCTTACCAACAACTAATACGACTGTCGCTTCTACATCTTTAAACGCTTCAAAACATTTTTCATATAACTCAGGTTGTTCATTAAAAACTGTTCCCATAGAAATGAAAATCAATTGTTTATCTTTTAAATCTTCCATAGGAAAGCTATCTACTTCTTTTCGAGTAGCAATTGATGGACCGACAAACTTATACGATTCATCGAATACATCTGAACGCGGCTGATATTCCTTTGAAGTATATACAATAGTAATATCACCAGGATGATTCATAATATCATACATATTAATACATTTCATTCCATACTGCCTATTCCATTTTTCCATTCCCGCTAAACAAGATTGATATAATGGATTAGTTTCATCTACTTGTCTCGATTCTTGTTCATCATTAAAAGTAATGTACTGATTAAAAGCAAACGTTGTACAAGAAGAAACGCTAGGTAATTTTAAAACATTCGCTATAATACGTCCTACTGGAAAATGATTATCGTATATCAAGTAATCGTACTTTTCCCCTTTTGTTTCTTCTACAATTTGAGTAACAATACGCTCTGATGCTTCAATCATATGAGATAGCATCGTCAAAGGACTCCCACCTTCATTTACTCGTTCCATAATATTAATTTGAGAGAGGAAATTCTCAAACACTCGGAATTCTGCACCTGTTGCTTCAATCTTCTTTCTATAATCTTCAATACAATACGAAACAACTGTTTCCCCTCGCCGAATTAACTCACTTACAATAGCTAAAGTCGGATTTATATGACCTTCTCCAGGGAAATTTATTACGAGTACATTTGCCATAATATTCTCTCCTATCTAATATAATCAATAGTTAATCATATTAATTAATTTAAAACTATTAAGTAATCTATTCTACTTCTTCATATTTTTCTCTTCATTTTATTATTGAGAAATATTTTTCATAACCTACATTATAACTCTTATAAAAGTAGACTTAACCTTTCATTTATTGAAAAATACGGGATTTACATTCAGGCATTTTTACAGATTTATCATCAGAAACATTATTTTGATAATTCATACAAAACTAGAAAAATATAATTTTCACACTGATTTCTCACCATAAATTTATTTAAGTTCTATGTTGTCCCCATCATTATCCACTTGGTACATATTCTGTTATATAATGAATTTATAGAATTTACAGAATAAGGAGTCCTTTCATGCTACAACAACTATTCATTTCACCTATTATATCTGTTCAAGCACTACATCCGGGCTATGAAGACCATGCAAGCGACGTGTTTCTTGTTAAAACAGAAACTGAAGAAGTTATTGTTCGTTCCTCAAAAATGACTGAAGAGCCCAACAATGATTTTTGGTGGGGATGTAAAAACCTTTTTGGAATTGATCCAAGGCATGTACATCATTCAGAAACAATACACGCATTATTGAAAAAGCATACTACCTTGCCCATCCCGACTATTTTGCAAAAACATGTTTTAAATGAGCGAGAGTATGTAATCGTCGAAAAACTAACCGGAAATACGCTGCAATCATTTTTCGGACAACCTGATTCTATTTTATTCAGCCTTGGAAAAGGACTAGCAGAAATTCATTCGTTTCAAGCAGAGTTTATAGGAAACCCATCAAATACTTTCCACATTCCACTAGAAAAATTTAAATCTCACATATTAAAAGTCAGTAAAGATCTTGTAAATAGATTCTATTCCGATAACGCGAGCATCCAAAACGCATTTCATACTTTTGAGTCACAGCTATCTTCCTTGCCGTCACCGAAGGAATCTACACTCGTTTTAATTGATATGGATCCTACCCAGTTTTTATCAGATGATCAATCTATTACTGGTTTAGTAGATACAGAAGCTTATGCAATTGCTCCACGAGAGTTTGATTTTATTGGATTAGAATATGTACTTACAGAAAAAGAGGCTCATGCTTTTAAACAAGGTTACGAAACCATTATGCCCATTCCTCGTCTTGAAGAATGTAGACATCCCTATCGATATTTGTACCGGTTATTATCTGTTCAGGGCAGTGTGGAGTTAGACAAGTGGCTAAGTCATCCATCCTATTTTTAAATACGAATGAGAGGGATTATGAAATGAATATTGAACAAAAGAAATCTTTAACAGCAAACGAAATTCAGCAAATGAAAGATTTATCTCATATTTGCGGACAACACGATCAAATTGATTACTCGTCAGATTTACATATAAACTTTTTAACTGCCCGTAATATAGAAGTGGTAAATGATTTTCTATTTTATGATGATACTCAATTAATCGGCGCATTAAGTATGTATGACTTTGAGAGACCAACAAAACTGGAGTTAATAGGGTTTGTTCATCCGAACTATAGGAAACAACATATAGGCACTACTCTTTTACAAACCGCAATGAAAGAAATACAAAAAAGAGAGGCAGATGAAGCCCTTCTTATAATTAATGGTGACTCTATTTCAGGGAAATCATTTGCAAAACAAATGAACTTTCCTTATTTATACAGTGAATACGGTATGGAGTTCAAAACAAACGAAGCACAAAAAACAATGAAAAATAATATTAATCTTACTGTTGCATCTTCTGAATTACTTCCTGATCTTATAGAAATCGCTAGTGAAGCTTTTGGAGATTCGGCAGCAAATACATCCACATGGTTACAAAAGATGATGAATTCATCTTCCCATCAAGTTTATAGTGCTCTTATCGATGAAAAAGTGATAGGAACGATTACAGTTACTGAGCAAGAGCAATCTACTACACTATCAGGATTTGCAGTTCATCCTTCTTATCAAGGTAAAGGATATGGTAAAGGTATTCTTAGTTATATGGTACATACACTTATTACAGAAGGAGTTTCAACAATTGAACTAGACGTCGAAACGAAAAATAACAATGCTTTAAAACTATATACACAATGTGGTTTTGAAATTATGACAAAGTATGATTATTATAGATTGTTGGAATAGGAGTGACTTTTCTATCGAGGAAGCATGTTATTTTAGAGACGAAATTATTACCTCTTTAAAATCTGTAGGATGTAACAATATACAACTACACGGTATAAATAGAACATTTTTCATTTGTCAAAAATAAAAAAACTGAATCATATCGATTCAGTTTTTTCTTATTTTTTTCTTAATATATTTACAACCGCAGTCGTTTCATCATTTTTTTTATAAACACGTGGAATTCTTCTATCCAACATGCATGTAACTTCATAATTAATTGTACCTAACATATCTGCTATTTCTTCCACCGCAATCTCTTCTTCACCTTGTTTGCCGTAGAATACAACTTCGTCTCCTACTTGTACTGGCATTGCATTTGTAACATCTAGCATAAGCTGATCCATACAAACACGGCCAATTACAGGTACTCGTACTCCGTTTATTAGTGCATGCCCTTTATTAGATAGCTGACGATTATAACCATCAGCATAACCAATCGGTACAGTTGCAATCCATTCTTCGCCCGTTGTTACATAAGTATTCCCATAGCTAACACCACGATTTTTCTTCGCATGTTTAACATGAGCTACTTTTGATTTTAAAGACAACGCTGGCTGTAAGGAAGCAACTGTATGATCCACTTCTCTTGAAGGATACATACCGTAAATTCCAATACCGACACGAACCATATTTTGAAATGTGTTACTAAGTTCCATTGATCCTGCACTGTTTGAACTATGAATATATGGAAAATGAATTCCTAATTCTTCCGCTGTATTTACAGCTTTCTCAAACAAACTTGTTTGCATATTTGTATAAGTTTTATCTATTTCATCGGCGGTAGAGTAATGTGTAAACATCCCTACTACTTCTACATATCGCATACGTTTTAACTCTTCAAAAAACGGTTTAACTTCTTCTTCCTGTAAACCAATACGGCTCATTCCTGTATCAATTTTCACATGAATTCGCACTTTCTTTTGAAGATGGTTTGCAACTTCATCTATACCTTGTAAATCTTCTACTCTATAAACAGTCATCATAACGTCATATTGAATTACATCTTCTACAGCTGCTACTGGTGTATATCCTAAAATTAAAATAGGTACAGTGATTCCAGCTTCTCTTAATTCAATCGCTTCATCTACAAATGCAACTGCAAGTTGGTTTATTCCTGCTTCAATAGCCGATTTCGCAACTTCAACTGCCCCATGACCATACCCATTCGCTTTTACAGCAGCCATCATTGCAATATTTTCATCATTCACACGTCTTTTAAATTCTTTTACATTATGTTTTACCGCATTTAAGTCAACTTCAACAATTGTATCTCTTCCATATTTCAAGCTCATTGGTCTAACTCCTAACTCAATAATTACATTCCATTCTATTTCACGTTTCATATGACCTTTTACAATATAATACTTTTCACTATGCTAGTCAAACTGCTAGAATTTTCGGAATTTTGAGTATGATATAATACCCTTAAGAAACTATTATATACGGAGGTGAGAATAATTACAATGTTTGTTCCATCTGCATTGAATCAAGTTAAAATTGCTATCGATACTTCCATTCAAATACTGAACCAATATACTGAAAGTGATTTGAAAATAAAGCCGATTGAATCAAAGCGGTCATTATTTGAAATGTGCACACATCTTTCCCTTATTTTCCATGCTGATTTACTCATATTAAATGGTATTACGGAAAAAGACTTACATACCTTTTATATAGAACAAACACCAGAAACAATTACTCAAATACAGCAAACGATGATACAAGGGTACGATTTACTTTCTAAAACTTTTTTATCCTATTCCAATGAAGAATTAGCGGAAATTATGACTGCTTATTGGGGTATTTCTTACTCTCGATTCGAATGGTTGCTTGAAATCGTTGCACATTTTTATCATCATCGCGGGCAAATTCATATTTTATTATGTGAGCATATTAAAGATCCTTGCATTCCTTTATTCGAATAAAAAGAGCGGAAACAAAACCAATAAAGAGTATCAATCCTAATAAAACAAACGTCTGAGCATATTCTCCTATTTTCATAAAATAAATAGAAATAATAGGTCCTATACTAGTTCCTAAAAATAAAATAAATGTATAAATAGAAACTGCTATTCCCCTTGCTTCCCCTCCTAATTGGCCAACAAGAGAAACTAACGATGGAACGGATATAGCAATACCTATTACAAAACAGATGCTCATCATTACAAGTAGCGGCAGGTTCGAAATAAAGCCCATTGAACTTAAACTAAAAATAGCGACCAACAATCCGCCCTGAAGAACTTGCCTTACTCCGAATCTCTTTGTTAAACGACCCGCAAGTGGTGACAGCAACATACCAAATAGCCCCGCTAAGCGAAAATAAAGAATTTGTTCTGAAGTTAAATTGTAAGTAGGACTGCTCAAATAATTCCCTAAAACAGTATACATGTTAACAAAAGCCATTAACAAAACAAATGCAATCATATAGCTCAATACTAAGCTTTTATGTGTAAAAACTTTACCCATCTGTTTAATTGGTCCCAAAATATCAGTATTGGATTGAGACGTTTCCCCTTTCGGAAGAGAATAATGAACCAATACAGCAGTAATGATATAGATAATACTAAGAAGAAAGAACACCATATGCCATCCAAAATGCTGACTAACAGCTGTACTTATTACTTGCCCTGCAATTCCAGCTACTAAAAAACCGGTACTAACAAATCCTATTGTTGTAACCTTTTTTTCTACTGGAAACATTTCTACAACGTAAGCTAACGCTACTGGAGAAAATGTAGCTGCTGCTATCCCCTGTAACCCTCGAAGAATAACAAGCCAAAATAAACTATCCACAATCCCTAAGAAAAAAGAAACAATCGACAGTGCAAGCAGTCCAATAAAGATCACTTTTTTTCTCCCATATTTATCAGAGATTGCCCCAAATAACAAACAACCTATAGCAAAGCCAACAGAAAATATACTGCCTGTAGCCGCAGATTGTGCTAATGAAACCTTAAAAAGGTCTGAAAATAGAGCGGTTAAAGGAATCGTCACATATAGGCTGGACATAACTACCATGCCCGCCCAACATAACACCGCTGTCATTATTGTGTAATTCCTTTCACTATTTACTTCTTTTGATATTCCCATCATAAAATCTCCCCCTTACAATGATTTTCCCCATCGGTTTAAAACATCTAAAGTAAACTACTCAAAACGACATTCCTTTAACACGTACTTAATTTGTTTACGTTAAAAGACATATCACCACCCTTCATCAAATTAGCTAGACATATAATAAGGTAACCTAATTATATGTCTAAATAAAAAAGTCGACTCACACAATCAACTTCTTTATCTGCCTTCTCCTAATTTCTTCTGCATAGTTACTTGCATTTTATTTAATAGCTTCTCTAAAGTTTGACGCTCTTCTTGACTAAATTCATCAACTAACGACGCGCAAGATAACCAAAAAGTCGGTAAAGAATGCGCAACTAGTTCTTTTCCTTTCGGAGTAATTTTCACCTTTAATCTTCTTCGATCTTCAGAATGATGGAATCTTACGATTAACTCTCGTTTCTCCATCCAATCTAATAAACCAGTGACAGAAGCACGTGTAATCCCTAATCGACTCGCAATACCCGAAGGACTCATGTTCACTTCTTCCCCATTCAATTCCATTTCACGCAAAATAAACAACAGTAAAAAATCTAATTTACTTTCCGAAATACCAAGTGGAGCTAAATCTACGTCAACAGCATCAAGAACATTATCAGACGTCCATAACATTAACAAACCAAGTTTTGCTGCGATTGGATCCGTATCCGCTGATGCTGTCTTTTTTATTAACTCTGCATAAGGTTCAATCCCTAAAGGAAGAGAATCTTTTCTTGAATCCATTCATCTTCACTCTCCTTTCCCCTTAATTAATTAGCTTACCTAACTATTTTTCATTATACTCACATTCTTCCTTTTATTGCAAGAATATTGTTAGACAAAAAAATCCTGTTATTAACACAGGATTTTTTTACGCTGACTAATTATTTTTTCAAATAATCCCAAACTCTTTTAAAGCAAAAGAAATGCCACCTTCACTTGATTTCTTTGTAACGAAATCTGCTCTTGTTTTTAACTCTTTTCCGCCATTCTCCATCGCAATTCCTAATCCTACATACTGCAACATCTCAATATCATTTCCACCATCGCCAAAAGCAATTGCTTCTGATTTACAAATGTTTAAATGCTCCAATACCTTTTGAATAGCCGTTAATTTTGATACTTTATTATCTTCTAATACATTCATAACGTAACTATGAAAACGTTCAAACGTAAGTGCTGGATATCTTTCAAAGAATTTTAGAGCTTCTGTTTCATCAGCATACAGACATACACAATAAATCTCTTCTGATAAGTTTCTAACTTTGTCAGGATACCGCTCTAAATTTAAAGTTTCGTTTAATGCTCGTATTACACGTTCATCTTTTGAGGCAATATTATTCATTGCAAATTCTTCTGTAAAGTAAGAAACACCATGACCATGTAATTCAGAAAAATTTGAAATATCATGAACGATTTCACTTGAAAGTACTGATTTATGTATAACTGTTTCCTCACACTTGATATGTGCACCGTTTGCAGAAATAAACATATTTATGCCCAAATCTTTAAATTGTGAGCATAAACTATATGGTCTCCCTGTTGTAACAACTACATGAATTTCTTTATCTATTAACCTTTGTATCGCTTCTTTTGTGCTTTCATGCATACTTCTATCAATCTCACTTAAAAGAGTACCATCCACATCAAAAAATACAACTTTGTACATATCCTCTTACATTCCCTCTAAATGATTTGTATCATTTATAAAATGAATAGTTTTCTGTTTATCCGTAAGTTCAATCAAACTAATTCCCGTATCTCCCATTTTAAAATAATAGTCCATGCTAATTGGCATTTGGAAAAACGCTCGTAAAATACTATTTATTACACCACCGTGTGCAACAATTGCAATTCTATCATATGTATTCTCTGTTACAATTTTAGAAAATACCCCTTCTATTCTCATTCGAAATTCAATAAATGATTCCCCGTTTTCAAAACGATCATGAAGAAATTTTGGCTCTGGATATTTTTTCGCTTCTTCAAATGATAACCCTGCTTGTACCCCATTATTAAACTCCATTAATTCTTCTTCTAGTTGAATTGGGCACCCAATTCCTTCTGCTAATGTTTCACCAGTTTCGCGAGCACGTTTTAATGTGCTTGCCCAAATGAAATCTGGCGGGAAATCTGCTTTCACTTTCTGTACAAGTCTTTGTACTTGCTGTCTTCCCTTTTCTGTTAATTCAAAGTCAGCTCGACCTTCATGTACATTTAAAATATCTGCTTCTGATTCACCGTGGCGTATTAGTAGTATTTGCATGTTTCTTCCGCTCCCTTGTTTAATATTCACAAAACTCCATTATATCACATTCTTAACTTTATATAACAAAAAAGGAACGGTTTCCCGCCCCTCATCCATTCACTTTCTCTGCATCATTCCAATAATACTTACTAAACGCTTCCGTCAACACATCAATTGTGTTATATAATTCATCTAATGTATTATCAACACCACCAACTTCAATTAACATCGCATTTTTAGATAAATCTTGATTATAAACGCCATTTCCATCTTTTTTATACTTTGGAAAGATTCCTCTGCTTAATCCGTAATAGTTTTCATCTAAATAACTATTGATTGCTCTTGCAATTTTTTCATTTTCAGCACGCCCTTCATTTTCCATCCCAATTATAAAATATAATCTTGCATACGATTTCCCGTTAATTACTTTTGTTGTTACCTTCTTCCGCTGATCATCACGGTGTATATCAATCGGAAACGCAATTTTATTATTTTGTGCTAATGTTTCTTTTACATATTCATGAGACGCTTTATATGATTGCGGCCATTTCCATTTTTTACTCGCTAATAAATCCCCCATATTCGTTTTATCATGAACTACTGGAATTCCTTGTCCTTCAAGTTGTTCTTTCATACGTTTCCCTAGTAAGGACACATTTACATCTGGACTTGATGGATCGGTAGCCCCTGGTAATAACGGAAAGAAAGATTCCCAGCTATGTGTATGATAAATATATACTGCACTTTCACCTTTTTTCGCTCCATTCTTTTTCTGAACCGGATTATTCTTTTCAGCTTCTGTAACTTTATCTTTTGCTACTTCTCGCTCTTTCGTTACTTCTTCAATCGGTACACTAGATTCATTTGGGATATTCGTAAAGTTTGTCCCTTCCCCAGCTACAATAATGTTAGAGTAATACTTTGACATACCAGGCACTTCTTTACCGACAAACGTTCTTAAATCTTTAATTTTCAAATCCGTCGCAATCGAGAACATTAAATTTCCAAATGACTCCCTTTTATTCTGCTTAAAATAATCAAATCCGTAATAGCGATTCTCACTTTCTATCATTTGAACAAAACCTTGCATCGATACTTTTCCAAACCATTGATTCACGTAATTCGATTTCATTGTATGTAAAAGCGACGTCAAAATCGACGCAATAATAATTATGACTAGTGCATATAGAAAGAGTAACGAGATTAGTTTCTTCCCATGTATACGGGTTGCATACTTTTTCAATGTATCACCTTCTTTATACATGGATATGTACAAGCTTTTCGTAATATACGCAAAAAAAAAAGAGAAATGGCATCCCATTTCTCTTTCTCACTCTTATTGTTCTTTTTCTGTATCTGACGAAGGTAATTTCTTCGCTTGTTTTTCTTTGAAGATTTCCCCAATTGCACCAAGAGTACCAAGTGTTTCAATTGCATTAGACGGAATAAAGACTTTATTCGCTGGTCCTTTTGCAACCTCAATTAATGATTCAAACGATTTATAAGCAAGTACGCGTTCATCTAAATCTGCTGCGCGAAGTAATTCAATTCGGTTTTGTTCTGCTTTTGCGATTTCCTCAATCGCTCTTGCTTCCCCTTGTGCTTCTAATTCTTTTGCTTCTTTTAAACCTTCAGCTTCTCGAATACGCGCTTCTTTATCCCCTTCAGCCATTAAAATTTTACTTTGTTTTTCCCCTTCAGCCCGAAGGACTTTATCTTGTTTCGCTGCTTCAGCTTCTAAAATGATCGCACGTTTATTACGTTCTGCTTTCATTTGTTTTTCCATTGATACTTGCACATCTTTTGGTGGATTAATATCGACTATTTCGACACGCTCAATACGAACGCCCCATTTTTCTGTCGCTTCATCAAGTGCTAAACGAATTTCTGTTGAAATTTTTTCACGACCTGATAATGTTTCATCAAGCTCCATTTTACCAATAATTTGACGCATTGTTGCAGATGTAATATTACGAACACCATATTCATAGTTTGAAATACCATATGTCGCAAGCTCTGGTTCAACAATTTGATAGAAAATAATTGTATCAATTTCTACTTGTACATTATCTTTCGTTATTACCTTTTGTGGTGGTACATTCGTTTGTTGAATACGCAAATCGTGATATACACGAACGCGGTCTACAATTGGGATTAGAATATTTAATCCTGGGTGCATAATCCGTTGAAATTTACCAAACCTTTCAACGACCCCAACTTTTTGCTGAGAAATAATTTTAATTGTCAATGCAATAAATACAACGACAATCAATGCGAAAATAATCGTTAACGTTAATGCTACTGCCATATTTATTCACTCTCCTTTTTCACTTGTAAAATAGTACTATGCCTCTGTATAACAACGACTTTTTCTCCAGCATCAATAGGAGTATCCGAAATAGCTGTCCAAGTATCTCCATCCACTTTCACAATACCGTTCACTTCGCTTGTAATCGTTTGCATAACAATTCCCTTTTTACCAACAAGTTTATCTACTGTATCAGTAAAACCTTTTGCTTCTCGAAAGTTTTTAGAAATTCTTTTCGTAAAGAAAGTCAATGTTAAACTTACAATTGCCCCAACAACAACTTGTAAAAATAGTGCATCAGGAGCAAACAAAGCAATAAGACCTCCGACAACAGCTCCAATTCCAAGCCAAAGCATGTAAAACGTAATCGACAACATTTCTGCAATAAATAAAATACCCGCTATTATAAACCAAATCACCCATCCAGCCATATGCAACCCTCACTTTCTTTCTCATTTTCTATATGTATATGAAGAAAAGAATGGTTTATCCGCCCTTTCTCATAGAGGGGGCGTTTGCTACAAGCTATTATATGTATTCGCTGTTACAACAAGCATTAATAAAATGCTATATTAATATATTCTTCATTATACACGAAAATCCCTTTCAAAAAATGACAAAAAATTTAATTCTTTCAAAAATATAACTTACAGATTATAATAATTAAAATTAAAAGCAGTATTGATTTGAAAGGTGGTATTCTTATTGCCTAAACGTTCACTAACTTACTATTTGGGCTCCAAAATATGCATTACTCTCGCTGACATTGTATACATAATGATTATTACAACTCACATCTATATCACAACTAGATCAGCTACAATTACTGCTCTTTTTCCATTATTACAGGTTATCACAAATCTTATCGCGAACACCTCTGCACCACTTATAATGAATCGGTTTCCATCTTATTCATTGCTATATACTCTACAATGGATTAAAACAGCTCTTTTAATATTGTTAATGATATTATTTCCTATACTATCAACAAACATTTCTGCTCTTTTAACTTTTGTTATTTTCATTTCATTATGTAGTGGCTGGAGCGCTCCTCTACTATACGCCGTTATCCCGCGCTTAACACCACAAGAAAAATTAGTAAAAGTAAATAGTGTCTTTTCCTTTTCAACACAAATTATACAAGCCGCTGCATACTCATTTACAAGCATAATTGTTCTTCTCATTGGCGTTACTTCGACACTCATGATTAATAACATATTGATGATTTTCGGATGTATTACATTACACCTTTCATTACAATCTATACAAGCTGAACGAGTAGCAGAACCCACTTCTTCAAAAACTACTGCATTATTAGAAGGATGGAAACTGTTATTTCAACACCCGTCTCTGCGCATCGTTACAATTATGGACTTAATTGAAACTTTCGCAGGGACGATATGGATCGGTGCTATTACGATGGCATATGTAACGACTGTTCTTCATAAAGGCGAAGATTGGTGGGGATATATTAACACAAGTTATTACGTCGGCACATTAATTGGTGGGATATTAGCGTGGAAAATGAGTACATATATTCAAAAAAATTTAATACGCTCCATGGCGATAGGCTCTCTTATGTTTAGTATTCTTACATTTTTATATGGTATGACAAGTAGCGGATTTATTGCTCTATTTCTTTGTGTTCTAATGGGGCCATGTTATCAAATTAGAGATATTTCTCAAACGACGGTTTTACAATCAAGCGTCACTCCTTCTTTATTATCGAAGATGTATACAGCTCATGGTGCACTTCTCTCGACAGCTTCTGGTCTTTCTATGCTTAGCGTTGGAATTATTACTGATATGTTCGGCGTTCGTACTATTTATATTATCGCCGCTTTTCTTATTTTATGTTCTGCTTGTTTATCCTTTAACTTATTAAAATATCAGAAGACGGAGCAGAAAGATATTTCACTTTAATCATTAAAACAAAAAGGACAGGAATTCCTGTCCTCTTTGTTTATTCTATTCATGACAAGTTGGGAATCTTCCTATGTTTTGTCGCTTGTTCAAAAGCATATGCTAGTTTAATTAATGCCCCTTCACTAAAAGCAGCACTTGCAAGAGTAATTCCAAAAGGCCTCCCATTATCCATATATCCCGCAGGCATTGCTATAGACGGATAACCTGCTTTCGCACATATAGTAGATCCTATATAAGAAGGGAACAGTATCGCATCCAGATTATATTTTTCCAACGCAAAATCAATACCTTGTTTTTGCGAAAAATATATATCTTCTAATCTTGCGTTTAAATATTCTGGATTTCTTAACGTATTAGGAAAATCTTTTCTTCTTTCTAACTTAGTTTGTCCATATTTCAAAGCTCTTTCTGCTATGTTTTTATTAAACTCCATTAACTCCGAAATAGAATGTACTGGAATAGTAGAAGGTAATTTAGAAAGATAGTTATCCAAGCTGTGTTTCAGCTCATAAAGTGGAACTCCCCAACTCCATTCCCTATGAAAAGACGGAATATCAATATCTTCTACTACTGTCGCTCCCTCACTACGTAATACTTGGATCGTTTCCTCAAACAATTTTTCATCGTACTCACCATTTTCGTAATAATCTTTTGGAGCATTGCTATAAACACCAATCTTCGCTCCCTTTAAACCATTAGCATCAAGATAAGATGTATAATCTTGATATGCCATGCCTTCACTTTTATGAGTAGCTACATCTTTTTCATCCACCCCAGTTAGACTCCCTAGTAAAATAGCAGCATCTGTTACCGTTCTAGCAAACGGACCGGCTGTATCTTGAGAATATGTGAACGGAATAATTCCTCTACGGCTAATTAAACCAACTGTCGGTTTAATACCTACTACAGAGTTTTGAACAGCTGGGCTCAAAATAGAAGCATCTGTCTCTGTTCCAACGGATAATACAGTAAAGTTAGCAGCAACTGCAACGGCAGATCCTGTACTCGATCCACCAACAAACATATCATCCTTTCCTGTACCGTAAGGATTAATCGTTTGACCGCCTCTAGCGCTATATCCAGCCCACATTTCAAAAGACATTCCGTTTGCTAACTCTGTCATATTTGCTTTCCCTAGTATAATCGCACCTGCTTCTCGGAGCTTTTTAACAAGAAATGCATCTTCACTACTTATATTTTGTTCCAGGGCAATCGTACCAGCACTTGTATGCATCGAGTCATTCGTTTCAATATTATCCTTAAGTAAAACAGGTATACCATGTAATGGACCTCTTACACCTTTTGTCTTTCTTTCATGATCTAGCGCTTCTGCAATAAAGATAGCATCCGGATTGATTTCTAAAATAGAATTGATTTTCGGACCATCTTGGTCATACTTTGCGATTCTATGAAGATAATACATGACTAGTTCTTTTGAAGTTAACTTCCCAGCTTCCATTTCCTTTTGAATATCATGAATTGTTAATTCTTTTTGCAATAATGTATTAAACTGAATTTCCATTTTCATTCTCCTTTTATAAGCCCTTATATATATGACGTGTATCTATTACTTTTTCATTTTCTCCGCTCCTCGCATAAACAGCTACAATCCCTTTAAAGAAATTCAACTCACCAGTTTAAAAACCTTTAATTTCCAGAGAAATAAAAAGAGTCTGAAACGAATACAATATCGCCTCAGACTCTTTTTATTATTTTACATATACCTCTTCTAACAAATGTAAAAACTCGCCTTGTTTACCTGCTAATTCAGGGCATTTGTTAATATCAATCCATTCATAACAAAATACTAAACCTTTGTCTTCCTCACCAGCACTTACTATATGTTCCCACGTATCTTTCACATCTGTTAATAATGAAATGTGGAAAAAATGACGTTTTTGATATTCCTTTTTTTCTTTCATATAAATAATGTAATCAGAAAGGAAGCGCTCGATACAAAAATGGCGTAGTCCTGACTCTTCTTGTACTTCACGTAAAATTGCTGCCTCTAACGTTTCGCCTTCATCTACCGTCCCGCCTGGAACTTGGATACCAGCCTCTCGTATATCACGATGTTTAAAAACGAGTAGTTGCATAGCCCCTTCTTTTTCTCTCGTAATATATGCATGTACCTTTTTCTTATATAACATCGTCATCTTAGCCCTCTCCCCTCAATTCATTACTGCGTTACTTCTTCAATCGTCAGTTGGTTTTCATATAAATATGTAGCTTGCGGATTCCCAACATACCGTACATGCCACGGTTCATAACGATAACCGGTAATCCCTTCTTTCTCTTTCGTATATCTAATAACAAAACCAAACTTATGGGCATTTTCAGAAAGCCACTTTCCTTCTTTCGTCTCCCCAAAAACAGTTTCTAGCTGAAATTTAGCAGATTGAGATGTAATATCCATAGCTAGTCCTGTTTGATGTTCACTCGTACCAGGGACTGCACTAGACATCGCTGTCTTTGCTTCTCCATCTTGTCTTTTATACATTGTATTTAATGCTTTTTGTCGATCAAAAGATCTAAATCCAGAGACTGCAAAAAGGAAAATCCGCTCATTATTGGCTTGCTGAAACATTTCCTCAAGTGCCACCGCTGCCTCTTTCCTCATCTTTTTCTTCTCTTGATCACCTTCACTAGAGTAACGTACTTTCGGAACAACTAAATCTGGCGGTCTATACCCATCTGGTAAACGCCTATTTTTATTCACAAGTACAAGCATCGAACTTGGATTACTAATGACTGCGATATCCCCATCCATATTAGCAATCGTTTCTTTAGCTTTCGGAAATATATTGTTTACATTTACTTCCTTCGCCTCTTGCTCCTTGTACATCTTATAATTTATTCCTGCTACTCCAATGATCAGTATCATTGCTACGATACCAAGTAGTGCCCATCTTTTTTTCATATAACGACCTCTTATTTTAATAATTTGGCCATTTCATACTCATCGATACCTTTTCCATCGATGATAAGAGCAGATTTTTTGACACCTTCTTGTTCAAATCCAATTTTGCTATATAGTGCCTGAGCTCTTGTATTGTGGGCCATTACCGTTAATTCTAAACGCCATACATCATGTAATCTTGCCCACTTCTCTACTTCTTTAAACAAACTCGTTCCAATACCTCGGCCACTATACTCTTGCAAAATACCAATTACAATGCCTGCCACATGTCTCTTTCTTTGAACATCATTACCATTGGCTAAAATAAATCCAACTACTCTATCATCTTCAACTGCTACAAATATTGTTGCATATTCATTTTCTATAAAACGGTGGACCATCTTTTCTTGTTGCTCTACTGTGGTTTTTCTTTCCCCTGGTTCGTATAACATAAATTTCGTTTCTTCGTCTAACTGCTTACTTAATTGTAAAAATGATGCTGCATCTTCTACTCTAATCTCTCGTATCACCTTGATCCCCTACCCATTCTGTTAGTTAAAAATTTTCCTTGTAAAAAGATTTTCTCTATTTTTGCGAAAATCCCTTTCTAATTCTCCTATTATAAATAGACAAATTTCGATATTACTATAGCAATTACAAATTATGTCTATAATGTGACATCTTTTCATCCTCATTTCATGACAAACAAAAAACGTAAGCTGTACACTTACGTTTTCCCCCAATTGATGTAGGCTGATAACCATCGGCAATGCCTACCACTAATTCAAATTTCACTTTATCCATTCACTTTTTCTGCTTGCCAAAAATATTCACCAAATGCCTTAGCAAGTGCATCAATTGATCGATTTAATTCTTCCTCTGTATTATCTACCCCGCCAACTTCAATTAATATCGCTTGTCCTGATAGGTCTTGATTGTAGACTCCATTTCCTGTTTGGAATCCTTTTTGAATTACACCACGGCTCATTCCCGGATATTTCTTACTAATCGTCTCATGTAACGCAGTTGCTAATTGTAAGTTTTTTTCATAGTTTTTGTTACCTTTCCCAATTACAAAAGCAAGCTTTGCATATGATTTATCTCCAATTGTTTTTGTCGTGACATTTTTCCGTGCACTATCACGGTGCAAATCGAAAAAATATTGGAGTTCTTTATTACCAGCCATCGCTTCTTGTACAATTTCTCGTGACAGTTTATAAGAACTATTACTATTTAATCCTTTACTTATTAATTTTTGACCGACATTAGTCTTATCATTAGTAGCACCTATCCCTTCACTTGCCAGTTGTTCACGAAAGCGATCTCCAACTATTGAAATATTCGTTACAGAACTCGTTGCTTTATTTGGATTAGGATCATTTGTTAAGTTAAGTAACGGCAAATAAGATTCCCAGCTATGTGAATGATAAATCAATGCAACTTGTCTTTTTCCAGTCGTTTGAGCTGGTTGTTTCTTCTCTTTATTCGGATCAGGCTTAGGAACTTGTCCAGCTTCTCCAGTCCGTTCCTTCACTACTTCTTCAAGAGGAACACTCGATTCTATCGGTAAGTTGGAATAATTTGTTCCTTCACCTGCTATAACGATTTCTGTATCATATTTCCCAAATCCCGGAAGTTCTTTCCCGACAAAACTACGTACATCATCAAAACGAATATTCGTAGCCATCGAAAAGAGGAATGAAGAAATAGAAAAGTCTTGATTCAAATTCCGGTACTCCTGTGTAAAATAATGATTCTCTTTCCCAATAACGTACATGTAGCCATTCATCGATAACTCATTTAACCAATTATATAAATACGTTGACTTTGTCTCTTTCATAGAGGTTACCATCATACTAATAAGAAAAAAAGTCGCCAGTACTGTAGTAATAATAAATAAAACTAACTTACGTACACTTGTGAACTTCACGTAAAAAAAGCCTCGATTCATACTATCACCCTCTCTATTTCAAGTTATGTACAAGCTCTAGAGAATAGACCGCTTAAATTCCGGCTATATTGTTAATGAGGTGAAATGAATTGAAGCTATTAATAGGAATATTACCAATCGTTCTATCATTCATTTTTTATTTGTCCGCTAAACATCCCAAAGTCTCTATTGTGCTACATATTTCTGCGTACTTGGCACTGTATGTACTCGGTACAGTTATTTCCATTAATATATACGATGTTTTAATACAAGATTTAGTTTTCATGACGAGCATTCATGGAATTTTACTGAATCCATTTTTCCTTATTGCAGGAGCGTATATAGGAACATACACTTTATGCTTACTTTTGTCTTACATTATTACAAATATAAAAAATGGAGCGTAATGAAATGCAACCACCGTTCATCTGTCATACATGCAAAAAAAGAATTGCGCGAAAGAAAGATCTTATTACCTCTACACGGTATTTCCGCTTTTATTTATTTCACAACACTTGTTTCAAAAATCAGCAATTATTTGTCTCACGTTTTATTCCTATAAATACACTCTTTGGTTTCTTTCTTATTACATATGGGCTTATTGCTGGCAGCATTCTAATGTTCACGGAGCCCTCTATCAATTGGCTTATTTTTTTGCTTCCTATTTTATATCGGTTTCTTTCATATTATTACGTTGAACGTTTTTTCTGTAAATAACTAGTAGATTGACCTCTAGGAATGCTTAAACACTCCCATTCATTTTCTTTTAACATTTTACCAATGTAAATGATTTGTCCAATATGTAAAGCATAATGAGAAATTTGCCTTTCGATCGCTTGCATGACAGTGTGTTCTTCTCCACGAATGTATACTTTCTGCAAAATCTGCTCTGCTGTTAAAGTATCCATCGTTTTAAAAACATACTCCCACCCTTCTTGCCACGCAGCAAGCGCTTCTTGTTTTGAATTGTAGCCACCTTCAAATTCACCATCTCGGTTACGATCTATTTTTTCGCCATCAGACGTTAAAAATTCCGTCCATCTTGAACGCATATTACCATGCAAATGTTTCATTATAATCGCTATGCTATTTGTTTCTTCATGAGAAGACCATTGTATTTGTTCGTATGATAATTGAGAAAGTACCCGTTCTCCTTGTTGCTTTGTTGTTTTGAAATTAGAAATGGCACATTGTAAATATTCTCGTCCGATATCCATATTACCCCCTACCTTCACACTAACTAATTTTTGTTCCATTTGGCAGTTCCATATTAGGCTGAAGCAACACAACATCACCAGCTTCAGGAACTCCACCTAATACAAGCACTTCCGATTTAAATCCAGCTACACGCTTTGGCGGAAAATTTACAACAGCAACAATTTGCTGACCGATTAAGTCTTCTGGATTATATCTCTTCGTAATTTGAGCACTTGACTGCTTGACCCCAAGCTCACCAAAATCAATTTCTAGTTTAATCGCTGGCACTCTCGCTTCTTTAAATTCCTCTGCCTGTGTTACTGTTCCAATTCTTACATCAAAAGTTAAAAAATCTTCAAAACTAGCCATTTTATCAATCCTCCCAATTATTACTTAGACAAAACATAAAAATCCCCTTCAAAAAAAGAAAGGCGCCTAAGCACCTTTCTTTTGTAATTCACTTAATTCATTTGATTTATAGAAGAAGAAACCGAGAATCCCGCCAATACATGATGGGATTAGCCATCCTATTCCTTCTTTATATAATGGTAACATTTGTAGCACATTAGAAATCGCATCAATTTTAATGTTCGCACTTTCTAAACCGTTAAAGAAACTAATTAACAACGCACCTAAAATCGCTCCAATATATATTGTATTACGCTTCCCTATCCATTTATGGAAATATGAAAGAACGATTAATACAATTGCAACTGGATAAATGATCATTAACACTGGTAATGTTACTGTGATTAATTGTGTTAACCCTAGGTTAGATACAATTAAACTAAATACACATACCATAGTTACAATCGTTTTATGCGAAAGTTTTGGGAATAAGTTTGTAAAGAAGCCAGCACACGCAGATGTTAATCCAACAGAAGTTGTTAAACAAGCGAGTATAATTACAAGTCCTAATAAAATTTTGCCACTTGTTCCATATAACTCATTTACAACATTCGTTAAAATAAGACCACCGTTCTCCGACACACCAAGTGATGTACTTGTAGATCCGAGATATGCAAGTGATAAATATATTAACGTTAAGCCTAATACAGCAATAATCCCTGATACAACTGTTATTTTTGCGATTTGTCCGCTCTCTTTTATCCCTTTTGAGCGAATAACTTGTACAACAACAATCCCAAACACCAGTGCACTAATCGCATCCATCGTTAAATATCCTTGAATAAATCCACCAAAGAAAGCATTCTCTTTATAAGCAGCTAAAGGTGCAGCTGGTTCTCCAATTGGATCAATAATTGCTTTTCCGACAATAACAGCAACAATCAATACTAACAATGGTGTAAGAAATTTCCCGAACCAATCCACTAATTTAGATGGATTTAATGATAAATACCACGTTATTCCGAAGAAAACTATAGTGAAAAGAAATAGCATGTACCACTCAGAAACCATTGTCTCTGATAGAAATGGCTTCATACCCATTTCAAATGAAACAGCTCCAGTACGCGGAATCGCGAAAAATGGTCCAATCGCTAAATAACTAATCAATGGGAAAATAAACGCAAATATAGGGTGAACTCTAGAAGATAGCGCTTTCAAGTCCCCCTCTACAAACGCGACAGCTGTTACAGCTAATAGGGGTAATCCGACTCCCGTTACAAGGAATCCAATTGTAGCAATCCAAACATTTTCTCCTGCTTGTTGACCTAAAACTGGCGGGAAAATTAAATTTCCTGCTCCTAAAAATAGTGCAAATAACATTAAACCAATCGCTACCGTATCACCTGGCCTTAAACGTCCCTTCATGCTTTTCATTTGCATAGCACTTTTTCATTGTTTATATCTCTTTTCACAATATGCTATGCATCCTCCTCTCTGCTCAAGATGATAAAATATGCCCCTTACAAAGCAGTGTCTTTCTCCATAATTTCTCCATTCCCCTTATTCTTACTCTAATTATTAATTTTTGATTTTTTTGAAAATTTAACTCATCAGAGTGGTATAACGTGGAGTTTAGTTGTCAGACCTCTTTGTTTTTATCACACATATAGTAACATATTTAGTTGAAAAATAAAAACATATTTTCAATTTGATTTTTTTGAAAATCAAAATTATCTACATATACTTCCTTTATTTATTCTATTACACAAATATTTTTTAAAATTTACGATTCATATATTTTATTATATTTAGATATCTTTATGTGAAAGAAAGTAAAAGCCATCAAAAATAAGATGGCTTTACTTGTTAGTCTATCGTTTCAACTTCACGTGGATTTTTCATCTCTTCAACATACACCACTCTAAATCCATGATCTTCTAAATCCTTTAGCAATGTTTCTAATTCACTATCTTCAAACTCTTCTCCCAATGTAAACATTATTCTACGTACTAATAAAGCATCATTATCAAAAGTCATTAAGCTTTGAATACCAGTGTATTTCTTTAGCACTGTCGATAATTTTTGAATGGCCCCATTATAATCTTGTGTTCCAATCATGACAGAATATTTACTAGAATGGACTCCCCATGCATCCTCTAATAGTTCAAAAACTTTTTTATGAGTTAAAATACCAAGGAAGACCCCTTTTTCATCAACTACTGATAAATACGGTAGTTTTTTAATTGTAAAAAATACTTTAAAGAAGGAAGAGTCTTCTCTCACGTACCCATTTTTATCGTTCAATAATTGTAATACATTATCTTCAAGTGAACCTTTATATTCTAAAATATCTACTTTATATACATTCCCTAAAAACTTCTCTTTTTTTTCATCTAAAACTGGTACACAACGATACCCCGTTTTATTTAAATGTTCCAGCGTTTCCCTTATCGTAATTGAACTTGAGCAAAACAAAACTTCCCTCTTTGGCACATAATTCCCTTTAATCCTCATAAAAAAGCCTCCTTATGCTAAAATACTTTCTGTACCATAACTATATTATATTTTCAGAAAAAAATAAATATATTATTTTATTTTTCTGAAAATTATTCATTTTTTCGTCATAATTTATTCATGAATCATTCACTTGTACTCTCTTCAGCATCAAAAATCCCTTCTGCATTCTGGATCACTTTACTGCATCATTGTACGGACCTAATTGCTTTTTAGAAAAATAATGATTTGTCTCCTTACTTTTCATTAACATATTTCCTTTTATAATTAAAAAATAGGTTGCTACTAGAAAATAGATCAGCCCTAATATCCAATCCAAATTTGTAGCTAGATTGTGTAAAAGAACATATCTCATATATGCATAACCAATCGGAACATGTAGTAATACAACCGCACCTAATCCCGGATTGTATATTGTTTTAGCTTTTATATTCGCAAAAATACCATGCCATATGAATTGAAAAAACCCCATTAAAATAGGTGCCATCCCAAGCCATATTATATTTTGAAAGAAAACCGGAAGTAAATAAAAAACATACGCAATCAAAATATTTATTACCATAGCAGATTGCGTATTTAATGGATAGCGATCTGGTATATCACTTTTAAATATAACTACATTAAACAGACCAGCGAAATAACCTGGCCAACGATACTCTTCAAATTGATGCACTAAAATGGCTACAAAACTTAACGCTAACAGTACTTTTATTTCACTTATTTCTCCCAAATTCGCGACTAAACAAACAACGACAACAATAGCCACAACTAACCCTATATCATACCAATGCTTTCTAAAGAAACTAACCATCTCTATCACCCACTATCTCAATTTTGATAAAAATAGCGTTCAAATAGGAAATCAATCTGTTTTTCTATAGGCAGTACTCTTATATCTGCTCCTGATTCAAGAATTGGCATCATTAATGCTGGAAGAAAAATGGATCCAAATATTTGCACTGTCATCATCATTAAAATTTCCTGATCCGCTTCATTTGTTATTTCGCTCAAAATATTCTTCACTTTACTAAAACCTAGCCTCTTCAAAAAATCTCCATATTCGTATTGAGATGTAAATACCGTAGTTCCCATTGCAATAATCTTCCTGACTAACTCAGGATATTGCCGAATTACTAGTACATAATCAAATAAAAATATTTTTAATCTTTCTTTCGCTGGTACTGTAATATCATCTAAAATAGAAAAAGTGCCTTGGAAGCTAATTAACAAAACTTTAATCGCCTCACTAATCAACTTTTCTTTTGAACCAAAATGGTAATTTACAAGCGCAATATTTACATCTGACAATGATGCAATTTTCCTTATCGTTACCCTTTCAAAACCTTCGTTTTTAATTAACTCCAAGGTTGTATTTAAAATCTTTTCTTTCGTTGATATGTTTTCATTTCCCCCCAACTTATCTCCCCCTCTAGAATTTATCGATTAAACAATGATTTAAACACTGTTTAACTTTATGGTATCACTTTCCAATTTGAAAAATCAATTTGATCCTTTCGACATTTACCTACATTTCTTTTCATTCATCCCATACAAAAAACGTGAAAATGCTAAACTGTTCACGTTTTTTGTATGGATGCTGTTATATACCCTCTCCTGCTTTATATCCCACACATAAAATAAATTTCTAAAAATAATTTAAAACTATCCATATACCAATAGGTAAAGAAAAATATATTGTAACTTCCCCTGAAAAAAGCTAAAATAAGAATAAGAATTTCCTGAATATTCTAAGAGTAGGTGATTGTATGTTCTTATTGCGCTCACATATATGTAAATTTATAGCCGGTGTTTTGATTATTTTTGTCATAAGTCCCCTTCCAGCATTATTCATTACACATAATTACTCCTACTTAACTGGATTTGTAAGCATTTTTCATAATTTAGCACAGCCTTCTTCCATTTCAATTCCAACAATTGATTGGATACATGAGCCTATCCTTTTCTCAGCAAATCAGCTTGTACATACACAAAATATACTACATATCTCTAACCATTCGTCACCACTGTTCCCCTACATATGGGAAATATATTTTTTATCAATCGTTCGTTTCACATTCACTCTTGTAATCGGTTTCTTTATAAGTCTAGGAATTGGCCATCTATTTTTAAAAGCACCAAACTCATTAAAAAAGTGTAGTTCTTTATTTCGCTGGATACCGTATTCTTTTGGCACTGTGATATTACAATGTTCAGTCCTATTATCACTTCTCTACATATCTAAATTCATAAAGTTTCCTTTCTTCTCTTCTTTTATCATCGTATGTAGCACTTCGATGATAATCGTTATGCAAGCAATTAAAAAATGGCTACCGTTCTTAAATACTACTAATGAATACGAAATAAAAAATTCATCTTTCCTTGTTGATACGTTATTTATTGCGCTTACTTCCAATCATAAATCTATTTTGAGTTCCATTATTCTTTCATTCGTTTTTATGGAATGTATTTTTCATACAAACGGACTATTACAATTTATCGTCCAATTTGGTAGAAATGCACCTATAGTTGTCACAATTGGTTTATTACTACTTTATATTCCATATAGCATCTTATCGTTTCTCCAAGCTTTATGGACAACAAACCACTCTAAACAAAACACGTATACTTTAACTAGAAGTATTTCGAAACCATAACATAGAATAACCGTCTACTTAAATTAAAAGTAGACGGTTATTCCTATTATATAGAGGACAAAATAACAGCAAATTAAAAAACTACTATAGAAACCTACCATTATTTACCCATTTTCTTTGACTAATCTTTTCATTTGGATTTATTATAAAAGTATAACATAATTACAGGAGGTGACATCTTTATTCCAAATTAGGAATAAAGAACACACTTGGACATATTAAATATTTTTCTCATCTTTATACTTATCCTTATTTCTGGTTTTTTCGTTGCTTCAGAATTCGCTGTCGTAAAAGTACGAAAAAGTCGAATTGACCAGCTTGCTAATGAAGGTAATAAACAAGCATTAGCTGCAAGAAGCGTTTTATCTAACTTAGACGTTTATTTATCCGCTTGTCAGCTTGGCATTACTATCACCTCTTTAGGACTTGGTTGGCTTGGTGAACCAACTGTGGAACATTTACTGCGACCACTATTTGAAAAAATCAATATTACTGGAACAATGGCTAACACGTTATCCTTTATTATTGCTTTTAGTGTGATTACTTTTTTCCATGTTGTATTAGGCGAGTTAGTTCCTAAGTCTTTCGCAATCCAAAAAGCTGAAGCAATCACATTAAAATTTGCAAAACCACTTATTTTATTTGATAAAATTATGTATCCGTTCATTTGGCTTCTCAATAGTGCAGCTATATTTTTCACAAAATTACTCGGTTTAGAGCCTGCGAAAGAAAATGAACTTGCCCATTCCGAAGAAGAACTACGACTCATTTTAGGTGAAAGCTATAAAAGCGGCGAAATTAATCAAACCGAATATAAATATGTAAATAATATTTTTGAATTTGATGATCGTGTTGCTAAAGAAATTATGGTACCTAGAACTGAAATGGTTTGTTTATCTACTGAAAATACGTTAGAAGAAAATATGAAAATCGTTGCAACTGAAAAGTATACACGTTATCCTATTATTGAAAAGGATAAAGATGATATTATCGGAATGATAAATACGAAAGAGATTTTTCATAATCAAACAAAAGGCATTTACAAACCACTTGATGCCTACATACATCCTGTTTTAACTGTATTTGAAACAGTTCCCATTCGTAAAACGTTAATACACCTCCAAAAGAACCGCGTACAAATGGCGATTGTTATGGATGAATACGGCGGAACTGCTGGCCTTTTAACGATGGAGGATATTCTTGAAGAAATTATCGGAGAAATTCAAGATGAATTTGACGCAGACGAATCACCAATGATTGAAAAGCGTACTCCTAGGCTTACTGTTTTAGATGGGAAAGTACTCATTTCTGAAGTAAATGATATGTTTGGCCTACATATCGATGAAAGTGATTTAGATACAATTGGTGGTTGGCTTCTCTCTCAATCAATTGATTTAAATATTGAGGCTGGCTATTCAGTTGAATATGATGGTTTTCAATTTAAAGCATTAGAACTTGATGGGCATCAAATTAAAAAGATTGCTGTACATAAATTAGATACTACAAAGGAGCTATAAAGTGACTGTTTTACTAACAATTTGTATCATTGCTTGTTTCATTGTTTCATTTCTTGCCTTTATATACCCCATTATCCCTGGCATCCTTGCCGTATGGGCTGGCTATTTCATTTATCATTTTGGAATAAACGGCGGAGAGTTAACGACATCTTTTTGGATTATTCAAGTCATTTTTACACTCTTCATTTTCGTTGCTGACTTTATTGCAAATGGATACTTCCTAAAAAAATACGGAAGTACAAAATCGGGCGAACGTGTTGGTATGGTTTCTATCATTGTCGGATCGTTCTTCTTCCCACCATTCGGGCTTATTATCATACCGTTCTTATCTGTATTTATTACGGAACTAATGCATAAAAAGGCGCCAAAAGACGCCCTTTTAGTCGGAATTGCAACTGTTGTCGGTTTTTTAAGTAGTACAGTAGCCAAAGCCATTCTCCAAATCATTATGATTATCATCTTTGTATGCTATATCATTTTTTAGCCATCCCTATTTTGGGATGGTTTTTTAATATGAAATACCTACTCGGCTTTTCTCGTATAAGCTTTTATTACGTAAACTCCATGTAAACTGAGCTGTATCACCAACTGTGATTTTCGATCCATCTGTTGGCAACATATCTTGTTCAGTTCGATATACACCGGTTACATCACCATCTATTAAATGCGTCGGACAAACAACAGTCCAACATAGTTTACTATTATTCAGCGCTTCATAAGCAGCTAAGTGATCTTCCGCAGCTGTTGTCATTTTTCTTTTCGATTCTTTTGATTGGAAACGATATATACTTGGGTTTGTTCGTGCTTGTAAAATACCAGCAGTTCCTATTGTAACAATTTTCTTTATGCCCTCTTCTTCCATTTGCTTTATAATAATCGGTACACTCTTCTCTAACGTCCCATTCCGATCAGTTCCAAGAGCACTAATTACAATATCACATCCTTTAATCGCTTCCTTTATATCATCTCCGCTTAATACATTTCCCTTAATAACTTGCAACCTTTCATGCTCTATTTCCACTTTACTCAAATCACGAACTAATACCGTTACTTCATATGAATCTTGTAATGCCAATTTCATAATTTGTGATCCTACTCTACCTGTCGCTCCTAATATGCATACTTTCATATATTATCCCCTCTTCAGTTCTTTCTCTCTATTTTTCCCTAATACATACAAATATACAATAAAAAAGCTTCCTCGTTTATGTGAGGAAGCTCTATTATTTATTTCTTTTCTTTCGAATCAGAAGACTTGTCTGTTCCGCTTGTTTCTTTATCTTTCTTTTCATCTTGCTGCGAAGTTGTGTCATCCTCTTTCTTTTTATCCCCATCTTTACTACAACCTACCATTAATAAAGAACTTGCAAGTGCCATAGCAGTTAATGACTTAACCCATTTGTTCATTTGCGTTTCCTCCCTTTGATAGAATATGTACAATCCCATATTACTCTTTTTTTTTAAAGGGAAGATTTAAAAACAGTAAAGATATTGTAAACTTTTGTAAATATTCCGATAACACAACTGGTTTTTCTCAATTCTTCTAATTGAGCCTTTCATTAGACATAAAAAAACTAAGGCGCCTTTCATTCCACCTTAGCTTTTCACGCGAATTTTTCACTTTCATATACATGTTTAATCTTATATTCCTTCTTCACAACATATTGCCAAACACTATAAGCATAACGATTCATTTTCACAAAACAATTTTCCAGAAAAGAACGAAACTCCGGGTTCGCAACTTCTACTGCCACTTGAGCAAACTTTAATGCTAATCGTTTCAAATGTGAAATATAACAAATAGCAATCCCAGTATCCCCTGTATACTCATTATCTGTTTCCCTATCCATTTCAGTAAATTCCGGCCACATTTGTTTACAAGTTATATGTTGTATATTTTCTCCTTCTTGAAAATTCACTTGTTCATTATATGCTTGTAACATATACGGCAAATGATGCTGCAAAATATCTTTTAATTCTTCATCTCGAACCTTGCTCGTGTATTCTCCAACTTTATATATAAGTGTGTAACTATATGTCATCAATTCTTTCATACAATCCATTAAAGCGCCTCCCTTCCTATTTCATCTCTATACTATAAATATGATGCGATAACATTTGATATTCTTGCTAGAAACCAATCCCATCTACTAATTTTCTCAAAATCTTCTTCAGAAAATCGTTTTGATTTATGAAAGTCTTCTTTTAATCGATTCCATACGTCAGCAACGACTGTCTTATCATATATGAAACAGTTAGATTCGTTATTTAAGTAAAAACTTCTATTATCAAAATTTGCTGTACCAATATCAACCATTTCCTCATCGATGATTGTTACTTTCCCATGAAAAAATCCATTTCGATATTGATAAATCTCCGCTCCAGCATCTAACATGTCTTTCAAATAAGGATAGGCAGCCTGTTTTAGCAATACTGCATCACTTTTAAATGGGACGAGGATTTTTACATGGACACCACGATTTAATGCATCTTTCAGCCCCTTCACCATTTCTTTACTCGGTACAAAATATGGTGTAGCGATAATTAAAGAATGTTTTGCCTTCTTTAAAAACGCTCCATACTCCTTCCATAAACCTTTTCCATTCGAAAATACGTATTGATATTTTACATTTCCTTGTACAGGTAACTCTTGGTGTATAGGAAACTTTTCTCCCGTATCTTCTTGCCAGTCTTCCGCAAACTTCCGTTCCATATCAGTAGCTCCATTCCCTTCGATGCGTACATGATAATCACGCCACGGACCAAATTTAGGATCCTGTCCAAGATATTCCTTTCCGATATTGAAGCCACCAATGTAAGAAACTTTCCCATCTATAGTAACAATGCGTCTATGATTACGTTGATGCAAAGAATAAAATAAGTTTTTAAATTTAGGTTTTTTACTAAATGTAAACTTCACGCCTTTTTCTTTTAATTGATTAATTATCTTTTTCTTAAGCTTATATCCGCCAATGCGGTCTACTGACAATTTCACATCTACTCCGCTAGATGCTTTTTTCTCTAATAACTGTAAGAACTTTTGGCTTACTTCATCTTTTCCTACAATATAAAAATGAATATACACATTCTTTTCTGCACGATTTATATCCTCAAATAAACTTTTATATAACTCATCACCGTTCGTATATACTTGAAAATCCCCTGATCGGATTTTTTCTAATTCATATCCACTAGCCATTTTCTTCCCCATTTCCACATCAACGTTCATCCATATGAATACACCTATAAAACAAATTATTACAATTAAAAAGCGCTTCATGGATACGTTCCTTTCTCTAACTACTGTTATTCCTATATCTTTCCTTTTTTAAAACATTATCATACAAAAAATATGTCATTGCATGATATACGTCCATATCAAACAGGAGCTCATCTGCATATTGTATGTTGTATCTTAAAATAAAAGGAGGAAATAACAATGGGCTTCGCACATGGTAATGGATTTGCGCTACTAGTCGTATTATTTATCCTCTTAATTATCGTCGGTGCTGCTTGCTTCTGCTAAGCAGTTATTGTAGTACGATATGGGGATGAAAAAACTATAAAAGCGGACACCTATTTTTAGGTGTCCGCTTTTCATTTCAAAAATCTCCTAACCTATTACAAAATAGTACCACTAGGAAAGTATTTTACATCAAAAAGTTAGCAGTGTAGCTACCTTCTTACTCTCTGCCTTACGAATATGGCGCTGTTCTGCACGTAACACAGCAATTCGATGCAATTCTTTCTCCTCTTCTGTCTCAGGGATAACACGCGGTACAGGAACTGGATTATTCTCCTTACTAAGCGCAACAAAAGTAACGAATGAAGTTGCTGCTACACGTTTTTTACCTGAAATTAAATCTTCTGCTACTACTTTCACAAATATCTCCATAGAAGTTCTTCCCGTCCAAATTACGAAAGATTCATAACTAACACAATCTGAAGAACGTACTGGATGTAAGAAATCTACCCAATCCATAGACGCTGTGACACATTCCATTCTCGAGTGTCTCGTTGCTGAAATTGAAGCAACCATATCCATCTCCGCCAATATCTTTCCACCAAATAGCGTGTTATGATCATTTAAATCCGTTGGAAATACTCGACTCGTTTTAAACACCCTTGATTCATTAGCTGTTTTACCCTTTACTTCAGTCATTGTTATCACCCCTTTAATTATTTATCCCTAATATCCCAATATACACTACACCTCATGAACTACACGTTTAATATTAACAATTTTTAGAACTTTTAGTCCATAAAAAAGAACCGATTTTATCAATCGGCTCCTCTAAATACATATTGGTCTTTCGGCTGTTCAACTTTATTCCATTTCGTTACTTCTAACACTGGAATATTCGCATGAAACGGCTGATAAAATTCAGTTGAAATTTCTCCCTCTATCTGAATCCAATCATCATTTTTCCACTCTACACCTTCTGGTTTTTTAACTAACATACCATATACACCCGAATCGGCAACACAATGTATAATGCCGAAACGGAATAAGAAATATTGTTCCTTTTTAGAAGAATCATCTCGGAAAACAAATCCTTTATAAGACAGGGTTTTACCAGTAAATTCACCAGGATAATTATAAATTGTCTCCATACCCTTTAAGAAATCTTCATCTTTTAAAGTGATATTGTCTTTCGTTACAAACTCTTTCTTCCCTTTTTCCATTACACCACGGTATCCTTCTTTCCCGTAATAAATGCTCGTGTCAGGTCTTAGAAATTGCCTTGTCATAAATGGATCTTTACTTTCTGCTTGCGCTACTGGAAAATGGAATCCCTTCGCCTTAACAATATCGGAATCTAATGTTGCAATTGGGAAAAACAATCCTGTAATGATTGGAAAACAGAATAACGTGTAAGAAAACACTTTTTTCCACCATGTATTCTCATCTTTCGAATGATCATGCCCACAATGACTATGATCACAACTACAATCATGTTTCTCTTTTTCTTTTTGATGTTCTTTTTGGAAAACGATAATAATTTGTACAATCGTTAAGAAACCTAAAATAATAGCTGCAGTTTTTGATAAATAGGCGTACTTCATATTTATATACTTCGTAATATTACCGGAAATATGAAGCTGTCCAATTAAAATTGTAAAGCCTAATAATATATATGCTCGAAACATAACCTACCACCCCATCGCATAAATGAGTAGTGAGCTTGCATAAACAACAAGTGTAACTGTAACCGTCACAACAATTACAAATTTTGTTTTAAATGTCGCAAGCATCATAAACATATTTTTAATATCCACCATCGGTCCATATACGAGGAACGCGACAAGTGACGCTGTTGAAAATGTACTTTGGAATGACGAAGCAATAAACGCATCCGCTTCTGAACAAAGTGATAATATGTAAGCAAGCCCCATCATAACAGCTGGTGAAGAGAACGGCCCTTGTCCTATAGCAAGAAGTGTTGAAGTTTGTACGAACGTTTGAACTGCCGCTGCAATTAACGCACCTAATACTAAATATTTTCCCATCGAGAAAAATTCCTCAACAGCATGCGTACATACATCCCACATTTTTTTACGTAATGGACGCTTATGATTCACTTCTGGGAAGTGATCATCTCGTAATTGATGTTCTTTAAACATAAATGATAATATAATTCCAACGATAATTGCTACGATAATCGCTACAATAGAACGATACCATACCATGTGCATACTACTTCCAAAGGCAACGTATGTTGCAAATAATACGACTGGATTAATGATTGGTCCAGTTAACATAAATGCAATCCCGGCATAGGGCGGAACCCCTTTTCCGATTAATCGCCTTACAATCGGAACGATTCCACATTCACAGCCCGGAAACATCATCCCTAAAAAAGTAGCCATTAAAACAGACAGAAATCGATTTTTCGGCATCCATTTTGCTACCATATCTTCTGTTACAAACATTTGAATGAATCCTGAAATAAATACACCAATGAGCACAAAAGGAAGTGCTTCGATCAATATGGAGATAAAAATTGTATTCATTTGCAGGAATGCTTTCGGTAATTGAAACAATTCCATGATGTATTTCCTCCAACTTTTCATTAACAATATGTAATTTTAACCTCATTTTATGAATTGGACAAGACTTATACGGAATTCACCCCTTTCATATACATTACATTTTATAAGTTATATTCTATTCAAAATTTAGGATTTCATAGCAAAAAAGCTGCTCTAGCGCAGTTACACAACTATGCTAGAGCAGCTTTCTTCTCGTTAAAAGTAACGTTTCTTCCAAAAAACAAACGCTAATGTGAAAGATAGTGTTACACATATTATGAGTACAATTACAAAACCATGTGCTTCCCCTTCAAACGGAACCTTTACGTTCATTCCAAAGAAACTAGAAACCATCGTTGGTAACGATAAAATGATTGTAATAGACGTTAACAGTTTCATAACACTATTTAAATTATTTGATATAACAGAGCTAAAAGTATTCATCATTCCACTTAAAATGTGACTATATATTTCCGCCATTTCAATAGCCTGCTTATTTTCAATTAATACATCTTCTAGTAAATCTTGATCGTCTTCATACATTTTTAAAAATGTACTGTTACGCATTAATTTTTGAATTACAATTTTATTCGCCTTTAATGATGTTGTAAAGTAAACTAAACTTTTTTCAAGGCCTAGCAATGTGAAAATTTCTTTATTTTTCATCGACTTATTTAATTGGTGCTCTAAATCGATTGTTTTTCTGTTAATTTGCTTTAAGTATCTTAAATAATAAGTAGAAATCGTATATAAGAGCTGAAGTGCAAAGCGCGTCTTTTTAAACGTATAAAATTCTTTAATACGTTGATTAATAAAGCGTTCAAAAATTGGATTTTCTTCTAAACAAATTGTCACAAAGCAATCTGGCATTACAATCATACCTATTGGAATCGTGTCATAAATCGAATTTCCTTCTTCATCATGTCTAACTGTTGGAATATCCACGATAATTAAAGTATTATTGTCTTCCTTTTCAATACGAGAGCGTTCTTCATCATCTAAAGGGTCTTTAATGAAATCTAAGTCTACATTTAACGTTTGTACTAGATATTGAATTTCTTCTTCCGTTGGATGAAGTACATTAATCCAGCAACCCTTTTGCATTTCCTCAACCTCTTGTAGTTTTCCGTTTCGGTCTGTTAAATAAATATTTAACATACTATCACCCCGATTCTTTTTACATGTAGGAATCTACCTCTCTTACATAACAGTTTTTGAACCGCCATTCTCAGCATATGAAACATACGTTTAAATTTCAATAGAAAAATTATTTTGAAAACGTTTTTATAAGAAAAATATTCTAAACAAAGAAAAAGACAGAGTGCTCTCTGCCTTAAAAAGCTTATGTTGCCTTTATAACATATTTAGAAAGCATCCACAAGTTAAAGCCAACTGAAATCGTATAACCAGCGTATGTTGAAATAATAAAACTTACATAATCGAAATACGGAAGCAATACGATATTTAAAACTATCTTCACAATAATACCAATTACTAATCCTAGCACTGTTTTCTGTTGTTGATTAATTCCTTGTAACATCGCAGCTGTTACTGTGAAAAGCGAAAATAGTATACAGGCAGGAGCATAATACTGTAAAATAACTCTCCCCATCTCCGGATCATTTCCGGCACCAAATAAAAGAGTATATACTGGTTTTGCTAACAACATCATTCCAATCGCCGCTGGTACCGTAATACCTACTACTAATACATTCGTCCTCGTAAAATGTTTGTACAGTAACTTCACATTCCCTGCTGTATAGGCTTTTGTCATCTCAGGTACGAGAGACATACTAAAAGCAGTCGCAACGGAAACCGGGATAAGTACAACCATCTGGACAAGACCAATTATCGCATTAATCTTCTCCGCTTCTCCTTGCATATACCCTATTTGTATAAGTAGTTTATTAATTGTAAATGTATCAATCGTCTGATATAACGGAATCGCTAATCCAACTACAACGAAAGGAATAGAATATGTAAACAGTTCTCTATACAACGAAAAAAAAGTTTTCGTCGTTTGTGGTATACTGGCAATCTCTTTTTTCTTTAAATGTTTTCTCCTTCTTATATAATACGCACTTAAAACACTTAATCCACCTAGTGCTCCCATAAATGCTCCAAACGTTGAAATACCAACTGCCAACGAAACAGAAGCTTTTATAACATATAAAACGACAAAGCTTCCTATCAAAATAGTTAAGACCCGAAAAAATTGCTCTACAACTACACTGAGCGCAGAAGGTCCCATAGATTGAAAACCTTGAAAGAAACCACGTAACAAGCTCATTACAGGAACGAGTATTAACGCAAAACTTACAATTTGAATATTGTGCGTGACAGCTACCACACTATTCCCCGACTGATCATTTCCATCAATCACAAGTTTAGCTAAATGTGGTGCTAACATATATAATGCTAAACAAGAAATAACGCCCATAATGACCATAAAAACGATACCACTCTTTAGCACTCTCTTAACAGTGTGATAATCATTGAGTTGATCATATTTTGAAACCATTTTTGAAACGGCAAGTGGTAATCCCATCGTTGCAATACTAAGCATAATTGTATAAGGACGGTATGCATACGTATATAATACGTACCCACTCGTACCCACCATTGCTGTAAATGGTATAACATATATAAACCCTAACATTTTAGATATCATCGTTGCCATCGTTAAAAATATCGTTCCACGTAAAAACGGTGATCCTTTCATCACATTCCCCCGCTACGCTTTATTATTACACATTATGGACAACTCCTTTTTTTTAGAACTGAAACAATAAAAAAAGCCAATGAAAAATCATTGACTTTAACGCGCTACTTTTTTCTTTTTTAAATACTTTAAACCGAAGTATAGAGCAACAAAGAGAACAGCCCCTATAATTATGTAATGTGTGTAATCAGATGCATACTCTTTAATGTGTCGCCAATTTCCACCAAGCTTTTCACCTAAGTATATAAATAGTATTGACCATGGAATAATCGCAACTACTGTATATAGTGTAAATAGTTTTAACGGCATTTTAGCTAATCCTGCTGGAATAGAGATTGCATGACGTACAATTGGGATAAAACGTGCCGAAAATATTACTCCAGCTCCGTAACGCTTAAACCAATTTTCTGCTATGTCTAAATGGTGTTTATTAATAAGTAGATATTTCCCATATTTCTCTACAACCGGACGCCCTCCGTAATATCCAAGCCAGTATAAAAAGATTTGGGCTAAAGTACCACCAATAGTTCCGGCGATAACTGCACCGACAAAACTAATTTTACCATCCGCTACTAAAAATCCAGCATACGAAAGTACAATTTCACTCGGGATAATTTCAATCATTAAAGCTAGCGCTACTCCAAAGTAACCTAGGCTTGCAAAAAATTGCAATAACTGATCTATTATGCTTGCTAACATTTTATTTTCTATCTCCTTTTTTCTTCACATACCATCCCATTATTACATAAAGGTCGCATTCTGCCAATATCTTCATTTCAACAATATCATCGGCATAAGCATTATTAATCTATTAATGTTTCTTTTTGAGGTTCTTTCATGTAGGCAAACATTTCTTTAATTTGCTCTTCTGTATTTCTAGCAATCGATACATTAGGCAATTCATTCTCACCAAAAAACTCCACATCTTCTGTTTCAATACTAGTTTTCTTTTCGCCACCAATAATCTTACAGCCAATAAAAATTTTATATACATGTGTTGCTGAAGGCGATGGTTGATGTTTTTCTTTATCAAATATAGCGAGTAGCTTAAAATCATCTACTTCATAGCCCGTCTCCTCTAAAACTTCTTTTGCTGCTACTTCTGTTGGCGTATAACCAACATCAGCCCATCCACCTGGCAATGCCCATTTCCTATCACTTTTTTCTTTCACAAATAATAACTTTTCATTTTGAAAAACGACTGCTCTTATATCAACTTTAGGTGTTTGATAGCCTGTCCCACTTGCAAATAAATTCTCTACTACTTCCCAATCTGTCTTTGTGTAATGTGACATCATTGAAACTGAAATGTCCCGTAATTGTTGGAAACGCTCTATATCATATACATCCTTAGAATACGTTAAACCCGCTTGAGCTATAGATTGTATTTGTTTTACCCAATCAATCCACTTGACCGTCATGTTTCCACATCTCCATTCTTTATTAAGTAAATATTACGTCAATTCAATCGATACATCTTTATTATACAAAAAAAGAGATTGATAATGTTCCAATCTCTTTCAAAATTAATCCAATTCATGTAAGTGGTCTTGTATATACTTCCTTCTTTTATTTATATATTCATCAATCATATCAGCTTCTTGATCAAATGTTTCTAATTTTTCTTTCATATATGGATCTTGTAGTAAATATGGACGAATCGATTCACACAAACCTTCTACTTTCGGCATCATAAACGAAACGGTAAATTGTTCTTCTAATATTTCTTCTAAAATACTTCGGTATTGTTTTCTAAATACAGGTATATCTAACAATCTTGCACTTAACGTATTATAACCTTGAATACGAATATATTCATGATTAAGTGGTCTCCCTTGTACATCTCGCCCCCAAGTCGCATCATAATCCCACGGTATCACTTCAAATAAATTTGTCTCATCGTTATGATATAGTGCATAGTTATGAACGAAACCATCAAAGTTTTGCGTAAAAATAACTCCAGCTAACCATCGTAAATATTTATCTACATGTAGAAACTTCCCGATTTCTTTTTCATAATCTTCCCTCGACAAAGTATTCGCTTGAAATACAAATTCACTCAGTTGTTCTTCACTATTTTTATTCGAATATTTAAATTCATAACCCGCAAAGAGCTCTGTCTTAACATCTTTATCTCGCTCACTCATTAACGAAAAATTCGCATCATCATCTATCGCATAATAAATAGAACCACTCGGTAACCCTCTATTTTTCAAAAAGTTTTCATCAACTGATTCTAACTGTAAATACACACCTTGAATTTGACCATTAATTTTTATAAATACATGTTGTGATTTTGGCGAAAGTACACCAATATCATGAAAAAAATCTAAAGATAATTTATTTCGTATGAGAGACGGATCCATAAACTCAGAATTCAAATGAAACTCTTTCGCGCCTTGAAATTTTTTCGGTTTATAAAACATAACATGATAAGACTTTTTCTCAAATTCGCGAATATGAGCCCCTCGGTATACGATATCAATGTCATACTTCTTTTTTCCATAAGTTAATTTTGCTGGCACTGGACTATCTGACCAAATGTCCTTTTTCAATTCCACTAAGTACATTGGATGAACAAAAAAATCATATGAAGGCAGCATGTTTTCTCATCCCTTCTCAGTTCTCTTCATTCAATGTATGCGCCTTGTCTTGTCCATACATCCGCTATCATCTATTTATATAAAATTACACTCTTGTCCTGTTCAGAAAGAAGTCGAATCTCATATCATGTTAAGGAAAAAGAATACCTTTTCAATTTAACACTCGATAAGGAGGATTTCTATGAAACGTGATATTAGAAAAGCTGTTGAAGAAATCAAAAGTGCTGGTATGGAGGATTTCTTACACCAAGATCCAAGTACTTTTGAGTGCGATGATGATAAATTCTCTCATCATAAATGTACAACAGGGTGTAAATGTACAACAGGGCGTAAATGTACAACAGGGTGTAAATGTACAACAGGGCGTAAATGTACAACAGGGCGTAAATGTCCAAGAACAAGATGTACTCGCGTAAAACATTGTACTTTCGTTACAAAATGTACTCATGTTAAAAAATGGACGTTTGTTACGAAATGCACTCGTGTGCGCGTTCAAAAATGGACGTTCGTTACAAAAGTGACGCGTAGAAAAGAATGCGTTTTAGTTACAAAACGTACTCGCAGAAAGCATTGTACGTTCGTTACAAAATGCATACGCTTTGAAAAGAAATTTTTCTGGACAAAACGAAGTTTCTGTAAAAAATGCGAATTCTTCCCTCACGGACACGGTAGCTCTTGCGATGATGATTGTGATCATGGTAAAGACTGTCACGATGACGGGCACAAATGGAATGATTGCAGAGACGGACATAAGTTCCCATCTTGCAAAAACAAGAAATTCGATCACTTCTGGTATAAAAAACGTAATTGCTAGTTTTTTATGTCCACCAAAAAAGGTCGCTTTGCGACCTTTTTTACGTTTACTGAAAATGACTTATATCTGCAAATTGTTTTACTTTACCACGGTTTTCATCAAATTCAATCACACTAAGGCTCGCGCTATGCATAAATGGCTCTTCCCATACATGTTCAATTTCAAAACCTGCAAAATGCCCTACGAGTAATTTCGCTGCTGCAGCATGAGTAACTATTAAAATATTTTCTCCTTTATGCTTTTCTAAAAGAAAGTGTATCCCTTCAATTACTCTTTTATGAACGGCCGCAAAGTTTTCCCCTGATGTTGACTGAAAAAGATGTGGTTCATTCCAAAATAAATGTACTTCTTCTGGATATTGCATTTCCAAGTCAGCAATTGTTTACCCTTCCCATATCCCCATGTTTATTTCATAAAAATGTTCATCTGCTATAATTGGAATATTGCGTTCTCCTTTAATCAATTCGGCAGTATGAATCGTTCTTTCACTTGGACTACTATATATGGCGTGGAGAGGTAAATCCTTCATACGCTCCCCTAATTGTTTCGCTTGTATCATACCATTCTCAGTTAAGGCTGAATTTTTTCGTCCTTGCATCCGCTTTGCTACATTCCATTCTGTCTCACCGTGCCTTGTTACATATACTGTTGTCTTCATTTCCTATTTCCCCCTTATCATTTCGGCCGCAATTCCCACGGCTTTACTCTCCCTACAATCCATTCTGTGCATTTACTTTCAATTCCTTTTATAACTCCGTCAGCTATCTCTTCATGAGTAAGCCACCTTGCATATGTATCTTCTAAAATAAACCCTAATATAACTCTGTAATAACTACATAATGCCCCGCCTATTTTTTGTGACTTCGTACGTGATGCACTACTACCTAATATATGAAATAAACTGTACTTTTCCAACGACAATTCTACCTCATTACAAATGAGTCGTAATGCATGCTTTGCACTAGAGTGTATCCAGGCAACAACTAATGTTATTGGACCATTTTGTTCAATTGTATTTGTAATAGATTGCTTTACATCATCGTCATTTTGATAATCTAAAGGAAGACATGTAATATTTTCTGGTGCGGAACTAGCTTGCTTAACATTTTCTAATTTCACTTCATCTCGTCCAATAACAGACACACGAAATCCTTGATCACAAAGCCACATAGAAACTTTCTTTAACATTCCTGTTCCACCAATTACAAGTGCATGCAACTTCTTCCCCCCTTAGTAAAATGTCATATGAGGTTTTTCTTCTCTATAATAATTTAGACGGTCTTGCAGTGTCCCTGAATGAAACTCGAACTTGTGACCGTCAGGATCAACAAAATATATAGACCCACAATCTCTCACCTTACGTTCTCTTCCTTGTAAAATATGAACATTATTTTCTTCTAACCGATGTAACAGGCGTTCAAAATCTTTTTGTTCAACAGAAAATGCGAGGTGCGTATAAGATTGATGAATCTCCTTTCTCGGAATATGTGTTTCTTCATTAAGTGCTATCCATACTCCACATATATTAAAATATGCAAGTTTTCTCCCCTTGACTAATAATTCTCCTTCCAATACTTTCTCGTAAAATGTAATAGAGCTTTCTAAATTGGACACTGAAAAACAAAGATGATTGATTCCCTTTAACAACTCTAATTCCTCCTATACAAATAAAAGATGAGCGAAAATTCGCTCATCTTTTATTATACTATTTCTTTGTAATATATGCCCATTTATAACTGAAGTCTCCACCAAACGTATGGTTAGCGATACCTTTTACATATGTCTTCTCTAAATAAGCCGTACTTTGCTGATACGTAGGTGAGATTGCAGCGTCTTGACCAATTAAGATTTTTTCAGCTTCCGCAAGTGCTTTCCAGCGTGCTGCATCATCTTTTAATAACTCTCCTTTTGATTTTGCTACTAAATCATCATACTTCGGATTAGAATAATCCATTTCATTAAATGAGCTTCCAGTTACAAACATATCAATATAAGTCATTGGATCTGGATAATCTGGACTCCAAGCAGATAATGAGAATTCATATTCAAATTTCTTTTCTAAATCTAACTTCTGCTTATATGGTTGTTGCTTCAAATTCACTTTAATACCAGGTAAGTTTTTCTCTAATTCTTCTTTAATAAAGTCGCCCACTTTTTTACGACTACCGTTATCATCATTTAGTAATTCTACTGTAATTGTATCTTGACCAAGTTCTTTCTTCGCTTCTTCCCACAGTTTTTTTGCTTTCGCAGCATTATCTTTACTGTCACGGAAATTTTTATTTACAGTACGGAAGTCTTTTCCATCTGGTCCTGTCGTAAACTTTTCAGGTACTAAGAAATACGCTGGCAATGATCCATCATTCAAAATTACATCCGCAATTCCTTTTTTATCGTACGCTAAATCAATCGCCTCACGAACCTTTTGATTTTTAAACGTTGCATTTTTTTGATTAAAACGTAGGAAATACATACGTGGGTCTAGCTTCGTTTTAAATTCATCTGGTTTATTCTTTTTATATTTGTCTACAAACTCAGAACTTAAAATGACACGGTCTGCTTGATCACTATCATATAAATTTACCCCCGTACTTGTCTCTTTTACTATACCCACATTAATTTCTTGTAATTTTACAGCATCTTTATCCCAATAATTTGGGTTTTTCTTTAACTGGTAACTTTGTTCATGTTTCCATTCACTCATTGTAAATGGTCCATTGTACAATAATTTATCTGCTTCTAATCCGTATTTATCCCCTTGTCCTTTTACATACTTTTCATTTAATGGGAAGAATGTAGGGAACGAAGTAAGCTCAAGGAAATAAGGTGCTGGTTGCTCTAATTCTACTACCAACGTTTTATCATCCTTCGCTTTAACACCTAATTGATCCGACGGTACTTCTCCTTTATTTACTTTCTGTGCATTTTTCACATCAAATAAAATAAATGCATATTCTGCTGCTATTGCTTTATCTAATGTACGTTGCCATGCATATACAAAATCTTGTGCTCGAACTGGATCACCATTTGACCATTTTGCATCACGTAATTCAAATGTATATGTCTTTTTATCTTCACTAATCTTCACGTCTTTGGCCATACCTGGAGTTGGTTTATTATCTTTATCTAGACGATATAATCCTTCCATTGCATTTACAAATACACGGAAAGATACAGAATCTGTTGATTTAGATGTATCCATTGAAGGAATTTCAGCTGTTTCTAGCAAATTTAAAACTTGTTTATCTGCCATTCCCTTACTTGATTCTTTCTTCGTTGTCGAAGCCTTCTCCCCATTCCCACATCCCGCAACCAGTACACTAGCCGATAATGCAACTGCAGCAATCGTTGTTACCTTTCTCTTCATTCTTCCTTCCCCCAATCTATATGTATAAGTTAAAACTTGTATAATATATTTTATTATACAAAAAATTCTGATTATTTTAAATATTTATTTTCATAAAAAGAAAAAAAGCGGTCAGAAATTGCTTTCCCTCCGCTTTGTTGAATAGCATTTACTTGTAAGCCATCCTCTATATCAAATGGATTTTGAACTTTAAATATTTCCTCCATTATCTTCAAAAACTCTTCTTCATTTTTAGATTCACCGTTAATCGTAAGTGAATATGGTTCCACTTCTCCCAATTTATAATCAACAATAAATTGAATTGTCACCTTTTTCTTTGGCATCTCAGGACTCTCCCCCTGAAATTCTACTAATTCTAATCCTTCCGTTCCCCGATAGTATATCCATCCTGAATTTTGAAAATAATTTTCGAACGATTCACCAATCGAAAAGAACGGATATTCATAAAGCGAACTTGTACGTACTTTTTGTATAATATCTCGATCAGTTGGGAAAAAGAAATGACTAAACAAAATACTAGCAACTGCTAAAATAGTAACGATTGTTGCTCCCATTTTACTCGTTCCACCACTATCACGGATCAGATAATTTTCAACCGATTCATCTTTAATTCCCCGTGCTTTTATTCGATATATACGCCTTTCTGCAAATTGATAAAATAATCCATTTGCAAAAATCCCCATCCCAAATAGAATGAAAACGAGTAATAAAAACGTGAGAGGCACCATATTAATGATTGGCAATGCTACGTTGAACCCCATATAATAAGAAAATGCATCACATGCTACTAATAACAGTATAAATAAAGCAGCAGGTAAATAATACTTACGATATCCAAGCCAACCTACATTGAAAATAGCAGCCAAACCATTCCAGCTCCACCTAGCAATTCGCTTATTCTCAAGCTCCCATTTTCTTTTGTAATATGGATATTGTCTCCCTACATATACTTCTAATTCTTTGTCTATTAGCGAGCTTTCTTCACCTTGTTTATTATGCAAGTTCCGTTGACAATTTGCACAATTCAACTGATCATTAATACAAGGTCGCCCACAATTTATACATTTCAAAACAATCCCTCTTTCCATCCATACTTCATTTTAATATGCCTTCATGCTTCAATAACCACTCTTTCCTCCATAAACCACCTGCATACCCAACAAGTTTTCCACTCTTTCCTATTACACGATGACATGGAACGATAATTGAAATTGGATTCCGGCTATTTGCCCCTCCTATCGCTCGTACAGCTTTCGTATTCCCAACCTTATCTGCAATATCTAAATATGAAGCACTTACGCCATACGGTACGGTGTAAAGTGCTTCCCATACATTCTTTTGGAATGGTGTTCCTTCAGCAGACAATGGAACTGTAAACTCTTTTCTTTTTCCTTCAAAGTATTCATCTAATTCATTTATACATTGTTCAACAAGTTCATTTTTATGTTCTTCTTTTCTTTCTTCAACAAATATAACAGACGTAATCCCTTTCGTATTCGCTGTAATTTCCAGCAAACCTAATTCACTTTCATAATAAGCCTGATACATATGTCATCCTCCAATTCAATTCATATTAGCCATTGTAACACGAATAGACAAAATTTTTCGTATAAGCGTTTTATTAGGGAAACAAAAAAGAGGATGATACAATGTAAGAAAATTCAATCAAGGGGGATATTTGATGGAGCTTCAACTTTTTTCACCTTATACAATTAAGGACGTTACGCTAAAAAACCGTATCGTTATGTCGCCTATGTGTATGTATTCATCAGAGAATGAGGATGGCCAAGTAACTAATTTTCATCTCGTCCATTATGGAACCAGGGCTGCTGGCCAAGTAGGTTTAGTTATGATTGAAGCAACAGCTGTGTTACCTGAAGGACGAATTTCTAACAAAGACTTAGGCATTTGGGATGATAATCTAATTGAAGGCTTACATAAAACGACAACATTTATACATAATAACGGTGCAAAAGCAGCCATTCAACTCGCTCACGCCGGAAGAAAGGCTGAATTAGAAACAGATGCTTTCGCTCCCTCAGCAATTCCGTTTAACGATAGAATGAAAATACCAGTAGAAATGAATAAACAGCAAATTAAAGAAACTGTTTCTGCTTTTCAAAAAGCAGCTTTACGCTCTAAACGAGCGGGGGTTGACGTTATTGAATTACATGGTGCTCACGGTTATCTTATTAATGAATTTCTTTCTCCGCTTTCAAATAAGCGGACTGATGAATACGGGGGTTCACCTGAAAATCGCTATCGTTTCTTACGCGAAATCATCGATGCTGTAAATGAAGTTTGGAACGGACCGTTATTTGTTCGTATTTCAGCAAATGATTATCATCCTGACGGGTTAACAGTTCAAGATTATGTGCAGTATACAGGATGGATGAAAGAACAAGGGGTAGATTTAATCGATTGTAGTTCTGGTGCTGTTGTACCCGCACATATTGATGTGTATCCTGGTTACCAAGTACAATATGCTAAACATATTAAGGGGCATGTTGACATCGCGACTGGTGCGGTAGGATTAATTACAACCGGATCACAAGCAGAGCAAATTTTAAATAATAGCGAAGCAGATTTAATTTTTATCGGACGCGAGTTACTTCGTAATCCATACTTCCCAAGAATAGCTGCCAATGAACTTGGCTTTGAATTAAAAGAACCATATCAGTACCGACGAGCACCCGGGAAAATTAAAACTAATAAATAAAACCGAGAAATTATTCTTCTCGGTTTTACTTATTTTATTTCTATAATATCGTTTGAACTATAAATATGAATACCAGATTCTTCACGTAGCGCTGTTATATACATTCCTTTCGCCACATCTTTAGCTGAAATTGGTTTATACTTTTTAAAAGCCCCTTTAAATATAAACGGAAGAATACGAGATAATTTCTCAGCCATTCTTTCCCCAAAACGATATTCTTGTCGATTTCCAACTAATAATGACGGCCTGAAAATATGTATGCCACCAATAACTAGCTTTTTCAGCTCCTCTTCCATTTTCCCCTTCACTTGCGAGTAAAAGAAAAATGATTTAGGTTTTGCTCCCATTGATGATATAACAAGAAAATTTTGCACGCCTTGTTTTTCAGCTAAGCAGGCAGCTCGTAATGTATATTCATAATCTACTTTTTTAAAATTCGACTTCGACTTCGCTTTTTTTATCGTTGTTCCTAAGCAACTAAAAACATCATCTACTGCAAAAAATTCTTTGTATTCCTCTAATACTGAAAAATCCACCTGTTTCTGTTGCAATTTCTCATGCTGTAATTGTAATGGTTCCCTTACAAAAATAGTAACCGAATCGTAGTAATCTGAGTCAAGTAATAGTCGCGTTATTTCTTGTCCAACTAACCCACTTGCGCCAAGTACTAACGCTGTTCGCTTATTCATATATGTGTATACCTCTTTATTTACTATTCTCTCCTATAGCTAGTCGTCGCTAACAGGAGTTTCCGTTCTCCCATTTTACCATAAGTAAAGCACTATGCGTATGCATAGTGCTTTACTTACTCTTTTTTCTCTTCTTTTTCTTCTGCTGGCAATTTTGTAATTGTTGTAGCATCCCCTAAATTACTTATTAGTCTTCTTAAAAAAATTAAAACAAAAGATAATGGCAAAACAACCGCAAGTATTAATAAGATAGCTTCCATGAAGTAACCCAAGCGCTCATCCCCTTTTTTCTGCTCCCTCCCAATATATGAAAGTAACATTGTCACATATGCACCAATCATAAAAATTAATACCTTTCTTTTTGACAAATTTATAACAAAAACAAATCGTAATGATTATTATTTATTGCAACTTTCATAAAGATGTATTATACTAGGTTCGCAACCTAAAACGTAATTATTCCGTTTTGTATTAAAACGATATTTTCTTCTTATATTTGGAGAAAATATAATTGTAAAAAAGAAAAGAGGAGAATTATATGCCTAAAAAATTAGCTCTATTTTCATTTATACTTATTTTCACACTCATCTTTGCTGGATGTTCTAACAACAAAGATAGTGCAGCGAAAAAAGATGGGAAACTTTCTGTTTATACAACCATTTTCCCACTCGCTGACTTTGCAAAAAAAATCGGTGGTGATTATGTAAATGTAGAAACAATTTACCCACCTGGTGCGGATTCTCATACATTTGAACCAAGTCAAAAGCAGACTGTACAAGTGGCAAAAGCCGATTTATTTGTTTATAACGGCGCAGAATTAGAACCATTTGCCGAAAAAATGGAAAAATCATTAAAAAAAGAAAACGTAAAAATTGTAAATGCATCTAAAGATATCGAACTTCGTGCTTCATCTGAAGAAGAGCAGCACGATCATGGAGACGGTCATAAAGAAGATGAACATCATCACGATAAAGACCCACACGTTTGGATAGACCCTACTCTTGCGATGAAACAAGCAGAAAAAATTAAAAATGCACTTGTAGAATTACAGCCTGAACATAAAAAAGAGTTCGAAAAAAACTTTGCAGCACTACAAACAAAATTTACTGATTTAGATGATCAATTTAAAGCAGTTGTTGCAAATGCAAAAACGAAAGAAATATTAGTTTCACACGCAGCTTACGGCTACTGGGAACAACGATACGGTTTGAAACAAATTCCAATCGCTGGAATTTCAGCATCTGATGAACCATCTCAAAAGCAGCTTGCTGACATTACAAAAACAGTAAAAGAGCACGGTCTACAATATATTTTATTTGAAACATTCTCTACTCCAAAAGTAGCATCAGTTATTCAAAAAGAAACAGGCACAAAAATTTTACGCTTAAATCACCTTGCTACTATTTCTGAGGATGATGCAAAGAACAATAAAGATTACTTCACATTAATGGAAGAAAACGTAAATACTTTAAAAGAAGCAACAAACTAATCAACTATATTTTCTAGGGAGCTGAATATGTCATTCAGCTTCCTTTTTATGTATTTATCCTTGACTTGATCGAAATAACAAGTAGAATTATCCATATTAGCTTGTAAGCTATACTAATTTAGAAGGTGAGTTGGAACTATGAATCTTCACATTTGTGAAGTAACAGCAAATAATTGGCGTTCAGTTGCTGCTTTAGACGTAGCAAAAGACCAGCAGCAGTTTATTGAAAGCAATGCGTTTTCTTTAGCGGAATCATTATATGAAGAAAACGGAACGTCAGTAGGCTTATATGACAAAGAAACACTCGTTGGATACGCAATGTACGGTTGGTATTCCCAAAAACATGAAAGCGTATGGTTAGATCGTTTTATGATTGACCAACAATTTCAAGGAAAAGGATACGCAAAACGTTTCCTTCGCTTACTAATTCAATTCTTGCAACAAAAATTCGAATGTAAAATAATTTATTTAAGTTTACATCCTGACAACAAACACGCAATGGGACTATATGAGTCATTTGGCTTCCGTTTAAATGGGGATATTGATGACGAAGGTCCAGTCGTAGGTGTTGTAATGGAATTACTTATAGATGAAAATACAAGTCTGTGAAAACAGGCTTTTTATTATGCATTTATCAATGTTATGTTTTCTATTTTTAGTTTCGTTCCCTTATTACTTCATTTTTGTAATCTAGCATTATCTCATTAAAATGCTCATAAAAAAAAGCCTGCAATATACGCAGACTTATTTCACACATTCTTCAAAATGTTCTTGGAACCATTCTTTATTAATATCTCTTCCGATGAAAACTACTTCGCTTACTCGCTCTTCGCCCTCTTGCCACTCTCTATCGTACGAAGCAGCAAATAACGTATGCACACCTTGGAAAACAATACGTTTATCTACTCCATCAATAGATAAAATTCCTTTGTAGCGATATAAATGCTCCCCTAGTTCCTGAACGACAGCTGACATCCACTCATTCAATTTTTGTAAATCTAACGGACATTCTTCACGTAGTACAAACGATTTTACACCTTCTAGATGGTTATGTTCTGTATGAGGGTAAATTTGCAGCGTATCTTTCGTTTTAAACGTTTGAATTTGTAATAACGATGGAATATCTACCTCACAGTTAGTCGCCTCGATTAACTTTGCAGTCGGGTTAATTCCTTGAAGTTCATGCAAGAGATTTTCTTTCTCATTTTCTTCAATTAAATCTAATTTATTAACTAACACAACATCAGCAAAGGCAATTTGTTCTTTTGCTTCTAGTCCCTTTTCAAAATGTTTATGTATATGATAGCTATCTACAACTGTTACAACACCGTTAATTTGGTATGCAGATTGAATAACTGGATCTAAAAAGAAAGTTTGAATAATCGGACCTGGATTTGCAAGACCTGTTGTTTCAATTACTAATCCATCAAAGTCCATTTTCCCTTCTGCTTTCACATCCAGTAATTGTTTTAAAGCAACAAGTAAATCTTCACGCACAGTACAGCATAAACAACCGTTTGTCATTTCCATAATTTCTTCTTCAACGTTCATAATTAATTGATTATCGATACCAATTTGCCCTATTTCATTTACAATCACTGCTAATTTCTTGCCGTGATCCTCTGATAAAATTCGATTTAATAATGTCGTTTTCCCTGATCCAAGAAAACCAGTTAGTATTGTTACTGGAATCATTCCTTACATCTCCTTATAGCTATATGTTTCTACATTATAGCATATAGAGAAAAACGTTTTTGTAGCAAAACATATTTATTGTATGTACGACCCTGTAACTATATAATAATACGTAGTAAGAAAGCCTTTTCAAAAATATTATTCATTCATATAGGGGGTACTTATAGTGGAACGAGTTCAAATGGCCGAAACGCTAGAATTTTCTCGTATTATTCAAGGTTTTTGGCGTTTAGCAGAATGGAATATGCCAAAGCAAGAGTTACTTTCTTTTATTGAAGACTGTATGGATTTGGGGATTACTACTTTCGATCACGCTGATATTTATGGTGGGTATACGTGTGAAGGATTGTTTGGAGAAGCGTTACAATTAAAGCCTTCCTTACGCGAAAATATGCAAATCATCACTAAATGTGGAATCGCTCCCCCATCACCTAAATTTCCAGAGCGATATGTTGCTCACTACAATACGAGTGCTGAACATATAATAAAAAGCGTGGAAGGTTCATTACAAAACTTACATACAGATTATATTGATGTATTGCTCATCCATCGGCCAGATCCATTTATGGATCCAACTGAAGTGGCAGAAGCGTTCTCACGCTTAAAGCAAGAAGGCAAAGTTCGCCACTTCGGTGTATCTAACTTTTTACCTTCACAATTTAATATGTTAAGTTCGTATTTAGATTTCCCACTCATTACAAATCAAATTGAAGTATCTGCGATGCAAATCGAGCATTTTGAAAAAGGTACGATTGATTTATGCCAAGAAAAACGAATCAATCCAATGATTTGGTCACCTCTTGCTGGTGGAGAAATCTTTACTGGCCAATCAGAACGCGCCGTACGTGTACGTGAAACTTTACAAAAAGTTGCTACTGAACTAGGTGTTACTAGCATCGATACTGTTATGTATGCATGGTTACTCGCTCATCCAGCTAACATGATGCCAATCGTTGGCTCTGGTAAATTAGATCGAGTAAAAACGGCTGCAATGGCAACAAAAGTTAATTTAGACCGCCAACAATGGTTTACAATTTTCGAAAGCTCTAACGGTCATCCTGTACCATAATAAACAAAAAGAAGAGCTGTTTCTTTACAGCTCTTCTTTTTCATATGTATTTCTCGTCATTGCAAATACACACATATCCCTTAATCCATTTCCATCCACCGCAACACTCGCGCTTTCTAAAGTACCCTCTAATTTAAAGCCTAATTTCTCTGGTATCGCTCTGCTCTTCTTATTTAGAGAATCACAACGAATTTCTACGCGGTTTGCTTTCAATTCAGTGAAAGCATAATCTGTTATACCTTTTGCAGCCTCTACCATATAGCCCTTTCCACTAAACCTTGAATCAATCCAATACCCGATTTCAAATTGAGGTATATCCCAATTAATACGATGTAATCCGGCAGATGCAATAAATTCACCTGTTTCGTTCGAAAAAACTAGTAATCTCAAATCCTCACGCTGCAAAAATTGAATATGCGATTTTCTAATACTCTCTTCTATTTCTTCCTCTGTTTGCTCTTTTTGTGCAAAGACCATCCAAGGTTTTAATTCTTGTATTGAAGCTTGAATTGCGTCATATACAACTTTACCATCACCTGGTTTTGGCATTCGAATAAAAAGCCTGTCAGTATAAAATTCAGAAGGAAAATCGAATAATAACGGATTCACTGTAAACACTCCCTATAATTCTTTTATATATAATAATATCCATCTCAAGTTATATAGTAAAGAAATTTCTGAATTTTAAACTTTTTAATCATTCACTTCCATCGCCACACGCACTCCGGATTCAATCGCACCTTGAATCCATCCGTGATACAGCGTTGTATGATCTCCGGCAAAGTATATTCTCCCCTCAGGTTTTACAATGACTGGCTGTAATTCAGATTCTTGACCAGCTTGAAATAGTGCAAACCCTCCAAGCGCATATGGATCTAATGTCCAACTTTTTGATATTCCAGACATGAACTCATCATATACTTGACCGCCTAATATTGTTGCTAAATTTTGTAGTGTGTAATAGATACGATCCCCCTTTGATAACCCATCCCATAACAACGCATCATAAGACCATGTATAGCTTCCTAACATCATAGCAGGTCCTTTCTCCCCGATTCCATGACTTGGATAATACGCATAACGTATAGGAAGATCTGTTATAATTCTCCCACCTAATTGCCCTTGTTCCTCCCAAAAACGACTTTTAAATTGAATTCCTATTTTTGTAGCTGGCATATAATGCAATTCGCGAATTGTTTTCCACTTCGCATGAGATATCGAATCAAATGGATCTACTTCTACAAATCGCATTGTTGAAAAAGGAATTGTAACAATAACTAAATCCCCTGTAATACTACTATATTCAAAAGTTTCCTCGTTCCGGTAATAGGCTGTTACACTATTGGCTTGTTGATGAAGCTTCATTAATTTTTGATTATATATAATATTTCCTTCTAATTGTGGTAAAAAAGACTTTGGTAATCTATCATTCCCACCTATTATTTCGCAAAATCCGCTCTCCTCTTGCATAATATATAAAAAACGTAACGTCTCAACGAATGACCTTTCTAAAAAACCTTCTAAATCTAATAGAACACCTATCATCTCAATCGTTACTGGCGAAAAATACGTATTATATTGATAAGGATGATATTTTAAAAATTGACCTGTAGAATATTTCCCAAAATCCTTTACTACAATATCCCAATTTTTCTCTGGGTTCTTTTTTATAAAATTTATAATGGGCTGTACCGCTAACATTAATAGTTCCTCAGACGTTTTCCCAACTTCATTCATTTCCACAGGATATCTTAAAATACTTGGATCTTTTTCGTATTGTTTTAATGTCGTTTTCCGACCATTTACGTATATAATATCTGTCTCATTCCTATTAATAAAAGGGCTCACCTGTAGCCCAAACTTTCTTATATATGCCATCGTTAATGTATGCGAATACGGAATTCTCATCGCTCCAACATCTAAATATAATCCGGTATCTTCCATCCTAACTGTCTCTATGCGGCCACCTACACGGTTGTTCGCTTCAAAAACCTTCACTTCATGCCCTGCTGCTTTTAATAAAGATGCCGAAACTAATCCAGCCATACCAGCCCCTACTACAATGATTTGTTTCGGACGTGTCGTCTTCTTCAATCCCTTATTTATAACTTTTAACGTTTCATCCATCTCATTGTTAAACATTATATCTTTCTGCACAATCCCACCCCTTACTTCATGAAATACGAATTAGTGGTTTAGTGCATTTTATTCATAAATTCACTTAAACATAACACCACCACAATTTGAAAATTCACTAAAAATACATAAGGTGCAGCTCTCCCCCTTCCACATGCTTCATATGATAAACATACAGATAGTAACTGTATGGAAAGGGTGGATACACATGAAACGTACTTACGATTATCAGGCTACAAAAAAACATTTAGAATTAAAGAAACAGCAGTTATGTAAAAAACTCACTAGCGTTAAACTAACTGAAGAAGAACGCAAGCAAATACATTTAGAAATTGATAACTACGAATATATATTAAACTTAGTCGAAATGAATCATTATGAACGAGGGTTTTCTCATTAAAAGCGGATAAAAAATTATTCACTTTTCCTTTTGAGCATTTCATTACGCATTTTTCGTAAGTAAATATATAATAGGATGTACATTAAGATTGAGAGGTATATTCTATGATCAAATTAAGTGTATTAGACCAATCACCTATTTCAGATGGTAGCACAGCAGCCCAAGCTATTTCGCATACAGTTACGCTTGCACAAGAAGTTGAGAAACTCGGATTCACACGTTTTTGGGTATCCGAGCACCATAATTCAGTTAGCTTAGCTGGTTCAAGTCCAGAAATACTCATTTCACATATTGCCGCGAAAACTGACCGTATTAGAGTTGGTTCTGGTGGTGTTATGCTGCCACATTATAGTCCATATAAAGTTGCCGAGAATTTCCGCGTTTTAGAAGCACTTTATAAGGGCCGCATCGACCTTGGTGTCGGGAGAGCGCCTGGTGGTATGCCGATAGCAACTCGCGCACTTCAAGAAGGTAAAATGGTCTCACTTGATCAATATCCAGAACAAATTGCAGATGTTGCTATGTACTTACATGATCAAGTACCAGAAAACCATCATTATGCAAACTTAAAGGCTACTCCAGTTATCCCAACATCTCCTGAAATGTGGATGCTCGGATCTAGCGGAGAAAGTGCAATGATTGCCGCAAAGCAAGGCGCTTCTTTTGCATTTGCACAGTTCATTAACGGATACGGTGGCCCTGAAGTAATGAAGGCTTACCAAGAACAATTCCAACCTTCCTATTTAGGTGATAAACCAAAATCAATCGTATCTATTTTTGTTATTTGCGGAGAAACAAATGAAGAAGCGGAGAAGATTGCATCAAGCCTTGATTTATCGATTTTACTATTAGAACAAGGAAAACGGACTACTGGTACTCCTTCTATTGAAACTGCTCAAAATTATTCGTATAGTGCTTATGATCTATTCCGCATAAAAGAAAATCGTCAACGTATGATTGTCGGTGATCCGTCTTCTGTGAAAGAAAAAATATTAAACTTAAGCAAAGCGTATAATACTGACGAATTTATGATTGTCACGATTACTCATCAATTTGAACATAAATTAAACTCTTATCGCCTATTGGCAGATGCTTTTAATTTATAATAACGAAAAGGAGATGCATCACATATGATGCATCTCCTTTTCTTACTACCAATCAATTATTTTTGCTTCCTATATATTCAATAGCTTCTTTTAATAACTCATCAAAATTATGAGGGTAATCATGATTTAAGTTAGGCACAACTTTATACTTATGTTCTATATTTTTATCCTTTAATAACTTTACAAATTGCTGTGTACCTTCAAAACAATCTTCATCTTGATCCCCACATATTATATATCCTTTTATGCTTTTATCATGCAATATTCCAATCATTTCTTCCCATTCTTCCATTTCCGGGAGCCACGGTGCCACAAAAATAAAACCGTTCACTTCTATTTCACCTTGTAACATGGAATGTAACGCTACTCTTGCCCCAGCAGAAAAGCCACCAATAATAATATTCCCAAATGTTTTATTCACTTTAATCTTATTGTAATGTCCTTTTAACTCTTCTCTTCCTCTTTCGATATTATCCCAAACATACCCATCTGAAAATTGAATTTGGGAAGATTGAGGCAATGCCAGCATAAAACCTTGTTCCATTACAGAGTTCCAATATGGTTCTATTATTTGTATATTTTCTTGATCCCCATGCAGTGTTATTAGTAGATTTTCATTTTGTTTGCTGTATTTATATTTCACGTCTGCTTGTTCCGATTTCTTTTCTAATTCTTCTCTTTCTTTACATAATTGAACCATTCTATGAAACTCTTCAAATTTATGTAGTGGTTTTAAATCATCATCGGAAATTAAATACTCACTTCCGTACCAAAATCCATTTTCTATAATTGCTTTCTTCATTAAATGCAACGCTTCTTCTTCAAGTCCTGCTGCACTTGCTAATGCATATTTAAAATTATATATTTGTGCTTCATTACCCCTTACATCTTTAGCATTATTCATTATATAAGAATACGCTTCAAAACTTCCTTTATTTGCATAACAATGTAACGTTTCATTTAATAACTTAATATAAGTCATATTATTTTCCATATAGGAATTCCCCTTTTATAATAATTGCTTCTCCAATCTTCCTATCATTCTAGGGTCACGGTATAAATAGTTAAATTCTACAATTTAACTTAACAATACCTGATTCTCAGAATGATATTTAATAGTTAATGTATGTATACGCATAATACACCACTCCTTCCTATCCACTAGTTGTAGTATAAAGTTAAATAAACTGAAAAATCAATATTTTAATAAAAAAAAGACAACAATAATATTATTGTTGTTCTCATAACATCTGCCCACTATTCTTTTTTTTCTTATCCGGTTTACTTGAAACTAAATAATGCTTTTCTGAAATATATAAGTTTCTTTTTAATATACGATTTAAATATGGTCCTAGCTTCACTCCGCATATGAGGCGATCTTCGCTATCTTCAACAATTGGGAACATTTCTTTTTCTGTTACATATTGATCTACGGCCTTTTGTACGATATCAATTTCTTTAACTAGGTTTAAATTTTCTTCTGTATGTTCAAATACTTCAAGCGTTTCCTTCGTTATCAGAAAAAAATTTGTTGGAAATGCAGGTAAATAGGGCTTTAACAAATCATAATTTACTGTGTAATCATCATTTACTAAAACTGTATAAACGATATTAGCATTCGTTTCTAGAAACTTCGCCATCGCTTGTTCTAATTCATCTTTCGTAATTTCCCTATCTTCTTTTCCAGTTCTAAAAAAGCAAAACATTGTATCGCCTCCTTTTTACTATATTATAGCATAAAAGAAAACTGAAAAATTATAAAAAACTCTATTGAAAGAATTTTTCAATAGAGTTTTTCTTTAATCCATTTATGTTTATTTTAAGAATGCACTTAACATCCATACATGTTGTTCTAATGTCGTATGAATTGCTAATAGCATATCAGCCGATGTTTCATCATCAGCTTCATCAGCTACTTCCATACCTTCTTTTAATTCTTGAATAAGTGCAGAAAAATCGTTTACTAAAATTCGCACCATTTCTTCTGCAGACTCTTTGCTTGTCCCTTCGATTACAGTTGAAGTTGCTAAATACTCTTTCATTGTCGCTAACGGTTTTCCTTCTAACGCTAAAATACGCTCTGCTAACTCATCAATGTATGTTCCTGCTTCATTATAAAACTCTTCAAATTTCTCATGTAATGTAAAGAAGTGCGGTCCTGTCACATACCAATGATAATTATGCAGTTTGACATATAATACATTCCAGTTTGCTACCTGCTTGTTTAATACTTCAACAACATTCGTTTTCGTACTCATACAATCCACTCCTCTTATCATGTTACTATCTTTTAATGACCTAACTTCATTTTACCATACATTCCCTATTTTTTTGAATGAACAGCTTTTATGTAACAAAGTTTTAACAACCTTAATATTTCCCTAATATCATATAATTCATGTATCCTTTCAACTACTTCATATGTCTAATTGTCCAAGCTCACACATATGCATAATAGTAAGTCAAGCTCATCATAGAAGAAAGAGGGATAACATGGACAATCAACAATGGCAAGTAGCAAAGAAAGTCGCTGCTACTTATATCGGAACGGTCGTTGGAGCTGGATTTGCTACTGGGCGAGAAATTGTCGAATTTTTTACAGTTAACGGATTGTACGGAACCATTGGCATATGTATAAGTGGATTTTTTTTTATTTGGCTCGGTACAAAAATGATGTTACTTTCATCACAAATCGGGGCATTTTCAGCGCAAGAATTTAATAACTATTTATTTGGGGATGTATTTGGAAATGTCGTAAATACTTTATTATTACTCGTATTATTTGGCGTAACTAGCGTTATGTTATCAGGAGCCGGGGCAGTATTTGAAGAACAACTTCGTCTCCCAAGACAACTTGGTATTTTCATCACAGTCATCGCCTGCCTCATTATTGGGAGCCGGGGATTACAAGGTGTTTTTGAAGTGAATACACTTGTCGTACCTATTATGATGATTTTCATTATCGGACTTGCTATTACAACCTTTATTCATGGTACAACTCCTATTATTGACACCGTTCCTACAGAAAGTTGGAATATGAAATGGATTACTAGCCCTATTACATATGTTGCATTAAATCTGTCTCTCGCCCAAAGTGTTCTCGTCCCATTGGCCAGTGAAGTAAAAGATCGAAAAGCTATTTTATGGGGTGGTATTTTAGGCGGCGCGGGGCTTTGCTTTATTTTATTATGTAGCCATCTAGCAATATTATCAGTTGAACAATTTTATCAATATAACATCCCAATGGCTGAAGTTGTAAGAAGGTTTAATGCAACTTTCCATTTTTTCTTTGTTCTTATCATTTTTGGTGAAGTATTCACCACATTAGTTGGGAATATATTCGGAATGACAAAACAAATGCAATCCATTACCGGATGGAAAAGTAATAACATTATTTACTTCATATTACTAATTAGTTATTGCTTTAGTTTCATTGGATATAGTGAATTACTTCATATTCTATACCCTATTATCGGTTGGGTGAGCATCATTTTACTACCGATTATTGCCTTTAAACAACTTCAAAAAACATAAAAAAACATCCGTGTATACGGATGTTTTTCATCTTCATTCACATTCTTCACATACTTCCCAGTACGGCCCCATTTCTACTGCAAGATATGGCTTTAATTGCAAACGAATCATTCGACTTGGCATGCGTTCCAATACGAATTGAATGCCGTCTTCCTCTTCATCCAACTCAACTTTTGAAATAGCAATTCTTTGCATAGTAGTAATAGGGCTTCCATCTTTATATAAAGTGATTTTCACCTCATCATACTCATTAAAATACAATTCAACATTCATTTGCTTTTTTAACATTTCATCAACAATTTCATAATTATCATTTTGTTCCTGGATTATATATTTCCAGCCGCCTCTATCTAATTCTATCGGAGCAGCTTGGAATAATGTCATCAAATCCTCGTATAGCATAAGATAACCCCTCTCTTACTAAAAAACGATGAGTATTTTATATACCCTTTATCTCTATCACTATCCATGTTTATTGTACCATATATCACGAATCTTACTGCATTCATTTGCTTTATAAACACATACAAAACATATAGTATTTTCAGTTCACTCTCTATTCACTAGTACGTCCTCTTACTGATAACTTATCACTTTCCTTATTTCCTACACACTACTTATAACTCTTAAAAAACCACAAAAAAGAAGAGTAATTTATATCACTCTCCTCATAAAACTTTTCCTGTAGCTGCTAATGCTAACACTATAATCAAACTTGCAAATAATAGTGATACAATTAAACTAAAAATCGGTAATATTTTCTTTTCATTCTTCTTAAATAATAACCTTAAACTAAGAATGATATTTAATGGAACAAATATAAAATAAAAGTATTTAACGATTTGTAATGAGCTATTTGAAAGTGTTTTAAATACAAACACTTCAATTAAAAAAGCAACAAAGAATAAAATGCTTAACCAAAACGAGACATAGCTAAGCCAAGAATGTCTTTTCGTTCCCCAATACACTCCCATACTGATCTCCTTTAAACGTAGTCTATATTATATTAATTATACACCCGCTTAACAAATTCCTCTATTTTTCGACAAACATTAAATACATTGAACCTCTAATCCGTTTATCAGCTAAAAGACTGTCTCTAATAGCACTAATGCTATTTTGAGACAGCCTCCCCTTTTTATACTTTAAATCTTTCAATTAATACTTGTAACTCTTCAGCCATTTGAGATAGTATACCAGCCGCAGAACCAATTTCTTCCATAGAAGCTAACTGCTCCTCAGCTGACGCTGCAACACTTTGTGTACTCGTCGCATTATTTTGTGCCGTCATAGCAATTTGACCAACCGAAATAGATACTTCATTTGCACCTTTTGACATCCCATTAGCTGTTTCAACCATCGTTTTAATTTGGTCAGCAATTTCATTTGTAGATTGTAAAATTTCAGTGAAATTTTGTTTTGTTTCACTTGCGATAACAAGTCCAGATTGCACTTCTTCATTTACATTATTCATAGATTTTACTGTCTTACTCATATCATCTTGTATTTCACAAATTAATTTACTAATTTCACTTGATGATACACTAGATTGTTCTGCTAATTTTCGTACTTCATCAGCAACAATTGCAAAGCCTCTTCCATGCTCACCAGCTCTTGCAGCCTCAATTGCTGCATTTAAAGCTAGAAGATTTGTCTGATCTGCAATATTTTGAATAACTTCTAAAATATCACCAATTTGCTTTGATTTGTTATTCAACAACTGAATAACAGCATCTGACTGTGAAACAGATTCCGCAATAGATTGCATTTGATTTACTGTTTTTCCAACTAGCTTTCCACCATCTTCTGCTTTTTCGCGAGTGTGAGCAGAAGCAGTATTAATAGATGATGAGCTATTTGCTACATGCTGAATCCCTTCTGTTACATCAAACAGTAACATAGCACCATTTTCTACGCTTGCTGTTTGCGTCGTTGCACCACTTGATATTTCATCCATTGCTGATGTAATTTGTTCAGTCGCTTCACTCGCTTGTCTCACACTTGCTGTTAACTCTTCAGATGCAGCTGCAACATGCCCTGCTGAAGTATTAATTCTTCCAATTAACGTTCTTAGTGAATCTGTCATTTCATTAAAACCTTTTGCAAGTTGACCGATTTCATCGTTTGAATTAATTTCAATTGTTTGCGTTAAATCTCCTTCACTTATTTCTTTAGAAGTGGCAACTAATCTCTTTAAAGGTTTTGTAATAGAAAGAGTTACGAAATAAATAAGTGCCCCTCCTACAACTAATGAAATAAGCATAACAATTAACATATTATAAAATACAGGCTGAGCAGCTTCAATTACTTCATTTGAGTACATCGTTCCAACGATTTTCCAACCTGTTTTTAAGTTTGTAGCAAATACCATTTTCTTTTCACTACCATCATACGTGTATGAAAAAGTGCCTTGATTATCTTCGTAAATTCTCTTTGCCCAAGAATCAGCTGCTTTATCTCCTGGTTTTTCTTGAGGATGCGCAATTATTTTTTGTTTTCCATCTAAAATGAAAGTATATCCTTTTTTACCAATATTGATTAACTTTGTTGTTTTCAATAAATTCTCTAAACTTAAATCTACCGCAACAACACCATTTTTATCTTCTGTTTGTTTTGCGATCGTTACGACAATATGTCCATTTCCTTTCGCCTTATACGGTTCAGTGACCACGATTCCACCTTGTTTACTCACTGCATCTTTATACCAAGAACGAGTTGTTGGATCATAATCTGCTGCCATTTGTATATTTGGTTCTTGCACAAACTTCTTATCATTGCCGGCAACATATACTTGTTCAATATCTTTATTTAAATTAATATATTGAGATAATACCTTTCTTAATTCATCTTGATTATCTCCTTGATACATATCACTATGAATCACTCGTGCAAAGTTATTTACTTCGTTAAATTTCGCCTCAATCATTTGATTGATTAAATTATCTAATATTTTTATATTATCGTGAGCACTACTCGTAATTTGTGATTCAAAATTCTTTTTAGCCGTTTGATAAGACATTCCTCCAATAATAGAGACAGCCGCAATTAAAATTATCAAAAATGAAATTAATAGCTTTTTTGCTACTTTTATATCTCGAAACCACCTTAACAGTTTACTCATTATAAACCTCCTACATTTAAATATTAAGTTTTAAAGATAAATAACCAATTATGAATATATCCCATTCCCTATCCTCTATTTTTACAATTCGTTTTTGATAAACACCTTGTAAAGTTTAAACAAATATCCCCCCTTTGTCTATATATATGAATAATATTATTATAAAATTTACAAATACAAAAAACCAAAGGAATAGTCCTTTGGTTTTTTACATTTTTTTATGTTGTTTAGAAATCTTCTTCCATCTATCTCGTTCCGCCCTTGCCAGAGTAATGTTTTGTTTTCTCATAACATATGCCAATTCTCTTTGCAGCTTTTTATAGCTTAGTAAGCGCTCTACGGGTATAGTTCCGTTATCTATAGCATTTCGCACTGCACATCCTGGTTCACCTTCATGTTTACAATCTCGAAAGCGGCAAGTATTTGCAAGATCTTCAATATCGGAAAATGTAGTTTGAATTGCCGTGCTTCCTTCCCAAAGCTGAAGTTCCCTCATACCAGGCGTATCAATTACTAAACCGCCACTCGGTAATTGGAACAGCTCACGATGAGTTGTCGTATGCCGCCCTTTACTATCTTCCTCACGTATATCTCCCGTTTTCGCTATCTCAATTCCTACGAGTGCATTTAACAAAGTAGATTTTCCAACCCCTGATGAGCCGACTAAAGCAATTGTTTTTCCTGAAGCAACAAATTGTTGTAATGAGTCAATACCTCTATGCTCTAAACTATCGACGACGAAGACCGGAACACCAATTGCAACAGCTTCCGTTTCTACAATTTTTTGTTCCACATCTTCACATAAACTACTTTTTGTTAAAACAATAACAGGCATTGCACCACTTTCATACGCTAATAGTAAATAACGCTCCAACCTTCTTACGTTAAAATCATGGTTAAGTGCATTCACTAAAAATAGATAATCTACATTTGTTGCGATAATTTGTTCTTCAGTTCTGTTACCAGCTTCTTGTCTTGAAAAAGAACTTCTTCTCGGAAAAATACGGTGAATAATTGCCTTTTTCTCATTTTCTATTTTCTTTATATATACCCAATCCCCAACTGCCGGATAATCTCCCTTCGTTAACGCTTCATGACGAAACTTCCCAGACAGTTCCGCTACATATTCACCATCATTACAAATAATCCGATATATATGCTTATGCTCAAGTAAAATACGCCCTACTTCATAGTTCTCTACAGCTTGTTCTTCAAAAAAAGAATCCCATCCGAAAGATTCTAAAATATTTTGATCCAAATTGATATCCTCCCTAGTTTGAACTTAGTGGAAGGATTGTGCGCTCACTTATAGAGTATCGCCCTTTCCGTCCACCTTTGTATTTGGTTTATTATTCATATAAGTTAATTTCGCCATAATACATCACCCCGTTCTAATTTTAATTACTCTCATTATATGGAATATCCCATTAAAAAGCTACCTTATTTAACGTAATTTTCAAATAACTTTTTTTAGCATTTTAATTTGTCCGCGATGACTAATTTCATCTTCTAGCATATGAAACCAAAGGTAGTGCTGATTATAAGCTACGCCATTAGGCCACTTTCTTTCTAACATTAGCCATTCGTCATCCTGTTCACTCAAACACTTTAGTGTTTCTTCTCTCACTTTTTGCAAAAGTTGTACATAATACGGTATGTCATAGCCACGAATAGATTTCCCTGCTTCCCCTAAATACAGTGCATCTTCCCATATTTCTAATTCTTCTTTTGTAAAGTCACGCTTTTGAAATGAAATAAGCTGATGTGCTTTTTCAATAGCTGCTATATGCTTTAGTAACGCTCCGATGGAATTCCCTCCACTCGGCATAATTAAATCTAATTGCTCAACTGATAGCTCGTTTATTTCCTGTAATGTTCCAGCATGCTTACTAATCCCCCTATATTTTTTGTATAACCATCTACACTTCTTATTCGATAATCTATATTCATATCACGCACCCCTTTCTACATTCATATTAAGGAATAACCGCTTCATATAATAGACTGAATTATATCAGATTTTTCTGTTATAATTAAATTGAATACGGAATAAACCTAAACAAACTTTCTCAATATGCTTATATGAAATATTAAAAGGAATCAATATAAAATTATCGAATCTTATTCACTAAAAGGAGTGGATTCGATGGAAATGTATCAATGGCTAACCGCAGTTCTCGTTGGTGGCATTACTGGCTTCGTTTCCCATCTAATCAATAACCAAGGCAAGTTATTGCTTCCACGCCGTTTAAAAACTTTTTTTCATTTTGGATTTTTAACTGATATTTTTACAGGTAGCCTCGCCGCACTTCTTGGACTCGTTTTATTCGATGTCACCTTAATAAAAGAAATTATAAAAGTCTCCATTGTGACCGCTATTTCCGGTCAAACGTTTTTACTTCACCAAGCTCTTGGTGGTGAACAGGCTAAAAATACGCAAATTGGGAAAGCTGATGAGAAAATCCAAGAAATTGACAAACTATTACGACGTTAGTCTATACTTTCTCTAAAAATTATTGTTATAATAAAAAATAAATATTTTCTATTGCGTCGTTTGTCAGAAGAAAGGGTGTTTCGTATGACAAAAAAGAAAATAGAAGATTTCTTAACAAACACCGAAAAAGAGGAACTGCTAGAAAACTATAAATGTTTACGAGAAGCCCGCACAAAAAGCGAAGCTAACTATTTTGGTGAGGCAGTAGACCATCTATTAAATAAAGTAAAAAAACGAATTATTGAAGAAGCAGGAATACATGATGAAAATGCGGCAACAGTTCAATCTAAACGAAAAGCACTGTTTTAGCTAAAACAGTGCTTTTTATTACGGCATTTTTCACATTACTTTCACATCTATTTCACAAATATAAGTATTCCTATATGTTAAACTAAGTATATCCTTTTCCAAGGAACTATATGCCGATATATAAATCCCTATCTCTTTAGGGATTTTTATTTTTTGGGATTTCCCCGATTTATTTTTAAAGGCTTTATGATGCAATTCCTGTTTCACTATCTTCACTAAGCTTTTCACTTTTTCTAAACAAAAATAAAGCTCCTATATATAGTAACGCAGTAAAACTACCTACAAGTATAAAATTGTGAGATGCTGCAAATAACATTCCTGCTATTGCCGCTCCAATCATTTGGCCAATATACATAGAAGCATTAGCAAGAGCGGCTCCTGTTCCTCTTGCTATACTAGACATATTTTGTAAGCGCCCCATCATCAATACAAACAAAATTCCTGTCACAAAAAATAAAACAAAGAATAATAACTCCACAAATATAATGTTTTTTACATGAGGAAGTAATACATATAGCACAGCTGTAAATACAATTCCACCATAGAAAGAAAGGTTATAGCCAATTTTATTTACGATTCTTGGGCCAAAAATATTCCCTGTTAAATTTCCTAACCCTAATACGAGCATAGCTGTTCCTATTTCATGGACTTGTAAGCCAAATTGAATGGAAAGCCATACACCAAAAAATGAAAATGCAGCAAAATTACCAGTTTGAAAAACAAAATATGCAAAATAAGAAAGTGAAACCTTTGAATCTGTAAGTAATTGTTTATAGCGCTTTAAGATGTTTGTTTTACTTCCACCTATATGAACCGGTTGTATTTCCGGTAATACTACATAAATAAGAACGACAAGTAGTGCTGATAATATACCAATGACGAAGAATGGTGTTGTATAATGTATCGTTGCTAAATATGCTCCAATTGGCAGGCCTAAAATTTGGGAGATTGATAACCCTGCTGTTGCAATTCCAATTGCTTTTACAATTTGCTTCTTCTCTATAAGGAGCGGAATAGATGCCCATACTTGTGGAGATACAAAAGCTGCACTTACACCTGCTAAAAATCTAAATGTTAGCATCCATAAAAAACTCGGTGCCATTCCACACAAAAATGTACTTAATGCAAAAAAACTCATTCCTAATACCATCAATTTTTTTCTGTTTAAGCCATCTGATATAGGACCAGCGATAAGCGCAAATCCAGCGTATCCTAAAGCATATGAACTCACCATCCATCCTAATAATTCAGTTGATACATGATACACCTGTTGTAATGTCGGCAAAAGTGGTGAAATTAAGAAAGTATCTGTACCAATCATAAACATTATCGTAAAGAATACAGCTAGCACTCTTTTCATTTAAACCTTCTCCTTTTATATAAAAAGAGGGAACTATCCCTCTTTTTAACTAATCTTCTAAAATAGATTCAATCTCTTTCATAACTTTTTCATTCAATGAAACATCCACTGCTCTTACACTTTCTCTTATTTGCTCTGCCCGCTTCCCGCCAGGAATAACAGTATCAATTCCTTTTTTGTTTAATAACCACGCTAAAGCTAAATGCGATACTTCGAGATTCTTTTCTTTAGATAAATCTTTTAACTTCTCAACTTTCTTAAAGTTACTCTTATATGTATTTGCTTCAAATAGATTTACACTTTGACGCCAATCCCCTTCATCTAATTTGAAATGTTCTGTATATTTACCGCCTAGTATCCCAAAGGCAAGAGGCCCATACGGAATAAATGAAATACCTGATTCTATACAATATGGCAAAAGTTCTTCCCCAGCAGCACGATCCAACATATTATATGGTGATTGTACAACATCTATATGTCCGTGCTGATTCGCTTCTTTTAGTTGCTCTACATTTACGTTAGATATTCCAATTGAACGAATTTTCCCTTCTTCTTTTAGGCGAGTAAGTTCTCCAATTGAATCTATGTAACTTGTTTCAGGATTTGTAAAATGTAAATAATATAAATCAATATAATCAGTTTGTAATCTTCTTAAGCTATTTTCCACAGCATTTCTTAAATAGCTTCGTTCATTATTAATATGAACCTCTCCATTTAATAACGGCTGAATTCCACCTTTTGTAGCAAGTACAAACTCGTGGCGTTTTCCTTTTAATACTTCTCCTACCAATTCCTCTGATCTACCGAAACCGTATGAATCTGCTGTATCAAAAAATGTAATCCCTTGCTGAATTGCTTCTTCTATTAATCTTTTTCCTTCTTCCTCATTCACATCAGCATATAAATTATGTCCCCCAACAGCGTTTGTTCCTAACCCCAACTTCGAAATATTTAGTCCTGCCTTTTGCAATTTTGTATACTTCATTTTTTATCCCCCTATATTTCTATTGTTCGATTATATTCGAACAATAGAAATATACCACTTTATATGTTATAGTGCAAATATATTAACTTATACAAGTAGGTGAAAAAATGCGTACTCTCTATCATCCTAATCGAGAAGAAATTCAATTCTCTTCTGTCTTATACGCACTTAGCGATCAAATTCGTTTACAAATTGTAACTATGCTACTAGAGAAAAATGAACAATCTTGTGGCGCGTTAAACATTCCAATTGCGAAATCAACTTTATCTCACCATTTCAAAGTGTTACGTGAATCTGGTGTTATGTATACACGCCTTGAAGGCACACAACGTTTCATTTCAATTCGTGAAGATGACTTAAATGCTAGATTCCCCGGTTTATTAGACGTCGTAATACATGCAACAGAACCGTACTAAAAAACATCTCATATGAATATGAGATGTTTTTTAGTAATTACTATTCTTTTAATAAATCTATTAATCCATTCCCTTCAGATGTACGTTCATACCCTAAAGGTACAGTCCTTTTTATAAGTTGCGCATATATTTCCGGCTCTGATAATTTTCTACCATACTCTCTCTCACACTGCTTTATGAGAAGTGCTAGCGCCCCAGCGACATGCGGCGTCGCCATTGAAGTACCACTTAATACCGCATATTTCCCCTCTGGATACGTAGACAGTATTTCATCACCCGGCGCTACTAAATCAATTTCTTGATTTGAATTACTAAAGCATGAAATTTTCCGCTCTAAATTAACAGCACCTACTTCAATTACTTCAGAATAAGCACCTGGAAAATCTAATTCTTCCGTATCATCGTTACAATCTCCATCATTTCCTGCAGCGCACACGACAAGTACGTCTTGTTTTACCGCATTTTGAATAGCTTCATGTAACTCTGGTACATCTTGCGGACCACCAAGTGACATTGAAATGACTCTAACTCTTTCTTTATTAGGCCCTCTCCAATTTACTGCATAATGAATGGCCTCAATAATTTGCTCATAACTCCCAGAACCATCTCCCGCTAAAACCTTTAACACTAACATTTTAGCAAGTGGTGCGACTCCTAAAACACCAACACCATTTTCAGTCGCTGCAATTGTCCCCGATACATGAGTACCATGCCCATTATTATCAAGATAAATATTGGGATTTCCTTCATAATCTTTTGTGAAATTTCTCCCACCAATAATACGATCTTTTAAATCTACATGATTTACATCACAGCCTGTATCTAAAACAGCAACGACAATATCTTTTCCTTTCGCGCTCTTTTCCCATACTTGCGGAGCATGAATCAATTGTACACCTGGTGGAATTTCATTTACTTGTTCAACCACTTTATTTACAGTAAACGGAATCAATTTAATGCCTTTTTGTTTATTCGCTGTACTACTATTCATTGTAATCCCTCCTGAAAATATATTATTTTCATTTCAGACCACTATTGAATGCGTTTAGATTTAACATTCGTTTTATTCGTTCCATTTCCCTTCCTCTCAAATGTTTCTCAATAAACAAAAGAAAAGGACCTATTATGGTCCTTTTCTTTTTCAGTTTTTCAATAGAATAATATAAAGTGAAACTATAATCAGCGGGGGATTGTTCATCTCCACTGATTATTAGCCCTCACCAATCGGGGGCTTTTACGGACAGCCCGACTCCCACAAATAGCGGGATAAATTAAGACTAAATCTTACTCTTGTTCAAAAACTGCTCAATTTCTTTTATTACATGTTTTGCGCCTTCTATACTAACAGTAATGTTTCCATTTGCTAATGAAATATTTTGATCTGAAACATCACCTGTTATTTGACAAGCATTGTATGGTTGATATTTTTGTAAAATGACTTTGTCTTCTTCTACAAAAATTTCAAGTGGTGATTTGATTTGTATTCCTAATACATCTCGTAATTCTTTAGGAATAACTATCCGTCCCAATTCATCTACTTTTCGAATAATTCCTGTTGCTTTCATGTTACTCCCCCCTTACTCTCTATTATTTTTTTCACCTCGCTATTTTCATTTTATCACTATATATTTGGTAATGCCTTACTCTTTTTAGAAAATATAGTACAAAAGTTAAAAAAACACATTTAATGAATATTCAATCTTTCTTTCAATTGTTTTAAATAACGCGATCTTATAATTAAGAAGTATACAACTTGAATACCTACGAAAATACTTAATACAATTGTATTTTCTTTAAACAGTGAGTACTCAAACATTTGTCCTAACGCAGTTAATGCTACTGCCCCGTGTAATGTTGCAACTCCAACTGGAACGAAGAATAAAAGCGCTAAGCGGATTGTGACTACTTTCGATAATTCCCCTCTCGTCAATCCAACTTTTCGAATCATTTCAAATAAACGAGTATCGTCCTCCAAATCTGAAAATAAACGGAAGTAAAGGAAGCTTCCTGCACAAACGAAAAATACAATACCAATAAAGAAACCTACAAATAAAATGGGTCCTGCGATTTGTAGACTTTGATTTTGATCGTACTCTTCTGCACTAAACGTTGCATGTTCTTGATAAGGCTTAATCTGATTCGTAAGCTCTTTACCGACCTCAATTTCATCTTTCGCGGATTGTGTTTTATACATATAATCTTTTTCTTCTTTAAATCCATCTTGTAATGAATCATATTGATTTTTAGAGATTACATACACATTACCTCTTAGTATTTTACTTAATGAAGAAGTATTAACTTTTTTCACATTTAAAGGTTCATTCATATTTGGTAAAGTAATTTCTTTTCTTTCTTTCATCGGTGGTCCGGGTATTTCGACTGACAAAAATAAAGCCTCTTTATTTGATACACTATTAAATGGTTCTCCTGTTAACTTTGCATATTCTTTATAATCTAATTCTTTTATAAAAATGGCGCTTCTTAACGACTGCTCCTCCGTTTTTTTCGATGAAATATTTATTTTTGAAGCTGCTATATTTTGTTTCTTTAATCCTTCGTCAATGATTTTCAGATGCTGTGACTCATTGCTATTATCTTGCTTAGACTGATAGTGAAACGCAATTGGTCTGTCCATAATTTCTTTCGTCATCGAAGCAAACCCAACCAATGTACCTATTGCTGAAAATGCTACAGTTGAAATAATCGTTACAATAAAGAACATCCTTGCATTATCTCTCATACGGTATGCTAAATCTGACAAAGTAATAATATTTGTCTGTGCCCAATAGAAACGTTTACTTTTTTTACATAATCGAATAATAAAGACACTCAACTGCTTGTACAGCAAATACGTACCAATAATTACTACCGTTGTAACAGGAATCATCATTATAAATACCATTGCACCATGTGACATAAGAGCTCCTGCATAACCAGCACTAAGCAATACTACTGCTAATATAGAAGAAATTATAGATGCCTTCGGTTCTGGCTTCGCCTCTGCTGATCCTCTAAACAATTTCATAATTTTATTTTTACGAACCATTCCTGCACTAAACAATGAAATGATCATAAATAATACGAAAAACATAATACTCGTTACAACAATCGCTTTCATCGGTATGTAATAGGATAAAGAGATATCTAGTTTTAATATCATCGGAGCTACAAATATTAATATCCCTGAAAACAACATACCTGAAAGAATCCCAAAAATTATTGCCCCTATTCCAATCATTATATTTTCAAAGAAGATAAGACGCTTTAATTGATATTTCGTCATACCTAGCATCATTAAAATTCCTAGTTCACGCTTTCTCGTTTTTAAAAACATTCCCATTGAATATAAAATAAAGAAGAATGTAAATAAGTAAATAATAGACTGCGCAAAAGACATACTTACGAATACGTACCGTCCTAATTCTCCAGCACTTAATGCCGGATGAAACGCAAAAAATGAATACACAAAAAAGGCCATAATTGCAAATGCACTACTCAAAAAATAAGCTGAGTATGTTCGTCTATTTCGCGTTACATTTCGAAATGCGAGTTCTCTAATGTTCATACTACTTCTCCGCCCTTCTACTAACTATACTTTTATATTAGTAAAGTTCGGAAATACCTTCCATCGATTCAAATGACAAAAACCTTACATTATTGAAAGGTTTTAAACAATTGCTTATATAAAACAGTTTCATTATAATGACTACATTCATACACGCATCCTATTGTATATTCGTTAGTTTTGCGAAATAATAAAGGATAGAAGTATGTACCAATATACATATAAACTTATTTACCGCTTTAATATGAATAGGAGGAAAACATAATGACATTACAAGAACAAATTATGAAAGCATTACATGTTCAGCCTGTAATTGATCCGAAAGTAGAAATTCGTAAACGAATTGATTTCTTAAAAGATTATTTAAAAACTACAGGTGCAAAAGGATTTGTACTTGGAATTAGCGGCGGACAAGACTCTACACTGGCAGGACGTTTAGCACAGCTTGCAGTCGAAGAAGTTCGTAATGAAGGTGGTAACGCAACGTTTATCTCCGTACGTCTTCCATACAAAGTACAAAAAGATGAAGATGATGCACAATTAGCATTACAATTTATTCAAGCTGATCAGTCTGTTGCTTTTGATATCGCTTCAACAGTTGATGCTTTCTCAAATCAATACGAAAACTTATTAGGCGAATCATTAACAGATTTCAATAAAGGGAACGTTAAAGCGCGTATCCGTATGGTTACACAATACGCAATCGGCGGACAACAAGGGCTACTCGTTATCGGAACTGATCATGCTGCTGAAGCTGTAACAGGTTTCTTCACAAAATTCGGAGATGGCGGTGCAGATTTATTACCATTAACAGGATTAACGAAACGCCAAGGACGTGATTTATTACAAGAATTAGGTGCAGACGAGCGACTTTACTTAAAAATGCCAACAGCTGATTTATTAGATGAAAAACCAGGTCAAGCTGATGAAACAGAGCTAGGCATTACTTACGATCAATTAGATGACTATTTAGAAGGTAAATCCGTTCCAGCTGACGTTGCTGAAAAGATCGAGAAGCGTTACAAAGTGAGTGAACATAAAAGACAAGTACCAGCGTCAATGTTTGATGATTGGTGGAAATAGAACATAAAAAAGAAGCTAATCTCATTTAGCTTCTTTTTTATACGTTAACGATATACCCCTACTCTTTTCTCTAATAAATCCTGCAAGCAATCTTCATGTTGTTTATTAAGCAATGGCGGCATTTTGTCTAAAGGGAAAAACTGCAAATCTAACGTTTCATCACCGTCTATTTTTGTATTCCCTCCAACGATTGAAAACTTAAAGAATATTACAATTGCCTGTGCCTGATCTCCATTCGGATATGTTTGAAAATATTTCGTATACACACCAATGAGCTCATCAATTTCCACATCATATCCTGTTTCTTCTTTTATTTCTCGAATCGCAGTTTCTGCCGCAGATTCCCCGACTTCCATTGCACCGCCCGGAAATCCCCAGGCATTAAAGTCTCCTCTTTTTTGTAGAAGCACTTCACCAAATTCATTAAATACACAACCACCTGCAAAATTCAAAATAACATAATCATGCCCTACTTTTTCACGTAATTCTTTTATATAATTAGCCATCTTCTTCCCCTTTTCATACATCTTCTATCGCTATTTCTTATCTTTTTCAAGCAATTCAATAATCCGATCTAACTTCTGATTCATATTAATCACATGTTGTTTTTTTGCAGCGCTGTTTTGCAATAACCTTCTAACAAACAATGTAAATGATAGGAAAAACAAAACGATAAGTCCGATTACTAAACAAGTATATATCAATGTAAAAATACTACTTTCGAACAAATTCATTCAGATTCTACATCCTTCCTCTTTTATTTCATCCCATAATTCTGATTTTTTAAAGTAATACATAATAAAAAGAGCACCTTTTACAGATGCTCTTTTTCATTGCTTAATACGTAAATGTAATTGTCGCTAATGAATAACCTGTCATTGCACTATATGGCGCAACTTGATAAGATACACGCTTTGCACCTTTTGGCCAAGTTATTTCATTTAATACTTTCTTTATATCTTGCATCGTTCCATCCATTGACTGCTTATATCGTACTTCTACTTTTTCTGGCTTGGAAGCAAATTGTTGCTGTAACTTTTGCTTAAATTCATTATAATTTTCCGCTCCATATTGTGCAGACAAGTATTTTAAATTTGTTTCTTTTAACATTTGTTCATATACAGCAGTTTTTGAACTACCGGATTTTATTTTGTTTGTTAATTCACCAAAGTAACTTGTAGTTGCCGCTGGGTATTTACTACGATCCCATTCGTGGTCTTTGCTTAATTGCTCGTCAGACATATTAAAATAGGAATATGTTACACGCCCAGCTTTATCTGGTACTGGATCATCGAATGTAGTATCTAGATGGTACCACTTGTTATCAATGTTCACTAAATTCCATGCGTGAGCTTGTCCATTCCCTGTACCTGTTACAATATGATTTTGAATACCTGCTTCTTGCAATAATTGATATGTTAATAATGTATATCCTTGGCAAACTGCAGAACGATTCACTAACGCTTCATACGCTGTATACGCTTGATAAGACGTATCATAAGATACATATTTTACAACGTAATCATGAATAGCTTTTACTTTCTCATGTTCATCCATACCTTGTTTAATGATAGAATTTACAATTGCTTTCGCCTGAGACTTTACATACTGTGTTTGCTCTTTTGATTCACGATACTCCACTTGTAATGTAAACGTATAATTCCCTGGCATCCCTTTTATAGAATACCTAGTAGATGCTACATTATATTTTACATACTCATCAGCATCTACCATTTTATTAAACTCGCCGTACAATTGGTCCATAATCTTTCTAGCATCTCTATCTTTTGTTTTATATGCGATTGTAATATTTTCTTCACGATTATCAATCTGTTTTTTTAATTCTTTTCTGAAATCATTTAACAACTTTGCATCTGATTGTGTTGTCACTGTAGTCGGATTCGTAGCCGCATAAGATACAGATGACGCTTGTAAGCCTCCCATTACTATAGTTGAACAAAGTGCGGCAGCTGTCACATACTTACTTGTCTTTCCCATCTTGTCACTCCTTACATTCTATAACTATACGAAAAAGTATCGTATAGTTTCAGAGTATACAATACTTTTCAAAATAGGTCATATGAGATTATGCATATTTAACATTGTAAAAAGGTTGTTCTTTTTACAAGAACAACCTTCTTCATTAACAAGTTTGTAACACACAACATGTATTTTCAAAACGTCGATTTTTCAAATCTTCATTACCAATACAGAAATATAGCATTCCTAATTCTCCCCAAACCATATTACAATTTTTATGATCTGAATCAATTTGGAATAAAAGCGTCATTTGCTGTGGATCTATCCCCATATATTGTCCAGTCTCGTACAATACCTCATCTTGTACAGAGAATGGTTCTCCAAACATTTGATGATTATCATAGTTGTCTGGGATTAGCTCTTCAAGTAATTGCAAGAAACGATCCGAATCCGCCTCATCTTCAATGAAAAGTTCTGGCAATTTATATGTCAGTTCAAAATTAATTGCACACTGGTTATATTTCGCTTGTATTTCATCTGCTCTACGTGATTGCTCTACAGGGATATCATAATAAAGTACACGTCCGGCTTCGGTTGGATCCACATCTTCTTCAAAGTAATTTTCAATACTAAAGAAATATAACATCCCTGTCTTAGGAAGATTATGTTCCATACCAACGTTTTGTAAATCACTTAAATTAAATTGTGCGATGAAACGTAACGGATTCTCTTTGTATGTTGGATATTCAAATGTATTTGGCAAATCAGGAACTCCGCCCATTTTCGAACTGCCTATCGTAATTATTTCCTGTTGTTTTGGCACAACTTTTACACAAGGAAATACAGTATTAATAAGTTCCTGTTTCAAATGTGTTAGTTCATATTTATCAATTAATATTTCAATTTTCTTTTCCATAAATTCTCCTTACATTTACATACTTATTTGTATCATAGCACAAAGATTATACTCCATTCATTGTAAAATCAACAAGCCCTCCAAAAAACGGGCTTATCCCTCGTACGCGAACAAGTTTAAAAAAGCATAGTATACATTGTTCCTACAAACACGATAGTTCTTTATTTCTTCCAGTACATTTTCCCCTCGTTCATTTTTATTTTTAATTTAAGGAGGAATTCCACATGGGTTACGGATATAGTTGCGGCGGCTACGGCGGTGGTTACGGTTACGGCGGTAGTTGTGGTGGATGTGGTTATGGAGGTTTCGCTTTATTAATCGTTTTATTTATCCTTCTAATCATCATCGGCGCTAGCTGTTGGGGCGGCTTCGTAGGCTGCTAGTAAACTTAAAAACTATTGTAAAAAAGCACGTACAATACGTGCTTTTTTTCCATTTTCATTTTTTAGAAAGGAAGTATGTTCAATGAAAATTGATGGTGTTTTTGAAGGAGGCGGTGTACGCGGAATTGCGCATGTGGGGGCAATTTGCGCGTTAGCCGAAAAAGGATATGAATGGGAGCGCGTAGCTGGAACATCAGCCGGCGCTATTATTGCAGCTCTTCTAGCAGCAGGATATTCTTGTTCCGAATTAAAAACGATTGTAACAGACATTGATTATGAAAAATTCACTAAAAAAACTTTTCTTGATAGAATCCCCTTTATTGGTAAAGGATTAAGCGCTTGGTCTACTCTAGGTATTTATTCAAATGTATTTCTCGAAGAATGGCTAGAAGACCTGCTTAGAAAAAAAGGAATTCATTTGTTTACAGACTTACCCGATTTGAATAAACTCAAAATTATTGCTTCAGATATAAGCAATGGTAAAATGGTTATTTTTCCCGATGACTTACCAAACTACGGATTTTTAAATTATCGCTTCTCTATCGCTAAAGCAGTAAGAATGAGTAGTACAATCCCTTTCTTCTTTGAGCCAGTAAAATGGAGAACACCAAAATGGAAGCAGCCTTGTTATATGGTTGACGGCGGTATTTTAAGTAATTACCCAATTTGGATTTTCGATTCACCGACTTCTCCTCGCTGGCCTACCTTTGGATTTCATTTTGTAAAAGATGAGATTCAAGCTGATCCCGCCCACTATGACGAACCTATTTCCATGTTCAAAGGATTATTTAAAACGATGATGCAAGCTCATGATTTACGGCATTTAGATAAAGAATCAAAGGCTAGAACTATTACAATTCCAACAGGAAGCATTACCAGTACTAATTTTCAACTAACTAAAGAAGAGAAAGAATGGCTCTATAACTCTGGTTATAATGCAGCTAATAAGTTTTTACAATCTTGGAACTTCAGACAATATGTTGATGAATATAGAAATGGAAATCAGGATCGCAAAACCAATCGATTTTTCCGTCAACTTGACTCATAATTATATTATTTTCCCTGTCACACTTTAATAGTAAATAAGCCTAATAATATAGTACATTATTAGGCTTATTTACTTCTTATGTACTCTCCCATTATTTAAGGATAAGTTAACCCTTCAGCTTCTTCTGCGGTAATTACTATGTAACGGTTTCCGGTTCTTAATCCTAATAGTTCTGCTTTTTCAACTGCATCCTGTTTTGTCTCTGCATAAGCAGCTAAATATTTATCCCCATCGATAATTTGGCAAATCACATATTGTTTCATGGTTTTCTCCTTTTACCCTTTAATTAATTGCGCAATCTTTTTTATTCCAACTTCAATTTCTTCTACAGTTGCATAGGAATAAGAAAGACGTAAAAATTGGTTAGCACTTCTATCATACAAAGTGCCTGGGTTTAACAACACCCTTTCTTGTAAAGCTTTTTCAAATAAACTACGATTCGAAATTGGTAGATTTATATGTAGCCAAATGTAAAAGCTTCCTACTGGCTCATGCCAAGTTGCAATGCCACTACAATACTTTTCTAACATACTTATCATAAAATCTCTACGTTTTTTCAATTCACTTCTTACAAACTGTAAATGTTCATCATACAATCCATTTTCAAACCACTCCGCTGCAATCTGCTGGGATATAGAACTTGAACCATAATCAGTTTGCATTTTTATATCTGCTAATCTTTGAATAACTGATTCTGATCCAACAACCCACCCAATTCTTAAACCAGGACTAATGACTTTGGACATACTTCCAATATGTAGCACGATACCATTTTTATCATATGCCTTTAAAGGCTTTGAAACTGGTGCATCGAACCATAAATCTTGATATACCGCGTCCTCAATAATAGGTAATCCAATTTCATTACATATCTCCATCACTTCTTCCCTCTTCTTAGCGTTCATACTAAAATTGGTCGGATTATGAAAAGATGGGATTGTATATAAAATAGATGCGTTAAATTGTTTCTTATATTTTGTGATATAGGAAGTATTTATACCATTCTCATTCATTGGTATTCCAATCAAGCGCATTCCTGCTGATTGAAATACATTAAGCGAATATAAATATGATGGTTTTTCTAATAAAATTGACGCTCCTTTCGGAAGAAGCCCCATAGAAATAAGTTGCAGTGCTTGGATTGCTCCCGAAACAATTAAAATAGAGTCAGGAGATACATATACCCCATGCCCTTTTAAATATTCCGCAATTTTTTCTCTTAAATGGAGATTTCCTTTCGGTTCCTCATACCCAAGTGTAACATTTGATTGTAGAATTTTATTAATAATACCCTTCATCTTTTTCTCAGGCAAGAGACTCGGTGAAAGTTCACCTGTTCCTAATCGAATTACATTGGGAGTAAATTCAGCTTGATTAATCTCTTGTACAGCAGGAAGATTCGGATAATGAAGTCCTGTTTCTACATAAGACTGCCAGTTTGGAGGCGGGGCATATGTAGAAGTACTCTCACTATTATTTATAACAATTGTTCCCTTCCGGCCATTCCCCTCAACATACCCTTTTGCTACTAATTCATCGAAAGCCATTACAATTGTACTTCGATTCACTTCAAACGTATGCGCCAAATCTCTTTGTGAAGGTAATTTAGTTCCAATTGTCCATTCCCCATTAACAATTCTCTCTTTTATATAAGATTCTATTTGTTTATACAAAGGAACAGATGAAGACATATTAGGTTTCCAGACGAGCCTTTCCATTATCTCACCTCACATACTTTATGGTTGGTAACCTATCCAACCATATGGATGGATACAAATTTTCATTTCTTCTATACAATATAGACTATCATAATTAATCAAATTAAGTAGGAGGTAATCTGATGAGTGAAGCAATTATTCACGGTATCATCCTTGCATTTGGTCTTATCATTCCATTAGGTGTCCAAAATGTTTTCGTCTTTAACCAAGGCGCTAGTCAACCAAATATTTGGCGAGCTGCTCCTGTAGTCTTGACTGCATCTATATGTGATACATTATTAATATTAATTGCTGTACAAGGTGTCTCCCTTGTCCTCTTAACTTTTTCTTGGTTAACAACCACCTTGTATATGATTGGATTTTTCTTTCTTATGTATATGGGCTGGGTTATTTGGAGAAGCGATCCTTCAAATGATGTAAAACAAGAAAAAAGCATGCCTTTAAAAAATCAAATTATTTTCGCCGCATCAGTTTCATTACTAAATCCACACGCAATTTTAGACACAATTGGTGTAATCGGAACAAACTCTATACAGTACATAGGAAGTGAGAAATGGGCTTTCACTTTTGCAACAATTATAGTTTCTTGGATCTGGTTTATTAGTTTAGCTTTTGCTGGAAAATTTCTTAAAGGATTTGACTCGACAGGAAAAACGATTATAGTATTAAATAAAATTTCAGGGCTAATCATATGGGGAGTCGCACTTTATATGTTAAAACAAGTTGTTTTTCCTAACTAATTAAAGAGAATTGCATGTTATGTAATTGGCATGCAATTCTCTTTCGCATTATGAAGTTGGTTCCGGTTTCTGTTTTAACATCATTTTATCTTTTGCTGGTTTAATCCAAATAATTGCTATGACAGCACCAATAGCAGCGAAGATGCTTGTTAAATAAAACACTTCATGGTCTGCCCCTTTCATAAAAAAAGAATACAGGGGTGGTCCAGCTGCTACACCGATAAATCGCATTGAACTATAAAATGACGTAACTGTCCCCCTCTGCTCTTTTTCAATCCCTTGTGTAATAAGAGCATCTAGACATGGTAACGCCATACCAATTCCTCCCCCCATAATAACGAGACAAAGAAGTAGCAAATAGATTCCTTTTAGAAATAAAGGTAAGAAGACAGATGCAGCAGCCAGTAAAAATCCAATATAGATACATTTTTTCATAATATCTTGTTTATCTCCAATTTTTTTACCAGCCATATATGAGCTAAGTGATAGTACAAGTAAAGGAATAGCGAGTACACACCCTTTCCATATACCATGAATATCGTACTTCGACTCCAGTATAGTTGACAGATAAAAAAGTATTCCGAATAAAATAAGCATAATAATTGCACCTAGTATAAAAATGGCAATTAACCATCTTCCCTTTTCTCGAAACGTAGAGATAATAGATTGAATAAATTCTTTAAGTGGTGGGACTTCTTCTTCTTGTTTCTTCGCCTTTACTAGTACCAGTAGTAAAACAATCGATATTACACATAAAACTGGAATCGCCCAAAATGGTAAGAACCATACAATAGCTGCAAGAGCTGATCCTAATATGGGACTCAATACTTTTCCAAATGTATTTGACGTCTCAATGATTCCTAAACCTGCACTAACCTGTTTTTCATCTTTGTATAAATCACCGACACATGGTATGACAACTGGCATAGCACCAGCAGCACCTATCCCTTGAATTGCTCTTCCGATAAGAATCCAAACATAAGGGTTATCAACTTTCCATGATACCCATCCCGTTATCGCTCCTCCAATAGCTGCAATTAATAAACTTGGAACCATTACCATCTTTCGTCCCCATCTATCTGATAAATAACCAGCAATCGGTATAAGTATAATTGCAATGATAGAATAAATTGTAATTATCATGGATACTTGGAAAGATGAAATATGTAATTTCTTTTCAATGGTTGGCAGGATTGGAATAAGCATTGAATTACCTAGCGTCATAACAAGTGGAACTGATGCAAGTGCAATTAAACAACAGTTTTCTTTTTTTAACATGTTGATTTCGGAACCTTTCATCATATATTTCTTACCATATAATAGCCCTGCTGGAAATTATGTTTACATTCCACCAGGGCTATTTCATCTTTACTACTTTCCATTTACAACAAAAGAAATTGGGTAAAATATAGCATTACCCCTATTCTTTGAATCCTGTTCACAATATATCCATACCAATTAATTGAAAATAAAAAAGAAAGGAAGAATCCTTCCTTTCTCCTATAACCTTCTACATTTAGCGAGTATATCCGCCACCAAGCTGTTGTTCTGCCATCGCTACAAGGCGTTTTGTAATTTCACCGCCTACAGAACCGTTTGCACGTGAAGAAGTATCAGCTCCAAGCTGTACACCAAACTCTTGTGCAATTTCATATTTCATTTGATCTAGAGCTGCTTGTGCTCCATGTGATGCTAATTGATTAGCGTTACGATTTCTAGCCATTACCGATCACCTCCTTATATATATTAAACTGTATCAAATCCGAAATTAAATACATGGTAATTTTTGGTTATTAATAAAATAAAAAAAGAGTCTCCTAAACGAGACTCTTTCATCATTTCACCTTATGAACTTACTACTTCTAATTTTCTATTCGTTAATGCTTTCATTTCTTCTTTCAATATATCTTTCGCATTATGCCCAAACCATTCAAGCGAAGCAAAATGATCAGTATCTCTCACTTCCCGGATGATTTCATCATAGTTTACAATACCTTCAAATAATGGAACCATTCCTATACGACTTCCAGCAGCGGCATATACATTATTTGGTTCAAACACGTGTAAATACTCCGCTGATGATATATTCTTAAAATGGTAATGTTGTATCCACGGCTTTAATCGATGAAAACTATCTACAGGGTCTGCACCAGACTCCCATATATGAAGAAAATCAAGGTTTATTTTTAAATATGGATGATTTACTTCTTCTAACAATTTCAAAGTAGACGGCAAAGTATCCGTTAACGTATTTGGATGTGTTTCTAATAGTATATACATATTATGCGGAGCAAATAGATCACAAATCATGCGAATTCGCTCCACATACTCTTTTCTCTCTTGTTCCGAGAAATCCTCACTACCTTTTTGCCCGGCAAACGTACGAATTTTATTTGTATTGAACCAATTAGCTAGTGTTACCAGCTGTTCACATTTTTCCATCGTTTTTTGAAAATCCGCTAATAATGATATGTCCAAGTAATCACTTATCATCGTAACTTCTAAATTTTTATCCTTTAAATAATCTATTTCTCGTTCTGTCGTTTCACGCTCTTGCATATATAAATTTTGTGCATGGGTCCCCCACAACTCAATTCCTTCAAAACTGTTTTCGTATGCAAATTGGACAATATCAGTAAATGAAATTAGTTGATGGCGAAATGAAATTGTACATAGCGAATATTTCATTGGTTTGAACTCCCTTATCTTAAATTCAATGAACTTGTATTAGTTAAGAAAGACTGATTTGTTATCATTTCTTTCCATAACAGAAACTGTTTCTCTAGTTCATCCTTAATCTGCAGTTCAATTGTATTCATTTCATCAAGTTTCTCAACAATTGGTAATAACATATCTTTATTATTTGTCATTGCCATTTTAATAGCACGGTACTGTACATTTGTAAATCCTTGTACAATGTCTTCCACTCGATCACACCAATAATCAAATTCTTGCTCCGAATATTGTAAAGTTTCACGGAAGTATGCAAAGGCATGTTCATAGCTATATTTACGTATTGCCAATACGGGTATTTGCTTTACTGCCGTTACGAGCCCGGAAAGTGAATACCCATCCTCTTCATTTACCATTTTTATTATTAATTTTTTTAATTCCATTGTTAGTTCATTATCATCTTTTTTGAATGTTTCCATGAAATAACTTTCTACCATCTCTTGTGTTGGCTCCTGAATTCCTTCTATATCAATGAAATAGCCTCCACCAAATGGGTTGTCTTTAACAGAATGGAGCACTTTTTCTCTTTCCATATTCCCTTCCCAGCGAAAATCAGGATCAAGCATGAACCATTCCTCTTCTTTCTCTGTCTTCGATATCATTAAGTAATGCGGAAACGGTTTTTGATGAAACTTATTTTCTCTCTCAGGCAATAAAGACATATCAACCATTACAATTACGTAACGATTTTCCGGCTTATTTTCTACTAATTCTAAAAATTTTTCTACATTGCTACTTTTATCTTTTGAATGATCGTACCATTCGTTCACTTTAATGCCATACAATTTTTCATACCAAAGTAAGTAGTTATCATGATTAATGTTTTCGGAATGATAAGAAATAATCCCGCCTTCTGTTATATCAAAATCTCCATCCCATAATCCGAAATAAAATGGACGGAAATCTATATCGCTACGCCTTTTTATAATTTCACAAAAACAACTCACTAAACAGTGAACTTTAATTGAAGTCATACTCTCATCCACTTTCCTAAAAGGTTAGTTATTCACATTTATTTCGTGTAACGGCTGTAACTCTTCCATAAAGTCAAGCAAAGATCCTACAGTAAGAAACGCCTTTGGGTCTATCTCATCCTCTGGAACGCATAGCTTTAAATCCATTTCTATGTATACTATAAGCTGTAACATCATTACCGAATCTATATATAAATCTTGATTTAAACGCATCGTTTCTTCTAAATGCGTTACATTGTTCAGTTCCATTTTTTCTCTCATAATACTTAAAACTGCTTCTTTTAACATTTCACGACTCATGTTGTTATCTCTCCCATCTCTAATAACTTCCGACTTACTTTCCCTGTTTTATTTTTCGGAATCTCTGTTACATTTTCAATTTCATGTGGCACTTTATAAGACGGTAAATGCTGTATGCACCATTCTCGTATTTGTACTGGTTCAATACGAGCGACTACTTTCGCTTTTACTATTTCTCCCATCACAGGATGCTTGCCCCGGTATACAATCGCCTCCTGAATACCTTCTAATCGAAGTATCGTTTCTTCCACTTCTATAGGAAATACCTTTAGACCGGACACATTAATAACATCATCTATTCGCCCCATGAAATGAAGGCCTTGCTCAGATCTATAACCTAAATCTTTTGTATAAATCTCCTTTTCAGCAATTTTCACTACGATTTCTTCAGGTTCATCTTCATTTGAACCTATGTTAATACTTACATGAGGAAGTGGTTTTCCTAAATCCAAATGTGTTTCCATAGCATGACATATACTAATGCAACCAGCTTCAGAACAGCCGTACTGCTGCATCATGTATTTCGTCATGCCCTTTAACTTATAAAATAGCGTTTCTGGCAAAGGTGATCCTGATGTCATAATTTTATGAAACTGAAAAGTCCCTTGTGGAAAACTCCCCATAATATGTAACATAAGTGGTACTGCGTATATGATATGTTTTTCGGTATTACGAACTATATTTAATGCGAATTTAGGGTTTTTATTTGTAATGATTATAGGCTTACTACCTCTCGTAATTGCTGATAACGTGCCACAAATTAATCCGTATGAATGTGAAACTGGAGCCATTACAATTGGCACTTCGTCTTCTTCACATTTTAAAGCTTCATTGTAAGCAGCAATTTCTGTTTCAATTTCCGTCCATGCTCTACGAATCAGTTTTGGCTCTCCTGTTGTACCTGAACTATACTGCAATAAAGACGGTTCTTCTTGTAATAGATTTGGAACTTCTAATTTTGTAAAGTCGTTACTTTCTCCGTATAAAAGTGCAGTACACTTTGCGCGCTTTGCCATTTCAATAGCTGTATCCTTTGGCGTATCTTCATGAATAAGTAGTACAGATGCTCTTTTTTCTTTTAGGAAAAACACAAGCGTAATAATATCGAATGGATTTTTCAGACAAAGTGCAAATCTATTTCCTTCTGCTTCTTGAAATTGTTCCACTCCCTCGTAACCTTGTAATCTCAATTCAAAATCATATTTGCTAAATTCTTGTTTATTAACGATTAGCATGATTTCCCCCTGTAACAACTGATTTTTGTATTGTAAGTTGCTTTGCTCTATACAATGGATTTGGAACTTCATGAACAAGCGATTCCACATCCATATATAAACGACGCTTCGTTAATTGCTCTGCATGAAATGTAGGTGCATATAATTGTAATGCTTCAAAACGTTCTTTCAAATGCGAAAATCTTTCAAAATGATCTTCTATTTCTTCAACAAGAATGATCCAAAATTGTTCCTCTTTCAACTGATACTCATCTGCCAGCACGAAAGCCAGTTCACCTAGATTGAATAGGAAAAGCGCATCTAAAACCATTTCTTGTAAACATTCAATACGGTCCATTTCAAAGAAATCATTCATTTGACCATTCGCATATGTTTTATGCATTTTAGTAAAGTCTGGACATTTTTCGAGTTCTTTCAAAAATGGACGATAAAACTCCAGTCCTTCATGAAAATCTTTTAGTGCAATACGGACTGGTATTCCCTCTTCATGAACTAAAATCATGTTTTGTCCATGTGATTCTAATGCGACTCCATGCTCTACAACGAGGTGTACAACTGGGATAATTGCTTTTTGAATAAGCAATTGTAACCAGCTTTCTACTCCATGTCTCTTTAACCACAAATCAATAGTTGGTGTCCCATCTTTTCCCTTGGCATATAAACCGTTAAATGGGATTGCCTCTTCTTTCTTATCTAAATATTTGTGAACGCTTTCACGCCAAATACATCCTAATGAGCCATACGTAGCTTTTTTATTCGTATCGTACGTAACACTCGAAAATTCATTTAACAAAATTAAACGCGATTCATCCCTTAAATAAGGGTCATGATTTACTATATCTTTTAACCAATTCGATATAGCAGGTGCACTCACAACCGAATGTGGTTTTAATGTACGGATAGTTGAAGTATTGAGTAAATTCATTGATAACTTTACATATGGTTTCTCTCGATTCGTAACATTTCTTAATGTCCGCATCGACTGCTGCGCGCAATAATCATCTTCTGATTTCCCTAAATAAATAATATATTTACCCTGTATATGGTCAGTATAATTCGGAATAATAAAGTTCTCCCACTGCCAAGGATGAACAGGTATAAACATGTACTTCTTCGAATCACAGTCCATTGTTCGAATACGATCCATATACTCTTCGATTTTCTTTTCACCAATTTCTTCTTTAAAGGTACAGTTATAACTCTCTTCACTTTCATATCCTACAGTCGTATATTTCTCATGAACTGCAATCCATATAATTTTCATTGGTTGCATAAATTCAAATCCATATTGAAAATTATCACGATATTGAAACCCAATGCGTGCTTTATAACTAGGATGATACGGGTGTCCATCTATTAAATGACTTTCAAGCTCATCATAAGATTTCGCAAGATAGTCTTCTTCACAACTTCTCTCATATTGTGCAATCGTATCTTTAAAGATTGTTTGTTCTAATTCTTGAATAAAAGAATCCAATTTTGTTCGATCCACTTGAACAATCCGAAAAATCTCCTGTAAAAATTGTGAAACTGATTGTATTTCTTCTTCCTCATCTTGAACTCTCATTATTAATGAGTCATGTAAACAAATACGCCCAAATGTCATACGTTCTTGCCCATAGCATTGGTACATTACATTTTGATCCTTTTCATCAAGACCTTGTATAATAAAAAGTATTTGCTCTCCCTTTTGTATACGAATCGGCGTAATGATTTCTTCATAAATTAACGATTCTACTAATTGCCGGAATACTCTTCTTCTTACTGAAATGTACTCTTTTGATTGGAGTGCCTTCAATATTTTTATGTGATAAACTTCTTCTTTCATAAATCCCTCCGCTATAATACGGAATATCAAATTCCATTATTTGTATTACGTGAAATTTTAGCACTACTTATGAACGAACAGCCACTTCTCTAACGAGTGGATTATCTACTTGTACATAAATTGCTTGCTCTAAAGGATTTGTCAGTTCATCAACATCGAAAAATCTCGTTAGCAAATTTGCTTTACATGCCAATTTATTTTCTTCCAACAATTCACTTAAAAATGTAGAAGGTTCGCGGTTATATGGAAGGAACGCTTCAAGTACAGACCTTAATTCTGAAAGAAGAATTTCCTCCTTTATTAATCCTGCTGTACCAAAACCGTTAATTAGTCCAAACATATGATTAAAAATTAAATAGTAACGAAATCTTTCATCTACAATGTAATCGTCATATAAATTCCCAGTACGTTCGCCAATACCCGCTAGTTCATTATCTAGCACTGACTTCATTGAATTGCAGAAATAAAAACCTTGATTATCACGGAAGTAAAACTTAACTGGATAACCATCTTTCAATTGAACAACACTATTTTGTTGATGCGCTTCTAATGCAACGCCATAACGTAAATACATCCATACCATCGGCTTTAAAGAGATATTCATATATCGTCTAAACCACTCTAAACTTACTTCTTCACAGCTTCTACCTTCTAAATCCGCTAAGTGATGAATAATATTCGATAAACGAGTACGTTCTCCCGGTATAGCATCTTGAACTAGTCCTGCAATTAAAGTAACGTCATTTGCATGTTCACTATAAAAAGGATTCTCTCGAATAATCACTTCAAATCCAGACTCTTTTGCTCCATAATTTAAGGTAATAAAGGCTGGATCACAAATAAAATCAAAACCTGGATACTTTTCTAGTACTTCACCAATTGACGTATTTAACATTTCCTTCCCTTCAAGGCCACTCTCAAGTTCCTTCAACTTATTAATGCGCATTGAATTTGTTACTTTCACCGGAAATGAAAACTTAAGCATATATTTCGAATGAGGATGATATAGCGTTCTAAGTGATGATGTCGCCATATAACACTTACCTACTGGACCGATATATTCAAGTACACCTTGATTCATCCAATTTTGCACATAAGATTGATGTAAGAGCCATTCTGCTTGTAGCGGATGGATTGGAATTAATGAATATTCATCTTCTTGACAGTACTCTTCAATAAATTCTTGACCTACCTTTTCATCGTTCTTTAATTCCTTTTTTATCATCGCCGTTGTAGAATCTTGTAACAATGACTTTTCACTTACTATACTTTTATGTGCCCGAAAATAGTGAAGTTGGCACTCCCCTTTTAATTCAGGAGAATACATGGAACTTTTCCAATCCAATATACCTTGTCTACTCTTTGGTGTAGGATGAGTTAAATGTCCAAATAATAAAGATTGCTCCGCCTCAATAAAAGTTGTATGGAAACCATATAATGCAGATGTATCTTCTGCTCTCTTTTTTGTAAATTCCTCAATATTTTGACAACTACGAATAACTCGAAGCATAAGTTCAGCAGGGTTAGTTCCTTCTCCATAGTTGATAGACATCTCTTTTATTAAAAATGTAATAACTGTAACGTAATCTGCTTTTATAACAGTTTTAGTTTCTCCGATTTGATAATAAAACTGTTCTCCAAACAAATGGCGATCTGTTGATGATTTATATATAACTTCTCCATACAAAGTAACCTTCTGTGCCGATAGCCGACAACATAAATATGTGGGGACTATATTTCTATTCAACGTATTACTGAAGATACTTTCTATTCTTTCATCCTCTGTAATCCATTCTCCACTCCCTGTTTCTCTTAAATAACAGTTTAAAAAGCTTTGTATTGTTGCATGTTCTGCGATTTGTTTCGCATGCTGCATACTGCTCCTCCTCTTTTAGACGAACACTATCATTTTTTTGTGAAACTTCTGACAGTTGAATTTTATTATCAACTATGATTTTAATTGATAATGATAATCATTTCAAGATATATTTCAGAATTTTTTTATCTAGCTAAACTTTTCACCTTTTCAAAATATTTAATCCGTCAACAAAAAAATACACCAATATAATAATTGATGTATTTTTTTATTTTCGTAAATTAAGTTTACATAATAACATTATCGTTTTCTAGATTGATAGTGATTTGTATAAACAATCCATATCTCGCCAAACATATGCTATTTCTTCTACATTTAGTCTTTCTAAAAGTCTCGTGTCAATTTTTTCAGGATTATATTTTTCATAAAACTTTTTAGAAGGGTTATTAGCAACAACCCAAACTAACAGAGATTGCATATTATCTTTTTTACATTCCGATAGCAATGCTTGAAATAATCTTTGTCCTATCTTCATTCCTTGATATTTTTGTAAAATGTATATTGCATATAATTCCCCATCACAATTATATGTACCTGTTCTTTCAACTCCCCCATCGATAAATCCGATAATTTCCCCAGTTAACGTCTCTGCTACAAATCTATATTGTAGATTGTCTTCTTTTTGAAAAATGTTTTCCCATTGCTTTTTTCTTTGTTCAAATGTTAAATTTTCTAAAATTTCGTTAGCGAATATCCCAGTATACGTCGTTTTCCAGCTTTCCACATGCACTTTCGCAATTGCCGAAATATCAGCTTTCATTGCCTTTCTAATATGTATCTCCACCATACTCATCCCCCTTAGAAAATAATTATAGCAAAATGTTTTGTGTGCATTAAAAAAAGAGTGAATTTTCATCACTCTTTTTATCTACTTTCAACTTCTACTGAAACAACATGATCGATTTCTTTTAAAGAACTATATAATTCAGTTGTATATAAATCTTCTGGAGCTAAAATGACCATTTCCAATTGCTGAGATGCCCCATTATCAATATCTTTAATTTTCACTCGTTTTACTTGCATATTTAAATTTTTAATTTGCTTAAAGATCCCGTCTAACTCTCGATGTTTGTTTACGGTAATTTTTATGGATAAGTCCTTTTGTCTTAATGAATAAGGGCCTGCAATTTTCACAATTTGCGGAAGTACGTTAATCGCTAATATAATTAAAATCATAGCAACCGTCGCTTGTATATAAAACCCTGCACCAATCGCAATACCTAGTGCTGAAGCGGCCCATACCATAGAGGCTGTCGTTAATCCTGAAATAACGTCATTATTTCTTCGTAAAATTACCCCTGCTCCAAGAAAACCGATCCCACTAACAATTTGAGCGGCGAGACGCATTGGATCCATATTTGTATGACCCGGTACAGAATAAACATTCACTGATTCAATTGAAACCATTGTAATTAAACAACTCGCTACGGAAATAACCATACTTGTTTTCACACCAAGCGGTTTATTCTTTAGCTGCCTATCTATTCCGATGAATAATCCTAAAAAGAGTGCTAAACCTAATTTGAATAAAAATTCATATGACATAATTCCTTCTCCTTACTTTACAATGTTTCCCTTCGAATATTTCACTATAACTCTTTTATGATATCAATTCCAGTCTTTTCTATTCATTTAAAGTAAAAAACCGAAAAAACATTTTTGACAATGTTTCCCCGGCTTTTTATTATAATTAAGATCTTTCTTTATTTTTGTTCTTTAATTTTAATTTGTGCATCTTTATAAAATGCTAACTTATTATCATTATACTCTTTTGTATGTTTATTAAATTGTTCTTTCGCCTTTTGAGCTTCCACATTTAACTCATTAACAGTTTTAACTTTTTCACCAATTTCTTTTAACTTCGTTTCTTTTACTTTTAATTTTTCATACAGCTCTTTTTCATTCGCTAACGCCTTCGTGTAATCCTCATTCATTTTTTGGAATGCAGCATAACGGTTTTTATACGACTCTTCTACTGCTTTAGCTTGTTTTTGTAATTTCTTATCTTCAAGCTTCTCTATATTGCTTTGAACTGATTTCGTCTCCTTCTGAGCTTTCTCTAACAGTTCTTTCTCGTTTTTCAATACTTTCTCACGCTCATTTACATTTGCAGTAGCTTCCTCTATCTTCTTCGTGACTGCTTCATTATGTTCTTTACCTTCTTGTAAAATTTGAGAATATAGTTCTTGCCCTTGCTTTTCTAATTGCTCTAACTTTTTCGTATCATCAGCTAATGATTTTTCTTGTGTCGCTGCTGTTTCAAAAGCCGTATATAAATTTTCTTCTGGTTTTTCACCGAAACAACCTGATAATAATCCTACTGATAATGCTCCAACTACTGCTACTTTTCCATACTTCAACTTCAATTCCTCCAATTACATACGGTTATCGTGCCAGAAATTCACTGGGAAGTGATTCTCTTCATGGTATGCCTCAAATTCATAACCTTTTTCTTTTAGACCCTTTAAAATTGCTGGCACAGCAGCAACTGATTGCGGGTGAATGTCATGCATTAAAATGACTTCTTGCGGTTTTGTTGCACCAGCTAATACATTTTGAGCGATTTGCGCTGCCGCTGCATCCACTGGTACTTTATTGTATTTCCAGTCTAAAGAATCAATTGTCCAGTCCCACACTTTTAAACCATCCTCAACTACTTTATTTCGGAGACCTTCATTTAAACCAGGCATCGATCCGTATGGAGGACGTGTTAATTTAGGGGCTTTCCCAATAATATTTGCGATTAAGCCTTGATCTTCTTTCATTTCATTAACATACTCGCCATTTTTATATAACTTCGCAAAATTGTGTGTCATACTATGCATTCCAACATAATGACCCTCTGCATTTTCACGTTTTACTAAATCAGGAAACGCTTTTACATTCGCTCCTATTAAAAAGAATGTCGCCTTCGCATCATGCTGTTTTAACATATTTAATAATTCAGCCGTATATTTTCCTGGCCCATCATCAAATGTAAGATAAGCAACTTTTCTTTCCATTCCGTTAAAACGACTTGGTGCCGTTTTATTCATTTCAACTTTCGATTGTTCACTTGCAAGCTGCACTATATTTTCTTGCTTAGCAACAGCTTTTGCTGGTGAAGTAATAGATTGAAACATGAAATACCCAATAGCTACTATTGCAATCGCTACTGAAACAACTGCAACTCGTTTAATTTTAAAAGCCTTTTCCATTCTATCGAATTCCTCTCCCTATTAATCTTATATATAAATCACCCAATATAATTATACATCTATTTATTTTATTACACTATATAAACAATCTAAAATATGAATTATAATGGGAGTTTTATCAAAATTGTTGTTCCTGCCTCAACAAACTCTTTATTCTTTTCATACCAATTCTTGATTGCACTATGTACAACTTTCAAGAAGATTTGTTTTAACCTGTTTGATCTTCATCTTCTATCAATTCAATTCGCTTTCAACTTGCAATGAGATGAATTTATTTCCTCTATTTTAGGAGTTAATTACCAAATTCTTTCCTCTAGTATATCGTACAATTGCACCTTTTGTTTATATAAATTAAAATGATTTAACTGTAGACGTGAAAAAACTAGTAGCCCTTCTACTAAAATAAATGAAGCAATCCATTTCCATAAAAAAAGATTGGCTGAGGCCAACCTTTTTTTATACTTATTCATTTCGAGCTGGTTTTGGTGTAACACCTAAATGCTCATTTAACTTAGTCGAAATATCTTTCACATTTTTTTCGTTTGGAATGTAATAATAAATACCACCAATACGTTTATCCGTTCCTTCTATTTGCATCTTTTCCATTTGCAAATCTGATCCTGCCATATTTTTCGTAATAGCAAGCATATCATCAAACGTTAAGTTTGTTTTCATATTTTTATCAACTGCATCAAGTAAAGAGCCCATTTTACTAATTGATTGAACAGACATTGCTTTTTTCGCAATTGCTTCAATTACAAGTTGTTGCCTTTGACCACGCATTGCGTCACTGTCAATTTTACGCGTTCTAGCAAGTGCAAGGGCTTGTTCACCATTTAAATGTTGGTAACCTTTTTCTAAATGGATCATACCTGCTTGGTCTTTACTATCTTGTTCTGTGAAAGTAACAGGTACATCAATATCAATACCACCAATTGAATCTACAATTTGTACAAATGACTCAAAGTTAAACTTCACATAATAATCAACTGGTACATTTAAAAATCTTTCCACTGTATCTCTTGTACTTTCAACACCACCAAATACGTGTGCGTGTGTAATTTTATCTAATTTCTTTCTAGATGGAATATAAACACGTGAATCACGAGGAATACTTACTAATTTAACGGATTTATCATCTTTATTAATTGTCGCTAATAAAAGTGCATCTGTTCGAACCGCTTCACCATATTGGCTTTTTCTCATTTCGCTTCCATCGACACCCATGATTAAAATCGAAATATTATCCTTTAAAGGTTCCACTTCTTTGTCCCTTTTTGATGACTTATCAATTTGTGCATATGCATCACTTACAACAGCTTTTGCTTTGTTATATATAAACGATCCATATCCTACTCCTCCAAAAACAAGTAGGAAAAATGGAATTAAAATGAACCATTTTATTGATTTTCTTTTAGAACGTTTTTTATTGCTTCTCGTATTTTGTTCTAATTCAGAGCTCATGTTCATTCTCCTCTCTTTCTCTTTTCCTAGTATAATGTATGTCTAGTAATCTTCATATTGAATTTCCTTTCAATCACCTTACATTTTTGTAAGGTTACATCATGAATCCAATATGTATTCCATTTCACATTATACTCTCGTGCTTATTTTTGGCAAGTCACTATTTATCAACTTCAAAAATTTAACACTTCAAAACATTCAAATTTACAGATTTATCATTCTGTTATTTGCAGGTAGTAAGACTTTCACCTCATAATTTAGCAGGAATAAAAGAGTCAAGTTTTGGCCGTGAAATTTTGATTGGTGATGACTAATAATCAGTGAGGGATAAACCCCCCACTGATTAAAATTTCACTTTATTATTTCTCATTTGGTGTGTATATCATTTGCTTCCCATTATTATAAATTAAAGCTGATTTTGCTTTTATTTTCGTTTTTTCTATTTCCACATCATCATTAGAGAAATTCACAATAATTTTAATATCTTTTCCATATGAAGCAGATTGGACTAATTTATCTTCTGACAAATATGCAAAGTTCGTCATTTCTTCTTTTACTGCCTTTTCATGAACTTCATTCCAAACTTTCAGATGCTGCGTAATTTCTTGTTTATGCTTATTCCACTCTACTTCATCTAAATGGTACAACGGAGGCACATTATACAATAACTCATATAACATTCGGTTTCCTACCTCATCTTTTACTTTCAAACTTCCCCATTCCCAGTGGTGCGTTGTAATAACCGAATCATTGTATACTAGTTTATATAATGGTACCGAATATACTGGATTTAAATATACTTGTTTATATTCTTCTTTTAACGGTACTTGTTTTGCATATTTTTCTGGAACATTTTGATTCGGTGACCAATATCCGCCCACATAATACGGACTTGTTTTATTTTTCCTCATATCTTCATCGTCCCATTTAATAACAGGCGTTTCAATGCCGTGAGCAAATGCAATCGTGCTACTTGCAAAGTCATTTCCGCCTTCTGAGCCAACTACCATACCTTTTTCTTGCGCAATATAATCCATTCGTTGCAACCTTGCTTTTAAATCTTGTTCTTGTGTCGTTAAATGTTTGGCCGAATAATCATCATAAATTTCACCTGTTGCATCACAATCAATAAACCATGAATTATATTTAGGTCCATTTTGTAATATCTCGTTCATTCGCTCTTTTACACTAGGAAGAGATAAAGTTGGATTTAACTTTCGCCCTCTACCTAAAAATCCTTGCACTTTTTCTCCATTTTTCTTCGTCACAGTTGCCTCTTCATATAGCGATGGATCCTGAAAAGAAGCTGTATTCCAATTTTTATCAGCTTTTTCGTGAATAGAATGATAAGAATCATACGGACCAACTAAATATCCTATTTTCTTAGCTTCTGTCACGAAATTAGGCTGCATATACCCTTGTTCCCAATTCGGTAGCCCAATCCATGCATTGTCTATTCCTGCCGCTTTCATTTCCTTTATAATATCCGTTCCATCTGCCTTACCCCATTTACTTACTTCTTCAACTGCATCACCGAGTACTGACTTTAATAAATGTTTATTTAAGCTATACAGCTCTGTCTTCGATAAGTGATCTACACCTTTCTTTAATAACACACTAGCTTCCTGATTAACTTTCGGGAAAATATCCTCTTTATACAATTCCTTCATAGATAATACTTCGTTTGTATAGCGTAAAATAACATTTTTTTGGTACTTATCGATAAAGTCTTGTTTACTCACCTGCTCAAACACACTCAGTTCTCCAGGCTCTGAACTATTCTTTTGAATAAGCTCTTTTATATGGCTAAACACCGGGCTATTTATTTGCTCTCTTAGCTTCGGCCAATTCACGTTACTTTCTGATAAACCATTTTGATTCCAAAAGTAAAAATGAGCTGCCCCGTAAAGTTTTTCGATTTCTTTATTTTTTCTTGCCTTTTCTTGTAATGTTTTAAATTCACCTTTTCGAGCAATATTATCCTTATACAGTTTAGCAATACTTACTGCATCATTATTTGTCACATATAATTGAAATCCATATGTTTTATTTTTATTTATACTCGGGAATTCATGTGTAAAATCAAACCCTATTTTCGAATCCGAATGAAATTTCAATTCATTATTAAACATATTGTTCGCAATATATACGATCGAATATTTAGAACCATTTAATGCAAAAAACTTCATAGAAAATGATTCAGCAAATGAATATGCATCATCCTTTAAAAACTTCTTCCAATTCTCATCATTACTCGGAATTTGCTTACCTTCCCATAACGGAAGTGTATAATTTTCAGCTTGTACTTTTGGCCATGTAAAACTTTCTGCACCAGTCGATTCCACTTCAATATTTAAGTGGTCTTTTTTCTTTTCTAAATTTACTTTTACTTTTTGATCCGGATATTCCCATGATGTATGATTCCTGTCTTTTTTCAAATTCGATACCTTCATTTTTGGTAACGGTTGTGATGCCTGTTCTTTTACACCATCATGTTCTACAGTTAACGTAAAAGTCTCAGGATTTACATCATAAGTAAAATCTTTATACGTCGCTTTCTTTATTTTAGACTCTTGTAAAGCATCATTACCTTTTACATCACACCCGACTAAAGTCGAAAATGACAATGTTGTAAAAAGACATATCGCTATCATTTTTTTCATCTTCTGCACCTCCACCAATGAATATACAGGAGGTTTGTTACAGGAATATGGCAAAAAAATAATAGAGCTAGCATTATGCTAGCTCTATTATGAGCAAAAAAAACTTACGTATTACTATAATCTGTTTAAAGAAAATATGTAATACAGTGGGACTTTAATCCTTGTTTTTTTATTCTCACTAATAATTAGATCAAGCAAATCTAAATTCCATCAAGCTTTCCTTAACTGAAAAAGTAACTATATATAATATATCCTAAAACTAGCACTAAAATTAATATCCCTGTACCTTTCCAATTCATACCACCTGTCATATCAGCGGGGCTACCTGATTCCGCCCTGTTGAGTCCATCATTCAAAGAACCGGTAGGATTATTTTTCAATTCACTTTGTCTCATGCGTTCTCTTTTTTCTTCTGGTGACTCTTTTGAACTCATATAATCACCTCTAAAATTAATGTTCATTCCGAAAAATCCCCTTTAAAATAGATTCTCCATAACGTAAAGAAAGCTAGCGATGCTAGCTTTTTTTATAATCCAATATGTTCTTCCTTATTTACAGTAATCCCTTTATGATCAATTTCAAGCTCACATACTTTCATAGCTGCAAATACTCTCGCTAATTGGTCAGCTATTTCTTTACGCTTCTCGTACGGAGTTAAAATAAAAATGGATGGTCCCGCACCACTAAGCGCTGTGCCATATGCTCCGAATTCTTTTGCACATTTACGAATTGATGGTAATAACGGTACAAGTTCTAAACGATATGGCTCGTGGAAATGATCTCGTTCCATCATTTCACCTACAACTTCCCACTTCTTTTGACATAATGCAGCTACTAATACGTTACTTATCGCACTAGCCTTAACCGCTTCATGAAACGGAAACACCTCTGGTAATACAGATCGACTTTCCTCCGTATTTAGCTCTTCATTTGGAATAAGAGAAATTACGCCTAATTCCTTACTTTCAATCCTTACAACCGAAACATTCTTTCCATCCAGCGCTCCGATTACAGTTCCACCTAAAATAGAAGCAGCAACATTATCTGGATGTCCTTCAAAATTTGTAGCAATTTGAACTTTCTGATCAGTTGTTAAGTTCAAATTTCCAAGCTGATTCGCAAGCTCTATTCCTGCTACAATTGCTGATGCACTACTTCCTAGACCTCTTGTCAGCGGAATATTACTAGTAACTTCTATTATATAGGGTGATAAAGAAGGAAACACTTTACATGCCGTGCTAACAATTAAATTTTTATCGTCTGTTGGAATTGAATCTTCAAAGGAATGGATTACTTGCCATTTATCTGCTTCCGCCTTTACCACCACATCTAAATATAATGACAATGCTATTCCTACTGAATCAAATCCAGGTCCGACATTCGCTGTACTAGCAGGGACACGTACTCTCAATGGCATCACGACATAATCACCCCTTTAATATGATCTTTAATTTGCTCTATATCATTTGACACACTTGCAATATCAAATTTATTAGAAGAAATTGCGATATCAGGATCTTTCAAACCGTTTCCAGTTAAAACTGCAACAACAGTTTCTCCCTTTTTGATTTTTCCAGATTGCACATGTTTAATGACGCCCGCTAATGAAGCATTCGATCCTGGCTCTGCAAAAACTCCTTCAGTTTTTGCTAACAATCTATACGCATGTAATATTTCTTCATCTGACACCATATCTATTTCACCATGAGACTGCTCGGCAGCCTCTACTGCATACGACCAACTCGCTGGGTTACCAATACGAATCGCTGTTGCAATCGTTTCAGGTTCTTCAATTACATGCCCTTTTACAATTGCAGCTGCTCCTTCGGCTTCAAAGCCGTGAATTCTTGGTTTTTTATACCCCTTTTCTTTTTCATATTCACAGAATCCTTTCCAGTATGCTGTTATGTTCCCTGCGTTCCCAACCGGAATAGCTAGAACATCTGGTGCATTTTCCAACTGGTCGCAAATTTCAAATGCTGCTGTTTTTTGTCCTTCAATTCGGTAAGGATTTACTGAGTTTACTAATGTAATCGGCTCTTCTGCAGCAATATTTCTTACAGCCTTAAGTGCATCATCGAAATTCCCTTCTATTGAAATGATCTCCGCTCCATAAGCAACTGCTTGCGCTAATTTCCCATGCGCAATCTTTCCTTCTGGTATTACGATAATACATTTCATTCCGAGGCGTGCCGCGTATGCGGCAGCTGATGCTGATGTATTACCTGTAGATGCACAAATGATAGCCTCTGAACCTTCTTCTTTCGCCTTTGCAACTGCCATTACCATACCACGGTCTTTAAAAGAACCTGTTGGATTCGCTCCTTCATATTTTCCGTATAACTGAATCCCTAATTGTTTTGATATATTTAATAATGGAATAAGGGGTGTATTCCCTTCCATTAAGCTGACATCAGGTGTGTTTTCATTCACCGGTAAATAAGAAGCGTACTGTTTTAATAGTCCTTTATACATATTGTTTTTCCTCCTCAATAATGTAGTAACTGTTTATTTCACTTGCGACATCTTCTATCGCTCCTAAAACTTGCTCGAATTGATATTTTGAAGTTTGATGCGTCACAACAACGACTTCTGCAAGCTCACGATTTAAAGGTAATTGAATAACTTCTTTTAAACTTACAGAATAATTAACGAAACATTCTGTTACTTTTCGTAACATCCCTGGCTCATCTCGTAATGAAATACGTAAGAAATATTTCGAAACTACTTCTTCATCTCCTTGTAATTCGTAAGGCTCTGGTTCTTTTAACGCACTTTTATTTTTCGGAACTTGATTCATATTTTTAACGATTGAAATAATGTCACTTACTACAGCAGAACCAGTTGGTAACTTCCCAGCTCCAGGTCCGTAAAACATCACTTCTCCTACTGCTTGACCGTGAACATACACCGCATTAAATTCATTATTCACATTCGATAGCGGATGATGACGTGGTAATAAAGTCGGTTCTACACTTAAGTGAATGGATGATCCTTGTTTTTCAGCTTTACCAATTAATTTCATTGTAAATCCTAATTTTTCGGCCATCTCTAAATCTTCTTTTTCAACCTTTCGAATACCTCTAACTTGAACATCATCTAAAGAAACATTCATCGAAAAACCTAAGTTTGCAAGAATTGCTACCTTTCTCGCAGCGTCTAGTCCATCTACATCCGCTGTCGGATCTGATTCTGCAAACCCTAATTTTTGCGCTTCCTGTAAAGCCTCTTCATACGACCATCCATTTTGACTCATCTTTGTTAACATATAATTTGTTGTTCCATTTACGATTCCCATTATTTTTTCAATTTGATCTGAAGCTAGCCCGTCTGATAATCCTCTTAATATTGGAATCCCACCGGCTACACTCGCTTCGTAACATAGGTCACATTCATTTTTATTTGCCAGTTGCAGAAGCTCCGCACCATATACGGCCATTAAATCTTTATTTGCTGTTACAACATGTTTTTTATTTTGTAAAGCCGTAACAATATGCTGTTTCGCTTCTTCAATTCCGCCCATTACCTCTACTACAATATCAATATTTGAATCATTTAGAACTTCATCGACATTACTTGTTACTACGATTCCATCAATGCAAACATCACGTTCCTTTTCCAAATCACGTACAACGACTGTCTTTACCTTTACTTCATATCCTGTATCAAGAGTGATTTTTCGATAATGTTCTTTCAAAATATGGACAACACCACTTCCGACAGTACCTAATCCTAATACACCAACATTAATAACGTTATTCATTTTCTAATCTCCTCCTAAATAGTTTAATTGTTACACCTATGAATCACCTTACTCTGCTTTTTAATCATGCAGGTGGTGGTTATTTCCGTACGTACTAATCGTTTCATGTTACCGCACCTCCTTTCAAAGTAATAAAGTGAAACTTTAATCAGTGGGGATTTTGTCCATTCCTCACTGATTATTAGTTGAACCAACTGGGCTTTTACGGACAGTTGATCTCCCGTCTTACTCCCTCGCATCCGCCAAATTTTGAGATGGGAATCTTACTGACCGTTAATGCGGGATAAAAAAACACACTCATCCCTAGGAAAGGGACGAATGTGTTTTCGTGGTTCCACCCTTGTTCCAACCTAGACTTACTTTCTTCTAGATTGCTCAAGTTCAGATAACGGCTGATACCGTCAATAATTACTAGATTGCTCGTTCACTATTGAAGTTCAAAGGTGGTAAGATCATTTCTCGTGTTAGGAAGCTCACAGCCTTGGCCTCCCTCTCTGTAAACCGTAAAAATGTTCTCATGTCCTTATCGTTACTTTTTCGCTCATGTTTATTTGTTAACTCATTATACTCGCATAAAAAACAAAATCAATAATATTTTTTAATTATTTAAAATTTTCAATCTTAAAAACTATAAAAAAAACACACTCATCCCTAGGAAAGGGACGAATGTGTTTTCGTGGTTCCACCCTTGTTCCAACCTAGACTTACTTTCTTCTAGATTGCTCAAGTTCAGATAACGGCTGATACCGTCAATAATTACTAGATTACTCGTTCACTATTGAAGTTCAAAGGTGGTAAAATCATTTTTCGTGTTAGGAAGCTCACAGCCTTGTCTTCCCTCTCTGTAAACCGTAAAAATCATCTCATGTCCTTATCGTTACTTTTTCGTTCATGTCTATTTGTTAACTTATTATAGTTATCAACTTTTCAAAAAGCAAGCCTATTTTTCTTCACAATTTTTAAGAATATGAATAATTATATTTTAAAATAACAAATCATCTAATACAGATTTATTCTCTTGCACATATATTCATCACATACAAATTAACAATATTCATAGTTAAAGTCTCACTCTAAAACGTTTAGAGTTTCATACTTCAACACTATATTTAAAAAATAATTTTTAATACAATCTTTCCCTATAACTTTCTTCTAAAGAACGTCTAACTTCCTCTTCTGAAGCATTCACTTTCGCATGCTCCATTAACATTTTCGGTGCTGATGGTAGCTCTGTTTTATTTAACCATGACTCTGGATCCCACATTTTTGAACGAATAAAAGCTTTTGCACAATGAATATAGCATTCTTCTATTTCAACAACAATTCCAAGTAACGGATTACGTCCATTCACCTGCATTTCTTTCAAAATTTCTTCATCGTTTGTAATATATGCTTTACCGTTTATTCGGAGTGTTTCCCCAAGACCCGGAATAAAAAAGATTAACCCTACGTGTGGATTTGAAATAATATTTAAAATAGAGTCTATACGACGATTTCCCGGTCTTTCTGGAATAACAATTTTATTTTCATTTAAAACATATACAAATCCAGGTGCGTCTCCCCTCGGCGAAGCGTCACACTCTCCGAATTTATTTGCAGTAGATAATACTAGAAAAGGAGATTTAGACAGAAAATCTACACAATGATGATCAAGTGATGAAATAACTTTTTTCAAAGCCCGTTCACTTGGTTGCCCCAATATTTGTCGTAATTCTTCCTCAGTTGAAATTATTGATTTTATTTCCTTATTCTCTATCTTCACTAATAATCACTCCTTTTTCTTTATTTTCCCAAAATTCAATACAAATATTGTATAATAAAATTTGCAGAAAGGGGAATTAAAATGACAGAGTGGTTAACAATATTTGATCCTGAAAGAAATACACTTGGAAAGAAATTACGTGATGACGTGCATCGTGACGGTGATTGGCACGAAACATTTCATTGCTGGTTTGTAGAAAAAGATGCTGAGGATATGTTCTTATATTTCCAATTACGCTCTAAAAATAAAAAAGAAGCTCCGAATATATGGGATATCACTTCGGCTGGACATATTATGCATGATGAAGAAGTAGAAATTGGCGGTCTTCGTGAAATTGAAGAAGAATTAGGACTTTCCTTTCAAACTACTGATCTAACATACAAAGGAATCTATAAAATAGATTATGAAATTTCAAATCTTACTGATCGTGAATTTTGTCATATGTATTTTCACAATGTAATAAAGCCACTTCCATTTGCACCAGGTGAAGAAGTAGACGATGTGATGAAAGTACATGCAACTTCTTTTCTACAACTATTAAGAAGAGAGATTTCATCTTTAACGACTAATTCTGTTTTAAACAGTAATCCGATAACGATAACATTTGAAGATATTTATCCTTATGCTCTTGAATACTATGAATTTGTTATAGTGCAAGGACAAGAATTGCTAAACAAAAATAGTTTATAAAAAAAATAGGACTCCCAGCTTACTTTATTCGGGAGTCTTATTTTTTTATTGCTCAAGTATCTTTAATTTTTTCTCTACTCGTATAAATAATCGTATAATTAACAACAGCATAACAATCATAATCGCTATCATTGTATGTGGATATCTAAACAGTATACTAATAACACTTCCAATTAACATCATAATGAATCCATTTTGTTTCATCACTTCTGCACTATACTTGTTACCTGCATCCCATAATTCCTTATTTTTCATAGACCGTTTCGTACGGTAACCATATGCTGCGTTAATATCCGTCGGTGGATTTTTTTGAAGAATAAGTGCCGCAAGTATAAATATAATACCAATCAATATGCTCATTCCTATGTTTACTAGTGCATCTATCAATTATATCCCCCCTAACTTACACCTTCATTATACTATACAACTCTTGAAATCCCAATTATTAACATTTTTATTTTCTCTCTTTAGATGTCTGGAACATACTTGGAAGTGTTACAAAACGTGCCCCTTTCGTTTTTAACTGCGGAATGATTTTGTCTAGTGCATCGACAGATCCTTGCAAATGTCCACCTGGAGTCGAATGTTGAAGTATGACACTTCCTGGAAATGAATTCCCTAGCACATTATTTGTAATCGTATCAGCACTTACCCCTTTCCAATCAACTGTATCAACACTCCACTGTACAATCATAAAATTTTGCTCTGTCGCCCACTTCAATTGATTTTCAAGTATTTCACCGTATGGTGGACGTATAAACTTCGGTGCATAACCAGCTAAATGATTTAATATTTCTTCCGTTTTTATAATTTGATTACGGTACTCAACCTCATTTACTTTCGCTAAATTCGGATGATTATACGTATGATTACCAATTACATGCCCTTCATTCGCGATACGCTTTACTACATTCGGAAACTTTTCTGCATTTTCACCAAGCAAGAAAAAAGTAGCTTTTACATTATATTGTTTTAACTTATCTAAAATTTTTGGCGTAAATACTAAATCTGGTCCATCATCAAATGTAAGAGCTACTTCCGCTTTATTGTATGGTCCTGAAAATGCATACGCATATTTTTCAACCCATGAAAAAGGTGTCCATGACCCCCGATTCTCTTCCTTCACTTTGACTTGATCATTTTGCGGAACATTTAATACATACGGCACTGCGTCTATATAGTTTCCATAATAAAATGAATGATATGGCATATAAGCATACGAAACATTTCGTTCTAGTCCCCAATGAAATGGAACGAACATTTCTGGTGCGTAAAAATAATACATGATAAAAACCTCCCTAAAATTTCATATGTGATTCATCTGTACTTTGTTAGAGAAATTCTTATTCATGAACAAAAATAAGACTGTCCGTAATTAGGACAGTCTTACTGCTTTATACAATTAATAAAGTGAAACTTTAATCAGTGGGGGTTTTACTGCCCGTTTACGCGGGATAAATCGATGTACTATCTTTCGGCAAAACTTTCACATGTTTTAAATAGCTTGTCACTTTGTCATCATCATCTTGCGGGTATTGATATCCATATGTGTTAGCAATTTCGTTCGCAACTTCCCTAAACAGATCTCCCATTACAAAAAATGACTGCCATATATTTTCATATTCTGCATTTGAAAATGTCTTTCTAAATTGCTCCCACGTATCCTTTTCAACATATTGTTCGAAATGCTTACCAAACTTTCCGGTATTCACTGTAAAATTTGTTTTCATACCAATATGCCATTCTAGCATTACGATTAACATATCACGCATTGGGCCTTCAAGCATTCCTTTCGCATAAGAAAGTTCCTCGCGCCACAATCCTTTTCCTACATTTGTACTGCACCACCAAAATTCATTACAGCAATCCAAAAACTCTTTTTCTGTAGGATTTTTTATAACGTAATCTTTATCACTTGCTGGCGGAAATTCTCCAATACATTTGTCTTTATCCAGTAGTAATTTACTTAAACTATCCTGTCCAATAAATTTATTTATTAAATCAACTGGAACTAGCATTAAATCAATTCGATTCCCATCCATGAACTGCATTAAATACGGAAATTTCTCGTCTTTATCAGCTGGAAGTAACGACATTTCTTCCGGCATTTGCACAATCATTATTTCTCCAAATCTATTAATCCAACTATGATTACACGTAAAAGATTGTATATCTTTTACAACATAAATAATATCATAGTCTTGAAAACAATCTTTTTTCACATTTGGATTCACACGTGACCCATTCATGATGACAGCTCGAATTCTTTCATCCTCTTTTGCTGTATTTATAATTAAGTCTAACATTTCTTTTTCAGTTCTCATCTTCTTATAGCCTCCAAGTTTTTAATATATAATATAAAGCTATGTAAATTGGAGGTCCACGAGCTAAATTCGTTGTACAAGATACACGTTATAATTTTTGAAACTTCTTTTTCATCCCTTTTTCCTCCTTACATTACTCTGTTACGACTGCCATTACAAACCCATCGTACCCTTTACTTCCTACAGTTTGAAGCGCAGTAGCACTTACACGCGGCTCAGCAGCTATTAGCTCATAGAAATGGCGTATCCCTTGTACACGAGGATCGCTACTAGTATTATCAATAACTTCACCTTCACGTACTACGTTATCCCCAATAATTACAGTACCAGGGCGTGATAGTTTCAGTGCCCATTCAAAATAAGCAGGGTTATTTTGTTTATCCGCATCTATGAAAATAAAATCAAATGGTGCATACTTCTCATTTTCTATTTGTTTTAAAGAATCTAACGCTAATCCTAATCGTATTTCAATTTTATCATTCAAATTGGCACGCTCAATATTGCTCCGTGCAATTTCAGCATGCTTTTCACTTGCTTCTAATGTAACAATTCGCCCTCCAGATGGCAATGCTCTTGCAAGCCATATTGTACTATATCCGCCTAGAGTGCCAATCTCTAAAATGTTACGCGCTCCTTGAATTTGTACTAATAGTTGTAAAAACTTCCCTTGAGTTGGCGATACATCATGTGCCGGTAAATTAGCTGAAGCATTTGCTTGAAGAACTTCTTCTAATGTAGAGTCTTTCGGTATTAATACATCACTCATATATTGATCAACAGCCGTCCATTTCTCAATCGTACTCATGGAAATACCATCCCCTTCAAGTTTTTCATGCTTTTCTACCATTCACTTCACATTATACCGACAATTCTGCTTTACATACAAAAAAATAAAAAAGGGACACCCATTCCATTACAGAATAGATGTCCCTTCTTTGTTTATAAATTTACCCCTTACGGATTAGTAGACCAAAGTCCTGCTGATTTAATAAATGTACGTTTATTTAATTTCAGCTGCGCTACGATAAACTCTGCAATATCTTCCGCTTGCATTACTTTATCAGGGTTTCCATCAGTTAATCCTAAGTCTACAGCCATGTCAGTTGCTACTGTACTTGGTGTTAAAGCTGTTACACGGATATTATGTTTACGAACTTCCATCGCTAACGATTCTGTTAAACCAAGAACACCAAATTTAGAAGCACTATATGCACTTGTTACAGGTGCACCTTTTTGTCCTGCTGTAGATGAAATATTAATAATATCACCAGATTGTTGTTCAATCATACTTGGTAAAGCTGCACGAGTTGCATAGTATACACCCATTAAGTTTACTTGAATGATTTTTTCCCAATCAGCAACGTCTAATTCTAAAAACTTACCGAATTTAGAAATACCAGCGTTATTAATTAAAATATCGATAGATCCTAAACCATTTTTTAATGTTTCAATTGCAGTCGTTACTTCTTCATATGAAGATACGTCAGCAGTCGCAATAACAGCTTTTACACCTTCTGCTTCCACTTCTTTCGCTACAGCTTTTAAGTTTTCTTCTGAACGAGCTAAAAGACCTACATTTACGCCTTCTTTCGCTAACGCAATCGCTACAGCACGACCAATCCCTCTACCTGCTCCTGTAATTAAAGCATTTTTTCCTTGTAATAATTCTGCCAAGTATAACACTCCTTAATCATCTCAGTTGTTTATTATATTAAAAGTGTATCTATGTTTATGCAAAAAGGCAATGATGCACTTTTATGTGCGTAGGTTACTTATAGGTAACTATAGTAATGGTAAATGCATTTTTAAAGAAAAATAGTGTTAGAAGGCCTCCTTCTAACACTATTTTTCTTCATGATTTGGAATACGCACAATAAATTCTGTACCATTTCCTTCTACACTCTCAACTGTTATTTTTCCTTGATGAAGGTCGAGTACTTTTTTTACAATTGCTAGACCTAATCCACTTCCTCCATAAGCACGGTTTCGTGAAGAATCCGCTTTATAAAAACGTTCAAAAATATGTTGCTTCTGTTCTTCGGATATACCAATTCCCGTATCATGAATACTTACTTCCAGGAATTCCTTATGTTCTTTTAAATGAATTGTAATCGTGCCACCATTTGGTGTGAATTTAATACTGTTATGAATTAAATTAATCCATACTTGGCTCATACTTTCTTTGTCTGCAGTAACACACACTTTATCCATATCAAGATCTAGCTCAAGTCCTTTTTCATCCCAAAGAGGCTCACTATTTAACACAATTTGTTTCAACTGTTGATCTAATCGATAAGTAGCTCTTTCTGGTGAATACTCCTCTGACTCTAAAAGTGTTAGCTTCAATAAATTTTGACTCAATTTAGATAATCGCGTTGTTTCAGTTTCAATAATAGTAAGATAATGTTTTCTTTTTTCAACTGGTAGATTATCATCTTGTAGCGCTCGAGCAAATCCCTTAATAGATGTTAATGGCGACTGTATTTCATGAGAAACATTCGATACAAATTCTTGTCTCATTTTCTCCATTGCATTAAGTTCATCCGTCATATCGTTAATACTTTTTACAAGCACACCAATTTCGCCATCATACTTTTCTTCATTCCGTATTTTTACAGAGAAGTCCCCTTTTGCAATTTTTTGTATCGGTTCAATGATCGTCCAAATCATCGCCTCTCGCTTCGGTCTCATTAAAATTCCGATTAATGTCCAAATAAGAACGATAAAAACAAAGCCGACCATATCACTAATTAGAAAAGTAATAAAAGGCGATACGTTTATTTCAAAAGCTTTCATTACACTAGACGATACAAAAAAGGCTATTGACCAAATTATAGTAAGAAAAGTAAAGAGCGCTACTATCGCCCCCATTACTTTTAACATCTTCATCTTACTCATTCTTTCTCTTTTCCTCATTTACTTACCTCTAAGCGATACCCTAAGCCCCTTATCGTCCTTATACTAAACTTCGATAACTCTTCTTGAAATTTTTCACGCAACCGATTAATATGAACGTCTAGCGTGCGTTCATTCCCTTCAAAATCATATCCCCATACGTCTTCTATTAATTGCTCTCTTGAACAAGTTCTCCCCGCTTTAGATCCTAATGTAAAGAGCAACTCAAATTCTTTTAGCGGCAGCGTCACCGTTTGTTCTCCAACGTTAACTTCAAATGTTTTACGATTTAACAGTACATTCCCAACTTGAATAGATTGCGATACTGTAATTTGGTAACGTTTCAATAATGCCTTCACTCTCACAACTAATTCTAAAGGATCAAATGGTTTTACAAGATAATCATCTGTTCCGAGGTGAAATCCTTTTACTTTTTGAGATGTTTCACCTTTAGCAGTCAGCATAAGAATTGGGATATCATAGTATTTTCTTAATTCATAACATAAATCAAACCCATCCATATTTGGCATCATAATATCAATAATCGCCATTTCGACTCTCACTTCTTCTATTTTTCGAAGAGCATCTAATCCATCAACGGCCTCATATGTTTGAAAACCTTCTCGTTCCAAAAATACAGAAACAAGTTCTCTAATGTGCGGATCATCATCTACAATTAAAATTTTGGGTATCAAGGAATCATATCCTTTCTGCTTAACATACTTTTTAGCACTCTAAAATCAACAATCAGTGAAGTGCCCCTTCACTGATTGTTTTCATTCTATAATGCTCCTTCTTTAATTTTCAATTGTTGCATTGCAAATTCACGGTACATGTCATGTGTCCGTAATAACTCATCATGTGAGCCACTTCCTGTAAGATTCCCTTTTTCAATAAAGATAATTTTATCTGCATCTACAACAGTAGAAAGTCTATGCGCAATAACTAAAGTTGTTCTACCTTTCATTAAGTTATTTAACGCCTTCTGAACAACCGATTCCGATTTACTATCAAGACTTGAAGTCGCTTCATCTAACATAAGGATTTGCGGATTTCGTAGTAACGCTCGAGCAATCGCAATTCGTTGTCTTTGCCCTCCAGAAAGCTTCACACCACGCTCTCCAACTTCTGTTGCGTATCCACTTGGTAAATCATGAATAAACGCATCAACATACGCCATCGCTGCTACTTTTTCAATTTCTTCATCCGTCACTTCACCCTCAACACCGTAACAAATATTATCACGAATCGTTCCATCAATTAACGGACTATCTTGTGAAACGTAACCAATTTGACGTCGCCATGATTGTAATGAATATGCTGTAATTGGTTCTTTCCCTAATTTTATGAAACCACTAGTTGGCTCATAAAAACGTTCTAACAGCGAGAATAAAGTTGTTTTTCCACTACCACTTGGTCCTACAATCGCCGTTACTTTTCCAGATTCAATCGTGAAGTCGATATTTTTCAAGATTTTCTCTTCTTCGTTATACTCAAAATGTACATTTTCAATAACAATCGACTGCTTCGCATTTGTAACATTCATACCTGTCTCATGATCTTCTACTTCATATTCTAAAATCGTATTAATTCTTTCGGTTGCACCAATTGCTTTTTGGAACTGAGTAAAGAACATTGATAACTGACTCATTGGCATAATAATTTGAACTAAATACAAAATAAATGCTACAAGTTCACCTGTTGTTAATGCACCACTAGAAACTCGCATTCCACCATACCCTACGATAATAACAAGCAATGCCATTAAAACAAACGACATAACAGGTGAAATTAATGCTTGCACTTTTCCTTCTTTCAAACCAAATTGCAATAATTTTTGGATACCTGTATTACCTGTTTCATATTCTTTTTTTTCCGTATTTGAAGATTTTACTAAACGAATTTCTGATAGTACTTGTGTTAATACACTAGTAAAAGAAGCCGTTTCATCTTGAAGTGCTTTTGAAATCTTATACATTTTCCGTCCAAGTGGAACTAAAATTAGTACCGATAATGGAATAACCGTTAAAAGTAAAATTGTCATTTTCCAGTCTAAAACAAATAATACAATTAATGACCCAATAATTGAGATACCGCCTGTTAATAAGTTTGACAAATGCTCAGAAATTAATGTTTTAACAACACCTGTATCATTTGTCATACGACTAATTGTATCTCCCGTTCTGTTTTGATCATAATAAGACACTGGTAAAATAAGTACCTTTTTCCACAATCGTTCTCTAAGTCCAGCTACAATTTTTTGTCCAATATAATTCAGTAAATAAATTGACAATCCTGCAGCAATTGTTTGAATAATAAAGAATGCAATTAATCCAACAATTTGTCCCGTACTAATTGAAGAAAGTGAAAAATTATCAACTAAACCTTTTGTCAGCATTGGAATAAACAAACTCGCTCCAGTAGAAAGTAAGCTCATTATTAATGCAAAAATAAGAATGCCTTTCGGTGGATTTGTATCTTGAATGAGACGTAAAAACTGCCTCCAATTCCCTTTTTTCTTTTCTGTATTCCTAACTTCCATTGTCGTTCATCTCCTCGTTATAAACAAAACTATTCTTTCTAAAACTAGAATACGCTATAAATGTAAACTGAATGTAAACACACTTTTTTCTAATTTTACAAAATATACATATAAACTCATCTTTACAACAAGTGTAAATATCTGATATTATTACCTGGTACTTATTATTATTCTATGTAAATTATAGACTACGCATAGAAAATATATAACTAATTTTATCAATTAGCTAATTTAAAACACTATATAAATCTCCAGCATTGAAAGGAGTATCCTTTTTGCAAACAAATAAACATTCCGAAAAGGAAACAATCATTTTTATTCATGGATTAGTTGGAAATCGCCGCGCCTTCAAAAAAGAGCATAAACGATTTTCTGCCTCCTACAACATTATAACTTATGATTTATTAGGTCACGGCGACGATAAAGGAGAAGCTATCGACTTTTCAATACAGCGCCTCGTAGATCAATTATTGAACTTGTATGAAAAAGAGGGAATTAAAAAGGCTCATATTTGTGCTCTAAGCTATGGCTGTTATATCTCTACGACATTTGCACAAATGCATCCAGAAAAAGTATTGAGTATTTGTCATATTGGTGGACATTATAATAACCCTTCCCGTTTATATAATGTTTTTCAGAAATTTTGGGAAAAACGTGGTGATGAATATTCATCTTGGCTTTCTCAGTATGCTAGTACTATTTTTCCAAGTGGAATACTAAGGGCAAATCCGTTCGCTGTTATTTCACGAAATATTTATTACCGTTTCGGATTACAATTACACTCGTCCATTATTGCTGAGTCATTACGACACCGCTTAGAATTCGACTTAAAATCTAAATTAAAAGCACTTCCCCATCCTATATTATGGGTGATGGGAGAACATGATCATCTCTATAAATCTTGTCTCTTTGATTTGAAGTCCATTCTTCCGAACGTTTTATATAAAGAAATTCCATTAGCAGGTCATGCAGCAAACTTATTCCGTCCAAACTATTTTCATGATTTATATGCTAAGTTTTTGCATGGAAAATTGACATAAAGTGAAACTTTAATCAGCGGGGATTTGTCCATCCCCCGCTGATTATTATCCCGCAAATAGCAGGATAAATACTACTATACTGTTAGTTTATCCAACTATGAAAAAGGCTTCCCAAGTTTCCCTGGAAAGCCTTTTCTCTATACGAAAAGTATATAAAATACTTTTTCTTAGTATGCTTTTGTGTAACCTAATAGGTGCTTACTCCAGTAAGAGTTGCTTACAGAGCTAATGCGTACACCAGTTGCGTCAGTTTCTGCACTGATGAACTGTCCATTACCTAAGTAAACGCCCATGTGAGAAGGACCTGATTTATAAGTATTTTGGAAGTATACTAAATCACCTGGTTGTGGACTGTTAGTCTTTGTTTTAGAGCTCCAGTATCCAGCAACTGTTTGACGAGCGCCTTTATGACCAGTTTGATTTAATACGTAGTGAATGAATCCACTGCAGTCAAAACCAGCAGGTGTTGTACCAGCAGTTCTGTATGGTGAACCATTTAAAGATCTAGCGAATCCAGCGATTGAAGATGTATCTCCACCTGTTGGTGCTGTTGGTTTTTGTACTTGGTTCGTACCTTGGTTACCACCAGTAACTACATTGTTCACTCCGCCTTTTACAAACTTAACAAAGTCTGCACTTACGTAACCAGTGCGGCCATTATGGTTAATTTTATACCAACCATTTTCAGCGCCAGTAACGTTTAATACTGTACCGTTTGTTACCCCACCAATTACAGGGTTATATGTAGCTGGACCTGTACGTACTTTTAAAGCACCTGTGTTAACAACATATGATCCACCAGTTTGAACTGTAGTAGTATTGTTGTTGTTGTTTGTAGTTGGTTGCTGAGTTTCGTTAGATACAGCTGAACCACCTTTTGTTACGAAGTCTTTGCTTACGTATCCAGTTCCACCATTGAAGTTAATTTTAAACCAATCTTGAACTTCACCTACAACTTGAACTGTTTTTCCTTTATTTACAGAACCTAAAACAGTATGAGATGCACTTGGGCCTGTACGTACGTTTAATGAAGAAACGTTTACTGTGTAAGTACCTGTTCCTTGCTGAACAGTAGTAGTAGTTCCTTTATTGCCACCAGTTGTTACGAAGTCCCCACTTACATAACCTGTTTGACCATTTACACTAACTTTGAACCAACCGTTTTCTTGTCCAATTACTTGAAGTACTTGACCTGATTTCACTTTAGAAATAACGTTATGTCCTGTACCAGCACCTGAACGTACATTTAATACATCAGCTGTTACTGTGTATTTTAATTCAGAAGTTGTTTCTACCGTTTTTGTTTCAGTTACAGTCGTTTGAGTTTGAGTTTGTCCATTAATTTCTTTTAGCGCATCATTTGAAACTTGTGCATGAGCAGAATCCATTCCAGGAACTGCTACACCTACTACAGATGCTGCTGCTAAACCTGCGATTACTTTTTTCATAAGTTGTCTTTACTTCCTTTCCCTACTATCCTCTTGAGAAAACTATAAACTTAGTACTTTACAATATTATCAAAGTAAAATATTCATCCAGTTCCATTTTTTAGCAAGAGTTTTATTTTTCACACATCGTTTATTTTAAACGATTGAAGTGAATTTAGTGTGAACTTCATGTGAACTTTATCATTAAACAGTGTGTTTTTGCAATGCTTTTTTCAAATTTCTTATGTATTTCATTGAAAATTCGACATTCCATTCATTATCTTAATATATATTTTTCTTTTGCTATCCACTTTAAAAAACTCTATTAATCTAATACAATGCAAAGAATGTATTTTCTAGTAAAGTCCCTTCCATGAAGCATACTCTTATCATGACAAAAAATGCTTTTTTTATCAATAGTATAATATTTTCAGAAAACTTTTTTTGATATTATCCATCGTTTTTAAAAGATTTGACGATTTGTAAGATTTAACTCCAAAAATTCTGTTCTAATTTGACGAAAATACACATTCCACTATCTATTTTTCACTATCTATGGAATTTTCAGGATATTTACATTATCATATATAAAGTAGGATTTTAATCCATACAAATTTTATTCACCCCACACTGAAACCAATCGAACTTTTACAGGTCGGTATTCTATACGTATCATTGAATTTTGATATGGAAGCCTTACTGCCCGCAAATAGTGAGATAAAAAAAGGAGATATATTTATGAAAAACATAATAGATGATCCTATAAATAAAAATATAGAACTGTACTATGCTTTTTTTCAATTCGTTTCACTTATAACATTACAAAAAGTATCAACTATTGAAACACGTAAAAACAAATTAAAGAATCAGATGAAAAATTCCTACAAAAAAAATCCTTACTACTTATAAAAGGTGAACAGATTATATCTCTGTTCACCTTTTATTTTTTATTTTATTTGTAAATTTTCACACGAGTTTCTAATGGCTGATATTCTTTATCTCCTGCCGAAACTACCGGTTTACCAAATGGCATTTGCGCAGTTAACTTCCAGTTTTCAGGTACATCCCATTCTTTTTTTACTTCCTCATCAATCAACGGATTATAATGCTGTAGTGTAGCACCAAAACCTTCAATCTCTAATGCTGTCCAAATCGCAAATTGCAACATTCCAGAAGATTGCTGAGACCATGTAGGAAAATTATCTTTATATAGTGCAAAGTTCTCTTGCAAACTTTCTACTACTTTACTATCTTCGAAATACAAAACTGTTCCATAGCCACTTTTAAATGCATTCATTTTCTCTTCAGTAGGTGCAAAATTATTTTCAGGCACAATTTTTCGTAACGTTTCTTTCGTAACATTCCATAATTTGTCGTGTTGTTCACCTAGTAATACAACAACTCTTGCACTTTGAGAATTAAAAGCCGAAGGTGTATGTTTCACAGCATGATAAATCACTTCTTGAATTCTTTCATCAGAAACTACTTGCTCTTTACTAATCGCGTAAATAGATCTTCTGTCTTCAATTGCTGAGTAAAAATCTTTTGCCATTACAATTCCCTCCAATTTTCATTTGAGGCAGTATCATATGTACGAAGCATATAATGCCTCTCGAACTTATTATTAATAAGTTCTTAACTTAATAATATCAACAAACAAAAACAAACTCAAATGATATCACTTGAGTTTCCACTTCCTATACGTCAAAAAATAAGACAGACAGTTTATTGTCACCAAAATCAAGGTTCAATAAACTGTCTGTCTTATTTTTATAACAATCTAAATTACTTCTTTCTTCACCTAATTAAGCAATTGAAATGCATAGGACATTAATTTATTTGTTTCTGTAAAACGTTTTGTTTTACTTTTTGTCCCCATAACAACTGTAATAATGCGATTATCACCTTGTTTTGCAGTACCTGTAAAACAATACCCTGCGCTATCTGTAAATCCTGTTTTTAATCCGTCTATTCCTTCTATATATAAAGCTTTATTATTTTTGTTTAACATCTCATTTGTGCTTGTAACATTAACATTATTAAATGCTAACTGACTTTGACGTAAGTGAGTCACTTCTAATATCTCTGGATAGTCTTTTATAAGATGATACGCTAATTTCGCTACGTCAGCTGCTGTCATTTTTGTTTCACTTCCGTCGGGCTCCTGCAATCCGGAAGCATTCGCGAATTTAGCTTTATCTGACATTTCTAACTGCTTTGCTTTTTCATTCATAAGTTGAACAAAGTTTTTTTCTGTCTTAGCTACATGTTCCGCTAAAGCGACAGCCGAATTATTAGCCGATTCAATCATTAACGCATGATATAAGTCCTTAACAGTTAATGTATCATTTGCTTGCATCGGGATTTTTGCACCCTCTGTTTGTGCCGACTTTGCACTTATTTTCACTGGATCTTCCCAGTGGACTTTCCCATTATGTATACTCTCTAAAACGAGATATGCTGTCATCATTTTTGACATACTAGCAGGGGCAACAGCTTCATTTTCATTATTTTGATAAATAACTTCTCCATTACTCGCATCGATAATAATAGCTGCTTTTGCATCAATTTCTGGTGGTATATATTTTGGTGGAACTACTTTTTCAGATAGCCCTGTTTTAGGTAGCTCTGCCACTTGTAAAGGCTGAGTATCTACATTTGTTTCACTCTTTTGAACTCCTTGGAAAAAGAACCAACATATACCCAGAATTACTACTAACAGGATTGTTAATCTTCCCCATTTTAACCGCTTCATTCTAAAACTCCTTTAACAAACCTTTTATACACTCATGTTTAACCATAACAACAATTACTTTATATCGTCAAGGTAAAAAGCATATTTATTCATCTATAACAATTATAATTTCAACCTCGTTCTCTTTTTCATATGTGTTACACTAAAAACAACGAAATATAAGAATATTCAATTACATTTAAACACAAAAACACTATATAATAGAAAGGATTTATACAAATGATACTTCCAAAAGCATTAAAATATGGCGATACAATTGGCATCTACTCTCCCTCTTCACCAGTAACCTATACTTCTCCAAAGAGATTTGAGCGAGCAAAATTATACTTAGAACAGAAAGGTTTTCATATGTTAGAAGGTTCACTAACAGGTCAATATGATTATTATCGCTCCGGGAGCATTAAAGAACGTGCTGATGAATTAAATGACTTGATTAGAAACCCTAACGTCTCTTGTATCATGTCAACAATTGGGGGACTGAATTCAAATTCATTATTACCTTATATTGATTATGAGACTTTTCAAAAGAATCCTAAATTAATGATTGGCTATTCAGAAACAACAGCATTATTACTAGGTATTTATGCAAAAACAGGAATTCCTACATTTTATGGTCCAGCACTTGTTCCTTCTTTTGGTGAATTTGAGCCTTTCGTAGATTGCACGTACAAATATTTTGCGGATACTTTATTAACTGATCAACACCTTCCTTACAACATAAACCAGCCGTTATTTTGGTCAGATGAATTTATTAATTGGGAAGAAAAAACGAAAGAAAAAGATCTTCGACCGAACAATTGGATTTCAGTAATTGGTGGGAAAGCTACTGGACGTATTATTGGTGGGAATTTAAATACTATACAAGGTATTTGGGGTAGCCCCTATATGCCACTTATTCAAGATGGTGACATTCTCTTTATTGAAGATAGCTCAAAAGATGCAGCTACTATCGAAAGAAGTTTTTCATCACTTAAAATTAACGGCGTTTTTGATAAAGTTTCAGGTATCATCCTTGGAAAACATGAGCAATTTGATGATTGTGGTACAAATAGAAAACCTTACGAAATATTATTAGAAGTATTACAAAATCAAAAACTTCCTTTTCTAGCCGATTTTGACTGTTGTCATACTCATCCAATGATTACTTTGCCAATAGGTATTCAAGTAGAGATGGATGCAACAAATAAAACGATACAAATTATAGAACAGTGGAAAATCTAACTCTACTAGCTCTATTATTTTCAGCTCTAAAGCTACGCATTGCCTTCTATTGTTTTACATTAGAAGACATGATACTATATATTTTGGAATGTGAAGAAATAAACAAAAATCATTTCAATATGCCTTTTATATATAATAAGAAGCTATTGATTATATACATCGAGTTTACATATGTGTATATAAAGTAAAAGAGAGTGAATATATGAAACCAACTATTAAAAACTATGTATTTCTACATGTAGCCTTCTTGATATATTCTATCATTATGGTTTACATGAAATGGGCATCTCAATTCCCTATTGCATCAATTTCATTTTTTATTGCTTACTTCGGACTTGTTGTACTTTTATTCGGATATGCAATTCTATGGCAACAAGTCATTAAGAACTTTGAAATTTCTAGAGCATATTCACACCGTGGGATTATCATACTATGGTCAATGCTTTGGTCAGTATTCCTGTTTGGAGATACGATACAGTGGAATCACATACTTGGCGCAGCTATTATTATCGTCGGAATTGTGGTGGTGACAAAAGATGAATAGTTATATGTTATTATTGATATTTGGGATAATTTTAGCCAATTACTCACAAATATTATTAAAAAAGGCTACTTTACAACAATACGATTCTAGAATAAAAGAATATGTGAATCCTTATGTTATCATCGGCTACTTTTTATTTGTAATTAATGCCGGATTAAATGTGATCGCCTTAAAGGGCATGGCATTAAAGCAAGCATCTGCATTAGAATCATTAAGTTATATCATCATTTTAATTTTCAGTTGGTACTTCCTAGGGGAGAAAATCACGAAACGAAAAATCATTGGCAACATTATTATTGTCATTGGTGTAATCATCTATTGTATTCAATAACAAAAAGATCCGTTTATGATAAACGGATCTTTTTGTTATTGCCCTAAATTTTGAACCTTATCTTTCAAATCACGAACTTGTTCTATCGTCTGCATAAGCTCAGAGTTTTTAAACTGCTCTACATTCATTTTCCCTTCCTCTATCTTTGTCATAGATGTATCAATTAATGTATTTAACTTTTCATTATACCCGACGATTTGCTGGTGAAGATCCTTCGCTACATCTGGTGGTGTTAATTCATTAAAAGCTGGTATATCTTGTTTAATTTCAGTAAGTTTCGTTTCTAGTTCTTTCCGGGCTTCCCCATCATTAACGGCCTTTTCTGCTAATGCTGGCGCTTCATTTGCAAATGCACTTATTTCATTTACATAGTCTGTCGCTTTTTGAGCGTAATCTATGGAGTTCTTCCCTTCCTCTACTAGCGAACATCCCATCAAACCAATTGAAACTACAATTGAAAGTAACATTGTTTTTGTAAACTTCATTTTTACCTCCTAAATAATTTCCATACTTTTATTCATTTATAAACACTTTATTTTCTTCTTATACACTTTATCACATCATATCTTATTTTTTAATCTTCCTCTTATACATTCTAGAAAAATCATTATTATCCTGTTCAACATGTACCTCGAAACTATCTTCATTTAAATATAAAAACAGACATACTTATTTTTCAGTACATCTGTTTTCCAGGTACGTATAACTCTCACTAATTAAAGTTTCTCTTTATCCTCTCACATGCCCTATTACTGTTATAATATCTATGTCTATATGTACACTAATAATATCTTCTATAATGTCTGTATATCCTTGGCCTAAAGGTGTTCCGTAATGTAATAAAATTTCTTTTTTTTCATAAACTGACTTCGGTACTGTAAAAATAAATTTCCTCAGATTCCGCTCATCAGCAGGCTCCAAAATTAAAACAATGCCATCCTCTTCAAACATATAATCACGCCTTCCAACAATCCATTCACTATGGCTCAAGTATTGCCTTGAAAGGATAGATTTTAAACACCCTTTCTAACAATATATAACCATTTCATGATCAAATAGCTTATACGGCTTATATGATTTCACCACAAATACAAAAAAACACGAACCTTGAACTACCAAGAATTTGTGGTTTTTTGCATTTCATTCCTATATACCTTTATCAAGCTCATATAACCTACGATATTTCTCATTTTCTTTCAGTAGCTGTTCGTGACTACCTTGCATAGCGATTTGGCCACTATCAAGGAAAATAACTTCATCTACATGTTCAATTCCTACAAGATGATGTGTAATCCAAATAACAGTCTTTTCTTCTGTTGCAGAAAACATTGTTTCTATTAAGGCTAATTCCGTTTTAGGGTCTAAACCGATAGTCGGTTCATCAAGTACAATAATCGGTGTTTCTTGCATAAGAGTTCTTGCAAATGCTACCCTTTGCCTTTCTCCGCCAGAAAACCTCTTTCCCATTTCATGCATTTTTGTTTGTAATCCATCAGGAAGAGAAGCAATGTGTGGTGCTAGCTGTGCTTTCTCTAAAGCTTTCCATATCTCTTCATCATTAGCCTCTGGTTTACCGATCCGCACATTATTTCCAATTGTCGTATCGAATAAATGTGGTTTTTGGTTTAATACAGAAATATATTTTGACAAAAAATCCGTACGAGCTTGTTCACCATTCAATATAACTTGGCCATTCACCGGACGTAGTGCACCAGTTAACAATTTTAGTAAAGTAGATTTCCCTGTTCCACTTCTACCTAAAATAGCAATTTTCTTTCCTGCCTTTATTTGCAATGATACATCTTTTAATACAGGTTCATTACTATCCGGATAATTATACGACACATTACTCAGTTCAATATCTATATATTTTTGTGCAACGTAATCTTTATCTCCAGGTAACTTATTTCCATCTTGCAAAATGATATCACTTTCTACGCTTTTAAGCCTATGAGCAGATTCTACATAAGATGGAATTCGATCGATAGCATCTGATATAGGGATAAGCGCATTTGTCACAGATAATGTCATTAATACGAAAGCTGCGATAACTGTAGGTGCAATCTGTTCACTTGCCGCTGCATTTCCAGTCCATATAATCATTGAAATAACTACAATACCTACTGTTAAGTGAATGAGACTGTCTCGAATATGGTACCAGCGTTTCACTCTCTTTTCTGTCTTTAACAACTGGACATTTTGCGCTACATACTCATTAATAAATTCATCTTTTCTACCACTCGCCTGCCAATCAGATAACCCAAATACAGCATCTGTCAATTGTTGATACAAACGATTTCTTCCTCGCTTCAAAGCAACATGATGTCGTTTCATCAAAAGTAGTGATACGAATGGGAGAAGAAAAACAATAACAGCTAACATACAAGCTGCGATAAGTGCAAATACTAAGTCAAATGCACCGATAACAAGTACGAAAATGCTATATACAACTAACGCTAATATACTAGGGAATATTGTACGTAAATATAGATTCTGTAAATGTTCAATATCCTCAGACAATACACCTAGTACATCACCAGTTTGAAAGCGTGAGCGGAAAAATAACGCCTGTGGTTCTAAAATTCTATATAGTTTCGTTCTCATTTTTTCTAATATACGTAATACAACATCATGCCCAACTAAACGCTCTAAATAATGAAAGACCGCTTGTCCTATACTAAATGCACGCGTTGCGACAATAGGAACATATACAGCCATTACATTTTCCGGTCTGAGAGCAGATTTAGAAATTAAATAACCTGAAATGAAAAGTAACATCGCACCCGAACTAACTCCAAGAAGCCCAAGGAAAATAGTCAAAGTCATTCTACCTTTATTTTGCTGTATATAAGGCTTAATCCAGTTACTCATCGCTCTCCCCTCTCTTCGCTATAAAAATGTAATGTCTCATTCGTTAAAAGTTCTTCATATGTTCCGCTTTCTATAATTTTCCCTTTATTAAAAATAAGAATATGATCCATTTGCTTCATCCAATGTAGACGATGTGTTGCAAGAAATACTAACTTACCTTCAAACAGACGTAACATCGATTGCTTTATTTCAAATTCAGTTTCAATATCAAGATGTGCTGTAGGTTCATCTAATAAAATGATTGACTTTTTACTTAAAAGTGCACGTGCCATAGCGACACGTTGTTCTTGTCCACCACTAAGCATACGTCCACCTTCTCCAATTCTTTCGTACATCCCATGTGGTAATGATGCAACGAGCGAACGAAGACCAACTTCATTAATAACTCTCTCAACCTCTTCATCAATTGTATTCGTTTCATAGAAACAAATATTATCTTTTAATGAAAGCGGAAAAATATAAGGTTGCTGCGGAATATAAGCAATATTTTTTTGCCAATCTTCTCGAGTAGATTCACCAATTTCCACACCATTTACTAACATCTTCCCACCCGAAGGAGGTAGAAATCCTGCTAACACATCGATTAACGTTGATTTCCCTGCCCCACTTTCACCAATAATGCCTATAGCACCGTTACCTTGCCAAGTAAAATCAATTCCCTCTAATATAGCCTTTTCAGATTCATCATTATTTACTTTTACATCTTGTAATTTCAAACTACTAGAAGAATTCCATACTATATCTACATTTGAATCTTTCTTTTCTATTTCTTTTTGTTTCTGTAAAATTTCTTCTATTTGCTCCATTGCAAGTTGTCCATCTAATGTAGCATGATAATTCGCTCCAACTTGCTTAATCGGTAGAAAATATTCCGGCGCTAAAATTAAAATCGTAAGAGCTGGCAACAGTATAATTGTCCCATCTATTAACCGTATCCCTAATCCAACTGCTACAAATGCAATTGATAAACTCGTAAAGAAATCTAATGCAAAAGAAGAAAGAAAAGCAACTCGCAAAGTACGCATCGTTGCTTTTCTATATCGTTTACTTACTTTTTCAATCTTTCCTTCGTGCTGTTTACTTTTCCCTAAATACTTTAATGTTTCTAATCCTTTTAACGTATCTACAAAATGATTAGAAAGTACACGATATGTCTCATATTGGCTATCCGCCATTTTCTGCGCTGCTAATCCTAGAAGGATCATAAATATGATCACAATTGGAATCGTTACAACTAAAATGATTCCCGACTCAATGTCCAGTGTAAAAACATATAGAACAATTAGCCCTGGAACGATACTACTTCTAATCATTTTAGGAATTGTCAATTCAATATATGTTTTAAATTTCTCAATACCTTCTATCGATAAAGTAACCAGATGACCAGTCCCATTCGTTTGGACAAATCTCGGCCCTAACGTAAAATATGCTTCTATTAACTGTTTACGTAATGCCAATCCTGTTTTTTCAGCGAAACGCTCAACCAATATTTGCGATGTTCGCACCAACATTTGGCGTGCTGCAAACGTGATCCCAAAATAAACAGTTTCATTTAACACAGCTTGCACTGTTTCTCCATGAAATAAAAATGTGATTGCTCGTGCTAAAAACACCGTCTGCGCAATGATACTACACGCCTCTAAAATGCTAATAAGACTTAAAGTTACATATAAAACTCGGCTACCAGGATACGACGGAAGTCCTCTTTTTCTTTTCATTAGTACTCCAAATCTTTGTCTGACTTAACAGGTTGTCTAAATACATAGAAACTCCATATTTGACTACCGATAACAAACGGTAAAATCGCAAGAGAAAAATAGCTCATCAGTTTTAATGCATAAGGTCCTGATGCCGCATTATAAATTGTCAAATCATTTACCGCTCCTAATGAGCTAATCATGACACGCGGGAACATACCGATGAACACACTTGCACTTAACAAAATGATTGTTAAACTTGTCATAAAGAAAGCCCAACCATCTCTTCTTCTTTTATTTAATAAAGTAGAAACAAATAGCGCTACAAAAGCTCCAATTGGAACCATTAGCCACTCTGAACCATGTGCGGTGAAAATATCTGTTTTCCATAACCCTACAGCTGCAAAAACAAGAAGTGTTATTAATGCAAAAGGTGCAATCTTTGTCGCGGCAATACGTGCGCGTTCTCGTAATTTTCCTGTTGTACGTATAGTAAGGAATTGCAAACCATGAACAATACATAGAAGAAGAAACATAACTCCCCCAAGTAACGCAAATGGGTGAAGTAATTTCATAAATCCGCCTACCATATTTTTACTTCCATCAATTGGTACACCTGTCATAAAGTTTGCGATTGCAACTCCCCAAAGTATGGGAGGTAGCAAACTTCCAATAAACATGCCCCAATCCCAGAAACTCTTCCATTTATGATTTTCTATTTTCGCACGGAATTTAAAGGAAACACCTCTTATAATTAATGCAAGAAGCATAAACACAAATGGAATATAAAACCCACTAAATAAAGTTGCATACCAGTGCGGGAATGCCGCAAACATAGCGCCACCAGCACAAACAAGCCATACTTCATTTGCGTGCCAAAACGGCCCAATTGTATTTAAATATATACGTTTTTCCAAATCGTTTTTCCCTAAAAACCTTGAAACGATTCCTACACCAAAATCGAAACCTTCAAGTACAAAGAAGCCAACGAATAAGGTTGAGATAATTAGAAACCACAACTCATTAAGAGATAACATACTCTTCCTCCTTATCAAATGGATCATGGCTTTGATAATCCTTTTTCGTTTTCTTATTCGCATGTCCTTTAATGATACGAACGAATAAGTAAACAGTAATTCCTCCAACAATTAAATATAGTGATGTGAATGAAACAAGAGAGAATAATACTTCTCCAAATGAAACGTTTGGAGATACAGCATCTTCTGTTTTCATAACACCGAAGACAACCCAAGGCTGACGTCCCATTTCAGTCATAATCCAACCTACTGTATTACCGATAAACGGTAGTGCAATTGCATATACCATTATTTTTAAATACCAAGGGTTTTCAGTTAAGCGATCTTTTCTTGATAAGAACCAGCCGTACATTCCTAAAAGAAGCATGAATGTTCCACTCATTACCATCGCTCTAAAACTCCAGAACATAGTATGTACTGGCGGAATATAATCTCCAGGTCCATATTTTTCTTCATATTGTTTTTGAATTTGGTTCATCCCTTCAACTTGACCGCTAAATTTATCGTATGACAATAGACTTAGCATATAAGGGATTTGAATTTCAAACGAATTTTCTTTCTTCTCTGTATCAATTTTTGCAAATACTGTAAATGGCGCTGGATCCTCACTCGTATTCCATAATGCTTCAGCTGCTGCCATTTTCATCGGATGTGTCTTAATTAAATTTTGTGCTTGTGCATGACCGAAAAATAATACCAATGCTGTTGTAATTGTTCCAACAACGATAGAAACTCGGAACGATTTTTTAAACACCGCAGTTTCTTGACCTTTTGATATTTTCCATGCACTTACACCTGCAATAAAGAATGCACCAGTTGCAATTGCCGCTGTAATTGTATGCGGGAATTGCACCCATAATTGTGGATTTTGAATAATCGCCCAAAAATCATTCATTTGCGCACGTCCATCTGCTGCCATTTCATATCCTACTGGGGCATGCATAAATGCACTTGCAGTTAAAATCCAAAATGCTGATAACATTGTTCCTATTGAGAGGAGCCAAATACATAAAAGGTGAACTCGCTTCGGAAGTTTATCCTCACCGAATACCCATAAACCTAGGAATGTAGACTCAATGAAAAATGCTAATAAACCTTCAATTGCAAGTGATGGTCCGAAAACATCACCAACAAAACGTGAATACGTTGACCAGTTCATACCAAACTGAAATTCTTGTAAAATACCTGTTACTACACCTACTGCGAAGTTAACAAGGAATATTTGTGTCCAAAACTTTGTCATCTTCTTATAAATTTCTTGTCCCTTTACCACATACAACGTTTGCATTAACGCAATGATAAAAGCTAAGCCTATAGACAGCGGAACGAAAAAGTAATGAAAAATCGTTGTTGATGCAAATTGTATTCGTGCCAATTCGAGCGTTTCCATGCTTAAATCACTTCCTTCATAATTTTTTATCGATTGAATTGAATGAACAATTCAATCATTTGGAAATACAAAAAGATAAATTCGTTTATGTACTTTCTGAAAATATAGATTGTCAGTTTTTTAGATAATTACAAAAGAACTTTCTTCATACGATTTACCTTTTCACTATTTCAGTAGTGTTTTATTCGTTAATCGAATTGTATAATATACTTACATAATAAATTCAGGTGATTTTTGACGTATTATTGACAGGATTTTGTCTGAAATATGTCTTTTGTAATTTTTTTGAATTTGATTTCTCACATTTTAAAAACGTACTTTTCAAACATACAACACACTCTTATATCAATTGTTATTATGTTTTTCTCTTCATACGCTTGACTTTCCCCTTGAAAAATGTCCTCGAATCAAACCTGAAAACACGTTAGATTTTTGTCAAGAGAAAAATGTATTTCCAAAATTCAAATCAACAATATTGTTATTCACAAATAGAAAAAAACTCCCCTTTCTCTAGACATAAAATTCGTTTTTTTGTCATTTTTCAAACAGACTAAATAAAAAAGTACCGAGAATAAATTATATTCCCGGTACTTTAATCATTATTTCGTTGTATATTTTCTAACAGCCGGCATAATTTCGGTAGCAATTAATTCAATGTTTTTCTCAATCTTATCAAATGGTACACCGCCAAAATCAATCTGTGCCATAAAACGTTGCTGTCCAAATAATTCATATTGATAAAGCATTTTTTCAATAATTTGTTGCGGGCTACCAATCATTAACGCATCACGGTGATCTACTGCGTTAGTAAATTGTTGTTTTGGATACCCACCACCGCGTAGCGCAAGCATACCAGCATTAATATGAGGATAATATTCACTAAGTGCATCTTGTGAATTTTCTGCTGTATAAAATAAACTTGTTGTCGCAATTGGTAATGTTGCTGGATCAAAACCACTTTGCTCAGCTGCTTCACGATATGCATCAACCGAAACTTTAAAATTAACAGCTGGGCCACCAAGTGTCGTAAGCATCATTGGTACACCTGCGCGTCCTGCCTTAATTGCACTAGCAGGCGGTCCTCCAACAGCACGCCAAATTGGCATATTGTTATTTTTAGCTCTCGGTATAATTGCCGCATGTTCAAGTGGTGTTCTAAACTGCCCTTTCCATGTTACACTTTCTTCTTTATTTATTTTTAATAAAAGATCCATCTTCTCTTCAAATAGTTCTTCATAATAATTTACATCGTAACCAAGTAAACTATATCCCCCAATACGAGAGCCGCGACCAGCAACGATTTCAGCACGACCATTAGAAATTAAATCAATTGTGGCAAAATCCTCATATACACGAACCGGATCTGACGTACTTAATACTGTTGCAGAACTCGCGATTTTAATGTTTTTCGTAGCTTGTGCAATAGCTCCTAAAATAACAGTATGAGCTTGCGTTGTAAAATGCGCTTGATGACTTTCACCGACAGCAAACACATCAATTCCAGCTTCATCTGCTAACTTAGCTGTTTCAATTAGTTCATGAATTCTTTTTTCTGCACTTATTTTCGAACCATCATGCGGATTTAAAATATGATCTCCAATTGAATATAATCCAAATTCAATTCCCTTACTTGTATCAATACGGTATTTTTCCATAGTTGCTCTCTCCCTTTTAATAAAGCGGTATTAATTTCTCTTCAATCTCTTTTCTTCTCTCTTCTAAAAATGGTGGTAAATCCAGCTCTTTTCCTAATTCTTCAACTGTTGAATCTACTGTAAATCCTGGGCCATCCGTCGCAATCTCAAATAAAATGCCATTTGACTCACGGAAATATAAACTTTTAAAATAAAAGCGATCGATAATCCCTGTTGATTGGAACCCTTTATCTTTCACCGCTTCATTCCAATAACTCAGTTCTTCATCATTTTTCACACGAATAGCTAAATGATGAATACTTCCTTTTCCTGGTCTTTCACTCTCTCCATCTTGCTGTTTCACCAAAATTTCTCCAAAAGATTGACCATCAATAGATTGATAAATCCCCTCATCGTCTGAACGAGATACTTCTTTATAACTAAACAAACCTGTTAATGTTTTTGATAATTTATTTAAACTGCGCACTGTCATTTCAACTGTTCCCATGCCTAAAATACGATGATTCTGCTCTACAGAAGATTCATCCCATGCAGTCCAATATTCAGGCACCTCTTCATCTTTATTATTTAACAGCACTAACCGTAGACCATCTGGATCTTCAAAGTGCAGTGCGTCTCTTCCGGCGTAAGTTGTAATTTCCCCATGCGCCACCTGGAGTGACTCAAAACGTCTCTTCCAAAATGTAAGACTTTCTATTGAAGGTACGAGCAAGCCTATTTGTGTTATTGCATTTGTACCACGGATTGTTCTACCTACATTCGGCATTTCAAAAAATGATAATTCAGTTCCGGCACTCCCTGTTAAATCACCATAAAACAAATGATACATAAATGGATTATCTTGATTGACTGTCTTTTTCACCCGGCGTAATCCTAAAACATCTCGATAAAAATTATTATTCGTTTTCGCATTTTTAGTCACCATAGAAATGTGGTGATGTCCTGGAATTGTATACATAAAACTTCCTCCTCTTTATCACTTGATTAGTCAATTGATTAAGTAAAAAAAATTACTCATTCGGTAATTCTTTTTTTTCACTATGCTTATGAACTTTTGACATCAACTCGTATAGTATTTTCTGCTCTTCTTCATTTAATACATCATCAAAAAATGATGATTGAAATGCAAGTTGCTCTGGCAATGCTCTTTCTAAAGCCGCTTCCCCTTGCTCTGTAAGACTAATTGTTTTCGTTTTCCAATCTTGTTTTCGTATAATATATCCTTCTTTTTCAAGACGTGTTAACATTCGAGAAATACCGCCTTGTGTAACGGTAACCTTTTCTGCTAACTCCATTTGTGTTAATGGCTGATAAGTCCGTATTTGCAAAAGCACATCAAATTGGGCTGTTGTTAAATCAAAACGTTTTAAAAACTCATTTGACATTTGATTACTTTGGTTCGTAAATCGTATTAAACGTAGCCATATTAACGATCCTATCGTATTTTCACGCATGTTTCATCACTTCCTAGCGTTGATCTTACTATCACTTTACCACTCAAGTGATAGTAATGCAAGTAGAAATATGTTAAAAATACCTCCCAAAATCATTATTCTTAACTTTCCATTTCATTCATTGCTATATTTAAAGCTGACACAGCTTTTGGCCAACCAACATAAAAAGCCATATGTGTTATTAATGCAATTAATTCATTCTCCATTATCCCATTTTGTTTAGCTAGCTTCAGATGAAATGATAATTGTTCTGTATTACCAAGACTGATTAGTGCCGACAATGTACATAAGCTTCTTTCTCTTAATGTTAAAGTGGCATCCCGCCACACTTCCTCAAATAATATCTCTTCACTATAATGAGAAAATACAGGTGCTATTTCTCTCATTTTCTTTGGAATATAAAATTCAATTGGTTCATTCATCATTTTGCTCCCTTCATTTTTACCAATTGTGCCATCCCTTGACCAAATGACCAGTTTTCAGCAGCTGTCTCATGTAATGTAATAAAAATGTCAGTAACTTTCACATTAGAACATGCTGAAATTTCAAAGGATATAGATTGATACAAACCTTTTTTCTGTTGCACTGTTCTTCCAGGTCCACATGTAATAGAAACATGAATCATATTCTCAGTTCTCATTTCTCCTCTTTCCAACAAATAATATGGATTATACAAAAATTGATTTTGTTGATAAGGTAAAAATATTTGAAAATAATCATTTTCAGGGATGTTAAAATGTTCAATTAATGCAAGATGGATACATTCACCTATCTTTTTCAACTCTTCTTTATTTAATATATCTTCATGATAATAAACGTTCACAAAAGGCATAGATTTTCATTCCTTTTTCTTAATTTAGCATTCAACAACATATCCTCGTGAAATATGTAAAATCTCATAAATAGTAACATCGCCCATTACATCTATTTCAGGCTTTTCCTTATAAAAACTGAATTGACTATATCCCCACTTATCCGGATTATAAACTATTACATTCCCTAAACATTTTTCTATGTTTTGCACATTTTCATTTACTTTATTTAATTGCGTCCCAATCAGCGATTTACTTTGAGAAATATTCCCTGCATATTCAACAGCATATCTACTTTTTCTAAAATCATTACTTAAATTAACAACTAATGGAACACCTATATTTATTTGTTGCCACCCAAACGATTGCAAAATATTATCGTAATACCCTTCAAAGATAAATTTATTCATCCCTTCATGACCATTCCAAATATATAAAGGTGCATAACAATTATGGAAACCCCCATCCTTACCTGCCTCAGCAATTAAATAAGCCTTAAAATTCAACCCTTGAAAACCATCCGTTTTATAACCATTCTTTTTCACCCTTTCTCTAATAGTCCCCATATCATAATCTTTTGGCAAAATGACCTTATATTGCATACCAATCATGTTTATCACTCACTTTCGATCTTATATATATAATGATAAACCGATGATCGGCTGACGTAAAATAGGTATAAATTATGTTTGATATCATTTATAATGATACCGTATAAGGGGCTGAAATGAATGGAAATAAATGATCTTATCATATTTAAAACTGTAGCTAACGAAGGATCTATTAGTAAAGCCGCTAAAGAGCTAGGCTATGTACAACCAAATGTAACTGAGCGAATCAAAAAATTAGAACAAAAATTAGAAACGCCTTTACTACATAGAGATAACAAAGGTGTCTCCCTGTTACCTTCTGGTGACATTTTATTAGACTACACGAATAAAATATTAGCTCTTTTAGAAGAAGCCAAAGATGAAATTAAAACAAGTGCATCTTCTTATGTAATAGCGACGTCACAATCTATTTTGACTAATTATTTAAGTATGCGTATTAAAGAAAATTTCAGGAATTATCAAATATATATAGAAAGTAGTAGCCATTTACAAAAACTACTACAGCAACAAAAAGTTGATATGGTCATAACCTATGAGGATTATCCCGACGCAGCGTTTAAAAAAGTATTCACCACTTCAATTTCTGTAGGCTTATTAAAAGCGAAAGAACAGTGTAACATTGACTTTTCAAAAGAACTTTTCTTTGTTAGTAACGATAAAAAGTGCCCTTTTAGAAATATGACAATACAATTTCTAAAAGAAAACAATCTATCTCAGCATCAACTTCAACAGTTAGATTCTTATTCGCTTATTGAAGAGTTTATTGTTGAGGGAAATGGGATAGCTTTTTTACCGATTAGAAATGATAAATTAGTTCCAGTTGAAAATGTCGCGGTTGAAAAACTACCTATTAACTTCTTTACAACTCGAGACTTAGATAAAGTGATTCCAGGTGAACTATTTAATTAATAAAGAGGCTACACTTGTCGTATTTTACGGGTAAATAGATATCCCTTGTCGAATCGCTAATATAACTTCATATACTATCGTACGGCCTAATAAAATAAAAAGGGATGTTACCTAGTTAATATGTTTAACTACTAGGACATCCCTTTCCATCTTGAAGACTTATTTCACACGTTCTGCTCCCCCCCTGTACTCTTCTCCTTCTTACTTCTTTTAAAATTCTTCAACTTCTTAACTGTTCCAACTAACCCTTTCGGAAAAACTAGTAGCACGATAATGTATAATAAACCAAGAATGATCGTCCATCGTTCAAAAATCGGATATTCCGTCGCTAATTCGGATAAATAATATTTCAATGATTCAATAATCCCAGCTCCAGCGATTGCTCCGATTAACGTTCCAACGCCACCAATCATTGTCATCAATAATGCATTTAACGTCATTTCAATTGAAAATACAGTTGTATTAACAAAGCGTAAAGTGATAACAAATAAACCACCGCTAATCGCTGCAACTACTCCTGCAACAACACTAGCAATAATTTTATAATGAAGAACTTTATAGCCAAGTGCTTCAACTCGTTGTTCATTTTGTGAAATCGCCTTTAATACTTTCCCAATTGAAGATTTTGTGAAAAGGCGTAACAAAATGAAAATACTGATTAAACATATAAGTGTTACATAATAAAATGTAAAACGATCACGGAATATATCTGGTACACGAAATGTAAATCCATCTCCTCCGTGAGTCAGTGAACGCCATTTTTCAGCAAGTACAAAAAACAGCTGGGAAATAGCGAGCGTTAACATTGCATAAAAATGACTTTTCAGCCGTAAAGAAAGCAAACCGATTATATAACTAACAATTGCTGAAATGATAATTGCAGCTACTATCCCTATTAAAAAGTTCGTTACGGATACTCCTTGTCGATCAAATAAAAGTGCTACCCCATATGCTCCTATTCCAAAGAACATACAATGGCCGAATGATACAATTCCTGTATATCCAAGTAATACATCAAAACTCATTGCAAAAATAGCAAAGATGAAGATTTGAGTGAACAAAATTAACAAGCTCCGTGAATCATTTACGAATGGAAATACACTTAAACAAATGAGCATAAATACTCCGAAGTATACTTTAATTCGATTTGATGTGCTGTTCACCATTTCACCCCTTTTCACCAACAAGTCCCGTTGGCTTCACTATTAAGAAAAATAGTAACATTAACATATTGATTGCAAGAGATAAATCTGGCAAAAAATACGCTGTAAAAGCACCGGCTAATCCGACAATTAAAGATGCTAGCGCTGAACCTTGTACGCTACCTAATCCGCCAATAATAACTACTATAAAAGCTAAAATTGCGTACTGCATACCCATCTCAGCAAAAATAACTCCTGAATATGGTGCTAGTAGAAAACCACCTAACGCCGCCATCCCTGCTCCTAATAAAAAAACAAACGAGAATATCGCTTTTACGTTAATTCCGAGAGCTTGAACCATCTCTTTATCCATTACACCAGCGCGAATCATAAGTCCTATCTTTGTTTTTTTCAGCAGCAATAGTAAAGCGATGTAAATTAGTATCCCAACTAAAATAACGAATAGGCGATATTTTATTAAGATAACTCCTCCAAATGTAAAACTGCCTTGAAGCCATAACGGTAATTTTGCAGCAATTGGATTAGGACCCCAAAATATTTTGATGCACTCGCTAAGAACGAGCATTCCTCCGAGTGTCACGAGTAGCTGCCGCACATGGTTTCCATACACTGGTCTAATAAGAAATCTTTCTAAAATGAAACCGAGGAACATACCCATAGCGACTGCCCCAATTAGCGCTAATAAATAACTATCTGTCATATTAAATAACCAAACGCCTGTAAATGCTCCCCATGCAAATAAACCGCCATGCGCAAAATTTAGTACGCTCATTAAACCGAAAATAAGTGATAGACCAGACGCTAATAAAAAAATAAGCATCCCTGTCGAAACGCCATTTACAAATAAGTTAATTAGCACATCCACGTTCTATCCCCCCGTATCAATGTTAAGAAATACCTAAATATTTATGACATGTTTCCTTATCCTCTCGCAGTTCCTCCATGAAACCGTTATGCACAATGCGCCCATTATCCATAATGTAAAAATAATCACCGATTTGACTAGCCATCATAAAATTTTGTTCAACAAGTAAAACAGTCGTTTTTTCCTTCATTTTCAAAATGGCTATCATTAATTTTTCTATCATAATGGGCGACAAGCCTTTACTTGGCTCATCAATAAGTAATAAACCATCACTATTAATAAATGCTCTTGAAATTGCTAGCATTTGCTTTTGCCCTCCGCTTAAGAGTCCGCTTTTTTTGTGCCAAAATTGCTTTAAATCTGGAAATAATTCAAGCATCCAGTCTATTTTTTCTTCCGCTTCTTCTCCCTTCCCACTAGCAAGAGCGAATGTTTCTTCTACTGTCAGGTCGTGAAAAATACCTTGATTTTCTGGTACATACCCTATTCCTTTCCTTGAAATTAAATGTGTAGATAATCCATTTACTTGTGTACTATCATAATAAATTTCACCATGTGCGATATGGTGAAATCCCATAACCGAACGTAATGTCGTAGTCTTCCCTGCCCCATTTCTTCCAAACAGTACAGTAATCGTTCCTTTCTCAACAGTAAGAGATACTCCTTGTAAAATATGAAACTGATCTAAATACGTCTCTATATTATTCACTTGTAATAGTGCCACTATATAATCCCCCTAAATAAGCACTTTGTACACGCTCATCTTTCATCATTTCTTCGGGCAAACCTTCAGCCAATAACTCTCCATGGAATAAAACGATAAGATGGTCTGACAAACCTAGTACCATATCCATTTTGTGTTCAATAAGTACAATTGTACTCTCTGGATGTTTCTTAATATTTTCAATCACTTGTAAAATAGCCGGTACCTCCTCAACTGATATACCTGCCGTCGGCTCATCAAGTAGTAACACATCCGTTTTTAAAGCTAATAACATCGCAAGCTCTAACTTTCGTTTTTCCCCATGCGCTAGATCTTTCGCTAATACATGTTCTTTCTCGTGAAGTAATACTGTTTTTAAGAAACGTCTCGCCTCTCCAACTTGTTGCTTAAATTTTGCCGAACTCGGAAAAAAACTATAGTAATCTTGCACAAATGATTGAACACTTAAACGAACATTTTCAAGTACCGTTAACTCTGGGAATATATTTGTAAGTTGAAAAGAACGACCAATTCCTAATCGAGTACGATCCGAAATTGATAAATTTGTAATCTCTTGTCCTTTAAAATATACTTCACCCTTTGTTGGAGAAATTTGTCCACTTAGTAAATTGAATAGCGTTGTCTTTCCAGCACCATTCGGTCCAATTATTGAAATGAGCTTTCCTTTTTGTACCGTTAAATTAACATCCTTAATAACATGATGATCCCCAAAAGATACACAAAGATTTTTCGTCTCTAACAAATGTGTCATAAAATCCCTCCCACTGAAAGCCATGTTTATGAAAGAAACAAGTATAAAGAGGGTATTCCCTCTTTATATAAAGACAACAGAAAATTCAGTCTATTTATTCTGAATTGATGGTTCTGTCTCTTTCATCGTTAATTCTCTCTCTAACACTGGTACTGGATAATCAACACCATCTTGCTTTTTCAGCGTTATAGAATATAGAGTTTGTAATGCTTGATGATCCTTCTCTCTAAATTTCATCTTTCCTTTCGGTGTCTCAAATTCCATCCCTTCCATTTTCTTAATAAGTGTATCTACATCTGTATCGCCCTTCGTTTTCTTTAAAGATTCGACGATAGAAATTGCCGCTGACATTCCTCCTGCTGTAAACAGATCTGGAACAGCACCATTAAAACGTTTTTTATGTTCTTCTACTAGCCAATCGTTCACCTTATTCTTTGGAAGTGAGTGATAATAAACAGAAAACCCTTGCATCCCTATTAGCGCATCCATCGTTTTTAATGCTGGTATATCAGGTGCACCAGTAGAAATTTTAATACCTTGCGCTTCCACATTCATATCTTTCAACTGTTTCCATGGTGAATTCGCACCTGCCCAAACGATAAATAAATAATCTGGTTTTGAGCTAATAATATTTTGAATATTTGCAGTGAAATCAGTTGAATTCGTATCCGCGTATTGCTCGTTTACAATATTCGCACCTAATTTCTTTGCTCCCGCTTTAAATGCTGCAATTCCTTCACGACCGAAAGCATTATCTGGAGCAAACGTCGCAATCTTTACATCTTTTTTAGCAATTGAGGCAGCCCCAGCAATCGCATCTTGCGAAGAGTTTCTACCTGTTCTAAAAATATATTTATTCCAGTTCTTCCCGGTAATACTATCAGCAACTGCTGGTTCTACAACCATAATCTTTTTATACTCTTCAGCTAGTGGTAAAACTGCTAATGTATCACTTGAACTAGATGATCCGACTAAAAAATCAACTTTCTCTTCTTCTAATAATTTCGTAGCTTTCTTAACCGCTACATCGGCTTTCGTTTCCGTATCTTCTACAACAAACTTAATCTTCTTCCCTTCCACTTTCCCAGTTCCACCAGTTGCATAATCTAACCCTAATTCAAACCCGTTCACTGTTTGTTTTCCATACGATTCTAATGGACCTGTTAACGAAGCAAGAACCCCTACCTTAATCGTTTTTTCATCTTCTGTACTTGTCTTCTTTCCCGAACAAGCTACTGTTACTAATAATGACCCTAAAACACAACCAGTAACCACCGTTCTTAGCCATTTACGTTTTTTCATCGACATTGTGATCCTCCCCATACTTTACTTTCTGATAGAATCAAACACGCCAAATTCCCCTGTCCGTAATCATGACTTTAAAATTGGTAATGGAAAACTCTTGTAGTAACCTCTACATTCGGCACAAATCTATAATCACCTTCCTATTAAATGGAAACGGACATACAATCAATATATATTCCGTTGTTCAAATGAAATTACTGTTTCATTACAGTAATCATCACGCAAAAAGCTGCAAATAATTAACTTAATTCATTAAGTCAATTATTTGCAGCTTACCTAAAAAATGATTAGAAAAACCGATTAATTATTTTCGACTTTCTCTAACCCCTCAACCAATTGCTTCTTATCTAATCCTTCTCCTATTACTACTAAGTTTGTCGGGAAACCGAAGTCTTGTTCCAGTAAAGTCGGTACCCCGAACGAATATTGGAATAGATGCGGGTATTTATCTCCATGGAATTTCACAAATCCTTTTACGCGATAAATACTATCTGGTAAATTCGAAAGCCATTCGTATAATTTATCTTGATCAATCGATTTCGTAAATTGATACGTCATCGTTTGTATATGTAAATGCTGTTTGACATGTAGTGTCTCATGTTCTCCATCTCTCACAAATTCAGCTTCTTCTATATCTTTTAAAGATATATTACAATACTTTGTTTCAAACAATTTCGCATGATTATTTATTGCTTTTACGTCTTCAAGTACTTTGTTCTTATCCGAATCTGTTAATAAATCTGATTTATTAATAAGAATATGACTTCCATATTTCATTTGCTCATGTAATAGCTGTTGTACATTTGCACTTAATATACTTCGGTTTAACCATCTTACTGCATCTAATACGACTACTATAGATTTCACTTCAAGGAAAGGAGCTAAAATTGGTGATACACATGCATCTAACACTTCAATTGGATGTGCGACACCTGTTGTTTCTATATAAATTACATCTGGTCTTTCTTGTTGATATAAAGAATGTAATTGAATTTCAAGCTCTTCTTTTAACGTACAACAAATACATCCTTTCAGAAGTTCCCTTAACACATTCTCTTTTCCAATAATATCTGTATCTACCGAGTATTCACCGATTTCATTCATCAAAACTGCAACTTTTCGATTTTTCTTCTTTTCTGCTAATAATAAATTTTGCAGTAATGTTGATTTTCCGCTACCTAAAAAACCACCTAATATATGAATTTCTACTTTACTCATTCGACCGACCATCCATTTCTCTACTTCAAATTTCTTCAAAGCGTAATTATTACGATTTATATTTATCATTTTATTAAAAGAATACCTATTTGTAAACAAAACTGCTAGATTATCGTTTCATTTTCCATTCACTTCATGAGCAACTCTAATTCCAGACTCTATTGCTCCTTGCATCCATCCATGTGTTAATGTCGTATGTTCTCCTGCAAAGTGCACTCTACCCGCTGGCGGCGTAATATATGGAAACAATTCAAGCTCTTGCCCTGGTTCAAAAGCTGTAAATGCTCCACAAGAATACGGATTTTGACTCCAGCTAAAAGATTCTCCCGCAACATACTCACTATAAACCACATTTCCATATATTTGCGCTAAATTTTTCAACGCATAACGAATACGTTCTCTATTCGAGAGACTATCCCACGTTAACGCCTCATCTGCCCACGTATAACTCACTAAAACGATAGCCGCCCCTGGTGTATGAATGCCGTAGCTCGGATAATATGTAAAGCGGATAGGTAAATCTGTAATTGACTTACCGCCATATTGTCCTGCTCTTTCCCAAAATCTACTTTTAAACTCTATCGCAATTTTAGTTGAAGCAATATAATTTAATTCACGAATTGCCCGCCTTTTATAATAAGAGAATAAATGATATGGCTGAACTTCTACAAATCGCAAAGCTGAAAATGGAATTGTGACAATAGCGATATCACCCGTTACTATAAATTGCTCTAACGTATGTTCATGGGTTACTTGCAACATTACTTTATTATCTTCCTGTATAATTTTTTCTACTTTATATGACATAAAAATATTATCCTTTAGTTCTGGTAAAAATGAATTTGGTAATTTATCCATCCCGCCCGTTATCTCATAATATTTCGTCGTCGAAGTGAAAAAGATCATTTCGCGTAATACTTCAATTAAAGACATTCCCATGTATGCTTCCATATCAAGAAGTACTCCGATCATATCTATTGCTCCATCTGAATAATACTCAGTTAAAAATGAAGCGAGCGAATATGTTTTATACTTTTTTTCAACAATAATCCAGTTTTTATCAGGATCTTTCTTAATATAATTAAGTATCGGTTCCAATACCTCTAACATTAACCCTTCTGCCGTTTTCCCTCTTTCTTTATCTAAAACTGGATATCCAAGTACACTTGGATCCTTTTCAAACACATCCAATCTCGTTCTTTTGTTATTCGTATAAATTATATCTGAAGAAGTTTTATTAATAAAAAGGTTTAACGGTAGTTTAAATTTACGAATGTAGGCTAAAGTTAAATCATGAGTATCCGGAATACGCATAGGACCTGCGTTAAAATATAATCCTGCACTAAATGGTTCACGAATCGTATACACCCTGCCACCTATTCTCTTATTTGCTTCTATAATCGTTACCTCATGCCCAGCCTCTTTTAATAAAGATGCTGCAACTAATCCAGATATCCCTGCACCGGCAACTGTAATCCGTTTGGGGTTATTCGTTTTGGCAAGCCCTTCATGAACAATTTGAAGCATTTGTTCCATCGATAATGGATTCCCCATGCCAATTCCCCTTTTACGAAGGATTTTACTGAATTATATTCGTTTAACAGGATTCCTATGTTTCATTCAAGTAATTGAGTGGATACATTTTCAATCACTTGAATATCTTTTATAAAATGTAATAAAATAGATATGAAACTATAGAAGTAAGACGTATTATCTTACATAATAAAATTTATGAAATAGCGAGGAATTTTGAAATGAAAAAAGGTATTAACCGTGTTGTATTAGTAGGAACAGGAGCAGTTGGATGTAGTTATGCTTACTGTATGATTAACCAAGCTGTAGCTGAAGAATTTGTTTTAGTTGATGTAAATGAAGCAAAAGCTGAAGGAGAAGCAATGGACTTAAGCCATGCCGTTCCTTTCGCACCAGCTCCAACAAAGGTTTGGAAAGGTAGTTATGAAGATTGTAAAGACGCAGATCTTGTTGTAATTACAGCTGGATTACCACAAAAGCCAGGTGAAACACGTTTAGATTTAGTTGAGAAAAATGCTAAAATTTTCAAGCAAATTGTTCGTAGCATTATGGATAGCGGCTTTGACGGTATCTTCTTAATCGCAACAAACCCTGTAGATATTTTAACTTACGTAACTTGGAAAGAATCTGGATTACCGAAAGAACGCGTAATCGGTTCTGGTACAACTCTTGATTCTGCTCGTTTCCGCTATATGTTAGGTGAGTACTTCGATATTGGACCTCATAACATTCACGCTTATATTATCGGAGAGCACGGTGATACAGAACTTCCTGTTTGGAGTCACGTATCAATTGGTATTCAAAAACTACAAACGCTTCTTGAAAAAGACAACACATATAACCAAAAAGATTTAGATGATATTTTCATAAACGTGCGTGATGCAGCTTACCATATTATTGAACGAAAAGGTGCTACATACTACGGTATCGGCATGTCACTTTTACGTGTCACGAAAGCAATCTTAAACAACGAAAACAGCGTATTAACTGTATCAGCATACCTTGAAGGTCAATACGGCCAACAAGATGTTTATATTGGCGTACCTGCTGTTTTAAACCGCGGCGGTGTTCGTGAAATTTTAGAAGTTGAACTAAGTGAAGAGGAAGAATTAAAATTCGATCACTCTGTTCAAGTATTGAAAGAAACAATGGCTCCTGTTCTTTAATCATATTTTCAATCAAAAAAGCAATCCGATTTATATTGGATTGCTTTTTTATATTTTTATAGTTCCCCCTCAATTTAAACTGTAATATTATCTATAAAAAGGAGTGATTTCATGAATGATTCTTGGACGATTGCAATCCTCTTGCTAGCTGTAGCATCCTTAATACTTTTCCTCTTCTTAATCATCAGAACGCTATTTCCAACTACAAAATATGATAAGAATCTCGGATTGATTCTAATTATTTTAAGCTTGTTAGCAATACCGATAAGTATCTTCCTTATAGGAGGATGGGCAGGTATGGGAGTTGGTGTAATCGCAGTCTTTATTTTTGCTGCTGTTATTATAGCGTTAATTGCAAATACCTTTATTAAACTACCTCCTCCAAAGAAAAAATAATAAATGACCGATGTTTTCATCAAGAGAAAACATCGGTCATTTTCTATCACTTATTATCTTTAATCGGTTCATCATTATTTACATCAAGTACATCTAATAAAAAGATAAAGATTGGAATCCCAATAATAAGCCCCCATATTCCGAGGAAATGCTCTGAAAAGATAAGAATCATAAATGTATAAAAAACAGGTAAATTCGTTTTTGCAGACATAAATTTTGGATTTAATAAATAACTTTCAAGAGCGTGGATTACTGTAATGAACACTAGTATGTAAACAACATACACAACCCCGCCGACGTTATAGGCAATGATACAAAGTGGAAACAAGGAAATAATAACACCAGCAACCGGAATCAAACCGAGTAGAAAGACCATGACAGCCAATACAAGAAGCTGTGGAAATCCTAAAATGACAAGTGCAATTACAGTGAGTACACAATTTACAACCGCAATTAGAAACTGTGCTTCAATCACTTTTCCGAACGATCTTGCAAACCTTTCACCGAAATATGCAATCTCCTCATAAAAAATTTTCAGCTTACTATCTTTAAATTTCGAAGTAAATGCTATAATGCGTTCTTTTTCTAATAGGAAAAATAAGCTTAAAATAAGAGAAAGTAGTATTTGTAAACTGACTTTTCCTATGTTTGCTATCGATTGATAAATGACATCTACACCTTGTTCGATATATTTTGATACTTCCATTCCATTAATTGTCGAAAGTGCATATTTAATTATCTCGTTATCAGGTGGGTTTTGAAAAAACAATTTAAATTGATAAATTAATTGTGAAATTTGTATCGTTAGTACAGGCAAATATTTATATAGTGTAGTTACAATAAACGTCACTAACACAATATATAAACCAGCAATAACCACTTTCCTATTTACTTTCAATTTTTTTGAAATAAACTTTTGAAATCGATCCATCAAAAACGTGAGAATAAACGTAATTAATATTAAATTAATCATACTTTTTAATCCATATAATACAAGCACTAATATTATTAAAACGAGAAACCGTTGAAACCCTCTACTTCGAAAGAAATTTTTCACTTCATTCATTAAAAATTAACCTCTCCCTTCAATGGATGGAAATCGGATATATTACATTTTATGAACTTCTATAGACAATCTTTCTTACTAATTGGAAAGAATCCTTTTTTTCTTTTTTATTGTCGGATTTTTTTATCTAATACTTTTCTAAAAACTACTTTATCAACTCTATATTTTAGGAGATCTTCTATTTTTAGATTGCTGTTCATACGCATATCCAATATTAAAAAGTTCTTTTTCACCAAACTGTTTCCCAACAAACACTACGCCTACCGGCTGCCCATCAGAATCATACCCTGCCGGCACTGCTAATTCTGGATAACCCGCCACAGCTGATAGAAGAACTTCATCGTTATTAATCATCACAAGAGCATCCAAACCTTTTTCTACTAAATACCTATCTAGCTCTTTTCTTGCATTTTCTTGACTCGTTTGAACTACTTTTTCAAACTCACCTTTCGTTATAGCAGATTTTTCAGAGCCCTCAATTAATGTTTGTCCATATTTCATTCGTCTTTTACTATCTTTTTTATTAAACGCTATAATCTCTTCTAACGATTTTACAGGCACATTTTTTTGCTTCGAAAGATAGTCGTTAACATTATGCTTGAACTCATATTCTAATGTTTGCAGATTATCTACACCCTCGCTGTTTAACTGAATATCATCAGTCAATATCGCACCTGCATCTTGAATGTCTTTTCTAATCTTTTCTGCTACTGCTTTTCTATTTTCATCTTGTTGATCTACAGAAAAAAGAATCCCTATCTTTTTCCCTTTTAATCCATCTATCGATAAATCATTCGTATAATTTATTCTATCTCTATCTTTCATTTTTTCTGTCATAGCATCTTTTTCATCATAACTTACCATTGTATTAAATAACGTTGCCGCGTCTTTTACCGTTCTTGCCATAGGCCCTGCAGTATCAAGCGTTTCAGCTAACGGAATAATTCCAGTTCTACTAATCATACCTAAAGATGGACGTAATCCAACTACTGATTGCTGAGATGCTGGTGCTACAATTGATCCAGTCGTTTCTGTGCCAATCGCAAGCGGTGCAAAATCTGCTGCAACTACTGTAGCAGATCCAGAACTTGATCCCGATGTATCAAACGTAATCGGACCGTATGGATTTAAATTTTGTCCTTTCTTCCCACTATATCCACTTGGCATTGTAAAAGATAAATAATTTGCCCATTCAGACATATTCGCTTTTCCTAAAACAAAAGCACCTTCTTCTTTCAACTTCTTCACGATCGTCGCATCTTCATCTGCAATCCAATCTTTTAATACATAAGTTCCTGCGCTTGTCGGCATCACTTTTTCCGTTTGTATATTATCTTTTACAATGACAGGAATGCCATATAAGTTCGATTTCTTATTTAACGCTCTCTCTTTATCTAACTTTCGTGCTACTTCCATCGCATCAGGATTAATCTCTGTAACAGCATTTAATGATATTCCACTTTGGTCGTGTTCTTGTATTCTAAAAAGATAAATACTCGTCAATTCTTCATATGACAACTTTCCATCATCGACCATTTTTTGAAGCTCATCCACAGTCGCATTTACAACTTCTTTTTCTTTTATCTTTATATTATCTATGTCGATCCCTTTAAGCTGATTATGTATCGGTTTTAACACTCTGTCTTTATCATATACAATACGCTCAGGTTCCTTTGAAAAATAATTTTTATACACGTAATATCCTCCGGCACACGCCAATAGAACAATACCTCCGGCGATAGACAACGTTATCTTTACCCATTTTTTCATGTTGCTTCCTCCACTCTAAAAGTTGCTCATTTATATAAAAAAGAGAGTTACCTTTTACTTAACTCTCTCCAATCAAAATGCTAAATGAAAAAATGAAAGATTTCAATCTAATTACTTTTTTTTTGCATTTGCTTTGCTAACAATTCCTTCACCTGATTATATGTTAATCCTGAATTTTTATTTAAACGTTTCACTTCATCAACATCAGTACCTACCACTGTATATTTTTTCTCATCATTCATTTTTCTACTTCCTTTCTCACCGGATTATTTCTTATATTTCTTCCCTAAACTCTTATAAATTAACACAAATACAAATAAGGAAACTACACTAAATTCAATAACTAAAAGGAGTTCTGTTGCGTAAGAGGAATAGATAGAAAAATGTCGAATTTATTATACTTGTTGAATTTGAGAACTTGGAGGATACATTTTGAAAAAATATGAGTTTAAAAATAACATTCCAACATTGGAAGAGTACAAATATTTGTGCGAGTCTGTGGGATGGACTAATTATATGAATTTTGAAGTGGTGGAAACATCACTGAAGAATTCTGTTCACTGCATCACAGTCAAGGATAATGAACAAATTGTGGGTATGGGGAGAATTGTTGGTGATGGGGCTATCTATTTCTATATTCAAGATATAGTAGTCCATCCAGATTATCAGAAAAATGGAATCGGGAAAGAAATCATGCATATTTTGGTTGAATACTTAAATCAGAATGCCCCTGATAAGGCATTTGTCGGTTTGTTTGCATCACAAGGTAAAGAATCGTTCTATGAAAAATATGATTTTAAAGATTACTCACCAAACATGACGGGGATGTTTACTGTCATTTCAAAAAAATAAACATAATAGATTATTGATTGTAAGGAAAGACATCGATTCATATGGTGGAAATTGTTCTTGCAGTAACATTCTCCACAATCGAGTTTAAACATTACATAGGAAAGGACAGTACATATATGACTAATATGTACTGTCCTTTCATTTATCTAACCTTTTTTAATTTTGATTTTGAATTGTATTTTTTAATAAAATTTCACTACATCTTCAGTAGGTAAGAATGTTCTTTCTCCTGGCTGTTCATTTGGTTCGCCAAATGGCATTTGTCCTACTAAGCTCCACTCTGCTGGAATGTTCCAAGTTGCTTTCACTTCAGCATCTACAATTGGATTGTAATGTTGTAAGGACGCTCCAATTCCTTCAGCCGATAATAGCATCCATACAGTATGTTGTAGCATTGCATTTCCTTGATGAGACCAGAATGGGAACTGATCTTTATATAATGGTGCATTTTCTTGCATTTTTTCTACTGTTGCTTGATCTTCAAAGAATAGTACTGTTCCTACACCTGCATGGAAGCCTTTTAGTCTTTCTACAGTCGCTTCAAAGTTTTCTGCTGGTACGCGTGATCTAAGCGTTTCTTTTACGATATCCCAAAACTTTTCATGCTCTCCATCCATTAATACGACCATACGGCCACTTTGCATATTGAAAGATGTTGGTGCATGTAAAGCTGTTTTTAAAACTTCTTCAATTCTTTCTTTCGTAATTGCATCGCTTTTTGTTACTTTACGAATTGAACGACGGTTCACGATTGCTTCTTTTAAGTTTGTTGTAGTTGCTGACATTTTAATTCCTCCAAATATATGTTTTATTATTTTTATTTAAACAAATCAACTTGATTCTTTCATGCAAAACGAATTAGCAATATCCATCCGTCTTACATTGCATACCTTCAAATGAATTTGTTTTATCCTTTTCGATTTCTTTATCAATTACTCTTTCTAGCGTTTCTTTACTAGCAAGCCCTTGAATGACTTCATCACCAATCATGACAGTTGGTACCGCCATAATATTCGCTTCATCATATGCATGCTGAATTGCTTCTTGATGTTTTTCTTTATATTTTCGAGTTACTAAAGCATCTTTAAATTCAGCTTCAGGAAGCCCTACTTCTACCGCTAATTTCGTTAATACATCAATATCTTCAATGTTTTGCTCTTCTTGGAAAAACGCAGTAAATACGCGGTGATGATACTCATTTCCAAGTCCACGCTCTTTCGCGAATTGGCACCCTTCAAAAGCTAAATGTGTATATGGATGCGGAGAAACGCGGGGCAGACGCATTTCAACCCCTAATTTTTTTGCAGTAGGAAGAATGAAAGCATCCCATGAACCTAACTTATCTGGCTCGTTCCAAGGATCTATTTTAGAATATGGACTTGGACGCAATTCAAATGGCATCCATTCGATTTCTACATCTTTCTCTTTCGCTACTTCATCTAATGGACCTTTTGCTAAAAAGCAAAACGGGCATATAAAATCTGAGTATACTTTCATTTTCACAGTCATATTATTTGCACCTTACCTTCTTTTTATTTTTAGATGTAACCAAAATAGTTACAATTTCAAGAAAAAAATATGCATTCTCTTTTAGAGACTTGCAATTATCATATTATGCATTCATTTTTTGTTGTAAAGATTCAAATAACTGCCCCATCGTAATATTTCTCAACACTTCTTCCATCGCAGATTGCGCCTGAACTAAAATAACCTCTAAAACAGCTTGAATATTCGCCCCAATTGGACAGTCTGGATTCGGTTTTTCATGAATGTGAAATAGTTTATCTTCTTCCACTACATTCACTGCATGATACACATCTAATAATGTGATTTCATGTAAATCCTTTAATAATCCCGCGCCACCTGGTCCGCGATTTACGTAAACAAATCCAGATTGTTTCAAGTAAGACGTTATTTTTCGAATTACTACCGGATTTGTATTTACACTTTCGGCCATATAGTCCGAAGTACAAACTGAAGATGGATTGTTTTTCAAAATAGATAAAATATGAACAGCTATAGAAAAGCGGCTACTAATTTTCATTGTGATTACCACCTCGATGTAATCATTATAGTTACAACGGGAATATAAGTCAATCCTTTTTACAAATTTTTTAAAGCAAATAAAAAAGTGCCCCATTACAATATATGAGACACCTCTTCTTATTCTGCAAACAAGTCTTGAAATTCTTCAATAAATAGCTGCACAGCGATTGAAGAATCCTTTAATGAAGGAACAGCTAAAGCAATTTCTCTCCATACTTGTGGTTCCAATTCTCTCGTTTGTATATTCTTTGGTAAACTCGTTAAAGATAACTCAGCCAAAATTGCGATTCCTAATCCTTCTTGAATCATATTTAAAGCTGTTGTAACTGTGGAAATTATATATTCAGCCCGAAGTGGTACGTTCGCTTGTTTAAACATATCGATAATGGGTGGTTCGTACCCACCCTTACATAATATGATCGGTTCATTCTCTAAATCACCTATTGTAATAGAATCGTTCTTACAAAGAGGATGATCCTCTCTTAAGACAACAACCATTTTTCCCTTCGTTAAGGGCACGATCTCCATATCTTTATTAGGCAAAATAACAATTCCTATATCAACAACCCTCGATACTAACCAATCTTCAACTTCTTTAATCGTGCCTTCACAAAGAACGACTTCTAAGTTCGGATACTTCTCCTTAAAAAGATTTATCATTTTGGGTAAGAAATGTGCAGAAGCACTCGGAAAACTCCCAATTCGAATCGTCCCAACTTCGTGCCCTTTCTCCATCGCTACTTCTTGTTCAATCTTCTCAACGCCGTTTAAGATTTCTCTAATATGTACAAGAATTCTATTTCCAACATCCGTAACGATTAGCCCTTTTCGTTTATCGCGTATAAGAATGGTAACTCCTAACTCTGACTCAATGCTTGAAATCGCATGACTTACAGCTGGCTGTGTCATATTTAACATCCCGGCAGCCTTCGTAAAACTCCCTAATTCAACCGTTTTAATTAAAACTTGAAGTTGTGTAATGGTCATAACTAATCACTTATACTCCTTATAAAAAAGATTCATTTTATTTATCATAGTCGATATCATATCATAGTGAAATGGAATACAACAAGGAGGGATTACAGTGACACAGCTTTCTCGAACTAAGACTGCCATAATCCTTACATTTCTCGTTATTATGTGGGGAATTAATTGGCCGTTATCAAAATTCGCTCTGCATTACACACCACCCGTACTCTTTGCAGGGATTAGAACATTAATAGGAGGATTTATCTTACTTACTTTCGCATTACCGAAATACAAACAATTAAATTTAAAGGCAACTTGGCATTTATACTTTATTTCATCTTTACTCAATATTATTTTGTTTTACGGACTACAAACTGTCGGACTTCAGTATATGCCCGCCGGACTCTTCTCCGCAATCGTATTTCTCCAACCTGTCTTACTCGGCATTTTCTCATGGATTTGGCTTGAAGAATCTATGTACGGCTTGAAAATTTTCGGACTTATTCTTGGATTTATTGGTGTTGGGGTTATTAGCTCTAGTAGTTTAACTGGACATATTTCTATTATCGGTGTACTACTTGCTTTAGGGTGCGCTATCGGCTGGGCACTCGGCACAGTATTTATTAAGAAAACTGGACACCGCGTTAATGCCATTTGGATGGTAACACTTCAGCTTATTATTGGCGGACTTTGCTTAATCGGATTTGGTTCAGAATTTGAGAGCTGGTCTAACATCGCTTGGAGTATACCATTTGTAAGTGTACTACTATTCATCTCGTTCTTTGTTATTGCAATGGGATGGCTCGCTTACTTTACACTTGTAGGAGCTGGTGAGGCAAGTAAAGTTGGGGCTTATACGTTCCTTATCCCACTGATCGCTATTATTGTAAGCTCTATTTTCTTACATGAGGCCATTACAATTAGCTTATTCATCGGACTTTTATTTATTATCGTAAGTATTTGTTTTGTAAATATAAAGCCGAAAACACTTGCTATAAGGCAGCAAGTTGAAGTGAAATAAATAGATATGAGAAAGAGTCTACCACTTGTAGGCTCTTTCTTTTTTACCATTTTATGAGTACAGTCACTTAACATCTTAGCAAAAGGAAAATTTTTCTTTTTTATTGTATGATGATAATTAAGTAGAAAATATTATCTCTAATACATATGGATGGACTAACAATTCTAATCATAAGGGGGAATTATATGGTTTTACAGTATAAAGAATTTGGAGATTCAAGCTCTCCACTTATGGTTTTTATTCATGGGGGCGGAGTCAGTGGATGGATGTGGGACAAACAAATTAAACATTTCACTAACTTTCACTGCCTTGTTCCTGATTTACCCGAGCAAGGGGAAAATAGTAGTAAGGATCATTTTTCAATACACTTTAGTGCTGAAAAAATCATTGAATTAGTTGAAGAAAAAGGAAAAGGTAAAACTGTTATAGTAATCGGTTTTTCGTTAGGTGCTCAAGTATTAATTGCAATGCTCAGCATGAAACCAAACTTAATTCAATACGCTATGATAAATAGCGCATTAGTTAAACCAATTCCTTTCGCTAAAACATTAATAAGATCCCTTGGCTTAACCTACCCACTTATAAAGAGTAAGACGTTTTCCAAAATACAAGCAAAATCAATGTACATAGATGAAATACAATTTGATAACTATTATCATGACAGTTGTCAAATAAGTAAAAATACATTTGTGAGGATATTAGAAGAAAATATGTCGTTTACAATACCAAAAAGCTTCGAGAATGCTAGTAGCAATATATTAGTGACTGTTGGAGAACAGGAAAAAAGAATCATGAAAGACTCGATGACTGAAATCCTTGAAGGCAATCCTAATTGCACAGGTATTATTATTCCTAAAGTCGGTCATGGAATCTCTTTAGCGAATCCCCAACTATTTAATACTTTAATTGAAAACTGGCTTAAGCACGATAACCTACCAGAAGAAGTAATGACAGTCAATTGAGTTCCTTATCTTAATAAACCATGTTGTATTTGTAGCTCTAATCCCCCCTTGAAGCTGCTTAATCTCAAAATTTTATTAACAAAGGTCTCATTACTTTCAATGAGACCTTTCAATGTTCCCTACTTTTTACGACGTACTACAAAAATACACGTACCCACCGAAGATACAATCGCTAAAATAGATAAGACAATTGCTATTGTTTGCATATTACTTGTGCCTTCATTTTTTTCCACACTAGATACTTCACCATGTTCTCCTGTTAATGATGTACCTTTTGCAATCGTAGTAAGTGAATGGGGCTTCTCAGCTTTCTCATCGCCTGTCCATTCAACAATTTCTCCATCTTTATATTGTTGATATGCATTCCAAGCTATTTGTTGCTCTTTATCTGGATTTTTAGCAACGAAAGTAAATCGTTGGAACTGACCAGGTAAAATCCCTTCTCCTGTTGCTTCCCATATTACAGTTTTAACTTTTCCAGCTGCATCTTTTTGTTCTTCCACTTTCCACCCTGGCACTGGCTCGTACTGTTGAAACTCGACTCCAGACGGTATTTTCAGTGTGACTTTTGTTGTTGCCATATTCTTTTCAACAGGTACCTTTATTGTATAAGTCTCCCAAGAGCTAACGTCAGACGTTGCTGGTTTTACAGTCACATGAGCACTAACAGGTAACGAAAAAATTCCCATTGCAATTATTGTTGCGATCATTGTTGTTCCTAATTTTTTTATACGTTTCATTTTGTATAAACTCCTTTTCATTTATAACGTCTTTTTTATCTGCCACCTACAATAAATTTATAATCCGTATCGAAACTATCAAGAGATTTTGTTAATCCGTGAACTTGTATATTCCAGTTTCCTGTCATGTTAATATACATACCTTCCGCTTCATATTCTCCCGGTGACACTGCCGAAACTTTAAATGAACCTTTGCCCATATTCATATCTAAAGATTGAGTCGTCAATACAATTTGTTCCATATCAGTAACAGGCTGTCCATTCTCATCCTTCAAAGTAATATGAAATGTATTCTGTCCTACCTTATTAGGACTTACATGTAAAGTAAGTTCATATCCATTATCTAATTGTTTACTCTCTGTAAAAGGTCCCGTAGGAGGCATCGGCGGCGTTTGTACATTTGTCATAAAAGCTACGATTACGAAAACGATAATTCCAATGATAAACTCTACTTTCACCGTAGCTCCTAACCTTTGCTGCGCTCGCATTCTCCCTTTCACATAATGAATAATTCCCAATATCCCCATACACACGAATAAAAGTATCTTTGCTAATAAGGCCAATCCATACTTCGTATCAAATAGGGAATGGATCGTGGGAATAAAAAATGTACTGTTAAAAAGACCCGTTAATAAAATCACAATGACAGCACCTGTTGCCCATGGCGAAAAACGCTTAATCGCATCCCAATACATAGTCCACTTGTCATCCTCTTTACGTAACAGAAGAACAATCGATGATAGCCCCCCCATCCATAACGAAGCTGCGAATAAATGCAGAAAGTCCATAACGACAGCAATTTCTTTAAACTTTAATCCATATGCATGACTATTGAAGGCTTTCATAACAAGTAACCCAATAAATAATACAATTGGAATGCTCCATACTTTAAACGACGAAAGCCTCTCACTCTTCACTGCAAAATATGTAACAATCATAAGCGTACTAATAAGAGCCATTTGAGTGATCCATACATACCCAAAAACAGATAGCTGTAATGTTTCTTTTAATAATAAAGGATCGAATGCTTCTAGCCATGAAACATCAGCATTTATTTTCGCTTGCAACGGTAAATTGAAAAGCAAACTAATGAATATCCCAAATAATGATATCCATATTATTCTCTTACTCCTTGATTGAACTGGGGTTGCATTCCCTTTATACATAATAAGATTAAAGAATAGAACTCCTAAAAATAGTGAGAAACTTGTATATAGAACCCCACGTTCCATGATCATATCGATTTGCGGAACATAGCCCATCTCTTCTACTTGTATATCGTCTGTTCCCGCTTCTGCTAATCCAATCCGGAATGGAATAACTCCTTGAATCGGATGCCCGTCAGCTGAAATAGCTTTCCACTGAATAGAGTAAAGACCATTTTTGAGATTCTCTTTTAACCCAGCTTCTAATAATTTTTTGTTTTTCGTATCAATATGAGCATCTTTTAAATCTACTCTTTGACCTGAGGTATCTCTTACGAACAATGTATTAAAACTTGAAACTTGTATGTCCTCATCGAATTCAATTTTCACAATAGATGGTGCTTTCTTCAACGTTTCATTTTCAGTAGGATTTGATTTCACAACGTACGCATGAGCGGATGTGCTTTTTGGTATGAATATAATAAACACGCACGCAATTAATAGCCATGCCCCTAACCTTCGTATTACTTTCACAATCATTTCACTTCTTTCTTCTTTCTCGCTACACTTTCATTACTTTATACTTCCTAGTTTGATTCCCTGACGAAATATTAACCTGATTAAGTATTTTTTTATACAACCTGACGCTTTCTTTCTCCCCACCTTTAAACTTCTAATATAATAGCAGCTACTTTAATTAAAACAACTTACATTTTTAAAGTCGATTGTTATTATATCATAAAATATATTTATGTAAGTTTCCTAAGAAGAAAAGTTCTCGTGAATCATTTGTGAAAAAAATGTGAAATACATAAATAAAAAGGTGTTACGTTATTACGTAACACCTTTTTATTTATAAATCGTGCCATTGGAGAAGGTATATTATTCGTTGATGTAAGTAATTCAATTCTATCACCATCCACTTCAAGAATGACTACTTCTCCTTCCACACCTAGCACCTCACTTACGTAACGCTCTATTACTGTTCCTTACCAAACCTTTTCGTAAAAACGTATAACTATCTAGATCATGAACTACGATACCGCTATCCTAAACAAAATGAAACACTTCTTTAAGTCTCTCCATGATAGAGAACTCCCTTTATATCGCCACTTCTATATCATCGTTTTAATTATAATTAAAAGCTAACCTTTTCTATACAATATATCCTTTTATTTTTTATAGATATTTAAAGAATGCATTTATATGAAACAGCTATTCCTAAAGTATCATATTAGGAATAGCCTCAATAACCAATATCTTATCTATCTTAAAAATTAAATTTGACATTTTCAATTTCTGTATTCTCGATTACTAACCCTTCAATCTCAATATTTTCTAATTTTATTTCTTTATTTGAACTAATCGTGTCTAAGATACCTAAAAAATTCTCCGCTAATTTTTTTATAGTTTCCATTCTATACAAACTACTCGCATATTCAAATTCAAAAAACAACTCTTTTTTTCCTTTTTCTACAAATAAGGTTAAATCAAATTTCGAAATTTTATTTCTATATTGAACAGGCGTCATTTTCAAATTCCCCATTATACTTTCATTGATTTGAGATTCTTGAAAAGCTAACATTGTAGAAAATATAGGGTTTCTCCCTAAGTCTCTCTTAATTTTTAACTTATCAATAATCATATCAAACTGGTAATCTTGATTATCATACGCTTTAATTAACTGTTCTTTAATCTCTGACAAAAATTCCGAAAAGTTTTTTTTCTCAATAGGGAAACTTCTAATTGCAATAGTATTTGCAAACATACCAATGATATTTTTCAAATCAGAATGTGTCCGCCCTAAAATAGGCATTCCTACAATTATATCGTGCTGCGAGGAACATTTTGATAACAAAATACTATAAGCTGCAGACAAAATCATGTACAATGTCGTATCTGTTTCTAAACATAAATTGTCTAAACGTTGCTTTAATTCATTTCCTCCCTCAAAAATAAAACTATTTCCTTCAAAGCTTTGTATAATTGGTCTAGGAAAATCCGTAGGCATATCTAATACTGGAAGATCCCCTGAAAGTACATCTAACCAATATTTTTCTTGTATACTTGCAGCACTTGTCTTTAAAAACTCATTCTGCCAATAAACGAATTCTTTATATTGAATAGGGTTTTCCTGTAACAGTTTTCCTTGATATAATTCTGATAACTCCTGCAGTAAAATATTGACTGAATATCCATCTGAAATCAAATGGTGCATATCTGTTAAGAGCACATGTTTATGACTACTTAAGCGAATGATCCTAACTCTTACTAAAGGGGCTTTACTTAAATCAAAAGGTTCAATAAATTCATCAATTATATTTTCCAGTTCGACATTCAGCTTACTTGATGGATTAGAACATAAATGTTCATCTAAAACAGAATAACTAATTTCTATATCCACTTCTCCCTGAATTCGTTGTTTGGGCACACCATCTACTACTTCAATAGATGTTTGAAATGCCTCATGTCTCTTTACAATCTCACAAAAAGCTTTTTCCAATTTATCCAGATTGATTTCACCTTCTAGTAAGGTTGCTCTTGGCATATTGTAACTAGTTCCAATCCCTTCCATCTGTTGTAGTGTATATATCCTTTTCTGAGCTGAAGAAAGGTCGTAATATTCGCACTTTTCTACAGGTTGTAATGACACATACTTACTTTCAGATCTTTTCTTTATATGCTTACTTATACCTCTTACTGTTGGTGCTTTAAACGCTTCTCTTAACGATATATCTACACTAAACTTTTTGTGAATTTCTGCCATTAAAAGCATTAACGACAATGAGTTTCCACCCATTTCAAAAAACGAGTCATTCATACTAATTTGCTTAACATTAAGAGTTTCTTCCCACATTTGTGCAACAGTTTTTTCAATTGGATCCTCAGGCAGTTCATAATTAGTTTTTATCAATAATTCATCCTTAATTTCTGGGAGTGCTTTAAAATTTAGCTTACCATTTGGAGTCAAAGGAATTCTATCTAACTTAATAAAGATAGAGGGCATCATGTAGTAAGGAATCTTACTTGAAAGGTATTCCCTTATTCCCCACCCATTCTCATTCTCTTTCAACACAATATAAGCACATAGTATATTATTATTTTCTTTATCTTTTTTTGGAACAACAATTGCATCAAGTATCATATCGTGTTGCAACAGTACTGAATTTATTTCTTCTAACTCCACTCTATATCCTCGAATTTTTAATTGATTGTCAATTCTTCCGAGAAATTCTACTTCTTGATGGCATGTGAGCCTCCCTAAGTCTCCCGTTCTATAGAGTTTGATTTTTTCATGTCCCAAAGGTGAAACCGTAATAAACTTTTCGCTATTTAAATCAATTTGATTCAAATAACCTTCTGTCACTCCTACTCCCCCAATACAAATTTCACCAGCCATTCCAAGTGGAACAAGTTTTTGACCTCTATCCAAAATGAATATTTTCGTGTTATCTACTGGTTTTCCAATAACCGTTCCCTTGGATACAAGTTCAAAATCAGTAGCATTAAATTTGTGAAATAGAGCGCCAATAGTAGTTTCTGTAGGTCCATAGTGATTCATAATTACAGTTTGCGGATACACCCTATTAAACTTACTAATATCAGCTGACTTCACTTCTTCACCGCCCAATACGATTAACCTTAGCGCCATGCAATTCTCATAATCTTCAACCATACGATGGTTAACTAAATAATTAAATAGTGAAGGAGTCAGTTTTATATAACTTATCTTTTTCTCTTTCAAATATGTGATAAGGGTTTCTGGGAGCATATAATGTTCTTTTGGAACTAAATGTAACTCACACCCATTTAATAAAGCTGTATACAAACTTGTATATCCTAAATCAAATGCAAAGGAAGATAATAGTAGTGTTTTATCCCTATACGTTATACTTGCTTCTCGTGTGAACCATGAAATATAATTTACCAAGCTTTGATTCTTAATCGGTACCCCTTTTGGGAGCCCAGTGGTACCAGATGTATAAATAATATATATTGGATTATCAACTGTACTTCTTTCCTCTATATTTGAAGGACATTCAAAAAATAAGCTCTTATCTTCCAATTCCATAACCTCACAAGTAAAATCATTAGAAGTTACTAAGTGAGACTGAGTCAAAAGAAGAATTGTATCACTGTCTTCAATCATGCTATTTATTCGTTCTAATGGAAACTCCGGATCAAGAGGTAAATAAATTGCCCCGCTTTTAATAATACTCCATAGTCCAATGATCATTTCAATAGAAGGCTCAGCTAATAAAGCGATTACTGTATCACTTCCTGCCCCCTTCTTAATCAAGTGTTTAGCTAATTGATTTGCTTTATCATTTAATTCCTTATAAGTTATTGTTCTCTGTCCAAACACTACAGCAGTACGATTCGGATGTTTTTCCACCAGTTCTTCAAATATACGTTTAATCGTTTTTTCTTCTGGATACAAAGTATCAGTATTATTAAAAACACCTATTCTATTTTTTTCTTTCATGGTTACTAGATCAATTTCCTCAATTGGAATAGTAATGTCCTCTATGATAGTATCAATAATTTTAACGAAATGTTCCGCCATTCGTTCTATCGTTTCTTTACGGAACAAACCTGTACTATATTCAAATATAAAACGAAGTTGTCCATCCTGCTCAGTTACTTTCAGCTCTAAATCAAATTTAGATGTACGATTCGTATACTCGTACGGTTTAATTTCAAAATCACCTATTTCCGCCCTTACTGCATCAACATTTTCAAAAGCAAACATCACATCAAACAGAGGATGGCGATTCACATTTTTTCGCAATTGTAGCTTATCAACGAGCATCTCAAATGAATATTCCTGATGTTCGAGAGCTTGAAGTGTGTGGCTTGCAACTTCTTTCAAAAAATCCTCAAACCGTTTCTCTGAAGTAGGATAATTTCTGAGCGCAAGTGTATTAACAAACATACCTACCACATTTTCTAATTCAGAATTCAGTCTTCCTGCTACCGGGCTTCCAATTATAATGTCTTCTTGTCCGCTATATTTAAACAGTAGTATATTGAATGCCGAAAGTAATAATGAGTACAGAGTAGCTCCTTTTTGGCTTGAGATTTCATTTAATTTAGATGTATAATATGCATCCAAATTAACTTGAACTACATCACCTTCAAACATTGGCTCATCTAACCTTGGATAATCAGTTGGTAAATTGAGTAATGGTATTTCTTTTGAAAATATTTCAAGCCAGTACAGTTCTTTTAGTTTCCAGTTCCCGGATTCTATCATTTTGTTTTGCCAGTTTGAAAAATCTTTGTATTGAATTCTTACGTCTGGCAAATTATTTTTTTGATAAAGAGATGCAAACTCTCTAATTAAAATTCCCATTGATAAACCATCGGATATAATATGGTGCATATCATAAACAAGCAAATATTTCGATGATGGTAGCACCTCCACAATTGCTGCTCTGAACAAGGGCCCTTTCTCTAAATCAAATGGTCTAATAAATGTTTCAACAACACTCTCAAAATTTTGTTCATCTGCATACAAGTGTTGCATATTCCATTCAGGATTCTGATGGATTTTTTGAACTATTTTCCCTCGTACTTGTTTAAATGATGTTCGCAAGCTTTCATGGCGATTAATTAAAGCTTGCAATGCCTTTTCTATCTGTACTATATTAACTTCCCCTTCAAGAAATACTGCTCCGGTAATATTATAGTTTGTAGATGCACCATTCAATTGACTAACAATATACATACTTTTTTGTGCTGGAGAGACTTCATAATACTCCTGTGGTGGTGCTAGACGAATCGCTTCATATGTTTCTTTTTTCCCCATCATTTCTTCAATGATTACAGCCAATTCCTTAATAGTAGGAAATGCAAATATATTTCCAAGTGGAAGTTCAACTTCAAATTCCCTATGAATTTCAGAAACAAGTGTTATTGCTTTTAATGATTGTCCCCCAATTTCAAAGAAATGATGATTAATGCCTACACCATCAGTTCCCAGTATCTTTCTCCAAATACTTACAAGTTTTTGTTGTATCGTATTATAAGGTTTTTGATACTCTTCATCAAACTGTACTTTAATCTCCATATTTTCTAGGGACTTCCGATCAATTTTTCCATTCGGACTGAGCGGAAGGCTTCCTAGTTGAATAAAATAAGAAGGAATCATATATTCAGGAAGTTTTTTCCGTAAAAAACCCCTTATACTGCATTGATTATTTGTACCATGTGAGGGGGAATCATAGAATGCAACAAGATACTTATCATTTGCTACTCCATTCTTCACGACAACTATAGAGTTTTTTATGTTATCACATTTGTTTAAAACAACTTCAATCTCTCCTATATCAATTCGATGCCCTCGTATTTTTGTTTGGTCATCCTTCCGCCCCAGAACCTCAATGTTACCATCGCAAAGTAATTTCCCCATATCTCCTGTTTTATAAAGCATTTTTCCATAATTATGATAATACGGATCTCGAATAAACTTATCCTTCGTCAACTTAGAATTGTTAATATAACCTCTAGCTAAAGGTATGCCACCTATGAATATTTCCCCCTTCACTCCAATCGGCAAAGGGTGCATGTTCTCATCAAGGATATAAATGCGCCTGTTAGCAAGTGGTTTTCCCACGGGAATAACTTTTAAGTCGGCACTTTTAGTTCCTTTTCCAGACACTTCATATAAAGTACTTGTCATCGCCGTTTCAGCAGGTCCATATGCATTTAACAAAATAATATCTTCTAAAGGTAACTGTTCCCACATCCCTACTTTCTCCGCTGGCATTTGTTCCCCACCAACTATGACGAGTCTGAGGTTACTATCTGGAATTATTTCTGGTCTTGTATACCATTCTTGTACAATTTCGCCCCAATAATTTGTAGGTAGATTAACAACTGAGAGTCCAAGTTCAACACATTTCTGAGAAAACTGATAAGGAGTCCATATATTCTTATCACGCAAAACAAGAGAACTTCCTGCAGCTAGTGTTGTAAAAATCTGTTCAAGTGAAATATCAAAACTTATCGAAGAAAACTGAAGAACACGATCCTCCGGTGTCAGCTCATAACGTTTGCAAATATCAATGGAGTGGCTTACAACTGCTTCATGAGACATCATTACACCTTTTGGTCGACCAGTAGAACCCGAAGTATAGATGATATATGCCAAATTCTGGGGTTCAATTCTAACACTCGGTTGGTTTTTTGGTTCTTTGAGCACTGAATCCCATTCTATATCAAGACAAACGGTATGCCCCTGATAATCTCTAATCTTCGACTGTAAATTATTTTGGGTGAGTAATATAGGTACTTGGGCATCTTTCAACATCAAATTTATTCTTTCGCCAGGATAATCCATATCTATAGGTAGAAAAGCTCCACCAGCTTTTAAAACAGCTAAAATTCCTACAATCATTTTAGGTGAACGTTCAACATACACTCCCACAGGTATTTCAGGCCCTACCCCTAATTTAATGAGCTTATGCGCTAACTGGTTTGAAAGTATATCTAATTCTGTGTAAGATAAACTTTCATTCCCCTGTATAACAGCAGGTTTGTTTAAATTTAATTTTACTTGATCAGTAAATAAATCCTGAAAACATTGATTCTTAGGATAATCCAATGAAGTAGAATTATTATCACTTAAAATATGTGTAAGTTCTTTTTCGGAAATCATTGAGATATTCTCTAACTTACCATCTTCGCTAACAAGCATTTCCCACAAAATATTGATTAAATGTGAAAGTATCTGATTTGCTTCTGTTTCATTTAAAAAGGAACTATTGAATAGTAGCTTCAATTGAAGCTTTGGTTGTAGATTACAATAAACAACCAAAGGATAATCCATTTGTTCATCTATACGTACTGATTTCACTTGTAATGAACCAATTCCGTCTTTCAATTTCACATCGAATGGATAGTTTTCAACAATTACAATACTCTCATACAAATCATATAAGGCAGAGCTTCTTGGCATATCAATCCAACTTCTTATATCAACGAGTGAGGTATATTCATATTGACGCATTTCAACCTGCTTCAGTTGTACATCTTTAAGCCATTTAATCAAATTTACATTTTTATTTATCTTTACCCTAAAAGGGAGAGTATTCATAAAGCAACCAATTATTGAATCCGAGCCTTCTAACTCAGCCGGACGCCCTGATGAAGTTACCCCAAAAATAATATCTGTTTCTTGGGAGTAGCGATTTAAAAGAATTGCCCAAGCCCCCTGAATCATAGTATTTAGTGTAATCCGATTCTTTCTAGTAAAGTCTTGAATTATCTGCTGTTTGTCTTCAGACACTTCGTATACTACATCTCCAAAAGCAGATAACTGATTTGAATTTTTTGCAGGAAAAATATTATTGAATCGTATAGGTGTTTTAAATCCATCTAACTCGGTTCTCCAAAATTGTTCCGCTTTCTTCTTGTCTTGCCTACGTAACCAGTCGATATAATCTTTAAATGAATATACATGTCCAAATGTTATCTTTTCGTCAACACATAATGCTTCATAACACTGACCCAGTTCCTTAAAGAGGATGCTATTACACCAACCATCTAACTGAAGGTGATGATGCGTCCATACTACATCATAGGCATACTCTTCTTGCTTAATGACCAAAATTCTCATAAGTGGTGGTTTTGAAAGGTCGAATCCCTTCTTACGATCTTCCTCAATAAGTTGTTCTAACTTTTGCAATCCTTCAGATTTCGAAAAATTTGTCCAATCTAAAACTTGAAAAGGAATTTTTAGATCTTTATGAACAATCTGTACAGGTTCTTCTAGCCCTTCCCAATGATATGATGTTCTTAAACTTTCATGTCTATCTAAAAGTTTTTGCCAAGCCTTTTCAAATATCTCAATATCTAGTTTTGATTTTATTGAAAATATTGTTTGCTCCACAGTTACTGACGATTTTGGTGAATAGATATGATGAAAAACCATACTTTGTTGTACAGGTGAAAGCATGTATATATCTTCTATATTTTTATATACCTCAATCCATTCATCAATTTTCTTTTGATCTATGGAGACAAGTGGGAAATCTGAAGGCGTCAAATATGTACCTTCTTTTGTTTGACAGTGGTCAATTATATTCTTCAAATTGTTGACAAAGTCCTTTGCCAAGCCTTGAATGGTTTCAACCAAATGACTATTCGCACTATATTTCCATTCTACACATAATTTTTTATCAACGATCATACATTCAATTTCAAGCAAGTGACTTCTAATTCCATTCAAATCACGGGTTAGTCCTGTATTCACATCCGATATATTAAATAACTGCTGTTTTTTAATTGCTTGTTCGAACTGTCCTAAATAATTAAAGCTTATTTGTCCCCTTTTCCTAGACGAAATTTGCCCTCGCATCTCTTTCTCTGCTAAGTAATATAAAATTTCATAACCAATTCCACCATTTGGTATAGCACGATACCGCTCTTTTACTTGCTTCAATATTTCTGCTATGCCCTTCTCTTTTTCAATGTCGCCCATAACAATAGGATATACACAAGTAAACCATCCTACAGTTCTTGAAGTGTCGTACTCTTTTAACAAAGGATTCCTACCATGGCCCTCCAAATCAACTAGTGTTTCACCACTCCAATTTGCTAATGTACTAGAAAGTGCGGAAAGCAGAATATCATCAATTCTCATTTTAAATAATTGATACGTGTCATGCAGTAAATACTTTGTTTCTTTCTCCGTCAACATAAAAGAAAGTGTACGAGCAGAGTTTTCATCATTTCTCCCCCCTTCCATGTCAATAGGTATAGTATTTACAGAAGAAGGGACATTGTTCTTCCAAAAAGCAAGTTCATCTTTTAATTGATTGGAATAAGCATATTCATAGAGATGCTCAGACCATTTTTTAAAAGAGAGGCCTTTCACTGGAAGTTGAACAGAGCCACTATTTGTAAGCTGTTCATATATCATCTGTAGAGTGTCCAGCATAAGTCGCCATGAATATCCGTCTATTACAAGATGATGTACTGTTATAAACAACCTTCCTTTTTCCTGATCCCCAGAATCAAAATATGCAACTTTAATTAATGGCCCATCTGTAATGTTTAATTCATACTGCAATTTTGATAAAATTTCATGCATATGACTATTATTAAAATCATGTAATTCAAATAATACATTCTCATCGGACTCTGAATAAACTTGAATCCATTCTCCAGCCCTTTGATAATAACGGAGCCTAAAACTATCATGATAATTTGTAAGTATACGAAAACTTTCATGCAACAAAGTCGGATTTATACCTGCTCGTGTTTCCAATAGCACAGATTGATTCCAATGATGATAATTTTCCAAATCTTGCTCAAAAAACCACTTTTGAATCGGTGTAAGAAGCACTTCTCCAGTCTCAGGTTCTTCTATTTGATCTTCACTATAGCTTTCTTTAATATCTGCAATACAATCCGCCAGTTCTGCTATCGTTTGGTTCTCAAACATCTGACTCACGGTAATCTCTACACCCTTTTGAAGCGCTTTACCTACTATTTGAATACTTAAAATTGAGTCTCCTCCCAATTCGAAGAAGTTATCATGTATACCAATTTCCCCCTGATGTAGACCCAATACTGCAGACCATACCTCTACTAGTTCTTCTTGAACTTTATTTTTTGGAGCAACGTAACCTTTATAAGTATGAATTTGAGGAGCTGGTAAGTTCCTTCGATCAAGCTTTCCTATGGAAGTTAAGGGCAGACTCTCTAGCTGAATATAGTATGACGGAAGCATATAATCTGGTAATTCTTTTGCTAAAAACCCCTTAAGTTCCTCCATGTTAACCTGAACATGGGAAACAATATATGCACAGATAACTTTTTTTCCATTATTAATTTCCCAATCAATTACAGCAACATCTTCAATGTAGTTCCTTTTTAATATTAAATTATGAATTTCTGAAAGTTCAATCCGATACCCTCTGATTTTCACCTGATGATCCTCTCTTCCAAGAAACTCGATTTCTCCGTTTGGAAGCCATCTTCCTAAGTCCCCTGTTTTATACATACGATCATTTGGATTAAAGGGATCATTCATAAACTTTTCATTTGTAAATTCTGGTAGATTCAAATACCCTCTTCCTACACCGTCTCCAGCAATATACAACTCACCAGGAACACCTATTGGACTAATATTTTTATCTTTATCTAATATATAACATCTAACATTTGAAATCGGCCGCCCTAAAGAGACGGTATTTTCTGAACATTCAACACTTAAAGCATCTACTGTCGTTTCTGCTGGACCATAATTATTATATAATTTATATCCTCTATCAATCAGTGCATCTTTTAATGATTCTTCTAGTCTTTCTCCACCTGAAATAACTGTGTGTAAACTCTGCAATTTGCGATCATGACATAATAATTCTTTTAATACAGTCGGTATGAAATTAATAATATGAATTTCATGTTGATCAACATAATCACAAAAATGCTTCTTATTTAAAATTAAATTCTTTTCGGCTATATGTAATGTCGCTCCATAAAGTAATGTACCGAAAAAATCCTCAATACTCGGATCAAACACATAATTTGTTAGTTGTAATAGATTTGTTTTTTCCGTTATATTAAATGTTTTTCCAAACCACTGAACAAGATTAACAACATTTCGATTTTCTATCATTACACCTTTAGGTTTTCCTGTAGTACCTGAAGTATACAAAACCGTAAATAAATCATTCGGACTAAGGTTTACTTTTGGTAGAAGAGTCTCATCCGAAAATTTTCTACTATTATCCAATATAAAAATACAATCATTGTTGAATTTTTCAATTACATAGTCGTTTTTATTAATTACATCCTTACTGGTCAATATGAACTTTGTTTGACTATCCTGTATCATATACATTTTCCTTGACTCTGGATATTCTGGATCAATTGGCAAGTATGCAGCTCCGACTTTTAAAATAGCAATTATCCCTATTAGCATTTCAATTGATGGATCCGTCATGATTCCAATAATCTCACCCTTTTTCACTCCTTTTCTAAGCAGTTCATTTGATAAGTTATTGGATATGGCATTTAATTCTTCATAAGTCATAGTCCTATTTTTATATACAATCGCAACATTATCCGGGGTTTTCATCGCTTGTTGCTCAAACAACTGACTAATCGTCAACTGATGTGAATATGTTTTACGAGTATTATTAAATTCCAAAAGGATTTGTTTTTTCTCTTCAATAGATACGATATCAATCTCTTCTATTTTTTTATGAGGATTTTTTATGACTGCTTCTGCAATTATAGTAAAATGTTGAGCTAAACGCTCAATTTTAGATGATTCATATAATTGTTCGTTGTAACTGAAACATATCTCAATATCTTTGTGCAAACTTATACTAATAGATAAGCCATAATTAGTCATTTCAAAGGTGGAATATGAGTTCAAAGCGATTCTATTTTTGTTTGTCAGTATCGTCTGATCTAAAGGGTAGTTTTCAAAAACAACAATAGTATCAAAAAGGTCGATTTCCGTATCCAATTCACTATATTTTTTTATATCTACTAAAGATGATGTCCCATACAATTCCCAATCCTGCAATGTCTTATTTAACTTTTTGATAAGTTCTATAGATGTTTCGCTAGAATCCTTTTTAACTCTTAATGGAACTGTATTTATAAATAGGCCTACCATTTCTTCAATCCCATTAAATGTTCCTGCTCTACCCGAAATAGTTGCGCCAAAAATAATGTCATCGATATTATGATTCTTTTGTAGCACAATTCCCCATAAACTATAAACAAGGGCGGCAAGAGTAACTTCATTTCCCTTCGCAAATCCTTCCAACTTATCCCTTGAAAATTGAATGCGATACTGATGATCTTTTCGAATTGATTTATGTTTCTTTTTTGTTACTTCCAATCTATTTTGCGAGTTAAATCCTTTTAAATACTCTTGCCAAAATACTTTCTGCCTTTCTTTATCCTGTTTTTGAATATATTTAATAAAATCTTTATATTTTTTTTTAGTAGGCAGATTGTAAGTTTCTGATTCACTAAGGCATCGATATGCGTTTAGGAATTCTTTTAAAATAATTCCATTACTCCAGCCATCATATATAATATGATGATTACTTATAATCATTTCATGTCTTTCTTCTGCTAATATGCACAAAGTAACCCTGAATGGTATTTCTCGAAGGTTAAACTTTTTTTCACGATCTTTAACTTTTATCTCTTCTAGTAAAATATTTTTTTCACTTTCACTCTTGTGTGTAAGATCAATTATTTTAATATGAGGGGTATGTTCTTTCAATACTATTTGAACAGGAGTTTTCACTTTTTCCCAACGAAATAGTGTACGTAACTGCTCATTTGTTTGGACAACCGCGTCCCAAGCTTTCTTAAACAATCCTGCATCAACTCTACCTAAAATCCCCAAACATATCTGTTCAAAATACTCATCACTTTGAGGATTTTTTAAGTAGTGAAATAACAACCCTTCCTGTATTGGTGTTAAACCAAGAATATCTTCCAAATTTTGTTTATCCAATTTTATCATCATTGAGCTCCTCCTTGAGACAATCAAATGAATCTAAATAATTATGCTTCTTCATATTTTCTATAATTTCTCCTCTTTCCATCTTGATAACTTTATCCGCGATATGAAAATACCTATCATCATGAGTAATAGCAATGATAGCTTTTCCTTTTTCCTTTAATTCAGCCAATAGTTCTGTATAGAAAAAATGTCTAAATTCAGGGTCTTGATCTGCCGCCCATTCATCAAATAGATAAATAGATTTATCCTCTAAATAGCTAATTAATAGTGCTAGTCTTTTTCGTTGTCCTGTTGAAAGTTTAGTTGTACTAAATTCTCCATTTTGAATTTGTACTTTTTCATCGATACGTAATATTTTCAAATATTTTTTTATTTCTTCTTCCTTTGAGCTATAGTCAATACCATAGACTTTTGTAAACAAATAAAAATCACTAAATATTGCGGAATATAGCTCTCTTAACTGTTCCTGATTTATTTCTTGATTGTTAACAAATATGTTTCCGCTATTTGCAGAATACAAACCTGTAATTAGTTTAGCAAGAGTTGATTTACCACTACCATTGCCACCGGTTATAAATACAACCTCTCCTGATTTAAGTTCAAAATTAATTGGCCCAACTTGAAAAGGTTCTCCATGTTCACTTTCGTATTGATATACTACCTCTTTAATCTCCATGTTTATTTTACTTTGAGGTATCAGAGTACTGTTTACGTCTGTCTTATTAGTTTCGGTTTTTAAATACCTTGAAAAATCATTTATTCTCTTCCAACTAATTTTCATTTGAATCGCATTAGGGATAGTATTGAGTATACTATGTAGAGGTCCTGTCATATAAAGAAAAACAAAAACATAGCTTCTTAAAAACTCACTCTGTACCCCTTTAAATAAAAGCGGAAATAAAAATGTAACAGCCCCAATTACCATAACAAACAGCAATTCACCAATAATAAAAACATTAGCAAACTTAAGACCACCTTGAATCCGCTTATCCTTATAATCCTCACAGCTCTCTTGCATCCCTTGTCCAAACTCTTCTCGTTTTGACTTTCCTATGCTTAACTCTTTATAACCGCCAATGAGATCGTTTATATATCTAAAAAAAGTGTTTTGGATGTTTCTTGTTTGTTCCCAAAGATTATTAGCTGATTTTCCAGCTACATAATACATACCTGCTGCAACCAAAATAACTGCAATAGAAACAAGCAGTCCATAAACATTAATTACTCCCAAATAAACCAAACAACATAAAAGTGTAATTGAATCAGTCAAACCAGTAATTATGGTGGCAGCATAATTACTGATAGCTTCTGTATCATTATTTAAGGTGGTTTGAATTCTTTCTGACTCTATTTTTTCAATTTTTTCATAAGGATTTTTTAATATATCGTTAATTAACTGGATCCTTTTTTCATAAATCAGATTATTCGTAATGGTAATCAACTGCGTCCGTACCAATTTTTGCGCTAATACATAAGTAATAATTCCTAGCAAAAAATATAAAAACAAACTATTGTTGCTTGAATAATTACTTCTAGTTAAAGCTTCATTAATAATAAAAATAATCATCGCATTTCCAAAACCACTGGTTACACTCAACACAAAAATCGGAAAAAAATTTTTCTTATTATGCAAAGGAAAAACAGTTATTAAAGATAAATATAGGCAGAACAGTACAATACTAATTAAAGTAGCCCATACCGCAAAACTCATACTGATAGGTAACCAAACATTAACAAAATCCCAAGAAAGTCTCCCGAAAAATACAAATGGAATTTTATAAAGGGCATACCCAGCTAAGAACGCAAACAGAAACGTTATAAAGGGAATACAAATACTTTTAAATTTATTTTTTTCCAACTTCCTTTTTTTCTTATACACCTGAATCATAACTATGAAAATGAAGTATAGAGTAATAATTGAAAAAGGAACCATAAACAAAAGTACAGTAACAGAAAAGGCATCAATACTCTTATACGTATCTTTACCGTTTGTCACCACACTCTCCCCCACAAGTGTGTCCATAATAGCCTGGCCAATATTTTGAGTGTAATCGGAGTTCATGTTAGCCATCACCGCAACTCCTAACTTCTCTTGAGGATGAAATACAACGAAAGAGGAGAAATTCGGATTACTTCCTGCATGTGATATTTCACCAGGACCATTTTGAAAAACTTGCCACCCTCCGGCATAAGAAGAGCCATCCTCAGATGGTGGAACTGATCTGTTTGGTATATGTGTACTATAAATTGCCTTTTGGTGATCATCACTTAGTCCATATATCCCAAGCTGCATACGAAGCCACTTTTCCATGTCTTCATTATTCGAGATAAAATAACCTGCGGGTGTATTTCCTCGATAAATAGGTGCATTAAACTCTATAGGCTTTAAAAAACCTATTTTATATCCCTTTGACATATCATATTTAGCGACATCTTTTCTAAACAAAAAAGTATTACCCATATTAAATTGGTTTAATATATTATTCTGAACGTATTGTTCAAAAGATTGATTGGTAACTTTTTGTATAACTAATCCTAGAATATCGTAGTTAATACTGGCATAATTGAATTGCTCTCCTGGATATGTCTCCAATTTTTGATTTAATATTTCTCTAACTGTATTTTCCAACGCATCATTGTCATTTGAGATAGGTATGTCCCCAATGGTATGAAAAGGGATCCCACTCGTATGATATAAAAGCTGTTCAAGAGTTATTTCAACATTTTTATTAAGTTGTTGTCCTTTATAATTACCTTCATATATCATTTGAAACCACTGCAAATATTTGCTAACAGGGTCCTTTAAATCAATTAACCCCTTTTGAACAAGTTGATATATTGCGAGAGCTGTAAACGCCTTACTATTCGAACCGATTTCAAATAATGTTTTTTCCGTTACACGTTGCTTTGTCTCAAGATTTGAATAGCCAAAACTTTTTTTATATACAGCTTGATCACCTTTGACTACTATCACTGACATTCCAGGAATTTTGGCTTCTTGCATTTGTTTTTTTATAAGCGAGTCTAGTTGTTCTTTATCGTTTTCCGTAAACATTCTATCATTCTCTGCATTTGCTATTTGAATCCCAAATAGCATCTGTACATTTAATAATATTACAAGGGTAATCAAAACCATTTTTACTCTCATCATGATTGAATGACTCCTCTCTAATATCATATATTAAATATATTTTCAAGATCTTCACTCGAGAGGTTTGCCGTTTCAAAATCAGATGGGGTGAATTCAGCATGTTTTCTCTGACAACAATGTTGAATCAAATCTCTCAATTGATTCATATACTCCATGAAAAATTGCGATATTGTTTCTTGTTTAAATTTGTTTTTGCTATACGTAATCGACAAATTCAACTTTTTGTCTACTGTATACGCAACGATATCTAGCAAACAATCCATCTCATTTTTATTGCTGTTATCTTGACCGGAATTTTCATACGCAAATTCAAAAATCCCATTGGAAAATGTAGCATTAAAATCACCTAAATAGTTAAAACGAACATACTTTCGAGATTCAGAACTTAATTCCTTCGAAATATACTTTAAAACTCCATAATTTAGACCTTTACTTGGAACGCTACGCAATTGCTCTTTTAATTGTTTAATTTGTTGTGATATATCTACATCCTCAAATTGTAACCGAATTGGAAATAGGCTCGTAAACCATCCAATAGTTCGCGATACATCAATTTCATCATTTAATTCTTCACGCCCATGCCCTTCAATTTCAATAATCACATCATTTGTTTTAATATACTTAGCCATTACCAATGATAGCGCTATAATCATTAGTTCATTACCTTTTGTTCGATAAGCTTCATTTGCTTTTTGTAACAGCTGCATAGTTTCTTCTTCTGTTAACTTCTTAATCATTTTCTCGCAAAATTCCATACGATCCAATCCTAAATCAAAATCATTAAATGAATTCTCTTCATATTGATATACATGCTCCCAGTATCGCTTTTCTGATTCTGGAATTTTTTTACTCATTCTCTTTAACTCAATTGCCCAATCCTGTACCGAATTATCTTTTGGCGGCAAAGAAGTTTTCTGCTTATTTTCTATCTGTTTATATAATTGATTTATATCTTCAAAAATAATTCGCCAAGATATACCATCAACAGCTAAATGATGAGCTGTCATTAATAGTCTTTTACCAAAATCGCCCAAATCAAATATACAAACTTTAAGAAGAATTTCATTTTCAATATTAAAGCTCGATTTCAATATTTCTCCAATACTAGCAATACGAATACTTTGCTCTGTTTTTGATAATTCAGATAAATCTAATGATTCTATTTTTATTTTTTTATTGTAATTATTTTGATTATAAAATAATTCCTTCGTTTCCATCCGGTAATTCAAGCGAAAAGCGTCGTGATGACAAACTAATAAGCTAAATGCCGATTCAAGTATCCCAACCTCAACGTCATCCTTTACTTTGACTAACACTGACTGTGTATAATGGTTTATATTGTTCAAATCTTGCGAAAAAAACCATGAGATAGATGGTATCGTTTCAATACTACCAACACATTGTTGATTACTCTTCTGCTCTTTTGTGCTAGTCATTTCTAAATATAAAATCATATCTTCAATAACTGGATTAGCCAAAATATCCTTTGTTTTTATTTTAATCCCTTTCTCACGTATCTTAGAAGAAATTTGAATTGCTTTAATGGAATCCCCGCCTAGATGATAGAAGTTGTCTCTTATACTTACTTTTTCAACATTTAATACTTCACGTATAATACCTACTAAATCACTTTCTATCTCACCTTCAGTTTTTTTCTCTATTTTAACTTCAGGTTTCGGCAAGGCCTCTCTATCCAGCTTTCCGTTAAACGTCAACGGTATTTCTTTCAACACAATAAAATACGAAGGAATCATATAAACTGGTAAGATCTCTTTTAAGAATCTAAATAGTTCGGATGTCTTCACCTTAGCATTCTCAGTATAGTAGGCACAAAGATAGCGGTTTCCATCATAATCCTCTTGATCAATCACTACCACTTCCTTAATGCTCAGATATTTTTGCAAGTTTATTTCGATTTCTTTTAGTTCTATGCGGAACCCACGAACTTTTACTTGATCATCTTTCCTTCCCAAATACTCAATCTTATCTCCTTCAATAAATCTAGCTAAATCACCCGATTTATACATCTGCTCTTTTTCCGAATATGGATTTACAATAAATCTCTCTCTTGTTAAAGCCTGATTGTTAAAATATCCTCTTGCAACACCTTCCCCAGAAATATAAATTTCTCCAACAACTCCCATTGGTACTGGGCGAAGATCGGAGTCCAACACATATATTTTCATATTTTGTGCAGGTACACCAATAGGAACAGATACCCCTTTATCTTTTTCAATATCGAATTGATGAATCATACATCCTACAACTGTTTCTGTGGGCCCATATTCATTATATATTTTTGTTTCTCTACCTAATTTTTTCTGTATGTTTGCGGCAAGGTCTACTGTTAAATTTTCTCCACCAACAATAATTTTTTTAATTGAACACCCAGAAAAGTCTGAATCTTTCAATAAAAACAGGTGAGATGGAGTTAATTTAATAATACTTGCTTTTTTTTCTTTAAATATCCTATATAATACATATTCGTTTGCATCAGCAGGATAAATAATAATCTGATTACCACTAATTAATGGGGTAAATATAGTTGTAACAGTAAGATCAAAAGCAAGAGATGAATACAATGGGAAAACTTCATTTTCACTTGCGCCTACATATACTTGATTTGCCCAGGAAATATAATTAACCAATCCTTTCTGTTCAATCATTGTACCTTTAGGGTTTCCCGTAGAACCCGATGTATATATGATGTAAGCAAGGTCAGTCGGCTCACTTCTATTTTTAATATTAGAAGTATCTCCCATATAAATATGAGCTGCATTTATATGGATAACCTCAACCGCATACAAAGAAAGATCCCATTGATGCGAAATATCAAAATTAGTGAACAGAATATTGATATCTGAATCTTGCAGCATATAATTGACCCGTTCAGATGGATATTGTGGATCAATAGGTAAATATACCGCTCCTGCTTTTAAAATTCCTAAAATTCCAATAATTGTTTCTAGAGAATGCGTAGTTGATATTCCTATTACTGTACCTTTTGTTACATTTTTCTTTAATATATACCTCGCTAATTGATTAGATCTATCATTCAATTCACGATACGTAAGTTCCTTATCTTCCAGGCAAATCGCAACTCTATCTGGTGTCCTTTCTACTTGTTCTTCAAAAAGCTGATGGATTGTCTTGTCCTTTGGATACTCCCTATTCGTTGCATTAAATTCATATATCAATTTATTCCACATATCTTCTGGTAAAATTTCTAATTCCATCAACTTTTTATTAGGCGACTCCAACATCTGATTCAGTAAATGACTGATTCCAAGATACATTTGTTCAATTTGCTTTTCTGTATACATATGATCCTTATAATCTATATCTAGATTAAATCCTCCTAATCTAGACCATTCTCGAATAATCAATTGAATTGAATAAATCTGATTCCTATTGTAAAATTCTTCATTTTCTATTGGTGTACCATTAATTTCAGTAGGAAGTTTTGTATTGTAATAGTTAATACATGTATCAAATAAATCACCGTATCCCTTTTTCTTTAATTCCAAATCTTTCACCAATACATCATATGGATATTTTTGATGATAATAACAGCGAACCAATTCACGATTAATGCCTTTTATAAAATCTAAGACTGTCATTTCACTATCAACAGTATGACGAAATGGCATAGTACTTGTTAACATCCCCACAATATTTTTTTCATTTTTCCCCGCTCGATTAAGTACAGGCATTCCAATAATTAAATCATCCTGCCCATTTACTTTATTTAAGTAAATATAATATAGGGCAACAAAGAATGCGTACACAGAAACATTTATGTCAGTAGCAAATTGTTTAATTTCATCCGATTGATTATTTGTTAAAGAATATGTTTTTCTATTTGCCTTTGCACAATCTACTTCGTTCTTCCGCTTCACAATTGGGAGCTTACTAAACTTCTCATTCCAAAAATTTTTATCCTTCATAAATCTTTTTGAAGTTAAATAGGATTCTTCCTTCTCAAGGCAATACATATAGGTACTATTAAGCTGATCTGTTATTTTTTCACCTTTCAAAATTTGAGTGTATGCATTACAAATCTGTTCAGTTAAAAGATTCATAGACCAACCATCAGAAATTATATGATGGACCTTAACGAAATATCCCCCTTCTTTAGTATCTTGTAACTTGAACAAAGCAAAATCAAATAAGTCTTGTTCATTGATATCGAAAGGTTTTGCAGCTTCCTGCTGAACCCAGGCATCTAAATCCTTCTGACTATTAAAAATAGTATATCGAACTTGATATTTATGATATTTCTCCACATATTGATGAACCTTCTCATCCGATTCTACAAATCGATGCCTGATTCCATCATTTTTTTTTATAAAATAATTAATTGCTTTCTCAAGACAATCAAAATCCACTTCTCCTTGTATCTTTACTGTTCCCCCAATATTATGCAATGGCTGATGAGGATTAATTTTCTCCATATACCAAATCCTTTGTTGAGGATGAGTTAGTGAAAAATATTCTCTATACTTCAAATTATCACCACTTTATATTTAATGTTTTTCGAAATAATTAACTTTTTGACCATATCTAATCATTTTTTTCGTCATTTCATCCGTAATATTATTCCATACAAAACCCGTTTTTCTTAACAGCATATTCGTTTTATCTCCCATTATATGGAACAATGTTTGTTCGACATCATTAAATGTTTTCAATTCATCTCCTATACAATGCAGCTGTAAATTATATATATCTGATGCATATTGATTAAATTGCTTTTCATCAAAGATATAATTTATAAATTTATCAATTGAAGTTTCTTTTACATCTATGTCTAATCCATACGTTGTTAAAAGAGCTGATAAGCTTACATAGTTAGGATTGAAAATGTGATGAGTCTCATTCATTAATTCTTTTTTATTAAACAACTTAATAATTGCCTGACTAACATCATTCACACATGCAAAATCTATATCTCTTTCCATTTCTGGAACCAATCCAATTCTTATATATGATTTCATCATTGAGTATAATGCATTCTGCTCTATGTTTTCTTGAAACCTTCCTGTTTTAGAATCAAAACCAATGTTTCCCACTCGAAAAACATTTACATTTATTCCCTTATCCCTCGTTTCCAGTACAATCTTTTCAGCTTCTAACTTTGTCTTTGGATAAGGATTTTCAATAATTTGCCCTAAATCATTATCATACTCCGTATACAATATATCTTCGTTATTCTTTACTACACCAGAAGCTACAGCCAATGTAGAAATATGATTCACATCTTTCTTTACTCCCTTAAGCGAAAAATCAATTACATTTCTCGTAGCTAGAACGTTTGCTTCATAGGATTTTTCATATTTCCCATAATGACTAACACTGCCTGCTGAATGTATAATACATTGGATTGTTTCACTCAAATATTGATAGTTCGGCAAATCTAAGCCCATATATTTTTTTGTCAGGTCGCCACTATATACAAAAATTCTTTTCTTATACTTATCATAAAAAGATGTTCCAAAATAAGAGCAAACTTTTTCTTTAATGCGATTTTCTGCTTTTATACAATTGTCACTTCTTACAATCAAATGCACATTGCAATCTAATTCAGTTAATAAATCATGTAATAAGTAAACGCCCAAATATCCCGTGCTTCCTGTCAATAGAACTTCCTTATAACCGGTTTGGCAAGAAAGGTTGATTTCGTAATACTTTTTGTTTCTATCATCATATAAACTTCGTATCGCTATGTCTCCTCTTATCTTCTCCTCCATAAACCGATGCCTTTCTCCTCTAGCAATCAGATAAGTTGCTAATGCATCTGGAATGGTCTTCTCCTTTTTATATGTCATATGCTGCGCTAGATCAGAGACTCTAGGGTATTCAAATAAATGATTAATAGAAATATCAAAATCCTTCTGTAAGTTCGAAACAACATTGATAGCCGTTAGTGAGCTACCTCCTAATTCAAAGAAATCATCATGGATACTAACTTGTTTTACTCCCGTAACTCTCTTATATGATTCTATAATTTTCCGCTGTTTATCATCTTTCGGAACAACATTCCTCTTTAGCTCTTCTACATAGTCACTTTGCGATAAAGGGGAACTCTCTTCCATTTCAATATCCTTAGAAAGGCTAAAGAACTGCCGTTCAAAAGGATACGTAGGGAGTGGAACACGATATCTTCTTTCTTGCGAAAAATACTTGGACCAGTTAATCTTCACGCCATGAATATGCAATTTACCAATATTTCGAAGCAAGTAATTGTCATCAAAAATTTTTTCTTTAGGATGCCTTACAGTATTAATAATTGGGCATTTTGATTCTCCTTGAGTATGTTGTCTAACAAAACTACTTAATGTTCTACCTGGTCCAACCTCCACAAAAATACTTTCCGTACCCGATAGTAGATGCTTAATGCCCTCAGAAAATTCCACTACATGTCGCAGATGATTCACCCAATAATCTGCACTTTTTGCTTGTTCTTCCGTAATCCATTCTCCTGTCAAATTGGATACAAATGGTATTTTAATATCCTGGAAATTAATTTCTTTTAACTTCTTTCCATAGGTATCTAAAATTGAGTCCATCATGGATGAATGAAAGGCATGGGAAGTTGTAAGTTTTTTAAACTGAAAACCTTTCCTAATCAATTCCCCCTCAAAAGTATAGATTGCCTCATCAGAACCTGAGATTACGCATGATATTGGACTATTCACCGCGGCAATAGATACATCTTGATTCATTAGTGGTAAAATTTCATTTTTCGAAGCCATTACACTTATCATGCTTCCTTTAGGTAATTGCTGCATTAAGGTCGCCCGCTCATACACCAACTGTAGCGCTTGCTTTAATGAGAACACTCCCGCCAAACAAGCCGCCACATATTCCCCTATACTATGTCCAATCATGCCGTCCGGATAGACGCCCCATTCCATTAGTGTTTTTGCTAATGAATATTCAAAAATAAATATTGCAGGCTGTGTATTAGATGTTTGATTTATATCATCTCTCATTCTAGCTTCCAGGTCCTTTGGATATAAGACTTCCTTCCAATCAATCCCACTAATCTCTTCTAAAATCTCACAACAAAGATTCACTTCATCTCGAAATCTCTTCTCTTCTTTATATAAATCCAATCCCATATTTACATATTGCGCACCCTGCCCGGGAAACATGAAAATTATTTGCTTACTACCGCCATCACAAATGTTAGTTTGAACCTTACCAGAATTTTGAATAAAAAATTCTCGCTTCGCTTCCTCTATATCCGAAACCACTAATGCTCTTCGATATTTTAAATTTTTCCTTCCATTTAAAAGTGTATAAGCTACATCAGCCAAATTCACATTATTGTTATGATTTAAATATTCAGCTAACTTTTTAGTTTGCTCTTCAAGAGATTTTTTCGTTTGTGCAGAAAAAGAAAGTAATTGATATCTCCTACTCCGCTCAGAAGCTTCTCTTTGGGGAGGTTCCTCAAGTACAACATGGGCATTTGTTCCTCCCATACCAAATGAACTTACTCCTGCTCTTAAAGGAAACTCTTGGTTCTTCCATTCTGCCAATGTATCCTGTACATAAAATGGACTATTACCAAAATTAATTTTTTCATTTGCTTTCTCGTAGTTAATGCTTGGTGGAATCATGCGATTCTCCAAAGCAACTACAGTTTTTATCAAACCTGCTATACCTGCAGCGTTATCAAGATGACCAATATTCCCTTTAACCGATCCAATACCACAAAAATTATTCTTCTCTGTATTAAATGCCAACTTCAAGGCTTCAACCTCAATCGGGTCACCTAGCATTGTTCCAGTACCATGAGCCTCTACATATGATATACTTTCAGATTCTACCTCGGCCATGTGATGAGCTGCTCTAATAACAGCAGCTTGTCCTTCTACACTTGGCGCATTAAAACTAACCTTATCAGCGCCATCATTATTTATTGCGGATCCTTTCACAACAGCATGGATGAAATCTCCATCAGCAATCGCATCCTCCATACGCTTCAAAACAACAATTCCCGCTCCATTTCCATTGACCGTTCCCCTAGCATTATCATCAAAAGGTCTACAGTGTCCATCTGGTGAAAGAATCATGCCATCCTTGTATAAATACCCTCTTTTCTCAGGTAATGTAAGTGAAACCCCTCCAGCCAAAGCAATGTCACAATCTCCACTTAATAGAGCTTGACATGCCAAGTGCACAGCAACCAATGAAGAGGAACATGCAGTTTGAACTGTATAACTAGGACCTTTCAAATTTAATTTATGTGATAATCTGGTGCCGAAAAATTGAGAACCATTTAAAAATTCTGCTTCTTTTATAAAATCTTTCGCTCCATCATATACCGCTTCTAACCAATATAAGTTTGTAGATGCTCCAATATAAGTACCAATTAAACCATTAAAGGTATCCGAAAAGTAAGCACTACTCTCTAATGCTTCCCAAGCACACTCGTGCAAAATTTTCAGCTGTGGATCCATTACCTCTAATTCCCTAGGTGAGTAATTAAATAATTTATTGTCGAACCATTCTGTTCCTGTAATAGCCCCACCAGCCTTTATATAATTGGGATTCTGGATCGTTTCTAGATCAATTCCTCCTTTCTGTAACTCCTTATCTGTGAAGAAAGTTACCGATTCTACACCATTCTTCAAATTTTCCCAGAATTCATTTATAGTATCTCCACCAGGAAATCTGCAAGACATTCCAATAATAGCAATCTCTATACCATTTCTTATCGGTTCCTGTGCACTATCATTCATTCGAATCCCTCTTTCTTTGACGTCTTTGTTTTAACCTATTTTTCGATTCCTTTATTACCTGAACTCTATTTGAATTCATTTTTTCCTGTACCCTGCTCTCAGCAGTCATCTTTAATTGCTGGGATAGAGAATAAATTGTAGGATATCTAAATAGCATCATTACAGTTATGTCGATGTTCAAATCATTTTTCAACCGTTCATTTATTTGAATAATATTCAGTGAATTCCCACCAAGTTCGAAGAAATGATCATAAATACCGACCTGATTTACCCCAAGTACCTGTTTCCAGATCTCCGCTATCATTTTTTCTAGATTCGTTCCAGGTGCTATATAAGTAGTACCTAACGATATATAATTCTCATCATCCCTTTCTTGCAAGGCTCTTACGTCGACTTTGTCGTTATTCGTTACAGGCATACTCTCTAATTGCACAAAATGTGACGGAATCATATATTCAGGTAACTTATTCCTCAAATACTCCCTTAATTCTGTACTAGTAACCTCTTGGTTTGTAATTAGATACGCACACAAATAGCTTTCATTACTTTGATTTTGTTTCGCAACAACAATTGCATTATCAATATATTTATGATTTAAAATGTGGTTTTTTATTTCATCTGGCTCTACTCGGACTCCCTTAACCTTTACCTGATGGTCAATCCTTCCAAGATACTCAATGTCCCCATTAGGGAGCCACCTTGTAAGGTCTCCCGTTTTATACATTTTCTCACCTGGAATAAATGGATTGGACATAAATTTTTCATCTGTCAAATCTGACTTATTGATATATCCCCTTCCTACACCTGCCCCAGCAATATATAACTCCCCAGTCACACCAATAGGTACAGGATAATAATCTTGATTTAAAATATATGCCCTATAGTTACTTAGAGGCTTACCTATTGGTATGCTCGAACCCTCTTCATTTTCACGACAAATATAGTATGTTGAAAAAATCGTCGTCTCGGTTGGACCATACAGATTAATAATCATCTCAGCATTAACAGTACTCTTTAATTGATCATAAAGACTCTTTGTAAAGACCTCACCGGCTACAAGAACATAGTTAAGAGGTTGACTTATGACAATATTATCTATTAAAACTTTCAAATGGGTAGGTACAGCGCCCAAGACATTAATTTTGTTTTTCTCAATAAAGTTCCACATATTTCTTGGCTCAGCGATTAGCTCTTCCTCAGGAATATATAACCTACCCCCAGAGAGAATCGGGAGAAGGATTTGTTGAACAGAAACATCGAATGTGATTTTTGCTAGCAATAAATGATTCATTTCTTGATTAAATTTTAATTTCCGAATGAGTCCTATCAACTGATTCACAATATTCTTGTGTTCGACCATAACCCCTTTAGGGTTACCGGTTGTTCCAGAGGTATAAATTACATATGCCAAATCGTCGGGCTGGTTTATGTTTTCAAGATAACAACCATCTTCTTTACAGTTTATTTCATCATCCAACCTAATTACTTCCTGTTCAAAAGTAAAGCGTTCCTTCATATTATTTCGGGCCAGAACCAACTGACAATCACTGTCTCTCAAAAAATATTTTATCCTGCTTATTGGAAGAGTGGGATCAATCGGTAAAAATGCCCCTCCTGCTTTTAGCACACTGAGAACTCCTATGACCATTTCTAAGGAAGGCTCTGCAATAAGTCCAACAACGCTATTTCTTTGCACTCCCTTTTTTCTTAAAGTGCGGGCCAGTTGATTTGCCCTTGCATCCAGCTCAGAGTACGTTAGTGTCATTTCTTTATATACGATGGCATTTTCTGATGGACCTTCTTTCACTTTCTGCTCAAATATCTCATGCACCGTCATTTGATACGAATATTCATCCGTCGTATTATTAAATTCATAAAGAACGGTTTTCATCTCTGATTCAGACATCATCTGGATATCTTGTAATGGTATATCCATCTTTTCGGTAATCTCATCAAGTAGATAAATAAAATGTTCTGCTAATCTTTGTACTGTATCCTTCTTGAATATATCCTTACGATACTTCCACTTAAAATGCATATCTTCATTAATTTCTAATACATGAATGAACATATCAAATTGAGTCATACTACTTTCAAATGGGAATTTTCGGAAAGTTAATTCCCCTTTATCCTTAAAGAAATACTCATCATTATCCAAAGAAAACATAATATCAAATATTGGATTTCTCCCTGTATTTCGATAAGCATCTACTTGATTTACTAACAATTCAAACGGATATTCCTCGTGATCAATGGCTTTTATTGTATTATCCTTCACTTCATCCAGAAAATTCAGAAATGTTTTTTTGCGACATGGGAAATTTCTTATTACTACCGTATTCACAAACATACCAATAGTCCGTTCCAAACCTGGACGAGATCGGCCAGCTGTAGGGGTACCAATCGTAATATCTTCTTGACCCGTATATTTTAAAAACAATACATTTAAAGCAGCAAGTAGCACCGTATATAGGGTTGTCCCATTCTCCTTCGCTATCTTTTTCAAACGCTTTGTCAAATCGTATCCCGCCATAATTGGTACATAATCACTATCATAAAGTTGCACCGGGTGTCGTGGATAATCTGTATTTAACTCCAGTAATGGAGGTTCCTCTTTAAATATGTTTAGCCAATACTTTTCTTTACTCTTAAAATCATCAGTCTGAAAAAATTCTGCCTGCCATACTGCATAGTCTCTATATTGTAATTTAATCGGAGGCAAATCTTTATTTAAATAACTATCATAAAATTCCTCCATAATTATGTCCATCGATATACCATCAAAGACAATATGGTGAGCATCAGTTAACAGCAAATGCTTATTTTCTCTGATTTTAATAACTTTGATTCTAAATAGAGGAGGTTGTCCCAGATTAAAAGGTGTAGCAAACCCATGTACATACTCCATTAATTCTTCTTCCGATGCTTCAACGATATCAACAATAACCTTTAATTTAGGATGTACATACTGCACCACTTGTCCATTGATGAATGAAAACGATGTACGTAAAGATTCATGACGATCAACAAGATGTTGGAAAGCTCTCACCAACATATCATATTCGAGATCACCCTCTATGATTGTCCCAGACGGTAAATTATAAGCTACTGAATCACGATTAAGTTGCCACATAATAAATAGCCTTTTTTGCTGTGATGAAACAGGATAGTATTCTCTTGCTTCAACAGGTAATATAATTGAACTTTTATGTTGTTCCCCATCCAGTATTAGAGTTGTAAATTCTTTTATAGTTGGCTTTTTAAACATTTCACTTAAGTGTATATTCACGTCAAATTCTTGGTTAACTTTCAATATAATCGAAGCAGCATTTAAAGAATGCCCACCTAACTCAAAAAAATTATCATACACTCCTATCTTTTGAATATTAAGAACATCTCTCCATATATGTGCAACCTTTTTTTCCAATTCGCCTTCTGGTGCAACATAGTCGAAGTCTGATACTGGATCCAAGTTGGACACTGGCAATGCTTTACGATCAATTTTCCCGTTTTGATTGAGTGGCATTTTTTTCAGTTGAGTGAAGTAGGTTGGCACCATGAAATTCGGCAAACTTTTAATAAGGAAATTTCTTAATTCTGAGTTTGTTATATTCACATTGGCAACAAAATAAGCACTTAATACTTTCGTACCGAAAGTATCTTCGATTGCGACAACAACAACCTCATCTACATCTGGATGCTTCATAAGACCAGTCTCTATCTCCCCAACTTCTACCCGAAACCCCCTTATTTTCGTAAGATTATCTTTCCTTCCAATAAATTCAATATTCCCATCAGGCATCCACCTTGCCATATCTCCTGTTTTATAAACTTTTTTTTCGGTAATTTTCGGAAACTCTACAAATTTTTCTCTCGTTAAATCTGGAGCATTATAATACCCACGTGCCAATCCAACCCCAGCAATACACAGTTCTCCTGTTATACCAATAGGTACAAGATTCATCTCTTGATCAACAATGTATATTTCGACATTATTAAGAGGCTTCCCGATTGGAATCACCTTCAATTGTTCTATCTCTTGATTACTAATTCTATAGAAAGAGGCTAAATCCGTGCATTCCGTGGGACCATACGTATTTATAATTTCGCTCTTGAAATTTATTGATTTAACTAAAGGTTTGAGTTTTTTACAATTTATCGATTCACCACCTAAAAAAATACGCTTCAACGTGATTAACCTACTAAAATTAGTTCTCTCATTATAATCAACCAATGGATAAAAACCACTTGGGGTACAATTAATGCTCGTAATTTTATGAGTATTTATATAATCAGACATTTTATTGTAATCATACATACCTGACTCAAAAAGGTGCAATCGCCCCCCTTTTATCAATGGAGCAAATAAATTTTTATGCGCTGTATCGAAACTAATTGGGGCAATTAATAATACATTATCGGTTGGATTCATATCAAATTCATTGGTATACCAGTTGAGCAAATTCATAAATGAATTTCTTTTCACCATAACTCCTTTAGGGTCACCAGTGCTCCCAGATGTATAAAGAACATACATTAAGCTCTCTAATGAGATTTTCAATTCTAAATTCCCACTCATTTCTATAGGTGTACCGTCTCCCAAAGTTGTATCTATATCAACAAATCTAGTGTTTTCAATTATAAAATTAAATTCATTATTGCTGCACTTCAAAATGATATCTACATTAGAATTACTTAAGAGATAATTAATTCGTTCATTTGGATAGTTTGGATCAATGGGTAAATATGCAGCCCCTGCCTTTAAAACACCTAATATACCAATTGGAAGTTCGAGCGATCTATCTAACATAATCCCTATTACAGAATCTTTTTTAGCTCCTAATTCAACTAATTTATGTGCTATATGATTTGCTCTTATATTTAATTCCTCGTAAGTTAAATTTTGATTTTGGTAAAAGACTGCTAGCTTATGGGGACTTTTAGCTACTTGAAATTCAAACAAGTCAACAACAGATTGATCCTTAGGAAAACCTGTTTTTGTGTTGTTAAACTCATTTAGAATACGATTTCTCTCATTGGATAAAATATCAATTTCAGAGAGCCTTATACTCGGATTAGCTACTACTGCTTTTAACAAATGAGTCAATTGATTTATAACTCTTTCAATCAAGTCTCCTACACTTTCTTTACAAGTGATACAACACTCTATTTTATCTCCATGCCATGTAAAATTAAAGACGGTATCTGCATTTGTATAATGATTAGAAATATTATGTTGAATATTTTCAAACTGTATGACTGTACGAGGATTCAGTTTATTAGAATTTGCATTCTCATCTCCTAAAAGTTTTGCTAATCGCTTATGCGATACTTTCTGATTTTTATTTGCCTCTGTAATGTTTTGTTGTACTTTTAATAGAAGCTCTTTAAATGTCATCTTACTATGGACATTACTTCTTATAATCAAAAGATGATCATAATATGCTGTGCCAGATTTTGATTGAATTACTGGCGTTCCAATAGAAATATCTTTACTATCCGTGTATATTGAGAGCAAATATTTCACACTAGCAATCAAAATGATAAGCATTCCATATTCAGAATGATTACTTATTTCACTAATTTTATGTGATATGTTTTCTGATAATCTATATGTAAATATTTTTTCTTCCTGATTTTTCACACCAACTTTTTTATTAAAATTTACAAAACTACTCATTTCTAAATCCGTTGATAGTTGATCCAACCAAAACTTCTCCTCTTTAGTTAACAAATCTGCATTATAAACATCATTGCTCATAATAATCTCCTCTCCCAACCAATGTTGAATTAATAAGATTTATAATATCAATGTAATTTTCATTAATAAAAAAGTGATCTCCTGGATAGCCATAAACAACAGTATCTCTCGAAGTAAACTCACACCATTTTTTCATGTATTCCTCAGTAACATCATCCAGCTTACCGTACATTGCAGTAATACACGTATTTAACTTGTACAATTCATTACTGAATTTATATTCTTCTATCAATTTAAAGTCAGATCTTAAAATTGGGATAAATATATCCATTAACTGCTGATTATTAAGAATTTCTTTTGGAGTACCATTTAAATTTAATATCACATCTTTAAATTCTTTTTCTGGTAAGTTAGACACTTTTTGTTCTCTAATAAAATTTGGGGGCTTGACACCTGATAGAAAAATATGCACAGGAGCATTAAGATTTCTACTTTCTATTTCCTTACAAAGTTCATAAGCGATAAGCCCGCCCATACTGTGACCAAAAAACGCGTAATCGCAATTACCTACAACTCTATATATACATTCGAATATATCATTAACCGCGTGATTCATATCATCATAACAATCTTCTTGAAATCTTTTACCCCTTCCTGCGTATTGAATTGGTTTCAATTCAATACTAGGATGTAAGTAATTTTTCCACTTACTATATATCGAACCGGATCCACCAGCATAAGGAAAACAAAAAAGCATCGTGTTATTCATATACTCTCCTTTCCTATGAATCAAAATTATTTACTAAATTTTAAAAGGCTCTATAGAACTTAATTAGCCACCTAACATCTCCCAATTTTTTTATTAATCTAGCTCCCATTTATATTTTAGGGTGCAATCAGGAATTATCTTTGGTAAACCATTAAATTTCCATACAGCCTATGTAGCACAACACGTATAATGATCTATTTCCCTTTCACTTTATTCCAAAATGGTATCCGTCCTTGTATATCATCTATTACAGAAGAGAATCCTGGTGCAGTGGAAAAAAAGAACCCTGTACAATGATGCGCTTTTTGATATTCTTCATCTTTCATTAAAATAAGATGAGCCTTCTTTATGTTAAAGTGTGGAACAGCAGGGAACAAGTGATGTACCAAATGGTATGAGTTTCTATGAGGATGAATGAGAAAGCGCTCAAACCAATTCCCAAAAGAATTTCTTGATGCAAATATCTCATTTTCCGATTCTAGTCCTGCATGTTCGGCCATTTCAGCCCAATATTTTAACATTTGAAAAGTTGTTAAAAACGGAACTACCCAAAATAAAATCAGCTCTTGCCAGAAACCGAAAACAATCGAACAAATAATGATAGCGCCCCAATATAGAGTCCTGATTATTTGATCAAATCTAGGTTCCTCTTTTGCATATGCTGTTACTTTGATCATTCCAATCAAATAATTCGGCACATGTACTAAGAACAAAGGCTTTAAGCAATGCTGAATAAAAAATTTCATTTTATTTTTAGTCGGTTTATCTAACCCAACAATTTGATACCTTTGCTTATCAGGGTCTATCTCACTCCATAAATACCTGTGGTGATTCATGTGACTCTTACAATATGCTTTATAAGAAATCATTATCGGATAAGCAGCAAAGAAACATGCAACCCACTTATTTAATTTACGATTTTTAAAAAGCATACGATGACTTGACTCATGCATCATAATATCAAGGCCACGCATACGGCTACCAATGATAACAATACTAATCAAATACATCCACATAGTAGGGATAAAATAATTCAATGCAATTACTAAGGACACAATACCCCAATCCAATCCTATGGCAAAAAAATTATACCAATTGTTGGTTTTTTGTAATTCGCGAATTTCCAAGTTGATTTCTTTCGAAAAACGATGCTTCTCTAACTCTTTCTTTTGACTTTCCCCTAAATCGGTAGTTCCTCTAATCATATTATTAACTCCTTTATATAGAAATTAATGCTGTTGATTTCTATCAGGAATCCTTCATTTAAATCCTTAACAAACACCCTTAGGCTCTCAAAATTTATACTCTAATTAATCATTTAAAGCGAACAATCCAACAGTTTTTATAAGCATATTAACTCTTAGTTAAATATTCATATCCTTTTTTATTTTGTAGGTATCAAAAAACATCCATGAATCTCAAAAACTAAATCTTTTTTTCAGAAATTAATTTATCAATCCCACTTTTAATAGGAACTACATTTCGTTCCACATTAGACATAATATGGAATTGCATCTTAGACTTTGCATTTACAGATGAATGAACCCTCACACCTGGATCAAATCCAAATACAAAATATTTGAGAATCTCATCATTTTCCATTGAAATCCAAACACCATATCCATAATGTAAACTATTATTTTTCACATAAGGAGTTAACAACTGATTAGTGTACTCTTTATTTAGGAGTTTCCCATTAAATAATCCATTCCAAAATTCTCCTAAATCTAAAACTGTTGTAAAAGCCCCTCCATCTGGCCCACCAACTATAGGGACCGAATAGATATTAGTTCTCCAAGTGTTATCATCTTTATTATCTATATATCCAAGTGCAGTTCGTTCCGGCAGTTGATCCATCCGGAAATATCCTGAATCTGACATGCCGCAAACCTGAAATATATTCTCTTTTACATATTCTGCAAACTTCATCCCTGTCAATTTTTCTACAATCAACCCAAGTAAAATATAACCTGCATTACTATAAGAAAATTTACTTCCAGGATTAAACTTCATATGATAATTTTGAAACATAGGCAGAAAATCTGCAGGAGATTTAATAGAATACATTGGGGTATCCTTCCATAAATCTTCAAAATCATCCATTTCTTCTTCATCAAAATAATCTGGTATGCCCGAAGTATGAGTTAATAAATGATGAATTGTAATACCTTCATAAAAATTTGGGAATGAGTCTTCTAAACACTCTTTCAAACAAGTATCAAAAGTTAAAACACCCTTTTCAACTAATTGACATATTGCAACTGCAGTAAAAATTTTACACCCAGAAGCCATACCAAACCGAGTACGTGATGTATTAAAAATTTGTTCACTTCTATTCGCATATCCAAATCCATCTTCAAAGACCTTTTTTTTATTTTGAATTAAAATCGCACCTGAGAATGGTAATTTATCATCATAATTCTTTATAAATTCTTTTATTTCTCCAGAAATTATCACTTACCCAATCCCCTTTTATTTTTCTGATTTTTCCAACTATTAAACAGGGTTAATTGTAACTTCATTTAATTTTCAAAGCAATCTAAAATACATAACAAAACTTGAGAAACTTTTTTAATAATTGAATTGACTTCAAAAAAAAAATAAAACATAAGTTTGTTCATTTCTTCAAAATAGCTATACAATAACACTTAATATAATTCACATGATTTCTCAATAAATCTTATATCGCTCTCTATAACTTAATGGTAGTTGATAAATAATAAAATTAATTATACATTTAAATTCTCTTGAGACTATTATTTATATTGTTAGTGAGGTCATTATGAAAAAAATTGATAGTTACTTAGAAATTATTGCAGTTAAATTAGGAATTTTACTACCCTACAAAGACATAGAGCTGAAACTCACAGAATTACCTAAAAATGAAAGGGAAAGAATTTTAAGATTTCATAAATTAGAAGATCAACAAAGAACATTATTAGCTCATCTATGCATCAGAAAACGTTTGCAAAGATTATTGCTCATACCTGCAGATACTATCTCTATTAAAAGAGATCGAACAGGCCGCCCTTTTTTAAATAAATATCATGGTTGGAAGGGGGATTTTAATTTATCTCATTCTGAAGAATGGATTATATGTGGACTTGCTTCAACTGGACGAATTGGTGTAGACATTGAAAAAATTCAACCTATAGATCTTTCCGTAACCGAACTATGCTTTACTCAAGAAGAAATTGACTATTTTCAGTATATTCCTCACGATAGACAGTTATCGTTTTTCTTTGATATTTGGACTCTAAAAGAATCATTTGTTAAAGCAATTGGAAAAGGACTTCTATATCCATTAGATAGTTTTGGCTTCAATATGGACGATTGGTCCCAAAATAAAATAACCTTACGGAACACTAATTCCGATTTTAGTCAATTCTATTTCTGCCTAAATCGGTTAGAGCAAAATTACACTATCGCGGTTTGTTATACAGATTTGGAACAGATAAACAATTCATCTATAAAGATACTAGATTATTCTGAGTTCCTATAATTATTTTACGTTTTTTCTAGAGCAATGATACACCCGTCGTTATAAAAAACTGAAAATACAGAAAAATAACAACTTATAATAATCACTTTAATTATTATAAGCTCAATCTTTTTTAAGTTCATATTTTATTACGTTTTATCTTCTGTATCCAAAAATATTTTAAGCTTCAATCATTGTATAACAATTTAAAAATCACCTATATTGGAGGATTATAAGAATGAGTATTTTAAAGTCATATTGCTCAAGTGAATATAGTACGTTAAAAAAAGTTATACTATGTGAACCATTATATATGAATATTTCTAGTGGTATAAACAAGACCCAAAAATATTTTATCGATTTAGGCTTTAATGTAAATCTAGCGAGAGAACAATATTCAAAATTTATTGATATACTTAAAGAAAATAGAATACACACTCTAATGCTACCTCCTAAAGTCCGCTTTCCCGAACAAGTTTTCACAAGGGATGTCGGCTTTACCATAGGAGAAACAGTTTTTATTTCTAACATGAAAAATGAAGTTCGTAAAGGGGAAGAGCGAATTTTCAAAAAAACATTGTCAGAACAAGATATTGCTTATATAGATTGTATTAATAGTCATATAGAAGGTGGTGACGTCATTATCGATCAAGATATTGTATATATTGGCGTGAGCAATCGAACGTTATTTAACTCTGTAAAAAAACTTCAACAGTTTCTCACACACTATAAAATAATTCCTGTTCCTTTTTCAAAAGATTTTTTACATTTAGATTGTGTTTTTAATATCATTTCAAAGGAAGAAGCCTTAATATATCCACATGCATTTAGTAATAGTACATTAAAAATGTTATCAGATCGTTATAATTTAATAGAAGTATCTAAAAAAGAGCAATTTACTTTAGCAACCAATGTATTATCTTTAGGCAATAAAAAGATGATTAGTTTACCCATTAATACTACAACAAATAAAGAGCTGAGACTTAGAGGTTATGAGGTTATTGAAATCGACTTTGGAGAAATTATAAAATCTGGCGGATCTTTTCGCTGCTGCACTCTTCCTCTACAAAGGGGATGATTAAAAAACTAAAAATTAAAAGCTCACATTATAAAGGTGTTACGTTATTACGTAACACCTTTTCTCAAGGATAAACTTCCTTTACTTCTCTTCCGGATAATCACAGTACTCAATGATTGTTCCCTCTGTATCCGCTGGGTTAAGATAAATTAATCGTCTACCATGTTTATTAATTCGAAGCGTATGTTCTAACGTTCGAATCCCTTGTTCCTTTAATTCTTCTAAAGCTACATCTAAATCGTCTACACGATACGCAACATGATGGACACCTTTCCCTTTTTGCTTTATAAATCGTGCTATTGGAGAAGTTGTATTATTCGTTGGCGCAAGTAATTCGATTCTATCACCATCAACTTCAAGAATAGCTACTTCGCTTTCAACACCAGGTGCTTCACTTACGTATCGATCTATTAAAGTTCCTGATAAAACCTTTTCATAAAACTGTATCGTACTATCTATATCACGAACTGCGATCCCGATATGGTCAATTGTTTTTTTCATTTTATTTCCCCTATTACTTTATTTTTTCTATTCTTATCAATAGTAACAAAAAAGTTATAGAATCAAATTCTATAACTTTTTTCATTTAACTTATTTTCTTATTTGCATCAGCTGCTGGTTGCACTCCATTTTTCGTTTTTACAACGCTAATACCATAGCCGATAAATCCACCGATAATCGCTGGGAAGATCCAGCCTAATCCTACTTCCTGCATCGGAAGGAATTTAGTGAACACTTGGCTTACTACTTCAATGTTAACTCCAGCTGCACTTAATCCATCGAATAAGCTGATGATAAATGTTACGATTAAGCTCACTTGATAAACTTCAGCTCTACCTTTGAATAACGAGTGGAAGAATGTTAAGAAAATCAGCACGATTGCTAGTGGATAAATTGCTGTTAATACTGGCACAGAAACTGCAATTAATTGCGTTAATCCAACATTTGCAACAATTGCACTAAATACACATAGCGTGATTGCGATTGCTTTGTAAGGAACATTTGGGAATAACTTATGGAAAAATGAAGAACACGCTGATACAAGTCCCACACTTGTTGTTAAACAAGCAACTGTAATCATTAACCCTAATAATACCCCGCCATATGATCCGAAATAGTAGTTAGAAACTTTTGCTAATACTTCTCCGCCGTTTTCTAAATGTCCAAGCTTCGCAACGCTTGAAGCTCCCATATAAGAAAGAGCTGTATAAATAATTGCTAAAATAGATGCAGCAATCAGTGTTGCTTTTGCACAAACAACCATAATTTGTGTTTTCGTTTTCGCACCTTTTTCTTTAATTGCATTAATAATGATGATCCCAAATACGAACGATGCAAGCGTGTCCATTGTTAAGTATCCTTCTTGGAATCCTTTGAAAAATGCATGTGATGTATACCCTTCAACTGGTGCTTGCATTTCTCCAATCGGATGAATAAAAGCAACAATTACTAAAATACCGATGAATGTTAATTTAATTGGTGTTAAGATTTTTCCAACAATATCGACAATTTTCGCAGGATTTAGCGAAAAAAAACAAGTAATACTAAAGAATATAATTGTAAAAAGAATTAACGGTGTAGAACCTAATCCCTCTGGCATAAACGGCTTAAGACCAATTTCATAAGAAACATTTCCCGTTCTTGGTATTGCAAATAACGGACCGATTGCTAAGTATAAAACTGTTGTAAATACAATCCCAAACACTGGGTGAGCACGACTTGCTAATGACTGTAAATCATCTTTACCTGAAAAACCAAATGCTAATACACCTAGTAATGGTAAACCTACTCCTGTTACTAAAAATCCAGCGTTAGCAATCCATACATTCTCTCCTGCCGATTGACCAAGCATCGCTGGGAATATTAAATTTCCTGCTCCAAAAAATAGTGCAAATAACATTAATCCGATAACTACTATGAACGAAAACGGTACTTTATTCGCCATAATATAACCCCCATTCAAATTTCCTTATTTCATTTTCCAATTTTAACTAATTGAATTTTCTGAATATTTAATTTAAGTATCAACTATTCTTGAACTCATTATAGTTTGTTATATAATATTTTGCAATACTATTTTCAAACTTTTCATTTATTTTATGAATATACATTTTTTAACATGGAAATTAGACTAAAAAACCAACATGGTCATCCATGTTGGTTTTACATTTACTATCATTAATTAAAATTTCGCCGCTACTTTCTTAACGTTATCTAAACCTTCTTCAACAATTTGCTGTGAACGATCTGGATATTGATTGTGTCCTTCAATTACAACTGTCTCTGGATTTGCAATTCCCCAGAACCCAAGTACGTTTGTAACGTAATTAACAGCCATTTCCATAGGAGCCATTTGTTCAGAAGAGTAATCTGAACCACGAGCACCTAAAACAACTACTTTCTTATCACCAACTAAACCTTCTGGACCGTTCGCTGTATATTTAAACGTTTTTCCCGCTTGAGAAAGATATGAAATATACGTGATTAATGGTGCTGGTACTGTAAAGTTCCATAATGGGAATGCAAATACTACTTTTTCAGCTTCTAAAAACTGGTTTAAGTACTTATCCACTGTAGCAACTGCCTTCTCTTCTTCAGCTGTTATCTCCATTCCTTGACTACGTTTATATCCACCTGAAATAGCAATATTTCCGTAATACGGAAGATCTAATGCGAATAAATCTAACTCCGTAATTTCTGTATTCGGATTTGCTTCCTTATAAGCACTTACAAATGTTTCATACATTTTTGAACTAATTGCTTGCTCCGCTGGACGATCGTTTGCTTTTACAAATAATACTTTTGACATTGTTTTATTCCCCTCTACTTTTGTATTTTCTTCTTTTTTACCAAACAATGAGCTAAATAATCCCATTTTCTTCACCTAAACTTTCTTATCATATTCATTATTCATCATCATAAAAATTCTTATTCTAATAAAAAGTTCCAATTGATACCTTAACCTAAGTAAATTAAAACTTTTTGTTATTTAATTACCTTATGTAAGTGATTGTAATACATCTACTTACTTTAGTCAAGTAACTTCTCGAAAAGAAAAATGTCTCGGATTAAAAATAACAAAGAAATATATTTCCTCATTCGAAATGATAAATTCGAAAACACATAAGTGAAATCCCTTGTATAATACAACTAGAGAGAGAAATTCATCTATAGAGAGGATTTATTAATGAGTACTTTAGAAAAGATTCAAACCTTTATCATTCTTGCAGCTGTTATATTCGGGGTTATATTAGGACAATTTAATATGATACATATGTATTCGGAAAAATTTATTGTTCCCTTCTTATTTTTCATGCTTTATGGATTATTCCTTAGCATTCCATTAAAGGATATAAAAAATGGATTCCGCAACTTAAAATTCGCTGGAACAAGCCTAGGTATTAACTTTATATGGACACCTTTTCTTGCTTGGGGATTAGGCGCGTTATTTCTTTCAGATCACCCAGCACTTTGGGTCGGCTTTATTATGTTAATGGTTACTCCGTGTACAGATTGGTACTTAATCTTTACTGAAATAGCGAAAGGAAATGTAGCAGTTTCTACTGCAATTTTGCCTGTAAATTTAATTTTGCAAGTACTACTTCTTCCAATTTATTTATTTTTATTTGCTGGTGTAATGAATACTGTAGCGGTTTCTATTTTAGTAGAAAGTATTGTTATCGTAATCGTCTTACCATTTTTACTTGCGCACGCTACAAAATTCATTATGCATAAAATGAAAAAAGCTGAAACACTTGAGAATAAACTCATTCCGTTTTTCAGCTCTGCTCAAATTGTATTTTTAAGTTTAGCAATAGTAGCGATGTTTGCCTCACAAGGTAAGTACTTATTACAAAATATGAATGTTGTTTTATTGTTACTTATACCAGTATTACTGTTCTTCATAATTAACTTTATACTAGGACAGTTTGTAGGACGTATGATGCATTTATCCTATGAAGACACTGTAAGCCTAAGCTTAACAACATTAGCGAGAAACTCGCCTGTTGCACTCGCAATTGCTGTGACTGCTTTTCCAGACGAGCCTCTTATCCCGCTTGCATTAGTGATTGGACCGTTAATAGAACTACCAGTACTAGCGTGTGTGTCACAAGTGTTATTACTTATTAAGAAAAAACAGCAATACACATAAAAAAACGTCCTACTTTGGGACGTTTTTTTATTGTCGAGAAAGTATAGAAGTAACGATACTTATCGGCTCTAAGGATTTTATACGTTATAGAAAATTAGCTTGTCGTTACGTTAACAAAGTCTTTCTAATTAAAAATTATAGGGAAAGTAAATATAACGAAAGCTGCCCAAAGTCCGTAAATTGGCAAATACTTCGTAACGGCATCTTGGATAGCTGTCGGTCCTGATTTGTTTTGTAGAAAACGCATATAGGAAAACATAATCCAAATTAGATTTGCCCAGATCAGTATGTTTACTCCTAAGACAGCAAGTCTATTAGGTGTAATCCCGTAAGAAGAAAGTCTGAATACGATGGCTGACAAAGCTACAGTGTCAATAATAAGCGCAAGAACAATTAAGGCAAAATTGATATAATCTGAAATGTTCTTTTTCTCGTCTGATTCACTCTCAACAATGGAAAATATGGTAACAGCCAATACACCAAGGAGTATTCCGTTGAAGGCCATTAGGAAATTGCGGTCCAAGAACGGATTTTTCCCGACCCATATAACCGTTATAAGATAAATCAACAATGTGATCAAGACGAGAGGACTAAAAATTTTAGATATGTATGGTGTAATATTCTTAGCAAGTTTAAGATTCATTGATGCCAAGTATGCAGCCACAATAGCGAGAGCGGCAGCGCCAAATAAAATAACATTACTAAAATAGAAGTCTTCTATATTCAAGTCAACAAACCTAAATAACTGCATGGTTAATGCTGCTAGTACCATTCCGCTCACTGCCATGCTGGCGTAGAGAATACAATATTCCAAATTAAATTTAATATAAGCTAATCTCGTACTTCCTTTTGAATATTCATTTCCTGTAAACGCAAGCCCTACTAAGACCCATAAGAATATAGGAAGATGTAAATACGCAAGGATACTGCTGTCTTTATAATTTAATGGCAACATATTAAGATACACCCCGGCAATTAGGAACAATGCTGCAAGGAAATAAATAATACTTTTTTTCGGAGTATTATTGTAAATAAAATAAGCAGCAATAAAGGGAATTACACCAAAAGCCAAGTTAATTGGAGCAATTGCTTCCTGCTCGACAAAATGGAAGATTACCCTGGTGCTTAGCCCTGCCAGAATAGCTAAAATGCCCATGAATAAGAAACCTTTTTGAAACAATGAAGGTTTTTCTGTATTTGCCGTCTCCTTGAAATGCAATCTTTCATACCAAGCACCAAGAACCTGAGAATCAGGGTTTTCATCCCATGCTTGTGAGAATGACTTTTTAAAAGCTTTCGGGTCTTTTCTATACATTCTCTCCAACTCATGAGGGTTATCCATATTTTCAATTATCACATTGTTAACCTCCATATTTATACCTCCTCTAATTTTAAAAATAACGTTGTTACCTTTTCCATAAAAAGCACCACACTTATTTATTCTGATTTTGATTTTAATATAAATTTTATCGTTTTGCAATAAATTTTTATTATTTTAGATAGTATTTTTGTTGTATATTTTTATTCCAAGCAAAAACAAAAAGCATTCCTTATTCAAAGAAATGCTCTATAACTTTTTATAAACATCGGTGTAAGCTACTTTCAGCTGTTCTCTTCATTGCTTGTTTTTATTTTCTAATTCCTTATTTTCCCTTTATATAAAAGAAATGATCAAAATGATATAAACGCCCAATTTAATAACACCTTTTCAAACAATTATTTCAAATAAATTTTAGTGCTAGTATACAAAACTCTGTAATTATAAAATAAAAAAGCATGACATAAAATTGTCATGCTTTTTCTTTTCTATCTATATTTTCAAACCTAATACAGCACATTTTACTCGGGAAAGAGCTTTTTCATTTGTTAAAACCACTTAATTCTCAAACACAAAATTAATCTTATTATCTTTCCACTCTAACTTCGCATCAAACGTTTTCTCGCCTTTTTTAAAGCCTTTAATTAAATCGGTCTTCTCACCTTTTAATAGTTTCGTCATGTTTTTTTGCGAAATAGCTTTGCTTAAAATCTTCTTCGAGATGGTAAAGTCACATTGTGTTGTATTGTAGTTAGAACAACCGTAAAACGTCGACTTATCAATAACATCGCCATCGCATTTTTTACAGTTCCCGACCTTTTTACCTGTTGTAAATTTCGATCCTTTTCGTTCAATCGATTCAACATGTAATCCGGTGAAATCCCATTTCTCCGACATTTCTACCGCGTCTTCAATAATTTTAGCTGATAGCTTTTTCGTTTGCTCCATAAATGTCGCTGGTGAAGCTGTACCTTCTCCAATTTCCGCAAGGCGTTGCTCCCATTTTGCTGTCATTTCTGGTGAAGCTAGTATTTTATCACCGATTGCTGTAATTAATACTTTCCCTTTATCGGTTGCGTACACTTGGTTTTTCTGTACATCTATATATTTACGGTCTTTCAGCATCGTAATGATACCGGCGCGAGTCGCTTCCGTACCTAAACCTTCTGTTTTCTTCAATACTTTCTCAAGCTCTTCATTCTCTAAATACTTACCGGCTGTTTTCATTAACGTAATAAGTTGTCCTTCTGTATAACGTTTCGGTGGCTGTGTTTTCCCCTCTTTCACTTTCACCTTTACAACTTTCCCTTGTTCACCTTCAGCTACAATTGGAAGAATCGTTTCGTCATCTTTATCGTCTTGGAAAATAACTTTACGCCAACCTTCTTGAATTTGCTGTTTTCCTTTCGAAATGAACGCAGCACGTTCGTCTACAAGAGTTGTAATCGTTGTGTAATCAAAGATTGCTACTTCATAATGCGCCGCAATCAGCCTTCTTACGATCATATCGTAAATTTTCTTTTCATCACCTGATAGTTTGCTTGGATTTGTAACTTGCTCTGTCGGTATAATTGCGTAGTGATCTGTAACTTTCTTTTCATTCACATAACGCTTATTATTCATAATCGATTCAATTGGTGCTGGCAATAAACCTTTATATTCATCAAACTGACTTAACTTCTGTAAAATATCAGGGAACGTCGCTGCCTCTCCTTGTGTAACATAGTTAGAATCCGAACGAGGGTAAGAGACAATCCCTTTTTGATATAGTGCTTGCGTTATATCAAGTGTCTTTTTTGGTGAAAATTTAAAGGCTTTATTCGCTGTCGCTTGCAGTGCTGATAAATTAAATAAAAACGGCGGCTGAAACTCTTTACGCTCCGTTTTCATTTCTTTTACTACAGCCGGTTTGTTTTGACAAAACGCTGCAATTTTATTTGCCAAATCAGGGTCATTTAAGCGGGACTCATTATCTTTCTCCCATTTCCCCTCATATTTCTTTCCTTCTATATTAAAGGTTGCGAACACTTCCCAAAACGGCTCTGACTTAAAGTTCTCTATTTCTTTTTCACGCTTTACAATGAGTGCTAATGTTGGTGTTTGTACACGACCAGCGGAAAACACATCATTCATTCCTTTTTTCTTTAGCAAAATACTAAAGACACGCGATGCATTCATACCAACGACCCAGTCAGCGCAAGATCTTGTATATGCTTCGTAATACGTATTAATCGTATCTGCTTCATCTAGTAAGTTTTTAAATCCTTGATAAATAGCTTGCTTCGTTAAAGATGAAATCCAAAGACGCTTCATTGGCTTTTGCACGTTGCAAAGATTAATAATATTTCTTACAATCAGTTCCCCTTCACGCCCAGCATCGCCCGCGTGAATAATTTCTGTTACCTGTGGATTATGTAACAGCTGTTTCACAACGTTAAATTGCTTATACTTTGACTTTGTTACCTCAAATTGAAAACGCTCTGGAATCATCGGCAATGTATTAAGTGACCATTTCTTCCACTCAGCGTGATAATGTTCTGGATTACATAACTGCGTCAAATGACCAATTGCCCATGTACAGTACGCTCCATTTGGAAATAACTCATTTGCTTCTACTTCTAAATACCCATCTTTCCGGCGATATTTAAACTGTGAAACAAGAGCCAAACCTTGATCTGGTTTCTCGGCAATAATTAATTTCATCTTCTAACTCCCTATCTGTATTCCAGTGTTACTTTCATTGTCTATCTGTTTAGAAGCGATGATAAAACAACCATCTTATTTATCATTCGCGGTTTGCCTCACAAATGGGAGACCTATAATATTATACGCTTATTCTTTATAGCTTCACAATAGAAACTCATTATATAACACTTTCTTTCTCATGCTTATAGACAAAAAAGACGCTCAAAAATCGAACATCTTTTCCATTCACTACTACTTGCTTACATATATTCTCTCAAAATAAAAATACAACAATTCTTTATGAAGCATCGTCCACTAAGATAACCATCATTATTTGAAAATTATATTGAACTTACCTTTTTTAAATTGTGCAGATAATTTGCAGATATATATTAGCATAAGTACTCTCCATTTGAACATATGATGAAGTGAATGATAGGACAGGGAGGTATCATGATGTTCGCTTATACGTTAACTGCCTTAACACTTTGTTGTATCTCGATTCTTATTACATCATATATATCTAAACGCAAGGGTACCCTAATGGAGTATATGGTATTTATTATGTCTTTTAGTATGTGTATCGGTTTAAGTATAGGTTTTTATTTAGGGATTCTCTTCAAAGGAGAATTACTATATTCTACTTTGCTTGCTATTTTGATTAGTGGGTTTATCGGTTTTTTAGTCGGTCTACGGTTTCACCTATTTACCGCTTTAGAAGGAATGTTTTCTGGATTAATGGCAAGTATGATGGGAGCAATGATTACAGAAATGTTAAACGCTCAACAAGCTCACAGTATACTGTTCATTAGTCTTTTACTTACTATAACAATAACTATGTCATGTATAATTCAACTTTTATCAGAAACCTTTTCTACTTTTATCCAACGGCGTTTTTTATTATTACTTTCAATTAGTGTGGTAATTATCGTTGCCGTGTTCGTGACATTCCCCGATCATACTCCCCCATCTTCATCCGGGCACGATCAACATATGCATTAACACTTGCAACGAAAATGAATAAGCAGCTATCCATAGGATAACTGCTTCATATTATTCTGGCTTATTAGGAATGTTAGGGTTTGGAACATAATCAGATTTATAATCTGTATATTTCACTTCTGTTACCATCCCCGCTGAAGCATGGTGTAAATCATGACAGTGGAACATCCATTCACCCGGATTGTCTGCTACAAAGGCTACTTCATATTCTTCTCCTGGTTTTAAGTTCAAAGTGTCTTTCACAATTGGAGAACCTTCTACCGGTTTTCCATCTTTACTTAACACCTGGAAGAAATGACCGTGTAAATGCATCGGATGATCGTCCGCTTTAGAGCGATTTACTAATTTTACTTTTACTAAGTCACCCTTTTCCACTGAAATTGGGTCAATATCTGGGAATACCTTTCCATTAATTGTATATACCATTTCATTTCCATTCATTTGCGTATTCAAGTCCATATTATATGTGGCAATATACTGTTGATTTAACGTGAAACTACCTAATTTTTTAGCACCATATTTCGTCATATCTAATTTCGGTAATTTTTCTTTTTCATCTGCTTTGTCTTTCATCTCTTTGCTGCCATCATATTCAATAATAGCTTTCATTCCTTTTGCACCTTTACTTTCTGAATGGTCTTCAACGTACCATTTCCCAGGATTGTTAGCTGTAAATTCAATATCATAACGTTCACCCGGTGCGATTGAAATTACTTTGTCTTTTATAACTTTTGGATCGTTAATTGGTTGACCATCTGTCGCAATTACTTTTATATCATGACCGTGAACATGTATATCATGTGATAGATAACCAGCATTAACGAGTCGAAGACGAACTTTATCCCCTTCATTCACTTTTAACAGCTCTACTAAATCTCCGCTTTTACCATTGATTGTGAATAAGTCATACATACTCATATCATGACCTTCCATCTTCATATTTCCATGGTCCATTCCTGCCATATTACTAGAGTCTTTTTTATCACTGTCCATACCGGAATGATCCATGCCTTTCATATCATCATTCTTTTTCGTATTTTCATTACCCTTAGATTTATTACCTGTTGGCCCTTTTGTCATTTCTTTTAACTGCTTATTAATTTCTTCTTTATCTGTAACCCATTCATCCAACATTAATGTGTAATCTTTATCATATTTTTCATTAGTATCTTCTACAATGAGAGCACCATATAAACCTCTATCTAGTTGATTCACAGAATCTTGATGCGAATGATACCAATATGTTCCTGGTACGTTCGCTTCAAATTCATAGGTGAAACTCTTTCCAGGTTCAACCGCATCTTGCGTCACACCTGGAATTCCATCCATGTTATTTGGGACAGGATACCCATGCCAATGAATAGATACTGGTGCAGATAATTCATTTTTTAATGTCACTTTAACCTTTTTACCTTTTTTCACTCTGATTTCTGGACCTGGGGATGAGCCATTAAATGTCCAGACTGGAACAATAACACCGTTACTTAGCTTTTGCTTTTCTTCTTTCGCTACTAAAGTAACTTCTGGCCCTTTTACAACTTTCAATGGTTTTGTAGCCGTTTCAGTCTGTGTTGTTTTTTTATCGTCCATATTTTTATGATCATTTGTTGTATTTGTGGTCGCAGAACATGCAGCAATTAAAGATATTACGGAGACTGTAACTGCTGTTAATACAAATCTCTTCATTGAAAATCCCTCCTTTTTCTTTTTCAAGATTATTATAGAAGACAATTTTCAAGAAAATATGGAGGTTTAAAATGGTCCAAATAAAAAGACGCCCAAAATTGAGCGCCTCTTCTAATTATTATTTCGTAACAACTTCATCTTCTTTTACATTTACATTATTTTCTCTCATAAACTCTTCAATCTCTTCAACTGTTCTAATGATATCTTTTGACAAGTTTTCATACCCGTCTTTTGTGATAAGAATATCATCTTCAATACGAATCCCAATTGATTCTTCTTCAATATATAGACCAGGTTCGATTGTTATAACCATACCTTCTTCTAACACTCTATCTTTGTATGTTCCTACATCGTGAGTATCTAAACCAAGGAAATGGCTGACGCCATGATAATAGTATTTTGATAACTCTTCATCTTCTTGAATTAAACCAATTGCTTTACACTCTTCTGCCAGTACCTTTTTTGTATGCTCATTTAATGCCGTAAACTTTAATCCTGGCTTAATAAGCTCAGTTGTTTCTTTCAATGCTTTTAACACTATATTATATATTTGTTTTTGGCGACTAGAGAATGTTCCACTAGCTGGGAATGTGTAACTAATATCAGCGTTGTAGTAATCTTTTTGAGCACCTAAATCGAGCAGCACTAAATCACCATTTTGAATTTGTGCATCATTATCTTCATAATGAAGGACTGTAGCATTTTTACCACTCGCCAAAATTGTATTGAATGCATGATGTTTAATTCCAGATGATTTAAGCGTAAAATCAAAATGAGCTTCTAATTCATATTCCATCACATCTGCTTTTGCATGCTTCAGCACGTTATAAATACCCTCTTTAGTTACAACAATCGCTTCTTTAATGATTTCAATTTCTTCTTCCGTTTTAAACACTCGTAATTCACAAATATGCGGATATACATTACCAATTAAAACGTGTGGATACTGTTCTCTTACATATTTAGCAAACGCTAACGTTTTCGTCTCAGTACCCTTCCACTCACGACGCTCTAAATCTAAATACAGATGCTTCACATTTTCTGTGAAAAGTGTATTTGCCATTGTCTTCTCAAAGCTTTCTATATATACAACTTTTTTTATGCCTGAAATTTGTTCTGCATCTTCTTTAGAAACTGTTTTACCGTCCCATTTTTCCATTACTGGATCTGATTTTTCAATGAAAAGAATTTCTTCCACACTATTTCCAAACTTTTTCAACATGAAAATAACATTTGGCTCATCGATTCCCGTTAAATAGTAAAAATTTCGATTCGGCACAAATTTATAATGTGCATCGGCTGACATATGAGGTGCTTGCCCAGCAAATAAAATAGTAATAGATTCATCCGGTAATGTGTTTACTAATCGTTCTCTATTTTGAGCAAAAAATGTTGATTTCATAATAATCCCCCTAGCATTCTATGTATAATTTTGAAACTGATTATCCAATATAATTCATTCTATTATTGTTATAATTTTTCGTCAATTAATAGTGCTCATAGAGAAAAGAAAATCTTCATTACTAGGGCCCCTTCCACTCTAAATTATGCATACCACTCCACAATTTCTTGACATTTATTCCATATACTTAAAATCTCATATATATGGAAAGGAGTCTACAAAAGTGAAACATTATGTAGCAACAGGGTTAGCAATTACTTCTTTATTAATAATTACAGGATGTTCTAGCAATGCTGAAACAGCACCAGCTAAAAAAGAAACGGTGCAATCTCAGCCAAAAAATAAAGAAACAGCAACTACGATTCCGCAAAACTTCTATAAAGAAATTACATCTGGAAAAATCGAGCACATTCATGGAATTGGCTACGCGGGAAATATGCCTGGGGTTTCTATCGCAACTCACAGTGGTATAAAAGTTTATCAAAATGGTAAATGGTTTGAAACTACGACTGAGCTACATGATTACATGGGATTTCAGGCAACAAAGAATGGATTCGTTGCCAGCGGTCATCCTGAACCAGGTGCAAATTTAAAAAATCCTTTAGGGTTAATGAAAAGTTCTGATGGCGGTAATACCCTCGAAAAGCTAGCGTTTTATGGAGAATCTGATTTTCATAACCTTGCTGTCGGATATAATACGGAAGCAATTTATTTATACAATGAGCGTCCAAATTCTAAATTACAACAAGGTTTTTATTTCAGTACGAACAACGGACAAGATTGGAAAAATAGTAAATTAAACGGTCTTTCAAGTACAATCCATTCCTTTTCAGCACATCCAGATCAATCTAGTGTAGTCGCGGTAAGTGCTAAAGACGGTGTATATTTGTCTACAGATTATGGAAATACATTTGAACTATTTTCTAAACCAGTTGAATCGACCGCAGTTACATTAAGTAATGAAGACATTATCTATGCCTCTATTAATAAGCAAACTGAGCAACTAATTACGAAGAAATCAATTGCTACAAATGAAGAAACAAACTTACAGATTCCATCTTTAGATTCTAAAGATACAATTATGTACATATCACAAAATCCTCAAAATTCAGCTGAAATAGTTTTTGCTACAATGAAAGCAAATGTCTTTCTTTCTATGGATGACGGTAAAACGTGGAAGCAGATTACTAAAAATGGAACATTACAATATAACTAGTTAGAAAGGTGAATATAACGTGTTTTCAACAGTTAGCGAGTGGAGTTATCAACTCATGTCTCCTTTAATGGATATCGCGAATGCTACGAAATCAATTCCTCTTTTATTTGCGTTTTTATTAGGCATTGTAGGTACCCTTTCTCCTTGCCAATTAACAGGAAACATTAGCGCTATTACACTTTATCCCGCATTAACGGGCAGTAAAACTCCCACCTCAAAATTCGGATAGTACAAAGAAGTTAGGTGGGATATCAACTGCCCGTAAATGCCCGATTGGTTCAACTAATAATCAGTGGGGGATGAACAACCCCCCCACTGATTAAAGTTTCACTTTATGGCAATCAATCTTTACAAAAGGGACATGCATGGAAACATATATTGTTATTCATTTTAGGAAAAATAATAGCTTTTACGACACTTGGACTATTAGTATGGTTCTTAGGAAAAGAGATTCAGCAAATATTAACTTTGTATTTCCCATGGTTACGAAAAATAATTGGACCTTTATTAATTTTAATGGGGCTAATGTTGGCAGGTATTATAAAAGGAAGAAGTTTCTTCTCGATCAAATTTATACGAAAACAAAATGAGGTTGGCTCATTTTTACTTGGATTCTCTTTTCCTTAGCCTTCTGTCCGACTATGTTCGTTCTATTTTTCGGAACGTTAATCCCTTTATCTTTCTCATCTAATTATGGATACTTGTTTCCGACATTCTTTTCGATAGGAACTGCTCTACCTATCGTTGTACTTATGTTCATCATCTCCTACCTTGGATTAAATGGGACTTTACTGAAAAAGAGCCGAAAAATAGGAAAAAACATTCAGCGTATAGCCGGTGTTCTCCTTATATTAATCGGGCTTTATGATACTGTCCTATATTGGTAATACACACAAAAAGTAAGCTTCAGTGAAATGAGCTTACCTTTTGTATCATTTTATTCATTTTTTCTTTTGTTGTAGTTGGCTTAGTAAATTCGTAACAAACGCCAGAAACAGTGCGTCATTTTCTTTTTTAGGTGACCATTGCATAATAAGTTGTCGTGGAATTTTAATTTCTATCGGTTGCACGATGAAGTCATGAATAATTTGTTTATGAAGTCCTGATAATGGAACGATTGTTATTCCTTTAACTTGTAAAGCCAGTGCTAACGCCGAACTAATTGTCTCTGATTCCATCACTTTATTAACTACTATTTCATTTTTCATCAAATATGGTTCAAGTACTTCTTTACAACCAGAGAGCGGCATTATAAAAGGATAATTTTTCAACTCTTTCATTGTAAGACCTGATGGAACTGACTTAGAAGAAACCATAACATACGGATCTTCACCAATTACATCATAATGAAATCCTGGTATTAAATTTTCTTTTATAGAAATAGAAAAATCTGCACTTCCAGAAGACAGCCAATCTAACACTTCTTGATAGCTTCCTTCTCGAACTGCAAGCACATACTGACTTTGATCAAAATTACCTAGTTCGATACACTCCGCCAAACAATATACAGTAACTGAAGGATATGTAGCTAATACAATCTTATACAAGTTATTATTTTTTAATTGTAAAGCTGTTTCTTCAAGGTTTTCATACTCCATTAGAAGTCGATCTACACAAACTAAAAATTCTTTTCCATTTTCAGTTAAAACAGTTCCTTGTCTAGAGCGATCAAATAATGTTATAGCATATCGTTTCTCTAATTTGTTTACGATATGAGTTATAGCCGGCTGTGTCATATGTAACTCCTTAGCTGCTAAACTAATGCTGTTCAAACGAGCCACGTATTTAAAAACTTTAAAATCAAAAACGTTCATTCTGTTCTCCTTATATAAAAGTTATTTATATCATCTATAAATAAGCTTCATTATATTTATCAACCCACTTCATATACACTAATTATACATCATCAATATTACGAAAAAATAAACATATAAACATTAGAGGAGTGTTGATTAAATGAGTACTTACGTTTTAGTACATGGAGCATGGCAAGGTGAATGGGCATGGGATTTAGTAAAACCTCAACTAGAGGCTTTCGGACATACAGTTATTACACTAGACTTACCTGGAAGTGGGAAAGATACAACTCCATCACAAAATATAACATTAGATTCCTATGTTAATGCAGTAACAACTATTATAAATCAACAAAATGAAAAAGTTATTCTTGTTGGACATAGTATGGGGGGAATTGTGATCACTCAAACCGCTGAGCTTATACCAAATAAAATCGATAAATTAGTATATCTTTGTGCATTCTTGCCACAAAATGGAGAAAGTCTTGGTAGTAAGTTAGACGGAGAAGCTGGCCCACAATTCTCTATAAATGAGAATGACATAACCGCAGAACTTATACCAGAGTTGATTGAACAAACATTTTTAAATGCTACAGAAGACGGTTCTATTAAAGGAGCATCTTTTAATCAAATGCGTCCTCAACCACTAGGACCGTTCCAAAAAGAGCTGAAAATATCAGAAGAGAACTTTGGAACTGTAAATCGTATTTATATCGAAACAACTCTAGATAGAGCAATTCCGATTGATTTTCAGCGCCGAATGAATACAGAAACTCCTTGTGTGAAAATCATTACTTTGGAAGCTGATCATTCTCCATTCTTTTCTAAAACAGCAGAACTTGTTAGTCACTTACATGAATTAAGCTAAACTTTATATTTTCCTTGTAGACACCCACTTACTGTAATACGGGTGTCTACTTTTCTTTTACCCTTCTTGACATATTCATATGAAAAAGTTAAAATAACTATAAATTAGTAAGTAACTAATTTATAGTTATTTTAAGATAAGAGGTGAACAAAATGCAAAACATTTTATTCCGTATTAACGAATTATCAAAAAAAGAAAGAACATTTGGATTAACAGTTGATGAAAAACAAGAACAACAAATGTTGCGTCAAAACTATACAAAAACATTTCGCGGGAGCTTAGATTCCATTTTATTAAACACAAAAATCGTTGATCAAAATGGTCTTAACGTTACACCAGTTGCATTACAAGATGCTCAAATCCGTTTAAAATTAAGCAAATGAAATCAAAGCTAAAAAAACAATCGTATAAAACATAAAAAGAGCTGAAATTCCTATATAGAAATTCCAGCTCTTTTTATTGTCTTTTCTAATTTAGTAAACGAGCGATACATCGCAATTCTCCACGATACAATCATCGCAAAAGCGAGTAAGAAAAACATTCCACTTAATTGGGTTAAATCAATCGACTGACTTAAATATGATTTCAATGCTACCCGAACAGCTAATAAACCAACTAAAATAAATATGAACGCTTTTGATGGTTTCATATATATGTCTTCGCCTCTTATTTCGAACTTAGATGTTTTAATAAGAAATATAGAGAAAATAAGTCCTACGCTAATTGCCTCTACTATTTCTAAAGACGTTAATCGAAACTCTGGTAAGAAGTACATCATTGCACCAGTGCTCATAAAAATTGGCGGTAATATAATTTTCTTTTTCGTTACCGGTTTTTCCGCTGACTTAAAGCGAAGAAACATAACTCCAACGGCCATACAAACCGCTACTATACTTGATAAAAGTGCTAAACTCATACTCTCCACTCCTATCTATTTAAAAGATTTTTTGAGCAAAATCATAAACCAAACGAGCCCAACACTTATAATGACATGACCTAAACCAGCCATATGGCTTAAACCATTAAAGTCAGTTCCATTTACTTGTAGAATACCTCTAAATACCATTGTAGCAATAGTAAAAATTAATCCTACATTATAAACAACAAACCACGCACGAAAACTTTTTGTTTCATGGACATTAAATACTTTAAATAGAGCTAAAGCGACCAAAAAGAATACAAAGCCGAGCACTAATACGTGTGTATGCACTAATTGCAACATAGTGGATCCTTTAATGCCTTGCGCTTTCGTATACTCTCTAGCAAATACACCTGATAATAAACCAATAATTAAGTAAATGAATGCTGCATTATATAATTTCTTCATCATATTCCTCCTGCTGTAAACTTTCCATATTCACTGCAATCATTTTACGCAAAGTTTATGAACGGAATATGAACAGATTATTACATTCTATTATTGAAAATAAAAAAGGCCATTCCACAACTATTAATTGTGGAATGGCCTTTTAACTTATTTTAAATCTTCAATTGAAAAGGCACCAGGCAGTAACTGCTCTACAGTCACTTCTTTTTCATCGCCTTTTACATTTGTTAGTAAAACTGGCATTTTCGGATCACAAAATTCAGCAATAACTTGTCTACAAGCACCACATGGTGAAATAGGTCCGTCAGTTTCTCCTGTAATGACTAAGTAACTAAAGTCGCGCTCACCTTCTGATACTGCTTTAAATATTGCTGTTCTTTCTGCACAGTTACATAAACCGTAAGAAGCGTTTTCTATATTACAACCAGTATAGATTTTACCTTCTTTTGTAACTAGCGCTGCACCAACAGGAAATTTAGAATACGGAATATACGCTTTCGATAACATCTTATTTGCTTCTTCGATATATTTTTTCTTATCCATATTATTTCCTCCTCAAAGTAAATGTAATTATGATTAGTCAGTAATAACTGTATGAACTAATTTAGGAGCCACTGCTGTTTCAGCGATAGAAATGTTCTCATAGATTTTTGCTTTTACATCTTCTACATTTTCGCGATTTGCATAAATCGTTACGAACGGCTCGCCTTCTTTTACTGCATCGCCAACTTTTTTACGTAACATTAATCCTACCGCTAAATCGATTTCATCTTCTTTTGTCGCACGACCTGCACCTAATAACATAGCTGCGATACCGATTTCATCTGCAACAATGTTTGAAATCACACCTGAAGTTTTTGCAGGTACATCAATTACATACTTCGCCTGTGGCATTTTTTCTGGATTATCTACAATTGAGCTGTCTCCGCCTTGGTTGCTTAAGAACTCTTTAAACTTCTCAGTTGCTTTTCCATTTTTCATCACTTCAATTAGCATTTCACGAGCTTCTTCTAATGTATTTGCTTTTTTCGCAAGTACGACCATTTGGCTTCCTAATACAAGTACTAATTCTGTTAAATCTTCTGGACCTTCGCCTTTTAAAGTATCAATTGCTTCCTTCACTTCTAGAGCGTTACCAATAGCAAAACCAAGAGGTTGTGACATATCTGAAATTACTGCCATCGTTTGACGTCCAACATTATTTCCGATACGTACCATTGCATGAGCTAATTCTTTTGCATCTTCTTCGGTTTTCATAAATGCACCCGCACCTGTTTTTACATCAAGTACGATTGCATCAGCACCAGCTGCAATTTTTTTACTCATAATTGAACTTGCAATTAGAGGAATTGAATTTACTGTTCCTGTTACATCACGTAATGCATAAATCTTTTTATCAGCAGGTGTTAAGTTTCCTGTTTGTCCGATAACAGCCACTTTGTCACGGTTTACAATATCAATGAACTGTTCTTTCGTAATTTCAACGTGGAATCCTTCTACCGCTTCTAATTTATCAATTGTCCCGCCCGTATGTCCTAAACCACGACCAGACATTTTTGCTACTGGTACATCTAAAGCAGCAACTAATGGTCCTAATACTAATGTTGTTGTATCACCAACACCGCCAGTTGAATGCTTATCTACTTTAATGCCTTCAATTGCTGATAAGTCGATTGTTTCTCCAGACTCAACCATTGCCATCGTTAAATCTGCACGTTCACGATCCGTCATATCTTTAAAGAAAATTGCCATTGCAAGTGCACTCGCTTGATAATCAGGAATACTTCCGTCTGTATAACCGTTAATAAAGAAATTAATTTCTTCAGTCATTAATTCTTTTCCATCACGTTTTTTCGCAATAATATCTACCATTCTCATTGTAATCACCATTCCTTTTTATATTATATGAATCTGTTAAAATAATAAGCCAACGATTGTTGCTGATAAGAAACTTACTAACGTTGCACCGAAAAGTAATTTCAAACCAAATCTTGCGACTACATTCCCTTGTTTTTCATTTAAGCTCTTAACTGCCCCAGCAATAATTCCAATTGAAGAGAAGTTTGCAAATGAAACTAAGAATACAGATATAATCGCTGTCGTTCTATCTGAGAAATTAAAGTTTCCTTGTGCTAAATCTGTCATCGCAACAAATTCATTTGATACAAGTTTTGTCGCCATAATATTCCCTGCGTTAACTGCTTCATGCCATGGAACACCCATAATAAATGCAAATGGTGCAAATACATAACCAAGAATTTCTTGGAATGAGATACCGATTACACCTTTAAATACTGCATTAATGAATGCGATAAGGGCAACGAAACCAATTAACATAGCTGCTACTGTAATCGCAACTTTAAATCCATCTATAATGTATTCCCCTAATACTTCAAAGAATGTCTTTTTCTCTTCTTCTTGTACTTCTAACATATCTTCTTCTTCAGTAACTTCATACGGGTTAATGATAGAAGCAATAATGAAGCCACCGAATAAGTTAAGCACTAAAGCGGTTACAACATATTGCGGTTTTAATAACACCATATATGATCCAACGATAGACATAGATACTGTAGACATTGCAGATGCACATAATGTATACATTCTTTTCTCTGGCAATAATCCTAGTTGTTTCTTAACTGAAATAAACACTTCAGATTGTCCTAAAATCGCAGAAGCTACCGCGTTATATGATTCGAGTTTCCCCATCCCATTTACTTTACTTAATACTAGACCGATAGATTTCACAATAATAGGTAATACTTTAATGTGTTGCAAAATACCTATTAAAGCTGATATAAATACGATTGGCATTAATACACTTAAAAAGAATGAAAACTCTTTTTGATTTACTAATCCACCAAATACGAAATTCACACCATCAGCAGCATATTTTAATAATTCTCCAAAACCATCTGCTATTCCGCTAATTAATATATTCCCTACGCTTGTATTTAATAATAAAAACCCCAAAATGAATTGTAATATAACCATCGTTATGATTGGGCGATATTTGACTTTCTTTCTATCATTACTAGCAAGCCAAGCGATACCTAAAATCAATACGAGGCCTAAAACACCGATTAAGTATTTCATAAGCCGTCTCCTCCCATTCGTATCCGCTTACATTCTTTTCAATTGTTATAGCAATAGATACACTTTACTTTAAACGTGTATCTATTGCTTTTCACACTTTATTAATTAGTAATTATCTGTAGCACCTTTTGCATCATTTAATACGATTGCAACACTAGCACTTGCTCCAACGCGAGAAGCTCCAGCCTCTACCATTTTGTCTGCATCTTCACGTGTACGAACGCCGCCAGATGCTTTCACGCCAACGTTTGGTCCAACTGTTTTACGCATTAATGCGATATCTTCTGCAGTTGCTCCGCCAGTTGAGAATCCAGTTGAAGTTTTTACGAAATCAGCGCCAGCTTTTACTGATAATTCACAAGCACGAACTTTTTCTTCATCTGTTAGAAGGCAAGTTTCAATGATTACTTTTACAAGAGCTTTTCCTTTTGCTGCTTGTACTACTTCATAAATGTCTTTTTCAACGAACTCATTGTCGCCATCTTTTAAAGCACCTACGTTGATTACCATATCAACTTCAGTTGCACCTTTTGCGATAGCATCTTTTGTTTCGAATGCTTTTGTTTCAGTAGTGCTTGCTCCTAATGGGAAACCGATTACAGTACAAACGTCTACATCATGTCCAGCTAATTCTTCAGCAGCTAGCTTTACCCATGTAGGATTAATACAAACTGAAGCAAATTTGTATTGCTTTGCCTCTTCGATTACTTTCATAACATCTTCTTTTGTAGAATTTGGTTTTAAAATTGTATGGTCAATTAACTTTGCAATGTTCATTATCTTCACTCCTCATATCTTTTAACAACTTCATTCTAACTCTTAGTTGAACAAATGTAAATACACTTTTGAACTTTTGTTCATTCTTTTTTAGAAGGGAATTTCTAGTAATACATTGAAAGTAGTATAAGCTTGTAAATAAAGGATGTGAACCACTTGTTTAAGTCAAAATTCTTTATATTCACATTGCTAGTATGCACCTCACTATCCATATTTATTTTTTATAAAAGGGATGTTATTTTCCAAGAAGGAAACCCAGTTCCATTTGCTTTAGCTATGTCTAAGATGGTTATTCAAGATAAAGAAATGGTGGAAGTAGAACCGAGAGATAATCAATACCCCTACTTAGTAAAGCGCGGAAAAATGGAACCTTTTATCGATATGATGGAGCAAGATGGCTGGAGTTTTGTAGATAGAGATATTATGGCTAACTCACTAATTTTTGAAAAAGGAGATCAATCAAAGAGCGTTCCTTACAAATACTTTACAAGGTACTACACATTGATTTATTCATACTAAAAATAAAAGGCTTTCTCAAAATTAATATTTTGAGAAAGCCTTTTATTTCTAACCTCTTTGATAATGTAACAATTCTTTCGCTGTATGCTGATCTATAATTAGTACATTTGCATACCCGCCACGTAACGCACCGTCAATTGCTTTTATTTTTCTATTACCACCTGCAACTAAAATAGAACGTTTCTTTAATTTAAGTTCCTCTAACTCAATTCCAATTGTACGCTTATTAATTTCTTCGCTACTAATATTTCCGTCTCCATCAAAGAAACGTGAACAAATATCACCGACAGCTTGCTCTTTCAAAATGTTCGTTTCATCCTTATCTAAATATCCTAATCGGAATAATAACGCTTCATCACGCACTGTTCCAACAGTGAAAATTGCAATATTTGCTTGTTTCCCCATTTCAATAATGTGATGAATATGTCTATCTTGCTCCACTAATTCTTTTGTCACCGCATTATCAAATATAACTGGAAGAGGTAGATTTCTTGGCGTCGTTTGAAAAGCATCTGCAAATAACGCGATCGTTTCATTCGCATATGTATTTACACTTGAGTGACTAATGCCACCTTTTAACTGGACAACCTCTACACCTTTCACATGTTGCGGTACGATTTTTCTAGCGATTTCATACATCGTCATTCCCCAGCTTACACCAACGATATCACCAGTTTTCACTGTCTTTTCCATATACTCAGCTGCATATTTACTAATATACTCCGTAATCGTTGCATATTCTGGTACTGGAGAAAATACGACATGCGCTTCTAACAGGTTATACTTTTCTTTAAGTAAATTCCCAACGTTATCTAAGTCAGCAAATGGATCAGCTATACTAATTTGAACAAATCCTTTTTCTTTCGCATACTTCAATAATCTAGAAATCGTCGGTCTTGAAATATTTAATTTATTAGCAATTTCTTGCTGACTATAATCTGATTGATAATATAATCTTGCAACTTCAACGCTTAATTGTTGTTTATCCTTATCCATAGTAACTCATTACATATCCTTTCCTGTATTTCCTTTTCGTTACAAGCATTATACAGCTTTATGCAAAAAAATTCGACTCCCTTATTTATCAACCTAAACTTCTACTCCACTTAGGATTTACAATGAAACTTTTATTTTTTAGCTTCATACACTCGATACAAATGATCTTGAATCAGATAAAGTGAAACTTTAATCAGTGGGGGTTTTGTTCATCCCCCACTGATTATTAGCCCTCACCAATCGGGCTTTTACGGGCAGTCCGACTCCCACCTAACTCCCTCGTATTCGCCGAATTTTGAGGTGGGAGTCTTACTGCCCGCAAATAGCGGGATAAATCGATTCATATTTAATTCATTCTTTTTGTTCTTTCTGTAGTAACAATAACAAATATTAAATATCGTTTATGGAACTTCCTTAACGTACGGTAAAGCCAAGTTTTTTAATATAGAAATTCCTTAGCGTGCGAAATTCACGTTTTGATGGCGAGACCCCATCGCCATCAAGCTAAAATTTTATAGTACCCCCAGAACGAAATTTTGTGCTACTTGTAACAAAAAAGCACATTTTTTCGTTTTGGGGAGCAACCAAATTCTTAACTTGATGGTGATGGGATATTTACTTTTCTGAGCTTGATAGCGATGGACGATATCCCTATTACGTAATGATTGTTAGACGTCCAATTTGATTACACTCTTCAGCGAACCAAAGATCGCCATCCGGACAAAACGTGATACCATGTGGCTCTGCATTATTTGTAGGTATCGTATATTCCGTAATAACTCCTTCAACTGTAATACGGCTGATTTTGTTACCTCCCCATTCTGTGAACCAAAGATCTCTGTTCTTCCCAGGTATTATGGCATGAGGACGAGCGTTCGGCGTCGGTATAACAAATTCTTTGATCTCACCTTCGAACGTAATTCTACCAATTTTATTGCCTATGATTTGCACAAACCATATTGCTCCATCTGGGCCGCTCGCAATTCCAACTGGCCCGGAGTTGGGTGTTGGGATTGGATATTCTTTGACCTCACCTTTAGTGGTTATTCTCCCAATCCTATTGTTCTGATTCTGTGTAAACCATAATGCACCGTCTGATCCCAGAGTAATAAAAGAGGGAAATGATTTGGAGTTAGGCAATTCAAACTCGGTGATTTCCCCTGACTTTGTTATTCTTCCGATCCTACCATTATTCATTTCTGTAAACCATATTGCTCCATCTGGTCCTTCCGTTATGCCAAAAGGTGCAGCGTTCGTTGTAGGGAGTACATATTCTTCAAAAAGACCGTTCATCGACATTTTACCGATCTTGCTTGAGTTATATTCCGTAAACCATAAGTCACCGGTCTGGTCCGAGATAATTGACATAGCTCCTGCATTTGCTGTCGGAATGGGAAAAGAATTTATTTCACCAGTAGCATTTATTCTACCAATTCGATTCCCTTTCTGTTCCGTAAACCACAATGCTCCGTCTTTTCCTACGGTTATTCCATATGGTCCTGAATCTATTTCATTGACCACATATTCTTGTATCGTGATCCTCATATCATTTCCTCCCATTGAAAATTTTGAGTCTTGTTTTTCGGTATAATTTAGTTTTAAAAAGGACATTCCTGGTATTACAGTGGATGCCCTTTTTGCTAAATTATAAGATATTTTGTTAGAATTCAAAGTCTAGAATCATTTTACTGGTTTGACCTGTAAACTTATAATTATAGGACCCTTTCAGGCTTTCTAATTCACCAGTAGCTTTGATGATTGTTGCAGGGGAATCTAGATTTCCTTTATCAAATATCCCTTGCTCTATAGCTATAAATGTCCCTCGTTTTCCCTTATAAATTCCTTCGAAATGTAAAAATCCAGAAATTTTAGCAGTAGCCAAGTGACCATCATCTATAGTTGATTCTAAATAATATAATAAATATTCAACAAAAGCTTTTCCTTTTAATTCACCGTCAATATCATATTCGACATGGGCAATATTAATAGGGAAATCTTTTCTAGTGTCATTGACTGGCTTTTCATCCCATTTACTTACTGTAAATGTTACTTCCATACGCGTAAACCTCCCTTCATCATTAGATGAGTAATCTACCTCCAGTATATCACCTAAAAAGTACCATCAATAATTATATCTCATAGGAGTGTTTCTAAAGTAACGGATGCTGCTGGTAAGACCCTGTTAAGAGCAAAAGACGACTTATTTTTTGTTCTTCTTATATGACATTGAAAGTAAATTTTTATTTAACAGTTTACTTTCATTTTTATTAAAAAAGAACACGTAGAAATTACTACATGTTCTTTATGAGACGGTTCATTTTTAAATATTACGTATCTTCTAGATTTTTCTTATTATATAGTTGTGTCCTTCTATTTCTTTTCCCTCATTTCAACAGCAAAGTTCATGATCTCTTCCTCTGTTAATTTTTCTTCAGTGGTTAAGATCGGACGGATTACTCTATACGTTTCTTAATTATTTCAATTGTACTAGAAATTGTGAATTAAAAAAGAGAGCCGTAGCCCTCACTTTCAATTAATAGCAATTAAGGATGCTTCGAGGGTATTTAATAGTCTACATTTTAAGGAATGTAGGCTAAGTAATATAAGTTAATCTGTTATTAATTTTGAATAAATACTTAGATCAATAAACTTTTCATTAGATTTTTCACACTTTCTCATTGTCCCTTCGAATGTAAAGTTTAACTTTTGTAAGACTTTTATTGAATTGATGTTTTCAGATTCAACTTTTGCTTCTATTCTATTGAATTCTAAAGTACTAAACGCATAATCCATTAAAGAGAGAATGGCTTCTGGCGCATACCCCTTACCCCAAAAAGCTTTACTAATATCGTAACCAATTTCTGCTTTGGCGTTTTTGAAATCAAATGAATTATAACCACAAGAACCGATAATTTCATTTGATTCTAATTCAATTATTGAATAACGAATAGCTCTGTTTTCCCGAGATAACTTATCAAGCATTTCAATCATATCTACCGCTTGGCTTTCATCAGTAAAACTATTGATATTCATAAATTTTGTAACTTCTGGATCCGCCCAAATTGTAAACATGCTAGCTGAGTCTGATACTTTCATTTTTCTTAAAACTAATCTTTCGGTTTGTAGTTCTGTAATCAATATTTTTACCTCCATTATGTTTTTATTTTGGGGTCAAGATATTGATATCTGCGCATAGTTCAGTCCCTTCGTGTTTCAAGACAATATTATTATAAAAGCTATAAAGGATGAATCAATAAATTTCAAAAATTTGGTTATGTTACAGTTTATGATAACTGCGTAATAAAGAAAAATGAAACAATTGTATTGTGATTTTTAAACATCTTTAATTTTATTCTTATTTACCGTTCGTTGAGAGCAATTATTTTTTAGTTGCTGTATTTCCCATTGCAATAGAAATTCTATTCCAACTGTTGATTTGATTAATTACCAGAACAAGGTCAACATATTGTTTCTCGTCATAGTGTTCACGTACTCGCTTATATAGGTCTTCAGGAACTCTTTTAGTGGGAATTAGAGTAATATGCTCAGATAGTTCAAGAGCAACTTTCTCTTCAGGTGTATAAAAATCACATTCATTCCAAGCATTCAAGCAATAAATTCGTTGTTCGGTTTCACCTATCTTACGGGCATCTGATGTATGCATATCCATGCAGAAAGCACAACCGTTAATTTGAGAGACTCTAATCTTTATAAGTTCTCTAGTAATTCGATTAATTGTAGATTTCTTAGTGTACTTCTCCATATCCATCATAATTTTCATGCCATCAGGTGCAACATCATAGTAGGAAATTCTTTGACTCATAAGGCAAGACCTCCTTTGATTTTAAGATACTTATAATTATACCTTCATACGAACATTCGTGCTATTTTTTTGTTTGTAAAGCATTCGAAATCAAAGAGAATTTCAGTTATAGACAGTGTAATTAGTTGTTTCATGGTACGTAAATATCGCAAATGAGTAACCGTATTTTCCAAACAAATATTTTCACTTTTTAATTACTTTATTATTACCGTCAGAATAAATTGAATAACTCTATTAATTTTTAAATGATTTTATTATAAATGAAACAATTTTATTATCACCAAACAACTACATAATTTTGATCAAACTTTATTCGAAAGCTACAGTGTTTTTATCTTCCTATAGTTATTTATGGGGATTTAGTTAATTTTTTCGTTTTGGAGAACAACTAATTTCTTAGCTTGATAAGCTATGTGACGAGACCCCCTGCCCGTCAAGCTAAAGTTTTAATGTACCCCCAAAATAAAAATTTTCTTTCACTACAGTTAATTACTTTGAGCAGTCAGCGGATTTTTTCATTTTAGGGGGATTTTGTTTTGTTAGCTTGATAGTGATGGGATACAGCCAACATTTTGGAAGTTTTATATGCTAAGCGAATTTTAACCTAAAAAAGTCGAATTCCTGTACGTTAAGTGAAGTGGCATTTCATTCACATAATCCCTATTATCTGAAGTTAATAAAGTCTGTTACACTCTCTTCTTTAAAAACGTTTCCATAATATCCTTCTTGAATCTTTTATAATCAAGCTGAAAAGCTACATTATGCGTTTTATAGCCTGGATTAGTAGCAAAACGAAAGTCTGCAATACTTTGACCAAATCCTTCTCCTTGATCAGGAATTACTTTAATGGGTACTCTTGAAAGGCCAACAGCCTCTTGATTCAGCAAATACCACACTGTTACAAAATCATGCATAGGGCTTCCACTTATACCAGGATTAGACTTAGAGTAGAATTTATAATAATAGTCTAACATAGGTTTGATGATGAGTCCTGCAAGATCCTGTGTATTCCGATGAAATGCATCGATTTGCTGGACCATTTCGGGTGTAACAATCGCATGTTGAGTCACATTTAAAGGAATAATTGTCAAGTTCTTTGCATGCTGCAGAATTAAGTTTGCTGCATAAGGGTCTGAGTAAAAGTTAGCTTCAGCCACAGCAGTTACGTTACCTGGATAGAAAAAAGCTCCCCCCATGCAAATACATTCTCTTACGTTTCGCATTGTTTCTAAATTCAACACAAAAGTCGTAGCTAGCGAAGAAAGTCTTCCTAAATTGATAATTGTAAGATCTTCTAAATTTGATTCTATAATTTGATAAATATCATTTAAAGGATAAACTGGATATGAAATTTCAGGGGGAATGATAGGTCCTAATCCGACTTTTCCATGTACCTCAGGGAAATACTGAATCAATATACCTGTCAACGGTACAGAAGCACCAAGGAATACGGGTATCTCTTCTCTTCCCGCAATGTACTTCAAATAGTTAATATTTCTTATTGCATTTTCTCTGGATACATTTCCATAATCGGCTACAATTCCTACAAGTTGAATGTCTTTACGAAAAAAAGTGTACAGTATAGCAAACGCATCATCAATCCCCAAATCTGTAAACAGGAGAACCTTTTTTTTCATATCTCTTCCTCCAAAATCTATAGAATCCTACTTTCACTAATGATGTAGTGATCAGACTAAGCTTGTATGTATATATTTTATGTATTCTTAAAGAGTGGATTCTATTCACTTGAAATAGCTTTGCTCATCTAAATTTGATATTATGTTCAAGCGTAAGTTTCTGTTCTTAAGTTCATAGGCATGGTGTGCTATCCCATGCCCATCAACTTAAGAATTTTTTAACACCCCAAAACGAAAAAACAAGTTAAATTCTCATAGATAACTATCTTATAATTAATTATATAATTTATTTTTTAAATATAATAATATAGAGATACCATTCTTAAAAGGGGGGGATTCAAATTGGTTAAAAACTTACCTTTATACTAATAGTTATTTTAATACTAGATGTAAGTTCTTCTACATTAAGTACGGACGGATACTTTTCTCCAGTTATAGAATGGTCTTTAATGATTATAAGTATTATTTTAAACATTACTGCAGTTATAGGCTTATCACTACACGTCTTTGTATATCAACCTATGAAAAGATTTGAAAAAATTAAAATGAAATCTTCAAATAAAATAATTATATTTGAGGTAACACCACCTCGCCATCGAGTGTTGATTTAGAAAAAAGTTTAATTATAAATATTTTATGATATTCAATAAATTTAACTTATAAAAATATTTTTATTCTTATTCAACTATCCTGCCCCGTTAGTTTAAGTACATTTCTTCACAATTTTCACAGTGATAGTAACATAAATACCCAACAAAAAATCATCTCACCTCTAGAAATCTATAATGGTAGTTTTAGAATAAGCAAATAAGAGAAATAACCACCATTGATTATTTCTCTTTTCATATACATATTTATTTTTGGAAAAACAACCTAACTCCAAATACTAACAATACTGCGCCAGTAATACCTTCTATTGTACGGTTCACTTTTTCTTTTCTTAAAAAAGTTCTTAATTGACGTATTAGTGAGATATAAAGTAAATACCATATTGCTGTCAAAGTCGTAAATGTGAGTCCTAACAAAAGAAATTGGAAGAGATGACTTTGATTGCTCACAATAAATTGGGGTAGAAAACTAAGGAAAAATACAGCAGTTTTTGGATTTAAGATTGCCGTGGTAAATCCTTGTCTAAAACTTTTAATCGTTCCAATATCCTTAGAGTTCATTTCCACTGAACCTGACATATCTCCTTTTTTAGACAAGGCACTTTTAATTGACTTTACAGCTAAGTAAATTAAATAAAAAGCCCCAGCATATTTTATTAATGTAAATAGCATAGCAAATTTCATTAGGATAGCAGAAAGTCCTAGTGTAGCCATTATTGTATGAATCATCATTCCAGATACCGTTCCTAAGACGGTCTTTATACCACCATTTTTACCATGCGAGATAGTGTTTTTTGTAACTAAAGCAAAACCGGGACCAGGCATTATTATGATTAGGATTGCTGTAAGGATAAATAATAAATAATTTTCCATGTTCTAGTATTTCCTTTCCAATTTTTAGTTTTGCTTATAGTATAGCTTTTTCCCTTAAAACATTAAATATAAAAAGCGTGATCAGGAGTTTATCGAGGTTATTAGTATCAATTTGACCAAACATTATCCTAAAGTTACATTGATAAAATGCACGGCAAACTTATGGGTAAAATTACAAGATCGGCTCTCACAAAAAACGGGATAAAAAAATAAACAGCGGAACTAGTCCACTGTTTACTTTGCCACGCCTTCATGTAATTTTTCTGTATAATCTTTTACATCTTTCCAGCTATCTTTTGCTGTATTTAAATCTTCTTTTATAAACGTAAATTCTTCTGGACTCATTCCTTTTACGTTTTGTAGTAAGTTATTATATTTCGCACCTACTGTATACCATTGATTTGATATGTTTTGCAGTGCTGTAATTGCTGCATCAATTGTTTCTGTCATATTAGTCGTTTTATTTTTCACATCTGTCAAAATTGCCACTTCTGCTTGTGCTCCTGAAATTCTATTCTTTAAACTGGCTATTTCTCGTTCTGCATTTGCAATATCTTTTTTCGCAATCGCAATCATCGGTCCGCCAGCAAGACATGTTATTAGCGCTACGCAAAGTACACCACCAGCAATCACCATATCGTTACTCTTTTTGATCGAATCGTTATATGTATTTATTTGTTGCTCTAGAGCTGGAATACCCGCATTCGTACTTGCCAAAATCGCTGTTAATTGATTTGTATCCTCTTTAAAACTATTTGTGTCTTTCGCCATTCTATCGCGAAAAGCTTTCAAATTCCCTAATAATACATCTACCTCATTTTGATTCTTTAAAATGTCCGCATACAACTTTTCTAAATCCGCTTTTAACTTTACGCTATCTTTTTGATCAATCGCTAATAGCATGTCACTATAGTACGCTTGAAAAGTATTGTTGTAATCAATAATATTTTGATCCGTTTTCATAATTTGAGGCTTCATATTATTTAACCAATATGCCGCATTAATTTTTGCATCTTTTTGATGCTGAATCATATTCCCTCTTAAATTACCATTAATTGAACTTATTTTACTCAAATCAGTCTCTTGTTGATTTTGAATTAATTTTGCATATGAATCCATCGCAAATATACTTGATGTCGTTTGCGCCATTACATCTTGGAACCCTGCTGGTCCGAGAGAATAATTTTTCGCACTCTCTTGTAATGTTTTTACGTTTTGTTCCGCTGCAAAAGGATGTAAAGGAAGCACATTACTCGTTGCCACTCCAGCAATCATTATTGCTAAAAGACATTTCTTATAAAATCTTTTCTCCATACTTTTCACCTATTCTCTTTATAAGGATATCAAAAGCCCCTGCTCACAACTGAACAGGAGCTTCAACTCATTCATCAATACTTAACGCTCTAACGATTCGTATTCGATTATGCTTTTTTCGTATCTACTACTTTAATGTCTTCAGCATAAATTTTTTCTGCATAGTCTTTAATGTTTTTCCAGCTATCTTTCGCAATGTTTAAATCTTCTTTAATGAAAACAAGGTCATTTGGACTAATTGAATCTACATTTTGAAGTAATGAATTATATTTCGATCCCATTGTATACCATTGGTTTGAAATATTTTGCAACGCTGTAATTGCTGTATCAATTGTGTTTGTTAAATATTCAGTTTGTGTTTTAATGTTCGTTAGTCCTGCCACTTCTAATTGCGCAGTTGTAACTTGTCCTGTTATCTTTTGAATTTCTGATTGTGCATTATCAAGCTCTTTCTTCGCTAAGACGATTCCTGCAGTACCACCACCTACTGCTGCTGTTCCACCTGCAATTAATGCGATTCCTAGCGGTGTTCCTGCACCAGTAGCAATTACAACCGCACCACCGATAATTGCAATTGGGCCTAAAGCTGTCGCAACAGATGAACCGATAATAATTGCATTATATTTACTAATTGCTTCATTATACGTTGTAATTTGATTTTGCAGAAGCGGAATTCCAGCATCTTGACTAGCCAAGATAGATGTAATTTGATTTGCATCTCCCTTGAAATTTTGAGTATCCGACGTCATTTTATTTCGGAATTTCTTTAAGTCTTCTACTAACTTATCTACTTGCGCTTTATTCTCAGTAATACTACTTGATAATCTAGTTAGACCTTTCGTAAGAGTTGCTTTATCCTTTGCATCAACCGCAGCAACTAAAGTATCATAATAGTTTTGGAATTTCGTATTGTAATTAATGATATTTTGATTTGTTGAAATAAGCTGTGGCTTCAATACATCTAGCCATTGTTGTGCATTCCCTCTAGCTGTATCTTGATGCTGAATCACTTTACCTTTTAAAGATGTATCAACTGACGTTACGTTCCCAAAGTTAACATTACCTTGTTTAATAATTGTTAAAGCGTACAGATCCATTACTAAAGCGTTAGAACCTGTTCTTTCCATCGCATCTTTAAGGCCTTCTGGTCCTAATGAATATTCGTCATAATCATTATATGCTTTTGCTACAGCATGAACTGGAGCTTGTTTCACTGTACTTTCAGCAGCATACGTATGGGCTGGCATAATATTCCCTGCTGCAAATACTGCCATAAGTGCTGATAGAGCCATTACTTTATATGGTTTTTTTGTCATTTTTCTTCTCTCCCTATATCGCTAATTATTTTTCTGTTTAATGTACTTCAACGTTTGTAACGTAATCTTCAAATTGATTTGTTTGCTTATTCATTTCATCACTTACTTTTTTAAGTTGATTGAAATGTTTTTGAAGTAAACTACTGTCTGTATACGTGCCTTCTTCAATATTTGTTTGAATTTGGATCATATTATTGTTTAAAACTTTCCAATCCGTTAATAACGTCTCTAAAGTTGTAATTTGGCGATCAATTAGTTCTGTAAAGCTACTTACTTGATCTTCAACGAATGTAATTTGTGTTGCCTCTGATTCAGTTTGTGATAACTTTTGAATAAGTGGTAATAACTCTTTTTGCTTTTGTTGAATACGAAGAGCAGCTTCCCTCGTTTGACTATCTGCAGCATTTACAATTTCATTACTTAAAGTACCGATAGAAACAAAATCGATTGTTTTCGTTTGTGCAGTTTGATTTGTGATTGTAAATACTTGTTTACCGATATTAATAGAACCTTTAATAATTTCTTGTGGTCTATTCAAAATAGTAGTTAATTCAGCTTGAATTTCCCCTTGAATTCTTTTTATGTCTTCTCTTAATTTCACAATATCTCCACTTGATCCTTGCAGTGTTTTTATTGCTTCATCAGCTTTAATTGATAAGTTATTACTATCTTTGTCTAATACCGTTTTAAATCGATTTAACTCTAATAAATCTTGCTCCATACTCTCTTGAATGCTTTGGACCTGCAATTGTAATTTTCCATATGCGTTTGTAAAATCTGCTTTTGCCTGTTCATCTTCATTTACTTTTCCTGCTAGTTCATAGAGCTTACTATAATAGCTATTAAATCTAGTGCTGTATCTCATCATCTCTTGATTTAAGTCGATTAGCTTCGGATTATATTCATCAATCCACTCTCGTACATTCGCCTTTGCAAATTTTTGATGATTCGTCAAACTACTCATCGCATTTACCTTAATGTCTGGCTGTTGCAAAATAACTAATCCGTATGCTTGTATAAGCGGTGACTGTGACCCTAACATTCTAATTGAATTGGATAATGTATTTGGAGCAATTACATTTTGCGCATATACTGTTTTCACTTCTGTTTGCCCCTCCTTAGCGTAAGCGCTTACAGGAACAAAACAACTCGTAGATACTGCTGTAACCAATAACCCTGTAATTAAAGTCTTTTTCACTTTAACTCCTCCTATGTATTAGCAACTATTACTATCGCATTTTATTATTCTATTTTCTTGCAATTGATTTGAGATGGTTAAAAATAGAGAACGTTCTCACCGTGAGTCATGTACGAACCACCTCTCTCAAACTTTATTTCTACAGTACTTACTTATTGTTATAAAACAATTCATAACTTTTCATATGTGCTTAGTATGAATAAAACTGTATAAATTTTCTGTTTTATTGCGAGTTCCACATTCACACAGTGAATATATTACATGAAAATATTATTCATTTTAAACTAATTAACGTATGAAAGTATGAAATTTCGTTTTGTTTTCATGTAAGTTTTGTACTGTAAGGTCATTTAAACACAGCTATTTATATAACGTAAAGAAGTATTTTAATTCCCTTTATTTTCAAGCTCTCATGTCCTTATCCCAAAATAAAATTCAATTCACTTTCTCGATTAAACTATCTATATACCACAACAGAAAACACTACATATTCATAATCATTAAAATTATACTAATATACTTTTTAGATCCATATGCAATTATGCATAGCATATACACAAAAAGGATAACTTCACTTTCGTGAAGTTATCCTTAAAAAATTTCCTTACTTTTTCAAATGATACGGTACTGTCGTAATAACAACATTTCTTTTATAGAGTAAATACGCACGAATGAGTAAACTAGACTGATTATGAAGAATGTTATGCCAACCTTTTTTCGGAATAAACTGTGGTATAACGACCGTAACTCGGTAATTTGATTCACTCGCTTTATATTGCACTGTGTCAATAAATTTTGTAAGCGGCTGAATAATGCTTCTATAATGAGAATGTAATGTAACAAGCCTTACTTCAGGTTGCCACTTCTCCCATTTCTCTTCAAATTTCTTTTCCTCTTCTCTGTCAAAAGCAACATATACAGCGATAACTTGATCTGCAGAAAGAGCTTTAGCATAGTTCAGTGAATTTTCTACTACATGAGTCATACCTGCTACAGGAACGACAATTACATTCCCTTCAATCGGAACAAGTGATTCACAAGTTTTTAAACTTAATTGATCCCCCACTGCATCATAATGCTTCTTTATTCGATGGAACAAGAAGATAATGGCAGGTAAGAAAATAAGGATTGACCAAACTTGTGCGAACTTAGTTAAAAAGAACATGCTCATAACGATAAAACTAATGACTGCACCAATTAAATTGACCGTTAATCTTAAAGCCCATCCTTCAGGCTTTTCACGAAGCCATTTTAGTACCATTCCAGTTTGAGAAAGTGTAAACGGAATAAATACCCCTACTGCATATAGCGGAATCAAGTGTTCTGTTTTTCCCTGAAAAGCTACAATTAAAATAATCGAAGAAATCCCAAGTATAATAATACCGTTTGAATAACCTAGGCGGTCTCCTCTAATCGTAAACATTCTCGGTATAAACTTATCTTTTGCAAGGTTAACTGCTAATAGCGGAAATGCAGAATAACCTGTGTTAGCAGCAAGAATTAATATTAAAGCTGTTGTACCTTGAATGAAATAGTACATGAAATTACGTCCAAATGTTTGTTCAGCAATTTGTGAAACGACTGTTACTTCCTTACTTGGATTAATTCCGTAATAATAAGCTAAAAAGACAATTCCTGAAAATAAAACTGCAAGTAATGCACCCATTGCAAGCAATGTTTTCGCTGCATTGTTAGGTGCAGGATCTTTAAAGTTTGGAATTGCGTTAGATATCGCCTCAACACCCGTTAATGCAGAGCTACCTGATGCAAACGCTCTTAACAGTAGAAATAAACTAATTCCCGCAACTGGTGTTCCAATTGGCGAATGTAGCGTGGGTGAAACGTGACCAGTCAAAATATTATATATTCCTACACCAATTAATATAAATAATGCTACAACGAATAAATAAACCGGATATGCTAAAACGGAAGCTGATTCCGTTACGCCTCTTAAATTTAAGATGGTAATCAATATGACAAATATAATCGCAATGATTACATTATGTGCATGTAAGCTAGGGAAAGCTGATGTGAGCGCATCTGTACCTGCAGATACACTTACTGCAACCGTTAAAATATAATCGACTAATAAAGATCCTCCAGCTATTAATCCCGGATTCATCCCTAAATTTTCTTTTGATACTACGTATGCACCCCCGCCATGCGGATAAGCAAAAATAATTTGTCGATAAGATAAAATAAGAGCTGTCAATAATACTAATACCCCAACAGCGATCGGAATAGAATACCAATAAGCTACCGCTCCAAGGCCTGCTAGTGCAATTAAAATTTGCTCTGGTCCGTATGCAACCGATGACAATGCGTCAGAAGATAAAATTGCTAGCGCCTTCGTTTTATTAAGCTTTTGCTCTCCTAACTCAGTTGATTTTAACGGCCTTCCAATTAAAAACCTTTTGATAGATGAAACCAACGCTGTCCACTCTCCAATAATTTTACACGAATTTTTCTGCTAATTACAGCGGATAAACTATTTCTTCAGAAAACAAAAAATGTCTACAAGCCATAACGAAATAGACTTGTAGACATTATTTTTTTTGTCGCACAAGCTCCACCTTCCTTCTCAATATAACGCTTACGAGGTTAGCTGTCGGATTCGGGCCTTTGAGTAGCCCTACCTTTTTCAAGGATTCACCCCATTGAATTATGCACTAATTCATTAAAACGGGTCCCCCGCACCATGCGGCTTCAGCGATTTAGAAAATTGAAACTGTGGATTATAATACTCCTTTATTTTCAAAAAGTAAACAAAAATTTTAAAAAAGAAAAAAATTAAAACGATTGCGCATAATCCACCGAAAAATATACATAATGAATACTAAAAATCCACAAAGGAGACCCGTATGTCTAAAGAAAAGAAGCCTATTTTTTCCGATTCCTATTTAGATGCATTAGCAAATGAAATTAATCAGTTTTATGGGAAACGTGAAAGAGAACGAAATACGACAGATAAACCGAAAAGAAACGAATAAATTGTCAAAAAGAAACAAAAAAAGGATAGCAACATTTATATTTTGCTATCCTTTACTCTTTTTCATACCATTTCTTTAGTAAAAATCATTTTTTCATATACCTTTAAATTTTGATACACAACACTTAATAAAGGCACATCTATAGACATTTCCTCTGCTAATTTCAATAAGTATCCTTGTAAATGCTTCCCTTCAATGAGCGAACCTTTTTCCATATCCCGTTGCATCGATGACTTCATATCATACGAAATTTTATCAATTGTTTTCATATGTTCCTCAACAATGTTTTCCTTTACCGGAGCTCCTAATGCCCTCATGATTTGCACAGATTCTTCAAATAAGTTTTGGATAAAATCGCGTCCACCTTCGCTTTCGCGAATCGGTCCTATTGGTGCACGCATTAATGTTGTCACACCTGACATTACAGTAATAAATAAATATTTATGCCACATATCTTGCGTAATATTTTCACTTAAAACAAAACTAGATTTCGTACCTGCAAATGCTTTGGAAATATGATTGATTCTCTCTGAATCTTGAGACTTAATTTCTCCAAATACAAGTCTGTTGGCAGCACTCGTTTGTACAATTTCTCCCTGATCGTTTAATGTCGTCTCGATAAAGCATAGACCGCCAATTACTTTCTCTTCACCGAATTCCTTTTGTAATAGTGATAAATGAGCGATACCATTTAACAATGGGATTATTACAGTATTTTCACCTACAAACGGCTTTAAATCTATGGTCGCCTCGTGTAAATGATACGCTTTTGTTGAAAATAAAATCACATCAAATGGAGTCGTTCTATCTTCTTTCGTTACCAATTTCGGTTGAAATGAAAAATCTCCATTAACACTACGAATAACAAGGCCTTTTTCTTCTAATTGCTGTTTTCTTTTGCTGCGAACGAGAAATGTAACATCTTCTCCCTTTTCTACTAATCGGCCACCGAAAAATCCGCCAACGCCCCCAGCTCCTAATACTAAAATACGCATACAACATCCCCTTTTTCTAACACAATTATACTAATTTTAGTATACATAACATTATACATGTCCCTTGTTAAATAAGCTGAATTTTCATTCTTAATCTAACGAACAAGAGAGGTTATTTTCAAGAAAAATTGGGCATGTTGTTTCTATAGCTTATACGGAAAGGAAACAATGTAAATGGAGGCAATACAAACAATCGAGGAAAAAGATGTAACAACAGCTATATTTCAATTTATATTCCCGTTTTCGTTTAAAACTGGATATGAACAAAATATGTTCCCTTTCTTACAAAAAAATGATTTTCGACCTTTTCGACTCGATCATCTTGAAGATGAAAATACATATTACGGGAAATTTCAAGTTTCACATCAAAATATGGAAGCATACTATCTTTCCTTTACAAATAAAATTCTCTTTCCTCATTCAGAACATCAAAAAGGATTACAGCGCTATTCTAAAGACCTTAATTTAAATGGACATTTAACAACTAACCTTATTTCCGTTCCATTCAAGATACATTCTATTGATGTAACACTTTGTCCTTATGAGCTTGGGTTCTTAACAATTCGGACAGAAATAAAAACCGCTCCTAACATGACATTATCAGAAGCGATTGAATTCGCGGCTCGCTTCCGTGTACTTGAAACTAAAAGTGATACGACTGAGACTATTTGTATTGAATGTGATGGAAAAAAATATTCACAAGTAGAAAAACTTATATTCGGTGATTTATTTCATGGTTTAACAGACTTCTTTGAGAACAAGAGATTGCGGAGTTCTTACTTTCAAACATTCCCTTTCTTTGAAGACCAGCGAATGTATGTACAAACTCTATTATCCATAAACAAAGAGTCAGACCTTCATATAATCGATGTATATCGAGCTTCCAGTCTTTCTGGATTATCAGATGATGGTAAGCCATATATTAGTGCAAATAATGTTCCTTATATTCACAATTATTTAACAAAACATTCTTATCAAAGATGGGCTCCTAACCGTTACTTTATTATGGAAGAACATATTTTCACATGTATTACAAATGAAGGTGAACAAGCAGTCACTAAACTTGCTAGTCAAATGTACGGGGAGTTTTATTACGCTTTGTTATTAAATTTATTTCATAAAGTTGTTTTATTAAAGATGGCAAACGCTTATGCTGAACTAAATATTGAACAAGATACAAATGAGATAGAGAAATTAATTTATTCAATAAATTCGTTTACAGCTAATTATTTTTCTTTAGAATTAGTATCCCAATCACAAAGTGAAGATATTTTCTTTCGTCTAAGAAAACTTTTTAACATTGAAGTACTGTACACGAACGCGAAACAAAATCTCGATAGTTTATTTAAATATCAAGAAAATGTTGCTTCAAAAAAAGATAGCCTCTTATTATTAATTTTAACGCTCTATTCTGTTGTAGGCCAAATGTTAGGGTTTACTATGATTGATCTTTTAAGAAACACCGACTCAAACAAAATATCATCGCCTTTTGAATTTTTTGCTCTATTAATAGCGATTAGTGGCATAGTCATTTCACTTATTTTAGGTATACAAAGTTTATACCAATGGAGTGTACAACATAAACGAAGAAAAGCATGGGTAAAACAAACTGTACTTTCTGCTGTGAAAGAGAAGGATAGTACAAAGTAAATAAAAAAACAGATGGCAGCACGATGCTACCATCTGTTTTTTTATTAAGCTAATTTTGCTTACTTACCTGCTTCGATTTTTTCTAATGTAGCAGCTACTTGCTCTTCTGTTAATTCGTGTTGCACGATGTAACGGTTACGTGGGTGTACACGACATTCATGAGAACATGCACGTAAATGTTTTGCTTCACTTTCTTCAGAACATAAAATTTTCTTGTTACATTCAGGGTTTGCACAGTTTACATAGCGCTCACAAGGTTCACCTGTAAAGTGATCTTTACCAACGATAACATGTTCTTTTTGGTTTACTGGTACAGCGATACGCTCATCAAATACGTAACATTGACCATCCCAAAGTTCACCTTGTACTTCTGGATCTTTTCCGTACGTTACAATTCCGCCATGAAGCTGGCTTACATCTTCATAACCTTCACGAACTAACCAACCTGAGAATTTCTCACAACGAATTCCCCCTGTACAGTACGTTAAAATCTTTTTACCTTCAAGTGTTTCTTTATTTTCTCTAATCCAATCTGGTAATTCACGGAATGATTCAATATCTGGTTTAATCGCACCTTTGAAGTGTCCTAAATCAAATTCATAATCATTTCGTGCATCAATGATAACTGTATCTTCTTGTTTCATTGCCTCATAAAAATCTTTTGGTTCTAAATACTTCCCAGTAATTTCTTTCGGGTTAATGTCGTCTTCTAGACGAAGTGTAACTAACTCTGAACGAGGACGTACGTGCATTTTCTTGAATGCATGTTCATCCGCCTCATCAATTTTAAACACGATTCCAGCAAAACGTGGGTCATTGTTCATCGCTTCCACGTATTTTTCTGTTTGCTCAACAGTTCCAGAACAAGTTCCGTTAATTCCTTCTGTCGCTACAAGAATTCTTCCTTTTAACTCAAGTGATTTACAAAATTCTAAATGCTGTTCAGCAAATTCTTCTGGGTTTTCAATTGTTGTGTACATGTAATATAGTAATACTCTATATGGTTTTGTAGTTGCCAATGTATTTCTACCACCTATCTAAATTTTAAAATCATGTATAAGTTAACGTTCATATCAAAACATATATAATAAGAAAATGAATTCACATTTTCTTCTCTTTATACTATTTTCTATAAGTTAACAAAAATAAAAAACAAGATTACACATCAAAACACTATGGTTAAGTTGTAATCCCAATATATTATATATCATACAAATTCAATTCCATCAATTAATATGCTGTATTATAGGCTTTATGTTCACATAAATTTCAAAATTAGCCCTTTAATTCATTATGTTTCCCCACGTTATCACACCATAAACTCCCAATTTTTTATAACACCACACCATTCATTGCGTAAAGGCATATAATTTGCACTAAGGAAACATTTATGTTCAAATAAAAATAACACCTAACACATTTAAATGTATTGAAATAAACAATAAGAATACTTACAATAATTTCATCAAGTTAACATTTTAAAGGGGAATATTACTATGAATAAAGATATAACAAAAGATGAACAAGTCCCTTCTCAAAGTACAACAGTTCAATCAGCCCATTTAGCGTTAAGTGGACAAACAAAAGGCTTTAAAAGACTGTTACCATTCTTAGGACCCGCTTTTATCGCGTCAGTGGCTTATATTGATCCTGGGAACTTCGCTACAAATATCGCAGCTGGATCACAATATGGGTATTTATTGCTTTGGGTAATACTCGCTTCTAATTTAATGGCTGTATTAATTCAAACTTTATCAGCTAAATTAGGAATCGCTACTGGGAGAAATCTTCCTGAAGTAGCTCGCGAAAACTTCCCCAAACCAGTTTCCATCGGTTTATGGATACAAGGGGAACTCGTTATTATGGCTACAGATTTAGCTGAATTTATCGGGGCAGCACTTGGCTTATACTTACTATTTGGAATTCCGATGTTACCAGCTGCTTTAATTACAGCAGTTGGATCATTTATTATTCTTGAATTTCAACGCAGAGGCTTTCGTCCATTAGAAGCTATCATAACAGGTATGATTTTTATCGTTGTTATCGCTTTTGGTATCCAAGTCTTTTACGCAAAACCGGAATTAAGCCCTCTACTCTCCGGACTTTTCACTCCAAAATTCCAAGGTGTAGATAGCATCCTTTTAGCAGCTGGAATTTTAGGTGCGACAGTGATGCCGCACGCGATATATTTACATTCGGCCTTAACGCAGCGCCGTGTAGTCGGAACAAATGATGAACAAAAGAAAAAGATTTTCCGCTTCGAATTCATCGATATTATTATTGCAATGGTTATCGCTGGAGCAATTAATGCAAGTATGTTAATTGTAGCAGCTGCACTATTCTTTAAAAACGGCTTGCACGTTGAAGACCTTGATGTTGCTTTTAACCAGTTCAGTAATTTAGTCGGTCCTGTATCGGCTGCATTATTTGGGATTGGACTTTTATCAGCAGGTTTATCTAGTTCTTCTGTTGGTACGATGTCTGGTGATATTATTATGCAAGGATTCATTCGAATGCATATTCCGTTATACTTACGCCGATTTATAACAATGATTCCGCCTCTCGTTATTATCGCTTTAGGTGTAAATCCAACTTACGCTCTCGTTATGAGTCAAGTTGTCTTATCTTTCGGTATTGCCTTTGCATTAGTACCACTTATTATGTTTACAAGTAATAAGAAGATTATGGGCGCACTCGTCAACCATCGCATTACAACATTTATCGCGTGGTTAATCGCTGCACTTATTATCGTTTTAAATATTTTCTTACTGTATCAAACATTTGTAGGTTAATAAAAAAGGGTATTCCAAATTTGATTTGGAATACCCTTTTTGTATGAAATGATTTCCTTCTACTTACCACTTATGTATGTCCCTCTTTCCGGCATTATCGCACCTTTTTCAGTTCGAAAATAAAGTGGTAATCCTTCCGAAAGAAATATGCTCACCTTAGATGGATCCTGCCTTTGATGATGGATATGTAAATGTGGTTCACTTGAACTTCCTGAGTTACCGACTTGGGCAAGAAATTCTCCTTCATTTACATGTTCGCCTTCCCTCACTTTAATTGATCCTTTCTTTAAATGGGCAAGAAACAAAAATGTACCTGTTTCATCCAGTCGTAAATAAATATGATTTCCCGCCATCGATTGAAAATCATCCGACCCCGGAACTAAATCTATTTCATCATTTTTAATTGATACAACTGTCCCAGAAGCTGGTGCCATTACTTTCGCTCCATATATTCCATAATCCTCTAACTTACTACTTTTCACTTCAGCAGGTGGAATGAGAATATCGTATGCCCATCGTTCATTTGGTTTTATAACGTGATAGTTCGTTTCTAATTTATCGCCGCCCCAACCTATCAATGCTCGTTCATTCAAAGGAAAACGAACGACTACTTTAGGACTCATAGACTGTACATCTACTGGGTATGCAATTCTCCCAATGTTAGCGAACCACCCCACAGGCCAAGCTCCAATGGTAGAAAACAGAACTATTAATAGTAGCGTTCCATCTATCCGCTTTCTAAAAATACCTTTCCAAACAAACATTACTGCTGAGCCTATTAAGAGAAAAATTGAAATTACACTAAAAGCCTGTATAATCCACCAAACAAAGACTGATGTAACGCCATTACCTAAATAAACTAAACTCCAACTTATAATTAAAAAAGCAACTATAATCGCTAATAAAAATCTCTTCCACATGCTGTATCCCTACTCTCCTATCTTTGTTCCCCATGATACGAAGTAAAAATTACGACATATGAAAGAAATACTTACGACTTTCTTACATTTCTTTATACTGCGGTAAAACGATAGTGAAAACCGTTTCTTTATCGTTACTACGTACAGTGATATCTCCTTTATGAAGTTCCGCTATACTTCTCGCAATTGCAAGCCCCATTCCTTTTCCACCCGTATGAGCGCTACGTGATTTTTCACCACGATAAAACTTTTCAAAAACGTAAGGAAGGTTCTCATTCGGAATGCATTGTCCAAAATTTTAAATTTCTATTTCAACATTCATATCTCTTTTAGAAACTTGAATTAAAAGCTCCTTTCCGTCTTTCCCGTACATAATACTATTACTAATTACATTTTCGAATAGCCTCACCATAACCGCTACATCCATTTCCACATGTAACACCTTATCACCTTTAATACAAAAGCTCATATCAGCATCATCTAGTTGTGGTAAAAAATCAATCATGATTTGTTCAATGAACGCTTTCATATTTATTACACTTTTATGTAATTCGATCTCTCTATAATTTATTTGACAATATTCTAATAAACCATCTACTTGATTTTTTAATTCATAACTTTTTCGCTTTAATATACTTACATACTGTTCACATTCTTCTCTATTTGAATAAAGCTGATTTCCTAACAGGTCCGCGTAACCTATTAGGGATGTTACAGGTGTTCGTAAGTCATGAGAAATATTACTAATCATTTCATTTTTCATTTCTTGCGATTTTTTTTCATTCTCGATAGACTCTTTTAAACTTTTGGCCATTCTATTAACATTCGCTGCTAATTCACCAATCTCGTCATTTTTTGAAATAAGTATATGTATTTCAAAATTACCATTACTTATTTCCTTCAGACTCTTGTTAATTTCAGATAATCTTTTCATCATTGTTTTTGTCATGAATGCAAAGTATATTGTAGTAAAAATTAAAAAAACTATTAAATATAAAAATGAATATTTTTCCTCTAACGCAGTAACATGACTATATATATTTCCAATTACAATTTGAAACGCTATTATACTTACAGTTGCTAACAAAATGCTACATATGAATGCGATAAAAAACTTAGCTCTCATGCCTTGTAATGATTTAATCTTCAATTTTATATCCGACTCCCCAAACATTTTGAATAAACTTCGGCTCTTTTGGATTCTCTTCAATTTTATTTCTTAATCTTGCAATATGAACCATTACTGTATTATTACTTTCATAGGCCCTTTCTTTCCAAACGCTTTCATATATTTCTTCAATAGTAAACACACGATTCATTGCAGCGGCCATTAAGTACAAAATATCATATTCAGTTTTCGTAAGATTGATTGTTTCTCCATATAACATCACTGTTCTCGACACTTCATCTATTTCTAAACCTCTAATGTTTATTTTCTTTTCTATTACTTGAACAGCATTTTGATTGAAGTATGTATACCTTCTTAATTGAGCTTTCACTCTTGCTATAAATTCAATTGTACTGAACGGTTTCACAATATAATCATCTGCCCCAGTACTAAATCCAACGACTTTATCTACGTCCGATGATTTCGCGCTTAAAAACATAATTGGTAAACTATATTTCTCTCTTATCCTTCTACACAATTCAATCCCATCCATTTGAGGCATCATAATATCCAGAATAGCAAGTTGAATACCGTTATTATTTATTATTTCTAAAGCCTCTTCTCCGTTATGAGCACTAAAAACTTTAAAACCTTCTTGCATTAAATTTGCGTTCACAAATCGAACAATATCTCGATCATCATCTACAATTAAAATTGAGTTTTTCTCCATATCTAAACCTCTTTTTGAAATATATTCAACAATCAATTTTATCACAAATCAAAACCATACTTCCCTCTTGAATAATCTTTATTTTCAGATTAGATTATATAATAACAACACATTCTAGTTTCAGAAGAAATGGAGTGAAAGCATGTTTCCTATATTAAAAACCAACCGACTCATTTTACGAGAACTTACCGACGAAGATGCACCGAGTATATTACAGTGCTTTTCTAATACCGATGTCCTGCGCCATTATGGCCAAAAACCATTGCAAAATTTGGATCAAGTAAAACAAATCCTTACTAATTTTAAGTTGGGGTACAACGCAAGAAGCGGCATTAAATGGGGAATCGAATTAAAAGGCAAGAAAGGGCTCATTGGAACAATTGGTTTTCATGATTGGTCTTCTGAACATAAACGAGCAAATATAAGTTATGCCTTTTTGCCTGAACACTGGGGAAATGGATATGCTACTGAGGCAGTTTCTGAAATTATATCTTATGGCTTCCATACGCTTCATTTAAAACGTATCGGGGCAATTGTATTTCTTGAAAACGAAGCTTCAAATAAAGTGCTATTAAAATTAGGATTTGAAAAAGAAGGGATTCTAAAAAACTATATGTATCAAGATGATATCCCATATGATACGAATTTTTATTCTTTATTAAAATGAGTTTAATAGAAATTATACGTAAAAACTCGTTTCAGCATAATGAATCAAGATAGTGGATTTTTAACGAAAGATGGGAAACCGAGCGTTTTTCATTTCTTAGATCATCATACGACTGATGCGAAGTACAATAAATTATATAATCTAAACAAAGGGCATGAGCATATTCTTACTCATGTCCCTTTTTTACGTTCTTTTTCTGTTTTCGCAATGCTTTTGGAATGTATAACAGAAAGGTTCGCTTTCCATGTAATCTCCCGTCATTGCATATGCTTTAGAACAAGATCCTCCACAAACATATCGAAACCCACAAACTAAACTTTTTATAAGTTTTCAATATCATTACCTCTTTTCTAAAACCATAAAGAACGTACTATCCGGTAGCACAACCGCATTCCCAGACTCATCTTTAAAATCAATTTTCTCGCTAAGATGTTGTGTATATCCATCCTGTAAATAGTTCATAGCTTGAACGATGTTTACTTTATCTCCAAAGATACCCTTTACGAAATACTTATAGTCGTTTGGCGTAAAGATTCCAAACTGCTCTTGCACCTCGTGAACGAAGGAATCCTCACCCCATGTATACGTATATAAGAACTCCATCGCATCGTTAACAGGCATTTTGACTGTATTGTCTGCAAGTACCTCATACTGGATTATACGCCCCTTAAATTCACGGACATACTGCTCTAAGAACTTCATTCCACCTGCATCTTTAAAATGAATCACACGCATTAACATTTTATCTTCAGTCATGATGCCATCACGAATGATAATACGACCTCCTGGCTTTATCACCTCGTAAGCACTCTGTAACCCCTTTTTAATTACTTCATGATTGAATTTCTTACCTTCATACTCAATATAAGAGAACAGCTCATGAAGGATAGAAGAATACACAATCGTATCAACCGATTCTTTATCAAACGAGCTACCTAAGTTGATAGCATCCCCTTTAATGACGTCCCAAGAACGACTTTCGTCCTGTTTCTTCTTTTTCAACGTATCAATCACATTTTCGGAAATATCGATACCGTAGATTCGTTTATCCTCGGTCTCTTCTTCAATCATGTCTAGCATAACACCACCACCGGATCCGACATCTACAATCGTATCTCCCTTTATATAATCAAGAATAATTCGTTTATCATCAGCCGAACTATTCATATGCTCCAAATACACTTCTTCGTTATGGAATCTATCATATGCATCCTTTCGTAACCCGAAGAAATCAAAGAGCAGTACATTTGCCCGAGCATGCATCATATCTATCTTTTCTGCCTCTACACAGAAGATGATTAACGCTTCACCTACAGCAGAAAACTGAAACGACACATACGCAGTCTTCATATCTTCATCGACTTTAACCTCAAAAGAAACATGTGTTGTATTCGGCTTCTCGTTCTCACGGTACTCCCGTAGATACTTCTCAATAACCCGCTTACGATACACGTTGTCCTTCTTCTCGCCTTTGAAATCATAGTGCAACTGCTGCATCAATTTCTCGAAATGGATATGCTGAACCTTTCTAGTGCCTATCTCGTTCTTTAACATAACAAAAACTGTCCAAATATCCTCGAAGCTAAGGGCATGCATAGACGGTTCTACATACCACAAATCCTTATCAGATAAAAATGTTTGAACGTCTCTCTTCTCGCTCCCCATAATTATATCTTTTTCAAATACTGACTCCTTATGTTTTGGCGTGAGTCTATGTACACGAGAAGTAAATGGCTCCACATAACCATCAAATAGCCCATCAATTGTAATCTTCACATCGTTCTTTACTTCGCTCCACAAAGATTTTGATACACCTTCAATAATACATTGATTAAGATAGTATAGAATCTCCTTTAACCTAACGTCTCCGTATTCTTCTTTATATGTGTCAATTAAATCAATATGAGAGTTCAAACGAGCCTCTCCGCGGATATACTGCCCGATTAATCCATGTGTTCTAATTAAATCTCGAACAAACAAATACTCAGTAGAGTTTAAGTTTGTCTCTATATGTTCGATAAACTGAATATCACTAAAGATATCAGCAGAACCCTCATTATGTACCAATAGATTGATTCCGTTCTTCTTCCATTTCTCTCGCTGTTTTAAAGAGCCTACCTTTGCAAGCTCACTATACGTTAGTACTTTTTCAATAATGCGATACGCTTCTTCATCTAAAGACAATCCATCTAACACTTGCAGCGTACGGTGTACATAGTACAACACCGCATCTGTTTTTAATTCACCAAGTACTTGTACATTCTCATAGTTTTGATGTATCTCCTCTGCCTCGATTAGATGCTTTAACCACGTAGGGAGATCATCAGAAAACCCTTCAATGTTTTTATTTAGAACTTCAATGTTTTTCAACTTATTTACCCCCATATATAATCAATATCTGTAGTAAGGTCTGGGACACCTTCTCCAAAAAGATCATCACCTTATGTCCCCCTGAGTGCTACTACTTACTTTTTACCATCTACATCTCTTTCAAATACAAATGTATCAAACCCAGTCTTTTTATCATGTAAAAGAGAGTTATCAATTTCGTTACTAACATGCCAAGTTTGTAACACATTCTTTTGTTCATCTCTTATTTTAACTTCATCAGGAATTTCGGCGGAATAAACATCAGGACTCAGCGGATCACTTCATAAACATATGTTGTAACAGAATCAACTGAAAATGGAAACGGCAAGCGGGTGCACTCCACTTGCCGTTTTTTCATAGTTTAGTATGTATTTGAATTTCTTTTGCTTTCTCTTTTTCACCCTTCACACGTACAATTAAATCATATGATCCGGATTTTGGCGCTTCAAAAGAAAGCAGACCTTCTTTTTGAGAAGTGACTTCTTCTTCATAAATAACCTTATCATCTTTTGTAACTTGCAATAAAATCGTACCTTCTTCAACGGCTGCTTCATAAGGAATTTCCACATTTCCTTTTTCAGCTTTAAGCGTTTGCACATCGTAATACCCTTGCAACGAACCAATTTTCAAAGTCGTTTCGCCATTTTTTTGAACCTTTGTAACTTGTGTTGCTGTATTGCATGCGCTTAACAATACAACAAGAGTGAAAATCATAAATAAACGTAGTAATTTCATAGAAATTCTCCTTTTTTATGTATATGAATTAAAATTCTAACTCTAAATTTTGTACCATCTTATTTCCCACCTCTTAAAATAGCTTTTTTTACAATAAAATACATAATAGAGAATAGTAAACAAGCTCCAATTGTACCGAAAGTTGCAATTGAAATTTTCCCTGCTAATGATTCATTTGGATCTAATGCATTAGGTAAAACTGTCCCAAAAATTGCAATGCAAGCTAATATAACCATAAAATATTTTAAAATTTTCACTTTCTTATTCATACTCATTTTCCCCTTTATTCTTTAATAGCAAATTCTCCACCAAATCCCCATAAACCTACACCAGAACCTAATGGTACATGGAATTTGACTCTGCTTTTTCTAGCTTCAAAGGATCCCCCGAGATTCCCAAATTAATATCCCCAAGTATTATACATACCAATTAATTCATATAGAAAAAGCCCCGTTCAAATCAAACACTTAAGCTCCCTTATTTTTATAATACTCAAATAATTATACACAAACATCTCTATCGATTCATCTTAATACCTCAATTACCTTTTAAGTATATCAATGACAAAATATATAATCTAATATTTTTTATATAATTAAAAACAAACATAGTTACAACAAGAGATTGTTTGTATGCTGATTTGTACTGTATTCCCTTATTCCATGTACTCTTTAAAAAAACCTTACTTTTAAAAAATAAGGTTTTTTGTATTTATTCATTAGCGATATAAGCATTCTTATAAGTATAAACACCACCAAATTGATGTTTTTCAATTCCTTTTACATAATCCTTTTGTACATAAGCTGAGCCAATATGATACAGCGGTGCCACAGCAGCGTCTTCTAATAAGACCTGCTCAGCTTCTACCAACGCTTCCCATCGTTTCTCCGGATCTAGTACAAAATCATTTTTCGCTTTCTTTATTAATTCATCGTAACGAGAATTAGAGTAACTCATTTTATTATTCGGATTACCCGTCGTAAATAGTTCTAAATAACTAATTGGGTCTTTATAGTCCGGCCCCCAATTTGACATAGATATTTCGTAATCTCCTGTTTGTTCTAACTGTAATTTTTGCTTAAATGGCTGTTGTTTAATTTGTATCGTTAATCCTTGCAAATTCTTTTCTAAGTCACCTTTTATATATTCCGCCATACGTTTTGCGTTATCTTGTTCAAACGTTAAAAACTCGAGTTTTATTTGTTCTACTCCAAGTTCTTTTTTTGCTTCTTCCCAAATCTTTTTCGCATTTTGCAAATCATATGGAGAAAGATCTCCGTTTTCTTTTCTAAAATCTTTACCAGTCTCTTCATTTATATGCCCAGCTGGTACAAGCCCACTTGCAGGTTTTGCTCCGTTATTAATAAAGTGAGCGACGAAATCATCTTTATTTAACGCTAATGAAATAGATTGACGTACCTTTTTATTTGCTAACGCTTTATTTTTTTCATTAAAACGAAGCATAGCAATCCCAGGATCGCTCGACATATGTAATTCCTTACTGCCTTTATACTTGTCTACAAATTGAGAATTAATAGGCACTCGATCCAAATCACCAGCTTCGTATAAATTAACAACCGTCATTGTATCTTTTACAATTTGAAAGTTTATTGCTTCTAATTTCACTTTCTTTTTATCCCAATATGTATCATTTTTCTTTAATTGAAATTCTTGTTCATGCTTCCACTTCTCTAATACAAATGGACCGTTATATATGGGATTACTAGGTTCCAATGCATAATTCTTTCCTTGTTCTTTTAAAAATGATTCGTGCTGTGGTAAGTATATAGGTAACGCTAACAACTGTAAAAAATAAGGAATTGGCTGTTCTAGTTCCACTTCTAACTTATAATCATTTATAACTTTAACCCCAAGTTCATCAAGAGGCATTGTTCCCTTATTTATCTCTTTCGCATTTTTCACGTAAAAGAGCATGTACGCATATTGAGACGCTGTTTCAGAATTAATTGCACGTTTCCATGCAAACATAAAATCATTTGCTGTCACACTGTCTCCATTTGACCATTTTGCATCTTTACGCAAATCAAATGTATATTTTTTACCATCTTCACTTCTTTTAAACGATTTTGCTACTGCTGGAATAGGCTGATCTTGATCATCTAATACATACAATCCTTCAAATATGTTTTGCATTACGTGTGCTGACGTACCATCCATCGTTTTTGTAGTATCAAGAGAAGGAATTTCTTCTGATACTGTTACATTTAATACTTGTTTTTTTGCCTCTGTTTCACTTTTATTCGCTTTATTATTACAAGCTGTTAAAAATAAAGATGTAACAAGTGCCATTACCATTAAATGGCTCTTTTTTCGCTTCATGAGTTGTTCTCCTTAAGTATAAAATATTATAAAACGTTATATTTTGTTACTCCCATTATAATAAACCATTATTCATTATTAGTGGTTAATTATTCTCATTTTATTTAGCGACATATCAGCGATATTTTATGTCTATTTCGTATAGGTGTTAGCAAGTTCGTTTGCAAAATTGTTAACGCTTTTTATATTTCTTCTATTACATACACTTTCACAAACACATCATACTTAACTGCTAACTCTTCCAGTTTTCCCCGCTGTATTTTGTGACTGTAAAGAAATTCATGACTGGCATCTTCCCGTTATATTTCTGCTTATATATTTGTGTGAACTCTTCATACTTTTTTAACTTCTCTTCATTCACTTTCATTTTCTGTGACCGATCTACTTCGACTCCATGAAGTATCCCTTCTTCGTCACGAAATTTCACATCAGGAATATAAAAAATACGTGATAACATTGAAATCATCATTCCAGATGAAATAAAGAAAGAACACGAAAAAAGAATAAAAGAGAATGGAGATAGCTCATCCTCAAAAATAAAAATAAAAGCCGTAATTAACGACTTTTATTTTTTGGCACCAAACTATTCTTTTGTTAAAAAATTATTAATTCACTTTAATATATTCATACCACCACTTACCACCTGGTCGAGTATCCATCCACCAAGTGATTTTATCTAGTTCTGAATTAGGCAATACCTCAGTTTGGATATAAGCAAGACCTGTTAATGGATTAACAACAACTTTTCCCTTTGTTCCTCGTTCAACCATAGCTTGAATCGCTTCATTTAGATAGTTTGTCCCGAATTCACCAGACTTAACATATTGATATCCACCATTAGAACCGCCGTTTCCTCCACCATCCCCAACAGTTTGTCCCGTTAGAGCATATACGATAGAATTTGCGATTTTATCAACATTCCATTTAGCCATGTCGGATTCGTTATCGATGAATCCTAATTCGATAAGAATAGCTGGTGCTTTAGTTCCATTCAATACGGCTAAATCAGTACGTTGTTTCGCACCACGATCACGCCATCCAATATCTTTTGCTAGTTGAGCTGAGATTTTAGCCGCCAGCTCTTTCTGATCATAATACAGAACTTCCACACCCTGCCCATTCCCATCACTTGAATTAAGATGAAAAGAAACAACCAAATCCACATTATGGGAATTACTATTACGAACGATATTATTTAAATTTTGCGCTTGAGTGCTTCCTACTTCGTCTGTATCATCATAGACTGTGTCCTAAAGCTCTTAACTTAGCTGCCACCGCATCTTTCACCTGACGGTCCATAATATGCTCTTTTCGATTTCCGGAATTAGCCCCTTGTACAATACTGTTGTGCCCTCCGTGTAAACTATAACGTGTCATTATTCAACATCTCCTTTCTTATTATCATATTCAGAACTTGTCTTATTGCTCTTGCCACCTAAAATTTCAACTGCATTCGTTAGTGCTGAAGGTAGCGGAATTCCCATACGACCAGCGTTTTCTAAAAGTGAAAGCAACTCATTTCCGATAAAAAATTGTCGCTTCACCAATAGCACTATTACCTCCAAGTGCTGTACCTAATTGGGTTTCCACTCCACTCAAAAGAAAAAGCACCACCTTTTTGGCGATGCCTTTGAAGCCAACTTTACTTTTTAACCTGCACACAGGACGTTCAATGCTCCGTAAAAAGCACCTGTATCTACACTGTTTATTGTTCCCAGTGTAACCGTATTCCCGTAATCATTTGTACCTCCGAAAACAGTAATGCTATCTGCGTCATCGGTCATGTTTGCATATCTTGTACACATTGGCTGGTCGTGTCCTTCCCACACTGCTATACGAAACCCCGAAATACCATAGTAATTATATTATTAGCATTACTAATCACTTTCCAATAAGGAATGTCTGCATAATTTAGTGATGTAATACTATCCTATCTCCTAATACAGCCCATATTGTAGCAGAAATACCAATAGAAAGATGCGACATTCTTTTGAATATTTATTCGTTCAAGAAAAAAAGCTATCCTTTTAAAAAAGGATAGCTTTTCCTTAATAAAATCAAAACTAATTGTTGCCTCAATTGTATGAAGGAAATGTTCTTTCGGAACTAACTCTTCTACAGAAACAGATACACGTTCGTCACAATGATTTTTAAAGCACCATCCTAAGAAATCTCTCTTTTTTTATCAGTGTTAACACATGAAAAGAAGTTCAGAAGAAATCGTTACTAAAATATTAATTTGTCTTTGAAATTCCGACTAAATTACAAAAAAAACAGGACATCCTTATGTTTATTTATTATGCTGAATATCTTCCTGACCACAAAAATGATGTTGAATCGTATAAAAAGGCAGGTATCTTCATATTTAATTTACTGCGCCTTTCCCCTTATTCGCTATTGTTATTGAAATTAAGGAAAATATAATTAGCGTTATGGAGATAACACCATAAGCTGCACCTTCAAACCCTCTCACTTCAAAAAAACCTTTATAAAACAGATACAATGCAGCGAATGTCCCTACAATACCTGGAACATTTTTTATTACCCTAGAATCTGTCTGTTTTCTAAAAAAAACAGTTAACAATATTGCAATTGCACCTACAATTACACCCAATCCAATCGGAGCAAAAATCAGCATTTCATCATTCTCCTTAATTAACCTTATTTCGATTAATTTACCACGTAATATAAAAAAAGGGGGGTACTTATACCTATTCTTTGCCCATTTTCATTACAACCACGAAACAACTTCTTTTTATGTGTCAACACTGACGAAAAAAAGGGAAAGGCACAAAAATAGACTGTGGAGAAGACTTTCTCCACAGCCTGAAATACCTATCTTTGTAAACCTCGTTTATAACGACTTGCTTCAAATATAATACGCTCTTCATCTAATGTTTTACATTCACCATTCCAAACGACACGTTTACCATTAATAATTACATCGCTTATATCTTTTCCACTAGCTGCATACACAAGATGTGATAACACTTCATCTGCTGGTTGTAAATGCGGCTTATTAGATGGGTCAATCGTAATAAAATCAGCACACTTTCCAACCTCAAGTGAGCCCGTTTGTTTCATCCCGATTACTTCAGCAGCTCCTTTAGTCGCAAGTGTAAGAGCTGTTTCAACTGGTAACGCTGTTGCATCTTGATGAATACCTTTTTGTAATAATGTTGCAATGCGCATTTCTTCAAACATATCTAAATTATTATTAGACGCAACACTATCTGTTGCAATCCCTACTTTAATCCCTGCTTCTAGCATCGCTTTTACATTCGCTATACCAGAACCTAGTTTTAAATTACTATTTGGGTTATGAGCTACTCGAACATCATATTCTGCTAAAAATGCACGCTCATTTTCATTTAATACTACACCGTGCGCAATAACTGTTGGGCGTTTAAACAATCCACAACTTGCTGCATATTCTACTGGACGCTTCCCATACTGTGCTTCAATATCACGTACTTCACGCTCTGTTTCAGAAAGATGAATATGAACCATCGTTTGATTTTCTACTGCAATACGAGCACACTCTTCTAACAGTTCTGTGGAACATGTATATGGACTATGTGGTGCAACCATCGTAGTTAACATACCACTTTCGTTATAGTAACGCTTCACATATTTCTCAGCTTCTTCAATTGCTTTCTTTTCATCGTCTTTCGTTCCGAAGCTAAATAAAGTTCTTGAAACAGCAGCACGCATTCCACTCCTTGATACCGTTTCCATAATTGCATCTTGGTCTACTCCAATAGGATTAAACATATCAGAGAATGATGTTGTACCACTTTTCACCATTTCAAGTAATCCTAATTCCGTGCTAGCGACCGCAAGCTCTGGCGTAAACTGACTTTCAAGTGGCCAAATTCTCGTCTCAAGCCATGGCTGCAATAACATATCATCTCCGATACCTCTCAAAAGGCTCATAACAACATGTGTATGTGTATTGACAAGCCCTGGTAAAACCCACTTTCCTTTCATGTCAATTACTTCATCTACTTCAAAATCGTTAGCGAATTCTCCGCTATTTATATCTATAATTTGATCATTTTCTACAATGATATATCCATTTTCTATCACTTCATTTTGTTCATTCATCGTTGCAATTGTAGCGTTTACATAAGTTGTTTTCAAAAGTATTTCCCCTTTCAACTCTATGAAGTTCCCTTTAATTAGTTACCACCATTATAGTAACTTATTGAAGATTAAGAGTCAAAAGATAATTTTAATTCTTTCGTTGTCTTTTCCTTCAAAATACTATATTGTTTTTCATTTGTATCTGCAAATGCTTCTTCACGGCTCGACTTCATGTCCATATAGTTTAATGTTTCATGAAATTGGGTCCTAGTAAAATCATACCTTTTCCCATCTACTTTATTGTAGAAATGCCATACTTCACCTATCTTCGTCTTTATTATCTCTCCCCCGCACAATTCTTGGACAATAAGGGCGGTTACACCACATTGTCCCTTTGCTGGGCTTTCGCTCGTCCACTTAGAACTCGTTTCTATTGACCAAGATTGTCTTAATGCTTCATATAGTTGTTTAATCTTTATGCTATCCATATTCAGCATCTCCTGACATTAGCAATTTCACACATCATATTATAAAAGCGGTAAAAGGCAATTTTTAAAAATCATTACTATTTGTAACACCGTTCAATATATTGAACGGTGTTACAAATGATTTAATTCACCTTTGCTCCATAACATCTCGCGACTGCAACCGCCTGCGCTATATCTAATTTCACGTTTTTTAAATCAAAAGCTTTAAAATCAACTCTATCAACTACAGCTCCTCTTAAATCCGCCCCACTAAGTTTCACCTTACCTAATTGTGCGCCCGTTAAATCCGCTTCACGCAAATCTGCTTTTTCTAAATTACATTCATATAGGTCAGCTTCAATTAAACGAATACCGATACGATAAACTTAACTAAATCTATACAATTCAATCAAATTTACACAAGTTAGTGCTTCATCGTGTTCTCGCAACCCCGAAGGGACGAGGGGTATAACACTCCACACGAGGCAGTATCGTTACCTCCTATTATCAAGCATTTATTTTACCCATCTTGATAAATTTATCGCAGCATTTACATCCCTATCGTGATGGCTATTGCACCCAACACAGTCCCATTCACGAATCTTTAAACTCCACTGTCCTTCTAGTTGAACTGAATGGTCGTATTTTACTCCACAACTTGAGCAAATCTTGCTTGAGGCGAACCATTTATCAGCTTTTACATATGCAATGCCATACTTCTCGCACTTGTATGACAAACATTGAAAGAAGAAGTTTAATTTTTGAAAGGAAAATGCTTTCGATAGTTTTTTGTTTTTTAACAGGTTTGAGATAGGTAAGTCTTCCACAACAATTCTCATTGGTTTGGTTTTCACCAATTTAGCTGTTGCTTGATGGATATGGTTATTTCGGATATTCGTAATTTTCCTAGATAACCGAAGGTGCTCAGTTTTAGCTTTTTCATATCCGGCAGATTGAATTTTTACACCTTTTTTAAATCTCCTAGACATATCTCTTTGTGCTGACTTTTTCCTTTTCAAAAGTTTTTTAACCTTGGCATCTTTGTTTATATTTCGTTCTTTCATACCATTAGAAGCTACAAACAGCTCTTTTAAACCAACATCCACACCAATCGACTCATTTGTTAGTTCTTGTGATTCAAAGTCTTCTTGGAACCCTACACTAATCCACCAGTGACGACCATCAAATGTAACTCTTGGATTGGATGGTTTTTTGTTTCTTGGTAGTTGTTGGCTTGTTTTCACTTCTCCAATAGACTGAATATCAACTACTTTCTTTCCTATAATCAGTCTTTCATAATTGGCATAAAATCCTTGAATTAAATCTTTTTTAGATTTATAAGAAGTGTGATAACCATTTTTGTACTTTTCGAACGAATTTTTCCTCGCCTTATCAAAATCTTTTGAAGCCTGTTTGGGAACTTGTGCGTTGATGTCATGTAACCACTCATATCGCTTTCGCTTCTTGATCTTTGTAAATCGTTTCTGTAAAGCTAGCTGTGAAACAGATTTTCCAAATAGCTTATAGTATCTATCACTCATTCTTTTACAATAGTTATAAGCAAATCTTGAAGCACCAGCATGGTTTCTCAGCACTTTTTCTTGTTCAGGCGTTGGAATCAGTCTGACTTTCTTCGCCAATATCATCAGAATTTAACTCCTTTACTGTGCGATTATTTGGGCACTCACCTTTTAGATAATGAAAGATTGATTCTTCTGAATAGTAGCGTGTTCCATCAGCATTCTCCTAAGACTACTAGGATACAAACCTGTTAATTCCGATACCTGACTAACTCGTAAAAATTTCATTATTATTCTCACCTCATTGCATTTACCATAATGCATAGATTCGGTAGATTCAATGAGACTTGATAGATTTAATTAAATTTATCTCGTTCAACTAAGGGCGCAATTCCTTAGCCAGTTCTCTTATGAACTTCTCATGTTTTCACATGAGCGCAGACTATATGTTTATCTACTTAGAGATAGAGGATTTTTCCACCACCATAGGCTTGTGGTGTACTCTCGTCAGTTATACGAGATAGTCGTTGAACGTTCATCTTATCAATTTTGACTTAGATGATTCGAGGCGGAAGACCCATTGTTCTAGTGTTTAGGTTTTAACCTTGCACGATCTGATTGATTTTTTCTGCTTTCGCAACATTCACGCTCACCATTTCTAGCCACGTTGTAGTTCAATCAGCTTTAGGGATTGCCCGCAGTTAACCCTCACTACTAGCCAATCACTTGACTAGCAGGGCTTACTGATATATTTAATTAACTTTAGTTATAATTGGTTAAATAAATCGTAACAGTTAGTTACCCTTTAACATTTGTTTACTTAAGTTTGCAAACCTTAAATTCGTATATGACCAATCGCCTGATATAATTGTTATTCCGTCTAAATTCGCCTCTTCGAAATCCGAACCAGTCATTTTACATTCTTCAAACTTAGATACAAATAAATTCGCACCAAAAAACCTACAATTAGCAAACGTAGTTCCTTGATGGATAGAAGCATTAAAAAGAGTACCAGTAAAATCACATTCTATGAAATTACAATTTTTAGTAAAAACTTCTGATGCATCTATCCCTCTAAAACGGCATTTTATGAAGGTACAATTTTTCAATTCCTCGTCTTTTATCCAGACATCTTGAAAATCTATTTCTACATATTCTTTATTTACAAATTCACTCATAATCAATCCTCCAATTTTTCAAAAAACCTCACTTCAGCATGAAGTGAGGTTTCTTCTTATACAATATGCTCATCTAACCATGAAATCAAATCTTGAAATACATCTTCTCTATTCACTTCATGGAACATTTCATGTCTACCATTTTCATATAAACGAAGTGTTACATCTTTCACACCACATTTTTTATAGTTTTCGTATACTTCTTTTACACCTTTCCCCATATCCCCAACAGGATCACGATCACCAGAGAATATATGTATTGGAAGATTTTTTGGTGTCTTCTTGTATTCTTCTATTTTATTTACTTCTAGAACTCCATGAAACAATTCTCGGTAAAAACTAGTCGTGCAAATGAATCCACATAACGGATCCTCAATATACTTATCAACTTGATGAATATCTGAAGATAACCAATCAAATTTCGTACGATTTGGCTTAAAGTGTGAGTTGAAGTTTCCGAAAGATAAGAAGTTCAGCATCGGACTTTTCGTTTTCTTTCCGCGAAGTTTCATCTCAATTGTCGCTACTTTATGACCGATACTTCCTAAAAGCCCTGGATTTCCACCAGTTCCTGAAATAAGGAATCCATCATATAATTCACCTTTAAGTTGTACAGCACGTCTTGATAAAAAAGAGCCCATACTATGTCCAAGTAAAAATAACGGGCATGTCTGCTCTTCTTTTATCATTTCCGAAACAAAGATAACATCAGACACAGCCTGATTCCAACCTACATTTGGTTCAAAATGACCATAGTCTTCTTCCCTTTTCACTGTTTTTCCATGCCCTTTATGATCATGAGCATAAACACCGTATCCTGCTTCTAATAAAGCATCAATAAATTCTGTATAAACACCTGCATGTTCTGTCATACCATGTGCAATTTGAACAATTCCCCGCGGATTTCCTTCTGGTAACCATTTACGCAAGTAAATTTCCGATTTATCCAATGCCGTAACGAAATTTTCCTGTATGCTCATTCCGACAGCCTCCAAATCTATTATGTATATCTTTTTTTATAATGAATAAACATTCATTATTCTTATTATGTATTATATTCAATTGCTTTCATTATGACAAATGATCTATTTTTCCGATTACATATTAAACTATTATCTTGACGAATTTAAAATAAAATTATATAGTTACTTACATAAAGTAATTAATATATTTTTAGGAGGTTTTAATCATGATGCCCTCACTATTTTTAGCACACGGATCACCTATGCTTGCTATTCAAGATACAGACTATACACGCTTTTTAAAGACACTTGGAGAAACATATAAACCGAAAGCTATTGTTATTTTTACCGCTCACTGGGAAAGTGCAGTATTAACGATCTCCTCTTCAGATGAAGTATATGAAACAATTTATGACTTTGGAGGTTTTCCTCCTGAGTTATACGAAATCAAATATCATGCGAAAGGCTCTTCTAGCATTGCGTCTATGCTAGAAACAAAATTTAAAAACAAAGGCATTCCAGTCCATCATAATATGACGAGAGGTTTAGATCATGGCTCATGGACACTCCTGCATCGTATGTACCCAGAAGCCAATATTCCTGTCGTACAAATATCAGTAAATCCATTCCTTCCTGCAAAAGAACAATTTGAAATTGGAGAGGCACTACAAGGACTTGGACAAGAAGATATTTTAGTAATCGGTAGCGGAGTTACTGTTCATAATTTACGAGCATTAAAATGGAATGAAACAACTCCGGAACAATGGGCGATTGAATTTGATGATTGGATTATAAATCATATGCATACTAGCGATAAAGATGCATTGTTTAACTGGGAAAGAAATGCTCCTCATGCACAATTAGCTGTACCAAGAGCGGAACATTTTGTTCCTCTATTTATCGCGATGGGTAGTGGTGAGAACGACGGTACGGTCATTCACCGTAGCTACGAGCTTGGTACATTAAGTTATCTTTGCCTTCAATTTTAATGAAAAAGGATGAAGCAATATTGCTTCATCCTTTTTCTGTTTTTCATTCACATAGTTAACTAACTTCCAAATGTCGTTTCTCTGATACCTCTTCGTTCTTACTATGAAAATAAACCCAAATGCACGCAATAAATAATAGTGATGATGTAGAGAAGAAAACATATTGGAAGCCTGCATGAGCTGCAATTTGTCCACCAAGTACTGGCCCAATCATATTTCCTAAAAACTGAAACGATTGATTATATCCAAATATTCGTCCCGTTACATGGGTTGGCGTATGTTGTTTTAGTAGAGTTTGTACGGAAGGTAATAGTCCTGCTTGTGCAATACCTAATAAAAAGCGAAGAATTAATAGTTGCCAAGCTGAGGTTACAAATGCTTGCGGAATAAAAATAATTCCTGCAGCAAACAACGCTACAACTAACGTTTTTTGAGGTCCAATATGATCTGATAATCTTCCTAGCTTAGGAGCTGCTAAAATAACTGCTAATCCTGTCGCAGACATGACTGCACCTGCAAGCATTTCAATATGATCTGTTCCTGGTCCTGCCAAATGCTTTACGTACAACGTAATAATAGGTTGAATCGACATATTTGCAAGCTGAATAATAAACGTTGCTACAAATAAACTTATTATTAAATGTTTTGCAGGGACCATCGTCCATACTTTTTTCGGCTGTGCCTTTTTTTCTTTAGCAGAATGTTTCTCCTCATGTAAGAAGAAAAAGACGATAAGAAAGGACAGGAATAAGAAAGCTCCTGTAACTAGAAAAACATGGCGCATTCCGATTAACTCTGACAAATAACCTCCGAGTATCGGCCCAAGTAATGAACCGCTCACGCCTCCAGTTGAGATTGTAGAAATTGCCCAACCTGAATGTTCTTGCGGAGTTTCTGCAGCAATAAGTGTCATCGCTGTAGAAAGGAAACCTGATACCGATCCCATTAAAAACCGAAGTGCGACTAATTGATACACATCTGTCACAAACCCCATAAGCGTCATAATTATCGCCATACCAAGGCTCGCACGTATAAGCATCAATTTCCGACCATGTATATCACCAAGCTTGCCCCATATTGGTGATACGATCGCACCCATTAAAAATGTCACACCAAATGCAAGTCCCGACCACTGTGCAATACTAGAAGTGCCGGTCACCCCTAATTCCTCAATATAAAAAGATAAAAAAGGAATTACTAAACTCATACCGGCTGCAGTGGTAAAACAACCTAGCCAACAAATCATTAAATTTCGTTTCCAGCTGGCCATTTTCACACCTTCTTTCATTCGATACCCATTCTACACCGTTTTCTAGAAAAAGTTTAGTAATTTGCTTTATACATAATAAAACTCTATCCCTTTGCATTCTTTGCAAAGGGATAGAGTTAATTATCTCCTATGGGTATTAAACGTGCATTACAGCATCGCTCGTAAAACTCAATCGGACCTGCTTGTCCTATAATTGCATACTCATATCCGCTTTTCTTCATGTTATATAAACAATGATTCAATAACGTCTTCCCAACACCGTTCAAACGATTATGTTTCGCTGTACCCATCGGGCCAAACAACCCTTTCTTTCCTCTCACAACATCGTAACAAGCGAAACCAATGATTTCTCCTCCTTGTTCAGCAATAAAAATAGGTAACCCTTCTTTATATGTCCGAAATCCATAATCTAAAGATTTTAACCAACGCTCACCAAATTCATCCTTAACAAAACGTGCCAACTTTTCAAAATCAGAAGAGATCGCTTTTCTAATATTACAGCTTAAACTATTACAAATAGGATCAAATATTGTTAATGCAACCGTCAAGTCTCTTGGTTCAGATGTAATTTGCAACAGATCTTTTTTCATCTTTTCACTTATAACCTTATCAATAACTGTATCCCCTTGAAAAATTGCATATAAAACATGCCCTTCATTTATTACTATTTGCTGAAAACGTTCCATCCGTTTCTTCGCTACTTTTAAAACTTCTATCATCTTATTTGAAACTTTAAACTCCCCAACATTTATGTATTCTATTTCATTTGCATAATATTGTTGGAGTAACGATATCTTTGCTAAAAAATCCATACCCACCGTGTGAAATAAATACATATGTAACTCCGCGCAAACTCCAGTACCTTCCTTACAAGCTCCTATAAATAGATGAACTGGATGGATAATACCTTTACTGCACTCAGCCTCTTCTGCTGCAATCTCCAATATTTTATATGCACGTTTTGTAAATTGGAATTCCATCATCTATATCCCTTCCCCTAATGACTTATTATCAAACCATAACCGTATATAATAGAAACAATTACTCCAACCATTAATATGCCTGGAAGTAAATTTGCCACTTTAATTTTAATAAATCCAAGTAAGTTTAATCCGATTGCGAATATCATAATACCGCCAGTAGCCGTCATTTCCACTATAAATTGATTCATTAATTCTTTTGGAACAAAACTATTAATTTGTGTTGCAAAAACTGCAATACCTCCCTCATATAAAATCACTGGAATCGCTGAAAATACTACGCCAATTCCTAGAGTTGTCGTTAATATAATAGAAATGAATCCATCGATAATCGCCTTTGTAAATAAAATATCATGATTTCCGCGAATCCCACTGTCCAATGCACCAAGTATCCCCATCGCTCCGATTGCAAAAATAAGCGTGGCTGTTACAAAGCCTTCTGATATGCTCCCTTTCCCTTTCGATCCAACTTTATTTTCTAGCCAATCCCCTAACAGTTTTAACCTTTCTTCTAATTGTAGCCATTCTCCGATTACCGTACCAATAACTAAACTTAGTATGACAACAAGAAAATTTTCACTTTTTAATGCCATTTGAAGTCCAAGTACAGTAACCGCTAAACCAATTGCATGCATAATTGTTCCCTTCATACTTTCTGGAATCGCACTAAATAATTTACCAAGTAAAGTACCAAATATAATACAAATCCCATTTACAACTGCTCCTAATATAACCATTTCTCATTCTTCACCCTTCGAATTCTTTATTTCTATATTTTGGTTTATACATTGATTTACAGGTTACCTATATGTTAACGTAATATTGTGAATATTAACAAACGTTTTTCACTACATAACCCGCTATTTTTTTTGTAACTATACAAAGACCGATTGCCTTTAGTAGATTCATTATTAATCTAATTGCGGGATAAACTCAAAAGGGAAGGTATTTATGAAAACTTTACTAAAACGATTTCTGTTAATAGCCTTTTTCATTACACCAATTGTTTTATTAATCAACTACTCTTTTATTTCAAAAGCGAAAGACAAACCTGATATGCAAAACAAATCTAGTAAAACAGCTTCAAAAAGCGAAAAGAAAACCGAAGACCCTGAAATCACACTCACCTTCTCTGGTGATACAATGTTCGATTGGCAATTACGTCCCGTAATCGAAAAAAATGGGGCTGATTATCCATTCCAACACGTAAAAGAAGAAATAACGAAAGCTGATATTTCTTTTGTTAATTTAGAGTCAGCATTTACAACGAGAGAAAAAAAAGTACCTGGGCAACAATTTTGGATTAAAAGTGATCCATCCACACTACAAGCCATTAAAAACACCGGATATGACATCGTGAACATTGGCAATAACCATACACTTGATTATGGGCAAGATGGACTACTAGACACCATTTCTCACGTCGAAAAATTAAAACTACCTTACACTGGAGCCGGAAAAAATGCTGAAGATGCTTATACTGCTCGTGAACTAACTGTAAAAGGAAAAAAATTCAAGTTTCTTTCCTTCGTTCGATTTATGCCTAACTTTAATTGGGTAGCTGGTGAAAATAAGCCTGGCGTTACGAACGGATATGATCTAGATCTTGTAACAAAAACGATTCAAGAGCAAAAGAAAGATGCTGATTATGTAATCGTCTATATGCATTGGGGCGTCGAAAAATCTAATCGCCCAATAGAATACCAGAAACAATATGTTCCGAAAATGGTAGAGGCGGGTGCTGATGCAATCGTTGGAAGTCACCCGCATTGGTTACAAGGATTTGAGTATTACAATAAAGTTCCTATCGCATACTCGTTAGGAAACTTTTTATTCCCGAATTATGTAAATGGAAAGAGTGCCGAAACAGGCGTATTAACTTTAACCTTTAAAGGTAAGGATGTCCAAATGTCATTCAATCCTTACATCATTCGCAACAACCAAGTTTCTCCTGTAAATGAAGAAGAAAAGAAAAAAGCACTGCAATATTTACAAACGGTTTCAACTGATGTAGAAATTGATGACACTGGGAAAATAATAAACAAACGCAACTAAACAGCACGAGATTCATTTCTCTGTAACATACATTATGGGATAGGTGATGAATATGCTGAAAAACTTATTAGAAAATATAAGTCTGTTAGAAAACGTGTATAAAATATCTATAGCGATCCTGCTTTTATGTTCATTTTTTTCTGTTAGACTTCTAAGAAAAATAAAGAGAGAGAGAAAACTTACTCCCTTTGAATTTACAATGTATGTAATCATTCGTATTGCAATACTTTTTTGGTTAACTAGCTTTATCCTTCTTGAATATGGAGCGTATTTCGTTTAACTTTCAAAGAATAAAAAAGATAGAACAAGCAGGATTTCCCTCCGCTTGTATCTACCTTTTTTATTTCAAGTAGAATTGTATGTTAACTCTTTTCTTTTATTAAATAAGTAAATCAAACAGCACAGGATTTTTATTAAGCTCCACGAATTGAATGTTATTTTCTTGAAAACGAGTAATTAAAGCTTCATAGTCTTCCTTATGCTTTAATTCTACCCCCACTAAAGCTGGACCATTTTCTTTATTATGTTTCTTAATATACTCAAAGCGAGTAATATCATCTTCCGGTCCTAATCCTTTATCAAGAAACTCTCGTAGTGCTCCTGAACGTTGCGGAAATTCAATGATGAAATAGTGCTTTAATCCTTCATGAATAAGGGATCGTTCTTTCATTTCTTGCATTCTATCAATATCATTATTTCCACCACTTAACGTGCATACAACTGTTTTTCCCTTTATTTCATCTCTGTATAGATCAAGTGCCGCAATAGAAAGCGCACCAGCTGGCTCTGCTACAATCGCATTTTTCTTATACAGTTCTAAAATCGTTGTACAAACCTTTCCCTCCGGTACTAAAACAATATCATCAATTACATCTTTACACGTTTCAAAAGTTAACTTTCCTACCCTCTTAACAGCTGCTCCATCAACAAAACTATCAATCTTTTCTAATGCAACATTTTCATTTTGAAGAAAAGCTTCTTTCATAGATGCAGCTCCCATCGGTTCTACACCGATTACCTTTGTAGTAGGACTAACCCCCTTTACATATGTACCAATACCAGATGCTAATCCACCACCGCCAATTGCTGTAAATATATAATCAACTGGTTTCTCCATATCATGCATAATTTCAACAGCGACTGTTCCTTGACCAGCAACGACATACGGATCATCAAACGGATGTACAAATGTCATCCTATTTTCTACACAATAGCGCTGCGCCTCTTGGAAAGAACTATCAAATGTATCACCAACTAATACAATGTCTGCGAAATCACCACCGAAAAATTCAACTTGTGATACTTTTTGCTTAGGTGTCGTTGTCGGCATGAAAATTTTTGACGGAATCTTCAATAAATTACACGTATAAGCAACTCCTTGTGCATGATTACCAGCACTTGCACAAACAACACCATTTTGTAACTTTTCTTTCGGTAAACTTTGAATTAAATTATACGCACCACGAATTTTGAAAGAACGAATAACTTGTAAATCTTCTCGCTTAACATATACGTCACATTCATATTTCTCAGATAAAACTGAATCTCGTTGTAACGGTGTTTTAATAACGATATCTTTCATGCAATTATGAGCCATTAAGATATCTTCAATTTTCACTCTCTCCTTTACATTTTGCACCATTTTATATCATCCTTATCTCTTTTTATATTGGCTCAATCAAAATTCGGGATTTTCAGAACTGCACCTGTATTCGCCGATGTTACCATTTGTGCATAACGTCCAAGCCACCCAGTTTTCACTTTTGGTTCTGGTCGTTTCCACCCTTTTTTACGCTTCTCTAATTCCTCATCACTAACTCTCACTTCTAACAAGCGTTCCTCAACATCAATACATACAATATCTCCTTGTTCAAGAAGTGCAATCGTTCCGCCAGCTGCTGCTTCTGGTGAAATATGCCCTACCGAAATACCACGTGAAGCACCAGAGAAGCGACCATCAGTTAAAAGTGCAACATCTGCTCCTAATCCCATACCAGTAATTGCTGATGTTGGTGCTAACATTTCCGGCATACCAGGTCCGCCTCTTGGTCCTTCATAGCGAATAACAACTACATCTCCTTTCTTAACTTTCCCAAGCATAATGCCGGCAAGCGCCTCATCTTGTGAATTAAAAATAACGCAAGGTCCTTCAAATCGTTTTACTTCTGTTGCTCCGCTTTTAATAACCGCTCCGTCTTTCGCAAGGTTTCCTTTTAATATACGTAATCCTCCTTCTTCACTATGAGGATTTTCTAGAGAATGAATAACTTCCTTATCTTGAATCTCTGCATGAGCAATGTTTTCTCTTAATGTTTGCCCAGTAGCAGTTATACGATCAAGGTGAAGTACCCCTTCTTTTCGGCTCATCTCTTTCAAAATTGCACTAATCCCGCCTGCGCGATCGATATCTTCCATATGCCAATTAGAAGCTGGACTTACTTTACATAAATGCGGTACACGCCTTGAAACTGCATCAATGCGGTTCATATCGTAATCTAATCCCGCCTCTTGTGCGAGTGCTAACGTGTGTAATACTGTATTCGTTGATCCACCCATCGCCATATCAAGTGCAAACGCATCATCAATTGCTTCTTCTGTTACAATGTCACGTGGTTTAATATCTCTCTCAATTAAAATTTTTAATTTTTCTGCTGCTTGTTTAATTAACTCCTCACGTCTTGGATCAATCGCTAAAATACTCCCGTTACCAGGAAGAGCTAAACCTAATACTTCACATAAACAGTTCATAGAGTTCGCTGTAAACATACCGGAACAAGAACCACAAGATGGACAGCCATGATCTTCAATATCCTTTAATTCTTCTTCTGAAATTTTCCCAGATTGGTAGGCTCCTACCCCTTCAAAAACGGAACTTAAATCGACAACTTCCCCTTTAGATGTTTTCCCAGCTGCCATCGGTCCACCCGAAACAAAAACAGTTGGAATGTTTATGCGAAGTGCAGCCATCATCATACCTGGTGTAATTTTGTCACAGTTTGGAATACAAATCATTCCGTCAAACCAGTGTGCATTTACAACCGTTTCTACTGAATCTGCAATAATTTCACGACTAGGAAGCGAATAACGCATACCGATATGTCCCATCGCAATACCATCATCTACTCCAATTGTATTAAATTCAAATGGAACCATGCCTGCTGCACGTACTGCTTCTTTAACAAGTTTCCCAAACTCATTTAAGTGCTTATGACCTGGAATAATTTCAATAAAAGAATTACAAATTGCTATGAATGGTTTATCAAAATCTTCATCTTTTAAACCAGTTGCTTTTAATAAACTACGATGCGGAGCTTTATCAAAACCTTTTTTAATCATGTCACTTCTCATCTTGTCAAATCCCTTCTTACACATTTTTTCTCTTACTTAATCTATTTTTTAAAATAAAAACTCTCACCTCAGCAATCAACTACTACTTAATAGTAGCTTTGATTGCTGAGGCGAGAGTTTCGCGTTACCACTCAGCTTCCTTACACTTCTCACGAAATATAAGCTTTGTAGGTCCAACCAGACCCCCGTCCTTTTACCGGAGACGATACCGCCGCCCTCTACTCAGTTTCCCTTTCGCAAGCGATGCTCCGAGGTGATATTCAATGATTCGATGCTTACTACTCTCGCAGCCTTGGAGTAGCTCTCTGAAACGATCATAATCATCTACTTTCCTCTTCTTTGCATATACATAATATAAAGTCTGAAAATTCATAATTTACTTTTATTTGTTAAACGTATTATAGGACTTTGTTCTTTTCATTGTCAACATTTTTTTAAAAATTCATTTTTAAAGTTCAATTCATACACCAAAAGGTTGTTTATTTTTCTCAAAACAAAATTGGAATGAACTTCTTACACGTACTCATATATTACTTAAGTATGTTTGCTTTTCTACATAAAGAAAAACAACTTAAAACATATAAAAATTTCATGAGGAGATGAGAGAACTATGTTAAAAGGTAAAATAGCATTAGTTACTGGAGCAAGCCGAGGAATTGGACGTGCTATCGCAAAACGTTTAGCAAACGATGGTGCATTAGTTGCTGTTCATTATGGTAACCGAAAAGAAGATGCTGAAGAAACTGTTCATGAAATTCAATCAAATGGCGGATCAGCTTTTTCTATCGGTGCAAATCTTGAATCTTTACACGGTGTAGAAAACCTATATAATTCTTTAGATACTGAATTGCAAAAGCGAACTGGTGGAACGGAATTTGATATTTTAATAAACAACGCTGGAATTGGACCTGGTGCTTTTATTGAAGAAACGACTGAACAATTTTTTGATAGAATCGTTTCAGTAAATGCAAAAGCACCATTCTTCATCATCCAACAAGCTCTACCGCGTTTACGTGACAATAGCCGGATTGTTAATATCTCATCAGCCGCAACTCGCATTTCTTTACCTGATTTCGTTGCATATAGTATGACGAAAGGTGCAATTAACACAATGACTTTCACTCTAGCAAAACAACTTGGCGCACGAGGTATTACTGTAAATGCAATACTTCCAGGCTTCATTAAAACAGATATGAATGCGGAACTCTTGAGCGATCCAATGATGAAACAATATGCTACTAACATTTCAGCTTTCAATCGATTAGGTGAAGTAGAAGACATTGCCGACACTGCTGCATTTCTCGCTTCTCCTGATAGTCGCTGGGTTACTGGACAATTGATTGATGTTAGCGGAGGATCTTGTTTGTAAATTCATTTACAATAAAAAAGCCAGCAAAAATGCTGGCTTTTTTATTAGTGTGTAAAACGATATCCTACTCCCCAAATTGTTTCAATGTATGATTTATCAAATGGATCGAGTTCAATTTTTTGACGAATATTTTTCACATGTACAGCAACCGTTGCTGCATCACCAATTACATCCATCCCCCAGACAGTTTCAAAGAGACGATCTTTACTAAATACTTGGTTTGGATGTTCCGCCATACAAGTTAATAAATCAAATTCTTTTCCTGTTAACATGACCTCAGTTCCATTTATAAATACACGTCGTGCCGATTTATCAATAAGCAATCCTCGAATACGAATTTCATCTTTTATTTGTTCTCGCTTTCCTGTTAAACGATCATAACGGGCTAGATGAGCGTTTACACGCGCCACCATTTCACTTGGGCTAAATGGTTTTATAATATAATCATCTGCTCCAAAACCTAACCCTTTAATTTTATCGATTTCCTCTTGTTTTGCGGACACCATAAGTATTGGTATGTCCTTTTTCAATCGAACTTGTTTACAAATTCCATATCCATCTATTCCCGGTAACATTATGTCTAAAATTAACAAGTCATAATCCTCCAGAAGAACTCTTTGTAAACCTTTTTCACCAGAGTAATCAATATCTACTGTATACCCAGCAACCTCTAAATAATCCTTTTCTAACTCTGCTATAATAGCTTCATCTTCAATAATTAAAATTCTTTTCAAGATGCTCTCCTTTTTCTAATTGATTTTTTGTAATGTAAATGCCAGCGTCGTTCCTTTACCTTTTTTGCTTTCTACCCAAATATCACCACCATGTTGTGTGATAATCTGATGTGCAATTGACAAACCAAGTCCGCTTCCACCTGTTTTAGAATTTCTAGAATGATCTGCACGATAAAACCTTTCAAATATATGAGGCAACGCCTTCTCTTCTATTCCTACCCCATTATCTTTTATGTAAATCGTTACATAATCAATAGATTCGGTCATGCGAATTCCTATATATCCTTCTTCTTTATCCATATACTTCACACTATTCCAAATGATATTTGTAATAACACGACGTAATTTTTCACGATCACCTTTTACCAAAATAGAAGTATCCTTTTGAGCATCCCATCTCACTGCAATTCCCTTATCTTGTAATTCAAGCTGTAGTTCTTCTATACAATCAGATAAGTATTGATTAATTTCAACCTCTTCAAATTGAAACGGTTCCTCTTTTAAATCAAGTTTTGAAAAGAGAAAAAGCTCGTCAATTAATTGATCCATATCAAACACTTTATAATAAATAATCGTTAAATATTTATCTAATTGTTCTGGAGTTCGAGCGATACCTTCTTTAATTCCTTGTACATAACCTTTAATAGCCGTTATTGGCGTCCGTAAATCATGAGAAATATTTGAAAGCAACTCTTTACGATTTTTTTCATATTGCATTTGCAACTCGACAGATTCCTTCAACCTGCCACGCATCTCTTCAAACGATAAACTTAATTCACCTATTTCATCTTTCGCAAGTGGCTTTACTTGAAAATCTAAATCACCCTTTTGAATTCTTTCCGTTGCCTGCTTTAATGAATGCAATGGTTTAATAATACTCCGTGATATAAAATATGTTAATATTCCATTCGTAATAATTAACCCAAGTATTAAAGAGCATACGAAATACGGGAAAAATTCTCTAATCATTTCTTCTAAAGGATTTACATACTCAAATACAAAAATACTAACCTTATCCTTCTCTTCATCGTAGTAATCAAATTGCTTATAGTAAAAAGAATTACCCTCTATTTTCACATCCATTCCCTTTCTTTGTCCTTCCGTTTCAAATGCGGGTAGGTATTTATCAAACGAAGAGATTTTAAAATATGGGGATGAATATTTAAGCTCATCATTTTTTCGAATTAGTAATCCTGCTTGATTATCGTTTAATTCTTTATCAGTTTCCTTTAAAAAATTTATATCCTCCAATTTATCTGGAGCATACGATGAAAGAATTTTCAACCTACTAAAAATATCATCTTCATCTTCTTTTGTACGAATAGCTCCCTCCTGCTCTTTATCAATGAGAGAATGACTATTTTGATTAAGACCAATGATTGCTTTTGCAATACGAATATCACCAAATAAAGTAACACTAATTAACATAACTGCTATACCGCAAAAAACGATTGGAATAATTACCATCGCAACATACGACAACAGCAATCTAATACGGATTGACATTACAGAACTCCTATGAACATTATAATTTTAGCTTGTTACAGAATTCACCGGAAACGAAACTTGACTCATCCAAATACCAGCTAATAATACGAGTATAGCTAGAACAATTTCTAAGAGCAATAAACGGCGATTAACTGTTCCGATATCGTTACCCCATATTTTCGTTTGTCTCCATGCTACAATTGTAATTATACATACAGTAAGAATCTTTATATTTAAAAGGTTCGTCCATATTGAATTAAAATTAAAAAGTACCCAATTCCTTGTCTGTAAAAACACAATTAATTCCCCAGAAAGAAATGCTAGAATAAATGAAATACCAGCAATAATGCTAAAATGCTTACGGAAACTCTTTTGATCAAATGTAATTTTGTATAATGTTGTCCACGCTATAACAAGAGCTAAATAAATAAGTGCTCCTAGCCACACTGCAATACTCATAACGTGGACCATTCTAATTATAACTGCTGCCCAATTTGGATTAGTAATCCATACATGACCTGTGAAAGAAAAACTCGCAACAAGAAATCCCCAAATTAGCGCATACCATTCGTTCCCCATATGCCGCAAAGACATAAGAACTAATAATAGCAGTTGAATCATAATAATAACTGAAAATGGCGAATGAATAAGTAAACTTCCCTTCGGAATAACTGACTTATATACTATTAATTCGGCTATTAATCCTACTACAAGTATAGAGAAGAAAATCTTTTTCATATTCTTCATTCTTTGCAATATGGGAGGTAAGCTATAACGTTTTACAAACATATCGAGCCACTTTACTCCTGCTCCAATTAAAATCATTCCCTCTACAATATAGCGTAGTGTTACTATCATAACATCTGAAAATACTGAGCCACTCCCACTCGCATTTCCCTCTACCACTACATTAGTTTGTACTTCTTCTCCAATTGAAAAGGGATAGCCTCCCTCACTCGGATGTCCGTCTGCAGAAATCATAGACCACCTTACTGTGTAAGCACCATTATTTAAGTTTGGTAATTTCACTTTTAATTTTGTTGGGTTATCTAATATTTCAACCTTTGATACTTGCACTCTCTTTGCACTTGCATCTAGCAATTCAATATTAACTACATTTCCCGCAACTGGTTCACTAAATTCAAGAATAATCTATTCCGGTTGTACTGTAAGAACCTCACCCTCTTTAGGGGTGGCTCCTACAACACTTGTATGAGCAAATACACTACTATGAGAAAATAAAAATATACTTGTACTTATTACAATAAATACTATCATTCTATAAAGCATGAAAACCTCCGTATTATTATTCTGGATGATTACCCGCGTGATTTCCTGTAGAAAACGGAGTAGTTACCCCCTCATAATTCATCATCGTATGCATTCCTTTTTCCGCATGAACGAGATGATGACAATGAACCATCCATAGTCCACTATTATTTGCCTCTAGAGCAATTTCATATTCTTCTCCCGGAAAAACATTAACTGTATCTAAGTAAATCGGACTTCCCTCCATTGGTTTACCATTTTTAGAAATAACCTGGAATGTATGTCCATGCAAATGCATTGGATGAATTTCTTCCCCCTTATTTTTAAATCGAATCTTAACTTTATCCCCTTTCTCTACTTTAATTGGTGGAATGTCAGGTGATGTCTTTCCATTAATCGTATACACCCATTTTTCTTGTCCATTTACATCTTTCACACCTTCTGCCAAATCCATATCATAGACTTTTGTAAACTTTGAATCTATCGTAAACTTGCCAACTTCTTTTTCTCCATATTTCGTAAAGTCAAACCATGGATAACTCTTTATATCAACAGGTTTTTTCGGCAAAGAACCGTTCCCAATAGTCGTCGTTAACATTCGATTCATTTTCTTAGATGGATCAACATTAATAAGTTTTACACTCGTTGTTTCTGGCATTTTAAAAACAAGGTCATAACGTTGTGCAGCTCCCATCGGAAGAATTGCTTTATCTAGCTCGTCCCCACCTTTTATGTCACGACCATCTAATGCAATAATTTGAAATGGCGCCCCAACTAATGTCATTAAATGCGTATTATTCCCAGCATTAATTAAGCGAAGGCGTACTGTTTCACCTGGTTTTGCATCCAATCGTAGTCCCTCACTTGTATCATTTAATGTAAATACATCGTAATCATCTCCATCAGATAAATCTTTGAGTTGATCATTACTTGGCATCATTAACGGTCCTTCTAAAGTTTGCGCCTTTTCATTTCGAATATGATTGCTAGGATAGCTATCCCAATCTTTATCTTGTTCGCCATTATGCTTACGGGTTTTTACGGCTCCTGTTTTCCATTCATGGATCGCCACTGTATAATCCTTTTCATATTTTACAGCTGGTTTATTCGGTTCAATAACAATGGTTCCAAATAGTCCCCGTTCCGTTTGTATTGCACTTTTTTGATGTGAATGATACCAATATGTTCCTACCTGATCAGCATTAAATGCGTATGTATATGTTTCACCTGGTTTTATAGCATTTTGCGTAACACCTGGAACACCATCTACCGCCGCAGGAACATCTAATCCGTGCCAATGGATTGTAACCGGTTCTGGTAATTCATTTTTCAAATTTACAACAATACGTTCACCTTGTTTAACTCGAATTTGAGTACCCGGTGATGTTCCATCAAAGGTCCATGCATCTACCTTTTTCCCATTTCCCAAATCTACACTTGCTACTTTCGCCGTAATATTAAAAGTTTTTGTAACCCGATTTTCTGCATTTGAATTCGTAAGAGATGTAATTGATTCTGAAGTAGATGTTACGTCTCTTAACTTCTTTTTTTCATTTGTACCTGGGTAATTATTAATTAAAAAATATCCGAAAATAACTAACCCTAATAGTAAGCACGCCGCAATCAATATATTTCTTAAATCACTTTGTATAAATTCCTTTTTCATATTAGTCTCTCTTTCATTTTTTGTTGTAAACTATTAATTTTCATACGTGGATTCATTGCCTATCACCTCACATATTCACTTCGATTTACATCATAACACTCAGAAAAAAAGAAACTTTGAAGGAATTTTAAAGACTTTATAAAGAAATATATTTCAATTTTTATTCACTTCTAAATCTTTTTTATTGCGCAATAAAACATTTTATATAATACTGTATAAAACATATATATTTAGGAGGATTACAGCAATGTCTGAAAAAGCATACGAACTCGCAACCTTTGCAGGCGGTTGTTTTTGGTGCATGGTAAAACCATTTGATGAGCTTCCCGGTATTCAAAAAGTACTTTCCGGCTATGCAGGTGGTCATGTAGAAAACCCAACATACGAACAAGTAAAGACTGGAACATCTGGACATTTAGAAGTTGTACAAATTACATTCGATCCTTCTATTTTTCCTTATCAAAAATTACTAGATTTATATTGGCCACAAATTGATCCAACTGATGACGGCGGACAATTTTTCGATCGTGGTCCATCTTACCGCACAGCAATTTTTTATCATAATGAAACACAAAAAGAGCGTGCAGAAAAATCAAAGCAAACTCTAGCAGAAAGCGGTATGTTTAAAGGTCCTATTGTGACTGAAATTCGCTCAGCTGCACCTTTTTATGAAGCAGAGAAATACCACCAGCATTTCTATAAAAAGAATCCAGAGAAATATGCTACCGAGCAAAAAGAATCTGGTCGTGAAGACTTTATAAAAGAAAATTGGCAAAAATAATAATAAAAATGCATCGTACCTTTTAAGTACGATGCATTTTTATCTTTGAAAAAAGTACGATTGCTGTTGAGACGTTCTTTAAATACAGCTACAGCTTTTAATCTTTAGAAACGTTATCTTCTCCTTTGCTAACTTTAAGGGAAATATCGTTCTCCATTAATTGTATTTATTGGGATATTTGTGTTTTTATATCTGCATCTAATATTATTTTGATTGAACTTCTTATACTTTTCCTACAAGGTCAAGGCTTGGTTTAAGTGTTGCAGAACCCTCTTGCCATTTAGCTGGGCAAACTTCACCTGGGTTGTTACGTACGTATTGAGCTGCTTTAATTTTGTTAACAAGGACGCTTGCATCACGACCAATACCGTCTGCATTGATCTCCATAGATTGGATAACACCATCTGGATCGATGATAAATGTACCCCGAGCAGCAAGACCTTCTTCTTCAATTAAAACGTTGAAGTTACTAGTGATTGTACGAGTTGGATCACCAATCATAATGTATTCAATTTTTCCAATAGTTTCTGAGTTATCGTGCCATGCTTTATGTGTAAAGTGGGTATCTGTAGATACAGAGTATACTTCAACGCCTAATTCTTTTAGAGTTGCGTATTGGTTTTGTAAATCTTCGAGTTCAGTGGGGCAAACGAATGTGAAGTCTGCTGGGTAGAAACAAACTACACTCCACTTACCTTTTAAGTTTTCCTCAGTAACCTCTATAAATTGACTATTATAGTACGCCTCTGCTTTAAACGGTTTTACTTCTGTTCCAATTAATAACATAATAAAATTCCTCCTAATTATATTTTTTGCTACACCTAAATAAATTTGCTTATAAGAAATTAAACCTATTTTAATTCACAATTCTTAAGATCAATCAATTTAGTTTTATATTTTAGCTTGTAACCAAACCAAATAATAAAAAATATAACCACACTACTATACGTCATACAAAGATTAATCCATGAAATCTCCATTTTGAGAATAGCATTATACTCTTGACCTACTATAATAATCATACATAATATAATTGAAATAATAGGGGAAAATGGAAACCATTTAGCTTTATAAGGAAGATTGCTAATATCTTTCCCTTGTGCCATATATGCTTTTCGGAATCTATAATGACATAACGCAATGCCGATCCATGATAAAAAACCTGATAACCCTGAGGAATTTAGCAACCACATAAATACCACTCCTTCGCCCAAAAATGAAGATAGAAAAGCGAGCATACCCACTAGAGAAGTTATAATTAACGCATTTACTGGTATACCATTTTTATTTAACTTCAAAAGTGATTTTGGTGCTTTTCCCTCTTTAGCTAAGGACCAAAGCATACGAGTAGACGCATACATTCCCGAATTTGCAGCTGATAAAATAGATGTTAATATTACAGCGTTCATCACCGATGCTGCAAATGCAAGACCAGCCTTTTCAAAGACTATTGTGAAAGGACTCATTGAGATATTCTCAATATTATTATTCATCAAATAAGGGTTTGTATATGGAATAAGCAATCCAATAATTAATATAGAACAAATATAAAAAAGTAGAATTCTCCAAAACACCTGTTTTATAGCCTTGGGTACATTCTTTTTAGGATTCTTGCTTTCTCCAGCTGCAACTCCAATTAATTCTGTTCCTTGAAAAGAAAATCCTGCAATCATAAAAACGGAGAGGATACTGAGACTGTTAGATGGAAAAGATGCTTCCTCTATAGTGAAATTTTTATAACCTACAAATTCTCCACCTAAGATCCCAAAAATAGTAAATAATCCCACTAACAAAAAAATTATAATTGTAATTACTTTAACTAAAGAAAACCAGAACTCAACTTCTCCAAATGACTTTGTAGAAAAGTAATTAAGTAATACAATTACGGTTAAGAAAATAGCACTCCATATAATTCCTGGAACAGATGGGAACCAAAATTTCATTATGATAGCAGCGGCAGACAGTTCAACTGCTATTGTAATAGCCCATGTATACCAATAATTCCATCCAAGAGCAAAACCAAGTGCGGGATCTACAAATTTAGTAGCATATGTACTAAATGAACCTGAATCAGGTAAGAATGTAGCTAATTCACCCAAACTCATCATAATTAAATACACCATTATCCCTATTAATATATAGGCTATTAAAGCTCCACCTGGTCCAGCCATTTGAATAGATGTACCACTAGAAACGAATAATCCTGTTCCAATTGATCCGCCTATAGCAATCATAGTCAGGTGTCTTGTTTCTAATGTTCTCTTTAATGTGCCTGTAGGATTTTCATTGGGTTTATGAATTTTATTGTCTATACTCGAAGTTACAGTTGCTCTTTCCGAACTCATGATTTCCCCCATATATATCGTGTTTAGAGATTAATTGAACTTATCAGAAACCTGATAAGTTCAATTAAAACAATATAAAATCAATCTATTTTCCTACGTACATCAGTATGTTTTAATTCTTTAAAATCCAAAACTTAAACCTCAACTAACTCCTTATTATCTTCATAGATCGCTCCCATAGTCTCATGAGAAATATTTTTAGTTAAATCTTCTTCAGATGCATAACTAAAGACCACAACAGTACGACGAGAATCATTTTCTAAAGGTGTTACCCTATGCAATGTAGTACCAGCTTTCATAAAGTAACAATGGTCTTGAGGAACATATATATTTTGAATTTCACGATTTTCAAGTACGGCTTTTAATCCTGTTTCAGGATTTTCTTTATCCCATACGGTATTAGGAATATATTCAACAATAGCACCTTCCCCTTCTTTAGGTGCTTCAATTACCCAAATTAAAGCAAAAGTGTAGTCATCCCAATGCCAACCATGAGTATCACCTGTTTTTTGCTGATTATTAATAATAAATTCTTCTGGCGTATATGGAATACGATGTACTGGTTCATTATTATTTAAAAATGTTAAAAAGTTTATAATCACTTCAGACCTAAAAAATGCTGGAATTATCTTTCCTTTTTCAGAAATACTGTCACGATTTACTACATTGAAATTACGAGGTGTATTTCCTGTAGCTTCAATAGTAATATCACGACGTTTTGCATTTTCTGAAAGAAGATATTTCGCTTCAGCAGACATAGCTGCAATTAAAGGTTTAGGTAGCATGTCATTCATCATTGCTAATCCTTCATTTTTAAATCTCTCCTGAAGTACCAGTAAATAATCTTTTTGAAGCGAGTTGATATGATTTTCTATAATTGTGTCAAATTGTTTTTGAAATTCCATAGTAAATTCCTCCTAATTTTCAAATAAGTATAGTTTATTTATCATCAATTACTTTAATAGCATGTAAGCCATTACTACTTTGTACAGAGAGTCCTAATTCGAGACAATAATTAAGGTAGTCTGTAATATCTTTTGTAATTATCTCTCCTGGTAAAAGAACAGGTATACCCGGAGGTGTAACAAGGACTGACTCAGCAGCCACTCGCCCAATCGATTGATCTAGCTCCACATATTTTACCTTTGAAAAATATGCTTCTCTTGGTGTAACAGCTAATTGAGGAGGTGTTAGTACGTTCATAGACCACTGACTTCTTGCAAATTGTTTTGCATCTGATTGTATTTCTCCATTGTTGAATCTCCTAGACAACGAACCTAACGCTTGTACTAGTTTATCAATATCCGATTCATCATGCCCAATTGTAATAATAAATAGGATATTATTCACATCGGAAAGCTCAACTTCTATGCGGTATTCATCTCGCAAAATATTTTCTACTTCTCTTCCTGTTACACCCCAATTCGTAACGTTTATACAAAGCTTTGTCTCATCTAAAGCAAAACTAGAGCTCGAATGATTCAAATCTTCTGGTTTTAAACAAGAAAGGCCATACATTTGATCAATTTCATTTCTAGCTTTACGAGATAATGCTATTGCACGCCCTAATAATTTCTCTCCATTTACGGCCAATTGTTTGCGAGCAGCATCTAAGGAAGCCATTAATATATAATTTGCACTAGTAGTAGTAATTAGAGAGAAATTCTCTTTAACTCTGTCTAAACTTACTAGCCCCTCTCGAACATTAATCACACTTGTTTGAGTAAATGAACCACCCATTTTATGCATACTAGACGAGGCAATATCCGCACCAGCTTGCATTGCAGACATTGGTAAATCAGAATGAAAATGAACATGTGACCCCTGAGCCTCGTCAACTATTACAGGGATTCCTTTCGAATGAACATAATCTATTATTTGTTTCAAGTCTGTTACAACACCATAATAAGTAGGATTTATTATACATACACCCTTTACGTCCGGGTGCTCATCTAAAGTTTTTTGAATGTTTTCTCGACTAATCCCATGACAAACTCCATATACAGGATCAATTTCAGGAGATATAAAGATTGGTACTGCACCGGATAGTATAAGTCCACTAACGATAGAAGCATGAACATTTCTAGGTACAATAATCTTATCTCCAGGATTACAAATGCTCATAATCATAACTACATTAGCACTACTAGTACCTTGAACACTAAAAATCGTATAGTCAGCCCCAAAGGCTTTTGCAGCTAGCTTCTGCGCCTCATGAATAATTCCAGTCGGATGGCGCAAATAATCTAATGGTGGTATTCCTACTAAATCAAAATCTAAAGTGTTCTTCCCAAAATATGTTGTAAATTCCTCATCCAAGCCCCTGCCCTTTATATGGCCAGGAGTATGCATTTGTAGAAAATTATCCTCTATGTAATTCTTTACACCAGTAATTAATGGTGTCTCATATTGCTCATCTTTACATTTATTTTCTACGGTATTTAGTTGAATCTGCAAAGAATCACCTCTCTTAATTAAGTACTTTCATATTCAATAAAACGAAAATTCCCATTTAATCTCCATTACATACTCATTCACTAATACCATCAATAATATCGGTTTCTATAATTCTCTTTCCTTATCCCTCCTATTTATCTAAGCTGCCTAAATCTAAAACGAAATTTCTTAAAATTAAAATTTCTTAAGATTCAATTTTTATTATATATTTACTGAAAATATTGTGAAGTAGGCACTTTTTTGTATCAGAGTACCCCATTGTATACAAAGTTACTATTAATAAGCATTGCACTAAAAGTAATTAACCGATGACATATATAATACAAAAAAGAGCCCCATTCTATAGGGCTCTAAAATATTCTATGATTTCCAACAGAAGAATAAATCCAATTAAATATCCATCGCTTTAACCTTGCTAAGTTTTTCAATATGATTTATATAATTGGTTGCACTTTCCTCTAATTTCTCATCAGATAAATTATAATCTACACCATAAAGGGCAAATGTAGGAAGAAATTTCATACCAGTATACAGACAAGACGCTTGATATGGTCTTAACAATTCACTTAATGTGTACTCATTTGCCTCACCAGCTCGATATTCTTGTTCTATCACACCAGCTGAAATGGCTAATCCAAATTCTTTGCCAAGAAGCTTATCTCCTGTTGACCCATATGCAAATCCATATGTCAAAATATCATCAAACCATTTCTTTAATAATGGCGGCGAACTATACCAGTAGAATGGGAATTGAAAAATATAACGGTCATGCTCTACTAACAATTTTTGCTCACGCTCAATGTCAAAGTTCCAATCTGGGTACTCTTTATATAGTTCATGTATTGTAAAATCTTCCGGGTATTTTTTTAATTCTTCTAACCAACGTTTATTAATACGAGATTTCTCAATATTTGGATGTGCAATGACTACAAGTGTTTTCATAAATATACTCCCCCTCAAAAGATTAACTTCACATTCGTAAAATAATCCTTTTATATTTTGGTAACATTGACATTATTTACTACATATAGCAATATTTAAAGTACGCACTTTTAAGTTCCATAGGCACTTTTAAGTTTCATAGGTACTTTGAAGTTCCCACATAAGAGAAAGGAGCTAAAACTAGATTTCAGTACTAAACAGCTTGAAATAATCTAAATTTTTTAAAATTAATGAAAACGCATTCTTTTTGTGTTTAGCCTTATCCTTGAAAGGAGAATATGCAATGAAAACATATAACTTCCCTATCGAAGTAACTCTTGACGTTGTAGGTGGTAAATGGAAAGTAGTAATATTATGTATTTTGCTTGATGGAAAAAAAAGAACTAGTGAGATTAAGCGAGCTATGCCTAGTATTACTCAAAAAATGCTTACACAGCAATTAAGAGAATTAGAAGCTGATGGAATTATCGATCGAACTGTTTATACTCAGATTCCGCCAAAAGTAGAGTACTCTTTGAGTGAGTATGGAACGTCTTTAACTAAAGTACTAGATAATATGTGTGAATGGGGTAAAAATCACATTGAAAAAAAACTAGAAGATGATCTTCTTTCTGTTAACTAAACAGCTATATAACTGGCTCTAAAATAGCCTAATTCAAAAACTTATACGAGCTTTTTCATCATCTTATATTCGTATTGGTTTTCGCATCCATCTTAAAATAAGTACTATTTGCGCGTGCCTTAAAAACATTTGACTTTTCTGAATCTTTAAATATAATTAGTTTGTCATATGTTGCTCATAAATTTAAACTCTGTTGTCAATGTAAATAACAATAAAGTTTAATTTAGCACGTATGAGTATAAGCTTCTACTCAAGATTAGGTAGGAGATGAATAGAAAAAACTATTCGAACATAATTATCAACAAAAAATTTATGGAGACAGAAAAGGAGATTATTTAATGAACGTAAAAGAAAAGATGCAACTTGGAGAAATTTATTGTGGATTTGACAATGAGTTAGTAACAGCAAGAGAACACGCTAAAAAACTTGCACGATTGTATAATGTAACCACGGATACTGACCGTGATTATCGTGATATGTTACTTACAAAACTATTCAGAAAGCGCGGTTCAAATACATTCGTAGAGCCCAACTTCCGTTGCGAGTTTGGATATAACATCGAGGTAGGCAATAATTTCTTTGCAAACTTTGATTGTATTATTTTAGATTGTGGTAAAGTGACCATTGGAAATAATGTGTGGCTAGGACCAAGGGTACAAATTTATGCTGTAAATCATGTAAAAGAACCCCAAGCTAGACTAGAAGGTTATGAAATAGCTGCACCTGTAAATATCGCTGATAATGTTTGGGTAGGAGGAAATACAGTAATAAATATGGGCGTTTCTATCGGTGAAAACAGTATTATTGGCTCTGGAAGTGTAGTAACGAAGGATATTCCAGCTAATGTTGTAGCAGTAGGAAATCCTTGCAGGGTGATTAAGACAATAGATGAACTTTAAGTATAAGCGGTACCCTTACATATACCGCTTAATTTTTATATTAGAGTGAAATGTTAATTTTAAGTAAAATTAAACCCTATAAAGTAGATACTGTAAAAATCTACTTTATAGGGTTTAACTCTAATTATCAAACTAACTGCACAGCCTTTTGACAACTGTCTTCATGATCAAGATATCTTGTTCCAACTTCACACATTTGGAGTAAAATCTCTTCTAGTTCCATTCCTTTAGCAGTAAGGGAATATTCCACTTTTAGTGGTACTTGATGATATATCTCTCTTTTAATCAATCCATCTCTTTCTAATTCTCTTAATTGCTTGGTTAACATTTTCGAGGTAATTCCAGGAAGTAAACTTTTCAATTCACTAAAACGTTTTCTTTTGTTAATTAAGTAATACATAATTAATGTTTTCCATTTTCCTCCTATCATGTTTAATAATAATTCTATTCCACAATTATAAGTAGCGATCTTCAAAATATTCCCCCTATTTATATACGATAAGTCGGATTAAATCGACTATATATCTAATAATACCTATTCTTCATTATCTTTCCCATGAATTTTACATATAATTAAGACAAACCCATACAAATAAATCAAAATTTTTAATTTATTATTATTTTAGAAAATCACTTTTGTACAATTTTTTTATTTTAAAATAGGTTCTTTTCTTTCAGCATGACTTTGAAAAACTTTCAAATTTAAATACCCCAAACGATTCCCTATATATAAATAATACACTCTTAATAAAAGAAATCGCAAGCAAAAAACTATTTTCATATGTTGAGAAAAAAATTCCTATATCCCTCTCTATACAATCTTAAAATATTTTTCTTATACCAAAATCAAATAAAGTTGAGATTTATACTCCTTTAGATAAAATAAGTATGGAATACTATGTAATCTATGATTTCACCATATTACTCGCTGTACTCATTATGACAAGTTAATAGTAGTTCTCACATCATTATAACGCGATTCTCCATTACATATTCGCTGTCTATAAACTGTTTTTGTTAATTATATACTCTACGTTGAATCATATTATTTCGTATATAACCACTCCAATATACAGATTGAATTGAATGTTCTTTTTCATAAACTTCATATTGATAAAGTTGTACATAGGCTGTTCTCCAATCACTAACTAAATATCTATCTGTGATATAAAGGTGAAGTTTAAAAACCAGGAATATTTATGAAATGGCAGTGTGAAAATACATTTTCTTCACCTTATTTATATTTTTGTAAATTATCTTCTAAAAAGTAAAACCTCCAGTTTAAGTACTAGAGGTTTTCTATTGATCTCGCTATTTGCGGACAGTGGGACTCCCACCTCAAAATTCGGCTGAAGTGAAGAATTTTGGCGGGAGTCATTCGTGTGGGCTAATAATCAGTGTGGGATGAACAACCCGCCACTGATTAAAGTTTCACTTTATTTCTTCAATCGTTCAATAAAATCGTTCAATTTATCAAGTGATTTCATATTCTGATTACAAGCTACACCATCTTTACAAATATAGTTTCCCTTTTTAACGAAAGTTCCTTGTACATCACCTTTAATTTCAACTAAAAACATCCCTACTTCTTCATGTCCATGACATAATGAACAAATGCTCTTTTTATTTAAACTTTGGAACGTTCCTTGCAGACCAACAAACTTATTTTTATCATTTTTCGCTATAATAAATTTCCTGCTTGACCCTTTATCAATCCAGCTTAAATAAGATAATTCTTTCATGTCCAGTTCTTCCATATCAGGAAGTTTTAATTTTTTCGCTTTAGGAAATAATTTTTTTAATGTTTGCGCTGTAACTTCCTGAAACGGAATGACATACGGATTTATTTTCAGTAAAAACGATTCTGCATCTTCTTTATTTTGAACTGTTAATACCGTATCAATTAACTCTTTCTGTTCATCTGTTAAATTTTCAAATACATGTATTATTTTTTCAATCGCAAGTGATTTTAACGCTTGAATTACACCTCTATCATTTGCTGTTGCGTGCCCATTTGCTAAAATATAAGCTTGTGATTTTATAAAATTGTATTGATCACTTCTAATAAAAGCTTCCATCTTTATCACTCCATACAAATTGTTGATCTAGTTTTATTGTATACAATGATTCAGTTTTTTGATATGTAAAAGATAATTTAGAAATGAACATTACATACATCAATTATGTTCTACTGCTTCATTTCCTGACAAAAGAAGCCATCATCTGTTTTCCATTCTGCATATAATACATCTTCAAATTTAGTAATCCCTTTTTGCTTTATTTGTTTATACAGCCATCCTTCATCAAAGCCCGCTTCCCTCAAATTATCTTTCACTACTTTCCCATCACTAATTAATGAAATTGGTAAGTATACAGGCTTATGTTTTAAACTTAAATCATTTATAGTGGGAGATTCGTATTTGCTTTTTTTCAGAACACTTATGTTTCCATTAGGTTCCAAAATCATATATTCAACTTCTCGGATTGAAAATATATCTTTTTGTTGCCTGAGCATTTGTTGTAATTGGTTAATATCCAAATGATTTGATTTTAATTGCGCTCTGTCAATATGTCCATTTCGAATGATAATAGAAGGGTATCCTTCAAAAAATCTTCTTGTCCCCCTAAATTTTTGTGTTATCACTTCTATTGCGTAAATTAACACTGTCCATACAAGTACCGAATATAAAATAGACCATACTTTCACTTCAGAGTCATATATCGTATTTCCCACTAATTCCCCAAGAACAATGGCAGAAATAAAATCAAATGGTGTTAACTGAGATATTTGTGTTTTTCCTAATATTTTAGTAGCAACCAATAGAACAAAAAAACCAACAAACAGTTCTATCGTTATTTGTCCTAGATGATTCATATATGCTCACCTTTCTGCTTTTCACTCAAATGCTCTATATTCTATTTAGTAAAAAGCCGGCACATTTTTTCTATTATCTTGCCCATTCATATCCAATAGATACAAAACAAAAAGAGTCTAGTTCAATTTAATAATTGAACTAGACTCTTTTATTTTCATTTAGAATACACAATCTTTTTAATCGTTTCTCCGGAAAGAAAATATTCTTCTGCTAATTGATGAATTGCAATTCCACTTTTAAAAGCGTCTTTAATTGCTTTATTTCTTTCATCCAGTTGTTTTCTTCCTCCAGATCGTGTACCCCATTTATAATGTTTCGTTTCTTGTTTTGGAATGTAAATTGTTTCACCTTGTATATACTTTTGAATTTCAGCAATTAAGCTTTCCGGTAAAACAGCCGTAGCCTTTACGTATTTCATTTCTGCTCGCCCCTTATTTTTTAACTTTCATTCAATAAGGTGCAAAGCCAAATATAGAAATGATACGAGCTCATTTTAGCGATTGTAAATTACTTGTCTACCTCACGCAAAGTATCGCCATTTCCATACTTGGCTTTGCATGAGACGTTGCAGTGTCTGGCAATTGAATTGTAATCGCCATATAAACACCTCCTAATATACCTTTTATATTTTATTATATGATAAATTCCTTCCCCTTGCATCTTCATCCTTCTTTAAAGCACGAAATTACTTAATTTGATATAATACTTTTAATCGAATCAAAAAGTATAGTGAGGTTGCATTATGAAGAAGAAAATAATCATTACAATAGTTACACTATTCATTATTACTGTAGCATTATTTGGAACATACAAATTGATGAATGCAAGAGGTTTTCAATTGTTTGGAGATTTAACAAACCGAGTAGAAACAAATGAAAAAGTGATTGCTTTAACTTTTGATGATGGTCCTACTAACAATGTAAAACAAATATTACCACTATTAGATAAGTACAATGCGAAAGCTACTTTCTTTTTAATTGGAAATGAATTAGAGAAAAATCTATCGTTAGGAGAAGCTATCGTACAATCTGGGCACCAAGTTGGAAACCATACATATTCTCATAATAGAATGGTTTTTAAATCACCTTCTTTTATTAAAGAAGAAATAGAAAAAACGAACTCGATAATCCGTCAAACAGGATATACAGATGAAATTGATTTTAGACCACCTAACGGTAAAAAGCTAATTGGTCTGCCCTATTATTTAAATAAAAACAATATCGAAACAATCACATGGGACCTTGAACCTGATACTTTTTATACATCTACAGCTGATAAAATTGAATATGTTAGTAAAAATGTAAAACCAGGTTCTATCATTTTATTACACTCTATGTATGATGAGTCTAATGAAAATTTACAGACCATTGAAGGTATTTTAGACTCTTTATCTAAGAAGGGCTATCAGTTCGTAACAGTAAACGAATTACAAAAAAGAGCAAAATAAAGTGAAACTTTAATCAGTGGGGGCTTTGTCCAGCCCCCACTGATTATTAGTTGAACCAATCGGGCTTTTACGGGATAAAAAGGTAGCGTATCATCTCTCGATACGCTACCTTTCTTTTATATAATTCCAAGTACATTTAGGAATACGATAATAATCGCAATTGGTGCAATATAGCGAAGTAAGAATAACCATAATACGAACAGTTTATAGCCTTTATTTTTACTTACACCAAGTTCTTTCATTAATACATCTTTCTTCATTTTTAAAGGGACAAAGATGGAAACTAATAAAACACCCAGTGGCATTAGTATGTTACTAACCGCATAGTCTGCTAAATCAAAAATTGTTTTCCCAAATGGTTTCACATCGCTTAACAAACCGAATGATAAGGCTGATGGAACCCCTACAACAAAGATTAACAAGCCAACAATTAATGCCATTTTTTCACGTTTCCCTTTACTTTTACCTTTAGTTGTTAAAGATGCAACGCTAATTTCTAACATCGAAATTGCTGATGTAATAGTAGCAAAGAAGAATAGTAATAAGAAAACAATGAAGAATAATTTCCCGAACGCCATTTTACTGAAAATAGCTGGCAGTACGATAAACAATAGCCCCGGCCCTTGAGATGGTTCCATTCCAAATGCGAATACAACTGGGAAAATCGCTAGCCCTGCAAGTAATGTAATAACAAGTGTTAAAGCTACGATAGAAAATGCTGAACGCGGTAAACTTTCTTCTTTCGGTAAGTATGAGCTATACGTTACCATAACGGCTACACCGACGGATAGCGAGAAGAACGATTGCCCCATTGCATATAAAATGATTTCTGACGTTACGTTTGAGAAATCAGGTTGTAAGAAGAATCGAACTCCTTCTCCAGCACCGTCTAAAGTAAGTGCACGAACAATTAGTACAAAGAATAATACGAATAATGCTGGCATGAAATATTTATTTACTTTTTCAACACCATTTTGTACACCTTTACTTACGATAAAAATAGTAATAAGGATGAATAATAGCTGTGATCCAACTGCTAAATATGGATTGGAAATGATTTCACCAAACGTAGCTTCGTATGCCCCATTTCCTTCCCCTAGTCTACCTGTAATTGCATTCCATAAATATAGTAAAATCCATCCCCCTACAACACTGTAGAAAGAAAGTAGTATGAAACAAGTTACAATCCCTAATTTACCTAACCAAGGCCATAGTGTTTTTGGTGCGATTTCGCTATACGCCTCAACGGCCTCTTTTTGTGTACTTCTTCCGATAACGAATTCAGCTAATAATAGCGGTAAACCAATTAATAATGTGAAACCGATGAAAATAAGGAAGAACGCGCCGCCTCCTCCAATTCCGGCCATATACGGGAACTTCCAAATCGCTCCAAGACCAATCGCTGAACCTGCTGCAGCTAATACGAAACCTAATTTCGATGTCCATTGCTGTGAATTCATTTGTTAATCTCCTCTCTTTATCTTTATCTTTATCTTTTTCTGTTTTACAATCCGGTATTTATATTGTTCTATCCATACTCTTTTCTAATACGTTCACTTCCTCCCTAATAAAAAACGTCCCTACGTAAATACGTAGGGACGACAAAAATATCGCGGTACCACCCTAGTTGTGAAGATACACCAAAGTTAGGACCTAAATAAAAAACGTCCCTACGCAAATACGTAGGGACGATAAAATATCGCGGTACCACCCTAGTTATGAAGCCACACCAAAATTAGGACCTAAATAAAAAACGTCCCTACGTAAATACGTAGGGACGATAAATATCGCGGTACCACCCTAGTTGTGAAACAATCTTCACCACTTTATTTGATAACGGTATAAACTACCGTCTTTCATTTCCTCATAATGTGAGATTTATGAAAGATGCTCCAGGACGAACTTCATGAATAATCTATATACTGATTCACACCAACCATCAGCTCTCTGAAATAGGGAGATTTTCACTACTATACCCTTTCATTGCCCAAATATTATTTTCCGAATTGATTACTATCATTTTTATCATACATTAAAAATAGTGTCAACTTATATTTTGAAATTTTATGCATTACATTCTATTTAAAGATTCAAAATATGACTTTTGTATGAATAGTATTAGAACATTTATGGTTTATACTGTATTAACTTCTCTAGCAGGTTTATAGTAGTATACGATAAATGCAAGACAGCACGAGTAGGAGGAAAGAATTTTGTCTACTTCAAAAGTTTTAAAAGGTACCGCTTTATTAAGTGGTGCAACAATGATTTCACGAATTTTAGGTTTTATATACTTTTTCCCCTTTCAATTATTAGTTGGAACGCAAGGGGTCGCTTTATATGGATACGCATACTCTTGGTACGGTATTTTATTAAGCTTTTCAACAGCTGGTATTCCTATTGCCGTCTCAAAATTTGTTGCAAAACATAATGCACTTGGTGATTATAGTACAAGTAAAAAATTGTATAACTCGAGCGTAAAATTAATGATGTTTATGGGCTTTTTAGGATTTTTAACTTTATTTATTGGAGCACCGTACATATCACAATTTATTATTCGCTCGAAAACACCAGATCCACAATTTATCGCAGACGTAACACTTACAATGCGAGCATTAAGCTTCGCGCTTATTATCGTACCAGCTATGAGTGTTACACGTGGTTATTTCCAAGGTTTTCAACATATGAAACCAAGTGCTGTTTCTCAAGTCGTAGAACAAATCGCACGTGTCGTTTTCATTTTAGTTGGTAGTTTTATCGTCTCAAAACTATTAGGAGGTTCAGTAGCTTCTTCTGTTGCAGTTGCTACATTTGGTGCTGTTATCGGGGCACTTGCAAGCGTCTCTATTTTAATGATGTACTGGAAAAAATATAATGGATTAAAACCTCCTGAAGGTGAGCTGAAAACGAGATCATCAAACATTCCGTTAAGAAGTATTTATATGGAATTACTACGTTATGCAATTCCAATTGTATTTGTAGGCATTGCAATCCCGCTCTATACGTTAGTAGATCAATATACCGTAGCTGATGTCCTTAGAGCAATGGGAGAACCTTTAGAAACCGCGAATGCAGTTTTCGCTTATATAACGAACTATGCCCAAAAGTTAATTATGATTCCGGCTTCACTTGCAACTGGATTCTCATTAACAATTATTCCGGCTATAACGAAATCATTTACAAGCGGGAAGCTAGATGAATTACAAGGACAAATTTCAAAGATATTTCAAGTGTTGTTATTCTTCACTATCCCAGCCGCATTCGGTCTTGCTAGTATCGCTTACGATGCATTCCGCATGGTTTATGTAAATCCTGAAATTGCACTTGGTGGATCGCAATATTTAATTTCATTTGCACCTTCTGCTGTATTAAGTGCAATTTTCACAGTTTCAGCCGGTATTCTCGTTAAAATTGTGGTGAACACACCGCTCTTACATTTATTCGGTGGACATGGTGCTGTACTTGGAACAATTCTTGGATATCTCGTTTCAAATATTATTATGTTGTACTGCATCGTTAAGTTTGCGAAATTTAAAATTGGCGAAACAGCAAAAACAGTATTTCTTATTACGATTTACTCCGCAGCAATGTCTGCTGTTGTGATCGTATTAAGAGCATTTATAAGCTGGATTATTCCTGGCCAATCTTATGTAGAATCACTGATTATTGTATTTATATGCGCATCAGCAGGAGGACTTGTTTATCTTTTATTCGTATTAACAAGTGGACTTGCTTCGCATATTCTCGGTAATAGGATTCAACGATTACCTGTATTAGGAAAGTTAGTAAAATAAAAAAACAAGAGATGTAACGCGTTGTTACATCTCTTGTTTTTTTACTTCGCATATTGAATGCGCTTTTGTTGTTCAGCAATATTTAATTCTGGAGCATATTGTTCTACTAAATGTAATACCTCTTCGATCAACACTTCTAACTCCTGTACACTATACTCTGGTTCCCCTATCAGCGTATTCGCCATACGCTCATATAGATTTTCAGGTTTAATATTCATACGCTCTACATTATAAGCCATCCATTTAAATGCAGGATGGTGCACGTACATTCTATTCAAACCGAATAAAACACCGAATAAATCCCTTTGTACTTCACAAATAACATCATAAAGCATAAGCCAATCTTTCCGTTTTAAAAGCGCCTCTCGATTATGCCATCGATTGCTTAACCAAAGGTTTTCTGAAATCATCCTTTTCGCCAGTTCTTCTGGATATACTTCAATCCTATCTTTTAGAGCATGTACTTTTACTTCTCCATACAAACTCACACCATCATGAACCGATGATACAATACATTGTTTCTCATAATTTGTATCATACTGCTCTATAACTTCTGAAATAATTTTTTCTACTGTTAATGTTAAAAAGTTACTAATCTCTAGTTTAATTCCTTCTTTCGTCAAATACGTTTCCGACCATTCTTCGTCCTCGTAAGGATGATATGACAAAATCGTTCCACCAATATTATTAATTGGACCTAGACGCTCTTCATCCTCTGGTGGTTCTGACCATAAAATATGTAATTCAATATCTGAATGTTCATCTTCTAACTTTCTCGCTACAGATCCTGCTAAAATAATAGCTTCGACTTTCTGGTTTTGCCTATAAATCTCCGACATCTCTATCGCTTTCTCTTTTAATCCCATTGCATTTCCCCCTAAAACTGCAGTACTCCCCTTACTTTTCATTTATCTATTTCGATATTAAACATTATATTACCTTTTCAAATTTCCACTAAATCATATTTCTACCCAATAACGCTGAACAATTTCGCCAGAATTAGAAGAAACTACTTCATTTTCTAGCACACCGCCAACCTTTTGAATCGTTTTAGCCGAACCAACATTAGCTTTATCACAAGTTATTAGCCCTTTCTTCAACCCGAATTTTTGCGCCTCAGCCAATGAAAGTTGCAGTTGCTCAGTTGCATAACCTTGGCGACGTTTATTCGGATGAACACTATAACCGATATGACCGCTTTCCCACAATAACTCTGGATTTAACCGGTGTCGAATATTCACAAAACCTATTATTTTTCCATTCTCAACACTAACAAACTGACTAGATGGCACTCGATTAGATGGTAAATTTTTTCCTTCTTCTTGTGTACTTACTTTTTCAAACCATTCACCAATAGAATCGAAATTTTGTAAAGAACAACTACCGTGCGGTTCTTCTCCTGAATGTAAAAATGCCTGCCTATACTCCATAATTTGTTCGCTATATTCGTATGTTGGTTTCAATAGCTTCATTGTCATTCTCCCCACTCACCCATTATCTATTTTTCTAAAAGAAACACCTTAATAGCGGATTTTCATCCTTACTATTAAGGGCTTCTATCACTTTTATTCAAATAGCCCCATACTTAAATAGCGTTCCCCTGTATCAGGTGCAATACATAAAACCTTTTTACCAGCACCTAAACGCTTCGCTATCATTATTGCTGCGTAAACAGAAGCTCCTGAAGATGGCCCTACTAGTAATCCTTCTTGTCTTGCCAAGTTCCTCATTGTAGTTAATGCCTCTTCATCTGCAATTTGCATAATTTCGTTATACACTTCTGTATTTAAGTTTTTGGGAATAAACCCTGGGCTTGTTCCGACTAGTTTATGAGGGCCTGGAACACCACCAGATAACACTGGTGATCCTTTCGGTTCTACTACGGCAATATATAAGTTTGGTAGTTTCTCTTTTAACGTTTCACCGGTCCCTGTAATTGTTCCGCCTGTTCCTGCGGTTGCTACAAATGCATCAAGTTCTCCATCCATTTGTTCATAAATTTCAAGTGCAGTCGTATAACGATGAATATTCGGATTTGCTGGGTTTTCAAATTGCTGCGGAATAAAACTATTTGGAATTTCTTTTTGTAACTCTACCGCCTTCGCAATTGCTCCTGGCATTCTTTGTTCTGCTGGTGTTAAAACTACTTCTGCTCCGTATGCTTTCAATAAATTAATACGCTCTTTGGACATATTATCTGGCATAATTAAAATAGCTTTATATCCTTTAGCAGCTGCATTCATCGCTAAGCCAATTCCTGTATTTCCACTTGTCGGTTCAATAATTGTATCACCTGGCTTAATGAGACCGTGTTCCTCGGCAATATGAATTAAGTTATAGGCAGCACGATCTTTCACACTGCGTGACGGATTAAACATTTCCAGTTTTACATACACATCCGCTGCGTCCTCTGGAATAAATTTAGATAATCGGACAACAGGTGTATCTCCTATTAATTCTGTAACGTTTTCACATAATTTCATAGCGCATCCCCTATTCTATCGTTTTCTTATCATTTGGCAGTAACAATGAAGTAAGTCCAATTAATGGTAAACCACTACATAATAGCATAATAAATTGAAGACTATACATATCAGCTAATTTCCCAAGGACTACAGCACCTAATGCTCCAAGACCAAACGCAAGACCGACAATTAATCCTGACACCATTCCAACTTTCCCTGGAACAAGTTCTTGTGCATATACAACGATTACACTAAAACTACTAGAGCTAATAAATCCAATGCATAAAAATAACGGTACAACCCACATAAGAGAAACGTGAGGTAACAATAGTGCAAGCGGCGCTGAACCGAGCATCGAAAAGACAATAATCTTTTTCTTACCGAATCGATCCGCTAGCGGACCACCAAAGAAAGTACCTAATACACCAGCAATCATAAAAGCGAAGACGAAATACTGTGCATTTTTTATAGATAAACCGTAATGCTCTATTAAATAAAATTGATAGAAATTCCCGATACCAGCACCGTACCAAGAACGTACAAATGTTAGAAAAACAAGAAGTATAATAACAAATTTAATGTGCGTACTTACAATCGCATTTTCAGCCTCAAGTGCAGCCCTCTTTTTCCTTCTTACAGCACCAGTGGCTAATTCATTTTTATACCAATTTGATACGAAAATTAGTAATACAATTCCAACTGCTGCAAAGGCTGTAAAACCTAAAGAACCAATTTGACCGAGCGGAACGAAAATTAATGCTGTAAAAATAGGTGCTAGAGAATTCCCTGTATTTCCCCCCACTTGATAAATCGCTTGTGCTAAACCTCTTTTTGCACCGGCTGCCATGTAAGCAACACGAGCGCCCTCCGGATGAAAGACCGCGGAACCTAATCCAATAAATAAAACAGAAATAATAACAACTATAAAGTTCGGTGCAAATGCGAGTCCAATCATCCCAAGCATACTCGAAAACATACCGAGCGGTAATAAAAATGGTGACGGCTTCTTATCTGAATACATCCCAAAAACCGGCTGCATAATCGATGACGTCATATTTAACGCAAACGCAATCCACCCTACTTGCATATAGGATAAATTCATCGTTTTTTCCAAAATAGGAAACAACGCTGGCACAACTGCTTGCATCGAATCATTCAAAAAATGTCCGAAACTAATCGCAAATAATATTCGATATATTGTCGGTGTTTCTACTGTATTTTTTTGTGAAACTGCCTGCATATGTGTATTTCTCCTTCCTGTACAAAATGTATATTTATTACAGTTATTGTAATAAATTTAGACTTTAATCAGAATAAATTCTGAGTTTTGAAACATTTCTATTCTATACTGGTTTCATTTCTTTTTCCAGAAATTCAACTTCTAAAAAATATATTTTTTCTATGTGCTTTGTCGGATTTATTCATATGAACTCTTTGTATTTTCTTTTATACTAAGGCAGGACGAAAGGAAGGCTTGCAAATATGAAGAAAAAGACGATCCTAAAACATATTAGGATCGCCTTTTTTATTAAATAGAAAAACGCTTATATTTCTCATAATCACTCGTCTTACATTCTAGTGCCATTTTCGTACCTTCGTTTTCATAACTCGTAGATAAAACGTTTGCATGATTGTTGAAATACGAAACTACCTGCCCTTGATCATACGGAATTAACATTTCACACTTCGTATACTCTTTATAAATGTGTGAACGAACTACTTCTACAAGCTCTTCAATTCCAACATGTTTCTTCGCAGATAGATAAACGCGATCTTCTTGCACTTTCGGAATTTCAACATCTACCAAATCTGATTTGTTGTATGCATAAATCGTCGGGATATTTTCCACGCCAATTTTCTTTAACGTTTCATTTGTAATATCAATTAATTGCTCATAATTGGGATTTGAGTAATCTACAACGTGAATGAGTAAATCCGCTTCTGCCACTTCCTCTAGCGTTGAACGGAAGGCTTTCACAAGATGATGCGGTAATTTACTTACAAATCCAACAGTATCCGTTAATAAAAATGATTTATTATCCGGCAAATCAATATTTCGTACAGATGTCTCTAACGTCGCAAATAACATATCTTTTTCAAATACTTGTTTTTCTACAGTACCATTAAAAATTTCAAGCATTGTATTCATTATCGTTGATTTACCTGCATTCGTATATCCTACTAATGATACAACTGGCATTTCATTTTTCTTACGTTGTTTACGCTGCGTTTGACGCTGTGCAACAAGTGCCTCTAATTCTTTATTTAGAGCTGCAATTTGTTCTTCAATTTTACGACGGTCTAATTCCAACTTCTTCTCACCGACACCTTTATTTTTCGTGCCAACTCCCCCGCTCTGTCTTCCTAACGATTCACGAAGACCGATTAAGCGAGGCATCATGTACTGAAGATGAGCCACTTCTACTTGCAACTGCGCTTCTTTCGTTTTCGCACGCTGCGCAAAAATATCCAAAATTAAAATGGTACGATCAATTACTTTACAATCTAAATCCTCTTCTAAATTTCGAATTTGTGAAGGAGATAATTCGTCATTAAAGATGACCATATTTGCATCTGCTTCTTTCACATACGCTGCTACTTCTTCAATCTTCCCTTTTCCAATATAATGCGACGGATTTACTCGTTGTAAATTTTGCGTCACTTGACCGATTACTTCCACATCACAAGCTTCCGTAAGATTTGCTAACTCTTCCATCGAATATGCAAAATCAGCTTCCTTACCTAAATTTACTCCAACTAATATTGCTCTTTGTAATAATTCTTCCATATATTTATTCCTCCATTTCGATTACGCAAAATAAAAAACACAGGTCACTGCCTGTGTTTTTGTAAACGGATAAGGGTTTACCAAAGAAATAGAAGAAAGCAGCGCTTTCGTCCTATACATGGTCAAAAAGTCCCAAGATAGTATACGTATCCAACAAGTGTTCACCTATACTATCCCATTCTATTTATAAAGGCAAAACAAAAAGAGGGCGTATTCGTCCCTCCCTCTTTTTCACATATAAGCTTAATAAAGGGTTCCTTTAAAATAGGCAGACCAATCCCGTTCACTCTGTACACAGACAGAGCCTTTGAGCGCTATTCAATTATCGGCACAAAGTATTGAGACGTAATCTGATTAAGATCAAAGGAAGCCCCTCCGTTCATTTTAAGTTACATAAAGTGTAGCATAAGTAATTCGCTTTCACAAGATTAAACCACCTATAGAAACCGAAAGAAAATCTTTATATTTTTACTTTAATCGTCATTTTTTGCGAGTTCTTCTCACAATAAAAATAACAACAGCAATTAACAATAACACACCTATAGAAATGATAGTTACTTGCCACCAACTTAAACCGCTTACCATTTCATCTTTTAAATCCACTTTCTTCGTCGGAACAGACTCTTTTGCAATATGACGTAAAGCCATTTTATCTATCTCTGCCTCATCTAATCTCTTCGTTCCACTGCAGCTAGATGTCTCTAACTTTTCCTCTCCTCTATAAGAAGAAAAGACTAAGTACTCTCCTCCCTCTGCAAAACGAAACGCACAACTACTACTACTGCTTGTATATATAATAATTTGCGAAGAACTTGTCCCTTTCCAAATTTTCTTCACTTCAAATAATGTTTTCATTCTTCCGTCCTTCTCTTGAACTTCTAATACCTTACCTTCAAACACTACATCATTTTGTTGTAACCTCTCTTCTGGTGATGCTTTAGTACAATCACAAGCATAAGATTTCTCTGGTAAAATAAAATAAGTAAAGCTACAAATTAAAACAAGAGACAATACATATACGATTCTTTTCAAGAATCTCAAACCCCTTCATTATCAAATTTAGAAGCTTTCCGTATATTATTTGGATATCACTCCTCAAATCCCTTTCCGTTTATTAAAATATATTAATTTTATTAAATAGAAAATCTTTATCAATATTTTTACGATCTAATATTAGTATCAGATTATAAAAATAAGTTAGGAGATTTTCTTATGAATTCTCAATCTCGTATTACTGCAATTGGTACTTATGTTCCAGATCAAATATTATCTAATAACGATTTAGAAAAGAAGGAAAATTAAATAATGGAGATACACTTTTACTGTAGGGATTTGGCGATGGATGTATGCATTTAGGGCTTATTTTGAAGTGGGATTTAAACTGAAATTTCCTTTTATACAACTAACATTACGGTAAATGAAATTATATCAACGATTCCAGTTAGACTATTAGTTGATCACAAAAAAGCGGCATTCAAAGATTGATTATCTCCCTTTGAACGCCGCTTCTTTTATCTGAATTTTATTTACCTGTCCGAGACCATATCACAACTGGAATAAGCAGTAAGGCTACAGCCCCTCCCGCTAATGATAATGCCGCATAACTTGAATTAGCTACTACCATACCTGACATCGCTCCACCAGAAGCTCCAGCTAACGCAACAAATACATCTATTTTTCCTTGTGTTTTTGCACGTGTAGAAGGTATAGTTGCATCAACAATTTGAGCTGTACCACTTATTAAACCGAGGTTCCACCCTAACCCAAGTAAAGACAGAGCAACAATTAATAATAGTAAAGAATCACTCGGCGCTATCGCAGCTATGACACCCGCCGCTAGTAAAATTACTCCACCAGCTATACTCATCGTAGTTCGGCCGATTTTATCAATTAACATTCCTGTAACGAGAGACGGAAGATACATTGCACCTACATGAAAACCAATTACAAGCCCTATTGCACTTAAACCATGACCATGATGCCCCATATGAACTGGCGTCATCGTCATAATCGCAACCATCACTATTTGAGTAAGTATCATTACGATTGCTCCAACAGTAACACCACGTTTATTTTCTATCATTTCTTCTGTTACTGGTTGCCCTTTATATGTATGTTCTTGTTTATATGTTTCTATTATGTTAGCAATAATTAACGGATCTGGACGAAGCATAACAAAAAGTACAAGACCCGCAAGTATAAATGCCGCTGCTGATAATATGAACGGACCAGCAAGGTTAGGAATTCCAATTGAATGGGCAAAATCTCCCATTACGCCTACTAAATTTGGACCAGCTACCGCACCAAAAGTCGTCATAACCATCGTAATACTAATAGCAGTTGCTCGTTGTTTCTTATCTGCTAAATCGGTACCAGCATAACGAGCTTGTAGATTCGTCGCTGTACCCGCACCATATATGAGTAAAGAAACTAGTAATAGAATAATACTATTTGTTAACGCAGCCAATACAACTCCAATAGCTCCTAGTCCTCCTACTATAAACCCTGTTGCAAGTCCTATTCGGCGACCATATTTTTGCGATAACTTCCCAACAAAGAAAGCCGCTACCGCAGATCCCATTGTAAACATAGCAGCCGGTAATCCTGCATACGCATCCGTCCCAAGCATTTGCTGCGCAAGAAGTGCACCTACTGTAATTCCAGCGGCTAACCCGGCTCCGCCAAACATTTGTGAAATACTTACGATTATTAACGTTCGTTTATATAATTTTTGTTGCTCTTCTTCTGTATACATATGATTACTTATTGAAGCATCCGCCTTATCTAGCATTTTCTCACCCACTTAATAAAATTCATTACTCTTGTTAATGTACTATGTTTAACGTTACATATTCAATGTCATTTTTCATCCGTCTCTTTAATTATTAAAAAATCTCTAACTATACTTTACTTATCTCATGCTATATTAAAAATACTACTATTCACAATATACAAGGAGAAAACAATGAAAAAAACACTAGAATTATGCGAAGCTTGCAAACATAATCCAGTACAGCAAATAGAAGAATCTGATGAAGCAAATCAACCTTATAAATTATGTAGCCAATGTCATGAACGTCTTATCTCGTTATCTTTACATCCAAATGAATGGTACAATCTTGCAATCGTTCATTCACCTTATAAGTATTATTTGCACGACGATTTTTATGAAGGAGATGGTGAGGCGACGCAACCAGAATTAGAGATGGATGAGCATAAACTTGCATCCGCGCCTACTTTAGAAGAAGTTCGCTCAAACTTTAAAAACTTACTTGATTACACAATGACTCGATGGTTTCTTCAAGAAGAAGAAATTGAAGCTCTTAATATGTACGATAAAAGCGAAATATTAGATGCTGTTATGAACCGCTTTTCTAACACGATAAATGGTGTAATTAAAACTCGATTACTCGAGATTGTTATATGTGTATTAGGAGAAAATGCCTCTGATTGGATAAGAAAACTGTGGAAGGAATTTGATGAAGATTTAATTGCACCTCTTTCACACGCTGCCGCTTACTGTTTACCATTTGAAGAAGCATTCCCTTTAGTAATAGAAAAGCTAAAATCAGTATTAGAATGTGAGCTTCCGACCACTTCCTTCATTTGTTTACATTCTTTTCAATCCTCAGCAATATTGGATTGGATAGAGGAAAATGCAGTATCATTTCATAGCGATTGGGGACGATTAGCTGCAGTATCACAACTAACTTGGATGCGGATTAAATCTTGGCTAACAAAAGGACAACCATTAAGTTTAATAGCACTGGAAGCACTGGAAGCAATGGTTAGCTGCATACCTTCAAATGAAGATATAATATATGAAATGAATCCCAAAATTTTATTAACAGATCCTTCAGAAATAGAGTCTATTTTAATAGCATACAAAGAAAAAGACAGTGTTTCTAATGTTAAAACAAGTGTTGAAACTATTTTAGAAAACAAAACGGTAATATTTCAACATGCGAATCCTTTACAAATATCTATCAAGAAGAAACCAAAAGACTTTTTAGTTATGGATGGCACAGTACAAATTCATGAAAACAGACTGGATGAATACGTAGAATTCATTAATACAAACAACTATACCCAAGTTTACATTAATGACCTTGGGTATAGTATGGAGCATCTTGATTTTCTAGAACGCTGTCCGCAAATCGAAGCGCTACAAATTAATAGTACCTATATTACCGATTATTCAGCTTTATATAAATTAAAAAACTTAAACTCTTTATCACTAGAAGAACCACAAGTCCCTTTAAACTTAACAGCACTAGAAAGCTTTAAAAATATAGAGGAACTTTACATACAGTGGAATAAAAACATTACAGGGTTCGAATCTTGTTCTAACTTAAAAGAACTATACATTTGGAAATACAAACCGAAACAAAAAAACCTTGAAGAATTAATGTCTTTACAAAACCTTGAAAAACTAAGAATTACACAAGGGAACATTAACTCATTAAAAGGATGTAGAGCATTTCCCAAATTAAAACATTTAGAAATCAATTATGTAAGAAATTTAGAACATATTGATGAAATTGAAAACAATGCTTCAACTTTAAAATACGTCGAATTCGATCATTGCAGTAAAATGAAAAATCACGACTATTTACGTTATTTAACAGAGTTAGAAACACTCATTCTATCAGGTTGTGGTAACATACAAAATCTACAATTCATTAAAGAACTACCAAAGTTAAAACATTTAAGCTTCGTGGATTCTAAAGTTGTAGATGGTAATTTAGAACCTTGCATCGGCATAGATTTTGTTGGTTTTAATAATAAGAGGCATTACAGTCATAAGTTTAACGAATTAAACCCAGATTTTTCTTTACACTTCCTCTACCACTCTTTCCCTTCTCTTTTTACTCAAAGCCTTTCCTTCCCAAAATAACAAACTTACTAAAGCACAAATTAAAATAACTGGAACACTCGCTTTATATAAATCAGTAAAACTCATAGCCATCTTATTTTTGGCATACCGACTTACATCTTTTGAAAATGCAAGTACTTCTTTCTTTATACTCTCCTCTTGTTTTTCAACTTCTTTTGTTACCTGATTCGTAACTTCTTCTCTTTTTATCTCTCGATATTCTACTGGAACTCCACTTAATACTTCATCCACTTTTTGGTGAATTAATTCGTCTTTTTTCGCTTTACTTAATCCCACCAATATTTCATTTTGTTTCTTTTCTACATTTGTTTCTATACTTTGTTTCTCTATTTTTTCTTTTGTTACCTGTAATATCTCAGCTTGCTGAGCACTATACACATGAATATTACGCACTTTTTCTTCTGCATAACGATATACATTCTCTTTATTTACAGATAAGTTGTGTGTTAAGTTAGATACAAATATCGCTACCGCTAATACAATACCTACTTGACGTAACATCGATACGACAGTTTGAGAAGCAGTTAATAATTCTCCTTCAAACGAAGATGCACTTAAAACTGTAATTGGCCTCACTACTAAACCATATCCAACACCTAATATCATACATGGGATAATAATTTCTATATTTGTTGAATTAACGTCAATCATTTGCAACCAATAGTAGGATAGGCCCATAACAAGAAACCCTGACAAAATAATAGTTACTTTTCCAAGCTTTTTAATTAAAGTTGCTGCAACTGGTGAGACAAAAAATATCATCGCTGAAATAGGTGTCACTAAAAAAGCAGCTTCAATTTCCGTTCGGTATTGTATTTTTGTCAAGAATGTTGGAAGTAATACAGTTACTCCAATTAAAAATAAATTACTTAATATAACAACGATAGACGCCCCTACAAACATTCGATCTTTAAATAATTTTAAATTCACCATCGGATTATGAATCTTTCGTTCCACTAGAACAAATAGAATAAGAGAAATAGTGCTAATTGCATAACAAGACAAAGCGATATTACTTTGCCATCCCCACGTATTGCCTTTCACTAATACGAGAGTAAAAGAAAAAATCGCTAAACTACTTAATATGAGTCCAATCCAATCAATTTTTGAAATAATACGTTCTTCATTTTTTACTTGTAACATAATACAGCATAAAATGATTCCAAGAATACAAATCGGAACATTGACGAAGAACACCCATCTCCACCCTACATTTTGCGTAATAATTCCGCCTATTACCGGACCAAGTGCAGCTGACAATCCTTGCGTTACTCCTAAAATAGCAAGTGCAACATGCCTCTTTGCTAACGGCATAGCTGATACACCAATTACCATACTTGTCGGAAATAAAATTGCTGCTCCAACACTTTGTATAAAACGAGAAAAAATAAGGAAGTCACCTGTATTAGCAAAAGCACAAAGCACTGACCCACCACCAAAAATAATTAAACCGAGAATATACACCTTTGCTTTCCCAAAAATATCAGCTATCCGTCCTAGTGGGATTGCGAGTACTGCAATCGTCATTGTATAAACATTTAATACCCAAGACATCTTCTCTAATGAAGTATTTACACTCGATTGTATTGCTGGTAAAGCTATATTCATAATCGTTGTATCAATCATACAAAGAAAAATACCTAAGCACATTAAAAAGACAATCTTAATCCCCTTTGACTGCTCCATGTTAATCTACCCCTTTATTTATTGTGAACGTGTTTTTCATTCTTCCGTTTTATTGTTTTCTTTTGCTTCTAATTGCTGTAACTTCCTCTTCAACATCTCTACTTGTGCACTATATGATGCAATACCTACATCGAGCGAAATTTCTTCAACGAAAGTAATACCTTCTCTCCATTTTTCATATTTCAAACGAAGATCCGCAATGTACGCTTCTTTCCTTTCAATTTCGTCTTCAATCCATTTTTTTATCGCCCTATCATCACTATAATTACCAAAATACATCCTCATTAAAAAATCTGAACGTAAAACGTCTTTCTCTACATCCGTTTGCATGTATTTATAAAACTCTTCACGCCCTTCATCTGTAATAAAGTACATTTTCTTATTCGGTTTCCCTTCTTGCATGACAATTTCTTTTTTAATTTTCCCCTCCTTTTCCAATTGTCGTAACGTTGGATAAATCATTCCAAAGCTTCCATCAAAAAAGTAAGTAAATACATCCTCAAACACAATTTTAATGTCATAACCAGACAATTCTTTTTCCATTAATAAACCTAAAACAACATCTCTTCCCTTCAAAATAAGACCCCCACGCATTATATAATCAATAATCATATTAACAATGTTAATATGATTATTGATTATATACCTTATTCTGTAAATTGTAAAATGTTTCTAACTAAAAAAGCTGTCTTGTAATTTGGGTTTACCAAATTACAAGACAGCTTCCCTTCATATTTCCTATACAAACCTTTTTACTATTTGACTCCTGCATCTTGCACAGATTCAATTTTCTTTTTCTTTCCTTCTTTTATTTCATTATAATAAGAAGGTAATTCTATATTATGCTCTAAGAAATAATCCTCAATTAATGAAATAATTACTTTCAATGTTTTCAAACGGGCGTATAATTTATCATTACTCGCGATAATATGCCATTTTGCATTCGGCTTATTTGTATTTTCAAACATGTCTTCTATTGCTTCGACATACTCATCCCATTTTTCACGATTTCGCCAGTCTTCATCTGTAATTTTCCACCTTTTAAGAGGGTTGTTCTCTCTTTCTGTAAATCTCTTTAACTGCTCATCTTTACTAATATGATAGAAAAACTTTCCTATTATGTAATGATCATCTGTTAATAGTTTTTCGAAATCATTAATTTCATCATACGCTCTCGTCCACTCTTCGTTTGTAGCAAAGCCTTCAACACGTTCAACTAATACACGCCCATACCATGAACGGTCGAATATAGTAATTTGCCCGTACTGAGGAAGTTTCCGCCAAAAACGTTGCAAATAATGATACCGTTTTTCATGAGGAGCAGGCGCTCCAATTGGATTTACTTGGAATCCGCGTGGATCAAGATGTTCAGTCACTCGCTTAATTGCTCCGCCTTTACCTGCCGCATCCCAACCTTCCATAACCATCATAACGGCTATTTTCTCTTCTTTTAATATTTGTTGTAGTGCCAATAAACGCATTTGATATTTTTCAAGTTTCTTATTGTACTTAGATTTTGATTCAATTTTTTTCGTTAAATCTACTTTAGCAAGATGCTCTTTTTCCATCAAACGAATCCCCCTTGTTATATGACAATGTTATTTTAACATATTTATTGGTAATATTTTCATATTAATATCTCTTTTAACTAATACTCGTACCCCTCCACCTATATCTATCTTTTATAAGTTGGACGCTACTTTATATTAATAAATTAATCCCCCTGATATGCTTTTTCGTATCCTTTAGCAAGCATTTATTATTAATCAAAAAAACAAAATAAGGAAACTATGCCGAAAAATCTCTACACAGTTTCCTTGTTTTTTTAAATGTGCGTGTGACATACTTGGGAAGATTAATAACGAAAAGATAGGAGCTCTATCGATTCACTTATACTACAAACGAATTACAGCCGGAATATCTCCTTCTCGTAAAAAGTAAGCAAACACTGTAAATCCAATAATTAATATTGAAAATAATGTTATTATAATTCCATCTGGTAGTATTAGAAAAATAGTATTCAAGCTACTCTTCATAGGGAAAGCAATCGAGTATATTCCTAGCAGAAGACTGATTATAGCAATAGCCACATAAACCACTACTGCATACCATGGATTGAGTTCCAATAAAACAACAGAAATAAATATATACAAAAATAACAGTTGTAGAAACATGCCGCTTCCCATACTTACTAATTCTTTCAATATACCCTCCCCTAAACTACATGGTATATTATCTTAAAAAGAGAAGATAATAACAAATAAATCCTTTAAAGAATGGGAGCTCTCTAAAGATGAAACGAAAAATATTTTCTCTCTTTGCACTAATCTGCTTAGCACTACCAATACAAGCTAGTGCATACACATTTCAATCACTACCAATTGCGTCAAAGTCTAAACAGTGGTATATCGAAATTGACAAATCTCATAACTCAAACAAGCAAGCCGTGCAGCCAAAACAAGGTGTATATGATACGTATAGTTTACTCTTAAAAAATATTGGTAATGATGTTGCAAATGTATCGGTGGAAATACTTGATAACACACCTACATCTAAAGCTACCTTTAATCCTACTTCATCTAATAACAACGTTTCAAAAAGTCATACAAGCTTTGACTACATGGTATTCCCATTAGACTTTAATAGCCATAATTTTAAAGTTGTCATTACTTGGGAAGAAAAGAATTTCTCTTACAACGGTCATCCAGTACATGAGAGTAAAAAAATGAAGCAAACATTTGTGTTTAATGAAGAGTAAGTCCTAATTTGATTAGGGCTTACTCTTTATTTACAAAACCCGATTGAATTGCTTCTGTCACTTCTTTTGCAATATGTATTTTTGTAGCGTCTACACAGATTTCTTTGTCCCAAACATGTACTGAAGGCTCTTCATTAGACAAATGCTTAATTAAGATGAATCGATTATATGTCATTTTATTTTCTATAGGAGTAGCAATATACACCGTGAAATTCCTTGCTTCAAATACCTTTTCTCCCAAAACGTATTTACATCCCAACTCATGTACTACTAAATCATGTAGATTTTCTATAGTCATATACCATCCCCCTTTTTGCCTACATAATCAATCGAACCGCCGAATACTTGGTACAGACAATGCCATTCCAATTGTTATGAGTACTAAAATAGCTAGCATTATAATTGTTATCTTTCCACCTATTACAGTAGCTAACCAGCCTACCACCACATACCCTAATGGTAATAAAGCAAATGAGCCTAACATATCAAGACTTGCCACTCTTCCAAAAGCTTCTTCTGGTACAAGCTCTTGTAAACTTGTTTCCCAAATAAGCCCAAATATCATAATACCGAAGCCTTCAATTGCCATTAATCCAATTAAGGCGGATGCCCAAGAAACGAAAGGCATAATTAATAACGCCATTCCACTAATTAAAACACCACCATACGCAAGTAATCCTCTCTTATGCCACCGCTGCCTCCCACCAAAAATTAGTGCTGCAATTACAGCTCCAGCACCAGAAGCAGCCATACCTAAGCCATACACGTAAGCTTCAAAATGATGATGAACATTAAACAACCATGGAATTAATACAACGATAACGCCTGCATAACAAATATTAACGAAAGAAAAGACTAGAATGGTAATCCACAACCACGGATGACTTTTTAAAACTAAAATACCTTCCATAAACTCTTGTTTGTAATCGATCTTACTCTTTTCAATGGGTTTTACTTTTTTAAACTTAATTTCTTTTAAAAATAATAAACATAAAAATGATAACAAATACGTTGCTGCATCTAGTCCGAAGCCTATCCCTGCAGATGTAACTGATACTATTAACCCACCAAGTGCTGGGCCAATTAATCGTATTCCTTGATTACTCATTTGCGTTAATGCATTAGCTGCATTTCGAATTTCCGGTACAAATACTTTCGCTCTTACAGCTGAATATGCCGGCTGAAATATCCCTTCCATAAGTCCATATAATGCAACAAGTACATATAAAAGTGGAATTGTTAAAATGTCCATAAATATAAGTGTTGCAAATAAGAGCATTAATATACAGCGAATTATATCTGTAAATAACATTAATTTCACCCGGTCAATTCGATCCACGACTAATCCAGCAAACGGTAACGCAAGAATATTAGGAAGCATGTATATTGCCATAGTCATTCCCATTACAACTGTTGAACCAGTTAATGAATACACAACGACTGGCAGAATAACCATCGTTATCGAACTACCTAAAGTCGAAAGTAATTGTCCAATCCATAAAAACTTAAAGTGCGGTGACACTTTAACTGGCAATAACAATTTACCGACATAACCTAAATTTTTCTCTGTTGGTATTTCTCCTTGCATATCTCTCTCCTCGTTTCAAATAATTATAGACTTTATAATAAATAACTGAAAATTAATAATATTATATTTTTAATTATATAAGAAACTATTATGTTATGGTAAAATTATCAAGAAAAAATAAAGGAGAATACATTATTATGCCTCAAAATTCTCATAACATCGAGCACCGCATCTATACAATGTGTATGATCCAGCGAAATAATGACGTTTTACTTATAAAACGCCCCGACCATCGAGGTTTTCCTGGCTACATAGCTCCTGGTGGAAAAGTAGATTTCCCAGAAAGCATATTACAAGCTGCTATACGAGAATCAAAAGAGGAGACCGGACTCCACGTTTCTAATTTAATTTTCAAGGGATTAGACGAATATGTAAATCCTATGGAAAATGTTCGATATATGGTATTTAACTATTGGACAGATTCATTTGAAGGTGAACTCCTTTTGAATCCTCCTGAAGGCGAATTATTATGGGTACCAATTGATGAAGCACTAAATCTTCCTATGCAAGATTGGTTTAAAGAGAGATTCCCATTATTTTTTGAAAAAGGTACGTTTGAAATTCAACGTGTTTGGGACCGAAACTTGGATAAACAAGTTGCGATGACAATTACGCATACGTAAAAAAGCTTGGAATCTCTCCAAGCTTTTCTTACTTCTCCTCTATTTTCTTAATCTCATAATCAATTTCTAAAAACTTAACTCCAAATATCCACATTCTATGATTAGCTTCTAATATTTGATCCGTGCTCTCTTTAATAATAAAAGTCTCTGCTAATGGTAAACGTATTGTAAAGAAACGAGTATGTAAATAAATCCCCTCATCTCCCTTACCATTTCTTCTCAACTTACTAGTAATGATTAAATCTTTATTCTTATTACATAATTTCAAAATCCCCGTCATATTCGAATATGGTAAAGGTAATCCGATATTCATGTATTTCTCATCCTCATGGGTATGTTTTGAGTAAAGAGCTACAAAAATAGATTCTCCTGCTTCATTTTTTCTTAGCCAAGCCCTTACATTCTCTCTTCCATCCTTCTCATCTATTATCCCAATGATAGAGCCATGCATCGTTTCCCACTTGCCGCCCATACCTAAATGTATTTGTCCTACACGCTTACTCATTTTCTCATAACAAAATGCAAGCGGGCGGAACCAACGATTCCATTTTATATGCGATTGTAACTCATACTCTTTTGTATTTTCATAGAAACAAGTAATACTTAAAGGAATCTTCGTCACGTCAAATGCCTCACTATGAAAATCATTCATTTTATCAACTAAACCTTTGTATTCCTTGCTATCTATTAAATTTCTATTCTGTAAAAATGCTTCACCAACTATCGCATTTCCTCTTAACCCGCTCATTCGTTTCCCGTAATATTTATAGTTCGGAGTACTCTTTTCAATCATCCAGCCGACAAATGCTGGTAACGCTACTCCAATTCCATTGACAACACCGTGAATCCAAACCATTTGAGCAATTGTAATCGTCATTACATGTTTCAAATTCCCATATGAATATATAAGTGAAAACATAATTGTTACCATGAGTGTGCTAGACGATATGATCAGGAGAACCTTTGCACTGATAGCATTAAATTTCGTGCGCCAAACATAAATCCCATATCCATAAATCGCACATAAATATATGAACACTGCAAAAAATTCAAATATCCTTGAGTATGTAATTCCTATCGCAACTGTCATTGGAGAAATGACGATGATAAACATAATAGCGTCATATAACTTACTTCCCCGCTCTCTTTTCCTTCCAAGTAAACCAGCTGATAACGGCAATAGAAATGCCGAGTAATGAAAGTGTGCCGCTGTAAGTAAAACAATGTCAGAACTAAAGTGCATAATTGAAACCTTTGCTACTGAAGCAAAAAACCAAAAACCACCTAAAAACAAATAAATAAACGCACTATCGATAGCCGCCTCTTCTATCGGTTTCCATCCTCTTTCTAACAATCTACTTACACCAAATAACGCAACGATTCCTGTATATGCAAACCAAAGTAGCGCAAAGAAATAGTGATTTGTTACGAAAGCTAGCATCGCACTAATTGCTGCGATTGGATATAAAAACGATACAAATTTATAAAATAATACATACGATCCATTTCTTTTTTTCTTGTCAATAATACAAAAAGACATCGGTATAAATAACAAAATAGATAATAAAATAATTGCTTCAACTGGGTTTACATTTGACCACTCACATATTAGAAAAATAATATAGCAAGCAAGTCCAAATATTATATTTTTCATCTCGTTTATTCCCTTTCCACAAATGTTCCCTTATATGAAAATAACGAACCAATTAACGGATTCCGTACTTGTACATGAATTCGAAAACATTGCAGTGCATCATCATAACTTTCAACAATTTTTGCCTCTCCACATAAAAATTTTGGTAACGGGATTTTTCTTCCAAACATAAAAAACCATTGTTTCTTTGAAGAAATATGCATCCCGCCTTTTTCATCAATATAAAAATTCAATGTAGAAACGAGTAAATGTGGCTCACCAAAATAATCTACAATTTCATTATTCTCTTCATCCAACTGCATAACAGCGTTAAAATATCTTTTCTTATTATGAAAATAAAAAGTACGATTCCACCGTACAAACTCATTTCCATGTTCATCTCGCTCAGCGGTATTATGTATCACAAACGGAACTTTTTGCCCTCGCTCAGAGAAAAACATTCGAAACTTCGATGTAATTTTTAATATTAATTTAACGAAAAAAGATCCTCCATAAATTTCATCCATTTCCCCTTCCCCAATAAAGCTATTTTCCTTTGTTATCGCATATCGTTCCTGCAATTTTGGATGAAGCCTTTTATAAGAATCCCCTAATAATCTTTCATAAATATTAACCATATACTTATCCCTTTCTCGTCCTCTTGCAATTTTTTGCGCTTGGCAAATTCGTGCTATTTATATAACCGACAATCGATAACCCTATTAGAAGAAAATTTAATGTAATCGGATTAAACGGTTGCGTAAAACTTGTGATATTCGTAATTCCTGCCGCAATTGTTAAGGCGATTAACATAATAATATGCCCTATAAATAATTTTCGTTTTGGAAGTGGCAATAGCCATATCACACCCAATATTATTTCTAGAAATCCAACTATTTTAAGCATAAAAATACTATTTTCATTCGATCCGATTAGTACAGAAAGCATCTTTACTTCTTCTGAATGAGTAAACATCAATTTCGGTACAATCCCTTGATATAACCATACGAAAGCAAATAAAAAGCAAACTAGCCAATACGTCATCGTTCTTCTAATTAGCAACTTAGGATGAAGTCCCTTTTCTAACCATAATTTTAAAGCATCAAAACTCCATGCTGTCGCCCAACCTAATAGTGGACGAAAAACATATAAATCTATCACATTTCCTATACGACCAAATCTCGTATCATAATCATATTGCGTTTCAAAATGAATATGTTCTTCATTCGGTGTATACTTCCAATAACCACGCCCTATTTGTATAAGTGATAATTGATTGTCTGTCCAAAATTTTAAAGAGGAAATGCGTTCTCCAGTTTCTTTTCTTATTTCACCTATCGATTCCCCTTCTCCGGCTATTTCAAGTCCAAATCCGATCTTTGTTTTATATAAAAACTTCTGTGGTTCTCCCTCTTTTTTTTCTAAATACGAAATCTCAGTAAAACGAGCATCCCATTCTGTATGTATATCAGGCTCTTGTGTATATGCCCATAGTTTCTCCATTGTTGTGTTCATTTCTGTTGCTACATAAATAGGCTTTTTCTTCCCCATCCTTCCACCTCCCATGCGCTATATTTTCAATGTACATGCAATGAATTTATTTTGCTACATTTTTCACAAACTAATTTAATAAAAAGATAGAATTTCAAAAAAATACAAAAAACACTTGATTCCCTGAAAAATTTAAATTATTATAAAACAAATGTTACCAACAACTTCATAAATCATACACTCTCGCCTAAAACGTGAGATAGAGGTTGCAACGCTTATAAGTATTCTAAAGGAGACACAGAGATGTCTATGAATTTAGAGGAAAGGAAGTGTTGCCGAAATTGATAAATTTCTCTGCATTTATCAATTGGGGCTGTTTTCGAATAGAAACAGAACTGTCATATGTACAGACGTGTACGTATGAAGAGCTATCTACAAAAAAGAGATATCATTTTTATGATATTCCTTTTTTGGCGGTTTTTTTATTAGCTCCGTTTTCTGTTTCCCTTTTCCTGTAACAGCACCATCCTCACTTATTTGAGATGGTGTTTTTTGTTTTTCTCTCTGGTAACTACAGGAATATTGGGATTTGTATATGTCCTAACCTATTCTTAAAAATGGACGAAAGAAGGAATTCGTAATGGAAACGATTGTACAAAAATTTGGCGGTACCTCTGTCGGAAGCGTCGAGCGCATTCAACATGTAGCAAATTTAATTATTGAAGAATATGAACGAGGACATAGTATTGTCTCTGTCGTTTCAGCAATGGGAAAAAGTACGGATAAACTTGTAGCACTTGCTAACGCTATTACTGAAAATCCAAGTAAACGTGAAATGGATATGCTCCTATCTATAGGAGAACAAGTAACCATTTCATTATTAACAATGGCACTACAAACAAAAGGTTATAACGCAATTTCATTAACAGGATGGCAAGCTGGTATTACGACAGAATCTGTACATAGTAGTGCACGGATTACTGACATTAACACCACTCGTATTCAGTCTCACCTTACTGAAGGCACGATTGTTATAGTAGCTGGTTTCCAAGGAATAAGTGAAGAAAATGAAATTACCACACTTGGTCGCGGTGGCTCCGATACGACTGCTGTCGCATTAGCGGCGGCACTAAAAGCAAAAAAATGTGATATTTATACGGATGTGACCGGCGTATATACGACTGATCCACGAGTTGTACAAGATGCTTATAAATTAGATGAAATTTCTTATGACGAAATGTTAGAGCTTGCCAACCTCGGTGCTGGCGTATTACACCCACGCGCTGTTGAATTTGCTAAAAATCATAATGTAATTTTAGAAGTTCGCTCAAGTATGGAACAAGAAAACGGAACAATTGTAAGGGGAGAATGTAACATGGAACAACAATCAATCGTTAAAGGTATTGCATTTGAGGATAATATTACACGCGTCACAATTAAAGGATTAGAACAAGGTGCACTTTCAACAGTTTTCTCTACATTAGCAGCAGCACATATTAATGTAGATATTATTATTCAAAGTATTACAAATGAAGGAACTGTTCACCTCTCCTTCTCAATCCATTCTAATGATTTAAGAGAAACATTAGAAGTGTTAGAACAAAATCAAGAGGCGCTTCACTATGAATCTGTAGAACATGAAAATCATTTAGCAAAAGTATCAATTGTAGGATCTGGTATGGTATCTAACCCAGGAGTTGCTGCGAATATGTTCACTACTTTAAAAGAAGAAGATATTCATATTAAAATGGTAAGTACATCAGAAATTAAAGTCTCTGTCGTTATTGACCGTCTTCATTTAGTAACGGGTGTTGAAGCACTTCATCAATCATTTATGGCGAAAATTGAGCCTTTAGTGCAAATGAGCTAATTTCCGCCGGTAAAACTTACAATAAATTATATTAATCTATTTCCTTCCTATATAAATAGAAAGCTGTTTGCATAATGGAAAGTGAGAAAAAGGTTATTTAGTTTAAAATAAAGTCGTTTAAAGAACAATAAAATTGTTAAAAAATAGAAGCAAGTCATTCTATTCAACAATCAGGAAGTTATCTCCCACCTAACTTCCTCGCATTCGCCGAATTTTGAGGTGGGAGTCTTATTGCCCGCAAATAGCGGGATAAATTTTCATACATAAGGAGATAAAGACTATGACAAAAAACAAATTACTAAGAATGGACAATGTCAGCATCGTTGTAGAATCCCTTGATGACGCAATCTCTTTCTTCGAGGAGATTGGCTTGAACCTCGAAGGGCGAGCGACTGTCGAAGGTGAATGGGCTGGTCGCGTAACAGGATTAGGTACTCAGTGCGTGGAGATTGCTATGATGGTTACGCCAGATGGTCACAGCCGAATTGAACTTTCGCGATTTCTCACCCCACCTACTATAGCAGATCATCGGATAGCTCCTGTAAACGCCCTCGGTTATCTGCGCTTCATGTTCACCGTCGAAGACATTGACGAAATGGTATCCAGACTTACTAAGCATGGTGCTCAGCTCGTTGGCGAAGTAGTTCAGTATGAGGACTCGTATCGACTCTGCTACATTCGTGGAACCGAAGGAATTTTAATTGGTTTAGCGGAAGAACTCGGTAACAAATAAGTAAGTAATGTTTTATAAAAAGCCTTTACTGAAATATAAATTACTGAAGTAAAAATATTTGAAGAAAATTCTTATTCAATAAAACTTAAATTTTCAACCCCGTCCTAACTTTAGAACGGGGCTATGCTCGTTTGAGCTTTTAAAATTAAATAACTTTATTATCATTTTACACGTAGATTTCAAAACTCTATACAAACAGCTTTTTAACATATTCCCTACATCTGAAAATCATTATAAAACAATTAAATTATTCGCAATACCCTTTCCTAGGAAATATAACGGATTCTTCTCACTTCTTATCATATATATCTTTTCCTTTAAATAACGAGCGAAATTCATTCAAAATAACTTTCTTCACGTCTGAATAAAAGACCATCATGAATAGCGCAGCCCCTAATAAAATCTCTTGAATTCCTTCGTAATCAATGAAAGCGCTCATAACTAGCAAACCACATCCAATATAAAAGCCAAATTCATTCTCTTTCTCAAACTCTTCATCTTCTTCATCAATATGTATTTTCTCTTTAAAGCTTTGATTCCCTTTTATTAACTCATCTAGCGTAACGTTGTACATTTCACTAAGTAAAATTAAATTATCAATATCCGGACAGCTTTTATCATGTTCCCATTTATATACCGCCTGCCTTGTTATACCAATCTTTTTAGCGACATCTTCCTGTGAAAACCCTTTTGACTCTCGTAATCTTTTAAGTTGTTGCCCTAAGCTCATAACGTCCCCTCCTTTAACAAATTATTACATAAAAGGATACAAAAAAGAAAGAAACCATTAGTAAAATTCACTGTAAACCATTCGTTTACACAATAAAAAAGAGAGAATAACTCTTTGAGTTATCCTCTCTCACTTCTATTAAAACAGATGAATGTTTTCTTTCTTGCAAGCTTCACGTAAATCGTCAGGCCATACAGAAGATTGAACTTCACCGATATGTGCTTTACGTAAGAAGTACATACACATTCTTGATTGTCCGATACCACCACCGATTGTTAATGGTAGTACGTCTTCTAAAATACCTTTATGGAAATCATACTCTCGTTTGAAGTCTTCTCCCGTTTTCGTTAACTGCTCATCAAGTGATTTACTATCAACACGAATTCCCATTGATGATAATTCGAATGAAGCTTGTAGTACTGGGTGCCAGAATAAAATGTCACCGTTTAATTTCCAATCATCATAATCGGATGCGCGTCCATCGTGCTTTTCACCTGAACGGAGTGCATCACCAATTCCAATAATAAAGACTGCACCGTATTCTTTCGCAATTGCATGTTCGCGATCTTTCGGTGTTAATTCTGGATATTTATCTTCTAGTTCTTGAGAAGTAACGAAAACAATTTCTTCTGGTAAATACTTTCCAAGGAACGGATACTTTTCAAATAAGTGATCTTCCAATTCTTTGAATATTCCATAAATTATTTGTACTGTTTTTTGTAAGTAATCGAAAGTACGCCATTCTTTTTGAACGATTTTTTCCCAATCCCATTGGTCAACATAAATGGAATGCGTTGCATCAAGTTCTTCATCACGACGAATCGCGTTCATGTTTGTATATAAACCTTCACCAGCTTCATATCCGTATTCATGTAATGCGAATCTTTTCCACTTCGCTAGTGAATGAACAATTTCTAATTCTTCTCCTGAATGTAACATATCAAATTCAATCGGACGTTCTACACCGTTTAAGTGATCGTTTAATCCTGATTTTTTCGTTACGAATAGTGGTGCAGATACGCGGAATAGTTCAAGGCGTTTTGCTAATTGATCCTCGAAAAATGTTTTAACTTCCTTAATTGCGATTTGAGTCTCTCTTACTGTCATTAATGATTGATACATGGTGGTTTCCTCCTAAAATGTTTGGATGTTGTGGAAAAAAGCCAACAAAAAAAGCCCTTCTTTCCCAAAAAACTGGGACGAAAGACTTTGGTTCCGCGGTACCACCCAAATTAGCAACAGAGGTTGCTCACTTATACAGTACGGAGATTAAAAAATCTCGATACTGTTCTTCTTGTAACGGCGAAGTTCCCGGCTAAGTCTACTTTCCTATAAAGGATTTCGGTTAGCGACTCCAGGAGGTTCTTCATAATAGGCTTCGTATCAGGCTCACACCGCCCCTGACTCGCTTAAACTACATCCTACTACTACTCGTCCTTTCATAGTCGTTTTATTGTCACATCTCTGAAACATTTTATTAATGATTATTCTATACAAAAAATAGATAAAGTCAACAAAAAGTTTTAAAATATTTTTCAATTCTTTATTTTATGCCTTTACCGACTGTTCTTAATATAACATTTTTATTTCCTTTGTCTCTTCAATCCAAAAAACATTTCACTAACTGAAACTAACATATACACAACCAGTAAAGTGATCGTTCGAAAAATAGAATCCGCAGTATTTCTTATTATTTTCATTTTATTTGTAATTCCTTTCAGTTTACTAGCAATTTCATGATATACTATAGCATTCAAGCAGTTTGTTTTTACTTAAAGCAAGCATAGTCATTTATCGATAGTATTTTTCTAAAACATTGGCTATTATCAAATCAGATTTTTTATATAACGGAGTGATCATATGAGTAAAACGAAAGCAAAACCGAAAAAAGGTGTAGGACAAGGTACAGGAAGTAAAGGATGGAATCGTTGGCAATCAAGTGCAAAGAAAAAGGCAGCTGCAAAGCCATACAAAAGTAAAGGTACAAAGAAATAAAATAAATAGTGGGAGACGAGCAACTCCCACTATTTAAAGTTTCACTTTATCTCTTTACTTTGTACAAAACAAAATATAATTATTACAACAAAAAAGCTATGCTTTCATCTCTATGAAAGCATAGCTTTTTCCATATTAAATCATAAGAATATCGCGGATTTCTTCCTCCGTAATAGAAGATAACTTCTCTTCTCCCGGTTCGATAATTTCAGCGATTAAATTTTTCTTACTCTCTTGTAACTCGTGCATTTTTTCTTCAATTGTTCCATGTGCTACTAACTTAATCACTTGCACTGTATTTTTTTGTCCCATTCGATACGCTCTATCCGCAGCTTGTTGTTCAACAGCTGGATTCCACCACAAGTCGTACAATATAACTGTATCTGCACCTGTTAAATTTAGTCCTGTGCCACCAGCTTTTAACGAAATAAGAAATAGATCCCCTTCTCCTTCGTTAAACCGATTGCATAGCTCTACACGTTCTTGCGCTGGTGTACTCCCGTCTAAATAAAAGTATGGAACTGCTTGACGATTTAATTCACGTCCGATTATCGAAAGCATCTTCGTAAATTGGGAAAAGATAAGAATTCTCTTCCCTGTACTTCTACATTCCTCCAAAATTTCTAGCAGCTGATCAAATTTAGCTGAACTACCTTTATAGTCATCAACAAACAAAGCAGGATGACAACAAATTTGCCGTAGTCTCGTTAAACCAGCTAAAACCCGAATTTTATTTTTACGTAACGTATCTTTATCCAAATGTTTTAACGTTTCTTCTCTTAACTTTGCTAAATAAGCTGCGTAAAGCCTCTTTTGATCTGGTAAAAGTTCTGATGATTGCAAGTGCTCAATTTTTTCTGGGAGTTCGTGTAATACATCACCCTTCAACCTTCTTAACACGAAAGGTTTTACCCGCTTCGCAATATCTTCACGTCTTAAATCACCGAACTCTTTTCTTCCCGGTAATAATTCTGGGAAGACGACGTGGAAGATAGACCATAGCTCTTCTAATGAATTTTCTACAGGTGTTCCTGTTAATCCAAAACGGTACTCCGCCTGCACTGTTTTTACCGCTCTTGCAGTTTGCGTCGTATGATTTTTAAACGCTTGTGCTTCATCAAGAAATAGCGTATGAAATGGCTGCTCATATAACCTTATATCTCTTCTCAGTAGAGGATATGACGTAATGACAACATCAAATTTCGTTATATCTTTTAAAATTTTTCGGCGCTCTGCTTGATTTCCATCGGCAATAACTGCTCTAATATGTGGAGCGAATTTTTTCAACTCACTAAGCCAGTTGTAAACGAGGGACGACGGAGAAACAACTAATATAGGCAGTTTCTTCTCTCGAATTTCCGGCAAAACAGAGTCTATAAAAGCAATACTTTGCAACGTTTTCCCCAGTCCCATATCATCAGCTAAAATGCCGCCAAAACGATAATAGGCAAGTGTTTTCATCCACTGGAATCCGTATGTTTGATACTCTCTCATTATCGCATCTAAGCCACTTGGCACCGCAAACTTCAGCTTTTTAGGGTTTTGAATGTTCTCTACCAATTCTTGAACAGACTCATCTAAACTTAATACGTTTCCTTCTTGCAGTGAATTCATCCATTTCACACTACGAATAAGAGGGACATCTATTTCTTCGCCCTTTAAAAATCCTTTTCGAATACTAGATTCTTTTATAAACTGATTAATATCATTAAACTCTTTACTCTCAAGTGATAGTAGAGCACCACTTGCTAAACGATAATATTTTCGTTTCTCTTCAAGTGCCACTAATACCCCTTTAATTTCTGCCTCTGGAATACCTTTTATATCAAAGCGAAATGATAACCAATCAATTCTCTCTTTCCTTCTAACTCTTATAAGAGGAGCTGTGTCTCCCTTATGAATTCGTAATTTGATGGCTGACGTCGCATAAATATCAACTAAACCTTTTAACGTTGGAACAGCATGATATAAAAAGTTATACTCAGCTTCTTCATTATGCATAAAATAACCGCCTTCCGTTTTCGCAAAGGCACTTTCACTCATAATGTCTAAAATTTCTTTTTCCTTTTTCTCATCACGATTAAAAACAGATGGCTGCCCATCCTCTTCTAACGGATTAATCACGACGTTTCCATAATGAAATTCGAGACCTGCTAACAAACGATTTTTCACTCGATCTAAATACAATTTTGCTTTTAGCGAAGGCGTTTCCACACAATCTGATACTACCTCATCTATTCGCACAGTTCCTAGCTTCATTAACCCTGGTACAACTTTTGCTACAAAGTGCTCCATCTTATCTGCTGGAATATACAATTGGTTACTACTAGAACGATTCATCATTTTTTGTAATTCGATAAGTCGCTTACAATCCTCAGCATTCAACTGATACAGTTTCCCTCCAAATAGAGCATAACTATACGTATCCATTACTTCTACTTGTTGTAAGCCGTCAATATAAAGTGTAAACCCACCGTTACTCCCCTTATTAAACTCAAAATGCAAAGGAAGTAATCCTTTTGAAATATGTACACCATGAAAAGATTGTCCATCTTGATTAAGTCTCACACACTCAACTTTAGAAAGTAAAGAAAGCATATCCATCCACGAAGCTGGCGGTATTAAAATCATACTATCATCTTGTTTTGCCTGTACTTCCAGTGTATCCTCATACATTTTTTCGTTATGATACATTTTAATAAGTTGCTGAATAATCGCATCCGTTTCTTGCCTGAAGCTATGTACATCTGGTGTGTATGTAAATTCATTGGAACAATTAAAAGACTCTCTTTTCTCCACTTTAGAAAGAAATTCTCTAATATGATTTACGAAATACGTTTTGGCAAGCTTCAACTGAACCCCAAGAAGTGCCCCACCATTTTTCGTAACTACTGGTGTACAACTAAACTCAATATCAAGTATTTCACGTGTATCAAAACGGTGTTGTTTACTTTTTGGCCTCAGTGGTTGTTCTGCAAACAACTGAAACATCCCGCTTGTTAATTGTTCATTTCCGCTACTAATAGGCACCATTCCACCGGTTTGCTGATTATAATTCATTTGTATCAATACTGCCGCAACATGTTGACAGTATGTTTGAAAAGACGCTAACGAAGGACAACTACATTTCGCAACAACATCACCTTTTTTAGCTTTGTCTACTGTAACATGAAAATCTTCATTTCCTTTTACCGTTGCCTCGCAAATTTCTTTATTTTCATCATAATGATTTATTATTACTTTATTTGATTTATAATAAGCTTCACCTCTTTTATATGAGGTCTCTCCGCATACTTCTTTAATAATCGATTTATTTAATGTAAAACTCATTTTTTGACACTTCCTTACTGTAAAACCATTTTCTCTTACTTAACATTTTACATGCTTCACGAGAAAATATAAAATGTTGGTTTAACAAAAAAGATACTTATTTATAAACAACTCAGACTGTAAGCAAATAGAGTTTCAGTACTTGTTAAAACTGCCTATTATGCAGGCGATTCTGAAAGCTTCCAGCGTAGTATTTAAATATCTTCTACATTATTCATGTAAAAGTTTTACCGGCCATCGCATCAATAATTTAAAAGATATGATTTTATGAAGAAGAGTAATAAAAGTTTTTCACACACACCGTTGAGATGGATGTGCAAATTTTGATGCAGGGGTCTTACTGTCTATAAAAGGAAGATAAAGTACGTAATTTACATATTTTCATGCGTGCCCTTATATAAGACTGTTATTGCGGCTACTATAAGGATGATCCCCATACAAGCAGGTGCGGCATGCCCAAGTGAAACATAAATTTGCCCTCCAATGATCGGTCCAATCATTCTTGCTAAAGCTTGAATAGATTGACTACCTCCTTGAATCCTTCCTTGTTCACTAGAATCGACAGACTTCGAGAGCATCCCATTGAATGAAGGTCCAAAGATGGAATCACCAAAACCAAATATAAACATTCCAGCGATAAGAAACGGATAAAATGAGAACAAAGCTGATGCTGCAATAAGACTATAACCTATAATCTCCGAAACCATTCCGAGAATTGCTATCTGTTTATCAGTAAGTTTTGTCAAAAGTTTTGGCATTATGAAACTTTGTGAAATGATGTCTTGGAATCCCATAATTGAAAACATAAGTCCGATTAACGCAGGCTTCCAACTAAAAGTATCCATTGTAAATTGTGAAAAAATTGCCTGTAAAGATCCATTTGGTATCCAAAGTAAGAATGCTGAGACAAGTAGCCATTTTAAATTTTTCATGGAAAGTATATTTGCAAGCTGTGTAAATGGATTTAATCTTACAAAGGTAATCTCTTTCAATCTATTATTTTTGTCAAGGCTCTCAGGCATATATAAGATTCCATAAGCAACATTTAATAAAGTTATTATTGCTCCAAAATACATAGGTACAGAATAACCAAACTTGGCAAGATATCCACCTATAGTTGGTCCAATGACAGTGCCTACTCCTACAACCGCACTTACCCATCCGAAGTATTTCGTTCTTTGTTCTGGAGGAATAATATCTGCAAAATATGCGAAGATAGTGCTTATGCTCCCTCCTGTTATACCTTCTATTATGCGCCCAGCAAATAGTATCCATAGAGCTCCTCCTATGCCAAAAACTAAGTACCCGATTGCGGAACCGAAAAGGCATACTAAAAGTAATGGACGACGACCATATTTATCACTCAAAGCTCCAAGTGCGGGAGCCGCAAAAAATACGCAGACTGCATAAACAGAAGTTAATAACGTAACGACGACCGCTTGTTCTGCCGAATTACTTGTATATGGCTGCACTAAAAATGGAACGACAGGTATTATAATGCTGAATCCTATTCCGCAAAGAAACACAGAGATGAGACCGAATAGTAAGGCGTGTTTATCTATGACTCGTTCCGTATTATGTTCATTATGTGATCTGAATTTGGACATTTTCATTCTCTCCCCAACAGTTATTTTTGTTTCCTTATCAACAAAACAACAACTCCATTTTGTTTCCCTGTCAACAAAATTACAACAATAAAAAAGGCGGTCCATCCTTGGACTGCCTGCCGTTTCATTTTTATTTTTTGAATAGATTACGACTTAATATGTACACCTTGTTTCTTTATTTCTGTATCCAAATGTCTACTATACTTTTCCACGAAGCTAAGTATACTATCAAATTCTTCCTCGGTTACTTGATCAAACACAACTTTATCCCGTTCTTCAAACTCTTTGTGCAGATCCTCATGTATTTTATAAATTACTTTCCCTTGTTCAGTAAGCCTAAAATAGATTTCTTTCTTATTATCCGACTTCTGATAACTTTCGATAAGGCCTTTTTTTATAAGTTTTTTAGTTATTCTACTTATGGCACCGCGAGTCATATAAAAGGACTCCGCAAGTTTTGTCACGTTAGAATCTACATTTTTTTCAATGTATTCGATACAATGTACTTCAGAAGAATTATACCCCTTAAGACTGTCTTCCATCTTATCCTTATTAAGCCAAACAATCTTATTATATAAGTCCCTGAAACCCACTATGACCTTTTCTTCTTTATTCATGTCCTGTCCTCCTCCCCGTTGGTGCATTAACAATATTATATTTATTTTTTGTTTCTATTCCAACTCTAATTAAAAAAGAGAGTCAAAAGCATGTTAAGCACCAAGAAACTCAATGTCACTTGAACAAGACTTTGTCTACAATCTGAAACACTTATCTCTTTTCATTCTATCTCCATCAACCGTTTTGCCTCAAAATACAACACTTGAATAAACTTCTTCGTATTAATACGTATATGACCAGAAGCCGCTACTTCATCTTTTGTCATTTCTGTCATTCGTTTTCTAACTACAGTGAAATCAAAAAATTTCGGAGCATAGCTTTCAAATTTAGGATTTGAAAAGTCTGTTAATCCAAGGGAAGCTAAGTGATTTAACGATTGATAAATCGCTCTACGTACCCTTTGTTCAGATGCTTTTCTCTCCTTATCTATATCTGCATCTGAAGCTATATTCTCTAATTTTCTTATAGTTATATGGTGAAAGATATCTTTTAGCGCAGGAAATCCAAATTCAAACGTTTGCTCTTTTTCTTGTCCATATAAATATTCCAACATACTAAGTAAATCTTTACTTCCATTCTCTCCCGCAATACCGAGTTCTGATAATAAATAGCGCCCTGAATCTGCTATTCTTTTTCCTTCCTGCATTGGCTCATTTCGAACTTGCGGCTGTTCCCACTTAAAAACGTTATTCAATGATTTTTGAATATCATGTATAGAGCGCTCTAAACGAATACGTTCCATTACTTTACGTACAACAGACATAACCTCAATTTTATTTAATGGTTTTGTAATATAATATTCAACACCAAGTGTATACGCCTCACCTATAAGTTGCTTCGATTCAACTTGAGAAATCATAATGATTTTTCCAGTAAAAGCAGACGCAATATGACGAACTGTTTCAATTCCATCTCGCATTGGCATTAATAAATCAATAAATAAAATATCTACTTTTTTAAAATTTAGTTGATCTGCTTCAATAAAAGCTCCATCTTCCGACTCTCCAATTACTTCCCCAAGATCGCCATCTTCAATAATTTGTGAAAGCATGGAGCGGAAAACTTCATCATCATCTACGATATAATAAAACAACTTTATTCTCCTTCCCGCTTTAAACTGCACTCCGGTAAACAAACGACAAACTTACACCCTCCGCCAGTTTCTCGGTCTTCTAATCTCACTTCTCCACCTAGCTCTGTTACCATTTCGTTTATGTAAGAAAGTCCAATACCTGTTGAAGGTGTTCCCGTTTGATCATACTTTGAAGTAAATCCTGGCTTAAATACTAATTTCTTATACTTCTGTGCAATACCAGGACCATCGTCAATTACTTCAAAGAATACATGTTTATCTCGTTTATATAGCTTAATAATAATGAGACCTCTACCCTCAATTGCTTCAACTGCATTTGCAACTAAGTTATTAAAAATCGATAAGACCGTGTACACATGATATTCTGCATGCTCACCTTCTATATGTTCCGAAAAACGTATATCTTTTTCTAACATTTCAGCGTACTTCTCATTAATTCTTACAATCATTTCCGCTAATTCATGTCCTTCTACATACTCAGCCACATTTTTATCTAATAACAGTTTAGATAGTCCTGCAAAAATTCTTTGATTATCCTTTTTGATTTCGTGCACTTCTCCTGCTATTTTTAATGCTGTTTTGCTATTTAAATCATCGTTCACTTGTAAGTTTCGATATAGTTGATATGCTTCTTGTGTAATTAACTCAGCATTTTGTAACGTTTTTTTCAAATGGACAGATTCCACATATAAATTAGAGAGGTACATTAACATATTTTCATTTTCTTTTCGAACTTGTGATTCTTTTAACTTCGTTTCATATAAGTTCATCATATTTAAAAAACCAAGTGCAAAGAAACTACGGAAAATAGCAATAATAATTAGTTTATTCACTTCAGAAACTGTTATCGTTGTCCCCAGCACTAACATATGATAAAACGCAAGTTCAGACATACTTGCGATAATTTCAATTGTAATTCCAAGACACCCTATCACAATTGGCTTCTGATGAAACTTATTCACCCTACAAAGCGAAAAAAGACTTCCATATATAAAATAATAAAAGAAAACGGGATAGCGCAAATAAAATGATTCTGTCATATGAAATGACCCTTGCAATACCCAGTCAAGACATACACGAAATAAGACTACAGATATACCTACAAGAATACCTGCAGCTGCTGCTGGCACTCTTCTTAAAAATAGTAATAAAAAGAAGAAAAGTGGTGTCCCGAAACTAACACGAAACATATCATTAAAAGGATGAAAATTCAGCTCTCCAGCAATCGGAACAACAACCATTAATATAATTAAAAGATACATATCTTTCTTCCATAATTGATTCCAATTCAAAGGTGCCACTTCCTATGCTTTTTTCAATTGTAAAAGTGAAAGCCCGCTTATAATTATAAACGGGCTTTATTTCTATATTCTAACCTTTTCTACCGCTTTTATTTGGCGATACTCCGGTTCCCATATTGCTTCTTTTACTGCAATCTTAATATCGTCATCACTTAAGTTCTCTCTAGCAACACCTTCTGCAACTGCAACTTTCGCTACTTCAATCGCAACCAGTTCAGAGATATTACGTAACTCTTCAACTTCTGGCAAAATAGGCGCTCCTGGCTGACTTGTATCTACCATACTTGCAACTGCTTCTGCTGCTGCTGCGAACATTCCATCCGTCATGACGCTTGCACGAACAACAATTGTACCAAGACCTAGTCCTGGGAAAATAAGTGCGTTATTTGACTGTCCAATCACATACGTTACACCGTTATATGTAACCGGTTCAAACGGACTTCCTGTTGCAACTAATGCTTTTCCTTCTGTCCACTCGATTAAATCTGCTGGTTTCGCTTCAGCAAGTGGCGTTGGATTCGACATTGGTAAAATGATTGGTCTTTCTACGTGAGAAGCCATTTCTTTAATAATTTCCTCTTTAAATGCGCCTGCAACAGTAGATGTACCAATTAAAATTGTCGGTTTTACATGTTTCACAACTTCAGCAAGTCCGATAGCATCATTTTGTTTCCAATCACTTACTTCAGCTTCTTTTCTTGCATATGGAATTTGGAAATCAAGAAGATCTTCCATATTATCTGTAACCAACCCATTACGGTCAATACACCAGAAACGATTATGTGATTCTTCGTCTGATAAGCCGACACGAACCATTGCATCTCTTACTTGATCTGCGATACCGATTCCAGCCGTACCAGCACCAAACACAACAACGCGGTGTTCACTTAACGGTACACCAGAAGCTTTTACTGCCGATAATACAGCAGCAAGTGAAACTGCCCCTGTACCTTGAATATCATCATTAAATGTACAAACGTCATGACGATATTTATCTAAAATTTTTCGTGCATTTCGAGAACTGAAGTCTTCCCAATGTAGAAGCGCTTTCGGGAATTGTTTATTTACCGCTTGAACAAACGTATCAATAAATTCATCGTAAGCTTCACCTGTTATACGAGGGTGACGATTTCCAATATAAAATGGATTGTTTAATAATTCCTCACGATTTGTACCTACATCTAAAATTACCGGTAATACACGGCTAGGATCGATTCCAACTGCGGCCGTATATACAGCTAATTTCCCGATTGCGATGTTAATTCCACCAACACCCCAATCACCAATTCCTAATATACCTTCTCCATCCGTTACAACGACTAAATCAATGTTTTCAGCTGTTGCACCGATATTTGCAAATGCATCTTCAATACCTGATGGATCGTTAATTGATAAATAAATGCCACGTGGTTTACGGTATTCATGACTATATCTTTGAATTGCTACACCAACAGTAGGTGTATATACGATTGGTAACATTTCACGTAAATGCTCTGTTAAAATACGATAAAATAACACTTCATTTCGATCATGTAACGCTGTTAAGTATACATTCTTTAATAAATCATCCGGCTGAGAACTAAATTGTTCATACGCTCGGCGTGCTTGTTCTTCTAACGTTAAAACCGCTGGCGGTAATAACCCTTTTAAACCTAACTCTTCTCTTTCCTCTTGTGTGAAAGCTACCCCTTTATTTAAAAGTGGTGTTGATAATACTTCTGCTCCTCTTAATGTTGTTTCTAATGCACCATTAGAAGCCACTGTAAACTTACTCATAACATCCCTACCTCTATTCATATATAGCATTTCTATATTGTAAACAAAAAAGAGGGGATTGTCCCCCTCTTCTTTTAATTTTTCTTTAAAAGAGTTGCTCCTGCAATCCCTGGGTGTGTCATTTCGAATGGATCTAGAATTAACTCTAATTCTTCTTGTGACAATACACCATTTTTCACACATAGTTCTCGAACGGATTGCCCTGTCGCAATTGCTTCTTTCGCAACGCGAGCTGCTGCTTCATAGCCGATATGAGGGTTCACGGCTGTAATAATTCCTACACTCTTCTCAACGTACTCTTTTAAGCGATCTTCATTCGCTTCAATTCCTTTTAAGCAATTATCTGTAAAGGCACGGAAACCGTTATTCATAATGCTAATAGATTGAAGTAAGTTGAAAACAAGTACTGGTTCCATAACATTTAATTCTAATTGTCCTGCTTCTGAAGCAAGGCAAATTGTATGGTCGTTACCAATTACTTGGAACGCAATTTGATTAATTACTTCTGGCATAACAGGGTTTACTTTCCCTGGCATAATAGATGAACCTGGTTGACGAGCTGGTAACATAATTTCTGCTAATCCAACGCGTGGACCTGATGCCATTAGACGAAGATCGTTCGCAATTTTAGACATATTCATCATACATACTTTAAGTGCTGCAGATACTTCAGTGTACGCATCCGTATTTTGGGTTGCATCTACTAAATCTTCTGCACCAACAAGTGGTAGTTCACTAATTGTAGCTAAATGTTTTACAACTGCTTCAATATATTCTGGATCTGCATTTAAGCCTGTACCAACTGCAGTTGCTCCCATATTTACTTCATATAAATGTTGACGTGATTGCTTGATACGTTTCATGTCACGTTCAAGTACGCGGGAGTATGCTTTAAATTCTTGTCCAAGACGAATTGGCACAGCATCTTGTAAATGTGTACGACCCATTTTAATAACATGATCGAACTGTTCTGCTTTTAATTCAAATACATCATGCATATAACCCATTGTTTGTAATAAGCCTTCTAATGCATTTAATGTTGCAATATGAATCGCTGTTGGGAATGCATCGTTTGTTGATTGTGCCATATTTACATGACTGTTTGGACTAATATAATCATAGTCTCCCTTTTCCATTCCTAATAATTCAAGGGCACGATTGGCAATGACTTCATTTGCGTTCATATTCATTGAAGTTCCTGCACCACCTTGAATTGGATCAACGATGAAATGATCATGCCATTTCCCCTCAAGGATTTCTTGTGATGCTTCTGCGATAGCACCACCCTTTTTCAATTCCACTCTTCCTACATCTGCATTAGCAAGTGCTGCCGCTTTTTTAACAATTGCTAACGCTTTAATTAAACCTTCATGGACTTTGTATCCTGTAATCGGGAAATTCTCCACTGCACGCATTGTTTGTACACCGTAGTACGCATAATTTGGTACTTCTTTTTCACCTAAAAAATCTTTTTCAATTCGTACTCCATTTTTAACTTCAGTTAATGTTGCCATGATTACTCACTCCTTAACAATCTCTTACGCTGCTTTTGTTTGTTTGACCGTTTCTACATATTGTTTTGCTTTCTCATCATCGAATTCGCCTTCCCACTTCGACATAACAATGGCAGCTAATGCATTTCCTAATACATTGACAGCTGAGCGAATCATATCTAAAATGCGGTCAATTCCCGCAATTAATGCGATGCCTTCTAGCGGTAAGCCCATTGATCCTAACGTCGCTAATACAACAACGAATGATGCACCCGGAACTCCCGCCATACCTTTGGATGTTAACATGAGAACGAATAATAGCGTTATTTGCTCCGTCAGTGACATGTGTACACCGTACATTTGTGCAACAAACAATGCCGCTAACGCTTGATAAATAGCTGATCCAGTCAAGTTAAATGTATAACCTGTCGGAATTACGAAAGAGGCAACTGCCTTTGGACAACCGAACTCTTCCATTTTTCTCATTATATTAGGTAAAACAGCTTCTGAACTTGCTGTCGTAAATGAAAGAATAAGTTCTTCTTTTAAAATTTTCATTAATGTAAAAATATTTACTCCAACCATTCGCGCATTAATACCTAATACAATCACAACGAATAGTATAACAGTTACGTATACAGCTAGCACTAGTTTTCCTAAAGGAAGTAGTGTTACTACACCAAATTTTGCAACCGTAACAGCAATTAATGCGAATACACCAAATGGTGCGAATTTCATTACTTGATTTGTAACCCAAAACATCGCTTCGAGCACACCTTCAAAAAAGTTAAAAACAGGCTTTCCTTTTTCTCCGATTGCTGCAACTCCTAAACCGAATAGTACTGAGAAGAATATAATCGGTAATAAGTCACCTTGTGTAATAGACTCAAATATATTTTTCGGTACAATATGAACAATCGTTTCTGCAAAGCCTTTCTTCTCTGTTGCATCTGCTGTTTGTTTATAAGAAGAAATATCACTTTGCTGTAAATTACTCATATCAACGCCAGTACCTGGTTGGAATATATTTGCTGCAAGTAATCCCATTAAAATAGCAATCGTCGTAATAATTTCGAAATAAAGAATTGTCTTACCACCCAGTTTCCCAAGCTTTTTCATATCCCCTACACCAGCTACCGCAACAATTAATGCTGAAATAACAATTGGTACTACAATCATCTTAATTAAGTGAATAAATATATCCCCAATTGGTGTGATATAAGAAATCGCCGTTTTATTGCCATAAAAGACTGCCCCTACTACAATCCCTAAAACAAGCGCGACAAAAATTTGTGTTGCCAATCCGAATTTTTTCATTTATGTTCATCCCCTTCATGCGAACGCTTTCAATTTGAATTTATAAAAGCTACTCACACATCATATAAGCGAACCTACAAAATCATACAAAAACCTACAAGTTCGTCACAAAAAATTCAAATTTATTTCTTATAATATTCATTGACACTTTTTTATAAAAAAGAAATAAAATAACCTTGATAAAACATCAGATTATTTCGTATAATCTAAAAGATATACGTATTCTAAATAAATGGGGATGAAAAGGAGTGGATGTTATGAAAAATCACGTGAAGAAGTTCATCATATCTATTTCTTTTCTATTTCATTTTCTTACGAAGGAACAAAGGCATTCGCCTTTGTTCCTTTTTTATTGCAATCTATATAGGGGGAATTGTTATGAAACCATATAAACGCGTCTTAATTAAACTAAGTGGCGGCGCACTTGCTGATCAATCTGGAAATAGCTTTAACTCCAAACGATTAGAACATATCGCAAACGAAATAATATCCATTATTGACCTAGATATCGAAGTATCCATTGTCATCGGCGGCGGTAACATCTTCAGAGGTCATCTAGCTGAAGAATGGGGAATTGATCGTGTAGAAGCTGATAATATCGGTACGCTAGGTACGATTATTAACAGCTTAATGCTTCGCGGCGTTTTAACAAGTAAAACAGATAGAGAAGTACGCGTTATGACTTCCATCCCTTTTAATGCAGTAGCTGAACCATATATTCGCCTACGTGCAGTACATCATTTAGATAACGGTTATGTTGTCATATTCGGTGGTGGTAACGGGCAACCATTCGTTACAACAGATTACCCAAGTGTACAAAGAGCCATTGAAATGAATAGCGACGCCATTTTAGTCGCAAAACAAGGGGTAGACGGTGTCTTTACAAGTGATCCAAAACATAATAAATCAGCGAAAATGTACAGTAAACTGAACTATAACGATATTGTTAGGCAAAACATACAAGTAATGGATCAAGCAGCTTTATTGCTTGCTCGAGATTATAATTTACCGGCACACGTCTTTAACTTTGATGAGCCTGGCGTTATGAAAAGAATTTGTTTAGGTGAACATGTTGGGACGTTGATTAATGATGATGTTTCGATGCTTGTGCATGAATAATAGTTATTCCCATCAAAAAAGGGTGTCCTTTATAGACACCCTTTCTTCCTTAATTATTATAAATAAAAATCAACTAATCCCGCCAACTTCTCCTTACAACGCTCCCAAAAAGATAACTTCTCAAAAAACTCTTTCGTCATTTCTTTCGAATCATTAAAATCCTCTATTAACGCCTTATTTACTTGCGCTACGATAGGACCACCATGAATATACAAATTCATCTCATCATTTATATAGAAGCTACGCGCAGTAAAGTTTGTTGTACCAATAACGGTTAATTCATTATCAATCAGCATTAACTTCCCATGAAACATCCCTTTTTTATAGCCATATACAGTAATCCCACTTTTAACAGCTTGACGTATGTAAGGATACGCCGCCTCTTTAATGAGAGGAATATCTGGTTTATATGACCAAAGTATTTTCACTGTAACACCACGCTTTTGCGCCCCAATTAAAGCATTCATTAATTCTTTATTTTTCGCTATAAAATAAGGCGTTGTAATTACAATCGAATGCTTCGCTTGTTTTATTAACTTTATATATTTTTCAGCGACGTGATGTCCATTGTAACTAGCCATAGTATGTAACGTGTTCCCTTTACTAGCCTTATTCGTACTCCTCTTTATATCTTCTTTCGCATCTCGTTTCCAATCTAAAGCAAACTGTTCTTCTAAATCTTTCGCTCCTTCCCCTCTTATCCGTACATGATAGTCACGCCAATATCCAAATCGCTTATCTTTCCCTAAGTACTCATCCCCCATATTAAAGCCACCCGTATAGCCAATCTCCCCATCAATCGTCGTAATACGACGATGATTACGATGGTGAAGTGAATAAAATCCGAATGGCAATTCAGGTTTTCTACTATATGTAAAATGTACACCACTTTCCCGCAATTCATTTTTCATCTTTCTTTCAAATGATAAATCATTAATGCGATCAACCGATAAATATACGTTTACTCCTTCTTTCGCCTTCTCCTTTAATAAGTTTAAAAAAGTATGGCTACTTTTATCATCCGATAAAATATAAAAATAAGTGTAAATAGATCGCTTCGCTTCACTTATATCAGTAAATAACTGTTTATAAAACGACTTCCCTTCCACATATAATTGAAAGTCACTATAATGAGGCGCATACTCTGTCGGCATGTTTTTCCCGGCTTCCATTTTCCTTCCGAGCGTAACGTCAATATGCATCCAAATTAAAATAACAACGAAAATAGCAATAATAATAGAAGTGACTCGCAATATTTTTTTAATCATTTTGATTTCCTTCCACTCATATTACTTACTATTTCGTAGTGTTTCATTAAAGTATGTTTTCATACAAAATGTATTTCTTACTTTTTGTCGGATGTTAAAAACTTAAAGGAGAGCAGACTATGAAAAGAGCAAAAACTCCTATTATTTTTATCCCAGGTCTTTTCGGTTCAATGAGTAATATCATTATTCCTGATACCGGTAATTGGAACTTTGGGCTTTCTTCGTTTGTTTATGAACCATTCATTATGATGTTAGAAAGTATCGGCTATGAACGAAATAAAAACTTGTTTATCTGTTTTTATGACTGGCGTCAGCGTATTGCTTTTTCCACTCGAAAATATTTATTAAAAACAATTGCCTATGTTAAAGAATTTACAGGGTGCGATAAACTAAATTTAGTTTGTCATAGTATGGGTGGACTTCTTGCACGTTCTTACGTTCAAAGTGAAGAATATGAAAATGATGTGGAGCAACTTATTATACTTTGTACACCAAACGCTGGATCTCCCCCCAATTATAGTTATTGGACTGGATGTAGTCTCCCAGTACATGCATCTTCTAAAATAAATATTGTTCGTTCCTATATGGAACAGTACATACACTACTTAGGTACCTTGTATAAAATGAATAAAGTCGAAGCGATACACCGTTACTTTCCAGGATTACAAGATGTTATTCCTTGTAAAGATTATGGAAATTATTTATTTCTAAGATCAGGCTCTTCTATTACATTTCTTCCTTATAGTAAGATGCAAATGAAAAACCCTTTCCTCGATACATTAAATGAAAATAGATTTATTATACAGAAAAGAAATATTGAAACTACACTTATTGCAGGAGATGGAGTAGAAACGATTCAATATTTACAAGTCGTCCCTTCACATTCAAAACTAGAATGGACAGACGGAAAAGTCGTCGGTGATATACTTGCAAAACATGGTGACGGTAACGCTGTTCTACATAGCGTTTTTCTTCTAGAAGGAAATAAATATGTTGTGCGTGCTTCACATAACGAAGTGCTCTACAAAAGCATTCCTATATTACAAAAGATACTTTAAATTACGAATACAAAAAAGGTGTGGCATTACGCCACACCTTTTCATTAAATGAAGTTCCTTGCATCATTATTTCTTCCAAACTTATAAATCGCAATTAAGAAGAACGCTATCGCAAAGGCGAATAAAATTAAAATATTTAAATACAACTCTGAAAACGGAATTCCTTGCTGTAGTTTTGAAATCGTATCTAGTAACCAACGCTGCGGAAGGAAATCAGCTACTTTTTGTACTGCTTTCGGCATAATGTCGTACGGGAAATAACATCCAGCAAGTAAACATGTTGGTACTATTACTATATTTTGCATTGCATTTGAAGCAGTTGAACTTTTTGAAAAAGACACAATGACTAACGATAAACCAATTGCAATTAAAGCGAATATCATAAGCACACCAATCATAACTATGAAAGGCATATTTATAGTTGTGTGAAAAACATTCGTCATAAAGAATACTGCAATTACAATTTGTACTGTTAATATCATCATATTTACTGCGACATTAGATAATATAAATTTCTTTCCGTCAATCGGCGTTGATAATAATCTAAAATACGTTCTGTTCTCTTTTTCTTTTAAAATAATTCCAGATAAATTCGCTGCCGAAAATAGCATAAACATGATAAGATAACCAATCGTTTGATTTGTCATATCCTTATTTTTCGAAGTATCTTCAAGTGTCTCTGCTTTTACTTTAAATGAACTTTTTTGATAACCAGCGTACATACTATTAAACGTACTTTGATCCGCCCCTGCCACTTTACTAATCGCAGCTATATTATCAACATAGTTATATAAATATGATTTTATAAATACTGTTACTTGATCACCTTTAATCGATGAAACTTCAATTTGACTCGGTTTCCCTTCTCGAACACTTTCAGAAAAACCAGACTGTAATGTAATAACACCATCAAGTTTTTTTGAAGTGAGTTTATCTTCCACTTCAGATTCCTTAATTTTACTAACATTTACATGATTGAGTCCTTCTAAAAATTTCACTGTATCATTTGCGATAGGTTGATTTTCTTTATTTATAACCCCAATATTTAACGTTCCTTGCCCTACATTCCCATATATCGAAAAGGAAATGAGCGTTCCTATTATCGGCAAGCTAATAATAATGAGTAACCCCTTTTTATTTTTCAGAAGCACAGATAACGTTTTTTGTATGAGCCATAAAATATCTTTCATACTATAGCCCCTCCCGTCTACGTAATGCAATAATCGCAATTAATAAAAAGAGTGCTGAAATTCCGAGGTTTAAAAATATTACTGGCAGTGCCGCTCCTATGTCATTTGCATAAATAATTTTCATAATGGCTGTGTTGGCCCACGTTAATGGCGATAAATTCGTAACGACATTTTCTTCCACTACGAAATACGCACCACCAAAAATAGAAGCTAATTGCACAACAACCATAATAATTGCTCTAGATGCCTCACCTGTTTTTGTAATATATCCGATTCCTAAACCGAAGCTAATTGCTAAAAAGACTTCTGTTAGTAAAATAATAAATATGATTCCAATATGGTCGCCCCAATTCGCTTGAAAAACAAATTTACTAAATAAAACGACAAGTAATAGACAAAGTGCATTCGCTACAAGACTACCGAGCACTTTCCCAATGAAAATTTCAGCCTTACTTATAGGTGCTGCAATTAAACGATCTCCTGTTTTACGTATTCGTTCTCCTCGAATTAAAAAACTCGCCCCCATTGCAGCGTACAGTGCAATCATCGTCGTCATTACAACCGCATAGTAATCCATAGAACCTGGTTTTTTAGCAGCTTGTAAAGATGTTTCTTTAATATAATCATTATGATTTCCGTTTGAAATAACTGCGCTAACCTTACTCGGATCTACTTTTGCAACTTCGGCCACTACGTTGTACTTATCAACAAATGTTGTAAGCATGCCTTCCACAATACTTCCCTCAATACTACTTTTGTCACTTCCATAAAATTTTGCACCATCTTTATTTAACTCTACATAAGCAGCATATTTATTTTGCTTCACTTCTTCTTTCCCATCTATACCTTCGGAAGCTTTTTTAAAATGAATACCTGATTTATCGACTTCTTTCGTAAATGCTTCAAATGATTGAGAAAACGTGCTACTTGCTTCATCTTTATATAGCACTTGTATATCCTTAAACGATTGACTATCGCTATTAAATGCATTCGTTAACGCTGTTCCTAACACAAGCATAAGTACAATCGGAAATGCTAACATAAAAACTAAAGTTCTTACGTCCCTGAAATCTCTTTTAATGTGCATCACTGCAATGTTAAAGATGTTCAATTGATGAACCTCCCTTTACCTTTTCTTCATTTACCTTTATTTATCTCGTAAGTTTCTTCCAGTTAACGTAAGAAATACTGTTTCTAAGTTTGGAGCCTGCTCCTCTAACGAACGAATTTCAATGTCATGATTAATGAAATGCTGAATAATTTTATTTAAATTATTTAATCCTGCATCCGAGTTTACCTTGATTACGTTCTCTTCAATTTGAACAGCTTTCACACCATTTATCTCTTTTAAATTTTCTACATCTAAATTTTCTACTGACTTTACTTCAATCCAAATATCTTTCGTATCTGTAATAATTGCTTTTAACTGTTCTTTCGTTCCTTCTGCAATTACTTTACCGTGATCGACAATTGCTATTTTCGTACAAATCTCTTCTACTTCTTCCATGTAGTGACTCGTATAAATAATCGTACTTCCCATTTCATTTAATTTTCGGACAGACTGAAGAATGTAGTTCCTTGACTGCGGATCAATTCCAACTGTCGGTTCATCCATAATAATTAACTTCGGTCTATGAGCGATTGCACAAGCGATATTCAGTCTTCGTTTCATCCCGCCAGAAAAGTTTTTCGGATAACTTTTATGTTTATCACTAAGGCCTACAAATTGAAGTGCTTCCTCTACTCTCGCTTTTAGCTCGGCTCCTCGTAATCCATACAATCCAGCAAAGAATTTCACATTTTCATAGGCAGTTAACTCTTCATAAATCGCAATATCTTGCGGAACGATACCGATATTCATTTTCGCAAATCGATTATGTTTCTTTATATTTTTTCCTAGTATGCTAATTTCACCTTCATTACTTCTTAACAAACCAGCAATCATATTAATCGTTGTACTCTTACCAGCACCATTTGATCCTAAAAAGCCAAATATCTCTCCTTCTTTAATAGATAAAGACATATTATCTACTGCGATGAAGTCACCAAATTTTTTCGTTAAATTTTTAATTTCCAATGTATTCATCATTTCACCCCTATTTCGGTTTCTCTGCTTTTATCCCGCATTAACGGTCAGTAAGACTCCCACCTCAAAATTCAGCTGGTGCAAAGAAGTTAGGTGGGAGATCAACTGCCCGTAAAAATGCCCGATTGGTTCAACTAACAATCAGCGTGGAAAAACAAAACCCCCACTGATTGAAGTTTCACTTTATTATAAACAAAAAGAATGAACCTGCTCAGTGCAGAAGTTCACTCTTTTCACATGAGATTATTCACTTTTTTCATATGAGATGATTCATCCTCGTCTCATCCTCTTGTATCGGCAATAACATTGTTACTGAAAAACCACTTGTTCCATCTACAATAATTTTTCCGTTTACAGACGCTGTTCGCTCCTCCATCCCCATAATACCGAGACCTTTCTTAACAAGAGCTGCACCTTTACCATTATCCTTCACTTGTACTTTCACCATCTTGTTCAGTACATGAATATCGATTGAAATGACTGTCGCATCAGCGTATTTCATCGCATTTGTTAATGCCTCTGTAACGTTTTCACCGATAATTTTCCACTGAATGGGAGAAATCATATCTAAGTTACCTTTATAAACGAAAGGAATATTCATATCATGCTTACCGGCAAATTCCTCTATGAATAATTTCATGCGATGAATGCCCATTTGCTCAGTTGGTGGCTTCATATTTTTTAATGTAATCCGAATGCTTTCAATTCCATCTTTTGAAATATGAATGGCATTTTGTAATAATTCCGCAGATTTCACTTTATCTATTTCCATTAATCTCTTCGCTGCTTCCATTTGAATTAGTGCACCTGTCATTGAGTGACCGATTTTATCATGAATTTCTTGAGATAGTCGATTTCTTTCCTCTAATTTAAATGTGTATTCAGATTGCCTTATGTAATCTTTATTTTCATTTAAGCTTTTCGTAAGTCTTTGTATGTCTTTTCTCATTTTATCATTTTGCATTTCTAGTTTTAATAATCGTGCTATATAGCGGTGAGCTATCGTTAAGGAAAAAAAACAAAATGCACTAATAAGTCCATACGTCATTTGAATACCTTCACCTATAAAAATAATAGGAAGAATCATAATGAAAAAGATTAACCATTTCTTTTTTATGTAATAATTTGCAATTTCATATAAGTTCAAAGGTAAAAACAAAATAAAAAACGGATGAATCTTCCATGTAAATAACATAACTACGCCAATTGACACACAAGTTAATATGTTTTTGTACGTATCTTTTTTAAATATAGAGATCAACACGTTTACAGAAAGATATAAAAGCAAAGTAAGTATAATCCATGGTAAGTTCGTAACATTTAAATGAATGTAGCTAAACACTATATATAAAAAGACAATAAGTTTACTTACAGTTAACCAAAATTCCATAACATTAATCTACTTTCCCTGTTAAGTAATAAATCGCAATTTGCGTGCGATGTTCTAGTCCAGTTTTCCCTAAAACTGATGTAATATAATTTGCAATCGTTCCTTCAGATATGAAAAGTTGCTTCGAAATTTCTTTATTTGAGAAACCTTTCGCAATTAATGCGATAATACTAAGCTCTCTTTCTGTGAAAAGGCTCTTATCAATTTTAGATTCTTCCTCTTTACTTTCCATTAAATTAGACTTAATTTTATCAAGCACTACATCTTGCATAACAGTTTGACCGTTATAAACTCCTTTTATCGCATCACGAATACGCTCCGGATCATTATTTTTTAATAAATAACCTTTCGCTCCGTTTTTTACTGCGTCCAAAATATATTCATCATCATCAAATGTCGTTAAAATGAGAGGCTTCGTTTTTGTCTCTTCACAAATTAACTTCGTCGCCTCTACCCCGTTCATGTTTGGCATACGAACATCTAAAAGCGCAATATCAACTTCATGCTTTTTACAATACGCTACAGCTTCTTTTCCATCATTTACGGTATCTAATACTTCAAACTCTTCATATGTATTTAAAATAATTTTCATACCTTCTCTAATAAAAGAATTATCATCGGCTATTAATATTTTAATTTTCATGTTTGTTAGTATGGACCTTATCCTACTAACATTCACATCCTTTCTCCATGTAGCATTTCCTCTTTGCTCATTATATACTTCTCTTTACCATTTTTTCACACCTTTTTCATATAGCCCTCCTGCTAAAAATATATTATTCTTTTTTTATAACATGTGTAGGGTGACTTATCATTTCTTACGTCTATATAATAGAATGCGTCAAAAAGGAGGGAGAGACCGATTGAGGAAAAACAATTAGTTGCAAAAGCACAGCAAGGAAGCGAACATGCTTTTCGTATCCTTGTACAAACATATCGTCATTATATTTTTCAAGTTATCTTTTCCATTTTAAGACATGAAGAAGATGCTAAAGATGTTACACAAGAAGTATTCGTAAAAATTCACGCCTCTCTCCCAAATTATCAATTTCGCGGATTAAAAACGTGGATGGCACGTATTGCCACCAATCACGCTATTGATTATAAGAGAAAAAAAGCTAGAGAAAACGAAGAACTCTCCTTATGTAAAGAAACTGCGGAAAATATAAAATCCTCTCATAATATTGAGGCTTTATTATTGACGAAAGAGCAAAAATTGCTCATTGCTCAAAAACTGAGAGAACTTCCCGACAATTATCGTGACGTCGTTCTCGCACATTACTTAGAAGAAAAAAGTTATCAAGAAATTGCTTTTCAGGAAAACATCGAAGTGAAAACGATCGAAATGAAACTGTATCGGGCAAGAAAATGGATTAAAAAACATTGGAAGGAGGAAGAGTTTCTATGATGCATTATTCAAAAGAAGATTGGCGCAATTATACATTAGATGTTATATCAAACAATGAACGTGAATCTATGGAAGAACATCTTTATGAATGTGATCATTGTTTAGCACTTTATATGGAAAGTATTGATGAACAACATGAAAACCTTCCAATGATAAATGATGATTCATTTACGAACGAAGTTATGACGCAAATTAATTTTGAAACGTTACAGCCTAATGAAAATATAAAAACAAACTCACTAAAGCGCACGATTATTCACTACATAATTGCGACTGCGGCTACAATTATTTTTATGGTAAGTGGTTTATTCCAGTATATTTTCACAGCGACATCAAATTTCGAGAAATCCTCAAAACATAACGAGTCTTCTATCTCACAACAAATTGTAAACAAATCGGTAGACACATCAAAAAAGGACGGAGGTTCAAAGCATGAATAAAAATCCCTTTTTAGCACTTGTATTAGGGCTAATTCCCGGGCTTGGACATTTATATTTAAAGAAATTTGGACGATTTATTTTATATAGCGGAGGGGCTTTATTTCTATTTATCTTTGCAGCATTTTGTACAATAGCATTAGGAGCGCGTGATATTGCTTTTCTTTCTCTATTTTTACTAGTCGTGTTATGGGTAATCAATTTATTAGATTTAGTTATCACTATTATTAATCAATCGAAAAAACAAGCAGCCGGAGAATTTACAGAGTCCTCTAAAGAGAGCGAACGATTTTATATCATTCTCCTATCAATTATCCCTGGACTTGGCCATTTCCAATTAGGACTTATGCAGCGAGGACTTACATTTTTAGTAGCTTGTACAGGAATAGGAAGTATGATTATATTCGTTGCACTCTTAACATCTCAAGAAAGTTTCCTTATCTTCCTTATTACGCTACCTGTTTTATGGATTTATAACTTCTTTGATGTCGTTCAACAACTACAGAAAAAAGAACGCGGAGAGCAACTAGATGACCGTACTATTTTCGAAGAGTTTGAAGAGCACCGAGAACAAGGAAAGAAAAATAAAACATTCGCTTCCATTTTAGCAATGTTTCCTGGAGCAGGACATATGTATTTAGGCTTACAACGCCGTGGTCTTCAGCTTATGGCAGCCTTTTTACTATCAATTTATTTGCTCGACTTATTAAGACTTTCTGCGTTTTTATTTTTAGTACCAATCATTTGGTTCTATAGCTTTTTTGATGCGTTACAGCAAACTGCAAAATACGGAAAAGAACGTGTAAATGACGAACCTATCATTGACTATTTTATAAATCATCAAAGATGGATCGGTATTGGGTTAATTACACTCGGTGGTTATTATTTATTAGATCAAACAGTCCTTCCTATTTTGAATGACTATTTTGCAACTATATTTAATATTCATCTTAGCGAACTATATTATCGCTATTTCCAAACATCTATCGTTGCTCTCCTTTTAATTGGTGGCGGCTTTAAATTGTTACTTGGAAATAAAGAAAACAAAGGTGGTACAAACGAATGAGAACATGGCGCGTTGGAACATTCTCAATGGGGCTCTCCATTATTACATTAGGTTGCTTTTTACTATTTTCAGTCGTAAAAGGAGTTCAAGCATTAGATACATTAACAGCCTGGTGGCCTGTTTTACTTATCATACTTGGCGCTGAAATTTTACTATACCTTCTATTTTCTAAGAAGGAACATTCATTTATTAAATATGATATTTTTAGTATTTTCTTTATCGGAGTTTTAGGAAGTGTTGGAATTGCTTTTTACTGCTTATTATCAACTGGATTGCTAGAAGAAGTTCGTCATTCTATTAACACAACTAGACAAACGAGTAATATTCCAGACGGACAACTTGATATACCTGAATCTATCAAAAAAATCGTAGTGGATGCGGGGCATCACCCTCTAACGATAGAGGGAGATAATACAAATCAAATTCATCTTTTTGGAACATATGAAATGACGACGAAAGCAAATGAAAAACTCAATTTAAAACAAGAGGATTTCCTTTCAGTTCAAACAGCTGGAGAAACGATGTATATAACTTTAAAATCATTACCGGTTCAGCATACGTTATTTAACTCAACACCACAGGTGAAACAAACACTCGTTCTTCCGCAAAATAAAAATGTAGAGATCCGCGCTTCAAATAACGAACTATCTCTTTATCCAGGTCAATTACAAAATAATTGGTTTGTACAAGAAAGTTCAAATGTATCTGTTCATTTAGTAAAAGAAAGTGATGTATCTTTAATCGCCATAACAAACAAAAAAGAAACTCACGGGAACACACCTTGGGAACAAGTAGAAGATTTAACGAAAAAAGAAAATAATTCTTCAGAAGAAAATCCAGAATTAAACGGGCAAGAACATTGGTATAAAAACTCGATAAAAACAGGAAATGGGACGTACAAATTAAATATCGAGAAAGCTTATAATATAAATATGAGTGTTATCGAAAAATAAGAAACCTTCCACAATTGTGGAAGGTTTTTCTCATATAATCGCTTTTATTCCTTCTAAAACTAATCCAATCATAAAACCACAAACAGCCCCGTTCACACGAATCCACTGCAAATCTTTACCGACATTATTTTCAATCATTTCGATTAATGTTTTATCATCTAATTTATCAAGGTTTTCTTGCACAAGCTTTCCAATTTTTGAATGATTCTTTTCAATAATAGTAACAACTTGTTTTTGTAACCAATCTTCTATTTTTTGAACAATCAGTTCGTCTGCTTTTATTTTATTCATTTGTGTTTGTAAGAATGGAACAACATATTTATCAACAAATTCTTCATTCTTCACAAAAGTAACTACCCTACTCTGTACTTGCTCTAGCATCTCTTTTATTTTGTCAGTAGCATTCCAATTTGCAATCCATTTTTCTTTCCACTTCTCTAACTCCTGTAATAAAGATTCATTTTCTTTTACATTTATAATTTCTTGACGAATTTTCGCTAATATAAGTTGTCTTGTGCTATTATCTGCATCTTGTAAGCTGTTAATATTGCTAATGATAAACTTCTGCAAAATGCCGCCAATTTTATCTTCATCTACAATATTCATAAATGATTTCAAAGTAAACTGTAGGAATCCATCTACTTTTATGTTTTCCATCGCCTTCATGCCTAAGCTTCCGAGCTGATAACGTGCTTCATCTTGAGCTGTCCAATCTTTCACTTTTACTAATATGTAATCAAGTGTTTTTTCATCATATTCTTGCACTACTAATTGATCCACGAGAACTTGTAATATGTTACTTGTGTTAATTGTATGCAAATACGTTTTTAATTCTTTTTCAATAATAACAGCTAATTTTTCTGTATCTATTTGAAGAATCGCTTTCTCAGCAATTGTTACAATTCCTTTTTTCACAGCGTCAGACTGTAACTCTTTCTCAGCAATTTGCAGTACCATTTGTGCTAGCTGCATTTCTTTTACTTTACTTGTAATACTTTCTTTCGTCAGCCATTCATTTTCTAACGTAGAAACGAGACCCTTTGTTACCCGTTTCCGATTTTTAGGTAATAATGCTGTATGTGGAATTGGAATTCCTAACGGATGACGGAATAAAGCTGTAACCGCAAACCAATCCGCAAGTCCACCAACTAACCCAGCTTCAAATCCACCTTGTATAATTTCTCCTGCTACCGTTCCTTGAAAAGGGATTGAAGCCGCAAAACCTACACCCATAACCCCAAGCGAAATACCCGCTATATATTTAGTCTGTAATGACATCGTATACACATCCTCTTATTATGTAAAATAAAGCTGTTTTGTTATATTTAATCGATATGAATAATCCTTTATAACTATACTATAAAGAACTAATGTGAAAATAACAAAGATTTTTATGTACATGAAAAAATGAGGCTTTAAATCGCCTCATTCTTCCTTACTCTGCTTTCGTTAATTCCGAACCTTTTTTATAATAACCACTCATCACGTCTTCCGGAACCATACTACCGCCAGTTCCCCACACAATATGAGTACCTTTCTTCACCTTCTCTGTTAAATGTTGTTTTTGTAAATACTCATTTTCAGCTTTACATACATTCAACGGCCCTATCATACCCGCTAACGCAGAAGGCTCTAAATAAATATTTTCAGTATCAGCCAGTTCTTTTAATAATCTATACAACTCTTCATCACTTACTGTGTAATTTCCACTCAAAAATGGTTCCATCGTTTTACCGACAAATCCAGATGGTCTTCCTACTGCAAGCCCATCCGCATCAGTTACATTGTCAATCCCGATATCTTGAACGGCAATTTTATCGTGAAGCCCTGTCATTAAACCGAGTAACATACACGGAGAGTGCGTAGGTTCAGCAAAGAAACAATGCACATTGTCTTTGTACAATAACTTTAAGCCGAATGCTACTCCGCCAGGCCCACCACCTACCCCGCACGGAAGATAAACGAATAAAGGGTATTCTTCATCTACTACAATCTCTAACTCTTCTAATTGTTTTTGTAAACGTGACGCTGCTACTGCGTATCCTAAAAATAAATCATGTGAGTTTTCATCATCAACAAAATAACAGCTAGGATCTGCATCTGCTTGCAGTCTTCCTTCTTCTACTGCTTTACTATAATCAGCTTCATATTCAATAACGTTTACACCTTTACTTCTTAATAAATCTTTTTTCCATTCTTTTGCGTCTGCCGACATATGAACAGTCACATTAAAACCTAATTTCGCACTCATAATACCGATGCTAAGCCCTAAATTGCCAGTAGAACCTACTGCAATTGAATACTTCGCAAAAAAACCTCTAAATCTATCACTATCTAAAATTGAATAATCATCTTTCCCTGTTAACATTCCATGCTGAAGTGCCAGTTGCTCTGCATGTTTCAGCACTTCGTATATTCCGCCTCTAGCTTTTATTGATCCTGATATCGGAAGCCCGCTATCACATTTTAATAGTAATTCCCCTAAAATAGGTTGCCCATAACTTTTCTCTAAAGATTGTTTCATAGAAGAGATTTTCACTAAAGGTGATTCTATAATACCGCCTGTTTCTTTCGTTTCAGGAAATACTTTCGCAATATATGGTGCAAAACGCTTTAATCTCTCTTCCGCGTCTTTTACATGTTCTTCATTAAGTGGCGAATTTTTTATTGCTGTTTCATACTTTTCCATATTCGGGTTTATCCAAAATACTTCTTCTGTTGCGATTAAGTTATTTACTAGTGGATATTGCTCTTTTAATGCCTCTATCTCCTTCATTCCTCTTCCTCCTCATATCCTTGTAGCTAGCCATATAATAAATTATAATTAAATTAATTTTAATATAGTTTAACATAAATAATTCATTTTAGTTAATTTCAATTTAATTTATTTAAATATAATTTAATAATTATTAAGGAGCATTTATTATGGAAAATATAGATATTGGTAAAAAGATTGAAAAACAAAGAAAAGAAAAAGGATTAACTAGTAAAGAATTAGCAAAGATGGCCGAAATCACACCATCAATGCTTAGTCAAATTGAACGTGGTTCTGCTAACCCTTCTATTCAAACATTAAAGGTACTTGCAAAAGCTCTTGATGTTCCAACATTTAGTTTTTTACTTGAAGAAAATAATACAGACGATTTAATTGTACGTTCTCATAAAAGAAAAAAAATGATTATCGATAATTTATCATATGAATTGTTATCACCTGATTTCACAGGAAATTTAGCAACAGCAATTATGACTATCCCACCAAATACTGCTTCATCAGAAAATGTTCTAGAACATAAAGGTGAAGAATTAGCATTTGTATTAGACGGAAAAATCACATTGCACTTAAATGAAGAAGAATACACATTAGAAACTGGTGATAGCGTAAAAATACCAGCTTATTTAAAACATAAATGGGTAAATCAATTCGAGAAAAATGCGATTGTTTTATTTTCTGTTACTCCGCCGATTTTTTAATTCATATGATGATACAAAAATAGCCATGCTCTCCGTGCATGGCTACTTTTATTTTTTTGGTACTAACAAAATCCCTAAACTAATAACAAAAAAACTGAGTATTTGCTGTATTGAAAGACCAAATAGAACTGAATTTTGTTCACTAATAAGTGAAATAATGATATGAGCAATTCCCTCGCAAATTAGAAAAAAGCTTATATTCTTTCCATTTCCTAATCTTTCATTTTCAATCCATAACGAGCCAATTATACCGAGTGCGAGTATAATCTCATACATGAAAATAGGATGATACAAAAATTTTGATTCATATATTTTCATCCCCCACGGCAGTGTCGTTTGTGCACCTACTTCTTGATGGAATATAAAATAAAAGATTATACTCACGCAAAATCCAAAAGGTAATGTATCAAGTAAAATCCGAAGAGAAAATTGCTCTTTTTTACTTTTCCAAACAATATATATACTCGCAATTACGCACCCTACTATAATATGCTGAATACTTCCTACAGCTAATAATGCTGGCATTGGCGCCCCAATGGCCCATACCGGATTTAAAATTGCCGGTGCGAATTTCCATACTAATACAATGATAAGAAAGCCATTCGTTACTGCATCCATCATTTTTTCATATTGAATATTTTGCTTTTTCATCCTTAGTTTCATTAGAGTAAATCCAAATAAACTTCCTATTATAAGAGAAACGGGTTGTAACCTCACCATCCACTCCATCACTATGAAATCCCCTCTTAATTCTCAATTATTTTCTTAAACTTCTCTTCTAATTGATCTGGAGGTAATACACCTCGTGCATGATCTACAATAATTCCATCTTTATTAACAAAAAATGTCGTTGGTAAAGAAAATACTTTATAATCTATTCCAGCTACTCCGTCCATATCTAATAGAACAGGAAATTTAAATCCGTGACGATCTGCAAATGCGCTCGCTTCTTGTACTGGATCCCCGATTGTTGCATTTACCACAAAGATTTCAACATCCTCCTTATATTTATCATACAAACGAACTAGATCAGGAGCCTCCATTTCACATGGACCACACCATGATGCCCAAAAATTAATAACATATGGTTTTCCCTTTGCATCATTTAACGAATAAAGCTTCCCATCTAATCCTTTTAATGTTATGTTCGGCGCTTTAAATCCCACTTGTGGTAATACTTCCTTCTCTTGTAACTCCGCTTGTTTCGCTTTTCTTTCTTTTTCTTCTTTCTTAGTATTATAAAAGTTAACTCCGGCCCAAATTAGTGCCCCAGCTAGTATAATAGCAATTAGTTTCTTCACTTTTCTTCCTCCTCATTTCTAAAATCCCGTAAATCCGCCGAATAGACGAATAAAGAACGCTGTAATTTTCGTCATTTGATTTGTATATAATAAAACCCCTGTTAAAATCATCATTCCACCGCCGATTTTCATCATGACATTGGCATAAGTAACAATCCATTTTACCTTTCCAATAAAAAATGCCATCACGAAAAATGGAACTGCAAAGCCAAGAGTATATGCCGTAATATAAAGAAGCGCACTTTCAGGATTGGTCGCCCCGAGCATAAGCACTGCAGAAAATATCGGACCAACACACGGTGTCCATCCTGCTGCATATGTCATGCCGACCAAAACTGAGCGAATATATCCTGTCGATTTACTTCTATACTGCACTTTTTTCTCTGCCATAAGCCACTTAGGCTGAAACAATCCAGTCATAAATAACCCCATCAAAACAATAAAAATCCCACCAATTTGCTGAATCAATCTTTGATTAGATGAAAAAGTAATCCCAATCCAACTCACCGATAAACCTAACGCATAAAATATAACCGAGAAACCGATCATAAAAAATACTGTATGTATAATCGCTGACTTTTGCATAATCCCACGATTTTCTTTTAAATCTTGAATAGACACACCTGTAATATATGATAAATAAGATGGATATAGCGGTAAAGAACATGGTGATATAAATGAAAGTATCCCAGCCCCTACTACTAGCCAAATTGTTAAATCCGCCGCATTCATTTTATCCCTCCTAAATACACTACAATGTGTAGTGTTAATTATTAAAAAAAGAGGCTATATGCACTCTCCGACAATAAGTACAATCGACATACAAAATAGCCCTAACGTTACATATACTGAATTTGTATGTAATGGCATATTCAGCTTAACAACTTTCTCATTCAACACTTGCTCAATTCGTAAATTAATTGCGGTTTTCGCAAACGACGCTGTAATACATTGATTTTCCATCGTCTTTATTTTAATTAACTTTAATAATGCACTACCTAGCTCAAATGAAGATTTCATTTTTTGCATCGCATATTTATCTGCTGATAGCTCTTGATATACATGATAACGCTGCAACATCCCTTTTAATATAGGAATATACATCATTCCCTCAGCTATCAATGTAAAGAAAAATAACTTTAATGGATCTCGATTTTTTTGATGATATTCCTCATGTAATACAATCGCATCAATTTCTTCCTCAGAAAATGCCTGAAACATTCCTTCTGAAATGACAATTTTCGGTCGAAATAATCCAATTGTAAATGCCGTAATCTGTAACGTTGATAATACGTACACTTGCTTTCCTTTTCTAGTAATAGACACGAGATTTCTTTTCAATCTTTTACTATAAAAAAATTGCTTCCAAATTCTTTTACTCATAATGATTACAGTAAATAACAGTAATCCGGCTATCATTATACGAAGTATTGATAGTTCCCTCATATGTTTTTGTAATTCAAATAAACAAAATTGAGAAAGGAAAAATGCTTTATTTTGAAAAAGAAATGGGTATGTAACGTAGTATACTAACATGCTTAAAAAAAGCACACTAATAGTCACTGCTAACAAAACGATTTTACGCATTTGCCACTTCATTTTATCGGTCCTCTTTTTTTAGCCGACTTAATTTCTCTTCTAATTTTTTTATTAAAGATGGATCAGCTTGTTCTAACTCATCTATCATATGGTTCACAACAAGATCTCCAAATTCCCCCATTAATTCCTGTGTCATTTTCTTCGTTTGATTAGATAAAAATTCTTCCTTCGTTTGTGTAGTACGATACATACCACTTCTTTTCACAATATGCTTTTCTAAATGTGCTTTCTCTACTAATCTGTTCATAACTGTCATTACAGTATTAAAATTCACCGGGGATTCTTCACTTAATTTCTGTTGCACATCTTTAATGGTAATACCCTTAGTAGCCCAAACAATTTCCATTATTTTCGCTTCAAGCGGTCCGAAAAAGTGATTTAACCCTTGCTCATTTAACTTGTAGTTTTGAGTAAACATCGTATGGCCCCTTTCACACTACAGATTGTAGTATAAAATATATAGAAGGTCAAACATAAATGATATTAACTGATACTTAAATGCATTCTAATCTCCACTAATTAGTTATCTGTACCACGTTCGATTCATTGTAAACCTAACTTCTCCCCAAATGTATCATAGAGATAATATTCTAATATTTGCACACTAAATTTCTCATTACGCCCAAGTGCAAATAATTCCCGATCTTTAGCTACGATAGTATCTAATGGAATCACCACATTATCCACTATTTTTGTAATTTCAATTATATTACTTTCTACGTTTACTTCTGTTTTAAATTCAATATTTTCTAATACTATATGTGAACGTCTTCCTGATGCAAAAAAAGTAAAGTTAGGGTTTTTAAAAATTCCAATTTCACTCTCTAACGGATATAAATATTTATAAATTATATCTCTGTGTCCATCTTTTATTATTTTTTCATCTTTTTCATCATCTAAATATTCTTTCACCTTTGCTGCGAACTCAAATCGAAAATCCACTCTTTCACGCTCCCTCTTTTTAGTCTACGCTAATAAATATATTAATATAATTTAACTATATTATAAAATAAGTTCCTATAAAAAGTAAAAAACACTTTTGTAAAACTTTTGGTATTCTCTGTACTTTTTAAATATAAATACTCTTTCAACATTCATTAGTACGTCGTTATATTCATTTAAACATATTGTTCCCATATTTTGAAACAATATTTTCCAGTATTATATATCAATAAAGTGAAACTTTAATCAATGGGGATTTTGTTCATCCCCCACTGATTATTAGCCCACACCAATCGGGCGTTTACGGGCAGTTGATCTCCCACCTAACTTCTTTGCTCCAATCGAATTTTGAGGCGGGAGTTTACTGCCCGCAAATAGCGGGATAAACTGCTTCTAATTCCTTTCTATCCACAGCTATCGACTCCTTATGTTATTTCAATATATTGTTTACTTTATTTCCCCTTATTCATTAAATCACAGAAGGAATGTAACTCCCCACTATCGAATTTTTACATAACAAATATTATTAGGTGGTGCTTTACTATGAAATTAGCTGTCATTGGTGGCGGTGATTTACAAGATCCAAATCACTTGCATATTAATGAACGACTTATAGAATTAACGAATAAACAATACCCAAAAGTATTATTCATTCCTACAGCTAGTCGTGATGATGAAGGATATATAAAGTTATTTTTAGAAACGTTTGAAAAGCAATTACATTGTGAGGTTCAAATTTTACGCATTTCAACCGAAACACCTACTAAATATGAAATAGATGAGATGATTCATTCTGCCGATTTAATTTACCTTGGCGGTGGAAATTACGTTCACATGCTTGAACAATGGAAAGAACATAAACTAGATGAAAAGTTACTATTTGCTTTAAAACGTGGAACACTTATTGCAGGATATAGTGCCGGTGCTATGTGCTGGTTCACATCTAGCATTCGTTCAGATTATGAAGGTTCCGGTTATATAGAAAGTAGTGGCTGGGGTATTGTTAACAAAAGATTTTGCCCCCATTACAATCAATTAAATAGAATGAATGCCTTCCATACGTTTTTACAAACTCACCAAGGTAATATAGAAGGTATTGCATTAGAAGATAATTGCGCTTTATATATTACAGAAGGTTCATTTGAAATTATCGGTGAGCCAGATACAGCTTGGGAGTTTTATATGAATAATGGAGAACTCATTAGACAACATTTTGACATAACTTTAAAAAGTTATTTATAAGCATTCATAAAAAAATGTCCCTAAGTATAATGACTTAGGGACATTTTCATCTTTTAACTCACTAATCGTGTAATTCGTTTCTTCTGCCATGAAAGCTTATAATATGCATACTGTAATATTAAGCTAACGATGAATGCAGCTGGATACCCAATCCATATCCCTTCTATTCCAAGGCTCGTATGGTAAGAAAGATAATACGCCACAGGTACTTCAACAAGCCAAATTGATACAACACTGATTACAGTTGGCCATAGTACAGTACCACTTGCTCGCATTGTCGCACTAATAATTTGTGCATGACCGAAAATTAAGTAGCTCCATAATGTAATCATGATTAGACTATGAGCAATGTCAATTGTATTTTGACTTGTTAAAAATAGTGCTAAAATATCTCTTGAGAACAAGTAAATAAGAGATATTAATACACCACCAATGATATAATTCATAATAATTCCGGCCTTAACAACTTTCTGCAATCGATCAAATTGGTTCGCACCAATTGATTGCGCTGCAAAAATTGATACTGTAATACCGAGGCTAACCGCTGGCATTTGTACATAACTTGCAACTTGGTTCACAACGCCATACGCCGCTGTTGCATCTGAACCGTACCGATTTACAAATGCGATTACCGCGATCTCTGATAATGAAACTAATATCATATTAATACTCGCTGGAATACCGAGGCGTAACAATAATTTTAATAACTCCCAGTCCATACGAAGATATTTTCTTACTGTCCCGTCTAATTGTAGTGGATGATTTTTCTTCTTTAAATACACTAGCATGACAATAAACGTAATAACTGTAGATATAACTGAAGCATATGCAGCTCCGTAAACATCTAATTTCGGAGCTCCTAACCAGCCAAAAATAAGAATTGGTAATAAGATCATATTTAGCGCTGTACTCACGATTAAAAAGTAAAATGGCGTTTTAGAATCTCCTGTACCTCTCATAAATGTTGTGTATGCAAAATATAAAAATAATACTGGCATAGATATAAATAAAATTCTTGCATAATGCACACTTATTTCAATAATGTTTTCTGGCGTTCCCATAAGGCGCATAATATCCATCGCAAAAATACTACCTATTATCGCCAACACGACTCCGATAATAAAAGTAAACGTAAGCGTCGTACCAACGATAGCTTTTAAGCGCTCCTCATTTTTAGCACCAAATGCCTGACCAATTAAAATTGAACTACCAGAACCAATTCCAATTACAAATGAAACGAGTAGGAAAAATAACGGGAAAAATGCCGATATAGCTGCTAGATCATTTACGCCAAGCCATCTTCCTACTACTACCATTCCAAATAACTGTCCAACTGATTGTAATACATTACTTAAAAGTAACGGCACTAAAAACATGGACATCGATTTCCATATCGGCTTATGTTCTGTTTCTGACTTCTGTGACTCTACACCTTCTTTATTGTTATCTGTAGGTGGTTTCAAATTTCATTTCTCCTTTTATTTAAAATCTGCACGGTTAAATCCGTGCTCAAATAATTGTAATTACTCCAACCATTTCTATACTGTTTGCTCGTCAAAGTAATTGCCTCTTCCACTCACTATTTTCAAATTCATCATAGAACTTTAACATATTTTTCGTATCTGTAATCCTCTATCTCTTTGTATAGTTGTTTTTATTATGTGCATCTATTCATTTTCTTCTCTTCATTCTTATAACTTCACCCAATATTGGCTTCCATCAGCTGTTCTATCTAAAAAACCATATTCGATTAAATATCTTCTCAAAGTTACAAAATCCGGATATATATTTTCTAAAACTGTATTTACTTCTTTTTCAGTATACTTTTTATTACTATCGAATTTCTTCACTAAATGACGTAATATAATCAATTTACGCTTTTGCTTTTTCGGAAATTTAGAAAGCGGTCCATCCAAACCTTCTGTAAAATGCGCTGTTAAAACTTCAGCATTTTCTTCCTCTGTAATATTGTATCTATCATCCACCATCGTAGCTGTTCTATGAATCGGTACAAATTTAGTTTGAACTTTTGATTTTTCTTCTGACAATTCCATTAACGCTAAAAATACTTTCGCTTGCTTCATTTTCTCGCGCAATGTAAATCGATGATTGCGAATCGTCGATGTGCTCCCGCCATCCATTTCTTTTACAATCTCTTTATCGTTAAGTCCCATATAGAAAAACTGAACCATTTTCTTTTGCAAATCAGTTAAGCCTGTAAACTTTTTATCAAGATTTAATAAATATTCAAACATAGATGTATGCTCATTTTGAATATGCAACTGTACAAACTTCTCTGCTTCATACAAAACTTGATTTTCTTGATAAATAACCCCTTTAATAAACGTTTCTCCACAAGCTAAACAAACATACTCCTCTGCTTCCTCGTCAAATACATACCCTTTCTTCAATTCCTCTATCGACGCATCCCAAAACTTCTCTGAAATACCATTCACACTAAACACTCCTTCAAAACATTTATTTAAAAACTAAACAAATCACAATAACGTTTATCACCACTTCACCATCTTAACATAACACAAACAAACATTTCAACGTTCCGTTTACCCATTTTATAAACTTTCATAAAAAAATCTATTAAATAAATTAAAAAAGGACTTAAAGCAACGAAAAGCGAATGTATTTAATAAATGAATTACTATAGAATGTGAAACAAAACATGACTATTCTGCACGACCCTTGGTTTACTGTTAAACAAATCGCTCGAAATACATATGCGATTAGTGAATATGGACATTGAGAGAAAGTACATTCCTTCCTACTTATAGGCGATACTACCGCACTTCTTATTGATACTGGACTAGGTATCGATAATATGAAACGTATAACGGACCAACTAACAAGCTTACCAATTACAGTTGTCACAACACACGTTCATTGGGATTATATCGGTAGTCACTCACAATATGAAAAACTCTATGTACATGCTTTAGAAGAAGATTGGCTCATTAACGGTATAAAAGGGCTTCCTATCGCTCAAATCCGGAAAGACATCGCTCGTGATATTACTTTACCTACCCCTAAAACATTTCAACCTGAGACATTCAAGCCATTTCAAGGAACACCAACAAAATTACTAAAAGATGGAGATATTATTGATATCGGAAATAGGAAAATTCAAATTATACATACTCCAGGTCACTCACCGGGGCATATTTGCATATACGATTATGAAACTGAGTTTTTATTTACAGGAGATTTACTTTATGAAGGCACGATTTTTGCATTTTATCCATCGACAAATCCTGTAGACTTAGTTCAGTCTCTAAACAAAATTACAAACTTCTCTCCTATTAAACAAATTTACGGTTCACATCATACACTTGGTCTTTCTCCTACTATATTGAAAGAAGTAAAATACGATATTCAATATTTAAGTGATAACAACCTCGTTCAACATGGAACCGGCATTCACTCATTCCAAAACTTCAGTATTCAATTTTAACTACAAAAAAGGTGTTTCCACATATAGAAACACCCTTTTTACCTTTTATATATTTTATAAACAACTTCCACTAAAACTTTACTCGCTTGTACAAATACATGTTTTCGCTTTCCATCCTCAACGAATCTATTTGAGCAGCCATTCATAATCATCATACAACTAATTATGACTAGCACTACACTTCTATTCTTGTTAGTCACTTTATGCCACTCCACTATTAAAAACTTCATTTAAATTTATCCTATCAAAAAATTTTACACGAATAATAAACCGAAAGAATATGCAATTCTGCATATTCCCACGTTTTATTACGATGTTATGATTTAATTTGGTTAAAGAACACGTATAACGAGGTGACTAACTTGAAGTTTAAAGCGAAAAAAAATCCATTTCACGTCATTTTTATTACATTATTTATAATTATTTTTTTCATTTCGCTATTCTTCCAAAACGAAAATTCTATTTTTTTCACTCTTATGATGCTGTTAAATATCGTGAATCTCTCTTCATTCTATTTCTCTCACTACAACATAACGGAATCTTCTCTTATTGTAAAACACGGTTTCATATTACGTACTGAAATTCCATTTGAAAATATCCGTCACATTAAATACTCTGGCAAAACACTCCGTTCAGAAAAATGGACTAGGCAGCAATTAGAAATTGATTATAATTTATTTGACTCTGTGACAACTTTCGTACCACAAGAAGAAGAAAAATTCATTTCACTCTTAAAAGAGAACTGTCCGAATATGAAAGTAATGAATACGTCTTCTAACAAATAATATCTTTTGGAGCTTGCAGTAGTACAAGTGGCGGAAACATAAAATAAATATCAAAAAAAGCCAAGATTCTAAATTAAGAATCTTGGCCTCTTCTATTATTCTTTCGGAGCAATCATTTTTTTCGGATCTACAATCTCATCAAATTGCTCTTCTGTTAGTAGTCCAGATTGCAATGCTGCTTCTTTTAAAGTTAACCCTTCTTTATGGGCATGCTTTGCAATTTTCGCGGCATTTTCATACCCGATATGTGGGTTTAGCGCTGTTACAAGCATTAATGAACGATTTACATTTTCATTAATTACTTCTTCATCTGCTTCAATACCAACTGCACATTTATCATTAAACGAAACGGTTGCATCCGCTAATAAGTGAGCAGATTGCAGGAAGTTGTAAGCAATAACTGGTTTGAATACGTTTAGCTCAAAATTACCTTGGCTCGCAGCAAATCCGATTGTTGTGTCATTCCCCATAACTTGTGCTACAACCATTGTTAATGCTTCACTTTGCGTTGGATTTACTTTACCTGGCATAATAGAGCTTCCTGGTTCATTTGCAGGAATAATAATTTCCCCAAGACCACTTCGTGGACCACTTGCAAGCCAGCGCACATCGTTAGCTATCTTCATTAAATCAGCAGCTAATGCTTTTAATGCTCCATGTGCAAATACAACTTCATCATGGCTCGTTAACGCATGGAATTTATTTGGTGCAGAAACAAATTGTTTACCTGTAAACAGACTAATTTCTTCTGCTACCATCTCACCAAATTTAGGGTGCGCATTAATTCCAGTTCCAACCGCAGTACCACCAATTGCTAATTCTTTCATATATGTATTGCTATCTGCAATCATACGCTCTGTTTTTTCAAGCATACGGTGCCATCCGCTAATTTCTTGTCCTAACGTTAAAGGTGTTGCATCTTGTAAATGCGTACGACCGATTTTAATAATATGTTCAAATGCAGTTACTTTTTCTGCTAATGTTTCTTTTAATTTCGTAATAGCTGGCAATACATGATTTTCTACCGCAATTACACACGCTACATGAAGTGCTGTTGGGAACGTATCATTTGAACTTTGAGACATGTTCACGTCATCATTCGGATGAATATGTACGTCAGATCCCTTTTCTTTCAAAATTTGATTACCGCGGTTTGCAATTACTTCATTTACATTCATATTCGATTGTGTACCACTACCGGTTTGCCATACGACAAGTGGAAAATGTTCATTCCATTTTTCTGCGATAACTTCATCAGCAGCTTCCACAATTGCTTGTGCTTTTTCTTCTGATAACTTCCCTAATTTTTGATTGCTAATCGCTGCACTCTTCTTTAAAATCGCAAATGCTTTTACAATTTCAAGTGGCATATGCTCTGTTCCAATCGGAAAATTTTCCTTACTACGCTGCGTTTGTGCTGCCCATAATTTATCAGCTGGAACTTTCATTTCTCCTAATGTATCTCTTTCAATTCTGTACTCCATTTTTTCATCCCCTTGAAAATAAAATACCTACATTTCTCATTTTAACAGACTTTCCTTCAAATGATAAGAATTCTCACTCGTATATACAAAAAAAATACCTTCTGCCATCGCAGAAGGTATTTTTTTATGATGCTTGCTTTCCTTTTTCAGCGTCATCTACATACCAAATGAATTTTCCTGTATATCCGTAAATAACTGCCAAAATTAATGAAACAAAGCTTAACCACATAAACGGAACATATGAGAACGTTGCTACACCTAAAATACCAGCCATAAAAATACCATTATCCGACCACGGAACCATACCAGAAGTTAACGTTCCACCTACTTCTGAGTTACGCGCTAATACACGGCGGTCTATTTTTAATTTATCATAGCTATCTTCCATAATTTTCGGTGTTAAAATAAGTGATACGTACATCGCACAACCAAATATATTAGCTAAGAATGCCACAATTAACGTAGACAACGTTACATTACCTGCAGAATTTAATTTCTTCTCAAATTTTGATACGATTACTTTTAAAACTCCTAGCTTTTCAAGTAGTCCACCAAAACCTAAGCCGAAAATAATAACGGCTACTGAACTAAGCATACCGTTAATTCCACCACGGTTTAATAACTTATCGACAAACTCGACACCAGATTGAATTGAGAATCCGTTATATGCTGTTCCAATTGCCTCTCCAAAGTGCATCCCTTGGAAAAGAGTTGCCCAAATTGCACCAATTAAAGCTCCCATAGCAATTGTTGGCATAGAAGGTTTCTTCAGCGCCAATAGCACAATAACGATTACAGCAGGAACAAGCATCCATATTTTAATATCAAATTGCTTTAATAAAGCTTCTTTTAAAAACTCTACTCTATTTAAATCTACATTATCCCCGCCATACATCCATCCAGCAACAGTAAACATAATGCTGGTAATAATAAAAGCTGGAACGTCTAATACGAGCATAGCTCGAACGTGAGCAATAACATCTACTTTCGCCATAGAAGCTGCAAGAACTGTGCTATCAGAAAGTGGTGATAATTTGTCTCCGAAATAAGCTCCTGAAAGGACTGCACCCGCAACAAGCGGAAGTGGTAATCCAAGCCCTTCACCTATCGCCATCATAGCAATACCTGCAGTTCCAACTGTTCCCCATGATGTTCCTGTCGCGATAGAAGTGATTGAACAAATAATTAAAGTTGCCAATAAGAATATGCTAGGGTGAATGAATTCTAATCCATAATAAATTAATGTAGGTACAACCCCACCAGCAATCCACGTTCCAATTAAAGCCCCAACTGCAACTAAAATAAGAATTGCTTCTAATCCATTAGAAATCCCTTTCGTAATTGCATCTTGCAATTCTTGATAACGAAATCCTAATCTTAATCCAAGCGCAATAACTAAAAACCATGAAATAAATAGCGCTAATTGAATTGGGAGATCAAAAATCGTTTGGAAGGAAAAGACGACAGCAAGAAATAGGCATAAAAGAATAATAATTTCTAGCATCGATGGTAATCTTACACTTTTCATTTTTTTCTCTCCTTACAAGTCGATAACATGATGTATGTAGTCTTACGTGTATGTAGTATACAATTAGCGAAGACAAAACAAAATTTTCATATTATTTCGATTTATTTTTTCAGTATAATATATTCACAACCCTTTCTATTGTAAAAGTAGATTGCGCTTTTCGCAATGAAAAATATAAAAAATGTTGTATTTTTATTTATTTAGATAAAAACACCTAATGAAATAAAACTTTAATCAATGAGGGTTTTATCCATCCCCACTAATTATTAACCCATAATAACCTTTTTAATATTTGCCTCAACAAAACTTTTTACTACCGCTTTCACCTCATATGTAATAATATATTTCCACATAAAAAAAGAGCACACATCATTTAATCGATGCATGCCCCTCTTTTATTTATACATATTTTGTATCTCTTCTTTATTTTTAAGTATTTCCGAAAACTTATCGCTACAACCTTTCGGAAATAAAACTCCGAGTCCATATGAATGCCCAAACTGAAAATGAGGATATTTCACCTTGACCTCATCCCAAAACTTATACACACCAAAATCACCGTTTTTAACTTCAATATCATGAAATAATACAATACCGTTTTTCGCAACTTTAGGTAACCATGTTTTATAATCATGAGAAACAGCTTCATACGTATGATAGCCATCAATATGCAAAAGATTTATCGTTTCATCTTGAAACTCATCCAGAGCATCATCAAAAGTAGACCGAATTAAATTCCCTATATTCAGGTAGTTATCCCTCACCACTTTTTCTACTATTTGAAAAACCCCTTCTCCATATGGACCTGTATGCCCATCTCCAGCCCAAGTATCTACAGCAAAACATTTTGTGGCTAACCCACCATCTTTTACCCCCTGGCAAAAACTAAAAAAGGAAGCACCTAAATGCGTACCTAACTCAACTAAAGTTGCTGGTTCTTCAAATCTTACTAAATCATATGCGAAATCTAAATGCCCACTCCACGCAGATTGTGACCGAATAATAGGACTAAAATTTTCAAATTCAAACGATGGTTTATGAGTAACCCAGTTCATCACGTATCTCCTTATACACATATTTTTAACAAACCAAATTACTCTTATCTTTATTTTTTTGGCGTCGCGATTATGATTATATTTCATAAAAAGATGATCGTTCTTAATAAAATGAAACTTTAATCAGTGGGGGTTTTTCCATCCTCCACTGATTATTAGCCCTCACCAATTGGACTTTTACGAGCAGCACGACTCCCACCTAACTTCCTCGCATTCGCCGAATTTCAAGGTGGGAGTCTTACTGCCCGTTAATGCGGGATAAACAATTTTATTTTTAATTAGAAATTTCAGTTTATTGATATTCCATTCTGTGATATATTGCATATTGTATCCAATATATTTTTTTAAAAAGGAGGACTTATATATTTTATGGATTCAAATCGTTTAAAAGGAATTATTATGGTTGTAATCGGTGCTTGTTTATGGGGCTTATCCGGAACAGCTGCGCAACAACTTTTTCAGTATGAAAACGTTTCTACTGAATGGTTAGTTACAATCCGTTTGCTTATATCCGGTGCTATTTTGCTCATTATGTCATCATTCGGAGCGAACAAAAAAGAAATATTTGGAATTTGGAAACAAAAGTCTGATGCAAATAAGATAATTTTGTTCGGTCTTTTAGGCATGCTTGCTGTACAGTACACGTACTTCGCTTCTATTAAAGAAGGAAACGCTGCTGTTGCAACTTTGTTACAATATTTAGCCCCTATATTTATCACTGTATACTTACTTTTCAAATGGAGCGTTCGTCCATCAAAAATTGATTATATTTCAATTACCCTCTCATTAGTAGGGACTTTTCTCCTATTAACAAACGGTTCTGTTCATAACTTAGCTGTATCTACACCTGCTATCATTTGGGGCATTTTATCTGGACTATCTCTTGCATTTTATAGTTTGTATTCAAAAGAATTGTTAGAAAAGTGGTCTTCATCCGTTATCGTTGGATGGGGGATGATCATTGGGGGGATTGGCGTAACGATTTTACACTTTATTTCCACAAACGAATTCATTTTATTATCAACTATGAAATATGTAAAACTAAGTACCCTCCCGCTCATTACATTTGTCGTCATTTTCGGGACACTCATCGCATTTTATTTATACTTAGATAGCATAAGATACCTTACGCCTAAAGAAACAACATTATTTGGCTGTACAGAACCACTCGCAGCTATTATTTCTTCTGTGCTTATTTTGCACGTACCGTTTCAATCTTTTCAGTTATTAGGTGCTTTTTGTGTAATTGTAATGGTGCTCATATTAAGCCAAAAACCGGATAAAGGAAAACCAAAATTAAAGCTTGTTAATACGAAAAAGAAATATATACAATGAAAGGATTGAATTCACTATGCCTGTCCCTCAAAATTATAAAAAACCAGGAAGAGTTTCAGCAAAGTCACTCGTTTTAAATCAACTGCAAGATTGGATTATAGAAGGTGTTTTACGACCTGATGAAAAAATAAATGATGGGGAATTGGCAGAAGCACTAGGAGTAAGCAGAACACCTGTTAGAGAAGCTTTACAAATTTTAGAGCTTTCTGGATTAGTTGAAATGGTACCTGGGCAAAAAACGAAAATCGCGCCTATTAAGTTAGACGACGTATCTATCATTTATGAGACGATAGCTGGTCTTCACTCAATTATAGGAAAGCAAGCACTGCAAAAAGTTACAGACGCTGATATTAAACTACTTTCCGAGATAAATGATGCTTTTCAACAATCTATACATGAAAAAGATTCAAAAAAAGCTTTAGAACTAGATATACGATTTCACAATACAATTACTTCTATTGCTAAAAACCGATATATTGAACCTTTTCTAGAAAATATGCAACTTCACATTTTACGCCTTGAATATTTATTTTTCCAAAACTTCGTGCCTGCAAGTCAATCTATTAAAGAACATCACTCTATAATTCAAGCACTACAAAAACAGGATGAAAAACGAATGGAACAAATGATGTCTCAAAACTGGCTCCGTCCAATGAAAGAAATACAAAAAATAATTTCTATGAAATAATAAAGCTGGTTACACAAAAGTGTAACCAGCTCCTTCTTTAATAATCTATATGCTATGCCTGAATATTTGCGTAATCTTCAATATGCTCGTACTCTTTTTCCAATTCCTCTAAAGATAGCTCGTATAATTGTCGGTCGCGAATCTTAAACACCCCTGCTCCAATTAACTCATCAATTAAATGTCTCTTACGATTTTCAACAGCAAAACGGAGTTGACTACTCATCTTTTAAAAAACTCCTTTCTACGATCATTGAAAATGATAATCTTTATCAATTACCACTTTTGATTATAAAAGATGATTCTTAATAAGTAAAGTAATCTTATGAAATATTTACCTTACAAAGTATTTGTGGCCACATTATATATATGTATGCCACGCGAAAAATGTTATGACACTTTTTCATACCCTTTTTCTTTCATACTTTGCAAGTTGTCTCATTATGGTTAAATTCACCTTCTATTTCAACTTGAATGGTGACATGTTCTACATGAAATTTCCCCTTTAATACATCCGTTGCTTCTTTCAATACGCTTTGCGTTTCATTACCTTCGATAATAAGATGGCAAGTTAATACTTGAAAATCTGATGTTACAGACCATATATGTAAATCATGAACTTCTTTTACAATAGTAATATTTAATAATGTATTTTTCACCTCTTCAGCATCTATGTGCTGCGGTGCACCTTCCATTAATATATGAACTGTATCACGTGTTACACGCCATCCACTTATAATGACTAAAATAGACACAAGAATACTAGCAACCGCATCTGCAGCAGTCCATCCAAAAAATTTAATAAGTAACGCAGCAATAATCGCTCCAACTGAACCTAATAAATTGCCTAGTACATGTAAGAACGCACTTCTTAAATTTAAATTACCTTTCACATCTCCGCCTCTCATTAATATCCAAGCTGATACAATATTAATAAGCAGACCAAGCACAGCAATAATGAGCATTCCATTACTAGCGATTTCAACTGGTTCCTTAAAACGACGAATTGCTTCAATAAAAATATATACTGAAATGACAATAAGAACGACACCATTACATAATGCCGCTAACATTTCGACTCGCTTATACCCATATGTTTTCGCAGCCGTCGCCGTTTTTTCCCCAAGCTTGAACGCAAGTAAACTTAAAGCTAAGGATACTGCATCACTTAACATATGCCCTGCGTCAGACAATAGTGCTAAGCTATTTGTTACAAATCCGCCAATAACTTCAGCAATCATAAAGCTTGTTGTTAATAAGAAGGCAATTAATAACGCTTTTTTATTTTTTGAATGACCGTGATCATGTGAGTGTCCCATACAAATACTCCTTTAAGTGCAATATCTGTATGTTAGTATGAAACACATTCCCTATCTTTATCCCCCATTAACGCCCGATAGTGAATGCTACTAATCCGTAGAAGATGAACAATACCCCACTGATTAAAGTTTCACTTTATCCCGCTTCCTCTGTATACAAACTTCGCTACTTTTCAAACAAGTCCTTTTTCTCAACTAAAAACAAGACTACTTCTTTTTTATTTTCATATTGTTTACTAATGAAAGAATTTTTAAGGGGGTTACAAACTTGAAACGACTATTTCTCTGCATGGAGCGTGAACTTGTTGTAGTAAAAGAACAATATGGTAACTATGAAACCACATATCATTTACAAAATATGCAACCTACCTGTATTGTGGTTGATCCATTCCAAACAAATCGTGTATATTGCGGCACATTTGGACGAGGTTTATGGCTAAGTGACGATGGCGGGGATTCATGGAGACCAATTGGAGATTCATATCGTTACTTTGATTTCCCTAAAGAGGATGGTATTTTACACTCTTCTATTACTTCTATAACGATAAGCTCAAATGAACAAGTTAACGGCTACGGCGTCGTTTATGTCGGCACAGAACCGAGTGCTTTATTCCGTTCAGAAAATGGTGGTGAAACGTGGACTGAACTTAAAAATATGAAATCATTATTATCTTCCTATACTTGGGCTTTTCCGCCTAGACCTTTTACCCATCACGTACGCTGGATTACAGTTGATCCAAACAATCCAAATACACTCCATGTTTCAATCGAAGCTGGTGCTGTTATTCAAAGTAATGATAAAGGGCATACATGGATTGATAAAAAATTCGGTGCTCCTATCGATGCTCATCAATTACTCATGCACCCTGAAGCCCCAAATCGCCTTTATGCATCATGTGGTGACGGATTTATGTGCGGACCTGATCGCGCATATCTTGAAAGTTATAACAGTGGAAACAGCTGGATCTCATGTAGTGACGGACTTGAGCATCATTATTTATACAGCATGGCTATCGATCCAGCTGATTGCGATACAATTCTCGTTTCTGCCGCACCAAGTGCTGATTTAGCTCATCACCGTATTCCTTATGAATCTTATATTTATCGTAAAACGAAAGAGACTCCGTTCCAGCAAGTACAGCAAGGTCTACCATCTGCAATTGGTACAGTCATTTCGATGTTTGCTACAAATCCAGCCGAACCACATACGTTTTACACTTTAAATAACAATGGCATCTTTCAATCCACTGATAGCGGTGAAACGTGGGAACAACTAAACATTACATGGAAAGAGGAATATAAAACGCAGCATCCGCATGCATTGCTCGTTACTAGTTCTTAACAAAAAGAGCCTGCCTTCATTTAAGGCAGGCTCTCTATTTATTTCTTTAAATCAATGACAATATCATCTAACACTATATCTTTACTCTTCGCTTCTTTTTTCGGTACTTCTATTTTCTTCTCTTTCCCATTCACATACTCCACTCCACCATGATTTTCAGGTGTATGAACTCGCAAGTGCACACGAGGTGTAACGATAAGCTTTGTTGCATTTTCGTTCAACTTTTGGAAGGTAGCACTCCAACTACTTTTATGTGGCTCTGCTACTGTACTACTTCCGCCATTTCCTTCACCAGCATAATGATTTCCTAAATCATCTTTTATTTCTAACTCAACATCCGCACTATCCCATATACTTCTTAATGCCTTAGATTCTTCTTGATTGAAAAAAACGATAAATGACATTGGGGTTACTTCCATTTTGTCTATATTTACTTTTATTAATTCATTTTCAGAAACCCTATTAACCTTTACTTCCGTACTATCCATTGCTTTTAAACTAAGCGCGAAATTCCAGTTCCCCTTTATTACATTACCTTCATAATCCAACTCAATTGCCTCTATATCCCACCAAACATTTGCAACATCTAACCTTTCACTACCATGACCACTCATCGTAGTCATACCTACATATTTTCCCTCTCCAACTTTTGTCACGTCCGAACTACCTCCTCCACCATTAAAACCCATCACTTGCGGACTTCCAAATGGGAACGGTTTCTCTCCTAAATCTTTTTCGCTTTCAATAGAATATGTGATTGTAATTGTTCTACCATCGAACACAGCATCATTAATTGTAACCTTAACCCCATTACTCTCTCTCGTCATATTTAATTCAGTCGAAAACTCTTTATAATTTTCATATAACCCTGTTCTACCATTATCTAAAAATCGGAATATGTCACCTACAATTGGCAATCCCCCGGCATATGTAGGAAACCCGATACCAAGCGTTGCAACTGATAATCCTACTAAAATAGATGCAGCAGCGACACCCTTTTTCCAACTTTTCATCTTTTTCTTCATACGTATCGATTGTTTTACATTACGTTTTACTTTTTCTTTTTCAATTTCAGAAGCCTCAATTTCCTCAAGTTCTTTTTCATCTATATCAATGTCATTTAATAGTTCATAAATATCTTTCATATTGCACTACCTCCAAAACTAATATTCGTAGCATTTTGTTGTAGTTTCTTTTTTCCCCGGTACACACGATTATCGATCGCCGCCCTGGTTAATCCTAACTTGTCACCGATTTCCTCTGTCTTCATACCGAGAAGATATTTCATAATGAACACCTTTTGATCTAACGGTTCTAATTGATTAATAAGCTTCAATAACTCTTCCCTATCTTCCATAACGATTAATTCATCTTCTGCCGATTTTTCTGTACTAATATGAAACTCATCTGAAATAATTTCTACTGTTCTAGTCGCTTTCCGGTAATAATCAATCGCCTTAAACTTTGCAATCGCTGCAATCCATTTTTTAAAATCATTCGGCTCTCCATAAAATTTATTTGCATTATTCCAAATGGAAAGAAATATATCGTTTACACATTCCTCTATGAGTCCATCATTTTGAACCGGAAGAAGAACTTTGTGCGTTATCCCCTTTATGAGCGGTAAGTATGTATCGACAACAAATTCTAGCGCATCTTCCTTCTGCCGCTGTAATCTTTTTATAAAATTTTTCTCATTTGATTTCATGTAGCGATTCCCCTTATTTTTTTGTAAAAGCTTTTACACCCTATATAACGTTTTGGAAATTTTTTTCTCTCATCTTTTTTATTTTTTGTATGTAATGGAATACTTTTCCTTAGCCATTGTCTCATATAAATATAAGCTTGAAGAAAATTTTCTCAAGTCTGTAATTCAATTAGTGTAGTACACTATTTATGCAGACACTCTTTAACCTAGTGTACATTTCATTTAATTAATCTACTTTTATAATTTTAAATTAGGAGATGAAATTTGTATGTGTGGAATTACAGGTTGGGTAGATTGGAAGAAAGATCTTTCAAATGAACATGTTATTTTAGAAAAGATGGCGAATAGTATTCAGCATCGCGGTCCTGATGCTGAAGGATTTTGGTTTTCTCCTCGTGCGGCCTTTGCACACCGACGTTTAATTGTTATTGACCCAGAAGGTGGGACGCAGCCAAAAACATTCCGTGCCGGTGATTATACGTATGCTCTTACTTATAATGGAGAAATTTATAATTTTCGTGAGCTGAGAGAGCAGCTTCAAAAATGTGGTCATGCATTTGGAACTCATTCAGATACAGAAGTGTTACTACATGCTTATTTAGAATGGAAAGAAGACTGCGTACAACATTTAAACGGAATTTTCGCTTTCGCCTTATGGGATGATCAGAAGCAACAATTATTTTTAGCACGCGATCATTTAGGTGTAAAACCACTTTTTTATATGGAAAGAAATGACAGTGTTATTTTCGGATCTGAAATAAAAGCGTTATTAGCTCATCCATCTGTTCCTGCTGAAATTGATGCGTATGGAATAAATGAAATATTTGGATTAGGCTTATTTCGAACTCCAGGATGTGGCGTCTTTAAACATATTCAAGAAGTTCGTGCTGGACATTCTATAACATTCACACGTGATAAAAAAGTAGTTAACAAGTATTGGAATTTAGAAAGTAAGATCCATACAGACTCTACCCAAGACACATCTTCTCATATTTTATCTATCTTACAAGATACAGTAAAAAGACAATTAATTGCTGATGTTCCCCTCGTTTGTATGTTATCAGGCGGATTAGATTCTAGTGGTATTACTGCACTGGCAGGTAAAGAATTTAGAGAGGAACACAAAACACTTCACACATATTCAATCGATTTTTTAAATAGCGCGAAAGATTTCGAACTGACATTTGCTCGAACTGGTCTAGATGCTCCTTGGGTAAAACGTGTTTCTGAACATGTAGGGACATCGCATCATGACATTATTGTGAATGCTGAAGAGTTAGCAAATCACTTATTCGTTCCCCTTCACGCGAAAGATTTACCCAGTGCTGGCGAAATGGAAACTTCACTTTATTTACTATTTTGCGAAATGAAAAAAGATGCAACCGTAGCTTTATCTGGAGAATCTGCTGATGAAGTATTCGGGGGATATCCTTGGTTTCATCAAGAAGAACTATTATATGTAGATAAGTTTCCGTGGTTAACAAACTGGAAAAACACATCTTCTCTATTATTAAACGAAGTAACAACTCAATGTAATCCTGAGCAGTACATTAATAAACGATTCCATGAGGCTGCTCTTGAAGTACCTACTCTTGAAGGTGAAAGTAAAAAATCCGCGAAACAACGTCAAATGTTTTATTTATTTTTAACACGATTCCTTCCGTTCTTACTCGACCGTAAAGACCGTATGAGTATGGCTGTAGGATTTGAAGTTCGTGTACCGTTTTGCGATTATAGATTAGTTGAATATTTATGGAACGTTCCTTTCAACATAAAAAGTATTGATAATATTGAAAAAGGAATTTTACGTAGGGCACTGAAACCAGCTTTACCTGATGACGTACGAAATAGAAGAAAAAGCGCTTACCCTACTTCACAGGATCCACACTATTTACAAACAATCCGCAATTTAACGCTTGATATGTGCAGCAATAAAAACAATCCTGTTTTCTCACTCATTAACCATTCCATATTACTTGCAATTGCTGATCAAAGTAACAAAGAGATTACCAATTTTGAAGCAAGAAGTGCTATGGAGTATATGCTACAAGTAAATGAATGGTTGAAAACGTATCATATTCATATTGCTTAACAAAAAGGAGTTCAAGGACAAAAACCCTTGAACTCTCTTTCATTTATTAATTGGCACATTGTCTATTTTCAGTATCGATGGACCATCCAATAATAGTGGCACAATCTCTACCTTTCCACTGAAGTACATTTGTTAATACAGGCTCAATCTGTAAACAAGATCCGTCGTGTAATATTTCTACTAAAGATTGATCATCATCAAACTTTAGTTTATCACACTCTAAAATACCATCCGTTGCCATTACAATGTGATTCTGACCTTTTTCTAATCCCCTTACCCCTGATGTAAAACAAGGTGTATTCGCTGCAAAAACATTTTTTCTTCCTATATACTCATAGTTCTTACGCTTATTTAGCCTACCTTTTCCATTTTTCGTTTGCTCTGAATGGAATAAATACGCGAAGCAATCACCAACTGATAGCCAATATAAGAACTCGCCTTTTCGTAAACAAATTAAACATGCAAGTTCCTCATCATCTTGGTCACATTTCTCGATAAATAGCTCATCTGTAAATAACGCTAATAAATACATATGTGTATGATGAAATGCTAAATGGATTGGGTATGAAAATAACTCTTTTAGTTTTTCTTCTCTTTCTGAAATCGCTTCTATTATATAATGTATATTTTTCGTTTTATGATGTGTATCAAAAATCATAACAAATTCAAATTCTAATTTCGGATCCCACCAAGCTAGCACTGCATCTCCTCTTTCATATGCATCACTCTCTTGATTTCCTCCATATACGCCGACTGAAAGAGGACCACATTTTTCAACATGTATTTGATCTACATACATCTTTTCATGACTAATCCATTTAAATGTATTCACAGCTATCATCCTCTCTCTTGCTAAATGTATACCTTTACACATAGATTACCTTATATTTCAATAAAAATAAACTTTTTCAACATTTTTAATGAAAATAAAAGGATTTCACTTCTGAATCAACGAATATATCTTACTATACGATATAAAAATAGGAGGATTTATCATTATGAAAGACATTAATCAACATTGGGAAAGTATTTATTATCACTTACGATATGAATATGAAGACAACCTTTCTCACCAAGCTATTCGTATTTTACAAATCGTTTCTCGTGAGAAAGATATAACAATTGGAAAAGTTGCTACTGAGCTTAGTCTCTCTCATAACACAGCATCTGAACACGTAAAGCGCCTTATTCAAAAAGGATTTATTATAAAAGAAAGAAACAAACACGATGAAAGGGTTGTAAACCTTACTTTAACGAAAGAAGGCATTGAAGTATTAGAAAAGCATACTTTACTAGATAAAGAAAAGATAAAAATATTAGAATCACAGTTATCAAAAGAAGAACAACAATTAATTGAAAAAGCCTTTTCGTTATTAGCGAAGGAGGCAAAATATGCATTTCCTCGTTAAAGTAATCGTTTCGGCACTTATTATCAGCGTTATTACTGAAGTCGCTAAACATTATAGTACGATAGGCGGCTTTATTGCTGCCCTTCCACTCGTTAGTTTACTAAGCCTATTTTGGATTTCTTTCGAAGGTGGGAGTAAACAAGAATTAAGTCAATTCGCTTTAGGCGTATTATATGGATTTCCTGCATCTGCACTACTATTATTTATTGTTTATATCGGTTTAAAAAACTCCTTTTCACTTAGTACATCTATACTCTTCGGCATATGTGCCTGGTGTATCGTCTTTACTTGCCAAAAAGTATTTCAAGCTTAGGGGTAATTACTATTAATAGATCAGTAGAGATCCTCAATATTCTATTGCTCAATTGATTGAGGACGGTATGCCAAAAGAAGAAGCTACACAACTTGAAGATATGTGGCAAGAACTTATTCGTGAACAATTAAATCTCTCAATAAACAGCCAATACATTTTGGCTGAACATGCTAGTCACGGGATAGAAAACGATCGTCCAGATGCTATCATTGAAGCCATTCACTTATTGTAAATAAAAAAAGGAAGCAACTAAAGCTGCTTCCTTACTTATCTATTCATAGTCTTCTTCATCATCGACTTCTTCATAATACGAACTCCCATTGCTTACATATATAGGACCGTTCGCAACATCAATACGTAGTACCCATGCCCACGGCACAGCTAAACGTTTATGTATTGCTCTCCAAAAGTTCATTGATTTTCTTTCGTACTCCTGGAACTCCTGAAGTAACTCTTTATAGGAGGAACCGTCTAACTGAATATTTGCTTCTAATAAACGAGAATGGGCATAGTACTGTAACTCTAGTTCAGCAGCAATCTCCATTTCTTCTTCCGTTGCCATACCTATAATTGCTCCATCTGCTGGTGCGATTTCATATACGTTGTGAACTTCAATAAGCCCTTCTTTCTCTTTCTCAAACATGTAAACAGCCTCCTTTAACCAATATTTTTTATGTTACAAAGTCATACTTCTACAATACCTTCTCCCTTTCCTCTTTTTTTGATAAACTTTTACAAATTATTTATCTGATAATCTGTAGACTGTATTCTTTCAGCAGAACTGAAACAATTATTATCAAAAGTTAATTTATACACATCAGGCATATGAAGGGTTTTCCAAAACTGAAAACCATATTTCGAATCAAAATAATTCATTAGTAATACCATAATATTCCCATGAGTACCTATTACAATATTCTTACCTTTATATTTTTTTAATATACTTTGCATACATATTACAGCGCGTCTTTGCGCTACATCATTTGATTCTCCGCCTTCGTATGCAAAAGTCCAGTCTTCCCATACCTTCTGAATAGCATCGTTAAAATCTGTTACTGGCTCTTTACTTAATAACCTTTCCCGTAAATCTTCTTCCAGTTGTATTGATAAATTATATGTATTCGCAATTCCTTGCACGGTTTGAATCGCCCTTTTATACGGGCTAGAAATAACAACATCAATTTTTTTATCCTTTAACAAACTTGTTACATTACCTGCATCAATCTCTCCTTCTTCAGATAAGGGACGTTCCCATTCTTCCTTTGTATATGTAGAGTGAGCGTGGCGAACGAAATATACTGTAGTCATTATTCAACTTCCTTTCTTAGTTTCAATCTATATTCCATGCAGTAAATAGGAAATCCTGTATCATGAATAGAAAAGAGCGCCTTTTAAAAAGCGCTCTTTTGTTTACATAATAAAATTATTCCATTATAACTTTTTTCTGAATTCTTCATCTGTTATAGCATCTTGAATAAAATAATCTATATTATTTCTCAGCTTTTGATATGCAACTTGATCTTCTATATCGTTAAACATAATTACAACTTCTACCTTATTCCCTTTCTTATCTGTAGTATACAAACTTTTTGTCAATACGAATGCGGTAGAACCACCTTTTTGACCAGCATATTCCAACTTACTATTTTCAACTGTTCCTTTAAAAACATTATCAATTTCATCTTGCATTGATTTTGGAAAATAATTTCTACTATTTATCTTTTCCATTAAACTCAAATAATCTTTAGCATTTGCACTCACTAATCGATCTGACCAAATACGCTGGAATTCCATATCTATTTTTAATGGTATATCACGTTTCTTCCATTCACTTTCATCTTTCATCCATTCATGTATTTGTAACACGTGTTTATTATATTCATCATTAGACATGTTACGTATCATTTCTAACGATTGATTTTCTGGCTCATTAAGCTCTTTTTCTACATACCCTCTCATATATAGTGAAGCAGTATACGAAGAGAACTTGTCATGACTAGTAAGTTCTAACTCTTTTAAACTATCATTTACTCTTTCTATTCCAAGCTTATCTAACAAATATGTTGTATCCGCATTAGAACTATAATGAATCATCCCTTTAGCCACTTCTTCTAAAGCAATCTGTCCATTTTGCACTAACTCTCTTACTTTTGAATCTTCTAACCAGTCAGGATGCGCTCCACCATCAGTGTTTTTAACATAATATTTTTCTAAATCCTGCAATGAAATTTGTTCATCTCGACTTATTTTTCCTTCTGACACTTGCTTAGCAAATTCAACTGCTATTACGATTTTTGCCGTACTTGCTAATGGTAATTTTTTATTTTCATTTACAGATGTTACTACTTCACCGTTTTTTCTAATAAGTAATGAACATGTTTCATCACCTTTATGTTCTTTTATGTAGTTTAATACGTAATCAGGATCTTCTTTTGACAAATAGTACTTCATAATAAAAAAGAAAGCTATAACGGCTACTATAATGACTCCTGCAACAATTCCTATAATCTTTAATATGTTCACAATATGCCCCCTTCTATATAATAATTATAACGAATCGAATTACAAAATTATACAAAATAGAGTAACTCTTCCTAAAACAGAAAGAGTTACTCTATTTCACATGATGTTATTTGTCCATTTAACGTAACGATTATATTTGAGTCGTCACTTTCTTTAACGCTATTTAGTCGATTTGAGTTAGGAGGACCAATTACAACTGACTCCTTAATTGGCGAAAGGTCCTTTCCTAATTTTTCTGCACTTACACCGTATGCAGCTTGAAATACTTCTGGCGGTGTTAATCTAAGTATGTCTGACCCCTCTGCTGTTTCAAACTGATCGTTATTGAAGAACAAATGTAATTGTACTTCTTCTGTTACCGCTGTAATCCAATGCCACCATCCCATTGGAATAAAGACAGTTTGCCCCGCTTTCACATGATAATTTTGCAATTGATTCGTTTCGGGATTTAAAATGGATGTAACTGCTTCTCCTGATACAACAACATCTAATTCCCACGCATTCGGATGCCAATGTGGTTCCCGCATATGCCCTTTCGTCATAAACAAATCAACAAACGCCCCTCCTATCATCGCAGGTAACTGCGTTGAGGTAACTTCATATGCAACGTTTTTCTCATCTCTTTTAAAAAAGACATTTTTTCTCGAATCAAAGAAAAGATTTGGCGTTCCTGAGCTTTTCTTTAAATTTTTATTATCTGTAACATAACCTGAACTACTCATTCAATCCCTCTTTCCCGCTCCGAACATTTCTGATTTTACACTGTATCGTATGGGGAAATTTTATAAATGTGCCTATTAACAACATAACAAAAAAACATGCTTTCATTATGAGAGCATGTTTTGTGATTTTTTTCACATTATTTAGTTAAAAAATAAACTTTTTACTTACCATGATGTAACATTAAATCACTAAGTTCTTCTTCAATGTGATTTAATTTCGCAACTCCTTCTTTCCACTTATGAATATAACGCGATACCCCGACAATAAATAAAACAATAATTGTAGAAAGAATAATACCATATACGATTGTTACAGTACTCATAGTTACACTTCCTTATAATTAGTAATGTTGTTATTAGTTATATTTTTATTATAAACCTTTTTCTTTTAAAATACTTCGATTTCAACTTTTTGTAACAAAATTGATTTTTCTAATATTTCGTTCATAAAAATGGAATATTTTTCACAAATTATACAAAACTTCACCATATGTACTATTGCCACATGAGTTATATTGTTAAATAGGATAAAGTGAAATTTTAGTCAGTACGGGGTATCTATCCCACACTGATTATTAGCCCGCACCAACCAGGATTTTACGGACCGTTACTGTGGGATAAAGGGGATGAAATACTATGACGACTTGGTTTATTGTAATGTTAGTTGTATTTGGAGCATTTAAAATTATTGTTTCTAGCCTTCCTAACTCTGCTATTGAATCCATTATTAGCAAGTACGAAACACATCCACAACTTGAAGAAGAGAATGTGACTGTTACAATCAATGGAAATAACTTAGAAGGCGAAAAGAAATCCAAAATTATTCATGATTTTAATGAAGGATTATTTTTAGATCGCTATTATGCACCACCACACAATGAAGGCACTCCTTTAATTATCAATGCAAAACGTGGCAAAAAAGATTTTACATTTTATATTTATAGTCATGAAGAGCATGTTGATGTAGTAAAACAACATAAAAAGAAGGTAGTTGCTTATAGTTTACGCTCTAAAAACCTTCAAAATAATGATATGTTCGTGTCAGCTGATTTAGCTTAATACTCATATATTAGAAGAAGGAATCCATGGCACATGGATTCCTTCTTTCCTATTTACTGAAAAATAAGCTCTGTCTTCAAACTATCTTTCGGTAACAACCATCCTTTTTGTTCTAAACTCTTCATTAATAATTCTCTTTGTTTTGTTGCAATACTTTCCTCATTTGTTTTAAACGACACTTCTATTACGAAATCATCTTCTATTTTCCCGGTATTACTTAATGGCCAAACTTCAATATTCGTTTTTATATTTTCAAACTCCCCTGTATACCGTTTCATTAATACAGGACCGTAAATACGAGAATTCTTGAGCATTTCTTCTCCCCAATTCGTATACAACCATTTGTTCATTTTCCCTGGCAACTTTTCTATTAACATGTTTTGAGCGGCTCGTTCGTTTGGTAAATCAAGTATCCCATATCCTTTAGCACTATAACTTTTCTTATTTGAAATACTTAACGTTTTTTTCTCAAATCCCCAATCTATTTCCGCCTCATAACTATCAGTTTTACTATCAAATCCATCCTTCTTAGCTACTTCTAATGCATCTTGAATCATACCATTTTGAATCGGGTATCTCTTTTTATATGTTAGCTCAAAATCTTTACTAAATTCTTTCTTTCGAATCCTCGCAAACCAACCTTCATTACTTAAATTTTTATTCGCTGTATCTAAAAATTGCACTTGTATTCTTTCATAATTTGTACCAGCCTGGAAATGTTCTAGTACCTCTTGCTTCATCTCTTTGTTATAACCTAATACTTGTTCTGGCTTTAATAATAACTTCACTTCAAAACTAGGTTTCATTGGACTAGCAGCAAACCCTTCCTTAACATGATAAAGGAAACAACAAAAGAAAATACTTACGAATACAAATACCTTTTTCATATACCGATCTCCTTTACATTTTAAATTACTTCTATACGTTCCATTGCAAGTGAATACACATTTTCATATCCTGCTATGCTAAGCTTTTCCTGCAATCGATCCGTATCCTCTTTCAAAGCATGTACTAACACCGTATGTTCTGGTAATAGTGTATTTAACATTTCCTTAACGTCACTTATACTTTGATGAACTTTATATGGAACTCGCTTCACCCTACATTCTTTACCTACACGTTCCTTCAAAACTTTTTCTGCAAAACTTCCTTTAGCAATATGTCCAGTCAAGATAATCGAATTTCGTTCTTCATGCCGAAGTTGTTCATAATACAACTGTGCTCGTTTCGTTTGCATATTCGCATCACTCATTACAACTATTCCGTAACTATTTTGCATACAAATTTCCTTATCCATAACTATTATGTTTCTTTTTAAATCCTCCACAACCCGTTCAAGTTTTTCATTATTTTTTAGCCAATCTTTATATATGAACATTTCTTCAAAACCAACCAAAATTTCTTTATCTACTATAAGCGGAAACTCTTTATATCGTTCATATAAATACAATACTATATCTTGCGCCCTACCAAGTGAGGGCAGTGGTAGTAATGCCGTTCCTTTATTTTGAGCAACTCGTTCAATTTCTGCACATAATTCGTCTACTCGTTCCTTTTGTGAAACATCATCAGTGTGATAAGCGGCATCTACAATTGCAATTTTTATATCGCTTCGCAAATTTTCAGGTAAATTAGCTCGTAGTATATTAGATTCTGCTGAATAATCACCAGAATAAAATACGTATGTATTACACATATCCACTAAAAACCAAACAGCTCCTAATACATGCCCACTATACCCCCATTGAAACCGCAACGTTGGTGTAATCTGTATCCATTCATTTGGATTACTAATCTCATCAATACATACATAATTTAGATCTTTAATATTTTGATCGTTATAAGGTAAATTCCACCCTTTTGAAAGATTGTAGTTTCCCCATTTTTCAAAATAAGCTGGAAGTTGCTCCTTCGTATAACGAGTCGTCCAAATTTTTTTCTTATATCCATACTTCGGCAATAAAGGTAAACCCATCGTATGGTCTTCATGAATATGTGATAAAAATACTGCATCCAAAAATGGAACAACTTCTCTTTCTATTTTAGGATAACTATCCTCATATGATCGATTAATACCACAATCAAATACTATTTTTGTCTCTTTATTTTTTACAAAATAGCAGGAACGACCGTATTCTCCCGCTCCTCCCCATACTTCCATCCTCATCATGCTACCCCTTTTCGTTTTTGCTCCATATGTTGCAGAAGTAATAAGCACATTGTTGTAAGCCCAACAGAAACAACAGCCATTGCCATTCCTATAGATACTTCTCCTTGTTCAAATTGAGCAAAAATAAACGTTGCTGACGTTTCTACTGATGGAGGTAGTACGAGAAGCGATGCTACTAACTCTCTTATCGAAATCGTAAATGTCATCGCCCATCCAGCAAGAATTCCTGGAATAATAAGCGGCAATATTATTTTTCTAAAAATATAAATATAATTCCCAGAAAAAATACTTCCTGCCTGTACAAGAGAATCATCAATTTGTCCGAGCGATGCTTTTACATACTGCACCGTATAAGGTAAAAAGAGAACAACATACGTTACGATAACCATGACTGGTGTATTGTAAATTGACATAGGCATATAGGGTGAATTCCAAAATAAAATAAGCCCTACAACCATCACTATTCCTGGTACCATATTCGGTAACATGCCGCACATATCAAGCCATTTTTCAGAGGACTTTTTCCCCTTTCGAATCATAAGCGCCAAAAATACGCCAATAATTACAGCAACAATCGCCGTTACGAGTGAAAAAAGAAAACTGTTCCATAAAGCTTCTAATCCCGGAGAACCAATTGTAAATAATGCTTCATAATGGCTTGTTGTAAAGTTATTAAAATGTAAGCCACCGCCTCTTAACTTCGACAAAGAAGCAATAAGTATAGAAAAGTATGGGATTCCAATTGCTACTATTAGTAAGCCAATTACATAAACCCATGCTATAACGCGCGCAAATATAGACAAAGTATACCTTTTAGATTTCACACCTTTTCCACTAACCATTGCATATGTATACTTTCGATTCAATACATTTTGCATATACCAAATGAGCATACACGCACTAAGTAATAAAGAAGATAGTGCTGTGGCACTGCCAAAATCAATCGGCCAACTAGAGATAAATTTATGAATCTCAGATGTTAACACATGGAATCCTATTCTACGTCCGAATGTAGCTGGTGTTCCAAATTCAGCAATCGTCTTTACGAAAATGAGTAAAGCACCCATTACATAACTTGATAACAATAACGGTAGTATTATTTTTCTTAAACGATAGAAAAAACTTCCACCATGAACTGCTGCCGCTTCTTCTTTACTACTCCCAATCTGAAGTAACGTGTTTTTCAACATGAAGTAAAGGAATGGGAATAAATGCAGACTCATAATTAAAACCATACCGCCTAAACTAAAAAACGATGATGAAATCGGCTTTAAAGCCGGAAAAAATTGTTCAAAATAACCGTTAGGTTGCATGAACAAAATCCATCCCATCGATCCGATATAGGGCGGGGTCATAAATGGGATCATAAAAACAATATCTAACTTACTATACTTTCCTACATCTGTTTTGCTCATAATGAACGCCAATGGAAACGCAAATATTGTAGCTCCTATTACAACGAGTACACCTAGAAGCATCGAATTCAGAAAAATTCCAGCTAATCCACCACTCTGCATGACTTCAAAAGGCTTTAAAAAATTCCAACTGCTATTTTCATATACACTAGAAAATAAAATGAGAAAAAGCGGAATGACGATTAACATCGCCACAAGTAACAACGCTACTGTCATTCCAACTTGTCTTACTGATACGAATCGATTTACCATGTAATCACCATCTTATTGAAATACTTTCTTAAATTGTTTTGCTATTTCATCTTGTTCTTTCTCAACTGTTTTCCAATCAATATTTAATACTGGAATCTCTTCTACATTCGGTCTATTTTCAGCTTTTATATCTTTTCTACCTGGCAACAAATACGCTTTAGAAACTTGTTTTTGCACATCATCTGATAATAAATAATCAATAAACTCTTTTGCACCTTCTACATTTTTACTATCCTTCATAATGCCTGCTGCACGTGGACTAATGACTGTTCCGCTTTTTGGATATACGATATCAACCGGTTCACCCTTTGCTTTTGCACTGTACGTCATATAGTCAACACCCGCAATTACCATATCTTTCGCACCTGTTACAACTGGGTCTAACGCTTCTTGGTTTGCCCCAGCTACTGTAACTTCATTTTTCTTAAGCTGTTCAAATAAATTCCATCCATCTTGTCCATTCTTTTTCACATATCCTGTTACAAAGTCTAAAGCTGAACCTGAAAGTGCTGGATCTGGAAGATTCACTTTCCCTTTCCATTCTCCTTTCGTTATATCGCTCCAATCTTCAGGTGCTGTCTTCACATTTTTTGTGTTATACACAATTCCTAATGCTGAAGCACTATATCCAAAATAATGTCCTTTATCATCCGACCATTCAGAACGAAGCTTATCAGCTTGTTTTGCTTCTTTATAAGCTAACGTTTGCCCATCTTTTTTTAATCCTTCCATCGCTGGTAAAGAAGCAAGTACGACAACGTCAACGACTGGATTTTTCTTTTCAGCCTCCATTCTTGCTAAAATCTTACCTGTTGTTCCTTGAAACATTTCTACTTTTATCCCTGTTTTCTTTTCAAAGTCCTTTTGAATTTTTTCTGCTAATCCTTTTGGTCCTGCACTATATACAACAATTTTCTTTTCATTAGCGTTTTTATTTTTTGCATCTACACTGCCTGTCTTTGAGCTACAACCTGTTACTACAGCAGAAAATAGTAAAGTACATACAAATAAAGACTTAAGCGAACTGAATTTCTTCATACGATTCTCCCCCTATATGATGAATACATTTTTTTGGTACATATAACGATACCGGTTTACCAATGCTTAGCTTACTATTGTGATAAGCTGTCCATACACCGAGTGTCCCCATGTTTACTTTCACTTCATAACGTTCTCCTACATATGTAACGTGCTGAACTTCACCTGTATACATTTCGCATAAGTCATTTTTTGTCCAGCTCACATGCTCTGGACGAATCATTTTTTTCCCCTCTACAAGCCAATTTGCCTTACCAACAAATTTTGCAACAAATTCATGAGACGGTTTCACATAAATGTCTTCTGGTGTTCCTTTTTGTAATACTTCACCCTGCTTCATGACAATAATTTGGTCTGACATTGACATAGCTTCTGTTTGATCATGTGTTACATACAATGCCGTTAAACCAATTGAATGAACGATGTCCATAAGTTCTAATCGCATTTCTTCTCGCAAAATTGCATCGAGTGCACTTAACGGTTCATCGAACAAAATAAAATGAGGTTTCGTTACAATTGCTCTAGCAAATGCGACACGTTGCTGCTGTCCACCTGAGAGTTCATGCGGATATCTTTTCTCCATACCTTGCAAACGAACTCGCTTTATCGCATCTTCTACCTTTTCTCTTAAGTGATTCGTTTGCTTTGTAGCCCTTAAACCAAATGCAACATTTTCAAATACAGTCATATGCGGCCATAAAGCAAAATCTTGAAATACCATGCCGATATTCCGCTCATGAGGAGATGTTTTTATCTTTTTAGCAGAAGAATACATGCACTTATCTCCAAAATATATTTCACCTTTATCCGGTTCCTCAAGCCCTGCAATCATTCTAAGTAAAGTCGTTTTCCCGCATCCTGAAGGTCCTAAAAGTGTGGTGAATTCCCCTTTTTTCATTACAATCTGTAACGGCTTTAACGCCTGTGTTTTCCCAAATGCCTTTTCTAATCCATGAATTTTAATATCCATCGTTTCACCTCTCTCCCCTCATTCTTAACCTGCTTTCATTCTATCTGGAAGTTTTATACTGAATGTTAATGTACTGTAAAGATTAAATTAAAAAATCTCTAATAAACTATTTATTTCTATAGATTTTTTCTATAGTTAGAAGAAAAAGGGGCCAACTTATCATGAATCTCTTAAAATTAGAAATTGTAGTGCTTATTAAGAAATACAAAAAGCTTACTATCGTTGCAGAAAAACTTGGCGTTAAACAACCTACTATTACGTTTCATATAAAAAGCTTAGAAGAGGAACTTGGTGTGCCTTTATTTGAATTACGTTCCGGAAGGTATTTCTTAACAGAAGCTGGTGAAGCATTGCATCATTATGCTTGTAAAATAGATGCACTTATGAAAGAAGCTAGGCGGGTCACACAAGAGTTTAAAGATTTTAATAAAGGCGCTATAACAATTGGTGCTAGTTATGTACCCGCGACTTATCTTTTACCAGAAGTTGTTCACCAATTTCAATGCGAATTTCCAAATATAAAAATAACACTCATAGTAAAAACAGCTCCTGAAATTCGAACGATGCTACAAAATCATGAAATTGATCTCGGGATAATTTCTGCGGCACCGTTTGACGAACCACTTCTAAAACAAATGAATGTAATGCCTGATACACTTGTTCTTGCCTTTTCCAAAGAACATCATCTTTCTAAAAGAACAAATGTATCATTACAAGATATCGAAAAAGAACGTATATTATTGCATCGTAACCCATCTACAACGAGAGATTTACTTACACAATGGACGTTAGCACATAACATTACATTCCAATCAGAAATTGAACTAGATTCATTAGAAACGATGAAACAAATTTTAAAATATGGTAATGGGGTTGCCTTTATTTCAAAACTTGCTATTGAGCAAGAAGTACAACGAAATGAGCTATGCTATATACCGATCCCTGATTTTGAATTTCAGCGTAATATTTATACCATTCATCATGAGGACAGATGGAATTCTAAAATAATTTCTTTTTTACTACACAGCATTACTTCTTTTGCAGAAAAAAATTAAAAGGCTGTCGTTATACACGACAGCCTTTTAAACTATAACTCTATTTGTTTTTCTTATCCTCAATTTTTGCTTGTGCCTCTTCAGCCTTATCTAATGCTTCTGAAACTTTTTTCTCTTTTTCTTTTACATCATCTATACTATCAACAGCTTTAATTAATTTATCGATGCCTTCTTCATTTACCTTTTTTCGTTTCGCTACTCTTTCATTTACTTTCTCTTCCACATCTTTTGCTTTTTGAAGCATATTCTCTGCATTTGATGTCACAGCTTTTTCAAGTGCATCATCTTTTTTCTTTTGTAACACTTCATTTGCAATATCTTTCGTTTCTAAATACTTACCGTCTTTTAATGCTGTCGCACCGTGATCTAGTAACTGAGCGACTTCTTTATATGCCTTCGCTTCATTTCCTGATTTCTCTTTTTCCGCTTTTTCAAACCACATAATCGCATCACTATATTTTTCATTTTTCAATGATTGCATACCTGTTTCAATATACGTGTCATAATTACTACATCCAGTCATTACGACTAACAGAAAAAGCATTACAAAACTTAATTTTCTCATGATGTTTTCTCCTTTTCTTTGCCTGCTCACTTTACTGTAACATACATGAAAAGGAGTTTCAAAAACTAAAATACTAATATGGTCATTTTTATATTATTAAAATTTTCTTTTAAACCGATACATCCACTTGTTTTTTCGCCATATGTTGCTTTACTCCAACTAATACAACTAACAATAACCCCCCGCCTATCGTCATCATAACAATGCTAGTTGGCAACATATCTAATAATAATCCATATACAATCATACCGAGTGGTGCGATTGCAGTAGCAATTGTTTCAAGTAGGCCAAACACACGCCCTAAGTAGCTCGGATCTGTCGTTTTTTGCATATGTACTTGCATCGGAATATTTACAATCATAATTGCTATACCCGTTAACATCATAAAAGCAATATAGTAAATAAAACTTGCCCCTTTTGAAATGGTAACTACCAATGGGAAGACTGTACATAAACTTAAACCCGCAAACAAAAACAGCCCAGTATAAATAGAACGAAACGGATTATTCACTTCTTTACGCACCGATAAAGCAATCGCACCCATTAGCATCCCGACTGCTAACATTCCCTCTACAGTACCGAGTTGCTTTGAAGATAAATGCAATGTATGGACGATAATATATGGAAGTGCTACTGTTAGCCCACACGCAAAAAAGTTTACCCACAATGCTATTTTCATTAAACCATATATTTCATGCTGTCGTTTTACATATAAAAAACCTTCTTTTATACTCGTCAAGAAACGCTCTTTACTCTCAGCCACTTCTTTTTTATATAAATCAAATACAATAAATAATTGCAAAATAACTGCTAAAAAGAACGTAATACTATTTAACAAAAAAAACGACTTAATGGAAAAGAAGCCAAATACAACTCCACCAATAATCGGCCCTAATATATTTGATAAAGAAGCTGCCGTTTGATTTAAAGCACTCGCTTTCTGAATACGCCCCGCATCTACTAAATTAGGAATAGACGAAGTTAATGCAACAGAATAAAAACTTGCACAAATTGATAATAATGCTGCTGAAATATAGATAAAAAGAAGTGATGGTCCAAATATAGTAGCAAGAATAAACATAATAAGCATCGTTAAACTACTTAATAAATCAGTGCCAATGACAAGCCACTTACGATTCACGCGGTCAGCTACAGCACCCGCAATCGGACCACAAATCATCCTTGGAAGTGATCCACAAACGAGCGTAATAGCAAACCCCATCCCTGAACCAGTTGTCTTTAATACGTATAATCCCATGGCAAACGTATAAATACCCGCCCCTAACAAGGACGTCATCTTTCCAATCATCATCAAAATAATATTTCTCGTTGCAACTTTCATTCTTGAATCATTTTCTCCTATACTTATATCTCCCATAATGACTCTCTCCCCTTAAAAGTTAAATTGTGTTAAACTTATTATATAATCAACTTTCCAATTTTTACAACAAAAAGTTAAATACAATTTAACTTTTTGATTATAAAGGAGCAATAATATGGCAACTCTCGGAGCAAAAATTAAAGCATTACGAAAAGAAAAAAAATTTACACAAACAGAGCTGGCAGGTTCGGAACTGACAAAAAGTATGCTTAGTCAAATTGAAAATGGAAAAGCTACACCTTCCATGAAAACATTACAATACATCGCTGAAAAACTTGGATGCGAAACGAGTTTTTTATTAGAAGAAGATGAAGGAGAAATTGTAGAACTCATTCAAAAAATGGAGCAACTAATAAAGGAAAATAAATGTGATGAAGTATATGGGACTTTACTACCTATCGTTCAAAAAGAGTTACCTTCCACTCTAAATACGGCTCGTTTATATAAACAGTTCCTAACAGGAGCAGCTATTATGAACGATTATAATATTGAATATTACGTTGAAACTGCTGTTTCTATATTTGAAAAGTATACTTTATATCGAGAAAGCACTGAAACGAAACTACTGTTTTACTATATGCTCTTCAAACGTAAAAAATATAAAGAATGTTTACAGATGATTACCATTATTCGTGATGAATATAAAACGAAGAATTTAGAAATGGATCTTATTACGCATATACAATTATACTTAAAAGAAGCAATTATTTTACTCGCATATGGTGATTATGAAAAATGTGAAAAAGTCATTTTTGATGCACTTGCATTTTCAAAAAAACATCAAGTGTATTATAAAACAGATGATTTTTATCGTATTTTATCTTATCAAAAAATCATTACAGCTGATAAAGAACGATATTTATATTACATAAAAAAATCTGAGCAATTTGCTATATTTACAGAAGATACTTTATCCACTGCAAATATAGATATATTAAAAGCTTATTACTACAACACCGTTACGAATGAATATACAATCGCATTAGAGCATCTAGAGCAATTTCGAGAAAAACTAAAAAACGAGCCAATTTTTCAAGACAATGGACTGTATTATCTTGAAAAAGGAAAATCTTTATATGGTTTAAAACGTTACGAGGAAGCTTCGGAAACATTACAACGTGCTATCATACCAAATTATATGAGCCATCCACTTGATCAATCATGGTTATTAACAGCTGGATCTTATCGTGCCCTTTGCTATATAGAACTTCAAGATAAAAAATCTGCTCTGAAAGAAGCAAAAGAAGCAGTTCAAGCGATAGATGACTATCCTGATTCCATCTTCTCTTCATTTATTAAAGAAACATTACAAATAATACAAAAACTTTAAAAATGTCTCGAAATGGTATATTATTCCTCCTTTTTTGCAAAGATAATAATGATGGGAGGAATATAAATGAATATACAACGCGCAAAAGAGCTTTCCGAGTCATCTGAAGAAGCCAATGTCAGTTTTCAAGGCATGCCTGTTATGATTCAACACGTCGATGAAAGCAACGAAACCGCCCGCATATATGAAGTAACAAATCCAAAACGCGAATTAACGGTTCCAGTTAATAGCTTAGAGGAAATATAAAAAATGCCACTTCTTTTTTTGAAGTGGCATTTTCTTTTATTATATATTTCATCACTAGTTTTTCCTTTTTAGTAAACCATACAGCCCAATACAAATTACAATTAGACCTACTATGCCAAAAGCCAGTTTCTCAAATAAATCTCTTGTTTCATGACTCCTAACTTCTACTATACTTTTGTTTTGTCGTTCAATTTCATTTTGGTCTGTTTCTACTCGCTCTCCATATACTAACAATCGATATTTACTAGATGTATATGGTTCACATGTAAGTAATGTAACTCTATCTTGTCCTTTTATTACACTCAATTTATCAACTTGATTTGGATTAATTATCTCACGCCCAATTACTTTATAAACAAGTTGTTTCCCTAGTACACTGACATAAAATGTGTCGCCATCAGCTAATCGATCCAGGTGGCGAAACATCGTTGCGCCGTGATAGCCTCGATGCCCTGCCAATACAGTATGCGTATCTTTCCCACCAATTGGTAAAGAAGTCCCTTCAAGTTGGCCTATTCCTTTACTTAAGTTTTCTTGATTTGCACCTAAGTAAATTGGAAACTCCTCATTTATTTTTGGAATTGAAATCATACCAAACATCTCGTTTTTGTTTATAAAGTCTAACTGCTCATTATCTACTTCAGTATCATGAACAAATGGATCATTCATTTTGAAAGTAGTTTTCCCTAACAAATGGTTATATGTTTCCATCTTCCGAAATTTCTCATTGGCATCTTCTGCTTTTAAATTATTTACCATCTTTTCATAACGAATTACTCTTGTTTTATATACATAATTGTTTATATAATTAGCAAGCAATGGATATAGAAATAGAGATAACCCTGTAAGGAACAATACTAAACTTATTAAGCTCCTTCTCACACACACACCACACAATACATATTATTTTCGTTTTTTCAAATAAATCATTAGAAGGATGATACAAATAAGAACAATGGGAAGAACAATCATCCAATCTTCTATAATAAAAGATTTTGGAATCATTTCTTTTTCTCCAGCATCATATGGAACCCGGTGTCCTCTCACTAATAGCCTATGCGTATTCACTCCATAAGGGGTGCATGTAATTAACGTTGCATAATCTTCTCCTTGTACAACTAATAAATCTTCTGTTTCATTTGGTAATACAACTTTTATTTGATCTACCTGATAGGCAAGCACTTTATCTAATGTATGAATATAAAATATATCATTCTTTTCAATTTTGTCTAAATGAGTAAACATGAGTGCTGAAGGTAAACCGCGATGCCCCGTTAAAACTGCATGCGTATTTTCTCCGCCTACTGGTAATGAAGATTCGTTCAGTTGTCCAATTCCGCGGCTTAGTACGTCTTCAGTCGTTCCTTGATAAATTGGAAGATTTACATCAATTTTTGGGATTTCTACATATCCCATAACATGACCGATATTTAACATATCTACATGTGAACTTTTGCTCTCATCACTATTTTCATGAAATGGATCCGAAAATGTTTGCATCGTACTTTGAACTTTTTCATTATATTCCCGTGCTTCTTTCTCCTTACGTTCAATTTCTTCTTTTTGTAAATTACTTACTGCTTCATCGTACGTACTTACTTCCGAATAGTGCGTTCTCGTTGCAAACCAATTACTTGCAATCGGATATAAAAATATACTTAAACCTAGCAAAAATATACTTCCAAAAATAATATTTTTTTTCATAACAGCCTCTTTCGCTACGGATAAAATGTAGAAAAGAGGAAAGCAATATGCCTTTCCTCTTTTCCAAACTCAATTATTATAAAAATATTAATTAAGAATTCTTCACAGGTTTCTTTCTAAAGAAAATAAACGCCGCTGTCACCATTAATAACAAACCAACTACTGTGAATAAAACTGTTCCTATACCACCTGTTTGTGGGATAATCCAGCCGCTTTTATTGTTCTCTACTTGTAGCTCTATTTTTTGATGTTTTTCATCAATCTTAATCTCAATCGGATCTCTTAATTTTTGATATTGCTCTACTGCACCGTCTTCATCTTTATACTTTGGTGCTTCTGTTTCAACAATTTGGTATTCACCGTACGGGATTTCATTCCATGTAATAATACCATCTGCATCAGTGATATCATCCATTTTCTTTTTGTTTACTACTACAATATTTCCCTTTTTATCTCGTAATTCGAATCTTGCACCTTCTAATTTCAGAGACTTATTCTTACCATCAATTTTTTCGATTTTTATATTTCCCATTGTTGGTGTAACCACTACTTCGTTTGATGGTTTTCCATCTTTTTCTGATGAAACATCATCTTTGTTTACAAAATCAAGTACTGCTTTGTTCGGAATTTCCACTCCAGATTGAACATCACCTTTAATTTTCGCAGTAATTTGCAAGTGTAATTCTTTCCCTGTTACTTTCGAAAAATCTTCCACTGAAGCAATAACCTTTTGTCCAGCAACAATTACATTTACAATACTCTCATCAACTTTTTTACCATCAATCATTACAATTGGTGTTCCAACAACCTCTAAACGATCATCTAAAACATCGGTTACAACATAATTTTGATACGTTTGAATATCCTCAGGAAGCAATGTTTTAATATCATACGTATACTCTGTTTCACGATTTATTCCCGCGTTCTTTGAACTGTCGTTAATCGTTTTTTCAATTGTAGGTTCTTTATAGTTTTTTACATCTTTTTCTAATTTAACCAGTTTACCAGTTTCTTTAATAGAAAAAAGATATTCTTCTTTACTTGTTAAATAACCTTTCGGCGCTTTTTCCTCTATAAAATAGTAATCTCCATATTCTAAAGATTCTACACGAATCTTACCATCTGTTCCCGTTACTAATGGTTTTGGTGTTTTTACTTGTGTACTCGTGCCATCTTTATTTTTTTCAAATAAGTGGAACTCTGCATCTGGTAATACTTTGTCCCCTTCACCTTTTTTCATTAATTCTACTGAACCACGTTTCGTTTCATTCTTTGGATAAATATGAACATCGTAATTTAAATCTTTACCATCTGCACTTGTCATTGGAATATCAACTATAAAAGTAGTCTTATCTAACGCAATATGTTTTGGACCTTCAATTGCTTTTACTTCATAACGTCCTAGCGGAAGATCTTTAAAAACAGCTTCCCCTTTCGCATCTGTTATCTTTGTAATTGCAGCGTCTTTTACTGGATTTTCCTCTTCTTTTATAACAGTTCCATCATTTGAAATCTTTTCAAATGACTCAATTCGTTTAATTTCAAAAGTTACACCTTCTAAAGGCTTTGCATCTTCCGGAACAATTTGTCCTTCTTTCCCATTACCTTCTGAAGTTGTTTTAGCATCTTTACTTTGTTCAAACTTGTGAATCGTTAAAGTACCTGTACTTCTAGATTCCGCACTAACAATCATGTTAGATAGCGTTGAAAAAGCTAACATACCAATTAAAAATAAACTAAAAATCTTTTTCATAGTTGCCCACTCCCTATCATTTCTATTGCTTTTGTTCTATCTATCTTTCACTGTTTCTCTTTCTAACAAAGAGGAACAATGTAACAAACATCAATATTCCACCCATTACATAATAAATAATTGTCCCTGTTCCACCAGTCTCTGGAATAACGAATTCACTCTTCTTATTTACTACTCTTATTTTTTGTGAATTCATTCCAGGCTTCACTTCTATTTCTACTGGCTCTCTCATCAACATATATCCTTTTGGTGCTTGTACTTCTTTTAATGTATATTTGCCAACTATTAATGGAGTAGAAGTTGCCAAACCATCTTTATCGGTTGTTAATTTACATACTATATTTCCACCTTTACTTATCACTTCAAATACTGCGCCTTCTAATTTGAGATTTTCATCGTTCGCATCTACTTTTTCAATCTCAAATCCCCCTAATGTTGGTGGTACTACAAATACTTCATTTGATACGGATTTCTTCTGATCAAACAGTAACTCCGCTTTATTTGGAATACCACCATTCGCATTGTATTTCGTTACTATATCTGCATTTACATTAGCATTTAGCATTGACTTAATGTGCATTGTATAAGATTGATTCGCAAGATAATTATAATTTCCGTCCCGCTTTGGTAACTCAATACTTACGTTCTTTAATTGTTCATCAATTTGCGGTATAACTTCTATGGCCTCTCCATCACTGTTTACAAGTTGTACTTGTAGGATAGTTAAAATATCTTCTAAGTCATCCTGTAATACCACTTTTTCAAGGTTCATGACATCATTTCCAAAATTATAGTTTACATGCCATGTAAACTCTTCACCTACACTTTGTAATGTCGCCTTTTCCACTTCTATTTCATCTGCGTCCGAAACCATTTTACTCACCTTAGGTTCCTTTGCTTCCACATGCGTTTTTACATTCGGTTTTTGTGGGGGTAAATCTTCATTATCTGGTGTTTTCCCCTCAACAACCGCTATGTTCTCAATTTCTTTCGTTTTTAATGCGTCTTGCGTAACTTTCACTTTAAAAGTTACCATTCTTTCTTCCGTATCAAGCACGTCACCAAAGTTTACTTTAATCGTATTATCCTCATACGCCCCTGCATCTTCGTCAACTGCGTCTGTCAGTAAATTCCCATTCACTTTCATACTACCAGCTACATACTCTACACCTTCAGGAAGTTTATCCATTAGACGCATATCTTTAATAAGTCCATTTTCTACCTTATTTCGAACTTTAATTTGATACTCAAATTCATCATTGACATGAACTTTTTCTTGCCTCATATCAATAATCTCTTTCTTCGATTCTAGTTGTCCAGACAACGGGTCGACTGGTGTTTCAACTTCTGGCTTCTCCTTATCGGCCGAACTATCAGTCTCAACTATTGCTATATTCTTTACTTTCTTATTTGCCATTTCTGGTTTTACAACAATTTCAAACGTGATTGCTTTCTCTTCCTCGCCTTTAAGGTCGCCGAAATGAGCATAAATTGTTCCATCTTTTATATGTGCATGATCTTCATCTTCAACATCCGTTTGTTCCTTCCCGTTTATCTTTAACGTGTTTGGAACATATTCTACTCCTTCAGGAAGTTTATCCGTAATTTTAACTGATTTTAAGAGAGAATCTGGCACACTATTTTTAGTATGAATTGTATATTCTAGTTTGTCGCCAACTTTCAGCGTACCACCGTTTATATCTTTAGCTAGTTTAGTAGCTATTAACTTACCGTGTTTCTCTTCTCGTTCAGGTAATACTTTAACTACTACTTTATTAGAATCGTTAGCTTCAACCTGACTTCCTGTTAACTCATCAATCCCTTGAACAACAGCGATATTAGGAATTTCTGTTTCTACCTTTTCTCCCCTTAATTTCGCTTTAAATTCAACGGTTGTCTCAGGTGTTTTATCCGTATAGATTCCACCTTTCGTAGCATTTGCTCCTTCACCAATTCTTATCGTTAACTTTCTTGTCTTTGCATTATAATCAACCTGTTCTGTTTGATCTCCCGCATTCGGACCAGAAATAATTTTCACCGAATCTGGTACAAATTCTAGACGCGAATCTAAAACATCTTCAATTTTTGTATCAACAGAACTCGAATTCGGTTCAATGTTTTTCACCCGTAAACGATATGTAACTTCATCACCGGGATCGTACTTTTCTTTTGTATCTATTACTTCCTTATCGATTACAAGCTCTGGCGCTGTTGCATTTACTGCAAAGGCTAATGTATTTAATACGTAATCATCACCAGATGTCGCAGCTTTTAAACGTATTTCCTTTTGATTTGGTTTAATATATCCTGCCGGTAGCTTTATTAAATCTGCATCAACCCCTAAATTATTTTTATAATCTGGGTTAAATGTACCTGGATACTTATCTCGCATATGTTCCTCATATTCAGAAATAGTGGAATTAAATATATTACCTGTCGGATTCAGCTTATCCGTAACTTCCTTCCAGGTGTTATCTGTATGAACAAAGAGTTTATCACCTTGCCAATATCTATCTCCTTGAACAGCGAAAACAGAAACTTTCGGATCTAAATCTCCAGTTTTTGAAGCAATAAAGTTTTTCATCGTGAATTCTTTTTCACCAGATCCAGTAGCTCTTTTCAATCCACCATCATACACAGTAAATGCTTTTCTAGTTTTTGACTTATCTTTCGTGATTACTAACATGTACCAACCAGCAAAAGAATAATACCCAGAATTATATGCAAGCTTTGTATTCGGATAAGGTATATTTGCTACAGTATAGCTTCCTCCTTTTGAATTAGAAGAATTTAAAAGCTCTGTAACATCTGCATAGTTAGAAAAATAAGTACCATCAATACCGAAACCATAAAGTAAGCCACCTCCGTAATACGTATTACTTGGTGATACTTGAAAGCTCTTCCCTACAGGAGTGGTCAACTTAACTGGTGCTACATACTGCTGTTGTGTTAATTCGTAACGTGTTGAACTCCAATATAATCCAGCCCACTCAATTTCAGCATCCTCCGGAACAGGAATATATGCCTTAGATGAATTTGTAGTCGTTGGGTCATCATCCACATCAATTAGTTCCCGTGTATAACCATTCGGTGTTGTCCCGTACGTATATGTTATATCCGAATACAATGCCGTTTTCTTCTGAGCTTCAGTGGCTTTAATACCTAAATTCACATTACCGGTAGAATACATATCACCTTTATGAATAGATTGATAAGTTGGCGTATCAAAACCTTCTTCCTCTGTTATTTCTGCCTTTACCTCATCAATTGGACTCAAAAACTGTAACTGCGATAATAGTAAAAATAAACTCATAACAACTACAAATGTATTTAATATTTTTCTATTTCCTTTCATCCTATTGTGCAAAGAGTTTACCTCCTTAATTACAGTTTTTAGTATATTATTCGAATATACTTTATATGTATTATTCTAATATAAATCTCGCTATTTGTTAACAAAATATGTGATAAATTACTAATTTATACATTTTTATATAGAGATTTTTAGATTTATAGTATTTATTAATCATTAAATTCTGAATATAAAATAGAAACTTCATACCTTTTCTCTCATTTATGATGTTCTATATTACGGAAAGAAGTGCCCTTGTCCGATTTCGAAAAACTACTTACAATTGACCAAATTATACAAGTAATAATGAGGGAACGTAATATTCAAAAGAAGAAAGCGCAAGTATGCTGGATTAAAATTTACAGCCTAAAAAGAAAAGAAGCCCCATGCTTCTTTTTATTACGTGCTAAAATACTTATTAAAGGGGGAAATTACATGGGAAATGCTCCACAAAAAACGAATCATTATTATGCAGTTATATTCACTTCTAACCTTTCAAATGATACAACAGATTATAGTACCGTTGCCGAAAAAATGGAGGAACTTGCGAAACAGCAACCTGGATTTTTAGGTGTCGAAAGCGCACGTGATAATTCGGGACTCGGCATTACAATTTCTTATTGGGAGTCACTTGAAGCAATTGAAAATTGGAAAAAGAACGCCTTACATAAAGAAGCGAAAAAACGAGGCCGTGAGCAATGGTATGAAAATTTCCACCTGCGTATCTGCCTTGTTGAGAAAGAATATAAGTTTCATAGAGGCACATTGTAACTATGAAGAAAAAATTAGCTCTCGTTTCTGTTCATGAAATATACGGTGTGAACGATCATATGCATCATGTTATAGACCGCTTCACTTCATCTCATATAGATGTATTCTGTCCTAATCTTCTACAATTACAACAGGCATTTCATTATAGTGATGAAGAAAAAGCATATCAGCATTTTATGAATCACATTGGATTTGATGATGGAAAAGAGCAAATTGAAGAACTCATTACTAGCCTTTCCAATAGTTACACGCATATAGGACTTCTCGGTTTTAGCGTTGGGGCAACAATCGCTTGGCTCTGTAGTACCAATTCAAAAATAGATTTTATCATTGGGTGTTACGGTTCTCGTATACGCGACTATGTTCACGTGAAACCTTCGTGTGCTACATTACTTATTTTCCCTGAAAAAGAAACTAATTTTTCAGTATGCTCCTTAATGAAAACATTACAGCAACAAGATAATCCTTTATTAGAAATAAAACAACTACAAGGTGAACATGGATTTTTAAATCCATACACTGAAAAATATAACAAGGAATCTACAAAGCATGCATACAAAATATAGATTCGTTTCTTATGAAGACAATCTTATAAAGGAGCTTCATATGTCACTAACATTACTATTACTCATTTTCATAATAATTCCCTTTCTTTCAGCATTAGCTCTCATTTTTATGACGGTTAAAAAAGGAAATTTTCTAAACCGACCATACTTACAATCATTCATCGTATGTGCTCTATTTTTTGCGAATTGGATATTATATTTAACAAATTTTTATTCATTGCTACCTGAGAAGGTTAGTCGATTTATATTTCTACCTATTTGGTTTTTCCTTTGCGTTTTAGGCTTTATCGTTTTCGCACGCGAATGGAAAAACAATCGTGTTTTTTCCATATCTATCGGTTTTCTTTCGTTTATTAGTTTTCTATTTGGATTATTGTTGTTAGTGCTTTCGGGAATGTAACTGTTGTAAAGAGGATAAAAACCTCTTTACAACAGTTTTTTTCGTTCCATGACTAAAGGAATTATTAAATATAAAGCATAAGCAATAACCATCCAAATGGTAAATGATATGATTTGCTGTGAGGATAATTGTGAAAGTATGCTAGAAGAATTATACAAGATGTAAGAATCTAAAATTAATCCAATTGCTGTACCGCATATACCTAACTTAATAACTGCATATTTCGAGGAGTCTAATTTTTCATATAACCACATCACAAAATAAATTGCTACTGCCGTTCCTAATTCTAGAAAGGTCATGTGTAGAAAAAATTTACTTGATGTGTACTCTTCTAAAACTGAAGAACCGAGGACAATAAAAAACGCTGAAGCAACAAACCAAATACCGACAGAAAACAAAATGGTAATCCATAATTTTTTATTCACTACCATTCCCTCCCTTTTGCAATCTCATAAATGTTTCTAAAAGCAAAGACAAATCGTCATATATTCTTTCTGTAGAAAAAGATTGATTGAATAAAGCTTGCAATGCCAATCCGTCAATTAATGCATTACATAAAATGCTCCACGTTTCAGCAGAAATTTGAGACGTAATTGCACCTCCTACTTTTTTATCTAAAACTCTTTTTAATTCTTGATTTTCATAATGTAACAGTTCACCAATTTTATCTTTCATCGCATCATTTTGTAGTCCACTAGCTACTAATTGAAAAAACAAATGATGATACATTGAATCTTTCACACATCTACTTTTGGCCGATTGTAAAGCCTTTTCTAGCTGTACATCCCTTCCTATTTGTTCCCACGATGCTTTACAAAACGATTCAGTCACTTCAAGTAATAATTGATCCTTCGTTTTAAAATGATAATATACGGTTCCCTGTGTAACTTTAGCATTCTCTGCAACTGCTTTTAACGTTAATTTTTCCATTCCGTGCTCTGCAATAATTTCTTTTGTTGCTTCTAGCAACTTCTGTTTGTTAACAACATTCGGTTTAGCCATTTATATCACCACTTTTTAAGTTAGTTGAATAACTAACTTAAATTATACAGAAAAATCAGATAAAACGGAAGAAAGAAAAGCCAAACATCAACTTTTCTTCCTTCTATTTTTACCTTTAGATTTCACTGTCACTGATTCACAAGGTGTGTAATAAATTTGAGGTGTCGCCTTATCCACAAACATCATAAACGTAATGAAGCCGATAATAAAGAAAATAAATAACGTTAATAAAATAGCGCCTATCGTTAAAAGTATCATAACACCACCCCTATATATTTCATGTTATTACACCTTTCGCTATTATATGAGCTGAATCCTTTTTAGAAAAATAAACGTAACAAAATAATCACAATGACGCCTGTTAATACTGTTCCTAATAAACTACGAGTATATATTGCAACAAGAAATGTTGGAATTGCTGCAATAAGGTAATCCCACTGCACCGTCTCGTGCATAAATAGTACTTGAGCTAAAAGTGCTGCTAATATCGCGATTGGTATGTAATTTAACCATTTTAAACCCCAGTCTGGAATTTGTAGTTTGCTAAATACGAGTAGAGGTAAAATACGTGGCACGAGTGTAACTGCTCCTGCTGCTAGTAAAAGGAATAATACGTCCAATCTTACTTCCATTTTTCAATCACCACCCCGATTGTCGCAGCTAACAGCGTTGCGATAATAACTGCTATACTATCTGGCATAAATAAGTGTGAAACGTATGCGATAATAATCGCTACAATTGCAACACTTAGATGAATGGCTAGTTTCGGTTTACTACTTATTAGCTGAAGTACAAATAATCCGATAAACATCGCTGGTAACGCATAATCCATTCCGTACGTATGAGGATCTGGTATCCACTCTCCAAAAAGCCCTCCGAGAACTGTAGCTAAAATCCAATTTAAATATGCTGTTACATTAAGTCCCATCATCCATTTCTCGCCTAAATGGCCTTTTTGTGCTGCTTGTTGCACTGCAACGCCGAAAGTTTCATCTGTAATTTGCGAACCAATTATTAAATTTTTAAAAAGAGGTATCTTAGTGAAGTAAGGTGCGAGTGCAGCACTCATTAATAAGTGACGTAAATTAACAAAGAACACAGTAAAAATAATTGCCGAGGCTGGGGCACCCGCTGCATACATACCCGCTAATATAAACTGAGCAGAACCTGCGTAAATTAATGTGGACATAAAAGCAATTTCTATGATCGAGAAACCTGCTGTTTTCGCAATAACACCAGCCGCTATACCGATGCTCAAATATCCAAATACAGTTGGTAAACAATCCTTTACACCTTGCTGAAATGAATCATCGCTCTGCAGTGTCATATGTGCTTGAGCTTTATTCACCATTATCTCCCCCCATTTCTTCCATAGTACGTTTTCCTGTTACGACATGAACTAAATCTATGTTTTCACGCCATAATGTATCTAATTTATCAGCTCCAAACTCCTTCGTAATCTCCTCCACCATAATGTCGTGCCGAACATATTCTGTAGCGACGAGAACTAAAGCTGGATCATACGTTGTAACGGCCCATGAAGTGCTATCATTTGAAAAATTAGCAATTAATACTTCTTCCCCATCACGCGCGATAACAGTTAAATGACCACCCATTCTCTTTTCAACGACGTGAGGTGTCATATAATTATGGTGAAATGTCGCTCCTATTTTTGTTTCTGGAGCACCAAATAAAATTGAAAAAATATGTACGCCTTCCGCTTCCTTTTGATGAATGAACGGCTCAATCTCGTGCACTTGATTTTCCCATACAGAAATCCATAACTCTTCTTTTGCTCTATTAATTATATTGCATATTTCTTTCAAAACACGATCATTTGAGCGAATATGCGAAATTACATCAATTTGTCGCTCTTGTTCTAAACAATTTAATTTTCGGTCTAGAAATTCAAAGGACTTTTCAAAATCTTTTCGCATTCGATCCATTAATTCCGTAGCTGGCACTGGTACATATTTCACTGGTTCAGAAGGAACGATATGCACCGCTCCTTTATCCATCAACTTGCCAAGTACTTCATAAATCATTGAACGGGGTACACCTGTTTGTTTACTAACTTCATAACCTGTTACTGGATAATGTTTTAATAAACCAATATACGCTTTACATTCATATTGAGAAAAACCTAACTTTTGTAATTCTTTTATAATTTCATCCATCGGTAATCCCTCACAATCTAAATAACTCTCATTTCAAAACGATGCATTTTATATTAGTAGTTATTACTATACCTACTAATATAAAAAAGAAGACTTATAAAGTCAATTGATAATTCTGAAATTTTAAAACGAAATAAAAAGCCTTCTTGTGAAAGGCTTTTTGTACATACTATTCCACTTATTTTAACTGCAAAGTATTTGATATGTTCCCCTCCAGATGCTCACGTAAGGTTGAACCTGTATACTCTTCCCTAAACACACCTGCTCTCACGAATAAAGGAATGACTTCACTAAAGAACAAATCCAATGATTTTGGAGGCCCCCCTGGAATTGCAATAAATCCATCTAATGCTCCGGCTTCAAACCTATCCATAATTTGCTTACAAACGTCTTGTGGTGTGCCAACCGCTACCCAATGAGCAGAGCCAACAACTTCTGGTCGCTCCAGTATTTGTTCAACAGTTGGTTCATTTTTAATGATGTACTTCCGTAATAATTCGGCATGTGTTTTACTACGTACAGTTTTCTCCCTGCTTGGCAGCATATCTTCAGTTACCTTACTTTCTAACGGAATCCCTCTAACGTCTAATCCGAGTACCATTTCAAGTAAAGCGAACCTCTTCTCTTTTGTGAGATGTTGATGGGCTTGCCTATGCATCTCTAGTGCTTCTTCATATGTATCACCTATAAAGAAATATAATCCAGGCAATACACGTATAGCATCTTTCGTTCGGCCATGCTTTTCTGCTCTTCTTCTTAAATCTTGACGAAGTTCGATTCCTGATTCTATATCTGGCATTGCGGCAAAAATCGCATCTGCAACAGAGGCAGCGAAATTCCGACCTGGATCTGAGGCACCAGCTTGAAATAATGGCATTTCTCCAGAAATGTGTTGCGGAACATTAAGTGGACCTTTCACCTCAAAATGCTCACCACGATGCTCAATTGGCTGTACCATCTCTCTAATTACATCTGCGTTGTCTTCTTTCAAAACTTCATAAGGATGACTCCTCCAAAGTTTTCTTACTAACTCTGTACATTCTGCCGCTTTCGCGTATCGTTCCTCAGATGGTGGCATCCCTGCCTCACCAAAGTTTTCAGCACCGTCAATGGATGTAACAATATTCCAACCTACTCGGCCGTTACTAATCCAGTGTAAAGATTGTAATTGCCTCGCTAGTATATATGGTGGATAAAACGATGTTGAAGCTGTCGTAACCACTCCAATTTTTTCTGTTGCATAAGCAATTGCAGTAAAAAGTAATGTTGGATCTAAAATTACATTCCCCTTATTACGTGCAATTAAATCTGGATGTGCCACTAAATAATCCGCTTTAAAAACAAAATCTAACTTCGATTTTTCTGCTTGCTTCGCTAACTCTACTTGCTCATCAATTCCCGAATCAAACTCATTCTCTTGTTCTTTCTTTCTAGAAATCAAACATAGTCCAATGCAAAGCTGTTTTTTTGTAGACATATGTACACACCTTCCCCTTATTTTTAATTCACCTAGTTAAACAAGTGATGCGACCATCACATCTTGTATTTTTTATAACACATGAAATGATTAAAATGATATTGATAATCATTATCATTTTATGATGTAACTATAATAAAAGCAACAATAAAATGAAACTTTAATCAGAGGGGGGTTCCCCCATCGGACTTTTGCCCGATAAAAAAAAGACTCCCGCTAATGGGAGTCCTTTATCTCAATATTTCATTTGCTTCTTTTTCATAAATTTTATCAAATGAAGTCATAATACGTTGCGATGCTTGAATCATTTTTTGACTCGACATAAGATCTGCCATCTCTTTCGTCATATCCACATTTGAATTTTCTAGCATATGATTTTTCACAATCCCTGTTCCATTCGGTAAATCAGCGATGTTACCTTCTGCTAGTGTAAAACTTTTATTTTCTCGTTGCACAAGGCGAGCATTCGTTTCTGCATCTACTGTTTTCGTTTGCAAGCGGCCAATATTATTTTGTGTTACTTCATCGTATAATGTACCGTCTGCTTGTACAGCTACCTTTGCTCCTTCTGGAATACGAATACGTTCATTATTCTCACCCATTACGAAAGCACCAGATGCTGTTTGTAAATAACGATCACTATTTAATGTAAAACTACCGTCTCTCGTTAAAAATGTTTCATCATTTTTAGATGTAACGAAAAATGATGATGTGCCAGCCGCACCGTCGTCTAAAAAGAAATCTGTAGCACTATTTGTCATTTGTATATTTCCTTGCACTAAGTTCACATGCGTCGCAGCTGGTACGACAGCGTAATCAACCGAACCGATATTTGTCATCGCACCGTCACCGCGGCGATATGTGTCTTGTACATCAAATACTTTAGAAGTCATGTTTTCTGCTTTAAATCCTGTCGTTTGGGCATTTGCGACGTTATTCGAATGAACATTAATATGCTGCATGTAATTCATCATACCCATAGAACCTATATAAAGACCGTTCATACTCGTTTGAATAAGGCAAGCGCCTTATTCTTCACCTCTTTTCTTACGATGTTTGTAACATTTGTTTTGCTAAATGTTCAGCTGTAGCGATATGTATATGTTGCTTCACGTCTTGTCCGTCTGTCATTAATACAATTGGAGCCGATGAAACTGCTGGAATTTTCAACAATTCACCACTACTCGCTGTTTCATCAAATTTCGTAAACACGATACCATCAATATGAATATCTTTAAAGTTCGTAATGATTTCAATCATGTCTTTACTTTTCATAGAAGCTGATAACGTTAAACAAATATAATCTGGCTCTACTTGCCCCATCGTCTCAATCATTTCTTCAACCGTTTCTGACGTACGATAATTTTTTCCGGCTGTATCTATTAAAATATAATCGACGCGCGCTTCTTCTTTAAAATAAGTAAGCGCCCGTGCCATTGCGGCTTCATCCCGCACAGCGATAACTTCTGATCCAATTGTTTTCACGTAATCTTGCAGTTGCTGCACTGTTCCAATGCGAGAGTGGTCTGTTGTAATAAAACCAACCGTTTTTTTCTTACCGTGAAACTGCCATGCCATTTTCGCAAGTGTCGTCGTTTTTCCAACGCCAGTTGGACCGATTAATGCAATCGTTTGTACTTCTTTTTCAAATACGTTTTCAGTATTGAAATGAGATCTCATATCTTCCAATATGTATCCGATGACTTCCTCTTCTGTAATCATCGTTGCATTCTCAAACTTCACTTTTAATTTTTCAGCATATGCATGAATGAAATATTGTTCCACATCGTTTTGTTCTAACATCCGAATTACTTTTTGAATAATAAATGGCACAGATTCCTGCTTTTCTTTTTTAACAACTACTTCTTCTTTCTTTACAGGAACAGCTTGTTTCACAGTAGGCTGTTTTTTCGTTACTTTCGCCTCTTCCGTACGTTTCACAACGACAATCCCTTTTTCAAACAGTTGTAATAGTTTCTCTTTTTTTCTTGCCCATTCTTCACTATTTCCTGTTTGCATCGCCGCGTACGACATAGAAGTCGTTACGTTTTCTAAATTGTGCAAGACAGATTGAATTCCATTTACCTTCACGATTTCTTCTGAAGGTTCATTTACAACATCCATTAATTGTTCATGAAACTGAGCTATGCCTTCGTTACTTTCTTCCTGTTTATCTTCAGGAAAAGCGACTAACATTTCATAATTCTTCTTCCAAAAAAACGGGATGTTTCGTTTTACACTTTCATCGACAACGTAGTAATAATCTGTACCATATTGGTCAAATAACTTTCGATACAATTCATTTTTCGAAGCTGCTTTTATTCGCATTAACGCTTCTTTTTTTTCTGTACTTTCCATTACTTCACCCCCTACTATTCAATATAAGCAATTTGATCTACAACAATTTCTGGTGCCAATTCACTAATACATAATACTTTAGCTTCTATTTGATAACGTTCAAGAAGTCTCACAATCGCAAATCTGAAATCTTTTCTGCGTGTTAATAATACTGGCTCTCTTCCCATTAAACGCGCTTGTTTGAAAACGCGCTGTACTTGTTCTACTACACGCGTTTCTAAATCTAAATCCCAGTTTAATAAATAACCTTGGTATGAATTATTAACAACATCCGCATCTAGCTCGATTGAATCAGCGAAAAGCGCTGCATAAATTTTCCCATCAGGATTTTTCGCACTCTCACAAATAACTTTTGAAATACATTCACGAACAAATGCAGTGACACCATCAACATGGTTTTGATAAATTTCTTTCCCGTCAATAATACCTTCAATAATTGTTGGTAAATCACGAATTGAAATTCCTTCTTTCAGAAGTTGTTTAATAACATTTTGCACGAGTGATAAATCGATTTCTTTCTTCTTAATTTCTTCTAATAAAACGCCATTATCAGTTTCAAGCGAGTTAATCAAGTCTTTCACATGTTGACGCTGAATTAACTCATGAAGATTACGTCTAACGACAACATCTAAATGCGTAATTAATATGCTGAGCGGCTCTAACACTTGATAGCCTTTCATTTGTGCATCTTGTACCATATGCTCCAAAATCCAATATCCATCTTCACCGAAGATTGGATCTTTCGCTGGCTCTGCATCTAAATCAGCCATTACGTTCGGTGTTTTCAGTGCTAGTAAATAACCTGATTTTAAAACTCCTTCAGCAGCTTTCGCACCTTTAATACGAATAATGTAACGTCCGCGCGGTCTAAAACTCGTATTATCTTTAAAGTTAATTCCAGGAACGTTAATACCAAGGTCAGTAATAATTGACTTCCTCATAAGAACAACTTTATCACGAGCTGTTTCCCCGTTTATCTTCTGCTTTACAAGTGCCGCTAAATCTAAACCAAGCTCTACAATAATTGGATATTTATCTGTAAAGACTCCGAATGAATCTTCCACTTGTTGCAATTGCTCATCCTCGCCTTGAATCATTTCCAATTCTTTTTGGAGCTCTTCTTCTTTTTCTTTCTTTATTCGCTTTTTATTGCGAATTCCTAAGAAGATAATTGTTCCACCAACGAGAGCAAATGGTAGAAATGGTAACGGTGTAAAAACACCCATTGCGATAAATAAACCACCAAGCGCATATACAACAACTTCATGCGCTAATAACTCTTTAAAGATTCCTTCAGTTACTGTATCAGGTGAACCGTCAAATACTCGCGTTACGATAATACCTGTTGAAATCGCAAGCATTAACGAACCGATTTGGTTTACAATTCCGTCACCAACAGTTAACTGTGTATAGTGAATAGCCGCATCTGCAAAGCTCATTCCTTGCTGCATCATACCAACAATTAAGCCGAAAATAATGTTTACGAATAAAATGACAATCCCGAAAATAACGTCCCCTTTAATGAACTTTCCGGCACCATCCATCGCTCCGTAAAACTCTGTTTCCATATTTAATTTTTTTCGTTTCGCCTGTGCATCTTTTTCTGTAATAAGACGCTGATTCAAGTCAGCATCGATAGACATTTGTTTCCCTGGTAAAGAATCAAGTGTAAAACGAGCTGCTACTTCAGCTGTACGAGACGCACCGTTTGCAACGATAAACTGGAATATGATTAATACTATAAAAATAACGATACCAATTAATAAGTTTCCGCCAATTACGAACTGGCCGAACTCTTCAATAACATGACCCGCATTTCCGTCTGTTAAAATCGCTCGCGTCGTCGAAACGTTAATCGATACGCGGAAAATCCCGATTAATAACAACATCGTCGGAAATGACTTTAATTCATCCCACTCGTTAATACTTGTAGCTCGCATATAAATAAGCACTGACATACTTAGTAGAAAAACGATAACGATATCAAGTATAAATGGTGGAAGTGGAATTAAGAGCGCCACAACGAATGACGCTGCTAAAAAGATAGAAAAATAGGTTCTTGCAGAATCCATCTTAAACAAAGAGATCCCCTCCAAACGCGCTATTATACTTCAAGTTCTTTCGTTTGAATTAAATAGCGCATAACTTCAATTACAGCTACGTATAAATCTTCTGGAATCGTCTCATCTTCCTCAACTTGATAATATAAAGAACGAGCAAGCGGACGGTTTTCCACCATTGGTATTTCTTGTTCCCGGGCAAGCGTTCGTATATATAATGCGAGCTCATCTTCCCCTTTTGCAACGACAATAGGCGCTGCATCAACTTGTTTATTGTAACGAAGTACAACCGAAATATGCGTCGGGTTATTCACAATAAACGTTGCACCATCCATCTTCTTCGCAATTGTCCCTTGCAAGATGGCATGCATAAAGTTTTTTCGTTTCCCCTTTACTTGCGGGTCCCCTTCATTATCTTTATGCTCTTGTTTCACTTCTTCTTTTTTCATCTTAATATCTTGTTCGTACTCCCATTTTTGATAAATGAAATCAATAATAGAAAGAATGATTAAAATAATTAAAATGGCTAGAAAGATAAATTTAATTTGGCTAATAATTTCAGTAAGTGACGCTGTCCAGTTAAATCCAATCATACTAACAATCTTCTCTAAATTCTTTTTAAAGAGAACGTACGAAACGTAACCGATTAATCCCATATAAAACAGTGATTTCAAAATATCTACTAAACTTTTACGACTAAACAATCTCGTAAAATAGTTTTTCGGATTAATACGTGATGCTTTCGGCTTAAGTACTTTAGAAGAAAATAAGAAACCGACTTGAATCATATAATTGAATAAATGAAAAGCGTATACGAGTATTAATATAGGAGCTGATACTTTCAGAAGTAATATGCCCATTAAATAAAAATACTCGGTCGAATCTGTATTTTTTCCAATTTGATCAAACAGCACCGCTACGGAATTCGCAATCTCAAAACCGAGCCAATCTCCGAAGAAGTAAACGACAACTGCTAATACAAGAATGGAAAATAAATTATTTAAATCTTTACTCCGGGCGATATTCCCTTCTTCACGCGATTTTTTACGCTTCTGCGGGGTGGCCTTTTCTGTTTTATTATCCTTTGCCATGCGCGTCCCCCTACTTCGTTAAGAAAAAGTTAAATAGTTTCGTATACTCTTCCAGTAATACGTCTGTCATATTTTTAAACACATAACCGAGCATCGGTACACTCATCGCAATAAACAAAATACCACACGTTATTTTAATTACGTACGCATTCATAAAAACGTTTAATTGCGGTGCATTTTTTGCAATTAAAATAAGGACGAAATTAATAATGAATAGACTGCCCATAAGTGGCAAAGCAATTTCAACCGCTGATGTAATTGCAAATAATAACGTTGCGAGTAGACTATCTAAAAAACTAGTCGTCAACAATTTTGAAATCGCCTCTGTATATTGAAACGACTTTAAAATCGTGGCAACGAAATAGTTAATGCCGCCCAGTGAAATAAAAATAATAAGAAAAAATATATCAAAAATTGTTGATAGCAAAGTGGACTGTGACCCTGCATTTACATCAAATAAACTCGCCTGTGATAAACCGATATCAAAGTCTAAAATATGCCCTGCCATTTTCGGAATGTTCCACAGCATCTCTACAATTTTTGAAAGTGATAACCCAATTACAATTTGCGTTCCTGCATAAGCTGCTACATCCCAAACTGTCTTTATGTGAGAGACATCCACTTGATCTGCCACTGTAATCGAAAGAGCGAGTCCAAATGTAACCTTTGCCATCGCCGGAATTGATCGGCCTGAGAAAAACGGTAGAAAATATAAAAATGAAGTAATGCGACAAAACGCAAAAAACGTCGCCGCCCATAATTCCATATTCATTTCAGTTCACCTATCTTAGTACGAACGCAATAGCGATGGGATTTTATCAAATAAATCTAAAATAAGCATCGTTAACTCTTGAAACATCCACGGACCTAAAATGATAATAACGAGCACAATACTCGCCATTTTCGGTAAAAACGTCAGCGTTTGCTCTTGAATTTGCATCATCGCCATAATAACGGCGATAATAATAACGACAATCATACTTACAACGGCAATCGGCATTAAAATCATAACCCCTTTATAAAAAAAGGTTTGGAAAATATCTATAATTGGTGACGTATTCATTTATATGACTCCTATCACATAGCATCAAACGCTTCAGGCGACCGTCTTAAACATAATATCGACGATTTTTGTATATCCACCTAAATATACGAAAACGAGTATTTTAAATGGTAAACTTAAAATCATCGGCGGTACCATCATCATCCCAAGGTACATTAAAAGTGTACTAATAATTAAATCAATAAAGACAAACGCTAAATAAATGAACATCCCTGTAAGTAAACCTTTTTGAATTTGCGTTAACGTAAAGGATGGCACAAGCGTAAACAGTGAAAGATCCTTTAAATCTTTCGGCAACTCTTCTCCACGCACTTTAAGCATCATTTTCAAATCATGCTTATACGTATGCTTCGACATATAATCTTTCATAATCGGAGCTGTCGTCTCCGCAGCTTGACTTACTGTTATTTTTTCTTTCGTCATCGGGTCCCACACATCACTCTTTAATTGACCAAGCACTGGCTGCATTGTAAACAGCGATAAAAATAATGCGAGTCCAACAAGCACTTGGTTCGGTGGTAAATTCATAACCCCAAGCCCTTGACGAGTAATCCCAAGAACAATCATAAAATAAGTAAAATGCGTAAATAAAAGAACGATAGAAGAAGATAATGATAGAAGGGTAACGAGCGCGAATAGTTGTACACTTGAATTACTCGTAAACTCTTTTCCATTTTCGAAATTAATAAAGCCGTTCGGGGCTGCATACGCTGGATTTACAAAAACAAATGAAAAAATAATAGAAAATGCGAAAATAACGGCAAATAACGATAACTGTTTCTTTATTCTCATGATGGATCCTCTACTTTTTTCGTTTCACTCTTCACCGCGTCTTCTAACGCTTGTTGAAACTGATTTCCTGTTCCTGTTAACTGCACAGATTGTACACCGTTATTACTAATAACAGTGAACACTTGCTTTCCGTCCACTTCAAATAAAAAGGCGCTCGTTTGATGATTTAAATAAACACCGTCTTTCACTTGAATGTGTCCATTTTCACCTTGCTTAAAAAACTGCTGTTTGCGTGTCTTTTTCGTCATATAATATGCACCATAGCCGAGCGCACCAAACAGTAAAACGACTTGAAATAAGGTCGTCATATACGACATATGACTCCTCCTCTACTCTTTATCCTGCATTTGATTTTGTGCCTTCATAAGCGCTGCATGTTTCTTATCAGCTTCAATTTCAGAAATAATAATGCCAAACTTCTCGTCCATTACGATTGCCTCACCAATACCGACTTTCATATCACTTAAATATACATCTACTTTATGTCCTAAATTTTTCTCTACTTCAAGAACATCGCCAACTTTTAACTGCTTCACATCACCAAGCGTAATAGATGACTTCCCAAGCTTTACTCCAAGTTCAATCGAAATGTCTGAAACGGTATCAATATGTGCCTTCCCCGCTTCATTTCGCTTCCCTGCAAATTCTTCTAATCCCATTAATGACACAGGAGATACTTCATGCTTCATATGGATCCTCCTACTCTATAAAACTTTTAAATAGGAGCGCCTTACGCGTTCCATCTTTCCCGATAAAACAATTAAATTTATGCTTTCCATCTACATAACCACGTAGTTGGTCTGAAACCTTTGTATGAAGCGGAATAATATCGCCTTCTTCAATTTGCTCAATCTCGCCCATTGTCATCTTCTGCTCACCAACCGCAACATGGACAGGTTTATACACTTGATTTACTTTCACTTCTACTTCAGACGTATACTTTTTACGCTTATCTGAAGAATGTTCGACAATATTTTCAGACGTTAACTTATCCATAATTTCTTCAACAGATAAGAACGGAATACCGATACGAACTGTCGTATTCCAAAACTCTGTTTTCATATTTACATTCAGTAATGAAATAATATCGCTTGCCGTTGTAATCTTCAGCGCATTCGGATCTGTCTCCGTCGTTACAAACTTCGGTTCAATCGCAACAACGCTTTCAAATGATTGCTCTAAATTTTTACAAAGAAGCAAGAATATATTATCAAGCGTTAAAAATTCAAACGCCGTTAACGGTCTGCGCATCGTAAAGTTACGCTTACTATCTCCGCCAAGCCAGCATTCATGAATATAAATAACGAACGCTAAATCAATCTCAATAACAATTTCTCCAAGCTCTGGTAAACCGAGATCAATAACGCAATATAAATAATAATCTTTCGGCATTTTCTCCACATACTCACTCGTAAATGGAACTTGCTCAACAGTCGAAGGCTCGAGTTCAATTGGAATACGCATACGCGCTGACAACGTCTGCGACGTCTGCTTTCCAAACGTAGACGCAATTGCCTGCAAACTACGTAAATGTTCAACACCAAACTTCTCCGGTCTATTAAAATCATACTCTTGAAATTTATCTTGCTTCCCTGCTTCTTGTGCGAAAGCTGGCATTTCCTCGCCTTCATTTACCGCCTTCAGCAGGGCATCAATTTGCTCTTGGCTTAATTTTTCGCCACTCATGACAATCCCCTTCCCTACCTTTTCAATTCAACGATTTCAACGTACATTTTCCCATTCTTCGTCAAAATCTTTCCGGTTCCAATCTCTTCATTCTCAAGCATAAGACGCACCGTATTTTTCGTTGAATTTTCAAGACGATACAATGTACCTTTCGTAATATGAAGCAGATCTTCAATTTTCTTTTTCGTATTTCCGATTTCAAAATAAATTGTTAACGGAATATCATCTTGTAATTTCAAATCTAGCCAACTCCCATATCATGTTCACAAAAATTTCATGTTCTCTATTTATATAATGAAATTTTCTATTTCGAAACGTCGATATTTAATATTTTTTTAATATATCCTTGCGTTTCTTTAAATGGTGGTACGCCTCCGTACTTTCTCACATTACCAGGACCAGCATTATAAGAAGCAAGTGCCAATACGAGATCACCGTTATTTTTCTTTAAATAACCGCTTAACTCTTTCACGCCGCCTTCAATACTTTCAGCTGGTGAAAATGGATTTTTCACACCCATCTCTTTCACATTCGCTGGCATAAGCTGCATCAGCCCCATCGCCCCTGCATGTGACACCGTTTTCGGATTAAAATTAGACTCTACTTCAATCATTTTTTGAATTAACGTTTTCGGAATTCCATATGTATTACTTACGCGATCAATAATATCCTCATACTTACCTTCATTTGAAGAACGTATTTTCTGAATATTATATTTATTCGTTAATCCCCACGTATCAGCAGCCTCATTTTTCGTTTCTGGAAAACGTCGTTCAAACTCTTTTTGTGCAACTTGCACTTCATCTACTTGCTTCGTTTCAGCTTTTTCCTCAGGCTTACTCGCTTCCTCTACTTTATTAATAGATTCTTCCGGTTTATTAACAACCGTTTCTATTTTCGTAGATTGTACCGGCTGACTCATATCTTCTACTTTTGCCGGCTCTTTAGCAACTTTCGTCTCCTTCGCAGGTTCACTCTGCAATTGATCTTGAAAACGGCTACTAACGAACGCCTGCGGACTACTTAACTTTTGCTGCATTTGTCCTTTTTTATATGCAAGAACTTCTTTTACTATATTTCCAACTACCATAATATCACCTTTTCGGTAAACAAAGATAATCTAATATTAGAGTTTTTTAAAAAAGTTTGCAATAATCCTTTTAATAATATTTTAATAAAAAAATGGATATATTGTTAAACTGTTATTTTTTTATATTTATTAATTCGAATTTTTAGTTGACACCCGTTATAGCAAGGCTTACAATAAATCTCGAAATCGATTTTTTCGCATATTACCGTTTTTCGATTTGCAGAAAAGTCAATATAAAAAAATGGGGGTTCTTAACATGAGAATTAATACAAACATTAATAGCATGCGTACGCAAGAGTACATGCGCCAAAACCAAGCAAAAATGAGCAACTCTATGGACCGTTTATCAAGCGGTAAACGTATCAACAACGCTTCTGACGATGCAGCAGGTCTTGCCATCGCAACTCGTATGCGTGCACGTGAAAGCGGATTAGGTGTTGCTGCTAACAACACACAAGACGGTATTTCTTTAATCCGTACATCTGACTCAGCAATGAACTCAGTATCTAACATCTTACTTCGTATGCGTGACCTTGCTAACCAATCTGCAAACGGCACAAACACAGACAAAAACCAAGCAGCACTAGACAAAGAGTTCTCTGCATTAAAAGAACAAATCGATTACATCTCTAAAAATACAGAATTCAATGATAAAAAGCTTTTAGATGGTTCTAATAAATCTATTGCAATTCAAACATTAGATTCATTCGACAAATCTAAACAAATCCAAATTAACTTATCAGATACTTCTACAACTGCTTTAAAAATTGCTGGTTTAACAATTGCTGATGCAGGCACTGCTGCTGGTAGCGGTACTAAATTAACTGGTGTTGATGATACAGCTGCTGTAGAAGGCTTAGCTGATGCGATTGAGGCTTTAGATGCTGCTACTACAGGTAAATCTGAATCTCAAAGAACAACGGCTGTAGATGCTTTTAAAGCTAGTTTTGAAAGTGTTAAAGCAAATTATAGTAAAGATGATGTTGCAAAACTCGAAGCTGCCATCGAAAAATTTGATGCTAGTAATACATTAGAAAATGCAAAAAACATTAATACTGTATTTGATAAATTTAAAGCTGCTATTACAACAACACAAGTTGGTACTGCAACAACAGCAGCAACTGCATTAGAAGATTTAACAACTGCTACTGGTAGTGGATCATCTGCTGCTGAAAGAACTGGAAAAATGGATACATTTGTAACTTCTTTCAATTCGGTTAAAGGCGCTATGAACCAAGATGATGTAGAAAAAATTTCTGCTGCTATTGACTCATTTAGAAAAACAGATGGTACTGGCAATACTTTAGAAGCCGCTCGTGCAATTGGTAATATGTTTAATGCCGCTATCAAAGGTAATTCCACTAGTGGAGCTACTGGTGGTACAGGTAATGCATCTGCTGCAGTTAAAGCAATCGATGCTGCATTAGAAACTATCGCTTCTAATCGTGCAACTCTAGGTGCTACATTAAACCGTCTTGACTTTAACGTAAACAACCTTAAGAGCCAAGCATCTAGTATGGCATCTGCTGCTTCTCAAGTAGAAGACGCTGACATGGCGAAAGAAATGTCTGAAATGACTAAGTTCAAAATCTTGAACGAAGCTGGTATCAGCATGCTTTCTCAAGCAAACCAAACTCCACAAATGGTTTCTAAATTATTACAATAAGCCATTTGAGTTAGTTTCATGAAATAAACCTCTCTGCTTGCAGAGAGGTTTGTTTTTTCTATATAAATAGATTAAAAGCTTTCTTTTTAGCCTGGAGAGAAGCTCCAGTCATATTTAGAAGCGGTCAGGGCTTATTTTTTCCTCGTCCCATTTATTAAAACAAAAAGATAAAGTGAGCATAAGCCCTTTTTCTCTTCATATCCTTTTATTAGCTCTAGAACACCGACTATATAAATCTATAAGAAGTGTCTATTATGCGTATTGGCACGAATGTTTTAAGTATGAATGCTAGGCAGTCATTGTATGAAAATGAGAAACGTATGAATGTTTCTCTTAGTACGAGTATTGTTTCACAGGCTAATCAAATTCCACAAATGGTCTCTAAGTTATTACAATCTTAAATATAACCTTTAAAACCATTGAAATAACTCTACATAAAATAAAAAATGGGATACATACGTACTATGTACCCCACTTTCATATCAATCTATCCGTTGTAAATAATATCCTCCGCTAAAGAAGTAAATATCTCTCCAACGAGTGAATCTTCATCATATACACATGATCCCTTATTCTCTTCACGTTTTGCAAATGGTATTTGGGCGATTACTTCTGTTTGCAGTTGTTCTGCTAGCATTTCACCGCCGCCTTTTCCGAAGAGATAGTTTCTTGAGCCATCTTGTTCTTCGTAATATGCCATGTTTTCAACGATACCTAAAATATCGTGTTTCGTATGTTTTGCCATGACTCCTACTCTAGACGCGACAAATGAAGCTACACTATGAGGAGTTGTAACGATAATTTCCTTCGCTTGCGGGATCATCGCAGCGACATCTATCGCAACATCTCCTGTTCCGGGTGGTAAATCTAGAAGAAGATAGTCTAGTTCTCCCCAATGCGTGTTTGCAAGGAAGTTTTGAATCCATTTGTTTAACATTGGCCCACGCCACATAACAGGGTTATTCCCTTCTGTGAAGAATCCCATCGACATAATTTTAACACCGTGACTAACGACTGGAATTGCGGTTTGATCGATCATCGTTGGTTTTTCATTCGTTTCCATCATAGCAGGGATACTAAATCCATATATATCTGCATCTAAAATGCCAACCTTTTTCCCCATACGCGCTAAAGCAGTAGCAAGGTTAATCGTCACAGTTGATTTTCCGACTCCCCCTTTTCCGCTCGTTACAGTAATAAAACGTACTCCTGAATCAGGTCGAAGCATACTAGGCATTCCTGTTTCTGTTCTAGCTTCTTTCTTTAAAGACGCTGTTAATGCCGCTCGTTCTTCTGGTGTCATTGAGCCGAATGTTAAAGAAACTTTTGATGCCCCAATATTTCGAAGAGATTCTTCAATATCTTGTTGAATTTTTGCTTTCAACGGACAACCTTGTATCGTTAAAACTACTTCTAGCCCAACTTCTGTACCATCAATTTGTATATTCCTTACCATGTTTAATTCCACAATACTTTTGTGTAATTCTGGATCTTCTACATGGCTTAAAGCGTTCATAATTTGTTCGTGAGTAATCATCATGCACATTCCTTCCATTATAATTATTTTACGGGATGAAAAAAGTCTCCGCTTTTCCCACCCGTTTTTTGAACTAAATATGTTTCTTTCATGACCATCGTTTTATCAACAGCTTTACACATATCGTAAAAAGTAAGGGCAGCGATTGATACGGCCGTTAACGCTTCCATTTCTACACCTGTTTTGCCGCTGCATGTTATTGTTGCTCGTATGATCAACTCATAGCCATCGGTTTTCTTTTCATAATGGAACGTAAAGTCTGTCCCTTGTATTAATATCGGGTGACACATCGGAATAATATCCGCTGTTTTTTTAGCACCGATTATGCCAGCAACTTGTGCCACTTGAAGCGGGTCACCTTTTTTCAATCCACCACTTTGAATTGCCTCAAATAATTCATTTGATAAAGAAATCGTACTTTGCGCAACAGCTGTGCGTGCTGAAATATCCTTTTGAGAGATATCAACCATTTTGGCTCTGCCCTCTTCATTCCAGTGCGAAAATTCACTCATAATGATCCTCCTTAACGTATGAAAGATTTAATACTCGAATAAAAAAATTACCCTCCACTTACAGGTGGGATAAACGCGACAGTATCTCCAGCTCTTACAATATCTTCGTCCGTTACAAATTCTTCATTGATTGCTACCATAACTTTTTCTAGCGTCTGTAAGTGATAGTTATCTTTCAGCCATTTTTTCAATTGATGAACAGTCATCTCTCGTTTTTCTATCATTACTAATCTCTCTGAACCGACTTCTTCTCGCAAATTTGCGAACAGTAAAATTGTAATCATTTTCTCATTCTTCTTTCTTTGGTTTTCCTTCTGGATATGGAGTATTTTCAAGTTGATCTCCAATCCACTCCGTTCCATCTTCCCAAAATTCTTTTTTCCAAATTGGGACGATTCTCTTTATACGTTCAATTGCGTATTCATTCGCTTCATAAGCTACTTTACGATGCGGCGACGATACTGCAATGACAACGGCAATATCCATTATTTCTAGTCGTCCTACTCGGTGCGTAATTGCTATTTTTGCATCCGGCCACTGCTTCTTAATTTCTTCTCCAATTTCAGTAAGCTTTTTTACCGCCATCGGTTTATATGCTTCATACTCAAGAAGTAACGTTCGTTTTCCTTTCGTTACTTCTCTTACCGTTCCAATAAAAGTTGTAATGGCTCCGGCTTCTCTTCTTGCTACTTTATCCGTTACTTCTTCCACTACAATCGGAGTATCTACAATTTCAAATCGTGCTTGTCCCATCAAAACCTCTCCCCACTTTACGTAATGTCCAAGGCCATTCACTACCTTCGTTATCTTCTAATAAGAGAACATCTACAAACATTCCTTTCTTATATCCTCTCGTTCCGCCTAATAGTACGATAAAAACATTTGATTCCGTTAATGAAGAAACAGAACTAGATTTATCAAATCCTGATGGATAAGCGATTAGTTGTCCTTCGTTATACTGAAGCTTAGCTCGCACAAATCTTGTAAATGGATTCGGTTTTAGAAAATCTTCTCCGAGTATTGCCTTTTCTCGTTTTACATGTGGTTTTTCGCTAAACATATACGTCCGTATGCTAGGTTTTACGAATAATTCAAAACCTACATAGCAAGCAGATGGATTCCCTGATAATCCAAATAATAATTTTCCGTTTAATTGCGCTACAGTCGTGACGCTACCCGGCCGCATGGCTACTTTATTAAAAAGAACTGATGCGCCTAATTTTTCGTATATAGCTGGCAAATAGTCATAGTCGCCTACCGAAACACCACCAGTTGTAATTAACATATCCACTTCACTTAACGCTTTCTTCACTGCTTCGTAGCACGTATTCAAATCGTCGCTAAACTTCCCGAAGTATTTTACTCTTCCACCTGCTCTTCGAATTTGAGACGATATCATATACGTATTACTATTTTGGATTTTCCCAGGTTGTAGTTCTTCATTTACATCGAGAAGTTCACTCCCAGTCGCTAATAGTCCAATTATGGGTTTTTTCGCTACTGGCACTTCGCTATAACCGAATGTAGCAAGAAGAGCTGAAATACCCGGATTAATGTAACTACCTCTTTTTGCGAGAACGGTTCCTTTCTGAACATCTTCACCTTGAAAGGATATATTGTCCCCTTCTTTAAATGAGCGTCGCACTTCCATATAGCTTTTTCCGATATTCTCATATTGACGATGACGAGTCAGTTCTAGCATGACGACCGCGTTACATCCTTTCGGAATTTGTGCCCCTGTCATAATTCGAACTGCTTGAAACGCTCCTACTTCTTTAGGAAATACGGTACCTGCTCCAATTTCACCGATGACTTCAAATACGATTGGATTCTCACGACTTGCTCGTAAAGTATCTTCTGCCCTAATAGCAAATCCATCATATGGCGAGCGATCGAAGGAAGGAACATCGTGATTCGCTACTATATCGTCTGCTAACGTACGTCCGTATGCTAATTCCAGTGGTACTAGTTCTTTTACGCCACAATTAACAAATGCCATCACTTTATGAACAGCCTCTTCAACTGTAATTGGCACTCTTCTTTCCATCATTACCAATCCCTCTCTATTATCCTAATAACCGATAGTATAGTTGTTTCGCTTTTTGAATTTCATTCGTGCCGTGAATAAATACACGACCATCATGAAAAATGACGATGCGATACTCTTCTAATTGGCAAGAGAGCAAATACGGATTCCGATCAACTTTCCCGTGGTTCTTTAATACTTTTTCTAACTCATCAAAGTTGTAATGTCTATTATGCGCCGGTCTAATTTGAACTGTATTTCTTCCACATAACACAGCTGTCTTCGTTTGATTTTCGTATGATAAATAAGGATAAGTTCTATTTGTTCCGCACGAAGGACAGTCTTCCGTTTTAATTTTCCCTAGTTTGATAGAATGATATTGATTACTCCATATATCAAACATTAAAAAAGTTTTCCGAACTGCTTCATAGTCTTCTACTAAAATTTTGAATGCTTCTGCCACTTGGTAAGCTGCAACGATTTGAACAGCTGGACTAATAATTCCAACTGTGTCACACGTCGCCCCTGTAACAGGAACACTTTTCAGTACACAATGTAAGCACGGTGTTTTCTTCGGAATAATTGTATAGCTCATGCCATAACTTCCGACACAAGAACCGTAAATCCAAGGGATATTGTATTTTTGTGATATATCATTGATTACAAACCGAATATCGAAATTATCTGTGGCATCAATAATGACATCGACACCACCTAATAAAGCTTCCATATTATCTACTCTTGCATCCATTACTAGCGCCTGAATTTGCACGTCTGAATTAATTTGTTTGAGACGATTCTGCGCTGCGATTGCTTTTGGCAACTTTTCTATCGCATCTTGTTCAGCGTAAAGTTGTTGCCGCTGTAAATTACTCCATTCTACGTAATCGCGATCAATAATCGTTAATTTCCCGATACCTGCACGTACAAAGCTTTCTGCACTTGCACTTCCTAATGCACCTGCCCCTATTATTAATACATGCTTATTTCTAATTTTCTCTTGCCCTTCTTTTCCAATAGGAGTGAACAACTGTTGTCGTGAATACCGCTCTATCATGAGGTGCCTTCCTTTCAAATACTGTTATTTTTTCAATACATCTTCTTCGGTAGCACTTTGTTTCTGATAACAAGAAAAATAAGCGAATCCAACAAATCCAGCTCCGCCAATTACATTTCCGATAAAGACTGGTACAAAGTTTTTCGCAAGATCCATCCACGTAAGGTGACCCGCAAAAATCACGGCTGAAATGACAAACATATTTGCTACTACTTGCTGAAACCCAATTACGACAAACGCCATAATCGGAATCCAAATCCCAACAATCTTCCCAATTAAATCATTCGTTCCATATGCTAACCAAATTGCTAGGCAAACGAGCCAGTTACAACCAATTGCTAAAATTAACGTTCTCCCGAAAGATTCATGTAACTTATCTTGAGCTATCGCTATCGTTTTATTTAAATACGCCCCCTCTGTAAGCCCGCCAAGATGACCGAAACAATACGCTACGAAAAGCGCACCGACGAAATTAGTTAAAGTAATCCAGGTCCAATTGTGTAACACATGTTTCAATGAAATTTTCCGTGCATACAGTGCCATAGCCATTGACATCATATTTCCTGTAATTAATTCTCCTCCCGCCAAAACAACGAGCATAAGTCCGATTGGAAAAACCGCTCCTCCTATAAAATTGACTAAACTTCCCCATTGCTCCGGTACATTACCTAGAACACGAATATTAAGTAAAAATCCTAACGAAATGAATGCTCCTCCTAAAAAGCCAAGAATAAGCATCGCGGATAGCGGTTGCCCCACCTTTTGAACACCGGATTCAATCACAAGTGCCGCGATTTGTTCCGGTTTATGAAATGCCATAACCAATTCCTCCATTTTTCTAATCAAAAAAAGCAGCACCAAAAAACCTTAACATCGTAAGGATTTTTGAATGCTGCTTAATCTCTCTGCATATCTCTTACAGAAATATCAATCATCATTTTTACTATACTCATAGAAAGTGTACAAAACTTGCACATTTCCCACTATTTACGTTAACAAAGAGAATCTACATTCTTAGTAGCTTCTCAGCCACCGATATGCGACATTTCAATTTTCGGCATTGCTTTTTTATTCGTATTGCTTAACCGTTCGTCTGAATAACGGTCTGAACGATTATTCCAAATGTCACGAATAACATTAGTAATCTCCTCATCCGTATATCCAAAGCGAAGTAATTCTTTAAGATCGTTTCCTTTAGAAGCAAACAAACATGTATACAATTTTCCTTCTGCAGAAATACGCGCTCTTGTACATGATGAACAGAACGAATCTGTTACGGATGAAATAATTCCTATTTCTTCATCACTACCGATATAGCGATAACGTGTCGCAACTTCACCAGGATAGTTCGCTTCAATACGTTCAAGCGGCATAACTTTATGGATCATCTCTACTATTTCTTGCTTAGAAACTACTTCGCCTAATTCCCAGCCGTTAAAATTTCCGACATCCATATATTCAATGAACCGAAGGATATGCTTATTCTCTTTAAAGTACTCTGCCATCTGAACGATGTCTTGTTCATTTTTCCCTTTTTGAACAACCATGTTCATTTTAATTTTCATTCCGGCTTCCGCCGCAGCCTGTATTCCTGCAAGAACCGTTTTTACTTTACTTCTATTCCCATTTAAATAAGAGAATCGTTCTTCATTTAACGAGTCTAAACTAACTGTTACACGAGATAAACCCGCCTTATATAAATCTGGAGCGAACTTTTTAAGTAATGATCCATTTGTCGTTAAACCGATATCCTCTACTCCATCAATTTCGTTTAACCGCTGTATGAGTTCAGGTAAGTCTTTTCGAAGTAAAGGCTCTCCTCCTGTAATACGTAACTTTCTTACACCTAAAGAAACGAAAATACGTGTAATCCTTTCAATTTCATCAAAAGATAAAATTTTATCATTAGACAAAAAAGAATAATCACGACCAAATATTTCTTCTGGCATACAATATCGACAGCGAAAATTACAGCGATCAGTAACAGAAATACGTAAATCCTTTAAAGGACGATCTAATTTGTCTAATGTAACAGATTTCATGATTATTGCCTCGTTTCTACTTATTTTATATTTATAATCCGCTCTGGATGCGTATATACATTTAAAGATTTATTACGAATGAAGCCTATTGTAGTAATCCCTAACTGCTCCGCTAGTTCTAATGCTAACTCAGTTGGAGCTGATTTTGACAATATTACTTCACAGCCAATTTTCGCAACTTTTAATAGAATTTCAGAAGAGATACGTCCACTAAAAACAATAATTTTATCACCAATCGAAATGTTATTTTTTAAACAATAGCCGTAAATTTTGTCTAAAGCGTTATGTCTTCCTATATCCATGCGGCTTAAAACAATTCCACTCACATTACATAAAGCTGCATTATGAACGCCGCCTGTATGTTGAAACGTAGACGCAGATTGCTGCATATCATTCATTAACCGAAAACAATCCTCGGCAGAGATCTTTACGCGAATATCATTCATTTCTTTCGCAGTCAGCGCATCGTTCGCAAAAACAAACCCTTGCCTACTCATTCCACAGCACGAAGTAATATAACGTTTGTTTTGTATGTCACGATAATAAGGATTGATTTTCGTCGTTTTTACATGTACATAGCCTTCTTTTTCTTGCATCCATATTTCATCAATATCTTCATACTTTCGGATAATGCCTTCAGAGGCTAAAAAGCCAATTACCATATCTTCAATATACTCTGGAGTACTAACCATTGTAACAAATTCCTGGCCGTTAATTTTAACCGTAACAGGAAACTCTGTTACAATGCTGTCCTCTATATGTTTAAATTCCCCTTGCTCATATTTAAAAATTTTCCGTTCCACCTGAATCGATTTCACGATGAGCATCCTTCTCTCACGTTATATTTTTATCAAAAACAAACACGGAAACTGCAATATCTTCATCTACTTTCATATCAGAAAACAGATGAACTAACTTCGCACCAACAAGTTCTTCTAAATGTTCATGAGGATTAGCCACATACACTTCTTGAATCATTTTCGTTCGAGCCATATGAACCATTTCCGCCCCATCCGTAGTTCCCGAAATAAATTTCTCAGTAGGTGTTAAATTCCCATAAAGTGTTGCAATCGCCATGTTCTCGGTAAATACAGTATGAATTCTTTCCGGCCCTTTCCCGAACAACTCTTTTCGAAGCTTTCGGATCATATCATTAAATTCATGTACCATTCTTGACATACTCTCATTCCTCCCCAACTAATCAACACTTACTTTTCAAATATTATTCCATTATAACCATTTTATCAAAATGACCATTTCGTCCAACTATTTAATAATGAGACGAAATGGATCATCTTTTTATCTCAAGTAAACAAATCACATATGAAATACTATTATTGTTGCTTATCTATTCTTCTTTTAACCCTTTACCCATACCTTTTAAGAAATGAAGACCAAATCCGATAGCACGATTAATATCTGGGTCTTTCAGTACTTTCATAAGGTCTAATATTCCTACTTTTTTATTGCTTTGCAGATGCTGGTTTCCTTCATACATACCTGTCAACACGCTACCTATAAGCTTTTTCGTAAGTTCCGGATCAAGTTCTGTTAAAGCTCCTGCAGCGCCCATCATATTATTAATTAAATTTGTAACTGGTTCACGAGTGACTTGGCCTAGAACGATTTTTGCGATTGGTTCTTTCGCTTTCAGCATAGAATTTGCTGCTTCCAGCATCCCAATGTCATTTAATTCACCTACTATATTAAACATTTGATTTAAAGCATCTTCATTATTAGCTAGCAGTTCTTTTAAAGCTTCGAGTTTTTGTTGTTTAAGTTCTTCCTCAGTTAGCTCCTGCTTCTGGATCGCTTGAATAGGTGCTGCCATATTCTTTTCTCCCCCTTAGTTATCCCGCATTAACGGGCAGTAAGAACCCTACCTCAAAATTCAGCGAAAGCAAAGAATTTAGGTGGGGGTCGGGCTGCCCGTAAACGCCCGATTGGTTCAACTAATAATCAGTGGGTAATAAAGAAAACCCCCACTGATTAAAGTTTCACTTTATCCGTTAAATGTACGTATCCTGGACGAGCCCACTTACGATTTACCTCAATTCCGTTTTGAGGATGACGCTTTTTATTACGTGGGTTCGTTTTTGGCATCGGATTTTCGCCATCAACTTCTAACACTTCCAGACGTACTTTCGTTTGCTTATATGCCGGCGTGTTTGTACGCAAGTCAACGGCAGGACCTGTTAAGAAATTAATTGCCGATTCTTTATCAGTCGAATTCATCGGTAAATACAGTTCATTCGCTTTTACACGATCCGTTACAAGTACACGTAATTTAAGTGCTCCGAATGGAGAAACAAGGCGTACTAACGAACCAGTTTTCACTCCACGTTCCCTTGCAAGCTCTGGAGAAACTTCGACGAAAACACCTGGTACTTTCGATTGAATACCAGTTGATTTATTTGTCATGTTCCCTTCATGGAAATGTTCAAGCATACGGCCGTTATTAATGTGAAGATCGTATTCTGCTGGGAATTCAGCAGGACGTACCCAATCAGCTATCGCAAAACGAGCCTTTTTGTCCGGGAAGTTAAATCCATCTTTAAATAGCAGTGGCGTATTCGTACCATCAAAACTTCCCCAGTGGAAACTGTTCCACCCTTCAAGCACTTCATAGTTTGCGTGTGCAAATAGTGGTGATAAGCTTGCCATTTCCGCAAAGATTTCACTTGGGTGATTATAGCTCCAGTTTGCGCCTAACTTATTAGCAATTGCCTGCACGATCCACCAGTCTGGTTTCGCATCTCCTAGCGTTGGAAGCACTTGATATAATCTTTGTACACGACGCTCTGTATTTGTAAAAGTACCTTCTTTCTCAAGAGATGGCGCTGCTGGTAATACTACATCAGCGTATTGAGCTGTTTTAGAAAGAAACACATCTTGAACGACAAAAAATTCAAGGCTTGATAACACTTCATGTACGTGATTTGCGTTAGAGTCTACAAGAGCCATATCTTCTCCAACAAGATACATAGCTTTCATTTTACCTTCATCAATTGCGTGAAGCATTTCAATGTTATTAAGACCTGGTTTGTGATCAATTTTTACTCCGTAAGCTATTTCAAATTTCGCACGTTCTACATCATCAGTAACGTGTTGATATCCCGGAAGCCAACCTGGGAGAGTTCCCATATCACAAGCACCTTGTACGTTATTATGACCTCGAAGTGGATATGCACCAGCACCTGGGCGGCGATAGTTTCCTGTTGCAAGAAGTAAGTTTGAAATCGCAGCGGAAGTATCTGAACCACCCGTATTTTGCGTTACACCCATACCCCAAAGAATACACGTACCATCTGCATCACGAATCATCTCGGCCATTTGAACGAGAGTTTCTTTTGAAATACCTGTAATCTCTTCTGCATATTCAAGCGTATATTCTTTAAGACTTTCTTTGAAATCTTCAAAGAAGTTTACATTCTCGTCGATGAACTGCTCATCATGCCAACCTTGATCGATCATATATTTTGTAACAGCCATTAACCATACTTGATCTGTTCCTTGCTTTGGACTAATAAAGATATCTGAACGCTCTGCCATTTCAGTTTTACGAAGATCTGCGACAATTAGTTTTTGACCGTGAAGTTTATGCGCACGTTTCACACGAGTCGCTAACACAGGATGACCTTCTGTTGGATTACAACCGACGATAATAACAAGACCCGATTGCGCGATATCTTTAATCGTCCCTGCATCTCCGCCCATACCAATTGTACGGAACAATCCATCTGTTGCTGGCGATTGACAATAGCGTGAGCAGTTATCAATGTTGTTCGTTTCAAACACTTGTCGAGCTAATTTTTGAATGACATAGTTGTCTTCATTCGTAATTTTAGAAGAAGAAATAAAGCCGATAGAACCTTTACCGTACTCTTCTTTAATAGAGCCTAATTTATTCGCTACTACATGAAGCGCTTCTTCCCAACTTGATTCAACGAATACTCCATTTTTACGAATTAACGGTTTCGTAAGTCGTTTTTCAGAATTAACGAAATCCCAACCGAATTTTCCTTTTACACAAGTCGAAATCGCATTAACAGGTGCCTCAGAAGTTGGTTGCACCTTTAAAATTTTGCGCCCTTTCGTCCATACCTCAAATGAACAACCTACACCACAAAACGTACATACTGTTTTCGTCTTCTTCGTACGAGTATCGCGCATCGCAGCTTCTACTTCTGATACAGCAAAAATACCGCTATACCCAGGTTCAACCTCTTTAATAAGGTCAACCATAGGCTCAAGAATATCAGGTTTTAACCCTGTCATAAATCCAGCTTCACCAAGCATCGATTTCTCCATTAATGCATTACAAGGACAAATCGTTACACATTGACCGCAGCTTACACATGAAGAATCGTTAATATCTACTCCTTCATCCCAAATAACACGAGGACGCTCTGCCTCCCAATCAATAGATAACGTTTCATTTACTTGTAAGTTTTGACACACTTCTACACATTGACCACACGCGATACATTGATTCGGGTCATAGCGATAAAATGGATGAGACATATCAACTTCGCTTGCATCAACTTTTGGCTCGTAAGGATATTTTTGATGCTCAATTTCCATTAATTCTGCCGTATTATGCAGTTTACAATTCCCGTTATTGTTGTCACAAACCGTACAGTAAAGTAAATGATTTTCTAGTAAACGGTCCATCGCCTCATGTTGTGCTGCCTTTGCACTAGTAGAGGACAGCTCAATATTCATACCGCTCGTCACTACAGTAGAACAGGATCGCACAAGCTTTCCGTTAACTTCTACAATACAAGTATCACACGTTTGAATAGGATCCACTTCCGGCACATAACAAATTTGTGGATGTTCAATTCCGTTCTCATTAATAATGCCCAGTATAGTTGAACCAGGCTCAGCATTATACTCTTTGCCGTTAATTGTAATATGAACCATGCTGTCGTTCATGGTTACTCCCCCTTTTTGAGAATAAAAAAAACTCCACCACGAAAATATACGCACCACATTTTTGGCACGTTATCATCATGGTGGAGTAGTTTATTAGCACATCTTGCTAAAATACCAATCCATTTATTCATAAATAAAATGATAGATTCATAACAGGTCATATCACGATTCCATCTTTAACACTGTAATTATAGCGTTAAATCGAAAAATACACAATATAATTATCATTACAAAGGACAAAGCACATAATGCTCTGACCTTTGTATTACATTTTAGGATTATTCTGAGATGACTTACTTCCCGGTGCAAACCAACCAATTAGTGCGATGGCAACTAATACTCCGTAGAAGATTAAAGTCCAAGTTGTACTGTGTGGAAAATCATGATCTAAAATACCTATATCCTCATGGGCAAGTGTAATTACAGCAAGTTTGACGCCGACCCAGGCAACAATTGCATATGCTGTTGTTTCTAGTGCTGGACGTTTCTCCAGTAATTGTACAAACCAAGTTGCCGCAAATTTAATTAAAATAAGTCCGGCAATCCCCCCGAGAAGTACAACTATGAACTGTCCTCCATCCATACCACCGAAATCTTCTAGCGGTGAATCTGGGAGACCGAGGGCAAGAGCGACCGCAGCTAATATTGAATCAATCGCGAAAGCAAGGTCAGCTAATGCAATCTTTCCTACTGTGAACCAGTAGCTTTTACCTGCTGCTTCCTTTTCATCTTCCTTGTGAATATTTTGATTGTTTTTTCCGAATTGCGCCTGAATGACATGCTTTAATCCTAAGTAAAGAAGATAAGCTGCTCCTATTGCCTGTATTTGCCAAACATTTGCAATAAATGATATGGCAAAAAGGGCTGCAAATCGAAAAACGAAGGCCATAATAATCCCGTAATTTATAGCTCGTTTTTTCTCTTCTTCGGGTAAATGTTTGGCTATAACTGCTAATACAAGGGCATTGTCAGCCGATAACAGCCCTTCTAATCCGATTAAAATTAATAATGCCCAAGCATACTCTAGCCATATTGAGTCCATCCGCTTCTCTCCTTTCTAAAACAAAAATGAGGTAAAGACTTTGCTAACAATAGAATTTCCTATTAGGCAAAATCAAATCCTAAAAATGGCGGCTACAATATTTTAACAGTTACTTTACTGCCCTTTATTTGTTATAAACTGGAATCATTTAATAATCCCATTTTCTAAAATTTTCACGACGGGTGTTACTGTAACACTCGCTTCTGAGAATGCATTTGGCCAATCATTTTCGACTTTTTTCCAATGCTCATATTGAAAAGCACGTGCATAATCACCAAATCCAAATGGATCTAGTTTCTCCCTTTGTATTTTATGTATAAGATTATTGAAATCTTTATTTAACTGTTTTGTAATGAGTGCAGCTAGTTCCCCTTTATCTTTCTTCATATTTACATCGAATGTTCGCTCAGCAATAGATATCTTGAGATTCAGCTTTATATTGAAAACAAAATGATTTCTATCATAACGAGTTGAAAGATCCCGCTTTATATCTTGAACATTTATCGTTATAAAGTCCTTCTCTTTTGAATTTCTAAGAGAGCTGTCAGTTTCCACTCTTTTCGCATAAATAGGCATTGTGAGTGAAACTGGCGGATTCACTTTCTTTTTCAGCATAAGAAGTAGCGCACTTTCATGACGATTTAAAGATATTTTATATATTCCACGGCTCGTTAAAAGCGCAGAACCAGTAACTATAATTTCATTTTCCCCTTCTTTTATTTCTGAAATTGTAGGTGTTATTCCCTTATTAAACGTTTGTTGATGGAATTCATGAAATGTAGCAACAACTGTCCGATTGTACAACATATTCGTCTCAATTAAATCAGTCAAATATTCAGGAAGTGTCGGCTTATCTTTGAAATCATTATGTATTATAGAAGAAACTGATCCTTTTACAGTGACAATACGCATATTCCCTGTATTTTTCGGATCACGATACCATACATCAAAGTAAGGCATCGCCCCTTTTTGTTGCAAAAACTTTTGACTTAATAATATTAATTGTAATTTTTCAGTAGAAACTACCCCTTTACTGGAGCTATTAAACTGTTCTTTTGCTTCCCTTGCTGTATTCACTCGCGCTTCATGCACTTCATACTTTTTTTCAACATCTTCATTAAAGTTAGGAGTTAAGTCGTAAACAATCATTTTTCCTTGTTCATCCATATCAAAACCGTAAACTAACGATATGGACTGTTTTTCTAAGTCAAGCCGATCCCCACAACCTGTCATCAATACTAATAGAAAACTGATCATTGTAAACTTAGTAAACCGCAGCATTTAATTCTTCCTCCTTTTCCACTGCTGATAGATTATTATGTACAATAAAAATACAACTGGAAAAAGAACAGCAACGAAATAACTAGCTATCCCCCATATTTCCCTTAACCCATCTATTTGATAAGACGACGGCGTATAGAAGACCCAAAACAAAATACACGCACAAAGTAAAATCAAAATAAACGTTGACCCCTCTTTTTTATGAAACAGTTGTTTCACTCCATCCGCCGCGGTAAAAATGTATGGAATACAAGAATCGAAAACAATAAAAAGATAAAATGACAAAAATATTATTTCAAACCGTTCAAGAAATGAAAAATGAAGCGGTGTAATTAACGAAAGGGTTGGCCACAAAAATTTCGTTATCCCATCTGGACCAAAATAAACAAAACAAACGAGGGTAACTTGAAGATATATTAACAACGTAATAGCATTAGCTATAATAATACCTTTCCCGGCCGATCGTTTATCATTTAAATAAGGATACAGGACAAATGCAAATTCAAATCCGAGAAAAGCAAGGATCGTTGATTTAACAGTGTGAAAAATCGGCATCCACCCTTCCTTTAAAAGTGGCAATAGATAAATCCCATGACTATCTTTAAGGGGAATAAATAATAAAATCGGCATCCAAAGCGTAAAGAAAAAATGAAAGACCGCATAGCGGCTTATAATTCGCGCCCCTCCACGAGCCAACATGTACATAGGAATAGCTAATAAAATCAAAATTAAATAACTAGGAGTTCTTGGCAAAATCCATATACGAATAACATATAAAAGGGAAAACACTAAAGAAATAGCTGCAAGCAATGAATATAAAATCCAAATTATCATCCCTATTTTCCCTAGCCATTTCCCTAAATAGCGTGTCAGCACATTAAGTAAAGTATCTCCAGGATGCTTAGCCATAATTTTTACAATACAAAGACTCACCACTGTCGTTATCACGCATCCGATAATAACTGAAATCCAACCATCCGTCCCTGCTCCCTGTGCTACTTCCCTTGGAAGTGTCAACAAACCAAATCCGACTTGCACACCGCTAATCGTTAAAATATATTGTAGTAAAGATATCTCCTGTTTTACACCTGTCTTCACTTCTTGTCCCCTCTTTCTCTCATATCTCCTTGCTGATTTACTTGTTTAGGGTGAAGGGATAACGGTCGTTTCTTTATCATCTTTAGCGGGAAGCGAATAAATGCTTCTTTCAAATCAGAAATACGTAATGGAGACACAGGACTACTATACGGAACACCAAGTGATTCTAAAGAAAGTAAATGAATTATAATTATTGTCATCCCTACCATAATCCCGATTATGCCGAATATAGAAGAGATAACCATCATCGGAAATCGAATTAGACGAACTCCTGCTGACATTTCTAAATTAGGGATGATGAAAGATGCAATCGCTGTAATTGCGACGACGATTACCATAACATTACTTACAATTCCTGCTTGTACTGCTGCCTGCCCGATTACAATCCCACCAACAACACCTATCGTTTGCCCTATCGGACCAGGAAGCCGAATAGCGGCTTCGCGGAGCATTTCAAGAACTAATTCCATTAATAATGCTTCTAAAATAGGCGGAAACGGAATTTTGGCACGTGATTCCCCAATCGTTAATAGCAATTTGAGAGGAAGCACTTCATAATGAAAGGAAATCATAGCAATATATAGAGCCGGAGCAAAAATTGCAATAAATAATCCCGTGAGGCGAAGTAGCCGTGTAAATGAAGCGATAGCTGGTCTTAAACTGTAATCATCTATCGTTTGAAAAAATGCCGAAAAAGTCATCGGACCAATTAACACACCTGGCGAGCGATCTACAACAATCGCAATTCGCCCCTCCAAAATATGATGTGAAGTCGTATCCGGACGTTCAGTTATAGAAAATTGCGGAAATAGTGTATAAGAATTATCTTCAACGAGCCCCTCTAACGTACCAGTACTAAGAATAGCATCTATGTTGATTGATTTTATACGACTCGTCATTTCTCGAATAACTGTTTCATTTGTAACATCTGCTAAATACAACATAAACACCTTTGAAGTTGCCCGCTCTCCAACAATGAACTCTTTCACCTTCAATTCACGATTTGGAATATATCGTCGAATAAGAGCAATGCTCTCGCTAGCTACTTCCGTAAAACCTTCGTGTGAGCTTTTTAATGAAGGTTCAGTTACCGGCTCTTGGACACTCCTCTTTGGTGCCCCGGGTGTATCTAGCTCTAACGCTGTTAACTGGCCATCTATAAGCAAAATACTTTTCCCATGTAAAATAGCCTGCTCAATTTCTATCCATTTTTCAACTTTCTTAATTTGCCCGATAGAAACGGAAGACTTCCAAAAATCTTGTTCATTCCACTCTTGAAATAAGAGCGGTCGTAAAACATCCGTATTGATAACAGTTTTATCCACTAACCCCTCCATATACACTAGAGCGGCCTCTTGTCCATTTTTTAATGGAAAGTTTCTAATTACTAACTCTGGAATTCCGCTAAATAGTTTAGATAATTGCTCTAGGTTTGTAGATATAGAAGAAGAAACTGTACTGTTTAATACATCGTCAGCTTGATCCTGCGTAGAAAAAGATTTTTCACCTCGTAACCATTTATGAAAAGAGTCCATACATTCACCTTTTTCGTTGTTGTGTTTCATATGGGTTATTATGGATATCTATCGAAAGACATATACTCTTTTCTTGTTATTAGGCATTAATTAATCCAACTTGCAGGCCACGTTTTGAATACATGAATGATTATCTAAAGTTATCCTCTATAAAACAAAAGGGAAATACATATACACTATGTATCTCCCTTTTATTTTGTACCCATTTTTTTTATTGTGTTACGGTCATAACTTGTCCACTACGGTCAACCATAATTTTCATTTTTCCGTCTTGAGCGTTATATAACCCTAGCTTATGTAGATCTTGTTTGCATTCTTTTACGAAGTAAGGCAATGTACGAATTTGATCGATATCCGAGCTCGTAATGAAATGAATTAAATGATGCGTCATTTCTTTAATATCATTAACGAGCTCTGCCTTCTCTCGTGTTAATCTTTCATTTTCAGCTCGTAATGAATGTAATTCGCCTTCAAGACCACGTGCATTCTTTTCATCTTTTGAACGCTCTGCCGCCATGCTAGAAAGCTTATAGATTCCCTCCATGAACTGATGCAATTCGTGTTCTCTCTTTTCACTACATTGACTAATTGTTTCAAAGTTATCCACGATGCCAGACATAACTGTTACGAGGCTTTTTTCATCTTCTTCATTTCGAACATCTTCATTTACTTCCTGCTTGCTTTCTTGTTTTGTCTCAACAATTGTCTCCTTTACAGGTGTATACTTACGTTTTCGCCCCGGCTTTTGTTTTTCAATATTTTCAAACGGCATCTCTTGTTTTTTTAATTTATAATACGTGTTTTGCAATTGACTTTCCGTTTTTCGGAAAAGATTCATTTCATTTTTACTAACATATTTTGAAATATTTGCGATGTTTAAGCCATGACGTTGACAAAATTGATACACTTCATACAATAATTCTAGTTCAGACTTCAACCAAGTAATCGCTGATTTTTCATATTCTCGCATACCGCCATTTTTTTCTATATCTATTTGAAATAATACCATTCTATTATATAAATCGATTAGCTCTTCATACCCGATTTGGAATTGTTTCTCTATTTTTTTAAATTCCGCCTCTAATTTCATATCGTTCGTTTTATTATTTGACATGTTTTGTAAAAGACTTAATACATTGATTGCTGTGTGGTGATACATAATCTGTGTCACTCCCCCTCATCCTTTCACAATTCTCATATGACTCCCATGCCCTTTAAGAAAATAGAAATTTTTACATATCCATATTATAACATTTCGAAATTATCTGTCAAATAATTAACATATAAAAAGGTATAAAAAGTATCGAAATAAAAAATGATTTTTAACAAAAAATAAAAAATAGCTAAGTAAAATATTATATCAGAAAAATTCTACTTAATTATATTATATGGTATTCCTAATATATTTTCACCGAAAAAGTTTGCGCCACCACGAAATCTTATAGATGAAATAATTGAACATCATGTAAGAAAACCCTCACCTTTATAGTAAAGGTGAGGGTTTTACACAACGCTAACTAATTAACCGAAAGAATGACCATTATTACCACGGTGGCTACAGAAAAACAAAAATATCTCAGAAACACTCTACCTTTCTGTCTTTACACACATGGCTGGCTCCTCTCTTCCAACTAAAAGAGGCTTTATAGTACTAACTTATCAACTAACCCAATTAACTCTTGAATATCTGGCTTACTTACTTGAGCATTCGCTCCTACTGCTTCACCTTTATGGAATAATTCATTTGTAATTAATGAAGAGAAAATAATAACAGGTAAACGATTCATTACCTCACTATCCTTAACTACTTTCGTTAAATGATGTCCATCCATTTTCGGCATTTCAATATCAGTAATTAGCAAGTGAATATGTTCAAACATTTTTTCGCCTTGCTCTTTTGCTAATTTTTCAATTTGCGCTAACGCTTCCGCCCCATTGCTGAAGAAGTTCATTTTCGTATATCCAGCTGATGATAATGTTTCTTCTAGTATTTGACGAAGCATCGCTGAATCTTCTGCAATATAAATAACTTTTTCAGCTCGATCTGTTTTTTGCTCTAATCCTGCAAGTGATTTATTGTCATAACCAGTACCGCTAATTTCACATACAATTTTTTCATAATCTAATAGTAAAATGATTTTCCCATCTAGTTTTACAATTCCAGACGTCGTTTCTTCTAGTCCCATAGATAATGAAGCTGGTTCATCAATTTGTTCCCATGAAATACGTTGAATACGATGCACTTCATCAACACGGAAAATAACTTTCATTTGGTTTAATTCTGAAATGATAAATTTCGTTTGATCAAGTGGTTTTATAGATTTTAAATTAAGAGCCGTTGCTAAGTTAATAACAGGTAAAATTTCACCACGTACTTGAACAACACCTTCAACTGCATGATGAGATTCTGGCACAGTTGTAACAGGGAATGGATTAATAATTTCACGCACTTTCATTACATTAATACTAAATAAATTTTCACCAACAGTGTACGTTACGATTTCTAATTCGTTTGTTCCGCTTTCTAATAAAATACTTTGTGCTTGTGACATAAAGGTGTCGCTCCCCTTCCATTAATTCCGTATATTTAATTATTAAGCTTTATTAAAACCGAAAAGTCAACTACCTATATGAAAAATATAGATAGTTGAGTGATCCTCACAGTTTTAAAGTAGAAATACTACCGGTAAAACTTAATCTTGTATAAACGAAGCAAGTGCCTCTAGTAACACTTCTTGTGCTCCTACAATTTCTGTCGGCATTGCTTCCCATTTTTTCGAAAGTTCCGTTTCCACTCTTATTCTTAGCTCCGGATTCATTTCTTCTAGCACGTATTCTTTCGTTGCTATATCAACATCAAGTAGCGCAAGTGCATATAACTCCGGATCGTTTATTTTTTTAAATACTTGTTTCAATACCGCCGGTGCTATATGTTTTAACTTTTCAATGTGAATTTCCTTATCAGAAAATAGTAACTCATATTGAATATACGTAACATTTTCTTTAATAACTTTAAAATAGCAATTATTTTTTTTATCATTTACAAAATAACCGTTCGGATCTGCAATAATACTCTCTACTTGACGTATTAAATTAGGTAAACTACTCGCCGCCATTACAGTACGTTGCTCAATCTCACTTGGCGAAATGAATGTAACGCGATACTTATTCTGCGCCATCCTCCTCACCTCTCCTTTTATATAAACTTAGTCTAATTGTACAATATCTTAATTAATCTAAATCTATTTCAAATCAATGCTTCTAGACTCGGATAAATCCTCTCTCCCAAAAGTGAAGAGACACCACCTAAACACTTGGCTTTTGGCCTCTTCAACTACCTTAGAACCAATCCATACCTCTCGTCTTACAATGTACGAGCCGCTCATAGGCAACTGACCGCTACTACACTCAGCTAGGTCCTCGCCCCTCTTCAACTAACCTAGAACCAATCCATATCTCTGTTCTCACAATGCGCGAGCCACTCATAGGCACTAACCGCTACTACATATCGCTGGGTCCTCTCTCAAAACCTTAAAAAAAGCTTTTAAGCTCCCTTAAGCAACTCAATGTTATTGAACCAAAAAGCAAGCTGTTGATCCGCAATATCCGGCAACGTAACAAAAAACTCACGGCACTTCATCTCATCTTTAAACAGTTGATACTTCCAAACGCCATCACTACCAACACTTACGAAATAAAACTCATGAATACGGCCAATGATTGCCTGTTTTTCACCAAATGAATATGGAGGCACTTGCTTAATTTCAAATTGATCCGGTAAATATACATGCTCTTCTCGTTCCATTTTTAACACTTGCTCAGCAAGTTCACGTTTCTCTTCGAAAAAAGGCAATTGTAAAATTCGCTCTTGTCTTGTCATACGAATAAAAAACCCTTTCTACTACGTTACAATTTTTTCTTTACGTTTTATTATCGAATTAAGTTTACAACTTCATTTAATACTTCATCTGAAATTTTAATTACTTTCGCATTTCCTTGGAAGCCACGTTGATATAGCATTAAATCAACGAATTCTACAGATAAATCTACGTTTGCACCTTCTTGTGCACTACCGCGTACTTTTCCTGCACCATTTTGACCAGATACACCCATTGCTAAAATACCAGTTGTATTTGTCGCTGTGTAGTTACCATTACCATTTTTCATTAAGCCGCCTTCGTTCGGGAACATCGCAACAGCTAATTGACCCGCAGCTTTCATACTTCCATCAGAATATTTTACCATCACATATCCACCGTCAGCAATAAAGCAATCTTTAACAGTCGCTGCTGCTCTACCATCTACGTCTGTTACTGCTAATGTTTTCTCTGTCGGATGGTTTGTTAATTTACTAAAATCTAAATTTACTTTTCCGCCATTAAATGGAATAGACGCTCCAGGGTTTTGCTGATTTGGCTTTCCTACCGCATCGAATGTTACATCACCGCCTGCGCCTTGAACCTCTTTAAACTCTGTTTCTTTTTTCGAGTCGTTACGCATATGTACTGTATATTTATAATTATGTTCACTAGTTTGTGTAAATTCTACACGCATTGTCCATGTATTACCGGCATCATCGTATGCAGGCAATTCTTGCGTAATCTGTTTTGCATCGGCTGGAATATTCCCTCCAACGACTCCTTTTGACGTTCGAATACCACCGATTGCTGATCCCATTGGAATTTGCAACGGTCCTGGAATACCAGATAAATCAACTTCACCAGTTGCTGCATTTGCAGGATATGCAAATACATATTGTCCTTCTGTATTCGTAATATAGTAATCTGAAGATATTCCAAATGTACCTTTACGCGTAAATTCCGTGTTGCCGCCTTTTGAATCGCCAACCACGAAGAAACCATTACCTTCCATTGCTGCTTGTGTTTTACCACCAGTTAGCGTAATTGTACCATCGCTATAATCCGTAACTGTTCCGCTCATTTTCACACCGTTACCGATACTTTTCGGGTTCGTCCCTGCGTATTTATCGTCGCCTTTTGAACCAATTGAATTGTTATACAGTAAATCATCAAACATTGCTTTTTGTTTTTTATAACCAACTGTTTGTGCATTGGCAATATTATTTGAAGTTACACTTAATGCATTTTGTGTTGCATTCATCCCTGTAATACTTGTATATAACGCTTTAATCATAACGTATGTACACTCCTTATGAATTTGTAGTTTTTACTTCTTCAGTTACTTTTTGATCGTCTTTCTTTGCATCTTCTGGATTCGTTTCTCCAATCGGTTTATCAGACACCCTCTCAACAAAGCGAAGAGATACAATCTTATTATCAATAACGAGCTGTACATCATTATTTTCCGCAAGGCGAACTGTCTCTACTTGACCAGTTACTTTTTTACCGTCACCGTCGATCCCTCTTACGTATTTCCCTAAAAACTTCATTCCGCCATCAAGCGCTGTCGAATACATCGTCGTTCTTAAAGAATCAACTGCTTTTGTCATATTTTGCACTTGTTCCATAAGAGATAACTGCGCTGTCTGATTCATCATTTGATTCATATCCATCGCATTGAATGGATCTTGGTGCTGGAAACTTGATAAAAATAATTTTAGAAAATCATCTTTCCCCATTACACCAGGAGTCTTTTGCTCTCCTGCTGAAACTCCATTTGTTTGTTGAACTGGCGATTGTACACCGTTAACAGGTACATTACTTTTTTGCGCTCCTGCTTGTAACGGAATATGATTTGTACTCGTTGTATTTAATCCAACTGTTGGCACGCTTTATTCCTCCAATAATCCCGCAAATTCTTTTGACTGTTGTTTCTCATGTTTCGTATTTGCTAATTTTTGTTTTTGCCTTTGTTCTTGTTCTCGCTGTTCTTTACGTTGTTCATCTTTTTCTGAATAACTTATTTGAATATTAATTTCTTTTTCTTTTAATTTTAGCTTCAATTCGTCAAAAATTATTTCAACACGCTTTTTCGCATCGTGCTTTTCCATTTCTACATGGACTTCAATTTGATCTCCATGCTTTTTCATAAATACAGTTAATGAACCAAGTTTCTCTGGATTTAGCTGGAATAAAACACGTTCTTGTTTCACTACAAACTTTTGCAGAGCCTCTACTTGTGCTTCCATTTTCTTGCCTAAGTCAGGTAATGTAACCTTCTCAGCTCCACTATTTTGTTTTCCTATTTGGTCAGTACCCGTTGCTTTATTTAATAACTCAGCTCCGGCCGAACTTGAGTCATTTAACTGATCGACTTTTGGTAACTCTACCTTCACATCATCGCTCTCTGCTTTCGGGAGTTCTACTTCCTTAGACTCCTCTTGTTTCTTTGCAATATTACAAGTTTCTGATTCTACGACTTTTAATACTTGCAACGTCTGCTCTGGCATCGTCACCTTGTCTAGCGCCATTTGCATTGTATCTTCTAAACATATGGCATTTTTAATATTCATGTTAGAAAAAAGCTCTTGTAATTGCTGTAATTCAGCTGCGGGCAATTCGTTCAGTTTAATATTTCCGTATTCTTTATATAACGCCTGTATTTTTTGTATGTATTGATATAACAATTCTGGCTGCACACGCAATTGCTCAATTGCAACCATCTGCTCAGATACAGCTAACAATAACTGTTCTGTCTCTTTCTTTTCTTCTTTCTTTACAATCGGCTCTTCTTTCGTTACCGTTTTTTTTGCGAGAATATATTCTTTCTTCTCTTCTTCTGGTGCTTCTTCTCGTTTCGTTTTCTCCGTTTTCGGCTGTTTTTTATTTTCAATTCTCATTGTATTATCGAATGAAGAATTTTCATTTTTCGATTGTACTTCTAGCCCTTTTTCTTTTTGCGGAGGTAAACTTTGCTGCACCGGTAATACAAACTGTATCACTACATCCACCTCATCCGTTCATACACATTTTTAAATCAAGAAGCATTTTTTCTTCCAGCTTTTCTTTTACTTTCGCAAGCTTCTTACAATCTTCTTCATACATTTCATCAATGACACGTTCTTTTTCTTTTATTTGCTCTAAAAAGCTTTCATTTTTTTGAATAAAACCTTCTGTTTTTTTAATTTTTCGATTCCATTCTTCTATTCTTTCAGGTGAAAATGTATGTGATGAAAGCATACCAGCCATAATACGTTGTCCCGTTTGTACAACCTTATTGCGTGATTTCACAACATATAGATCATATTCTTTTTTTTGTTCTATTTTTCTTTTTTCAGCTGTTAGTTCGTACACTTCTTTCAAGATATGTTCTTTTTCTTGATTAATCTGCAATTTAATCGTGTCGTACTGCTGCTTATCCACCCGTTTTCATAGCCCCTTCCTATTATAACGTTACCTTTTTCTATTATATAGTTTTTTTACAAAAAAATCTGTGAAATATTAAAATCAAAAAAATAAGACCTCAAAGGGCGAGATCTTATACAATATGGTGCATCGCTTGGACAACATCTTCAAACTGAAAACTATCCGTTCGACCTTGTTTTAAAAACGTATTTATAGCTTCTACTTTATTTTTACATTCAAAAATATAAGCATTTTCTTCATTCTCTTGAATTGTTCCAAGTTTAAAATACAATTCATTCTCTTTATAAATAGATAGAATTTTTCTCATTTCATTTGCAAGTTGCCAATGATTCGGCGATACGATTTCTTCCATAATCCTACTTACCGAATCTAATACCGAAATGGCAGGGTAATGACTAAGAGTTGCGAGCTCACGTTTTAATACAATATGTCCATCTAAAATACCACGAGCTAAATCTGGTACAGGACCATTTAAATCATCACCATCAACTAACACTGTATAAATACCTGTTATTGACCCTTTTTGCGTTTTTCCTGATCGTTCTAATAACTTTTTCATATAACTTTCCATTAACAGTGTTTTACCACCGATCGGTAATTCCTTTACCGCAATATCAACACTTCGGCGTGCATCAGCAAAACGAGTAACAGAATCCATCATAAGTAATACGTTATTACCTTGGTCACGGAAATATTCAGCAATAGATGTTGCAAGCTTAGCCGCACGAAGTTGCATAAGGTGACTTTCATCTGACGTTGCTACAACAACGACACTTTTTTTCATACCTTCTTCGCCTAATTCTTTTCGAATAAAGTCTTTTACTTCTCGGCCACGTTCTCCTACTAAACTAATAACGTTAATATCAGCTTTTGCGTTTTTCGCAATCATTCCAAGCAAGGTAGATTTACCAACACCCGATCCTGCGAAAATACCAATCTTTTGACCAATCCCAATCGTTAACATGGAATCAATCGATTTAATTCCCGTTTCAAATACATCTGTAATTTCTTCACGCTCAAATGCATGAATCGGCGGTGCATCTAATTTTATTTTTTGTAGTGGAATGTTTTCAGTGTTCTCATTTAACACTTCACCATTCGCACTTAACACTTTCCCAAGTAAATGATTACCACGAGGTACAACAACATCTTCTTCAATTAATGTAACTGCATCTCCGTAACATACTTTTTCTGTCTGTCCAAATGGAAGTAGCATATTATTTTCTTTTTCAATCGCAATTACTTCACATAAGACACTATGTTCTCCAACGAGACAAACATCTCCAATCTTTGCTTTCGGACCTTTCGCTACAAAAAACTGCTCTTGTACACTATGAACTTTGCCAACTTTCGTATAAAACGGTGTTTCAATAAATGTATTCCATTTATTATGTTCATTCATTAGCTCGTTGTTCATACATTTTGCTCCTCAAACAACTTCTCTTCTTCCCACTTATGACGAAGCTTCGCAAATATAGGCGCAAATTTAAACTCAAAAAACTCTTTCTCTTCTTCCAGAACAAATTCGCCAAACTGTAAAGAAAAATCATACTTCCATTCTACTAATTGTAGTAGCCAATACTCTTTCGTATTTTCTTTCTCTTCTTGTATACGTTCAAATGTTTCTGGATGAACCGTTATAATTAATTTTTCAAATGAAGTAGGCAATGTTTGCACGATGCCTGTTAAAATCGGCAAAACGTCTAATAAGCGCGAATCTACCGCTTGATTCACTACTTTTTCTGCTAACTGAAAAGATTGATTCCATAATAACTCTGTCCATTCGTATGCTGTTTCTTGTTGTTCTTTTTGAAACTGTATACGCGCTGCTTCCATCTGTTCCATTTGTTCATGAATATGCATTTGAAACTGTTCTTTATCTTGCAACAACTGCTGACGCTCTCGTTCTAGCATTTGCTGCTGCTGCCTTAGCTGATTCATTTCAATATGTAATGCATCTTGCTGTGCAAGAAGTTCTGCATGATCCACTTGTATCTCTTCTTCAATGTGAACTGATACTGGTTTCGGAAATTGTAATTCATACGTTTCTTCAGAAAAAGAAACAGAATTCTTCGGAATTCTGTTTTTAAATAAGGACATCATCTTCACCTCTTTGAACGATAATTCTTCCTTCTTTTTCTAACTTTTTCACCGTACCTGTAATCGTTTGTTGTGCTTTTTCAGCATCCGTCATCTTAAGCGGTCCTAAGCCATCTAACTCTTCAAGAATCATCTCTCTACGGTTTGAAGACATACATGTAAATAGTTTCTCTTTAATTTCTTCTTTTGCAATTTTAAGTGCTTTCGCGATAACACCGTTATCTGTAATTTCCTCTAATACACGGCGAAGCGCAAGATCCTCAAGACCAAGTAAGTCTTCAAAGACAAACATATTTTCTTTAATTTTCTCAGATAACGCATAATCGACTTCATCCAGCTTTTGAAAGACTGTTTTTTCAACACCTCGTGAAACATTATTTAAAATGTTCACTATTGTTTTCAATCCATCTGTTTTATTAATAGCACTAAATGCCATATTATTTAATTTTGCTTTTAATAACTCACCAATTTGATTAATTAATTCACCATCTACTTGTTCAAGCTTTGCAATACCCATTACCGTCTCTACACGTTTATGATCTGGTAATCTCTCAATTAATTGAGAAGCAAGTTGCGGTTTAATATAAGAAGCAATAATCGCTATCGTTTGTGGCGATTCATCATTAAGCACTGTAAGAAGTGGCTCTAAATCTGTAAGTGAATTTAAGAATTCAAATGGATTATCCTTGTTATACCAAAGGTCTTCCAATAATTTTTCCAACTCGTCTTCTGGCATATTTTTAAATATACGACGAATGTATTCTTTATCTGGAGTTACTAAATTCAACTCTTTTACATTTAGTTCGTACAAAAACTCCCCTAGTACATTTTCTAACGTTTCTGGTTTATATACACGAAACTTCGCGATTTCGCGAAGTAACACTTCTTTTTCCTCAGCCGTCATATATTCAATGACTTTTGCTGCCACCTCTTCGTTTAATGTACGAATGAGGATGGCAGCTTTCTCTTTGGAGGAGATTTCATCTAACATTGTTTTTCCTCCCTTACTGTCCGTTTAACCATTTTTTAATTACTTTTGCAGTACCTTCTACATGCTCTTTCGTAGCTTCCTGCACTTGATCATCTAATGTAGGTTCTGATGGTTCTACCGGTTCTGGCTTTGGCTCTGGTACTATTTTTTCTTCAGGAATTTCCAGGATACTTTCACTACTAGCAGCAATTTCTTCTTCTGCTAAGTATTCTTCATATTCCTCTTCTTCTCTCTTTTTCTTACGTCTTGCTAAGAAGAACCATACTAGGCCAATTATTGCTAGCAAGCCAGCTGTAATTCCACCGAATAACCACCAGTTCATACCACTTTTTTCTGGCTCTTTCTCTTTTTCAACTTTCGGCTGGTCGAACTGAACAGTAACAACGTTAACTTGACCGTTTGTAAAGTTTCCATTCGGATCAGCTTGAAGCCCAGCTGCTGTGCCAATCGCTTCTTTAAATGTTGTCATATCAATTTTTCGTTTTACTAACGTATCGTTATCTACCCATACAACAACATTTGTTTTTGTTAATTCCGGATGTTTCTTAATTGTTTCAACTGTTTTATCTATTTCATAGTTTTCAATTTTGTTACCATTTTTATTATCGTAGACAACTTTACCGTTTTGATTATTGTTCGTACCGTAGTTCGGCACTTCACCGTTCGCTGTAATACCCGCACCTTGCTTCGTATCTGCTCCTTCTTGCGCAGTAGAACTTTCCTCTTGCTCTTGTTTACTGCGAAGTACACCTTTATCGCCATATTTTTCTGACTGACGTGTAACTTCATCGTAGTTTACAGACACTTTCGTATTCACTTTATATTCATTTGATTTAAACATCGTCATTAACGTTGCGTCAATATCTTGCTTTAATTTACCTTCAATTTGATGCTGCATCTCTACTTCTTTTTCATAAGAAGAGGAACTGTTAGAATGCGCTTCATCTGTTCCTTTTGAGATGATACCTTTTTTACTATCAATAACACTTACTTCTTCTGCTTTCACGCCAGGAACTGCCGCACTAATCATTTGCTGTATACCAGCAACTTGATCAGCTGTTAATAATTGTCCACGCTTCACACCAACAGTTATCGCCGCTGTTCCTTTTGCTTTTTCTTCATCAAAAATTGTTTCTTTTTCAGGTAATGTAATTTGCACATTTGCCGTTTCAACTGTCGCGAAGTTTCTTACAATATCTTGCTCCAATTGCTTTTTCGTGCCGACAATCTGCTTCATTTTCTTATCTTGTTCACTTGAACCGAGTGAGCTTTCTAATAGAATTTCCTCACCGCTTTTTGAATTAAACGGCAAGCCCATTTCATTCATTTCTTTTCGAACCCATGGAGCATCGTTCTTTTGCACTCGAATCGAACCATCGGCTGCTAATTGGTAATCAACACCTAGCTTCGATAATTCTGCTGTAATCTCTTGCTTATCTGTATCATTTAAATTTTGATATACAACAACATATTTATCTGGCAAGGTGAAGTATAAAAGTGCTCCTGTTGCAATCGCTAAAAGCGCAGCACCAATCACTAACTTATGCCACGTTTTCAACGATTGGAAAACATTTTTTATCTTTTCCATTTAAATACACCCGTCCATTTTCCTAAATTTGCATATTAATTAGTGACTTATAATTTTCAATAAGATTATCGCGTACGAGAGCAGCTGTTTTCATTTGTGATTCAGCTTTCTTCTGCTGAATTAAAACGTCATGCGTTTCTCCTACCCCTTTTGTCAGTAAATCATATACTGCTGTTTGGGCATTATTTTGCGTTTGATTCATATCTTCCAATAAATCAATAAACTTTTTGCCTTCAACTACAGATGTTTCTGAAGTTTTCTGTGTGCCAATCGGCTGAATCGCTCCAAATGGCTGTGTATTTAACATTGGTTGAATTTTCATATTTCCCCTCTTCCCTCTTATCCTCGGCCGATTTCTAAATCTTTATCGAGCATTTTTTTGTTCGCATTTAATACGCTTGTATTTGCTTCATACATTTTTTGAGCAACCATTACATTCGTCATCTCAGCTGTCACATCAATGTTCGGATAACGTACATATCCTTCTTCATTTGCATGCGGATGCGTCGGATCATACACAAGATTTTCATTTCGATCCGTTTCAATACTTTTTATTTTCACTCCGTTAGTAGGAGCTCCATCTAGCATGCTTGCAAAACTATTATTTGATTCCAACACCACACTTCGGCGGTGATACGGCTCTGCGCCCGGTGCTCCCGTCGTATTTGCATTTACGATATTGTTAGAAGTAACTTCCATCCATTTTCTCGCTGTAGTTAGCCCTGAGCCACTTGCATTAATTGCCTGAAACATCGTTGTCTCCCCTTTTACTATTAACGTCCACGTGCTGCTTGGTTAATAGCGTATTGCGTATTAATTGCATTAATTGAAACACCGTATAATTGGTTTGTTTTCATTAAATCTAGCATTTCTGTCGTTACATCAACACTGTTTCCATCTTTATTCGTTTGCATTGATTTCGTTTGAATCTTTGCGTATGTATTTTTCGTATTTGCTGTCGGTAAGTGCATTACATTCGTTTGATATAAATCTGGATTACTCTTTAAATCCGCAGCATTTTTTTTATATAATGCACTGCTCATATTCATTTGCTCAGCAAATGTTACATCTTGTGCTTTATAGCCAGGTGTATTCGCATTTGCAATATTACTAGAAACGGTATTTCGCTTCGTTACTAAATAGTTCATATAATGACTTACATCACTAACTAAATCTGGCATATTCCACACCCTTCCTTTTCCATCATGCTCGTTTAGCGCATGATTATCCACTGATGGAAGTTTCACTTTATTATTCATTTTCCTATATGTATTTATTTATTAAAATATTATCTATTTTGTACCCTTACATATTTTATTCCATTTTCCCATTGTTGTCTTTAGAAAAATACAAAAATATAAAAAAGAATATAAAAAACTGTATACGCGTAGTAATCCATGTAACATTTTGATATATAAACAATAAAAAAAGAGCCTCCATACACTTCTCTCCATAAAATAAAGACATCTTATTTTTCATTGTTTGGATTATTACCATTCTTTTTATTACAGTCATAAAGTGAAACCTCAATCAGCGGAACGCCTTATTCAAACAATGGAATGGATCCCCTTTTAAAAGGGGTATCCATTTCCATATTTTCCTATTAAAATTTACCGTAAAACGAATTCGCTTTCATTCGTCCATCATTTGTCATAATCATTTCTTCCAAAATCTTTTGCTTATCTCGAATATGCTGTGCTGCCTTAATTATTAATGGACTCACTTCCGCTGCAACATCTGCTCGCGTCTTTTCATCCAAGGTCATCATCCAGCGATTTAACATAGCACTTTTCTCAGCAAATTCTTCATCTGACACTTGCAATTCACCGATTTCATTAAAACAGCCGACAAACGCTCGATAAATATCATTGTTCATTTTCGAGTGCTCCGCGGTAACCGTCTATTAAATCTTGTAACACTTGTACAATCGCATCCATGTCTTTTGCTTCACGCGTTACTTTCATCGTCTGAATTTGAATGCTAATCCAATCGTATAAACCGAATAGACTATCATATAAATCTTTCGTAATCTCAGGATTTAATTGAAGCTTTAACTCTTCAAAAATACGTTCTAATTTTTCAAGAAGCGCATCTCCTTCTTGTAGTTTAAAAGTATTTAAAAGCTCTTCTAAATTACGAAACTCAACGATACATCTTTCATAAATAAAAATTGTATTTTTAATTGGATTACTTGTCATAATATCATTTTGCATATAGCGTTGCCATGCTTGCATACGATCACTTCCTCAACTTTCATTAATCATCACTTTTTTGTTTTGTCATTGCTTTAATTGTTTTTAGTTGGCTATCTAGCGCCGCTAATGTACTTTCTAGCTTTTGATACTTCTTCACAATCTCATCTTGTTTTTGCAGATTTTGTGTTTCAATATCTTTAATCTTTTTATCTAAATCACTTACACGTGAATCAATGTTTTTTACACGCTCTCCGACTACACCTTTATCACCAAATAGTTTATCAAGTGGTTCTTCCATCATCTTCCCTAAACCGTTAGAACCAAAGAAAAATTGCTTCGCTGCATCCGGCTTGTCTTTTAACGCTTGTGTTAATTTTTCATCATTAACTTCCATCGTCCCGTCTTGCTTTAATTGGATACCAAATGAGAATAAATAATTACCGTCTTGAGAAAATGTTACGACGTTATTCATCGCTTGACGTACACTTTGCATAATGGCTTGACCTTGGAAGGCTCCACCTTTTCCAGCAAAAATATCTATTGTAGAAACAGCTTTATTATAATCAGCTACCATTTTTTTAATAATATTTGATGCGTCTGTTACGTTTGAGTCACTTACTGCAAACTTCAGATCTATACCTTTTGCTTTTGGATCTGTTGTTGTACCTGCATCTGGTGTTCCTTCTGCTTTCGGCTCAGTTACTTTTACCAATTCAATTTTCACGCCCGGAAGAGCTTCAATTGTATTGGTAAAACTTTCAGCTTCAATACCATTAATACTATATTTGGCATTTTGCGCTTCATTAATTGTATTGACTGCTGTCCCATCCGCCTTAGCTAAACCAATATCTTGAAACAGTGTAGATGTGTTCCCCTTAAAATTAATTTCTCCATCTGTTCCTTCTTTTTTCGAGGACATAAAGATTTTATCTCCAAGTGTATAAGCCGATACACCATAATCTCCGTCATTAATTTTGTTAATTAAATCTTTATATGTCATATCAGTTGTTACTTTTAGTTCTTTACCGCCTAGTTGTAATGTTTCATCTTTAGGAAGCTTCGCATTTATATCAGCAATCTTATTAGAGGCTATTTGATGACGTTGTGCAAGCTGTGTAATCGTCATATTAAAAGTTCCTGCAATCGCTCCACCATCAGCTTTTACATTAATATAACCGTCTTGTGATGTTGTTACCTTTTTCTCATTTCCTTTAAAAGCTGCTAAGTTTTTAAAAGTTTGTGTGAAAGAACTAAATTCTGATTTTAAACTTGTGTATAATAGTTTATCTTGTGAAAGTTGGTTCTTTTCATTAGTATATGGTGTTTTTCTCATATCTAACGCTTGCATTTCTAATTCTACAAAGTTAGAAGTATCGATCATATTATTTCCGAGGTTCCAAATCTGTTGTCTACCACCAATACCTGTTAACGTCCCTGCCATATTTCTCACTCCTTATTGTTTACATGTAATCTAAAATGCTCGTTTTACTCATCGTACTAACTGCTTTAAGCGTTGCTTCATAAGTTGCATTAATATAAGCTAGGTCAGAAATTGCTACCGCTAAATCAACATCTTCAATTTCTTTACGATTTTCTTGAAGCGCTAAATTTTGCTCGCTTAAAATTGTTTTAAACGTCTCCATCGTGTTCATAGTTGAACCCACTTCAGTTGTACGGTTAATGACGCTATCTAAGTTTTTCTTATTTTCTCCTAATAACGGTTGCAAAGCTTTTTGATCACCGTTATTCAGTGCTTCACTCATCTGTTTTAACGTTTTTATAACTGGGGATAATAATTCTTCTCCGTTACGAAATGCTTTTAATTGATAACCGTCATTTAGTTGCCAGTTCACATCATTTTTTCCACCTTGATACGTACCATCTTCTGTAAATGGAGCTTGTTCAGCACTATCCCCACCGAAAATATAACGGCCTTGCTCTTTCGTATTCGCTAAATATACAACTTGTTTTAAAATTTGATCAATCTCTGCACCGATTGCCTTCAATTCTTTTTCACTATTCGTCCCATTTAGCGCTTGTACTGTTAATTGATCCGCTCTTGTTAAAGATTTAAAAACACCTTGTAATGTATTTTCAGTTTGTGTTAATACATTTTTCGAATCCGCTAAATCTTTTTGCATTTGTTCAATATTTGCTAACGAATGCTGAATCGCAAATGATTTACTTGCCGCAAGTGGGTCTTCGCTCATAAAAAGATTTTTCTTACCTGAAGTTACTTGATTTCGATGATATTGCTGTTGCACATTCAAATCCATCATCTGATTCTTTGCCCAGTTTGCATTTTGAAATGTAGATACTCTCATCTTTACCTTCTCCTTTATCTATATTTGAATTAGTGCGGGGAAGCAACCACAACTATATACGGCTCTCTGCTTCTACACTACGACGGATACTCTCTTTCCTCATAAAAGAGAGCTTTGTCATTTTTATTTAACACGAGGGCGATGCATTCACTAAACATGGCTTTCCTCTTAGCTAACTTACCCTTCAACCATCTCATATCTCTGGTCTCACATCGATTGGGCCACTAATAGGCACTGACCGTCTCTACCCTTCGCGGGTCCTCTCTCCAACCATAAAAGAAAGATGGGTTCGCTTTTATTACTCATTATCTAATAATCGAAAACAAACTATCAAACACTTCATTCATCGTCGTAATAGCTTTAGAGTTTGCGACAAAATATTTTTGGAAAGCCATTAAATTAACCATTTCTTCTTCCATATTTACGCCTTCAATACTCATTTTTTCTTGTTGAATACCTTCTAATAAATCTTTATGAATATTTTGATAAGCATTCACTGCACTTTTATCAGAAGCTACACCAACTATAAATTGGTCTAATGCTTGTTTATAAGAAAGACCTTCTTTATAATCTCCCTCTGTAATTCCTGCTAGTTTATTTGCTGTTTCAGCAGAGATTTTCATTTTCGAAACATCTTTTGCGAATTCAGGGTTTAACTGAATATCTTTCGCATGACCTCCAACGAAGAAATCTTTTCCCATCACTGTATTCACTTGACCTTTTACAGAACTCATTAATTCTTCAAGGTTTTTCTTATAACTAGCAATCTTCGCTTTCGTATCTATCGCTGATTGAATTGCTCCACCATTTAAAGGAATATCCGATCCATAAATCGCAACAGACATTGGTTCTTTTTCTTTATTTAATTGAAGTGGATATGTATCTTGTCCATTTACTGTTAAAACACCATTCATTCTAACACTCGCGATATTAGGATTCATAGATTCATAAGATACTTCAATATTGGCATACTTAGACATCTCTGTAACGATGCGATCACGTTCGTCTAATAGTTGATTAGGTACTTGTGTCCCTGCTTGTCCAATTTTTTTATTCGCCTCTGCTAAACTAGCACCAAGACGATTAAATTCATTCACATGTGCTTCAATATCTTCTGTCGTCTGTGCTTCTGCTGTATCTAAGTTTTTCGCAAGACGATTGATCTGACTTGTGAACTTCCCAGTTTCAGAAACTAATGTATCGTAGTAGTTTGGTTGTTCTGGATTTTTTGCAACTTCACGAAAAGCATTGAAGAATCCATCCATTAAACTAGATAATGAATTTTTCCCTGTCGTTCCTACCATAGACTCTACTCGTGATAAAGTAGAATTCATATATGCGTAGTAAGAGAACTGTGACAACTGATCATTAAATTGCTTCGTTTTCACTTCATCTGTAATACGGTCAACTCCTAATGTTTGTACACCATAACCGATTCTCTGTTCAGGCGTATGACCGTTACTTGCTCCAACAGATCCGTAATTTACCATTTGACGAACATAACCCGGCGTATGAATGTTAGATAAGTTTTGTTTTGTCGTTTGTAATCCCATTTGGGCCGCTAGCATACCAGATAACGGCGTATTATAATCAGATAATCTCATAATGCTTCACTTCTCCTTTACAATAGTTCATTCATAAAGATTTGCGAATTATTGTTTTTCTCCAAATTGTATTCAGAAACGGAATCCACAATACTTTCTGTAGTTTTTAATAGTACGTTTAAGTAATATTGATTTTTCAAAAGAATCATTTTTACATTTTCTTCTAATTCATTTAAACTTTTTTGTAATTCTTCCATTTTTTCATTTTCTTCCTGTGAAAAATACGAAAATAGCGAACGCATACGCAGCGGTTCAACTTGTTTTTCTTTACAAAGCTGAACAACCATTTCCTCAAAAGATCGCGATAATCCTTTAACACCTTCTATGTACTGCAATTGCTCTACTTGCAACTTTTGAACTGCATTTACATTTTTATTTTTTAAATTCTCATATATTTGTTCCCCAAGCGTTTGAATATTTTCATATGCCTTTTGAATAATAACGAGCTTTTCATATAATTGTATGTACATATAGCTTCCTTTCCTTTACAAGACTAAATTTACAATTAAACCATGAATTTCTCCAATTTGATTTAACATTTCTAAATGCCCTGTTTTCGTATTAATTAAATTCATAACATCTTCTAACTCAGTTAATCCCATTTCAGCTTGTTTTACGATCGTCATTTTCTGCGAATATCCGTAACGCGGATGACGAGACATAACATCTTTATACTGCAATACGTTATCAACGTAAAAATTCAAAAATGATTTTACAGTATTTTTGTATTCCATTACATTATCGAGCGTTAACTCTAATTCGATTTTCTCTTTAATTTCTCCAATGTTATCAACAAGTGCTTCCATTTGTTCTAACAATTTATCTTTTTTCGGATCTGCATGCAAATTATCCGAAAAAGCAAGTCCTGTCCTGACATTTGCTTCTTTCGGCATTTGAGTAGCAGGCGGTATATGCGATAAAATTGGATTATGCGAGATAGAACGCAGCATATATATCACCTATTTATTTTTTTATTTCCTTCTAAACTTAATCGTAAAATCCAGTTATTTATAATTATACTCTGTACAATGATATTTTGCAGTTATTTTTTATAGAAGATATGTTACAATTTAGCATGAGGTGGCACAAATCTATGAATATTTTTCTTTGTGGTTCAAATCAATTAACAGCATTAGATCAGGAAGAAATAAAAAAATTTTTAATTGACTATGCTCACAAACATAAAATTTACATATTATGTTATAAATCTATTGAAAATGAAGTTCTTCGTTTTTTCATTGAAAATGAAAGGCTCGCTCAAAATTTATGCCTTTACACACTGCAACCGTTACATGTATTAACAGACGAATTTCAAGAAGTCGTTGATTATTTAAAAAAACACGGAGCAGAGTATATTGCTTTTGATCATCCTTCCGACTCCATTTATCGATCAGATTATATGTTTTTTGTAAAGCAAATTATCGAAGATACCGATTTAGTTCTCTGTTTTTATAACGGAGATAAACATACGTCTGTCATTCCCGTTGACGTTGCAAAAGAAGCAGGAATTGATGCTGTTATTTATGATTTACCAGGCTTACATGAAAAGCAGCTGAAAAAAAGCTTTGAACAAAAAATTCGTATGATGTAAAGGGGGAGGCACAATATCGTTATTGTGCCTATTGTAAATATGATAACTGAACAAGATTATAATCAATTTGTCGTAAGTTTTAAACAGCACTTTAATATGGATATCGCTTCCTATAAGCAAGATAGAATGCGCCGAAGAATCGACGCTTTCATTTCGAGAAAAGGTTTTGAAAATTACACAAATTTTTTAAATAATTTACGCACCGATCAAACGTTATTTTTAAGTTTTATTGACTATATTACAATTAACGTATCAGAGTTTTTCAGAAATAAAGAGCGCTGGCAAACGTTAGAGACGAAAGCTCTACCAAAGCTACTTGAACAAAATAACGGTAAATTAAAAATTTGGAGTGCTGCTTGCGCTGCCGGTGAAGAACCATATACACTTTCTTTAATATTATCGAAGCATCTAGCTCCGTTTCGTTATGACATTCAAGCAACGGATCTTGATTTTCATGTTTTAGCAACTGCAAAACGTGGTCAATATACAGAACGCTCTTTGAAAGAATTACCTAATGATTTAAAACAACGTCATTTCACAAAAGAAGATGATACATATATATTGCATCAAAATATTAAACAGCAAGTTACATTTAAACAACATGATTTATTAATGCAGACATTTGATACGAACTACGATTTAATCATTTGTCGAAATGTAATGATTTACTTTACAGAAGAAGCAAGAATAAAGCTTTATGAAAAGTTTAGTCGTTCTTTACGAAAAGGCGGCGTACTATTCGTTGGTAGCACAGAACAAATTTTAACACCCGAACGCTACAATCTTCAGCGCTTTGATACATTCTTTTACGAAAAAGTATAAAAGAAGGTCGTCATAATTAAAATGACGACCTTCTTTTATTATATAATACGAATCAATATGATACCTATAACCCACATGAAGAGAAATAGAGCCGTAACAGACCATTTATGCTCTTGAATCGTATGTTTCAACGCATGAGATAATTGCGTCATATTCATTTCTGCAAGTGCTCTCCACACGCTCACATCACGTTCTTTAGAAATACGATCCGTACCGCTAATTAAAATTGTTTCGTTAGACAATTTTGTCATGTAAGCTGTAATAACTGTTATCATTAAATTCGTATTTCCTTCTGATGTATCTTGTTCCACTCTAGAAATGAGCGCACTTACATCAAGTAACGGAATATGCACTTTTCTTCCAAACGAAAGCTGCACTTCAGCGAAATCATATGTTCCGTCTAATAACGGAACTCCCTTTATATGAGCTTGTTTAATAAGCCCCTGCAAACTTTTAACAATTTGTTCATATATTTTTTCCGATTGCTTTCCTTCCTCAGACAACATATGTAGCTTTGAAAACAACTGCAACACCGTATCCATTTCCTTAGAAAGCATATCTTTTACAATCTTTCCATCACCTAAACTCGCAAGTAGAATCCCTATTTCATTATTTTTCGAAATGATTTGGGACCGCCCGGTAAACACAAGATTACTCCGTTTTCGCTCTTTTTGAATTTCATGTTCTGAAATAGCTGCAGGCTGTTTTAATGGGTGTAGCGTCTTATTTTCAATTGTAGTACGTTTAATTTCCATCTAAGCGCCTCCACTACTATCAAATTATTAGCCCCACTCTTTATTACTCTTTAAAACTAAAAATAGTACAAATAATCCTGACATAACAGCAAACACATTAGAAGCCTGTACTCCCTGCTCACTTTTTTCCTCTTTCTTTTCTTGTTGTTCTTCTATTTTCTCTTTCTTTTTAGAAACGACTTGATTGTCATTTCCGCTTTTTTTCTCTTTATGAACCTTCACATTATTTACTTCCTTGTTGTCTGTTAACGACTCTTTTATAACGTAGTTGATTTCCTCTTTTTCTTTCAACGGCTCTTTTATATAAGAGTTCACTTTCTCTTCTTGCTTTGGAATTTGAACAACTGGAAGTTTTTCTTCTGGAAGCGGCATCTCTATTTTCGGATCTTCCTGCTTCTCAATTTCTTTCTTATCTTCTACTTCATTTTGATTCTCTTGCTCTTCTATCTTTTCATCATCTTTCACTTTTTGTTCGATGATAGAAACGATATATTCACTCTCTGTCACAAGTTTGTTACCTGCCCCATCTGTTACTTCCACAATAAGTTGATGCGGCCCAACAGGTAAAGCTTCTGTTATTTCAAATATTTTCTGCCAATCCATGTCGCGTTTATTATAGTCTAATAAAAAAGTAATATCGTTACCGTCTTCTTTTCCTTTTAATATAACGCGCACTTCTTTAACAACCGATTCTATATCTACCGTTTGTACTCGTATATGAACGGATTCTCCCTTTTTCCGTTCAATTAAGTTCCCTTTTGCCTCATCAATACTAACTTTCTCTAACTTTGGCAATTCTTTATCTATAGTTGGTCCTTCATTGTTTATACGAATGAGCGGGACATTTAATTCGTTCTCTATTACTTCTTCCTTCTCATCTTCTTTATAGCTTTCAACGAGCCTAAGGTTCCAATCACCTTGTAAATCATATATTCCGGCCTTATAATTAGCGATCCATCGCTTCGTTTCTTCTTCATACTCAAAAGATATTATTCTCTCTTGTCTGTACTGCTCATCATTTTTTTGTAATTGTAATATGCCTTTTACACTTTGAATGTTTTTTTCATTTGATTCTACAGCAATCCGCACTTCTTCGCCAACCTTTAGCTCCTGCTTATTAACTGTAATAACCCCTCGGTCTGTTTCTATCGTTCTTTCTTCTTTTTTTTCTTTCCCTTGCTCATTTTCTACTGCTTTTTTTTCATCTTCAACCGAGGGCATTTCCACTTGTTCCGGCTGTTCCTGAACTTCTTTATTTTTTCCCTCTTGGTCATTCATTTCGCTTATATTTTGATCTTGTACACTTTTTTCTTCTGCCTGTCCTTGCGTTGGTGAAAATATACATATATGTAAAAATAGCCAACTGACTAGAAAAAACTTTACGTTTTTCATCTATTTGTTCAAACTCCTATTTTGACGCCTTATAGCGATTTCGTCACTTTTATTCCGAAAAACCCATCTACATTTACAAGTTCTCCATACGCCACTAATACATCGTTCACATAAATTTGAATCGGTTCATCAATATCTTCATCAAGTACGACCGCTTCATTTTCTTGTAGACTTAAAATATCTTGAATTGTTCTCACTGTACTTCCAAATACAAATTTAACATTCATTTCTACATTTTGTAGAATAGATGTATCCATATATACTGGCTCAACTTGCTTGACTTCTTTATATTCAATTGGCTGTACGACTGGTGCAGGAATTTCTTCCTCTTCAACAACTTCCTCAACTATTTCTTCTTGCTCTTCCACCATCGGATATAGAAGTCTTCTAACCATTTCTTTCGCTTCTGATATCGGTAGTATTTGATACATCTTTGATTGAAGGAGATCACCAATTTCAAGATTAAAAGTAATTTGAACGAGTTCATCAACTGCCATCGACTCTCCCAAATATTCCATTTCTTCTTTTAAAGAAACAAATTTAACGTCTGGTGGTGTCATATCCATTTTTTCTTTAAACATTTCTGACATCGCTGTTGCAGCATGCCCCATCATTTGGTTCATAATTTCTTTAATGCCACTTAACTCTAATTCACTTAGCTCTTTCTCCGGATCAATTTCACCCGTTCCCATCATCATTAAATCTACCATTGTTAAAGCAACATCTTTCGTAAATACGAATACATTCTCATTTTTTAGTCCTTCAACAAAATCGACATTTAAAATAACAAACGGAACCGGTACTCCTTCATAATGACGAACATTAATCGCCTCTACATTTGGTGTACTAATAGTGACAGGCTGATTTAAAAGCGTCGATAGTACTGTTGAAGCCGAACCGATTGAAATATTCGCAATTTCACCAAGCACATCTTTCTCTTCTTGTGTTAATTGCTCTTTTTCTACATGCTCTTCTACAATCTCAGTTTCCTGCACTTCCGCCGGCTCATCTATTTCTTCTTCCACACCACCAGATAATTGTAACAATTTATTTATCATTCGCTTCGCATGTTCAACTGAAACAACCTGTACAAGCTGAGAATTCACAAGATTATCTATTTTTAATTCAAACGATACTTTAACAACCATATTATTCCCATTAATACCAGAAATCTTCTCCATCTCTTCTGTAAGTTGCACAACTTTAATTGTTGGCGGAGACATGTCTACCGTATCTTGGAAGAATTCTGACATAGATGTTGCTGCGAATCCCATCATTTGATTCATAGCTTCTTGTACTGCACTTAGCTCTAATTCACCAAGCTCTTTTCCCTCTTCAACTTCACCTGTTCCCATCATCATTAAATCAGCAATAGATAAAGCAACATCTTGTTGAAGAACAAGAAGATTTTCCATATCTAATCCTTTTGTGAAATGGATATTTAATACAACATGTGGAATTTCAACATCACTTGTATCATATAAATCTACCAATTCTACTTGAGGAGCAGTAATACTTACTTGCCTATTTAAAATTGTTGATAATACAGTCGAAGCTGAACCAAATGATATATTAGCAATCTCACCAAGAATATCACATTCTTGAGGCGTTAAATGTTCATTTTCTTTTTCTAGCACAATTGTGCCAGTATCCCCTTTTGTGTGTTGCTCAGGCATTTTTCCTGCCTCCTCATTTTTGTTTTTCTATCAAATGATTTAAACTCTCTATTACACTCGTTATATTTTACCAAACTTATCATCCGAATTGTGAACATGTATTTATTTCCACAATATGTGTAAACGACGGTTTTCATATACTTATATTATTAGTTCTACCCAAAAAGCTCCCCAATTGTATACAAGTGGGGAGCTTCCTTCATTCCTATTATAAACCTTCTGGGTTTAAAATGAGGACCACTCGTCCATCACCGAGAATTGTCGCACCAGAGAAATAGTTAGAACTCTCTGCAAAGAAATCACCTAATGACTTTAAGACTATTTCTCTTTGACCGATAATTGTGTTTACGATAAGTCCATAGCTACGATGTGTATTACGAACAATTAACACAGGAACCATTTGACTATCATATGATGCGAACGCCTCATCTACTGTTTTTTCACCAAATACAGTACTTAAATGTTTCACTTCAATAATTTGATTGCGATAGTTTAAAACGTCTTTCCCTTGTAACGATTGTATGTCTTCTTTCTTAATTCGAATGGCTTCAGCAATATTGCCAAGAGGCAAGGCATAACGCTTATCATTTGTTTGAACAAGCATTGATTGAATAATAGACAATGTTAAAGGAAGTTCAATTCTGAATGTACTTCCTTTTCCTTCTTCAGAATCAATAATTAAATGCCCACCTAAACTATGAATCGTATGTTTAACAACATCTAATCCAACCCCACGTCCAGAAAGGTCAGATACAACTTCCGCTGTACTAAATCCCGGTTGGAAGATAAGATCAAAAACTTCACGATCCGTTAATTTATTTGCCTCTGATTCCGTTACAACACCATTTTTTATCGCTTTTTCTAATACTTTTCCTTTATGAATACCATTTCCATCATCAGTAATTTGAATTACGACATGATTTCCACTATGAAACGCCTCTAATTTAATAGTACCTGTCTCATTTTTCCCGGCATCACGTCGGTTTTCGACAGTTTCAATACCATGATCAATTGCATTACGAATTAAATGAACGAGTGGATCACCAATTTCGTCAATAACAATTTTATCAACTTCAGTATCTTCACCTTTAATTTGTAAATCGATTTTTTTACCTAAATCTTTCGCTAACATACGTACCATACGCGGAAAACGATTGAAGACCGTTTCAATCGGTACCATACGCATATTTAATAATACATTTTGGATATCTTTTGAAATATCCCCTAATCGATTTAAATGCTCGATTAACTCTTTATTTTGAATCGTTTCTGCTAATTCATCAATTCGTCCACGCTCAATTACACTTTCTTCAAACATATTCATTAATCTTTCGATTTTTTCTAACTGAACACGAATAGAACGATTCTCTACTTTAGCATTTTTCGTTTTTGTATTACTTTTAGCCGGTGTAGTACTAGCTGTTGGAGTTCGTGCCTCTAGAGATGGATCCAGCTGCGTTGCTGCAATAGGTTGTACGATTCCTTCTTCAGCTATATTTCCTTGCTTCACTTCCACTTTCTCAATTTCAGAAACGTGAAGCACCACCTGTTTCAATTCTTCAACACTACGATCAGTATCCATATATACTGTAAACTCAAATCCAAAAGCATCCGCTTCGATTTCTTCAATGCTTGGAACCGTTTTTTGTATATCCCCTACATTTTGTAATGCTTCAATACACATAATGGCACGTACTGCTTTTAAAATGGCTTGTTGTTCGACGGTTATATATACTTCATGTGAAACTGTATCATCATTGTTTATACTACTTTGCTCTACTTGTTCCATAGAAGCTTCTACATTCCCATTTAATAATGCTTCTAATTTATGCTTTGTAGATACAACATCAATATTACCCATTCCGCCCTGCTGCACATCTGTAACCATCTTTTCTAAATTATCAATGCACTCAAAAATAACATCAATAATATTAGCATTCACCATCATATTTCCATGACGGATTTCGTCTAAAACATTTTCCATCTTATGAGTTAAATCTGCCATTTCCGCAAATTCCATACTCGCAGACATACCTTTAAATGTATGAGCTGAGCGGAATATTTCCCCTACAACACCCATATCGGCAGGATTCTGTTCTAAATTTAGCACATTTTCATTTAGCGACTGTAAATGTTCTTCTGCTTCTTCAAAAAATATATTTAATAGATCTGTTTGCATTTTAATCCCCTACCTGTCTAACAAACATTTCATTTATGTATAACAATTTAGTGTTTTATAACGAGAAAAAAGGGGGCCACACGTCTATCCGCTATCATTGATTTGATTCTTTGTGGCACCCCTTCTATATTAGCTATTTGCTACTTTTGTTAAAGCTTCGATAACACGATCGGCTTGGAATGGCTTTACAATAAAGTCTTTTGCCCCGCCTTTAATTGCATCTAATACCATACCTTGTTGTCCCATTGCAGAACAAATAACAACCTTTGCACTCGAATCAATTTTCATAATTTCTTTTAATGCTTCAAGTCCGTCCATTTCTGGCATAGTAATATCTAGTGTTACAATATCAGGTTGAAGTTCTTTATACTTTTGAATCGCTTCTACCCCATTCTCTGCTTCACCGATAACTTCAAATTCTGAATTACTTTTTAATAAGTTTTTAATCATTGTTCGCATAAACATCGCATCGTCTACAACTAAAATTTTATGTGCCATTCTTTTTGGTTCTCTCCCTCTATGTATAAATATATCTTAATATTTCACCTTATCATTCTCACTCATTATACAAAATAAAACGAGAAAATTTAATATTTTTTTAAAAGAATTTCTGTATTTTTATTATTTTATTAATAAAATGGAAATATATTATTCTTTAATATATATTACAACGCGCCGGTTTTTCTCCCAATTTTGCGGTGAATCATTTGATGCTACTGGTTTTGTGTCCGCATATCCTACCGCTGCTAATCGTTTATCATCTACATTATACACTTCAATTAAGTGGTGAATCATATTAGCTGCTCGTGCTGAAGATAATTCCCAGTTGGAAGGAAATTTTTCATTATGAATCGGTCTACTATCTGTATGTCCTTCTACAACAATTGGGTTTGGTACCGATTGAAAGAACCCTACTAATTGACTAATTACTTCTTTTGCTTCCGGCTTAACATTCGCATCGCCTGTATCGAATATTAAGTTATCTACTATAACGATGCTAACACCTGTATCTTCTCGATATACATTCACTTGACTAACACCATTATTATCTACATATGCTTTTAACTTTTTATACAATTCATCCATTCGTTTTTTTGAAACTGCTTTTTCATCATTTTTTTCATGTGAAATATCTGGTATTGTACCTTCCATTACTTTCGCATCCACTTGTTCTGCATCACTAAACTTTTCAAGCATCTTCGATAATTTTACTGTATCTTGTTTTGATGTAGCAACTAATAGTACAAAAAAAGTCAATAACAACATCGTTAAATCAGTAAAAGTCGTCATCCAACGAGGCGATCCTTTTTGCGGTCGTTTTATCATCACCATACCACTCCTTGAAATATTAGGCTGCTCGTTTTTCTTTTTTTATCTTCGTTTCATATACGTATGTATCAAGTTTTAACTTTAACTTAGAAGGAATTTGTCCTCGGTAAAGCTCTGTGATTGCTTCTATTACAAACTTCTTCTCTGTATACAAATCTTCAATGCCACGATACACTTTTTCAGATAACGGTATTGCAATCATGTTTGCAATAACAGATCCATACAATGTCGTCAACATAGCAACTGCCATTCCTGTACCAATTTGCGATGTATCTTGCAAGTTTTGAAGCATAATTATAAGACCAATTAAAGTTCCTATCATACCCCACGCTGGAGCGAAATCACCAATCTTATCTAATAATGTTGCTCCTTTTCTTAACTCATATACTTCTGTTTCAACATCTCTCATTAATACTTCTTTTAATTCTGCTTCATCATATCCACTTAACATTAAACGAATCCCCTTTTGAATAAAAGGATTGTCTACTTGCTCTCCATCAACTTCTAACGAGAGTAAACCATGTTTTTTAGACTTCTTTGAAAAATCAACGAACAAATCCGTTAACTGTTCTAGATTTTCCTCTCTTCTATGTAAAACAGTAAAAATACTTTTCGTATATTTTTTTATTTCTCCAAATCTATATGCCACAATAATTGTCGCTGTTGTTCCCCCTATAACGATCAAAATAGATGAAACATCTAAGAAATTTTTAAAAGCTTTTATTCCACCACCGCCAAGCATGATCGCTGCAATTAAAATAACGAAACCTACTACAATGCCAAAGGGGCTAGAAATATCAAACTTCTTTTTTTTCCTTTGCGGTCTAGCTAATCCTTGATTTTCGTCTCCCATATTCCTGCCCTTCCTTTTTCGTTTTCGTAAAACATTTTTTTATTTTAATAATGCGTTTTCACATATAACAATCATTATACGCGTATCATCTATTTATCGCAATATACTCATTAAATTGACACATTTCATTTCTATATTAGAATTATAGTATGGAAATATGAGGAGGATCACGATGGAACATAACATTTTACAAGTCATTGCATTAGCAGAAAAACTAAAATATGAAATGCGACATAGTTGGCTTTCTAACGGACGTCAAGAAAGTGTTGCTGAACATACGTGGCGTATGTCCCTAATGGCTATCTTAGTTGAGCCTTATTTGGATCAAAAAGTAAATATAGAAAAATTACTTAAAATGGTTATTATTCATGACCTTGTCGAAGCAGAAGCTGGTGATATTCCTGCCTTTGATACGATGAATAGCCGTGAATTACAATTACAAAAACAAAAAAATGAGCAAAAGGCTATTTTAAATATTAAACGTACACTAGAAGGTTCTCTCGGCGTGGAATTATACGATTTATGGATGGAGTTCGAAGCGAAAGAAACGTATGAAGCAAAAGTTGCTAATGCACTTGATAAACTTGAAGTAAAAATTCAGCATAACGAAGCTGATATTGATACTTGGCTACCAATTGAGCATAAAATGACTTTCCAAGTTGGTAAACATACAGATTTTGACTCTTTCTTATCTAGATTACAAAAAATCATTGAACAAGACGGAGAAAAAAAATTACTAGCTGCTGGCATTGACGTTGAAGCATGTAAACAATAACCATTTAATTATGAAATAAGACACTCAAAATAAGTGTCTTATTTCATAATTGTTGATATTGCCTGCTTATAAATAAGTTGTTGTTTTCCATCTACTAATATTAATACTGTAAATCTATCTACTCCAACTACTTCCCCTACTATTCTTACTCCGCTCTTTAAAAATATAGTAACTGCACCTTTTTCTTCTTTTATTTGTTTATACAACTCTTCTTGTAAATGTTCCAATAACTGTTCTCTCCTTTATCAGTAAATAATCCTAATATAAAAAATTAAAGATTAATCACTTACATACTTTGTCTTTTATATCCATAAACTTATTAATTAGTATATCTAAATCCCGACTAAATAACAAAACTTTATCATGATCTAATCCATGCCTAGCAACAAGTTGAATTAACTCTTTCTTTTTGTGTTCTATTTTATTGTGTAATTGTCCCATCTCCATCTCTATACTAAAACTCCCTTTTCCCATAATATTACTTGTAAAATTATAGTACATTTCCACTCATAAAAAAATAAAAAAATGGCTTTTTTTACAAATTTTATATTTATGAAAAGAAACTTTAATGTAATTGTAAGTTACATACCCCTTTCATTTGCAATACATTCACCTAGTATACACTTCCATATTGTTTTACCATTTTTAAAAAAGCGCTATGAAACAAAGTAAATATCACATTTAAATCCGATCACAGGCTCTTGTCTAATTAGAAGTAAGACTTGCTCCTTTTCTAAATAAAAACATATCTTATAAAGTAATCCATTAGTTATATAGATTAATTTCCTAAAAAGGAGGAAAAAACATGAGCTTTGGTGGTAGTTGCGCTGGTTTCGGCGGTGGATTTGCTTTACTCATCGTGCTATTCATCCTTCTAATCATTATCGGATGTAGCTGTTGGGGTGGCGGCGGAGGGTTTTAAATATAATACGTATCCTTTTCGCTAAACTCTAAATGAATGAAATATGTTAACTAAAAACTATACGAAAACAGCTCATATTTGAGCTGTTTTTTCATACTTTCGTATGAATTTATGTCCATCTTTTTTGTGATTTCAACTAACAAGAAATCGTTTACTATGGAATAAGAAACATTTTTACTAAGGAGGATTATAATGATTAAAGGTCTTTATGAAGCACATTTACCTGTCTGCAATTTAGAAATTTCGATACCTTTTTATGAATCACTGGGGTTAAAATTATATAAAAGAGACAACGATATCGCCTTCTTTTGGATTGTAGAAAATGAAAGTTGGATTGGTCTTTGGGAAGGAAAAGAATACAAAGTCAATTATCATCCATCCTTACGACATATCGCTTTCCAAGTAAGCTTACACGATTTAGAAAACGCAATACACTGGCTCAAACAGAAAGGAATTCCAGCGCGAAAAGACTTTAGAATGGAGCCAATTGAGCCAATCGTTTTTCCAGAATTAGCACACGCCTCCGTATATTTTAACGATCCTGATGGAAATAGTTTAGAATTCATTGCACAATTACCTGTTGGACTACCTAAAGCAGAGAAAATGTATTTAAGTGAATGGAAAAAGCATGTACAAACATCGCCAATAGATAGGGATTAATTTTTATGTCAGTGCAATCAGTTTCTTATTCCACACTTCTTAGAACAAATAAAAACTTTAAAAAACTATTTTATGGTCAAACATTAAGTGTACTTGGGGATTGGTTTCATACTGTCGCTTTATTAACACTCGTCTATAGCATAACAGAATCTTCATTTATGTTAGCACTCACCTTTATGAGCAAAGGGTTACCTCAACTTCTTCTGAGCCCATTCATAGGCGGAATTGTAGACCGTTTTTCAAAAAAGAAAATTATGATTTTTACCGATAGTTTACGAGGAATTATCGTCCTCACTTATTTATTAGCATTCTACAAAATTGAAATTATTTTCGTTTCTAACATATGCTTATCAGTACTCTCTTGCTTATTCGAGCCTGCTAAGCAATCAACTCTAAAAAATATCGTACATCAAAAGCATTTCGTAACCGCTAACTCTCTTTCTAGTACAATCAATGGTTTTATGTCTATTATGGGAGCTTCTTTAGGTGGGCTCATTGCACAATCTTTAAGTATCGAGATTGCCTTTTTTATTAATAGCCTATCATACTTTATTTCAGCCTATATTATTTATAAAATAAAGATCCCTTCTCGTGACACTTTTAGCAAGAAAAAAGCGTTTTTCACTGATATAAAAGATGGTTATACATACATATTACAAAGCAAAATTATTTTAACATTAATTCTTGTCGGCATTTCATGGGGCATTATTGGAGGTGCCTATCAGTTACTTCTAACAATCTATGCCGAAAGAATCTTCCACACTAACATTGGTATTTTATATGCGGTTCAAGGGGCTGGACTTATGATTGGCAGTCTCTTCGTTAATCTTTATATGTCTAAAAATGAAGACAAAATGAAAAGAGCATTTGGTTGGGCCTATTTACTGCAAGGAATTTTCTTTCTCGGATTCATTCTATCCGATCAACTTATTATCGGTATCATTACATTACTCTGTATGCGTATAGCAGGAGGAATCATCGTTCCACTTGATACGACATTGCTACAAATGTATACAGAAGAAAACATGATTGGTAAAGTTTTTTCATTTCATTATTCCATCTACGGATCGCTTATTCAGTTATCTATGTTTATTACAGGATGGTTTTTAGAAATCCTTTCTCCTCAAGTGATTGGTAGCTTGTTAGCTATATGCTGTATTTTTGTTAGTTTTATATGGCTTTTCTTGTTTTATCGCGGTGAGCTTGGTGAAGAATCTATTGATAATCAATAGATTCTTCACCAAATTTTATTTGATCTCATTTATTAACGCTGCGTAACAATACAATTATTTGAAAATGGCAACCATATTCGTTAATGGACCCTATACGTGAATGCTATTTGAGAAGAAACTAAGTATTTATGTTAAAATAAAAGTAAGATTGTGAAACATTGCACTTATGCTATAGGCTCAAAATAGCTAAATTCGATTTTCATGGTATTAAAATATTTATTGTAGATTAAATAGGAGGGCTATTTTGGAGATTACATTAAGTTTCATATGTATTATATTGGTGGCTTCTGTTTTGCAAACAAGTACAGGTTTTGGCTTTTCCATAATGGCAACACCTTTCTTACTAATGTTATTCTTACCACAAGAAGCTATACAAATAAATATCATTTTATCATTAATTATTTCCATATCACTCATTTGGAAAATAAGAATGGACATTGACTTTATTCTACTGAAAAGGTTAACTATTGGAAGTATAGTTGGTGTACCTTTTGGTATTTTACTCTTCATTTCCATTAATATAAACGCTTTTAAATTAGCAATTAGCATCCTGCTCTTACTATTAACATTGATGCTAATATGCAACTTTAAGGTTAAATCAACACCATTTAGAGATTTTATAGTTGGTGGATTATCAGGGCTTTTAACGACCAGTATCGGTATGCCAGGACCACCCCTGTTACTTTACTTTACAGGAACTGATACGGAAAAAGAGACGTTGAGAGCAACTACTTTAGCTTTTTATCTATTTATATATTTCATTAGTCTACTAACTCAAATACTCTTTACTGGCACAAACAAAACAATTTGGGAATCAAGTTTTTATGCTATTCCAATCGTATTTCTAGGTTTGTATATAGGTCAAATTATTTTCAAATGGCTTAATCAACGGATTTTCAAAATATTTACGTATATCCTTTTAAGTTGTACGGGGGGATATCTTCTTATTGAAAGTTTGAACTTGTTATAGAGGGTGCTTTAGGTAGTGCACAATAATAGATAGGTTCAAACGAAATTATTGCTGCATTTTCAAGTGCGATGGGGCATTCTATATCAAAACTTAAATAACTTTATTGGCAGTTTACAATTAGCAATACTCGTTCTTTCATAAGACAAATATTTTAAATCGAATACTAAATAAAACGATAAAAAGCGGCTATTATGCCGCTTTTTACATTAAATATTTTATAAAGCAAAGACCTGCACTTACTATCACGAATATATTAAAAAATAAGAAAAACCCTTTTTATTTAAATCTTGCACTATTTCCATAATCTCTTCTTCTTGTTCTATTTCATAACTATCATGGATACCTTTATCTATTTCTACGTCTTTATCCATTTTGTTCTCTCTATATACTTTCTTTTTATATTCCAATGCCTTTAATTTAGTAATACCTATCATCCAAGATTTTAAGTTTCCCTTTTCTATATCAAATTGGTCGATATTAAACCAAATAACAGTAAATACATCGTTATAACAATCATCTACATATTGTTTCTCAATAGGGGTACTTAATGATGTATGAATAATGTATAAAACTAATTTTCCATATTGATCAATGACTTCTTTCAAAGCATCTTGATCACGTTTTTTCATAGCTATAATTAAATCCTCTTCAGAATCAAAAATCATAAACATCTTCCTTCCTCAGTTCCCCTTTAGCAGCTGCTTTTACTTACTATTGGCATTTCATTCTCATTTTCTATCACTTTTGTAAAAATTTATTAATTTTTATTTCTATGTATATGATAGCAAAAAAATACATTTCTCCTCCAAAAAAGACAAACCCGCATTCCAGGTTTGCCTTTTTACTTATTTCTTATTTAATCCTTTTTCATTTAAAAACTCTTTCATATGCATTCTTTTCTCTTTGGACATAAATGAGCTCATTGATTCCGTCCATGTTACGTTTTTTTGATTTGACGATCTTTCTTTGTAATACGCACTCATCGTTTCATCATATTCGTTTAATAATTCATCATATTTCTTTTCATCGTATCCATTTTCATGAAGAATGGCTGCTACCGGTAATCGTGGCTTTACTCCATGCTCTTCATCTGGTACGCCGACCGTCATTCCGAATACCGGATATACTTTATCCGGTAAATGAAGCAATTCACTCACTTCTTTCGGGTTATTACGAATTCCGCCAATATAACAAATACCGTATCCTAAAGATTCAGCTGCAAGTGCTAAGTTTTGTGCAAATAATGAGGCATCTACTGTTGCTACAATAAAGTCCTCTACTCCCTCATGTTTAATCTCTGTTCCATGTTTTTCACATGCCATTTCAAGTCGCTTTAAGTCTGCACAACAAACAAAGAATGCTGCGCAGTCTTTCACGTGACGATTCCCGGATAACTCAGCTAGTTTACCCTTGAGTTCTTGATCTGTTACATATATAAGAGAATACGCCTGTACAAAATGTGAGGAAGCCGCATGTTGTGCAGCTTGCACCATTCTTTCTACTATCTCTTTTGAAATTGGTTCTTCTTTATATTTACGAACTGAAACGTGTTTCTCCATTTTATGTATCATCTCATTCATGAAAATCACTCCTTTTTTCTGTTCATAATGAAAAATTACCATATCTTTTTCATTATGAACAACTTATAAGCACAAAAAGAGCAATTCTTTTCGAATTGCTCTTTTTTAATGTTTATTAATACGGTATATGAAATTATATCGACGTTTTGGCAAATAACGACGAATTTATATGCTGTTATGCAATGCTTGTTAAGCTGCTTTCAACACTTTAATACCTTTTACGATATTCCAAATGAAGTAATAAATCCCTACAAGAATGAACACTACATATGTGATCATCATTCCAATTCCAGCACCATCAGATTGAGTGAAGCTTAAACCGTATACGCCCGATACTGCTAACCCTCCAAATAAAATTGCATATGGAAAAACATGTGACCAAAATGCTTTTTTCGCATGATATTTCACTTCATCTTCCGCAACGAAGTACACGATAATTGGTAGTAAAAATGGTGCAAAAAAGATACTAAAGTAACATAGCGAAGATAAAATATTATTTCCTTTCAACCGAATCACCTCTAAAGTTTTTTGTTACCTTCATTATGTCAGGAAACCTTTCCACAAACTATCGCTTTACCTTTCATGAACATGACATTTTTGTAAGATTTCCCTCGAAATAAATCCCGCCTCAAATTTTGGGCGGGATTACTTTAACTATATTCGATTCATAAACCAATATTGCGTAATCGCTAAATATTCTCGTACATTCGATGGAATGATAATTGGCTTCGGTGTTTTGGCCGGAAGCCCTTCTAATTGCAAACCTTGTTTTGCAGCTATTTTTTTCGCTCTAAACATATGGAAATCGTTTGTTACAATCATACCTTTTTTCATATTGGCCGGAATTAACGGTTTTGAGAATTTAATATTTTCATCTGTGCTCGTCGACTTATCTTCCATTATAATGCGGTCTTCTGCAATATTTTGTTTCATTAATCCTTGTTTCATCGCTAATGCTTCTGTAATATCTTCACCTTTTCCTTGGCCTCCAGATACAATAGCAATTGTTTTATCATGTAATTTTAAATACTCAGCTGCTTTATCAATACGATATTGCAATGAATAAGAAGGTTGTGTTCCATTTACTTTCGATCCTAGTACAATTATATAATCCGCATCATCAATTGCATTCATATGCCCATGCTTATAAATGTTATATTGTAAAAACCCCGCATATACGGCGCAAATCATTATAACAACTAAAATATACTTGATTATTTTCTTCTTTCTCATATCCATATACCCCTATTCCCTTTACTTCCTTCATCATAATATCCATTTATTCGTTTGTATACAGACAAATTCCAATTAAGCCTAATTTATCCTCCAAAAGGTAATATTTCTACTAATTTCGGGAATAGTAAGTACAACTTCGCACGAAGGAGTGTCCCTATTGCTTCTCTTTTTATGTAACGTATCATTCTTTTTTATCTTATTTTTACTATCACTTAAGCTACTTGGTAAATCTGCATTAGCACAACTAACTCCTCATGATTTTGGGGCTATTATCTTTTTATCTTATTTAGCTTTTCAAGCCATACCAGTCGCTGGTGCTTTACAAGCATTTCTCGGTATGGTCGTTATTACATGTTTGCATTTGCTTCTTACAAAATTAAGCCTACTCAACAAACTAAATCGTTTTATTCTCGGACACCCCATTATTTTAATTAAACATGGTGATATTATTTTTGAGAACTTACAAAAAAGTAGATATCCGATCCCTGAATTGCTTTCTAACCTCCGCGTCGCAGGATATCCAAGTGTTCATGAAATTGAGTATGCGATATTAGAAGCGAATGGAGCTATTAGTATTTTACCAAAAAGAGAACTTGTGCCTCTGACTCCAAAAGATTTGAATATAAATGTTAAGTATGCAGGCTTACCAATTGCTCTTATCGTTGATTCACAAATTCAATACGATAACTTAAAATTAATCCATAAAAATGAAAAGTGGTTACATGCAGAGTTAATGGAGAAAGGCGTTACAAATATTAAAAATGTGGCTTTCGCTTCTGTGCAGGAGACAGATGGATCTTTTGCGATTAGTTTAAAAGAATGAAAAAAAATCCCCTTACTTGTTCAAGGGGATTTTCTTCACTATATTGCTTTTTTCTCTCTCGCCATGTTTAACGGAACAGGATGTTTCATACGATTCATCGTAAATACGATAATTGCTGTCAATACTTCCGCTACTGGCATAACGAGCCAAATTCCGTTTATACCAAATACTTTTGGCATAATCCATAACAATGGGATAACAAATAGTAAACCTCGGCTCATTATTATAAGTACTGATTTTTTCGTTTGTCGCACTGATTGGAAATACTCTCCATACACAATATTATAGCCTAAAAATACATATTGAATAAAGAATAAACTAATACCTGTTAACGTTAACTCCAATAGTTCTGGCGATTGAACATTAAATAAACCTATAATATATTTCCCGAAGAATAAACCGACAACAATCGCAATGCCTCCGAGTACAAGCGCAATTTTCACAGCAAACTGTAATCCTTCACGCAATCTTTCTGATAAGTTTGCACCGTAATGGAAACTAGCGATTGGTTGTAATGCTGCACCAACACCGAAGAATAATAGTAATGTCATTGCATGAATACTATTCACCATCGCATAGGAAGCGACTCCTAGTTCTCCTGCATATTGAACGAATGCAATGTTAAAACCGATCGTTACGATTGCAACTGTACTTTCTGCTGTAAAGCTTGGGAAACCGATCACCATAATTTGTTTAACCGTATCCCATTCAAAGTGGAATTTCGTCCATTTTAAAATACTACTTTTTCTAAAGAAGTGAGTTAATAATACAAGGAAACCAATTGCCGCCGAAAGAATAGTAGCTGAAGCAGCACCAGTTACACCCCATCCAAAGATGAAAATAAAAATATAGTCGAACACTATATTTAATACAGCCGTTACAACAAGACCTGCCATTGCTAAATTAGGATTTCCGTCATTTCGTATAAATGTACTTAAAATATTTTCTAAAACGTATATCATTCCAAATGTTAATAACACCTGTAAATAGTCTAATGCGTATGGTAAAATCACTTCATTCGCACCAAATAAATATGCTAAATCTTCTATTCTCCATAAGCAAATAGCCGCTAAAACGCCAACGATAACAACTGCTACTGTCATAGATTGAGTAAAGATAGACCTTGCTCTTTCCAGTTTATTTTCACCTAGTGCAATGGAATATAGCGTTGCTCCGCCCATTCCAATCCATAATGAAATAGAGAAGAAAATTGAAAATGCTGGAATAGCTACGTTTACTCCGGCTAAACCGTTCGCTCCAACTCCTCTACTAATCATGACTGCATCAATCACAATATTAACCGACATTAATACCATCCCAAGAACAGCTGGTATTAAATACGTAATAAATAAACTTTTAATTGGTTTTTCTCTTAATTTTTCTGTTGTTTCCATCATATAAATGCTCCTTTTTCAATCCTCTGTTCACAGTTTAAACCTTCAAGTTACTTGAAGGTCAATAGAGAATCGAAAAATATATAAGCCTATTTTTTAACAACAGGTATTTGAATTTCCGTTACTTGCTCCTTCGGATTTTCTGTTACGGACCAATCAATTAATGCAAGTTCCAGTGCATCTCCGCACACTTCATATCCTTCGTTATCAATGTGCTTTAATAATTCCGTATACGTTGCGTCTGTTTCTTCATATGGTCCATGGTGATAAGAACAGGCAAATATCCCTTCTTTTATTTCATCTGAAGTATGCGATTCAAAAGGCATGTAATCCAATAAAATAAACACACTGTTATATGCTTGAAACTCATTTTGCATTAATGCTTTTTTTGAAACTGTTACACCGATATCACCTGAAAATAAACTATTATCAATTTGCTTCATATTTTTTTGCAACGAATGGATATAATATTCAAACATATCATCCGTTGTATTTGGTGCAACTGCAATTGCTGTAATTTTTCGTTTCGGTATCTTTTTATAAATAATTTGATTTGCTTCAGATTTCGTCGCTTTCTTCATTAAATGGATTTTATGTTCCATTTTTGCCAAAGCATACTCGATTTCTCTTTGTTTTTTCAGCATCATTTCTTGTTGTTTTTCAAGTAAATTCAGCGCATAAGATGGATTTCGTTCATCAATATATTTCTTTATTTCCTTTAACGGGATGTTCAATTGGCGTAAAAATTTAATCGTATCTAATAGTGAAAACTGATCAATTGTGTAATAACGATAATTGGTTTGAGGGTCAACAATTGACGGATGAAAAATCCCTTTTTCATCATAATAACGTAATGTAGATTCCGCTATATTATGCATTTTCGCCATTTCCCCAATTGTAAAACGTTGATTTAATAACATTTTTCTTTCTCCATTCATTATATGTAAACTTTATTACTTCCTATTATATATCTATATCCCCCGTTTCTAAAACGAATCCTCTCATGAAAATCTGCTATTTTTTCATTGATTTTTAATAAATTTTATTATATATTAATTACAGGTTCAAATTACAAGTTCAAAAGAACTCGTAATCAGACCCTTTGTTTAATGGATCTTTACATATTATCATTAGGCAAATTCCGAGAAATCGTATGATAAAAATAAAAAATGATGAGGAGAGGATCAAATGGAATTCGAATTTTTCTTTCAGATTGCACTTATTTTATTAAGTACAAAGCTCGCTGGTGACCTTAGTGTTAGATTAGGTCAACCTTCTGTACTCGGTAAATTAATTGTTGGTATCGTTATCGGTCCAGCTATATTCGGATGGATTGAAAATTCAGAGCTTCTAACACAATTAAGTAATGTCGGAGTTATTCTTTTAATGTTTATGGCAGGACTTGAAACAGACTTAGAAGAATTAAACGCAAATCGTAATTCTTCTTTAGCTGTTGCACTTGGAGGTATCGTTCTTCCATTCGTGGGTGGTTACGTTGCCGGTCTTGTTGTCGGTATGGAACAAGGGAATGCTGTCTTTTTAGGATTACTTCTATGTGCAACAAGTGTTAGTATTTCCGTTCAAACACTTCGTGATTTAGGTAAAATGAAAACACGTGAAAGTACGACGATGCTTGGAGCCGCTGTATTTGATGACATTCTTGTTGTTATTTTATTAGCATTTGCAATGAGCTTCTTAGGCACAGATGACGTTAACTTAACAATGATTATCTTGAAGAAAGTAGTATTCTTTGCTTCTATCATTTTAATTGGTTGGAAAGGTGTTCCAGCAATCATGCGTTGGTTATCACCGCTTCGCGTATCTGAGTCTATCGTTAGTGCTGCGCTTATCATCTGTTTCTCATTCGCATACTTCGGCGAACTATTAGGAATTGCTGGTATTATCGGTGCTTTCGCAGCTGGTATCGCTATTTCACAAACGAACTACAAACATGAAGTAGAAAAGAAAGTAGAACCAATTGCTTACGCTATGTTCGTTCCAGTATTCTTTGTTAGTATCGGTATGAATATTACATTTGACGGTATTGGTGATCAAATTTGGTTCATCTTAGCATTAACAGTTATCGCTGTATTCACAAAACTAATTGGTTGTGGATTCGGTGCACGAATGACTGGATTTGATGCAAAGTCTTCTGCAATTATCGGTGCTGGTATGGTTTCTCGTGGTGAAGTTGCACTTATCATCGCAGGAACAGGACTTTCTTCTGGCCTATTAGCACAAGATTACTTTACAGCTATCGTTATTGTCGTTATTTTAACTACAATGATTACACCACCAATGTTAAAATACACTTTTGGTGCAAAAGATAAAGCAGTGAAAGCAAGTAAATAGTAAATAAGCTTTCTACAATAAAAAGAGATTACTATCTTATAAGATAGTAATCTCTTTTTTCATTTTATCTTTAAACAATTGCATTCTTTTTTAACCAGTTTTCAAACATAGTTCGTGCTTCTTCATCATCCATATCATTACTAAATGAATACACCATAATGCCGTAATCATCTATATATTCACCTAGTTTCATTTCCTCCACTTTTTTATAAAAGTCGTCTGCCTCATAGTGCGGAATATAAGCATCCCAAACTGGTTCATTTATTCTTTTGTACGCCGTCACTTCTAAATCATATCCATCTTCATAATATCCGATGTGATAATGTTTACTAGGGTCATATTTCTCCATTAATATCCCTTCCTTTAAAAAGCTATCCTATTTCACGTAATAAACAAAAGCGAGCTGTATATTACAGCTCGCTCAATTAATTAAATACGCTCCATCGCCGTCTTCAACGTACCAACAACGAAAGCAATTTCTTCACTTGATATAACGAGCGGCGGTGCCAATGTTAAGACATTATTATATCCTGCTGTTGTCATACCGTTACGCCCAATAATGAGCCCTTTTTCTTTACAAGCATTTACAACACTTGCAATTTTGTCATTATCAATTGGTTCTTTCGTCGCTTTATCATTTACTAGTTCGATTCCAACTAATAACCCTTTCCCTCTAATATTTCCAACAAGCGGATGTGCCCCAATTTCTTCTTTTAATTGATTTAATAAAAGTGAACCCATTTGTGCAGAGCGCTCAATTAAATTTTCATTTTCCATAATCTCTAAGTTTTTAAGCGCTAATGCACAGGCCGCTGGATTTCCACCAAATGTATTAATATGGCGGAAGAATTCATATTCTCCTGTTCCTTTAAATGCCTCATAAATTTCTTTTTTTACAGCTGTTGCTGATAATGGTAAATATGCGCTCGTAATACCTTTTGCCATCGTAACGATATCAGGCTTAACGTCATAGTTCATAAACCCAAATGCTTTTCCTGTACGCCCGAAACCACAAATAACTTCATCACTTATAAGTAGTGCTCCGTGTTTTTGACATGTTTCGTGAATTGCTTTCATATAGTCTTGTGGTGGCATTAAAATACCTCCGCCTGTAATAATTGGCTCCATAATAAATGCTGCTATCGTTTCACTTAATTCCCATGTCATAACACGATCTACTTCTTTTACACATTCTACATCATAAATATTTTTTGATTCCATTTCTGGCATGCGGTAACAATCTGGAGGCGTTACATGTAAAAAACCTGAAGCGAATGGCTCATATTGGTATCTACGCTGTGCTTGTCCAGTCGCTGCCATCGTCGCCATTGTGTTTCCGTGATAACCACGATAACGCGACATAAATTTGTAACGATGCGGTTCACCTTTTTGAGCATAATATTGTCTTGCTATTTTAAAAGCGGTTTCATTCGCTTCTGATCCACTATTAGAGAAGAAAATAACATACTCTCCACCAAGCCACTCGTTTAACTTTTCAGCGAGCTTAATTGCTGGTTCATGTGATTGTGACATCGGAAAATATGATAATGTTTGCAATTGCTTATAAGCTGCCTCTGCAAGCTCTTTTCTTCCATATCCGCTATTTACACACCAAAGACCACTCATACCATCTAAGTATCTTTTTCCTTGTATATCTTCAACCCAGCACCCTTCTGCTTTTGCCCCTACCATTGTACTACTTGGACTAAAGGGACGCATTCCGTGCCACACATATTGCTCATCTTTTGCTAATAATTCATCGGTTTGTTTTGTCTTCATCATTTCTTCCACCTTCCATAACAACTTATTTTTCACAAAGCTGCGCTGGTGCCATGATGAGTTAAATTTCTCCCTGCCTATTTTCATTCCACAAACACAAGACAAATCCTACCAAAATTTAAGTAATATTTATAAGAAAATGTCAAAAGAAAGAGGAGCTTTTCTTATATTTCGAAAAGCTCCTCTTTTTTAATGCGAAGATGCATCACTAATACCATGACCAGTATTAGACTTCACAAGAATTTCATCAAATTTCGCTGCATCTTCTTTCTTACTAGAGAAAACAGTTCCTAAATATGCTGCAAGAAACCCGAGCGGGATCGAAATAATTCCAGGTGTCGTATATGGGAATATCGCTTCTCCAACAAAAATAGCTTTTCCAGCTACTGGATTCCAAACATTTGGACTTAACGCTACAAGAACAATCGCTGATACAAGACCAACAATCATACCAGAAATTGCTCCCGTTGTATTAAAACGCTTCCAATAGATTGTAAATAATATAACCGGTAAATTTGCACTCGCTGCAACCGCAAATGCTAGTGATACTAAAAATGCTACGTTTAATGTTTGAGCAAATAAAGCAAGTATAATAGATACTATCGCTACTCCAATAGACGCATAACGAGCCATTGACACTTGCTCTTTTTCCGTTGATTTTCCTTTACGGATAATCTCATTATAAAAATCATGCGCGAATGCTGATGCTGCTGTTAACACAAGTCCTGCTACTACAGCTAAAATAGTTGCAAAAGCAATTGCTGATACGAAAGCAAATAAGAAATCTCCGCCTAATGCTTTTGCTAATAAAGGTGCTGCCATATTACCAGCAGGGTTTGCTTTAATAATCGCCTCATTTCCTACAAACGCTGCTGCCCCAAACCCTAAGAAAATTGTCATAATATAAAACGCGCCAATTAACCACGTCGCATATACAACAGATTGACGTGCAGTTTTTGCATCACGTACTGTAAAAAAGCGGACAAGAATATGTGGTAATCCCGCTGTACCAAGGACTAGTCCTAAATTTAAAGAAAGTGTATCAAGACCATCCTTATACTTTACTCCTGGATTTAAAAACGAATCTTTTAATGGAGTAGCTGTTTTCATGTGAGCGAACATTTCAGTCACACTGAAATTAAATTTGGAGAAAACAATAACAGAAATAATAAATGTCCCTGCCATAAGTAGTACAGCCTTTACAATTTGAACCCAGCTCGTAGCTGTCATTCCTCCAAAAATAACATACACAGTCATAAGTGTACCTACGATTAATACAGATGTTGTATATTCAATACCTAATAATAGTTTAATAAGTGCACCCGCACCAACTAATTGTGCAATCATATAAAAAATTGAAATCGTCATCGTATTAAGCGCTGCTATACCACGAACTTTTTTCGCATCAAAACGTGCCGCAATCATATCCGCTAACGTGTACTTCCCTAAATTTCTAAGCGGTTCTGCGACAAGATATAGAACAACTAAATAAGCAACTAAAAAGCCAATACTATAAAAGAACCCATCAAACCCAGTTAACGCTATCGCTCCGGCTATACCAAGAAATGACGCAGCAGACATGTAATCCCCAGCAATAGCCAGACCATTTTGCCAGCCAGTTAATCCCCCTCCAGCCGTATAAAATTCACTCGCATTTTTCGTTTTTTTTGATGCAAAATAGGTTATGACGAGCGTACCAAGAACAATAATTAAAAATAGTGCAAACGCAGTAGTATTCAAATTCAGCCCCTCCCTTTTTGCATATCTTGCAGAATTTTTTGCGAAATTTCATCAAAGGATTCGGCTTTCTTGCTGTAAATCATACATAATGACCATGTCATAATAAATTGCGCAAAAGCAAATACCCATGCCCATGTCACATCACCAAACGCCGGTGTATTAAGCACCTTTGAATACGATGTTAAAATAGGTAGTGCTATAAAAAAACTTAAAAAGAAAATACTCATCGGAACGATAAACTTCTTTTTCGTATTTAATAACAATTGAAACTCTTCAGACTGAACAACTTCTGTATAGTTCACCTCATTTTGTAACTTACGTGCTGACGTATCATCTCGTTTCATTCTCTGGTCCCCTCTCTTAACTTAAAGTACAATTCCTCCTTGCATACCTAAAGACTAAATTTTATAAATATTCAGAAACTTATTTCCATTTTAGACAATCCATACATTCCTGCAAAGATTTTTCGATAGACATTTTTCGTCATTTTCTCCTAAATTTTCAATATACTTTTTTAACATAAAATTTGATTGATTCGATTAAACTTTTATTCCCATTAAAATAGAAGAAAGAAGTAGTGCTTATCGCACTACTTCTTTCTTTGTCTCCTTTTCTAAATTACGAGCTGTTTCACTTAATTCAACGTCTTTTCCATCTTTAAGTGTTCTAAATATAAAATCGAATACTGGATTTGAAACTCCGAACCAAAACTTTTCATTTTTATAATGGTGTAATATGTGCTGTTTTTTTAGCCATCTTCCAAACTTAGTGAAGGGACGAATCGGTTTATGTGCAATATAATGTTTCCATTCATAAACGAGGAGCATGATAATCATTCCGATTCCGAATGAAAGTGTAACAGTAACACTTTTTGTAATACCATACGTTATAAGTAAATATATAGTAAAGCTAGGTATACTAAACCATACAGGCAAAAATAAAAGTTTTAAATCATCTGGATATACGTGATGATCATAATGTAATCTTCTTAACATTTTTAATAAAAATACGTTTTTAGGCGGCTTTAAATGGAATAAAAAACGGTGTGTCATATATTCGTTAAACGTATAAAAAACAATCCCAAACATACACGCTAACATACCAATCCATGTGAAAAATTGCATTTTTAAAATAATAATAAAAATTAATAGAACACTATGCATAATAACAATATCATGTTGTAAAAAAAACTCTTTCACCACTCTCTTCATCTTACTTCCCCCTTTTCCACAAAAACAGCCGCAACATATCGTTACGACCATTTTTTTCTATTTCATTCTTATTCTATTCACTTTACAAATTTGCCTGCTGTTCTATTGTCGAGAAAAAAGTGTTCGGACCAAATATATTTTGCTTCGGAATAATGTGTTCTACTGCAAACACTGTTACTTCTCCTCTTTGTACTTCTCCAATAATGAGACCAAATACTTCATGATTTACCGCAAACGTTGGTTGTTTCGTTTGCAGTAACCTTGCTGCATTTTTAAATACCGCTTCATATAGTGGATTCCTATCAGTAATTTCTTTTCGGATTTTTGGTGCTAAAGTGATGATAATTTCTTTTCCGTCAATAGTGGTTCGATACATAAAAATCTCCCCTTCAATCTTATATGAACAACTGTAAAGCTTTGTATGCAAAATGGATAGAATATCCTACTAAAATAATACCTGCTCCGGCTGTAATATAGCCAAGTGCTTTTTTCTTTAATAAAGTTCTTCCAAAATGTACAGAAAAAGCAATATTTAAATTCCACAAAATAATACCAACAATAATACAAAGACTGTACAAAAAAGCTTCTTGTTTCGTTACCTTTGTAAGCAACGAGCTAAGTGTACTTCCATATATACCAAACCAAAAAACGAGATTTAATGGATTGGATATCGCAATTAGAAATCCTGCCATAAAAGATTGTTTAAGTCCACCTATCTCTTCTTGTTTATATTCCATATTAGAGTGAGAAATTCCTTGTTTTACACTTTGAAACCCTAAATAAAATAACAAGAAAAAACCAGCGCAATACATAAAAGCTTGTACATATGTATACATAAACACAGAAGATAAACCAAAATAAATAAGCAGCATAAACAAAATATCAGCAGTCATTCCTCCGATTCCAACAATCCACGCATGCCAAAATCCACGTTCAATTCCTCGTTTTAACATTTCAATATTAATCGGACCTACAGGTGCAGCTAATGAAATACCTAATACTATTTGTTGTATAATTGCTCCAAACATCACTCTATCCTTTCTACTTCTTTTACTATTAAGTAATGATGCAAATAAAGAAAATAGACTAGCTTTCATAAAAATTATTCACTAATACAATACCCTTTTTTATCCAAAATATACAAAAGAGCCATCCAGTTGATGGCTCTTATTTCTCTACCCTATGATGAAAAGGACATTTACCTTTAATCGGCTCAATATCATCCCCTATGAAATATTGTTTCCATTCACGATGATTAGGATCTCCGTAGTGACTAATGTTAGGGTGCTTCGGCAACTGATCCCACTTTTCAACTCGTTCACGGACCATTTGTCTTGAATACGACCCTTTAGGACGATCTCCTTCTAATCCATCGAAAATAGTTCGTGGCTGGAATCCAATAACGAGAGAATTTCCTAAATGCCTAGTCTTTCGCTGTTTATAAGCTGGCGCATTCCCAAATGCAAATATTGGTTCACCACCAAATGAAAATTCCCATAAATGATGGTCTGGATTTTTCGGGATTTGCTTTGGCCATAATTGATTATCTTGTTCATGCAAATATTGTAGTACTTTCCAAAAATAATCTCGATAATATTCGATTGATTTTTCTTCACATTCCGGTTCCACAAAAAGAAAAAATCCTCTTCTTACAATCGGCCGCTCTTTCATTAGCTCCAAAAAAGTTAACATTGTATTTGGCAAATGACTCCAATCATTATGAGAGAGAAATGAATAACGAAGTTCATTCTTCTTCAAAGCTGTTAAACCGAAATAACACGGGAAGGTTGGTTCTAACACGACACTCGAAAAATCATGAAATTCTTTTGCAACCCAATTCGGTATGTCGACTCTATTTTTCATCCCTTCATTATCTAATAAATAAGACTCATCCATTCTTTCACCTCATTATGTACAGCATTCACTTAAGAATATTACATACTCGGCTTGTCCTATACCTTTTTAAAAATTCAAGAAAAAATTAGTTCAAAATACAAAATTTTAAAAACGCTTACTTGACTAAATTCTACCAATTCATGTATATTTAAATTAATCATTTAGCAGAATATTCGATAATATAGCATTTTTTATTTTTATTATTTTTTAATGAATTTCACTAAATGAAAAAAGGAATCGTTTTTAGGAGGAATTGTGACATGCAAGGAAAAGTAAAATGGTTTAACAATGAAAAAGGTTTTGGATTTATCGAAATGGAAGGCTCTGAAGATGTATTCGTACATTTCTCTGCTATTCAAAGCGACGGCTACAAAGCTTTAGAGGAAGGTCAAGAAGTATCTTTCGACATTACTGAAGGAAACCGTGGACCTCAAGCTGCTAACGTAGCAAAACTTTAATCCCACATATGACAGGAGGTTACCTTACTTGGTAACCTCCTTTGTTATTCCTTTGTATATTTCCGTTTTCCAGAGCAAAAACTATGTGAAATGCGCAAAATACAAAGGAGGCAATAACAATGGGGTCACATGTAAATGATTTTGAAGAAGTAAAATTCCGTGTAGAAACTGCACAAAAAATGGTAGGTTCTGCAACAATTTCAATGGATCCAGACACATTAGAGCATGCCACTACTGCAGTAGAATCGGCTCGTTCTCAGCTTGAAATCATGAAATCCGTTGCAACGGATTTAGATGAGCCATTTCTAATGAATGAAGAAAAAAAATTAAGTAAATGCGAGCATCAATTACATGAAGCGAAGCACTAAAAAACATCCAGAGAAAATTCTCTGGATGTTTTTTTATGACAATTGCTCCCCATACTTTTTCAACTTCTCTCCAACCGTACATTGCCGTATACAAAAAGAATGGGCATAGTATTTACTATGCTTTTTCCGATTATGTTCCTGCAGGAAACACCCTCCGCAATACGTTTCTAATAAGTCATTTACCTCTGTAATGAGTTGCTTCTTCTTCACGTGTGCACCTCTCTATTCGGTTATTTCTTTATGACTATCAATTGTCGTCCCTTCTAATGCTTGCGCTGCTAATTGATGTGCCTCTTTATTTTGTTTTCTAGATATCGGTTCACAAATAAGTTTTAATTTCATTTGCTTCGCTTTTTGTTCAATTTGATCTAAGTAATGATTTAAATGTTCATCATAGCAAGGCCATTCACCAGCTAATTGCTGCAGTACAACTTGAGAATCTCCACGAAGTGTAACTGCTTCATATTTAATTCCTAATTCCTCGAGTGTATTTATCCCGTATAATAATGCTGCATACTCCGCTTCGTTATTATCATATATGCCTTCTATGTATGCATTGCGACGAATTCGGTAATTTGTATTTCCTTTTTTATAGTATACACATATACCAACCCCAGCTTCTTTCGTCTGTACATCATAACCACCATCAAAATAAACTTGAATTTCTTGCGGATCTTCCTCCACTTGCTTACTCAGCTTTTTCATTTCCTTTAAGGACCATTCTGCATCCATTTCATCATAAAATGATAGTTCTTTCACTCTTCCTGTTTTCTCAAAATCCTCTGCAAATTGCAGTACATCTTCTATGTTCATATAATCTGTCGTTAATTCCGTCTGCAAACCGCGCTTCGTTTTATACAACCAATGAATTTTATACTTCATACTAGATTCCCCTTTTATAAGACTTCTTATATGTAGCCAGCTAATGAAAGCCTCACTTTATTTTATTATATTGTATCAAGAGTCACAGCATTATATTCAATGTGATTACATACAAAAAGAGCTATCCCTATAGGAATAGCTCTTTCATCTATTGCATAAATCTTTCAAATTGCACTCGCTTATTAATCCAGTACATTACAGGCATACCAATTGCCATTACAACAAATTCACCAACTGCACAAGTTAGCCATGTCAATAAAAATGGCAGATCAAACGCAAGATGAAGTTCAATTGCAATCATAAACATTGTGACTGTAAAAATAACTGTATTAAAAATCATACGAGCCCAAACACCTTTAATGAAGCGCATAGAAATAATAGTTGCAAGTAATGCAAGAATTGATTGCCCTACTCCAAATACTAAATCATAAGCGATCATAGGTGAGAAAAAGAGATTCGTTAAAAATACACCTAATACAATCCCGTAAATTGCTTTCTTATTGAATACAACGAGATGATTAAACATCTCTGAAATACGAAACTGTACACTCGTAAAGCCAAATGGCTGAATAAGCATAGAAACAGCAATATATAATGCCGCTAAAATACCATTACCGACTAATGTTCTTATATTCATGACAAAATCTCCTTAGTTTTTTTACGTGGGATGGTTTCGAACCACGTTATTCGTTTTTTAAGCAACAAGATTACATTTTACGCAATAGACACTCTCTCGTCAATAGATTCCTATCATTAACTACCTTTTTTCTTTTAGAAAACGTATAATAAAACATATGAAAGTTTTAGGAGGTTTCACTTCATGACAGCAACAATTCAAAATGAAAAAGTGATCGTTTCCATTTCTGACAAAGGTGCAGAATTACAAAGCGTTCGCTTAAAAGAAGATAACACTGAATACTTATGGCAAGGCGATTCTACTTATTGGGGGCGCCGCGCACCAATTTTATTCCCAATTGTCGGCCGATTAGTAGATAATACATACTACGTAGATGGTAAACCGTATTCTTTAACACAACACGGCTTTGCTCGTGATCTTACATTCTCTGTACAAGAACAAAGTGAAACGAAAATCACTTATATTGTAACTAGTAATGAAGAAACATTAAAAAAATACCCATACGAATTCGAATTACTCGTTTCTTATGAGCTAGACGGACAAATCGTTCATGTAACATATGAAGTAAATAATCCTGCTTCAAAAGAGATGTCCTTCTCAATCGGAGCACATCCTGGTTTCAACTTCCCCTTATTAGAGGGCGAATCATTTACTGATTATCATTTAGCATTTAATGGTTCTGAACGCTTAGAAACAAGCGTATTAGAAGGACCTTACCTTTCAAGTAAAAAACAATTAATTGCTGAAAATACGAATGAATTACCACTTACATACGATTTATTCAAAAATGATGCACTTATTTTTGAAAATATGAATACGGATGAAATCTCTATTCGTTCTCATAAACATAATAAATTTGTAAAAGTAGAATTTGACGGATTCCCATTTGTCGGCGTATGGACACCAGGCGAAAACGCACCTTTCTTATGTATTGAACCTTGGTACGGTATTGCTGATGAAGTAAATCCGGCAAAAGATTTCAAGGAAAAAAAAGGAATTCAATCTTTACAAGCGAATGAAACATTTACATGTCGTTATAGTATTACAATCGGCTAAAGTACTCTATCCCCTACTTCAAAGAAACATATAAGTAGGGGATCATCTTATAATTTGGAGGTTTCTCATTTTGATTGAAGTATATATTGATGGTGCATCAAAAGGAAATCCTGGTCCTTCTGGTGCAGGAGTGTTTATTAAAGGGGTGCAACCAGCTGTACAGTTATCATTGCCCCTTGGGACAATGTCCAATCATGAAGCAGAATACCACGCTTTACTTGCGGCATTAAAATATTGCACGGAGCATAATTATAACATTGTCTCTTTTCGTACCGATTCGCAGCTTGTCGAGCGAGCTGTCGAAAAAGAATACGCAAAAAATAAAATATTTGCACCACTATTAGAGGAAGCACTGCAGTACATAAAAAGTTTCGATCTCTTTTTTATTAAGTGGATTCCAAGTAGTCAAAATAAAGTTGCTGATGAATTAGCTAGAAAAGCTATCTTACAAAATTAACGGGGGTATGAGTGTGAAAAAGGATTGGATTGCTCCTCTTGCTTTATTATTTGTCTCTTTTATTTGGGGAGCTACGTTTGTTGTCGTCCAAAATGCTATGTCTTTCGTTGGTCCATTTACTTTTAATGGGATTCGCTTTCTATTCGCTGGAATTATTTTATTATTCGTTCAAATGATTTTCTCAAAAAAAGCTTCAAAACAAGATATAAAACAGAGTAGTCTCGCTGGATTGATTGTTGGATTCTTTTTATGTGTTGGCTATTTATTACAAACATTCGGCTTACTTTATACAACTTCTTCAAAAGCTGGTTTCTTAACAGGGCTTAGTATCGTTATGGTACCAATTTTGTCTTTTATCTTTTTAAAACAAAAAGCTACCATTTTCATCGTACTTGGCATTGCTGTAGCAACAGCAGGTTTATACTTATTAACGGCTGGTGATTCTTTTCAATTAAACATTGGAGATATACTCGTTCTCGGTTGTGCAGTTGCTTTTGCTGCCCATATTCTTGTTAACGGTTTCTTTTCTAAGAAAATATCACCTTTATTACTAAGCACCTCTCAAGTATTAGCTGTCGGTATATTTTCCTCTATTTGCGCTTTTTTGTTTGAAGATTGGGAAAAATTATTTTCAGTTTCACTATGGACGAATCAATCCTTTTTATTCGCTCTATTTCTAACTTCCCTATTTGCGACATCCATTGCTTTTTTCATTCAAACATCGGCACAAAAACATACTTCTCCAACAAGAGTAGCAATTATTTTCGCAATGGAGCCCGTTTTTGCTGCATTAACAGGCGTTCTAGTTGCAAATGAACAGCTTTCTATTTCTGCTATTATTGGATGTCTATGTATTTTCCTAGGTATGGTTTTTGTTGAATTACCTTCCAAAACAAAAAAAGAAGCGCAGGCTGCGTGAAGTTATGCTTGTAACTTCCGCATAAAAGCCTTAGCGCTTTTTTTATCTGTAATTTCTTCTTCTTTCAATCGTTCTAATAACGCAACAAAATAACTGCCATCAAACTGTAATTGATGTTTAATCGTCGCTTCTATTGCTACGTTCACAATCCCATCAGATGCACCAGTATATCCTTGTCCGAACATAATAAATCCTTGTGCTTCCTCTGATAATTTAAATCCTTTCGTATGTAAGAATGAAAGATAATCTTCTACTGTTTGCATGATATTCCCACCTACTCAAAAATTCTCCACTTCCTATCATACATGTTTTTATACTCTATGAGAATGAAATTTATTTGACAACTTTGTAAATCTATCGTCTACTTCTTAGAAAAAAAAGGAGTTCCTTACAATATAAAAGAATATGTAAAGTGGAATTTATTTTATATTAAAGGGGATATCGAATGAAACAAGCACTATTAATTATCGATGCTCAGCAAGAATTAATGGATGGAAATGAACAAGAAAATGAAGTTTTTCGTAAAAACGAGCTATTATCTACACTAAATACAGCCGTACAGAAAGCAATAGATGCAAATGCCCTTACTGTTTTCGTAAGAGATATCGATGTTGCTTCTGGTAGCGGAGAAGGATTTGAAGTACATAATCAAATTAAAGTACCTCAGTCTGCAATCCTTATTAATAAAGCAGCAACAAACTCATTCTATGGCACTTCTTTACTTGAACTTTTAAAAGAAGAAAAAATTAATCATATTGTTATAGGTGGATGTAAAACAGAACATTGCATTGACACCGCAGTTAGAACAGCTACTGTACAAGGATTTGACGTTACATTAATTAAAAATGGTCATTCCACAACTGATTCTAACGTGTTATCTGCAGAGCAAATTATTGGTCATCATAATAAAACTCTACACGGTCATTATAATGTTGATCATTTTTCTATGGTGAGAGATGTCGAGGAAGACCTTTTTCAACCTATTCATGATCAATATCGCGATTAATTTGGCTATAAAAAAGAATCCTTTTCACAAAAGGATTCTTTTTTATCCAAAAATTTGCGCTGCAATACTGTATAGTTCTCCATTTCTTTTCAAAAATTGATCACTATTTTTTATCATTATTGGTGGGGTATTAACCTTTTGAAAACCAGTAATCTCTAATTCTTTCATGAAACTTTTCTTTCCTTCTGGTACATCAATTCTTAATTTACCATGATGCTCTCTTGCTAAATAATGTACCATTCTCATTGCCATCGCATCATTTTTAGCAACGACCGGCCCTATTATTTTATTTTCTGGCGTTTGTATACTTAAACCGTAACCTAATACATTTTGTTGTGCATCCTTTGTAACAATACATTGTTCACTTTGAATAATTCGATACTTTAAAAACTCTTCTCTATTTGTTCCAAATGCATCTTTATCTATTTGTATTATTTCTTCTAAATCACGTTCTTCATAATTCACAATATACTCTTCATTTCCTACACAATGGTAATTCGCATTGTACGAGTTACATATGTATTTAGAAACATGACTAACAGCCCTGAATCCTATTTTTTCATATAAAATTTCCCCCTCATCCGTAGCAATAAGCATAATGGGGGTTTGAGTTGATACGCTTTTAACACATGAATCCGTTATTATCTTTCCAATCCCTCTTCCTTTATAATCTGGATGTACAATTACCATTCCAATTGAGGCTAATGTCTCCCCGTATAGTATAATTGCTGCGCTAGCAATAAGCTCTTCTCTCTCATTTACTACACCATATACTATACCCGTATTCAAAATCATCTCAATTTCCTCTCTGTTGTAATCCCAGCCAATATGAGAAGATAATGCTACAATATCCTCTATTTTCCCTTTCCTAAGACGCTCCACCCTAATCTCCACTTCAATCATTCCCCATCTCCTTCTTTAGACGTTTGAACCATTCTGCATGAATCAACTTGTACATGTTTCCCTTTATCACTTACACACATATCCTATTTTGACCAAGACTATATTGTAAATGAGGTGACAACATGCCCATTACGAATCGATTTTCTACCACCACTAACGGCGCACTCGCTATTACAGGAAATACACTAGGATTAAGTAAAATTAGCAATCTAAACCGTGCTGGTACAATCGGGGCAATTGGTGCATTCGTAACTACGAATACCGCTTTACAAGTAACTACTTTTCCTGCAGGTACAACGTTAAACTATACACAAAATAGTTCTACCGCTATTTTGAATATCCCTGCTGGTAGTACTATTCTTTACGCAGAACTCGTTTGGGGTGGAAACTATTTATCTCGGGATCAAAACATTACGAGTGTATTAGGAAACCCAGTTTCTTTTACAACACCTGTGTCAACATACTCAATTACCCCTTCGGCTGTTACAGCTTCAAATCAAACATTCGTTTCTGGATCTGTCACATTTGGATTTTACACACGATCAGCGGATGTAACATCACTCGTTCAAGCTGCTGGATCTGGATCTTATACAACAGGTTCTGTTCCTGGACTTGTAGATCCTTTAGACGCTTCTAATGGAGCCATTAATTCTGCAGGATGGACGCTTATTGTCGCTTATCAAAACGGTTCCTTACCCGCAAGAAATTTAACAATTTACGTAGCTGGTAACCGTGTTTCTGTAGAAACCGGTAGTGCAGATGTATCTGTCTCAGGGTTTTTAACACCTGCTGGGGGACCTGTAAGCGGGAGATTATTTTTAAGTTCTACTGAAGGGGATGCTGATTTAACTGGGGATCAAGCTTTATTTGGACCAAATTTCAGTTCATTAAATGCATTATCTGGGCCAAATAATGCTGTTAATAATTTCTTCGGTTCTCAAATTAATAATGCTGCAGGGAACTTAGATACAACTGGTACATTTGGAACGCGAAACCAGAGTGCCTCTACAAGTACAAATATCTCCGCTGGAAGACAAGGATGGGACATTACTTCCATTGATATTTCTCCTTATTTAACAAATTCCCAAGTATCTGCCTCAATTCGTTTAACTACTAACGGGGATGCATATATGTTAAATACAGTCGGTTTACAAATCAATATAAACTCACCTAATATACAAGCAACTAAAAGCGTGAATAAAAGTGTCGCTACAATTGGAGATATTCTAACCTATACAGTTACTGTTCCTAACACCGGGCTTCTTCCTGCAAATAACGTTACTTTTACAGATGTTCTCCCTAACGGTACTTCCTTTATACCTGGAAGCGTAACGATAGATAACGTACCACAAACAAATGCAAATCCGGTCGCCGGTATATCTCTGGGGACAATTAATAATGGCTCTTCTCGTACAGTAGCTTTCCAAGCGACTGTCGTTTCTCTTCCAAGTCAAAATCCTATCTCTAACACTGCGAATATTACATTTCAATATACACCGATTGCCGGAGGAACGACTTTTAACGGTCTTGCAACAAGTAACTCTGCAGGAACACAAATTAACCTCGCAGATATTAATGGCACAAAATCAGTTAACAAACTTTTTACCGATATTGGTGAAACATTAACTTACAGTATTGCCTTAGCTAATATAGGAAATATCGCTGCAACGAATGTTATATATACAGATCCGATTCCTAGCGGGACCACTTTCATTCCAGGGAGTGTAACTGTTAACGGAGTTACTCAAGGGGGAGCAAATCCCGCTAATGGTATATCAATTGGATCTATTGCTGCAAATTCTACTACTACTATTTCCTTTCAAGTATTCGTTCCTTCTATCCCACAAACAAATCCAATATTAAATAGTGGTACAACAACATATCAATACATTCCTGTACCAAGCCAGCCGGCAGTAAGCGGGACTGACACGACGAATATTGTCTCCACGCAAGTGAATAATGCTACTGTAACAATGACAAAAGCAGTAGATAAAAACTATGCAGATATTGGCGATACACTGACTTACACTGTTGCCTTTACAGGAACAGGTAATACGAATGCGAACAATGTTATTTTTACAGATGTCATTCCTACAGGAACAACTTTTGTCCTAAACAGTTTAACAATAGATGGTACGACACAAGTTGGAGCAAATCCGGCTAACGGTGTAAATATAGGGTCCATCGCAACTGGCACAACCAAAAACGTTTCATTTCAAGTAGTAGTTAATACAATACCCGCGTCAAATGTCGTATCTAACGGATCAAGCGCTTCTTATCAGTACACCGTCAACCCTAGCCAATCCCCCGTTACGAAAAACATTTCTTCTAATCTCGTTTCTACTCAAATTAATAATGCGAATTTATCATTAACAAAATCTACAAATAAACAATTTGCCACAATTGGCGAAACGATAAGTTATACAATCCTTATTACAAACAGTGGAAATACGCCCGCTAATAACGTTCAACTAACAGATCCACTTCCAAACGGAACGATATTAACATTAGGTTCTGTAACGCTCAACGGCGTTTTGCAAAATGTAGATTCTCTCGTTGCTTTACCTATCGGCACAATTCCTGGTGGAGCTACTTTCACCTTATCCTTCCAAGTAACAGTCATTAACATTACTGCACAAAACCCTATCATTAATAACGCTTTCTCCTCTTATATTTACACTGTAAATCCAAGCCTGCCACCAACTTCAAAAACAGCAAATTCTAATTCTGTTACATCAACAATTAGACTAGCAAATCTTCATGCTAATAAATCTGTAAGTCAAACGTTTGCGGAAGTTGGAGATGTATTAACTTACACCTTTGCTCTTACAAACGCTGGAAATGTTACAGCGAACAATGTATTACTATCCGATTCCATTGCGAATGGCACTTCCTTTGTACCGAACAGTGTTATAGTTAACGGTGTTACTCAGCCGGGCGCAACACCAGCTAGCATCAATATTGGTAGCATCAATGCTAATACTACAATTACAGCTTCATTCCAAATATTAATAACTAGTATTCCAAATCCTAATCCTATTTTGAATAGCGCTTCCATCTCCTATAACTTTATCGTTGATCCAAACGCTTCTCCTGTAAGTACAAACACAACTACAAACACTACATTTATCCAAGTTAATGATGCAAATGTAATTTCGGCAAAATCAGTGGATCGAGAGTTCGCTACTGTTGGAGATATATTAACTTATACCGTTATTTTAACGAATGCAGGAAGCGTTTCTGCTGATAATCCTACTTTCATAGATATAAATCCAGATGGTACTACCTTTATTCCAAATACTTTTCTTATTAATGGCGTTTTGCAAAACAATGCAGATCCAAATATCGGTGTCCTGTTACCTTCTATTCCTGCTAGCGGATTAATTACCGTTTCTTATCAAGTAACTGTCACTGCTTTACCAGCCCAAAATCCAACAACTAATTCATCGAGTACACAGTATAGTTTCGTTCTAAATCCAGGTGATCCACCAATTATAGAAACATCTTTAAGTAATACTGTAAGTACACAAATTAATTTAGCAAATGTAGTTATTGTCAAAGAGGTAGATTTAACTATTGCCGATGTCGGGCAACCAATCACATATACAATTTCCTTAGCTAACCTTGGGAATACTACAGCAAACACTGTTGTTGTTACCGATATAATCCCTCCCGGCACCACTATCGTACCAAATAGTATTTTTATAGGTGGCACTTTACAGCTAGGTGCAGACCCAAGTACCGGCCTTCAAGTCGGCTCCATTCCTGCAGGTGGTTTTACAACGATTGTTTTTCAAATAAGTGCAAATGGGCTACCTTCACCAAATCCAATTCAAAATAGCGCTTCACTTCAATATAACTTTATCGCTGATCCAAATTTACCTGTTGTTGTGAAAAACGCTACTAGTAATATAGTAACTACACAAATTAATACTGCTAATATTGTTGCTACAAAACTAACGAGCACAAATTTCGCTGATGTTGGTGATGTCATATTATATGCGACTATTTTAACAAATAACGGGAATATCCCTGCTTCTAATGTAACGTTTACAGATATCATTCCAGCGGGTACCCTGTTCATTCCTAATACTGTAACGATTAACAATGTCCCTATAGCAAATGCAAATCCTGCTAACGGTATTTTTATCGGTACGATAGGAGCGAATTCATCACGAACCGTTGCATTCCAGGTTCTTGTACCAACTATCCCTGCTGTAAATCCGATTACGAATCAATCAGGCACAACATTCCAATATATGTACGATCCATCCAAACCAGCTGTAATGCAGATGGTGGCTTCTAACACGGTACAGACAACTATTAATAACGCCTCAATTGCCGCTACAAAATCTGCAGATAAACAGTTTGCTAACGTAAATGATATTATTACGTACACGACTACTTTAACAAATAGCGGGAATACACTTGCATCAAATATAGTATTTACAGATGCCATTCCAAGTGGGACTTCATTTATTCCAAATAGTGTAACAGTAAATGGTACTACACTCCCTAATATAAATCCAGCAAATGGCGTAGCAATTGATCCAATAAACCCCAATACAAATACAACAATCTCATTTCAAGTAATAGTAAATTCCATCCCTAGTCCAAATCCAATCCCGAACCAAAGTAATACAACGTACCAATATGTCGTAAATCCTAACTTACCTCCAGCATCCGCCAATGCGTTAAGTAACGTAATAACAACTCAAATTAATAATGCTACGATCGTCGCTACTAAATCAGTGAATACACCGACAGCTGCAATTGGAGATATCGTTACCTATACGATTGCAGTTACAAACACTGGAAATATCCCTGCTAGTGCAAATGTTTTAACGGATGGGCTTGGCGCAGGAGCTTCATTTATCCAAAACTCCGTAACTATCAACAATGTTCCACAACCAGGATTAGATCCATCACTTGGTATTCACTTAGCAGATATTCCACCAGGTAATACTGTATTTATTTCTTTTCAAGCACAAATTTTAGCGATACCGCCTAGTGGCACATTAACAAATAACGCCCTTGTAAATTATGAATATACAGTGAATCCAAACCAATCACCTGCTGTTGGTAGTACAATTACAAACACAACAGTTACTCCAATCATTGATGCTACTCTATCTATAAATAAAACTGTCAATTCAACATTCGCTACTATTGGAGATACACTTACTTTCACTTCCACCATTACTAATTCCGGTAACACTACCGCAAACAATGTTATTTTTACAGATTTAATTCCAGATGGCACAACGTTTATTCCAAATAGTTTTACAGTAAATGGAACAACCATTCCTAATGCAAATCCACAAAATGGTATCAATATCGGTAACATAAATTCAAATGCATCAGTTATACTCAGCTTTCAAGTAAACATTACAACGCTTCCAAATCCTAATCCAATCCCTAATAAATCATCGCTTCAATATAGTTTTATTATAGATATTAATGAACCACCTGTTTCACGAACAGTTAAATCCAATAAAACTTTTACACAAGTAAATACTGCTTCCGTTATCGCAACAAAAACTGCGAGTAGTGCATTTGCTGCTGTTGGAGATACAATTACGTATACAACAACCCTTACCAATAGCGGAAATACAACTGCAAACACACCTGTTTTTATAGATATATTACCACCTGAACTTTCATTCGTGCCTGATAGCGTACAAATTAATACCATCCCACAACTTGGATTTAGGCCAGATAACGGGGTTCCTTTAGACCCAATTCCAGTTGGAGGAACGACAACCATTAGTTTCCAAGCCATTATCGGTTCAATACCAGCTTCAAACCCTACGATGAACCAATCTAGCACAACATACTCTATTATTATTGATCCTACCGAGCCGCCTGTTACAGAAACGGCTACTAGTAACCCCGTCTTAGTTCAAATAAATGAAGCAATCATTCAAGCAACGAAAAGTGTGGATCGTATCTTTTCTGATGTAGCACCTGGAAATTCATTTTTAACGTATACTGTTTTATTAGAAAATATAGGGAACACGACTGCTACTAATATCATTTTTACAGATCCGATTCCAAATAATACAGTATTTATAGAAGATAGCGTTCGAGTAGGTGGGGTTTTATTACCTGGAGTAAATCCAGCGAATGGGATACCAATTGGAGATATTATTGCAGGAGATTTTATAAACGTCACCTTCCGCGTGCAAGTAGTTAGTATTCCAAATCCAATTTTCACAATTGGGCCTGGGGGACCAAACTCACCGGTTGTAAACGGTGCTTCTATTAATTATCAATTTATGACAGGACCTAATTTACCACTCGTTTCACGAAGTACAACATCCAATTCTGTTTCGACACAAATAAATTCCGGGGAAATTGCACTAGTTAAATCCGCGGATAAAAATTTCGCAACGATCGGCGATACAATTTCTTATACAATTACATTAAATAACCCTGGAAATGTCACTTCACAAAATATAATTTTCACAGATATTTTACCTGACGGAACGACATTTATTTCCGGGACTCTTACAAGCGATTCTGGTACACAGCAAATTGGAAATCCAGCTAGCGGGATACAGATTGAAAATATAAATCCAGGTGGAACGGCCATTATTACTCTCAACGTACTTGTTACAAACATTCCAAGTATAAATCCAATTTCTAATTTTAGTTCTGTACAATTTGCACATGTGGTCGATCCTAGCCAACCTGCCGTATCACAAACGAATATATCTAATGCGGTTTCAACAACTATTAATAGTGCAATTTTAACAACCCAAAAAAGTGCTGATAAATCTATAGTTTCAGTTGGAGATACGATTACGTATACCACTACTATTACAAATACAGGGAATACAGCAGCAACGAATATAACATTCACAAGCGCTATTCCAGCTAGCACTACATTCATACCAAATTCAGTTACAGTAAATGGAGTTCAGCAACCTGGTGCGCAACCAGCACTTGGAGTAAATTTACCAAATATCGCACCCGGCGCGACAGTAACTGTTACTTTCCAAGTAAATGTTATTTCTATTCCCCCTTCAAGCTCGATTATGGATAATGACACAATTTTATATTCTTATACTGTTGATCCAAGCGGAGCTCCTATTACAACTTCTATTTCAACGAATATCGTTACAAATCCTGTACTAGATGCTATGATAACGATGGTAAAATCGGTCGATCAAACATTTGTAACGCTAGGTGATACCATTACCTATACGACAATTTTAACGAATAGTGGTAATACAAACGCAACTAATATTACTTTCACTGACCTTATACCCGATGGTACAACGTTTATTACTGATAGCGTTACAATAGATGGCATCACGCAAATTGGTCTTAATCCTAATACAGGTATAACGATTGGAGCAATCGCTCCTAACAACTCAATATCAATAGCATTTCAAGTTACCGCTACTTCTACTCCCGTTCAAAATCCTATTGCCAATTCGGCTAGTGCTTCTTACACATTTATCACTGACCCTAATGCCCCTATTGTTTCAAGGAATGTTACTTCAAACACAGTGTTCACTACAATTAACACAGCTACCATTCTTTCATTAAAACAAGTCGATAAATCCTTTAGTCGTATTGGAAACACACTCACCTATACTGTTACTTTAACAAACAATGGAAACTCATCCGCACAAAATGTTATTTTCTCAGATACAATGCCGAGCGGAACTACATTTATCGCAAACTCATTTTCTATTAACGGGGTTTCTCAAAGTGGTGCGGACCCATCGAACGGTGTAAATATTGGGCCTATAACAGCTGGGTCTACAGTAACTGTTTCATTCCAAGTAAACGTGGCGTCATTACCAACCGAAAACCCAATTGTAAATTTCTCATCAACATCGTATCAATTAGTCTCACCGCCTGATGCAGAAACTTCAATTAGTAATCCTGTTTCAACACAAATTAGAGAAGCTATATTATCTATGACGAAAAATGAAAGTCTATCCTTTGCAGATGTCGGGCAAACTGCTTTTTACACTACTTCTATTGCCAATGTAGGCAATACGGATGCAACTAATATTGTATTCACAGATGTATTACCAAGTGGACTCACATTTATTCCTAACACATTAACTGTCGATGGCATTTTACAACCTAATGCGGATCCAAATACAGGTGTGTTACTTGCAGCACTTCCGCCAAATGAAATATATAGTATCGTCTTTCAAGTTACAGTGAACAGCATTCCACCTATTAATCCAGCACCGAATACAGCATCAACGACGTATGAGTTTACTGTTGATCCAAATAATCCTCCTGTTTCAAATACAGCTAATTCTAACACTACGCTTCTTCAAATAAACAACGCGACTATTATTAGTACAAAAACAGCGAATCTTACTTTTGCGGATATTGGTAATATAATAACATTTACACTTAACCTTCCTAATACAGGGAATGTGGCTGCAACTGATGTAACGATTATCGATATTCTTGATAGCAATTTAAGTTTCGTTCCAAACAGTTTCACAGTTAATGGGCAAACCATTCCAAACGCTGATTTATCTACTGGTGTAAATATTGGTTCAATTAGTGGTGGTAATACGGCAATCGTTACATTCCAAGCAACTGTTACTACACTTCCAACACTTAATCCAATTTCTAATTTTGCTTCTACCACATATCATTATGTCGTTGATCCTAGCCAGTCACCTATTACAACTTCCAATCAATCGAATACAACGACAACACAAATTAATAGCGCTATCCTTACTGCACAAAAAAATTCAAATGTGGAAACAGTAGATATTGGGCAAGATATTGTCTACTCAGTTACGATTACAAATAGCGGAAATGTTAGTGCGACGAGTGTTATTTTTACCGACCTTATTCCAGCCGGAACTTCCTTTGAACCGAATAGTTTTACACTTAACGGAATTAGCATCCCAAATGCAAATATAATTACAGGTGTTCCAATTGGTGATATCGCGCCAAACGAATCTGTCATCGTAGCATTTCATATTAATGCCAATGAAATTCCACCTATAAATCCAATTACCAATCAAGCTAGCGTTAGCTTCCAGCATATCGTTAATCCGGCTAATGCACCTGTTTCAAAAAATATTACTTCTAATAGCGTTACAACAAAAATTGAAAGTGCTATTTTAAACACTATTAAAATAGGAGATAAAGCTTTTGCAACTATTGGTGATACAATTACGTATACAACGACTATTACGAATACAGGAAATATCCCCGCTAACAATGTTGTTTTCTCAGACCCTATACCATCGTGGACACAATTTGTTGCAGGATCAGTTATTGTTGATGGAACTCCATTACCATCCGCTTCTATCATTGATGGTGTTGGCATAAATACAATAACTCCAAATCAAATCGTAACAATTGTATTCCAAGTTCAAATTGTAAGCAACCCAACAACGTTCACACCTGAACTCCAAAACTTAGGATTTGTTAACTTCCAATATAACGTAGGCAATTCATTACAGGCTCAGCCTGGCAATGTGGAAACGAACGTCTTCGTTACTTCTATTAATTCAGCAATACTTTCGGCCGTAAAAACTGCTAATACAGCCTTTGCAAATATCGGAGACACGATCACTTATACAGTTTTGATTCAAAATAGCGGCAATACAAACGCTACAAATTTAAATTTCTCAGACATTATTCCAGCTGGAACGACTTTTTTTGAAAATAGTTTTACTGTAAATGGAAGTACCATTCCAGGGGCAAATCCAAATAATGGAGTTAATATCGGAACCGTTAACGCAGACAGTTCATTAGCTGTTACGTTCCAAGTCATAGTTACAACTACTCCACCTTCAAACCCAATTACAAACGTTGCATCTATTCAATACTCATTCATTGTTGATCCGGCAGCTCCTCCTGTTACAAGCACAATAAATTCTAATAGCGCTTCAACACAAATTAATAACGCTACTGTTACAACTGTTTTAGAAGCAAATCGTTCAATTGTATCTATCGGAGATGTAATTACGTATACAGCAACATTAACGAATACTGGAAACTTCCCTGCAAATTCTGTATTACTCATTAACGGTGTTCCTGAAGGAGCATTATTCGTTCCAAATAGTGTTACGCTAAACGGGATTTCACTTCCAGATGCCAGTCCAACTCTCGGTATTCCAGTTGGTATTATCGCACCAGGTGATTCTGCTACTATTACGTTCCAATTTCTTGCAAGTTCTATTCCACCGCAAGGGGCGATTATAAATCAAGCCATTACAAGTTACACGTATATTGTCGATCCAAGTCAACCTCCAGTTACAGCAACATCCTCATCTAACACGGTTAATACAGCTGTCGTTGATGCATCGTTATCCGTAATTAAAAATACAGATTCTCTCGTACAATCTACCGAAGGTACAATCACTTACACAGTAGTCGTTCAAAATAACGGCAATACAACTGCAAATACAGTTACTTTAACAGATTTGGTCCCAGAAGGAACTGCATTTATTCCGAATAGCGTGACCATTAATGGAGTTTCAGTTCCAGGTGCCGATCCAAACGTAGGAATACCATTAAACTCCGTTGCGCCGTCAGAAATTGTCACCGTCACATTCCAAGTTATCGTTCAATCCATTCCAAGCGTGAATCCAATTTCTAATATAGCCCGTATTGACTATACTTTTATCGCCGATCCAACTGCTCCTATCATCTCTCGAACAATTACGTCTAATCCAGCTTTCACACAAATTTCGGATGCGAATGTTCTTTCTTTAAAAGCAGTCAATGCACAACAAGCAACAACAGGTGATATTTTGACTTATACGATAACACTAGAAAATACCGGAAATATTCCAGCTACTAATCTCATATTTTCAGATACTATTCCAGAAGGGACTACATTCGTAGAAAATAGTTTTACACTTAATGGAACAGCTATACTTGGTGCAAATCCAAATGTAGGGGTTGCTTTGCCTAACCTAGTAGCAAACGCTACTCACCTTATTTCGTTCCAAATTCTTATTAACGATCCATTCTCGCAAGAATCGATTACAAATCAATCCAATACAACATATACAATTCAACCAGATCCAAGCCAGCCGCCTATTACTGAAACATCTACAAGTAATATTGTCATTACAAATTTTGTGCAAGCACAATTGACAATTACAAAAACGTCCAATCCAATAACTGTAGATATTGGCGGAACTATACTTTATATTTCTGAAGTGAAAAATATCGGCAATGTTGACGCAATAAATATTATTTTTACAGATTCTATTCCAGCTGGGACTACATTCGTTCCCGATAGTGTCACAATTAACGGTGTCCTGCAACCAGGTGTAAATCCAGAAAACGGAATACCAATTGGAACGATTGCAGCAAACAGTTCCAAAACAATACTATTTCAAGTGCAAACAAACAATCCACCTACTGAAACCGAAATTGTAAATCAATCTTCTGTAAATTACCAATATGTAAGTATTCCTACAGCTCCACCGGTGAATCGCTCTGCAAATTCTAACATTGTTACAACATCACTTCAAAATGCAAATATTATTTCTGTTAAAAGCGCGGATGTAACTTTCGTATCAATTGGGCAAATTATTACCTACACAAATACACTACAAAATATAGGAACCATTCCAGCTAACAATACCGTGTTTATTGATAACATTCCAGAAGGTACTATATTCATTGAAGATAGCTTATCAATAAATAATGTGATTCAGCCTGGCGCGAATCCTGAAAACGGAGTAACTCTCAGCACGATACAACCAAATGAAACAGTCACTATTTCATTCCAAGTACAACTTACAAATATACCGTCCGGCAATACAGTCATTAATATTTCAGACACTTCGTACGAATACCAAATTGACCCTAGCTCTCCGATTATTCAGCGTAGATCGTTATCAAATGCAGTAAACACGGAAGTGCGGACGGCAAATGTTAGTGCAATTAAATCCGCCAATAGATCCATTACACGCATCGGTCAAATCATCACATATACAGTCGCCGTTACAAACGCTGGTACAGTACCTATTACAAATACTCTCCTAATTGACGCAATTGCAGCTGGCACCACATTCGTTCCAAATAGCATCCTTGTAGATGGCATACCAAGACCTAACGAAAATCCAATTACTGGAATCACCCTTGATATTATCCTTCCAAATAATACGATTATTGTTACGTTCCAAGTAAATGTAGTCTCTATACCTTCTCAAAATAATATTAATAATATCGCTGTCATTCACTATGAATATCAACCGGATCCAAGCTCACCACCAATTTCAGAAACGACCTCTTCCAATACTACAAATATACAATTTATTGATGCTATTCTTATCGCTACAAAATCCGCTAATAAAGTATTAGCTAACATTGATGAAACCATTGAATATACAGTATTAATCCAAAATAACGGATCGACTACAACTAACTCCATCTTTTTTACAGATACTATCGAGGATGGAACAGTATTTATTCCTGGAAGTGTAATAGTTAAAAATACTATAATTCCTGCAGCAGATCCGAATATCGGCTTTTCCATTCCTAATATCGCGTCAGGTCAATCGACAACAATAACATTCCAAGTTTCCGTTACGAATTTACCTGCTGTAAATCCAACACCTAATACTGCAAACATCGTCTATGACTTTATTTTCAACCCTGACTTTGCACCAATTCAAAAATCTACTACTTCCAATACTACTTTCGTTCAAATTAATGACGCTGATATCGTTTCACTGAAAACTGTTGATTTAACTTCTGTAACGATTGGTGACATTTTAACTTATACAACAACTTTAACGAATACAGGGAACACGGATGCTACTGCTGTTGTATTTACAGACAATATTCCTGATGGAACAACCTTTATAGACGGTAGCGTTTTAGTAAATAACATTCCGCAGCTTAACGCCAATCCAAGTACCGGTATACTTGTAGGAACGATTGCTCCTGATATTTCTATCCCAGTCACATTTTCTGCTACCGTCGTAGCTCTTCCAGCTAGCGGTCGCATTCAAAATCAATCAACTTCCCGCTATACAATAAATGGGGAAGAACAAATATCGACTAGTAATATTACCTTCACTGAAATTATTTCTGCTAATGTAATTGCGACAAAAACAACGCCAATCCAATACGCTGACCTACAAACTATTATCCCTTATACAATTTCCATCATAAATAACGGAAATATACAAGTGGAAAACATTATTGTTACAGATATCATTCCAGCAAATACGAGCTTTATAGAGAATAGTGTTATTGTGAATGGCAACGCTCGGCCAAATGACAATCCACTTAGCGGTATACCAATTGATAACATTCCGCCTAATACGACAGCAACTATTCTATTCCAAGTCCGGGTTATTTCGATTCCGCAAACAAATCCAATCTCTAACACGAGTACAATTGAATATGAATACATGGTACCAGATAGGCCACCTATTACCGAGACTATTATTTCATCAGCTGCCGTAACAGAAATTCATCACGCGAATTTGGATAGTAATAAAGCTGTTGACCTTGCATTTGCAACGGTCGGTGATACGTTAACGTATACGATTACACTAAATCAAACTGGTAATGTTTCAGCAGATGATGTAGTCATTCAAGATATTATTCCTCAAGGTACTACGTTTATAGAAAATAGTGTCATTGTAAACGGAGAAACTGTTCCGGGAGTTAATCCAGTAAGCGGCATACCAATTGGTACTATAATTGTAGGTGGAGATGCCATCGCTTCATTCCAAGTAACTGTAACTTCTATTCCAACACCAAATGAACTCAACAACAAAGCAATTACTACTTTTAACTATATAGTCAATCCAAATAACTTACCTGTTACAAATACGACTACAACAAATACTGTCACAACAACTGTCCAAAATGATAATGTCGTTGCCATAAAATCTGTTAATACCACGAATGCATTACCTAGTCAAACTTTAACGTATACAATTACAATTACTAATAGCGGTAATGTAACGATTGAAGACCTTCTTGCCATAGACACCGTACCAGTAGATACAATTTTCATTACTGGCAGTGTTACGATTAACGGGATCAATCAGCCTAATGCGAATCCTGAAAATGGTATTCCATTAGGAAACCTTGCTCCTAATGAATCTGTTGTCATTACGTTCCAAGTAACAATATCTTCTTCGACTCTTCAAACTGCTATCAATAACGACGCTTCTGTTTCCTATACTGTTACCATTGATCCGAATGAACCACCTATTACAATTACAAAGCAAACAAATACCGTTACAACAACGATCGTTGATCCAATGGTGCGCATTGAGAAAAACGCTGACAAATCTTCTGTCGTTATAGGAGATATTATTACATTCACACTAGACGTATTTAATCATTCCCCAATTCCTACAGTAAGTACTTCCGTTTTAGATATGATTCCAGCTGGTACAACATTTATAGAAAACAGTGTAACAATTAACGGTACTCCGGTTCCAAATATTCGACCAGACACTGGTATTAACATTGGTTCCTTATCGGCAGATGGAGTAGCAACTATAACATTTAAAGTTCTCGTAACTTCTATCCCTTCAAACAGTACAATTATCAATTCCGCAACAGTTACAGCTGCTTTCCAATTGACACCACAGGATCCAATTATTATTTTCATTGTCAATTCGAATATTGTTCGTATACCAGTTCAATTTATAACGGCAGCAGTGATAAAAAATGCTTCCGTCAGCTCTGCTTATCTAAACCAATATTTTGATTATACAGTGCGTATTACGAATACTTCCGAGATTTCACTTTCAAATATTTCATTACAAGACACCATTCCAGCAGGTTTACAATTTATGAACGGTACGGTCTTCATTAATGGGGAACGCTCTCCACTAGCGAATCCGAATATCGGTTTCCTAGTCGCTACTAATTTGGAACCGAACGAAACAATTATCGTGTTATTCACAGTACAAGTGATAAGTCCCCCTATTAATAATGAATTTAAAAACACGGCAAACGTTTCTTTACAACTTCAAGTCTCTCCTACCGATCCACCAATCACAGTAACCATTACAAGTAACGAAAACATCGTCACCTTCATTCCAGAAAATCCAGATGAAACACTTCCAAATTTAAATTGTTTCTTTGACGGTGAACGTTTCATACGCATTACTCCTCGAAATATACGAAATTACTTTTGGACTTGGATTTGGTGGCGTTAATCAAAAAAGAAAAAGCTTGTAGTTCGGATAATATCCAAACTACAAGCTTTTTTCATAAACAAAATTATCAATTGCTAGCAGCACTATATGCTACATGTCGTTTCTCAATCCGTTCTTCAATTTCTTTCATATTCTCTTTATTAGTTAGTAGGGATTGTTTATTTTCTATTAATAATTGTTTAAAGGATTTTCTCACTTTTTTTCGCATGTTTATTTTCCTCCTTGGGGGATGGTTTATATAAAAGATAAAGAATTATCTGTGTGTCCTTATAATAGTTGATTGTTGTGAATTCCATTTGAACTTCAGATGAAAATTCCGTTTATTTTCTGACAACTTTGTGAACAAAAAAAGAAAGGTTGATCAAAAATATATTTGATCAACCTTTCCATGCTCTTTAAAGCATATTAATTAATATTTCAGGTCTTCCCCAATTCATTTCGTTACAAACAAAGCGTAGTTTTTCTTCGTCCATTGTGTGTAACCCTTCTTCTAATAAGCATGAAATTGGAACTTCACAATGAATTTGCGCTAATTGTAAAGAGATATTTAAATTCTCTAAATCACTTTCAATTTTTGTGCGCTGCGCTTTCGTTAATGATGCTATATTTTCTAGCACTGCCGATACTGTCCCGTATTCTTGAATCAGCTTATACGCTGTTTTTTCACCAATACCTTTTACACCCGGATAATTATCACTTGTATCTCCCATGAAAGCTTTCGCATGAACAATTTGCCAAGGTTCTACACCTTTCTCTTCCATGATTTTTTCCGGTGTGTAATACTCGTAATTTCCAATTCCTTTACGAAGAAGCATAACTGTAACATTCGTATCAACAAGTTGAAGTAAATCTGTATCACCTGTCAAAATATAAACTTCCGCTTCATTGCAATATTGTTTTGCAAGCGTACCGATACAATCATCCGCTTCATAACCTTTCATACCGATTACAGGCATAGATAATTTCGCAGTCATTTCTTGCACTAAATCAAATTGCGGAATTAATTCTTCCGGCGGTGCTGCACGATTTGCTTTATAATTCGAGAAAGATTCCGTTCTAAATGTCGTACTTCCCATATCCCAGCACGTTACAATGTGCGTTGGTTCGATTGCTTGTGTTGCTGTTAATAAATGCTTCATATAACCATGAATCCCATTCGTCGGGGTACCATCTTGTCGTTTCATAAATTGTCCATATACACTTGTTGCGTAAAAAGCACGAAATAATAGTGCCATACCATCAACTAATAATACTTTTTTCATAATTCCTCTCCTACTAACAAAAATAATAACCTCACGTTATCACGTAAGGTTATATATAGATTACCATTCTACGTTTCTGTTCAACTTTGTCTATTATACATTGTTTTTGTATATTTAGCATCATTAACACATTAAGACATTCTACCGTAGCACGTATGAAGTATTCCTGAATACGTATTTTTACCTGTCGAAACAACTACAGCCTTTGCATTTCCGTCAACAATATACGTACCTTTGAAACATACATTTTCAAGTTCAAGTGGATTATAGTCTTTCATCCGTTTTAATGGAATAAATCGTTTACGTTCAAGATGATAGCAACTTTCAAATTTCTCAATACTAGCATCATTTCCTGTCAGCACAGATTCATTTACTAATAAATCATTTGCATAAATAATACGTACATCTGCCGGTACTATATCACCTTCTTCAAGAAAGATCATATCTCCAGGTACAAGCTCTTGTACTGGCAATTTCATCATTTTTAATTCACTGTTTAACCCTGTTACGCTACAGCCAGCTACTCTAGAAACAGTAACTGTTTCACATTGTAATTCATCACCCATATTTTGTTTTGAAAGACCTGGGATCATTCCACTTAGCTTCATCATTACTTCCGCAATACGCGCTCTTTTTGAAGTTAATTCATTTCGGCCGTATACTTGAATACGCTTTTGTGCCTCTTTCATAGATAGTCCGTCTCTTGTTGTTTTAAAATACGCAAATACAGATTTTACATCTCTTGTTGCGATTTCAATTAATAAATCTTTATTTTTTTGAAGCATTGTTTGTTCTTTCATTGCTTTTTTACTTAATTTATACGAAGTGTTACCCACACTTTTATTTACATATAACATATTATCGTCTCCTCCTTTACAACATAGGAAGAAACGCTTTGTTTCTCAATTTATCCACTTTACCGTGAAAGTGTCTAGCGCTTAAATACTCGAATAAACGCTACATTATGATAAATATAGAGGGAGGAACAAGTCGTTTCCTGCCTACATCATATATTTTTGATTTGAAGTATATGGGTAACGGAACCGAGTCAGAATTTGACATGCTCCTCACCTCCTCTTTAATTTTTTAGTTATAATCTATACTATGAAATTACTCATAGCTTGCTAACAAAAAAGACCCTTACTCATAAGAGAGCAAAGGTCATTGCATACACAAATAAGCGATTCCTAATATAATACAATTAGAAATCTATGGACCTCTCCCTCGCCGAGTTTTAGCACTGTATAGCATAGGTTCATTACCAGCTACGTTAAGAAAAACCTTAATTCGATCATTCCTGTTGACCCATTGGCGTCTCTCGACATTTTTGGGCAGTAGCATTTCTCTATACAGGAGCCTCACCTAACAGAGACTTATTATAATTACATAGAAAATGTTACTCTTATTTAAAATAGATGTCAACACTTTGTATGGAAACTTGTCCTTATTACAATAACTATCTCGAGTTTAGTACACTAATACGCATCCTGCTCAGCGTTCGGCTACATAAATTAATTGAACACATATTGCAAAAAATTAGCAAATGAAAAATAAAACCCTTACGTTAAAATGTAAGGGTTTTAATACGTTACACAACCAGCAATTACAATTCCGATGGAAAGTGATAAAAACATAAGGAAAAGACCAACTGCTTGATTATCTTCTTCAAGACTTTTATTAATATTAAAACGTGGTGTAAGCCATTCCGCTAAATAAAAGACAATAATTTGAGCTAAAATCCCAACAGCTCCCCATGAAACCATATCAAGAATTGAAATAGAATTAGCAGCCGTTGAATATAAAACGATAGCAAGACCAAGTAGTCTTCCTCCAAGTACATAGCTTACCGCTTTATTCCCTTGAGCCATTAACTTAAATTCCTTAACTTTCGTTGTCACTTCCATAAGAAAAAGACCGATACACAAAAGTACAAGTGATACTGCTAAATATAGTAAAAAATTAATCATTTATTTTCCTCCTTCTTAATACCTACCGGTAAATAATACGATTCATTTCCCGTAATTTTTTCTCCGGCACGTATACCGATGCTGCTCGCTTTTCCAGCAATTAAAAAAGCCCCAAACACGTACGACAGCTTCTCAATTCCTTTTTCAGTTTCCAAAAATACAACTGGAAGCTCTGTATATTTCTGAAATATAGGCAGTGACGATTTATACGTTTCATGTGCATTTCGAATCATAATATTTGTATCCTTATCACGAATCGTAATCGTGTCACCTTCCCTACCGAACGAAGGTTTTTGAACGAACGGACTTTTCCCAAAAAATAAATCTGGCTCTAAATATGTAGGAAGCATATATTCTTTAATCCACTTTTGTTCCTCACTTGTGTAAAAAGCACCTTCTTCTGCTAATCCCCAAATAAGACATTGAATTGATTTCGGCTGAAGTAAAAAGGCCGACAAAGGATTTATAATAAAAAGCTTTCCTTCTTTTACAAGTTGCAAAAGTTCTACTCCCACCAAATCCCCCGTTTCGGGATCTTGATCTTCAATTAAGTCTTCAATTGGATATGTTTGGCGATACAAAACATCAATTGGTACACCATCTCTATCTACTAAAGCATCATCTGTAATTCTAAGTTCTGTCATTGGCATTACTTTATTTTCAACATGACATAGCCTACTCAAATACATAGTCGTATTCCAATCTTCTATATGTTCAGGATGAGCTGTGAAAACAACATTTGGATCTTCCATTCCTTTTGTAAACTCCATTACGGCTTTTGTAATACCAGAAGAAAGTAAGCGCTCTTGATTTGCATTTGGATCATCATAGTCAAGTTCTTCACAAACTTTTCCATTCATTTGAAAGCATTCCACAATAAAAGTTGGAGTATCACTATTAAACTCAAGCATTTTAATACGATTATCCTCTGTTAAAGCAAAATCAAATCGTGAAATAACAGATTCAGGATACATCCCTTTCAGTCTAATAAAAGGCAAGCTTGCAGTTGGAAAACCGAGTTCAAGAAGCTGTTCATTAGATAAATTCCGAAGAATTCTAGCAGTTTTAAAAAATATTTTCCCCATTCGTTCAGTTGCTACTTGTAATTGTTTCATCGTTTGCTCTGTTATCGGGAAAACATGAAACAAACTATACTCACATTCATATAAATCCGACCAAAAATTCGGATATTTCGAATAAAACTCTTTTCGATCCCTTATGTATTGCGACATATGTTAGCCCCCAAATCCTCCCTTTGAACCGCTTCCAATTCCACCTTTAAATTCAGCCGAAGATTGATAAGTTTTAAACTCTGATGAATTTTTGAAGGTGGATTTATTTTGATAGTATGTACCACCATAAAAGTAATGTCCACGATAACCTGAACTACTATCATCACACTGCCAAACACCAAGCTCATCATCCCAATCCCAATCAGAACAACTATTATCATTCGGTTCGGGGGGAATATCTTGCGCGCAGCCAAATAAAGTGCCCGTCATTAAAGATGTTAGGACACCACCTACTAGCCATTTCGTTTTTGTCACCTTTGCACTCCCCTTTTTAAATTATATTTCTATTATATAAGATGGCATGATAAAGTAGAAGAAAAAGGAAGAAGAGGGATAAAATGCGATTGGAATATCGGCTCAATGATGAAACAAACGGGTATCCAGCTTTATGGAACTACGCAAATATTTCTAATTCTGAAATTGTCGCGCGCATGACTTGTGAATATTTTATAAAAGATGGAAATACATATATCGTTACTGCAACTTCAGTAGATCCAGACGGAACAGCAGTGTTATATATACAAAAGGAAGTTTTTTCCAACGACCCTTCAGATCCTACATACTCGCACATAGGTTTTGAAATTAGAGAACTCAAGGAAACCTGCTCAATTATGATAGAAAGTAAAGATATTTGGAATTACGAGGATATCTTACCCTCTCTCCATTCAGATATTATATATATTCAACGGGATGGAATACATTTGGAATTCACCCTCGATTCAAGAGAAATTGATGAAGACCGCAAGTGCTATATTTATTATGGGAACTTTACAGGTAAATCGAGATAACATGAGTATATTTATTCAACAAAAAAACCTTACATATAAAACGTAAGGTTTTTTATATAGTCCCACATATGCCGTTATCTATAGATGTCCATAAACCTGCTCTCACAGGTGGATGTTCTCACAAATGTTTGTAACTTCCTTCTTAAAAAGATGGCCTGCTATCTACATTTAAATATTGAACTTCCGCATTATACTTATTGGTTTAAGACATACACAAGCTACGTACACCGTAGGAATTTTATATACTATTAGTTGAAATAAGACCCCCGCAAGTGCCGTCTCTCGTAAATGTCCAAAAACCCGCTACTCGCAGGTGGATGCCCTCACAGTTACCGTATATCTTCCTCCACAAGGAAGGCTTGATAATGGTCACTAAATATTGAGCTTCCGTAAAACTAACATCGGTTTTAGACATAAATAAGTTACGCACACCGCAGGATGTATTATTTACTTGTCGTTATATTATCACATTGTTTCCAATGTGTAAAATATAATTTTTTTGAAGCAATCTCTTGCTTGTGACCTTATTTTAATACAAATTATTTTTGCATGCAAGTGATTAATCTTCTTCTTTTGCAATTTGATTTTCTGGATAAGAAATCCAATCACTCCAGCTACCTGTATACAATTTAACATTTTGAAAACCAGCTAATTTTAATGCAACTATGTTCGGACACGCTGTAACACCAGAACCACAATATACGATTGTTTCCTTCTCTTTATCAAGATTTTGGAAACGCCCTTGCTGTTCCTCTTCGTTTTTAAAGTGTCCCGATTCTAAAATCCCATCTTTCCAAAAATAGTTTACTGCCGTCGGAATATGCCCTGCCTTCGAATCAACGAGCTCTTCCGCACCAGCATAACGTTTTGGTTCCCTAGAATCAATTAATGTCATATTTGCACCTGCACGAATTTTCCCTCTCACATCTTCCATCGTTACAAGCATATTTTCTTGTATTTCCGGTATAAAAGGTTTTCGTGCAATAACTGGGATATTCGGCGTTGTGTGTAATCCATTCTCTTTCCAAGCTGGAAATCCACCGTCTAATATATACACTTTCTCATGTCCTACATAGTTTAATAACCACCATAAACGAGAAGCCATTGCACCAGCTTGACTGTCATACGCAATCACTGTCGTATGTTCATCAATCCCGGCCTGTGAAAGCTTGTCTGCAAACTCCTCAATATTTGGCAACGGATGGCGGCCACCATGTTCTGCTACAGGACTTGATAAATCTAAATTTAAATCAAAATATAACGCATGAGGAATATGTTCTTCCTCATACTTCTCTCTACCCCAATTAGGATTCGCTAAATCAAATCGACAATCGATTATACGGACATTCTCATCTTCTATATGCTCACGTAACCATTCGACTGTAACAACCATCTTTAACGACCTTCTTTCTCTTGCAAACGACTTACATACTCCATAACCATTTCTTCTGTAACAAATTTACGCTGCAGTGTAACACCATTTTTTGCAAGATCATTAATTTGCTTTGTTACAACATTAATGATATCAACCGAAAATTCTTTCCCCTTTGACGCAAGAGATACGGCTGCTTCAATAGCTGCTTCACGCTGCGCATCTAATTGTAAACATGCTTTTACACTTTCATTTTGTTTACGAGAATGTGCTGTAATTGCTTTATGTACTTCCATCTTCTCTTCCCCCTAAATAAGTTATACGTTCTTATTCAATTCCATTGCAAGCCGAATCATATCACGACATACAATCCCATTTTCAATAATCTCTTCTTCATAATGCTTTGAAAAGTAATCAAAATCAATAGAAAAAATACGAAATCCACATTTTTGATATAAAGCAAGTTGTGAAACACTAGAATTGCCTGTACCAACTTCAAGTTTTGACATACCATATCCTTTAGCAGTTTCTACAGCATGACTTAATAGCTGCTTTCCAATCCCTTTTCCTTGCAAATGCTCTACAACCGCAATATTCATAATTTCCATCGTCTTCGGCCTTGTTTCCAAAAGAACATATACACCGATGATTCTTTCTTCTTGTTTAGCTATATACGTAAACCCTCTCTGTACATATGCATCAATTTGGCTTTCACTTGGATCAGCAAGGAGTAATAAAGATTTCGGTATAGCTTCTTTCGAAATACGCTCTATGACAACAGACATAAAAATTCCCCCTCCTCTATTGTTCTAAACCACCCTTGTCTACCATAGATAATAGAAAGGAGGGATTCACCATGGACAACAATGAGAAAAAATGCAACGTCATCTCTATTGATGGAAAGAAAAAGAAGAGCGACACATATTCCTATCCAAAATTAGTAGTAGAAAACAAAACGTATGAGTTTTCTTCATTCGTCTTATGCGGTGAAACACCAGACGGCAGACGCTTAGTTCTTACCCATATGATTTCTACTGATGAGTTTGCAGGGTTTGTAAAATCTTTAGATACTGTACTACAAAAGAAAATTGAACGAATCTTTTTTTCATAACAGCTATTTAATATAAATTTCTTTTTCAATTTCTACTAACTGCTTTTGTAGCTCTTCTTTACTTTGTTCGTATAGTGATACATCAATTGTTTCAGCTAAAGCGAATAATATACTTTCATAATAATTCTCAACATCTTGCTGCATCACTTTTTGGAATAGGTTCCATTTTGCATCCCACTCTTGTTTATAATGATGAACGAATAAATCTTCTTCATCAACTACATAGTTTGATACGAAAGGTTCTAACACTCCTTTAGCGTCTTCTTGCATAAAAGCTTTATCATTTTTTTCAAAAAAGCTTTTCTCATTTTTAAAATGTGCTAGTGCCTTTTTAAAATCTTTTATTTCTATTGAAGGAAACGGCTCTTTATGTGTAATAATTTTATATTCATAATCCACTGTTCCACCCATAGAAATCGATTCATTTTCCACTTTGCAATTCACAACAATTTCATCCTTTGCACGCTTCATCGCTTCATCTATCCATTTTTCAAGACGTAATGATGTCGCACGCATTTCTTGTAATAAATCATGTTGAATAAATGAAACTAATTCCATTACACATTGCTGCAACTGCATTTTCACATTCCCATCTGTTCGTAACGACGCCGGATTAATAAATTCAGTAAACACATCGTTATAGCGTAAAAATAGACGTTGGTGTACATAATAAAGCAATTCTTTCACTTCATTTTGCATTGCTTGCTCTTCAGCAAGTACACTATATGATGAAATAATATGAAGTAGCTGATTACGCTCTGCTTCATATTTTTTTGTTTGCTTCTCTTTCTCATCATTTCCCTGCTTTGCGCCATTTATCATATTTACAAGAAGCTGATTCGCTCCTTGTAATGCACCATATAAAGCATGCACAGATACAAGCATTAAATCCCTCATCATAAAGGACGTAAATGATTCTTCAAACTTAGTAATCCCGGAGTTTTGTAAAATACCATACTTTTCTTTATCAATACTTTTCCCTTGCTTTTCTTCAAGCGCACATAAACTTGAAATTGCAAATAAACGTGGATTTCTAATACCGTATTGCAGGAGCTGATCCGCAATATAACCTTTTACCATTTCAAGTTCTTCTTCAGATTGCGCTAAATCGGCAGCATTTATTAAGAAGAACATTTTATCAAGTGCAAATGTATCCTTTACACGACCGAGCTGAATTAAAAACTCACGATCTGCACGAGAGAAAACATGATTATAGTATGTTACGAATAAAATAGCATCTGCGTTTTTAATATACTGGAATGCAACATCCGTATGACGCGCGTTAATAGAATCCGCCCCTGGTGTATCTACAAGAGCTACTCCTTGCCTTGTTAAAGCACAATCATAATAAAGCTCCATATACTCAACAAAGCATGATTTTTCTTCATTAGCTACATAATCAGAGAACTCCTCTAACGTAACTTGTAATTGTTCCCCTAAATGATTAGCAACTGCCTCATATCCTTTTTGTACCGCTCGCAAAAAGCTAAATGTTGTTTTTTGCTTCCCGCTTGGTGAAGGGTATTTCATAATTTGATCAATTTTCGTTAACGCTTCTTCCAATGTAGCAATTTCATAGTGAAACATTTTATAAACAGCTTTCATATCTTCTAACAGCGCTTGCTCTGATTTAAACTGGACAATTACCGTTCCATGTTGTTTATCTTCTGTAACTGGCAAAATTTGATTTATTGTTGCTGTCGTTGGGTTTGGCGATACAGGAAGTACCTTTTCACCGAGCAATGCGTTAGCAAATGATGATTTCCCAGCACTAAAAGCTCCAAATAACGCTACTGTAAATTGCTTCGTTTCTACACGCTGTCTTTTTCCAACTACTTCTTGCTGTAGATGTTTCAGTGTAGGCAATGGATCTAATATCGTTTCAGCTTTCTTCACTTTTTCTAATATACGCTGAATATTTAAAGCTTTCGTTCCTTTAATCTCTTCTTCACTAGCCGCTACGTTATCATTTACAATTTCTTGCTCTTGTAGTTTAAACTTCTCACTAACAACTTGTTTTTTACTTTGTAATATTTCGTCTATTTGCAATCCATCTGGTATAGAAACATTTTCATTCCAAATATCTCCTAAATAGCTCTCATATTCCTCATACGTCTTAATGTACTGTAATTTTGTTTCTTTTGCTGTTTGTAACATCGTATATTTTTCAATTTCTTCTTCAATACGAGCAATCTCTATCTTCACTTTCTTCTGCAATATACCCGTACTTTTTCCAAAGATTTGCTGAGATTTCATAAAGTATCTTTTCTTTAACTCATTTGCAACGTCAGCAGTATAAAGAAGTAAGTAATCACCGGTAAATCCAGCCCCCTGTTTAATTGTTGCAGCCAACACTTCCGGTCCGAAAGCAATTTCTAACGCATATATGTCTTTCCCTATTTCCTCTGTAAATAACCCTTCTTCTTTTAAGAAGGCTACAATAAATTCTTTCACATGAAAATCAAGTTGCGTTTCAACAGTCTTTTGAAGAGCAGAATAAAAAGCATCTACACGTCTCTGTTTTTCTTGCTCCGTCTTTCCTTTCGCAAATAACAAACCAACTTTAAACTTCGTTAATTTCGTTTCTAAATATTTATTTGCCAATTCTCTCATTTCAAATGGCATTAAATACGCATTATCTAATATGGCTTGTAAACCTTTTATAAATTCATTTCTCACATCAGATTCTTTACTAGCCACCCGATTTTTATTTTCAGTTAACTCTTCCTTTTTTTCAACTATCTCTGAAAGTGACAGTGGTGATGTTAATTCTTCTTCATATTTCATGAGATGTTTTTCATTTTCAGAAAGAATAAACGAACAATGTTCTTGCAGTAAATATTCTGTTTCTCGCTCCATTCCCTTTCTTACATACTGCTCTTTTTCTTTCATGATAGAAAAGATTAATGCTTCTAAACTTTGAATTTCATTGTATGGATGATTCATCATTCGCAATGATGTATAGAAAATACCATCTACTTCAATATCCCAGTTAGAAAAAGACTGTTTTACACTATCTCTATACTCTTCAAACGATAACTCATTCGCTTTATGTTTATCTATTTGGTTTACAACGAGATAAACCGTTTTATTACGTTGTTTCAATTCTTTAACAAACTGTAAGTTAACCTCTGATTGGACATGGTTATAATCCATCATATAGAAAATAACATCTGCTAGATGCAGTGTTGATTCCGTCGCTAATTGGTGGGCATCATCCGTAGAATCAATTCCGGGCGTATCAACTAACATAACCCCATCAGGAATTGGCGCATCATTTCGATAAATATGAACACCAATTACTTCATCACCGTCTTTACATATTTGTTTTAATTCTTCTGCTGAATATGCGCCGTCATATTCATACTGTTCTCCAGACTTAATCGTTACAACAACACGATCAGATCCTCTTTCAATTTTAACAACGTTAGCACTCGTTGGAATCGGACTTGTCGGTAATAATTGCGCTTTATATAGGTGATTCATCATTGTCGATTTCCCAGCAGAAAAATGACCACAAAAAGCTAGCATAAGCTGCTCTTGTTTATATTTTTGAATCACTTCAAACAACTTCAAACTATTCTCTACATCGCCGTTTTTTTGCCACTCTTCATAAAAACAAACAAGTTTTTTCATACCGTTTGTCTGTACTATGTTTGTCATCCCCTTGTTCCCCTTTATCCAAGATGTATATACTTTATCCCGCTATTTGTGGGCAGTAAAAACCCGTTTCGTGCAGGCTATTAATCAGTGTGGGATAGACCTCCCCACTGATTAAAGTTTCACTTTATTATCATACTAAATTTTCAGCATATTCACATCAAAAATAAAAAATCCCTTTCATTCTTTTTACAAATGAAAGGGATTTTATGTAATATTATTCATTTTGTTGTTCCTACTCCATTTAATACATACTTTGTAACACCAACATATATAGCAATCGTTCCTACAACAAGTGCATACACCATATTAACACACCAACCTTTTTTGATAATGATTATCACTTTTGAATACATTTTATCATTAAAGAGAATCATTATCAACAAATTTCTAAAAAAAGAAAGCTCCTTCGGGAAAAGGAGCTTTACTGCCTGTTTTAAAGAAGTTTAAAACTTGCTGTGCACTCTTATTATATCTCATAATGCACATCTTAGCAGTTTTAAAAATTGGAAATTACCTATATACCCTCCTCTTTACATTTTGTATAATAGAGTGAAACTGTAATTAGTGGGGATATTTCCCATCCTCACTAATTATTAGTTGAACCAATCGGGCTTTTACAAGCAGTCGATCTCCCACCTAACTTCCTCGTATTCACTGAATTTTGAGGTGGGAGTCTTACTGCTTGTTAATGCGGGATAAAAGGGAATTACTTAACAAGGAGGAAAATAATGATACAAAATATTTCACAAGGCGAGAGGATACACTCCATCGATATTATTAGAGGAATAGCTGTACTAGGTATTTTTCTTGTTAACTGGCCTGTTATCGCTGGGATTGACTCACGTGATCTTTCAGGAATTTATGAGGGGCTAGATAGCTATATCCGTCTGTTTTACGATATGTTTATTCAAACAAAGTTTTATACTATCTTTTCGTTTTTATTCGGCCTAGGCTTTTACATTTTTATGACTCGTGCTGAAGCGAAAACAGATCGACCAAAAACTTTATTTGTTCGTCGCTTACTTATTTTATTATTATTTGGTTTCTTACATTACGTTCTTTTATGGGACGGAGACATTTTACATAGTTATGCCATCGCTGGATTTTTCTTATTGTTATTTTATAAGAGAGAGCCTCGTACTATTTTAATATGGGCATTAGTTTTACTAAGTATTTTTCAATTTTTCATGCTAATCGCTAGTATAGTGGTTGCCTTAGTACCAAAGGCAGAGTTAGGGTTTTCCTTACCGATCATGCCACTTGAAGACTGGGTGTCACAAATACAAAATCGTTTCCATGCATTTTATTCTGAAGGAATTGGACTAAATGTATTCATGCTCCCAGAAACAGTTGGACTATTTTTACTTGGTTTATACGCCGGCAAAAAAGATATTTTCCGCCGCACGAAAGAGTTAGATCCAAAGCTTAAAAAATGGCAAATCATTATGTTCATTTTGACATTACCAATGTGGTTCTTCATGGTCCGTTACTTCTTATCAAAACCATCTTATGAACCATTTTATATGCAGGCCTTTACAATGTTTAGTGGAAAAACATTATTCATATTCTACATTTTCACGCTCATGCGTTTATTACAAAAAGAAAGATGGCAAACATTATTACGTCCGTTCCAATATGTCGGACGAATGGCGTTAACAAATTACATCACGCATACGATTATTACGTTACTTGTATTCGGCCTCTTTTTCAAAAATTATTATCCCGCTCCATTATGGGTAGGACCACTATTTTGCATCGGTTTCTACACGTTGCAAATCTTTATTAGCCGCTGGTGGCTGTCACGTTATCAATATGGGCCACTTGAGTACATTTGGCGTCTTGGTACGTACGGGAAAATGATGCCACTTAAAAAGAAAAGCAAGGTCTCATAATGAGACCTTGCTTTTTTACGCTTCTCTTACTGCACTTTGCATAGACACTGGCTCTTCTTTTACTTTACGCTGTGGCACCATATTAAATACGATATTTAATAGTACTGCTGACGCACTTCCAAGTACAATTCCGTTATCTGTTAAAATACGGATGTTTTCCGGAAGCTGTGAGAATAACGTTGGAACGACTGTAACTCCAAGTCCGATTCCGACAGAACATGCAACAATTAATAAATTTTCTTGTTTTCCAAAATCAACACTGCTTAACATTTTAATGCCATACGCCATTACCATGCCGAACATTGCTAGCATTGCACCGCCAAGTACTGATTTCGGGATAATAGTTGTAATAGCTGCGATTTTAGGAATGAATCCAAGAACGATTAACATACCACCACAAGTATAAATAATAACGCGATTTCTTACTCCAGTTAATTGAACAAGTCCTACGTTTTGAGAGTATGTTGTATATGGGAACGCGTTGAAAATACCACCTAACACCATCGCTAATCCTTCTGCGCGATAGCCTTTTGTTAATTCTTTTTCACCGATCTTTTTATTGCAAATATCAGATAATGCGAAATATACACCTGTTGCTTCTACAATCCCTACGCAAGCAACTAAAATCATCGTAATAATTGGCGTTAATTCAAATGTTGGTGTACCGAAGTAAAATGGCTGAATACCGTGGAACCAATCCGCTTCTCCAACCGCTTGCAAACTTACTTTCCCCATAAATGCTGCAACGATTGTACCGAACAATAGACCTAGTAAAATAGAGATTGAACGAATAAATCCGTCAAAGAAACGATACATAATGATGATAAATAATAATACACCAAATGCTAACGCTAAATTTTCAAGACTACCGAAATCTTTACTTCCTACTCCTCCAGCCATATCATTAATTGCTGCTGGAACAAGTGTAACTCCAATTACGGTAACGACAGATCCTGTTACGACAGGTGGAAACAGCTTTACAAGCTTTCCAAATAATTTCGCAAAAATAACAACGAATAACCCAGCAGCAATAATTGCTCCATAAATAGAAGACACGCCGTATTGTTTCCCGATTGCAATCATCGGCCCAACCGCTGTAAATGTGCAACCAAGTACAACGGGAAGTCCAATACCGAAAAAGCGATTTGATAATGCTTGTAAAATTGTCGCAACGCCGCACATTAATAAATCAATCGAGACTAAATATGTTAACTCTTTTTGATTTAAACCAAGTCCGCCGCCCACAATAAGCGGAACGATAATTGCGCCAGCATACATCGCAAGCATATGCTGCATACCGAGCGATGCGATTTTAAATGGATGTTGCTTCATCGTTTATTTCACCTCCGCAGTTTCTTGCTGTACAAATGTAACTGTGCCGTTATCAAGTGATGCAATTTCTGCTAGTGATTCAACACGAACACCCTGTTCACGCAGCTTCTTTCCTCCATCTTGAAATGCTTTTTCAATAACAATACCAATTCCCGCAATACTTGCTCCAGATTGCTCTACTAAACTCATTAAACCTAAAGCAGCCTGACCGTTTGCTAAAAAGTCATCGATAATTAAAACGCGATCATTTTCATCAATATGATTTCGAGATAATGAAATCTCGTTCGTTTCTTGTTTTGTAAATGAATATACGTTTGCAACGTACATATTATCTTGTAACGTTAACGATTTACGTTTTCTTGCAAAGATTACTTTTACACCAAGCTCTAATGCAGCCATAACTGCTGGTGCAATGCCTGAAGATTCAATCGTCACGATTTTTGTAATGTTCTCTTCTTTAAAACGTTTAGTAAATTCTTTTCCGATCTCTTGCATAAGTACTGGGTCAATTTGATGATTTAAAAATGCATCTACCTTTAATACGTCACCAGATAAAACCTTTCCTTCGTTCAAAATCTTTTCTTGTAATACTTTCATGTTTGTTCCCCCTCTTATGCAATAAAAAACTCCAAAAGCCGCCACCACTCGTTACAAGTGAGAGACGCGCTTTTGGAGTTTCGCAAAAAAGAATGCTAAACAAGCAAATATATTCGTCCTCACTCATAGTCAAAGTATTTACGGTACTTCGGTAGAAACTTGCAGGCCATATCCCCGCGATTATATGAGTGTAGCTAACTATTTATTTTATAGAAGGATTATAACGCACTTTTTAAATTTTGGAAAGCATTTATTAAAAAAACACGTACGAATTTTATGAAAATACTATTTTCGTTCGAGTTTTGCAAACTCTTACATTTCATATTTAAGCGTCGTTAAAATGATTGGACCATCTTTTGTAATCGCAATTGTATGCTCATATTGAGCTGATAATTTACCGTCCATCGTTCTTGCAGTCCACCCATTTAAATCTACTTTAGAATATCGCATACCTACATTTACTATGGGCTCAATTGTAATTACCATTCCTTCTTGTAACTTAGGCCCTTGTCCTTGTTTACCAAAATGAAAAATCGCTGGTTCTTCATGAATCTCTTTACCGATCCCGTGTCCCGTAAAGTCTCTTGCGACAGAAAAACCTTCATTTGCTACATAACTTTCAATTGCATAGCCAATGTCTCCTACATGATTACCGATTACCGCCTGATCAATCCCTTTATACAAAGCATTCTCAGCTACTAACAATAACATTTCTGCTTCATCAGAAACGTTTCCAATTCTATACGTCCAAGCAGAATCTGAAAGACCACCATTTAAGTTTACTACCATGTCAATTGTTACAATATCTCCTTCCTGTAAAGGTACATCACTAGGGAAACCGTGACACATTTCATCGTTTACAGATGCACATATAGCATATGGATACCCGTTGTAACCTTTCTGTTCAGATATTGCACCATGCTTTTCTAAATACGCTTCAACAAACGTATCAATTTCTTGTGTCGTTATTCCTGGTTTCATCATTTTGGCAATTTCCCTATGACAAGAAGCTAGTAACTTCCCAGATTCATGCATCAAATCTATTTCATTTTTCGTTTTAATTGTAATCATACTACCTCTCCTTACTAAACTTGCTATTTGCTACTAAACTTCAATCATACACATCCTCTTCCAAAATTTCAAAACTTCTAATTACAACAAGTACAAAAACAAACATCATTTATTTCTACATCAAAATAAAAAAACAGAAGCTCTCCTCTGTTTTTTAAACATTTTTACATATATAATTCATTTTCAAAAACTCAAAACAACTACCATTTGTTTTCTGTATAAACGTTCCAACAGCTTCGAATCCTGCTCTTTTATACACGTTAATCGCTCTTTCATTAAATGTCGCTACTGATAGCGTTATATAATTGCATCCGTATTTTTCTTTACTAAAAGCTAGTCCAGCTTTTATGAACTGTAGACCAAATCCATTCCCAGTTATATCAGGTCTCATTCCGAGACCTATATCAACCGTTTGATTATTTATGTTACTAAAACTAAAGAAACCAATGAGAGTACCATTTTCCTTCACAGAAAATGTATGATTCCCTCTACTCTCATCCTCTAAAAACTCAGCTAAATCTTCTTCATCTGCCTCTATATCATAAAAGGAATACTCCCCTTCATAATGCCAGTTATATGCAACTTCTTCTGCTTCCGCTTGCGACATTACTGTAAACATATAACCCATTTCTCTCACTCCCTCATAAAAAAAAGCTGCAATTAAGCAGCTCCTGTTTTATAACTCATAAATCTCTTTATATTTAGCTTCTAAATAATCAGCTAAGTAGTTTGCATTTAAACCTTCACCTGTCACATCTTTTAAAATTTCAAGTGGTTTTTTCGTTTTGCCATATTGGTGAATATTCTCTGTTAACCATTCACGAATTGGTGTCACGTTTCCTTCTTCTAATAATGCATCAAAGTTTGGAATATCCTTTAGCATCCTATGTTTAAATTGCGCTGCATACATATAACCAAGCGCATAAGATGGGAAGTATCCAAATGAACCACCAGCCCAGTGAACATCTTGCAATACACCTTGTGCATCGTTTTCCGGACGAATTCCTAAATATGCTTCCATCTTATCATTCCAAGCCGCTGGCAAATCCTTCACTTGTAATGTGCCATCAAATAATTCTTTCTCAAGTTCATAACGAACCATGACGTGAAGCGGATATGTAAGCTCATCTGCTTCTATACGAATAAACGATGGCTTCGATTCGTTAATCGCATCATAAAACTCATCTACTGATATATCATTGAATTGACCATCGCTATACTCTTTTAATAAATCATAATTTTTCTTCCAGAATGATTTATTACGACCGATAAAGTTCTCAAAGAATAATGATTGTGACTCATGAATACCCATAGAAGTTCCACTACATAGCGGTGTACCTTCAAATTCCTCCGCAATATTTTGTTCATATACAGCATGGCCACATTCATGAATTGTTCCAAACACTGCCATACGGAAATCTTTTTCATCGTAACGAGTCGTAATACGAACATCCCCTCTATTTAATGTAATTTCAAAAGGATGTACCGTTTCATCAAGACGACCCGCTTCAAAGTTATAGTTCAATTGTTTTAATAACTCTAAAGTAAAATTCTTTTGTTTTTCTTTTGAAAAATGTTCAGCTAAAGCATTTGTTTTTAATTCTTTTTTAGACTCAGAAATTTCTTTCACAAGCGGAACGATACGTTCACGTAGTTGACCAAATACATGATCTAACACTTCTACTGTGATTCCCGGCTCATACATGTCTAATAGCGTGTTATATTTGTACGTTTCGTAACCCCAATATGTAATAAACTTCTTTTTGAATTCAACAATTTTTTCTAAATACGGACGGAACATTTCGAAGTCAGATTTTTCGCGAGCTTCTTCCCATACACTTTCCGCTTTCGCTTCTAATTTCACATACGCTTCATATTCCGCTTGTGGAATTTTCTTATTTCTATCATATTCTTTACGACACTCTTCAACCATTTTCTTTGTCGTTTCAGAAAGTTTATTTTCAACAATTAAAGATTCTAGTTCAGTTAAATAGTTCCCCATCTCATCTGAAGTCGACATCGCAAACACTTCGGATGAAAGCATTCCAATTACTTCTGAACGCTGGTCTACTCCTTGCTTTGGTGCACCTGTTCTTAAATCCCAAAACATTAAGCTTAATGCCTCTCCGTAATTCTCTATCTTCTTGACATATGTTAAAAATTGTTTTTCCACTTCATATGTAGCAACTGTCATAGTATAAAAAACCTCCTTTTTCTACCTCAAACTTATTTCGACACTGAAACATAAATTCCTTTTCTAATAGAAAAAAAGCTTGGCAAATGCCAAACTTTTCCCTACAACATTTTTTCGCTTAAAGTACTTTTCCTTCTACCGGAAGTACTTTCTTCACTGCTTCTATCACTTTTTCATCTTCATTATCTGATAAGAATAATGATATAGCACCTTTATCTTCACTTGTACGAATTAAACGTCCAATTCCTTGGCGAAGACGTAAAATCATATAAGGCACATCTACGTCCCAGAATGGATCATTCACATGTTTACGCTTCGCCTCAAACACAGGATCGTTTGGAGGGAATGGTAATGACCAAATAATAACATGTGATAATGATGAACCTGGAATGTCTAAACCTTCCCATAAATGAACGGCACAAAGTACAGTCTCTTCTTCATTTTGGAAACGAGAAACGAGCTGACTAATTTCTTGATCTCCTTCATATAGGAACGGAACTGACATTTGCTCTTTACTTACATATTCTTTAAACGCTGCAAGTTCTTGCGTTGTACGGAATAATACGAGTGTACGTCCATTTGTTTTTTGTATATTTTCAAGTGTATATTGACACTTTCTTTCCCATTCATTTTCTTTCGTATACGGAAGTAAGTTTACTGTCATTTGCTCTTCATAATCAAACGGCGAAGCAACTGAGAATGATAAGTAATCTTTTACCCCTAGACTATTTGCAGTAAATGCGAACGAATCATTGTCAGATAATGTCGCAGAAGAGAAAATATATGGAATCTTCTTCGAGAATACTTTTTCTTGTAACACTTCTTCAACTGCACGCGGCATAATAACTAACGTGAAAGCACCATCGCCTTCTTCACCCCACGTAATTACATTTTTCTCGTGCATGAAAAGACGAAGTGAATGCTCTAACACATCTAAATGCTCATCAACAATATTTAAATCGTATGTGTTTACTGTATGCATTTCACTTTCAAATACTAATGCATCACCGACTTCACCGATTTTCGCATAAAGTCTTTTCGCTTCTGCAGTTACCTTTTCTGTCACAGTAATTTCTAAACGATCAGAACCTTCAATTTCCTTTTTATTCTCTTGTAGTACCCCAAAGAATTGTTCAGTTTGCCAAATTGTTTCTTCTACTAAATGTGCGAACTCTTCACGAATATCATTTTGTAATAATCTCGTTAAAAGTTGCTCCATCATCGTTTGTTTTAAACGGTACGTTAAAGCTTTTTGAGCTGCATATTCTACAAGATGCCCTTCATCGAATACAACGCAGCTACTTTCTGGTAATAACGGAATTTGTCCTTCACGTTTGCGAGCTTCGTACGTCCAAATATGATCCATATAGAAATCTTGAGAACAAATGATTAAATCTGCCGCTTTACGATAATGCTCGCGCGAAAGAGTTTGACCACAACGATGACGAGAATCACAAGTGAAGCAATCTTGGAAGTAATCCCAGTTTACCTTTGACCATTCCTCGTCATTTAACAGTGGAAATTCTTTTCGATCACCATAGTGAGTAAAGTTCTGCATCGTACCATGATCGAATACGAACTGAGGTAATTCGTAATATACATCTTCAATTACTTCTGGAGCTCGTCCACTCATAACATCTTCAAGTTTACGTAAACATAAATAATTATCCATTGACTTCGCAAGTCTAACATCAACAGATAGCCCTAATGCTTCAGATAACTTAGCAATGTCTCCTTCTTCTTTCACAAGCTGCTCAATTAACGTTTCATCTGCACAAGCGATAATAGCCGGCTTCCCTGTATAACGTGCATAACAAATTGCATATAAAAGATATACAATTGTTTTCCCTGTTCCTACACCTGCTTCTGCAAACATAACTTTCTTCTCTTGGAAAGCGCGCTCTAACTGAAACGCCATAAAAATCTGTTCATCACGCTCTTCAAAGCCTTTTTCCGGAAGAATGTCGTAAAACACATCTCCAATCCACTCATTCAACTTATCATAAAAATTATCTTGTTTTCCTACTTCAAATGGTAACCTATTCTCAGTAAACATCCTTAGCCTCCAACCAAACAGTTTTTCTATAAAAAGATATAGCAACTGCTACTCACATGTGCGCAGCCACTTTCCCCTGTTACAATACATAGAAATACACGAAAAAAAATTTTCCTTTCGAAAAAGGAAAATTTTTTTCTATATTAATGACCTTAAATAACGTTTATCAATCGCTGTTTCATGTGAAAGAGCTGACAAATATTCTTCCTGCGCTTTTTGTATTCCATCTACAATTGCACCTTGACTATCCACTTCTTTTCCGAGCTCATCATACGTACGGTGAATAGCTTTTTGAATCATCGATAATTGGAAACTATCCATATCACTTCCTCCTTTACGCATTACATAATAGCCAGTATATGCGTGCTGGAGGAGTTTTATACTATGAATTACGCGGTGGACGCTTTCCAAAGTATTGATAGTAATCTGTACGGATAAATCCGTTAAACAGTTTACGCTTTTTCGATGCATCTTTCCCATAACATTTCTCAAATGCTTCATAACTTGTTAATAAATACATTGACCACGTATCTAATGGGCGGAATACCTCTCCCATTTCTTTATATAATTTTTCAACAAGCGCTCTTTCACTTAAACGTTCTCCGTATGGAGGATTCGTTACAACATAGCCATATTCCTCTTTTGTCGTGAAATCTTTTACTTGCATTTGTTTAAATGATATAAGATCCCCTAATCCAACTTCTTCTGCGTTATCTTGGGCAACTCTTATCATACGGTGATCGATATCTGATCCAATGATTTGCAATGGTTGATTATAATTAGCTAAATCTTCAGCTTCTTGACGAGCTTCGCGCCAATTTTGTTTACCAACCCAGCCCCATTCATCCGATGCAAAGCCTCGGTTAAATCCTGGTGCGATATTTTGTCCAATTAATGCAGCTTCAATTGGAATTGTACCAGATCCACAGAAAGGATCAACGAAAGGACGATCCGCCTTCCAGTTTGTTAACTTAATTAAAGACGCAGCTAATGTTTCTTTTAAAGGCGCTTCACCTTGCTCAAGACGGTATCCACGTTTATGAAGACCTACACCACTTGCATCGATTGTTAACGTCGCAATATCCTTGAGCATTGCAATTTCAATACGGAATAACGGTCCATCTTCTTCAAACCAAGTTGTGCGTCTATACGTTGTTTTTAATTTCTCAACAACAGCCTTTTTAACGATACGTTGGCAGTCTGAAACGCTAAATAATGTTGATTTCAAAGATTTCCCAATAACAGGAAATTCTCCGTTCTCTGGAATATAATCTCCCCAGTTTAACGCTTTTGTTTTTTCAAATAACTCATCGAATGTTGTTGCTTTAAATTCGCCGACTTTAATTTTCACACGGTCTGCAGTACGTAACCATAAATTCGTACGACAAATCGCTTTTTCATCCGCTTCAAACGTTACCTTTCCGTTTTCCACTTCACATTCATAACCAAGATCGCGAACTTCTCGGGCAACTAACGCTTCAATACCCATTGCCGCTGTTGCAATTAAAGTAACTTTTCCCATTTGCATTCACCTCTTATGTATAATCAAACAATAATTAATAACATGTTGTCCTATTAATTATCACATATTACGAAGAATATTCTCACTTACCATTTTAACTCACAACTTATAACTTCATACAAATAAAAAGCCCTCCTCTAACAAAGGAGAGCTGAGTTATTTCATAGTTGGTTCATAACGTTCTGTAAGCCATGTTCTGTTCCTTTGTACTGCAAACGGCCCACGCCTCGTACTCCGGTGGTAATCATCTATCTACAGGTTACGAAAACCTGTCCTTTTCCGTCGTTCATTTCCTTGGAAAAGATTCCCCTACCATTATTTGGGTTTCTCGCTCGTGGGGTTTACCTCGTTCCACTCCTATCATTTCTTCAAGGACTTCGTCACTGTGGCACTTTAAAGGTAGTCAAACCATATCCGAAAGGACTTAGGTTTTTTCCCTGCCGTTAAACCAGCCTTGCAGCCAGAATACCCTAGCTTATGACTTGGCTAGGCACGAACACTACAGCCATCTCAGGCCGTGCGAGCATGGACTTTCCTCTACAACGTTGGCGTTGCAGCGATTACCCAAACGTTATGACAAACATTAGTATAGTGGAAACAAAAAGATTTTGCAATGTTTTTTTCTATGTAAAATGCTTTAACCTTTTTGTTACCTTAATTTATTCGTATAACTTACTTCCAAATACAGCTTTTTCTAAATTAGATAGACGTTTTAAAATATCCGTATTCGTATTGTTATACACTGGTTGTGCAACTGGTGTTTGTACCGGTTGTTGCGGAACTTGTGTTGCCGCTACTTTTTGTTCTTCTAATTCACGTTTCAAACGAGCATTTTGTTGTTTTAATTGATCAAATTCCTTATGAAAAGCTTCATAATCTTTAATAATCATATCAAGAAACTTATCTACTTCTTCTTGTTGATAACCTCTCATACCTGTTTTAAATTCTTTTTCTAAAATATCTTTCGCTGTTAATTTAATTTTATCCGAAATCATTTTCTTCACCTCAAATTTTTGCCAAAGCTTTCATTAACTAAATTTTTTCAGAAACAACGCCTTTTGTCAATCAAATATACGAGTACTATATTACATATTACTCTGCATTATTCCACTGTTCCTCTTCCATTATATCTTGTAAATCAGAAAAAAGAATGAAATAACTGTGATAATTTTCTATTTCTCCTTTTTTCTTAGCTGCTTCTACAATATATTTAGGGCTCCCAGACTTTTCTTCATCATATACAGCTAAAAGTGCATCGCTTTTTTCAATAAAAAATTGATTCTTTAATTTAAATTGCTCTGGGCTTTCGTACTTCCGTTTCGTAATACTATCAATATGATCTGCTTGTGAAAGAATAAATTCGTAATATTCACGGTTATCTTCCTTCCAATTTTCCTCTTGTTCTAAAAAAGGAGTAAATACAGCTAATTTTAAATTTGGATATTCTACTTGAATTTCAAAAACAACTTCAGCAGCCCATAGCTCTACTCCTAACTGACCACTTATAATAACCCACTCCAAACCTTCTTCTACAAAAACAGTTAATTTACGACGCAGCGCCTTTTTTATACACTCTACTCCTGGATGATCATTTTTAAATATTCCAAGTTCAAATGGCTTATATCCTGTTACAGCAATGACTTTCATATCAACACTCCAATTACAAAAAAAGAACTAGCATTTTGCTAGTTCTAACATATCATTTACTTTTTAAACATTCCACCAACGTTTGGTCCCATATTTGGTCCAAATGGTGATATATTCGGTCCCATATTTGGTCCAAATGGTGATACATTCGGTCCTGGTCCAAATGGTGACACGTTCGGTCCTGGTCCAAATGGTGATATTTGATGCCCATGGTGATGATGGCCATGACCACATGGTCCACATCCTCCGCCGAATCCTGGATCACCAGGATCTACAACGTTTACGTTCGAGTTTGTTTGCGGGAAGAAGCTTTGATTTTTAATTTGTTGAGTGTGTACATGTGTTGTATGCGTTGGGAAAATGTGTGGCACCACCGTTGTTGAAAAAGAATGTGTTACGCATTGTTTTGCCGGATGAATGACAGGAGCTGTCGTACAAATAGGTCCTACAGGCTTATGCCCTCCAAAGCAAGGATGACAATGATGCATAGTTTTTTCTCTCCTCTCTCATTAAAAAAATCTGACTACACTTTACAATATGAGCGAGGGGGTAAAGCCGCTTGTTATATATACCCATTTATTTCATGGAAATTTGTCTAGTATCCAATTTCATACGTAATACCTATTATAGACAACCCCCTACTATTATTTACCAAAAAAGCCCCCGACTTGCTTAACAATCCCTGTTACTTGATTCATCGCGTTCATCATTTGTCCAGCCGTGTTCATCATTTTATTTACATCGTAGTTACCATCTGATGATTTAAATTGTGAAACAAAACTAGAAAACTGACTTGGTTGCTGTTGTTGTTGCTTTTGTTTATTCATCGTTGGATATGGTTGTTTTGGTGGATAAAACATAGCTTGTTGATTTACATATTGGGCTGGCGACATGTAGTTTTGTGAATTCATATACGCTTGCTGTGGTTGATTCGTATACATTTGCTGCGGCTGATTCATATGCGCTTGTTGCGACTGATCCATGTGCGGTTGTTGCGGCTGATTCATATGCGCTTGTTGCGGTTGATTCATATACGCTTGTTGCGACTGATTCATGTGCGGTTGTTGCGGTTGATTCATATGCGCTTGCTGTGGTTGATTCGTATATGCTTGTTGCGGCTGATTCATATGCGCTTGCTGCGGTTGATTCCCAAACGACACTTCAAATGGTTGATAATAATTTTGGTTTCCATAATGAGGCTCGAAAGGATACATATTATATCGTAAATATGTATCCTCATTATATTGGTACATATTTTGCTGTGCATATGGATTTGCTTGCTGATATACATTAGGTTGTTGAAACATGCATTCTCTCCTCCTTGGCATAAGTTTCTACATATAGAATATGTACCTATAAAATAAAATGTGTGACGGAGTACCTGTCTGTTTTTGTCGGAAGTTTAAATTTTTTAAAAAATTAGAAAGTAAACCCTTCCATGCTATGATAATAAGGAAGAAGATTCTCATGGGGGAGGAATCAACATGGTATTAGGGGATTTAAAACAAGCGTTTTCTCAAAAAAAGGGGTATTACACAGAAAATTCGAATGAACTGTTAGACTTTGCAAGACATTGTTATCTTGAAGGAAAAGTATGCATATCAGATTACCGAACATTAATACGAGAGTTAGAAATAAACGGTGCAACAAAACCTACAACAGTGACAGAGGCATAAAAAAACAAGAGGGTTTTCCCTCTTGTTATTTACATTGATCTACGATATTTTGCAAAGTATACGAAATAGCTTGATGAGTTTCAAAGAAACGTTTGCCTTTTCCCTTATTAACAAAACATTGTAGCACATTAGTTTGTAAATTATCATACACTTGATCAATTTGTTGTACATGTATATACTTAGGTCGTTCTTCCTTTATCCACCTATAAGCTAATTCTTTCCACATCTCTAACTCCGCATCTACAATATCAACAAATGGCTTCATATCCTTATAAAAATCGTATTCAGCCATCTCTCTTTTTTTCACATTCGCTTCATCATTATACTGCATTAACTTCTCCGAAGACTGGATTAATGCTTCATGTCCCATTTTGTTCCCACCTTATTATGCACTCACTACGACATTTTGAAATGTCTTTACCCAGCTCCCTTTTTCTTCGTGATGCACTAATTTATTTTCCATATGTTCTATATGCATTTCTGTTATTTCTATCTTATTGCGTATTTTTTCACCTTTATCCTTCAATGCATGATTCATTCTAATCCCAATCTTCATTTCCAGCAAATCGAGAGAACTTAACATTTGATCCATTTTTTTCATAACATCTTCCTTCTGAACCATCGCCATATTTAAAACGCCCCCTTCTTTGCCTTTCCTTTGTCATGTAATTTCGCCGATTGATTAATTACTCCTTCTCACATGACAAAACTAGTTGATATTCGTCAAAGAAATCATTTAGTATGCCATTATTAGAAATGGTAACAATACAAAAAGGAGGTGTATTACGATGGCAAAAAATAAAAACGAAAAAAAGAAAAAGCAAAACAAACAACAAAACAAACCTGAGACTGGTAATCCAAAGCTTGATGGTCCAAATTTCCCCGCTACATAAAGTGAAACTTTAATCAGTGGGGTTTTGTTCATCCCCCACTGATTATTAGCCCGCACCAATCGGGTGTTTACGGACAGCAGGGCTTCCACCTACCTTCTTTGCTCCAGCCAAGTTTTGAGGTGGGAGTTTTACTGTCCGCAAATAGCGGGATAAAATGACACTTTAACCAAAGTGGCTTTTACAAACAACTATTTTCTAGTCTACCTTACCTCTTCGCTTTCGATAAGTGTTGAAGTTAAAGTCGTACTGCCGGCAAATAGCCGATTAGAAAATAACTTGTTGTAGAGCATATTACTTTTAATAAAGAAGTCCCACCTTCATTTAAGAAGGTGGGACTTCTTTATTATATCATGAACTCATCTATTCTTTTAACAAAACTACTTAATATAGAAAGAGTATGTATTTGCTCCCTCTTCTTTCTATACCATTCTGTTATATTAATTTCCCCCTTAGGTTTTTCAAGTAAAAATAATGAATCTATTTCCAACCCTTCACTAAACCAATCTTTTTCAATTAATTTTTCATGAGTGACAATAGAATACACATCCCGAAGAGCCGGCGTACATGATTTTCTAATTCCCCTTATATTACATTCATAATCCATCCTTGATCCTGTATGCCTAGTTTGCACTGCAAATTTATAAAAAGAAGCCTTATACTTTGAATGAAATAATAACCAAGCTAATTGTTTCCCCAGTTCTATACGTTTTTGCAACGTTTCAAATTGATAAACTGAAAATCCATACATTCCCCCTTCCACCATTGGAAAAATAACTGCACTAACGTGAAATATTTCTTGAAATTTGAATAGTGCAGTATCAAATACATGTTTTTGAAAGTATGCATTCTCAATTACTGGTTTTTGAATTTTACTTTGTTCATTAATAATAAGTGCCGTCATAAGCCTATTTATATCTTTTTTCTCCCAAAACGCGCCCCATTCTTTTTCCATAAAAATTGATATGTTGAAAAATTGTAACAAATGAAAGAGCGGCGCACATCTCTTTTTACTTTCCTCATACAGTAATAGTTGAGGAAATGCATCTAAAAAAATGAGCCAATTGGCTTTCTCATACAAATGAAATAATCGTCTCTTAACTGTTTGAGATAAAAGATTAGAATAATATTCTCCTTCTAAATCTGTCATGTTCCATCCCCCATTCCTTGAAACCATGCTTGCTAAAAAAGACCATCTAATTTCTCTATTTCTCAAATAATATTCTTGGTAAGATTGTGTACGTGAAATATTATCTACGTTAGCTACATCCGTTCTCTCCTTAATAGTAAGAACTATAGCTTTTTCCTCTTCTGTACAAAAAATATCATTACGGGTCTGTTTAATTTTTTCGTAATCATTCCATCGAAACATGAGTAAGTCACCATACCTTTCTTGAAAAAGGTCACATCTTTTTTCATTTTTTGATATAATCACCTTTGTAAGTAAATCTTATCAAGTTGGGAGTGGACAAAATATGACCATTCGTTACCCAAATGGAAAAAGGTACGATCAAGCTTCACAACCTCATAAAACACCAATAAAAAAACATACTTACAGTAATAGAGGTATGTCCCTTGAAGAGGAATTGAATGACACCAATCAATATTACTTAACCCATAATATTGCATGTGTACATAAAAAACCTACACCTCTTCAAATTGTAAAAGTAGATTACCCCGCTCGAAGTGCTGCAGTGGTAAAAGAAGCGTATTTCAAACAACCTTCTACAACAGATTACAACGGTGTATACAAAGGGAAATACATCGATTTTGAAGCGAAAGAAACTAAAAATAAAACCAGTTTTCCACTTCAAAACTTCCACCTTCATCAAATTGAACATATGAAGCAAGTAGTCGCTCATAATGGAATTGCATTTGTTATTATTAAATTTACACTTTTTGATGAATTTTATTTATTAGATGCAAAACATATTATTGCATTTTGGAATCGTCAAAATACTGGTGGACGTAAATCGATTACAAAACAAGAAATAGAAGAGCATGGGTCTTTATTATCATGCGGTTATCACCCTCGAATTGATTATATCCGCGTACTAGACACGGTTTATTTTTCGTGATAGAGTCATCACTAAGGCTCTTTTTTCGACTTTTGGGGGAGAGAATGAAAGGTAGGAGAAAGTATAATGTCAGATAATTATCGTTCTCGTACAGAACGAAATCATGTAAAAAATCAAACGAAAGAAACAAATAATAAAGAAGAAAAACCAAAGAAAAAAGGTTCCTTTTTCAAGAGATTTCTTATAGGTTGTCTACTTCTTGGTATCGTCGGTCTCGTAGCTGGCGTTTCAGCCTTCTTTGTTATGGTAAAGGACGCTCCAAAACTAGACAAATCAAAGCTAGTCAATCCTTTATCAACAAAATTCCTTGATAAAAACGGGAATTTCTTCTATGAATACGGTGCTGAAAAACGAACCCATGTTACATACGATCAAATTCCAAAAGTAATTGAAAGTGCATTCCTTGCGACTGAGGATGCTCGTTTCTACGATCATAATGGAATTGATTTTAGACGTACTGGAATGGCAGTCATGGAAAATATCACTGGTGGTTTTGGATCACAAGGTGGTAGTACGATTACACAGCAAGTAGTTAAAAACTATTTTCTAACGATGGACAAAACTGCAAAAAGAAAAGTGCAGGAATGGTACTTATCTTATAAGTTAGAGCAACAGTACTCAAAACATGAAATTTTAGAAATGTACTTAAATAAGATTAACTTAGGTAATCGCTCTTATGGTATTTCCACAGCTGCCAAAAAATATTACGGCAAAGATTTAAAAGACATACAACTACACGAAGCTGCAATGCTCGCTGGTTTACCCCAAGGTCCTAACATTTATGATCCAACAAAACCAGATAACGTTGATAGAGCAACGAAACGTCGTAATATCGTATTAACATTAATGAACCGACACGGGTATATAACGAAACAAGAAATGAATGATGCGATGCAAATCCCTGTAATACAAGGACTTCTTCCATCTTCAGAAGTGACTGAAATGAAGTATCAAGCATTTATAGATGCTGTTGTAAAGGAAGTTGAAAAAGAATACCCTGATGTAAATATCGGTTCAGATGGTTTAACGATTCATACAACACTTGATCAAGATGCTCAAGATTACGCTGAGAAAATTATGGATGGCAATCTCATTAAGTATCCAAACGATCAGTTCCAAGGATCATTTGTATTTATGGATACACAGTCTGGAGAAGTTCGAGCAATTGGTGCTGGGCGTAAAGAAAGTAAGTCTACTTTCAAAGGTCATAATATGGCAGTTGATTTAAAACGCCAAGTTGGTTCAACAATGAAACCAATTTTCGACTATGGTCCAGCAATTGAGAATCTTCAATGGTCTACTTATCATCAATTAAATGACTCTGATTACACTTACTCTAATGGCACAAAGATTAAAAATGCTACAGGTAATTTTAAAGGTGACGTTTCACTTCGTGAAGCATTGAAGAAGTCATTAAACATCCCGGCTTTAAAAACAGCTCAAGCAGTCGGTATTCCTAGGTCACAAGAGTTTGCTGAAGGTTTAGGAATGACGTTTAAAGATGGGAAAGCATATGAATCTACTGCAATCGGTAGTAATGAAGGCTCTCCGTTAGATGTCGCTGGAGCTTATGCAGCATTTGGAAATGACGGTGTATACAATAAACCTCATTTCGTTAAAGAAGTTATTTTCCCAGATGGGAAAAAGAAAAGCTTTAAATCGAAAGAACAACGCGCAATGCATGACTATACAGCTTACATGGTCACTGACGTTCTTCGTGACGTAGTAAAACCTGGTTCTGGCGGTACAGGTCCAACAGCATATGTTTCAGGTTTAGACGTAGCAGGTAAAACCGGAACACAAAACTTTGATAAATCAGTTATAAAAAAATATGGTATCCCAGATGACGCAAACAGAGACAGCTGGTTCGCTGGATATACACCACAATATACAATGGCTGTATGGACTGGTTATGAAAAAGATAGTCCAGAAAATTACATTAGCGATCGTTATACTAAAATTGCACAACAAATGTTCCAAGTAATGATGAGCAAATTCGCTACAGATAAATCTCGTTTCGAACGCCCTTCTTCTGTACAAGAAATAAACGGAGAGTTATACGTAAAAGGTGCGAAGAAAGATGCAATTAAACAAATTAAAGTAGATCCTCCTAGTGGTCTTAATGTCGCTTTCGATGGCGCTAGCACAGTGACACTGAACTGGTCTGGACCATCATCAAATGTTGATGCATACGCAGCAAGCTATAAAGCTACTGACGGTTCTAGTGGTAGCTTATCAGTAAGCGGTACGACAGCTACTCTTGGTGGTATTAAACCAGGTGTTACTTACAGTTTCTCTGTAGTAGCGAAAAAGGGTACTGGAACAAGCCCTGCAGTTGGTGCATCCTTCACTGCGCCTGGCGGAACTCCAGATGCGAAAAAAGCTGACGAAGAAGCCCTGAAAAAGACCAATGAAGATAAACTAAAACAAGAAGAAGCTAAGAAAAAAGCTGATGAAGATCAGCGTAAACAGCAAGAACAGCAACAAGAACAACAACGTAAACAACAAGAACAACAGCAGCAACAAGAACAACAACGTAAACAGCAAGAAGAAGCTCAAAAGAAAGCCGCTGACGAAGAGGCTAAGAAGAAAGCTGACGAAGAAGCTAAGAGAAAAGCCGACGAAGAAGCTAAGAGAAAAGCTGACGAAGAAGCTAAGAGAAAAGCTGACGAAGAAGCTAGAAAAAAAGCTGAAGAGCAGCAACAGCAACAAAATACCGGGGAAGATACACCTCACGCGGACGGAAATGTTGTTACAACAGAGTCTTAATAAACAAAAAAAGAAGTCGGTTTCTCTTAATGAGAAACCGACTTCTTTTTTGTTATCATTTTCTTTACATATAGCTTTTCTATTTCGATATACAACTGGACTAATTGAATATACGAATGGTAATTACTCGGTTTCTTTATAATAAATGAATATCGCTCCATAAAATTAACAGGTTGTACTTCCAATTTATTCGTATTTACTTGCATCTCATTCAAACTATGAACAGGCTGCTCATTTAACCAATATATAACCGATAGAAAGTGCGCTGCAAAAAGAATCATCGGACCCTCAGCTTCTTGTTTTTTTCTGTTCCGAAATAGTATAGCAATTTCTTCATGCTTGCTTTTCCATATATTTAACACCGCTGGAATACTTGTTTCAATTTCATTCCATGGCTCATATTTTCTTTCAATATCAAATATAAAGTAAGTATTTTGTATTATCTCTTCAAAAGATTGGTCTGTGTGATACGTAATCGAATTTGCACTCTCTTTAAAAAATGGTACGCACCGAAACTCTTTCGGTATTTCTATAACTCGCTCCATCCTTTATTTCCCCTTCATTCGTTTCTTTCCTTCGCGACATATTTCTAGTAATCGACACTCTTCACATTGTGGTCGCTGCGCCTTACAGTAATAACGTCCGAAGAAAATCATACGGTGGTGTGTAACTCCCCACTCATCCATTGGAATTTTCTTCATCAATGTCTTTTCCACTTCTAACACAGAATCTTTCCATCTACAAATTGCTAACCGTTTACTCACTCTCTCTACATGCGTATCAACAGCAATCGCTGGAATCCCAAACGCTACCGAAACAACTACATTCGCTGTCTTTCTCCCTACTCCTGGTAATTTCGTCAGCTCATCACGGTCTTCTGGAACTTTCCCGTTATAATCATCTAGTAACATCCGGCACAATTTTTGAATATTTTTCGCCTTATTTCTAAACAATCCAATGGAACGTATATCTTGTTGTAATTCTTCTAAAGACACACTTAAATAATCTTCTGGTGTTTTATATTTTTGAAATAAGTTTTTCGTCACTTTATTCACAAGTACATCTGTGCATTGTGCAGATAATGCCACTGCGATTACAAGTTCAAATGGATTATCATGAATTAATTCACAATGCGCTTCTGGATACATATCCGCCATTGTATCTAAACAATAACGAATTTGCGTTTTGTTCAACATATCTTTCCTCCTACACTACTGCTCCAACCAATTATAAAAAGGCACTTTCCCAGTAAATTTCGTCTCTTGTTTTGTCGTTTGTTGTGTGCGTTGTTGATTCGCTCTAAATTTCTGGCCTTGATTTTGCGCTTGATCTACCGTTTTAATTCCGTTCTTTTTCCACTCAAACAAAATACGATCAATATACCGGAAATTAAGTTTACCACTCATAACAGCTTCACGAAGAGCCGCTTGAATTAAATTCGGATGGTGTTGATCTTGATCTTCCCACATCCCTAATGTTTCACATTCAAATGGCGAAAGTGGTCTTCCGAATTCTTTTTCAAATACTGTATATAAATTTACTTGAATTTGTTTTTGTTCTTTTTGCTCTTCCTCTATAGATTCATTCATTAAAAAGTGCAATATTTTTTCCCACAGTGGTTGTAAAGAATAACTTTCACACATCATCGCTTCAGATCTTCGTCCACCTTCTAGTGCTAAAAAACCTTTTTGGATTAAAGTCTGAATCACTTCCATGCATTTCATTTCTGTTATCGTCATCCGTTCTGAAATCTCTGAAGGAGTCGGGAACGAATTACCTGATTCTAAAAATGTGTGTACATGAAGTACTACCATAAATTCCGTCTCATTTAAACCTAGCTTTTTATAATGCATCATAAGCAATTTAGGAATCGCTATGCTTCCCTGTTCAAACCATTGTAACATCATTTTCTTTTTCATCACCAAACACCTCGTTCTCTAGTATAACACACCTTTAGCCATTTCTTTTTGCCACAATTCGTCAAAAAAACCTCCCTATATATAGGGAGGTTTTTTTCCATTTACTACAAGAAACAGACGATTAAGCCTGTACTTTACTTTTCATGAACGTATGAATTCGTTCTAATGCTTTCTCAACTTGCTCAAGAGATGTCGCATACGATAATCGAACGTTATTTGGTGCACCAAATCCTGTACCTGGAACAAGAGCCACCTTTTCTTCTTCTAATAATGCTTTTGCCCACTCATCAACTGTATCATACCCAGCTAACGCTACGGCTTCTTTTACATTTGGGAATAAGTAAAAAGCACCTTGTGGCTTAATGCAAGTGAAACCAGGAATTTGAATTAATTTATCATAAATAATGTTCAATCTTTCTTCAAACGCTTGACGCATTGTTTCTACAGGTTCTTGTGAGCCTGCATACGCAGCAATTGCACCATATTGAGCAATTGAAGTAGGGTTTGACGTACTATGACTCGCTAAGTTCGTCATCGCTTTAATAAGCTGCTTATTTCCTGCTGCATATCCAATACGCCAACCTGTCATAGAATGTGATTTAGATACACCATTAATAATAAGTGTTTGTTCTTTTAATACATTAGAAAGCTGGGCAATTGAAGTATATTCCGCGTCACCATAAATTAATTTTTCATAAATCTCATCTGAAACAATTAAGATATCATGCTCTAAACATACTTCTCCAAGCTGTTGTAATTCTTCTTTGCTGTAAATCATCCCTGTTGGATTGCTCGGTGAATTAATAATAACAGCTTTCGTTTTCTCTGTAATTGCCTCACGCAGCTGCTTTGCTGTAATTTTGTACTCATTGCCTTCTAGACCTTCTACATAAACTGGCTTACCACCAGCAAGCTTTACTTGCTCAGGATAACTTACCCAATAAGGAGTTGGGATGATAACTTCATCTCCTTCATCAAGTAACACTTGGAATAATGTATATAATGCATGCTTGGCACCATTACATACAATAATTTCAGATGGATCATACGCAATTCCTTGATCACGAGTAAACTTCTTCACAATTTCTTGTTTTAACGCTTGTAATCCACCTGTTGGTGTATATTTCGTATGTCCTTCTAACATCGCTTTATGCGCAGCATCCATAATATGTTTTGGCGTATTAAAGTCAGGTTCTCCTGCTCCTAATCCAATTACATCATGACCTTCTGCTTTTAATGCTTGTGCCTTTGCTGTAATTTCTAAAGTTGCAGATGGTGTTAAAGCAGCTACTCGCTTTGCTAATTTCATTTGTAGTTCCCCCTACATCTATTTTTCAATGCTGTAGTGTCCAGCATAAACCCCATTTTGAAACTCTAAATAGTAATACGTATAACGATCTTCCTGATCAATATATGTAATTTCCCACAATGGAATATCGTTTTGAGCACCTAATTTTACTTTTATAATTTCTTTTGGTTTCGGCTTCGGCTCAGCACCTTCTCCTGTAGCTTGTTCAGCCAACTTTTGCAAAGCTTCTTTTTTAGAAATACCTTCGCTCTTTTTCTTCACAAGGACATTTCCTTTTTTATCAGGCACCCAAACGATAAGTTGTTCTCCTTTTTCATCTGTACCTTGTACGACTGTATATGAAGATTTTCCGTTATAATAATCAACGGTATTTACCTTTGTAATCTTTGCCTTTTCTTTCGCAATTTCTACAGACTTTGACTCTTTTGGAATTTTCTTTTCCATCGCTTTATTATAAACATATGCCCCATATATTCCGCTAGCAACGATAACGATAATGATTGTAAAGATCCACTTTTTCATTGTATCACTACGTTCTGTAAATCGTAAATACAGCTGTTTCTTTATCTTTTTCGTCTAATGCTAATCCGAACATGAGGTCCTGCTCTTTTAACGTACGATTCAAACCATCAACAATTTTATACAAGTCAGACGAATATTTAATACGCGTCGTTGATAGGACTTCGATTTTCTTATCCATGAAAAAACTCCTCCGTTACACAAAAATTTCTAATTATAGAAGAACGCAATGCGGTTACAATAAGAGTACATTCTTTACAACCCCTGCTTCATCACCCATCTATTATAGCAGGACATGTACAGCAAAAAAAGGTTTCAAATCGAAAAGCAATATATTTTGTATACAAGAAGTAAGAAAAATAAAATTCCTCCTACCCACATTTTTTACGCCTGAAGTTTAAATGTACTTCAGGCGTATTTTTCTTCCGATTTTATCCATTTGACGATTCTTCTAACTGTACTAACAATTCTTCTAACGGTCCTTCATAGAGTGGTACAGTTGGGATTGATTGTAAAAATCGTTTTCCATAGGAAGAACTTGTCAAACGACGATCTAATACAAATACAGTTCCCGTATCTGTATTTGTTCTAATAAGACGACCAAACCCTTGTTTGAAACGCAAGATTGCTTGCGGGAGCGCCAACTTATCGAATACGTCTTCTCCTTGATTTTTTAACCACTCTCCTTTTGCTTCCATCATCGGCTGATGAGGAGGGGTAAAAGGCAGACGGACAATGACAAGACAGCTTAGGGCATCTCCAGGTATATCTATCCCTTCCCAAAAACTACTTGTTCCTAACAAAATCGATTTGTCGAACTCCTGGAATTTGCGGATTAGACGACTTCGGCTCTTATTATTCACACTTTGCGTTAATAATAAATATCCTTCTAATGTCTCATCATTTTTCAAATTCGTATACGCTTCTTTCAACATTTCATACGAAGTGAATAAAACGAGCATTCTACCTTTTGTAGCTTTCGCTATTTTCGCAATATGTGCCGATATAGACTCAATATATTCTTCATTACTTGCTTTCTTAATAAAAGGTACATCCGTTGAAACCATTAATTTCATTTGCTCTTCAAAACGGAATGGTGATGGAACCTTTAATGTATTGGGAGCAAAATCATGTAAACCTAGCTCCTCTTTTATATAGTCGAATGAATCATTAACTGTTAACGTTGCTGATGTGAAAATAACACTCTTTTTCTGGGTTAAAAATTCATCAGCAAATCTTTCACCAATATGAACAGGCTGCGCATATAGAACTGTTGAATGAATCGTTCCCTTCGTTTCAGTCTCCATCCATGTCACGTATGAATTTTTTTCTAAAATGAGTAATTGTAAAGATTGTGCCATCTTTCTCAACAACTCAATTAAATGCATAAATTCACCTGTAACGACATGCATCTCCCATTCTAATTTACTTTGCAATATTTCAGCTTGCTTCTCAAGTGTAGTCAATAACTTTCTTACATCATACACAAATCGATTTGTTAACTCGGTAATGCTATCCCATAACTTACCTTTCTCTACTTCCGTGTTATATCGATAAATGAGTGGCATATTGCTCATCCCTTGTTCCTGCTTTGTTTGTTTAAATACGAAAGTCCGTAACATTTGAAATAGTTCATCCGCATCAAATTTCAATTCCTTCAAACTATGACTCACCATACGGAAAGTCGAACGCGATGCTTGCTCTGATTTTTTCATCATTTTATATACTTTAGAAAGTACATCATCTGTTTCTAGCGTACCAAGACGAGATAAAGCTAATTGAAAATACATGCATGAGAATTGTTCACCTAATGTTCTACTCGCCGCTTCCTCGATATGATGAGCTTCATCAAAAATAATATGTTCACATGAAGCAAATAGTGGTTCTTCACTTGAAAAATCTTGAAATAATAACGCATGATTTGTAATAACGATATCTGCAAATAATGCTTTATTCTTTGCTCTTTGATAAAAACAACGACTATACCAGTTGCTTTGCATCCCGCCTGGACTATGTACATCACTACAAATACGGTTCCAAAGTAACTTGCCGCCCTCAGGAATATTCAATTCATCACGATCGCCAGTTTCCGTTTGCAATAACCACACTAAAATTTTTGCCTTTGTGAGCGCCATATCATAATTTTTCTCTTCCTCTTGCAAAGCATATTCAAATTTGTGTAGACAAAGGTAATGCTTTCTTCCTTTCAGAAGAGCTACTTCAAATGAAAATGGCATTATTTTCTTTAATAAAGGAATTTCTTTTTCTAGTATTTGTTGTTGCAATTGTACAGTTTGTGTACTTATAATGACAGGTTCTTCTTTTTTCTTTGCGAAATAAATACTTGGAAGTAAATATGCAAGCGTCTTCCCCGTACCTGTTCCTGCTTCAATCAGTGAAAACCTAGAATCTCTTAGCGCTGTATATATTTCCTTCATCATAATTTGTTGGCTTTCTCTTTTTTCAAACTTTGGCATATTCAATTCAAGTTTATCGATTGTCTTATGTAAGAAAGCATCAAATTTAGATGAGTATGTTTCACTGAGGCTTAAAGAATAATTCCGCTTTCGAAGCGCAATATTTCGATACACCTCACACTCCTCTGCCTCTTCTTTACCATGCATCATTTTCTTTAAAATATTTTCAGAAAGTACATCAGCTATATCACTTTGGAAAACATCACTTAATTCATAAAGCGATTGTAATGTGACAAGTGGTAACTTTTCAATTTCACTTAAAAATTGTAAAAACAACTCCGCTGTTGCAAGAGCATCACTATCCGCACGATGTGGTTGATCGTGCTCTAGTTCATGCTGCTTAGCTAAATCACGTAATTTATAACTATCAGCTGTCGGCAAAAGAATTTGCGCCAATTCAACTGTATCAATTTTAGGACAATGTACTTCTGTATATCCAGCCTGCCTTAATTCTTCATTTAAAAAATTCCAATCAAAGTGAACGTTATGTGCAACAAAAGCCGCACCTTGTAATAGCTCAACAATCATCGGGGCTACATCTCGAAATAACGGGGCTTGTTTTACAAGATCTTCATCAATCCCAGTTAATTCTGTAATAAATAGGGGAATCTCTCTCTTCGGATTAATAAAAGATGAAAAAATCTCTAATATCTCTCCATCTTCCACTACAACAGCTGCAATTTGGGTGATTTTATCCTTCCCATCCTTCCAGGAGTTCCCTGTCGTCTCTAAATCAACAACGACATAACGCTTACTCATATATGTAACACCTCAATTTCTTACCTATCAAACACAAAAATTATATAATGTTACTATACCACGTTTTACCTCATCTTAATGAAAAGATGCACAAAAAAGCTATCTCCTTAATTAGAGATAGCCTTCCTACTTATAATATCGTGCCAGCTTTTTCAGCACCTAACATTTCAATAATTTGATTATCATCGTCTAATACTGCAATTTTCGGCTCTTGTTTATGAATATTTTCTTCTGCCACTAAACCATAGCAAATAATAATAACTTTATCACCCGGTTGTACAAGCCTTGCAGCTGCACCATTTAAACACACAACACCGCTACCGCGCTCTCCTTTAATAACATATGTCTCTAAGCGAGCTCCATTGTTGTTATTTACAATTTGTACTTTTTCATTTTCTACAATATTTACCGCATCCATTAAATCTTCATCAATTGTAATACTACCTACATAATTTAAATTTGCTTCTGTTACAGTTGCACGATGTAACTTCGCTCTCATCATTGTGCGAAACATAGATGCTCCCCCTTATTTCCCCATTAATGTTATATTGTCAATTAATCGTACATTTTCAAACTTAACTGCAATCGCTAAAATGATTCTTCCTTCAATTTTATTTATTGCTTTTAAAGAAGGATATGCATATAAATCAGCATAATCTACAGTGCCTTTCGTATACTTCTCAATATGCTCTTTCACAAGATTCATAATGATTTCCGGATTACGTTCGCCTGCCTCAATTCGTTCTTTCGCTATACATAGACTGCCGTATAAATGAGGAGCCTCTTCACGTTCTTCTAGTGATAAATACACATTACGAGAACTTTTCGCTAATCCATCTTCTTCCCTTACAATATCAACTGGTACGATCGTAACGGGAATATTAAAATCAGTTACGAATCCTTCAATTACAGCTACTTGCTGTGCATCTTTCATACCGAAATAAGCACGCGTTGGCAATGTAATATTAAATAGTTTCATTAGTACAGTCGCAACACCATCGAAATGACCAGGTCTTTGTTTGCCACATAATACGTCGGTACGCTTCACAACTTCTACTGTTGTCGTTTGTTCTGCTGGATACATCTCTTCTACACTCGGATAAAATAAATAATCAACACCATTTTCTTTTGCTACATTTTCATCTCTATCAATATCACGTGGGTATCGATCTAAATCTTCATTTGGTCCAAATTGTAGTGGATTTACAAATACACTTAAAACTACAATTTCATTTTCTTCCCTTGCCTTACGTAGTAACGTAGCATGCCCTTCGTGTAAATACCCCATCGTTGGAACAAAACCGATACTTTTTCCACTTGCATGCAGTTCGTTTGTAATTTGCTGCATCTCTTGCACTGTAGTTATGATTTTCATTATTGTTTTCCTCCGTATAACGCTAAGCACTCTTCCTCTTTCATTGTAAATGAATGTTTTTCTTCAGGAAATTGCCCTGTCTTTACTTCAGTAACGTATTGCGAAATCCCTCGTACAATCTCCTCTTGAACAGACGTATATTGCTTCACAAATTTCGGAACACGATTTACGCCGTACGAGATAAGATCGTGGTATACAAGAACTTGCCCATCTACTTTTTGTCCTGCTCCAATTCCAATTGTAGGAATTGTTAACTGCTCTGAAATAAGTTCTGCTAATTGCATTGGCACACATTCTAGCACAAGTGCTATCGCACCAGCTTCCTCACATTTCTTTGCATCTTCTATTAATTTTTTTGCACTTTCAGCATCTTTCCCTTGTACTTTATACCCACCTAGCACTCCTACAGATTGAGGAGTTAAACCTAAATGCGCCACAACGGGAATTCCCGCATTCGTTAAGTAGTGAATAGTTGATATAACTTCTCCAGCACCTTCTACCTTTAATGCATGTGCCCCGCTCTCTTGAACAATGCGACGTGCATTAATCATCGTATCTTGCAATGAGACATGATAAGACATAAATGGCATATCAGTTACAATAAACGTCTCTTTCGCTCCGCGGCGTACAGCTTTCGTATGATGAATCATATCCTCTACTGTTACTGGAACTGTTGAATCATACCCAAGTACAACCATTCCTAGAGAATCACCCACTAAAATCATATCGACTTTAGCTTCTTCTGCTAATTTAGCAGATGGATAATCATACGCCGTTAGCATTGTAATCGGCTCACCTTGCTCTTTCATTTTCAAAAAATCTGTTTTTGTTTTCAAAAACTACTCCTCCTTTATGCAGGAGAGAGGAGATGGCCGAAATCATATAAAAAACCCCTCTGGCCATAAAAGGGCAGAAGGGTTGTGTGTTAGTCGGCATTATTCATCCCTCTGTCCCAGTCCATTATTGGATCAAGGCAGAATCCAAATTATTATTTTTTCATACTGCGTAAAATAATGGTGCAGTTCGCTTTGATACTGCCCATATTCGAACTAATTATAGCAAACTCTGAAAAGGAATTGCTACATTTTTTCGAAAAAATAATTTTTTATCCCTATTACGGTATGTGAAATTTATTAGTATCTAAATGACAAAAAGAAGCTCCAAAATAGGAACTTCTTTTACTTAATTTCTATATCAGCAGAATGAATGTGGTGCACTTGTCCTTGATGATCCTCAAGTAACAATACACCATCCTCCGTAATTCCTTTTGCTAGCCCATTAATAGTTTCCTTCATCGTTCGAGCTGTAATTTCTTTTCCGATACTTACTGCGTAACTTTCCCAAAGAATTTTAATAACAGAGAAGCCATTTTTTAAATACTCTTCATACAATTTCTCTAGTTGCAAGAAAATTTGTTGCATAAGTTCCGCACGAACAATCTGCTTACCCGATTCAATTGCTAATGAAGTTGCAATTTGCTGAATTTCCTCATCAAAATGTTCTTGTTTCTGATTTGCATTAATGCCAATTCCCATAATAACAGCATTAATTTTATCTGGATCAGCTTGCATCTCCGTTAATATACCGACAGCTTTTTTACCTTGAATTAAAATATCATTCGGCCACTTAATCCCTACGTTTACACCGGTACATTTTTCAATTGCTTGCGCTACGCTAACAGCTGCTAATAAAGTAAGCTGTGGTGCATGATGAACTGGAATCGAGGGACGCAAAATAATACTCATCCAAATTCCTGTTCCTTTTGGAGAATACCATTTTCTACTTAAACGTCCTCTACCTGCTGTTTGTTCTTCAGCAACGACAATTGTTCCCTCTTCTGCGCCTTCATAAGCAAGTCTCGCTGCAATATGCTGAGTAGACTCAACCGATTCTTCAAAATAAACCGTTCTACCGATACGCTCTGTTTGTAATCCTAATTGAATCTCATTCGCAGTTACTTTATCTGGTTTACTAGCAATTCGGTACCCTAAACGGCGTACAGCTTCTAGTTCATACCCTTCATTACGAAGGTCCTCCATATGCTTCCATACAGCGGTTCTCGAACAACCAAGTTTGTCACTAAGTATTTGACCAGATACAAATGCACCATCTGCTTCAGAAAAAACTTGTAATAACTGCTTTCTTATAGTAGATTGCATCTTTGTAGCCACTCCCTTATATCCTCTTTCTTATTAACTAAATCTCCTTGTACGATTGCTTCTTCAATATTTTGAAGCATTTCGGCAACCCACGGACCTGGCTTTTTATCTGTCCAGCTTAATAAATCATTACCAGTCACATTCATTTCTTGACGATTTTTTATCGGCAATGCATGAAATAATGATTGTACTTGCTTAACAGACGCACTATTATAACTTTCTATTATCGCTTCATATACTCTTTCCGCCATCTCAGCGATGCGAATCCCAGTTTTATAAAGAAGGATTGTATCCCACTCCTTCTCCTTTCTAGAACGAATTGCTAATAAAACCGCTACGATATCTTTAATCTTTTTATTCGAGAACTTCCATTGACGCAGAAAGACAGATGGATGCTCTTCTCCGATACAATATAGGAAAAATGCCCACACCTCAACGTCTGTTTCCAAAGAATCCCATTTATACTGCGTAGATTTCAAGAGTCTTTCTTCTGACATTTGCAAATATGGCAGATGAGAAAATAGCTTAGTTTCTACTAACTCTTGAAGACCATTCACACAATATGTACCGGTCAACAATTTTTCAAATTCAACTGTAATTCTTTCAATCGCTATATGTTCGAGCAAGTGCCCATACGTTTCAATTGCTTGTTTCGTCTTTATTTCCAAAGAGAAACCTAACGTACTTACGAACCGAATACCACGCATCATTCGCAGTGCATCTTCTTGAAAACGGTCTGCAGCATCTCCAACCGTTGTAATTTCCTTCAGACGAATCGCTTCTTTCCCAGCAAATAAATCAACCATTTCGCCTTCCTCTGTCATTGCAATTGCATTCATCGTGAAATCACGTCGTTTTAAATCCTCTTCTAATGAACGGACAAATTGAACACTACTAGGTCTTCGAAAATCTTCATATTCGCTTTCTGTTCGAAAAGTAGTTACCTCATACGGTTCACCATTTTCTACAACAATTACAGTTCCATGCTCAAGACCAACCGGAACATGTCTTGGGAAAATAGCCATTACTTCTTCTGGTAAAGCAGATGTTGCGATATCGATATCTCCAATCGGTCTATCGATAATAAGATCGCGTACACTTCCACCAACGAAGTAAGCCTCATGTCCGTGCTGTTTTAACATCTCAATAATTGAACTAGCTTTTTTAAATCTTTCCATTCTTGTCATCCCTTAGTATGTCATAATAAATCGCCTCATACTGTGAAACGATTTTTTCCGAACGAAACTGCTCATATACAGATTTCATCGCTCGCTCTCCCATATTACGGTGAAGTTCTTCATTTTCTAGTAGCTGAATTGCTTGCTTAGCTATTCCGTCTGTATCTCCAACTTCACATATATATCCTGTTTCACCATGTTGAATGACCTCTGGAATGCCCCCAACCCTCGTTCCGATACTAGGCACACCACACGCCATCGCTTCTAATATAACAAGACCAAAACTTTCCTTTTCTGATAAAAGTAGCATTAAATCACTCATCGCAAGAAGCTCTGCAACATTATCTTGCTTTCCTAGGAATAAGACACGTTCCTCAATATGTAAACTTTTCACCAATTGTAAAATAGTACAGAACTCTGGTCCATCACCAACAAGAAGCAATTTCGCATCTACTTCCTTTACAATTTTAGCAAATGACTGCACAACATCCTGTACACGCTTAACCTTTCGGAAATTTGAAATATGAATCAACACTTTTTCATTTTCTCGTATACCATATTCTTTTTTTAATTGAGACATATCACGTTTGAAATAAACACGTTCATCTACAAAATTGTATACCGTCTCAATTTCTTTATCTGGTTTTACAAGTTCATTTGTTTCTTCAATTAACGAATGTGACACAGCTGTAACAACATCAGATTGTTCAATACCAAAGCGAATTAAATTATTTAACGAAGGGTCGGAACCTAACACAGTAATATCCGTTCCATGTAAGGTCGTAACAATTTTAATACGCTCCCCAATCATTTGTTTTGCTAAATATGCACAAATAGCATGCGGGATTGCATAATGCACATGTAAAATATCAAGGTTTTCTCTTTGAGCAACCTCTGCCATTTTACTCGCTAATGCTAAATCGTAAGGTGGATATTGAAAAACAGAATATTGATTTACTGTTACTTCGTGAAAATAAATGTTCGGGTACACTTTATTCAACCGAAATGGTACACCCGATGTAATAAAATGAATTTCATGCCCGCGTTCCGCCAATTGCTTTCCTAACTCTGTCCCAACAACCCCAGAACCACCTACAGAAGGATAACATGTAATACCTATTTTCAATTTCATTTACATCCCCCTATTAAATCAGCATGTAATAAAACCGGTTTCTTACTCATAAATCCTTCGGCATACAGCACTCCAACTTCTTTCCCAAACATCTTCTCCCGAGCGATTACAGTTTCAACGTATCCTTCGGTTAATGGCGTCTTAACACCATCACTCCCTGTTGAAAACTGACTTTCATACGCTTCTAACGCTTCCACCTTTTTAGAAAGGTATTCACTAATATCTATACAAAAATTCGGTTTATGAAAACCATTAATCATATAATTATAAAAAGACTCTACACGGTGCGGCGGAAGTTCAGGCATATATTTACGAATTCCCGCTGAAAAGATAGCTTCTTCCACAAGTTTCGCGCAATTAGCATGGTCTGGATGACGATCTTCGTAATATGGTGCGAAAATTAGTGTTGGTTTATATGTACGAATAATCTTTACAATTTCACGTATATATTCTTCTTTCATATACAAACCACGGTCTGGCATTGCTAAATTAATTCTCGTTTTTACTCCCATAATACGAGCTGCAGCCTTTGCTTCTTCTTTTCTTAGTTCTACCGTTCCATTTGAAGAAAGATCAGCTTCTGTTAAATCGCAAATGCCTACTTCATATCCTTGCTTCGTATACTTTGCAATGGTACCTGCCATGCCGATTTCAACATCATCGGCATGAGCACCAAACGCTAATATATGTAATCCACTCATAATTGTTCCCCTCATTTTCTTAACTTTCGGTAATCTAAATCTCCCCGCTCTAATGCATGCATTAGCATTTCAGCACTTGCCATATTTGTTGCTAATGGGATGGCGTATACATCACATAAACGAAGTAACGCATTAACATCTGGTTCATGCGGCTGGGCTGTTAGTGGATCCCGGAAAAAAATCACCATATCCATCTCATTTTTTGCAATCATTGCACCAATTTCTTGATCGCCACCAAGAGGACCGGATTGATATCTTGTTACAACTAAACCAGTTGCCTCCATAATACGAAGTCCTGTCGTTCCTGTTGCAAAAAGTTCATGTTTTTCAAAAATTGGTTTATATGCGTATGCGAACGAAACCATATCATCTTTCTTTTTGTCATGTGCGATTAAGGCAATTTTCATCCGTTGTCTCCCCTTTAGTCGATAATATTTTCTAAACCGTACACAAGATGATCAAGGTCCATTACTGTTTCAATTGATAGTTTTACACCTGACATAAATGATGCACGGTTGAATGAATCATGACGAACTGTTAACATTTGTCCATCTCCGCCGAACATTACTTCTTGGTGTGCAATAAGCCCTGGTAGACGTACGCTATGAATGTGAATACCGTCTACATTTGCACCACGTGCCCCTTCTAATTGTTCCGTTTCATTAGGGTGCCCTTGCTCTTTTGGTACACGATTTTGACGGATTAATTCTACTGTTTTTACAGCTGTACCAGATGGTGCGTCTAATTTTTGATCATGGTGTAATTCAATTACTTCAACATCTTGGAAGTACTTCGCTGCCATTTGTGAAAATTTCATCATAAGAACTGCACCAATCGCAAAATTTGGAGCGATAATTGTTCCTACTTCTTTTTCTTTTGCATTTTCTGTTAATTGCTTTAGTTCTTCTTCAGTAAATCCAGTTGTACCAATAACTGATCTAAGTCCACGTTCAACTGCAAGTGTCACATGTTTCTTTCCAATTTCTGGTGTTGTCAAATCTAACAATACATCTGCTTCTACTTCATCTAAACAAGTATGTAAATCCGCGTAAATAGGTGCATCTAGCGCTGGCATTCCCGGTAAATCAGAAATTTTTTCTCCGCCATGCTTATAATCAATTGCTGCTACTAAATTGAAATGCGCTGTTCTTTCCATAAGAAGGACTGCTTCATATCCCATGCGTCCTCGTGGTCCAGCGATAATTACTTTAATTTCTTTCATGCGTCTTTCTCTCCCTCATCAATACGTGTCCAACGATCTTTATCACGTGTATTAAATTTATTCATTACAATGTTATGCGCTGTTTCTAAATCAATATTTAAACTATTTGCCATACAAATCATAACAAATAAAACATCTCCAAGCTCTTCCTCAACACTTCGTTCTTTCTCAGTCGTTTTCTTTGGTTTCTCACCATAATAATGATTAACCTCTCTTGCAAGCTCTCCCATTTCTTCAGTTAAACGAGCCATCATTGCAAGCGGACTAAAATAACCTTCTTTAAATTGACCGATATATGCATCTACTTCTTTCTGCATATCTTTCATCGTTTTTGCTTCCATACTAGTCACCTCTTATTCCTTCCTCTTTCATGTTAGCCAATTCATCGCGATTTGACAAATATTATTCCCTCATATCACTATTTACGACTCTTTTTAGGATAGACTATAATAAAGTGAAACTTCTTTTGCGTGATTTTTACAAAAGATCAGCCTGAACCAATCGGGTCCCTGCGGCTGGTTCGACCTTTTCTTCTTCGCTTTTCCCTCTACCAGCCGTTGGGACGGGGTAAAGTGAAACTTTCTTTTGCAGTTTTTCCGCACAATATCAGGCTGAACTAATTAAGCTCTTATACCATTCTCTATTTTTACTATCAACTAGAAATAACTTATTATTATGTTCTATCGTTTAAGAGGAGCAATGCAATCATTACATAATTAGGGGGATTTCTAAATGACATCAAATTTGAAGATTCGGAATATCATTTTTATTTTAATCGGTTCCGCTATTTTTTCTTTCGGTATTGTGAATATCAATATTGAAAACCATCTTGCAGAGGGTGGATTTACCGGCATTACGCTATTATTATATTTTAAATTTTCACTTGATCCTTCCTATACAAACTTAATTTTAAACGTCCCTCTATTTTTCATTGGCTGGAAATTACTCGGCCGAACAACATTTTTATACACATTAATCGGTACATTTAGCGTCTCTTTATTCCTTTGGGTGTTTCAGCGCTACGAGGTTCTCAACTTACATTTAAACTTGCAAAATGATATGACACTGGCTGCTTTATTCGCTGGGGCATTTATCGGCATAGGACTTGGAATTATATTCAAATACGGCGGGACTACTGGCGGTGTTGATATTATCGCAAGGCTAGCTCACAAATATGTTGGCTGGAGTATGGGAAAAACGATGTTTATGTTTGATGCGGTCGTTATCATTATCTCTATTCTTACATATTTATCATATCGCGAGGGCATGTATACGTTAGTTGCTGTTTTTATCGGGGCTAAGGTTATTGATTTCATGCAAGAAGGTGCTTATGCAGCAAAAGGAGCAACTATTATTTCTGATAAAAACGATGAAATTGCTTCAAAAATTTTATCAGAAATGGAGCGCGGAGCAACCTTTTTAAAAGCAGTTGGATCCTATACAAAAATAGAACGTAATGTACTATATTGTGTTGTTGCTAAAAATGAAATCGTAAAATTAAAAAATATCATTATTTCAGTAGATCCACATGCCTTTGTCGCTGTAAGTGATGTACACGATGTTGTTGGTGAAGGATTTACATTAGATGAAAATAAAAAACCGTTACATAATTAAATTCAGCTAGAAAAGCTCTGTAGCTTTTCTAGTTTTTTATTATAAATCTTTTAAGTTTCTCCAAATCCTCATAAATAAGCTCCAACAAACTCCGATTATAGAAAATAGAAGCTGGATGAAAGGTCGGAAAAATATGATATTCTTTTTCTGACCAAATAAATTCTGTACTGCTGCTATCTTTCAATCGCTGCACAGGTTGCTTTAACAATTCTCCATGAACATCCGTAATTTTATTATTTTTACCAACTAAACGCTGTAATGCAATATTACCAAGTGTGACAATAACCGGCTGCTGTATAAATTCCAGTTCATAATCTAGCAAAGGTGCATGGGCAAGTATCTCACCTTGATTCGGTGTTCTATTGTACTTCTTCTGTATTATTTCGCCATTTCGTTCCCTTTTCTCTCTCCATTTATAAGGTCTACTCCGGACCGCACTCGTAATATATACTTCTTCCCTTGTAACGTGAATACGTTCTAAAAATTCCATTAAATGTTTTCCCGCTCTCCCACTAAATGGAATCCCATTATGAATTTCTGTTTCACCAGGTGCTTCTCCAACAAGCATTAATTTCGGGTTTTTAGGGCCCTGTCCACTTAAAAAACCTTCTAATTGGTATATAGCACTACGCTCCTTCACTTGTTTAACTAAATGATATGGATATTCTATGTCCGTCACCTTCTTTCATCATTCCATACTTATCTTTATTTTAACTAGTTCTATACCCCATATTCTCTCTATTATTTCCATTTGTAACATATTATAAGATTCAATCCACAAAACAAAAAAAAGACTATCAAAATTGATAGTCTTTAATCGTCGCTACGCTGCATACCAGTATAAATTAATACGAGACGTAATAATTCAAATACTGCTACAGCAGCTGCTGCTACATATGTTAATGCTGCCGCATTTAATACTTTACGAGCTTGACCGTACTCATCTGTTGATACGATACCAAGTGCTTCAATTTGTTGCATTGCGCGTTTTGATGCATCAAACTCAACTGGTAATGTAACAAGTTGGAAAATAACACCTGCTGCCATTAAAATAATTCCTAGTAACAACAAACCAGACATTTGTGCAAATACACCAATTAGGACAAAAACCCATGACATGTTTGAACCAAAATTAGCAACTGGCACTAACGAATGGCGTACACGCATAAAGTTATAATCTTTCGCATCTTGAATTGCGTGTCCTACTTCATGTGCTGCTACAGCTGTACCAGCAACTGAATGACCATAATAGTTATCTGTCGATAATCTAACCGTCTTTACACGCGGGTCATAATGATCTGACAAATGACCTGGCGTTTCTTCTACGGCTACATTGTACAATCCATTTTCATCTAAAATTTTCCGAGCCACTTCCGCTCCTGTCATACCTGATGTTGAATAAACTTGTGAATACTTGCTATAGGCACTACGTACTTTTGACTGTGCATACAACGGTATGATCAAAATGATCGCGAAGTAAATTAAATAAAACATCATAAACCTCCATTGAAGTTTTAATTATAGTACTTCTCATTCTATTTTTTTCTTCCACCGTTGTCAATAAATAAACCTTACAATCCGTATCTTTATTTATGCGTATTATCTATCTTTAGAATGCAAGTTGCTTCTCCGCTTCTCTCTCTCCCCTTTATACTTTCTCCATCCAACATACGTTAAAGTGAACAAAATAAGTCCTCCAGTAATTGTCATAAACCAAATGAGAGAGGGAGCAATCTCATCTTTTTTTACTGTATGAAATATTTTTTGCAAATCACCTTTAATAATCCCTAGTTGCATTTGTCCACCTTTCGTTTTTAACATAACGTTACGAAATTCATCCAAATAAGATAAATGTGCATTTACACGCTGCGCTTCGTTTTCTGGCAGAGCAATCATTAAACTAGGATAAATAATATTAAATTCATTTAAAAATGTATTTAGCGTCTGTTGGAACTGTCCATCATCTTCTTTTTCCATCGCCTTTTCTACTTGAGAAAAAGCATTCATTATCTTTCTTTCTCTTTCCATCCAAAGTGGCTGATATTTAGATACTTGTGCATCAACAGCAAGTTGTAACGCTAACATATTATCCACTTTAACTTGCCTATCTGAATCTTCCGCGAGAGATTGTTTCGCCTTATCGTATGCTAAAGAAACGACTCTAATTTGTCCCGGAGTTACTTTTGAATTATTTTCATTCTCCTTTGATAGAAATTGCTCTGAGAAATGGTACAGTACTTGTATTGCCTTTTTATCTTCTTTTTTCTTCACTAACTGCAAAGAGTCATCTAGCAATCCAGTTAGTTCACTCCACTCTTCAGCATATATACGTACTGGAAACATTATAATTAGAAATGCTATCAGTCCAATTAATGTTCTCTTCATCCCGGTCCCCCCTATAACTACTAGTACAAAATATGTGGAATTGGACAAGAATAGAACAGAACAAAACCCAAAAATATATTATCTCTATGAAAACAAAAAAATTCTCTTTAAACAGAGAATTTTTTCTTTGAAACCCTTTTCTTTTTCACTAAATATTTATACACACCATAACAAAGCATGCTACCACCTAAAATCAATAATAAAATAATACATGCAGCATGCATAAAGAATTCTTCCGGTAACATTAAAATAACCGGATCTGTTTCAATATCAAACATCCAATAATCATTGCTAAATAAAAGCTTATGAAATAATACGAAACTCTTTTCAAAATTAATAGCAATTGGTAACGTAAGAGCTATTGGAAAAATAATTGTAAGAATCGCTCCGTGAAGTAAAAACTTTTCTTTTTTCTTTTTTAATAAATACGCTCCTCCTAATACAGCAATTACAATCGTTCCATACATTATATATTGAATCTTTACTAAAATATTTTTAACATCTACAAAATGAATGCGTCCATTTGTGGACATATCTAATGTCGGCAATTGTAATGCACCTTCATAAAACGGCGATAAATATGTAATAAGCACATCATAGTTTCTCTTAATTTCATCTTTCGTCATATCCGCTAAATCTGGAATATTTAAAAAATCAATTTCAAAATAATACAACCATTTTCCATATACAACTACCGTTGTCGCGAGAGCGAAAACAGAAAATGCTATGCTATAGGAAACTACTAAAGTGATCAATCGATCCAATATGTTTATACCGCTCTTATTTTTCTTCATTTTCTCCCCCTAAATGTCCTCACCATCATAAAGAAAACTGTTTTCGGTTCTCACGTAAGCAATAATAATATGTAATACACAGTACAGCAATACTTAACCAAAACGTAAAATAACCAATTTTCTCTACAAATAAATGCATAATCCCATATCTCGGCATTTGCCAAAATAAATAATCAATTGCATCATTATGTAATGTCCATATGCCAGCTACAGTGAAGTGCCATTTTTTTATCCGATAAAACGGAGCATATAACATTCCCTGCACTGCCATCGCAAAATGAGATAACATTAACATATATCCCATAAGGCCAATAGGGCCTTTTACATAAATCATAATTGCATTTACAACAACAGCCCAAACACCATATTTTATTAAAGTAACTATCGCTAGCGCTTCTATTAACCCCCAGTTCTTCTTCATCAAGAAAGCAATTAAAACAAAGACAAAAAAGAGAGTCGCCATAGGGCTATCTGGTACAAACGGCCAAAATATAGGTGAGGTTTCTTTTAATTGATTTCCATACCATATGAATCCATAAATTGTACCTAATATGTTAACAACCAATAAAAATAATAGTACCGAACGTTGCCTTAACATTGCATACAAGTAAGCCAATCTGTATGTCCAACACCTTTCAAACAAAGTAATTCTTTCATCGAACTCTACTCTATTATATAGCAAACTTTCCGTCATCGTAGAGTAGAAAACTGAAACAGATTAAATTTTCTTTAGGGATGGCTTTGCTATCCCTTTTCTGTTTCAGCTTCCCCTCATCAAACCGTACGTGAGGTTTTCCCTCATACGGCTTTCCGATGCTCTTCCTTCTTTAGCTTTCAGTTTGTTCTAGCTTCCTACTTTCACGAGTGTGTATGTTATTTTCTTCATCAAGTCCTTGATACGACCATGTTTCTTTCGAACATTTCTTTTCTTATTCCAAAAAAGGTTAAGCCGTTCTAAGACGTACCAATCTATTTTACCGAGCCACTTCTGTCCAATTGAAGATAGGCTATAATAATTTTTGAATCCTTGTAGAATTCTATTTAAACCTTTCACCATCAAACAGTGCCCAGCTTAGCTGGGCACGCAAAATAAAAAGCTGACCACAGGTTTTGTAGTCAGCTTTTCTATTATTTTTTATTATACTTTGCAACGAATTCCGAAAGCTTTTTCAGTTCCTCATCTGTACCTTTAAATACACCTTTAGGCATTGAACCTTTTCCATCTTTCGCAATTTTAGCGATTTCTTCTGGTTTTAAAGTTAAGTTTTGCAAAGCCGGTGCTGCCGCTCCGCCCTGTAAATTGTCACCATGACATGTTAAACAAGTATTTTTTTGCATCAACTTGTAGCCGTCATCATTTTTATCAACTGGTGCTGTTTTTACAATTGCTCCTTGTTTTTTTGCAGCTTCCCAATCGTGGTGTGCTACAGATTCCCAAGTTAAAAAAATAATCGATGCAATTGCTAAAAGCATAAACCCCGTTGCTACAGGACGCTTCAATGGTGCTCTTTCTGGGCCTCGATCTAGAAACGGAGCTAATAGTAACGCTCCAAACGCAATCCCCGGCATAATAAACGCACCAATTACAGTAAATGAGCCTGAAGCATACGAATACTTTAATAACTGATACAAGAATAAGAAATACCAATCTGGAAGTGGTATATATCCTGCATCTGTAGGATCCGCCATTCTCTCAAGCGGTGACGGATGCGCCACTGTTAAACATAAATAACCGACTAAAAAAACTGCACCAACCATCCATTCTTTTAACAAGAAATTCGGCCAAAACGCTTCTGTTTTCCCTGGATATTCAGAATAATCTTTTGGAATATTTGGTTTCCGGGCTACTGGTACCCGAGAATCTCCTACAAACTTCATCCCTTTGCCGCGATGCATAATCTCCCTCCTTTTGTTCTTTCCCCTTTAATTTAGCAATCTCTTATAGCGGACCGGAAATACCTTGTTTGCGAATCATGATGAAGTGGAAGGCCATTAAACCTAGAAGTGCTGCTGGTAAGAAGAAGACGTGAATAGCAAAGAAGCGAGTTAATGTTTGAGCGCCAACGATTTCGGAATGACCAGCGAGTAATGTTTTAATATAAGGACCAATGAGCGGCGTTTGCTCTGCAATTTGAATCCCTACTTTCGTAGCAAATAACGCTTTCATATCCCACGGTAATAAATATCCGGTAAAACCAAGACCTAACATAACAAAGAAAATAAGAACACCAACAATCCAGTTTAACTCACGAGGCTTTTTATACGCACCTTGGAAGAAAACTCTGAGTGTATGTAAAAACATCATTACAATTACGAGACTAGCACCCCAGTGATGCATACCACGAACAATTTGCCCGTAAGCTACTTCATTTTGTAAATAATAAACCGACTCCCAAGCATTTTTAATATCCGGCACATAATACATCGTCAAAAACATTCCGGACAAAATTTGAATTACTGTAACGAAAAAGGTAAGTCCTCCAAAGCAATAGACGAATGCAGAAAAGTGATGTGCCGGGTTAACATGCTCAGGTACTTCATGATCAGCGATATCACGCCATATCGGTGTAATATCTAAACGTTCGTCCACCCAATCATAAATTTTATTTAACATCTACTTTGCACCCCCTCTTGGCTTCGCTTTTCCTAAATACAGCGTTCCATCTTTCACTTTAGACTCGTACACATCAAGCGGAGCAAGAGGCGGTGTGCCTTTAATGTTCATCCCATCTTTTGTGTAACGTCCCCCGTGACATGGGCAAAAGAATTGATTAGGATGTGCTTTGTCCGAATTCCAGTTCACTGTGCAACCTAAATGTTTACATACTGGAGAAAATGCAACAATGTCTCCGCTTTCATCTTTATGCACCCAAGCAGATTTTGGCTCTTCAGACTTGTACCATCCGTCAACCTGCTTCACCTTAAAATCGAAGCGCTTCGGCTCTGTTGTAATATCCTTTACTTGTCCAACAGCAACCATATCTGTTCCCACTTCTTTTCTTAACACCGGATCAAGCGCAAACCTCGTCATCGGCATTAAAATACCCGCCGCCATAAAGCCTCCTACCCCTGTAAGTGTGTAATTTAAAAACTGTCTTCTTGACACACGATGTTCTTTCTCGCTCACGAAAATTTCCCCCCTCTATCAGAAATTGTCCCCTCGTGAAAAAATTATATAAAAAATAAAAACTAGGACACTATCATGATATAATACCCTCTTGCATAGGTCAATATCATACTACTCATAATAATAAGAACTTTCTGTTTATTATTATTTTATCCATCTTTCTTCCAACATTTCCATAATATTTTTTATGTGTGCACGAATAACTTCCCTTTTCGCTTGGTCACTAAATTGCTCTAATGATAACGATGGAAACCAAAATAAATCACCCTGCACATCTCTCATATCTTCTTTCCATGAAAAGTCACTTGTCACATAGGCAATATGCTTAAAACCTTGCCTTTTTAAATGATCTGTCCATTCTTGCAAACGGTCTTTTTCATTCTTTTGGCTCTCTACCAAATACGTAAATGCGGGCAGTAAAAGCACTCTTCCTTTATACTCCCTTTCCAACTCCATACTCAAAGCCTCAATAAATTCACCTTGCTCTACAACCATTTTCATCTCTTTTGCTGCCGAAATAGACAAAAGGGGTATAATCCCTGTATCTACATACTCCCTCGCTTGCTCAAACTGTTCTACATCTTTTACAATCCATTTCACCTTTTCTCCCCTCCTCCATTCGAAATAACAGAACTTTCACTTTATATATATTAAACCATACTAAAAGAGGTAAAAAAAGAAAAACTACCTATTATTAAGTAGTTTTTCTTAAAAAGTCTGAATTTCGTAAAGATTACATAATCAAAATGAATTCTATAAAATTTTCAACTCTGCTGTTAACCTATGAAATGCTTCCTTATCTTGCTTATCCAAAGCTTCATCAATTTGTTTCAAAAGACGTTCTCTTCTAAATGAGAATACACTTTCTTCTAAAAATCGTTCTGCAAGCAATCGATCTTTTTCATTCACTTCAATATGCTTTGGCAAATATGGGTTTTCTTCTAATACAGCTACATAGTTTGCATTTTGGAACGATGATTTAAAATTAAGCTGAATATAAATATCCTCATCTCGATTCAAACGAATATCATGAAACGATTTTTCTGCATCTGTTGTCATTACATTTTGTTTAAAAAAATGAAACGGTGTGTCTTTCACACAATTTGCTGACATTACTAAGCCACGCGGACAATATTTTGCATGTTCTACGAAGTGGACTTTATGCATTAATTGATCGTGACTCATTAAATAATTCAAAATCCATACACATTCACGCTGTTTCAGTTGGTAATTATTCAAAAACCATTTTACAAAATCCTTCTTCTCGTTTACAGAAACAGGGGTATTCATAGCGATTAAGTCCCTCCTCTGTCTTTCTCTTTTCTTTTTAGATTCAAGAAGCGGCATTCAGTTTCCTTCCAACTTATGAAAAATCCTCTAAATTATATAACAATTCTTCAATATGAATTTGTGTCGGGTCTAGTTGTATTAACTGCGTAAATACTTCTTTCGCCTCTTTTCGCATTCCTTCTTCTAATAAGAAATAACCGTACTCTTCCAAGAAATCTGGATGATTCTTAAAAGAAGTATATGCACTTTCATAGTGTTTTAATGCATCCGAATACATTTCTAATTGTTTTTTTGCAAATGCAAGATCCCAAAGTAGTTGTGTATCTGGTTCTCCACTGTCAATTGCACGCTCTACAACTGCAATTAGCTCTTCGTATTTCTCTTGTTCTTTTAAAATATACGCATATTTTAATATCGCGCCTAAATGTCCCGGATCTAGCTCCAGCGCTTTTTGAAGCACTTCTTCTGCCTCCGCTATTTTACCTAATTTCGCCGCAATATTCGCTAATTCTACATAGAAAGGAACAGACAGCTCATCTACTTTAATTCCTTCTTGAAGTGTTTCATAGCTTTCTTGAAGCATGCCTTCTTTTTCATAGCTTTTCGCTAAATACATGTATAACGATGCGTATTCAGGATCTAATTCTTTTAATTCTTGCCAAGCACCAATTGCTCTTTGATATTCTTCTCCTTGGTATAATGTGAAGGCATATCCAAATAATGAGTGAATATCTTTTTGCTCTTCTAACCCCGCTTCATAGTAAGAGATTGCCTCTTCCCAGTTTCCAATAGCACTTAAAGTTTCTGCTAGCCGAAGCGCAATGACAACACCACCCATAACTTTATGTTCTGCTAGTAACGATTCATAATAAGTGATCGCCTTTTGCTCTTCACCTTTACTACTATATAATTCTGCTAACCCAAACGTAATAACAGGTTCGTCTGGCATCATTTCTTTCGCCTTTAATAGTTTTTGTTCTGCTACATCATCAAAACCTTGCATTTGGAATAAATCCGCTACAAGTAATAACGATTGAACATATAAATCATCGTTTTCTGGAATATCATGAAGCACTTCAATCGCTTCATCTTCTTTATCTAAATCAATATATAATTCTGCTAAAAATACCGTAAATTCACTTTCTTCCGGATATAGCAAGCGTAAGTCTTCAGTAATTGCTAACGCCTCATCCATAAACCCAAGTGTATGATAGTAACGAGCGATATCATACTTCTCTTCATCATTAGCAACTCGTAGTTGTTCTTTTAATAATTGTAATCCTTTTTCTGCTTCACCGTTTTCAATATAAGAAACAGCCTGTTCAAACTTTTGCATAAACGTCTCCTTTAATTCAAAAAATATTCTCTTCTGTTCATTTATCATAAGCAACTAGGTGTAAGAACGCAACCTTTTGAGTGAGCTACCTCTTCCTATACTTTCTCTCATAGCGCAGCTAATTGTTCGAAAAATTCCGGATACGATACAGCGACCGCATCACTATTCTCTATTTTCACTTCTCCATCTATAATACACGATGCGATTGCAAGCATCATCCCAATACGATGATCGCCGTGACTATTAACAGTATTTCCTTTTAAACTTTGTTTACCATATATAATCATACCATCTGGTGTAGCTTCAATCTTCGCACCTAATTTACCTAATTCATCTACAACCGTATCGATACGATTTGTTTCTTTTACTTTTAACTCCTCAGCGTTTTTAATAACAGTAATTCCTTCTGCCTGCGTTGCCAATAAAGCAATTACAGGAATTTCATCAATTAATCTTGGAATAAGAGTTCCACCAATCTCTATTCCTTTTAGTTTAGATGTTTCAATCGTAATATCCCCGCACGGTTCAAACTCTTCATTTCTAATATGATCGATAGAAATAAGTGCACCCATCTTTGTTAATACATCTAAAACCCCTGTTCTCGTCGGATTTAAACCAACGTTTTCCAATACAAGCTTACTATTTTGGACAATTGCACCAGCTACTAAGAAAAATGCCGCCGAAGAAATATCTCCTGGAACTTCTATGTCTGCACCTTTAAGTTGTTGTCCACCTTGTAATGAAACAGTCCGTCCATTAACATCTACGGTACAACCGAATGCACGCAACATTCTTTCCGTATGATCACGAGATTGCATAGGCTCTGTTACCGTAGTAATCCCTTCCCCTTGCAAACCCGCAAGTAAAACTGCTGACTTCACTTGTGCGCTTGCTACTGGTGAATGGTAATGCATACCTTTTACCTTACCACCGCGAATAGATAAAGGTGTATATTGTCCGTTTTCTCTACCATCAATTTGAGCATTCATCTTACTAAGCGGGTCTGTAACACGTTTCATAGGACGTTTTCCAATTGATGCATCACCAATTATCGTACTATGGAACGGCGTATTTGCTAAAATCCCAAGCATAAGACGAATAGTCGTCCCTGAATTCCCCACATCTAATACTTCTTTCGGTTCTTGTAAATTATGTAATCCTTTACCGTAAATCGTGACATCGTTACCAAACTGTTCAATCTGGACACCTAGTTTTTGAAAACATGTAATTGTACTTAAACAATCTTCTCCTAATAAAAAATTTGATACTTTCGTCGTCCCTTCCGCTATCGCTCCAAACATAACAGAGCGATGCGAAATAGATTTATCTCCTGGAACAACAATGTTCCCATTCAAACTATTTTTTCGTCCTACTAGTTTCAAACTGTATCCTCCTCACATTTTAAATAAGTTATATGTACAATAGTTCTTCTTATACGTCTACTTCTATTGTAACGTTTTCTTTCTTGAACGTGCAAACAACTCCCCTTATTGCAGTTCAAATGAAAAAGGCTCCTGTAACAGGAGCCTCCACCATTTCTTAAGAATACGTTTCTTCTTTCTTCACTTGTTCTTTTACAAGTTCCGTAAGTAATTCAATAATCTCATCATTTTCTTCTTTTAATCCAACAGTAATACGAATACCATCATGCATACCAAATGCTGCACCAGAACGAACGATATATCCTTTTTTCATTAATCGTTCGAAAGCTTCATTACCAGGTATACCAAGTTTCAAGAAAATGAAATTCGTTTGAGATGGATAGTAGAATACGTTATATTCCTTACAAAATGCATAATATTGATTTAATCCTCCGGCATTTTTCTTCACACACTCTTGTAAAAACTGTTGATCCTCTATTGCCGCTAATGCTACCGCTTGGGCGATAGTTGATGTGTTAAATGGTAGTCTTGCTACCTCTAGCTGCCCAATAAGCTTTGCATCACCAATCGCATATCCAATACGAAAAGCAGCTAATCCATATGCTTTTGAGAATGTGCGTAACACCATAAGATTTTCGTACTTTTCAAGAAGAGGTAATGTTTGCGGATAATCTTCTGCCCCAGCATATTCATAATATGCTTCGTCCATAATAACGAGCGCTGACTTTGGAACTGATTCTAAAAATGAAAGTAATTTTTGTTTTTCTACATATGTACCTGTCGGATTATTCGGATTACAAATCCATACAATCTTCGTTTTCTCATCTACTTGTTGTAACATTGCATCTAAATCGTGAATGCCATCTTTAAGTGGTACTTCACGAACTTCTGCTCCTTCAATAACAGCATGGTGATGGTATTGCGAGAACGTAGGGTTCGCCATTACAACATTTGTTCCATTATGTAGCAAAGCACGACTAATCATTTGAATGACTTCATCTAGCCCACTACCAAATAAAAGTTGTTCCGCTTTTACACCTAAATGCTCTGCTACTTTCTCACGAAGCTCAAATGCCGCCCCGTCCGGATAGAGTGCATATTGATTAGCTAACGAAGTTAATGCTTCTGTCACACGCGCAGAGCAGCCAAACGGATTTTCATTCGATGCTAGTTTTACAATTTTTGACAATCCGTATTCTCTTTTTACTTCCTCAATATTTTTCCCAGGTACATATGCTCTCAAAGTTAACAATTGCTCTTTTACTCTCACTTTTCTTCCCCCAGTCATTGATATGATTTATAATGTCTTACTGTCATCTTTAATCATAACCGTCACCATTACGAGAATACCTTTAAATATGCATTTCATACCTGTTCTATGACTTTTTACACCATATCCTTTTGAAATGCTTCTAACGCAATATGAACAGTCTCATCTGAAATAGATACGACATTCACTCCCCCATATTCCTGCATAAGCACCATATGAATTGTTCCAGCATTTGCTTTTTTATCTTGTTTCATCAACTGAACTAGACGTTCTACATTCAAGTCACTTGACATTTTTGGATAACCGTATTTCAAGAACCACTGCTTCATTTCTTCATAAGAAAGATCAACTTTGTACACTTGCTCACTTAAAAACATAGCAAATAGCATGCCAACCGCTACTCCATCACCGTGAGTAATATTCCCATATCCTAACTCTTTTTCAAGAGCATGTCCTAACGTATGCCCAAAATTCAAATGCGCACGTACACCTTTTTCTGTTTCGTCTTGCGACACAATATTCGCTTTCACAGGAATCGCCTTCGTTAATATATGAATTAACTTTTCATCACGAAGATCCGTTAACGTTTGCACTTCTTCTTTTAACCAATGATATAGCTCTACATCACCAATAAGAGCATGCTTTATCACTTCTGCATAACCTGATCGCCACTCTTTTTCAGGAAGTGAATGTAAAAATGGTGTATGATATACAACAGCTTCTGGCTGATGAAACGCTCCAATCATATTTTTTCCTAGTGGATGGTTAATTGCTACTTTCCCGCCTACTGCACTATCGTGAGCTAATAAAGTCGTTGGAACTTGGACAAAGCGAATACCACGCATAAACGACGCGGCAACAAATCCAGCCAAATCTCCAATCATTCCGCCTCCAAGTGCGATGATTAAAGAATTTCTATCTAATTTATTTTCAAGAGCCGAAGTGTGAGCCTCATAGAAATTTTCAAAAGACTTCTCTTTTTCGCCACTCGGTACAACAAACGAAAATACTTTTTGCTCTACTTGCAATGCATCAACAACTGTCTGTAAATGCAGTGATGCAACAGCTTCATCAGAAATGATCATTATGTTAGATACTGCAGGATTCATTTTTTGAATAAGCGTTGTTAAGTGTGACAACGCCTCCCTTCCAACATGTACATCATATTCTTTTGATTTCGTTTGAATATGTATGTTCTCCATTAAAATCCCCTCGCATATTCATTATGTTTCTCAATATTTTCACGTATAAGATCGATACGATCTAATCCAAATTGTTCAATTAAAGCTGTTGCGAGCTCCCAAGCCACAACAGCTTCAGCCACAACGCTAGCTGCTGGCACTGCACAACTATCTGAACGTTCAATACTCGCTGTAAAAGGTTCTTTCGTATCAATATCAACACTTTGAAGCGGTTTATATAATGTCGGTATCGGTTTCATAACACCGCGCACAACAACCGGCATACCAGTTGTCATGCCACCTTCTAATCCACCTGCATTGTTCGTTTTTCTTCTGTACCCTTGCACTTCATCCCAAAGGATTTCATCATGCACTTCACTTCCAGGTCTATGTGCTGCTTCAAAACCAATTCCAATTTCAACACCTTTAAAAGCGTTAATACTCATAATTGCCGCTGCTAATTTTGCATCTAATTTTCTATCATAATGTACATAGCTACCTACTCCAATTGGCATTCCTTCTACAACTACTTCAACAATACCACCGATAGAATCACCATTTGCCTTCGCATCATCAATTGCTTGCATCATCTTTTTACCGGCCTCTTCATCTAAACAACGTACAGGAGATGCTTCTGTAGTACTTTGTAATTCCACAATAGAGTTATATTTAATATTAGCTGCCTGTACACCACCAATCTCGATAACATGTCCCGCTACTTGTATACCTAATTCCGCTAATATTTTTTTTGCAACTGCACCAGCTGCAACACGAACTGTCGTTTCACGTGCTGAAGAACGCTCTAATACATTCCTCATATCTCTATGACCATATTTAATCGCACCATTTAAATCTGCGTGTCCAGGTCTAGGTTTCGTAACTTGCCTTTTCATTTCTTTCTCTTCCTGCTCAGTTAACGGCTCTGCACCCATAACCTTTGTCCAATGTGTAAAATCACGATTTTCAACAACAAGTGCAATCGGTGACCCCATCGTCTTCCCATGCCTAACACCACTTACAATTTGCACTTGGTCTTTCTCAATTTGCATGCGTCTACCGCGTCCATATCCTTTTTGTCTTCTAGCTAATTCTTCATTTATATCATTCGCTACTAAAGATACCCCTGCCGGAACACCTTCTAAAATTGTCGTAAGTTGCGGACCATGGGATTCACCAGCTGTAATATATCGCATACGTTATTCCTCTTTTCGCATATGTATTTATCCCGCTACATAAAGCAGCTATATTATCTTCCATCACTCTTTAAAATACAAAGAAATTATATAGTAAATCGAATGTTTGCTTTCCCTACTTGTAATTGTTCGATTATTTTCATAATAGTAAACCTTTTACTTTACATACCAATATATCATAACAGCCCTAACTTCGTAACTGATCGAAATAAAAAAAGTGCAAGAAGAATACCCCTATTCTTCTCACACTTTTTACTATTATCACAGTTATTAAAGCGTTTACAAATTATTTCAAAATAATTAGTAAATCCATTGATTCATTAATTTTGAGTAGTCTACTAATTCATCTTCCTTAAAGAAAATAGCAATCTCGCGTTCTGCACTTTCTAAAGAATCCGAACCGTGGATAATGTTTTTCGCAACAGTTACACCGAAATCTCCACGAATTGTTCCAGGATCAGCTTCATGTGGTCGTGTTTTACCCATCATATTGCGTGCTGTATCTACTACACCTTCACCTTGCCATACCATTGCGAATACAGGACCAGATGTAATAAAGTCTACTAATTCACCAAAGAAAGGTCTTTCTTTATGCTCACCGTAGTGTTGTTCAGCAATTTCCGGAGTAACTTGCATTAATTTTGCACCAACTAATTGAAAGCCCTTTTTCTCAAAACGAGCTACAATTTCCCCAATGAAGGCACGTTGTACACCGTCTGGTTTTACCATTAGAAATGTTTTTTCCATAAAAAATCTCTCCACTTCTGAATTATGTATGTAATTGTATATCCCCACACACATATTAACACCCTTATCACAATTGCGCAATAGTTTTGAAATAGAGAGATTATTTTATTTTTTAGACAAAACACTAAAATTTTCGTTTTCCAATATACTTTGCGACATTTTGCAACGCATACTTCGCCTGTCCACGAGGGAGTGGTTTTATTATTTCTAATGCTTTATGTAAATAACGTTCACTAAACGAAAATGCTTTATCAATAGCTTCGCTCGCTTTAATATCATCAATAATTTCTTTCATTTCACTTGCTGTTGTATTTTCATGCACAGATGTAATTTTTTGACGAAGAACTGGATCTTCCATGGCATACAAAACAGGTAATGTAATGTTACCTTGTAATAAATCACCACCAGCAGGCTTTCCAAGCTTCTCTTCTGTCGATACGAAATCTAAAATATCATCAATAATTTGATAAGACATACCAACAAAATATCCGTACCAAAATAGACGATTTACAGTATCACGATTAGCACCAGCAGCAATCGCTCCCAACTGACAACTTGCGGCGATTAACAATGCTGTTTTTCGTTTTATCCTTCTTAAATACGTTCGTAAATTTTGATCATAGTTATACTTATCTTTAATTTGTTCGATTTCACCTTTACAAACTTCTAAAATTGTATGAGACAACGCTTGATGTGCATCTGGAATTTCTATATTTGTTATACATTCAAGAGACTTCGCAAACAAGTAGTCTCCTGTATACATTGCAATACGATCTCCCCATTTCGCATTCACTGTTGCGCTACCGCGTCGTAAAAACGCAGCATCAATGACATCATCGTGAACAAGCGAAGCCATATGAATTAGTTCTAATGCAACCGCAACAAGCTTAATTGCATCTAACTTATAATCCCCAAATTTCCCTGCAAGCAAAACAAAAACAGGGCGAATCCGCTTCCCGCCTGCTTCAATAAGCTGTAATGCCGCTTCTTCTACTAACGGCTGCTCAGAAGCAACTGTCTTCTTCAATTCTTTTTCTATAACATTAATATCCGATCGTAAAAAAGAGTACATAAGTTGTAACTTCATATTGTTCACCTTAACCTAAAACGTCTTTTTTCTTTTTTCTATTTTGATTCTGGTTTAATACCTAAATGCATAGCTGCTACACCAAAAGTAAATGGTTTCACTTGCACATTCTTAAGCCCAGCTTCTTCAAACATACGTGCTAACTCTTTCATCCCTGGGAATGTACTAGCAGATTCCTGAAGCCATGAATATTCTTTATAACTTTTCGCAAACATCTTTCCAAATAACGGCATGATATATTTAAAGTATAAGACATACCCTTGACGAAAACCTATCATCGTTGGTTGAGATGTTTCCAGGCAAATTACTTTTCCACCAGGCTTTACTACACGCGTCATTTCTTTTAATACTTGCATGTAATCCGGAACGTTACGTAACCCAAAACCAATTGTTACATAATCAAACGTATTATCTTCATAAGGAAGTTCCATTGCATTTCCATGTATAAGTTCTACTTGCTTTAATTCTAAAGCTTCTACCTTTTGTTTACCGACAGCTAGCATATTTTCGCTAAAGTCTAAACCGTAAACCTTCCCATCTTCACCTACAGCTCCCGCTAGTGCAATTGTCCAATCTGCCGTCCCGCAGCATACGTCAAGTGCCTTACTCCCGGGTTTCACATCCATAATTCGCATCGTTTCTTTGCGCCATGCCTTATGCCTTTGAAAACTAATTACAGAATTCATCACATCGTATTTATCAGAAATTTTCTCAAATACGTCATGTACTCTTTCTTCTTTTGATTGTTGCATGCTCGTACCTTCTTCCAATGTAAAGTTGCTTATGTCCTTGATTTATCTCTTAACATAGAAATTATCTCATTAACTTCTGTATGATTCTCTAAAAAATTTTCTTCTTGCTTTCTCATTTCCATAAGCCATTCATTAATAACTGTTTCCAAATTTTTATCATCATCCAATGAGATTTTTTGGACTGCTTGAAAAACAGGTGAATTTTGTTTATCAGCATACAATTGACACTCTTTTTGAAGACGATTTTTTCCTAACACATAAGTTATATATGGTTTCCAATTAGATAACTGAAAATGATCACATGTTTTTTGCAAAAGCGCAGATTCAATTATTACTACACTTTCCATTATGTCTTGAATCGTCACATGTGCTTTTTGATACAGCATAATTTTATGTTCATTAATCTCCTTAATTCCTTCAGCAAGTGCACGAATTAAGATAATATCACAATTCATTGACAATAAGTAATAGTATAGACCACTATAATAATCCCCTGCAAGAACTGTCAATTGACGACGCTTATGGAATCCACTCGTCTCTTCGTTTGCTTTATTTGATACTTTTTCATGTGTATCAAGAGCAATTTGTACAAGCATAATCGTTACGACATAATGATCAATTTGTTCTTTATGTATATTTGCACTTTTTAATGCACCGTATAACAGCGCTATTTTTTCTTCATCAATAAATGGTTCTTCAATATAGTTTATAAAATAAGGATGGCGTAATTTCTCCATCAATTTCTCTTTAATACCCGCATACCCTCCGTAGATGTCACACACAAAAAATCACCCTTGTTTTCTAATTCATAAAATTTATTATAACACATACATTCTATTTTCTATAATCAAAACTTGGCTACTTCTGCCAAACTGCCACCGAATAAAGCCTCAACTTTTATTCATACAAGTTATCTTCGTCTCTAACTACTACAAACATTCATTTACACAAAAGGCAGAAGTAATTTTCAACCTTTATATTCTTTCTCTTTAACATTAAAACTATATCATTTTTTTGTATATAAAAAAAAGAAAAGCAGTTTCCCGCTCTTCTTTAATTCGTCTTAATAAACGATAAAATTTCACTACGTGCTGCTGCATCATTTTCTAACACGCCGCGCACTGCAGTCGTTACTGTTTTCGCACCAGGCTTTTTCACACCACGCATCGTCATACACATATGCTCTGCTTCTACTACTACCATTACACCATGCGGCTCTAGTACTTCCATAATAGAGTTAGCTACTGTTGATGTAATACGTTCTTGTAGTTGCGGACGACGCGCAATTGTGTCTACAGTACGAGCTAATTTACTTAGTCCCGTTACTTTTCCACCTTGCGGAATATATGCAACGTGAGCAACTCCATAAAACGGAACAAGATGATGCTCACACATCGAATAGAATGGTATATCTTTTACTAGCACAAGCTCTTCGTGGTCTTCTCCGAATACTTTGTGTAAATGCTCTTTCGGATCCTCATGCATTCCTGAGAATACTTCTGCGTACATTTTCGCAACACGTTTCGGTGTATCAAGTACTCCCTCGCGATTTGGGTCATCTCCGATTGCCTCTAAAATAAGACGTACTGCATGTTCAATTTGTTCTAAATTAACTTTTGCCATCCGCTAGCCCTCCCGAAAAACCTAAAAGTGATACGAACACATTCTAGCATATTTATGTTTTTAAAAGCAAAAAGAAGAGTTTCCAAAAAGGAAACTCTTCTTCCCTGTTAATATGTAAGGATTATTTAACCGCATCTTTTAACGCTTTACCAGGTTTGAATGCAGGTACTTTACTTGCAGCGATTTCAATCTCCTCACCTGTTTGTGGGTTACGACCTTTACGAGCCGCACGCTCACGAACTTCGAAGTTACCGAATCCGATTAGTTGTACTTTATCACCTTGTTTTAAAGCTTCTAAGATAGAATCAAAAACAGCGTCCACTGCTTTTGTTGCGTCCTTTTTAGAAAGGGAACTTGCTTCTGCAACAGCATTGATTAAATCTGTCTTGTTCATGCCATTCACCTCCTCCCAAAGATAAGACTGTATAATGATCATAAAATGAGTCTTACTTTCATTTGTAGGCAATTTTTACAAATTCTATACTACAAAGATGTAGATAAATCATTATCAACGCCTATATTATACGATTCTCCTTTATAATTCAATATTTTTAAGGAAATTGTTACTCTAAAAATGTGAAATTCTGATGAAACTTGACAATTTACAACAAAATATTAGATAATGACTGTTTATTTTCCTATTACTTACTCAAAAAGAAAAAAATCCCTCTGCAATTAGAGGGATTTTTTTCTTATAATATAATCGCAATTAATCCGCCAGATCCTTCATTAATAATTCTTTCTAGCGTTTCTTTTAATTTATAACGAGCGTTTTCTGGCATTAGAGATAACTTCGCTTGAATTCCTTCTCTAACAATAGAGCTAAGAGAGCGCCCAAATATATCAGAATTCCAAATTGATAGCGGGTCATCTTCAAAATCTTGCATCAAGTAACGAACTAGTTCTTCACTTTGTTTTTCAGTACCGATAATTGGTTCAAATGTTGATTCTACATCCACTTTAATCATATGAATAGACGGCGCAACCGCTTTTAATTTAACACCGAATCTTGAGCCGTGACGAATAATTTCCGGTTCATCTAAGCTCATATCAGCTAATGCAGGCGCTGCTACTCCATATCCGGTTTGTTTTACCATCCGCAAGGCATCCGCCACTTGGTCATACTCTGTTTTCGCATGAGATAAATCGAGCATAAGCTTTAATAAATGATCTTTCCCTCGAATCTCTACTCCTACTACTTCTTTTAAAATTTGATCATACAATTCATCTGGCGCATATAAATCAATCTCTGCCACACCTTGCCCCATATCGATGCCAGCTAGACTTGCTCGATCAATAAATTCATATTGACTAAACTGCCAAACGACACGGTCCACATCACGAAGACGTTTTATATCCTTTACAGTCTCTTGAACCGCTTCCTGATAACTTTGGCGTAACCAATGCCCTTCATTTAGCACCATTACCCAGCTCGGAAGGTTTACATTCACTTCTAAAACCGGGAACTCGAATAATGCTTCTCGCAGTACGTTATACACATCTGTTTCTCTTAAACTCTCTACACTCATCGCAATTACTGGGATATCATATTCTTCTGATAAACTTTGACGTAACTGCTCCGTATCTGGATGGTATGGCTGTACAGTATTGATAATCATAATGAAAGGCTTTCCTACTTCTTTTAACTCATTTACAACGCGTTCTTCTGCCTCTATATAATCTCTTCTTGGAATTTCACCAATTGTTCCATCTGTTGTAATAACGACGCCAATTGTTGAATGCTCTTGAATTACTTTACGTGTTCCGATTTCTGCAGCTTCATGGAATGGAATAGGCTCTTCATACCAAGGAGTATTAATCATGCGCGGACCATTCTCATCTTCATAGCCTTTTGCTCCTGGAACCGTATATCCAACACAATCTACTAATCGAATATTCACTTCAAGACCTTCATCTACTTCGATAGAAACCGCTTGGTTTGGAACAAACTTCGGTTCCGTCGTCATTATTGTACGACCAGCAGCACTTTGAGGCAGTTCATCCTGCGCTCTTTGACGGTCTGACTCATTTTCAATATTGGGAATAACAACAAGTTCCATAAATTTTTTAATAAATGTTGATTTCCCTGTTCGAACAGCTCCTACAACTCCAAAATAAATATCACCGCCTGTGCGTTCCGCAATATCTTTAAAAATATCTACCTTTTCCAAGTGATTCCCTCCCTCAATATTTTTGGGAATAATTCCACGTTTATAGTCAACTAATACCTTCTCTAATGTTGCCTATAATATCTGATATAATATAATGGTATTCTAGAAGTTCGGACAATATATCATATAATTTTGTCCAATTTCATATGACTATTTAAAAATACCTTTTGTTTGCATCGCAAGTTGTATAACATAAAAAACCTTTCTTCTAGAACTTATTCACTAAAAGAAAGGTTCATGACTTATGATTTCAAAAAAATTGGTTCTCCATTTTTTACTGTGTACGGCAAAGAATATGCAGGAACAAACGGGGAATCCTTCGATAGTATACTCCGGATATCTTCACCTTCTTTAAATTGTCCTTCATTTTTTTTCAACGCTTCATATAAGTCGATTCTATAATCAACAAACAATTCTCCTTTTTCATTAATTACAAGAGGGAGGCCTTTTCCTGAGTACGGACTTGTCACTTGTGGTACATCTTTATATCCTAGTTTTTTGAAGTCTAATTCATAAACACCATCTGTGATCACTTTTTTAAAAGGTGGATATTGATGTTCATCACGATACATTCTTAGCTTCAATGCCACTTCTTGAATTTGTTCCGCCATTCTCACATCAATTAACTTTACTGTCGGATTTTTTTCAACATCTATTAATACATATTGATATACTCCACCACTTTCATACGCATTCCCTGGTGCCTCTTGTATGTACCTTGGAGCAATTTTTTGAAAATCAATTGGATACTTCTGATAAATCGGCGTACTCATATCACGCGTCTTAATTGGTAATAAACCATCCGTTTGCTCCTTATATGTATTAATGGCTTTTTGTACAACTTGCAACTGGTCTTCATAAGGAATAGCACTTTGTTTCATATTTTCTCTTGGATACATACACCCTGTTAAAATGCTCATGCAACAAAATATTAAAATAATATGGATTTTTTTCACTGACAATCACCTTTTCATGCTAGTATGGACTGTTGCTTTTGTAACATTTACCGACTACACATCCTTTATTGCTCAATAGGGCCACTAAATACAACAAGGAAAATAACAATTCCCGATACAATCATGAGGGTGTACGCTACTAAAGCTGTAATCCCTTTCAAAAATTTATTCTTCATTTTATGCCTACTCAATAAAATAAAACTTACTGCAAGAAACATAAATCCAATTGCCCCTAAAGCAAACCACATTTTCATAAGCCCTTCCGACATATATACACCCCTTTACTTTCAATCTATTTTTATACTATTTTAACAAATTAAAATCTTTAAACAAATAAAAATCATCATTTTTCCGTGAATTGATGATTTTTATTTAAAATAATAAAACCGAAGCACGAAATGATGCGCTTCGGTTGACCAAATATGCCCTTAACAGCTCTATTCCCATTCTTTCATAACTATCATATGCATTCTCTAAACTCTTTGTTTCTCATAATTTATTTTTTAAACATTTTACTTAACGAACCAAAATCCGCCGGCATATTATTGTTAATAATCGCTTTTACAATTTGATCCTCTTGCTCTTTCGGCACTTCGCGTCCTGCCATTAGAGCAACTTGATGAATCAATTGGCGAAGCACTGTCTCATCACGTAAGTTCGCATTTTGAACAGACGACGCTAATTTAAAAATATCTTCTTTGTTCACTTTCGCTTCTTTTTCAATGTTATTAAAAATGTTGTTATCCATTCTTTTCACCCTCTCCTCAAGTTACTCTTCATCCTATGCAGAGATGAAAAATTGGTGAAAAGACCCATAAAAAATAAAAAACGGTAGAAGTACGAAATGTACTTCTACCGTTTTCTTTATAACAAATCAGGTATCGCTTCAACTTCATGTTTTCGAACACGTCCCATCAATGAGCCTACTGCATCTTTCACATTATTCCCATTGAACAGCACGTCATATAAAGCCGCTGTAATCGGCATTTCAACTTCCATTTTCTCTGCCAATTCATGAGCAGCTTTCGTTGTTCTTACACCTTCTACAACCATACCCATACTTTCTAGCACTTCTTCTAAAGAGTGCCCTTTTCCAAGCATATTTCCAGCGCGCCAATTTCGGCTATGCACACTTGTACAAGTTACAATTAAGTCTCCCATACCAGTTAGACCAGCAAACGTTAACGGATTTCCGCCCATTTTTCTTCCTAAACGAGCAATCTCTGTTAAACCACGTGTCATTAATGCCGCTTTCGCATTATCACCTAATCCAAGCCCGTCAGATATCCCCGCAGCTAGTGCAATAATATTTTTTAAAGCACCACCAAGTTCAACTCCAACGATATCTGGGTTTGTATATACACGGAAATAGCTATTCATAAACAAATCTTGTACTCCCTCAGCCGCTTCCATACGCTTTGCTGCAGACGTAACAGTTGTCGCTTGACGCAATCCAACTTCTTCAGCGTGACTCGGCCCAGATAGTACAACAACATCCTTAATCAAGCTCTCTGGAATTTCTTCCTCAATCACTTCCGAAATACGTTTTGACGTACCTGGTTCGATTCCTTTACTTGCATGAATCCAAGTAATTGGCTCTGTAACAATTTCTTTCATCTCTTGCAATACGTCTCGGTACGCTTTCGTCGGTACTACTAGCAGTACTGTATTTACATCTACTAATGCTTCTTCTAAAGAAGAGTAGGCTACGATTGTGCTTGGCAATGTAATCCCTGGAAGATATCTACTGTTCTCACGCTTCGTATTAATTTCATTCATGAGTTCAGGACGGTTTCCCCAAATACGTACATCATGCCCATTGTCAGCTAATACCATCGCTAACGCTGTTCCCCAGCTACCTGCTCCTATTACTGTGATTTTTGTCATAAAATCACATCCTCTCCATTAGTCTCTTGCTCTAGCGATAATGTGAATCGGCGTTCCTACAAAACCGAACGCTTCACGTAAACGGTTCTTTAAGAAGCGCTCATATGAAAAGTGCATTAATTCTGTATCGTTTACAAATATAACAAATGTTGGTGGTTTTACCGCAACTTGTGTCGCATAGAAGATTTTCAGACGGCTACCATTATGTGTCGGCGTTGGATTCATCGCTACCGCATCCATGATTACATCATTTAATACATTCGTTTGTACACGGATGCTATGGCTTTCATTTACCTCATTGATAACCGGTAATAACGTTTGTGTACGCTTTTTCGTTTTCGCAGATAAGAATACAATCGGTGCATACTCTAAAAATTGGAAATGAGCACGGATGTTTTCTTCAAATGCTTTCATTGTTTTTTCATCTTTTTTCACTGCATCCCATTTGTTTACAACGATAATAACAGCTCGTCCTGAATCATGAGCATATCCAGCGATTTTTTTATCTTGCTCAATAATTCCTTCTTCTCCGTCTAAAACGACTAAAACAACGTCAGAACGTTCAATCGCTCTAAGTGCACGAAGTACACTATACTTTTCTGTACTTTCGTATACTTTCCCTTTTTTACGCATACCAGCTGTATCGATGATTACATAATCTTGATCATCTTTACTATATGGTGTATCAACAGCATCACGTGTCGTTCCCGCTATATTACTTACAATTACACGTTCTTGACCAAGAAGTGCATTTACAAGTGATGATTTCCCTACGTTTGGACGTCCAATTAAAGAGAAACGGATTGTTTCATCGTCATACGCTTCTTCTTCAATCTTTGGAAAATGATTTGCAGCTTCATCTAACAAATCACCAAGTCCTAAACCGTGTGTACCTGAAATCGGGAATGGCTCGCCAAATCCTAATGCATAAAAATCATAAATATCACTACGCATGTCTGGATTATCAACCTTATTTACCGCAAGTACAATTGGTTTTTTAGAACGGTATAAAATTTTAGCAACTTCTTCATCTGCTGCAGTTACACCATCGCGACCATTCGTCATAAAAATGATAACATCTGCTTCATCAATCGCTACTTCCGCCTGTTGACGAATTTGTGTCAAGAACGGCTCGTCTCCAATATCAATTCCACCTGTATCAATAATGTTAAACTCATGATTTAACCATTCTCCCGCACTATAAATACGGTCTCGCGTTATACCTGGTATATCTTCTACGATTGAAACTCTTTCTCCAACAATTCTATTGAAAATAGTAGATTTCCCTACGTTCGGGCGGCCTACTATCGCTATTACTGGTTTCGGCATATACTTTCATCCTTTCAACTTGCTTCTGTTTATTATGTAAAAAACCCTTCTTTGTGCAAGAAGGGATTTGCATTCCAGAATATTTCTCAACGTATCAAAACACCTCACATTATACCACACGTTACTAATGTTTCACAATAATATATACATTATCTTGTAAGCGATGTGCAATACCATCTAAAATAGCCTCTAAATTATTTGCAACAAATTCCAGTTCCTCTGTCGACTCGCAAATAAATAAAGGGGCACCACCTGCAAATTTCTCTGGCGTTGTTGTAATGACTGCGAGAATAACACTTTCTAACATCATCTCTTATCTCCCCTTCCTTTCGGAGCTTCTGATGACATATGAACAGCACTCTCTAATGTTGGTACATTTCCGATTACCCCTATCGCTTTTTCTGCATCTTGATCTTGCGGCAGAACAAAAATCCCAACTCTCCCATCCTCTAAATCACGCTTCGCTAACGGTACAAGTGCCGGCGTTCCAGAATCTCTATATATTCCTAAAGCAACCGAAACATCATGTAAAATAGCTTGCCGTTGTCCTAAGTTTGAGATTGTAACCATCGCATCTATCGATTTCGGTTTTAAAATAAATCCCATTCCATATTTCATAATTTCTTCTTGCCTTGCTGGCAATCCAATATTCATAATGTAAATATTATCAATATAAAGTCCCGCTCCTTCAAAACGAAGTGGAACGTGCTCTATTTCTACAAGGTCATGAAGTCTTTTACCTGACATTAATTTTTTCGCAATGAAAAAACTTACTATACCAGTAATTACCCCGGCAATCCATGAATCGAGTCCTATATACGCAAACGTTGTTACAAACGACGTTAACATCGCCAAGTAGTTACGACTTTCAAATACTAATGCAATTCCTTCAATGTATGTATTACCACGTGGTACGAGCTCATATCCATCTAATTGTTGAAGCGTATTTCTTTCCATATTGCGCACATCACGAAATTGCGTCGCCGCTAACGTAAGAAATGTAATTGCAGAAAAATCTTTTTTCAAAACAGACGGAATCGCAATTGCTCCTAAGGCAGCCGCAATTAATCCCATCGCGATATGAATAATTTTCCCGTGAAGCCTCGTCGGATATTGCCTCGTATCGGTACGAAGCATTAACAACCTAGTTATTGTACCTGCAATTACGCCACATAAAATAGCTGGTGTATATTCAGTCATGTATTACCCTCGCCTTTCTTTTACGTGTTTTCCTCTTAAATTGTTCCATATATACCGATGCCTTTGTAATCCAAAGTAAAATCGCCATAAATAAAGTGGAAACAGCAGCAACATCTAAAAAAGCTAAACTGCCGTATTCATAAGGAAAATGTAATTTACGAAAAATCAGCGTCACCAATAATTCTCCTTGTAACATCCCTATATATAAGGAGCATAATCGTAATATGCGATCCCCGTGCAATAAAACCGATGCATACACAAGTGCACCACTTAACAGCAATAACCTATCAACCACAATCCAAATTGGATCATATACTTCTAACAAATGAAAGCTTGTATATAACATTGCAATAATAAGTGCCGAAAGTAAGGTATATAATTTTTTCCAAATAGAATATAACGCGATACCTACAAAAGAAATAATACAAAGCAAAAGGGCATTTACCGATATCGTGAAAGAAGCAATCGTCACATTTAACGGAGAACAAATAATAAAAATTAATATACAAGCACTTATCTTCCAACGAATAGATTCCTTTTTCATAAAAAAGGTCACGACAATCCACCCTATCCAAGCAACAAAATAAAAAGTACTCCCATCCATCATTTCACCTCCTATGATTTCCATTATGGGAACTTTTTATGAAAGTTAATCCTCCTTTTCTTTGTGCATAGTTTTTCTCATAACAGCAAAACTTTTAATAAGGAGGTGTAACTCACAATGGGTAAAGATCGCCAAGAACGAAAGCTAAGAGAATCACGCCGCGTTGAATCTGATCGCGACCAATCACTTCAATATCCCGGTGCAACAAGTCTTGATACACCGGAGCAAGCTCGAAAGCAGAATCAGCATTAAATAAAGTGAAACTTAAGTAGGGGTATCCATCCCCACTGATTATTTGCTCACACCAATCAAGTTGCCCTCAAATAGGCAATACAAAAAGACGGTTTCGATATTGTACGAAACCGTCTTTTTACACAATTATTTTATTTATTTCTACTCGTAATATAATTCTTTTGTTTTCGCATTATAAACCCTATCACTCAACGAGGCATTAATCGTAACTACACCTGTTGGTTTTTAGAATATGTAATAACATAATACGTATGTAGAGAAGGATTTTTACTCTTTACCTCTACACGTACATAATCTGTCTCTCCTATCTCATTTAACTTTCGCTCAACCTCTTTTTTCGCACCTACAATACCTTCTTTTTCTCCTTTAATTTCCCTACTCACAATGGTATATCCTTGATCAGAAAGCAATACTACTTCAGCATTACTTAAACTCACTTCATTTGGTATATTAAAATAATAAATTGCATACGAATCTTCCGATGGATTTTTGTCTTCTCCTAATTCCCTTGGCAAAATTAGTGCTTCTATTCCACTTCCTGCATTCACCGTTGGATTCCTATACAATTTATTCCCGACTGCGATTGCAATATTCGCCGTTTTAATTGCTGATTGTGCTATTGTTGAACTAGAATCTCCTTCTCTTACATTTGAAGTTAATGAAATTTCAACCTTTTTATTATATCCAGAAACCGCTGTATCTTCTCTTATATTTCGTGCATGGATGTTAACATCTTCACTATTATATGTAATGCGTCCTATTGTATTTTTACTATTTGAAGATACATTATCTCCTTTTTTATTAACATCCTCATCCTCAAAATCATCGTAAATTTCCCCTTGTTTCTTTTGACTCTTAAATAGCAATCTCTTATCTTGTTTTATCGCTAACCAGCTATATAGAGAGGAATACTTTCTTACTTTTACCATGTTTTTCCGCACAATATTTATATATACTTTTATTATAATGTAAATTCTCTCTTTTTTCCATTTATAGAATTATATAGAATGATAACTTCTCGCCCTCCCTCTTCATTTTACGAAAATAAAACGCAAAAAAACCAACCAGATGGTTGATTTTTCATCGCCTACTATAATGTGCAGTGTCAATCCCTCGCTGCGCTAACCAATGGTACGTTTCACCTTTTACAACAAGAGGTACAGATTGTAACTCTTCTATCGTCTTCACGCCAAGAGCTGTCATAATAAATTTTAAATCTGTATGTAAAAGATCAATTTCATCCACTAAATTCTCAACGCCATCTTGCATTAAAATACGTAAAAAGTATCCAGCAAACGCAGTTGTATTCGCCCCTAATGCGATTGCCTTCGCCACGTCAAGTGCTGTTTGTATACCCCCAGATGCAATAAAAGAGAGGTTATTATTTGTAGAGGTTGCTTCAATAATCGAGGTAGCTGTTTGTATGCCCCAGTTATTAAAATAAGAAAGCATTCGCTGTCTTCTTTCATTTTCAACAGCAGCAAAATTCGTACCACCTTGTCCGCCAATATCAATTGCTGTTATACCTATATTCGCTAACTGTTGTACTGTTTCCTTACTCATTCCAAAACCGACTTCTTTTACGATGACAGGTACTTTACTTTTTAAAACTATTTTCTCAATCCGCTGAAGTACACCAGTAAAATCACGGTCTCCTTCTGGCATCGTTAACTCCTGTATGACATTTAAATGAATTTGCAGTGCATTCGCTTCAATCATATCAACGGCACGCTCTGCCTGTTCGACAGTTGCCTCACTTCCTAAGTTTGCGAAAAAAATCCCATTCGGATTTACTTTCCTAACAACTTTATACGAAGCCGATTCACTTTCATCTTTTAAAGCTGCCATTTGCGATCCTACAGCCATAGCAAGGTTATGATGTTTCGCTACATATGCTAATTGCTCATTAATATGTAATGTTTGCTCTCCTCCACCACCAGTCATCGCATTGATAAAAATCGGCGAACTTAGTGAAAGTTCGCCGATTTTTGTTTCACATGTTATAGTGTCATAACTTGAATTTGGCAAGCTTTGATGCACAAAATCAATATCATGAAAGCCATGCGTACGAGACTGACCAGTAGAAAAAGCATATTCAATATGATCTAATTTACGTTTTGCCCTTACCACTTGTACCCCTCTTTATTTCTTTAATTTTTTCAGTTGTTCACCAATAATATCACTTAACTGGAAAGTAGCCGAATCAGCATTTGGCTCATATTGGCTATAATCTTCTGTTACATTATTTTCTTCAAGCGTTTCTTTTATGCTTAAAGAAATACGTTTTTCTGCTACATGGACTTCAAGTACTTTCACTTTTACTTCTTGTCCCATTTCCAATACTTCATTTGGATTTTTCACGTGACGATTTGCAATTTGAGATACATGTACAAGCCCTTCAACACCAGGTAAAATTTCAACAAATGCACCGAATGTAACAAGGCGTTTTACTACTCCCTCACGAATATCTCCAGCTTTTATTTCGCCAGCAACATTTTCCCAAGGTCCTGGCTGAGCTGCTTTAATTGATAAAGAAATACGTTGCGTATCAGCATCAACAGATAACACTTTTACCTTTACCTTTTGACCTTGCTCTAATACCTCAGAAGGTTGCTCTACACGTTCGTGTGAAATTTGTGAAATGTGAACTAAACCGTCCACACCACCAACGTTAACGAAAGCACCAAAATCCGTTAATCGTTGTACTGTTCCTTCAACAATATCCCCTTCTTTTAACGAAGAGATTGCTTCTTTTTTCTTAGAATCTAGTTCTAGTTCTACTACCACTTTATGTGAAAGAATAACACGATTTTTTTCACGGTCTAATTCAACAATTTTCACCGCTAATGTTTTTCCTTTATAGTCAGCAAAGTCTTCTACATAATGTACTTCTACAAGTGAAGCTGGGATAAAACCACGAACACCAAGGTCCACAACTAACCCACCATTCACGATATCTTTTACAATAACATCAAATACATGACCAGAATTAAATTTTTCTTGTAATTCTACCCACGCTTTTTCTGCGTCAACAGCTCTCTTAGATAAAACAAGATCATCATCTTCTAATTTAATAATTTTCAATTCAAGTGTTTGATCTAATTCTACAACATCGCTTGCTTTTTCAATATGAACGTTAGCTAATTCACTAATCGGAATTACGCCATCTGTTTTGTATCCAACATTTACAAGAACTTGTTTCTCTTCAACTTTCGTTACAGAACCTGTAACAACGTCACCAACTTGTAATTCTTTTGAATTCATAACTTCTTCATTCATTTTCTCTACCATGGAAATACCTCCCTACAGAATTGACAAAGCATTTTTATGTATATACGAAATGAAAACAAATGTTTTCATTTGCATGTTTAAGAATTTATCATCACATATTCTGTTTCAATACAGTTCACAAGAAACTATATTAAATCTATATAAATAGTATACAGCAAAATCATCTTGAAGAAAGTATGATTTGAAATATAATAGCGAATATATTCTGACATTTTTTCCCCTCTGTAACTAACTTCTTACAAATTAGCCCATTTGTCAAGAAAAGAGACTTATAATTCACTTATCCTTTACAATTCAAAAAAAAAAAAAAAGAAAGAGGATAGTCCTCTTTCTTTATTTCGCAAATACTCCTGAAACAATACCCATAATTTTTTGGACAACTTCTTCAATTGATAAAGAAGTTGTATCTAATTCCAATGCATCATCAGCTTTTTTCAAAGGAGAAACTTCGCGTTCTGAATCTAATTTATCACGCCTAGCAATTTCTTCTCTTAACTGCTCTAAATTAGAATCGAAACCTTTATTCATATTTTCTAAATGTCTTCTTTCCGCTCTTTCTTCTACAGAAGCAAGCATAAAGATTTTCACTTCAGCATCTGGTAGTACATGTGTACCAATATCACGGCCATCCATTACTACGCCGCCTTTTTTAGCTAATCCTTGTTGACGACGTACCATTTCTTCACGAACAAGACGATGCTTTGCTACAATAGATACACGATTCGTCACATCTGGCGTACGAATCACTTCAGAAACATCTTGTCCATTTAAAAATACAAGTTGTGTATTTTCCCCTTGCTGAAATTCAATATTTACATTTTTTACAACTTCCATTAACTTTTCTTCATTTTCAATATCCACTTTTTGTTCAAGGGCTGCATATGTAATAGTACGGTACATTGCGCCTGTATCAATGTAAACATATGAAAGTTTTTTTGCAACAACTTTTGCCACTGTACTTTTCCCAGCAGCCGCTGGACCATCTATAGCAATCGAAATTCGTTTATCCATTGTAACACCTCATTTTTCACTTATAAAACAAAACGAAAAGCAGGTATTTTCCCCCTGCTTCTTCTCATTTGCCTCATGTCATTAAATCCTCAATAATTGTAGCATAATCCATCATAGAAGAAAATGAAAACTACTTATTCACCTGTAAGATTTCCGCCTTATTTTTCGTGACGACACCTTCGTAATAAACAATTTTCGATAAATATTTCACTGAAGATTTATGTATAAAAAGCAGTTGGACGACAGAAAGAAAAATAAATTGAATCAGTAATATACGAATTATAATTTTCTCCACTTTTTTCAAAAAAACTCACTCCTTCCCTCTCTACACTTACACATCTACTCTCATAAATTTCCATAAACAAAACCTAACCTAATAACCACTTACCGGAGCACACTTAAAGTAATTTATTTTATTGTCATTTTCTAAGCATACTTTTATACATTTTCATTGTCGAATTTACTCAAAACATGTTATGTTCTAAATGTATTTTTCAACTTGAAAGGGGTATAAGCATTGAAAAGAATCCTAGTTTTACACACAGGTGGAACAATTGCAATGGAGGAAGATAAAGAAACTGGGGTCGTACAACCCGGTAAAAAGAATCCTCTTTTAAAATTCATTCCTGATTTAGAAGGCGATGTTGATTTAATTGTCGAAGATGTGTTCCATCTTCCATCTCCTCACATGACTCCTAGCGAAATGCTACAATTGCAAGTCATCATTGACGAAAGAGTAAAACAAGACGATATTCACGGCGTAGTCATCACGCATGGTACCGATACATTAGAAGAGACAGCTTATTTTCTTGATTTAACAGTTCAAGCAACTATCCCAATCGTTGTGACAGGGGCAATGCGTTCTAGTAATGAATTAGGTGCCGATGGTCTATATAATTTCTTATCAGCTGTAAAAGTTGCTAGTAGTAATGAAGCTGCTGAAAAAGGTGTTCTAGTCGTATTAAATGACGAAATACATTGTGCTACAAATGTAACAAAAACGCACACAAGTAATGTCGCGACATTCCAAAGTCCACAGTACGGACCAATTGGCATGGTAACAAAACGTGGTGTTGTTTTCCATCATGCTTTAGTGCATCACGAAACATGCACAGTACGACAGATTTCTAAAAACGTTGTCGTTCTAAAAGCATACGCAGGTATGGATGATACATTATTATCAGCAATCGAAACACTACCAGTAGACGGAATTGTTATTGAAGCACTTGGTCAAGGTAATTTACCTCCAAGAACACTTCCTAGTCTAGGGCGATTAATAGAAAAAGGCATTCCAATTGTATTAGTTTCACGCTGCTTTAACGGTATCGTTCAAGACGTATACTCTTATGAAGGTGGCGGAAAACAATTAAAAGATATGGGCATTGTTTTCACCTACGGTTTAAACGCTCAAAAGGCGCGAATTAAATTACTAGTCGCACTAGAAAACACAAACTCTCACGAAACAATCCAACATATGTTTATGCACGATTAAAAAAGAAGCTGTCGAAGATTTCGACAGCTTCTTTTTATTCTTCTCTTGATGCAATGGTTTGCGCAATCGCATCTCCATGGAATCTACCGTTCTCGATAAATATTTCATTTGCGTTATTCCCCGCAGCAATTACACCTGCAATAAAAATATTTTCAGCGTTTGTTTCCATACTACCCTCTATATAAATCGGGCGCCCTGTTTCTTCATCAATCCGAACTCCCATTTTTGTTAAGAAGCTGTGGTCTGGATGGTAACCCGTCATAGCAAATACAAAATCGTTTTGAATTGTATTTGCCTCACCATCTACTGTATACGTCAACGTATGCTCAGTAATTTCTTCTACATGCGCATGGAAATGCATTTGAATTGTCCCATTTCGTACTAACGCCTCAAATTCCGGCAAAATCCACGGCTTAATACTTGGCGAGTATTCCCCACCACGGTATAGAACTGTTACACGTGCACCCGATTTAACAAGCTCTAACGCTGCATCTATACTTGAATTTTTACCACCTATTACAACGACATCTCGATCAAAATAAGGGTGTCCTTCTTTGAAGTAATGAGCTACTTTCTCAAGTTTCTCACCAGGTACATTCATATAATTCGGATTATCATAATATCCAGTTGCGACAACAATGTATTTCGCAACATATATTTCTTTGTTTCCGTCACGCTTCGTCGTTTCAACTTTAAAAACATCACCATCTTTTTGAACTTGTTCCACTCGTTCAAATGCATTTACACGTATAGATTTACGCTTTACTACTTCACGATAATACGCAAGCGCCTGATTACGAAATGGCTTACGATTTTCTGTAATAAAAGCAACTTCACCAATTTCTAATTTTTCACTAGAGGAGAAAAATGTTTGATGAGTTGGATAATTATAAATTGCATTTACAATGTTTCCTTTTTCGATTACTAACGGATTTAACCCCACTTTTTGCAACGAAATCGCCGCTGCTAATCCGCATGGACCGCCTCCGATAATAATAACTGTTTCTTTTTGCATACTTAGTTCACTCCTAGTCTTCTACCTCTGCTCTATTTATATAAACAAGAAAAAACCTACTTACAGCAGTAGGCATCTATCTTTATTGTATTCATTTTTCATATATTTGTCATCTAAACGAAACATACATCCGATAGACATCTGCTAAAAACTGCTGAAATTTAATTCCTTGTTGCCCTAATACATTCTCAGGATCGATTTTCCGAGTAGGATCCAACGTTTTGTGTGACACAATAGCCTTTTTAGGATTTAAACCGAAATTTTGACATAAATAAGCGTGATACCACGTAAAACGAGTATACGCCTCCCAAAAGTTTACGTCGCCACCATAGCAAAGTTCAACCCCAATTGCAGCCTTATTCGCATCATAACCGAATAACTCATTATCCGTTGGCACATTGTATCGAACATGGTACGCAACTTCATTTATAGGGACAATTTCTAATATTGTTTTATCATCAATAAATGTATGCGCTGAAGCTTTCGGTTGTATTTCATTAAAGTAATCCCGATTTCCTATCGCATTGCTACCAGGGTTCCCCGTGTCATGACTTACAATAAATCTTACTTTTGAAAGAGGAATTCCTGGTCGTGAATTTCCATACCCAATATAGTTACGCTCTATAGGGAACATCGCCATTACTACCAACTCCCGCTCTAAAAAATTACCTTACTTCCTTATATATGTATTCGGTGGCAATGTCCTTATGGCATATTTCTTATGCGAAGAGAACATCGAAAATATTTGATGTGAATACCATAAATAATACAATACTTACAGCCACTCCGTAAAAACCGTAAAACCAAATACAATCTTCTTTCGTATCTAAACCGAAAAATTTATTTACCGATTGTAATAATGTGCCACGCTTGCTTTGTTTGTTTCGTAATACTTCCACTCGTTCTACAACATCTGCTGGCATCATAAATCTTTGGTCTACTGTCATTTTCATCATTTATCTCTCCTTAAAATCATTTCCGTTTTGCTTATCTAAGGAAAGTATAGCACGTTCGTTCGCGTGGAACAAGCGTTCTTTTTTTATTTTTTATTCTATTTTTCACCAAACCAAGTAATAATTGTGAATATAAACGCGATAATTGGTCCAACTACAACTGCACCAAATATTAAAAACAATAATCCTTCGCCGAACACCCGAACGACACTTGTTTTTCGGGCTCTCTTAGCTCTTGCAAGTTCACCCTCTAACACCTTAACCTTTTCTTCTAATTGATCTACTCGTTCCATTATTTCATTCCCCATATACAACACCTCATTTAATACTTCAACAAAAAAACGCGATTCCCTCGAAAGGAAATCACGTTTTCTCAAAACATTATATATTATACCCAACCTCTGAAGCGACTAGCCTCAGCCATTTTACGAACACCAATCATGTATGCAGCTAAGCGCATGTTCACTTTACGAACTTGTGATGTTTCATAAATTGAATCGAATGATTTTACCATTACTTTTTCTAAACGTTGTTCTACTTCTTCTTCAGTCCAGTAGTAACCTTGGTTATTTTGTACCCACTCAAAGTAAGATACCGTAACGCCACCAGCACTTGCTAATACGTCTGGAACAAGTAAGATACCACGATCTGTTAAGATTTTTGTTGCTTCTAATGTAGTTGGACCATTTGCAGCTTCAACCACAATTTTCGCTTTAATCTTATCAGCATTTTCTTCTGTAATTTGGTTCTCAATTGCAGCAGGAACTAAAATGTCGCAATCAAGTTCTAACAGTTCTGTATTTGAAATTGTATTATTAAATAGTTTTGTTACAGTACCAAAGCTATCGCGACGATCTAGTAAGTAGTCAATATCTAATCCATTCGGATCATGTAATGCACCGTAAGCATCTGAAATTGCAATTACTTTCGCGCCTGCATCATGCATAAATTTAGCTAAGAAGCTACCCGCATTACCAAATCCTTGAACAACAACGCGTGCACCTTTAATATCAATGTCACGTTTTTTCGCAGCTTCACGAATACAAATTGTTACACCTTTTGCAGTCGCTGTTTCACGTCCGTGTGATCCACCTAATACAAGTGGTTTACCTGTAATAAATCCTGGTGAATTAAATTCATCGATACGGCTATACTCATCCATCATCCATGCCATAATTTGTGAGTTTGTAAATACATCTGGAGCCGGAATATCTTTTGTCGGACCAACAATTTGGCTAATTGCTCGTACATAACCGCGGCTTAATCTTTCTAATTCACGGAAAGACATCTCACGTGGGTCACAAATGATTCCACCTTTACCTCCACCATATGGTAAATCAACAATACCACATTTTAAACTCATCCAAATAGAAAGTGCTTTCACTTCATTTTCTGTTACGTTTGGATGGAAGCGAATTCCACCTTTCGTTGGACCAACAGCATCATTATGTTGTGCACGATATCCTGTAAATATTTTAACAGTCCCGTCATCCATACGAACTGGAATTTTCACTGTCATCATACGAATTGGTTCTTTCAATAATTCATATACTTCGTTTGGATAACCCAATTTTTCTAATGCTTCATTAATTACAATTTGTGTTGAATTTAACAATTCAAAATGTTGTTCCCCTTGTTGTTGTGTTTTCGTTTGAGTTCCCTTTTCGGCTACCATAGTAAGTAAACCCCCTGTAATTTCACTTGTTTAGTAAACCTTCATTGCCTAGTATACACCGTTAAATTTGGAATGCAATAGAAAACGCTAACAAATATATACAAACTATTTTGCATTGCAAGCGTTTTCACTATTATTATAGTCCTTTTATTGCTTTTAGAAAAGTAAAATACTTAAATATTTAAATATTTTTTATTTTCATCAAAATACATTCGATAAAACCATTATTTCATCAAGAAATACTGATTACATTTTAACATACAGATCGGCTAGTCTTGTTACCTACACTTCGTTTTATAGATTTTCAGCTGAATAAAAATAAAACCTCAAGCTACGTTACATTAGCTGAGGTTTTGTTTTTTCACAAAGTAATTGTATATTTGTTCAATCGCTTGAGAATCCATTAATTCTTTACCATATTCCATTACGCGGTAAATTGTTGCTGTTGACGGATTACCGTACTCCGCTAAAATAGCTATAAAATCCGCCTTCAATAATTGAAATTGCTCTTCTTCTTCTATCCAAAGATAAAAACGATCATCCCACGTATACAACTTCCCATCAGTTACACCAAGGTTATATAAGCGATTTGACAAATTGATTACATCATCTAATGTAGCAAACTCGTAAAGTATATGTTCACTTTCATCAAGAGTCACTTGCATTTCAATAAACTCGTCACGGAACTCATCTTCTGTGTCCACTTCGTGATTTTCTTTTGTTACAATTACAACCATACCTTGAGCTTGTAGAGAAAATACTTCAACAGCAATCGGTCCATCCGCTTCAAACCCTAATTCTGTATTTGCTTCTTGCATCATATCACGGAATAGTTGCTGTACTTTCGGTGCATTTCTCCACAAATCTTCTTTCGTTAATCCTCGTTCAGATAAATCATCAAATGTTAGGAAAATTTTAATCTTATTATAATTTAAACGTTCCAGTCTCATCTCATACCCTCCCTACGTAACCATTGCATCTAATTTTTATTATATGAAATAGAAAATAGATGGTTCTTTTCGAACGACTATTCCGGCATCTTTAACCATCCATCCCATTCTTCTTTCGTGTTACCAATTAGGATATTTTGAAGATTTAATTGATCTCCAATGCCTTTTCTTCCTATAAAACCACCAGAGATGTTTTCATTTTTTTCTTGCAACAAGTCAATAAATTCTACTGCCTCTTCAAGTTCTCGTTCATCATCAAAAGATATAAACAAATATTTAGGTTGTAATTGTTCAATAGCTAGTAAAATACCTTCTTCATCTAAACTTGTCCCCATATACATTGTTTGATATCCTTTTAGTCGTAAATACGTCGCGAAAATAAATCCTTTTAATATATTATTTTCTAAAACGAAAACTTTGTTAACGGAAGAATACACCGACGCATTATGATAGATCATTCCTAAACGTGTTTGTAAGAATGATACAACATATTTGAATTGCGACATTGTAATCTCATTATTACTTTTTAAAGTTAACAACTTGTTTGCCACTTGAAGAATGATGCTTGCAACAACCTTTTCCGTTGAATATATACTAAAAACCTCGTTTAATAATGCAGAAATTGTAATTTCATCAAATTCTAACAAAGCTTGTAGTATATCGTCCACTAAAACAACTTCTGTATCAATAATTTTTTCTTTTTGAACGTTGTTCTGCAACCGATTCCCTTCTAATAACTGAACTGCTTGTCCAATCATCATCCCCTCAGAAACTTTGTTCATTAACCATTTCAAAATATGAATATGCTCTTCTGTATATAAACGATGCCCCGCACGATTTCTCTTTGGGGCAATAATATGATAGCGTCTTTCCCATGCGCGAAGTGTACTCGGTTGAATTCCGAGTATATTTGAGACAGCTTTTATATTATATTTCCCATTTGAATTCGGCATTATTTCCCTCCGCATAACGTAATGATATGTGTTTGGGAAGGTGCCCGAAAACGAAGAGAGAACAATGTTGTTCCATACCCATTACTAACAAAGAGAGTCGTATTAGAATGCTTATATACGCCACCCTTTAAATACTTTTCAGATGGAAACAACCGAATCTGGCCTCCATGTGTATGTCCACTTAATACGAGCGAAATTTGTTCATTACCAGACATTTTCTTTATTATATCTGGGTTGTGACTAATTAAAATGCGAAAACCTTCTTCTTTACAATCAGACAACGCTAAATCTAAACGATCTCGTTCTAACCCAACATCATCGATACCGAGTAAGCAAATTTCCTCTCCTAATTCAGACTCAAATACAACTCTTGTATTATCTAATACCTTCACATTATTTTCTATTAATAAAGCATCTAATTCGTGATATTCAATTTCATAGTCATTATTTCCCCATACAAAATATACAGGGGCTATTTCTCTTAACTTTTGAATATTTAAAGAGATTTGCGATAAAGGTACTCCTTTTTCAGCTAAATCACCGCCAATAATTACGATATCTGCTTTTCCTTTCACTCGTTCAATTAGCGAGCTAGAAATGATCCTTCTATGAATATCCGAAATAAAAAAAACTTTAACTTTTTGAAAACTTTCCGGAAATTCTTCGAACACTAAAGTATGTTCCAACACTGTATTACGCATCGCTTCTTTATACATTCCAAGAAGACATACAAAACCAATGCATATGAGAGTACATAATAATATAATCCATGACATATATTTTTTACTCTCCCTCCTCGTAAAGTATAGTCCTTAATTTTATGTGGAGCTATATATCACTCATTTAGCTAGCTCTCATACTTCGTGGACTTATCTTTTATAGGAATTTTCAATTCTTGTCCTACCTTCACTTCGTCTTCTTGTAAATCATTATACTTTTTTATTATTTCTATCCCATCTTCATCTGAGAAATATTGCTTCGCTATACTTTCTAAAGTTTCTCCATCTTTCACAACATGAGTTGCTACTTTCTCAGACTGCTTCTTTGATTCAGTCTTAGCGGAATCAAAGAAAATTACTTCAAACGCACTTTTCTCAGCATTATTACTATCACTTTTTACCTGTATATACTTATCTGTATACCATAGGATACTAATAGGTAACAATATGAACAAAAATGTTAACACTCGGACGAAAATGTGATTCATTTTAAACTTTGGTTTGTTCTCTTTATTTCTATGAATTTCACTACGCGGCGGTAAACTTTCATCTTCTTCCACTTGCTCAACTTCTAACTCCTCTTCAAAATCAGGAATTCGTTTTCTCATGTTGTTCACCACCACCTTCCATTTATTTTCTTAATTGGAGCCCCATTATAAAATCAACAAGAAAGTGTGCAAAGATTGTTATAAATAAATTTCCTGTCCACTCGAATACATAACCAAAAACAAAACTAATAAAGCAGACGAAACAAAACAAAAAAGGCTTCGTTATATACCGAATATGTAACACTGCAAAAATTAAACTCGCTATTACAATTCCGAAATGAGTCTGCACTACACCTCTAAATAAAAACTCTTCCGCAAAGCCAATAATAAACGTGATAACGAGTAAATGCATGACAGAAATCCCTTGAAACATTCTATCGTTAATGCCACCATCATCAAACCAAGATTCTGGAAACACTCGCATTGCAACATAATCTAATAACACAATACAAATCGCTAACAAGCTACCTATTAAAAGTATAGAAACCGGTTCCCATTTCCATAAACTATAAACTTCTCTTTTATCTTGAAATAATATATATGCTAGTAAACAACCGATACCAATAATGATTAGTTGTGTTATGTAGAGATTCAGTCTTATTTCTCTCGGACTCATATCTTCAACATTATGCCTTTGAATGTTCATCATTCCTCCATCTTTCCTAGGCCGAAAAGCTTTTGTAACTCTGTTTCCCAATTATAGTCGAAAACTAACTGTTGCGCTCGTCTTTTTTTATAATCCGTTTTTGTAATACCACAGTAATCACAACAGTTTTCTATCTCTTTTTCTTTTCTATAACCGAATTGTTGTAATAAATATTCACGTCTACATCCTTGAACCTGTATCCATGACTTCATATTTTCTAGCTCACTATATTTATTACGCATTCTCACTTCCACTTCCGCTATTAATCTGTGCATTATTTCATCTGACAAGCTCTCTAACATGAGATTTCGCTGTTGTATGATTCCAAGATGTTCGAGATGATAACGTGTAAAGCGCCAATACTGTTCATTAAATCTTGCTGCATTATAACAAATTTCTTCTACATCTTCTAATGGTAATACTTTCGTTTGAAACATTCTTTCTTGTAGTAACGAAAATAAAAATTGTATTTGCGATTTACTTGGTAATTCATCTTCAATGATTGAAATTGGCAAATCGTGATCCAATGGACTACATAATAAAATGGCTATACTCAATTCTCCATCTCTTCCCGCTCTTCCAATTTCTTGTAAATAGGAAGCTACATTTGTCGGATATTGAAAATGAATAATATATCTTGTATTCGTCTTATTTACCCCCATCCCAAAAGCACTTGTACATATTACAATTTGCAACTGGTCATTCATAAACTGTTGTTGAATTAACATACGCTCTTCATGTTCCATACCACCATGATAAAAAGCTACACCTGTAATTCCTTTTCCTCTTAAATACTCGGTTAAACGCTCTGTCCAGGCCCTACTTGAACAATAAACAATACCAGGCCCTTGCAAATACATTACATGCTCAAAAAGCGCCTCTTTTTTTTCTTCTATTGTTTCCACAAATTGCACTTCCATCGCAATATTTGGACGATCAATTGAGTACACATGCTCAGCAATATTTTTTAGATTTAAACTTTCCGCTATATCTCGCAATACATCCTTTGTCGCAGTTGCTGTTAATGCTAATACTGTCGGAGATCCGATACTCTCAATTACTTTATCTAATTTTTTATAATCTGGCCGAAAATCATAGCCCCATTGTGAAATACAATGCGCTTCATCTACGACAAATAATGAAATATGAATTTTTTTCAATTCTCTTATTAGAAGTTCCGACTGCAACATCTCTGGTGATGCGAAAACAAATTTATAAAAAGATAGCTTTTTCATTGCTTCTCTTTTTTCAATTAACGTCCGAAAACTATTCAATGCAATAACTCGATTTTTCACGACATACTTTAATTGCGTAACTTGGTCTTCCATTAAAGATAATAATGGTGATACAACAAGCACCGTACCCTCTTGCAGAAGCCCCGGAAGTTGATAACACATTGACTTTCCCCTTCCAGTCGGAAGCATTGCTACAACATCTTTTCCTTCCAATAAGTCCGTAATAACTCCTTTTTGCCCCGGACGAAATTCAGAATATCCAAACCACTTATATAAATATTCCTCAAGCTTCATTTATACCCTCCATCCGTGCCAATACAAGACGTACTTCAAAATAAGAGATTTCCTCTCCAACCGCTTGCTTCAACACACGCAATTTACGTGTTTGTAATGCTTCAATTACTTTTGTTACTTTTTCCATTTTTTCTTTTTCCATAAACATTTCAATAGAAAATTCTTTTTCTCGTAAAGCAATTTCTACAAAATGGTCTTCTATCGTGGCAACCTTCAAATTCCGAATTGTTGCTATTTCTTCTAAAGAGCGTCCTTGTCTCCAAAGATTATATGTTTTTTTCGTTGATAAACTAAATAAATCAGCTTTCTCATTTGGATAAGATATAATTTCAGCTAATAATGGAAACTCATTTTCTTTATTGCGAACTTCTTGAATAAGGAAATGAATTGTACCCCAAAATAAAAAATACACTCGAAATATATCTTGTTTCGTAATTTCCGCTAATTGTTGTAAAGTACACCCAATACGTTTATACCCAGTTAACCGATATATTACGATTGTCGCCTCTACTGGATTATTTTTTTGTAAAAGAGTATGCATTTCCTTCCATAATCTTTTAGCCAATTCACTTCTCATATACGGTATTCCAGTGAGAAAACGTTTCACCCACATCATTATTTCTGTATCCTGTTGAATTGGAATAAATTTCGTATTCGCCTGTTGTAAATTCGAAATAGTTTGAACGATCAATGATAACCTCTTCCAAAACGTTTCACCTATTTCACCATAGTGTAAACCATTTAAATATGTCGGAAAGGCAAAGTCACCTTCCCATTTGTTTAATTGCACGTTACCAGCCGTCGTTAACACATATGTATTATCATGTATACCTTGAACTAAATTCGTTTGTAACAACTTTGCAACTTCTTGATCATAATCAGCTCTATTTAATGACTTATAAATCCCAAACAAAAAAGAAATTTGAAACATATTCCCATCTTGTAATGTTTGCGACGATCTCTTTCCTTTTAATAAATAATAAATCGAAGAAACGGTTCTTTCACCATTCAATTGTTTTAAACAATATAATAAAGTATATTGTAGCTGCATTACCGCTTCCACCTCTCAGTCTAACTTCATTCCTTTTTCAATACGATTGCACATTAACTGCTATTCATTTAACTTATCATATTCACACTACATGCTTGTATATATTCTATTGTATCAAACGAAATAACATTTAAGTATTTTGAAAATCTTATGAAATAATTCAAAAATAAGTTGACACTCTAATTGATAAGCATTATCATTATAATTTTATGTTGAAAAGTTTTTAAAACCGTTTTACAATAAGATTATAATTTTTTGGCGAACTTTTCACATACATATTATCAGGAGGGAAAAAATATGGCAAAATATACAATCGTTGACAAAGATACTTGTATTGCATGCGGTGCTTGTGGTGCTGCTGCACCAGACATTTATGACTATGATGATGAAGGCATTGCATTTGTAACATTAGACGATAACCAAGGTATCGTTGAAATTCCAGATGTATTAATCGAAGATATGATGGATGCATTCGAAGGTTGTCCAACTGACTCAATTAAAGTTGCTGACGAATCATTTGATGGCGACTCTTTAAAATTCGAATAGTCTTTTATTAACTTCAAAAAATCCCCCTCATAAGTATGAGGGGGATTTTTTGCACTCTTTTTCATTCTCACTAACAAAAAAACCATTAGCAGTTACGCTGCCAATGGTTTAATATTTTTAAGCATTTTTCATTTTTGCAAATACCCATACTTTCAAGCGTGAAAATAGTGCTATAAATACAATTGTTACAACAATTCCTTTAATTACATTAAACGGTAATATCGCCGTTACAATAGTTTGTCGCATAATATCACTAGACATAGCTGGTGAATTTAAAAACCAAGTGTACGCTGGTAAAATAATAAAGTAATTTAACACACTCATAATAACTGTCATAGTAATTGTACCTAGCATTAATCCTGTCGTTAAACTTTTTACTGTGCGATACTTTCGGAATAAGAATGCTGCTGGACCAATAAATAAACATCCCGCTATAAAGTTTGCTACTTCTCCTACTGGTACTCCCGTTAAACTTCCTTGAATTCCGTAATGCAAAATATTTTTTATCGCTTCTACAATTACACCTGCAATTGGACTAAAAATTATCGCCGCAATTAAAGCTGGCACATCACTAAAATCAATTTTTAAAAATGGCGGAAGCCCTGGGAATGGAAAATCCAACATCATTAGTAAATACGCAATACTACTTAGCATCGCTACACTCACCATCTGCACTACACTGTTTTTTTGTTTCATCTTTCTCTCTCCTTTTCCATCGATCTTCTCATGGAAAGTGGAAAGGTTCTGCTATGCCTATTTTTTCATAGAACGAAAAAACCCTTTGTGATTTACACAAAGGGAGAATTTTAAGGCACATCAAACAGACGTTCAAATACTTATCTTTTTTGAACGCTTGAACCTCCATCTTCTCCCATCCAGACTGTACTGTCGGCTTTGGAATCACACCAAATCCTGCCTTAACGGCTCGCGGGCTTAGAACGAAATTATTAAATGTTCATCACCGCCGGTCGGGATTTTCACCCTGCCCCGAAGATAGACCGATATTCTATTTTCCACTTCATTATACAACAACATGATCGTATTGTGAACAAAAAAAGTGTAACTTACTAAAAATAAGTTATTAATTTTATATAATTAAAGAAACGATCACTATTTTTTACAATACAACCCATATTTTTTATAATTCGGTATTTCTCTTATGAATCCCCCTAGTCATATGTCGTCAAAAGTGATAAGATGTTGAATTGTTAAGATAAGAACATTTTCTGAGTTATGGAGGAAATGTCATGAAGAAAGATAAAAGACACTCTATTCGAGAAGCAATGAAAAAGAACTTAAGAAAAGAATACTTTTATTTGAAAAAAGAATTACTTTTCTACTGTCCAATTGATCTAGGCACATTCTCAAGAGAGACATACTACGCTACTTTTGACCAAGATGGCATAAGTATTTATCAGTATGATAAAAAAACAGAAAGTAAATTAAAATTGTGTGAGCGTCATCCATGGAAGAGTTGGAATAAGGTAAAAGTTGATCACTATTTAACAACTTCTCAATTTATTTTCCAAGGTGAGCGAAATTGGATTTTATCCCTTTTCCAAAAAGGAAAAGAAGCTCAAAAAATAATTGAAGAACATACATCTTTACAAACGGAAGTTGTTTCCCGTCCGTTTTCCAAGAAACTTCCTGGTTTCCGTTCTGATACACCATTGAATAAATACATCGGTTGCATTTGTTACACTGCACTTATTGCATTTTTATTAAAATGGATGATTCCATTTCAAGCACCACAAATCGCCCTGTATTCTCTTTCAATTGGCTTTATGCTTCTTGGTTTACTTTGTCTTACAATTGGTCTAATCGAACCAACTATCGTACTATTTCGGACAAAAGAAAAAACAAGAACAAAAGTCTTTTACTTATATAGCTACTTAGCTATTACTGGATTTATATGTGTCTTTATTTTTTGGTAAAAGAAGCCGTCCCAAAAGATCTTTTTGGGACGGTTTTTCGTTAGGAATAGGTTGCTCTTATTGTCGCATTTTATTGTTAGTCGATATTTCTTGTCGAAATGTCGATATAATAATAGCTATGTTCGATATAAATTTTCGTCGATATAATTTCATTTACTATCGCAATCTTAAACAAGAAGAAAATAAATTTATTCAAAAGTTATGCTTTTGGGACGTTGCCTTTACTTGACGTATAGTTGTTGGTTCGGATAGATTTGCTCTTGTCGCAATCCATTCCTCACTTTAATTTCCTCAACTGTCATACTAAATTTCCGGGCAATACCAACTAAAGTATCACCTTTTTGTACAATATATAGTGATGATGACACAACTTGATTTTTTTGTTCATTTAAAACAAGCAACGGATTCATCGCATTCCTTTTCTCCATCGTCCATCTCCCTTGATGCACTTCTAAATGTAAATGCGCTCCTCGCGATTCTCCTGTATTCCCTACCTCTCCAATTAGCTCTCCTTTTGAAATGTTATCACCTTGAACTACATATCTCTTATTTAAATGCGCATAAACAGCCTCATATTCTCCATGTTTAATAAACACAACATTTCCATAACTACTTGAAAAATAAGACTTTGTCACCTTACCATCTTGAATAGCTGCAACAGGCGTTCCAATAGGCGCAGCTATATCAATACCATAGTGTTTCCCATGTCTTGTCCCAAAATAATCACTTATCTGCCCATCAACAGGCCATATCCACTGATTCCCTTCAGCGTAAACATGTAATTGAGATAAAAATAATACACTCAATATCACCACGCCACATTTTAACGCTTTCATATACATCCTCCGTTTTCTAATAGCCGTCATACCTTCTCTATTGTGGGATATTACAGAAAAAAGTATACAAAAAAAAGAAAGTGTATTACTCCACTTCCTTCTCTTCTTTATTACGAAAAACAAGTGCACTGCGGTTATACTCCACATCTTTCACTTGTAAACGCGCATTTATTACTCTAGCAAGCGCAAATAAATAATCAGATAACCTATTTACATACTTTAGAACAATTTCATTGGTTTCTCCTTCTTTTTGCAATGACACTATACAACGTTCTGCTCTTCTTATAACTGTACGTGCAATGTGTAGTGCAGCCGATATCTCGCTACCGCCTGGTAAAATAAAACGCTCTAAAGGCGGCGCTTCTTCTGTATACGAATCAATTCGTCTCTCTAAATACTCGACCATCTCTATCGTTACTTTATAAGGGATTTTCTTCTCTACTATTGCTAAATCCCCTCCACAATCAAATAGTTCATGTTGAATATTTTCAAGTTCGTTATAAATGTTACGAAAACATTCCTCTTGTAATTTAGACATGGCATATCCGATATGAGAATTCGCCTCATCAATTGTTCCATAAGCTTCTACACGTATATGATCTTTATCCACTCGGCCACCTATGACACTCGTTTCCCCTTTATCACCTGTTTTTGTATAAAGTTTCATTTCATTATGACACCTCTCTTTTTATTTTCATTCTGATTATTAAAGAAAAAAACTCTACCATTCTTTATTTAATTGCACTTACAAAAAAATAAAAAAACAGTAAAGCTTTTATTCATAATCAACTTTTAAAAAACATATATATCTAAATTATACGATTTGGTAAATATACAGAGAATGTAGTTCCTTCTCCAACGACACTTGATACAAAAATCTTCCCGTCATGACCTTGAACAATATTTTTAGCAATCGCAAGCCCGAGTCCTGTTCCAATTTTTTTCCCGCGAGTTCTCGCTTTATCAGCTTTATAGAATCGATCGAACAAGAACGGAATATCTTCTTCTGGAATACCAGCACCTGAATCTTGCACTTCGAAAGTAAGGCCACTATTTTTCGTATTAATTACAAGTGTAACATGTCCACCTGCATTTGTATGACGGATTGCATTATCAATTAAATTCGTCAGTACCTGTTCCATACGGTCTGCATCAAACGGATATTGTTCAATTGGACTTTGGAAATCCACTGTTAATTGGACTTCTTTATCCTTTGCAATCCCCTGGAATTTACGGCCAATTTTTTCGACAAATGGATGAATATCTACTTCCCCTATATGTAACTCTACATGTCCACTTTCCATACGGGCTAAATCTAATAACTCATTTACAAGTTTACCTAAACGAACAGATTCATCATAAATAATTTGAACAAACTCATTAATTTCTTCTTTCGTTTGCACAATATCATCTAAAATTGCTTCACTATATCCTTGAAGCATTACCATCGGTGTACGAAGTTCATGTGATACATTCGCAATAAAGTCTTGACGCATTTTCTCAAGACGACGCTCCTCCGTCATATCTCGCAATACTGCTACAGCTCCACGAATTTTTGTTTGATTGTAAAGCGGTGTCATAAGAACTACGTAGTTACCTTTTTGCAAATTAATTTCAACAACTTGTTGTTGCTCACTTTCTACAACGAGATGGAATAGTTCAACAAGTTCAGAAGGCAGTTTTTTAATTAACTCTACTTCTTTTTCTTCTTGCCAAACTTGTAAGAAGTGTTCTGCCGGTGGATTGATAACAACGACTTCACCTTCTTGATTTAACGTAACAACACCATCTGCCATACTACTCAAAATGCTAGCTAACTGCTCTTTTTCTTGCTGCAGGGCATTCATATTAAACTTCAACTGTTTTCCCATTTGATTTAAAGCAGTTGCAAGCTCACCAATTTCGTCCTGCGACACCATAGGGGCTTTCGTATCAAATTTCCCGCGTGCTACCTCAAATGCAACCTCACGCATTTTACGAAGTGGTGCCGTAATTCGAGTAGATAAGAAAAATGCAAAGAAAGTCGTTAAAATAATCGCAATCCCGGCTGATAAGAAAATAAAATCAGTCGTTCTCTCCATACCTTGTATTGGAACTTGCAATGATTCATATACAAACACTGCACTTTGATTTTTTGACTGTACTGGTTTCCCGACGATCATAATATCATTTTCAGTATTTTTATTCTTCCTACTATTAGAAGCTTTTCTAATATTATTCTTAATATCCTTTTTATCTGTAAAAACAGCTGCTAATTCTTTATCATTTTTCAAATCATCTATTGTAAGAGTAACTAATCCTTCTTGTTTCGGCGAAGAAGAAATTTCCTTACCGTCTTCTACAATGATAATCCTTGAAAGTGGATCAGAAAATTTGTAAGCAATATCCTCAATCGTTTTTACATCGGCACCTTCTTCAATTAATTCCGTGACACTTGTTGCAACTTTCTGAAGCCTAGCTTCACTCATATCAACATAATACGTTCTAAAAAACTGTGAAAGTAAAATAGCAACAAATCCAAGAACAAACGAAACGAGAAGTAATATGGTCATCCATAACTTCCCTACTACACTTCTCCAAAGCATCAGTCGTTCACAACCTCAAACTTGTAACCTACGCCCCAAACGGTAACAATCATTTTCGCTGCATCTGGTGATTGTTTACTTAACTTTTCACGTAAACGCTTTACATGCGTATCAACTGTACGTAAATCTCCGAAGAACTCATATTGCCATACTTCTTTTAACAATTGCTCACGGTCAAAAACTTTATCCGGGGATTTCGCTAAGAATAATAGTAATTCATATTCTTTCGGTGTTAAGTTTACTTCATTACCATCCGCTGTAACGCGGTGCGCATCATTATCAATTGTTAAATGAGGGAAAACAGTAACATCTTTCGTCGTTGTATCTTGTGTAAAGAATGTCGTTGGTACAGCGCGGCGTAATACTGCTTTCACACGAAGTACTACTTCACGCGGGCTAAACGGCTTTACAATATAATCATCAGTTCCAACTTCAAACCCTTGTACCCTATTTACTTCTTCACCTTTTGCTGTCAGCATAATAATTGGCGTCGCTTTCTTCTCACGAATCCCTTTACACACTTCGATACCATCTTTACCAGGCATCATAATATCCAGTAGAATTAAATCATAATCATTTTGTAACGCCATTTCTAAAGCTGTATCACCATTATCCGCTTCTTCAATTGTGTATTGCTCTCTTTCTAAATACATCTTTAATAAACGACGAATACGATCCTCATCGTCTACAATTAAAATTCTTGATTCATTTTCCATTTCTACCCGCTGCGTACTTTTACCACAACGGTTTACACCTACCCTTCTACAATATAATGTTGCACCTATCCTCGTTTAATTAAGCATTTTTTAACGTTCCACTTCCCATATTATGCTTCACAAGAATAATAAAGTTTGTTCATTTTTTTTCCAAAACTATGTATTTTTTTTGAACAGTATATTTGGTCCTCGACATCATTTTACAGAATCAACCGCTACTTTGTCATGTTTTTCTCAAAAAAGAAGAAAATTTGACAAAAATAAAATAGGAAAGTGACATACACTCTCCTATTTTATTTCTCTATGCATATGAATGTAAACCCGCGATAATTAAGTTTACTACAATAAAGTTAAACATAATGATTGCAAAACCAATCACTGCAAGCCAGGCGGATTTTTCTCCATGCCATCCTTTAGATAAACGTAAATGTAATACCGCAGCATAAAAGAGCCAAGTAATAAGCGCCCAAACTTCTTTTGGATCCCAACCCCAAAAGCGCGTCCAAGCGATTTGAGCCCAGATCATTGCAAAGATTAATGCTCCTAATGTAAACACCGGGAATCCTATCGCAATAGAACGATATCCGATTTCATCTAATAAATCACTATTCGTATTCTTTACTAACGGCTGAAGTGCCGCTGACACTCGCTTACGTAAAACAAGTCTTAATACAATATAAAGTAGCGTTCCGACTAACACTGACCAAATAACAGTATTTAATTTTTTCGCATTTACAATCGCTGGAACTTCAACTGTTGGCTCTAATTTATTTTCTGTCATTAACTTCCCTTCATGCGGTCCAACTAAAGCAGGGAGATTATACTTCATTTCAACTTGTTGTTCATTTTTATCAATCCATTGAAACTTCGCTTCGTATTTCATACTAGAAAATACCGTTGTTATTCCAATAAACCCAACTGTACAAACAAGTGTGAAAACTACTGTCTCTAACCAAAATGTACGCTTACTTCTTGTTGATTGATCTACATTTTTCAGTAAATACATTACGCCTGTAATAAAACTAATTGCTAATATTGCTTGTCCCGCTGCCGCTGTCGTTACATGAATATGTAGCCAATTACTCTTTAAAGATGGGATAAGCGGCGAAATTTCTCTCGGGAACATACTTGCATAAGCGATTAATAAAAGAGCTACCGGTAAAGCAAATAAACCAATAATACTTACACGATACACAAAGTACATAATGATAAAAGCTCCCACAAGCATCATGCCAAAAAATGTACCAAATTCAAAAAAGTTACTAACCGGTGCATGTCCTGATGCGATCCATCTTGTAACAAAATATACTATTTGTGCAATAAATCCTAAAATTGTTATAGTTATACCTATATTTGCCCACTTGTTACCTTTTTCTTTAATTGCTCCTCCAAAAAATAAAGTTGCAATTAAATATAAGATAAACGCCGCGAACAGAAAATTACTACTTATTTGTACCATATCGTTTCCCCACCTTAACTAATTTTTTTCATTCATTTTATCGTGTGGTTGTGGAATCGCTGTTCCTTCTAGTACTCTTTCAATATCTTTCTTTAAGCCGAACCAATTTTTATTCGTATGGCCTGCAACCCACCATTCATCATTAACACGTTGTATCCAAATACGGCGATGGTTCCAATACATACCTTGAATCACACCAACCATAAATATAAATCCTCCAATACCGAGAATCCAAAGCGTCAAATCTTTTCTTACTGTAAGAGCTGTTGCATTTTGCATTTCCACACCTGCAAATGACATTTTATATTTGTTATTCCCATCTGGTTCTATATTTTGCTGAATACCGACGAAACTCACTTCACCATCTGGTGTTTCAGGCGTAAACATTTTAAACACAAATGCAGGGTTGTTTGGTAATTTCGTTTTCGTATTTGGTCTTCCATTCTCGTCAAAATAAAAATCTGGAAAATAGCTTAATAGTTCTAAAGAATAACCATTTCCTAAATCAAATTTTTCTGTAGGATTCGTTAAATCTACTTTAATCGGTCCCCACTTTTGATTATTTTCTTTGTTTTGCAAATGGAATGACATGCTTTTAAATTCACTTTCTTTGTAATCCACTTGATAAACAGCAAATTGATCAAATTTCAGTGGCTCATTCACTCGAATTTCAGCTTCTTTTACCTTTTCTAATTTTGGTTTTTGACCCGCTATATTTTCTCCTACCGCTTTATATAATACAGCATTCGTTTGGAAGTTTTTCGCAATCATTTTATCACCAACACGATCAATTGCTTCATCAAAAACTTCTTTATCCTTACTCTTATCATAAACTTCCTTGATAAACTTTTCGTTTTTCAAATAGTATTGACCATCTGTTCCTGGTATTTCTTTCGTTTCACCGTCACGTAACCAAAGTGCTTCATCTACATACATACTCGGTAAAAAACGTAGCATTGCACCGAATAGAAAGATAATAAGACCAATATGGTTTACATATGGACCCCAACGTGAAAAACGTCCCTTTTCCGCTAAAACGTTCCCGTCTTCCACTTTTACATTATAATTACGTTTCTTTAAATTAATTTGAACTCGTTCTAAGTCACCTTCATGCGGCGTACCAGTCCCGTGCACTCTCTGTCTTTTCAAAAAACTTGGGTGTCTTTTCACCCCTTGTTTTTTTAAAGCTTTATAAAGAGGAATGACACGGTCTAAACTACATATAACAAGTGAAATACCAATGGAAGCAATTAAAATCATGTACCACCATGATCCATATAAATTATTAAATCCTAATTGATAGTATAATTGTCCTAAAAATCCATACTCGGTCTTATAATATTCAGCTGGTTCGATTCCTGGAGTTATGTACATTTCTTGGGGAAAGATAGTTCCTATTGCCGATGAAGCTAAAGTTATTACGATTAACCATACACCTACTTTTACAGAAGAGAAAAAACTCCAAATTTTATCGACTATCGTTTTTGTATGTGTGAGAGATCTCCGAGCACTCCCCTCATATCTCATATCCAATAATTTTATATTTTCATTACTTTCAAATGGTTTCCCACATGCTTCACAAAAAATGGTTCCTATCGGATTAACATGTCCACATTCACACTTAATTTCTTTCAAAGCTCTCACCGCCCTTTTATCTATATGTACTATTGTATATTCCAGCCTAGAGTTACCGCAATACTCAGAATTTTTAAAGCGAAGGTGCTATACGTAAGCACCTCTTATGTAAAGGCTTTCTTAATTATGGAGTGATTTTCTTTAAGTACTCTTCCAATTGTTCCTTCGTTTGCTCACCTATAATTTGCTCTACTACTTTGCCTTCTTTATCAATTAAAAAGGTTGTTGGTAATGGTCCCACTCCATATGTACCTATGATCTTTTGCCCTTTATCAATTGCAACTGGGAATTTCAAATCATATTGTTTCACAAAGTTCTTCACTGCGATATCCGTTTCATCTGCATCTAAGGCAATAATTTCAACGCCTTTTTCTTTATATTTCGGATATAACTCATTCATATAAGGCATTTCTTTTTCACAAGGTTTACACCAAGTTCCCCAAAAATTTAAAAATACACCTTTTCCCTTTAAGTCTTTTAATTCAATATTCTTTCCTTCTAAATCAGTTACAACAAAGTTAGGTGCTTCTTTTCCAATTTGCATTTTCTCTTTATCAGTAAAAAATCCTTGATATAGCGTAAACCCTACCGCACCGCTTAAAATGAGCAAAATGATAACACGAAATAATAAGCGATTTTTTTTCATGTTGTCTCCCCTCTCTTCGACGAGTGATAAATATATGTATTTTTTAATAAATCACCAGCGGAGCATTCCACTGGTGAAAGTTTCACAATATAGATTAGCGAGGCTTTGTAGAAGCCAATGCACGTAATTGTTTCACCTCATGTGGTGTCAATTCTCTTGCATCGCCAGGACGCAAACTACCCACTTCTAAAAAGGCATACCGTTCACGTTTTAATTTCATTACTTTACAATCTAACGCTTCAAACATGCGGCGTACTTGACGGTTACGTCCTTCATGAATCGTTAATTGTACAATTGCCATCTCTTTACGCTTGTCCCAAGAAATAATTTTCGCTTGTGCTGGTGCTGTTTTCCCATCTTCTAATGCAACACCTCGTTCTAACATGCGAATTTTCTCACCTGTTAATGGCCCTTTAATTTTCGCAACATACGTTTTTTCAACTTTATATCTCGGATGCATTAATACATTTGCAAATTCACCATCATTTGTCATCAATAATACGCCAGACGTATCATAATCTAAGCGTCCGATCGGGAATAAACGTTGTCTAATTTCAGGGAAAAAGTCTGTTACAACATTTCTTCCTTTATCATCTGATACACTTGAAATTACACCAGTTGGTTTATATAGTAAAAAATAAACAGGTTCTTCTTTTTCAAGAGGGATGTTATTTACTTCCACTTTATCTTGAGGAGTTACTTTTGTTCCTAACTCCTTCACTATTTTCCCATTAACTTTCACTTTACCTTGCTGAATTAATTCCTCAGCCTTTCTTCTCGATGCAATACCTGCTTGCGCAATCACTTTTTGTAATCGTTCCATTTCTTTTTTTCACCTCAAATTTATCTTACCTTACATTAGAAAGACTTGGCAACCGCCTAAGCTTTATGCCATTTACTTCGCCTATCTTTAACAACATAGCCATGATGATAAACGTCTAAAGGCATATCACGTTTTCACCCTTTATTATTGTTTACACTTTTTCATGTTGTCCACGATAAAAGTTCATCATTTTGTCAAAAACACCGCATAAAAAAACCACTATTAAACTACACGTTAATAGTGGTCGTATACGTATTATAAGCTAAATAGCGCAAAAAATGAATAGCATTACCGAAACAATAGGGAAACAAACACAATTGAACAAATAATTCCGATTAAATCTGCAAAAAGTCCTACCTTTAATGCATCTCCCATTTTTCTAATACCGACAGCCCCAAAGTATACTGTTAATATATAAAAAGTCGTATCTGTGCTACCTTGCATCGTTGAAGCTAACCTACCAATAAACGAGTCTGGCCCATATGTAGCGATTAAGTCGGTCGTAATACTTAAACCAGCAGATCCCGAAATCGGACGTATAAGTGCAAGTGGAACGATTTCGGCTGGTACATGAATAAAGTCTAACATCGGCTTCATTACCGATATCATCGCATCTAAAGCACCTGATGCCCGGAAAATAGAAATAGATACAAGCATTCCAACCATAAACGGCAAAATGGAAACCGCAATTTGAATCCCTTCTTTTCCGCCCTCAACGAACGATTCATACGTTGGAACTTTCTTTATCGTGCCATACAAAAGGATAAAACCAATTACACAAGGAATTACCCATAATGAAATTGTATTTACAATACTCATTTTTTCCGCCCCTTTCTACTCCTTCTCCGGTAAAAATAGCGGTCAATCCAAATCGCGCCAATCATCGATAACACTTGTGCTATAAATGTTACGCCAACGATTTCAGTAGGGTTTGCTGATTCATAAGTCATTCGAATCGAAATGACAGTAGTCGGAATTAATGTAATCGCTGAAGTATTTAATGCTAGAAACGTCACCATAGAACGACTTGCTGAATCCTTTCCACCATTTAACTCTTTCAGTTGTTCCATTGCTTTAATACCTAAAGGTGTTGCTGCATTACCTAACCCAAAAAAGTTCGCCATCATATTTGATAAAATGAATCCCATTGACGGGTGATCCTTCGGTATTTCTGGAAATAATCTTTTTACTATCGGCATAAAAAGTGATACTAACTTCTTTAACAATCCAGCTTCCTCAGCAATTTTCATTAAACCGAGCCAAAATACTAAAACACTAATAAGTCCAATACAAATCGTTACAGCATCTTTTGACCCTTCAAACACTGCTTTGGTCACTTCTTCCATCGTTCCATTTATCATGGCATACACAATCCCTATAACTGCCATCGCTGCCCATACGAGATTAACCATCTATCCCAACACCTATCATGTAAGAGAAGATTTCTTTTACGTTATTCCAATACATTCCTGTTTTAGCTACTAACTTTCGTTTACTGTAAAACAAATTTCGTTCTCCAACTTTCTCGTTCCCTACATAAATTTCTGTCTTCCCAATCTTTACTCCATCCGTAAGTTTTGCACTTTTATCGAGCTCAACTTTCAATAAAACGCTCTTTCTTTCCTCTTCAGTTAAAGGTACAGAAAAACTATTTTTCGTATAAACATGATTGGCATATTTCTTTTCATTTATTTCAGCGAGTGCGCCTTGTCCTAAAACTTTCGCTTGCTTATAGCGTTCAAAGCCTTTATCAAACAAATTCATATGATCATCCCAGTCACTAGAAGCACTCAAAGTTACGACAATTAAATCTAGTCCATCTTTTGAAGCTGTTGTGACAAGCGTCCGTCCTGCTTTCTTCGTAAAACCTGTCTTTCCCCCTGTTGCAAATTCATAATAAGATGTCACAAGCTTATGTTTATTTTTCCAAGGATAATCCCAAGAATCTGATTTATACGTTTTTGTTCCAAAAATTTTCTTAAAGGTCTCGTTCCCCATTGCATATTTCGTTAATAATGCCATGTCATAAGCCGACGAATAATGCGATCCATCCCCATCCAAGCCATGCGGGTTTGAGAAATGCGTATCTTTCATTCCAATTTCTTTCGCCTTTTCATTCATTAAATATACAAATCCTTCTATACTCCCTCCCACATTTTCAGCAATTACTTGTGCTGCATCATTACCAGATCTAAGCATTAATCCGTAAACTAAATCTTCTAACTTAACTTTTTGTCCAGGTTTTAAATAAATTGCCGATCCTTCTACTCGTACCGCTTCATTACTAACCGATACTAATTCTTTCATTTTTCCTGATTCAGCAGCTAACAATGCTGTCATAATTTTTGTTATACTAGCAATTTTTTGTGGCTCATGTTCTAATTTCCCATATAGCACACGACCGGATTGTTGTTCCATTAAGACTGCGTTACGAGCACTGACACCACCGTTCATTTTTGCATATGCAGGAATTGGCATAACGCTTGCGTACATTATAATTAGCGTAATTATTATACAAATTCGTCTCATATTTCCCCCCCACGTCCTTTTGGCACTTTTTGTACAAGTGTATGCTTGGCCTTTTAAAATATGAACGAAATCTTCCTTCCACCTCCACTAAAAAAGACGCATGAGATATGCGTCTAATACGGTGTCCATTCAATTTGCTTCGCACTTTCAAATCTCTTTTCTACATCTGGCCAATTTACAACATTCCACCAATTTTTAATATATTCATCTTTTCGATTTTGATATTGTAAATAATACGCATGTTCCCATACATCCAGTACAAGGAGTGGTATCGTATCCCACTGTGTAAACAATTGATGAAGCGTGCTTTGCAAAATTTCTAACCTTCCTGAACGGGGTACCCATACAAGAATTGCCCATCCTGAACCTTCCACTTTAGAAGCTGCTTCCGTGAAATGCTTTTGAAAACGTAAAAAACTTCCGAAATCTTGCTCAATTTGTTGTGAAAAAGCCCCTCTCGGACTTCCACCACCATCTTTTTTCATGTTATTCCAAAATATCGTGTGTAAGTAATGACCTGATCCATGAAAAGCCGCTTCTCTTTCCCAATGCTTAATTAAATCAAATTGATTTGTTTTTCTCGCTTCTTCCATCATCTTCTCTGCTTTATTTAATCCTTCCACGTAACTACGATGGTGTTTATCATGGTGTAACATCATAATTTCTCGTGAAATGTACGGTTCTAGCGCATTATATGGATAAGGTAATGGCGGAAGGGTATGCCCCCCAATCGGAACAGCTCGTTCGCTATCCCCTCTTTCACATAGTTCATATTCCTCTCCTTCTTGCATAAATACTTCCTGTAAATGGTGTTGAATATGTTCTACATCATCACTTATTTCATACATAAACTCGGCATCTGTGTCGTATTCATGCTCTTTCATACGCTCTAATAACGTTTGAATTTTATAAGCAAGCATATGGACATCATACACTTCCATTGCACGGCTATCTAATACTTGAAGAACACTTTCACACCAGCTTTCTACTTCATGAAAGTAATCTGTAAATACACCTTGCTGACTCATGTCACACCTCCTTGATGCTATCCACTTTAACTATATTCAATTAAAATCCCTTATATAACTGGACAAAAGGAAAAGAAGCTAAGTATCCTTAGCTTCTTTTCCTTAATTAATATTTGTGCAACATTTTTGTTTGGTAATCTGTCTCATAATATTCTAGTTCTTCACGCATCAATTGAAATTTCCCTTCTAAATCCTTCATCATTCGTTCTATAGATCCAGGGGGGATTTGCTGAAAAACAATAGAATTTTTCCCTGTATAAGCAGAACGACTATTTTCATACCAATGATCATTCTTTGGCGAAAAAAACTCTGCAATTACTTGATGGTAAATCTTATATAAAACTGTTTCAGCTGCGGTCTTTCGAAATGGTTGGCTATTCAACAAAACAAAACATGCATCAAGTCCTTCTTCACAAAAAACAAGAAGTCTTCTTATTGATGCTAATATCCCTTTATAGTATTGCTCGTTTCCTGTTGGTGTCTCCTCCAATAAAGAAGGTAACGTATGATAATTTACATAATTAGTTATCAAGGAAATTACATCTTCTAAAAATATAGAAACTTGTTCTGTTTGATTTTCAACCATCAAATTAGACATGGCTTCTCTCTCCTTTGCCGTTTTACGCTATTTCTACTCTTTTATTTTTATGTAATTCAGCTAATATTTCTTGTACTTTCACCACTGTTCCCTCATCAAAGTATCGTTGAAAGTCTGTTACTTCATTGAGATACAAGCGCTTCTGCGCGCGTAGCTCTTTATCTTTCACTAAACAAGCGATCGCTACAATATCTCGTAAATATACGTCTTGTTCTTCTACTTTATAAACTGGATTTCCTTCAAAAGGGATAATTTCTTGTAAAATTTCTTCAAAATATCGAACATATAAGACAGAAAAGGTTTTCTCTTGATTATTTAATATATATGTTACTTCAGATCTATTAAAAAAATCTTCTGATGTATTCGGTTTTTCTTTTTCTAACTCATATCCTGCATAACCTATTATAATCATCTAATTCCCCTCTCTTCCTTCTTTCACCTTATCTTAACTCAATTTTCTAATAAACGAAATATTCTTTTAAATATAACCTATATAAAAAATAGCTTCCCTATACAGGAATTTACCTTTTTATTTTTCTTGAAGTTTGTCATAATAATATTATTGTCTCAGTTTTCTTACACAAGGAGAGTTGTATTTATGTCGTTTTCATGGAAACGTTTCTTACAAATCGGGAAAATAATCTTCCCATTTGTTGTCTTAACAATTGTTTTCTTTCAAGCTAAAAAAGAATTAGCAGGCATTTCTTTTTTAGAAGCAATTGAAACAATTAAAAACATTCCAACTGGTGGGGTATTTTTAGCGATTACACTCGGTGCATTTGCCGTTTCAACAATGTTCTTTTATGACTTTGTTATGCTTCGTTACTTAAAAGCAGATATACCTGTACAAAAGATCTTCCGCATCTCATGGATTGCCAACACTTTAAATGGATTTATCGGTTTTGGTGGTCTTGTTGGTGCCGGTGTACGTACAATGCTATATCGTCCGCATATAAAAGATAATGGAAAACTTATTAAAAGTATTGCTTGGATGACAACCGCTTTTATTAACGGATTAGCCATTCTGTCATTCCTCGGCCTTATTGGAATATTAGACACTAGTTTTATTCTGCACGAAAAACCGTGGTTATGGCCTGTTCTTATCTTCTTTGCTCTTTTCGTTCCTATATATATTGGGTTTTCTAAAATTAAAAATAGAAAAACAAAACAGCTAGACGGACAAGAGGAAGAAGAAGAAGAGAAAAATCCAACTGTTTTATATTCATTAGTTTCATTAGTCGAGTGGGTATCTGCCGGTATCGTTATGTACGTCATTTTAATATTGTTTGGAATTGATATCGAATTTCAAAAGTTTTTAGGTGTTTACGTAATTGCTGCTTTAGCTGGTGTCGTAAGTCTTGTTCCTGGTGGCCTTGGTTCATTTGACCTTGTTTTCTTAACTGGACTAGGACAATACGGCGTTGATACAGGCGTATTACTACCTGCTATGTTATTATACCGCCTTGTCTATTACATCTTACCATTCTGCCTAGGTCTCATTTTTGCAGCCTTTGAAATGACAGGAGCTGCCATAAAAAAAATTGAAGATAAACCATTTATTGCACCTGCGTTAGAAACAACTGGTGTAATTTGGACTTTACAACGTGATTTTTTAGGGAAATTAGGTTCATGGGCATCCGCCGCTTTAACAGTATTCGCTGGCTTAATGGTTATTCTATCAACAATTTTACCGACTAGTATAAATCGAGCTCACGCCTTACATATTTTAGCTCCAAAGCACCTTATTCAATTTTCTTTTAGCTTATCATTAACATTCGGTATTCTCCTCCTGATTCTTTCGCGAGGCATATATTATGGAACAAAGCGTTCTTACTATATGACGATTGTTTCTTTAATTGGAGCAGCAATCTTTAATACCCTAAAAGGAATTGACATTGAAGAAACCTTTATTTTATTAATCGTACTTGCTGTGTTGTATATGCTTCGTAAAAGATTTATACGCGAGAAAATGGAAGTCTCACTTTCTGATATCGTAAAAGTATTTATCTTCTTATTACTTACGTTATATTTATATAAAAACTTAGGTATTTTATTTGCGGGTGCAAAAGAAGCGTTCCAACCTGATTTTGTCGTTCGAAATATTACACAAGTTAAACGAAGTGCATTAGCAGCAGCCTTTTTCGTTCCTACTTTTTTACTTATCGGCTCACTAATTGCCAATCGTTACCGTAGTGAATTTCCCGGGCAACCAGCTAATGATAAAAGGTTAGAAAACTTCTTAGATGAACATGGCGGGAATGTACTTAGTCATTTAGGTTTTTTAGGGGATAAACAGTTCTTCTTCAGTAGTGACGGAAAAGCACTTCTTCTCTTTTCAATTACTGGAAAACGTCTTGTTGTACTAGGTGATCCAATTGGTGATCCATCCTCCTACCGCACTGTATTGCAAGAATTTTTGACTGAAGCTGATCGATTTGGGTATATTTGCGTATTCTATCAAATTGAAAGCAAATGGATGAGCTTATACCACGATTTTGGCTACAACTTCTTTAAACTTGGTGAAGAGGCTGTCGTTGATTTAAATACGTTTACAATAACAGGAAAGAAACGTGCTGGTATGCGAGCCACTTTCAACCGTTTTGAACGAGAAGGTTATACATTCTCTATTCATGAGCCACCATTCTCAGACGAATTATACGAGGAATTAAAGAAAGTTTCTGATGCTTGGCTCGGCGGAAAAAAAGAGAAAGGATTTTCACTTGGGTACTTCGATCGCGAGTATATTAGTCGTGCCCCTATCGCTACATTATCTGATGCAGAAGGAAAAATCATTGCATTCACAACCTTTATGCCAGTATATCAAAGTGGCATATTATCTGTTGATTTAATGCGTTATTATCCAGATGCCCCTAGCGGAATTATGGATGCAATTTTTATCCACTTATTCCACTGGGCAAAAGAAAATGAATACCATTCCTTTAATATTGGTATGGCACCACTCTCAAATGTCGGTTTATCAACGCAATCGTTCTGGTCTGAACGAGTTGCTGCTGCAATATTTAATAACGTTCGTTACACATATAGCTTCAGCGGTTTACGACATTTTAAAGAAAAATACAAACCTGCATGGAGTGGAAAGTATTTAGCATTTCGAAAGAATCATTCTTTACCAATTACAATGCTCGCTGTAACAAAATTAATAGGAAAACGAAAAAACAGCTAAGTACTTAGCTGTTTTTTCGTTTTTGCACTTGTATACTAAACTCCTTTTCATACTTCTTACCATTTATATAGAAATCCCCCCATATTTTATATGTTCCTTCTTCTGGAAATGTAATACGATATTGTAATTGCTCATCCGTATCAACAGGAATGGCATATAAAAAATGTCCCCTCGTTTCATCAACGATATATAGCGCGTTGACTTCGCCTCTCCCTGAATTTAATTTCAGCTTTTCTCCCTTTTTCGCTTGAAACTGAAATGTTAATGTCGTTGCCTCATTCGGATGTAATGCACCAAATAAAAGAGACACTTGATGCTCTCCTATATTTTTTGTAAGTACAGTATCGACAGGTAGTTTCTTTTTATTCTTGTCCTTGTTTGTCTCCTTTTTTTCTTCACCAAAATCTTTCTTAGCAAATGATTCCACGGACTTGTTTTCATTTTCATACAAAAATATCGTGTACCCTTCACCTTTTGCTACATCTGAAGATAGCTTATACGATCCATTTCCAGCAAATATAGGCTTCGTTTGTTGTATGTTTTTCAAATTCCCATCCACTATCACTGCTCGAATTTGATCATTCACACCACGAACTTCATTATTCATTTTATTTAGCAATTGAAACGAAATATCGGCTTTTTCATTTCCCTTTTTATTTTTCACATCCCATTTCACTTCTTGAACATCTCCGGTCGTTTCTACAGTTTCTTGATATTTTTTTATGTAAAATCCTCCTGCCACAATAAGTACTAGTGCAATAAGCCCAATGACAAGATTTTTCAAAATATCACCTACCATTTTTATTGTCTTTATCCATGCAAAACATCTTAAATATATATTCTAGATTATGATTTATGAAATCCTCCTCTTTTGCACATATTACAAATAAAAAAGATTTTAATTGAAAGGAGTCGTAGTGTATAATGCAAATGATATTGATTTCTATCAATACATTATAAGGAGGATTTTTCATGAGTGTACATATTGAAGCAAAACAAGGCGAAATTGCTGAATCTATTCTATTACCTGGTGATCCATTACGTGCAAAATATATTGCTGAAACATTTTTAGAGGATGTTACTTGTTATAATAACGTGCGTGGCATGTTAGGTTTTACTGGAACTTACAAAGGAAAGCGTGTATCTGTTCAAGGTACAGGCATGGGTGTTCCTTCTATTTCTATTTATGTAAACGAATTAATTCAAAGCTACGGAGTGAAAAATTTAATTCGTGTTGGGACATGTGGTGCAATTCAAAAAGATGTTAAGGTACGTGACGTTATTATTGCGATGACAGCTTGTACAGATTCTAATATGAATCGCTTAACATTCCCGGGTTTTGATTTTGCTCCTGCTGCAAACTTTGATCTTTTAAAGAAAGCTTACGATGCTGGAACAGAAAAAGGATTACACGTTCGTGTTGGTAACGTATTAACAGCAGATGTATTTTATCGTGAGAGCATGGACATGGTTAAAAAACTTGGAGATTACGGTGTATTAGCAGTAGAGATGGAGACGACTGCTCTTTACACATTAGCAGCTAAATATGGTGTAAATGCATTATCTGTATTAACAGTAAGCGACCATATCTTCACTGGTGAAGAAACAACATCTGAAGAGCGTCAAACTACATTTAACGAAATGATTGAAATCGCTTTAGATGCAGCAATTCAGCAATAGTACACTAAAGAACTCGTCATACGTCTGGCGAGTTCTTTTTTATGCTAAAATACTTCTATAGTCACTGTACCGTCTCTTTATGTGACTTTCTATAAAAAACTACTTTAGAGAGAGACAGATTTATCCCCTCTACTTTTTTGTAACCTTTGTTATAATTAAGAAATCATTTATATTACAGTATTTTTCATACGAGGTGAAACAGTGAAGAACAGAAGCATCGTCTTTAAACTATTTTTATTAACATCAACTTTATTTACAATCATATTTCTCCTTTTTTTCCTTGGACAATCTCTATTTTTAGAGAAGTTTTATATTAATAAAAAAGTAAAAACCGTTCAAACGGCTTTTGAAAAATTCGTAGATAATTATGAAAAAAGCGACAAAAGTTTTGAGGAAATCAGAAAGCTAAAACAAGAATTTCACGATAAAACGAATGCTGAAATGCAATTTTTAGATTCTAACGGCATTATTAAAAGTGAAAACAATTACTACATTGAGGTAATTAACCCTAATAACAATAAAACCTATTCCATCCCACTTAATAATCTTTTAACACCCGAAGAATATAATAAATTCGAAAATTTAGGCTTAAAAAAAGAGGGCATGATTCACGTAGAGGGATTTTTACAAGATAATATAATAACGCCACTAGAACTGACGACTAATTATAATCGATGGCGAAATGAAAATGTCAATTCGGATTTTCAAACAATTAGTGGTAACCCCTCTAAAAATAGACTCACAAATCGATATAAAACTACGTCTCAGATCAGTTTTACCGGTGTGATATCTAAATTACATATCCCTTCCAAATCTGAGGTTCGCCTTGCAAATGATTTTGAAACATTACAAGCTGTTGAATATTTTGCAAGCACTATTAGACAAGGTACTTCTAATTCAAATCAATTAAACACGTATATTTTAGATAGTGGGGAAAATATAAAAAACAGTGTCTTTGTAAAGCCTATTATGGAAAACGGAAAAACTAAGGAGTACGCTTTTGTGATAGCATCTTTACAACCTGTGAATGAAGCAATGCTCGTTTTAAAAGATTATTATGTCTATGCCTTAATTATCGTGTTTCTCGTTATTATTTTGTTATCCTTCTACTACTCAAAAATCATTGTTAAACCATTAATTAAGATAAATCGTGTTACAAAAAAAATGGCCAACTTTGATTTTAGCGAGAAGTTACCTGTTACAGCAGACGATGAAATTGGCGGGTTATCAAGTGGTATTAATACACTCTCTGTAAATTTAAAAGATCGAATCGACCGATTAAATGTTGCTAATACAAAATTACAACAAGATATTGAACGCGAACGTCAATTGGAAAAAACGAGAAAAGAATTCATTTCTGGTGTATCTCATGAATTAAAAACACCACTTAGTGTTATTCGTAGCTTCGCTGAAGGTATTCAAGATGGCGTAAGTAAAGATACGACATATTATACAAATGTTATTTTGGAAGAGACAGATAATATGAACAGGCTCATTGTTGAAATGTTAGAATTAGCAAAACTAGAATCAGGTACGTACAAACTAGAAATGTCGACATTCTCGATCGGTGAATTAATTCAACAAGTCTATACAAAATTATTATTTAGCATGGAGGAAAAACATTTACAAGTGGACATCCATGCTGACTCTTCTCTATTTGTTAAAGCAAATCGTAGCCGTATTGAGCAAGTCGTTGTAAACTTACTTAGCAATGCAATTCGATATACTCCAGATGGTGAAAAAATACACGTCTCTATTATAGAAACGGAAGATACAGTGAAAATCAAAATTGAAAACACAGGTAATCCTATTCCAGAAGAAAGCCTTGAAAAAATTTGGGATCGCTTCTACCGTTTAGATGCTTCTCGTAGCCGTCATACTGGAGGTACTGGCCTTGGGTTATCCATTGTGAAAAACATTTTAGATCTCCATCACGCTGAATACGGCGTGTATAATACCACTAATAGCGTTGTATTTTATTTTAATTTACAAAAAGTAAAAGAAGTCAAATAATTTGTCTTAATTTCACTAGGAGTTCACATGAAATTCACACTCTCCCTTTATAGTAAGAAACAAGTTAATCCTTTCCTTTACACATATAAAAGAGGAGAGTGCGTGAAATGAAACAAGCAGGACAACCTATTCAAAATGAAAAACAATTAGAAACTATCAAAAATATACTTTTACAATCTTCGAAACGTGATGGCTTATTATTCGTATTAGCTGTAAATTCTGGCTTAAAAGTAAGTGAAATCTTACAATTAAAAGTTAGTGATGTAATCGATGAAGACGAAAATGTTCGCCATTCCATTTTATTTTACAATGAAAAAGTAAAGAAACATAAATGGTTTGCTGTAAATGAAGACTTACAGCACGCAATCGAAGACTACATGAAAGAACGTAAAACTTGGAAACGTAATGAACCATTATTAAAGTCTCAAAAAGGAACAAAGTCTATTACGAGACAACATGCATGGTACATTTTAAACAAAGCTGCAAAAGAAGTTGGATTAGAAGGGATTAGCTCACATACACTTCGAAAAACTTGGGGCTATTGTGCATACAAATCAGGTGTTGATATTGCATTTTTACAACACTTCTTTGATCACAGTACTCCATCCAAAACTTTAAAGTATATCGGTATTGCTTAATAACTCTTATACATAAAAAGGTTACCATTTGTAAATTTGGTAACCTTTTTTATGTTTCATATTCTCTTTTCTTGTCTTGTCTCTCCTATACTGTAGTGGTACTCTAATAGTAAGGGGGAGAAATTATGAACACATTAACAATTGAATTACCGAAAGAAACGGCTGAAAAACTTGATTTATTAAAGAAATCTTATGAAAAGAAAACAGGTGCTACAATTTCTGAAAGCACTCTCGTTCAAACACTTATCTCAAAGGAATTTATCCAAGCGATAACTCCTTTTGATTTACAACAAATCATCAATGGAAAAGAACAGCAGTAATTGCTGTTCTTTTTTTATTACTATTTAAAATATAAAATGAAACTTTAATCAGTGGGGGTTTTGTTCATCCCCCACTGATTATTAGCCTTCACCAATCGGGCGTTTACGGGCAGCAGGGCTCCCACCTAACTTCTTTGCTCCAGCCGAATTTTGAGGTAGGAGTTTTACTGCCGCAAATAGCGGGATAAAAAGTTTTTTACTTATTTTCCGAAAAACCATTGACAATGATAATGATAACCATTATCATTTATTATGAAGCCAACAATTGATGAATCAACCAAACGCTCAGTAACATTGTTACCCCTCTTTTTCATATAGAAAGGCACTGTACATTCCCCCTGTTTGTACAGTGCCTTTCTTGTTTATCATCATTCAAACAAATTTAATTGCTCAGGCTTCGGCTCACCATATGTAATGTTCATCATTTTCATAAGCTGTTTCGCATTATCCGCTGCATCTCCACCCGAATTATTATTAAACAATACAAATATATCCTTCGTCTTCTTTTTCAATCGCTCTAATCGTTCTACCCATTCCGCCAATTCTTTACTATTATAACGATATAAACAGCGAACCGCTCTCCAATTTTCTCCTTTATCCAGCCAACCATGAACATTTCGGCCATGAAAACGTATTAACGCCATGTCCGAGTTTGTTGCATCTAATACAAGCGGTACTGATCCTATTCCAGCCTGAGGCTCATCGCAAATTGTATGAATCCAGTTTTCTTTTTCTAAAAACTGTAACGTCTTATCTCTCATTTCTGGATAAAACCATGTTTGATTTCGAAATTCTATTGCACATGGTAAATCTTCCATTTTTTCTTTCGTGTATCGAAGTAAATCTACATTTTTCACTTTACAATCAAACCATGGTGGATATTGAAATAAAATCATTTTTAATTTATTTGTTTCTATTAAAGGAAGAATGGATTGTTTATACACATCAAACATCTCATCGAACGTAGAAAAAGGGATTTCCCCTTTCATATGTCCTGTCATTCCTTGATAGGCTTTTACTATAAAAGAAAAATCTTTCGGCGTTTCCATCGCCCATTTTGTATAATTCCGCGTAGGTTGTATCGCATAAAATGAACTATCTACTTCCACAATGGGAAAATGTTCACTATAAGTTCGCAATTTATTTCTATTTTCATAGGGATTTATATATAAAGAATCATGATCTCCCCACCCTGTCACTCCAATGAAAAGCAAATATATCCCTCCCTTTTTAACTTCACCTTCTATCCATTCTACTCACTTCCCGGACATTTCAGCTAATCAATTTCATTAAGTAGCCCCTTCTTTAAGAGTATCCGTATAAAAATATGATATACTAAATGGAAGAATTTTTAAATTGAGGGGTTATTTATTTATGCTTCCAAACGATGATATTGTATCTCATGAAAAACGAATAGAAGAACTAGAAAATAAAGTGCGGTTATATGAAGAGCTTGTGAATCAATTACCACATCATTTCACATACAAAAATCCACATATTGGTTTACAAATAAAGAAAACGAGAACGACTCATTCCATTCAAAACATACAAAAAGAGAATAAAAAGGCTGATTTTCAACTTACTTGCGATTCATTATTTTTATTTGAACAACTTGAAACATACTTTGTTCATATTTTTGATGCTTTTTCACATCATGTCACCTTTGTTGATAGTAAAGGAAATATAACTTTATGTAATCAAGCTGCAGCAGATGATTTTGGTGTAGTACGAAATGATATAATTGGAAAGCCAATTCAACAATTACTAAACTTGCCAGAAGAACAAATTAAAGCGATTGAAACATTAAGAACAGGAACAGAAATATATAATGAAGAAGTGTTAGACAAAAACTATGGTATTTTAAACAATCGAATTATTCGGGATTATAACGGAGAGATTTTTAGAGTTATTAGTGTCTTCCATTATTTAAACACAGAACGTGATGCAGAAAAATTTTCATTAGCAGGACGAATCGCAGCTGGGATTGCTCATGAAGTACGAAATCCCCTTACAACGGTACGTGGATACTTGCAATTTCTACAAGATAACGTTTCTCCATCCAATAAAGAATTGTTTAAAAGTCTACTCATTCCTGAACTAGATCGTGCAAATAGTATTATCACAAAATTTTTAGCCATTTCAAAAACACGTGAATTTACTAGAGAACCTTTTCCCATCAATACGTTTTTACGCGAATATATTCAACAACTACTTGCTAGTGAAGTTTTTTTACACAACATTTCTATTGACTATGAATTTTCTACGGAATTAGATGGTGTACTTGTCAATATCGATCGTCATGAACTTGTGCAAGTTTTTTTAAATTTATTTCAAAATGCTATCGATGCTCGAGGCGAAAGACCTCTTTCCATTCAAATCTCTAGTTATCGCCTAGATAACTTTGTTCGGATTACTTTCACAGATAACGGAACTGGGGTTCCTCCAGCTATTCAAGAATATATCTTTGATCCATTCTTCTCAACAAAAGATTCAGGAACAGGACTGGGCTTGTCAGTAACGAAGAAAATTATTCAAAATCATAACGGTACATTAAAAATGTCTAGTAATCAAAACGGTACAACTTTCACTATTTCTATTCCAATTTTACCTAAAGCGAACTATGAACGAATTAATCATTAGGTCCGGCTGGTACTACTGGCGCTACTGGACCGTCGGGCACACCACTCCCTGTAACTATAGCAGCAATAGGAAATTCTAATCCACAAACTATATCACCTGGAACGAATATCCAATTTAATCAAGTTTTCGAACTAAATAATCTCATTTTTAATGACACTTCAGATACTTTAACTATTTTAGAAACAGGAGTATACGATATTAGTTTCTCAGCATCTACAACCTTCCCGGGTTCTTCACCATTTGGATTCGGTATTTCATTCAATGGTCAACCACCTACTCGTAATTTTTCAACTAACGTTATCGGTAGTGCGGTTTCTTTCTCCACAATTGTTACTTTAACAGTTGGTACAACAATCTCTGTACAACCTACAGTAAATACTATTTCCATCCCTAACACTGGTGACACAACAGCTACACTATCAGTCTTCCGAATTTACTAATTTTAGTTTTCATTTTATTTTTGAACGACCAAGAATGTTTGATTTATAGTAATTTGTATTATTTTGATTGTATGTTAAATCTTTCTTTTAATAAAAAGGAGCACTTATTTTGGAGGATAAGTGCTCCTTCTTTACGTTTCTTTACTTCAAATTTACTCTAGCTTAATCCTCTTTTTGTATGATGAATAGTGAAGACAAAGACATGAAAGAGGGATGACAATGCGAATTATATCACTGACACGTTTTTGGTTTGTTCTTATGGTATGCATAATTTTATGTATAGGGTTTCTTTTAACTCTAAACTATTCAAATGTTTCAAAAGCAGAAAGAAAAACAATTCCATACGAACTTCTGTATACAAAACAAAACAATATCCCGTATTCCTCTTCCACACAAAATGAAAAAAAAGTTATAAAAGGAATGCTTATTACAGAAGCTTCTAGTTATGAAAACCTACTTCAAATCGCTGAAACGATTAAAGATCAATATAAAAATAAAGACGTTGATGAAATAACACTCTCTATCCATAATGAAAATACTGGAAATTTCGAAGAGGAATTGCCATATGAACCCATTAGTAAAGGAATAATAACCGTCACGTATGATTCTCAATCCTTCGGTAGGACCAATGTTACGCTAAATAAATAAATAAACTGAAGCTTTAATCCGTGGCGCTTTTCCCATCTCCACGGATTATTAAGTTAAACCCATCAAATTTTTATAGGCAGCTCGATTCTCACCTAACTTCTTTTCTGTTGCCACATTTTGAACCGAGATAAAACCGCTCATTTCTCATAAAAAAGAGGCGAACTCGTTATTCGCCTCTTTTTTTACCAAAATGGAATCCACTCTTTCACTTTATCTATCCATTCACTTTGCTGTTCTTTTCTTTGTTGTTCCTCTTCTTTTCGTTTTTTCTCTTCTTCTTTCCTTCGTTTTTCTTCCTCAATCGTTTTTAATTGTTTTGTATAATCCGCCTCAGGTATTAGTGATAACTGAAATGCCTTTTGAGTTGGATTTCCATTCGCTTTCTTCATAATATCCCGGAACATTGTCGTTGTAATTTGGCTGCCTCCTGGCACATAATGCTCACTATCCGTTTTATCATACCCTACCCAAATCGCACCTACTAAATCCGGTGTGTATCCAACAAACCACGAATCCTTCGCACCAGTGCTTGGTCCATTTACAAGCTGGGTAGTCCCTGTCTTGCCTGCGGTATCGATATTATTAACTTTCGCTTTTTCACCTGTTCCCCTTTCAATAACACCTTTTAATAAGTATGTCATCTTTTGGGCAACTTTCTCGTTCGTCACACGAGTTTCTTTCTTATACCATTTTCCAATTATTTTCCCTTCCGCATTTTGGATTTCTCTAATGGCATGAGCTTCTACTTGGACACCATCATTTGCAAGTGCGCTATACGCTTGAGCCATTACAAATGGTGAAGTCCCTACATGCATACCTCCTAAAGCAATCGGATACGTATGGTCTTCAGGCTCTAATGGAATACCAAACCGCTCTAAAGATTTCAATCCTTTATCTAATCCAATTTTCTCTAATAGCCAAACTGCTGAAACATTATATGACTTTGCCACCGCTTCATACATCGTCACATTACCATGGAACGTATGATCACTATTTTGTGGTGCATATTCTTTAATATTAAACGGTTCATCTTTTAAGACATCGTATACTTCATATCCTTGTTCTAACGCTGGTACATACACTGCAAGAGGCTTTAACGTTGAACCTGGCTGTCTTTTTAATTGTGTTGCATGATTAAACTGTAAAAATTGATAAGGACCTCTGCCTCCAACTAAAGCCGGAACACCGCCAGTTTTTGGATTCATAAGGACCACTCCAGTTTGCATAAGCTGATCTGAGCCACTATCTTTAAAATAACTATCATTATTCACAACATCTTCAACCGCTTGTTGTTTTTTCGAGTCAAGTTCCGTATAAATACGATAGCCACCTGCTAAAATTTCATTTTGTGTTAATTCATACTTGTCCATCGCTTCTCTAACAATATAATCTACGTATTGAGAATATTTTCCCTTATATTTATCGTCAACACCACGTCGTAATACAAGACCTGATTCTTTCTCCTGATTATATTGTTCTTCAGAAATATATCCTTGCTCCTTCATTAAACCTAATACGACATTACGTCTTTCAATTGATTTATTAAAGTTTTTATACGGCGAATACGCAGATGGCGCTTTAATTAATCCTGCAATCGTTGCAGCTTCTGAAATCGTTAAGTCTTTTACTTCTTTATCAAAATAAGATTTAGCTGCTCTTTTTATCCCCCAAGCACCTTCACCAAAATAAATTTGATTCATATACATTTCAACAATTTCATCTTTCGTATAAGTACGTTCTATTTTTTTCGTTAGAAAATATTCCTTTATTTTACGCGAGAATGTACGGTCTTGCGTTAAAAATACATTTTTCGCAAGTTGTTGTGTAATTGTACTACCACCTGCCACAACTTCACCGGCTGTAATGTTCTTAAATACAGCACTTATAATTCCACTATAGTAAATACCATGATGACTAAAAAATTCCTTATCTTCTACTGCAACAATTGCTTGAACCATAATATCAGGAATATCTTTCCTTTTGACCCCTTCTGTTTTAGAAGAAGCTAATTTAGTCGCAACTTCATTATTTGCATCATAAATTAAAGTCGGTTGTGGAACAGCTTGTTTTAATTCAGATATATCTTGAATGGAAATTATTATATTTACAACAATAAATAGAGTAGCAAGTAAACTTCCCAATACAATTAATGAATTGCGTAGTTTCTTCCTCTTATTGAACCACTCAAGCGTTTTTTTAAAGTGAGTGTTCTTCAATTTCATTGGTTCACTTCCTTCATTTGTTTACACTCTTTTTTTTAAAAGGAAGAATATACCTCCTTTTAAATTTATTATAATAACGTAGTCGTTCCTATAGTGTAAAGCTTTTCTTTCACATTCATACTTTTTGCAAGAAAAGGACATTCTACAAGTAAGATATTCATTGTTGAGTATTAATATTATTAATACAACAATGAGAGTTTTGTTAAGTTTTTGTAAACTTTTCGATAAAATGTTTTAAAAAACGACAGTTTTTTGTTAGAATTGATTAGCCAATATATTTTACATATATTACTTTTGTGGGGGTAACAATAATGGTCTTTAAATCAAAAAAAGATAAGTTTTCTGAAATGCTTATGAACGTTTCCGAAAATTTAAAAGAAGGCGCGCAGTTTTTCGTGGAGTATAAAATTAAAAATGCTAGCGATTTAAAAGAGTTTTCTATGCGCATGAAAGAGTATGAGTCAAAAGGTGACTCATTCATTCACGAAATCATTATGGAGCTAAACAAAGCGTTTATTACTCCTATTGAACGTGAAGACATCCTACAACTTGCAATGAGTATGGATGATGTATTAGACGGATTAGATCACAGTGCTGGTCTATTCGAAATGTATTCTATTACAGAAGCTGATGAATACATGATTAAATTCGTTGAAGCAATTAATCAATGTGCGATTGAGATTGCAAATTCTGTTGAACTACTTTCTAAAAAGAAATTAGTCGATATTCGTACAAATGCGATCAAGATTAAGGATTACGAGTCACAATGTGATGATATTCGCCGTCATGCGATTAAGCACTTATTCTCTCGTGAGAAAGATCCGATTAAGATTATTCAATTTAAAGAGATTTACGAAGAGCTTGAAGAAGTAGCTGATAGCTGTCAAAGCGTTGCAAACGTATTAGAAACAATCATTATGAAGAACGCGTAAGGAGTTTGATCATGGATACACTCTTGATACTGACCGTTTTAGTAGTCATTTGCGCTTTAGCTTTTGACTTTATCAATGGATTTCACGATACAGCAAACGCTATTGCAACGGCTGTTTCAACGAAAGCTCTAAAGCCTAGACATGCAATTGTTATGGCAGCTATTATGAACTTTTTAGGTGCGATGACATTTACAGGTGTAGCAAAAACGATTACAAAAGATATTGTTGACCCGTTTGCTTTGCAAAATGGTTCTCTTGTAATTTTAGCTGCTTTGCTTGCGGCAATAGTCTGGAATTTGATCACTTGGTACTATGGCATTCCAAGTAGTTCTTCGCATGCAATCATTGGCGCAATCGCTGGTGCAGCAATTGCTGCTGCTGGTATTAGCTCATTAAACTATAAAGGGTTTATAAAAATTCTTGAAGCTTTAATCATTTCACCGATCATCGCTTTTGTTATTGGTTACATCGTATATAGTATTTTTAAAGTGGTATTTAAAAACTTTAACTTAACGAAAACGAACAAGAACTTCCGTATATTCCAGATTTTCACCGCTGCATTGCAAGCTTATACGCACGGTACGAATGATGCACAAAAAGCAATGGGAATCATTACGATGGCTCTTATGGCCAATAACTATCATACTTCTGGCGATATCCCTTTCTGGGTACAATTATCTTGTGCAATCGCAATGGGTCTTGGTACTTCTGTCGGTGGTTGGAAAATTATTAAAACTGTCGGTGGACAAATTATGAAAATTCGTCCTGTAAATGGTGTAGCTGCCGATTTATCATCATCACTTGTTATTTTCGGCGCAACATTTATTCACTTACCGGTTAGTACGACGCACGTTATCTCTTCTTCTATTTTAGGAGTTGGTGCTTCACATCGCGTGAAAGGTGTAAAATGGGGAACTGCAAAACGCATGTTAATTACATGGGTTATTACACTTCCTATTTCAGCTTCTTTAGCTGCATTATTTTACTACTTATTACACTTAATCTTTTAATCAAAAGTCGTCTTCCTTATTTTTCTAGGAAGACGACTTTTTTGTGAACAAGCCTATTTCTTATTAAAAAGCGTGTATAATGATTGATGGATAAGTTATATAGAGGAGTTGGCAATTTTGGAATACATCATGTTACTTTTCATCGGATTAATCGCCGGGACAGTCGGGAGCCTAGTCGGACTTGGGGGCGGAATTATTATCGTTCCGTTATTAATTGGATTACACAGTTTATCACCACAACTCGCAGTAGGAACTTCTATGGTAACAGTCGTTTTTACAGGGCTGGCTTCTACCCTTACTTATATGAAACATAAACGGGTAGATTATAAAAGTGGACTTATTTTATTTATCGGGAGTGGCCCTGGTGGTATTATCGGATCATGGGCAAACAAATTTTTAAACCAAGATACATTTTCTTTATACTTTGGGATTTTTCTTATATTCGTCTCCATTCTTCTTATACTACGAGACAAATTGAAACCTCTTTCCCTATCAAATATGACTGTAATTAAGCGATCTTTTACAGATAACGAAGGAAATACTGTAGACTATCAATTCCCACCATTTCTCGCTATCTTTATTGCCTTTATAGTTGGATTTATATCCGGATTATTTGGAATCGGTGGTGGTGCCTTACTTGTGCCAGCGATGATGCTCCTTTTTGCGTTCCCAGCACACATTGCTGTAGCAACTTCAATGTTTATCGTATTTCTCTCAGCAATTGTAAGTTCTTTAACTCACATCTCTCTAGGAAATGTCAGCTGGGCTTATGCATTAATTCTTATTCCTGGTGCATGGATTGGCGGAAAAATCGGGGCTTATATTAACACAAAATTAAGCGGTAATGCAATAATTAATTTATTACGTATCACATTAATTATTCTTGGAACTAGATTAATCATTACTTCATTTTTATAACGCGTTCTTTCTAGAATGCGTTTTTTCTTATACACATGAATATAAAAAGGCTCCTAGGAGAACAAATAAAACTAAACAAACACTTAATAGCATAAAATTTGAAATATGTAATTTCTTCAAGTTGACCACTCCTATAGCTATGACTGTTATCTTTATGATAGCGAAAAAACAGTTATCTTACAGTTACAAAGCGCTAACAATGCAAAATCATTTATTACAAATTTTATCCTTATATTTCATTTCTTTGTATAATCTATCGATTCAATAAAAAAAGATGTCATATTGACATCTTTTTAGTGAAGAAGTGACCATCCCATAAAGTCTTCATGTACTTGGCACGCCCTCTTATCGTTTCGATCATATAATTCAGCATAACTATCTGTTTCTTCATCATAAGCCATCGTATAAATAATTTGGCCGTCTATTTCAACGGATAAAACGACTCCACCTTTCATCTCTTCTACATGAATGATAGCATTCGCCGGAATTCTCATATCCGTCATCTTCATCGCATCTAACAATATACTAAACCCCCTACAGCGTATTCATTGCTAGTACTATTACACACTAAATAGTATACTACTGTAATAGCATACATTTCGTCAATGAAATTGCTGTTTAAAAAGCATATTGTCTTTATACATATACGCTAAAATATAAGAAATAGAAATGTTTTAATGGGGGGCTAACATTGATTCTACATAAGGGAGATGTATTATTCCGTCAAGGTGAGGACGGTCCATTATATTTTATAAAAACAGGTTTATTAAAAGTGATTCGGTTAGAAGAAGACGGAACACCATTTTTATTTAATATTATCGTTCCTGGTGAAACGATACCTCACCATTCTTTAATTTCACCGAAGGAATATCACGGTACAGCTATCGCTTTAATGAAAACAGAAGTCGAGCCTATAATTAGCAATGAATGGTACGACAAACTTCAGGCAAATCCTGCATCATATGAAAATATCGCTATACAATTACAATCGAAGTTAAGAATGATGCAACAGCGTATCGATCAATTGACAACTGTCTCTCCTAAAGAGCGCCTTCATCGTTTACAAGAGTGGTTCACCTTTTATTTAGGTGACATCCCTATTTATGAAATATTAACACAAACTGAAATTGGTCAGCTCATAGGTGTACGCCGCGAAACAGTAAATCGCTTACTTAGAGAACAAGCAAAAAACGAGGTAAAATAATACCTCGTTTTTTGCTTGGCAACGTTAACCTATTGTAAGCTTGCTGCGGGACCGAAAAATTCATAATGAATGTTCTCTTGTTTAACACCCAAATCAATTAATGCTGCATTTATATGTTTCATAAATGGTACTGGACCGCAGAAATAAAATTCTGCTTCAGTTGTTGGAATAATAGTTTGTAACCATTCACGTTCAATGAATCCTTCTTGATCAAAATTCTTCATTTCCACATCTTGCTCTGTCGGTGAAGAATAGCAAGTATATGCTTTAACTTGTTCATACTCTTTTTCTACTGTCTCAACATGCTCTTTCATCGCATGTGTATTACTATTTATCGCTGCATGAACAAAGCATACATTACGCTTGGATTCTTGTTCAATTAACGTATTTAACATACTCATCATCGGTGTAATACCTACTCCACCACTAATTAGTACAACAGGTAATGTTGACTCCATATTTAATACGAAATCTCCCGCTGGTGCACTTACTGGTAAGACATCCCCTTCCCCTACATGATCATGTAAGTAATTAGATACTTTACCATCTGGTGTATCTACACCTTTTTCTTTCTTTACACTAATACGATAATATTCTTTTCCTGGAGCATCAGACAAGCTATATTGACGATTATGTGTATATGTCTCACCTTTAATATTTATTTGAATCGTTACATATTGTCCTGGGATGAATGAAGAAACTTTCCCGCCATCTTCAGGTTTTAAATAAAATGATGTAATAACGTCGCTTTCCTTCACTTTTTTAACAATCACAAAGTTGCGGAAATCTTTCCACCCACCTTCTTTATGTGCAGCTTCTTCATACATACCCGCTTCAATGCTAATGAATGCATCAGCAATGACGCCATACGCTTCTCCCCATGCATTTAAAACTTCATCAGGCGCGCCTGCGACCTCTTTAATCGCTCGTAGTAAGCATGTACCTACTATTGGATAATGCTCTGCTTTAATACCTAAACTTCTATGCTTATGACCGATTTGTTTTACAACTGGAATAATAGCTTCTAAATTATCAATGTACATTGCAGCTGCATAAACAGCATTTGCTAATGCTTGTTGTTGTCTTCCTTTTTTCTGGTTCGTATGGTTGAAAATATTCAATAACTCCGGATGTTCCGAAAATAAAATTTGATAAAATCTCGTTGTAATCTCAACGCCTTTTTCTTGTAATAACGGTACTGTTGACTTTACGATTTCAATTGTTTTTGCACTTAACATTGTATCCCACTCCTCTATTTCCTTAACTGTTTTTAGTTTAACTGAATTGTATAATACATATTGTGATTTTAATCACTATTAACATGGTGTTTTTGTGAAAAATATATGAACAATGCACATATTAAATAAATTTTAAATAGTGATGTGCTCCCATCCGCTACTAATTATTAGCCCCCATTAATTGTGCTCAAAAAAAAAGCTAACTAGAATTCTAGCTAGCCTACTACTTTGTTTGTATTGCTTGTTCAATTACTCTTATATTTTGCCCATCTCCAAACTCTGTATACCCCCATATATTCGTTTCACCTTTATGTTTATTCACAAGTATATCCAAGTCATGATATACGCGATGAGCATAGATTACATACTCAATATTCTGAAGCTCCACACCTTTTTTTACAATTTCATAACTTCTATTCACATCGCGTTTTATTTTTTCATTTTTTATTTCTTTATGTATATTTTTTAAAGAGGCTTCTTGCTCTTGAAACCATCGTTTAAAATGTTTCCAATCCCCATCTGTATATCTCTCTGCCTTGCCATAATTCAAGAAATTATTATAACTTTCATGTGTCGTACGAACAAAATCGAGTGTCTTCTTCTTCTCTTGCACCTCTTCTATTTGTGCTACTGTATTTACTCCAGCAGACTTATTCGCATAATATAATAGTACTTTCATAAGACTATAGCTCGCTATTGCCATCACAGTAATAGTTACCAATACACTTAACAATTTCTTCATATACAGAACCCCTTTTCTACTATGAATATTACAATGTACTGTTACACTTGTAACATTCTCTCGTAGAAATGTAATTCCTGTTTAAATCCTCCTTTTCATTTCGACACTATTTTTCTACAAACTTCTCCTTGGTAAATGCTCTTGTAAAACAACATAACCTTCATAAGCTGTATAACCGAGTATAGCCATTAATCCGATATAACAAGCAAATACTGTCCATTTCGTTTTCGTATCGACTTTATAATAATTTTCTTGTTGTTCCTTTTCTGTTTCCCATTCATTTAATTTTCTTTCTGACATTTCAAATGCTTCTCTTATATGAATTGTATGCATTTCTTTTTCATCTTCATATGGGACATAATCAAGTGGCTCAAATTTTGGTAAAAGGTACTCTAGCACTTCAATCTTTTGAAGTTCTCCTGTTTTTAATTCTTTTTCACGTTCTCTTTGTCTTAATACGTTCATTTCATGGTGAATCATATAAATCGTTCGATGCACCGCACCAGTTTCTTTTAATTCCTCTTCAAGCCTAGCAGCATATTCTTTCATTCCATCGATTTTATATCCTAATTCCTTAATCGGCTCATCTCTCTTTATTACTCTATATAGTTCCATACAGCCGATAATAAAAATAAATCCTCCTAAAATACTTTTGAAGTAAATAGAATAGCCGAGTAGTAAAACTAGCCCTGCTCCCCAAATTTTCGTGCTTACAACTGAAATTATTCGTCCACCATCTAATGGAGAAACTGGAATTAAGTTAAAGAAATTAATCATACTTCCAAGTAAAATAATAAGCGCCCAAAACGGCTCTTTCGTGATTATATACAGTGGGATCGCGGGTAAAAATGAAAGCAACCCGAAAAGAGGTCCCATATATGCAATGTAAGCTTCATCTTTTGCATTTTTCGGCATCTCTTTCATCCCAATAAGAGCTCCCATAAATGGTATGAAGATTGCTGGCGATGTTGGTATCCCTTTCTTTCTCGCTGCCCATAAATGCCCCATCTCATGTACAAACAATAAATATACGAGTGCTACCCCAAACTTCCAACCATATATGACTGCGTATGCACCAAGCGATAAAAACATACTAAATACTGTTGAAAATTTTGCTAACTTAAAAATTGCAAATACCCATTTTAACTTAGATAGTAAAAATAACCCTATTGCAACGATAACTCCCCATAATCCTTTTTTATTATTTTTCATATTCCTCTCCTTTATCTCGCTTTATTGAGCCATATACACTCATCAAAACTTATTCTTTTTCTCTATTATGACATATTTTTTTCTATTGTTAGAAATAATGTTTATTCCATCCATTTTTAGCCAAAAATAAAAATAAAAGGAGGTAAATACAAATGAAATTACAATCTCTTATGATAGGCGCTCTATCGTTTTTAGCTTCAACTCTTATTTTTTATACCGTCAGCTACGTATTATTATTAGATTGGTTGCCAAATCACTTATTTATAGCCCTTATTATTCTTTCTGCTCTTATGATTTCCTTTCTAATTACACGAAAATCAATGAATGAGCCATCTGCAAAAGCAAAATAATAGAGGGGATCTTTCCCCTCTATTATCATTTCCTAGGAAAGGCCATATAGACTTTATGATTCTTACTGCCCGCTATTTACGGGCAGTAAGAATCCCACCTCAAAATTCGGCTGGAGCAAAGAATTTTGGTAGGATTCGTGCTAATAATCAGCGGGGGATGCCCCCACTGATTAAAATTTCACTTTATCTTTGTAAATTCATTTTTTCACCATACTCTTTAACAATTTGAATAATGTTTTGAAATGCTCCTACTTTTTCTTTCTTACTATTTAATATTTGTAAATCGTGATTATCATAATAGGTTTCTAGTGATTTTAATTGTGATTCTGAAGCATCTTTTATCGGAACAGTAACATTCAACTCATACTGTTTATACCCTTCCTTTACTTTTTCAGCTGAAATTATTTCACTCTCTTTTGCGCCAATTAATTTTTGGACCTTTTCCGGGAAAATTAATTGCAAATAATATTCTTGTTCCTTTGCTAACTTATTATATAGTGATTGTGAAATCGTATAACGTACTGTATAATTCATTTTTTGATCACCAGCTTTAATATGAAACGCAGTAATCTGCATGTCTTTCTTTGTTACTTCCGTTAAAGTACCTACCTGCATCTCATCTTCTTTTTGTTCTGGAATCTTTGGAAAGATAGCCAAAAGCTTTTCCGTATCTTTTTCGTTAAGCATATACATATCTTTCTTATATTGAATCCATCCTCGGCGATCTTCTCCTCTTAACCATGCATAATATGTTTCTTTTTTTCCATCACTACTAATTTGTATTTCATATTCCGGTTCACCAAAACTACCCGTTACTTCTTGTTTTTCCGCTTTGTTTATAATATCCACCACCAACTCCGCATCCATTTTCTTTAAATTTTTTTCTTCTTTACCTTTTTGCATAACAGTTACTTGTAATGGTTCTCTCATTTCATTCACTGTCTCCTCTACTTGTTCCGGTTCTTTCTTTTGCTCGGATTGACCACACGACGCGAGTAAAATAACACATAAAAACATTAAATATTTCCCTTTCAAATCGATTCTCCTTTTCCAATAAGAAATTCTTATAACCCTCATGCATAAAACAAAAACGTTACATTATATAGAATGAGCTATACTATAAACTGAAGGGAGGATTTTACAATGTCCATTAATTTTCATGATGCAAATAATAAGTATACGTATGCAAATCGTAACGCACATATTTCATGGCAGGAAACAATAAACAATATTGTAGATGTGCAAAATAAACAAGTAATTGATATAGGTTGTGGTGGCGGCATTTACACGAAAGAACTTGCTCTTATGGGAGCCAAAAGTGTTGTTGGGCTTGATTTTTCAAAAGAAATATTACAAGCTGCAAAAGAAAATTGTAATGCCTTCCCAAACATTTCATTCATTCACGGTGATGCACATAATATCTCATTCCCTAATGAAACATTCGACCTTGTCATTTCTCGTGCAGTCATTCATCATTTGCATGATATTCCCACATTTATACGAGAGGCTTCTCGTATATTAAAAAAAGACGGTCTACTTATTTTACAAGACCGGACCATTGAAGATTGTATAATCCCAGGAAGTCCTGAACACCTTCGTGGATATTTTTTCTCGGTCTTTCCAAAACTCATTGAAACAGAAGCGCAAAGAAGACCAAAAACCACTACTATACAGCAATTATTACAAACATATCCTCTTCAAGCGCTCCCCATTCAAACACAATGGGAAGTACGAAAAGTACATGATTCTGTAGAGGCTTTGCTACAAGATTTATCTCCTCGAACAGGCCGATCCATTCTATATGAACTAACAGATAATGAACTTTCTCAACTTCTACATCATATCCAAACGGCATTACAAAACGTCTCTCCTATCATCGAAAGAGATCGTTGGACAATTTGGAGCGCGAAAAAATTGTAAGGAAGGAAGCCTCACAAAATAATGTGAGGCTTCCTTCTTTCATAATCTAATTTTGCAACACTCTTGATATCCTCCACTCCTGGCCTGTGCACTTCCACACTTCGGACATACTAAATATCTAGACTGATTTGTCAACAAACTACCTTTTTGAAAGAGTAAAACTTCTGCTTGTTTAAACGAACGCGAATAATATAACCACATAAAACCAATTATAGCAATAATGCCAAATAATACTCCCATCGCAAGCATTTCAGTCACCTCTTTTGGTTTGTTCTTTCCAGCAAGTGGATTGTTGTATTATTCTCTGCAAATTCAAACAATTCCTTCCTTACTCCTATAAATATCGATTTTCTCCATAAACTTTACAATTCTCTATAATGTTTTACAGCATTTTTACAAATAGTATTAACCCTTATATTCTCAGCTATATTTCTACAGGAAAGTGTATTTCCCAAAAAATATGTTGACTTTCTAAAAAAAACATGTAAAAATGTTGTCAGAATACTTGAATAAAAATTCATTGACGAGAACGAGTATGTTATAGAGCTGTTCCCCAGAGAGTTGGTATTTTGCTGAAAGCCAACGCTCAGTTCGTAACCGAAAATCATCTCCGAGAAGTAGAACCGAATGCTAAAGTAAGTTCTTACCGGTCGTCCCCCGTTACAAGGAACACGTATCATGTTGTACGTTGTAAAGCCGTATACATATAGATATATTTCTACATGTATAAATTAGGGTGGTATCGCGGGTAAATATAACTCGTCCCTTTCTTAAGGGACGAGTTTTTTGTGTTCTTACAATGAATTTACAAAAAAGGAGAAAAAAAACAATGAACACTGTATCAAAAAAACATGTTTTTTTCACAGGTCTTATGCTGTTTTCTTTATTTTTTGGAGCAGGAAATTTAATTTTCCCTCCAATGCTTGGACAAAATGCTGGTGAAAACTTTTGGCCAGCAATGATTGGTTTTTTACTAACAGGAGTCGGCTTACCACTACTTACTGTTATCGCTATTTCTCTATCAGGAAATGGAATGCAACAACTTGCAAGTCATGTTCACCCATTATTCAGAATATTCTTTACGGTAGTTGTATACATTGCAATCGGTCCATCTATGGGCATCCCACGTGTTGCTAATGTCGCTTATGAAATGGGAATTAGTTCTTTCTTACCAGAAACTATTCGCTCTAGCAGCCTAACGCTATTTTTATACACAGTCATCTTCTTTGCTATCGTATTTTGGCTTAGTTTAAATCCTTCTAAACTCGTCGATCGTATCGGAAGCGTATTAACACCTATTTTATTACTCTCTATTTTCTTATTATTCTTTAAGAGTGTATTTTCACCACTTGGGCAATCAGGACCAGCAATGCAAGAGTATCAAACTTCTCCAGTTTTCAAAGGTTTTATGGAAGGATACTTAACGATGGATACCATTTCAGCGCTTGCATTTGGAATTATCGTTGTAAATGCAATTCGCTCAAAAGGTGTGAATGACCGCAAATCAATTGCCATCGCAACAGCAAAAGCAGGACTTATTGCCGCTACTGGTCTCGTACTTGTATATGGTGCACTTGGCTGGCTCGGTACAACTAGTGTCTCTCTCGGATACGCAACAAACGGCGGACAGCTACTTACCGTTATCGTACAACAATTACTCGGTCCATATGGTCTAATTCTATTATCTCTTATCGTTACACTCGCTTGCTTAACAACATGTATTGGACTTGTATCTGCATGCAGTCAATACTTCTCAACATTATTAACGAAATTTTCATACACAACGTTAGCAAGTGTCATTTGCACATTAGGATTATTAGTTGCCAACTTAGGTTTAACAAAAATTATCGCAATCTCTGTTCCTATTTTACTTGTTGTATATCCAATTGCGATTGTACTCGTATTACTATCATTACTTCATAAATATTTCGGTGGATATCGTTCTGTTTATGTAGGTGCGTTAATTGGATCTGCAATTGTGAGCGTATTTGATGGATTAAAACAAGGGAATATTCCTGTTTCATCTATCACATCTTATTTCGAGTTTATTCCATTATATAATGAAGGAATTGGCTGGTTAGTACCAGCATTAGTTGGGGCTATTATCGGTTTTGCTATCGCAAAATTAAGTGGCGCCAAAGCAGTACCATTAACGGATCATTCACCTGAATCGAAAGTATCATAAAAAAACTCCCGTTTCGGGAGTTTTTTACATTTGATAAGAAGTATGATTAAAGCTACTTACTTTATAAGCCTTCGTATAGTAATCAATATTCGTATCCACTGTTTCTACTTTTACAACATCATAGCAATCTTCTTGCTTCACTAGAAATAAATAATATTCTTCTGTCGCCTCAATAATTGCAATACGATCTGTTTCAATATCATATTGTTCACAAAGTGCTTGCAACGCATTCACATAGTTACCTAATTTTTTCGTTTCATCCATTCCAAATATCGTTTGAACTAACATACACTCTCTCCCCTTTGTATGTACTGTTAACAACTTAATGATAACGCTTACATAAATAACCGTCAATAAAAAGCTTTGACCATATATAGTCAAAGCTTCCTTCTTATTTCGTCAATTGGTGTCTAAACGCATAAATAACCGCCTGTGTCCGGTCACTTACATTTAGCTTATTTAATATATTACTCACATGTGTCTTTACTGTTTTAAGGGCAATAAACAACTCATCTGCAATCTCTTGATTACTTTTCCCCTCTGCAATTAATAACAAAATTTCAGACTCTCTTTCTGTTAACTCCTCATGCAAAGGTTGTTCTTTCTTCTGACGCATACGAGACATCATTTTGCCAGTAACTTTCGGCTCTAATACCGTTTCCCCATCATAAGTAGCTCTTACAGCATCTGCAATATCACTCGCTCTTGATGTTTTTAATAAATAACTTGTCGCCCCCGCCTCAATAACAGGATATAACTTTTCATCATCTAAAAAGCTCGTGACAACTACAATTTTCGCTTCTGGCCATTCTTGAATAATAGCACGTGTCGCTTCAACCCCATCCATCTCATCCATAACAAGGTCCATTAAAATAATATCCGGTCTTAATTGCAAAGCTAACTCTGAACCTTTTCTTCCATTTTCAGCTTCTCCAACTACTTCAATATCTGGCTGCGTTGATAAATATGCTGATACACCCATTCGAACCATTTCATGATCATCAACTAGTAATACTTTTATCATGATTCTCCCCCTCTCTCAATCATAATAGGTACTTTCACTTCTATTTGCGTACCTTTGTTCGGAAAACTAAGAACTTTTAATGTACCACCAATTTCATGAACTCGCTCTTGCATTGACCTTAAACCGTATGAACCAGCCTTATTAACACCAACTTTAAACCCAACACCGTCATCAATAATTTTCAAAATCGCATATTGATCAATTTTCCGAAGGCGTACTTCGGTTTTCTTTGCCTTCGCATGCCGTAAAGTATTAGACAGCGCCTCTTGTACAATACGGAATAAATGATCCTCTACACCTTTTTTTAATTGAATCGGTTCAATTAACCATTCAATTTTCATATGTTGCTTTCTAGACAGTTCTGTTAATAATTCTTCTATACCCTCTGTTAGTTTCTTACCTTCTAACTGCACTGGGCGTAAATGAAGGAGCAATGCTCTCATTTCTGATTGTGCATTTACAACCATATTCTCAACAAGCTGCAACTGTTTTTTCGTCGTGTCTGGAATTTCAGCTGCTTGCTCATTAATGGCTGACATCATCATCGACATTGCAAAAAGCTGCTGACTTACAGAATCGTGCAGCTCTCTCGCTAATCGATGCCTTTCTTGAGAAATCGCTTCTTGTCTCATCTCTTCATTCCAATGGGCTCGTTCATTCGTTACTTTTTGAAATAGCCCAGCTTGCTCCTCTAAGCGACGAGCAAGACCAATTACTTTTCGTTCCACTTCATGAAATTCATCGTCCGCAGTAAATGAAACATCACTCGGAAAATTCCCTCGCTCTACTTCAAATAGAAAAGTATTTAATCCTTGTATACGCTGTTCTATATAATAACCGATTGCATATCCTACAATTCCTCCGATAAGAAGACTCGTACTCATAATAAACAAGCCAATTGGAACAGAAGCAATGGATTCTTTCCAGAGTAAATCATAAACTTGTTGCTCGCTTTTCCATACATATACAATTGTACAAATAAGTGCGATACTCACAGAGGACAACATAGAATAACGAATATACATCCACGAAATATTCCTTTGTTTTTTCATTATACTTTCCTCACTTCCGTATCGCCTACGACAAGCGAAGAAATAATTTTAATACGACGAGGGGCTTCTTTATACTGTTCTGTTCTAAACGTAACATTACGGTTAAATCCAGTTTCTTCGTGTCCTGGCAGGAGCACTCGCCCAACAATAACAGAATGATTTAAAGACAATTCAATATCATATGGTACATATAAGCGAATATTACCAATGACGCCCCGAATCACAATAACCGTTTCTCCCTCTGGAATCATAGCAGTTGTTAAATCAATCTCGACGTCACAAGCACCATATTGGACGTTAATATCCTCTATTTCATAAATATGATCCATCATTCGTACATTACCTACAAACATATTTTTTATATACGGTTCTGTACGATATATTTGTTTTTCTTCATTTATATATCCTTTTTCTTTAATTTCAACTTTCATTGCTTTTTGCCGATGTCCTTGTTGAATAAGTTGATAACCAATTAAAGCTAAACAAGCAAACACAACAAGTACGAATGCCGCTGATGAAAATAAGAAGAATAAGAAGACAATACCACCGACAAATAAAAATACATTCCCTCTTACATAACGGTTCTTCTTTCGATAATGTCTTCCAAACATAATCATAATAAATGCAAATATTAGACCACCTGGTTCAAAATGTCCAAGTATCATATCAAGAAAAAGACCGAATCCAAATATGATGAGGAGCATCCCCATAAATTGTGTTTTTGAAAATTGCTTCTTCATTTCAGCTCCCCCCTCCTTGTCACATATACATAGAAGAAAAGGCATTGCTTTCCAACACCTTTTCTCCTATCACTATATCATAAGCCTGTTTTATTATATACTACAATTATTTTGTTACTTCTTTCGTTAACGATACTTCATTTTTCTCTTTCATTTCACTCTCTAGTTTTGCAATTTTCATATCAAATGTATCACGCTCATGCTCTTCATTTATACGAAGCTCTATGTCACGAATGTGATCTTCAATTTCTTCGAATCGTAAGAACGGATTATTTTCATCCATTTTATGCATAGCAGTATTCATACGGCGGTTTGCATGCGCCATATTTTCACGTGCCATTAATTCCATACGCTTTGCGTTCATTTCTTTTAATTTATTTTTCATTTCTGAAAGACGACGCTCTAACTCATCAATTTGCTCTACAACACCAGCATACATTTCTTCTAAGCGAGTTACTTGCCCTTCATAATACGCTACTTCTTCTAATGCACGTTCATGCAATTGCAATTCGCCTGCTTCTTGTGCGATGATAGCTTGCTTTGATCTTTTATTAACGAAATAACGTGCTTGCTCAAGCTCACGAGCGAAGTTAGATTTTAATGTTTTATGACGCTGAATTAACTTCTCAATTTTTGTTATTTCACGCTCACTATCGCGTAAATATTGGTTTAACATAGCAATTGGATTTTTTCTTTCTTTCTCATCTAACACATTATGAAAATCAGCTAAAATTGCATCGCGTACACGTCCGAATAAAGATTGTTTCATTATAATCTTCCTCTCTTCTACTTTATAATTTGATTTGATTTATTTTATATTAGTTTTTCATTAACTTGTTCCACTCATCTTCAAAGTTGCTATATGGTTTAGCACTTTCTGGAGCAGAATCAACAACTACATTTTTTCCTTTTTTCCACTCACGGTATCCGTAGTATAAAACTACTAATGCTGCGATACCGATTAATGCTGGGGAATGAGAAAGTGCAATGGACAAACCGATTAAACCAACAATACCCCAAGCTAACTTTCCAAAGAATGATTTAGCTCGCACAAATGATTTATAGCTCCAGTACACAACTCCTGCTCCAATGGCGAATCCTACAATACCAGCAAGACTACCAAGAGCAATTAAAGCCAAAATACCGGCTGCGATAAACGCTAGAAATTGTTTCATCTTGTGCTTGCCTCCCTTCGATTTGATACTCTTATCTTAACTATTTTTTCATTTTTTCATAACGAGCTTAAGAACTGTTTTCGACTCAGACTTAAGACCGAGTTAAATTCAGCCTTTTGCAAAAATATGCGGTAGGATAGGATGATTCACTCTTTTATCGCACATAAAAAGCCGTACAGAGAACATTCTCTGTACGGCTTTCGTTACTATTCATAAACTTCATTTTAAATTATGCTGTTTTGTGATACTCTTTCTTTCCCGCTACTTTAGAAAACCTCGGGAAACCAATTAATATAGAAATGATTCCACATACTCCAACTAAGATTGGATAAAACGCATATGGTAACAATTCAATTGGAGATAACGCCGCAAATCCTGCTGCCGTTAACATTTGCGCACCATACGGAATTAATCCTTGCACACAGCATGAGAAAAGATCTAATACACTCGCTGATTTACGAGGGTCAATTTCATATTGATCTGCAATGTTTTTCGCAAGCGGACCTGTAAAGATAATAGAAATCGTATTATTCGCTGTACACATATTCGTCATACTCACTAAGCCAGCAATACCGAACTCTGCTCCTTTTTTTGAACGAATGTTACGCGTTAAAAGATTCATTAAATATTGAATGCCACCATTATATTGAATCAGTTCGACCATACCACCAATTAAAATGGCAAGTAACACTAACTCCATCATACCGCCCATTCCAGTCGTTACACTTTTAAAGAAACTCTCTAACGTATAACTTCCATCTATAAGACCGATAACACCAGATAGTACAGTTCCACCGGTTAATACAATAAGTACATTCCAGCCAAGTAGCGCTGTAACAAGTACACCTGCATATGGTAAAATCTTCACCCAATCAAATGTATGAGCTTTAATTTCTGTATCATTACCTAAAGTAATCATTACTAATAGTACAATTGTAATGACTGCAGCTGGCAATACAATTAAAAAATTCGTTTTAAACTTATCTTTCATTTCTGTTCCTTGCGAACGAACAGCAGCAATTGTCGTATCAGAAATAAATGATAAATTATCACCAAACATCGCTCCACCCACAACAGTAGCCATCGTAAGCGCAATTGAGATATCAGTTTGCCCACTAATACCTACAGCAATCGGTGCTAATGCAGCAATTGTTCCCATTGAAGTTCCCATCGCTAATGAAATAAATGCCCCTATAACAAAAATTCCAGCAACGATAAATCCTTGGGGTAAAATAGATAACGCTAAGTTAACAGTGGAATCAACTCCGCCCATTCCTTTTGCTGTTTCAGAAAACGCCCCTGCAAGTACAAAAATCAGAACCATGATCATAATATCAGGGTTTCCTGCACCTTTAGCAAATCGTTCTACTTTCACATTAAAGCTTTCCTTACGATTCATCACTAAAGCAATTCCTACAGCAATCATAATCGCTACGAGTATCGGCAATTTATAGAAATCACCTGTAATAATCCCAGAACCAATAAATAGCGCCAAAAATATTCCAAGTGGTAATAAAGCTAAACCATTTCCTCTCGTTTCTTTCAAAGTATCATCTCTCCCTAGTTTTCAACCTTTTCTAATTAACAACAAAAGACCTCTTCCGACGAGAAGAGGTCTTATACATCTATAAGAAACACTCTTCTCATTTTTCAAGCACACGCTTGCTGGATTTGGCACAGCACTCTGAAATCGAGTCCGCTGCCGAGGCATCGTAGGGCCAGTCCCTCCGCCTCTCTTTATAAGAAGGTTTCATATTTATTTTTTAATAATAATTTCTTTCCTAACTTTACTCGCTTACAAAACAAAAGTCAATTATTTTTTGTATAGATTTTTTTGGTAATTATGCAAAAATATGAATAAACCAATCATTTTAACTTTTCGATTTCTTTATCCAATATTGAGATCCAATAAAATTTTCTATTTTTTATCTTCGCGATAATCCATTTTGTTGTATTCCATGCTAACTCATATTCTTCTTTTGTAACATCACCAATTTTATAGGCATCCTCTAACTCGTCTTCATCCAGTACATAGATCTCACCGTTCGGTAACAATACTACATCTAAATATAAATCATCAAAATAAGGTAAACCACGCTCGTCTATTTTATATTCTTTCGTCACGTCGATATAATATTGCAGTAATTGTTTTTGATTGTCTAACATAGCTGTAATTGCAAAGTTTTCCCCGTTTATAAAATATTGCATCCATGTATACCCATCACCTGCAATGCAACGCTGTTTACCATTGTATTCTTTATAACTAGGTTCTCTCACTTTTTTTATGTCCAGTATTCCTAACATTCCATCCTCTACTTGCTTAACCATATAATCCTTCTCTATTAGTCGCTTCCACGAAGAACCGTCACCATATTTACGTTTCATTACGTCCGCTCCTCTTCTATATATAGAAAAGCCCCCACATATTATGTGAGAGCTTGTTCATATTATAATTAAGCTGCTTGACCCTTTTCAGATATCTCTTTTAAATAGGCTTGTCCTTTTTCAGCGTCATATTGACCTTCCCACTTAGACATAACTACAGCCGCTAAAGAGTTACCTACAACGTTAACTGCTGTACGAGCCATATCAAGAATACGGTCAATACCTGCAATAAACGCTAAACCTTCAGCTGGAATACCTACTGTACCAAGTGTTGCTAATAATACAACGAATGATACGCCCGGTACACCCGCGATACCTTTTGATGTAACCATTAATACAAGTAATAACGTAATTTGTTGTGTAATGGATAATTCAATACCGTACATTTGCGCTAAGAAAATTGCCGCAATTGCTTGATATAAAGTTGATCCATCTAAGTTAAATGAATAACCTGTTGGAATAACGAAAGATGTAATTGCTTTCGGACAACCGAATTTCTCCATTTTCTCCATAATTTTCGGTAAAACCGTTTCTGAACTTGCCGTAGAATACGCTAAGATCAGCTCGTCTTTTAAAATCTTAAAGAATTGGAAAATGTTTATTCCAAATATTTTCGCTGTAAGTCCTAATACAACTACAACGAAGAAGATCATTGCTCCGTATACTACAATGAGTAATTTCCCTAATGGAATTAATGAAGCTAATCCGAATGTAGAAACTGTAACACCAATTAATGCGAATACACCAAATGGTGCAAACTTCATAACTTGGTTCGTTACATAAAACATTGCATCTGCTACACCTTGGAAAAATTGTAGCACTGGTTTACCACGCTCACCAATTGCTGCTACACCTAAACCAAATAATACTGAGAAGAAGATAATAGCAAGCATATCACCTTCAGCTAATGATTTCATAATGTTCGTTGGAACAATATTTACAAACGTATCCGCAAACGAATGACTTTGTACTTGAGCTGTTGTTTCTGCATATTTAGAAATATCAGTCTTTGTTAATTTATCCATATCAACGCCTTTTCCAGGTTGGAAAATGTTCGCTATTAATAGACCAACAACAATTGCAAGTGTTGTAATAATTTCAAAGTAAAGAATTGTTTTTCCGCCTAGTCGGCCTAACTTCTTAACATCGCCAACACCAGCAACACCAACAACGATACTTGCTACAACAATTGGTACAACGATCATCTTAATTAATCGAATGAAAATATCACCAATTGGTTTTAAATAATCGACCACTGCCGGATTGTCAAAGAAAATCGCCCCAACTGCAATACCAAGCGCAAGTCCTATTAAAATTTGCCATGCAAGTCCTATTCTTTTCATATTTGTTGTAACCCCCTCTTCGATGTGTCACTCTATCTCTCATTCTATTTCTATAAAACATGAAATTAAGAGTATTACATATTATTCGACAATTCACTACATTTTGTCCCTGTTAAAAATCATAAATCAAAATTTAAAATCTGACAACAAAATAAGTTTGTACGAATGCAAATAATTTTCTTGACAAAAACAAACTTCATGTCAGAAAACCTCACATGAAATCGATTCCTTACTAGTGATTGATAGGTTTTTAAAATACTGTTTCATTATGGAAAACTCCATCATTTCCCATGTTTTTTTTAAAAATATAGAAATTGATATCTTTTTCTATACATTCAAGAATTTTAAATTTATGACAAACACTACGAAAAGATACTAAATTCCGACAAAACTTAGCAAAATTATAAAATTTTCTTTACATTATGATTACAACGATAGACACTCTTCTTCTTATGATATATAACATTCATAGGGAAAGGAGCAAGACAACCATGAAAAAGAAATTTGCAGCATTTAGTGTTTTAGCAGCTGGAACGATTTTCGTTTCCCCGTTACTTTCACCCGTATACGCTGAAACGAATGAGAATAAATTATCTAATATTCAATCCGAATTAGAAGGCAAACAAAATGACTTACAAAATAAATCAGCTGAGAAAGAACAAATAGAAAAAGAAATCCAGGAATTACAAAAGAAAATCGACGAATTAACTACTTCTATTAATAAAAACGAAGCTGAATTAAACGATACAAAAAAAGAAATTAGCAACACACAGCAAGTTATTACTGAAAAAAAGAAACATATAGAGCAATTACAAACGAACATAGATACACGGCAGGAAGTTATTAAACAACGACTACAATCTATGCAAGAAAAGCCTCGTACGAGTATCATTACAGAAGTAATAACAAGTTCTGCAAATATTGCCGATCTTGTTGATAATATGTATTCTGTAAGTTTAATTTTAAATAACGATACAGATATTGTGAAAAAACAAACAAGCGATCAAAATGCTGTGACGACAGAAAAAGAAGCTGTTGAGAAAAAAGAGCAACAATTGAAAGAATCCGAGCAAAAATTAGTACAAAAACAACAAGAGTTACAAAGTAATCAGCAACAGCAACAAACTTTTATTAACGATCTACATACGAAAGTAGCAAAAGTAGATTCAGAGATTGAAGGGTTAGAAGAATCAAAAGGCATTTTAGAAAACCAGCGTCAAGCTGTTCAAAAAGCAATTGAAGAAGAAAAACGTGCAGAAGAAGCGCGTAAAGCTGAAGAGGCACGTAAGGCTGAGGAAGCAAAAAAACAAGCCGCCGCAAACGCTAAAGAAAGCACACAATCCGCACCAACACCGCAAGATACGAACAAAGGTGGATTTATTAAACCTGCCGCTGGATCGAAAACTTCAGGATTTGGTACACGTTCTTTAGATAACCATAAAGGAATCGATATCGCAGCTTCAGGAACAGTGCCAATTATTGCCGCTGCAGATGGCGTCGTTATCCGTTCAGAATTATCATCTAGTTACGGAAATGTTGTATACTTATCTCACCGTATAAACGGAAAAACATATACAACTGTATATGCACATATGAGTAGCCGTTCTGTATCTAATGGACAAACTGTAAAACAAGGCACTCAACTTGGCTTTATGGGGAACACTGGCCAATCATACGGACAACATTTACACTTCGAACTTCACCTTGGGGAATGGAATGTTGGTAAGACAAACGCAGTTGATCCGTCTCCTTATATCGGATTATAAAAAACTCGGTGCATACCGAGTTTTTTTTACTACTTCACACTTTTTAGGCGTTTTACATAAACTACAACTAAATGCCTATATTTTGCGGGGTGATAAATATGAATACACAATTACAAGAAGAAATAGAAGAAGCTAGAGAAACATACATTGGCCGGCTATTTACATTCGGCGGCTCAGCGTTATTTTTAATTGGATCATTTATCGCAGTTGTCACAGCTTATAAAGCATATAATCGCTTATTAAATACTTCTACAACACAATAAAAAGACGGAGAATCCACATCTCCGTCTTTTTATTATGCAAACATTTTAAATACGCCTATCGCATTTAAAAATACGATAATTACAGTTACCGGAATAACATAACGAAGTAAGAAGAACCAAATGTTAAATAATGTTTTCCCTTTCGTTTCCGTAACTTCTAATTCTTTCATTAATAACTCTTTACTCATTTTATTTGGTACGAATAGCGAAATGGCTAGCACTCCGAGTGGCAGTAATACATTACTTACCGAAAAATCGACGAAATCAAAGAATGTCTTACCAAATATTTTTACATCACTCATAATTCCAAACGATAACGCTGATGGAATTCCAACTGCAAAAATAAGAATACCAATTAATAACGAAGCTGACGGACGCTTCTTCTCATTATCTTTCGCAACAGATGCTACTACAATTTCAAGCATTGAAATCGCAGATGTTAAAGTCGCAAAGAAGAATAAAACTAAAAACATAATGAAGAAAAATTGTCCAAATGGAATTTTCGCAAAGACAGCAGGAAGAACGATAAACAGTAGCCCTGGTCCTTCTGTCGGTTTAACTCCTAATGCGAAAATCGCCGGAAAAATCGCTAATCCTGCAAGTACTGTAACAAATACAGTTAAACTTACAATAGATGTTGCTGATTTAGCTAAATGCTCTTCTTTCTTTAAATACGAACTATACGTTACCATTACCGAGGCACCTACCGTTAGTGAGAAGAAAGATTGTCCCATCGCATATAAAATCGTATCTGCTGTAAGCTTTGAAAAATCTGGTTTTAAGAAGAACTCTACCCCAGCCATAGCACCATCAAGTGTTAACGCACGAATAATGATAGCAATAAATAAAATGAATAATAGCGGCATCATGTACTTACTTGCCTTTTCTATGCCTTTTTCCACACCTTTACTAACAACAAAAATGGTACAAAGCATAAAAATGAATTGCGCCCCAATCGCACTTACTGGATTTGCAATTGTTTCAGCAAACAATTGCCCATAATCGACTACTCCGTTCCAGAAACTACCTGTGACACTATAGTATAAATAAAGTAAAATCCATCCACCTACAACACTATAAAAAGATAGTACGCTAAAACAAGTAACAACCCCCATACGACCAATCCAAGGATATAGCTTGCTATTTGGTACTAATACTTTATAAGCTGTAACTGCCTCTTTTTGAGTACTACGGCCAATAACAAATTCAGCTACAAGAAGAGGCATACCAATAAATAAAGTTAATAGTAAGAATACAAGGAAGAACGCGCCTCCCCCTCCATTACCTGCAACATATGGAAACTTCCATATTGCCCCAAGACCTACTGCGGCTCCCGCTGCTGCGAGTACAAAGCCTATTTTCGACGTCCATTGCTGTGTTTCTTTCATTATAATTTCTCCTTTTCTGAATATTTAAACTTTTACCAATTATACACTTTCATTTCATACTCGCACACCTCCTTTAGAAAATAAAAAAGTCCCCTACACGCAAATATGCATGTAGAGGACGATATATGTAATATAAATACCGTGGTACCACCTCAATTGGATTGATAAATCCCACTTGTTCAAGTACAGGAAAATTCCGATACTCTATCCTTTTAACGGCGGAACCCGGGTTGCCTACTGCAATGTTCAGCATACCTCTCGCAAGCCCATTCTGTATATTTTATCGTACCGGGCTCACACCTTACCCCAGCTCTCTGAACGCATCAAATATACGTACTCTTCTTGCTCATCGATTTCATCTATTGAAGTTACTTGTGATTATAAATTATATTCTTATAGTTGTAAAGCACAATTTATTCATTATCCTATATGAACCTTTCTCTCTAATTCTTGTAAAAACAATTCTCTTTTTTCTCCATTTAGAACATATACTGACTTTAATACTTCTTGTAATAGTATATTTCTCTGCCGCTTATCTACTTGTAATTCTTTCACTTTTATTCTTACTTCATATAAAAAATTAAGATACGCTTCATATGTCTCATCATATTTATTTGCGATATCGTCACGAATTTTTTTCGCCAATTTCGGGCTTGCTCCTCCTGTAGAAACAGCTACATTAAGCAAACCACGATGAAACGCCGCCGGAAAATGAACATTTCCACTTTCCGGATTCGTAATAACATTTACCAATTGATTTACCGAGACATCTTCAGCAATTCGTTCATTTAGTACCGAATCACTAGTCGCTGCAACTACTAAAAAAGCATCTTTAATATCACTTTTCTCATACTCTCTTTGATACCAACGAATTTGCTTTTCTTCTACAAGTTTCACTAAATTCGCATCTAATTCTGTACTTACCACAACTATATCCGCACCTTGTTTTAGTAAAGGAATAATTTTAAACCCCGCTACTTTCCCTCCACCAATGACAACAACACGTTTCTTATCAACTCGCACTGTAAGTGGATACATATTGATCTCCCTTCAATATTTCCTCTGTTTTCTGAATTAACATCTCTCGAAACGCTACATTCTTTCCTAAATAGGGACTTATTTTTATCTCTTCCGACTCATATTGACGCACTTCTTTCTCAACATGTTTCATGAGTAAGCCTGTAAATAATAAGTAAGGTAACACAACAATGTTCCGTTCTTTTTGTTCTACAATTTCTTTCAACCTCTCATCAAACTTCGGCTCCGCGGCTGCTAAATAACAAACTTCCACCTCTTTAATGTTCTCTTCTTTTTGAAATAAAGAAGAAATCCACTTTATGTCTTGTAAAGTTTCCGGATCACTACTCCCTCTTGCAACGAGCAAAAGTGTTACTTCTTCTTTATAGTCTTTAATACCACTTCCGTTATATACCGCTTTTACAAGCACTTCTGATACACCAAATGGATTACCATACACTATTTTGATATCCGGATATTCCTCGTTTAACTTTCGTAATTCAAACGGAATATCTTTCTTTACATGTCCTGCCGCTAATAAAAAAACAGGAATAGCGACAATCTCTGTAGCACCACGCTTCACACATGTACGAAATCCTTCTTCAATAGAAGGATTCGCTAGCTCTAAAAAACAAATTTCTTGAATATTTGCCTCTACACGGTTCATACATGACGTAATAAATGCAACCGCTTCTTCTTTTGCTGCTTTCAAACGACTTCCATGACATATATATATAACAGCCTTCATTTTACAATACTCCGCTTACTTGATATGCATTTTCCGTTTGTTTCTCAAACCAATGTATCTTTTCTCTAAAACGGACAACTTCTCCAATAACAATCATACTTGGATTTTGAATTCGTTCTTTTTTGGCAACATCTACAATTGTTCCTAACGTCGCTGTAACAGTACGCTGCATAGATGTCGTTCCCCACTCAATGATAGCGGCAGGTGTACTTTGATCTTTTCCATGTTTTATTAGTTGTTCACATATGTAAGGTAAATTACTAACCCCCATATAGACCGCTAATGTATCTACACCTTTCGCTAAACTTTCCCACTTCACTTCCTCTTCAGCCCCTTCTTTCCGGTGCCCTGTCACAACAGCAAAACTTGCACTTGCATCGCGATGCGTTACTGGAATTCCAGCATAAGCAGGAGCAGCTATACCAGCTGAAATACCAGGAATAATTTCAAATGGGATACTTTGCTTCGCTAACGCTTCAGCTTCTTCTCCACCTCTTCCAAATACAAATGGATCTCCGCCCTTAAGTCTCGTTACAACTTTTCCTTTTTTCGCATATTTAATAAGAAATGTGTTAATTGTCTCTTGCTTCATCGTGTGATAATTTGGGAGTTTCCCGCAATAAATTAAATCCGCTTCAGGCTTTGCATGAGAAAGCAATTCTTTATTCACGAGACGGTCGTACAATATAACATCAGCCTTCTCGATGCATCTCAACCCTTTAACAGTAATTAAATCCGGATCACCAGGACCCGCCCCGACGATATAAACCTTCCCCATAATCTCTCCTCATTTCTACTATAAAATGAAACTTCCACTCTTAATCATGAATGGAAGTTACTATTATTTCGTATTACATGTTCTCTACTCATGAATAACAAATGCCGCCCCTTTTCGAATCTTCTTTTTTTCAAACAAAGAAATCTCTTTCACTTCTGGTAACGGTAAAAAATGTTTTTCAAGCTCAATTTCCGCAAGCTTAAATGCCTGTTCTTCACTCTGAGCAACGACAACAATTGGAACAATACTATTTACTAATACAGCTTCAAATCGATATAAGTCCATATTGCCCCTCCTAAGATGCTATTACTTCTTCTAATACACGATTTAGTACAATTTGTAATTCTTCCACTCCAACACGTCCTACGAAATCATAAAACGTTTCGGCTAGTAATTTATTCTTTTGGAAATAACTTAAAAAGGACACGAGAACATCCGGCAAATCTTCTCCATCTATTTTCCCTTTTAACTTTTCGTTATATGCTCCTCCGTCTAATAGTGTTCCGCCCACATATATTTCAAACGCCTCAACGATTCCCTTTTCCTTCGCTTTCAGTTTTATCCCTTGCAAACCAATATCAGCAATTTGACGTTGACCACATGAGTTCGGGCATCCTACCATATGAATTCGAACTGGAACATCGAGTGCAATTTGTGTATCTAAGTACTCTGCGATTTTGCGTAATCTTTCTTTCGTTTCTACTAACGCAAGATTGCAATACTCAATGCCAGTACATGAAACCGCATGACCGATAAACGATTTCGGATTTGCTGAAATTGCTTCAAACAACGGTTCACTTAATAATCCTGCAACTTTTTCCGGCGGAACATTCGGAATAATGAAGTTTTGAGAGTTACAAGTTCGAATTTGCCCGTTTCCATATTTCTTCGCAATTCTTGCAATCTCAAACATTTCCTCTGCGTGTAAACGCCCTACTGGTACATTAAAGCCGACATACTTTAATCCTGCTTGTTTTTGATCTTGAACGCCATAAAAGTATCCTGCATTCCAGCCTTTGAGAGCACTTCCCCCTTTACTTTGCAATGGTCCTGTATACTCTATTAGTTTCTCTTTAAATTTCTCCGCACCCCAGTCAGCAACAAGAAATTTCAAACGTGCTAAATGACGCTTTTCACGATATCCAAAATCACGGAATATAGTAGCAATTGCAATCGACACTGCCTTCACTTCTTCTGGTAAAACGAATACATCTAATTCTTCCGCTAAGTACGGACGAGCTGATAATCCTCCGCCTATTTTTATATGAAACCCAACCTTTTCCTCACCATTTATTTCTTTCGTAGCAGGTGTAAACGCCACACAGTTAATCTCTGCATTTGCTGAATTATAAATGTTAGAACTAATAGACATTTTGAATTTACGTGGTAGATTAGAAAACTCTTCATTATGTTGGAAGTAATCGTATATTTCTTTAACAATCGATGTTGTATCAAATAGTTCATTCGCATCAATTCCAGCAAGTGGATTTCCTGTGATATTACGCGTAATATCACCGCATGCCCCCGCTGAAGATAAACCAACTCTAGCTAACCTCTTAAAAATATCCGGAATTTGCCCAATTTCTAACCAATGAAACTGAATCGCCTGTCTTGTCGTAATATCTAACACATCACGCCCATAATCTTCAGCAATGGAAGCCAGCACCTCTGCCTGCGCATTTGTAATAATTCCAGAAGGAATGTTGACACGCATCATAAAATAGCCCGCTTCTTTTGGTCTTTGCAAATACAATCCTGCCCATTTAAAAGCGTCCCACTCTTCTTTCGGAATAGATTCAAATCCATTCTCCGCATAGTAAGGAATATCATTAAAGATTTCTAATCCATCTTTTTCTAATTTCTTTTTCTCGGACGGATTCAATTTTTCATTATTTGCCCATACTTTTTCATAAGTCATTTTTAATCCCCCTATATAAAACTACGCTCTTGTAAGTATTTCACGATTTGTTCTGCACATTCTTCAATAGAATACTTGTGCGTTTCTACAATTAATTCTGCTTGTTTTGGTTCCTCATACGGTGAATCAACACCAGTAAACTCTTTAATATCACCTTGTCTCGCTTTTTTGTATAACCCTTTTGGATCACGTTTTTCACACTCTTCAATTGGACATTTTACAAACACTTCTATAAACTCATCTGCCGCTAATAAATCCCTAACTTGTTTTCGATCTAATTGAAATGGTGAAATGAACGCTGTAAGGACAACAGTACCTTGATCTACAAATAGCTTCGCCACTTCGCCAATACGTCTTATATTTTCCATACGATCACTTTCAGAAAAACCTAAGTCTTTATTTAAACCGTGCCGAATGTTATCCCCATCTAGCACATAATTTCCTATATTCTTTTCAAATAGTTTACGAGCAACCGCATTCGCTACTGTAGATTTACCCGAAGCTGATAAACCAGTAAACCAAACTACAAAACTGTGATGCCCATTCTTCACTCTTCTCTCATCTTTTGAAACAGAAGCTGTATGCCAAGTAATATTCGTATCCATCTCATTCTCTCCCTATTCTGTTACTACTTCTTTTTTCAAACCTTTAATTAGCACTTCCACTACTTCTTTACGACTAAATGTACTTGGCGGAATCTCACCATTCCTTAACATTTCTCGTACTTTCGTACCCGATAAAATGACACGGTCTTCTTTTCCATGCGGACATGTTTTCGTTGAAGCCATTGCTTCACATTTCGTGCAGTAAAAACTATGTTCAAAAAATAACGGCGTAATCCCTAACTCTTCTACTGTAAAATTCGTAAAGATTTCCTGCGCTTCATATGTTCCGTAATAGTCCCCTACCCCAGCATGATCACGCCCTACAATAAAGTGGGTACAACCAAAGTTCTTTCTTACTAGTGCATGAAATATCGCTTCCCTTGGTCCTGCGTAACGCATTGCTGCAGGAAATACACCTAAAAAGACACGATCTTTCGGATAATAGTTTTGAAGTAATACTTCATAGCTTTCCATCCTTACATCAGCAGGAATATCATCTGACTTCGTTTCCCCAACGAGCGGATTTAAAAAGAGACCATCTACAATTTCAAGGGCAGATTTTTGAATATACTCATGGGCACGATGTACTGGGTTTCTCGTTTGAAATCCAACTACTGTTTTCCAACCGCGTTTTTTAAATTCTTCTCTCGTTTCAATTGGATCTAAATGATAAGAAGGAAACGGATTATTTCCAAAGCGTTTTGTAAGAATAATAGCTCCTCCAACGTAAACGTTTGGTCGTTCATATAATTTTTTCACACCTGGATGTGCTTCATCCGTCGTTTTATATACAAGTAACGCTTCTTTTTCTTTATCTGGTACAAAAATATCTTCTATTTGAATAACACCATATACATTTCCGGCGTTGACAAGTTTTACTTCCTCTCCAGCCTGCAGTTTCTCGGCTACTTCTTCTGTTACCGGTAGTGTAATCGGTATACTCCATACGCTACCATTTGCTAAACGAAGCGTTTCTACTACTGAATCATAATCTCTCTTCCCTAAAAATCCTGTAAGAGGGCTATATCCTCCTGTCGCCAAAAGTTCTAAATCACTAAGTGCAATTTTGTCTATCTCGATTTCCTTTACAATGTTCGATATTTCATATGTTTCATCAATGCGGTTTACTAATTCATTTGTTGTACTCATCTTCTTATATCCCTTCTTAGCTTTATTTCAAAATCTATCTCATTGAAAGTGAAGGCCACATTCCGTCTTCATTTTCCCAGCCCATCTTCCATCTCTTGAGTTGCCACCATCACCTACAGGTAATGTACATTTCTCACACCCAATACTCGGATAGCCAACATCATGCAATGGGTTATACGGCAAACTATGTTTATATACATATCGCCAAACTTCTTTCCAAGTCCAATGAATGAGTGGACAAACTTTAATAGATTGAAAACGACGATCTTGATTTATAAACTGTGTATGCTTACGCGTTTCTGATTGTTCCCTTCTTAAGCCTGATATCCACGCTTTTTCCGCTGCTAATGATTTTTCTAACGGTAAAATTTTTCTAATACTACAGCAAAGATTCGGATTACTTTCCCATAACTTCTCTCCATGAAGCTTCGCTTGTTCATCGAGTGTAAGTTCTGGCTGTTTTTCTATAATATTTAATGAAGGAAATCTCTCGCGTACCTTCTTAATTAATTCGTATGTTTCTTGAAAATGAACATTTGTATCCAAAAATACAACTTTAGCAGATGGATTTACTTGGTTTATAAGATGCAATAAAACCATTCCCTCCACCCCAAAGCTACATGCATATACAATTTCATCTTTATATTCGTTATAAGCCCAACTTAATACTGATAGCGCGCCTTTCGTTTCATCTTCTTCAGAAAATGAAACACTATTTTCTTTCCACGTTTCGTACGTCAACATGTTTTTTCCCCCTGTAAAAGCAAAAAGACGGCTTTAACCTATTAAAAATAGATTAAAACCGCCTCTAGTTTTTCTAGTCAGCGCTTTTTACTTTAAACGAACCTTTTCACTTTTTTCTAATTGAATCACTTTTCCATCTTGCACAACAATTGTAATGGAACCATATTTCATATCAGCAAGCATCGCTTGAATTTTCTCAGATACTTCATCAAAATGCTCCCGTACGCTCACGCAAACAGCCCCCCTTTTTATTCATAAAAAAAATCTTTCCCATTTCGAAAAGACTGTTCGGTAATATATTTTACCTTATCTTTCAAAATGGATTCCATTTTGCTGGATTTAGCACCTTGCTTTCTATAAGCAGGTTGCCGAGCTTCGTAGGGCCAGTTCCCTCCGCTTCTCTTGATAAGCTTTGTATTTGTATTTTATCACAATTCTGATTTTTTTCAATCCTAGTTTTCCGATATATTTAATTATTTTTATTTTTTTAAAAGGAGCTGCCTTTACTAGACAACTCCTTCTTTCTCATTCACACCAGCTCTTTAATACGTATGCGATCGTTCCCAATGATATTTTCATATGTTTCACGTTCTACGACAATTTGTGACGTCCCGCCTTTTGCAAAGACGACAGCTGGTCTACGAATACGATTATAATTATTCGCCATCGAGTACCCATATGCCCCCGTGCAAGAAATTGCTAGTAAATCAGAAGAAGCAACTTGCGGTAAGTTAATATCCCAAATCAGCATATCTCCACTTTCACAGCATTTCCCAGCAATCGAAACGAGTTCCTCATTCTCATCATTCCCTCGATTCGCCAACATCGCCTCATAACGGGCTCCGTATAGCGCTGGTCTTAAATTATCTGTCATTCCACCATCGACTGAAACATATTTCCGAATGCCAGGAATCTCTTTCACCGCTCCGACTGTATAAAGTGTTGTTCCAGCATCACCTACAATACTACGACCTGGTTCAATCCATATTTCTGGAAGCGGATATTCACATAATGTAAATTGTTCTCTTATCGTACTTGTTACAGCGTGCACATACGTTTCAAGTGTTAACGGTGTATCTGAATCCGTATAACGTATACCGAAACCTCCGCCCACATTTAATACTTTCATCACATAATGTGTTCGCTCTCTCACTTCTTCTAAAAATTGGCGGAGTACTTCAATTGCTCGAACAAATCCAGCCGTTTCAAATATTTGTGATCCGATGTGCGAGTGAATTCCTAGCACATTATAATTTGATTTTTGCAAGGCAAGCTCAATTGCTTGCATCGCTTGACCATTTGAAACACCAAATCCAAATTTCGAATCCTCTTGACCTGTTGTTATATATTCGTGTGTATGTGCCTCTACTCCAGGCGTTACACGGATTAATATGTTCACAAATTTCCCATGTTGCATTGCTAAATCATGTAAGATTTCTAATTCTAAGAAATTATCTACTACAAAACAACCGATATTCGCCTGAAGAGCCATAATCATTTCTTCTTCTGTTTTATTATTTCCGTGAAAATGAATACGCGATGCCGGAAAACCAGCTTGGAGCGCAGTATATAATTCTCCTCCAGAAACAACATCTAAAGACATATTCTCTTCACGAGCTACTCGGCACATCTCCATGCACAAGAACGCCTTGCTTGCATATGCTACTTGATAAGAGAAACCACTTTCTTTAAAAGCACGATGAAACGCGCGGCACTTTCCTCGAATAGACTCTTCATCGTATACATAAAGTGGTGTTCCGTATTGTTTTGCTAGCTGCGTCGTATCGCACCCACCAATTTCTAAGTGTCCTTGCCCATTGATTCGGCTTGTGCCGTGTAAATACATTTGAATTCCTCCCTTATTTCCTCTAAAACTCATAACCCCAATCTTCTATTCATTGCAGCACGCTTTTAGATAGACAAAAAACGCGCGGAACAATGTTCACACGCGTTTCTTATTAGGAAAAATATATATTGAAAAAATAAACGAGTTGTTATCTCCTCAAAATAAGAAACCGCATCAACATCTCCAAATAGCTCTTCATAAAATAAATCTTATGACAGTACTACATTTATTCAATGCAGTCCCAATATATGAATAAGATGGTTATTCTTATATTTCGGCAATAGTCCCTTTCAACCTATGATCACAGATTCCATTAAATCTCCCATAGCTTACTCTTTCCTATCGCGGCCTCTACCTTTGAGAGTAGATGAGGTAAGTCTATTTAATTTTCAAACATCTAATTGTTGCTATTAACAATACCAAAGGACCATTTTATTTGTCAAACAATTTTTTATATTGTTTTTTTACAGTTTAATTTCGTATCATTTGGTAAGCGCTTTACTGAAACCTTTGTCACTTCCCATTCGCCCTCTTCGTTATTAAATGTAATCGTTACCTTCTCAAATGGTGGAACAATTTTCCCACCAACCTGTTCATACTTCGTTACTTCAATACTCGCTTGAAATAAATATGTACCACTATACACTTTTTTTAAACTAATAATTTTAGGACATTGATAAGGCTTCAAGCTCCCATATTGTTTTTCAATTGACTTATTTATTTTTGGAAATAAAACAGAATAAAGGGCATCTTCCATAAGGGGTGCATCATATTGTGCTACCGACACACTCGGTGAAGCAAAAAGTATAACACTACTGCATACTATAAAATATAATAATTTTCGCATTATAACCTCCGTTTTATTACTCGATTCTTTTTGCGCACGATAATTATCATACATAGAAACTCCGTTTTATTGTCTCCCACTGCCCTTTTTCTACTCAATTATTATAAAAAAGCCCACAACTCTCTTTTATTTTCGTATAATGATACTCATAGTATAATAAACATAATAACAAAGGACTGTTCGTATATATAAAATGAGGCGCTAATCAAACCGGCTCACAAGAACCGTCATGCTTTTAGGAGAGGAGTATATTATGCTACAAAATCTGTTTCCAAAACTGCGATTTGCACTAGTTGCAGTCGTTTTATTATGGATAAAAACATATATTGTGTACAAGCTAGCATTTGATATTAGAATTGATAACTTCTTTGAAGAGTTTATGCTTTTTATTAACCCACTAGCTTCGTTACTTTTATTTTTTGGTTTCGCTTTACTTGCATCTAAGTACCGAAACCGAATTATTATTGTAATTAGTTTTATACTGTCATTTATTTTATTTGGAAATGCAATGTTTTACGGGTTCTATAACGATTTTGTTACTTTCCCTGTTTTATTCCAAACAAATAATATGGCTGACTTAGGGACGAGTATAAAAGAACTCTTTACGTATAAAACATTACTTTTATTTGCAGACGCAATTATTTTAATGTTTATTTTGCGTAAATTCCCATCATTTGGTGATAAAACACCCCTTTCTCGCTCTGAGAAGCGAACTTTCTTTAGCGGTGTAACAGTATTATTAGCACTACAAATTGTTGTTTCAGTTATATATAAACCACAAATGTTCTCACGCTCATTTGATCGTCAAACTGTCGTGAAAAATTTAGGGTTATACACATATCATCTATTTGATATTACACTTCAATCTAAGTCTTCAGCTGAGCGTGTATTTGCAAGTGGAGACGGGTTCTCTGAAATTAAAAACTATACAGACTCAAAAGATAAACAAGTTGATAAAAACTTATTTGGAGCTGCAAAGGGTAAAAATGTAATTTTAATTTCAATGGAATCTACACAAAGTTTTGTTATTAATAAAAAAATAAATGGAAAAGAGATTACTCCATTTTTAAATGAGTTTATTAAAGATAGTTTTTATTTCGATAACTTCTATCATCAAACGGGACAAGGTAAAACTTCTGATGCTGAATTTATCGTTGAAAATTCCCTTTATCCGTTAGACCGTGGTTCTGTATTCTTTACTCATGCAACAAATGAATACACTGCCACACCAGAACAATTAAAGAAATACGGATATTCTTCTGCTGTCTTCCATTCAAACGATAAAACGTTTTGGAATCGTGACGTAATGTATCCTGCGCTTGGATATGATCGTTACTTTAATTTAAATGATTACGTAGGAACGGAACAAATGTCTGTCGGTTGGGGATTAAAAGATAAAGAGTTCTTTGAGCAATCTATTCCAAAGTTAAAATCTTTACCACAACCGTTCTATACAAAATTTATTACGTTAACAAACCATTTTCCATTTCTTCTAAATCCAGAAGATCAATATGTTGATGAATTTAATTCCGAAAGTGGTGTTTTAAATCGCTACTTCCCAACCGTTCGTTACACAGATGAAGCTCTTAAATTATTTATTAAACAATTGAAAGACGAAGGACTATATGATAATTCCGTTATTGTCATTTATGGTGATCATTACGGCATTTCTGAAAACCATAATGCAGCTATGGCTCAGTTCCTTGGGAAAGACGCTATTACACCGTTTGATTCTATGCAATTACAACGCGTCCCTCTCATTATTCATGTGCCTGGCCAAGAAGGAAAAGTCATCTCTAAAGTATCTGGTCAAATTGATATTAAACCAACGTTACTTCATTTACTTGGTATTAAAACAAATCAATCCGTAGAATTTGGAACAGACTTATTTACGAAAGAAAAAGACCCTCTTATGGTAATGCGGGACGGCAGTTTTGTTTCGGAAGATTATGTTTATACAAAAAATATGTGCTATAAAAGAAGCACAGGTGAAGAAGCTGATTTAACACTATGTCAGCCTTATATTGAAAAAGCAAAAACAGAATTAAAATTATCCGACAAACTCATTTATGGAGATTTATTACGATTTGATCCTAACAATCGATATAAAACCGGAACGATGACAACGAAATTTGAATAGTGTAGGAAGCAACTTCACAAAAGTTGCTTCCTTTTTTTACTTATTTTTCAAATTTCTCTTCTATACAATCTTTCACAAATTGGGAATTTTTTTCGTATGAGAAAGAAATTTATGGTATGATAAAATAAGTAAACTTTCATACACTAATTAAGAATTTATAACAGAAAGCAAGGGATCAGATTTTGTATAGAGCAGCTATTCCAAACTTATTTACGCTCGGTAATTTATATAGCGGATTTTTGTCAATCGGCTATGCATCTTTAGGCTATTATAAATCAGCTGCTATTTTAGTACTGATCGGGATGATGTTAGATAGTCTTGATGGTCGTGTCGCTCGTTTATTACGCGTTGATTCACAAATGGGAAAAGAGCTTGATTCACTCGCGGATGTTGTAACATTTGGCGCAGCACCTGCTGTTTTAATGTATTACACATCTTTTTCCAACTATGGAATCATTGGACTATACATAGCGGGATTATTCCCTCTGTTCGGAGCATATCGCTTAGCACGATTTAATGTAACACCATCTTCTACTTCTATGAAATATTTCACTGGAGTTCCGATTACTGCAGCAGGAGGGCTTGTTGCTTTCTTAACATTATTTTCACATACCATTCCAAAAATCGTTCTCATTACCGTATTTGTAACGTTCGCATTTTTAATGGTGAGCCGTGTTCGTATCCCAAGTTTAAAAGATGTACCAATTCCACGATATAGCATAATTATTACACTATTTTTAGTTGGAATTATTATCACAATGTACCAAACAAGTTTTGGCAACATTTCTGTTTTCTTATTCATTGCTATTCCACTATACATTTTGTATATGTTATCTCAATTTATTAGACAAAGACCTTCTAAAAAAGCGAATAAAGAAAAATAAAAAAACCTTCCGTATTTCGGAAGGTTTCTTTTTTATTTTGTAACTAATACTTTTTGATTTACAGGTGTTACAGGTTTTTCACCATTTAATACAGCTAAAATATTTCTTACTGCCATTTCAGCCATTGCATCACGTGTTTCGAATGTTGCATTTCCTACGTGAGGAGCAAGCACCACATTCTTTAATCCTTTTAGCTCTTCTGTAATTTTCGGTTCAAATTCAAACACGTCAAGAGCTGCACCTTCAATTTCATTCGTTTTTAGTGCATGAGCAAGTGCAAATTCATGCATAATTGGTCCACGTGAAGCATTTACAATATATGCTGTTTTCTTCATCATTTTAAACTGTTCTTCATCAATCATATGATGTAATTTCGGATTATAAGCACAGTTAATTGTAATAAAGTCCGCTGTTTGTAATAATTCTTCCAACGTTACGTATGTCGCTTCCAGTTCACTTTCAGCTTCAGGCTTTCGATTTGGTCCTGTATATAAAACATTCATTCCAAATGCTCTCGCACGCTTTGCAACTGCCTTCCCAATTTCTCCGAGGCCAATGATTCCAATTGTCTTACCGTGCACTTCACGACCCAAGAAAAATAATGGTGCCCAGCCGTTAAATCCAGTTGTACGACATAACGTATCCCCTTCAGGAATTCTACGTGCCGCTGCTAAAAGCAGTGCAAACGTTAATTCTGCTGTTGCCTCTGTAGATACTTTCGGCGTATTTGTAACAGCAATACCCTTTTCTCCAGCATATGTGTAATCAATATTATCGTAACCAGCACCATAATTTGCGATAATTTTCAAGTTTGGTGCTGCGTCAATAACCTCTTTCGATACCTTCGTAGAAAGTAAGCTTAAAAGTGCATCTTTATCTTTTGCACGTTCTGCTAACTCTTCTACACTAATTAATTCTTCTTTATTGTACATTTCTACATCATGATTTTTCAATAATTCTAATCCGATTTCTGGAATTTTCCCTGCTACTAATATTTTCGCCACTACTAACACCTCTTCTATACAAAATATGATATCTCTTATATTTCATTGTAAGAAATCTACATATAAAAACCAAGGAATTTGATTATAGTTTTGAAAATCGACACTTTTCCATAAAAAAAGAGGAGATGCAACTCTCCCCTCTTTTTACGCTTTTTCTTGCGATTCTTTCCCAAGCTTCGCATCGATTGTTCCTTCTGCAACTGTATCGCTAATTTGTTCCTCAATAACTGAGTTAGCAGTATTATTTGTTTCAGAAGTATAGGCTTGATCTGCCGCTTGTACGTTTTGTTTATTTTGTTGTTTCGCCATTTTTTATCCTCCTTTTCATTCTTTCTTATTTTGAACAAAAAGGGTGATTTTCATCAAAAAATCGTGTTTCATTTTGAAATTATTCCTTCTTCTTCAAGCAATCTCATCGTTCTTACTCGTTTCGTAAATGTAGCTATGTGAGAAATATCATGATTGCGTAATGTCTTTATATTCTCTTCCACATACTTTCCTAAATCATTCGGATAATGGGCATCTGAGGATAGAGTAATCGGAACTCCATGCTTAGCTAATACTTGTAAATAAAGCGGACTTGGGCACATTTCGCGCACAGGATATCGATAGTACAATCCCGCATTTATTTCTGTTGCTGTATTTGTTTCCACTAACGCACGAGCAATTTCCTTATAATAAGAAAGCTGTTCACTCTCATCTAACCGGTAATTAAATACTTTTATGTTATCGAGGTGAGCTATAATATCAAAAAGATCGGAACGAACAGCACTTTCAACTGTAGCGAAAAACGTGTGATATAAAGTATGTAACTCATGCGTACCAAAATACTCTTTCGTATCTGGATTATCAAATCCCCATCCATCTATAAAATGGACCGAACCGATTACATAATCAAAGTCTCCTAATGCTAGTAAACCTTTTAACTCTTGTTCACCCCCGATAAAATAATCCGCTTCAATTCCAAGTTTGAGCGTTATCCCTCGTTTACTCCATCGCTCTTTTGCCTCTTCAATCGCCTTTGTAAAATCATAAATAGACGTTACTCTTACTTGATCTAACCATTCTTTTTGCAGGCGACCAAGCTTAGAATCACTAATATCTACATACTTTTCATAATATCCTTTCGCTTCATGAAAACGATATAAATGATCGACAATGCCAACTTCTTTTATACCTTTTCGCTCAGCTTCTTCTAAATATAAATCAATCCATTTCGCTGTAAATGGACCTTCCTTCACACGTCTTTGCAGGCGTTCTTGTGTTTTCATAAGCCATTCCATAGAATGTTTTTCTTCTTTAAGCGGTTCAAAATATTGTAGCGCATCATTTATTTTAGCTAGCCACCCTATTGAATATGGCCCTTCTTCTAAATGAATGTGATAGTCCACTTTCATCCATATTCCCCCTTATAATGTATCTATTTCTCTTCTGTCCCCTACTCGCGAAAGCTTTCCATTTCTTTCTTTCACTTCTTGCATGACATCTTCTAATGGAATATTTTTTTCGGCTAATAGAACAAAACAGTGATAGAACACATCAACCATTTCTTTTACTATTTCTTCTTTATCATTATTTTTAGACGCAATAATTACTTCGGTGCACTCCTCACCAATTTTCTTTAAAATTTTATCTTCACCTTTTGAAAATAAATAATTCGTATATGATTCAGAGAGTGGATTTTTCTTTCGTTCTTCAATTGTTTCAAATAATAACTTAAGGATATCTTCCATATGTATCCCCCTATATAATTTTGTAGTGAAAACACGTTTTTTCTCCCGTATGGCAAGCAGGCCCTACTTGCTTTACAACAACAACGATTGCATCTTGATCACAGTCTAAATAAAGTGATTGCACATATTGGACATTTCCCGATGTACCTCCTTTATTCCATAACGATTGTCTCGAACGGGAATAAAACCATGTTCTTTTCGTTTCCAGCGTCTTGTCATACGCTTCTTCATTCATATAAGCTAACATTAAAACTTCTTTCGTATCTTCCTCGATAACAACAGCTGGTATCAATCCTTTTGCAAAATTAGGTTTCATAACCGCACCTCAACGTTTGCTTCTCTTAATTTTCTCTTTACATCTTGTACAGTCGCTTCACCATAATGAAAGATTGATGCCGCTAATGCTGCATCAACTGTTGTCTTTTGAAATACTTCTATAATGTGATCCACATGACCACATCCACCTGATGCAATTACTGGAACAGAAACGCTGTTTGAAATTGCTCCTGTTAAACGAAGATCATATCCATTTTTTGTTCCATCTGCCTCCATACTCGTCAGTAAAATTTCTCCTGCCCCGAGCTTAACAACGCGCTTTGCCCATTCGATTGCATCCATCCCTGTATCGACTCTTCCGCCGTTCACGTATACATTCCATTTATCTTCCTCTACTTTTCTAGCATCAATTGCTACGACAATACATTGTGAGCCAAAATGTTCCGCACCTTCCTGGATTAACTTCGGATTTCTCACTGCCGCTGAGTTTATTGAAACTTTATCTGCTCCAACTCTTAGTAAATTGTACATATCTTTAACACTTGAAATCCCCCCGCCAACTGTGAGAGGTATGAATACTTTTGAAGCAGTTTTTTCTACAACATCTATAATCGTTTTTCGCCCTTCATGCGTCGCAGTAATGTCTAAAAATACGATTTCATCTGCTCCCGCATCATTATATAATGCGGCTATTTCAACAGGATCACCGACGTCTTGTAACCCTATAAAATTCACACCCTTTACTACCCGCCCTCCTTTCACATCTAGACATGGAATAATTCGTTTTGCTAACATAGTTTTGTTACCTGTAACACTTTTTCTAAATCAATCGTTTTCTCGTAAAGTGCCTTCCCAATAATGACGCCATATATGTTCATATCATTTAATCTTTTCACATCTTGAATAGATGCGACACCTCCAGATGCAATCACACGAATACCCACGCTTTTTTGCAGTAACTCTAATTGCTCAAAATTTGGTCCTGCAAGTGTCCCATCTTTTGAAATGTCCGTAAACACAATCGTTTGAACACCTACAATTTCCATTTGCTTCGCTAAATCGATGTACGAAATTTCAGACACATCTAACCAGCCCCTCGTTGCTACGAAACCATTTTTCGCATCAATTCCAACTATGATTTGCTCCTTATATAGACGAACCGCTTCTTCTAAAAATGATTTATCGTAAAGGGCAGCCGTTCCTAATATCACTTTTTCTACACCTACTGACAACAACTTCTCCACTGCCGCGAGTGACCGAACTCCTCCTCCAATTTGCACCGGAATACGTACCGCCTTGCATATTTTTTCAATGACAGGTAAATTTACTGACTCCCCAACAATTGCTCCATCTAAATCAACAACGTGTAGTATTTTCGCTCCAAGTTTTTCAAATATGATTGCTTGTGCGACTGGATCTTCATTCATCACCGTTTCTTTACTAAACTCTCCTTGATAAAGCCTGACGCATCGTCCTTCTTTTATATCGATAGCTGGGAAGATTTCCATGCTTCTACCACCCCTTTGAAATTTTTTAACATTCGCATCCCAATTTCCCCACTTTTTTCAGGATGAAACTGTGCGCCAAATATATTTCCTTTTGCTACAAAACCAGGTACTTTCACTCCATATTCACTTGCCCCATACACAATTTCATTCGGACAATCTGCATAATAAGAGTGGACATAATATACGAAAGAACCGTCCTCTACTCCATTCCAAAGCGATATTTCTCCTTCTTTTTTTAATTCATTCCACCCCATATGTGGAATTTTATAAGGAACTTTTAACTTTCGAATAACACCTGGCAATAAATTTAATCCGTTACAATTTTGTAATTCCTCACTTCTTTCAAATAAAAGCTGCATTCCTAAGCAAATACCCAGAAGCGGTTTTCCTAAACTCCCAACTTCTTTTAGCACACATACTAAATCTTTTTCTTCTAAAACGCCCATCGCTTTCGGAAATGTGCCTACTCCTGGTAAAATAACTCCATCACTTCTCAATATTTCTTTTTTATCATCCGTTATGATGTACTCTGTTCCAATATATTTTAATGCTTGTTCCACACTACGAATATTTCCCATTCCATAATCTATAATTGCAATCAATTACAACATCCCTTTCGTTGAATTTACACCATTAATATTGGCATTTTTATCGACTGCCTCTCTAAGCGCTCGACCGAACGCTTTAAATAAAGCTTCAATTTTGTGATGTGTATTGCTTCCGTATAAAATGCGAGCATGTAACGTAATATTTGCAGCATGAGCAACTGCTCTAAAAAATTCTTCCGTTAATTCTGTGTCAAAATCCCCTAGCTTCGGATTTGTTAATTCACCTTGAAATACAATATATGAGCGCCCGCTTATATCAATCGCGACAAATCCTAAAGATTCATCCATCGGTACATACGCTGAGCCGTAACGGTTAATCCCCTCTTTATTTTGCAATGATTCTTTCAAGCAAGTTCCGAGTACAATTCCAACATCTTCAACCGTATGATGAGCATCAACGAATACATCACCTTCAGCTTCAATTTGCAAACCAAATCTTCCGTGTCTAGCAAATAAAGTTAGCATATGATCAAAAAATCCAACTCCTGTTTGCACAGAAACATTCGTACTTTCATCAAGTTGCAAACTTAATTTAATTTTTGTTTCCGTCGTCTCACGTACTTGACTAGACTCGCGCATTATTCTTCCTCCTTAAACCTAATTTGGATTGCTCTTGCGTGTGCATGTAAACCTTCTTTATTTGCAAGTTCTACAATATGATGCTGTACACTTCTTAACGCTTCTTCCGTATACGAAACGAAGCTTGATTTTTTTACGAAATCATCGACGGATAACGGAGAAAAAAATCTTGCCGTTCCACTTGTCGGTAATACGTGATTCGGCCCCGCCAAATAATCTCCAAGCGGTTCAGGTGCATATGGACCAAGAAAAATTGATCCAGCATGCTTTACATAAGATAGAGCATTCATTGGCTCTTTTATGTGTAACTCTAAATGTTCTGGAGCGATTTCATTTGATAAATGAAACGCCTCTTCTAAAGAAGGGACAATAAAAATTGCTCCATTTCTTTTTATGGATTCACGAGCGATTTCACTTCTAGGCAACGTCTCTAGCTGCCTTTCTATTTCTCTTTCTACTTCTTTAGCAAGCTTTATATTTGTTGTAATACAAATAGCTGTTGCCCTCTCGTCATGTTCTGCCTGTGATAATAAATCAGCAGCAATATATTCGGCATTTCCTGTTTCATCTGCGATAACTACAATTTCTGATGGTCCAGCAATCATATCGATATTGACTATCCCATATACTTCTCGCTTCGCTAGCGCGACATATAAATTCCCTGGTCCAACTATTTTATCTACTTTAGGAATCGATTCCGTTCCATATGCTAGAGCAGCAATTACTTGAGCACCACCGGCCATATATATTTCATCTACACCTGCAAGACTTGCAGCAGCTAAAATATGCGGATCAATTCCTCCTTGCTTCGGCGGTGTTACCATTACAATTTTTTTCACTCCTGCGAGTTTTGCTGGCAATACATTCATTAATACTGATGAAGGATACGAAGCAGTCCCGCCCGGCACATATACACCTACATTTTCTAACGGACGAATAAGCTGCCCTCTAATTACCCCTTCACTCACGCAATCAAACATAGATTGTCTTTTTTGCTTTTCATGATACGAGATAATATTTTTCTTCGCCTCTTTTAACGCTTCTAAAAAAGCTTGTTCTACAAACTTACTTGCTTGTTTTATTTCTTCCTCACTTACACGAAAATCTTTTGTCTCTACACCATCAAACTTTTTTGTATAGAACGATAAAGCCTCATCTTTACTCTTCCTTACGTTTTGAACAATTTCACTTACACTTCTTTGAACAGTTTCTTCTATTATATTAGCGCTTTCTCGTAGCGATTTTATTTTCGATAAAGCCTCTTGGAAATCTTCAAAAACTATCTCCATTTAAAGTCCCCCTATTTCCCTGACAAAATTTCTTGTTCCATCATATTTATAATACAGAATATTTCGTCTTTTTTAGTTTTCAATGCAGCCTTATTCACAATCATTCGAGCTGATATAGAGCACATTTCCTCAAATACAATTAACCCGTTTTCTTGTAATGTTTTTCCTGTTTCAACAATATCAACAATGGCATCTGCCAAACCTAGAAGTGGAGCAATCTCTACAGATCCTTCTATTTTAATAATTTCTACATCCTCCCCTTTATCATGAAAATATGTAGAAGTAATGTGCGGATATTTCGTAGCAATTCGTTTTTTTCGATAACTCTTCGGATTATACGTAGGAATAGAAGCGACACAAAATTTACACACGCCCACTCCTAAATCGACCATCTCATATATATCTTTCTCAAATTCCATTAATATATCTTTTCCAACGACTCCAATATCAGCTACGCCATGTTCTACATAAGTAGCAACATCTACCGCTTTCACTAAAATAAATGAAATGTTTGTGTTTTTACTTTTAAACACAAGTTTTCTTCCTTTATCTTTGAGCTCCGAACAATCAATTCCAATTTTTTCAAACAGTGGAATAACATGCTTTTCTAATCTTCCTTTCGTTAACGCAATTTGAATGTTACGCATGAAGCCTCCCCTTCTTTCTGGATGATCCATTTCTCTCTCCATACATATTCCACTAGTGACTCACTCTTCGCCTCAACGACTGTCATTATTTTATTCTTGTTTGCAAATTGAAAAGTATCGTTTAAATTAGAGAATAAAGATAACTGGGCATTTTCCCCGTCCTTTTGCAGTAAATTTCGTAACCTTTCCGCTTCTGCTAATCTATTTAACTCATAATGAATCATAATATCTATTCTCTTTCGTTTATATGGTTCTTGCTGCTCTTGAAGTGCCTTAACTATTTGATTTACTTGCACCGCGAGCCCAACCGCTGGCATCATCTCTCCAAAATTTCCAATTAACTCATCATATCTTCCGCCACTAACAATCTCTTCTCCAATTTCATATATATACCCTTTGAAAATAACACCCGTATAATAATCCAAATGTTGAACCATACCTAAATCAATTGATATGTAAGAGCCATATCCTAACTGTTCAATTGTTTCATATATTTCTTTCACTCTCGCAATGGCCATTTTCATTTCATTACTTGAGGCGAGTTTTTCTGCTTCCTCAACAACATCTAAACTCCCGAATAACCTTGGTAGTTTCTCAAGTAACCTTACTGTTTCATCACACCGATTTAATTTCTTTTCTTCTATAAAGTTTGAGAGTCCGGCATAATTTTTACTTTCAATATACGTTCTAAGTAACTTCTCTTCTTCATCATTAATGGGGAGCTTTTTTACGATACATTTATATAACTGCACTTGCCCAATCTCAATTGTGAAAGATTGTACCTTTAATTTTTGAAGTGCTTGAATTACGCTTATCACACATTCAATTTCAGCCCTTACATTTTCAATCCCGATAATTTCAATACCACTTTGTACTATTTCATTATATTTCCCAGTAAGGGACTCATTCGCCCGAAATACATTCCCGCTATAAGTTACTTTAAGAGGAATATCCCCTCTCTGTGTTCCAATTACTCTTGCTAAAGGAATTGTCATATCTGGGCGTAAAACGATAATCCGTCCTTTTTCATCGAAAAATTTATACATCTTTTCTTCATCTATCGGCCTGTTTTGAAATGCAAAAACATCATAAAATTCAATTGTAGGTGTCCTTATTTCTTCATAACCTCTCTCTAAAAAGGTCCGTCTTAATTTTTGTTCCACTTCTTCAATTAACGTACATTCTTCGAATAAGTAATCTCTCGTTCCATTCGGATTTGCCCGTTTCCACTTTGTCATCTGAATTCACACACCCTTCCCTCTTTAATTTATGCCCATTCCATCCACCCAAACCGAAAATAAAAAGAGCCTTGTAGACAAAATACCTACAAGGCTCTTTAGTAGAGTGTAGGTACAACGGGAATAACCCTTGTGCCTACACGTTTTCACGTTAGGTTCAAGGGTTTCATGTATGATGATGTAATTTTGTAAGCATTTTAATAGATTGCACGATATTCATAATACTTACTCCCTTTCTCCTCTGATTTTTTTACATATTATATAACAGTTAATTCTGAATGTAAATACATTTCGAATATTCTACTTTTAGTTAGTGTGAAGCTACTTTTCTTTCATACTCTTCAATTTCTTGTTCATATTGCATTGTAATGCTGATTTCATCTAGACCATTTAATAATTTTTCTTTCCACATTTTCTCGATTGTAAAATGAAACCTGTGCGTATTCGTAATAATTACTTCATTCTCTAAATCAACTTCCATTTGATCTCTCGCATTCGTTTTGGCAAGTTGTTCACGCATCTCTTTATCCATTACAATCGGTAACATACCATTCTTCATACAATTCATATAAAAAATATCTGCAAATCCTCCGGCGATAATAACGCGGAAACCATAATCCGCAAGCGCCCACGGAGCATGTTCTCTTGAAGAACCACATCCAAAATTATCACCTGTAATTAATATACTTGCTCCTTTTCGTTCTTGTGCATTAAGGGGGAAATTAGGATTTTCATGGCGCTCATTATCGTAACGCCACTCATCAAATAAATATTTTCCAAATCCCGTCCTTTCAATTCTCTTCAAATATTGCTTCGGAATAATTTGATCTGTATCAATATTATCATTCATAAGTACTGCGGCAGTACCTTTATGAATATGAAATGGTTCCATCGTAACTCTCCTTTCTAATATCAACAAAATGACCATATAACGCAGCTGCTGCAGCCATAGCTGGACTTACTAAATGTGTTCGTGCTCCTTTCCCTTGCCTTCCTTCAAAATTACGATTTGAAGTAGAAGCACAATGTTCTCCTTCAGGTACTTGATCTGGATTCATCCCAAGACACATTGAACATCCAGGCTCTCTCCATTCAAATCCCGCTTCTTCAAATATGCGATGTAAGCCTTTTTGCATCGCCCGCTCTCTCACACTTTTTGATCCTGGTACAACGAGTGCTCGCACACCTTCTTTTACCTTTTTCCCTTTTACAACAGATGCAGCAATTTCTAAGTCAGATAAACGTGAATTTGTACAAGAACCAATGAAGACATGCTTAACAGGAATTTCAAACGTACTTTGCCCAGGGCTCAATCCCATATATGAAAATGCTCTTTCATCATTTTCGTTATGCTTCTCTGGTAATTTTTCATCAATAGGAACACCCATACTAGGATTTGTTCCCCAAGTGACATACGGTGCTAAATCCGTAACATCTACCGAAATATGTAAATCATAAATTGCATCTGAATCTGTATAAAGCTCCGACCATTTTCCCGTAAACGTTTCATAGTCTTTCGGTGCATATTCACGCCCTTTTACATAAGAAAATGTTTTCTCATCTGGTGCAATGATGCCCGCCTTCGCTCCCCCTTCAATTGCCATATTGCAAAGTGTCATTCTCTCTTCCATACCCATATCACGAATCGTCTCTCCGTAGAATTCCATTACATGCCCCGTTCCAACCGCTACACCGTACTTTGAGAGAAGATGCAAAATAATATCCTTTGCATAAACGCCTTTCGGTAACTTTCCTTTTAATTCAATCCCCATCGCTTTCGGTTTTCGTTGCCACAACGTTTGAGTTGCTAATACATGTTCTACTTCACTCGTACCAATACCAAACGCTAAAGCACCGAAAGCACCGTGGGTTGCTGTATGGCTATCACCGCATACAATCGTTTTCCCCGGTTGTGTGAGCCCAAGTTCTGGTCCTATAACGTGAACGATTCCTTGCTCTTCATCACCAATATCGGCTAATCGCACCTTAAATTGTTTACAATTGTCACGAAGTGTATCCAATTGCTGCTTCGCAATGCGATCGGTAATATTCCAAACATCTTTCGTTGGAATATTATGATCCATCGTTGCAAACGTTAATTCCGGTCTCCGAACAGTTCGATTTGCAAGCCGCAAGCCTTCAAAGGCTTGCGGTGACGTTACTTCATGAACGAGATGAAGATCGATATATAATAAATCCAATCCATTTTCATTCGTTACAACTACATGTCTTTCCCAAAGCTTATCTAGTAACCTTTTCCCCATTATCTTCTTCTCCCTACTAGTGCCTGCTCTTCCATTTCTTGAATAACTGCCCTCGTAAATGAAGTTGTCGTCTCATTCCCCCCAATATCAGCTGTACATTTCCCAGATTGAAGAACTGCAGAAATTGCCTCTTCAATCGCATACCCTTCTCTCGTTAATCCAAATGATTGCCCAAGCATCATCGCTACTGAACGCATCATCGCAATTGGATTCGCTTTATTTTTACCTGCAATATCTGGCGCTGACCCGTGAATAGGCTCATATAAAGACGGCCCGTTTTCCGCATGGCTCGCTGATGGAAGCATTCCTAATGACCCTGCTAATACAGAAGCCTCGTCGCTCAAAATATCACCAAATAAATTTTCTGTTACGATAACGTCAAATCTCCTTGGGTTTCGAATTAACTCCATAGCAGCTGCATCTACTAAAATGTGCTCTAATTCAACATTAGGATAACGAAGAGCTACTTCTTCCGTAACAGCTCTCCACAATTTACTAGATTCTAAAACATTCGCTTTATCAATAGAGGTTACTTTTTTCTCTCTCTTACTCGCTAATTGAAAAGCATACGACACGATACGTTCAATTTCATGACGATGGTACGTAAGTGTATCAGTTGCCGATTCTTCCGTTCTTTCTTTCGGATAAGAGAAATAAATACCGCCTGTTAGTTCACGAACGACAACGAAGTCAATTTCATCTGCGTTTTTTAATGGCGATAAATGTGCAGTTGCGCTTTCTACTGTTACAGGACGAACGTTCGCAAATACACCAAGTCCTTTTCTTAAAGCTAATAATCCTTTCTCTGGCCTTTCTTTCGCATCATCCCACCGCGGTCCACCAACCGCTCCAAGTAAAACCGCATCACTCGCTAAACAAGCGGCAAGTGTTCGCTGTGGTAATGGTTGCCCATTTAAATCGATAGCCGCTCCGCCAAAGTACTCATCTTGTAAATGAAAGTGATGTCCATATAGCCTCTCTACCATATGCAATACTTCCTTCGCGCTTTCCATAATTTCCGGACCAACACCATCACCCGCTAAACAAACAATACGTTTTTCCAATTAAAACACCCCTTTTTATCTGAATTTTCAGAAATATATTTTGGTAAGTAAGGGACGATCCCCTCACTTATCAAACAGTTACTTCACAAGAGTAATAAAAGATTTTAATTTTCCGGCCGCATGAACATACGCTCTCGCCGATGCTTCTAATACGTCTTGCGCAACACCAAAACCTGATACTTGATGAGTTCCTTCTTTTAATTCAACATGAACATGTGCAAGTGCATCTTGACCTTGCGTTATAGATTGTATGCGATAATCCGCTAAGTCACATTCTAATCCTAAAATTCTTTGAATTGCATTATAGATCGCTTCAATACTTCCAGAACCAGTTGCTGCATCTTCGTACATATTTCCTTCCTCATCTTTTAGTACAACCGTTGCACACTGTGTACTATTTGATACGAAATGTACTTGCAATTGAGTAATGCTATATTGCTGGGCCGCAAATGCTGCTTCACCAAGCATAAGCGCACGTAAATCTTCTTCTGTAATTTCTTTTTTACGGTCAGCCAAGTTTTTAAATGCTTCAAACACCACATCTCGTTCTTCTTTTGTAAACTCATAACCAAGTTCTTTCATTTTTTCAGTAAACGCATGGCGCCCGGAATGCTTTCCTAATACAAATAAATTTTGTGACTCTCCAATCAGTGATGGTTCAATAATTTCATACGTCGTTACTTCTTTTAATACACCGTCTTGATGAATACCTGATTCGTGAGCAAAAGCATTTGCTCCAACAATCGCCTTATTTTTCGGTACAACCATACCCGTTAACCGACTTACTAACGTACTCGTCGCTTTAATTTCTTTTAATGTCATAGAGGATTCTGCTTCATAGAAATCTTTTCTAATATGGAGAGCAACCGCGACTTCTTCTAGCGCCGCATTCCCCGCTCTTTCTCCAATTCCATTAATCGTTCCTTCTACTTGTAACGCTCCGCCTTCAACCGCAGCTAACGAATTCGCTACTGCCATCCCAAGATCATCGTGACAATGACAAGAGAAAATTGCTTTTTCATACGACGGAACGGATTCTTGTAAGTATTTAAAAAGAGAATAATATTCTTCTGGATTCGTATATCCAACTGTATCAGGAATATTGATTACATTCGCTCCTGCGCGAATCGCGACTTCTACTGCTTCCGCTAAAAATGCTCTCGATGTTCTTGTTGCATCTTCTGCTGAAAATTGAACTGTTGGAAATAGTGATTTCCCAAGCGTAACCGAGCGATGTATGCTATCTAATACATCTTCTTTTGACATACAAAGCTTATATTTCATATGAATGTCACTCGTAGCTAAAAATACGTGTAAACGAGGAGAGACAGCGCCTTTCACAGCTTCATAGGCTCTTCGAATATCACTTTCTTTCGCTCTAGCTAAACTCATAACCGTAGCATTTTGAATGGTATTTGCGATACGTTTTACCGATTGAAAATCACCTTCAGAAGCTGCTGCGAATCCAGCTTCCATTACATTAATACCAAGTCTCTCTAGTTGCCTCGCAATCTGTAATTTCTCTTGTTCATTTAAATTAACTCCTGGTGATTGTTCGCCATCACGTAGCGTCGTATCCATGAACAAAATTTGCTTCATATTATTTGATCCCTGCCTTTACTCGCGGCTGTACAAACGGCATCATTTCACGTAATTTACGTCCAACTACTTCGATTTCATGTTCATTTTCTTTTTCATTTGTCGCATGGAAATTTGGTTTTCCTGCTTTATGCTCTGCAATCCAGCCTCTTGCAAATGTACCATCTTGAATTTCTGCTAGCACTGCACCCATCGCTTTCTTCGTATCTTCCGTTACAACGCGTGGTCCTGATACGAAGTCGCCCCACTGCGCTGTATCTGAAACTGAATATCTCATATTTTCAAGTCCGCCTTCATACATAAGGTCAACGATTAGTTTTAGTTCATGTAAACATTCAAAATATGCAACTTCCGGTTGATAACCAGCATCAACTAACGTTTCAAACCCAGCTTTCACTAGCGCAGTCACTCCGCCGCAAAGTACAGCTTGCTCTCCAAATAAATCTGTTTCTGTTTCTTCTTTAAACGTTGTTTCTAATACACCTGCTCTCGTCGCCCCAATTCCATCTGCATATGAAAGTGCCTTTTCAGTCGCAACTCCTGTTGCATCTTGATATACTGCAAATAATGCAGGAACAGCTCCCCCTTCCGCAAACGTACGACGTACTAGATGTCCTGGACCTTTCGGTGCTACTAGAAATACATCTACATTAGCTGGCGGTTTTACTTGATCAAAGTGAACATTAAATCCATGCGCGAAAACGAGAGAATTACCGCCTTGTAAGTTTGGTGCAATTTCAGCTTCATATACTTCCGGCTGTAATTCATCAGGTAGTAGAATCATTACTACATCTGCTTTTTCTGCCGCTTCCGCTACTGTATATACAGAAAAACCGTCTTCTTTCGCCTTATCCCATGACTTCCCTTTCCTCAGTCCTACTACCACATCAAATCCGTTATCACGTAAGTTTTGCGCATGCGCATGGCCTTGCGATCCATATCCGATGATTGCTACTTTCTTTTCCTTTAATACATTTACCGTTACGTCTTTTTCATAATAAACTTTCGCCATTTTCATTTCCCCCTATTTTTTAAATAATTATTGAATTAACATAACTTGTTTATCTTGTTTTTTCATACTACGTGTAAATGCTGTTACACCTGTTCTAGCAATTTCTTTCAAACCATATGGACGAAGTAATTCAATTAACGCTTCTACTTTCTCCTGGGTACCTGTTACTTGCACCACTATGGAATCCTTCCCAACGTCTATTACAGCGGCTCGGAACGGTTCAATTAAACTATATAATTCTGCTCTTGCTACAGACGTTGCTACTTTAATAAGTGCAAGTTCTCTAGCGATCATCGCTTCTTCTGTAATATCTGATACTTTCAGTACATCAATTTGCTTATGAAGTTGTTTAATTAACTGCTCAACTTGCTGTTCATTTTCAACGTGTACAACAATCGTCATTCTCGAAATATCCGATGATTCCGTATGACCTACTGAAATACTTTCAATATTAAAATGTCTACGTGTCATAACACCTGTAATTCGATTTAACACACCGCTTTGATTTCGAACTGTCGCTGTTACAATTCTCTTCACCTTTTCTCCACTCCCTCCATTTGATGAACGCCTTTTCCTGGGGCAACCATCGGCATTACCTTTTCGGATTGAAGTACGCGGCAATCAATTACAACAGGCTCTCTTAACTCAATTGCATACTGTAATTGTTGCTTTGCAAGAAGTGGGTCTTCAATACGAACACCTTTTATGCCATAAGCATTGGCAAGCGCAACAAAATCTGGTTGGCATGAAAGTAAGGAGTGCGAATATCGCCCATTATAAAATTCCTCTTGCCATTGTCTTACCATTCCTAAAGCTTCATTATTTAAAATAAACACTTTAACTGGTAAAGAATGCTCTTTTAATACACTTAGTTCTTGCAGGGTCATTTGAAATCCCGCATCACCAACAATTGCAATAACTAGTTCTTCAGGCTTTGCGATTTGTGCACCTATTGCTGCTGGAAATCCGAAGCCCATTGTTCCTAAGCCTCCAGAAGTTACCCATTTATCTGGATTTTTCAGCGGATAATATTGAGCTGCCCACATTTGATGTTGCCCAACATCTGTCGTTACAATCGCTTCCCCTTTCGTAATTTCGTATAGCATATCAATTGCATATTGAGGCTTAATACATTCCGAATGCTCTTTGTAAGAAAGAGGGTATTTTTCTTTTCTACTATTCAATAATGAGAGCCAATCATTGTGATTTACTTCCCCTTCCTTAAAGTTGAGTAGAGCTTCTAATGCTTGCTTCGCACTCGCAACAATTGGAATTTCAGTCGGCACATTTTTTCCGATTTCTGCTGGATCAATATCTATATGTGCGACAATCGCTTCTTTAGCAAAATAAGCTAAATTTCCAGTAAGACGATCGTCAAATCTTGCTCCTATATTTATAAGTAGATCACATTCATATAACGCCATATTAGCCGTGTAAGAACCGTGCATTCCTCCCATCCCAAGAAATAATTTATCATCTGGCGGAAAACCACCAAGACCAAGTAAAGTATGAACAACAGGAATTTCATATTTACGAGCAAAGCTTGTTAATTCTTTCGATGCCTTCGCATGCAATACACCTGCTCCAGCTAAAATTAACGGTTTTTTTGAAGTCGCAATCGCTTGTAATAATTTGTTTATTTGTAGTAGATTCGGTTCGTAATTAGGCTGGTATCCTGGTAAATCCATTTGAACATCACTACATCGCTCACCTTTCTCTACTACCATATCTTTCGGAAGGTCAATTACGACTGGGCCTGGTCTTCCTGTTCTAGCGATATGAAATGCTTCTTTAATAATTCGGGGTAAATCCGATGCTTTTCGTACTTGATAATTATGTTTTGTCACCGGCATCGTAAGCCCCATAATATCAGCTTCTTGGAAAGCATCACTCCCGATTAACGTTGTTGCTACTTGCCCTGTAAATACAACAAGTGGCAATGAATCAATCATCGCGTCAGCTAGACCAGTAATAACATTTGTAGCACCCGGTCCACTTGTTGCAATTACCACTCCTGGATTGCCTGTAATTCTTGCATATCCTTCAGCAGCATGAATTGCACCTTGCTCATGCCTCGTTAAAATATGCGGAATTTCACAATCATAAAGCGCATCATATAGAGGTAAAACCGCACCACCTGGATAACCAAAAATCACCTCTACTCCTTCCTTTTCTAGCGCTTCTAACAATAGCTGTGCACCAGTTGCCAGTTTCTCTTCCGTTTTTGAAGACATTTTTCTTATAAGCCCCCTTTTTTAAACATTTATAAAATAAAAAAATCCTACGTCCACACTCCAGCTATGTGCTGAAGGGACGAAAGATTTCGCGGTACCACCCTTCTTTGCAAGATTACTCTTGCCTCAGTGACTCGGGATATGAGTCTAGCTAATAACGGAGCTACCGTCTAAGCCTAAACAAACGTTTCAGCTTAGCACTCAAGGGTGATGTTCGTCGACGTGAACCATCGGTTTCCAGCAACCACCGACTCTCTGTGAGGCTTCACAGTCAACTACTCCTCCCTATCAACGCTTTATCATGTCATAAGAGCTATTATCCAACTTTATTTTCTTCGTAAATTTTCTCTCCATCTTCTACAACTAATTTACGGAATTCTTCTAATAAACGATTCGTATGTGGCCCTGTTCTACCTAAACCAATCGTTCTTCCATCTACTGTCGTAACAGCAATTACTTCAGCAGCTGTTCCTGTTAAAAACACTTCATCAGCTACATATACATCATGCCTTGTAAATAATTCTTCTCTTACGTCATATCCAAGTTTTTCGCCGATTTCTAAAATCGCGTTTCGTGTAATACCTTCTAACGCTCCAGCAGAACTTGGTGGTGTAATTAATTTATTTCCCTTCACAATAAATACATTATCTCCAGAGCCTTCAGCTACATATCCTTGGTCATTTAACATAAGTGCTTCTTGTACTCCAGCTAATTTCGCCTCAATGCGAACTAAAATATTATTTAAGTAATTTAAAGATTTTACTTGAGGCGATAAAACATCCGGGCGATTGCGACGCGTTGCAACTGTTATAATCGGAATCCCTTTTTCATAATATTCTTGTGGAAATAAAGATAATTGCTCTGCAATTACTACTACATTTGGTTTCGTACAAGAATCGGGATCTAATCCCAAGTTCCCAGGTCCTCTTGATACAACGAGGCGGATATATCCATTAGATAGTTTGTTTTGTCGAATCGTTTCAACAACGATTTTCGTTGCTTCTTCTAACGTATATGGAATTTCTAACATGATGGATTTCGCTGATTCATATAACCGGACAAGATGCTCTCTCAAACGGAAAACATTACCGCTATATACCCTAATTCCTTCGAACACTCCATCGCCATATAAATAGCCATGATCATATACTGAAACCTTTGCTTCGTCTTTTGGAACAAATTCTCCATTTAAGAAAATCCACTGCTCGTTCACTTGAAAGCGCCCCCTATGTTCTATGAGTTTTTTATTGTTTCCTAGTCTACTCTCCTTTTCAAATAAATCAAGTGAATTTTTAGAAAATTTTTAATTTTTAATCGTACGTACATCTTTGTTCATATTGATTTAATAACATTGTTAACGTTTACAAAAAGTCAAAAAATTTTTTTCGTCAAATTCTACTAAAAAAAATATTTGTTTAAAAGAAGGGTTTTCGCCAATTGATACGAATCTATTGTATTCAATAAACGGACGTCCGATTTTATAAATCCGGGAATATACAACGACTTTTGGTGAAAAAGGGGGAAAATAACAAAAATAACGCTGTCTAAAAATAACATTCATATTTTTCATTTAGTAATCATAATCCTATTTTTAAAAAACAATTTGTCAAATTGAAGGAGGAAATAACAATGGCGTGTGTACAAATTAAAGGAACGAGACAAGAGGTAGTAGAAATGCTACAACTATTTGATCTAATGGATACGAAAGGATTTTGTAAATTCGATAATTACGTTGAAGTAGAACCAAATAGTAGGAAACATAACAACTACACAGCTTCAATCGATATTCAGTCTAATAACAGTTCAGCACAAGATACATTAAATGATCAATTCGTTAGTCAAATGCTTACTGGTGTATATAACGACTAAACAAATATTCTCTTCCTACCATCTTTTCATAAATATATGCTATGGACTTGAGCATACTAGCAACTAGATGGTAGGAGGTGAAAATTATGGCTAGAATTGGTGTTGAGAACTCTTTAACAGATGTTCAACAAGCTCTTCAGCAACAAGGACATGAAGTCGTTTCACTTAACTCTGAAAATGATGCACATGGGTGTGATTGTTGCGTTGTAACCGGGCAAGATTCTAATATGATGGGCATTGCAGATACATCGATAAAAGGATCTGTAATTAAAGCACATGGTTTAACAACAGATGAAATTTGTCAGCAAGTTGAAAACCGCACTTAATCATTTTTATCACATTATTTGTGAGCTAACATGTAAAGGGAATGGAATGGTCCCACTGATTATAGTTTCAATTTATTTATAGAAAGAGGGCTCCTTTTCAAAAGGAGCCCTCTTTTTTATATTCACCTAACGGGAAAGTAACATATACTGGATGAAAGCCCTACCTCTCTCTCATCATTACGGTTCCACTGACCGCTCCTTGATTCACTAGTATACATATAAAGCTTACATATACAATTTATAGGGTTTGTTCACAAAAGTTGTTGGTAAGACTACCCGATCTTTCGCAAACTTTTCGTATTATATTCATAAGATTTATTTACTTTACACTAGCTTTAACCGAGACACGAATTAAAATTTTAACACCAATACAATAACTTGTCAACATTTTTTACAAATTAAAAACAGACATTAACGGTTTGTCTGTTTTAGAATGGAGCTTTTTCTTTTATTACATATACAACAAAACCGCTTACTAACATACATAAGCCAACTACTAAGTTTTTGATATTAATCATAAATTCCTCTCCCTTATTCCACACATCATATATATTTACAGTTCAATTATTCCGATCGTCCTAAAGCGCACTTTTTCTAATATATCATAATTCCTAAAAAATGCAAGTTCACTTTTGGCGACCATTCACAAATTTATCCACAGTGCTTGGCACAGTATTTAACGCTTTTTCAATTAAATGTGTACTACTATTGAGATGCAACACTTGCACACCGTTAGAACCAACTACTAAAAAAGCAACTGGGCTAATAGAAACCCCAGCCCCGCTTCCGCCTCCGAATGGATGACTTTGCTTGTTCTCTTTATGCTGCCCTTGTCCGCTGTTATGTTTTTCGGAAATAAAATCACCTTTAAAGTCACTTCCACCAGCTCCAAAACCAAAAGCCACTTGAGATACTGTTAATACTACATTTCCGTCAGCTGTTGAAACTGGACTTCCAACAATCGTATTTACATCTACCATCTCTTTTAAATTTGTCATTGCTGTTTTCATTAAATTTTCAATTGGATGTTCCATTATGTACTACACCCTTTCCTCATTATTCTTTTTTATACTTTCCAAAATAGAGGAAGTCATACTAAGTTTTCCTATTTTGAAAAAACATTTTCCACTTTCCAATTGGATATTACTCCCTTTACAAGTTCGGATAAAGTGAAACTTTAATCAGTGGAGGCTTTGTTCATCCCCCACTGATTATTAGCCCACACCAATCGGGCGTTCACGAGCCGCAGGGCTCCAGCCAAATTTTGAGGTGGGAGTCTTACTGCTCGCAAATAGCGGGATAAAAACAGTAAAGAGAAACATACTACTATTGAACCTTGTTATGAAAGGAGTCCTTACTTTGACTGAGAAATTTGATGAATATAAAAAAAGAGATCGAATAGATAGTGATTATAAAGAAGAATACGCAGCTGAAGTTGCACCACAGCGTATCGATTATGATGATAAAGATAACGATGATGTAAGATCGTCTGCAGCTGGATCGACTGCTGGTTTCATTGCTCTTGCCTTAGCAATATTATCATTATTCACATTCCCAACACTATTTGGTCTTGTGTCTGTTCTACTTGGTATTTACGCTTATAATCGCGGGGCTACTGTAACTGGCGGTACCGCTGCCATTGTGGGTGGTATCGCTGCACTCATTGCGATTTTATTCCGAGTGGCGCTTATTGGTTTATTGTTCTCTCTTTTTTAAAAAGAAAAAGGTATCTCGCTTTATGCGGGATACCTTATCCTGTAAATACATCTTCTGATGGATATTTAATTTTTTGTTTTGCTGGTCGTGCCAAAGAGAACACAAGTGTTAACGGTCCGATTAATCCACAAAACATAACAAACATAATAATACATTTTCCAAACGCTGATAGCTTCGCAGTAATCCCCATTGTTAACCCTACTGTACCAAACGCTGAAATTGTCTCAAATAATAACTGAATAAAACTGAAGTCTTCTGTAAGCATTAATACAAATACCGCTGTAAAAATAAGTATTTGACTAGCAACGACAATTGCTAACGCTCTCGTTACTGTCGACATTTTAATCGTACGCTGAAACAAAACAAAATCCTCTTTCTTTCTAAAGAAAGAAAGAACTGATGTAATTAAAATAACGAATGTCGTTAACTTAATTCCACCGCCTGTCGATACACTTCCCGCACCAATAAACATTAATACCATCGTAAATAGTATCGATGACTCTTCCATCCCCCCATAATCTACCGTGTTAAAACCGGCTGTACGAGGTGTAATTCCTTGGAAGAACGAAGCCCATAACTTTTCATTTAAAGATAAGTGCCCCAAAGTCTTCACATTATTATATTCCAATACAAAAATCACAAGCATCGCAATAACATTAAGTGCTATCGTTCCAACAATCATGATTTTGGAGTGCAGTGATAATTTTCGGAAACTACGGCTATACCATATATCAATTAATACCGTAAACCCTAACCCTCCTATTACAATTAAAGAACAAATCCCAATATTAATAATAGGATCTCCTACGTATCTTGTTAAATTATCTGGCCAAAGCGCAAAGCCGGCATTATTATATGACGCAATAACGTGAAAAATACTATAGTATAAACCTTTTCCAAAACCAAACTCTGGAATAAAGCGAATCGATAAAAAGATAACTCCAATTAGCTCAATACAAATAGAAAAAATAAAAACACGTTTTACTAATTTCACAAGACCACCAATATTTGTTTGATTAAATGCTTCTCCAATTAATAATCGGTGGCGTAAACCAATTTTTTTCCCTAATACCCAAACAATTAAAATGGCTATCGTCATAAGACCGAGACCACCCGTTTGAATTAAAAACATAATAACAATTTCACCAAACATCGTAAACGTACTCGCAGTATCTACAACACCTAAACCGGTTACAGTCGCTGCCGACGTAGCTGTAAAGAAAGCATCTACCCAACTAATATGTACTTTCGTTGCAAACGGTAACTTTAATAACAATCCTCCGACCACAATTAAACAAAAAAAGCCTAATGCTAAAATTTGTGGTGGATTCAATCGTATAAAACGATTATACAACCCTTGTTTTTTTGCTACTTCCATATCACTAACTCCCTTTATCAAGTGAAGCTTTTATCCCCTCATAAATAAAGACTCTTTAAGAGCCTACAAGTAGCGGGATAAACCTTATATTCTCATAATATAGTTGAGCATAATCCTTTTTTTCATAGATTTCAACTTTTATTTATATTCAGACTCCTATCGTTTTACAAAAGAATATTTTCTATTATATCTCCACTTATACTATAACTCTTACAACAACTATTTTATCCCTTTTCAAATTCCCATATCTTTCACTCCAAGTTCACACGAGGGTCACATCTACCTTTTATAGTATATGTATCGGAGCTGTTCCTCCCTAATTTATAAGACATTCCCCAGTGTCTTGAACAGCTTTCCATCCCTAATTAAATTGACATAAATTGTCCCCTTCCTTGACCATCCTATATGTGATGGTCTTATTTTTTTATTCTTTCTATCTTTTATTTGAAACTCCCTCTCTCTTTCACTCCATGTTCACACGAGGATCACATCCACCTTTTATAGTATATGTATCGAAGCTGTTCCTCCCTAATTTATAAGACATTCCCCAGTGTCTTTGAATAGCTTCCATCCCTAATTAAATTGACATAAATTGTCCCCTTCCCTTGACCATCATATATGTGATGGTCTTATTTTTTTATTCTTTCTATCTTTTATTTGAAACTCCCTCTCTCTTTCACTCCATGTTCACACGAGGATCACATCTACCTTTTATAGTATACGTATCGGAGCTGTTCCTCCCTAATTTATAAGACATTCCCCAGTGTCTTGAACAGCTTTCCATCCCTAATTAAATTGACATAAATTGTCCCCTTCCTTTGACCATCCTATATGTGATGGTCTTATTTTTTTATTCTCTCTTTCTTCTTACTTAAAACTCCCTCTCTCTTTCACTCTATGTTCACATCTATCTTTTATAGTATATGTATCGAAGCTGTTCTTCCCTAATTTATAAGACATTCCCCAGTGTCTTTGAATAGCTTCCATCCCTAATTAAATTGATATAAATTGTCCGCTTCCCTAGGCCATCATGTGATGGTCTATTTTTTTTCCAAATACATAAATGTATTCTTTCCACATATTTCAGCAAAACTGGACTATATACATTGAAACAGACAATTTTATACCGAATATCCAGAAAATATCGTCAAAATAGGTATTTTTTCGGTATAATTAATTTAGAAAGCAATTTTACAAAAACAAAAGGGGGGTTTTTATTTAAACAAAGGCAATCTTAATTGCATTATTTCTCGGTCTAGTTGTCGGACTCACTTTAAATTTAGCTGCTCCATCTATTTTTGAGCCATTGAATCAATATGCGTTCAATCCACTTGGTCAACTGTTTATTCGCCTTATTAAAATGCTAGTTGTTCCTGTTGTGTTCATTTCTATCGTACTTGGGGCTGCTGGTCTTGGAGATCCGGAACAACTTGGAAGAATTGGTTTAAAATCAATTTCATTCTTTCTCGTAACAACAGCTGTCGCTATCTCTATTGCAGTTACATTTGCACTTATCATAAAACCAGGAGCTGGCGGTAACTTTAAAACAGACGGGCTTAAGTATGAAGGTGCAAAAACTGAAACATCTTTCGTTGATACATTGCTGAATATTGTGCCAGATAATCCAGCAAAAGCGATGGCTGATGGGAACATGCTACAAATTATTGCCTTTGCCGCATTGATCGGACTCGGTTTAGCTGTTTTAGGAAAACGAGTTCAAGGTGTCCATTCATTACTTGAACAGGGCAACGAATTAATGATGTATCTTGTTAATCTCGTCATGAAATTAGCTCCAATCGGAACATTCGGGTTGCTCGCTTCGTCCGTTGGTAAAATGGGTCTTGCAGGCGTCGCTGCGATGTTCAAGTATATGATTGTCGTTATGTTGGTACTCATTATTCACGGTGTCTTCGTATACGGCGGCTTATTAAAGGTACTAGCCAAAGAAAGTATTATTCGTTTCTTTAAACATTTCAGTCCGGTAATGGCAATTGGGTTTAGTACATCTAGCTCTAATGCGTCCCTTCCATTTGCCATGAAAACCGCCCAAGAAAAACTTGGAGTTCCAAAAGCGATAAGCTCTTTTGTACAACCACTAGGTGCAACGATTAATATGGATGGTACTGCTATTATGCAAGGGGTAGCAACTGTATTTATCGCTCAAGTATACGGCGTTGAACTTACATTACCACAATTAGCTATGGTCGTATTAACTGCTGTACTAGCTAGTATCGGTACTGCAGGTGTACCAGGTGTTGGACTAGTAATGCTTACGATGGTTTTAAATCAAGTAAATCTACCAGTAGAAGGCATTGCTTTAATTATCGGTATTGACCGCATTCTAGATATGTCTAGAACTGCTGTAAATATTTCCGGTGATGCAATTTGTGCAATGATTGTTGCAAAATCAGAAGAAAAATATAATACGGATCAATCTGCAGCATCTTAAATCAAAAAAGGAGTGAATCATTTCACTCCTTTTTTGATTTACTTCCTTTTTTCGAACGATATTCTTTTCCCTTATTATCATTTCCCGTTTCAAATTCAGTACTAAACTCCTGCTGGAATTGCCCTGATTTTGGTGAACCTTGATTTCCACTTCCTTGACTACCATTACGATTCGTCATATTTCTCCCTCCTTCCTTTATTAGTAGTATGGCGCTCTATCTTTTTTCATACACATTTTATTTTTTATCATCTATTACACACAGAAGAAGACCTTCCATATATGAGGAAGGTCTTCTTTTTAATTAGGTAAGCGTTTTCTTATTTGTAATTATTTAAATAAGTTTTTTAGAAATAGATATCATTATATCCATTTCATCTTCTGAAAGTGCGGAAAATCTTTCTTGTAAATATTTCTTTTTCTCACCTTCCATTTTCGCAACTAACTCTTTCCCTTGTTCTGTAATCTCTAAATATACAACTCGGCGATCTGATGTAGAACGTGAACGAGTTACAAAGCCTTTATTAATTAATTTTTCTGTAACAGCTGTAATATGACTATTCGACACATTTAACTCATTAGCTACACGTGAGACCATTTCTTTATTCGTACGGTTCAATATTCTAAGGACAATGAACTCATTCCACGGTATGTAACCACCAAATATTTTTCCAATATCATTACGCAACGTGCGAAACATTGCAAAAACATTTGTCGATAGTTCTTCCATTAATTGTTCTCGATTTTGAGACAACTTTGACAGCCCCTTTTATTTAATTTAGTTAAATAAAAACCTTATTAATAATTTTACACGAAATCTTACTTTTTGTCACCTTATTTCCCCATAATTCGTAGTTTTTTAATAGATATTTCATGGTACAATGAAATTGATTTTCCAGAAAAAGGAGTTGGGGCAATGAGTGAAGAAGACAAACTTTCTAATCTCAGTCTAAAAGATAAGACTATTATTATTAGTGTTGTTATTCTTATTCTCATTATATTCTTTGCATTTATATTTTTTGTATATGTGGGAATCTTTCATATTACAGGTATAGAATATTCATCAAGAACAGCTCTACTACTCTTTTTTTTACTCATTCTTTTATTAGACGGTATTACATATTTTATATTCATTTTCTTTAAAGTGCTCCTACATCCAATGATGACAAGTATGCCCAATTGGCTCTCAATTGCTCTGCTCTCTATAATTGAAATTACGTTAGATTGGTTTGTCATACATACCGCCGATGACTGGATAGAGAGTGTACAAATGTCCAACATAGCTGAATTATGTGTCGCACTATTCCTTTACACACTAAATAAATTATTTAGTGATAAGAAAGAGTAAGAATACAAGCTTTTCTATATAAAAATTGGTACAATAAAAATAAATCATACTAAAGAGGTGTTACTTATGAACTTACTACAATGGGCTGATAAAGGCATGTCCTTTGATACATATGTGAATGAAATGAAAGTAAACCAATACGAGCTACTACACATTTACAATAACTTTTTAATTCCAAATGAATTACTTCCAGTTTTAGAAGAACGTCAAAATGATGGCTGGCGCGTTATCGTATTAACAGCTGACTGGTGCGGCGACGCTCTTTTATGTGTACCTGTTATGAAACGAATTTCTGAAGTTGCAAATATTGATATGCGTTTATTAATTCGCGATGAAAACTTAGAGTTAATGGATCAATACTTAACAAACGGAACAGCACGTGCGATTCCAATCTTTATTTTCATTGAGAAAGACGGAAATGAACAAGCCGTCTTTGGACCACGCGCTCCAAAAGTACAAGAATTAGTAACTTCAATGCGCGCTACATTACCTGAAAAAGAAGATCCAACATTCGAAGAGAAACAAAAAGAAATGTATGCTAATTTCCGTGCTACATTAGCTGATGATACTTCTCTTTGGGAACATGTAATGGAAAGCATGATTGAGAAAGTAGTAAAATAAAAAACCTGCCGATTTCGGCAGGTTTTTTATTTTACTAAATTATAATCCTTTTTTCTGAGAATATACAGCATCTACGCACGCTGCTAAACGTTCCATTTCACCCATGTATATTCCACGTGTCATCCACCCAGTCAACTTGTACATAATCTTATATAAAAAATTCTTCGGTTCAAATTCTACGATTAAAGTAAGCGATGTACCTTCTTCATCCTCTTCTAACATATAAGTTGCAGCTGTATAACCTTGCTTCATCTCACATCCAACTGAAACGATATACGGTTCATCATACTCTAAAATTTCCGCCTCAAATTCATATATTTTCTTCCCCATCTTTTGCACAGATATATATTTGTCACCTTCACGAGGGTTTTCAACATCTATATTTGAAGGATACCTATTTTCTACCATAAAGGTACTCCATTCTAGTATTTTCTCGTCATTGTGTACATAATCAAATACAACATCAATTGGTGCTGGAATTACTATTTCTATTGCAAAACTCACTAAATTGCTCCTCTCAAATACCCTATCGATTTCCTTAAAATTATTATAACGAAATCATTATGGCATATTTCACATGGTGAAATACAAGTAATTGAAGGTAAAAGTTTCATTTTTCTCTCTCTATAAAAAAATACCCTACAGTGTAGACTTTTTTTCAAGTGTCTATTCTATAGGGTATTGCTGATATTTTATACTTACATAATGAAGAAATAGAATACCGCAGCTAAAATGAAACGATAGTAAGCGAACGGTGTTAGTTTTACACGAGCTAATAATTTTAAGAATGAAACGATTGCAAGCAACGCAACAACGAATGCTGTAATAAATCCAGTTGCAAATAACGTTATATCAGCCGAGCTTAATATATCCCAGCTTTTAATTAAATCTAAGCCACTTGCAGCTACCATCATTGGTACCGCTAAAATGAACGTATATTCAGCTGCCGCTGTATGCGAAACGCGAGCTAATAAACCACCACTTATTGTTGATCCAGAACGAGAAAATCCTGGCCAAAGTGCTAAACATTGGAACATTCCAATTGTAAATGCTTGCTTATATGTAATTTCATCTAACGTTCTTGCTGTACTTGGTTTTGAAAACTTCTCAGCAACAATCATTAAAATACCACCAACTACTAAGCTAATAACAACCGGTCCTGGACCGAATAAAACTTCTTTAATTGTACTATGGAATAATACACCAAGAATTCCGGCAGGGATCATCCCGATAATAATATGTAATAAATTTAACGATGGCCCATCTGTTACTTTCCCTATTCCAACCAATGACCATAAACGCTTCCAAAATATAACAACAACTGCTAAAATCGATCCCAACTGAATAACAACTTCGAAAACTTTCGCTCTATCGTCTTCAAATCCAATTAAGTGTCCTGTTAAAATCATATGTCCTGTTGATGATACTGGTAGAAACTCTGTTAAACCTTCAACAGCACCCATGATTAATCCAATTAACCAATCAGCCACAATTAGTGCCTCCTTAATAACGCATATGTAATTTTTTCACACCTTATCATAATACCTTATCCCTTTTCAAAGTGCATCCTTTTTTTATTGATTTCATTTGTTGTATACGCTTATTTCTTTTCTATTTTTTGATTAAATTGTATGATAATAAGAGTTTGTTTTTTACGTTGAAAGGGGATTTTATGAAAGAAACTAATTCATTCTCACAAAAGTTAAAGCAATTTTTATTACTCTTTTTCCCGATTTTTGTAACGCAAATGTCATTATTTGCGATGAGCTTTTTTGATACGACAATGTCAGGACATGCGAGTCCTATTGATTTAGCGGGTGTTGCTATCGGAACAAGTATATGGCTTCCCGTTAGTACCGGCTTAACAGGAATTTTAATGGCTACTACTCCTATTGTTGCACAGCTCGTTGGATCAAAGAAAAAGGAGGACGTTCCCCACATTGTCATACAAGCAGTATATTTAGCAATTTGTGCTAGTTTCGTTGTTATCCTTATCGGATTCTTCGCTGTTTCACCTATTTTAAATGGCATGCAATTAGAAGAACCCGTGGAACGTATTGCAGCACAATTTTTAATTATTATCGCGATTGGAATTATCCCTTTATTTACTTACACCGTTTTACGTGGATTTATTGATGCATTAGGAAAAACTCGAACAACGATGATTATTACATTACTATCATTACCAATTAATGTAGTATTAAATTACTTATTAATTTTTGGTCACTTTGGCTTTCCAAAACTCGGTGGTGTTGGTGCGGCAATCGCTTCTGCAGCAACCTATTGGTGTATTTTAATTATTACGGTTATTATTATTCGTACGAAAGAGCCTTTCGCTTCTTTCAATATCTTTAAACAGTTATACCGCCCTTCCTTTACAATCTGGAAGGAATTCCTGAAACTTGGCGTCCCTATCGGATTTGCTATCTTTTTTGAGACGAGTATTTTCGCTGCGGTAACACTTATGATGAGTAATTTTAGTACGACAACAATAGCAGCACATCAAGCAGCTATGAACTTTGCTTCCTTGTTATATATGACTCCTTTAAGTTTAGCAATGGCAATGACGATAGCCGTTGGATTTGAAGTTGGAGCAAAACGATACAATAATGCGAAACAATATGGATTTATCGGAATTGGGTTAGCCCTTGCTTTCGCTCTTTTATATTCAATCCTTCTTTATTTCTTTGATGATGAAATTGCTTCTATTTATACGACAAATGCAAATGTCCATCATTTAGCTAAAGAATTTCTTATATTCGCGATTTTATTTCAAATTTCAGATGCGATTGCAACTCCAGTACAAGGAGCACTTCGTGGTTATAAAGACGTAAATGTTGCCTTAATTATGACATTAATAGCTTATTGGGTAATAGGTCTACCTCTTGGCTACATGTTAGCAACTTATACTGACTGGGCAGCAAAAGGTTATTGGATTGGTCTTATTATCGGTCTAGCATTTGGAGCAATCTTCCTGCTTATCCGTCTCTTTCAAGTACAAAGAAAATATACAACGCAAAGCAGCCGCTAATGATATAGCGGCTGTTTTCTTCATGCATATTTTTTCTTGTAACGTGTAACATAATGAAAAAGAAAGGTGGATACATATGGACGAAAAACAAAAGAAACAATCATTCGATGAAGAATTCGCCCCTGAAATTTCACCTGGATATCGGCAAGATGTACATAAGCCACCTAAATATAAAAATACTTCTTTTTTAATGGGCATTACCATTTTCGCAGCTGTATTACTCGTGCTCATCATTTTCGTCTATTTTTAAGGAAGGGTGGTCTATTATATGAAGAAACAAGATTCAAATCGTTCAAAAAGAACTGTTAAAACAGAAAAAGGATATGCAGGAGATTCTGTTCATACACTGAAACAAGTTGAGCAAGGAAATTTATACATTGCTCAAAAAGAACTTGGTCAACAAAATGAAAATCTTTAAAGTCCCTCTGCTTCTAGAGGGTTTTTTATTGTACATATTGTTTTTGTTCTAACACCATGAATAAATTATTAACCTTTACAATTTTCATGTCATAATTTAATTTCATTTCACTTCTCTTGCCATTTTCAATACCAGTAACGTACGCTACAGCATGATAGCGAAAACTCTCATCTGTCTCTTCACGTATCTCTTCGTTTGTAAATTTATACTCTAAATCCCGAAAACGGTTTGGGTAATAATTTTCTATTAACTGTTCATACCCTCTATTTACAAATATTTCTTCACCTTTTCGTTTCACATCTTCTTTATTATTAAACTCAAACACTGATAGTTGCGCTGTCACAAAGTGTTCTCCTATCATTTTCATTTCTTTATCAGTTAAAGTTTCTATACTTTTGTTCTTTAATTCCTTATTTAACTCGTAGCGATCTATCGGTTTAAAGGTGGCAAAAACCTCCTCTTTATATGGCCAAAACAATCCAAAAGCGATACATAGAAAAATGATTAATATTCTTTTCTTCGTAATGCACCCCACCCTCCTCCATTAATGATAGTGATATTTCAACATTTAGAAAGAAAATTCTGATATTATAAAGTAGAATAACCTACCTTTAACTTAGAAACGAGGAACAATTATGGACTCTTACAAACAATATATAAAAGAAGCTCTACCAGATCTTTCTATACATTCATATATACAAAATGAAGAAGGGTGGGATAATATAACGGTTATTATAAATGACGAACTACTATTTCGTTTCCCGCGAAAACTTGAATATGCAAACCGAATTCCGTTAGAAAAAGAACTGTGCACAATTCTTTCTCATTTATTACAAGAAATCGAGATTCCTAAGTATCATTTATTGTATAAGAATAATTGTAATACCGTTCCATTTTGTAGCTATTATCCTCTCATTCATGGTGAACCGTTAACAACTGAACTAGTTGCAAAGCTAGAGAAAAAAGAATTGAAAGCAATCATTACACAATTAGCCACTTTCCTTGCGGCTTTACATAGTATTCCTTTAAAACGTACTGAAACGCTAGGGTTCCCTATCGAAAAAACACTTACCTACTGGAAAGAACTACAAACAAAATTAAATCAATATCTTACTAACAGTCTTACTTCATTACAGAAATCAGCCTTAAATCGTTTATTCGAAAATTTCTTTGCCAATATAGCTAAATCTACCTTTCAAAATACAATCATTCATGCTGACTTTACAAATCATCACATTTTATTTAATACGCAGAACAAAAACATTTCAGGTGTTATCGATTTTGGAGATGCTCAAATTGGCGATCCCGCTTTTGATTTTGCTGGGCTATATTATGATTTCGGTCGTGAGTTTACTACATCTGTATATGAACAATACAGTGCACTTATTTCTCACCGCGATCCATTACTCATTCACCGCATCACTACCTTTTATCAATACAGCCCTTTACTACATAACCTTATTTATAACATTGAAACAAACAACGAAATAACATTAAAGAAGAATGAAGAACAGCTTAAAGCAATACTACAGGGACGAGATTAAATTCTCTCCCTATACTCTCTCTCCTCATACATCATTAACTTTTTATCCATTTCAACAATAACTTTATACAATTGAAATGCCTGTAAAATTTGCAGTTGAATTCCAAAAGGAGCATTCTGTTCTTTTAACCATTGAAATACTGCCGTTTCATCTTTCATTGATTATTCCTCCCTTTATTAATCTGCTACAAATATACGGTAAATGATGAAAAGCTTTTCATGTCAATAACAAAAAAGAATGCAAATTTGCATCCTTTAATGTACTATATTTTTCTTCTGCTTCGCTTCTTTCTTTACTTCTTCCCTTTGGCATTCACTACGAAACGCACAACTCATACACTCAGAACGAAAATGACGCTCTGTATAGTGCTCAGGTTGTTGCAACATTTCTTTCATTCTAAATAAATCATCCATTCCAGTTATAATATCTTCCTGCTTTGGAATGTACTCATACTTAGTTCCTTCTATTAAATTAATAACTTCAATTTTCCCTGGAAGAATACCGAAAGCTTTATAACTGAATACTGTCATTAGCTTCTGACAAAGAGCAAGCATTTCCTCATCCGCATCGATAACATACTTTTTAATTACAAACGATTCAGCACTCCACTCACCAACTTCAAATGTCAATGACATGTGGACACCTAACTCTTCCATATATGTTTGAAACTTCTCATATAAAAATAACGGCGGTGCCTGACTATCATCCCTTTCAACAAACTGTAATAAGTGATCAGTTAGCTTTGCTAAAACAATATAGTACTCCGCCTTTGAAGCAAACATATTAATCCTTACTTTTTTCCAATACTTTTCTATTAATATTAAAAGTACAATTTTCGTTTGTTGGCCCGCAGGTAGCGTGTAATATTCATTAATAATTTGATTCACAATCATTTGTGCTATTTGTTGCCATTCAAATGAAGAAGGTTCTCTTCTTTTTATATGACGGAAATAAAATTTATGCGGACAACGCATAAAATCATACAAATGGTAATCTGTCATCGTTTTGATTGAGATTTTCTCATGCAATTGCTCTTCATCTCCCTTCTGCCATTAAGAAAGGTGTTTTACGAATTCAGCTCCAAACTGTAAACATTTTTCTACATCTTCATCTTCTGGCGTTAATTCTACTTTCAATCCTTCTAACACAACTGCTGCCCCGCGCTCCTGCAGCTTTTCTATTAAAATATCAACCGCTACCCCGTATTTCGGATAAGCCGAATCACAAGAACCGAATGCAGCTGCTTTTTTACCAGTTAAGTTAATAGAATCCATTGCATCATAAAAATCTAAAAAATCATCAGGAAGATCACCATCTCCCCAAGTATAAGCACCTAAAATAATCCCGTCATATTGCTCTAATATAGAAGCTTCTGGTGTATCCATAATATCAATTACTTCAATCTCATTTTCTGTTTCACGAATCGCACCCGCAATATGGTCAGCCATTTCCTCTGTATTTCCACTCATACTTGCAAAAATCATTACTAACTTACTCAACTGAACCTCTCCTTTTACCTTGTATCTCTTTTTCTGTTTGAAGTGTACTCTTCTCATCTACATATTCAGAACGAATTACATTTCGTTGCCATTCAATATGCTTATCAACATCTTTATTTTTTAATCCCCTTCGTAAAAGGTGAAATGTTTTTCTCATTAAGGTTCCTCATCTATTTCATTGATAATAATTATCAATTTCAATTATACCATTAGATTAATTGAAATTGATTATCAAAGTCAATAACTATTTTTTAAAAAATAGTTAAAATGTACAAGCTTGTCCGTTAGCTATTCATATACTATAAATGAGCATAGTTCTTTCTCAGCCCTCTCTGACGGAAGAAATAAAAGCAACTGCAATAGAGTGCAGTTGCCTTTTTTTATGTTTTATCAGTTTCTAGTAGTCTTATAGTTGTCTCTAAAAATAGTTCCACTCCATTAATTAAAGCCGATTCATCCACATCAAATTTCGGATGATGATGTGGATAACAAGTATCAATATTTTTATTCCCTGTTCCTAATTTAATGAAACAACCAGGTGCTTTTCTTAAATACGCTGAAAAATCTTCTCCTCCCATAGAAGGTTCAAGATGCACAATACGCTGATTTCCGAACAATTTTATCGCACTTTTTTCTACTATTTTCGTAATGTACTCATTATTAACAACTGGATCATATCCGTAACGATACGTATATGTATAATCTCCCCCATGTGCTTCTGTAATTCCTTTTACAATTTGCTCAATTTTCTCTTTTGCTTCCTCTCTTAATGTTTGATTAAAAGATCGAACAGTTCCCATTAAAGCTGCTGCACTAGGAATGATATTATCGGCCATCCCCCCATGAAATTGTGTAACTGACACTACTCTATGCATAAAAGCACTTGTATTTCTTGATACGATATGTTGTAAATTTGTAATAATTTGTGCTCCGATAGCAATAGGATCTATCGTTTCTTCTGGTCGTGCCGCGTGACCACCCTTTCCTAAAATTTCAATTGTAAATACGTCTGGTGCTGCCATCATAGGGCCATATACAATTCCTATCTTTCCACTTTCTAATCCAGACATAACGTGCAAACCTACTACATAATCGACGCCGTCCATAACACCGGCCTCCACCATTTCTTGTCCACCACCGGGATACACTTCCTCTGCGTGCTGAAAGAACAGACGGATTTCGCCTGCAAAATCTTCCTTCATATTTGCTATCGTCTCTGCTGCACTTAATAAAATAGCTGCGTGAGCATCATGCCCGCATGCATGCATTATTCCTTTATGCACAGACGTATAAGGTTTCCTTGTCTCCTCTTGGATTGGTAAAGCATCTATATCAGCTCGAATCGCAACTACTTTCCCTTGTTGCCTTCCTCTTTTAATTGCTAGCACACTGTACTGCGTTGGTCTCGTTATTTCAAAAGAAGAAAATGAGCATAATGTTTCATATATAAATTGCGAAGTTTCTTTTTCATGAAACGATAATTCCGGATACTTATGGAAATGCCGTCTCCATTTAATGATATTTTCCTCTGAAATAAAACTCCTCCACTCTCTTTTCATAATAATTACCTCCTTTTAAAAGGCTCTATACCTTGAAAATGTACTAAGTACCCAGTGATTATTAACCCACTCCAATTCAGGAATAACAAAACAAATATTATATTTTCCCGCCTTCTCACAATCCACTTTTATACATTCACACAATCCACTTCCTATTTACATGTCAAACCCATTACAAATTCATGCTGAATGTAATATAATTGCTAAGTTAGGGATTTTCTTTTTTAGTATTTAGTGCTAATATCAGAAAAGAGCCTTTTGACTTATTTTTACCTAAAATGTGGGATTTTGTTTTTTTCACAATAATGTAGGACATGATACCTACAAAGAGCTATTATTTCATTAAGCGAGGGAAAGACATGGAAAGATTAAAAGAGATATGGTCTCAACCACTCACACAATGGGTTGCAAAGACGGTTTATTACCTTGCAATTTTATTTGCATTGCTTTGGTTGTATGGATTCCATGATACAAACACAAGTACATTTATTTACAACGAATTTTAGGGTGGGAACGTTATGAAGTTATTAGAACAAATTGAAAAGTGGGCTGTAGAAACGCCTGATCAAACCGCTTTTGTTTGGCGAGATGCGAAAATTACGTACAAACAATTAAAGGAAGATTCTGATGCGTTAGCACATTGGATTTCTTCTGAGTATCCAGATGATCGTTCACCAATTATGGTTTATGGCCATATGCAACCTGAAATGATTATTAACTTTTTAGGTTGTGTAAAAGCTGGACATGCTTACATTCCTGTAGATTTATCTATCCCAGCTGATCGCGTACAACGTATCGCTGAAAATTCTGGTGCGAAATTACTTTTATCAGGAACTGAAGTAACTGTAACTGATTTACCAGTTCGTATCGTAAGTGAAGACAACTTAAAAGATATTTTCTTTACTCATAAAGGGAACATTCCAAATCCTAAACATGCGGTAAAAGGTGATGAGAACTTCTACATTATTTACACATCAGGAAGTACAGGTAATCCGAAAGGGGTTCAGATTACTTATAACTGTCTTGTTAGCTTTACAAAATGGGCTGTAGAAGATTTCAACTTACAAACAGGGCAAGTATTCTTAAACCAAGCACCTTTCTCATTCGATTTATCTGTAATGGATATTTACCCATCGTTAGTAACAGGTGGTACACTTTGGGCAATCGATAAAGATATGATTGCACGTCCAAAAGACTTGTTTGCTTCTTTAGAGCAATCGGATATACAAGTATGGACTTCGACACCATCTTTCGCAGAAATGTGTTTAATGGAAGCCTCTTTCTCTGAAAGTATGCTACCAAACATGAAAACATTCTTATTCTGCGGTGAAGTGTTACCAAATGAAGTAGCTAGAAAATTAATTGAGCGTTTCCCGAAAGCAGCAATTATGAATACGTACGGTCCAACAGAAGCTACTGTTGCTGTAACAGGCATTCACGTTACAGAAGAAGTGCTTGATCAATACAAATCACTTCCAGTTGGCTACTGTAAATCAGACTGTCGCCTTCTTATTATGAAAGAAGATGGTACAATTGCACCTGACGGTGAAAAAGGTGAAATCGTAATTGTCGGTCCAAGCGTAAGCGTTGGCTATTTAGGAAGCCCTGAATTAACAGAAAAAGTATTTACCATGATTGATGGTGAGCGTGCCTATAAAACAGGTGATGCTGGCTATGTAGAAAATGGTCTTCTATTCTATAATGGTCGTCTTGATTTCCAAATTAAGCTTCATGGTTATCGAATGGAATTAGAAGAAATCGAACATCATCTTCGCGCGTGTTCTTACGTAGAAGGTGCAGTTGTTGTTCCAATTAAAAAAGGTGAAAAATATGATTACTTATTAGCGGTTGTTGTTCCTGGAGAGCATTCGTTTGAAAAAGAATTCAAATTAACATCTGCAATCAAAAAAGAACTCAATGAGCGATTACCAAATTACATGATTCCACGTAAATTCATGTATCACTCTTCTATTCCAATGACACCAAATGGAAAGGTAGATCGCAAAAAATTATTGAGTGAGGTTACAGCATGACCGCATATGGATCATTTTATTTTTTCGCTATAGTAGGCATTTTATTAATACCTACTATCATAGCTGGATTAAAAGGTAAAATGTTGCGTAAATATAATGCCGTTTTAACATTAGTAATGCTCGTTATTATCTTCTCTGATAAACCGAAGCAAGCAATCATGTTAGCCGCATTTATTATTTGGCAATATGCCCTTATTAAAGGCTATTTAATGTTAAGAAAACAAAATAATAGTACATTCACGTTTTGTATAGCTGTTATTTTATCGATTTTACCGCTTATTTTGGCAAAAATCGCACCGTTTGTACCTGAATTGCATTTTATTGTTTTCGCAGGTATGTCTTACGTAACATTTAGAGCTGTACAGATGGTCTTTGAAGTTCGTGATAATTTAATTAAAGAACTTTCCTTCTTTAATTTCTGGGAATTCGTTTTATTCTTCCCTGCGATTTCAAGTGGACCTATCGATCGTTACCGTAGATTCCAAAAAGATATTCAAAAGCCGCCTAGTGCTGAGGAATATCAAAAGTTACTATATACAGGGATTAACCGTATTTTCCAAGGTTTTCTATATAAATTTATAATCGCGCACTTGATAACAACATATCTTGTAAAGGCAGTATTCGCCAATCAAGATACACTTTTATCTAATGTGATTTTTATGTACGCTACTAGCATGCAGTTATTCTTTGACTTTGCAGGTTATAGTGCATTCGTAATTGGTATCAGTTACATGATGGGAATTAAAACTCCAGAAAACTTTAATAAGCCATTCCTTAGTCGTAACATTAAAGACTTCTGGAACCGCTGGCATATGAGTTTATCATTCTGGTTCCGTGATTTTATTTACATGCGTTTCGTCTTTTTTGCAACGAAGAAAAAGTTAATTAAGAACCGTTACACAATTTCGTATATCGGTGCATTTTTAAACTTTTTCATTATGGGAATTTGGCACATCCAAGGAAGCGCTGTTGCGCAATATGTTATTTATGGTCTATATCATGCCGCACTGTTTATTTTATTCGATATTTTCGAACGAAAAAACAAGAAGCATAAGTTTTGGCCAAACAATAAATTTACACACGTCCTTGCGATTGTAATTACGTTCCACGTTGTATGTTTCGGTTTCCTGATCTTCTCTGGACACCTTAACAGATACTTTTAATGCACCCTTCTTATACTATTAAGAAGTTGCACATATAATATATTTCGGATATAAAGGAGATTTTAAAAATGGCAGAATTCAAAGAGCAAGTATTAGATATTTTAGAAGAAGTATGTGAAAACGATATTGTGAAAGAAAACTTAGATGTTCAATTATTTGAAGAAGGTATTCTTGATTCTTTCGCTGTAGTATCTTTATTAGTAGAATTCCAAGAGCGTTTAGAGATTGAAGTTTCTATTTCTGATTTTGACCGCGATGAGTGGGCTACACCAAATATGGTTATTAAAAAGTTAGAAGAAATCCGATGAACAAAGTGAAATTTGGTCCGATGCTTTTAGCATTGGCCCTTTTTGCTGTATTCTTACTTATTCCTACGCGCTTCCTACTCCCACTTTTAAGTGATGAGAAAGTAGAACAAGCTGCGACTTCTTTAAAAGAAGAAAAGATTCAAAGTATGATTTTACAGCAAAAGATGTTAGCAGACCCGAAATATCTTCCGATGTACGGTTCATCGGAATTCGCACGTATGGATGCTTTCCATCCATCGAATTATTTCAAAGTAAAGCCTGAAGGATTCACACCATTCCTACTTGGGCGCGGTGGAACACAAGACCTTGTACATGTATTAAACTTCACATCTACAATGGATCAATTGAAAGATAAGAAAATGATATTCGTTCTTTCTCCGCAATGGTTTGTACCACAAGGTATTGATGAGACACACTTTGCACCTAACTTTTCAAAACAACAAGGTTACCACTTCATTTTCAACGATGATTTAAAACCTGAAATGAAAAAACAAATTGCAAAACGCTTATTAAACTTTGAGATTGTAAAAAAAGAAACTTTATTAAAAATTTCGCTTGAAGGTATCGCCTACGATGATACAAAGTATAAAGTAAAAGCACTTGCTGCTAAACCTTTCGCTTATATTTATCGTAACATTCTAGATCGTAAAGATTTATTTACAGTTATGTTTAATATTAAGCCGCATAAAGAACAGCTTGATCCATCATTGAAACAAATGAACTGGGAAGAAGCTCGTAAGCATGCTGATCAAACTGGTGCAGTAGAATCAAGCTCTAACGAATATGGCATCGAAGATGATTACTTCAATAGCAAAATTAAGAAGAAATTAAAACAACGTGAAGGTTACTTAAAAAATGATGCTTATGACCAATCACCAGAATATGAAGATTTACAAATTGTACTTGATTTATTAAAACAATCTGGCGCAAAACCGCTCTTCATTTCTGTTCCTGTAAAAGGTCCTTGGTATGATTACGCTGGCTTCCCGAAAGAAAAACGCGAATTATACTACAATAAAGTTCATGAGCAAATTAAGCAAGCTGGCTATCCAATTGCTGATTTCTCAAATCATGAATATGATAAGTACTTCTTAAAAGATCATATGCACTTAGGTTGGAAAGGCTGGGTTTACATCGACGAAGCTATCCAACAATTTTATAAAGCAAACTAACGAAAAGACCGCTTGAATTATTCAAGTGGTCTTTTTTTATATACATCTTGTAATTGTTCAATTACGTTCTCTGCTTCTTTCATGACACGTTTCACTACGTGCTGAGCTGATTCCGTTCGCGCTAATGATGATGCTTGTCCCGCCCAAAGCGACATATACTCTTCCTTATTTTGCTTCGCTGCTTCTTGACGTATTTTTGAAGTTAATACGTTTTGCACTGGATACATCGGTAAATTCTCTTCTCTTCCTTCATGTTTCTCTATAAATTCATTACGAATACCCCGTGCATATTTCCCGGAAAACGCACGGGTTACCGTTGTACTCGTATCTCTACTATGTAAAATCGCCTCTTTATACACGTCATGCGTAATACTTTCTTCACTCGTTAAAAAGGCTGATCCCATTTGAACAGCTTCTGCCCCTAACGCAAATGCCGCAACAAGCCCTTGCCCATTCATTACACCACCTGCTGCAACAATCGGGATATGAGGTACTTCCGCTACTAATTGCGGGATTAATGCAAATGTACCAATCATCGCATCTTGTTCTTTCCCAATAAACGTTCCTCTATGCCCTCCTGCCTCGCTACCTTGCCCGACAATAATATCTACCCCTAACTTAGCAAGTGCTTTCGCTTCCGCTACATGGGTAGCTGTTCCGATAACTTTTATCCCTTCCTTTTTCAAATCATCTATTTCTTCTTTTTCTAACGTTTGAAATGCAAAACTAACGACTGGTACCTTTTCCTCTAATAATACTTGTAATTGTTCTTTATAGCTTTTTGGAAGTTTTAAAGTCTTTTCTTCCTCTATACCTAATTCTCTATTCACTCCACTAAGTAATACTTTCGCCTCGTTTACCTTCTCTTCTTCTATCTGTATCTCTTTCGTTAAAAGTAAATTAACACCGAAAGGCTTATTTGTTAGTTCCCTTATTTTATAAATCGCTTCACGGATTTGTTCTGGGCTCATATACCCTGCTCCAAGCGTACCTAATCCTCCGCTATTACTCACAGCTGCAACAAGTTCTGACGTTGTAATCGCTCCTGCCATACCTGCTTGAATGATCGGATACTTAATTTGTAATATATCTATTACTCGACTTGTAAACATCATTTTCCCTCCTACTTTCCCTATACCTTCTTTATATGACATGCTTTCCCCTTCTTTTACAAGGATTGAACTTTCGCTCAAGCGAATATATTGAAAGAGAAGGAGGCTGAGAACAATGATTTATCCAAATGCGTTGCAAAAAGGTGATACAGTAATGGTTATTGCACCGTCTGGTCCACCAACACTTGAGAATATATTAAAAGGTGTGAACGTATTACAAGAGATGGGATTATCCGTAATAATTGGAAAGAGTGTTTATGAAAAATATGGATATTTAGCTGGAAGTGATCAAGTTCGTCTTGATGATATACATGAAGCATTTACAAATACTGAGGTCAAAGCAGTCTTTTGTGCACGAGGTGGTTACGGCAGCGCTCGTCTCCTCCCTTACATTCAATATGAAATCATTCAACGGAATCCAAAGATTTTTTGGGGATATAGCGATATTACGGCTTTACATACTGCCTTTTCACGTTATGCGGAGCTGGTTACTTTTCATGGTCCAATGATTGAAGAATTAGGAAAAGGTATAGATTCTCTCTCCTTATCTTCTTTCAATCAACTATTCCATCCGTATTCATCTATCTTATATGCATCAGAATGTATCGTACCTACCTCTCCATGTACAGTTACAGGCACATTAGTTGGAGGGAATTTAACTGTGTTGACAAGTATAATTGGCTCGCCCTATGAGATAAATACGTCAAATAAACTTTTATTGCTTGAAGATATTGGTGAAGAACCGTACCGCATTGACCGGATGTTAAATCAACTACTTTTATCTGGACAGTTTAATGAATGCAGCGGCGTTATTTTTACAAGTTGTCACGACTGCAACCCTTCTAAGCCATCTCAATCATTGCAAACAATATTATATGAATATTTCACGCCATATAATATACCTGTGTTATTCGGTTTACCGATTGGACATATAAGTCCAAATATCGGTATTCCCCTCGGAGCTACAGCAACAATAAATACAACTAACAAAACTGTTTCTATTTCTTCTGGTATAGCCACTCCATGTTCAAATTAAAAAGGAAAAGCTGCTAAGCTTTTCCTTTTACTTATAATAATTAAAGATTCGTCCTGATGCTATCTCTGCAATTTCTTCTGGAATAAATGTTTTACTCATATCTGTTCCAACATTTAATACAGCTGTCGCATCTTTCTCGATGCTACCCAATAATTCTTTTCCACGTATCGTAATAAGGGGTGTACCTTCTGGCAACACATCTTTTACAAATTTCAATTGTGTAAAGAACGGAACGATCCATCTACCCTCTCCTTGGAAATGACGCAAACGAAGTGTTCCTTCCGTTGCCCCGTCTTCTGCTTCAAGTGAACCAGCAACATAAAACTCCGTTGTTAAGAGCAATTCATAAAATTCCTTTTGCTTTTGTTTATCATCTCCTGCTAAAACGAGTACTTCTTCTATTTTCTTTACCGGAATTTGCTCCATATGATGACACCCCTATTTTCAAAATGATTATACTTAGATTATACGAAATATTCTTATTTTTTTCTACATAATTCCACAATTATTTTCTTAAAATAATTTTAAAACACCTTCAGTCGTAACGATTTTGGCAAATTCATCATGTAAGTTTACAAGTGTCATATTGTGAATGTCCTCTGCACTATACTCTGTCCCGTCCAGACCTTTACGATTGAATGTAGCCGTCGCATCGCTCACTAAATACGTTGTAAGCCCTAAATTACCTGCCATCCGTGTTGTAGTCTCCACACAATGATTTGTTGTTAATCCTACAATCACTACCGTATTACAATTTTGTTCTCTTAATTGTTCTTCCAAATTTGTCCCAATGAACGCGCTATTAACGGATTTCTGGATAATTATTTCATCTGGCATCGGTTGCACTTCTTCTTTAAAGTTTACCGTTTCCACATGTTGATAAAACATCGATTGAGCATTTTCTTTATTTACATGTTGAATATGAAAAACTGGTAGTTTTCTTTTTCTCCATTCTTCTAACAAACTTTTCATATTTTCTTCCGCCAAAAGGTTATTCCTCACGCCCCAGTATGGTAAGTTGAATGCTTCCTGTACATCAATGATTATAAGTGCTGCTTGATTAAGCATAATATCCTCCTAATTAATTGGGCTGTAATTGAAACAGAAAACCAAGTTGCTGTGAAGCAGTAATAAAACAAATATAGGCACAAAGCTCTACAATTTCTTTTTCAGTCCAATATTGTTTTAATATATGAAACATATTATCATCTATCGCCTTTTGGTCATGAACAAATGCATGTGCAAAAGTAACGGCTACGCTAATTTCTTCTATTTTTTGTATATCATCCGGCTTTCCCTTTGCCATACAGTACGGACATTCATTCCCAAACGCTAATGTTCTTCTTACTTGCTCCTTTAACTCTACGGAAAGGGCCCCTGTACTATACAGTGTATTCTCTAACGTACTCCACGAATTTAATATATCTGGATTATGACCTAATAATTTTTGAAACTTTGTATCTCCTACATTTGATAATGTAATTCTCTCCATCATTTCCCCTCCTATTTCCTTCTTTTTTATTGTAAAATAAATAAAGTTCACTTTACATTTCATATGAATCTTAATTTTAAATTTTTCTTTACAAAAATTATCATTTTACTGGAGGTATATTTACAAATGCAATTAGACCGTGTTGATCGAAAAATTTTAAATGAATTATATAATGATAGCCGCCTTTCGATGCGTGAATTAGCAAAACGGGTAAACTTATCGGCTCCGTCTACTACAGAACGTGTACGTAAACTTGAAAGTGAGGGGATTATTCAAAAATACACAATCGATATCAATTATAAAAAAGCAGGACTTGTTTTAGATTGTATTTTAGAAATCACTTTAAAAAATGGTGATACAACACGTATGCAACAGTTTATTCAGTCTTATCCATCTGCAAGTTTTTGTTACCGAGTAACAGGAAGCTTATGCTACATTGTAAAAATCTCTGTTCCTTCACTCGTTGAACTTGAAGAATTTATCAATGATGTTTCTTCATATGCAACGACAGTTTCTCATATCGTATTATCAGAAGTAGCTCTTACTCCGGACATTGAACATATATTCCCAGAAGTTTAATTCATCTTTATTCACAAAAAGAGTAAAAACCCCTTACATTAAGAATAAAAATGATATATCATGTATTAAAATACATAAAGTTCGAGAAAGGGGCTTTACATTGAAAATCTGGTTTTATGAAAAAACGGCACAATTAGATGACTTGCTTGGTATTTGGGACAATGTTCCGACCATCCCTCGAATTGGTGAAAAAGTTGAACTTCTAAAAACCGTTCGGATCGTTACAGATATTAAATATGTAAAGAACGGTAATAATTTTCGTGTAGAGATTATTACAAATTAAAAAGTAGCTCTTTAGGAGCTACTTTTTAATTATCTATTATGCGCTTTCTTTATAACAATTTTATCTTCTTCTACAGAAACTGTTACATAATCATTTTCTTCTAACCGAAGCTTATTTACAGCTTCATCAGGTAGTTCTACAGCCATCAATCTATCTGTTACTATCACTTGGCTATATATTTCATTTTCTTCTGATGTATTCACTACTTTTTCTTCATTTATGAAACGAATCGGTGGCACACCAACTTCTTTTACTGTACGCCATTGGTTCCAAGTAAAAGGAATGAACCATAATAAACCGATAATCACAAGACCAATGCCGATCCATAAATTACTTTGTGCTTGTAATTCAGTAATCGAGATTGCGTCACTTCCATCTCCACCTACAAATTGCATACTCGTTGCAATCAAATTATTTAGAGCATGCACAGCAATATTCGTCCATATATTTTTTGTCTTTATGTATAGAAGGCACATAATAACACCGAACATGAAAGCACCGATAACATCAAAATGTCCTAGTCCAAAAATAAGAGAGGATATAATAACCGCTCGTTTAATCCCCCATTTGTACGCCATTCGCTGCAAGAAAAAACCTCTAAAAATAACCTCTTCCATTATTGGGGCTAATACACATGCTGAAATGAAAGTAAATATCGTCATGTATATGTTACTCGTATTAATTACATTTCCATCTTCTAACATGGTAACTAAGAAATTAGGTACAGTATGTGCTAAAATATAAAATTGAATTTGGGATATACCGACTGCAAAAATCATTCCCATTATCGTTGCTAATACAATTAACCCCCAATGTAAACGTCCAGGCTTATCAAAAAAGCTTTTAAAAACAACATTATTTTTACTTGTTTTTAAATATAGCCACAATAGTGGAAATGCAAAAAATATTGATATTTGTGACAGTAACTCTATCGTATTGTCAGAAGCACCTGATAACCTTAATGGAATCATCGTCAGGAACATCCCTATAATCATCCATCCAAAAAAACTACGTAGCCTTATACGTGAAAATGCATGTTGCATATGGAACACCTCCAGAGATGATATAAAGTGAAACTTTATTCAGTATTTTATGGGTAGACCTTCTCCACAAATGGCCGGATAACTAAATTATAATATGAATATAGTTGAAAATCTTCCTATTTTTCTCACTTTATTCCGAATAATATACGTATTAAATTATATAATAACGATCCTATTTGATATACCATATCAATTTTCTTCAACTTAGTTACAATTATGTTCCTAAGTAAATATGTATCTGCCACACTTAAAAGCTACATAAATCAAAAAAGCTGGTTAATAAAAATCCCCGTTAACACGGGGATTTTTTCGATTATAATACGTCACGTTTTTGGAATAATACACTTGATGCTACAAGTAATACAGCAAAGTATGCAACTACAAGTAATAATGAAGTTGTAAACGTAAATTCTGCAAATGGTGGTTCCATTCCACCGCTTACCAATTTATTACTGTCGTAAGCTCTTAAATCTAAATGGAAGAATACTACAAACTTCGCTACACCTTTTGCAAACATCATAAGTGCCATCATCATTGCCGATTTTAAGAAATATAAAAACAGCGTAATAATTAATGGTAAAACGGATTTTCTAAATATATTTGCTAAGAAAAAGGCAAGTGTTGCAAAGAAAAATGGTGATACAAGCTGATATAACATCGTTTTTAAAACAATTCCTAACGTTAAATCTGTTTTACTACCATCCATAAAAATACTACCAATAATCATTCCAATTAACATACCCACAAATACGATAAATAACATTGCTAATAACACAGTAATATATTTAGAAAATAAAACTGTGAGTCGTTTTCTTGGACGAATTAACAATTGTTTAATTGTACCTTTTTGGAACTCATCAGTAAGAGTACGAGTTGCAAGTGTAATCCCAAAAATCGTTGCAAATAACAAAATTACGAAACTCTCTGAGTTTGCATAATCTAAATACGATCCCTTAAACTCATCACCTTTTCCCCACTTCAACATTGCTAAATTCCCTAAAATTTCGAGTGTCGCAATTATACCAATCAAAATATACATACCTTTCTTCGCATGTAACTTTAAAAATTCATTTTGAATTAATTTAAACATTACGCCTTCACTCCCCCTGTAATCGCTAAGAACTCATCCTCTAACGTTTTATTTTGAACAGTAACGCCATATACAAGCACATCATCATGCACAAGTTTTCTTACAAGCTGTGGAATTTCTTCTTTTGTTACGGATGCCATGATTACATTACCTTGTGCTTTACCTTTAATAATTTCATTCGCTTTCTGAACTTCATCTACTTCAAACACTACAACTACCTTCTCATCATGTTTCGCTTGTTCATGCAAGTTGTACTCTTGTACAAACTCACCTTGTTTAATAATAACGACGCGATCACACATTAATTCAATCTCACTTAATAAATGACTTGATACAATGACCGCAATATTTTCTTCTTTCGCTAATCGCTGCAAATAATCACGAATTTGTCGAATACCAGCTGGATCTAATCCATTTGTCGGTTCATCTAAAATTAAAATTTTCGGTTGATGAAGTAATGCCTGTGCGATTCCTAAACGTTGTTTCATACCAAGTGAATATGTTTTCACCTTTTTATGGATTGCATGCTCCATTTCAACAAGCTTCACAATTTCAGCGATGCGCTCTTTACTAATTGGGTTAATCGCCATGTTCGCAAAATGCTTTAAATTTTGCATTCCAGTCATATAATCATATAGCTCGGGATTTTCTACAATCGCTCCAATTTGCTCTAGCGCCTTTTCACGCTCTGTGCGAATACTATGACCACAAATTGTAATATCGCCTTCTGTCATAGAAATAAGACCTGTCATCATACGAATTGTCGTCGTCTTACCGCTACCGTTCGGTCCAAGGAATCCGTATACCTCTCCTTCACGAACCTCAAATGATAAGCCCCGAATAATTTCTGTTCTACCGATTTTTTTTCGGACATTTTCTAATTTCACTACTACATTTCCCAATGATGATTCCTCCTTTAAACTTCTAGTTTTTTGTCGATAATATAAGCGATTAAATAAACGATTAAAATACTAACAATTAGCATAAAACTTATATTAAGAGCATTAAACCCATTATTATTAAACATATCTATAAGCAGATTTCCGCTTTCACTCTTATATTCATCTCTCCGCAACCATTGGAAAGTTGGGATTAATTTCCCTAACAATACGGAGACTAAAGTAAAGGCTATATTTATTACTAAAGAAATAATTACTATTAGTATATTTTGTGCCTTTTTCTTTTTAGTCAGCAATTTAACTAAAGTAACTACTAATAAAATTTGTAACACCGCAAATAAAAACTCAAATAAATCACTCATTGTATATATTAAATTATTAATAATGCCTGCTTGCAAAATCTCTTTTGCATCTATATATACATACGTCGTAGGAAATGCTAATACATAACCTACGTAGAAAAGAATCCCAACTATTCCATACCACATAGCCATCACAATATAAAAGAAGATAAGCATAGAAAACACATATTGTTTCCCAGATAGTGCTGTAAGACGTAACATTGGATTAGTCAGTAAGCGTGAATATGATTTCATTGTTTGTATAAACATATAAATGGCATAAAAAATAAATATAATCATAATGATTCCAAATATGCCCTCTTGTCTATCGATAGCCGCATCACTCTTCCTTACAATCATTTGTGAAAACAAAACAGCTTCAATTAGCACAAAAAGTAAAAAAGCGACAATGTATCTTTTCTTATTTACATTCCACAAATAGGACAATATTGACTTCACTTACTAAACACCTCCTTAAACAATTCATGAACTGCTTTTCCTCTCTGAAAACGAAGTTCTTCTACATTTTCATACAATACAATTTCCCCATCTTTTAAAAAGATTACTTCATCAAAAATATTTTCAACTTCATTTATTAAGTGAGTCGAGATTAGTATCGTACAATCTCCTCTATAAAATTGTAGAATGAGATCCAATACGTGTTCTCTAGAAACAAGATCAATCCCGCCAAGTGGTTCATCTAGTACATATAACTTCGCTTTTCGAGAAAACGTTAAAATAATTTGAAGCTTTTCAATCATCCCTTTTGATAATGCTGTAATTTTTTCTTCTAATGGTATTTTAAATTCTGCAATCGTATCTACTGCTTTTTGAATATCGAAGTCTTTATAAAAATCTCGATAGAAAAATAGGGCATCTTTTACAGTCATCCAATCATCAAAGACTGGCTTATCAGACATAAATGAAACGATTTCTTTCGTCTCTAACCCTACTTTTTTACCGTTAATTACTATGCTGCCTTCAGAAGGATGTTGTAGGCCTGCAATCATTTTTAATAACGTCGTTTTCCCGCTTCCGTTATCTCCAACAAGCCCAACGATTTTTCCTTCTGTAATCTCTATATTTAACTCACGGATCACTGCTTTTAATCCGTACCGCTTCCATAGATTTTCTATTTTTAATAACTCTGTCATTCGCTCTCCTCCCTTTTCTCATGTAATGAAGAACGAAGGATTGTAAGAATTTCTTCTTCTGAAAAACCTAAATTGTCCATTCCATCTATAAAAGAATGAAGTAATTCTTTCGCCATATCTTTTCGCAGCTCCATAATTTTCTCCCCTTCATTCGTTACATATCGCCCCATTCCTCTACGTGTTACAACAACTCCATCCCGCTCTAACTCTTGAAATGTACGTTGAATCGTATTTGGATTTACTTGTAATTCACTCGCTAATTCACGTACGGAGGGAATTTTATCGCCAGGCAATAAATGACCCGTTACAATTTCTTTCTTTATGTATTCCATTACCTGAATGTAAATTGGTGTATTTGGAGAAAACTCGATTTTCATTTCTCCACTCCTGTCTTAGTGTGTTAGTTAAATAGTACACTAAGACAAATTATATGTAAATACTCAACAACAAAAAATGTAATAAAAAGGCAGTGTAACTTTTCGTTACACTGCCTTCCTGTAATAAAATACAGGTAAATCTATTCTAATTATAGTTTCAATCGTTTGAATTCACATATAACCTTATGCGAAATTTATTTTACTTTTACTTGAGCTAGCACAGATTTAAACGTATTAATAACTGTATCTACTTCTTCATAACTAATTGTAAGGGATGGTTCAATACGAATTGTTTTTGAGTTAATTAATGTTCCCGCAACAAGAATACCTTGATCAAACATCGCCTTTGACACTTCATAACCAATCTCGTCTTTATGGAATTCAATCCCAATCATTAAACCTTGACCACGAATTTCAAAGATTTTATCTTCGTGCCCTTCTGCAGCTTGTTTCAATCCATTTAAGAAATACTCCCCAACTTCCATAGCTCGTTCCGGTAATTTCTCTTCCAATAATACATGGATTGTTGCAATTGCAGCAGCACATGCAAGTGGATTTCCTCCAAATGTTGTTGTATGCATAAATGGATTTTCAAACCAACTTTTGAATACTGTTTCTTTCGCAACAATAGCTCCCGCTGGCATTACACCTCCACCAAACGCCTTCGCAAGACAAATAATATCCGGCACGACATCATATAATTCCGCAGCAAACATTTTTCCTGTACGTCCCATTCCAGTTTGTACTTCATCAAAAATAAGGAGTGATCCAAACTCATCACAAAGCTCTCGTACTTGTTTCAAATAATTTTCTGGAGGTAAAATAATACCGCCCTCTCCTTGAATTGGTTCTAAAATAACTGCTGCAACATCTTCTCCCACTAATGCACATGTCTCAAATGTTTTTCTCATCATATCAATATCGCCAAACGGAACATGACGGAAACCCGGAATTAATGGTAAAAATGGCTTACGGAACATTCCTTTTGCCGTCCCAGATAAAGCACCAAGGCTCTTACCATGGAAAGCACGCGTTGTAGCAATGAAAGTTGTTCGTTCACTATACATTTTTGCTAGTTTTAATGCTGCCTCTACGCTTTCTGTTCCACTATTTGTGAAGAAGGCATATTTCAAATCACCAGGTGTAATATCCGCTAAAATCTTTGCAAGCATTGCTCGAAGTGGATCTAGTAAATCCTGACTGTGCAATGCTTGACGCTTTAATTGATCCGTTACAGCTTTTACCACTTTCGGATTACGGTGACCAACATTATAAATTCCAAATCCACCTAAACAGTCAATATACTTTTTACCATTAATATCCATGAAGCAAGATCCTTCATCTGACCATTCTACTGCTGCAAATTGTCCATCTTTTGTTACTGTTTTTCTATAAGCAAGAAAACCAGGGTTTACATGCTCTCTAAATCCATCTACTGTTTCTTTTTGAATCCAGTTTGCCTCTTCTTCAGTAACCTTTTCTTTTTCAATTAACTGTAGTACTTTCGTAATATACTCATTTACATTTGATTCTTTCTCATTCAATTTATTTTTCACGTTCGTTTCCATCTAATTCACCTCTACATTTTTTTTATTTGCAAACCAACCAATAGGTTCTACTTCTAGATTTATATTAATCTGCTTAATCTCTTGAAATTCTTCTAAACCAAACGTTCCTAGACTACGACCTATACCACTTTGCTTATATCCGCCCCAAGGCGCCTCATTGTATGTTGGATGATAACTATTAATCCACGTAATTCCTGCGCGAAGTTTGCGAATCACACGCATTGCTTTTGCACCATCGACTGTAAATACTCCTCCAGCCAAACCATAGTCTGTACCGTTTGCCAACTCAATTGCTTCCTGTTCGTCTTTAAACTTTTGAATTACTACAACAGGACCGAAGATTTCTTCCTGGACGATGCGCATATCAGGTTTTACATTGACAAAGACTGTTGGTTCAATAAAGAAACCATCACCTTTTCCATCCTCCATTATTCGTCTACCTCCGCAAGCAACGTTTGCACCTTCGTCTTTCCCAATTTCAATATAGCGTAATACTTTTTCCATATGTTCTTGACTTACAAGTGGCCCCATTTTTGATTCTGGATTATCACCAGGTCCAACGTTAATTTGCTGTGCTCGCTCTACAAAACTATTAACAAATTTATCATAAATCTTTTCTTCGACAAGGATTCTTGATCCTGCTGAACATACTTGTCCGCTACCTGCATAAATACCGAATAGAGCATAATCAATAGCGGTCTCAAAATCTGCATCTGCAAAAATAATATTTGGAGATTTCCCTCCAAGTTCTAACGAAATCTTTTTCATATTATCTGCCGCTGTTCTCATAATGTGCTTACCTGTTTTTGTTCCACCTGTAAAGGAAATCATATCCACTTTATTACTCGCTGCAATTTCATTTCCTACTATTGGACCGGCCCCCATTACCATATTGGCAACACCTTTTGGTATCCCTACTTTTTCAAGGATTTCGAATAGCTTTGTTGCAGTGATTGGTGTCACTTCAGAAGGTTTAAACACAATTGTATTTCCAGCTGCTAAAGCAGGTGCAATTTTCCACACACTCATCAATAGCGGATAATTCCATGGAACAATTAATCCACAAACACCAACTGGCTCTCTTACAACCATCGCTTGCATCGGATCGGCTACATGATATGTTTGACCATCTGGCTTTGTAATCAATCCGGCATAATAGCGAAAACAAGCCGCTGCATCTCCAATATCTCCTTCTGCCTCACGGTATGTTTTTCCATTATCCATTGTTTCAAGGTACACTAATTCTTCCATATTTTTATCAATTTCATCTGCTATTTTAAATAAATATGATGCCCTTTCAGCAGTGGATGTTGCTGACCAAATTCCGCTATCGAAAGCCGTTCTTGCCACTTCTATCGCGTATTTTGCATCCTCAATCGTTCCCTCAGGTGCATATGCTATACCCTTGCCATTCGCAGGGTTAATAATCGTTCTTTTTTCTTGATCACTAGAGTCTCTCCATTCACCGTTTACATACATTTTTAAATCTAGCACTATATTGAATCCCCCTTTATCGATTGTTTATATATTTATAAGCAATTTCCATGCCAATATTTAAAATTCAAAAGAATCATACATAAAGTGAAACTTTAATTAGCCCTCACCAATCGGGCGTTTACGGACAGCAGGGCTTCCACCTGAATTTTGAGGTGGGAGTTTTACTGCCCACAAATATCGGGATAAACTGACTATTTTCTTAAAAACAACAAACATTTTATGCATTTCTGCATACACTATTCCATTTTGCATAAAGTGAAACTTTAATCATTTCCGCTACCGCCTTCACCACTCGGGACTTGAATCCCAGAGAATATGTACATGCTGAGCGCACACAAAAAGGAGAAGTCTATGTGACCTTCTCCTTTTTTAGGAATATGAGATGATATCAGCCGCTATCTCTTTTTCACTAACAATCTTTTGATATTTACGACTCACTGAAGATTGGCTGATTCCAAGAGCTTTTGCAGCCTTAGTCGTTGTTTTATACTGCTTCATTGCAAGCAAAATCAATTGTTCTTCTACAGAATGTAGTGCTTCTTGTAATGGTAATACTCTTGTAATAACTGGTTTTGATTTATTAAAGTCATAACCGGGTGTTAAAAACTTACTAACAAACTCCGCTTCAATTACTGGATCGTCTGCTGATACTACTAAACGTTCAATCATATTTTGTAATTCACGGACATTTCCTGGCCATGAATAGAACTCTAGTAAATTAAGTGCATCTGGAGTTAAATGATAATTTTTATTATATTTTTCATTTAACTGTTGTAAGAAATGAAAGGCAAGTACCGGAACATCTTCCATTCGCTCTCGTAAAGAAGGAACTCGCAGTGGAATTACATTTAGCCGATAAAACAAATCTTCACGGAATGTTCCAGATTCGACCATCTTTTCAAGGCTCTTATTTGTAGCAGCAATAATTTGTACATTTATTTTCGTAGGGATTGTACTTCCAATAGGAATTACTTCTTGTTCCTGTAGGACTCTAAGCAATTTCACTTGCAAATGTAAAGGCATTTCTCCAATTTCATCTAAAAATAAAATACCTTGATCCGCCCGCTTAAAATATCCTTCTTTTCCATTTTTATCGGCTCCTGTAAAAGCACCTTTCGTATAACCAAATAGTTCACTTTCTAACAAAGTTTCTGGAATTGCACCACAATTTAATTTTAAAAATGGCTTTGAAGATCGGTTTCCAAGTTGATGAATTGCCTGAGCAATTACTTCTTTTCCGACGCCAGATTCTCCAGAAATAAGAACATTGGAAGAAAAATCTGCTATTTTTTTAGCTTGGTTAATAATTTGCTCCATTTTCGGACTACAGTAAATAAGCTTCTTAAGAAAACGATCTTTATTTTTAAAGTCATCTAACTCCTTCTTATATTGCTCTGATATCTTCTTTATTTCATGTAATTCCGTCTTCAATCTCGTTGCTTCGGTAATATCCCTTGAGGCAATAATAATACGATGAAGCTCTCCGTTTTCATTAAATACAGGGTTTCCAACTGCTAATATTTTTCTTCCGCTTTTTGTTTCTTGTACAACTGATACCTTTTTTTGTTTTTCCAACACTAATCGCGTAACAGAAGGACTGAATAATCCTTTATTTTCTAATTCTAAAAGATTTTTTCCTAAAAGGTCTTTCAAACTACTCCCCCAAAAATCATTGATAACAGTTTCACTATAACGAATTAATTCCCCTTTATGATTAACAACTAATATTTCATCATAAATACTAGACAAGATTGCATGTAAATCTTCATTTAAATCCTTTATATATTCAATTTCCATCGCCATGTCCTCGACCATCGGCAAATCTTGCACAATAATAACCATTCCTTCAATACTTTGATCAAAGTTTGGAATTGGACTATAGTCAACTAATACACCCATCTCATTTGTGATTTGTAATTGATTCAAGATCGTTTTTCCCGTTGTAAATACGTTATTAATGTGCTCTTCGTTAAAAATCAGTTTTGCTGGTACATTCATAACTTTTTCAGGAGTCGATTTAATCATCTTCAAACCAGACTCATTACAATTTACAATTTTCTTTTCACGATCTACTACAAAAATCCCCATTGGAATAGACGTTAAAATAATTTTTAATATATCAACACTCTGATTTTCTTGTTTAAATAGTTCTGCAAAAACATCCTCTCTTCTTATATATCCTGTTAGCTCATCCATTTCATTTTTTACTATTGCAATCGGCGCTCCAATAATTTGAAAAAGAGCTGTTAAAGAAATATCTTTACTAAGATGACATATTGTATCTAGTGAAACAGCATTTGAAAGCAATACCTTAGCAGTTAATCCCTTACTATTTGATAGCAGATCCTTCACATGAACGTATGCAAATAATTTCTCTTCTCTTTTTAAAAATAGAAAAGATTCTTTTATATTTTCAACATCTATATTCCATTCCTTTTCAGATTGATCGATAGGTAGAGAAACAATAGGTCTAATTTTTTTATGAGCAATGGAAAACATGCTGCTATTCCTCCTTTGAACTATATAATTTGTATTGTATCATTAAATACAGATTTTTTTAATTAATCTGAAAATAAAAAAGGAAGATGAACGCCTCCATCTTCCTCATTGTTCTATCATTAATCACTACCACTAACGAAAAGGTCTTCTTGAATATAAGCTAATACCATACCTGGAATTACTTTATCTCCCGCTTCTACTTCTAAAGATTGAACTTCTCCACTACATCCCATCTTAATTACTTCCAGTTTACCATTCATATCTTTAATAGCGAATAATGGCTCCCATTCATAAATTCGAGAATCCTTATCGATAGACACTTTTTCAATTATTCCATAACACGGACTCGTAATAATATCATAATACATAATCAATCATCCCTTTCTTTTATTCTATTAATATTGTTCTTCTAACCTTTGTGACTGAAAACACCCCGCTTTTATATTTTTACTAATTGTACAAAGCAATAATTGTGCCAAATGAAAATACTATATTGATCATCATTTATCAGCCATACTCCCTAGACTTGCCTCTCTTCCTTATGAACCGTTGAATGAATTATGCAATACTGCATGGTTGCCCAATCTTCAAAGAAAAAAACATCGGATTCATTCCCGATGTCTTTTTCTTTTTTATCCCGCTATTTGTGGGCAGTAAAACTCCCACCTCAAAATTCGGCTGGAGCAAAGAAGTTAGGTGGGAGCCCCGCTGCCCGTAAACGCCCGATTGGTGAGGGCTAATAATCGGAGGGGGATGAACACCCCCCACACTTTATATTTCCTGTGCTTCTTCAAAATGCATTTGCGGAGGAGCTGAACGGAACATATTTGTAACATATAGAAGGTACCCAATTCCAATAGCAGCCCAGCAAAGTCCCAAAATAAGTGAATGGATATTGAGATTAAACCATAGTACGGCTACAGTAGCAGCACCCAAAATAGGCATAACTAAGTAATTTAAGAAATCTTTTATCGTCTTATATCTTTTTTGCTTGATTATATAGTAAGAAATTACAGACAAATTAACAAATGTAAATGCAATAAGCGCTCCGAAGTTAATAAGAGATGCTGCTGTTTCTAAATCAATGAATATAGCGAAGAGCGAAATAATTCCTACAAAAATAATATTATATACTGGGGTTCTCCAGCGAGGATGAATGTATCCGAATATTTTCTTCGGAATTACATTATCTCGCCCCATTACGTATAATAACCTGGATACACTTGTATGAGAAGCTAAACCAGACGCAAGTGTCCCCATAAGGGTTCCTACTAAAAAGAAAGCTTGAAATAATTTCCCGCCAACATATAGCGCAATTTCTGGGGATGCTGATTCTTGATTTTTAAATACAGATGTATCTGGAAAAATAGATTGTGTAAAATACGTTGTAGTAATGAATAAAACTCCGCCGATTAAAGCAGTAAGAAAAATAGCTCGAGGAATTGTTTTTTTGGCGTTTGGTGTCTCTTCTGAAAATGTAGTTACTGCATCAAAACCTAAAAATGAGAAACAAAGAATTGTTGCACCTGCAACTAACGGTGATATTTGTATATCTGATTGAAAAAACGGCTGAATGGAAAAAACTTCTCCTGTTCCCTCTCCCGCTAATAAGCCTTTTATAACTAGAAAAACAAATACGGCCATTACTAACACTTGAAATATTACTAAGAACGTATTGAAATTAGCAGTAACATTTACGCTAATCATATTTATTAATGTAACCAGGAGAACAAAGCCAATGACCCATACCCAACTAGGAACACTTGGGAAAAATGCTGACATATAAATTCTCGTTAATAGTGCGTTCACCATTGGTAGAAACAAATAATCCAATAACGCGGACCATCCAACAAGAAACCCAAGCCTTGCACTAATTGTCTTCTGTGTATACGTATAAGCAGATCCTGCGGTAGGAAAAGCCTTTACCATTTTTCCGTAGCTTGCAGCGGTAAACAACATCCCCGCTAATGCAATAAGATAAGCTCCTGGAACATGACCACCCGTTTTTTCAGAAACGATTCCAAATGTGTCAAATCCAACCATCGGTGTCATATACCCGACCCCTAGCATAACAATTGACCAAAGCCCTAATGAACGTTTTAAACCAACTACTTTCCCCACCTATCATTCCTCCTATTTTCTCTATCTAATTTCCATTTAAAAATCGACAATCAAAAGGAAGCGTTTTCAAATGACCGTATATCACACCGAGTATTACCTCCCTTTTTGTTTCTTTTTAAATATTCATGCAATTTTCAAGCCAAAATTTCTAGAGTTTAAAAATTCAATATTAAAAAGAACGTATAGGTGGAATTAGACCTCATTTCTTCTCATTTTTTATTCATTTTGACATAAGTTATTCAATCTCTCATACGACTAAATATGAAAAATAAAACTTTAATCCTTGTTTTTTCATTCCCACTTCCTCAAAAATTGGGCTTTTACAAGATTAAAATATTTCCATGGAATAATAACATTATGTAAACTATTCATAGCAAAAAAGCTGTCTTTTCTATAAAGACAGCTTTTTCTATAACACTATATTAAAAATTGAATACGAAGTCATCGTCTGCTAACTTTTCAACATTCGTTGCTTTTACGTAACCATTTCCTTTTACAGAGAAGAAGTCATGGTTTTTCGTATCTGTACGTAAACCATTTAAAACGATTGGGTTAATTTCTTCTTCCTCAAACTTCGGCTCAAGTCCTAAGTTCATAAGTCCTTTATTCGCATTGTAACGAACGAAACGATTTACATCCTCTACAAGACCGATAGAAGTGTAAATTTCTTCTGTATATGCCAATTCAATTTCATACAGTTCCATTAATAACTCTTGCGTTTCCGTTTGTACTTCTTGTTGCTCTTCTGCAGAAAGTTCTGTGAAGATTTGTTGTGCTAAAATACCAACGAATACGCCGTGAATTGACTCGTCACGAATTATTAGGTTAATAATCTCACCACTTGCCGTCAATTTACCTTGACCCGCTAAGTAAAGTGGATAGAAGAATCCACTATAGAATAAGTAACTTTCTAAGAACACACTTGCTACCATTGCCATGTATAACTCTTTTTTCGTTACTTCAGGCTTTAATAAGCGACGATAGTAACTAGTAACAATACCAGCTTTTTTCTCAAGTAATGGATGGTTATCTACCCATTCAAAAATATCATCAATTTCTTCTTCAGTAGCTAATGTTGTGAAAATATGACTGTAACTCTTCGCATGTACTTCTTCCATAGCGCCCATGAAAGCTAATACACTTTTCGCTTGTAAATTTTCAAGATGAACAAGTACAAGAGGCATCCCTTCGCCACCTTGTTTCGTATCTAAAAGTGTTAAACCACCTAATACACGCTTATAAGCAATTTGCTCTTCTTTTGATAATTGTGCCCAAGTATTTTTGTCAGAAGACACTGCGATTTCTTCTTCTGTCCAAAACTGAGCGATGTTTTGCTTCCAAAACATTAAACTAAAATCATCTTCTTTTTTGTTCCAGTTTACCGCACGCATTAAATCGCCCCTTCTCTAAATAAACATAAAAAATTGATAACTAAGCATGAGCAGGGTTCAGAAAAACCCTGCTCATAATGTCTCACTTTTTATATTAAACGGTACAAGCCACGCACTCTTCCACGCTTAATTTACGTGTTCTCGTATAATAAAGACTCTTCAAGCCTTTTTTATGTGCATAAATGTAGTAACGTGCTAACTCACGTGTTGAAATATCACTATTAACATAAAGAATTGTACTAATTCCTTGGTCAATATGTTCTTGAACTTCTGCGATTAAATCAATTAATTTAAACTGATTCATATCATAAGAAGATTTATAGTACCAAAACGTATCTTTTGATAAATACGGCATTGGATAATATGTTGTCGCATTCGCATACGTTCTTGATTCAATTTGACTTACGATTGGCATTACGCTTGAAGTTGCATTTTGAACGTAACTGATCGATTGTGTCGGAGCGATTGCAAGACGATATGAGTTGTATAAACCATTCTTCTGTACTTGCTCTTTTAAACTTGTCCAATCTTCTTTTGTTGGAATATGAATTCCTTCAAATAATTGCTGAATTTTTTCAGTTACTGGGCTGTAATCTGTCGTTTCATACTTTTCAAAGTATGTGCCGTTTGCATAATCAGACTTATCGAAGTCTTTAAATGTTTCGCCTTTTTCTTTAGCGATCTCCATACTTTTCTCAATCGAGTAGTAATTTAACATCATAAAGAATGTACGAGCGAATTCTTTCGCTTCAGCACTTTCATAAGCGATTTTATTTTTTGCTAAATATCCATGTAAGTTCATTGCTCCAAGTCCAACTGAATGAAGCTCATCATTTGCTTTTTTCACAGTTGGGGCATTCGGAATGATCGTCATATCAGAAACAGCTGTTAAAGCTTCCATTCCCGCATGAACTGCTTCACGAATTTCTTTATTTTCCATTACGTTTACGATATTTAACGATCCTAAGTTACAGTTAATATCACGGCGGATAATGTCTTCTGTACCGTAATCATTTATTTCAGAAGTTTCTTGTAGCTGGAAGATTTCTGTACATAAGTTCGACATCTTCACAGTTCCAATATCCTTCAGTGGATGCTGGTTATTTGCATTTGATTTAAACATTAAGTATGGGTAACCAGACTCAAGCTGAATCATAGCAATTTTAATAAGCATATCACGCGCACTAATATCTAGTGGCTTCTTCTTCACTTTCGGATTGCTCATTAATTCATCGTACATTTCGTCGATATCTATATCATCTAAATGTTTTCCGCACTCTTTAAATACTGTATAAGGCGCGAAAACATGGAAAGGTTCGTTTTTCTCAGCAAGCTCAAAGAACTTACTTGGAACGATAATTCCGATTGATAGAGACTGAATACGGCTCTTCTCATCGGCATTTATTTTTTTGGTATCAAGGAATTCAATAATATCCCAATGGAAAATGTTTAAGTATACTGCACCTGCACCTTTTCGTTGCATATTGTTACTCCATATCGTCAAAACGTATGGGGGATAGTCATTTCTGCTATCCTCTCTATATCGCTATAGAGTTCAGACCATATCTTCTTCTCGCCAAATTCTTCATTTAACCATTTATCATATGTTTGATGCACATGAATATGGCATAAACTATAATAAATGTATACACCCTTTGAATTTGGTTGTTTTGAGAAGCCAGGTTCGAGCTACTTAGTCACCTACATAGCCACTTGGTCGTTGAACCTTCTCCTTATCTAATAAATTTAGGAGCTCGGCTGCTGATTTCCTGCAATCTTGGATTTTCAGGGTTCGCTACGTAATTTCTTCGTAGTATCCTACCTTGATATACTCAGGCGTTCCAGCAATTGACCTGGTTTTATAGTTGAGCCATAAAGTTAACCCAACTGATTCGCATACGAAAACGAATCTTCAAGTAATTTCATAACAGGTACTACACCACTTGCGGCGTTATCAATACCTTTAATTTGCTCACCACGTGCACGTAGCTTAGATAAGTTTAAAGCTACTCCACCACCGATTTTCGATAATTGCATTGCAGTATTAATGTTAAAGCCGATTGAATTTAAGCTATCATCCATCTCTAACAAGAAACAAGACACCATTTCTCCTCTTCTGCTTCGTCCCGCATTTAAAAAGGTTGGTGTCGCTGGTTGGTAGTTTTGTTTTACAATCATGCTTGCGAAGTGTTTTGCCTTCGCAACATCACCGCGTCCTAAGTATAATGACACAATTGCTACACGATCTTCATAGCTTTCTAAGTATTGTTTTTGATCATTCGTTTTTAACGCATAATCTTTATAGAACTTAGATGCTGCCATATAAGATTGGAACTCGAAGTTTTCACCATAAGCGATGTTATAAACTCCTTCTACTTCCTCCAAGCTATACTCGTCCAGAACGTTGTAATAGTAATCATGTTCTTTCATATACTCCATTCGCTCTGCCACGCTATTAAAATGAACGGTATTCTCTCTAGCTTCTTCCATAAAGACTTCTAATGCCTCTTTATCTTTATGAAGCTGATAAAAACCGTCCTGCATTTGCGTGATTTCATTATTCAGTTCAATGTGTCGCAATCTCCCGCACCCTTTCTTTAAAATATTCTACATCATTATTTGTTCCAGATAACTCAAATTTTGATACAATAGGCACTTCATATTTAGTAGAGATTTTGTCAGCACTTGCACCAAACATGTCTCCCCAATTACGATTGCCACTTGCAGATACGCCTTTTAATTTTTCATTATTGCGTTCTAAAAAGTCTAAAACACGTTCCGGTACATTTCCAAAACCTGTTGTATACGTAATAAGAATAAAGTCTTCATCTAATACTAGAGCTTCATCAATTTGAACGGCCGGCATATTTAATTTGTGAATGAAACGCTTCACGTTTCCTGTCATAGAATCATATGCAACTAACATTTCCGACCCTCCCTCTCCAATCTATATTCTCTGTATGTCGTTTCTTGATTTCTCTATATATTGTATTACGTTTCAAAATAAGACACAAGATATATGTATAAATTCTTTCTTTTTTTAACTTTTACTTTTCGACATGACCGTCGATTTTTTTCAATACAAAGACTATGAAACAACATTCTAAAACTCATGTCAATAAAGTGCTTTTCAAAAAAGTTGTCAACGAATTTAACCTTATTTTTAAAAAAGTTACCAATATTTTTTGTCATAAAACAGTAAATGCTGGAGTAATATATTTCTCCAGCATCACGCAAAAAAGAACAGATATTAAACGATAATCTGTTCTAACAAACGATTACATTTATCAATTTTACTTTATTAAATATTATACATATTCTTTCGTTCCTCGTTACATACTAAAAGATAACTATTATAGAAAAAGATTATTATTATGGAACTTCAATTTATTTATGAAAAAAATTATTCAGGGTGCTCAATACGCAAAATATCTCTTACAAATATATGATGTGGATTCTCATCTTTATCGAGCATTGTACATACAGGAGCTTCTTCATCAAAGTATACGATCATTCCTTCTACGTACTGATATGTATGTTGAACTTGTACCGTTACTTTAATTTCTACTGCTTGTTCATACGCCCTTTTTATTTTCTGAAGCATTTTTGCTGAACATTTTCGTTTCTCTGGATACATAACCATTCCCATAAACCTATTCCCAGCTCTATCTTTCCACATATAATCCCAATGTGGCAATATGCCTTGTTTAAAATCCCCCATAATTCTCCTCTCCTTTACCTTCTATTTATGAACGTGGTGTTTCTGAATATGTATAAATTACCTGTCCACCGCGCTGTGCGTTCCCGATAATATGTTTAAAATCTTCTCGATTTACAACAACTTCTCTGAACGTATAAAATACATCTTTCGTCGCAACATACTCCTTTATTTCATCATTTTTCAGCTGATCCAAAATTGTATTTGCTAATTGTTTATCCATGTATTTCACCTCTCTGCAATATTTTATTCTATCGCATCTTCTATAGGTCGACAACGGTAAAATTATCCCGTTACTATTATGTAATTCACTTTCATTATTTTTATATCTATATCACTTTATTATATTCGCACTAAATATCATATACTAACATAGCTACTTCTCTATATCAAACTTTTTGATACCCTGTATAACAAAGTTCCAAATCACTGTTTGATATTTTATTTTATGCTACAATATATATTTAGAACTAGGAGGGATACTATGATTCGGAAAGCAAAAAAGACAGATGCGGTAGAAGTAGCACCTTTATTGTATAACGCTCTGCACGAAATTGCTGAAAAAATCACAGGTAGCACAGTTGAAGCAAAAGTAATACTAGGACTTGAAACATGGTTCGTAAAAGAAAATAATCGATTGAGCTATGAAAACTGTTTAGTGGCTGAACAAGGTGGAAAGGTAGTTGGGGTTATTGTCGTTTATCACGGTAGTGACGCTGAACAACTTGATGCACCAATCATACACTACTTAAGAGAACTACATGAAGATGAATCCATTACGTTAGAAAAAGAAGCTGAACTTGATGAGTATTATATTGACACGTTGTCAGTTTCAAGTATGTACAGTGGACGTGGTATTGGCTCTAAATTAATCGATGCAGCTGAACTTCATGCAACTGAAAAAGGGCATGAAAAAATCGCCTTACTTGTTAATTTAGAAAACAAACGCGCTTTTTCACTATATGAAAAACTTGGTTACAAAGAAGATAAAACCGTTATGCTCGTCGGTGAACCGTATGCCCATCTAATAAAACCATTACGGTCATTGGTTTCTATATCTTAAAAGGACAATTCTTTTTTTACTTGTTATGTAGAGAAAGAGGCTGCCAAAGGGACAGCCTCTTTTAAATTAATTTTGTATTTAATACATTTCCATCCATCGCCTCATGAAATGTATACGTTGTACATCCCCATGGCTTCCTATGAAAAATAGGCGAACCAGACCACCCCATTGCCCTCAGTTCAGTCCCAAGCATCGCATTAAAATAACTATGACCTACAAGGGCAATATGTCCATGTACGAGCGCATAGCGGTGCAACATATTAGCGGCTTGCCTTGCTCTTTCTCGTACTTCCTTATAAGACTCAACCTCTTTACTATAACCAACTATCCATCGTGTACGTCCAATAAACATCCATACATTCGGTTTACATTTCAACCATTTTGGAGCATAAAAACTCGTTGGAACTTCAGCTTCCCTAAAAAGAGGATTTTGCACAAAAGATAGGGAATCCAATAACTCAGCCGCTGACTGTACAGCGCGCCTTTGATCACTCGTTACAACCAGTTTCGCTGATTCAATCGCCTCAATTGTTTCAATTGGTATAGGAGTTTCTTTTACTGTAGTCCCTAAATCATATTGCTTCATCCATTCACGAAATGAAATAATTGTCCTTGGCTCTATAGTACTGTCCAAACGACCATGACGAATAAAAGAAATTCGCATTCTTTCCACTCCCCATTCATCACTTACGAACTATATTACGTACTATTTCTTCTTGCCATCATACCATGCATAAAAAGAAAGTTATATATCCCCACCACTATCATGTGTTATCGAAGTGTGCACACCATCCAGTCCATCAAAATATGTAGTTGTTTCATGATGACGCACTTTCTTCAACTGTATATATGAAAATAAAAATAATAAAATCGCTATAAAGCTCCCCACAATTTCAAACATCATTTTCCAGCCCCTAATTTCTCCCACTTTAGTAGGTCATTGTATCTTTTATTATACTCCCGTATAAAGATGTATGCATTTTCATCATTCTTCTCCTAAACAATATTTTTTACATATTTTCTTACAAAAAGTGAATATTTTTCGAATTTTTACTTTGGAAACATTTACAAAGTAGTAAATATAGTTCAAAATAAGAAGAAATAAAAAAGCCCAAATTATTCTTTTTTTGGGAAAACTGGAACAAGGAGAGTTGCTTATGCAGATCGCAGAAACTGGAGATATCATTGAATTTAAAGGTGGAATGCAAGGCCGTGTTCAAAAGGTAAATCAAAACTCCGTTATTGTTGATATAACAATTATGGAGAATTTTAGAGAACTAGATATGGAACCTCTTACAGTTGTAAGCCATAAAAACTATACTGTCATTAATCAACATGCATAATATAATAGAAAGAAAGGATCTGTATATCATACAGATCCTTTCTTTCTATATTAACGATTATCGATCTTTTCTGGATATAAATCGTGATTCATCATGCGGTAGTCTGCCATTTTCTCATACTTAGTTCCTGGGCGGCCGTAGTTACAGTAAGGATCGATTGAAATACCACCACGTGGTGTAAATTTCCCCCATACCTCAATATAGCGTGGATCCATTAATTTAATTAAATCATTCATAATAACGTTCATGCAATCTTCGTGGAAGTCACCATGATTTCGGAAGCTAAATAAATATAGCTTTAAAGATTTACTCTCTACCATTCTTTGTTCTGGAATGTAGCTAATATAAATTGTTGCAAAATCTGGTTGTCCTGTTTTCGGACATAAACTTGTAAATTCAGGACAATTGAATTTTACAAAGTAATCACGGTTTGGATGGTTATTATCAAATACCTCTAAAATTTCCGGGCTATATTCAAATAAATATTTTGTATTTTGATTTCCTAATAATGTTACATCTTTTAAATCTTCATCTAATCTTCCTGCCATTTTAAACATCCCTTCTCATTATACCCCTCGTTTATTTCCCCATACTAACGCATGAAGCTGAGGCAGTACTTTCGCATCATTCATTTCTTTACAATTCACAGCTTTTTCAATAAGCCACTCATATTTTTCTAATAGTTTTTTTATAAGCACCGCATCATCCACTGTTTTCGTATCATCATTCCCTACTTGTAAGAAAAATGGTACATTCGGATAACGCTCGTGCATCTTAACTGCATATTCAAAATCTTGATCATCGAATACTACTACTTTTAAACTAAAATCTTTCCCTGCTAGTTTATGAATAACAGAATCTAACATCTGAAAATCTGTTTTCATAGTTGAGCTTGGTGGTTTTGGAGAAATCGTTACCTCATCAATTTGAAGCAACCAATCTTGCCATTTACTCCCTTGTGTTTCTACCGCTGTTCGCATTCCATTCTCCTTTAATATAGAAAGAAGAAATTGCATATTTTTCAGCAAAACAGGATTTCCACCCGAAATCGTAACATGAGAAAAATTTTCTCCACCAATTTCTACAAGCTCATTCCAAATGTCTTCCGGTGTCATTTGTTTAATTTGCTCTTTGGCCGATCCATCCCATGTAAAAGCAGAATCACACCAAGCACAGCTATAATCACAGCCCGCTGTACGGATAAACATTGTCTTTTGTCCTACAACCATCCCTTCTCCTTGAATGGTTGGACCAAATATTTCTAAGACGGGGATTTTACTCATCGAGCATCCACTCCCGTCTTACTTCCGCATAACTAGTCGGCGTCTCAAAAAGACGAACAAATTCAACACGAGCTCCCTTATATTCGTTCGCACGATTATCTTTCGTTAATGCTTCTGCCATCTTTTCATAAATCCAAACGACCATATTTTCAGCAGTCGTATTCATTTCTGGCAATGTTTCGTTTAAATAACGATGATCTAAATAAATTTCTATTTCATTTTTCCAAATCTCTTTTATATCTCCAAAGTCAATTGCAAGGCCTATTTCATTTACATATCCGCTAATTCCAAATACAACTTTATATGTGTGTCCATGTAAATTTTTACATTTCCCTTCATAGCAGTGTAAATGGTGCGCTGCGTCAAATGTAAATTCCTTGCTGACCATTACTCTTTTATTATGATATTTGAGTTGTTCACGCTGAATATCCTTGTCCATTTTTTGCAAATTTTCTACGATGCGAAATCCAAAAAAGTTATCCATTAGTTGCTCGCTCCTTCGCGTTCTTGTAGATACGTATCTAATCCCGCTTTACGAAGTTGACATGCTGGACATTCACCGCAACCATCACCAATGATTCCGTTATAACATGTTAATGTTTTTTCTCTAACAAACTCAAATGCTCCAAGTTCATCCGATAATTTCCATGTCTCTGCTTTATCAATCCACATAAGTGGTGTATGAATAACAAACGGATAATCCATAGATAAATTTAATGTAACGTTTAATGATTTCACAAACACGTCACGACAATCTGGATAACCACTGAAATCAGTTTCACATACACCCGTTACAATATGACGTGCTCCAACTTGTTTTGCTAATACAGCCGCAAATGATAAAAATAGTAAATTTCGTCCATCTACAAATGTTGATGGCAATTCACCTTCTTCATGTGTAATCTCCATATCCGTTCTCGTTAACGCATTTGGAGCAAGTTGATTTAATAGGCTCATATCTAGTATCGTATGTTTAATTCCTAGCTCTTTCGCAATTTCCACTGCACAATCAATTTCTAATTTATGACGTTGATTGTAGTTAAATGTTACAGCTTCCACTTCTTCAAACTGCTGTATCGCCCAAAATAAACATGTTGTACTATCTTGTCCACCACTAAAAACAACAACTGCTTTTTCTTTTTTCATTTCACTCATTCTCCTTCTCTACTACGAATAAGAAGAAAGAACGTTCTTGAACTGTCACAATAAAAAAACAAAACAATACCTAATGATATTGTTGTTTCCATAGTTTTTTATAGAGGGAGTTCGCGAACCTCTCCCATGCAGTGCACGGAATTTCTTCTTTCATTGACAAAGATTATTGTAACATATTGTATACTACCAGAAAAAATTTCTGATTTTTTCCGCTATTTCGCATTTCATTTATTTCATTTTATAGTATGATTAATTTAATGTTAGAAGAGAGGAGGCATCCCACTGGAACTCTTTATTATTTACCTCTTTTTAAATATATTATCTATTCTCGTTACAATGCTCGTATATCATTTATTTTGGAATCAGAAAGGGAAACGATCTCCTAAATTAAATTCAGCCATATTTATTGTATTGTGTTGCCTCGCTACCATACTATGTATCACTTTCGCAGCAAAAACAAATAATGGTTTTCAGTTCGACATGCGACATATCGTATTAATTGTCGGCACGTTAACGGGAGGGCCTATTGCTGGTGGTTCTATTTTAGCTGTATTAAACATTTATCGCTTTTTATTGGGAGGAATAGGTGCGTTTCCATCCTTTATCGCTTCTATTCTCCTATTTATTGTTCTACTATTAACATACAAATTTTTTAATCGAAGTTCTAATCATATAAAAATAACACTTGCTATTTTTTACAGTCTTACTTATGGATTTGGTTGGATACCATTTTTCCTTGCAAGTGTTACAAATGAGGCAGATTATATACCACATATCATTGTGTACGAACTATGTACGATGATTGGTACGATCCTTATTTTATATTTACTACACATATTACAAATGCAAGTTCGTCTCCAAAATGAACTTATGAACGCTGAGAAATTTCATTTAATCGGCGAAATGGCAGCTTCTATCTCTCATGAAATTCGTAATCCTTTAACTGCAACGAAAGGTTTTTTACAACTTTTACAGTCAGATGCATGTTCTGAGAAAGAACGAAAATTATATATCGACATAGCCATTAATGGTATCGAACAAGCAAATCACGTTCTTACAGACTACTTAACTTTTGCAAAACCGAGTATTGAAAAAGAACAACAATTACAAGTAGAGGAAGAATTACTTCATGCGTTGTCTTTGATCACACCTCTCGCCAATTTAGCAAATGTTCGTATAAATTATATAAAACAAAGTACATCTTTCTTTATCGCTGGCGAAAAGCAAAAGCTGAACCAATGTTTATTAAATATTTTTAAAAATTGTATTGAGGCTATGCCTACAGGTGGCGACCTTATTCTTACATTAGTTCCAGCCCATAAACATATACAATTATATATAAAAGATACAGGAGTTGGTATGGATCAAGAACAAATAAAACGCCTTGGATCACCTTTCTACTCAACGAAAGAAAAAGGGACCGGACTCGGAATGATGGTCGTCTTCAGCGTCATTCAAGCAATGGATGGAAAGATTGATATTATAAGCGAAAAAGGGACAGGTACAACCTTCTTATTAACTTTCCCACTCATACAAAAAACGTGATGAACTTCATCACGTTTTTTCTGTTCCTTCAACTAATTCTGCAAAAGCTTTCACTTTCCCATGTGGCTTTTGATTTTCTTTCCGAGCTTTCCAGGCGCGCTCTTCTTCTCTCTTTTTCTTTGACATGCTTTTCAACTCCTTCTTTTCTTTTCTCCATGTAGTATTCCAAAATGAGAAAGAAAACTATGCATGAGTAAAAAAGAAAAGAAGCGGTTCCCCACTTCTTTCATTTTAACGCTGTAAAATTGCATGTTTCGCTTCTTTTAGCTGTGTAAGATGTCTTTGTTCGTGTAAATCTAGAAATTGAACCCATTGATATAAATTCAAATCATTAAAAATAGGATGTTTTAATCCATTTTCAAATAATTCTTTTTCATCTATTACACTATGAAGGGCATGTAATAATTCTTGTCGTGAATGTTCTAGTAATTGAATTCCTTGCAGTTTTTTCATTAATGTTTCTGTTGGTTTCATTTGTTGAGGAGCTTCCCTTTTATGTGTGCGATCAAGCGTAAGTTGGAGGTCTTTAAATGGAGCAAGTTTTCTTTCTTTTTTTTGCAAAGCATATACAAGGGCAGATGTGACAGACTGTTCAACTAAATGCAAATGATGCAAAATTTGAATAATACTCCATTTATCACGGCGTGGCTTTACATTCACCTCCGTATCATTTAACATTTCAATTTCTGATAACAGCGTGCTTCGTGTAGACTGTAATGAGTGGACTAAAGTTTCTAAACTAACATCCATATTAGATTGAAGCATAGTGCTTTCCCCCCTTTTGTTGGTGAAAAGGGGCGCTCCCCATTAGAAACACCCCTAAAATAATTCTGAATTTTCTTTTATTATCTCATCATTTTTCTATTATGTCGATGTTAAACATAGGAAAAAAGTGCATGTTTTTTTACAATTTTGTGTCGTCAACAGCACGTAACCACGCTTCAATTTCTGTAATTACACTTTTTACACACCCTTCAGCGAATGGTGATGTTAAATTTGCAACTTCTACTAATTCTAAGAATGATTTACTTCCACCTTGTTGACAAAGATTCACATAATCTTCCCAAGCCTCTTGTCTATTATCTCTTGCACGTTTCCAAAATTGCAGTGCACAAATTTGAGCTAACGTGTAGTCAATATAATAGAAAGGTGAGCTATAAATATGACCTTGACGTTGCCAGAAACCACCACACTCTAAATAATCATTATCTTCATAATCACGATGTGGTAAATACTTCTTCTCTATGTTACGCCATGCTGACTTACGTTCTGCTGGCGATGCTTCTGGATTTTCATATACATAATGTTGATATTCATCTACAGATACACCGTACGGTAAAAATAGAAGTGCTGAACTTAAGTGTGAGAAATAATATTTATCCGCATCTTCTTCAAAGAATAACTTCATCCATGGCCATGTAAAGAATTCCATACTCATTGAATGGATTTCACATGCTTCATATGTTGGCCAATTATATTCTGGAATTTCATACTTACGACTTTCATATACTTGGAAAGCATGACCAGCTTCATGTGTTAATACATCAATGTCCCCAGACGTTCCATTAAAGTTTGAGAAGATGAATGGCGCTTTATAATTCTCGATATATGTACAATATCCACCACCAGCTTTTCCTTTTTTCGCAACTAAATCTAATAAATCATTATCGAGCATGAAATTAAAAAACTCATCTGTTTCAGCTGATAATTCTTTATACATCGTTTTCCCGTGATTAATAATCCAATCGGCATCGCCTTTTGGAGTTGGATTACCTGTAGCAAACTCAAAGTTTTCATCATAATAAGCGAGCTTTTCTACACCAATGCGTGCTTTTTGTCTATTTCTTAACTCGGTTGCAACTGGAACGATATAATCTAATACTTGCTGACGATAGTTCGCTACCATTTCAGCATTATAATCTGTACGATACATTCTTGCATATCCTAATTCAACAAAGTTTTTAAAACCAAGTGTTTTTGCGATTTTCGTTCTCACTTTAACAAGCTCATCATAAATACGATCTAACTCTTCCTCGTTCTCAGCTAAAAATCCGTAGTATGCTTCACTTGCTGCTTTACGTTCACTTCTTTCTTTTCCTTGCATAAACGGAATAAGTTGCGATAACGTTCTTTCTTCTCCTGCAAAGTCAATTTTTGCAGATGCTAATAACTGCGTATATTGTGAAGACAATTTATTCTCTAATTGTAAATCTTTCACTACTTCATCTGAATATGTTTTTAAATCACATTCAGCTAGAGCAAATAATTGCTTTCCATAATACGCTTCTAATTCTTCGCGGAATGGAGAATGAATTAACGCATTATAATACTTTGTACCATACCCTTGTACAACTGGAGAGAATTCATCAAAGAAATCCTGCTCATCTTTATAAAAGGAATCTGTCGTATCAACAGAATGACGAATGTAACAAAGGTTACCCATTGTACCAAAGTCATTACGAATTTCGTTAATTGAATTGATAACTTGTTTTTGTTCTTCCACAGTTTTTGCGTTATCAAACTTCTCTAAAGCAACAGTAAATTTCCCTTTTAATTCTTCAATATTTGGCCGTTTATATTCATAGTCTTTAAATGACATGAACGAGCCCCCTCTCCATTATATGCATCATTATTATAATTCAATTCTTACTTACAAATCTCCTCTTATTCTTCAGCAAAATGCGGTAGATGATATCATAAATACATGCATACAAAAAAGCCTTGGATTTCTTTATCCAAAGCTCCTTTGGAACATATCATCATTTTTCATACTTTCCAATTTTTTTCAATAGCTCGAGTAATTCATCCTTCTCATCCTTCGTTAACATTTCAAAAGACTGATATATAACTTGCTCATGACCTGGAAAAATAGAAGCAATAAAGCTCTCTCCAGACTCCGTTAATTGTGCATAAATAACACGCCTGTCATTTGGACATGGAATTCGTTTTACAAGCCCTTTTTTCTCTAGCTTATCTACAACGTATGTAATGCTGCCACTAGCTATTAAAATACGCTCACCGATTTGCTGAAGTGGTTGGCCTCCTTTATGATATAGTAATTCTAATACAGCAAACTCAGTTGGATTTAATCCGTTACTTTGTATGGATTTATTTGTAGTATCCATAACAGAACGATGTACACGGGATAATGCAATAAATACTTTTAAAGATTGAGAAATGTCTTCTCGCTCATTATTTGATGTCATACCATTTCAACCCTTCACTTAAATTCTCCGCAACAAAAAGAAAAGCAACGTAGCACCTCATTACAACTTCCGAATGAATATTCACTCATTCCTTTTCCTTTCCCTAATGTAATACAAATGATTCTTGAATAAAAACATGACAATTTTAACATAGTTTATATATAATGATAATAAAAAAAGAAGGAGTACCAAATTTGAAAGTCAAATTACAAAGCATAGTTTTTTACATACTGCTTGTTATACTGCCAACGATAGGGATTGGTGCCACATTTTTTTCATATCACACTTATCAAATGAAACAGGCAAACAAACTATCTGCTCACACTGTTCTCTTTTTATATAGAGACTATTTAGACCATCACCTTGGTGAAGCTATATCTGCCTTAGAAATGCTCGCAAAAGTCGTAGGGACCGAAACTGGAAACATCAATGGGATTAAACAGATTGTACATGATACCGATGGAAATGATGAACGTTTTTCCGGTCTATATTACGCTACGACAGATGGGATGATTACACTCGCATCCCAAGGCGATTCGCCGCCTATTGATGTTTCTGACCGCCAATACATCCAAGATGCATTGCAATCTAAGAAAACAACTGTATCATCAGTTATTACAGATCGCGTTCTTGGACATCAAGCTATTATGATTGCGTCTCCAATATTTAATAGACAAAAGGAACTCTCAGGCTTATTATTAGCAAGTTTACGCTTTGACTACATTTCAGCCTCTTTAAATGCTATTAAACCACAATATCATTTCGAAGTGACTGATAAACATGATGTAGTTTTTCTAACCGATGATAATAACGAAACAAGCGATGGGCATTCTAACATGCTTACTACCCCACTCCAAAGATTAAATTGGAAAGTCTCTGTTTCTCCGTTACCTATTCATCAACAAACTTTATACCAGTTAGTTTCAATAGAGTGTATAGCTACTTTATTTTTAATGTCTATTTTATTTTTACTTGCTCAATATATGTTATTAAAACGTCAAACAAAACTAGAAAGACAACAAAATGAACTACAAAAAATTGAATTGGTTGGAACTTTTGCAGCTAGTACAGCTCATGAAATCCGTAACCCTCTTACTGGAATTAAAGGACTCGTTGCTCTGTTAAAAGAGAAATATAAAGATGAACAGGATCAGTTCTACTTTTCCGTAATCGAACAAGAAATAGAGCGAATTAATGAAATTGTAAGCGAATTTCTTATTCTTGGAAAACCAACTGCCATCATTGAACAAACATATGATGTAAGAACGATTCTTAATGAGGTAGCATTAATTATCCAATCTGAAGCGAATCTACATAACATTGTATTTCATTTACATTTGCCAGACCACCCTGTTCATATACGTTGCTCAAAAGACCATATGAAACAAGTGGTTTTAAACATTACAAAAAATGCAATTGAAGCTATGGCTTCTGGTGATACATTAACCATTGTAGTAACAAACAACGAAAAACACGCACACTTGCAAATTATTGATACTGGAAAAGGGATTCCTAAACATATTCAAAAACACCTCTTTCATCCGTTCTTTACTAATAAAGATACTGGAACAGGTCTTGGGCTTGTTATATGTAAACGAATTGTAGAGATGTACAATGGGCATATATTTATTGATAGTAAAGAAAACAAAGGAACGACAGTTCATATAGAGATTCCATTACACATAGTATAATTATCCTTATCCTAAAAGGGTAATTATACTTATTTCATAAAACCAGCTACAAACATTCTCCAAAAATTGTTTGATTTCCCTTCATACCCAATTTGAAAAATAGGAACCTTTATAATTGAAAACCATTTCGGTGTTTGTTTTTCTTTGTAACGCTGATACTGTACGATAAGCTTGTCCAATTCTTGACTAACTTGAATTGTCTCCATACTATTTAACCCACTTGTTAATCCTAAATGAATCATTTCTTCACGTTTCATATGAATATCATGCGAAAGCTTTTCTAATGTGTACTTCCTTTTTACAGTAAACATTCATATCCCCCTTATTTTTCTTCCATACTCTCAACGCCTCTTCTACTTTAGCCCTTTAAACACTTAATTCTATTTAAAATTGAAGAATCAGAAAATTTAACATTTTTCTCCTGTAATTTACAAATCTTTACCCTCACTTTGAGAATTATTACAAATTATTCTATCTTTGTAAATACATTCGCAATAATAGACATTTTTTTCATCTTCTTTTTTGTAAATACTCCGTAAACAGTGGATTCTCTATTTTCAATGTACTTTTCTTCGACATTTTTTGTTTAATTTATGTAAAAACGCAAAACATAATGATGATTGATAAAGTGAACTTTAATCAGTGGGGGTTTTGTCCATCCCCACTAATTATTAGCCTTCACCAATCGGGCGTTTACGGGCAGTGGATTTTCCACCTAACTTCTTTATTCCAGCCAAATTTTGAGGTGGGAGTCTTACTGTCCGCAAATAGCGGGATAAAATAGAAAGGAAATATTTATATGCGCAAATATACTATTACAGTTCTCATCTTCACCCTGTTCATACCATTCTTCCTCTTTCCTATTCAAGCAAACGCTCATACGAATAAAGTTGCTATTGTCATCGATGATTTCGGCAATAATATGAAAGGCACAGATAAGATGTTATCACTTCCTATTCCACTCACTGTTGCTGTTATGCCATTTCTTCCTTCTACTAAACAAGATGCAATAGCTGCCCATAAAAAAGGGCATGAAGTTATTATACATATGCCAATGGAACCAATTAGAGGAAAAAAAGAGTGGCTTGGACCAAAAGCGATTACAACAGATTTAAGCGATGAAGAAATAAACAACCGACTCGAACAAGCAATTCAAGAAATACCTCATGCAATAGGAATGAACAATCATATGGGATCAAAAGTAACCGCTGATGAAAGAATTGTACGTCTTATACTTTCTGCCTGTAAAAAGCACGGTTTATTTTATTTAGATAGTAAAACAAACCCTAATAGTGTTGTCCCAAAAATCGGTAAAGAATTAGGCGTTCCTATTATTGAAAACCAATTATTTTTTGATGATGTATATACGGTAAGTCACATTTCAAAACAAGCACAATTACTCATAAAAAAAATCCAAGACAAACCCATTATGGTAGCTATCGGACACGTTGGGGCTCCAGGTGAAATTACATCACGTATTATCGAAACTTCTATTCCTAAAATTCGTGAGCATGCAGACTTTATTTTTTTATCTGATTTAGCATTGTCTCCACCTTCTGTTTCAAAATAAAATTCATTTCTTGCACTAAAAAAGATACCTATCTACACATAGCAGATAGGTACCTTTCCTTTTCAACTTAAATATAATCTACATGACTCACCCTGAATCCCTTTTTCTCTATCTTTTCAATTAATTGCTTTAATTTTTTTTCATTTAACTCATCCGATATATTTACGATAACACGGCGAATATATTGATCACCGTTATCAAGAGTAAACAGTCCACCGATATTATATGCTTTTAATAATGTCCCAAGTTCTTTAATTGTTCCCTTACAATCTTGTGTTGCAATTGTTAATATATAACCACCCGTCCGCATACCGAACGAATCCTCAATGACATCAAATACATTAGAATGTGTTAAAATGCCGACAAATTCATTATACTCATTTAAAACCGCTAAAAACGGGAGACGACGAATAACGTAAAAAGCTCTAAAAAAAGAATCCTTTTCAAAAATAAACGAATTTGGACTTTCCAGTACATCTTCTGTACTTACATCCTCTAATCTGCTATTACACTTCTTTTCTAAAAGATCTACTTTATAAATAATCCCCGTGAATTCCTTCTCATTTTCTGCTAATACAGGAATTGCGCGAAATCCCGTTTCATTCATAATTTGTAACGCCTTTTCACCAGAATCATTCGTTTTGCAAAATGTCACCTGCTGTTTTGGCAGAAAATGATATTTAACTCGCAAAATATGTTCCTCCTTACATGTCAACATGTAATCTATATATAATAAGGAGACCTATATTTTATGAGTAAAATCTCTTTTTAAAACGCTTTCATTTTTTTAAGGGATGGTAATCTCTGTGAATACATCTTTATATAACAGAACTTTTTGCCCCTTTTATCATTAAAAGCTTTACGTGATAGTTCATTAAATACTCTATACCTTCCAACCATTTTTTCGCTTCTTCTGGAGTTTTCCCCCACACGATCATTCCGTAATTATGAACAAGGACTACTCCTCCACCTTCAATAAAATTCGGAACATTATTTTCTAATAAATTAGCGAATTTCTTTTCATCTTCTACAATTGGAATTGTCATTTCTGTAATACCGTCTTTTCCAAAAACACGTTCCACACTACGTTTTTCAAATGTTACTTCTCCTTCTTTCCCATATAGCTCTGACATTAAATGACTATCTACAGTCTGTACTTGTAAAATGCATTCTGCACTACTTTTTTTATAAATATCCGCATGCATAAATGACTCTATAGCTGGTTTTTCTTCGTTTTCAAATACTGGCTCACACATGCAATTTACGACAATAAAATCTTCTTCAGAAAATACCCCTTTATCTCTTCCCTCTACATTCACTAAAAATGTTAATGGCTCTTTTGACGTACACATAGATAAACTAATTTTCGTACCATAAAACCAATCGCGAAGTGCCAATTCTGCTTTCACATCTTTTAATTCGTTCCATTTTTTCAGAAAAAATAACATTTCGTCACCCCCGGCGTAATATTAATATAATATTCAAATCCTTTCTATATAAAAGGAATGTTTTTTGATTATTCTAAAAATTTAATTGAATTATCACACGAGAATGCCTTTTTGTCAATATGGTTTCAGCACCTATCGGAAAAATAGGCCTATCACATGTAAACACTCCTGTCTATTTAGCATTTGATTTTGTACATATAAAAAATACGTTATTCTTCTTATTAAAGAATAACGTATTTTTCTCATTTGTTATTTAATTATTGCGTTATATAAAAATTGTGCGTATTGTTCACGTGTTACGAAATCATCACCTGAAAAATTACCTTTGCCGTCACCTTTTGATACTTTATTATCCACTAAAGCTTTCACATATCCTTCCGCCCAATGACCAGATGGCACATCTTTAAAGCTCTCTACACTATTTTCATTTTCCTTTAACTGGAATACTCTTTGTAATACCACTGCCATTTCATAACGAGTTAATACTCCATCTGGACGGAACTTATCATTACCGTATCCTGTCATAATTCCAGCTTGTACCACTGCATCAATAGCCTTTTCATACATATTTCCTTTCGTATCTGTAAACATCGTTTTTTGTTCTAAATCAGTGTCTAATTTTAAATACCTTTGTATTAGAAGTGCTACTTGCCCGCGAGTAATGTTGTCACCAAATCCAAATTGCCCATTTCCATAGCCTATAAATAACTTTTCTTTCGCTAAATAGTTAATTGCTTCTTCTGACCAATGACCCTTTGGCACATCTTTAAATTCAATTACTTCTTCCACTACTTTTTCATTTACAACATTTTGAATAACAGACCCTGTGAAGAAGATTCCTGTATCCGCAAATGGATCTTTCACACCAAATTCATATACTTTCTCACCTGGTGTACTCCATTTCACTACACCATTACTATACGTACCACCATCACTCTTCAGACGAATTTTTGTAGATACCTCGCCGTCTTTTTCGTATATAGGTACTTTTACTTCTTTATTTACTTCTGTATCCTCTAAAAAGACTTTTTGGTTTTGGACATTAATATAAGCTTTCTTACTTAGTTCTATTACTGGTCTAACATCGCGGATTTCATTTGCAACAAAACTTAAATATACTAACTTATTCAACTTACTAACTGGCGATAAGTCTGAAATATAATTTGCTTCTAAATCAAGTTTTTGTAAGTTTACTAGATTTGATAATGGAGTAATATCCTTTAACTCATTATTAGGTAAATCTAATTCTGTAAGCTGAGTCATTTTAGCAAGTGGTGTCACATCTTCAATTTGATTTTTACCGATAAATAATTTATTTAATTGATTCATTTGGTCAATACCCGATAAATCTTTAACCTTATTACGCGTTAATACTAAGTCCTTTAAAGGTAATGAATATAACGGTTTAATATCTTCAATTTGATTACCTGCTAAAGTTAAGTATGTTACATTTTTCAATGCGCTTAATGGAGCAACATCCGTAATTTTATTATTTGCTAAATTCAAGTAATCTAGTTGTTCCATTTTCGCTAATGCTGTTACATCTTCTATTTGGTTGCCTGATAGATATAAACTTTTTACATTTTTCATTTCAATTAGTGGTGCAACGTTTGTAATTTTATTATTACTCAAATCAAGAGATTCTAAATTTTCCATCTTAACAAGTGGTGTTACATCTGAAAATTCATTACCACGCAAAGCTAAATGATTTAATTGCTTTAAATTCGCAAAGAACGACGGATCTGTTATCTTCGCATTCGCAACTGTTAAAGATTTTAAATTTGGCATATATTTTAATGCACTATAATCCAGAATCTCATTCGTGTTTAAAAACAAGTCCTTTACTTGTAATAACTCTTCTTTCGTAATTGGTGTATTTAAATCTTTTCTATTAAATACTTTTTTATTAACAAGTTCTCTTAATTTGTTATCTGTTATCATATTTTGATTATCAACTGGATTATCTGTTTCCGTATTGCCTGAATTAGAGTTATCATCTGGTTTCTCTGTTTCTTTTTCACCTACAGTTGGATCTTTAATTTCAAATTGAACTTGATATTTGTGATCATATCCAATAGCCGGAATAAATATATGCATTTGCATATTGTGCTTCTGCTCAAATTCGCCAATTTCAAATTGGACTACTTTCGTTCCATTTTTTCTTTTATCTTCTGACAGAACTTTCACATCATGAAATACACCAGGTTGATTTCTATCTTCTATTCTAAGATATTGAAAATAATCGCTATCTTGTATTGTTACAGTAACGATTTTTTTCCCATCTTCAATTGCTACTTTAGGATTTTTTATGTACTGAGAAACCATAGATGGCTCATCTTTTTGATCCTTATATATTTTAATCTCAGTATCATACGTGCGATCACTGGCTACTGCTACCGACTGGTTTGCTTCAATTTTTATTGCTGCTAACGCTGGAGTAGAATACGCAGCAAATGGAATAGCTAATGTTGTTGCTACTACTAGAGCTTTAATATAACTTTTTTTCAAAATAATATCCCCTTATCTTATATATATTTCAATTGATAATCACTATCAATTGCTAACATAATAAATGATAATGAATCTCATTATCATTGTCAACAAGAATATTACATTAAGTTTATATTTCCATAGATAAAAAATAAAAAACCCTTTACTCAAAGGGCTTTTTTGCCTATCGTATGAAGGATTTCACTTTTTTCTTTTTCATTAATAACACCAATTTTTTGCAAAATATTTGCATACAATACAAGTTTATTATATATCCGTTCCGACATACTTTCCCTTCTTTCCTTCGACCAACTTTTTTTGTATTGGTAAATTATATGAACGAGATGAGAAAATGTGTCCACTTTTTGCATAAATACAAAGCTTTTATTTTTTTACTTGCTGATAGTAAAACTCCCACCTAAAAATTAGGTGGGAGTTTTAACGTATTCAATTCATTTAGCAAACTGTCCATTGAATATTATGCTTTTTGACTTCTTCTTCAAAACTATAGGGCATTTTCTTATCACAAATAATATGTTGAATACGAGAAAATCCTGCTATTCGGTAGTTCCCTTTTACGCCTACCTTTGTATGATCGCATAAAATATACGTTTTCTCAGCTAATTTCATCATCGCTTCTGACAGTTTCGCCTTTTCTAATTCAAAGCTAGAAACCCCAAAACCTTGCAACAACCCATCAATCGAAACGAATGCTTTATGAAAATGAAATTGATGAATTACTTGCTGTGAAATAGATCCCGACACACGTGAATGTTTTGGAGATACTTTCCCGCCTATAAATAAAACTTCACCGTGAAACATCTTTTTATTAATAGAAGAAATTAATTGTGTTGCTACTGGAAATGAACTTGTTACAATCGTTAAATTTTTACGATGAACAAGATATGGCACCATTTGAAGTGGTGTACTTCCATCATCAATCGCAATAACATCTCCATCTTCCACAAACGTTGCTGCTTTATACCCAATTCTTTTCTTCTCTTCTATATGCAGCATCTCTCGTTCTAACATCGGTGCCTCTATCCCAGCTCCCGGAAGTTGAACGGCTCCACCGTACACTTTCTTCAATTTTTTTTCACGATCTAATTCTTCTAAATACCGACGAATCGTCTCTGTTGATACTGCGAACTCTCTCGCTAATTCTGAAACTTTTACTTTTCCTTTAAACTCTACCTTCTCAAGAATTGTCCTCTTTCTCTCTTCACCTACTACAGACATAGCCTCACCCCATTTATATCTACCTCATAAACTGTCTTACTTATACAAAGTTATAATTTTCTTTGTAAGTAGAAATCTCTTCATGAATATAAATACCGCGCTTTTCTAGTTCGTCAAAAATAATTTGTGGATTTTCGAAAGCTTCTTCAGGAGTAATAACACCGGCCTTATTAACTACTCCTTTTGCAATTAACTCTGTAGCGATTCCAAATGGGATACCAACATTTCTTGTATAGGCCCTTAATTTCTCCCAACCTACTACAGAACCGTCAGATAGCGGATGCGTATGGTATAACACATGCCTTTGTTCTTGATTATTTTTCATACCTACTACTTCTACATGAAGTGCATAACCATAAAGCTCTGTTGCTTGTCCTTCTTTCGATTTTAATAGATACTTCGAAATACAATCCATAATACCAATTTCTTTACCGTTTATTTCAATTTGATCATTACGCAATATACCATAATCATATAAAGCACGAACGAGCTGCATATTTTGCTCTGGCCAAGTTCCTCTTGTTTCAATAAGCTGTACACCTTTATCTTCCAGTGCCTTCGCTAACGTAATCGTTTCTGAATGCGGGATTATATACTGCATTGTTTTTCCGTAAGGTGCTGGTAATTCAATTTCTCTCGGGCGCGCAAACGGAGGTACTTGCTTAAATTCACCTTCCTCATACACTGTACGCGTCGGCAAATGTGGATCATATTCATATGTCGTTGTCTCTGTAATTGATGCAGAAAAAGCAATTGGACGATACGAGCCATGACTTACTCGAACTGACTCTACAGTATCTAGCTGATTTGCTGCATGCATGGCCATCATTTGCGTTACACCTGGTGTCATACCAAACCCAGGTAAACATGTTGTTCCATGTTGAACAAATTTAGAGTGGGATTCATTTTCTTCACCGAATCCATTTAAGTTCACACCGTGGCAGCCGGCATCTGCGATACAGCGAGTAGACAATCCATTTAACTTTATCGTCGTACCATCCATTACAATGTCATAGCCTTTCATTTTTGCGACCGTATCCTCATGATTTGTCACATCGACTTTCACAAAATCAACACGAGGATCATTTAACCACTCTACTACTTTACGGCCCTCTTCTTCGTTAAAATCGGCTACCGTAATCGTCTCAAAAGATGAAAATTGAACTAAATCTAAAATTGCTTCACGACAAATTTTACCTGCTCCACCTAAACAAAATACTTTCATCCTATAACAACTCCTTTAGCAATACTATCAACTAAACGGTTTATATCTTCTTCATGTATATCACCGATATTCCCAATGCGGAACGTATCTACTTTCGAAATTTTGCCTGGATAAATAACAAATCCATATCGCTTTAATTCATTATATAGCTGCAAAAATTCAAATCCTGCTTCTGGATAAATGAAAGATGTAATAATAGGAGATTGATATTTTTCATCTACTAATGGCTTAAAGCCCATTTCTTTCATTTTGTGCACTAGTAGTTTTTGATTGCTATAATATCGATTGTAACGGGCTCTTACCCCGCCTTCTTCTTCTAATTCAAGTAATGCCTGATAAAAAGCATGCACAACATGTGTAGGTGAAGTAAAGCGCCATTTCCCATTTTGCTCTTCCATCGTTTCCCACTGATCATATAAATCTAATGATAAAGAACGAGCTTGCCCTTTACATTTCAATAGTTCATCACGATTTGCGATGACAAAACCGAATCCGGGAACACCTTGAATACATTTATTCGCACTACTAATTAGAAAGTCAATTTGCAACTCAGCGATATCTATTTCAATACCACCGAAACTACTCATTGCGTCAACCAGTGTAACTTTTCCGTATTGTTTTCCCAATTTACATACGTCTACAATTGGATTAATAATACCTGTAGTTGTTTCACAATGAACAACTACAATATGCGTAATCTCTTTATCTTGTTGTAATAACTGTTCTACTTCTGCAATATTAGTAGGCTCCCACTCTTCTGTTTGACTGACCACCACATCTATATGTAACATCTCTGCCATTTGTACAATCCGCTTACCATACGCACCATTTGTACAAACTAGCAGCTTTCCGTTTCTAGGAATAACAGAACCAATTACTGCTTCAACCGCAAACGTACCGCTTCCCTGCATTAAAACTGTTGTGTACTTTTCTTCTTCCTTTGTCGCTAACGATACAAGCCTATTTCTTACATCTTGCACCATCGTGTTATATTCAACATCCCACGTACACCAATCGTATAACATAACTTCTTTTACAGTTTTTGTTGTCGTTAATGGTCCTGGTGTTAATAATAAATATTGATTTTCATTCATGATCGTGTGCCCCCCTTTATGAAATAATAAGTTCTTGTTTCTCGATATGTTCAATTATGTTTTCGAGCTCCTGCATCGTTTCAATTGTAAAATGAGCCCCATTTTCAACGAAACGATTACGAACTACTTCTATTTTTTCACGAAGATCTAACGGATCCATATTCTCAACTTCCTCTTCCGTTAAACCAAGCTCACTACTACCGAGGATTACACCAACTGTCCACATTCCAGCATTTCTACCCTCTTTCATATCTGACACGGTGTCTCCAATTTTTATCATATGATTCATTGGGTATACACAGAGTTCCATCGCATTTTTATAACACATCCACGGATATGGACGACCTGCTGGAACATCATTTGGCGTCACAAGAAAATCAGGTTTATACCCTTGTATTTCTGCTTCTTTTGCAACAATGTCCATCATTTCTCTCGTATAACCAGTTGTTGATCCAATTTTAATACCTCTTTCACGTAGTGAAGAAACCACTTCTTTTACCCCATCAATTGGCGTGGCATAGTACGGTAAAATAGCAAAGAGAATTTCTTCAAACTCTTCATACATCTCATGAATATCTTCTTCTGTTGGTAATTGTCCGAAGACATGCTTCCACTCATTCGAAATACGAGGCATTTCCGTTAATACCCTAACATGATCAATCTTCAATAACCCCATTGGTTTACGAGCTTCTTCTGCTGTAATTTCAACACCGCGTTTATGAAAAATCTTCATGAATACTTCTAATGGTGCAAAACATCCGTAATCAACTGTCGTACCTGCCCAATCAAAAATAACTGCTTCAATTTTCATTCTATCCATCACCCTTCTTACTTATCTTTTTTGCCATTGTGACGTTCGGTTACGAAGTGCTTTCGTTCCCCATTCATATACAACCCTCACTACAATATTTGTAACAACAATAAGTACACTCATTGCAGCTGCTGGTGCTACATTTCCTGCATCATCCATATTTACAATTGATACAGCAGCTAGTTTAAAATCAGCCGCATATAAGAACACTACTGCCGATACAGTCACCATTGAATTTACGAAATAGTACATAACCATTTCTAACATAGCTGGTAAACACATTGGTACTGTTACTCGAAAGAAAGTTTTATAAAACGGTACGCTCATCGACTGTGAAACAAGTTCAAACTCTCGGTCCAGTTTCTTTAAAGCAGTCGTTGCGGTAACAAACGTTACAGAGTAAAAATGAATGATATTTACTAATACTAAAACAGCAATTGTGCCATATAAGGAATGAAACGGATTTGTTACTGAAAGTCCTAGAATTTGAATTGTTGGTTGACTAAAGAAAAAGACATATCCTAATCCAAGTACTAATCCAGGAATCGCTAACGGTACAATAGAGAAAAAGTAGCCTACTTTTCTGAAAAACTGTAGCTGTTCTATTTTTTCAATCGCATAAGCGAACACAAATGTTAAAATCGCCCCGATAACTGCCGTAATAGCTGAGACAATTACACTATTTTTAAATGCTTCAATTCCGTCTCCTGTCAAACTTGAAAAATTAAAATGCTCAAGTGTAAAACTCATATTATATGGCCATACTTTCACACTTGCAGCAATACCAACTGCCACAAATAAAAGAATGATCATAAACGTGACTACGCTACAATATACGAATGAAATAACATCTCTTTTCTTATTATTTATTATTCTGTAAGGTACTGCTTTTGAAGATAAGAGATTCGCCTGTTTTCTTTGCGTAATACGATCAACTGCAAATGCGAAAATAGCTGGGATCAATAAAATCATTCCGACAGTTGCGCCCATGGACATATTTTGCTGTCCAATTACTTGCTTATATACGTCAGTAGCAAGTACGTTATATTGTCCTCCAACAATTTTAGGTGCCCCAAAATCAGTGAAACTAAGTGTAAATACAACGAACATCGCACTAATTAATCCGTATTTCACACTAGGTAAAGTAACCGTAAAAAACTGTTTCACTTTACTTGCACCCAACATATTAGAAGCTTCATATAAACGATAATCAGAACCTTGGAGAGCAATTAATAAAATAAGGAATGCTTGCGGAAATGTATACATAACTTCAGCCATTACAATTCCTACTGGTCCGTATAACGGTATTTGTATTCCTTCAAATAAACCAAACATTCCTTTTGTTATTAACCCTTGATTACCAAATAAATATGTAAGCGCAATACCGTGCATCATCGTTGGTGCGAATAATGGTAATAATGCTATGTATTGAAATACGCGCTTTCCAAAAACATTTGTACGAGCAATCGCATATGCGTAAGCGAAAGCGAGTGTAACTGAAATAATTGTTGTAGCGCCCGAAATCCATATCGTATTTTGTAGTGATTGAACTAGCGTTGGTGTTGTGAAATATTTACTGAAATTCGCAACACCAACAAAAGCTCCATCTTTATCATAAAAGGCTTGTGTAAACAGTTGTAATAAAGGCAATACAAGCATGATAAAAAATGAAAGAAGCATACCAATAATTAATAGTCTTTGTATCCACTCTTCTTTACCGATACGTCTCTTAATCTTTTTTTTTGTACTTTCTGCCTTAAAGTTTTCTAACATCTCCATCTATACAATGACCTTCTTTCCATATGACAACATATGATTTTCTGAGAAAGAGATTTGAATTGGCTTTCCTTTTCTAATAGCAGTTTCCTCTACTTCTGATGCCAATATATCCACTACAATTTTCTCATTATAAAGGTGTGTTTTCTCTTCTATGACCCGCACTTCCGTCCGGTATACAGAACCGCGAAATTCCATGCTTTCTACAACTGTTTTAATACCATTATTTTGTACAACTGTTACATGTTCAGGACGAATCGCATGTTCTTCGTTATTTTTCGAAAAGAAATTAATAGAACCAATAAAATCTGCCACAAATGGATTGGCTGGTCTTTGATAAATCTCCTCTGGTGTTCCAATCTGCATAATTTCCGCATGATTCATTACAACAATTTTATCAGCCATCGTTAATGCCTCTTCTTGATCATGCGTTACCATAATAGTTGTTACTCCCACTTTTTCTTGCAAATCACGCATTTCTCTGCGCAACTTTTCACGCACTTTTGCATCTAAAGCAGATAACGGCTCATCAAGTAACAAAATATCGGGAGACAGAGCGAGCGCACGTGCAAGTGCTACTCGCTGCTGTTGTCCACCAGACATTTGAGCAGGATATTTATCTTTTACATTCAGCAAATCCACAAGTTCTAACGCCGATAGCGCTTTTTCTTTTACTTCTGCTTTTCCATATTTTTTTGTTTTTAAGCCGTATTCAATGTTTTCAAGTGCAGTTAAATTCGGAAATAATGCATACGATTGAAAAACCATTCCGAAGTTCCTCTTTCCAGGTGGTAATGCTGTAATATCTTTTCCATTCACAGCAATACTACCTGTTGTTGCCTCTTCTAGCCCCGCTAAAATTCGGAGCAATGTCGTTTTCCCACAACCACTTGGGCCTAATAAACAAACAAACTCATTTTTTTTCACAGTAAAAGAAATATCCTTTAACGCTGTAAATGCATCAAACTGTTTTTGGATGTGTTGAATTGATAAATATTCGCTCATTTTTCTCTCTCCCACTCACTTACTTTTTCGGTTCTGCTTTTTGGCCAAACTCTTTTTCCCATTTTTCTAAAATTTTGTCACGATTTTCTGCTGCCCATTTAAAGTCATTCTTTTTATATAACTTTTCTGTCACATCTTTAGGGAATCCATCTGGAAGTTTATAATCATTTTTAATTGTCGCAAATCCATTTTTCTCGAAGTATAACTTCATTACATCATCTGTAATTGCCCAATCTAAAAATGCTTGCGCTAATTTATCATTTTTAGCATTATCTTTTTTAATAAGTGCGTTCGCTTCTACTTCCCAGCCTAATCCTTCTTTCGGCAGTACAACTTCAACTGGTGCACCTTTTTGTTTCTCTTTCAAAGCACTATAAACCATTGATACACCAACTGGATATTCACCTGCGCCTGCTAATTTCGCTGGTTTTGAACCTGAATGAGTATAAGTTGCCATATTATCATGAAGTTTCTTCATGTAATCCCAGCCCTTATCTTCTCCCATAATTTGTAGCCATGCAGAAACTGTTAAAAATCCTGTTCCAGAAGAAGCCGGATGCGGCATAACTAGCGTTCCTTTATATTCTGGTTTCGTTAAATCTTCATATGATTCTGGCATCGGTAAATTTTTCTTCTTCAATTCTTCTTTATTTACAGCAATCCCCGTCATAAATGCAGTATTTCCTACCCATTTTTCTGGTTTCTTATCGTCTTTAAATTGCGAAAGGACACGATCTGCTCCTTTTGGAGAGTATCCTTTTAACATATCTTTTTTCTCTAAAGCTAATAGACTAGACGCTGCAGTTCCCCATACAACATCTGCTTGTGTATTTTTTCCTTCAGCTAGCAATTTCGCTGTAATAACTCCTGTTGAATCACGAACAATGTTCAACTTCACGTCTGGGTACTTCTGTTTAAAAGAATCAAGATAAATCGGTACAAGCTCTTCTTCAATCGCTGTGTAAACAGTTAATGATCCAGATAATTTATCATCTTTTACTTTTGCTCCAGCACTTTCTTCTTTCTTTGCACCACACCCCATTAATAACGAAAATACCATTCCAGTTGCTACAGCTTTAAAGATTGTTTTTTTCACTGTCTCTCTCTCCTTTTACAAATCTTATGTACAACTCTAATATAAACAACTAGTGTAAAAGCAGTATTAAACCAACATTAATCTTTTGTTTGTTGTTTGTTTTTGTGTAATACGTTGCTACTTCTATGTTTTTTCGCATTTTTCTGCTAATATCAAACGTGAAATTTACAAATAATTAAAAAAACCTTTATAATCCCACAAAAAAATGAGGCGTTTGTAAAAAACGCCTCATTTTTGTTTACCTTTTTTTGAATTACGATTTGCATACTTCGCACTATTTTCTCCTTCATACTCTAATGCAAATTCTGCATCTGGTAAGCTTTCTTTCGGAGTTTTATTATTATTAATTGCTGCATTTTGTTTTACTTTTCTTTTTACCAACATATTCACCTGCTCTCACGAAATAACTTTCTATTCTAGTTTGAAACAACTTACAGTAATTATTACTGGGAAGTGTTAACAAGTACATAAGAGCTTATAGATGGAAATACTACATACGAACAAGCCATTACAAAAAGGAGCGATTACTTTGAAAGAAAAAGAAACGATACAATCGCCAATTTTAGACGAGACGCTCCCTCATCAAATGAACTTTCCTTCTTTTAAAGGCACAGGCAAAAAGATGCAACAACCTTTTATAAATCAATATGATGTTGTAATTGGAGACAGTAAATACGATTCCACTAACAGTCCTCTTAATAATTGGAGTGATGAGGTAGATCCTGCTATTATGGCTGGGGAAGAATGGATCCATCCTACAAATGATATCGGATGGATTGCAGAAGAAAATCAAGAATTACTTAAAAACGAAGTTGATAATAAAAATGATGCTTTTATGCATCCCCAATTCGGAATTAACGACTAAAAAACCATTCTACCTAACATAGGTAGAATGGTTTCATACTATCCAATAATAATTCTCTCTTTCGGATATTTATAGCGAGGCGGTTGCTCTCTTCCGCCACTAGCTAATATAAATGTTAAAATACCGACGCGTCCGATAAACATAAGTACAATAAGTACAAGTTTACCAACAGTTGTTAAATCAGGAGTAACACCTGTTGATAGTCCCGTCGTCCCGAAAGCAGAACAAACTTCAACGATTAAGCTCATAAGCGGTACATTTTCCGTAATAGATAAAATGAATAGCGCTGAGGCACATAATAAAATCCCCATCGTCATAACGACAGATGCTTTCAACACGTCCTCTTCATGTAGCTGACGTTTGAAAACTCGGACTGTTCTCCCGCCTCTTGCAAATGTATATAACGATAATATACTAACTGCAAATGTTGTCGTACGTATTCCGCCCCCAACTGAACTTGGAGATGCCCCAATGAACATTAATATACTCATAAATAAAAGCGTTGGTTGTGATAATTCACGTATGTCCATTGTAGCCAGTCCTCCACTTCGCGTCGTCACAGATTGGAATAATGTATAAAATACAGTTTCATGCCATGACTTTCCTACTAAAAAATGATTTCGTTCCAATAGAAAAATCATAATTGTTCCAACAATAACGAGTACAAAAAATGTCGTTGTCGTCAATTTTGTAAATAACGAAAAGCGAAATAGTTGTTGTCGCCTTTTACTAAGGAATTGTTTTACTTCCATTAACACTGGGAAACCGATAGCTCCTAAAATAATAAGCAACATATGAATCATTTGAACAATATAATCTTTTTTGTACGGAATAAGTGATTGTCCTGTTAAATCAAATCCTCCGTTCGTTGTTGCGCTCACAGCGGCAAAGAAACCGTGAAAATAAGCTTCTTGCCAAGTCGGGAAATATAGTAAGAACCTTGTACCTAACAGTATTGCTCCAATGAGTTCTATCGAAATAATTACAATTAAAATAGAACGCATCAATTCTACAAGGCCCGATAAATTCCCTTGGTTATGGTCTGCCATAATTAATCTTCTTCTTTGCAAACCAATCTTTTTCCCCGTTATAATCCAGACGAATGTACCAAGCGCCATAATTCCTAATCCGCCTAATTGTAAAATAAGGGCTAAAACAATAATTCCTGCCGTTGTAAACGTATCTGAAATCGTAACAACAGACAGTCCCGTAACACTTACCGCACTAACAGATGTAAATAGTGCATCGATAAATGTCCATTTCACTTCAGGCTTCGTAACAAATGGTAAACTAAGCAAAATTACCGATACGACTACGGCTAGTAAATAAAATACAACGATAAGTTGTACGGGACGTAACTTTTGTAAAAACTTTTTTATATCTCTCATTCCATCACTTCGCTACCTTTTTTCTATCGATTAAATAAAGAAAAATCATCACTTTCTTCATTTGTAAATAACTGCTGAAATAGTTTCGCAAATACCATTCCGTATACAGTTCCATTTCCCCCATACGGCAGTGCGTAATATAAATTATGTATTTTTTTATCTTCTTTTAAAATAGGAAGACCGTCATGACTGCCACCAAATGCTGCTGCCCAATAGTACTCTGCCCGTATATTTTTATACTGGGGGAACATTTCTTTTACAATGTTAATAAGAAGATCACGCTTATGCAATAATTTCGTATCGCCGATTTTTTGAATTTTCAGCGCCTCATCTAATCCGCCTATAACAATGCGATTTTGATACGTTCGACTATACAAATACGGACGTGCTGTTTCCCAAATTAACGATTGCTCATGCCAGCCTTCAAAATAATCTATCTTATTTGTCACAACGGCATAAGACGTTTCTACTGTTGTATTTTTTTCTTTCTTTCCAAAAATTGCTTCATAACCTGTCGCCATAATAATATTCTTTGCTACAATTTTATTTCCTGTTTTCGTGTAACAAATTAAATCATTTTGGATTTGTTTAATATGTAATGCCTCTGTATGTTCGTATATAGTAGCGCCCATTTGTTTCGCTTTATGCAAAAGACTATGTGCTAATAAATACGGATTCACTTCTGCATCACCGCTTGTATATAACGCTGCTTGTTTTGCAAATGAATAACGTTTCTTAATATCAGACTCTGTAAAATATTCAACCGGAAATCCATAATGGCGTAACGTATTATATTCTTCTTGTAAAAATGAAACATCCTCATCTCTACTTGCATAATACAAACTATTTCGCGGAATAAAATGGGGATCAATATCGAGAGTTGGCACAACCTTCTCCATTGTTTGCAGCGCTTCATAACAAAGTCTATATGCTCGTACCCCTTTCTCTTCACCAAATGTATGAATAAGAGAGGTTAACGATTTATCATGAACAAATTGTAATAATCCTGTATTTGCAGCTGTGCTACCACATGCAATTGCTCTTTTTTCAATGAGCATAACACGCATTCCAATTTTAGCTAACGAATACGCTATATGAGCACCTGCTTCTCCACTTCCAATTACTAGTACATCACATATCATATCATTTTCTAACGTTGGATAACAAGGTACAGAAACTCCAGCATTCCAAAACAACTTACCAGTCATAAGCTTCATAATTATACTCCTACAATGTAATTTTCTCCTTTCTATGTTTCGTCATTTTCCATAAAAAAATCCAACTAACATACGCTAGTTGGATTTCTTCTCTTTAATTAGAACGCTCTTCCAGCCAATTTCCAACCGTCGGATATGTTTGCTTTACAGCCGTTCCACCATACACGATAGACATATGTCCTGTCGGTAAACATACATACTGTTTATCTGTGCTAGAAATATGATCAAGTAAAGCTTCTACTTGACATGGCAGAGCAATGTGATCACGTTTCGCAGAAATATTTAAGACATTCGCCTTAATATTTGCAAGGTCTACCTTTTGTCCGCGAATAACGAGTTCACCCTTCACTAATTTATTATTTTGATAAAAATCACGAATCCATTGTCTATACGATTCACCTGGGAACGGAATACCATCGCCTACCCACTTTTGAACTAATTTCCAACTTTCGACGAAGCGCTCATTTTCTGAACGATCGACTAAAGCAACATATGGACCGACAAAGTTTGTAATTGGTTTTAACATCTTATTTCCGAAATCAATCATTTCTGGCGGAATATTTCCGAATGTATCAACCGCTTTATCTAAATTGAAATATTTCTCATCTAATAAAGGACCGTATAATCCTGTTTCAGAGAAATCAAAAGGACTTGTCATAAAAATCAAGTTACGAATTGGCATGTCCGGATGAAGCGCTGCATAAATAGATGTTAACGTTCCACCCATGCAATAACCAAGTAAAGAAATCTCGTCCGATTTTGCAGTTCTCATTACTTTTTTCACTGCTTTTGCAATATAATCGAACACGAAATCATCAAACTTCAAATGACTATCTTCTAAACCGAATGTGCCCCAATCAAGCATATACACATCAAAACCACGATCTACTAAATATTCCACTAAACTATTTCCTGGAGTTAAATCCATAATATACGGTTTATTAATAAGAGCGTATATTAATAAGATTGGAACTCTCTGTGTTTTTTCTTGTTTTGGAATGTAACGATACAGCTTCGTTTTATTCTTCGTCCAAATAACCTCTTTCGGTGTTAAACCAACTTGTGGTTCTGGTTCGCGTAATAAAACTTCGCTCGCTCTTTTCACACGGCGATATGCTTTACGATATTCTTCTGGGTACAACTCCAATTGCTTTTCCCATTCCGTTACGAATGTAGTCATTTTTCCTATCTCCTTTTTGGTCAATTTCTTTCTAAAAAAAGAAGTGCATTCCTGCTATGGATATGCACTTTTTTCTTACTTCATTACATGTATAATCCGCCGTTAATGTTTAATTGCTGACCTGTGATATACGCACCGTCACGGCATAGATATACTACACCTTTTGCAATTTCATCAGCTTGACCAAAACGTTTTTTCGGGATTTTCGCAACGATTTTTTGACGCACTTCTTCTGGTACTTCTGCTACCATTTCAGTATCAATAAATCCTGGGCAAATTGCGTTTACAGTTACATTTGTTCTTGCAAATTCTAACGCTAATGATTTTGTAAATCCTAGCATACCTGCTTTTGCTGCTGAGTAGTTTGTTTGTCCAAATCCACCAGCTTGGCCAATAATAGAAGAAATACTAATGATTCTTCCTTCTTCTGCTTCCGATATGTATGGAAGTACCGCGCTTGTCGTATTAAATACACTGCTTAAGTTCACGTCAATTACGCGCTCCCAATCTTCACGATTTAATTTCTTGAATGTACGATCTCTTGTAATACCAGCATTATTAACAAGAATATCAACTTGACCAAAATGATTCACAGCTTCTTCTACAAGTCTGTTTGCATCTTCTACTTTAGAAACATCCGCTTGAACTGCATAAACGTCATGTCCTTCTTTTCCTAATTCATTTACTAAGTTTTCAGCTGCTTCTTTACTGCTGTTATAGTTAATAACTACTTTTGCTCCCTCTTGTGCTAATGCTACTGTGATTGCTTTTCCAATTCCTTTTGCCCCACCTGTTACGATTGCTACTTTGCCATTTAATTGAACCATTTCTTTTCCCCCTTAAATGAATTTGTGAACGATTGTTATGAATCATTTTGGTACTCATACTAATTGAGTCCATATATTAATTATGTTTCGTTGTTTATACATGAAAAGAGATTCTCCCTCCCTCTTTTACACGTTATAAACAAACGCCATTATCATTTTTTATTTTCTGGCTTATTTACAGGCTTTACTTCTTCTTTTACAGGTACTTGTAGTTTAGCTAGTACTGCATTTTGCTTTTCTAGCAATTCTAAAATTTGATCAACTTTCGTTTCTAACGTGCGCATATCTTGTTTTACTTTCGTAACATCACGCTTTAATGTAGGAGCTTGTCCTAATGAATCCACTTTCTCTTCTAGAATTTCCTCGATGTTATCAACTTTATTTTCTAAGTTAATAACAAGCGTAGCTACTCTAGCGATATCCTCTCTCGTCGGCACATTCACCTGTTCTAAATAATTTTTTGTCGTATCATTTAATGCTTTTTGATAAAACAAATTCAAATCTAGAACGCTGCCCATCCAAGCAGAATATTCTTCTGTTTTAATTGTTTCATTGAGCGCTTTTCCCCAAAATGTTTCGGTTTGTTCATAAGCATTTTTCCATGCTTGCAATGGATCGAATTTTTGATCAATCACTTCGACTACACTCCCTTTTTCGTTTTTGAAACAATTCAACCTATTCACTATTTTCTAATATTCCGAATAAAACTTCAAGTATATATTTTATTTTTCTTTATTTTCTAACAAATGTATTGACATTAAAAACAGATAGGTGTAAATTGCACTTATAAGCAAAAAATTCCATCTAACTGATTCATGAGGTGATGTACAATCATGCTACATAATGAACCAGAACACCCAGAAAGTTTGGAAAAAAACCAAGCGAAACAACCAAACTCCATGCCAAAAAACTTCTTAGTTCCTTTCTTACTTCTCTGTCTAAAAGACTGGAGTCTTCATGGTTACAAACTTATTCAAATGCTAATGGACATCGGCTTTTCTTCTGTTGACCAAGGTAATGTGTATAGGACACTACGCAAATTAGAAAAAGAAAATCTTATTTCTTCTACTTGGGATACAAGCGAAGGCGGGCCAGCGAAACGAATTTATTCTTTAACAGAATATGGAGAGCAATATTTAACAACATGTGCGACTTCTTTTGAACATTATCAAAATATGTTGCGGACGTTTTTCACGTTATACACCAATGCATTCTTTCCATTTTCTACTTCTCCAGAAAAGGATGAAAAGGATTCTTCATCTTCACCTGGTGGTACAGCAGAGTAATCTGCGTTCACAATATGCAAAAAAACATTTGGAGGTCAAACAATGGAAACTAAGCCATACGAATTAGTCGATGCATTTTGGAAAAACTGGTCTCAATCTCTTTCCCTCTTCTCTTCAGCTGGGAAACAATTAGAGCAACTTACTTTAGAAACGTTAAAACAACAACAAGACGCTTTGCATAAATTAACATCAGGAGTAGATGAACTAGAAAAAGAACTACACCAATTCACTGCTCAGTTCAATAACCAATATACAGACTATGTGAAGCAATTAACTGGAAACTCCTTAAATGATCAAATTAACGAGTGGCAAGAAAAGTGGAATGAGCTTTCTAATCAAATGCACCAACTTACTGTTTCGCCTACAAAAACATCTTTGTCTATTCTTACTCAAACTAGCGGCCAATTTGAAGAAACAACAAAACACTTTATCGAACAACAACAGTCGCAACGTGAAGAGGTTCAAAAACAGTTAGAAGTTTTTTTGGGAGAGTTCAAGTCCAAACAACTAGAACTCGCAAAGCAGTTCGAGGAAAACTCAAAAAATCTATTTACTTCCATCAAGTAAGAAAAATGTGGCAACTAACTGCAGCACAAACAAAACTCTTTCTTCCTCCTACTACATCAAGATGGCTTACATTTTTCGATATGGAAAAGAAGGAGGACAAAATGAATCCATTTCAAGAAGCACAAACTGTTCCGGAGCTTCGTTACGATGAGATTCAAGTCGGTGATCAAGCATCACTTACAAAAAAAATTACGGATGAGGACGTTATCAATTTTGCAAAATTGACTGGAGATGTAAATCCTATTCACATTCTAGACTCTTTTGCAAAAACGACAATGTTCAAAGAACGTATTGCCCATGGCATGCTCGTTTCAAGTTTTATTTCTACCATTCTTGGAACGAAACTTCCTGGCAAAAATACGATTTATTTATCACAAAACGTTTCATTCCGTGCTCCTGTCAAAATCGGTGATACACTTCGCGTTGTGGCAGAAGTTATTAAAAAACGGGACGATAAAAAAATTATCACATTGCAAACAAACATATATAATCAATCTGATGATATTGTCGTAGAAGGTACAGCGACAATACTGAAAAAAGAGTAGCAAATTTGCTACTCTTTTTTCTATCCAAGAACTTCTAATCACACCGTTTACTTCCGTGTATGAGTACGTCGTTTACACATAAAATAACATTACCAGATAGCACTTAGCTAAACTGGATTACTCTTTAAGGATGTGTATCAACATGGTGAAAACAAACAAATTACTAGTTCCGGGTGCAGAGCAAGCACTTGAACAATTCAAATATGAAATCGCACAAGAATTCGGTGTAAGCTTAGGATCTAATACAGCATCTCGTTCTAACGGATCAGTTGGCGGTGAAGTAACGAAACGTCTTGTTGCTTTAGCTCAACAACAATTACGCGGATAACTATATAACCTATGGCTTAGAGGCAGATATTCTCTGCCTCTTTCTTTTTTAACATACATAATAGTGCTTCTTCACATACTAGTAAGAGCAAATCGAAAGGAACGATATGTGAAATGAAACGGATTAACATTAGCATGAGTCCTCCCCGTGTTCTTACTGTATCTTTTATTATGCTATCAATTATCGGTACATGCCTATTGAAATTGCCAATTGCTACAACAACGTCTATTTCATGGCTCGATGCTTTATTTACAACGGTTTCTGCTTGTACGGTTACAGGGCTTGGTGTTGTGGACACTGGTAAAGTATTTACCTTATTTGGCCAATGTGTCATTTTAACACTTATACAAGTTGGCGGGCTTGGCATTATGAGCTTTGCTGTTTTAATCGCAATTATGCTCGGTAGAAAAATCGGCCTTCAAAACCGGATTTTATTACAACAAGCATTAAATCAAACAAATGTCGGCGGAATCATTCGTCTTGCAAAAGCATTATTTTTATTTTCTTTTACTGTAGAATGTATCGCTACTTTACTTCTCTCTTTTGAATGGGTACCAAAATACGGGGTTGCCAAAGGTATATATTATAGCTTTTTTCATTCTATCTCAGCCTTTAACAATGCTGGGTTTTCTGTGTGGAGCGATAATTTAATGTCGCACTCCCATAGCATTCTCGTCAATCTCGTTATTTCTTCCCTCATTATTTTAGGTGGGATTGGTTTTACGGTTATCGTAGATATAAAAAGAAAGAAAAACTTTAAAAACCTTACTTTGCACTCAAAGCTTATGCTCTCTTCTACTCTAATCGTCAATATTATTGCTACAGCTTTTATCTTTATATTTGAGTTCCATAATTCAATTTCCATGAGAGGTTTTACACCATTTGAAGAAGGTATGGCTGCTTATTTTCAAGCGGTTTCAACACGTACTGCCGGGTTTAATACTGTTGATATCTCTGCATTATCAAAACCTTCACTTTTATTAATGATGCTTCTTATGTTTATTGGTGCTGGCAGTGCTTCAACTGGTGGTGGGATTAAGTTAACGACTTTTTTGATTATGTTTTTCGGCGTATTTAAATTTTTGCAAGAACAAGATGATATTGTCGTGTTTAAAAAATCCATTAAAGATACGCTCATTGTCAAATCATTAACGATTACTATTATTTCAATTTCGTTTATTTTTCTTTCTATTTTAATTTTAAGCATCACTGAGAAGGTTCCTTTATTAATGAGTGCTTTTGAAGTATTTTCAGCATTTGGAACTGTCGGCCTTAGCATGAATTTGACGCCACACTTAACAATCATCGGCAAAACAATTATTATCTTTATGATGTTTTTTGGAAAGATGGGGCCTTTAACATTAGCCTTTTCATTTGCACGTAAAAAACAAAGAAAAATAAAATATCCCAACGAAGATATTTTAACAGGTTGACAACCGTATAAATTATCCATATAATGAGAGTACAATAGCATATCTCCAAAGGGGAGTAGCGTCCAAGAACTATTTCTTGGAAACAAAGTCGTCATTACGTAGAACTTAGTTCTTCCGGCTTTGTTGGCATTTTCATTACATATGTCTAGCAAGACCTTTGCCTATCAACGGCAGAGGTCTTTTTTGTTTTCAAATTCCTTCCACCGTTGATACGCAGGAGTATGGGGAAACTAAACAGTGGGGAACTTCTTCACTTGTTTAGTCTTTATAGAAATGAGAGGAGAATGTACATGGATGTATCATTATTATTGGAGTATGGTTGGGTATTACTCATCCTAATTGCACTAGAGGGGATTTTAGCGGCTGATAACGCTCTCGTTCTCGCAATTATGGTAAAACATTTACCAGAAGAAAAACGAAAGAAAGCACTATTTTATGGATTAGCAGGAGCGTTCGTTTTCCGCTTCGGATCACTATTTATGATTTCGTTCCTAGTAGATGTATGGCAAGTGCAAGCAATTGGTGCGATTTATCTTATGTTTATCGCGGGGAATCACTTATTTAAAACGTATGTTAAAAAGAATACACATGAAGAAACAGAAGAAAAAGAAGCAAAGAAAAAACAAGAGAACTTTTGGTGGACTGTATTTAAAGTCGAAGTTGCTGATATCGCCTTCGCAGTTGATTCAATTTTAGCTGCTGTTGCATTAGCAGTGACTTTACCGAAAACAGGATTAGGTACGATTGGTAGTCTTGATACAGGTCAATTTATCGTTATCTTTACAGGTGGACTTATCGGATTAGTTATAATGCGATTTGCAGCAACTGCTTTCGTACAAATATTAAAACGTAAACCAGGACTTGAAACTGCAGCATTTTTAATTGTAGGTTGGGTTGGTGTGAAATTAACAGTTTATACGTTAGCACACCCTGCTTTAAATGTCCTTCCGCATTCATTCCCAGAATCCACTCCGTGGAAGCTTACATTCTGGATTGTATTAGTTGGAATCGCAGTTTGCGGTTGGTTCTTCTCGAAAGAAGTAGAAGTAAAAGTAGAAAAGAATTTAGACGAAAAAGCGCTGTAATTACAGCGCTTTTTCTTTTTTCTCGTTTCAATTCCCCTCTCTATTTTTAGAAAAAATTCCATTATACTACCTTTTGTAAACGCTTCCTTTATAGATGTATGTCCTTTTTGTGAAATATTGCACAAACTTATTGAAACTATGAACAAATCCATGTACCTTATTCATATAAGGAGTATTTATAGACGATGTATTAAAGGAGCGTATTACTCATGCTAGAACAAGGATTAGATTACGTTGTAAAACTGGCTAAGAGCAAAAAACAAATGCTAGATATAAATCCAATGCAATATTTCATTCGTGCTGCACTTGCGGGCATTTATATCGGTTTTATTATTGTACTATGTTTTAAATTAGGTAACTTTTTTCATATTGCAGATTCACCAGCAACATATTTAGCTTCCTCCATGTTTTTCGGAATTGCTCTCGTACTTATTATATATGGCGGCGCTGAATTATTTACTGGCAATACGATGTACTTCACAGTGGCAACTTTAAGAAAAGAAACAACGATTTCTGATACACTTCGTAACTGGGTTGCTTGTTATGCAGGTAACTTAGCTGGCGCTTTATTCTTTGCCTTACTATTTTACGCAACTGGAATTTTCGAAGCAATTGATCACAGTCATTTAATGAATAAAGTTGTTGAAGGAAAGATGAATACACCTACAATGCAATTATTCTTTAAAGCGATTTTATGTAACTGGCTCGTATGTCTTGCCTGCTTCTTACCTTCTCAAGTGAAAGGTGACACAGCAAAAATATTAATGATGATGATGCTCGTTTTCACTTTCTTTTTATCTGGTTATGAGCATAGCATTGCAAACTTATCACTGTTTGCTTTATCTTTAGTATCACCACATCCTGAGACAATTTCTTTTGCGGGCGCTATTCATAACTTAATTCCAGTTACAATCGGTAACATTATTGGCGGATCCGTATTTGTCGGTATGGTATATCATTACTTAACAAAGAAAGCACCTGTTGTTGAACAAGAGAAAACTCAATTAGTTGGAGCTCAAACGGAGGAAATTATTCCTTTACAAGCACATATGAAACATTAAAAACTCCAAAGTTTTACTTTGGAGTTTTTAGCTCCCTACATATTTCAAGGAAATATAAGGATTAATTTCCCCGTTTTCCTTCCCTCTCTCTATGCTCTTTTTCATCTGATGCATACCGACGACATCATTTGTATGAAGGTGAATTTCATTAACATATAAACCTTCGTTGCAGAAAGCTTCTACGAAATCTAACCCACTTTTTTCTCCCCATCCCATATTAAAATCAAGGGAAAGAATATTTACATCATAATCCCGAACCATTTGCAAAGCACATTCTACTGTAGTGGCGAGTACATACCCGTATGGACAACTTCTTTGATCATCCATATATACATTCATGTTCTATCCCCTCTCTATTTTGTATACGTGACCAGCATGTAACATATTGCTCCAAGACTAATAAAAGGACCAAACGGAATTTGGCTCCTCATTTTCATACGTTTTAATACTATACCAGCTCCAAAGAAACAAAGACTAAAGCAAGATGCTAAAAATAAAATCATAAAAATCCCTTTCAGTCCCACTATAAATCCAAGCAGCGAAAGTAATTTTATATCCCCTCCACCAAGCCCTTCTGGATATATCTTTTGCATGCAATATAACAAAATGAATATAACGCCACTACCAACTATACTATCTGTCCAAGTGACTAACGGTACAAAAATACATTCTAAAATAAGCAAAAGCGCAAACCAAATTAAAATACGATTAGGTATTAGCATATATACTAAATCTGTAACTGAAATAATTAGAAGTAACGAAAAAAGCGATAAAATGATGATGAGCTCTCTTTCCATTCCAATTACATATACAGTAAGAAAAAATAAACTGCCTGTAACAAATTCAAATACTATGTACAAACTTGAGATTTTGCTCTTACAATTCGTACAACGCCCTTTTTGTATACAAAATGAAATGATTGGAATAAGTTCTTTCGGCTGTAACGTATACTTGCAGTAATGACAGTACGAACGCGGTGTAATAATAGATTCCCCTACTGGAACTCTCATCGCAATCACCATAAAAAAAGAACCAAACACCATACCTATTAACAATGCATATAAATAAGTGAACATCCCTTCCTCTCCTTTCCAAAAGAACATAACAAAAAAAGGAGAGAACTTCTACTTCATATTATCTTTATTCTATTAAAAAAGCAGGCCGTTTTCCGGCCTGCTTTCCCCTATTTTATACGATGAAATATGCTGCTTTTAACGGCCCATGTACTCCGACAACAAGATTCATTTCAATATCCGCAGAGTTACTTGGTCCTGTAATAAAGTTAATACAAGATGCGACTGCTTCACCTTTTTCCACACGTGAGTTCATATGTTGAACTGCCTGTGTAATACGCGGTACAAGTGTTTCACGTGGAATAATAGCAAAGTATACAGTCGGTAAAAAGTGTAAAGAACGCCCTTGTCCTTTATGACTTTGTACAACAATCGTACCAGATTCAGCTAAAGTATAATCACTAAATGCAATACCGATATTCGCTTTTTCCGCTATACGCATATTCTCTTCTTTTTTCTCAGGATCCCATACATTTACCTCAACATTTTGCTTTGGAAGCTCTTCTTTAAATAAAGAAGTCAATCCATAGGAATCAAAACGTTCATCTGCTGATAATATAATAGGTCCTCCGCCGTTTTCAACGATTACTTTTTGAATATCTTCACGTAAGCGGTCGTTTGTCGTTTCCACAACAGTTGTATGAATGTTTGTACATTGCTTTTTAAATACTTCTAACAATTCTTCTTGTGAATAATCTTTTAACGTTTCTACATTCACATTACTTTTCCATGCTGGACGTTCTACGCCTTCTGTTTTACGCGCGCGCCCAAGTTCTTTTGCGATATTATCTAGAAAGGACTCACGGTTTTGAATTAATCCTGTCATTATTTGTCCCCGCCTTTCTTATGATCTTTATACCAATCACGGAATCGTTCTTTACTTGGAGCTGGGAATTCACGAATATCCGTCCAGTTTTTAAGTGGTCCAACACCTTTTGATACACGGTTACCAGATGTAAATGGACTCATTGCTGCCGGTGCCATTTTCGATCCCATTTTATATAAAGCTGCTGAAGAAGCACCCATACTAAACATTTTCATTGCTAATTTTTCTGCAAGTGGGGCACGACCTTCTTGCTCAACGATGACTTGACGATGTTTTAATAATAAATCATGTAATGGAATTTTTACTGGACAAGCTTCTGTACATGCTCCGCATAAACTAGATGCATAAGGAAGCTCTTTGTAATCGTCATACCCACCTAAAAGTGGTGTTAATACCGCACCGATTGGTCCTGAATAAATAGATCCATACGAATGTCCACCAACGTGACGATATACGGGACATACGTTAACACAAGCGGCACAACGAATACATTGCAATATTGAACGGAATTCCGATCCAAGAATTTGAGAGCGGCCATTATCAACAACGACTAAATGAAACTCTTCTGGTCCATCTACCTCTTCCTCTTGAATTGGTCCTGCTACTGTTACATAACTTGTTAATTTTTGACCTACCGCACTACGACATAGTAAACCAACTAAAACATCTAATTCTTCCATTGTCGGAACCATACGTTCCATACCCATTACTGCAATTTGTGTTTTCGGAATCGACATGACAAGATCGGCATTACCTTCGTTCGTCACTAAACAAAGAGAGCCAGTATTTGCAACAGCGAAGTTACAACCTGTCACACCAATTTCTGCATCCATAAATTTCTCACGAAGTTGTTTACGAACAAACTTTGTCATTTCGTATGGATCATCAGAATTTTCATATCCAAGTTTTTCTTTAAATACATCACGAATTTGCGTTCTGTTTTTATGAAGTGCAGGCGCAATAATATGTGATGGTGGATCGTTATCTACTTGCAAGATATACTCTCCCAAGTCACTCTCTAACACTTCACAACCAATCTCTTCAAGGGCATGATTCATACTAATTTCTTCAGTTACCATTGATTTTGATTTTACAACTTTCTTCGCTTGTTTCTTTTTTGCAACGTCTTGAATATACTTTGCTGCATCCTCTTTCGTTTTCGCAAAGTAAACGTGACCGCCTCTTTTTGATACATTTTCACTTAACTGCATTAAATAATAATCAAGATTTTCTAACGTATGTTGACGAATTTGTTCACCTAGTTCACGCCACTCTTCCCAGTTTCCCAACTCGTCAGCTGCTTTTAATCGATTTGTATATAAACGCGTTTGTGCAGAAGATACCGCTCCGCGCATAAACGAATCTTGAATTCCATCGCCAACGCGATCATTAAATTTTTTCTCACTGATTTTCATAGACATAGCTTATGTTCCCCCTTCATGAGCGACTATTCAAGACCTCAGCAATATGCATTACTTTTACTTCTTTTCCTAAACGCTCAATACGTCCGCCAATGTTTAACAAACACCCACAATCTGCACCGATTAAATAATCAGCACCTGTTTCCATTACACTATCTACTTTTTCATCTACCATTTGCTCAGAAATTGGAGTCATCTTAACTGAAAACGTTCCCCCAAACCCACAACAATTTTGCACGTTCGGCAGTTCTCTCACAATTAATCCTTTTACGCTTGATAATAAAATTCCTGGTGCCTCTTTTACTCCAAGCAGGCGTGTCATATGACAAGATTTATGAATAGTAGCTATCCCTGGTAAACTTGCACCAACATCTGTAACTTTTAAAACATCTACAATAAATTGTGTAAATTCATATGTTTTATCAGCAACCTTTTGTGCACGTTTAGCCCACTTCGGATCATCTTTAAAAACATGCGGATACTCATGAAACATTGTCGCACAAGATCCAGATGGCGTAACGATATATTCTGCATCTTCGAAAGTTTCAATCATATGTTTCATCGCTTCTTTTGCTGCTTCTACATGGCCGCTATTATAAGCAGGCTGACCACAACAAACTTGTGCTTCTGGAAATTCAATTTCACAACCTAAACGCTCCAATACTTCAACTGTTGCTTTACCGACGTTTGTTTCAAACATATCGACTAAACAAGTAACAAATAAAGTAACTTTCATAACTATAATTCCCCCTCATTACAACTCCGCCAAAAATCATATGGTCATCAGATGACTAAGATTAGAAGAAGTAGGCTCAACCATGGCCTATCCTCTCCCTCTTCTAAAGAAAACGCTTACTTAATCTCCCTCTATTTTATCAGAAAATTAGATTTTTAAAAGATTAAATTACGAATTTATATCGCTTTTACCTGTGACAATATGTTCTACATTTGTTAAATGATCTAGCATCGCTTGCTGCGCTAATTCCACATCTTGCTTTAACACCGCATCATATATAGATTGATGCTCTTCTAAAAGTCGTTCTGATGTTGTTTGTTCACCATATAAAATAATGCGTCTTGATTCACCAATCGTTTCAGCAATCATCTCTGAAACATGATTCATGAGCTCAAGCAAGATGTTATTATGCGAAGATTCTGCAATTCCCATGTGAAAATGAAAGTCTGCTTTTTCGCCAGCCTTCTCATCTCCAATGCTCTTTGCCATTTCATCTAACCACTGCTTCATATTTTGCAAATTAGCTTCCGTACGTTTTGCCGCTGCCGCTCGAACTGCCCCCACTTCGAGCACCTTCCGTACTTCTAATAAATTCAAAATATCCTCTTTCTTCATTAATAACTTGTTATTTAGTGATTTTGTTAATGAAGAAGGATCGAAATTCCTTACATATGTACCTTCTCCTTGTTTCATTTCAATTAAGCCCATTGCTCTTAGCGCACTTAGCGCTTCACGAACAGCAGATCTGCCAACTTGAAACTGCTCAGCTAATTGATGAACAGGAAGTAGTTTGTCACCAGGTTTTAACGTACCATTTTTAATCATTGTTAAAATAGCTTCAGATACTTCTTCGTAAATTTTTTTCGGTTTAATAGATTTGTACTCCAGTTAAATCACCTCAGTATCTTCCAAACAACAATTGTAACGTTTTATAAGAACTTAGCATCCATAACTATTTTAGAACGAATTAGTAAGAAGTACAAATGTTTTGTTCATAAAATAGTCAAATTTTTGATATTTGTTTGATATTAATTAATACATTTACGCGTAACTATTTACCTTCAATATGAAGAGCATATTCCAAAAGTTAGAATATGCTCTCCTCATCTTGTGCTTTTAATTTAATACTAACTGTCGTGCCCTTACCTTTTTCACTTTCTATTCTCCACTCACCGTCATGTATATGAACAATTTGCCTTACAATTGCAAGACCTAAACCTGTTCCACCGTGTTGACGACTTCTCGCTTTATCTACTCGGTAAAAACGTTCCCCCAGATTTTCTAAATGCTCTCTATCAATACCTATTCCTGTATCTTTTATGTGCAATTCACAATAATCATCGATTTGCTTTAATGTTATTATGATATCCCCGTTTTGATTTGTATAACGTATCGCATTATCTAATACATTATGAAGTACTTGTTGCATACGATCCTCATCAATCATCACGATAATTTCAGGATTTAAATTCGTTGAAATACGAAGTTTTTTTTCTACAAACTGCAACTCGTACGTATTTAGTACATCTTCAATAAGCTGTGAAAAAACGATAGGTTGTTTCTTTAAGGGAAAGTGTTCACCTTCTAGCTGCGCTAGGTCTAATAAATCATGAACGAGGCGCTGCATGCGACCTGCTTCTTTATGAATAAGTTGCGTTACTTTTTCCTGCTGCGGTCCCTTCGCTACACCGTCTAAAATAGCTTCACTATATCCTTTAATATAACTAAGCGGTGTTCTAAGTTCATGCGAAACATTAGCTAAAAATTCCTTACGCTTTACATCTTCTGTTTCTAAGGAATTTGCCATTTTATTAAAGGCTTTTCCCAATCGTCCAATTTCATCTTCTGAAGAAATTGTAATCCGCTCTGAGAAATCTCCAGTAGCCAAATGATTTGCAACTCGTTCCATTTGCGAAAGCGGTCTCGTAATGGCGATAATAATTTTTCTACCAATCCATATTGTAATTAAAATCATTGCAAGTGCTAACGGCGCTAAAATAAGACCCATATCAAATATTAAGTCTTTTATACTTTTTAAAGGAATATAAGAGTATACAATACCAACTAATTTTTTATTATCTAAAACAGGGATGACAACACCCATAATATTACGATCAAAATGTTCTTCATACCCTATCTTTGTCACTGTTTTCCCATCTAATAGCGCCTGTCTATCCCCTTCACTTATAAGAGAATGATGGTGAACATCAAAAGGCAAACATGCGCTTAAATCACGCGGATTGTATACGAAAAGGACATCTGAACTAGATATTTGATCATATGCCCTTACTTTCTCTTCAAAAGTGGATACTCCTTCACGTTTATCATATTGCGTGGCAAGACGTTTCCCTTCCATTACTAATGAATCTTTTAAATTATCAACGTATAACTTTTCATATGAGTATAAAGATACAAAATAAAGAAAGGAAACTGTTACACATACTGCACATACTACTGTAAGCCAAAGCTTTTGTACCATCGTAAACATACGTTACACCTCAAATTTATAACCTACACCCCAAACGGTTTGAATGTAGTTTCCACTTTCTCCTAGCTTTAGACGCATCGTTTTCACATGCGTATCTACCGTTCTTGTACTTCCTGCATAATCATATCCCCACACCTTTTCAAGCAATTGTTCCCGGCTAAATACTTGTCCATTATGTTGACAAAGAAAATATAGTAAATCGAACTCTTTTACCGTAAGAGGAATCGTCTCACCATTCGTCTCGACCCTCCTACTTTTTTCATTAATAAGAATCGGTCCAAATTGAATCTCTTCTTGCTGTTCTTGCTTTGTATATCGTCTTAAAACAGCTTCCATACGAGCAATTAGTTCCCCAGGACTAAATGGCTTTACAATATAATCATCTGCTCCCATACGTAAGCCGTTCACCCTATTCCACTCTTCACCTTTTGCTGTTAAAAATATAATAGGTACATCCGACGTTTTTCGAATCTCTTTACAAACTGAAAGCCCATCCATCTCAGGCATCATAATATCTAGTACAACGAAATCGTAATGTTCCGTCTCTAATTTTCGAAGTGCCTCTTTTCCATTTTCAGCTTCTCCCCACTCGTATCCGAAGTTATCTAAGTACATTCCGACAAGTTGCCTCATATCACTTTCGTCATCTACGACTAGCACGTTATATTTACTCATTGTCCTTCCCCTTCTCTCTCTATGAGTTGAAACGGTCCTTTTCCGACTTTAATTGTTTGTTTTATTTTCATATTCTTCATATCCATTACGCATACTTCATCGCTATCATAACTAGCTACATATCCTTCTGCACCGCTTTTCAAAAATGCAAATGGATTAGACCCTACTTCTGCAAATCCTACCTCTTGATACGTACTTGCATCAAACTTTCTAAGCGTATTTGAACCGTGACTTAGCGCATATACATACTTATCATCCTTTGTTATATTCACAGGCATAAACGGAGCATGTAAAGAACGCATCATCTCTCCGCTCTGTAAAGAATACACTAATACTTTCTCATTCACTTGACTTCCATCACCATGTCCACCAATCCATATTTCTTTCCCATCAGCGCTAACCGTTGCTCCTGTTGATGCTGGTGGAATCATAAAGGACTGTATCACTTCTTTTTTCTTTGTATCAATGGTCGTTAGTTTCGTATCATAAAAGTTGAGTACAGATAACTGGTTATGATGCTCTACCATCGTTATCGGCCCTTTTCCTGTTGAAACCCTCCCTGTCTCTTTTCCTTTTATCGTAAAGAACCTTACCTTTTGTTCATTTTGATCGGCAGCAAATAATTGTGTTCCATCATCTGATGCGATAACATTAGCAATTCCTTTTCCAATCTTATACTTGTCCACTTGTCTTCCTTCTGCTAATGAATATACATACATATATTCTAATTGCTTACCATAAACAAGTATTTCCTCGCCATTTGGAAGTAGCGTAACCCCCGCAATCGGCTCATTTAATTCCCATGTTGTTAATAGCTTCTTTGTTTTTTTATCAATAAAACTAATACTACCTTCCTTTATATTCGTTGTTATAATAACACTTTTATCTTTAGCAATCGGTGTATACGAACTTCCTTGACACCCTACTAATAGAAATAAAAAACAGAGAAGAAAAACATATTTTTTCAAAAGATTCCCTCCATCTTCGGATGATTTCGTTATAATTGTAAAATAACAAATAAATGTGTGGAAAATGTGAAATCTTCCTTTATTAATAAAGTGAAACTTTAATCAGTGGGGGTTTTCTTCATCCCCCACTGATTATTAGTTGAACCAATCGGGCTTTTATGGGCAGTTGATCCCCCATCTAACTTCTTTGCTTTCGCTGAATTTTGAGGTGGGGGTCTTACTGCCCATTAATGCGGGATAAACTTACATATATAATGTACAACAAATAGAATTTGAGGTGTGTAAATTATGCTTTTTCCTGATTTAGCGAATAAAATTGTACGTGAAGTACGCAGATTAATTACTGAAAACATTATTATTATTAATATACAAGGCGTTATTATCGCAAGTACAGATGCGGAAAGAATCGGTCAATTTCATGAAGGTGCACTCCGCTGTGCGAAACAAAAGAAAACTGTCATTATTACAAAAGATGATGAACGACGACTGCAAGGTGTAAAAGCTGGGATGAACCTTCCTTTACTATTCCATGACGAAGTAATCGGCGTGATTGGAATTACAGGAGAACCTGAAAATATTTCACAATACGGAGAAATATTACGTAAGATGACCGAATTATTAATTCATGAAAACTACTTTTTAGAACAACTAGAACTTGAGCACCGTTCTTATGAAGCATTTGTCTTTGATTGGCTTCAAAGTACAGACTGGTCTCCAAGTTTTCCCGATCGTGCAAAAACGCTTGGCATTGATTTATATAAGAAGAAACAACTTATTTTATTATCAATCGCCCAAGATAATACGATGCTCCAGCGTAAAATTTGGCAACATATGCGCAACATTTTAGCAAAAGAAAATTTATTTGTTCGCTGGGGAAATGATCGGTTTATTTTGTTTACAACAATCCAATCCAAAGAGCAAACCTTTCAATTTTTAAAACGGTTAAAACAAGACTGTGAAACTTTATTTTCTATTACTTTATATATCGGGATTGGACAAACAGTTACGCCAAGCAATATGAACTTATCGTACGAACAAGCATTACGCGCCCTTTCAGTATCACTTGAAACGAAAAAAATTGTATTTAATGAAGATTTACGTTTAGAAATGTGCTTACAAGATATTTCTACTGAAACTCGAGAACAGTTTCTAGAGCGTACCATTGAAAACTTAGTATCATCTCCTGAGCTTATGCACACTTTACGTTTATTTATCGATTATAACCAATCTTATAAACAGACAGCTGAGCAATTACATATACACATTAACACATTGCATTACAGGCTAAAAAAGATTGAAGAACATACAGGACTTGACCCGAAACAATTCAAAGATTTAAATATTTTATACTTCGCACTCCTTTTATTAGATAATCATACAAAAAATAACGATAAAACAGATTAATCTTTAGGTGATTGCACATAGAAAGAATCCTCCAACTTTTTTATCATTATAATGAAAGCACTGTTACAACGTTTTTTATTATGACGAAATACGTTAACAGTTTGAGGGGGATTTCCAATGTTAGAAAAGCAAATTATTGATTCATTCGTATCTATTGTTGGCGAAGATAATGTAGATACATCCAATATGGGGCGTTTAACTTATAGTTATGATGCCACTCCAAACTTCCAAGCGATGCCTGATGCAGTCATTGCTCCTCGTAATACAAATGAAATAGCAGACGTGTTAAAAGTGTGTAACACTCATAAAATCCCCGTATACGTTCGCGGGTCTGGAACAAATCTTTGCGCTGGAACGTGTCCACTTGAAGGTGGTATCGTCCTTATTTTCCGCCATATGAACAATATTTTAGAAATTGACGAAGAGAATTTAACAATTACTGTACAAGCTGGTGTTATTACACTTGATATTATTAAAGCAGTAGAAGAAAAAGGTTTATTTTATCCACCAGATCCAAGCTCTATGAAAATTTCTACAATCGGCGGTAACATTAATGAAAACTCCGGCGGATTACGTGGTTTAAAATATGGCGTAACACGTGATTATGTAATGGGGCTTGAACTTGTCTTACCGAACGGCGATATCATTCGCACTGGTGGTAAATTAGCAAAAGATGTAGCTGGTTATGATTTAACTCGTTTATTTATTGGTTCTGAAGGAACACTTGGTGTTGTTACGGAAGCTATATTAAAACTTGTCCCTATGCCTGAAACGAAGAAAACGATGCTTGCGCTATATGAAGATATTAACGAAGCTGCTCGAGCTGTTTCTGCTATTATTGCAAATAAAATTATTCCGGCGACACTTGAGTTTTTAGATCAACCAACAATTGAAGTTGTAGAAGAGTTTGCACAAATCGGTTTACCAACTGACGTTAAAGCAATTTTATTAATTGAACAAGATGGCCCGCCCGAGGTTGTCAATCGAGATATCGAAAAAATGGCTAACGTTTGCCGTGCTATGAATGCGGTCGATGTTCGCGTTGCAAAAGATGAAGCCGAAGCAGATGCGCTTCGTACAGCACGCCGGAGTGCACTATCAGCACTTGCAAGACTAAAACCGACAACAATATTAGAAGATGCAACTGTACCACGTTCACAAATCGCTCCAATGGTTGAAGCAATTAATGCAATTGCAAAGAAATATAATATTCCTATTTGTACTTTTGGTCATGCTGGTGATGGTAATTTGCATCCGACTTGTATGACAGATGCCCGTAATGAAGAAGAAATGCATCGTGCCGAACAAGCTTTTGCTGAAATATTTGCGAAAGCGATTGAGCTTGGTGGTACGATTACTGGCGAACATGGTGTTGGCGCAATGAAAGCTCCGTATTTAGAAATGAAATTAGGTAAAGAAGGTATTGCTGCTATGCAAGGGATTAAACAAGCCTTCGATCCAAACAACATTATGAATCCTGGAAAGATGTTCGCGAAAGACTCTCGTAAAAGAGTGGTGGTTGAGCGATGACCACATTAAATAAAGAAAACATTCAAAAGGAATTTAAAGAGCGATTAAGTGAAGATGAACTACTAAACTGTATGCGATGCGGCTTTTGCTTACCAACTTGCCCTACTTACATTCAATCTGGGTATAAAGAATCACATTCCCCACGCGGACGTATCGCCTTAATGAAAGCCGTCGTTGATGGTTTAATTGAGCCGGATGAAGATGTTGAAGATACATTAAATGTTTGCCTTGGCTGTCGCGCTTGTGAACCTGTTTGTCCATCTGGTGTGAATTATGGACATTTATTAGAAGAAGCTCGTGATATTATTAATCAAAATAAAAAGTTCTCCATGCCCGTGAGAGCTGTTCGTAAAGTTGTTTTTGAAGGACTATTCCCGCATCAAAACCGAATGCGAATATTAACAGGACTAATCGGATTTTACCAGCGTTCTGGTTTACAAACGCTAACACATAAAACAGGTATTATGAAGTTATTCCCTGAAACACTTGCAACGATGGACCTCGTTTTGCCAAAAGTCCCTAAAATGAAAGCAATGAAAGATCGTCCTGAATTTTTACCTGCTGAGGTGGCAAAGAAGAAACAAGTTGCATTCTTCACAGGCTGTTTAATGGATACGATGTTTTTAGAAACAAATAACGCAACGATGAAACTTCTTCAGTTAGCTGGTTGTGATATCGTTATTCCGAAAACACAAAGTTGCTGCGGGGCATTACATGGGCATGCTGGTGAAAAGAGTGGAGCAAAAGAATTAGCAAAACGAAATATAGAAGCATTCGAAGATTTAAACATCGACTATATTATTACGAATGCAGGTGGTTGCGGAGCTTACCTCGTAGACTATGATTATCTGCTAAAAGATGATCCCAAATGGTCTGAACGCGCAAAGCAATTTGTTTCTAAAATTAAAGATATTACTGCTATACTAGTAGAACTAGATTTCCATAAACGTAATGACTTACGACTCACGCCGCAAATCATTACGTATCAAGACTCTTGTCATTTACGCAATGTTATGCGAACATCTTCGGAACCTCGTATGTTACTAGAGGCCATTCAAGACGCAACATACCGCGAAATGAAAGATGCGGACCGTTGCTGTGGTTCTGCTGGTATTTATAATATTGTCCATTCGGAGTTATCAATGGAATTTCTAGATTACAAAATGGACCGTGTACATGAAACAGATGCAGCGACAATTGTTACTGCAAATCCTGGGTGTCTATTACAAATGAAACTAGGTATTGAACGTGAAGGTCTTTCTCATAAAATGAGAGGAATTCACATTGTTGATCTATTATTAGAAGCAATTGAAACCAACTCGTAACATACGTAATAATAGGAAAACGGCTATCTCCTTCGTCTATGTAAAGAGATAGCCGCTTTTTTGTCCGCTACAACATTAAAAATATGTTACTTTATTATAAAAAAGAACAACAGAAACATTACAGTTTTGTAAAAATACATCCAGTATATTCCTCAAAAAAATGCTAAAATCATTGATACAATAGGATTCTTCATTTTTAATATAGGTACATTTATCCAAAAACACCCTCTTAAAACCAAGTATAAAAATGCTGAAAATTCCTTTTATACTCTATGTTTCTCTTATTTCATCCCTTTCCTCCTCTTAGGATAAATTAGGAAAATTTTAAGTCTATGAATTTTTTTCCATCTTTTTTCTCGCAAATTGTATGCTACGATGAATTGGTCAGTCAGACAGGCTGTCAAAAACAAATCGTGTGAAAACAAATTAAAACTTTATATAGGGGGACACACATCATGAAAAAGCGTGTTTTATTATCTGTAGCTGCTGCAACAGCTCTTACTTTAGGAGTATCTTCTTTAGATGCACAAGCTGCAACAGTACAACCATCTAACATAAAGGTTCAAAATATTCAGCATTCAAAAATGATGATGAAGCAAATGAGCCAACAAGAATTACAAGCATTCTTACAATCTATGGGAGTTGAATCATTAGCACAATGGAACCAAGGACAATTCCAACAAGATTGCTTCATTCCTGGTCAACAGCCTACTGAAAATGTTGTTACTGAACAACCAACAGCTAAGCCAGAAGCTCAAAAGCCTGCTGAGGAAACTCAAAAACCAGCTGAACAAAAGCCTGCTGAAGAAGTTGCTAAACCAGAAGCTCAAAAACCAGCTGAAAACAACAATACTCAAAACGAAACACAAAAACCAGCTGAGCAAAAGCCTGCTGAAGAAGCAAAATCTTTAAGCGAATTCGAACAACGCGTTGTTGAATTAACAAACGCAGAGCGTACAAAACAAGGCTTATCAGCATTACAAATCGATACTGAATTAAGCAAAGTAGCACGCATTAAGTCTGAAGATATGCAAAAAAACAACTACTTTGATCATAACAGCCCTACATACGGGTCTCCGTTTGACATGATGAAAAAATTTGGTATTTCTTATAAATCTGCAGGCGAAAACATCGCCCAAGGACAACGTACTCCAGAAGAAGTTGTACAAGCTTGGATGAACAGTGCCGGACACCGTGCAAACATCTTAAATAGTGGCTTCACTCATATCGGTGTTGGCTATGTAGAAAGCGGCAACTACTGGACACAACAATTTATTACGAAGTAAATAAAAAGAGAGTCTTCTAGGAGAAGACTCTTTTTTTATGTTTCATAGCTTTCTAATATGTATGCGTATAAAATGTAGAACATAAACAAAATAGCCCCGCAAATTATTACACTAATTAACAAGTAAAATCCCCACTTCAGGCTCAAAAGCAACGAAAATAATATGCTGCATGCCATCACTTGAAAGATTCGCCTACTAACTAAACGGATTTTTTGTAATTTGATCGGTTCTTTCTCTCTATCCTTCACCTTTTTAAACACTTTACTAAACATAAAAAGAAACATACTAATTCCAATCGTTAGTCCTGTCTGAAAGGATATAATACTTCCCAAATTAATAAAGAGAATTAGTATATGGACAAACATCATAAATAAAGTAATACTCTTTATAAATCCATTTATAATGAAATCCTCCCCTTCATTAAACTTATATATATTATGTAAAATAACATATACTAATCCATGTAAAATAATAATAAGGACAGGGATAAATAATACGACAACTTGTTTACTCATAAACTCGTTCGCTCCACCATTCTCGTTCCAATGTACTGCCATACGAGTTGGTAAATATGGATAAATACATAGAGTAAGTAAGAGACAAGCGAAAAATATCCCTAGCATATATTTATATTTGATCAAGTAATTCTCACCTCTCTTTTCTCTTAACGGCTTCGCCTCTTTCAGAGAAATCCCTGCAAAAATCTACCTTTTTCAACTTTAAACTTACACTTTACCTATTTTCTCTTTCAAATTTTTTCATTGTATCGTTTAAATTTGTAGGGAAAGGTACGTCAACAACGATCTCTTCTTTCGTAATCGGATGCAAAAAATTAATCTTCATCGCATGTAACGCTTGCCCGGACATATATGTTGTTTGCCCACCATATAATACATCCCCAACTAATGGATTTCCATTATAGCTCATATGAACGCGAATTTGATGCGTTCTACCGGTTTCTAACTGTAACGTTACGAGCGTCGCATTTTGTTTTTTAAAATATTTCTCTACTTTATAATACGTTATAGCTTGGTCTCCCTTTGGAGAAACACGACGCCTTGTAGCATGATGTCGATCTCTTCCGATAGCTGCATCAATTGTCCCCTGCTTCTTTTTTACTTTTCCTTCAACAAGTGCCATATACGTTCTTTTGATTTTCCGTTCCATTAATAAACGATCCATAATTGCACCCGCAATTCTATGTTTTGCGAATACAACACCACCTGTCGTATCTTTATCTAATCTATGGATATGCCGAACCTTCGTCTCTAAACCTTGCATTTGAAAATGAAAAGCAACAAGATTGGCAAGTGTTCCCGTCCCATTTTTTTCAGAAGGATGTGTATCCATTTGCCCCTGCTTATTTACAATGAGTACGTGATCGTCTTCAAACACTACATTTAATTCACCATATTCCGGCTCTACGCCGTACTCCTCCTCCATAAACATATGAACTTGTAACTTATCTCCTTCTTTTAAAAGTTCATTCCATCTCCTTTGTTCTCCGTTAACCGTAACACCTTTTTCCATACGAAGCTGATGTAATAACTTTTTTGGTACTTCCCATTCCATTTTTAACAACGACTCAATACTTATACCATTCCACGTCGCTGGAACTGTAATTTCGCACCATTCGCCCTTTTTCTTTGTTTCCATACTATAATCACCTTATTTCTATTGATTCTCTCATTGTAACGGAAAACATACTTTGATGCACCGTCAAAAATAGAGGACAGTCTTATAATCGACTGTCCCCTCACGCTCTAAGCCTTTTCATCTCCTGCAACACTTCTTCAGCTTTTTGTTCATACAACAAATCTTTAAAGAAATCCGCCAATCGTTTATAGTCGTTGTACGTATCTAATAAGTCGTCTATTTTCTCTCCTTTCATAACTTGCTGCTTTTGCTTCATTTTTACTGGATAACGATACCCCGATACTTCTTGTATTTTGTAATACTCATCCTCTACTTGAATAACTTTTACAATTTCCTCTTCTTCCGCGTCCATCGTATACCCGTCAAATTCTCTAAGTAGTTCATAAATAATATGAGTCCATTCATCTTTTGGGTAAAACCCTTTTTCTAACCGATAACCGACAATGCGATACATATGCCCATCGTTTTCAGCAAACTGTACTGTATCATTTAGCTTAAACTTAAAATAACGAAACATTGCCTTCACCTACTTGTATGTAATCTTCTTATCACATACTATGCGCAAAATATAGGCCCTGCTATTCATAAAAAAAAACTCATCTTATAGATGAGTTTTTTTATGATGATTTTTCTCTTTTCTTTCGAAATGGTAGCCACCAGTTCCAATCCCCAAACAATTTCATTAAACTTGGTACGAGCATGAGACGGATAATTGTTGCATCAAGAAATATTGCTAATGCAACCCCAAGCCCCATCTGCTTTACTGGTAAAATATCAGTAAAGGCGAACGCACCGGTAACAACAATCATAATTAAAGCGGCGGACGTAATAATCCTACTTGTCGAAACAAGCCCTTCTAACGTTGCTTGATCGTTATCTCCTGTTTCTTCATAAAGCTCATGAATACGTGAAATAAGAAATACTTCATAATCCATGCTAAGCCCAAATACGAGGCCGAAAATAAAGATTGGTAATACAAATAAAACTGAACTCTCTTCTAATCCGAAATGACCACCTTCAAATAACCAAATTACAATTCCAATTGTTGCACTTAAACTAAGTACGTTCATAATAATAGCTTTAATTGGAATGAGTATAGAGCGGAATGCGAATAATAAAATGACAAAGGTTGATCCAAATATAACAGACATACCAATTGCAACTTTATCTTTAATTTCATCTTCTAACTCTTGCTGGAACGTCGTCATACCGCCCAAATAATAAGTAACATCATTTTCTTTATAATTCTTTTTGAAATCACGAACCCATTGTTTTGCGGTTTCTGTACTTGGCTTCGTATCCAAAAAGACTTCCATTGTTGTTTTATTCCCTTTCGTATACGCTTCAAATACAGGAGCTATTTTCGCAGCCTCTGGCGACTGTAACATTCCAGCAACTTGATCTGCTTTCATTCCATTTAGCCCGTCATATACACTTTTCACCTTATATACTTGCTTATCGTCTTTTAACTTTTGAACAACAGCTTCTATCTTTTGTAAACTTTCTTTTTCTGTTATATCTTTCTTCGTCTCTACTACTAATGTCACATCAGCGTGTGTTTGGACAGTTTTATTAAAGGCTTCTTCATACTTCTCAAATGCAACTCTCGTATCACTCTTTTCAGGTAACGCTTCAACACCAGGAAATTGCAAGTTAGCTGTACGTAGCGGTAATAAACAAATAACAATAAATGTTGTAACAACAATAATCATGACGATTGGATGTTTCATTACAAACTGTGCAAATTTACGCCATACATTTGATGGCGTAGGCGCCGCCTGATTCTTTTTTAATATCCTTTTACCAATTAAAGATAATAGCGCCGGAAGAAGTGTGAGCGAAAACAAAATGCTCATAATAACGACAATCATCCCGCTAATAGCAACAGACTGAATATAATCTATCTTAAAGAAAAATAAGCCTGATAAACCGACGAATACACATAACCCTGAAAATACGATAGCACGCCCTGCCGTTTGATACGTAATCGCTATCGCTTCTTTCACTGTTCTCTTCGCAACTTCCTCTCGAAAACGATTTACAAATAACAGTGCGAAATCAATTGATAATGCGAGTCCAATCATCGGTGCAACATTTAACACGAAAATAGATAGCTCTTTATCACTACCTATAAAATATAAAATCCCCATCGTACTAATGACACTAAGCGCGCCATTTACAATCGGTAAAATAGACGCAATCAGACTACCAAATGAGAATAATAGTACGAGAAAAGCAATAGGTAATCCAATCATCTCTGCTACTTTTAAATCATTTTGCGTTCTTTCATTAATCTCTTGATTAATTTTCGGATATCCTGTCGGTGTTACTTTTAATACGCTATTACTTTCCTTCTCGATTTTCCCGGCAAATTGTAATGTCTTTTCCATTCGTTCTTTATTTGTTTTCCCGGAAAATAAAATCGTCGCATAACCGATATCATCTTGTAACATCTCTTTATTTTGCATTGGATGATGGAAAGATTCGTATTTTTCTTTCTCTTCAATTTGATTTATTATCCCCTCTATACGCTTTTGGAACTCCTCATGCGAAGTATCCTTTTCCTTCTCAAAAACGAGTAAAAGTGTATCTTGAGACTGCTTAAAATCTTTATCTAAAATTTCTTTCGTCTTTTGATAATCCCCTTCTGTTTTGAAACCATCACCGCCCAGTACTCCTGGAAGTTTTGGAGCAAAAATACCGAGCACTATCGCAAGTAGTAGTAATGCTACAATTACTGTATAACGAAATTGATACAAAAAAGTTCCTAACTTCCCCCACTTATCAATTTTATGTACATTTGTCTTCACACATTTTCACCTACTTTATATAATTCACTTGTCATTTATACTTTATCACATCTCCCCATAAACAAAAAACGTCTAGAAAAACTATAATACTAGTTTTTCTAGACGTTTTTTTATCTCTCGTTATTAATTCCCAATCTCTCGGTAAGTAAACGATGACAATAAATTGCGATGATTAACAAAATGCCACCTGCACAGTAACCAGCTAAAATATCAGTCGGGTAATGAACATTTAAAATAACTCTACTTAATCCAATCAATATAATTAATATGCCCATCGAAATCGTAATACCACATTTTCCAGCTACACTCTTCAAATTGGCAGCAATGATATAGGCAAGAAAACCGAATGTTATAATAGATAGCATTGCATGTCCGCTTGGGAAGCTATACCCAAGTGCGTCAAGTGCCTCATTTAATGATGGGCGGTCTCTTTTTGCAATTTCTTTTATTCCCTTATTAACAAGGTGTGTCGTTAATATAGCCATTGGATACACAATCATAGCAGCATAATAACGCTTTTTCCAAAAAACGAGCAAACTTATAATTAGTGTCGTTATAACTCCAATTGCAGATCCTAGCTTTGTAAAGTAGGAGAAGAATGTAAGTGAGCTTTCCGTTTGCAATCCTTTTACCATATCACGTACGTATGTATCCATCATTGTAACACCACCTACATATACCCTCCAAGCGATGATACTAAATAGAACAAACAACAAAATGATACACATTAATTCATACTGATGTAACTTTTTCTTCAATCGATTTCCTCCTACTATGAAAAAATGCGATTTCTACTTTAGAAACCGCATTTTCTTACTTATTTACCTTTTGTTTTCAGCTCTGTCCAGTAGCGATCGTAGTCTTTTAACTTATCGTCTACATCAACAAGCCACTCTGTACGATCTAATTCTTCTTTTGTTAAGAAGATCATGTGATTATCACGATATTCTTTACTATGAAGAGGATGAGCTTTTTCATTTGGATTACTGTAACCAATTGACTCGTAGTTTTTCACACTTACTTTTTCATCTAATAAGTAATTCATAAACTTCTCTGCAAGCTCTTTGTTTTTTGCACCTTTTGGAATTGCTAACGTGTCAGCCCAAATTGTGCCGCCTTCTTTTGGTACAACGTATCCTACATCTTTATTGTCTTTCGCGATGAATGCTGCGTCTCCAGACCATACAGTCCCGATCCAAGCATCTTCTGTAATGAATTTTTGTTTAATGTTATCTGTATCGAATGCTAATAAGTTTGGAAGTAGCTTCTGCAAATCAGCAGACGCTGTCTTTAACTGTGCATCCTCTTTCGTGCTATTAGAGAAACCATTTTTCTTAAGTCCCATTCCTAATACTTCACGAGAATCGTTTAATAAAGTAACATGTCCTTTATATTTCTCGTTCCATAAATCATTCCAGCTTGTAGGTGTTTCTTTCACATACTTTTTATTGTATGCAATTCCTGTTACACCCCAAGTATATACTAGAGAATACTTATTCTCTGGATCAAACGCAGGTGTTTTAAAGTTAGAAACAAGGTTCTCGATGTTCGGGATATTCTTCTTATCTAAAGGCGCTAATAAGTCCATCTTCGCCATCGTTTTCACCATGTAATCAGATGGCTGAATTAAATCATATGTCGCGCCACCAGCTTGTAATTTCGCAAGCATTTCTTCATTACTTGCATATTTATCGTAGTTAATTTTCACGTTATATTTCTTTTCAAAATCTTTTAAAACTTGCTCATCAAAATTGTCAGCCCAGCTATAAATGTTTAATTCTTCTTTTTTCTCACCACAACCAGAAAGTACACCTGCAGCAAGACTGAAGCTAATTGCTATACCAGCTAATCTCTTCACTAATTTCATCGGTTTATTACCTCCTCGTTCTTTCTATATCATTCGTATTATAAAGGAAGGTGTCCTCCAGAGTTCTCTTCACCGTCTGCACCTTTATTACGGAAAATTTCCGATAGCACCATTAATCCTACAATTACAACAATTAATATTGTAGAAAGAGCATTAATTTCAGGCGATACTCCACGCTTAACCATACTATAAATGTATAATGGCAATGTTGTTGATCCTGGTCCTGATACGAAGAAACTAATTACAAAATCATCAATCGATAATGTGAATGTTAATAATGCGGCTGAAATAACTCCTGGTGCAATTGCTGGAAACGTTACATAACGAAACGTTTGCCACGGCGTTGCTCCTAAATCGTTTGCAGCCTCTTCTAAATCACGTCCCATACCAGAAAGACGTGCCGCTAAAATAACAACAACAAATGAAATACTGAATGTAATGTGTGCAATAATAATTGTTGTTTTTCCAAGTTCCATACCTAATTGACTAAATAGGATAAGTAAAGATAATCCCATTAAAATATCAGGAATTAAAATTGGTAAATATACAAGACCGTTAATAGCCCCTTCAAAACGATATTTGTAACGGTGTAATGCAATAGCAAAAATCACACCAAGAACTGTCGTCACAATTGTCGTTATAACAGCAATCGTCATACTATTTACAAACGCATCAATAACATCTTGTTTTTGAAATAAATCTGTATACCAATGGAGTGTAAAGCCCTCCCATTCCGCATTAATGCGAGAATCGTTGAAGGAATATACCATTAAAACCATCATTGGAAAATACAAAAACAATAAGATTAACCAAGAATAAGAAACTAAAAACTTCTTCATTTTTGCCTATTCCCCTCCGTTTCCATCATATTTATATACTTTCGTTGCACGATAATATAAGTAAATTAACAGAACAGAGAATAGAACAACAATCATAGATAACGCGGAACCAAACGGCCAGTCACGTGAACCTAAGAATTGGTTTTGAATTACGTTTCCGATTAATGCTACTTTCGATCCACCCATAACGTCTGATACAACAAACATTCCGATAGAAGAAACGAATACTAAAATAGAACCAGTTGTAATCCCTGACATCGTCATCGGTACTGTTACATTCCAAAATGCCTTTACTGGTGTTGCTCCTAAATCATAAGCCGCCTCTAGCTTACGCTTATCAAGCTGCTCAATTGCTGCATACACTGGTAAAATCATAAATGGTAATAAAGAATATACCATTCCGAGTATTACAGAAGGCGTATTATATAGCAGATTTAAAGGTTCACTAATAATACCTAGTTTCAATAGCAATGTGTTTACAAGACCTTGTGAACGTAAAATAACAATCCATGCGTATGAACGAACAAGAAAGTTAATCCAGAACGGAATCGTTGCCAATAATAGAAGGATAGAACGATATTTACGATCAACAATTGTAATTGTATAGGCGAATGGATAACCGATTAATAAACATAGTACTGTCGTAATAACAGCTATCTTCACTGTTTCCCATAACGTCCCCATATATAATGGATCAAACACACGCGCTATGTTATCTAATGTAAATTTCATTTCCACTGTCCCGTATGCTCCGCGCTGCATGAAGGCAAATGCTAATACGAACAGAAGTGGAATTAGGAAGAAGAGTAACAGCCATACGACTGTAGGTAATGCGAGTAATTTCCCTTTCTTCAATTTAAGGTCACCTCGTCCTCTTGCTCCCAGCCTACATATACATTATCTCCAATGCTCCACTGCGTTGCTTCTTCAGCAGTTTGATATGCCATTAGTAATTCCGATGTTTTCTCCTCACGTACATATAGCTTTTCCATATTTCCAACAAATTCAATATCTTCAATATGCCCAAGGTGGTATTCTTTTAAAATTGGCTCTTCAACCGAGCGAACTTTTACATTTTCAGGGCGAACTGCTACGTAGTTTTCCCCATTTTTCACGATATTATTTTCACCGATGAACGTTGCAACAAACAATGTTTTCGGTTGATTGTAAATTTCTTTAGGCGTGCCGACTTGTTCGATATGCCCTTTATTCATAACGACAATACGATCACTCATACTCATTGCTTCTTCTTGATCGTGCGTTACATATATGAACGTAATTCCTAAATTACGTTGTAAGTTTTTCAATTCACGTTGCAAATCTTTTCTTAACTTAAAGTCAAGCGCTCCCAGTGGCTCATCTAATAGTAATACACGTGGGTTGTTTACAATTGCTCTTGCAATTGCTACACGCTGTTGCTGTCCACCAGAAAGCTTCGACGGTTTACGATTACGGAACTCAAGTAACTGCGTTAAACGCATTGCCTCTTCCGCACGTTCTTTCTGTTCTGTTGCTGATACTTTTTGCATTTTCATACCGAAACAAATATTTTTTTCAACATTCATATGTGGGAATAGTGCGTAATGTTGGAACACTAAATTCATATGACGCTTGTATGGCGGCAAATCGTTAATCTTTTCATCATCTAATAAAAGATTCCCTTTAGTTGGCGTTTCAAATCCTGCGATCATACGAAGTAAAGTCGTTTTCCCGCAACCACTCGGTCCTAAAATTGTTAAAAATTCTCCTTCTTTAATATCTAAAGAAAGAGGGGGGATAATCACTTGATTTCCAAAATGTTTTTCTACTGCTTCAACTTTAATAATCTTTTTCATTTTCCCGTCCTATCTACCTTAAATTTTAATTTTTATATTCATGAATAAATATTTATGTTCTATAGACTATTTTTTGTTTCGATCCAAACAAAAATGGTTGTTTAGCAGCGTTCTCTTCTATTCTTTATGTAGTATGTTTGATTCATTTTCGCATGATACATATGTCGAACAGAAAAACCCCTTCAGTTGCGAAGGGGTTTTTATCATACGGCTACGCCTACTGATAAACACCATCATCATTTTAACAACTTTCGTATGAATTTTAAAGCACTTTTTGTAGAAGAGTAACGAATTTTCATGTCAAATGCTGTAGATTGGGACAAAATGCTTTTATAATGTGAAAAAGTCCGAAAACTTTGTTCACCGTGATAGCTGCCTAACCCACTACTTCCAACGCCCCCAAAAGGTAAATATGGCGTTGCAAGATGATATACGACATCATTTATACATCCTCCGCCATATGAAATATTACTCGTCACTTTCTCTTGCACTTTTCTATCTTCAGAAAATACATATAGTGCTAACGGCTTTGGATGGTGCTGAATCGTTTCAATTACCTCTTCTATTTTGTCGTATTCTATAATTGGTAAAATAGGTCCAAAAATTTCATCTTCCATAACAGCACTTTGCCATGTAACATTCGTTAACACTGTAGGCTCTATGTGTAATGTTTCTTTCGTATAATTCCCGCCAATCACAGGTTTACCGTCTTGTAAAAATGTACATAAGCGTTCAAAATGACGCTCACTCACAATTCGCACATAATTGTCATTTTGCAAAGCATCTTTTCCATATTGCTCTGCGATTTCATGTCGTAATGCCTCGATTAACTGCTCTTTCACTGAAGAATGAACGTACATATAATCAGGCGCTACACACGTCTGCCCAGCATTCAAAAACTTGCCCCAAACGATACGTCTTGCGGTTACATCTAGCTTTGCATCTTTATGTACAATACATGGGCTTTTCCCGCCAAGTTCTAACGTAAGAGGCGTTAATTTTTTCGCCGCTGCTTCCATCACAACTTTTCCAACACCAACACTACCTGTAAAGAAAATATAGTCAAACGGTTCCTTTAAAAGTGCAGTGCTTTCCTGAGCACCGCCTTCTACTACCGATACAAGCTCTTCTGGGAATAATTCACCTAGCATTCTCGTAAGCACTTTTGAAACGTTTGGCGTTAACTCTGACGGCTTTAAAACGACTGTATTGCCAGCTGCCAATGCTCCTACGAGTGGGGCAATTGCTAATTGAAAAGGATAGTTCCACGGTGCGATAATAAGCGTCACACCATACGGTTCTGGCACTACTTTCCCCTTCGATCCAAAATGAGTAAGAGCTGTGCGAGCACGCTTTGGTTTACTCCAAGATGAAATATGCTTCATTTGAAAAGAAATCTCTTTTAGTACATATCCAATTTCTGTTGTAAATGATTCGTGAACTGATTTATTCAAATCTAATTTCAACGCTTGAAAAATCTCATCCTCAAAACGCTGAATCCCTTCATAAAGCTTCTTCAAATTATTCTTTCTCGTCTCTACACTTCTCGTATGTCCTTTATAAAAATATTCCTTTTGTTTATTTACAATAGAGGAAATACTCATGCACTCACCTTCTCCCACTATTTTTATCCAATTCTTTCATTATTTATATAGACTTCATATGTAACAAATTTCTATTCTTAAAGTTACATTATATATAACTTTTCCCTTTATATAAAATTCATTGCTCACAAAAAAACTACCGAAAGAAAATCTCCCGGTAGTTTTACTGTATTAACGATATAAACGAACAGCACCTGCAGAGTTATCATCAGCTTGTCCTACTACTTCAAACTTCAGACCAAGCTTCGGTAAAATACGTCCTGCATCTGGAATTTGCTCATTAATATACTTTTTAGAGTCATCAAACTTCGGTACTCCTGGTAATCCATCGTATACGAATGTTCCACGCGTTGGAGATACCACTTTCCAAGCTGGTGTTTTGTCGAATGAGAACGCCGAATCAGCAATTTGGAATCGCGTACTGCTTTTAAATGTTGGTTTGCCATTTAAAGTTCCTGCAATTGCTTCTGGATGAGAGTCAACTACACCAAGGAAACCATGTCCTGGATGTACGCCAACCCAGTTATCTGTGTAAGCTGAATCCGCATACCATACAACCATACCAGTGTTATATACTGGACCGCGAGCAAATTTCAATGCGTTATCTGAACCCGCATAGTTTCTCCACTCTACATAGTAGTTATGCTTTTTCTTATCCATTCCGTTAGATGCAACGAAACCGTCCAATTTGAATTGTGGTGTACCTTCTGCATCATCAGAGAATGCAACATTTCCATCTACAGTTAGTGACGCATTATCAAGTGTAAATCCATTTAACGCCAATCCACCGTCTGTAATATATTCAAATACTAGTTTCACTTTCTTACCTTTGAATTGACTTAAATCATATGATTTATCAACCCATTTTCCATTTGTCGTAGCTGCATTTCCACTATTTGCTTTCTCACCAATTCTTTCAATCAACGTTTTTTGTCCATCTTCTGTTACAGCGTGTACTTCAAGGAAATCGTACTCTGCTTCGATTTCATACAATGACTTATAATCGAATTTTGCAGTCGTTGCTTTCGTTAAATCGAATAGTGGCGTTTCCATCGTTGTATGAAGGTCATCACCTTTTGTGCTGTAGTAATACTGTTTACCAAATGCAGGCTGAATTCCTTTTACATCTTTATCTGGTAAGTTAACACGAATCAGACCTGGACGATCTGACTTCGTAACACTTTGGTCTAAGTATGTTGCAAGACCGATACCTTTATTTAATTTCTCGTAATCTACTTCTACGATGTTCGCCCAGTTACCACCGATTGTTTTTTGGAAAAACTCTTTATTTTGTGGTGATAAACTCGTTGGCGTTGTTCCTGCGATTTTACCAGCCCAGCTTCCGCCACTCATAATAGACCAAGCTTCAACCGGTTCACCCTGACCGCTATACTGTGTATCATACTCATCTGGAAGACCTAAATCATGGCCATATTCATGTGCGAATACACCAACCGCGCCATCTTCTGGTTCAATTGTGTAGTCGAATGCTGCCATATTTCCGCCCCAATATGGAACTTTCGCTTTTGTACCTTCAATTGCGAATGGTTTTGGTCCAACTGTCCAGCGATGTGACCAAATTGCATCATCACCTAATTTACCACCGCCAGCTTCTTGTCCAACACCTGCATGAATAATCATTAAGTGATCGATTAAACCGTCCGGTTGATTTTGATTCCCATCACCATTGACATCATATTGATCGAACTGATCAAACTGTGATAAATCAAGGCCGCTATCTACAGCTGCTTTTAATGCATCTTTTACTAGATCACGTGGTCCTTTTGGTCCTTTATTATCATGACCTGTACCAGCATCAGCGCCGTAATCAGCTGCTTTACCTGGAACTGTTAACCATTTTGTAACTGTTCCGTCCACTGTGTAACTACCACCAGATTGCTCTTCATAATATTGTTTAAACGTTTCAATTTTACTTCCATCATCTAACGTAAACGGCTCGTTACCGAATAACATTTTTTCATAATGCTCTTTATTAAAATCGTTCGAATACATATAGCCAGGCTCTTTATCAATATTGTTATGTTTGAAATCAGCGTACTCTACAAGTAAAACGAGTACTTTGTCTTTACGAACTTCACCGTTATATCCTTTTTGTTTTGCTGGTGAAGTTGGTACTTTACCATTTAAGCCCCCTTTAACTGGACCTGTTCCTGCTGCAGTCCCGTTTGCTGGTTGCTCTGATTTTTCTTTCGTTTCTGCTTTCGCATCTTTCACTTTCTTTAAAAAGTCAGATGCATCTTTCGTAAGTTGGTCCCCATTTGTCGCTTCTTTTCCAGGATTTTCACCCTTTTTCTTCTCTACATACTTTTCGACAGCTTTCTTTGTTTCTGTCTCTGAAGCCGACGAATCAATTACCCCACGTTCTTTTAGCGCATTTGCTAATCTCTCTTCTGGGATTAAGTGATCATCAACTGGGCTTGTAGCTGTCTTGTTCTCCGGCGTTTCAGCATATACAGACTGGCTTCCAGCACCAAACGACAAGCCTAGAACAGCTGTCAAAGCAATTGATGATAACACTTTAAATGGTTTCTTGTTCATCCCTTATTGCCTCCCCTAATATAAAATATGTATTACATACTCTATATTATTAAAAATTCAATATATTTTCAATATTTAGTTATATTATGTAATTTTTTTAATATATTTGTAAAAATTTCATAGTTAGTATACGAATATATCACAATTCAACAATGTTTTCAGAAAATATTGAAAATTTTTGGTAGAAACCTTATAATTTCCATAGAGAGAATTTAATGGGGATTTTATCTTTGTTTCATCTACACAATATTCGATAATTTGATACATAAAATATAAAATTCGATTAATTATCGTCTACTATGTAGCAGCAATTATGACCAATAATTAGGGAGGAATTACATTTGTACAAAGATAAGGCTGACTCACTAGATCAAGAATGGATTGATTTAATACTTGAAGCTCTAGATGCTGGCATTGCCCTGCAAGATATTGAACACTTTTTCCAACGTATGAAGCATACGAGCCAGGCTCAATAGCCTCGTTCTTTTTAACGAAGTTTATGTTATAATAATCACATCATAAGACGACTACATATTGATAGAAAGGTGCGCAAATATGATAGGAGAACGTATAAAACGCCTTCGTTTACAAAAGGGCATTTCACTAACAGAACTCGCCGAAAAAGCTGGTGTAGCTAAATCTTACATTAGTTCTATAGAACGAAATTTACAAAAAAACCCTTCCATTCAGTTTCTCGAAAAAATTTCAGCTGTTCTACAAATTCCAGTTGATACGTTACTTCACGATGAAACAACAACAGAAAGTCATCTAGACTCCGAATGGACACAACTCGTTAAAGATGCGATGAGCTCCGGTGTCTCAAAAGAACAGTTTCGTGAATTTCTTGAATTTACACAATGGAAGAAAAATCAACAATAATACATATGAAAGAGTGCTTAAAACGGGCACTTCTTTTTTTCTTTATAAAAAAAAGCGGGGAAATCCCCGCTTTTTGCTTTATTATTTTTCTTCGCCATCTGTTTGGCTTGCGTTGAATGTCCATTCTAAGTTCAATGAATCGCCTTGGAATTTGTTTTGATCTTTACCATCATCTTCGAATACAAATTGTACCCATAGATAGTCTTCTGAATTTGGTGCTAGACCACCGTTCTCTGCCCACTCTGGAGCAAAGATGTCTTTAGCTAAAACATCTGGATCCACATTTTGTAAATCTGCTAAAGTTGTTTCATATACAGGCTCACTTTGTTTATCCCAGTTCCAAAGGAATTTCACTTTAATGTGCTTACCAAAATCTTCACCAGCATTATCGCCCTTTGCATCTTTCACAGTATACTTTGTCGCTAATTTAACATCTTTAATTGCTAAAGTACCGTCGTTCTTTAATAAGAACTCTTTCTTAACAGAATCCCCTGGTTTTAAATCTTTAATATCTACAAGCGTTTTAGGGTTTAATGTAAGATCTAACGTCCCAGCTGCAAATGTATTGTTTGATACTTCTTTATCGCTAAAGTAAGCGAATGTTCCTCCACCAATTAAAGATAACCCCAATGCTGCTGATGCAACTCCCATACCTAATTTCTTTTTCAGACTCACAATCAATTCCCCCTAGCTGTTTTTTGTATTTTTATCTCTTATTTCAAAATAAGAGGTGTAACTAAAACTATATTAGCTTAGCTAATATTTGTTCTTTTTTGAAAACCTTAAGTTCATTATAACGAACAAGACTATATAAATACAATATATATTTCATTTTTTTTTATTTATCAATATCTTTTTGATTTTTCTGATTTTTTATAAATATAATTTGATAACTTAACCATTATTCATATTTAATCCTATAAGAAAAGAAAAGAAAATAAGACAAAGAGGTGAGGACTGACGTTTCCTCACACTCATATAAGCATTATCTTTTTATAAGCTATTTACAGCTAATGCATTCGTATTCACCTTGCACCACTTTGTTATTCTCCAGCTGTTTCACTGGATCAGTTGAAGTGCCTTTTCATGCTCCACTTGATCAGGCTGTTTATCTATTTCTATTTTTTCTGCTCTTCTAGCTTTTTCTGTTCTTCTACTTTCTTCTGCTCTTCTAGCTTTTTCTGTTCTTCTGCTTTCTTCTGCTCTTCTAATTTTTTCTGTTCTTCTAACTTCTTCTGTTCTTCTAACTTTTTCTGTTCTCCTGCTTTCTTCTGTTCTTCTAACTTTTTCTGTTCTCCTGCTTTCTTCTGTTCTTCTAACTTTTTCTGTTCTTCTGCTTTCTTCTGTTCTTCTAACTTTTTCTGTTCTTCTATTTTCTTCTGTTCTTCTAACTTTTTCTGTTCTTCTGCTTTCTTTTGCGCTTCTGTTTCATTCTGTTTCTTTACTGTTTCATCTTTTAATAGTTGTTGTAGAGCCTGAATTTGTTCATCAATGGCTTGCAAACTAGCTTCTTTATCAACATAATCACGCTTCTCTTTAATACTATGAAAACCTTCGTTCACATACAAGGATACTTGATGAATTGATTCACTTTTGTTCACTTTTAATTCTTCTTGTATTTGATTATAAGGCGTTTCTATTAAAGTATATACTTTTTGTAAAGCCTCATTCTCAGAAGCAATTTTCTCACGCCCTTGCTGCCATACAACAATTGCTTGTTCTATTTCTTCAATAGAAGTAACTTTCAATTTCGCTTTCATTTCTCCATACTCATGTCCAATAAGCTGTTTATGTTGCTCAGCTTGCTCTTTTAACGTATCAACTGTTTTCGGAAATATAATCGCTGTAGAAAGAGTGGCTTCTACTTTCGTTTCGTGAATAAATGAAGCTTCTGTATACGTCATCACTTGAGAGCCTAAATAAAACGTAATAGAGCACATACACGGCAATATAAGCATCCTTTTTAATTTGCGAGGTGTTTTCAGCATCTTAATCTCTCCCATCGAACAATGTGTTCTTTATACAGAACGTTACTTTTATTATAATAAAGACCTGTACAAAATGATAGCCATATCCTAGAAAAATACATTCCAATCCACGCTATTTAACTGTAAAAGGGGCTATCAAATTGATAGCCCCTTTTATAATATATTTATCTTTCTGTACCATCTGTTTGTTGTGCATCAAACGTCCAAGTTAAATTTAGTTTATCGCCTTGGAATTCATTTTGGTCTTTTTTATTATCAACAAACTCGAATTTCACTGTAAATTTATCTGACTTACCTGCAGAAATACCTTTTTCATCCCAGAACCAAGCAGATAAATCATTGTCTACCGCTGTAAGTGTGTCACCCTTCAATTTATCTAGCGTTGTTTCTTTTACAATTGTTTCATGCTTATCTACATTTTTTAAGAATGTTACTTTAATATGTTTACCAAAATCATCTTTATTGTCGCCCTTCGCATCGCTTACTTTGTAATCTGTTTTTAGTAAAACTTTTTTAATATCTAAAGAGCCTTTATTTTCTAGTTTAAAATCTCTTTTAATTGTATCGCCAGGCTTTAAATTCGATACATCAACAACTGTTGATGGGTTTGCCGCTAAATCAAGTGTACCAGCCGCAAATGTATTGTTTGACACTTCTTTATCGCTAAAGTATGCAAATGTTCCTCCACCAACTAATGCTGCTCCTAATACTGCTGATGCGATACCCATTCCTAATTTTTTCTTTAAAGTCATGTCCATATCCCCTTAATATATATATATTTGTTAACTTCCTAAACGGAAAGTATAACCAAACGAACTAGACGGATTGTTCTACTTTTTTATCTTTCTTTTCTCCGTCAATGCTACGAATAGCGCCAAAAATAGAAATTGCGGAATAGCCAAGTAAAAAGACTCCAGGAATAATGAGAAGTAATGCTGCTCCCGCTTTTGAACTCGCATAATTCAGTCCATAACCAACGTATGGAACTGTAATATCTGCATACTTTCCAATTACATTCTCTGCAAGTACTGGTGCTAAATCTGGTCCGTTGTTGTTATCTCCTTTTGTTTCATACATTACTTTTCCATTTGTATCTTTCACACCGATAATACGGTGAGTGATAATTTTGTCATCTTTCTCTTTAAACGTAATAACATCACCTTTTTTATATTTAGAACCATCTTTCGTTGGCTCTATCGCAATGATTGATCCTGTTAAAAATGTTGGTTCCATCGATCCTGAAAGAACGCTCTTAAATTGATATCCCATCACTGTTGGATCACCACCACTCGCTTTTGAAGAAATAACTACAAAAGCTAAACAAATCATTACCGCAAATAAAACAAATGAGATAACGTTGCTAATCACCTTCCAAATTAATTTCATCGTCTCTCTCCCTCTCTGTTGTTTTATATCATTTTGAAATTAATAACGCTCTAATTGTTCTTTAACAAGAACATACACAAATAATATAACGAACAAATAAGAAATGCAAGGTGAAAATTTACAATTATTAGTTAAATCACTTTTGAAATGCATGCAAAAAAGACCGTGACAAAATCTCATCACGGTCTACTAGCAATTTATTTTTCTTCTGATTTCATCCCTTGGTTATTTCGGCGCAGCACTACATATAAAATCGCTCCAAATAATACAATCGCACCTATTCCAACACTTATCACTTTCACATTCGATTCCTTTACTTCAGGTGCAACTGTATCTTTTTTAGGCATCGCAAAAGTAACATCTTCTTTCGAAAGAACATTTATAGTCGCAATCGTTTGATTATTTTTTATAATATCTACCGCACCAACTACTTCACCGCGATGAATTCCTTTTTGGTACAAAGCTTCTTTATCCACTGAATTAACCCGAAAAGCCGTTTTTACATTTTTCCCTTCATCCTTCTTTAACATAAGCTCAGCACTGTTTTCGAGCTCAGAATCAACATCTTTATTTAAATACGTTGTCTTTTGATGCCAACTATGTTTATCTAGTACAGTTTGCTTCGTAAATTGCCCGAAAGAATATTCCGTCATCTGCTTCAAATCTTCATAAATTTCAGGTCTTTGAGAAGCCATTACTACATTTATAATACGATTTCCATCCTTCTCATTTAATAAAACGAGCGTATTGCGCGCTTCATTCGTAAATCCTGTCTTACCACCAATGCTATATGGATTTTCAAAATAAGTAGACTTATTAAAAATAGAAACTGTTTGCGTAGATGTCGTAACCGTCGTTCTTTTCGTATTCATCGCTTGTAAAATTTCAGGATACTTTTGCACACCTCTCGTAATCATCGCCATATCATATGGCGTCGTATAATGATTTGGATCATGCAATCCATTTGGCGTTACAAAATGACTATCTTTAGCCCCTAATTGCTTCGCCCTTTCATTCATCATATTAGCGAAATTTTCAACACTTCCTCCAATATGCTCCGCAATCGCATAGGATACATCATTCGCACTCAGCACCATTAAAATCATAAGTGCAGTATTTCTATTAATAGTCTCACCAGGGTGAAACTCAATTTGATAATTACTCTTCTCTTGATCTAATGCCAATTGTGAAAACGTAAATTGATCCTCTGGCTTCGTATGCTCCATCAGTAAAATCGCCGTTAACACTTTCGTCATACTAGCAGGGAACGCACGATGATGTGCATTTTTGTCGTACAACATATCTCCTGTTTTCGCATCAATCGTAGTCGCAAACTGACTAAAAACATTCGGCCCTTCCGCAGGTGGAGGTGCCACTTGCTCCGGATTTACTCCAATATTCGTCTCCGCATATAACGTCATAGGTGTCAAAAAAAATAAACAAATAACCATAACAAAAACCGAAATTTTCTTAAAATTTACCATATGACTCTCCCTTTTCCCTTTACTTTCACATTCTATAAAATACCTCTACCAACCTATATGTAATTTGTATTAATTTGGAAGAATATTCACTTTTTTTACTATATCACACTTTTACGATTAGGAACATAAATATACAACAAAAAATAAGAAGGAATTACTCTTTCTTATCCTTCTCATCAATCAATGAGTCTATTAAATTTTGACTAGCTTCCTCAGGTGTAATCTCATCTGTCATCCCCATAAACGACCAACCTTTAGAATCGACCCACTCAACAAACTCTTGTAAAAACTCATCATGTGTAACATCCACATCAAGAATTGAGCCATTAATCGAAATCGTCCTATTTCTAGATACGCGCATCTTGAACGTTTTTCTTACCATTACAATAATTCTCCCTCTACTTCTGAATATTTATAAATATCTTGTACTTCTTTTATACATGATTTCTTAAAAATTGTAAAAAGGATATATTGGCCAATTTGCATATTAAAAATGAAAATCTCTTATTATATAACCCTCACACTACATTCATTTAGTCATAAATTACGGAATACATCCATATAAAAAAACAAACCAACTTATATTCTATCACACTAAATACACTTGACTTTAGTACGATCAAATAGAATATATTAGAAAACACCTTAAAATGAGGAGGAACTCCATGGCGCGTTGTACATATTGTAAAACGAAGTGGAAAGTAAAAGATGTATGGTCGATACTCGTGACATTTGAAAAAGATTGTCCGTATTGTTTCGGAAGACAATATCTATCAAAGAAAACATTGAACGCTATGCCAGAACTTATAAGCTTACCTTTACATTTCTTATTCCCTTTTCTTGTTGATTTAAGTGATGAAGGTCCTTTGGATTGGTATCGGAAATCATAATATACCCGGTTTATTCAAAATCCACTTTCAATTAAATGCTCTTCTTATATATTCCTTAATACGCTACTAGCGTGATTCCAAATACTTTACCTTTAAAAAATTACCACGAAAATATTGTAAAATTTCAGTTAATTATATATAATTGCTTTAGCATAATGATTAAAGATGCTGTTACATAAGCATTTATTGAAGATCCCGTAGCTCAGCAGGGAGAGCGCCACCTTGACAGGGTGGAGGTCGTGAGTTCGAGCCTCTCCGGGGTCATAGTTTTAAAAACCGCATCAAACGCTAAGTTGATGCGGTTTTTATTTATTTACTTTCATACTCTATAAAGCCAGTGGTCACAGAATTGGTCACATTTCCTACAAAATCTCTTCTATTTTATTAACTGCATCTTCTTGCATCGTTGGCAGCACATGCGAATAAGTGTCTAATGTAATTTTGATGTTACTATGTCCTAGCCGCTCAGAAATCACCTTCACATTCACACCTTTAGCCAATAACAACGTTGCATGCGTATGACGTAAATCATGGAAGCGAATCTTTGGCACAGCTGCTTTCTTAATCAAAGCGTTTAAACTTCTTCTCACATTAGCAGGATTAATTGGTGTTCCAGAAGGCGTACACATCACCAAGTCATTGTCTTGGTATTCCTCACCTTGACTCAGCTTCTCTTTCAATACGACTGCTCTGTGTTTCTTTAGCTTCGCTACTGTTGATGCAGGTAATAGTATCTTTCGTAAACTTGATTTTGTCTTTCCTCCAAGCAAGAACGTCTTCCCATCATGGCTTAACGTTTGGCTAATAGTCAAATGTCCCTTTTCTAAATCAATATCTTTCCACCGCAAGCCTAACAATTCACCTTGTCGCATTCCAGTTACAAGAGCCATATGAAAGACAATAGAATACCTGCTATCCTGTGCAGCTTTTAAGAACAACTGTACTTCCTGTTCATTCCACACAGTTAACTCTTCCTTATCATCTTTAGGTAACTTGGTCTTAACTGCAACATTTTTACTTATTAACTCCAAATCAATTGCATGTTCAAGAGAGTTCCGAATGACTTTGATTATCTTCTCGATTGTCCCTCGCTTTAACCCTTCGTCTCGCAGTGAATTAACATAGTTTTGCATGTGCAATGATGTTAACTTAGCTAGTTTGATATTGCCTAGAGATGGAATGATGCGACTCTTCAAGTACTCTTTTAGTACTTTTGCTGTTTGGATACCAACACTGTGCTTCTTTGTATTAAACCAGCTCTCGAGATATTTACCATAAAGCAATTTACTAGGTTCTACGTATATTCCAGTATGAACTTCTGAGAGTAACTTTGTTAAAGCATTTTCTGCTTCTTTCTTACTAGTAAATCCCCTTTTCTTCTTTTGCTTTCTTTTACCTGTTAAAGGGTCAATACCAATATCTACAGTATAATAATACTTTCCTGTTTTTTTATCTTTTTTGATGCTTCCTTTCATTGTTAAGAACCTCCTTGGGATCCTTAACTGTGCTGTATATGATAATTTTATTATAAGGGATAATCTTGATATTATGGATTATATTTTCGCACCACACAAGCATAACTATAACTGAACGTTATATTCAATTGTCTTCTAATAATTGACAGGAAAATAATAAAAAATCCATAAATTCAAACACATTATCGGAAGCATAATTAGAACTTTAAAAGAAACATCTTTACAAAATACAGCCTACTTGAGATTTTTGAATCATGACCAATTTAGTCATTAGAAAGAGTAATTACGTATTATCAATACCTCTGATTGATTAATTTCTTAAAAGCGATATTTCATTAATTGTTATAAAAGGTTGTATTATAACAAAACTAATATGATTTCTCATTAAAAAAGTTTATTGTAAAATATTTCATTCCAATAAATCCTCCTCATCTCGTAACAATTCCTAGATGCGGGAAAAGCGAATAACCTTTTAATTCATTGGAAGTTATCAAAATGTTTACTTCTAGAAGTTTTTATACAGCACTTTTAAAAACTTGGGATTATTTCAAAAAAATGATATTATTACCAAGGGGATAAATGGTCGTATACACCAGTAGTCTTTTATAAATATAAGCAAGAGAATTAAAAATCACATATACTAATAGTTTAGGAATTAAAGTAGTAAGAAGCAAAACATTCAAAAGGTAGCTAAGATAAAGTTAAATTGCATTTACAAATTTCACACAATTGAGAGGGGATACTATGATAGTTAAGTGGTTTGGACATTTAGGAACTCTAGCTTCACTGATAGGTATAATTTCACTGTTGCAAGGTGATTCTCCTAAGTCTGTTTTTTTCATCTATATCTTGATTTTTTTTGCAGTCGTTCTTTTTATACTAACCATATACTTTGAAATAAAAACCTATAAAAAGCCTGGTTTACAATGTAAAGATGAGAAAGAAATCAATAAGTACATGATTAATTGGATTAAAAAAGGTGGAAGAGTTATTGTTTTTACTAGAGATATGAGTTGGGCACAATCTGATCTCAATGTCAAAAGGATGCTTATAAACAAGGCTGAAGATAATGAACTCGAGATTGTTTTGCTTGAAAAAAATTCTTTTACTAATGAATTGCAAGACAAAGGTGCTTCAATTTATACATATGGAGATTTAGGATATACACCCAAATCAAGATTTACAATTGTAAGAACAGATAGAGTAGATAGCAAGGTAGCAATTGGTTCAGAAAAGGATGGGAATCATTATATCGAAGAATTCGGAGCATCTGATGGATACCCATTACATATAGCAAATGACTTAATTCATATCATAAAGCAGTTTAATAAATTACAGGAGAATGACTAATGTGTAAATTTGAAAGGGTAGAAGTGAAAAACAATGACAAAATCGCTAAAGAATGGGATGAAATTTCACCATTACGTTATGAGCAACTCACTTCAAATAGAGATTTGAGTTATAACTACATTCTTAAACCTTTTATATTAGGAAAAGTTAAAAATCTAGATAATACAAAAGTAATAGAAATTGGCTGTGGCACAGGAAATCTAGCAAGTGAACTTATAAACGATGTAAGTTTTCTTTTAGGAATAGATTTAAGTAGAGAAAGTATTAAAATAGCTCAAGAAACAAACAAAGATTCATCAAAAATGGTATTTCAACAAATAAACATTGAAGAATATGCATCTAGTACTACAGAAAAATTCTCGCTCGCTATTTCTAATATGGTTTTAATGGATGTTCAGAATCTTAACTGTGTAGTAGATTCCATTTATAAAATTTTAAAACCCAATGGCAAATTCATTTTTACAATTATTCACCCATGTTTTTGGGCTCAATACAAACAGTATAATAATGAACATTGGTTTAAATATAAGGAGGAATTTAACATAATAGGAAATTTCACTATTACATTAGATCCTGATAATCGATTTAAGACATCTCATACTCATCGTCCATTAGAGCAGTATATTAATACTTTGATTCAAAATGGTTTTATTCTGGAAGAGATAAAAGAATTATATCCACAGAATAACCACTCTCACTTATTTAACAATAATTTTAAATATCCACGTTTTTTAGGTATTACAGTTAGTAAAAATTAATGTTTATAGACCAATACGCTGCTATATTAGTGGGTTAAAATTAATGTACACCTAACAATCCTGAGCTTGAGTTTTCAAATATATCTTACAATAATTTCATGATATTATTGTAGAAACAATGGAAGATAAATGATGCGTATTATCCTCTTTGTTAATAAAAGCTGCGTCCCAATTGTTAGACACAGACTATCAATTGGAGGCGCAGTTCAATCTTTACTTACTGCCTTTTACAGCCACTTAACTAAGGTTGCTTTTAAACAGCCTCACTATTGGAATATATCCCCTATAGCTCTGTATACTTTGTACTCACTCCGTATGCCTTCTCTACAGGATATTTTTTATTGTTCTTCTGAATTTTTTCTTCAATCGCCTGTTGAATATCAATTCCTACCTCATGTGCAAATAGCAGTGCATACATCAATACATCCGCAAGTTCTTCTTTCATATTCTCATGTTTTTTTGTTACCGCTTCATCGCTACTTTGCCATTGAAAATTTTCAAGTAACTCACTTGCTTCAAGAGATAATGAAATTGCTAAATCTTTTGGATTGTGGAATTGCTTCCAATTGCGGTCATCTCTAAATTGAATCACTTTATCTGTTAGTTCTTTAATTTCCATAATCACACCTAATTTCATTTATTCGTTCAATAAAACATTTACATAAATTTTAAAAATCTACATTATAGCTTACACCTATAAATACATCATTTTCCTCTACTTTATATTAGTCAAATTTATTGTGTGTTATAATACCACACTCCACTTTTATCCATATATTTAATCTGTAATAATACAAAAAGAGTGCAAGTCCTTTATCTTCTACAACTTCTTAATTGCTTGTACTTTGATATCTAAACTTTTTTCTTCTGTACTTACTTTACAGTAACCTATCAATCAAGCTATCCGAAACATTATAAAGTAAGTTTTCATTTAAACATTTATATAAAGCACAGCAATATTATTAATGTGCTTTATCATTAGTTTTTAAAATTTTTATATTTTTTCTTAATATTGGTCATATATTCTTTTCTGAAAGTACTCTCTAACTTTAGGATTTTCAAAGAATACTACGGTACCATAAATTCCTCTAGTTAATAAAATATAATATACTTTCTTTATATATTCCGTTAATCGCTCATTATTTTCGTCTGTTCCATTAATAGGAATACCATTAGTGTCAAAGTAGCTTTCTCTATTTGCAACTAATATTTCCTCTCCCTTAGCATTTTTTATTACATCTAAATCTTTTCCTATGATAACTCCAGCAAAATCTAAATCCATACCTTGTGCTATATGGATACTCCCTATTTCTTTGAATTGTAATTCTTTTTCTGATGTATAAGTAAGCCAATTCTTTGTTCCTAACTTATCATTAGGTGTATTCCATTTTAAATTAACACCATATAATGCCTCTTTCCATTCAAATGAATCTGTTCCATTAGATATCCATTGTTTATAGAATCCACTTAGTAATCTAGCATTTTTATTACTAGCATTTGTCTTATATTTTATATAATCTACTAGTTCCGATAAAGAATTTACAATTTCAAATTTATATCCAGTACTAAATATCGATTTATCAAATTCAACATTTTCTAACTGAAGTATATTTCTCAATCCATTTGTATAATTCTCCGCTTGGATATTTGAAGTAGATTTTATTCTGTACTGAACTTTCAATTCAATAGATTCATAATTTCTAACACGATCTTTGAATCTTTGAATATCGATATCACTGTCTCTAATCAACTGAAATTCATCATACATTAAAACGATATTTAATCCACAATTTTCAATTATATCTAATTCTGTTTTTTCCATATCATTTCTATCTAATACGTAAGTGCTACGAAAATAATTATGTTTTCCTTGTGGCTGTTTTAACCTATGTGCTTCATCGACAACTATCATTGAAAATTCACTTAATACTATTTTATTATCTTGAAGATGATTTTTAAAAGTAGCTAAGGAACCGATAAATGGTTTTTTAGATTTAGGAATTAATTTAAATAAGTCTGTATATATTTTTGACATCGACGTCTGATTAACTATAATTGCAACCTTCTTGCCTAATCTAATTAATTCTATTACAGCAGTGGCAACAATAAATGTTTTACCAGTCCCAGGCTCCCCTTTAATCAAAAGTCTACTGTCCTTACTTTCACTTTGACCAATATCTACTAATTTTTCAATAGACTCCTCTTGAATGTTATCAAACGATTTACCGAAAGGAGAATAATATTTGATTGGATTTTTTTCGACATCTTTCATATCATTTTTTACAAAATCCATCTCTTTTAACAAGCTCCATAATTCTGGAAACAGATCCCCTTCTATTTTTGTACACAATCCTTCCGCATGCAATTGATTTATTCGTTCATTCACTAATCTCCTATTATTGATTACTTTAAATTCTGTATCTATATATTTTAATAATTGTGTTTCTAAAATTTTCCCATTTCCTTTGAGCAATCTACTAATAATTATTAATACTCTATCAAACATATTATGAGTTATATTTCCAGCTACATTTTCTCCTTCTTGAAGGTGTTCATAAAAACGACTTTTTTTACTTCCATCTATTAAATATCGATCAGATTCACCTATATAATATTTTTTCTTATCAGACGTATATTGAATATATACACAAGTTTTACTAGCAATGTCATCCATATATTCTTCATCTATACTTCCATTTTTTAAATCTTCAATAGCAAAATCATAGGCATTAAAATAATCCTTAATAATTAGTTTCCCATTCATAAAAAGCCCCCATAACAATCTAAAAATTTCACTTCTAATAAAACTATTTTACCATTAATCACGTATGGATATTTGAATTTCACATTCTAAAGCATGCAATTTACTCGATTCATATAAGTAATTTGCAATTCTATATATGCGCTTGATAAAGCTTATGTATACATAAAAGTATTTTAACCCCTTCTTCACACGACACAAGCGGCTAAAATATTGAGTTATTTCAACTACATGTCTGATGCTTATCTAGTCAATCATACCTAACTATAATCACAATCATTTTATAACCAAACATTTTTATAGCTAGTTAAAAGACCAGCGTGTTATTTTAACTCTTCAATTGTTAGAAGCTATTTACGCTTATAAAAAAATGTTTAATCCTAATAAAGAATGAATTGGCTCTTGATGGATTTTAATTATTGTCCTAAATAAGTAAAAAAGACAGCGGGATATCCACACTGTCTAGATCTTTATAGGGAGTGATTTGTTAATATTGTAAACTTTTTAAATATAAGGAGGAATCCATCGTTACATTTACCATATTTCAACATATGTATCCTCAAGCTTTTGTACACGATTTTCTATTTCTTTACGTGTCCAATTTTCATTTTCAGCTATCTGTTTATTTTGCTTAATGTCACTTTTTTGTAATCCAACTCTTTTTTCAGAATATTCCTTGTTACCTAATGAAGTATTTTTCTTTCCTAAAAGTAGTGTAAGATTTCCAATATTATATATATAGTCCTCTATTATATCCTCACTAAAGGTATCTCTCCATTTACTATCGGGTTTAGGTGTTTGTGGAAGTATATGTTCTAAATTAACATATTGAGTATCACCATTCACCTTAATTTCACTTGAATTCTCAAAATCATAAATTCTTCTTAGGATATACCGTATACGAGGATGCTCGCTCTTTGTTATTTTTCTAGATTTCAACTCAAGTTTTACAATTTCATCTGATTTCATTTTATCTTGAAGTGTTTTTAATATTATTTCTATAGATGGTTTCTTAATATAAATTTCTTTGGCTAAGTTTGGATAAAATGATTCGATAGTATTTGCTTTATCTTGTGAAACAAAAATGTTTCTTAACTGTATACTCGAAATTTTTTCTAATGCTAAATTAATTTCAAGTATGCTATAGTTTTTTAAGTTCATTGCCAATATTACTGGCATATATTGAGTTGCCTTAAATAGTTTTAAAGTAGATACTAAATTAACATATTTTTTCAAATCTTTTTTGCCTTCTGAATCCCTTCTTCTCCTTTGCTCTGGTTCTTGTAATTCCAAATAATACTTTGAAACTTTCTCCATGTCATACAATAATTTTAATACTGATTCTTTAGATTTAAAATTCTCGTTGTTTTCTAAGATTGAAAAGGCTTGTTTTGCGGAAGTTTTGCCATTATAAATTGAAACAAATTGCGTTAAAAAAGTGCTTTTATCAAGTAGATCTGTATTCGCTTCAATAACATCCCAGTACTTAGCGGTTTCTTCCTCAGATGTCATTTTTACACAAGTGTTTTTTAATACATAAAAATCTGCAAGCTTTTTCCCAGTATTATTTAATGTTTCAAACATTTGATTTGCAATTTCTTCATTTGGAGTATGTAATACAATAACATAAATTTTATCAGTCATGTTCTCTAAAAAAGTTCTAATTTCATTTATACCTATATCATTATCTTCAATGTAATCTTCTAATAATTTTTTTATAAATTCATAATTACTTTTCAAATGTTTTTCATTATCTGAAATTATAAAATCTATTTCACCTATATTATTTTTTATAATATATTCATTAAAAAAATTATTCGTTTCGCTTTTCCCAAAAACTACCTTTGTATTATTGCTTGATTGAGATCTCCAATCTTTTTTTTGTATGTATTCCTCTTTTATTTGCTTAGCCAATTCTTGATTACCAAACTCTTCAATTTTATGAATAATCGCACAAATCATTAACAAAAGTGTTACTGTTCTTTGTTGACCATCATAAATATTTTGGTATCCATCCTCATCTTCATACAAAGTTATAAAATTTAAAATATGTTGTTCTTTTTTTTCTTCATGAACTGCAATAATATCATAAAACAAACGACTAACTTGACTTGAGTTCCATTCATATGGCCTTTGTGTATAAGGAATTAAAAATTTACCATTAGCTAGATTTAAATATGAATTTAAGTTTAGATCTTCAGCCTTTAATAATGATTCCAATATAATCACTCCTTCTTCAGATTTTAATATAAGTTCTAAGGAATCCATTGTCGCCCTCAAATTTGTAAACACATAGCTTATTAACTTGATTTATATCATCTTCTCATCCAACTATGCATGATTTCCCATCAATATATGCCACATGTCTCCGCTTCTGTTAAATGATGCCCACACATGAGGGTTTTTGATTTCTTTTTTCGGTGATTCTTTAATTCAGCTTGTTCTTCATCAACCGCCTGGCAAATTATTCATAACTCTTGTTTCTTTACCTTTTCTTCAAGCTCCTGTTGAAGCTTTTCCTTATCAATTTCAACTTATTCTTGTGGTTCTACATATTATGTTGGTTGAGATTCCTAATCATCATATACTTCTATAAACCAAATAGAAAAGCGGTATGCTAACTTTATACGATCAACTTGTGTCGTACCAGTTACTTCTTTAACTGATGCAAGTATAAACTTTGTTAATGTCTCTGCAAAAAGTCGCAGCTTCATTAGCGTTGTATGAGGATCACGATATACACTTTTCTCCGCTGTCTCCCCCAAGTCAGCAAGTATACCCTATTTCCCTTTAAAAAATGAAAAATTGCTATTCATTGATATCATCGTTTTTTTTAAGGTAGTTTATGTCTATTATACTACAAACATACAAAAAGCGGTTCATCCCCGAGGATTTACTCCCTTAACAATCCCGCCTGAAAATGGAATTCCATACTTCTCCTTTATTTCATCGATTGCTAGATTTATGATGTCTGGAACAATCGCTTTGTCCATATCCCCGCCCAGTACGGATGTTAAATTTTCATAAAGTTGATTTATTGTCATGTCTTCAATTAATTCATGCATAGGTGCAGGGAAATCCTGACTTGCCATTTGGGTCTCAACCATAACTGCTGTATTCTGATCAATAACAAGCCATGATAGACTATAAAAACTCCCACGATTATCTCTCCAAACTAAGCAAGAAGGTGCTGAATTTTCTATGAGACCCTTCAGTTTTAAATTAAATATTTTACCCCTAATCTTCCTCGAAAGCCAAAGTGGAAATGGCTCTGTTCGTTCTGGTAATCGTGCAACGCTCATTGGCAAAAATGACTCATCAACAAATTGACCAGCCTTTTGTGCTTGTTCAAACCATTCCGCTGCAAACCAAACCTCAATAAACCAACTTAATAAGTTCATATTGGTGTCTTGGTTGGTAAGATGTTCTGAGGTAATCCTAAGTATAGGGAAATTAAACCTTTGGCAAAGGGCATTTTTCATTTCATCCCTTTTAACTTGAGTTAGTGTTTGATGAAGTTCCCCGTCGAACTCAACAGCAAATAAGGGATAGCCTAATTCATCAATCACAATTACATCAAAATGAGACTTTAAAGCAAAAGAATATAACTCATCTGTTATTCCACTATTTTCAATTGGAAAAATGTCTGCAAGCCTTACTTTTGGATAAACTGCTGTATTATACTTATCACATATTTCTTTAACAGTTCTATAAGTGAAGTCTTCAGACCTATTCATAATCTTTTTCAATACCATCTAAATTCACCTACCATTTTTTTATTTTTTACCAAATTATACATAGAAGAAATTTCCCCAAACAATTAAAAGATACAAATTTTATGAAATTATCAATATTATTCGCCCATGTGAGTATAAGTGTTACTCTTCTTAAAAATTTGTGACGAATAAGAGAGGGTACATAGGGCATACCCTCTCAATAATCCCGCTAAAAGCGTGGAAAATATGCCTCCTATCTCAACATAAAGAAAAGAGATCCTCTTTAGAGAGTACCTTATCATTGCTTTGCTTCTAATTCATTTTTTCTATTATTAAGTGTTCGCTTCTTTATTTCCGTCATTGTCTCAACTTCTTTGTATGTATGAGCCTTAAGCAATTCTAATACGTGTAGTACTTATTGCTTTGAATGCTTTCTCTTTGAAATCATCACGTTGCTTAGCCAACCTTTTTGGAATATTTCCAACTAAACCCATATTAAGGATGTGAACCTTCACCCCTTTTACAAATAGAGCCTTAGCTGTTTGAATACCTTCGACTGCCGACCTAGCAAATTTATCTAGTTTTGTTACGACTAATGTGTCTCTTTCTTGTAATGCCTCAATCACCTTGTTGAACTCTGTTCTATCTGTTTTAGTGTCTGTGAACTTCTCCTTATATATGACCTCGCATCCTTCCGTTTGTAACGCTTGGATTTGTTTTATCAGTGATTTTATCAATCATATGAACTTCTTTAATTAAGAATAATCACTTACCGATAATCCGTTTGAAAATAATCCTAAAGTCTTGCAACATAACGTTCAGTATTTCGCTTGTAACTGGAACCTTTGTGCCGATCTTTTTTTCAAGCCCGCAATCACTTAATGTACCATCTAGAGATTTAAGGAAATGTTCACTAACTATTTCACTACTGTGGTGAACCGTAATATTCCTTAGATAGCCCGCTTCTTTGGTAACGTTCTTCAAACCAGAAAGTATATCAATTTCATACACATCTTTAAAAATTCTCCCTACAAAATTAATATTTACTAGACTAGTAGCTTCGTCTACATTTGAATTCCAATAGCTTTGCACATGACTAAATACTGGACGAATCTTGTTGTCTGTGATCCCAGATTGTCTTCTAATAAATTCGGTTGCAAAAGCTTCAAAGATACTTAAAAGATAAATAAACCTCATTTTTTGTGAAGCATCTATGGTACTTTGGGTGGTTTCTAACATGGATACCCTGCCATCAATGTACATGTTTCCTAATTTAGACTGTAACATGACATCGTGAAAATAAAATGCAGTTGCTATCTCTTCATCCACTTGGCGTTCATACTTATTATAAATATCTTTAGAAATTTCATTATTAATGTATGTAGACATACGGTTAAATCTCCTTTCAATCATTAAGCATATTCTTCCATCAGTAAACTGTATTATACTCATTCTTCCTTAACTAAACTACCTATTAGTTAAAAACATTCTTTCACAAAAATATTGCTTATTCTTATTAAAATCAAAATTTTATTAAATTATCCTACATTTATAATCAATATGACGGTATCCTTAATTGTTCCTTAAAGAATCATTTTTTCATAAGTCTTAAGTACCATGCTATCAATTAAATGAATAATTTTACTTGAATCATTTTCATTATTTTTAGAAACAATCTCATCCGTAAGTTTTTTATACTCGTTTAATAATTGATTGTTTATATTCGGCACACTAATATAATTGCAAAATTCATTTATTTCACATCTCTCCCCATCTTTCAACAATATCGCTCGATACTCACGTATCTTCCATATATTAACATACACTCCATATCTATAATTTAACGGCTTCCTCATCCATTCCTCTATTATCTTATTAATATCGGACTGATTATCGTTTCTCGATTTTTTCAGTTCCACTACTAAAAAATTCAAAGTATTTGTCTTTCGCTTATGAAAAATAATGTCTGGTCTCCTATTCTGATAATTACGTTTTGTAACATCTAAATCAACATTTAACCAAAAAATATACTTTGCAATTTCGTTAGACAAATGATAATTAAGATTCCATTCGGTAAAATTCGTCTGGTCAGTATTTTCAAAAATATCTGGTTGATTTTGAAATAGATTTATTATAGAAGAGTACACTATATCCTTTATTAAATTATTCATATAAAAGCAACCCTCCACGCAACTTATTAAATTAAATGAGACAAGTAAACAAACTTTAGCAGTTAATCAAATTCTAAGTAGATTTTCCCAATGCCACTTCATATACTGCTTCTGGGATTCATTCATTAAAATTTTAATTTATTATTGATGTTTAAGAACAATCTTGAATTATCATCTAAATTTGTTGAAATCAATATTACTCCATCATCATCAAAGCTAATATAACCCTTATCAAATAAAGAATCGTGATTTGGACACCGTCATTGCTGCAACTTCTTTGTATGTATGAGACTTAAGCGATTCTAATGCGTGTTGTACTTGTTGCTTGAAATGTTTTCTAGGTCCACCTTCTCGAAAATCATTACGCTGCTTTGCCAATGCTTTACTTTCTTGATTTCGTTCCACAATCATATCTCGTTTAAACTCTGCGAATTAACTTAGTATATTAAAAATTAACCTACTTGTTGGTGTGCTTTCTACTAACCACATATTGAGGATATGAACTTTCACACCTCTTGCAAATCAGGCCTCCCTGCTATAGAGGGAATAACTCCAATTGTTATTGTTTATCTTCCTTAACCTTCTTCAAACCATTTACATACTTTTTCTTTTTTCTTGTAAGGAAGACTGTTGCATCACCATAAAAGAAGTCTAGTATCCTCCTTGCATTCTGTCCATAGTAATACACCGTTCTGCATTCAGACTTCTGCTTTTTATATATTTTCGGTAACTGGATTCCCAATATTCCATTTAATTTGTTTATGTATCCCTTAATGAACATATCGTTGCCAACAATGCTAATGGTAATGGCATTGTTTCTTAGATGGACATTCCCATCACCATCAAAATATCCACGCATATAAGGACCTAAAAGATTAGATGAAAGAAACGTAGGAAACTGAAGTGTAAAGGATTTTCTAGGTGTGACACCTTTCTCAATCAGATCATTAGCCATTTTTGTACAAGAAACAGTCACTCTATTCGAATGAAAATGTTTACCAGCGGCTTGTGTAGTTCTTTCTTTGATCATATCTGGGTCACCACCAATAGCTGCAACAAACTTTTCAATATGCTCTTTATCCTCAGCTTTTAGACCCAATTCAACAGATTTATAAGTAGACGATTCATTTATGCACCCATCCGCACCTAGAAACCCAAGCCAATAGGCTTTTTCTTCTGTATCAATGAATTCAAAGTAATCTCCATTATATTGATATTTTTGAAGTGGATCTCTAATTTCTATCTTATTTTGCTTTAAATGCTTTGATATTGTTAGACGGGTAACTTTATATTTGTCTTCTAATTCAGTTATGGTGACATTTGGGTTATTTACATACTCGGCTACAGCCAAATCTATTCTGTTTTGGATTTCCCTGTAGTGATTATCTTTTTCAATCCCTCTGTTCTCCAGCTCCATAGACATTCTACTTCTTGAAAATCCATATTTTTCTGCGATTTCATTTATGGACATTCGATTTACAACATAAAGATCAACTGCTTCATTTATCGTCATACCAGCTCTTTCTTCCGCTATTTTTAGCCATCTCTCCTTTTGAAAATTCCCATTGTTTTCAAATATACCTTTCTCAGCATTCTTTTTAGCCGTATCCGAACGCATTTTAGAAACGCACTCATCTGAACAACACTTTTTGAAATGGGATTTATTCTCAGAAGTATTTTTCCGCTTGTCAAACACTTCAAATTCTCTTTTACATACACAGCAAACATTGACATATGCTACAGGCCGTCTCTTTTCCCTTTGTCTATTTCTGAGAGTCGTATTTTGGGATTGTACGACAGAACGGCATTCCTTCGAACAATACTTTACAAACTTCCTATCATTCTTAGGTTCATGTTGAGGTTTACGTTGTACTTCAAATTCTCTTTTACAATGGTAGCAAACATTGATGTATGGCATAGTCCCTCCAAATAATGTTTTTTTACATTTTACATCCCTTACGAAAACAGGTCTATTCTTAGGTAAACACTAAAAATATAATTCAAATTATTATTGTTTTTTCACATGATCTTAATACTATTCGTTCTGTTCTCCTGATAAATCTCTTAGATTCGAATAACAATAGCTAACGTACTTCCTATATTTCTTTTACTGTCATTCCATTAAGCTCTGCTAGTATTTAAGTTTGGATATATTCAAACTTTGCAGCTTATGTCAACTTTATTTAACTATAGCATGGTTTAAACAATCATAAATCGGAGGGGTCACTTTTGATAGCTTTAAAATTTTTCGACAATTTTCGCAGATCTTTTTGTGAGGAATAATTCATGTATTTCAACTAATATATAGCTTATTTCAACAGAAAAACTCAATTCCTTTATAAAAAAGCACATGAGATATATGAATTGCCATGTGCTTTTCTGTTTGCACCTCTGCAGTAAACCCTTTACCTTCCGCTATACTGTCTTATACTATCCTAGACATATTTTGCTCCTGTAGAGTTTCCAAATTCGAAGTTCTAGACACGTAACATTTCATTCTATGGCAAACAACATAAAAGACGGGTTTTATTAGTTTTTATAACAACATCTTAAATTTCAACACCATGTTCAATCATCTGCTCCAACATATGAAAAAGGAGAGCCTCAATTCAAAGACTCCCATCAAATACGACCATATCTAATCCCCTGAAACGTTTCAAGGGGATTGTTGGTAGTTACTTCCTGTTTAGCAGACCATCCTCCCTCAAACAACTTATCCCATTCCTTCTTTTCTTGTTCCTTTTTACATTGCAATTCATGTTCAAACTCAGCTATCATCTCTTCCGCTGTAACATTCCTTGTTAAATCCCTAATAACTGCATCAAGTGTCATATGATCCATTGCTTTATCACCATACTTGTCTTCATACTCTCGAATCTCGCCTCTAATGTCTTCCATTGCAGCTAGATATTCATAGTTTTGCTCTATATTACAATACTCGAAAGTCTCCGCAATTGATTTAGTTACAACAGCATTTCTAATGCACTCACCATCTCCATCTTTCCTAGATAAAGTAATACGAAAGGACGCCTCTTTTTCATTTATATAAGCAGCTTCTTCCCATTTTTCAATAGATGTAACACCTTCTACTTCAGATATACCGTGTGAAATCGATAATTCATTAACCTTCGCTTGAATTACTACTTTTTCAAATGCAGCTGGATTAGATTTCATACTGCTCTTACATTTAAAATACTTTAAAAGCTGTTCCCACATCGGAGCATATTGCTTCAATATCTTTAAGCACTTAATTCTAGATGAATCAGATTTGTTAGTATTATTTTCCTGCCTAACCTTAGCAAGTTCTAATGAACGTTCCCCGTGCATGTCCTTGAACACCTCTATCATGATTAACGCATACCGCTCTGTTAAATTATGTGTAAAGTTCAAAACATCTTTCTCTTGCAATCTATCTAGGTATTCCCGTATATCTAAATCACCATTTTGCAACACACATAAATGAGCATCATAGTAAAACTTAAGCCCCAATTGCTCCTCTAATTGTTTATCAAAATCCTTTTTAAAAGCCTTAACTTCCTTCATATTCTTCTTAAATAAGTCCTTTACTTCAAGCTCATGAAAAAACAACAGTTTATTTCTAATATCTGCTATTGTCTTAATCTCTTGCTTTTTTAATTTCCTATATCTTCCCTTATTCGTACAACACCACTGTTCTTTTTTATAAGAAATAACCTTTGCTTTAGATAATTTATTGAAAACAGAGACCAAGCTACTCTTTAAATGCCTAAAAAAAGTTTGTAAAAATTCATCCAGCATATCAATATCAGAATCAGATTGATTGTAATTCTTAACCCCCTTTCTAAACTGCCCCTGGAGTTTTTGTAAATGTATACTTCTTTCACCATATAATGCACCGATAAGCTTATTATCAACTATAGTTAGTTCAGTAATCCATCTAGTCGTACTCATAGGACTTACTTTATTATTATTCTGAATTAGATAGTTTACCACAAGTGAACTCAATTCAAATTCACCTATTAATTGCCCTTTACCATTATTAGAACGCTTATCAACTCGTTCAGCCTTTCTAGACCGTTTCCCAGTGCAGATGATAATACGTTTCGAGCCTCTACCTTCAACTGTATAAGATTCCCACTCTTGCTCAACCGATTTAATTAGAATACTAAATTCCTTTCCCGAAAGATTACCTTTTTTCTTTAATGATTCCTTCTGAGCATCACTTCCGTACTTCTTAACTAACTCTTTTAATGTAAATTCTCGTTTCAACTTAACTCTCTTTTCTCATGACTAAGATTTTCCATAATTGGTTGCCATGTAAGTTCACTCCTTTATAGTTTTATTAACGCTTCTAGCTATAAATTTCTGTACCGAATCGCCCTTATAATATTTAAATATCTAATACCTCAATTCGGTACAGTTTTGTCGTATTTAATTGAACAGGCTTTAATTAATGATTTCTGGTTTTGGCTCTTTAAAAAATGCATCTCAAAACTTAACACTCACTTTCTCTTAGGCATAAGTACCTCTTGTCCTCGTTTTTTACTACAATACTTACCAAGGTTGTGCTTCTCATCTCTGAGTGCTTCATCTATTTTTTCATAGGACACTTCACTATGCCATTTATGGAATAAGTATTCTCTGACCTCTGAGAATGTTACCTCTCGATTTTCTTTGTTAACAAATCTACCAATCACCTTTTGAATGGGACGTATTTCATATCTAGGATTCTCTTTCGCATTGTAAAGGGGAATCCAATCTTGGATAAATTTTGTTTCTTCCTCCTTTAATAACTCCTTGTTTATAGGTTTAAATATTACTTCAATATCATTTTGATTAGTTTCAATTAGCTGCATTAATTTAGAATTACGATGTTGTGTACTACATTCCTTAAGATATCCACCTTCAAATCTGTGCCATAGATTATTACTTATTCCCACATACTTTAAATTTCTATTCACGTGATAGCAGTATAGCCCACTCACCTTATCCAATTGTTTTTGACAATTCTTTATCTCGGTAAACTTAATTCTAAACATTTGTTTCGACATTGATATTTAAAGCTAGTGTAAGCCCTCACTCTCGACAATATATCATTGCCCGACACTACGATTTTCAGCAACTTCATCACCTCTCTTTCTCTAATTGAATTTAATTTATTGTTGTTTTAGATTACTTGTTTTAGCCACTCCTTAAACAAAACAAAAAAGGAGTGAATCTACACACAACCTAACTCTTCAGAAAGCACACTTACCCCTGTCCAATATAGGCTAAAATTAACCTATCCCTATGAGTACATCATAGGCATACAGAATTAGTGTGCCTCCTTATGAGGCGGTTGCATGTAAATTCACTCCTTACACAATGTATTTGTTTAATACTTTATTTAATTTTCAATGTTTATCCAAAAATTATAACACTATCAATGGCATAATGCAATGGATTCTATCAATAACTTGATACCCCCCCCTTATATCCAACATAATCTTCTAAAGGACTTGTAAGTAACGCCTTCTCATTAATCCTTGCATCAAGCATTACTTACATTAGTATCATCAATATCAAACTACTTCGATACCTAGGATCTTAGCATGAACAAATGATGTATACACGCTTCGACATTTACTTTAGAAATACTTATATTTGAAACATTTTTATTGGATAAAATGTTTCAAATATAAGTCTCGTCTCGGAGGTTTTCAGTACACAGTATCGTGTGAATTAGGGAGCTATGTATCCCTTCTTTAATAAGAGGGCTGTAAAATGTGCAAAATAGCCCCCACTACACAAAAAAAGGAATGAGTTACCTCATTCCCTTTACCATTATACAGACAGTTAAGGACATAAATTTTGTGGTCACAAATGGTCACAGAATTTACAATAACCATTGCTTTTTTAATAGAATTCCATTTATACAAACCCGTGAAAATGCCTTTAAATCAACGTTTCTCCCGTAGCTCAGCAGGGAGAGCGCCACCTTGACAGGGTGGAGGTCGTGAGTTCGAGCCTCTCCGGGGTCATTACTTTTGTATCAACTGTGATAATTTCATATTTTGACCAAAACTAACGGTGAGTACCGCTCAAGTTTTGATTGAAACTCCTCCTTTAATTCTAAATGAGAATGAAGGAGTTTTTTTTATATCTTTAACATACTTCACTGAAAAAGAAATCGTAAAAAAACGACAACCCCACAAACGAAAAACTAGTAAAATTTCAAAAGAAGATTCTGTTGAGCGTGTATTTGAAAGAGTTGTTGACAGCAAAGTAAAACAGAATTTACGCCCCAAATCATTGAATCAATTCCTTCTTATGTTTAATAGTATAAAAGCATTTCATGAAACACAAAATGCTCAAATATTCTATATGACCGATATTACAACAAATTTTATTTATGACTGGGTTTATTGGTTAAAAAATGAATATGTACGCTTTGATGGCCATATTTACGTTCCTGAAAGTGCTCAAACTGTTGGATTAGCGGATGAAACTATCGCTAGTAGAATCAAGCGTTTGAAAACATTCATCAATTGGCGTTTGCGACAAGAAATCATCACCAAAAATCCATTTAATAAATTCGAGGGATTTCGTAAAGATAATACGCAAATTGATTTTTTACCAATATACGGTAATTACGAGATAAAACGAATGAAAAGGCAAAATGTTCATTCAGCAATGGGCGTTTTTCTACGTGAAGAATGGTTAAAGGATATGGAATGAAGGTACAAATCTATAATTAAAGATGTTAAAAAATCGTATCATCAAAAAATTAAAGAAAATGTTAATGAGACTTTATCGGGCTTAGCATGGTGAAAAACGAACTATAGTATTGGTTCGTTTTTTATTATGCACTTTTGCATACAGGATTATTCTCTCTTGTAAATAGGTAATAAAAGTATATAATAAAAATAATGTTTTACCAATAAAAGGTAACGAGGAAGGTGGGATAAGTAAATAACCAAAACGTATTAATAGATTTATTCTATGTAAATCATGATACATATATGGAATCAAAACTATGCAATTTTATGTAGAGATTAGATCACTACAAGATTAATAGCGAATACACTCGAGGAAAAACAGCGTTCGATTAGATTAATGTTATAAAACTACTTAATGTGACATCTATCGAACGAATTGAGAATATACTTAGGGGGAATTTTAAGTGAAAACATTTGGTAAAGTATTATTAACAGGAGCTTTAGCATTGGGCGGTTTCACGGCTATGAACATTAACACACCTGAGGCACATGCTGACGGAGCAAGTGAAGGTTGTCATTATATCTGTGGTCCTGGCGAAACAGTGAACGGTGTTACAGTTCAAGTACATTCTACAGAAGTTACTTTTGGTAACAGCACAATTGCAAGAATTACAAATGACCGAGCTGAAGACATTCATTACAATGTCACTCTTGAAAAGAAACGTGGAGACAGCTGGGGAGAGTTTGAAACTAATTTCCATTGGCAAAATCAATGGGTTCCAGCTGGAGCAAATGATGAAATTTCAACTTTCACAGGATATGGAGAAAACATTTACGACAATGGAACATATCGCTATAAAGTTGAAGTTGTAAGTGCTGACGGTTCTGTAGATACAATTTACACAGCAGGAATGACAGTTACAGGAAGAGGAGAATAATCATGAAAAAATAAGCTTTTCGGAGCTTATTTTTTTATATATAAAATTGAATATTAATATTCAGAAATAGATAGGTAGGGAACGAAACAGTCCCTACCTATTTTATAAATTCCACGTATTTACCTAATGGTGCATATGTGTTTATGATCCTACTTCTTCTTTTTCTATCGTTTGCAACATAAGGTTTTTTAAATTATCAACGCTTTCTAAATTGACAACACATTCTTTTATATTTATTTATATGCATTTTACAACAACAAAGAACTACATAGATTAACCATGTAGTTCTTTGTTGTTGTAAAATGAATGGGCTAATCTTATTTCTTCCCTAACTTGATTGCCTTTTTTATATTACTGAATGCACCTTTACCATATAATAATACACCACCGCGGTAAACACGGCTCGTTAAACCAATCATCATACATATTGTTACTAATAGAATCGCTAATGTGAGCGCAATCTCCCATACTGGGATATTGAGGAATCCAATTCGTACGAGCATAACAATAGGAGTAAAGAAAGGTATATAGCTAGTAATGGTAACAACCGTGCTGCTTGGATTTGACATTCCATAAAGCGCGATATACAAAGCAGCAATTAACATAAACATCAGTGGCATAACAGCTTGAGAAGATTCCTCTATACGACTAATAACAGAGCCGAGTAGACAAGATAATGAGCCATATAATAAGAATCCTAATGCGAAGAATAGAATCCCATACACTACTAGAGTAGGAGCAACAGAATTTAAATCAATACTATTTAAAATATCATTTTTCGATTCATTAATTGCTGTTTTATACCCTACAGTTGCGACCAAACCCCAAATTATTATTTGTGTAATACCTGCCAATAATGTTGAGAAGAGCTTCGCATATAAATGTTTTGTAGGCGAAATACTTGAAACAACTAACTCCATTACACGAGAAGATTTTTCTGTTGCAACATCTGTAGCTAATTGTGCAGCATACATTAATATCATTACATAATTTAGCATGATAAAGGTATTAATTAAAATTCCTACACCCTCTGTATGTTCTCCATCTTTAACCTTATCTGAAACAGTTTTGGTTTGTATTTCTACTGGCATTGTTAACACCTTTAATTCATCTTGCGATAGATTCAATTGCTGAGCGAAATTAGAAGATTGTATTTGAGATAAAATAGTTTGAACCTTGCTAACATCTTGCTGATTTACATCTGTCTCAGTTATATACGTAGCCTTTAGTTGTTTATTATCCAATTCCTCTACAACGATTGCATATGTATAATCACCATTTTTAACACCTGATTCTGCTTTTGGTTTATCCGCACTACGCTTAACATGTATCTTACTATCGACATTTTTAAACACTTGATTAATAGTTGTATATAATTCTTCTTTTTCTGTAACAACAACAACTTGATCGTCCTCGTTACCTGCAAAATAGTTATAAATCTTGTCAAAATTCATCAATCCTATAATTAACATAGAAATTATTATTGTAATAGCAAAATATGATTTTGATTTCACCTTAGATCTATAGTTTTGTAAAAAAATTGTCCAGAAACTACTCATGTTGCGCACCTACTTTCGCGATAAAGATATCATTTAATGTAGGCTCTTCTACTGCAAACTTTTTAACATACCCTAATTTCGTTATCTCTTTAAATAAAACATGCGAAACTTCTTCATATGAGATTTTAAGAGTAACTGCATTCTTACGTTTCTTCATACTTTCTACACCTTTTATTTCTTTCAAATGGTCAAAGTCATGATCGCCAACGATTACAACATTCTTTTTACCAAAGTCACTTTTAATTTTGGCAATGTCTCCTTGAACAACAGGTACTCCTTTGTGCATGATACAAATGTGTTGGCATAATTCTTCCACATGTTCCATTCGATGTGAACTAAAAAGAATCGACGCCCCTTGTTTTTGCATATCAAGAACAGCTTCTTTTAACATTTCAACATTTACTGGATCTAAACCACTAAATGGTTCATCTAAAATTAAGAGTTCAGGCTTATGTATAATCGCTGTTATCAGCTGAATTTTTTGCTGATTCCCTTTTGAAAGTTCTCCTACCTTTTTGTTCAGATACTCAGTTATATTAAAACGCTCCAGCCAATAGTGAAGTTCTTTTTCTGCATCTTTACTTTTCATGTTCTTTAGTTTTGCAAAAAAGTTAACTTGTTCTTTGACAGTCATTTTCGCATAAAGCCCACGTTCTTCTGGTAAATACCCAATCTTATCCGTAACATCATAATTTATAGGTTTACCATTCCATGAAATAGTTCCGCTTGATTTCGATAAAAGTCCAAGTATCATTCGAAATGTAGTCGTTTTACCTGCTCCATTCCCGCCCAAGAATCCAAATATTTCACCTTTTGGTATCTCGATATTCAAATTATTAACTGCAACATGTTCGTCAAATTTCTTTATTAAATCTTTAATTAGTAAACTCATTATCCACACCCTTAATTCTCAAGATGATTTATTTATACAATTGTATATCCAGTCAACCACAATATTTTGACCTCTTATGACATCTCTTTTATCAGACATTAAAAATAAAATGACATTTGTAAAATCTGAATTTTCAACATTTTTCCTATATGGTATCTTTTTTAATAACTTATTTCCTTCAAAAATCATTCATTACCAACAAATGTTATATTTTTCATTATAAGGTTAGCATAAGATTTAGAATAACCAATATGCAATTTTGCATATTTTAATATTTTCATAAAGTATTTCTTTGAAAAAATTTTCGTTATGTACTTTAAAATAACTTATATGCACATTTAAGCTGCTCAATAGATAAATCATTCGCTTCTATCTTTTCAAAATTTCCTGCTTTCCATCCCATACCGCTCACTACTCTCTATTAAAAATTTGTTTCTTCATTTATATTATAATACTTGTTTTAACATCGTTCTTACGATTCTATATTCGTCACCAAAAGGTTCCTTTATGATTAAAGGTGATTGATCATCTTTTTTCTTCAATCATTGTGAATACTTTTGTTTTTTCTTGTAATGTATTTAGCTATTTTTAGTAGGTGCTTTACTTGCTTCAATTTTCTTTGTCACTTCGCCAAGCTTTTGCCCAACTTCTTCTGCTTTGGCAGGTTCATTCGTAACGTAGTATTCTTGATCCTCCCATACTAACATAGGTGGCACTTGTTCTCGTTTGTTACATATTATATAAGTAATACTAGCTATCAGTAGTAGACATATTGCTATAAAGAAGATAGCCTTTTTTTCATATACTATTCTCCTTACCTATCATTTCATTGGATTATATAATATACAGTATATATAGTAAATGGATTTTATGGAAATTTTTAGTTTTATTTTCAAAAAGAAAAACCTTACAAAAGTAAGGTTCCGTTTTTAAATTCTATAATGTTTTATTAATTAGAACGATCATTACGATAATCGCTATAAACATAACAACTAAACAGCCGATCATTTTATAAAATCCTCGTTTCGTTAACGTTCCGCCCTGAACGTCTTTACGAATAAATAAGAATACGGCTAAAAATAATACAAGCCCCATGCCAAAAGCATACATCATTTGCATATGTTAATCTTCCTTTCTCTTTTACATCTTAATATCTTTTCGATAAAACAACAAACGATATAAAAACTGTACTCATCGTAAGTGCCATTAATATATTCAATAGTTCAACCGCAGATAGCGTAATTACTTTTAAGTTTAAGCCAATAGAGAAAAGAAGATAGTATGCCGTTAGTGCAAAAAAACTGAAGAACATTCCTTTATAACGAATGAGTTTCATTCGCTCATCTTTTTCTTTAAATTGCGGGTGCAAGTAGCTTAGGCAAAAACACATGATCATCATTGCAAGTACTGTATAGGTTGGAATTGGCGGCGCGGAATGTGTCATTATACCTGCTAATATCATAGTTCCACTCATAATTAAAAAGATAATTCCCATAATTACAAAGTACTTTTGTGAATAATTCATCTCTATTCCTCCCCTTCTTTTCCTTCATAAATAAATACATGTTCTATCGTTGTCTGAAATGTTTTTGCTATTTCAAATGCTAACGGAAGTGATGGATCATATTTTCCCTTTTCAATTGAAATGATGGTTTGTCTGGAAACTCCAAGTTTCTCAGCAAATTTTTCTTGAGATAGTCCAAATTTTTTTCGGTATTCAACCATTTTATTTTCCAAGGAAATTTCTCCCTCCTTCCTTATACCGAGTATATATGTAAAGGAAACTTTACGTCAAGTTTCCTTTACATTCATTTCGTCTATTTTTCATTCTATTTATATAGAAGAAACTTTTTCAAATTCAGCACGTCTATTTTGAAATGAAACATGGAACAATGTATATAGCCGTTACTATATCTCCTCTCCGTTTTTATGAAAATTTAATATCTCCATATTTGTTTTATCCTTTTAAAATGTTTCATTCTGCTCTTTATCGGGTGAAATACGCTATTGTTTTTACGTTGTTTTTCGCCATATTTATAGAAACTAACGGTTTATGAAGCATTTTTTATGTATAGCCACTTTTTTTGTAGAAATCCTTCATTTTCCTTTCGATATTTAACACTATCGAGATAAAGTTTATGGTAAATTCATAATTTTTTATTTTTTATACTATATTCCGTTATATTGTTGTATAATATCAATGAAAGCGCTTATTATTCCAATATACATAATTCGAACTAAACTTTATCGAAACATTCTGATAGTTATACTTATATTTAAATGCAACAATTATAGGTATTAATGTAGGTATACCAAATATATCCACCCCGTTTTCCCGTGAAATTACTTTATAACATGAAAGATTAACTTGGGTGATAAGTTATTGTGAATGTTTTTTTACAAAACAGATAAGTAATAGTGTTTGGTATTATGTAAATTATTGTAATAACATAAGAGTAAAGAAAAACATTTACATTGATTATTGGTTCATCAATTATTGAAAAGAGCAAAATGCACCTTTTTGTATGGAAAAAGGATTATATGCATTGGGAGGTTTAAACAAATGACGAGGAAGAATACAACGACAAACCCTTGGGCCAAGTTCCATGGTCCGAACCTTGGTTATGTTATTGAGCAGTATGATCTTTACGTAACTGGAGCAGGTTCTGTTGATCCGGAATTACAAGAGCTTTTTGAAATTTTTGGAGCTCCTTCGTTTCAAGATGATGTCGTAACAGGGGACAACACAGCAACACATTTTTCTCCTCAAAACACAGGGAACATTGAAAAGATTCTTAAAGTCGTTCAACTTGTTGAACAGATTCGTTCTTTCGGGCATACATTGGCCCACATTAATCCGATGGAAGATGCTGCAAACGGACAATCTCTTATCGAGAAAACAATGAACGAACTGAGCGATGCTGACTTGAAAGCGATTCCAGCAAAAACAGTATGGCAAGATGCACCAGAGGGTATTCACACTGCACTTGATGTAATTCATAGATTAAAAGACGTTTATACAAAATCTTTAGCTTATGAATTCTCACATATACAAGATAGTGAAGAACGCGCGTGGTTGCATCAAATGGTGGAATCAAATTCATTGCGTCAACCATTATCAAATAAAAAACGAACTGCTCTTTTAAAACGTTTAACTGCTGTTGAAGGTTTCGAGCAATTCTTGCATAAAACATTCGTTGGTCAAAAACGTTTCTCAATAGAGGGTGTTGATATGCTTGTACCTGTACTAGATGAAATTGTTTCAGAAGGTGCTAAAGGCGGCGTTGAAGATGTCATGATTGGTATGGCTCACCGTGGTCGTCTAAGCGTACTCGCTCACGTATTAGAAAAGCCATATAATCACATGTTTGCAGAATTCAAACATGCAAAAATAGAAGGTGCAGTGGCAAATGCTGGCTGGACTGGCGACGTGAAATACCATTTAGGTAGAGAACAAGTCGTTGGTAATGAAGAGGTTAGCACTCGTGTTACATTAGCAAATAATCCGAGTCATCTTGAGTTCGTTAACCCTGTTGTTGAAGGTTTCGCACGTGCAGCTCAAGAGAATCGTAAAAAATCTGGTCTTCCAGAACAAGATACTACAAAATCATTCGTAATTTTAGTTCATGGTGATGCTGCATTCCCTGGTCAAGGTGTTGTGTCTGAGACACTCAACTTAAGTAGATTGAATGCATACCAAACTGGCGGAACTATTCATGTTATCGCAAATAATGCAGTCGGCTTTACGACTGATAGCTATGATTCTCGTTCTACTAAATATTCAAGCGACCTTGCAAAAGGTTTCGATATTCCGATTGTTCACGTGAATGCTGATGATCCGGAAGCTTGTCTTGCTGCTGCAAACCTTGCGATCCAATATCGTACGCTGTTCAAAAAGGACTTCTTAATCGATTTAATCGGTTACCGCCGATATGGTCATAACGAAATGGATGATCCAGCAGTTACGCAACCACAAGTGTACAAAAAAATTAAAAATCACCCAACTGTAAGAGCAATTTATGCAGATCAATTACAATCTGCTGGCGTTCTGAATGCAGATGAGGTTGAAACAATTACTCAGTTTATACAAGAGGAATTAAAGGCTGAATACGCACAAGTGCCACCAGCTGATACGAGTGCTGCAACAATTCACGTTAAAGTTCCAGAGGTTGTTGCAAAAGGAATCCAGCCGATTGACACTGGTGTTTCAATTGAATCACTTCGTGCAATTAATGAAGGACTATTATCTTGGCCTGAAGGCTTTAACGTATATCCAAAAGTGAAGAAAATTCTTGAGCGCCGTAAAGATGCTCTTGAAGAGAACGGTAAAATTGAATGGGCACTTGCTGAATCGTTAGCATTCGCTTCAATTTTACAAGAAGGTACGCCAATTCGTTTAACTGGTCAAGATTCACAGCGTGGTACATTCGCGCACCGTCATATCGTATTACACGATACTGATACAAACGCAACATATTCACCATTACACCGTTTACCGAACATTAACGCATCATTCTCTGTTCATAACAGTCCGTTATCAGAAGCTGCTGTTGTTGGTTACGAATATGGTTACAACGTATTTGCTCCAGAAACTCTTGTGATGTGGGAAGCTCAATACGGTGACTTCTCAAATACTGCGCAAGCATTATTTGATCAATATGTTTCAGCAGGAAGAGCAAAATGGGGTCAAAAATCTGGTTTAGTTCTTCTATTACCACACGGTTATGAAGGTCAAGGGCCAGAACACTCTAGTGCACGTCCAGAACGTTTCTTACAATTAGCTGCGGAGAACAACTGGACAGTTGCAAACTTAACGAGCGCGGCACAATACTTCCATATCTTGCGCCGTCAAGCATCTATCTTAGGAACAGAAGCTGTTCGACCATTAGTAATTATGACGCCGAAAAGCTTATTACGTCACCCACTTACACTTTCTACAGGTAGTGAGTTAAGTGAAGGACGTTTCCAACCTGCTTTAGAACAAGGAAACCTTGGTGCGAAACCAAATAAAGTAAAACGTCTTGTTTTAAGTACAGGTAAAATGGCAATTGACTTAGCAGCAGAAATCGAAAGTGGTAAGCATGAGTACAGCCTAGATGAAGTTCATATGGTTCGTATCGAGCAGTTGTACCCATTCCCTGCTGAAAAAGTTCAATCTATTATTAAACGCTTTAAAAACTTAGAAGAAATCATTTGGGTTCAAGAAGAACCTCGTAATATGGGCGCATGGCATTACATGGCTCCAATTCTGTTCGAACTAGCTGGGGATAAAGTGAAAACAGGTTACATTGGACGCCCGGATCGTTCTAGCCCATCTGGTGGCGATCCATTCGCTCACAAAGCTGAGCAAGAATTAATCGTTGCACACGCTTTAGATGTGAAGTACAACTTCCGTCAAGATAAACAAGAAATTGAAGTTTTCAGCAACTGAAAGTAACAATGAGTTTTTCAGGCTTGGCTGTGGCAGATAGTCTGCCACAGCCAGGCTAACAAATGGAGATTACCGAAGATTAAAGAAGATAAAACACACCGTTAGGCAAATAAGGGGAGGACATTTAAAATGATCGAAATTAAAGTACCTGAGCTTGCAGAATCTATTTCAGAAGGAACTATTTCACAATGGCTTATCAACGTAGGCGACAAAGTTGAGAAAGGTGGCAGCGTTGTTGAGCTTGAGACTGACAAAGTCAATGTAGAAATCATTGCAGAGGATTCAGGTATTGTATCGAAGTTACTAGGCGAACCTGGAGATACAGTTGAAGTTGGTGCTACTATCGCAATTTTAGATGCAAACGGCGCAGCGGTTGAAGTAAGCACACCTGCTCCGGCTAATGAGCAACCAAAACAAGAAACTACTGAAGCACCGAAAGCAGCAGCTCCAAGTGCTGAACAAAATAAAGCGTTGCAAGGTTTACCAAATACAAATCGTCCTATCGCATCACCAGCTGCTCGCAAAATGGCTCGTGAATTAGGAATCGATTTAAACGAAGTACGTAGCACAGATCCACTTGGACGTGTGAGACCACATGATGTACAAGCTCACGCTGCAGCGCCAAAAGAAGCACCAGCTGCTCCAAAACAAATTCCGGCTCCAGTTGCAAAAACTGAATTTGAAAAACCAGTTGAGCGTGTGAAAATGTCCCGCCGCCGTCAAACAATTGCAAAACGTCTTGTAGAAGTTCAACAAACATCTGCAATGTTAACTACATTTAACGAAGTTGATATGAGTGCAATCATGGAATTACGTAAAGAACGCAAAGATGCTTTCGAGAAAAAACATGATGTACGTCTTGGCTTTATGTCATTCTTCACAAAAGCAGTTGTTGCAGCATTAAAACAGTTCCCATTATTAAATGCTGAAATTCAAGGCGATGAGCTTATCATTAAAAAATTCTATGATATCGGTATTGCAGTAGCAGCTCCAGATGGATTAGTTGTTCCAGTTGTACGCGATGCTAACCAATTGAACTTCGCTGAAATTGAAAGCGAGATTCGTAATTTAGGTCTGAAAGCACGCGATAATAAACTTTCATTAAAAGAGCTACAAGGTGGTACATTTACAATTACAAATGGTGGTGTGTTCGGTTCTCTAATGTCGACACCAATCCTAAATAGTCCACAAGTAGGTATTCTAGGGATGCATAAAATCCAAGTACGTCCAGTTGCAATTGATGCAGAGCGTATGGAAAACCGTCCAATGATGTACCTTGCACTATCTTACGATCACCGTATTGTTGATGGTAAAGAAGCAGTTAGCTTCCTTGTTGCTGTTAAAGATATGCTTGAAGATCCAAAATCATTATTATTAGAAGGTTGATAGATTATTAATCTATTAAAGGCTGTAGAATGAATCATTCTACAGCCTTTTTTTATTATGTTCATACGGGACAAATCACAATACATAGACTAATAATGTATGCCTAAAACGTAAGGGGGATAAACATGAATAACCTTCCAGTTCATGCAAAACTTAAAGCAAATAAGGATACTTTCTTCCTCCCCGATTCAAACGGGGGTGTTTACTTTCGAAATAACTCCAGTTCATTCCGTATGGATGGTGATGGAATTTATGACTGGATCGAGAAATTAATGCCTATGTTTAACGGTAATCATTCTTTGACAGAAATAACCGATGGTCTCCCTCTCCCCTATCAAAATCGTGTATTTGAAATTGGAGAGATTTTATATGAAAATGGTTTCATTCGTGATGTAAGCCAAGATGCTCCCCACGAATTAAACAGTGCATTACTCGACAGATACGCTTCGCAAATTGAGTTTTTAGAAGCTGATTCCCATTCAGGCGCTTTAAAATTCGAAACGTACCGCGCAGCAAATGTGCTTATAATTGGTTCTGGCGATATGCTTACTTCCCTAGTTTCTTCTTTATTAGAATCTGGTTTACCTACATTCCATTATCTTGTTACAGATCGTGCTGAAACAAACTACGATCGAATTCACGAACTAAGCGAACGTGCATATGCAAATGATGACAATGTACTTATTCAAGAAATAGATATTACAATTGATCGCCCTTTACATGAAGTATTCGAGCCTTTCGACTGGATTTTATACGTTTCCCAAAATGGAGATATTGAAAGTTTAAGAGCAATCCATACTATTTGTAGAGAGTTTAAGAAAAATTTCATACCAGCTATTTGCTTATCAAGAATTGGTTTAGCTGGACCCGTCGTAACCGCAGACCGTGAAGAATGCTGGGAATCAGCTTGGCATCGTCTACACGAAACTACTTTACAAAGTGAAAATCCACCTGAACTTTTCTCACCAATTGCATCTGCAATGTTAGCAAATGTTATCGTTTTTGAGTTATTTAAACATGTCGCTGAAGGTTCACATAGGCAGCATAATCCTCAATTCTTTTTATTAAACTTGGAAACACTTGAAGGAAAGTGGCACCCTTTCATAAAACATCTTCTCGCAACCGATGAAATCTTTACAATTGATACGGTGCAAAATCTTCAAGAAAACCTTGCCCAACGTTCCGGACAATATACTTCAACTGAACTTTTTCGTTTTTTTGATACGTTAACTTCTAAAGAAGCTGGTATATTCCACATGTGGGATGAACAAGATTTACACCAATTGCCTTTATCACAGTGCAATATTCAAGTTGCAAATCCATTATCAGACGGACCTACCTCTCCCCTTCCTACTATAACTTGCGGTGGATTAACTCATAATGAAGCACGCCGCGAAGCTGGTTTAACAGGAGTTGAAACATATGTAGCTGAAATGATTCATCGTCTTATCCCCGAACATACTGATATCGGTATTGGTGCTGGGGAAACGATGACAGAAGGTGTATACCGAGCACTCCAAAAACATTTAAATAATAAGTTATATGAACGCCAATCACATATGCTAGAAGAGATTACAGAGCTTTATTTAACCGAAATTCATGATAAACATTGTAGGTTTTACTACGATGCTCTCTCTACAATTCATGAAATACCTAAAGTAGGAATGAGTGAGGAGTTACTTGGTTTTCCTGTCGTTTGGATCGGTATTAATGATAGATGGTATGGTGCGGCAAATATTAATATAACACTCGCATTAAGAAATGCTCTGCAACAAGCACTCCTTCATATTCAAAATGAAGAGATTCCTTATAAAGCTAATATGTTACCGGAATCATCCATTGTTTTATATAGTACGGATCCTGTTAGAGTAGCAATACAAGAAGAGGAAGAAATTCCAGGCGTACAGTCTTTACAAGTTGCTTTGCAAAATTTAACGGAAAACAACTTGTATCCATTCGTTTTTGATTTAGCTATTGAGTCATTTTTAAGAGACAACTTAGACGGTGTATATGGGGTATTAATTGCAAAGGAGGATGACCAATGACTCAAAACATACTACTTATAGGAGATGGCCTACTCACAGACTATGTACATGAGCAATTGTGTAAGCAATATTCACTCATCCGCCAGCATACAATTACAGAAGCTCTCCCTGAAAACATTCATCTTGCTCTCGTTTTACATGACGGGTCTCCTTCTTCCGTACATCATGATGCAGAGCTTATCTTTCGCTCAAATAATATTCCGTGGCTTCGCGCGTTTACTTCGTTTGGTGAAGGTATTATCGGTCCTTACGTGAAGCCTCTTACAACTGGATGTTCCCACTGCGCTGATGGACGCCGGTTTATAGCTGGCTTTGATCAAAAAGAAATGTGGGAACTACAACGAAAATATGCATTAAAAGCAGAGAACGTGACGAGGCGTGATGTACGTGCCACCCAAAATGGAATGTTACAAATGTGCCAGCTCATTCATGCCGAAACAGAGAAAATATTAGCTCATGGATATTCTTCTTTAGAAAACGAACTCATTTTACTGGACTTACAAACGTTACAATGTACCCGGAATTCGTTTCTTCCAGACCCTCTCTGTCCGGTATGCAGCAATTTGCCTGACGATACAGCAGATGCAGCGCAAATTTCTTTACAACCAAGTTTGAAAACGAGTACTGAAACGTATCGCTGTCGTTCCATTCATGAGCTAAACACATTTTTAACGAGAGACTATTTAGATTACCGGACTGGTATTTTAAACGGCAAAATGCAACATTCTTTATTACCGTTTGCTGATGTCATTATAAACATGCCGTTACTGTTTGGAAATGAAGGTGTCGCGGGCCGGACTCATTCATTTTCACTTAGTGAAGCAACCGCTATTTTAGAAGGTTTAGAACGCTATTGCGGTATGTCGCCTCGTGGAAAAAAAACAAATGTACATGGCAGTTTTCGTGAGCTAGAAGATAGTGCACTGAATCCCCTCACACTTGGTGTGCATACAAATGAACATTACAATCGTGATAGTTTTCCATTTAAGCCGTTTGATCCTGATTATGAGCAAAACTGGGTATGGGGATATTCTTTATTACAAAGCAGGCCCCTTCTAGTTCCAGAATCAATCGCTTATTATAGCCTTGGTCATAGAGATGCTTTCGTGTATGAAACATCAAATGGATGTGCAATTGGTGGTAGTTTAGAAGAAGCAATTTTTCACGGCATTTTAGAAATTGTAGAGCGTGACGCCTTTTTGCTCACTTGGTATGCCGAATTACCTCTTCCCCGTCTCGATCTTAGTTCAGCCAATGATACTGAATTGCAACTAATGTTGGAACGCTTACGCACAATTACTGGATATGAATTATACGTTTTCAACGCGACGATGGAACATGGTATTCCGAGCATATGGGTCATTGCGAAAAATACAAGGCAAGATGGTATGAATCTCGTCTGTGCTGGCGGCGCACATATGGAACCAATTCGAGCTGTAAAAAATGCAATTCATGAAATAGCGGGCATGTTACTTATAACAGATGAAGAGCTTGAACAAAAAAGAGAGAAATATGAAAACGGTTTACAAGATCCATATCTTGTTTCGCAAATGGAAGATCATAGTATGCTGTACGGATTGAAAGAAGCGGAAGAACGTCTTCACTTCCTTTTACGTGATGATGCTCCAGTGCAAACGTTCCAAGAAATGAATGCATTACAATCATTTGATATGGATTTAACATCTGATCTTCATCAACTTTTAAACAGGTTACATCAATCTGGACTTGAAGTACTTGTTGTAAATCAAACGGTCCCCCTTATAGAAAAGAACGGCTTACATTGTGTAAAAGTAATTATTCCAGGCATGTTACCGATGACGTTCGGTCACCATCTCACTCGGGTTACAGGACTGGATAGAGTGTATACCGTACCGATGACACTTGGATATTGGGCTGAGCCTTTAACGAATGAAAGTTTAAATCCACATCCGCATCCGTTTCCATAATTCATAGTGAGGGGGAAATTTGATGCAACCTGATACTTTTTTACATCATCTCCATTTTTCTATTAATGAAATTATGTCGTCCGATAAAGAGATTGACTGGGAAGACGCACCACTTCCTTATAAATTATATCGAAATTTACCAGTAATCCCTCTCTCTTTAGAAATCCCATTAACTTTGCGGAATTCTTCTACTAAACCTAACTTAGAGGAAATCGGTCATTATCTTTGGTACTCATTTGGTTTAACACAATTATGTCAGCCTACTACTAACCTAGAAAATAATAAAACAACGACTCTATTTCGAAGATTCATCCCTTCTGGGGGTGCTTTATATCCGAATGAATTATATATTTATTTAAAAATTGATCATTATCCAGACGGCATTTACCATTACGACGCCGCGCACCACCGTCTTATCTTACTTCGTGAAGGAAATTTTGATTCTTATCTTACAGAAGCACTCGGCAATCGTTGTAACATACATTCTTGTTTTGGTGCTGCATTTGTATCCACTATGTTTTGGAAAAACTTCTTTAAATACAATAACTTTTCGTATCGTCTGCAAGGATTAGATAGTGGTGTTCTAATCGGTCAATTACTTGAATGCGCAAAACAATTTGGTTATACAAATGGTGTATATTTTCAGTTTCTAGATCGGGCAATGAATCATTTACTTGGACTGTCAGAAGGTGAAGAAAGTGTGTATGCTGTTATTCCTTTAAGTACAGAACCGAATACAGATTGGTTTCATGATGATCATCACGAAAATAAAACTATTACTTCTCATGACTTGTTGCAGCAAATCCCGCCGTTAACACATGAGCATTTCGTTCGCTCAAAATATGTAGATGAATATCCGATGATAAAAAAAATAAACGTGGCTTCTATGATTGAATCAACAGAACACTTCCAAACATTTACCTGTGAAGAACGACAACAATATAGTGCACACGCTATGCAGCTACCTAAAGCGGAACGTTTATCATATGATTTTTTACAACTTTGTAAAAAACGATATTCACCTGATTCTGACTTCATTTTAACAAAATGGGATGCAGCCGAGCTTGCTACTCTACTACAAGAAGCGAGCCTCTCCTTCCCTTGTTACAACGACCTTGATGGCAAGTATGTAAATGAAAATGCACGAGTCTCACTATATGGATGTTTTTATAACGTAAAAGACATAGAAAACGGCGCTTACGCTTATAACAGTAGGACACATTCCATACAGCCAATTCGGTATGGAGACCTTCGTTATCCGCTTCAATCTAGTATGACGATGGATAACGTCAATCTTTTTCAAGTACCACTTTGTCTACATGTAATCGGAAATAAAGATTACTATAAAAATAAATTAGGTTATAGAGGATATCGCATTCATCAAATGGAAGCTGGCATGCTCGTTCATAAACTCGTTTTAGCTGCGACCGCTATGGGGATGGGCGGGCATCCTTTACTTAGTTTTGATACAAATTCATGCGATCAATTGTACGGGATTGATGCCGGAAATGAAACTTCACTCATTCAAATTCCGGTTGGGGCGTATCGAGCGCGAAATTGGCTAAAAGGGTCCTTGCATAATTAGAAGCACGCCGATTAATGGCGTGCTTTTTTTAAAGGAGTTAAATTATTAAAAGCGAAATAAATACATATTCTTATATAAAAGGAGAGTTTGAATTGAGTATTTTACAAAAATTAATCGAGCAAGCGAAAAATCCTCACGGGACAATTGGTTCCTCTATGCTTTGCATTATGAATGCTGCGCATACGAGACTAACAAATTGGGCTTTACAAAAAATACATATACGTGAAAATGCAGTTATTTTAGATATTGGTTGTGGGGGTGGTAAAACCATACAGACTCTTTCAAAACGAACTCCGCTTGGGAAAATATACGGGATCGACTACTCCAATCAAGCTGTTGAAAACTCAAAGAAAGCAAATATGAAGGATGTCAAAGCAGCGAAAGTAATTATTCATCAAGCAAGCGTCTCCTCTATTCCATATCATCCGGACTTCTTTGATCTCATTACCGCTTTTCAAACCCACTACTTTTGGCCTGATGTTGAGAATGATATGAAAGAAGTATTTCGCGTCTTAAAACCGAATGGATCCTTTTTACTAGTCGCTGAAACTTTCAAAATCCAATATCATATGGATACATTTAAGACGACCGAAGAATTAGTAAACCTTTTTTATGAGACGGGATTTACAAGCGTGAAATGTTACGAAGAAAGGGGGTGCCTTTGTTTAATAGGAAATAAGTAAAAAAGCAGACCATTAGGGGTCTGCTTTTTTACTAGATTACTTTAAAAATACTCTTAATTTGTCTTGCAAATAACCAGTTTTTCGTACCGTAGTTATCATTTAGACTATCTAAATTAATAGCTTTCCCGTTAGAAAACTTTAGTTCTAACGTTGTATTTTTGTCATTTGTTTTTAAGTTGCTATTTGTAATGTCATCATACTTTAATTTTTCAATCTCAATATACTCTTCCTTCTCTTCTCCGATAACGACGTGATCTTGGAAGAAGAACAATACTTCTACTTTCTTACCGAAACAAAATACGTTTTTCGTATAAATTAATGTCGCGTTATCAAGTCCGACACATACTTCCTTCATCTCTTCAACAACGTTTCCTAAGTCTTCTTCGTTTCTTGCATTTGATTCAGCAATCCATTCTTCGATTGTATTCATGTTAATTGCCATACTGTGCCTCCTGGTTCGTTCATTGCTTTATTAAAAAATAAATACTATATGACAATATAAGCGATACGTACTATGTTTTCAAGGGTGAAAGGTATATTCGAAATAAAGTGAAACTTTAATTAGTGGAGGTTTTCTTCATCCCCCACTGATTATCAGCCCTCACTAATCGGGCTCTTACTGCCCGCAAATAGCGGGATAAAGTTAAATTTCAAAGTAATCTACTAGGGGCACCGATTTTATTATATTTTAAACGTTTGAACGAGACATTCTTCATCATCGATTAACTGTGTTTTCTCATCAAATTCGATGTTTAGCTCCCTATATACTTTCTTCCAAAAAGAAACTGCTGGTATATTTTTCACAAGTTCGATAACGAAATATTGCCCTCTTTTCTCTTTTAATACATTCTCAATAACTTGTTTACCGATTCCTTTTCCTTTGTACTGATTCAATATGAAAATGTCATTTATACCAAAGTCGTTTTCCTTCTTCAACAACGGGCGTTCCAATAGTAATAAAAATCCTACGATATCAGTATCACTTTTAATAAAATACGGAGTGATTCCATCATTTACCCAAAACATATGCAAATCTTCGTATTCAAAAAATCCATTTGCCCCAATCTTTATATTAGGAGTGAATGTAGAGAGGTCATGAAGATATAGTGCGTACAAATTACGTAATATTTCTTTTTCTGATTCTTGAACTGTTTGAAGTGTTACAAACATTTTTAATAATCCCCTTCCCTATATGTAACTGTTTCTCCCTCTTTATTATTCGCTAAAAAAGTTTACCTACCTTTGCAAAAAAAATAGCACTTAAAAAGTGCTATTCCGCTCTCCTTGCTGCTTGTTGAATTGGATCCCTAACGCTGTTATATGGTGGTGCGTAACTTAAGTCGACATCTTCTAAATCGTGAATACTCATTTTATTGAAAAGTGCCATCGCGATAACATCAATACGTTTATCTACGCCCTCTTCTCCAATTACTTGACCGCCTAATAATTGTTTCGTATCGGCGTGATATAGTAATTTCAAGTGAAGTGGCGAAGCACTCGGGTAATAGCCCGCCATATTTGTTGAATCTACTTTGACCGTCTTATACGGGATGTTTAGCCCTTTCGCTTCTTTTTCATTTAAGCCTGTTCTTGCGAGCGTCAGATCCATAAATTTAATAATGCCCGTACCTAACGTACCTTTGAATGCCCTTCGTTTATCAACCATATTGAGTCCGGCAAGTCGCCCTTGTTTATTCGCAGTCGTTCCAAGCGGGATATGATCATGCATTTCCTTTATAACATGGTAATGTGTTGCACAATCACCAGCAGCGTATACGTCTTGTACATTCGTTTGCATATAAGCATTTACTTCAATTGCACCTTTATGAGTTTTACGTATATTTGTCCCTTCAAGAAAATCAGTATTTGGCTGTACACCGACAGATACTAAAACGAGATCTGTTTTATACGTACCTTTATCTGTTTCAATTTGTTCCACTCTTTCTTTTCCTTTAAATGCTTTCACATTTTCATTCGTTAAAATTTCAATATTGTGTTTATCTGCTTCTTTATGTATATATTCAGCCATATCTGCATCATAAATCGTACCGATATGATCATTTCGCTCAATCATTCTTACTTTCTTACCAAGTTCGACGAATGTTTCTGCCATCTCTAGTCCAATTGCACCGCCGCCAATAATAGTTACATCCTCAACTTTATTCGTTTCTAGCGTTTTTAATATGCGCTCAGCATCCGGAATTGTTTTTAAAAGATGAATGCCTTGCAAATCTCGCCCTTCCCATTCTGGCATAACAGGACGCACTCCAGTCGCAATTAATAAACGGTCATACGGAAATTCAAAAACATCTTTCGTCTCCGTATGCTCTGCGTACACCATTTTCTTTTCCGTATCTACTTTCGTTACTTCATGACGTACTTTCGCATCAATTCCATATTTATCACGAAACGTCTTTACATCGCGTGCAATTAATTTTTCAGTAGAAGCAATAACACCACTAATCACATACGGGAATCCGCACTGAGCGTATGAATAGATTTCACCTTTTTCTAACGTTACAACATTTGCAGTTTCATCGTTTCTAACAATTTGCATTGCTGCACTCATACCTGCTGCATCTCCGCCAATAATGACATAGTTCACTTTACCACTCCTTTTTTTTTACATACTCTTTACGATTTCCATATTTTATAGAAATAACACCTACTTCCATTGTAAAGAAATAGAATTCTATCTACAAATTTGGTGCACAAACCTATGCATGAATAGGTATCCGTCGTGTCTTATAAACAAGATGTTTAATATGCTATAACAGTAACTATTGAAAGTAGGTGAAACATATATGTGCGCTGGCCTTCTCGCTAGGCTTCCAGAGGAACCGCAAGAACCAAAAGAACCGAAACCCGCCCTCTCACTTGACCAAGAATTTTCCATTAATGCAACAATATACAGCGCTCGTGCTTGGTTATCTAACGATGATACTTTTGCGCAAGATATTTGGAAAGCCACCCAATTCGCTTCAGCATCACATGCTGGCAAGTCCATCTTTCCAGTCGGTTCTGTTAAAATTATGAACTTTTCTGATGATACAATAACTGTTACTGCATCACCAGAATCAGATGATGCGCTCAAAATAGTCGTACCACCCCATTCCGAGGCAGCTTTAACTTCAGGTCCTTTATCCCATATACAAGCTAGTACATCTGGAGGATCAAGTAAAGTCACATTTCTCTTTCACATCTTTTTCTCAAGGGATCCTGGTTCAGATAAATAACCATAAAAAGGGTACAGTTATGCACTGTACCTTTATCATGCACTCTATTCTCTTGATTTGATCAGTTCAACATTATAAACTTCAATATCCGTTAACGTTCCTGTAAAATACGGATTTTCTCTGTACCAAGACTGTTTTGAAAAATACGCTTGCATATCTTTCGTTTGAAACATATGTCCATGTCTTGCGTATATTTCATTTCTAGCAATTTTCAACTGTTCTTTCGATAAATATGTTAAGTCCGCACTCGTTAATTTTCGAATATCACTATCAGGGAAGATGAAACCATTATATACATACCCAGTCGTAGGCGGAGTAACATTGTAAACAACTGTTTTTTCTACACTTTTCTTTTGAAATGGAAGATTATAAGCCGAAAGTGCCGTTACCGTTTCTATCTTTGTCGTTTCCCTTCCACTTTCTCCATTTCGCTCTAAATAAATCGCCGCACTTCCATCAGTCGCTACCGGTCCCCACGTAATTTCTTCTCCAGTCAACGCAGTAACTGGCTTTTGATTCACGTACAATGTTGCACCAGACGCATTCGTTTGAACTGTAATATATTGCCCTTGCAACGTTAAATCTACCGTTACATTATTTTGACTTTGTTTCATAAGTACAACCTTTTCCTCACGTGATAGTTTTACATAGTCATTTTTATATTCCGCTTGAAATACTTGAGTTCCTGGAAGAAATGGTCCATATTGCTTCTCAAACTTTTTATCATTTGTCTTATCAATTTCTTTTCCGTTCATTTTTAAAAATGTCCCTTTTTCATTTGTAAGCAGCGTCGTATAATACGTCTTCGCTTTCAATTTATACCGATCAAATAAAAAGAAATGTTTCCCATCTTTCGTTAAAGAAAAATCTGCTCTTTCTATTCCATCCCCTTGTTTTTCACCTTGCCTCAAATATTCTTTCAATTCATTCACGTAAGATGGATTTTCTTTTATATATGAAAATAGAGGCGTTACACTCTCTCTTGTGACAATAACGGCTGGATCATCTGCCGTGGTGATCTCAGCTAATTTCTCCCCGTCCCTCTCTTGTAAAATAGTAATCATTCGTTCTACTTGTGCGGTCTGCTTATAATACGATGATCCATACAAATACAATCCAACAATTACTATAACAAGTAATGTTAAGAGTGTAATGCCAACTTTTGTACCACCGCTCATTTTCTTCTTTACTACAAGAATTCCCCTCTTCATCCCGCAGTTTTGGCAAAATTGCACTCCATCTTCATACTGAACTCCGCACTTAGTACATACATTCATTCATTCAACCACCTTTTCATTAGAAGCCTGTGAATCCCCCAGTAAAGGTTTGAATTATCGTGTTAATGTAAGACCAAAATACAAGAAACGTTGCAATTCCGATTAAAACACTTGCAATCATAAGTGTGTAAACAGGATCTAATCCGCCGTTGTCTAGTTTTAATATAGCTACAATTATACTAATTCCCATATACGTTGTAGCCAGCCCTAATAAGATTGGTAAGAAGAAGATTAATAAAAAACTAAAAAGAAAAGAAAGCACTAATATAGCAATAGCTGGCGTCGCTATCGTCCCCCATATACCGAATGCTTCAAGAAAAGAAAAAGATGATTTCATCATCTTACCACTTACAAAAATAATAAATCCGACAAATAAAGTTAAAATTAATAAAAAGAAAAAGACCATTACAGATTCTCCAAAGAAAGTAGGAGTAGCTATATCTGGCACTAATGTCCTCGTAACAGTCGCCGCTGCGCTCATCATTCTATAAAAAATACATGCTCCTAAAAAACAAATAAGTACAAGGCTTGCAATTCCATTTCGCACTTCAATATTTCCACTTTCCATAATGGCCGATGGTGATTTAAAAGCATTTTTAAAGAACTGAAAATAGCCACTTGCAAATTGTTTCGCTTGCTCTACCGTTTCATTCGGACGAGTTTCCTTTACTCGTGCCGGGCGCGATAGCTGCCCTTCTTCCTGCCCACCACTCGCTACCGCTTCTTCCGTTAACGAATGTCCACAATTCCCGCAAAACCTTGCTTCCGCTGCATTTTCAGTATTACATGCTGGACATTTCATTCTCTCATCCCTCCTTAAGCATATACCTTATAGGGTGTTACAAATTCAATATATGACTTTGTACATAAAACATGACTACAAGAAAAAGAATATGAAATCCTTCTTTTAAACGAAACTATGTGTGCTAGTATTATAGAAAAATAATGGTATTATGAAACAGAGCAAATAAAGTGAAACTTTAAACAGATTGGATGAAGACAGTGGAATTTGTAAACTCGATTTTTCAAACACTCCTTACAAGTGTGATCCAATTATTTTCTTTAATTGGTGTCATCATTGTAATTGGATTTATATTAGGTTATTTAGAATCTCTCACACGAACGTATTGGTCGAGAGCTTTTGGTAGGAAAGGTTTTCTTTTAACCGCGTGGATTGGTGTTCCCGTTCATGAGCTTGGACATGCAATTATGTGTCTAGTATTTCGTCATAAAATTGTAGCAACGCAGTTTTTCCCAACAGATACAAGTCAGGGAGCTTTAGGTTACGTACAACATCAATACAATCAAAAAAGTATATACCAACGAATCGGTAATTTCTTTATCGGCATCGGTCCTATTATTTCTGGTATTACTGCCTTAATACTTTTAATGCGCTATTTCGTACCAGAGTCATATTATTTATTTAATACGAATCTGGAAAAAACTGTTGCATCGACTTCTATTAACTTAGACATGATCCAAAACATGTTTTTATCAACATTCTTTTTATTAAAAAGCTTGTTTACAATGAACAATTTATTGACCCCTTCTTTTTGGTTATTTTTATTTATCGCTATTTGTATTTCCGCACATATCGCTTTAAGTAAACCAGACATTAAAGGATCAATAGACGGCGTCATCGTCATGTTTATCTTATTATTTTTATTCAATATAATAGCGGGACTGTTTCAGTACGATAGTAACCAACTAATCGGTAAAATGATGAAATATAATATGTATCTCATCGCGTTTTCTAGTGTAGCGCTTCTTTTCTCTTGTATTTCTACACTTGTTAGTTTTGGGTTTTATAAAATAAGAGGAGGGCGTTCGTTGTGAACGCCCTCTTCTTATTAATTATTCCTCTTATAATCACAATGCTCAACCGGAACACGAGCATGCCCTTCTTCATCCGTACACCATGATTGCGACTGAAAAGCAAGGAAAATACCTACCCACTCTTCTTTCTTTTCAAAATGAATGAGCAAACCACCATCTTGCCATATACCATCATCACCTTGCCATTTCTCTACATTCCCTTGATTCATATGAATATCATGTATACCGTTTCCAGGTGTAAAATGAAAATACGAATCCGGAACCTCTTCTTCTGGTCCCCACCTTTCACCAAACGCATAAATAATTGCTTTCTCATCTATTGCTCTTTTTATATAATGTTCTATTTTCTCATTTAAATCATTATCAAATCCCGTTTTTTCAGCTGGCAAAGGAATCATTTGCTTTGAGTCAAATAAATTACCTCTTACATAATCTAAAGCTATTTTCGGCTTATTGTTTTTCACTTCTGTAAACCCAAACGGTAATGTTGGTAAAATTTGAATAGCTTCTGATCGAATATTGTTACTTGCAAAATATAAAACTTCCGAAGGATAACTTTGCGACTTTACGTTAATTGCAATACGATAATCTACTCCTGCTTCGCCTTGTAAATGAACTTGATAATGAGGTGTTTTCCCTTTTCCAATCTTAGATTGTACAACTGTACCTTTTAATACACCGTAGCTTTTCAAGGGCATACCTTTCATCTCCTATTCATTTAGTAGAAACTTTTCATACTTAAGGCATTATCCATATAAAAAGAAAATCCTCCTAAATATAAGAGGATTTTTCACTTTTCCCCGCATTAACGGGCAGTAAGACTCCCCACTAATTAAAGTCTCACTTTATCAATATATACCAAAAAATCACCTCTACCACTACAAGCAACACCGCACCAAAAATCATTAACGTCGTCTTCTTTAATAGTTCGTTTTCACGATAAGGGATATTACATAAATAAGCACCAAGTGTAATGCGTGATGGGCAAGCGATTGTCGCTACTGATGATGCGGTGTTTTGAAGTGTTGTGACGTATTGCCACGGGAGCGCTACGTTTTGCGCTGTTTGCATTTGGAGTTTAATAAACATCGCATTTGATCCTGCGTTACTACCTGTTAAAAAGCCGCCAATTGCGCCTATGAACGGAGCAACGAAAACGAAAAACGTACCAAATGTTTCACCAGCTGTTTTTGCGAGTAATGAATGCATACCAGATGCCCCCATTAGCTCTGAAATCGCGATAAACATTGTCGTTGTAATAGCGAAAGGAATCCATTGTTTTATCGTTTGCGAGAGTGATTGTTTAATAATATTAGATGGAATGCGGAAGAAAATAATTGTAAATAAACAAGTCATGGCGAGCCAAAACCCTGGTGAATATAGTAGCTCTAGTTTGTAAGAATATGATTTTAAATCGAGAACTGCATATGACCTGAGCAGATCATGTAATGCTGGAACGAGGCGAGAAAGTAAAATACAAACCGTTAAAAAGATATAAGGACTAATAATTTTTATAATGGATACTTCTCTCTCTGCAGTCGCCGCATGCTCTGTTAAAAGATTTTGCTCATCTTTTCCTTTTAATTTAATGATTAAAAAACCAAATGTAATGGTAACGATAGAACTTAATATCCCTGCTAGTTCAACACTTACGTATGCGTTAGAAAGATAGATTCCGAGAGAAAATAATAGAAAGAATCCTACTCCTTCCTTCCACTTTTCTATAACTGCCTGCCAGCCACCGACAACGTATAAAGAAAGGATGATAAAGTATGCGAAAATCGGGATGCTTAATAATGCTGTATTTGTACCAAGAGTTGTGAGCGGCATGTTAATAAGCTGAGAACCGATAATCGTACCCGTTGCCATCGCGCCCCATGAACTTGCAAGTAAACCTATAAACGAGAGCAGTACAGCTTGAAATGGTTTATAGCCTAACGAAAGAAAGATTGGCGCTGCGACCATAAAACCAATACCGAATCCACTTACCGATTCAATGAGTGGACAAATACCAAAACACATAAGAAGCATTTGCAATAATCGATCGCGCGTGACTTGTTCTAGAAATCGTGCTACTTGATCGATGTATCCCATTTTGTTCATGAGGTGAAATAAAAAAATACCGAAAAATAAAACGTATCCGACAATAAAACAAATTAACCACCCTTTAATTGTTGCGTGTACAGTTTCACTTATCCCTAATTGAAACGTTGGCGAGAGTAAAACGATTCCGACAGAAACGGCATAAGAGATTAATGAGGCTCTTAATGACGTTTGTTTAAACAAAAACAAACAAATAAAAATCATCATAATCGGGATAAGTGCCAACAATATGGCCATGCTATCATCTCTTTTCGTAAAAATTGCAATTTTTAACTATTATATAACAGATGTTATGATTTTCAATTATTTTTATAACAGATTTAAAAAAGGAGCCGCTTGGCTCCTTTTTTGAATAACTAATATTTTATCTTTTATCCTGAAAAACCGTCTGCTGTCCAATCATTTTTTCTAGTACAACAAACACAATATAAGCACATATTACTTGCAATACAATATTCCCAAGTTTTATTAATTCAAATGAATGGATCCATTGGAATAATTCACTTAATAATACAATCGAAACGATACTAAATAGTTCTATACTAACCGAAAATATACATACTTCTAAAATAGATTGCTCTTGTATTCGATTTAATTGGGAAAAGATGAATAAATATCCTAGAAATAGAGCCAATAATTCTATTTTTGTCATGCTAATGAGCCAAGCGTATAATGGTACAGTTAAAAGAAGATATAATAGTTTACGTCTTAGCATGCCTTCTCACCCTCTAAGTTATAAGTATTTTCTGTATATTTTAGCATTTATTACACAAAAGAAACAGAAGAGACTTAAGCCTCTTCTGTTTCTTTTACTGCATGTATTAACTCACAAATTTCTTCTCGCTTTTCATTTTCTAACAGCTCAATGACTTTACTTCCAACGACAACACCGTCACATATTGTAATCATTTCTTCAATTTGCTCTCGTGTTGAAATACCGAATCCTGCGACTACTGGTAAGTGGACATGTGCTTTTACTTTTTCTAAGTAACTATGAATCTCATCTTTAAAGTTTTGACGTACTCCCGTTACGCCCGCTACTGTAACGGCGTAGACGAATCCTTGTGATTCACTCGTGATTTTTTCGATTCGTTCAATAGGGCTCGTTACGGTAACGAGTGGAATTAAAGCGATATTCGCCACGCGAAGGAGCGGTGCAATAATGTCTTGTTCTTCATACGGTAAGTCTGGAACGATAATACCGTCCACCCCTGCTTCAAGACAGCTCTCAATGAAACGTTCCTTTCCGAATGCGAGTACTGGATTTAAATATGTCATAAGTACAAATGGAATTTGAACTTCTTGCCTCACCTCTATTAATGCTTGAAAAATACCTTTCAATGTTACACCGCTATCTAATGCTCTTTTTCCTGCCCTTTGAATAGTTGGACCGTCTGCGACTGGATCTGAAAATGGGATACCAATTTCAACGATGCTTGCTCCTGCTTCATCAAGAAAACGAATTCTTTCTTTTAACTTTTCAAGTCCACCATCTCCGCCCATTACATACGGAATAAATGCTTTCTTGCCATTTTCAAACGCTGCTATAATTTTTTCTACTCCCATTTTTTACACCTCTTCCATATAACGTTTTATACTCTCTACATCTTTATCACCGCGGCCGGATAAACAAATGACAAGTCCTTCGTCTTTCTTCATTTGCGGCGCTAGTTTTAAAGCGTATGCAACAGCATGTGAACTTTCTAATGCCGGGATAATCCCTTCTTTTTTCGTTAATAATTGAAATGCTTCTAACGCTTCTTCATCTGTAATGGAATGATAAGAAACGCGGCCAATATCTTTTAGCAAGCTATGTTCTGGCCCAACACCTGGGTAATCCAGCCCTGCCGAAATAGAGTGCGCTTCTTGAATTTGCCCTTCTTCATTTTGCAGAAGGTACATCATCGATCCGTGTAAAACACCGACACTTCCTTTCGTTAAAGTGGCTGCGTGCTTTTCTGTGTGAACACCTTTTCCAGCTGCTTCAACACCGTAAAGAGCAACTTCTTCATCGTGTACGAACGGATAAAACATTCCCATTGCATTACTACCACCGCCAATACAAGCAACGACTGCTTCTGGTAATTTCCCTTCTAACGCTTCGTATTGCTTTTTCGTTTCTTTCCCAATTACACTTTGGAAATCACGAACAATTTGCGGGAATGGATGTGGCCCGAGAACTGATCCCATAATGTAGTGCGTATCGTGTACATGTGAAACCCAGTAACGAAGCGCCTCGTTCACCGCATCTTTTAACGTGCCGCTACCTGCCGCAACGCTTTCTACTTTTGCTCCGAGTAATTCCATTCGAAACACGTTTAATTTTTGTCGTCTCACATCTTCTTCTCCCATGAAGATGACGCATTCTAAACCGAAAAGTGCACATACAGTAGCTGTTGCAACTCCGTGTTGTCCTGCTCCTGTTTCAGCGACAACTTTCTTCTTACCCATTCTTACCGCAAGAAGTGCCTGACCGATTGTATTGTTAATTTTATGAGCTCCCGTATGGTTCAAATCTTCACGTTTCAAATAGATTTTTGCTCCGCCGCAATACTTCGTCATATTTTCAGCGAAATAAAGCGGTGTTTCTCTTCCAACATACGTTTGTAAATAATGATCTAATTCCTTTTGAAACGCTTCATCTTGCATCGCTTCTTTATATGCTTCTTCTAATTCTAATACGGATTGCATTAACGTTTCTGGAACGTATCGTCCTCCGTATATACCGTAATGACCTTTTTCATCTGGATATGCGTAGTTCATTTTGAACACTCCTTCGCTTTTTTAATAAATTGTTTTATTTTCTTTAGATCTTTCTTTCCTTCTGTCTCTACTCCGCTGCTCACATCGATCATATATGGCTGAACGGTTCGAATTGCTTCTTCTATATTAAGGATGTTTAATCCGCCAGCTAATATCGTTTTCTCTCGCAACTCGTTTGGCATATGTGCGAGTAACTCCCATGAGAATGTCTTTCCGTTTCCTCCGTGGAACTTTTCTTTCGGGCTATCAAATAACAGATAATCTGTATCGTATTTTTTCGCACATTCAATATCTTTCTCTAAAGCTACGCCTACTGCTTTTATAGACGGAATATTCAATCTCCTAATTTGATGATTGTCTTCATCCCCATGTAGTTGCACATGCGTTAACCCGCACTCCTCTGCAATTTTCTGGATCACTTCTACTGATTCATTTACGAAAGCACCTACCTTGAAAACGTGGACTGGAATTTCCCCAATAATTTCTTTCGCTAGCCCTGGGGTGATTTTCCGCTTACTTTCTGCAAAAACAAATCCAATTGCATCTGCTCCGTATTCGCAAGCATGTTTTGCTGTTTCAACATCAGTGATGCCGCAAATTTTCACTTTCATATGTTCACCTTACAGTCTTCGAAAAAGTTACTTATAGAAGATGATGTCATAAGTGCTTCTCCAACTAATACACCTTTTGCACCAGCTCGTTTGACGCGAATAATATCTTCTTTTGAATGAATGCCGCTTTCACTAATCCAAAGTAGGTTTTCCTCATTCAGTCGTTTTCCGAGCTTTTCAGTTTGGCTTAAATCTACTTCAAATGTTTTCAAATTACGGTTGTTAATACCGATAACGTGCGGATTTAATCGGATTGCAATTTCTAATTCCTGTTCATCATGAACTTCAACAATCGCTTCTAATCCTTTTTCTAGCACGTAGTTATAAAGCTCGTTTAATTTCTCTTTTGACAATGCTGCAACAATTAATAAAATAAGATCTGCTCCTGCTTCATACGCTCTATCAATTTGGATTTTATCGATTATAAAATCTTTACATAAAAGCGGAATGTTACTTTCTGCTCTTGCCGTTTCTAAGTCGTGAAACGACCCTTTAAAAAATTGACCGTCTGTTAAAACCGAAACTGCTCCAGCACCGCATTCTTCATATGTTTTCACTTGTTTTGGCACATCAACGTGTAAATTAATATCACCTTTTGATGGAGACGCTCGCTTTACCTCTGCTATTACAGTAAACTGCTCTAAAGCTTTTACAAGTGAGTGTGTTTTCCTTTTTTCTTTCACTGGTGAATATGTTTCATATAACTCCGCAACTTCTACTTTCTTTTGCTCTACAATTTTGTCTAAAATCGTCCCCATTTTAATTCACCCTTTCTAATTTTTCATGGCTTGCTGCAATTAATAAGTTTAGTTTGGCTAATGCTTTTCCAGAGTCAATGCTATGTGCCGCTAGTGTAATTCCTTCTTCAATCGTTTCTGCTCTTCCATTTGCGAAAAGGGCTAGACCTGCATTTAATAAAACAGTATCGCGATAGACACTCTTTTCTCCGCTTAATACTCCGAGTGTAATCTTTGCATTTTCTTTTGAATTCCCACCTCTAATTTCTTCATTTTTCACTCTTGAAAAACCATACTTTTCTGGATCAATACTCATTTCTACTATTTCATTATCTTTTAAAACGACGACATGATTTTCTCCCTGTAATGATGCTTCATCTAAAAAGCCACTTCCGTTTACGACGAGCGCTTGTTTTCTGCCAAGTTTCTGCAATACTTCCGCTACCGGCAATAACATATCTCGCTTATAAATACCGACAAATTGTGTTTCTAAATTAACCGGATTCGTCAACGGTCCAATTAAGTTAAAGATCGTCGGAACGTTTAATTCTTTTCTTATTTTCATAATGCGTCTTAATGCTGGATGCATCGCTGGTGCGAATAAGAAGGCAATCCCTACAATTTCTAATAAGTAGTCAATTTCACCTGGCGTACAACTAATGTTTACACCGAGTTCTTCTAATAAATCAGCACTTCCTGTTTTACTAGAAACAGCGCGGTTTCCATGTTTCGCAACCTTTACACCAGCTCCGGCAAGTACAAATGCCGATGTTGTACTAATATTGAATGTTCGCGCACCGTCACCACCCGTTCCACAATTGTCCATCGCGCCTTTTATATGATTTGAAAACGGTAATGCCTTTTCGCGAAGAGCACGAACGAGACCGTATATTTCTTCTGCTGTTTCGCCTTTCGCTTTCAGCAATACTAAGAAAGCTGCAACTTCACTTTCCAATATGTTGTCACTTAATAAAAGAAGTCCCGCTTCATACATTTCTTCTTCTGTTAAATGTTGTCCCTCTACTAATTTTCGAAGATAACTGTTCATACTCTCTCCTCCTCTTTCACTTCTGCTAAAAAGGCACGTATTAACTTTCCGCCTTCTTCTGTTGCAATTGATTCTGGGTGAAACTGTAATCCGAAGAGCGGATAATAGTTGTGACGAACTGCCATGATTTCTCCGTCATCCATCGCTGTCGCAAGTATGTCAAAACACTGCGGCAAACTATTTTGCACTGCGACGAGTGAATGGTAACGCATTGCTGTTAGCGGCTGCGTTACGTACGAAAAGATTGACGTTCCGTTATGTTTCACACGCGATGTTTTTCCGTGTTTAATGCGCCCTGCTCTAACAATTTCTCCTCCAAATGCGGATATGATTGCTTGATGGCCAAGGCAAATTCCTAAGATGGGAACGTTCTTATAAAAATGACGAATAACATCGATACAAATTCCAGCATCTTCTGGTTTCCCAGGTCCTGGTGAGAGCACAATTCCTTTCGGCTTCATCTCCTCTAATTGTTCAATTGTTATTTGATCATTTCTTACGACAACAATTTCTTTCTCGTACTCGCCTAATAGTTGATACAAGTTATATGTGAACGAATCATAATTATCGATAAGTACAATCATTTCATAACCTCCAAAAGCGCTCTCGCTTTATTTAATGTTTCTTCATATTCAGCAACCGGGTCTGAATCGTAGACGATACCCGCTCCTGCCTGAACGTACGCTTTCTCGTCTTTTACAACCATCGTTCGAATTGCTAGCGCCATATCAAGATTTCCTGAGAATGAAATATATCCAACTGCTCCGGCGTATACATTTCTTTTTTCATGCTCTAACGTATTAATAATTTCCATCGCTCTAATTTTCGGAGCACCTGATACTGTACCCGCTGGTAAACAATACGCTAATGCATCAAATCCACTTATTCGTTTTCGCAATGTTCCGTAAACTTCAGATACAATGTGCATAACGTGAGAGTATTTTTCTACTTTCATATATTTATCTATCATCACAGATCCAATTTCACTTACTCTGCCAATATCATTTCGCCCTAGGTCCACAAGCATCATATGCTCCGCCCGCTCTTTCTCATTTCCTAACAGTTCTTTTTCGATTTCCTCATCTTCCTGCTCCGTTTTCCCTCTCGGTCTCGTACCCGCAATTGGGTTCGTCATCACTTTATCCTCTCTAACTGATAACAAACTTTCCGGCGAAGAACCGAGTACAACGTAATCTTGAAAGTCGATATAAAACATATATGGTGATGGATTTGCAATTCGAAGTTTCCGGTATAATGCAAATGGATCTCCAATACATTCACTTTGCAAACGCTGGGATAATACAACTTGGAAAATATCTCCGGCCCGAATGTATTCTTTCGCTGTTTCTACCATTGCACAAAATTCTTTTTCAGTTATTGAAGAAGTGAATGATAATATTGATTGTATTTCATTTACTTCCGCTTCTTCTCCCTTTAGCACTTCCTCTTTGTATACTTGCAATCTTTCGTATACTTCTTCATAAGAAGCTGAATCGTCTTCCCTGCATACATATACAAATGACAACTTTTGGCGTAAATGATCGTAAACGGTAAACTCACGATATAGTAAAAGGTGTACTTCTGGAATATTTAATGGATCGTGTAAATCTGCTCCAATGTTTTCATACTGCCGAATGACGTCATAACCAATATAACCAACTGCTCCTCCGCAAAATGGGAATGGACTCTCTACTAGCGATGGTGCGATTACCTCTTCTAACACTTGCAATACGTTACCTTGCAACTTTTCTGTTTGCCCATACATCGTTCGTTCTACTTCTATACCGACGCTTTTCACTTCTCCATATGGATTACACCCTAAGTAAGAATAGCGCCCTTTATCTGGATGAAGCTGTGAGCTTTCTAATAAAAACTTTTTCTTTCCCTTCATACGTCTATATAAAGAAATTGGCGTAATGCTATCTCCTTCTTCTTCGGCGATTACTAAAAATGTTTTTCTTTGTTCTTTTTGCTTCATAAATTCCTCTTTTGTCATCATGCCTTTCACCTCACTCTGAAAAATAAAAAAGTCCCCTACATATCGAAATATGTAGAGGACGATAAATTTACCGTGGTACCACCTCAGGTTGGACGCAAAAGCATCCCGCTTTATTCAGGTACAAAATATATACCTTATCCTTGTAACGGCGGAACCCGGGTTGCCTACTGAAAATAATTGTTCAGCATACCTCTCGTAAGCCCATTCCGTATATGGCACCGCACCGGGCTCCCACCTGTCCCCGGCTCTCTGAAACGTCTCCAATATACGTACTCTTCTTACTTAAACGATTTAACATATTTAATTTTTTGTACACAAAAAGGGAGTACTCATCCTATAGAAAGGACGGGTACTCCCGTGGTGCCACCTTAATTCGTTACGAATGTAACGCACTTTGCCGTATCAAAAAATAATACGTGTCTCTTGTATCGATGAGATCATGTCGCCAAAGCCTACTTCTTTCGTTTCGGTTTGGAAGCTCCGAAGCCCATTCCACATCAATTCCATACTGATTCGCACCAACCATCAGCTCTCTGACATGTTCATCATGTGTACTCTTCTTCATCAACGCTTGCATTTTTTTAAGTTGCACTCATTATAGACCTAACTTTTTTCACAAGTCAATACTTTTTTTAAAAAAATTATTTCTCCCTTCTTTCAATATTATATTGACAAAACAACGTGTTTTTATGTAAATATAATAAATACTCTATTAAAATTAAGGTTTTTTCGTCTGAAATTTATATATTTAAAAAGTAAAACGATGTCAAAAAACGCTTACATTTCTGAAAATTCATATTTGTATATGGATTTTTCAGAATAATCATGATAGATTATAAATATGCAAAATGCATCAAAAGACATGACAAAAGGAAGGGGAACTACATGAGTACGCAGATGTTAACTTTAACTTCTATCTCTATTTACATGCTCGGGATGTTAGTAATCGGCTATTTCGCCTACAAACGAACGTCCAACTTAACAGATTATATGCTTGGCGGGCGTACACTAGGCCCCGCAGTAACAGCATTAAGTGCTGGAGCATCTGATATGAGTGGTTGGCTTTTAATGGGATTACCCGGTGCAATGTTTAGCGTTGGATTAAGTAGTAGTTGGATTGCGATCGGCCTAACATTAGGCGCATACGCAAACTGGCTTTATGTCGCTCCTCGCTTACGTACCTACTCTGAAATTGCAAACAACTCTATTACTATTCCAGAATTTTTGGAACACCGTTTCCACGACAAATCTCACATGCTACGCTTAGTATCCGGACTTGTTATTATGATTTTCTTTACTTTTTATGTAGCTTCAGGACTAGTTTCAGGCGCTGTATTATTTGAAAATTCATTTGGTATGAACTATCATATTGGATTATTCATTGTAGCAGGCGTTGTTGTAGCTTACACATTATTTGGTGGTTTCTTAGCTGTAAGTTGGACAGACTTCGTGCAAGGAATCATTATGGTAGTTGCTCTTATTCTTGTTCCTATCGTAACAATTATGAATGCAAACGGACTTGGACCTGCATTTGATACAATTCGATCTGTAGATCCAACACGTTTAGATATTTTTAAAGGTGCCTCCACTTTAGGAATTGTTTCCTTATTCGCATGGGGCCTTGGTTATGTTGGACAACCTCATATTATCGTACGCTTTATGGCAATTTCTTCTGTAAAAGAACTTAAAAGCGCACGAAGAATTGGTATGAGCTGGATGATTTTCTCTGTTGTCGGAGCTATGTTTACTGGTCTTATCGGTATTGCCTACTATTCACAACAAGATTTGACATTATCTAACCCAGAGACAATTTTCCTTGAGCTTGGAAAAATTTTATTCCATCCACTTATTACTGGATTTTTATTAGCAGCGATTTTAGCTGCAATTATGAGTACAATCTCATCTCAGCTTCTCGTTACTTCAAGTGCTGTAACAGAAGACTTATATCATACATTCTTTAAACGTTCTGCTTCTGATAAAGAGCTTGTATTTGTCGGTCGTATGGCTGTTCTTGGTATCGCCTTAGTTGGGTGCGCATTAGCGTTTAAACAAAATGATACGATTTTAGCTCTTGTTGGATACGCTTGGGCTGGATTTGGTTCTTCATTCGGACCAGCTATTTTATTAAGCTTATATTGGAAACGTATGACGAAATGGGGCGCGCTTGCTGGTATGATTTCTGGTGCCGCTACTGTTATTATATGGACTCAGTTTGAATTTTTAACAAAATTCTTATATGAAATGATTCCTGGTTTCACAATTAGTTTACTAGCAATCGTAATTGTTAGTTTACTAACGCAACCTTCAAAAGAAGTTGAAGAGCAATTTGAGAATTTCGAAAAACAACATCGTCATAATCTATAAAGAAGAAGCTCTGCTGTTATCGTAACAGCAGAGCTTTCTTTTTACCGCATTTCGACAATACTCTTCTCGAATTTAACAATTTCTTTATGTTTCGTTAAATTTACTATAACATTCTTCCTTTATATTATTTATATCGACACCTATACAGAAAGGGGACTCCCAAATGTTAGCATCTTTACAACAAAAACATATAAGAAAATTTTCACCTATCACAAACACTTCTACTTCTCGTTTAAGCATACAACCTAATCCACCCAAAATTTCTATTGCTCCTTCTGTTATTTCAGTTATCGGGGTTCATATTGGAAAAAATAAGTTAAAAATAAAAACTGGGCAAAGTACTGAGTTATCAGCTTCCGTTTTGCCAATGCAAGCGACGAACCAAGAGCTTATTTGGACAAATATGAATTCTGATGTCATCACAATACATCCAAAAGGTGATACGGTAACGATTACTGGAAAAAGTGCAGGAAGAGCAGTCGTAATTGTCACAACTGCTGAAGGAAAATTCCGCGACTTATGTGTCGTTCACGTGCAACCTTATATGACAAATCCAAAGTAAAAGACTGGCTTCATAGCCACTCTTTTACTTTGTTTCAATGTGTGAATTTTTACTTGTAACGAGATTGATGAATTGTTCTTTATCTTTAGGAGAAATAATTTCTGTTTGATGTGATCCATAAATAATTTCAAGTCGATCAAATGATAATGCATGAGCAGCTATTGGATTTTTCGTATTTGAAATTTGTTTTATATCTCGTATAAATATGCGTTTTTTAACGAAACCTGATCTAATTGTAATTGTTTCTTCCCCAACAATATATTTTGTTGAAAACCAACTCCAAATAAATAGTATGGCTAAAGGAATTGTAAAAAATAAAAGAAAATATTCGCTCCCTGCAAATATCGGAGCAAAACAGACACCTACAACAATACAAAGAATTGGATATAACCATACATCTTTTTTTGATGGAAATTCCACTAAACTTCCTCTCCCTTGATTTAAGTCAATGAATCTCCTCCTCTTCCCTATTACAATGAAAACAACATTAGAATAGGAGGACGTATTATGACTGAGCGAAATTTCGCCTTATTTGCCGGCACTTCTCTTCTTATCATGGCATTCACTGCATTTTTTTCTTACGGTTTTGTTCACGGAAATCTCGTTGTACAAGGAGATCCGAGCACGACACTCCATAATATTCAAACTTCAAGTTCACTTTTCAAAGCAGAAATTTTCGGATGGATTATCATTTTCATTACGGATATTATCGCCTCGTGGGCTCTTTATTTCTTTCTAAAACCAATCCATACTAGCCTCTCATTACTAGCTGCCTGTCTTCGTCTTATGTATACAGCTATACTTGGTATTGCTATATTCAATTTAACATTTGTATTACTTCTTTCAAAAAACACAGTTGCTAATTCAGAAGCATATACAATGTTATTTCTAGAAGCTTTTGAATACATTTGGTCTGTAGGATTAATCATTTTCGGCTTACATCTTCTCACCTTAGGATACGTAACCTTTCAATCTAAAAACATACCGAAAACTATTAGTATATTACTGCTCATTGCTGCAATCGGCTATATCATCATTAACGTAATGAATACGATGTTTTCACAATATGATGCGATTATTTCCATTCTTAACGTTGTCTTTCAACTACCGATGATCGCAGGTGAACTAGGATTTAGTATATGGCTATTGCTTAGAGGTGAAAAAAACTCTACTGTTTGAGTCGTTTCTTAATTCTGCTTAATGATTCTGGCGTAATACCTAGATAACTTGCCAATTGATATTGAGGAACACGATCGATTAAATGAGGTCGTTTTTGTAATAATGATTTGTAGCGCTCTTCTGGTGTCGATGCAATAAATAATGTAAGTTCTTCTTGTACTTCACCAAAATTGTATTCAATCATTTGGCGCGTCATTTCTTCTAACTGTGAATATTTCTTATACATGTCCTTTTCACTATACAGATCGCCAACTACAACTAGACAATCTTCTAGGCACGTTAACGTATGTGGGGATAATTTATCTTGTTTATGATGATTGAAATTTGCGATTGCTTGTTCTTCTGTATAAAAATTTGATGTAACTTCTTTTCCAGATTCATCTATACAATGTTGCCTCACGCATCCTTTTAATACAAAATAACATTTAGACGGAACATCTCCTTGCCCTAGGAGCACTGTTCCTTTTTTATACTCTTCAATTTGTAATTCTTCTACGATCATGCGCTGCTGTTCTTCACTTAATGTTGTAAGATTTGTCATGTATTTCATTAAAATCTCTTTCATTTGGTCTCTCCTTCCCCCTCTATATTTGTATGAGAAACGTATGATGTAACTCCACTATATATTATCTTTTTTCATGCTATATGGAGGGGATTCCTCCTATTGATTTGTTTTATTTTCTGCATAGAACAAAAAAAGAGAAGTTACCAATAACTTCTCTTTTCGTATATTAGAATAGGCTCGTTATAATTCCTGTGTATAAGCCGGTTCGTTCACCACATTTTTTGCTGTTCGCTTTTGTTGCTGTAGTAAGAAAACAGATACACCAAACAATACGAGCATGCTACCGATAATTTGCATTGCGTTTAATTTTTCTCCAAGTAAGAAGAACGCTAGTATAGATGCCCCAACTGGTTCTCCTAAAATGCTCATTGAAATCGTTGTTGCATTTACGTAATTTAATAACCAATTATTAATGACGTGTGACACTGTCGGTACAATCGCAAGTAAAAGAAAAATACTCCAATCCCACTTCGTATAGCCTGTAAATGGCACTTGAAGTATAACGTTATAAATCGCTATAAATATACCAGCGAAGGCAAATACAGTGAAACTATAAATCCAATGAGATACTTTCTTTACTGTCGTTTGTCCGATAAATAAATAACCGACAACTGCAATTACACTTAAAAAGGATAATATATCCCCATAAATTGCTTGCTCACTTAGCCCTAAATCTCCCCAGCCAATACACATTACGCCTAGTATCGCAATTCCCATCGTCGCAATTGCTGAATAGGTTGTTCTTTCTTTAAATAAGAAAAAACCTCCCACTAAAGATACGATCGGTTGAAGTGCTAAAATAATCGTCGAACTAGCAACTGTCGTATGCTTTAAGGATTCAAACCATAGAAGAAAATGAAGAGCTAAAAAGAAACCAGATCCAATTAAAAATCCCCAATCTTTTATTTGAATCCTACTAAACTCTTCCCGTTTTTTCCAAACGATCGGCAGCATAATAAGTACGATAATCCATAATCGATACATACTTAAAACGGAAGATGGTGCTGAGGACATCTTTGCAAAAACAGCTGCGAATGAAATTGCTATAATGGAAATTGCTAGTGGTAGTGCGATTGATCTTTCTTGTTTCAAATCCTGTCTCCCCTCTCACCTGTAAAAAATCCCACTTCATTATATCCGTTTTCTTTCACAACTTAAATACTAATTTTTTAGATTCTTCGTACCATTATGGTAAAATAGAAATTAAGGCACCTATTAGTGATTATGTCTTTCCTTTTCACTACAAGCGTTGCTCTTACAATCATTACAGTAAATTTTTATTTAGGGGGATATACATGAATCAAACAATAGGGAGAATTGAAGAAATTTCATTTTTTAGTACATCACTTCAAGAGGAGCTTACACTTCTTGTTTATTTACCAGTAAATTACACACCTCTCCATAAGCATACGGTTGTTATTGCACAAGATGGTAGAGATTATTTTCAGCTTGGTAAAGCGCACCGTGTAATTGAGCGTCTTCGTGAAACTGAAGAAATCGACCGCACAATTATTGTCGGTATTCCATATAAAAATGTACACGATCGTAAGGAAAAATATTTCCCAAATGATGTAAAGAATGCTGCTTACATTCGTTTCCTTGCTCATGAGCTTGCTCCATATATTGATGCAAATTATCCAACATATCAAATGGGTAAAGGACGCGTTTTAATTGGAGATTCTCTCGGCGGTACAGTTTCCTTCATGACCGCACTTATGTATCCGCATACATTTGGTAAGGTCGTTATGCAATCACCATTTGTTGATGAAACAGTCATGAACTTAGCAAAAGATTTCAAAAATCCGGGGGCGCTAGATCTTTATCACGTAATTGGGACCGAAGAAACAGCTGTCAAGCGTACAGACGGACAAGTATCTGATTTCGTAGAACCGAATCGCGAGTTAAATAAACTACTTACAGATAGAAATTTCATCACGCATTATGAAGAGTTTGAAGGGAATCACACATGGAAATATTGGCAAGCAGATTTACCAAAAGCATTTTCTCATATCCTATCAATGAAATAATAGAGAGCGGTATTCAGAATAATTTGATATAATAGATAAAGAGATTTATTCTCAAAATCTAACTAGACTTGCAAAGGGAGGAATTGGAACATGAAATTAGGAATTGTAATTTTCCCATCAAAAATGATTCAAGATAAAGCGAACGGATTACGTAAACGTTATGATCCGCATTACGCATTAGTTCCGCCACATATTACATTGAAAACACCCTTTGAGACGCAAGATGAACAATTAGAATCGATTGTGAATGAGTTACATACAATCGCAAATAAAACGAACCCTTTCACCCTTCATGTTGGGAAAGTCGGTTCATTCGCACCTGTTAATAATGTTCTTTATTTTAAAGTAGAAAAAACACCTGAACTTACCTTCTTAAATGAAGAAATGCATAATGGTTTCTTTACACAAGAGCGCGAGTACTCTTTCGTACCTCATTTAACAATCGGTCAAGACTTATCAGACGCAGAGCACGCTGATGTATTAGGTCGATTACGTATGAAAGATTTCTATTATGAGCAACCAATCGATCGTTTCCACCTTCTATACCAATTAGAAAATGGAACGTGGACTGTACATGAAACATTCCACCTTGGAAAGGAGAACAACTAATTTGCACGCACAAATCGTACAAACGGACGAACAACTAAGAGATGCATTCTCTGTACGTAAGCAAGTATTTGTAAATGAGCAACGTGTTTCTGCAGAAGAAGAGTATGATGAGTTTGAAGAGATTTCAACACACGTTGTTATATATGATAATGATGTTCCAGTTGGTGCTGGTCGCTTTCGCATCGTTGATGGAATAGGAAAAATGGAGCGCATTTGCGTACTAGCTTCACATCGTAAAAAAGGCATTGGTAAAATCATTATGGATGCACTTGAAGCGTATGCGAAGGAAGAGTCTCTACCGAAATTGAAACTCCATGCTCAAACACATGCTGAATTTTTCTATAAAAAGCTAGGATACGTGACGGCTTCTGATGTGTTTATGGAAGCAAATATCCCGCACGTCGTAATGATAAAAGAATTATAAAGTGAAACTTTAATCAGTGGGGGTTTTGTTCATCCCCCACTGATTATTAGCCTTCACCAATCGGGCGTTTACGGGCACCTGAATTTTGAGGTGAGAGTTTTACTGCCCGCAAATAGCGGGGTAATTTTGTAGCAGGAGGTAGCCCCTCCTGTTTTTTACATTGCTATTTTCTTTTTCTTCCGCTAAAGTTAAATGTTGATGCTATAGTTTTGAAGGTGAATATATGACACAAGAAAAATTTTCACAAAAATCGTTAACACACGCTGGTATTCCGCAAGCGACGTATCATATTCCGAAAACATCTACCCATTTAATTATGGAAGAAGATGCAGATGCGGCGTATTTCCGCGCTTTAGAACAGCAAGGTGTTTATTTAAATGAAAAACAGTTAGAAGCAGTGCAAACGACAGAAGGACCTGTCCTTACACTAGCTGGTGCTGGAAGTGGTAAAACATCTGTTTTGACAACTCGCGTTGGTTATTTAGTTAATGTAAAACATGTTCATCCGCGAAATATTTTGCTGCTGACGTTTACACAAAAAGCAGCTGAAGAAATTCGAAGCCGTGTAGCGAATTTACCTGGTATGAATCATGCCGCAAGTAGCTATGTCGTTGCTGGTACATTCCACTCTGTCTTTTTAAAATTGCTTCGTAGTCAAGGATATAATCAGCAAATTTTAGCAAATGAAAAACATAAACAAATTATGATAAAGAAAATTTTGAAAGAATTGCGCTTAAAAGACGATTATGATGCCGAAACGATACTCGCTATGATTTCACTTGAGAAAAACAAATTGAATCGTCCGAAAGATGTAAAAGCGAAAACACCGGTTGAACAAGAGTTCAAAGAAGTATACGAACGTTTCGAAGAGGTAAAACAACGACACAATTATATCGATTTTGACGACATCTTATTAGAAATGTATTATATGTTAGAAAATAACGCTCCCCTGCTTACTCAATTACAAGAGCGTTTTCATTACATTGAAGTAGATGAGTTTCAAGATACGTCGTATGCACAATATGAAATTGTAAAATTGTTAGCCACGCCGAGAAATAATTTATTTATCGCAGGTGATGACGATCAAGCGATTTACGGCTGGCGAGGGGCAAGTCACCAAATTATTTTATCTTTTCCAAAGGAATTTGATAATACTACGATTATCGCACTTAATACGAATTATCGATCTAATCCATTTATCGTAGGACTTGGAAATGAAGTTATTAAGCTCAATCAAGAACGTTTTGATAAAGAGCTATATTCTGTTCGTAACGATGGCATGCAGCCGTTTTATGCACGACCTGCGACAACTCTTGATGAAGCAAATCAAATTTTGCAACTCATTCAGGAAAAAGTAGATAGTGGTGAACGAAATTATAAAGATTTTTGTTTATTATATCGTACACATTCTGTAAGCCGTTCTTTACTTGATCAGCTTACAATTCATAAGATTCCATTTATTAAACATGGAGCGAGCCAATCGTTCTACGAACATTCTTTAATTAGGCCCGTATTAGATCACTTACGACTCGTGCTTGAACCGTTCCGCCTCGAATCACTTTCAAATATATTACCAACAATGTATATTGGCCGTGATGAGTGCATTTCATTTATTGAACGTGAACAATGGAAATATGGTGAGGGCCGTTTCCCTTCTCTTCTTCATTTTCTATTACTAAACCCAAGCTTGAAACCTTTTCAAGTTAAAAAAGTAAATGAGCGAATCGATTTTATTAAGTTTATAAAAGAACTAGAACCGAAAAAAGCATTGAAAGAAATTATTCATGGTAAAGGAAAATATTTAGAGTACTTACAAAGTAATGATCGTTCTTCCTTTACGATGCATAAGGACATACAAGAAGAAATGTTAGAAGAATTAATGGAATCAGCAACTCGCTTTACGGATATTCCAGCTTACTTACAATTTATTAACGAGGCCATTCAAGGTCAAAAAGAAATGGAAGCATTAAAAACAATGCCGCAAAAAGATGCTGTATCGCTTATGTCAATTCATAACGCGAAAGGCCTTGAGTTTCCATGCGTCTTTTTACTCGGAGCAAGCGATGGTATATTGCCGCATACTTCTTCTTTAAAAGATGCAAATGACCGTGTGACGGAGACTTCTGAAGCATTAGAAGAAGAACGACGATTACTCTATGTCGCCATTACACGCGCAAAAGAAGAACTTTACATTTCCTCCCCGCAATTTTTCAGAGGAAAGAAACTAGATATATCTCGTTTTCTATATACTACGCAAAAAGATTTACCTGAAAAGACATCCATTAAATAATGGGTGTCTTTTTTCCATATCACGATATGTACATCCCCTCTATATAAATTCCCTGTTTCTATCCTGAGAATTAACGTAATATCAACCATATCCCGTTCATATTGTAATAGTGTATGTCAGAACTCACGATAAGGAGTGAACATAATGAGCTGCAATTGTAATGAAGATCATCATCACCATGATTGTGATTTCAACTGTGTATCTAATGTCGTTCGTTTTATACATGAACTACAAGAATGTGCAACCACAACATGTGGATCTGGTTGCGAAGTTCCATTTTTAGGAGCACATAACACTGCATCAGTAGCGAATACACGTCCTTTTATTTTATACACAAAGTCTGGAGAACCTTTTGAAGCATTTGCACCATCTTCAAGCCTTACTAGCTGTCGATCTCCAATTTTTCGTGTAGAGAGTATAGATGATGATGATTGTGCTGTATTGCGTGTATTAACTGTAGTATTAGGTGATGGTTCTCCTGTACCACCTGCTGACGATCCAATTTGTACGTTTTTAGCTGTACCAAATGCAAGACTAGTATCAACCTCCACTTGTCTTACTGTTGATTTAAGTTGCTTCTGCGCTATTCAATGCTTACGCGATGTTTCTATATAAAACTGAATACTAATTTAAGCATGGATTGGGTGGCAGATGATTCTGCCACCCAATCCATGCTTAAAAGGTATTATTATGTATTTTTTATAAAATTGGGAACTTGTCTAGAACATAGAACCTGTCCTTTTCATTAACTAAAAGTAGAAACAGATAAAGGAGTGAAAAACATGTTCTCTTCTGATTGCGAATTTACTAAGATTGATTGCGAAGCGAAACCAGCTAGTACACTACCTGCCTTCGGCTTTGCTTTCAACGCTTCTGCACCTCAGTTCGCTTCACTATTCACACCACTACTATTACCTAGCGTAAGTCCAAACCCAAATATTACTGTTCCTGTAATAAATAATACAGTAAGTGTCGGAGACGGTATTCGAATTCAAGTAGCTGGTATTTATCAAATCAGTTATACATTAACGATTAGTCTTGATAACGTTCCTACTGCACCAGAAGCTGGTCGTTTCTTCTTATCATTAGGTACACCAGCTAACATTATTCCTGGATCAGGTACAGCGGTTCGCTCTAACGTTATTGGTACCGGTGAAGTAGACGTATCCAGTGGTGTTATTCTTATTAACTTAAACCCTGGTGACTTAATTCAAATTGTACCAGTTGAACTGCTTGGAACTGTAGACATCCGTGCTGCAGCATTAACAGTTGCACAAATTAGCTAGTAAAAAGCGGTATTTCTTAATTGAAATACCGCTTTTTATTTTTACAATAAAAAACACTCACCGTAACATGAGTGTTTCATTCTTCATATTGTTTTATTGTATTCTTCTTTTTCCCACAGTTGCATCCCTTTTTTTTCACAAACCCTTGTTGCTGTAATTGCTCTTGATATGCCTGATGTTGTGCTTGTTGCTGTTGCTGTATGTTATACCACTGCTGCAGGTCATATGAATTTCGCCTTGGATTATTGCTCACAGCAAACATCTCCTCTACTGTCAATTCTGTCTATTTACTATATGAACAACTCCTTATTTCCGTTCCCGCATCCTCTTAAACTCCGCTTTTTCTAACATCATGAAGGTTTATCCCGATTGGTGAGGGCTGATAATTAGCGGGGGATGCCCCCCACTGATTAAATTTTCACTTTATTATTCTCCCATAAAATATCCTGTAATTGTTTCAATGATCGCTGCTGCGCCTGCAATGGCTAATAATGCTAGTACAGGCTCTGCAACAATAGGAATCCATTTATATAAAACTAATAAAAAAGCACTAACCCACACACCTGTACACCAATAGCAGCTTAATAATTCTCCAATCCACTTTCTTAATCCTTTCCCTTTCACCTTTGTAAAAGTCGATACACTTCCATCAGGCTCTGTAATCTCTAACTCATCAATAAACGGTCTTCGCAAAAAAGCTGTAATTTTATCATAAACAATAAGACGAGTTAATCTAAATGCAGCTAGCGCAAAAATAAAAAATAAAAGCCAGCTTGTAAATAACATAATTCCACCTTCCCTATCCTCTTTAGCCTATTTAAAAAAAAAGGTCTTAAGATTGTGACCAAATCTCCCCCACTCCAATATCTTATTAATGTAAATACAAACAAGAAGATAAGGAGTGACATTAATGAGTTGTAACGAAAATAAACACCATAGCTCTTCTCACTGCGTAGTTGACGTCGTAAAATTCATCAATGAACTACAAGATTGCTCTAGTTCAACATGTGGTTCTGGTTGTGAAATTCCATTTTTAGGAGCACACAATACTGCAGCAGTAGCAAATACACGCCCTTTTATTTTATACACAAAAACTGGTGAACCTTTTGAAGCATTTGCACCATCTTCAAGCCTTACTAGCTGCCGATCTCCAATTTTCCGTGTGGAAAGCGTAGATGATGATAGCTGTGCTGTCTTACGTGTGTTAACTGTAGTATTAGGTGACGGGTCTCCTGTACCACCTGGCGACGATCCAATTTGTACGTTTTTAGCTATACCAAATGCAAGATTAATCTCGACATCTACTTGCATTACTGTTGATTTAAGCTGCTTCTGTGCTATTCAGTGCTTACGCGACGTTTCTATAGTTAAGTAAACTAAAAAACTATTGGGGTGGTAGAAGCTTTCTACCACCTTTACATATTTAAAAGCCGGCCATATCAATCGATTTGATGTCTTCTATAGATAATCGAATATCTCTCATACTATTTGGTGGCATAATGGATACAATGCCATTACGGTAAGATATAATCGATCCTATATATGAGACGGTCGTCGTTCTTATTCTACATCTTATTTTTGGAATGTAATGAGGACGATTTAATAAAAAATGAATTTTTTCTTCATTATTCATATCCTTAAAGGATTTATTGTAAGGGACCGTTCTCACTTGCTCTTCCTCTACTTTTTCTTCCACCTCCACTTGAGGCTCCTCTCGTGGTTCTTGTTTCTCTTGTTCTACCACTTCTTCCACAGCACTACTTACAATACTTTCATTTCTATTACTTTGCTCTTTTTGATCCTCATCTTCGAAATTCGTTAAAATAATTCTTTTTATTTTCGGTGCAGCGAGTTCTAAATTTACTTGTGCAATATATAACAACGGTTTTCCAACTGTTGAACTTTTATTTTTATTCTTCACACTCGTCCCTCCCACTTCCATACGTAGCTGGATAAATCGTGTACTATTATAGTTATATTCATAACGTGGCTAGAACTTTCGTTAAAAATCGTTCTTTCTGGGAACAATTAAAAAGGACAGTCTCAACGTTTAGAGACTGTCCTTTTTAAACTTTAATTCCTATTATATTTATCCTAAAATATGATATCCTGAATCAACATGAATGTTTTCACCTGTTACTCCGCGTGCTAAATCACTGAATAAGAATACTGCTGTATCTCCAACTTCTTCTGGAGTCGTCGCACGACGAAGTGGTGCGCGTTCCTCAATTTCTTTTAAGATTGAGTTAAAGTCGCCTACACCTTTCGCAGATAACGTACGAATTGGTCCTGCAGAAATAGCGTTAACGCGAATGCCATGTTGTCCTAAATCGTTCGCTAAATATTTCACGCTAGCTTCTAACGAAGCTTTCGCAACACCCATAACGTTATAGTTTTTCACAACGCGCTCGCCGCCAAGGTATGTTAAAGTTAAAATATTTCCGCCTTCTGTCATCACTTTCTTCGCTTCTCTTGCTACAGCTGTTAAAGAGAATGCACTAATATTTTGTGCAAGTAAAAATCCATCGCGAGAAGTATCTACAAATTCGCCTTTTAAATCATCACGATTTGCAAAGGCAATACAGTGAGCAACACCGTGAATTGTACCAACTTCTTGCTTAATAGTTTCAAAGCAAGCTGTAAGTTCTTCATCATTCGTTACATCACAAGGTAATACAAGTGATTCTTGTCCTTCTAATGTTTCCGCTAGTTCACGAACGTTTCTTTCTAAACGCTCTCCTGCATATGTGAATATTAATTTTGCACCTGCATTATGCAAAGAGCGAGCAATTCCCCATGCAATACTTCTTTGGTTCGCAACGCCCATAACAACAAATGTTTTCCCTTGTAATAGTTCCATGATATATCCTCCCAGAAATACTTATACTTGTTATTAGTACCTGATACTATAATTATAGTACCATAAAACCTCTTAAAGGCAAACAAAAAAGTCACTAACATAAATTTGTTAATGACTTTTTGTTTCTATAAAAAACCTTTCTAATCCTTCTTCCCAAGTAGGCATTTGTAAAAAACCATTTAATCGTAGCATGTTATGTTGAAAGATAGAATATTTTGGTCTCGCAGCCGCCGATCCGAATTCTTCAGTTGAAACAGGTAATACATTCACTTTCATATTTGCATACGAAAATATTCTTTGGGCAAATTCAAACCAAGAACATGATCCTCTATTGGATACGTGATACGTACCGTATAAAGAAGTGTGAATGAGCTTATTAATCATCATATTTAAATCTGCCACGTACGTAGGAGAGCCAATTTGATCCGCTACAACAGATATGTTTTCTCTCTCTTTTCCTAATCGTAGCATCGTTTTCACAAAATTATTTCCATACTTACCATACAACCACGATGTACGAACTATAAAATATTTATTATGTAACTCTTTTACGAACTGCTCTCCTGCAAATTTAGAAGCTCCATATATATTTATCGGTGCTGGATTATGAAATTCATGATAGCCATCCGGTTTGTCACCTGGAAATACATAATCGGTACTGACATACACTAACTTAGCCCCTACTAATTGTGAAGCAACCGCTATATTTCGAGCTCCAATCGCATTTATTAAGTAAGCAAGGTCCTGTTCTTTCTCAGCACCATCTACCTTCGTATACGCTGCACAATGAACAATTGTATGTGGCTTTATTTCTTGTACCACTTGCTTAATTCGGGATATATTTGTTACATCTAATAACTTTTTATCAAATGGATATATGTCATATTCCTCAGAATTCAACTCTTCTTGTAGTTGCTTCCCTAGCTGACCGTTCGCTCCCGTTATAATAATCCGTTCTTTCATCTACATGCCCCTTACTTTTCTTTTAGTGGTTTCCACCAGTCTACATTGTTTTTATACCATTCCACCGTTTCTTTTAATCCTTGTTCGAACGTATACTTCGGTTCCCATTCAAACTCATTCTTCATTTTTTGTGCATCAATCGCATAACGACGGTCGTGACCTAAACGGTCTGTTACAAATTCAATATCTTTTTTCGTTTTTCCTAAAAGTTTTATAATTTGTTCCACAACATCTACATTTGTTTTTTCGTTATTTCCGCCGATATTATACACCTCTCCTACACATCCCTTATGCAAAACGGTGTCAATTGCACTACAATGATCCGTTACATGCAGCCAATCCCTTACATTCAATCCATCACCATATAATGGTAGTTTCTTTCCTTCAAGCGCATTCGTAACCATTAACGGAATTAATTTCTCAGGATATTGGTACGGTCCGTAGTTATTAGAACAACGCGTTATAATAACCGGTAATTGATACGTTTCATAATAAGATAAGGCTATCATGTCGCTACTCGCTTTACTTGAAGAATATGGACTATTAGGAGCTAGCGGGGTTTCCTCGGTAAACTTTCCTGTTTTCCCTAAAGAACCGTATACTTCATCTGTTGATACTTGCACGAGTTTAATATGTGAATATTTTTTCACTAACTCCAACAGCGTGACTGTACCTATTACATTCGTATCATAAAAAGGAATTGGGTTTTCAATACTACGATCCACATGTGATTCAGCTGCGAAATTTACAATTACTTGCACGTCACGTTCCTTAACAACATGTTCCAGCAGCTCTCCATTTTGGATTTTCCCTTTTACAAATGAGTAGTTAGGATTTTCTTGAATAGACTTTACATTATTTAAATTCCCGCTATATGTTAATGCATCGTAATTAATGATTTTATATGTTTCATAGTTTTTTAACATATAGTGAATGAAATTACTTCCAATAAATCCAGCTCCACCTGTAACTAATATATTCATAAACAACTCTCCTACTTAAAAACTATCTTCATATTCCTGAAGTAATGGTAATATTCGATCCTTATCGGACAAGATAGGATTTGTTACCGGCCATGGAATTGATAATTCTTTATCTTCCCAAAGCAAACCGGAATCGTGATCAGCACTATAATACTCATCTACTTTATACATAACAATTGTATGAGGTACAAGTGTACAAAAACCATGAGCAAATCCTTTCGGCACTAATAATTGCCTATGATTATCCGCACTTAAAATATAACCTCTCCACTTTTTAAATGTAGGTGAATCTTTTCGCAAATCAACGATAACATCATATATTGCACCTTGCATAACTTGAATGAGTTTCGTTTGTGCTTTCGGATTTTTTTGAAAGTGTAGCCCTCGAATCGTCCCCGAATGCGCTGAATAAGATACGTTATCTTGCAGAAATGAATGCGTAATCCCTAACGATTCTAGCATCTTCTTATTATAACTTTCAGTAAAAAAACCTCGCTCGTCTTCAAACAATCTCGGTTCTAACAATTTCGCATCGGTAAAATTTGTTTCTACAACTTTCATATTTTCACCTATTCTCCATTAAACTGTTTCCCAAAGTTTATATCCCGCGCTAACGTATTCGCTCTTTGAAGAGAAGCATGCGTTCCCGCATCAGTCCACCAGCCGCTCATTTCATTATAAGTAAGTACTCCTCGTTTTAAATACCAATTATTTATATCTGTAATTTCAAGTTCCCCTCTTGCGGAAGGTTTTAATTCTTTTATATAAGAAAAGACTTTCGAATCATACAAATAAATTCCCGTAACAGCATAAGAACTTTTCGGCTCATTCGGCTTTTCTTCAATTCCAATTATTTTTCGGCCTTGAATATGCGCTACACCAAATCGCTCGGGATCTTCTACAGATTGAAGCAGCACTTTAGCCCCTTCTTTTTGACTTGTAAACTCTTCAACATACGGGCAAATATCATCTGAAAAGATATTATCTCCTAATATAACTACCATCCGATCATTTCCTACGAAATCTTCACAAAGCCCTAGTGCCTGCGCAATCCCACCCGCCTTATCTTGCACACGATACGTAAAGGATACACCAAACTCTTGACCACTTCCTAGAAAGCTCACAACATCTCCCATATGCTCTTTACCGGTAATAATCATAATATCTGTAATTTCACATCGCTTCAGCTTATATACCGCATGATAAATCATCGGATACCGCCCAACGGGAAGTAAATGTTTATTCGTTACTTTCGTTATTGGATATAATCTCGATCCTGTCCCGCCTGCTAAAATAATCCCTTTCATCCTTCATCTCTCCCTTATGATGGAGATAGCACCTCTTTATAATGTTCCACAAAAATTTCCCGGTATTTCTCATATGTATCCGCATCAAACTCATCTCCGTTGTAATGAATACACCATAGATTTGCTTGATTAGGGATACCAATTAAATATCCAGCCTTTTGAAATTCTAAAGACTGTGACACATCATAGAAATGGAATCCTTGAAACAAATCCTCTCGCCACGGAATATCATACTGCGTTGCCATGAGTAAACCATCGATTGCTTGCACTGACATAAAAGATTGATTTCCATAAAACCCCTGATCCAAATTTAATAATTGATAATTCTGTCTTCTGTACTCAATCACTTTCCCTACTAAATTTTTCCCTTCCCACCATATCCCGTTACTCGGTAAAAACTGAGCACCAGCTACTCCAATTAAACCAAGCTTTTCATTTTCTTTAAAAAGAGAAATGAGGGTACAAAACATATCACGATTAATAAGGTAAGTATCTTGATGTATATATACTTTATATTTCGCCGGATATGAAAGTGCTCGATTGTACGCACTTGCCATACTTTTCGCATCTCGTATCGGAAAAATTTGCACTACATAGCCAGGGGGAACAACAATGTTTCTTATTTGCCTTTCGCATTGCTCGAAAAGCTCTTCATTATTTACACAAACAACGACTAATATTGTATGATCTTTCATTTTGTAGCCCTCTATTCTTCCTTATTCACATCTGACATATAGTTCTCTACAAATACTTTTCTATACTTTTCATAGTTCGTCATATTTACATCGAAATGATAATGAATACACCAAGCATCACGCTGCACAGGGACACCGACTGTATACCCAGCTTTTTTAAATTCAAAAGATTGGGATACATCATAAAAATCAAACCCATCAAATAAGTCCTCTCGCCACGGAATATCATATTGTGTCGCCATCAATAAACCGTCAATACATTCCACAGGAATAAATGTTTTCGATTCATGAAATGGTTGCTCTAAACTTGCCATATAAAACAAATCGTTCATATAACCAATGACTTTCCCGACAATCCCACGCCCTTCGTTCCATACACCATTTGGAGGAACATATTGGGATCCAACCATCCCAATCATCCCAAGATGTTCATGCTCCTCAAATAATTGAATTAATCCGTATAGAAAGGCTCCATTTATAATAAAGACATCTTGGTGTAAATACACTTTATACTTCGCTGGATGTGAAATGGCTTGATTGTATCCGCTCGTCATACTTTTTGCATTTCGAATCGGCATAAATTGTATAGTATACCCAGGAGGTACTGCCAATTTCAATATATGTCGCGCACATTGTGCATACAATTTCCGATCATTTATACATGTAACAAATAGTATTGTTTTTTCTGCAGCACTCATAATTGTGATTTTTCTGCTTCAATAATATATTGAAATACAACTGTCTCAGCCATGAAGCCACTTCCAAGACGATACTTTTTACAAATTCCATATAACTCTTCAATAAGTGGCTCATATATTTTATGATCAACATATACACGATCTACTTTACTAATAGAATATCCTGCTTTTAAAAACATTCTTAGCATTTCATTAAAAGTAAAGAAACGAATATGCGTTTTATCTAATAAGCCATATTCTGTATACGTCCAATTTCCAGCGAGTAAGGGAGCTAATACTGAAATGTGCGCAACGTTTGGTATGCTAGCTAAAATCACACCATTTTCTTTTATATATGGCTTTACTTTCTTTATGACAGCCCACGGATCAAATAAATGCTCTAATACATCCCCGAATATGACACAATCAAATTGTTCCTTCTCATAAGGAAGATCCATTGTTTCTATATCACCTAAAATAACATGATCTAGTTTTTCTTTCGCTTTTTCGGCAGCCTCTGGGAACGCCTCAATTCCTGATACACGTGCTCCACTTTCTTTTATAGCCGCTCCTAATGCACCGCTCGAGCAACCAATATCAAGAACTTCTTGCCATTCCTTTTTTATATGCTTGAATAAATTAGGATTTATCGCATTATAATAATGTTCAGATTTTTCTTCGTATAAAGAACTTTTCTCCCGATTCATTTCACACACTCCTTATGCAAATTGAATTTGAAATATAAACAAAAGATATTCTACAAAGGATACCATCTCTATTGGTTGCATTACCGATAATCTAATATATAGCCATTCTACTATCATTAGAATAGCGACAAGTCATTTCCTAAAAATAGACCAAATTACATTTTATATTGTTTATCATAGATGCCTCTAAAATATTTACGGTTATATTCAATCGCAGCATTATTCGGAACATAAGAAGCTGCCAATTCATTATAATAATAAGCTTTATCTTGATCTCCTAATCTGCTATAACAAATACACATTTGTAAATATGGAATCCACGTATAACTAGCCGGACTGTGAAAAGGACTATCCTCTGCTAGCGGCACTTCAGTTGCTAGCTTAAACCAAAATATCGCTTCATTATACTTTTGTTGTTCCATATATATATATCCTATTCTTGTACAATTCTCTCCTCTAGGAATACCATAACGAAACGACTTCGTACAAGTTTCAACTGCCTTCTCCCAGTCTCCTAACTTCGCATAACAATCTCCTAACTTACCACATGCATAAATTTTCTCTTCATGCCATCCTTCCTCTTGATTAAGAAATGTTTCATACAGAAGAACCGCATCGTCGTATTTTTGATTATCCATAGATTCATTACCGTAATAAAATAAATCTCTCGGGCTTAATTCTTCTCCAGCTGCTACAGCATTTTGAAAAATTCTCAAATTACGATTCGTTATTTCTTTTTCTTTCTTATGTGTAATGGCGACATTACTATTGTAAATCTCACCAGAAACAGCTAAATACTCATGCACCTTTCCAAACCATTGAAATTGTTTTTCACGCTTTACAAGTCGATATCTTCTTGTGCAATATAAAGGTTTCCCATTAGAATCCATTACAAGATAATAAGGCATAGAAACAGCGTCAACTTTACCATCTAACTCTCGTTTTAATGTTTTCAGTGATTCTTGAGCTTCCTCTAATAACACATCATCAGCATCTAACCATAATATATATTCTTGCGTTGCTTTTGAAAACGCAAAATTTCTAGCTGCCGCAAAGTCATCAATCCACGGAAAATCGTGTATGTTAGAAGTGTATTTTGCTACAATTTCCTTCGTTCGATCAGTGGATCCTGTATCAACTACAATAATTTCATCAACAATTTTTTCTACCGCGTCCAAACATCGATCTATTGTATTTTCCTCATCGCGAACAATCATACATAGACTAATTGTAATTCCTTGCTTGTTCAACATAATCACCCTCTTCCAACTCAATCATATGTTATACATACAATAAACTTTCCATTTTTTTAACTTGTTCAAGCTATTTAAGATTTCTTTTTAATAATTCAAATGTCCGTGTCATTTTCTTGTGATTTTGCATCTACTATATAATGAAAGCTTTATGGAGGTGAATTTATGTCAAATAATAATTATTCAGATGGCTTAAATCCTGATGAATTCTTATCAGCTAGTGCATTTGATCCTAATCTTGTAGGTCCAACTTTACCACCAATACCACCGTTTACACTTCCAACCGGGCCGACTGGACCGACTGGGCCGACTGGACCTACTGGACCTACTGGGCCTACTGGGCCTACTGGACCTACTGGACCTACTGGACCTACTGGGCCTACTGGACCTACTGGGCCTACTGGGCCGACTGGAGACACTGGTACAACTGGCGCGACTGGAGACACTGGCGCAACTGGGCCGACTGGAGACACTGGTGCAACTGGACCGACTGGGCCGACTGGAGACACTGGTGCAACTGGACCTACCGGGCCGACTGGAGACACTGGCGCAACTGGACCTACTGGGCCGACTGGAGACACTGGTGCAACTGGTGCGACTGGGCCGACTGGGCCGACTGGACCGACTGGACCGACTGGGCCTACTGGGCCTACTGGGCCATCTGGATTAGGACTTCCAGCAGGATTGTATGCATTTAACTCTGCTACAATTTCTTTAGCTCTTGGAATTAATGATCCTGTACCGTTTAACACGGTTGGATCTCAGTTTGGTACAGCAATTTCTCAATTAGACGCTGATACTTTCATCATAAGTGAAACTGGATTCTATAAAATTACTGTTATCGCATATACTGCAGCAGTAAGTATATTAGGTAGCCTTGCAATTCAAGTGAACGGCGTTAATATACCTGGCGCTGGAACAAGTTTAATCTCACTTGGAGCGCCTCTCGTTATCCAGGCAATTACACAAATTACAATAACGCCATCAATGGTTGAAGCTGTTGTTACAGGACTTGGATTATCTCTAGCTCTTGGTACAAGTGCATCCATTATTATTGAAAAAATCGCTTAATTTTTTTACTTAGCAGTAAAACTGATATCAGTTTTACTGCTTTTTCAATTATGAATTCAAGCATGAAACTTTCACTATCTACATAATCATATTGTTGTATGACATTTTGCAGGAGGCACAAATATGGAAAATAAATTTGCTGTTCAGCTTTATCTCGAGTTGTTAAAGAAAACAATTTTATTTGAAATATGGCTAGAGTATGAGCCATACTTACCTGCTTCATTACATATTTCTAAGGAACTCCCATATGAACCAGTTACCGTACCACTTCCTTTATTCATTAAGCAATATGCTGAAAACCATAACTTGAAAATTGTGAAACCAGATGTTTTAAAAAGTGAACGTCAAGATGGGATGGATTGGCCCAGAGCAGCACACAGTATGATCGGCCGGGAACGAATGAATCAATTACATGAAGCACTGGAAACAGTTGTCCGTGAAAATATAGAAGGTGATTTTATTGAAACAGGTGTGTGGCGCGGGGGATCGTGCATTTTTATGAATGGTTTTTTACAGGCAAATAACATTACTGATCGTAATGTGTGGGTTGCAGATTCATTTGAAGGTTTGCCAACACCGAATTTAGAACACTATCCGAAAGATTACGGAGATTATTTACACTCTTTCGATTACTTACGCGTTTCTTTAGAACAAGTACAAGAGAATTTTAGAAAATATGATTTATTAAATGATCAAGTAAAATTTTTAAAAGGCTGGTTTAAAGATACTTTACCAACAGCACCAATAGAAAAAATTGCAATTGCACGCCTTGACGGTGATATGTACGAATCCACAATGGATGGTCTCGTGAACTTATACGATAAAGTTTCTAAGGGCGGCTATATTATTATTGATGACTATGGACTACCAGCTTGTGCAGAGGCCGTGACAGACTTTAGAAATCAAAGAAACTTAAAAGCTCCTATTACTAAAATTGATGTATTCGGGGTTTATTGGCGAAAAGAATAGGGCGAAACTTTATTCAGTTAGGGTTTCTCCATCTCACACTAATTATTAGCCTTCGCCAATAGCATGATAAATAAAAACAAAAGCTCCCATTACTATTTCCAGTTGTTCTAGGGAGCTTTTTACATATCGCAACAGTTCTAATATCGTTTCCCCTCCCACTATAAAATGTTAGCTGCATGTTAAAAATGTTGGTTCCCTATTTACTACAAGGAAGGAGTGAAATTATGAGCGAGCTTGAAAAAAAAATCGCATTAATCCCACCTCCCGAACTCGTCCAATATGTAGGTGGCGACTTTCAAAAGGTTGGAAAAGAATTCATAAAGCATTTTATTCAAATTGGTAGTTTAAAATCCAATGAAACAGTGTTAGATGTAGGTTGTGGTGTCGGTCGAATGGCGGTTCCATTAATGAATTACTTAGGTGATGATGGAGCTTATTATGGATTTGATTTATTTAAAGATGGCATTACATGGTGCAAAAATAATATTTCAACTGCCCGTAGCAATTTCCATTTTGAACACGTTGATATATATAATCAATTCTACAACCCAGAAGGAAAAGAAGATGCTTCTCAATACAAATTTCCATATGAAGACGATTCATTCGATTTTATTTTTTTAACTTCTGTATTTACCCATCTCCTTCCGAAAGAATTAGAACATTACGTATCTGAGATTGTACGTGTTCTAAAAAAAGATGGGAGATGTTTTATTACCTTCTTTCTCATTAACCCTGAATCATCCTATTACTTAAATTCTGGGCTAAGTACATTAGGTTTTTATCATCAAATTGAAAATTGTTATGTTGTGAATAAAGATATTCCTAATTTCGCAGTTGCCTATCCTGAAGAAGATATCCGCACCTTATTAAATAAACATGGCTTAGAGGTAATTAATAAACCGCATTATGGTTTATGGTGCGGCAGAAATGAGTATACAAGTTATCAAGATATCGTTCTTACAAAAAAAGCTTCTGAAAGGTAGTTTCGTATGAATAATAAAAAAAAGTCACCTCTCGTTTCCATCCTTATTCCCACTTATAATCGACCACATTATTTCAAAATTGCTCTAGAAAGTGCATTAGCACAAACTTATCCAAACATTGAAATTATTATAGGAGACGATAGTACAAATGATGAAACAGAAATCTTAATAAATGAACAGTATTTACCTAATTATAAAAACATAACATACATTCGAAATACCACTACTTTAGGACAATTTCATAACGATCTTATGCTCTTAGAGAAATCTAATGGGGAGTATATAAATTTTTTAATGGACGATGATGTGTTTTATAATCATAAAATACAAAAAATGATGGCTTATTTTGAGCAAGACACAAATAAAAATCTCGCTCTTATAACTTCTTATCGAGTACGTATTGATGATCACGGGAATTTAATTGGAGATGCTCATCCAACACAAAGATTATATAGCGAAGACATTCAATTAAACGGAATATTTTTAGGCGACTGGATGTTAAAAGGTGGACATAACATTATCGGTGAACCTACAACTATTCTGTTTAGAAAACAGTTACTCACTGAACCTTTCGGCACGCTAAAAGGAAGGCACTATTCTTGTAGTGTCGATATGGCATCATGGATTTCCTTACTTTCTAAAGGAGACGCAGTATACATATCCGAACCTTTAAGCCAATTTCGCTACCATACTGGGCAACAAATACACAGCAAGCTCCTTGAAGGATCTGAGGATTTTACGCACCTCGTTATAACTTCAAAAGAATACGGATTTTTACAAGATAATACAGATTATAGACTAGGTCTAATTAGCGCTTATAAATGGTGTAAAGGTTCCTTAGAATATTATAGCCAGCTACCAAACCTCATTCCAGATGCACATGTACGTCTTTCCCATTGTTTGGACATAATTATAAAAGAGCTACATCATTAGTCTATTCTGCGAAAATAAAATGTGTGAGCTTTACGTGAATAATGCGTATAGTTCATACATTCTTTTTAAACTATGTGATGCACCAACTAAAACCCACTAATATAGAGAGCAGTAGAAAGGAATTCATACAGTGAAAGATCCGAACACTCAATATCAAATAGACTACATATTAATATTCATTTTATTTGCCATTGGGATTGTTAGCTGCTTCGCTATCGCAAGTGCACAAGCTTCTTTACCACCATTTTTACAAAACGTAAATTTTGTATTAAAACAAATCCAATGGTATGCCATTGGATTTATCGCCATTGGTGTTATTATGGTTATTGATTTCGATCGCTATAAACAAATTGCTTGGTATTTATATAGCTTTGCACTCATACTTCTAATTGGCCTAGAACTTCAAGTTCCTGGCGCCGTTACAATTAAAGGGGCTACCGCGTGGTACAGACTTCCAGGCATCGGAAACTTTCAGCCTTCTGAAATTATGAAATTATTTTTGATTATCGTCGTTGGACGAATTATAGCGAATCATAATGAAAAATACCTTTTTCGGACAACTCGTGAAGATTTCGTTTTACTTTTAAAAATATTTGCAGCTAGTTTACCTCCACTACTTCTAATCGCAAAAGAACCTGATTTAGGAAACACAATGGTCATTTCAGCGATGCTTGCAACAATGGTTTTAGTTTCTGGTATACGTTGGCGCTTTATCCTCGGATTAACCTCCGGTATTTTCGCCATAGGCTCTACTTTAACATATATTTATTTCACGCATACAGAGTTCTTTAAAGAGCACATTCTAAAAGAATATCAATTAAATCGCTTCTATGGTTGGCTTGCACCTTATGAATATGACGCACAAGGATACCAATTAAGACAAGCATTTTTAGCTACTGGATCAGGAGAGATGCAAGGAAAAGGATGGGAAAATAGACAAGTATATTTTCCAGAGCCACATACAGATTTTATTTTTACAAATATCGCTGAACAATTCGGTTTTTTAGGAGCAAGTGTTATTATTTCATTTTTTTTCTTACTCATTTACCGAATGATCCATATCGCTTTAGAAAGCAATGAACCTTTCGGTAGTTATATTTGCGCTGGTACAATTGGAATGTTTACGTTCCAAGTATTCCAAAATATTGGGATGACAATTGGTTTACTCCCTATTACAGGAATAACGTTACCGCTTATGAGCTACGGCGGGAGTTCACTGCTCACATATATGGTTGCTATTGGATTTATTTTAAACGTACGCTCAAGAACTAAAATCTTTATGTTTAAATGAACCATATCGAAAAACGGTATGGTTTTTTTCTATGTCCATTTTAGATATACTAATGAAAAAATGAGCTGGAGGTTTAAATATGAAATATGACATTATAGGTGATATTCACGGATGCTTCCAAGAGTTTCAAGATTTAACAACGAAACTAGGGTATAGCTGGGATAGTGGTATCCCAATTCATAACGCAAAACGAAGGCTTGCATTCGTTGGTGATATTACAGACCGAGGTCCTCATTCATTACGGATGATTGAAATTGTATGGGAGCTCGTAATAAATAGAAAAGATGCTTATTATGCTCCAGGGAATCACTGTAATAAACTGTATCGTTTCTTCCTTGGACGTAATGTTACAATCGCTCACGGGCTCGAAACAACTGTTGCAGAATATGAAGCATTGCCTTCTAATAAGCAACAAATAATAAAAGAAAAATTCATTACTCTTTACGAACAATCACCGCTATATCACATACTGGATGAAAAAAATTTAACCGTCTGTCACGCTGGTATTCGGCAAGATTACATAGGAAGACAAGATAAAAAAGTACAAACCTTTGTATTATATGGTGATATTACAGGCGAAAAACACCCTGACGGCTCACCTGTCCGCCAAGATTGGGCGAAAGAGTATAAGGGTAAAACATGGATTGTTTATGGACATACACCTGTCAATGAACCTCGCTTTGTGAATCATACAGTCAATATTGATACTGGTGCTGTATTTGGTGGTAAACTAACTGGACTACGTTACCCTGAGTTGGAGACCGTTTCTGTCCCTTCTTCCCTACCTTTTGTCCCTGAAAAGTTCCGCCCAATTTCATAAAGTGAAACTTTAATCAGTGAGGGTTTTGTTCATCCCCCACTGATTATTAGCCCGCACCAATCGGGATAAATACCTCTACTTAATACAATTCACGATTTGCAGAGGATCATGGTGTTTTCTAGACATATTCCACACTAAAACTAGATAAAGCAATTAAAAAAAGATGCAATAAAGTGCATCTTTTTTTAATTGCACGGCATATACTGTCGCAGGAGGTGACGGAATGAAGAAAAAATCTTCTAAACAAAAAAGAAAATTCCACCCTTTATACCATCCCATGTATGGAATTAACAACTGGTGCAGTATTCGAGCTGCAGCTATAGAAGAAATAGAAGAACAAGAGTCATCAAAAAAAAGCAAACCGAGAGAAAAATATATCTCTTTAGAAAATGCTGTTATGAGGCGAATTATAGATAGCAGGAAAATAAAAGCAAAACAAAAAAAGAAGCTCGCTTCTAATAATGATGAACCTGTGCTTAATTCGGAAAAGATACAAGAAAATATAGAAGAAAACATTCCTGCAGCAATAAAGGAAAAAGTACAACCAGAAATTCCAGCTACTATTATAAATCAAGTAAAAAAAATAAAAGAAGCATTAATCTCGGGCAACGATGTACAAATAGAAAGATCCGCCCCTATTCAGGCTCCTGTACCTACACCTATAAAAAAAGAAAATAACAAAGGAGCTCGTCACGCATATAAAGAAGGACTTCACTCTAAAGCTGATGGAATCGCTTCACATGCAGAAGGGCTTCTTACACATGCAACGGGTCCCTTTTCTCATGCAGAAGGGACAAAAACAAAGGCAACTGGACATAGTTCGCATAGCGAAGGGAGTGAAACGACAGCAGGCGGCTCTTATTCTCATGCAGAAGGAAAACATGCAATTGCTTTGGGCGAAGCAGCACATGCAGAAGGAACCGCAACTATCGCTAACGGATTCTCATCTCATGCGGAAGGAAATCATACATCAACAGCTAATTTTGCAGGCAGCCATATTATGGGTAAATTTGGTACAGCAGAAGAAGCTTATTCCTGGTTTATCGCAAATGGGACAAATGACACTGATTATAATATAGGTGCCAAATGGCTTGCCCATAACGGAGAAATGTATATCGATGGTGCTTCTTACAATGCAGGTGGTACTGATTTTGCACAAATGTTTGAGGCAGCAGATCATAGCCCTATTGATATCGGCTATTTCATTACATTTAGTAGCGAAGAAAAAATTCGAAAAGCTACTTCAAATGATTCATTCATATTAGGAATATCTAGCGCTACCCCCGCTCTCATAGGAAATAGCGGTGCTTTAAGTTGGCAAAAACGCTATAAAACAGACAGCTTCGGAAAACGTCAATATACGCGTACGGATACGCAAGAAATACGACCTCTTTTAAATACAGAATGGGATCCAGCTTGTAAGTATATATCAAGAAGAGACCGTACTGAGTGGCTTCCTGTCGGATTAATTGGACAAATGTTAGTACGTGATGACGGCACTTGCGAAACACACGGATATTGTCGTCCGAATGATGACGGCATTGCCACGAAAGCTGAAAGTGGCTTTTTCGTTATAAAACGTACTGGTGAAAATCAAATTTTAATATTATTCCGCTAAAAAAAGGGAACAAAATTCTTTTTATGATAAGAATTTTGTTCCCTTTTAATTGTTATGTAAAGCGTATTGCATATCCTCTGGGATACTTACGGTAAAAGTCATTCCCTTTTCTAAAATTGGATGATAAAACGTCAAAGATGTACTATGCAGCGCTTGACGTTTTATCACATCTCTTCGGCCACCGTATAGATCATCCCCAAGTAGCGGATGTCCTATATATGCCATATGTACACGAATTTGATGTGTTCTTCCCGTCTCGAGCTCAAGCGCTACATGCGTCTTATCGGAAGAACTCTCCAACACTCTAAAATGAGTAACAGCTCTTTGACCATCTTCACAGACAGTTCGCTCGATAATACTATCCGATTTTCGTCCGATTGGCGCGTCAATCGTTCCTACTTCTTCTAAAATAGTCCCATGAACGATTGCCTCATACGTTCGTTTCACCCCTTTTTGTTGATGCTGCTTCGATAAAAGGTGGTGAACGAATCTATTTTTCGCAATTAGCATAAGCCCTGAAGTATCACGATCTAACCTCGTCACAATGTGCACCGTACTTGCAAGACTTTGTTTATCATAATGATATAAAAGAGCGTTTGCAATACTTCCTGACGGGTGCTCCCTAGACGGAATCGTCGACATATTTGCTTCTTTATTTATAACGAGAACCGCATCATCTTCATATACGATACATAAAGGGATCTCTTCCACTTCCATCCCTTCACTTCTTTCCTCCACTGGAAAAAAGATTTGTAACTCTTCACCAGCTTGTAACTTGTGACGAACACTTGTGTGTTGACCGTTTACTTCAATTGCTCCCCCGCGGAACTTTATATCCGTTAAAGCAGCTTTCGAAATCCCTTTTGTTTTCAAAAATTCTCTAACTAAAGTTCCCTCTTCAGCCAGCCCTATATCCCATTTCAATGTAAATCTGTTCAAATATATAAACCCTCTCTATTTATCTGCAACAAACGAGTCACGAACACGTTTCCAGAATGGGAACGGACGGAAACGAACAAATCGTACTTTCTCGTTTGCAACGCGATACTGAATTGATTTCACATCTTGATGAACCATCGTCAAATGATCCACGGTAATTTGCATGTTCATTCCTGCAGCCGGCTTTAAAACGCATGTATGATGCTTCGGCAGTACGAGCGGCGAACCTACCGTACGAAATACACGATTGTTGATAGATGCCATTTCTGCAATTTGAATCGCTTCAATAGAAGGGTGAATAATTGCTCCGCCAAGCGCCTTATTATACGCGGTACTTCCTGAAGGAGTAGAAATACAAAGACCATCTCCGCGAAACGTTTCGAAATACTCTCCGCGTATTTCCACTTCTGTTACTAATGTACCTTCTGCACTTTTTACAGTCGCTTCATTCATCGCCAAATACTGCGACTCTTTACTACCATTCACATAGCGAATAATCACTTCTAAAAGTGGATATTCAACCACTTGGAACGGTGTTTTAGCGATTGCGATCACCAACTTCTCTACTTCCGTCGGTAACCAATCTGCATAGAAACCTAAATGCCCTGTATGTACACCAACAAATGCGGTTTCATCTAATCGATTATGGTAACGATGGAATGCATATAAAAGCGTTCCATCTCCCCCAACAGAAATTACAATATCAGGTTCCTTTTCATCCATTGTAAACCCAAAATCTAACAAGTATTCTTTCATCGTACTTGCTAGTGTATCTGATGATTGATCTCCCTTTGACATAATTGTAAATTTCATCGCCCAACACCCTTTAGTTTATGATTCAGAATCTTTCGTTTCCTGCTTTCGTGAAAAGACCTTTTGCGCTTCTTGAATTTCAAGACGAATGGAAGACATTTCTTCATCTAATAAAAACGCCGCTTCCGCTGCACGTTGTAAGCGTATTTTAATATCTTCAGGAAAACGTCCACTATATTTGTAATTTAAAGAATGCTCAATCGTTGCCCAAAAATTCATTGCTAACGTGCGAATTTGAATTTCAACTAACACTTTTTTCTCCCCCTGTATCGTTTGAACAGGATAACTAATGACAACGTGGTAAGAGCGATAGCCGCTATCTTTCTTTTGCGTTACATAATCACGTTCTTCTACAATGTCAAAATCATTTCGTTTTCGAAGATATTCTACAACAGGCTTAATCTCATCTACGAATTGACACATCATTCGAAGGCCCGCGATGTCCTGCATATCTTCTCTAATTCGGTCTAGCGGTACATTTCTCTTCTCCGCTTTATCAATAATACTTGCAACCGACTTTACCCTTCCTGTTACAAACTCAATTGGAGAATGCTCCGTTAACATTGCAAATTGAGTACGCATTCCTTTTAGTTTCACTTTCAGCTCCGCCACCGCTTGGTGATACGGTGCTAAAAATTCTTCCCAATTACGATTCATTTCAACCACCACCAAAATCAATCCATTTGCTTATAGAAACACTTTTTCTACACCAGTTACTAGTTCTTCTCCGTAATTTGCATTACCTTCAATATTTTCAACTAAATACTCTACTTCTTCTTTTAATCCTTCTAATTCTATTTCAACATCATTCACGCGAATAAACATCGCTGTATCTTTATTCATCGCTTCATGCACTGCTTCCCAGCATGTATGCGGAATACTTACATAAATGAAAGATGATTCATTTTCTAAGATATATAAAAATGATAAATTGTCTGAGTCTACAAGTACGTGATTACGCGCACTTAACTCCTTTACCTCTATTTCAGTATTTTCCGCACAAAAAATAAGCGCATTCTCTCTCATTTCTACGCTCTTAACTTGAATTTTATTTTGCATACTCGAACTCCTCCATCTCAACTTCCTGTCTTACTTAACAGTATTATTGTATCATAACATGGACGCAAACAAATAAAACATTGAACCAAATTTGCGAAAAAGCGATAATGTGGAAAGAATTATTTTTCAAAAGGAGCGCATACAATGACACAAGAAATTGAAATTGAATTTAAAAATATGGTTACAGAGGAAGAATTCCAAACATTATGCAAATCTTTTTCTATTGAAGCATTTACAAAACAAGTAAATCACTACTTTGAAACGCCTCACTTCGCTTTAAAAGATACGGGCTCTGCACTTCGTATTCGTCATAAAGATGGAACTTATACATTAACATTAAAACAACCTGCTGAAATTGGTTTATTAGAAACTCATCAGTCTGTAACAGAAAAAGAAGCACAACTTATGATGGAAACAAACACAATCATTCAAGGAACTGTAATGGATCAGCTACACAAATTACAAATTCCCGTTTCCTCTTTAACTTATATGGGTAGTTTAACAACAGAAAGAGCTGAAATATTATTTGAAGGCGGAACGCTTGTCTTTGATCATAGTTTCTATTACAATCACGATGATTATGAAATTGAATACGAAGTGCAAGATGAAAAGACCGGTAAAGCAGCATTTATAAGGTTATTAAAGCAACATAACGTACCAGTTCGTCATACAAACAACAAAGTAAAACGCTTTTTCCTTGCCAAACAAAACGAAGAGCGCTAAAGTAAAATTTCCATCAGTGAAGAAGAGCTGTACTTACGGCTACATTTCACCTTTTTGAAAAGCAAAAGATTTATTAGCAACATATAGAATAAGCAAAGAATGTTATGAAGGCTGTTTAGTTGCTCTTCATAACATTCCATTGCTACAATAGATATACATTTCATGGAAAAAGGGGTTTATAAAGGATGAGCAAGCAACCGATGACACCATTTGAAGCAATCGGCGGTGAACAATGCATTGCAACATTAGTGGATACATTTTATTCCTATGTCAGTGAACACCCTGACTTATCTCCGATCTTCCCGGATGATTTAACAGAAACTGCTAGGAAGCAGAAACAATTTTTAACACAATATTTAGGTGGTCCTAATTTATACACTGAAGAACATGGGCATCCTATGCTAAGAGCACGCCATCTTCCGTTTGAGATTACTCCAAAACGCGCAGAAGCTTGGCTGTCATGTATGGAGCAAGCAATGGATGATACAGGAGTGCACGGTCATATAAGAGAGTTTGTTTTTGAACGTTTAGCATTAACTGCTCAACATATGGTCAATACTCCAAATGAAACAGGTGAAGTGTAATGGATAAGCAGGAAGCAAAGCATATAAATATGCCTTCTCCTTCCACATGCGAGCATAAATCTGTAGAAGCATATTTATTTATTGATCCACTTTGTAAAGATTGCTGGGATATCGAGCCATTTATTATTAAACTATGGCTTGAGTATGGAAAATACTTCTCTATTCGTCATATAGTAACAGGAAAAGTGGACGGGGCGAACGCTTCCTCACACAAATGGAATAAACCTGCTAATATTCGATTTGTGTGGGAAAAGACAACAAGTTTACAAGGTTTTTCATGTGATGGAAAAGTACATATGCAAGAGGCGTCGTCAACACCGTATTTAGTTTCGATGGCAATTAAGGCGGCGGAGTTGCAAGGCCGAAAAGCAGGTTCGAAGTTTTTGCGAAAACTCCAAGAATACATTTTTCTTGAAAATGTATCAAACCCTGACTGTGAATTATTGCTTACATGTGCTAAAGATAGTGGCATTGATGTAGAGGAATTTAAAAAAGACCTACACTCAGTTAGCGCAAAAAAAGCTTTCCAATGCGACCTAAAATTCACAAATGAGATGCATATTACAGAAATACCTTCCCTCCTATTTTTTCATGCAAATTCAGATGAGGAAGGTATTAAAATCACAGGGATTTATTCCTATGATGTATACGTACAGCTATTAAAAGAACTGGTAAAATGCGAAATTGAGCCAGAACCATTACCTCCTTTAGAAGTATTACTAGAAGCAACACAATTTATTTCTTCAAAGGAAATCTCATTTATATATGACTGCCCTCAGCAAGAAATAGAGCGTGAACTAAAAAAATTACAACTAAAACGAAAAGTACAAATGATTGAAGTGAAGTGCGAGCGTTATTGGAAATGGATAGCAAAAGAAAAAGACCTGGTGTAAACACCAGGTCTTTTTCTTTACGGCTTATAAAAATATTAAAGGGGATGGGAGAAATTTTCACGTTCAAACAAAGGGGTATATGTTTGTATGTGAATTCGTTCACGCTTATTATATTACAAGATTCGACGTCAGATGACAACCCCTTTTGTCGAATTTCACATTTTTGTCACATTCTAAACGTTTTCATTTTTGAATAAGCTATAAAAAAGAACATTTAGGAGGTTTTATTAATGAAAAAGTCTCATATCGCGCTAATTTTTCTAGCTTTCATTGTTTCTTTTTTCTTGTACATCCTTTCTCTACTACAAGCTTTTCCTAAAATTATTGCCTTCCCTCTTTTATTCGGAGTTATCGTCATCGCTGTCTCTTATTTCAACTATAGAAAACGATTTAAAGGATTTTAATTACAAAAATCAACTGTAAAACTGCCTTCTAATTTAGAAAAAGTAAGGAAATCCTCCTTATTTTTTCGACAAATATCGACAAAAACATTTTCAAACAAAAAAGACGAGGATAAAACCCCTCGTCTTTTCTCATTACTTTTCTTCAAATAATAACGCTTCTAATTCATTTAATTTCTCTTCAAATACTTGAAGTGCCTCTTTCACTGGTTCAGGAGATGCCATATCAACTCCTGCTTTTTTCAACACTTCAATTGGATAATCGGAGCTTCCCGCTTTTAAGAATTCGTTAATGTAACGTTCTACTGCAGGTTGTCCTTCTTCTAAAATTTGTTTAGATAACGCAGTCGCTGCACTAAATCCTGTTGCGTATTGATATACGTAATAGTTGTAATAGAAGTGCGGAATACGAGACCATTCTAAACCGATTTCTTTATCGATTACTAAAGCATCCCCGAAATATTTCTTATTTAAATCGTAGTAGATCTCCGTTAACATATCTGGTGTAACCGCATGTCCTTCTTGTACTTTTTTATGAATGATATGCTCGAACTCTGCAAACATTGTTTGACGGAATACAGTACCACGGAATCCTTCTAAATAATGATTTAATAAATATAGACGCTCTTTTTTATCTTCTGTCGTTTTTAATAAATAATCATTTAGAAGCGCTTCATTACAAGTTGATGCTACCTCTGCAACGAAGATTGAATAATCACCGTATACGTGTGGCTGTGTCTTTCTTGTGTAATAACTATGCACCGAATGACCAAACTCATGAGCAAGTGTATATAAATTATTTACATTATCATGCCAGTTCATTAAAATATACGGATTTGTTCCGTATGCACCAGATGAATATGCTCCGCTTCGTTTGCCTTTATTCTCGTACACATCTACCCAGCGATTTTCATATGCTTCTTTTAAAATTTCAACATATTCATCACCAAGTACGTTTAAAGATTTTAATAACAGGTCTTGCGCTTCTTCATACTTCACATTCATTTTCACTTCTTGTACAAGTGGTGTATATAAATCGTACATATGAAGCTCATCAAGTCCTAGTGCACGCTTACGAATATCAATGTAACGGTGTAATAAATGTAAGTTGTCATTTACCGTTTCAACGAGTTGATCGTATACTGCCTCAGGAATATTATTATTGCTTAATGCTGCTTGGCGAGCAGAGTCATATTTACGAATACGTGCATTGAAATTATTACGTTTCACTGCCCCGCTTAACGTACTTGCAAATGTGTTCTTAAATTTCCCATACGTTTCAAATACAGCTTTGAATGCATCTTCGCGAACACGACGATCATCACTTTCTAAAAACTGAATGTAACGGCCATGTGTTATTTCTACCTCTTCTCCATCCTCACCTTTAATAGATGGGAATTTTAAATCCGCATTATTCAACATACCGAATGTATTACTTGATGCACTCATCACTTCAGATGCTTCTGCTAATAACGCTTCCTCTGCCTCAGATAATACGTGCGGGCGTTGACGTGTAATTTCTTCTAATGCATGCTCATATACACTTAGTTCTCGATTTTCTTGTAAAAATGTTTGCAATGTATCTTCTGAAATAGATAAAATTTCAGGTACGATATACGCTGTGCTACTAGATACTTGTGAGTATAAATTTGTTGCGCGATCATTCAGTGCTTGATACACAGAGTTTGTTGTATCTTGATCGTAACGCATATGTGCATATGTATATAGCTTACCTAATCGCATTGAAATTTCATCTTCATATTGCAATGCCTCAAGCAAATTGTCTGCAGAGTCGCCAAGCTTCCCTTTAAATTCAGTTAACTTTGGCAATAGCTCTTTAATAGCTTGGAATTCTTTTTCCCATTCTGCATCTGTTTGGAAAATATCTTCTAATCGCCATGTGCTTGCTTCTTCAATCTCATTGCGATCTGGTAATGTTTTTGCTTTATTTTGTTCAGACATTCTGTAAGCCCTCCTTTAAATATCTCTACTTAAGTACAATTCTGTTTTTCTTATGTAATTCCTTCACGTTCATTCTTTATTATATCCCCTTTTTCTTCTCTCATGTTGAACTTTGTCTCAAATAGAGATAGTGCATGTGCTAAGCAAATTTCATCATATTTCCTAACTTCCTCCTCCGCCTGTAACATAACTATATTCCTCATTTTTCGGTACGTATAAGTCCCTACTTTATGCAACACGCCTACAAAACATAAAAAAGTCATATATTCAGTAACCGCTACTTTCCATATATGTTGTGAAAAGTACGGAAGTAAGCGCATTTTCGTATTTTTTTTTACATAACTACACACATATTGAAGGGAAATACAATTCCCTACCGCAAGCTCACCTATACACTTCATGTATAGAAAAGCTTGCCATGTAAATGGATTTGTTTGAAAAGCAAACGCGGATGGGAGCGGAACACCGATTTCAGAAGGAAAGCTCGCTGGGGTACATTTATATTGATATAAGAGGCGGAGTAGTGACTTATGATTATAATTCCAGATAGATAGAGCGTTTTGCCGAAAATGGTTCTTTTTTCTCTTCCATTCTTGTCCTAATACCTCTTTTTGGAAAGGAACAGAGGAAAAGAGCATGTCAACAGTAGTCGTATCAGTTGGTAAATAAATAGTATGTGAGAAAGAGACATTTGTAGAAAACGGAGTGATAAATGCGCATTTCATAAACGATTTTTGTTTCGGACAGAAGAACATAAGAAATGGCTGAGGATAAGATTGTAAGGAGAAAGCCAGAAGTGAGGAAAATTTCATCCAATATGCAGATTGCTTTTTTAATTGATTTCCACCAATGATCCAGATGACCTGTATACCAGCTTGCCAATACGAGTATGTTCGTTTAGAAAGCTGTTCTATGGAGAGATTGGCGCATTGATATTCAATCGCAATTTCCCTACCTGCTCTCTCTACGAAAACATCTGGTCTTTGCTGGATTTTTGGAAGGTAATGCTCTATATCCACATGAAAATTTTGACGTTTCAACCATCTATATAACAATTCTTTACCGTGCATATGATACATAGATTCTGCTTCATAAAAGGTAAGACATGAATCCACTTTCTTATGAGCAAAATGCCAGCTCTTTTGTGTTCCTAATTTCATTTGCACTTCTTTTCCGCAAGCTGTACAAAAGAATTTTTCTCGTTTACGCATTTCGCGTAAACGTTCTTCATCCCGGTTATATAATAGATGAATTTTCTCTCCGTTTTCTCTCCTTGCAATAAACATCCACCATCACACCCTTTCAACTTCTTGTATTCTACAATTTACTACAAATTCCTCTCAAAAAAAGAGATGTCCTAAATTAGGACATCTCTTTCTATAATAAAGGTGATAATAACCGATACGTCGATTCAACAATCCGCCTATGAAGACGTCTCTTATGAAATCGGTCAACATGAATTTCACTGGATTCTTCTAAATCGTCTTTAAAATCTTGAACGAGCTTTCGAATGCTACCTGTATCATATAAAAAGGCATTTACTTCAAAGTTTAAATGAAAACTTCTCATATCCATATTAGCTGTCCCAATTGATGCGAGATCAGAATCCACGATGACAACTTTACTATGAAGAAAACCTTTTTCATATTCATATATTTTTACTCCTGCATCTAATAACTCCGGAAAGTACGATCTTGATGCATAAAAGACAGTCCGCTTATCTGGCTTACTTGGCATTAACAAACGAACATCAATACCAGCAAGTGCAGCTACTTTTAATGCAGATAAAATATCACCATCTGGGATAAAGTATGGTGTTGCAATCCAAATCGATTTCCTAGCTGAAGCAATCATTGCAAAATATAAATGTTTAATTGTTTCCCATTTATTATCCGGTCCACCTCCAACAAGTTGGACTCCGCCCCAATGATCACCCTCAACTGCTTCCGCTTGTAAATATTCAGGTGCTAATACCGCCTCACCAGTCATATAAAACCAGTCTTGAAGGAAAATCAGCTGTAAACTTTGAACTGCTTCACCGCGTAAATATAAATGCGTGTCTCGCCAAAAACCGAAATATTTATCCTTCCCTAAATACTCATCACCAATATTTAATCCACCTACAAACCCTTCATTTCCATCTATAATAACGATTTTTCGGTGGTTTCGATAATTAATTTTATCGTTTAAAATTGGAAAGCGCACAGGGAAAAATGGAATCATTTCTACTCCTGCATCATTCAATTCTTCAATATACGAATTTGATAATTTAAAGCTTCCAACCGCGTCGTATAAAAAACGAACGACAACGCCTTCTTTTGATTTTTTTATTAAAATATCTTTAATTTCTGTACCGAGCTTGTCATCACGCACAATGTAATACTCCATATGAATGTGGTGTTTCGCTCGATTTAACCCATCTAAAATTGCCTGAAACGTTTCGTCTCCATTTGTTAATGTCCTCGTTTCAGTTTGAAATGAAATATTTAAAGCACCTAGTCGATCTGCTAAACGAAATAACAATTCTTGATGCTTATGATTTCGTAAAATCCGTTCTTCGTAATCTTCGTGTCCCTTATATTGTAAAAACGCCTGTTCATCGAGTAATGCCTTCTTTTGGAACATTCTTTTTCTACGAAAATTTTGTCCAAATAAAAGATAAGCAAAGAAACCGAACACCGGAAAAATACCTAGTACGATTAACCACGTAAGTGTTTTAGACGGATGGCGGTTTTCTAAGAAAATAACACATCCAATTAAAAATGCGGAAACCGTAAATAAAATACTAATAATACCTAAAATAGAAACATCCTTTATCCCAATGACATCCGAATAAAATGCTACATCAATAAACATGCGTAATGAAACAAATAATGCGAACAATAGTAGAAAAAAGAAAAGTAGTTTTAACGTGTTTTTCATCTCTTACCTCCTTACTAAGAAAGCCTTCCTATTCTTCATAAAAAAAGCCGATTTCATACTATAGAAATCGGCCTACATTTTAGGAGGGAAATTGTTGCGAATTGTCTCAAGTGCACGCTCTTTCACAACCTGTTTCCCATACTCACTTACACGGTGAATCGTTAAAGTAGATTCTTCTCCATATTCTAAAACAATACTTAAAATACGATCAATTTCTTCTTCATCATGTAGCACTTCATCGAATTCCACATATACATAATATCGGTCCTCAAATGAATGTAATTCATCTTTTATATCTTCAAAGATAAGACGATGACTTAATGAAATCACATCTTCAAAATCATTAAACTTAATTAAAAAGCCAAACGTACCATCTTCATTAAAGTTTGTTCCTACTTGTTCTTCTACCTCTTCCACTAATTCTTGCTGGAATAATGATTCGATGCCTTCATCTAGAGGAATGTCTATAATTTTGTCTACACCTATTGGTAGTTCCAGCTTTTGTCCATCCTTTGAAAGCTCCGCTTTCGTTACAAGTACTTCAATCCCTTTATCGACTGCTTGCACTTGGATCCATAACGGCCCATCGATAAAGAAATCATCATGATCACGAGCTTCGTCCATCATCTCCCAAAAGAGCTCTTCACTTCGTTCGCGATCATACCAAATTTCTTCACGATTAAACCCTCTGTCCTCTATATCAATGTACGTAATAAAAAATTTCATCGTATGGTCATTAATTCTTTCAATATCCAAAATACAACGCTCCCTTCCTGCTTAGAATTGTTATGAAGGGATTCCCCACTCATATGACAAAACAATAGATTCTTGTACTCTCATTTTATGATAAGATTCTCCAGAAGGGAAATAAAATCGATTTATTTTACAAAAATAGTTATATACCTATCTGTATTCGACTTTTTACATAAAGTGAAACAATAATCAGTATTTTTTTCATCCTCCACTGATTATTAGCTCGCACCAATCGGAATAAATATACCATTATACCAATTCACTGCTCGCAAAAAATTTGGACATACATTCCCATATTCCCTCGTACACTGTAATAAAGTGAAACTTCTATTAGAGGTGATTATTTTGTCCCTGGGAACGCGGGATCAAAACTAGACAAACTTTCTTCACCACATACATATATTTCGCTTATTAAAACATCATAAATGGAGGCAGACGAATGGACTTAGAGTTTTTAACATCTGTACTAATGATTGTCGGTATCGATGTTGTACTAGGTGGCGATAACGCAATTGTCATCGCACTAGCTAGCCGAAATTTACCTGAAGCAAAACGAAATAAAGCCATTTTGATTGGTACTATGTTAGCAATTGTGCTACGAATTCTCCTCACGATACTAGCTGTCTATTTACTTGATATCCCATTTTTACAACTCACCGGCGGAATTTTACTTACATTAATTGCGGTCAATTTACTCACTGATAATAACAACGATCTTTCTTCTATCAAAGGAAAAACAACTTTATTCCAAGCTGTGCGTACAATTGTATTCGCGGATCTCGTTATGGGGTTTGACAATGTTATTGCCATTGCAGGAGCAGCTCACGGAAAACTTTCACTCGTAATTATCGGTTTATTCATTTCTATCCCGATTATCATTTGGGGAAGCAAACTTATTTTAATACTCATGGAACGCTTTCCATTTCTCATTTATTGCGGAGCAGCAGTTCTCGCCTATACAGCAGGAAAAATGATTACACATGAAGACAGACTTGCAACGTTTTTTCATCATAATCCTAGTTTTGCCACAAGTATCCCTTATTTGTTCATTTTCACCATTTTATGCATAGGCTTTATCGTTCAACAAGTGCGATTACGTAATGTTAAACAGTAAAAAAAAACCTTCTACTCTATAATAGGTAGAAGGTTTTCATATTATTATAATTAATTTACAAGACGCTGTGCTTCACGTAATTGGAACGTTCTTACTGTACGTGGTAAGAAACGACGGATTTCATCTTCGTTGTAACCTACTTGAAGGCGTTTTTCGTCAATCATAATTGGACGACGTAAAATACCTGGATAGTCACGAATCATCTTATATAAATCTTGAAGTGGTAAAGACTCTAAGTTCACATTCAATTCTTGGAAAACTTTTGAACGAGTAGAAATAATCTCATCCGTTCCGCTTTCTGTCATACGTAAAATCTCTTTAATCTCATCAATCGTTAATGGATCTGAGAAAATATTACGTTCTGTATAAGGAATATGATTTTCCTCTAGCCATAATTTCGCCTTTCTACAAGACGTACAGCTTGGAGAACTATATAATGTTACCATACAAAGCTCACTCTCCTTAAAGAGTACAAATTCTGTACTAATTACAGTTTAAATTTCTAACTTCCGCAATTTTTCGCGATAACTTGTCTTATAGCAAAGTAAAAAATCGCAATTCATGTAAGCAACAATAATTACTTTTAATAAGTAACTTCTATAATCATTATACAATAGTTTTTGCAAGAAATATACAGTGAATTTACTGCTAGTTGAGAAAATCCCTCCGTGTACTCCACTGCTATGCAACATGATTATACTCAGTAAAACTGTCCTTTAACAACGGTCCTCAACCCTTTTGATACTTACTTTCTACAATAATCTTCACTTGATATACAATTACAGTTTCATAATCTTCCCCATTAAAAAGAGAGCGTTTTCTTACCTTTTCCCGACAAAACACTTGAGAAATGTAAGACTCTAAAGGTTAGAAGAAAAAGGAACATTTGTTCTTATTTTAACAAATCTCTCCGCTCATGTCTATATGCTTTCTAAAATAAACCCAATATTTTTCTGACATTTCTTTCTTTTTTACCATTTATCTCATACAATAAAAATACAGACAGACAAAGGGGGAATTTGCATATGATCGCTTTTTTTACTGATTTTATCATTGTTGCTACCCTCATCATCGGAATAACAGCATTGATTGGTGTCATTACAAATAGCATCGGTGAAAAACTCTTTGGTGGGAAAGAAAAAATGAAGTTTGTTAACAAAAGTTTAGATGTACAATCTGGCTGGAACCAAGTTGGCGGAAAAGGCATTTATAAAAAACGTACGTACTAAAAAAAGCAGGTAATTACCTGCTTTTTTTGTTATTTTCCTACTGATGCCCATTTGAAGCTTACTTCCCCGCCATACTTATGGTTGTACATATCTTTAATTGTTTCTCTTTGTAAATATGCTCTACCACGTTGATATACTGGAACAATCGCAGCGTCATCAAGTAACATTTTTTCTGCTTCAAGTAAGTTTTTCCAACGAGCATTTACGTCGCTTCCATCTTTCTTCGCTTTCATAATAATCTCATCGTACTTCGGATTAGAATACTTCATTTTATTTTGTGCCCCATCAGTTACGAACATATCAAGATATGTAACTGGATCTGGGAAGTCTGCACTCCATCCAGAGAATGACATTACAAAGTCGCCCGCATCTTCTAATTTTAGTTTTTGCGCGAATGGTTGTTGTTTAATTTTCACTGTTAAACCTGGTAAATTCTTTTCTAACTCACCTTTTAAATATTCACCAGTTTTCTTCGATAATTCAACGTCTTCATTTAATAGCTCTAATTCAATTTCGTTTTTACCAAGCTCTTTTTTACCAGCTTCCCAATACTTTTTCGCTTCTTTTACATTTGGTTTTATAATATCTCCATTTTCAACACGGAAATCTTTTTTATCCGGTCCTTTAATGAAATTGTCAGGAATTAATCCCGTCGCTGGCTTAGAACCGTTATTTAATAATGTATCAACGAATGGTTTACGGTCAAAACCAAGGGAAACTGCTTTACGAATATTTTTATTTGCTAAAGCTGGATCTTTTTGATTTAAGCGAAGGAAGAATACAGAAGTATCTTCTACCGTTTTGAAATCTGGTTTTCCTTTATATTTATCGATGAACTCTGCTAATAACGTCGCTCGATCGACTGCGTTTGTTTCATATAAATTAATTGGCGTAGACGTATCTTTTACAATATTAAAGTTCACTTCCTCAAGCTTCACTTCTTTATTGTCCCAATATGATGAGCTCTTTGTCATTTTGAAGCTACGTTCATGTTGCCAATCACTTAATGTAAATGGTCCGTTATAAAGTGTTGTATTTGCTTCTAAACCAAACTTCGCCCCTTGCTCTTTCACATACTTTTCATTAACAGGATAGAAGATCGGATAGACCATTAAATCAACAAGATATGGAATAGAATTATCTAATTCCACTTCTAGTGTATGATCATCAATCGCTTTTACACCTAATTGGTCTGGACTCATCTCTTTTTTATTAATTTTCTCAGCATTTTTTATATCGTACATAATGTACGCCGATTTCGCAGCTGTATCTGGATTAATTGCTCTTTGCCATGCATACACGAAATCTTTCGCCGTTACAGGTTCACCATTTGACCATTTTGCATCTTCACGTAATTTAAATGTATACTTTTTACCGTCTTCTGACTTTTGGAATTCCTTCGCTACACCTGGAACTAATTTATCGTCTTTCCCAAGGCGGTATAGGCCTTCCATCGTATTGTTCATTACTTTTGAAGAAACTGCATCAGCTGATAACGCTGGGTCCATCGTTGGAATTTCTTGTGTTTCAATTAAGTTAATAACTTGCTTCGCACCGCTTTTCCCGCTATCCCCTTTTGCGTTCGCTTGCGGTTCATCTTTTTGGTAGCCACATGCCCCTAAAATCATGCTCATTGCTACTGTTGATGCTACAAAAACTGGTATCTTTTTTTTCATACTTCCACCCTCCAAAAAAAATGTTAGCCCTTTCATTTTCAAACAGAAAGAAATATATATATGTTCTAATAATTCGTATTATACACACAAATATATTCTTTGTATATTTATATTTCTATTTTATTAAAATTTTCTGTTAACACCACGTGCATTTGTAAACGTTTCACACTGCGTTTTTATTGAACTAAAGTGTTAAAAATGACAACTTTTATACTTTTCTAAATTATCAGAGGAAAATAAATTTTATATTTTATAATATCTTGTGCATAATTATTCCTCCTTTTTTGTCATAAAATGAAGGTTTATTCATATTGAAAATATGTAGGCTAAAATAAGTGCAAAGGATATGAAAGTGTGTTACGATACACTTTGCTAAAAATAGATATCGGTAAAGAGGGGACGGACATGACAGCAATTCGCTCAAAAAACGGGCCAACAGAGAAATTAAGTTTATTCTTATTAACATGGCCTATTTTTCTAGAAGTTTTTCTTTTTATGCTGATGGGGATCGCTGATACTTTCATGTTAAGTGCATTATCAGACGATGCTGTATCTGGGGTTGGTGCAGCGAATCAATACCTTCATATCGCGATTTTAGTACTAGAAGTCATCGGGAATGGTGCAGCTATCGTTGTATCCCAATACCTCGGTTCTAAACGCTTTATGGAAGCATCAAAAATATCAGCATTAGCCGTCACATTAAATTTAGTGGTCGGACTCATTATAAGCGCTGGTTTTCTTTTATTTTCAAAACATATGATGATGGCAATGAATTTACAAGGCGATGTACTAACGTATGCACAAAGCTATCTATCCATCGTCGGAGGAGCTATTTTCCTTCAAGCTATTATTAACTCATTAGCCGCAATTATCCGCGTTCACAGCTTTACAAAGCAAGCAATGTTTGTTTCGCTTGGAATGAATATTATTCATATCGCCGGAAACTACGTACTTATTTTCGGGAAATTCGGTTTCCCTGAACTTGGTGTGCAAGGAGCCGCGATTTCTTCCGCTGTCAGCCGGTTAATCGCACTTATCGTTTTCTTCTGGTTACTGTACCGCGTTATGGAATACCGTGTGAAATTACAATATTACTTCACTTTATCAAAAGAATACGTTGGCAAAATTTTGAAGATCGGCATTCCATCTGCATTCGAACAAGTCATGTATCAAGCTTGTCAAATTGTCTTCTTATATTACGCAACATACTTAGGTACGGAATCGTTAGCTGCAAGACAATACGCTACTAACATTTCCATGTTCACTTATTTATTCGCCATTGCTATCGGTATGGGAACAGCTATTATCGTTGGACGCCTAGTTGGCGGAAATGAAAAGGATGAAGCTTACACACGCGTATGGAAAAGTGTACAATGGGCGATTGGTGTAACTTTATTTATGGTCATGCTCGTTGTTACATTCCGCACACAATTAATGGGACTATTTACGGATAATCCTCATATTATCGCTCTAGGGGCAAGCGTTCTTTTACTAAGTGTACTACTTGAAACAGGACGGACGATGAACATCGTCATCATTAATTCACTTCGTGCAGCTGGCGATGCAAAATACCCTGTTTTAATCGGCGCATTCTCCATGGTGTTAATGAGCTTACCACTCGGTTACTTTTTCGCCTTCCATTTAGACATGGGGCTCGTTGGTATTTGGCTAGCGATTGCTATCGACGAATGGACGCGAGCAATTATTATGTTCTTCCGCTGGAGAAGTAGATCGTGGGAAAATTATGCACTTGTTAAACCAAATGAGCAAGATGAGAGTGTTTCTGTTCAGGCGCAGTAAAATAAAAGTGTTTCTAAATGAAGAAAAAGGCGGCTGGATTTCAGTCGCCTTTTCTTCATTCTTGGAAACTCTTAATTTGCTGTCTTTAAACAGAAAAAGAACTTGGATAAAATCTCTTTATACTAAATTAAGTTTAATTAGTATAAAAAATAGAGCCATCCTTCTGTAATAGAAGAATGGCTCTACTTTATTATTGATAGATTTCTTTATATTTCTTATACTCTGCTTCAGAACATAATACAAAATGTCCTGGGCGAATTTCACGCATTGTTGGTGCTTCCTCACCATATTGATGTTGAGATGGATCGTATACGATACGTTTACGATTGCGCTCATAATCTGGATCTGGAAGCGGAATTGCAGATAGTAGTGATTTTGTATATGGATGCATTGGATTCGCATATAACTCTTCACTTGTTGTCAACTCAACGATTTGACCACGGTACATTACACCAATGCGATCACTAATGTATTTTACCATTGATAAATCATGGGCGATGAATAAGTATGTTAAACCTTTTTCTCTTTGTAACTGTTTCAGTAAGTTTACAACTTGCGCCTGAATCGATACGTCAAGTGCTGAGATTGGTTCATCAGCAATGATAAATTCAGGTTCTACAGCTAGCGCACGAGCGATACCGATACGTTGACGTTGTCCGCCTGAGAATTCATGCGGGAAACGGTTTGCGTGCTCTTTATTTAAACCAACTGTATTTAATAATTCATGAACACGGTCCATACGCTCTTTTTTGCCTTTTGCTAGTCCGTGAATATCAATACCTTCTGCGATAATATCCCCTACTGTCATACGAGGATTTAATGATGCATATGGATCTTGGAAAATCATTTGCATTTTACGGTTGAACTTCTTCAGCTCTGCACGTGATTTTTTACCATGTACATTTTCACCATCGAACAACACTTCACCAGCAGTTGCATCATATAAACGAATAATCGTTCTTCCAGTTGTCGATTTACCACAACCTGATTCTCCTACAAGACCAAATGTTTCTCCGCGGTAAATATCAAATGAAATATCATTAACCGCTTTGACAACACCACCACTCACGTCGAAGTGCTGCTTTACATTTTTTACTTCAATTAATTTCTCACGTTGTTTAGTCATGTTGTTCACCTGCTTTCATTTGAAGAATGCGTTTTTCAACGACTGCCGGTGGTTTTACTTCTGGAGCTTGCTCGTGAAGTAACCAAGTTGCCGCATAGTGTGTATCACTTACTTTAAATAAAGGTGGGTCCATTTCAAAATCAATTTTCAATGCCTGCGGGTTACGTGGTGCAAAAGCATCACCCTTTGGCGGTTTTAATAAGTCTGGAGGCGTTCCTGGAATCGCATATAGCTCGTCCTCTGCACCATCTAAGCTTGGCATAGATGCGATTAAGCCCCATGTGTATGGATGTTTTGGATTGTAGAAAATTTCATCAACAGTTCCAATTTCAACAACTTTACCAGCGTACATAACCGCAACTCGGTCTGCAACGTTTGCCACTACACCTAAGTCATGCGTAATGAAAATGATTGCTGCTTCTGTTTTTTGCTGAATGTCCTTCATAAGTTCTAAAATTTGCGCCTGAATTGTAACGTCTAGCGCTGTTGTCGGCTCATCGGCAATTAATAATTTCGGATTACAAGCTAACGCCATCGCAATAACTACACGTTGTCTCATACCACCTGAGAATTGGTGAGGATATTGTTTTAAGCGTGCTTCTGGATTTGGAATACCTACAAGGTCGATTAATTCTAAAGCAACTTTACGTGCATCTGCTTTACTCATCCCTTGGTGTTTAATAAGACCTTCCATAATCTGATTACCAATAGTCATCGTTGGATTTAATGATGTCATTGGATCTTGGAAAATCATCGCAATATCTTTACCGCGTACTTGCTGCATTTCTTTTTCTGTTAGTTTCGTTAAGTCACGACCTTCAAACACGATTTCACCGTTTTTAATACGTCCTGGAGGATTCGGAATTAATCCCATTAACGCTTTAGAAGTAACTGATTTACCAGAACCAGATTCTCCTACAATCGCTAATGTTTCTCCTTTTTTCAAATCAAAAGTAACACCGCGTACAGCTTGTACTTCACCTGCATGTGTATCAAAGGAGACTTGCAAATCTTTTACCTCTAGCAATGTTTTCATTTTTACTTCTCCCCTCTTTTACTTACGCATTTTTGGATCTAACGCGTCGCGTAATCCGTCTGCAATTAAGTTGAATGCTAAGATTAACATACTGATGACAACCGCTGGGATGAACATCATATGTGGATACGTTTGAATTGATTTATAACCATCATTTACAAGAGAACCAAGTGATGCGAATGGTGGCTGAATACCTAGTCCGATGAAACTTAAGAATGCTTCACCAAATACCGCTGTTGGAATTGTAAACATCGTCATTACGATAATTGGTCCCATTACGTTCGGAATTAAGTGCTTCACAATTAACTGTGTATTCGTTGCCCCTAATGTACGAGATGCTAATACATATTCTTGGTTTTTTAATTTTAGGATCTGTCCACGAACGATACGCGACATCCCTATCCAACCTGTAATTGCCATAGCAAGTGTAATTGACCAAATACCTGATCCCATAATGATTACCATTAAAATAACGATGATTAAGTATGGAATACCGTTAATGATCTCCATAATACGTTGCATAATATTATCTACTCTGCCGCCATAGAAGGCTGAAATACCTCCGTATGCAACCCCAATTACTAAGTCAATCGCTGCTGCTAAAAGAGCGATATATAATGATACTCGTGTACCTTCCCATGTTCTTGTCCATAAATCACGGCCAAGATCATCTGTACCAAACCAGAAGTACTCTTTAATATCACGTTTTTCATATTGGTCAACACCATATTGATCTGTACCGTCAAATGGTAGCCAATGAACATTTTCAATCACTGGAATTTTCGGTGGCATTTTCGCACGACCTAAATCCTGCTCTTTATAAGAATGCTTACTTACCATCGGTCCTAAAATTGCTAGTAGTACAATAAGCATTAATAATATGAAACCAAACATTGCACCTTTATGTTGGAACAAACGTCTTCTTACATCTTGCCAAAACGTTAAGCTTGGACGGGCAATGACTTCATTATCAACATTACTCTGATTGGCTGGTTGAAATAAATCTGGAGATAATTTTTGTACATCTTTCATCATTTTTTCCCTCCCGCTAAACGAATACGAGGATCAATAATTCCGTATAAAATATCGACAATGAAAATAACTAAGATGAAGATCGCACTATAGAAAATTGTAGTTCCCATAATAACTGTATAGTCATTCACTGTAATCGATTTAACGAATTGTTCCCCAAGTCCAGGTACAGCGTAAATTTGCTCAATAACTAGTGTCCCTGTAATTAATCCTGCAACCATTGGTCCTAAAATTGTTACAACTGGAATTAATGCGTTACGCAGTGCGTGCTTGATAATGATAACGCCTTGGCTAATTCCTTTCGCTTTCGCTGTTAAAATGTAGTCTGCTTGCATAACCTCAATTAACTCTGCACGAGCGAAACGTGCGATTGTTGCGATAACTGCCATCGATAAGGCAATTGTAGGCATTACTGTAAACTCCGGTCCTTTCCAGAATGCTACTGGGAACCAACCAAGCTTTACCCCTACGAAATATTGTAGTAATGCGGCGAATACGAATGAGGGTACCGACATCCCGAGTACGGAAATAATTGTCGCCCCATAATCGACCCACGTATTGTTACGAAGCGCCGCAACGATTCCTAAAATTAAACCGATAAATGTTCCTAATATAATCGCTTGTAAACCAAGTTGTGCTGATGGTCCAATACGATCCACAATCATATCTGTTACTGGGCGGTTATCATATTGGAATGATACCCCTAAATCACCTTTTGCTAAGTTACCTAAGTAACGTGCATATTGAACTGGTACTGGATCATTTAATCCATATTTTTCAAGAATGATTTCTTTTTGTGCCGGTGATAGCTTCTCCTGGTTTTTAAGCGGAGAACCCGGTAGTAATTTCATCAAAAAGAAAGTCAGTGTAGTAATTAAAAATAATGTCAAAGCCATGTACACGAAACGTTTTAATACATAACGTCCCATAGTCAAGCACCTCCCCGTTTTTCTCAAAAGCAATAAGATAGTTTAAAATATTCTTACTTTTATTCTTTAAAATAAGAGCATATGCCCATCATAGGCATATACCCTTGTAAACGATGGAAAAAAGATTATTTTTGTTCAACAGATGCCCATTTGTAAGTTAATCTACCACCATAGTTAATTGGGATAATATCTTTTACGGCACCTTTTACCACATATGCTGAACCTTTTTGGAAGATCGGAGTAATAACTGCATCCTCTTTAATTAATATTTTCTCTACTTCTAAAAGGTTGTTCCAGCGAGCTTGTAAATCTTTTGTATCTGTTTTTGCTTTTAGAATTAGCTCATCATATTTCGGATTAGAATATCCTGTTTTATTTTGTGAACCATTCGTAACAAACATATCTAAATATGAGACTGGATCTGGGAAGTCTGGACCCCAAATACCAAACGCCATATCATATTCTTGAGAGTCTTCTAACTTATTTTTTTGTGCGAATGGCTGCTGTTTAATTTTGATCGTTAAACCAGGTAAGTTCTTTTCCATCTCACCTTTTAAGAATTCGCCAATTTTTTTCGCATCTTCATTATCGAAGCTTAAGAATTCTAGTTCAATTTTATCAGTGCCAAGCTCTTTCTTTGCTGTTTCCCAAAGTTTTTTCGCTTCTTTTGAATCCGTTTCAACTAGATTTCCATTTTCAGCACGGAAGTCTTTTTTATTCGGACCTTCAGCGAAATCTTTTCCAACAAATCCGTAAGCACCGATTGCGCCGTTGTTTAAAATAACTTTTGCAATGTTATCACGGTCAAAGGACATTGAAATTGCTTTTCTTAAGTTTTTATTACTCAAATACTTATTATTTTGATTAAATCTTAAGTAGGCAACTCCAGCTTCTTTTCGTGTTTGGAACTCTGGAGTTTGTCTAAATTTATCAACAAATTCCGATGTTAGAGCCGCACGATCAATCGAATTTGTCTCATATAAATTTACATCAGTCGATGTATTTTTCACAATATTGAAATTTATCTCTTCGATTTTAACCGTCTTGTTATCCCAATATGATGGGTTCTTCTTAAATTGGAAGCTTTGTTCATGTTTCCAATCACTCATAACGAATGGCCCGTTATATAATGTTGTATTTGCCTCTAAACCAAACTTATCACCTTGTGATTTCACAAAGTTCTCATTTAGTGGGTAGAACACCGGATAAACCGTTAAATCAATAAAGTAAGGAACGGGATTGTCTAATTCCACTTCTAATGTATAATCATCAATCGCCTTTACACCTAATTGGTCAGCAGGTAATTCTTTTTTATGAATTTTTTCTGCATTTTTAATATCGAACATAATGTATGAATACGTCGCTTTTGTATCTGGATTTACTGCTCTTTTCCATGAATACACAAAGTCTTTCGCTGTTACAGGTTCCCCATTCGACCATTTCGCATCTTTTCTTAACTTAAATATGTATTTCTTCCCATCATCTAGCTTTTGGACATCTTCAGCAATCCCAGGCATTCTCTTTTGATCTTTGCCAGTACGATATAAACCTTCCATCGTATTATTTAATGCTGTTGAAGATGCAGAATCTGATGCTAACGATGCATCCATTGATGGAATTTCAGATAACTCTGTTAAATTAAGAATCTGTTTTCCGTTACTACTACTAGTAGTGTTTTCTTTTCCTTTTGCTTTAGCGTCCTCTTTCTGGTAGCTACACGCGCCAAGCAACATACTTGCCGTTAAAGTTGATGCAAGTAATAACGGTATCTTTTTCTTCATGTTGTGTTGCCTCCCCTAATTGCACTTACTGTACCCTCACTTGTAGAAAAGTAGAATTGAAAGAATAATCTCCAAGTTTCTACAATTTTCATTATACATATAATATGACGATTGTGAATATAGTTTTTTGTTTTTTTGTTAAAATTTTTAATAAAATGTTTATATTTTTAATTTTTTGTAAAGGGATACGTTAACATTGCTACCATCATCTTGAAATTAGAACCTCAATTGCGTATAATTTTCAAAAAATTATTTATATTACTTATTATAACTTTTATAGTATAATAATTCTAGTAATATTTTGACGGAGGGGAATATTTTGAATAAAGTTTTTTTTCATACTTGTATACTATTTTTGGTTGCGATAATCGCTTCTAGTGTGGGCGCATTCCTCGTTTCATCACATTTTTTGTTGAATTTTGTCAACATCTCATTCTATATTGCATTGGTTTTTATTCTTATAGGTGGTTTTTTATTCATATTTCAAAACGGATTTTTTAACGTAACAATTTACGCATTCCAAAGAGTATTTGGTACGAATAAAAAAATTGACTCTTTAATTGAAGAAGCAGAGGAACCTATCGATAAGAAAGAACGTATTTATAAAACATATTCATTCAAATGGACGTATCCGATTTGTATTACCGGTATCGTACTTGGATTGTTCTCGATCCTCATTAGCTTTACTATTTTGATGTAGTTTGCAAACACTATCCCATATGATATAATAATCAGCAAAACATTTTGTTATAAAACTTTAGTTCTTTCATATTAAAAGAGCTTAGGTAACAATAAATAAATTTATATGTATGCGATGATAAAGAAGAGTACATATTGAGGCAATTTCAGAGAGCTTGTGGCTGGTGTGAACAAGTAATTGCGCAGTATGGAATGGGCTTTTGAGCACCAAACCGAACCGAAAGTAGTAGGCTTTGGCGTTATATCCAGACGTTATTATGGATCTTGAGAGATTTCACAGCTGTGAAATAATTAGGGTGGTACCGCGGTCCATTCGTCCCTATGTAATTTGGGATGAATGGGCTTTTTTGTATGCCTTCTCTTCCCCATCGCACATTCAATTTTAGGAGGAATTACTTATGTCAGTTATCTTTTCTGGTATTCAGCCAAGCGGAACAATTACACTTGGAAACTATTTAGGAGCTATGAAGCAATTTACAGAGCTTCAAAATGAACACGACTGTTATTTCTGTATTGTAAACCAACATGCGATTACAGTACCTCAAGATCCCGTACAACTTCGTAAAAACATTCGCAGTCTTGCTGCACTTTATGTAGCATGTGGCATCGATCCTGAAAAAGCTACTTTATTTGTACAATCAGAAGTACCAGCACACGCTCAACTAGGATGGATTATGCAATCAGTTGCTTACGTTGGAGAATTAGAGCGTATGACGCAATATAAAGATAAATCTTCTGGTAGAGATTCAGTTCCAGCTGGATTACTAACGTATCCACCATTAATGGCTGCTGATATTTTACTTTACAACACTGAAATCGTACCTGTTGGTGATGATCAAAAACAACATATGGAATTAACACGCGACCTAGCAGAGCGTTTCAACAAACGCTTCCGTGAAGTGTTCACTGTTCCTGAAATTCGTATTCCAAAAGTAGGAGCTCGCGTTATGTCATTAACAGAACCTACGAAAAAAATGAGTAAATCTGATCCGAATCCAAAAGCAATGATCAGTATGCTTGATGAACCAAAAACAATTGAAAAGAAAATTAAAAGTGCTGTAACTGATTCTGAAGGTATCGTGAAATTTGATAAAGAAAACAAACCTGGAATCTCTAACTTATTAACAATCTACTCTTCATTCTCTGGAAAAACAGTTGAAGAAATAGAAGCAATGTACGAAGGAAAAGGATACGGGGACTTCAAAGGCGACCTAGCACAAGTAGTCGTAGAAGCAATTCGTCCAATCCAAGACAAATATAACGAACTAATCAACTCACCAGAACTAGACGAAATTCTAGACAAAGGTGCAGAAAAAGCAAACCGCGTTGCATTCAAACAACTACGCAAAGTAGAAAACGCAATGGGACTGAGTAGAAAACGTAGGTAACTTATAAAGCGGAGGCAGCTCGTTCAGCTCTTCGTGTCTAAGAACCTTTCGCATAGAAGACGCTTTTTGTCTTCTTATGCGGAAGGTTCTTAGACACGAAGAGCTTGCTGCCAGAGCTGGATTACTACAAAAAGCGGAAGCGGCTCGTTCAGAATGTGAGGGGGATGGAGCTCCTGACGTAGAGGCGCTTTTTGCCTCGCAGGAAGGCGCGAAGCCACCGAACATTCTTGTCACCTCCATAAAAAAAACCGCCAATTGGCGGTTTTTTTAATTTACCTTCTGCTCATTTTCCATTTCCCATAACTTTTCAAAAAACGGCTGTCCTTTTACAAGGCGCTCACATAATTGCTCGTGCTTCTCAGACCATCCAGTTTTCGCTTCATCATAAAGTTTAGCCCAAACATCTTCAAACTCCATATGTTGGACCATTCCGTACGCTGATGGATCCCACTCTGTGAACCAATAGCGAATTTCAGCTGGATTTTTCGTTGTATGTAATTGATCTAATGCCATAAATAATAATTGTTTTAACTGTCTTTCTTTACGAGTTAGGCCGTTCATAATGAAAGGCGACGGTGATAAAATATGATGTTCTTTTTCAATCTCTTCCACTTGGAACTCATACTTTTCTGCTTGCACATTCTCTACCATCTCATATACCATCTGTTCTTGACGCGGTATAAGCCTACTTTTTCTAATTGGCACATTATAGCCGATTGAATCAATCGCAATAATTCCTTTTCCATCTGTAACTACAAAACAATATTCTTGTTGCAAACGTTCGTGATTTTTACGAATATAAGCCTTATGATATACGTCTTCCAATAATTTTTGCGGAAGCTCTAATAATTCGTTCTCGATGTAATGATATAATGTGGCATCTACTTTTAATAATGGCACTTGATCTAATAGCTCAATCGTATCATCTTTCCGCCATTCGTAAAAATGACAAACGTTATACCCATTCTCTTCACCTTCAAACCAATTTACCCATACATCATGTAGATATAACATTCACTACCCCTCACTTCACTACTGTTTGTACCAATCATTATGTTCAGTTTCGCTTAACTTTATTCCACTTGAGGAAATATATTCTAATTATTATTTTTTCTTCTATAATATAAAAAAAACAGGAGATAGCTCCCCTGTTTTTCATGAAACATGAAATGTATTTGCTTTATTCAAGATTTCTTTCGCATCTATAGATAATAAAGAAAGTGTATTTTCTCCTTCAAATGCTACACAATCTTTCACAATATGAAATCCAAGTGCATAGCCAATCATTTTCGGATACGAGTGCAGTCCATTTAATAAAACATCATGCTCCCTCGTACCTCTCTTTACGCCTATTCGTTCTTGTATTGAATTCCTCCAATAATAAATAGCATCTTCTTTTGAAATGTAAGTAGTCCACGGTGCACATCTTTTTTCTGTATACCTTTCATACACAGCTTGCTCAGCTAACCCTTCCATAATCATCGTATCAAGTAATGTATACTCTGTTTCTTTCGTCTCAATTTGATGTAACCTACATATATGATGGTATTCATGCGTTAATAAAGCTTTTAGTTCCTCTACTGAATTACGTCCACATACGAATAAGAAAATAACGTGACGCATAGATAAGCCAGCCTTCCCGTTATATTCCTCTTGTACAGTTCGATTGTATGAATCTGATAATAAAATAAAGATAGGGACATCTGGACCTTTTAGCCAACCTTTCAATTTTTCATACTCCATGCTAAGTTCTTTCCAAATTTCTTTCTTCTCTAACTCTTTAATTTCCTGCTCTCCCCGCATTACTGGGCGATACATACCTTTAGAGATTAAAAAGCGATACAGTCTCTCTTTTGGCAATGGAATATACTTTGTAAATTTCTCACAAAGCTTCTCTGGACGTCCATAATACAGATGTAACCATTCTGCCGTTTCAACAACCCCCAACCTTCATCCCTCCTTTTCTTATGTATATGCAAAAAAGAAAGGAACGTAAAGGTGATTAAAAATAAATAAGGTATCTTTTCGTAATACTTTACGAAAAGACACCTTATTGTACATATTATTTATATGCTTTAAATACTAATACTGCGTTATGACCACCGAATCCTAATGAATTACTTAATACAGCTCGCACTTCTTGATGCCTCGCTGTATTTGGTACGTAATCTAAATCACATTCTGGATCTGGTGTTTCATAGTTAATCGTCGGAGGAATTACTCCGTCTGTAATTGATTTAATAGAGAAGATCGCTTCAACAGCACCAGCTGCTCCTAATAAATGACCTGTCATTGATTTCGTTGAGCTAATCGCTACTTTATATGCATGCTCACCGAAAGTTTCTTTAATTGCCATCGTTTCATACTTTTCATTTGCATCTGTACTTGTACCATGTGCATTAATGTAATCAATATCTTTTGGCTCTAGACCTGCATCAGCTAAAGCTTGACGCATCGCACGAACTCCGCCTTCACCGCCAGGAGCAGGCATTGTAATATGGAACGCATCACCAGTTGCACCATAACCAGCAATTTCCGCATAAATGTGAGCACCACGTGCTAATGCGTGCTCTAATTCTTCAAGAATAAGAATTCCTGATCCTTCACCCATTACGAAACCGCTACGATTTTTATCGAATGGGCGGCAAGCCATTGCTGGATCTTCATTGAATGTTAATGCTTTCGCTGAGCTAAACCCAGCGAATGCCATACTTGTTAATGGCGCTTCTGCTCCGCCTGTTATCATCGCATCAGCATCACCGCGCTGGATTACTTTAAACGCATCACCAATTGAGTTTGCTCCAGATGCACAAGCTGTTACAGAGCAAGTATTAATTCCTTTCGCTCCTGTAGCGATTGACACTTGACCTGCTGCCATATCTGGAATCATCATTGGTACGAAGAATGGGCTCACGCGGCGCGGACCTTTTTCAGTAAAAATCTTAAATTGTTCTTCGTATGTTTCCATACCACCAATACCAGAACCAACCCATACACCAATGCGTGGTGCATTTTCTTCTGTAATTTCAAGCTTCGCATCCGCAACTGCCATTTTCGCTGCTGCTACTGCATATTGCGTAAAGCGGTCCATACGGCGCGCTTCTTTTTTATCTATATATTTTTCGACTTCAAAGTCGTTAATTTCTGCTGCTACTTTTGCAGGAATTTGTTCTGAATCTATTCTTGTAAGTCGTCCGATTCCGGATACACCGTTTTTAATGTTTTCCCAAGCTGTTTCAACATCTGTTCCGATCGGTGTAACAGCTCCTAGCCCTGTAATTACGACCCTCTTTTTTTCCATACAAAATACACTCCTTTTTTTCTCTCAGTCCTTATTTACCCCAACGAAGAGCTACTGCTCCCCATGTTAACCCGCCGCCAAAACCGACTAGTATAATTAAATCACCATCTTGAATACGTCCATTTTGCAATTCCTCTACCATTGCAATTGGAATTGAAGAAGCCGATGTATTACCGAACTTTTCAATTGTCATACTCATTTTTTCTTTCGGTAAATTTAATCTTTCTCTTGCAGATTCCATAATACGAATATTCGCTTGATGTGGTACTAAGAAGTCCACATCCTCTTTCGTAAGTCCCGCTTTTTCTAACACGCGAAGACAGGAATCACCAAGTTGGCGAACAGCAAATTTAAAGACTTCTCTGCCGTTCATCATAACATACTCGTCTTGATAAAGATGCTTACCGCCACTTCCGTCCGCTCCTAATTCAAAAGAAAGTACACCTTTCCCTTCCGAAACAGCTCCCATTACGATAGCACCTGCTCCGTCCCCAAATAGTACTGCTGTATTTCGATCGTTCCAGTCTACAATTTTAGATAGTTTGTCACTACCAACTACTAATACATTTTTATAAGTTCCCGTTTGAATAAATTGCTGCGCTGTAATCATTCCGTACATAAAGCCAGCACACGCTGCACTTAAATCCATTGCGGCTGCGTGTTTTGCGCCAATTGCTTCTTGGATTACACAAGCTACTGCTGGGAATGCGCGATCTGGCGTTACTGTTGCCACTAAAATAAGATCGATATCCTCTCCGCTAATCCCGGCATCTTCAAGTGCTTTTTTAGAAGCCTCTACCGCCATATATGAAGTATCTATTGTATCATCGGCAATGCGTCTTTCTGCAATTCCCGTTCTCGTACGAATCCATTCATCAGATGTATCTACGATTTTCTCTAAATCGTGATTTGTGACTACTTTTTCTGGCACATATCTTCCGATCCCTAAAATGCCCACGTTCACATCGCAGCCCTCCGTTTTATATCAATTATTATGACTTGGTACTAATTTTAAAACATAAATGTACTTTTGTCTAGAATATATTTCAGCTAAAAAAATAAGACAGCGTATTACTAACTTTATTTTTCATTAAAAGAAACAGAAAAATTCCTATCCTTTCAAAAGATAAACTTCCCAATACTTTTGACCTTACTCCGCTCGAAACAAAAAAGTCCTTTCCGCTTCTATCCACAGCTCGAGCCTCTCTCCCATCAAAAAAGAAGGGTTTGGTTTTATTCTTTATCTGCTTTCCCTTCAAAACTAAGACCTTCTCCTCATAACCTTCCCCTTTAGCCTCATCATCCCTCAGGTTTCACTCCACTCGAAACAAAAAAAGGCCCCAACCGCTTCTATCCACGGCTCGAGCCTCTCTTCCATCAAAAAGAAGGGTTTGGTTTTATTCTTTATCTGCTTTCCCTTCAAAATTAGAGCATTCTCCTCACAACCTTCTCCCTTAACTACCTCATTCCTCTGGTTTCACTCCGCTCGAAACAAAAAAAGGCCCCAACCGCTTCTATCCACGGCTCGAGCCTCTCTCCCATCAAAAAAGAAGGGTTTGGTTTTATTCTTTATCTGCTTTCCCAAGCTCATATGCTTCGCCCATTACTTTCATCAATAGCTCTAACACCGGCTGTGCTTTCTCCATATCAAGTGCAATTCCATTAGAATCTAAAATTGCCTTTGCTTCTGGTAAATGCTTCATTGCGATTTGTAAAAATTGCATACTTTTTTCGTTCATGTAATCTCTTCCTCTCCATTAAAGCTTTTCAATCAATTATCCATACAATAGTGTAACACGCATGCTACCCTTCGTATAACTCTTTATATTTTTTCATATGTGCCAATTGTTTATTTAAACCGAATTCTACTGGTGTATTTTTTTGAATAGAAATAACCTCTACAGCTTCATCTCTTACTTCCACATTTTTGTTATTTACTTTATCATCTGCATGTAAAAGACTCATACCTTTTTCCCATAACTCTTCTTTTCCACTAAGTAAATTATATATACCGAGGTGTTTTACATTCATTCCATTTTCCCATAAATATTCACATACATCTTCAACGTAAAGTAAATCACTTCCTTTTTCTCCATTTATACAACGGCACTCTTTTTCATCAAGTTCTGATAAAATAAGCTGATGATACATCATAAACGACGGTTGCCATGGCCCATATAATGTAGGAACTCGATATGCACTATATTGTAATTCGCCTTTTTTCAACCCTTCTTCCACTTTCGAAAATAGATGTTTGTTTTCGGATTCTTCAGTGCTTCCTATTTCAATAGAAGAAATTAGATTTAACTTTACTTTATTTTTTTCACACATCCTTACGATTCGTTTTAAATATTGTAATATGACCCTTTCATTCCGAAATCCACTTTGCTGATTCGGCTCATACAAGCAAAAATAAACTGTATCGAAACTCTCTTCCTCTACCGATCGCCATCCGTCTTCATCCCTTATAGAATAGTACGTAAATAACGCATTCCGCCCAATCAACAATAATTTCTCTTCATTAATTTTTGTCATACTATCAAATTCATCAAAATCAAGACCACATACTTCTACTTCTTCTGCAATCATTTTATTCACAAGGTGATAACCTACAAACGTAAGTGCACCTATAATCAGCACGCGTTTCATACCACCAACCCTTTCCCCTTGAAACAAATAGCTCCTCATTTATGTATATGGGAGCTTCACAATTCTTCTTCATATTTTTTAAAGAAATCAGTCGTTTGTCTAACCATTTTATATTTCACATCTTGCAGATGGAATAAAACAGAAGTATCGCATTGATTGAATTGCCTCATTTTCTCGTATTTACGTAACAATTGTTTTCTTCCTCTTTTTTCCTGTGTTGAGACAAAAATTTTAACAGGTACACAAGATGGCAGAAGCGCAAATGATTTCTTATTTATTTTTGATTCTAATTCTTCTTCTTTGGAATCATACGCCAAACTTAATTCCTTCACTAATCTTTTGTAAAAAAACTTATGCTCTTTCTCAAAATCCACATATTCTGGTAAATCTAAACACGGATTTAACATAACGACAGAACGTATACATTCAGGGTATTTGTTCATCATCTCCAGTGCTACAAGCGCTCCCATACCATCTGCCATAATGTGCATTTTCGCATTCAATGTCTCTTTTCTTAGAACGACATCATACAAACGTTTTGCAAGACGAACAGCTCGATCGTTCCCCCAATGCCTTCCGTATAAGTTAGATGAAAAGACCGTATAACCTTTTTCAATAAGGCCCTGTAAAAAATAAGCTCTCCCTGCATGCTGTGTCCATAAACTTGTACCATTCTCAATAAAATAGTTATAATCTCCTAGGAGCATAACAGAAAATCCATTTGGCTTTTCCGGTAAATAAATTACACATGGTTCTTTTTCTAAGTAAAAAAAACGTTCCGTAATACTCATTTTTCCCCCGCCTTATTTTCTAAACGTATAAAAGTACTCTTTATAATGTATGAACAGAATGCAAATTTGCGTTGAAAAATCTACAAATATTTTTCTATATTCTTTTTTCAATTGTGTTACAATAAGGACAGATTGAACGAATAGAGGTGTAAAATATGCGTTTCATTTGGGCATTAATTTGGTCGTTCGCACTTGTACATATGATGAGCTACGTAATCGGCTCTATGACTGGCGGTACATACGATTTTAACCAAGCGTCTATTTTCTCAGTTGTTCTTGCGGTATTAGTATTAGCGATTGCAGCTGCGATTCCAAACGAGCCAGTAGAACAACACTAAAAAAAGAGTCCGGATTTTATCCGAACTCTTTTTTTACTTCACACGCACGACTAATTCGTTATTTTCTACATCAACCACTACGTGACTATTGTCAGTAATCGCTCCTGCAATTAATTCTCTCGCTAATTTCGTCTCAACTTGACGCTGTACGTATCGTTTTAACGGACGAGCTCCGTACAGCGGATCGAATCCAGCTTCTACAACAAATTCTTTTGCAGATTCCGTCAATTCTAATGATATGTGGCGATCTGCTAAACGCCCTTGTAATTCTTGTACAATCTTATCAACAATACCTTTAATTTCATTCCTTGTAAGAGGTTTGAATAAAATAATTTCATCGACACGGTTTAAGAATTCTGGTCGGAAATGTCCTCTTAATTGTCCCATTACAAGTTCTCTTGACTCTTCTTTAATAGAACCATCTTCTTCTAGCCCTTCTAATAAGTGAGCAGATCCAATATTTGAAGTCATAATAATAACCGTATTTTTAAAGTCTACTGTACGTCCTTGTGAATCTGTAATGCGGCCATCGTCTAAAATTTGTAATAAAATGTTGAATACTTCTGGATGTGCTTTTTCGATTTCATCTAACAAAATAACAGAATATGGTTTACGTCTTACTGCTTCTGTTAATTGTCCACCTTCTTCATATCCAACATATCCAGGAGGCGCTCCAATTAAGCGTGACACTGCGTGTTTCTCCATATACTCAGACATATCGATACGAATCATTTGCTCTTCACTGTCAAATAATGTTTGCGCTAACGTTTTTGCAAGCTCAGTTTTACCAACACCTGTAGGGCCTAAGAAAATAAATGAACCAATTGGACGATTCGGATCTTTAATGCCAGCGCGAGCACGAAGTACTGCGTCTGATACAAGGCTTACCGCTTCCTCTTGACCGATAACACGCTCTGATAAAATTTGTTCAAGACGTAATAATTTCTCACGTTCACCTTCAACGAGTTTTGCGACAGGAATACCAGTCCACCTTGAAACAATGTCTGCAATTTCTTCTTCACTTACTTCCTCGCGTAATAAGCGATTCTCTTGTTTATTATGTGCACCCATCTCTTCCGCTTCTTTTAACTCTTTTTCGATAGCTGGAATTTTCCCGTGGCGAAGCTCAGCTGCTTTATTTAAATCGTAATTTCCTTCTGCTTCTTCTAACTCACGGCGCAAGCGCTCTAAATGCTCACGTAAGTCACGCACTTTATGAATGTCTTCTTTTTCTTTCTCCCATTTCGCTCTCATACTACTTGCAACTTCTTTTAAATCCGATAACTCACGTTGCAATGTTTTTAGGCGCTCTTGACTACCTAAGTCCTTTTCTTTCCCAAGAGCAGCTTCTTCAATTTCCAGCTGCATAATGCGGCGCGTTACTTCATCTAGTTCTGTTGGCATAGAATCAATTTCTGTTCGAATTGTTGCACAAGCTTCATCAACTAGATCAATCGCTTTATCAGGTAAGAAGCGATCCGAAATGTATCGATCTGATAAAACAGATGCTGCTACAATCGCGCGGTCATGAATATTTACACCGTGATAAATTTCAAAACGCTCTTTTAAACCACGTAAAATGGAAATTGTATCCTCAACAGTTGGCTCTTCTGCTAACACTTGTTGGAAACGTCTTTCTAACGCTGGATCTTTCTCAATATATTTACGGTATTCATCTAATGTCGTTGCCCCGATACAATGCAGTTCACCACGCGCTAGCATTGGTTTTAACATATTTCCCGCATCCATCGCTCCTTCTGTTTTACCAGCGCCGACGATTGTATGAAGTTCATCAATGAATAATAAAATGCGACCTTCACTCTTTTTAATTTCATTTAATACAGCTTGCAGACGTTCTTCAAACTCACCGCGGAATTTTGCTCCGGCCACAAGTGCACTCATATCTAAAGCGAAAATTGTTCTATCTTTTAATCCTTCTGGGACATCTTTTTTCACAATACGCTGCGCTAATCCTTCAACGATTGCTGTTTTACCAACACCTGGCTCTCCGATTAAAACGGGGTTATTTTTCGTTTTGCGTGAAAGAATGCGGATCACGCGGCGAATTTCACTATCTCTGCCAATTACAGGATCAATTTTCCCCGCTCTTACTTCAGCCACTAAATCACGGCCATATTTTTCTAACGCTTCATAAGTTGCTTCTGGATTTTGACTAGTCACTCTTTGATTCCCCCGAACTGTCATTAAAGACTGTAATAAGTTATCTTTCGTAATATAAAATTTTGCGAATAATTGATTTATATCGCCTTTTTCTTCAGAAAAAGCAAGTAATACATGTTCGATTGAAATGTAGTCATCTTGCAGTTTCTCCGCTTCTTTTCCTGCTCTTACAAGCAGTTGTTGCAAAGCACCTGTTACATATAATTTCCCTGCCTCTGCCCCGCTTCCAGTTACAGAAGGCTTTTTCTTAATTAAACTTTCGGCGCCTTGCTTTAACGCTTCTATATCGACATTCATTTTTTGAAAAATACGTACCGTTAATCCGTCTTGTTGCTCTAATAACGTAAGCAATAGATGAACAGTATCTACTTCTTGATGATGATGAGATACCGCTAAAGATTGAGCACTCATAATCGCTTCCTGTGTTTTCGTTGTCATTTGATTTAAGTCCATCTTTACAGCCCTCCAAATATTTGACTTTCTTTGACCTTTGATTTGATTATACGCCAACTGACTTTTTTATACAATAATTTTGCTTATGTAGTTCAAACTTATTATTGGAAAAAGAAAAAGTAACATTCATTTTCCTAATCAAAAAAGCCGCAATAACGATTGCGGCTTCTGTTACGGTTTTCTTTTATATGTCCACTGACGGTTATGATTTGCGTTCTCTGGAAACTTTTCACCGGCAGTTAATTGTACCATTTGCGGATTTTTCACCATACTTCCCGTTTCACCAATTTCTACGTAAATGCCATCATTTGGCGCCTTTTGCCCTGAACGAAACCTGCGATTTTGTCCCATTTCCATTCTCCTTCCATGACGTCTTGCCTCATTAGTATATCCATTTTAAAAGAAAGCTTTTCTGTCATGTTTAGGAAACAAGTACTACGGTTTACCCATGTACATATATATAATTACACAAGCTTAAGCAGGAATTATTGGCATATTTGTTGAAAAAAAAGAAACCAACCTACTTTAGGCCAGTTTCAAAGGAGAGTCAAACATATACGAGAAGATTACATGTTCATTATAAGTCGCATCATTCAAACAATGTAACCCTTTTCACAAATTGTACATAATGAAAGAAACATTGTTTGAACTTTCTAAAAAGATATTGACTTTCCCTAATTTCCAACGAGAAATAGTAGACACCACAGCGCTTCGCGACGTAAGATGGATATATAGTGAAACTTTCATCTACAGTAGTTTTACCCAGTCTAACCTCTTATTTCTGCATATTAAAAACGGAAATACAGATAGAATCAAAAAATTTATTATAAGAGGTGAAATTATGAACAAACAACATTTAATCGCATTAGACTTAGACGGAACTTTATTAACAGACAACAAAATAATTTCTCCAAGAACGAAAAACACAATTGCAAAAGCAAAAGAACAAGGACATATTGTCGTTATTTCAACAGGGCGTCCATTCCGCGCTAGTTACGATTATTATAAAGAACTTAGCCTTAACACACCAATCGTAAACTTTAATGGAGCTTACGTGCATCACCCTCTTGATTCAAGTTGGGGAACACATCACTCTCCTCTTGAACTTTCAACAGCGCAAGAAATCGTCCGAGCTTGCTTTGATTTCGGCGTGAAAAATGTCTATGCTGAAGTCATCGATGATGTGTATGTCCGTGAAATTGATGAAGATAAAAAACATATTTTTGAATTCGGTTCTCCAAAGATTTTCACAGGAGATTTATTAAATATTTTAAACGACCATCCAACTTGCTTATTAATCGATGCACATGACGAGCATTCTGCTGCAATTCGCCAACATTTAACAGATATGCATGCTGAAGTCATCGACCATAGAAAATGGGGTGCACCTTGGCCAATTATTGAAATTGTAAAAAGCGGATTAAATAAAGCTGTCGGATTACAAAAAATTTCAGGCCATTATAACATTCCTAAAGAGCGAATTATCGCTTTTGGTGATGAGGATAACGACTTTGAAATGCTCGAATTTGCTGGTCATGGAATCGCAATGGGTAATGCAATTCCTGAATTAAAATCACTCGCAAATCATACGACATTAACGAATGAAGAAGATGGTATCGCTCTATATTTAGAAGAGGTTCTTGGATTGTAATCTAAAAATTCCCTGCTTATAGTTTCTCGCCAAACGCTCATACTATTATTAGACGCAAGAGAAAGCGCGTCAATTGTTTTCAGCTAAATAAAGGGGGTTTTTCGAATGGGTAAAAAGAACAAATCAAAACGTTTTATCCAGCAAGGAGCCGATGCTGTTATGAAGCATGATGCAAGATTCCCGTACAGAGGTACATTAGCTGAGGCAGAAAAAGCGAGAAGTAACTCTTCATTTGGAGGGGTTTAAATGGGGAACTTACTATTCCAACAAGCTAGAGACGCTGTTTCAAGTGCCGTTTCTTGTTCAAGTGGCGCTGAACAACAGGAACTCGTTTATAGAGCAAAAAACTCTTTGCACTCTGCTTATGCAAACTCTTCAACTGCTGAAAAAGTTCAGCTACGTGAAATGCAGGAGCAATTGCAAAACATTACGAATTCGCATTAAAAAAGGAGGACCAGCTTTGGTCCTCCTTAATCTTTTCTAAACAATCCAAACACACCGACCGTTTGCAGTATATTTGTAAATGCACCTGGGTCCACTTGTTTAATAACCCTCTCTAATTCGTACAACTCGTAACGAGTAATAACAATCATTAACATTTCTTTATTTTCATTTGTATAAGCACCTGTTGCTGGTATAGTTGTAATCCCCCTCACTAAGCGAGAGTGAATCGCTTTTCGCACATCTGCCCCGTTCTTTGTAACAATTAATGCCGTAATCTTCACATGACGGGTATGAATCGCATCAATAATTCTCGTTGATACATACAAAGTGACTAAAGTATATAATGCCTTTTCCCATCCATACACGTAGCCAGCAGCGATAATGATAAGTGCATTAAAGAAGAAAAAATACGTGCCGACAGGCTTATCTTTTATTTTTGATAAAATCATAGCAATAATATCTAGACCACCTGTAGAAGCCCCCCACTTTAAAGCAACCCCTACCCCAATCGCTGAAATAATCCCACCAAAAATCGCATTCAATATAATATCGTGCGAAACCGCTCTAACTGGGATAATTTCTAAAAACAAAGTCATAAATACAACGCAAAGAAAACTAAAAAATGTAAAGGCCTTCCCAACCTTTTTCCACGCTAAAATAACGACAGGAATATTAAACAAACTAAACAATACCCCCGTAGATATATGAATAGATAAAAAGTCACCTAATATTTGTGACAATAATTGAGACAATCCAGCAAAACCACTCGCATACACTTTCGCTGGTGTTAAAAATAAATTCATCCCAATCGCATTTAATAAACCCGCAATAATTACAACGACTAACTTCTTAATAAGTTCAGTATAATTCAGCTTCAAATCCATTTCTAATCCACCTTTAGTATTCATGAATGCACCGCTATACATAGTCTTTACGAAAAAGGAAATGATAAACATACAACGTTTAGAAATGGAGTTGATACATATGCCACATACTAGCGATAACGACAAAAAAGCACGCGACAATAATGCAAAGCGCACTCAAAAAAATGAACAAGAGCAAAAAAATATTCAGCAAGGAAAACGTGCATATTCTAAGAAAACCGATCACCTTTGATTACATCGTACATCAACGTTAATGTTGATGTACTTTTTTTACATTTCACAGGAAAAAACATTAAAAATTCACTTCATGTTCACTTCTATATTCTACAATAGCGATAACATATTCGGATGAGGTGTTAGCATGAAAGGAAAAAGTACATTCATTATCACTGCACTAATAAGTATATTAATGCTATCTGCTTGCGGACAAAAAAATGACTCGGCCACAATCGCTACAACAACAAACTCAACCATTACGAAGAGCGATTTCGAAAAACAATTGAAAGATCGATACGGAAAAGACACGCTATACGAAATGGTAGCACAAGATGTTATTACTAAAAAATATAAAGTATCTGATGATGCAGTAGATAAAGAAGTAGAAAAAGCAAAAGATCAATACGGAGAACAATTCAAAGCAACACTAGAAAATAATCGTTTAAAAGATGAAGAAGATTTCAAAAATCAAATTAAATTCAAACTTGCATTGAATGAAGCGATTAAACAAAGCGTTACAGAAAAAGATGTGAAAGACCACTATAAACCAGAAATTAAAGCTAGTCACATTTTAGTAAGTAACGAAAATGAAGCGAAAGAGATAAAGAAGAAATTAGATACCGGCACTTCATTTGAAGAATTAGCAAAACAAGAATCTCAAGATTTAGCATCAAAAGATAATGGCGGAGACCTCGGATACTTCGGGGCAGGAAAAATGACACCTGAATTTGAAAAAGCTGCCTACAAATTAAAGCCCGGCCAAATTAGCAATCCCGTAAAATCACCAAACGGCTATCACATTATTAAACTAACTGATAAAAAAGATTTACAACCTTACGATAAAGTGAAAGACTCTATACGTAAAGACTTAGAAGAAGAACGTCTTGCCGACCCTTCCTTCGGTCAAAAATTATTACAAGATGAATTAAAAAAGGCGGATATTAAAATAAACGATAGTGACTTGAAAGATACATTTTCTCATCTTTTTGGGAAAGAGAACTAAAATAAAGCACGATCTTATTTTTTCAAATAAGGTCGTGCTTTTTCTTCAGACTTTTATAATGCCAATTGATGTGATCTAGTTCTATCTCCATTTTAATCCGGTGCTTATACCTCTTTCTTTAAAAGATTATATGCATTTCACAATTAACCACGGATACCACAATACCTCTTCTGCCTCAATTTCCCCATTATCAATTAAATGAATAATCTGCTTTGCATCTTCATACTTATCAACAAGTGATAATTCATTTAATTTCTTACCAAAATCCTCTTGTAAATTGTTATGAATAAAAGAATAAAAATTATTGTTACTAAAGCCACATATATCAAATCCTAATATTTCATCGTTTTCAACATCAACAGGTAATGAACTTTCGAGAAAGTCATATATAGAAACTTTAAAGTCATTTTCTTCTCGCTCATTCATTAAAAAACCCGTCCGATACTCTTCTGAAAGATGCAAACTAATAATCTCTAAATTTTCTATCCCTTTTAAATAATTTCGCTTAAAGAATCTCGCATCTTCTAAATTTTTAAAAGTATTCGGCCACGAGAACTTTTCTTCTTCCATTAGTGTATCTAAAAAAGATTGTCCACTTTCATGTTCCTCTTTACTAATCTTCAATCTTCCATTTATCATCTGAGCAATAGGATCATTTTTATTTGAATTACACCAAGGGAAAAACCAATAATCCGGAAATGTAGGCCGTATCCCATTACATATCGTTAAAATCGTTTTTGATAGTCCCTCAATATTGCATTCTTTATAGATAAGTTCCCTATCATAGGAAATTATGAGGTATCCAGCGTTATAAAATTTCATATGCATATCTCCTTTTCCAAGGGTTACTAAACATTCATTACAAATGTGGAATCCTCATACTTCCGGCTAGCTATACAGTTTCTACTTTACGGATGCTCTCTAGTTCCTTTATACTCATCAATAATATATCCTGAATAAGCAGTAGCCTGCCTCTCATATCCAATTCTCGTTAGTTTTATATCATTAATCCATTGGAAATAATGCGTTAGCTCATGCGCAATAGTAACCAGATAGTACCCTAAAGCTTTATCTTTTCCATTTTTCTGCACCGTATCATAATAATCCCCTGTCGAAATACGAATATACGGCTCAACATTTCGATCAAACGGCCCAAAGAAAGTACCATAGACTAGCTCTCCATCCATTGTCTTTATTTTATATGAAGTTTTCACATAAATAGGTACTCTAATTGGGAAAAAGTATTCTCGGCGCAACCATTTACAAAATTCCTTAATGGCTCTTCTTACTTCAGGATCAACATCTGTATCAAATTTCAATCGTAGTCCCGTACGGTGACTCTTCTCTTCTAAATTATAATATTCTTTCCAATTCCTCAGCGTCCAAATATGCATATTATCAGCCTCATTACTTCATATTTCCTAAAGAATGAAGGTTCATTTCGATTATTTGATTGGCTCCCCTAATTTTTCACCATTTTTAGTTTTAATGCTAAAACTATCCTACCTTCTAAAAACTATAGAATAGTTAATCCTATAACTTTTTGATGTTATAACATACCTCTTCTATACTTTTTACATCCGCTTCAAATGATACTTCATACTCCCATTTTTCACTCTTTAAATCATTTTTAGAAAAAGTAAAGTATACGAAAAATCGATTTCTTTTGAGCTTCACTTTAAGATCCATTTCCTCTTCATCGGCACTCAATACAGCTTCCTTAATTTCTTTTCGTAGTAATGCTTCTAGTTTTTTACCAAATCCAATTATTTCACTCATCAAAAACATTGGCCCTTTATACTCATAATGGACATTATTTGAGGATAAAGCTAAGAAATTCAGTTGTAAATCACGTAAATACAACTCATCATCATTTGGATACAAAGATCCAAATGATGCAATGGTTATCTTTTTTTCGCCCCCTAAAAATACCATCTCAAGTTCTTTTCTTCTTTCCACCATATGACCTTCTTCCATTGTTTATCCTTCTGCGAACAATACCTTAGAGTAATAGCATCATATTCGTAACTTGCGATCACATTTCCTTCTCCATCTGTTTCGTATAGCGGATTACTTTGTATCAAAAAAGTGTATCTCAAAATCAAACTACCTGTTTAGATTTTGAGATACACTGAATTTACTTTTCTTTTTCAAAAATACCAGCTAAGAAGAAACTAACTCCCAGAAAAATTACAATTATCGTGTTAATTGCGTAACCCAAGAGCGACATATAGGAAGTAAAACTTATTAAAATAGCATATATTAGACTCACTACTAACACCGTTACCACTTTACATTGTCCTTTTTTAACATAATCGCTAATACAACTACAATTAAACCAACATTATATACACCAATATTTCCTACATTTTATAAACTTCTTCTACACTGTCATAGCATACATAATATGAAAATAACAGCTAAGACCATAAATAATAAGTGCAATCATTGTAATATACCACTTTCCCCCGCACTTCTTTACATACTGCATAAGCCCCCAAAGGCAAAGTAATATAACTGATTGAACTACTAAGATTTTTAATGTCCCCAATAGTGTAGCTATCATAGAATAGGTAATCCATATACTCAAAAATGAACGTATAACTATAACCGCAGCAGCGATTTTTTGATAATAAAATAGTTTTATACTACCCGCATAGTAATCTTGCAAAAGAATAACAGACGCTATTAAAATATTTAAAACAAGAATCACAATAAATTCCAAAACCGCTATCAATTCTTCAATTCTCCTTCTTTAAATTTATTTACGCTTTCCTATCGCATTAGAAATACGCATTAACTTTGCTTTTGTAGAATTCTTCCTCGCTTTAGCTATACTCTCTAACCTCGCTCCTGGAAGCCTTCCAAAATATTTTTTCGGATTTTTAGCCAATCGGGATACATTACGACCCACCTGTTTAAACGGGACAGTCTCTCTTCCTTGGATAGTTTTCCCCAGAAGTCTTGCCCCCCTTTCACAGGAGTTATAAAACCTAAAACTCTCCCTACTCCTCCGAAAGCCAAACCACGTAAAGCACCTGTCCCTGTGGCTTTTAAAGCACCTTTCCAACTATATCCACTCTTCCTGTTTTTGTATAAATAAGAAGCTAATCCAAAACCAGCACCCATCGCTGCACTTGCAACCCACCATGGAGCATGCCCATCAGGATCGATCTTCATTACCGGATTATTGTCTGCATACGTATATCCATTCATTGTAACTGGGTCATCTTCATCACCCGGATCAGGATCTACCGATAAGAACACACCATGATCTGGATTATAATAACGTGCCATCAGATAATACGTGCCAATTTCTTTATCATACATGTATCCCGCATATCCAAATGGATTATCTGCTGCGATACCTTTCGTATCACTCTTTAATACATTACCCCATGCATCATATTCATACGTTGCGACAACTTCTCTATTTTGATCTGTCATCGCGACTACATCACTGTGACATATATAAAGAAAGAAGAGCCTATATTCGCTCTTCCTTCCCCAAATCATTTCTCTATTTATTCTTCATCCCCTTCTACATCATATGGTAACTTTTCATTTACACACATTTAACAAATGAATCTTTCTAACCACTAATTTTTCTGTTGATATATTAATAGCCTCTAAAAGCAAACTGAATATACATGTAAGTACCAACACCATAAATAACAAAAGCAACTATAGTAATTAGCCAATTTTCACCATTTTTTTGTACATACTTCGAGCATGTACAAATAGTAAGCAAAATTAGCAATTGGATTGCCGTCACTTTTGATATAGCAATTATAGTAGTTTCTGTCACAAATACTGTCCACATTCCTAGGAACATACGTATGCCTTGAATAATAAACAAAATCCTACTATTATTAATACTTTCTTTAATATTAATTACACAACCTTCTTGAAATAAAACAATCAATATTAATATTAAACTTAAACTCAAAACTATTATAAACTCTAAAAAATCTATCCACACTGTGCATCCCTTCTTTTCTCTATCTACGTTTTCCTACAGCATTAGAAATTTTCATAAGTTTTGCTGTCGTTGAATTTTTAAACGCTTTTTCCCTTTGTTTTTTCGCCCTCTTCATTCCATCTAGCCGAACTCCTGGATTCCTTTGGATATGTTTTCTAGGATTATTCATCAATCGTTTTGTATTGCTTATTCCTTGCCTAATTGCAGGTGTGAAACTTCTTTTTTGAAAAACTCCTCTTCCCAAGCCCTTAAGAGGACTAATAAAGCCAAAGGTCCTTCCTAGCCCACCAAAAGCCACACCTTTTACCGCTCCATATCCCGCTGCTTTAATTCCTCCTTTCCATGTGTATCCCTTATTTCTATTTTTATATAGATACTTTCCTACTTCAAAACCAGCACTTATAGCCGCACTACCAACCCACCAAGCTATATGCCCATCCGGATCCACCATCATCACCGGATTATTATCACCATACGTATATCCATTCATTGTAACCGGATCATCTTCATCACCCGGATCAGGATCCACCGATAAGAACACACCATGCTCTGGTTGATAGTATCTCGCAATCAAGTAATACATACCAATCTCTTTATCATACATGTATCCCGCATATCCAAATGGATTATCTGCTGCGATACCTTTCGTATCACTCTTTAATACATTACCCCACGAATCATATTCATACGTTGCTACAACTTCTCTATTTTGATCTGTCATCGCGACTACATCACCACGAGGATTATAGTGATAGTATAATGTTTGTCCTTGTGATTTCATCGCTAGACGCACGCCACTTGTAGAGTATACATATTGACGAAGGACGTTCCCATTTCCATCTGTCTCATATAACGGATTAATACTATCCCCATCATAGAAATAACGTGTTACTTGGCCATTTACATTCTTTTCAATACGACGATTATCCTCGTCATACTTATAAGTTGCGAATGCATTGCTCTCCCCTTGTTTTGTGATAGCTACAATCTGGTCATCTTCGTTCCACGTATACTTGTACTTTCCATCTGATGTACGATTTCCATTCGCATCATACGTTAACGATTCGTTCCCGAATTTTACAAGCTGATTTCCTTCATTGAATGTTGCCGCTATAGACTTTGTTTCTTTTCCATTCTCTACAACTTTCACACTTGTACGGTTACCAAATCCATCATATGTGTATGATTTACTTGTTCCGTTTTGTAATGTCTCGTTTAATAGTTGGTTGATCGGGTCATATACAAAGTTTGTTTCTGTTACTTTTCCGCCCGCACCTTCATGTTTAATCTTCGTACGGTTACCCGCTTGGTCATATTCATATCGTTCAGAAAGTAGAATACTGTTTGACGTACCTACTACTAAATCTTTAATTTTGTTCGCATGGTCATAGTTGAATGTAGAACCTGAACCATTTCCGGCTGTATACGTACGAACATTCCCTTGATCATCGTAATCAAATCGATACGTTTGAGAACCGTCTGTCACACGAATATTTTGATCTAACGTGTTGTAGTCATACGATACTTTATTTGTGTATCCACCTTGCGTTACTGTTTGTTCTTTTAGCTTTTCTGTCTTACTGTTTGCTTTGTCATGATACGTCCAGTCAATCTTTCCGCCCCGGCTATCCGTTGCACTTGTGACGCGGTCTGCCTTATCGTATGTTTTCGTACGTTCTACGCCGTTGACATGGTCTTTGACTTTCGTAACTTGTCCATTCTCATCACGTTCGAATGTAACTGAATCTTTTCCATTTCGCTTTTCACCAATGACGCGATCCGCTGAATCATATACAGATTCTAAAATCGAACCATTTGGCATTTTTGTCTGAATTTTGTTTGCATTTTCATCATATGTGTGTTCAATACGACGGTTTAACGCATCGATATACACTGTATTTTTATTATCTACATCATATTCATATTTGTGTGTTTGTGTTTTCCCACCAAACATGACAGATTTTTCTGTTGTATTTCCATTATGATCATAAAGATAGCTTACAGAGGTACCATTCTTTAATGTAACATTTGTTAATAGATTATCTTTATTGTAATCATATAATTTTGTATTTCCTTTTTCATCTGTCTCGCTCTTTTTATTTCCTGATGCATCGTACGTGAATGTATTTTTTTGCCCCTCTTCATCATATGCAGCAACCACATTTCCGTCGTTGTCGTACTCATTTTTAATAAGAGCATTTCCTTCTAATAAACGAACATCATCAAACCATACTTTTCCTTTATTATTGTTTCTAAATAATAGGTACACTTGAATACGCTTAATTGGTTTCTTAGCTGGAATGACAACCGCACTACGGTTCCAATCATTTGTCCCACTTGGGAATTTTGCTTGATAATTTTCACCGCTGCCATCTTGATAATGCACATCCGCCCAAATCGCATAGTCTCGTGATAGTTTATCTGGCGCATCATTTTCTACATTCTCAGATTTAGACATTCCTGTTAACGTGATTGGTTCCGCCTTTTTCTGATTTAAGTCTATATGATGACCATACCCTACATTTGAACCACCATATTGGCTACGCTCTAATAAAATAGACGAACCTCCTGTAAAACTTTCCTGATGAGAAACATCTTTTGGATCACAACTTGTCCCGTCTCCTCGAATCCATCCAGGAATACATCCTTGTTCCGTTACATTCTCTACACTACTATTTGTAACCGGATTAAAGCTAGAAGAAACTTCTCCTTTTTTAAAATAATCCCTAACACTTCGAATAATATCAAGAAAATATCGAATTTTCAATTAATTTGTCTTTTTTTACAAAAAAATGAAATAAAAAAAAAGACCTATTTTCCTCCTAAAAAACTAGAGAAAAATAGATCTTTTTCATTCACTTTATTTTTTAAAGTAAGTCCAGCCTTCTTCTTGGTAAATCTTCTCTTCTTTCATCAGTTTACCAAGTGCACGCTTAAAGGCAGCCTTACTCATATTGAAACGTTCTTTAATGTCTTCTGGGTTGCTCTTATCCCAAAAAGGCATCGCTCCGCCTCGTTCTTCCATATATGCATAAAGTACTGCTGCATCATCTTCCATTCCTTCTTCTTTACGAGGAAGAAGTGAAATGTTGATTGTACCGTCATCTTTCACGTCAATGATACGGCCTGTTACGCGCTCACCGATGCGGACTTGTTCTTTTCTTTCTGTATGGTGTAAGAAAGCACGGAAATGCTCGTCAGTTAGTATGAATGAACCAACTTGAAGTGAGCGATACACACGTCCATTTACGTTTTTATTACGCATAGATGGCGTTGCATCTACGATAATTTCTTGCATATCACTGTCTCTTGCCGGAAGAGCAATTAAACGATCACGATTCGTTAATTTTAACGTACAATATAATTCGTCGCCTTCCTCAGGCCATACTGGCATATAAATTGGAAACTCATCAAGTGGAATTAGTATATCTTTTGATACACCAATATCAACAAACACACCTAAACTAGGAATAACTTCTACAACCTTTACCCAATTCCAATCATGTGTTGTAATAATTGGTTCCTTCATTGTTGCTGAAATACGATTTTGGTGATCAAGGTATAAGAATACATCAATCGTATCGCCTTCTGCAATTTCTCCAGCTAATTCGTTTTTATGTAGGAAGATTTCTTCCTCTTCGTTTCCAACCATATATCCGATTTCCGTTTCGCGTAAAACAGTTACCTGTTCAATCGATCCTAATTGCAAATACATATTTTTTAATTCCCTTCTATATATATAAAGTTATCTTTTTTATCATTCCAAACAAAAGTTAATTATAACACGATTTTTCCTTTATTTGTCCAACTGCCCAAAATTCACTATAATTAAATAAAGACTTTATCTATAGGACTATATTACCCTACGGATGATCCGTCAAAACACTTAAGTTGCAACACTCTATCTAATCGATGTATTTTCCGCTATACTTTAATATGTATATTACATAGCCTATTTAGGTGCATTAAAAGATAGAAATTTATTTGGAGGTGCTAACTATGGCAAAAGAGAGTTCTTTTGACATCGTTTCGAAAGTAGAATTACCTGAAGTAACAAACGCAATTAACATCGCATTAAAGGAAATCCAAAACCGATATGACTTTAAAGGTAGTAAAAGTGATATTAAATTAGAAAAAGAAGTACTTGTTTTAACTTCTGATGACGAGTTCAAATTAGACCAAGTAAAAGACGTTCTAATTTCTAAACTTGTAAAACGTAACGTTCCAATTAAAAACTTGGACTACGGAAAAGTTGAAACTGCATCTGGTAACACTGTTCGCCAACGTGCAACTCTGCAACAAGGTATCGATAAAGATAACGCGAAAAAAATCAACAACATCATTAAAGAAATGAAATTAAAAGTGAAAACACAAGTACAAGATGACCAAGTACGCGTAACAGCAAAAAGCCGTGATGACTTACAAGCAGTAATCGCAGCCGTTCGCAGCGTTGACTTACCAATCGACGTACAGTTCATTAACTACCGCTAAAAAGAAACCTCCTCTATTCAGAGGAGGTTTTCTACTTATTACGAGCAACAATATATTGCTTTATCAAATGATTTTTCTGGAATATACACTTTATCATTTTCAACTTTGTATTTAATATTATTTCTCTTAAGAACCGCTGTATCAACAGAATGAACACTATCGCCCCACCGAACAAATTCCCCATCGTCACCGTTGTCCCCAAAATACAAACTTACGAATACGATAAGAAGACAAAAACATAGAGCGAACCACTTCTTTTTTCTCAAACATCTCACCTCATCATAAACTATCAATTAAGCGCAAAAGAGAGCCCCCTCATTTCCTCCTCTTTTTAACCACAATTAAAAATGCAATAAACAATACATTCACACCGACTATTAAGGAGATAAATAACCAATTCACACCAGTTTCTTCGCTAACTTTATACACATTCGACTCTTCGCGCTTTAAAACAAGGTAAAATTTTCCGTTTTCTTCTCTTATAATTTCGTCTTCTAACAATCCTCTTAACTCTTGTTTATCACCAATTGCACTTACAGGTAAGGAAACTTTTTGCGTTTCTTTCGTATTATTAATCGCTACTAATGTTACTTCGTCTTTATACTTTCTTTTTAGTATACTCATTCCATCTTTATCATATAGAAGTTCAAACGTACCGCGTCGTAAAGATGGTCTCGCTTGTCTAAGTTCACCTAGCTTCGTTATATGTTGCATAAACTTTTCATCCGATTTAAAATCCATTAATCGTCTATTATCTGGAGCATCTCCCCCATCTAATGCGATTTCAGTTCCGTAATAAAAATTCGGTATCCCCGGGGATGTTAATAAGTAAGTGAGCGCTAGTTTTAAACGAGACGGCGGGTAATACATATTTTCTTTTGCAATACGCGCAAACCGCTTTGTTTCCTGATTATCTAAAAACGTAGCGAATTCCTCTTCTTTTCCGCTCACATCATATAAAGGCTTCACAGACATATCTACTTTTGAAAATGACTCTACTATTTTTTTATAGTACTCATTATCTTCCTTTGCCATAATACGAAAATCTTTCTTTACCTTCTGCAAATCCTTTTGCACTTCATCCCAAAAAGTACGCGGCTTTTTTTCACTATGTATCACATAACTTCCGTCTAAATCGACTTCTTTTATCCACCATTTCATCGAGTCTATTAATCTTTGTTCATTTTCTTCATACGTAAATTGAAAGACAACTTTCATTCCTTTTTGATGAGCCTCATTTACAAGTTCTTTCACATCATTTTCTGTTCCGAAATGTTCATTTACTTTTTGAAAGTTTCGAACGCCTAATCCATCATACTTTTCACTTTCAAAAAGCGGTGAAAGCATAATAGTAGTAAATCCCATTTCTTTTATGTAGTCCAATCTTTTTATAATCCCTCTTATATCTCCGCCCTGATACCCTTCTAAATTACCAACGTCTAACTGTTTGTCATTTTTCGGTTCTCCGTTATTGAAGCGATCAATCATAATGGAATATATAACTTCATCTCGCCATTCCCTTTTTTCTTCCGCAAAAGTATGTACTGGTACAAACAAAATAACAGCTAAACAAAAACAAATGAATAGTTCCTTAGTCCATATTCTTTTCACACGCATCCCCCAAACTCCCAATTGTAAGAATATTATACCAATTATCAGAACAAATCGCATACGTTGATTTTATTCCTCCAAAATACCTAATGTTAGGTTTTCTAACACGACTTAAAAAGTTTTCTGAACTTTTAGTTGATTTTTCTTTTTATTTCGAATATGATATGAAACATAACAAGTCGATGTTATTTTTTCTAACATCATAGGAGGAGAGAGAATGAATACGGGAGATACAGTTTTTATTTTTGTAACTACAGTAATGGTCATGTTGATGACACCAGGATTAGCACTTTTTTACGGGGGTATGGTTCGCAGTAAAAACGTACTCAGCACGACCATGCACAGTTATAGCGCAATGGCCATCGTTTCGATTCAATGGATTGTTATCGGTTATTCTTTATCATTCGGACCAGATTGGCACGGACTTATCGGCAATCTCGATTGGTTCGGTTTAAACGGAGTTACCTACGCACCAAACCCAGACTACTCATCTACTATTCCTCACAATTTATTTATGATGTTCCAACTCATGTTCGCTATTTTAACTCCCGCTTTAATTTCAGGGGCATTCGCCGAAAGAATGCGATTTTCTGCCTTTCTTATTTTTATCCTTCTTTGGACAACAATCGTTTACAATCCTGTCGCTCATTGGGTATGGGGCGTTGGCGGATGGCTGAGAGAACTCGGTGCGCTCGACTTCGCTGGCGGTAATGTCGTTCATATCACATCTGGCGTTGCCGGTCTCGTATTAGCTATCTTCCTAGGAAAACGAAAAAACATAAGCGGTACCTCTCCTCATCATTTACCATTTACAATGTTAGGCGCAGGCTTACTCTGGTTCGGCTGGTTCGGTTTTAACGTCGGTAGTGCATTATCTTTAAATGACGTAGCTTTAACTGCATTTATTAATACAAATATAGCCGCGGCTGCCTCAGCTCTAACTTGGATGCTTTCTGAATGGTTCTTCCAATCAAAGCCGACTGCGATGGGAGCTGCTTGCGGGGTTGTTTCTGGTTTAGTCGCAATTACGCCAGCTTGCGGATTCGTTACACCTTTCTCCGCTCTTCTTATCGGAGCAATTGGCGGTATATTATGTTTCGGTGCTGTCTTCTTCTTAAAAAACAAATTCGGATACGACGATACACTCGATGCATTTGGATGCCACGGCATCGGAGGAACTTGGGGCGGTATCGCAACTGGACTATTTGCAACTACTACTGTAAACGGTGATGGCGCTAACGGATTATTTTACGGGAATGCTGCACTTCTTTTCAAACAACTTGTAGCAATCGGCGCAACATATGCATTCACGATCATAATGACGTACGCCATTATTAAAGCCATTAACTTCTTCCTCCCTGTTCGCGTCGATGAGCACGAAGAACAAATGGGGCTTGATATTTCGATGCATGGGGAGAAAGCTTATGAGTATACTGAGCGAGTAAATTAAAAAAGAGATGCAATCTATTAATAGTAGATTGCATCTCTTTTATCGCACTGATTAGCACACCCCATCCTGTATTCCCATAAATTTATCGATCGTTTCTTTCAATATATCGATTTACCGACGAATTCCGACATAGCTAAAACGCAAAATACCCTGCATGATTTTACACAAAAAAGACGACCGTTTAACAGTCGTCTTTTCCTATTTACTTCGGAACATTCCCTACATACTGCGTAATATCAACATTTAACGCCCCTGCTAAACGCATTCCGTAGTCATGATCTGCGCGGAAGAAGTTGCAAATAGCTAGTAATTTCGTTTGCTCATTTACGCCTTTTAAGTCGTTTGTTAAGTTCGCAATTAAGTTGTCTTGCTCTTCTTTAGAGAATGAACGGTAACGCTCACCCGCTTGTTTGAAGTCATTTGGTTTTTCAATTTTTTCACGAGATACGTAGCCTTCTACTTTCATAGTTGAATCGCGGTAAGCTGGATCTTCAACCGGATTTTCAGTATGGCGACTCGGTTCATAGTTTATTGTAGATGGGTTTTGATCCACTTGCATCGCACCATCACGTTGTTGGTTACGAACAGCTGCGTACGGGCAGTTTACAGGAATTTGTAAATAGTTTGCACCAAGGCGATAACGCTGCGTATCTGGGTAAGAGAATAAACGACCTTGTAATAATTTATCTTCAGATGGTTCAATACCATTTACAGTTGCACTTGGAGTAAACGCCGCTTGTTCTACTTCCGCAAAGAAGTTTTTCGGGTTACGATTTAACGTCATTGTCCCTACTTCAATTAATGGGAAGCGATCTTCCGGCCATACTTTCGTCGGATCTAGTGGATCGAAATCTAAAGAATCCGTTTCTTCTAGTTGCATCACTTGTACGTGTAAATCCCATTTCGGATAGTTTCCTTTTTCGATTGCATCGAACAAGTCACGAGTTGCATGATTGAAGTCTTTTCCTTGCACTCGCTCGACTTCTTTTGCACTTAAGTTACGTACACCTTGCTGTGGTTTCCAGTGATACTTAATGTAAACAATTTTACCTTCTGCATTAATCCATTTAAATGAATGTACGCCGAATCCTTCCATTTCACGGTAGTTTGCCGGTGTACCATAATCAGAAAATACCCACGTCATCATATGTGTAGATTCTGGAGTTAACGTCATGAAATCCCAGTAACGATCTGGCGTTTGAACATTTGTATCAGGTGCTGGCTTTAAAGAATGCACCATGTCAGGGAATTTAATTGCGTCACGAATGAAGAAAACCGGTAAATGGTTACCTACGATATCATAGTTTCCTTCTTCTGTATAAAATTTAACAGCGAACCCACGGGGATCACGAGCTGTCTCTGGAGAACCTTGACCATGAATAACCGTTGAGAAACGAACGAATACAGGTGTTTCAGTTCCTTCATTTTGTAAAAACGCTGCTTTCGTATATTGCTGCATGCTGTTTTTCGTTACGAATACACCGTGAGCACCTGCACCACGTGCATGCACAACACGCTCAGGAATACGTTCACGATCAAAGTGAGCAAGTTTTTCTACTAAATGATAGTCTTCTAACAATACCGGTCCACGGCGACCAGCTGTACGAGAGTTTTGATTATCTCCAACTGGAGCACCTTGGTTTGTTGTTAAGCGCTTATTTGGATTCATCAAGGGTGATCCTCCTCTTTCCTTCATAGTAATTATTATTTATTTAAAATTATTATAAACTAATTATTATTCAAAATTAAATCCTTGTCAACTATTTCCTTCATTTTTTTGGAAACAATTTCAGCTAAACAAGCAATAAATACAGATTGTGAATTGGGCATATTTAGTCTAAAATATGCGGCATTTAATTCATCAGTTACAACTTTACATTCATAATCGGTGTCATATAAAACTCCTAAATCGAGCAATGTGTTTTAAACCTAAGTAACAAAAAAATTCATACTCTGTAAACATTTTATTCATTGAATCTGTTAATTTATGCGCCTGCTCTTTCATTATTTTCCCAAGCGGTGAAATTCCACCAATTGCTTTATACCGTCCGATTAAATTTTGGAGCGCTTCTTCAGACGGCTTACGCCCATGACGAATGCGAGTATACATCATCTAATGACTCCGGCGTTCCATACGCCATCACAAGCAAACCTATTTTCTTCGTCATCTATATAGCACCTCAATTTTGGAAATGAGAATCCTTTTCAAGAACATTTGTTTCCAATTATAACAAGCAATAATAAGTACGTCAAAATAATAATTCTAAATAAGTATTATTTCTAATATGATTTCGAATTTTATATGACAATTCATTTAATAAAAAAGCGACTTACATATATTTTGTAAGCCGCCCTTTCCTCTATTCTTTAATATTTACCCCATACTCTTTAAACCAAACATGAATTTGCGCTAAATGAGCTAAAAGTTGCGGCCCAGTCATTAATTGCCCGAACCACGGTTTTTGAAATGCACTGCCGCCAGACTGGATCAATCCGCTCAATTGCTCCTTATCGAACAATTCATGCAAAATTGAGCCTTTATCCGTTAATAAATCTTGGAGCCATACTGTGACTGCTTTCGTATAGTGCGGGTTATGCGTTTTCGGATACGGACTTTTCTTTCTATACAATATATCATTTGGAAGTAATCCTTCTAAAGCCTTACGCAATAGACCTTTTTCGCGGTTTTTATACATTTTCATTTCCCAAGGAATATTCCACGCATATTCGACAAGTCGGTGGTCCGCAAATGGAACGCGTACTTCTAAGCTTGCCCCCATACTCATACGGTCTTTTCTGTCTAATAATGTTGTCATAAACCATACCATGTTTAAATAAAATAATTGTCGTCTCTTCGCTTCTAATGGGCTTTCTCCCTCTAAAATAGGAACTTCTTGAATGGATTCTTCATAGCGCCTTTGCACATATTGTTGTAAATTTAATTTATTTCTCCATTCTTTCTTCAGAAGTTGTTCACGCGCTTCTGTAGAACGCATCCACGGAAATGCACTTGATTGTAAATCATCTTCTCTATAAAACCACGGATAACCGCCGAATATTTCATCTGCACATTCTCCAGATAAACCGACGACAAAATCTTGTTTTATTTCACGGCAAAACCATAATAATGAAGAATCAATATCTGCCATACCAGGCAAATCGCGAACGAGTACTGCTTCTGTTAAATACTGTGCTAGCTGTTCATTAGAAATGACGCAGCGATGATGAATTGTTTGAAATGTCTCTGTCATTAAATTAATAAATGGTGCATCTGAATTCGGCTGAAACGCATTCGCTTTAAAATATTTGTCGTTATCTTCATAGTCAACAGAATACGTGTGCAATTGACCTTTCCCTGATCTTTCATACTCTTTCGCGGCAATTGCTGTGATAGCACTTGAATCTACACCTCCTGATAAAAAAGTGCATAGTGGTACGTCAGAAACTAATTGTCTCGTAATCGCATCTTGTAATAAAAAACGAGTTTTCTCTACTGTTTCTTCAAATGAATCTTCATGTTTTTTACTTTCTACATTCCAATATCTCCATATGCATAAACCGTCTTTTGAGAACGTCATTGCATGACCCGGACGCAGTTCTTGAATACCAGCATATACACCGTGACCAGGCGTTCTAGATGGTCCGAGGCCAAATATTTCTGACAACCCTTCTAACGTTACTTCCGCCTTCACATCTGGATGCGCTAGTATCGCTTTTAACTCTGAACCAAATAATAATCGTCCGCTATCATATTTATAAAAAAGCGGTTTTACACCTAATCGATCTCTGGCAATAAAGACTCGTTCATTTTTCTCATCCCATACTGCAAACGCATATATACCGTTTAAATGATCGACACATTCTTCTTTCCATTCAATATAAGATGCCAATAGTACTTCTGTATCGGAATGCCCTTTAAATGTATAACCTCTTCTTAATAACTCTTTGCGAATATCTTCTGTATTGTAGAGCTCTCCGTTATAGCAAATCGCATAACTCGTTTCGTCTTTTAAACAAGTCATGGGTTGTTTACCACCTTCAGGATCTACAACGATTAACCGTTTATGCCCAAATGCGACGTTCCCTTTAATCCAAACTTTATTATCATCTGGACCGCGTTTCGCTAGCGTTTCCGCCATCTTCGTCACGATGTCCCTTTCCCCTTCTAATGAGCGTTTATAATCCACCCATCCTGTAATCCCGCACATAAGAATCATCCTTCCTAATCTAATATCTGTTTCTGAACGTGCAGTAATCCCCACCCTATGAGTGCGGATACATAAAAACAACAAACTTGACGATAAATAACTATCCACATATGGAATAGCAGTTTCACAGTGTAAAGCGTGTTTTATTGTATGCCCATCTATCTTTAGGTGTGTCTAGTTATAAAGAACGTACGAACTGTCCATAACAAGAATAACTATTTCTATAAAAGGAGAAATGAACTATGATACAACGCAAACATATTTTGTATAACCAACCGCGCGCTCATACAGTCGGTAATGTAGAATATATAAACAAAGAATGGGTATTCTTTGATGATGAAAATGATGAGGCTTTTCTATTAGAAGATATTGCTGAAGATGGTTTTGAAATTTTATATAACAACAATTGGCTACCAGCTCGTTTTTATGAACAAGACATATTACAAATTGCAAATGAACAACATTCTCTCCAAAACGGGGAAATGATACGAATTCGAAAAAAATTACTTCTTAGCTATAATGAATGGCTTGAGGAATTACCTGACTCTGTCTTTACATTATTAACCGAATCATTGCAATCACTTAATTACTCTTTATATGATTGCATGTATTGTCATAATTATTTATCCTTCTTGCCAAAAGAGGAAGCATGCGAAGGAGTAAATATTCTTTTATTCGATAACGACGAAATGATTTGTACATTGCAGCATCATTTTGTACGCCACTCTTCCTCTAATAAAAATATTTTGCGATTTACGAAAGTAAACGGAGAAGAGTTGCATATTGATGCGACATAAAGTAAAAAACCACCTTATAATCTCCCAAACATGTGAGATTATAAGGTGGTTTTATTTTTATTTGAATACGTACCAGCCAAGCGGTAATTTTAGTCCTAAGTATAATACCGCTACTAGCGCGACAATAAATAAGCCCCAAACCGCCCCTGTTGGTTTGTTTTTGCTCATTTTCACAAGAACCATTTCCATTCCAGCGATTACTAATATACCAGCTAGCATTTTCATGCCGTACCACATGTGCATGCTACCTGTTGCCGTCTTCACAATACTCATGTACAACATGAAACCTGTCACAATAATGATAATGTACATAAGGCGAAGCCCCATATGTACACCTTTACCTTTTCTTCCTGCTGAATAAAGTGAATACGCAACGAAGAATAAAATTAATCCTAACGCCCATGCTGTAATATGCATATGTACCATCGTATCCCTGCCTCCTCTTTTTCACACTTTTTCACTCTATATGATAACATGTTCATATATTTTCAGGAAATGTTTCGCTTTTTTATATTTAAATGCTATAATATTTAGAGTATTTACAAACTTCTTGTAATAACAAAAGGGGGAACAATCATGATTCAAACTAAGGATATTATCGAACTTACAGACACATACGGGGCAAATAACTACCATCCACTTCCAATCGTTATTTCTAAAGCAGAAGGCGTTTGGGTAGAAGATCCTGAAGGAAACCGCTATATGGACTTATTAAGTGCATATTCTGCAGTAAACCAAGGTCATCGTCATCCAAAAATCATTAACGCTTTAATTGACCAAGCTAATCGAGTGACGTTAACTTCTCGTGCTTTCCATAGCGATCAATTAGGTCCTTGGTACGAAAAAGTTGCGAAACTAACAAATAAAAATATGGTACTTCCTATGAATACAGGTGCAGAGGCTGTTGAAACTGCAATTAAAACAGCTCGTCGCTGGGCTTATGATGTGAAAAAGGTAGAAGCAAACCGTGCAGAAATCATCGTTTGTGAAGATAACTTCCACGGACGTACAATGGGTGCTGTTTCTATGTCATCAAACGAAGAGTACAAGCGCGGCTTCGGTCCAATGCTTCCTGGCATTATTGTAATTCCTTATGGTGATTTAGAAGCGTTAAAAGCTGCGATTACACCAAATACAGCTGCATTCATTTTAGAGCCAATCCAAGGTGAAGCAGGAATTAACATTCCACCAGCTGGTTTCTTACAAGAAGCTTTTGAAGTATGTAAAAAAGAAAACGTTTTATTCGTAGCAGATGAAATCCAAACAGGCTTAGGCCGTACGGGTAAAGTATTTGCTTGCGACTGGGACAATGTAACTCCTGACATGTACATACTTGGTAAAGCACTTGGCGGCGGCGTATTCCCAATCTCTTGTGTTGCAGCAAACAGCGACATTTTAGGTGTATTCGAGCCAGGTTCTCACGGTTCTACATTCGGTGGTAACCCACTTGCATGTGCTGTTTCTATTGCAGCTCTTGAAGTATTAGAAGAAGAAAAATTAACAGAGCGTTCTCTTCAATTAGGAGAAAAACTAGTTGGGCAATTAAAAGAAATTGATAACCCAATGATTACTGACATTCGCGGTAAAGGTTTATTCATCGGTATCGAATTAAACGAGCCAGCTCGTCCTTACTGTGAACAACTAAAAGCAGCTGGGCTATTATGTAAAGAAACACACGAAAACGTAATTCGTATTGCACCACCTCTAGTAATCTCTGAAGAAGATTTAGAGTGGGCGTTCCAAAAAATTAAAGCTGTACTATCTTAATCATAGTGAGGTTGTCCTAAATATAGGACAACCTCTTTCTTTTTTTAGTAGTTTATCGTAAAATAAAATTGAATATTCTGTTTTTGTTAAAAAGGGGGTAACTGTATGCTATTGAAATACGGTAAACACATTAACAATTTAGCTACAATTTTTATTTCTATGACATTCATCGGCTTCATATTATCTACAACTTTACTCAGCCATTATTCAACTCCTAATACATTCACACTACTCAAAACATCATTTTGGGCTGCTGTTTTCCTTACAATTTTCGGTTTTGGCCGTGAGAGAAGCGCACTTGCAGTTATGCTAATTGGAATTTGTACTTTAGCATTAATCGGATTGTATATTTTCGCCATCATAGATTACTCCGTTAATCCACACCCATAGAAAAGAGCTATCTTTTCACAAGATAGCTCTTTTTTCATTTCACAATATTTCTAAGCGTACCAATTCCCTCTACTGTAATAACAACTTCATCACCAGCATGTAAAAACTTCGGTGGTGTAAAACCTTTACCAACACCAGCTGGTGTCCCTGTTGCAATGATATCTCCTGGCTCTAATGTCATGCCTTTACTTATAGTTGAAATAATTTCTTCTACTGAAAAAATCATTTCTCTCGTATTTGAAGTTTGCCTTACTTCTCCATTTACCACTGTTTCAATGTGTAATGCATTCGGCGTTCTAACCATCGATTTATGAATTAAATACGGTCCCATCGGACAAAATGTATCGAAACTTTTCCCTAGGAAAAATTGTTTATGTTTTCTTTGAATATCCCGAGCAGTTACATCATTTATAACTGTATATCCAAAAACATGATCAAGAGCTTTTTCTATTTTTATTTGTTTCCCTCGCTTACCGATAACGATTGCTAGTTCACCTTCGTAATCAAGTTCATTCGTCGCGTGAGGGTGACCATTAATTTGCTCATCAATTCCAATCACTGTTGTTGGCGCCTTTGTAAAAATCATTATATTTTCAGGGATAGACTCTACTCCGCCCATTTCTACCGCATGCTCACGATAGTTCTTTCCAACACAAAGAATATTTTTTCTCGGCCTTGGAATCGGTGCTAATATTTTCACCTCTGCTAACGGATAATACGCCGATCCCGCATTTTCCTTCGCCCAATTTACAATATCGTACACTTTCTCAAGACATTCGCTTCCTCTTTCAATACACTCTAACATGGTAATTGGGATAGTAACCTTTTCCCCTTTTTGTCTTTGCGCTTCTCTTAAATGTAATACCTTTTCTTCCTCTTCATCCACAATACCTACAAATACTTTTTCTTCTTTCTTCGCCGTTACAAAACGCAACATTTCCACTCTCCATCCTAAAACTCATACCCTATAATTGTATTCGCATCCTTAAGAAAAAAACCTTCTTACACACGCTAATTTTTACAATATTCAACCATTCTTACATTTGTTCCTCATCCGTTATTTGACATAAAATGTAGAAATTATACTTTTTTTAGCGAAGATGTTTCTTTTTTATGGGATTTTTGTATAATATGTACTACATATATACATAAAATTTATTGAGAGATGGAGCCGATTTCAATGTTTGAGCAAGCTATCGAAAAAAAACGCGAAAAAATGATCTATTTTGCTGAACGCTACGGAATGACTTCTCAAAAAACAGTAGATTGTAGCCAGGAATTGGACAGGCTCTTAAATGTTGTTTGGCCTATACATACAGATTGCACACATACTCAAATGTTCGAAACACATACGCAATAACGTATGTGTTTCTTTTATTTCGAAAAAATACACATTTTATTGAAAACGCCCATACAATAGTAGAAAAGAAAATTTTAAAAACGAAAGGTGTTTTGTATGCCAGCTATGGTCGGACATATTCGTATCGTTAACATTGGATCAAGTGGTATTTTTCATATTGGAGATGTATTTGCGATTAGGCCTATTAGTTATTCACGCGCTTTTGCCGGAGCCGGTTCATTTAATGTTGGGGATAACGTCTCTGTCTACAATTATCAAAGCTCAACGACCGTCAATGATTCAGATGTAATTGATCAAGCAATAATTGGTTCGAACTAAAGGGGGCGATTGCATTGAATTTTTATGTGAACCAAAGTATCATCATTAACAGCATTAAAATCGATAGCATTACGACCTCTTCCGTTTTTCAAATTGGAACTGCAGGTAGTATTAAGGCTCTTTCTAAATTCTCAAATTCTGGCGGATTTACAGAACCGCTTCGCCCTTTACATGCGAAAGGACAAATTATTTCCATCAAACCATCAACTAGTTCTTCTTAAGGTATCCTTGTCATAAATATATAGCAGGAATATATTTCCCCTCCCTATTGAAAAGGAGGTTTCACAAATGAATCAAGATATATATACTTACCTACACCAACTTCAACAAGCTCTCCAAATACAGCAGCAAACTATTCTAAACCTTGAAGAGCAAGTTCGCCTACTACAAGAAGAGCTTAATGAGTTAAAAAGTCGTCCCTCCTCTTCTATAGGAAAAGTGGAATATAAATTCGATCAATTAAAAGTAGAAAATTTAAACGGCACTTTAAATATTGGCTTGAATCCATTTTCAACAAAAGGGCAACAAATTGAAGATTTTCAAGTGGATACAGAAACATTAAAAGTAAATCCTGAAACAGAAACAAATCCAGACTTTTATCAAGGTATCCTCCAAGAAATGCATCGCTATTTAGATGAAGAAGCATATAGTCGAATTCTCCATTTTGAACAAGAAGAGAGAACGCCGCTTGATGAGATGTATCGACAAATGATGGTGGATGACATAAAAAAACAGATGGAACATAGACTTCCATATTATTTATCACAAGTTCAATCGTATGAGGGTATTTCCACAGATCCCGATTATTTACGAGACATCATTATTCAAGCGATGAAACAAGATATTGACAAGGCGTTCCTTTCCTTTATTCAACACATACCGGGCAATTTCCGAAAGGAGTGAGTATGCATGAATTTAAATGTTGTAAACCGCGAGTTAAAAGTAGGCCAGATTAAAATGAACGGGGTTTCTTCTTCCGCATTATTTTTAATTGGAGATGCAAACCTTCTCATCCTTTCTTCTATTCTTGATACGCCATTCGAATCTGTTACAGAGGGACCATTTGTACCATTAGTAACAGATGTCCCTCCGACTCCAGGTTGAGGAGAGGAAAAATTATGCTCCGTCATACTTCAATTGTACAAAATGTTTCTATCGTTTCTATGGGGGTTGCAGCTGTCTTCCAGGCCGGGGATTCTAATCAAATAGAATTAAAAAATAGAGCACTTATCGTTCATCGAGAAATCCCTTGTTATATAAAAGGTGAAGGTCGTTTTGATGCGTTTGAAATCTTTACAGATGAGTACATTACAATTCCAAAGCGAACAACAGATGTAAAACTAAATATTGTAAATGAGTGCCCTTTTATTGAAGTAAATGATGTTCACTTGCGAACAATTTTAAATTCCGCGTGCTTCCAAATCGGCAATGTTGACTATGTTTTTAATAATTCTCGCACGCTACAAATCCGCCAATTTATTACTGATGAACCTTCCTCTAAATAATTCATATAGTAATTAAAAAGCTTAGTAAAGTAGGTGGATGGTATGCCTTCGGTTGTAGGAAATCTTGTCGTTCAAAACAGTAACGGCTCTTTCAACTTAGGAGATTTTTATAACGTGTCTCCGAAAGAAAATACGAAAGCTTATAACGGCTCTGGGGCTTCCAATGTCGGATTTGTCGTCAACACTTTTAGCGGCGTTAGCGCAACAAATACATTTGATTCGGACGTTGCAGACCAAGATCAAATTGGAACAGCGTAAAAAAGAAACAGCTTTAGCTCTATTTTGTGTAGAGCTAGGGCTGTTTCTTTTAATTTTAACATCTTACATATTTACGTTTGAATCCGAGTCTTCCTCTATCAAGTTCTTTATGAATACTTTCGTAAGCATTTAGAAAACTACTTTTCTTGTTGTCCCGTTTTAGCTCCACTATGCCTACTTCCTTTGCAGTTTCAACTGCCTTTTCATGTAGCGGCACATATGAAATCCCCACAGTGTTTAGAAAATTATTCATAGCGGATTTCGTACGTTCTGGCGCATCATGAATTGTATTTTTTACAACTTCTAGCATATTGGCAATCTTACTTTCGGAAAATTCATGGTCTTTTCGATTCCCTAAAAGCCAGCAGTAGCAACTCCATCCCGCTGACATTCTTAGTTCGTCACCACTTGCAATCCATTTATCAGCAACGTCTTGTGCAAAATCTGACTCTGATAAAGTTACTGCTACCACATAATCGGACAGCATATAAAAGTACGCCCCATCCATCCAACGATCAAAATCCGATTCGTTCATAGTTTTTGGATCTGCAATAATGCCTGCAAAGTACATCGCATCATAGTTACCTGTAGCATAAAGCTCTTCAGCTAAACTTTGATTGATTTTTATTTTCTTCGCGATTGGTTTCATAGCACCTGTAGCTACGCCAAAAAGTGGCTCCTTTGCACCATTAGATATGTATATTTTTTTAGTTCGTTCCTTACCGAGAGTTTCAAGCTCTTGCATTACTGTTTCGAAATCCATAGTATTGCACTTCCTTTCTTAATATTATAATCAATTCGATTATATAAACTAATCATTAGTGAAGATACTACTCCCCACTAATGATTAGTTTTTCTTTATTTAAATGATAATCCCTTATCTTCTAAAGCCGTTCTCAATTTAGGTAAAGATGCTGGCCCTATACCGTGCAGTTTCAAAATTTCTTTTTCACTATACTTTGAAAGTTCTTCTAGAGTATGAATTCCATGGTGCTCTAACGCTCGCCTTGCTGGTGCTGAAAGAAGAGAAAGAAAGCCTTCTTTTGGCTTTCTCTCTTTCTCACAGGTTGGGCAAGTTGGACAATCGCTACTTTTGTAGTACTCGTGTCCTTGATCACAAGTTCTTAACGTCGCCATAATCCATAACCCCTTTCTAAGCTCTATTCGTCAATATTTACAACATGATTTCCATCAAAGAAATATAAACATTTCTCTTTCACAGGATGTTTTAAGCTTTTCTCGAGTGCTTTTGCATATAGTGAAAGCTGTACTTTGTATCGGTCTTCTAAAATTGGTTTCGCTTGATCAAATCCGCCTGGGAACTTTCCTTCAATCGTATCTGTTTTAAAGTCGATTAAAGTAATTCCGTCTTCCTCTTCGATCATGCAGTCGATAACCCCTTGGACAAGTATTGATTCGCCTTTCTTCCCTTGCCAATCTTGATACGCTTCTTCTGCTGAAAGCATCATCGTAAATGGTACTTCGCGCTCAACACTTTTTGCTGCTAATACCCTTTTACCTAAGTCACTGTCAAAGAATGAAATTACCTTTTCAATCGCTATTTCTTCAGCTTGTTCAAATGTTAATAGTTCTTTATTTACCATTCTTGCAATTTGTTCTTGAAGAACTTCAATCGTAATTGGTTTCTTCAAATCTACATGCTGCATAACGGCATGGAGTGCTGTCCCTCGCTCTGCGTATGTTAGCCCTTTTTTCTCCATAAAGCGCGGACGTGTTTTAATTGGTGCACGAAGTTTTTTAATAAAGGCGTTATCGCTACCTTCTTCAGATTGATAATTTCTCTTTATTTCTGTAACAGACTGTTTCGCACGGTGAGATGTCGCGTCCGCATACCCGTATTCCCACATCAATCTGTCGTACACTTCTTCTTTCCGTTCACTTTCTAACGGAACAGCTTTTTTATCGCGAAGCGCTTCTAATAACTCTTGTTTCTCTTCTTGAACTGGTTCTGGTGCAAGTAAATCTTTTCCTTCAACAACTTCTACTTTCCAGCTAGCACTATATTCATAAATTTCGCCTGGAATATTTCCTTGTCCTAATTCAAGAAGCATTTCACTATCACGGTGTCTATATAAGGAAGGTGCAATCCAGTCTAAGTAGCAAGACGCTCCGGCACGAATATGGTCTGGTAATAACCATTCACTATGCTCTCTTGCATCGAGCCATTTTTCCATTTCTTTATTTGCATCTTTAACTGTTCCAATTAAAATTAACTTCTCTTTTGCACGTGTTAACGCTACGTATAGTACGCGCATTTCTTCCGCAATTAATTCCATCTTCATTTTACGCTTAATCGCTAGTTGCGATAATGTCGTATATTTAATTCGTTTACGAGGATCGATAAATTGTGAACCGAAACCGAAATCTTTATGAAGTAAGAAACGCTTCATTAAATCTTGTGTATTAAAACGGCGACCAAGTCCAGCTACAAATACGACTGGGAACTCTAGCCCTTTACTTTTATGAATCGTCATAATGCGAACAACATCTTCTTGTTCTCCAAGGGCTCTCGCCGTTCCCATATCATCTCCGCGTTCTAAAATACGCTCAATAAAGCGCAAGAAGCGGAATAATCCTCTAAACGATGTTGCTTCATATTGTCTTGCACGGTCATATAGTACGCGTAAGTTTGCCTGCCTTTGCTTTCCGGCTGGTAAACCGCCGACAAAGTCGTAATAGCCTGTCTCACCGTACACTTTCCAAATTAAATCAGAAAGAGATTGTTGACGCGCAAATTCACGCCACCCTTGCAGTAAGTTATAAAACCACTCTAATTTATCATGCAATTCTTGTTCTTCTTCAAGCGGCGCTCCCTTTAAGAATGAGCTCATCACTTCATAAAACGAGCCTTTCTTTCCATGAGCACGAAGCGTCGCAAGTTCTTCGTCATTTAGTCCAACGATCGGTGAACGAAGTACAGCTGCAAGCGGAATATCTTGCATCGGGTTATCAATGACGCGGAATACGTTCATCATAATATTTACTTCTGTCGCTTCAAAGTAACCAGTCGCAAGGTCAGCATATACCGGAATTCCTTGTAGTTTTAACTCTTCCATAATTTGCGGCGCCCATGGCATGGAGCGAAGTAAAATAACGAAATCACGATATTGCACTGGGCGCATACTATCAGTTTTACGATCATACACTTCATAGCCTGAATCGACCATTGCTTTAATACGCTGCGCCATAAGACGAGCTTCAAGCTGCGCTTTTTCTACTTCGGCACCTTCTTCACCGTCTTGCACTTCTTCCTCAGTTTGCTGAATACATAATAGCTCTGCCGCTACATCTTCACCTTCTGGATAGCTAGCACCTAGCTTTAATTCAGCGTCAGCATCATAATCAATTTCGCCGACTTCTTCGCCCATAATTTGTTTGAAAATAAAGTTCGTACCTGCTAGCACTTCATGACGGCTACGGAAGTTTTTCGCTAAGTCAATCTTCATTCCGCCGCCCGATCCTTCTTGTGTGAAACGTTTATATTTTCCTAAGAATAAACCAGGCTCTGCTAGTCGGAAACGATAGATTGACTGTTTTACGTCACCTACCATGAACAAGTTTCCTTCACTCTCAGAATCTTTCGTTACGAATTTAATAATTGATTCCTGTACGAAGTTCGTATCTTGATATTCATCAACTAGTACTTCAGCAAATTTATTACGATATTGAAGTGCTACTGCTGACGGCTTCATTTCACCGCCTTCACTTTGCTCGCTTAAAATTTGCAAACAGAAATGCTCTAAATCTGTGAAATCGACCATTCCTTTATCTCGCTTAATCGCTTGGAAACGCTCTGTAAATACTTTTACAAGCTTCACGAGTTTTTCTAATACAGGATGCATATCTTGAAAATCTCGTAAGAAACTTTCGGGTCTGCGGCTAAATAGCTCTTCTTGTAATTTCTTCACTTCATCTTTCGCTTTATTACGAAGAGAATCTACTTGTTTTACAACATCTTCGTTGTAATCACTTTTTTTAATACGCTTTAACGTTTGCCACGATACATTTTGCATCGCTTCATAAACGCTTGTCCACGATCCACGAGCTGCTGAGGATAACGTTCCAAGTAAAGCTAAATCCGCTTGTAAAGTTTCAACGCGAGACGCTGGACCATCAGGAAGCATTGCGAGTTCAGTCGCCTTACGAATATGCTTTTCCGCTGTTTCAAGCTGAAACTTCACATCTTCTAATAAGTAAGAAGCGTACACTAAATCTTCAATCGTCTTTCCTTCAACGTCGTATGCTTCTACTAATTTATCAAGCCACTTCTCCGGGTTTGGATGCGCTCTTGATTCTGTATGAAGCGCTAAAATCATTCGTTGTAAGTCATCGTCACTACGGTCACTCGTATAACGATCAACTAGTTCAAAGAAAATACTATTATCTTCGATTCCATATTCTTCTTCTAATATGTCATCTAGCACTTCTTCTTTTAATAACTCATTTTCTGTTTGGTTCGCAATACGAAAACGAGGATCGACATCAAGCATGTAATAATATCCTCTAATAACTTGTAAACAAAATGAATGAATTGTAGAAATGGAAGCTTTATTTAATAAGCTAAGCTGCTTTCTTATATGCTGTGAACCTGGCCCATCAATTAATACTTTTTCTAACGCTTCCCCAATTCGATTTTTCATTTCTTGCGCCGCTGCATTCGTAAATGTTACAACGAGCAGGCGGTCGACATCGACTGGATTTTCCTCACTTATAATCTTTTTAATAATACGTTCAACTAATACCGCTGTTTTCCCTGATCCAGCTGCCGCTGCGACTAAAATATCACGTCCGTTCGCTACAACCGCTTTCCACTGGTCATCTGTCCATTGACTACCTTCTGGTTTCTGAGGCCAATTTTCTATCATTCTCCGCCAACCTCCTCTCTAATTTTCTCCATCGCTTCGCTATCTTTCATATCTTTTAACGTACGGAATTGGTTATCTTCAAGTGATTCATCAAATTGACAAACAGATTTGAAGTTACAGAACGTACATGCCGCTTTATTCCCCTTTTTGTAAGGAGCAATATCGATAACACCTTCTGTTATGTCTTTTCCGATATTTTCAAACGAGTGGTGTACATATTTTTGAAGTACGTTAAACTCTTGTTCACTTGCAATGCTAGAACGCGCACTAAAACTACCATCTTTTTTCAGACCAGCAGAAATAATATCTGAGCTTCCTGTTGAAAGTTTATTATCCATTAAACGCACAACGTCAGCATCTCCTAGTACGAGACCTTTCATTTTAAATTTCTTTAAAATTTCTTTCTCAATTTCTTCTTCAGATGCATCGCCTTTCATCTCAACAATCGGGTTATGAATATGGAAATACAATACACCCGCCGGTGATGCAGTACTGCCCTTTTTCATCCACGTATGTGCATTTGAAGTAACAACATCTAAATACGTTAACATTTGAAGTGCGAGTCCGTAATACACTTCTGTTAAATCTAACGCTTTCGAACTTGATTTATAATCAATAATACGAAGGAACGTACCACTCTCATCTTCCGCCTTATCAACACGGTCAATACGGCCAACTACTTCCATCTTCACACCATTTGGCAACGCAAATTCCATTGGCGGAAGAGATCCAGTCCCGCCCATACCGAACGGTACTTCTAAATCAACTGGTACAAATCCACTCGACTTCGCATGTTCACGAAGAATAAGTGACGTACGGAAAATGATTTGTTGTAGTTTTTGCTTTAAATAGAAATGACGGTTCGAACTTAATAAAATTTGTCTTTGTAATAACGGTGCAATTTCTTCTATTACTAAAGCAGAAAGGTGTTCACACTCTTTTATTGATAAATCCGCCCAAGTCCGATTTTCACGTAATAGCTTGTCTGCAATTCTCTTCAGCGCTGCATGGAATAACTCACCGATATCTGGCGCATCAAGTTTGAAAATATCACGCTCTCTTAGCGATAAACCGTGCTGGGCAAAATGAGCGTACGCACAGCGATTAAATAGTTCCATACGAGAAACGCTTCCCTTAATTGTATCTCCATATAAATCCCTACTTACATCTGTACTTAGTTTCTGTGCACGATTTCGGTAGAATAAACTTGATAACACACGGCTACTTTTTTGCTTCCATTCATCTGAAGTAACGTAGAAGTTATATACATCCCACCAAAAGTCTAAATTCCCTTCAAATCCGTATCGCTTCCACGTTTGCAGTTGCTGCATGACATAAGACAACGTTACTTCTGGCGTTGCTACATATGAGATTTGTTCCGAACGCGATAAGTCATTTACGTCATTCGTAATAAACGATTCTTTCACATCAGGGAACATTCTTTTTATTTTTTTAATAAAACTAGAAGCAAGTAACGTCTTTCCTTCTTCATCCGCAAGCGGACAGGAAATGTATAACTTCTCAGATGCTCTCGTCACCATTTGATACATAACGAACTGTTCTTCTAATAAAGTTTGTCTCGTCGTTGGTGCTAATTCGATACCTGCAGCGGTGAGAACATTTCTCTCCTCATCAGAAAGCATACCTTCATCCATAGGCGCTGCTGGAATCACTCCTTCATTTACTCCAATAATGAACGTCGCTTTAATATCTGATAATCTAGAATGATCAATATTAGCAACTAACACTTGATCTAGTGACGGCGGAATGTTCGTAAATTGAAGTGCCTCAAGACCTGTCGACATAACCTCCGTAAACATTGAAAGGGACATCTTCTCTTCGCCAAGCATCTCAACGAACGTATCAAGAAGATTCATCACTTCTTCCCATACTTGCTCATGGTCTGTCGCAAATAAGAAATCTCCATTTTCTTCTGCACGAACACGTAATTCTTCTAGTTTTTTCGGAACGTCAAGCTCCTCTAAAAATAAATATACCGCTTCGCACATTTGCATAACTGTTCCAGCACGCTTCAGTCTTTTTTGCATACGAATAACTGGCGTTCTTACAACGTCGCGAAGTCGATTTATTTTCTCTTCCATTTCACGCTCACTGTCTGTTATCATTTCGCTCGCATCATCAAGAGAACGATAACGACGATACATCCACGGATCTTCAGAAGTCCATCTCTTCCCTTGTACACCGTACGCTAAACAGTAGTTTTCGAACTCATCCATCTCTTCGCGCATCGCTTCTTTTCTTACGTCTAGTGGATATAAAAGTTCTGTTTTCACACAGCGGAACACTGCATCATAACGCCAATTCCCGCTAATAATCTCGAGTGCCGAACGAATACATTCTACTAGCGGATGATGTGACATCGGGCGTTTTTCATCAATGAAATGCGGGATATTATAATCCGTAAATAACGTTCGCATTACGTCGTAATAACTTTCTCCGTTACGAAGAAGGACTGCGATATCTCGGTAACGATAGTCTTCAGCCGCCACAAGTCTTCTAATTTCACGAGCAACACCTTCTACTTCAGCTCGTAAATTAGCTGCTGTACTAATTGTCAAACTCGCTTCACCATGATACTTTTCATTCGGACGCGCTTCATAATGCGTTTCTAAATGAGCTAATGCTGGAGAATGAAAACGCGGTTGTTCCATAAGTGGAATTGTTTTTTCAATTTCTATTTTCTCTTCACGCGCTACTTGTTTTATTTTTTCATACGTTAACGTCGTTTCATAAAATAAATCTAGTTCATTCACTGGCTGCGCTAACGTTTTTTCATCTATCGTTAATGTTATTGTTACTCTTGTTCCTAATTTCATTAGCCCTCTAACGATTTCTAGCTCTTGAGGAGAAAATGAATGGAATCCATCTATATAAATTTCCGCGCCTTTTACATACTCAGAGTCTGAAAGCTTCTCAATTAATAATTGTAAGTAGTCTTCTGAATCTAAATACTTTCCGATTAAAGCACGTTCAAAATCATCATATAGTAACTGTAAATCATACACTTTATTCGCTAGTAGCTTTTGCTCTGCACTACTGCTATGCGTGTCTAATTGTTGCCACATTTCATATACGTTAGACGGCGTCACATTGTAACGTTTAAACTCAGCAATCATACTACCAAGATGTTCAAAGAAACCGTTTTGCTCCGCTGCTTTTTGAAACACAGATAGTCCATCTTTACGAGATTCTACAATTTTACGAAGCAACATATGTACACCAGCTTCATCAATATGAAGACGACTCGCTCCGCCAACTTCTTGCAGCACCTTCCACGCTAATCGCGAAAAACTAAAAACTTGTGCCCGAATAGAACCTCTTACATCTTCACTCCCAATTAACGCCTGCTGCGTTTGGAATGTCATCTGTTCTGGCACAAGATATAATATTGTTTTCCCTCTTGGGCGCTGTTTTAACTCTTCTTGCACTTCGTGTAAACAAAGTGTACTTTTTCCACTTCCAGCTCTACCAATCACAAATCGAAGTGACATGTAACCCCACCTTTCACTTACATAACGAACGTTAGTTTGCTATCATAATTGTATTATAGGACGATAAAAAAGACAAACATACTCGTTTGTCTTTTCCTTATACTCATTTTATTATATCAGCCTTTTGAAAAATTCGTTTGTACCTCTTGAATCGGCCAATATCGTAAATCAACTTTACCGACAACTGTATCAGCTTTCACAAAGCCGAAGTGCCTACTATCCCAGCTACCAAGGCGGTTGTCACCAACTACAAAAATAGAACCAGGTGGTACAAACTTTTCTTTCGTTAATTCTTCTAATTTAAAATCACCTGTTAATTGCCGTCCATTCGTCTCTTTCTTATACGTCTCTAAATAAGGTTCCTCCACGAATTGTCCGTTTATATATAGTTTATCATGCTTATATTCGATATGATCCCCAGGTAAACCGATAATTCGCTTTACATAGTCCTCTTTTTTATTCGCATGAAAAACGACGACATCAAATCGATTCAAGTCCCCTACTTGATAACTCACCTTATTCACAACGAGCATATTTCCATCTTGCAATGTCGGCATCATTGACTTCCCCTCTACAACGTACGTTGAAAAGAAAAACGTTCGAAAAAATACAGCTAATAGTACACCAATTAAAATTGTTCTTACCCACTCTAGCCCTTCTTTTTTCAAAGTTTTCTTCATTCGCTTCTCCCCTCGCCCTTTAATGATGAAGCTTATCTTTACAAAGAAGACTTTTCCTAATGTAGTTCTAACTTTACTTCAATTTTTTTACCGACATACCATAAAATAAAAATAACAACGCCCACAATAACCGATTTCACGGGCTTATGAATAAATGACGCTAAATCATGACCGATATACGTTAAAATAAAGATCATAACAAGCTTTCCAAATGCTAATGCTAGTCCAAACTGTTTTACGCTAATGCGAGACAAACCAGCTACAACATTTATAAGCGCAGATGGTGTGAACGGAAAACAAAATATAACAAAGATTGGCGCGAACCCTTTTCTTTCAATCCATCCCATCGCTTTTCGCACTCTCTCATGCTTATTTACAAAAGAAAAGAAACGACTTCTTCCAAAGCTACGAATAATGAAAAATACAAGCATTGCACCAATTACTGACCCAATCCATGAATAAAGAAAACCGAACCAAAAACCAAATGCAACAGCATTCGCCAACACAAACACAATGAGTGGCAATGCCGGAATAAGCGCCTCTATCATCGGTAAGCCAATACCGAGAAGCGGTCCGAACGCACGATAACTTTCAACAATATGATCCATATTTTCTGGTGAAAAATACTCTTTGATCGTTTGAAAATCCATTCTACACTTTACCCCTTTACTCTAATTACTACCTCTACTGTATCATTGCTTAAATGAAAGAGGAAATGGTAGATACGACATATGGAGATGTATTTATTAAAGTTTCCATATCTTTCATTAGAATTCCTTCATTATCACGCTATGATAATCTTTCAATATTCGACACGACATGAGAATAATTTAGACACCACGCACAGATTATAATTTAACGGTTACATATTATAAAAAAGAAGAAACTACAGAAAGTGTCAATCTGTAGTTTCAAAAAAACCCTTACTACGCGTAAGGTTATTTCTACCTATATGGAAATGAGTAATGACAAATAATTGTTATACCTTCAAACAATTCTCCTTTTCTAATGACTAGTTCTTACAAGAAACTTTTTTAGTAAGCGTATACTATCAATCACGATAAGTATTAATAAATATAAGAAAGATAGTATTAATACTGTACTTGGAATAGGTAGCATTCGAAATTTGTATAAAAACTTATCAATCGTATATATCTCTTGCTCATTCGTTATAGTAGTAGGAGTGAATATAAGGTGCTCTTGCCAATTATCTATCCAAGTTAAATCAACTGCGGAAAATTGCATTATTCCTAACCACAAGTAAAGAAAAATCGGTATGAGAACCATATATTGTAAACTATGTAATATCTTTTTTTCCTTCTTACATTCAATAATTTGAAAGACAATAAGTGTCAGTACGTACACAATCGATAGAAGAAATACTATGGTGACAACTGGTTGAATTGAAAAAGCAAATAGCAATTTATCAATTTCACTAATTTGACTATATTCTGTTGCATTTTGAGGCGTAAAAATAAAATGTTGTTTATCAGCACCTATCATTAACTGACCCCCAACGAAACCAGTAAACATAAAGGTAAGAAATAATATAGGCAACACAAGAATATATTGCGCCCAAAATAACATGGTCCTTTTCAACATAACAGCCCCCTTTTTTATATAATAAGGAAAGAACTATCCTGTATACCGCGAATATAAAATGATATATAATCACACTACATTAAGTATATTTAGGAAAATAACCCTTATATTGTAATTGTATATTACCTTAAGTTATTAGAGAACAAAAATTCAGGAAATTAACCTTGTTTTATTTATGAATCTTACCGTGTAAATAGTATATATAACGAAATCAAAAAGGATGAGTCTCCCCATCCTTTCCCTCTTACACTTCGCCTTCCTTCACGAAATACACGTTCTCATATGCTGGTGTTAATTTAGATTCTTCATTTTTATCAATCTCTTTAAAGCAAGGATTCCCTTGTTTTTTCTTACGGTCTTCATATTCTGTCCGCAATTTCGCTGTACGATTTTGCTGATTTTCAAAGCTACTTTTTGACATTTCTAGTTTCACAGCGAAACCATTTATAAATCTAATAATAAGATTTCCATCTTTTAATTCTTTATTACCTTCAATATGAAAATGAGATAACCACGCACACTCTTTTCGAGAATAAGAATACGTAGGGAAAAAATAAAGTTGATCTGTCGGACTAATTGCGATAGGAGCTTTATGTGTAATACGAGTTAACTCCTTCGTTCCTTCTTTTCTTCCAAAGAAACTAGAACCATGTTTCCGGCAACTTCTCTCTATAATATCAAGAGGCTTTTGAAATACGAAAAAAGAATCTTCCATTTCAACAATTCGCGTAACAACTTTCTTTTCTCCTAGAACAACAGGAAGTAAGGCCATTGTATTTTTGCTTACAACATAGTTTTCGACATAACGTTCTACTTTACTTTCCATAGTCTACTATCTCCTTTTTTCCATTTATATTAGCAGCTGCATATATAATTTTAGCACCTATGAAAAGGAAATGGTTTACAGATTACGCTTTTTTACAATCTTTTATCATTTATCAAACATTTTATAAATCTCAAAATAATAATATGAAAATAAACACGTTAATGACTATATAAAAATTATTTATAATCGCCCCCTCTTTTCACATCATTACAACAATCAACTTTGCTATAATTAAAATATAAAGTGAAACTTTAATCAGTGGGGGTTTTGTCCATCCCCTACTGATTATTAGTTGAACCAATCGGGCGTTTACGGGCAGTTGATCTCCCACCTAACTTCTTTGCTCCAGCTGAATTTTGAGGTGGGAGTCTTACTGCCCGTTAATGCGGGATAAATCAAATATACGGAGGTCTCTCATGGAAGAAAAGCAAGATCATCCAACAATTCAAATGAAAAATAGTAGCATTGTTATCGTAAAAAATTCAGCGAGTATTATATTCGGTTTATTTTTTATTTTACTGTTCTTCGCGAAGCCTTTTCGTAAATCTAAATGTCCAGAATGCAAGAAACGTGAAAAGAAAAAAGCTGTGAAAGAACACTAAAAGGCCTTCCTTTACGGAAAGCCCTTTTTACATACTGATTGCCATTTCCTTCATTCTTCTTCACCCTCAAAAAAACCTACTATTTTTTCTTCCAAGATTCTCTGTATCTCTTTCAACCTGTACTATGATTATATATGGTTCTTGATCTAAATACCGAGAATGAGACTTCCTCAAATCAATTACCGTCACTTTATCATTTTCATAAGTTTTCGAGTACGCCTTTATTTCTTCAATCGTACTTTTTAGGCTGTCTTTATTACTAATATAAATATCGTATATCTCAACAACAAAAAAAAGGATGGCATAAGCCATCCTTTTTTCTATAATAAACTATAAAATTATAGTTTGATTACGTTTTTAGCTTGAGGTCCACGGTTGCCATCTTCGATTTCGAAGCTAACTTTTTGGCCTTCTTCTAAAGATTTGAAACCATCAGTTTCGATTGCAGAGAAATGTACGAATACATCGTTTTCGCCTGGAACTTCGATGAAACCGAAGCCTTTTTCGTTGTTAAACCATTTTACTTGTCCTGTAACTGTCATAATTATTTCCTCCTACGAAAATACATTTTATTTAGTCTTCATGTATAAAAAAAGAATCCACACATTATCAAATTCGAAACATAAACTAGTTCTCACATACTTTTTCCCGTTTGTTTTCGGCATTTGATAATATATGGATTGCTTAATTTAATTATTCAACTGGTATTATCATAACACACTTAAAATAGAATGTACAATCTTTTTAAAAATAAAATTTCTAAATTTTAGTATTTCTTATAAAATATAACCATACCTATTCTAATAAGGAGGCGTGTATGACAGAAATAATCCCTAAAAAAACATTAAAGAGAATTGAAAAAGATATTGAAAATAACAACCTTGGAAAAGCAAGAGATAGATTACACGGATTAATCACTACTTATCCGAATGAATTAGCACTTAGGAAAAAACTCGGTGACATTTACTTTACATTACAATACCCAGAAATGGCTGGACGGTATTGGTATCTTGAAAAAGAGAAAACAGATGTTATGCACGCGGCATGTCTACAATTTGAAAAATCGATGGGAAACGACTCTTATCATATTGTACGTGCTTTAAAATTCAAAGGAGATCGTAACATTATTACAGGACTACACACCGAACGTCCCTTACAGCCATTGCAGAAAAAAGTGATAGAGGAACTAATTGATGATTATGAAGAAACATGGAAAGACAAACTATTTACATGGGGCTGTCTATCATTATTCGCATTCCTTCTTTTTACTGCTATCGTTGGTATATTCACTATATTGGATTGGATATTTTAAATAGAAGTGAACGTCCCACAATACGACGACAAATAAAATTACATCAACTTTCCGACAAAGTTTAACAATGTCAGCGACGTAATAATAAATAAGAAAAGTGCCCCAAAAATATTTTTTGGGGCACCTACTTATACCTTTATTTCGTAAACTGCTCTTCTTCCGTAGATCCTTTTAAAGCAGTCGTTGATGAAGTACCGCCCGTAATTACTTGTGCTACTTCATCAAAGTATCCTGTTCCTACTTCGCGTTGATGACGCGTTGCAGAGTAACCATCTTTTTCTGCTGCGAACTCTGCTTGTTGTAATTCAGAGTACGCTGCCATGCCGCGCTCTTTATAACCACGCGCTAATTCAAACATGCCGTAATTTAATGAATGGAATCCAGCAAGCGTTACGAACTGGAATTTATAACCGTACGATGCAATTTCTTTTTGGAAGCTTGCAATCGTTTTTTCATCTAGTTTTTGTTTCCAGTTAAATGAAGGAGAACAGTTGTAAGCGAGTAGCTTCCCTGGATATTTCTTATGAATTGCGTCCGCAAAGCGTTTTGCATCTTCTAAATTTGGCTCCGACGTTTCACACCAAACGAGATCTGCATACGGCGCATACGCTAAACCACGTGCAATTGCTTGATCAAGACCTGCTTTCGTACGATAAAACCCTTCTGGTGTTCTTTCACCTGTAATAAACTCTTGATCAACTGGATCGATATCGCTCGTAATTAAATCTGCCGCATCTGCATCTGTTCTAGCGACGATAATTGTTGGTACACCCATTACATCCGCAGCAAGACGTGCCGAAATTAAATTACGCACCGCTGTTTGCGTCGGTAATAATACTTTTCCGCCTAAATGCCCGCATTTTTTCTCTGAAGATAATTGGTCTTCAAAGTGCACGCCAGATGCACCCGCTTCAATCATCCCTTTCATTAATTCAAATACGTTTAACTGTCCACCAAACCCAGCTTCAGCATCCGCCACAATTGGGACGAAATAATCCGTATCACCGTTACCTTCCATATGCTGAATTTGATCAGCACGTTGAAGTGTTTGGTTAATTCGTTTTACAACAGCTGGCACACTGTTCGCTGGGTATAAGCTTTGGTCAGGATACATATGTCCAGAAAGGTTCGCATCTGCCGCTACTTGCCAACCGCTTAAATAAATTGCTTTTAATCCAGCCTTCACTTGTTGCATCGCTTGGTTTCCTGTTAATGCCCCAAGTGCATTAATATAATCTTCTGTATGAAGTGATTTCCAAAGCTTCTCTGCACCGCAGCGCGCTAACGTATGTTCAATATCAATCGATCCGCGCAGACGAATTACATCTTCAGCTGTATATGGACGTGTTATCCCTTTCCAGCGCGTATCTAATTCCCAGCTTTCCTGCAATTTATCAATTCTTTCGTTTTTCATATGTTCCATCCCCTTTTCTTGTTTCTTATAAAATTTCATAACCCGGTAATGTTAAAAACGGCATGAACTCGTTATTACGAACAAGGTTTGTAAACAGTTTTGTAGCTTCTTCAAATCTCCCCTTATTAAATGCTTCCTTACCAATCTCTCTTTCTATTTTTGCTAGTTCTTCTTCTTTCAATTCTTCCATTAATTTAAAAGTGATATTACGGCCATCACTTAGCTTTCCACCCTCATGACGAATCCACTGCCATACTTGTGCTCTTGATATTTCTGCTGTTGCTGCATCTTCCATTAAGTTATAAATTGGAGCTGCTCCCCGCCCGCTTAACCAAGATGCAATATATTGAATACCGACGTTAATATTCGTGCGAAGACCACCTTCTGTAATCGTTCCCATCGGTACTTCTAATAAATCCTTTTCTGTTACACGTATTCCTTCACGCTTTCTAAAAATTTGATTTGGCGTTTTCATTATGTGATTAAATACTTCCATTGCAACCGGTACAAGTCCCGGGTGGGCAACCCAAGTCCCATCATGACCGTCTAAAGCTTCGCGCTCCTTATCAGCACGCACTTTCTCGAAAGCTGCCTCATTTGCTTCTGGATCATTTTTAATTGGGATTTGCGCCGCCATCCCTCCGATTGCTGGCGCATTACGACGATGACACGTTTGAATAACTTTCAAAGAATACGCGCGCATAAACGGCGCTGTCATCGTGACTTGCGCTCTATCCGGAAGTAAAAATTCATTATGATTACGGAAGCTCTTTAAGAAACTAAATATATAATCCCATCGTCCGCAGTTTAAACCAGCAGAATGATCTCTTAGTTCATACAAAATTTCATCCATTTCAAATGAAGCGTGAATCGTTTCTATTAACACAGTCGCTTTAATCGTTCCGTTCGGAATACCGATATACTTTTGAGCGAATACGAAAACGTCATTCCATAATCTTGCCTCTAAGTAACTTTCCATTTTCGGTAAGTAAAAGTACGGGCCACTTCCTTTTGCTAAAAGCGTCTTCGCATTATGGAAAAAGTACAAACCAAAATCTACTAAACTGCCAGACATGTTCTTGCCGTCAACTTGCATATGTTTTTCTTCTAAATGCCATCCTCTCGGACGCACAATTAATACAGCTGTTTTACTATTTAAACGATATTCTTTTCCGTTTTCATTTTTATGTGAAATCGTTCCCTTACTCGCATCTCGTAAGTTAATTTGACCTTCGACAGCATTTCTCCAAGTTGGTGCATTCGAATCTTCAAAGTCTGCCATAAAAAGATGTGCTCCTGAATTTAAAGCGTTAATGACCATCTTTCTATCCACCGGCCCAGTAATCTCCACGCGGCGATCCTCTAAATCTTTCGGAAGCTCGGCAATTGTCCAATCTCCTTCACGTATATGCTTTGTTTCTTCTAAAAACGTAGGAAACTCCCCTGCATCAATTCTTTTTTGTTTCTCCACACGCTTTTTTAAAAGTTCCGTGCGGCGTTCATTGAAATTTTCATGCAGTTCCTTTAAAAAACTAAGCGCCTCAGGTGTCAATATTTCGTTGTACGCTGGTAACATTTCTCCGGCCAGTGTAACCCGTGAAGTTTGCGTCGACATATTAGCATCCCCTTCTTAAACTGTCTTATAACAGATTTGATTTTATGTTTTATATTATATAACAAATCTTCAGAAAAGGAAGTTTTTTTTGAAGATTTAACAAATTTTCTCCAAAGATATATTTATTTCAAGCAAAAAAAGAGCTGGTGTTGTATAACACCAGCTCTTTTTATAAATTATTGTTGCTCATCATTTAAAATTGCTCTATATAAGAATGTTGCATATTGTTCGCGCTTTACGCTCATAGACGGACCAAATTTATTTTCGCCTATTCCCATTGTAATATTATTTGTTTGTATTGCACTAATTGCATTTTCTGCCCATGAATATGAATCTGCTGGAACATCATTAAAAGTATGAGGTCCCTTTGCTTCTAATTCAAAAGCATTCGTAAGAACCTGTGCCATTTCTGCACGTGTTAGCGTATCCTTCGGTCTAAAGCTCCCATTTCCATCACCTTTTAAGATACCTACTTCTGTTAATACTAAAATTTCTTCTATGAACATTGTTGAGTTTTCATTAATATCTTTGTATGGATTCTCAAGTACGTCGCCTTCCTCAAACACTTCGCTAAAATCAAACGTACGATAAATTAAAGCCGCTACTTGCTCACGTGTTACATTATCACCAAAACCAAACTGCTCATTTCCATAACCCTTAATGATTCCCCAGCCTGCTAGAGTGTGAATAGCTTCAGAATACCACTGTCCTTTCGGTACATCTTTAAATACAACAGAATTTGCTTGTTGTTGCTTCACAACTACTTCAGCATTTACTTTAGTACCTTCTGCACTTAATACAACTCCACCCATAATTGTTAAAGCCGTTGCTATTTTTAAAAACTTTTTCTTCACCGCATTTTCCCCCTAAAAACATACTTTTTTTCTACTATAAAGAATTAATAAAAACGTATCAATATACTTATTTATATAAGTTTTGTCTAATTTGTGAACTTCTTTTCACATACTTTCCTTTACACTTCGTTGATAATAAAGTTACTAAATAATATCTTTTTCTTATGAATTGTCACTTTAACACACCTGTTTTTTCATTTTTGGTAAATTCATGTTTTGTATTAAAGTGAATAAATATACATGAATTAAATAAAAAAAGCGCAAAACTTTTGCACTTTTTTCAAAATAACATATTACTATAATTAAAATATTTTCACCTTTCTATTAAACAACTTTTGAATTTCCGCTTAATACTTCTCATCTTTCAAATGAAAATTCATAATAGCCTTATATAAAAATGCTGCATATTGCTCACGTGTTACAAATTTATTTGGTTCAAACTTTCCATTCCCTGTTCCTATTATGACATTATTAGATTGCAATGCACTAATTGCATTTTTTGCCCAATAAGTATTTGGTACATCTGTAAATGTATGTTTCTTCTTCACTTCAAATGAAAATGCTCGTGTAAGGACTTGTGCTACTTCTGCACGTGTTATCGTTTCCCTCGGTCTAAAATTCCCCTTCTCATCACCTTTAAAAATACCATGTTCTGTTAATGCTAAAATTTCCTTTGGAAACATTGTTGATCTTTCAGAAATATCTTTATACGGATTATGTGACTGTCCTTCATGTTTTATATTAAGTGCGCGATATAGTACTGCCGCCACTTGTTCTCGCGTTACATTATCACCAACACCAAATTTCCCATTTCCATAACCTAGCATAACTTTATTATATGCAACGTCTATAATATATTCATATGCCCAATAGTCTACTGGAACATCATCAAATACAATCACTTCTGGATACTCTTCTGCTTTTATATTAGGAACATTTACATTTAATAATAAACCACCCATAATAGTCGCTACCGTCATTATACGCAACATTCTTTTCTTCATTGCCCTCTCTCCTTCATTTCCATTTTATTAAAATGGAAAATAATAGACTACATTCTTTTTCCATATTACATATGCTGTATTTACAAATCTCATGTAATACATTCATTTTTAACATCTATTATTTTGAAGATTACTACTAAAGGGAAGCAAATCCGTCCTCATTTCAATTGGTATACCGAATCATAGACAAATTATTATGACGTATACTCTGTAAATCCTTCTTCAGTTTCAAAGGATTTACAATGTTGTACACTAACATATTCTATAAGATTTTCATTAAATCCTTTGCTTATAAAAACTTCATTTTTCAGACAAAAAAAGTGCAAATATTGTCCATTTGCACTAAAAAACATTCCACCTATTAACGTTAATGACGTAGCTACTTTTAATCCCGGTAAATATTATGCTTCTGAGTACACTTTCACTCTTTCATCCCTCGGCTTCCAGAAAGTAAATGCCATTCCTACAAATATTAAGGCAATCCCTACAATTTGCATACTCGTCGGTCTGAATCCAGTAAAGATCGTATCTAACAAAATTGCAACAGCAGGATCTAAAAACACTAATACAGAAATAAGTCTCGTCGGTAAATCTCTTAAACTGTCAAAAAATAAGTAATATACAAACCCAGTATGTATAAGTCCTGTCGCAGTAATCATCATCCAGTTCATCTCTGTTAATCCTTGAAACTTCCCGAAATCTACGAATGGTAGCAATAAAAATATGCCTAAAAACGTTTGTAAAAAGGTCATCGCATATGCACTCGTATGCTTAATTCCTTTTCCGAGCAACGTTGTAAATGCATAAAATAAAGCTGCAAGAAGCGCCCACACCATTCCAGACGACATAAGTTTCTCAAGCGACATACTTCCATCTACCCCAGCTACTAAAACTGTACCGATGAAACAAATAACAATGGACATAACAGCAAATACTGTTAGCCTCTCTTTAAATACGATACTACCGATCATTAATACGATAATTGGAGCGAGATGATACACTGAAATCGCAATTGTAATCGACATGAGTTCAAACGCTTTAAATAAAAACACCCAGTTAAAAACGAGAAATACGCCACACGCTAATATTTGCACAATTTCTTTTTTATTCCATTTCTCATTTTTATATTGTCCTGTTGCAAACCAACATAGCGTTAAAAATAAAGTCGCACAAATACAACGAATAAATACTAATTCAAAAGATGGTAAACCCGTTTGGACAGAAAAAAATCCAATCGATCCGAAAATAGACATCGAAAGAATCATTTTTATAGCCGGCATTGATTTTGAATGAAACAATTTTCTCCTCCCCCTACAATCATCTCTTTATAAACTAAAAATTCTAAAAACATTACATATCATTATATATCACAATTGAAAAACTGTAAAAAAATAGAATGTGAAAAGTAGAATTCACACCAAATCTTCATAATAAAAAAATCATCCTTTATTTCTTATAAAGGATGATTTTTTTGCTATTTACTCAGAGGAATTTCACTATATATAAACTTAAATATATTATTTTTGAAGAGTAAATTGTGAAACAATCTGCTTTAATCCTCCTGCTACGCTATGCAGATGCTCAATTGAAACTGAGATTTCTTGAACTGATTTTTCTTGCTGTTGAATAGACTCTTTTACCCTATCAGTTCGATCAGATGACCTTTGAGAAATTTGCGCCATGTCTTCTGTAGAAGCAAAAATCTCCTCACTACTCGCTGCAATTTCATCTGTAGACATAGATACCGTTTGAATTTGCTCAGATACTTGCTGCACTTTTTCTGTAATTGTTCCAAATACTTTTTCTGTATGCATTACTACTTGAGTACCTGCCTGCACCTCAGTATCTACTTTCCCCATCATATGTACCGTATGGTTCGTTGTTCCCATAACTTGAATAATAAGTTTCTCAATTTGTTTTGCAGAATCACTAGATTGTTCTGCTAATTTTCTTACTTCATCTGCCACAATTGCAAATCCTCTACCACTTTCTCCAGCACGTGCAGCCTCAATTGCGGCATTTAATGCTAATAAGTTAATCTGAGAGGTAATACCTTGCATAACATCAATGATTTTAACAATTTCTTCTGATTGTTCTTTCATAGTCTCTACTTGTTTCACACCGCTATGTACTGAATTTTGGATTGTATCCATCTGTTGAATCATTTGTTTCATTAATTTGTTACCACTCTCTGCATCTAATGCTGATTGAGCAGACAATTCATTTACAGAGGATGATGTATTCACTATGCTCTGCATTCCTTGTGTCAACTCTTCCATCGCACCCGCAGTTTGTTCCATTGCTTGCATTTGGCTCTCTGCGCCATTGGCAACTTCTTCAATATCCATAGTGATTTTCTTTGCTGCACCGCTAGATACTTCTGATGCAGATACTACTCCGTCTGCATGTTGGAATAAAAGCTGAATATTATTCTCTACTTCTTGCATATTTGTTCTTAGCCCTGCAATCATCTCGTTAAAATCACTTACTAATATACCTAATTCATCTTTAGCATTATAATCACCATGTACAGTTAAATCTCCCTCTTTTGCTCTTTCCATCATACGACTAACCGTTTGTAAAGGAGCAACTATAAGTTTGCTAATAATATAACTTACTATACATATAATGATTGTAGTAACTACTGCAAGAATGATAAAGGTAATAACGGACCGATCTATCATTTTTTGAGAATCTTTAAATACTTGGTCAGCTAAATTTGAAACATACTCTTCTAAATCTACAGCATAACCAGCTAACTCTACTCCCTTCGGTTTTAAGTCCTTTTGAAATTCGTTTACCATTTGAGATTCATTTGTTCCCTTTGCTTTGTCAAACAACTTCTTATATGTCTCCATATAACTTGGCAAAGATTTCTTCATCTTCTGAAACAGCTCATCCTCTTGCTTACTTAAATTAACGCCATCATCATATTCTTTTAATAAAGAATCATATTTTTTAAGATCCTTTTCAACATTACCAATAATCCCTTCTTTATTTGTCCCCTCATTTTGTGACGTTGTAATTAATTCTAGTAAGTTATATTCTAGTGAATTTTGTGTACGAAGCATTCCTTCTAATAAAACTGCAGAATTTTGATAATCATCTACTACAACCTCTGTATCGTGCTTAATCTTATTAATAGAATTAATTGCTACACAACTCATAATTGCCATGCCCAAAACTGCTAATGAGATAAGTAAGAATAATTTATGTTTCACTTTTAAATTTTGTAAAAAATACATATTTCCACCTTTATTCCTTTATATATAGATTTTTAGAATTTTATAGCTTATTATTTACAAAATCACAATAAAAAGCAATGATAAATATTCCCAATACCAAACTTATATTTCTATAAAAAAGAAGTAGCATAATCGCTACTTCTTGTTTTTTTGTTTTTCATATTGTTCAAACGTATGAATTCTTTCGAAAATTGGTGGATGTGTATATAAGAAAAATTTCACTAACGCAGGCGGATTCACTTGGCTTAAGCTTGTTTTTGATAAATATTGAAAAGTTTTCACACCAGACTTCCCATCTTTCGTCATATTTAAAGCATATTGATCTGCCGCTCGTTCTTCTATACGTGAAACGTAGTTTGTTGCTGGTTGTGATGCAAAAGATAATACAGAGGAAATTAAGAAAAATAAAGGTAAAATCGAGAAACATGCCATTTTTGAAATTTTCAGCGTATCTCCCCATTTTCGAATACACAAATTTAAAATTCGACTAATTACATACATACCTATAAACGATAGTAAAATATAACTCCCAACGCCCCAATATATATGTTTCATAACATAATGTCCCATTTCATGAGCCATTATAAATAAAATCTCTTTATCTTTTAATTGCTTAAGCGTCGTATCCCACATTACAATGCGAGAGTTAAGGCCAATTCCCGTTACATATGCATTTAACGAATTCGTTTTTTCCGACATATTTACTTCATATACGTGTTTAGCTGGAATATCAGCTTTATCTGCCATTGTCAAAATTTTCGTTTCTAATTCTTTATTTTTTAGCGTCGAGAAATCATTGTAAAGTGGATCAATAATAACAGGTTGCACGAACGTTAAAAAGATTGTAAATGGTACAGAGAGCGCCCATCCTGCTAACCACCATCTCTTCGGGAATTTACGGATAAGCCATAAAAGAACTGTAACAATGAGTAACATAGTCGCATAATTCACCCAAAAATCGATAACATGATCTTTTATCCAGCTTTGTGTACTTTGCGTGGAAATGCCGTAATCAACGGACACTTTACGCCCGATCCATTGCATCGGTAATGCAAGAACTGTTGTTAGTAGTGATAAATAAAAGAAATAAATTGCAACTTGTAAGACATTTATTTTGGTCGTTTCCTTCGACCATTTCTCAAACTTTTTTGAAATACCGAGCACGAGTACAAATAATAAAATAATCCATTCAAGAGGCGTCGCTAAAAAGAACAGTAAATTTTTCACACGCGAATAATCTTGACTTAGCGTAAGCTCCCTCGCATTCATAAAAGTTTCTGGATCTGCACTCGTTCCTTTATACATGTCCGGAATGAGCTCATGATTCCATCCAAATAAATACCAATATATAAGTAACGCAAACCCAACGTATAAAAAAAGCGACCACCCAATAACTTTCCTCACGCTATTCCCTCCTCTATGCTGCCTGTCTATTATTATTGTAAGTTCGTACTTTCAAAATTAGAACAAGCTAATCGTGATAATTGTTCTAGCTCGTTCAATTTACATAAAAAAACTCTTCTATTACAAGAAGAGTTTCACCGGCTCATAATCTGGTATAAGAAATGTACTTACAAACCAATGCCTTTTACATATCGTATATATTCATAGTCCTTAAAATCCTTCTTAAGGAAGTACATCTATTAACAAACTAAAATCTTGCAGAGAAAAAGAACTATATTTCATAATACCTTGCACAGCTAAAAGTAAAATAAGACCGGTCACACACATGTAATTAACGCTTTCTTCACTCTTTTTTTCAGCAACTATTCCGCCGCTTATACATAATATTCCCAACAAATGGAGTGCTAAATACATAAAGAAATACGCTTCCTCCCAGCGAAGAACAACATTTACTGTCGTAATCAATACTAAACTCAGTACAATCAAATAAAAAAACTTATTTGATGATATTGTTTCATTCATATAATTTTATACATCCCTTTCAAATTTCGAATTAATGATGTTTCAAAGCTATAAAGTAAATGATTGTTTTCATGCCATAAAACAAAAGGAAAGCCACCATTACTTTCTCGAATACTTTATGAACCCACATATACTTCTCTTCATTTTTTTTGAAGATGCGCTTCATCATTTCTTCTACAATTAGACCAAATATTAGTAAAACCCCTAACACAATAACAAGAGAAATAATATTTTCTTTTACATGAGTACTAGAAAATAAGTAATACTCTGGAAACACAATTGTATCTACTACAGGTTGCACCCAATGACAAACGCTTTTATCACACATATCTGTAAGAGACGTAGACTCTATAATGTCTTTCAATATTTTTTCAAACGTTTTCTTCATCTCATTTACTCCCCACTACGTCTGAAAAGATTTTTTCCTGCTCTACATATATAGCTGGCATTTCTTTACTCCAATATTTGCGGTTAACAAATAAAAAGATGAGTACTAAGTTTAATCCCGTTATAAAAATAATAAGTCCTGGAAAGAACGTCGTATAGTTTGAGAAATCTGCAAAACTCATGATTTTTTCTCTACTTACTAGGAAAGATGCACAGAGTACAAATGTATTGTTTAACATATGTATCGCAATTGGCATGAGTAAGCTTTTCGTACGAATATATACGATTGATAATACGATACTAAATACGGCGGCACCGAGAAAATCGACATGTAATATCGCAAATAAAAGTGCCACTGCAATCATCGCTACACTCGTTCCCCATTTTGCTGCAAAACGCTGCAGTAAAAACCCTCGAAAAACAAACTCTCCGACAATAGGTGCGATAAATACAACCCTAATAAATTGAAATACATATCCCCCGGTACTATCTATAATCGGTTCATGCAAGGCATTCATAATAAAATCTGGTGTAATCCATGCAAAGCTGTACATATATAAAATAAGATAGCCGTAACTAAACATACAAAGTATAATCGCGATGTACAAAACTTGCACTAGGTTAAATGTTTCGTTTCTATTAATAAATAATGAAAATGAAACACGATGCTTTCTATATCCGTAAAAAAGCCATATTATTGGAAGGATATAAAATATAAGCATATTTATAAAAGATGAATTCTGTATATGAAATGTATTTTCTAGCACTTCATTACTACTTCGTGCTATTAAAATTAGTAATGCAAATACAATTAAAAAATATCTAGCTCGCATCGTTTGAAACGGATTCACATTCATCTCCTCCCCATGTTACTTTTATCATATCATTTGAATCTTAATTTTTTGTGAAAGAAAACCTTAAAATTTCCTTAAAAATTCCATAAGTTACAAAAAGATGATATGATATTCGAGGAAATTAGGAGGGATTCATATGTATCACGCAAATATTCTACTCATTGATGATGAAACAGCAATTTTACAATTACTAACTACCATTCTTGAAAAAGAAGGTTTTTCTCATATTACAACTGCAACATCTGCGGAAATAGCCTTATCTCTCACCGAGCAAAACAATTACGATTTAATTATTTTAGATGTAATGCTTCCTGGACAATCCGGTTTTGACATTTGTCCAATCATTCGCCAAAAAACGGATTGCCCTATCTTCTTCCTAACAGCAAAAACATCTGATGTAGATAAAATTTCCGGATTTTCATACGGTGCGGATGATTACATTACGAAACCATTTAATCCACTAGAAGTAGTCGCTCGTATGAAAGCTCAACTCCGAAGACATATGAAACAAAACATACAAGAACAAAGAATATACTCCTTTTCTTTTGGGAGATTTGAAATTGATCAACATTCTGCGGAACTAACAGTAGATGGAAACGTTGTCGAATGTTCCGCTCAACTCTTTCAACTACTACTATTCTTTTGTGAGAATCCAAACTACGTATTTTCGAAGGAAGAATTATACGAAAAAGTTTGGGGAGCACCTGCCTATAATGGAGATGATAATACTGTTATGGTTCACATTCGAAAACTACGTGAAAAAATTGAACAAGATCCAAGTAAACCAGAATACATAAAAACAGTTCGTGGACTTGGCTATAAGTTCATTACAAAGTAGGTTAAAGATATGAATTTTAATAAACGACTTATAATCCAGTTTATTTTACAACACGTTTTTGTCTTAGTTACGTTACTTATCGCAGTAATTGCTTCTTTTTCTTATTTAATTTTTCTTCTTAATAGTACTTTATATGAACCTAATATTTCTGATTATGATACCTTTACAATCTCCGAATATATTTCTTCTGAAGACAATAACATTACTTTAAAATCTGAGGTAAAAGATTTAATAACAGAAAAGAGTGATTGGCTTCAAATTGTAGCTGAAGATGGAAAGGTCCTTTACAACTTTAATACGCCTAACGATATTCCGACCTCTTACACAAAGACATCCTTACTTACGTATTTACAGAATAGTAACAACAATATTTATAAATTTAACTATTGGGAAATTAAATTAGAAAAGAAACCAGTGATCGTTATTTACGGTGCCAAACTAAAAAGTAATGCATTACTAAAAACGATACAACAAGGACACCCTTCTTTATCATTAAATGAATTTGCATTAACTGAACAAGAAAAACAATTACTTTCTAAAGAAAAAGCAACACTGCAAATATTTAATAACAATGGCGAAGAAGTTTTTTCCTATCCAACTGGGAAGAAAAAAACATTTTCGGCTATAAAAACGGCTCTTAATGAAAAAGAGCCGTGGAATTATAAAGAAAATACATCTAGTTTTTACGATTCAAATAGCGGTCATCTCGTCGTTGTATCCGCCCCAAACGCTCATTATTATCCAGATGATGAATTAGATGATATATTTACCAAGAAACTTCTAATCGGATGCAGCTTAATCCTCCTTATTGTGTTTGCTTATTTAGTCATTCTTTCAATTTGGTATGGAAATAAGTTTGGAAAGCCTTTATTACACACGATGCGCTGGCTTAAAAACATAGCCGGAGGAAAATATGAAGAACCTGTTAGTAAAAAAGGCAAACCTGTTCGGTTTCGGCGCTCCGGTAAAGAAAAATGGTCGTTCCGCATATTTAAAGATGTTACAAACTCACTAGAGCACCTTTCTATTACTTTGAAAAAGAACGATGCAATGAGAAAAGTACTGCAACAAACACGTGAAGAGTGGATTACCGGCCTGACGCATGATCTAAAAACACCGCTTAGCTCTATATACGGCTATGCATTATTACTAGAATCGAAACAATATAATTGGACGGATCAAGACATTCAACAATTTGGCCATGTAATGAAAGAAAAATCTCAATATATGACTACATTAATTGACGACTTAAGCTTAACATATCAATTAAAAAATGATACTCTGCCTGCGCAACACGTAAATGTTGAAATTAATCAGTTCGTCCGAAAAGTACTATTACAATTTATTAATAACCCGACACTACAAAATCAAAACATTGAATTCGTGCCAAGTTCAAGCAAAATCCAATATTTTATTGAAGAAAAATGGTTCCAACGTATTATCGAAAACTTATTAGCAAACGCTGTAAAACATAATAATGAAACGACAAACGTAATCGTAAAGCTTTCGCAAAATGAAAATTCATTTACACTATCTATTTCAGATAATGGAAAAGGTATGGATGATAAAACGAAAGAACTTCTATTCGAGCGATATTACAGAGGAACGAATACAGAAGAAAGCAACATCGGAACTGGACTTGGTCTCGCCATTACAAAACAGCTCGTTCATGCCCATAACGGAACGATTTTCATTGATAGTGAAGTTGGAAAAGGAACGACGATTATACTTGTGTTTCCATTTAGTTCGTAGGAAAAGGTGCTTTTATAAAGCACCTTTCTCTTTTCGGAACAGCGCGCTAGTAAATGAAATTATATCGACTTAACTATAAAATACAACAATAGTAGCAACCTATTAATAAAAGAAGACCGTTCAAAAATACCTTTTGAACGGTCTTTCTTTCTATTATTTCTTCTTCACCGGTATCCAAAGTTCAATTTGAGCGAACTCACTTTTGTCTGCATGGGAACGTTCATCGTATAGCTCAAACTCATTAACGCCGCAATGTTCGTATCCTGAATGCGGGAACCATTCTGAGAATACTGCATTCCACGTTTGGTGAATAGACGATACCATTTCTTCATGAGGAACTTTCGGCGTTGTAAATACTGCATACGTTGCGGATGGGAATGTACGCTTTGCAACTGCATTTGGTACATTTTCAAAGTCTGTAACTTCCATTCCGATAATATAAGTGAAGTCCCCTGTTTCTAAATTAAAATCAGTACATAATCCTAGCTCTACCCATTGGCTCGTATCTTTACGATTCGGAATCGTCGTTCCAAGATCTTTTTGTAAATATTCTTGCCAAAATGCTGGAATGTCTTGATGGTTTTTTCCTTCTTTACTTGTCGTCTTCAGCTCATAACCCGCCATTAAAAATTCTGGTTTATTTACAATACGATATTCCATTTGTATGCCCCCTAAATATGGATTTAATTTTCTTTGTTTTACATTCACTCTATAATACATTGGTGTTTCAATTTCTTGTTTTCGATATTCACTTGGTGTCATTTGAAATAATTTTTTAAAGGCTCTCGTGAACGTTTCGTGAGATTGAAAGCCATGCTCAAATGCGATATCAATAACTTTTTCATCCGTATGAGAAAGTTGATAAGCTGCCCGGGCTAACCTCCTCTTTCGAACATACTCCATTACTGTATCGCCTACTAACGCCTGGAATACACGATGAAAATGCGACTCAGAAAAACCTGCAACACGTGCTAAATTACGCAGCGTTTGTTTTTCCATTACATCTTCCTCAATATAATCAATTGACCTTTGAATTTGTGTTTCATAGCTTTCCATCTCTGTTCACCCGCCTTATATGTATTATGATAAAAGAGAATCCTATCCAATTCTTGACGTTTTTTACTATAATTCCATAAAAATTGTAACTTTTTTATATGTATTTCGTTGTTATGTATGAAGGGAGGGAAATGTAGTGAAACGCAAACAATCATTAGAAGAAATTTACTCAGAGCATATGCAAGATTTATTTCGCTATCTTCTCTCCCTAACCGGAGATTCTCATAGTGCTGAAGATCTCATGCAAGAAACATTTTACCGGATGCTCGTCCATATTGACTATTATAAAGGAGAAGAAATTAGGCCGTGGTTATTTACAATCGCCTACAACGCCTTTATCGATTGGTACCGAAAAGAAAAGAAGTATAAAACAACGCAAATTGAAGAATTCCATTTACCAAACGTGCCAAGTACAGAACACTCTTATTTCGTAAAACATGCGATTGCTAGTTGGTTACAAAGTATATCCTCTCTTCCGCTCGAAAGACGAAATGTGTTACTACTACGAGATTACTACGGATTCTCTTATAAGGAAATAGCAGAAATGACTGGTCTCTCGTTAGCAAAAGTAAAAATTGAATTACACCGAGGACGAAAAGAAACGAAAAGCATAAAGGAGTGATACAGATGGGTTGTGCAGAGTTTAAAAAACTGTGGACGAAATACGAAAAAGGAACGCTCACACATGACGAACAAGAACAGTTAGAAAGTCATATAGAAACTTGTGCAGAATGTGAAGCTCATTTAGATGAATTGCTTGCGAAGAGTGAACCCGTAAAGAAAAAATTACCGCCAAAAGATCTTAAAGTTCCTTTTTGGAGAATTAAGTGGAAACATCGGTTACAAACGTTTGGTTTTATATTATCCATTTGCATCGTTATATATATAATCGGTGGGGTATTATCAGCCTTTTATTTTCAAGCTAATAATGATAAAAGGCTAGAAGAAATTAGAGAAGTTCCTTCGCTTGCACTTGAAGCAACTATCCCAAATAGCCGTGTTATGGGGGGCGGAACAAGTGTAGAAGCTTTTTTCCGTACGAACAGCAGCTTCGATTTAGTAAGAACCGTCGGCAAAAAAGAAATGCCACTCGGTACAGTAGAAACAAAAAGCTTCTTATCATCTGTAGATGTCACGAAACAAACTTGGATGAATCCGTTCTATCAACCAAAACTCTTCTTTGTTCATCCCAAAACAAAGCAGGGTGATTATTTAAAGGATTCCTCAAAAAAAATATGGGATACACTTGCAAAAGTACATGATGGAACCGTTGCAGAAGTAGCAATTTCTTTTGATAAAACTTACACTTTAAAAGAATTAGAACCGCTTTTATATAGCATATTCGAAGCACAAGAACTCCCTCCAACTCCTGTATGGTACGCTTTAGATACAGGACAAGAAAGAAAAAATGTAGATGACTATATCTTACATGGCGGAGAAGCTATAGGATTTCCAGAACATGTAAGATTTCTAGATAGTAACGCAGACAAGTACAAAACGCCAGAAAATCAAGTAATCGAAATGATGCGCGTCCTTTCTATCCATAAAAAAACGGTAAGTAAAATAGCAGCACTTCCTGAGAAAGAACTCAACTTAGATAAACGTTATAAATATGTAAAAGATAACGGCGTAAAAGTATACGGCATTGTCATTACGGGGCCGTCGAAAGAATTATTAAAATTACAAAACTCCCCGCACGTACGTTATGCGACTCTTGGAGATATTGAGGTTTGGAATTGGTTTGATTAGTGAAAATGAAAAGGTTGTGTAGAAAATAGCAGCTATTTTCTACACAACCTTTTTAATAATTTAAAACCTATATTTCACTAACAGAATCTGTGAATAAAGCGTGGAATACGTTAACTTCCCCCATACGTAAACATTCCGTTTCTATATCGGGAATTGCAGTTCTAGCAACTTCTCGTTCTACTCTTACAAATCCTTTTGTATTCATTAGTTTATCAAATTCACAAATGGTATCCATTTCTACATCGATTGTTTCAAAAGTCCATTCCCTTACATCTTCATCATATGTTGTTTTTAATACGTAGTAATAATAATATTTATCAAGTAAGCTAACAAAAACCCCTAAATCAAGGCGCTCGCCTCTTGATTTTCGTATCCAATCAATATCATCATTTAACATCGGTTCTTTTCCATTTAGTAACACATTATATTCTAAACAATTATATAGGTTTAAATCTGTATAGTCTGACACGTGATAATCACAAAATGTTGACTCGATTAAAGACAAAACTTCCTTTTGAGAGCTTTCGTTTTTTATAAAACTCTCTTTCAAGTCTACAAACTTTTTATGCTCTTTGGACTCCTCGTACAATCCTTCTTCTTTCACAATATTTTTCGGAAAGAATTTGTAAACTGTTTCTTTTAATTCATTCATCATTTCAGGTTTTGCCGTTTTAACCATTCTGTAAATCCTCCTATGCTAAAAAGAATTCTCACCGCAATAAAGAATCATACCCTAAATATGTTATTAATTAACAAATAAATTATATTAAAATAAGCAATATGATTCAATTCTGTTTTTTAAAAATTTTTCTGTTATAATGGCTGATTCCGAACATTATGTTTATCATAATATAAAAATTACAACAAAAAACGACAAAAACCTTTAAATTACCTTAAAAAATATAACAATCTATATATAAAGAACGAAAGATTCTAAAGCGATTATTGAAAAATATATTATTTTTGTCACATTAAAAATTAGTACTTTTTTCACAAATTATTTTTGGTGGAAAACTTTACAAGTTTTATTTTTTACCATAAAAGGCATTTGTCTGGTAAAATAAAGTAGTATCGTAAAAATGTAACACATTTCCATACGAACAACCCTTTAAAGCGAAAAGGTGTCATCATATTGATGACACCTTTTCCTATTACAAATAAACTAATTAGAAATCACTTTCACATACATCCCTCTTATCGCCTTTTCATAAGCGATATCGCTCATCTGTCTTATTTTTTCCGATACAACAGACGATCGAACAACTTCACCTTCACGAAGTAATGGAGGATCAATAAGACGCACTTTATTTTTCTGATGTAGATCATACTCATTTCTATCTTCTTTTACTTCTATACTTGGATGAACTTTTCTTAATAAAGCATCTACTTCTTGATCTTTACATAGCTGCAATTTCGTAATAAGCTCATGATCTTCAAAAAGAAAATCATCTGGATGGATTATCTTTTTATGAAGGGCTAATTTTAACGTTTTAGCTAACATATCGTTTCCATAAATATTAATTGGTTTCATAAAGAAATCGATTACTTCTTTGTAATACGTCTTCGTAAACCATTCAGCAATCTCGATATTTTGAAGAACCATTTTTCCATTCACTGCAATCAAATCTTCTAAAAAATTTTGAGCTTCTTCTAAAGAAACATATCCATATGTATACATATCTCTCAATGTGTAATCCACTCGGTCTGCACATAATTCTGGTGCGGATCTTTCCAGTAACGTCCACTTCGAATCATCTAACAAAATATCTTCATAGTTATAACCATGTTTTGAAAGAATCGCCGGAATTTCCGAGTTTTTAACGACAGCACTAAATATTTCTTCATGATAACTTTCATTTTCGTTATCAAAAACATAATCAATCACATGAGAAAAAGCAGTATGCGATACGTCATGCAGTAAACCAGCAATCTGTTCTTCTACTGAACCACCAAGTTTTTTAATTAACAACATAGCACCAACTGAATGATCAAAACGCGTTACATTCCATTTTTCATTCATTAAGTAACTTGCTCCGGCTTGATGAACCCCTTTCAGCCTTTGCACAGGTTTACTTAAAATTAATTCTTCTAACACTTTATCTACTTTAAACTCACCGTATATTACATCTGATATGATCACTTATAATCCCCCTTTTCAAGCAGAGTCTTCTTATAGTATCTCTTTTTTCAGAGAGTAAATAAAGAACTTCACTCGAATATTTTGTACCTTTAAATTAAAAAATAGAGAGCACTCAGCTCTCTATTTCACAATCCTATTCAAATGTAACTTCAACCTGCACAATCTCAGATCTACTTCCCAGTCTAAGCGGTGGTCCCCAGAATCCAAATCCAGAAGAAACAATTGCGTGGAATGCACCTTTTTGTGCGTATCCCCAGTCTAGTTCGTACATTTTTCTCGTCACAATATGATTTGGAGCCATTTGTCCGCGATGCGTGTGACCGGATAATAATAAATCAACGCCGGCGTCCGCTGCTTGTTTTAATTCAAATGGTTGGTGATCCATTGCGATAACAGGAAGCGATTTATCTACCGTACTCATTAGATTTTCAAAGCTTTGACGATCTCGCTCTGTTTTATCCCTTCTTCCAACGAGATAAAAATCATCTTCAATTGTAATGACTTCATCTAAAAGAATACGAATATCAATCTTATCCATCTCTTGTAAAAACTCAGGAACAGCTCGTCCGTAATATTCATGGTTTCCTAACACACCATATACGCCTAATGGAGCTTTCATCTGTTTCATGATTGGTCCCATATTTTTCTGAATGAACACACCTGGATGATCATCGATAATATCACCCGGCAGTAAAATAATATCGGGTTTCATTTCATTTACATGACGAACGAGTCTCTTTAAATGAGCAACTCCAGACAGTTTACCGAAGTGCATATCAGAAGCCATCGCAATGCGTAAACTTTTACGCCCTTCTACTTTTTTCGGTATATGTACATCATACTTTCTTACAACCGGGCTATACGCATTAAATACCCCGTATGCGAAGATAAAGAAAAATACGAGTAAAGTGACTGCCCCTGTCCAAATAATTGCCGTCTCTTTCTCCACTGAAAACTGTAATAATAAGACGGCAATATCGGCTAACGGCAATAACATAAGCGCGTATTGTATAACCGCAAACCAAATTGAACCGACCGTTCGCAGGAAAGGAAGGAATTTAAACACTTGTACGAGAATATACGCATATGAAATGAAGCCAACTACGAAAGCGTAATATCCCCAAGATTCCCAGCCGAACACCGCATGAAGCCAAACCCATCCGTTCCAGCCGATGTAAAACATGAGTAGTGTGTATACAATTAAAATAGTGAATATATTGAGATAACGAAAATTTTTCACTGCTAGCCTCCTTATTGATTTCTTCTATTATAACTTGTTATGCACGTTTAACGTAAATATTAAGCACTCCAAACGGACCGTAATAAGACTGCTTTATTTAACTCTTATTCCACGAAATTACTCGATGTTTTTTAGTTGTTTTTCTAATGACCATCTAGCTGGTTTTTTTGCACTATTAAACCAAATCGCACCTTTTTTCAACCATTCTTTTCTATACTCAATAAACGTATACCCTTGATCACAATCATCATAACCAAATTGAAAGCCGCAACATGAACAAATCTCATATGATGGATCATCATCTTCATATGGTGGATCTAATAATTCGTCAAAACCACAAATTAAACATATATAATTCATATCATTATTATTCATCTTATCACCCTTTAAATTATTATCATTGTTTATCAAAGTATTTTTTCTTGTCGGTTTAAAATTAGATAATAAATTATCTAACTCACGTTCAAATTCTTTTATTTCATTGATAACTTGTTCAGTATTTAATGCACTCATAACTTTGACCGGATTCGGTGTTTCATTTATTAAAAAGTCTACTAAGGAAGCAATTTTCTTCCCGCTAATAATCTCAAATCCTTTTATGGACGAACATAACATAAAAAACTTTTATCTAGTAGCTTTTTCTTCTACCTTTTCTCTTAACATTGCAATTCTCTTTAAACGTTCGTTCACGTTTATCGCCTCATATATTAAACACATCAACATAATACAGCCCATCTTCCGTCTGAAAATACATAACAGATCCGCGGCTATAATAATTAACAAATTGAATCGGCTCACCTAGTTCATTACAAGGATTGCTATCATACACATGATTATTGTTTAAATCATAAACAACCAACTTTTTATCTCGAGTAATGAATACTGCTTTATCTTGAGCAACCGCAAAACTTTCCGACCATATTTCCCTAGTTAAATTGATTTCATTCCACGACATATGAAATTTTTTATCTTTCATTTGAACTAAAGGAAATTCTGAATAATAATAGAGCCAAACATCTCCATCTATAACGTTCATTGCATAACAATCATCTATATAAGGTATATTATATTTTTCTACATATTGATCATAACTATCAAAAATCAATTGACCTTTAGAATCAAAAGCAACTATCCCGTTTGCTCCAATTGGGCAATCTCCGAAAATTCCTTCATCACAATAACTAACCCATATATCTTCATTCACATCAACCTGACAATCTTGAATCCCTTCTCCGGCATAAAACTTACAATATTCACTTCCGTCCGCATTATAAATAACCGCATTATCATCTTCATAACTAAATATAAGTAACCATTTCTCTCCGATTCGTTGCATACATAATACAGATTCAACATCGATATCTACGTTTAAATTGAATTTACTTATATTCACATTATTTTTATCCAAATAAATAATACAAGGTTGATTCGTATTATCTTGTACTAGTAAAATCACATTTTGTTTATAATCCAAACTCATTTTTTTTAACTGATAAGCTTCAACAATATCCTTAAAACTTACTAACTCTTTACATGCGATATCTTTCATATAGATGAAAATCCTCTCATTGATTCTAAACATAAAAAATAAGCGTCAAACTTCTATTTATTCTCCCTCTTCTAAAATCCCATATTGCTCCCAACAAAATATTCGTTTCCCTTTAACAGCATATATTGTTTGATCCCTTGAAAAAATATACTCAAATTGAATAGGATTCCCATCGCCATCTATCGTTAACAGAGTTGTTAATTTTCTATTTATAAGTGAATGTGCATAGATTTGATTGTTATCTACACCAAATATTATATTATTTTTCATTTTTAAATATAATGATGTATGATGCAATGTTGTTTCATAAAGGATAACTTGTTCACATCGTTCTTTATGAATCTGTGTGAATGTATATGTTCCTTGCTCGTTATAGTAAGACATAAGAATCTCACCTGTCTTTTGTATATTTATCGCTGTACAATCACAGACAGATCTCTTTATTGAATTATTGAATTCATTAGTAATTAAATCGCCATTCTTAGAGAAAATAGCTAATCCGCTCTTTTCAAATTTATTAGTATCATATATATTTTCCCAATCTATCGAATCAAAATCTTCATCTGAAATAAACAATTCCTCTACAGAAGTAAATATACCTTCTTCACTATACCCAACCAATACATGTTCTTCTTCATCAACTTGAAAATATTTTATTCCATTTCCTAAGTAATATGAAGCAATGATGTTTCCTTTTTTATCAAAAATTGTAGCCGTTGTATCTTCCTTTTTCTCAACGAAACTTTTAACCACAATCCAATTTTCTCCTAAAGGTTGAATAAAGTTAAAATATTGATCATTTTCTATAGTATATTGTTTCAAAACGCCAGATTTCAACGAGTGTATAATTTTATAAAAATAAGTATCATTAACCTTTTTATCCAGTACTAAAATTATAATATCTTGTTTGTTTCCCGTTGTAATACAGAGAATTTCTCCTTCTATATATGAAAAATCTATCCGCTTATTAAATACTAGTTTTTTCATAACTAACAGACCTCCAATAAATTGATAATAATCTAATTCAGTCGGAATGCTCTCACTTCCACCAGATAATAGGAAGAGCTTACGTTAGCTCTTCCTTTTTCATCTTACCTTATCTATAATTTTTAGTAGGCTCTACTTACAATCCATTCGGTAACATAACCGCCATAAATAAATCATTTCTCTCATCTGATACTATATACATTCCTTCTGCATCTAAATATTCAATGGAAAAGGCTGCTAGCTCATACGCCATTTCTTGATCGCATTCAAAAAGTGAATTTATAAAAACCTCATTTCCTGTAATATTTTGTAAATCTTTCAAACAGTTAGACTTACTTCTTGCATAATCAGCCGCACTCTCATTAGCCCAAGACCACATCCAACTGTTACTCTTTCCAGACCAAGAACCTATAAATACAACACTAAATTCAAGTAACACTTGACCATTATTTTTAAACTGTAATATGCATTGACCTTGATCATACCAATATTCATCAAAGTTATCGATATTATAATCCGAAATGAATTTTTGCTGTTTACTTTCTAATTTGTCATAACACATATCAAGATAACTCTCGAATTGTTCATTTGTCATTACCAATTATAACGCGCTCCCTTGCTTCCAAATCCCCGCTACAAACAATATATCCTACTCTCGCAAAACCTATATAAAACTACAAAAAAATTGCATCATTTTTATAAATTATGAACACTTCAAAATTAGCCAAGGGTACCACAATATCTCTTCCGCCTCTATCTTTTGATTATCAATTAAATGAATAACATATTGTGCATCTTCATAATTAGCGACAAGTGATAAATCATTTAAATTCTTACCATACTTTTTAAAATCCGTTTGTAAGTTATTATGAATAAATGAATAAAAATTATTGTTACTATAACCACATATATCAAAACCTAACATTTCATGGTTATTGATACAGAAGGGTAATGCGTTTTCTAGAAAATGGTATATAGAACACTCGAAATCATTTTCTTCTCGCTCATTCAATAGAAAATCCGTCCAATACTCTTCTGAAAGATTCAAACTAGTGATTTCTAAATTCTCTATACCCTTTAAATAGTGTTTCTTAAAAAATCTCGCATCCTCTAAATCTCTAAAAACATTTGGCCAGGAAAACCTTTTTTCCTGTATCAATGTATCTAAAAAACATTGTGCCTGTTCATGCTCCTCTTTACTAATCCTTAATCTTGAATTTATTAGTTTAGTAATAGATTCATTTTCATTTGTATTGGACCAAGGGAAAAACCAATAATCAGGGAATGTAGGCCGTACGCTATTACTTATTGTTAAAATAATTGAGGACAATCCCTCACTTATACAAGTTTGATAGATAAGCTCTGTTTCATCTGAAATTATCATAAATCCACCGTTGTAATATTTCATGTCCATCCCTCCTTCCTGTTATGAATACAAGCATTTTTCAATAACTATATTTTTTTTAATATCCTCTTGGATATTCCTTTTTAAATGGTTTTCTCACTTTTTCTTTCGGATATTTCTTCTTAGTTATAGGGTTTCTATTGTATTGATTTTTAGTTTTAACATTTGGTCGAGGAACATCACCATGCGGTTTTCCTTCTCCACGAAATTGTTTCCTCAACACTCCTCCTTTTCCATAAGTTGCATATTCAGTCACTTTTCCATTTTTAGTTTTATATCTTGTATGTGGACTCCCCTTTTCCTTTGGGTCTGGTCCTGACGGTTTACTACGAGCCTGCATGACTCTGATTTTTGCACCAATACGCCAAGCAGCATACGCACCACCAACTGCTAAAGTTGCCAATAAGGCAGCTTTACCAACGCCTGGCACAAAGTATATACCTGCTGCACCAAAAGCAAGATGCCCATCTGGATCAATCATCATCACCGGATTATTATCACCATACGTATATCCATTTTGTGTAACTGGATCATCCTCATCACCCGGATCAGGATCCACCGATAAGAACACACCATGGTCTGGGTTATAGTATCTTGCAATTAAGTAATACATACCAACTTCTTTATCATACATGTATCCTGCATATCCAAATGGATTATTTGCTGCGATACCTTTCGTATCACTCTTTAATACGTTACCCCATGAATCATATTCATACGTTGCTACAACTTCTTTATCTTGATTCGTCATCGCAACTACATCACCACGAGGGTTATAGTGGTAATATAACGTTTGTCCTTGTGATTACATATCCAATAAAAATCTATCTATATAAGAAAGAAGGCGCCTCAAAAGGTCATTAAAAATGATCTTTTGGAGACACCTTCTTCAACAATCTATTTCTGCTTAACCGCTTGGATTACCTGATCTATACTTTCTGCTACAAGTACGGGATTCCAAATTCCCTCTCCATGTTCAGCAGTATACACTGCACACGCTATATCTTTAGTATCTACAAAAATAGGATCTCCTATATATGAATCTAAGCCAATTACAATCCAACCTTCTTGCCAAGATTCTTCTTCATCACTCATTAAACTTTCCCCATTATCGGTAATACGGTACCCAATCTGTCCTTCTTCTATTTCTTCGCTATTAAATAACTCTATTGTAATTTCTTCTCCGTCGCAATTTAACTCAATTTCATTATCTTCTAAACAATTTACACACTCTAAAAGCTGTTTTATTTTATTATGATACTCCAAGAAAAACATCCTTTCTCATTCTACTAATAACTTAAAATAATAATCAGTGAAGAAAATCCCCACTGATTATTATTTTATACTAAAATTTTACAAATTAATTTTCTTCAAACCTAAACTCTTTTCTCCAGCTGAATTTCGTTTTAATTGTACCATCTTAGTCGTTCATTAAATTTACTTATATTCGTATTGCCTCTTCTAATAATAAATCTAACCATTCTTCCATGGTTCCTAGATCTCTTAAAACTTTCTTATTTCTTAAATGTAATTCTAATACTCTATTCTCTTCGCTAATAGCATATATTGTGCCCAAATCCATTGAATCTGCAAAGACAAAATATGAATCAGGAATTTTTTTAGACGCATATAGTTGTTGAAAGCTATACAAATCAAACGGTTGAAAATATTCTTCCTCATCAGAAAGACCACCAATTTTCGGCTGCCCTGCTATACGAACTAAATTTGCCAAAAAGCTTCCGTTCATAAGAGATAGTAGATATTTATATGGTTCTGGAAATACAGTTTCCATCTCATCTTCAAATACTTGAATTTCTTCTTTACTAAGGGGCGGGTTTACCACATTCATCCAATTAACTTTATCTATATTTCCAAACACCCTAGTTCCAGTTCTTACAGTTTTTTTATCCTTTCCATATACGGGTTCCAGTTTTTTTATAATTATATTTTGCATACTTCAAACTCCTTTTATCTATATCTCCTTCAAAACGATAAACTTTTATACCCATAGGCAAACTAGTGACTCACCTACTTTTTCCACCATGAAGACTTAAATGTTCTTTACGTGTTACAAACCTGATATTATTAGGATTTCCAGCATGTTTAGGATATGCTTTAACACTTTTAATATGTTTACTGCCTTTGAAGTACTAAGGCATTTAAAATAAAAAATGCAGCCCAAAATTAAACTACCTGTTTAAATTTTGAGCTGCACCGAATCTACAAATTATATTTAATTTATAAAATTTTTTCATGAAAAAGCTGTATTAATTTTTATTATCTTTCACCTGCATGTACAAATTCGCCATACAAAGTTATTTCTCGATTTTCATAATAAAGATCAATAATCTCAGCAGGAGAAAATACATATTTTTCAATACATTCTTCCAATTTAAATATAGTAGCATCTATCGCCTCATGATAAAAACTTAAAAATACTATACCATCCTTATAAAATAAACTATCTTCAACAACATTTGATAATTCGAATTCTGATATATTAGTAAAGTTAATCTTTACTTTTTTCACATGACATGTTTCTTTGAAATTTACTGATTCATCCAAAATTATTTCTATCCCTTTTTGGATTGGACTGCTTTTTAAAGCATGTAATATATTTCGAGCCCCCTCTATATCAAATTTTAATACCAAATCAGATATTTCACCCACTAAGCTTAATTCTAGCTCTTCATCATCGAATAATTCAATATACTCTTGTAAGTTTTCTTTTGTATATGTTTGCACTTCTAATATTATCATTTCTTTTTCCCTTTCTTTGAACTATATCTAACATGTACATTTTTCTTAACAACTCCATTTTTCTTTAAAAATTCAAAATGTACATGAGGAAAACCATGTTGACCTGTTATATCATTTTTCTTTGCCCTAAACTGTCTAGTACCATCTGCACTTCTCCATTTTCCAGCACTTATTTTCACATGATTATTACCTAAGAATTTCCGTTTTTGCTGATTAATATTACTTGGAGTGATAGCTCTTCTTTTTTCAAAAATCTGTTTAGTATATCCTCTTACGGCACGATCATTTACAAAACCAACAGCTTTTTTAGCAATTTTTCCTTTTCCACCGCCAACAAATCCCATTGCACCAGCTAATAAAATTTCTTTTCGACTTTTTCCAGACTTATAAGCCTGATAAGCACTGTATCCTCCTATAGCTGCATTAATAAGTAACCAGGGTGCATGTCCATCCGGATCAACTTTCATCACAGGATTATTATCCGCATACGTATAACCATTTTGTGTAACAGGATCATCTTCATCACCCGGATCAGGATCAACCGATAAGAACACACCATGATCTGGATTATAATAACGTGCCATCAGATAATACGTGCCAATTTCCTTATCATACATGTATCCCGCATATCCAAACGGATTCTCTGCTGCTATACCTTTTGTATCACTCTTTAATACGTTACCCCATGAATCGTATTCATACGTTGCTACAACTTCTCTATTTTGATCTGTCATCGCAACTACATCACCACGTGGGTTGTAGTGATAGTATAACGTTTGCCCTTTTGATTTCATTGCCAAACGTGCGCCATCCATAGAGTATACATATTGACGAAGTACAGTTCCACTACCATCCGTCTCATATAACGGATTAATGCTATCTCCATCATAGAAGTAGCGTGTTACTTGACCATTTACACTCTTTTCAATACGACGACTATCATTATCATATTTATAAGTCGCAAATGCATTGCCCTCACCTTGTTTTGTAATCGCTACAATCTGGTCATCTTCGTTCCATGTATACTTGTACTTTCCATCAGATGTACGATTTCCATTCGTATCATACGTTAACGTTTCGTTTCCGAATTTCACAAGTTGATTTCCGTCATTAAACGTTGCCGCTATAGACTTTGTTTCTTTTCCATTCTCTACAACTTTAACACTTGTACGGTTCCCAAATCCATCATATGTGTATGATTTACTTGTTCCGTTTGGTAATGCTTCATTTAATAATTGGTTAATCGGGTCATATACAAAGTTTGTTTCTGTTACGTTTCCGCCCGCACCTTCATGTTTAATTTTCGTACGGTTACCCGATTGATCATATTCATATCGTTCAGAAAGAAGAATACTGTTTGACGTACCTACTACTAAATCTTTAATCTTGTTCGCATGGTCATAGTTAAAGGTAGAACCTGAACCATTTCCTGCTGTATACGTACGAACATTCCCTTGATCATCATAATCAAATCGATACGTTTGAGAACCGTCTGTCATACGTATATTTTGATCTAACGTGTTGTAGTCATATGATACTTTATTTGTGTATCCACCTTGCGTTACTATTTGTTCTTTTAATTTTTCTGTCTTACTGTTTGCTTTGTCGTGATATGTCCAGTCAACTTTTCCGCCTCGGCTATCCGTTGCACTTGTCGCGCGGTCAGCCTTATCGTATGTTTTCGTGCGTTCTACACCGTTGACATGGTCTTTTACTTTCGTAACTTGTCCATTTTGATCACGTTCGAATGTAAATGAATCTTTTCCGTTGCGCTTTTCACCAACGACGCGATCTGCTGTATCATATACAGATTCTAAAATAGAGCCGTTTGGCATTTTTGTTTTAATCTTGTTTGCATTTTCATCATACGTGTGTTCAATACGACGATTTAACGCATCGATATACACTGTATTTTTATTATCTACATCATATTCATATTTGTGGGTTTGTGTTTTCCCACCAAACATGACAGATTTCTCTGTTGTGTTTCCATTATGATCATAAAGATAGCCTACAGAAGTACCATTTTTCAAGGTAACCTTCGTTAATAGATTATCTTTGTTGTAATCATATAATTTTGTATTTCCTTTTTCATCTGTCTCGCTTTTTTTATTTCCTGATGCATCGTATGCGAAGGTGTTTTTTTGCCCCTCTTCATCATACGCTGCGATGACATTTCCATCGTTGTCGTACTCATTTTTTATAAGAGCATTTCCTTCTAGTAAACGAACATCATCAAACCATACTTTCCCTTTATTATTGTTTCTAAATAATAGGTACACTTGAATACGCTTAATTGGTTTCTTAGCTGGAATGACAACTGCACTACGGTTCCAATCATTTGTACCGCTTGGGAATTTTGCTTGATAATTTTCACCGCTGCCATCTTGATAGTAAACATCTGCCCAAATTGAATAGTCTCGTGATAGTTTATCTGGCGCATCATTTTCTACATTCTCAGATTTAGACATTCCTGTTAACGTGATTGGTTCTGCCTTTTTCTGATTTAAATTTATATGATGACCATATCCTACATTTGAACCGCCATATTGGCCACGCTCTAATACAATAGACGAATGTCCTGTAAAACTTTCCTGATGAGAAACATCTTTTGGATCACAACTTGTTCCGTCTCCTCGAATCCATCCAGGAATACATCCTTGTTCCGTTACATTCTCTACACTACTATTTGTAATAGGATTGAAACTAGAAGAAACTTCTCCTTTTTCAAGCTGTAATTTATCAAACCATACGGAACCACTTGTAGCAGAACCGCCATTTTCTACTTGTAAATAGATTTTTACTTTTCTCGTTTGCTCTGTCGTTTTAAAAGTAACTTGACGATTGACCCAGTCACGCGTCCCTTGCACTTTATTATGACGAGTATCGTGCCAACCACCATCTATACCGGCACCATTTTCATTTAATGACTGTACATTGAAGAAAGCTGCACCATTGGATAAATCCGTTTTCACCATACCACTTAATGTATACGTTGTATTTGGTTCTAATGTCACTTCTTGAGTGGCTGCAATGAAACCCCAATCATTATTGGTTGCTTTTGTTGTAATCTTTAATGACGAATCTCCACCCAGACCACCTAGGGCTGGGTTTGTATCTTTTACAATCGCTCCAGTATTATTATCTGTTGCTGTTTTCGTCCATTGTTTCGTTATATCAGTCTCAAAACTTGGATTTTGAATCAAATTTTCGCCTGTACCCAGGTCTTTACTTGTTTCAATTGGATTACCATATTTATCATGTTGAGTAACAGAAGATGTATGTGCTGATTGATCTGTTTCAGACACTTCTGTATTTGCTGCTTTATAAGCAACAGTCGTTTCACGATTTTCGTTATCTGTCGCCTTTATAATCCCATTATCTTTATTGTACTCAAACTTTTCTGTCCCCATTTCATCGGTAACAGACGTAACATTCCCATTACCGTCATAGGTCGCAGTTTCTGTTTGATTTTTAGGAGTCGTAGTTTTCACTAAATTATTTGCATTATATTCATACGCCGTTGTTAAATTCAGACGCCCAGAATCTTCGACTGTTTTCACTGGATTTCCAGCATCGTTATACGTATAAACAGTCTTGCGCCCTTTAGGATTCGTTAACGTAACTTCTTTCGCATCCGTATTATATGCTAATGTCGTAGCTTTCCCTAATGGGTCTGTCACTTTTACTAATCTATTATTCTCGTATGCATACGATGTTTTATACGGTTTTGCATCTGTATGTTGCGGATCATAAATAGATGTTAGTAAACTATTATCATATCCGTATTTATATACTTTTCCTTCTGGTGTTGTAGAAGAAACTAGTAAATCACCATCATACTTAAATGTAATCGTCTTGTTATCTGGACCGATTACTCTTGCTGCTTTTTTATTATTTCCATCATATTGTACTAATAACTCTTTACCAGAAGCGTTCTTTACTTTTGATAAACGGGATTCACCATCATACTCATATGTCGTCGTGTTTCCATATTTATCTTTTGTATACTCAATACGCCCCTGTGCATCGCCAGATTTATAGAAAGTAACAGTTTGGTCTTTATCTTTTATTTCATATCCACCTGATACTTGCTTAATTTCTAAATATATACCAGTAGGAGCTTGATATGTATTATCTCCTGTTCTAGTAAAGGTAATATTCGCACCGTCGGCAGAAATTAAAAGTAAGTTTCCATTTCCGTCGGCCCAAATTCTTTCTTCTAATCCACTAGACCAACCCGTACCAAATAAACCTATCTTTTTACTTTGGCTATTATACGTTCTTTCTACTGATACATCCGGCCCGCGCCCTGATAATGTAATATCTTTCTCACTCATGATAAAGTTACCATTTGTAGCATTTACTTTACCATTTAACACCGGAACTGATGCCCAGTAATCAAACATCCCTATAAATCCAAAATCTTGGGAGAATTTAGGAACAAACTCATGCGAAATTTCACTTTCAGCATGCCCAGCTTTACTATACGCTGTTACACGGAACCAGTAGTTTTTCGAACCTGCATAGATTCCACCAGAATTCTTATACACAGGTGATGGATCAACTGCTAATTCTGCACCTTTTTTATCGTGATGAAGTAAATATTGGCCTTTCGTTATTTCATCTTTTGTTGGCCAAATCTTCTCATTTTGCGTTGTCCAATTTGTTTTATTTCCTACATCGAACGCTTCGTAATCTTTTCCGTTATAAATCCAAACTTTATAACCTGTTGCTGCTGGAACTGAGTCCCACTTCAGCGTTACATAACCAGTTTGCTGATCTGTCGCATTGATATATGCTGAACCGTCTGGTTTTTTCACTTGTTCTAGTGGAATAAATGGAACTACTCCATCAGAAAGCGGACTATCACCAAATGGATACTCTGCCACAATACGAATCCAGTAGCTACTTCTTCCGCTATAATCCCCGTATGGACCTCCTGCTTGATAAGCATTTTTATATATTTGTCCTGGGTCAGTAGGTGCTTCTGCCCCTTTTCCATCATCATGTATCCAGTAACGCCCTTGTGCAATTTCTTCTGGCGTTGGGAATATTTTTTTATCCTTCGTTGTCCAACTTGTCACATTACCAACTGAAATATATTCATAGTCATATCCATTAAAAATAGCTACTTTATACTCTGTTGCTCCTGGAACTGGATCCCATTGTACATTAAAGTGACCTGAACTACTTCCACTCCCATTCGAGTAAGCTTGTACTCTCGGTGTATTCGGTTTTGCATACGAATACTTAACTTCTAAGTGCGGTGCATTTTCTCCGTTTTCAGCTGCAATAAACTTTTTCCAATGATTCTGACCATTTCCATTTGCATGTAGCTTAAAACCGTTGTTTGGTCTCGCACCTTCTACCCATGCTTTCACTGTATTCGTTACATTGAACTGAGCCCATTTTCCGCGGCCTACATCAGCGTGTGCAATGTTGTTAGAACCTGGTTTATTATTCCAGTTAATACCTCCGACATTCCATCCACCTGTAACTTCATCTAACCAAACACCATTTGGTTGATTTCCATAATAATGCCAAACTGCATAGGCATGGAATGTTGCACTTTCAACCTTTGCACCTTTTAAATTTGAAACGTCTGGTTTAATGAATGAAAAGTTTGTCCCAGAGGCCCCGTCATAATAACCTACTTTTAATGTATAAGCATTTTGACCAGCGTCCCAAAGCTTTCCTCCTGAATAATTGACAGTTGGATACGCGCTTGAAGCATAAGCATTTTCAAAATTATCCAGTTCAATTGAAGGGTCTACATATACCGGGTATTTTCGTTCTGGTGCTTGTAACCACTTTGGATCTGCGGTAACAGTTAATATATATGTTTTTCCATCTGTCTTCTCAATATTGTAACGAACCGCATCTGACGTTACAGCCTCACCTGATTGTTGATCTATATTTGAATCGTTCATATACGGTTTCGGTAATGTGAAGACTTTTTCTTTTTTCTCATTTTGGAAGTCGATTGAACCATCTTCCTGTATATTCGGTGTTAAATCTGTTTCTAATGCAAACGTAAAAATATGATGCCCTGTATATTCACGTAATACAAAATCTTCTTTTACATTTTCATTAAACGTCGTACTCTTTAAATCAATATTTGGGAAAATCCCTTTATACCAGACTGTATTATTTTCATGTGTTGCAGTAACTGGTGATGGCTTCACTTCACCTTTTTCACCATTTGCACTTATTAATTTGTACTGAATATTATGATTTTTTATTTTAAATTGAACGTACTTTCCATCTTGTGTTGTTTTCTCAAATTCTGGTTCTAATTTTGTATTTTCCGTTACAATTTTTGCATTTGATGCTTCTACTAATTTCGGTGAAACCTCTTCTAACTTTCCATCTTTCTCAATATGAATCGGTTCCGTATATACCTTTTTCGTATAAGTACCATCATTATTATCGAAAACTTTCTCTGTTTCCGTTCTTTCTTCTACAATCTCAGTCGGATTTGCCTGTGCTTTAGCCTTATCCTTCTTTAACTGATCTGGATGTGGAGCTGGTAACTCCTTTTCCTCTTTCTTTTCTACTTCTGGACTTTGTTCTGAATTCGGAGATGGTGTAAACGGTGGTGCTGTTTCCGCCAATCCATTCAGTGGTATAGAGGTAACAATTAATGCAACTACCATAAGTTGGATTAAGTACCTATACCAATTCTTTTGTTTCTTTTCTTTCATAAACTCACCTCGCTGAAATATTTTTAACATAATAATGTTAAATATACCAATCTAAATAAATGAAAGAGTAAAGTAAATATAGTTTTGAACTTTTGAAGATTTTGTGCATAAAATCCGACAATTTAACAACAATTTTATAAAATTTATTACAGATAACTGTTTTTGTTATACATTTAAAGATTAACGATAATTGTATCTATTATTGTTTGCTAGCGACATGATATGAACATCATTCAACTAACCTTTTTATTTTCACTTTCCATTTTGTTCTAGCATTCAATGAATCTAGTACACTGAGCTTCATATTCCTGGGGTAAATATGGTTCCCTAACTGTAATACCATTATTTATAGCGGGTAATAAGAATATCTTCCTTACTATTCATACCAAATAACTGTTTGAACACGCTCCCCCTCTTCTTATGATATCTATAGTTTTTCCCCACTACATTTCGCATACGAAAAACTATCACTACAAACAAAGAGGAAGCCTCCCAAAATATATTTCAGGAGGCTTCCTCTTATTAATAGATTGCTGATTTTAACTCTCCTAAATAACAAAATCCTCTGGAATAAACACCTTCACTTCTCTCGGATGTACGTATACAAACTCACCTGTTTGAATGCCTAGTTGTCTAAACTGTTCTTTACTAATTTCTGCTTCTAGATACTCATCTGTTCCGTCGCGCTTCAATTCTACATATACGACAGGGCCAACTGCATGAGAGTATGTTACTTTCGCCGGGATGGCATCTATACTTTGTTTCGTACGATCGATTGATAAGTGATGTGGTCTTACGTATCCCACTCCGTCTACGTTTGAAACGTGCTTATGCTCTGGTGCTTCTAGCTCCACTGATCCTACATTTAGCTTACCTTTATGAACGCGGCCGTGAAATAAATTCACGTTTCCTAAAAAGTCATATACGAACGGACTTGCTGGTTTTTCATATACTTCTTCCGGCGTTCCCATTTGTTCAATGCGTCCTTCATTCATTACAACGATGCGGTCCGCAACGTCTAGCGCTTCTTCTTGATCATGCGTTACGAATACGCTCGTAATTTGAAATTCGTCATGTAGTTTCCGGAGCCATCTTCGCAATTCTTTCCGTACTTTTGCATCAAGTGCACCGAACGGTTCATCTAGCAATAAAATTTCCGGTTCGACTGCCAGTGCCCGGGCTAGTGCGATACGTTGGCGTTGTCCGCCAGATAATTGCGCTGGATAACGTTTTGCGAAACCATCCATTTTTACTAGTTTCAATAGTTCTGTTACTTTTTCTTTTATTACTTCAGCTGAAGGTCGTAAGTTTTTCTTTCTTACTTTTAAACCGAAAGCGACATTTTCAAATACATTCATATGTTTAAAAAGTGCATAGTGCTGGAAGACGAAACCGACTTGCCTGTTTTTTACGTGAATATCAGTTAAATCTTCTCCATCAAATGAAATGGAGCCTCCATCCGCTTCTTCTAGTCCTGCAATAATTCGTAATAATGTCGTCTTCCCAGAACCTGATGGGCCTAATAAAGCGACCAGTTCACCTTTTGGAATATCCAAATGAATGTCTGTCAGCGCTTGAAATGTACCATATTGTTTTGATACATTTTGAATTTGAATACTCACCGCACTCACTCCTTATTGTCGTTTTTCCATTCTCCACTCAATCCAGTTTTTTATAACGAGCGTAAAAACTGCGATGAGTGACATTAAAGTCGCCACAGCGAACGCTGCTGAAAATTGATATTCATTGTACAAAATTTCAATATGAAGCGGCATCGTATTTGTAACGCCGCGCACGTGACCAGACACAACGGAAACCGCTCCGAATTCACCAATGGCCCGGGCATTACATAAAATCATGCCGTATAAAAGGCCCCATTTTATATTTGGCAATGTGACGCGCCAAAACATTTTCCAGCCGCTTGCGCCAAGTGATAGAGCCGCTTCTTCTTCACTCTTTCCTTGCGCCTGCATAACTGGGATTAATTCACGCGCAACAAACGGAAACGTAACAAATATCGTCGCAATGATAATGCCAGGGACAGAGAAGATGAGTTTTATCCCATGTTCCATTAACCATCCGCCAAAGGCTGCACGAGGTGTAAAAAGTAAAACAAATACTAATCCTGCAATGACTGGTGATACAGCAAACGGCAGTTCAATAAGAGATAATAATAGTTGCTTTCCTTTAAACTGAAACTTCGTAATAAGCCAAGCCGCAGCTATTCCGAATATCGTATTCAGCGGCACAACGATTAAAGCAACGAGAAGTGTTAACCTAATTGCCAAAAATGCTTCTTGATCTGTTACTGCGGCAATATATACATCAATTCCTCGTTCGAATGCTTTCATAAAAATTGTCACGAGCGGCAGTAATAGAAAGAGAGATAAAAATAAAACTGTTATCGTAATGAATAGAATGGGTACAAACTTAGATTCTTTTTTAACTGATACGCTTTTTACTATTTTCTTTTCTAATAATGTTGGTTCCATTTTCTCCCCTCCTATTCGCTTTTCAATTCATGCCTTCTGCTCCAAGTTTGAATCATATTAATAAATAGTAGGAAAAGGAGAGAAATAATAAGCATCACAGCCGCTACAGCTGTTGCGCCTGCATAATCATACTGTTCGAGTTTTGTCATAATCATAAGCGGTGCAATTTCTGTTTTCATCGGCATATTACCTGCAATGAACACGACAGATCCATATTCCCCTAACGCCCGCGCAAAGGCGAGTGAAAAACCAGCAAGTAGAGCCGGGAATATTTCTGGCAAAATAATTTTCACAAATATTTGGAAGCGTGACGCCCCTAAACTAGAAGCTGCTTCTTCTACTTCTTTATCAATACTTTGCAGCACTGGTTGCACCATTCGAACGACAAATGGTAAGCCAATAAACGTAAGTGCAACAATAATGCCGAGCTGGGTAAAAGCTACTTTTATATGAAACACACTAAATATTTTTCCAATAAAGCCATTTTCCGCATAAAGCGTCGTAAGTGTAATACCAGCTACAGCAGTCGGAAGAGCGAATGGTAAATCGATTAGTCCGTCTAATAACCGCTTCCCTGGAAATGTGTAGCGAACGAGTACCCAAGCAATTAATAAACCAAAAATGGCATTTACGATTGCCGCTGCAAGTGAAGTTGTGAAACTTACTTGATACGAATGCAGCACGCGCTCACTCGTTATAACCCCAGCAAACTTCTTCCAGCCTAGCTGCGATGTTTGAATAAATACGATAGAAAGTGGTATAAGTACGAATAAACTCATATATAGCATTGTAAATCCAAGAGATAATCCAAACCCTGGTAAGACACGCTTCTTCCTCATATAACGTCACCTCATCCCCCCTTATTTTTTATACATTTGATCGAATACGCCGCCATCATTAAAATGCTTTTCTTGTGCTTTTTTCCAGCCTCCAAATAGTTCATCAACTGTAAATAATTGAACTTTCGGAAATTGTGATGCATACTTCTCTGCTACTTTTTCATTACGAGGGCGATAAAAGTTTTTCGCCGCAATTTCTTGCCCCTTTTCTGAATACAAATATTCAAGATATCCTTCTGCTACTTTTTTCGTTCCTTTTTTATCAACGACTTTGTCTACAACTGCTACTGGCGGCTCGGCAAGTATACTAATCGAAGGTGTTACAATTTCGAATTTATCTTTTCCAAGTTCTTTTTGTGATAATAACGCTTCATTTTCCCAAGCGATTAACACATCACCAATTCCTTTTTCAACGAAAGTTGTCGTTGCCCCGCGTGCTCCTGAATCTAGTACTTCCACGTTTTTATAAATTTGACCGACAAATTCTTTCGCCTTATCTTCACTATTGTTATATTTCTTCAGTGCATATCCCCACGCCCCTAAATAGTTCCACCGTGCTCCCCCAGATGTTTTCGGGTTTGGTGTAATGACAGACACACCTTTTTTCGTTAAATCATCCCAATCTTTAATTCCTTTCGGGTTTCCTTTTCTAACAAGAAATACAATCGTTGATGTATACGGAGTAGAATTATCCGCAAGTCGCTTCTGCCAATCTTCTGCTAGTTGTTTCTTCTTACTAATCGCGTCAATATCATAAGCGAGCGCTAGTGTTACAACGTCTGCTTCTAAACCGTCAATAACGGAGCGTGCCTGACTTCCAGATCCCCCGTGTGATTGCTTTACATTTACTGTTTGACCATGCTTCTCTTTCCAATACTTCGCAAAGTCTTTATTGAAATCTTGATATAACTCACGCGTTGGATCATATGAAACATTTAAAAGTTCGACTGTCTTCTTATCTGCACTTCCTTCAGAATTGTTAGTGGATGTTGCCGAACCACACCCTGACAAAAGGACAAATGCTGATAATAAAACACCTGTACTTTTCATTAATGCTGTCTTACTCCACTGTTTCATATATAAAGCCCCCTTAGTTTGTACAATAGAAAAAGGCACACAATCTATTCACAAAAGTGAACGTTGTGCGCCTTCAGTTTCTCTGATGAGCTTCTATTGTATTCTGTTTGATTTCTTTCCATTTTAATTCCGTAATTCACATGTGTCAACTTGGAATTCAGAATTATTATATAAGAAACTTCATACAAGCTAAAAATCAGCGGGAATGGAATCCCACTGATTTTAGTTTCAATTATATGAATATACCCAACATAACTATCACATTGATAATGATTATCAATGTGAAATAAAAAATTAAACGAATAATACCTATTTATTACACAAATATGCTTTCCGATCATTTTTAAACAATAAATAATGAGCAGTATGCACTTTTCTCTCTAAATAATCTAATGAATACGTACCCGATGGATCCACTAAATCCCCAATCGCTCCTGAAAGGTGATCAATTACCTTTTGCAATGTTTCTAAGTTCTTCTTTTCACTCTCCATATTCATTTCATCCATAATGTCACAAATAAGATATTGTACTTTCCGTAAGCGTAATTCCTTCTGCTCCACGTATATCTCCTCCTTATTAGCAATATTACGGTTTAAATATATGGGCTTATAGCTTAACCAATTCTAAAAAATAAAGTGAGACTTTAATCAGTAGGGATTTTGTCCATCCACACGAATCGAGCTTTTACAGGACAAAAAGATATCCATCTCTAAACATGTAGTCATAGAGATGGATATCTTTATTTTTATACTTGCAATGCCTTCTCTCTCAAAGCTCTTCGTAACAACTTACCAGTTGTATTCTTCGGCAATTCTGTTAAAAACTCAATGCTCTTTGGCACTTTGTATTTCGCTAAATGCAGCGTGCAGTAATGCGTAAGCTCCTCTTCTGTTACGTTCGTTTGCTTCAGAACGACGTAAGCTCGCACTGCTTCTCCTAAGTTTTCATCCGGTACACCAATTACGACAACTTCAGCCACAGATTCGTGAGTATATAATACTTCTTCTACTTCACGAGGGTATACGTTATAACCACCAACTAGGACGATATCTTTTTTGCGATCGACGATATAGAAGTAACCTTCTTCATCCATTTTCGCTAAGTCACCTGTATATAGCCAGTCGTCTTTAAGTGTCGCAGCTGTATCTTCTGGCGCATTATAGTAACCCTTCATAACGTTAGGTCCGCGAACAATTAGCTCCCCAACTGCACCGACAGGCACTTCTTCCCCAAGTTCATTCACAATTTTATTTTCTACGTGCCAAATATTTGTACCAATCGAACCTGGTTTACGAGGACGATCTAACGGATTAAAACAAGTAACTGGTGATGCTTCTGATAAGCCGTATCCTTCTGAAACAATCACATCAAAACGTTTTTCGAAGTTTTGCAGAAGGGCAACAGGCATTGACGCACCACCTGAAATACAGAGACGAAGCGTCTTTACATCTTCTGCGCTTGCTTCTTCAAATAAATATAAGTAATTGTACATCGTAGGCACACCTGCAAAAATCGTTGGTTCATACGTACGACAAATACGGAATACTTCTTTCGGACTAAACCTCGGTACCATTAAAATCGTTGCCCCGTTCACAATCGGCGCATTTACTGCAACTGTTAAACAGAACACATGGAACATCGGCAATGCCGCAACGACGCGATCATCCGCAGTATATTGTAAATATGACGCAACATCGCTTGCGTTACTATATAGGTTTTTATGTGTTAACATAGCGCCTTTTGGCTTTCCAGTTGTACCTGAAGTGTATAAAATAACAGCTACATCTTCTTCATCTAGTTCAGGACCTTCGTAAGTTATATCTCCAGTTCCTATAAAACTAGTAAACGTTTTCATTTTTTCCGTTTCTGTATGAGTAAAATCTGATGAGGTTTCGCATATGATGATATTTTCAAGTGAAGGAAGTCTTGTTGTAAGAGATTGTATAACAGGTAGAAGGACGTCGAGTACAATGATTGTTTTTACATCTCCATTTTGTAATATGTAATGTATTTCGTCTGCTGTATAAATTGGATTAATCGGAATGACAGTTGCTCCGGCTTTCATCGTTCCGTATAAACCTACTAAAAAATGTGGTGAATTGCCTACAGCTAATGCGACATTGTCCCCTTTTCCAATGCCCATTTTTGCTAAATTGCTAGAAAACCTAGTGACCATTTTGTTTAATTGGTCATAAGAGACCGACTGATCCATAAATATGTACGCCGGTTTATCCCCCTTCTTTTTTGCCGTTTCAGCCAAAGATTGAACGAGATTCACACAAACCCCACCTTTATAAAATTTAGAATATTTAAAAATTCTAAATTAATTATATTAAAAGAAAATTAAAGTAGCAAGTGATATTCCATTAATCGAATATACATCGACCACTTTCTTCCAGAACACTTTAGTAAGATACGAGAATTATATGTGAAAGAAACAGGTACAAACATATAGTTAAACTGTAGCTAAAATCATTGTAGGATAATATGCCCTCATCTTTCCCCTAAGTTTTTCAACTTCCTCTTTATTTAAAGCCGTATACTCTCCATACAAATTGAGAGCGTCCGCTCCATTTTTATGCAAGTAGACTGTAACATATAGTGTCGGTAATCCTTTATTTTCTTCATCTATCGACAAGACAACATCTGGCGTTTTATTAACGCTACTAAACGTTTCATTTCTTTTCCATTTCTTATTTTGAAACATAGTTTGTACATCATTTATTTTTTGTTTGTTATTTGTATGCGTATAATATATGACATTATCCTTCGCTGGCTTGCCAATAGACAAAGTCGTACGGTTTGAAGAAGTTTCATCGTTACAAGCTGTCATCCCTATAACGAAGCTGATCAATAATATAAAGTGTATTATCCTTTTCATTTCGATCATCCTCCTTTAATTATATATACTTCCTTTATAATAAAAGAATGTCCTGCTAGTAGATGTTTTTAGGGACGCTTTTAACGGTAAATGAATTCATAATAAAAAAGCCATCCCAAAAGATATTTCGGGATGGCTTCTTCTTTTAGAAGAATAAATGTAAGAAATCTTCTGTTGTAATATTACCGAAATAGCGTACGATATCTACGCCTTCTAAAGCTACAGTGAATGCACCTTTATCAAATTGTACGCCTGTTAGACGCTCTTCAATGTCATGAACATCTAGTGATCCGAAGAAGTCACCGAAAATTTTACATTCTGTTACTGTTCCTTTTTTCACTTCAAGACGAACGTCAACTTGTCCAACTGGGAAGCGGTGTGAATGTTGTAAGTTGAACTTCGGAGATTTTCCGTAGTTCCAATCCCAATTTTGGTAGCGCTCTTCAGAAAGTTTATGGATTTCTTTCCAATCATTTTCTGTTAATTCGTACGTTGGAATTTCTGTTTCTCCTTCGAAAATTGTTTCTAGAAGAAGTTGTCTAAACTCTTCTGTCGTCATTTTTTCGTTTAAGAACTCTGTAATATTCGCAACGCGGCTACGGATTGATTTAATTCCTTTTGATTGAATTTTATCCATTTTCACTTTTAGTGCCGATACAACGTGATCGATTTCAGAGTCAAATAGTAACGTACCGTGACTAAACATACGACCTTTCGTTGAGAACTGCGCGTTACCTGAAATTTTTCTACCTTCAGCTAAAATATCGTTACGACCACTTAGTTCTGCATTTACGCCTAATTTACCAAGCGCTTTCGTTACAGGCTCTGTGAACTTTTTGAAGTTGCTGAAACTATCTCCATCATCTTTCGTAATAAAGCTGAAGTTTAAGTTTCCTAAATCATGATATACTGCGCCTCCGCCTGATAGACGACGAACGACATGAATTCCTTGTTCTTTTACGTAATCTGCATTAATTTCTTCTACTGTGTTTTGATTTTTACCAATGATAATGGAAGGTTTGTTAATGTAGAACAGTAAATATGTTTCGTTAATATCTAAATTCTTCACACAATATTCTTCAATCGCTAAGTTTATTCTAGGATCTGTAATCCCTTTATTATCAATAAATAACATCGTATCACCTCATGAATTCCATACGTAGCCACTATGCGCTAGCGTAATATGGCCACTGAAAATTTGTTTTGCTTCTGTTACTAAATCAGATGGGTTGCCTGTATGCGGTAAGTGCGTTAATAAAAGTTCTTTTACATTTGCATCTTTCGCAATACTTGCTACTTCTGTACTATTCATATGCCCTGCTTTTGCAGCCTCTTGATGTGCATACATATTACACTCACAAATGAAAAGATCAGCATCTTTTGTGAACGGAATAAACTCAGGAATATAACTGGAATCTGCGCTATATACTACAGCGTCACTACCAGCTGTAATGCGCATCGCAAAACATGTAACAGGATGAACAGTTTTTAAGAATGAAATCGAAAACGGTCCAATTTGAAGTGTTTCTTCTGGATTGTAGGCGATTCCTTTCGTATGCGGTTCATGCGTTAAAGAACGGAATCCATTCTCGTCAAACGTATGACCGTATATTGGTAATTCCGGTAGTTGTCCCTTTGTCGCACTTGTAATTAATCTCGCATATTGCAATACCCCAATGTCTGCAACATGATCATGATGATAGTGCGACAGTACAACTGCATCTATATGAGATGGTGTTATATATTTTTGAAGCTGTGCTAGTACACCACTGCCACAGTCTACAAGTAAACGAAAACCATCGTGTTCAAACAAATACCCCGACGTTGCTTCTCCCGCTTCTGGAAAGCCGCCCCAAAAGCCGACAACAGTCATCTTCATATGTATCCATCCTTTCTAAAACCGCGTAGGAATGCCGTTTTTTCCGTACTTGAGAAAGTTTTTTACTTACATCCTACATTGTTAACTATAATCCATTTCCTAAACTTTTTCATTAATTTTCACTTTTGTTATAAAACAGTTGTTGACTTTTGTTATTTGTACTAATACAATGATAGTAAGAAATGGAAATGGAGGGATTGACATGATCGATCAACCAATGGAGTTTTTCCGAAATTTACCGACGAAAACTTGTTCTCATTGCGGAAAGGAAATTGATGAGCAGCACGAAGCATACCATAACAAATGTGACGATTGCGTTCACGAAGAATAGTAGTTTGTAAACATAAAAAAACCTAGCAGACATAGTCTACTAGGCTAATAACATCGTATCCTTCATCGTTGAACCTTTCACCAAGAGCTCCAGTTCAAACTCATACAATTCTTTTTGTCGATAATTTTTCGTATGGATTTTATCCATCATTAAGTCGACAACTTTTCGGGCCATCTCGTCGATTGGTTGTTCAATTGTCGTAATACCTGGCTCTGTAATCTGCGCTAAAATTTGATTATCAAAACCGATCACAGCGAGATCTTCTGGAATACTCCAACCATGGCGTTTCGCCTCTGAGATAATTCCAGCTGCAACCTCGTCGCCTCCTGCCAAAATCGCGGTAGGATTTTTTTTGTCCTTTAATACTTCATTGAATATTCGTTTTCCATCATCCCAAGAGAAAGCGTTTTCAAGAAAATCGATCGCTTCCACTTCTCTACTCTTTTCAGTAATAGCGCGTAAAAAGCCCATTTTTCGCTGTTGGCTCACTACTTTCGTTTCGTTGCCACGGCAAAAAATCAGATTACGATATCCTTGTTCTAATACATGATTGGCAGCTATGTATGCACCCTGTGCATGATCGAACTTCACTGTTGGAACATTTGCTTCCTCAATATATTCATTACATAACACGATTGGACCGTGTTGCAAGTATGGCTCCACATTCTCCCATGGATTTTCTAGTGAACATAGAATAATCCCATCTACTTGTTTCGTAGATAATAATTGTAAATACTCCATCTCTTTTTCCGGTAAATATCTTGTTTGACAAATAATCAGTTTATATTTATGTTCAGAAGCAGCAATCTCGATTGCTTCAATAAATCTACTAAAAAAAGGATTTGTAATCCTTGGAACAAGCACCGCAATTGTTTCTGTTTTTTGTTTACGAAGCCTTCTCGCCGCAGAATTAGGAACGAAGCCTAAATGCTTCATTGCTAATTGAACCCTTTTCTTCTTCTCATCTGAAACATATGGATGATTATTGATCACCCTAGAAACCGTTGTCCTTGATAACCCCGCTAATTTCGCCACGTCCTCGATAGTCGACACGAAATTTCCCCCTTTGCATGAAAACGTTTTCTTATCCTGATTATATAGTATATTATTGGAAACTGCAATATAGGTTCTTATGATTTTACTATATTAATATTATACATAGGGAAAAGTCTGTTAATAGGAAGGAAATTTATATTAGTTTTAGAAGTTTACAGTAGGGGGAAATGTACATATCATCTTGTATATACATTTCCTAAAAAATATGTATTTTATTCAATATAAAGCCCCATCAATACGTCATCTCCATATGTTCCATCTTCATATTTGATTTGCTTTTTTTGTCTTCCTTCTTCTACAAATCCCATACGTTTATACACTTTAATTGCCCTATCATTAACAGAAACTACACCTAAGCAAATTTTCTCTAAACCTTTCTGTCCTTTAGCCCAACTAATAAGAAATTCAATTAGTTTCGTACCAATGCCTTGATTGCAGTACGCCTCTCTAATCCCCATTCCCATTGTACCTACATGTCGTAGACGTTCTAGTTCGTAGCGATTGAAAAGCAAAAATCCAACGACCTTACTATCTACTTCATAAACGATATAAAGATTCCCTTTTTCATTGCTTTTCCGTATCTTTTCTTTTTCTGCATCAATATCATTTGGTAATTTATTTGGAGATACTATAAAAAACTTTGTAGTAGTTTCCGATAATATAATTTCTTTTCTAATATCTATAATTGATTCTGCATCAATCTCTTTTGCTAATCGTATCACTGAATCACCTCTTACCTTTTTCTTTTAAAAATAATATTGGAACTATCAAACTAAGAATCTCTAAAACGCTCAATATGCAACATTGCATATTGAGCATCTTTTCACTTTTGACACAATATCCTTACATCTATATAAAAGGAATGTATACAATGAATCCAATTTTAACAGCCGCAAAACAACTACTACATAAAGAAGAAAAGATTTTATCTACTTTAAAATGTTCACTTACTAACTATGTAAATACGCATAAAGTCCCATATCCAGGCATGCTACTTGCTACTAATAGAAGAATTCTCTTTTTTAGCCAATATAAAAATACATTAATTTCCGAATTTGAGTATGAAAAAATTGTATCTATAGAAACGAAGAGAAGAATTTTTGACAAAAAAATAATATTTTATTATGAAGATGAATATATAACGGTGGGATACATTACAAGTTCAAATATTGAAGAATTCATAGACTTACTACAGAGAAAATGCAAAACTAGCACGGATTCATAATCAGTGGGGATTTTATTCATCCCCCACTGATTATTAGCCCTCACCAATCGGGCTTTTACGGACAGCCCGACTCCCACCTATCCTTACGGTTTAGCTATTTCCTGCATAAACCCAGCCATGCTTGCTAATAAACTAGTGAAAACGAAAAGTACAATAATAAGAGGGATAAGTTTGTCTTTATTTAAATTCGTTATCGTTTTTAAACCTATTCCTAATAAAACGTAATACCAAATGTTAAATATATCTATTCTTTGAGCGATTGTATGCAAAATCATATTATCTGTCGCTATTGCACCTAAACCTGTATAAGATATCTCATACCCACTTAGAGAAAATGCAATTAATCCGTTTAAAATCATCCCTAATCTTAATACAAACGAAGCATAAATAATTACCGGGAACGTTTCTTTATAGTTAATATCAACTCCAAAGAAAATCATAATGTTCTTATAGAATATAGGTGCAAAAAGTATAGCTACGATTCCACTGACTGTTGAAAATCCAAATGTAGTAAAGAAAGTTATGTATTTCGGAACAGTAAATCCCGTTTTATCATGAAACATACTGAGTGCAGGATTATTTAAAGAATTCCAAGACATTAAGGCACTTGAAATTATAATAAGCACAATTAAAAGGGCTAGTGGAAAGAATATATTTCTTTGATTCTTCATCCTTTTGAATTGTAGTGTTGGCGAAGTGAATATCCCAAAAATCGATGGTTTTCCAGAAATCTCTTCATACATAAGACTACTAGCTTGCAAGAGAATCCCCCTTCCTCATTACATTTATAACTCCTCCCACTTCGTCCATACTTCTCTCCCATTTATATGGTACATATTATCCTCTCGATCCATAAATCCGTGCACGATAAACTCTCGTCTAATCGTACAAAAATCATCATGATATTGTTTTATGAATGTATTAATTTCTTTTTCCGTATACTGATTTTCAGCGTTAAATTTGCTAATCAAATGCTCTAACAATACTAGTTTTTTCTTCTTTTGACCTGGAATCGATTTTAGGCGGTCCTCTTTATCGAAAAAGTTACGAATCGTCGTATCCCTGAATTTCATTTCACTTTCAGTCATTTTGTTGTCCTCCATCGGTTTTTATGCAATAAAATTTATCGTTTGTCTTAACTATTCTTCTTCATTCTTTTACTTATAACATCCATAAGGTAATACCCGCTAATTAGCACATAGTAGAATAAAAGTATTCCTAGTGCATCTTTCATATTTATATATTTTTCTTTATGAAAACAAGATAGGTGAAAGGGCGTAAACAAGAAAGATGATTAGCGGATTTAAGATAAAATAATAAGTAAGATTTCCTTTCATCGTATCAACTCCTCTATTCTATGTTTCTCTGCAAATTGTTGTAATTCCTTTTCTTTTGTTTAGACTGCAATCAGAAGTTAAAAGCAATAGCTCCAAAGACAAATTGTTTGAGCCTCTAGAATAGCCGAATTAATGAAGAAAATAAAAAATCTATTTTCTAAAACATTGGTGTTATTGCAAAGGACTTTTGTATTATAAATGTATAGTAAAAAATTTATAGGAGTATAAGTAAATAGAATACGAAATTGTTGATGACGGAAAAATCCCAAGAAACATTCATTTCCATTTATGAAGAGGTTCAAATTTCGAGTTAGTTTTAAATATAATGAATGGAGAATACATAATGGACAATTTATTTAATCAAATTGCAACTTTTTTTAACATATCATTACCTCAAGAAATGATGAATGCTTTCAAAAATCCAATCTATTTGCAGCACAAGAATGACTTTTTAATACGCTTATTATCCTTTGAAGAAGCCATGGAAGTGTATTTATACCTACATGAAGATGTTACTATTTCAGAAGTTTTCCCATTATGGACAGATGATAACTCCAATTATGTAGGTGTTTACATGTTAGGGCCGCTATCAGGCAGAGTTTGTTTTATAGACCATGAAGAAATGGATTTGTCCCCAGTATATCCTAATGTACAAACGTTAATAAACACTCTATTAGAAAGTCCTGAAGTCGATTGGTATGAACTTCCAAAACATTATCCTTGTTCCAAAGAAAATACGGATGAATTGCAAATACAGCAAGATGTACACACCATTAAAGAATTGAAAAACCTTCTTAAACAACCTGAATTAACTGAAGAAAAAAGAGCTCACTATTTATTTTCAATTATGGCTTTAACTCCTTACGCGCAATTGCATGAAATACTTCCCCTCTTGGACGACCCGGATATGTGGGTACAAGAGAGAGCGGCTGAAATTCTAGATTTCCATAGATACGTACCAGCTAGCGAAAAACTAAATTGGGTTAAAGAACATGGACAACATAACGGGAAATTGGCAGCTGAATTAGCATTAAAAAGAATAAAAATGGAATTAAAGAACTAAAATAAAAAGAAACACTAACATAGTAGACTGACCTATACAAACGATAAGTTAAAATAAAAAAGCACCGAAAAGGTGCTTTTTTTCTACGCTTCAATCGATTGATTTTCAGCAATATTTCTAAATTGTCGTTTGTGCATCCAAGTTAAGGATGCAATTGTTCCAAGTGATAATACAGCGATAAAGATCATGAGTATCCCAATATTTTGCCACATGAAGTTAAAGTCTCCGCTTGATACGACTGCTTTCAATCCTGATACAGAATATGTCATCGGTAACCAAGCATTGAATGGTTGTAAATACTTCGGAATCAACTCTAGCGGGAATGTTCCAGCACTTGTTGTAAGCTGAATAATTAATGTGATGATTGCGATGAAACGCCCTGCATCACCGAATGCTGTTACTAAACATTGAATTAATGAAATAAACGCTAAGCTCGTAACAATACTAAAGAGTATAAAATATGGAATACTTTGTACTTCTACACCTAACCAGAATAGTAATATGACATCTGCTACTATTGCTTGAATAATACCGACTGATAGTAAAACACCAAACTTACTAATAAACCAGCTGAATCCTGATTTCGGAACGCCGACTGTATCGCGTAATGGGTATACGATAGATAATAGTAATGCCCCAACGAATAAACCGAGCGATAAGAAATACGGTGTGAATCCTGTTCCGTAGTTTGGAACTTCCGCCATTTTCTCCGTCTTCACTTTTACAGGGCTTGCAAACATATCATACGTTTTATCCGTTCCTTTTACTTCTCCCGTTTTTTCTGCGCCTTCACCAAGCTTCTCAGCAAGTTCACCTGAACCGTCGTTTACTTTTACGAGTCCGTCAGTCACTTTTCCAGAGCCGTCTGTTAGCTTATTTACTCCGTCGATTAGCTGGGTTGAGCCAGTTGACATTTTATTTAGGCCACCATTTAGAGTACCTAAGCCAGTTGTTACTTGACCCGAGCCATCTGCTAATTGATTTACGCCACCTATTATTTTGTTTGTTCCTACAGATAATGTACCTAATCCGCCTGTCACTTGGCTTGAACCATCTGCTAATTGATTTACGCCACCTGCCATTTGATTTGCTCCTGCAGATAATGTGTCTAAGCCACCTGTTACTTGACCCGAGCCATCTGCTAATTGATTTATCGCATCAATTAATTGACCGGATTCGTTTTTAAATTTATTTGCGCCTTCTTTTGCTGCATTTAAATTCTTACCAAATCCTTGGAAATTTTCAACAAATCCTTTTTGTCCACTGGCTAATTTCTCAATACCATCCGTTAAAGATTTCAATCCCGCTGTATTCGGTAATTTGTTTTGCGCATCACTTGTTGTTTGATGTATTTCGCCTTTTAATTGTTTTACTTCTTCATTTAATTTATTTGTTCCACCTGCTACTCCGGCAGCTTTCTGCTGAACCGTCGCTGTACTTTTTGCCGCATTTGTTATATATGGTTGTAACTGCTCTTGATATTCTTTTGGTAAACTCTCGATTTGTTTTTGTAAATTTGCAACATCTTGCGCTGCAGTTTTTGCATCCCCTGCTGTTGATTGAGCGACTTCATTTAACTGACTTATATTTTCTCCAGCACCATCTATTTTCTGATTTACCGTATTTAATATAGTAGGAACTTTCGACTGCATTTCCTCTAAGCCTGCAACAGAATTTTTCACTGTACTATTTAACTCTTGCAAACCCTTTTCAATGTTTTGAGAAACTCCTTCTAATTTACTTTGTCCTTCGGCAAGTTTTTCCATGCCAGTTGATAATTCATTCGTTCCTGTTTTTAATTCACCTGTTTTACTTACTAATGTATTCAAACCTGCCGTTACTTTCTGAGATCCATCTTGTAATTTCCCTATACCTGTCTGCATCTCACCTGTTTTACTATTTAACGTATTTAAGCCTGCTGTTACTTTCTCGGATCCATCTTGTAATTTCCCTATACCTATCTGCATCTCACCCGTTTTGCTATTTAATGTATTTAAACCTGCTGTTACTTTCTCGGATCCATCTTGTAATTTATTAGATCCATCTGCTAATTTCCCAACTCCATCTTTCATCTCTCCAGATTTCCCTTGAAGTGTATGGAGTCCATCCGTCACTTTACCTGATCCATCATGCAACTCACTAGCTCCATCATGTAACTTATTCGCTCCGTCCGCTCCATCTGCTAATCCTTTTGAGACGTCTTTAATGGAATCAAACATTTTCTCTGCATATGTTTTCGTTAACGTACTTGATACTTCACCTTTAATTTTTTCAATGGCTGTTCCGCCAATTTGTGAAGATAAGAAGTTCAAGCTTTCGTTTGGAATGTATTCTAAGTTTAATGGTTTTGGATCATCTTTTAATAACGTTGTAGCATTACTTGAGAAGTCATCTGGAATGCGTACTAACATGTAATACTTTCTACCTTCCATTCCTTTTTTCGCTTCTTTTTCACTTACAAATTCCCATTTGAAACTTGTATTATCTTTTAAGTTATCAACGAGCCGATACGATAAACTTAACTAAATCTATACAATTCAATCAAATTTACACAAGTTAGTGCTTCAAAGTGTTCTCGCAACCCCAAAGGGACGAGGGGTATAACACTCCACACGAGGCAGTATCGTTACCTCCTATTATCAAGCATTTATTTTACCCATCTTGATAAATTTATCGCAGCATTTACATCCCTATCGTGATGGCTATTGCACCCAACACAGTTCCATTCACGAATCTTTAAACTCCACTGTCCTTCTAGTTGAACTAAATGGTCGTATTTAACTCCGCAACATGAGCAAATCTTGCTTGAGGCGAACCATTTATCAGCTTTTACATACTCGATGCCATATTTCTCACACTTGTATGACAAACATTGAAAGAAGAAGTTTAATTTTTGAAATGAAAATGCTTTCGAGAGTTTTTTGTTTTTTAACAGGTTTGAGATAGGTAAGTCTTCCACAACAATTTTCATTGGTTTGGTTTTCACCAATTTTGCTGTTGCTTGATGGATATGGTTATTTCGGATATTCGTAATTTTCCTAGATAACCGCAGGTGCTCCGCTTTAGCTTTTTCATATCCGGCAGATTGAATTTTTACACCTTTTTTAAATCTCCTAGACATATCTCTTTGCGCTGACTTTTTCCTTTTCAAAAGTTTTTTAACCTTAGCATCTTTATTTATATTTCGTTCTTTCATACCATTAGAAGCCACAAACAGCTCTTTTAAACCAACATCCACACCAATCGACTCATTGGTTAGCTCTTGTAATTCAAAGTCTTCTTGGAACCCTACACTAATCCACCAGTGACGACCATCAAATGTAACTCTTGGATTGGATGGATTTTTGTTTCTTGGTAGTTGTTGGCTTGTTTTCACTTCTCCAATAGACTGAATATGAACTACTTTCTTTCCTATAATCAGTCTTTCATAATTGGCATAAAATCCTTGGATTAAATCTTTTTTGGATTTATAAGAAGTGTGATAACCATTTTGGTACTTTTCGAACGAATTTTTTCGCGCCTTGTCAAAATCTTTTGAAGCCTGTTTGGGAACTTGTGCGTTGATATTTTTTAACCACTCATATTGCTTTCGCTTCTTGATCTTTGTAAATCGTTTCTGTAAAGCTAACTGTGAAACAGATTTTCCAAATAGCTTATAGTATCTATCACTCATTCTTTTACAATAGTTATAAGCAAATCTTGCAGCTCCAGCATGGTTTCTAAGCACTTTTTCTTGTTCAGGCGTTGGAATCAGTCTGACTTTCTTCGCTAATATCATCAGAATTTAACTTCTTTAATGAAAGATTTGTTCTTCTGAATAGTAGCGTGTTCCATCAGCATTCTCCTAAGACTACTAGGATACAAACCTGTTAATTCCGATACCTGACTAACTCGTAAAAATTTCATTATTATTCTCACCTCATTGCATTTACCATAATGCATAGATTCGGTAGATTCAATGAGACTTGATAGATTTAATTAAATTTATCTCGTTCAACTAAGGACGCAATTCCTTAGCCAGTTCTCTTATGAACTTCTCATGTTTTCACATGAGCGCAGACTATATGTTTATCTACTTAGAGATAGAGGATTTTTCCACCACCATAGGCTTGTGATGTACTCTCGTCAGTTATACGAGATAGTCGTTGAACGTTCATCTTATCCATTTTGACTTAGATGATTCGAGGCGGAAGACCCATTGTTCTAGTGTTTAGGATTTAACCTTGCACCATCTGATTGATTTTTTCTGCTTTCGCGACATTCACGCTCGCCATTTCTAGCCACGTTGTAGTTCAATCAGCTTTAGGGATTGCCCGCAGTTAACCCTCACTACTAGCCAATCACTTGACTAGCAGGGCTTACTGATATATTTAATTAACTTTAGTTTTAATTGGTTAAATAAATCGTAACAGTTAATTACCCTTTCCCGACCTCAATTGGTTTCCCATCAAGTTCTGCACCTTTATCTAAATTGACTACCGCAACTGGCAAGTCATCTAGCTGTTCATACGGATCCCAAAAGGCCCATAAAAACATACCCGCATATAAAATCGGTACAAATAAAACCGCAATGATTGGGATTAATATTTTTTTACTTTTTATAATCTCTGCAAATTCTTTACTAAGCAACTTATGCCATTTCATAATTTATCCCCCTTTTCAAAAATGACCAAAATGTATTTTCAGTCATTTTCACCCAAATAAAAAGGCTATATCTGTTCATACATATGCCTTATCCCCGAATTTATACTATGCACATTTTCATCTACATGATTATATTTAACCATCCTCCTTATACAATTGACCAATTTGTTCAATTAGTCATTTTTTATAATATTAAAAGGATTATCTTAATTTGACAATCCTTTTAGTAAATAAAGTTCGAATAATTCCGATATTTTTTCTTTTTCTAACGGTTCATGATTTTTTTCCCAATCAAAAATAAGCGATACGTATAGGCGAAGCATAATAAACGCTGTAATTTCTGGATCACATTTGCTAATTTCACCCTTTTCAATCGCAATTTCTAAATACGATTGAATAACAGAAACGATTTCCACATCTACTTGTTGCATCACTTCTTGTACTTCTTTCGTTCCCATATCGCGCTCTTCTTGAATTAATTTAATCATGAGCTGATGTTCTTTTCTAAATTCTAATATGCTATATAATGCTCTATGTACATTTTCAAAAAATGAAATATCTGAACGAATTGCATTTGCTGCAACTTGCTTCATTTCTGTAATTAAATTAGAGATAATTTCACCAAATAGTTCTTCTTTATTTTTGAAAAAAGTATAAATTGTTCCTTTTCCTACATTCGCTAACTTCGCAACTTGATCCATCGTTGTTGCTTTATAACCGAACGCTGAAAAAGACTTTGTTGCAGCTTCAATAATAGAACGTTTTCGATCTATCGCCACATCGTCACCTCCAAAAATGACCAATTGGATAATATAGTCAATCAGTACATCTTTGATATTACCACACGCTTACATTCTATACAAGTTCTCTTTTTAGTTATTCCCAGTATAAAAACATTCCAGTCAAGTTATATCATACTGTCCATAGTGTATCAAAAATTATACTTGTATGGAAAGCTAGAATATATTCATAATAATTGCTGGCTAGATTACACTAGGAATCTAATTAAATAGACAGTGTTCTTAAAACCAAAAGTTTAAGAACACTGTCTTTTATTTTGACATAGAAAGTAATATTTTCTCCATCTCTTTCTTAGTTAGCTCATCATCGATTATCTCTTCGTATATCTTTGTACCTCTTGTAAAAATATCATTCACTATAACAATTTGATACTCACTATTCTTACCTTGTGCTGGTACAAACATTTTGACACCTTTTAACTTACCCTCTCCATGAGAAGATTTATTATAGACCATTCCTTTCCCGTCTAAACTATAACTTTCTAAATTATCTTCTCCAGGCATCATGTAGTGTAGTGGATCCTTATTACCACCTACATACATCCTTGACTGATAAATTGTAAAACCATATTTCCCTTTTGTATATTCTGATTTAATAACTAATTCTACATCTCTTCCAAAATATGAGTCAGCCCATTCTCTTTTTAACTCATAACCTTCAGTTATATAAGTCGGCTGCTTAATTTGAAATGGTACATGATCTTTCGCTTCTTCCACAGTATATGTTAAAGACTTCTCCACCTTTTCCGAAAGTGGAATTAATTTCTTCTCAATAATAGCTAGTCGTTCTTGATCCGTTTTATTCAAGCGTTCACGTTTAAATTCCTTTGTATCTCCATCATAATTCTCAGGCACTTTTTTCTTAACCATTGCTTTTTTATGAATTTCTTTAGCTTCCTTAAATAATTGAATATATTGTTCAAATTCTTCTTTTGTAAAATTCTTTTCTGCCAAATACAAAAAATCTGTATCCCTTTTATATGACTTTATTGACATACCCCATTCTCTACTTGCATTCTCCGGTGTACCTAATACTGTTTCTATCGCTTTTTCAAAAGCCGCTTTAGATTGCTTTTTTTCTACAACCTTTTCTTTCTGTCTTTCATCCCCCTCAGTTATCCTTGCATTTAATAAAAATCCGCCTGCTATAGCTGCTATAGCAATGATTCCAAGTAAAGAAAGACGATACGATTTCTTTTGAAACTTTTTAATCATAACGATTCTCCTTTTCAGTGTTCGTTTATTTCTACTTAAATTTGCTAGGCTTGGTGCTTGATAGGAATAATGTTCTAAAAGAGTAATAATTGTATGACCGTATGCAATTTGCTCCTCTTTATCTATAAAAGTAAGCGCATATGCATCACAGGCTAATTCTTGATCTTCTCGCATACAGAAATAGGCGTACCAAAGAATCGGATTGAACCAATTTAATAGGAGCAAACTGTACATAATCCAATTTACAGCTACGTCGTTTCTCTTAATATGAGCTAACTCATGGTAAAAGACATATTGTAATTGTTGCTCATTTAATACTTTCATATGTTTTTTTGATAGTAATACTTTCGGACGAAAGAAACTGAAAACAGTTGGGCTCGCAATCTTTCCTGCTAGACGTAATGAAACTGCCTTCTTCATTTTCATAGACTGCTTACAGCGATTAAACACTGTAATGACCTGTTCATCCGTAATATCCGCTTGTTTCTTTATGTAAGAATATAAACGTCTATTTGTAATAAACGTTATGACTGCTAATACGATTACCCCAGCTAGCCAAACATATAGAGCAAGTTTGTATAAAGAAAATGTAGTCTGTTGTTCCGCACTCGCGTTTACTTCAGGTTCACCATTTTTTGTCACAGTTTCAGAATTTGATTCCAATTCCACTGTATGATTGGTTTCTATGTTCACTATACTCTCAGTAGACGGCATATTTTTTGGAATAACTTCCGATACACTAGAACTATAGGAAAGTAGCGAATAAATACTATACGAACTATCCGGTGACCATGGCAGAAGAAGTCTTATCATTAGTACGATCCACAGCATATATTGCCATCTCGGCGTTAACTTATTTCTAAATAGAACTTTTATACATAAGATAAATCCAACTAATATACTAGCCATAAGTGACGTTTCTATAAGCCAATCAAAGATTCGAGGAAGGTATATATTTATAAACATATCTATCATTTTTATCTATCCTTCCTCTTATTCTCCTCGGTCTTTTCATCTAAAATGCGTTTCAGTTCGTTAATATCTTCTGAAGACAATTTTTCCTCTTTTAAGAAATTGACAAGTAATGGCTTAAACGCCGCGCCGCAAAAGCGCTTTAGTAAAGATTTCGTTTCAACTTGTAAATAATTATCTTGTGATACTAGCGGAAAATAAGCATACATGCGCCCTTTATCTTGATGGTAAGAAACGGCTTCCTTTTGTACTAACCGGTTAATTAATGTACGGATGGTTTTCGGTTTCCAGTCCATTGTATCTTCCAGTTCTTCTATAATTTTATTCGCTGTTTGTGGAGAATTTGACCACAACACTTTCATAATTTCTAATTCTGCTTCAGATATTTTAGGTAATTTATTTGTCATATTGTTTTCCACCCCTCGTATTACATTTGTAATCCACTTTTAAGATTACAAATGTAATACTTAATTGTCAACCATATTTTAGAAAAAACAACTTTTGTAAGTCTTGTATTGAAACCTTACCTGACAACACTTAAATTTCTCTTTTTCTAATAAACAAATAAAAAAACAAGAAAATCCTTACATTTAATAGTAATATAGAAAGTAGACAGATTTATAAAAATAGTGGAGGCTTTTTCAGTCATGATGCGTGCGCTTCGTTTAAATATAAGGCAAGCTTTTTGTAATCGTGTTTCTTTAATTATTATGTTTAGTGGATTAGCTCTTATTTCTATTTATCATTATTATTATGTAATTCGTTATTTAGGAGACGCTGCGAATGGACCTATATCAACGGATATCAAATGGATTGGATTTCGTGGCAATGAAATGGATGTTTATTTGTTATTAATGCCAGTTATTGCGAGCCTTCCCTTTAGTACAAGTTACAACTCGGATAAATCAGATGGTTTTAAACCGTTTGTCAGTAAAGAAATTTCTATATTTCCTTATTCAGTAATGAAATATATCGTTACATTTTTTTGCGGAGGAACTCTTTATACGTTTCCATTCATCTTATCATTATTATTTTGCAAATTAACCATTCCAGACGGAGAACCGACGGCTGGTTCAGGCATTATAAATGATAACGGGATGTTCGCAAACTTATATTACGATACTCCCATCACTTACATTACTGTATATATCGGAATTAATTTTTTATTTGCAGGTTTAATGGCTCTTTTAGGACTTGCTGCATCTGCATGGTCACAAAAAGATTATATGGCGCTTCTATTTCCATTTGCAACTACCGCCATTCCTTACATCCTGCTAAATACGATATTCCCTACAATAGGCGGGGCACCTATTCATTTATATGATCCAAAGCAACCGTTACATGGCATGTCACCGTACATATTAACGATGCAATGTACCTTCTTCTTCTTCGTTAGCCTATGTATGTATATAAAAGGCGTACAGCGTGATAGAAAAAGGTACAAAAGAAGACTACAAAGAAGAGATCGATGTAGAAAAGCGTTTCAAGCATAAAAACCTAATTTCCTCATGTCTTCTTGGAAATTAGGTTTTTTTATTCATTTACGGCGTACCAGCCAATCCCCACAAAATAACAACAGCCGCAAAGTAAATTGCTTTAATAGCTACCACTAAACATAATGAAATAATTGCATATTTACTTAATTCTCTTCTTGCACCGATTAAAGTAAAAATAACCGCCAAACTAAACGTTATATAGGAAGTTGCTGTATTTATTAAGTAATACATACTATCTAGATTCTGTGTAAGCCCTGTTATATCAGCTACAAACTGAAGCATGACGATCGTACTAAAAAAAATTGCAAGCTGATTCATTAATTTTCCGTTTATTCGGGCTACCATATGTCTACACCTCCCCTGCACTAAAGAATGAATATTCAATCTATTTTACCATAAGAATTCCTAATAATGTAAAAGAACGCTTAGTATATTTCTAAGCGTTCTTTCTCGACTATTTAAGAAGCCTTCTTCAAATCAATTTGAGCAAGTACTGGATCGTGGTCACTTACACGTCCATGTTCTTTCATAATGTTTGAGTTTAAGTGTACAGGGTCTACAATTGTGTGCGGTGCGATGTTGTTTGTTACTAAAATATGATCTAGCACTTGTGCGTTACCTTCATGAATGTACGTGTAGCGGTTCTCTTTCGGCACTGTGTTTAACATATCTTTTAATATCGTTCCCTCTAGTGCTTCTAAAGGTTTAGAGAATTCAAAGTCATTCATATCACCTAATACAACAACTGGTGCATTTGTATTCTTTTCTTGAATACCTTGTACGAAATGATTCACTTCTTGTGCTAATTGAACTCGTTTTTCTTCACTCTTTAATACGAGCGGCTGCACTTTTCCAAATGGCGTTGCATCTCCTAGTTTTGAGTTTAAGTGATTTGAAATGACAACAACGTTTTGTCCTTGGAACGTAAATTCTGCCGCTAACGGTTTACGTGTACTTTCAAATAAAGGATTTTCGTCTCCAATACGAACTACATTTTTATCTAGTAACTTCGGTACTGTCGCTAATTTCACACGAGATGGGTTATAGAAGAAACCGACGCGAATATTCGCTCCAGGTGCCCCGCCGTCTTGATTGTTGTTCGGCGCAATTTCTACATACTCATACTTCGGTCCACGAATTTCTAATACAGCATCAATGATACGTTTTGCGCTTAAAGATGCATCAGTCGTACCGTCATTGATTGCTCCATTATTATCTTGCATCTCTTGTACACCGATAATATCAGGCATTTTTAAATTATATTTAATAGAATAAGCTAACGCTTTCACTTTTTCATCTGTTGTTTCTTTTTTGTTCGCTGAGAAGTTTTCAATGTTATATGTAGCAACTGTTAACTTATCAAGACGCGGCTGAATATTTGCCCCTACTTGCTTAAATCCGCCGTCCACTACAGATGGTAATTCCGTTACTGGCGAAATGCGGAACGAACCGTAGTCATATCCTACTACGCCTGTTATATCTCCAGTGAACGTATCGCCTACTTTCGCAACATAATCACGAGGTACTTTTACAGAAAGGCGCTCTGGATTTAATTGCTCTTTATCTAATAAAGGTGTACCATACTTCGTTACTACTTTATCTCCGCCATTTTTTACTGTTACATATAAATTACCGTTTTTCTGCGGAGCGATAATTTTTGGTGTTGGCATCGTAACGCGCATACCTTCTACACTTTCATAAAAGTCGATTGCATCTTCATTTGGATCAAATAGACCGAATGCATCATTATCGATAATTTGATCAGGGATTTTCACACCGTTTTCTCCTAATAAAATCGGCGCTGGTAAAGGTTGATCTTTTGCGATTACAGCAACGCGACTCGCCTTAATTTCCGTCGTCGTTAAGTCTGTTTCAAATCGCTCTGCATATCCAGGTCCAACATATTCTTCTACTTCTCCATCAACTTGGACAAGATCTCCTACTGCTACATTCGCATCTTTTTTGTATACGTAAATACCTTCAGAAGTAGCTGGATCATTATCCGGCTGATTATCTTCTATATAAAAACCATTTTTATCAAGCGCTGTGACAACGCCCTCCACATTGTTTACTTTCTTCCCATTGTAAGGAGAAATATGTGATTTCCCTTGAATATCATGAATACGAACTGGTTCATTTGTTACGATTATAAATGAAAATGTCGAAACTGCTGAAGAAGTAAGCCCTTCTTTTTCAGCGATTGCTTTCACTACACTATTTTCATTCACTACAATTTGTCCTTTATAACGAACACTTTTATTTGTAGGATTAGAGCCATCTAACGTATAGTAGATTGTTGCTCCTTCTGTATTCGTTGTTAATGTTACTGCTGTTCCTTTTGCGACTTCCCCACCATTTGGTGATGCCACTACATCGCTAACGCGGTTTTGTTCTTCTCCTTGAAACTTATGAGCTGTTACTGATTTTAAACCTGGGCTACCGAAATATAACTCAAGCGTCCCTGTCAACCTAACTTTCTTTCCGATATTTTCAGGATGGTCTTTCACATTTACTGTCGATCTCACATCGCCTTTTGGCAATTGAACAGGCATGATTTTGTCTGGATTCGTTTCGTTTGGCGAATCGGCAATTGCCACGTTTGTGTCGTCAAACTTAGCCGGATCTTTCGTGTATTTAGAAGGACTTTGCGTATACCCAACGATATATCCTTCCACTATCCCCTTCGTTTTCCCTTGCTGCTTAAATACTTGAATTGCTTTTTCTACTGACATAGAAGTAGTTTCTTCCGCCTGCGCTAAAGTTCCAGTAAATGAAAGCAATAACATCAATGATAAAAAGACACTTAATAATTTCTTCACAGCCATTTCCCTCTCCCTAATTCATATTTTCTCAGCATTTCTATCATATCAAATGATTCGTTATATAGAACTATATTTCGACAAGTTTTACACAAAATTTATTTAATTTACAAGTTTTCAAACTATAATACAAAATAATAATTTTACACCTTCTACGAATACGCTCTATAATGTTAGAGAGAGAAAACAGAAAATATAGAAATTTAATTGGCATGTAAAATAGATTCATTTGAATAGGAGTGATTGGATGGAAGTGCAAATAGAAACATACCGCGCAGCTATGAATGGAACATTAGAACGTCATTTTTCAGATATGATTGCTGTTATACCAACTAAAATTACAATTGAACAGTTAAAACAGCGGCTAGAAACTATCTCTACTAAAGTTGATGAGTTGAAAATTGTTTATAGTGATGAGATAAGCCTTATTGTCGAGTTACATATGGATGAAAAAATCATACCGTATGAACTGCATATTGATGAGGCGAATGACCCAGAAGAATATAAAATGTACAATAGACAAGATTCTACAATCGTAGATCGTAATTTTGAAGATGCTGCTTATGGCACTGAAATTTTCACTCGTACGCTATTTGTAGGCGATGTGCTGGGCTGCTTTTTCCAGCAGTTACAGTTTCTATGGAACCTCGCCCCAGACTTGTTATTTGTAATCGATTCAAGTGCCGCAATGAAAGTGATATCTAGAAGCTATATTGAATATCACGTTGAAAATGAATTATTACCTGACATTCCTGACTTGTATGTTATTCATTCCGTTTATGAAGACGATAAAGAAGGTGAGCCTACGCAATATTGGTTTCATACACACGGCCTTTTAAGAGCAGGCGTAACAGAAATAGAATTAATTATTCCAAATCGTATTTCTTCCTATTACGGCATTGGTGATCTCTTTCAAACATTTGCTAATAATGCCGTTGAGAATGGACAAGTCCCTATGAATGAGCCTATCGTTATCGCGCATAGTCAGCAAGGTTCTATACATACAGTAGCTGTTCCATGGGAAAAAGGATTATCTTATATTGGGCATAAAACGAGTATGGATCAATTATCTTCAATCGAGGATGAAGAAGTGAAACTACAACCAATAGATGCACAAAACGTATTTCTTGGCGGGATGGATGACCGAGATGAATACCATCAATCTCCATCCGTTCTCTTATTCAAGTTTAATACTTCAGAAGAATATATTGAAAGTTTTTTCAAAGAACACGAGGAAGCTACAGGGCTCATGTTCTATAAAACAAATAGTGAAACTGATCGTATGGCTTACAATGCGAAGAATACTTTCGGGTATTTCAGCAACATTTTTCACATTGAACAATCAAATGAAGATTTTCGTTTCCTCGCTAAGTTTGGTGTCTCCTACGAAGAAGGAAAAAGTGAACATATGTGGTTTGAAATGCAAAACATTACCGAAGATTTCATTCAAGGAATACTCATTAATGAACCATATTTTATAGAAGATATGAGTGAAGGAAATAGTTATCATTTAGATTTTGATAACTTAACAGAGTGGGTTATTTATGCAGGAGATGCCGTTATAAAGCCAAATAACTTATATATGTTTATTGGCGAATAAGTATTTTATATAATAAACAAAACGCCTTCAATATAATTGAAGGCGTTTTGTTTGAAATATTTTAATGTGCGACTAATTTAGTCTCCATTACTTTCTCTAAATGAAATAACACACGTTTCGCCGCTAACTCACCTTGCTCAATACAAGCCGGAAGACCAGAACCAGCGTAAGAACTACCTGCCAAATACACACCTGGCAATTCTTCCTCCATAAATGTTGTGAGCTTTTTCATTCGCTCTTTATGGCCTACTGTATATTGAGGCATCGCTTCTTTCCAGCGGCTTACAATTGTAAACTCTGGATCCTCTGTAATATCCATTGTCTTTTGTAAGTCCTCTAATACGAGCTGTACAATTTCTTCGTCAGTTTGTTCAACAATCGCTTCATCACCTGGGCGTCCGACGTAACAGCGAAGAAGCGTTTTTCCTTCTGGCGTTGTATGTGGCCATTTTTTATGTGTCCACGTACACGCTGTAATTGTATAATCACTATTTCTTGATACGACAAATCCGGTACCATCAATATCACTCTGAATTGCAGACTTTGGGAAAGCAAGTGCCACGTTTGCAACTGATGTAGACGGAATGTTACGGAAGAAACGAAACTGCTTATACTGCGCAAACATAGATGGCAATACTTTATGCGGCGTCGCAACTACAATCGCGTCTGCTTCCATTTCTTTTCCGTTACTAAGCGTAATCGTATAACTATCACCAAGTTTTGCAACCTTTTCGATACGAGTTCCCTTCATTACCATATCATTAGGAATCTTCGTTTCAAGAGATTCTACTATAGATTCTAAACCCGTTTTCACAGTTTTAAAGATTCCTTTTTTCAATTCAGCCTTCTCTTGCTTTGGAGCGAGCGTACGCATACCGAGTGAAATACTACGGTGCTCCTGTTCAATTTGATAAATTTGAGGGAATGTTGACATTAAACTCATTTCATCAATATCCCCTGCATAAATACCAGATAATAATGGCTCAATTAAATTTTCAACAACTTCATTTCCAAGGCGATGCCTGAAAAACTGCCCGAGTGATTGATCAGAAACTGGTTTTGATCTAGGCATTAATAAATCAAAACCAGCTCTTAGTTTACCAATTGGGGAGAACAATCCGGAAAATAGAAACGGCGTAATTTGCGTTGGAATTCCCATCATTGAACCGCTCGGCATTTTATGTAACCGATTGTTTACGAGAACGAACGATTGACCGGCCTTATTATTTACAAGTTCAGCATCAAGTCCTAATTCTTTCACTAATTTAGCTGCGCTCTCTTTTCTTGCTAAGAAAGAATCAGGACCGCGTTCAATTGTAAATCCATCTTTTTGAACGGTTTGAATTTTCCCGCCAAGTTTACCAGACGCTTCTATAAGCAATGCATCTATCGGCAAGTTTTTTTCACGAATTTCTTTTTGTAAGTTATACATTGTTGTTAATCCTGTGATGCCACCGCCGATGATCACAACTTTTTTCCTCAAGTAAGCTCCCCCTTTCTACTTACATTACAGATTCTTTTTTCTTTAATACAACATCTGCTAAACAGTCGATAAATGCGTCCGACGCGTTAGGCATTTCGGGACGATAATATTTCGCGCCAATTTCATCCGTTACAACTTTACACTCAAAGTCATTGTCATATAAAACCTCTAAATGTTCCGCAACAAATCCAACTGGTGCATATACGAATGAATTGTAGCCGTACTTTTCATTTAATTCTCTCGTTAAATCTTGTACATCTGGACCAATCCAAGGATCTGGTGTATTTCCAGCACTTTGCCAGCCAACTGCATAATTTGCTACTTCAGCACCACGTGCAATATAGTCAGCTGTTTCGTTTAATTGATCCGGGTATGGATCGCCGAGTGCGATAATTTTTTCTGGTAAGCTATGTGCAGATACGATTAACACTGCTTTTTCACGTTCTGCTTCTGACATACCGTTATATATACCTTTCACTGCATCGACCCAATACTGAATAAATTTCGGTTCTTTATACCAGCTATCGATGCCGTGAATTGTTAAGTTTCCAAGTTTTCCTGCTTCTTCTTGCGCTCGTCCTACATACGACTTCACGCTAAAAGTAGAATAGTGAGGGGCAAGAACGAGTGCAATTGCATCTTCTATTCCATCTTTATGCATAGCTTGTACTGCATCTTCAATGAACGGTTCAATATGTTTTAAACCAAGATACATGTGGTACTCTACTTCATCTTGTATTTCATTTAAACGTGTCTCTAACTTTTTAGCTTGCTCTAATGTAATAGTAGCTAAAGGAGAAATACCACCAATTGCACGGTAACGCTCTGTTAAATCTTCTAGCATTTCAGGACTTGGCTTTCTTCCTCTGCGAATATGTGTATAATAACGTTCAATATCTTCTTCTTTATATGGCGTTCCGTATGCCATTACAAGCAAACCAATTTTCTTTTTCATACAGACAATCTCCTTTACTTCGCTAACTGTTCTTTAGAGTACTCATGAATAAATGTAGTTAAGCGTTTTAATGTATCTGGATTTACTTCTGGGAATACGCCGTGACCTAAGTTAAAGATATAACCTGGCTGCTTCATCCCTTGATCTAAAATACCTTTTACATGTTCTTCAATAACAGGCCAAGGTGCTAATAAGAATGAAGGATCCATATTTCCTTGTACCGCCTTGTGAACACCACGTGCGCGTGCTTCTTCAATCGGTAAGCGCCAATCTAAACCTACTACATCAAGCGGTAAGTCGTGCCATTCATTCACTAAATGTGCAGCACCTACGCCGTGCATAATCATTGGAACACCCATCGGGCGAACTTCTGCAAAAATACGCTCCATCGCTGGTTTAATAAATATACGGTAATCCGCTACATTTACTGCTCCAACCCAAGAATCGAAAATTTGAACCGCTTTTACTCCTGCGTTAATTTGCGCTTTTAAATATGTAATAACCATATCTGCAAGCTTATCCATTAAAGCGAACCAAGCTTTCGGCTCTGCATACATAAACGCTTTCGTATTATGATAGTTACGAGAAGGACCGCCTTCAATCATATAGCTCGCTAACGTAAATGGAGCTCCTGAAAAACCGATTAACGGTACATCTAACATTTCTGTCGTTAATAAACGAATTGTATCTAGTATGTAAGGTACGTCATCTTCTGGATTGATTTCCCCTAATTTTTCTACATCTTGTAAAGAACGGATTGGACTATCGATAACTGGACCAATGCCAGATTTAATTTCCACATCAACACCAATTGCAGGTAGTGGTGACATAATATCTTTATAAAGAATTGCTGCGTCTACGTTATATTGATCAACTGGCAACTTTGTAACGTAAGCGCACAACTCTGGATTATGTGTAATTTCAAATAAAGAATATTTCTCTTTTATCTTTCTATATTCCGGCTGTGAACGACCTGCTTGACGCATATACCATGCTGGTACATACTCTGTACGTTCCCCCCTACATGCTTTTAAAAATGTCTCATTTATAGTTCTTACCAAGACCCTAGCTCCCTTCCTTACCAATGCTTTTTCTTTAAATATGCTCTATTCCGATATTTATCTTTTTTTACTATACAGCTTGTAAAAACAAAATGCATAACATTATGTACGTTGTTCATTAAATTGACACAAACGTTCGTAAAAACGTTTACTATTTTCACAACATTCTTATTATAGCACAGAGAAAAACTACGGTTTAGCTACTTTTGACTTTTCTCCTTCACGGTTCGTTTGTGTGTTATATGGCACAACGTAAAAACTTGGTTTTGAGAATATATTAATAAACTTCTCCTCATATTTCCCCGTTCCTTTTGCCGTTCCAACGTGAGTATGAATTCCTTTTTCAACTTTATAAATCCGATACATAATTCGCTCATCAGGAAGCGGCGTCCAGCTTAGTTTCATTGCAAATAAACCGAAAGGACTAAATGCTAGTTTTGCTTCCACGTTTTGAATCTTATCTAAACGAATTGGCAGTCCAATTGTTTCAACACCTTTTGGCCTATGAAAACTCGCTTTATCTTGTATGTTTGCTTTCGTTAAAATCTTTTTAAATAACATCGTTGCAGATGCATTTCCATCTTGTAATTGATGCTCTTTATTGGTGCGGTCATAGCCAATCCAAACTGCACCTACTAAATTCGGTGTATATCCAACGAACCACATATCACGCGCACCATTGTCATCATTCGGCAATGAAGTTGTGCCTGTTTTTCCAGCTAAAGCTCCATTATATACGCCAGCTTTCGCCGTACCTTCTTTCACAACTCCTTCAAGCATCTTTGTCATATACCATGCCGTTTGCTTCGAAAAGACTTTCGTTTCAGCTTTTGATGATTCTCCAATAACCGCCCCGTGTCTATTTAATACTTTATCGATAACGTGCGGTTCGATAATATTCCCGTTTGCTAAAAAAGATCGGTACATTTTGACAAGATCAAATGGAGACACACCATTTTTTAGCCCGCCAAGTGCTGTGCTTAAACCTGAGTCCGCAATATGAACATTCCCTTTCTCTAAATATTGCTTTCCCTCATCTACCCCTAATTCATTTAATAAAGATACAGCTGGCACATTTGCTGATTCTAATACCGCATCGTACATCGTCATCTCTTTCGTATACTCATGATTATAATTTCGAGGTTCATAACCTTCAAACGAACTTTTTTCATTCGTTAATAAAGAATATGGATTATATTTCTTCGTCTCAAGTGCAGGTCCATATACGATAAGCGGCTTTAAAACAGAACCAGGCTGCCGCTTTGCAAAAACGCGATTAAGCCCTCTCGGAACATACTCTCTTCCGCCAATCGCGGCTTTAATTCCGCCAGTCTGATTATCCATTAATAAAAATGCACCTTGCGCCCCGTTTTCTTTACCAGGGAAATTTCTCGCATCTTGAAACTGGTTATATGCTACCTTTTGAACTTTTTCATCCATCGGTACGACAAACGTATATCCTCCGCGCAGTACTTCTTGATGCGATAAACCATATAAACGCGCCGCTTCATCTATAACCATATCGATATACGGCATATATGCGAGTTCACGTTCATCTGAATTTTTATAAAGAGCTATTGTTTTCCCTTGGTAACGAACACTATCTTCCGCTGTTAAATAGCCTTGTTTATGCATAAGTGACAAAACAAGATCACGGCGCCCTTTACTCTTTTCTAGGGATAAGTACGGTGAATAGCCATTTGGCGCTTTCGGAAGCCCTGCAAGCATAGCTCCCTCTTCCACTGTTAAATCTTCTACATTTTTATTAAAATACAACTTTGCTGCCGCTTGAATACCATATGCCCCATGACCGAAATAAATATGGTTCATATACATTTCAAGAATTTGCTGCTTCGTATATTTTTGCTCTAATTGAAGAGAAATTGCGATCTCTTTCAATTTGCGCGTAAATGTTTTTTCGCGAGTTAAAAAGACGTTTTTAGCTAGTTGCTGCGTAATCGTACTACCGCCTTCTACCTTCTCTCCAGCTAACGCGTCTTTATAAAGCGCCCGAAATATAGAAGGGTAATCAATTCCTTGATGCTCATAAAAACGAGAATCTTCCACAGCAATAAATGCTTGCTGCACGTACTTTGGAATTTCTTCAATCGGCACGAGCTCTCTATTTTCTACATATAACTTCGTAATTTCTTTTCCTTTCTGGTCAACGATACGTGATGAAGAGTGGAAAACAAGCTGCTTTTCATCCATCATATAGCCACCAGTTAACACAATAAGTTTATAGAGTACAATCGCTACTACGAACGTTGCTACCCCGCCTAATAAAGTCCACTTTGCTTTCTTCATACATCGGCCTTCTTTCCAAATGATGGTACATTTATTATTTGAAAAAGAAGTATCTTTATGTATATAATCTTCGAAGTTTTTTAAGAGAATTGATATAATAGAGACAAACCATAAAGGGGGCATTAAAATGAAGGCTATTATTTCATACGAAACACCTCTAGAACAAGCACATTTCACTGCAAAAAATAACGAAAAAGATATGTTTTATAAAGAAAATACTGAAGAATCTGTAGAAGGCTCGCTTCAGTATGACGTATTAGACGCTGTTGGAGAATTTAAAGGACAATCTGGCTACATCGTTTGTAACAACATTTCTGTAACAGACGAAGGTCGCCCTGTATTTGAAAACCGTTTTAAAAACCGTGCTGGTCTAATCGAAAATGAGCCTGGCTTCCAAGCAATCCGTGTTCTTCGCCCATTAAGTAATGATACATATGTCATCTTAACGATGTGGGAAACTGAGCAAAACTTTAAAGACTGGACAGAATCACGTTCATTCGAAAACGCTCATAAAAAACGCCCTGCACAAGCAGAAGGACAAGCTCAGGCTCAGGCTCAGGTTCAGGCGCATCCACATGCAGAACAGCAAAAAAGCATTTTCTCTCGCCCGTCGTTCGTGACTACTTTTGATGTGTTAGTTTAATTTTCGGAGTTCGGAGTCAGCGGTATGTGAAATTATATCGGCGATTTTTCGAATATATCGGCGCAACTCGAAATATATCGACTTATCGACAAATGACGACACACAAAAAAGGAAACACCATTACACACCGGTGTTTCCTTTTTCTTTATACCAATTATATATGCGAAGCGCGTCTTCTTTTCGCATATGCTTCACTTCATAACCATGTCCCGCCACCGCTACAGCAGCTGTACATAACTCGTCTTTCTTTTGAAAATAAGATTGATTGTATCCGACCACTTGAATATGCCTTCTTCGCATGATCCCTGTATATTTCGCGAGACCTCGGTGCACCATTACTAACTGATTGTCTCGTATCATATATCCACCACTTTTGTATCTAGCGTATGCAAGTATTGTAAATACAATAAATAGCGGTATAAGAACGAACAACGCAGTATGTTGTTTAAAATATATACTCGCACCAGCGATTGGCACAGCGAGCACAGCACTTGTAATCCAGCCCATTACGACGTAACGGCGTAATGCAACCTTCGGTAAATGAACGATTGCCTCTTCTATTTCATACGGCAACTGTAAATAGGCAAGTAGCTGCTGTACATCTTTTTTCTTCATAAAAGGATGTAACATCACTTCATTCCCTGCCGCTTCTATACTTTGAATGACTTCCACTTCGACAGAGCAATAACCGAAAGGCTGGCGGAGAATTCCTTCTTTCACAGTAATTGCTTGAATGCGGTGGAGCTTTAAGACAAACTCTTTCTTATCAAATAACCCTTGCACAATACGAATTTCATTTCCGTTTCGCTCTATTTTAAAGTTCGCATATTTTAGCGCATAACCAGCTGTCGAAACGACCCACGAAACCGCCATTAAAATCGCGGCCATAACGATTAATTCATATACACCGTTATCCATCACATACGCTTCCACTTTATTTATGAGCCATTCTGGAAGAAATTGATTAAACTCTGTGTAAATAAGAAGTAATCCAGAAAACACTAATCCGAATCTACCAGACGTAATGGAAGCTACTAAAATCTCTTTCATCGTTAACTGATAAATCGTCTTACTTTCTTCTGCCATGGGTACTTCTTCACTCGCAGCGCTTCTTTTTTTATTTAATAAGGCAATCAGTTCCTTCGCTTCATCTTCTTTAATACCAGCTAACATCACTTCCGGCTCACTACCGCCGCCCGCTACTTCTATATTTAATTTCGTAAGCCCAAGCATTTGATAAATGACATTAGAAGATGTACTAATGTTTTGCACACGATCTTTATTTAAATAACTTTCCTTCTTCACAAAAACACCGTGTTTTATATGTAAAATATTATTTTCAACCCAGTATACTTTGAAATACCATTTTACAGCTGAGAAAATAGCCATAATGAATAAAACAAACAGAAGGAAAAGATAAAATAAATACCAAGGCTTCACTTGTTCTTCAGGTTTAAACATAACAAGCATAATAAGTGGTAACAAACTCGCAATTCGAATACCTAACAATATCGTGATCGGATGTTGCCTCTTATACACCCTCATCACTCACTTTCGCAAGCTCTCCAATTTGTCTTTTCAACTGTTCTGCTTCTTCTTTCGTTAAGCCTGGAATACTATGCGAAGTTGCCGCTGTTGAAATATGTAATTCTGCTAAATTATACTTTCTCATAATTGGTCCTTGCTCAATCGTTACGTGCTGCACACGAATCATCGGAATAAGTACGCGCTTCACAACGAACATTCCCTTTTGAATCTCAATCTCTTCTTCATTTAATCTGTAACTATAATAACGTTGACGTAAATTTGGAAATACAAAATAGTCGAGTGGTATGTATATAACTGCTCCTGTCACTAACAATCCAAACAACCAGCCCCACCAGTTAAAGTTAATCATAAAAAAGAAATACGCAATTACGACTGCTAGTATAACTGCCGCCCCAATTAAAGCATGAATTCTCCACACTTTTAGCATATTAGAATGAATCTCCCTCTCTAACGGCTGCATCTCATCACTCCAATTATATGAATTTATTAATTATATATTAGTTGTTATATACAGTTTTGTAAAATTATAGTTCCTTACATTGTGTCGAGCATTTCTTTAAAATTCCCTTCATTAATGGAATACACTTGAAACTGAATGTAATCTATTTCATTCGTATTAGGACGAGCAAATGGCAAAATATTAAATTTAGAAGCTGATCTTCCTAACATATCTATAATCATTAGAGAAACGTCAATATATTCGAAGTCTACACGGAATACTACTGCTTCTCCCGTAAATTCATAATCTTTAATCGCATCATAAGATTTATTCGCACTAATTAACGTCACTTTTAATAGTTGGTTTAAATTTTCTGGCTTGAAATTAATCATGGACACAACTCCTTTTCTTAATAAAACACTACGAAAATAGTGTAATCTTTTACTTTCATAGCCTCACACATTCATTATATTTAAAATAAAGCTAGTTTTTTATAATTTTTTTGATATAATTACTTACGGGAAACGGGAAGACATTTATCTTCCCTTGTGTTTTTATTTGCATCTAGTACTTTTGCTAGATGCTTTTTTTTATGCTAAACAAACTTAAAAGGGTATCCTCAAATACTTTGAGGATACCCTTTTTATCGATTTAGTGTATTTCAACAATTGTACCATCTTCAAATACTTTGAATACGCCAGTAAATCCTGGTCCAGCTGCACCTTCTATTTTATATGTCGTACGCACTCTAATTTGATAATATTTCTTTCCATTTTCTACTTGCGTATTCTCTAGTGTGTAATCATATTCTTCTTTATATTCATTTTTGATATATTCTTTAGCTTTCTCAAAAGTAAATGCATCTTGCTTCTTCTCTGTCTCTACCTTTTGATTCTTTTCCGTATCCACTTTTTGGTTCTTCTCTGTCGCTACCTTTTGATTCTTTTCTGTCTCTGCTTTTTGGTTCTTTTCTGTTACTGCCTTTTGATTCTTTTCTGCCTCTGCTTTTTGGTTCTTTTCTGTCGCTACCTTCTGATTCTTTTCTGTCGCTACCTTTTGACTCGTTACTGCATCAGTTTTTTGTGCCTTCGCTGCTGCCGTTACATTCTTTGCAGTTTTTTCCTCTTCATCAATTTTAGTGATTAATCCTAAAGCCTTTTTATTATATTCTTCAAGGTTCTTGTTATCTTTTGTTTCTGAAACTACCTTATTTAACATCTCTTTCGCTTCTGCATAATTTTTCTTACTTATTAACTCTTCGCTTTTCACCAGTTGCTCTTCATACTTCTTTTTTTGTTCTAAGATCGCTACTAATGCTGTTCGTTCTTCCTTGGCTTGTTTTATAAGCGTATTATTTCCATTCTTCATGTTCTCTACTTTTCCAAATGACTTGATTGATTCTTCTACCTTTGTTTCTTCTTTTAACTTCACTGCTTCAATCATTACTTTCGTTTGTTCTACAAGCACTGTTGCATCTGAATCATCTTTTTTCTCATCTAATGCTCGTTCAAATGATGATAAAGCATTTTTATATTCTTTATTCGTTAACGCGGTCTTCCCTTCATCCATTGCTTTGTCAAAATCCCCATTACTACATCCAGCTAGCATTAAAAACGTAAGTCCAATTACCGTTAATAACTTTCTCATTTTCTCTCCCCCTATATATACCTAAAACAATAACATCATATGTATAAAAGTCTGTGTAGTAATTAGACTGAAAGTAAATATGTACTGTACATTTCATTTACTATCATTACTTAAAACTCCTAAATAGTTGGTAGTTGGTTTTCTTCTTCTTTTAAGACAGAAAGGAATTTTAATAAAGCCCTTACTCAGAATCTTTACTACACACACTCTTATACACATAGAAAAATCATTTTTCGTTTATAGTTTGCTATTTCTTCAGCTTTAAATATTCTCAGCTAATTGGAATACAAACTATAATCTGTAACATACCGAAAAGCAACAGAAAACAAAATGTAACAAAAGTCACGACTCGTAACTCTCTTGTAACACAAATGTAACATAAAGGTTTTAAACATACAATAGTTTTTTTACATTATTTTCCCCCCTCTACATTTTAAGATCCAATAAGATTCCAACCCTAATTTCATCTCCCACCTACTATTGGACTATCGCTCTTCAAACGCTTTAAGAACGGGACTTATTTCCTAAATCGTTAAAATTAATTACATAGATTGCTCTTTTTCAACAAAACACTACGAAAACGTATAAACTTTTCCTTCCATACCTTTACACATCAAATATATATAATAAAGCTAGTTTTTATACTTTTTTTGAAATAAGCACATTCGTGAAGCGGGAAGACATTTATCTTCCCTTGTGTTTTTTATTTGCAGCTAATTCTTTTGCTAGATGCTTTTTTTTATGCCAAATAATATAAAAAAGGTATCCTCAAATACTTTGAGGATACCTTTTCACTTTTATTATCCTTGCTTTTTTCTACCTAATACGAGTAATCCAAAACTCATCATTACAAGAAGTGCTCCCATATATGGTTCCACAGGCATTTTCTGCCCTGTCTTCGGTAATTCTTTTTCAGGTTTCTCTGGATTCGTTGTTCCAGGCTTCTCTGGGTTCGTTGTTCCAGGCTTCTCTGGATTCGTTGTTCCAGGTTTCTCTGGATCTGTTGTTCCAGGCTTCTCTGGATCTGTTGTTTCCGGTTTTTCTGGATCTGTTGTTTCCGGTTTTTCTGGATCTGTTGTTCCAGGCTTCTCTGGATCTGTTGTTCCAGGCTTCTCTGGATCTGTTGTTCCAGGCTTCTCTGGATCTGTTGTTCCAGGCTTCTCTGGATCTGGTTTTTCCGGTTTTTCTGGATCTGGTTTTTCTGGACCTGGTGGTGCTAAATGACTCAATTCGTTTAATACTTCTCTAATTGAACTGAATTTATCATTCCTTTTGTAATTTCAAATGGAATTGGATTAGTTAATTTTTCATATCCTTTTGGTGCTTCTACTTCTACAAGTGTGTAGTTACCTACAGATAAATCTGAGACTTTTGCTTTTCCTTCTTTATCTGTTGTTACTCTCGCTACTACTTTACCTTTTTCATCATGAACTTCAAACACAGCTCCTGATAATATATTCTTGCTTTCAGCAGCCATTTTTGTAATTTCCACTGAACCTTTATCTAACTGTTCATTCTCTACTTTCAATGATAAAACTTTCGTCATACCTTTTGTAATTTCAAATGATACTGGTTCTGTTAACTTCTTGTAACCTGGTAAGCCTGCTTTTTCTACTAATTTGTACTTTCCTACAGATAAGTCTGAGAATTTTGCTTTTCCACTTTTATCTGTTGTTAATTCCTTTACTACTGTTCCAGCTTCATCTTGTACTTCGAAGACTACACCTTCTAATGCTTTTTGGCTCTCTTTATCTACTTTTGTAATTTCTACTGAACCTTTGTCTAATAGTTCATTCTCTACTTTCAATGATAAAACTTTCGTCATACCTTTTGTAATTTCGAACGATACTGGTTCTGTTAGTTCTTTGTAACCTGGTAAGCTTTCTTTCTCTACTAATTTGTACTTTCCTACAGATAAATCTGAAATTGTTGCTTTTCCTTCTTTATCTGTCGTTACTTCAGTTACTACTTTGCCTTGCTCATCTTGCACTTCAAAGACTACGCCTGCTAATGCTTTTTGACTGTCTTTATCTACTTTTGTAATTTCTACTGAACCTTTATCTAACTGCTCATTCTCCACTTTCAACGATAGGACTTCTGTCATACCTTTTGTAATTTCAAATGATACTGGTTCTGTTAATTTTTTGTATCCTGGTAAGTTTTCCTTCTCTATTAATTTGTACTTACCTACAGATAAATCTGAAATTGTTGCTTTTCCTTCTTTATCTGTCGTTACTTCTGTTACTACTTTTCCTTGCTCATCTTGCACTTCAAAAACTACGCCTGCTAATGCTTTTTGGCTCTCTTTATCTACTTTTGTAATTTCTACTGAACCTTTATCTAACAGTTCGTTCTCTACTTTCAATGATAAAACTTTCGTCATACCTTTTTTAATTTCGAACGATACTGGCTCTGTTAGTTTTTTGTATCCCGGTAAGCCTGCTTTTTCTACTAATTTGTACTTGCCTACAGATAAGTCTGAGACTTTTGCTTTTCCATCTTTATCTGTCGTTACTTCTGTTACTACTTTGCCTTGCTCATCTTGCACTTCAAAAACTACGCCTGCTAATGCTTTTTGGCTCTCTTTATCTACTTTTGTAATTTCTACATTTCCCTTGTCTAACATTTCGTTTTCTACTGTTAAAGTAAGAGATTTTGTCATACCTTTTTCAATTTGGAAAGTAATCGGATCTACTAATTGCTTATATCCTTTTGGTGCTTTTACTTCTACCAACTTGTATGTTCCAACTGATAAATTAGTAACTTGTGCGTGTCCTTTTTTATCTGTCGTTATTTTAGCGACTACTTGTCCTGCTTCGTCTTGAATCTCAAATACGGCATCAGCTAAAGCATCTTTATTTTCTTTGTCTACTTTTGTAATTTCTACATTTCCTGTATCCACTAATTCATTTTCGACAGTTAATTGTAATGCTGTAACTCTACCTTTTTCAATTTCGAATAAAATTGGTTTTTCTAGTGGTTTGTATCCGGCTGATGTTTCTACCTCCACCAACTCATACTTTCCAATAGATAAATCTGAAACGTTTGCCTTTCCATCTTTATCCGTTTTTACTTTTGTTACTACTTTCCCTTTTGAATCACGTACTTCAAACACAACACCTTCTAATGGTGCTTTACTATCTTTGTCTATTTTTGTGATTTCAACATTCCCCGTATCCACCATTTCGTTTTCTACAGTGAACGCTAGAGATTTTGTCATACCTTTTTTAATTTCAAATGGTACCGGCTTTTCTAATTTTTTGTATCCTGGTAAGCTCTCTACTTCTACCAGCTTGTACTTTCCTACAGATAAGTCTGAAACGTTTGCTTTTCCTTCCTTATCTGTTGTTACTTTTGTTACTACTTTGCCAGTTTCGTCTTGAACTTCGAAGACTACACCTGCTAACAATACCTTATTATCTTTATCTATCTTCGTTATCTCTACATTTCCCGTATCTACCATTTCATTTTCTATTTTTAATGATAGAACTTCTGTCATACCTTTTTTGATTTCAAATGATACTGGTTCTGTTAACTTCTTGTAACCTGGTAAGCCTGCTTTTTCTACTAATTTGTACTTTCCTACAGATAAGTCTGAGACTTTTGCTTTTCCGTCTTTATCTGTCGTTACTTCAGTTACTACTTTACCTTGCTCATCTTGTACTTCAAACACTACGCCCGCTAATACTTTTTGGCTGTCTTTATCTACTTTTGTAATTTCTACTGAGCCTTTATCTAACTGCTCATTCTCCACTTTCAACGATAGGACTTCTGTCATACCTTTTGTAATTTCAAATGATACTGGTTCTGTTAGTTCTTTGTAACCTGGTAAGCTTTCTTTCTCTACTAATTTGTACTTTCCTACAGATAGATCTGAAATTGTTGCTTTTCCTTCTTTATCTGTCGTTACTTCAGTTACTACTTTGCCTTGCTCATCTTGCACTTCGAAGACTACGCCTGCTAATACTTTTTGACTGTCTTTATCTACTTTTGTAATTTCTACTGAGCCTTTATCTAGCAGTTCGTTCTCTACTTTTATTGATAAAACTTCCGTCATACCTTTTTTAATTTCGAACGATACTGGTTTTGCTAGTTTTTTATATCCTGGTAAGCTTTCTACCTCTACTAGCTTATATTTCCCTACTGATAAATTTGAAATGTTTGCTTTTCCATCTTTATCTGTTGTTACTTTTGTTACTACTTTATCTTTTTCATCTTGCACTTCGAAGGTTACGCCCGCTAATACTGCGCCACTTTCTTTGTCCACTTTTGTAATTTCTACTGAACCTTTGTCTAACATTTCGTTTTCTACTGTTAAAGTAAGAGATTTTGTCATGCCTTTTTTAATTTCGAACGATACTGGCTCTGTTAGTTTTTTGTATCCCGGTAAGCCTGCTTTTTCTACTAATTTGTACTTGCCTACAGATAAGTCTGAGACTTTTGCTTTTCCGTCTTTATCTGTCGTTACTTCTGTTACTACTTTGCCTGCTTCATCTTGTACTTCAAAGACTACGCCTGCTAATACTTTTTGGCTGTCTTTATCTACTTTTGTAATTTCTACTGAGCCTTTATCTAACTGCTCATTTTCTACTTTCATTGATAGGACTGTCGTCATACCTTTTGTAATTTCGAATGATACTGGTTCTGTTAATTTTTTGTATCCTGGTAAGCCTGCTTTTTCTACTAATTTGTACTTGCCTACAGATAAGTTTGAAATTTTTGCTTTTCCTTCTTTATCTGTCGTTACTTCTGTTACTACTTTTCCTTGCTCATCTTGTACTTCGAAGACTACGCCTTCTAATACTTTTTGACTGTCTTTATCTACTTTTGTAATTTCTACTGAACCTTTATCTAACTTTTCGTTCTCTACTTTCATTGATAGGACTTCTGTCATACCTTTTTTAATTTCGAACGATACTGGTTTCGCTAGTTTTTTGTATCCTGGTAAGCTTTCTACCTCTACTAGCTTATATTTCCCTACTGATAAATCTGAAATTGTTGCTTTTCCATCTTTATCTGTTGTTACTTTTGTTACTACTTTATCTTTTTCATCTTGCACTTCGAAGGTTACGCCCGCTAATACTGCGCCACTTTCTTTGTCCACTTTTGTAATTTCTACTGAACCTTTATCTAACAGTTCGTTCTCTACTTTCAATGATAAAACTTTCGTCATACCTTTTTTAATTTCGAACGATACTGGCTCTGTTAGTTTTTTGTATCCCGGTAAGCCTGCTTTTTCTACTAATTTGTACTTGCCTACAGATAAGTCTGAGACTTTTGCTTTTCCATCTTTATCTGTCGTTACTTCTGTTACTACTTTGCCTGCTTCATCTTGTACTTCAAAGACTACGCCCGCTAATGCTTTTTGGCCTTCTTTATCTACTTTTGTAATTTCTACATTACCCTTGTCTAACATTTCGTTTTCTACTGTTAAAGCAAGAGATTTTGTCATACCTTTTTCAATTTGGAAAGTAATAGGATCTACTAATTGCTTATATCCTTTTGGTGCATTTACCTCTACCAACTTGTATGTTCCAACTGATAAATTAGTAACTTGTGCGTGCCCTTTTTTATCTGTCGTTATTTTAGCGACTACTTGTCCTGCTTCGTCTTGAATCTCAAATACGGCATCAGCTAAAGCATCTTTATTTTCTTTGTCTACTTTTGTAATTTCTACATTTCCTGTATCCACTAATTCATTTTCGACAGTTAATTGTAATGCTGTAACTCTACCTTTTTCAATCTCGAATGAAATTGGTTTTTCTAGCGGTTTGTATCCTGCTGGTGTTTCTACTTCTACCAACTCATACTTTCCAATAGATAAATCTGAAACATTTGCATTTCCATCTTTATCCGTTTTTACTTTAGTAACTACTTTACCTTTTGAATCACGTACTTCAAACACAACACCTTCTAATGGCGCTTTACTATCTTTGTCTATTTTCGTGATTTCAACATTCCCCGTATCCACCATTTCGTTTTCTACAGTAAATGTTAAAGACTTCATCATACCTTTTTTAATTTCGAATGATACTGGTTTTTCTAACTTTTTATAACCAGGTAAACTTTCTACCTCTACTAATTCATACTTTCCTACAGGTAAATCTGAAACATTTGCTTTTCCATCTTTATCTGTCGTTACTTTTTTCACCTCATTGCCCTTCTCATCTTGGACAACAAACGTTACTCCCGCTAACGGCGCCTTATTATCTTTATCTATCTTCGTTATCTCTACGTTTCCGGTATCTACCATTTCATTTTCTACTTTTAATGATAGTACCTCGGTCATGCCTTTTTTGATTTCAAATGATACTGGCTCTGTTAGTTTCTTATAGTCTGGTAAACTTTCAACTTCTACTAGTTTGTATTTCCCTACTGATAGGTCTGCAATTTTTGCTTTCCCATTTTTATCTGTTGTTACTTTCTTTATTACTTTTCCAGCTTCATCTTGCACTTCGAAGACTACACCTTCTAATGCTTTTTGGCTGTCTTTATCTACTTTTGTAATTTCTACTGAGCCTTTATCTAACTGCTCATTCTCTACTTTCAATGATAAGATTTCTGTCATACCTTTTTTAATTTCGAATGATACTGGCTCTGTTAGTTTTTTGTAACCTGGTAAGCTTTCCGTCTCTACTAATTTGTATTTTCCTACTGATAAGTCTGAGACATTCGCTTTTCCATCTTTATCTGTCGTTACTTTTTTCACCACTTTGCCTTTTTCATCTTGCACTTCGAAGACTACGCCTGCTAATGCTTTTTGGCTGTCTTTATCTACTTTTGTAATTTCTACTGAGCCTTTGTCTAACTGCTCATTTTCTACTTTCAATGATAGGACTGTCGTCATACCTTTTTTAATTTCAAATGATACTGGCTCTGTTAGTTTTTTGTAACCTGGTAAGCTTTTCGTCTCTACTAATTTGTATTTTCCTACTGATAGATCTGAAACGTTTGCTTTTCCTTCTTTATCTGTTGTTACTTTTCTTACTACTTCACCTTTCTCATCTTGGACTTCAAATTCGACACCCGCTAATACTGCGCCGTTTTCTTTGTCCACTTTTGTAATTTCTACTGAGCCTTTGTCTACCATTGCATTTTCTACTTGTATTGGGAATATACCATCCCCTGTTACATCTACTTCAAACTCTTTTTTTTTTAATTGGTATCCTTCGGGCGCTTTCGTTTCTTTTAAAATATATTTTCCTGGTGCTAACGGTTTAGAAATTGCCTTACCGTCTTTATCTGTAAGAATATGTTCAACTACTACACCGTCTTTTACTATATCAAACTCTGCATTTGCTAATGGTTTTTCACCATTTTCCGAATCAATTTTCTTTAATTCAATTTGACCCTTTTGCATGGTATTTTTAATTTCAATTGTTTTTGTTTCTCCAGCTTGAAGTGTAACCTCTACCGGACTTGTTAATTTTTGATATCCTTCAGGTGCTACTTTTTCATAAATTTTATACGTTCCAGGTGCTAAAGTTTGAGGTGCTGAAAAACCTTTTTCGCCTGTTTTCAGTACTGCAACAACCTTATCCTCGCTATTTCGAACTTCAAATTCGGCACCTGTTAACCCTTTATTCGGATTCTCAGCATCTATTTTATGAATAGCTACTGTACCGTCTTTTGGAGGTTCAGGCGGCGTAACCGTTACTTCATTCGATGTTAATTTATTATCATCATAATGTAACTCTGCTTTATTAGGAATCTTCTTATCTACATAAGAAGATAAGTCTGCATCAGCTTTAATTTTCGCCTTAATATTCAAGTTAATTATCTGGTCTTCATATGACTTATAGTCAAAACTCTCACCGAACGTAAATGTTACTTCACTTTTTTGTTTATCTATCGTTAGTGTTCCTTTAGAAGTAATATCTTGGCCATTTTGATCATATACTTTTGCCTCTAATACTTCTAAAACATCTTCTAAATCATCACTAATTACCATTGATGTATACTTAGGCGGATCTTTCGGTATATGCGTACCAACTTGGTATTGAATAGGTTGATCCATTTGTGTTAACTGCTGATTCTCTACAAGCTTACCATTCTCATCAACTATATTTTTTTCAATGCTAGGTGGATTATCGTCACCTGAACCGGTTCCTCCCCCACCACTTACGAATACTTGTCCTACTTTTTCTTCAGTTTTAATATTTTTGCCTTCTAATTTCACTGTATTTTTATGAGGTTTTGCAGCAGGATTTGTAATCTTTGTTTTATATCTTAAAATATAACCTTTTGAACTGTCTGGAAATTCAATTGTAAATCCAGTCTTCGTTGCATTGATTTTAATTTTAGATAAATCTGCTGGTTTAATATTTGTTGGTGCATAACCATCTTCAAATACAGCCTCTTCTAATACTACGCTGTCTGTAATTAACTCATGCCCAGGTCCTAATGTGTCTGTTAATTTAAGATCTTGCATTTCTGTTCCAGTTGCATTTACATATACAAGCCAGTCAGCAATGGACGGATCTTCTTGATTATAAGAGCCCCATTTCAATAAATTATCTGTATTTGGCTGTGGCTTGGGTCTCTCTGTCGTATTACTTACACTTACTTCTTTATTTACGATTTGACCATCAACGTTAAATTCTAATGGAATTTCTTTCACGCCATCATATGCTTCTAGACCAAAGTAGAATTCTACAAATAAAGAACCTTTAACGTTATTCTTTCCTTCTACATAATCACCCATAGTACACGTTAATAGACCCTTTTTCATCTCACATGTACCAACTGTTTTTCCTTCAGCATCTTTTAAAGGAAAACTCATATTCATAAGATCTTTTCGAAATTCTTTTGGCATATCAATTGTGAATTGATCTCCACTCTTTATCTGTTCTTTAGCAGACCACTTCACTTCTACTTTCATACCATCTGAAGCCTGATATGGTTCAGATGTCGTGCCATCAGTACGGGAAATATTAATCTCATCTACTGGACTTTTCATCACAGCAGCTTGAATAACTGGAGCCCACACATTCAGCACTGAAAATAATACTAGAAAAACTAATGAAACCATTGAAATGTGCCTTTTAGTACTTTTCGCTTGCATATTTTCCTCCTTGAATATTATATTTATATAATAAAAAAGATCGTCCGATTGCATCAAAAAGTGCAACCAGACGATCTTAGTAACCAATATATTACCGTAGACTCTAAGCTTTGCGGCCTATCCTTTCGAATAGTGTGCTAAAAATATTTTTTTATTCTTTTTTTGTTTCATTTTCCTTTTGAACCAAATATTACTATACCGTCTGGACGGTTATAATTCAACACCCTGCAAAATTGTTCTATTATTCTAATAAAAAAATAATTCCCCACCGGATTAAATAAACCAATGGGGAATTATCTTTTATTCTATAGTTTATATATTCTATTTATAGGAAGCATTAATAAGGGTTTGAATCACTTTTTCTCTTAATTCGGGACTTAGTCTTCCGACCCCTAAACATTCCGAATACCATAATCCATCAGCTGCTAATCTAATAATTGTGGCACAAACAGAATCCATTTCATCATTTTCTATTTTAGTTTGCAATTGCTGAAATGCTTGTTGTAATGGCTCAAGTAATTCAGGTTTTAGCATTAATGCTGCCATCATACTACTACACAACTCTTCTGTTCTTTTCTCATTACTTAATCTTTCCTCTACAAAAGAACGAACCCACCTTCCTTTCTTCTCTGTGTCTTCCGTTACCTTATTATGAATAGCACCATGATACTCCTCTGTCCCTTTAAGTATCATGCCTTCTATTAAAGCTTCTTTATTTGAAAAGTGATACAATAACCCACCTTTACTTACACCTGCCTCTTTTGCTACTGCTTCTAAAGTTAACTTAGCTACTCCTTTAAATTGAACAATTTGAGAAGCGGCGGCTAAAATTTTTTGCCGTGTTATGCTCGTGTTCATTCCTTTTTAAACCCTCATTTCTACTAATTCTATCTAAATACGTATTTTATTTTTAATATTGTTGAATACTACTAGATATTTTTTATTCAATATAGGCTTCATTACATTTGAATTGTTAGTTGCTTCTTCTATTAAAAATTTCCATATCATCCAATATGATAACATTAAATACACTCCGTAAACTATACATCTATACATTTATATAAATTCCTAATATTCCCATAAATGTGAAATACAATTTTAACGAGTCGATTTCCTATCCTTTAGTTTTCAAGCATTTTTCGACGCTGGTCTTCCTACCACCCTATCAGCTTTATTGTTTTATTTTATAAGAAGATGCCAATTCTTTAATCACTAAATAAAAAATGTTATTACTTCTCTTTCTATAAGTAATAACATTTTCTACCTATAAACCACTTAACAAATTTCTCTCCAACTAGCATCCTTCACATCTTCACTAGTCGGCTTTCTAACTGATCCAACAAAACATTCCTCGCAAGCACCAAACGCAATGAAATTTCTCTGTGCTTGTCTTAACGAGGGCTCATTTGCTCCGCCTTCAAAGTCATGATCGTTAAACTGAACAGGATCATCTTCCCAATAACATATGTTACAGATTTCATATGTACCTGGTGGTTCTTCTTCTAACGTTTTATATCCGCAGCATGGACAAGTGTATTTCATATAATCACCTTATTTCTCTTCATATGTAGTCCTGCTTACTAAAAATGTAATAGAGCAAATGACAGTTAGTCCCATAAAGTACATCATTACAACAATACGCGTATTTTCATATATTGTAGGGAACCCGTCAGATATAACTTCATAACCAAAAACAATACTTATAGCTAAGAGAATATATAAAATTAAGGATGGAATAAAATGTAGCTTTACAGGTAAAATAACACACCTAAACAATATCTCCCCAAGAAGACAGCCAACTAAAACAACAGGGATTCCAATTATCAAAGTAGCAGCCAACATGTTGGCCATAGCAATAAAAAGATTCGTAAAAATAGAAAATAGCCCTCCTTCGAAAATCCCCTTCTCATCGTATATTTGAACTATCGTCATTGAAATAAATAAACTTAATAAAGAATGGGAATACGGAATTAAAAATTTCCTCAATCATGCTCACCTCACTTTTCCCTTCACATATATTATTCATTATTTTCTATCATTTTCACATGAAAAAATACCCCTCTATGATAAAACATAGAGGGAAGAATTTCTATATAAAAACCTATACCTTATCCTGAAGTGAACCCCGAAAACAGAACACATATCAAAACACCTAAACCATCTGTTCCCTATATTCTTTAGGGGACAAGTGGTTTAGGTGGTTTATTAGAAAGTAGTACCTTCTTTTTTATAATATTCTTTTGAAATCTCTTCATAAAATGCTGCCGATGTCGCGTAGAAATAAGGTGCTAACCATAAGAAACCGATTCCTATAGTAAGAATACTTAAAATGAACCAGCCAAGGAAACTTAAGCATAGTAAAAAGTAATCCATTTTATGTCCGTTCATCATACGGCGACTTTCGGTAATTGCTTGATTCGCTGTGTATTCTGGATGATCATTCAAAATAAAATACGTCATAGAATAAGAAAATGATTTAATAATACCCGGAATAATAAGAAGTAATGTCCATAGAATTACGTATACATACATTAGTAAATATGTTAAAAATGCCTTCATAAACTTACTTCCATCGCTAAACCATCTAAATAAATGACCGATACTAGCATTAGTCCCACGAATTACATTTAAAACTAGGTAATAGGCACCCGTTGTTAACGGACCGATAATAAGCATTGCAATAATAGTTACTGTAAGCGAATCACTTGCTTCTTCCCAACCCCAAAACATTGAGAAAACACCTGTGGTTAGAAGTTCGATAGCTCCAATAAGGATTCCAAGTAATAAGGTTGCCCCTACCGCTAATCCCCATTTTCCTTTTAATGCATCAAGTGCTTCTCTTTTCAACTGACTTATCATATATAACCTCCTAATATTATTTCTATATTAGTATACCATTTATATCAAAAATTTCACGAATTTCCCTGAAATAGAAAGGTACTACTTTTTTCTGATACGTATTGAGAAATGTGAGCTGTATTTGCACCCATATATGAATCAAACTACTCATTTCTCCATAACAAAAAAGCCTGCCTTTCATACTAGGCAAGCCATTCTATTTAATTCTCACTTAATTTCTTCTTATACCAATCCTGCATTCTCTCCGCATCTTCTACTCTCGTATGCTCTAGTTTATAATTCGATGATGCACTAGAAAACGTATACGTACATAAATCCGCCCGGCGCTGGAAATATGATTGTGTTTTTTCAATTGATTGGACGTGTCTTCTTCTTACAAGTCCTGTATGTTTCCCAATACTACGATGTATAATCGTAATTTGTTCTCCGTTTACACCGTAACCATTTGTTTTAAATGTTGCGTATCCAAGTGTAAAGATGAGGATAGCTAGCGGTAACAACGCCCACATGATGAAATACTTTTCAAAGTATATGCTTATCCCAGTAAGCGGGATTGCTAGCATTGCGAAGAAAATGAAACTATCAATTAAATAACGGCGCAAGGCTGCTTTTGGTAATGCAGTAATATTTGTATTCAGTTCATATGGCAATTGTAAATGAGCGAGTAACTCTTGCACACGATCTTTTCGAATAATCGGATGCAGCGTAACTTTGTCTTTCTCTTCTCCCAATCCCTTACTTTGAATGACTTCGACTTGCACAGCACAATAACCGAACATCTGACGGAAAATACCTTCTTTTATCGTAATCCCTTGAATGCGGTGTAACTTTAGTACAAGTTCTTTCCTTTCAAGTAATCCTTGAGAAATACGCACTTCATCGTTTTTTCGATTTACTGTGAAATTACCATGTTTTAACGCGTAACCAATTGTAGATATAATCCACGAAAGGACGAGTAAAATAGCTACCATGTAAATCCAGCCGTATATATCATGATCCATTACATACGACTCTACGCTATTTTTTATCCATTTCGGAATGTACTCATCTACTTGGTGATACACGAAAAAGATTAATGAGAATAATAGTCCAAACTGACCAGATGTAACAGATGCTAATAAAATTTCTTTCAAAGTTAATTTGTACTCTGTCGCTTGCTTTTCCTCTGTCATAACTTCTTTTTCTACTACTTCTTCTGATGTTTCTTCTGCTTTCACTTCTGGAGTTGGCTCATTTAGTAAGGAAATAAGCTCCTTCGCCTCGTCTTCCGTAATACCAGCTAAGCTAACTTCTGCATCATCGCCTCCGCCAGCTGTTTCGATTTGAATTTTCTTTAAACCGAGCATTTGATATAACACGTTTGAACTTGTATTAATCGTTTGAACACGTTCTTTATTTAAGTAGCTCTCCTTCTTCACAAAGAGCCCTTGTTTCACATGTAATACGTTATTTTCAACCCAGTATGTTGTGTAATACCATTTTTCAAAAGCTGAAAAGACGGTGAGTAAACCGAATCCAGCGGGAATTAAATACCAAAATGGAAACTTTCCATTTAAACTAAACATGAAAATAAGTAATGGTATAAAGTCTGTTATTTTTAATTCTAATAACATCGTAATGGGATGCTGCCTCTTATACATCCTCATCACTCACTTTCGCTAATTCTGCGATTCTCGTTTTTAACATTTCTGCTTCATACATCGTTAAGCCTGGAATGCTGTGAGAAGTTGCTGCCGTTGCAATATGTAATTCTGCTAATCCATATTTTCTCATAATTGGCCCTTGTTCAATTGTCACGTGCTGTACACGAATCATCGGTACTAATACGCGCTTTACTACGAAAAGACCGTGCTGAATTTCAAGCTCTTCTTCATTTAATTGATAGCTATAATAACGCTGACGTAGTTTCGGGAATACAAAGTACGAAAATGGTGCTAGCGCAACTGTTAACCCAACCATCACATACAAAATCCACGCCCACCAATCAAACTTTATCATAAGGAACAGGTAAGCTAAAATGACGAGAATACCGATCCCTTCCTCAATTACAGCACGAACTTTCCACACCTTGACCATGTCAGGATGAATTTCATTTTTCAATGGATCCATGTAACCACTCCAAATCTATTAATCTAATATTTGAATTGTCTCAATCTATATTTTACATAACTTTACATAAAATTGAAAATTTATTATTTATCCTCTTTTTTCTCAGGAATAAAATACCCGAACCAAAGCAGCCAAACTAAACTAATTAACGCGAACCAACCTTTATCCGCTTGAAAAGCTTCAATCATACCTGGGATTTTATAAATTCCAATTAACCCCAGAAAACCGAGCCACCAGTTTTTCTGCATTTTCATTTTTATTCCCCCTCCTTCATTACGTTTTTCACATTTCGAATCCAAATTTCTTTATACTTTAAATCGAATCCTATTAATATGTAATTACTCATATTATCAATAACGAGCGCTAACGTATGCGCGTTTTCTTCAGTTGCATGTTGTGACACAACACCAAGTTCCACACCTTTCTTTAATAAATCGTCGAATCCATTTAAAAACTCTTCTTGTATTTCAAATAAGCGTTTCTGGTACTTTTCATTTCGCGTCGCAGTTACGATGAATTCATTTATAACGCGTAATATACCTTCTTGACCTCTATACTCAGACAACATATGTAAACCATCTGCGATTAATTTTTCTTCAAAATTTTCTTTCGTATATTGTTCTTTAACGAAGTAACCCTCGAATTGATATTCAGAAAAAATCTCTTCAAATAAAAAATCAACTAGCGCTTCTTTAGACGGAAAATGATAATAAATAGCTGGCTTTGATATGCCTACTTCTTTCGCAATCATTGAAAGACTCATCTTCTCAATGCCATGCTCTGCCATTAGTTTAAATGATGCATCTACAATGTGCTGCGATGTTTGTAAATTTTTTGTCATACTGTACCTCTTCTATTTTTACTTACCGGTCGGTAAGTAAATTGTAAAATGAAAATGAATGATTTGCAAGTTAATTAGAGTTTTAAAAGGAACTTCTTGATGAACCTAGAAAAATATAAAGTAAAAACAATGTATAACGATAAGGAGGATTTTCATATGGGATCTGGCGGTAAAGATGGTAAGAGCGGTAGTAGTGGGCTTTTATTACTCATTCTGCTCTTTATCGTATTCATTATAATTGGAGCTAGTTATAGTGTGTTTAGCTTCTAAGAAAAGACACAATTCAGTTAGTTATAGTAGCGTAGAAAACTTAAACAGAGATTAAAATTTTCCTTCTTAAGGTTTCTTCACCAGTAAGGGCACACAAAATAGAAAGCCCCGGTTATATTTAACAGCCAGCGCTTTCTATTTTCAGTATTCTTATAATGCTTCATCTATATTTCCAACTCGCACACGTAAATCATTATTGATCATCCACAATAATATACGCTGTTCTAATTGGCCCATGTACACCTACGACAAGGTTCATTTCAATATCCGCACTATTTGACGGACCCGAAACGAAGTTTACACAAGCCGGCAAGTTTTCTCCCGCTTTATTTTGATTATGGATCAGTTTTGTAGCTTGGGTTAATCTTGGCACAATCGTACTTTTAGGAACGATTGCAATATATGACTCCGGAAGAAGACTCACATGTCTTCCTTTTAACCCGTCATTAAATAGTACAACGGTTCCTGATTCTGCCAAAGTCATATCACTGAACGTAATGCCAAGGTCAGCAGCTTTCGCAAATTTTACGTCCTCTTCTTTATGATCTAATCCCCATGTACGAAAATGTGTTGTTCCTTCATTGTTGAAACATGGCGTAAGACCGTACTCATTAAAGCGCTCATCATTCGAACATATAACAGATTTGATATTCCAATCTGTTATAAAAGACCCCAATGTTTCAACAAAATTTCCCTTTGTTGTTCGCTTTACTTCTGTATGAATGACTTCGCAGTGCTCTATTAACTTTAATACAAGTTCGTCTTGCGCCAGTCCGTCAAAAACATCCCACTGCGGGGAAAAAGACCAGTTCGGTTTTTTCACTGCTTCTGGACGTTTCCTACCAAGCTTTTCTGATAACTGGAGTAAAAATTCCTCACGATTTTGGATGGCCATCATTGTTCTCCTTTTCGTGTTTTTCAAACCACTCTCGAAACGGTTGTTTTTTCGGAACTGGAAAATCTCTCGCATCCGTCCAAGCTTTTAACGGTCCAATTCCACGCTCGATCTTATCACCTTTCGCAAGAGGTTTTAATGCATACGGAGCGCTCTTCGCTGCAAAAGAAAATAGTCTAGGACTCTTCACCGCTTTTTCAAAACCTTTCATAGCCACGTTCCAAGCTACAGGTGATCGTTTTTCTTCTACAATGCGGCTGCGATGTTTAATTAATAAGTCATGTAACGGGATTTTCACTGGACACGCTTCTGTACAAGCACCACAAAGGCTAGATGCGTAAGGTAAATCCTTATATTCATCATATCCCCCTAAAAGCGGTGTCAACACAGCTCCAATTGGTCCTGGATAAATAGAGCCATATGCATGCCCACCAATATGCCTGTATACAGGACACACATTAATACATGCCGCGCAACGAATGCACTGGAGGACACTCTGTTCCTACAATATCGGAACGGCCATTATCAACAATGACTAAATGAAATTCCTCAGGTCCATCTGTTCCGCCAGGCTCAGTTAACCCTGTAATATAACTTGTTAACTTTTGTCCTACAGAACTTCGGCATAGAAGTGTTACTAAAACATCAAGCTCTTCCCATGTTGGGACAATACGTTCCATCCCCATAACTGTAATCAACGTTTTCGGAAGTGTCGTAGTAAGTCTTGCATTTCCTTCGTTTGCTACGATAGAAATTGATCCCGACTCTGCAACAGCAAAGTTACATCCAGTCACCCCTATATCCGCTGCAAAAAAATCATCACGTAAATACGATCTTACAAACCTCGCCATTTCCGTAGGATCAGATGTTCCAGTGTAATTTAACTTTGTTTTAAATATTTCACAAATGTGTTCTTTACCTTTGTGAAGACACGGAACAACAATATGTGATGGAGGATCGTGGTCGTTCACTTGTAGAATAAATTCAGCAAGATCTGTTTCTAACACTTCCGCTCCAGCTTCTTCAATCGCTTCATTTAAACTAATCTCTTCCGTTACCATCGATTTTGATTTCACAATTTTTTTCGCGTTTTTCTTTTTTACAATCTCTTTTACATATTCCCTTGCGTCTTCTGCAGTCTTTGCGAAATAAACGAAACCACCGTTTTTCTCAATATTTTCACTCAGCTCATATAAATAATAATCAAGGTTTTCTAATGTATGCTTTCGAATTTCTTCTCCTAAAGCTCGCCATTCTTCCCAGTTCCCAAGACTCTCAGTAGCTTTTAATTTCTTGACTCTCAGACCATCTTGCGCTTTCCTGACAGCCTGTCGCATAAATTGATCCCCAATACCTGTTGCAGTACGCTTATGAAAGGGATCGTTCCCAATTTTCATTCCCATCTCTATATCCCCCCTTGTTTTCGATCTTCATTTAATACTTGAGCAATATGTTTTACATCAATTGGATAACCATTACGTGTTAAACGTCCTTTTATATTCATTAAGCAGCTACAATCCATCCCGATTAACAATTCCGCACCGGTTTCCATAATATGCTTTACTTTTTCTTCAACCATTTGCTCAGAGATTTCTGGCATTTTCACCGAGAATGTCCCTCCAAATCCGCAACAATCATAATTATGCGGCAATGAAACAACTTCCAGTCCCTTTACACACTTTAATAGTTTTTGCGGTGGTTCCTTAATCCCCATTAATCGGCTCATATGACAAGATGTATGAACCGTTGCTTTTTTATGAAGCTCCGCACCTAAGTCTTCTTTCCCTAACACTTCAACTAGAAATTGTGTGAATTCATATGTTTTATTTCCAAGTTCAGTAGCTTTTTTCTTCCAATCCGCTTCACTGTCAGAAAATAAGCTAGAAAACTCGTGAACCATCATAGCGCAAGACCCCGATGGTGCCACAACATATTCTGAACTAGCAAAGGCTTCAATCATATGTTTTGCAGCTGTTTTTGTTTCTTTCACATACCCGCTATTATAAGCAGGTTGTCCACAGCAAGTTTGAGTTTTAGGAAAATCAACTTCACACCCTAAACCTTCAAGAATTTCCACAACATCTTTCCCTACTTCTGGATAAAAAACATCTGCAACACAAGTAATAAATATTGATACTTTCATATTTTGCACCCCTAAATACAGTAAAGTAAGCTCAAGTAACTTTATCTGTATATTATTGGTAAAAAAATTTAAAATATGAATAAAAATAAAAAAAGCATCCTAAATGTGTAATTTAGGATGCTTTTTGTAAAACAAATTAATTTCTACTAAGCAAGCGCATACGATAACAATTCATCGTTACTTCCCCAAGCCTTTGCAACAATTGATAATTCGCATATGCTCCGACCGGGGCACCGATGATTGGGACGAGCTGGAGCATTTTTGCTAAATCGATATAGTCTCGGTATTCTGTTTGGAACTTTTCCCAGTCCATATGATTTTCTTCTTCTGTATCCCACGTTTCAATCGCTTTCCATATTTCTTTTCGGTAATCGTCACTTGAAAAAGCAAGTTGGAAAACGTGAAGAATAAAAAGGCGCTCTTCTTTTTTACTCGTATCAAATCCGTACAATGTTGCTGCATCAAATAAAAATTTTATTTTAATAGTAAGTAATAACGGGAAATCGGCAAGGCCAAGGAGAATACCACCTGCCCCTGTTCCTGCCCCTTCTGCCGCTGCGACTTTTTTGTACTCATCCATTTTTTTACGTACTTCATCATCTCTTCTTTGCAGTGACCAGTTCGTTTCTTTTAGCTTCGGTTTTATGAAGTTTGATCCAGCACTAATTGTTTGCACCATCATCCGAATCGTTTCTGTTAGTACCTTTTGCACTTTCGCGGGCACTAGTTGTTGCACTTTCACCTGCACTTTTTTAGAGAACCGTGTCATCATAGAAGAATCTTTCATGAATGTAGCTTTCCACTGCTCCAATTCTTTTATAACCTTCTCTTCATATGTAATCATAGGTTCATTCCCTTCAGTTTAAACGCTCAATGCGTTTCGCACCGTATTGATAAACGAAACCAATACTAAATAATATGCTTACGACAAATAAAATGCCGGTCATTATGAAATCTTTCGTCGCAAGTGCAAATATAACTGTAAATACAACGCTGCCGATAATAAGAATCGCATTTAATAAAGTAAGGAAATCTCTCTTCTTCTCGTCTCCCCCTACCGGATATAAATCAAGCCAAACTTTCATACGGTGATGTTTCCAAAGGGTTAAGAGCTGGTAGCCGATTAAGTATAAGAAAACAAGGCTTACGATAAAACGTCCATATAAAAATGGGATGAAGTAAAGAATGACTCCACCAAGAACGAGTAAACGCATATATAATCCGAAATAGTTACCCGATCTTAAAAATGTTCTCGTATATAAGTATAAATATGTACGTTTCTCACCGATCATCGAAAGAATGAAATCAAGCCATTTCCTACGTGATACTCTCTCTTTTAACGCTGGTACATCAACGAACATATTCGCAATGCGGTATAGCAGCATCATTTTTTTACCTTCTTCAGAAATTAAATACTCCCAGTTTAGCGGCTTTCCTTTCACCTTTTGATGCATAAAAGCAAGGTATAGCGCCATAAGAAAGACAATCACACCGGTAAAAATGACTGAAGTACGTTCTACAAGGACGTACACAAATATGCCGTTTAAAATAAAACGAATAAACCAATCCGCTCTTTGTACATTTTGATCTGTTAAAAATGATTTTTCCCACGCTACGAATAAATTCCACGCTTTTACAATGACAAACGCGATTACAATCCATATGTAATTGGCACCTGTTTGTTTCATTTGCTGGAAATATAACGGGGCAAGCGCAGCGGCTACCATTGCGATTATGTATAACTGAATCATAAACGTAAAAAGAAATGCCTTCGTAAAATAAGGCTTTAACTTTTCTTCAACTGGCAGCAAATACACGAGGTCTGCTTCTTTTAATAACGTTTGGACTGACCCAGCTGTTAATACGAGGCCAAGTAAGACTGCCATAACAATCGCTGTCGGAAACGAAGGTGTTAACGTTTGTAACCATTGCTGGTAATAATACGCTCCTGCGCCGATGATAAATACGAAAATAAATTTCAAATGATCATTAAATACGTATTTACTATATGTACGAACTTCTTTTAGAAAGTGCCGAAATCGTTCTTTCCATAACGCTGTGCTATTCATAATCTTCTTCCTTCGTTAACGCAATATAAATATCATCAAGCGTTGCACCAGGCATATTAAACCCGGATTGAAGTTCTGATAATGTTCCCATCGCTCTCACTTCACCTTGATGCAAAATAATGAATGAATCACAATAGCGCTCTGCTGTCGCTAAAATATGTGTACTCATTAAGATGCCCGCACCACTCTTTTTCATTTGATCCATCATTTGAAGAAGTGATTGAATCGCTAACGGATCAAGCCCCACGAAAGGTTCGTCCACAATGTAAAGTGATGGTTCAACTAAAAATGCACTCATAATCATCACTTTTTGTTTCATCCCTTTTGAGAAATGAGACGGAAACCATTTTAAGCGATTTTTCATGCGAAACTCTTGTAATAGTTGCCCTACGCGTTCTTCATATTGTTTTTCATCTACACCGTACGCCATCGCTGTTAATTTCAAATGCTCTTCTAACGTTAACTCATCATATAATACTGGCGTTTCTGGAATGAAGGAGAAACTAGAACGGTACGCTGTCATATCATCACGAATTGTTTTCCCGTTAATTGTGACAGTTCCTTTTTTCGGCTCCATTAAACCGATGATATGTTTAATTGTCGTACTTTTCCCGGCTCCATTTAAACCGATCAAGCCGACAAGTTCGCCTTTATTAACAGAGAACGAAACATTTTGCAGTACAGGTCGTTTCGTATATCCTCCTGTAACATTTTCTACACGCAATAACTCGCTCATACGACACCACTTTCTTCATTAGTATTCATTCTACATTCATCTTACCAAAAATGGCGCTGTACTACATAGTATCGATGTCTTAAAAAAAAATTTAAATTTCTTGGCATATATTTTTACAAAAGCGGACATCATAATTAGTGAAGAAGGAACACATTGAAAAAGCAACCACCAATTGATGAGTACAACAACATAGTGAAGTCATCATGAAATGGGGTGTCCAAGTTGGACAATGAAATTTACACATAACCAGATAATTTGTTTCATTTTCGAAACGGGGTGTCTCCGAAAGAGCATATACTGTTTTAAAAAATAAACAATTTCATTTTAAAAAAAGATTGCAATTCATTTCACTTGAAAATGGGGTGTCTACGGCAGAAACTTTAGCCGATTTACCGTGCATTTCTTAAATAAATGAGGTGTCTGCGAACCGTAAATTATAAAAAATGCTTTTTCAATCCATCTTCAGAAAACAGGAAGCTGAGTCAGCTTCCTGTTTTTCGTGTTTGTTCTCCTATGTAATTATGGTAAAATACGGCTAAGACTATTTGAAAGGATGAGATCGATGAATCATACAGCGGACAATTGTATTTTTTGTAAAATCATTGACGGGCAAATCCCTTGCTCAAAAGTATACGAAGATGAACATGTACTTGCATTTTTAGATATTAGTCAAGTAACAAAAGGACATACTCTTGTTATTCCGAAAGTACACAAACAAGACATTTTTGCGTTAACGCCAGAAATCGCATCACATATTTTTGCTGTCGTTCCAAAAATCGCAAATGCAATGAAAGCAGAATTTAATCCAGTTGGTTTCAACCTACTTAACAATAACGGCGAGAAAGCTGGACAAACTGTATTCCACTTCCACCTTCATTTAATTCCACGCTACGGTGAAAACGATGGTTTCGGTGCTGTTTGGAAATCACACCAAAATGAATACACAATGGAAAATTTACAAAACATCGCAAGTACAATTGCAAATAGTGTGAAATAGTGCCACTATAATAAGAAGTAATACATAATAAGCCGATTCCTCTGGCATTTATTGTATGGCTTCTTTCTTCACAAAAAATGCCGGGGGTATGATTTTTTGTGCATAGCATGTACAAGAGAGAAAAGCTCGCTTTTCTTCCCCTTGTCTTAAAGGTATGCACACTTTTATACATCATGAATACGAACGAAAAATAAGGAGGTTTCCTTTTATGTCAAAAGCTAAATCCTTTATTACAGGTGTACTTTGCGGCGGAGCAGTTGCTGGACTAGCCGTTCTTTTCTCAACTCCTTCTTCTGGTAAAGCTATGCGCGGTAAGCTGAAAGAAAAAGGAACTGATATTAAAAAAACATTAGCTGATATTACAGCTGATACGAAGTTATTAAAGCGTCAAATCGTTGAAACTGCTTCAGAAGGTAAAGAAGTATTCCAAGAACTAAAAGACGATATGCATGACACGCTTTCTAACTGGAAACAAGATATTTCTCAAAACAAACGACATATCGAAAAAGAAATTTTAGACATTCAAAAGTCAATTGAGAAACTACAAGAAGCCGTTCCAGAAAAAGCGTAAACATATTCCTGCTTAGTTTTTTGCATATAACAAATATTTTTCATACAAATTGACCTTAACACGGCATATCACATAGATATGCCGTGTTTTTATGCATTTACAATATATGTTATCCCTTAACATGTAAAGACAACACATGTATTCTCGACTCATAAAACGCTTCCATAGTTATGCATGATTTGTATAGAATGTTATTTTTCCGAAAAATTTTCACAATTCTCACAAAAAGACTTTATTAATTTTTATTTTACTGGCATAATAGATAATAATGAAAAAAGAATGTTAAAGTGGGTGAGTAAATGAAAAGTGGAGAAAAAAATTACTCGGTAAAAGAAGCGATGATTTTCAGCCAACGTATTGCTCAATTATCGAAAGCGTTATGGAAATGCGTAGAGAAAGATTGGCAACAATGGATTAAACCTTACGATTTAAACATTAATGAGCATCACATTTTAACCATCGCTTATCATTTAAAAGGGGCTTCTATTTCTGAGATTGCTAAGTTTGGAGTTATGCACGTATCAACGGCGTTTAACTTCTCTAAAAAGCTTGAAGAACGCGGCTATCTTATATTCTCAAAAAAAGAAGATGATAAACGAAATACGTACATTGAAATTACAGACAAAGGGGAAGAATTACTACTTCGCTTAATGGAGGAGTATGACCCTGAAAATAATTCTGTTTTTAATGGGGCACTTGAACTTCGTAATTTTTACGGTAAGTTCCCAGAAAATATCGAACTTATTGCGATCCTTCGCAATATTTACGGACAAGACTTCATCGATATTTTTGAGAAATCATTAGAAGATATTGAGGAGAACTTTACGGAATCTGATCAAAAGTTAGTTAAGAAATAATCTATTTATTTTTTCGCAATCATGCTTAAGAATTCATTCATAAGCGGCTTAAATAAACCTTGTTTTGCTAGCGCTTCCGCAGTTTCGTGTACTTCGAGCTGATGTGGAAGCGCTTTTTCAAATTGATCTAATAGCGCATCAAACAATAGAAGGCCTTCTGCTTTCTCCACTACATATTGTTCGTTCAGTTTTTCACAAAGTTTTAGTATGCGTTCAATGTCTTTTTTACGAGCTTTTTTCTTTATGATTAAAGAATAAAATGGACACTTTTCTTCATCAATCATTTTAAATAGTAGGTCTACGTAGTATTCAGCTTGTTCTAGTCTTCTTACAACGTCCATTTTCTCCCTCGCTTCCTAACACAAAGTCTTCTATTTCTGAATTTTGTAACACGAACAAAATATCGTATGATACAATATATAAAGTATAGGTATTTTAGCCAAAAGGAGGTCTCGCCTCATGACTCTTATAACCGTTGTTTTTGTTGCATTCGCACTTCTTGTTATATTTTACACGAATTTCATGACACATACACTGTGTGAGCGAAAACAAATATCTGCGAGCCGCCAGCCCGGTGTCTTTCGAGTTATTAATGTATGTATTACCATTCTATTAATTTCTAGTTATGTAGAAATTATATTTCATGGAAAGTGAGGAAGGAAGCCCCTTCCTCATTTTTTTCCTCTATAAGCAAATTATACCTACTATAACTAATAAAATAAACAGTACAAGTAATAAAATAAGTTTTGAATTCATCCCCCATCCCCTCCTCTTTTCTGTATATGCGACATCCGCCCAATATGGTACCCTTTCAAAATCTGACACAAACTGGTTAAAATTTCTTTATCAATAGGAAAACCCGTCGAAATATGATATATTAAATTTTGTACATATTGCTTATACTATGAAATAAACGACACGCATCTAAACTTTATCCTAAAGCCTCGGTAAGCCCTGTTAAGCATGCTTTTACATATAAAAAAAGCAAAGACATCAGTGAGACTTAATCAGGTTCTTATGAACGAAAATAACCTATCATAAGGCGTTTCTTCATTCGTATGGGATAAATTAAAAATACATAATAGTAGGAGTGTTTATTGAATGAAGAAAGCTATGCTTGCCTTAGCCGCAACAAGTGTAATCGCATTATCAGCATGTGGAACATCATCATCATCAGACAAAATTGTTACATCTAAAGCTGGTGACATCACTAAAGAAGAGTTCTACAATCAAATGAAGACACAAGCTGGTAAACAAGTACTAAATAACATGGTTATGGAAAAAGTACTTATTAAAAACTACAAAGTCGATGAAAAAGAAGTAGACAAAAAGTTCGATGAAATGAAAAAGCAAGTCGGTGACCAATTCGATACACTAATGAAACAACAAGGCCTTAAAGAAGAAACAGTTAAAAATGGCGTTCGCGCTTCATTAGCTCAAGAACAAGCGATTGAAAAAGCAATTACTGATAAAGACTTAAAAGCAAAATTTGAGGACTATAAGCAAGAAATTAAAGCAAGCCATATTCTTGTAAAAGATGAAGAGACTGCTAAAAAAGTGAAAGAAGAACTTGCACAAGGTAAATCTTTCGAAGAGTTAGCGAAAAAGTACTCTGAAGATCCAGGTTCAAAAGAAAAAGGTGGCGACTTAGGATTCTTCGGACCAGATAAAATGGTAAAAGAATTCGATGAAGCTGCTCGTAAGCTGAAAAAAGATGAAGTAAGTGAACCAGTAAAAACACAGCATGGTTACCATATCATTAAAGTAACTGAGACTCATGCTGACGCAACTTTCGATAAAGCAAAAGCTGACATCAAAAAAGAAGTAGTTCAAGAAAAAACACAAGATGCTCAATTTATGAATGATCTTATGATGAAAGAAATCAAAAAAGCTGACGTAAAAGTTGACGATAAAGATTTGAAAGATCTTTTCGAAGAGCCAAAAGCTGACGCTAAAAAAGACGAAAAGAAATAATGAAGTGAAAAAAGCTTGGGTAGCCCCAAGCTTTTTTATTTTGTAGTAGTTTTTTTGCCGATAAATCGATATACTCCCTCACCTTACTCCATTCAACACGAAACCAAGGTTTATCTTATTATCATTGATTAAATTAAAAAACTATGTTAAATTAGTACAGAAACGCATTCTTAAAAACAATAGAATGTATTTATCCGTATCTTAATTGTACAACAAAACACATCTTCAGTCAACCTCTATTTTTCACTTTTAAAGGAGTGCTTACGTATGAATAAAAAACTTGATCAAGAGCAAAAACGATTGGATACCGTAATAGAAACGATTACGGAGCAAATTGATAAACTGGAAAGCGAAACTGGCAGACGCCGGGCAGAAGTAATCAACATTCGTAAACACTTTTGGGATGATGTTAAAGTTAACACTGATACTTTTGACGATTATCTTGAAACAGTTATCAACTTAAGACAACAAGCTCAGTCACTAGCCGTAACACAAATTACCCATAAGCACACCTTTAATCGACTTGCCGCACTACGCCGTATGCATAAAGCACCTTACTTCGGACGAATTGATTTCAAAGAAGAAGGCGAATCTGGCGCAGAACAAATTTATATCGGGGTGGCTACACTTACCGATGCAAGTGGAGAAAACTTTCTTATATACGATTGGCGCGCACCAATTTCAAGTGTTTACTACGATTATCCACCAGGACCGGCTGAATACAGCACACCAGGAGGCGTAATCTGCGGCAATGTGGAGAAGAAATTACAATATATTATTCAGAATGGCGAGATTGATTCCATGTTCGATACGAGCCTCACAATTGGCGATGAAATTCTGCAACAAGCGCTCGGAAAAGGAACAAACAAACATATGCAAAGTATCGTTGCTACTATTCAGCGCGAGCAAAATGAAATTATCCGTCACGATGAAGGGCGACTACTTATCGTTCAAGGAGCTGCTGGTAGCGGTAAAACGTCAGCTGCCCTGCAGCGAATCGCCTACTTACTATATAAATATCGCGAATGGTTAAAAGCAGATCAAATTATTCTCTTCTCCCCTAACTCTATGTTCAACAGCTACGTTTCTAACGTACTACCTGAACTCGGTGAAGAAAATATGCAGCAAGTGACATTCCAAGAATATTTAAACCATAGACTCAGTAAGGCATTTGACGTTGAAGACCCTTATGAGCAATTAGAATATATGTTAACTGAAACGAATAGCCCTACCTATAAAACTCGAAATGCGAGCATTCGATTTAAAGCATCCACTCAATTTTTCGAGATGATTAGAGCGTACAGACAATCCCTTGAATCTTCAGGCATGCTATTTAGAGGAATGAAATTTAGAGGAAAGTTAATTGCTTCTGCTAAAGAAATTACAGAACAATTTTACAACACTGACTCCTCCCTCCGCTTCCATAATCGAATTGAGAAGTTAACGGATTGGCTAAACAAACAAATAGACACAATTGAAAAAACAGAACTGAAAAAGCCTTGGGTAGAAGAAGAAATTGAACTACTTAGTAAAGATGAATATCAAAAAGCTTATAAATACTTACAGAAAAAAGGCGAGTTTGATGACAACTCCTTTAATGATTATGAAAAAGAAACGAAAGTACTCGGACGTATGATTGTCCGTAAAAAATTAAAACCGTTACGTAAAGGCGTTCAAACGCTACGTTTTATCAATTTTACAGGCATATATAAACAACTCTTCACAGATGCATCATGGGTTACTAGCGAAAAGCCTAAAGAATGGGACGAAATTTGTTCATTAACTGTGAACATGCTTGATGAAGGAAAGCTACATTATGAGGATGCGACTCCATTTTTACTTTTAAAAGAATTAATTGAAGGCTTCCAAACGAACAGATCGATTAAACACGTACTTGTAGACGAAGCACAAGATTATTCTCCGTTTCAGTTCGAGTTTTTAAAACGTCTCTTCCCTGCCGCAAAAATGACAGTGCTCGGAGACTTTAACCAAGCGATATTTGCCCATGCGAGTGAAGCAGTGAATTTCAATACACTTACTAGCTTATACGGACCAGATGAAACAAACGGCATCAACTTAACTCGTAGCTATCGATCAACAAAACCGATTATTGAATTCACACGCTATCTCGTGCCGGAAGGAAAGAATATTAACGCCTTTGAACGTGACGGCGAGAAACCTACAGTGACTAAAGTTTCTGATTACAGCGAACTGCATGATCGTATCACTTCTAAAGTTGCTGAACTACAAAAACAACAGCACAATACGATCGCAATTATATGTAAATCCGCAGCTGAAAGTGCCACTGCATACGAGGCACTCAGTCATATCGAGAATATTAAACTTGTGAAAAGTAACTCAGCCGAGTACGAGCAAGGCATCGTCGTTATCCCTGCTTATTTAGCGAAGGGTATCGAATTTGATGCTGTCATTATTTACGATGCTTCTAAAGATGTGTACAGTGATGAAAGCCTACGTAGATTGTTCTACACTGCTTGTACACGCGCAATGCATGAATTACAGCTTTATAGCGTTGGTGAGGTTAGTCCTTTTGTAACAGGGGCTGCTTCGGAGAGTTTTAAATGTATAACGAAAACACCTTGATTTTTATCAAGGTGTTTTTTTCATTCTAAACGACATATCTTTACGTCGATATACACTTAGCACGATCCCCATTAAAAGCGCATGAAATAAAGTTGGTGTTAATCCATAACTAATAAAAGGCAATGATATAGCAGCAATCGGTAATAAGCCTAGGATCATGCCCACGTTATAAATGAACTGAACTACAAAAAGAGTCATTCCTCCAACGAGAAGCAATTTACCATACCGATCATTTATTTTATAAGATATGATTACTAACCTTGCTACAAAAAGAGAAAGAATTAAAACAAGGACCAAGGCAAGGAAATACCCGTAATAGTAAGTCAAACTTGCAAACACAAAGTCAGTATCTGGAGCAGGGATGAACTTTGTATCTCCAGATGTACCAAACCAACCTGCTGACGACATTACCTCTTTTAAACGTACATACATAAACCCTGCGCCCCCTGCATCACGCTCTGGGTTTAAATATCCTAAAAATCTATCCAAATGATATCCTTTTACTGAGGACCAGGAAAAGGATACCCTTATAATCAATAAACAAATTGGTACAATTGTAATAATCAATACCTTTTTCTTTCCTAAATTACTCCACCAAAGCATAACGAATACCATCGTGATATAGATAAAAACCGTTGAAAGAGTTGCTACAGTTAAGAATAAACACAAAGAAAATAAATATAAAACCACAAGATGCATAACCTTTATCCTACTACCATTGAAAATGGAAGCCCAAGCTAGAAAAAAGAACGGCACTGCCATTAAACAGTCAATTGCAATGGGACCAATTTTTATTAACGGTTCGCCAGCCATCGAAGCGTTTGGAAAACAGTATAGCATTAACAGGATAAGTACTCCGATTGTATAAAACAACCCTCCGAGTCTTTCTAACATCCGATAATCAATCAGCATCATCCCAAGAGCTGCTACAACACCCAGAATAACAAATATCAACTTATTCATTATTACATCATTCGTATATCCAAAAGCTAAAACTGGCAAAAACCCTAACCCCATAGCAGCCACTAATAAAATAATTAAGAACCAATCAACCTTTGGCTTATGAAGTTTGTTAAGCTCCTGCCCTAGTTTAATTGGACTTCCCATTTGTTCCACCGCTTTATTTTCAGCAACTTCCTCACTTAACCCTTTTTCTATCCATGTGCTCTTCGCCTGTTTTAAGTGAAAATCTAGTTCAGTTGCTACAAAGCTCTTTGCTTCTTTTGATTTAATGTGATTGGTAACTTCACTTAAAAAACGCTCCCCTTTTTTGTTCAATTTTATCTCACTCCTGTACTAATCCTTTTAATATAAACCGTGCCTTCGTAGAATCTTTTTCTGCCTTTCGCAGCATCTTTCTTCCCTTATCATTTAATTGATAATATTTAGCTCCTGCATGATCCCAACTTGATTGGATAAAACGATTCTGTTCTAGACGATGTAATACAGTATATAAAAAACCTTCATTTCCTTCGAATTTTCGAATCCCTCTCCCTCGTAGTAGCTGTGACAATTCGTATCCTGTTTTTTCATTACTGAGGAGTTGTAAAATGGCGAACGAGATGTCCTCTTCCTTTTCGTGTGATGCATTGATTTTTTCGCGCACCTGCTTTCGGTGTTGATCAGAAAAACTCAAATGTTTAAACGTTGTATTCTCCATTGATTTTCGCAGGCCTTTTAATCGATCTTCCATTTGATTATTCCTCCAATCCTTTCTTCAAAAGCTCCTTCGCTTTTTTCAGTCTCGTTTTTATCGTATTTTCCTTCACTTCTATTACAATAGCAATCTCTTTAATTGATAGTTCTTCATAATAAAATAGATAAATGACTTCCCGATATTTTATCGGTAAATTCATTACTGCAGAAGCCAGTTCACGGTCCTTCGCATTTTGAATAACAGTTTGTTCGACACTATCATTTTGAACCCCAATATAAGCAGCTTCATCCTCTGTCACGATCACCTTTTTGTTATACCAACTTTTTATGTAGTCCTTACATTGATTAATCGCAATTCTCCACAACCACGTTTTCACATTCGATTTCCCTTTGTATGTATGAAGAGATTTATAACATTTCACAAATATATCTTGCGTTAAATCCTCAGCGACTTCTTTATTATTCACATATGAATACACAAGCTGTAAGACTTCTTGTCCATACTTGTTCATTATTTCATCGATAAGGAGTTCCTTATCTTCTATTTCAAACGCTTCTACCGTTAATTCATCCACATCATTTCCTCCTTCCCATTTATTAGACGACGCACGCCATGGAAAAGTTTTATAAATCCCTAAAAAAATACGGATGGTAGTGTCCCTACCGTTGTTTTAACTTTAATTTTTCTTTACTAAGAGTAAACCTTTTATTATGATACAACACTTCATATTCACTTATAGTCAAAATTTTAGTGCATTCATAATAAAACAAAAACCACCTAAAGGCTCCCCTTCAGGTGGTTCTCTATTTTACGCTAACGCCGCCGCTTGTTCTTGTTGATCTACAGGAATTACAGCGTCTGTTAATGCTTTTTCTAGTTCAGCTGTGTATTTCATTTCGACGCTATCATCATTTATGGCGCCAATAAAGACAGATTATGCAACAGTTTCATAACAGTATGAATAAACAACTAACAACATCTATTACGAGTATAAAAAATCGGCTCAATACATAATACCTATGTTTTCAGTGATACTCTATTACCATCGAACTAATTTATATAATTTTAACTACATGATAGCAAGTTAATTTTCAAATATCTTCTTGCGCATAACCCTAAATTTATTATCCATTTGTATCAGGCTTATAAATAAAAGATATCCTATCGATGCACCGAGCATATTTATAGCAATCCGCCACACATCAAAAACATCAGATAAAGTTAGTAAATGTAATAACTCCCAAGCAAAAAAGGTCATAGCATACCACTTACAAGCTTTCTTATAGTTCGTCACTTTATTGATCAACACTGGAACGAAAAATCCAAATGGAACTACCAATATTATATGTTGCAAAACAGTTAACCAATACGTTGAGTTCCCCCAAGGACCTGGATGTGCAATAAAATCTTTAATTTGCCAAAGTGTTATTCCAAAAAGTTGTAACAGCGTTTCTAAATCAGATATATGTAAAAATTGCTGCCAAAATTCAATAGGATGATAGACAGTTCCACCTGTCAAACTACGAACAGAGTCAAATGTAGAATTTGAAATAAACGCTCCTAAAAAGACAATAAAACAAATGATTATATAAGGAATACATAAAATTTTTGATACTACCTTTAATGGCCTAGGAACTTCGTATACCGATTGATTAATCTCTAAACCAATAACTTTTGATTCGCCAAAAGTTTGAATCGCTTTATACACCGCTTCTTTTTCATTCATACCTTGTTCCATATATTCTTCTTTCAAGCTGTTCAAGTGATCATATATTTCTAGAAATAGCTCATCCTGTTCAATATTACTAAGTTCTGAATAAGCTAAAATGGACTTAATATACTCATCAAATTCACTCATAAATAACTCCTTTCTGACAAGTTTGAATTAATGATGTTACACGCTCCCAAGAGTTCACTTTCTTCTGCAATTCTTTTTTCCCTTTACTTGTAATAGTATAAAATTTCCTTTTCATCCCATTCTCAGATTGATTCCAATAAGATTCAAGAAATTCTTTTTTTTCTAATCGCTTTAAAGCTGGATACAAAGTTCCCTGCCCCATACTATACAAATCTTCACTTGCATCCTTTAAACTTCGGGCTATTTCATATCCATATGTATCACGTTTTGCAATGATAGAAAGTAATAAAATATCTATACTTCCCTTCAAGATTTCTTTGTCCAACAATACCACCTCCTTATATACATCGTATAACAACATATGTCGTTATGCAACACAATTGAAATAATACCCCATAAAAAAAACCACCTAAAGGCTCCCCTTCAGGTGGTTCTCTATTTTACGCTAACGCAGCCGCCTGCTCTTGTTGATCTACAGGAATTACAGCGTCTGTTAATGCTTTTTCTAATTCAGCTGTATATTTCATTTGCTCTTCTTTGCTCCAGCCTAGTTTCGCAGCCATGTAGTTGATTACTGCTTCTTTCCACTCGTATACCCAGTGGATGTTGAAGAATACAGCGCCTCTGCGGCGTACGAAGAAGTCAACTGGTTTCGCTGTCATTTCGTAATCCATTGCGTATACAAGCGGGATTAGAACGTCTAGCGGCATGTTGTATTCTTTCGCTTCGTCTTTATGTTTTTTCGCTAAGTCAAACAGTACGTCAACGTTAGAGCCGTAGAATTTCGCGAATTTTTCCGCTTGTGCTGTCGTTAAACCATATTTCGTACCTTCGCCTGCTTTTTTCGCAACAAATGCCGGGAATCCGTGTGAACCACTTACATGACCACCAGAGATTGGCATATGTTTCGTATCGCTCTTCTTATATGCGCTATGGCCTTCTTTTTGTAATAGATTCGTTACGTAGTCTACTACCATTTCAGCCATTTTGCGGTATCCTGTTAATTTACCGCCCGCGATTGTAATTAAACCAGATTCAGAAGTCCAAATTTCATCTTTACGAGAAATTTCAGATGCATTCTTACCTTCTTCATAAATTAGCGGACGTACACCAGCCCAGCTTGATTCCACATCTTTTTCTGTAATTTTCACGCTTGGGAACATGTAATTAATCGCATTAATGATATATGTGCGATCTTCTGTTGTCATGTGCGGTACAGCTGCGTCTTTATCATAGAACGTATCTGTTGTACCTACGTACGTTTTTCCTTCACGAGGAATCGCGAACACCATACGTTTATCTGGTGTATCAAAGTAAATTGCTTGCCCTAATGGGAAACGTTTTTGGTCAATTACTAAATGCACACCTTTTGATAACTGAAGTACTTTCCCTTTTTTAGAGTTATCTTTTTCACGAAGTGTATCTACCCAAGGACCAGCTGCGTTTACAATTTTCTTACCGTAAACTTCATACACTTCTCCGTCTAGTAAATCGATTACACGTACACCGCATACTTTTCCATCTTTATATAAGAAACTGTCTACTTTTGCGTAGTTAACAGCTTTCGCACCATGTTCAATCGCTTCTTTCATTACTTCAATTGTAAGACGCGCATCGTCTGTACGATATTCTACGTAGTAACCGCCGCCTTTTAATCCTTCTTGTTTTACAAGAGGCTCTTTATTTAGCGTTTCTTCACGGTTAAACATCTTTCTGCGCTCGCTTCGTTTTACACCTGCTAAGAAGTCGTATACACGAAGACCGATTGATGTACTGAATGACCCGAACGTGCCGCCTGTATGGAACGGAAGTAACATCCACTCCGGTGTTGTTACATGGGGACCGTTCTCATATACGATCGCACGCTCTTTCCCCACCTCTGCTACCATTTTCACTTCAAGTTGTTTTAAATAACGTAAACCGCCGTGTACAAGTTTCGTTGAACGACTTGATGTACCTGCTGCAAAGTCCTGCATTTCAAACACAATCGTTGATAAACCGCGTGTTGCCCCATCTAATGCAATACCAGAACCAGTAATACCTCCACCAATTACGATCACATCTAACTCTTGTTTATTTACTCCATTTAATACGTCTTTACGTTGTTTACTTGAAAATTTCATGGTAATTCCTCCCTTTGATAACGAAAAAAGAGACCACAAGCTCCGCTATAGATTTCGCCTCTATAGCGTGTTGTGGTCTCTCCAAATCTCCTACCGAATTATTAACTTGTCATCATTATAACACTGTTTATGATTATTTGAAAGCTTTAGTTGCTTCAATTGCTTTTTTCCATCCAGCATATAGCTCTTCGCTTGTTTCCGCTTCCATCGTTGGTTCAAAGCGTTTGTCCATATGCCACTGTGCTTTAATTTCATCTTGGTTTTTCCAGTATCCAACCGCAAGACCAGCTAAGTATGCTGCACCTAAAGCTGTCGTTTCATTGATCACTGGACGCTCTACAGGAACGTCTAAAATATCACTTTGGAACTTCATTAAGAAGTTATTCTTAACTGCTCCGCCATCAACGCGTAATGTATTTAGTTCAATACCTGAATCTGCTTCCATTGCGCATAGTACATCTTTCGTTTGGTATGCTAAAGATTCTAGCGTTGCACGAATGAAATGCTCTTTCGTCGTACCGCGTGTTACACCAAACATAGCGCCGCGTACTTCACTATCCCAATACGGTGTACCTAGTCCTACGAATGCCGGTACTATGTATACACCTTCAGTTGATTCAACACGGCTAGCGTACACTTCGCTCTCGCTCGCATCTTTAAACATACGCAGTCCGTCACGTAACCACTGAATTGCAGAACCAGCTACGAAAATACTTCCTTCTAATGCGTAATTCACTTTACCATCTAAACCCCATGCAATTGTTGTTAATAGGCCATGCTCAGAAGCTACTGCTTTTTCGCCTGTGTTCATTAACATAAAGCAACCAGTTCCGTAAGTGTTCTTCGCCATACCTTCACCGAAACAAGCTTGTCCAAATAATGCTGCTTGCTGGTCACCAGCTACACCTGCGATCGGTACATTTTGACCGAAGAAGTGATAATCAATTGTTTCTCCATATATTTCAGATGATTGACGTACTTCTGGAAGCATGCTCTTTGGTACTGTTAACATATCTAGAAGCTCATCATCCCACTGTAAGTCGTGAATGTTAAACATTAATGTGCGTGATGCATTTGAGTAATCTGTTATGTGCGCTTTACCGCCAGACAATTTCCATACAAGCCATGTATCAATTGTTCCGAATAATAACTCGCCGTTTTCTGCTTTTTCTCTTGCACCTTCAACGTTATCTAAAATCCATTTTACTTTCGTACCAGAGAAGTATGCATCAATTAAAAGACCTGTTTTTTCGCGAACCATCTCGCTATAACCTTTTTCTTTTAACTCATCACAAATTTCAACTGTTTGACGAGATTGCCATACGATTGCATTATAAATTGGTTTTCCAGTCGTTTTATCCCATACAACCGCTGTTTCACGTTGGTTCGTAATACCGATACCAGCAATTTGTTCTGGCTTCACATCTGCTTCACTTAAGCAAGTTGCGATAACTGCTAAAATAGATCCCCAAATTTCTTGTGCATTATGCTCAACCCAGCCTGGCTTTGGAAAATGTTGTGTAAACTCTTTTTGAGCTGAATGAACGATTTTTCCTTCTTTATTGAAAAGAATTGCGCGTGAGCTTGTTGTTCCTTGGTCTAATGAAAGAATATATTTTTTCATATCAGTTTCCCCCTATGCTACTTTTCTACTATTTGTAGTAGCTCCACTTTTTTTACTTGTCATATAAGAGATTGCTAGTACAATCACAGTTGTAATAATCACATAAATAAGTGCTGAATTTTGTTTTCCTTCAAATACAACTTGATGGAATAATCCTGCAAGTGATCCACCTAAAATTGGACCAACTACCGGGATCCATGCATACTTCCAGTTTGAACCGCCCTTTCCTGCAATCGGAAGGAAGAAGTGTGCAATACGCGGACCTAAATCACGAGCCGGGTTGATTGCGTATCCTGTTGTTCCACCTAATGATAAACCAATACTTACAATTAAGAAACCTACGATAAATGGATTTAAACCATCTGCAAATTTATTTGCTCCAATTGCTAATATACCAAATACTAAAACGAATGTTCCAATCATTTCACTTAAAAGGTTTGTAAATGTGTTCGGAATTGCTGGACCTGTTGCAAATACACCTAACTTTGTTCCTGGATCTTCTGTTTCTTTCCAGTGTGGTAAGTAATGTAAATATACAAGAACTGCCCCGATAATTGCCCCAATCATTTGTGCTGCGATATACATAGGTACATCACTCCATGGGAACGCTCCCTTAAAAGCAAGTCCTATCGTTAAAGCCGGATTCAAATGTGCCCCACTAATTGATCCAACTGCATACGCTGCCATAGCAACCGCTAGACCCCAACCCATTGTAATTACAATCCAACCAGAATCTTTCGCAAACGATTTCTTTAAACTTACACCAGCGCAAACACCGCCACCAAGTAAGATTAACAATGCAGTCCCTATTAATTCCCCTAAAAATGCTGACATAAAATCCCTCCACAATCAATTTAAATGCTTTCGAAAAGTGATAGAGGTAAAATGAATGGCCATTCGTTTTTTTCAAAAGAAAAAGATCCACAGCTTACATGCTTCTATATAGTATATATAGAAACAATAAAATGTGGATCTCTTCTTTTCTCCGTCACGTTTATTAACTTGTCTATAATGTTAACCCTTAATGAAAGCGGTGTCAACAGAATTTCTTCACATTTTCGTCACTTTTTTTGGTAATGTTTCCATAGTTCTTTTTTCGATGTCGTAATTGCTGTCGCACCAGCATTTAACGCTCTTTCAACGTCTTCTACCGTTCGAATAAAACCACCTGCTAAAATTGGTACACCTGTACGCTCTTTCACCTCAGCAATGACACCCGTTAACGCACCAGGAAGCACCTCTATATAATCCGGCTTCGTCTTTTCTAGCAAATTACAGCTCTTTTCCATTGCGCTAGAATCAATTAAAAAGATGCGTTGAATGGAGACGACACCTTTTTGCTTCGCCTTCATAATTACGCTCGCCTTTGTCGATAATAACCCGTACGGTTTATATTCTTGGCATAAAAACTCCGTCGCATGCCCATCACTTTGTAATCCATGGATCAAATCCACATGTAAAAATACTTTTTTATTATGCTGCTTCGCGAGCGACACAACACTCTTCAATTGACCGACATGAATATCTAAAATAACTATATACTCATACGAACTATGTAATAGCTTCTCCAAATCTTTAATTTGCCTCACTGCCGGCAAAATCTTTTGCTCATGAAATTCCATTCTAAACGTCCCCTTCCTATCTATCCTTTATAGTACACAATTTGGGTGAAAAGAACAGCTAGTGTAGGGGATTTCTTACAAATCTTTCTCTTATCTATATATTTTCTTCAACTTATCAGAAACCGTACCACCTATAATCATTAATAGGAGCGGTAAAAAATTCATTACATATGGTGCATCTGCGACAATTGTAATGCTTGCTCCTGCAAACTTATTTAACGCCCATACAACGATTTTTGTAATAAATAAAAATACGCCCATCATAAATAGACTATCGAAAAACACCTTCCATTTCGGATACGCTAATTGCTTACTATCCTCAATTACTTTTTGCGTCAACTCTTCATCACTCCTCAATAACTCATCAATTGTAATACCGAATAGATCACTTAAATGAATAATAATTTCAATGCTCGGATAGTTCTTTCCCGTCTCCCATTTCGAAACAGACTGCCTACTTACATGAATTTTTTCAGCCAAATCATTTTGCGACCAATTTCTTTTTTCCCTTTCTTCTTTTAAACGTTCACTAAAAATCATACTGTGTTTATCACCTCTCTATGTCTAGTATGGTCAAATAAATGATGAAGAGTAAAGCTAGTTATCGTTGCGTAACCTGTGCAACTTGTGCGTTACAGCGTAATGCACGCTATGTATCATGTGGATTTCATATGCTTTTCTTCTATAATAATTTCCCGAACAATAAAAAGAAGAGAAACAAAATCCATTTCTCTTCTTCAAACTTTTTCTATTAAAGCAATACCGAATCTTTATCACTATCCTGATTCCGCTTCTCTCGCTCTTCTTCTAAACGCTTCATATATACTTCGCCTTCTTTTTCGATAAAATCATTATCCATCTCTTGTTCTTTTTTCGAAGTATATAAAACCATGTAGCCACTTAGTACAATCCCAATGATTACAAGATAAATCCACCATGGTAAAGTTTCCACTTTCGTTCATCCCTTTCCTTAGACAAGCCTTATTAGTTTCACTTTATGAGGAAAGAAGTGGATTTATGCTTAAAATTTTATTGTGGATTTTTCGCGAAGAACGCTTGTACATATTCCATAAACTCGATTGGCTCCTGGCGAAACGGTGCGTGGTATCCTTTTTCAATGATATGGAACGTACTATTTGCAAATAGCTCATGATACAGTTCACCATTTTTCCAAGAAACACTCTTATCGTGTCGTCCCCATATAATTAAAGTCGGTACCTTAATTTTATCTGCTTCCATCGCAATGCGGCGCTCTCTCATTTTCGTAAGCTGATCATAATGCTCTTTATCATCGCGACTATTTTTCACTTCATTTTTATTATAATCCGTAATCTCTGTTACAGTTTGTAAGTCTGTCGATAGTGGCGGCACTTCATAACTTTCTTTTTGCTGGAAAGACTCTATTCCTGTAGAATCCGCTAAAACGAGATGCGTTACTGCATCCGGATATAAATACGCTAAATTTAGAGACATCTCTCCGCCCATCGAATGACCAAGTACTGCGAATTGATCGTATCCGAGTTTCTTCATTAACTTATAATATAAATTCACTTGCGTGGGAAACGAATACTGAAAATCAATTGGCTTAGAAGAACGCCCAAACCCTAAAATATCAACCGCAATAATCGTATGGTCCTTTACAAGTTCCGGATAAATATCACTAAACCCATCTGAAGAACCACCGAACCCGTGAAGCATAAGTAAAGGCGGTTTCCCCTCACCAATTTGCTTAAAATAAATCGTCTGCCCATCAATCTGCGCCATACTCTCTTTCGTATTCATCCTCATCATCACAGTATCTTTCACTTCTCCAACCTTCGCAATCGGCTTATCAACGAAGTTACATACGATTAACAAAACGAGCACAATACCGCTAATAAAATAAAATTTAAACCGTTTCAAAATTCCCGTCTCCTTTCTCTTGTTGCTATTTAAAGTTTTTACATTATTTGGTTGTTTTATGATTAATTTTAATTGTAACCGCGTTAGTTACAATTATGTTAAAAAAATATTACTCACTGCCATTATTAACTGTTACTTTGTAACTATTATAGTTACACATTTAAAGTAAGTCAATTCTTTTCTCTACATGTCCTAATAACAAAGAAAAGGACTTCATTTTGAAGTCCTTTTCTTTGTTATTAGAGTTGGCTTACTCCGCCGTCTCCTCTATTATCTGCAGGTGCTCCGCCTGTTTCACCAATGTTAACGTACTCTGGTCTTGCTGGTGCTCCGCCCGTGTCTCCTCTATTAAAACTAGCATAGTCTGGTTTTGCTGGCGCTCCACCAGTATCCCCCTTATTAAAGCTAACATAGTCTGGTCTTGCTGGTGCTCCGCCTGTATCTCCTCTATTTAACGATTGCTCTTGAAATCCAGCAAAAGAATTCAATCCAATTGACAGTGTAACTACTAAACCAGTAATGAACAAACTAGTCTTTTTCATTTATTTTAACGCTCCTTTTTTAAAAATTCTTTTTTGAGCTTGACTACTAATAAAAAAGTACTTACTAGCTTTTTCATGATTTTCTTCCTGATAAAACTTATCAGCTAATATCTCCATGTATTCTTTAACACACTCTAAAAGAGAATGTTCTTCAAAATATAAAATACTTTCTAAAATTACTTTCTCTAATTGACTAGCACTGGATTTAATATTCAGCTCGTTTAAAATTATAAATCGATATTGGAATTCTTTATTTTGTAATTCATTACAAATTCTTAAGCCTAATTCTATTAACTCATTAGCAGTTTCTATCCTACCTAATTTATAATTTTCCTCTGCTTCAGTAAAAATCGCTTTAAAATTTCCAGGCATTTTTTGAGTAACTTCACTTAAATGTCTAATCGCTAAATCAGATAAATCTTGACTACCATATAGCCATCCTAAATTATTTCTAACCATTAAAGTATACTTTTCATGATTAGCTTGTTGGAAAATATTTAATGCATCATTAAAGTTTTCCTCTGCTAATTCAAATTGTCTTAAGTCTATACAACATAACCCTAAAATATTTTCACATAAAGCAAAATTAATCTCGTATCCTTGTTGCTTCGTAAAATCTTCTTTTGCTTTTTTCAAATAATCAATCGCATTGATTTGTTGATAGGAATGATAATAGAAATTCCCCATCCGATAATTAAACTCCGCATGTTCTATCGGATCTGCAATATATTTCAATAACTTCTCAGCTTGTTCGTACTGTTGTTTCGCTTCGTTATAATTTGAAATTAATGTGCAATGAAACCCTTTGAAAAAGTGATAGTAATACGCTAGAAAGCCTTCTTCCGGAATTTCGAAAGATTCCACTTTATCAAAACTATCTTCTCTAATTGAAATCCAATCAACTAATGCATCATATCTAAAATTCAATAATGTATGATAAAGCAATACATCCTGATCCACGTCCAACCCACTAATCGTACTATTAATTTCTTCTTTCATTTCCGTTGCTTTCTCTATGTTTTGCTGCAACATTACACGATACCAATTATCTAAAGAATGTTTCATTTGCTCCTTCGTTACTACATCTGTTCCCATACCTTCGCATCCCCTTTTCTCCAAATTCAAAAAATTAGAATTTTTATACAATTATCCGAATTGTATATTATCACCCCTTTTATATGTATTGAAAAATAATTGTCAGAAAATTTATAATTTAAATGAATTATACCAAATATTTCTATTTAAAAAACTTGAGAAACATTTTTCAGAAAGTTTTATAGCCCAAATAAAAAAGCAAGCAATTCCAGCGATTCGCTAAAACTACTTGCTCTTCTACTTATTATTTCTATCTTTACTCTTTAATAAATTCCTTAGTACTTCTCACTGTATCAATCGGACGAACTAATTTTTCGATTTCTTCACGCTTTGGCTCTAAGAACGGAGGTAAAGATAATTTCTCTCCAAGCGTTTCATAAGGCTCATCTCCCATAAAACCAGGGCCATCTGTTGCAAACTCGAATAAAATTTGCGGCGCAACTCTTGCATATAATGACTCAAAGAAGTGACGATTTACATAACCAGATGAAGGGAGTCCAACTCGACTTAGTCGCTCAATCCACTCTTCTAATACAGCGCGATCCTCTACGCGGAATGCTGCATGATGCACTGTACCAAAACCTTGTTGTGCTTCAGGAAGAATCGTATTATGTTCTACAATGACAGAAGCACCGTTTCCGCCTTCGTTTACTTCAAATAGGTAGAATTCTCCTTCTTGAGCAATCTCTTTAAATAATAGAACTTTTTCTAGTACTTCTTTGAAATAACTAAAGTTCGCGATACGAATAAATACAGGTCCTAATCCAGTAATTGCGTATTCTAATGGAACTGGCCCGTCTTGCCACGGTGTACCTGATTCCACCCCTTTATCCAATTCATCTGAGATTAATTGATAGTGTTGATCATCAAAGTCAACGAAAGAAAGAGTTTTCTTACCAAATTGCTCTTTAATTCCTGTATGTTCCACTTCAAGACGATCAAAACGTTTCACCCAATATGCTAATGCCGCATCACTTGGAACTCGGAATGAAGTTTTTGAAATTTCATTTGTCCCGTGTACACCTTTCGGAACGTCCGGGAAGTCAAAGAATGTCATATCTGTTCCTGCACTACCTTTATCATCTGCAAAGAATAAATGGTACGTTTGAATATCATCTTGGTTTACTGTTTTTTTAACGAGACGCATTCCTAACACATAAGTGAAAAATTCATAGTTCTTTTCTGCACTACTTGTAATCGCTGTAACGTGGTGTATTCCTTTTAATTGGTTCATTTTATATTCCTCCAATAGTTTTCATTTATATGTTAAAGTTGTATTTTTTCTTCTATTACTTCTCTTCAATCGGAGCTAAATTCGCTTCAATTTCTTCTCGCTTATCTTCTAAGAACGGCGGTAAATCAAGTTTTTCTCCTAGATGCTCCACATCTCCATCAACTGTAAATCCTGGTCCATCTGTCGCAATTTCAAAAAGGATTCCGTTTGATTCACGGAAATATAAGCTTTTAAAATAGAAACGGTCGATAATTCCTGAAGAATGGAAACCTCTTTGTTTCACCTGTTCTTCCCAATAGGCAAGCTCTGCACTGTTTTTCACACGAATTGCTAAATGGTGAATACTACCGCGGCCCGGTTTTTCAGAAGGACCGTCCAAATATTTCACAACTATTTCTCCAAAGGCTTCTCCTTTGATAGACTGAAAAATTGCTTCTTCGTCATTTCGGCTAACCTCTGTATAACCAAACATCTCTGTAAGTGTACTCGCCATTTTATCAAGTCTACGCACTGTCATTTCCACAGAACCCATTCCTTGAATTTGATGTTCAGCAGGAACTTCCGATTTCTCCCACGTTTCCCAATGCGTAACTTTTTCCCCATTTGAAACGAGTAGCACGAAACGAAGACCTTCAGCATCCTCAAATTTCAAAGCAGGACGATTTGCATATGTTGTCATTTCACTATGTTTCACATCAAATTCCTCAAATCGTGCTTTCCAGTAATGCAAACTGTCCTCTGAAGGAACGAGTAATCCAATTCGAGTAATTGCATTTGTACCACGATATGTTTTTCCTACTAAAGGAATTTCAAAAAATGATAATTCCGTACCTGGGCTTCCTGTTTTATCTCCGTAAAATAAGTGATACATTGACGGATCATCTTGATTTACCGTCATTTTCACACGACGTAAACCAAGCACGTTTTTATAAAAGTGATTATTTTCATTTGTATTTTTCGTAACCATTGAAATGTGATGATGCCCTTTAATTTCATACATCGGTGATTCCTCCATTTCATTTTACTAGTCAAGTGATAACTAAAAAAATAATATACTTCTTAGCTTTTCAATTTATTCTCATTATATTTTTATAGCTTAGTCATAGTTTTTTACTAAATAAGCTGCATTGATAGAATTCATTCATAAATTATTTTACTGTGTAAGACGAAAACAACTGAGTGTATGTTTTTCATATGACTCATTTGCTTTCGTTACCATCACTTTACATCTCAAGTGATTAAAAAGCAAGTATAAAATCTCAAATTCGAGATATTTTTTTAGTTAAATAACATTTAGGGTGTAAAATCATTAATTTTTATATGGGATAGCGTCACATCACTATCAAGCTAAAGACTCAAAGCTCCCCATGCCCCAAAACAAAAATTTTATCTCACCACAGTTGTTTGTTTATGAGAATTCAGTGTACTTTTGTCGTTTTGGAGAATAATGAAATTCTTAACCTGATGGCGATGAGGAGTTATATTCTTTTTCTTCCTACCACAAATGAGAGATAATAACTCAGAGAAGACCTTCTGGTGCAGAGCCCACTCGTTTTAAAATGTTTACAATTCTATCATCCAGTTTCATTTTTTGAAAGAATCTGACCTTCAACAAACGTTCCCTTAAAAATCTCTTCATTATTTACTGCGCTTTCTGACATTCCTGTGTCTTTCAAAAGATAGCTCCATACAGGTAAATTCGGAAGTTTACCAGGAGTAGGCATACTATTAACCGAAGAGTGATCTAACATACAGCGGCCAGCTGATAAAAAATACAGTTTTTTTATCAGTCATTATATATCCACCTTCGCCCCTCCGTTTGGATGACACAATATCGTAATACTTCCGCTAGTAACAAACTTTTTCCTTCTATCTCTTTTTTCATTATAAACTTTTCTTTACATTTTCATGTATCCATTTCCGCATCATCTGTAACTCCTCATTTGAAGCAGTTTCTTCTCCATATCTAACTTTCTCATAAATTGGAATAATATTACTGTTTTTATGAATACGTGAAAACCATTGTTGAACCGTCTCTTGTAGCCTTCTCTTTTCAAACTTTGATAATGTTAGCTCCCATTTTATTAGCATTGCTCTTACTTCTTCCGCTGGCAGTATTAAGCTATCTCGGTCTTCTTGTTCTGCATCTTCCCCAATTTTTCGTACTTCTTTTTGTTTCAAATGTATATGATGAATTGTCTGCTTCTTATTCCGCATACGGCGAAAGATAAAAAATACGATTACCATCACTACGAATAGGATGCCAATTTGTATAAATATATTTTCAGTGCTCCCCCCTATAAACCCTGCATCGTCATTTTGTCCCTTTGTATCTCGGGAAAATCTTTCAACCTCTGCCTTCTTAAAATATCCCTCTTTATCAGAATCAGGAGGATTATCAATTTCACCTAATGCCCCTCCTAAATCATCCCCTGGCTCCCGAGCTTCTCCCCTTTCGCTTCCTTCTAGGCCTCCCTTGCTTTTCCGTATCGTCTCTTCACTAAATACACCAACTTCTCCCTCCTGATAAAAAAAATCTAACACCTTCTCTTTTGCAAAAAATGCACCTTTCGTTATCCCAATTGCTAATACAAGACAAGCGCTAATGGCTAGAAAACAAAATATAACACGCAATCCCCATTTCAATTTATTCACCATTCCTCCCTTTACTTCACAATTTGTATCCACCCTTTTTGTTTTTCCGGTGGATATCCAATAATTAATGGAATACCCCCTGCTTCTTGTCTGCGAAATCCTGTTTGATAAAAGAAATGTGCATTCAATGGTATATCTTTTTCTGTTAACGAAGATAACAAATCCATTGCTTTATAAAGTTGTTTTCGGTGCTTTCCACCTTTTAAGTGAATGACGCCTTGTTCCCGTACGCCATTTATCCATAGTTCGAACGAGCAGTCTTGCGAGATTAATTCCCGACATACTCCAGCAGCGACTTGAATTAAATATTCCATATCTGTACGAAGCGTATATCCCGTTTTCCCTAATACATTTACATAAAGCGCATATCGATCACCTTGTGTATGTTCATATTTTTTCGCACTAATAACCCCAGTTTTCGCAGTCGCCCCCCAATGAATAGAGCGAAATGATTCCCCTTCATATTCTTTCACACCTACTATTTTCGTTTCATCATATAACGGAGAAACAGCCGCACTGCGAAATCCATGCTTCCATGTTTTTATTTCAGGTATCATTACTTTCAACATTTGCGGAAGAATATGAAATTCAGGGAGTTCCTTGTGTTCAATAGGCAAGTAATACGTTAAAAGGCCAAATGGATCTGATATTATAAGTTCTGCGGCTTGCCACCCTTGACTCCCTCTTTCATTTGCACTCCCCTCTATCATAATTGTTATCCTATCTCTTCCGTCTAATTGGAGAGGAATTTGATAAGAGTGATGCGAACGCTGCATCTTCTGATCCGTTTCCCACTCTATTTGTGCATCCGAACGAAACTGTAGAGTTGCTTTAAAGATTGGAAAACGTGCTTCATTTATAATTTGCACTACACACTCTCCTCTTTCATTCATAAATAATCTCTTTTGATTTTGGGAGATATCCCATTTCACTCTCATGACTACTTTCATATACAAATGTAAAAATCCAGCTAACAACAAATAAAACAAAAAGAGGATCACAATAAAAAATTGATTTGTAAAAACAAAGAGAATAAGACAAATAACGCCGATTCCACCTATAAAGAGAGGTTCCAACAACGGATTTTTCCTTTTTATAATCTCATTCATACACTTTCTACCGGCACTGCAATTTTTTCTAAAATTCCTTGCATTACATCTACTTTAGTTGTTTTCATATCCCCTTCAATCGTTAACGTTAATCGATGAGCACAAACCGGAGTTGCCAAAGCTTTCAAATCATCAGGAGTTACATATTCCCGCTCCTTTAATAATGCCCTTGCTTGCGCCGCTCTCATAAAAGCTAAAGACCCACGCGGACTAACCCCGATTTCTATCAAATCATGATTTCGCGTTGCTTCTACAATATCAAGCAAGTATTCTTCCACCTCATCGTGTATATGGATTCTTTTAGATTGCTCTTGCAACTCTAATATGTCAGAAAGAGTTACAACACTTTGTAAATCGTTAAATGGATTATTTTCTTTAAATCGTTTTAGCATTTCTTTTTCATATGTACGATCTGGATACCCTTGCCGAATGGTTAATAGAAAGCGATCTAGCTGCGCATCTGGAAGTGTAAAAGTTCCTGCCGATTCTAATGGATTTTGTGTTGCTAATACAATAAATGGATTTGGTAATACATGCGTTACGCCCGCAATTGTTACGGTACGCTCCTCCATTACCTCTAACAACGCTGATTGTGTTCGCGGGACAGCCCTGTTAATTTCATCTACTAAAACTAAATTTGCAAAAATAGGTCCTTTTCTCGTTTTAAAATCACTTTCTTTCATATCAAAGTATTCTAATCCTACTACATCACCCGGCAACGTATCCGATGTGAATTGAACACGCTGAAAAGCCCCATCAATACTTTTCGCAAGAGTTTTGGCTAATGTTGTTTTCCCTGTTCCTGGTACGTCTTCTAATAAAACATGTCCATTTGCAACTAATGCAATCATCGCTAAATCAATTACTCCTTCCTTTCCTACAATAACCTTTGAAACGTTTTCTTTAATTTTTTCTAATATGTTCATATTCCTTATCCCCTTTATGTTATTTGATTTTTCTGATATTTTATCACAATAAACATTTTCTATAAACTGGAAAATACAGATTTTATTAGTGCTACCCCTTATTTAGAAAGAGCTGTTCTTTTAAGATTAAATAACTAACGTTCTTAAACTAAAACACGTGAAATTCTCGGTTTGGGGAATAACCAATTTCTTAGCTCGATGGGCATGGGATCCCACCAACATTTTAACGAAAATATACTCTAAACAAATTCCAACATAAAATTAGGCTCTTATTTTTAGATCAGTTGTAAAGGCTTAAGGGATTCTAACTTTGATATCTGTCATATTAAATCGGTACTCACCTAAAAAGTTAATCTGCTCCCATTCTAGTGGTGAGATATGTTTTAATCGTTCTTCGTTAAACCTATGCGTACTTCTTAACTATTTCATTTAATTTTTAATACAAAAACAGCCTCACTAAGCTTTTAACACTTAATGAGGCCATTACTATCCACAATCTTAATTATGGAACGTCGGCTTATAGAACGAACGATTATCAAGAGCAAAGACACGTTCTGTGTATTCGCCTGGTTTTGTACGTCCTAATGCGCGGTCCATCATGTTCATTTTTGCATCTAAGTTATCGATGTAGTGCAGAATTTCTGCTTCTTTTACTAATGGTGGTTTTGGGCTACCCCATTCTGCTTTTCCGTGGTGAGAAAGGACGATGTGCTGAAGAATTAATACTTCTTCTGCATCGATTTGTAGTTCCTCTGCTGCTTTACCAATTTCGTTCACCATGATAGAGATGTGGCCAAGTAAATTTCCTTCTAACGTATACGTCGTAGAAATTGGTCCAGATAGCTCAAATACTTTACCAAGATCGTGTAAAATAACGCCCGCATATAGTAAATCTTTATCTAACGATGGGTATAGAGCCGAGATAGCTTTCGCTAAATCTAACATCGATACGACATGATAAGCTAGTCCAGATACGAACTCGTGATGATTTTTCGTCGCTGCTGGATATTCTAAAAATTCGTTTTGGTGCTTATTTAACAAATGTCTTGTTAGACGCTGAATGTTCGGGTTTCTCATTTCAAATATGTATTGCGTAATTTTCTCGACCATATCTTCTTTTTTTATTGGAGCTTTTTCTACGAAATCCGAGATATCCGTTACTTCATTCTCATTCGCAACACGGATTTGTTTCACACGTAATTGAATACGTCCTTTGTAGTTTAGAATATCGCCAGCTACTTTAACGATCGTTTCCGCTACATATTGTTTCTCAACTTCTGGTGATACATCCCATAGCTTCGCTTCAATATCTCCACTTGGGTCTTGTAAGATTACTGTTAAAAACGGCTTACCATTGCTTGCGAGACCTTTTGTCGCTGTTTTAATTAACAAGAAAACATCGACTTGTTCACCAACTTCATATTCTACAATTTTCTTTTTCATTCGAATTCCTCCACCAAATCAGTTACTTTTAGTATAGCATACTACAACTCATTTTCTTTACGCTTACGCGTTAATTTTATAATCTCATTTTCTGTAAAATACGTGAGTAGATGCGCATGGCACGTAAAGAAGATAACTTGTCTATCTTTCGCAATTTCCTTTATTAGTTCAATCGTTCGATTCGTCCTTACCGCATCAAAATGCACGAAACTATCATCAATAATAAATGGATAATCATGCTCAAACGTTTTCGCTAGTGCAAATCGTAACGATAAATATAACTGCTCCGCTGTCGCTTGGCTTAGTTCATGGCTGTAAAAACGCATACCATCGTTACGTTCGACAATGAACGGTTCCGCCTCTGACGGTGAGAATATTTTACTATATCGTCCGCCCGTTAAATACACGAAATACTCTTCGGATTTTTGTAAAATGCGCGGCAAATGCACTTCATGATAATATTGCTTCGTTTTCGTTAACACCGTCTTTGCGGCCGCATATGCAGCCCACTTCTTCACTTGTTCACGCACTTGTGATTTTTTCATTTCCCACTCATGTAGTAAATCACCATACGTACTGCCTTCTTCTAAATTCGCAATTTCTATTCGATGCTTCGCAATACGCTCTGTCAGTTCTTTCTCCCCTGCAAGACAGTTTTGCGCGGCTGTAATTTCTTGCTTTAATTTTTCATCATAACCGTCAGCCTCATAATGCTCAGCTAATGACAAACTCGTTAAGCGCTGTTCTAACAGATCAATTTGAGGTAATAAACGCCCCACTTGCTTATCCGCATCTTCACGTTTCTCTGCCAGTTTACCTGCTTCTAAAAACATCTCTTCATCTGTAGATTCTGCAATATGCCATAACCCATCTCGCTCTACTAGCAGTTGTTTTAATTGCTCTTGCATGAACTCATATTCTTCTTGCCATTCCGCCAGCTTCTCTTTCAGCTGCTTACAAGTTTGGCGCTTTTCTTTCTCATTTTGCATACGACTTTTCGCCTCATGCAAATTACTATACTCTTTACTACCGATAACAGTTTCTAGTTTATGCTCAAAGTGCGAAATTATTTCATACAATGAAGATTTCCGCGCACTTTGCTTCTCTAAATCACGATATAATTGCTGCATTTTTTCAATACGCTCAAACGCCGGCAATATGTGCGCATACGTATAAAATTCAGGGAACATATAGCGCGTTTTATACGCATCTACTTGTTCTCCTATTTGGAAAGTTTCTCTCTCCCATTCTTCATACGATGAAACGACTTTATCATAAGCTCGTTCCATTTGCTGCAACTTATACGACTCTCGCTCAAATAACTTTCGAATCTCTTCATCCTTTTCTAACTGATAACGAACGGACATCGCCTCTTCACTTTGACGCCCGCCAGCACTTTGCTGAAGAGTAAGAAGCTCTTCTTGTAATCCACCCGAAGGATCTTTATATAAAACGAGTGCTAAAACAATCCCTACAAACACAATCACACTAATAAATAACAGCAAGCGGTTATCTATAAATAAACTCGTGAATAAAACAAGCGTGTTAATAAGAAGTAACAGAAGACAAATTCTTTGCCACTGTTTTTTCTTTTGCATAGCCGCCCCTGCTTTTTCCTCATACTTGCGCTTCATTCTCTCTGCACCCATTCCTAAAAATGCCGCATCCTGAAATGATTTTTCTTTCTCAACTAACGTATTTCGTTCTTCATCAGCTAGCATTTGCTGGCTGATTTGTCTTATATTTTCTTCTTGCTCTTCTAATTGCTCCTGAGCTGTTTTAAAACGATCATCAAGTTGTGCTTTTTGCGTTTCTAACTCTCTCGCTTTTTGCACCGTTTGCGTAATTAATTCTTTCGTCGCTAAACTTATATCAAATGAAAGAACCGTCTCTTGTTCAAAAGTGGCTCCAATTTGTTGCTGTAGTTCTGCGATTTCTTCTTTTATATTCGCAATACTTCCCGTCATATCACGCATTTCTTGGCGTGCATTTTCATAAGACATATGCTGCATACGAAGTTCTTCTACGTAACTTTCTTTTTGTAAAAATGCTTCATCTATTTCTGTGGAATCAATTTCTGATTGCACTGTTTCTATCTTTTTTTGAAGTGAATCTACTTGTACTTGGAGCGGTTCTATCTTTGCCTTTACCGCCTCATAGCGCGCCATTCCGTTTACAGGAAACTGCCCGTTCTCGCTTTTCAACACTTTCTCGTGCGCACTCTTTTCAATAACGAGAGGCTCAAGCGCCGCTAATATTTCATAATCTTGCTTTCGTCTTTCGGCTGACTCTTTTTCCGCACGAACAGAAGCAAGTTTCTCTTCACTTTCTTTTAACTGCTCGACTTGTTTTTCATACGTGCCAATTTTCCCTTGCCACTCTTTCATCTTTTCCTCAATTTTCTTCATCTCTTGCAGTGACACATTAATTTCAGGATTACGACCACTCGGCTTAAAACGCTGATTCATTTCTTTTTCTAATTTTTTATCTAACTGCAATAACGCATCACTTCCGACTGCGCTGGCCGAAAATAAATAATTGCCGATATCCGCTTCGCCGAGCTGATGAATATTTTGAAGACCATGCATATCAAATGAAAAAACAGAATCAAATAAGCTTTCATTCACACCGCTTAATAGATCGTTTAAAATATCTTCGCCGCCAATTTTCCCGTCTTCAAAATAAACGGTCACCGCGCCTACTGCCGTCTTTGGCAATCGTTCAATTTTCAAACGGCCGTACTTCTCTGTTTGAACAGTCACCGCTCCGCCATACTTCCCGCCTTCTTTCGGCTCATAACGGCGTTGTCCTCTCGTTGGAAAACCGAATAAGATACTTTTCATAAACGAGCGAATTGTCGATTTCCCCGCTTCATTTTCACCGTACAGTACCGTCAGCATTGACAGATCCATTTCCACATTTTCTAGTTTTCCATAGCCATAAATATGGAGTTTTTCAATTCTCATTTTTTATCCCTCTCTTGCTGGAATAATTGCTCTAAAATAATATTTTCCGCTTCCTTTTGAATCTCTTTCTTCTCTTCTTCCGTAAAAGCTTCAATGCTATTACGTGCTACAGGAGATGTCCAAATGGTGCGCAACACTCCGTCCATATTTGTGAAAGCTTCTAACTCTTTCAGCACACTACCGACGAAATGATTTTCTTCTTTCAAACGTTCAATTTCCGCAAAAGAAACCGTCTCATTTTTCCACTTCATCGCATACACAAAGTCTTTTCGCTCTTCTCCCGCTGCTAAAATATGAAAAATCTCTTCCACGCGCTTGTCTTCACGCAAATAAGGAGAAAGTGGCCCCTGCCCTGTAAATACGACAGTTAAAAGCGTGCCTTCCTCTTCTCTTCGACATTCATTCATCGCACTTGACGCGCTCGTCATAAGATCATCAACAGTTTCAAGTCCATCGATACTAACTTCAATCTCATCCCACACTACATCCCCAGTATGGAAAAACGAACACTGCGATCCTTGTTTCGTGAGTTCAATAAGGTATGCACCCTTCTCGCCCGTCTCCTTACGATGACGCCCTTGTATATTACCTGGATAAATAATGTACGGCTCTTCTGCTAGAATTTCACGTTTATGTATATGGCCAAGAGCCCAATAATCAAACTGCTTTTCCTTCAGCTCACGAATTTGAAACGGTGCATAGCGATTATGCTCTGCATCCCCTTCCACACTTCCGTGAAGCATTCCAATATGAAAAGGCGCATCACTCATTTTCGTATACTGCGCTGTCATATTATCCGTTACCGCTTGCTGCAAATAACTAAACCCATAAATAGAAGCTACAAGCTCACCATTTTTATAAAATGATTTCTCTTCTACATAAGGCTCCGTAAACACATGAACATTTTCCGGAAACTCAATTGCCGCCCAGCTTCCCCCTAAATGATCGTGGTTACCGTGAATAATAAAAACAGGGATATCGTACTGCGACAGTCTCTTCATTTGCTCACGCACAAACACTTGCGCTCTCAAACTTCTCGTCTCCGCATCATACAAATCCCCAGCTAGTAATACGAAATCAACGCGCTCTTGAATCGCTTTATCAACAATACGCTCGAACGATTCAAACGTACTCTGCTTCATTCTCTCCCAAACAGACTGCGCAACATTCATCTCCATCCCTTTAAACGGACTATCCAAATGCAAATCAGCCGCATGTATAAACTTCACTTGTTTCACAAATAACGATCCTTTCTATAGTTCAAAAGTTTCATCTTATCCGCATGAACACAAACAATAAATGCTCAATTGTTGAAAACTAGTAATAAGCAGGAAATAAAAAATCCCCCACTGATTAAAGTTTCACCTTACCCCGTATTAACGGGCAGTAGGCAAAGAAGCCAATCTGAAAGTAAACTGCCCATAAATACCCGATTGGTGAAGGCTAATAACTAGTGGGGATGAAAAGACTCCCCATTAGTTAAAGTTTCACTTTATTGTAACACGCAATGTCATATATTTCTTTGCATATTCTAGTGATTTATGCCAAAATAGTTATAAGATTCTGATTTTAATTATTGGAGGGAATTTTCATGGGAGTATACGTTCTAACAGTCTTTGAAAAAGATGGTTCAAAAGCATTAGACGAATCATTCGAGGCAGCAACTGAAAAAGAAGCGAAAGCAAAAGGTGAATCTATTTTACAAGAAAAAGGATTGCATGAAAAAACACATCGCTGCACATCTTCTGCAGGTAAGCTCGTTTTATTCCAGCGCTAAAAAAAAGAAGCGTCATCCGCTTCTTTTTCACTCTACTATATCTTCGTCACACCACGTAAACACCACATCTTGAATGCGATTACCGATACGTACGCGTTTATTCCATTTACCTGTTTGGATCTGATGTTGCAATTCCGCTTTCATCTTTTCCGTCCAGTCGTGAATCGTGTCACTACGGTCGTACGGATATACGCCCGGAAACTCTTCCTGCAGAAGATGCAAGCTCTCTGCATCAAAATGAAAATGGAAGAAGTAGTTTGCTGTAAGCGATGGTTCTTGCAATCGTAAAAAATGATCATCAACTTGCTTTCTATTTCTATAGAAAGTAAAGATATTCACTTTACCGCTCGTAATTTGGTCAATTTGAATTTCGTGCTTCTCTATAATCACGTCTTGCCCACCTCGTTATATACTACCCTTAGTATATATGTCTTTTGCAACAAAGTTAACCATTTTCGCGCGAAATTCATTTCCTTCATTATATTACCTGTACCTCCAAGTACAATCAGGACAAATAAACAAAGTTGAAGGGGAGCGATCACATGTATTTCGGAAGCAAAGGTTGGTATGTAAAAGAACTTAAAAAATTAGGGATTCGTACTTACGAAGGTAAAAAACTAGAATCTTATCGTACACATATTTTATCTAGTTTACTTGAGAGAATGAAGAAAGCTTCGGCTTAATAGATGTAGGAAGCGACTACGGTTGCTTCCTTTTTATTTACTAAATAAAAAGGAAATCATCATACCTTAACTTTTTAACTTTACCGTTATACTTCCTTGATAGAAACCGCCCATTATCAACTGAATCTCTATTACCGAATACTCTTCCAGATAATCATTTGTATATATTTTAAATTCTCCATACTTATTAACCGGTCCGCTTCCAACATACATATCACTACTTGTTATGACAATTGTTGAATGAGGTTCTGCACAGCCCAATACACAATTATCACCATATTCCACAGAATCTATCGTTATTTTTTGATGCATATTATTAACTGAACCTATACAGTTCTTATTACACAAATTAACATCTCTTTCTTCAGCCCTCGATAGCGCTCGATTTCTACTAGTCTTTTCTGAAGAGAAAGCAACATTCCCCAGCCAACTAAACCTATCAAATGTAGTAATAGGTAGAAACATCTACGTTAACTCCCCCATTCTTCCAATACTTCCATCTCATTTTTTATCAACTACGGTCTTTTAATGAACTTACAGCAATACGTTTTATGTTGGGGTAAAAGAAAATAGCTTTGGTTTTCCATTCAATTTCGCACTGTTAATTTGTACAGAACACATAGAATACTGTTTTTCACCCCAGATGTAATGACAACACCACACAAAAGAAACCACGATCCATTAAATGTAAATCCACCTTCAAATATATTAATAATAATTATGTTGCCAATTATTAAGAGAATCCATGAAATGGAATACTGTTTTCCATTTGTAATATATAAAATTTCATCCTCATAACAGACTGTAATTCCCCCACCTTGCCAAACACCAATAGCGAAAGAAATAAGCGTAACTGCCAGTAACTCTGCTTGTAAATCCCTAGTCATTTGTTGCGGCGCCGTATAAGTAATAATCCCTATCATCATGAGAAAAGTTATAATATCTATCCAGTTTAATTTTCTTTGTTTGCTTTGCAGCCAAATAAAGAAAATTAATACAGGAATTAAAAACAAAGTTTCCATTTAATTATTCTTCTTCCTTTCCTACATGAGAAACGTCTATAATTGTAATGCAATTAGATTGTTCTTAAATCTCTCATACTTTCTGAAGCATAACATAAGGAAGAAATAAAAAAATCGTACAAAAGGGCAAGCCTATAATGTACGATTGGGCATATATAATGTTTTAAAAATGAATTAACTTCCTTTCAATAGATACAGCTACTGCTTCTGATCGTGAATTAACACCTAATTTATTGTATATATTTGTTAAATACGCTTTTACCGTTCGCTCAGCTATCCCCATATCAAATGCAATTTCTTTATTTTTATATCCGCGTGCAATAGCTTTCAGCACAAACAATTCTTTATCTGTTAAGTTATTTTCTGCAACCTTATCAGCATGTACTTCTTTCCTTTTATACTTCACTATCTTTTCCATAATATTTGGTTGTAGTAAAATCTCACCTCGAATAGCCGCTTCCAACGTTCGAAACAAATTCTCACGATCCGTATCTTTTAGCAAATATCCTTTTGCCCCTAACTCAATTCCCTTTACCATTAATTCATCTTCGTTATAAGTAGTTAATATAATAATCGGCGTATGGTTTTGTTTTTCATTCAAAGCCTCAATTGTTTCTAAACCACTCATTTTAGGCATATTCAAATCCATTAAAATGACATCAGGTTTCTTCTTTTCTATGAAAGAAAGGGCTTCTTCTCCGTTTGCAGCCTCACCTATAATTTGAAATGAATCACTCGTTTCTATTATTAATTTCAGACCTTCTCTTACAACGAAATGATCATCTACAATTAATACGTTATGCTTCATGGCCATCTCCTTCTTTATTTATAGGCACTTGAATATACACTTTCGTACCTTTCATCTTCTCACTCAATATATGTATTTCTCCCTTAATCAATCGAACACGCTCATTTAGACCAATTAAACCATAATGTCCAGGATTCTTACCAATATATCTAGTGTCAAAACCAATTCCATTATCTTCAACTTCAATAGTAAGTTTTTCAAGATCATCGATATATTCAACATTTAAATTTACATCTGCTGCCTGTGAATGTTTTGCGATATTCGTTAAACATTCACTAATTACATATAAGCAGTGCTCTTTTACTACGCTTGAAATATACGGTGGACTTTGGATAGTAAATCTCACATGTATAGACGTAGCTTCAGAAAAACGTTGAATCTCTTCTTTTACTGCTCCATTAAATGAATTTGTAGTATGACGCAAATCATCAATAACCAACCTTGCATCATGTAAAGTTTGTCTCGCTCTTATCATAGTTTGTTTCATAATCTCTTGAGATCGTCCTGTATTCCCTTTTTGCATATGGGCATCTATCGCTTCCAATTGCATAATTAAGCTTGCTAAACCTTGCGCTAACGTATCATGTAAATCTCTTGCCATACGCTGCCTTTCATTAGCTAATGTCAATTCTTCCACTCTCATATATGCAGACTCTAACTCTTGAATATAGCTCTGTATACGATTACGTGCATCAAATTGCTGCTTATTAATATAAGAAAAAGGAATAATAATTGCTAACACTAAAAGAAACATAGAGATAAGAATAGCTAATTTATTCACACCATAATTGATACTAATTGCAGCACAAAATATTGCATACATAAGAGTAAAAACTGCCATTACTTTAAATATATTGTTATAAACATATAAACTTTGGGCGATTAAAATAGGAGTTAATCCAACAAAAATCGCTATCGAAGCATTTGTTGCAATAAATGCAGCCAAAAACACAATGAAAAGTTGTACAAAAAAGAAGTACAACAATTGCCTATTTTTTAATGAACTCGCATACCAATGAAAAATAGTATGAATAACAATGACTATTGTAAAGAAAAAACTATCCATAGAGAAAATATTATTACGAAATTCTAAAAGCATTGAAGCTATATATACGAGTGTAATCCATAAAATAATAAACCTTCTTGGAATAAATACCACTTCCAATACATTTGTATCCAAATCTATATTTAAACTTATTTTTTTCATATCTGACCTCCACCATTACATTATACTATACAAGATACGACTTATATTTTGATAGGTTACTGATTCCTCTTTATCCTCATTACCGAATACAAATATGAAATATTGCATATCGAAATGCATTGATGTTTTTGTAAGCGCTTACTATAATGAGGTTAGATAGATTTATTACATCTTACTATTTAAAAAAGGAGGCAATCATATGGAAATCGCAATGGCAGTTTTAAAATTTGTAGGTGGAGTAATTCCATTAGTTCAAGAACTTTTAAAAGCATTTATGTAAAATTATTATTCAGCAATTATCTATAAGAATTATCATACAAATGATCTGTATATCAAAAAAATTGATACACAGATCATTTGTGTGAGAAAGCTTTAAACGAGAATTATGTACCTTAGCAGAACAATAATGATATACCTATCTCAAGTTGGAAAAAGACGCTCACAAGGGCGTCTTTTTATTATATTACTATATACCTAATAACTTATTTAGAAAATCAATTCTACAATTCATACAATGCTACATAATTAATGTATCTTTTTGAAATTTGCACAATAAAAATCCCCTCAAAGCATAAACTTCAAGGGTCGAGCCTATTTTTCATTAAATTTTTTAAACACAGCAATACCATTTTCTACGATTTTATCAGATATATAAACGACGACTTTCTGTTCCCTTTTATTTAGTGCTAATGAAATAATCATTTAAACCAAAAATGCTATAATTAACCCAATCAAACTAAGGGGGAACGTTTATCTTGCACGGAAAATACATTCAATTTCATGAGTTTGGTAACCCAAAAGATGTATTACAAGTTGAATATAAAAATATAGAACCATTAAAAGATAATGAAGTTTTAGTTCGTATGTTAGTTAGACCGATTAATCCATCTGACTTAATTCCAGTAACCGGAGCATATGCACATAGAATCCCTTTACCTAACATACCTGGTTATGAAGGTGTTGGTATTGTAGAAGATGTAGGCGCGGGCGTTACTAGAGATCTTATCGGTAAACGTGTTTTACCGTTACGCGGGGATGGTACTTGGCAAGAGTTCGTTACAACATCAGCTGAATTTGTAGTCCCTATTCCTGATTCCATTGATGATTTTACAGCGGCACAAATGTATATTAATCCCCTTACGGCATGGGTTACATGTACAGAAACGTTAAACTTACAGAGTAATGACGTTTTATTAGTGAATGCTTGCGGATCCGCTATTGGTCATCTTTTTGCTCAGTTATCACAAATTTTAAACTTCCGATTAATTGCTGTTACGAGAAATAATAAACATACAGAGGAATTACTTCAGCTCGGTGCCGAATATGTAATTGATACTTCCACTGCCCCGCTTTATGAAACCGTTATGGAATTAACAAACGGGCTCGGTGCAGATGCTGCGATTGATTCTATCGGAGGACCGGATGGAAATGAATTAGCTTTCTCCTTACGTCCAAACGGGCGCTTTTTAACGATCGGCCTTCTATCAGGAATACAAGTTAACTGGGCAGAGATTGTCACAAAAGCAAAAGTGCACGCGAACATATTTCATTTACGACATTGGAATAAAGAAGTAGCACCATATAAATGGCAAGAAACGTTTCGTCACTTAATTCGCCTAGTGGAAAATAAGCAATTACGTTTCATGACAGTCCATTCTACATATGACTTAGCAGATGTGAAAAGTGCGGTTGATATTGTGCAGTCTGCTGAGAAAACGAAAGGGAAAGTGTTTTTGACGAGTTATCAAATGCAATTGAAGAATCTATTTTGATTGATTTTTTCAAAATAGATTTTTTTATGTCTTATAAACCCTATTTTAGTATCCCCGCTTCAACTACCTAAAAAATAACATTGTCAACAGAACTTAAATTGGTTATCATAAAAGCGAATATAACAGGAGATGAGCAGATGAATATAAACGAAAAGAAATCTTTTTCAAAAGTTTCTCGGCGGAAATTAGTCGATGAAGTGCTAGAACGTCTACAAGAAAAAATCTTTTCTGGCGAGTATGAAGTTGGTGATCGCCTCCCTACAGAGCCGCAATTAATGGAAGAGTTAGGAGTAGGACGTTCAACATTGCGAGAAAGCATAAAGATATTAGTACATGCTGGCATATTAGAAGTTCGACAAGGACAAGGTACTCGTATTGTCTCACTAAATACAACGCAAGATTCATTTGAAAAACGATTGCAAGCAGCTAATATAAATCATGTGTATGAAGCACGAAATATGCTAGATAAAGAAGTAGCGATGTTAGCGGCACAGCGCCGAAGCGACGAGGATCTTTTATACTTAAAAGGACATTTGAATAAAAGAAAACACGCCCTTCAAGAAGGAAATTATGTAGCATACATAGATGCAGACATTCAGTTTCATCTAGCAATTGCAAAGGCGAGCAAAAACGAAGTTCTACTTGATTTGTATCAATCTTTCGTACCTGCCCTTCGCCACATTTTAAGCCAATTAATATTAAATACAGTGAATTATGAAGATAACTCTGAAATTCATGAAAAATTATTCCAAGCTATTTTAAAACAAAATGCCGAAGAGGCACGAACATTCGCCGTTCAAAATTTGGAGCTGAAATAAGCTCCTTATATATTACACTTAAACATCAGATGATATACTCAATAACATCTGATGTTTATGAGAGGAGAAAATCAAATTGAAACATCAAGGACGAACTTATTTGTATATACTAGCACTATTTTTTGTTTCCATTAATTTACGTATCGGAATTACATCTATTTCACCTTTATTAGAAACCATCCGACAAGACCTAAATATAAGCAATTTTTCCGTTAGCTTTTTAACAGCTATTCCTGTTTTTTGTATGGGGACATTCGCCTTACTGACTGGGAAGGTAATTAAAAAATATGGGGCAGAAAAAGCAATTATGGCTTGTCTTATTTTAATTGGCTTTGCTACATGTATGAGGGCTTTTACCTCTTCCATTTCCACATTATTCGCGAGCTCTTTATTTATCGGCATTGGAATTGCACTTGCAGGTCCGTTACTATCAGGTTTTATTAAAGAAAAATTCCCTACGAAAATCGGCTTAATGATTGGAATATATTCAGTAGGCATGGGAACTGGCGCTTCTTTAAGTGCAGGATTAACGATTCCTTTACAACATGTATTAAAAGACGATTGGAATATGGCACTCGCTTTTTGGGGTGTACTTACTATAATCGCTATTATATTTTGGTATCCGGTTATGAAACGAAAAAAGAATACGAGCACACAAGATAAAAAGAATAATAGTTTACCTTTAAGAAATAAAAAAGCATGGTTGTTCACAATCTTTTTCGGACTACAATCAGGAATCTTTTACTCCATTACAACTTGGCTTGCGCCCGCAAATCAAAATATGGGTGTCAGTAGCGAACAAGCTGGTACTCTCACAACTGTTTTTACAGTTGTTCAAATGATATGCAGCTTTTTAATTCCAGCATTAGCGGATATTTATAAAAACCGAGCACTTTGGTTATTAGGGAGTATATGCTTTGTACTCGTAGGTTTATCGCTTATGATTTACCCACTAACTACACCATGGATCCCTTCTATTTTACTAGGTATCGGGCTCGGCGGCGTATTCCCACTCGCTCTCATGCTACCGCTATATGAAACAAAAACTTCAGAAGATGCGAGTGCATGGACTGCTATGATGCAGTCCGGAGGATACATTATGGGCGGATTCATTCCTGTCCTAGCAGGAATCGCTCGTGACTATTTTGATGGTTATACGCAAATTTTTATTATAATGGCACTTTTAAGCTTAATTTTATTCATGTTAACTTTAGTCATGAACAAAAAGGAAGTAGAAGCGAAAGATCTTATAGCTTAAATAAAAAGAATGGGCTTTTTCCTAAAGGATCAAGCTCATTCTTTTTACTTCTACAACTTGAAAACAAAAAAATCCCCTCAAAGCATAAGCTTCAAGGGGTGAGCTTGTATTTTTACTTACTTATATACGTACAGCTGTACCACTTACAGCAACCATTAACATTCCATCACGAACAACTTCATAATCTACGTCAATACCAACGATAGCGTTCGCACCTTTTTGTTTTGCAAGTTCTTTCATTTCATCCATTGCGATATCACGAGCTTCTTTTAGCTTGCTTTCGTAAGAACCAGCACGACCACCGACAACATCACGAACGGAAGCGAATAAGTCGCGGACAATATTTGCACCCATAATAGCTTCACCATTTACAATATCGATATACTCAATAACTTCTTTACCTTGAATTCCAGACGTTGTTGTTACAATCATGACTGACACTCTCCTAATAAGTTGTAGTTTTTTAATGCGCTTTCTTATGTCTTTATTATGACACGGAAAAAGTATCTAATCTATTGAATTACCTTACAGGAGTGTGACAATTTTGTAATAATAAAGCGCCTATTATGCTTAATAAAGTGCTTTAACATTCGGATACATAAACGATTCTCTATTTTCTTTCCAATCCTTTTCTACTTCTTTAAAAGTTGGTCGCCCTACTTCTTCCTTGTTTTTCTGTTTACTAAACCATTTCTTCACATACTTCTCCCCATTTTGATTTTGAACTGTACAAAGGAAACTATTACTACTATCCTTTAATATTTTTACAATCACGAAAAGACACCTCTTCCCTTTTTAATATCATAATAGAACTTGATCTTTTACTATAAGCCCTTCCTCTCTTATAGTCATACGACTCCTCGGCCGCGCCAAAGTTGTAAGATCAAAAACGATATTCACTATTTTTACATTTTTCATCATTGATATGTGAAGTAAATATTATTTAAAGAAATCGGAGTTATAAGCATTATGCTTATCAAATATTTTATAGATTTCTAACTTATCATCTAATTTTGCATCTACTAAAATTAATATATTTCCATCGTAAATGTATTCTTCATATTTTTTAGCATGTTCTTCGGGAATTCCTAATCCGATAAATGCTCCTATTAAACTTCCAGCTCCTCCGCCAATACCGGCTCCTCCAATAGCTGCTGCGATAGGTCCCGCTGCTACGATTGGACCCATTCCAGAAACAGCAAGTATACCAAGACCTGTTAATAAACCACCAAGTCCGCCTGCTACTCCTCCTGCCACAAGCCCTGTCGCTGAAAAGATATCCGCTTTATGTGGCGTTTCACTATTCACTTTTTCACCCGATTTTTCTTCCAGATGTTCAATTTCCTTTTGATCCTTCGCAATAGCTGAAATGTTACCCGCCGAGTATCCTTTATCTTTTAATTCATTAATAACGAATGCCGCATCATCAATTGTTCTAAAAATACCTACTATTTTTCTATCTACATCCATAACTATTAACCTCCTAAAGTTTTATATAATGTATCTTTATCTTTCTTCATTTCTGTATACACTAACCTTCTTATTAACATAACCATTTACGAAAAAAGCGAATAGTAACAGCATTACAAGCGAACTACTTAACAAGTAAATTAAATCAAATGTAATATCAATCATCATTTCATTCATGTATACCAGACTCCTTTTTATTTAAAGTAAAATTATATTTTGATAGACTAATCTACTAAACATAGAAATCTTACAATTCATCTTCAGTCAATCTCTTTGTAGTATATGTATACCCTTCGTAACCCTTTCTAAACCTAAAAAACTAGAATTATATTTTTCTTATTTATATGTTTAACATTTTTTAAAACGGGTATGTTTATATTGTTATGCTTACTATACAGAAAGGAATATTTCGATGAATGCAATCCAATCTACTACTATTCTTTATAATGAAACACCTACAATAAAGCAGATTCATCATTTTTATGCTTTAATGACAACATTTCAAACTAATTTATTTATAAGTAAACACGGAACACTTACTTCTATTAAAAGCTTAAGCACATTAATATCCTTTTTCCTTACTGTAAAAAAGAGAGAGCTTGTATTATTTATCTTTGAAGGAATAGATGCAAAAAAAGCTTTAAGAACACTCTTTCCTTCTTAAAAGTTTTATTATCCCCCCTATTCCCTCGATCGTTACTTTTCATATATGTTTTTATATTTCAAACTGATTTCCTCTATTCAAAACGAGACCCCCTAATACAATAGGGGGATTTCTAGTTTGGCCTTATGAAAACTGATATAATATATATTACGTTTTTCATCCTTTACAATTGAAAACTTTGAATAACCTTGAAGGTAGGAATTTTTAATGAAATCGAAAGCAAAATTTAGTATTCGCTACAAAATTATGGCTGGTTATTTAGTTATGATTTTGTTCTTACTTATTTCTTTCATTATGTTAAACAATGAGATTTCCAATTTACAAAAATCTCGTAATTTTATTATTGATCACGATTTTAAAGTTCTTAATTTAACGAATCAAGTGGAGAAAGAATTGCTAACAATTGAAAATAAAGCGAAAGGATTTATTACTTCTAATAACGCAAATTACGTGCAATCCCTGAATACTGCGGAAAAGGATTACGAAGAACATTATCAAGATCTTTTGGCTCTATTAGAGGATAATCCCTCTCAGCAAGAAAAATTAAAACAGATTAACGAAAATATTAATAGTTGGATTAATAAAGAGATTCATCCATTAATTACAAATCATAATAGTAATAACATACAAGCAATCGACACGACTCAAATTCAGTCATTACAATCGCAGCTAACTAACTTCCGTGGTGTAGAGGAGCAACTAACGAAAAAAAGAGCTGCACAATTAGATACTGAAAATAATAAATTAGAGATTTGGTTATACAGTTTATTGTTCTTACTTTCTTGTATCTCTATTATCATTTCACTCTATATTTCGAATTCCATTACAAAAACGATTAAAAACGTAATTCAAGCTATTAAATCCATTTCTTCTAAAGAAAAAATTACTGAAAGAATTCATGTAAACACGCGGGATGAAATAAAAGAGCTTGCTCATACAACGAACCACCTACTAGACGAAATATCTAAAAGAGAGTGGTTACAAACCGAGCTTGCAGAATTAATTTTAATGTATCAAGGTATACCTTCTATTGAGATGTTAGGTAAAAAAATTCTTAGTGGAGTTATACAAAAAACGCAAACCTCTTGCGGTGCATTCTATGTACGTGAAGAAATTGAAGAAACTGTCTACTATGTAAAGAAAGCTTCTTTCGCTGATCAAGGTGCTGATATTGGAAAACAATCCATTAAAATGGGTGAAGGTTTAATTGGGCAATGTGCTTTAGAAAAACAAAGCTTTATTCTTCGAGAAATACCAGAAGAATTTCGTTATGTCACTAGCGGCTTATTAGAAATACGCCCTCAAAACCTACTAGTCGTCCCTATCTTATTTGAAGATGAAGTGATCGCAGTAATGGAGTTAGTAAGTGTAACTGAGATTTCAGACTTACATCAAGATTTAATTCAACAAACCGTTGATAACCTAGGTCTAACCATCCATAGTATTATGGGACGTATGCGAATTCAAACTCTTTTACATGAATCACAAGCAATGACAGAAGAGTTGCAAGTTCAATCAGAAGAATTACAAACGCAAGCTGAAGAACTACAAATGCAAGCCGAAGAATTAAGAACAACTAATGAACAACTAGAGTCTAGAACTGAAGAGGCCGAGCAAAAGACAGCTGACTTACAAATTACTAAATCAGAATTAGAAGAAAAAGCAAGTGAAATATTACGTAGCTCAAAATACAAATCAGAATTCCTAGCAAATATGTCACATGAATTACGCACACCGTTAAATAGTATTTTACTATTATCTGAAATGTTAAGAGAAAATCATGATAATCATTTATCCGATGATGAAATTGAATTAGCAACCGTCATTCATTCATCAGGGAAAGATTTACTTACTTTAATTAATGACATACTAGATTTATCTAAAGTAGAAGCTGGGAAACTAGATGTTATTTTTGAAGCAACGAACATAAGTGACATGGCAGCAAATATGCATCAAAACTTTTTACATATAGCTGCACAAAAAAATGTCGCATTTACTATTGAAGACAGTGATATTATTCCTGATTTATTTTATACAGATGCAAAGCGGATTGAGCAAATTATTAAAAACTTATTATCCAATGCATTTAAATTCACGGAAAAAGGATCCGTCTCTTTACATTTCGATCCGATAGAAACAACCAATTTGAGTAATGAAATGCAGTCTATAAGTAATGATTGGATTACAATTTCAGTAAAAGATACTGGTATTGGTATCGCTACAGAACAGCATCAACTCATTTTCGAAGCCTTTCAACAGGCAGATGGCGCAACGATTCGGAAATATGGTGGTACAGGCTTAGGATTATCTATCTGTAAAGAGTTTGCTAGATTATTAGGCGGTTGGATTACGTTAGAGAGTAATTTAGGAGAAGGCAGTACTTTCACAGTATATATTCCTAACCTTCCAAATGGGTTAAATGATATACAGTTATCCAATTTAGAAGTCGCAGCAACGATAGATGACATTATTCCTGCTGAAGTTGTTGAGGAAACTATAGTTACTCCAGAAACAAATAACGTCTTCCAAGAGAAAACTATTTTAATTGTCGATGATGATCATCGAAATATATTTGCATTACAAAATGCATTAGAAAAACAACATGCCAACATTATTACTGCACAAAACGGCATAGAGTGTTTAGAAATACTAAAAAGCAATACAAATATTGACCTTATCTTAATGGATATTATGATGCCGAATATGGACGGTTATGAAACGATGGAACATATCCGAATGAATTTAGGGTTACATGAAATACCTATTATCGCATTAACTGCTAAAGCAATGCCAAATGATAAAGAAAAATGTTTATCTGCTGGCGCTTCAGATTATATAAGTAAACCATTAAATTTACATCAGCTCTATTCGGTAATGAGTGTATGGTTAATAAAATAAGTGAGGTTTAGTTTAAGTGGAAAATAAGTATTATAATTTTGATCCATCCGTAGATATGGATAAGCGTACGAACTTAGAAATTGAATTACTATTGGAAGCGGTATTTAAACTGTCAGGATTTGATTTTCGCCAATATGCTCGCACATCTATTTATAGAAGAATTTGTAATAGAATGCAGCTCTCTAATATCCCTACCATTTCAAAATTAATTGAAAAAGTAATTCATGAGGAAGGGTTTTTAGAACAATTATTAAATGATTTCTCCATTAATGTAACTGAAATGTTCCGTAACCCTACTTTTTTTAAAGCGTTAAGAGAGCATGTTATTCCTGAATTAAAAAAGTATCCTGAAATTAGAATTTGGCATGCTGGATGCGCAACTGGTGAAGAAGTGTTATCAATGTCCATCTTACTTCACGAAGAAGGATTAAGTGAAAAAGCTGTTATTTACGCAACAGATATGAATACAAATGTGTTAGAAAAAGCAAAACAAGGCATCCTTCCGTTAAATAAAATGCAAACTTATACGAAAAACTATTTACAAGCTGGCGGTACACAAGCATTTTCTAACTATTATTCAACAGATAATCGTTTTGCTTATTTTAATCCATCCCTTTTACAAAACATTATTTTTGCACAGCATAATTTAGTAACCGATCAATCTTTTAACGAATTTCATATTATACTTTGCCGTAACGTTTTAATTTACTTTACGAGTAAACTTCAAAACCAAGTACAGCAACTATTTTATGAAAGTTTAGGCCACAATGGATTCCTATGTTTAGGAAATAAAGAAACTCTTCGTTTTTCAGATATAATGCCGCATTATATCCAATTTAATCCTAACGAACAAATCTATCAAAAAATACAATAAAAAGCGTATGAAATCCTCTGTTTGGATTTCATACGCTTTTTATTTCGCATTCGTTTGTATCATAATTAGGCACATATCATCTGATTGTGTTTTCTTCTGTTCTTCCTTATAAAACCCTTCTATCTCTTCTTCTAAATCTCCCCATTTTCTTTCTGTAAAAGCACGTAATTTCTCTTCAGACTCAAATTCATCATTTGCAATTGCTTCAAGAACACCATCTGTAAACAATAATATTTGAGCGTTCTTCTCAAAAGGTATGACTGTCTTCTCGACTTTTATTTCATCAAAAAATCCTACCGCACAACTCCCGCGATCTAATTCAACTATATTCTCTTCATCAACTAAAACGTATCCCGAAGGATGTCCTGCATTTACATATTCAATTGTTCTCTTTTCTGTATCAACTACTAAGTATATTGCTGTAAAATAATATGGAATATTGTCATTCTCATTATGTAAAAGAGTCATATATTTATTTAAGTCTTTAATGACAAGTTCCGGATCGATTAAACATTTAATCGATTCACGTAATACAGACGAAATAAACATACAAACTAATGAAGCAGATACACCATGTCCCATCACATCTAATAATATAATACCGTAGCGGTTTTCATCGATTTTATACCAATAATACATATCTCCAGCTAGTTTGAATGAAGGTAAGTAACTTGCTTCAATTTTTATATGATCTTCTCTTAATGGGCTACTTAATAAGTTTCTTTGTACTTGTGTAGCTAAATCTAATTCATTACGAAGATTTTCCTCTTGTTCTTTATGCCAATTCAATTCCGATTTCAAGCGTAATGCCACACGCATACGAGCTAACAATTCAACTTTATTTATAGGTTTCGTAATATAATCCATTGCGCCTATATCAAGCGCTTCAGCTAATTTATTCGCATCTTCTAAAGCTGTTACAAAAATAATAGGAATATCTTTAAACTTCTCCTCGTTTTGTAATCGCCTACAAACTTCAAGTCCATCAATCTCAGGCATCATGATATCTAATAGTATTAAATCAATTTCATTATGCCTGGAAGAATCTTTTCCAAAATGGGTGTATTCGAAAAGCTCTTGTGCAGAATTAAGCGATACAAGATCCTGATATCCGGCTTGTTTTAAAATTTTTTCAATTACAAAGATGTTAACCGGATTATCATCGACAATTAAAATGGACACAAGTTATTTCCCCTTTTCTTATTTAAAATGTAAATCTATTATCATTTTCTATTTTTCTAGTATTACATACTCAGTTATAAAATAAAAATTTCCTACTCATACGTATTTATACAGCAAAAGAACAAACCCCCTAGAAATGAGAGTTTGTTCTTTCACTCTATAAAGTGAAACTTTAATCAGTGGGGTTTTCTTCATCCCCCACTGATTATTAGTTGAACCAATCGGACTTTTATGGGCAGCCCGACCCCCACCTAAATTCTTTGCTTTCGCTGCATTTTGAGGTGTGGGTCTTACTGCCCATTAAAGTGGGGTAAATTTCCACTTTTAATTTAACACCATTGCTTTGTCATTTAAAAGGCGATCTAATTCTTCCATATGATTTGTTTCATCTGCGATCATATCTTCTAACTTTACAACTAACTCTGTCATATTTAATTTCGCTGCCTGTTCTTTTCTCGTTTCATAACGCTTAATTGTTTCATATTCTGATTGTCTAGCTGCTTCTAACATTTCTCTAACATCTTCTACTTGTTTCACTGGTAAAGGGATCGTAGTAGGTGTACCACCTAGCGTCTTAATTTTCTCCGCTAAATATAGGGCATGTCCTTGTTCATCACTAATTTCAGATTCAAAGAAAGGTTTTAACACTTGTCTATATATACCAGAAACCGTAGCTGCATTATGGTTATACATAATAATTGCCGAGTATTCTCCTGCTAAATCTTCATTCAATCCTTCGATTAGTTCTTTCACATCGTGTGACATTTTAATATCTCCTCCTATACTTAATAACTACCCCTTTTCTCATGTTTTAAACATAATTATTTTTAATTTTTTATGTATCTAAAAACGCCGCTTGCTTCAATTTACTTATTGCTTGTCTTTTAATACGAGAAACGTGCATTTGTGAAATACCTAACCGCTCTCCTGTATCCTTTTGATTTAAATTTTCTCCAAATATATAATGAATAACACTCTTTTCCGTATCATTTAATACGTTAAAAATATCATCTAAAACGAGACGTCTTTCTGTCTGTTCATATCCTTGCTCTACCTCACCTACAGATTCAATTCTCGCTACCGAACTTCCATCAGATGAATTTTCAACTACATCATCTAAGGAAGATACTTGATAATTATTTTTCGCATCCATAATTTCTAGCACTTCCTCTTCGGATAGTCCTAAATGATCTGCAATCTCTATAATCTTCGGTGAACGTTGCAGGTGATCTGTTAGCTCCTCTATCACAAGTTTAATCTTTCCGCCTAAATCTTTAATTCGCCTTGGAACATGAACGCCCCAAGTTTTATCACGTAAATACTTCTTTATTTCCCCTACTATCGTAGGTATTGCAAACGGTTCAAAAGCATTCCCTATCGAATAATCATACCTTCTTATTGCGCCTAAGAGCCCTAACATCCCTACTTGTATAATATCCTCATGCATCGGCCCACCTTTTGAATAGCGGTATGCAATGGAATATACGAGATTTTTATAGTGATTAACCAACCTTTCCTGCGCTTCATCACATTGGTTTTGTTGGAATTCTGCAATTAGTTTAATAACGTCTTCTTTAGTAAGATTTGTAGGTTGAGATTGGATTTCCATCATTCTCCACCTGCTCTCTTTGTATATATTTTGTCATTAAAACTGTCATGCCCTCATCATGCATAATTTGTATATCATCCATTAACGTATTTATTAAATATAAACCTAAACCATTTTCCGGCAAATGTTCTACTGGTTTATTAATATCATACGGACCAACTTTACTTTTTAAGGTGCTAAAATCAAAGCTAACTCCATTATCCGCAACCATAATTTCTAATCGATTTTCATATAGGCCAAAGACAATTGTAATTTCTCCAACGTCTTCTTTATATGCATGTTGTACAATGTTTGTACATGCTTCACTAATAGCAATTTTCATATCTTCTATATCGTCATAAGCAAAGCCCATTCGATTCGCAACACCAGCCATTGTTAAACGAATAATAGCCACATATTCTGCTTTTGCAGGAATTTTCATTTCTATCTTTTCAAATTTCTCCATCATCCCTAGTCACCTTCTTTCTACTTTTTCAAAATCTGAATTCAAATTTAATATTTCTGTTAGTCCTGTAATATCGAATAATCTTTTTAACCTTTTAGATACACCAATAAACTCTAGTTTTCCATCATTTTTCTTAATTGCTTTTAATAGCGCTATAAAAACGCCTAAACCTGTACTATCCATATAATCTACCTTATTAAAATCTACTACTATATAAACCTCTTTCTCACTTGCAATAGGCATTACCTTATTTTTTAAATCTGATGCCGTATACGCATCAATCTCACCATTAAGTTGTACTGTATAACCTAACTCATTTTGCAAAATATTTATTGCCAAATTCATCATTTCCGCCCCCTTATCTCAAACTACTACTATTTAATTACCCATAAAAATTAGTTTTAAACATATTTTTTTCATTTTAATTATAAATAAATTTTCTACACCTTTCTCAGCTTAACACTAAAAAAAATACTACCAAATGTTTAAACCTTATAAATTTGTGTATGTATAATGTATAAACATTATTTTTAGGGGGATCTATCTATGGAAGAGCACAGCTTTAAAAAGGGAGATTTTGTTCAATTTTCTTATCGACACGATCATGCTACAAAATTAATTGGTTCCATTATTAACATACTAACGAATACAATTGTAGTTGATATAGGTAATAGCGAGGACTTATCTCATATAGAACCGAGGCAGGTCGTAAGAATAAATAATTGTAAAAAAGTAACGATAGCTTAATACATAATAGAAAGTGTAATTTTAATGAGTGGGGGTTCTTCATCCTCCACTCATTCCTATGTAAAATACATAAAAAAAGCATCCAAATTAGTTTAATTGGATGCTTTTTTTATGTATTTTTATGAGCTTATTAACCTTATAGTCGCATATAACAAACTTAAGATTACTATTCATTATCATACTTACGCTTTCCGTAGCATTCTAGAAAAGAATGTAACGATTAAAATAAAGACGATTGCACCTAATAAAGCTGGAAGAATAAAGATGCCTCCCCATTCAGGGCCCCAGTGACCAAATAACGCACTACCTACCCAAGATCCGATTAATCCGGCAATAACATTACCAACTATACCTAAAGGAAAGTCTTTTCCTGTAATCATTCCAGCTAACGCACCAATAAGTCCACCTACAATACACGTAATAATAAGTCCCACAATTAGACCTCCTATATTATTTTTATAATGGATTTATCAAGCTTTGGCATTTAACCAAAGCTTGATAAACATGTATTATTCTTTGTTATCCAATCCATCACTTATCTTTTGTTTCACTTTTCCGACTTTTTCTTTTACAGTTCCCTTCGTCTTCTCCCACTTCCCTTCATTTTTCAACTCTCTATCTTTTGTAACTTCACCAATTCCTTCTTTTACTTGTCCCTTTTTCTTTTCAACTTTACCAGTAATTTGTTCTTTTAGCCCGCTCTCACTCATATTTCCAATCTCCTTTTCGTAATAGATTTGTAGATTTAAAGAGTATGAATTTAAATAGAATACGTGCATCTTCTTTCTTGTAACCATTCACCGACTCTTTCTAAATCCTTAACGAATAATAAGATTTTCCCTTCATCCAGTTTTTCTTCATAAAAGTTAGCTTCTTCCTCATTAAGTCCTAACTCTTGCATCTTATTTCTTAACTGATCTCCTGTTTTTTGAAAAACATTAATAATACTTGTCCCAATCCCCTCTTCTTTTATTCCAATTGTATTCACGTCTGCATTGTCTGCGATTCTATCTGTCCTTTCTTTCTCATGTGTTAATACGTAAATATCTTTTTGGTCGATTCCTTTCTTCACTAGATCATTCGCTGCATTCATGACCTCTTTCTCCGTAATAAATTCATATACAAAAGGTTTACTATACTTCGTTTCCATCTTTAACTTCCTCCTCTAAAATGAATTATTTGTTATATTATATGTAATACACCCATTTTCGAAATGTTAAACATAAAATATGAAAAAAATTATGTGAATTTTGATTTTGATAGAGAATGAACCGCATATTTTTCATATATACGCTTCATATTATTCATACGAACATCATGAAAACTAGTAAACATGTCTCCCTATGATTTACAAAATTATCTCCTTACAATAACTACCTAAAATAACAGAAAATTGTTACAATTAAACGTAAGGAGGGATACTATGAAAAAAATCATATCTATATGCGCTCTAACCGCTCTATCTTTCACTTTAATAGGCTGTACAAGCACTTCTACTACAAATAATACTTCAACAACTAAGCAAGAAAATACGAAAAATGCCATTCAATTAAACTCTGCAGACATTACCAACATTGAGATGCTTAGAACAACAAGTAATACTAGTTCCAAATCTCAAACAGATAACGAGGAAATGATACAATCAATCGCTTCTGCAGTCCAAAAAGGCACTCCTAAAACAATCAAACTAGATCAAAAAAAGAAACAATCTGCGCATTCTACTATAACCGTTACATATAAAGATGACTCAAAAGAAGAGTTTCTTGTGTGGGTTGATAATAAGGAACAAATTACGATTGCTAAAGATGAGAAGAAAGATAAAGTAGAAGCTGTGACGGTGAATATTAAAAGCGCTAAGATAATGAAGGATTTTTTTAAAAATGATAAAACATAAAAGGATCCCCATCAACTTAAGGATTCAAATTTAGCAAAAAATTTTGTTCAGAAACACTATAAAATTCCAGCCTAATAGGTAAGTGGCGAGACCGTATATTATTAAACTTAAAATGTTTCAAATCGAAGGAAGACACCTTATAAGGTGTCTTTTCTTTATTTTCAAAAGGACCTGCTCCATTCATAAATGCATAAAGTAAATTGAATCCGTTAAAACACATGAGTGAACCTTTGTCTTCCCCCTCCTATCTAAAGGAGGAACTGTTATGGGCTTTGGTGGTAGTTGTGGCGGCTGTGGCTTCGCTGGAGGATTTGCTTTATTAGTTGTATTGTTTATTTTATTACTCATCGTTGGAGCTGCTTGCTTCTGCTAAAAAACTATCGGAAAAGATCCCCGTGCTAAACAAAAAATAAAATAAGCTGCCCATATGGACAGCTTATTTACATAATTATCGTTATTGGAAGTTGTAATATGTTTTACTCAGAATTCTCTTCTCGATTATATTGAGTAACAATTTTTTTAATTTCTGCAACTCTTTGTAGAGTAATTCCTTCTCTCTGTTCAATTGCTAAAGGATGATCAGTCGGTTCCAATTCGATAAAGGGTTTTATTCCAATGGATCTTGTATGGACATGTGTTCTCAAATTTAATGTATCGGGATAACCAGGGATTGATGTAGAAAGCCATCCAAAGTAAGGTTCTTCTGTTTCTCTTTCTTTCGCTTCCCATAATTCCATTGTTTTATTGAAGCTTTCTTCGCTTAAAGATACCCATATATTCCAAATAAATATTTCGTTACTATCTATAATCGGAATTTCTATACAACCTCGAACAAAGTAATATTCTCCATCCATAATGCAGATATCAGAATTTATTTCAAAGCGTTTTTGTCTTTCCATTTCAGGAACATTGTAATAATAAATAGGGGCATCACTTCCATAGCTCATTGGTAGCTCCTGTTCGGAATGAGTACAACGAAATTTTTCATAGCTAATTTCTTTCTTATTTGTTCTTCCATACGATCTTCTTCTACGCATTTGATTATATGCTCCTTATTTCATCGTTATCTTAAATTATATATGAGAATTGATATGTATATCATATTCATGTAAAGTTGACATAACGTCTCATTATCGGTAGCAATAATAAGGAGGACCCCTAATCTCACAAGTAAATCTCCTTTTTTTGTTCTATGGATCTATGCATTTTTTTATACATTCCTATCCTGGCGCGGTTTTAGGGTTCTCGTTTGTTATTGGATTAGCCGAAAAACTGTATAAAATCTTGCATGCTCTTAGCGGGGTGCCGCCAACAAAACGCAATTTCGTACGCTAAGAAAAAAGCCTTACTACATAGGTAATGTAGCAAAGCTTTTTTAAGTTGTTTAATTCTCGCTCCACTATCGGCTTTGTTAACTAACACTTTAATTATTTTAACAGCCTTTTGTTTAATTCCCACAAAGCCGTTTTGTTACTATCCCATTTTAAAAGCGTTACGGCTTCCTCAAAGCACAGCCATTTATAATTGAAGTGTTCTTTAGATAATTTAATATTTTTTGTAGGAACTTTAACTCCAAAAGAAAATTCTTTTATTACATAAACATCTTTCCCCCAAAGAAATTCACCAACTACATCCTCTACTGGTAGTGAAGACACAGAATCTAGTTTTATATATGGACTTTCTCTTGTAATACCAGCCTCTTCAAATGCTTCCCGTTTTGCTGATTCAATAGGAGTCTCACCATCTTCTCCACCACCAGCTATTCCTTGCCAATAACCATAATCACTTCGATTAAAAATAGCATATTGAATGGAATCGTCAGTTTTTATATAAGGAAATATCAATACTTGGTACGGTGCTCTCATTGCTTAACTTCCTTCCGAAAAAATATGAACAATTTATTCACTAACTTGCTATTTTAGTAAATAAAGTATTTGCATTTAAACTTTATAAAACTCAAATGTATTTTTTTCTAAACATATTGTTTCATTGGAATTTTTGATAATAATATTAAAATGTTGACTATACGCATGCATAAACACTTCATACTGAATCCGACGTTCTTCATGAGACTTCCTTAAGTAATTAATATCGGCTCCTCTTTCAATAATATCACGGCTAGACCTTCTCATTAATTCTGTTTCTCCATCTGTATAGAAATAAATTTTCAAATCAAATAAATTTGGATTAATAAATGCGACACTCATTCCTTCTACAATCGTCACCTTATTTTCCGAAGAAATTAACTCACTTTTTATATAATGTGTATCCATTGTATAAAAATCTAAACCAGCTCTTACCATTTGAACATCTCTTTCTAACGCAGACAAATGATGGGCTGATGGATGACAAGCTGTCATTTTATCATAATGATTTTCATTCTGATATGTATAGTGGATATTTGTATACTTTCGTACATTTGAACTAACAATGTATGGATCTGTATTAATATAATTCACTTTATTTTGATTTAATTGGTTTATGAGCTTATTAGCGAACGTTGTTTTTCCGGCAGCACCGTGTCCTGAAATGCCAATAACAATCTGTTCATCGGTCATACTGATCCAATTTATAATTTCTTGTAATAACTTTTTCATTATTCTCCCCCTGTTACTAATATATCCCCTTATTTATATCATCTTAATATAGAGGTATCCTACCGTAAAATCATACATGAAGTGAAAAAATGGTATTATTATCCATCGTATCATCTCTATTTTTAAAAAACTATATTAATTTTCGAAGGATTTTATTGTTATTTAGGGTAGTACCACATGCCCATCAAGCTAACCAAGTACACCATTTACAAATTAAAAAGAGTCCCCCTCAAAGCATGAGCTTTAAGGGGGTCCTCCTAGTATTTTCTCTCTTCATACAATCGATTTGCTTTATATGAAAAAAAGAAAAACATACCAATTGCAGCTGGGATAAACAACCATGAAATGCCCCTCATTAATGCAAATGGCGTTTCAAATAAGAATGATCCTAAAAATACTGCGCCGTGCATATCCCATAATCCTGGTGTATAGTATAGGTCTTTCGGATTTAAAATCGCTCCTAGATCAATTGTATTATTAAACATGAATAGGATTAACAGCGGTAAATAACATATCGCCATTTCTAAAAATGTCTTAGATAGACGCTTGTACTTCCCTGCTCGTGACATTTGATCTGAAAAAATGTCATCTTCACTTTCCTCATCTACCTTTTTAAAATATTGCGTACCAGACCACCATTTACCGGCTATATGCTTCCAGCCACTATCTTCAAATAACGTACAATAATTAATAAAATCACTTCGTCTATTAAATACTCTATGGTCTATTTTAATTTTCGTATCTTCCGGTTCTGCGATTCTAAATCTATAACCGAATGTATCACTTTTTAGTTGATAGCCTTTCCAAGCCATCTCTTCTAACCATTTCTCTTCTTTCTCAAAGTCTAAAAAGAATTTCAATCTCCACATCTTCGCTTCCCCCTAACTATACATTTAATAAGCTTTTTGTAACCCCAATAATGTGCTGCATTCTCATAAAGTCTAAATGTAATACTTCTTTCCCGCGTTCAGTAATGACATACACTTTTCTTCGTTTATCTTCACTTTTTACCGATTCTATTAATTGTTGCTTTAATAAATTTTCAACCGCACCATATAATGTACCCGCCGCGATTTTCACTTGATGATTACTAAGTTCCTCCACCTTTTGCATAATTAAATACCCGTGTGCTGGTTCTAATAAAGCTAAAAGAACGTAATACGTTGTTTCCGTTAATGGTAAATTTTTATCTCTATTCATAAAGACCTCCAGTGTAACGATAAATATATAGTCAAACTATATAGTTCAACTGTATAGTTTCATTTTATACAGTTAGACTGTATATGTCAAATGTAGGAAGAGCTTTATTGTCCATAAAAGGGTAGTACCACATCGCCATCAAGCTAAGATTTTTAATTACCCCCTAAACGAAAAATTTATTTCTCTATAGTTAGTAATTTGGGGAAATCAGTTCATTTTTTGTTTTTGAGGTGTTTACTTTTCTTAAGTTGATAGGCATGGGATCACCATATCAAAAAAGAAAATTGTACGTTAAGACATATTTTTGAAACATGTTAATTAGCTCACAGTTCACTATGCATCTTGTTTTGTTAAATATATTAAACCACCTCCCGATATTCGAGAGGTGGTTCATGTTTATTTATTCACAATTCTATTATATGAATTAATGGTTAACACGTAGTAAGCAAGGTAGATTACACCATACGTTGTCATAGCATAAATAAATGAAATGATATCTTGCTGTATGTCCATGCTATATTGTAAGGATACTGACATTGTTAACATGGCTGCATTTAGTATCCCAATAATTAGCGGAAGGAGAAATATAAATAATGTTTGTTTTGCTATCGTAGTCCGTACTTCTTTTTTATTTACACCTATTTTCCGTAAAATTTCATAGCGATTTTTATCTGAATGTGCTTCTGTTAGCTGTTTGAAGTATATAACACTTCCTGTTGCAACTAGTAAAACTAATGCTAAAGAGCTAACTACAAAGATTTTCATTCCTGTAAGTGCCTTTATTTTTTTATACTCTTTATAGAACGTACGCATATGAGTATCGTTCCCTGCTAGCGTCATTACTATTTCAGATGTTTCCTTTGTTGTTTTTTCATCCGCTACTTTATACGCTTTATATGTGATTGGACTGATTTGTTTTGCAACACTGTCAAACATTTCATTATCAATTACAATGTAAAGAAGCTCAGAACCAGATGTTAGTTGTATCGATTTTTTTTCTAATTTGTTGAGCTTAAAAGTATAATTTCTCTCGGGTAACAAAATGTTGACTTGATGGTTAATAAAATCAGTGGCTGGTTGATTAATGTATCGTTTAAATGCTATAGCATGCTCACCAGAAAGATTTGGTATATCTCCTAATTTTAGAATATTGTTCATTTTATGAAATACACTCTCTGAAATCAAATTAACAGAAAGATCATTTTTATCTTGGAATGGTGCTGAAGTATTCCCTTTTACTTGAATAATCGGGATATCTAGTTGCGCTGTAATCGGATGATCTTTGTCTTTTGAAATAACCCGTTTGATTTGATTGTCATATGTTTCATCTTTTGAAAGATGAATATAGCTAAAAGGAGCTGTTTCATGAGCATCTTTTTCAGTAATTGAATATTCAGAGAAACTGGCTTGAAGATATGGCAGTGCTACTGAAATTAGTAATGCAATAACTGTAAGCATAAGGGCATTTCCTTTTATACGATACAGCAAGTGAGATGTTCCAATGATGTTAATCCCATTATAGTAGTTCGGTTTATTTTTTTGTGCACGCTTTAGTAAATACACAGTTAAAGAACGAAATAATAAATACGTTCCAATGGCAACAAGAGGCATAGAAAGCATTGCTGCCTCGTTAAACATAAGCCAATAACTACTTACCAGTAAAATGATCGAAACTACGGCAGAAACGATAGATGCTTTTGGTACTTTCTCCCCTTTTTTCTCTGCATGGAATAATTCAATTAATTTAAAGCGATAAATTAAAAGATACGATTGAAGGGATGTGAAAATTGTAATGACCGTAAATGTAATAGTGGTATTCATAATTGCATCCATAGGAATGCTAAAACTTACATCGACCGGAGCACCTACGAGTTTAAGGAGTAACATGATAAACAATCTAGATAATATGATCCCTAATACGAGCCCGCATATTAAAGTGATAGCCCCGATAATTACATTTTCAAAAAACAGCATTCTTGCGATGGTTTTTTTTCTCACGCCAAGTAGGGAGTACATACCTACTTCTTTTTTACGTTTTCTCGTGAAAAATGCATTAGAATATCCGATGAAAACCGCTATGAATCCTATTAAAACGAAAGAGGTTTGTGACATTGTACCTTCCATATTATTAACTGCATTTTTAATTTCTGGTGTATACAATAATGAGTTGAAAGTATAGCAAATCACGACACTAACCACCATAGAGAAAATGTAGAGAAGGTAGTTGCTTAAATTCCCTTTAATATTTTTTTTCGCCAAGCTAAATAACGTCACTTGTACCACCTCCAAGAATGGACAATACATCTAATATCTTTTTGAAAAAATCTTTGCCGGAAGAATTCCCCTTTACAAGTTCGGTAAACATCGTGCCATCTTTAATAAATAACACGCGTTTACAATAGCTAGCTGCAAAAGCATCATGTGTTACCATGAGGATGGTTGCTTTATCTTCTTGGCTTAAATTTTGTAAGCTCTCCAATAAGTCTGCTGCCGATTTTGAATCGAGTGCTCCAGTCGGCTCGTCAGCTAAAATTAAGCTGGGTTTAGATACCATCGCTCGTGAAGCAGCTGTGCGTTGTTTCTGCCCCCCTGAAATTTGATACGGGTATTTATCTAAAATGGAACGAATACCAAAGCGCTCTGAAATCTCGTTAACTCTATTTTCTATTTCTTGTACATTCATTTTTGCTAGTGCAAGTGGCAGCAAAATATTATCTTTCACTGTTAACGTATCTAATAAATTGTAATCCTGAAAAATGAAACCGAGTTTATCCCGCCTAAATGCAGATAATTGTTCTTCTTTCATGTTTAGTATGCTCGTCCCATCAATCAAAATCTCACCGGATGTCGGCCGATCTATGGTCGCCAAAATATTTAAAAGTGTGGACTTCCCGGCACCTGAAGGTCCCATAATTCCAACAAACTCACCTTCGCGAACAGTTAAATCAATATCATGTAATGCAGTAAACGTATTTCCTTTTGCTCCATACATTTTTTTTATTTGTTTTGCGTCTACTATTGATTTCATATATATTTCCTCCATTAAAGAAGTTATTTTTTCTTCCAGGCTTTATTCTATATGATGTAACCCTTCAATAACCTTACAGTTGTTTAGGTTAACCTTACAATTTTGTCACCTTACAACAAATATCCCTTTTTTCTTTATTTTTTTCCACTATAATGTGATATAGATGATTATGCCATCGTAATTTAATGCAGCAGTATGAACACGTAACATATAACACAAATTATTATTAATATTGGGAGAATAACTATGAAAATTATGATTGTAGAAGACGAAAAAACAATTAGAGATATGTTGGGAGAGACAATAGAAAAATGGGGATTTACTACAGTAAAGGTAGAAGATTTTGACCAAGTATTATCAATATTTTTAAACAATAGTCCTCATCTTGTACTAATGGATATTAATTTACCATCATTTGATGGATTTTACTGGTGTAATAAAATTAGAGAAACTTCAAAAGCGCCGATTATTTTTCTTTCATCTCGCAATACACCAATGGATATGGTAATGGCAATGAATATGGGCGGGGATGATTTTATTAATAAACCGTTCCACACAGATGTTTTAATGGCAAAGGTTAATGCGCTCCTGCGCAGGACGTATACGTATATAGAAGACATAGAGTTGAAAGTTATTGAGCATGATGGAATTGTACTCAACCTTAAATCCTACAATCTGTCTTATGGGAATGAAGCGATTACACTAACAAAAAATGAATTTATTATTTTAAAACTTCTCATGCAAAATAAAGGGACTGTTGTAAGCCGAACAAAGATAATGCGCAGTCTTTGGGCTGATGAAAGATTCGTGGACGAAAACACCTTAACGGTTAACATTGCACGGATACGCAAAAAATTTACTGACCTCGGTAAAGACGGTTTCATTACTACTAAGAAAGGCTACGGGTATATCATTTTATGAGTTTTTTTGAATATATAAAAGATAAACGATTCTTTTTCATACTGTACTTCACTTTAATGTTGTTTGTTTCATTAATTATGGTTGTAAACGATAGTCGGAATCTCGTTCTTCAAAACCTGCTCTATACTCATGTTATTTGTTTCCTCTCTGTAAGTCTGTATATTACTATAGGATATTATTACCGTAGGTCCTTTTACCTAGAACTAAATGATTTAATTGAGAGTCAGAAAGAAGACTTTCCTGTAGAAATGCTTGAACCACAAAATTATGAACAAGCTTTATATGTCAAAATGATAAAAATAGTAAGGGACAATCATTCTAAGCAACTTCAAAAGTTGATTCACGAGAAAGTGGATCACCAAGATTTTATTATGTCCTGGGTTCACGAGGTAAAGCTTCCAATTGCCGCAAGTAATTTACTCATTGAGAACAGTACAGGAAAAACAGTAGATTTTCTTGTAGATAAGTTTGAAGATGAGCTGAACAAAATTGATAATTATGTGGAACAGGCTCTTTACTATTCACGGATTGACTCGTTTTCTAAAGACTATTTCATTACAGATGTACAGTTGAATCAAATCATTAAAGAAAGTGTAAAAAAATATGCCAAAATCTTTATCACGAAACGAATTCACTTTCATATGGAGGAAGTGCAGAAATTCGTTCAAAGCGATAGCAAATGGCTTGCATTTATCATAGACCAAATTACTGCAAATGCTTTAAAGTATGTAAATGATGGTGGAGAGATTTTTTTCCGTTTTGAGGAGGATCATCAAGAAAAACGATTGCTTATTCAAGATACAGGCATTGGGATAAAGCAAGAAGATATACATCGTGTGTTCGAAAGAGGATTCACAGGTTCTACTGGAAGAACACATACAAAATCTACTGGGATGGGACTGTACCTTGTAAAACAAATGGTTTTGAAATTGGGACATGATATTTCTATTCAATCACAAGAAGGAAAATATACAAGGGTTACTATCCATTTCCCAAAAATAAGAAATTACTATCATTTCCTGTGAAGAGTAGACCAGGAATGCCTTTAGAATACTCTTAAAAATTATTAAAGTATTTCTATATGTATAAAGAGTTACCCAATACAGAAAGACACCCAAAGGTTATCAAAGGTTCTAATTCGCCTTTTTAATCTCCTACAGCAAAACGGGCGGAAATCTCATCGATATGAGAAGAAAACAGTCTTTGATATATTAGGTGTCGTTTACAATTGTACCCTGTCTCATAATCAAGCCGCTTAATTCAAAAAAGTGAAACCCGCTATGGTTTATTTCGTATGCGAATCTTTCAATCAACTACACTTGCCCTTTAGAAAAAAGAAACAACCTCATCTAAAATTGACTTTGCATAAGCTTAGCTTGATAGCGATGTGGCGGGACCCCATAAAGTGAAACTTTAATCAGCCCACACCAATCGGGCGTCTACGGATAGCCCGACTCCCACCTAACTTCTTTGCTCCACCTGAATTTTGAGGTGGGAGTTTTACTGCCCGGCAATTAGCGGGATAAAAAATCAAAAACGCTACCTTTTTAAAAGATAGCGTTTTTTATATTACCCTTGCTTATTCTTCGCCTTCATTTGCTCTTCATAAACAAACTTCACTGTCATAAAATCGTTAGGAAAATCTTTCAATGCATTCTTCATCACATTTAATTCTTCTTGTGATTTGATTTCTACTCCATTTAAGAAGTCGAATGCTTTTGATTGCTCCTCAGCAACAAAGTTCTGCGTCATATAGTCATCTTGGAAGTCTTGCTTCGCCTTTTCTTTCACTTTATTCATTGCCTCTGTTTTATTTATACTTTTCACAGGATTTGCGAATGCACCCGTAGGCTGTTCTGGTTTAGGCTCTTCTTTCTTTTCTGGCTGTGGAGCTGGTGTTGGTTGTTGTGATTGTTGCTTAGGTTGTTCTTGTTGAACTGGCTGCTGCGCTACTTGTTGCTCTTTTTTCGCTAACTCATCTTTTAATTTCTTAACTTGTGCATCAAGAGATTTATTTTCAGTTTCTAATACACGCTTATCACTTTTTAACTTTTGCGCTTCTTCAAAATGCTCATCTACTAATTTATTGTACTCTTTCTCAGTGTACATTTTTTCACTAGTTGATGTCGTGTTCCCTTTCGTAACAACTACATTAATAATTACAATTAAAACTGCGATTCCTATTAACACAGCGAAAATCTTCTTTTTATTCATTACTAATCCTCCAAAATGTAAAATTTCCAAAGTTATCATAACAGATGCTGTTATGCTCCGTTGTCACATTATGTCGAACCGAAATAATAAAAAAAGCACCTGCAATAGATGCTTTTTTCATTATCAATACATAAACGTAATCGTCACTAAAGAATATCCTTCTTTCGCATTATACGGCTCCGCTTTATAAGAAACACGGTTCGCTCCTTGCGGATAACCGATTTCTCCAATTACTTTTTTCACATCTTGCAATGCGCCATCCATTGATTGTTTATAAAGGATTTCAATCTTTGCTGACTTTGTGCTATAACGTTGCTGCATTTTATTTTTGAATTCATTATAGTTATTTGCGATATATTCATTTCCTAAATAATTTAACTTTGTATCTTTCAATATTTGCTGATATGCAGGTGCTTTCGTACCACCTGTCGCAATTTTATTTGTTAATGTACTATAATAGTTTGTTGTAGCTTGCGGATAGTCCACGCGGTTCCACTCATGATTTCTTGCAATTTGCTCGTCAGATAAGTTGAAATAAGAATATGTTACGCGGCCTTGTTCATCTGGCACTGGATCATCAAATGTCGTATCAAGATGGTACCACTTGTTATCGATTTTCACTAAATTCCAAGCATGAGGCTGACCGTCTCCAGTTCCTACTACAAAATGATTCTCAATTCCAGCTTCTTTTAATAATTGATAGGTTAATAGTGTGTAACCTTGGCAAACGGCAGAACGATTCGCGAGTGCCTCATATGCTGTATACGCTTTATAAGACGTATCGTAAGAAACATGTTTTACAACATAGTCATGAATCGCCTTCACTTTTTCATGATCATCCATCCCGACTTGAATAATAGAAGAAACAATCGCTTTCGCTTGTTTCATCACATATTCTGTTTGTTCTTTCGTTTCACGATATGTAATATTTAGCGTAAACGTATAATTCCCTGGCGATCCAGATAGTGAGTATGAAACATTCGATCTATTATAATTTGTATACTCATTTTTACTTGCGACTTCTTTATATGCGGTGAAAAGTGTATTCATCACTTCTTTTGTATTACTGTTTTTCGTTTTATATGGAAGTGTAATATTCGTTTCATACGTATTAATACGCGTTTGTACTTCATTTTTGAATGCTGTTAATAATGCCGCATCTTCTGTATCTTGCACCGCAACCTCAGGCTTTTTATATTTCAATGCATTATATAAAAACTGTGCATACTGTTCACGCGTTACCGTTTTAGCTGGTTCAAATTTCCCGTCTCCTGTACCAGATGCAATCCCGTTTGACTGCACCGCACTAATCGCGTTTTCTGCCCAAAACCCATTTGGAACATCATTAAATGTATGTTTTTGTTTAGCTGAAACTTGGAACGCATTTTTAATAATTTGCGCCATTTCTGCACGGCTAACAGAATCTTTCGGTCTAAAACCGCCATTTCCATCACCTTTAAAAATCCCCAATTTCGTTAACGTTAAAACCTCTTCCGGAAACATTGTAGAACCTGAGCGAATATCACGATACGGATTGTTTAAAGTAGACCCATCTTTTAATACATAACGAGCACCATCATTACTAAACGTACCACCTTGCTTATTCGGTACTAACACACGATAAATTAAAGCTGCAACTTGCTCCCTCGTCGCAACATCACCAAAACCAAACATCCCATTTCCATAACCTGAAATAATATTTTTGCTCGCTAAGTCTTTAATCGCAGGATATGACCAGTGCGATGTTGGTACATCAGAAAAAACGCCCGCTTCCGCAGCTTTCACATCACTGCCATTTGTATATAATAACGCACCACCAATAAGTGATAATGATGTAATTGATTTTAATAGTTTTGTGTACATAATGCCTTCTCCCAATACGTCTTCTATTTTTTGTTGTTTTTTGTCGAAAAATCTAAAATAATATAACAAAACACATTATACAATCAAAACTTTTCGGAGGATATACTGAATTTCAAAATATGCAAAAATTCATATCACTATAGGGATTCATACTGATATTATGCTATTTTACTTGCGAATATATAAAGTGAAACTTTAATCAGTGGGGGTTTTGTTCATCCCCCACTGATTATTAGCCTTCACCAATCGGGCGTTTACGGGCAGTTGATCTCCCACCTAACTTCTTTGCTCCAGCCGCATTTTAAGGTGGGAGTTTTACTGCCCACAAATAGCGGGATAAATAAAAAGAAAAATACTAATGTAACATTGTAAATATACATATCGATTTTTAAGCTTTTATTTCGCTAAAATGTAGCCTAAAAAACAATGCTATCTCCATTAAAATCACAATATAATCCTGAGAACATACCTTTTAACATGATTCATTGTAATTAACTTAACTTTTTATTTGCTAAGAAACTTTGCAACAGAACCTAGTAAAGTCTCAAAAAACAACTTATTATCAATCAATATTTAGTAAAAATATATTGATTCTTTAGAATTTCTTTAATTTTCATTATTCTTTATTTAAGGTTATCCTTTATATTTATAATGTATTTATTTGAATTTATCATATTGAGGCAGAGTTTCACATGACTATAAGCAATTCGAAAAATGGAAAAAACAAGGTCCCCATTAGATTAATTATACTGTTTTTTTGCGTCTCTTATCTATTTATGTTAATTACTATGCAGCTAAGAAAAGTACAATTTATTGATGGATATACATATAAGAATGTAGTTAAAAAACGAGAGAATGCGACAATTAATATTACAGTTCTGTGCGGGAAAACTTGGGTAAATTCAAAGGCATTAATAAGACAATTGATTGGGATCGTAATTACGGAAATGGTAACATATGAAAACGATGGAGAGAGGAAATAAAATGAATTTAGTGAACTTACGTCCTAAACAGCGGTCTAAGTATCGCATTCTACTAGGGACATGGTATTACTCTACAAAGAGGTACATTCAGTGGTTAGCAGATGGAAAAACATATGCAAAAACGTTTCAACAAGAAAAGTTACCCTATACAGCGATTCAGCATCGAACGATACTACTTCGTAAGCTCAAAGATGTAGATATATGGTATCAACAGAATAAAGTTGTTAATTTGAAGATTGCTATTAAACAACTAAATGGTATCGTCATTAGACCGGGAGAAACATTCTCTTACTGGCGTTTAATAGGTAAGCCTACGAGAAGAAAAGGGTATGTAGAGGGCATGATACTACACTATGGATCTTTTCAAGCAGGCATTGGAGGAGGGCTTTGTCAGCTTTCAAATTTAATATATTGGATGACCTTACATACACCATTGACAGTAACAGAGCGATATCGTCATAGTTTTGATGTCTTTCCTGATTCCAAGCGGACCCAACCATTTGGAAGTGGAGCGACTTGTTCTTATAATTATTTGGATTTACAAATCAAAAATGAAACGGACCAATCGTATCAACTTCACCTTTATATTACAGATAAGCATTTAGTCGGTGAGTGGAGAATTGCCCATCCGCAGCTTTATCAATATGAAGTATATGAAAAAGAACACTCAATCCAATCTGCATACTGGGGTGGTTATATACGACATAATGTTATTCAACGTAAAGTATATACTCAACAGAAACAGTTTATAGAAGACCAATATGTAACGGAGAATCACGCTATAATGATGTACGAACCACTATTAGCTTATAATAATGAGGAGGGTGAGTGAAGGTAACATTGGTGTATCAAGTATTTTTGTCTAGTAACACACTACATGCCTCTCTTCATATAATTAATAGGCACAACCCTTTTTGCAACATAACTTTTTCTTGTTAAAAAACTTTGTAACAGAACCTCTTTTTAGGTTCTAGTGTGAAAATAAAGGGATGTGATAATTAATTTTTTCTGTACATCATAAAAAATCAATTATACTTATCATTTCTTACAATCAAATCTGATAAGTATTTTGTAATTTAATAAAAATTTCGTATGAGAATGTATTTTTGCTCATGCATTTCAATTAATTTAAATCATGCTACATTGTAATTTGTTGATTTATTTCTACTTTTAAAACTAAAGCGGCATGCTACATAAATCTATTTTGATTTCTCGACATATAAATCGCTGCTATGCAGAATATAACAGGACCGCTACTGACTTTCTCCCTTTGTTTTATACCTCGCATGTGGAAGGAAAAGGAAATTTTCTAGAGATATCATTTCTCGTTTTTATTGAAAATAAATTTTATATCTTCCTTTCCAATGAACTGGTTCCTAAACTAAACTGCCACGTTTCTAGAATAAGAAAAGAGCTGTCCATAAGTCAGTTTCACCAACTTATGGACAGCTCTCATAGTTTCACCTTATTCTATCGATGAATCCAAACTGCACCTGCAGATTTGTCTTCAGCTTGACCTACTACTTCAAACTTCAATCCTAATTTCGGCAACTTACGTCCTGCATCTGGAATAGCGCTGTTGATGTACTGCTTAGAATCATCAAATTTTGCAACTCCTGGTAATCCTTTATAGTCAAAGATACCGCGAGTTGGCGAGTCTACTCTCCATGCTGGCGCTTGATCAAATGAGAATGCCGCATCGGCAATTTGATAACGCGTACTGCTCTTCACAGTCGGTTGTCCGTTTAATGTACCTACGATTGCCTCTGGATGAGAATCTACTACTCCTAAGAATCCTTCACCTGGATGAACACCTACCCAGTTATCTGTAAAGCTTTGATCCGCATACCATACAACCATTCCTGTATTAAAGACTGGACCACGCGCATGTTTTAACGCCGTGTCAGAACCAGCGTAATTTCTCCACTCTACGTAGTAGTTATTTTTTTTCTGTTCCAATCCGTTAGATACAGTAAATCCTTTTAACGTCATTGCTGGCCCGCCTTCTGCATCATCTGAGAAAACAACTTTGCCATCTACAGTTAATGCAGCATTATCTAACGCAAATCCTTTATAAGCTACTGCAATATCTGTTAAATACTCAAATTGCAGTTTTACTTTTTTCCCTTTAAATTGGCTTAAATCGTATGATTTATCAACCCACTTACCATCAGTTGTATCCACGCCGCCTTTTACATCTTTTTCGCCCATTCTATCAATACGTGTCTTCGTTCCATCTTCTGCAATCGCATATACGTCAAGGAAATCATACTTCGCTTCAAGTTCGTAGAATGCCTTATAATCGAACTTAGCATCCTTTGCATTTGTTAAGTCAAATACTGGTGTCTCAAGTGTTGTATGAATGTCATTTCCTTTTGTACTGTAATAAAACTTCTTACCAAATGCTGACTCGATATTTTTAATATCTTTGTCTGGCAAGTTAACACGAACGATTCCTGGTCGTTTTGATTTTGTAACACTTTGATCTAAATATGTTGCAACACCGACTCCCGTGCGAAGTTTATCATAATCTACCTCAACGATATTCGCCCAGTTGCCATTCATATTCTTTTGGAAAAACTCTTTATTTTGTGGTGAGAAACTCGTTGGCTCTGTTCCTGCAATTTTTCCAGCCCAGCTGCCGCCGCTCATAATAGACCATGACTCAACAGGTTCACCTTGTCCTGAATACTTTGTATCGTACTCATCTGGTAAGCCTAAATCATGACCATACTCATGCGCAAACACACCAACTGCTCCATCTTCAGGCTCGATTGTATAATCGTATGCAGCCATCTTTCCGCCCCAATTCGAAACAGAAGATTTTGTGCCATCAATCGCATATGGTTTTGATCCAAGTTTTGAACGATGAGACCAAATCGCATCATCTTTCAATTTACCGCCGCCAGCTTCTTGACCAACGCCAGCATGTACAACCATTAAATGATCAATAATGCCATCTGGCTCGTTTTTATTTCCATCACCATTTTGATCGTATTGATCAAATTGATCATAGTCTGCTAAATTAATTCCTTTTGCTACCGCTGCTTTTAATGCTTCTTTCACAAGATCGCGTGGCCCTAAAGGACCCTTATTATCATGGCCAGTTCCTGCATCCGCACCATAATCTGAAGCTTTTCCTGGAACAGTAAGCCATTCCGTTACAGTTCCATCAACTGTGTAGCTCCCGCCAGATTGTTCTTCATAATATTGTTTAAATGTGTTAATCTTCGATCCATCAAATAACGTAAATGGTTCATTACCAAATAACATTTTTTGATAATGTTCACGATTAAAGTCCTTAGAATACATGTATCCTGGCTCTTGATCAATATTGTTATGCTTAAAATCGCTAAATTCTACAAGTAAAACAAGTACTTTATCTTTTCGAACAGCACCGTTGTACTCTTCTTGCTTCGCTGGTGCAGTAGGTACTTTTCCATTTAATTTACTAGAATTCAATCCTGCACCTTGTCCAGCTACTGGCCCTCCTGTTGGCTGCTGCGCCTGTTCATTTTCCTTCATTTTTGCATCTTTTACTTTTTTCATAAAATCAGAAGCTTCTTGCGTAAGACTATCTCCTGTCAAGATTTCTTTACCAGGGTTTTCCCCTTTCTTTTTCTCAACATATTTTTCGACAGCCTTTGACGTCTCAGCTTGTGATGCAGATTGATCAATTACGCCCCGTTGTTTTAGCGCTTCTGCCAAACGCTCCTCCGGTATTAAATGCTCATCTATTGGTAGAGATGATGGCGAATCAGCATACGCTGCATGACTTCCAAAAGCAAAACTACTACTTAGTACTGCTGCTGTTGCTAAAACTGATAATGGTTTTAACTTCTTATTCTTTTTCAATGCATTTCCTCCCCAGTGTCTGCGAATTATCGTTTTTTTTGCCGATAGAAACATAATATTCTCTTTATAGAGAATATTCAATCTTTTTCAACAAATAAAATGTTGAGAAATATTTTTTTGTGCAGGGCGGGATACGTAGGATAAAAAATACAACATAAAAACTGATACTTTTCTTGCTGGTGCAAAAACTCTAAAAACCTTGTAAGTACGCTCTTAAACTTGGACATACTGATACTATTAATTTAGCAAAGGTTTGCACCAGAACCTTATTTTTTAATCAACATTATTTAACTGACTCTACTTGTTTTTCTAATTCTATTCCAAGGAATTTAGCAAGCTCAAGCATACCAAATTGATTAGCTACAGACTCTGCGTCAGAATTATAGTTTGTGTTTGTATTAATATCATACGTATAAATTGTTCCATCCGAACTGCGAATAAATTCAATACCAGCAACGGTAACTTCATTTTCTTTCAAAAATTCTTTGTATTGTTCAATAATTGGCTCTTGGAAGTCCGATATAATTTCAAATTTTGTTGACGACTCTTTCTTACTCTCTTCTCCTACTGGGCAAAAAGCATCGTGAATAGAGCACGCATCTGCTGGACAAAGCTCAAATCCTTCTGATGTATCTACTTTAACTGCATATACAAACTGACCGCCTACAAACTCACAACGTGTAATATATGGTTCTGGCGCTTCAATATACTGCTGGATTAAAGTAATTCCATCAATGGGTTCTTGAAATGTCGGACCATCCAAATATTGTTCTAAAGCATCAATAGAATGAAAAAGTTGAACACCAAGGCCTTTACCTGCACGGTTATGCTTTGTAATGAACGGTACTTCCCCTAACTCCCTTGCTGCTTTTACTATATTATCACGGCCAACAGCACCAATTGTTTTCGGCACTTGTATCCCAAAATTTCTTAATGCTGCATATTGATTCAATTTACTTACTTCAAGGCGTAATGCACGAGACCCATTAAATACTGTTCGTCCGTATCCCTCTAGCCAAGCAAGAACCCCTTCAGTCAATTCAGGTGCATATCGATGCCCTCTCGTATGTGAAGAGGCACTCATACGGCTATAAAAAACACCTTGGGGAGGTTCTTGTTCTAACGAAACAGTTCCTTCATCTAAAAACCACTCCTCATAAGGTAACTCCAGTTCTTCCAATCTTTTCACCAAATGATCCGTCCATTCCTTATTCTCATGTAATATGTAAATTTTACTCATTTGTAATCAATTCCTTTCTTTTTGCTTCAACTAATGGCATCACTTTTTCAGAAAATCGTTTCATCTCTTCAAGCTGTGGCGAAAATTGTAAAAGTAATAACGTAACACCCACTTTTTCAAAAGCAAGTATCCTTTCTGCAATTTGTTCTGGTGTTCCGATTAAATTAGGACGTAACCCGCGATTAGATACGGAATAATCATTTAGCTTCACTTGCTGTTCCAAATGCGATTTACTAATAAAGTCTTGATAACCCGCGTAACCTAAAGCATCGTCTTTCACATCCGTTATGCGTCTCCATTCTTCTAACGCCTCTTCTTCTGTATCACGACAAATGACGTAAGCCGCAAGCCCGAATGACTGCAATGGCTCCTCTGTGACTTTCTTTCTACGATTCTTCATATCTTCTATTTTCACAAATACTTCTTCCACTGTTCCGCCATGCATTACATATGCATCCGCGTGATTTACAATTACTTCTTTTCCTCGCTCACTCTCACCACCTGCATAGATCTTAATGCCTTGTTTCTGCACAGGTTTTGGACTTAAATGTGTATGATGAAGCTCATAAAAGTTCCCTTTATAAGAAAACTCTTCTTCTTTCCAAAGCTCTTTCAAAACTGTTACAAATTCCTCTGTGCGATCATATCGTTCATCATGTGCCGTAAATACCCCGCCGTACTGTCTCGCTTCTTCTTCCCACCATGCTGAAACTACATTCAATGTAAAACGGCCATTACTTAATTGATCAATATTCGCTGCCATTTTCGCTGTAACTGCTGGATTGTGAAAACCAGGTCTTACAGCTGTCATAATCTCTAATCGATCTGTTACCGCAGCAAGTGCTGCCGCAGTTGTCCATGCTTCCAAACTTGGTGCTGAAACACCTTTTATATCATTTAAGTTTAATTCCGCAATAAGCGTTGTTGAAAAACCTAATTGTTCTGCCGCTTGCGCTGTTTGTTTTGCATACTCAAACGTAGGTGGCATAGATTCATCATCTACATTTCGAAGCCATCCCCCAAAAATCGGTAACCAAAAACCATACTCCACTACATATTCCCCCTTTATCTTTTAGCCATAAAGTGAAACTTTAATCAGTGGGGATTTTGTTCATCCCCCACTGATTATTAGTTGAACCAATCGGGCTTTTACGGGCAGTTGATCCCCCACCTAACTTCTTTGCTTCCGCTGAATTTTGAGGTGGGGGTCTTACTGCCCGTTAATGCGGGATAAAAAAAGCTACTCTTATCGAAATAAGAGTAGCCTTCTTGACTAAGTGAACTGCTCTTATCTTTCAGGTGTTTTTTTCACCTGCAGGATTTGGCACCTTTCGTCTAAAACGAGGTTGCCGAAGTTTCATAGGGCCCGTCCCTCCACTTCTCAACATAAGAATTGTTTGTTTTTTATTTATTATAATCATCAGAATAATAAAACTCAATACTTTAATACTTATTTTTCCGATAAACATTAAATGATATATGAAACATCATATTGTTATAGAGATTTATAGGGTATTATGTTGTTTTACTTGCGGATATATAAAGGGCTATGTTGTATCATGTCGAAAACATCATTTATAACCAAGTTGCTTTACTTCTATCTTAAAAACACAGAAAAATAAATATCAATCAAATGAGGTGTTAGTAACATGAAAAATAAACGATGCGAGAATTGTGGTTCTACTACATTTAAAGAAGGAAGGGTTGGATCTGCTTATCATGCAGATGTTTGTGAGGATGAATCTAGTAGATTCTTTTCAGGAGGGAAACGTTCCAAACTATTAACCACATTTTGTTTAGAGTGCGGTGAGGTGCAATCATTTAGAGTTGAAAAACCGGAGATATTTAAAGAATAAAATAATACTAATTACATATTATGCAGATGTTTATTAATGATACAGTAGGAATGATAACAACGGACGATTTCGCTACAACTAGAGTAAATACACCAATCATATTAATAAAAAAACAATGATAGTAGCATTCAAGCATTTCGCCTACCTTTAGAATTGGAATATTGGGTACTTTCATCTATAGGTACTGCTTCACTAGGAAAAATCCGTTCCTCTGTAAAGTTGTTTTCGGAATAATAGACACTAAATTTCTTGTTTATTTAGCTAAAGCAGACTTCTTTGGAGAACCCAAATAAAAGTTAAATCGACTCCTATTTAACATTTCCCTTCAGATATATGACAGTAAAGAATACATCATCACGGTGTCAGCATGCAAAAGTGTATTCTGCATTTCTGAAAACAGTAGATGGCAGATTGTGACCTGCTGAATCTGCTAAGAAAGAATATACAAGAACATCCTTAACATCATCTTTATTTCCACTAACGATGACATCAAGAAAATCTTCTATTTCGAATTCTGGCGTAAACAACACAATCTTAGTTGTTCTGTTTGGTTCTAAAGAAACAAACGTACGAGAGATTTCAACTAACTCATTTTGAGTCGGGAAAGAAATGTTTCGACTTCTCTTAACACTTATCGTTACATTACTAGTATGACAGCCTGAATCATTGTTTAACATAATGTTGAGAGCAGTTGGAATAATCCCATTTTCAGAAACTGGAACTCGAAACACTCCAGTAGATTTATGAGCCATATAATCACATCCTTTCAAAATAAAATATATTTACAATATATTAGATGCAAGAAACGTTCATTTTGATAGGGACAAATTATATGATTAATATATCTATAATAACCCTTGGTATTACTAAGACAATGATTTAAAAGATTAAAAAATATCGTGAGAACCAACCGAATGTATATTAAAAGTAAAAAGAATAAGGTGTCTAAAATACCCCCTATTTTGATCCAATAATGAGACATTATGTTAATCTTATATGTATAGCTGAACAAAATTGAGAAACTTAAGGAGACAGATAAATTTTATGAGGAAATTATTCATATTACTTACTTTAATTCTAGTATTAGTCAGTGTTACGGCTGCTTGCACACAAGATAAAAAAGATAGTGCCGTTGAAAATGGTCCAATAGAAGAACCAACCGTAAAAAATGAAAATGAAGAATTAATAAATTTTGAAGAAAAAGAAGATATGAGCCGCTTGGAACAAGGTATTTTATTAGTTGGTGAGAGTGTTAAGGGAGGCTATTACTTGACCGCCGTTCAAAATGCATATTTAAATGCTAGTAACGATTCCGTCGTTGTTAATGTCTCTGTAAAAAATGTACGAGGTCAAACGATTGGACTATCAGAATTAAAATATAACTTAAAAGATGAAAAAGACGGAAAGGCCTATGAAGGAAAGGTGCTTGATCAAAACCCTTCTGATATACAAGTTAAACCAAATGAAACGGTAGAATTAAAAATAGCTTTTGAAGTACCAAGTACCGCAGATGAATATATGTTTTATATTGAAAGCTCTTTAGATCCTCTAGGAGCACACTGGAAAATCGATAAGCTGCAATCACAAAAAAACTAAGTCTCAAATAAGCAAAAAGCAATGAAAAATTTGATATAGATACAAATGAAGAATATACAAAAGTCCCTCGCCTTAAGGCAGAGGGACTTTCTAATTCCTATTTCAAACTATCCGCAATCTCCGTAAAGATAACTCCAAGCGCATGTGCACCTGCATCAGGATAGCCTAAACTTCTTTCACCAACTGTACCGGCGCGGCCCATGCGAGCGACGATTTCTTTCGTATACTCTGCTCCTTTAACCGCTGCTTCTGCTCCTTTTTCAAAGGCAGTTTTCATATCTTCTTCGTTTGAAGCGCTATTTAACCAAGAGTCTACACATGGAGCAAGTGCATCAACAAGTGTTTTATCACCAACTACCGCTCCTCTACCGAACGATCTTTCACCGATAGATTGTATGCCGTGAAGTGCCGCTTGCAATATTTCAGCGAACTCGTTGGCTGTTAATTCACGTTTCTCGCCTGCTGCTTTACTAGCTGTGCGGAATGCTCCGCCCCAAATTGGACCAGAAGCCCCGCCGCAATGTTCCATAATAATCATTGAACAACCGTCAAGGAATGATCCGATCGTTACATTTTCTTGTTCTACAATAGAATGCCACTCACGTTTTAATTGCTTAAATCCTTTTGCCACACTCATTCCGAAGTCGCCGTCACCTGCATGTGTATCTAACTCACAGAACGGTACTTCATTTTTAATAATAATGTCACTCATTTTATCAACGAGATAAATCATGTTATTTAATGTAATGACATTATCTTTAATAACAGCGTGCTCTTCCGCTGTTTCTAGTTCAAATGAAACTTCCGTCTCTTCTACATCTTCAAGCACATTCACGTACTCTACACTCTCAACTGGTCCATCTACTTTAAATGCAGGTGTATTACACTCTTTCGATAATAACGTTTTTAGCTCGTCATCTAACTTCATCACTGTTAAAGACATACCAGCCATATCGATACTCGTCATATAATTACCGACGAATACTCTATTAATTTTAATGTTTCTAGCAGCTAATTCTCTCGTAACTGCGTTGTTAAATAAGTATAGTTCTTGCAGTGGTGTGCCGCCAAAACCATTTACAAGAAGTGCAATTTCCTCGCCATCTTTTACTCCTAAATCTTTTATTAAATCATTTGTCATACGGTTAGCTAATTCATCTGCTGACAGCGTTTTTTCACGTTTAATACCTGGTTCACCGTGAATACCTACGCCGTATTCCATTTCATCTTCCGCAAGTGTAAAAGTAGGTGATCCGCTCGCTGGAACTGTACAAGAAGTTAATGCTAAACCGATTGTACGCACGTTAGCCGCTGCTTTTTCCGCTACAGCTTTCACCGCTCCTAAATCCATTCCTGCTTCCGCTGCTGCGCCGGCAATTTTATGTACTAAAATAACTCCAGCAACGCCGCGGCGTCCTACTGTATACAAACTATCTTCTACCGCAATATCATCGTCTACTTTTACGTAGTCGACTTCAATTCCATCTTCAGTCGCTAAATGTGCACCGTTTTTGAAATTCATAATATCGCCGCTATAATTTTTAATAATTAATAACGTACCTTTTTTACTAGCTGTCTCTTTAATCGCCTGATATACCTGAATTTGTGAAGGAGAAGCAAACACATCTCCGCACACTGCTGCATCCAGCATTCCTTTTCCGACTAGACCTGCATGCGCTGGCTCATGACCACTACCGCCGCCACTAATTAACGTTACTTTATTTTCATTCATTTCTTTCTTCTTAATAAATTTATATTTTTTCAAAAACTCAAGCTCTGGATGAGCCATAACCATTCCGTTGCACATTTCCATTACTAATGTTTCTGGTTTGTTTATAATTTTTTTCATTGTGATTCTCCCTCAATTCCTTTAATATATTGTGATATATTTGAAATCTTCTTCTTACTACTCATGTTAAAATGAAAGCGTTTTATAGTAAACGGACAAAATGGACAATCTGTCTAAAGACACCGCTCTCATTTATAGATAGGATTTTTATATTACTAACATTCTAGGGATGATTCAGATGACCTCTTCTATAATTTCTAAAAAGATAATCGCGAACTCATTGAAACATTTAATGGAAACAGAATCGTTTCATAAAATATCAGTGAGCGATATTATGTTACACTGTCAAATGCGCAGGCAAACTTTTTACTATCATTTTAAAGATAAATTCGAACTATTAAGCTGGATTTATAAAGAAGAAACGAAAGAAAATATTATAGACTTTCTTGATTATGAAACATGGGAAAACATTTTCGATTTATTATTTGATTACTTTTACGAAAATCAAAAATTTTACCGAAATGCATTTAAAGTCATTGAGCAAAACTCGTTTAATCACTATTTATTTGAGCATACGAAAAACTTATATATGAAGATTATTGATGAACTATCGATGAGCTGTGGATTCAGCCTTTCGAATGAGACAAAAAATACGATTGCCTCTTTTTATAGTCACGGCTTCGTTGGGACGATAAAAGATTGGATTGAAAGTAAATGTGAAGTAGATCCGTCCATTATGTCTTCTCTCATGAAAAATATGATAAACAATCAATTACTACTTTTACTCGAGCAATCAGCAAAGTAATTAAAGGGTGGAAAAAGCAATGAAAAAGATTATGAATGATGTACAAAATATTGTTCAAGATATGCTGCATGGCTTTTATTTTGAACATAACGACAAAGTAAATTACGACGAAACAAATAACATCATTTATGTAAAAGATATCGAAAGACTGAAGCAAGACGTCGCTATTATAAGCGGCGGTGGTAGCGGACACGAACCAGCTGATATTGGCTATGTAGGAAACGGAATGCTTATGGCGGCAGTAAACGGCAGTATCTTCACTCCGCCTACAGTGGAACAAATTATTGCGGCAACTCGCCTCATGCCAAAAGATAAAAGTATTTTATTCATCATAAAAAACTTTAAAGATGACGTAGAAAACTTTTTAGCTGCAGAACAAATCGCAAAAGAAGAAGGAAGACAAATTGACCACATCATCGTAAATGACGACGTTTCAATTGAAGATGATACTTCCTTTAATAAAAGAAGACGCGGCGTAGCGGGCACTGTTTTCGTTCAAAAAATAGTAGGCGCGGCCGCTGAGAGCGGTCATTCTTTAGAAGAACTAACAACACTTGGACAAGCTGTCATCCAAAACTTACACACATTAGGAGTCGCCCTTTCACCTGCAAACGATCCAGTACAAGGAAAAGCTTCATTCACATTAAACGACGATGAAGTCTTTTACGGCGTTGGTATTCATGGCGAAAAAGGTTACCGCAAAGAAGCACTATCCTCTTCTGAAATATTAGCGATTGAACTTATGAACAAACTAAAAAGCATTTATCGCTGGAGAAAAGGTGACAACTTTGCCATCCTCATTAACGGACTCGGTGCGACACCATTAATGGAACAATACATTTTCGCAAACGATATTCGCCGTTTATGTGAGCTGGAAGGCTTACATGTGAAGTTCGTAAAGGTTGGTACCCTTCTCACTTCTTTAGATATGAAAGGTGTTTCGCTCAGTTTGCTTAAAATAGAAGATTCGGATTGGGTGAAGTGGTTGAAGGCGGATGTTAGAGCGAGTGGTTGGTAACAATAAACTAAACCTTATGATGATTGAACGTTTAGTAATCAAAAGTACTGACTTATATGAAGAATGTATAAATCTTAGGTATCTGTAAATAAATCGAAGCATACATACTATTTGCAAGTTATCCACCAGTTTCGAAATGCGGTTATCCAGTCGGAGAAAGGCACCTTAATGTGTCTTTTTTTTATTTTCAAAAGGACCTGCTCAATTATTGCGTAAAAAACATAAAGTAAATTGAATCCGTTAAAATACATGAGTGACCCCTTGTTTTCCCCTCTTATTAAAGGAGGAACTATTATGGGATTTGGTGGTAGTTGTGGCGGCTGTGGATTTTCTGGCGGCTTTGCTTTATTAGTAGTATTGTTTATTTTATTAATCATAGTTGGAGCTTCTTGCTTCTGCTAAACAAACTATCGGAAAAGACACTCTTATATGGGTGTCTTTTCTTTGTAATAAAAAACTCTCCATAAAGGAAAGTTTTTAGGTTTATACATTCAAGTCATCCAAATTAGTTATTTATACAGCACCTTATCACTTTCGGTCTTTAGTGTGACATATAAATAATCCTTCCCCTACACAAAGTTGCTCAACTAACTTTAATTCCTTAGATCCAAAACTTATATAATTAACACACACATCATCATTAAATTCATTTTCTTACATCAATAGTTAGCTCATCTGTAATCTGCTCAAGATGAAAAAATCTTTTTATATAATGGATATGTGACCACTTTTCTTCCCCGCCAATAATAAATAATTCTTGCGCATCATACATAAATGAAAAGCTTGGATAGAAACTGTCAGCCTTTAATCCAATCTCACCAGTATTATTGCTGATAATCTTACAGTCCGCTGAATAACTTAATAACGTATAGAGAGAATCTTGTGCTGATTGGAAGAAATACTAGAATCATTTTATAAACGAGGTCGTATCTCATTGGATGATTACAGGTCTCCAGGATAATAAATTAACATCGCACCTACAAATGAACACACTAAACAAAAAATAGCCTCGTATTTTATGACTAGAGAAGAGTTGGTATCAAGCTTTTTTTCCTCTCTTTTACATATCATTTTGAATAAAACTCTATATATTACATACCCAACAATCGCCCCGAGGGTATTCGTAAATAAATCATCAATATCTGTAATTCTATTATTTAGTAATTGATTTAACTCAATTGCCAATGAAAAAAAGAATCCCGCACATACAGTGTTTTTCATTTTTCTAAACTGTGGCCAAATAGTCGGTAATAAAAAACCGAACGGCATAAACAGTACAATGTTCAAAAGATACGTAGTACTACCTGCCGTATCAAATAGAGTCAAATTAATTTGACTGACACGAATCCACGTTTCGTATCTACTTATATCCCATACAGTCGCGATTTGCGTCACCCCATATACTAGCGAAAGGTAGAATAGAAAAACATATACCCATAGAAAATGCCCAATAGATATATTTCTTTTCGCTTTAAAATAAAACCCAATTTGAAACACAATAAAAAAAATAATAGTAAAGAAATAAGTATACAAATAACTCATCAAAACTTCTGTATCCATGCAGAATCCCCTAACTTTACATTTTCATCTATGACTTTATCGTTTTTAGTATCCTTCTTGATGTAACTCATTTATAGGATAGGAAAAACTTTTAAAATAAAAAATGGGGTAAACATAAAATTTTTCTTAAATCTTCAGTTGGGTTTTATTATTACTCTTCTTAGGAATCCGCCATTGATAGCTAGGCAACAACATGCTTAAACCTAACAATATTATCATTTGCACACGAAAACCTCGTAGTGTTTTAACCGATGAAACATATATAAAATCATGTGAATCGTTTGTTCAGTTAAAACATGAAATTAAGAAATATATGACGTACTATAATCACTCTTGCTATCAATAGAATTTAAAGAAGATGACTCCTGTTTGCATACAGAAATCATCTTTTTTAGAATGTCCTTTACAAAAGGTACAGATCAAGAGCACCTCATTCCTATTTAAGGGGCTCACGTATACCTTCTCCCCTTAAAATCACCAAAACCCATTTACAAATCTATAAAAGTAGATATAATATCCTTATGGAACCTTTATTAATTTATAAAGCATTGTCAAATGAAACAAGATGTCAAATTTTATCATGGTTGAAAAATCCAGAAAACTATTTCGATGAAAAACCTTATCTAGAGCAAGGCCTTAACTTTCAAGTTGGAGTGTGTGTAGGAGATATCCAGCTTAAAACTGGCTTAGCCCAATCGGTTATTTCTAGTTATTTATTAACAATGAAAAAGGCAGGATTACTAGACTCTGACCGAATTGGAAAATGGACCTACTATCGCCGAAATGAAAAAACAATACGAGAGTTTTCTGAATACGTTCAAAACGAATTATAAAATGAAAGCTAATAATCAATCTACATATCAATTGATTGATTATTAGCTTTCACACATTCTGCTTTTTTACAGGTATCCAATTATTTTTTTATAAAATTGCACTACCTATAAAAGCAAGAAACATAGAAAGGAGAAAATTTTTTAACATATCATATCTAGTTATTTAGATATCTGTTATTGTATTTCGAATTACATAGTCCTGATAATATTGGCATCCAATCATACTTGTAATAATACTTCTTTGTTAATGAATTTACTTTCAAAATACTGATACGAATGGAGAGTTTTATAAATGAAAAAAGTAAATCCTTTACTTATTCTGACACTCGCAATAGGTGTGTTCGGAATTATTACTACCGAGATGGGTATTGTCGGCGTATTACCACAAATCACTGAAAAATTTGGAATTTCAACTACACAAGCTGGATTTTTAGTAAGTATATTTGCACTAGTTGTTGCTATTTCTGGTCCGTTTTTAATTCTGCTCGTCTCTAGTATTAATCGCAAAATAATTTTATTAACAGCAATTTTCATATTTGTTATTTCAAATATAATCTACGCTTATACAACACAATTTGAAATCATGCTTATTTTTCGTATTTTACCGGCAGCACTTCACCCACTCTTCTTTTCAATTGCTCTTGTAACAGCTGCTAAACTTGTCCCTCCAGAAAAGAGCGGTCAAGCAGTTACAAAAGTTTTCATGGGAATTACTGTTGGCTTTGCTTTAGGTGTACCACTAACCTCTTACCTTGCAGACCAATTTTCACTCGAAATGGCTTTCTTATTCGGAGCATTCGTTAACACTCTTGCATTCATTGGAATACTACTCCTACTTCCTTCTATGCCTGTTAAAGAAAAAATGTCTTTCGGCAAACAAATTCGTATACTCGGCAAACCAGGATTATGGTTAAATATTTTAACCGTCACATTCCTTTTTGCAGCCATGTTTTCCGTATACAGCTACTTCGCTGAGTACCTTGCAAAAGTAACTTCCATGAATGGATCTCTCATCAGTATCATGCTATTCATATTTGGTATAGTTATGATTTTAGGTAATCATTTATTTGGTGGTCTTCTGCAAAAAAGCATAATAAACACTGTAATATCATTCCCTATTCTATATTCTATTGTTTACATATTGGTTTATTATTTAGGTTCCTACCTTGTTCCAATGATTTTTATCGTATTCATTTGGGGAATCGTACATGCTGGTGGATTAATCGTTGGTCAAACATGGTTAATAAGCGAAGCTAAAGAAGCACCTGAATTTGGTAATAGCCTATTCGTTTCATTCTCAAATCTCGGAATTACTTTAGGAACAACTATTGGAGGCTGGTTCATTTCAAACTTAGGTATTCACCAGCTTATTTGGAGCGGATTCATTTTCACACTACTCTCATTTCTTTTAATTATAATAAAACTAAAATTTTTCAATTCTAATAGCCAAGCTTCATTATCAAGTTAGTACATTTTCAGTTTCAAATTTTATAAACTAAAAAGTATAATGATCAAAGCCTTTAGCCATAATTACGACTAAAGGCTTTTTTGTATATAAAGTGAAACTTTACTCAGTGGGGGGGGTTTTGTTCATCCCCCCACTGAGTATTAGCCTTCACCAATCAGGTTTTTACGGGCAGCAGGGCTCCAGCTGAATTTTGAGGTGGGAGTTTTACTGCCCACAAATAGCGGAATAAAAATAAATCTAAAAGGAGCTAATTTTATGGAACATAATCAAAATGGAGTACTTGCTTTAATTGTTTTGTTTTTAGGATTAGTATTTTTCGTTAGTGGAATGGTTTATCATTTATGGGGTTCTTATTAATTTCAACTTTTAGAAAGATAAATAATTTAAAAACTAAAACGTATATTGTAATTATCGATATGGCATATTTCCAAAAACAACTTAACATGGTAAAATAATATTTGGACGGGAGTCCAATATTATTAAAATCAAGATGGTTCAAGTCGGAGAAAGGCACCTTAGGGTGTCTTTTCTTTATTTTCAAAAGGACCTGCTCAATTATTGCGTAAAAAACATAAAGTAAATTGAATCCGTTAAAATACATGAGTGACCCCTTGTTTTCCCCTCTTATTAAAGGAGGAACTATTATGGGATTTGGTGGTAGTTGTAGTAGTTGTGGCGGCGGCTTTGCTTTACTAGTTGTATTGTTTATTTTATTGATCATTGTTGGAGCTTCTTGCTTCTGCTAAAAAACTATCGGAAAAGACACTCTTATATGGGTGTCTTTTCTTCATAATAAAAAGCTCTCCATAAAGGAAAGTTTTTAGGTTCATACATTCAAGTCATCCAAATTAGTTATTTACACAACACTTTATTTCTTCGCATCTCTCATTCTGTAATATCCTAAATTAATAATAATCAAGAAATACCCACCCATAATTCCAGCTGCAAATGTCCACATGAAATCATGGTGTTCAATTTCATACATAATAATCGCACCGAGTATCGCGGCTGCAAATCGATTCATCATTCCAAGCATTGGTGCTTTTTCTTTTTTTACAATACTATCTCCAAACTTTTCAATACGTCTTCCTAAAATCCAAACGCAGTACATGCTCACCAAAAGGCCAATGCTTATCCCTACAAAATGGGCTGGGAAAGGTGTTATAAACCATCCCAATAACATCACGCCTAGCAAACAATATATTTGTATGTTAAATGATCTTAGTGCCATACGAATCATGACGCACTCCTTTACCTCTCTCATTGTATTTACGTATCATCAATTCCATCTTTCAGACTCCAATTTTTCCGATATATCTTTTTTAAAATGAGGGAATTTGATTTTGCTCACCATTAAGTAAGCGAGTATGCATGTGCCAAACGCCACGGAAACTGGATTATTTAAAAAGCATAAAATGAGGAGACACATTGCCGCGAATGGGATTGGCATGCCGATAAATGTCGGAAGTTTGCTTTGCTGTGTATTAAATCTTGCAAGCCGAAGCATTCCGCAAATACTGTAAGCAAGCGCACATAGCATGCCGATCGACTGCAAATCTTTTAAAGCAACACTATATGCAAGAATAGACGGTGCCACACCAAAGGTCACTAAATCCGCAAATGAATCTAATTCCCCACCTATTTCCGAAACAGAATTAAGTTTCCGGGCAACCATGCCATCAAAAAAATCAAATAACATACCTGTAATAATAAAACCTACTGCCAAATACATATCGTGAACGAGAATAGCGTAAATAGCCAAAAGCCCACATACAAAATTTGCTATCGTAATCATATTTGGTATGTAACTCATAACATGCTTCTCCTCCTTTCTACTAATTGCTCCCTCTAAATTCTTACTCATTACAATCAAGATCCTTCTGTTTTTCTTCCAGTATCACTTTATTTATTTTCGTTAACGTATCCGTCATTTGCTCTAAAGCATTTATGTCGATTTTAGAAAAGTATTTCTCAATTAATACATCATCTAACTCAGACAACCGCTCTATATACTTACTACCATTTGGACCAAGTGTAAGGAAATACTCCCGTTTATTATTAGGATTTACTTGTTTCGAAATCATCTTCTGTTTTTCCAATTTAGATAAAACTTGGCTCACAGCACTTTTCGATATATTAAAAGTGCTCGCAATGTGATTTGCTGTCGTGTTTTCATTTAAATTGATATGAAATAGCATGCTCTCTTGCTGTCCTGTAAGACCGAACTCATCTTTCAATTCCTGAAATAGTAAAATGTAGAATTCATTATAGGCTCGGTTCATTTCATTAATTACTTCTTTATACGATCTAGTCATAGCATTCTTCCTCCACTCATGCTGTTTTTTCGTTTTAACATGTAGTTTAGTTTAGTTTAGTTAAGTTAACTAAACTATATTATACCTTTATGTTCGTGTAAAGGGAAATATAGCTCCATCCTTTACTTATCATTGTACAAAAAAGAAGACATCTTAATTGATGTCTTCTTCTACTTACTATTTCAGGCTCTCACCATTCGTCTCAATTACTTCTTTATACCAATTGAAACTGTTCTTTTTCGATCTTTTTAATGAACCTTTTCCTTCATTATCTTTATCAACGTATATATATCCGTAACGTTTTTTCATTTCTCCAGTAGAGGCACTTACAAGATCAATCGGTCCCCAGCTTGTATATCCGATAATATCTACCCCGTCTTGGATTGCTTCTGACATTTCCGTCATATGTTTTTGCAAGTAATCAATACGGTAGTCGTCGTTTACTTCGTCTTCAGCATTTAATTGATCAATTGCACCAAGACCATTTTCAACGACAAATAAAGGTTTTTGGTAACGATCGTAAAGCTGGTTCGCTGTAATACGGAAGCCTTTCGGATCAATTGTCCATCCCCACTCTGATTTTTCAAGATATGGGTTTTCAACAGAACCAAATACATTTCCGCTCGTTATACTTTTTAACACTTCGGGATCCGTACTTGTTGCTCTGCTAGCATAATAGCTAAAGCCAATATAATCAACGGTATACTCTTTCAAAATGGACTCATCTTCTTTTTCCATTTCAATCGTTAAACTATTATCTTTAAAGAATCGTTTCGCATATCCAGGATATTCTCCTCTTGCTTGTACATCAATGAAGAAGAATGATTCACGGTCTTGCTCCATCGCGCGTAGAACATCATCTGGATTACATGTATATGGATACGTCGCACCTGCAGCAAGCATACAACCAATCTTCGCATCTGGAATAATTTCATGACACGCTTTCACAGCTAAAGCACTTGCGACAAGTTGGTGATGCGCTGCTTGATATTGAATTTGTTTTTTGTTCTCACCTTCTTTAAATGCTAGCCCTGCTCCCATGAAAGGTAAATGTAAAAGCATATTAATTTCATTAAATGTCATCCAATATTTCACTTTATCTTTATATCTATTAAAAATCGTTTTTGCATACGTCTCAAAGAAATTGACAAGCTTTCTACTTCTCCAGCTTCCATACGTTTCTACTAAATGAACAGGAACATCAAAGTGAGCCATCGTAACGACTGGTTCAATGCCATACTTCAACAGTTCATCAAATAAATTATCATAAAACTTTAATCCTGCTTCATTTGGCTTTTCATCATCACCATTTGGGAAAATACGTGTCCATGCAATGGATACGCGTAACGCTTTAAATCCCATTTCTGCAAACAGCGCAATACCTTCTTTATAACGATGATAAAAATCAATTGCTTCATGTGATGGATAAAACTCCCCTTCTACCGGTGTAAATGAATGAATGTTTCCTTTCATAATGTCCCAACGGTTTTCACCAGTTGGTAATAGATCCACCGTCGTTAACCCTTTCCCGTCTTCTAAATATGCTCCTTCAACTTGATTGGCTGCAATCGCTCCACCCCATAAAAATCCTTTAGGAAAAATAACTTTAGACATATAGAAAAACTCCTTTATATAAGAATTAACGAGGAAAGGCATTACTATTTTTAAAAAATACCTTTCTTCGTTTAAACCTGTATGAAATGTAACTATTATTTAACTGCTAACTCTAGTAAAGAATCTCCTGCTTGAATCTTTTCTACTTCAGTTTTTTTAATGCTATATTTATCATAATTTGTAACAACAACTGGTGTTGTCACAATATAACCCGCCTTTTGAATTTCAGCTATATTAAACTCAATAAGTAATTGTCCTTTTTCTACTCTCACTCCTTGTTCAATATGTGAAGAGAAAAATTCACCATCTAGTTTTACAGTATCCATTCCAATATGGATTAAAATTTCAGCACCTGAATCCGCTGTAATTCCTACTGCATGATTCGTCGGGAAAAGTGCAGAAACCTTACCTGAAACCGGTGAAAACAACTTTCCTTCTGAAGGCTCAATCGCAACTCCTTCACCTAACGCACCTGATGCAAATGCAGCATCGTCAATATGTTCGAGCGGCTTTACAACACCGTTAAAAGGACTAAAGATTACTTCATCATCGTTTGATGCAGCTATTTTATCAATTGCTTCCGCTGTTTCTGTAGATGTTTGTTTTTTATTGGAACCAAATAAATAAGTAAGAACAAAACCTAGTATTAAGGAAACAACCATTGCAATAATTGCGCCCCAAAATCCAGCTGTAATCCCATCTTTAGGGCTAATAAATGTTGGAAGAGCAAATATTCCAAGACCACCTGTCATATAAGCTTGCGTACCGAATACGCCAAGTATTCCGCCGCCAATTCCTCCAGCAATACAACTCATAATAAACGGCTTTTTAAGAGGAAGTGTAATACCATAAATCGCCGGCTCTGTAACGCCGAAAATACCTGAAATAAAAGCTGGAATACTTAGCGTTTTTAATTTCTGATCTTTCGTTTTCATCCAAACGCCAAGAACAGCCCCAATTTGAGCAAATGAAGTAGCGAATATGAGCGCTAATATAGGATCGATACCGTGCACTGCTAAATTATTAAAGCCAATCGGAACAATTCCCCAATGAAGTCCGAAAATAACGAGTACTTGCCAGAAAGCACCAAGTACTATCCCTGCTACTAACGGGCTTAAGTTGTAAATCCAAAGTGTAGCCTGTCCTAAAAATTGTCCTGCCCACGTCGCAATTGGGCCAATAACAAGAAATGTGACTGGTACAACGATTAGCAATGTGAAGAACGGTACTAAAAATGTTTTCACAACATCCGGAATAACTTTCTTTAACGTTCTTTCTACTTTCGATCCAAAATAAGTAGCGAGAATAATTGGAATAACAGATGATGCATAATTCATTAAAATAACTGGTATTCCTAAAAACGTAATATGAATTGGTGATTCAAACATCGTTCCAGCAAATAGCGTATATAATGGTTCACTTGCTTTTAAACCTGATAAAGCTGGATAAACTAAAGCTCCCCCAATTGCCATACCAATGAAAGGCGATCCTCCAAATTTCTTACTTGCTGTATATCCTAGGAAGATTGGGAAGAAATAAAATAACGAATCGCCAACCGCATTTAATATTTGATACGTTCCTGACTGAGTACTTAACCAACCTAATGCTACAAATAGTGCATTAAAACCTTTAATCATCCCCGTTGCAGCCAGTACTCCTAAAATAGGAGTGAAAATGCTAGAAAGAATATCTATGAGACTACTCTTTCCTTTCTCACTATCAGCTTCTTCCTCTTTTTCCTGAAAGCCCCCGACCGTAACGACCGCCTTATACACATCGGATACATGGTTTCCAATAACAACTTGATACTGTCCACCGCTTTTCATAACAGTAACAACATCTTCCATATTTTTCAGTATTTCTGTATTTGCTTTCCCCTCATCCTTTAATTGAAATCTTAAGCGAGTCACACAGTGAACAACACTATGTACATTTTCTTTTCCACCTACGTTTTTCAAAATATCCTTTGCTAATTTTTCATATTTCATAATAGGTTCCCCTCCTTATAACCATCCCATTTATCATTTATAAAAGAAAAAACCTAAACCAACCCTATCCGCGTGATATGTATTAACCACTCAAATAGAAATTAATTTAGGTTTTGCCTGCCAAACAGTAACAATCCCGTTTATTCAATTACATAATTCATTGCGTTTCGTTACACGATGAATGTGCAACGTTACATACACTTTTTCATCTTTTGAAAGATGACTATTATGCGCTTTTCGTAAGTATGCTTCAATTTTTTCTGTACAACAATATGCTTCATGATACTTACTTTTCACTTGCTCATATAAAAAATCATCATCTGCCGAATTTAATTCCTTCTGCATTAAACGCTGAGCAAAATATCGTAAATGCGTTACAAACCGACTATAATTAAATGAATTTTCATCTAAGTTCATCTTATAGTGGTACTTAACAACATTTAAAATATCTTGGACGATCTTCGTCATCGCCACCGTTTGCTGCATCGCCGGCTCTCCTTGCTGCGCATTAACAAAATGTAGTGCAATTGATCCTGCTTCATCTTCAGAAAGTCTAAGCCCAGTCTCTTCTTCAATGATGTTCAAAGCTTGTAGACCAATTTCAAACTCTTTCTGATAGAATCTCTTAATCTCCCAAAGCAAAGTATTTTTAAGATCCATTCCTTCTTTATGCCGAATTAAAGCGAAACTTAAGTGATCCGTTAATGTAAGATAAATATAATCACTTAAAGTCCCAGGCAAAACTGTCTTAGCAAACTGAATAATTCTCTCTGTAATCTCTAAATTTTCTACAGGAATTTCAGTTAGCAACCTAGCGAGTTTCTCTGATAATTCTCTTGTTTCTAGCACAAAGGTCTTTTCTATCTTAGATTCATCAATCGCATCGCCTACTTTTTTCTGAAATCCCAAACCTCTGCCCATAAGTACAACTTCTGTCTCATTATCCTTCATCGTACAAACAACATTGTTATTTAAGATTTTATGGATTCTCATATTGTTCCGCCTTCTTCTTCTTAAAGTCACAAAAGGTAATAAAAAAACCTAAACTGATTCCAAAAAACTACATCTGTAGCCTCCTTGGATCAATTTAGGTTTTGCCTGCCGAACAGTAACAATCCTTGTAATTATTAACTTACCTTTATTATACACAAGGGGTAAGCGTTTGCAATAATAAATTATTGAAATTTTTTTTACAAAGGAAAATATGACTAATCATTTTTCAATTCCTCATCAAATTCCATATAGACCCATTACTGGTTAAAATGTTATAATTAAATCACCCTACATAGTTACTCATAGTCAGACTGAGGAACTAGCGTCTTATTAAGCAATGCGCATAACTCAAATAAAAAGGACACTGTAAAGTGTCTTTTTTATTTACATTTATTTTTCATGTTAAACATCGGGGGATTTAATGATGGGTAATGTAATTTTCGAAAACATTGATACAGCCATAAAAAAAGTTTGGTTAGAAGATGAACAAGCAAGCAATGCGAAAGGAAAAGTAAGCGAGTTATATGCTTATTGGGACCAAGATAGTGATGAAACTGTTTGGAGTGTTATAGATCATTAAATATCTCTTTATAAAAAAACGGCAAACGAGTATCCAGTCGGAGAAATCCTTATTAAGTTTCCTTTTAATTCCAAAATCAATATAATAAGGTGCACCATTTTATACATATAAAGAAAAATATAGATTTATCAAATCATTATGGCACCCATAAAAGTACTTCTATTTTGGAGGAACACAATATGAACAAAAAGTTATTAACAACATTATTATGTAGCACATTCTTATTTGGATTATCCGCTTGCAGTTCACATGATGCCTCTAGCAGTAACACGAAAAACAAACAGGAGACTTCTAAAGAAACAAAGAATGATGAACTTAGCAACAAGGATCCTCAAAAAGAACTTCCCATCCATGGAGATTCTTCTGATGTATACATATCAATACGCTCTGCCGATTCATTAGATGTACCGAAAAATACGCAAGGATTAACTTTGAAAATTAATGGAGATATGCTGGATGAAGGGATCGAGTTAAAGGTGGAATAGTCAAAGAAAATACAAACCACCTATCACAACTTATACTAACATAACAAAAAGTACAGCCTCTGTATTAACTACAGTAGACTGTACTTTTTCATTTGTGATTTTGTATAACTCACTATAACAGGATTCCTTAGTTCTTTTGAGAAGATGCTCTCCAATCACGAAAAGATGTTGGAAACCCAGAATGTCCACGTTGCTTTGTAACAACTGGTTTCTCTTGAAGAGTAGCTGATTTCTCTTCAAGAATAGTTGGTTTTTCTTCAAGAATACTCAAAGCTGTTTGCATTTTCTCCAGCTGTTCTTTTAAAGCTTGCTGCTCAATCTTTAAATCCGTAAGTAAACGTAATATCATCTCAGAATTAGCCATAACGATCTCCTTTCCCCCAATGCACAGAATAAAATACCATATGTAATAAGCGGAATACTCGTGACAAAAATAAGTTCGTCAACTCTTTTAAAATACCGAGTACTTTTATTTTTTCAAAAGGACCTGCTCAAGTTTATCCGTAAAAACATAAAGTGATATAAATCCATTAATATATGGACTTTATGGAAGGAGGAGTTAATATGGGCTATGGTGGTAGTTGTGGAGGCTATGGTGGTAGTTGTGGTGGAGGCTGTGGTTTTGGCGGTGGATTCGCCTTACTTGTTGTGCTCTTTATCTTATTAATCATCGTTGGAGCTAGTTGTTGGGGCGGCGGATTCGGCTGCTAAGGAGAGGCACTCTTGAGAGTGTCTTTTTTTTGTGTTTTTTGATGTACAGCCATCCAGACAAACCGAGAAAGATGTACAAAGTCCCCCTCTAGAAAAGACATAATTGAAGAAATGATAAAAAACTTATCCTTTTTCATAGATACAAAGACTTAAAAGTGTCTAATCCTAATTAATGATATTATTCTTACAGGCGTTTCTTTTAAATCCTATCCCATCTTCTAAATATGCTCTCTCAACTTAATTCACTCTAATCTGCTTCACCTTATAAAAATCCTTCTGGAAAAGAATCTTAAGCATGCAAAAAACGCCTTTATAATTAAATTTCATTTTAGCAACATACAAATACGCTATTTGGGCAGTCATCTGTTACTGTACATAACCAACCGCAACCTGCTGCACCTGCTGCTTCTTGTAATTCCTCATCTGTTACTGTCATTACTACGCTTTTTAACTCTTCCATCTTTATTTCCCCCTTAAAATTTTATATAAGTTCAATAGTTTCGAATGAAATGATCGCAAGATTCATAATAAGTAACTTCAAATTAGCAACATACAAATACGCTATTTGGGCAGTCATCTGTTACTGTACATAACCAACCGCAACCTGCTGCACCTGCTGCTTCTTGTAATTCCTCATCTGTTACTGTCATTACTACACTTTTCAACTCTTCCATTCCCTCACCTCCTTTAATTTCTATATATAGGTTTTACAAATAAATAGGAATAAATCTTAATTTCCAGAATAAGCAAACCTCAAATTAGCAACATACAAACACGCTATTTGGGCAGTCATCTGTTACTGTACATAACCAACCGCAACCTGCTGCACCTGCTGCTTCTTGTAATTCTTCATCTGTTACCGTCATTACTACGCTTTTTAACTCTTCCATTTTTATTTCCCCCTTAAATTTAGAATACGTAATTTTATAAAAAAAACAAATAAATTCTAAATATTCAGAATAAAAACCCTCGAATTAGCAACATACAAATACACTATTTGGACAATCATCCGTTACTGTACATAACCAACCGCAACCTGCTGCACCTGCTGCTTCTTGTAATTCCTCATCTGTTACCGTCATTACTACACTTTTTAGCTCTTCCATTTTTTTCACCTCCTTTCTACGCTTCGTCCTTGCGAGATTCATTATACATCAAAATTTATACATTAAAAGTATTTTTTTCAATAAAATACTTTTAATACCAATTTCATATTCTACTACAAGTTGCGGAAACAAAGATGATCTTCAGAAAAAATAGAGCATGAGGTATGCGAATAAAACATTGCGCTTTTTACTCACGAACCTTTTGAGATTAAATTATAAACTTAATGTAGCAGTAGATTAAGAGGAGCGAGTATCATGAACGAATTACTTTTTACGCAAAATAAAAATCATAACATTCTCTCTTTTCAATCTTTTTCGCACTTGCGAGATTCATTACACATCAAAATTTATACATTAAAATCATTTTTTTCAAAAAAATACTTTTAATACCAATTAGTGATTCTAATGCAAGTTGTGAAAGTAAAGATGAACTAAATAAGAATAGAGCAAGGTATACGAATAGAATATTGCGTTTTTTACTCACGAATCTTTATATATTAACTCTTAAACTGAATGTAGTAATAATTTGAAAGGAGAAAGTATGATGAATGCATTAGTATCTGCAAAAAATGTGACAAAGATTTATCACAAAAATCAATTACCAGGACTTAATAAAGTATCTTTTGATATTAAAGCGGGCGAGTTTGTGGGTATTATGGGGGCTTCTGGATCTGGAAAAACGACTTTGTTAAATATCTTATCCACTATCGACACACCTACAGATGGTGATGTTTTTATAAACGGAGTCAATATCCAAACTCTTAACAACAATAAATCTGCAGATTTTAGGAAGGATTATTTAGGTTTTATTTTTCAGGAGTATTTCCTGCTTGATAGTTTAACAGTAAAAGAAAATATTGCCGTTCCACTTACTCTGTTAAAAAAATCCCCAAAGGAAATTGAATCAACAATAGAAAATTTAGCAAAGCGTTTTGGAATATTTGAGCAATTAGAAAAATACCCTAGTCAACTTTCTGGTGGACAAAAACAAAGAGTTGCAGCAGCCAGAGCTCTTGCGAAGCAGCCAAGTATCTTATTTGCAGATGAACCTACAGGCGCGTTAGATTCAAATTCTGCAACAGAACTACTCCAAAAATTAAAAGAGGTAAACGAGGAACTTCAAACTACAATTTTAATGGTTACTCATGATGCCTATGCAGCAAGTTTTTCAAGTAGAATTTTAATATTCAAGGATGGAAATATTATAAAAGAATTAAGAAGAAATGAACAAAATAGAAAAGAATTTTTTGAAGAGATTTTAAAGGAAATCTCTAAAATTGATGAAAATCGATATAACTAGGAGTATGAAAGGAAGGCAGGACTGTGGGATTATTTACAATAGCAAAAAAGAATTTAAAAAATAATTTTTCTTTCTATTCATTCTATTTCATATCAGTAGCTTTTGTATTAATGGTGTTTTTCTCCTTTATTTCTTTTTCCATGAACGACATTGTCATGGAAAAAATTTCGTCTGATGGTAGAGTAGAAACAATGTCCAAAACAGTGGCAATCTTTGTTATGGCATTTGTACTATTCTATATGTCATACTCTAATACTTTCTTTATGAAAAAAAGAATGAAAGAACTTGGAATTTATTCACTTTTAGGATACCGAAAATCAACAATGCTAAAACTGTTAACTTTTGAAAATATTATAATTTGTCTTGCTGCTCTTCTTGTAGGAATTGCTTTTGGTTCTATTGTCCATAAAGGAATTGTGGCAGCGATAATTACATTACTAAAATTACAAATCGATACTTCTAAAGTACCACTTATTAATCCTAATGCAGTACTATTCACTTTTACTTTTATTTTTGCTGTTCTTTCTGTGCTATCTTTATCAAACTGGATTATTCTTCGAAAGAGTTCTTTACTAAATTTAGTCCGCATGGAAAAGAAAGAAGAAAAGAAAGTGAAAATTAAAACAAGTTTTTCCTTACTAGGATTATTCTTGATTTTAATCGGTTATTACTTAGCTATAGATATTACAAGAGGAACTGAATCCCTGTGGAAAACAATTGGGTTTTCACCAATCGCTCTTCTAACAATGTTAAGTGTAATACTAGGGACGATCTTCTTTATTCATTCTTTTTTACCCTATGTTATTCAAAAGCTGAAGAAAAATAAAACATGGTTTTATAAGGAATCGAATATTATTATCATTCCAAACTTTATATTTAAAATCCGTTCAAAAGCAAAAACCTTAATTTTGTTAACCTTATTAACCGCAGGAACTTTAGCAATATTTAGTTCTACTCTACTGACACTTTACTATCCAGTTGCCGCTACAGAACGTATCGTGCCATCAGCTATTGAGTTTCCTTTGGAAGATAAAGAATTAACTAATAAGGCAATTAAAACTGTACAAGATACTTTTGGTAAAGAAAATACAAAATACACAGAAACAACTATTATCCACGGGGAATCTAATTCTACAAATTTACCTAAAGAATATAGTATAAAGAAGGAACACGGATTTGATCTTATCTCTGAATCAGCTTACAGGAAGTTAATACATATTCAAGATAAAAAAGTAGAGTTTGATAATTTAGCTAAAAATGAAAGCATTCTAGTAAAATATCGACCTGAAAAAGAAAATATAGATAAAGGGAAAATATATACTTTAAACTTAGCACCTACAACTAACGTAGATGTAAAAATAAAAGAGACTACATTACTTAATCCAATTGGCTTTGCAAATAGTGTAGGAACGCTTATTATTTCGGATCAACTTTATAAAGAAATAACAACTCTAGGACTTACAGAAAAAACTATAATAAGTTTTAATGGCGTAGATATGAGGGATAACAAAGAAGTTTATGAAAAATTAGCTCCACTGTTTAAAGATAATATTTATTTTACAAGTAGTTACCAAAAAAATGATTATATTATTCAACAGAACAGTTCAACATTCTTGCTCATTAGCTTTGTTACTATCATCTTTTTTATTGCAACAGGCAGTATCCTTTATTTTCATAACCTTTCAAGTACGATGGCAAATAAAAGTGAATTTATAATACTAAAAAGAATGGGATATAACAAGAAAAAGATAAAAAGAATAATAAGCAAAGAAATCTTCACATTATTTAGTATTCCCTATGTATTAGGATTAACACATAGTATTTTTGCATTAATAGCCTATAAAACAGCTTTAATGGATGATCTATTAGGGAAAAGCAGTGCCTTTGTATTACCTATTCTTTTTGCAGTAATTATTTTTACTGTCGTTTATATCGTTTATTATTTGTTAACAAAAAGAGCATGTTATAAAATTATATTTAATAAGAAAAATTAAAAAATCTACAGATAAAGCTGATGATAGTCAACAAACATCAGCTTTATCTGTATTTAATCTAGTAAAGGCAAGTGATTTTATGAAAAAATACTATGAACAAAAACAAATTTTGATTTTAATTAATCAACTTTGTATGATTATTTTTTTATGTTACGAATTTTCAACAAATACTATTGTCGGAACAGCAAAATTGCTCCCATTAATGCTTATAACAATAATGTCCACCTATGGTGCATATATCAGTTTTGTAAACTTAAAAAACAATAACACATTATCGCAATTTTCTAACTTAATTTTTTTCGCTTCATGGCAGTTTTTACTCACTCTTCATGAAGAACCAATCTTTCAAACACTTAGTATGCTACTTAGTGTATTAATTTTATATCAAATCGTCCAATTTTTACTCCTTTTCTTTTTTCAAAATTCTACCTATGATTATAAAAAAGTGAAAGATTGGATTTTACAAATTATATGTCTATTAACATTGGTTGCGAACTTGATAAGCGATAGGATCTTTTCCATTCTATATTCATTTCAATGGCTTATTAGTTTTAGTTGCATTATTTATCTGTTCCTCCAGCATCGAAAACGAATTAACTTTGTTTTTAAAAGTGAAAAAAAGCACTTGCTCAAATCTGTTACTGTTCTTATTCTCCCTTTTATTTTATATGCCGTGTTCTTTGCAGAGCGTCCGGAATATTTAAGTAACTTAGGATGGTATATTATAATTTTGTTACCTTTATTTAGTATTCATGCAATAGCTTTTAAAAATCATATATCTATGAGAAAATATTTTCTTTTAAAAAAAAGTAAAATTGCTTTAATGTTTTTATGTTTCCTTATTTTCATTAGCTTACTCGGAGTATTATTTAAATTTAATATGATTACCTATTTTATAATTATACATACCATTATTTGGTTCATCGAACTTTATTTCACATTATTATTCCAAGACACAAAAAACACTATCTCGAACTTAAATACAGAGGAACTAAAAACTTTACCAAAAAATTCTTATGTGCATAACCTTATCCAAATAGCTAAAGAAGAAAAGTTAAAAAGTAGTTTTTCTGATTATTTACATGATGAAATATTACAAGACATTTTAGCTGTTAAAAATATGATGAATAAATCTAGCAAAAAAGAAATTCATGAAATAATAGTAGAAACACTAGATAACTTAAACCACTCAATACGCATGCAAATGCAAGAGTATCATCCAACTCTATTAAAAACACTCACATTAAAAGAAAACTATAGCAATTTACTTGAAATGATACAACAAAAATATAAAATGAAAAACATTGATATATCCTTTAAGTGTAATGAAGATTTATTTTTAGTTGAACCCTATCATCTTGTTGTATACCGAATTTTAAAAGAATTGGTAACAAATGCATTCAAACATTCACAATGCTCAAAGTTAATGTTGCATTTGACACAAGAGAATGACGAAATCAAACTTGTAGTAAAAGATAATGGAAAGGGGCTATCACCTACTCAAACCAACATTCTTATTGAGCATAGAGGATTGAACTCAATTAAAGAACAACTATTTTTATTAAACGGTAAAATGACAATTTCAGATTACAACCCTTCTGGTTTATGTATTACTATTCTTATTCCCATGAAAGGAGACGATTCCTATGAACATTTTATTAATAGATGACCATGCTTTATTTGCAAAAAGCTTAGAAATAGCTCTGGAGGATTATTCCGAAATAGATCAATTCCATTCATTACAAAATATTGAAAATGTCATTACAATTATCAATGAATTTAAACCAGACATCACCTTATTAGATATTAATTTAAGTAACATCAGCAGTGAAGATGGTTTAGAGGTGGCAAAAATCATTTTGGATAGTAAATGTGATACAAAAATAGTTATATTGACAGGTTATGACTTACCTGTTTACCAGTATGAAGCTCAAAAATTAGGTGTAAGTGGTTTTATTAATAAGAATATTTTACCAGAGGCGTTACTACAAATATTAAATGAAATTAATAAAGGCGCATATCACTTTCCAATATCTACAGAAAATGTAGAGGAATTGACCAATAGTGAAAAACAAATTTTGCAATTACTATGCGATGGCTATAAACGTAAAGAAATAGCTTCTATGTTATACGCCAGTGAACGTACAGTTTCTAATCATATTCAACATGTGTTTGATAAATTAGATGTTTCATCCTCTTTAGAAGCTGTTACTAAGGGTATAAAACTGGGATATATTCAGCCTAATTATTAAAGATATTGTAAAGCAAATCTTATGAAAAAAACGTCTATATGAAATAGGCGTTTTTTTCATAGTGTTGGGAAATCCTTTAAGGTTCCCAACACTATGTAATCTTTTTTGATTTTTAACGTATGAAGGAATCAGTGATTCATTAAAAAAACTAGAAACTTCTGAGGAAAAAACGGATAATCTAGTGATTACTTTAAAAGACAACAAAACAATCATTAGCTACTGTCAGACATTAATAAAAAAAGCAGCACAACGTATTGTCATTTCGATGTAGGATGAAATGTATGAAGCGTTAAAAGAGAATCTATCTGTGGTAGTTGATAAAGTCACAGTACAAGGCATTACCCTGCATGTTGAAAATCCCATTAAAAATCTAGAAGCCCATCGTATAACAGCTTATACAGAAACCCTCTCTACAGAACATTGGTTTATTTTATCGATAGATTCTAAAGAGATGATTTATGGACCATCGCTTGAGGAGCGTAATATTGCTTTTTATACAGATGACCCCGTTCATATATACCTATTAGAGGATTATGTGTGGCATGATGTTTTAGTAAATCGCCTTGTCCGACGCAGCCAAGATGACTTAGAACACTGGATTACCACAGAGAGAAGATCCTTCTTTATGGAAGAATAAGAAACATATTCAAAAAAACAAAGCATATGCGAATGGCTACTATATGGCTGGATTAGCTATTTTGATTTCAATCGCAAGCTTTATTTTATCTAAAAAAGAAGTATCTAATGTACAAACAACTGCTCCTCACCCTAAACCTATAACACTACCTGCCCCTTCTACCTCCACAGCGGAAGCAACTCCACCAATCAGTCCTAATACCAATTCTGTTGTACGTTTCATTTTAAATACCCTCCGCTTCCTTTATTTCATTCTCATTTACGCTTTCCTCGTAACAAATTTTCTTACCTTTTTTTCAGTACATATAACATTAAAATTGACATAGCACTTCATGCACCATATACTGTTAACAACAGTATACTGTCATTAACAGTATTAATTCTAATTCATTCAAGGAGGTATATCCATGAAACATACAGGAAGACATACAGGTGCATTTCTTTTGTTATTTTTGGCAGAAGGTGATGACTATGGCGGGCAATTATTGCAAAAGTGCGAGGAAGAACTTCCAGTTAATCCAATCGATAGCGCCATTTTATATCGTACGCTAAAGAAATTAGAAAACGAAGGTGCAATTGAATCTTACGTAAGTACAGATCATCAAGACAAACCGAGAAAGATGTACAAAATTACCCCTGCTGGAAAGGAACAACTGGCAGATTTCCAAATGGATATTGAAGAAAAAATGAAGAACTTATCCTTTTTCATAGACAAATATAAAGACTTAAAGGAATCCAATCATGATTAACGGCGTTATCCTTTACACTTTAGCCATTATTCTTACGGGGATTTCTTTTATGAAAGACCGCAATAAAACGAAAGAAGCTCTAATGAAGTCGTGGAAAATGTTTCGCAATCTTCTACCTGCGATGCTCTCCATTATGCTTTTCGTTGGCTTATCGCTTTCTATATTAACGCCGTCTTTCATCTCTTCCATTATTGGGGAGCAATCTGGATTCATCGGCATTGTTTATTCAGCGATACTCGGCTCCGTTGCACTTATTCCAAGCTTCGTCGTATTTCCACTCGGCAATACATTAGTCCAACACGGTGCAGGCCTTCCTCAAGTTGCGGCACTTATGTCTACACTCATGTCAGTAGGGCTTACAACTTTACCGATGGAACAAAAGATATTCGGACGAAGCTTTGCTTACGCACGTAATGCATCTGCATTGCTCATGTCCCTCCTATTCTCCTATATCATTTGGGTGGTGATGGTATGAAAGAACTAAAAAGATATCGCTTCTTTTTCATCTTATTACTGGGACTCTTTGTATTAACTTTTATAAATCAATCTTTAGGATGGAGCGCATTACAATTAACAGGGAATAGCATTTTAGATATGTTGTTTCTCCTTCCCCCTGTCCTCATATTTGTAGGATTACTTGATCAATGGGTGAAGAAAGAAACGCTCATGAAATATATGGGCAAAAATTCCGGCGTATACGGAATCTTATTCTCTCTATTATTAGGCGGCATTGCAGCTGGTCCTCTCTACGTTGCCTTCCCAATTGCAGCACTACTATTAAAAAAAGGCGCAAGTATTAGATACATCGTATTTTTCTTAGGCGTTTGGACAACTGCGAAATTACCAATTATGGTGTATGAATTTTCTTCATTTGGAGCGACATTTACACTTATTCATATTGGCTTCGGTCTAGTATTCTTCTATGTAATGGGTCTTATTTTTGAGAAGTTTTATGACCAGGGGCAGTTGTTACGGTATGATGTTACGGAGGAAATGTAAAAGACATCTTTAATCGTAAAGATGTCTTTTTATATGAACCTTAATTCTCGTTCTGTAAAACCTGCGCTGCCTTTACTTCCTTTTTCTCTTCTTTTAAGAACAACGATACGATAAAAGCAATAACGATAAAAATTAATCCAAGTGTAAATGCACCTTGGAATCCAGATGTTAAACCGTTTAACTTCTCTACTGGGTCCATTGGATTTGCTGAGCTTTCCATATACTTAGTTGTTCCTGAAGACATTTTCGAAATAAATATAGCCGTACCAATTGCGCCAGCTACTTGCTGTAACGTATTAAACAGCGCTGTTCCGTGCGGATATAGATCTGGTGTTAATTGATTTAACCCATATGTTTGTGCTGTCATTACAAACATGAGTCCGACCATTAATACGCTATGCATGACAATAATTTGTACCATTGATGTGTCAGGAGTAATGCCTTTAAATAAGAACATTGCAATCCCTACTAACACAATACCGGGAACAATAACAACTTTCGGGCTAAATTTATCAAATAGTTTACCTGCGATTGGTCCCATTATGGCGCTAATAATACTTCCTGGAAGCATTATTAGTCCTGATTTAAAGGCTGTAACGAGTAAAACTGTTTGCAGGAACATCGGTAATAAAGTCATCGTTGAAAATAAGGACATCATCACAATGACGATTAATCCAACTGATATTGTAAACATCGGAACTTTAAATGCACGTAGTTCTAAAATTGGATTATCGATTTTTAATTGTCGCACGACAAAAATACATAGTGATATAAGCCCAACAATTAAAGCACCATACACTTTCGGATCGGACCAGCCTAAATCACCGGATGCACTAAAGCTATACACAATCCCGCCGAAGCCTAATGTTGATAAAAGAATAGATGGATAATCTACTTTTGGCCTTGTTAACTCTGAAACATTTTGAATGTACTTCATTCCAATTACAATGGAAATAATTACGATCGGAACGACAAAGTAGAATAACCAGCGCCAATTCAGTGAATCAACAATTACTCCAGATAATGTAGGACCAATTGCTGGGGCTGACATCATAACGAGTGCGATTAATCCCATCGTGGCACCACGTTTTTCAGGTGGACAAATAATTAAAATCGTATTCATTAATAACGGTGAAATTAACCCCGTCGCTACTGCTTGGACAATACGCCCGACTAACAAAACGGCAAATGTCGGTGCGAATCCCGCAATTAATGTACCGACTAAAAATGTTACCATCGCGATCAAAAACATTTGTCTCGTTGTGATCCATTGCTGAAGTAACGCTGTAATTGGGACCAAAACCCCAACCACCAACATGTAAGCTGTAGAAAGCCATTGAATAGTTGAAGCTGTTACGTCAAATTCTTTCATTAATACCGTTAACGCATTACCCAGTAACGTTTCATTTAATAATGCAACCATTGCCCCTAAAAGTAATGCAATTAAAATCGGGGTATGTTTCATATTAGAAGTATCAACTTTGCCACTTGTAGGGCTCTTAGTTGTCATATTCATGTATTGATTCTCCTCCTGTTTTTTTACTTAAAAAGCTTTAAATACACCGGAACACATGTAATATAATATACATATGTAGATTAAAAAGGGAGAATCAATTTAAAGCCATTGTATATTTAATCTACAAAAAAGGAGAATTGTAGATGAACGATAGTGAAAAACAGCTTGATTTACGTATTAGACGTACACATAAATTACTATGGGATTCCTTATTTGAATTAATGACGCAATCAAAACAGAAATATAGTTCTATCACCATTAACCAAATATGTGATCGCGCGATGGTACACCGAACAACCTTTTATAAACATTTTGAAGATAAAGATGCTTTATTAGCATTTGGGTTTAAACGATATGGCGAGATGATTACTGAAATACCGATTTCAGATCGATTAAGTAAGCCATTTCAAGTAATGGAACAATTCCTACATCATGAAGAAATCGGTAAAATATTAGAGACGCAAATGTCTGATGAACAATTTAATAGCCGCATACATTATTTAAGTCACGAAACAAGAAAACAAGAAACAGAAGCGTTAAATCAACTTTGCAAAAACCATACGATGCCAAATGATTTAATCATTGAATTTTATTCAGGAGTAATCACCTCATTAAGCACATGGTGGTTTCAAAATGAAAGAAAAGTTTCTGCGGCAGAAATGGATAGGCACTTCCATCAACTCATTAACCGGGATATTTTTCAGTTTGAAAAGGAGTAGTATTACAACTTTTAGATCATGTAATCAAATTGACCCCAAAATAGACATATGATATATTTTCAGTAGAATACTATATAAGTGTGACATCGAATGAAATTGCATATAATAAAAAGAAGAGATGCGCTAACATCTCTTCCCTAACTGCTACCGTATAGGGTGGTGGTTATTATAAGTTATTTCTTTTTACGAAACCCACCCTTCTGCTTCCTACGGCGCGGAGTGGGTTTTTTGTTGTCCTTATCCAGAAGTTGCTTCCGCAAAAAATACGCTGAAACTTCACGTACAGTCGCTTTCACAAACTCTTTTACAAGATCAAACAAAAACTCCATATTATCACCTCCTTTCCTTCCAAATAGAAAGAAGGGATAACCACCCACCCTCACAATATGCAGTTAAATATATTTTACCAAACGGTTGTTAAGATATTATGTAAACAAAACAAATGAAATTTTACATAGAAAAAAAAGCCCTTCTAAACCAGGCTTTTATATACACACTATTATTTACCGATCTTCTTCAAATCCGAACTTTCAATGATTGAATTAGAATACCCTTCTTTCCCAACTCGCACCATAGCTCTTCCCAATTGCTCAGAAGTTATAACACTGCCGAATCGCTTCAATAGTGGATTAAAAGGCTTCATCACATCGTACATCAATTGGTACAATTTCGTTTTTGATTTCACACTATTTGCCGGAATGATTAATCCTGGTCTAAACATATACACAGATTTGAAAGGTAAACGTAACAATTCATTTTCCGTTCGTCTCTTCACTCTTGCCCACATTGTACGTCCTGATTCCGTACTATCTGTGCCGCTACCAGATACGTAAATGAATGTCATTTTCGGATTTAACTCCGCTAATGTTTTCGCGGCAGATAACATTAAGTCATGCGTAACTATAGAATTAAACGTCGATAAATTTTTGTTCCAAATATTCAGAATTAATATTAAAATAAACAATGGGGATAGGGGTATGGGATCATAAATTATACATAACGAGGGAATAGAAATGAAAATTCAATTAAAAGCTGATTTAATGCTACTACTAGTTACATTTTTTTGGGGTGCATCCATCCTACTTACAAAGGTTGGTCTTGATGACATAGAAGAATATAATTTAATCGCATTGCGATTTATTATTGCCTTTCTTTTATCAGGTTTAATATTTTACAAACATTTATTCAAAGTCGATTTAAAAACTGTAAAATATGCTTTTATACTAGCTTCCGTTTTATTTATCGTCTATATTTTCGCGACTTTCGGTACAAAGTATACAAGCGTGTCTAATGCCGGTTTCTTACTATGTCTCACAGTCATTTTCATTCCGATATTATCAGCTATATTTTTAAAACACATTCCTGAAAAGAAAGTTATATTAGGAATTGTGTTAACGATAATAGGAATCGGATTACTAACATTAACTAGTGAATTCAAGATCGGTAACGGCGATATATTTTGCATACTGTCTGCCTTATTTTATGCGATTCACGTCATCATTACTGGAAGCGTAACAAAACATGTGAATTCAATTGCACTTGGAGTAATACAACTAGGTTTTGTCGGCCTATTTAGTCTTCTTTTTTCATTAGTGATGGAAACTCCAAAACTTCCTAGCACTATCGACTCCTGGCTAATAATCTTAGCCTTAAGCATATTTTGCACCGCAGTCGCATTCATTGTGCAAGTTATCGCCCAGCAATACACTACACCCACACATACGGGTCTTATCTTTTCATTAGAACCTGTCTTTTCAGCAGGATTTGCCTTCTTCTTCACGGGTGAAACTCTCACAGGGAAAGGATACTTAGGGGCGACACTTATATTAGTAAGTGTATTGATTGCTGAGGTGGATTTTAAGGGGTTGTTGCGGGTTAATTATAAGAAGAATGTGGAGTAAGTATTTTATTAAGATAGTTAAACATACCCCGAAAATAGTCGTTTGTATTATTTTCATTCTCTTAGCTTAAATTTTCTTTTAAATGACCTTTTTTTAGATGCTATCTTCGAATGAGGTAGCATCTAAAAAATGTTGAAAATTACTTAATGAATATAATCATAAAGATTTTTCGCTAACAATAAACAAGTTACTGTAATGAAAAGGGCACGAACATAACCACTTCCTTTTTTTATAGCAAATTTGGAGCCAACAATCCCTCCAGCAATTTGAGCAATCCCCATTATAAAACCATACGCATAATTCACTTGCCCTACATACATAAACATCAACAATGCACCAACATTACTTCCTAAATTAAGAAGCTTCGCATTACCTGCTGCTTTTAAAAAATCATACCCAATAAATAAAAGAGAAAACATTAAAAACGAACCTGTTCCAGGACCTAGAAATCCATCATAAAAGCCAATAGCAAAAACAAAGAAAGTAAAAATAATGACGTGTCGACCAGACAATTTCTTATGAGTGGAAATACTACCCCAATCCTTTTTAAATATCGTATAAATAGCGACCGCACCAAGCATGATCAGCATCAATGGCTTCAGTAGTTCTGGGTTCATTAAATGAACGGTCCATGCCCCTATTATGGAACCTATGAAAGTGAGTGGAACTAATTTAAACGCCGATTTCAAATCAAGATTACCAGAACGATAAAACACAATATTACTAGTTGCACACCCCATTGTCGACGCTAGTTTATTCGTAGCTACTGCACTTGCTGGATTCAATCCTGTAAATAATAAAGCAGGTAAGGCAATGAGTCCACCACCACCTACAACTGAATCAATAAATGCAGCTAAAAATCCAAAAGCAATCAAAATAATTAATACGGATGGGTCTAAATAAAAATCCATATTGTTAACCTCCCCTTTAGTCACTATCCGAATAGTAACTAATAATTTGCTAAATGTAAACAGTTATTGTAACGTTAAAATATAAAAGCAAACATCGGAGGACGAAAAAAGTGGACTACATAGTGCAACAGCTAAAAAAAATTGGTTTCAATGAATATGAAGCTAAATCTTATGTATCTCTTGTTAAACAGGGGCCTGTCACAGCCTACCAAGTGAGTAAGGATTCAGGTGTCCCAAGAGCGCGAATTTATGAGATTTTAGGTAACCTTGTAGAAAAAGGAATTGTCATGAAGGAAGAAATAAATGACACCACTCGCTATTCACCTCTACCTGTTGAAATCTTTTTACAGAAGGCTCAATCAGAATGGCAGTCTACTTATGAAGGAATCAGTGATTCATTAAAAAAACTAGAAACTTCCGAGGAAAAAATGGATAATCGAGTGATTACTTTAAAAGACAATAAAACAATCATTAGCTATTGTCAGGCATTAATAAAAAAAGCAGAACGACGTATTATCATTTCAATGTGGGATGAGATGTATGAAGCGTTAAAAGAAGATCTATCTGAAGTAGCTGATAAAGTTACAATACAAGGTATTACCCTACATGTTGAAAATCCCATTAAAAATCTAGAAACCCACCGTATAACACCTTATACCGAAACCCGGTCTACAGAACATTGGTTTATTTTGTCGATAGATTCTAAAGAGATGATTTATGGACCATCACTTGAGGAGCGTAATATTGCTTTTTATACAGATGACCCTGTTCATATATACCTATTAGAGGATTATGTGTGGCATGATGTTTTAGTAAATCGACTTGTCCGACGTAGCCAAGATGATTTGCAGCAATGGATTACTGCAGAGAGAAAATCTTTCTTTATGGAAAAATAAGAAGCATATTGAAAGAATCAAAAAATAAAGCATAAGTTAATGAAATAGAACACTTATGCTTTATTTTATTTACAAAGTGATACTCCAGTCTTTTAACTATTCCCCTCCACAAACCGCCCAAACTCCTTCAAAAATCTCAGCTTAAAACTCCCCACAGGTCCATTCCGATGCTTCGCCACATGAATCTCCGTCATCTCTTTCTGCATCGTTTCCTTATCATAATAATCCTCACGATACATAAGCATAATGACATCCGCATCTTGCTCAATTTGTCCCGTCTCTCTTAAATCAGACAAAAGTGGTCGCTTATCTTGACGTGACTCTACGGAACGAGACAATTGCGATAACGCCACTATACAAACATTTAAATCACGCGCTAACAACTTAAGCTTACGTGAAATTTCACTAATCTCTTGAAATCGATTGCCCTTATGCTTCGGATCACCCGTAATGAGCTGCAAATAATCCACAATGACTAAAAGCTTTTTATCACCGTGCTTCCGCTTTAACTTACGAGTCTGCATCCAAATATCCTGCATTGTAACACCGGCCTTATCATAAATTTCAAGTGGCAAATCACCAATCTCCGCAAACGCCTTACTCACCTTTTCCCAGTCTTCTATCGTAAAACGATGCTTCGGATTTTTCAGCCTACCTCCTGACACTTCGCCCGCGCAAGACGCCATCCTTTTTAACAATTGCTTACTGCTCATCTCTAATGAAAACAGCCCAACTGCCGCTCCAGACTTCGCCGCATGTAGCCCAACATTTAACGCAAACGCAGTCTTCCCCATAGAAGGACGCGCACCAAGAACGACAAAATCACCTTCCTGTAATCCGCACGTCATCTTATTTAACGATGTATAACCAGTCTCAATACCAGTATTCTCTTTCGTATCTTGATGAAGCTCCTCATATAGCCCAACTAACGCATCCTTCAAATCAAATTCACATACATAGTCCTTTTCCTCTAACTCACAAAGCTCCGTAATCGTCTCACCAATAATTTTTTCATTCTTCTCCGCAATAAGACGCTCTCCCATCTTGCGCCCAAGAACACCAGCCTGATACATTTTCCATGCACCTCGAACAAGCCCCTCATAATAAGAGAAGTTGCTAGTCGCAGGCACACCATCCATTAACCCTATAAAATACTCCATTCCTCCGATCCCCTTCAAAAAATTCGGATCTACTCTAGAAATGAGCGTCACAAGATCAATCGGTTGCCCCTCTTCTTCCATTTTTCGCATTAACTGAAATATAGACTTATGCACTGGCATAGAAAAATACTGCTCCGTCAAACGGCACTCCTTAATAAGCTCTCCATCAAGTAACAGAGAACCTAGCACCGTCTTTTCCGCCTCCACATTTTGAATACTCATGGCCGCCACCCGCGTTCCGCTAAAAAGCGCTGCAACTCTTCCTCTGACGGCACATTCTTCTCCCACTCCTCACACTTCGCCAAAAAATTCTCCGTCTCCCCAGTACTAACAGACGACCCTTTCTTCCTAAACTGAGCCGTATCTGCCTCAACCTCAGACAATTTCGTAAATCCTTTCCCGTGCCACCCCCGCAAAATCCCCTTCACATAAGCCATCTTCCGATTTTTATTCTCATACGAAATTTGAAGAGCCTTCAGCACAAGCTCCTCTGACAAATCATTCATCCACGCATTCAATTCCTCTACCGTATACGGAGACAAACTACCAAAATGTTGTTCATAAAACGTGAACACCTTACTTCCCGTTTCTTCCTCTATAACCTCTTCTTCCTCTGTCTCATCGCAAACTGGATCAACATCGTGGATAGCCAAATCACCAGGCATACCAAAATGTGCTAAAAGCATCGGAACATTCAGTTCCTCCTCCTTACACTTCTGAAGAAACATATGTACAAACTCCTTATTCTTCACACCCTTCAGCTCACGAAGCACACACTTCTCCACATTCGTATTCGTCACCGGATTATAACGAAGCCAATTTAAAACGAATAACTCTCGTGTATCCGCATCATAAAGAATCTTCCCATAATCAATGAAACGCTGCACAAGCTTATCAACAGTCTCCCGATTATAACCCGTCTCCATCTCAGCTAACCGCTTCGGGAAAGGAAAAATACCACACTGCGTCGTCTTCGAACAAGTTAATAAGTAAACATAAAAATACCGCTCCTCTGGCGTCAAATCCAAAACAAAATCATCCTGCCAAAAATTCACCTGCACATTACGATACACCGCCATCAAAGTTCCTCCCGTCTCCATTCAAAAATGAAAATTCCTCTTTGTACTATATATAGGAAGGAGGGCCCGGTTTTTGGCGTGTTATTTCAAAATTTTTTTGACTACTACTACTACGGTGTTTGTTGGTGTTTTTGTTTTGTTGTGTTTTTTCTTAGTGATTTATTACTTGATAGGGGCTTGTAAGGGGTATGGAAGGGGCTTATGAGGGCTAATTATCGGTTACTTTGATTAGGAAAACTCGATTTGAGAAGCCGCCTCTTTCTTTTGCTTTCTTTTTACGGATGTTGTTGATTTCTTCTAGTGTTGTGCCTTCGAGTTCGGCTAGGGCGTTTATTAGTTCTAATAGGTCGGATAGTTCTTCTAGTTTGTGGGGTTTTGTTTTTGCTTCGATGTATTCCGTTAGTTCTTCTTGTGTTTTCTTGCAGATTTCTTTTATGTATTCGTCTTCGGATAGAATTCTTGTTGTGGGTGTTTTTCCGTTGGTTTTTATTATTTGTGGGATTTTTTTCGGATTAGTTTGTTGTAGGTTGGCATGGGGGTTTCCCTCCGTTTGGTTTTTCTTCTATAAATTATTTAATTAATTTGTCAGATAATACAAATTGAAATTCATCAAATGAACTACCTGTAAAAATACTTATAAAGGTAAAAAAACAGAAGAATTTATCTTACGATGATACTCAATGAAAAAAGGATAAAATATGATATCGAGAATAGTTTTTAGGCTTAATAAAATAGAAGGACAGCTTCCCTATTTTATTACTAATGGGGAAACTGTCTACTTACAGGCTATATTTTATTCATCGCTTCTTTTATATACTGTTCTTCCTCACTCGTAAAAAGAGCGGGGAATTCGCCCATGGGATTTTAGATTGTTTGATTATATCCTCTATATCACCTTGAGGGGTATCAAGATAATTCGTTATCTCTTCTATTAAATTGAAAAATCCCTTCAAAGTAACTTGAACATCATGATGACTCGGATCCTTCTCCTCTTCCTTATATCTTTTCAACTTCCCTATCACATCCATAAAGCGCTGATCAAACTTTTCTTTTAATTCCTTACTGTTATAAAACACTTGAACACTCTCATTTGATAAGTGTTCCCTTAACCATTCTTTATTTTCTTTTTCCCATATAAAAGTTTGAAGAAACGAAGAAAACAAAGCGATATCCACTCTTTCTTCCTTTTGAAACTTCTTCGTCATCTCATCCATATGCGAAAGTACCTTCGCAATTCTTTCTTGCTCTGCCAAAAGCACTTCTCTTTGAAAATGCATTTGTCTTAAAAAATCTTCAGTCTCTACATCACGCTGCAATATAATATTTTGAATTTCCCCAAGCGAAAAACCGATATGCTTATATTACATTAGATGAATTTCAACAACTACAATTGGGTATGACATATGAGGAATGTATAAAACCTATTGATGGTGAAGGGAAATTAACCTCCGAAAGTTATAATTATAAAATATATGAATTTGAATCTTTATCTGGTAAAGGTATCGCACTACTAAGCTTTTATAACAATAAATTGGAATCTAAAACACAAAATGGTTTAAATTAAACAGTAATTCTCCTTAAGATTTAATGTCTTCCCACCTACAAATACAATTTCACAAAAAGTCCCTTCTTTATTATTAAGAGGGGACTTTTACACTTATATATCAATATCTAAGAGGCTATCTTATCATTCAATTAGCTCACAGAATTTAAAATAAAAATATTTGTTCAATCATTTTTTCATATCCTTCTAAAAATATTGTTACATTAATAATTTTTCATTACTCAATATAAAAATAGCAATACTCCACACCCCAAAACACAAAACTAATGTACATACGGTATCTTTTCGGCTACTATTTTCTATTTGATGTGTCATCAAATTTAAAAAATTCAGTTTGGAGTTCCATCCAATAGTTAATGTCTTTAACATCTTTAACAGTACTCACCAATTTCTTTTTAGTAAAATCTATTACATAAAAAGCATCTATCCATTCATTTACACCTTTATTCCTCATATTATTAATCTTCTGTTCAATTAACACCCCATAATCTTTTTCTCTATATTTAGAAAAAGAATTTAGTTCCTGATAATTTATCTTGTACTTTTTATAAACTAGTTTTTTTCCAGCTATATAAAAAGCCTCCTCGCCCATAACAGTATATTGTTTAAAAGCAAAATTATCTTTAAAAGGATTAGCTAGATAATTCAAGAAATTTTCTAAACTAGGTGCCTTAGAAAAATCCCACCAATGCTTTATTATAAAATTAACCCCTGTCTTGCTTAATCTATTTATATCCTGGATTAAAACAACAGGATAAGCAAAAAATCTCCAGAAATCTTCTCGAGTTAAAATGGGAACATTTTTATTTAAATGTACTCCAGAAAACTTCCCTTCATTTGTTAATAAAAATCCCTTTACCTCTTCGAAATCAGGTACATCAATATTCTTTTCTTTTTTTAATTTAGCAATAAATAAATCTTTATTTCTTTCAATAAATTTACAAATATAATCTACTTGTATAATGCCATCATATGTATAATTTAATTTTCTTAAATTACTTATACTTTCAAATTTCTTCATAGTGTGTTTGACATCAGCAATAAATAATGTTTTGTCATACATAAACATCAAATCAATCTCTATTGATAAATCTTTAAACTCTATATTCTTTGGATAGACTAAAAATTCGTTATTGTTCTTAAACAGTAACTCTTTTACTACCTTTAAATCATCTATAAGTTCAGCTTCATAAAACTTCTTATCTATGGCTTTAGGAACAATATTATTTAGCAAATATGTAAATTCAATATCTGTGCCCCAATTTAAAATCAAATATTGAGATTTATACTTTTGAACAGGATACAAGTACAAATCAACTTTCTCTATATTCGATACAAAATAGTTCTCAAGAACTTTGTAAAACTGTTCCTTTGAAATAATTTTTTTAAAATCCTTTTTGATAATTCCCTCATAATTTATCCTTAACCAAGTTGATTTAGATGTATTAATATTATCAACAAATTCGCAAATACTATCCCAGACATTATAAATATCTTGAATAGTAATACCATTTTCTATTTCATCATCTACTTTATATCCAAAATCTTTATACAGAAATTCTAAACTTGTTCTTCTGAATAATGACCGGGTAAATCGCTCACCTCTTCTATCTAAAGATATCATTCTTCGCTGTTGTCTGTTAGCCTCATATAAAATCGTCACTAAGTCGAGATTATTATCGGAGGATTCGAAAATATAACAATTTTCATTTAATGAAAAATTGTATCTTCCACTTAATAAATCAAAAAAGTTATTCTTAAACTCTATTATCAAGCCGTATTCCATTATTAGCCTTTTTACAAACTCTTCATTATTATTTCCACACCTAATTTCCTGCTTTTTCTCTAATTCTATGCTATCAGCTAATAAATTAGTGTCGTATAAAAATTGACTATATATTTCTAAACACTTTTCATTTGAATGCCTTTTATATTCTTGGAAAATCAATTGTTCAAAATAATATAGTACATTTTTTATGTCCTTTTTATTTTTACTAAGTAACTCATTTATCATTTGATTCTTATTTTCTCTTGATTTTTGATAAACCGGTAAAAAATCCCTGTATATTTTTTTTATATTTTGACAGAAATCCAACGCTTCATTAGAAAAATTAGAACAAATATATTCATCCTTTTCTATTAACTCCAAAAATTCATAGACTCTTTTGTAATCTTCTCCGAACATATCATATACGTTACTTTTTAGTACGACAAAAAAAGTTGAACCACTAATTTCGCATCCCTGTTTTAGATATATACTTGCCTTATCTATATCGGATTGTTTCAGGCTTTTTTTTAATTTTTTTAATAATTTCTCCATATTTCTAGTTAGCTGATTCTTTGACATATCTATACTCCTTCCATGTTTTTTTAAAAAATTTACTCCTCAATAATACACATTAAATTATTTTAATCAGATATAACAATTCGTTTTATATTTTGTAATGTTTTACCAACCTTTTAGAATCTTATTATACCAAAAATTACATAAAAAATTAGAATAATTTGGTTATCCTTGTATAGGAAGTTCCTATATTTATCAATATTTTAATCTTATAAAACAATATATTATAATCGACATTTCAATAACTGTTACAAATAAACAAACTCATATACAGACAACTAAGCACATAATTTTGTGGTCACAAATGGTCACAGAACTTACAATAACCATTGCTTTTTTAATGGAATTTCATTTATACAAACCTGTGAAAACCCCTTTAAATCAACGTTTCTCCCGTAGCTCAGCAGGGAGAGCGTCACCTTGACAGGGTGGAGGTCGTGAGTTCGAGCCTAACCGGAATCACGTTTGCTTGCTATTACTGAATTTCCCAGTTAACCATTTCTTTTCTGGAAGTAAAGTTCTATTACCTCGTCTGTTTCTGGATGTGTAAACGTTCTTTTCGCAGTTTTACTTTCATCTAGCGTTACGTATAAGCCATCTTGCTTCACTTGAATAACATCTTAATTGAGAACAAAGTATCCGCAACGTAACATCCTCCCCCCACCACTTGCAAACTGACTAATCATATGCACCTTATCATCACCTACTCTGATAACCTCTATTTACACACTGCAGCATATAAGAAAGATCCATCCCCATTGAACCTACAAACCTAACAAAAAACACATTAAATTCTAATAAATAAGGCCATATCAAAAGCATACTCCAATGCCATTTTGATACAGCCTTATCCTATCCACTAATACTACTATCCCGTTAATCATTTTTAAGCTAGACAAGCATTAAAAATTTAATCTACCTAAAAAATATTACTATCCTTTAAATAATCATACAGCTTATTATCCACCGATTTCTCCATAATCATATTCATCGTAACAACCGGTAGTTCTTTTCCACTTTTATCTTGCATTTCAGTTTGTTCTACACTTGCTTTATCAGGTCTCGCTTTTCCTAAATAGTAAAAGTCGCTTCCCTCGTCATCATCTTTTTTCACAAAAATATGGACATCAATATTATTTTCTTTAGCATCAATAATTGTTTGAACTTCCTTTGACTTTAATGTTCTATTACTTCTTGTATACCATTTAAGAACATCTTGATTAAGGAATTCATCACCATAGTTCACACTGGATTCTACCTCATCGTTTTTATGATATGTGACAAATATTGGGCAAGTAGAGTATTTGGTTTTATAGCCATACATAGTTGAAGTCTCATCAATGTGCCAATTTAAAAGTTTACATGCATCTTTTCTTGAGTATTTTTTATATATAGTAAGGTTACTATCACACTCATAGTTTTTGTTCTTTTCTTTCGCACTTTTAATGATGTCCATTACCATATACTTGAAGTATTCATTCTTTTCTAAACTTTCTCGGATTAGATCATTAAACATGTACGTATTATCTTCTTGCAATACGAGAATCGGCTTTTCACCATATTTTTTCTGGTTATTCTGTGTGAAAAATGATAACTCAAAAACCCGCTGCACAGACGTAATCGTATCATCATCTGTTAAGCAATTAGATTTTTTAAGTTGTTTTAAATACTCATCTTTATCAACTTTTCCTTGCTTTAGTAACAATTCTAATAAAACAATTTCATTTTTACGTTTTCCATTTAATACTTCTAATGAAAACATTGTTAAAACTTTATTTTCGTACTCTGTTAATACAGGGACATCCTCTTTCATTTTCAATAGAAACTGATAATAATTCGAATATCCTTCCACAAGTACAACTGGATCAATAGAATGGTTTACTATAAAGTCATATAGATATGGAATTCTTCCTATTCTATTTTTCAACTCACCAAAAGCTTCTTTTAATATTTTCATTGCTGTTAAATTACTATCGTTAATCGCTTTAAAGATTTGCTTTTTCGCTATCTCTTCAAAGTTAACTGTTGAAATGCCTTTAATATAACTCGTGTCATTTGTATATCTACGTATATTATCTTTATTTTGTGATCTATCCCCTGAAAGAGCAATCGGAATTAAATAGTTGTTTTTATAGTTTCCAATAAAATCAATAATCGTAACAAAATCTTTCGAATTGTGTTTTCGAAGCCCACGCCCCAGCTGCTGTATAAAGATAATACTTGATTGAGTTTGTCTTAACATAACAACTTGGTTCACACTTGGAATATCAATTCCTTCATTAAAAATATCTACTGTTAAAATATAATCAAGTATGCCATTTTCTAATTGGTTCACACGCAGTTCTCTTTCCTGTTGTGAATGATCGCCGGTTAATGCAAATGTGCGAAAACCTTTGTTATTTAAAGCATGTGATAATTGTTCAGCCTCATCTTTTCGGCTGCAAAACATTAATCCTGTTACCTTTTCACCAGAAAAACCATAGTATTTTACTTTTTCAACTATATGATCCACCCGTTCTTCCGTAACAAGTTTAGATAAAATCGTAGTGTCATCTATCTTTTCACCATTATATTCAAAATCAGTTACTCCAAAATAATGGAACGGACAAAGCATATCTTCTTCAAGTGCTTCTTGCAAACGAATCTCATAAGCAATGTTGTAATCAAAGAGCTCATAAATATTAAAATTATCTGTACGTTCAGGTGTAGCAGTCATTCCCATTAAAAATTTAGGTTTAAAATAATCCATAACCCTATGATAAGAACTAGCACCAGCTTTATGAACTTCATCTATTAAAATATAATCGAATAGCTCAGGATCAAATTGATGTAAAGTGTCCTCTTTTGAAATGGTTTGGATCGTCGCAAATAAATATTTAGCATTCATTTGCTTATTTGATCCTGATAAAATCCCAAAATCCTCATCGGCTCCACCAAGAACTTTTTGAAAATCTGATTTTGCTTTATTTAATATTTGCTCTCGATGAACAATAAATAGCATCCGTTTAGGTGCAAAATTTCTGACATCAAATGCTGAAAGATATGTCTTCCCCGTTCCTGTTGCAGAGATAACTAATCCTTTTTCTTTTCCAGCGTCTCGAATAGCTTGTATTTCTTTTAACGCAGCTTGTTGCATTTTATTTGGAGTAATTTTCAAAGCTTCTTCAATTGAATTATGATATTGACCAGGTAATTCTATAACTCGATCTAGTAACTTATTTTCTGCAACTTGTTCATATATTGTTTCGTAATTTCCAATTAACTCTTCAGTTAATACTTGAGAATGCTCCCAAACTTCTTCAAATTGATTCTTAAAATGCTGTACAATCTCTCCATCTTCATGCGATGTTAACTTAACGTTCCATTCATAGTTTACCTTCAAAGCATGTGCAGTCAGATTTGAACTACCGACAATTAATGAACAATGTGTTTTGTTATCAAATATGTATCCCTTTGAATGAAAACCAGATAAATTTGTTAATCTTACTTCTACATTTTCAAGTTTCATTAACTCTCTAAACACTTTTGGTGTATTAAAATTTAAGAATGTAGATGTTAATATACGTCCTTTAACCCCTTTTTGTTTAAGATCAAGGAAATGTGATTTTAAAGTCGCTAGCCCACTTTCCGTAATAAAAGCCACTGAGAAAATAAAGGCTGTACTATTTTCAAGCTCTTCCAACAATGAGCTTAAAACAATTTCATTTTTCTTCGTATTGTTTACTAATAATTTAGGCTTATATATTCCAGAATGATTATGTTCTTGATCAATAAATCCTTTATATAAAGACCCTTCTAACTTTTGAATGAAATTCTCCATATGATCACCATTTATGACAAATTTTTATACTAATTGTATTACTCACTGATTTAAAGTGCAAATTTATTACAATAAAAAAACTATCCGCATAAAACGAATAGTTTTTAATCAAATCACTTTACAAGCGATTCTTTTGATAATTTCTCAATAGTCGGGATATCCGCAGGTGCCCACTCTAAATCTGCCAGTTCATTCGGATATAACCATTTAATTGCTACGTGCTCAGTTAAAACCGGACTTCCTTCAACAAGTTTACAATAAAAAGTTTTCAAATGAACAATACCAAAATCATACTCATAGGCTGTATAATCAATTTGTTCACCAATCTGCACGCTACAATGCATTTCTTCATCGATTTCACGCTTTAACGCCTCTTGAGGTGTTTCTCCCTCTTCTATTTTCCCACCTGGAAATTCCCACATAAGAGGTAGCGATTTAGATGGCCCTCTTTGTGCACATAAAATTTTCTCATCTTGGACAATTACTGCTCCAACAACATAAATATTTTTCTTCATTATATCCTCCTTAAATCTCACAGAAACTCTATAATTTACATTCCCACACCTTATAGACTGAAAAATGCCTTTTATATCTTTTAACGACTAATATATTTTTAAACAGTAAGACAGAATTTATCTATTCCTATCTAGCACCTTTAATGTAATTAGCCTAACACTCTCATCTCTTTTATATTATATAGAAGTAACTACAAAAATAAAGCATGATCGAATACTTCCCTCTTAAGCCTCTTTTTTCACCATCTCCTCATACCTAAAATCACTCTCCTCCAAAAACCCCCTACTCTCCCCACTCCCCTTATAAAAACTCTCCCAACCCCTCTCCCTCAAAATCCCCTTCCAACTATCACTCTCCACCATCTTCTTAATAACACTATCCCAATAAGCAATCTCTTCCTCCGTCATATCTTTCGGGCCCATAATCCCTTTCCAGTGCTGGAAGACAACGTCGATTCCTTGTTCTTTCCATGTTGGGATTTCTGGTAGTCGGTCTAGGCGTTTTGGTGCGGATACGGCTAGTATTTTTATTTTGCCGGCTTTGTATTGTTTTTCGGCTTCGGATAGGGTCATGGTTGCGGCGCCTATTTGTTTGTTCGTTAGGGCGTTTATGATTTTTTCTTTGTTTTCGTAGACGAAGAATTGTAGTTCGGCAGGGTTTATGCCAAATGCTTTGCTTACTTGTACGAATGATAGGTGATCGTCGTTTCCTAGGCCTGGGGCAACGCCGATTTTGAAGTTTTTCTTGTCTTGTTTGAGTTGTTCCATTAGTTCGTTTGCGTTTTCTATATTTGAGTCTTTTGAGACGACAACGACTTCCCAATCTGATGCGAGTGTCGCGAGTGGGGTGAAGTCTTTATATGTTAGTTTACTGTGGCCTAGTAGGTTGTTCGTTATGAGTAAGCTTGAGTTAATCGCCAGTACGTGACCACCTTTTTGTTTCGTATATTTCCATCCGACGTCACCGCTGCCACCTACTTTGTTTGTGACAGTGATTGGTTTTGTGAAGATTTTTTCTTCTGTTAGTGTTTTTTGCATCGCCCGTGCTGTTAAGTCCCACCCTGCTCCTTGAACGTTTGGCGCAACGATTTCTACTTTGTCTATGTTTACTGTATTCGTTTGAGATTTTTCTGAAGAACAACCAGCTATTACTCCTGTCATGATCCATATACATAGTAATAATCGTTTTTTCATAGTCCTCGTCCTATTCGATATTTTCGTTCTGGTCGTCCGATAATGCCGTATGTGTACTCTACTGTGCATTCATTTGTCGCTACTAAGTATTCTAAATATCTTCTTGCGGTTGTTCTGGAGGCACCCATTTGTTCTCCCATTTCTTCTATTGTAATTCCCTCTTCGAATCCTTTTATAACCCCTTTCACTTTTTGCAGTGTTAGCGGATCTACACCTGTCGGTAAGTTTTTTATGTCTTGTGTTTGCGAAATGCCGAAGAAGTTATCGATAAGTGCTTGATTCACTTCATTGTTACTATGTAATAGTTGCTTCTTTCTTTTATATTCTTCAATTGTGCGAACGAATTTTTCTAACGTGACCGGTTTTATAAGGTAGTTACTTACGCCATTTCGAATTGCTTTTTCTAACATATGGTTTTCATTCGCCGCAGTAACCATAATGATGTCAACGTCTGGAAAGTCTGCATGAATTTTCGGCAATAGGTCTGTGCCGATTCCGTCTGGTAAATAATTATCTAATAGAAGCAAATCGATTTCTTCCCTTTGTAGTAGTTCCATCGTTTCTTTCGCGTTCAATGCTTTTCCAATCACTTTTACGTCCTTTATTTTTGATAAAAACTCTTCCTGAATTTGCGCGACGCGGAAATCATCTTCTGCAACTGCAACCTTCAACATATGCCCATCCCCCTGTTTGTCATGTACTTTCTCTCAATGTTTTCGGAAGATAAATTGTAAAAATAGCTCCCCCATTTTTCTCGTTCTGAATTTCAATTGTTCCTTCTAGTAGATCTACCATTTCTTTCACGTTTGCTAGCCCGTAACCACGATCATTTCCTTTCGTTGAAAACCCTTTTTGAAAAATGGTCGTGATTTTTTCTGCCGGTATCCCTGCTCCACTATCTATCACTTCAAACACAATATCGTGTCCAATATCCGTAACAAAGAAGGAAACACTCTTTCCCTCTCGTTCACTCACCGCATCAAATGCATTGTCGATTATGTTTCCAAGGATCGTAATAAGGTGCGAAACTTTTATATAGTCTGGTAACGGTTGAAGCGCACTATCTCCTTCAATATGAAAATCAATTTTCTTCTCAGATGCTGTTCCGATTTTCCCTAATAAAATAGCTTGTACTTTCGCATCGTGAATTTGATGAAATAAAATATGGTTTTGGCTTTGATGAACATTAGATTCTTGTTGGATAAATTCAATTGCTTCTCTGTAGTGTCCTAACTGCAATAAACCAGATAAGACGAAAAGTTTATTTGTAAATTCATGCGTTTGAGCACGTAAGTCCTCTGAATATTTTCTTACCTCAGATATTGTGTTAACAAGGTTTTGCAATTCTGTTTTATCTCTAAAACTACATACAACGCCTACTGTACTGTTATTTTCGAGTATTGGTGTCATGTTTAAAATAAACACTTTATCTTGAAACCCGATTTCTTGATCGTTTTCTAGCACTCTCTCCATATTAAATTCCGGTAAAACTTTTGAAATGTGCTGCTGCATATACTCATCACTTACATGCAGCATCTCTTCTGCCGAAGTGTTCATCATAGTAATACAACCGTTTTGATCAATAGCGATAATCCCTTCTTTTATAGATAGTAGTATCGCACTTCGTTCCCGGTATAAAGCTGCAATTTCATTTGGCTCTAAACCGAGTGTATCTTTACGAATGCTACGTGCTAGAAGAATGCCGCCAACAATTCCAACTAGTAACACCGCTAAAGAGAAGAGTATGATTTCTTTCGTTCTGCTCAGTATGTTAGATTCAATACCTTTTATTAAAAACTCTACTGTCACAACGCCTACAACTTGATCGTAGTCTCCGTTATGAACAATAATAGGCGCCTTCGCCATTAAAGCCGGGCCACTTGCACCATTTCCTTCGAGTGTATAATAGCCACCAAAAGTGAGTGCTTCATAGTTATATAGATTGTTACTCTTTGTACCAATCAACTCCGAATTAGAATGTGAATACATAACGCCATAACGATCTTCTATAATTACATAATCTGCACCAGCTTGCTCACGAACTTGTTCCGCAATGGATTGAATGGTACTTTTATGCTCGTTATATTGAAAAGCATCTTTTATAGCTGGCATAAAAGAAAGGGATTTAGCTGTTTGCAGTGCTAACTGCTCCACTTGCCGCTTCGTATCAACGGACTGAATGTAAACAAATATTCCTGCTAACAGAAGAACGACAAATAAAATTAATGTAATAATTAAGCTTACTATTTTCGTTTGTAATGACACTTTACGTGATTTCTTCATACTCCATATCCTTTGATAAAATATTCAAAACTATCAATCTCCTTTTTCTATTATTATGACAAAACTAATAATGAAGCAACTATTAAAACTCTCCATGTACATAAAGTACAAAAAGAATAAAATTGTCATAATATTGAGATTTCAATTAAAAAACAGTACAATTCAACTACATTGAACACGCTTTCATATATACCTTTTATTTATAAGCAAGAGGAGGAATTATTATGGCTCAAGCAAAATCTAACCGAGTCGCCGGCAATATCTTCAAAGGTTCAGTCGGCAATTTAATTGAATGGTACGATTGGTACGTTTACTCTGCTTTCGCTGTTTACTTCTCAGCAGAGTTCTTTCCTAAAGGAGATCCAACAAGTCAGTTACTGAACACAGCAGCTATTTTCGCAGTCGGATTTTTAATGCGCCCTATCGGAAGTTTATTAATGGGACGCTATGCAGATCGGCACGGACGCCGGGCAGCATTAACTCTTTCTATTACGGTTATGGCCGGTGGTTCTTTAATTATCGCCTGTACACCTAGTTACGAAAGTATCGGTATTATGGCGCCAATTATTTTAGTTCTCGCCCGTTTACTGCAAGGATTATCACTCGGCGGAGAGTACGGAACTTCCGCAACATATTTATCTGAGATGGCTAGTAGTGGACGCCGTGGTTTTTATTCAAGTTTTCAATATGTAACGCTCGTTGCTGGGCAGATGGTTGCGTTGGGCGTTCAAATTGTTCTTCAGCAATTACTAAGCGAACCAGATATGAAAGCTTGGGGATGGCGTATTCCATTCATTATTGGAGCAATGGGCGCAGTAGCTGTATTATGGCTTCGACGTACAATGGATGAATCAGAGCAGTTCTCAAATATGGAATCGAAAAACCGCGAAAGCGCAGGAACCGTTCGCGCTCTTATGAAACACCCGAAAGCAGTATTAACAGTAGTCGGCCTAACACTAGGAGGCACTGTTGCATTCTATACGTACACAACATATTTACAAAAGTTCATGGTAAACACAGTCGGTCTCCCGAAAGAAGTTGTAAGCTGGATTAACTTTGTCGCACTACTTATTTTCGTCGTACTTCAACCGATTGCGGGGCTACTATCCGATAAAATTGGACGTCGCCCATTATTAATGGCATTCGGTATTCTCGGAACTTTATTAACAGCACCAATCTTCTTCTTTATGGAAAAAACGACAGAACCAATCGTAGCATTCTTACTCATGATGGTCGGTCTTATTATCGTTACTGGTTACACTTCCATTAACGCAATTGTAAAAGCCGAACTCTTCCCAACTGAAATTCGCGCACTTGGCGTAGGTTTACCATATGCTCTAACCGTTGCGATATTCGGCGGGACTGCAGAGTTCATCGCATTATGGCTAAAGAGCATCGGAATGGAATCACTATTCTACTTCTACGTAGCTGGATGTATCGCGATAAGCTTTATTACGTATTGGCGTATGGATGAGTCATCGAAGACTTCGCAGATTGAGGCAGAGCTTGGTGGTGGAGATAAACTAGCTAATAATAAATCTAGTTAAAATTATGTATTCTATGTTCTTCGTTTACCTGAACTCGATTTGCTTTATCTAAAAAAGCATAATTCATTAATATACAATTTAAAAACCTCTACTTACATGTAGAGGTTTTTGTATGACGAAAAAACCCGTAGTTCCATCGTTATTTTACAACCCCAAAATTCTTCCTCATCTTAAAGTGGAACAAATTTATTACTTAGAGTGTCTAATAAGTGTATTTCTAACATTAGTTGTCCAGATTGGATACAACATATCCCGTTTGACATCTATTTTTATGTATTACAAAAAAAAGAAAGGACTTATTATTCCCAAAAGTAAAAAATATGTATTGTAATACTACGGTTAAGTATTACAAGTTTAATACTTTCACAGGTGAACCATTACAAGTGGAAACAAAAAAGAAACAGCCCAAACCGTGACTTATCAATCATATAAACGTTTTGGATGTCCTTTAACCTGTGAAATTTTAGTTGCAGTAGTATTGTTACCCTATGCCATCTTTAATTGCATTGGTATTTAGAATACCTAGACAAAATCCATATATTCTTGAAAGAGGTTGAAAATTTATGTTCGTTTTAAACAAGTTCTTTAACATTTTACATTACAAAAAGATTGTGCCTGTAGTATTACTTTCATGTGTATCACTTATAGGCTGTTCCAATAGTAACACTCAATCTGAACCACCTAAACAAACGAATCAAGCTAATCAAATTAAACAAGAAAATACAGGTAATCAATCTTTCGCTAAACTTGAAAAAGAATATGATGCTAAGCTTGGTATTTATGCACTGGACACAGGTACAAATCAAACTGTTGCTTATCATTCAGATGATCGTTTTGCATTTGCATCTACATCTAAATCATTAGCTGTGGGCGCTCTTTTACGCAAGAACTCATTAGAAGCTCTTGATCAAAGGATTACGTATACTCATGAAGATCTTTCTAATTATAATCCAATTACTGAAAAGCATGTTGATACAGGACTGACGTTAAAAGAACTTGCAGATGCTTCTGTTCGATATAGTGACAGCACAGCACATAATTTGATTCTTAAACAGTTAGGGGGGCCCTCTGAATTTGAAAAAATCTTGAGAGAAATGGGAGATACTGTTACTACTTCAGAACGATTTGAACCTGAATTAAATGAAGTGCATCCAGGAGAAACACATGATACCAGTACACCAGAAGCGATAGCTAAGACACTTCAATCATTTACATTAGGAACTGCACTTCCAATAGAAAAACGTGAACTATTAGTAGATTGGATGAAGAGAAATACAACTGGAGATAAATTGATTCGTGCGGGCGTACCAAAAGGATGGGAAGTAGCTGATAAAACAGGCGCGGGATCTTACGGAACAAGAAATGATATCGCAATTATTTGGCCACCAAATAAAAAGCCGATTGTTCTTGCTATACTTTCTAATCATGATAAAGAAGATGCTAAATACGATGACAAACTTATTGCAGACGCAACCAAAGTCGTGTTAAATACCTTAAAAGCTACGGAATAAATGATAATAGGTTAAAAGTTTTCTATTTTAGGCGGGTGTTTTCATCAAATAAAAATTTGATAGTGTCCCAAAAACGAAATTTGGTGCTAACTTGTAATAAAAAGCTCATTTTTATTGTTTGGGGATAAATCGTCCTTTAAGCTTGATGGCGATTTGGTGCTATCCCTAAAACATCTGGACTTTAATAGCCAACTAAAAAATGCAAACAAAAAGACCTTTAATCAGTCGTTTTGTTTGCATTTCCTTTTTCTAAAACTACAGAAAAGATAAGTACTATAGTTAACACCATAATAAACCTTACTTCACTTCCATCACTTACAAAAAATGAATACAAAGTATAAATTAAAATTAATATTCCATAAATAACTTTGTGCAATGAACTCCCCCCTTTTTGCCGTATATATTTTAGTGTAAAAATTTAATTCAAACCCTATATCAAAATGACAAGAGAAAAGCACCTGTGATATACACAAAGTGCTTTTCTCTTGTCAATTTATCTATTTTCACTATATTTATCTATTTTCTTTTTATAACTCAAATTTCTTCGAATCGTACTTTTCTAGAGTCCGCTGCAATTCATTTTGTTCATATGGAATATGTTTATCTGTCTGTACATCCTCAACATTTTCTCCACCTGTTAATAATCTCCTGTACTTAAAAGAGTGCCCTGTTAATACTGTTGTAATCATTTTGTATTGCCCTCCTTTTGTTTGATTACTTGTATCATAAAACAAGTATCTGAAGTTGATATGTAGTCCATCTAGAGTGTATGTAAATTTAGAAAATCTCTAATAAAATGTTTATGTTGTAACGTTACCACCAAAACTAGTGCTTCCAACACCATGATTTGAAGAGACAGTAACCCCTATTCTAGCTTGAAGTCCTCCTATAGTTCTATATTGAGTAAAACTAGTTAATCCCTACAATATAAAAAGAGCACCCCTTTTGGATGCTCTTCGTTATAACTATATATTATTTAATTTCCTTCTTTTGTTGGTACCATTTTTCCTTCTTGAGAGTCTGTACCTTCTGTTCTTTCAACAGTTTTTGCATGTTCTGGTTTTTCAGGGGCTCCCATTTCAAATCCAGATTGAGAATCTGTACCTTCTTTTGTTGGTACCATTTTTCCTTCTTGAGAGTCTGTACCCTCTGTTCTTTCAACAGTTTTTGCATGCTCTGGTTTTTCAGGGGCTCCCATTTCAAATCCAGATTGAGAATCTGCACCTTCTTTTGCTGGTACCATTTTTCCTTCCTGAGAACCTGTACCTTCTGTTCTTTCAACAGTTTTTACGTCTCCTTTAGGAGTTGCTGGCACTGCATCTTTAGGTAAATCAAAGTTTTGTGAGAAAGACGTTGTTCCATCTGCACTTTGTGTAATTACTTGATTTGAACTATCTTCATTTGACTTTAAATTGTCCATTTTCGCATCATCTGCACCTACTGCACCTCCCGCTACCAATCCTGTACTTAAAAGTGCTCCTGCTAATAATGTTTTAATCATTTTTCATTACCTCCTGTTTATTTGTAATATTCATCAAAAAAGTATCTAGAGTTAATGTTTTAGTCATTATCTTTATCTACTTGCTTTTTGATTACATTTAGCATAAGACAAGAATCTATAGTTGATATGGACTGTATCTGGAGATTATGTAAAGAAAAATAGATGATCAATTGTATATCCTAATGGATGCTTAGACAAGATTGAAACTTTATATGAGTTTGAACAATTGAGTTCCCCTTTGTTTTTGGATGTGAGGTTTTTAACTGCAGTGAAGTGAGGGACTAACCTTTTCTAATATGAAAGCAAACTTTTTATTATTACATTCAAAACACTGTAAATAAAGATGTTAAAAATCCGTGAACAAAAAACAACATCTCATTGATGTCCACCCCATCAGAAGTATGGAAGGGAATTAAATATAATCCTCCCCTGTCCAAGCTCTGAAATAACACCTGATAATTTATTTAAATCTTTCATCGCATTTCGTACTGAAATATGCGACGAATCTGTTTGTAAAATCGAAATTACTGACTGATCCATTCCATCCAAGTATCCACACCTCCTAAACTTTCTTCTTGCTCACTTTCTCTTAAGTAAGTTGATTCCTCAAACTCCTTCTTATCTAACACTCTTCCATCCGCAGAAATCCAGCGTGCATGCCTTTCATATGGTGCTACCAATTCAAATAACGCATCACTAATCACTTCTCCTGCACCATCGTAATCCGTCCAAATCATAATTTTTTTTATAGAATGAGAATGTGCAAGAACGCTTTGTATAAACTTTTTATGCCCACTGCGTAGTTGACCATCCACTCCAACTACGAGACTATCCGTACTCGCTACAAAACCACTCTCCGCTGCCATCCTCGTTAATATCGCTCTATTTTCAACAAGCCATAAAACCTTCGCATCTGTTTTATACTCATGACGAAATACAACTAAATCCGTTAATGAACGAACCGTATCACACTCATAATACGTATTACCTTCCTGTAATTTCCCGCAAAAAAATATAGGCGTCACCGTACCTAAGCTAACTAAACCTAAACAATGCGGCGGAGCATCTAACATATCTTCTAACTGATCAAGAAACTCTTTCTTATGTTGATCAAACTTTTTAGAACCACCAATCACTTCATAATACGCCGCGCCAATCTCTTTCCAATCAAATGTACGCTTCTCACAACTAATTTTATATGTAGCGAGTAGAAACTCTAAAAACAGAACCGTCTTATGAAACGACCAACGTTTTTCATCTATAGGAGGCAAAGTACTCTCGATATCGTTTTCAATGTGCTCCAAAACATTCCATAATCTTTCCGTATACTCATTTGTGTACTTTGGCATAGACTGCTTCTTCTGCATCCATTGATGTAAAATCTCTTCCTCTCTTAACTTTTCTAACTGTCGTTCCTTTTCCATATATGTAAACAAGCCATATCCCATTCGATAAAAAATGTCACGAACCGTTTTACCATCTTTCTCAAAACGAACTTCCTTAATGAAAATCCCTCGTTCTATACAATCTAGCATTTCATATATCGTTAACCACTTTAAAACATCACTTTCTCTTTTCCTTACATTAGGTGAATAAAAGTTTTTTGTAATAGTAGTAGAAACATCTGAAACTTCTTCTTCACTAAAAAGAAGTTCTGCTGTATTCATAATCTTACGTGGGGTCTGCTTTATAATGGGGAGAATTGTTATACCTTGTTCTTTACGTATATATAACTCATCAATCTTTTCAGCACTTTTCATTACATAAAATTGAACAAATTGTATAGCATTCATACTTTCACTTCCTTATTTACGAGCTACTCCCATTGTATCATACGCCCGGAAAACTCTTTCTACCAATGAATACCACACCCTAAAAAAATATATCAACGATTATCCAATTATATCGAACACAACTCCGAATATATCGACTTACCGACAAATTTCGCAAAAACCACCAAGCACCCCGACTCCTACAAAAGAAAAAAGCACTAGGTCCTGAGTGAACCCGAAAGTGGTACATGAAAAAACACCTCTAATTTGTCGTTTACATCTACATACGACAAATTAGAGGTGTTTTATCCTTGTCTCACTTTATTGGGTCACTCCAAATTATACAAATTCAATCGTAGCATTCTTACTCATGATGGTCGGTCTCATTATCGTTACTGGTTACACTTCCATTAACGCAATTGTAAAAGCAGAGCTCTTCCCAACTGAAATTCGCGCACTTGGCGTAGGTTTACCGTATGCACTAACTGTTGCGATATTTGGCGGAACAGCTGAGTTCATCGCATTATGGCTAAAAAGTATCGGAATGGAATCACTATTCTATTTCTACGTAGCTGGATGTATCGCAATAAGCTTTATTACTTATTGGCGTATGGATGAGTCATCGAAGACTTCGCAGATTGAGGCGGAGCTTGGTGGTGGGGATACATTAGTTAATAATAAATCTAGTTAAAAAAGGCACCTTCAGGTGCCTTTCTCTCATTTGAATTTACTATTTGAGTAATCTAATCATTTACCTCTAATCCTTAAATCCCCAACCGGAGACTAAATAGTTTTGCGTTTTGTTTATCGTAACGCGGATTACCTTTTTCTTATCATTTTTAGAATAACCTTCTACATCAATAAAACCATCACGTACTCCATGTAAAATCTCAACTTTAGTAACTACAAGATCTATATTTTCTTTATCCTTCATATGATTTATTGCTACTTTTGAAGCTTTATCTTGCGTAATATTTTTGTTGTACATTGTATAAGATACGTAGCCTATTATTAATAATAAAATCGTAAAAATAGCAATATTCACCTTTTTTCTCTTATTCAATATATTTCCTCCTTAAGAAGATTTATAATATAACTATAAATCTTTTTTGAGGAGATGGAAATATGGGAAGTTCAGTTTCAGATAAAAGCCTTTCCCATTTGGCTACTAGTAGTTATGGTGATGCTCTCACAGAAGTTGTAGAATTTGGTAAACAAAAAGAGATTTGGAAACCTGTAGAAATAAATGGTGCTGTTCTTCATAACTCAAAAAATAGCTTTGATGCCACTGTTTACAAGAATGAAGAAACAAAACAAGTTGTGATTGCTTTTCGCGGCTCTTGGGAAGCACCTGATTTTTATGATGCAGATGTATTTGATGTTATGGGTAATCGTTTTAGAAAAAATCAAGATAGTTTGGAAAAAATGAATAGCTTTGACACTTCATCACTTCCTTTAACTGAACAATTTAATTTCGCTATGGCGAAAGAAAGAAAGCAAAAAATAGTTGCAGAAAGTCAATTTACTAATGCTGATGATTTAACAAAAGAAGTAAAGAAATATATGAAAGACCCTAAAAATGGGTTAGACGGATACCAGCTTACATTAACCGGCCATTCTCTAGGTGGTGGTTTAGGTGAATACGCTGGGGTTATGAATGATGTAGCAGTTGTTAGTTACGAAGCTCCAAATGTTATTGATTCATTACCTAAAGATAAAAAGGAAAAAGCCTTAAGGGGAGATTATAAAGATCAAATTACAACTATCGGAAACCCCAATGATACTGTATTTACTGGTTTTAGAGGAAATGATAATAAAAATAGAGGTCGTATAGGTCATTTATTTTATACAGATAAACCAGATATAAAAAATGATAATAGGATTCATGATGCAAGTAGTTATATTCCATTTTTACCTTTTTTAACAAATGGTTATAATACTGTTCGTTTTTTCATGGGTTTTATGGGTCCAAGCTTTCATTCCATGGATAACCTTAGTCACGATAAATACGGTTATTTGAATATACCGAATATGTACGATAGCGATACAGGAGAGAAAATTCAGGGGTCCCCGCGCGCTGATGGGGTTACAATTCATTTAACAGTCGAAGAAGTTAAACAAATTACTTCAGATTTAAAAAGGGAAATTGATGATATTAACCAAAAGATCGTACAAGCAAGCAATAAAATTATTAATGTATTACAACAATCGCCAGCTAGTGTTGATGGCAATTTAATAAATACACTTACATACGGTATTTATGGATTTCAAAGAGGGTATATGGAACGTATTCGTTCTGAGGCTGATTTCATTGAACAAAGAGCGGTTGAATTTGAAACTGTTGATAAACAAAACTGAAAAACGGGTGATCTTCATGAAAAATTATGATGTTATAGCACATGCTGCCGATGTAGTAGGTGCCAAAAATAATTTAGAATCGTGTATTTTAGAATTAGAAAATCACAGAAAGAATGTCAATGCCATAAAAACACTATTAGCACATAGCTGGAAAGGAAATACCGCTAAAGAAATTGAAAGAAGGTTAAGTGAAGTAGAGAAGGAGCTCGTCTATAGAATCGATGAATTTAGAAAGATAGGAGATGATTTAGATAGATATAGAAGAGCAATGGATAGCTTCGCGAATCAATTCATGATGATGGGGCCTAAATATTAGTATAAAAAAACACCCTAATGTATCCATTTCTGGCTTCAATAACTATATATTATCTTAGCTTTCCTTATTTGTCATACTTAAGTCTAAATTTAACCTTACCAATATGAAGGTTATTATAAATTATGCATGTATAACTAATATTTGTTTCATCTTACAAAATAATATGTACTACATATTGAATTTATTTACTATAAAAAATGACTTGAATTCTAAAACACTTAATTTTGTAGAAGCTGTTCCCTTTGATTACCACATAATACCCATGGTGATTTCTCCACTTAATTTTGGAACACCGGCAATCAAAGCTTGTTATCTCTGAAACAAGAAGTGTTTCATATCTAATAATTTCCTTTGTTAACTTAATGGCCACGTAAAACAAAAAAGCACCAGGTCCCCCCGATGCTTTCCCCCCTAAAACAAATGACAAGCCACCTCATGCCCCTTCGCAATCTCAACCATCTTCGGTACTTCCTGTGCGCATTTTTCAGTGGCGAATTTGCAGCGCGTTCTGAATTTGCAGCCGGATGGTGAGTTGAGTGGGCTTGGAACTTCGCCTTGCAGAATGATCCGTTCTTTGCCTGTGTTTGTTGGATCTGGTTCTGGCACGGATGAGAGTAGTGCTTGTGTGTATGGATGTGCCGGTTTTGTGTATAGGTCTTCGCTGTCGGCAATTTCTACTATGTTTCCTAAGTACATGACTCCGATTCTATCTGATATGTGTCTTACCATGGATAGGTCATGTGCGATGAATAAGTATGTGACGCCTGTTTCTTCTTGGATGTCTTGCAGCATGTTTACGACTTGTGCTTGGACTGAGACATCTAGTGCTGAGATTGGTTCGTCACATAGGATGAAGTCAGGTTTTACAGATAGTGCGCGCGCGATGCTAATGCGCTGTCTTTGGCCTCCGCTAAATTCGTGCGGGTAGCGATATAGGTGTTCTTCTTTTAGTCCTACTTTTTTGAGCAGGTCTAGAATGATTTCTTTTCTTTCTTCGGCTGTGTAAGAGCCATGAATGTTCATCGGTTCGCTAATAATTTGGAATACGTTCATTGTCGGGTTTAATGATGCGTATGGGTCTTGGAAAATGATTTGCATTCTTTTTCTATATTCTTTTAGTTCATTTTCTTTTAGATCTGCGATATCTTTTCCATCGAATAGAATGTTACCTGAAGTTACATCGTGTAAGCGAATGATACTTCTTCCTGTCGTTGATTTTCCGCAGCCTGATTCTCCTACTAGTCCGAATGTTTCACCCTTTTTAATTGTGAAGCTTAGGTCATCGACTGCTTTTAATTGCTCTGTTTTTCTGCCGAATAGTCCTTTTTTAATAGGAAAATACTTTTTTAAGTTCCGAACTTCAATTAAGTTTTCTTCATGCATGGGAATCACCTACCGCCCTATCGTTTAGCCAGCACATAGAGCGTCTTCCGTTTCCGATTTCAAAATATGGTGGACGTTCTTTTTCACAAATGTCCATTTTATGTGGGCAACGCTCTGCGAATGGGCACCCTTTCGGCGGATGTAGTAAGTTGGGCGTTACACCTTGAATTGGTGCTAGTCTTTCTTTTACGCCGTTCGATATTTTCGGTAGAGAGTTTAATAGCCCTTTCGTATATGGATGATTCGGCGATTGGAATATATCAAGTACATGCCCTTCTTCCATAATAAGCCCGCCGTACATAACGATGACGCGTGTACAGTTTTGCGCAACAATTCCAAGATCATGTGTAATAAGAAGTAATGACATATTCGTTTCGTTTTTTAAGTTTTTCATTAAATCTAGTATTTGTGCTTGTATCGTTACATCAAGCGCAGTCGTCGGTTCATCCGCAATGAGAAGGTCTGGGTTACAAGACATTGCCATTGCGATCATAACCCGCTGCTTCATACCGCCGCTTAGTTCATGCGGATATTGTTTTACCCTTTCTTCCGGTGAAGAAAGACCGACTTGTTTTAGTAAGTTGACCGCGATATTTTGTGCTTCTTTCTTTTTCACTTTTTGATGCCTTATAATTACTTCTGTCATTTGCTTACCAATTTTCACAACTGGATTTAATGCCGACATTGGATCTTGGGAAATAAGTGAAATTTGATTTCCTCTAATAGAGCGTAATTCTTTCTCCGATTTAGAAAGCACGTTTTCATTTTGAAAAAGAATCTCTCCTTCTTTCACTTTCCCCGGAGGCGTAACGAGAGCCATAACCGATTTCGCCATAACGCTCTTTCCGCTTCCCGATTCGCCAACAATCCCAACGACTTCACCCTTTTTCAAACTAAATGAAACGCCGCGAACAGCTTCTACTTCGCCGTCTTCTATGAAAAAAGAAGTCTTTAAGTTTTTCACTTCTAATAGTTTTTCAGACACGCTTTTCACTCCCCCTCACTTAAAACATTAGTTCTCATGATGAGCCCCTTTTGGTGCGAAAGCTTTTTTCAACGCTTCACCGATTACGTTAAAACTTAGTACAGTTAATAGAATAAGGAACCCTGGGAAGAGTGTTAAATACCAAGCTTCACCTATGTATCCTTGCGCATTATTTAGCATGCTGCCCCAAGAAGAATCTGGTTCTCTAATACCTAACCCTAAGAAGCTAAGTGATGATTCCATTAAAATCGATGTCGCAATTGTTAATGTCGCTGCGATTATAATGGTCGATAAAATGTTAGGGATGATGTGTCTTACAATAATCATCAATGATTTTTGTCCGGATACTTTTGCATATAAAACGTACTCACGCTCTTTTACAGATAACGTTTCTGCCCTTACGATACGCGCGGTATCCATCCACGTTAGTAATCCAATAATAAGAACAAGCGTTGTAATGCCTGGTTTTAAATACGCATTTAATAACAGCATTAAAAAGAATGATGGAATTGACATTAAAACTTCAACAATTCGCATTAAGAAGTTGTCTAACTTTCCGCCAAAATATCCGCTAATTGTTCCTACTGCGGTTCCGATTGTAATGGAAACAACCATCGCTAGAAAACCAACAGCAAGGGAAACTCGTCCGCCATATAACGCTCTCGTTAAGTAATCCCTTCCGTAATCATCTGTGCCGAACGGATGACTCATACTCGGTTCTTGTAAACGATCTGGAATCGACATTTTACTAGGATCGTACGGTGATACGAATGCGAAAAGAGACGCGATTGTTAAAACACCCAGTATAATAACTCCCATTACTACAAACTTATTTTTTGTAAAACTATTTTTTATCGTTTGAAATCTCCTATTGTTCATTCCAAATCACCCCCTCATTCGAATGCGCGGATCTACTACGCCATATAAAATATCAGCAATTAAATTACCGAGAATTAACATGAACGATGATAATAATGTGATTGCCATAATAATTGGATAATCAAATCTAAAAATAGCATTTACCCCGAGTGAACCAAGTCCCGGCCATGAGAATACTGTTTCCGTAATGAACGCTCCGCCTACTAAACTCGGAATAGATAATCCGAAAATTGTAATGATCGGTATTAATACGTTTCGAAGTACGTGATTAAATAAAACTGTTTTCTGTGAAGCACCGTACGCATATTGAATTTGTACGTAATCTTCTTCTAATTGCTGAATTGTACTTGAGCGAATATATCTCATATAGACAGAGATGTTTTGGAACGCTAGCACCATGCAAGGTAAAATACCGTGCTGAACAATATCCCAGAAGGAATCTTGACCGACTGTGCGCATACCCATACTCGGAAGCATGTTCAACTTTAAAGAGAATAAGTAGATTAATAGTAACGCGAACCAAAAAACTGGCATTGAGATTCCCACATAGGAGATGAAGTTCACAATGCGGTCAAAGAACGAGTTCTTTTTCACACCTGTAAATAATCCAAGCGGGATTGCGATTACAAATGAGACGAGTAAAGATGATCCCATTAACCCGATTGTTGCGGGTAATCTTTCTGTAATAAGTTCTAAAACAGGACGATGGTTTTGAAGTGAGTACCCAAAATTCCCTGTTAAAATATTTTTTAACCATAAAAAATATTGCACGTAAATCGGCTGATCTAGTCCTAAACTTTTGCGAATACGCTCGACATCAATTGGACTCATATTCGGCGTTACAAAGTTTCGAACGGGATCGCCCGGCGCTAGTTTTATTAATAGAAAAGAAATAATAGAAATAACAAATAAAAGCGGAATCGCATTTAAAAGCCTCTTTGCAATTACTTTATACACAAACTTCCCCCCTCAAGATAAAGTGAAACTTTAATCAGTGGGGGTTTTGTCCATCCCCACTGATTATTAGCCCATTAAAGCGGGATAAAGAAGCTGATTTCCACCAGCTTCTTTACAGTTTCTTATTTCACTTCATAAATTTTCGATAGATCTTCAAACATTGTAACTGGAATTGCTTTTGCTTCTTTTAATCCATCAAACTTTTTATCTACTGCAATAACTGCTTTCGGATATGCGATTGGAAGATAAGGTAAGTCTTCTCTAGCTGTATCTTGGATTTTATGGTATAGCTCTGCGCGTTTCGTTTTATCTGTTTCAACCGCAGCTTCTTCCCATAACTTATCAAAGTCAGCATTTTTATAACGTGCATAATTGTATTCTGCATTACTTAAGAATAAGCTCTTATATGAATCTGGCTCTGGTCCCATTATGTAACCACCGAATGTAATGTCATAGTCTTTATTCGCTTTATCTAAGCCTTTTTCACTTGCCGCACTAGCATCTAATGCATTCAGTTCAACTTGTAAGCCAACTTCTTGTAATTTTTGCTGTGTATAAAGTGCTAGACTTTCCATGATTTTATTATTCGTTACATACATAACGCGGATTTTTTCTTTATCTTTCACACCAGCTTTTGCTAATAAATCTTTCGCTTCTTTTTGATCATACTTATACTCTTTAATATCTTTCGCATAATACATAGCGTCTGGCGTTAAGATTGAATTTGCCGGTTCTGCAAATTGACTAGAAACGAACGCTGAGTTAATCATTTCTTTCTTATCTAATGCATGCGCAATCGCTTGGCGCACTTCTTTTTTCTTCATAAGGTCTGTATTAAAGTTATAAGCTAAGTAGAATAATCTACCTTCAGGGAATGTGACCATTGAGAAGTTCCCAGTGCTATCTAATTTCTTAAAGTCTTGCGGTTCAATCATTTTCATATTGATTTGACCATTTTGTAGTGAAACGTTTGCTGTATTACGATCTTTTACAACGCGGTACACGACAGAATCTAATTTCGCTTTACCAGCAAAATAATCATCGAATCGCTCTAGCGCAACATATTCATCTGATTTAAACTCTTTTAATTTAAATGGACCTGATCCAACAGGTTGTAGGTTTTTCTTACTCTTCACTAAATCCGCTTCACCTTCAAATACATGTTTCGGAATTGGGAAGAAGTCATTCATAACCCCTTCGAAAGATGCACTTACTTGTGGTAATACAAATTGAGTCGTTAGCTCATCCACTTTTTTTACCTCAAGCGGCTTTCCTTTAAAAATAAAGTTTTCACGGCTTGAACTATTTTGCTTCTCATCTAAAATAGATTGGAATGTAAATACAATATCGTCTGATGTAATTTTCTTACCATCATGCCATTTCAAATTATCTTTTAGTTTTAACGTCCATGTTAATTGATCCTCTGAAGGCGTAAAGCTCTCAGCAAGAACAAACTTTTTCTTACCGTCTTCCATATGATACAACGGTGCATATAAAGCTTGCTGTATCGTTAACGACACACGATCATTCGCATAAAGCGGATTCATCGTATCCGGATTATCACTAACACCAACCGTTAACGTTCCTCCGTCTTTCGGAGTCCCTGATTTACTAGTGTTCGCTTGCTTCGAAGAATCTTTCTCCCCTGAGCAAGCCGCTAATGCAATAAGTAATAGTAGGACAAATGGTAATGCAAACAACTTCTTCTTCATATTTCGACCCCTCTCGACTATTTACACCTATAAGAAAACTCGGAATTAATACCGAGTTTTCTTATAGGTTTTAAATTACCACTACCCGTATGTATTGTCAAACTTTTTCGCAAAGGTAGACAGTTTGAAATCTATTAATGAATTCTTGCGATAAAGTGAAACTTTAATCAGTGGGGGTTTGTCCATCCCCCACTGATTATTAGCCTTCACCAATCGGGCTTTTACGGGCAGTTGATCTCCCACCTAACTCCTCCGCATTCGCCGAATTTTGAGGTGGGAGTCTTACTGCCCGTTAATGCGGGATAAAATATATTTATGCGGAGGGGAAAATAAAAAGACCACGAATAAGTAGCCTCATAAAATGAGTTGAAAAACTATCAACTTACAGAAAATCCCTCTAAAATGATTGTTATATATGATCGAAAATGTAGAATGAAATTAAGGACAAAAAACACATTTAGGAGGTTATCATGACATTTGATGAATTGAAAAAAAATAAACCAACAACCTCATGGGTTGAGTATGATGAAGATGGGGAATTTTTCACTGAAGAAAATATAAGTGCAACAAACAAAGTCCTCGACACCTACATTAACAATTTAGAGCAATTGGGAGAGAATCCAACCGAAGTCGAAATAATGCAAGTCGTTAAAGAGGTAGTTATTAAACTAAATGAACTAAATATCGAACATGACCATTTTATCGAAACAATGGAAAGAGAAGATCTCTATGAATTTATCGATGCAGCTGCACGAATAGCTGGCTTAGAATCCGAAGAAGATATAACAGAAGAATGGCGGGAATGGTAAAAAAGCTGCATACTTAGTGTCTAAATTTACTCCTTCATAAAACTTTGTCCCTTATTCTCCAATTAGAAAATAAGGGACAAACAAAGCTAATCAAATACTGATATACATTAAAATCTCCATTCATTTCCCATTACTTTAAAATACAGTTTTTCAAACCCACTAAAATACTTACTATAAATACTTAACATTTCAATATATGTATGAATAACTTGACTTAAATCAAAATGAACACCATCTTTAGCTAAGTCATAGCTATCGTCTAGACTATACAATTCAAAGTATTCCGCCTCCCAATGCACCCCCCTGTTGACTAAAAGTCTAGTGGTGCATTTAATTGATTCTTCAATGGTCAGTTCATGTTCTTTTAGTTTTTCATGAATGACGGAAAGAGTTAACTTAACAGTGTATTCTTCATCAACTGTGCTACTAAACTCAAATAACTTCCCTTCAATATCATCTATCTTTGCTTTAGACATTAAGGATATCTCAATTATTTCATATGGCGGACTGTCACTTGCTTCAATCAATTTATCACACCATTGAATTACTTCAGCTTTACTCCACAACCCACAGCAAAGCCCTAAGCCATAAATACGAGTTAATTTCCGAACTAAATCCAAGGTTTCTCACCTGCAATTTTTTATATGCATTTTTGTTTAATTTTAACAGAATATATGATACATCACATAATTTCTTTGCAAACACTACACATTACAATTGAGATGCATACGCGCATTATAAACAAAAAGACCACCAAAAGGCAGCCTCAAAACTCAATCCTATTCCCCACTCCACATTCCACCGCTTTTTCATACAAATACTTCGCAACGATAATGTCTACTACCGCCAAACCAACTGATTTGAAAATAGTAATCTCTTCATCGTTCTCTCTACCAGCTTTTTCTCCGCTAATGATTTGACCAAGTTCAGCATAGATGTCGCTCGCTTCAAATAATCCTTCTTTTATAGGAACTTGAAGGTCACCCGTTTCTTCTAGTGCTGCTTCTTTTGATTCGACTACTACTTTGTTTGCGTTCGCGATGGCGTGAGATGGTAGTTCTTGCATGCTCGGTCTAAATGAACCGACGGCGTTTATGTGGACGCCTTTTTGTAGTTTTTCTGAGAAGACTGGTGTGGATGCATTCGTTGTTGTGACGATGATGTCTGCTTCGCTTATTGCTTCATTTGGATCTCTGTAGACGTACGCTGGTTTGCTGAATTTTTCTTGTATATATTGCGCAAATGCATACGCTTTTTCTTCTGTTCGGTTGTATAAAATTACTTTTTCGATATCTCTAACCGCGAATACAGCTTCTGCAATTCCTTTCGCTTGTTCACCTGTACCGATAATGCATAAGTTTTTTGCGTTATGACGAGCTAAATGTTTTGTCGCTACTCCTGATAAGGCACCTGTTCGAATCATCGTTAAGTACGATCCTTCTAAAAGCGCAAGCGGTTCTCCCGTTTGAAAGTCTGATAGCATAACGATCCCGTTTATCGTTTTCTTTCCTATCTTTTTATTATGCGGAGCTACCGTTACTACTTTTAAACCGAGCGCTTCGAGTCCTTCCGCTACTGAAGGCATAATTAATGCGGTATTTTGCTCGTTCGCAAATGGTAATGAGCCACGAATTGGTGTGATCGTTCTTTCTGCTGAAAATTCTTTTAAAGCAAGCGCCGCGTATTCAATGACTTCCTTCATATTTACTAAGTTTCGTTGTTCGTTCGCGCTTATGACTAGCATATCTTTCCACCTCCTCCTTCTACTCTAACAAAAATCCCCTATTCAAATCATCTCTCGGGTCTACAACGAACTGATGAAATCCTGTAATAAATGCATTCCCCGTTACTTTCGGAACGACAGCTTCATATGTATCTACCGCTGTTACCGACAATACTTCTCCCTCAAATTGGCCGTCAGTAATGCATTCGTGGATGAACATCTCTCTTTTTTGTAAGGCATCTTTTTCAAAAAGAGTTGCGATTCTTGCGGATGTTCCTGTACCGCAAGGGGAACGGTCGACTTGCCCATCAGCAAAGATCGTTACATTTCTTAAAGTAGCGTCTTTTCCTTTCGGTTCATCTGAGAAAATAACTCCGTATATTCCTTTTAAATCTTCTTCAAGTGGATGTTTTACTTCCATTTGACTTTCAATGTAGTGTTTAATTTTACCGCCCCACGTTTGAATTGCAGCTAAATCTTTAAAATCGACTTTCAAACCAAACTCTTTACTATCCACTACAGCGTAGAATGCTCCGCCAAACGCGATATCTACTTGAAATTCATAGTCATCTATTTTGATAGGAATGTCTTTCTTGTATACGAACGAAGGAACGTTTTCAAATGATACTGCCTCTACTTCGCTCCCGTTATATGTTGCATACGCAATAACTTCCCCGGCAGGGCTATCAATAATGAATTTTTGTTTTTCACCTGTCACTTCAAACATACCTGTTTCAATTCCAACTGTAATAACAGCGATAATTCCGTGACCACACATCGTACTCCAGCCTTCATTGTGCATAAATAATACGCCAAAATCAGCATGAGAACTTGCGGGCGGAGTAATGATACAACCGTACATGCCGTGATGTCCTCTCGGTTCATACATAAGAACCTCGCGAAGATGATCCAAATGTTCCATGCAGTATGCGCGTCTTTCTAGTTGCGTTTCTCCCTTTATCTCTGGCACTCCGCCCGTAATGATTCGAAGTGGTTCCCCAGCTACGTGAGCATCAATTGTTGTGTATATTTTACTAACCTTCATTTCTATCTCTCCCCTATATGTTAATACTATTTTCATTGCAAGTATCATGCCAACGCATAGAGTATAAAGTGAAACTTTAATCAGTCGGAGGGTCTTCATCCCCCACCGATTATTAGCCCACACCAATCGGGCTTTTATGGGCAGTTAATGCGGGATAAATCTGTATACATTTTTTGAAAAATACATACTACTGTCTATTTTTTTATACAGTAGGTGATTATTAGCCCTAAAACAAAAAGATCCCCCGAAAACTCAGGGGGTGATTTAAGCCATAGTTTTGCGGGATTTGAGTTGAAAATCGAATTTATTCTTCACTCTCCAAGCTTTCCCACTCACTCAAATACATGACATCTTGTTTTACTTTTTTCTTTTCAGGAAGTAAACATAGAAATTCTAAAGAATTGCCGTCAGGATCATAAAAATAAAGATTTGCAGTCGGTGTCCACGTTTGAACCATAGGCTCGGAAGGTTCAAGACCGAAAGCGGCTCTTGGGTTTATTCCTTTATTAAGAAGCCATTCTCTTGCATGAATGATTTCTTCATAGTTAACCTTGAATGCAAAGTGACTTGTATGGAATGCTTCTTCCGATACTTCCCAAATGCCCAGCATTTGTTCCTTCTTATTTTCTTTATCAAACCAAAAGAATGCTACACGGCGTTCTTCAATAGTGCGAGCATGAAATAATCCAAGTTTAGTATAAAACTCTTTTGCCACTTCTAAATTTTTTGTTTTAACATGTGTTTCATATAAAGTACCTGGAAACAAAGCATATCCCTCCTTTATATTTTTAGAGATTCTTACTATAAATCCTATTTTAATAAACTAGAAATAGAAGTGATCTCGTATTTTCTTTAAATAGTTTTCAATTTCGTAGCCCTGATACTAAAGAAAAATCACCCTGACCCATCAAATCCTAACCGCCACCACATCCGGCACTTGCTTAGCAATCTCCTCACCAATCTTTATACTAGCCGTTGCGGCCGGGGATGGTGCGTTGCAAATATGCAGAGAATTGATGCCGGGGATAATGCAGAAGTCATCAACCATATTTCCGTTTGATAAAATGGCTTGTGCCCTTACTCCTGCATGGGTTGGCACGATATCTTTCTCTGTAAGCTCTGGTATTAAGCGCTGCAAGCTTTTTAGGAATGATTGTTTACTGAATGAGCGCACCATTTCTTTTATGCCTTCTTTCATATTTGGCATCGCCATTTTCCAAAAGCCTGTGTATGTCATTGTTTCCATGAAGTCTTTTATATCAAAGTCTGTTTTCGTATAGCCTTCTCGCTTAAAGCTTAATACTGCATTTGGTCCTGCATGTACATCCCCGTTTATCATTCTTGTGAAATGAACACCTAAAAACGGGAATTCTGGGTTTGGAACTGGATAAATTAAATGTTTGACGAGATTGCGTTTTTCTGGGACAAGTTCGTAATATTCACCGCGGAACGGAACAATTTTCATATCTGTTAATATACCTGTCTTTTTCGCAATACGATCACTATGTAATCCAGCGCAGTTAATGAGAAATTTCGTTTTAAATGTGCCTTTGTTTGTCTCAATTGTTACAGCGTCTTTCTTCTCAGTAATACGCTCCGCCGCTGTTCCTAAATGTACTTCTCCCCCGCTTTCTTGAATTAAGCGAGCAAACGCATAACTTACTCCTTTATAATCAGCAATCCCACAAGAAGGAACACGGATTGCGCCAAGTCCTTTTACATGCGGTTCAATTTCAGCTAATTCTTCCTTATCTATTTTTTCAATATGTAAATCGTTTTGTAAGCCTCTCTCATATAAGTTATGTAAAAGAGGAAGTTCGTCCTTTTCTGTAGCGACAATTACTTTTCCGCACATGTCATAAGCGATGTCATTTTCTTCACAAAATTGAACCATAGCTGCATTTCCTTCTTTGGCAAACTTTGCTTTATAACTCCCTGGTTTATAGTAAATTCCAGAGTGAATTACTCCGCTATTATGTCCAGTTTGATGATGTGCAAGTTCCTTTTCTTTTTCAATGATCGCGATTTTCGCACGAGGGAATTTTTTCGTTAAAGCCATTCCCGTTGAAAGGCCAACAATTCCTCCGCCAATAATTATAAAGTCATACATCCTACTTCCCCCTTAATATGATGAAAGGCAGGTCTTTTTTAAGACCCGCCGTACAAACTTATTTAGAAAAACAACCACGTTGACGCATTAGTTCTCTATATAAATCTTTATTTTTCTCAAACGCAGCTCTTCCGTGCATCCAAAATAAGTTGTTTAAAAGAACTAAGTCACCAATTGGTAATTTCAATGCATGTGTTGCTGGTGAGTTTTCAACAGAATATGATAAGTCTTTCAGATAGTTTGCTTGTTCAATATTATCTGGATAAGCGAACTGATCAATAAAGCAAATACATGGTGCGTTATTCACATCAAAAAACGTTTCACGATAGACGATTTCTTGCGCATTTTTACTTGGTGGCGCTTTATACGTAACCTTAACAGATGCGAGCGAATGATTTCTAAATTTATGAAGGTCTTCCCAATCATCTAAATGTAGTAAACGAGATTCTCCGCCTACTGCATTTTGCTCTTCAATTTTCATCATAAGAAGCCAATCTGTCGGCTCATCAACGAATGTACCGTCTGTATGCAGTGTAAACAATCGGTACGCTTGACGAAGATAAGAATCACTACTATCCGTATCTTTCACATTAAATCTAGCATAGTACGTTCCTGTCATTGCATCAAAGTTTGGCTCCCCGATTAAATGTGTTAATGCTGTTGCAAATTTCACGTAGTCTGCTGGATCTGACGTTTCACCTTGTACCCCAATTGTAAATCCGCCCGTTTCACGGTCATGAACAATGCCGCGAATGTTATCCATAAATGATTGCCCAAAAATCTTTCTCATTCCATCCGCAAGATTAAACCGAGAATAGGGAATGTATTGCAGTGACTGCTCTGAATGCTCTTTTACCTCTTCAAAAAACTGCTTAAGCAATTGCTGATTTAAAACAATATGATATAAACGTTTATGCTCTGGATGAGGAGCAATTTCATACCCCTCATATTTCTTTGCAAATTTCATCTTTGCATTTTGTTCTGTAATAATCGACATTTCAATTCCTCCCTAATTTAAATATGAAGAATGTATTGACGCTTTTTACAGACAGTTATCCTTATCTTCTTATGCTGAGATTCGGTCTTACTGTCCTAACAACGAAAAAGCCAGTTATACGCATACCACGACATAAAATCGTAGAAACGTACAACTGGCTCATAATTACGAGTGTTCTTTAATCTCTTAAAGTACAATAATAATAGACAGTTTGTATGAAAATATTTGTAAAACAGGAAAGCAAGATCGAATATAGAGAAGGCTAATTTCTCGTATGGATCTCATTAATTAAATAATAATTCAAAATATTCTAACTGTCAATTCGTTTTTTATTATTTTCTCTACATACTTTATATGTTTTAAAAATCCCCTTACTTTCTACGCACCCTCTTTTTTTCATCTCTTGTTTTACAACTTACACTTCATTTAACTTTTTCATAGTTCTTGCCTCCTCAATAAAATAAGCCAGTCGTATCTCTTTAAAAGAAATACAACTGGCTCTCGTTTATGGTTGTAAACTAGATAGTTTTTATGGTGTTGTTTCCTCGTACTCTCCCCTGGGCTGTTCATCATTTAAATAACTTACATATTGGCGATGTAAATCTTTCACCGCACTGACGATAGCATTTTGCGCTTTTCCTTGATAATGGTCCGTAATATCTTGAACGATTTCCTCAATACCATCTTGCAAACTATGTCCTCTCAACATTTGAGCGACGAAGTCTCTACCATGCTCTGTCGCAAGCGTACATGATGCTTCAATAATGACATGATATTTATGATCTGCCTCAATTGTAATTGTTAATGTTTCATACATACTGCGAACAGCCATACCTTTCGGAAGTCTCGAATGTCCTGCCATAAAAAAAGTCCCTTTACGCATATTTCATCCTCCGTTACTATGTTAAGAGCCAGAAAAACAATGTACACATTTGCATTGAATTTTACTACCCTTATCCTTATAGCTCGTACTTCTGCTAAAGAAGCTCAAGTGGAAAGAAGTTACTCTCTTCATTTTCAAACATAAATCTGGGCTTACAGCGAGGCTAATCACTGTCATCCGATAATAAGTTAATCATAATAAAAATAAACTGAATATTCAATATCAAACTCCGCGAATTTCATGAATAAAAAAAGAAAATTCTCTCACCCAGGCACATATACTGTTCAAAAGAAAAAAGGAAGTGGTCTCATGTATTACGGAACAAAAGGCTGGTACGTAGCTGAGCTAAAAAAATTAGGTGTTCGCTATCATGAAGGACGAAAACTAGAAAGTTACCGCGCACACGTATTACGCAATTTATTAATCGCACAACAAGAGACAACGAAAGAAGAATAATTTGATATCGGCTGATTCTCTGAATATATCGGCGATTCGACATGGAATATCGACTTATCGCCAAATCCCTCCTTCCATTCCACCAACCAATCACACATCAAGCTACAATAATACAAACCAAAAAAGGTCACCCAAACGGGTGACCTTTCTTTCCTATTCACAAACAAGAATTTGTCTAGAAAATGATCCTTTTCTTGTGATACAGCGGTCTGTAATTTCAAATCCCGCTTCATGAATCATGTCGTCCATTGTTTCCATCGTTACAACGACTACTTTTTTTGCAATGCGGCGCGCACTTGACAGAATCGAGAGTTGATCTTCTGGTGTTGCGTGCGTAAATAGGTCGTACGGCATATCGATAATTGCGACGTCGTAGTTCTCAGTAAGTTCTTCAATCGGGCCATTTGTTACTGTTCCTTCAAACCCGAAATGTGCGATGTTTTTTCTCGTTCCAAGAACCACAAGTGGATTTATATCTCTACCAACGATGTTAATCCCCATAGAAAGTGCTTCTACTACTACTGTTCCAATACCACAGCACGGGTCAATAGCTCGTACTCCCTCTGGGTTCGGTACAGCGATATTTGCGACAGCTCTAGCAACACGTGTGCTCAGTGATGTCGAGTAGCTATGCGGTTTTTTTATGTGATGATACCAAACCGGATCACTTTCTACATAGTGTCCGAAGTACCAACGTCCGCCAAGAGGAACAATCCCGAATGCACGCTCTGGATTACGAACGTCTGCTTCTCCTTCAATATGCATGCCGAGGTCTCGCTCAATAAGACGTCTGTCTCCATATTCAATTTTATTCTCTCCAACAAGGTCATTAATCTTAACGAAGATGACTTTGAACGTCGCTCCCGCCAAGTCAATTTGTTCCACTTGTTCCAAAATGCTTTCTAAGTCGTCCCCTTCATACATAACCTCAACGCGCTCTTTAATAAACGGACTTCTACTCGGAGCAATCTTGACTTCACTTTTCAAAATATTAACGTGAGACTCCATCCCAAAGAACGAGCGCATTTCCAAGTAACATAAAGCACGCTCCTCTTCGCGAAACGCATATGTATATATACATGCAGGTGTTTTACTATGATTATTCAATCTATGATCATCCTTTATCGTTTTAAATTGTTATGATTACAATTACTCGAATACTATTTATATAAAATTAAATGATATCACATGCCCGAAATAAAGAGAAACCTTTATAATTCGTTTCACAAATAAAAGAGACTGCCTATTGGCAATCTCTTTTACTATTATCTCTATTAATTAACGGAAAGAAGATACGTTGTTACCCGTTTCTTCGTAGTAATCTAAAATACCTTGATAAATAGCTTCCGCTGCACTTTGTCTCTGTGCTGGTGTAGCTAGTTTATCTGCATCACTTTTATTATCTACAAATGCTAATTCTGCTAATACAGCTGGCATTGTATTTTCTCTAATTACGTATAAATCGCCTTTTTTCACACCACGATCTTTTGTTCCCAGTGCATCTACAAGACGCTCTTGAATTTTTTCTGCTAGTAAACGACTTTCTGATACGTTAGGATTTGTTCCTCTTGCTGTCGCTGATTCATAGTAGAACGTTTCTGTACCTTGTCCATTTTTACTTTCCGTACCATTACCATGGATACTTACAAAGATATCCCCATTATTTTTTTGAGCAAATTCTACACGTTTCTTTAAAGAATCAGAAGCACTTGTTCCTGGACGTGTATCATCTGTACGAGTGAATAACACAGTAAATGGTGTCTTTTTCTCAAATATTTTCTGTAATCGTAATGATACATCTAATACGGTTTGACTTTCTTTCTCATAATAACCTGGATTACCTGAATCCGCTCCACCATGACCTGGATCAATGATAATCGCTTTTCCTTCTAAGAAGTTACCTTGCTTAACTGGATTTAATTGGTTTTTATTAACCCATTGGAAACCAGCGCCCATGCGGATGCGAATCCAGCTGTCCTTCTCTTCAATAACAGTTACTTGTTGTGCGTTATGTGTTCCCATTACTTTTGAAGAAAAAGCTTCTGCATATGTAGTGAATCCTTCATTAATAGCTTCTGTTTTCTCTACTAAAGGTGTCCATTTATCACCGTTACTTGTTGCAATTTTGATCCATCCATCTCGCTCTTCTTTAATTTCAACCGTTTGTGGATTATGCTGATTTGCACTAATCCCAGAACCTAATGATGGTGCGTGATATGTAATGAATTTTCTATCTATGTACATTTTCTTTGTTTCTACTGGGCGATCACTATTTTTGCTAAATTTATCTGTTTGCGCAGTAAGTTGAGCTGCTTGTTCACGCGTAATAGAATCATTCGGTTTCCAGCCATCCTCTGTACCTAAAGAAAGTTTTAATTCTACTAAAATATTAACTTCTTCTTTACCCCAATGATTTTCTAAATCAGCAAATTTTGTAGGCACTGGTCCTGTTACTTGGCTTTTCAATTCATATGCTCTTACAAGCATAGCTGCCATTTCAGCACGAGTTACTTTCCCTTCAGGATCAAATACTCCTGGTTCTCGCCCTTTAATAATATTCTCTTTTTCCATGGCTGCAATAAATGGGGCTGCCCAATTATTTTTTGCATCATTATAAGACGGCTTCGCGTTTGGATCTACTTTAGCACCAATTGCTGTTGCGATAATTTTTGCTGCCTGGGCACGTGTTAAATTTCCGTATGGCATAAAGTTACCATCTGGCATACCGTTAATTACATTTCTCTCTACTAAATAATAAATTGCGTCTTTTGACCACGCATTGTCTGAAACATCGGGAAATTTCTTCGTTTCTGCTAAACTACTAATTGGATGTGCTAGTAAATTTGCTGCTAATAAGCCTGCGACTATTGCTTTGTACTTCATGAAAAATAAATCTCCTCTCAAAACTTCATATTCATGCAACTTTTTCAATCAATCTAACTAAAAAATATTAACTATCAATTAATTCCTTTCATAGTGTATAACATTATATATCTATAGTAAATACGTTTCCGCCGTATAACGAAAATCGCATATATATAACTTGTAATGAATGTATATAAAGTAAAAAATTAGTCAGCCCGCAAATAGCGGGATAAAAAAGCGATTAGGACATGTCTCCTAATCGCTTCTCCAAATGAAAAGCTGATTAAAAATAGTATCTTTAATCAGCTCTCTATTATCTATGAAATTATTCTTCAATTAAATTAGACATTACATATGCATAAACAAGCGCTTCCGTATGTGCAATCGAGCTTTCATGCGTTCGCTCAAATGCGTGAGAAGAATCAATACCAGCTCCAATTAACGCATGTTTCACATCAAATCCGGCGCGAATCGCAGCTGATGCGTCTGATCCGTAGTATGGATAAATATCCACTTTATATTCAATAGCATTCGCTTTCGCCAGTTCAACTAAATGCTTACGTAAAGCGTAATGGTATGGACCGCTAGAATCTTTCGCACAAATAGATACTGTATATTCATCAGATGCTTGTCCATCACCTAACGCTCCCATATCAACTGCTAAATATTCTACCGTTTCCTCTGGAATATTCGAGTTTCCACCGTACCCAATTTCTTCATTATTAGAAATTAAGAAATGTGTTGTATATGGTAATGTTACCTTTTCATCTTGTAATCTTTTAATTAATTTCAATAGAATTGCTACACTTACTTTATCGTCTAAATGGCGTGATTTTATGTATCCACTCTTCGTAATTTGAACGCGTGGATCAAATGAAACGAAGTCTCCTACTTCAATTCCTAACTCACGTACTTCATCTGCTGAAAAGACACGCTCATCAATACGCACTTCAATATTTTTCTCATCGCGCTTCGCTTCCCCTGCATCTTTGTACACATGGACAGAAGTTTGATGCATTAAAATTGTACCTGTATACGTCTTACCGCTTGACGTTTCAATTTCGCAATATTCCCCTTCTACAGAGTTCCAGCGAAATCCACCAATCATAGATAGTCGAAGACGACCGTCTGGCTTAATTTCTTTCACCATTGCGCCTAACGTATCAACATGTGCAGTTAATAAACGGTGCTGCTCATCATTCTTCCCTTTAACCGTTAAAATAAGAGCGCCTTTATTATTACGCTTCGTCTCTACATTCCACTCACTTACATAGTTTTCAATAAAATCAATAATTTTCGCCGTGTTTCCAGATGGACTTGGAATAGAGACAAGCTCCTTGATTAATTCCATCGTTTCTTTCGCATGATGTGCCATTGTCGTTTCCCCCTCGTTTTTTCTACTATTTAGTATAGCGAAATTACAATAAAACCTCTACTCATATAGTCTAATTTTCTAAATTATAGTAAAATTTAGTTTAGTAAGTGAAAAGGAGATAACAAAAATGAATGTAATGAAAAAACATGTACATATTGCACTTATTTGGTTTTTATCATCATTACTATGTTTACAAGTCTCTTATGTCGTTCACACTACTACCTCAATTACAATTGGCTGGGCATTAACTATTATCTTCTTAATCATTAGCCTAATTGTAGGAAAAAAGCACAGCGCTACTGAGTAAGCTGTGCTTTTTCTATAAAACTACTCTTCCGAAACGTCCATCAAATAAATCCCTCTTGTAAACCCGCCGCGCTCTTCTTCTTTCTGCTTACGAATACGCTCTATATCTTCAATTGTTGCACCTTCTGCGCGAGCTAATGAAACAATAACTTCAAGTGCATCTGCAAGTGAATCTAGCGCATGTTCACGCTCTTTCATCGAAGCAAATTCACGAATTTCTTCTGTACCAATTTTCGCTAACGCTTGTATGTAAGCTTGTCCTGTTAATTTTTGTGATGTATATGTTTTTCCAGACATTAAAATTTTCTCCGGGATACGATCTCTTACTAATTTGTTATAAATTGACATCACTGTTCCTCCTATTTTTAATAACACCCAAGCTCTGCTTTATAGAAAAACCACTCTTTTTTCACATCCCGTTCTTCCTTCACTTCACCAGAGAAAGCAACAGTTGGATGTCCCTCAAAGAATAATACAGTCCGTACCGCAAGAGATGGTGTACTATGCAAAGCATAATATTTGAGACTCCCACGACTAAAGTCGCAAGCCCGAATCCTTACGAAATTACGGGTGGGATTCTTGAATGACTAAGCGTTCGCAGTCCATTTCTGTTTTGAACAGCCTTCAAGATGAGGGCATCTCATTGCCCCTCCTAAACCAGACCATATAGGTGCTTAGGCTGATTGACTGTTACCATCAATCACAGTTGCATAGCGAATATTCATCGCCCCAACGATATCACGGTGTGTCTCAAACCCACATGGACACTTGTACTTTCTGTCTTGTGCCCTGTTCTTTTTAGCGCATTTCGGACAGCTTTGACTTGTATAAGCTGGATTCACATATTCAACCTGAATATCAGCTAATATCGCTTTATATTCAATAAATTTTGACAAACGATAGAATGACCAAGTGTGTAGGTTTTTTTCGTTTTTACGGCTTGTTCTTGCCGTCTGTCTTATATTCATTAATTGTTCTAATCGAATGACAGAAATATGATTTACAATCGCAAAATTAATGATTTCACGACTTATTGTATGATCTTTATCTTGCATCCATCTTTGTTCTTTATCATCCATTCGCCGAATGGCATTTACTTTTTTGTCTTTTCCTAACTTTTTGCGAACACTACGAAACTTACGCTTCCTATATTTGTTGTTCCTACCATTTCCAAAGAAACGAACCTTATCATCATCAGTGATTGCTACCGCGGGGACTTTGAGACCTAAGTCTACTCCTAAAATTTTCGTTCCTGCCTTTTCATTTGTAGGAAGCGTGACAGATATTTGGGCCATCCACTTATTCGATTTCATTGTGATGCGAAGTGTACCTAATTTATGTTTTAACAGATTCAGATTACGATTGTTTTTATCGCTTAATAAAGCTCGGATTTTTACACGAGTGGACTTTCCATTTACCTTAAACGGGATTGAAATATGAGTGGCGTCAAACGAATAATTTTGATTGTTCCATATACAAACAGGCCTCTTTAAAATCGGAATGATTTTATACTTGCTTTTGTTTACTTTTGTAGCAAACAAACTTTTCGCTTCTTTGATTGCTTGATTCTTCACCGCACTTGGGATATTTGCTTCAATATTTTTCGTGCTTTTTTTCGTACTTTCTTTTGCTTCAACCATTTCTGATACAAGTGTATTTATGACTTTGATATATTCCTGACTACTTTGTTCTAATAAACGGATTTGTTCTTTTGTTGGAATCAATTTGACTTTCACTGTTAGGGTCTGTGACATACGTTTCATCCCCTTGTTTTTTGATTTTCAACATCGTTCATGTGATACATTCCTAGCAATAGAAACAAAATGAGAACGTGTCCATAGACTTTACAACTACATGAGGTGAGGAGATTTTCCTCTCAAACACTTTGAAACGCACTTCTATCATCATTGATTCTAGTTACAATGTATCATTTACTTTCGAAAAATTACAACAAAAAGACTCGAAGAAACTACCTATACTTTGGATACTTAAAGTACCACGAACCTTGCGATTTTCAGTGGCACTCCGTATCCAACCTCACTTTCATCCCATGCCTAAAGGCGATGGGCTTTCTCGTTCGGGAAGGGCTGTAAGTAAAATAATAGCGACAATACCAATCATTTTCTTCATTTATTACTCCTAAAAAAAGTGCTAACACAATTATACTAAAATGTGTTAGCACTTTCTTCCCTTTATCTCGAATTAACGGGCAGTAAAATTAATAATCCGCGGGGGATAAACAAAACCCCCACGGATTAAAGTTTCACTTTATTCCCCTTTAAATGCTGGTAAACGTTTTTCTAGAAAAGCTGCAATCCCTTCTTTATGGTCCGCTGTTTGTCTCATCGCATATTGACCACGCTTTTCGAGCTGAAGCGTTTGTTCTAAATTAGAACGATTTACTTCACATAAAATTTGTTTCGTTTGAATCATTGCCTTGATTGGTTTTTGTAACCACTCATTAATTTTTTGCTTCACAGCCATTTGGAAATCCTCACCGATTACTTCATCAATTAAACCGATGTCTAATGCTTCTGTTGCCGATAACTTCTTCCCTTCCCAAATGATTTTCTTCGTCATATTTTCACCCACACGCTTTTGAAGGAAGAAATGACCACCACCATCTGGAATTAAAGCGATTCCAATAAAGTTCATCGCAATAACTGATGATATATCTGCCATGACATAATCAGCTGTTAATGCAATACTTAATCCAAGTCCAGCAGTTGGCCCATGAATTGCACTAATAACAAGCTTCGGCATCGTATATAACGTCACAACGATTTCAGAAATTGTATTCATGATACCTTCAAACTTACTTTCATCATTACTTGAAAGCATCGATTTAATATCTCCACCCGCAGAAAAACCACGGCCACTTCCGCATAACACAACAACGTGAACAGAACTTTCCGCCACTTCTTTCAACTTTTGTAATAACTCTTTTAACGTTGATTCGTCTAATGCATTTAAAACCTCTGGACGATTGACCATAACCGTTGCTACGCGCCCTTCATATTTCACAACAACAGATTCTGTTTTACTTGTTACTTCCATTATAAATACCCCTCTTTTCCACATAAAGATTATACTTATATAATTATAGAAAGCATATTAAAAATCCTTCTTTTTTCTTAATTTTCTGTCTAATATTCTCGTAATTTGTATATATCTCCGTATAAAACATCCAATTCCGTTAAAAAATATAGAAATTAAAGTCGGTTTATCAATATTTTTCATCTATTTACCATTACAATGAAATGGTGTATTCTTAATTTTGATGCAAAAAAATAAATATTGAAATTCATTCGCCTTATTATGTAAACAAGGCTTTTATCCCCATCTCTTGGGTATTGAACTAAAGGAATGAAGAAATGGAGGAATATATGGTTAATAAGTTGAAACAAACGGATAACTACTTCCCGCATTTCCTATTGCTATTCATTGTGTTTCAACCAATTTTAGATTTATTAACGTCTTTTTCAATCTATGTATTACACATGAGCGCAACAGTTGGAATCGTAGTCCGTTTCGCCTTTATGCTTCTTGCATTAGGTTATCTACTTCTTCATAGAGAACAACCTGGAGCGAAAAAGTACATTCTCTATTTATGCCTACTCGGGATCGTACTAGCAATTGGTCTTGCAAATAATATGATGATTAAATCTCCAGTTTCATTTGGCGAAGAAGTAAAGTTTATTTTAAAGAGCATATATCCAATTGTGCTACTGTTTGGATATACCATCGTCTTTAAAGAGTTGAAAAATAAAGAATATACGTTGCATAAAATCATTACATATTTCTTATATGCAACTTTAATTTTAAGCATCACACTGATTGTTGCAATGCAAACTGGTACAGATTTCCCAAGCTACCCTCACTCAAAGATTGGCTCAAGAGGTTGGTTCTTTGCTGGAAATGATTTAAGTTCTATTTTTGCAATTATGTTCCCAATCGTAGTGCTCTATTCGATTCATAAAACAACTTCTTTCTCGAAAATCTATTACTGGATTCCAACAATGCTTGCGATGTATGCAAGTATTATGGTCGGAACGAAAGTAGGATATGGTGCAATTGTTCTAACGCTTGGCGTGGCACTTTTATTCTCATTCATTGAATATATGATTCATCGCAAAAAAGAAGGAACAGGATTCACATATCTCGTAAATACAGTTGTTGTCGCTATTGTACTAGGAGGTTTAATTGTACTTACACCACATACTCCTATCGCAAAAAATATGGGCATCCACATGCAAATATACGAATACAAAAAATCAGTACAAGAAGAAAAGGATAGAAAAGAAGGAAAAGTAATTAAAGAAGAAAAACATGAGCAGGGTGAACTAACAGACTCTGAAATGAAAAGTTTAATTTACAGTGATCGCGATAAGTTTTTAAAAGTATACAAACAATATTATAAAGACGCACCACTATCACAAAAATTATTCGGAATGGGCTATGCTGGTAACTATACGGTTAAAATTAAATTAATCGAAATGGACTTCCACGATCTATTCTTTGCATTCGGAATCGTCGGTTTCCTTATTTACTTACTACCACTTCTATACTTCGGTATTAAATTATTCATTCGCGTCATAACAAACTTTAAGAAAATATTAACCGTGAAATATATGCTATTAGCTAGCACCGTTGTCCTATCACTTGGAGTCGGTTTTATGTCCGGGCACGTATTAACAGCGCCATCCGTTAGTATTTTCTTCGTCGTTATACTCGCTTACTTAATTGTTGATTTTGAAATTGAATAATAAAAAAAGAAGGTGCTCAAAAAAGTCAGTTATGCTGGCTTTTGGAGCACCTTTTTTATAAACGCATCTAGATAAACAGTTTTTCTCTTTTATATTTAATTAGTGTGTTACGTATTCTAAGTTTTCTTTTGCGATATATGCTTCATTTACAGCAGGATTATCAGAAATAATTTTAACCCACACTTGTCCATTTATCGTTTCTTCACCTGTAACTGTTACAACTTTATTTGTAGTTAAGCGATAAAGTCGTTCATTTGATCTATGAGGATCCTTTTTCACTTCCACATCATTCTTCACACGAGCAAGTTTATACTTGTTGTATTCTTTTTTACCTAAATAAGAATCAAAACGATTCATATGCCCCGCTACTTTTTTACCCCAATTCGCATCAGATGCATATTTCGCATTTAAACCAGCAGCTTTATCACCTGTATATGTTGCTGTATAACGCCAATGTCCTGGATTTAAATATCCTTCATTCATGTATACTTTTGCTGCATGTTCAATACAATCTTCTTTTGAATTAAATGCTTCCCCGTTACCATATGGACTATCGTCTGTTGCTTTTAAACCAAATAAATTATTTTTGTCTTTTGCAAGAGCGCTTGTTCCATAATAACTTTCATGAATTGCTAATGAATATAAGAATAATGCATTTACATTATACTTGCTTTCTACTTCTTTAAATTTCTTTCCTAAACCAATTAATGGAGAGTCTGGCTTAATCGATTTCACATAACTATCTAGTTGTTCAGCTGTATAACCTGTTTTCGAACGTAATGATAAATAATTGAAATATTGATAGAAAGTTTCGTCTCCAAATGTCTTTCCATCTACACTATACATTTGCTGTCCTTGCTTCATGAAAGAAGGTGCCACACCATATCTAAATTCTGTATATCCAGGTGAGCTTGTATTATATGTATAATATTTATGGTATAAATATCCATCTGATTTCACATAATAAGAAGACTGTTTCATTTCATTTGTAGGAATTAAAGTGATTTCATTCTTCTTCACATAACCTGTCAAACCAGAAACTTGAACTTTCACACGATCTTCGCCAATTTCTAACACTTTCAATTCTGTTCCATACTGAATATATGTATATACTGCTGACAATTTCTCGTCATAAATATTAATAATATTTTGCCCAGTTATTCTCTTCGCACTTGCAAAACCATCTTTAATCCATAAAAATTCGTTCTCGTATTTCACCGCATTCATACCTTTATTTTGAGCAGCCGTAACCGCTTCTTTATACGTATTATAGCGCTCTACTTCTTGCTCTGTTCCGTTTTCTCTTACATTTATCACGACATATTTCTTAGTTTCTACAGGATTGCTATTTCCGTTTTTTTCAATTGTCTGAAGCATGCGATCCAACATAGCTGAAGCCATACCTCTTGTAGCTGATAAATGTGGTCTAAATGTATTATCTTCTGGATACCCTTTAATAATTTGAGTAGCCACCATAACTTGTACATGCTCTTTATAGTTAATACTATCTTTATCAGTAAAGGTAAGCGGACTTACAGCTATTTTAATATTTTTATAGTCTAACGCTCGCTTTACCATTATCGACATTTCTTCACGTGTAATCACATCATTTGGTGAGAATGTCTCGTTAGTACGACCATTAATAATTTTCGCTCCATATGCTCTACTTACACCATCATATAAACCGTAAGTCTTCGGCACATCCTCGAAATTCGAATCAGCTTTCGGTAAATTTAAAGCCCTTGCTATGAATGTAGCAAACTCTGCTCTTGTTACTAGTTTATCAGGCGCATATACATTCTCACCATACCCCATTAAAACTCCTTTAGTAATAAGTGAACGCATATGCGTCTCAAACATATGTCCTGTAATATCATCATTTGCCGCATAACTTGAAATAGGAGTTAAAAGTAATGATCCCGTTAATGCCACTGCTGTTATACCTTTTGAAAAAGTCTTCAAGGTTATCCTCCTCGTAATCTACGAATTTATTATCACAAATTTGATTATATAATAATCGCAATCATTTTAGCATAATAAATAGAAATTAACATAAAACGTTTTTATAATTAGAATTTTCATTAAATTAAAAAACAAAATAAAAGACACTTTACTTTTTTAATAAAGTGTCTTTTTCCATATGATCAATGAGTTTCTTTGTTGCCTGTTTGCCTTGCAACCGAAGTTCATCTATTGTTAATTGTAACTCTTGCTGCACAGTTCCTTGTTGCATTAATTGCTTTTTTGCAAGTTCATATAAATACTCAGCACTCCATTCGCCATCCACACTTCCTATAACTGGCTGATTCACTTGACTTAAAAACGAATCAATTTTCGGATCGTACGAAATCCCGACCATTGGAGTTTTGGCTACTGCAGAAAAAACAAGTGCATGAAGACGCATACCAATTAGTAATGAACATTGTGATAAAATGAATATTTTCTCGTCGATATCCATTTTATATGGAAGCATATACGTCTCTTCTCCCATTAATTCTATTACTTCACGCGAAGCTTTTTGATCAAATGGCTCATGCATTGGAACAAATAAAATTTGGTATCCTTCTTGCTTTAATTTTTTTAATGCCATAGCTAATTTTTTTATATAATCTTCTTTTGCATGCCAATAACGTACACTAACCGCGATTACTTTTCCATGTATCGAATGCTTTTGCAACCAATCCGATTGTTTTGTTCGTTTCCATGTTAAAACAGGGTCTGGAACAATTTCAATATCGTTTTTTATACCAAGTCCTTTTAAATATAAAAACGAATCCTCATCTCGAACTGATACATAGGAAGCTTTTGACAAGTTCCATTTTACTAATAGACGATTATATCCTTTTGTAATTGGCCCTATTCCTTGTGAATAAATATAATACGGCTTTTTTAATAATCGAGCGAGTCCCATAATACCCGTATAATATAGAATACTCTTCGTACTTGTCTGATCTTGAAGAAGGCTCCCGCCACCGCTAATAACTCCATCACTGTTTTTAATCGCATGATAAACAGCTTTTATATTCCAGCGATCTACCGATTCTACACCATACATTTCCTTTGTATATTTAGAATCATTTGATAGTACTAATAGTTCTATATCCGGGTTCTCTTTACTTAACGATTCAATAATTGATTGTAGAATCGCCTCGTCTCCAACATTATAAAAACCATAATATCCTGATAAGACTAAACGCACCCTAAATCTCCTCCAAAACTAGGTAACCGTTTATCTCATTTAACATAAACTGGTACCCATTCCTTACCTAAACACTTAATACCCTACATAGTTTCCTCTTTATCAGCTCATATGAATTTTAATAAAAAATTAAATTTCTATATTTATCTTTTCAAAAATGGTATTTTTTTTATTGATATCCATTTTAATTTCAAAGCACATACACCATACAAAATGGTTGTAATACTTAATGCTATACCACTGAATAATAACGTCATAATTCTTGAAGATGTAACATCTATCACATTACACAGTTCATACAATCCTAGTCCCAAAATACATGCTATTCCTAGCACACCAAAAAAGCTTTTTAAATGAATAGAATAGGCAATGTAGCTTCGAATATACAAATAATTTATAATGCAAATCAATACGTAAGTAATTAATGTACTATACGCCGCTCCATCTATGCCAAACTCCTGCACTAACATCATGTTTAACACGACTTTCACAAAACTCGCGCCAATAACAATCCATGCAGCTTGTGCAGAACGATTAATCCCCTGTAAAACACCTATTGTTAATACCATAACCGCAGTAAAATACGAACTGCCAATCATAACTGTTAACATACTACTGCCTTTTACGTCTGTGAACAATCCGATATTTAACGGTACTGTTAATGCCATCAACCATATTGTTAACGGTGCTGTCAAAACATGCGCTAGTCGATTTGTATTTTGAATTGTTATTTTCGCCAAATTTATATCTCTTTTGGCCAATGCGGAAGTTAAGAGTGGTATTAACGGAAATACAATTGCACTTGCAAAAATAACAATTATTTGCGTGAATGCAAAACCGCGACTGTATATTCCAAATTGTTCTTGAATTTCTGTTGATGATCCTTGTAATACATGTGGTATTGTAAGCGAGTCTACTAAATTTAAAAGTGGCATTGATAAAGCTCCGATAGCGATTGGGATCGATACCCGCAATATCTTTTTGCCGTTTTCTCTTAAATCTCGGAGCGAATAGGAATTGCTTTTATTGTAGTATGGACTTCTATTATATTTTATACGCAAATATATAAGCGAACTAATGACTCCAAGAAAAGAGCCAACCATCGCACCACTAGTAATAACAGTATTACTCTTATCCCATGATACTAGTATGTAAGCAATTATTAGCATAAAAAACACACGTACAAATTGCTCAATGACTTGTGATACCCCTGTTGGTTTCATATCACCGAAACCTTGAAAATACCCTCTATAAACCGCCATGTATGGCGCAATGAGTAATGCTAATGAAGTAATAAGCAACGGCATTCTAGTTTCTTGTCCACCAAGCATATTTGCAATTTCAATAGAAAATAATACAATGACTAAACAGCCGAAAACGCCAAATGCTATCCCTATAATTGACGCTGATTTAAATAATTTCGCAATTTCCTTTTGCTTATTTTTTTCGTTCAACTCTGCAATTAATTTCGAAATTGCAAGCGGAACTCCGGCTACCGATAATGTAAGAGCAATCATATATACAGGAAAAACAAGGCGGAAAATACCGAGCACTTCATCTCCTGCAATATTTTGTAATGGAATTTGAAAAAAACTACCAAGCAATTTCGACAAAAAAGTTGTAATGGTTAAAATTGCTGCTCCTTTTACAAATGTTTTATTCATATTTTTTCTCTTTTCTTTTATACATATACTCTCAAACATATTGTTTTAAACGATAGGGATTCACTTTATCCCATTGATTATCATAACAAATTTATTATAGGTTGAATACTTGGTTTTTTTTTCAAAATAGAAAAGAGAACCAGTTCACGCCTATTTCTTCACAATTAATTTTCTAATTCTTTCCATTATATATGTACATATTATCACTGTTTCTGTTACTCAAAAAAGCTCTTCTTCTCTATCAATGCGATACATATTACTAAAAACATTATAAGAATATCCCACAACTCTACATTATAATGTATGTAAGATTGTGAGATATTCTAATTACCATCTAAACACTTAAGATTTTCAATTGCTCTTTCTGTTCATCGTTCGCCATTACTACGATTGTTTTTTCAATACTCGGATGTACTTGCTCAAGCTTTACACTTGCTCCTACTTTATTTGATTGCTCAACAAAATTTAATAATGCCATAGCTCCTGATACATCCATATAACGCACATCTTTCATACGTAAAACAACCGGTGACTTCACATCTTGTAAAGTAGAGAAAATACGATCTACTGATAGGAAAGAGAGCGGCCCTTGAATCGTGTACGTTTCTTCTCTTTCTTTTACGATAGAAGTTTTACGTTCTTTACACTTCACCATATATATGATGAACGAAAGAATAATACCGAATGCAACAGCAATCATTAAATCGAACTTCACCGTTACAATCATCGTTACGAGCATAACAACGACATCACCTTTAGGAGCGACATGCATCTTTTTCATGCTTTCCCAATCGAACATTCCAATACCAGTTAAAATTAAAATACCTGATAATACAGCAAGCGGAATGTATTGTACGACCGAACCAAGACCCATAATAAAAATAAATAATATAACACTATGCATACATGCCGAAAGTGCTGTTTTACCACCACTTCTTATATTCACGATAGACCTTACAGTCGCACCTGCACCTGCTAATCCGCCAAACAATCCGCTCATCATATTACCGATACCTTGTCCAATGAGCTCTTTATTACTTTTATGACGTGTACCTGTCACATTATCCATTACGACCGATGTTAACAACGAGTCAATCGATCCTAATAAAGCAATACTAAGCGCTGGTAAAATAAGTGTTGCTATTCCTGTTCCACTTAAAGATGGAATATGAAGCGTAGGCATCGCTTCTGGAATGGTTCCAATCTTTTCAATTACTTTATTTAATGAAAGATTTCCGATAATCGGTAACTTTACTGTAAGTCCTTCGAGTAGAGAAGAAAATAAAGGAAGCAAAGCTGTCACACCGACTAGTGCTACTAAACTAGACGGAATCGCCTTAATCCATTTGCCAGAAACAATCATTACAATAATCGTTAACACAACAAGTAGAAAACTATTTTGTACGTGCTTTATTTCACCTAAAATAATGATTAATGCAATACCATTCATAAATCCTGAAACGACAGGATACGGAATATATCGAACGTAAGAACCGAGCTTACATACACCGAATAAAATTTGAAATAACCCTGCCATCATAAAGGCAATAAAACTTGCCTCTAAGCCGTGCGTCGCAATAACTCCTGTTGCGATAACAGTAATTGGTCCAGTTGGCCCCGTTACTTGCCCAGGTGTCCCGCCAAATAACGCTGCGAATAAACCTGCAAAAATCGCACCATACAATCCAACAAGTGCTCCCTCAGACGTCCCTGTCGCGGCAATACCAAATGCAATTGCTAGCGGCAACGCAACAATCGCAACAGTAAATCCTGCTAAACATTCCTTTGCTATTTTTTGAAACATATAAATAACCACCTTCATATAAAGTGAAACTTTAATCAGTGGGGAGTTTTTTCATCCCCACTGATTATTAGCCCGCACCAATCGGGCGTTTACGGGCAGTTGATCTCCCACCTAACTTCCTCGCATTCGCCGAAATTTGAGGTGGAGGTCTTACTGCCCGTTAATGCGGGATAAAGTCCACGTTCCATTGTACACCTAAAAATACTCATCCGTTAGCCCGTTTATAAGAAACTCTTTACAGTATCGTGAAGTAAACGCATCCAAATAAAAGTTTCCCCCTTACCTTTGGAAACAATTACAACTATGCTATAATGAACAAATTAAATCTTTTACTATATACTTGGAGGCACTATGCTAACTTTTGAAGAAAAATTATCGATTATTGAATCTTTCCCGGAATTAGAAAGAAAGAACGTATCATTAAAACGCGTAAACTTTCACTTTGAAGAAAGTCGTTTAGATAAAAAGAACGTTGTATATCATTTACACCCAAATGGAAACGGATTTGTATATGCATACTTCATTAAAGGTTATAAAACAGATGCTAAAGGTATGATTAACATCCGTGAGTTTTCAGAAGAAGAACTGCGTTCATTAATTGAAAAAGTAATTGAACGTCTATCACAGGAGCCAGAGGAAATTGTAGCAATGGAACCTGCTGCAGAAGAAGAATGGAAGAACGAAGACGGTCATATCCTAACTCTTATTCAAGAGGATGACATGTGGAATGTTTACGCTGGCGTAAACTTAGACGGTACATTCAACTCTTATCCAGAAGCTGCGGAATACCTTGATGAAGAAGGTTTCTCACGCAAGTAATAAAAATGCCTTTCCGAATTTGGAAAGGCATTTTTTCATTATTTTTTCATACCTTTTAACGACTCTCTCAGCACAAATTTTTGCAACTTCCCACTCGCATTACGAGGAAGTTCATCTGCAAATAAGTAATGACGCGGACGTTTATAGTCGGCTAATTCATCACTTTCTTTGCAATACATTTCTAAATCAGCTTCTGAAATATTTTTATCTTTCTTTACAACGACCGCAACGACACGCTCTCCCCATAGTTCGTCTGGCTCACCAAGTACTGCAACATCTAATACACCAGGATGACTATGAAGAAAATCTTCAATTTCGCGAGGATAAATATTTACGCCACCGCTAATTACCATATCATCAACGCGGTCTGCAACGAATAAATAGCCGTCTTTATCGAAGTATCCTAAATCACCAGAGTGATACCATCCTTTATACATCGATTTTGCATTTGCTTCTTCTCGATTATGATAACCAGCCATCATAGTTGGACCGCGCAAAATAATTTCCCCTACTTCATAAGGAGGCAACGTATCATCTGGCTCTGCTGGTCCATCTTCGTTCGGTTTCACAATTCGAATTTCATGGCTAAAGCACGGTGTTCCTGCTGAACCAGCTTTCGTAATTTGATCCTCTTCTACGAGAAACGCAACAACTGGTCCCATTTCTGTCATTCCGTAAATTTGGACAAGATCAATATAAAGACGCTCTTTACATTCCTTCACTAACGCCGGAGCCATCGCAGCCCCGCCATATACACCGATTTTCATTGAAGTTAAATCATACTTAGTTAGATCTTTTTGCAGTAACATATTCCACATCGTCGGTGCTGCAAAAAACGTCGTAATCTTCTCTTCTTGAATGGTATGTAATACTCTATCCGTATCAAAATGATGTAAAATAACATTCTTTCCGCCAACTTGAATGCGCGGTATGATTCCAGCATTTAACTCGCCGCAATGATATAAAGGTGCTACCACAAGCCCGGCGCTATCCCTGTTATATTTTATGAAATACGTACAAATCATACTATGCTCAGCCATATCACGATGGCGATGTAGTACGCCTTTCGGATGACCAGTCGTTCCGCTCGTATAAAGCATAGAACAAAAATCCATTTCATCGACTACAATATCTACTTTCTCAGCTGATGCTTCATTTACTTTTTCATGGTAAGAACTAGCATAGGAAGGTGCATCGTCTTCCACGTACCAAAAAGACGAATTTGGAAAATCTCGTTCAATCATAGTAACTGTTGATTCGACTGCTTTTTCAAAGACAACTACTTTCGAGGCTGCATCTTGGAGGATATACGATAATTCTTTTGCTTTTAAGCGGAAATTAATTGGATTGAAGATCGCGCCAATTTTCGCACAAGCTAAGTAAACGTTTACAAATTCACGACAGTTATATAGGTAAACAGATACACAATCTCCCTTTCTTACTCCTTCTTTCAATAGAGCTTGCGCCGTTTTATTTATTTGCTCATCCCACTGTTTATATGTCCAACGAATATTTTTTTCTGGTTCTACTAACGCCTCTTTATTCGGATATTTGCCAACTGTCAAATCAAAAATTCTCCCTATCGTCATGTACATGCCAACAATTTCCCCCTTTTCTCTTTCATAAATCTATCATTTCGTCTATAAGTAGACATTGTCCTCTAATAATATGACTAATTTTTCTGATTATTATCGACATAGTTTTACATATGGACCGTTTGATGGTAAATGAAATTATATCGGCGATTTTTTGAATATATCGGACGCAACTCAATTTATATCAGCTATTTTTCGAATATATCGACTTACCAACAAAAACTGACAATATAAAAAGAGGCTGTTCCAAACCGGAACAACCCCCTTCTTCTTACACGAATAGCTCTTCTAAAATTTTCAGTTTATCTTCTGTATATTTCACGAAGCCATCGTTATATGATTTCGGATCTTTCGGATTCGCAAAGTGTGTAATTGCTCCTGTTTGTGGGTGAACAAATTTACTTGATGCCCCGCAACCAAGTCCGATAATCGATTGTACTTCTTCCATAATAACAATATTGTAGATACTTTCCTGCGTCGGTATTGCATACCCAACGTTTTCTAAGTTACCTAAAATATTTTTTTGACGATATAAATAGTATGGTACGTAATTATGGTTCTTCGTCCACTCTTCCGCCTCATGCATCATCGCAGTAATTTCTTCGCGACCTGCTACTTTATATTTACGTTTGTTTTGCGTCATTTCAGAAGCACGTTTAAATGATAACGTATGAACTGTTAACGATTCTGGCATTAACTTTTCTGTTTCATCTAACGTATGCTTAAAGATGTCTAATCCTTCACCAGGAAGACCAATAATTAAATCCATATTAATATTGTTCATTCCCATTTCACGTGCTAAATGATACTTCTCAATCGTTTCTTCTACAGTGTGATGACGTCCAATTGCTTTTAGTGTTTCTTGGTGGTATGACTGCGGATTAATACTAATACGGTCAATATTCCATTTATTTAACACTTCTAGCTTTGCTGGTGTGATCGTATCTGGGCGACCTGCCTCAACTGTTACTTCACGTACATCTTTCACATCAGGGAAAGCTTGGTACATTTCTTCATACAACATATCCATTTCTTCTGCTGTAATACTCGTCGGTGTACCGCCGCCGTAATAAATCGTCGTAACTGTAACACCTTTTTCTTTTAAAAACTTACCAATTTCACGAACTTCATAATGTAACCCGCCTAAGAACGAATCAACTGATCCTTGGCGTCCGTTAATTGCATAAGCCGGGAACGTACAGTACGCACATTTTGTAGGACAAAACGGAATACCGATGTAAATACTTACTTCTTCTTTCAAACGGTATAAATCCGGAACAACCGCTAATTGGCAATCAACAATACGCTGAAGAAGTTCAATTTTCTCTTCATGAATTAAATAACTTTCACGAAGTTCTTTATGCGCTTCTTCTTTTGACATACCATTTTGAAGCAGTTTGTGAAGAAGTTTCGTTGGGCGTACCCCAGTTAATATTCCCCAGCTCTGTTCAAGTCCAGTTAGCTGTTGAAGTACAGAAAGATATACGTAAGAAACAACATGTTTCACTTGCTTCATACGTTCTTTTTCTTCTGTGAAAGCAGATAAATCTTTTGCGAATGTTTCTTCATATACATTTCCGGTTGCAACATCTGTTAAACGAGCCGATGCTGTCACATTACCTTCTATCTGTATATCAACGATAAGATTTGCTTCTTCTTTCTCAAACCCTATCGTGCTCTCTTCAAAAAATAAACCGCCAATATTTTGTAGCGGACGTAAAAAACGATCATCTTGTAACGTTTTAATTGAAATTAACAACATTATCACCTTTTCATTTGCAAACTCTCTTTAGTTTACTTGAAGGGCGTTTGAAGGTCAATACAGAAGGTTTTACCTGTTTCTCTTACATTTTTTCAAATAATTCTTTTTATGAATATCGCTCATGTATATAGACATCATGATTTTCTCTTGTTAAAATTTATTAGTACGAAAATCTATACATAGTGAAAATACAATATATAAAGGAGGAATGTTAACACTAGATTCCATAATCTAATGTGTTAAAAAAAATATGAAAAAGAAATTTTATAGTGTTTTAACTCTCTCTCTTGCATTACAAACTGTTCTTGCACCTACTTATTCATTTGCAGAGAATGCTGAAAAATCCGCCGAAGTATATACGGAGGATCAAGTTTTTAAAAGTATCAAAGAGCATGTGAAAGAGCATAGTACTCATGAAGAAGATATCGAGGTTACTGGCCAATTCCTACTATACACATCAAAAAAACATTCATTATATACCGCGAATGATTTAAAAAACAAATCGAATATCGAGATTACAGAACAAGTCGTAACGGCGACAAAGAAAAAAGGGAATGCATACTACATAACAACTCCAGCTGGCGCGGGGTGGATAAATAACAATGATAATAGCTTAGAAGTTCAAGAGATTCATAAACTATCTAATCAAAAATTAATTGTGAAAGAAGAAGCTTCCATACATTCATTACCATTCCAAACGTTTAAAGAAGAGGGTAAACTACAGCCTCAAGTAATTATTCCTACTGAACAAGCAGGAAATTGGTTTAAAGTCCAAATAAATGAAACATCAAAATGGATTTATGCACCTTCTGCTACATTTGAAGGTACAAAAGCTTCATTATTAAAAAACGGTCGTTCTGCTAAAAGTAGTTTATTGAGAGCTCCAGCTACTCTACAAACAAACAATATTTATGGCGTTACATTTAAAGAAATGATTGTCCCAAAAGGAAATGACGATATTCGCCCTGGCTACGCGATGGTCCCTAAATATATTACGATTCACGAAACGGCTAATCCAGCGAAAGGTGCCAATGCTCTAAATCACGCAAAATTCTTAGATAGTCAAGCACGCGGAACAGCTGATCGCGCCGCATCTTGGCATTTCACAGTAGATGATAAAGAAATTTATCAACATCTTCCAGTAAATGAAGTTGGATGGCATGCTGGAAATAAAACTGGAAACTATGAATCTATCGGAATTGAAATTGCCGTTAATCAAGATGGAAACTATGAAAAAGCGGTAGAGAATGCCCGTAAATTAGCAGCTTATTTAATGAACGAATTAAATATTTCTCTAGATAAGGTCCAAAAACACCAATTTTGGTCAGGAAAAAATTGCCCTGCGTATATGATTCAACGCGGACAATGGGATGCTTTCTTAAAAGGAACTGAAACATACTATAAGGAAAACCGAAAAGATCCAGTAACTGATGACATTACAGGTGGATGGTATGAATCAGACATTCGTCAATTAGCAGCTAGAGGCATTATGCAAGGAGAAGGGAACGGCAAGTACTTCCCAGAACGTCTTGTAACGCGTGCTGAATTTGCTACATTAATTACTCGTGCTTTACAATTACCAAGTGGAAATGCTAATTTCACAGACTTAGAACAAGTACATCCATCTTTAAGAGACGGTATTAATCGTGCAGCAAGCGCAGGCATAATCCGCGGACGTGGTGATAATACCTTTGATCCAAATACTACAATTACACGCGAAGAAGCTGTTATTATGATTGATCGTTCTCTAAAACACGCTGGTATTTTCGCAAAACCAGTTGAACTACCATTCGTAGACCAAAACTTAATTTACGCTAAAGAAGAAGTACAAAGAGTGTATGGATATGGAATTGTAAAAGGTAATGAATTTAATCAATTCGTACCAAAAGGACCATCACAACGTGCTCACGCAGCTGCATTTATAAACAGAATGCTTAACGTGATTGAAGCTTAAAAACATTTATAACTAAATATAGATGTTTTTACTTTAATCCTTCTGTATTAACCTAAAAGGCAAAAGAGATAATATTATCTCTTTTGCCTTTTATACATCTATTAACTATTTTTAGTCATAAATCTTAAACGTATTCCTAATAACACCAGAATTACACCTATAAATGGAAGGTAATCCGTATTATGCCCTGTAGCTGGAAGTTTTTGATTATTAGAACCGCCTTGTTCTTTTTCTGGTAAGTTAGGCTTTTCTACTTCTTCGCCTGGGCTTTCTGTTCCTTCACCTGGCTTTTCTGTTCCTTCACCAGGTGTTTCTGTCTCTCCACCTGGTGTTTCTGTCTCTCCACCTGGTGTTTCTATTCCTCCACCAGGTGTTTCTGTTCCTTCACCTGGCTTTTCTATTCCTTCACCTGGCTTTTCTATTCCTTCACCTGGCTTTTCTGTTCCTTCACCTGGCTTTTCTGTTCCTTCACCAGGTGTTTCTGTCTCTCCACCTGGTGTTTCTGTCTCTCCACCTGGTGTTTCTGTCTCTCCACCTGGTTTCTCTGGACCTTTTCCTGTTTCTTTTTCATTGGTAATTTGAAGCTTTATAACTTCTACTTTCTCATTAGAAATCGTAAATTCAATTCCCTTATCAGATAAATTATATCCTTCTGGAGCCTGGACTTCTTTTAAAACGTAATCTCCTGGTTCCAGTTTCTTCGAAGTTGCTTTACCATTTTTATCTGATGTTAATGTGTCTATTTTTATTCCATCTTTCAGAATTTCAAACACTGCACTTTCTAATTTTTTCTCTGTATCATTAGCATCTATCTTTGTAATTTCTACTTGACCTGTGATTTTTTCTTTCACTTTTTCATTCAATACTTCTTGTTTTACTACTTCATTTGCTACAACATTTACTTCCACTTTTAATTCTACCGCTTTGTAGCCTTCCGGCGCTTTCGTTTCTTCTAACGTATACTTACCTGGCACTAAGTTTTCGAATGTCACAACACCATCTTTATTCGTTGTTTTCGCTTCTCCAACTACTTGACCATTTTCGTTTTTCAGTCTGAATTCTGCGCCTTCTAGAACTTTTCCACTCTCTGCATCCTTTTTGATTACTTGTAAGCTTCCTAGTTCTTTCGCATTTTCTACTTGTACTTGTACTACTTTGTTTGCTTCCACAACGACTTCAATTTCTTCTTTTAGTAATTTATATCCTTTTGGTGCTTTCGTTTCTTTTAACGTGTATTTTCCTGGTTCTAATTTTCCAGAGATGACTTTACCTGTTTTATCTGTTCGTAACATCTCTACTTTCTTACCATCTTTATACACTTCAAATTCTGCGTCTGATAAAAGCTTCGTTTTATCGTTTGCATCTACTTTTACGATTTCAAATTGACCAAGGCTCTTACTATTCGTTACTTTTACATCAACAACTTTTTCACCGTCGACTGTTACATGAATTACTTGTTTTGTTAACTCATAACCTTCTGGTGCTTTTGTTTCTTCTAACGTATACTCACCCGGTACTAGTCCTTCTACTTTAACCGTTCCAGACTTATCTGTTGTAATTTTTTCTTTTACAACATTTCCTTTAGCATCTTTCAATGTAAATACTGCGCCTGCTAAACGTTCCGCTTGATCTTTATCATCTGTTTTAATAATTTGTAGAGAGCCCAAGAGTTTTTCATTTTCTGCCTCTACTTTTACTACTTCTTTCTCATTTTGAATTGTTACTTTCCATTCTTTATTTGAAATCTTGTAACCTGCTGGTGCTTTCGTTTCTTTCACTGTGTATTCACCTAATGGTAATTTCGGTAACATCGCTTTTCCACTCTCATCAGTTTTCAACTCTGCTACCTTTTTACCATCTTTATACACAGTAAATTCTGCATCTGATAATAGCTTCGTTTTATCATTCGCATCTACTTTTACGATTTCAAATTGACCCAGAACTTTTTCGTTCATTACTTCCTGTTTTACTACTTCATTTGCTACAACATTTACTTCCACTTTTAATTCTACCGCTTTGTAGCCTTCTGGCGCTTTCGTTTCCTCTAGCGTATACTTACCTGGCACTAAGTTTTCGAATGTCACAACACCATCTTTATTCGTTGTTTTCGCTTCTCCAACTACTTGACCATTTTCGTTTTTCAGTCTGAATTCTGCGCCTTCTAGAACTTTTCCACTCTCTGCATCCTTTTTGATTACTTGTAAGCTTCCTAGTTCTTTCGCATTTTCTACTTGTACTTGTACTACTTTGTTTGCTTCCACAACGACTTCAATTTCTTCTTTTAACAACTTATATCCTTGTGGTGCTTTCGTTTCTTTTAATGTATACTTTCCTGGTTCTAATTTCGTAGATATTACTTTACCTGTTTTATCTGTTCGTAACGTATCTACCTTTTCACCATCTTTATACACTTCAAACTCTGCGTCCGATAATAGCTTCGTTTTATCATTCGCATCTACTTTTACGATTTCAAATTGGCCTGTAGCTTTTTCAGCGATTTTTTTATTCAACACATCTACAGTCACTGTTTTATTAGCAGCTACATCAACACGAACTGAGCTAGATGATAGTTCATAACCTTTTGGTGCTTCAACTTCTTTTAATGTATATGTTCCAACTGGAAGTTGTTTTGATAAAGCTGCACCTTTACCATCTGTAATAATTGTTTCAACAACATTTCCATCTTTATCTATAACATCAAATTTTGCACCTGGTAGAAGTTGACCAGATTCACTATCTTTTTTCAATAATTTAAATTGGCCATTCTCTACTTTTTTCGTATTCTTCATAACAATTTCAATTACGTTTGTACTATCAATTGTTACTTTTACTGGTGTATCAACTTTTATATATCCTTCTGGTGCACTTATTTCTTTTACAAAATAGTCACCAAGTGGTAAATCCTTGATTTCAGCAATACCCTTTTCATTCGTTGTAACAGTAGCCACAACATTATTATCTTTGTCTATAACATCAAACTTTGCGTCTTTTAAAACAATATTTTCATCATTTGCATCAACTTTTTTAATTTGTAAGTTTCCTTTTTCAACTACTGGCTTATTCCACTTTGGCCAATTAAATTTAAAGTTATGAACCTCAAATCCATCTCTTTGGTGTAATCCTCCAACATAGGCTTGTCCGTTAATAGAACCACCTTTTGTCTCTACAACAGCATTAGGCGCAAACACACTACCTACTACACCATAACCTTTAGTTGTTATCTTTGTAGCATTAGGGAACACCCAAATGACTTTACTAGCTAACTCAGTAAAAGCTGAATTAGGGTCATATGCTTGAGATGTATTAATTAAGTCTGTTGCCATCCCAGTATTTCTCGTATCGTACAAAATTGCACCGCTACCAAAATTCACTTCTTCTGCGTCTGAATAAATAACAATAAAGTCTTTGTTATTTACATTCGGAAGATAAACATCTTTTACATCAAATATTTTCTTTCCTGTTAAGCCTGAAGAAACGTAAATATTAGGGTTGTTTACATCTTCACCGATTCCAAAGCTCATATTAGGTTTTGGTTTATCAGTATGTAATTGACTCGCATCTCCAATTACACCATCAACGTCTTTTCTAAATTCTTTGAACTTGGCATCAATCTCTGCTTGCTCTTTATAAGAGATACGGTCATAAGATGATTTCATTGCACCTTCTGGGTCGCCATCTTTTGTCATCGCCACTGTTCCATCTTGGATAATTACTTGTCCTGCTCCCGCTTTCGTAAATTGACCACCTAGTAATAATGATGGATATCCTTCATCTTTCCATGTTGCTCCAGCTAAGTTGTTTGCTCCAGTTGCAGCCGCTAGGACTGTATAACTTGATGCGTTCATATTTTTTTGAACAGCCATCGCACCCTCAATATCCGCACTCGTTGCACTATGATCTCCAAAAATGATGGCGTTGTAATAAGATACATCACCTAAACCTTTTAATTCTGTTGTAGCTGCCTCTGCTTTAAATGGTAAATGGATTAAAAAATTCATACATATTAGTAATACAACTATAAAACTACTACTTACTTTTTTAAATTTTTGATTAAATGATTTCCTCAAGAAATTCATTCCCCCTTTTAAACTTCCTAAAACCACAAAAAGAAGTACATTTCGTATGTACCAAGTCTTACTCACATTAACTTAAAATAATCCATTTAAATAAAACAAAGAAACTCTACAACTCATTAATAAAATTACTACAATCCATTTTTGAGATAATACGTGAACTAAACTAACATGCGGAAGTGTTTTTTGCGTTTGGAGCTCAACAAAATTAACCTGGAGAATATTTCATATGGTGTAACTACTTTGGCAACATCATCCACTTTACAACAGTTTCCTAGAGTATTCAAGTAAATTGTATATATTCCATACACAATTCACAATCTAAAACGTTTTCATTCATTTTAATAAGTTCAACAAAAAAACGTAGCCAAAAAGCTACGTTTTTCTTTCATCGTTTCGGTGTATGTTTATGATTCTTTAAAAAAGGAAGCGGGAATTGCTTACGAAAATGCTCTTTAATCATGTACTCTACGCCGTTCTCAGTATTAGAACGTGTAATCCAGTCCGCCGCTTGCTTTAATTCTACAGGGGCGTTCCCCATTGCTACCCCAAGCCCAACATTTTCAATTACCTCTAAGTCTTCTACGCTATCTCCAATCGCAACCATTTCACTAAGGTTAATATTTAAATGCTCCCCAAGTAATTGTAAACCACGTAGTTTTGATACATTTTGAGGGAGAATTTCTATACGTCTTTCATCACACTCAACGTACTCTACATCTTGAAATGCCTTTCTTAACGTATTCATCCCTCTTTCTTTTTCACCTTTCGTATGGAAAACAATATCAATTTTTGGTGCAGCTACTGGATGATCACGCAGTGCATCCCCTAGCGAATCTACAAATTGAACCGGATAAAATAATGGATCTGCGCTTGATAATACAGTACGCGCAATTAAGTTTGGTGTATTTCTCTCACGATTACCAATTGAATATCGTTCATGAGAAATGCGAACATTACAATCAAAATGCTCTAACACTTGCACAATATTAAAGGTTTTCTCTTCAGATAATCTCCTTTGAGCGAACGGCTTATCTAACGATGCTGAAACGAAGGCACCACCATGTGTAACTAATATAGAATCTAATTTTAACGCCTTCGCTATTTTATGAGCAGATTGAAAATTACGATTCGTAAACAATGTAACGTATACATCTTTTCTTTTCACAAAGTCAATTGTCTCCCTTAACCCTTTTGCGATTTTTCCGTTGTTGTATAGTAGTGTCCCATCTATATTAAGAGCTAGTAAGCGATAAATCATGTCGCACTCCCCCTCTTCGCTGTTGTACTCTATCCATAATTTATGAAATAAATGTAGTAAATAGAACGAGTTAGAATTACTACTGAAAATTTGGTTTACTATATACATATACAACTGGCAAAGGAGATAGTACAATGCAGGCACCTCCTTCTTTTTATGAAGGCGATACGTTAGAGGTCGCAAAGAAGTTACTCGGACATAAACTCGTTCATATTGTAGACGGCATAAAGCGGAGCGGAATTATTGTAGAAGTAGAAGCATACAAAGGTCCAGATGATAAGGCCGCTCATAGTTACGGAGGCAGACGGACTGATCGAACAGAAGTAATGTTCGGCGCACCAGGACATGCTTACGTATATTTAATTTACGGCATGTATCATTGCTTTAACGTAATTACAGCACCAATCGGCACCCCGCAAGGAGTTCTCATTCGTGCTCTTGAACCTGTAGATGGAATCGAAGACATGAAACTAGCGCGCTACAACAAAACCGACATTACGAAAGCTCAGTATAAAAACTTAACAAATGGCCCCGGAAAACTATGCCGCGCGCTCGGAATCACTTTAGAAGAGCGCGGGGTATCATTACAAAGTGATACGTTACATATTGAATTAGTTCCGGAAGAAGAACATTTATTATCCACACATAACATAATAGCTGGCCCTCGTATTAATATTGATTACGCAGAAGAAGCCGTTCACTACCCATGGCGGTTTTATTATGAAAAGCATCCGTTTGTTTCAAAATAAAGAAGCTATCCTGTAAGTAAGTGAAACCAACTTATAGGATAGCTCTTTTTTCATAATTCATCACACGTCGAAAAGCCGAAATCCGGGATCGGATTTCGGTTTTGTTTCTATAAAAGAAACCGTTGTTCCTAAAGCATTGCCAAATACAGTTCATCTCCAAAGAAAAAATCTTAAAAGCATTATTTTTTTAATGTATAATAATTATCTAAATTGAATTTCGACATAATAAAAGTTCCTGTTGGCGTTAAAAGTTGTGACATAGATTGTATGACATGCGGTAATTTCGCTGGCTCAATAGGATGTGATAACAAAATGTACTGGAATTTTTCATCTGTAAATACCTCATGTAACTTGTCATACTCAGCAGAAGTTGTAGGAGCTACCCTATTTGCAAGAGCTGCTGCTTTTTCATTAATTTCTGCTCCAAATATGGGAACTGCCGGGTAACGCCTTTTCATTTCTAATAAAGTTGCACCACATCCAGCTCCTATATGAAGAATATTCACTTGATCAGGCGCAAATCGATCTACAATTGCTAGTAAATCATAATGAATGTATAAACTTTCACCATAAAATCCCCATTTTTCATACAATTTTATATTATTTGCATGTAAAACTACAGAAAATTTCATACTATCTTCTTTCCATGAGACACTTCCGTAGTGATGAATAAATGTATCTTTACATAAATACAGTTTATATCCTTTTTCAAACATTCTTAGTGACAAATCATCATCTTCATAATTCCCCGGTGTAAATCGTTCATCTAATAATCCAACTTCATCTAACACTGATTTTTTTATAAGCATACAGAATCCGATTAATTTCATACGTTCTTCCCATTTATTTTTATCACTTTGATTATATAAAGTTGCAAACTTCTGCATTCCTTCAATATCTTTATAAAAGGTTGGTATAGCAGTATAGTAAGCGGCATTATTAGTTATGGGCCCTACCGCTCCAGTATCCTTACTTTCATATAAACACCGAATTAAGTTGCTTAGCCAATTTTCAGTTACGACCACATCATTATTCAATAATAGAATATTGTCACCTTTTGCCTCTTTAATTCCCTGATTGCATCCCTTTGGAAAACCCATATTCTCCGCATTTTCCACTAGCATAATATCCGATTGTTTTTGTAACCATTCTACAGTACCATCTGTTGACGCGTTGTCCACAACTATTAACTCATACTCTTGTTCCACTGTATAAGTTCTAATACTTTGGATGCATTCTTTTGTATACTGTAATTGATTATGAGTCAATATAATTATACTTGTGAGCATGAATCAAACTCCTCTCAGCAGCCAAAATGATATCTAGTATTATTAAATATTATTTTTCCGATAAACTATCAAAATATTTTCTATTATATTCAATGCTCGGATTATTAGGTATGAACAGTGCAGCTTGTTCGTTATGATAAATTGCCTTTTCATATTCTTTTATTCGATCATAACAAATACATAGTTGAATATGCGGCAACCATGTATGACACTCTTCTCGGACAAACGGCGAATCCTTTGGCCTTGGCCCGTCAATTGCTGCATGGTACCAATATATCGCTTTAGAATATTCCCCTTGTTGCAAAAATACACGTCCTAAGTGGCAACAAAGTTCTCCTCTAGGCGTGTCATACGTAAATGATTGTAAACAAGACTGTATAGATTTTTTTAAGTCCCCCAATTCTAAATAACATTCGGCTCTTTTTAAACAAGCTTGAATGTTATCTTCAACCCAACCCTTTTCTTCATCTAAAAACCTAGAATACCCCTTAACAGCCTTATCAAATAATCTGTGATCCTTACATTCATTTGCATAATAGTACACATCGCGGGGGCTAAACTCTTTTCCACTCTCAAGATGTTTTTCATATATTTTCAAATTACGATTAGTATATGCTTTTTCTTTTTTATGACTTACCCCTACGTCACTATTTATAAGATTTCCATACACCTCTAAATATTCATGAACAAATCCATACCATTGAAAATTTTTACTTCTGTTGACTAATCGATATCTCCTTAAAGAATGTGTTGGATTTCCTTCTATATCAAAAGTTAAATAATATTTCATAGATACTGCATCCGTACTACGATCTAACGTATGTTTTAACTGCAACAATTTCTTTATATCTTCCGTATCTATTATGTCATCTGCGTCTAGCCAAAGAATATATTCTTTTGTAGCTTTAGAAAACGCAAAATTTCGTGCCGCTGAAAAATCTTCAATCCATTGAAAATCATAAACTTTCGCGTCGTACTTCTTCACAATTTCTTTTGTAGCATCTGTGGAACCTGTATCTACAATAATAATTTCATCCACAACACTTTTAACCGATTCTAAGCATTTTGATATAGTTTGTTCTTCATCTTTTACAATCATGCATAAACTAATAGTAATGGAGTTTTCCATCATATCCCCCCTATCCTTTTGATGTATATGTTTGGAGAGAAATTTATATTTCTTTTGCTTCAAAATTGAGTTTTCATTTTACAAAAGAAACATAATGAGGCGGTGCAGTGAAATTGGATAGGGGAATTTCACTCGAAGATTGCAAATCAATGAAAAAAACCGAAGCCTGAACAAGACCTCGGTTCTTTATATAGAGAATACATAATTTCGATTCCTTTTTACTCCGCACCTTCCGCGGTCGCAATATCATTCTCTAAGTTTTCTCTTGATAATTCAGCTGCCATAAAATCAGCTGTTTCAGGAAGTGCTAAATGCATATGAGCTTTTTGACAAATTTGGATCGTACAGTTTTCTACAACATAGTCGAAAACATGTCCGCCACCGCTTCTTTCATCATCAATGTAATGTAAGTGGAAACCAGCTACACCAATACCTTGCGCGTAATCTGGTGTCCAAAATCCAGCTAGCGTACCTTCTGTATCTTTAAATGAAAAGATCGGTTGTGATTTCGTCACTTCAACGAGCGGCGTATACGGTTTTTCTTGTCTTGGAACAGTTCTCGTTCTAACTTCACGGAACGTTCCATCCATTCGAATACCATAAAATAAGTTTTTACTTGGCATTAACTCATGTAATAATGCTTCCACTTCTTCACGATTCATCGGATGCTCTACCGTATAACTCATTTCTTTTTCAAAAAACGTTACAGTCGCAAAAGGTGTTGTTTCTTCCGGTTCTACTTTTTCCGCTGAACCGTCTGAACGTAAATGGTAAAACTCATTATCAAACGCAATCATTTCACCATCTAATTGATCAAATGTACCGATGCCAAAATCACCACGTTCTTTCAGTTCCTCAAAGTTAATAACACCATCGTATATACCATCTAATAGCGCAAGCATTGTAGATGTTTGATATACTTCATTACTCATTTTCGTTCTTTTTGCATCAATATCAATTAATTGCGCAACAGTCATCTCACTCATGCCCCCATCAGTTTAATTGGTTTGGTAATAATTTTTCGCTTAATTTAATGTTGTCACGGTAGTCAATTGGAATATCAATAATGACAGGACCCTCTGCTTCTAACGCTTCTCTCAATACACCTTCTAATTCGTCTGGTGTATTGACACGAAGACCTATTGCACCGAAACTTTCTGCATATTTCACAAGATCAACATCGCCAAACTCTGTAGCTGATGTTCTACCGTATTTCATCATTTGTTGGAACGCAACCATATCATATGTACCATCTCTCCAAACGAGATGGACAACAGGCGCATTTAAACGTACCGCTGTTTCTAATTCCATCGAAGAGAATAAGAAACCACCATCACCTGACACGGAAACAACTTTCTTGCCCGGTTCAACTAAAGTAGCGGCAATTGCCCAAGGAAGTGCAACACCTAACGTTTGCATACCGTTACTAAATAATAGTCTACGTGGTTCATAAGAACGGAAACATCTCGCCATCCAAATAGAATGGGAACCGATGTCACATGTAACGGTTGTATCGTCACTAATTAAAGAACGAAGTGTACGAATGACCTGAAGTGGATGCGTAACACCTTCTGAAGCACGATTTGGAACTTCTGCTTGCTCTGATAATTTCAAGCGTAATCGTTCTAAAACTGCTTCAGATTTCGTATTTAATACAAGCTTCGGTAATTTCTCCGCAATGCTATTTACAGTTAAAGCGATATCGCCAATTAATTCACGCTCTGGTTGGTAATCATGGTCGATATCTGCTTGGTGATCATCAAGGTGAATAATTGTTCTATCGCCAAGTTTATTCCAGAATTTCGGATCATACTCAATTGGGTCATAGCCGATAGATAAAACAAAATCCGCTTCTTCTAGTAAAATATCACCTGGTTGGTTACGGAATAATCCAACGCGGCCGAAGAAATGATCTTCTAACTCACGTGAAATTGCACCAGCTGCTTGATACGTTTCAACAACAGGAAGTTCTGTACCAGCAATTAACTCACGAACTGCTTTCGTTACTTCATTGGTGCTTGCTCTCATACCGAGTAAAATAACTGGTAATTTTGCTGATTTTATTTTTTCTACTACGTATTCAATATGATTTGTGGGAGCGATTCCAAGCTGTGGCTTAGAAAGCGCACCGATAGATTCTACTGTCGTTTCCGCAGTCATAACGTCTTGCGGAAGGCTTACAAGTGTTGCTCCTGGATTTGTAGAAGTAGCACTTCGAAATGCATTAGTAAGTGCTTCTGGTACATTATCAGGATGCTCGACTTCTACGCTATATTTAGTGATTGGTTCGAATAATGCAGCATTATCCATAGATTGATGCGTACGTTTTAATCGATCTGTACGCGGAACTGCACCAGCTAAAGCAACAACGGGATCACTCTCCGCATTCGCAGTAACAAGACCTGTCGCTAAATTTGATGTCCCTGGTCCTGAAGTTACAAGACATACGCCCGGTTTCCCTGTTAATCTACCAATAGCAGCTGCCATAAAAGCTGCATTTTGTTCATGACGACAAACAATTAACTCTGGTCCTCTTTCTTGCAGTACATCAAATACAGAGTCAATCTTCGCTCCTGGAATACCGAAAACATGTGTAACACCTTGTTTAATTAAACAATCAACAACAAGATCTGCTCCTTTTGTTTTTGTTTTCACGTCGTTTGCTTTTACATCTGTACTCAAAACTAATCATCCCTTTATTTCATAATGTGTGTAATAAAGATTTTTAATTTCACCTAGTTAATTAATGTGGTGAAGTATTGTTTATCATTATATTACAAATGCATTATTTTTCCAACGATATAAATTTGACAGTATTTTGACAACCTCTAAGGAATGCGCTTACAAACCTTTGTTTATCCTAAAATAATTTTTTTATATCTCCTCTAAAAATGCACGAAAAAATCCCATCTAATCACAGTATTAATAAAATTATAGTACCTTGCAAAGAACATTACTAAATGGTATATTTGTAAATATTGGAATGCCCAATAATTGGAACGCACCTTATAATTCGTATCCCCTTTTCAAAAGATAGAATTCTCAGCTGTAATTCATCATTTTATAAAGGAAAGTGATTGTTATGAACAAAAGTTAATTTTTGGAACAACTTAGTTCTTCCCTGCGGAATATGCCTAGTTTAGAAAAGAAAGATATTATTTCAGAGTATGAAACTCATTTTATCAGTGCTAAACAGGATGGGAAATGTGAAGAAGAAATTGCTAGAAAACTAGGAAACCCTAAAACGATCGCGAAAGAGCTTAATGTTTCCTATGCAATACAAAACACGGACAATAAACGAAGCTTCAAAAATATGATAACCGCACTATTTTCTGTTATGAGCTTAAGTGTTTTAAACTTTGCCTTTATCATTATCGCCTTTTTCGTACTACTCTTTTTATTACCGATTCTTCTAGCCCTTATCATTGCTACTCCACTATTAATCATCTCACCTATTTTATTAATAGGGTTAGGCTTTTTTAAAGGATTTCATCAAATTAGTTATTCCGATGTTTATAATGTGTTCATCGCTTTTTGCAGCGGTTTACTCATATCCGTCATATCTTACCAAATGGTAAAACATCTATACGCAACTTTAGTAAAGTATTTGAAATGGAATATAGCTATTTTACAAAGATAATAATGAATATAAAAGGAGATTAAAATGAAGAAGTATACTTTATATCTACTCATGTTACTTACAATTTTATTTCTATCAGCTTGTTCAAACAGTGCACAACCTAAGGAAGAAAACGATGTGCAATCTATTAAAGATGTAACGATAAAAATTCCAGAAACTATATTCACTTCCTCAAAAAAGAATGAAACGATTAACGAAGACGAAATGAAACAAAATATAAAGACGTATTTAAATTATAGCGGAGAGTTAGACGAAAACATCGTTCCACTTTCATCATCTATGTCTGACGAGAATGTCACTGAATCCGACCGAGAGAAATTAAAACAACTAGTAGATTTAGCGCAACAAAATGATGCGAATTTCCATACTTTTATTAGTAACAATACGATCCCCAATGATTACAAACAGCCTTCGAAGGAAATTCATGATTTTATTTCAGCATCTACGGCACTTTCAGTAGAACTAGAGGACGAATTAGACAAACTCGCGCAAGATGGTAACTTATTCAAAACTGATTTTTCTTTTACAAAACGCTTTGAGAAAGTTAATGGTAGAAAGCAAAAAGAGATTGAAAAGTTTTTGAAGGAAAAAAATATTAAAACTGAGTATTTCAACAAGTAATTATATATGTAAAAGGGAAATTGAAAGATACATCATATATTCCCTTCAAAATAGTCACTAACACATGGCTATTTCGAAGGGGATTTTTTTGTGGAAGGACTATCAAATTCCCCACAAAAAAAACGCCCCCATACTAGGAGCGTCTTCCATCATTACGCTTGTTGCGCGCTATATAATTCTTCAAGTGGCTTCATGATGATTTTGTTAACGTCAGTGATAACGATGTTTAAACGTTGCTCAGTTTCCATTAACTTTGTAATTTTTGCATCTTGTTGAATACGAGTTACAACTTCTTGTGCTTTTTGGTTATCTTCTTCAGTGATTTCTTGGCCTTGCATCATTTTTTGTTGTAGGCCAAGTTGCATTGTACGGAACTCATCGAATAAGTTCTTTGAAGCAGTATCAGCTTGAACTGCTGCGTAGCTTGCTTTTAATGTTTGGAAATCTTCGTTTTCAGCGATTGTTTTTTGTAATTCATATGCAACATCATGAATGTTTTTTGTCATTTTATTTTTCCTCCTTTAGAAGGCTAGCGCTTTTCGCTCGCACTGCCTTTTAAGTGCATTTACATACGCACCTCTTCCTACCATATCAAACTATGCAAGAGATGGGAAGAAATTTCACTTTTATTTCTATACACCCATCTTTATTACTTAAGGAACAAGAGTAACAAGCCTTGAATAAATCCAATTGTTCCTCCTAATAACGCCCCTAAATATGTAATCATTTTTAACTCATTTTTTGTAATGGACAATACGAGATCTTCTAGTCTCTTTGTTGAAAATGTAGATACTTCTTGCTGGACAATTTCCGCAAGCTGTAGATTTCCCAATATACTTCCCACATTTTCTGTCCCCCACTTCAAGCCTTTCTCTACTACGCTAGGGACCACTTTTTCAACGATTGTTTCTCGAACTGGCTCACATACTTGCTGAACAGACTGATTTAAAAATCTACTCACTGTTTCCTCTACTTTAACCGCTGACAATATGGAGTTCACAATCATTTCTTTCTCTACGAACGTTTCTAATTCTTTTACGTCTCTTCCTTTTAACTTTTCCCACTCTTTTTGCAGTACATCAGTTAACAGACGCTCTGTTCCATCTTGTCCTAAAAACTTAATGACTTCCGGCTGCACGCGATCAACTAAACTTACATTCCCTAAAAACATACCAACTAAGTTAAGCAGCGTTCCCCTGGAAGCGAAAAAGTCATCAATCATTTTTGAAAGGCGTTCCTTTCCTTCTTCACTTTCCAAAAAGCTAATTCCTCTTTTTAAAATAAAAGATGCTACATTCGGAATCGCATTCTCTACTTTTTCATGAACAGAATGAGGTAACGCCTGTTCCCATGTATATGTATAGTACTCTGCTAAAAATGCATGAATTTTTTCTGTAATAACATGTTCGATTTTCCCGATCGCCTCTTCTTCTACATGTTCTAAATTCCATTTTTCTAACATATCCCGTAACGACTGTTCATTTGTAATTACTTTATCAACTTCCACTTGTGTCCAGCGAATTAAACTGGTTTGAAACTCTTTATTTGTTAGTTTTTTTCCGATTCCTTCTGGTGTTAACAAATGGTCTACAACCATTTTACCTAATTGAACAGCAAGCTCATCGCGGCGCTTCGGAATTAACCCTGGCGTAAATGGAACTTGAAACTTCCCAATATAAATCGGACGATGAGGACGAAATAACATTTTTATCGCTAAATGATTTGTGTATCCTCCAATAATTGCCCCGAGCCCTGTCGTTATTAACATATTTAACCATATATTCATCACAATCAACCTTTCACTTCTCCAAAACTATAGCATATCATCATACGGACAAAAGTATAATGGTATAAAAACGTATTTGCAATATATAGCTTCGCCTATAATGCAAACATCTTATTACTAAAGGAGTGATTTCGTTGGTTCTTGGTCTTTTAACTTCCGGGCTCCATCACGAGCAAACGTATTACACCGAAATCGCTAAGCGAGCTCGTCTTTATCATAACGTCGTTGCCCAATTCACACCGTTTAGCATTGATTCAAAGACAGATCTTGTTTCTGGTCTTATTTACGATACAGATACAGGAAATTGGATAGATCAAACCTTTCCCATTCCTTCATATATATATGATCGTTGTCATTTCAAAGAGGATGAGGAATTCCAACAAGCAAATGCGATTATTCATTCATTACACAAACGTTCTTCCACTACCTTTTTAAACAACACACTTATTAACCCAAGCGATTTACACAATCTTTTTCTTACTAATAAACGTCTTTCCCCTTACGTACCAAAAATAATAAAAGGAACAGTACAAGGAATTTTTAAATTACTACTAGAAACAAGAGATATTATTATAAGACCAATCAATATACACTCCAATGAAAATTTATATCGGGCCACTTACAAAAATAAAACATTTCATATCGATACAATAAATGAACAACATCATACTTCTACTCAATTCAAACGAACAGATAAATTTATATCATGGTGCAAATCGAACATACACTCATTCCGTTATATGATTCATCCAATGTTACAACCTCCAAATCAACTATCATATCCGATTCATATTCGAACCATTATGCAAAAAAATAAAGAACAGAATTGGAAAGTGCTCGGTCAATTTATACAAAAATCTTCATTCCCAGCACAATTTTTACTTTCAGCAACAGAACGTTCTATGTTACATCCATTTTCTAAAATTAAATATTTACTTTCTCCAACTGGCGTTCAATTATTAAAAGATGCTTTACATGATGTTGTAAATGAAGTGTTTAAAACACTCGATCAGTCCTATTCTTCATTATTTGAACTAGAGCTTTCTACCATTATGGATCAAAAAGGTGCCATTTGGCTTATGTACGTCAATACGATGCCTTCTTACGATGTTTATACTAGGTACAACGACGAACTGGCTGAACAAATTTTTCATGGTCCATTAAAGTTTAGCCGATTTACACCATAACGAAAGGAGGAAATCCCCGTTGAAAGAGCACATATATACATTAAGTATTTCAGATGAGCATCCAAATAGTATTACTTTACCTTACGTTTTTTCTATTACACCACCAATTACATCCTTTTTCTTTGGCTTACGTTATATTACATGTGAGAATATTAAAATTCATTATTCATTCACGCGAGAAATTATTATTGGCGAACAGATTGCAGCCGATCTTTTACTACCGCATTCAGCAACAATCCATGCCTTCTTACACAATCAAACCATTGTTTTCGGCCCATTAATCGGGATTTTCACAACTGGCTTTAACGATGATTCTAATTCTCCTTTAGGAAGTCGTTCCATCTCTCTCAGTGAGTTATTAACACCACCATTCACATTGCAGCCATTTGTATTTGTCTTCGGCATTCAACATATAAACTGGGAAGAGGAAACAATTGAAGGGTACTTCTTTCAAGAAGGAAAATGGGTAAAAAACAAAGTCCCTTTACCAAATGTCATTTACGACCGATTACCAAATCGGCAAGCAGAAAATTACAAACCTATCGTAAGAGCAAAAAAACGTTTAGAAAGCGACTATGCGATTCCGTGGTTTAATCCGGGATTTTTCAATAAATGGGAAGTGCATCAACTTTTAATGAAAGAAGATTCAATTAAACCATTCTTACCAAATACAGAAGTATTTCAACATTTTGAACAAGTAGAACGACTTCTCGGTACGTATAAGTACATTTATATGAAACCAATACACGGTAGCTTCGGAAGAAATATTCATCAAATACTCTATTCTCAAACTGATAATTGCTACTATTGTCGTTATCGTGAAAATGAACAAAACAAACTAAGAAAGTATCAATCATTAGAAGCCCTTCTTAACCATGTGTTAAAAGGACATGATTTAAAAAAGTTTATCGTACAACAAGGTATCTCACTGCTCCGCTTCGAAGGGCAACCCGTCGATTTTCGCATTCATACAAATAAAAACCATTTTGGTAATTGGGTAGTCAGTGCAATCGTCGCAAAAATCGCCGGCAAAGGTAGCTTAACAACTCATGTAAATAGCGGCGGTGATACGAAATTACTTCAGGAACTATTTCCTGATTCAACAAAGCAAGTTCAAATTGAAAATAAACTAAAACAAACAGCCTTACAAATCAGTTATGCACTTGATGGGCAAGTAACCGGGAACATTGGAGAAATTGGTTTTGACATTGGTTTAGACACCACGGAAAACCCGTGGCTATTTGAAGCAAATTCTAAACCGGGGCGAACTGTATTCCAAGATGAAAAGTTAAAAGAACAAAGTGAACTTACGCGCCAATTATTTTATGAATATGCCATCTATTTAACTGAACACTCTTTGCGCGACACGAAAGAAAAAATGTCACAAATAAAATCAGGTCCTTCGTCACATACCGAAAACATCCCTTCCCCTATGATTAACTCACAAATACAAAAACAAAAACTTCCACCTCCTTCATAAGGTGGAAGTTTTTTATTTAAACGAGCTTCACTACAACTTCTGTTTCCACATTACATACTCCGCAATAAAAAACATGATTGCAATACTCCTGTGAATTATTATGTGTTAAACCGTCTACTGCACTTAATAATTCTTGATCCATATATGCACTGTAATCGTCTATGTAATCTACAGTTTTCCCATAATCTTGGAGTATACCTTGGCAATTTTGACAAGAATATGTTTGTGATTCTAGCGCGTTGCAAAGCGGGCAAATTCCCATCATGATTCCTCCATACGTTATCGTTTAAAAACAATTAAAAAGCCCTTTTTTTAGATTGAAGAGAGCATCTATCCGTGCATAGACGCGGTCAGTTCCTTTTTCTGCCCCATCCTGGGTTAAAACAGAACTATGTAGTTGCTCCCGATTTAATTTTCATTTTACTAAGCTTTAATTTTTCTCACTTTAATTACATTTTCGTTTAAAAGCCTCTTTTTTAGATTAAAAAGAGCATCTAGCCGTGCATAGACGCGGTCAGTTCCTTTTTCTGCCCACCCTGGGTTAAAACAGAACTATGCAGTTGCTCCCGATTTAATTTTCATTTTACTAAACTGGAATTTGTCTCACTTTAACAAATCATAAGTTAAGTAAGCCAAGCTGGTTATACAAAGAAAAAAACGCATATGATTTCGCTCTTAGTTTAGCCTTCTTTCTTAAAAATACAACGATTACTCTTATTTCATAATTTACGAAATGATGAAATGTTTTTTACAAAATTTACAAATTATTTTTTTGTATATCTTTCTAGGTAACATCCATACTATGAGTACAAACTTAATTACCGATGGATTAGCGCCAAACGGGGCGATAATCTGGTTCAAATCCAGCTAGTCCAACCAAAAAAATTTTTATAACTCTAAGGAGGATATATTCCTATGGCAAACCAAAGTTCTTACAATCAATTAGTAGTACCAGGTGCAACAGCAGCAATCGATCAAATGAAGTACGAAATCGCTCAAGAATTTGGTGTACAATTAGGAGCAGATTCTACGGCTCGCGCTAACGGTTCTGTTGGTGGAGAAATTACAAAACGTTTAGTTGCAATGGCTGAGCAAAGCCTTGGCGGATTCCAAAAATAAATATATATGGCAAAAAGGTCTCAAGGCATATGCCTTGAGACCTTCCTTAATTTATTGCAACATTTGTAAAAACTTCTTCGTTCGTTCTTCTTTTGGATTTGTAAATACATCTCCCGGTGTACCTTGTTCGACAACGACACCGCCATCCATGAAAATAACACGGTTCGCAATTTGATGAGCAAAGCGCATTTCATGCGTTACAATGACCATCGTCATTCCTTCTTTAGCAAGTTCTTTCATAACCTTTAAAACTTCTTGAACTAGCTCAGGATCAAGTGCTGACGTTGGCTCATCAAATAGTAAAACTTCTGGCTCCATCGCAAGCGCACGAGCGATTCCAACGCGCTGTTGTTGTCCACCTGATAATTGGAACGGATATAAGTCTACTTTATCCGCAAGACCAACTTTTTCAAGGAAATAGTTTGCTTTTTTCTTCGCTTCTTCTTTCCCCATCTTTTTCACTGTAACGAGCCCTTCCATTACATTGTGAATTGCTGTTAAATGCGGGAATAGATTATGGTGCTGGAATACCATACCTGTTTGCGTACGAAGATTTACAATATCTTTCTTCGATACTTTTTGAGAGAAATCGAGCTCTTTATTGCCGATGCGAATGTTACCAGCGTTCGGCGTTTCTAACACGTTGAGACAACGTAAGAATGTTGTTTTACCAGATCCAGATGGCCCGATAATAACAACCACTTCGCCCTTCTCAACTGATAGGTCTATATGTTTTAATACGGTATTATCTCCGAAACTTTTTTGTAAATGTTGAATTGAAATCATAAAAACAAAAACTCCTTTTATGAAAGGGTTATTTTAGAGTATAACGTTCTGAACGTTTTTCTAATATTTGTTGCACGATAGATAATAAGAAGCAAATTACCCAATAAATTAGACCTGCTTCAAAATAAACAATTAAAAACTCATAGTTCATTGCCGCAATTTCCTGCGCTTTTCGGAACATTTCTGTTACTAAAATTAACGACGCTAATGAAGTATCCTTCACTAAACTAATAAATGTATTCGAAAGCGGCGGAATTGATACGCGTGTTGCTTGTGGTAAAATAACACGTTTCAATGCTTGCGGGTATGTCATCCCAATTGTGTAAGCTGCTTCCCACTGTCCTTTCGGGATTGAAAGGATAGAAGCACGAATAATTTCAGATGCATATGCACCTACATTTAATGAAAATCCAATAACTGCTGCTGTATATGGCTCAACTTCAATATTAAGAGTTGGAAGACCATAGAAAATAATAAATAACTGTACAAGAAGTGGTGTTCCGCGAATGATAGATACATAGATACGAGCAATCCATTGTAAAATACGACTACCTGAAATACGTGCGAGCGCGGTTAACGTCGCAAGTATAATACCGATAATAAATGTAATAAGCGTTAACGGAATTGTCGTAAAGACAGCTTCCTTCAGCATAGGCGCGAAGGAAGTCTGCATAATATCTATCCAAGTAGACAATCGATCTGACATCAATGCGCTACTTAGATACATTTTCACCGAACCATTTTTTCGTTATTTTATCGTACGTACCATCTTTTTTCATATCTTCTAACGCTTTATTTACTTCTTGTACAAGTTTGTCGCTACCTTTACGGAATAAGAATCCACTTTGTGACGCTTCTTTTTCTGTATCTACAATTTTAATTTTTGCATCTTTTTTCGTTTCTAAATAGTTTAACACTGATAATTTATCATTGATTGTGAAATCAACGCGGCCAGAACTTAATAATTCTGCTGCTTGGCTAAATCCTTCTACACCTGTGATTTCCGCACCATTTTTCTTAGCAATATCTGCGTAGTTACTTGTTAAAGATTGTGCTGCTTTTAATCCTTTTACGTCAGCAAATGTAGCAGGTTTATCTTTATCTTTCGCAATAACTAATGCTGCTGAAGAAGAAATATATGGACTAGAGAAGTCATATTTCTTTTGGCGATCTTCACGAATACCAACTTCGTTCGCAACCATGTCGAAACGTTTTGCATCTATTCCTGCAAGTAAGCTATCCCATTGTGTTTCTTTAAATACAGGCTTTACACCTAAACGTTTTGCAACTTCTTCTGCTAATTCAACGTCAAACCCAGTTAATTTATCGTTTGTATCGTGGAACGTAAATGGTGGATATGTACCTTCTGTACCAATTACAAGCTCACCGCTTTGTTTTATCTTCTGTAATGCATCTTGATTAGCTGTATCTTTTTTCTCTTCTTTACCGCAGCCCGCTACAATCCCAATCGCTAATGTAGTTACTGCAAGCACTGAAAATAATTTTTTCATGATAGTAGTCCTCCAAGTATTCTGATAGGAATTTAAAAACTATATTGATTGTATGCAATTTCGAACAATTTTTCAATGAAAATGTTCTTATTTAGTTTAACCTTTTTCTTCATAATCAAACAAAATGGAAAAATAGCGCTACATACAAAAAATAAGTAACATTTTTTAATATAGCATTTATAAAGAAAAAGGTAAAACAATACCTACTTATTTATAAGTTTTTCAGCCGGTGAAATATATTAACTTCTAAGCGGACAATCCGATCAAAAAAGAACTTGCGAAAATCGCAAGTTCTTCTAAAAATTAAGCACTCTGGTTTCCTTCCATTTGCGTTTTATACATATCGTAATAACGCCCGCGCTTTTTCATTAATTCATCATGGGAACCTTTTTCCAAAATCGTTCCTCTATCAAGCACAATAATTTGATCAGCGCTCTTAATTGTTGAAAGACGATGAGCGATAATAAACGTCGTTCGTCCTTTTTTCACAACTTCTAGCGCTTGTTGAATCATCGCTTCTGTTTCTGTATCAATACTGGAAGTCGCTTCATCTAAAATTAAAATAGCAGGATCAAAAGCAAGTGCCCTAGCAAACGATATAAGCTGACGTTCTCCGGTTGAAAGTGTACTTCCTTTCTCCGTAATTTTTTCATCTATATTGTTCGCAAACCTTTCCGCACCAACATCACGTAACGCCTTCACGATGCGATCTTTTGAAATTTTTTCATTTTCTAAGCTTACATTGGATGCCACTGTCCCGCTAAATAAAAACGGATCTTGCAATACAATTCCCATATGTTCACGTGTTGCTTGTTTCGGCATCTCTGTTACATCATGACCATCAATCGTAAGCTTCCCTTTTTGAAATTCATAAAACTGAAAGAGCACATTCATAATGGAACTTTTTCCTGATCCAGTATGACCGACAAGTGCCACTGTCTCCCCTTGTTTCGCTTCAAAAGAAATATTTTTTAATACTTCATCTTTTCCATTGTAAGAAAACGAAACATTATCGAATTTCACATTTCCGGTTAAGCGAGGCATACGTTCTTCTTCTACTGCCTCTCCCTTTTCCTCTAGCAATTCAAAGACGCGCTCTGATGCAACACGCGATTGCTCTAAGTTAGCAAGTTGGTTCACCATGTTCGTAATTGGCGAGAACAATCTCGTTAAATAATCGACGAAAGCATACAGTATCCCTAGAGAAAGGAGGCCAGAAGCACTTAATGAAGCACCACCGAAATACCAAATTACACCTGTAAAAGCGATGTTTCTTAATACAGACACTAAATTATGCGAAGTTGCTGCATTTAAATTTAAAATTTTATTTTGATATTTAAAATAATCACCATTTAACTCTTCAAATTCCTTCTTCGTTTCATGTTCTTGACGAAATGCTTGAATAATTGGCATCCCTTGAATTGATTCATTCACTGTTCCGTTAATATCCGATAAACGCGAACGCATTTTATGATTGTATACAGACGCATACTTTCTATACATAATCGCCCAAACAATTAAAATTGGGATGATGAGTAAGCATAGTGCCGCCAGTTTTACATCAAGTAAAAATAGCGCAGCGAAAATCCCGATAATATAGATGATACTAGAGACGAATGTCGCAAGCACTGTTACATATAAATCACGAATCGCTTCTGTATCATTCGTTACACGCGAAACAATTTTCCCTGCTGGTAAATGGTCAAAATAACGAATTGGCAACGTTTGAATATGAGAAAAGACGTCTTCCCTCATAATTTGAATAATTTTGTTTGCCGCCTTCTGTAAGAAGAACTGCTTTCCGTATGCAAATAATGATACGACTACTAATAAAGCGAAATATCCACCGCCAAGTAGTAATAACCTATTTATTTCTGGTTTATAAAACGCAAATACTTCTTCTTTCGTTAAGGCTTTCGATTTATACACTTGCACTGCCTTACCACTTTGTACTGTAAGCACATCACCCTTAACAGAACGAGTTCCTTCAAGCGTTATTTTATTCGGTACAAAATAGTACTGAAAACCAACTTGAATCACTCGGACTTCTTTCCCTTTTTGCTCACCTTGTTCAAAGCGATCACTTCGCTTATAAAAGGCGCCATTATATGAAACAGCATCCTCACTCTTTTCTGTTTCATACCAGGGTCTCTCTATTCCAACGATATGCTCATCGATCATCGTTTTTGCGACGAAAGGACCCGCGAGTTCTGCAATAACGAAAACAAATAGCATCGCCATCGCTGCAAAAATCGGCCCTTTTACTTTCATCGCGTATTGAAACAATCGTTTTGAAACACTCATATTTTCACCCCACTATCCGTACTTTCACTTTCACCTTGTTGTCTTTCGAACTGCTCTGCATACCAGCCCCCATTTCGAACGAGCGCTTCATGCGAACCTTCTTCAATAACCTCACCGTTATCCATAACGAGAATCCAATCAGCATGCTGCACTGCTGACAAACGATGCGTTGTTATAATCGTCGTCTTCCCGCTTCTTTCTGTTCGTATGTTTTCAATAATTGCCGCTTCAGTACGAGCATCAACAGCTGATAAAGAATCGTCCAAAATTAAAATTTCCGGATTTTGAATAACAGCCCTCGCAATCGAAATCCTTTGCTTTTGCCCACCTGATAAAGAAACACCTTTCTCTCCAACGAGCGTTTCTAAACCTTCCGGTAAAAACTCTAAATCCTTTTTAAACGCAGCTATTTCAATCGCTTTTTCAAGTTCTTCTTCAGTCGCTTCTCTATTTCCGAATAAAATATTTTCCTTCGCTGTTTTTGAGAACAAAATGTGTTCCTGAGGTACATACCCAATCCAGCCAAGTACGTTATCATTCGTAATTTTATCTAGCTTCACATCAGAAACCGCAATATCCCCTTCCCCAAGTGGATATTGACGAAGAAGCTGACGAACGAGCGTCGTTTTCCCGCTTCCTGTTTTCCCAACAACTCCAAGTGTCTCTCCTTGTTTTAATGAGAATGAAACATTTTTTAAATTTGTTTCAATTGATGAAGGATATGAAAAAGTAACATTATCAAATTGAATGTAATCTGGCTCTTGTACAACCTTTGGATCTTTCGGATTCTTTACATCCGGTTCATAAGCTAACGTTTCATTTACACGGTCGAGCGACGCATTTCCTCTTTGCATAACATTAATCAATTCACCAATTGCAAACATCGGCCAAATCATCATCCCTAAATAGACGTTAAAAGAAACGAGCTCACCAAGTGTCACCTTTGATTGGAATACGAGATATGCACCGTACACTAAACCAATTAAATAACTAAGACCGACGAGCATTTTTACAGTTGGCTGGAATAATGCATCGATTCTTGCTACTCTCATATTTTTCTCGTATACGTCATCTCCTAAATGATGAAACCTTCCTTGATCAGCGCTCTCCTGTACATACGCACGAATAACGCGTACACCCGCAATTGATTCAAGTACTTTATCGTTCATATCCCCGAACGCATCTTGTGCGACTGTAAATCTTTCATGCAATTTCTTTCCGTATCTATTCATCGCATACGCCATAATCGGAAGCGGTATAAGCGCAGCAAATGTTAACTGCCAACTAATTGAAAAGCCCATCATACAAACGATTGTAAGCATATATAGACTAGAATCAACGAGCGTTAATATACCAAAACCAGCTGTCATGGAGATTGCTTTTAAATCATTTGTCGCTCTCGCCATTAAATCGCCAGTACGATTTTTTTGATAAAACGTCGGTGTCATCTTAAGTAAATGCCCCATAAATTTTGAACGCATCGTTTTCTCAAGTACGAACGCACCGCCAAATAGTTGGTGCTGCCAAATGAAAGTAAGTACATACCCACCAATCGTTACCCCAAGTAAAATAAGAATATATTGCATAATCGCCTCATTCGTTAAGGCTCCCGTTTTAATATTATCAATTGTAATCCCTAACACTTTCGGTGGAATTACCTCTATCACGTTTACAATTAAAAGTACCCCAATTGCAATACTATACCTTTTCCAATGCTCTCTAAAAAACCAGCTTAACTTTAGTAATACTGAAAACAATATAACCTCTCCTTTCTCTTTCTCGTTTGATTCACATTTCTTTATCCGCTATCCAAACCCATCACATTTACATTTCGTAAGCCATACAATTTCATCACATTTTTCCACCTTCCAAATTCTGATTTTTTATAGTAACGAGGAAAATAAACAAAAAAAAGCATACCGCCGCTTGACGATATGCAAAAGAATGCATAAAAGCGTACGTTACGATATACGCAACGTACGCTTCTCATAAGACAAAAAGGTCCTATATATCCGCACGGGTTGCGTAATGATATGAATGTTTTCCGCCATTTAACAGAGCTAAGCCCATTACATTTACGATTACAATCATTACGCACACCCCCTTCATTTATTTTCCATTTATAATCTTACAACTTTATTGAGTATTCTGTCAATTGTTTTTTTCGCTTTAGAATAAAATCATCTTTTATCACAAAAAATGAAAGTGATGCATTCTACTTATAATTCAGTTTGAAATAAGAGAATCTTCTGTAAGAAAGGGCATACAAAATAAAAAAATAATAAGAAATCGTTTTCACAAACATTTCATTTGAAAAATATTATCAAACCACCTACAATCACCTTATACTCACTCTTACAAGTTGCTATTTTAGGAGGACTAATCATGACAACTAGCAATACGTACAAATTTTATTTAAACGGAGAATGGAGAGAAAGCTCTTCAGGTCAAACAATCGACATTCCATCTCCATACTTACACGAAGTAATTGGGCAAGTACAAGCAATTACTCAAGGAGAAGTGGATGAAGCAATTGCATCTGCAAAAGAAGCTCAAAAATCATGGGCTGAAGCTTCTCTACAAGATCGCGCAAAATATTTATATAAATGGGCTGATGAGCTCGTAAATATGCAAGATGAAATTGCCGATATCATTATGAAAGAAGTCGGTAAAGGATATAAAGATGCGAAAAAAGAAGTTGTTCGTACAGCTGACTTCATTCGTTACACTATTGAAGAAGCTCTTCATATGCACGGAGAAAGCATGATGGGCGATAGCTTCCCTGGCGGAACGAAATCTAAACTTGCGATTATCCAACGCGCACCACTTGGTGTTGTATTAGCAATCGCACCATTTAACTACCCAGTAAACTTATCTGCTGCAAAACTTGCACCAGCACTTATTATGGGTAACGCTGTTATCTTCAAACCAGCAACACAAGGTGCAATTAGCGGTGTTAAAATGGTTGAAGCACTTCATAAAGCTGGCCTTCCAAAAGGTCTTGTAAACGTAGCTACAGGACGCGGTTCTGTAATTGGTGACTACTTAGTAGAACATCCTGGCATCAATATGGTATCGTTCACAGGTGGTACAAACACAGGTAAGCACTTAGCGAAAAAAGCTGCAATGATTCCACTTGTATTAGAACTTGGTGGTAAAGACCCTGGTATCGTTCGTGAAGATGCTGACTTACAAGATGCTGCAAATCATATCGTAAGCGGTGCATTCTCTTACTCTGGTCAACGTTGTACAGCTATTAAACGTGTACTTGTACACGAAAATGTAGCAGACGAGCTTGTTGACTTATTAAAAGAGCAAGTAGCTAAATTATCAGTTGGATCTCCAGAACAAGACAGCACAATCGTCCCATTAATCGACGACAAATCTGCTGACTTCGTTCAAGGCTTAGTTGATGATGCTGTAGAAAAAGGTGCAACAATCGTTATCGGTAACAAACGTGAGCGCAACTTAATTTACCCAACATTAATTGACAACGTAACAGAAGAAATGAAAGTTGCTTGGGAAGAGCCATTCGGCCCAATCCTTCCAATCATCCGTGTTTCTTCTGATGAACAAGCGATTGAAATTGCTAACAAATCAGAGTTCGGTCTGCAAGCAAGTGTCTTCACAAAAGACATTAACAAAGCGTTTGCAATTGCTAACAAAATCGACACTGGTTCTGTTCAAATTAACGGACGCACAGAGCGCGGTCCTGACCACTTCCCATTCATCGGTATAAAAGGTTCAGGTATGGGCGCACAAGGTATTCATAAGAGCCTTGAGTCTATGACACGTGAAAAAGTAACTGTATTAAACTTAGTTTAATCTTATATGTGGAAGCTGATCTAGTTTTAGATCAGCTTCTTTTTATACAATTTAGTTCACGAGTTGTTTTTCCATAGGTAAATTCAAACATTCTACAGAAATTTGATACCCTAGCCAACGCTCAGCAATATGTTCAAACGATAAAACAGAGCCTGTTGTAAAAAATCGATGCTTCGGATTAAGATTGTCAGACAAAATTCCTTTGTGCTGTAAAATGGTACTTAACTCTATCGCTGTTTCTTCTGCAGAGCTAATAATTGTCACAGCCTCTCCTAACTCCTTTTTTATATAGGACTCTAAAAGTGGATAATGCGTACACCCAAGAATTAACGTATCTATATCTTCTTTCGTTAATGGCAGTAAAGCTTGTTTCACTTGCTGCGTTACATATGCTGTATCTTCTAAGTGATTTTCTACAACTGTAGCTAAAGTCGGACACCCATGACTATGCACTTCCAAATATGTATCAAGCTCGTGTAATGCTTTTTCGTACATGTTAGATTTTATCGTACCTACAGTTCCAATTACCCCTATTTTCCCTTTCTTTGTCACTTTAATTGCAGCTCTTGCTCCCGGATGTATAACGCCAATAACTGGAATGGAAAGTGCTTCTTGCAAATCAGTCAATGCAGCAGCTGCACCAGTATTACATGCTACCACTAGAGCTTTTAATGGAAACTGTTTGAGGAACTCAACCATTTCAAATATGAAAGATTGTACCTCCTCTACACTTCTTGGCCCATACGGACAACGCTCATTATCACCAATATAGTAAATGCTCTCTTTAGGCAATTGACGCATAATCTCACTAGCAACTGTTAATCCCCCGACCCCTGAATCTAGTACACCTATTACGGAATTTTTATTACATACAGACATATACTTCATCCCCTTCTCAATCTTCTAGCACTAATAACATGTATTATATTACGAAAATTCAAATATTGTATAACAATCCCTCTCACTTTTAATCACAAACTCTTCTCTATAATCTGATTATTACCATATCCATTGACGTATAAAAATACATTTGTTACTCTTAAACATGTTAATTTAATACATAAATCCTCATTCGTATCTCGGTGAGGTAGAGGTTGCAGTCATTAAGAGTATCATTTCAGGAGATGTAGTGGCATTGATGAAGAAATGAGAAAGGAATGATTGCCGAAGTAAGTCGTGTCCACCATACACGCTTGCTGGGTCTGCATTTAATAAGTGCAGAACTGTCACAAACGTTTCGTTTGTGGAGAGCTATCGAGAGGTATGTCGTGGGTTTCTTATAAGATAGAAAGCATGTAGCGGCAGATTACGTGCTTTTTTTGTTTTGTTTGGACCTTCTCTTCCTTATCAGGAAGACATACATATCTCCTCGCTTGACTTGGTTATACTAACTTTGGAGGTATTTTCTATGCAACAAAAAAAATGGGGCTTTTGGGTACTAACAGCTTTCGTTGTCGGTAACATGGTTGGCGCTGGTATTTTCATGGTGCCAAGTACGTTAGCACAAACAGCAAGCCCACTCGGTGTCACTTTAGCTTGGTTAACAACAGGGTTTGGTGTTTTAATGCTAGCTCTTGTTTTCGGTAATTTAGCAATTCGTCGTCCTGATTTAACGACAGGACCACAAAGTCATGCATATGCTTTATTCTCAACACCAAAAAGAAAGAAAATGGCTGGTTTCAGCATGGTATGGGGATATTGGGTTGCAAACTGGGCAAGTAACGTTGCCATTATTACATCTTTCGCGGGATATTTATCGCTCTTCTTCCCAATTATGAAAGATACACGACTACTATTTTCAATTGGCTCTTTCAATATAGAAGTTGGAAAACTAATTACATTTACTATTTGTTCTGTCTTACTTTGGGGAACACATTTAATTTTAACAAACGGTGTAAGCGGAGCTGGGAAGCTAAACTTCTTAGCAACAACAACGAAAGTGACTGGATTCCTTCTATTCATCGTCGTTACGTTATTTGCGTTCGAAGCTTCAAAGTTTGGACAATGGTACACACCGATGATCGATAAAGAAGGCGTATCACACGGTCTACTTTCACAAGTAAACTTAGCTGCTCTTACAACACTTTGGGCATTTATCGGGATTGAATCAGCCGTTCTTTTATCAAACCGAGCTACCTCTCCAAAAACGGTAAAACGCGCAACTGTTGCAGGATTACTTATCACAGTTGCAATTTACTTAGGTATTACAATTTTAACAATGGGTGTACTTCACGTTGATAAATTACAAGCTTCTGAACGTCCATTAGCAGATGCATTAAACGCTGCAATGGGTCACGGCGGCGGGAAACTTATGGCATTACTTGCTCTTACTTCCCTATTCGGTTCAATATTAGGCTGGATTTTATTAAGCTCAGAAGTACCTTATCAAGCAGCAAAAGAAGGTTTCTTCCCTTCCTTCTTCGCAAAAACGAATAAAAAAGGAAGTCCAATTCATTCACTACGATTAACAAACATTATGTCGCAAGTGTTCTTATTCTCAACATTATCAGGAACAATTGCGGAAGCTTATACATTCGTTATTACCGTATCAACACTGGCCTACCTCATTCCATATCTCGTTTCACCAATCTTCCAGTTAAAACTAGTCGCAACTGGTGAAACATATAAGAATGAAATGGGTTCAAGAATTATGGATGGTGTAGTTGCAGTTATCGCACTTTGCTATGCACTATGGGTTATTAAAACCGGCGCATCCGATATAAAAACATTTCTTCTCGGAATTGGTTTATTCGGAATTGGCTTTGCCTTCTATCCATTAATGAATCGTGATCAGAAAAAAAATAAAGAAAAGAAAAACGAGCAAGTTGCGTAACGCAATTTGCTCGTTTTTTACTTTATAAAACATATATAATAGAAAAAAGAGGTGAAAAACATGTCAATCGAATCACTATGGAGCTCTCGCTTTCAACAACATATTCAAAATGCCATCACATACTTTGCACGTATGATTAACGGTTTACTATATAGCTTCATCTTCGTCTCATGTGTAGGTGCATATTATTACGCTAAGTTTCTTAAAACGGATCCTTCTAAAGGAATATCTTTATTACTCATCACGATCGTACTTACACTCATTATAACGAGATGCCAAGTTCGCACATTTATTCAAAAACCGGACGCTGTCTATTTACTTGCATTAGAAGAGAAATTAACATCTTATTTTAAAAAATCTCTTCTATATAATTACATCATTCAGCTTTTCCCGCTTATATTTACGTTCCTTGTTATCGTACCGCTTGCCATGCAATCATTACAACTAACCGTACCTTTCTTATGTACAATCTTTATAATTTTAATGATTCTAAAGGGCTGGAACATATACATACATTGGATGTGGCGTGATAGTTATGAAAAAAGCATATGGTTTATCATTCGCATTGCTTGTAACGCCCTGATCATTTACATGCTGTTTTATACTGCAAATGTGATCGTGTTAGGCGGACTACTCTTACTTCTTGCTTTCCTGCTTCTATACACGAAGAAACAACCTACAAAACGAATACCGTGGGATTACATAATCGAACAAGAAGAAAAAATGGACGTTCGTTTCTATCAATTTGCTAGCATTTTCACCGATGTTCCGCAACTGAATAAGCAAGTAAATAAAAGAAAATGGCTTACAAATTGGATTGAACCTTTATTACATAAAAAACGAGCAACTTTCTTCTATTTACATACACTAGCATTTTTACGCGGTAATGATTATTTCGGTATATATATTCGCTTAGGGTTGATCGGTGCTTTCGCTCTATATTTTATTCCGAATATATATGTAAAAGGTGCTATCGCTTATATCGTCCTATATATGATTTCTATGCAGCTCCGTTCCCTGTGGAAATATTTTTCGGGAAATATTATTGTAGCATTATATCCAATTGATACTGAAGAACGAATGAGTCAATTTCTTAGCTTAATTTTCATATTGCTAAGTATTCAACTCATTGTATTTTCAAGTGTTATACTCATTTCTACAGGACAATTACTACATGCTTTGATTATTATGGTAATCGGTGTACTTTGGATAAGGTTTATTATTGTACCAAAAACGAAGAAACGCATTTCTTCATTTTAACGAAAAAGAGGCTGTACATAACAGCCTCTTTTTCTCGTCCTAAAATTTCTAATCACTTTTCGTAGGCATTTCTCATATAGTGAAAATGACTATACAATTCCTATCCATACGTTAAATAATGATTTACACATATGTAAATAAAAATAGATGGGAGCCTTATTATGAACAATAATCCACCTTCAACGCCACCACACGATTCAGAAGAACATAGCCGTGAAATTTCACTGCAAACATTACGTGTCATCGGACTCATCGTCCTTATTAGTGGTTATATCCTCGTCGCTCTCTCAGAAGTAGGTGAGCTGAAAACCTTATTAACAAGTCCGAATGCCAACCCTGACTTAGCTGAAGTTGATCCGTTTTAAAAATTATATAAAAAGCGAGTCCCAGTATAACTGGTTCGCTTTTATATAGTTTCATCCAATCTGAGAAACATTTCCTTCATTCTGATACTTCTCTTTCCCTATCGCCTTCATAAATAATAAAATACTGCTCATACCAACGATGAAATATAGAGCGCTCATGCCCCAAGATACAATAAATGACCCTAGCATAACACCTAATGCACCATTCATTTTCGCAACTTGAAAGACCATTCCGTTAATCGCCATATAAGAGCCTCTTGCCTCATTCGGCACCATATCTGCCATAATAGATTGACGAACTGGCACATACATCATCTCTCCTACAGTTTGGAAAAGCCCTGCGATTAATAAGATCCATAAACTATTGCTCGTTCCGAGTATTGTAAATCCAATTGTATAAATGAATAAGCCTACATATAAAATTTTTAAATCGTTAAAGCTTTTCAGCATTTTAATAAGAAGCGCCGAACATAACACAACTAAAATTGTATTCTCTGCTGAAATCCAGCTCAGCATTCGAATACCTGTTAAATCAAAAGTAAAACCATCGCCAAAGAAAAGGTGAATCGTTTCAAATTCCTTCTGTAAACGTATCCCTAAATAATTATTAATTTGAAACTCTAACGATAGTGTACATATACTTGCTGCACAAAAAATTAAAAACGCTCTATCTTTCATCACGACTTTATAACTATCTGCCATATCTTTTAATACATTTTTCTTCTCCACCGTTTTTCGTGCCACATACACTTCTTCCATATATACAGCCATCACATATAAAGTAATAACTGCAATAACTGTTAATCCGATAAACAATTGCAATCTATAGTTCTCAAATAGTAATCCGCCAAATATTGCTCCAATCGCAATTGATAAGTTAATAGCCCAGTAGTTAATGCTGTACATCACTTTTCGATTTTCAGGTGTGCTCACATCTATTAACATCGCTTCCGTCGCTGGATTCATAAGTCCAGATCCTAAACTATTCACTAACATAAACACAAATGTTAGCCACGGTGAATCTACATAATCTGAGTTTGCAATTCCCATACAAGCAATGGAAACGACTTGTATACTTTGGCCGATAATCATTACTTTTTTACGACCGAGCCGATCTCCAACATACCCACCATATAAACCGATAATTAATGCAGCTAGCACATTGATGAGTAATAAAGCACCAGCAATCGCACTACCTAATTTTATTGAAAAATAAATCGCCATAAATGGAAAAATCATTGTGGATACAGTGCGTGTTAAAAACGAAGTTATAATTCTGATTTTTATATTTCGGTGCATACTCCAAAATCCCATTGTTTCCCCCTCCTTATGCTTATTCATTTTACTTTGAAAAAGAGGAAGAAAAAGGTTAGAATATTCTAAAGAGTTTCCCCTTTTATCCCGCATTAACGGGCAGTAAGACCCCCACTGATTAAAGTTTCACTTTATTATAGAAGGAAGTGTATATATGAAAATTATGGACTATTACATTCGTTTAAGATTACATGCACAAGACCAACAACATATACGAAATAGCTTACAAGAATTAGCGGATGTTTTATATTGCAGTACGAAAAACGTAAAGATTTTATTAAAGAAAATGAACGAGGAGCAATTAATTCACTGGACTCCAGGACGTGGTCGCGGAAATAAAACGGAAATTTTATTTGCACATAGTTTCCTAGAAGCAATTGAATCCTATACAGATGAACTGTTAGCGCAAGAAAAGTTAAAGGATGTTTTTCTTCTTTTAAAAGAACCTCTACCCCTTGCAATTCAAAAAAAGATAGAAAATAAACTACATCATCATTTTGGATACGAACCTTCAAATGATATGTATGACATATTGAAGATCCCTATATCAAGAAAGATATTACCATTAGATCCCGCTTTTACGGCTGTAACAACAGAGGGTCATCTTATTAACCAAATTTTTGATACATTAGTCATTTATAACGATATTACAGAAAAAATGGAACCACACATTGCACATACGTGGGAATTAAGCGAAGACGGGCTTACGTGGACGTTTCATTTACGAAAAGATATATATTTTCATAACGAAACTGTTCTAACTTCTAAAGATGTACAATTTTCATTTGAAAGATTGCAGCAAGCTCAATCTCCTTACGCATGGTTAACACAGGAAATTGTTCAAATTGAAACACCATCACCACTGCAAATACGATTTCATTTAGCAAAACCAAATTTATTTTTCTTACACTATGTGAGTTCCATGCAACTAGCAATTTTGCCACATGATGCAGCCGTTCAAAATCATCATTATATAGGTACTGGACCTTTCAGGCTTGCTCATTACTCTGAAGATAATATCGTACTCGAAGCGTTCACCCATTATTTTAAAGAGCGCGCGTTATTAGACCGTATTGAATTTTGGGGTATTCCTGATCATGTGCAAATAGATGCTGATTATGAATTACCAAATGAGAATGAAAATGAAAGACATGACATACAAATAGAAGAAATAGGCTGTATTTATGCTAGCTTCAACTTTACAAAACCTGGTCCCCACCACGACATTTACTTTCGTAAAGCTTGGAGAGAAATATATGACGTTGAAACGATACTTCGTAATATAGAGGGGCGACGAACAATTGCTGCATCAAGCTTTTTCCCTGAAAGAAGCCGCCAAGCTCATGGAAGATCCTACTCTTTAGAAAAAGCGAAAGATTATTTAAAAAAGAGCACCTATAATGGAGAAACGATACATATTTATTTCTTCGCATTTAAAGATAGTGCAAATGATGCACATTTCCTAAAAGAACGCTGCGAACAATTAGGAGTACACGTAGAACTTCACCCATTTCTCGTTTCAGATTATATGGATCGTTCTATTGATAAACATGCGGATATTATTTTTATGGGCGAAGTGTTTGCTGCTGATCATGAAATTGCATTTTTAAATGTATTTAAAAATAAAAGTTGCTTCGTAAATCGATTCATGGACCCACACTATGCAAAACAAATTAATTGTTTACTTGATACCTTTTTATTAGAAGACAATAAAGAAAAACGGTATAAGCTCATGTATGAGATCGAAGAGTTTTTACAAGCTGAAAACATCATTTTATTTAACTATCACGTTTTAAAAAGAAAAACATACCCTTCTTCTTTAAAAAACGTAACAATTGATTCATTCGGTTGGGCGAATTTTGCGAAGTTATGGATACAGCCATCCCCGCATTAAAATGTGAAGTTTTTTATAAAAGGAGAAGAACCATGAAAAGCAACCTAGAAAAAAGGCTTTCCTATCTATACACAGGTGAGTTATTTTCAGTCATTACTTTTATTTTCACAAGTTACTTACTTAATTATGCTTATCCTACGTTACATTTATATTCCTTATATTCTTTTTGGATCTCATTTCTTCTTTTAGAGTTTATCTTATTACAAGGAACACTTTACTGGTACGTAAAGTGGAAACGACTAAAAAAAGAGAAAACATCTGTTACACCCATTAGGATGATTCAATATTTAAAAATACTTAAAAAGATAAATATAGCATTACTTATCACGGGATTTATTACGTTTACTATTGATTTTGTAATTTGGTATCCCCACTTACCTTTAGGTGGGCTATCATTCACTCTATTTATTTATATTTTTGCATTATTTGAGTACATTAACTATTATCATACTCAGCTTTCATACGATAACATCTCTGATATTAAACATTTAGTCAAATCAAAAAAACTAAAACAGTCCTGTATGAGTAAAGATTTTCAACGTATTTCATAAAAGGTTAAATTCCGCTTATGAAGACTTTAAGCTAAGAAAAACTAAGAAATTTTTATGAATGCAAGAGAAGGTACTACCTCCTTAGTAGTACCTTCTTTTACATGTTTAAAGATGAACCTTTTTACGCACAAAGATGCAAACTACTATTAAATTACCTCAGCCAAATGATTCTTCAAGTCCATCAAAAATTTCTCAATATCCGGATTTTTCACCACATCATAACAAGCAAAGCTCTTTAACGGACTCATACCAAGAAACTTCTGCACACGATGTAAATGACTAAGTGCTGATTCTAAACTTTCTCCTTCAAAGAACTTCGTCTTATCTCCGAATGCTTTTTCAGGTGCATTCCAAGTTGTAGAAAATATATACTGCTTCTCTTTTAATAAACCACCTGTTCCATATTCATCTGCACCTTTAAAGAACAAACCGTATTCATACACTTCATCCATATATGTTTTAAATAATCCCGGTACACTAAACCAGTAAATAGGTGTTTGATAAATTACAACATCAGCCCATAGAAATTTATCTTGTTCTTCTTTCATACTATATCCATCTTGAATCGTCGTTGTTTTCACATAATGATTCTCACTTAATACAGTTATCATATAATCAACTAACGTTCTATTTAATCGACCTTCTTTCGTACCGTATTTTTCATGTCCATTTATAATAAATATATTTTTCATCACTTTTCTCTCCCTTATTTTATTCCTCAGCTATTAACCCCAGTTGCTGCTTCAGCGTAAGATTATCTTCTAAATGCCAATCTTCCGTTATCTTTCCGTCTTTCACATGCAAAATATCAATTGCAAAAAAATTGATTTTCTTATCATTATGAGTTCCTGTAAAAGAAAGACGAGCTGTTACTTTATCACTAACCACTAATAAATCTTCAATCTCGCAATGTATATCAGGAACTACTTTACGAAAGTTTTGCGCCGCAAGCTTTAATCCTTCAGTGCCTTGTGGTCGACCTTTCGGCAGTGTGTTATCGAAAAAATTTTCAGTAACCGTCTGCGGAATAAGCTCCTCTTTACCTGTATCCCAAAATGCATAAAAACGCTGAGCTGCATGCACGATTTCTGTCGCTTCCTTTTTACTTAATGAAGAATCAATTGTCATTGCTTTTGGCTTCGGCATTTCCTTTAATAACTGAATTTCATTTTTTTGCTCAACACTACATGCTACAAGCACAATACAAATGACAAAAAAACTAAAGAACCCAAACAACTTTTTTATACTCATGGAAATCACCTCCTTCTCATACAAACCCTTTGTATTTCGTATTGCTATTGTATATGCACTAACTTCCTTTATGGAAGTAGTGGTATTTTTTTCATATAGTTACCAAAAAGATAGTTTTGTGATACGATAAGGAAAATTCATCCGAAAAATTTTTATGGAGGCTATTTCCATGAGCAATATAGATCCAGTTGTATTAACGAAAGGTTTACCTGGTATACCTTGTCCTATCGCTAAAACGCTTGACGTAATTAGTACAAAATGGACGTTTTTAATCATTCGTGACCTTCTTATCGAAGGAACTTTACGCTTTAGTAATTTACAAAAATCAATGGATGGGATTAGTCCGAAAACTTTATCGCTTCGCCTAAAAGAATTGGAAACGCAAGGGATTATAACGCGAAAAGTATATCCAGAGGTTCCACCTCGCGTAGAGTACACGTTAACGGATAAAGGAAAGCAATTAGAGGGGATATTTATTGAATTAAAGCGGTTTGGATTAAGTTTATAAACGAAAAGCCCCTTACCATAAAAATAGTAAGAGGCTTTTCTTTATTCACTACATTACTTCGCAAAACTTTGAGCTAGTTGTTTCTCTCTCCACATAAATGTAATGCCGAGACCAACGATTAAAACAACACCTGAAAATGCATATGGATAATTAATGTTTATATCAAATAATATTCCGCCCATCGCTGGTCCTGCGATATTTCCTAAACTCGTATACGTTGAGTTCATACCAGCAACGAATCCTTGCTCTTTTCCAGCTGCTTTTGATAAAAACGTCGTTAAAGCTGGACGAAGTAAATCAAATGCTAGGAAAATAAAGCAAGTAACGAGAAGTACACTCCAATAATTAAAGACTACAGTTGAGACGAATGCTAATACTGCACCTACAATTAAACATATTTGAATTAATACTTTCTCACCGAACATGTCAACCAATTTGCCAAACATAAATACTTGCACAACTACCCCAAAGATGGAGCTAATCGTAATAATTGCAGCAATATCTTTCGGTGTGAAACCAAATTTATGATCAGAAAACAGACTAAACACAGTTTCATATGCCGATAATCCGAATGCGAGTACAAATACAATAATAAATGCGATTGCATACATTGGATTTAATGATTTCTTTAAATCCCCGATAAAGCTTGATTCCTTCGTATTAGCAGAAATCTCTGCAATTTGCTCTTTCGTTAACGGTTCTTTTAAAATAAAGATGGAAATCACACATGCTATAAAGGCAATCACTGCTGCCACAAAGAACGGCACACGTATACCGTATTCTGCAATAAATCCGCCGATTCCAGGCCCTATAATAAATCCAGTGCTGATAGCTGCTGAAAGATAGCCCATCGCCTTTGGACGTTCTTGAATAGATGTAATATCCGCAACATATGCCGTAACACCCGGCATAATAAATGCAGCACTAATTCCACCTAACACCCTCGCTGCATAAAGCATCCACACATCTGTACCTAATCCAAAAAGAAGCTCTGAAACACCAAAAATAAATAATCCAATGATTATCATTTTCTTCCTACCGTAAAGATCGACCCAACGACCCGTAATAGGTGAAGTAATAAGCTGCGCCATTGCAAACACTGCAACGAGATAACCCATCGTCTTTCCTGTTAAATTCATATCATTCATAAAGGATGGCATAACCGGAATGATTAATCCAATCCCTAAAAAAGCGATAAATATATTACTCAAAAGAATGATCAATACCATCTTTTGTTCTTTTATCGGTTTCTTCAATTTTTAACACCTCTTCCCGTAGTTCCTCTCAAAAATAATGCCCAAGAAGCTTTTTCTTTATCCTGCTATTTGTGGGCTCATACTGAGTAAAGATGTCCCCACTCATTAGAATTTCACTCTATCCTTCCACACATACATAAACACAGGGTGAATGACTATCATTCAGTTTCCCGCAGAAATGAACCTACCTTTTCAGACAGGTTCATCTTACTACTTCTTTATCCCGCATTAACGGGCAGTAAGACTCCCACCTCAAAATTCAGCGAATGCGAGGAAGTTAGGTGGGAGATAACTGCCCTTAAATGCCCGATTGGTTCAACTAATAATCAGTGGGGATGAACCCTCCCACTGATTAAAGTTTCACTTTATATGTAGTGCATGTGTTAAAAAATCTAGTACTTCTGCCTTTTGTAGCTCGACTTGCTCATCATCTTTATGATCATATAAATAAACTTGTTCCGCTGCTGATTCAACAAGAGCGATAAATAACTTCGCTGTTCGCTCTGCGTGAACCGAATCACGAATTTCACCTGATTCTTTTGCCTCACTTAAAAAGTCACTTAGCCATATATAAAGAGGCTCATACACAGCTTCCCATTCTTTTATATGTTCAGTTGATGCAAGGCCCGCATACATTAATGCTTGTATTTCACGATATTCAGCTATAAAGGTAAATACTGCATCTATTACTTGCTCAACTTTACTTGAAAAAGGTGAATCGTTCTGTACTTTTTCTTTCACTGCAAGTATCATCTTCTCAACCATCACTTCTGCTATTGCAGGCACAACAGATAACTTAGAAGGAAAATATAAATAGAAAGTTCCTTGTGCAATGCCAGCCAATTTCACGATATCAGAAATCTTCGTTTTTTCAACGCCCTTTTCCTGAAACACTTCAATAGCTGCATAGACAATTTTTTCTTTTTTATTCATCATCTAAACCCTTTCACACGCGTATTGAATGACTGTCACTCATTTTATAAAATAACTAGCTGTACTGTCAATCATCGTGCACTTTTCATAATAAAAATCTCCCAACAAATCGTTAGGAGATTTAACTTTAATATCCTTTTCTTATGAAAGAGCCTTTAATCCCGTAACTCCACATACGATAAGAGCTACACTAATCAAACGTGCCTTACTTTTCGATTCACCAAACAGAAACATATTTAATAAAACAGCTCCTGCTGTTCCAATGCCAATCCAAACCGCATAAGCTACACTTACTTGTAAGAACAAGAAAGATGTGTATAAGAATGCAAAGGAAGTTGCAAATCCACCTATATAAATCGCTCCATTTGCTAACGTCTTATCTTTACTATACATTTTAAGGCCTATCACACCGACTATTTCACTAATTGCAGCAAAAAATACGAAAAACCAACCCATTTTTAAGCAGCTCCTTTCACAATTTCTTCCGCGGTTTCTTCTTTATTATCAGCCAGTTTTAAACCGATAACGCCCGCTACGACCATCACGATAAAGAATAGTTTTCCTACACTGAAACTGCCGCCGAAAAGGAATACATCCATTAGGAAAGTACCTACCGTACCAGCTCCGGCAAACACAGCATATACAGTCCCTGTTGCAAGATGTTCGCACGCTTTCGATAGGAAGTAAAAATCAACAGCGATAACTCCTACAATAATGACCCAATGCCACCAAGTATGAGCTGTATTAAAACCAAACACCCAAAAAATTTCAAAGATACATGTTAATATGACATATAACCAAGCTTTATTTTTCATATCTCTCACCTTCTATTATTTACTGACTGACCGTCAGTCATTTTTAATTTAAAAAATATAATCTCACGCTAACTACTATTTAAAAAACCAATATCATCCTCATTTATCCTTATATTTGTTCCGTTATTAAGCTAACTACATATAAAAGTTACTTATCTACACCCTTTCACAGAAAAAATGACTGAATGTCATTCATAAATATTCTACATGACCAATTGATAAAGTGTCAACACCCGGATTCTATTAACCAAAAAATATTTTAAATTTCTTAAATCCACATGTATATTTCTTAATAATCTGTCAATAATGGTAGTAACATAATATTTTCTCCATTCCCCCCTTGGAGATCCCTTTGAATCGAGCAGTTGCTTTTAGCTAACTGCTCTTTTTTAATTTATCGGCACATTATAATTAAATACTCATAGATAAATTTCAAAACAAAGACCTGTACTCCCTTTTCAACATGCAACAAAGAACGAAATATTTTGTACGCTATTTACTTTTCAACGAGTCTTTGTATGCAATAATTTTATTTTCGAGCATCTTCTCTGTAACTTCTAAATTTTCTCTTTGAATCTGAATAGATTTCCTATGATCTTCTAAGAGCTGTAAACGAGCTTCGGTTGTATGCTCCCCTTCTAAATATAATCTAGCATATTCTCTTATTTTCGCTATCGGCATTTGTGTTTGTTTTAATTTCATTACAAACTGCAACCACTTTATATGTGACTCTTCATACAATCTATTCCCATTTGCATCGCGATTTGCAATTAATATGTTCTCCTTTTCATAATAACGTAATGTATGTGTGCTCACTCCTAATAATTTAGCTACCTCGCTAATTGTGTACATAACCATTCTCCCTCCGCACGCCATTTACTCTCATATATTTTACTGCCTTATCCAAATTATAAAAAACATTTGACTTAGAGTATACTCTAACAAATACAATCTAACCATGATAAATTAATTTGAATTTAGGAGGCTTTTATATGAAATATACTGTTATTACTGGTGCTAGTTCAGGAATTGGCTATGAATCCGCTTTAGCCTTTGCATCTCGCGGAAAAAACTTAATACTTGTAGCTCGAAGACAAGCAGAATTAGAAGAATTAAAATTGAAAATTAACGAAATGCATCCGGAATTGGATGTTGTCATTCGAAGAACTGATTTATCAGTCACTGAAGAAGTTTATAAATTTTATGAAGGTCTACAAAGTTTTCAAATTGAAACGTGGATTAACAACGCAGGTTTTGGTAATTTCGCCTCAATTGCTGAACAAAATTTAAACAAGATAGAAACGATGTTGCATGTAAATATAGAAGCACTAACAATACTATCTTCCCTTTTCGTTCGAGATTATTCAATGACCGAAGGAACACAGCTTATTAACGTTTCATCAGGCGGTGGATATACGATTGTTGCCAATGCTGTTACGTATTGCGCTACGAAATTTTATGTAAGTGCATTTACAGAAGGACTATCTCACGAACTGAAAGAACAAGGTGCAAAACTACAAGCAAAAGTTTTAGCTCCTGCTGCAACTGAAACAGAATTCGCAAAACGTTCATTTGATATTGATGAATTCCAATACGATAATGTTGTACCAAAATTCCACACTGCAAAACAAATGGCACAATTTATGCTCGACCTTTATGATAGCGATAAAGTTGTAGGACTTGTCGATGGTTCTACTTATAACTATGAGCTTAAAAATCCCATTTTTAATTTTGCAGTGAGACAAACGAATTCAAATTCTTAACAACATCTCATTTCTGATTAAAATATAGATACCCACTATTTCTTAAATAATAGTGGGTCTTTTTTCTCTCTAAAAATTTCACCCCACATACCGTATCATCGCCACCTCATCACAATAATCAACTTTTGGACAATGTCTACAATCAATCCACACTTTTTCTGGCAATGCTTGTCTATTCACAAAATCAAACCCGCACTTTTGAAAAAATTCTGTTTCATATGTTAAAGAAATTACCCTGTTCACTTTTATCTTTGCCGCCTCATTCATTACATGATTCACTAACTTACGCCCTATCCCTTTTCCTGCATATGTATGCGAAACTACTAACGATCGTACTTCTGCGAGATCCTCTCCTAACACATGCAAACCAGCAACTCCAACGACTTCCTCCCCTTCTTTCATAACATATAAACATTGTAAATATTGATAGAGAGACAAAAGAGAACGCGGCAAAACAACTCCTTCTTTTGCATACATTTCAATGAGATTATAAATTTCTTTCACATCACTTGTAACCGCATTAAAGATTTTCATATTATATCCCCTTGCCCCCAGCATTAATATTTATAACATTATATGAATTTTAATTCATAATTTCATATAATAATACATCTCTCTTTTCTCTCCGTCAATCACTTTTCTGAATTTTATCCCGCATTAACGGGCAGTAAGACTCCCACCTCAAAATTCGGCTGAAGCAAAGAAGGTAGGTGGGAGTCGGGCTGCCCCTAAACGCCCGATTGGTGAAGGCTAATAATCAGTGGTGGATGAACAAAACCCCCACTGATTAAAGTTTCACTTTACATAAACAAAAAACCAAGCAACTTAATCGATGCTCGGTTCCTCATTTCGTATCGGCAATACCGTCGAATATTTAATTTCACGAAGTGCTAAACTCGTCTGTATACGTGTAATCCCTAATTTATTTAGTTTCCTAATAAAATGCTCCAGTTCCTTACGATCACGATTTGCAACTTTTAATAAATAATCATACTCTCCTGTTAAACAGTGACATTCTAACACTTCAGGCATAGATTCTAATTCTCGTTCTAACACTTCAAGCTTTTCATACTGATGAATATTCGTGCTCATAAAAATGAAACATAATAAATCAAATCCAAGCTTTTCTTGATTTAAAATTGCTACTTGCTTATCAATGAATCCTTCCCCGTCTAATCTTTTTATTCTTGCATGCATCGCAGCTGGTGATAAATTAACGCGGCGTGCTAGTTCTGCATTACTTACTTGTGACTCCTTCTGCAATATATCTAAAATTTTCACATCCAAATCATCAAGCACTTTAATAACAGATGACTCCATCAAAATTCCCCCTTTTTTCTTACCGACGATTATTCGAAGAAACATCTCATAACTTATATAAAACTGAATGTTTTTCTGTAAATAAGATTTCTAACGAAACATTTTATCGAGTTTTTACCATTATACAAAAGAATATATTAGATAATAAAGAAAAATGCTAAAATTATTTACAAGTTCATTCTTATTTCAACAAAGGGGTTTTTAGTATGCCTTATTTTTACGTCTTTTTACTATTATTAACAAGCTTATTATGGGGAGGAAATTTTGTCGTTGGGAAATCACTTGTCGATCATGCGTCTCCGATGACACTGACAAGTTTAAGATGGATGATTGCGATTGTTTGTTTATTACCACTCGTATGGTTTAAAGAGAAGAAAATTATTCCACCGCGTGCTGCTATAATCCCGTTAGTAATTATGGGAATTACAGGCGTCGCCCTTTTCAACATTTTTCAATTTTTAGCACTAGAAAAAACATCCGCAACGAATGTAGGTCTTATTTCTACATTGAACGCTATTTCAATTGCATTATTTTCTGTGCTGTTTCTAAAAGAAAAAGTAAATATGCTTCAAATTCTTTCTATGATTCTTTCATTTTTCGGGGTTATGCTCGTCCTTTTAAAAGGAAATTTCGCACTTTTATTTTCACTACATTTTAATAGCGGAGATTTATGGATGATGGCGGCAGTATGTATTTGGGGTATTTATTCTGTTTCTAGTAAATGGGCGACAAAAACAGTTACACCGCTAATGGCGACGTTATATTCTGGTATTTTCGGCGTCATTTTATTGCTTCCATTTAACATAGGAAGCTTCACTGTTTCCAATATTAATTCTTCCTTCATAACATCACTTTTATATACAGGACTCGTTTCAACGGTCCTTTGTATGGTATTTTGGAACATTGGTGTACAGAAATTAGGAGCTACTACATCGGGCGTTTTTCTAAATTTCAATCCAATTTTCACAGCTATTTTAGCATTTATTTTCCTTGGAGAAGAACTAACATGGACTCAAATTTTCGGGACAATTATCGTCGTTACAGGGTGCTATTTATTCTCTCATTTTAAAACTGTTTCTCCTCAGACGACTAGAGCTTTAGTACGAAAGCATTCTTAATGAAAAAACATCACCACCAGAGTGGCGATGTTTTTATTTACCTTTCATTTCTTTCACATACTGTTTTTCTTCTTCTGGCGATAAACGTTCTGTTGCCTTTCCGGTATCACCACCTTGAATTTCCCACAAAAAGTTATGATCCTCAACCGTTTGTGAAAAATCCCCTTTCTCCCAGCGCTCTAAAGTAGAAAGTAGCTTTGCTTTATATTTAAAATTTGTACTGCTTTCTACTGCGTTCTTCGCACTACGAATTTCCTTATTTGTCATTTCGATAAATCCCCATTTATCAGAGGATTTCACTTTTTGATGTACCATCCTATGCATTGTAGAAATAATTTCATCTTCACTAGCTTGTTGCTTCTCTTCCTTTGCTTTCTTCCCTTGTTGATCCATTACTTTTTGTACTTTAAGGCTCTTCTCCTCCTCCTCTATATAATTAAGAAGTTTAGTAACACCGAATACAGCTCCTACCGCAATTACAATCATTGTAATTGTCCCTATTATCCATTTTTTCATATTATGTACTCCCCATTCCCCCTAATAATTACATAAACAAATGGAATCGCCTGCACATAGTCGATTCCATTTGTTTCCTTATTTTATTTTAAGCCTTCATCGCTTCTCGTACAATGTAACTGTCCACATATTGCTTAAATTTCACGATTTTTCCATTTTCAAGCTGCCATACATGAACAAATTCCGCCTCAAATGATTTTCCCGTCTCTTTATAAACTCCTGAGTAAACACCTTCAGCAATAATCACATCTTTTCCGTTTACTTCATGGTACGTATTTACACTCGCTTTATAATCATCCCATTCTGATCCTAAACGACTAAATACATTTTCCATTATAGCTTCTGTACCTATATACGTTCCGCCGTACGGAAAACCTGCTGCCTCTGTCCACTCTACTTTTTCAGAGAGAGCTTCCGCTAAATGTTTTGCATTTGAAGAAGATGGTCCTTCATATGTGCTTCGAACAATTTCTAAATTTGTTTTTTGTACCATTATTTTTTCACCCCAAATGCATTTGCCGCTAAAACAAGTCCAATTTCTAACGCTTTAACGCGCGGGAATCGTTCCTTTATTGCCGTCTGAATTTCTTCACTTGAAGGATTTCCTGCAAGAACTTCATCAAATGCAACTAAATATTTACGAGTATGTTTAATCGCGTCTGCTGTATTTGGTACGTCATAATCACGATGACCCGCTACAACAATTTCAGGATGAAGATTTTCAAGTTCACTTAATGTTTCTAACCATTTATGACGAGCTTCAGCATCTGTTTCTAACGTCCATACGAAAGTATTGTTATAAACGATATCGCCTGTAACAACGGCTTTTAATGATGGAATCCATACATAACTATTATTCGGTGTATCACCTTGCAAACTACCTTTAATGATTAAATCATTTCCCTCTAAAATCAATTTCTCTTCTGTTAATTCCTCTGGAACAATTGGTTGATGAGGAACATTATGCCCAATAGATGGTTTCCACTGTTCCACTTTCTTCTCAAATGTGTTACGAATATCTTCAACAGTATTCCGTAATGCAACAATCTTCGCTTCTGGAAATGCTTCATGTAATACATTTAATCCAAAATAGTGATCTGGATGGAAATGAGTCACATAAATATGAGTTAAATTCTTTCCTGTTTCAATAATTTGAGCTGCTAAACGGTGCGCATCACTTAATAAAAATTGTGCATCGATAAGAATTGCATCTTTTTCTCCGTATACAATTGTGGATGTAACTTGAAATGCTTGCTCAGATCCTGTAAAAACCTCTAAATGTAATTTTGACATGTTATTTCCTCCACTTTTTATTTACTCTTTTATATTCCTTTATTCTTTAAGCTTTATTCTAGTTGTAACTAAGTTAGTTACAACTAGAATAAAAAAATATACGAATCATTTTATTACTAATCGACTTGGTGTAATCATTATAGTTACACCAAGTCATCAAGTCAACACTAAAAAAATAAAATTTACTTCGTTTTCATTACTTTCTCTTTTAAGAAACGATCTACATATCCTTCTGCTTTTACAACAAATAAATACGCACCCATTGCTAATAATGCAAGATCTAATTCATACCCTGGATTCTTTCCATCCCCTAATAAACCTGCTGCTCCATTTACCTTTACGATAGCTCCAGCCAAAATAAGAGCGAATAACAATCCTACATACCTCACGCCTAAACCGATAATTAATAATATACCACCAACTAATTCAACTGTTGCTACGCCATATGCAAGACCACCTGGTAAACCGATGCTTGTAAACCATCCTGCTACGTTATCTATACCTGATTGAAACTTTGCTAAACCGTGTGCAAAGAATGTCACTCCTAACACGATACGAATAATTAAATTCCCAATATATTGATTCATTTTGAACTCTCCTTCTTTGTTTTGTTATGGTGAACATTTATTCACAAGACAAAACAATACGGTATTTCTTTTCATTCGTCAAATGCTTTTTTTAAAGAAAACAAAAAACATTATCCGTTTTACGAATAATGTCTTTTATAAAATAGCGCTAATTCAAGCTTTTACTTTATCACACAGAAAAAGTTGAAACTTTTTTCCAGCACCAATATAAGGCAATAACGGTACGTCCTCTTCCACAACCATTCCGACAACATTCACTTTCTCATCTACAGGTAAATCATTTACAGCAACTTGCATCTCCCCAGCATATCTACCGTACAATTCATTATCAATTGTAAGACTGCCTCGTTTTCTTGAAATTGTATTCATCGGTTGTAATGCAACTTTATTTTCTTCTCTTGATTCTACAGAGCGAATGACATCACGTGCTGGATCTAATCTATTCGTATGCACTTTCTCTACCACTTTTAATACTTCATTTTCATTTATAAATGGCTCATATCCCAGCGGAATAATCCCTCTACTCGCACTTGCTATTTCTTGTACACTTTCTAAACTCCCGCTTATATCGCCAATTAAAACTTTATCAACAGCACAATCTTGCACAAGTTCTAAATATGCTTGAAGCGGGCGCATATAGCGGTGCTTTTCTAAAGTTGGTAAACCCTCATATAACGGACCGCGTTTTTCACCATCTCCCGGAATAAACGCCATCGTTTTTATTCCGCACTCATGTAAATATTTATTTTGTTTTTGCAAAAACGACTTTGCTAGTCCTGTTTCTGGACGCGGATAAAAATTATGCCACGCTTCTACTCGATCTACTCGTATATTTTCCGCAAGTAGCTCTTTCCAAAATGATTCTGTAATCGTACTCGCATTTAAAGCTACCTTCATCTTATGAGATACACGTGCGATTTCTTTTGGCGTAATACCGTAATCCATTCGTAAACCCGTAATGCCAAAGTCTAATAACTCTTCCACATTTTCATAAGTCATCCCTAAATGGTTTAACGATTTTGGAGAGACATCAACCATTAATTCCATTTCATTTTCGAGAGCTTGTTTCCCAAGTATTTGAATTAACTCCTTATACGTATTCGGATCATCTTCTGGAATGTGAAGAGATGTAAAAATAGATGAAAATCCGTTTTCTTTCGCTAGTTTTAACCATGCTTCTTGTTTCTCTACTCGCTCTTTTGAAAGATAAATTGAAACTCCTATCATATAAATCTCTCCTTCTATTAATATAAAAAAAGAGAAAGGAATCCCTTTCTCTATATGTTTTCTGCCATTTCTTCTTTAAAGCCGAAGAAGTACGTAAAGATGAATCCGAAAATATATGCAACTACTAATCCAAGGAAATATAATAAATATTTATTATCAGCAATTAACGGAATTAATGATAATCCTGATACACCTATTCCGAGTGAAGCCGTTTTCATAACAGCTTGGAATGCACCACCGACAGCCGCTCCTAAACAAGCAGTAATAAACGGTTTCCCAAGTGGCAATGTAACCCCGTATAATAGCGGTTCGCCAATTCCTAAAAATCCTACTGGTAATCCACCTTTAATCACATTACGAAGGCGTTTATTTTTTGTTTTCACATAAATCGCAATTGCTGCTCCTACTTGCCCAGCGCCAGCCATTGCGAGTACTGGTAATAAAGGCGTTACGTGCGTTTGATTAATAAATTCCATATGAATCGGTGTTAAACCGTGATGTAATCCGACCATTACGAGAGGTAAAAATGTTCCGGCAAGCACAGCTCCAGCAAATGCTCCGCCAACATTTAAAATTGCATTAATACCGCTTGTAATACCATCAGATAAGAAGCCTGCTACTGGCTGAATCGCTAACATCGTTACTATACTTACAGCTAATACAGTAATAAGCGGTGTTACAATAATATCAACTGCATTCGGCACTGCTTTTCGTACTCTTCTCTCAACTACTACCATAAGCCATGCTGCAAAAATAACTGCAAACAATCCGCCCCGCCCGGGTACCATTGCTTCACCAAATAATTTCACATTTGCCATCGCTGGATTGAAAATTAAAATACCCGCAATCGCTCCAAGAACTGGTGTCCCGCCAAATTCTTTCGCTGTATTCCAACCGACTAAAATCCCTAAAAATGTAAAGATACCGCCGCCAATAAGTAGTAACATTTGTAGCCATGTTGCATTCGGATCAGCACCTGCGTTTTTTGCGAAGTTAGCAACTCCATTTATAATTCCTGACGCAACAAGCCCCGGAATTAGCGGAATGAAAATACTTCCTATTTTTCTTAAAAAGTTTTTCACTGGTGTATTATTTTTCTTCTTAATCTCTGACTTCATCTCTTGCCCAAGATCTTCAAGGTGGTGATCTGCCACCTCACCAATTCGCAGTCCCGTTAAACCTTCCATCTCAGCTGCTACTTTATTTACTGTCCCTGGTCCAACAACAACTTGAAGTGTTTCATCTTCAATAACGCCCATAACACCTTCAACCTTTTTTAAAAGGTCCATGTTCACTTTACTTTCATCATGAAGCGTTAATCGTAACCTCGTCATACAATGAGCAATGCCACGAATATTTTTTACTCCCCCAAGCTGCTCTGAAATTTCTTTGGCCATTCTCTCTTCTTTCTTCATAATAGAATCCCCCTCCCCAAAGTTTAAAGTGCTTTCTTCACAAATCCTTTCGCACCTTTTAATTTTTCTAGTGCTTCCCCATATTCACACTGTAGTAATATCATAACGATTGCAGCTTTCACATTTCGATCTGCTTTCTCATAACACTCTGTAGCTACTTCATAACTAGCGCCTGTCGCTTCAACAATAATTCGTTTTGAGCGTTCTACCAATTTTTCATTTGTAGATTGAACATCTACCATTAAGTTTTTATATACTTTCCCTACACCAATCATAGACGCTGTAGAAATCATATTGAGTACTAACTTTTGCGCTGTGCCAGCCTTCAACCGTGTTGAGCCTGTTAATATTTCTGCGCCTGTTTCCACTTCCACATTTAGTTTTGCATATTTACTTATTTCAGCATTTTTATTACAGGAAATACTAGCTGTACTTGCTCCCATGCTACTTGCATATTTCAATCCGCCAATTACATAGGGTGTTCTACCACTTGCTGCAATTCCAATAACCGTATCTTTCTCGTTTAATCCAATACTTTTTAAATCTTCTTTTGCTAACTCTTCACGATCTTCGGCACCTTCCACCGCCTTAGTAAACGCTTTCAATCCACCTGCTATAAATCCTTGAACCATGTTATCATCTGTTCCAAATGTCGGGGGACATTCTACTGCGTCTAAAATGCCTAAACGGCCACTCGTACCAGCCCCAATATAAATTAAACGGCCTTCTTCTTCAAAAGACTTAGTAACAATTTGTACAACCTTTTCAATTTCTTCTATTTCATTTTCAACTGCTAACGCAACAGTTCGATCTTCTTCATTCATACTTTGTAAAACTTCTTTTATACTCATCTCATCTAGATTCATCGTTTTCTCATTACGGTGTTCTGTCGATAAATTCTCTAACATATTGCCACCCTCTTCGAAATTATATTTCACACTTTTATTATAACTTTAAGAAACTAAAAATCAATAACTCTTTCTTATTTTATGAAATAAAATTTCACAACATGACATATTTGTGTCCAAGATAATAAAAAAGATGAGTCTCCCCATCTTTTCTTCTACTTCAATTTCCGTAACCGTAATGCTTCTTCTCTCGTCTCCATAAATTGATCTAATACTTTATTACCAATTCGATTGAAAGTAATCACATATAAAGCATCAATCATATTCAGTTGCGTCATTCTCGAAGCAATACTCGCAATGCGATGGTCTTGCTCTACATCCGGCATACAAAGGCGAATATCTGCCGCTTTATATAAAGGAGATGATTGGTCTAGCTTCGTAATCGCAATAACTGTAGCTCCTCGCTTCTTCGCATATTGTGCCATTTCAAGTACATCTTTCGTACGACCAGAAGTTGAAATCGCAACAAATATATCGCCCTCTTTTAAATTCGTCACAAGCGGCAACATCATATGAAAATCAGATAGCATCATCGCTGTAAACCCGAGCCTTGTAAATTTATAAGCCCCGTCCATCGCCGGAGTAGCTGATCCGCCTACTCCGTAAAATATAATTTTATCTGCATTTACAATACGATCTGCAGCTTTCTCAAGTTCCTTTTTATCTATCGCAGTAACGCTCGCCTCAATTGCAGCTTTATTCACATATGTAACTTTATTAAACAAATCGTACGGTCCATCTTCCGTATTCATCACTGAAAAATCATTAATATTATAATCAGCAATCGTTAATTCACGAACGAGCGCGATTTTAAATGATTTAAAGCTCCCAATCCCAATCGACTTACAAAAGCGAACAACACTTGCCTCACTTGCGCCTGCATTCGTTGACACTTCTTTCGTCGTTAAGTTCGGAACAATTTCTGCATTCTCCATTATGTACATGGCAACCTTCTTTTCGGCTGGTGAAAATTGATCCATATTACTTTCAATTTTAAATAGTAATGTTGAAGCTTTCACTATTTAACCTCCACTTCTTATGGTTGCGTATATTCTCTAATATCATTTGTATCATATAGATAAAAACCATCATTGCCAGGTGGATGGTGAACAATTACAGTTCGATCCCCTTTTTTATATGACGTTATTTCACCTTCAGATCGCTGTTTTTCCCATCCATGTATCCAAATTGCAAAGTCAGGTACAAAAGCAGTGTACTTATAGTCTTTCGGATTTTCGTCTTCTACATAGGAAGAAAAAATAGAAATTGGAAAATTTTTCACTTTCGACTCTTTCCATGCAGTAAATGGTATACATAGTGCAATAAGTATGATTACACCTATAACTTTCCCCTTTGTAATCTTCACACTTCCCTCTCCTTGTCATATCACATACATAGATTTTATCATAATTACAATCCATTCATGCTACATGACCACTGCATTTTGCAATAAAAAAAGAGCTTACCTACATCAGATAAGCCCTTCCTCTCTATACAAAATACTTCTTCAAAAGCGGCGGCGTAATAATTGTCGTCAATATAACAACAATGACAATCGCTGTGAAATTTTCTTTCGCTAACAAATTCGCCGCAAGTCCATTTGCTGCGATGATAAGCGCCACTTCTCCGCGCGAAACCATTCCCGCACCGATACTAATAGAAGATTGAAGGTTGAATCCTGTCAGTCTTGCGCCTAAACCTGATCCGATTAACTTTGTGAATATCGCAATAAGAGTCATGATGATAATGAACCAAAGCTGGCTTCCTATACCTTGAAATGTAATTTCCATTCCGATACTTACGAAGAACACTGGAACAAATATTGCATAAGCAATTGGTTCAATTTTATGTTCCACTTCATGCTTATACTCTGTTTGAGAAATGGCAATTCCAGCTGCGAATGCTCCAATAATACCTGCAATCCCCATCAGTTCACTGTAATACGAAAAAGAGAAACAAATAATAAGAGCTGCACTAATTAATGCTTCTGTTACGCGAAGTGGTACGAGCATTTTCATAATCCATGGAACAACTTTCCAAGAGATGAAAACAATACTTACAAAAAAGATAATTTTCTTTGCAATGACTAGCGTTACATTTACATCTTGTGTACCTAAAAAACTCATCACAAATGCTAATAAAATAACGACAATTACATCATCAAATACAGCTGCACCTAAAATCGTCGTACTTTCTCTCGTATTCATTTTCCCTAAATCTCTTAATGTTTGAACAGAAATACTAACCGAAGTGGCACAAAGTAATAACCCTAAAAAGATCGCATGCGACTGTAACATTCCAAACGCAAGTCCTGCTAAATACCCACCAAGGAATGGGAAAATAATTCCTCCCATCGCTACTGCGAATGCAGATTTTAAATTACGATTTAACTCTTCTAAATCAGTTTCGAGTCCTGCCATAAACATAAGTAGCAAAACACCGATTTCGCTAAGCTCATCAATAAGTTCTGAACTATTAATAATACCTAGCACAGCAGGACCGATAATAATACCAACGATTAATTTACCAAGTACAGAGGGCTGGCCAAGTCTAACGCTAATATCACCAGCTAATTTCGTACAAAGTAAAATGACGACAAGTTCAAAATAAAATAACATAACATCTTCTCCTACTATAATAAAGTAAAACTTTAATCAGTGGATTATTCTTCATCTCTACTGATTGTTAACCTGCATCTATTTCTGCACATAGTTTCTCCTTACAACCGGCTTTTTATTTGTTAAAATTTTATTTGACAAAATATTCTGAATTATAATAAGATTAACCCAGAAATTTTAAAAAACTACATACCATAACTGTATTTTCATTCACTTACATACTCTTTTCCAATGGGCTCGTACTATATTCGCAGTTATGGAAATGAAAACTAAAGGAGGAGAGTTCAAAGTGAAGTCATTATTACGAAAAAAAGCACTTAGTACTGAATCACCAAGACAGCTAGATCGAACATTAACGGCACTCGATTTAACGTTTTTAGGAATCGGCGCCGTAATTGGGACAGGGATTTTTGTATTAACAGGTATCGTAGCGGCAAAACATTCTGGCCCTGGTATTATGCTATCATTCCTTATTGCTGCATTTACTTGTGCTTGTGTAGCCTTTTGTTATGCCGAATTTGCTTCTTCTATTCCTGTCTCAGGAAGTGTGTATACTTACGCATACATGACAGTCGGGGAAGTCGTCGCCTTTATCGTTGGTTGGTGTTTAATGCTCGAATATTTACTCGCTGTTGCAGCGGTAGCTGTTGGCTGGTCTGGATACTTACAATCATTGCTTCAAGGGTTCAATATACACCTTCCCACCATTATTTCCTCGGCCCCTGGTACAGGGAAAGGTGGTCTCATTGATTTACCAGCTGTTTGTATTTTACTTCTCATTACTGGTCTTTTAAGTTTTGGTATACGCGAAAGCGCACGCATTAATAATGTTATGGTCCTTATCAAATTAGCAGTTATTATCGCCTTTATCGTAGCAGGCGCAAAATATGTAAAACCTGAAAATTGGACACCGTTCATTCCATTCGGGTACGACGGTATTATTACTGGCGCTGCCACTGTCTTCTTCGCCTTTTTAGGTTTTGATGCAATCGCAACTGCGGCAGAAGAAACGAAAAAACCGCAGCGTGATTTACCAATTGGCATTATCGGTTCCCTTCTTATTTGTACAGTTTTATACATGATCGTATCTTTCGTTTTAACAGGTATGGTTCCTTATACACAATTAGATGTTTCTGATCCAGTTGCATTTGCACTACATTTCGTTGGTGAAGATACTATTGCGGGGCTACTTGCAGTAGGTGCGATGACAGGAATGACAACCGTTCTTTTAGTCGTTATGTATGGACAAGTTCGTGTTTCTTATGCAATGAGCCGAGACGGCTTACTCCCAAAAGCTTTATCACGCGTAAATAAAAAAGTAAAAATCCCTTTATTAAACACATGGATTACTGGAGTATTTGCAGCTTTATTAGCAGGACTTTTAGACCTACATTTACTAGCGAATTTAGTAAACATCGGTACGTTAACAGCCTTCACATTCGTTTGCTTTGCTGTACTTATTTTACGGAAAACTCATCCTGATTTAAAACGAGGCTTCCGCACACCACTCGTACCTGCACTACCGGTTGTCGCTATTCTTTGTTGTTTATATTTAATGACTAATTTGTCCAAAACGACATGGATCAGCTTTTCATTTTGGCTTATAGTCGGTTTATGCGTATACTTCTTCTACTCTAGAAAACATAGTCATTTAGCTACTAAAAAAACAAATGATGAGAAAAAAGAAGTATAAAAAAATAGCTCGCCTATAATAAAGGCGAGCTATTTTCATTAACGATTGTAAAACGAAAAATATACCGATCAACTTTTGTATACTTATCCCGCTATTTGCCGGGCAGTAAGACTCCCACTGATTAAAGTTTCACTTTATTCTCCCTTACTTCGTCTCTTTCTTTTTCTTTCTCCACGCGTTTACACTATCAAAGAAAAAGTTAATAAATAGCGTTCCTAATCCCGCTAATAAAAATGTCATTAAAAATAGAATCCATATACTTTTATCTTTTAATAAATAATATCCTACAAGGAGCACAACGGCGATCCATACATATTCAAGAATTCTTTTTAGCTTTTTCTCTTCCAAATTATTCGCTCCCTTTTTCTATACTACTTTTAGTATAACAAAAAAGAAGCCTATCATGATAAGCTTCTTTTTCTTATACCTTATTTGTTGATGCTTTTTTCAACAAGTGAAATAGCGTGCTCTAGCGTACGATTCATTGATTCCACATACTCATCTTTTACATTTTTATCTTTTAACACAGCTTCTGCAACTGTGATTTTTTGACTTAATGATTTAACAGAACCGTCTGTTACATTTCCATCTTGCGCTTTCTTTACTAAAGCTTTTGCAGATTCAATATTCACTTGTAATTTTTCTTTCGGTGTTTTTGGCTGTTCTTCTGCTACCTTTGATTGTACAAATGTTTGGTTTGCTGTTTTTAATTCATTATACGTTTGAACAATTTGTTCTCCTGTACTTGCTATATTCTCAAACACTTTCTTTGCATTGTCATAACTTCTTTGTAATTCGTTAAAAGCTGCTTGTGAATACTGACCTGGCTTTTCACCAAATTCATAAGTACCAGCCAACACTTCTTTCACTTTTCCACTCTCTTCATATAACGCATTTACTTGCTCTAATTTTGTACGAGTAGAAAACTCGTTATATGCCGCTACTACTTCTGAAGAACTTAATGCTTTACTATATAATTTTGCTAATGCAATTTGTCCATTTAACGGAATACCGCCATTTCCGTTGCTATCTGGATCTGCACCAAGTGCGAATGGTACGTTCGGATGATATACTTTCCCTTGAGCTGGCTGACTATTTACTTTTTTACCATCTACATAAATTGCTACTTCACTTCCATTATACGTTCCTGTTAAATGATACGTTTTGTTTGCTTCTAATTGAACGCCAACACGTTTATAGCTTCCACCAATATGAGCCCATAATTCTACATAGCCACTTCCTGTAGACTCAAAACCAATTCCACCGCTCTCTGTATTTTGCAAAATACCTTGTCCGCGAATTTCATTCATTGAAAATACAGTTTCTAACGTAAATGAATTTGCTACTTTTTCTTTTTGTGCTGCTGAAAATGGAAGGTATCCAAATGTATTTGCTTTTCCGTTTAACTTCATAACATTCTTTTTCAATGCTTTATCATATTCAATAGTCACATTGCCCTTAACATCACCTTTTGTACCAAATGATGAACTGTCTTTAAATGTACCATCTGCAAAGTTTACATCAAAAACATCTGCCTTTGGTACTTTCACATTCGGGTCAATATTATCTTTTTTCGTAGTAATTTCTGCCGTTAATGGTTGTACACTTTCATTGCCGAATGAATCAATCGCAACTACTTCAAGTGTATATGATTTCCCGCCATCTAATCCTGCAAGTGTAAATGTAAGTTCTTTTGGAACTGGATCACGATAAAACTCTGAGAATGCTAATAACTTATTTTTAATCTCACCTGTTTGCTTATCCTTCGCTTGTACACGATAAGAATGAACAAGAAGGTTATCCACCGCTTGCGGGAATGTTACTGTTGCTGCATTTTCCGTTACATTTGATACTGACAATTTCGCATCTTTTGCAAAAGATGGCTTTTCTTTATCACGATCTTCTACATGCGTAAATGTTTCTTTCTTTGATGGCAACTGAATTTTCCATGGCTCGCCTGTCCAAGAATTCGTATGGAAATCACGACGATTAATTGTTACTTCCTTATCATCTACCTCTACTAATAAGCCTTGGCTTAATGCACGAGATTCTGAAGGGATATTCCCTTGCACTTTACCACCTTCAACTTCCATATAACTTACAGAAGATGTTCCAACAGACGTAAAATCTTTTTGATGAATCGATCTTGGATCATCTAACGGATAATGTGAATGACCTGAAAACGTAATTACTTGTGGATATTCTTTTAATACCGCATTAATTTTCGCACTATCTTTCGTTCCCCATTCTTGGCTACCGTACACTGTATCTTTAATATGTTGATGTAAAAACACAAAAATCGGTTTTTCTGGATCATCTTTTTGTGCCTTTGCCATTTCTTCTTTTAACCAATTAATTTGCTTGTCCGAATAATACCCATGTGTTGTCCCATCCTCTGGAGACATAACAAGGAAATGATACCCTTTTACCACCTTATGATAATAAACCGATTCCATTCCTGTCTTTTCTAAGAAACGCTTCTGCGCTCCCTCTACAGATAAACCGTTCCAATAATCATGATTACCTAGAGAATTCATTCGTACCGCATCTTTATTTGCATTTTCGTTATACACTTGCATGAAACGATCATATTGCTGCAGTGACCCAGAATCAGTAAAATCTCCTACAATAACAAAAGCATCTTGCTTTGGTGCAAGCGTATTAAATTGCTCAATCGCTCGTTTCCAACGAAACGTATCATCTGTTCCACTATTCTTAATATGCACATCACTTACAACTGGGAAAACAATTTTCTTCTCACTTGGTGCCTTTTCTTGCTTTTTCTCTTCCGCTTTAACCGACGTACTCCAGGGAAATGATACGAATGCCAATACAAACACCATTAATACTCCAATAAGGCCTTTTACTTTTCGTAAAACAGTTCTGTCCACGTAAATCCTCCTCATAATAATTGATTAATTACAAGGGTTATTGTAACGAAAACATATTAACTCCGTTTAAATGACAAATTAATTTTATTAGATTTTTGTAAATATACAGTTAATTGTTCATTAACTTCAACACTACTTCTACTATTGTATACAACCACCTTTTGTCTAAAAGAGTCTGATCATTCTTTTCCCATGTCTATTCACATATAATCTTTTCTATAACATTAATGATAAGTTAAGCTGTGTAAGCCTATTAGACAATCTTAATTTTAAAAATTTTCTTCTTTTCTTAACACATCGGCCATGCTTCTACATTTAATAGTAGTAAAAGACAACTTAAAAAGGAGGGGTTGTATTGAAGAACAAAAAAAATATTGGCTGTTTCGCTCCTTTATCTATCATTTGTCCAGACCCTTGTCCACCGCCCCCTCCTCCAAATCCAAGTTGTGAGCGAGTAACAAATGAATTTGCAGGGAATTTCCTCATAACTAACAACACCATTCCCTCTACCAAAGATGCACTACAATCAATGATACTGTGGCAAAGTGATGGGATACTGCTTATATCAGGTACTGTCTCGGTTTACAATAGTACTAGCAGCACCGAAGCAATTACAATTCAAATCGTTGGAGCAGTAACCAATATTTTCACTGTGTTTCCTGGTAATACAATTTCTTACACAGGAAAAGATTTACAGTCTGTCAGTATTATCAATATACAAAGTAATCCTTCACTATATTTAGAAGGCAAGTACTGTTGCCAATTTACATGTTGTTTATAAAATAACTATTTCATTACTTCTTCAGCAAAAAAAGCATACCATTACGGTATGCTTTTTTATGAAATCGGATAACGTACTGTAATACAAAACTCTCCTTGATTAACAGTTGTTCCTGTCGTAGTAATTCGAATTGTAGTAAAATATCGGACAGTAAAAGTACCACTACTCTGCGGTTGAACAGTAATTGTATCAACTACTGTAGCACCTACTAAAAAATCAACGGTGATCGGGTTTGCGCCTACATCATATTTCACATAACCTGAACCGTACACTTCTTGTGTAATGTTATTCGTGTATACAATTTGAGTACCAGCACCTGTAATAGACCAGTCTGTACATACTTGATCTTGTACAAGCGTTTTATTAGAACAACAAGACAAACCGGAACTTCTCATTCCCATTTTGATCCTCTCCTATTCTGCTATGAAAGTGGATAACGTGTTGTAATACAAAATTCTCCCTGATACGTTCCAGCAGGTGTTGCAGGTAACACAACTTGTATACTATCAAAGCGGCGATACGTAAAAGCAATACTCGTTCCTGGGTTTAATGTTTGTGTATCAATTGTAGCCCCAGCAGAATCAAGTACTTCTACAGTAATCGGGCCTGGTCCAACATCATATTTAACAAAACCAGTACCAATTACGTTTTGGTTAATATTATTTGTATAGAGAACATTATCAATTGCTGTTGCAACTACAGTAGCAGACCACGGACTACACACTTTATCTTGCACATAATTTTTATCTGGACAGCAAGTTAATGCTGACCCTGAGCACTCACAAGACATAGTTGTTTCCCCTCTCTCTTTTATATTCCCTATATGTGTATGTCCCTCAGAGTCTTTTGCCTGTACTATTCATCTATTTTCAAAAAATATGCAAATTCCATTACCAATGACTAGATAGATTCCGATCTGTTTCGTTTTTTCATAAATTTATAGATTAAAATACCACCTACAATAATAAGAACGACGGCTAATATCGGTAGCATATATTGTCCAACAACACCCGCTGCTTTTTCCCAATGCGGACCTAATTTCATTCCAAAATAAATATACAAAGTCGTTAACGGGAACATTGCTACAAATGTATATATGCTAAATTTCCATATGTTCATTTTCGCCATACCACATGGAACGGAAATAAGCGTTCGAACTCCCGGGATGAAGCGTCCTAAAAATGCTACAACCGGCCCATATTTCTCAAAGAAATCATCTGCTTTTTGAATTTGTTCTTCTTTAATAAAGAAGTATTTCCCGTATTTTATTAATAGAGGACGACCACCGTAATAACCTAGTGCGTATAACGTTAATGGTCCTGTCGTTCCCCCTAGTGTTCCAGCTAATACAGCTAGCCAAAAATTCATATCACCCTCGTATACCCAATATCCAACCATAGGCAAAACTACCTCTGCTGGAATAAACTCAAAAGTTAAAGCTAACACGACTCCAAAATAAGAAAACTGCTTTAAAAACTCGATTATATCTAAAATAATTTGCTCCATATTTTCAACTCCTATCCTACGTTTACGTTATGCTTTTCTTGTAATTGAACTGGCGCCATCTTTACAATTCGGTTCAAAATAAATAACACAATTCCAATATCATCTAAAATACCAATGAGCGGTAGGAAGTCTGGAATTAAATCGAGCGGCATCGCTACATAACCAACTAAAAAAGCAATAGATAAAATTTTCTTCTTTATTGAAACCTCTTTTGAAGTAAAAAAGTCAAATAGGAATGGAACAAAACGGCGGACATGAAATACAACTCTTAATCTACTAAAAAGTTTTTTCATTTTCTATCTCCTCTCTTTGTATACAAAAAGGACCCTACCAAATATGGTAAGGGTCCTAAAAAGACAATAAGGGGCCTTTACCATTGCTGGTAAAGGTCTCACTAACAACGAAACGTTGCCAATAAAGCCGAGGGTTTCTCCCTGTAATGACGACTTTACTGTAATAAGTTACTCCCCTTTAGATACACAATTTTATACAATCACATTAAGATATTTGGAGGGGCTTGTCAATATTTTTTTCATTCGCCATTAAGATTATTACATTACAAAAGAAGCTATTCTGTATTCTCTTTTAATACAAATTGGAGTTTAAAACGATCTGGGTCATAGAAAGTTATTCTTACTTCTTCACCACAGCAATCTTCCACAAATGATATATGATAAAACTCTAATTTTTTCTTTATCCGCTCGATATCTGAGGTTCTTAAAAATATCTCTGTAGCTGATGATGTGACAGTCTCTCTATACTCTCCCAATCCCCTGTTTACAACAAAACAAATTCTCGTCGAACCAATATCATACCAAACACCTGTTACACGTAATTGCGGCCTCTCCTCGCTCGGTTTAAAACCTAAAATTCCTTCATAAAAATATAATGTTTCCTTTAAGTTTTTAGATTCTAATACAATGCATGTCGTAATACTTTCCATCCGTACTCCCCCTGTCCCTCTTAGTTTTCTATATGAGTCATAATTTGCAATTATGTACGAATATAATACGTAGTGATGGATATTTCATTTATAAAGGAGGGTTGTGACATGGATAAATTCATGAAATCCTACATACCTTATCATGGTCCAAACGATCCTTGTCCTCCAATTGGAAAGAAATATTACTCAACTCCCCCGCACTTATATATGGGTTTTCAACCAACTAATTTACCCCAATTCACACCAAAAGAAGCTTTAAGAAAAGGGACTTTATGGCCTGCCTTTTATGATTATTATGAAAATCCTTACAAAAAAGGACGGTGAATAAAGACGTGACACAAACATTGCCTGATGAATATTACAAATGGATTGAAGAACTTCAAGAATTAGACTTTGTATTAGTTGAACTTACTCTCTATTTAGATACGCATCCCGACGATACTGCAGCTATAAATCAATTCAACGATTTTTCTTATAAACGAAGAGTATTAAAACAAAAAATTGAAGAAAAATACGGACCACTTCAGCAGTTTGGAAATAGTTATTCTAACGCTCCATGGGAATGGAGCAAAGGACCGTGGCCATGGCAAATATGAAGGAGAGAAACTATGTGGATTTATGAAAAAAAATTACAGTATCCTGTTAAGGTGAGTACTTGTAATCCAGCACTCGCAAGATTATTAGTTGAACAGTACGGTGGTGCGGACGGCGAACTGACTGCTGCTCTGCGCTACTTAAATCAGCGTTATACTATTCCTGATAAAGTCGTTGGCTTACTAACCGATATTGGTACAGAAGAGTTCGCACATTTAGAAATGATTGCTACAATGATTTATAAATTAACAAAAGATGCAACACCTGAACAAATGAAAGCTGCCGGATTAGACGCGCATTATGCGAATCATGATAGCGCCTTGTTTTACCATAATGCAGGTGGTGTTCCTTTTACTGCCACTTACATTCAAGCGAAAGGAGATCCTATCGCAGATTTATACGAGGATATTGCAGCTGAAGAAAAAGCACGAGCGACTTATCAATGGCTAATTGATTTATCAGACGATCCCGATATAAATGATAGCTTACGCTTTTTACGCGAACGAGAAATTGTCCATTCTCAACGTTTCCGAGAGGCTGTAGAAATTTTAAAAGAAGAACGTGATAGGCAAATTTATTTTTAATACACATATCCTAGCGATATGTGTTTTTTTACGTTAAAAGTGAAATTCTTCCTGCATTAACATATAAATAGTATATTTATTCAATTTTACGCATTATTTTAAAATATTTTTAAAATTCCCTCTTGCTTTCTAGTCATCAGACCTTTAAAATAATAACAGTTAATCGACAAATTATTTGAATTTTCGACAAAAAAACGCTCATTAGGAGGCTTTTCTTTATATGCGTACAACTTTAAAACCAGCGCAAATACTTTCGATTAGTTTATTACTATTCGCAGTTTTCTTCGGTGCTGGTAATATGATTTTCCCGCCTCTTCTCGGTCTTTCTTCCGGAGAAAATATGTGGGTTTCCATTACAGGATTTATTATTACAGATGTCGGTTTATCTTTACTAGCTATCGTCGCTGTTGCCCTTGCTGGTGGTAGTTTTAATACTTTAGCGAGCCGTGTCCACCCAAAATTCGCAGCAGTATTCGCTATCATTATTTATCTTTCCATCGGCCCACTATTTGTTATTCCACGAACTGGAACTGTATCTTATGAAATTGGGATTGCACCACTTTTCCCAGATCAATGGTACTCTATGTTAGTTTTTAGTGCGATTTTCTTTATAGTCGTCTACTTCTTATCGTTAAATCCATCCAAATTAGTAGATCATATCGGAAAAATATTAACGCCAATTTTGCTTGGAATTATTGCAATTATGGCAACAAAGGCGATTCTTTCACCAGTATCGTTCGCAGAACCAGTTGGTGACTATAAAGAAATCCCATTTTTCAAAGGATTTCTCGAAGGCTTTTTAACATTAGATGCAATCGGAGCTCTCGTATTATCAACAATTGTTGTAAATGCAATTCGCCAAAACGGGATACAAGATAAGAAATCCATTGCAAAATATACAATTATTTGCGGAAGCATTGCGGCTCTTTTCTTAACAATTGTTTACTTCTTACTAGGTTATATCGGCGCTTCAAACGGAAACTTAGGACAATTTGAAAATGGCGGTCAACTATTAGCAACTATTATGTATCAATTTTTTGGGACAAGCGGTAATGTTTTATTAAGTATCGCAATTATAGCTGCTTGTTTAACGACTGCAATCGGTGTTGTAAGTGCATTCGCCAACTATTTCACAACAGTATTAACAAATGTTTCATATAAGAAGCTTGTACTATACGTTTGTATTTTTAGCTTCGTTATTTCAAACTTAGGATTAAGTTTATTAATCAAAATTACATTACCCGTATTAATTATTTTATATCCAATTACAATCATTTTAATTTTCGTATCATTTATCGATAAATATACGAAACGTAAACCTTCTGTCTATATCGGAGCGATGATCGCAGCATTCATTATTAGCTGTATTCATGCACTTGATAATGTGGGAATGATACCAAGTTTTATCGCTAATATCGTACACACAATTCCTTTTTATAACTTAGGAATCGGCTGGATCGTTCCAGCAATAATCGGTGGTATAATCGGATACTGTATTCCACAAACAGAAGCTGCAGGTGAAGTTTCTACAAAATAAAGAAAAAAAGCAAGCATGAAATCCATGCTTGCTTCTTTTTATTTTCTATCGCTGAATACAGTATTTGTATATGAGCGAACAGTTAACATATAGTAGCCTAAGTAAATCATGATATACACTCCTATACTACCTAGTAAAGGAAGACTATATTCAAACATCCCTGTAAAGCCCATCAAACTTAAAAATGCAAAGAATGTATGACAAATCGCAAGCAGTAATGGTACTACGAAAATCGCTCCTACTTGTTTTCTTACAGACTCTGTTGCTTCTCTTTTCGTTAGTCCGATTTTCTTTAACATTCCGTATGCTGGTCGCTCTGCCAGCGCTTCTGTTATTTGTTTAAAGTATAAAATACAGCCAGTAGCAAGAATAAAAACAATCCCTAAAAATACACTTGCAAATAACAACACTGCACCATCTTGCAACTCAGCTTGACTCGCCTGTTCAAATGATTGGAATTTTTCTTCCTTAGATAGGATAGTCCCTAACTCTTTCGTTAGCTCTCTACTACCGTTTCCTTCAACGATAAATCCGCTAACTGTTGAAACAGCATTTCCTTGCTGCAACTTATTAAATAACGAGTCTTGAACAACAAGTCCAACTGGCGCAAGTTTCGCACTAACAATTGTTTCCTCACGATGCTCAACAATTGTTATACCATTCTTCATCCCTTCAAAGGACACGTTGTTTCCTTCAAGCGAATTCTTTTCAATGTTATATGATTTATACGGATCTAATAAAATTGCTTCCTTTTCCGAATGAAGCACAGCTTTTTTATTCCCTAACATAGAAGCTGATTTATTAAAATCCGACTCTTTTATAACTTGTACATTACCATTACCTATTAAATACCCAGTTAATATTTGTTCTCCATCTATCTTCCCTTGCGTAGAAAGTAAAGCTACGGATGTTTCATTTTTGATTCCTAACTCATGTTTTTGAATTTCTTCTCTAACTTTCTTATCTAATTCCTTTCCAGTTGTTACATACTCATAACTAACTGGATTCATTAATGTCGCCGTTTTCTGAGCCCCATAATACATACTAGAACTAATCCCAATTGTACATAGCGTCACTGCACTTAATAAAGATAATAACGCAAGCATCTTTACGTTCCCTTTTATTCTAAAGAACAGTGAAGAAATCGATAAAATGTTCGTTCCATTCCAATATTTCATTTTATCTCCCTTTATTTTATGGAGTGATTTCACTGTATATTGCTCAAATAGTAAAAACGTACCTTTTACAATACACCCAAAAATAAGTAGACCTGTAATAAAAATTGCTCCAAACCCAAAAACTTGTGTGAGTAACGCAATTATATAACCTGTAATTAATAAAACAATCGCTCGTTTTGCCTTCTTACTTGAATACGTAGGTGCCTCTTCCTTCTGATTTTCACCATATAGTAATTCAACTAAACGATGCTCATAAATTAACTTTTTACTTTTCCATGATGCAATAAAGAAAATCGCACCTATCGTTATAAGGACTTCTACTATAGATAAAAATGAAATCGTAAATGTGAACGTAAACGCACTTCCCATTAACTTCACAAGAAGCCCTGCACATATATTCGCTATAAATAAACCAGAAATAATACCTAGTACACTTGCCGCAGCACCAACTAATAGTGTTTCATAAAAGAGTAACTTAGCAATTTCTTCTTTACGAATTCCTAATAAACTATACAATGCAATTTCTTTCTTCTTCTTTCGTAAAAAGAAGCTATTACAATAAAAAATAAAAATCGTTAAAAAAATAATCAATAAAATTTGTGCAAACGTAAATGTCGTTTCCACTTTATCCGATTCTTTTAAAAGCGCTACTACACTTTCATTTCGTTTAATCGATACGAATGTAAAATAAATAATAATGCTGCCTACTAATGAAATAAAGTATAGAAAATAATCTTTCATATTTCGTTTTATACTACGTTTTGATACTTCTAAAAAATCCATCGTACACCTTCACCTGCTCTCGCATTTCTCTATACATGAAGTGTATACGAAATTGTATTTCTCCCCTATCGATTTTCATTACATCTCTCTTACGATATTGTAATATAGCAAAATAAAAGAACCTAGTTTCCTAGGTTCTTCACATCGTATGTTTAAAAGTAAATAACTCTTCTTTTGACTGCACAGCAGATTGTTCCTCTTCTGCAACGTCCTTCTTTATCTCTCCTCCTAACCTTACTTTCATCATCGCCTCTTCTATACTTTTTACAATCATATTTCCTGAAAAAATAGTAAGTCCAAAAAACGTGATGGGAACGAGCGGAATCCACGGATTCACTGTTAATGATCTAAAATAGACTCCAATTAAACCTGACCATTCATGCGTGTAAGATTCTATTTCTTCTATCGGTCCTAAAAACTGAACTGTTCCACCAAAGAATATTTCCAGTAATCCTAAGTGCAGTAAAATAGTAAGAGTTTGCGTAAACTGCTGAAAAAATACAAGTATAAACGTCATATAGAGATGCGGGAAAATATGCTTTATAACAATGTGCCTTCTCGATCCACCCAATATGCACGCAGCTTCAATAAATTCTTCGGTTCTCAATTTACGTACTTCCTTCGCAACATACAGTGCAATAACTGGCATCACAAGCATTACAAGTAATAAAACTTGAAACGAAGCTCTTTCAAAAAAGGTTGTTGTTTCCTCTCCATTTCCAAAGGTATTCACAGAGCGAAGCAAGAAATACGCAATCATAACTGTTGGAATGACTGTAAAACTATCAAAGAAAGCCTCAATCTTTGAAAAGCCTTTTTTTATGTATGTTCCGAGCAAAACACCGAAAAACACACCCATTACCATTCTAAGTAATGCGATTAAAAACGATATTCCAATCGTCCACTTTGCTCCCTCAATTACTAAATGTAAAAGGTCATATCCTTTCCGGTCTGTCCCAAGTAAAAATTGTAATGAAGGTGAAAACGGTGGTACTTGTGGATTTTCATCCGCATCATATTGCAACGTAACTTGTCTAATATGTCCATCATTCCATATCGTATTTCCGATGCTCAAAAGAACTAATATGAGAAGAAACCCAATGCTTATCCAAAATCTTTTATCGCGTTTTATATACGTCCACATATTATAGCCTCTCCTTCATCGCAGCTGGAATGAGATAATGAAACAATTTAAACAAAATAAAAATCGGAATATAAATAAGCAGCACACTAACGATGAAAACCTCAACCCTAATATCCGGATATGATTTCAAAAACATAAAAATACCTCTCGTATTAAAAATCCATTCTATAATATATAAATTAGATAACATAAAAAAAATATTCGTTTTCGCAAAGAACAGTGTACTAAGCAACACATTTCGTAAAATATGACGATTTAAAATGTGAAAACGCCCCAACCCTTTCGCCTTAGCAAATAGTACATAATCTTTTTCTAGCTCATTTTCAAAACGAAGCACTAACAGTTTTACAAACAGAATCGTAGTCGGTATACTCAAACAAAATATTGGCAATCCTCTAATAGACTCGCCTCCGATTGACGCAATTTGAAAGGGTAAAAAACCTGTCTGTTTAAAAAACCATATAACTAAAATTTGTGATCCCAAAATAAGAAGAATGTCTGGAATGGATTCTAGGAAGATGAGAAATGATTTAATTCGATGTTGTATACGCGGTGAACTACTCATAATCATATAAACGATACAAAATGCTACAAATAATGAAATGCAAAATGCAGACAAGAAAATAACCATTGTTTCTTTATAATGAACAAACAACTGTGGAAATAAAAATTTATCACTTGCATATTGCATATTGGAAATATCCATTAATTTCGCAAATACTTCTTTTAAACTCTTTATGTACGCTGATACATTCAGCTCAAATCCATAAAATAATTTCGGCAGTGCCCCTAAAAAAATAATACCCAAAATTGAAATGATAAATTGAATTGTCATTTCCATCCCATTCAAAAAAACTTTCTTTACCATTTTCCCCCTTCTCTCTATATAATTTACCATTTAATTTTATTCTTAATTTTCTGAATTGTAAATATTTATAATAAAAAAATCACTAGGTTATGATCCTAGTGATTCTTTATGCGCATGCCCTTCTCTTTTCGCAAATGGTATATACAAAATGAAACATCCCATAAGCGCAGCTATTTCTAATGAAATAATATAGTAGGGATGCGGCCCTAACATATCGAGTAATGAAGCAGTTTCTGGCTTATGAGCTAAAAACATATAATTGCCACCCGTTTTATAATTAACAAATGAAACGATTGGAATTACTATGTTTAAAAATATCATCGTACGCTTAATCGATTGCAAGGTAGGTCTATATCCTTCTACCCACGTCATAAAGAGCGGTGCCCAAATGAGTAATACATGTGCAATGAAGAATTCTATAAAGCGAAAATGCGGAAAAGCGTATTGCACGTTCGGCGTTAAAATGGCTTGCGATGCACCGATAATTCCTGTAAAAAACACAATCTCATATATTCGATAGCTTTTCGTTACAATCATAATCGATGCTAACAATAAACTAATCGTACATAACTCAAATGGTAATGAAGTGCCTAGCTCAAAAATACCGGCTTTCCATTCCCACATATGAAGTCCAATCTCACTTCCTATAAATAGAAATGCAATCGCATATCGAACCGTTATATTCCACTCACTTTGACGCAATAAATCTTGGTATTGATACAGAAAAAATATCCCCACCAACATAATAAATAATATAATGACATGTTGCCTCGAGTACGGAATAAATGGTTTTAATGGATGCGCACTAAAATAAGCTTCCATCTTCCTTCCTCCTCTCCTTCATACAATATTATTATTAGAAAAAAACAACGAGTCAATTCATTTGCTTAAACTAGGAAAACCTCCACCTTACATTTACATATTTATACCTTACAAAACTGTAAGGTTATTGTAAGCTAAAACGATTTGTCAGATTCTTCACCTCTTCTATACTTAATGTAGATACTAAAACGAACGAAAAGGTGATAAATAGATGAAGAAGAAAAATAAAGTGTTAATTACTAGTGTAGTAGCGATCGGAATTGCAGCTGGATCATATTTTGCATTTGCTGGCGGTAGTTCAGAAGTAGCAATGGCATATAGCGGTTATAAAATTACGGAAAAACAAATTGAAAATGCACAAAAATTTGGCGGCGAAGTTATTCCAAATGGTATTGAAACAATTTCATTCGATCCAACAAAAGGTACGTATGAATTAGCTGTTAAAAAAGGTGATGAAGTGAAAAAAGGTCAGCTTCTATTTAAATATAATGACCCTACTGCTAAACAAGGTGTAACAGAAGTAGAAATGCAAAAGAAAATCGCACAAAAAGAAGTAACATTGTTCCAAAAACAAATTGATGCAGCGAAACAAAAATTACAAAAAGATAAAAATGCAGGCCTTCCAGCTGAAGCATTAAAAGCATCAGAAATTGAAGTTGGGCAATTAGAATCACAACTTGAAATGAAGAAGTTTGAAGTAGAAAAAGCTGATGAAATGATTAAAGTAGCAAAAGAGAAAGTAAACACACTTTCTGTAACAAGTCCAGCCGACGGTGTAATTGATGATATCGTAAAAACTGCTGATGAAAAAACAGGTATGAGTGGCATTACACTTCGTCACGCTGGTCAATTTAAAGTAAAAGGTCAACTTTCTGAATATGAACTTGCTAGTATGAAAGTTGGGCAAGAAGTAACTGTTTCATCAAAAACTGTCGCTGGTAAGACTTGGACAGGAAAAGTAACAGAAATCGGTTCTACACCATTAAAGAGCATGGACGAAAATAAAACTGTTTCTAATTATCAATTCACTGTCACATTAGATAATAGTGAAGAATTACAAAACGGCTTCCATGTTTACGTAACAAGTAAATCTGGCGAAGCAACTGGTACGATTGTTCCGAAAAGCAGCATTGTGAAAAAAGGTGACAAAAATGTTGTCTTCGTTGTAAAAGACGGTAAAGCGAAAGAACAAGCAGTTACTGTTGAATTTGAGACAGATAGCGAAGCAAAAGTTTCTGGAGTGAAAAAAGGAGAGGAAATTATCTCTAAACCTGAAAAAGACTTAAAAGACGGTATGGAGGTTGTCACTCAATGATTAACTTAAAAGGCATCACGAAATCTTTCCAAAATGGTGCAGAGTCCGTTCAAATATTACATGGAATTGATGTAACACTAAACCAAGGAGAATTCACTTCTATTATGGGACCGTCTGGTTCTGGTAAATCAACATTAATGAACATTATCGGTTGCTTAGATAAACCAACGACAGGTGCGTACGAACTAGCTGGTCAAAACATTTCAAACATGTCTGAAACAGAACTTGCACATGTTCGTAATAAAGAGATCGGATTCATATTCCAAAACTTTATGTTATTACCGAGACTTACAGCACTTCAAAATGTAGAACTACCTCTTATTTACGCTGGAGTCGATAAAAAAGAAAGACGTGAGCGCTCATTAGCAGCTTTAACAAAAGTCAGTTTAGCTGATCGTGCTACTCACTTACCAAATGAATTGTCAGGTGGACAAAAGCAGCGTGTCGCAGTCGCACGTGCAATCGTAAATAACCCGAAATTTCTCTTAGCAGATGAACCGACGGGTGCACTTGATACGAAAACAAGTACACAAATTATGGATCTCTTTTACGAATTAAACAAACAAGGCTCAACAATCATTATGATTACCCACGATCGTGAAATTGGGGAAGCGGCAGCACGTCAAATTGTAATTCGTGACGGAAATATCGTCCAAGATTGGAGAGGTTAATTTTGAACACGAGTGAAAATATACGCATGGCCCTTTCCTCTATCTTTGCTCATAAAATGCGTTCTATATTAACAATGCTAGGTATTATTATCGGTATTAGCGCCATTATTACTATCATTTCAATGGGTGATGGTACAAATGCAAAGTTTAAAAAAGAGTTAGGCCAAGGAAAAGATACTGAAGTAACGATTTACTACAACAACCCTGATTACGGAACTGATAGTGCCAAAATTACAGCTGATATGTTAAAACGTCTTCAAACTGTTCCTGGCGTTAAAGATGTTTATCCAGATGTAAGTATGAAAGTAAAAGCATCTTCTGGTTCAAAAGATGTCTCTCTTGATTTAAAAGGTGGAACAGGTGCCTTCATGACAGATGCGAAAATAAAATTAGTTCACGGTCGTGAATTAAATGATAGTGAATTAAAGCAAGCAATTCCTGCTGTTATTTTAAATGAAGAAGCTTTCAACAAATTGTTTAATGGTTGGGAATCAAATTTATATACTGATATAAAAGGAAAGCCATATAAAGTAGTCGGTGTGTATGAAGCAAAAAATGATTTCGGAATGGCTATGTCAGAAGGTTATACATCACTTGAAAACGCTCCTGTAATCTCAGGAGTAACTGAGTATGACTCTGTAAGATTAATATTAACTTCGCCAGCAGAACGTAAAAGTGTAGAAAAACAAGCTGCTTCTGTTTTAAACGAAATGAAAGCTCCTAAATTTGAGCATAAATTTGAAGCTCAAGATATGGGTGAGTTTACGAAGCAATTAGACGAATCAATTGGTATGATGAAAATGGTATTCGGTGGTATTGCTGCTATCTCCTTACTTGTTGGTGGTATCGGTGTAATGAACATCATGCTTGTATCTGTAACAGAACGTACACGTGAGATTGGTATTCGTAAAGCACTTGGTGCAACGCGCGGTAAAGTATTAACACAATTCTTAATTGAATCTTGTATTTTAACAGGACTCGGTGGTTTCATCGGATTCATGCTCGGTATATTCTTCGCTTGGATCGTCTCAATCTTTGCCGGATGGCCACTCGTTATCTCAAAAGAACTTGGACTTCTTTCAGTAGGTATTTCAATGCTAATCGGTATTGCATTCGGTTTACTACCAGCTAACAAAGCTGCAAAACTTGATCCAATTGAATGTTTACGATATGAGTAAATAAAAAACGTAGGAGTTTACACTCCTACGTTTTTTATTTTGTTGAAGGCAAATGTAATTTCATCGACGTTTTGACAAAAATAAGAACCTCTAACTTCTATTATATAAAGTGAAACTATAATCAGTGGGGGTTTTGTTCATCCCCCACTGATTATTAGCCTTCACCAATCGGGCTTTTACCGGCAGTTAATCTCCCACCTAACTTCTTTGCTTCAGCCGAATTTTGAGGTGAGGGTTTTACTGCCCACAAATAGCGGGATAATTCTACTGCAACTCGCGAACCAACTCATAACGATATCATCCCTTTAAATCATGTTTCTTCTATTATATATGTTTCATGTTGCGATTATCTTTTTATCCTTGCAACTTTCATTTCGCATTACCACTATCCTACAATCTTATTATTGCAAAAATAATATGTAAAAGAACAAATTCAAGGCGTAATTTTTTCCATACTACAACTTATTTTGTAACAATTATATCTCTATTTCATTAAAATCCCCCCTATATATACGACTTCACACACAAGAAGATTATATTTTCATAACTACATTACGATTCAAATAGTTAAATATCCCTTTTTTGTAACATTACAGAAACATTCAAGTAACACTAATGAAACATTATTAATCTATTAGTAATTAAAAAAGTGTTGATTTTATGAATCGTATGTTCTAATCCCCTCAAAAACGCAAAGAAAACGCTATCAGGATATAAATGGAATTATTACAGAATATTAATGCCTCGTTACGAATGCTTTGTAGTTTTGTGTTTTCCGCAAATAAGAAAATAATGGTTGCTATAATGAGGTCAACGAAAACAAATGCAATGGAGGCTATTATGAAAAAATTTATGGGTATAGCAACAGCAGCGGTTTTTGGTCTTGGGATTTTCACAACATCTGCTAAAGCAGAAACAATCGTAACGACTGATGTACTAAATGTACGAGAAAACCCAACTACTGAATCACAAGTTGTCGGAAAGTTATTAGATGGATATAAAGTTAACGTTTTACATACAGAAAACGGATGGTCAAAAGTTAAATTAAATAGTGGTAAAGAGGCTTTCATAAGCGCTGACTACACAAAAGATACTTACTACGTAACAGCAAACGTATTAAACGTACGTGCTGGAGCAAATACAGATTCAGCGATTCTTGGTAAATTGAAAAAAGATGATGTAATCGAAACAACACACCAAGTACAAAATGATTGGATCCAATTTGAATATAACGGCCAAACAGCTTATGTACACATTCCTTACTTAACAGGAAAAGCACCAGTTAAAGTTCAGCCAGTAGTTAAAGCTGAAAAAGTAACTAACGTTCAAGATACAGCTAAAGTTCGTGAAGCAGTTAAAGCCGGGGAAGTAGCTGAAACTCAAGCAAAAGCTAAGGCTCAAGAAGCAACTAAAGCTCGTGAAGCTGCTGAAACTCAAGCAAAAGCTAAGGCTCAAGAAGCAACTAAAGCTCGTGAAGCTGCTGAAACTCAAGCAGAAGCTAAGGCTCAAGAAGCGGCTAAAGCTCGTGAAGCGGCTAAAGCTCAAGAAGCAACTGAAGCAGCTAAAGCTCAAGCAGAAGCTAAGGCTCAAGAAGCAGCTAAAGCTCGTGAAGCAGCCAAAGCTCAGGCAGAAGCTGAAGCTCAAGCAGAAGCTAAGGCTCAAGAGGCAGCTAAAGCTCGTGAAGCGGCTAAAGCCGGGGAAGCAGCTAAGGCTCGTGAAGCGGCTAAAGCCGAGGAAGCAGCTGAAGCTCGTGAAGCGGCTAAGGCTCAAGAGGCAGCTAAAGCTCGTGAAGCGGCTAAAGCTCAAAAACCAGCTACACAACAACCTGTTGCAAAAGAAACTGAAACAAGTGCACCATCTTCTTCTCGTGAATTAAGAGTTCAAGCAACAGCTTACACAGCGGATCCACTTGAAAATGGTTACAAAGCAGGAGACCAAGTAAAATCAGCTATGGGTCATAACTTAACAGCTAATCCAAACATGAAACTAATTGCAGTTGATCCAAGTGTCATTCCATTAGGTTCAAAAGTATGGGTTGAAGGTTACGGAGTAGCAATCGCTGGTGATACTGGTGGAGCTATTAAAGGAAATAAAATCGATGTTTTAATGCCAGATAAAGGTACATCAAGTAACTGGGGACGTAAAACAGTTACAGTGAAAATTTTAAACTAATTATTAAAAAAAGAGTTAGTCTCATTATTGAGGCTAACTCTTTTTTTATGATTCTTACACTCTTTCTTTCTCTTGAAAGTAACTAATATTATCCCGAATCCATTTTCTCTCTGACAAAAACAAGTTTCCTCGTTTTTTATATACTTTATCAAACGTCTTTAAAACTTCTTCATGAGTAGCAAACTTATGTAAGAAACGAAGAGCAATGACGATCTCTGATTCATCAGTAGGCTCTACTTCATTTTTACGTCTTCTAGAAACAACTTTAGTTACACGTTCGCTAATTGGTTGAATCGCCATTTCATCTCCATATGCATAAATAGCTCGAACAGCTTCGTATTTCACCATAACATTTCTATCCTTTAAAGCTTCAATATAAACTATTTGTAAGTCCGCTCCCCCTATTTTCGCTAAAACCTCAATAACAGTTGAACGAACATAAGCACTATCGCAATGTAAAAGCTTTGTTAAAGGTAAGATTGATCGCTTTGTTCCAATCTCATATAAAGTGGCACATATATTTACAATATCATCTCGATTCTCTTCCACTGTAAGTAACTTCAATAAAGCATCTTCTGCTTCCAACGATTTACACAACTTTAAAGCGATGACAGCAGAATAACGAACTCCACTATTTTTATGATATATGTAAGGAATAATTTTATGTGCATTGCTTGCTTCAGATAATTTACTTAAATCTATGAGCATGCTATCTAACACCATCCTGCTTTCTTCACTTTCTAACCGATCTATCAAATAATCTGCAATATACATCTCTTTAGTATTTATTGCAAGTCGTGTAATTAAAAAATAAAGATTTGTTTTTATATATACTTTTCGTGCTTCCATTACTTTCTCTTGGAAACAAGAAAAAAGCGATACATCATTTAACTGCCTCGCTTCTTCATAAGCACATTGCCGAATACCTGCTTCTTCATCCGCCATCCGCCTTAATAAATCATCTATATACTCTTCCATCTCCTTCTCCCCCGTCCAAGTTAAATCTATCCCTTTGAATTCTATATACGATAGACTACTATTTCAACAGAAAAAAGAGGCTGCTATAGCACCCTCTCTTACCTTCCCTATTCCACACAAGTAAACTGTGTCCAAGCTCCTACATAATCTAGTAAGAATAACTCTTCTTCTGCAATTGTACCGACAATATTTTTCCGTTCATCTATTGGCATTTCTTTCAGAATGATTTGTAGTTCACCTTTATACTTTCCGAATAAGTTATTACCAATTACAACTTGCCCTCTTTCCTGTCGTACACTTTCGCGCACTGGGAAGTCATAGTCTTTGTACTTTTTACGTACTTCTGTAGAACGTACCATATACTCTGTTATGTCACCGCGTCTTACGTGTAATTCTTGCAGTGTCGCTCTCTTCTCTACTTCAGTCGCTTCTTCTACAAATTGTACCTTTAGCTGTAACATGTAACGATTTAAGTTTCCTAGTTTCTCTAACTCTTCTTCACTCGCATAAGCATTTCCGATAATAACATCATCAATAAACCCTGTTGCCCATAAATGTTTCGCTTGTACTTCAATTGGTAAGTTACGATGTTGTTCTAACGTACATAATCCGTCATTAATATCCCATGGACCGATGTCAGCTGCATGCGATGTAATAAAGGCTGCACTGCGAATACCATGCTTTTTGAAGCGTTCACTACAGCGAATGAAATAATCATACGGAAGACCAGTAAATTTTTGCGGATAAAAATTGTGGCAACCAATTAAAGCTGATTTATTCGCTTGATGCGAAAGGATATTTTCTAAATAGGCAATATCATTACTTACATTCAGCTCAATTTTTAAGCCATATGGATTATTCGTCATTTTCGCTTCTGTTAACCCGTCAAACCCTACATCTAAACGAATTCCATCTGCACCTAACTCTGCAAAGAATGATAGATCACTATAACTAATACCAAGTTGATCGAATACAGCCGGAGCTACATCTAAAATAACTTCCATATTATACTCTTTTGCATGCCCAATAATTTCTTTAAATTCAGCTACAATTTCTTCTTTCGGACGATTCACAGATAATAGACATGTAAATATTCTTGAAAAACCGTGGCGTGCCGCTGCCGAAATGTATGCCATATCTTGTTCTTTCGTTGAATGCTCTGGATAAAGTGAAATTCCTAATTTACGCTCCATGCTTTTGCATCTCCTTCACACGTTGTATTAATGCCATGCTCGTAAATCTATATTTTGCAGATAAACATGTTGCACATAAAATCGTTGGTACGATGATAAAGTACGGTGATTCTAAACTAAATGCCACATAAGCCCCCATTGAACATCCAATAAATAATATCGACACAAGTAGTAAAACTAATAGCGATTTACTTTGTACCCACTTTGAATAATGTGCAATACACTGCCCCGCCACGAATGTAATTAAGATGATAATTGCTCCGAGCATTCTGTTTTCTCCTCTCCTGCTAATTGTTGTTTCTCATACATTTTGAAGAATGGATAGTAAATAACGAATGAGATAACAAAGTTAACAAGTACAAGTACACCAGCCATAATTGTCCAGTCCGTACTAATAATCGCTGCAATTGGCGCTAACATCGTAAATGGCAGCTTCGCCATCATGAGCGGAATCATACCTGAAACAACTGCGAAATATGATACCGTCGTTGTAACTAACGGTGTAATAACGAACGGAATAATTAAGATTGGATTCATTACAATTGGTGCCCCGAAAATAATTGGCTCGTTAATATTGAATAAACCTGGTACGAATGATAATCTACCTAACTCTTTTAAGAACTTAGATTTAGAGAACATAAACATAATTACTAAAGCTAACGTTGAGCCTGATCCACCAATCCATACGAACCATTGAATAAATTGCTCTGTAAATAAGTTTGGTAACTGATGTGCATTTCCTGTAGCCGTGAATACTTCCATATTTTCAAGAATTGCTGAATCCCACATCGGACGGATGATTGGTCCTAAAATCGCTGGGCCATGTATACCGAACGACCAGAAGAACACGATTAAGAATACTGTTAATAAACCGCCGAATAAATTATTTCCTACTAATACTGATTTTAATGGTGCGATTAAATATGTGATTGTTGTGTTTACATCAAATTTCAAACCGTAACGAATACCCCAGAATAAAAGAATAACTACTAAAGTTGGAATTAATGCTGCAAACGAGTTTGCAACTGCTGGTGGTACACTATCTGGTAATTTAATCGAAATATTATGCTTAATCATAAAGTGATAAATTTCTACTGCAATTAATGCTGTCACAATAGCTCCGAATAAAGAAGTTGCACTTAATGTCCCTACTGAAATATATCTTCCTGCATCAATAACACCTGGTACAGCTTTTGTTATTTGAATTGGTTCAACTGATGCTAGTAAAAAGGCGAGTACAGATAATAATCCTGCACTTAATTGATTGAGCTGATAAAAGTTCGCGAGTGAGGCCCCTACCCCAAATGCTGCGTATAAAGCCATTAAGCCTACTGTAAATCGGAATGGAATATCTAAAATATGACGAAACGGTGCAATCCACTCCATATATGCATCAATTGGTAAGTTTAAAAAGATAACGAAAAATGACCCGACAATCGTTAACGGTAATGTAGAAATAACTCCATTTCGAATTGCTAATAAATGTCGTTGCCCCGCAATCTTTTGCGTTGTTGGCATAATCTTCTGTTCCATAAAACTCATAAAACCATTCATCGATAACCCTCCCTATGTTCAATCTGACAAAAGTAAAAGTTATAACATTATAATGTTTATATTTAAAAAAATATAATTACGCTAAAACTAATTGTTCAGCTTGCTTAAGTACTTTCAAACCATCACACATACCATAATCTCGCTGCTCTATAATTGCAACTGGTATATCGTATGACTTTGCAAGAAACTCTACCGCTGGAAACAAATACTTCACCTGTGGTCCAATTAAAACAACATCAGCATTTTTTATTTCCAGTTTCACAAGTTCCGAATCAACTGCTTTAATTTTATAATCCTTCCCTTGTTTCTTTGCCTCTTCTTGCATTTTTCTTACAACCATACTCGTTGACATGCCTGCTGCACAACATAATAAAATGTACATATTATACTGTCACTTTCTCTTCCACTCGTTTATGAAGAGTAATAAATTCCTCAGCAAGTTCTTTCACTGTAATGGCATTCATTAAATGATCTTGTGCATGCACTAATAATAAACTTATTTCTGCATGATTGCCTCTTGCTTCCTCTTGAATTAAATCGGTTTGAATACGATGAGCGGATGATATTTCCTCACTAGCAAGTTCCATCTTTTCACTCGCATTCTGAAAATCTCCTTGTCTTGCAAAAGCAATTGCTTCAAGTGCCGCGCTTCTCGCGTTACCACCATGTAAAATTAACGCAAATGGAGTTTGCATATCAGTCATTTTAAATTCCTCCAAGCTATGTTTTTTCTATATTTTCATCTTATTATGAAAACGCATACAATTAAACATAAAAAACTTCCGTTATGTAACGGAAGTTTTAATATACTTTTTCATAATGATAGTAAGATTTCTTGAAAATCATCAACAGCTTGAGCCTGATGCAATTTTTCTATTATAGTTTGATTAGACATAATATCATATAAAAAATCATAAAGCTTTTGTAAATCTTCATTATTATTGCGCTTCACACTAAATAAAATAATAACTTGTACTTTTTTATCTCCCCAGTCAATCGCCTTATCGAGTGTACAAAACATCAAAAATGTCGTATCGCTTAATAATTGCATCGGATGCGGAATTGCCACTAAGTTTCCAACCGCTGTAGGAGATGTGTTCTCTCTCTCCATAACAGAAGCATAAAAGTTTGCGGGTACATAGTTTTTCTCAGCAGCTTTCTCACATAAAAACTGAATAACCTCTTCTTTCGTAGAAGCACTACGATTTAAGAAGATCAAATCTTCCTTAATGTATTGCTGCATACTATCATTCACATGTGTAAATAACTGCTTACCAATTGATTTAATCTCTTTATCATCAAATATCGAGTTTACCTTTATAACCGGAACAGGCAAACCACTCGGTATATGAATCGTACTAATAATACAATCTATTTTATCTTTATAAAGATCTTCCACTTTCAATTGATAGTACCCTGTAATACCTACAATCTCTAGTTTATCTCGGAAATGTGATAGAATTTTATATTTCAGTAGTTGTGCACTCCCTTGACCAGTTGCACAAACTAATAAACATCTTTTCTTTTGATTATTTTCCTGCAAGCGGCTCATCGCCCCACCAAAGTGAATGGCAATATAACCAATCTCACTCTCTGGAATGGATTCACCCATATATTCACCAATTATATCTCCAACGAGAACTGCAATTTCAAAAGCATATGGATAATTTTTTTTCACTTCTGCCAAAAGAGGATTTCTCGTATTTAACTTATATCTCAAACGATTTAATAACGTTTTTAAATGAACACCAAAACCAAATAATAATTCTTCATCGTAATAAAAAGTAAGATTCCGTTCTTCCGCTACTTTGAAAAGAATATGCTGCATGAATGCATATACGTCTTTCCCTAATAGCTCTTCCACATTTTCATAGCGATCTCTCGCTGTAACAGCAGTACTTAATAAATGCATCGTCACATATAAAATTTCTTCTTCTGGAAATTGAAGCTTTAGCTCTGCCCCTAAATTCCCTAAAATCTGTTTCGCAATTTTATATTCTTTCTTTATTATAAGTTCAGATTCCTCTACATGCAGTGCTTGAATGTAATGATCATCCCTGCATCTCTTTAAAGCAATCGCAATATGAATTGATAAATTATCAATTTCTATATCTGATAAATATATCGTTCCTCCCTCGATATACTTTAGTATAACTGAGCGGATGAGAGAAATATGGGGTAACGATAAATATGTGTCCGTCTGCTCATAGTTCTCATGAAACGGAGTATGTTCATACCGCGGTAAACCATATTGTGATAAACAAGAACGAATATTAAATTCTTCTCCTACAATACGTATACCATAATATGGTCTTTTTTCAATTTGTAACTCATAGCGACTACAAATATCCGTAACATCTTTCATAATTAAGTTTACAGTAGATTTACTCACATAAATCTCTTCCGCTAGCTGTGAAAGCTTCACATACCCATCTGTCGTTAAAATACGGTGTAAAATATACGCTACTCTTTCTTCATAAGAAGTTGGAATCTTTTCTGTCTGTTTTTGAAATACATTTACGCAAAAATCTTCAAACTTCTTAGTTTGTATAATTTCTAGCTCGTACCCATTCCCTCTTTGTGATTCAATTTTCGCTCCGTGTTCTTCCAATATATCATTTAATAATTTTATATCCTTTTGAATCGTCTTCGTTGATACGTGTAAACGGCTCGCTAAAAAAGCTCGACTTAACATCGATTTCTCTTCTAAAAACTCCTCTAAAATGGAAATTAATCGCTGATGCACTTTTGTCATAGCTCTTCCTCTCGCTCTTTATATAAAAGGGAAAAAGCCACTGAAATCAGTAGTTTTTTCCCCTTTATCCCGCGTTCATTATTTCTTTAGCGTAAATCCAAACTTATCCCAAGCTTGTAAATAATCTAATAAGAAGATTTCTTCCTCTACAACTCGGCCAACTACATTTGTTTTTCCTGTATTCACCATATCTTTTAAAGCAATTTGCAATTCACCTTTATATTGGCCATATTGCTCATTATCAATTAAAAGATCGCCACGCTTAATTTCACGCGTATTATGCGGTTTAAACTCTTCTTTTTTATATTTCACACGACTTTGTGTAGAACGAATCATATATTCAGATACATCCCCGCGATAAAAATGAGGTTCTTCTAATACGATAATTCTTTCTAAATCTGTTGTTGTATCGTATAGTTCTATATCAAATGTTTGTTTCTCTTTATTTAACGCACCTAGTGCTTGTAATTCTTCTTCTGAAGCATAAGCATTCGCAATAATAACATCATCAATTAATTCTGTTGCAAACAAATGCTTCGCCTGTGTTGTCATCGGTAATTCGCGATGTTGCTCTAACGTACATAACCCTTCTGTTACTGGCCAAGGTCCATATGTTGCATCGAATGATGAAATAAAAGCAGCTGTTCTCATACCGTAATCTTTAAATTGTTTCGAGCATTTAATGAAATGATCGTATGATAATCCTGAATAACGATGCGGATAGAAATTATGACAGCCAATTAAATTTTCACGATTTGGTCTATGACTCATAATGTTATCTACATACTTCGTACCGTTACTCATATTAATCTCAATTTTTAAACCGTATGGATTGTACGTCATAATCGATTCTTCTAATCCTGAGAAACCAACATCTAAACGAATACCGTAAGCACCTAGTTCATGGAAAAACGATAAATCATTATAAGAAATACCTAGTTGCTCAAAAACAGACGGACTAATATCAACCAATACTTGGAACCCTAATGCATTCGCATGAGAAATTATTTCTTTAAACTCTTCTACAATTTTCTCTTTTTCGCCATCTACAGATAATAAACATGTGAATACACGTGTAAATCCGTATTTACTTGCTAATGTTAAATACTCCTTATCTTCCTCTACTGTCGAATGTTCTGGATAAATAGAAATACCAAATCGTCTCATATGTACACGCCTCTTTCTTCATCATATTGTAAACCCTTTCAAATATTTGTAGTGAAAAAAGTATGTATCCCCTTCTCGTCCACTACCATTTGAATTCGCTTTCTTTAAAGAAAAAATAATTTCTATCATTCATAACAACTACTAGTCTATACATCTATACTTTACATCTTTTTTTCATAGTTGTGTAGTCTTTCCACAAATTTGTCAGTTTTTTCGCCTCGAAAATTGTTATACGTTTTCAAGGCACCTTCCTTGACTGTTACGTTGACCAATACATATACTCGAAAGAATAGAGAAAACTTTTATATAGGGGATGAATATATGGGAGAGGCAGTACTCGTAAAACGAGAACCGTTATGGACAAAAGAGTTTATTGCGCTAATTCTAGCAAACTTATGTATGTTTTTAGGATTTCAAATGTTAATTCCAACTTTACCTGTTTATGTGAAAGAAATTGGGGGCACAAGTTCAAATATCGGATTCGTTGTCGGCATGTTTACCGTTGCAGCACTTTTTATTAGGCCGCTAACTGGAAATGCCTTGCAGAAATTCAACAAAAAAATCATTTTAATGATCGGTACCGCTATTTGTTTACTCGCTATGGGCAGTTATCTTTTCGCTTCTACCATTTTCCTATTGCTTGCCGTTCGAATTTTACACGGAGCTGGTTTTGGTATTACAACGACTACATACGGAACTGTCGTTTCAGATTTAATTCCGCAAGCTCGCCGCGGTGAAGGCATGGGGTATTTCGGTCTTTCTGGAACTATCGCCATGGCGCTCGGTCCGCTTATCGGACTTTGGCTTATGCAAGCATATAACTTCACGATTCTTTTTTTATGTGCACTTTCATGCACAATAGTTTCATTAATATTAACGAAACTACTTCAAATCAAAAAATCGCCGCAACCACCACAGCAAACATCTGGTACCTTTCTCGATGGATTTATTGAGCGTAAAGCTTTACTTCCTTCACTATTAATATTATGTATTACATTAATGTACGGGGGAATTGGGAGCTTTATCACATTATTTGCTACAGAAGTCGGGATTGCTGATATCAGTCTCTTCTTTTTATTTAACGCACTTGCAATCGCTGTAACTCGTCCGTTTTCTGGAAGATTATATGATACGAAAGGCCATACATTCGTCATCATTCCAGGAGTTATTATTACGTTTACAGGTATTATCTTGCTGTCGTATACAACTACAATTCCGAGTTTAATTATTGCCGCAGCGTGCTACGGCAGTGGTTTCGGAGCAATTCAACCGGCACTACAAGCATGGATGATTGACCGAGTAGCACCGCACCGGAGAGGAGTAGCAACAGCAACATTCTTCTCAGCATTTGATCTTGGAATTGGTGCTGGAGCGATTATTTTTGGATTCATTGCACACTTTACCAATTATGCAACTGTATATCGATATTCCTCTTTATTACTTATTGCTTTCTTGTTCATTTATATTACAAGTATAAGAAAACAAAAGCATAGAGATAAAAATACAGAAAAAGCTGTTGGGTAATGCTAATTGATTCTTTTTTGAGATACTTGGACTAAGAAAATCATATATACACAAATACAAAAAGCAGTGGATTCCTAAAAAAATCACACTGCTTTTTGCATTGTATTGAAGAGTGAACCGCTGTTCTATTTATTCATGTTGTTCGTATGATATTAATATATATAGAACGAATTGGAGGAAATATTAATGAAAGCAATAGTGTACACAAAATACGGTCTCCCCGACGTTCTTCAACTGAAAGAGATAGAAAAACCTGCTCCTAAGGACAATGAAATACTAGTAAAAATAAAAGCGACAACCGTAACAGCAGGAGATATTCGCTCACGAAGTTTTACGGTTCCCTCTTCTGTTTGGCTACCCGCTCGAATCGCACTTGGCTTTAAGCAACCGAAAAAACAAATACTCGGAATGGAATTGGCTGGTGAAGTTGAATCGGTAGGAAAAGACGTCACACGATTTAAAAAAGGAGACCAAGTTTTTGCAGCTACCCAAGTAAATTTTGGTTCTTATGCTGAGTATATTTGCCTACCTGAAGGTGGAGCAGTGTGCATCAAGCCCTCCAATATATCCTATGAAAAAGCCGCAGCCATCCCAATTGGAGCACGTACAGCTTTGTTTTTCCTTAGGAAAGCTAACGTTCAAAGCGGTCAAAACATTCTTATTTACGGAGCTTCTGGAAGTGTCGGAAGTTATGCAGTACAAATTTCCAAGTATTTCGGCGCAACAGTTACAGGTGTGTGCAGTAGCTCCAATTTAGAATTGGTCAAATCTCTAGGAGCTGACGAAGTAATTGATTACACCACAAAAAATTTTTCTACTACAGACGAAACTTATGATGTTATCTTTGAAGCGGTAAACAGGAGCTCCTTTTCAGAGTGTATTAAAATGTTAAAAGAAGATGGTACCTATATAAATATCGTTGAACCGTTACCAAGTGCTCAAATGCTCTGGACTAAATTGACAAGTCGCGTGAAACTCATATTAAGTCAAAACGCACCTGAAACTTCCGAAGCATTAAATTTCCTTAAAAAACTTGTTGAGAACGGTAAAATAAAAGTGGTCATTGATAGGCAATACACTTTTGAGGAAATTATTGAAGCTCACATATATGTTGAAAAAGGACATAAGAAGGGAAATGTCGTCATAACTATGGAGCATAATGACGATTCTAAATAAAGAAAAAACACTTTGCATAATTGTTAAAATGCAAAGCACCGAAAGTTTTTAACATAAAAAAGCAGAGCAAATTCATATGCGAATTGCTCTTTTTTATTGTTGCGAGCATCTCAAAAGAAAACAGTTTAAAATAATTTAATCGTTTTTTACTCTCATTAAATAAATCCATTTCAAACCTCCCCCGTTTCCCTACATATTTTTCTAACTTTAATCAAAAAATATGCAAAGAACCATCAGCATAACAAAATAAAATTCCAATCCGCATATCCAATTGGGTAGTTTCCCTTCACCTATTTTTACTATCCAAAAATAGTGTGATAAATGTGACTTCTTTACAAACCGATCAGATATATTATCTGAAAAACCAATTAAATACAGGTGTTTCTTTAAAGATTTGTAAACTTTTCACCTCTTTGTAAATTTAGTGTAAATTTTACTAACAAACCGTTTACAGTCACTCAAGGTTCAGTTAATAATTACATCGTACATGAAATTTAAGGAGTGGAATGCGTGGAATATAATGTTCAAGAAATGATCTTCCAGTTCATTGGTGGATTAGGTATTTTCTTATTCGGGATTAAATACATGGGCGATGGACTGCAACAAGCAGCTGGAGATCGTCTTCGCGATATTCTAGATCGCTTTACAACGAACCCACTTATGGGTGTACTAGCAGGTATGTTAGTTACTGTATTAATTCAATCAAGTTCAGGAACAACTGCTTTAACGGTCGGACTTGTAAGTGCCGGATTTATGACATTAAGACAAGCAATTGGTGTTATTATGGGTGCGAATATCGGTACGACAGTTACTGCATTTATTATCGGAATTAAAATCGGAGAATACGCTCTCCCAGTTATGGCAGTTGGAGCGATTTTACTATTCTTCTTTAAAAATAAAAAAGTACATTCTGTAGGTCAAGTTGTATTCGGTTTTGGTATGTTATTCTTCGGTTTAGAATTAATGAGCGCAGGTATGAAACCTCTTCGTTCTTTAGAGTCATTCCAAGATTTAATGATTAGCATGAGTGATAATCCAATTCTAGGAATTATTGTCGGTACAGTCTTCACTTTAATTGTACAAAGCTCAAGCGCAACAATCGGTATTTTACAAGAATTATTTGGCCAGGGTGCAATCGATTTACAAGCTGCCCTTCCTGTATTATTCGGTGATAACATCGGTACGACAATTACAGCAGTATTAGCAGCAATCGGTACTTCAATTGCAGCAAGACGTGCAGCATTAGTTCACGTTATCTTTAATATTATCGGTACCATTATCTTTACGATTATATTGATACCATTTACAAGTTTAATTCAATATTTCCAAACGTCATTAAACTTAAATCCAGAAATGACGATTGCATTTGCACACGGGACGTTTAACGTAACGAATACAATCATTCAGTTCCCATTCATTGCAGTATTAGCCTGGATTGTAACAAAAATTATTCGTGGTGAAGATGCATCTATTAACTTCAAACCGCAACATTTAAATCCAATCTTTATTGAGCAATCTCCAGCTATCGCTTTAACAGAAGCTCAAAAAGAAATCATTCGTATGGCTGAGTTTTCATTACATGGATTAAAAGAAGCAAACCAATTTTTAAATACACAAGACAAAAAACACGCGAACATGGCTACTCAATTAGAAGGCGCTATTAACAATTTAGATAAAAAAATTACCGAGTATTTAGTTTTACTATCAGAAAAACCACTTTCACCTTCAGATTCTGAAAAACATTCCGTTTTAGCAGGTGTTGTCGGAGATATTGAACGTGTCGGTGATCATGTAGAAAACCTTGTAGAACTTGTAGATTTCCAAATTTCAAACCGTGTTTCACTATCGGATGAAGCACTAGCTGAACTAAATGAAATGCTTGAATTAACAATTTCAACATTACAAGACTCAGTTGAAGCTTTAACAAACTTCGATACTGAACTAGCTCAAACTGTTATTGCAAAAGAACGTAAAATTGACCAAATGGAACGTGTTCTTCGTAAACGTCACGTATTACGTCTAAACGAACGTAGCTGTTCAGGTGATGCAAGCATCATCTTCGTTGATATGGTAAGTAACTTAGAGCGTATCGGTGATCATGCTGTAAATATTGCTGACGGTGTTTTGGGCGAACAAGGAAAAATAGGAATAAAACAATCATTATAATAGGAAAAGAGACGCTAATTTGAGCGTCTCTTTTTTCATTTCATATTTACAATAGTTCTTCCTTTTAACTTTCCTTGCAGTATAAGTGTAAACTTCTCATCTAATTCTTTTAATGTACATTCTTCTGTATAAGATAATAGCTCTGAATTTTTCCACTCACCAGCTAGCAATGCCCACACTTCTCTTCTCACATCTACTGGACATTGAACTGAATCTATTCCTAAAAGGCTAATCCCTCGTAATATGAATGGGTATACAGTTGTATTTAATTCATGCCCCGCTACGTTACCACACGTTGTTACACAACCTCCATACTTAACCACCTTTAAAGAACTTTCTAACATGTTTCCACCTACGGTATCGACAACCCCAGCGTATATTCCTTTAAGCATCGGTCTTCCTGATTCATCACTCAACTCCTCGCGGCGAATCATCTTTTTTGCACCTAAACGTAGCAGCATCTCTTTCTCTTCCATTTTCCCTGTTGCCCCTACTACGCTATATCCTAGCTTCCCTAAAATACTAACTGCTACACTGCCTACTCCGCCCGTAGCACCCGTTACTAAAACATCTCCCATACTAGGGCGTAATTCCCGCTCTAATGAGCTTATATACCGATAAGGCAGCTGTAAAACCGGCTGTCCCGTACATCATACTTTCCTTCAAAGACATTTCTTTCGGTAAAGGAACAACCCAAGATGATGGCACGCGAATATATTCTCCGAAACCACCAGAAGTATTCATACCTAAATCATATCCAGTTACAATAACTTGATCGCCTTCCTGAAAGGCGTTATTTTCACTACTAACTACCTCTCCCGCTGCATCTATGCCAGGTGTATGAGGATATGTTCTCGTTACACCTTTATTACCAGTAGCTGAAAGGGCATCTTTATAATTTAATGAAGAATAATGAACACGTATTAATACGTCTCCTTCAGGTAAACTATTTACTTCTCTCTCAACAAGCTTTCTTTCAAATTGATTATTTTCCTTTTCTTTCACGACAATTGCTCGGAATGGTGTATGATTCATTACGCTCTCTCCTTCATCCGTAAAATCCTTCTTTATTATATAAGAAGTACATATACAGCTAATCACATCTTCTTGGCTATATTTCAACAAATCTTACTTCTCTATCACTTTCTCACATTACATATTTTCATTTCTACTAAAACACATTATACTTGTTCTACATCTTAAAAATAAAATATAGAAAATCTGACTTTTTATAAATAAATTGAATTTTTACGAAATGTAAATGATTTGTAATGTTTTTTTTCGCTAAATTTCATTATAATAAGTGGATATGAGTGTCGTATTTCAATTCAAATGAAGGAGTACAAGAAATGGAGCAAAACCCATCTTTGCAAGAAAATACACGCAATAAACCGAAAAAAGGTAAGAAAAAAACAAAAATTATTATAAGCGTTATTCTATTAGTTTTAATAATAGGTGGCGGTTATACATGGTTTTTAGTAAATAAAGCATCTTCTGCTGTTCGAAACGCCGCTCACGATTTAGCACGCGGTGATAAGTCTGATTTACGTGCTAAAGCTGTAAAACCTATTACAAATAACGTCTCTGTCTTAATAATGGGTGTTGATGAAAGCGATGTCCGTGGGAAAGAATATGGTGAAGCTATAAGAACGGATGCACTATTACTTGCAACGTTTAATAAAGATAGCAAAACTGTAAAGCTATTAAGTATTCCACGTGACACGTATACTTATATTCCAGTAGAAAAGAAAAAAGATAAAATTACACACGCTCATGCATTTGGTTCTACTAAAAACGGAAAAGATGGTGGACCACAAGCTAGTATTGATGCAGTTGAAAAATTAATGAATGTTCCCGTCGATTACTTTGTAAAATTCAACTTTAAATCATTCATGAAAATCGTTGATGATTTAGGCGGCATTGAAGTTGACGTACCAGTTGAGTTTACTGAACAAGATAGTAATGATAACGCCGAAGCAATTCACCTGAAAAAAGGTGTTCAAAAGTTAAATAGTGAAGAAGCTCTTGCTCTTGCTAGAACAAGGCACATTGATAGTGATGCGATGCGTGGTCAACGTCAGCAACTCGTTATCGAAGCCATTTTAAAGAAACTAACAAGCGTTGGATCCGTAACAAAAGTTGGTAACATCATTGATGATATTAACGGACAATTCGTTACAAACTTAACATTCGATGACATGCTTTCATTCTATAAATATGGATCGGATTCGGAAATTGAGAAATTACAACTTCAAGGTGAAGATTGTTACATGGCAAAAGGTGATGATACATGTAGTAAGTCAGCTGGTGGTGGTCGAACTTACTACTACAATCCAGATAAAAAAGAATTAGCTAATGTTACAAACGAACTTCGTAGTCACCTTGGACTACCTGCCTATACAAAATCTGATTCTGATTCGAAAAAAACAAACTCAGAGAAAACAAAAGAATCTACGTCTGAAAATACGAGTGAACGCGAATCAAGTAACGATGAAACTCAAAATAAGAAGAATAACAGTGCAGATACAGAAACATCGTCTAATGACAATGAATAAAGTGAAGCAGTGCTCTATGGAGGTAGAGCACTGCTTCTTTTTAATGCTTTCAAAATAAAAAATCAGAACTTTCCAACTATCTTTTTTAATATTTTTAAATTATAATAAATAGTAGTAATCTATTCCAATTATCAGGGGGCTCATACATATGAAAGCTGCAGTAAAACATAACATTTCAGATTTTAAAGAGTACTTAAAATCAAACGATATATACATGGAAGAAAATATAGATGAAAATGATGGTTCGGTACATTTTTCAGTAGGATTAGAAACAGAAGCTGGCGCAAAAATTCAACTTATCGCTGCTTTCCAAAGCGAACATCCTGCTGTGGATATATACTGCTTCAATGTTGCTCTTGTACCTGATTCAACATCAACAAATGATATTTTACATGTCATCAATGAATTAAACACATCTTATCGATTTGCAAAATTCACGCTAAACAAACAAAATGCAATTGATATTTCAACATCTCTTGCATTCTCAGAACCAAACTTTAATCCCGCACTTGTCTTTGAACATACGAGAATGCTATATAAACTGGCAAACGATGAATATAAGAACTTAATGAAAGTGATTTGGGCGTAATTAAAAAGATGGTGCTACAAGAGCACCATCTTTTTATTTCGATATCATATCAACCCACATCTTTATCGCAGTTCCTACAATTAAAGTAGACAATACGTATTGCAAAACTTTTTGATTCACTCTCTTCCCTACTCTCACTCCAAGAGGAGCGGCAAATAAACTTGCTATCGCAACGATAAGAGCCGGAATAACAACTATTTGTCCAGTAATCACTTTCCCAGTAGTAATTCCTATCGAGGAAATAAAAGTAATAGCGATAGATGTTGCTATTGTCGTACGTATCGGTAGTTTTAAAACAACTAGCATAATCGGTACTAAAAGAAATGCACCACCAGCCCCAATAATGCCGGAAACACTTCCTACAATAAACGCTAGCAAACTAGCGAGCCACTTATTGTACGTAATTCCTTCTGTCCCCTTACGATTGCTTCGCTTCGGTATAAACATCATAATAGCCGCAATAGTAGCTAGTAATGTGTAAACAACGTTTACAGCATGCTCATTTAATAAATTCGCACTAAAGCTACCTACAAAGCTTCCTATTAATATACTAGCTCCCATATACACAACTAAAGTTTTATCCATATCGTTACTTTTCCTATACGCCCACGCGCCTGCAAAAGTTGCAAAGAATACTTGAATCGCTGTAATACCGCTCACTTCATGTGATGTATATCCAGCAAATCCTAGCAATACTGGAATGTATAAGATCATCGGGTAATTAATAATTGCCCCGCCAATCCCAACCATTCCTGATATAAACGACCCTATAAACCCAATAATAAAAAGCAGTACTGTTAAACTCATATTGTATCCCCCGCCTTCTAAAAAGAAGGTGATTTAAATAAATAAATAAATTCACATTCCCATCCGAAGCATCTGCTAAATATGCACCTACTCCTGCAAACTCTACCCCTTCCATAATCTCTTCCTCTTTTAACCCTAATAAATCTACTGTCATTTGACAAGCTACAAGTTTAACTCCCTGTTCTTTAGCCAAATCAATTAAATCTGGTAAAGGCATCGCATTATGTTTTTCCATAATACCTTTAATCATCTTTGGCCCCATACCAGCAAAATTCATTTTTGATAATCCCATCTTATCAGCGCCGCGCGGCATCATTTTTCCAAATACTTTTTCTATGAACGTTTTCTTTACTTTCACATGCTCATCTTTCCTTAAAGCATTTAATCCCCAAAAAGTATGAAAAATAGTCACCTCTTGATCATACGCCGCTGCACCATTTGCAATAATATAAGCTGCCATCGCCTTATCATAATCTCCACTAAATAAAACAATCGTCGTTTTCTTCTGTTGTTCCATGTTGTTCTCCTCCTAATTACCTATAGGGGTATTTTAAAAATTGTAAAAAGGCTCAAATTATCTAGCTACACCTGATCCTACTTTCTCCTTACAAAACGTTCATGCCACCTGAAACATTGATAACGCGCTGAAACCCTAATTTTTTTAATACTTTTGCTGCTTGCTTACTCCTCATCCCGCTCTGACAAATAACGATTATTTCCTTATTTTTATCTAATTGATTTGCTCTACTAGCTAACTCATTTAGCGGGATATTCTGAAATCCCTTCATATGATTTCCTCTATATTCACCTACTGTACGAACATCGATAAACTGCTTTCCCTGTTTTCCCACTATACTCTTTAATTCTTTTCCATTTATATTTTGAACACCTTTCACCGGTAAAAAACGTGAAATAACAAACCATACAGCAATTACAATGAAAAGCGTACTTAATATTGTATTCATATAACCAACCTCTCCGCCTTTACAAAACTAGTTCTTCACTACGCCTTCTTAATCCAAAACTTCAGTACATCGTCCTCTATATTATGCTTTACTATTTCATGACCGCCTGTTTTTGACCATGCTGGAATATCTTTTACTGATCCTTTATCCGTTACATGTACTTCTAACACTTCTCCAGTTTGTAAAGTATCCATCGCTCTCTTCGTTCTTACGATCGGCATTGGACATGCTAAACCTTTCGCATCTAATACTTGTTTTACATTCATCATCTATTCCTCCAGTTTGTTATTTTATAATGAATCATGAACTGCACAGCGATTTGGACCAATCTCCATTTCACGCTCTTCTTCCAAACTCGGATAAATCTTACCCATATTCGTTTGACGAATTTCTTCATAAGCATTCGGCTGAGGCGGTAAGTTCTCTGTCACAGTTTTACGAAACTCTACTTCATCAACAATATTTAACCCTACATTCTCCTTAAATAAATCTTGTAAATGCGCACTCACAATACCTCTGTCGTCCATTTCACTTATTTTTGAATAGTGAGCCGGTAAAACAATTAAATCTTGAGATAATTCCTTATAACGTTTATATAAAGTATTTCGTAAATCCCCTACCCAGTCTTCCGCCTTCCCAGCAAGATCTGGACGCCCGATTGAATCTACAAATAAAATATCGCCTGATAATAAATAGGAATCATCTACAATAAATGATGTACTTCCAATCGTATGCCCCGGTGAGTATAATGCGTCAATTTCAATTTTGGTACCCCCCACCGTAATAACAGATCCTTCAACAAGCGGTTTATATGAGAAAACGACTTCCTCCGCATCTTTTGGAGGTAACCAATACGTACCCCCTACTTTTTCAGCTAACCTACGTCCTCCAGAAATATGGTCTGCATGCAAATGTGTATCCATGACATTCGTAATAGTAACGCCATGCTCTTCCGCAAAATCTTCATATGCTTCAACCGTTCTGACTGCATCAATAACTGCTGCTTCACCGTTTGAGACGATCATATAAGATAAACAGCCTTTTCCAAGACGGTTAAATTGATATACACTTCCTCCGCCCTGTACATCTCCTACTTTTAACGGCTTTACATATTCACTCCAAGCTTTCATACCACCAGCTAAATAATAAACATCATTGAATCCGGCATGTAACAATTGCTCTGCGACAAACTGCGAAGAACCTTCTTTCGCACATACGACTAAAATTTCTTTCTCCCTCGGCAATTCATTTACAATATGATCTACACCATCTAATAAGTCAAAATACGGTTTATTTATAGAAGAAACTTGTTTCCCTTCAATTTTCCAATCTTCATAGTCCGTTTCATTACGAACATCTAAAATAAACAATTCTCCGAATAAAACTTTCTCTGCGACATCTTTTGCTTGTAATATCTTAACACTCATCCAATTACCCCCATGGGTATGTTTTTATTTAAAAAATTTTATTTCCCCACATTCCCTTGCCACTCTAACATACCTGGAATGACATTCTTCACATTTGAATAACCTTTCTCTTTCAACATTTGACAAGCTGCATCACTACGGTTACCAGTTCGGCAAACAACATAAATTGGTTTCGCACTGTCTAACATAGCACTATCTAATTCACCTAACGGCACCGAAATTGCGGATGGAATATGACCAAAGACGAATTCCGCTTCTTCACGAACATCTAATACAGTGCACTCTTCACCACTTAATAATATATTTTGCAATTCCCCATTCGTAATTGTATGAGGATACTTCACAACTTCATTTACTTCATGTTCATGGGATTTTCGTACATAATGCTTTAATATATCTCCCTCTTGTTTCGTTCCAATATATTGATGCCCTACTTTATTTGACCAACTTTGTATATCTAATGTCGATCCTTTATCCGTCGCCTCTATTTCAATAACTTGTCCTGATGCCAATCCTTCCATCGCCTTTTTTGTCTTCACAATTGGCATCGGACAAGCCAAGCCTTTACAGTCTAAATTCATATCAACTTTTATACTCATAATCATTTCCTCCCTAACCATTATACGCATACCTGTAGGGGTATAATAAAATGTTTTTGAAAATCTGTCAACACATACGTTTGACAGATTATCTGCTTTTTACAAGTAATTGAACAGCTTCTTTAATTAACTCTTCATTTGAGCCATTACCTGTCTCAAACTGCTCGCGCAAACATTGCTCTAAATTTGTTCCAACAACGAGTCCAATTGTACGATCAAGTGCAGAACGGGATGCAGTTAACTGTGTAATAACATCTCGGCAATCTTTTCCCTCTTCCATCATGCGAAGCACACCACGAACTTGACCTTCAATACGTTTCAATCTATTTTTCATATCTTGATTATATTCCACTGTAGATCACCTCCGTAATTATAACTATATTATACATTACTTTTTGAGACTCCCACAACTAAAGTCGCAAGCCCGAATCCTTACGGATTTACGGGTGGGATTCTTGAATGACTAAGCGTTCGCAGTCCATTTCTGTTTTGAACAGCCTTCAAGATAAGGGCATCTCATTGCCCCTCCTAAACCAGACCATATAGGTGCTTAGGCTGATTGACTGTTACCATCAATCACAGTTGCGTAGCGAATATTCATCGCTCCAACGATATCACGATGTGTCTTAAACCCACATGGACACTTGTATTTTCTATCTCGAGCCTTATTCTTTTCAGCACATTTCGGACAACTTTGACTTGTATAAGCTGGATTCACATATTCAATCTGAATACCAGCTATCGTTGCTTTATAAGCAATAAATTGTGCCAAACGATAGAATGACCAAGTGTGTAGGTTCTTTTCGTTTTTACGGCTTGTTCTTGCCGTCTGTCTTATATTCGTTAGTTGCTCTAAACGAATGACAGAAATATGATTAGCAATTGCAAAATCAATGATTTCACGACTTATTTTGTGATCTTTATCTTGCATCCATCTTTGTTCTTTATCATCAAATCGCCGAATCACATTCACTTTTTTGTCTTTTCCTAACTTCTTACGAACACTACGAAACTTACGCTTCCTATATTTATTTTGCCTACCATTCCCAAAGAAACGAACCTTGTCATCATCTGTGATTGCTACTGCAGGGACCTTGAGGCCTAGGTCTACCCCTAAAACTTTCGTTCCTGCTCTTTCATTTGTAGGAAGTGTGACAGATATTTGGGCCATCCACTTATTCGATTTCTTTGTGATACGAAGTGTACCTAACTTATGTTTTAACAAATCCAAATTGCGATTTTTTTTATTGATTAATAAAGCACGGACCTTTAAACGAGTGGACTTTCCATTTACCTTAAACGGGATTGAAATATGAGTGGAGTCAAATGAATAATTTTGATTGTTCCATACACAAACAGGTTTCTTTAGAATCGGAATGATTTTATAATTACTTTTCTTTACTTTTGTAGCAAACAAACTTTTCGCGTCTTTGATTGCTTGATTCTTCACCGCACTGGGGATATTCGCTTCGATATCTTTTGTGCTTTTTTTCGTACTTTTCTTTGCTTCAACCATTTCCGATACAAGCATATTCATGACTTTGATATACTCACGACTACTTTCTTCTAATAAACGACTTTGTTCTTTTGTTGGAATCAATTTCACTTTCACTGTTAGGGTCTGTGACATACGTTTCACCCCTTGTTTTTTGATTTTCAACATATTTTCATTTGCTACATTTTTAGCTGTAGAAACAAAATAAGAACGTGTCCATAAACTTTGCAACGTTCTTCTATAATCATTTACCATAGTTACAATGTATCATTTATTTTCGAAAAATCACAACAAAAAGACCCAATGAAACTACCTATACTTTTTATACTTAAAGTACCACGAACCTTACGATTTTTAGTGGCACTCCGTATCCAACCTCACTTTCATCCCATGCCTAAAGGCGATGGGCTTTCTCGTTCGGAAAGGGCTGTAACTTTGTACAATATACCCTTGATGGTATATTGTAAAGAGGCTTATTTTTTTCTCAACCTTCTAGAGGTTAACTGGTCTACTATCTTATGCCTTATAACCTCTTTGTAAAACTATAATCCATCTCTCCACCTAACGCTTCAGGTGTATCACCAGTTTCTCTAAAATCATGTGTATAAATTTGTTCAAATGAACCGAAATCTACTTGCTTATAAAATTCGAAACAAGGGAATCCATCATGTTCTCCTTGAATATCGATACTACCATCCTTGTTCACACATACAGTTAATAAATAGTCCACAGGAGGGGCATACACATTTAACGGATTACTAGCGCTTGCACTCATTTTGAATTGCACACCATCAGAATTCCATGAAATATCCGTACACACAATATTTTCAGTACTCGCTTTTCCTGTTCTTTTATTCACAGAACCATCTGGATTTGTGACCTTCTCTGTCGTAATACCCGTGTTTGCATATGAAAACACTTCTTCTTTATAAAAGTCCACTACTACCTCTTGCTCAACTCTAGAGCGCATAGTATTTACCGCATGTGGTGTAAATTCACGTGAATCACCTTCAAACTGGATTAATTTCCCTGTTTGTACATCCTTCCGCGGTTCTGTCCAAGACATTGGAATAAATACACTGGCTCTAATTTTAACGATATTCGTCATAAGAAACACCCCTATAATTCTAATTTTATATACTGCATACTATTGAATAAAATAGACCACAATTTCAATCCTAGAACCAATAGCTTTCTCTTTTACGTTTGCTACTTCCTTCTGAAAAATAGCGCTATATTTATTAGATTGTCGCTTTAAAACTATATTCCATTTCTCCAGCTAGTGCTGCTGGGGTATCATCCGTTTCTCTGAAATCATGTGTGTATATTAATTCAAATGAACCAAAGTCTATTTGTTTATAAAATTCATAGCAAGGAAAACCATCATGTAAACCTTCAACATGCACAGTACCACTTTCATTAACTCGTATAGTCAAAAAATAATCAGCTGCAGGTGCTGCCGCGTTTAACGGATTACTTGCACTTGCTCTCATTTCAAATGAAACCTCATCTTCACTCCATACAATATTTGTACATGCAATGTTTTCTGTACTTGTTTCTCCTTTTTGATACTCAATTGAGCCATCTGGATTTGTAATTTTCACAGTAACGATACAAGCATCTGCATATGTGAAAATTTCTCTTTTATAAAAATCAACAACCACTTCTTGTTCTAATCTTGAACGCTTTGTGTTCACAACGTATGGTGTAAATTCACGTGCATCTCCGGCATATTCAAACACTCTTCCCGTCGCAGGATCCTGAATAGGTTTCAGCAAAGCATACGGTGCAAATACACTCCCTCTAATTTTAACGATATTAACCATGTGAAACCTCCATAATTCATTGATTTTATTTAGATAAATCATTATTTGTTCTATTACTTTTATATAGTCAATTTGATTGACTATATCCTGTATAGTACAATAGATTCTACTTATAGTCAATTTAATTGACTATAAGCAAGGAGGTTATATACATGACTCATCAAACACTTAACGAACTAGATCTTACTTCACTTTTATCACTATCCTTCAGCACATTAATTACTGAACTACACGACAAATTAAGTGAATTGGGATTTGAAGATATTAGGCCCGCACACGGTTTTATGTTCAAACGTATCCTTCCTAATGGAGCAACCGGTATAGAACTAGCTGAATATTTAGGGGTTTCAAAACAAGCCATAAGTAAAATGGTAGATTCTCTTGAGAACAGTGGTTATGTCACGCGCCAAACGCATCCTACTGATAAAAGAGGTAAAATTATTGTTTTAACCGAGCGTGGTTTAGCAGTAATGAAAGCAAAAGAAGAAATAGTAGCTGAAATAGAACAACGATGGATTGCAAACATAGGTGCAGAACGAATGCAAATGCTTAAAGAGGATTTAACAACATTCGTTACTAAAGAAAATACAGGAAAATTATCCTCGAGCATACGACCTGTTTGGTAAACAAAAACTCCATATAAAAAGAACGGACATAGAATGCTATGTCCGTTCTTTAAGTAGTCCCCGTCTTCTACTGCTAGGTACGGGAAGCCACCATTTGTACGCATATTTACGGGCTGATCACATACATGTTCCCATTCTTTATCTATTTACTTTATATTCTTTTCCTTGGCGTTGGAATAAGTACATATCTTCTCTCATTACGAGATTTTTGTTTAGGTAGTTTCTTAAGAATAATACATCCCATTCAATTTCGTGTTCTTCAATATCTGCAAATATTTTAATACCGAGGTAGTATGGGTTAATGCTCGTTTTTCATGGCTGAACGACACCTGCATTTAATTTTGCAAATTCAATTGCTTCATCAGATGTTAAATCCATTTCACGAAGTATGCGTTGATGCCAGTACGATGCCCTGTCTTCGTATTATTAAGGTGCTTAGCTTTTTTCCTTATCTAAAACAGCTGCATAAAAATCACTTTCTCTTTCAGATACATCATCGCTTTCTCCTAAATACGCTGCAATTGAGAGGATAATAAGTACCATACTCATTGCAACTTGCCATACATGTAAGATATTCCAAATCCACAAGTCATAATTAACAAAAGATATATTAAAAAATGACAATGAAATGCTATATAAAAGAAACTCATAACTCCAGTCTCCTTTAATATACTCTCCTACTTTTGAATGATCTAAAGAATTCACATCAAAAATTAAAAAAGTTAAGATATACATCATAGCAAACATTAATGTTAATTCAAATAAACTATGTACAGCTAAAGATATCCGCATAGGCTTTCTGATATATGAGTTTTTCCACTTATGAAGATATACTTTTTCTTTATATTGTATATATGTACCTTCATCATTTTCAGCTTCCTTTTTTTGATATCTATTCAAAAAAAATATTTTTGAATCTACTCGAACAGCATCAGCATAAAAAGCCTTTCCAATTTCCAACGAACGTGACACCAACCTATAAAACAAAGCAGCAGATGCTACTATGATAAATATATCTTTAATTTCTTTAAAGTTATCTCCCCAAATTAAAAAGAACAATAATGACGACATCCCTAATGCAACACAGGATACATTTAACCAATTAGAAAATTTAATGAAAAATTTATTCAAAAATTTGTATAAGTCGTAACAATCCATACACCTTTTATTTTTTCTACTTATATACCTTGTATTACAATTACACTTCATAAAAATGTTTTTCTCTAACTTCTTCTTATATACACTGGCTAAGGTATAGTCAATATTAACCGTCCAATTAAATATTTGTCTAGGGAGCTTGAGGAACCAATTTCTTTTCTCACCCGCTACCACTTCACCTGTAATTTCTTGGTCTACCACATTATCCATAAACACGTCACTTGGTGCATACTTTTTAAAATTCCCTTCCCCTGTAACAAAATAAAATGCTATGACATGTATTATAAAAGTTATTATCATGTGAAATACAATACCGCCACAAATCGATAAAATTATTGTGCCTTTACTAATATGCTCGATTGGAAATTTCAAATTAATTGGTTGCACAGTAGAAATTACGAACATCACGGCTAATAATATTATTGAAATACCTTTTATCCATGAAAAATAATTTTCAACCTTTTTCTTAATACTGTTCCAATAATATTCACTTCTCTCATCAATCTGTTTTTTCTCATAAACTAATTCATAATCTTCATTCATTCTTCCCAATTTTTTTCTCCTTTTAAATATCATAAAATCCTATAACCCTATAACCCTATTTTTAAACATCTGTATATATCACCTCTCTTCTTTGATGACTTTCATTAAAAACACTTCTTTTGCATAAAATACTCAATGTTACTATCAATCAATTAGTAACCTCTACTTTCACTTTTTCTTCATATATTTCCTTCCGCCATCTAGAAATAACATTCGTAAATTCAACCTCTTTCCAATCCGTCTGCCATTCGGTATGAAAATTAACGTTCTTAGATTCAGGCTCTGGATTAGGCCTTTCAGCTTTAGCAATACTCGGCATTATAACTGCATCTCCTACAATTACAAATTCTCCAGGTGCTAAATTAGGAAGTACATCAGCTATACCATTAGTTGTATCTGGCATTAACCTCTTTACATAGTTTTGATCATTGTAGTTTGTTAATCTTAAAGAAATAAAGTTATTACATTGGGCAAAGATTGTATCAGAAACCTCTGAAGGTCTTTGACTAACAACCATAAGACTTAAACCATATTTACGCCCTTCTTTTGCAATTCTTTCTAAGGATTTTTTAGAAGCTTTATATTGACTGCCATTTTCCTTCGGAATATAAATATGTGCCTCTTCGCATACAATTAATACAGGAATTTCATTCAAACGATCTTTCTCATGTTGAATTTTTGAATAATGAAAACAAAAATCAAAGACTAATCTAGATATCAAGCTAACAGAGATGTTTAATACTTCAAAGGGAATTCCACTTAAGTCAACAATACTTACATTTGCCTTATTTACATATCCCAAAAATTGCTTGATAATAAGTTCAAAATCATCCGTAGTATAATTTGAACTATCCTCTTTTGTATTATTCATGATAAAGCTTAATCGTTTATCATTTATTTTATTTTGTAATCTCATAATAAATCGATCAAACTCACCTTTAAACGGTCCGCCACTTGCTTTATTGTCCTTTGTATTTGACTGAGGTACAAATTCAAATAGTTCATTAAAATATTCTTCTCGATTAGTAATTAAACGTGTAGTATTATCGTGTAGTAATATTTTAGGCGTGTGTTCTCCAGGGTTTTTACTAACAACTTCATTGTTTAAATTTCCGATATAATTACACACCTCTTGGATATTAAAATAAACAGGCGTATCAAAAGCTATATCGTTCACATTTTGATTATATTTTTGTTTATTTAGAACAACTGCATTTCTAAACTGTGATATTTGATTATGTGAGTTTGCTTCATTACTTTCAATAAACATTGCTTCTAACTCTTCCGAATTCATTAACCAGTATGGCAAGATAAGATTTGAAACATTTAATTTATTTAAGTTAAATCCCTGTTCTTGAGACAAATTAAATGCTGCATTGTATTCCGCATGAATATCAAATATTATAATGTGCGAATTTTTTTGTTGCTCTTTAAAAACATTCTGTCCATTATTAATTCCAACACATTGCTGTAATAACTTAGCAACTGTACAAGATTTTCCTGCTCCCGTAGATCCTACAATCCCAACATGTTTACCAAAAAATTTATCTCCATCAATCTTTAAATCTATATTATTATTTTGTGTAAGCTTTCCAAAAGTAAAATTATGTTCACCATATGTTTCAAAAACACTCATTAAATCTGATTCTGTTACCAGAAAAACTGATTCTGTCGGAACTGGTAAACATGTATTCCCCCTTTGAAAAAACTCTTCTTCAATCGTTCCAATAGGTTGTGTATCTATTTGAAACTTGTAACCTTCAAAAGGATTTTCAGATTCGACTTCATTTTGCTCTACTTTCTTTATTGCCCTTACATTTAAAATACATGCCAAAATAAATCGATGATTTCCATCTTGAATCTTAATATACTTACCAATTTGTAAATTTTCTTTATTCCTATCAAAAACTTCAAATCCATCTAAACCTACTACAATATTATTTTGTGTACTCTCCAAAACAAATCCAATTCTTTCTTGCTCACTCATATGTAGCCCTCATTCCTAATATGTATTTAATCTCATCAAAAGTGCTCAATTCAATCTTTTCAACTTCAACATCTTTTATATCAATATCTAGATTATTACTAATGAGAAATAGATCATCGCATTTATGTTCCTTTATTACGTCAAAATTCGAATAATGTAATAATTTTACATCAAATTCTCTTTCTAGAATTTTACCATTCTTTGTTTTAACCATCGGTTCACGAACAAAGCGCGTTTTATAAAATGCCTGTCCAATCTTTCCAGTTTCTGTATTGATGCCTTTTTCAAATAAACGTCTTTCTATTTCCAAAAGTTTCTCTTTTGGGCAGTCAATACAAAATAATGGTGTTTTATTTTGTATCGGCTTAACAAAATATTTGTCACAATACTCTTTCATAAAATTCACAATATGTACATCGAAATCTTTAACAACATTATCCTTAATAACAAAGTATCTTGATCTAGAATTCTGTTGTAGGTTTATTCTCAATTGATCTTTTCTAGTCTTAAGAATCTGACGGTAATTTTTAAGTGCCATGGTCCACTTGGTAATTGCGGTTTTTCTGATTCGTTTAAGATTATGAATAAAATCCTTTTTTACAATGCCCCTCTGCTGCACTGTGTGTTTCGAACTAATTTCCGCTATTTTTTGAATGGCATTTGGATATAATAACGTCTCAATATCAACTTTATCAAACCCTTCCTGTTCAAATCGCTGTTGTATATCCTCAACTAGTTTTTCCATGGATGGTCCAAATTCCAATTCAAAACAACTTAAAAAATCATTGATTTTTAAATTCCCTTTCAATAGATTAATATACCTTTGGTAAGTTTTGTTTTTACTTTCGAATATTTCATTAATATGCTCTTCTGTTAACGCAAAAGTCGTTCCTTCATAATTAGGAAAATATGCAAAAAGAACATATTTAACATTTTTAGATACATTTCCATTTTGATAAAAATGCTCCATCATTTGTAACACTGGTTTATAGATGTCACTCAAATTAAAAACAGTTTTTGCTTCGTGATATTTACACTGAATAGCTCTAATTCCGTCTTCTACTGTTACATCTATATCTTCTACTATCCCCTCAACAGTAATTTCTGTTTCATCTGTACTATCTAATAATTCATACAAACCTTTATGAAATTGGTATAAAAAGCCTTGTACTGTATAATCCGCCGTTCTACTCAAATATTTTCTCTCCTTAGACTCACCGATACATAATATCAGTAATAAAAAATAAAAATACAAAATAATACTTATATTACCGTTTTATCACAAATTGAGCATTTATGAAACGAACATATTTTTAATTCTCAATTCTTTTCTATATCCTATATAAAAAGGTAGTTACCTTAGATATTATATATCCAAGGTAACTACCTTTTTCACACATACTTCCTATGCACCATCTTCCCATCATAAGAAAACACAACACCCTTACTCTCCACCATCGACTCCATATGCACTGTTCTTCCCCATAGCTGATGAAGATACGGTAATACTTTTTCTAAGTATTTTAAATCTAGTTCAATTCCTTCATAGCTATGTTTAATGTACAATTCCCCATTCTTTAAGTAGTCTCCATCTTCTACTACTAAGTACGGGAAACCTCCATTTGTACGCATATTTACAAGTTGATCACGCACATGCTCCCATTCTTTATCAATTACTTTATATTCTTTTCCTTGGCGCTGGAATAAGTACATATCTTCTCTCATTACAAGTTTTTTATTTAAATAGTTTCTTAGGAACGATACATCCCATTCAATTTCCCGTACTTCAAAGATTTTGTCACGACCAGAACCAGGTTTCACACCGCGTCGTTTCATTTCTTCTGTCGGGTTGTTATAGCGCTCTTCAATATCTTCGAACATTTTAATACCGAGGTAGTATGGATTAATACTTGTTTTTGATGGCTGTACGACACCTGCATTTAATTTCGCAAATTCAATTGCTTCACCAGATGTTAAGTCCATTTCACGAAGTATGCGTTGATGCCAGAAGGAAGCCCAACCTTCATTCATAATCTTCGTTTCAAGCTGTGGCCAGAAGTATAACATTTCTTCACGCATCATCGTTAATATGTCGCGCTGCCACTCTTCTAGCTCACGGCTATATTCTTCAATAAAGAGGAGTAAATCTTTTTCTGGCTGCGGTGGGATTTTCTTCTTTTTATGCATATTAGGTCGTTCTCTCTTTTTGTTTCGATCATCTAAATTCCATAAATCATCGTACTGTGATATCTTTTTCTTTTCTACATCCTCTTCTAAATCTTCAATACTCCATGCAAGTTTCGGACGCATAAGCGATGGATCAATATGTTCTTGAATGGCAAGTACGGCATCTAAAAATGTTTCTACCTCTTCTCTTCCATACTTATGTTCATACGCCTTCACACGATCTGCTGTCGCTGCCATACTCTCCACCATATCGCGTTTCGTATTAGAAAAACGAATATTATTTTTGAAGAAATCACAATGTGCTAAAACGTGCGCCACGATTAATTTATTTTGAATTAAAGAATTCGTATCTAATAAAAAGGCGTAACATGGATCAGAGTTAATAACGAGTTCATAAATTTTACTAAGTCCTAAATCGTATTGTAATTTCATTCTGAAAAATTGCTTTCCAAAACTCCAATGCGAAAACCTCGTCGGCATCCCATATGCACCAAATGTATAGATAATTTCCGCTGGACATACTTCATAGCGCATCGGATAAAAATCAAGACCAAATCCAGTCGCAATTTCCGTAATTTCAGCAATCGCATATTGTAGTGCTTTATCATCACTTGCTCTCATTATTTTCCCTCCTTACACTTTCCCTTAAGAAAGTGTATGATGAGGAACAAGCTTTCATGAGGATTGATTGCATAATAAAAAGACACCCTCTAAAAAAACGAGAATGCCTCTTTCTAATTAACCTTCAATAATCTCCATCTTCTCCGTAATCGGCGTACGCGCTTTTCCTTCTGGTGCTTTATCGAAATAGCCGATATGAAGAATTCCAATGATGCGTTGGCCTCGTGTTAAACCAATTCCTTCTATAAATAGTGGATTGTAGTTTAATCCACCTGATTTCCAAACACAGCCTAATCCGCGTTCCCAAGCAAGTAATTGGAAGTTTTGCATAAATGCACATGTTGCAGCGTAATCTTCGTCACGTTGAATTTGACGCGGATCTTCATTAATGTAAACAACGATTTGTGCAGGTGTGCTTAAGAAACGATCAGATAAAATCTTGCCGCGTTTCGCTCTTTCTTCTTCTGTGAAAGAGTTTAGTACTGCGTCTACTAATTTCTGACGGCCTTCTCCAATGTATAATTTACAATTCCATGGTTCACGGTGTTTATGATTCGGTGCCCATGTTGCGTCGTTTAATAGTTCAATTAATAGCTCTTTTTCTACTGCTTTATCTGTAAATGTACGAACAGAACGTCTTTCTTTAATAACGTTTGCGATGGAAGTATATGTAGTCATATTTTTCTCTCCCTTATTTTTATCTATATGTATAAATCCGTCATTGATATTGATTTTCAATTTCGATTATAACCTAGTTTTTCACTATTAATCAATGTTTTATGTTGGAAAACCATGAAAAACTTCTTTTTATACTGTGAATAAAAAAACTTAACTTGTTCACAAGTTTTTCACATTTTATGGAAATGATATGTGTAAGTTTTCCACATTACCCATCTAGGAGGAGTTTACATGTATAAGAAAATCGTAGTAAGTATGACTATGGCAGCATTATTGTGCGGGATATCTGTCTTTCCTGCTTCCGCTGCCACGCCAAAAGAAGTAACAATGCACCCTCATAAGCCTATTTCAGAAGAAGAAATGCAGTCGCTCGAAAAACTCGGCTATAATAAACATGAAATTTGGAAAGCTGCCCACATTGCAAGAATAAGTAAAAAAGAAATTAAGGACGTTTTAGCTTACTATAAGCAAAATAAATCTTGGGAGAAAACAGCCGAGCATTTCGGTGTAGACCCAAGTAAATTGAAAAAGCATCATATGAATAAAGAAACGAAAAAAGCACTACTGCAAAAATTAGCAAATATGCAAAAGTCCACACCAGATGGACTGAAACAAAAAATGAAAGAATATAACATCGGCTTACGCCAACTTACCGTGTTAACAATCATCTCTCAAAAAAGTAATACCCCTCTTGACGATGTACTAAAAATGAAAAAAGATGGGATGGATATTAAACAAATTGCGGAAAAATTAAATGTTAAAAAAGAAGATATACGGGCAGAAATGATTAAATTAGTGAAGTCTATTAAAGAAAAGAAAACAAATTAGCCTGTCAAAAAGGAAGAGATATTCAATACTCTTCCTTTTCTTTATGAACTTTCAATTTTCAAGTATAAATTCCCGTCTTTCCCAAAAACTAACATAAGAAAATGATGTAGTAAGGGGTGAGAAAATGTTTCGTTTATCGTCTAAAAAGAAGAAAAAAACAATCTGTTCCATTCCAGAGTTTATCCATACTATGAAAGAATCGAGTGATTTCGTTTCTTATAACATCGTAGAAGATGGGACATTATGTTTGTTTTACTATAAATCTACGGCTGAATCACTCCTCATTAATCGATTCATTTTAACACCTATAAAAAGAGAATTAGATCACATTGAAAATATAAGTGATATAGCAAATATCGTCACACTTGAGGAGATTATCACTGGCCCTACTATTGATGATATTCGTGAAAAATTATTAAGTGGGTATGTACTTATTCAGCTAAAAAATGATTCTCACTCAGCAGAATATGCACTTATTCGTGCTGAAAGTTCAGTTTTAGGTACAAGGTTATATAACGATACAGAGAATGAATATAGTGTCATCGGTCCAAAAGTCGGCTTCGTTGAGAATATCGATACAAATATACACTTACTTCGGCGAAATATCGTCACAGAACAATTAGTTTTCAAAGAAGTTATAGTTGGTTCTATATCAAAAACAAAAGTCGTAGTTGCTTACATCGAAGATATTACGAATGAGCAGCACGTTAATACTGCGATGCAGCGCCTACAAGACATTGACTTTGATGTTCCTTTCGATGCAACTATGATTGAACAGTTTATTAGTGATAACAGCAACTCTCCCTTCCCTGTTTTACTCCCTACAGAGCGTTTAGATCGCTCCGTTTATGCATTATTGAATGGAGGAGTCGTCATTTTAACAGACGGTTCACCTTACGCATTATCTGGACCAGCGACATTACTCGATTTCTTCGTCTCTCCAGAAGATTATTATTTACCATGGATAGCAGGCTCATTTCTTCGAATGGTTCGCTTTTTCGGAGCAGCATTCTCGCTATTTTCATCAGCTATTTATACAGCTGTATTAACGTATCACTATCAAATGATTCCTGCGGATTTACTAGGTCCGATTATTTTTTCAAGAGCTAATGTACCATTTCCGCCCATTTTAGAAGCACTTTTTTTAGAAATCACAATCGAATTGCTCCGTGAAGCTGGAGCACGATTACCTACAAAAGTTGGACAAACAATCGGCATCGTTGGCGGGATTGTAATTGGCCAAGCATCTGTTCAGGCTGCTTTAACGAGTACCATTTTATTAATTGCAGTTGCTTTATCAGCACTCGCTTCTTTTACAACACCAACTGTAAAAATGTCTTCTACTATCCGGATACTACGATTTCCACTTATTCTTTTAGCTGGTGCATTTGGGGGCTTAGGTCTCATTGTAGGATTCGTACTCATATTAGCTCATTTAATTCGCTTAAAATCACTTGGATCACCTTATTTATTACCTCTATATCCATTTCGCGGTTTAGGAACGGCAGAAGGTCTCTTTCGCTTGCCATTTAGTCAAACTGCAGGACGTGCCTCTTTTCTAAGACCAAAAAAGAAATGGCGCTATGATCCAAACAAAGCGAAAGAAAAACATGATGGTGAAGAGAAATGAAAAATACTTTATTATGCTTTTCCATTATCATTTTAATTTTCCAATCCGGCTGTACACAACCGAATATAGTAGACACACAGCGAATGATTCATATAGGTGGATTTGATATAACGAAAGATAAAAAATTTCGCGGGACAATCTTATATCCCGATTACACAAAAGGCGTTCAATCAAAACCAGAAACTCAGTCAACTACCGCAGATACAATTGAAACAATTTCTTCACTTCTAAACGCCAAATCACCACATACGATCGCTGTAGGTCAAATGCGTGTTGTCCTATTTGGAAAATCATTTGGTGAACGTGGAATTGGGGATGTTATTAACAACTTACAACGTGATCCTAATATTGGCCGAGATGTGCAACTAGCGCTTGTAGATGGTTCAACAGAAGAATTACTTAAACATGTCAAAACGAATGGATCGCTATATCTATCTGATTTACTGGAGCAAAATATAGAAACCGAGACAATCCCTCGGACAGCTTTAAATATTTTTTTATATAACTTTTATTCATCTGGATGCGATCCATTTCTTCCTTATATTAAAGTTGATGAAGACAAGTCTGCTTCCATTAAAGGAATTGCTTTTTTAAAAAAGGATAAAGTGGTTATGTACACAGATAAAAAAGGATCTTTTTTATTAAAACTACTCATTAATCCAACTAAAAATGGTCGTTACGAAGTTCCGATACGTCAAGGTAAGCATAAAGGATTGATCGCTACTCAAAACTTATCCGGGAAAAGTTTTTGTTCTCTTTCCCAAAACGGTGACATTCCGAAAGTTAACATCCACTTAAAGTTAAACGGACTTATAAAAAATGCTCCCGACTGGCTCGATTTAGCAAAGCACGAAAATATAACTTACGTAAAAAAACATGTAGAAAAAACGCTTGAGAAGCATTTAAACGAATTAATAAAACAATTCCAAGAAAAAGAAATCGATCCGATAGGTATACAAGAAGAAATTCGTAGTCATTCAAGAAAATGGACTATAAAACAAATTCAAGAAATGTACCCTAATGTAGACGTTGCTGTTCATGTGCAAATCAATGTCGTGCAATCTGGTATCGGAGAATAGTGAGGTGCTGTAATGGCTGGACAAGATAAAACACATACTGTTTCCCCTTATTTCACATTTCTTTTATTACACTCCCTTCAAATTGGAGTAGGTGTGTTAGGATACCAAAGGATTATTGCGCAATATGCCGGTTATGATTCTTGGATTTCTCTTATTATTGCGGGCATTGCAACTCATATCGTGCTATTTTGCATGCTTAAAATGTTAGAAAAAGATAATGATTTAATGAATATTCATACGACATGTTTCGGAAAGTGGATTGGAACATTTTTGTCCGTATGCTTTGCTGCATACCTTCTATTATTTTGCCTTACTGTCCTTCGTACATATATTGAAGTCATTCAAGTTTGGGTCTTCCCTACAATTAAACCGTGGAAATTAACTTTATTATTTTTACTTGTGACTTACTACGTAATTAAAGGTGGTTTTCGCTCTGTAACAGGAATATGTTTTTGGGGCGTCGTAATACCGATTTTCGTCCTATTTTTCTTAGTTTTCCCAATGAAATACGCGCATGTCCGTAACATTCTCCCAATTCTAACTCATTCACCTTTAGAAATTCTAACTGCAGCGAAATCATCTGCATTAGAATTTCTTGGATTTGAAGCAATTCTTGTTTTTTATCCATTTATAAAAAAAGAAAAATCATTAAATAAATGGGCGCACGGTGGTATTGCTTTTACAACAATTCTATACGTAATACTAGCCATTGTTTCCCTTATGTACTATAGCCAAGGACAACTACATCATACAATTTGGCCAACATTAACAATGCTAAAAATCATAAAGATTCCTTTTATCCAAAGGTTTGAGTACATCATTATTTTCATGTGGTATCTTATTATTTTACCTAATCTTTGTTTAACAATTTGGTCTTCTTGTTGCATTAGTAAAAGGTCTTTTCACGTACCATTTAAAATTACACTTCCATTTTTTATTGCAGCTATATTTATTTCATCCTTATTTTTCACAAACCGTGAAAGTATCAATACATTAAATACAGTACTGTCTCAAGCTGGTTTATATATTGTATACGCTTATATCCCAATTTTATTTCTATTCCATTCACTACGATGGCGCTTCAAAAATCAGTCGAAAAAATCTTCACCCGACACACCATGATATTTGATACAATTTGGTTAATACATTTGTAAAGGGGACAAGCGAATGAAAAAGTATGTATTTTCTTTACTTGCAGTACTGAGCCTAATTCTTGCTGGATGCGGGAGTACTAGTACAAATGAAAAAAAATCTTCTGAATCAAAAGAAGAGCATGACCACGCATCACATACTCAGCAAGCTGATATTCAAGAAAAGACAAAAGGAGTCGACACACTCCCTACCTTCCTAGACAAGCTTGATCCGCAAATGAAAGATATCTACACTGTCGCTGGACAAAATGCAGAGCTATTAGATTGGATTCCATGTTACTGCGGTTGCGGTGAGAGTGTAGGACATAAAAACAATAAAAACTGCTTTATTCGTGAAATTAAAAAGAATGGTGAAGTTGTTTGGGATTCCCACGCAACAACTTGTGTCAACTGCCTAGAAATCGCGGTTGAATCGGCTTCCATGAAACAAAAAGGAAAATCAACGCTCGAAATTCGTAACTATATCGACAATAAATACAAAGAAGGGTATGGCAAGCCAACACCTACGCCAATGCCAAAAGCATAAAAACGAGGAAATCCCTCGTTTTTCTCTTTTCATTCACCTTTTTTCTTAACAAATTCTTTCAAGTGTATTTCTCCTTACTTGTCACACACTATATATAACTCCTCGGTAAGGAGGGTACACAGTGCAAACATATAACGACTATGATAAAGCTCTCTATTACACGTATTGCTGTAATTGGGATAAATTACTCGTTCTCATGGTTCAAACGAACGATCAATTATTTTCTAAGCGTATTGAGCATTTTTTACACGCTTATCAATACAGTAAAGAACTACCAGAAGTTGATAAACAATTGCAGCTCCTATTTCAATATATTGACCACGCATCCCAAAAGTCACATGTAGAAGAAGTAGAGCAAATTCAAATGTAAAATATAGCGCTATTCTCTTTATGAGAATAGCGCTTTTTTAAAATGTTTATATCAATAAAAGTTTCTCCTTATAAAACTTTTATTGATAAACATATTTTTTCTTTCTTTTCCCTACCACTTCATACTATAATTTAGTATGTAACTATTATAAGTGAGGTATAAAATATGGGACGAGAAAAAAAGCAAGAATATGCTTTACTTACTGCATGGGGAGCTTCGTTTATTGCTACATTAGGAAGTCTATACTTTTCCGAAATTATGAAATTTGAGCCTTGTGTCCTTTGTTGGTATCAACGTATTTTTATGTATCCATTTGTTTTATGGCTCGGTATCGCTGTAGTAAAGAAAGACTATCGCATTGCAAGTTATTCTTTACCAATCGCAAGTATTGGTGCTTGTATTTCTTTATATCACTATGCAATTCAAAAAATCGCAGCATTTTCAGCTGCTGGGGCAGCTTGCGGCCGCGTACCTTGTACGGGAGAATACATAAACTGGTTCGGCTTTGTGACAATCCCGTTTTTAGCACTTATCGGCTTTATCACAATCGCTGTTTGTAGCTTCATCGTAATTAAAAACAAATAAGGAGATGAAAGAATGAAAAAAATGCTTATATTTGGCGGTATTATTATCGCCTTGTTTGCAGCAATTTTCGCTGTAACACAAATGGAAGAAAAAAATGCTTCAACAAGCCAAAAAATTGATAATGCTACTAGTCAAACAGATGGTTCTGACTACTACACAAATAAAATCTCTCTTTCAGATCTCCAAAAGAATTTAAAAGAGAAAAAAGAAGAAACAGTATACTTTTATCAAACATCTTGCGTTCATTGCCAAAAATTATCTCCTATCGTAGTACCAATGGCTAAAGACTTGAATGTTGATATGAAAGTTATGGATATTGAAAAATTAGATGCTCCTTGGGATGAATATAAAATTAAAGGAACTCCAACAATCATTCATTTTAAAGACGGTAAAGAAGTGAGCCGTATTAGCGGCGAACAACCGGAAGACAAATTAAAAGAGTGGCTTGAGCAAACGAAAAAATAATAAGAAAAGGAAACTCCTTCTATACATGAAATGGGCGTAAAATCCCACACTAATGTATGAGGAGGGGGTTTTATGCCAGAAGTGAAATGCTCTGTTTCCAATTGCTCATTTTGGGGACAAGGTAACCTTTGTCAAGCAAGTGCAATCGTTGTTCAACCTGATGCACAAGAAGCAGGTCAAATTGAAAACAGTTCATATACAAACGCTACTTTAACAAACGAGACGCTTGAAAGTTCTGTAACAACGAGTGTAGAAACGTGTTGTCATACATTTAAACCGAAATATTAAACGTAAAAGCATACGATTAGTCGTATGCTTTTTTACATTCCTCTCCAAACATCATGCATCATAAAAAAGTACAAAATAACGAGAAGGACCGTCCCGCATAAAGTAATGCGCCGATATACACTCTTCTCCCCTTCCCTCGCTTTAACAAATGCCCAAATAAATCCAACGAACAATATTAAATCAATATATGGAACATAAAAGGAGAAGACGAGTAACGCATATAAATACACGATAAATAAACAAGTCGTGATTAAGAAAATTTTAAATGCAAATTCACTTTTCATAATGTGACCGCCCCCCAGTCTGTACTGTATTATATTCAGCAAAACATAATAGTTGCTGTTCCAATTTTTTTATCTCACTATTTACAGGCGCGCGATTGGTATGAAATCATTAAAACCAACTAAACTTCATCACAAATAAGCTACCGCCTATACACGGTAGCTATTATGGAACATTATATTTCCTTTTATATATGTTACTTAAAATCGAATAAGGTAATTGCTCATAACGAATTTTTTCTCCCGTTACATCTACAATATACAAATTGTTTCCTATATAATAGGTTCCATCTTTTCGTTTTGAATACACTGTATATTTTTCATTTGGCAATACCGTTTTTACTTTCGTCAATTGTCCATTTGGTTCTTGCCAATATATATTTACACGATCTACTAACGTAAGCATTCCAATTTGTTCTTCTTCTACTTTACGACCATTCCAACTCACAACCCGATAACCAAGCTTATACGCTTCATATTCGGGACCCGTATGAAAACGAGAAATAATTACTTTCGTCTGTAATTGTACCCGGTCGTATAACCATTGTATGTCCCGATCGTGCATGCGAATACAACCATTCGACTCCCTGCTTCCAATCGTCCATTCCCGATTTGTTCCATGAATTGCATATTCCTTTTTATCTAGACCTAACCACCTCGTACCGAGAGGGTTATTCGGAGCACCCCCAGCTATTTTTTTACGATGGTATTCTTTATTTTTATATTTAGTTATAATACAAAAATTACCCTCAGGCGTCGGGGTCCTGTCTTTTCCTGTCGTTATCGGAAATGTTCTAGTATAGTTTCCATCTTCAAAAAAAGACAGCTGATTCGTCGTAAGGTTAACTAATATTAAATGATCTGTATTAGCAAAAACGCTAGCTGGCAGGCAGAAAAATAGGATTACGATAAACCATACTTTCTTCATCTAAATCCTCCCTAGCACTAACATCATAATAAAGTGAAACTTTACTCGTCGTGGGATTTTGTCCATCCCCACTGATTATTAGCCTTCACCAATCGAGCATTTACGGACATTTATCTCCCACCTAACTTCCTTGTATTCACCGAATTGTTAGGTAGGGGTCTTACTGCCCGCAAATAGCGGGATAAAGTGAAACTTTAATCAGTGGGGGTTTTGTTCATCCCCCACTGATTATTAGCCTTCGCCAATCGGGCATTTACGGGCAGTTAATCTCCCACCTAACTTCTGTGCTCCACCTGAATTTTGAGGTGGAATTTTACTGCCCGTTAATGCGGGATAAATACAATTAACTTTACTTTGCTCTTATAAATGAAAACTATCCATTCACAATTACTCCACCATTCACATGCATCATCTGTCCCGTTACATATGCCGAATCACTAGACGCTAAATATACATATGCAGGCGCTAATTCATACGGCTGACCAGGCCTTTGCATAGGAACATTACTCCCAAACTGTGATACTTTTTTCTCATCAAAACTGGATGGAATAAGCGGTGTCCAAATTGGGCCTGGTGCAACACCATTTACACGAATTCCCTTTTGTACTAACGACTGAGAGAGCGATCTTGTAAAAGCGACAATCGCTCCTTTCGTTGCAGAATAATCAATCAACATTTCATTTCCTTCATACGCAACGATAGATGCCGTGTTTATAATTACATCCCCTTGCTTTAAATGAGAGAGGGCTGCTTTTGTAACATGAAAATAAGAAAAAATATTAATACGGAACGTTTTTTCTAACTGTTCCGCTGTAATATACTCTAGCCCTTGCTGCGGATATTGCTGTGCGACGTTATTCACAAGAACATTTAGCCCCCCTAGCTGCTGGGCGGTCTCTTCTACAATCTCTTTACAATGTTGTTCATTACTCAAATCTCCCGGCAATAATACACAATTCACGCCTTCTTTTTCCACAAGTTGTTTCGTCTCAGTTGCATCTTCGTCCTCATCTAAATAAGCAATCGCAATATTTGCTCCCTCTTTTGCAAAAGCGATAGAAACAGCTCTTCCAATCCCGCTATCTCCTCCTGTAATTAATACATTCTTTCCTTTTAACCTTTCACTTCCTTTATAATTTGGATCTTCAAACTTTGGAAGAGGATTCATTAACGATTCAATACCAGGTTGTTTATTTTGATGTTGTGCTGGCATTGTTAAAAAGTTTTTTTGCTGCGGCATAACTTCCTTCAACTCCTTTCCCCTTATAATGCGCACAATAAAAAAAACTACTTACACATTAAAGAACCGCAATGCACACACAGTTTTACGATTAATATTCGAATTTACGACATAAAATATGAGTTGTTCTAAAGTTTTTATGCAAAACTATTGCAAAATAGTTAAAAAACGAATATTATATATAACTGTTGTGAAAATTATTCGTAAAAAGAAAGGATGTTTATATGTTTAACCTTTCAAAACATAAAACTTCTATTAAAACTGAAATTATGGCAGGTATTATTACCTTTTTAACAATGGCATATATCATTGTCGTAAACCCTGTCATCCTTGGGGATGCAGGTGTTCCGTTTGAACAAGCATTTACAGCTACAATTATCGCTGCTGTTGTCGGAACATTATTTATGGCGATCTTTACTAATTTACCAATCGCAATTGCACCAGGTATGGGATTAAATGCTTACTTCTCTTATTCTGTTGTAAAAGCCCATGAAGGCATGACTTTCGCAATTGCATTCTCTGCTGTATTCGTAGCAGGTATGATTTTAATTTTGTTATCATTCACATCTTTCCGTACGAAATTAATGGAAGTAATTCCTGAGAACTTAAAACATGCACTTACTGCTGGTATCGGTCTTTTTATTGCTTTTATCGGTTTGCGCTTAACGGGAATTGTTACAAAAAATGATGCAAACTTAGTTGGGCTTGGCGATCTTCACTCTGCTCCAGTTCTACTAGCATTAGCTGGCCTTGGAATTACAATTATCCTTATGTCTTTAAATATAAACGGGGCACTATTTATCGGAATGTTATTAACTGGTATTATCGCTTACTTCACAGGTCAATTAACATTCTCAAGCGGCGTTACATCAATGCCTGGATTACCAGAAGGAATTATCGTTTCAAATCCAATTACTGCTGTATCTGATGTAATTAACTACGGATTATACGGCGTTGTCTTCTCATTCTTCCTTGTTACACTATTTGATACAACAGGTACACTACTTGGCGTTGCACAACAAGGTGGATTTATGAAAGATGGAAAGCTTCCAAAAGCAGGACGAGCTCTTCTATCTGACTCATTCTCAGCAACAATTGGAGCTATGTTCGGAACAACACCATCAACAGCTTACATTGAATCATCTGCTGGTGTTGCAGCTGGTGGTCGTACTGGTTTAACAACTGTTACAGTAGCTGTTCTATTTGCATTAGCAGCATTCTTCGGACCGTTAGTGAGCGCTGTTTCTGGCGTTTCAGCTATTACAGCACCATCACTAATTATCGTTGGTAGTCTTATGATGGGCTCAGTTCGCCACATCGATTGGGATACATTCGATGAAGCATTCCCAGCATTTTTAGTAATCTTAAGCATGCCACTTACATCAAGTATCTCAACAGGTATTGCACTTGGATTTATTTCATACCCACTTATGAAAGTGGCAAAAGGACAATTCCGTGCTGTTCACCCACTTGTGTATTTATTCGGGATCTTGTTCGCTTATCAATTAGTTTTCTTACCACATTAAAATCCCTCGTTGTGAGGGATTTTTTATTTACAAAAAAACATTTGACAACAGCATACACTTATGGAATAATTCGAAATAGTTAAATATTCGATGTCTTATCAAGAGCAGGTGGAGGGATGAGCCCTACGAAGCCCGGCAACCGACCCATTTATGGGCACGGTGCTAATTCTTACAACACATTGTGTTGAAAGATAAGAGTAATATGATAAGACGTCTTTTCTATATGAAAAGACGTTTTTATTTTCACTCCCTCCTCTCTTTTCTTAATTTAGGAGGGATTTTTTTATGAAAAAATTATGTTCCACCGTACTCATTATTCTCTTACTCGCATTAACAGCTTGCACAAATGAACAAGATGCTATCTCTTCACAAAAGCAACAAACGGTGAAGAAAGAAACTACTACAGCAGCAAATCATTTACAAACAGAAATTCCAAGCCAAGTAAAAAAGCCATTAAAAATCGCATTAATTATGCAAATGTCCATCGGAACTTTTTCCTCTCAATATATTGAGGGTGTCAAAAAACAAGTCGAGCTATTCGGCGGCAGTGTGCAAGTCTACAATTCTGATAATGATTTAGCAAAAATGGCAGCAAATCTAGATACTGCTATTAATTCAAAAGTTGATGGTATTTTAATTGATCACGGTCGCTCTGAAGCACTAAAACCCGGAGTAGAAAAAGCATTACAAGCGAATATTCCTGTAGTTGCATTTGATAACGACCTACGCTTACCAGGCGTAACGATTATTGATCAAGATGACTATAGTCTTGCATGGAAATCATTAAAAACGTTAGCGGAAGATCTGAATGGACAAGGGAATATCGCCGTCGTATGGGTTGGCGGATTTGCTCCAATGGAACGTCGCAATGTTATCATTGATGCTTTTTATAAACGTTATCCAAATATAAAAGAAGTTGCACGCTTTGGTACCGCTAGTAATAACACACCACTTGATACGCAAACACAAGTAGAGGCTTTACTAAAAAAATATCCGAAAAAAGGTGATTTACAAGCTATTTTCGCTTCGTGGGATGAGTTTGCTAAGGGGGCCGTCAAAGCACTCGAACAAGCTGGTCGTACAGATATAAAAGTATACAGCATTGACTTAAGTAATGAAGATTTACAACTCATGCAAAAAGAAAATTCACCTTGGACTGCTACGGCTGCAACCGATCCAGCTGAAGTCGGTAAAGTTCAAGTGCGTTTCTTATACAAGAAAATCGCTGGTGAACAAACGCCAGATATTTATTCACTAGAACCTTATTTAGTAAAGAAAAATAGTTTGCCACAAGAAAATATAACGATGGATCAATTATCAAAACATATAAACGGTTGGGGAGACTCGAAAGATGCATATTCACCTTGGATGAAAAAATTAGAGAAGGAGAAAAAATGATGACATTCTCTCTTCAAAACATTACACATTCTTATCACATCTCTACCCCTGTACTAGAAAATGTTTCTATTAACATACAAAAAGGAAAAGTTCACGCTTTACTAGGAATGAATGGTGCAGGAAAAAGTACTTTACTAAAAATAGCAACTGGTGAAATTCAACCAGTTGCTGGGAATATAAAAATTGATAATCAGTCTATTTCCTTTACTTCACCACGCGATGCAAAAAAGCATGGTATTTCTTTCGTAACACAAGAAGTGGATCACGGACTTATTCCTGGATTATCTGTATTAGAAAATGTACTAATCGATCATTTAGCAATGCAAAATAAAGTACTATTTTCAAAGTCAAAATTAGTCTCACTCGCTAAACAACATTTGCAAACTGTACAGGCTGATTTAAATGTTTCGGAAGATGTTTCAAACTGCTCATTACATGAAAAACAATTACTTCTTATCGCAAGAGCTTTATCCAACAATACAAATTATCTTTTATTAGATGAGCCTACTTCTTCTCTTGGACCGAAAGAAGTTGAAACCTTCGGGCAACTATTAAAAGATTTAACATTGAAAGGAATTGGCATCATCTTAATTTCTCATCGTTTATCAGAGATTCGAAATTTCGCGGATGATGTAACCGTATTACATAACGGTAAAGTTGCAATTTCTGAAGCGATTACAAAGGTTACAGATCAACAAATTGTGGAAGCGATGACTGGAAAACAACTTACACTTCCTATTAATACAGCGCCAAAACGAGGGAACAAAGAATTATTTAAAGTACAAGAACTTCCATTACACAAAGACCATTCTCCTCTTTCTCTCACCGTACGGAAAGGTGAAACTGTTGTGATATACGGATTAATTGGCAGTGGCAAAACAACACTTGCTGAAACGTTATTTGGTACTCGTCATACTTATCACGCAGAAATAGATGGTCAAACAATAACAATTAAAACACCGCGAGATGCGATTAAAGCAAAGATCGCACTTGTACCAGAGGAAAGAAGAAAACAAGGCGTATTTCTTTCGGAAGATATTATAAGCCACACTAATTTACACCAATCAGGTTGGAGACGAAAGCAAACCGAAGTAAATAATGCTACTACAGCAATTTCTTCTTTCAGCATTTCACCCAATGACCCAAAAGCATTTATTCATTCACTTAGCGGTGGAAACCAGCAAAAAGTCTCCATTGCAAAGTGGCATGGATTCAAACCGAATCTATTTCTTTTGGACGAGCCAACTAAAGGTGTAGACATAGCTGCAAAACAAGACATTTTTCAATTCATTCGTAACATTACTGAAAACGGAAGTTCCGTAATTTACTTCACAGGAGAACAAGATGAAGCACTACATATCGCTGATCGCATTCTTATACTCGCAAACGGAGAATTTGTAGGTGAATACTTACCAGACGAACTATCTCCTGAACAGCTTTTACATTTATCTGAAGGGAGTTATTCCATTGAATCTCGTTCATAAAACAAAAACTAAGAAACTATATTTACCTACTCATCTTTTTTATCAATTTAGTACGATTGCTATCATTATAGGTGTTACAATTTTCTTCTCTATCGTCAACGATTCTTTTTTAACATACAACAATATTAGTGATATTTTACGTTCCATTTCTATCGTAACGTTACTTGCAATTGGTGTTACCTTTACATTAATTGTAGATGGATTTGATTTATCAGTCGGCTCTACCGCTAGTTTAGCAACCATTGCCGCTGCTTCCTGTCTCATTTTATATCGACAAGAACTATTAGTCACACTCCTTGTTCCTATTCTTTGTGGGCTATTAGTTGGATTATTAAATGCACTACTCGTTATCCGAATTAAACTACCAGATTTACTAGCTACATTAAGTATCATGTATATCGTGAATGGACTACACTTAACATTTTCAAAAGGATCTTCTATTTATGAAGGAATGTCTGGTGCCAAAGGACATTTTATTCCATCCTTTTTATTTATCGGTCAAGGTTCTGTGTTAGGAATTCCAGTCCCTGTCATTATCATGCTTATCGTCGTTTTAATTGCATATGTATTTTTAGAAAAAACAACGTACGGTCGTTTCTTTTATATGACAGGTGGGAATCGAGAAGCTGCTAGACTAGCTGGTATTCCTACTGATCGTTACCGTGTATATGCTTATATGATTAGCGGTTTACTTGCCTCTATTGGCGGTATTATTCTATGTAGCCGCGTTGGAACAGGACAAGTTTCAGCTGGCGCCCCATTATTAATGGATGCAGTTGCAGCTGCCTATATCGGTTATGCAATGTTCGGTGCTAAGAAACCAAATGTCATCGGAACATTTCTTGGTTCCGTATTAATTGGAATCATATTAAACGGCCTTACAATGATGAACGTTCCTTATTATGCGCAAGATATCATTAAAGGCAGTATTTTAATTGCAGCTTTAGCCTTTTCATTTATTAAAAAGAAGCGTAAATAAAAAAGTAGCGCATCGAATTCCGATGCGCTACTTTCCTTTTGCAACAATCACACGAACTACTTTCAACGCAAAAAGCAAAAGACCGTTCGCTATTGCTGTAACACCTAAGAAGATTGCTATCATAGGCTCTCCCATTCCGTTATTAAATATAAAAATAATAGAAGAAATGCAAGCCAAAATAAACAATATGAACGCTGGTATATATTTAATAAAAGGCTTCTCAAATGATCTTTTAGAAAGAAGAAATGTAATTAACAATGTCATAATAAAAACAAAATATACCGCAAATAAAAAAGTCATATGAAAGCCTCCTCTACGACCAAACTACTTAAAAGAGGTTAGAAACCTTTAATATTTCTCATTTACCTGCAATTCTTTACTATACTTTTGAATGAATACTGATGAAATAACCATTACCATTCCTATACTAAAACCAATAAGCTGATCTAATAACATTTCATCATGAATGAACCAGCGCAGTAGAAATACGCCACCAAAAATAAGCAACATTGTAAATCCAGTATGTCTAAGCCCTTTATATACATTTTCCATATGTATCACCTCTCTACATAATTTTATCCATATTATACCATAATCCCAAAATGTATATAACCAACATTCGGTATTGAAACCACTAATAAAAAAGGCTGCAGAGAACTCCTTCTCCACAGCCTAATTATTATTTTTGCAAAAACGCCTGTAAATCTGCAAATTGTCTCTTTGCATCTTCATAGCCTTGCTCATATAAACTTTGTAATTTAGCCGTATCCTTTTCCATACGATCTACTTGAAGCGGCACTTCTGGGCGAATAACAAATAAATTACCAGCTTGCTCTTCTTTTTCAATGTAGTGAAGTGTTTCATTATACACTTCATAACGATTCAGCATCGTATTTACAAGGTTTGGATACTTCTTATAAGCCTTTGCTGCAATCCAACCAAATTTTGATTTTTTCTTCGCGTAACCATGATTTCTCGTCAAAATAACGACTGATTTTTTAAATCCATCTTCCTGTGCTTTACGAACTGGAATCGGATCTGAAATCCCGCCATCTAACAATTGCTTACCTCGGTAGTTTACTGCCGGTGCAATGAAAGGTAATGAACTAGATGCTTGCAATAAATTTAGTGCATCATCATTCGTTCCCTCTTTTTCAAAATAAACAGACTGTCCTGTTTCACAATCAGTTGTTCCTACAAGGAAACGCTCTGGACTATTAAAGTATGTTTCAAAATCAAACGGTACATGCTTTTCTGGAATTTCATGAAAAATGAATTCCATATCAAATAGCTGACGTTTTTTCCACAAGTTTTTATACGATAAATACTGCGGATGTGATGCATAATCAATATTTACTGTTTTATTTCTATTTCTTTGTCTGGAAAGATACGACGCTGCATGACAAGCACCAGCTGATACACCAATTACATATGGAAAATATAAATCTTGTTCCATAAAATATTCTAATATCCCGCCCGTATATACACCACGCATACCGCCGCCTTCTAATACTAACCCCGTATTTTCAAGCATGTTATTCTCTCCTCTTTATATATATTGACTCTTTAATTATTCACTATGTTAAGTATCTTTTTCTATTATATATGAGTTCTTTCAGAAATTATATTGAAAAGGCTTGAAATGGAGGGGTTTTTTCTTCCAATTATATTTCCAAATGACCAGAGATATCCTTTATAAACCTTTGAATAAAATCTTGCTCTTCTTTCGTATATCCATCTAAAAGTAACAGCCACTTTTCTTCAGCTTGTTTATGCAATTTTTCATGAGCTTTATATATTTCATTTCCTCTTTCCGTTAAGCGGAAGAAAATTTCTTTTTGATTATCTAACATTTGCATTTTCTCAACGAATTGCTTTTGAAACAACTTTGTACAAATTTTAGAGATTGCACCCTTCGTCATTCCCATTTTTGTCGTAATAGCAGTTACATTCATGAGACCATTTTTTCCGATACACTCGATAACATGTAATTCAGATAGAGACATACCACTTACACCTGTCTCACGAAGAAACTTTTCATTATTTTCTTTCAAATGCTCTTCTTTTTTATGAAAAAGTGTACGAATATCCGAAAGTATTTCCATTTGTTTCGCTGTACGTTCCAATCCGTTCGCCTCCTAAGTTTCCAAAGAAACAATTTAACTATATACCATTTTAAAATCATTTCTCCATCTTTACAAGTGAGAAAATCATGTTAAAATTAATTTAGTTTCCAAGGAAACTAAATAACAAGGAGGTTAGCATTATGGAAAAAACCAAACTGAATTTCATTTTATATGTTGTCTGTATTAGTGCCTTACTCGGTTCCTTCGCTCAAAATATTTACACACCGATCTTACCGATGATTCAAAATTCGTTTCATACTTCTCTTTATCTTGCAAATTTAACCGTTTCACTTTTCACATTCGTTCTTGCGATTATGCAGCTCATATATGGACCTTTAATTGATACAAAGGGACGAAAATCTGTCCTTATCCCTAGTTTAATCATTAGTACAATCGGCTCAATTGGTTGTGCTTTCTCACCAAACATTTACTTATTTCTTTTTTTTAGAGCTGTTCAAGCTATAGGAATAGCGGCTATACCTGTAGTTGCAGCAACGATTATCGGTGATTTATTTGAAGGAAAAGAACGCGGAGAAGCGATGAGCCTTTATCAAATGTTACTTGCTCTCGCACCTGCGATCGGCCCTCTCATAGGTGGTTATCTCGGCAGTATAAATGGCCACTTATCTGTATTTCTGTTTTTATCCACAATTGGCATAATCTTATTAATTATAAACATTTCACTACTTCCAGAAACAAATGTAATTGAGAAACCTAAAGCAAAAAAGAATTACTGGCTTATCTTAAAAAATGAAACTGGATTTTCCATTACACTTATTGGCTTTATTCAATTTTGTATATATTTCTGTTTCCTCGTTTTTTTACCTAGCATATTAACAAATATATTTCATCTAAGCGCAAGTGAAATTGGTCTTATGTTTGTACCGATGTCCCTTTCTCTTATGTTAGGAAGCTATTGCTACAAATTTTTGCAAAAACATTTCACAACAAAGCAGGCTTTATTCATCACTAGTTTCTTCAATATTATATGTGTCACTTTATTCTCTTTCACATATAGCATCAATATCCCATCCGTAATTATCGTTACCTCTTTATACGGTTTTAGTATGGGACTTTCCATGCCGACTCACGCTACTTTATTAACGGAAGAATTCGTACAAGAACGCGCAACTGCCATCGGTATGTACAACTTCATTCGCTATCTTGGTATGGGTACAGGGCCTATTGTAGGTGGGTTTCTTTTATTTAATCAAAATTACTTTTGGATTTTCTTCCTAGGGGCAATTATATTTCTACTTATAGTTTTACACGCAAGGAAAATGCTACATTCCCATGCTGCACAAAGAGCTTAAGAGACCTATAGATGGTCTCTTAAGCTCTTTGATCAGCGACGATATGAATATCAATATACTTCGTCTGTCTCATAATTTCATTTACAATAGAACCTTTTCGTATTTCCTCCCACCGTGTTCTCGCCGATTGCCCGAGTAAAACTTGTGTCACCTGTAGTCTGTTCGCGACTTCAATAATAACATCAGCTGGCTTTCTTCCGTTCGCCTCTTCTAATACAAAGCTCGCATCAAATTGATTCGTTAGCGATTTCCACTCTTCAATTGTTTGCTTTTTCCCTGCTGAAAGGGAATCTATATTTTCCCTTTCTACGTTTAACACATACAATTCAGCGTTTAACCGATCGGCCATGCGCCATCCCCGTCTTATTAATTTCTCTGCTGTTGAACTGTATTGTACACAAACGAGAATTTTCTCTTTCACACCGATTGGTTCTATAACGGTTTGACTAATTTTCTCATCCATATCATCTGCAACTTCGCGAAGCGATAATTCCCTTAGTGCGCCTAAATTATTAAGCGTGAAGAAATTTTGTAAGCTTTGCTCTATTTTTTCTTCCTTATATATTTTTCCATCTATTAATCTCTTCCTTAGCACTTCCGGCGTTGCATCAACGAGCTGAATTTCATTTGCTTTTTGTAAAATAAAATCTGGAATACGCTCTCTTACTTTTACATTCGTAATTTGAGCTACAATATCATGAACGCTTTCTAAATGTTGAATATTAAACGCTGATAATACAGATATACCCGCATCTAACAATTCCTGTACATCCATGTACCGTTTCTTATTTTTAGATCCAGGAATATTACTATGTGCAAGTTCATCCACTACAACTACTTGCGGCGCACGCTTTATAATTTCTTCCACATTAAGCTCATAAAATACTTTCCCTTTATACTGTATTTCTTTTAAAGGAACTTTTTCTAAATCAGCAATTGCTTCTTCCGTCTCGATTCTGCCGTGCGTTTCAATTAAACCAATGACAATATCCATACCATCTTTTTTCATTTCTCTAGCATCATAGAGCATTTTATAACTTTTCCCTACTCCTGGAGCCGCACCTACGTATAGCTTTAACTTCCCGCGATTTTGCTGCTGAATATATTCTAAATACTCTTCTGGCGTTCGCCTTTGAAACGTCGGTTTATAGTTATCCGCATACAAAACACTCACAACCTTTCTTTCGAAACAACGCTACCTCAATCCGTTAGATTGAGGTAGCACTGTTACTATTTCATTAATTTCTGCAATTCTAAATTTAGCTTTAAGACGTTTACACGATCCTCTCCAAATAAACCGAGTGCAGCTCCTTCTGTTTGATCCTTAATCAATTGATCTAGCTTTTCTTTCGGAATATTCGTTAATTTTGAGATGCGATCTACCTGCACAGAAGCCGCCTTCGGACTAATGTCAGGATCAAGCCCTGAACCTGAATTCGTCACTAAATCTATCGGTACTTCTGTAACTGGAATGGTTGGATTTTGTTCCTTCCACTCTGCAATACTTTTCTCAACTCGTTTTGCTAAATCTGGATTAGACGGTGCATAGTTATTTGAACCAGATGCTTCTGCTTTATATTCTATACTAGAGACACGTCCATGAAAATAACGTGGATCTGTGAAATTTTGACCGATTAATTTTGAACCAACTACTTCATCTTTATCATTATATATAAGACTTCCATCCGCATTATCCTTCATTACCGCTTGCGCAATACCAGTTACAATAAGCGGGTATACGAGGCCGCACAAAACTAGAAATGTAAAAGTAATACGAATAATTGGTGAAAGTATACTTTGTTTTTTCGCCATCTTTTTTTCCCCTCTTCCTTATATGAACAAGCCGACAATCATATCAATTACTTTAATTCCAATGAATGGAACGATCACTCCACCAAGCCCATAAATGAGTAAGTTTCGGCTAAGTAGTGCATTCGAACTCATCGGTTTATATGCGATACCTTTCATCGCTAGAGGAATAAGTAACGGAATAATAACCGCATTAAATATTAATGCTGATAAGATTGCTGAAAGCGGTGATGTTAATTTCATAATGTTTAATGCTTCCATTTGCGGAATCGCAAGTGTAAACATTGCTGGAATGATTGCAAAGTATTTTGCTATATCGTTTGCAATACTAAACGTTGTTAACGCACCACGCGTCATTAACAATTGCTTACCAATTCCTACAACCTCAATGATTTTTGTTGGATTCGAATCTAGATCAATCATATTCGCTGCTTCTTTCGCAGCTGTCGTACCACTATTCATCGCTAATCCAACATCCGCCTGCGCTAATGCCGGGGCATCATTTGTACCATCACCTGTCATCGCTACAAGTTTCCCTTTGTCTTGCTCTGCTTTAATAACCGCAATTTTATCTTCTGGTTTACACTCAGCAACGAATTCATCTACCCCTGCTTCTTTTGCAATTGTCGCTGCTGTTAATGGATTATCACCTGTACACATAACGGTTTTAATTCCCATTTGACGTAATTGTTCAAAACGTTCACGCATACCAGGTTTTACTGTATCCTTTAAATAAATTAAACCGTAAATACGATCGTTTACTGCAACTATAAGCGGTGTCCCGCCCTCTTTTGAAATTAAATCTGCTTTTTGATTCACATCTTTCGGAATCGTTCCGCCTTGTGATTGAACCCATTCAATCACGCTACCTACAGCACCTTTTCTCACTTTCGTTCCGTCTTTTAAATCAACACCACTCATTCTCGTTTCTGCTTTAAACGGAACAAACTCACCTTGTTCTGCAAGTTCTCTATTATATGATATTGATTTCCCTTTCACATACTCAATAACAGATCGACCTTCTGGTGTTTCATCTAAAACTGAGCTAATGGCAGCCCATTTTCCTACTTGTTCAATCGTTTCATTTCCCACAGGGAGTAGTGTATGTGCCATACGGTTCCCGAAAGTAATCGTACCCGTTTTGTCTAAAATAATTGTATTAATATCACCCGCAGCTTCTACTGCTTTCCCTGACATTGCTAGCACATTAAACTTTGTCACACGGTCCATCCCGGCAATACCAATCGCTGATAATAACCCGCCAATTGTCGTTGGAATTAAACAAACTAACAACGCTACAAGTACAGCAGTATCAATTTGAAACCCTAGATAATTTGTAAAAATCGGCAACGTCACAACAACGATTAAGAAAATAAGAGTTAAACTCGTTAATACTGTATTTAAAGCAATCTCATTCGGTGTTTTTTGACGTGCAGCCCCTTCTACTAACGAAATCATTTTATCAATAAATGATTCACCAGGATTACTCGTAATTACAATTGTAATTTCATCACTTACGACCATCGTACCGCCTGTTACGGAACAAAAATCACCACCCGCCTCTTTTATAACAGGAGCTGATTCTCCTGTTATTGCAGATTCATCTACAGACGCTAAACCTTTAATTACTTCACCATCATTCGGAATCATTTCTCCTTGTTTTACAATAACAACGTCACCTTTTCTCAAATCAGTTGCTGAAACTTGAACAATATCTCCATTTTCTTTTACAACATTTGCAAACACATCTTTCTTCGATTGTTTTAAAGAATCGGCTTGCGCTTTACCACGCCCTTCAGCTAAAGCTTCTGCAAAGTTAGCAAATAAAACTGTAAATAATAGAATGAGAGAAACTGTTATATTAAACCACCCTGGTACACTACTAGAACTACTTGGAAGAAAGGATAAAATTAACGTAATGATAAATCCAATTTCCACAACGAACATAATCGGATTCTTTATCATTACTTTCGGATTCAATTTCGCAAAGGATTGTTTCATCGCATGTGTCACGATATCACGATCCATCGTTTTTGCTTGTCTAACCTCATCTTCTACAGCATGTATTTGTGACTCATTTACTCTTTTTTCTTTTACTACTACCGGTCTCATCATGTACCCTCCATTACTTCAATGTAAGAAATTCTGCAATTGGGCCAAGTACTAACATCGGGAAGAATGTTAACGCACCAACAATTACAATTGTTCCAATAAAGATCCCTCCAAATAAACCATTATCCGTACGGAATGTCCCGACTGTTTCTGGTACTACCGTCTTCTCTTTCAGTGAAGCTGCAACAGCTAGCATCGTAATTAAACTGAAATAGCGTCCTAAAAACATAACTAAACCAGTCGTAATATTCCAAAACGGTGTATTATCCCCCAATCCTTCAAATCCAGATCCGTTATTCGCAGCTGACGATGTGTATTCATATACAACTTGCGTTAAACCGTGGAAACCTGAATGAGAAATTGCATCCGTTCCTAAGCTTGTTGAAAGAGCTAATGCTGAAAACCCTAAAATAAGCAATGGATGAAATAAAATCGTTACCGCAATCAATTTCATTTCCTTACCTTCAATTTTCTTACCTAAAAACTCCGGTGTCCGTCCAACCATTAACCCAGATATAAAGACTGCAATAATTGCATACATAATAATGTTCACAAAACCTGCTCCAACACCGCCGTATACTGTATTTAACATCATATTTACGAGTGGAACTAGACCACCAATTGGTGTTAACGTATCATGCATCGTATTAACGGCCCCTGTTTCAGCAGCTGTCGTTACTGTTGCGTATAGTGAAGAAAATACTGTTCCAAATCGCACTTCTTTTCCTTCTGTACTTCCTTGTACATGTTCGATACCCATTCCATTTAATGCCGGATTACCATTTAATTCAGATGTAGTAATCGTTATAAATCCGAGTAAAAACACCATAAATAGTGAAACGAAAAGGATACGTCCTTGTTTTTTATTTCCTATCATTCTTCCGTACGTAAATGGAAGTGCTGTTGGCAATAACATCATAAGCATCATTTGCAAAATATTACTCATTTGCCCTGGATTTTCAAAAGGATGTGTAGAGTTTGCCCCGAAAAATCCACCGCCGTTATTTCCAAGTTCCTTAATTGAAACGAATGATGCAACTGGACCACGTAAAATACTTTGCTTCGCACCATCAATTGTTTGTGCCATAACCGCTCCATCTAACGTTTGTGGTACACCAAGTGCGACAAAGACCAACGCCGCAATAAATGCGATAGGAAGAAAAACTCTCGTTAATGCTCTCGTAAAATCAACGAAAAAGTTACCGAGTTCTTTTCCAGCGAGTCCTCTTATAAAAGCCATAACGAGCGCTAACGTCGTTGCTGGTGCCGTAAACATTAAAAATGTAATCCCGATTAATTGTGATAAATAAGATAAGCCATTTTCACCGCTATAATGCTGTAAGTTTGTATCAGCCATAAAACTAATCGCTGTATTAAAAGCGAGCGTAGGCTCCATCCCTTCAATATGCGCTGGATTTAATGGCAATACGCCTTGTAATCTGAAAATGAAATATACGACAACAATCATAAATCCATTGAGTAGAACTAATGATAATGCATACTGTTTCCACGTTTGATTGTATCCTTTTACACCTGTAATTTTAAAAATAAGTTTCTCAAAAGGCCCGAATACTTTATCTAGCTTCTTGCTACCTTGAAAGGCTTTCTCTAAATAAATCCCCATTGGCTTTGCTACTAAAATAAACAAGAGCATTGTAATAATGACTGCAACCCAAATCATAATGAATGATTCCCCCTAATTAAAACTTTTCTGGATTTAATAATGCGTATACTAAGTACACCGTAATCGCTGCAACAATAACCGATAAGGCAATCATCATGATTGCTTCCCTTCTTTCACAACTTTATCTGACCAACTTGCAAGACTTGCCATCGATGCGACTAACCCAACAAAAATACCGATCATTACAACATCTAACATAACTACCCCTCACTTTTTTGTTAAATTTTACCATATAGTTATCAAAAAAAGAACACTAAGCTCTACTTAGTGTTCGAAACGAACAACACAAAGTAAACCTCCTCTCTAAACGCTTACGAGGTTAGCTGTCGGATTCGGGCCTAAAGAGTAGCCCTACTTTCAAAATTGAAAGATTCACCCCAAGTGACAATGCACAAAATTGGTTCCCCCGCTCCATTTCTGGAACTCAGCGATTTTAGGTTTTTTTTGGAAATTTAATGAATGATTTATGAGAGTAAATATACTCCTCTAAATTTAACTTGTAAAGGGGTAAATTACTGAAAATAAGAAAATATCCATCTATTTAAGCGTTTACATTAGTTGTTATTAATATTTTTTCATCTGTTTTCTCGTCTTTCCTTTCTTTTTCACAGAAATGATCTTTTAAATACGAAATAAAAAGAGCGAATTACATGAAGTGCATAGCTTGTTGCACTCAGCATTCGCTCTTTTTTCATTCAACCTTTATTCTCCACGCAAAAAAGCACGCAAATTTCTCCCTCGAATATAAACTTGTGATAATTCCGCATGTAACTGCTCATATTCGGTAATATCCGCCTCTAAATACAAAACATCTTTTGATGGTAATATAATATATGGACCTGGAAAAAGAGGATCGAGCACTACCAATTCGTGAACTCTCTCTACCGATATCGCCCAACGATTCGCTATATCTCCTAGTAACAACACTTTCATCTTCATTTCCCCCACCTTATTCAAAAAATAAAAAAGAAATATTATCACAGTTCGTAAACACTACAAATTTAGCTCCAATTGTTTCGTAGAGCCTGGCCGGATAGCGTTTATTCTTTGTAACAACAGTAATAGGCGCTTGAAAAGAAAAACGAATGTGTTCTGTGAAGAAACTAACTATCGGAAGCTCATCCCCTAGTAAAATCACCTTCTTAATACGTGTGCAAATACTAGTAAAATCCTTCTCCTTATTACAGCTATAAGCTGATTCAAACCCATACTCTCTAACTTCATCCGCTATCTCTTCATTGGCTGTAAAAATAATTAACTCATGCTGAAATGCTACTAGCTCTCTTAAACTCTTTACCTTGTTTTTTTCTCCAACACAAATAAGTGTTAGTTCCATGTACCTCATCCTCCTTAGCATAAAAGAACTCAAACATAGATTGATATTCTCCTATACTAATCAGACCGATGAAGTGATGTATCCATCATGGCACCGTCCTCTCTCAAGACGCTTACGAAGTTAGCTGTCGGATTCGGGCTTTGAGAGTAGCCCTACTTTCAACATTGAAAGATTCACCCCTAGTGACGACGCACAAATTGGTTCCTCCGCTCCATAAATTTGAATTCAGCGTATTACAAAAAATGTATTCTGGCTGATATATTACTCCTGTATTTGGAAAAAGTAAACACAAAAAAAGCCAGTTAACAAACTGGCTTCTCGTATCTTTATACATGCGTCTTATTCAATTTATATGCAAAATGATTCGTCGGCCCATGACCACTTCCAATATTCAATGGCTCTTCAATTGCTATACTAATAAATCGTTTTGCTTCTTGAACTGCCTCTTCCATCAAGTAGCCTTTCGCAAGTCCTGCTGTAACCGCTGAAGCAAATGTACATCCACTTCCGTGCGTTTGCTTCGAAGGAATTCGTTCACTTCTAAATTCAATAAACTGCTCACCATCAAAGAGTAAATCAATTACTTCATTACCTTGATATTCTGCATGTCCGCCCTTCATAAGCACATATTTAGCTCCTAATTCATGCAATACTTTTGCAGCTTCCTTACTATCTTCTATATTTTGAATCTCCATTCCAGTTAACACTTCTGCTTCCGGAACATTCGGTGTGACAACCGTTGCTACTGGCAATAAATATTCTTTTAATGCTTGTACTGCTTCTTGTTGTAATAATGACGCACCACCTTTAGCAATCATAACAGGATCTAGCACAATATTATTCCAGCAAAATTTCTTAATATACTCTGCCACAATTTGAATAATTTCACTACTAAATAACATTCCCAGTTTCACAGCATCTGGCGTTAAATCCGTGCCAATTGAATGCAGCTGTTCCGTAATTCCTTCTAAAGAAACAGGATACACCCCTTGAACGCCAAGCGTATTTTGAGCAGTAATTGCTGTAATAGCCGTCATTCCATATACACCAAGCTCTTGGAATGTTTTTAAATCCGCCTGAATCCCAGCGCCGCCTCCGCTATCAGACCCTGCAATCGTTAAAGCTTTATTCACTTTCATTCCACTCATCCTTTTCTACCCAAAATAGCGATGATAAATTGTTTTCGCTTCGCTTATATCTTTCGTTCCATGTACAAGGACACGGCCATCTTTAAAAGCAACTAATCTCTTTTCTTCAACCGAAAATGATAATAAATATGGATTTACATTTAAATCAGTCACACGATCATTCAACAATTTTTTATATTGTTCAAAATCCATTTCCTCTTTATAAGGTGGTCTAATTTGAACTGTATTTCTCCCGCATAACACTGCTGTTTTTGAAGTGTTTTCCTTATTTAAATATGGATATACTGCTTGTTCACCACACGATAGACAATTATGTTTACGAAGCTTTCGCACATTCATACATGAATATTCATTTTTCCATACATCAAATGATACAAGCCCATCTCGAAGCGAGTCATAATCTTCTACTAACAGTTTAAGTGTTTCCGTTACTTGATGAGAAACGACAAGAGATACAGCAGGTGATATAATACCCGCCGTATCACATGTCGCTCCGCCAAGTGGAATCGATTGTAATAAACAAGATAAACATGGCGTTTTTCCTGGAAGAATAGTATAAGAAAGACCGTAACTCCCTACACATGCCCCGTAAACCCATGGAATAGAATATTTTTGCGATATATCATTCACAATGAAACGTGTTTCGAAATTGTCAGTCGCATCGATGATTACATCAACATTTGTAACGAGTTCTTCTAACTCTTCAGCCGTTACATCCTGAACGAGAGCTTCTACTCTTACTTCACTATTAACCTCTTCTAGACGTTTTTTTGCCGCTACAGCCTTCGGAAGATTATTCTCTACATCACTCTCTGCATACAATTGTTGTCTTTGCAAATTACTCCAATCTACATAATCGCGGTCAACAATTGTTACCTTACCAACGCCTGCCCTTACAAACATCTCTGCATTTGCACTACCTAATGCACCTGCACCGATAATAAGTACATGCTTTTCTCCTAGCTTTTGTTGCCCTTCTTCCCCAATTGGAGAAAATAGTTCTTGGCGAGAATATCGATTATTCAACTACGCTCATTCCTTCTAAAGGACTACTTGCTGTCGCGCAGCGCTTACGTGCAATACGACCTGCTTCAAACCCTAATCGTCCTGCCTCAATACCTAATTTCATTGCGTATGCCATTTTAATAGGATCGTTCGCTCCAGATACTGCAGTATTTAATAACACACCATCCGCTCCTAATTCCATCGCAAATGCCGCATCAGCTGGGCTACCAATACCTGCGTCAACGATAACTGGTACTGTCGCTTGTTCAATAATAAAGCTTAAATTTAATGGATTTACAATACCAAGTCCTGATCCGATGGGTGATGCTCCTGGCATAATCGCATGCACGCCAAGTTCTTGTAGTTTGCGTGCTAATACAACATCATCAGATGTGTAAGGAAGAACGATAAATCCTTCTTCTAGTAACATTTCAGATGCCTTTAACGTTTCTACTGGATCAGGTAATAACGTTCTATCATCACCAATAACTTCTACTTTTATCATGTCACAAAGTCCAGAAGCTTTTGCTAATTTTGCAATACGAACAGCTTCTTCAGCATTTTTTGCTCCTGCTGTATTCGGTAATAACGTATATTTTTTTACATCAAGTTTCTCTAATAAATTAGGCTGCTTCGCATCGAATATATCCATACGACGTACTGCGAATGTTAAAATCTCAGCCTCAGAAACATCAATTGCCTTTTGCTGCACATCAAAATCAGGGAATTTCCCTGTTCCTAATAAAAGTCTAGAATGAAATGAAAATTGTCCAATGTTTAACATAATCAACCGCCTCCTACGAAAGTTACAATCTCAATTTGGTCCCCATCAAAAACAGATGTATCGTTATGATCATCTTTTTGTAAAATATCTTTATTACGTTCTACTACAACAATTCTGTTATCTAACTCTAAATGTGTAAGTAGCCCAGCTACTGTTTTTATACTCTCTGGTACTTCAATTTGGTTACCATTAATTTTTAAATTCAAACTTCCATCCCCTTTCTAAACCGTTTTAGAAAGCAATGAATCTAGCAAGTGATTCTCCTGCTTTCCTTCTATTAAATCAGCCATATACTGACCAGAAACAGGACTTAATAAAATGCCGTTTCGATAATGGCCCGTACAAGCATATAAACCTTTTATTTCTTCATGCTCTCCCATATAAGGAGCTTCATGATTAGACTGCGGTCTTAACCCAGCCCACGTACTTTCCCATTCTGCTTCTTTTAAAGCAGGCAATATTGTGTAGGCACGCTCTAATATGGAAGTAATACTTTCTGGTTGTACAGACTTATTAAATGTATGAGGCTTCATTGTTGCCCCAATTACGTAACGGCCACCACGTTTCGGCGTAATATAAAAACGTTCTTGGAAAATAGGAGCTTTCAAGAGCGGTTTCTTGCTTCTTACTGCAACAACCTCCCCCTTAACAGGATATGTACCCCAATCACTCTGAAAATAATGTAGCAATTTCGTACTCCATGATCCTCCGGCGATAACGACTTTTTCACATGTGATTACACCTTCGTTTGTCACAATTCCAGTCACTTTATTATTTTCAATACGAATATCAAACACTTCTGTTTGTTCATATATATCAGCTCCGGAAATTGCTGCAGAATGTGCGAATGCTTTCGTAAGCTCTGGTGCAATAACTTGACCATCTTTCGGATAATATACCGCCCCTATAATTGACTCGGAAAGAAACGGCTCTTTTTCCCGTAAATGGTCCCCCGTTAGAAATCGGGAATCTTCACCTGTTTTCTGCTGCCAATCCATAATATGAAGAATTCTTTTCTTCTCATCTTCATTTTGAGCGATGCGATAAATGCCCTTTTCTTCATACCCAATATCGATGCCTGTTTTTTCACGTAAAACTGCTGCAAGTTGTGGAAATATAGCACGGCTTTCTCTAGCAAGCTCAAACAACGGATCACATGCATCCCATTCTGCCTGAACACCGAGCAAACCAGCAGCTGCTTTCGAAGCTTCAGATGCGATTCTTTGCTTCTCTACAATCGCTACTTTATGCCCTCTTTCTGCTAGAAAGTGTGCAACTGAACTACCAATTACACCTCCGCCAATAATCGCTACATCATACTTCTTACACATGTTTTTCCGCCCACTTTCTTATTGATTCCTTATAAGATTTCGCCTTGCTATACGGATTACTACTGCTTATAATCCCGGACATAACAGCAATGCCACTTACACCATTTGCAAGAACATCACCTGTATTTTCATGGGTAATCCCACCAATTGCAGTTATTGGTATGGATAAACAACTTGCCATATGAGCAATTTCTTCTAATCCTCTCGCTGGCACACCTTTTTTACAATCTGTCGGAAATACATGACCATAAACGAGTGAATCTGCTCCATTTTTAAATGCTACTATCGCTTCATCTAGCGAATGTACTGAATAACCGACATGCAAATAAGAAAACTTTTCTTTTACTAACCTTACATCTGCGCTTCGATATCCTAGCTGAACACGCGGAATATTTAATAGAATAGCAATATCAATTCGATCATTTATCACTATCTTCGATGCTGGAAAGCCTTTCCCCAAAAGACTTTCCAAACCTTCATACAATTCCTTCGTACTTTTCTCACGCTCACGAATATGCAAATAATCGATCTCACTCTCAATTTGCATCGCTACATTCACTAACTCTTCGAATGGCATATGGCCATTTGAGATTACATGGAGCTCATTTTTCATATTCATTCGCCTACTTTAAAATGTTTTCAAATAATTCATCGGCTGGAACGATTTCTTTCGTCATTCCTTTGTCTTTCAACCATTTGTTTTGTTTCTCCCATGACTCTTTTGAATCCGATAAGAATGGCTCATCTTTCGTTTCCATCTTCTCTAATAAAATTTTCATACTTTCTTTTTCAACTTCTGGTACAAGCGGGAAGTTTTCTTTTTCTTGATGATCTAATAAAATATTTAATGCTTCATCGGGTTTTTTCTTCATAAAGTCATACCCTTTTTGTGCCCCACGTAAAAAGGCTTGCAATGCTTCTTTATCTTTTTTCAACGTTTTATCACCCGTTACAAACACAAGCTCATGATAGTTCGGTACACCATAATCTGCTGGATTAAAGTATGCTGGTTCATGACCTTCATGACGCATAACAGGTACTTCATGGTTAATGTATGCCCCTGTTACCGCATCCACTTTTTTCGTAATTAATGCTGGTACTAAATCAAAGCCAACATCGACTACTTTCACTGTATCTGGATTACCACCAGCTTCTTTTACCATCGTTTTTAAATACATCTCACTTAAAGGTGTTCCAGAATATCCAACTGTTTTCCCCTCTAAATCTTTTGGCGATTGAATGCCTGCTGACTTCAGTGATACAACATGATTTAACGGTGAACGTACGACAGCTCCAATTGATTTCACTGGAATTTGTTCATTTGCTTTTGCCATGACAACATCTGGTTGATAATACAAACCAACTGTCACTTTCCCTGCTGCCGCTAGCGTTAATGGATCAGTCGGATTAGAAGGGAATTTAATATTCACCTTGACTCCTTCTTCTTTAAAGTATCCTTTTTCAATTGCCGTATAAATAAAGCTATGTACCGCATTCGGGTACCAATCAAGCATTACTGTTATTTCTTTTTCTGATTTATTCTTATCTGATGCCGAGTTACTCGAACATCCTGCAATCATTGCAACTAATAATGTAAACACAAAGATGCGTTTTAATAATTTCATGAATGTTTCCTCCAACTAATAAATTTCTTTTCTAATATCGAAACAAGTATGACGAAGAAAATAGCTAATAATGATAACAATACAATTGGTGCAAATACACCAGCTCCGTCTAACTGCGTCATCATTCTTTTACTGAAATATCCAAGCCCAGCTTGTGCACCGAGCCATTCACCAATCGCTGCCCCAATAACGCTAAGTGGTATCGCAATTTTTAACGCTGAAAAAAAATAAGGAAGAGCAGATGGCAACTTTAGCTTTAGAAAAATATCTTTTTTCGTTGCACCATATGTAACTAATAGCTCCTCCCATTCTTTTTTCGTACTGCGCAGTCCATCATACGTATTGACCGCAATTGGGAAAAACGTAATTAAAACGGTAACAACAACCTTACTCCAGATGGTATATCCAAACCATAAAACGAAGAGCGGCGCAAGCGCAGTAATCGGGATGGTTTGTGAAGCAACTAATAACGGATAAAATGCTCTTTCCATCCACGTACTCGCATTCATTAACATTGCTAGCCCTACGCCCAGTACGATAGAAATAACAACGCCTGTTAAAACGACGTACAACGTTGCAGGTAAATGAACCGTAAATAATATATCTTTCAGCGCCCATATCTTCATTACAATTGCAGAAGGTGATGGCAAAATGTACATCTCATCTACAATTCTTGCTCCTACTTCCCACAGAGCAAGTAAAATTCCACTTAATATTAGGGCAGGTAATAACTCCTTCAAGCGATTCATCATACGAGTACCTGCCTTTGTAACATACTAAGGAGCTCTTCTTTAAGCGCTAACACTTCAGGCTTATATAAATCTTTTCTTGTTCGGTTACGATCAAGCGGCACAATTCGCTCAGTTAAAGTTGCTATCGGTTGATTTTCTACAACCAAAATTCGATTAGAAAGAAACAATGCTTCTTCAACATCATGAGTGATAAATAAAATTGTTTTTTCCCACTCTTTCCATTGTTCAAACAACCATTCTTGCAAAGATGCCTTCGTTAAAGCGTCCAATGCGCTAAACGGTTCATCTAACAATAATATCTCCCCGCCTGTTAATAAAGTTCGGATAAAAGATACGCGTTGCCTCATACCACCAGATAAATCTTTCGGATATTTTTTCTCGTACCCTTGTAAACCAAATTTATGTAACAGTTCTTTCGCTTTTACTTGCGCTTCTTTCTTCTGCACACCTTGGCACTCTAGCGGCAGGGCAGCATTCTCAATAATCGTCCTCCACGGCAAGAGCATATCTTTTTGGGGCATATACCCTACAGGATGACTCTTTGTTTTTGTCAGCTCTATCTGTCCAGTACTTGCCTCTTCTAAGCCTGTAATAAGGCGAAATAAAGTACTTTTCCCGCATCCACTCGGCCCGATAATACTTACAAACTCTTTATCTTGTATAGAAGCATTTAATTCATTGATGATTGGTTTCTCATCATAATGAAAGGAAACATTATGAAACTGTAGTATGTTCTTGCTCCTCAAAACCCCACATCTCCTTACGATAAGCCATATCCCAGAATAAATATTCAAATCGGCTGGAATATAAGAAAATCTCCTCTAATCGGTCTAGCTCTTTCTCTGACTTTCCAACTGCCATTTCATTTAATAAATCTATTAACCAAATACAAAGGTTACCGTATTCTTCAGAACAATATCCTTGAATCCACTCTCCAAAGAACTCATGATTGCTTGCTCCAGGAATATCATTTAAACGCTTTCCGATCTCCCAATAGCTCCACATACATGGAAGTAAAGCTGATATTAATTCTACAAGTGTGCCATTTTGAGATACAGACATCATGTAATTTGTATAGGCTAAATTTTTAGCAGATGGTTTCGCAGATTCTATCTCCTCTACAGTAATGCCAAGTTTGTTTGCATACTGTTTATGGATCGTCATTTCTCCATTTAAAATCCCATCAATTTGCTCTGCAAATTTTGCCATAACTTGTGGATTCGTTGCCTTTACAACCCCAATTGCATATAGCTTTGCATAATCTAACAAATATAAATAATCTTGAATAATATAGTACTGGAATTTGTCTTTTTCCAACGTACCATCCCCCATACCTACTACAAACGGATGATTATGACTTTTCTCCCAAACAGGCTGCACCGTATCAAATAATCTTTCACAAAATTTCATTAATAATTCCCCTTCCTATATATCTATTTATCTCAATAAAAAAACTACTTCTGTATATAAGAAGTGGTTACAGCAAATAAAATTATAATTTATTCGTTGTTCCACTTCCCTTCGCTAGTATTATCTAGATCAGGTGTTGTAAGGGTTAAGGATTATTCCTCTCTCAGCACGAAAAGCACCCCTAGTGGTGTTAATATGAAATTTTCAAATAAAAAAGCCCCGTTTCTATACGCAAAGAAACGGGGACTCATTGTTAATGTCCGAATTGCTTCCCTACGCTAGCATAATCTAGATCAGGTAATAAAAAGGATCAAAGGCTTACGGCCCTACTCTCAGCTGGCAACACCAGCCCTCCTAGCAAACTATAAAATTATCACTGTCAGTATAACACCGCCATAAGACATCATCAACTGTTTTAATTTTCTTAATTGAGAATTAATTATTAACATGTTAAACAAATATAAATGAGACCTCACAAATGATATATACAATATTTATATACGAATCTCTCTTCTGACATTATTTTTATTGATTTCATATTACATTTATGTGAATACGACCAATATATTATATCTTTATACTATAATAAAATTACAACTATACAACTAGAGGAGGTCTTTATTACATGAATATGAAAGCTACAGCTTTAACAGCAACTACTATCGCAATTGCTTCTTTACTTCCTTCTATGGGAGAATCCGATATACAAACAGCGGCTGCTAAGCAACCATCTACAGTAAAAACTGGATATGTAAAAATTGACAACGTTGCACTACATCAAAATAGCCATACAGACAGTGCAATAATTGATACCATTCGATTTAATAGCCCGGTTACTATTCTTGAAACAGTTCAAGATTGGTATAAAGTATCTGTTAACAACAAAACAGGCTATATGAAAAAAGATGCAATTCTATTCAAAAAAAATGTTCAACCAAAGTCTCAATATATCGTAAATGCAAACGCATTAAACGTTCGTTCTGAACCTAATACAGAGTCTTCTATTCTAGATATATTACCAAATGGTCAATTCATTACCATTCAAGGTGAACAAGGAGATTGGTACAAAATATTACATAACGGTCAAATTGGTTACGTACAAAAAACATTTGTATCTAATGGATCCACACCTCTAGTAAAAGGTGTAACAGTACAAGGTTCTCCTTCTTATACTGTTGCAACACCAAAATTAAATGTACGTAGCAATGCTAGCACAAGTGGCACTCTACTTGGCTCATTACAAAATGGTACACAAGTACAAGTAGTAGAAACGGTAGGTACTTGGTATAAAATTCGTTTTGGCACAGGATACGGATATGTAGCAAAACACTATGTAGTGCAAAATCAAAATCAAGCACAAGCTAAAACAGCTCAACCTGCATCAATTCCAGCAGTTTTCAAATTCCCTACTCAAGGGAAAATCAGCTCCACTTTTGATATGCGCTGGGAGCAAATGCATTATGGTATAGATATAGCAGCACAAGGAAATGTCTCTATTCAAGCTGCTGCTGCAGGTAAGGTTGTGAAATCTTATTATTCGGCTAGCTACGGCAATGTCGTGTTCATCGCCCATCAAATAAATGGGAAATTATATACAACAGTTTATGCTCATATGAAGGATCGCACTGTACAAGCTGGTGATCAAGTACAAACTGGACAATTAGTAGGTCATATGGGAAACACAGGTCATTCATACGGGCAACATCTCCATTTTGAATTACATAATGGGGAATGGAATTTTGAAAAAACAAATGCAGTAAACCCACTGCCATATTTAGTTAGGTAAATTATATGCCACGCAATATACCTCTCTTTATTGAATACCTGGCCTTTTTAGGTTTAATCTGTTGTTTAATCATTTATAATACGAACACTGTATTTTTATCTATTATTATTGCTTTTGTTGCTTTAGAAATCATTATGGAAGCATTACAAATGCGGCTAAAACAAAAAATTGCCCATATTTATAATGTAATTTTTCTTTTAAGTGCTCTTATAACAAATATAATTAGTAATGGTTTTTATTTATCTACCGTACTTCCTGTATTCTTTATAGGTGTTTTATTATTCATAGCTAGATACGTTCATGTTCCTAATAACCAAAAACATGAACAAGAAGCTTAGAAAGAGGAAACACTGTGTACCAATCTTTCAAAGATAATCCAATGAAATATATATTGAATTTATATGAAAAAATGAATACTTTTTTTGGTATACAAGGAAGTTATACTGCACAATTTCTCCTTTATGGAATGTTATTTCTTATCTTAGTTACTTTCTCCTTGCTTTACTAACAAAAAAAGGATCTCACATAAACTTGAGATCCTTTTTAATTTATATTGATTTTTAATATGTAAAATATGGTTTATCCACAAGCATATTTTTCATAAATGAAACTAAGATTATATTTTTTCTCTAAGCTCATTCTTTGTTCATCGTCGCACCAATAGAAAAGAATATCATGAATCGTTGCATAACGCTTATTTTTAAGAAATAGTTTAAAGAATGATGGTAAACAATCATGTAATTGTATAAATATATAATTGCGTAGTATTTCTTCTTTGTATTCAATTCCCTTACAAATATACAGTAATTCTTCACAATAATATGCATGCTGTGGAACTTGGATCATTTCGAAAAATGGTACATATGATAGTAGCTTTCCAATAAAATGACCATACCGATCCATTACCCCTATCGTCATATGCTCCATCATTTCTTTCATCACATATAAATAATCATCTACATGAGTTGTCTTTAAAGGGTCTAATCGATCGAAAATTTGTGAAAGTACAGCTCTTTGACAAGCTAAAACCGCTTGACTAGGTCCATAATATGATAGGAAGTCTGTACACTTACGATACTTTCGTAATAAGTCATGTGTATATAAATCATACACAAAAGTATTACAATACATTGCCAGACTCATCATATCACTATTTAATTTCTCTTTTGACAGTGTTTTCGCTCGCTTACACATATAAAAGAATGTAAATTCCAATACTTCTTTATGAGATAATAGATGTTTGCAATCTGTTATACATTTCTCACTAAATTTAACTCGATCCCAAATTTCTACATCCTCAGCTGTTAATTCACCAATACGATATTTAATAATTAAATAGTTTAAAGCAACTGCTTTCGTCAAAAGATCCCATGTTTCATACTCCAATGAAGTTCGGACAAATTCATCTAGCCCTTGGGTTATCATAAAAGCATTTGCCTCTTCATACCAACCAATCTCTTGACATAAACGAAGAATACGTACTAGAGTTGGAATTTCATCTTTATGAAACTGCGGTAAATTCTTTACTTTATTCATGCCATATACGATAAATGCCGCTAAATTTTCTTCTTTATAAAATTCTTTTTCTTTCCATACTAATATAGTTCGCTCTTTCCTTTCACCTTTTGGATGACAAGGTACAAGCAAAGAAAATAACTCAGCGAAATTATTTGGTTCTATATATGTATCTGTAACCAAATTCCAATTTGGATCGCCCTGTACAGCCCTCATATAATTCCCCTTCCCTTTTTATCCCGCTATTTGCGGGCAGTAAGACTCCCACCTCAAAATTCTGCGAATGCGAGGAAGTTAGGTGGGAGATAAAACTGCCCATAAAAGCCCGATTGGTTCAACTAATAATTATTGGGGGATGGACACCCCCAATAATTAAAGTTTCACTTTATCTACGTAGGAAATATTAATTCATTATTACATCATTAACAACGAATATTGTTATATTCAAAATCTATAATAACACTTATATCTCTCAGTATATCATTTTTTCTCTTATTAAAAATTAGGAATGACAAATTTAAAAAAACTGTCAAAAATATTGACTCTATACTTATTATATAATGTCTCAGATACATCACGCTAACATATTAGTTTAATCCGTATATACTAGAATAATGTATCTGATCTTTATACATAATTTATTCCATATGCTCTGAGATTTCACTTAAAGCAAACCCTGCTTGATCATCTGCTGATTTTCTTATAGCTAAATCACCTAGTGCTAGCATCCCAACAAGTTGACCGCTCTCAACAACCGGTAACCGTCTAATTTGATATTGTGCCATTAATTCTGTAGCTTTTTCAATAGAATCGTCTGGAGAAACTGAAACAATGTTTGTTGTCATTACATTTGTAATTTGATTAGATCCAGGATGTTTTTCAGCAATCCCACGAACAACTAAGTCTCGATCAGTAACAAGCCCAACAACTTGTTTATTTTCAATAACAGGAATCAATCCAACCGATTCTTCCTTCATTTTTACAGCTGCCTCATATACATTGTCTAATGGTGTACAATGTACGATATGAGTACTCATAAGTTCTCTAACTTGCGTCATTTTTCATCTCCTCCTTTTAATACATACCATAGCTTTTCCTAAATCCCTTTATTTATTTCAGGAAAATAAGGTGATAAAAAGAGGCTTATACATAATAAAAAAGAGTCAGCAATATGCTGACTCTTTTTTTATGACCCGTACGGGATTCGAACCCGTGTTACCGCCGTGAAAGGGCGGTGTCTTAACCACTTGACCAACGGGCCATGGCTCCGCAGGTAGGACTCGAACCTACGACCGATCGGTTAACAGCCGATAGCTCTACCACTGAGCTACTGCGGAATATATATGGTGGGCCTAAATGGACTCGAACCATCGACCTCACGCTTATCAGGCGTGCGCTCTAACCAGCTGAGCTATAGGCCCATATACTTTACAGGGGCAGTAGGAATTGAACCCACACTGGAGGTTTTGGAGACCTCAGTTCTACCTTTAAACTATGCCCCTAAATGGTGCCGGCTAGAGGACTTGAACCCCCAACCTACTGATTACAAGTCAGTTGCTCTACCAATTGAGCTAAGCCGGCATAAAAAAAAACAAAAAAATGGTGGCTCGGGACGGAATCGAACCGCCGACACGAGGATTTTCAGTCCTCTGCTCTACCGACTGAGCTACCGAGCCAACATAAAATGGCGGTCCCGACCGGGGTCGAACCGGCGATCTCCTGCGTGACAGGCAGGCATGTTAACCACTACACCACGGGACCATTGGTTGCGGGGACAGGATTTGAACCTGCGACCTTCGGATTATGAGCCCGACGAGCTACCGTACTGCTCCACCCCGCGACGATATTATGTTTTAAAAATAAATGGAGGAGGTAGAGGGATTCGAACCCCCGCGCGACTCTCGCCGCCTGTCGGTTTTCAAGACCGATCCCTTCAGCCGAACTTGGGTATACCTCCGACATATAAAAAATAAAGTGGAGCCTAGCGGGATCGAACCGCTGACCTCCTGCGTGCAAGGCAGGCGCTCTCCCAGCTGAGCTAAGGCCCCATGTTTTTGGGAAAATCGGGAAGACAGGATTTGAACCTGCGACCCCCTGGTCCCAAACCAGGTGCTCTACCAAGCTGAGCCACTTCCCGTTAATAAAAGCGCGCCCGAGAGGAGTCGAACCCCTAACCTCTTGATCCGTAGTCAAACGCTCTATCCAATTGAGCTACGGGCGCATATGGTGCCGAGGGCGGGGGTCGAACCCGCACGGTGGTCACCCACCGCAGGATTTTAAGTCCTGTGCGTCTGCCTGTTCCGCCACCCCGGCATGTCATAATGAAAATTGGAGCGGAAGACGGGATTCGAACCCGCGACCCCAACCTTGGCAAGGTTGTATTCTACCACTGAACTACTTCCGCAAGACATGTTTGAGTTATTTTATTAAAAGTGCGGGTGAAGGGAGTCGAACCCCCACGCCAAAGGCGCTAGATCCTAAGTCTAGTGCGTCTGCCAATTCCGCCACACCCGCATATTTTTAAAGAAAATGGTGAGCCATGAAGGATTCGAACCTTCGACCCTCTGATTAAAAGTCAGATGCTCTACCAACTGAGCTAATGGCTCTTAATGGCTGGGCTAGCTGGATTCGAACCAGCGCATGACGGAGTCAAAGTCCGTTGCCTTACCGCTTGGCTATAGCCCAATAATTAAGAAATGGTGGAGGGGGGCAGATTCGAACTGCCGAACCCGAAGGAGCGGATTTACAGTCCGCCGCGTTTAGCCACTTCGCTACCCCTCCGACATATATGGTGGAGGATGACGGGATCGAACCGCCGACCCCCTGCTTGTAAGGCAGGTGCTCTCCCAGCTGAGCTAATCCTCCATTTTGCCTGGCAACGTCCTACTCTCGCAGGGACAAGGTCCCAACTACCATTGGCGCTAGAGAGCTTAACTTCCGTGTTCGGTATGGGAACGGGTGTGACCTCTCTGCCATCATTACCAGACTATATTCGATTGAGACAAACATTATTATACTTGATTCACTTAGAAAGTCAATAAGTTTTTTATATTCTCTCAAAACTAGATAACGTTGCTTCATATTATATGGTTAAGTCCTCGATCTATTAGTATTCGTCAGCTCCACATGTCACCATGCTTCCACCTCGAACCTATCAACCTGATCATCTTTCAGGGATCTTACTAGCTTACGCTATGGGAAATCTCATCTTGAGGGGGGCTTCATGCTTAGATGCTTTCAGCACTTATCCCTTCCGCACATAGCTACCCAGCTATGCCCTTGGCAGAACAACTGGTACACCAGCGGTGCGTCCATCCCGGTCCTCTCGTACTAAGGACAGCTCCTCTCAAATTTCCTGCGCCCACGACGGATAGGGACCGAACTGTCTCACGACGTTCTGAACCCAGCTCGCGTACCGCTTTAATGGGCGAACAGCCCAACCCTTGGGACCGACTACAGCCCCAGGATGCGATGAGCCGACATCGAGGTGCCAAACCTCCCCGTCGATGTGGACTCTTGGGGGAGATAAGCCTGTTATCCCCGGGGTAGCTTTTATCCGTTGAGCGATGGCCCTTCCATGCGGAACCACCGGATCACTAAGCCCGACTTTCGTCCCTGCTCGACTTGTAGGTCTCGCAGTCAAGCTCCCTTATGCCTTTGCACTCTACGAATGATTTCCAACCATTCTGAGGGAACCTTTGGGCGCCTCCGTTACACTTTAGGAGGCGACCGCCCCAGTCAAACTGCCCACCTGACACTGTCTCCCGGGTCGATAAGACCCGTAGGTTAGAATTTCAATACAGTCAGGGCGGTATCCCACCAGCGCCTCCACCGAAGCTAGCGCTCCGGTTTCAATGGCTCCCGCCTATCCTGTACAAACTGTACCAAAATTCAATATCAGGCTACAGTAAAGCTCCACGGGGTCTTTCCGTCCTGTCGCGGGTAACCTGCATCTTCACAGGTACTATAATTTCACCGAGTCTCTGGTTGAGACAGTGCCCAAATCGTTACACCTTTCGTGCGGGTCGGAACTTACCCGACAAGGAATTTCGCTACCTTAGGACCGTTATAGTTACGGCCGCCGTTTACTGGGGCTTCAGTTCAGAGCTTCGCTTACGCTAACCCCTCTCCTTAACCTTCCAGCACCGGGCAGGTGTCAGCCCCTATACTTCGCCTTACGGCTTCGCAGAGACCTGTGTTTTTGCTAAACAGTCGCTTGGGCCTATTCACTGCGGCTTTCCGTTAAGAAAGCACCCCTTCTCCCGAAGTTACGGGGTCATTTTGCCGAGTTCCTTAACCAGAGTTCTCTCGCACACCTTAGGATTCTCTCCTCGCCTACCTGTGTCGGTTTGCGGTACAGGCACCTTTTATCTCGCTAGAAGCTTTTCTTGGCAGCGGGGAATCAAAGACTTCGCTCCATAAGGAGCTTCCCCATCACAGCTCAGCCTTCACGATAAGCGGATTTGCCTACTTATCAGCCTAACTGCTTGGACGTGCACAACCAATCGCACGCTTCTTCTATCCTTCTGCGTCCCTCCATTGCTCAAACGATAAAGAGGTGGTACAGGAATATCAACCTGTTGTCCATCGCCTACGCCTGTCGGCCTCGGCTTAGGTCCTGACTAACCCTGAGCGGACGAGCCTTCCTCAGGAAACCTTAGGCATTCGGTGGACGGGATTCTCACCCGTCTTTCGCTACTCATACCGGCATTCTCACTTCTAAGCGCTCCACCAGTCCTTCCGGTCTGACTTCACTGCACTTAGAACGCTCCCCTACCACTGATACCATTGGTATCAATTCGCAGCTTCGGTGGTGTATTTAGCCCCGGTACATTTTCGGCGCAGAGTCACTCGACTAGTGAGCTATTACGCACTCTTTAAATGGTGGCTGCTTCTGAGCCAACATCCTAGTTGTCTAAGCAACTCCACATCCTTTTCCACTTAATACACACTTTGGGACCTTAGCTGGCGATCTGGGCTGTTTCCCTCTTGACTACGGATCTTATCACTCGCAGTCTGACTCCTAAGGATAAGTCATTGGCATTCGGAGTTTGACTGAATTCGGTAATCCGATGAGGACCCCTAGTTCAATCAGTGCTCTACCTCCAAGACTCTTACACTTAAGGCTAGCCCTAAAGCTATTTCGGGGAGAACCAGCTATCTCCAGGTTCGATTGGAATTTCTCCGCTACCCACACCTCATCCCCGCACTTTTCAACGTGCGTGGGTTCGGGCCTCCATTCAGTGTTACCTGAACTTCACCCTGGACATGGGTAGATCACCTGGTTTCGGGTCTACGACCACGTACTAAACGCCCTATTCAGACTCGCTTTCGCTGCGGCTCCGCCTCTTCAGCTTAACCTCGCACGGGATCGTAACTCGCCGGTTCATTCTACAAAAGGCACGCCATCACCCATTAACGGGCTCTGACTATTTGTAGGCACACGGTTTCAGGATCTCTTTCACTCCCCTTCCGGGGTGCTTTTCACCTTTCCCTCACGGTACTGGTTCACTATCGATCACTAGGGAGTATTTAGCCTTGGGAGATGGTCCTCCCAGATTCCGACGGAATTTCACGTGTTCCGCCGTACTCAGGATACATTCAAGAGAGAACGAAGTTTCGACTACGGGGTTATTACCCTCTGTGACGGACCTTTCCAGGTCGCTTCGTCTACCTCGTTCCTTTGTAACTCCGTATAGAATGTCCTACAACCCCAAGAGGCAAGCCTCTTGGTTTGGGCTAGATTCCGTTTCGCTCGCCGCTACTCAGGAAATCGCATTTGCTTTCTCTTCCTCCAGGTACTTAGATGTTTCAGTTCCCTGGGTCTGTCTTCCATACCCTATGTATTCAGGTAAGGATACCATACCATTACGTATAGTGGGTTTCCCCATTCGGAAATCTTCGGATCAAAGCTTACTTACAGCTCCCCGAAGCATATCGGCGTTAGTCCCGTCCTTCATCGACTCCTAGTGTCAAGGCATCCACCGTGCGCCCTTTCTAACTTAACCAAACTAAAATTAAAAAAATATGAGCTACACTGTTATCTAGTTTTCAAAGAACATACATTTAAACTTGAGAGATAGTTCTCTCAAAACTGAACGAAACAAAACAAGTCAACGTTTATTGATGAACTGCGTTCATCAATTCTCCATAGAAAGGAGGTGATCCAGCCGCACCTTCCGATACGGCTACCTTGTTACGACTTCACCCCAATCATCTGTCCCACCTTAGGCGGCTGGCTCCATAAAGGTTACCCCACCGACTTCGGGTGTTACAAACTCTCGTGGTGTGACGGGCGGTGTGTACAAGGCCCGGGAACGTATTCACCGCGGCATGCTGATCCGCGATTACTAGCGATTCCAGCTTCATGTAGGCGAGTTGCAGCCTACAATCCGAACTGAGAACGGTTTTATGAGATTAGCTCCACCTCGCGGTCTTGCAGCTCTTTGTACCGTCCATTGTAGCACGTGTGTAGCCCAGGTCATAAGGGGCATGATGATTTGACGTCATCCCCACCTTCCTCCGGTTTGTCACCGGCAGTCACCTTAGAGTGCCCAACTTAATGATGGCAACTAAGATCAAGGGTTGCGCTCGTTGCGGGACTTAACCCAACATCTCACGACACGAGCTGACGACAACCATGCACCACCTGTCACTCTGCTCCCGAAGGAGAAGCTCTATCTCTAGAGTTTTCAGAGGATGTCAAGACCTGGTAAGGTTCTTCGCGTTGCTTCGAATTAAACCACATGCTCCACCGCTTGTGCGGGCCCCCGTCAATTCCTTTGAGTTTCAGCCTTGCGGCCGTACTCCCCAGGCGGAGTGCTTAATGCGTTAACTTCAGCACTAAAGGGCGGAAACCCTCTAACACTTAGCACTCATCGTTTACGGCGTGGACTACCAGGGTATCTAATCCTGTTTGCTCCCCACGCTTTCGCGCCTCAGTGTCAGTTACAGACCAGAAAGTCGCCTTCGCCACTGGTGTTCCTCCATATCTCTACGCATTTCACCGCTACACATGGAATTCCACTTTCCTCTTCTGCACTCAAGTCTCCCAGTTTCCAATGACCCTCCACGGTTGAGCCGTGGGCTTTCACATCAGACTTAAGAAACCACCTGCGCGCGCTTTACGCCCAATAATTCCGGATAACGCTTGCCACCTACGTATTACCGCGGCTGCTGGCACGTAGTTAGCCGTGGCTTTCTGGTTAGGTACCGTCAAGGTGCCAGCTTATTCAACTAGCACTTGTTCTTCCCTAACAACAGAGTTTTACGACCCGAAAGCCTTCATCACTCACGCGGCGTTGCTCCGTCAGACTTTCGTCCATTGCGGAAGATTCCCTACTGCTGCCTCCCGTAGGAGTCTGGGCCGTGTCTCAGTCCCAGTGTGGCCGATCACCCTCTCAGGTCGGCTACGCATCGTCGCCTTGGTGAGCCGTTACCTCACCAACTAGCTAATGCGACGCGGGTCCATCCATAAGTGACAGCCGAAGCCGCCTTTCAATTCCGAACTATGCAGTTCAAAATATTATCCGGTATTAGCCCCGGTTTCCCGGAGTTATCCCAGTCTTATGGGTAGGTTACCCACGTGTTACTCACCCGTCCGCCGCTAACTTCATAAGAGCAAGCTCTTAATCCATTCGCTCGACTTGCATGTATTAGGCACGCCGCCAGCGTTCATCCTGAGCCAGGATCAAACTCTCCAATAAAGTTAGTTTGTCTAGCATCTAAAAATAAAAATTGACGTTCACGTTGTTTGTTTCGTTCAGTTTTCAAAGAACTTGTCTGCCGCTTCAAAAGCGACTTCATCATATTAACATCTTCATTTTTCGATGTCAACTATGTTTTCGAATTTCTTTTTTGTCGTTTTCTGCGTTTCCGCATCAGCGACGTTTATTAATATACCATCATGGTTTTTAAATAACAAGTATTTTTTATAAAAAAATACAAAAAGTTATCTATCCTACTTTCTTCTATAGAAAGAACCCTTATCCTTTCTACTAAAAACATTCATTTTGATTGTATACAAGTTACTATACACTATCATCAACCAGGCAGTATTTCACAATAACTCCCTAACCTTTAGTCTTCTCCTTTTTTAATTTTATAATTACCATAGTTCTACTTAAGAAGGACAAATAATCATTTAAATGTAGAGTAACAAAAAAAGTGGCCACTATACTAGAGCAAAACTTTAATTCCTGATTTTTCTCTCCAATCAGGAATTTTGCTTCCACAAATAACAAACTTCCCCTCGAAATATTAACTTAAGATTATTGTTAGAATTTTTTTACATTTAATTAATGAAAGATATCCAATTTTTGTTATATAGTAAGAAAGTGCCCACAAAACTATAAATAAACTAATGGAGGAATTATTTTATGGATAGGTTAACAAAATTTTCATTAAAAAACCGAGCCGCTATTATTATCATGGTTTTTCTCATTTCCATACTCGGTGTTTATTCCGGCTCTAAATTACCTATGGAATTTTTACCAAGCATCGATAACCCTGCAATAACTGTTACGACATTATCTCAAGGGCTCGATGCTGAAACGATGACCAAGGACGTAACTGATCCCCTTGAAAAACAATTTCGTAATTTAGAACATATCGATGGCATCACTTCTTCCACACATGAGGGATTATCACGCATCGACATTGCATATACATCCAAGGCAAATATGAAAGACGCGGCACGCGAAGTCGAAAAAACAATTAATACGATTAAATTACCTAAAGATGTAACTAAACCTGTTGTTAGCCAATTAAACACTTCTATGATTCCACTCGCTCAAATTACCATTCAGAAGCAAAACGGATTTTCAAAAGCTGACGAAAAACAAATTGAGAAAGAAATCGTACCACAACTCGAAAGCATTGATGGTGTTGCCAATGTTATGTTTTTCGGAAAATCAACTTCCGAATTATCCATCGTACTTGATCCTAACCAACTAAAAGATAAAAACGTAACATCACAGCAAGTATTAACAGTTTTACAAGGAAAAGAAACTTCCACTCCAGCCGGAGCAATTACCGTTAATAAGGCAGAATACAATCTTCGTGTCATCGGGGATATAAAAAATGTAAATGACATAAAAAACATCACCGTTACACCTCAAGTAAAATTACAAGATGTTGCTCAAATTGAATTAAAACAACATTACGATACAATCTCGCACATAAACGGGGAAGAAGGAACAGGATTAATCATCATGAAAGAGCCGAGTAAAAATGCGGTTGCAATCGGAAAAGAGATTGATAAAAAGATTAAAGATATAAGCAAGCAATATAAAGATCAATTCTCTATTAAACTTTTAGCTTCAACTCATGAGCAAGTTGAAAATGCTGTTACTAGTATGGGAAAAGAAGTAATCCTTGGGGCAATTGCTGCAACTCTCATTATCTTAATCTTTTTACGCAGCTTCCGAACAACACTCATCGCTGTCGTTAGTATTCCATTATCTATTTTATTAACACTATTTTTACTCCATCAATCTAACATCACACTTAACATTCTAACTCTTGGTGGCTTAGCTGTTGCAGTTGGACGTCTCGTCGATGATAGTATCGTTGTCATCGAGAATATTTTCCGTCGTTTACAAAAAGAATCTTTCTCTAAAGATATTATTCTCGATGCAACAAAAGAGGTCGCCGTCGCAATTACCTCTTCTACTTTAACGACAGTCGCCGTTTTTTTACCTATCGGTCTCGTATCGGGAGTAATCGGAAAACTAATGTTACCTATGGTGTTAGCAGTTGTGTATTCTATACTTTCTTCCTTAATTGTGGCATTAACAGTCGTTCCACTTATGGCTTTTTTACTGCTCAAAAAAACAAAACGTCGCAATTCACATTCTTCACCGCGATATGTCGCTACATTAAAGTGGGCTCTTTCTCATAAGTTTATCATTCTACTCACTTCTTTTTTATTATTTGCAGGATCAATTGCAGCCTACATACTACTTCCGAAAGCGAACATAAAGTCTGAGGACGATACAATGCTTTCCGTTAACATGACATTTCCAGGTGATTATGATTCTGAAGCTAAAAAACAAAAAGCCTTTGATTTCGAAAAGAAACTACTCTCTAACCCTGATGTAACAGATGTTATTTTGCGACTGGGATCTAGCGCAGAAGATGCACAATGGGGACAGACAACTCAAAACAATCTTGCAACTATATTTGTAGTCTTTAAAAAAGGATCTAATATCGACCAATATATTAAAGAATTAAAAAAGGATCATAATACTTTTGAACCAGCTGAACTTGATTATATAAAAACGAGTTACTCTGACTCTGGAGGCGGAAACAACTTACAATTTAACGTAACCGCTACTAACGAAACAAATTTAAAAAAGGCCGCTAACATCGTCGAAACAAAACTAAAAGGTATGGACGATCTCTCTAAAGTAAAAACAAATATAGAAGACTCTAAAAAAGAATGGCAAATTCATATCGATCAAACAAAAGCGGAACAACACGGTTTAACACCAGAATTAGTAGCACAACAAGTATCATTCCTTATGAAGAAATCTCCTATTGGGGAAATCTCAATCAATAATGAAAAAACAACCATTATGATAGAACATAAAAAGGCATCCATTAACAAACAAGAAGATATTTTAAACACAAACATACTATCACCTATTAACGGACCAATTCCTTTAAAAGACATTGCAACTATTTCAGAAAAACAACTTCAAACGGAAATCTTCCATAAAGATGGGAAAGAAACGATTCAAATTACCGCAGAAGCTTCAAGTGAAGATTTAAGCAAAGTAAGCGCAGAAGTAAACAAGGCTATAGCCGACTTAGATTTACCTAACGGAGCAAAAGTAAATGTCGCAGGTGCTACTGAATCTATGCAAGAGAACTTCACAGATCTATTCAAAATTATGGGAATCGCAATCGGGATTGTATATTTAATTATGGTTATCACATTCGGGCAAGCACGTGCTCCTTTCGCGATTTTATTCTCTTTACCATTAGCTGCTGTCGGCGGTATTTTAGGATTAATCATTTCAAGAACACCTGTTGACGTAAATTCATTAATCGGCGCATTAATGTTAATCGGGATTGTCGTTACAAATGCTATTGTATTAATAGAAAGAGTACAACAAAATCGGGAAAACGGTATGGAAACAAGAGAAGCCTTACTAGAAGCAGGATCTACTAGATTACGCCCAATTATTATGACAGCTATAACAACAATCGTCGCTATGCTACCACTCCTATTCGGCCAATCTCAAGCGGGAAGTATGGTATCGAAAAGTCTGGCCGTCGTTGTAATCGGTGGTTTGGCAGTCTCAACCGTTCTTACATTAGTAGTCGTTCCCGTTATGTATGAACTATTAGATAAAATCGGGAGAAAAAGACGCTCCCGCAGAAAAATAAGTACTTCAACAGAAACACCTGATATTTAAACCAAAAGGCGTTATCTTCAATTATGAAGATAACGCCTTTTTTATCCCTCTACCTATCCATAATATAATCCATCACTTTTTTACCATACTTCTCTAGCGGCTCTCCAGAATCCACAATAAGATATTCACCATGTAAAGGCCTTTTACTGCCAACAACAAAATGACCGTAAAAAAACTCCCTGTTTATAAACAGAGAGCTCTTACCTTCAATTTATGCCGCTTTTACCTTCTTCGTCGTTTTACGACTTTTTTTCGCTCCTGTAAAACGCTTGTGTAATACAGATGCTACGAAACGAGAAATGATATTAAAGAGTAATACCATAATAATTAATACAGCTGCAGATTTTGTTGCAATTAACTTCGCATCCGGGATAATCCCTTCAGAGTTTAATTTCCAAATGTGAACAGCTAACGTTTCAGCTGGTCTAAATGGATTTAAAGGATGCGAGGGGCTCGAGAAGTCCGCTGCTGAATTTAAAATAGGTGATGTTAAACCCGCTGTATAAATTAACGCCGCAGCTTCACCGAATATACGGCCTGCCGCTAAAATAATACCTGTAATGATTTGTGGTAACGAAGACGGGATAATGATGCGGGCAATTGTTTGCCATTTCGTTGCACCTAGTCCAAGACTCGCCTCTTTTACATTATGAGGAACTTCAGAAATCGCATTTTCACAAACACGTGTTAAACCAGGTAAATTCAAAATAGTTAAAGCAAGAGCTCCACCCATTACTGTATATCCCCAGCCTGTCATGGTAACAAATACTAATAAGCCAAATAGTCCAACAACAATAGAAGGTAAAGACGCCATTGTTTCAATACATAAACGAACAAAACTTAAAAAACGACCTTGTTTTGCATACTCCGCTAAATATATTCCAGCCCCTAGTCCAAGAGGAATAGATATAATAAGTGTTATAACAAGCATGTAGAAAGAATTGAATAACTGTGGACCAATTCCCCCACCAGCTCTTGTATTGCTTGGTTCTCCGAATAAGAAGCTAGGATCCCAAAATCCCCATCCCTTTTGCAGAATTTCGTACATTAAAAAAGCCAGCAAAGCTACAACTAAAGCTGCAACCGCATAAAAGATACCTGTCCAAACTTTATTTACCGTTCTTGCATTCATTATTATCGCTCACCTCTTTGACCAATCGCTCGAATTACTAAAATAAACAGGAATGAAATAACAAGTAAAATCATCGCTAACGTCCATAGCGCATTGTTCCAAGCTGTTCCGTTCAATGTATTCGTCATATCCATTGTTAGAATACCAGTTAACGTTGCTGTTGGACTATATATTCCTTCCGGTAATTTAATCGTGTTCCCGATTACCATTTGAACCGCTAACGCTTCACCAAAAGCACGCGCTAACCCTAAAACTATACCTGTTAAAATTCCTTGTTTTGCAGCAGGAACAATAATCCGGCTAATCGCTTGCCATTTCGTCGATCCTAGACCGTAAGAAGCTTCCAAGTAATCAAACGGAACAGAGCGTATCGCATCAGAGGCAATACTAGCAATAGTAGGTAAAATCATAATACTCAGGACAATAATACCCGCAATTAAACTAAAGCCCACTCCACCGAACGAATCACGTAATAGAGGAACCAAAATCGTAACCCCTAATAATCCGTATACAACTGATGGAATACCAACTAATAATTCTAAAACAGGCTTTAATACTTTATTCCCAAACTTCGGCGAAATTAAATTCATGAATATAGCAAGAGCTATAGCAATTGGTGCACTTATGACAACAGCACCTAACGACACAAGTGTCGAACCGACAATAAAGATTACAGCACCATACGTACCTTGATCAGCATTTGGATTCCATTTTGTCGAAGTTAACACCTCAGAAAACGAGATACCACTTTGCGTGAAAGATTGAATTCCTTTGCCGCAAATAAACGCAATAATAGCTAATGTAATAAAAACAATAAAGATACCGCAAAACGTAACAAGTGATCTACCTATATATTCACTCTTTACGTAATTAATTTGTTTTTTCCCCTTCATCACAGGACAGACCCCACTTCATAGATTGCATTGAACAGGACTGGCCTTGCAGCCAGCCCCATAAAATTTTATTACTTATTTAATTTAGACATTGGAATGTAACCCATATCTTCTACTTGTTTTTCAAAGTCTTTACCTTTTACATAGTCGATGTAAGCCTTAGTTGCTTCCTTCGCCTCACCTTTCGTTACCATGTACTCGTAAGACCAGAATGGATATTTACCAGCAGAAATATTTTCAACTTTCGGTTCAGATCCATCAATTTTAACCGTTTGTAACGCACCTTTTTTCTCACCAACCATGTAAGACATCGCTAAGTAACTAACTGAACCTGGAGTAGAGTTAATCGCTTGCTCTACAGCACCATTAGAATCTTGTGTTGTACCAGTTCCATCATTAATTTTCGCGTCTTTCATCACTGTCTTTTCAAAAGTAGCACGTGTACCAGATGAAGCTGGTCGGTTAATTACATTGATTTTTTCATCTTTTCCGCCTACTTCTTTCCAGTTCGTTACTTTTCCAGTGAAGATATCTTGCACTTGTTTTACTGTTAAGTTATCAACTTTTACATCTTTATTTACGACAAGTGCGAATGCGATACCCGCAACTTTGTTATCTACTAATTCTTTTGCTTTTTCAGCATCTTTTATTTTATCTCCAGCTGGAACATCTGAGTTACCAATTTGTACCGCACCAGATGCTACTTGGTTAATCCCAGTTCCACTACCGCCACCTTGAACTTGAATAGAAACTTTTGAATTTTTCTCCATGAATTTCTTTCCAGCTTCCTCCGCAAGAGGTTGAAGAGCTGTAGAGCCAGCCGCTGCAATCGTACCTGATAATTCTTGTTTTGCATCGCTACCTTTAGCAGCTTCCTTATTATCCGTACTTTCTGCTTTTCCACATCCAACTAATGCACCTGCAACAACTAAAGCCGCTAAAGAAAATTTAATACCCTTTTTCATAACCATGTCTTGTACCCCCATTTGGATTATCACTTTTCGAATTCATTTTCTTTCGAACACAAATTCATTGTAGGACAACAATATTATGTGAGTGTTAAGCAATTTTTAAGTTTAAGTAAATAGAGATAACATCCCATAAAAGCTAGACATTCCAACATTTACAGTTGAAAAAGCCAACAAAACCCACACTAAACACGCAGTATTGTAAATTTATTCTTAACAATGTAAATCCAATGTAAATATTTTTCTTTATTTTGCCCTTTAAGTTAAAACTATATTTACAAATCCACTATATTTTTAAAACTTTACACTCTTACTTTATTTACATTAAGAAGAATTCCAGTAATATTTTTCGGTACAACTCAATAAATTGGAACAATTCTAAAAATAATTGAATATTTTTAAAGTACTAATTGACAGCATCATTAAATGTAGTCTACTATATTAGTATCAAAAAGTTTACCTAAGGAAACTTTTTAAACTTAAACTAACAATATAGAGATGAGGTAACTTTTATGGTATCGGCTAATACAAAACCACTTTCTGAATTTAAAACAGGAGAGTTTGTACAAATTGAGAAGATACAATTAGAAGGAACTATGAAACGACGTTTATTAGATTTAGGCTTTTTTCCTGGAGCGACAATTAAAGTATTACAACGCAGCCCACTTGGAGACCCAGTTGCTTATCAAGTAAGCAACACAACTATTGCACTGCGTAGTGAAGAAAGCTCCCTTATTTTCGGGGTATTAATAGGAGATGATTTCAGATGAGTAACCACCGCATTGCGTTAGCTGGTAACCCGAATACCGGAAAAAGTACATTATTTAATACTTTAACAGGCTTAAAACAACATACTGGAAACTGGACGGGGAAAACTGTTTTAAAGGCTGAAGGGGAATATAAGCACGGCGGAAATATATATACAATAATAGATTTACCTGGAACTTACTCACTATATTCAAATTCGGCAGATGAAGAAGTAGCACGAGATTATATTATATTTGAAAAGCCAGAAGTAACTGTAGTTGTTATAGATGCAACGGCAATGGAAAGAAATTTAAATTTAGCACTCCAAGTGATGGAAATGACAAACGATGTGGTCATTTGTATTAACTTAATTGATGAAGCGGAGAAAAAAGGAATCATTATTGACGAAAAGAAATTAGCAAAATCACTCGGTGTACCTGTAGTGAAGATTTCTGCTCGCAACCGAGTAGGCATTGGTCATTTGCTAAATGTCATCGCTAAAGTAGCAAATAAAAAACTAATTCCAACACCAATTAAAATTACTTATAACGATAAAATCGAAAATATGATTCAGGAATTAGAACCACAAATTTATAAAGTATTCGGTGATACGTATCCAGCACGTTGGATTGCATTACGTATATTAGATGGAGATAAGAATTTCTTAACTACACTTCAAAAACACCATAACGAACCACTTGTAAGGGAGGTTGTAATCAATGGAATCTCACTCAGCCAGTAAAGCTCTTCCACTGGACTATATTGTTCAACATGCACAAACACTTTCAAAAGAAGATATACGAGATGATATTGTCGGAGATATTTATCGAACCTCCGCAAGTATATGTAAAGAAGCTGTCCAATATACAAATACCGATAAATTGTATCGTTCTGAAAAACTAGATAAAATTTTCACATCTCCAATCTGGGGATTCCCAATTATGCTCGGTATTTTATCTATTATTTTTTATCTTACAATTGCAGGCGCTAACGTACCTTCTGATATGATCGCTAAGTTCTTTGGCTGGGTAGAAGGATATTTAACATCTTGGTTCCAAGCAATGCATGCACCAGAATGGCTACATGGCATTTTAATACTTGGTTTATTCCGTGGTATCGGTGCTGTTATTAGCGTTATGTTACCACCTATGGCAATCTTTTTCCCTATGTTCGCGCTATTAGAAAACTACGGATATTTACCACGTGTCGCATTTAACATGGACCGCTTATTCAAACGATCTGGTGCACATGGCAAGCAATCTTTAACAATGGCAATGGGATTCGGTTGTAATGCAGCTGCCATCATGTCAACACGTATTATTGAATCACCACGTGAACGTATGCTTGCAATCTTAACAAACAACTTCGTTCCTTGTAACGGTCGCTGGCCTATGTTAATTTTAATGGCTTCATTATTTATGGCTGCTGGTTATACAGGTAGTATGCAAACACTTGTTACTGCTGGCGTTGTAGTTGGAATGGTTGTAATTGGTGTCATTATGACATTAACCGTTTCTTGGGTACTATCAAAAACAGCTTTAAAAGGTGTTCCGACTCACTACACACTTGAGTTACCACCGTACCGTAAGCCAAAAGTTTGGAATACAATTGTACGCGCAACACTCGATAAATCAATATATGTTTTAAAACGAGCTGTAGTTGTAGCTGCCCCTGCCGCTGCATTAACTTGGTTACTTGCTAATATTTTCATCGGTGACACAAGCTTACTTATGTATTTTGTAAACTTCCTAGATCCATTTGCTAAAATGTTAGGACTTGACGGATTTATTCTAGCAGCGTTTATTCTTGGACTACCAGCTAATGAAATTGTTATTCCGATTTTATTAATGTCTTACTTATCAACTGGTGCTTTAACTGAAATAGATGATTTTAATCAAATTAAAAATCTATTCTTAGAACACGGTTGGACTTGGTTAACCGCGTTAAACACAATGTTGTTCTCTCTTCTTCATTTCCCATGTGGAACAACACTAGTTAACATATATAAAGAAACAAAAAGTGCAAAATGGACATTCTTATCGTTCGCAATCCCTACTGTTATTGCCATTGTTGTTACATTCCTCTCTACACAATTGGTACATTGGTTAGGACTTCTATAAAAAAACAAAGCATACATAGAAGGTATCCCCCTTCACATATGCTTTGCGCGAAAGAAACCTGAAATTATTCAGGTTTCTTTTTTTCTTTCCACGGCTGCGCTCCATACGTTGTGAGTTTTTTATGAATAAAGTATATGGCTCCCGGAAGAACCGCCATTAATATCGTGCAACTAATTCCTAGTCCAGTAAACAACTTACATCACCTTATTTCACTCTCTTCGGTAAAGCTGAACCTGAATGTGCAATCGTTGGATGAACATGAACAGTAATTTCAGCATTACTAAAATATTTTTCACCTTGATCCCAATTCTTATCTATCTTCTTCCATTCTTTATAATTATGCCGCTTATATACTTCTCCTAACGCTAATACATCTACCTTATATTTTTTTTGAACAAGCTTAATCGATTTTTGGATACGCTTCTCCATTTCCTCCGCAATGGTTTTCTTTAATCGCTTTTCATTCATAATTTGTTTATGATCACTAAAATGCAACTCTGCTAAGGTCCCTTCCAAAGATAAATGGATATCAAACTTCGGTTTTGTAGCATTTTCCGTAGATACTTTAATCTTTCGGTGCATCTTATGAATTTCGTATGTAACAAGCTGACCTTGTTTACGGATAGTATAGAACCCTCCAATTTTTTTACCTATTACATAATTCATTCCTAATGTTTCTTCTCCATTCAAACTGCCTACACACTTATTATCTTTTCCACGAAACAACGCTGCCCCGTTCATTTGTACCCCCTGCTTTGTTAGTTCGAGAATAGGTAATACGAAACTTTGGTTAGCAATCATTTTTTGCTGTACCTCACCAATTCTTGCAGCTTCAATCATTTGAGCATTTTTCGGAGGATGCTCAGCTAACATATCAATATACTGTGCCGGTAAGTTCTCAGGCTTGGCACTCTGCTTTAAAATAGCTTCTGCATTTTTCTCAGAAACGAACAAACGAATATTTCTTCTCATCTCGTGATCGCGAATATATACATCTAACGTATTTTGTAAAACATATGGATTCGCTAGTAAATCTTTAGAAAAAATTATCACTTGTATATGCGGAAAGAATAATGAGCGACTAATTTTTTTAGCGATAATTCGTATTTGCTCAAAGACACTATCTGCTTTCGCACTAACATTAATATAATTTTCGCTATCTCCACCGCCTTGGCCACCTTGTTGCGCTAACTTACTGGGAAGTACCATCTGATACGTCCCTTTCATAATTGGATTCGATTTCTTTTCCTTCACAATATCGTAAGCTGCACCTACTACAAATCCTCTTTCTTCTATTTCTTCTAACTCAGAGCACCCACTTATAGATCCAGCTAAAACCATAACCATTATAATTTTAAGAAGGTGTTTCATTTCTACCATTCCTTCTTTTTATTTTATATACAATAAAAACTAACAAAGGCGCTAGCACGACAAACCCCATATCTATCCAAGCTAAATAAGTCCCGTAATTTGACAATTCTTTCGAATTACTAGGTATCATATTCACCATAAAAATAATCGGGGCACTTACAAAAATGAAAATATGTTTCTTCACTTTCGGAAACATAGCACAAAATAATAAAGATGCGACGTCATAATACATTGCTGTAGTGTTATAAATAGTAATAATCCAAGTAGTAAAAAAAATCGCATCAAATCTTTCTAAAAACCCTCCACCAATTTCAATTTCTTTCCCTAATTCAATTGTTGGATATGTCAATCCACGTGTTGTCATATACGTAAAAACACTAATACAAGTTACATAAATTAAAATGTATGACAACACGTTTACCATCACTGCTTTTGCAACTGCCATTGGCGCTTTTTTCGCTGTCTTATCGTTCAACATCACAGCATAAAACAGAGCTACCTCAAATCCGATGAATGTAAAAATAGAATTCTTAACTCCTACAGCATACTGACTGACATTCGTTTGAAAAGCCGGTAGTAAATTATCTATTTCCATTAAGTTCACATTCAATAAAGAAAGAAGCACTATCGCAATTAACACAATTGGTAAGAATAGAACATTTAACCTTAATAAAGCCGCTCTCGATCCTGCTACTCCATAAATAACAACTAATAAGAAGAAGAAAGACAATAGCTGTATTGGTGTATCACTAAATAAATATGTTTGTGAAATAACCGCAATCATTCGCGATTCATATGCTGTCAAAGCTGCAAACGTTAATACTAAAATACTACTAATTGTGTACGCAACAGGTTTCGTCAAATGCGCACTTGTATATTGAACAAAGTTTTGTTTTGGGAATAAAATAGCTATCCTCGTTACAAACCACCCTAAAACCGCACATATCAATCCACCCAAAAGCAAAATAATCCAACCATCCGAAAATAAAGTTTGGTCAGCAATATCTCGAGGCATAGATAATGCACCTATACCGATAATTGTTGACGATACCGCAAAACCAAGTTCCCGAGATCCAATTTCTTCATCCCCATATTCAAATGGCTTCAATTACTCTCGCTCCTTTGGACGTAGTGTAGAGTCTTTCGTTTGTAAATATTCTGGCCTCTCTTTTAACATTGATTTTGGTAGACGAACCAATTCTTCTTCCCAATCTTTATAAAAAGCAGGGGCAATAGGTGTTGTATACGGTACCCCAACACTCTTTAAATTTGTAATATGGATCGCAAGTGCAATAAGAGCTAAAATGATTCCGTATAACCCAAAAGCAGTTGCAGCTAACACGAAGACGAAAAGTAAAATTCGAAATGTAATCGTAATGCTATATACAGGAAGTGAAAATGTAGCAATTGCGGTAACCGCAATAATAATTACTAAAAACGGATTTACAATCCCCGCATTTACTGCCGCTTCTCCAATTACAAGACCGCCTACGATGCCAATTGTTTGCCCCATCGGTTTCGGAAGCCTAATCCCGGCTTCTCGTATTAATTCCATCGTTAATGCCATCATTAACGTTTCTATATAAGCAGGAAACGGTACCCCTTCTCTCGCTCCCGCAATGGAATAAGCTAGTTTAGATGGAATAAGCCCTTGATGATACGATACAAGCGCTACGTACATGGCAGGTAATAAAACAGCAGCGATCCCTGATCCCATACGTAACATTCTTAATAACGTTCCAATTATCCAACGCTCATAATGATCTTCTACAGATTGAAAAATATCAACAAACACTAGTGGAGCTATAAGAGCAAATGGTGACCCATCTACTAAAATGGCCGCTTTCCCTTTCGCCAATGCAGCCACTATATTATCTGGTCTTTCTGTATTTAAAAACTGCGGAAACGGCGATAAATTATTATCTTGAATTAATTGTTCAATCGTTCCTGTCTCAAAAATGACATCTGTCACTATGGATTGAAGACGCCGATCTAGCTCGTTTACGATGTAAGGGTTAATAATATCCTCTATATATACTAGGGTTACTTCTTTCTGCGATCGCTTCCCCATAATATAAGATTGAAACCGTAACTTCGGATCACGTAAACCACGGCGAATTAACATTTTATTCACATTAATATCTTCATTTAACCCAACCCTCGGTCCACGAATTAAATCTTCTGTCACTGGCGGCTCTAGACTTCTTTTTTCCCAAGCTCTACTATTAACAACAATAGCCGTTTGAATATTATCAATTAATATAACTGTATCTCCTGCTAAAACCGCATTTATAATATCTGGAAAAGTCGTCTTCATACCGACTTCTGCAATAGAAATAAAACGATCCAATAATATCTGAACCACAGCTGCTTCATTTGGTATTTCTTCATATTGAAGTGTACGAACTACATATTTATAAACATTATCCTTATCTGTCAATCCACATAAGAAAACAACCGCACAACGTGTAAAACTACCAGCAAGAGCAACTTCTCTAATTGTTAAATCATTAGGTGAACCTAACTCATCTCTAATTTCCTTCATAACTTCAAACAAGTTACCTTTTAGCTCTAACAATTTCCCCACCTAACTTCCTTTTCAACAAGTTTTTAGTTAGATTCCGCTAATAGAAGAAAATATATACAAAAAAGAGCTATCTCTTTTCGAAGATAGCTCTAACATACGAATTACTTTTCTACTATTATATTGTCGGTCTTTACAGATACATTTCTTGTGAATCCACTAACGATAAACATCACAATCATATTCATTAACAATGCGACTATACCTACATTTAAATCTTTTATATATTGCGGAAAACTCGGAAACATCGTAGCTATAGTTGAACCAGATAAGGTAATATATGCGACAATTAACAACCCAATCCCCATTCCTGCAATCGCTCCTTGCTTCGTAATAATTTGACGTGGAAACAAACTACATACAAGTGCAGGGAAAAGTTGCGTAACTATACTGTACCCCATTAAAAGAAGAGCCCCTATCGTTTCTCCCCCTTTAAATGTAAACAATACTGCAACAAGCGTTACAACAGGTACAAATAACTTAGCTACTTTTGCAACTTGTCTATCTGAAGCAGATGGCACCATTGTTCGGTAAATATTTTTTGCTAACAACGTAGATGCCGCCATAACAAGCATGGAACCTGGAACTAATGCCGTTAACACTCCTGCACTACCAATAATACCAATAAACCATGGATCAAACGTTTGAAGAGCAAGACGGAATAATGAAAGGTCTACATCCGCTCCCTTTAACCCTGGAACTTGTAAAATAGCAGCAAAACCTGCAAAGAACACAAAAAGCAAAACTAAAGAATAGAGAGGCATAATTGCTGCATTTTTCCTAAATACTTTTTCACTTTTCGCTGAGAAAGCTGAGGCAAATGTATGAGGCCACATATAAAAACCGAGAGCCGTTAATATAATAGTAGAAACAAACCAAGAAATACTCATTCCCTTTTCAGGTAAAGATAAAAAACCTGGTTTTGCAGCTTCTACAGCTTCAAACATCGGTTGAAATCCTCCGTAATAGTGATACGGTAAATATATACCTAAAAACATAACGATAAATAGTATCATAATGTCCTTCAAAGCAGCTGTCCAAGCCGATCCATGTATACCTGAAACCATTACATAAATAGTTATAACAATAGCACCAATCCATACCGCAATAACAGGTGTCACTCTTCCATAGGAAGCTTCCGAAACGATAATTCCTAATCCCTTTAATTGCAAAACAAGATACGGGATAATCGAAATAACACCAATAATTGAAACAATTACCCCAAGCGTCTTACTCCTGTATTTCTTCGCAAAGAAATCTGATTGTGAAATGAGGTTATGTTCTTTTGCATACTTCCAAATTGGAGGCAATAAGAAATACGATAAAATATAAGCTAATGCACCATACCCTAAAATATAAAATGTGGGAGCTCCTTTACTATAAGCCCAGCCACTTCCTCCTAAAAATGTGAACGTCGTATAAATTTCCCCTGCCATAAGGAGAAAAACGAAAATAGTTCCAAATCCTCTTCCTCCAACTGACCATTGTTCTAAATTCATATCTTTTCCATGTTGTGCCCGAATTCCTAAAAATAGTGCGAGAAACAAAAATATAATAATGATAAATAATGCAGTCATTTTACGTCCCCCTTATTAGCAGGATCGAATACGTACACAAGACCCATACAAAGAGACGTAATGAGCACTGATAATAGTACCCAAAATAATAAAAATGGCATCCCCCATACGTAAGGAGTGACCGAATTTGCAAATACTGGTCCAACTACTAAACAAAGAACTGGAATAAGTGCTAGCACGTGTATTTTTTTCATCTCATTCTCCTTTACTTATAAAATTCATAATAGATGATACAAAGACTTCCACTCCAATTGGTAATGCGTCTTCGTCAATTGTAAAACGAGGGTGATGATGCGGATATATAATTCCCTTCTCTTCATTTCCTGCCCCTATAAAAAAGAACGTCCCTGGTGCCTTTTGTAAAAATGCTGAAAAATCTTCCCCTGCCATCGTTGGCTGTAAACGAACAACTCTTTCTCTTCCATACAGCTGTAATGCTGTATGTTCAATACGCTCTGTAACTTCATAATCGTTCACAACTGGGCGATATCCATATTCATAAGAAAATGTATACTTAGCACCGTAGGATTCTGTAATATGTTTTACAATCCTTTCAAGCTTCTTCTTTGTTTCTTCTCTTAATTCATGCCTTAAACTTCTCACTGTCCCTTCAATCTCCGCTTGTTCCGGGATAACATTATGAGTTGTCCCAGAATGAAATTGCGTAACAGATACTACGAGAGAATCTAACGGATTCGTGAGGCGAGATACAATTTGCTGAATTTGCGAAACTACTTGCGCACCAATGGCGATACTATCAACTGTTTCATGCGGAATTCCAGCATGCCCACCTTTTCCCTCTATCGTAATTTTAAAAACGTCCGGCGCCGCCATCGCAGGACCATAAATTACACCTACTTTTCCAACCTCTAATGACGCCCAAAGATGAGCACCAATAATGTAATCCACACCTGTCATCACTCCCGCTGCGACCATTTCCTCTGCACCGCCCGGAAAGTTTTCTTCTGCATGTTGAAATAAAAAGCGAATCTCTCCTTTAACTTTCTCTCTTTCCTCTACCAACTTATGTACTACACCAAGCAATATTGCCATGTGACCATCGTGACCACACGCATGCATCACACCTGGATATATAGAAATAAAATCAAACTTATTTTCTTCATGAATAGGAAGAGCATCCATATCAGCACGAACCGCGATAGTTTTACCAGGCTGCCTACCAGTTAACCTTGCCATTACACTATATTTAGTAGGCCTTGAGACTTCTAAATATGGGATTTCCCGAAGTATGTCGAATACAAATTGAGATGTTTTTTCCTCTTGAAAAGATAACTCTGGATACTTATGAAAATGCCTTCTCCACTCAATCAACTGATTCTTTGATAAAACAAGTTCCTTTGCGACATCCATTTCTCTTCTCCCCTTCTTTACCAAGTTAAATGTTATTATAGCGTGAATTGTTAACTTCCGAAAGAATTTTCAGAATTTTCTATAATGAATATTCAAAAAGAAAAAGCCATCTCAAGATGACTTTTCATTTTATAAAATAGTAATTGCTTGTTTCCCCATTTGCTCCCATGCCTTTTCAAATTCAGCACGAGGAACAGCTTTTCGTGGATTGTTTGCAAGAGGATCATTTACGTATACAAAGTTTTGATCATATCCAATTACTACAACACTATGCTCATAATATGTAATTTTCACTTCACCTGAACTCGTATTCCATGTTTCAAAACTACTTTCGGCTAATGGTTTAAACGTTGTATTAATAATCACCCATACTGGAGAACCAGAACTAATTACTTTATATAGATCTTGCACGTCTCTACCCGTTAAATTAATTACTTTTTCAGGAACATACTTTTCTGCTAAATTAAAAATCGGTTGATTATATACACCGTATCCCGGCTCAGCTTTCGTGTAAATATTTCCGACGAATCCCTCATACGGATTTCCATGCAAACCATCTTGTTTAAATGGAACGCGATGAATTTCACTAGCAAGTTGCATCTTATCTACTTGTACACCTTTATGTTGTAGTAGCATAGTTAAACTTGTCACTTCACAACCTCTAGGTAATTCAGGTAACTGTCTAATAAACGGAACCTCTGTAATCATTGCACTTTCTTTCATCTCAGAGAAAAGGTCTAACCGAAATTCTTGTGCCTTTTTCATAATTTTATCTTTCTCGAAAAAGAACACGACAGCAAATATAATACCGAAAATAAAAATATATTTTAACTTTTTCATCATAAACCAAACTCCATTATATCAATTATTTTAAAGGCACAACTCCTATCATTGTACCTTTCTTCTTACTAGTTTGCTAGAAAGATTCTGTGAATTATTATTCACAAATACCCTTTCAAAATTCCGATTATTTGAAATAGAAAGAAAAAATATAATTTTTCAGAATTTTTCATAAAAAAAACAAAATTATTAACCTAGTGAAAGAATCACGTTTCCTTCACTAGGTTAATAAACATTCTAAGGTATTTAGTCATAGTTAGTTTTTCCTTTACATACTCAGTTCACAACAAAATAAACCAAGTATGTTTTTCACCCCCACTAATGATTAAAAGCACCGAATAAAGTGAAACTTTAATCAGTGGGGGTTTTGTTCATCCCCCACTGATTATTAGTTGAACCAATCGGGCTTTTACGGGCAGTTGATCCCCCACCTAACTTCTTTGCTTTCGCTGAATTTTGAGGTGGGGGTCTTACTGCCCGTTAATGCGGGGTAAATACGTCTCATCTTCCATTCCTTTCTCATTACCTAACATTACATTAACATACATTTTTTAGTAATAGACGGACAAAATATATGTGTTTAGAAAAGGAGGGTGCTACATGGATGATTATGAACGTATTATTTTAGATGTGAACGGTACAGAACTCGAAATGTTAAATACGATTCGCGAACATTTTAAAGAAAAACATGGTGTTGAACTAAGTCACGGTGCATTGCTTCGAGATTTAATGGATATTGAATACATTCGAATTACAGAAGATCGCCACAAGTATGATTAATCGATGAAGCTTTAAGCCTAGAACATATTGTTCTAGGCCTAATTACATCTATACGAAAAATGTTATAATTAGGAAAAAATGCAGAGGATACCAAAATATGAAATCTGAAAATATCTCAAAACATTTTCACACATTACATGTGCAAAGAAACCAGTTCCTTCCTGAGCTTCATTCACTTTCACAAGAACAACTATGGCATAAAAAAGAGGACGGAAAATGGTCTATTGGTGAACACTTTTATCACTTATATTTAATTGCAAGGATGCTAAAAGTAGCGATTAAATTCTCTTTCACTCTTATCCCTTATGCCAAACTAAGAAAAAACGCCCCATTTGCAACTGACATGCAGGACATTTATGCCGAATATAAAGAAAAACACGGTAAAGGAATGAAAGCTCCTTGGATTTTAATCCCTTCAAAAAAGTCTATTACTCTATGAATGTAAACGAATTAGAAGAATTACTTTCACGTGAAACAGATGAAATAAAAAAACTAGTTCAAAATATAGAAGAAGATATTGCAGGACATATCGTATTTTTAGATCCAATTGCTCACTATCCTAACCTTATTCAATCTATCCAACTATTAGCGATTCATGAGAAGCATCATTTTAGCATTATGAAGAACAACTATAAAATGCTCGACTCCCTTCTAAAAATATAAAAGACTGCTCATATTACTTATCAGCAGTCTCCTATATCTATTTAAGCTCTTGATGCTTCCCACCCATACCACCTGGCTCATTGCTATCTTGGTGTACAGTTATTTTATTTGTTTTAGCATCTTTCGAAACTCTATATGTATACGATTCATTTGGTTCATCTTTAAACTGTACATTCATACCGTAAGAACCGATTTTACTATAAAAGGCCGGTTTTATGTATGAAATATCACTTTCTTTATATCCTTTCTCTTGCAAGTGCCACATCGTTGCGATAATCGCTTCTTCTCGCTTTTCTTTTTCACCAACAAACATATATTTGTCCAAAAGAAATACTTTCACGTTTGCAATTAAGCTAATTAACAGTAAAATGATAAATACTATTTTTTTCATAAATTTCCCCTAAATTGTGTTTTTTCACTATACTATAACTTACACACTAGTAAAAAAGAAAGTACGCCAGACTTTCACAGACTGGCGTACTTTCCAACTCAATTCCTAATAACTTCTTTAGTTACCCCCTTCGCCTTCTCCAAAGCCTTTACAATCTGCTCAAATCCTGTCCCGCCAGCACTGTTACGGCGCTTTACAGCTGCATAAGGTGAAAGAACTTCATATAAATCTTCTTCAAATAACGGACTCATTTCTTTATACGTTTCAAGTGGTACATCTAATAAATAGATTCCTTTTTGCGTACAATGAAGAACTAGTTTCCCGACAATTTCATGAGCTTGACGGAACGGCAGTCCCTTGCTTGCTAAATAGTCGGCAATTTCTGTTGCGTTAGAGAAGTCTTGCGTCACAGCTTGCCCCATTTTTTCTTTGTTTACAGTCATCGTTTCAAGCATGCCTGCCATAATATGAAGGCATCCTTCTACTGTTTTCACTGTATCAAACATTCCTTCTTTATCTTCTTGTAAGTCTTTATTGTAAGCGAGCGGCAATCCTTTCATTACTGTAAGTAAACTGAATAAATTACCGTATACTCTGCCCGTTTTACCACGAATAAGTTCCGCCATATCCGGATTTTTCTTCTGCGGCATAATACTGCTTCCTGTTGCGTATTGATCGCTCATTTCAATAAATTGAAATTCTTGGCTACTCCATAAAATAAGTTCTTCGCAAAAGCGTGATAAGTGCATCATAAGCATAGATGAGTTACTTAAAAACTCTAATATGAAATCACGATCGCTTACCGCATCTAAACTATTTTCATAGATTCCATTAAATCCGAGAAGCTCCGCACTATATTCTCGGTCAATCGGGAATGTTGTACCAGCTAGTGCTCCTGCTCCTAATGGTGAAATGTTAATACGCTTTAACGAATCTTCATAACGATTCACATCGCGCTCTAACATCCAAAAGTAAGCAAGAATATGATGCGCAAATGAAATCGGCTGTGCACGTTGCAAGTGCGTATAGCCGGGCATAATTGTTTCAATGTTATTTTCCGCTTGATGAACAAGAACAGTTTGCAATTGTTTTGTAGCTTTTATAATATCTTCTACTTTTTCTTTTAAATACAAATGCATATCTGTCGCTACTTGATCGTTACGGCTTCGGCCTGTATGAAGTTTCCCTCCTACTTCACCGATTCTTTCAATTAACATCTTTTCAATATTTAAATGAATGTCCTCAGCCTCGACTGAGAAATTCAATTTATTTTGTTTCGCTTCCTCTAGTAAATATTGAAGCCCTATCTTTATTTTCTCTGCTTCTTCTTTCGTAACAATGCCTTGCTTTGCTAACATCGTTACGTGTGCGATACTCCCTTTTATATCTTGATTTACTAATTGTTGATCAAAGGAGATGGATGCTCCAAACTCTTCAACCCACGCTTCCGCTTCTTCTGTAAAACGTCCGCCCCAAAGTTTGCTCACGCTTCCACCTTCTTTTGATTCACTTGACTGTATACTTTCGTAGGTAAACCGAATAATGAAATGAATCCAACTGCTGCATCATGATTAAATTCATCCTGGGCAGTATACGTTGCTAATTTTTCATCGTATAAAGAGTACTCAGATTTACGCCCTTCTACAATCGCATGACCTTTAAATAATTTCACACGTACTGTACCTGTTACATTTTTTTGCGTTTCTTGTAAGAAAGCATTGAGCGCTTGTTTTAAAGGTGAGAACCATAAACCGTTATAAATTAATTCTGTTAGTTTTTGCTCAATCATCGGTTTGAAATGAGCGACCTCTTTCACAAGTGTTAAATCTTCAAGTTCTTTATGCGCTGTTATTAATGTCATTGCTGCTGGGCATTCATATACTTCACGAGATTTAATACCGACAAGGCGATTTTCTACATGGTCGATACGTCCCACGCCATGTTTTCCAGCAAGTGCATTTAACGTTTTAATTAGTTCTGAGAGTGGGTATGCAGTGCCGTTTAAAGTCGTCGGTACCCCTGCTTCAAATCCGATTTCTACAAACTCTGGTTTATTCGGTGTATCTTCTAATGCCAACGTCATCTCGTATGCGTCTTCTGGCGGCGCTGCCCATGGATCTTCTAAAATTCCACATTCGTTGCTGCGTCCCCATAAGTTTTGATCGATTGAAAACGGGCTATCTAAATTAATTGGAATCGGTATATCATTTTCTTTTGCATATGCAATTTCTTCTTCACGTGACCATTTCCATTCACGTACGGGCGCAATAACTTCTAAATATGGATTCAACGCTTGAATAGAAACTTCAAAACGAACTTGGTCATTCCCTTTTCCTGTACATCCATGTGCAACTGCACTTGCGCCTTCCTGCTCTGCAATTTCTACTAATTTTTTTGCAATAAGCGGACGAGATAATGCAGAGACAAGAGGATATTTCCCTTCGTATAACGTGTGAGCTTGCATCGCTATCAATGCATATTCATTCGCATATTCTTCTTGAACATCAATCATATATGATTTAATTGCACCTACTGAAAGTGCTTTTTCTTTTACAAACGCTAAGTCTTTACCTTCCCCTAGATCTAAGCAAAGCGCGATAATATCATAATTTTTCTCTTGTAACCATTTAATTGCAACGGAAGTATCAAGACCTCCGGAATATGCTAATACAACTTTTTTCTTCTCCATTTTGCATCCCCCTAAAGAATAAATATTCATCTTTTCTTATAATAATCCAAACTTTATCACCTTTCATAAAATGAATCAAGGGGAATTTATAAAATTTTTTCAAACAATTTCGTCGAACTTCTTTCTTTTTTTATGTAAAATAGAGGAAGGAAAATGGAGGGGTGTCCATGAAAAAGTATTTTATATACAATGAACATCTAGGAATTGAAGTACCGAACATACAAGAAAAATGGGAAGACATCTCTGAACAAGCACAGCATTCTATTTTATTAAAATGGGAGCAAGTTCGCGGAAAAATACCTGATCGCATAAAGGAACTTGAGCACCATATTAACGCTAAACAACACCACTTAAATAACGAAGAAGACTTTGGAATTTCTTGCAAGCTAAATTCAGAAATTGCCGATCTTGCTTCAATTATTAACGATCTTTGGCTTTGGTATCGTCTAACCCAAAACGTATCTGAGGGAAAAGCACACCAATGAAAAAAGCATGCCCCTCAATTAATTTGGGTCATGCTTTTTTGTCGTAACAAGCTTTGCAATATATTTCTTGCGCCGTTTTTGCTAAACATACATCAAACGGGCCTACTAATATACTTCTTTCTTTCGGCAACTTTACAAAAGCAACTAGCTCTTCTTCATATTGAATCTTTTTCTGACATGAAACACATTTTAATTCTTTTCTTTTAAACATGTCTTTTAGCATATCTCCATTCTCCCCCTCATCTATCTATATTAATATACTCTCATAATAGTTAGAGCTTGTAAAAAAATGACACATTCTGAAACAAATTATTCATATACTATGTACAAAAGGAGGTCTCAAACTTATGCGAGCTTTCATTATTATCGCTTTAACTTTTTTAAGTATCATTAGCTGGGATGCATTTTTTAAAGATAAAAGTGATAAGAACAATACAATTGAATAAAAACCCTTCTTTTCTTACTTATTGGACAAACTTCTAAAAACTGCCCAATCCTGCAAAATCACTTAGGCTTTTCTACAAAAATATTTAAACATAACATTTTTTGTAGATTCCCTCCGGTTATTGTCGGTTTCCATCCGCATGTATTTTTTGAAAGTATGATATAATAATATAAATCTTGAAGGAAGGGATTTTGATATCATGATCGCTCGAAGGAGCATGTGGCATCGTATTGACGAATCATACACGTAGCGTATTTTTCAGCTCAGATACTTTAGTCTAGCGAAAAAAATACGAGAGTGGGGAAATTATGATTGCCCGAAGGATAATTTGGCAAAAAAAAGACTCTTCTTACACATAGCGTTTTGTTTAGGACTTAATTGTTACTAGCTAAACAAAACAAAGAAGAGCAGGATTGCTAAATGAAGAATCCTACTCCCCGTTTTGTTTAGTCGCTTTAAGACTTAAACTAAAACGAAGGTAGGGAGAATTGATGGACGAGAGGATTATTCGTTATTTCTTCAGCGACATATAGCGTAGTTAGTTTTTTTCGTAAACTAACTGAAAGCTACATGTGAGCTCGTAGTTAGTTTACAACACCAAAAGGACTACTAACTACGGAAAGAAGGAATAACGATGAGGAACATCCAAAGTCGACAAATTATTAAAGAAGTTTTTATGGTTTTAATCGGTTCATTTATATTAGCAGCAGCGCTATATCACATTCACTTCCAAAACCACTTAACAGAAGGTGGCTTTGTAGGTATTGCACTATTTATCCAAAATTTTTATGATATTTCACCATCTATTTCAACTGTAGTAATGGATATCCCTATTATTTTACTATGTGCTTCATTTTTAGGTAGAAAAATGGTTGGCTATTCATTCTTAGGTTCACTTTCATTTGGAGTATTTTATTCCCTTATGGAAAATTATTCTCCTTTTACGGTAGATTTATCAAATAATTTATTTGTAGCTGCAGTAGTTGGCGGTGCGTTAGCTGGTATTGGACTCGGTTTTATATTGCGATTTGGCGGTGCAACCGGTGGAGACGATATTTTAACAATTATATTAAGTAAACGAACTCGGTTTACAATTGGGCAAATTTTCTTCGTCTTTGACGCGATTGTTCTTGCGCTTTCATTATATTATTTAAATTGGACAGAAATTGCTTTTACTATTCTTTCGATTGCCGTACAGGCAAAAACATTGGATTTAATTTACTATCCAAAAACAGAAAAGAAAGCAGCAAAGCAACCCGTTTCTATTCCAATATCCAAAAAACATGCGACAAACTAAAAAGCGAAAGGCTTCGGCCTCTCGCTTTTTTCATGCTCTCTTTTCTTTTTCTAATATGTAGCGTACTTGATAAAACTTATTTGCAAATTCAGTAACATTCCTCGTTAAGCGATAGTTCACTGTAGAGCCAATCGCCATTCCGAGTACAGGAATGCCTTGGAATACTTTACGACGAAGAGCATAAATCGAAAACGTCTTCAAAATTTGTTTTAACACAACCTCAGTAGAAGCTGGCTTTAATACTGCTTCGTCTCCTTCATAGAAGAATGAATCCTCTTGTTCGAGTTCTCTCAGTAAATTGTACCATGCATATTGCTGAAGTCTCGCCGGCAATAATGCTGCATGGAATACCTTTAACGCAAGCATCATTTCATACGGCTTGTTCACATCATGCCCAAATGATGTCGCAACAAGTTGGACAGCCTTCACATTTAACGCAATCATAACCGGAAAATCAGCCGTTAATAATAATAAACCACCAGCACCTGTTGCTCCGCCTTGTACGAATGAATATAGACGATGACGTGCTGTTTGCTGCTCTGCTATGTATGTTAATTGATCAATAGATAACGCCTTCAAATCTTCAAGTTGCTCAATCGATTCATCAAATAATCTCGACGTTCCTAAAATACGATTACGTGCATCTAGCTGTGATTGTGAACTTTGAATAAGCGCATGCAAATGAAAGAGCCATCCATCTGCTTTCGTAAAAAAGTCTTTTCGTTTTTTCTCAGGCAGTTTCGCAATTGTCGTATGCAACCACTTATCAAACATCTTTTGAAAATCGGTCGCTTCTTGCTCTACTAATTGCCCTTCCCACTCTTTTATATTGTCTAAAATGGCTTGTTCTCGCTTCGATCGCATCGTAACAACCACCTCGTTCGATTTTTTTCTATTGTAACATATTTCTGCTTCTTCTTTGCAAATATGCTTGTCTATCTCTATTCACATACCATTTTTTAATGACATAAAATATTAGCAAAAAGGATGAGATGCCTCACATGAATTTATCCAATATAAAACAAAATTATAATGCAGTATTCAGCTTAGGACAAAACTGCTGGCCTGCTTGGGCTTTATATCAATTCGAATTATCACCATTTTTTGGTGTTATCGATTTTATGCTAAGCCCTTCATTAGAAAAAGTGAATTTATTATTACAAAATCGATTTGACCGTTTTTTAGAATTAGAAAATTTGTCTTTCATCTCATTTTGGGATGATGATGCTAAGTTACGACTAAGAGACAATCTTTATGAAATCGACTCCTGCCATGATTTTAAAACCGATGTAAACACACCAACATCCTGGCCTTCTTATACAGAAATTAAGTTAAACTATGAGCATCGAATTAATCGTTTTCTAACTACAATCGAAACGGCAGAATCCACATTGTTTATTCGAACGGGAGGAACATACGAAGAAGCACGTTCCTTGGAACAAATTTTATCTCAAATAGTTAAACATACATTCTCTGTCCTATTACTCATTCCTGAAGATGTACCAACTATCGCCCAAGAAGATTGGGGATTACAAAATATTTGTGTTATAAAATGCCCAGTGATGGATATATACCAGTACAATGAAGCATTTTGGAATGACTTATTTAATGGCATCACAATTCGGCCAAACGCTTAAATACACGTCACCTTTTATCACACCCTGCCTTATAATCATCCTTATACAAAATAAATAAGGAGTGATTATATATGTATCCTCGTGCAAAAGCTTTTGGCATTGCTATACATCACGGTCGCCTTCTCGTACAAGAATATCATACAGGCGATGAAACATATTACCGACCTCTTGGCGGATCAATTGAACTTGGTGAAAAATCAGCACATACTGTTATTCGCGAATTTCAAGAAGAGCTTCACATAGAAGTGGAAATCACCAATTATTTAGGCTGCTTAGAAAACATCTTTCATCTAGATGGAGAAATTGGTCATGAAATCATTCAGCTATATTCTTTACGCTTATTAGACATGTCACTATATGAAATGGAAATACTGAATATATCAGATGAACAAACACTGTCATATGCAAAATGGATTTCCCTCACTGCATTCATTCAAAAAGAAAAATTACTATATCCAGATGGAATTTTGAAATATATCCAAAAGAAAAAAGACGAGATCCTATAGGATCTCGTCTTTTTTTTCATATAGTATATTAACCAATATCTCCAAGACGTAATACGTCACGAGCAATCATAACTTCTTCGTCAGTTGGAATTACGATAATTTTTACTGGAGAGTGTGGAAAGCTGATGAATGCTTCTTCACCGAATACGTTATTGCGTTTTACGTCGAAGTATACGCCCATGTACTCAAGGCCTTCTAATACGCGCTCACGAATAATTGCACTGTTTTCACCTACACCAGCTGTAAAGATGATAGCGTCAACGCCTTTCATACGAGCTGTGTAAGAACCGATGTATTTATGGATACGGCTCACGAACACGTCAAGTGCTACTTTCGCACGGTGGTCGCCTTCTTCTTCTTTCGCAATGATGTCACGTAGGTCACTAGAGTAACCAGTAAGACCTAACATACCACTCTTCTTGTTTAATACGCTAACTACTTCTTCTACAGTTTGGCCTGTTTTTTCCATGATGTATGGAATTAACGCAGGGTCAATGTTACCAGAACGTGTACCCATTGTTACACCAGCAAGTGGAGTGAAGCCCATAGAAGTATCGATAGACTTACCACCTTCTACTGCTGCGATACTTGCACCGTTACCTAAGTGACAAGAAAGTAGGCTTAAGCTTTCAAGTGGACGACCTAATAATTCAGCCGCACGCTCTGTTACGTATTTATGAGAAGTTCCGTGGAAACCGTATTTACGGATGCCAAATTTCTCATAGTATTCATATGGTAAGCTGTATAGGAATGCAGATTCCGGCATTGTTTGGTGGAATGCTGTATCGAATACTGCTACTGCTGGTACGTTTGGTAGTACTTCTTGGAATGCTTTAATACCAACAAGGTTTGCTGGGTTGTGAAGTGGTGCTAAATCGCTTAATTCTTCGATATCAGCTAATACTTCAGCATCAATTAAAACAGAATCAGCAAATTTTTCGCCGCCGTGTACAACACGGTGACCGATACCGCCAATCTCATCAAGAGATTTTACGATTCCGTTTTCAGTTAATTTCTTAAGAAGCATGTTAACTGCTACTGCATGATCTGGGATGTTTGTAATTTCTTTTTGTTTTTCGCCATCTACAGTAATAGTGAAGATACTATCTTCTAAACCGATACGTTCTACTAAACCTTTTGTTAATACTGTTTCACTTGGCATTTCAAATAATTGGAACTTTAAGGAAGAGCTTCCTGCGTTAATCGCGATGATTTTTGACATCTAGTCTTTCGCCCCTTTTTCTCTTGGTAGTTGTGTGGATCATTCCACAAACCGCTCGATTTTATCTAATTAAATTCACTCATTATGAAAACGTTTCATCATTAGTAAATTTTATACTCACGATTTTAATTTAAACATCGTCCGACATATATTTCAAGTGAAAAAATTATAACACCAAGAAAAAAAATATATTACAGATTTCAAAAAAATTCAGTTAAATCTTGTATATATTAAAAAACATTACATATCCTATAAAACTGTACTACATTAATTACTAACCCTGTTACATATATATCGTATTATTTATGTGTTGCAAACCAAGTATTCAATTGCTCCATAATGTTCTCCATAGCCTTCATGTTAGAGAATTTAGGTAATTCCACTAGTAGTGCCTGTTTCGGCATTGTTACACCTTGGCCTTTCTTTTGGAGAACAAATATACTTTTTGCATTTTTCTCGTTTTTAAACATGGAAACAGGAAGCTGTAATAATCCTTGAATAAAGCATGTCTCTTTAATGAATGCATGTAGCTTTGGCGCTTGATCACTTTCAAAAATGAAGTTTGGTACTAAGAAGAATAAATACCCGCCTTCTTTCGTATGTTTCACACTTTGTTCAATAAATAAGTGATGTGCATATGACATTCCTTCATCTGCTTTTAATGTATATTCACTTGCAACAATTTCATTTGGATAATAACCAATTGGTAAATCTGAAACGACTGCATCAACTGGATCAATATAAAGTGGTGCTAGTCCATCTTGGTGGAAGAATTCGATTGCATGCTTTTGTAAATTTGCATTTACTAAAGCAAGTTTAATTAACACCTCATCCACTTCTACACCAAATCCACTCATTGTTAGTTCTTCTTTGGCGCTATTAAACAATGTAGTCATTAAGTTACCAGTTCCAATTGCAGGGTCTAAAACAGTAATTTCTTTTTGACCTTGCATAAATTTATGGAATAAGTAGCTCATGAACATTCCAACTGCATCTGGCGTCATTTCGTGATTCGCTTGTACGCCCTCTTTCATTCCTTTTAAAATGGCTAGCTGAAATGCTTTACGAATTTCTTCCCCTTTATATGTTTCTTCATTAAACGTACTATATTCACGATTCAACCTTTCAATTGTTGATTCGGATAATTCCTCTTGTAAAATCGCTCCTTCAAACAAGTTATCACCTGTTTCTACAAGCGCCTCTAAATATGTTACATCTAATTCTTTACGTAAAACTACCGTAGAAGAATCAAAAATAGAAAATAATGTTTCTACTGCCTGACTCACGTACATTCCTCCTTCTCTCTTTTACACATAACTTATATCATACCATAATCTAAATTTTTCCCAAAAGAAAAAGCGACCTCTTGCAAAGAGCTCCCCTTCAAGTTGTTTATGATGTAACGTCTTTTCTCATATATTGGTTCAGTTAACAATACATGAGAAAAGACGACCTCTTCTAAAGTAAAACTTTAATGAGAGGTCGTCTTCATTTGCATTACTTCGCAGATTTAGCTGCTTCTAATGCTGCTTCATAGTTTGGATGGCTTGTACCTTCGCCTACGTATTCTGCGTAAACTACTTTGTCATTGCTATCTACTACGAATACTGCACGAGCAAGTAAACGAAGTTCTTTCATTACTAAGCCGTAAGCTTCACCGAATGAAAGGTCACGGTGATCAGAAAGTGTTACAACATTTTCTAAACCGTTTGCTGCACACCAGCGTTTTTGAGCGAATGGTAAATCAGCGCTAATTGTTAATACTTTCGCGTTTTCAATACCTGCTGCATCTTCGTTAAAACGACGAGTTTGTGCATCACATACACCTGTGTCGATTGAAGGTACAACACTAATTAATTTCACTTCACCTTTGTATGTTTCTAAACTTACTGGAGATAAGTCATTTGCTAATACTTGGAAGTTAGGCGCTTGATCGCCAACTTTAACTTCTGTTCCAACTAAAGTCATTGGGTTACCTTTAAAAGTTACATTTGCCACTTAAAAATCCTCCCTTATTTTAAACAAAATATGTACAATGTAAATGATAGTTTGTCCCTATCGATAATGCAAATAAAATCGCTTTATTTACAAAAAAATTAAAGAAGCTAATCCACTGATCAGCTTCTTTATTCGTTAAATTTGAAATTCAGGATCATCTTCTTTTCGTTTATCCATCATTTCTTTCACTTTATCAACAGCTTGTGGCGCTAATTCAATTATTTTATCGATGACGTGTGTTTGCTTATCTAAGTGTAATACTTTCACACCTTCTCCATTTATAACAAGAAAGGCAACAGGATTAATAGAAACTCCTCCACCACTTCCCCCGCCAAATGGATGACGGCCTGAATGTTCTACTTTACCAAATTCACTTCCACCAGCAGCAAATCCAAAACTGACTTTCGAAACTGTAAGAATTACACTTCCATCTGCCGCTTTAATTGGGTCACCAACAATTGTATTTACATCAGTCATTTGTTTTAAATGCTGCATTGCGGTTGTCATTAAACCTTGAATTGGATGGTCCATTCTATATCCCCCCTATGCTTGAACAGATTTTTCTGTCATACCAGATTTTTGCTTTCTCATAAACATGAGTAATTTTATCGCTGTTTTTACAGTACGGAATATACGAAAAGATGCTGTTAACTCGCATCTTGATGCAAATCCCTTTCCTTGAAAAACAGGAGTAATTTCAAATTCTGGTACGTCGACAATATGCATATATTGTCCTACAACTCCAGCAGCCATTCCTTTTGTCCCCCATGCATATCCAGTGACAATTCCAGTACTAGCCGCGTCGCCTGCTCCAATTTGCGTATGCCATTTCCAACCATTGATTTTCACTCTTTTGAGAAAATCTTTAACAATAGTATGAACGTCTTGAAGCTTTTTTATCAGTTCCCCTATACTATCGAGTTGTGCCATAATTTTATTATCTATTCCGCCGTCCTCTTCAGCTTTTTTAATTTTTTGTCCTGTCTTCTTCTGCTGTTTTTCAATTCTTTCCAATACATCAAACGTATATCGAATCATCCATATTTTCACTTGAAACAAACATTGTTTTTCCATTTCTGAATATAAAAACGTCACCTTAAGCGATATTTTCGATAATAGTATAAGCAAAATAAAAAGTAGAAGAATTATCATTCCAATTACGAGCCACTTCATTCGTACCATCCTTTCACTCCATACCCATTATCGACAAGTTTATTCATCATTAAACAGACTTTGATAAAATTGAATATAAAAATTTTTCTAAAAACAAAAAGGAATTTTGACAATTTATATCGAAATATACTATTTGAACATATCATCCAGAAACATACTCTGACGATATGTAGCACTAAAACTAGAAAATTTAACTGCAGTGGAGGGATACATAATGGCAAATCGTCGCAATTTATTTTTCTTTTATGGTGATGACAAAGTAACGCTCGTTGAAAAAATGAAACCAGTATATCGTATTTTAGAGGAGAATGGATTTACCATATTAGATCATCCAAAAAATGCAAACGCTATCGTCAGCGTTGGAGATGATGGGACTTTCTTACAAGCCGTTCGTAAAACCGGCTTTAGAGAAGATTGCTTATACGCAGGTATTTCTACGAAAGATGAAATTTCTTTCTACTGCGATTTCCACATCGATCACGTTGATACAGCCCTTCAAGAAATTACAAAAAACGAAATTGAAGTGCGAAAATATCCAACAATTAAAGTAGATGTAGATCACGGTACATCTTTCCATTGTTTAAATGAATTCACATTACGCTCTAGTATCATTAAAACATTTGTCGTAGATGTACACGTCGACAATTTACATTTCGAAACCTTTAGAGGTGATGGATTAGTTATCTCCACACCAACAGGAAGTACCGCTTACAATAAATCATTACATGGTGCAGTTGTCGATCCACTTATCCCATGTTTCCAAGTAAGCGAACTAGCATCTTTAAATAACAACACATACCGTACACTCGGGTCACCGTTCCTTTTAAATCACGAGCGTACGTTAACTTTAACACTTAAACCAGATGGAAATGATTATCCTGTTATCGGAATGGATAACGAAGCACTTAGCATTAAACAAGTGGAGAAAGCCGTTGTTCGTTTAAGCGATAAACAAATTAAAACTGTTAAATTAAAAAACAACTCTTTCTGGGAAAAAGTACAGAGAACATTTTTATAGTAATCAAAAAACCCTCGAATTATGGAATTTCCATAATTCGAGGGTTTTTTATTTATCAAATGCAACTTGACGCTGTTTCACAAAACATTTTGGAACAGGACAACAGTATATGAAATTATATCAACGATTTTACCCAAAATATCAATTTACCGACATCATCAACCTATCTAAAAAGAGGAAGCAGCACCAAAATGTATTTTCGGAGCCGCTCCCTCAAATTTTCACACGTCTTTTCTATAAACAATCTTCCCATCAATGACGGTCATTTCTGCCTGTACTTCTTTTATTTCTTCCGCCTCAATTTCAAAAATATTGCGGTCTAATATCGTAAAGTCTGCTTCATATCCTTTTGTAATTTGTCCTCGCTTTCCTTCTTTTCCAATTGCATACGCACTTCCTGTTGTAAATAAAGAAACAGCCTCATATACCGTTAATCTTTCTTCTGGCATATAGCATACACCATCAATAAAACTTCTACGTGTAACAGCACTATATATACCTAAAAACGGATTCACTTGTTCAATTGGAGCATCAGAGCCTCCATTACAGTGTAATCCTGCATCCAGTAACGTCTTCCAAGCATACGCATAACGAAGACGGCGTTCTCCTAGTTTTTCAATCACTGATGGAAAATCCGATGAAACAAAGACTGGTTGAATATCAATAATAGCTGGCAATTGTTTCATTCTTTCAATCAACTCTTCACGAGCTAGCTGACAATGAATAATACGGTCACGTAATCCTTCTGCTGGTGGATGTAATTCAAGCGCATCAATGACATATTCAAGCGATAAATCACCAATTGTATGAATCGCAACTGGCATATGTAAATCTCGTGCTTTTTTCACTAAACCTGCAAGCTCTTCACGTGAGAAAATGGCAACTCCATTTGTTTCCTTCGCATCTTCATACGGTTCACTTAATAAAGCTGTTCTTCCGCCAAAAGAGCCGTCAGAAAAAATTTTCATCGCACCAAATTCAATATAGTGCTCATTTTCATATTCTTTTCGTTCATTCGCTACTTCATGGTGAACGAGTAAATGCGCCTTAAACCGCATTTCTTTTATAACGTGTGAAAACGCATTGTACGTTTTTTGAAAGCCGCCATAATAATTTAAGTCTTCCGTATGTCCGCCAACGAGTCCGTATTGCCAGCAGTCTGAAATCGCTGTTTGCAGAGCACTTTGCAAATACACTCCATCTATTTCGGGCTGAACATGTTTAATTAACTCTTGTCCTTGCTCATATAAAAGTCCTGTTAATTTATTTAATGAGTCACGACCAATTTTTCCGCCCTTTGGATCTTGCGTCGCTTCTGTTATGTTCGCTTCTTGCAATATGTATGAATTCACCCATGTCACGTGACGACAAACGCGCTTTAATAAAATCGGATGTTCTTTAGAGATTTCATCTAAATCACGTACATGAACTTGTTTTGTATCTGTAAAATTATTTTCATTCCATCCTTCTCCGATAATCCAAGATCCTTTTGGCGCTTCTTCTACGCGCTTCTGAACAAGAGTAAGTACTTCGCTATAAGATTTGCAATTTGATAGATCTAGACGAAGCAACCTCTCCCCATGCCCAATAAGATGCATATGGCTATCAACGAGTCCTGGAATCATCGTTTTCCCTTTTAAGTCATATAACTTCACTTCTGAATATCGGTTTTCTAACTCTTCTTTATTCCCTATATGAACAATGACGCCATTTTCAACGTAAATAGCTTCTACTTTTTCATTGTCTTCTCGCATAGTGTAAATGGTGCCGCCATACCAAATTTCTCCCATATACTCGTCCCCCTTTTCCCTTTAGTCTACGAAATTCGTTCGTATAAAAAAAGCACCATTTCGATTAAAAATGGTGCTTTTCCAAAAATTAATTTTGTTCAGTAGGGTTCGTTGTAATTTGCCATTCAATGTTAAATTTATCTTTTAGTTGTCCGTATGCTGGGCTCCAGAAAGTTTCTTGAAGTGGCATAATAACTTCTCCACCTTCTTGTAACTTATCAAATACTTCTTTCGCTTTTTCTGCATTATTAATTTGAATTGCGATTGTTACTTGAGATCCGATTGCATGCCCTTGACCTGGGAATGTATCAGAAATCATAAGGTCCGTATTACCAACTTTTAAAGTAGCATGTAAAACGCGCTCTTTCGCTTCAGCTGGAATTGGGTATTCTGGATTTTCAGGCATGTCACCAAAAGTTTGCATTACTTCTACTTTTGCGTCTAACGCCTCTTTGTAAAACTGTACAGCCTCTTGCCCACTACCATCTAAAACTAAGTACGGATTAATACCTAAAATCATACGGACACCTCTTTTTTTAATTTATAAAATCGAACTTGTGTTCGTTTTTATAATATCATCGTTTTACATTTCATTCAACTATTTACTTCCCTATTTTCAAAATTATTTTGAAGGAAGCTCCATTTCTTGTTTTCTAAGTTCAATACGGCGAATTTTTCCGGAAATCGTTTTTGGTAGTTCATCTACAAATTCAATTTTGCGAGGGTATTTATATGGTGCAGTCAATTCTTTGACGTGTTGTTGGAGCACTGGAATTAATGTTTCTTCGTTCTTGTCTATATTCTCTCTTAATACGATAAATGCCTTCACGACACTTCCGCGAATTTCATCAGGGCTTGCGACAACCGCACATTCTCTTACATATGGATGTTTTACAAGTGCATCTTCGACTTCAAACGGTCCGATTGTATAACCAGAGCTAATAATAATATCATCACCGCGACCTTCAAACCAAAAATAGCCTTCTTCATCTTTTTTCGCTTTATCACCGGTAATATAATAATCACCGCGGAATTGCATCGCTGTGCGCTCATCGTCTTTATAATATTGTTTAAAGAGTGCTGGTGTTTCAATGTGAACTGCAATATCACCAACTTCTCCTACCTGTACAGGAGTTCCTTCTTCATTTACGATATCAACATGGTTTCCTGGCGTCGGTTTTCCCATTGATCCTGGTCTAATGTCCATCCCTTTCATTATCCCAACGAGTAATGTGTTTTCCGTTTGCCCATAACCGTCTCTTACCGTAATATCAAAATGCCTTTGGAACGTTTCAATAACTTCCCTGTTTAACGGCTCACCAGCTGATACAGCGCTATGTAACGCTTCTAAATTGTACTCACTTAAATTTTCTACCTTTGCCATTAATCTATACTCAGTCGGCGTACAACAAAGCACATTCACCTTATTATCGCCTAATAAATTTAAATACGTTTTTGGTTCAAACTTACCATTGTATACAAATCCTGTTGCACCTGAACCGAGAGTCGCTACAAACGGGCTCCAAATCCATTTTTGCCAACCTGGACTAGCCGTTGCCCATACAACATCTTCTTCTTCGATTCCGAGCCAGTTCGGGGCGCTTGTACGTAAATGAGCGTATGCCCATGCATGCGTATGAACAACTCCTTTTGGATTTCCTGTCGTCCCTGACGTATAAGATAAAAAGACCATATCTTCTTTATCCGTCTTCGCCATTTCTAACGTATCATTTTCCGTTTCTAATGCTGTTTTTAAATTCGTCCATCCATCTACTGAACGCTCGCTCAAAACGAATTTTTGAAGAGATTCCACCGCTTCTACGCCGTCGAATTGTCCAATATACGGTTCGTAACTTACAATTGCTTTCACTTCTCCGTGTCCAATACGGTACTCAATATCTTTTTTACGCAACATTTCTGAGCTTGGAATAACGACAAATCCTGCTTTAATCGCAGCAATATACGTCATGTAAGCTTCAATTAAGCGCGGCATCATAATAAGGAGCTTGTCCCCTTTTTGTAAGCCACTTTTTATAAAAGCGTTTCCAATTTTATTCGCACCTTGCATTAATTCAAAATATGTAATCTCTCGTCTATTCCCTTTATCATCTTGCCAAATTAAAGCCAGCTTCTCTTTATCACTCGTATATTTCTCTATTTCCGAAACTAAATTATAAGACGGCGGCGCTAACAATTCCTCTCTCTTCATATAACATCCTCCTTTATTTCTATGCCTCCCTTATATAATAAAGAATTTTCAGTAAATTTTGAACCCTCTTCTTTTGACAATTTTTTTATATTTATGTCGAAATGATGTATGAATGTATAGCGACGATGTTTTTAACATAACGATTCACCGGCAAATAACGACAAAAAGAAAGAGCGGGAGAACCCGCTCTTTCTAAGCCATCGTATATGGGATTATTTTTGGTAACCGCCTAATTGTTGCTCAGCTAGTGAAACTAGACGTTTAGTAATTTCGCCACCAACAGATCCGTTAGCGCGAGATGTTGCATCAGCTCCAAGTTGAACACCAAACTCTTGAGCGATTTCGTATTTCATTTGATCTAATGCTGCTTGAGCACCAGATACTGCTAATTTATTTGTGCTTGCCATGTTGTATCACCTCCTTGTGAGTATAGAGTGTGATAAACAACATGACTTCATGCACATTTGAATGTGGTAATTTATGGGTTTAGAAAAGTTCTTCGAATTTTTCTTCTTCAGCCACTACTTCTACTGTTTGTAATACCATTGTTTCTTTGTTCGCTACAGCCTCTTCAATTAACGGCGCGAAATCGTACTTCGCTTCAAAACGATTTGCTTTCTCACGCTTCGGTTTCGTCGATGGACTTGCTGGTGTAAATACTGTACAGCAGTCTTCATATGGACGAATTGAAATATCATACGTTCCAATTTCTTTTGCAATTTTAATAATTTCTAATTTATCCATCGTAATAAGCGGACGAATAACAGGATAGTTTGTTACTTCGTTAATCGTATGCATACTATCTAACGTTTGGCTTGCTACTTGTCCAAGACTTTCACCAGTCGTAATTGCAAGTGCATTACGCTCCTCTGCAATACGCTCTGTAATACGCATCATCATACGACGCATAACTGTCATAGAATAGCTAGATGGAATTTCTTTATTAATCGTTTTTTGCACTTCAGTAAATGGAACAAGGTGAAGTGTTACACGTTTACAGTATTTCGTTAACTCTTGTGCTAAATCGATTACTTTTTGTTTCGCGCGCTCGCTTGTGAAAGGTGGACTATGGAAGTGAACTGCTTCCACAGATACGCCGCGTTTCATCGTTAAGTAAGTTGCTACCGGGCTATCGATACCACCAGAAAGAAGTACCATTACTTTTCCGCCAACACCAACTGGTAAACCGCCAGCTCCCATGTGCTCACCACACATAATATAGCTGTAACCACTGCGAATTTCTATACGTACATTCACATCTGGATTATGAACATCTACTGTGATATCCTCTGTATTTTCTAAAATGTGCCCACCGATTTCTGGAAGTAACTCCATCGTCTTCATTGGGAAGCGCTTATCAGAGCGGTGCACTGTAATTTTAAATGTTTTCACATCACCTTTTACTTGTAAGAAAGCTGCTAATGCACCTTTTTTAATATCTTCTAATTCTGATGGTACTTTCATTGCTAAGTTAAACTTATGAATACCAAATACATCTTTCAATCTTTCAGAAATTGCTTCATGGTCTTCACCATTTAACTGAATGTACATACGATCATGTGTTGCATCAATTTTAATGTTTGGGAATTTTTTTAATTTGAATTTCACATTATCTTTTAACGTACTTACAAACTTAGAACGGTTCTTTCCTTTTGTCGTCATTTCTCCATAACGAACTAAAATATATTCATATGTCATCATATTTCTTTACCTCATCACTTCATATAATTTTGGCATCGTCTCTTTAACAATACCTTCAAATTGTTTTACTTCTTCCATCGTGTTGTCTGGTGCTAGACTAATGCGAATTGCACTTGTAGCTGCGGCGTGCGGTACTCCCATTGCCACTAGTACTCTGCTCACTTCATTTGCTTTTGAAGAACAAGCAGACTTCGTCGATACATATACACCATGCTCTTCTAAAGCATGAACGACTACTTCTGGTTTTAAACCGACAAATGATACATTTAAAATGTGCGGTGCCGCATATTCAAGTGATGTATTAATCGTTACAGTTTCCATCTCTTTAAAGAAACGGACCAGCTCTGTTTGTAAATTTTGCAAATGAACTATCTTTTCTTTCACTTGTTCCATCGTCATACGAAGTGCTTTCACCATCGCTACAATACCAGGTAAATTTTCTGTACCTGAACGATACTTGAGCTCTTGTTGACCACCTGATAAGATTGGATCTAATCTTACACCATCACGTACGTAAAGAAGACCTGTCCCCTTTACGCTATGAAATTTATGTCCAGATATTGAACAAAGGTCAATATGAGAAGCGTATAAATCAAGTGGTACTTTTCCTATCCCTTGTACATGGTCCACGTGGAATCTTATTTTCGGATAGTTCGTTAATAATGTTCCAATTTCAGCAACGGGCTGAATCGCTCCAGTCTCGTTGTTCACGTGAATAATTGACACAAGAATCGTATCTTCACGAAGTGCTCGTTTTAGATTTTCTACCGATACAACACCGTGCTCGTTAACCGGTAAATACGTTACATCAAAACCGAGATCTTCTAATTGTTTATATGCTTCAAACACAGACGCGTGTTCAATATTTGTTGTAATGATATGTTTGCCGCGCGAACGATTCCTCATCGCTATCCCTTTAATCGCAAGGTTATTCCCTTCCGTTCCACCTGATGTGAAAATAATTTCAGAAGGTTTAACGTGAAGGAGCTGTGCCGCAATCGTTCTCGATTGTGTTAATAGACGCTCTGCCTCTCCTCCAAGCGAGTGGATAGAAGAAGGATTACCAAAATATTTCCCTGCAACCGTTACGTACGATTGAAGCGCTTCTGGATATGGCTTCGTCGTCGCACTATTATCAAAATAGATCATCGTTCTTCCCCTTTCAGCGCTATCACATCATATAATCATATCACAAATACGTGTAATTACGCTAAGACTACTCAAAGGTTCCGTTTTTATATAAAAGTGTACATTTCCCCCGGCCATTTGCAGGCATACTGAGTGGTGAAGATTAATAATCAGTGGTGGATGAAACCCCATCACTTATGGTTTCACTTTATCCCGCATTAACGGGCAGTAAGACTCCCACCTCAAAATTCAGCTGGAGCAAAGAAGTTAGGTGGGAAATCCACTGCCCGTAAATGCCCGATTGGTTCAACTAATAATCAGTGGGGGGATGGCCCCCCTCCCACTAATTAAAGTTTCACTTTATTTTGAAACGAACAACCTTACTGTATTCCGCTATTCATTATAGCAACATCGACTTCAAAATTACACAAAAAAACAAACCCTTTATTAAAGGGTTTGCTCATTGTCTACATATTCAGCTATTTTTTGAACAACACCAGGTTCAAGTTGCTCTAATATAGAAGCCGCTTGTTCTAAAGCTGCATCGTATTGATATTCACGGAATAATTTCTCCGCATAATTTAAGCTTTCTGCAAGATTCTCATCATGACTGCGGTATCGGTTACCGTATTGAATTAGTTTTTCAACTAAATAAGCTTGTCCAATTAATTCTTCTGTCATTTCAGATACACCATTCACAACTGTGTATGCTTCTTCTAAACTGCTATTTACAGTATTCATATTTAACGGCTTTACTTCTAATTGCTCATATACAGCCTGCATCGCCATTTGCCCTTTTTGTAAATCTTCCATAATACTCTCTGGAAGACCTGGTAAATTCGACTTTTGCATAAAACGTTTCGTCTCAAAAATTGTATTTCGCATTTCTTGTAACTTCTCACGTGCTTCAAATTCTTCTTTGCGCATCGTTTGCAGCATTTCTTTATATTCTGCATGAAGTACTTTTAAAGTTTCACATTGCTCATAAACCTCTTCTAGTTCCTCACGAATAATAGAGAATGCAATATCTTGTTCAGCAACGCGTATTTGTAACACTTCAAAACGTTTCATTAAAATATGCATTTGCTTTTCAATTACTTTTTGTGACTCAATATCTTTGTCTTGTAATTGATAACTTTGTTTCACAAGTTGTGTTTCTATTTTCGTTTCAATTGTTTCTGTACGAATTTCTTCTAAATCTTCATAAACAGACAGTGTTTTTTGCTCCACATAATGTTTCGCATGCACTTCTTGTTCAAGTTGATCATAAAAACTGTCTAAACGAGTTTTTAAGTTCTCTACTTTTTCTGCTGCTTCTGTTACATGAAGTTCCTGTATATCCATTAAACATGTGTGTAGTTGTGTCGTCATATCGCGGACTTCTTTAGGGATTTCCAAATACTCTAATACATAGCCTTGTCTTATCATATCATCATGACCTTGTAATAAATCTTCCAGCTGAACTGGTAATGTCGCTTGACACTCTACCAATAAATCCGGAATTTGATGAATAACGATTTCTAAACTTGCTAAACCTTCTTCTAAACTAATAACAATTTCTCTCGCTTTTAAATAATCACCATTATCTGTTGCCTCTTCAAAAGTTTTGAACTTCTCGGATTCAACATCTAACATCTCTTCAATTTTTTGCTCAGCTGCTCCATACATGTGTCGATGAGCAAGAACGCTCTTTTTCATACTACGATATGTATCACGTAACCCTTCAATTTCCGCGCTATTTTTCTCATGGCTTTCTAACAGTTGCTGTAATTCATTTAAAATGTCTGTAATACGATTATCAGCGTCATCTAAACCACCTATGGATTCTTTCATCGCATGCTTTGCTTTGCGGAAGGAGAATTGCGAGGCGAATTTTCGCGCTTGCCCTAAATCTTTTTCAGCTTTCGGAAGAGTTGTTGATACAATTTCATCCCACTCTTCACGCCATTTACCAAACAGCTCTTCTGTTTGACCTGTCATATTTAAATCTTTTACCCGCTTTAGTTCATCTGCCACAGGTTTATCTTTTATCTCTTGTTTCCACTGCTCCAGTGCTTCAATATCTTTATATGAACGATTTCTTATCACAAGCTCTATCATGAGCAGCACTAGAATAGAGCTTACTACAATGATAACGATCGTCAGGATAGAATCCATGCAAAAAAGCCTCCTAGTTATATCTCTTTTTTTGTCCGTTCCGTTTATGAAATGGAAGGCATTATGTATAAAAAGGGAATTCCCCTATATTTAACAACTAACAATGTTCTAATCATACCATGTAATGACGTGTTTTTGACCTAGTTTTTTTTAAAATTTCATGTTTCTTTACATGTGATTGTAATATTTCTTAATATTACACTTATTCCATTATCCGTCCTCAAATGAATGCAATAAAGGTAAGACTTTTACGGGCAGTTAATGCAGGATAACGAGCTCTCTTTCATATGAGAGACGAAATAAATCTTTCGCATTAGTGGTGGTTCTACAGAAATCGCACGTACGTTACCTTGCATTACGGCTTACTGTAAAGCGGTTTCCGGAAGCAATGTTATACCAAGTCCAGCTCCTACCATCGCAATTATTGGTTTCGCGCCCATACATTGAAACACATTCATAATCATTTTCCTTACATCACATATTTCTGGGTATACAATTAGCTGTTCATTAACAATTATTGCGCTAGTATGCAACAATTTATGGCAAAGAAAACAACATATAAAAATCCCCACCTCAGTTCGTTAGGTGGGGATTTTTCACATATGAACAGCTCTTGGTAGTTCATAATACATACTCGCTTTATATAATGTTCGTTCCATCCATTGCTCAATTTCCTTCGTATACATTTCTAAGAAAAACGTCTCAGACGGAAATGAGTGTAGCACCTCTGATATATATTGTGGATATAAAAACGGCATATTTATCATGCCTTTTAATTGCGTCATAAACATTGTAAAAGATATTTTTTTAAATTCTTGCTTCATTTGTCCTTGTTTAATGATTTGCTCTATATAATATCTTTCTCTAGAAAAATAAACGGTCATCACTTCACGAATTAATGTCGTATCAAGCGAAAGCTCTCTATAAAAAAAACGTGTCAGTTCTCTATTATCAAATTGATATCGTAAAATCCCGCGCACCATTTGCACCATCACATCTTTAGCCGATAAATATTCTCTCTGTTCAAATGACGTTTCAATTACGTGAATATATCCTTCTAAAAAATCAGTAATAAGCTGTTCTAATAACCCTTGCTTTCCAGCAAAATAATATGAAATATTCGCTACATTCACATCCGCTCGCTTTGCAATGTCTCGCACTGATGTCCCGTCATAGCCTTTCGTATTAAACAACGATATTGCCGCATCAATTACTTTTTGTTTCGTCTGTTTCATGCGCTCACTTCCTCTCACTGAACAGCTATAGTTTAAATTTCTTGACTTTTAAGACAAATTCCTTTAATTTTCTATCGACAAAGTCATGTGAAATACATCGTATTTTGCTATCGTTTTACATATCTCGCTAAAAAGGGAGTTGTTTCCATGTTTACAAAAGAAAGTTATGCAGGATCTCGTGAAGAGCAATATGAGACAGTAATTAAACAACTGGATGCATTATTAACTGGCGAACCGAACGTAATCGCAAACTTATCAAATGCGTCCGCACTATTAAATCAATTTTTAGATCGCGTTAATTGGGTTGGCTTTTATGTAACAGAAGGAAATCAGCTTGTTCTTGGACCATTCCAAGGGATGCCAGCTTGCGTGCGTATTCCGTTCGGACGTGGTGTTTGCGGCGTTGCAGCTGAAACAAAAACAACGCAACTTGTAGCAGATGTTCACCAATTCCCAGGACATATCGCTTGCGATAGTGCCTCTAATTCTGAAATCGTTGTACCGATTATGAAAGAAGGAAATATCATGGGTGTGCTTGATATTGATAGTCCTGAAAAAAATCGTTTCGATGAAGTAGATCAGCACTATTTAGAAAAGTTTGTGGAAACACTCCTAAAACATATTTAATAAAGAAAAGAGTGAGCTATCGATTACGTACGTAACGTACGAAACCGATAGCTCACTCTTTTTTATCCCGCATTAACGGGCAGTAAATTCGGTGAATACAAGGAAGTTAGGTGGGAGATAACTGCCCGTAAAATCCCGATTGGTGAGGGCTTTTAATCAGCGGGGGATGGACAAAACCCCCACTGATTAAAGTTTCACTTTATTGATTACTAACAGTAGATATCTTCTTTAGTGCCTGTTCTAAATCAGAAACGATATCTTCCCATGATTCTAAGCCGACAGATAGGCGTATTAAATTATCAAAAATACCCATTTCTTTTCTTAGTTCAGCCGGAATAGCTGCATGTGTCATCGTCGCTGGATGCTGAATTAACGTTTCTGTATCACCTAAACTTACGGCAATTGTAATAAAATGGAGGTCATTGATAAACGACTGTGTTTCCTCTTTCACGCCTTTAATTGAAAAAGAAATAACGCCCCCACCTCGTTTCATTTGCCGAGATGCTAATTCTCCCTCCGGATACCAAACACCTTCTACTGCTTCATGATTTTTCAAAAACGATACAATTTTTTCCGCATTATCACAATGACGATCCATTCTTACTGCTAATGTTTTTAATCCGCGTAACAATAACCACGCGTCAAACGGCGCCATAATACCGCCGATATCTTTTCGCATCGGACGGATTTTGTCAGCTAACGTTTTCGTTCTACAAATTGTTACACCCGCTACAACATCCCCGTGACCACCAATATATTTTGTCGCACTGTGAACGACGGCGTCACAACCAAGTTCAAGAGGTCTTTGTAAATAAGGCGAACAAAACGTATTATCAACAATAACAAGCAAATCATTGCGCTTCGCTACCCCGATTACCTTTTCTAAATCAATTAATTTCATCGTTGGATTAATCGGTGTTTCAACGAAAATGAGCTTTGTATTTGGACGAATTTTATTTTCAATATCAGTCCCTGTCTCCATATCACAAAACGAATGAGTAATCATAAATTTCTCTTCTAATACTTCTAAAAAACCGTACGTACATCCATATAATCCATTTGAACAAATAATATGATCTCCAGCCTTTAGAAAACCGATTAACGTTGCTGAAATGGCTGCCATACCTGAACCGAACGCCAGCGCTTCCTCTCCACCTTCTAAAACAGCCATACGTTCTTCAAATAATCTCACAGTTGGATTCCCAAGCCTTGAATAAATATAAGATGGATCTTCTCCCGCAAAACTCGCTTCTCCTTGCTGTGCTGTCTCAAACGTAAATGTAGAAGTTTGAAATAAAGGTGGTGTTAAACTTCCTTTATGTTCCTCTGATGTATAACCGTGATGAATTAACGCTGTCTCCATATGCTTCTTTTTCATAAAAACATCCCCCTTATGTCTTTATTTCCACATATCCACCAGTAAAAAACTGATGAACGTTTTTACTACATTTTATGTAAGCGTTTTATTTGTGTTTCTATCTTTTCTTTTATATTGTTGTGAACTACCCACCACTTAGCATCTCTTGCGAGCTTACTTGAAGTGAGGGCTTCTCGGTTACTCGTTACTTTTGATAGCTAACGAATTTGTCTTAGGACAGCTGAGCTATCCCCCTTGTTCCAAAGGTTGTTTCTTACTATTTATATCCACGCTAATAACCGTATGGCTTCCTTTTTGATATTGATAGCTGCGTTATAGTCACGACTTATTTTTAGTCCACACGAACACTCATACGTGCGTTCAGATAATGATATTTCTTTTCTGTTTCCACAACGACTACACATCTTTGTAGAAGGAAACCATTTATCTATTTTTACAAGCTGTTTTCCTTGTTCTTGTAGCTTATATGCTAAAAATGTCGTGAACATCCTCCAACCGTTGTCCGCAACACTTTTACCCAAGCGAAGTGCTCGTGACATTCCTTTTATATTTAAGTCTTCTATTGCTACAACGTCAAAATGAGTGGCCAATTCTCTAGACTTGTGATGAAGGAAATTTTTACGTTGATTTGCGACCTTTTCATGCAACTTTGCTACACGGATACGTTGTTTATTAAAGCGTGCTGAACCTTTCACACGTCTTGCTAATACTCGTTGTGCGCTTGCTAATTGACCTAACATCTGACGATAAAAACGAGGATAATTGGCTTTCTCATCTTCGCTACTCACGTACAATTCAGCCATTGCGAAGTCTAATCCAATCACACTTTCTACTTCTTTTTGAACGATTTCCTTTTCATATTCAGTCAAGACAGACACGTAATATTTACCAGTTGGTGTCATCGAAATCGTGCATGATTTGATGATATGTTTTTGTGGTATCTCTCTATGTTGCTTCAGTCGCACCATTTTCAGTTTCGGTAATTTGATATAACCATGAAATAACATAATATTTCCGTTTACCATATTCGTTGTGTAGGATTTTCTACTTTTTTTACTTTTGAATGTAGGAAAATCATTTTGACCACTAAAAAAATTCTTATACGCGGTTTGCAAGTTTAGTTAAGCATTTGCTAACGCTAATGAATCGACTTCTTTCAACCATTCATACTCTACTTTGTATTTCGCAGGAGTAGACAATTTTTGTTTCTTTAGTTCTTCCTTGTTCTCTTTGTACTTTTCATATACTTCTTTCCATTCAGTCAGCATTTTGTTATACAAAAAGCGTACACACCCAAAAGTTTTACGTATCAGATTTGCTTGTTCTTCTGTTGGATACAGACGAAATTTGTACGCCTTATTACGCTTTGTCATATTAGTTCATCTCACTTTTCGCCTTGATTTCCCATAAACGGTTCTACTTTATCTGTGGCGGTGATAACACAACATGAACACTGCATTATTATTATCTAATTTCATTGTTATACCAAACTTTACCTCTTATAAGACTGATTATATCAGAAGTTAAATGAATAAAAAAACAAATTTTTCTGATTATTACAATCCAGAATTCATCTCCCACCTGCCGTTGGACTATCATCCTTCAGGCGCTTGAGAAAGAGACTTCTTTTTGATAATACGTTAAATTCCTTCTTGTTCATTTCCAAAATTTATCTGCATAAAACAAAAAGGGAGTCTCTTGACGAAACTGTAAGTAAAAGATATAATAGCGTTTGTGTAAAATAAAAAGGCAGCCTTGTAATGTGAGTTTATCGTTTGTATTTTGTTCCTCTGCGGAGGTGTATCTCGTAACTCCCTGCTGCTGGAGCGAAGGTACATGAAAACAAAATACCCGTAAATATCGATTACGTCTGTTTTTATTTTACGAAAATAAAAACATTTTTAAAGGAGGAGTCAACTATGGCTCGTTATACAGGTCCAGCATGGAAACTGTCTCGTCGTCTTGGAATCTCTCTAAGCGGCACAGGAAAAGAATTAGAAAAACGCCCTTACGCACCAGGTCCTCACGGTCCTAACCAACGTAAGAAACTTTCAGAATACGGTTTACAATTACAAGAGAAACAAAAACTTCGTCACATGTACGGCATGACTGAGCGTCAATTCCGTCGCACATTTGACCAAGCAGGTAAAATGCCTGGTAAGCACGGCGAAAACTTCATGATCCTTCTTGAAGCTCGTCTTGACAACCTAGTTTACCGCATGGGCTTAGCTCGCACTCGTCGTGCAGCTCGCCAATTAGTAAACCACGGTCACATCACGGTTGATGGCGCTCGCGTAGATATCCCATCTTACCGCGTTAAACCTAACCAAACTATCAGCGTTCGCGAAAAATCTAACAGCCTTGTTGTTGTTAAAGAAGCGATCGAAGTTAACAACTTCGTACCAGAATACTTAACTTTCGATGCTGATAAGTTAGAAGCTACTTACACTCGTCACGCTGAGCGTTCTGAGTTAGCAGCTGAAATCAACGAAGCATTAATCGTAGAGTTCTACTCTCGTTAATCTCGGTACTCTGAAAAGAGTATTATTAAAAGCCTTAGGAACCTTGTTTATCAAGGGGCCTGGGCTTTTTTTATTTTATTTAATAATGCAAGATAAGGCATAAAAAAGAATGGAATTGGGGCCAGTTTGGGGCCACAATAAAAAAGGCTGGCGTGTGTATAGTAATGGATAAGTGTAAAAAACAGATGATAGAAGGAGTTACTTATTTTGAAAGAAAAATTTACTAAGATTCCTCTTCACGCACAAGACTTTCAAAAATTAAAAATGCTATTAGACGAAATAGAATTCATTGAAAATTTTTCTAAATACGCTTTAATTATTTCTTCTAAAGAATCTATGGTCACAATTAATCTTAGAAGCGAATTTGTTCCCGATCCACACTTGGCGATTACTTCTATAAGTATTACCCCAAGTAATCAAGGTAAAGGCAGTATTGTTCTTGAATGGTTTAAGGAATTCGCAAAGGAAAAGGGATTCAAGCGCTTAGTATTACAAGAAGTTATAACTGAAGAAGGTTACCATTTTGCATTAAAAAATGGTTTTTCAAAAAAGGTTAGTTTATACGAGGAAATATTTAGAAAGCCAGATAGTACTGATGGAAATTATGAATTACATTTATAAAGAGTAAAATAAAAGTGAACGAATATTTTTCATAATCGTTCACTTTTTTTATTTGGTGAATTATCTAATATCACGGGCTCCTTCTACATCCAATACATAATAAAGAGCCATACTAGATTTTACCCAAAATCCCTCTAACAGAAAATTATCAATATCGTATAATTTTCTTGTAAAATATTAGAAAAAGAAGGGATGACATGGCGGAAATAAAGGTGACACCTGAAGAGTTAGAACAGGTGGCAAAAACTGTGAGAAATTCACGAAACTACTTATATCAATTACATCAAGATTTATACACTCAAACTGAGTATATAGCTTCAATGTGGAGTGGAGCAACTAGTCAACGCTTCTACCAAAATTTTAACGAAGCTAAACCGAAAATGTTCACCGTCTTAATGGAATTTGATAAAATTGCTGAAGAACTCGAAAAGGCTGCTGAAAAATTCCGTAAAGCTGATAGTCAAGAAGTTACACTAGAAGAGGGTGCATTTTGTGGGAAATCTTCTGGAGAAAAAGGAATTGATGGCGGGAAATTAGCTCGTGATATAGCCGGAGAATTGACCGGAGAATATGATGCAAGGCGTTTGATAGAGGGTGTAGATCCTGACACTGGCGAAACACTTTCAGCATGGGAACGTGGTGCAGCAGGACTAATGTTAGTAGCTGGTATCACACCGATTGGTAAAGGTGTTAAAATATTAAAATCAGGTAAAAAGGTTGCAAATACAATAGATGCAGCAACAAAACTAGAAAAACAAAGAAAAACTTTAGATACAAATATAAAAGTCGGAAAAGCATTTGAAAAAGAAATGGAAACAGTTATAAAAAATGAGAAAGCACAATTCGAGTTAAATAATCAAGTCACTATAATGACAAAATCAGGTGTTCGAACCCGTGTAGACATAGGTGGGAAAGACATACATGGTCAAATAGAATTAATTGAGTTAAAATCATCGCCAACAGCACCACTTACCAAAAATCAGAAAAAAGCATTTCCTGAAATTGAAGAAAGTGGCGCTGTTATTAGAAGTAAAAATAAGCCACCTTTTGAATATCTCGAAGAAATCCCACCCACTAAAGTTAACGTGATACGAAAAAAAGAATAGGAGGATTTATATGGCGTTACATGATATAGATCAGGTTGATTTAATTTCCTTAGATAATAACAATAAAGATATTGTATACTTAACTATTTTTGATGCATTAAATTGGAAAGAAGAGCATGAACATGCATTACTCTTACAAGATAAAATTAATAATTATTTAGCCTTTATCGAAAGCGGCGAAGTTTATGAAACAACACCAGAAACAGTAGGGAAAAATAAATTTGTTATACAAGTGTATGCTTTACATGAACTTACCGCATATGGAAAAGAGTTTTATGCTCTCTTACGAGATCAGTTACATGCTGCTGGATATGGCTTACAGTTTAATTACAGGCCGTCTGAAGAAGTTGAAAATACAGAAGAATAATAGAAATGAAAGAAGAACGCCTTGTCATGAGGATTAACGTTCTTCTTTTTTTATTTTAAACATAGATAAGTTCGCTTAGAGGTATGTTAATACCTTTAAAAATTAAAACGGCATATTTCTTTTATATTTTATAAATAAATCTTCCATATTGTCGGATAATGTTTTCTGGAGGCGATATTTATGGAGAATAAAAGATGGAGAAACAGGGATTGGTTTTGGACTGTAAGTATTTTGGTAATGGTAATCATATTATTAATAGCTGATTTTTTCAATTTCCCAAACATTGAAGCGAATTTTTCTATTATATCTAGCGCAGTATCCATAGCTTTAGCTTTAGTTGCTATTTTCATTGCGCTTAAACAAGAAAGTGATAATCAGCGGGTGAACAATGAGGTAGCTCATGTGTTAAATGAAATATCAACTAATATAAAAACTGTTGATGCTAAACTAGATCCTAAAATGCTCAATAGACTTGGTGAGGAAACAGCAGAAATATATAGTGAAGGCATTAGCAAACAGTCCACATATACGAAAGAAGAAGTTGATGACATCATTAAAAATGTTAGTAAAGATATAACCTCAAGTATTGGTAGTATAATAAATAAAGACAAAAATAAAGAAAACTATAAAATGACTTATGAGCGGAAAGCAAATTCACTTATAGGGATTGCCGAGCGATCACAAGTTTTAAACATTATTAAAAATAATCTAGAAAAGAATCTTGAAGAGTTACAAAGTTTAATAGAACAAGAAACAGGAAACAGATATCCATTAGTGGTTATTAGTAACTATAGAAAAAATATTTGTGATTCTGATATGGGCTAAATACTACATAACAACGCCTTTCAATAAAAGAAGACATTGTTTGTTTTTGTAGAAATATAAATTTTATCATCTAGGAATATGGAGGGACATAAATGAATAGGAACAAGAAGCAAGATCTAAAAGAAATAACAAAAGAAACAACAATAACCACAGTTCTTGAAGTCGGAAGTGATGCTGTAGCTGATTTCGCAAAAGAATCTGTTACCGGGCTTGTTGCAGAGTTAGCAATAGATGGAGCAGCCTCATTAGTACCAGGTCTATCCGGAGTTTATGGAAGTATTAAACGAGCGAAACTTGAAAGAAATATGCAAACTTTTTCAGAGGATTTAGCCTCTAAAATTACTGAGCTTCAAGCTAATTTAGAAAATAAAACAAGCGAACAAAAACAACAAATTGACAAATTATACGGATATGTAATGGATTATGTTATCGATGAGCAACAAGAAGATAAAATAAAGTACATGGTAAATGGCTTTGTTAAATTAACAGAACACGAAGATGTAACTGAGGATTTTGTGTTGACTTATTATGATGTTTTAAAAGAACTAAGAATAGTCGATATTGCAGTATTAAGGTTATATAATTACTCCTACGATCAAGAACGTCTAACTTTTGAAGATGTGATGAAACAACATGGATTAAGTTACGATCAATATGACTCTATCAGAAATAATCTCTTCAGATTAGGTATTCTCACTACAAAGACAGAGAAAAAGATTCTTGATGATTTGAAAAATCTTTTTCAATCCATAAAAGACATTCATGATTATTTAGAAAAGCAAGCTAAAGGAAAAAGAACATCCAATTTAAAATTAAAAAAGCTAAATTCGAAAGACAGTTTCGAGATATCTAAATTCGGGAGGGATATAGTAGAATTCTTTTTTAATTTAGAAGAAACAAGCTAAATAGGCATTCATTAGAAGTGTTCGTTCTTATATAAAAAACTATATAAGAATGATTTAAAAACACAAAAACAAAATACACCTAAAGTTTATAATATTCAAGCATCCAAAGCTTATAAAAAATTCCCTACTTAACTATACAGAGGGAATTTTTTTATTAATGATAAAATACTTTAAAACAATGATACAACATTATTTTGAAATTTTATTTCCTTCGCTTCATAACAATTACGCCCCAAGCAATATTCTTGTATCATCTCCATTGTTAACCCTAGCTCCATTTCCAATTCTTCAACAGTAATTATATTATTCTTTAAGAGAACTTGAATGGCTTGTTTTAGTACTTGTGGCTCTTCAATTGGAATTTCGTCATCTAAAGGTTCAAATTTCCGCCAACTATTTCTGCTAATTTGTTACCTTAAATGTAAAGTATGATTGCTTGAAAATAACCCGAGAATAAAACAATTACTATTGAACGTACCAGAGATAATAAGGGAATACGATCACCCAAGACCAAAAATAGCTATCGAACAATTCTAATAGATGATGTACTTATAAGCCAACTAAAAACATATCGTAAGTGGTGCATAGAAGTAATGCTATCTTTTGGATACAAGCTACAAGATGAATCGTTTGTATTTACATCGTACCAAACCGGGAAACCTATAACAGATAGCAGTGTTCTTTATGCATTCAGAAGAGTATTAAATAAAACAAGCCTTCCTTCAATTACGATACATGGATTACGTCATACACACTGTACCATACTACTAAATCAAGGTTTAAATGTGAAAGTAATTGCCGAACGTTTAGGGAATACTCCACAAATGATTTATGAAATTTATGGACATGTATTGAAGGAAATGGAGTCCATGTCAGTAGAGTTATTTAGCCAGAGTTTAGCGGAAAGTGGGGCTAATTTTGGGGCTAGTTAATAATAAACATGCTACGAACACTGATATAATAAGGCTTTTTGATACTATCGAGTTCTACTCTCGTTAATGACAAAAAGCCAATCCTCTGGATTGGCTTTTTTCGTTTATATATAAAATAAAATTATTTATTTTCCTCTTTTTGAACATATACATAAGCATCTTTCTGCTCTTTATGTACATCAACCTTCGAATGCTCTGCAAGCTGACCAGCGTTTAGCAAAGAAAAAATAATGAGCGCTTCTAGTGACATTTTGTTTTACCACTCCTTTCTATTTGTTATACATTTATCATACCGCTTACATGTGATTTCCGTATGAACTCGAAAAGGAGATTACAACAAAAAGGTTACAGGAATACGAATGCACGCTATAATAACCATTAAATAGGAGGTTGTTTCATTTTGACAATAAACCAAATGGTTCAGTTAGGCAGTGCATTTATGCTGTTTATTACTTCAGCACTTATGAGTTGGTATCAAGGGAGTAATTTAATAGATTATCCTGATGAATGGAAATATAGCGCTAAGTTTACGAATTATTTTAAAGGGTACGTTTCACATTATGACGATATTTATCAAATCGATTTCTTTATATATGCGGCAAAATTTTATCCCGGGGCATTTGTCGTTATGCTAATTAGCTTACTTTACATGCTCGTATTAATTCTTCATATTCTATTTAAAAGAAATCATGAGGCAATTTAAATGCATACATAAAAACCCCGAACGATAGACTTTTCAGCCTAACATTCGGGGTACTATTTGTTTTAAATTCGTTTCTGATTAGTAACGAATTAAGAAATATTTCTTCTTACCGCGGCGAATGATTGTGAATTTACCTTCGATGCGGTCGTTTTCTGTTACAACGTAGTCTAACGCTTGTGTACGCTCACCGTTCACGTAGATTGCACCGTTCGTTACATCTTCACGTGCTTGACGTTTAGATGGTGAAATTTTGCTTTCTACAAGTAAGTCGATTAATACTGTATCTTCTGCAGTACGTTCTACAGATGGTACATCTTTGAATCCTTGCTCGATTTCGCTTGCAGTAAGTTCTGCTACAGAGCCACTGAATAATGCAGCTGAAATTTTAATTGCTTGCTCTAACGCTTCTTCGCCATGAACAAGTTTTGTCATTTCAGATCCTAATGATTTTTGTGCTGCACGTTTTTCTGGTGCTTCAGTTACTTGCTTTTCAAGCTCAAGAATTTCTTCATGAGATAAGAATGTGAAGTATTTTAAGTATTTAACAACGTCGCGGTCATCTGTGTTAATCCAGAATTGGTAGAACTCGTAAGGAGTTGTTTTCTCTGGGTCTAACCAAATTGCGCCGCCTTCTGTTTTACCAAACTTCGTACCGTCAGATTTTGTAACTAGTGGAATTGTTAAACCGAACGCTTTCGCATCTTCTTCTGATTTACGGATTAATTCAAGACCAGCTGTAATGTTACCCCATTGGTCACTACCACCGATTTGTAGACGGCAATTATGGTTTTGGTATAAGTTTAAGAAGTCGTATGATTGTAAAATCATATAACTAAACTCAGTGAATGAAATACCAGTATCTAAACGAGATGCTACTGTATCTTTTGCTAACATATAGTTTAAACCGAAGTTTTTACCGATATCGCGTAAGAATGAAATTACATCTAAGTTACCAAGCCAATCATAGTTGTTAGCCATTGTTGCTGGGTTGTCCACGTTTTCAAACTCTAAGAAGTTTGAAAGTTGGTTTTTAATGCTTTCTGTGTAGTAAGCAACTGTATCTTTCGTATTTAATGTACGCTCTGCTTTTTTACCACTTGGGTCACCGATCATGCCAGTACCACCGCCAACAAGTGCAATTGGTTGGTGACCAGCTAATTGGAAACGACGTAACATTAATACTGGTAACATATGACCGATGTGTAAGCTATCCGCTGTCGGGTCGAAACCACAGTATAATTTAACGCTTTCTTTTTCTAATAATTGCTCAAGTCCCTCAGCATCTGTTTGCTGATTAATTAAACCGCGAAATTCAAGATCTTGTAAAATACCCATATCCTACATACTCTCCTTTAAGTTCATTACTGGCGTGAAGGTTGAAAACATAAAAAAATCGCCCCTTAAATAAGGGACGATTTTGATTATCGCGTTACCACCCTAGTTGCAGGCAAAAAAAGCCTACCACCTTATTTACATAACGGCTTAGCACCGTCTTTTCCCTTTTGAATACACTTCAATCGAAAAAAGATGCTCTAGGGGCGTAATTCGCGATCATCTATGTGCTGATTTCCACCGACCATCAGCTCTCTAAAACAGGGAAATGATCACTACTTCTCCCTTTCCACGCTCAATTATTCATATACTTTTCTTTATACCATCATTTATATAGGCGTGTCAAATAGAGGTATGAGTTCTTTCCCTACCAATCCTTTATAAAGTCGCAAGGAATATCGTAATAAGAGAAATAACTGGAACACCAACTAATAACGACACATGAAACACAACCGATAAATCATTCCCAATCGTCGCTTCCACAGGATCTTTCGCTGGAGAAGCAAGAAATCCAAGAAATCGCTCGAAGCGGCTTACCGTTTTTGGAAAATCCGGTATTTCTACATGATCGCTATCTAAATGCTGCTTTAATTTATATTCATTCTTAAAGGGATTTTCGTTCAATTTCATCCACCTCCAGCAATTGTTTCAATTTCTTTATCCCGTTATGAAGTCTCGACTTCACTGTTCCAACAGGAATATCCAGTACCTCTGCAATTTCTTTTTGCTGCATATCATGATAATAAGAGAGAATCAGGACCGCTCGCTGTTCTTCAGGAACTTTCAAAATTGCTTCTCTTACCGTAAGCCGGTCTTCGTGGGAAAACTCTACCTCTTGCACTGGTACTAAAAACGGTAAGAGCGAACGCCACTTTTTTCTTCTATTTAATTTATTAATCATAAGACGATAACCGATTTGAAATAAATACGTTTTAATTTTTCCTTTTCGGGTTTCATACATATGTTTCTTACGCTCTAAAGTCAAAAACGTATCTTGAACGAGATCTATACTCAGTTGTTCATCACGATTAAATCGATACAAAAATGTATATAGCGCTGGTTTGATTAAAACATATAGTTTTTCTCCCGCTTGCTTATCTCCATTTTGGTACGCAAGCATGAGCTCCTCCTCAATCCCAATCTGCGCCATTTTTTTTGATCTCCTTTATTCCTTTTAACGTTAATGAAATACGGGAAATTAAATATGCACTTGCGACAATGACCCATGCTTGTGACTGATTCGTAAAAAATTGAACATATGGGTTTTGAATCGTATGGCCGGTTGAAACTAAAATATTTAACGCCAGCACACATATACATGCATACACTGCAAGACAGACCGAAATTGTATCAAATACATTCCAACGAAAATATATTTTTGTTTTTGTAAAATCAATTTTATTTCCATTTTTTCGTACAATATACTTCTTATCAAACGGAATAATGATTGAAAAGATAACAATCATTATAATCCCAACTGTAATCATTGAAATTTTAAATCCAATTGGTATAGGTAATAACATACCACAAGAAAACACAACTATAATTCCAATTAAAGCAAAAGTCAGCATCAATTTATTAGACATAAAAAAGCCTCCCTCATCTATTCTTTCATAAATGTATACAGACGAGGAAGGCGCTTCGTTCAAATATTATTTTATTTTTTTTATGATTCTCGCAGGATTCCCGCCAACTACTACATTATCTGGCACATCTTTCGTTACAACAGCGCCAGATGCGATAACTGCATTGTCTCCAATTGTTACGCCCGGATTAATGATAGCTCTTCCGCCAATCCATACGTTATCGCCAATTGTAACTGGTTTTCCGTACTCTGATCCGCTTATGCGCTCTACCGGATCAAGCGGATGCGTTGCTGTATAAATGTGAACACCTGGAGCTAACATACAGTTCACTCCGATTGTAACTGGGCATACGTCTAAAATCGTACAGTCAAAGTTTGCGTAAAAGTTTTCACCAACGTGAATGTTATAACCGTAATCACATCTAAAAGAAGATTCAAGATGAATGTTATCTCCAGTCGTTCCGAATAATTCTTTTACGATTGCACTACGTTCTTCTAGTTTTACTTCTGGTGTTTCATTTAATTTTCTCGTTAATATACGAGCTTGCTCCCTGTCCTTTACTAAAACGGGATCAGCCGGTATGTACATTTCCCCTTGTATCATCTTTTCTTTTTCTGTTTTCATTTCCTTCTCCCCTTCCAACACGTATATATAAGTTTATCATAACACAAAAAGAAAGGTCTGAACGTATCATCGTTCAGACCTTTCTCTCTTAATCTTCCATCGTCGATAAATCGCCTGTTGGTAAATTTAATTCCCACGCTTTTAATACGCGGCGCATAATTTTACCACTTCTCGTTTTCGGTAATTTATCTCTAAATTCAATTTGTCTTGGCGCTGCATGAGCTGCTAGACCTTTTTTCACAAATTGACGAATCTCTTCTTTTAATTCATCAGACGGTTCGTATCCCACGCGAAGCGCGATAAATGCTTTAATGATTTCCCCGCGTACTGGATCAGGAATACCAATTACACCGGCTTCTGCAACAGCAGCGTGCTCGATTAATTTACTTTCTACTTCAAATGGACCAACGCGCTCACCTGACGTCATAATTACATCATCAATGCGCCCTTGGAACCAGAAGTATCCGTCTTCATCCATATAAGCTGAATCACCTGATACGTACCAATCTCCCGGCATGAAGTAAGAATCATATTTTTGTGGGTTATTCCAGATTCCACGCATCATAGCTGGCCAACCTTTACCAATCGCTAAGTTCCCCATTGTGTATGGAGGCACTTCATTTCCTTCATTATCAACAATCGCTGCTTTCACACCCGGAATTGGTTTCCCCATTGAACCTGGACGGATTTCCATACAAGGATAGTTACAAATAACTTGTCCACCTGTTTCTGTCATCCACCACGTATCATGAATACGAAGTCCAAATGCGCTCATACCCCAGCGAATTACTTCTGGATTTAATGGCTCACCAACACTTAATACGTGACGCACTTGTGATAAATCATATTTTTTAATTGCGTCTTGTCCAGCTCCCATTAACATACGGAACGCTGTCGGTGCACTATACCAAACTGTTACACCGTAATCTTGCAGTGCTTCATACCATGCCTCTGGACTAAATCTCCCGCCTAAAATAACATTTGATGCTCCCACTAACCACGGTGCAAAAATACCGTAAGCTGTTCCAGTTACCCAGCCTGGGTCAGCTGTACACCAATATACATCATCTTCTTTTAAATCTAATACCCATTTCGCTGTTTGATAGTGCTGAACCATTGCGTTTTGCGCATGGAGGACGCCTTTTGGCTTACCAGTAGAACCAGATGTGTAATGTAGAATTAAACCGTCTTCACGGCCTAACCATTCGATATGTAATTCTTTTGAAGCTTGTTCAAATAAAGGATTGAACGCTACAGTTTTACCGCCTTCTTCTGCATTGTCTCCAACAAGGAAGACTGTTTTTAAAGCAGGTAAATCATTTAATGGTATGCGCTCTAACAATTCAGGAGTTGTAATTAACACCTTCGCTTCGCTATCTTCTAAACGATCGCGAACTGCGCCTTCCATAAATGCTTCAAATAATGGTCCAACAATTGCCCCTAATTTCACTGCACCTAAAAGTGCGAAATATAATTCTGGGGAACGCGGCATAAAAATAAAAACGCGATCGCCTTTCTCAACATCGCCATAGTTTTTCAGGACATTTCCTGCTTTATTAGAAAAATCCTTCATTTCCTTAAACGTATATTTCTCTTTTCGCGATCCATCTTGATAATAAAGTGCTACTTTATTCTTTCGATCTGATTTCGCATGCTTATCAATTGCCTCATACGCCATATTTACTCGTCCTGTTTCATTCCAAGTAAAATTTTTATTAACCTCTTCCCAGTTAAAATTCGCGTATGCCTCTTCATAATTCGGCAAATTATTTTCTCCTTTAATGACAGGAAGCGTTTCCACTTTCATACTTTACATCCCCCTCCTATGTATTCTATTATCTATTATAATGACATTATTTAAAATTTTCAGTATTTTTGTTGATTTTTAGACAAATTTTTAATGACAAAATTCGATTCACATCGCATATATTATAAAGTACGATATTAATAGATTCACAAACCCTCAAGGTGGTGAGCAATAAATTGATTCATAAAAAAATATATAATGCCAGAAACTTAAAAACAGCGAAAGGCACTTTAATTATTGAAGGTCCTGTCTCTACACATAATCTTGAAATGTATGAATTTCATCCAGACTTAATTGCGTTTCGTCCTGCCGAGCAGCAATATAAAGCAATTGTCGAAATTTCTAAATTACCAGAAGCTCGTCTCATTATTGCTAGACATGACCAAACGATCGTTGGATATGTTACATACTTATATCCTGATCCGCTCGAGCGATGGTCAGAAGGAAAGATTGAAAACTTAATTGAACTCGGGGCGATTGAAGTTGTCCCAGCCTTTCGTGGTTGCTCTGTCGGAAAAAATTTATTAGAAGTTTCAATGATGGACGATCATATGGAAGATTACATTATATTAACGACTGAATATTATTGGCACTGGGATTTAAAACAAACAGGCTTAAATGTTTGGGAATACCGAAAAGTAATGGAAAAAATGATGAATGCTGGTGGTTTACAATGGATGGCTACAGATGATCCTGAAATTTGTTCACATCCTGCCAACTGTTTAATGGTCCGCATCGGTAAACGTGTTGATACGGATTCCATTCAAGCATTCGATCGTCTACGTTTTCACAATCGTTTTATGTATTAATAAAGGGGGCAACTGGAATGATTGTAGAAGAAATTATGAGTCAAGATGTAGTGACACTGCATCCAAACGATACAATTGAAACAGCAATCCGAACGATACGTACGAAAGGCATTCGGCACATTCCAATTGTCGATCAAAATAATCATGTCGTAGGCATTATTTCTGATCGGGATGTAAGAGATGCAAGTCCGTCTATTTTAGATGAACAAGTTTCACTCGATATGCTACAGCAACCGCTTGAACTCATAATGAAACACCCTGTTATGACTTGTCACCCTCTCGATTTCGTTGAGGAAATTGCGACTTTATTTTTTGAAAATAAAATAGGCTGTCTTCCTGTTACGAAAGCTGGAAAACTCGTAGGTATCATTTCTGAATCTACAGTGCTGCACACGTTAGTAAAATTAACAGGAGCTCATCAACCGAGTTCACAAATTGAAATTCAAGTGAAAAATGAGCCTGGTATTCTTGGAAAAGTCGTTGCTATTTTTAGTGATTTACAAATAAATATTGTGAGCGTTCTCGTCTATCCAGCAAAAGATGAGAATGATAAAGTGCTCGTTTTCCGCATTCAAACGATGAATCCTCTAAAAGTGATCGATGCACTCGAAGCAGAGGGCTACCGCGTATTATGGCCAAACATAATGGGGATGCAAGCATGAGCAGCGCCTTCATTTATTCGGATGACTTTCGGGGCTATTCTTTTAGCCCTGATCATCCTTTTAACCAACTACGCGTCACACTTACGTATGACTTATTACAAAAGAGTGGTTTTATCTCCCCTTCTCAAGTCATCTCGCCAAGAATGGCTACAGATGAGGAAATTGCATTCATTCATACAGAGGAGTACATAAATGCGGTAAAACTTGCTGGAGAAGGAAAGTTAGAAAAATCAATTGCGATGACATATGGACTTGGAACAGAAGATACACCAATGTTTCCAAATATGCATGAAGCAAGTGCATTACTCGTTGGCGGAACATTAACAGCTGTCGATGCTGTTCTTTCCGGAAAAGTAAAGCACGCCCTCAATTTAGGCGGCGGCTTACATCATGGCTTCCGTGGTAAAGCATCTGGCTTTTGTATTTATAACGATAGCTCTATCGCAATGAAATATATTCAGAAGAAATACGGTTTACGCGTTTTATATATTGATACAGATGCTCATCACGGTGACGGGGTACAATGGTCTTTTTACGACGATCCTAACGTATGCACCATTTCATTACACGAAACTGGGCGTTATTTATTTCCTGGAACTGGCGCAGTAAATGAACGTGGACAAGGAAATGGATATAATTATTCTTTTAACGTTCCACTCGACGCTTTTACAGAAGACGCATCGTTTTTAGATTCATATCGAACAGTTGTAAAAGAAGTGGCAGCATACTTTAAACCGGATATTATTTTAACGCAAAATGGTGCTGATGCACATTATTACGATCCACTTACACACCTTTGCGCAACGATGAACATTTACCGTGAAATACCGAAGCTCGCTCGTGAAATCGCTAATGAATATTGCGACGGTCGCTGGATTGCTGTCGGCGGTGGTGGCTATGATCACTGGCGCGTCGTACCAAGAGCTTGGGCACTCATTTGGCTCGAAATGAACAACATCCAAAACATCTCAGGTTATCTCCCTCCAGAATGGATTGACGCTTGGAAAGGACAAGCAGAAACCGACCTTCCCCTTACATGGGAAGATCCAGACAACATGTATCAACCTATCCCTAGAAAACCAGAAATCGAAGAAAAAAATGCATTAACTGTAGCGAAATCTCTTGAAATTATTCGGAATAATATGACAAAATCTTTATATTAAACAGAGAGGAGGCTCGCTTTTGAACAGCCTCCTTTTATTTATAGCTAGCTATTATTGTCGTTTTCTGTCGGTAAGTCGATATATTTTGAGATTCGCTGCTATATTTTATTTAAGAATTAGCCGGTCCAACTTTTATGAGAAAAGGTCGTGATATTATGTGGACACAACAAATAATCAACACGAAACGTGGCACATTTGAAATCTTTACAAAAGGAAATGGCGAACCGCTTTGCATTACACATCACTATTCACAATTTAATGAAACTGGCGATTACTTTGCGGATGTTTTCACTGCTACGCATCGTGTATTGCTCATTAATTTACGAAACGCTGGTAACTCAGCAAAAGCCCATTCAGAAAAAGAATTAAGTATGATTGAAACCGTTCACGACTTAGAAGCAATACGAGAAGCTTTACAACTCCCAACATGGCATTTCGCTGGCCACTCAACAGGCGGTATGCTTGGACTTTTATATGCGATTACATATCCAAATTCCTTACAATCATTAGTCATGGCCGGAGCCGCAGCAAGTAACTATACCGAAACACTATTTTGCATTTATCACCCAGCACATCCTCAGTTTCATTATATGCAACAACTCATCGAAACTTTAAAAAGCCCTCACCTTACAAGTGAAGAACGGAAAGAACTATCTACTAAGAGAACAAAATTATCATTGTATAAACCCGAAAACTACAAATTTTATTTTTGTAAACCAATCAAAAAAACTATGTCCGCTAACCGGATGAACACTTTCGCCAATGAATATCCGTCATTTGATTTAAGAGAGAATTTACCTTCCATCCAAACAAAGACCCTTATTATATGCGGAAGATATGATGTACAGTGCCCGATCCAATATTCTATCGAGATGCATGAGGGTATACGTAATTCTATCTTTGTGATATTTGAGGAGAGTAACCATTATCCTTTTTTAGAAGAAGCTGCTCAGTTTACTTCTACTACTCAAACATTTTATAAATCGTTACACTAGTACCGTTATTACTAAGGAAAGCTCACAGCCTCTATAAGAATATGAACTTTTTTCAAAAGAAATATTTCACACTAGAAACAACAAGAAGAACAAAAAAATCATTAAGCCTACATCAATGAATATCGACTTTTTATCTCCTGCTTTTATACTCATCATAAAATTAGAAATTATTTTAATTCCAAAAAAGACCATCATAAATAACCCACCGAAATGATCATTCGTAGAATCTTCATCATAAAACATTTGTATTGCACCGATAATTAATAAGATAAGTATGATATTGGTTCCAATCTTTAAAGCCTTGTTTGATTTATTATCTTTTAATGTATCTCCCAAAATGTAGCACGTCCTCTCATGCTCTCCTATGTTTTATCTCTCTTTATATTTTAACATAAATTACCTATTATTCCCTTTTTGTTCGAATAACATAAAAAACCTACCAATTACTTGGCAGGTACATTACACGTTAAAGCGATAACCAGCTCCCCACACTGTTTCAATATATTGCGGGTGAGCAGGATCTCTTTCAATTTTTTCACGTAGCTTTCTAATGTGAACAACGACAGTGGCTAAATCGCCAGCTGATTCTAGTCCCCAAATACGTTCAAATAACTGTTCTTTATTTAATACTTGGTTTGGATGCGTTACAAAGAATGTTAATAAATCAAATTCTTTCGTTGTAAACGCAATTTCTTCATTGTTTATAAAAACTTTTCTCGCTCGCTGATCGATAGAAATTCCATGAATATATAACGTATCGCGTTGCTTACTCACATTTCCTGATAATCTTTCATAACGAGAAATATGTGCTTTTACTCTTGCGACTAACTCACTTGGACTAAATGGTTTCGTTATATAATCATCTGCACCTAATCCGAGTCCGCGAATTTTATCTATATCCTCCTTCTTTGCTGAAACAAGTAAAATCGGAATGTCTTTTATAGCACGTATTTGTTTACAAATTTCAAAACCATTCATTTTCGGAAGCATAATATCTAAAATAATTAAGTCATAGTCTTCCTGAACAGCCCTTTGTAGACCTATTTCACCTGAATGCTCTACATCGACTTGAAAATCACTAATTTCTAAATAATCTCGCTGTAATTCTGCAATACTTATTTCATCTTCTACTAGTAAAATTCTCTTCATTCTACTCACCACATTCCTGTACTTTTTTCAATGAGAAGAAAATACTTGTACCTTCCCCAAGCTTACTTTCCGCCCAAATTTCCCCGCCATGTTCTTCAACAATTTGTTTCGCTATCGCTAAGCCAAGTCCACTTCCACCTGTGCTAGAATTTCGCGATTGCTCTGCACGATAAAACCGCTCAAATATATACGGCAGCGTATCAGCTTCTATACCTGATCCATTGTCCATCACTTTTACAATAACTTTATTGTTATCACTTAATACTGTTACATTAATTTTCTTCGCTTCTTTATCCATGTATTTCACACTATTATGAATTAAATTTGATATCACTCTATTTATCTTTTCACAATCGGCCGTTACATATAGTGGTGATGAATGTAATTGTAAATAAACTTCTATACCTCCCTCACTTAAATCCATCTGCATCTCTTCTAATAATTCTTGCATAAACACGTTTAACTCTATCGTTTCAAACTGAAAGGGAACTCGGTTCAAATCAAGCTTCGAAAACAAAAAGAGCTCATCAATGAGTGTATCCATATGCTTTGCCTTCGTATGAATGGTCGTTAAATACTTATCCATTTTTTCTGGCGTATTTGCGACTCCATCTTTTATGCCTTCTACATATCCAATAATAGATGTAATCGGTGTTTTTAAATCATGAGAGATGTTTGAAATGAGTTCTTTTCGATTTTCTTCATACTGTGTTTGCATCTCTATCGACTCTTTTAATCTCTTCCTCATTTCCTCAAACCCTTGATTTAATTGCCCAATCTCATCATGGGATGTAACTGGAATTTGAAAATCTAAATCCCCTTCTTTAATTCTCCCAGTCGCATCTTTCAATACAAAAATTGGTTTTATCACACTTCTTGAGACGAAATAACTTAATAACCCTATGAGTAAAATGGCTAACAGTAAAAGCCCTCCGAACAAAATTGGAAATAACTTTTGTGTGAGATCGACAAATGAACTTTGCCTTTTTAGTACAAATATACTCCCTTCTTCATCTCCGGGAAAATAAAAATCAAATTTTACATATCGATAAAATGTATCGCCTAGTTCCGTTGTACCACGACTATTAATATTTGCTGATTCAAATTTCGGAATGGCTTCTTTTAAAGATACACCTTCAAATATTTTTGTAGCATAAGAAATGGTTTCTCCCTTTCTTACAACTATTTTCACACCTTCTTTTTCAAGTGATGAAACGAACGATTCATCTAATAGTTGTGATTGATTTTTCTTTGCCGCTAATTTCAATTCAATATACGTATTCTCTTCTTCTGGCGTAAGCGGCTTTTGAATATAGGAACTTTTATAGAAATTTTTCACTGATTCCAAGTCTCCTGTTATGGAAAAAACAATTAAAAATCCCGCGACTAATATGAGCGTGATGGAAACGAGAATAACAGTGATATAAGAAAATAAAAATCTTGTTTTAATAGACATATCTTACATCCTCACTTTATCCCGCATTAACGGGCAGTAAGACCCCCCACCTCAAAATTCAGAGAAAGCAACGAAGTTAGGTAGGGATCAACTGCCCATAAAAGCCCGATTGGTTCAACTAATAATCAGTGGGGGGTACCCCCCCACTGATTAAATTTTCACTTTATCAAACCTTATTACTCATAAGCATAAAAATATATGTTCAAATACTCAAGCGATTTTATAGTAATTTTAGCGTCAGTTTATAAAAATTTAATGTTCTTATTTTACAGTTGAAATGAGGAGGTTGGAATTCCATGTTCAAAAAAACATTAAGCATGATCTGTTGCGTAATTTTTTTGCAAGGATGCTCGCAAGAACAAGAAGTAAAAAAGGAGATGACAAACATGGAGACAGCGCTACTAACAGCTACTGAGAAACAAGAAACGAATACTGTTATATCATCACTCAAAAAAGGGGCTGACATAAATATAACGGACAATAAAGGACGTACTTCTCTTATGATTGCTACATACAAAAATGATGTAAAAACTGCAAAAGTGCTTATTGAAGTAGGGGCTGACGTAAATATCCAAGATGATATGAAAAACAATCCATTTCTATACGCCGGTGCAGAAGGTTACTTTGATATTTTAAAACTAACGATTGATGCCGGTGCAGATCCATCGCTTACGAATCGTTACGGCGGAACAGCTCTTATTCCCGCGTCAGAACATGGCTATATTGATGTTATTAAAGAACTCCTTACGCGAACAACTATTGATGTTAACCATGTAAATAATCTCGGGTGGACCGCTTTAATGGAAGCCATCGTACTAAGTAATGGAAACGAAACACAGCAACAAGTCATTCAGCTTCTTATTGAGCACGGTGCAGATGTAAATATTCCAGACAACGATGGTGTTACCCCGCTAGAGCATGCTCGCGCTCATAACTTTGAAGAGATAGAGAAGATTTTGTTAGAAGGGCGTAAGTAAAAAGCTAATTTTTGCCTTCCTCCCCCACCCTATGCTACATTTAACCCGTTACATTAATATTAATAGGGTGGGAATAAACATGAACAAACCTAAAATTGGGATGATTGGACTTGGAAGTATTGCGCAAAAGGCCTATCTTCCAACACTTACAAAAGAAACAGATTGGAATTTTGTAGGGGCGTTTACACCTAACGCAGAGAAAAGGAAACAAGTTTGCCAACAATACCGCATTCAAGACTTCCATTCTATTGAAACGTTAGCTTCGGAATGTGATGCAATCTTCGTTCACAGTTCAACTGCTACACATTATGAAATCGTTTCTGAACTTCTGAAAAAAGGAATCGACGTTTATGTTGATAAACCGCTAGCAGCTACAGTGGAACAAGCTGAGCAACTAGTCGAGTTGAGCGAAAAGCATAACCGAAAGTTAATGGTCGGATTTAATCGCCGATTCGTTCCTATGTATGTTGCTGCAAAAGAGCAAGCTCATGATATTTCATGGGTTCGAATTGAAAAACACCGCACAAATAAAGTCGGGCCATATACGTACGACTTTACTATGTTAGATGATTACTTACATATTGTAGATACTGCTCGCTGGTTAGCTAATGATGATCTTAACGTCGTTCATAATATGATGCAAATTAATGAAAAGAATGAACTTCTTTACGGACATCATACATATACAACTGCAAATGGACTGTTACTTTCAACAGCGATGCATCGCCATGCCGGTACAAACTTAGAACAAATTGAACTTGTAACGACAGGGAAAATTATTCGCGTAAAAAATATGAATACATTTGAAATTGAACAAGAAAACTCCGTTTCGCAAAGCGGTTCACCATCATGGGATACGACGTTAAAACAGCGCGGTTTTGAAGATGCTGTTCATCATTTTATCGAATGTGTTCACGGAGATACAAAACCTGTTGTAGATGGATTAGAAGGATTAAAAACGCAGCAACTGTTGCAATCTCTACTGGAGAATGCAACTAAAAATTAAAACGGATACATTTTTCAGAATTTACTTTCATTCCCATTTTCCCTTTATTTCTGTCGCAAATTTCTATAGAATATGTTGATAGGAATTATAAATTTCATATTGAATCGTGGAAAGGATGGGATTAACACATGTGGAACGAGTTTAAAAAGTTCGCATTCAAAGGGAATGTAATCGATTTAGCTGTCGGGGTTGTAATCGGTGCTGCATTCGGTAAAATCGTTAGTTCTTTAGTAAAAGATATCATCACACCATTACTTGGTATGGTACTGGGCGGCGTTAACTTTACAGATTTAAAACTTACATTCGGTAAATCATCTATTATGTATGGTAACTTCATCCAAACTATTTTTGATTTCTTAATTATTGCAGCTGCTATCTTTATGTTTGTTAAAGTTTTCAACAAACTAACATCTAAAAGAGAAGAAGAAGAAAAGAAAGAAGAACTTCCAGAACCAACAAAAGAAGAAGAAATTCTTGGCGAAATTCGCGACTTACTAAAACAACAAAACTCTTCTAAAGATAGAGCATAATTGAACGGATAAAAAGGCATGCCCCCTCGGGACATGCCTTTTCTATATGCTATAAAGTTTCCGAATTCATATGAATAAATAAAATAATACCAGCAACCATAAGTACCATAATACTACCTGCAAATAGTGTAATACCCATAAACATTAAACTTGTGCTCATGTCCACTGATACACTTTCAATAAAAATAGAAATTACATACGTGATAAGGGCGATTCCTGCAAGAATACTTCCTGGAACAAATCGCTTTAAGCCATTTTGTTTTAACGTCATATATGCAAAAATAGCGGTCATGCAAAGCGTAATTATCCAAAGAACGATCATCTCTTCTCCCCCCTCACAAGCCTTTTCTTTCTATTATACATGACATTGCCCTATAATAGTTAAATTTGCACTTGTGTGACATATAACAAGGAATCTCCCCCACTGTAGCGAATGTCTTATGAAGAATCCCAAATACATTATCATTATCAAAGTAACGTATTTACAATACCGGCTTCACTTATCGCGAGTATTGTTTATAAAGTAAAACATTCAGCATAAGGAGACTGATCTCATGTGTATGCTGTAAAATTATTATTTGAATCTGTCCATTCAGGTAAACCTAATCCTAGTAAAATTGATGAACATTATGAAGAGAATCACGATACACTTTTTGAAGAAAGTATCATTCTCGTTAAGGCGAACAGTTTAGAGGAAGCTCATGAGCTAGGTGAAAAGATAGCCCTACAGTCTGAAGATACGTACGATAATATGTACGGTGAGCAAGTAACATGGACGTTTAGAAAAGTGTTGCATGTTTTCGAATTAGATGACACACCATTTGAGACAGGAAAAGAATTATATGCACGCTTTTTACATGTTAAGAAAACTGAAAGTGTAGATACAGTAGTTAAACATCATTATCCTGAATATGAATAAAAGCTCACAGCTATCGCTGTGAGCTCTCTTATTCTTACTTCGTTGAATCTCTAAATTGGATACGGTGAGGTAAGATAACTGAGTGATCTTCTACTTTTTCTTTGTTCATATATTTCGTTAGTAGACGCATTGCTACTGCACCGATATCATACATTGGTTGTACAACTGTTGAAAGTTGCGGACGAACCATTAATGCAAGACGTGTGTTGTCAAAACCAAGCACTTCGATATCAGTTGGTACGTTTAATCCCGCGTCTTGTGCTGCGTGGATTACACCTAGTGCCATTTCATCAGAAGATACGAAGATTGCTGTTGGTTTTTCATCCATGCCCCAAAGTCTTTCAAACGCTTCTATACCTGAATCATATGTGTAATCTCCATCAATTATAAGATTTTCATCATATGAAATACCTGCTTCTTCTAAAGCTTTTTTATAACCTTGTAACTTCTTCGCGCTTCCTGCTTTATTAATGAAAGGACCAGAGACGAAACCGATACGTTTATGTCCTTGCTCAATAAAATGCTTCATTGCATCGTAAGCTGCTTGTGTATAATCAATATTTACTGATGACGTTTCATTTTGTTCATCAAATGACGCTGCTAATACAATTGGTACTGGAGATTTTTTGAACTCTTCAACGTGAATATCTGTAATATCTTCACCCATGAAAACAATCCCGTCCACTTGTTTCCCAAGCATCGTATTTAATAAGTGGAACTCTTTCTCTTTGTTCTGGTCAGAGTTACTTAAAATGATGTTATATTTGTACATTGTTGCGATATCTTCAATTCCACGAGCAAGTTCTGCATAAAACGTATTTGAGATATCCGGAATAATAACACCCACTGTAGTTGTCTTCTTACTTGCTAGTCCACGTGCTACCGCATTCGGGCGGTATCCTAAACGATCAATTGCTTCTAATACTTTCTTTCTTGTTGTAGGCTTTACATTTGGGTTACCATTCACAACGCGTGATACGGTAGCCATTGAAACATTTGCTTCACGCGCTACATCATAGATTGTTACGTTCATCTCTTCGCACACTCCTTCTATTTATGTTATCTATTTTTATGTATCGGTTCACTTGAATGAAAAAAAGACATCAACTCTATTTGCAGATGCCAACAATCGTCCCGAGTTCTTCCTTTTACTAATGATACGCTAAAAACACAGGGTCATACAATATTTTCCCGCAAAAGTTTCGAAAAAATTCGCTTCTTTTCTCGTATTTTCGTATTTTTTATGCAAAAAAGGTCAATTTTTGTAAAAAAGCTATGTAACAAGGCTACATAGACTAAGAAATCTTTTTATAATTTACTTCCGAATGCTTTTAATTCTTTCATAAACTCATTGAATTCTGGAATGTCCATTTGCTACGCTGCATCTGATAATGCAACTGCTGGGTCTGGATGTACTTCAGCCATAATAGCAAAAGCACCAATTGCCATAGCCGCTTTTGCAAACGGTAAGAGAAGGTCACGTCGCCCTGTAGGGTGTGTTACATCGACAACAACAGGTAAATGTGTTTCTTTCTTTTAAATTGGCACAGCGGAAATATCAAGCGTATTACGCGTTGCTGATTCATATGTGCGAATACCACGCTCACATAAAATGATAGTACCATTCCCCTCTGCCATACTATATTCTGCTACATTAATAAATTCTTCAATTGTTGCTGATAAACCACGCTTTAATAATATTGGTTTATTTACAGCACCAGCTGCCTTTAACAGTTCAAAGTTTTGCATATCGCGAGCGCCAATTTGAATAACATCAACATAATCTGACACTTTAAAGAAGGCACTGAAAGAGTCTATTTCATAAGAAAAAAGAGGTCATTCCCTACTATGTACAGGTAATGACCTCCTTTCTTCTTTCAACATCTTTAGGAAATTCGAAATGTTTTTCTCGAAGTATTCACTTTTTCAGTAGCCTCAGCTTAAAAACTGTCTTTTTTTATTATAGGAAAGAAACAAACGGTTTATCGCTGTTCTTCTCTTTTATAATAACAGCCTCGATTTTATTCTCGGACTTTATTTGTAATTGAACTTTAGCATCTTTAGGAAATTGTTCTAACATACTTTGAGCAGCCGTTTGAGAGAGTGCCATTAATTCTGACTTACCGTTATATTTAACGACAATATCCATCTTTAATTTATCCATCTTATTTTGCTTATAAGAAATCTTAGCATTAACAGGGATATAATCTCCTGGAGAAAATGCCTTCATTGCTTCAGAAAATTTCTTTAGCTTATCATTATCTTCTCCATGTGCCCCCCCAAATTCTTGAGAAGGATACGAATACGACTTTTCATCAATAGTATCCCAATTTCCAAGATTAGTCTCGTTCTTTTGAACAGTAGCGCTTGAAATATAAGTACCATTCTTTAAAGAACTTGTACTTTCTTGCTTGAATATAGCAAACGTAATTGGAGATTTGTTATATTTATCATTTTTATTAATAGCTTCTATAAGCCCCTTAGCGACTTCAGTACCTTTAGAAATAGCTTCCTCATTAGATACACTTGAAGACATAGATAAACCAATAACAACGCCAGATAAGCTTAGTTCATTTGAATTTTGTTTGCCGAAGTAGTCCTGTTCTATAATATTAGTCAAAACTGGTACTTCTTGTTTCGTAACTAATTCATCAATTGTTTTCTCTGGAATATATTGATTTAATTGTAATACGTAATTTTCTGTATCGAATTGTTTTGAAGCAATATCCATTAAACCATTTTCATATTCTGCTAAATCTAGTTTAGAATTAGTTTTAACATTAACTGTATTAATTACCTTTTGTTCTTTTAAAGGAATAACAGTTCTATAGTAATCCTTAGAAACAGCAGTTCTTGGAATCATACTTTTTTCTTTCGTATCCTTCTGTACAACTTCATCTTTCTTCTCAATAGTATTATTGCTGCAAGCCCCCAGTAATAAACTTAAACTTGCGATGCATAATGCCATTTTCTTCATTGCTTAAAACCCACTTTCAAAAGTCAATTTACTTAGTTTTAAAGTATCTCTAGTGTACCACTAAACATATTGCAACAAAATAAAAAAGAAGCAAGCCCTTCGCTTGCCTCTCCCTATTTTACATTCTCTTCTAAAGCTTCTTTTTTAATATTCCAGTGCGATGTATGCCATACTACCATTCCATCTTTTATGTATAAGACTTGCGGAGATTCATGCTTAATGCTGTACTGCTCTGCAACATGGTTCGAAACATCTCTCGCCTCTTGTACGTATAAGTAATATGCTGGCACTTCTCTTTCTTCACCGCAATACGCTTGAAACTCTGTATATGCCCCGTGACTAATTGGACATGTCGTACTATGTTTAAAAAGAACGTAAGGCTCGTTCTTTTCTACTAACGCTTCAAGTTCTTCAATCGTTTCAATCTTCATCATACTCATCATTACTCACCTCTCATGCGAAGTCTAGAGCGCTTCTCTCTCTTTTCAGCCTTCTGCTCAGCTTTCTCAAGTTTACGCTCTTCTTTTTCAATCTTTTTCTCTTGTCTCGTAGTACGGTAATGATTATATACTTCAATTGCTGCGCTGCTCCACTGTACAACTTGTGCCACTTTATCTGCATTATTTTCAATTTCGTCCGTAACAGACTCTGAAACGTTGCGAAGCTTCGTATTTAAAGAGTGGATCGTCGTTCCGATTCCATCCACACCTTCTACTACTTTATTTAGCGACTGTGACTTCTGTTGAATATCATCAGCTAACGCATTTGTCTTATGTAATAATTGCTCCGTCTCTATACTTATTCCTTGCATTTGCTTTTCTAAACCTTCTAACGTGCTCGCAACGTTTTCTAACGTCTTCTGAACCGATAACAACGTTCTGCATACATACACTACTAATACTGCGAAAGCAACCGCGATAATAGCCGCACTTACATATAGAAGAACTTGCATTTCATCACTTCCTTTATCTTTTTCATACTTTCTCCCATTATACAATCATTTTCCGTTTCATTCTAATCCCTATCTTTTCATTAGAATTTTCATACTTATTCGTTAACTTTAACATAAATGATTCAACAAATTCCACTAAGTAGGTTACAATAGGAGAGGATACATAATTAGTAGGGAGGCTTTACATATGAAAGATCCACGCATTGAAAAGTTAGCATACAATTTAATTAACTACTCTATTCGTTTACAAAAAGGCGAAAAAGTATTAATTGAAAACTTTGGCTTACAAAAAGAACTTGTAACTGCACTTGTAAAAGAAGCATATGCAGCTGGTGGTTTCCCATTCGTTTCTTTAAAAGATCATCAAGTAGATCGCTCTTTATTAATGGGTGCTACTGAAGAACATTTCGAACAAATCGCTGCATATGAAGCTAGTGTAATGAAAGATATGGATGCTTACATTGGCCTTCGCTCTGGTGATAACATTAACGAACAAGCTGACGTTCCAAGTGAACGTATGAAAGTTCACGGCCAAACAGTTGGCAAAAAAGTTCATAGAGACATCCGTGTTCCGAAAACACGCTGGGTTGTTCTTCGCTACCCAAATGCTTCTATGGCGCAGCTTGCTAAAATGAGCACAGAAGCTTTCGAAGACTTCTACTTCGAAGTTTGTAACTTAGACTACGGTAAAATGGATACGGCGATGGATAGCCTTGTTACATTAATGAATAAAACAGATAAGGTTCGCTTAACTGGCCCTGGAACTGACTTAACATTCTCTATTAAAGACATTCCAGCTATTAAATGCTCGGGTCATTTAAACATTCCAGATGGTGAAGTATACTCTGCACCAGTTCGCGATTCTGTTAACGGTACAGTTTCTTACAACACACCATCTCCTTACAACGGTTATACATTTGAAAATGTACAACTTAAATTTGAGAATGGCCAAATCGTTGACGCAACTGCAAACGATTCAGAGCGCATTAACAAAATCTTCGATACGGACGAAGGCGCACGCTACGTTGGTGAGTTCGCAATCGGCGTAAACCCATACATCTTACATCCAATGGGTGACATTCTATTCGATGAAAAAATCGATGGCAGCTTCCACTTCACACCTGGACAAGCTTATGATGATGCATGGAACGGCAACAACTCTAACATTCACTGGGATTTAGTATGCATTCAGCGCCCTGAATACGGCGGCGGTGAAATTTACTTCGACGACGTATTAATCCGTAAAGACGGACGCTTCGTTGTAACTGAACTAGAAGCTTTAAATCCTGAGAACTTAAAATAATATGAAAAGCGCTCGGATAGAATCCCGAGCGCTTTTTTATTAATACTCTAATAATTTTTTAGCCACATCTTCTGGTACTTTAAAACTATTTTTATTTTTTATTTTATTAATTTTCAATTCAACCTCAACATAAGGGACATCTTTATATACTGTCATAGTACCAATTTCATATAACTCTTTTTTATCTTTACTCGAATCCAATAATTCCGGTGTATCCTCTTGATACATTTTAAACGTTTTCCCTTGCGGAGTATCCATAGGAGCCGATTCCATTTCCCACTCATCCATTTTGATTGATTCAAACAACTTTGTGATTTCTTTCTTATCAGTAATTGTTTTTTTATCACTCGAATCAATAAGGGATTCTATTTCAATTTTTTGTGCCTTTTCTAAACTAACATCAGACTTCTCTTTCTTCGCACTACATCCTATTAAAAGAATCGATGTCGTTAATAAAAATAAACAGAGCGCACATATTTTTTTCATTCCAAATCCCTCCCTACACTATATAGAACTACTTTCCTCACTTTTTGTTTGCTGAAAATGAAAATAAAATAAAAACGTCACTGCGATAGTACCTATTAATATTGGAACATATAAGGGCAGATCCCATTTCATATATACTCTAGTGCAACCAACAAGCACAAACAAAATTTCCAAACAAAATAAAGGTTTTACATATTTCATTTCTTACCTACCATTGCTATTTTCACATTTGGGTTCTCTTTCTCGATAAGCGCGAAAAATCCATTCATATCTTGCGGCATCGCAACCATATGTACTTTGTATGCATTCGTCGTAATTTCAAGAGATTTTCCCACTTGACGAATGATTCTTATCTCTTTCAATACGATATCGTCATTTAAAATGCCGTACTTTAATACACCATTTTCTACTTTATGCTTTTTAATAAATACTTCCCAAACGAGTGGTACATTTACAAGGAAACATAAACCCATTCCAATTAACGCTGACATCCACTGCTCTTTATTTGTGAAAAGCATGACAATTGGATACACAAACATAAAAGCTAACGTGAGACTAACGAAAATTACCGCTGATTTACTTCTTTGAATTGGAAAATCCATACACGCACCCCCTAACTAAATTATACCATTTTTTCCATTTTAGTTCATAAAAAAAGGCCATTTATGAATGACCTTTTTAAACTGTATACCTATAAAATTTCTTATCTACCTCTAGCACTGGAAAACTTTTTGGTAACTCTTCTATACTCACGCTTTGAAAACCATTCTTTTCGTAGAAACGGTGTGCTGCTAGAAATTTAACTGTTGTTCCTAAATAAATGTCTTCCAAGTTCTTTTCTTTCGCCCAAGAAATTGCCGTTTGAAGTAGCGTATGTGATGCACCCCATTCTTTTCCACGGAACTCTTTCTTCACGAACATTTTTCTTAGCGCTACTTGATGCTTTCCAATATCTAATAAAGCTACCGTTCCAACTACTTTCCCATCATAAGTTGCTACCCAAAAATTTCCGTTGTCCCTTTGATAGAACGTTTCTATTTCAAGTAAGTCAGGCTGCTCTTCTTTCGTAATTGGGACATTGTACTCTTTTTGCTGAATATGAACGATAAGATCCACTACTTCCTCTTGAAACATACTTTCATACGGAATAATACAAATCTTCTTGTTCATCGAATCTTCTTCCATTCTGAAGCTAATAAACTATAAACAGCAATATCCTGAAAATGATCGTATAACCATTCGTCATCTCTTAAAATACCATCTAATTTAAAACCTAAACGTTCTGGAATCGCACGGCTTTTCGCATTTTCAACACCGCAACGAATTTCAATTTTATTCAGCTTTAAATTATCAAATGCATAATGAAGCACAGCCTTCACACTTCGCATCATAATACCTTTCCCACCAGCATCTTCTGCAAGATAATATCCAAGACTCGTAGCTTTCTTACCCCAGCTCACCGGATGAATCCCCACCATCCCAACGAGCTTTCCTTTATAACGTATGCCAGCTTCAAACCCATCGCCCTCTGCAAATTTCTTTAACCACATCGGAAAAATCTCATTATACGCATCAGCTGATTTCGTTCCATCTACCCAAGGGAGCCATCTTCTTAAATGGTTACGGTTTTGATCTAATAATTCATATAATTCCTCTTTATGATGTTTTTCTAATAGTTGTAGTTCGATTTCGTCATCTACTCGGAGTGTGAACATGTTTTTTAGCCCCTTTTTATTTTTCTTATTATTCTAACACTTACAGATACAAAATGTTAAATATTCACACTTTTTTCGGTTTTATTTGTATAAAACCAGAAGAATATACTACTCCCGTAACAACTAATATCATTCCTACAGATTGTGCGGGTGTTATATTTACTCCTTCAATAAAAGAAATAATCATTGTAACAACAGGCACTAAATTAAAAAATAAAGATGTCCTTGCTGCCCCAATTTGAGCAATTCCATTATTCCACCATAAGTAACCGAGCACACTCATTCCAATTGCCATAAAGAGAATCGCTCCCCAAGCTAACAAAGGAATTTCCAAAACTGGTACTATACTTTTTTGAGTGACAGATATCACAATAAAGGCAAGAGCACCAATCGTCATCGTATATGTCGTAGTTTGTATTGGGCTACCAGTTTTAATAAACCTTCTGCCTAGTACACCGTATAACGCCCAGCAAATATTCCCTAATAAAATATAAAAATCCCCTTTTGAAAATGATAAGCTTTGTAGTATTGTAAACGAACCTTGTGTAAGTACAAAAACAACACCAAGTAATGCAAGTAACATTCCAATACCTTGGCGCTTTATAATTTTTTCTCGTAAAATAACTCTTGCTAACAGCGTCGTAACGAGCGGATTCGTCGCCATAATAAGTGCACCATTAATAGCTTCTGTATGTTTCATACCTAAAAAGAAAAAGAAGTTAAAACCAAATATACCAACAATACCTAGCAAAAGGTAATAAGCCCTATTCTGCCTCCATACCTCCACCTCAAAATCTTTTCGTATTTTTAACAGACATAACATCACAAATGCAGCAATCACAAAACGCCATGCCGCTATATGAATCGCTTCGAAATATTGCACCGCATATTTCGAAGCATTAAATGTTCCGCCAGTGAAAATCGCAAACCCTAGTAACTGAGCGTATACTTTATTCTTCATTGTTGGCCTCCGAGTTTTTCTCTTCTAGAAAACCATAATAAATTTCTAACTTCTCCTCTGTTAACAAAACTACTTTTTGCAATTGCTCCTGCTGTTCCCTTAAACGATCTAAGTGTGTTGTTAAAATTGAAATCCTCTTTTTTATTTTCGCAGGTACTTCCTCTTCCCGCTGTCTAATCTCCTCTATAATACATCCGTCACTTGCAAACTCAGCCATCTCTTCTAAAGACATTCCAGTTTGCTTTAATGAATATAAAAATTTTAACAGGCGCACATCACCTTCTGTATACTGACGAATACCACTATTTCGCGTTGGTGGTGGCAATAAACCTAGTTTCTCATAATAGCGCAAAGTATGAATACCCATCCCTGTTAGCTCTGCTACTTCACCGATTTTATACATGTTTTCTCCCCCTTGTTTTTACATATTCATCTTACAACCTAGAGCTAACTCTAGGTCAATACATAAATAAAAATCGGACACAACAAAAAAAGACGCACAGCCAAGCTATGCGTCTTTTCTATTACTTCTCTGCAACTTGAACTTCTTTTACGTAAGCTGCTTCGAATTTTTGGATGTCTCCTGCGCCCATGAAAATAAGAACGCCGTTTTTATGTTTCTTTAACACATCCGTTGTTGTATCTGTAATTAGTTCTGCGCCATCGATACGTTTTTGCAGATCTTCAATTGTTAATTCACCTTTGTTTTCACGTGCTGATCCGAAAATATCACATAAGTATACTTGGTCAGCTTTACTTAAGCTTTCCGCGAACTCATCTAAAAATTTCTCTGTACGTGAGAATGTATGTGGTTGGAATACAGCGACAACTTCACGCTCTGGATGTTTTTGACGTGCTGCTTCAATCGTTGCATTAATTTCTGTCGGATGGTGTGCATAGTCATCAATGATAACTTGTTCTCCCATTGGCTTTTCATTAAAGCGACGTTTTACGCCTTCAAAAGTTGTTAGCTGATGCTTAACTGCTTCTACATCAACGTTTTCATAATGGCAAAGCGCGATTACTGCTAATGCATTTAATACGCTGTGATCGCCGTATCCTGTAATTTTGAACGTGTCATAATACGTATTACGAACGAATACATCGAATATAGTACCATCAGTTCTCTTTTGAATGTTACGTGCTTGGAAATCATTATCTTCTCCAAATCCATAGAAAATAACAGGTACTTTCGCTTGAACTTTTTGAAGTTCTTCATCATCACCACATGCAATAATACCTTTTTTCACTTGCAATGCCATCTCTTGGAATGCATTAAATACATCATTGATGTCTGCAAAGTAATCTGGGTGATCGAAATCGATATTTGTCATGATTGCATAGTCTGGATAGTAAGACAAGAAATGACGACGATACTCACAAGCTTCAAATACAAAATACTTACTATTTTCTACCCCATGCCCCGTTCCATCTCCAATAAGGTATGATGTTGGGTGTGCACCTTGCATTACATGGGCTAACAAACCAGTTGTTGATGTTTTTCCATGTGCACCAGTTACAGCAACACTTGTGTACTGATTCATAAGATCACCTAAGAAGTGATGGTAACGATGTACTGGGATATTTAATTCTTTTGCTGCTACGATTTCTTCATGCGTATCAGGAAATGCATTTCCTGCGATAATCACTTGTCCTTCTTTAATATTATTCTTATCAAAAGGAAGGATGGAAATACCACGCTTTTCCAATGCTGTTTGTGTAAAGAAACGCTTTTCATAATCAGACCCTTGAACAGTATGCTTCATGTCATGAAGAATTTGTGCTAATGAACTCATTCCTGTTCCTTTAATTCCTACAAAATGGTAAACTGTCATCTTAAAGAACCTCCAACATTTCGAACTAATACAACGGCCTATCTATAAGACAGTATATGAATCTTTTCTTATTTTGGTAATCATCATACATTTCTGATGCAGTGAATTTCTTTTTATATTCACTTATCAGTGATAAACTCGTACGTACTTCTTTTATGTCCATAACACATTTATTATAGCAAAAAACAAGCCGCTATACTATGATAACAGAAAAACTGATAGGGTCAATCACCTATCAGTTTTTCTCGCTTTTACATATCTTCTTTTGTTTCTAATTGAACACGCTCTAGACGTGAATTTGGACGGTATTTACGACCCGCTTTTGCTTCTGGTTTTCCATTTAATTCTACGTTATCACCAGTAAAACCAATATTCATTTTTAATAAGCTACTTCCTACTCCGTATATATCGACAGGAACATTTTGAGCTTCAAATTCACGAATACGCTTCTCATCAAACCCACCAGTTACAACGATATCTACATGTTGGAACCCTTCCTCATCAAGAGCCTTACGAAGTGCAAATACAAGTGATGGATTTACACCACGTGGATCGAATGTTCCAAGTACTTCTGGGTGACGAATGAAGTATTGATCAATCATTGTGCGAGACGTATCGACACGTACACCTTTTAATGTTGATCCAAATTCACGCGCTACGCGAAGTGCATCTGTGATGACATCATTGTTATAATCAATTAGTACGACTAATTCATCTTCTGGGAATTTTTTATGATATGCCTTTGCAGCTTCAACAACATCACCATTAAACATTTGAATTAAAGCGTGAGGCATCGTCCCCATACCACTTCTGCCCCACCATTCATTCATTGCATGCGTCGCTTGCGCGCTCATACCTCCGATGTATGCCGCATAGCCGTCACCAGCTTGTTGCGTATAATGATCGTCACGATCTCCCATGAAAATAACCGGTTTTTCTTTATCTACACTACGTGCAGCTTGGACAACGTTATATACGTTTGTCGCAACTGATGTACGACGAGCTAAAATCCCATCAATTACACCTTCTAAAAAGCCGAAGTATTCATAAGGACCATGAATTGTTAAAACTGTTTCAAACGGACTAATATTATCGCCATCCTTTAAAGAATGAATTTCTAATTCCTCAGGATTTTTGGCAAATGTTTGTAGCAATGCGATTACCTCATCTGCTCCGCAAAGAACTGCATGTTCTTTTTGAAAAAACTGCATTGTTACAACGCTTTTCGGGCGAAATTCTTCAATGATTTCTCTAGTTTTTAAAAAGTAAACGGCAGAGAACCAGCCTTCTCCAACACGTTCATCAAATTTAAATGTTTTATTTGTTAGTCGATTTATTTCACCTTTTAATTTTAATTCAATTTCTTTCATGTCGCTTTACTCCCTACTTTACTATCCAACATTTTCTATTAGTATACAGCAAAACCGTTTCCTATACATTTGTTTCCTGCATAGCAGCGAATTCATCCTCAGAAATAAGGACATCTCTCGGTTTCGTTCCTCTTCCTTCAGAAATAATCCCTTGCGACTCCATCTCTTCAATTAGACGTGCCGCGCGATTATAACCTATGCGGAATTTTCTCTGTACAGAAGATGTGGACGCTCCCCCTTGCTCTACAACAAATTGACATGCATCAAAAAATAGTTCATCTTCAGACTCACTCTGCTCTGATTTTGCTAATAAATCCTCTTGCTTAAATAAGTAGTTTGGCTTCATTTGCTTTTTCACATGATCAACTGTTCTTTCAATCTCATCATCTGATACGTATACACCTTGTACACGAACTGGTTTAGATGTGCCGTTTCCTAAAAATAGCATATCACCACGACCAAGTAACTTCTCCGCGCCCCCAATATCGATAATCGTACGCGAATCAACTTGAGATGATACTGTAAACGCAATACGCGTTGGAATGTTTGATTTAATTAAACCTGTAATAACGTCTACAGATGGACGCTGCGTCGCAACTAATAAGTGAATACCACAAGCACGCGCTTTTTGTGCAATACGACAAATCGCTTCCTCAACATCACCAGGAGCAACCATCATTAAGTCCGCTAACTCATCAATGACAATTACAATATACGGTAATGTCTCACCTGGGATTTCTCTACCACTTACAATCGTATTGTAACGAGTTAAATCACGAGCACCAGCATGAGCAAACAATTCATAACGACGTTCCATCTCTTCAACCGCCCACTTTAAAGCAGCTGTAGCTGCTTTTACGTCAGTAATAACAGGTGCTACAAGATGTGGAACAGAATTGTATGGTGCAAGCTCAACCATCTTCGGATCAATTAGTATCAACTTCACTTCATGCGGCTTCGCTTTATATAAAATGCTCGTTAAAATCGCGTTAATGCACACACTTTTCCCTGAACCAGTTGCACCCGCAATAAGTCCATGTGGCATTTTTCGAATATCCGTTACAATTGGATCACCGGAAATATCAAGCCCCAGCGCAACTGTAAGCGGTGATTCACTCTTTGTAAATACAGGACTTCTTAAAATTTCACGCAGGAATACTGGCTTACTTTCCTTGTTTGGAACTTCAATTCCAATTGCACTCTTCCCTGGAATTGGCGCTTCAATTCGAATATCTTTCGCAGCTAAACTTAACTTAATATCATCACTTAAATTTGTAATTTTATTTACTTTCACACCTGGGTCTGGTTGTACTTCAAAACGAGTTACCGCCGGCCCTTGTGACACATTAATAACATGTGCTCCAACATGGAAATTATTAAATGTCGTATTTAATAATTCTTCCTGTTCTTCTAGCCACTCCGTATTATCTAATGCTGCCTGCTGTGGAATTGACAACAACGTTAATGGCGGAAGTTCATACTTCGGTGGCGCTTGTAGTACGTTGCGCATATCGTTCTCTTTTTGATTTACAACATATGCTTTCTCTTGTACTTCCGTACTTGAAATTGGCTCTTGTACTTGTCCAGCCACCACTACTTGTTGCATCGGTTTTTCTTCCACTTGCGGCATCGGTTTTTCTTCCACTTGGGCTTCTACTACCACTTGCTGCACTGGACTTTCTTCCACTTGCGGGTCTACTACCACTTGCTGCACTGGTTTTTCTTCCACTTGCGGGTCTACTACCATTTGCTGCATTGGCTTTTCTTCTGCTTGTGGTTCTACTACCACTTGCTGCATTGGCTTTTCTTCCACTCGTTCACTGACAGTTGATTGCATTACGTTCGTTCTTGCCGCATGTCTTTCCATTAATTTCTTTCTATCCTGCTTTAACATGACAACATTAAATGGGACATGACGTTTTTTCTCACGTTTCGGTTCTTCTATTTGTAAAGCAGGCTGTTCTTCAGCAACTTGCTTCTTTTCTTCCGCTTCTTCAACTAAAACGTTCGCAAAGTTTTGAACATCTTTCTTTGTTTGCTCATCCGTTTCTGAAACTGGTACGCATACTTCACTTTCTTCCTTGAACGTAATTGTTTCTTGTTGAGAAATCACTGGTTGCTCTGCAACTGGTGTATTTTCCACTAAATCTGTATTCATCGTTTCTTCAATTACTGTTTCTTGAGAAGTTGGTTCTTCTTCCTTAGTACCCTCTAACTCCGCAACTTCTTCTGTCGCTTCCTCAGCTTCCTCTAATTCCACAACTTCTTCTGTCGCTTCCTCAGATTTCTCTAATTCTACAACTTCTTCTGCTGCTTCCTCAGCTTCCTCTAATTCTGCAACTTCTTCTGTCGCTTCCTTAGTTTCTTCTAATTCCACAACTTCTTCTGTCACTTCCTCAGATTTCTCTAATTCCACAACTTCTTCTGCTGCTTCCTTAGTTTCTTCTAATTCCACAACTTCTTCTGTCGCTTCCTTAGTTTCTTCTAATTCCACAACTTCTTCTGTCGCTTCCTCTAATTCCACAACTTCTTCTGTTGCTTCCTCAGCTTCCTCTAATTCTACAACTTCTTCTGCTGCTTCCTCAGCTTCCTCTAATTCTGCAATTTCTTCTATTGCTTCCTCAGTTTCTTCTAATTCCACAACTTCTTCTGTCGCTTCCTTAGTTTCTTCTAATTCCACAACTTCTTCTGTCACTTCCTCAGATTTCTCTAATTCCACAACTTCTTCTGCTGCTTCCTTAGTTTCTTCTAATTCCACAACTTCTTCTGTCGCTTCCTCAGATTTCTCTAATTCTACAACTTCTTCTGCTGCTTCCTTAGTTTCTTCTAATTCCACAACTTCTTCTGTCGCTTCCTCAGATTTCTCTAATTCTACAACTTCTTCTGCTGCTTCCTCAGCTTCCTCTAATTCTGCAACTTCTTCTATTGCTTCCTCAGTTTCTTCTAATTCCACAACTTCTTCTGTCGCTTCCTCAGGTTTCTCTAATTCCACAACTTCTTCTGTCGCTTCCTCAGATTTCTCTAATTCTACAACTTCTTCTGCTGCTTCCTCAGATTTCTCTAATTCCACAACTTCTTCTGCTGCTTCCTCAGCTTCCTCTAATTCTGCAACTTCTTCTATTGCTTCCTCAGTTTCTTCTAATTCCACAACTTCTTCTGCTTCCTTAGCTTCTTCAAAAGCATCTGGTATTTCTATAGTAATTGTTTCTTCAAGCTTTTCATCTGCTTTTACAATCACTACATCTTCTAATGTTTCTTCTTCGACTTGATTTGCTGCAACTTCAGCAACAGTTTCTTCTATTTCTGTATTACATTCATTTTCTTCTGTTAATATCGAATACACATGCTCTACTTTAGAATCTATTGACTCTTCTTGTAAAGTTTCTTCGTTATCTTCTGTAGATGATAACGCCACTACATCTTGCTCCTGCTTCAAGGCTTGTACAATTGTAGCCTCTTCTTCCACATGCTGTCCTACTGTTTTATGAAGCAAATCATCACTTAGGCTTTCTTCTAATGAAGGGGCTTGACGTTCAACTTCGTAACCGTTTTTCTCTAACCATGTATCCACAACCGATTTTTCTTCTACTTTATTACTTCGTTCGTTCACTCCGTTCTTAACAGATGAACTTCCTTGTAGAACTCCCGAAAAGTCGGATAATGTATATCCCTTTTTCTCTAACCATGCGTCAACAACAGCTTTTCCTTCAACAGATATTTCAAGATCTTCTCTTTCCTTTTCTTCCTCCTGCACAACCTTCGTTTCTACTGAAGGACGGTTATATCCATAAATCGGAGAAATCATTTCTGTTGGACGAAATGGTCTACGGTTACTTTCTTGCGACGGTACGAATGCTTTTTTTACGACAGGCTCTGGTTCCGGTTCATATTGCAATTCCGGTTCCTCATATGTAGGTGCTTCTGTTTCCACATACGGTCGTCTGCTTCTTTCCACTTTTATTCCTCTTTGAGTAGGCTGTTCTTCATATACTCCTCTTTGAATAGGTTGTTCTTCAAAGTTAGGCAGTTCTCTTACATCCTCCTCATCAAAGCCATTATCTGGTATTAATGGAAAACGACATTTCCCTGCATTCCGACTTGCCATTTGTGCTTCTCTTGCTTCAGTGTAGTGGTTTACACGAGGAATTTTCGGCTGACTTTCAATTTGTGCCGGTACTTCTTTATTCATCACTGTTTTTTCTTCCTCTTTGTTAAACAGCTTTTTCATCCAATCTAACATGTTTACCACTCTTTCTACTAAATAGTAACATCCTTTATTGTATCAGCATTCGGCAAAAAGTGCAGGTAAAATTAAGCATATTAGTTTTATCCATAATATTCTAATTCACGATTGTTTTTCATATAGAAAAACGAGGTCTTACATGTAAGACCTCGTTTAATCTTTACCCTTCCGATATTCATCCACACTATCCGTTACACTTTGCAATAAAGAATTTACATACTGTGGGTCAGATAATTTTTTGTCTTCTTCAGGGTTTGACATAAATCCAAGTTCTAATAGTACTCCTGGAACTTTTGACCAATTAAATCCAGAAAGGTCATCCCGAAATTTAATTCCATTTACTTTCACTTGATGATTCTCTCTCATTTTATTTACTATCGTTTGAGAGATTTGAAAACTTTCAGCATAAATCTCTTTCGTATACGGACTTCCTTCTGCCGGTGTCAATACAGCAAATCCACTTTGATTTGGATTTTCAGAACCATCTGCGTGAAGGCGCAAAAATAAATTCGCTTTATGATCATTCGCGAATGTTGCTCGTTCCTTATTACTTATATCAACCTCATGTGACGTTCTCGTCATCAATACTTGTATACCTTTTGCTTCCAGTTTTTCTTTCAATATAAAGGCCATCTCTAATACAAGAACTGATTCCCTCTTTTTCGTTACAACTCCCGCTGTTCCGTCTGTTACTTTATATTTTTGCGTAGTTGCTCCTGGACCAATTGCCTCTAAATTTAAATTCGCTTTTTGTTGATGCCCTGGATCAATAACGACGAGAAACTTTTCTTGTTTTTCATTACTCTCTACTTTTTGTTCATTATTTTGCAGCGGTTGCTCAGTTGGCTGCAGCGGCGTAGTTTCCTCTTTCTTTTCCTCGGTCGGCACTTCCTCCTGCTTATGTTCCACTTTCTCATTCGTTTGAATTGCTTGCGCCTGTTCTTTCTTTTCTTGTTCTTCTTGCTGCTTTTCTACCGGTGCGTCTTCCTTATTATCTTTGTTTTTTTCTTGTATAGAAGATGTTGTTTCTTTTTTCGGCTCTTCTTGCGAACAACCTCCCATATATATTCCAATGACTGCAATAGCGCTCATTATTTTTATATACTTCATTTTTCTCTCCTATCACTTTGCACCGGGCTCAAAGTATTTCTTATAATTGTTTTATAATTTCATCCATATTTCCAATATGAACGGGTTGCCACGTTTCTGTACCACGCTCTGCGGTATAGACTAGATAAGCATCATCAGCTACATTTACGAAAACAGGATCCCCCATATCCGTTTCATATCCGATAACAATCCATTCCTCTTTCCATTTTCCACTTTCTTCACTTATTAATAAATTTTTATGTTTATCATATCGATAACCGATTTGTCCTTTTTCTAATTCATTTTCGCTAAACACATATATTTCATAGGAACCTAGTTCGATATCTTGCTGTTTTGAAGTTTCAATTCGTTTCAGAAGTTCTGCAATTTTTGGTTGTTGCTTCATACGTCTACCCCCTTCTTTTTTCTAAATTTTACCTAATCCGTTTTTGAAATACAATATAGATTTTGAGAGGAAACGTTACAATCCTAGGAATTTCGCACAAAAAAATAGCCTCACATATGCGAGACTACTTTTTCTAACATCAATTAAAATTTAAATTCTTGTCCAACTTCAAAGCTATCTTCTAATACAAGAATACCTTTTTCTTCTGGAGCATCTGGAAGCTCTAACTCACGTGCAGAGCAAATCATTCCAGAAGAAGGAACACCGCGAAGTTCAGCTGGTTTAATTAACATACCACTTGGCATTACAGCACCGATTTTTGCAACAACAACTTTTTGTCCTGCATCAACGTTTGGTGCACCACATACGATTTGTAATGTTTCTGTACCGATTTCTACTGTACAAATGTTTAATTTATCAGCATTTGGATGCTTCTCTTTTTCAGCTACATAGCCTACAACAAATTTCGGCGTGAAATCAGCTTCTACTTTTTCTTCAAAGCCATTCTTCGCTAAAATTCCGTTAATTTTTTCAACAAACTCTTTCGTTAATGTAACGTTTCCGTTGTCTGTTACTTCTACATAAGAAGACGCATTAAAGATGTTGAATCCTGCTGTTACATTGCTTTCACGATCGTATACGCGAGCAACATCTCCTTTACGGTCAAATGTACGGTTTTCTAAAGTAATATCTTGTAAGGTAACAATTAAAGTGTCACCAATTCCTTCAAGGTTGTAAAAAACGTTCACTTCGTTCATCCTTTCTCTTTTCCATCTGTCTTCTTCCGATTCTTCGCTAAAATAAAGATTGGTTCGAAGTCCCCATCTTCATATACGAATGAAAGTGATGTAATCGGAACATGCCCTTCGGCAAAAAATTTCATTGTCATTTGTGCAATAATATCATAACCGATTTCGTTGACGATATCAGCAATAATTAATACATCTTGGTGAGGAACTGCAACAACCATATCACCAGAGATCTTTTCACGCATCGAGTGTAGTAACGATTCGTTTAAAATACGACTCGCATCGTATCCATCATTTGTGTTTAAAAAGTAGAATGTATTACCTGCTACTGTCTCCTGCTTAAATTCATAGCCTAATGAGCGAGCATTAAATAATGCCATTTCACGTACTTGTTCCTCTGTAAGCTCTAATTTTTGCAATAGGCGCTCATCAATTAATCGATACGTTTTATTAGAATCTAGCGCATAGTAAATACGTGTTTCCGCCGTATGGTCCGTCATAATAAACGGATTTCCTTCTTCTGATTGTTTCGGGAAAGAAGTAGAGCGAATAACAGGTAAAATTTTCGCCGTGCTATTTTCTTCTTTATGCATTGCAATTAGCGCTTCTTGTACGTAATAAGCGACCTCTTCAATTGCTTTTTCTTTGTTCACTTCCCATTTTGCAACTACTCCTGGAAGTGATACGTTAATACCTTTTTTCGAGTCTGTTTGTTCAATACGAAGAACTTCTTTCTCGCTATCATAATGACAGTCCCATTCTGGTCGAGATAATTTCTTCATTAACTCGTCTTTCATCTTTTTACTTGTCATTTTCATCTCTTTTTCCTCCCTTCCAAAAAAATAACCTCCCCCGCGAAGGTAGAGGTTGTTTTTACAATTCAATTGGCTAATTGTCTTATTTTAAACCTTCAATAAACTCTTCGATTTGCTCTTGTGTTTTACGATCTTTATTTACATAGCGTCCAGTTTCTTCACCTTTATTGTACGCTACAAAGCTTGGAATGCCAAATACGTCTACTTTCACGCATAAATCAATAAATTCATCACGATCTACATAGTAAAATGAGAAATCACTATACTTCTCTTCTACTTCTGGCATAAATGGATCAACGAAACGGCAATCTGGGCACCATTCTGCTGAGAACATGAAGACTACATTCTCTTCATTTTTTAATTCTTGGAATTGTTCCATGCTTTCTAATGATTTCATCTATATTTCCTCCTCTAACGAGTGCACTTTTTCACACTATAATCTTTTCTTTATACTACCATACATCGCGCATGGTGCAAGGTTTATGCTTGCTTTTCATCATACTTATATTGCCCAACAAGTAACTTAACAACGTGTACAAATAATTCCGTTCGGTCGACATAATCATCTGTAAAAATACCGATAGCACCTTCGTGACTACGAATATCTTTTCGCTCTACAAACTCTTCCATCACTTCACTTAGCTCTTTTCCTTCTTCAAGTGGTGCTAAAAAATCATCTGGTAGCTTAATACGCGCCCCGCCCGCAACAAATGTTTTACCTTCAATCGTCGCTAAAGCACCCCAGTTACACATAAATAACCCATGCTCCGTTTTCATAACGCCGCCTTCTAGCCCAATGCCGATATAAGCTGCACCTTCCTGCAATGCTCTCTTCGCTCTATTTACTGCTCCTTGCATCGTCTCTTCATCTGAAAAAGGCTGATTTGCTACTCCTGATGGAACAGAAAGAGATGTAATTTCAGCATTTTCCCAAACCTTCTCCACAGCCCCAACCTTCGTCTTATTCTTCGACCCAACTACTACCTTCATTTCATTCACCTCTATATAAATTCATCATTCTATCCTAATACTAGCCTCGAACACCAAATCAGTCTTCATGACTGAGATTTATACCGTAGTGCGCCTGACCGCACACACGCATCTCTGTGTCATCTCTCCCACCTAAAAAAAGAAAAGGTTTTCCAAAAACAGCCTTCCTCTCTCTTCCTATCCGCGGTCTTAATACATCGCTCGAGCACCAACTAGGCACTGACCGCTCCCATTCATCGCTGGGTCATCTATTCAACCTAAAAAAAGAAGGGTTTTTCACCCTTCCTCTTTACGCGTTATTCTTAATTGTCTCTAACGTCGTTTTGTCCGTCGCTCTCACAAGCTTCGTAATTAATTCCTTCGCTGCCGCATAATCATCAACATGTAAAATAGAAGCATGTGTATGAATGTAGCGTGCACAAACACCAATTACTGCTGATGGGATACCAGAGTTACTTGTATGCACACGGCCCGCATCTGTACCACCTTGTGAAATAAAGTATTGGTACGGAATGTTATGTGTTTCTGCTGTATCTAAAATGAATTCGCGCATTCCTCTATGTGTTACCATTGTACGGTCATAAATACGAAGAAGAGCGCCTTTTCCTAATTGACCGAACTGCGTCTTATCACCAGATGCATCATTTGCTGGACTTGCATCAAGCGCATAGAAAATATCTGGTTGAATCATATTTGCAGCAGTTTGTGCTCCGCGAAGACCCACTTCTTCTTGTACAGTCGCACCAGAGTATAATGTGTTTGGTAATGTTTCATCTTTTAATTCTTTTAGCAATTCGATAGCAAGGCCACATCCATAGCGGTTGTCCCAAGCTTTCGCCATAATTTTCTTTTCATTTGCCATTGGCGTGAATGGGCAGATTGGAACGATTTGTTGCCCTGGCTTTATGCCAATTTCAATCGCATCTTCATAACTATCTGCACCTATATCAATTAACATATTTTTTATATCCATCGGTTTTGCACGTTGCGCATCACTTAATAAATGAGGAGGAATGGAACCAACAACCCCAATAACAGGACCATTCTTCGTCATAACTTGTACACGCTGAGCTAATAGTACTTGGCTCCACCAGCCACCTAACGTTTGAAAACGAAGCATCCCATTTTTCGTAATTTGCGTAACCATGAAACCTACTTCATCCATATGACCTGCTACAAGAACGCGCGGGCCAGTTTCGTCCCCTTTTTTCAGGCCAAATACGCTACCTAAACCGTCTTGCACAATCTCATCAGCATATTTGCTTAATTCTTGCTTCATAAAACTGCGCACATCATGTTCAAAACCTGATGTACCTTGTAATTCTGTTAACGTACGAAATAATTGTAATGTCTCTTTATTCACGAAGTCCCCTTCTTTCAAACCTTAGTAGAATACCTCTTTTATTGTAACGAAATTTTCGAAATGTTTCTAGTTTCTTCTTTTTTAGTTGCATTTGCATTATAATTATTATTGGTACACTATTTTTATTTTACAGAATTGAGGTGAATATATGAGCTGGAAAGGTTTAGTCACAGGTCTTGGCGTTGGGTTCGCAGCTGGTTATTTCGTTGCAAACAAAGTACAAGAACAATCCCATATTTCTTCAGAAAAAGCATTGAAAATGGTGAAACAAGCATTAAGTCATAAAGGTGAAATTACTGGCTCTTGGGTACATATGGTTCCGGAGGCATTTGAAAAATATGATGTCGCGTACGAAGTTTATCGCGGCGGTCTTACAACGATGTTAGATGAAATACAAGAACGATTTGAATTTTTAGTTGATGCTAAAACAGGTACTGTTTTAGAGGTTATAGCAGCATAAAAAGAGGTTTCCCATTAGGTGAACCTCTTTTTTTTTAGAATTACCAACAAAAGCTGATAATAACAGCAATACATAATAAGTGGAGATTGTTCCAATAAATATTTTTGGACACCTTCCTCTTATTAATATTAAGCTTCTATATTTGTTTTTCTCTCTATCTTCTCCACTATATGCCCTTCCTCATTCCACTTTACTGCACGGTAATATGCATCATGATAAAAAGTAAACCACGCCTCTTTTTCAGTACCATACTTCATCCACTTTTGTTTATGTTCAATCGATGTCATTGGATAGTCATCGTATGCCATTACCCATAATACATTTTGATGTGCATGCGTCGGTAAAATATCCGCTAAATGAAGCATCGTTTCACCCTGACTTTCAAGGACGACAACGGCATGTCCATCGCTATGACCACCCGTATGCACCATCTTTATTTCATCCGTAATTTCTATTTCTTTCCTGAACGTAACAATCTTATCAACGATTGGCTCCCAATTTTCCTTCCAATATGTATTACGCGATCTAACATTCGGATTTTTCATTTCATTCCATTCAGTTTCACTTACATAAATCGTTGCGTTCGGAAACGCCGGAACAAGGTGATTTCCCTCCCATTTTGTTAAACCAGATGCATGGTCAAAATGAAGATGCGTCATTAAGACGTAATGAATATCTTCATTATGCAGTCCCAATTTTTCTAAAGATTCCTTAACTGATGATTCTTCTGTTATACCTTGATTCCGCTTCATTTTCTCATTCAATTTACCATTCCCTATCCCTGAATCAATAAGCATGTTTCCTTCTTTCGTTTGTAAGAGTAACGGATCTGTTCGTAAATAAATATGATTTGTATCATTATGTTTATATTTTCGTGACCAAAGTACTTTTGGCACAACTCCAAACATCGCGCCTCCATCTAAATGTGTATTCCCACCTTTTAGCCACGTCACTTTTATATTTCCAATTTGTAACTGTTCCATATCCCATCCCCCTTTTCTATTTAATTTTAACATAATATTCCGATTATTTTTCATATAAAAAACCTATGCATTACTGCATAGGCTCCGTACGATATTTTGCTTCAACTCGATAAATACGATGACCTTTACTAGAAAATTTCTCTTCGTATTCTGTCATAATGTTTCCTTCATAATCACTATTATGAAGATCTAGGCTAAGGTAAGTTAATAACATACCATACTCAGCCATACTCATAATAGAATATTCAAATAAACCTTGGTTATCAGTTTTGAAATGAATTTCTCCGCCATCTACTAACACTTCTTCATAATTGCGTAAAAATGTTTTATACGTTAAACGACGCTTCGTATGACGATTCTTCGGCCATGGATCTGAGAAGTTTAAATAAACGCGGTCAATTTCACCTTTCGCAAAGAAAACTGTTAAATCTTCAGCATCTTTATTAATTAACTTTAAGTTCGGTACTTCTTCTTCAATTAATTTATCAAGTGCATCTACAACAACACTTGTGAATTTTTCAATTCCAATATAGTTAATATGCGGATTTGCTTTTGCCATATCATACATAAAGCGGCCACGTCCTGTACCTACTTCAATATGAATCGGCTGTTCATTTCCAAATATTTCCTTCCAGTTACCAGCGCTCTCCTCTGGGTTTCCAATTACGATATGTGAATACTCATTAATTCGATCCATTGCATAAGGCTTATGTCTTAAACGCATAGATGTCTCCCTCTCTTTACAAAACTATTTTAAAGGAAAAATTCCTTCTTTCTGTTTTAATCAATCTATCAAACAAAAAACCAAGTACGTACGAGCACTCGGTCCGTTTCTTTCAAGTATAAGATGTACCATTTTGATAAAAACTACATAAAGCATTAAACATTCCATGACGAAACAGCTTTTTCTCTTACATTTCTAGGGAGAGAAAAACACTCGAAAGGATGATCCGTTCATGCCAATTAATCAACAGCATCAATTAGAAGTGTTAAAAGATATTTTAATCAACCATCAAAGTGATTGCTGCGGGACAGTTTCTGAATGCGAGCAATTAGAGCGACTCATTCAATCGTTACTCGCAAACGATAGTATAAGTAGTGACACTAAAGTAATGCTAAACGATGTATATTCTTATAGTCAATCGGGTAAATCTTCCTCTAATTTGGACAACCATATTTCCAATAATCAAGAACAACTTACTCAGTGGATTGCTGGAATGGACAATTTTTCTTAAGTATTATTCTGAAGCAAGTAGTTGCTGTAAATATTGATGCCAATATTTAGCTTCTGCTTGCTGCTTTTTTGTTGTGTGCCATTGCATAGATAAAATCGTTTGTGCTATCACATACCATCTCATACGCCTAAGCAATGATTCATCTAGTTCAATCTCATAATATCCGAGCCACTCACTCCATTCATGGCGCGGAACATACCAATATAATAACATACCAAGATCTAAAGCTGGGTCAGCAATAACAGCCCCATCCCAATCAATTAAAAACAATTCATCTTCGTCCGACAATATCCAATTGTTATGGTTTACATCACAGTGGCATACAACGAATTCATTGTACTCAATATCTTTTAATGACTCCGTTAAATATTGAAGACCTTGCTGAATTGTTTCATCAACTCTTATATCTCCTCTTAAAACGAGCTGTAATTGTTGTAATAACTCTTGCGCATGAAGCGGCTGCTTTCCTAGCCTTTGAATCATCTGCACAAGCGCTTTAGAGGAGTGTATTTTCTTCAAAAGTTTCGCAACACGTTCTAGTTTCATATCCTCTGGCTCTAACTTCTGTCCCGGAAGCCATTTTTGAGCAGAAATTACATCACCGTTCGTTACCCTTCTTGTCCAAAGTAATTTTGGAACAATTCCTTCTGCTGACAATACCGCTAAAAAGGGCGATGTATTCCGCTTTAAAAATAACTTTTGTTGTCCGTTTTGCGCAATATATGCATCGCCCGTTACTCCACCAGCCGGTATAAGACTCCACTCTTTTCCTAATAATTGTTCCAACCATTCCATATTCATTACCCGTTAACAAATCCTTATCTTTTATAGTTATGAAAAGAAAAACCGCAACATTTCTACGCATGTTGTGGATTCATATATTTTACTGTATTTGAATGAAAAAACTTGGCATAAGCCGAAAACAGGATAAATCACCTGTTCTTCTAGTTTATTTTACAAAATCAATCATAGAATGACAACTTATGAAAATCGTCACCTTTGTCAATTCTACATTTATTACATTCTCATCGTCAAGTAGCGATTTGTCACATTATCGTCAATATATACGTGCTAATTGGAGCCAATTGAAGTTCCTTTCCTCTAAATGAAGAAATTGGCTCTATTTTCGCTTGCTTTTCGTTTACTAACACATGCCACGTTTCTTCTTTTGGAAGCTGCACCGTTTTAGCTTCTAAACCGCTATTAAATAAAACTACAATCTCTTTCCACGGTCCAAATAATTCTACATGCTCTAGGTGGTATGCCAGTACTTCTGTAGATGTTTGCAAAAAAGTCATATGCGTTTTTATAAGGTCTGCATTTTGTAATCGGAATGCCCCGTGCCCTTTGCGAATCGCAATTAACCCTTTTATATAGTTAACGGTCTCCATCTCTTTCTCTTTTTGATCCCAATCTAATTGATTAATTTCATCATTTGCATTATAACTATTTTCATTCCCTTGCTTCGTACGATAAAACTCTTGCCCCGCATGTAAGAAAGGAATCCCTTGTGAAAGAATAACCATTGCAGTTGCTAAACGATGACGCCTTTTCAAAATTTCTTCTGATTCTGGATTACTTTGCACTAGTTTATCCCACATCGTCATATTGTCATGACATTCTACATAGTTGATGCTTTGCATTGGCTCTAGGAACAATCCTGTTTCTTTCATACTTAAAAGGCTACCAGCTACTATATACTGCAAATGATTACAATCTACATGCCCACCAAATGCAAAGCCACGTTTATTAATATTAAAAGTACTTCCTTTTATTCCATCACGAAATTGATCATTAAACTGTGCGATACATGGCATTTTATTCGCATTATTTAACGTTGCTTTCTCTTCAAGAGGAATCGGTGTTTGTAAATCCCATCCTTCACCTAATAACAGCGCATCCTGCTTTATTTTTCGTACTTCTTTTTCTAATTCATTCATCGTTTCAACATCTAAAATTCCCATTAAATCAAATCGGAATCCATCAACATTGTATTCAGTAAGCCAATATAAAACAGATTCTATAATAAATTTCCTCATCATTTTCCGTTCAGATGCTATATCATTTCCAACTCCCGTCCCATTAGAAGGCATACCGTCTTCCCCATGACGAAAATAATATCCCGGGACAAGCTTCTCAAATGATGATAATTCTCTTTCATAAACATGATTATATACAACATCTATAATCACCCTGATGCCGTGATCATGAAATGTTTCAATTAGTTGTTTACACTCTACTATCCTGTTATATGGATCAGAAAGGTTTGTAACATAAAATCCTGTTGGTATATTGTAATATAACGGATTGTAGCCCCAATTATATGCGGAAGCAGGATTCACTTCATCTATACCACCAAAACAATGTAAAGGTAATAGTTCAACATGTGTAACGCCTAAATCTTTTATATGAGACAATCCTGTTAATGTCCCATTTCGCCCTACTGTCTCCTCTTCCATTAGCCCTTTATATGTTCCTTTCTTATTCACCCCACTGTTTGGGTGAATAGTAGCGTCACGAATATGCAGTTCATACAATATGGCATCTGTCATTGACTGTAATGGTGATAATTCTACTCGTTTTGTCACATTCGTTTTTTCCAAATCGATAACGACGCCGTATTTTCCATTTATCGTCGCAGACTTTGCATAAGGGTCAACCGCTTCGTTCCATATTAAATTAATACAAACAAGGAATGTATATCGTGCTCCATCATGATCACCTTGCAATGTATGAATCCACACTCCGCTTTCTTCTCTGTACATTTCATAATCAATATATTCTTTATCACTTTTATAAATCCGTACTTTCGCAAGCCTTGCAGTCGGAGCCCATACTTTAAATATTGTTTCTTCTTTTTTATACACAGCACCTAAGTCGGTACCTTCGTAATAATATTTTTCATCGAAAACTACTGTTCGAATCACAGCGCCTATTTGTAAATCTGTTTCTTCATTCCGTTCATCCCGTACTGTATAATACTTCCCCACATCTATCGGCTCTTCTATAAAACATTCATACTTCGTTGCATCTGGAAGAGCAATAGTATGAACAATCGGTAACTCTTTCACATTGCTTCCTTCTTGTAAACGAAATGTCCGGCTTGTTCCATACGCATGCGGGAGCAAAATTGTAATTTTATTCATTTCATCTAAATAGGCATCAAATGGACGTTTTACTTTCAACATAAAAAATCACCATCATTCTCAAAATTAAAATAAAGTGAAACTTTAATCAGTGTGAACGCTTTACTCCCACTGATTATTAGTTGAACCAATCGGGCCTTTATGGGCAGTAGAGGGGTGAAACGAGCTGCAAGTGATAAGGGTTTTCTTATCAGCGAAGCTCTATACAGTAACACATTATTCCCTATAGTATATTCACCTGTATAAAAAACGTTTTCATACATTCTATTTTTGTAGTTTTATTTCAGTAATCGATTTATACTTCGGCGTTTCCTTAACGTGAGATTCATACAAAGTAATCGTATCTGCTTGAAATGATGTTACAGGTAACTCTTTTACATTTGTCAGATCAAACACTTTTTCTCCTACCCATTTACGCGCAACAGTAATATGTGGATGATAAGGACGTGTATCTAGAGAGAAGCCATTTTCTTCACAAATTGTATGCACTTGCTTTTGTAAAGTAAACAAATCTTGATTATCACTTATCCCCGCCCAAAATATACGCGGCTGGTCCACCTGTCCGAATGTAGAAAGTCCTTGTAACGTGAACGATAATTCCGTTTTTTCTGTAAGTGTTTGTAATCCATTCTTTATTCCTTCTAACTGTTCCTCTGTCGCACTTCCTAAAAATGAAAGGGTAATATGATAGTCTTCTTCATGTACCCACGAGCGAAATGGTAATTCATCCTTCATTTCCTCTTTATAATTAGAAAGAATTTCTTTTATATGACGTGGTAAAGTTACTGCGACAAAATAATGCGGCACCATCTACATCGTCTCCTTTATGTTATTGTTGCTTTTCTTTCTTATCTCATTCAGCTAAAAAGAATCCGCCCTCTAAAGTAGAGAGCGGTCATTATTTACATATCTTTTATTTCGCTAATTCATGAATTGCTTGCGCATAAATCGCTGTTGCTTTTAATAAATCTTCAATTTCAATGTACTCGTCTTTTTGATGCGCAAGTTCTTCTTTTCCAGGGAATAGCGGGCCAAATGCAACGCCAGCTTTCAATGAACGAGCATACGTACCACCGCCAATTGCTAACAATTCAGCTTTTTCACCAGTTTGTTCTTCATATACGCGTTGCAAAGTACGAATTAACGTATGATCTTTGTCAACGTGATGCGGGCGAGAGTTAGAATAATCCGCTACTTCAAATCCATGAGTACCAACATATTCTTTTAACTTTGCAATCGTTTCTTCAAAATTAGTCGTAACTGGATAGCGTACATTTAATCCTAAATTACCACCGTTTTCTTGCGAATAAGACAGGCGACCAACATTCACCGTTAACGGGCCGCTAATATCGTCTTTATAAGAAATACCAGCTTTATCTCCAATAATATCACCTGTAAATGTTTCTGTTACAAACGAGGCAAATGAAGCCCCTTTTCCATCAAGAGAAACTTTCGTTAAGAAGTTTACCAATAATAAACCTGCATTTTCTCCCTTTTCCGGAGTAGATCCGTGAGCTGAAATCCCTTTGATTTGCAACGTCACCGTCTTTCCTTCTACAATTGCTTTACCTATTTTTTTAGCAGTTTGTAAATACTCTTCATATGCTACTGTAAGTGTATTTACATCTTCTCCTGTAATAACTGCTTCTGCAAAATCAGGAACCATATTTAAACGACGACCTGACTCAAATGAAATAAGCTTAAATGTGCCTTCTTTCTCTTCGCCACCACTTTGCACAACTTGTATGTCAGAAATTCCTTTTTCTGCATTAATAATAGGAAAATCTGCATCCGGCGCAAAACCGATTGTTGGCATTTCTTCATTTTTAAAATAATGATCTACACACTTCCAATTACTTTCCTCATCTGTTCCTAAAATCATACGAACACGTTTTGAAAGAGGTAAGCCCAATTCTTTAACGATTTTCATCGCATAGTAAGCTGCCATCGTCGGCCCTTTATCATCAATTGCACCGCGTGCAAAAATCTTCCCGTCGCGAATATCCGCACTATACGCAGGAGTTGTCCAGCCATCTCCTTCTGGTACAACATCAACGTGACAAAGAATACCTACTAATTCTTCTCCTTGTCCCATTTCAAGATGACCTGCATATCCTTCTAAATTTTTAGAACAGAAACCTTCTGCTTCTCCTTTATGTAACATGAAAGATAAGGCTTTTTCTACACCTTCACCAAATGGTGCGCCCTCTTTCGCAGATTCTTCTTCCCATACACTTTTAATTTGTAAAAATTTTTGTGTATCACGAATTAAATCATCTTTTCGTTTTGTAACTTCTTCTGTCCAATTAATCGTCGACATCACGCATCCATCCTTCACTATATTGTCTCTTTCATCATAGCAAACGAAAATCTCTTATGCCATACATGAAAACCTAATAACGGACAATTGTAATATTTCAGATATTTCTTATTAGTTTTTCTTTTATTTTTTTAAAAAAATTTGCAGGAATTTGGCGTTTTACGTAGAAATTTATGAGTTAGTTGACTGACCAGACATACAATGTCAACTACCAATATTTTTCTATATGAATATTTGTTAAACTTTTGTAAAATTTAAGTAGATTAAAGCATGAATTTTATCATGTAGAGTACAATGGTAGTAACGACCTTCTTTCCTGAATGGGGTCAAAAAAACTAGTAGAGGAGTGGTTTTCTCTTGAAACCTACAACTACTCGTATGCTAACACGCATTAAATCAATTTATATGTACATCAATGAAAACGGTACGGTAACAACGAAAGACCTTGTAGATGAGTTCGGGATCACACCGCGAACGATACAACGTGATCTAAATGTGTTGCAGTTTAATGAACTCGTGTATAGCCCTTGCCGCGGCAAGTGGACAACGACAGGAAAGAAAGTGAGAATGACCTCATAATAAAAAATAATTGTATGTAAATAAATACATACCCCTTTCTAACTCATTAGAAAGGGGTCTTTTCTATGCTCTGAAATTGGCGTTACTTTTCGTTATCTACTTGATACGTCTTTAACATTTCTACTTCTTCATCTGTTAATTCACGATATTGCCCAAGTTCTAACTCTTCATCTAACATTAAAGGTCCCATCTCTGTTCTCTTTAAATAAACTACTTTTTTCCCTACCGCTTCAAACATACGCTTCACTTGATGGAATTTTCCTTCTGTAATAACGAGTTCAATCTCAGAAATATCATCACTTTTTAAAATTGTAAGTTCGCCTGGCTTCGTTTCATAGCCATCTTCTAAAATAACACCTTTAGCGAATTCTATTACATCCTCTTCCGTTACAACACCTGAAATGTGTGCATAATATTTTTTCGGCACATGCTTTTTCGGAGATAATAGTTGATGCGTTAACTTCCCATCATTTGTGATTAATAAGAAACCTTCTGTATCAATATCGAGCCTTCCAACAGGGAATGGATCGAAAATCGCATCTTCTAATTCTAATAAATCTATTACTGTTTCGTGGTTATCATCTTCTGTCGCTGAAATAACACCTTGTGGTTTATGCATCATTAAATAAACAAACTCTTTATATTCCACAACTTCACCGTGAATCATAACCTCTTGCTCTTCTACATTCACATGAAACTTCGCATCTTTCACTGGCGTTCCATCAATCTTCACAACGCCGTCTTTCAGTAATTTCTTTACTTCTTTTCTACTTCCGTGTCCCATATTCGCTAATAATTTATCTAATCTCATGTTCTTCACCTTCTTTATTTATCATAGAAAAGGGGACGTATTTACGCCCCTTTTGATTTCAACTTTATTTTGAATCTACTACCAAGTTTACGCTGGATTTTCTCTAAAGCTTCTCCGCCAAATACTCTTTCTAGTACTCCTGTGCGAATCGCTAACAATCCGTAAACAAGACCACCAATACCTGCACAAATCGCAACTGTAATAAGAGCACCAATACGGCCATCAGGCGAAATCATGAAGGATAGAAGCCATTGTGATAGTTTTACAGCAATAACCATTACAAGTGTTAAGACTGCAATTTGGAATGTTCTCTTATATACAACACCAAATGAATAGTGTGCGTGTTTTTTGATTTGTCTATTCGTATACCATACGGAAGCTAAGAAGCCGACTGCAGTAGCTAAAATCGCCCCAACTGTACCGAAATAACGAATAAAGATTACGTTACATGCAAATTTCAAAATAACACCCATCACAAGCGCAATAACCGCATGTTTCTGCTGGTTAATCCCTTGCAGAATTGCTGCTGTTACTGTGAATAAAGCGAATAACAGTGCAACTGGCGCATACCACATTAATACTTGTCCACCTAGTGGGTCTGAATCGTAGAAAGCAGTGTAAATCGGATATGCAAGTGTAGAAATACCGACAACTGCTGGCAATGTTAAAAACATATTCGCCTGGAATGTTTGTGTAATTTGTAATTTCAAATAACGGTATTGCTTTTCAGTAAACGATTTTGTAATCGCTGGCACGAGCGTTAAACTAAACGCTGTTGCAAGTGATACTGGAATCATAATTAATTTATGCGTCCACATCGTGAAAATACCGAGTGCTCGCTCTGCGATATCTCCTTGACCAATCGCCTGCATAATAGAGTTAAATGTCAATGTATCAATTTGTTGATATAAAGGAATTGTTAATCCAATTACAACGTAAGGGATTGCATATGCAAACAACTCTTTAAACAATTGAGCGGTACTTACCGTCGACTCTGGTACAGTTTGCTCAATTAAATATTGATCCAAATATTTTTTACGTTTTAACCAGTACCAAATTAATACGCCAAGTGCTCCAACTGCTGAAACGAACGCAGCGAATGTCGCAACCCCAACTGCCGTTGCTACTGTACCGCCAAGTACTTTAATAACGATGAAACTACCCGCTAATAAAAAGACGATACGAATAATTTGCTCAATAATTTGTGAAACCGTAGTCGGTCCCATCGATTGGTGGCCTTGGAAATAACCACGAATCAAACTTGCTGCCGGCACAACAATAAGCGCAAAACTTACGAGGCGAATAATCGTCGTAACTTCTTCTATCTTATTTTGTAAACTTTGTTTACCAAGCATTGCTTCTGCAAATAATGGTGCGGTCATGTACAGTACTAAGAAGGAAAGAACTCCTGTTACTATCATCATAACCATTCCCGAGCGGAACATTCTCCGGCTCGTTTTATAATCTCCAAGTGCATTATATTTGGAAACAAACTTAGAAACAGCAAGCGGCACTCCTGCCGTTGCGATACTTAAAAATATCGTATATGGAATGTATCCATATGTATAGAGCGTTCCGCCTTCTGTGCCTACTAATGCATGAAACGGAAAAACGTAAATCATGCCTAAGAACTTTACTAAAAATGTCCCTAACGTCACAATAAGCGTTCCGCGCAGAAATTTTGAATCGGACATACGAAAATCCTCCTACATCTACATAAAGTGAAACTATAATTAGTGGGAGACTCCCCCCCTACTAATTATTCGAGCATTTACAGGCCGCTTTAACTCCCTCTTTACTTCTCATAACTCTTAAGATAGTAGTCTTATTGCCCATAAATAGCAGGATAATGCTGAACTCTAACTTTTGTATTGTACCACAATTCTCCTCTTAAGCAGTACTTCACTCTATTTTTCTTTTAAGGGAAAACATGCTATTCTTTTAGGCAGGAAATGTAGAAAATGAGGTCGATATATTATGCATTATGATGTTATTGTCATCGGCGGCGGTCCTTCAGGGCTAATGGCTGCAATCGGTGCTGCTGAAGAAGGCGCAAGCGTCTTACTTCTTGATAAAGGAAATAAACTAGGACGTAAACTTGCGATTTCTGGTGGTGGTCGTTGTAACGTAACGAACCGTCTACCACTTGATGAAATCGTTAAACATATACCTGGAAATGGTCGCTTCTTATACAGTGCTTTTTCTATTTTCAGTAATGAAGATATTATTACATTCTTCGAAAATCTCGGTGTAAAACTGAAAGAAGAGGATCATGGCCGCATGTTCCCAGTATCAAATAAAGCGCAATCTGTTGTAGATGCACTGTTAACACGATTAAAAGACTTAGGTGTGAAAATACGTACGAATACGCCTGTCGAAACGATTGAGTATGAGAACGGTCAAACGAAGGCTGTTATTCTGCAAACAGGTGAAGTGTTAGAAACGAATCACGTCGTTATCGCCGTTGGCGGAAAATCTGTTCCTCAAACTGGTTCTACTGGAGACGGATACGCTTGGGCTGAAAAAGCTGGGCATACAATTACAGAACTTTTCCCAACAGAAGTACCAATTCTTTCAAACGAACCGTTTATTCGTGACCGCACATTACAAGGTCTTGCTTTACGAGATGTAAACTTAAGTGTATTAAACCCGAAAGGAAAAGTTATCATTTCTCATAAAATGGACATGCTTTTCACTCACTTCGGCCTATCTGGTCCTGCTGCTCTTCGCTGTAGCCAATTCGTTGTGAAAGCGATGAAAAAGTTTAAAACGAACACAGTGCACATGAGTATCGATGCATTGCCAGAAGAAAATAGTGAGCAACTGTTCCAGCGCATGCTGAAACAAATGAAAGAAGATCCGAAAAAAGGAATTAAAAACGTTTTAAAAGGCTATGTTCCTGAACGTTACTTCCTATTCTTATTAGAAAAAAATGAAATTGACGGTAGCGAACAAGCTGGACAAGTTTCTCATGAGAAGATTCGCGCACTTGTGAAAGATTTTAAAGAATTTACCGTCCATGTAAATGGTACGCAGTCAATTGAAAAAGCATTCGTTACTGGCGGAGGGGTATCCGTTAAAGAAATTAACCCGAAAGAAATGGCTTCGAAATTCACGAATGGTTTATACTTCTGTGGAGAAGTTCTTGATATTCACGGTTATACTGGCGGCTATAACATTACATCTGCCCTTGTTACTGGCCGAATTGCCGGAACAACAGCAGGACAAAATTCAAAAATGCAATATTAAAGAAGAAACAGGGACTCCTGTTTCTTTTTTTAGTATGTTGAAATAGCAAAGCAGTACACGAAATTATATTGGCGATACTTTAAATATATCGACCGTTTCTTCAAAAATATCCCTTCCTCCTAACTTCCCATTGCTTTTTTGTTGCTTTATATACCTTAGTACCTTTATATTTTATATTGTTGAATATTCGAAAAAGGGTAAGGGGAAAACAAATGAGAAAAAAAGTCATGATGTCTTTAATGCTAATGACGTTTCTTTCTGCGGTAGAAGGAACGATTGTTAGTACAGCGATCCCTCGTATAACGAGTGATTTGTCAGGTGTCGAACTTGTTAGTTGGGTATATGCAATCTATATGCTTGCAACAGCTGTTTCGACTCCAATATACGGAAAGCTAGCTGATTTATTCGGCCGTAAAAAAGTTCTGCTCATCGGAGCAACAATCTTCTTAATCGGTTCTGCACTTTGCGGAGTCGTTACATCAATGGAACAATTAATCTTCTTCCGTGCTCTTCAAGGTATAGGGGCTGGTGCTGTTATGCCGATCACAATGACGATTATTGGAGATCTATATAGCGAAGCTAAAGACCGCGCGAAAGCACAAGGCTGGATGAGTGCCGTTTGGGGTGTATCTGGTGTTATTGGGCCGTTAGTAGGTGGATTTTTAGTTGATTCTCTTTCTTGGCGCTATATTTTCTTCTTAAACGTTCCTTTTGGAATTATCGCTTGCTTAATGTTTGCCACTTCTTATAAGGAATCTGTTAAGTCCGCCGCTAAGCAACATATCGACTATCTTGGTGCGACAGTTTTCTCATTAAGTACAATTGCTTTACTATACGCATTATTAACAGGTAGCAGTAAGCAAAACTGGGGAGACATTTCAATTATCGGCCTATTAATCTTTGCCGCTGTTTCATTCATTATTTTCTTATACATCGAGAAAAAGTCTCCGGAGCCATTAATTCCGCTAGCACTTTTCTCTAACCGTACATTATCTACAATAAACATACTAACACTTATTGCTGGCGCAATGATTATTAGTATTACAGTGTATCTTCCAATTTGGAGCCAAGGTGTTTTAGGAAAAAATGCGACAGAGGCTGGACTCATTTTAATGCCGATTCCTGTTATGTGGACATTCGGTGCTATGTTCTCCGGTAACTTAGTTGGCAAGTTACAAACGAAACAAATTATTTTACTTGGAGCTAGCATTTTATCAGTTGCTACTTTCTTATTATTTACATTATCAACAGATTCACCATCATTCCTTATTTATGTTGCAGTCGGATTATTCGGCTTAGGAATGGGGCTTGTTACACCAATTTACATGGTAACAATTCAAGCAGCTGTACCGGCCCATACGCGCGGAACGGCAGTTGGTTTAAATACATTTATTAATACATTTAGTCAAACACTAGGAGCTGCAATCTTCGGAACGATCTTCAATACGATGATTCATGCACGTGGCATTAAAAACCTTGATCTTGTTTCTTCTGGCGGACATGGAGGGGCTACAGCAAACGTAGCAACCGAGTCACAATCCGCATTAGCATCAAGTGTACACGTCATTTATATGAGCACTTTCGTATTAGCGGTATTCACATTAATTATCGCTTGGATCCTATTAAAGCCAGCTAAACAAACAAGTGAACAATAAAAAAAGGATGACCATTTTGGTCATCCTTTTTGCATAAAATCTACTCTTCATTCTCCACAATATGTTTAAGCACGGACAATTTATTATCCCAAAATCGTTCATAGTACGAGAGCCACTGCTGTAATTCCTCTAATGGTTCTGGGTGCAAACGATATATCTTCTCTCTTCCACTCTTTCTTCCACTCACTAAATTCGCTTCTGAAAGAATATGAAGGTGCTTTACAACTGCAGTACGGCTCATCGGAAAATGATCCGTTATTTTTGAAATTGGTAACTCTTTATCACTTAATAACCGTAACACTTCTCGGCGGGTTGGATCAGCAATTGCTTGAAATACATCATATTTCGCTGCTGACGAGGACACTTAACCTTCAACAACCTTTTTCAGTTTTTCATTTACAATCGCTACCCAGCCACCATTCATTCTATCGCGAATAATAGAGCTCTTCGCATTCGCTTTCGGAAGGATTTCATCAGGATGTTTCCAGCCGCCGTGAATTAACGTAAATTCTGTTTTATTATCTCCTAGGTCTTTCAAATTAAATGAAACAACCCAGCCATCTGTGTCCCATGAGAAAGATAAATAATTTGGCTCATCAATCTCTAACACTTTACATGGTGATGGTCCGAAAGGTGATTGCACATGAAACTCATGTCCTACCGCCAATTCGAAATCATTTGGCATAAACCATGACGCAATTCCTTCTGCAGTCGATACTACATTCCATACTTTTTGAATAGGCGCGTTAAAAACGATTGTTTGTTTAATATCATTTAATGTATTTTGTTGTTCCATTTTATATCTCCTTTATTCGGCATTAAAATATAACACCTTTTAGTTTCACATTAACAATATAACACCTTTTGGTTTCATGTCAAGAAAGACTCTTTTTCACTGTTGAGAAATTCTCAACATTTTTTCAACAGGACAAACACCCTCTCACCATTCCTTCATAATATACTCACAAAGGCAATGAAAAATAGAAAATTCCCTCAATATGAAACTCTATCACTCCTATTGAGAGAAGCGCCTAACTTATCTCATCTGTACTTCGTCTCTCCTCCTTCCCTCGGGGACAATACGCGAGATATGTAAAAATCAGAAGGAGTATGCCCGCCATTTGGGTAGGTAGTTATTTCTCTTCTCCTCAATATTTCCTTAGGAGCGAAATGACTACCGACCCACTTTTTCAAACAAAAATAAAAAGGAGATGAAAGCTATGTTCTATTGCATTAACTGTTCTGAAATTCACCATGAAAAACACCCGAATGATAAAGTTTTTAAAAACGGTTTTTATATTGATCCATTTTTAGGTGATCGTTATCACCTTGGTATGTGTACAGATGCCCAAAACCATGAAACAGGGGCGTCTCTTTTAGCGACAAAGAAATTAGGCACAACTCAATCTATTATGAACGTATTACCGACACATGTTGTCCCAACATAAAACATAAAAAAGAGCTGGCTCACCCAGCTCTTTTTTATGCTTTATAAACGATCATTGCTGAAAAACAATAAATTTGGTTTTCGTCATCGTTAATAGAAACACCGACTTGGTACTTAATATCTACAAAGTTACTATCATCAATTTTTTTCAAAAATACATTTACAGCGTCTTCTAAGTCTTTTTCATGACTTTCATCAAACACTTTCACACGAATCATGTTAACACCATCCTAGATCGCAGCCCTCCGCCGCTTGTTTATTGCCACGGTGCGTATCTATGATGCGATAAAACTTTCCATCTTCATATATATATCCGTCTTCTAACACATATTGTTTATCTTCAGTATAGACATAAAACTTACCTATCATAAACTTACTCGTATATAATTCCAAATAATCTTGCCTAAATTTAGCTACAACTTTATTTGTAATATCAATTCTAATTGTGCGCCCCACCTTCTCTCCCTCCCTTGCAAAGAACGGATTTAGGTATATTGTATTAGCGATTTTATATTTTATGCTTAAAAATAAGTGGATATGCCCTCTTTCTGCGCCTGTACTATTTTTCTAAAAAAATTCCCCCTATTTATTCAACTTATAAGAGCAAAAAAACAAACAAAAAAACGACTTTTATATATTGACTACAGCATATCAGATGTGATATTATATAAAATTTGACATTTTTATCCTAGTATGTTATCATTAAAAGTAGTTACCACATACGGAGGTGGATGATTTGTTTCAAATTGGTGATAAAATCGTTTATCCAATGCACGGTGCAGGAATCATCGAAGCAATTGAAGAGAAAGAAATATTAGGCACTACGCGTCAATATTGTGTTATACGCATCATTAGTAAAGATATGCAAGTAATGCTTCCGATGAATCAATTACAAAAATCAGGTATACGTTATATCGTCGATAAAGGTACGTTAGATGGTATACTTCTTGAATTTCATCATGGGGAATCAGACCCCTCACTCTCTTGGAAACAAAGATATACAATGAATATGGAAAAAATGAAGAACGGCAATCTTCAAGATAGTGCAGAAGTTGTTCGTGATTTACTTCGTCGCAATAAAGAAAGAGCATTAAATGCGAGCGAAAAACAAATGCTAGATAATGCGCGTAAAATGGTTATTAGTGAAGTTGCGCTCGTACAGAATGTTTCAGAACATCAAGCAACAGAATTTCTTCAAGATACAATCAATCATTAATTTTAAAAATAGCCGACCGCTATTTTTTTTTGCGTAAAAAAGGCCAAAGAGTTAAATCTCTTTGGCCTTTCATATTACCCACGCCCCGCTTGAAACGATGGGTATAAAGTCATTCCACCATCTGCAAATAACGTAATTCCAGTTACGTAACTTGCCTCTGCTGAAGCAAGCCACGTTGCTACTGCTGCGATTTCTTCAGATTTTCCAATGTACCCCATTGGAATCATACTTTCTACGTCGTCACGTTTTTTCGGGTCAGCAAATTTTTCAGCATTAATTGGCGTATTAATTGCACCAGGACCAATATTATTTACTCGAATACCTTTTGGTGCATATTCTAATGCTAACGTTTCTGTCATAAGCTTAATCCCTCCCTTACTAGCCGCATAATGCACAAATAATGGCCACGGGATTTTCTCATGAACACTAGACATATTAATAACCGAACCTTTAATATCGTGTTCCACAAAATATTTAATCGCTTCACGACTTCCTAAAAAAGCACCTGTTAAATTTGTATGAATTACTTTATTCCAATCCTCTAACGGCATTTCATGCGACGGTACCGCGTTTTCTATCCCTGCATTATTAATCATAACGTCGAGCGTACCAAACTCTTTCACAGCAGATTGAATGAGATTCACAACATCTGCCTCGACCGTCACATCACCTTTTACAGCAATCGCTTCTCCACCTACCTTTTTTATTTCTTCTAATACATCGTTCGCTTCTGACTCTCTTGAGCGATAATTAATAACAACTTTCGCCTTCTCTTTAGCAAATCTTACTCCCATGGCTCTTCCAAGACCAGTTGCTGATCCTGTAATAACGACGACTTTCCCTTCTAAATCACTATACATTTTAATACCTCCTTAACTTTTCGCAATCCCCAGCATAATTCCAGCTGCAATGATAAAAACGATACCAATAACAATCCCAATTAATTGACGCTTCGTTTTCCTTTCACCTAATATAAAAATCCCGCCAAGCGTCGAAATAATAATTCCCATTTGTGAAAGGGAAAAGCTTGTTGCGACCCCCACTCTTGGCTGCGAAATGAATAAAAACATATTTCCAGCTGCCCAAATCAATCCTGGAAGAATATTTCGAATCGCATATTTATTGAATGGATGATGTTTAAATGTGAGTAAAATCCCGCCTAATACCATACCGACCGCTTGTGGTAATAAAGCCGACCAACCGTTCACGTTAAATAACCGGATAACTACTACGTAAACTAAATAACCGACTGTTGAAATTAATAAAATAATAATTCCTTTTTTAAAATTTCCTGCTTGCTCTGCATTTTTCTCTTCTTTACTTTGAAGCGATGTTAAAATAACCCCGATAATAATACAAACGAGCGCCAAAACTCCAAGAACGACCGATATCGTCGTTGACCATTCATGAAACACGATAACCCCAAATAATGTTGTCGCGACTAATTGAAGCCCTGTTGAAATCGGCATCGTTCTAGAAACACCCATTAAATCAATACTTTTTAATTGATTCGCTTGACCAAGTGCCCAAAATAAGCCAGATACAATTCCAACTCCAATAACGGTCGGAGTTAATACCGGCTTCATAAAAATATAAACGACAATTGAGAAGATAAGTGCACCGAACGTTGTACCGAGCGTTTGACTATACGGTCCCCCGCCCAGTTTCACGTTAAATAGCACAATACTCCCCCAAAATATAGCTGGTAAAATCGCTAAAAGTATATCCATCGCTCATTACCTTTCTCTACAAAATGTCATAGATTACCGCTCTAAATCATTAGAGTGAGCTTTTATTTTTTCGTTTTTCCGTGCACAAATCTTTTCTACAATAGCACCAGAAACATTCTTTTCTCGCTCCACTTTCTTTATCTTTACGTAATCTAAATTATCTTCCAATGTAAGTGTAACTTTATCATTCGGCGGATTATGTGCACCTTGAAACGTAAGAAATTGTAGCATAATTTCAAATCTAGGAACGAACTCATCCTTCTTACCGAGACGCTTTATATTTATAACAGATTCACATTCATGTTGATCTTCTGTCACTTGCCTTATAACCGAGTAATATCGATTCAGTAACGCACTTTCTAAAAGCTGTTCCGTCGATTCTTTTGCCAAAGAATTGCTTGGAGAAAAGAAAAAAACAGAACATATCATTGCAATCATTACACATATCTTTTTCATAACTTCCTCCTTTTCCTATAAGATAGTGTTCTCCAAAATGCCATAAAAAAACGACTTTCCCTATTTAGGAAAGTCGTTTTTTATAGCATAAATCCAATATTAACCACCACTCACTGGTGGTATTAGTGCAACTACATCACCAGTGTGTATCGTGTCATCTTCATTTGCGTACTCTTCATTAATCGCAACCATAATTGGCGCTGACACTGGTACATTATATTCTTTCGCAACAATATCTTTTAACTCTGCAACAGTAATATTTTCTTTCTCTATTTGTAATTCACTCGTTCCTGCTTCTTCTTGCAAGTTCGCAAATAACAATACTCGAATCATATTTATAACTCCTTCCCAGGCTCTCCTGCTGGATATGGTGTTTTTTCTAATTGGTCACCAATCCATGAGTCACCATCTTCCCAAAACTCCTTTTTCCAAATTGGAACAATTTGCTTAATACGCTCCATAATATATTCATTCGCTTCATAAGCCTCTTTGCGATGAGGTGTTGATACAGCAACAACAACCGCTATATCAGAAATTTGCAGCGTGCCGATGCGATGCGTAATCGCAACATGTGTACCGGGCCACTTCTCCTTCACTTCTGACCCAATTTTCTGTAGCATCTTTTCTGCCATCGTCTTATAAGCTACATACTCTAAGTATAGTGTACGACGCCCTTTCGTAAACTCCCTAACTGTCCCGATAAATGTTGTAACAGCACCACATTCACGGCGAACTACTTTCTTTGTCACCTCTTCAATCGAGATTTCTGTATCAATTACTTCATAATACGTATTTATCATTTTGCACCCCTAGCCGTTTGTAAAAACCAGTCTATATACAATTTTTCTTCTGTTATATGAAATACTTTATATTCTTCTCGTACATTTGACGAAGCATCATACCACGTAATAACTGCCGCTATATTTTCTACTTTATGTAAAAGTTCAGCGTCTTCCGCAGAACGAAGTAACACTACTTTCGGATAGTTCTCAGCTTTATAGCCCTCTATTAAAATCGTATCTACTTCAAAAAATTCGTACAAGCGGATAATTTCTTGCAAGGACCATTCATCTCGCAAAGAGGACAAAGATAGTAATCCGGCACCTTCTACACTACTTACTACAGCACCAGCTTTTCTGTGTCTTTCACTATCTTTTTGCGCTACTTCAGGAAAGCCCCCGTGACCATGATGTTTAATTGTAGCAACCTTCATTTCTCTTTCAGTTAATGCATGCACCATCTTCTCTACAAGTGTTGTTTTCCCGCTATTTTGATACCCTACTATTTGTAAGATTGAAGAGGATTTGTCCACGGCCAATCACTTCCCTCAGAGCATTCTAACAATAATACAGACACTTTCATTCCTGCTTCAAATCCTCTCGTTCCTCCAGGCAGCACGATAAAAGCATTTGCATCCGCAAGTGAAGAGACCGCACTCGATTTATCTAAACCGACTGGCATCGCTTGTAGTGCCCCATTAACAATACTCGCTTTCGCTCTTACAAAACGAGTAAACGGATTTGGTTTCGGGAAATCTTTTTGTAAAATAGCATCAGTTCTATATACGTGAGGCTCCTTCACATGCAAATACGTTTTCATAATTGGATGCACAAATAATTCGAAACCTACATAACAAGCTGACGGATTACCTGATAAACCAAAGAGTAGCTTTCCATCAACTTCAGCTACTGTCGTTACACTCCCCGGTCTCATCGCTATTTTATTAAAGAGTACATTCGCCTGTAACCTTTCATAAATAGCTGGCAAATAGTCGTAATCCCCTACTGAAACACCGCCCGTTGTAATTAAAATATCAACCTCATCCATCGCTGATTTAACAGCTGTAAAACATGCATCTAACTCATCGGCAAGTTGTCCATAGTAACGCACTTTCCCGCCAGCTTTCATAATTTGAGCGGCAATCATGTAAGAGTTACTATTTCTAATTTTCCCTGGCTCTAACGCCTCATGCACTTCTAGTAATTCACTTCCTGTCGTTACAATACCGACAACAGGCTGTTTTACAACTTTCACAGTGCTATATCCAAACGTCGCTAATAATGCGGCAACACCCGGATTGATTACAACACCTTTCTTAACGAGGACTTGATTTTGTTTTATATCTTCTCCTTTAAATGACACATTGTCACCGTTTTGGAAAGGACGTTTTAACTTCATATATGTACTTTCGTTCCTCTCGAATCCTTCCGTCAGTTCTAGCATTACGACTGCATTGCAATCTTCTGGAATAGCTGCTCCTGTCATAATACGAACCGCCTGAAAAGCCCCTACTTCTTCTGTAAAAACAGATCCTGCTCCGATCTCTCCTATTACTTCAAATTCAATCGGCTGCTCTTGACTCGCTTCCTTCGTGTCTTCTGCTCGAATTGCGAAACCATCGTAAGGAGAACGATCAAAGTGAGGAACGTCGTGATCTGAGACAACATCCTCTCCAAGAATCCTCCCATAACTTTCTGTAATAGAAACTTCTTCTACTTCACCATGCTTAGCATATTTCATAACCCGCTCTACAGCCTCAGCAACTTGAATCGGGATTCGTTTTTCTACCATTGTTTCTCACCTCATATTTGCAAAATATCTAATCTCGATTACACTTTATATATTAAATCGTAATTACTTCAAGGAGGAATTCCATGTCTTCATTCACACATTTCAACGACCAAGGGCGCGCTAAAATGGTTGATATAAGTGACAAAAAAATAACCGTTCGAACAGCAATAGCATGCTCTAGCATTCTCGTTACAAAAGAAATTTTTGATAAAATCTCACGCAACGAAATTGGTAAAGGTGACGTATTAGCCGTCGCACAAATCGCAGGTATTATGGCTGCAAAACGTACTTCTGATATTATCCCAATGTGCCATCCTTTATTATTAAAAGGTGTTGACGTCTCTTTCGATTGGAAACAGTCAGAAGAACAATATCGGCTACTTATTGAAGTAAAAGTTAAAACAGAAGGTAGTACCGGCGTTGAGATGGAAGCTTTAACAGCTGCTTCCGCTACCGCTCTTACTGTATATGACATGTGTAAAGCCGTTGATAAGGGTATGATTATTGGCGAAACGTACTTACTTGAAAAAACGGGCGGAAAAAATGGAGATTATATTAGAAATTCTTAATCCTACCTTTTCCATTTGAACCTAAAGGACTCTCCTTTAGGTTCAACCTATATATCTTGCATATAGTCGTTTTGCAACATTCATATCATTCGTACCATGAATAAACGCCCTACCATCTGTAAATAAAACAAAACGATATTCTTCCACCGGAAATGACAATAAATATGGCGTTGCTTTTACATCCACACTTTTTTGTAAGCGCTTTTTAATTTCTTCTAAATTAAAACCCTGACGCACACCTGGACGGATTTGAACTGTATTTCGCCCACATAATACTTCTGTTTTCGTTTGTGCTTCAAATGTTAAACTCGGATATGTACGTAACTTTCCACAGGATAAACATGTATCCTTTTTCTGCCTATTCACTTTAAATGCCATCTGTTGATTATTCCAAAGATCAAATGATAGCATCGTTTCACGAAGTGCCTCAAAATCTTCTACTAATATTTTCAAGGCTTCCGTTATTTGATGTGCAACTACTAATTGCACTGCTGGCTGTATAATACCGGCCGTATCACATGTCGCTCCGCTCGCCGGATGTTCCATTAAACATCGAAAACACGGCGTTTTTCCTGGCAAGATTGTATAAGTTACTCCGTAACTTCCAACACATCCTCCGTATATCCACGGAACGTTATACATCTGGGATATATCATTAATAAGAAGGCGCGTTTCAAAATTGTCTGTCGCATCTAATATTAAATCTACACCTTTAATTAACTCTTCCATTTCTTGCACCGTTACATCAGTCACAACCGGTACAATTTCTACTTCGGAATTAATTGCCTTTAAATGTTCTGCTGCCGCTATCGCTTTCGGCTTATAATGCTTCGCATCTTCTTCTGTATATAATTGTTGCCTTTGTAAATTACTCCATTCTACATAATCACGATCCGCAATTGTAATTTTTCCAACACCTGCTCTAACAATTGCTTCTGCATTCGCTGCTCCGAGCGCACCAGCACCGATAACGAGTACATGCTTCCCTCTTATTTTCCGTTGCCCTTCTTCCCCAACACCAGAAAATAACATTTGTCTTGAATATCGCTCTTGCATACGACATCCCCCTTTCTTATCCTCCTATATAAGACATTTCAATTTTCGGACGATTTTTCGCACTTTCTTCTGTCCGTTCATCTGAATATCGATCTTTTCTATTCTCCCATACATATTGTATAGCTTTTAATAACTCATTATCCGAAAGGTTCTCCCTCAGAAGTTTCCTTAAATCCATTCCTTCTGTTGCAAACAAGCAAGTATAAAACTTTCCATCTGCCGAAATTCTTGCTCTCGTACAAGAAGAACAAAATGACTCAGAAACGGAGGTAATAAAACCAACCTCTACATTCGTTCCAACGTATCGATACCGCTTCGCAACCTCACCAAAATAATGAGCTTCAGCTGGCTCAATTGGATACACCCCATGAATCATATCAATTAATTCTCGTTTCGTAATAACTTGATCAAAATTCCATCCATTCGTACTGCCAACATCCATAAACTCAATAAATCTAAGCGTGATTCCTTGTTCTTTAAAATACGTAGCAACCGGAAGTACTTGATGATCATTCATTCCTTTTTTCACAACCATATTTACTTTCACTTCAAGGCCTGCTTCTTTCGCTGCCATAATTCCTTTTAACACTGGCTTCGTATTCATATTCCGGCCATTAATTGCGCGGAACACATTATCATCTATCGCATCCAAACTAACATTTACTCGGTGTAACCCAGCTTCTTTTAACGCCTTCGCTTGCTTCGTTAAATGAATCGCATTTGTCGTTAATCCTATATCTACTAAACCGTCAATTTTCACGAGACGTTCGATAAGTTTTGTTAAGTCCTTACGGAGCAAGGGTTCGCCACCAGTAAGTCTAATTTTCCGTACACCGATGCTAACAAATACTTTTGCTAATCGCTCTATTTCATCAAATGTCAGTAAAAACTCATCTTTCAAAAAAGCATAATCAGGACCAAACACTTCCGCTGGCATACAATACGTACACCGTAAATTACAACGATCAATGACAGAGATGCGTAAATCTTGAAGTGGGCGTCCGAAAAAATCTTTAACCTTCTCCTGCATCGCCACTCTCCCTTTCTGCCAAATTTATACCTCTCTTCATTCTATTATAATATATTTTTGAACCGCGATGTTTTTGCTCAAGTGAATAAAGTGAAACTTTAATCAGTGGGGGTTTTGTCCATCCCCACTGATTATTAGCCCACAAATAGAGGGATAAAAAACCTTGAAACATAAAAGTTCCAAGGTTTTTTTGCCTATTAACTTAATCTAATAATAGTTAGAGTAGCTCCTGGCGTTGTCGTAGATAATGTAGCCACTGCAAGTAATCCAAATAACTGTAAACTAATAGCAGAGCCCGCAGCTAAATTACTAATAATTGTCGCATTAAATGAACCTGTAGCCACTGCCGGTGAATTTATTGTTCCTGCTAGCGGACTTCCATTTACAGTTATACGCGAACTTACAAGTAAAGCTGCTGTTATATTAATTGTGTAGGCTATATAATAATTACCTGCATTCGCAACCGTAAATACAGTATTTCCACCACTAACGGTTATTCCTGGTCCAATATTTTGATTGTTCGGTAATGGGATATTCGTACCACCTAATAAAACAGAAATAGCGGTTCCTGATGTATTATTCGCAAATGCATACGTTGCAGTTGTACTAACTCCAGTCACTCCAGTCACCCCGGTCGCTCCCGTGGCTCCTGTTGCCCCCGTTGCCCCCGTTGGGCCTTGAATTCCTTGTAGCCCTGTTGCTCCCGTGACTCCCGTTGGACCTTGAATTCCTTGTGGGCCTTGCGAACCGGTTGCTCCCGTGTCCCCGGTTGGGCCTTGTGGGCCTTGCAAGCCTTGCACACCTTGTGGACCTGTTGGACCTATTTCCCCTTGCACACCTTGAATGCCAGTTGGGCCTTGTGGACCGGTCGGACCTTGGATTCCTTGTATCCCTTGAATTCCCTGTGGGCCTTGTGCTCCCGTTGCACCTGTTGCCCCTTGTATCCCTTGCGGGCCTTGTGCTCCTTGAATTCCTTGTGGACCGGTTGGCCCTTGAATTCCTTGTGGCCCTTGGATTCCCTGTGGACCTTGATCTCCCGTCGCACCAGTTACTCCTTGTATCCCTTGTGGACCTTGAATACCTTGCGGGCCTGTTGGACCTATTTCTCCTTGTACTCCTTGTATTCCTTGTGGACCCTGCAGCCCCGTTGCTCCGGTTGCACCAGTTACTCCAGTTGCTCCAGTCACACCCGTCGCCCCTGTTGCTCCCGTATCTCCTACTCCTCCCGTTACACCTGTCGCTCCTGTCGGGCCAGGTGGTCCACCGGATGGACCTGTCACTCCCGTCGGACCTGATGGACCTGTTGGGCCACTCGGCCCTGCTGGCCCTCCGGAAGGTCCTGTTACCCCTGTTGAGCCTGTTACACCCGTTGGGCCTGTAGTTCCTTCCCCTGTCGCCCCTGTTGCTCCCGCATCTCCTGTTACTCCGGTCGGACCTTGGATTCCTTGAATTCCTTGAGGACCTTGCACTCCTTGTGCACCCGTTGGTCCTTGAATTCCTTGGATTCCTTGCACTCCCTGTGGCCCCATCGGACCTGTTGGACCGATCGCTCCTTGAGCACCTTGCACTCCTTGGGGACCCTCTGGACCAGTTGCGCCTATTTCCCCTTGTACCCCTTGAATTCCGGTTGCTCCTTGTACTCCTGTTGCTCCAGTTACCCCCTGAACCCCTTGAATTCCCTGTATTCCTTGTGAACCTTCTGGACCTGTCGCTCCTACTGGCCCTTGAATTCCCTGAATTCCTTGTGGGCCCTCTGGACCTGTTGCTCCAGCTGGTCCTGGCACTCCTTGTATTCCTTGCGGGCCCTGAAGTCCTTCTGGACCTTCTGGACCTGTTGGTCCTATATCCCCCATCGGACCTTGAATCCCTTGAACTCCTTGTGGTCCCGTTGTTCCTGATGGACCTGGTACCCCTTGTATTCCTTGTGGACCTTGATCTCCTGTTTCTCCTGTTACACCTTGAGGTCCTATAACACCCTGTATACCTTGAGGACCTTGATCTCCTGTTGCTCCCGTTATCCCTTGGATCCCCTGAATACCTTGGATTCCTTGTTCACCCGTCAATCCTGTCGGACCAGGAATACCTTGAATGCCCTGTGGGCCTTCTGGACCGGTTGGACCAATTGACCCTTGAATTCCTTGTATTCCTTGCGGGCCCTGTGCACCGGTTTCTCCTGTACTTCCAGTCGGACCGGTTAGCCCCTGACCTGTTGCTCCAGTATTTCCTGTTGCTCCAGTCACCCCTGTACTTCCACTCGGTCCACCTCCAGGACCTGTTGCTCCGGTCGGCCCGGTTGGACCAGGAGGTCCTCCTGATGGACCTGTTATCCCTGTTGAACCTGTTATTCCTGTCGGGCCGGTTAGCCCCTGACCTGTTGCTCCAGTCGGACCCGTACTTCCACTCGGTCCTTGTGGTCCTTGAAACCCTTGAGCTCCTTGTATCCCTTGTGGACCAGTTGCCCCTGGTAACCCTTGCACACCTTGAATTCCTTGAGGCCCCTCAGGTCCTGTTGCCCCAATCGGTCCTTGTAATCCCTGTATGCCCTGTATGCCTTGTGCCCCAGTCGCTCCGATTGGACCAATTGGACCTTGTAACCCTTGCACTCCTTGAGGTCCTGTCGCTCCAGTTTCTCCCTGTGGTCCCCTTAATCCTTGTGGTCCCTGCTATCCTTCTGGTCCTGTTGCACCCATTTGTCCAGCTGGTCCTTGAATCCCTTGCACTCCTTGAGGTCCTGTCGGGCCCCTCTCCCCCATCGGACCTTGAAATCCCCTTGGTCCTTGTGGGCCAGTCGGGCCTTGTGGACCGGTTGGACCAGTAATCCCAATGCCAGTAAATCCCGTTGGAACGGGAGGAAAGGTAGGTCCAATAAGATTCGGTGAAATTCTGAAATTAGAGTTTAATGAATTTTGTCTATCGCGCTCTTTCACACTTTCACCACCTACACACCATCTTTTTTACTTTAAACAAACCTCTTCTTCTTAATATGTATTTACAAAAACAATCTCAAAGACTATTTTTATTTTAAATAATAAAAACTCCCTTAATTCCTTAAGGGAGTCCCGCAATTGAATCCATATTATCTGTATTCGGGACAGCTTGCGCTATACCCGATGCATTTACACTTTGCCCCATATTTGTTCCTGTTAAAGTACCAGCAGGAGTTCCTCGTGTATATGTTGTCGTCACAGAATCCCCTGGCTGTAAACAAAGCTTCGTCTCCGTCCCTATTACTGTAACAACATCAATCCAAGTGCAACCCATTGAACCACTATACGATTTCGTAGCAGTAAATGAAGTATCACTCAAATTATCCCCTGTAAATATATTCCCAGTGTTATTAACGATAATAAATTCTTTAATACGTGCAGGCATACTTACACTCTACCTTTCCTTTATGCACCTAATGTACGTGTACTCGTCGCTAATGGCGGAAGAAACACTGATGTTCTAATCACAGCTTCTGGCTGTCGTTTCCCATTTAAAAAAACAGCCGCACTCGATCCTCCAGCACCAGCATATATTTTTGCCACAGCTAAAGGTGAGATATCATAACAGTCGCCGACATTAACAGCTCCTGTATTATTAATAATTTTTACTTTACGCATGTTAATTCCCATTTCCCCTCCCCCTTTTGTATACTGTATGCAAAAGAAAAAAACTTGAAACAGACTCGTTTCAAGTTTTTGCAGCTACTTATTTAGTTTCGCCTTCATATTGAAGCATACCGCCAACCATATTCACTGTTTTAAATCCTTGCTCATTTAAATAATGGCATACATTTTCACTACGCATTCCCGAACGGCAAATAAAGATATATTCATTCTCTTTCTCAAAGAAATCCACTTTATTTGGAATATCGCCCATTTTAATATGTACAGCTTCTGGAATTTTCCCTGCCGCTACTTCTTCATCTTCCCTTACATCTACTAAAAATAATGTTTCTCCATTTTCTAAACGCTCTTGCACTTCTTCTGTAGTAATTGTTTTTACTTCTGTCATATGTAGTTCCTCCTTATATACAATAAAACCTTCAGTTTCTTCTTTAAACAATCATTTCTCATCAATTTTAGCACGCGAAGGAAGGAACGCAAAGAATGGAACATTTATTTCTCAATTTTCCAGCAAAACTTATTCTTTACAAACATAACTGACGCATTGTATCCTCAATATACTTGTTTGATGAAAGGAGCCAGTTAAAATGACACTTTTTCTTTTCATTATGGGCATCATTTTCTTAGTTTTTGCAGTTATTGCTCTTAGTATGAAAAATAATAAAAAGATAAAATCCCCTCAAGAAATGTCATTCTTATTTCTATTACTTAGTATAGCTTTCTTCGGTTTATCAATCGCTTCATATATTTTCCGTCTGCAAATCATGTAAAAAAAGGTGCCTACTATAAATCATGCACCTTTCCACATTAATTATTTCCTACACAAAACTAGATACTTTCCGGTTTAAAAACTCATAAATTTTCTTTTCAAATAAATGAACATCTAACGCTCCTGCCATATGCCCATTTATACTTTCTATCTCATATACTTCTGCGTACTTCCCTTGCTTTTGCAAAATGTCTACCATTTTATAATTATAACGAGGTGGCTGAAGTAAATCTTGTTTGCACGGAATCATGAGTACATTCGCTTCTATATTAGAAAGAGCCTCTTCTAAAGAAGAAAATCCATGCGCAATATCATGTAATAAGACTGCTTTCGCAGTGTACATCCACGAATTTGCATCTACTAAATCTATACTTTTGCATGTCACTTTATTAATCTCTTTCTCAAATGATGTTAATGCAGAAAATTCCTGATAAGGTGCCATTTCTATACTGTTCCGCGGGAATGCCGTTTCATAAAAATGTTCATCAAACGCATTCATAAACATCATTCGATTTGCTAAATGAAGACCCTTCGTTGGCTGCTCTTCTCCATACTTTCCACCTTTCCAGTTTGGATCAAGCTGAATTGCTTCAATCGCATTTTGCGCTACATTTCCCGACGTTATAATTGAATTTTGTGGATTCGTAATAACTCCAATCACTCGATCTACCATATGAGGATAGTGAACAGCCCATTGCTGCGCAATCATCCCACCTGCCGACGGTCCCATTACAGCATGTAGCCTAGCAATCCCCATATCTTTTATTAACTCATATTGCATACGTGCTACATCTAAAAATGTGAAAACTGGAAAATCCATCGCATACTCAAAACCAGTCATCGGATTTATCGATTTTGGTCCCGTTGTAATTACGTAGGGATTCTTCACCTGTACATTACAAAGGTTATCAGTACATATAACGAAATATTTATTTGTATCAATTGCTTTCCCCGGTCCAATTAATCCATCCCACCAACCAGCTTCCTCATCATACTCTGTATATTTTCCTGCCGCATGACTTGTTGCACTAAAATAGTGACAAACCAAAATTGCATTTGATCTTTCTCTATTTAAAGCACCATACGTCTCATACCCCATTTGAACAGGAATCTCCCTACCATTTTCAAACACAAATTCTTTTAAAACAAACTTCTCCTTTTTTACAATTTGCACAGACTCGCCTTCTTCCCGTCATATTATGAACTGCTTACTAAAGGATTTTTTCTATACAAACCAATCTCCTCCTTCTTTTCATAAATAAATGAATAATATACAAAATTAGCCACAAAATAGCACTATATTACAAGATCAAAGAGGGCATACATATGATTTGGAATTGGTTACGTAAGAAAAAAAACTCAAATACAAAAGAGACAGATGATTCGAAACAACAGCCAGATGATCAAAAGGAACATAACAAAGATAAGAATGGCGAGCCAAAAAGTACGGAACAAACTGAGGATTCTTCTCAAAACAAACAGCAAAACTCTAAACAAGAGGATTCTTCTCAAGACAAGCAGCAAAATTCTAAACAAGAAGATTCTTCTCAAAACAAACAACAAAATTCTAAACAAGAAGATTCTTCTCAAAACAAGCAACAAAATTCTAAACAAGAGGATTCTTCTCAAAACAAGCAGCAGAATTCTAAACAAGAAGATTCTTCTCAAAACAAACAACAAAATTCTAAACAAGAGGATTCTTCTCAAAGCAAACAGCAAAACTCTAAACAAGAGGATTCTTCTCAAGACAAGCAGCAAAATTCTAAACAAGAAGATTCTTCTCAAAACAAACAACAAAATTCTAAACAAGAGGATTCTTCTCAAAACAAACAACAAAGTTCTAAACAAGAGGGTTCTTCTCAAGACAAACAGCAAAGTTCTAAACAAGAGGGTAATTCTCAAAACAAGCAGCAAAGTTCTAAACAAGAGGGTAATTCTCAAAACAAGCAGCAAAGTTCAGGAAGTAACAGCATTTATGACTTTAGCAAGCCAGCAAATGACCATATCCATTCTCTACAAGATTTAATAGAGAAGCTGAAACAGTCTAGTGATTTTGTTAATTACCACACATCTGACGATGAAGCGATGCCTTATTGGATTTCTTACTATCGCCCTTCACTTGATGGTGAGAAATTGCAAAAGTATTTAATGCCTACTCTAATGGAACGTCCTTGCGCTCCATTAGAAGAATTAAAAGAACATATTCCGATGAGTGGTATTACAATTACGAACGACTTACAAAAAATTGAGGACATGGTTTTAAAAGGCCATGCAATTATTCAATTAAATCAGCAAGATCAAAAGTGTATGCTTGCAAATATTGCAATTGATAATTATCGTGCACCAACTCCTCCATTAAATGAATCAACCGTTATCGGACCTCAAGAAGGCTTCGTAGAGGATATTGATACGAATATTAATTTAGTAAGAAAACGCCTTCCTGTTTTAGAGTTACAAACAAAAGAAATGATTATCGGAGAGTTCTCAAAAACAAAAGTCGTTATGATGTATTTAAATAACTTAGCTGAGAAAGATAATGTAGATTTTCTAGAGGAATCATTACGCGCTCTTGAATATGATCAAATTAACGATAGTGCTTATATACAAGAATTAATGGGTGAAAAGTCAATTTTCCCACTCTATATAAATACAGAACGCACTGATAGAGTCACAAAAGCACTTATTGATGGAAAAATCGCTATTTTTGTTGATGGTTCTCCAAGTGTCCTATTAACACCTGTATCATATTTCGACTTTTTCATTTCACCAGAAGACTATAACGTTTCTTGGTTATACGCTACATTCTCAAGGATTTTAAGATTGATCGCTGTTCTATTCTCAATTTGTGCAACTCCATTATACGTTGCAGTTTTGAATTATCATTATGAATTAGTTCCGAGTGATTTACTTGAAACATTGATTTTATCAAGGGCTCAAGTACCATTTCCCCCTTTAATAGAAGCACTTTTCTTGGAACTTGCGATTGATTTATTAAGAGAAGCTGGCGCGCGATTACCTATGAAGGTCGGACAAACGCTCGGTATTGTAGGCGGTATCGTAATCGGACAAGCGTCCGTGCAAGCTGGTTTAACGAGTAATATTTTATTAATTATCGTTGCCTTATCAGCGTTAGCTTCCTTTATTACGCCCATTTATAAAATGGGTAACGCCGTTCGTTTACTGCGTTTCCCATTTCTCGCCTTTGCAGAAATAGGTGGTCTATTTGGTATCTCTCTTGGATTTATCTTTTTATTTACCCATCTTTTTAGACTAACTTCTTTACGTAAACCGTACGCACTTTTTTATCCAACTAGACAACAATCAATGAAAGATTCATGGATTCGTTTTCCATTAACGATGATTGATACAAGAGATGTACAAGCGAGACCACAGCATGTGAAAAAGTCAGCAAAAGGAATTTCAACAAAACATAGATCGGATTTTGATGATTAAGAAATGAGGTGCATTGATGAGTAAAGTTCAAGAAAAATATCAAATATCTCCTATCTTTGTTTTCTTCTTAATTCACAGTGCACAGTTTGGTGCTGGTGTTCTCGGATTCGCTCGTATTATTGCAAAGGCAGCTGGATACGACGGCTGGATGGGAGTTTTAATTACAGGAATCGGTATCCATATTCTTATATGGATGATGTATTTCTTATTAAAAGAAACAAACGGAAATTTAATTGATTTACATCGGCAAACATTTGGGAAATGGCTAGGAAACGGCATTAGTATCATCTTTATGGCTTATTTTTTTATTGTAAGTATTTCTGTAGTTAGAACATATGTCGAAATTATTCAAGTATGGATGTTTCCTAGTGCATCCACCTGGATGCTCACATTCTTTTTATGCTTAATAAGTTATTACATTATTTCATCAGGCTTCCGCGTCATTACAGGCATTTGTGTCATTTCTGTTGGCGGGACCTTAGGATATCTTTTTCTAAGTCTTTTTATTTTGAAATTCGCACATTGGGATAATTTACTTCCGATGTTTTCACATTCTTTTACCGATATTTTGAAAGCGGCCAAACTATCTATTTATAGTATGACAGGGTTTGAAATTTTTCTTATGGTTTATCCGTTTGTTAAAGAGCCAGAGAAGTCCCATAAATTCGCACAATATGGGGCATTATTCTCTAACTGCTTATATTTGTTTAGTACTATTCTCGCTTTTACTTTCTTTAGTGAAAAACAACTACTCAAAACAATTTGGTCTCAACTTTCAATGACACAAGTTATTAAGCTTCCTTTTATAGAGCGACTTGAGTATATTGCTATTTCCGCTTATGCTCTCGTTATTGTTACGAGCTTTATTCTACCTTTATGGGCCGCTACTAGAGGAACTCATGAAATCTTTCGTGTTAAGCAACGTGGTATTTTAATCGCCTTTATGCTTATCACCTTAGTTGTTTCACAACTTTTAACGAACAGGCATGATATTAATGATTTTATTAGCAATACATCTAAAGTTAGTTTTGGGCTTATATATGTATACATCCCAATTCTATTTATTATTGTGTGGGTGAAAAGAAAATGGAAAAAACCAAAAGAAAATTAATACTTCTTATTTGCATCAGTATCTTCAGTCTAACTGGTTGCTTACAAAAAAATATTATTGATGATGTTCAACTCATTCAAGGAACTGTCTTCGATACAGCAAAAGATAATAAAGTAAAAGTTACATTTGTTTGTCCTATACAAAAAAAGGGCAATAAAGTTCAAGTTTATGAGGGAACAGGAAACGCAGTAAAACAAGTAAAGGCAGATACATCTTTAGAATCTTCGCAACCGTTCGCAAGCGGTCAAATGCGTGTTGCCTTATTCACAACAAAGGTTGCTAAAAAAGGATTATCCAACTCCTTTGACACATTAATTCGTGATGTGAATATCGGTAACTCACTGTATGTGGGACTATTAGAAGGCAGTGGTACTGAACTATTTAAAGGAAAATATAGTACATCTTACAATGTTGCGATTTATATAAAAAAAATGTTAGAACATAATATGGACACTGGCCCTTTGCCAACTGACAATTTATATTTAGGTGCCTTCAGGTACTACCGTGAAGGACAAGATTCCTATATGCCTATCCTCAAAAAACATGGAGATAAAATAAAGATTACTGGTATCGGTCTCTTGAAAAAGGATAAGTTAGTCGGAACAATTAAGTACCACGATATGTTTGTTTTCAAAGGACTGCTAGAAAAGCACCGCTTGGACTCACATGAATTTAAAACCAATCCTGGCTATGCAATGATTAATAACATTCGTTCCGTTCCTACCTACGAGGTAAACATAAAAAATGGGAAACCTTCTTTCTATATTCATGTAAAGGTGGACGCTCGTATTCAGGAGCTCTCTAGAAAATTTAATTTAGAAAACAAAAAAAATACAACAAAAATAGCTAAGTCAGTCGAAAAACAATTAGATGCGAAAGCTACAAAACTAATTAAACAGTTTAAATCTCTAAATGTTGATCCCCTTGGACTTGGAGCAAAATATAGACAACATTATCGTCCATTCAAATTAGAAGAGTGGCGAAGAATGTATAAAGATGTCCCTATTAAAATAAAATACACCGTAAATATTACAAATTCTGGTGTGATTGAATAAGTTAATGATTGAACTCCCCTCTCTGGCATGGTACAACGGAGAAGGGAGTTTTTATTTTTAAATAGAGAAAAGGATATTTACGGGGGAGCTTATGTCTAAAAAATTAGTAAAGCCTATTTTAAACGGTATTTTATTTCTCGGCGTCTTTTTATTTGCTCATACATATTTAAAAAATGTTTCTTTTACTCGTTATTTACTTGTCGTTATACCAATGCTACTCATCGGAATGTTTGGCATTGATCTTATTTTATCCATTTTAATTAAGAAAGAAGAATAACGAGCGAACATCTTATTTCTCATAAGATGTTCTTTTTATTTAATAACTACCTTATGTTACAATAAACTTCGGCATAACGTAAGAAAGGATGAAACAACATGACAAACGAAAAAGGTTTAGATAAAGGATTCGAACTTGTTGCAAAAATGCATGAAGAGTTCGGACATCCTGTAACAAATACTCCAACAAAACTAACAGAAGAGCGCGCAAAAATCCGTGCAAGTTTTATGCAAGAAGAACTAGAAGAATTTCTAGAAGCAACGACTGTTGAAGATCAATATGATGCACTTATTGACCTTATTTACTTTGCATTCGGAACGTTTGCAGAAATGGGCGTACGTCCAGATAAAGGATTCGAGATTGTAAACAACGCAAACATGGCAAAACTATTCCCTGATGGAAAACCTCGATTCCGTGAAGGCGACGGCAAAATTCTAAAACCAGAAGGCTGGCAAGCACCAGAACCACAACTTCGCGCTGAAATTGAACGTCAGCGCCAAGAGGCATTAGCAAACGCAGGAAAATAATAAAGAATCAGCTGCTAGGAATATTCTTAGCAGCTTTTTTGTACTATCATTCACAGGTCATGAACTTCGTGTTTTACTACTCAATATCACATTTCAAAATGCAAATATATTTTTCTTCAAAATAAAAAATCCCCTTGCGCACAAGAGAATTTTTCATGTAATTCATTAATGTCCCACATGTCCAGCATGACCCGCTGCTCCAGCTGTAATTCCAGCTGTTCCCGCTGCAGTTCCAGCTCCTCCACCGTACCAAATTTGTTGTTGTCCTTGTTGATGCTGTTGTCCTTGATGCTGCTGACCTTGGTGATGCTGTTGTCCTTGATGCTGCTGACCTTGGTGATGCTGTTGACCTTGGTGATGGTGTTGACCTTGGTGATGATGTTGACCTTGGTGATGGTGTTGACCTTGGTGATGATGTTGACCTTGGTGATGGTGTTGACCTTGGTGATGGTGTTGACCTTGGTGATGATGTTGACCTTGGTGTGTTTGGAATAGAACCGCTTGCGGATGAATTTGGTGTTGACCATGATGATGTACTTGTTGCTGATGATGCCCTTGGTGTTGACCATGATGATGTACTTGTTGCTGATGATGCCCTTGGTGTTGACCATGATGTTGATGCTGGCCGTGATGTTGGTGCTGGCCGTGATGCTGGTGCTGGCCGTGATGTTGGTGATGGCCGTGATGTTGGTGCTGGCCGTGATGTTGGTGATGGCCATGATGTTGGTGCTGGCCGTGATGTTGGTGCTGGCCATGATGTTGGTGATGACCGTGATGAACGTGATGTTGGTGATGCACATGATGACCGTGAACACCTTGAGGGAAGCCACCGACTCCACCAGCTACAACACCGACGCCAGGTACAGGAAATCCTGTTTGTACGCCTCCCACAAAAGATGGAAATGTAGTTGGCATACCTACTGGTACTCCTCCTTGTGCTCCTCCTACGAAAGATGGAAATGTAGTTGGCATGCCTACAGGCACTCCTCCTTGTGCTCCTCCTACCAATGTCGGAATTCCTGTCTGTGCTCCAGCCACTGACGTCGGAAATCCTCCAGCTGCTCCTCCCATCCAACTTGGGATTCCACCATATCCGTGTTGACCATCTCCTCCCATCCAACTTGGGATTCCGCCATATCCGTGTTGCCCATCTCCTCCCATGAACATCATTTGTCCATAACTATCCGATCCACCTCCGAAGAAGCCATGTGGTGCATTATTGTCCATCCCTTTCATTCCTTTCACCTCTTCTGCTCAATTTAACCTACCTTTTTTATCATATTTCCTATAGAAGAATAGGTGTTTGTCTATATGGGAATTCCGCACCTTTTTCTTCGTTCTTCATTCGTGATAGGATTAATTGACTGATTATTCTTTCCTTATAAAAAAGGGGGCATTTCCATTGGAGAACGTAGCAAAAGCTTCAATCGACGATTTAGATTCAATCGTACATATAGATATAGATGTGATCGGAGACGATAGGAGACGAAATTATATTAAACACGCTATTGATGAAGGAAAATGCATAATTGCAAAAGAGGACAATTCTATTTCCGGTTTTCTAACATACGATACGAATTTCTTTGGTTGTACTTTCCTCTCATTAATAATTGTTTCGCCAACTAAAAGAAGACAAGGTCATGCAAGCTCATTAATCTCATATATGTTAAGTAATTCTCCTACTCAAAAAATATTTTCTTCAACGAACGAATCGAATGCAAATATGCAAAAAGTTTTTAAAGCGAATGGATTTATGCGTAGTGGAATGATTGAAAACTTAGATGAAGGTGATCCAGAACTTATTTTCTATATAAAAAAGCTCAGAGCATAAAGGCTCTGAGCTTTTCTTTCATTCATTAGTTTGCAACAACGTTAACAAGTTTTCCAGGAACAACAATTACTTTACGAACTGTTTTCCCTTCAATTTGTTCTTTGATTTCCTCAAGTGCAAGTTGTTCCATTTCTTCTTTTGATGCGTCTTTACTCATTGTTAATTTTGCGCGAACTTTGCCCATAATTTGAACAACGATTTCAACTTCATCTTCTACAAGTTTAGACTCATCAAATGTTGGCCAGCTTGCATATGTGATTGTTTCATTGTATCCAAGCTTGCTCCATAGTTCTTCCCCGATGTGAGGTGCAACTGGTGCAATCATTTTTACGAAACCTTCTACATATTCTTTCGGAAGTGTTTCAGCTTTGTATGCATCGTTGATGAATACCATCATTTGAGAAATCGCTGTGTTGAAGCGAAGCTCTGCATAGTCTTCTGTTACTTTCTTCACTGTTTGGTGGTAAGCTTTTTCAAGATCTTTGTTTGGTGCATCAGTAATTTTCTCACTTAATTCACCGTTATCTTGAATGAATAGGCGCCATACGCGGTCTAGGAAACGACGAGCTCCGTCAAGACCATTTTCAGACCAAGCGATTGAAGCATCTAATGGTCCCATGAACATTTCGTATAGACGAAGTGTATCTGCACCGTGGCTTGCTACGATATCATCAGGATTTACAACGTTACCTTTTGATTTACTCATTTTCTCGTTGTTTTCACCTAAGATCATACCTTGGTTGAATAATTGTTGGAACGGTTCTTTCGTTGGAACTACACCGATATCATATAATACTTTATGCCAGAAACGAGCATATAGTAAGTGAAGTACAGCGTGCTCTGCTCCACCGATATAAATATCAACTGGAAGCCATTGTTTTACTTTTTCAGGGTCTACAAGTGCTTCGCTGTTGTTTGGATCGATGTAGCGTAGGTAGTACCAGCAGCTACCAGCCCATTGCGGCATTGTATTTGTTTCACGACGACCTTTTTTACCAGTTTCAGGATCAACAACATTTACCCACTCTTCAATGTTTGCAAGTGGTGATTCACCTGTACCTGAAGGACGAATATTCTCTGTTTTCGGAAGAACTAATGGTAATTCTTCTTCTTTCACAGCTGTCATTGTACCATCTTCCCAATGGATTACTGGAATTGGCTCACCCCAGTAACGTTGGCGACTAAATAACCAGTCACGTAGACGGTACGTTACTTTTTGATTTCCTGCGCTTGTTACTTCAAGCCACTCAATCATTTTTACAATTGCTTCTTCTTTATTTAAACCATCAAGGAATGCTGAATTTACGTGTGCACCATCACCTGTGTACACTTCTTTCGTAATATCTCCGCCTTTTACAACTTCCTTCATTGGAAGATTGAATACTGATGCGAATTCATAGTCACGCTCATCGTGAGCTGGAACTGCCATTACAGCACCTGTTCCGTAAGTTGCAAGAACATAATCAGCGATCCAGATTGGTAATTTCTCACCGTTTACTGGGTTAACTGCGTAAGCACCAGTGAATACACCAGTTTTTTCTTTCGCAAGTTCTGTACGCTCTAAATCGCTCTTCATTTTAACAGAGTTATTGTAAGCTTCTACAGCTTCTTTTTGATCTGCTGTTGTAATTTCTGCAACAAGCGCATGTTCCGGAGCAAGTACACAGTATGTTGCACCAAATAGTGTATCAGGACGCGTTGTGAAAACTGTGAACTTCTCATCTGTACCGTCGATGTTGAAGTGTACTTCTGCACCTTCAGAACGACCGATCCAGTTACGTTGCATGTCTTTTAAGCTTTCTGGCCAATTAAGCTCATCTAGATCTTCTAATAGACGATCTCCGTAAGCTGTAATTTTTAACATCCACTGTCTCATCGGACGACGCTCAACTGGATGTCCACCGCGCTCACTCTTACCGTCAATGATTTCTTCGTTTGCAAGTACTGTACCAAGTGCTGGGCACCAGTTTACAGGTACTTCATCAACGTAAGCTAAACCTTTTTCAAATAGTTTTAGGAAGATCCATTGTGTCCACTTGTAGTAGGTTGGATCTGTTGTATTTACTTCACGATCCCAATCGTAAGAGAAGCCTAATGCTTTAATTTGATTACGGAACGTATTAATATTAAGCTCTGTAAATTCAGCCGGGCTGTTCCCAGTATCAAGTGCATATTGCTCTGCTGGAAGACCGAATGCATCCCATCCCATTGGATGAAGAACGTTATATCCTTGCATACGCTTCATACGAGATAAAATATCTGTCGCTGTATAACCTTCTGGATGACCTACGTGTAAGCCTGCACCTGATGGATATGGGAACATATCTAGTGCATAAAATTTTGGTTTTTCTGTTTCATCTGGCGTACGGAATGTTTTATTCTCTTCCCAATGCCCTTGCCACTTCTTCTCAATTTCTTGATGATTAAAGCTCATGAGATACCCTCCTTGAAATTCTATTTATTTTCACCGCCCAAAATACAAAAAACCTCTCATCCCTAGAAAGGGACGAGAGGTTATAGATTCCCGCGGTACCACCCTAAATTAATGTAATAAATACATTCGCTTAGATCCGTAACGTGGATTAACGGCAATTGCTACTAATGATTTCACAACTGCAACTCAAAGGCGAGTTCATAACGAAACGTGGATTGACTTGCACCGACCGTCAACTCTCTAAACCAGCTTCTATTACTACTACTCCTTCTCACTGTTATTACAAATATGAGTTAATGTGAACTACCCACCACTTAGTATCTCTTAAGAGCTTACTTGAAGCGAGGGCTTCTCGGTTAATCGTTACTCTTGCTAACTAACGAATTTATCTTAGGACAGCCGAGCTAACTCCCTTGTTCCAAAGGATATTTTATTACTATTTATTTAAATATATTCTAAAACATGTTGCATGTTCCGTCAAACTAAACTGCAATTTTTTCTTCAACTGTTTCTTCTACTTTTACTCGTCTATCATAAATACTCGTTGCTATAAGCGCTACTACAAGCATTACCATGATCGCTATAAACAATACTTCCATATTGTATATATCAACAATTGCTCCGCCAACGACTGGTCCGAACATTTTCCCTACAGTCGCCGCACTATTTACGACCCCTTGATAAAATCCTAACTTATCTTTCGGTGCAAGTATATTTGCAATGGTCGGAACTGCTGGCCATACGAATAATTCACCAATTGTTAATGTCACCATCGCAACCAGGAACATCGTAAATTGCTGTGCTTGACTTAACACAATGAATGACGCCGCAAAAATGACAATTCCAATCATAATTTGTTGCTTTAAAGAACGCTTCATCCAGCGAATTAGCATACTAACGAGCGGCTGCGCACAAACAATCATCGCTCCGTTTATCGTCCATAATAAACTATAGTGACGAAGGCTAATATTTAATTCTTGCATATGCGTTGCAATTGCACCTTGCCACTGTACGTATGTAACCCAGCATAAAGCATATGCTACACACACAATAAGAAGTGCTTTGAATCCAGGTGTAAGCGTCCATCCTTTTTTCGTTTCGATTTCCTTTTGCACTCCTGGCTCTTTTTTGTCTTCCATACCACGGAATCCAATAAAAGCAATTAAGAAGAAAACAAAGTATAAAATAAAGTTCGCTAAGAAAATATAATCAAAACGATACGATGCAACTAAACCACCACATGCCGTTCCAATTGCAATACCGACGTTTTGTCCAACATACATCGCATTAAACGCTCGTCTTCCGCCTTCTGGCCAAACCGTACCAACCATCGCATACATCGATGGGAAGACCATTCCAGAACCGAAGCCGATTAATGCTAGCCACACAACATATAACGGCCATCCGTGGAAGAACACAAGACCTAAAATTGATACGAGTGTAATGACAATCCCTACTAAAATTGATTTATAACCGCCCCATTTATCAAATAAAACACCGCCGAGCAAGTTTCCGATTACACCAGTAAGCGAGTTGATCATTAATACCATTCCGGCTACTGATAAAGATTTCCCTAAACTATCATGTAAGTAAATTGTATTAAAAGGCCATAAAAAAGAAGCACCCGTGACATTAATAATCATCCCAGCTACTAATAGCCATACTTTTCTTGGCATAGTCTCCCCTCCTATTCTCTTTTTTTTCGTTCATATATATAACAGTAAAATTGTAGTCGTTTTTAAATAGGAAGGCAACTGATTAATAGTTGATGAAATTCAGATAATGGCACAAAGACGATTAGAATGTATTCTAATCGTCTTTGTAAAATATTAATCTATAAATAATGGAATCGTTCCCTCGCGAAAGGTTATCCAACTTCCTTTTTACGTTTTGCACTTTCTTTAGCACTCCATTTAAATATTTTGTCTAGTAGAGAGTATATTCTCCCAGACTCCTTCGTTAATAATGGTCCTAGCGACGCCAATATTAAAACATATAAAGCTGAGAATGGTTTAATCGTTGCCATTAAGCCACCCGCTATTCCGAGATTCGCGACAATAATGGAGAATTCCCCACGTGATATAAGTGTTAAACCGATATTCGTAGAAGCCTTATGCGATAACCCGGCTTTACGCCCTGCAATCATTCCAGCTGTAAAATTACCGATGAGAGTAATGAAAACTGCTCCTAATGCCAACCATACTGCTCCTCCAAGCGAAAACGGATCTATACTTAAACCGAAGCTGAAGAAAAATATAGCTCCAAAGAAATCACGAAACGGGACGACGAGATGCTCGATTCGATCACTATGCTCTGTTTCTGAAAAGACGAGTCCTAACAATAAAGCCCCAATCGCTTCCGCTACATGAATCGTTTCTGAAAAACCAGCCACAAAGAATAAAATAGCGAATATTACGATAATAAAAATTTCATTAGACGAAATATCTAATACTTTATTTAGGAACGGCGTAGCTTTTCGAGCGATTATAAAGAATAGTAACATATACCCTACTGCGATTAAAACAGATGTAAGAGCACCTACAAATGACGTTGCACCTCCGAGTACTAATCCTGAAACAACTGACAAATATACAGCTAAAAAGATATCATCAAACATAATGATTCCTAAAATTAGCTCAGTCTCTTTATTACCAGATCTTCTTAAATCAACAATTACTTTTGCAACAATTGCACTCGAGGAAATTGTTATGATCCCTGCAATAATTAATGTTTCTAATAAGGGGAAACCCATTATATATCCATAAAGCAAACCTAATATGAAATTAAGCGATATATGAACACTCCCCCCAAAAGCAATCGACTTTCCTGATTTAATTAATTTCTTTATTGAGAATTCTAAACCTAAATAGAATAGGAGGAATATGACGCCAACACGGCCGAGGAAGGAAATAACTTCTCCGCTCTCAATAAACCTTAAATCGATAAGCCCTAAATCTGGGGCATGAGGCCCCACTAGCATACCGAGTATAATGAGAAACGGAATAATCGAAAACTTTAACTTTGCAGCGAGGATTGCTGCAAAAGCTACTAATACTAACGCAGTTCCAACTTCAAAGACTAAAGTATCCATCGATTATGAGTCACCTCCCGCTGAAAGCAACTCATTAATAATTCTCTTCACTTCATGTCTTTCACCCGATAATACGAGCATATCGCCAGCTTCAATGATAGAATCTGGACCTGGATTGAAAAATTTCTTCATATTCTTTTTCAAAATAGCAATGATTGTTACGTTATATGTTTTTCTAACACTTAAACTACCAATTGTTTTCTGAACCACTGGTGCGTTATTTTCTATTTTAAACCACTCAATTGATAATCCTTCAAAAGCCATCTCAATCGTGTCTAACGCTTGTGGCCTATAGACCATCCCGCCTAATATAGCCGCAATTTGCCTCGCTTCAGAATCGCGAAGAGAAATGCTTGAAATACTCTCATCATGATCGGCATCAAAATGATACATTTCCCTTCTTCCATCATCGTGAATAACAATAACCATTTTTTCATTACCTTTTGTTATCACTTCAAATTTACATCCAATGCCTGGTAGTTCACTCTCTCTAATGTTCATATTCCCGCCTCCTAATTTTTTTAGTTACGGCTCTTTCCTTTTACAAATCTACATCAATCTCTGTTTTAAACTTTTCATCTTTTGATATCCCTAAATACTTGAGCGTTTCTGATGGGGTCGCGTGATGAAAATGTTTTTGCAACAGCGCAATCGCTATTCCTCTTTTGTACGCGTGAAACCCAAATGTTTTTCTCATTGAGTTCGTTCCAATCTTTCCAAGAATTCCAACTGCTTCCGCAGCGTTATGAATCACACGATAAGCTTGTTGACGCGTAATTGAATTTGTCGTTTTATTAGATTGAAATACGTAGTTTTCTCTTTTAACGTCAATAGATTGTACGTACTCTAAAAGCGCTTCTTTTACTTTTGTATTTAAATAAATATCTTGTTTAAACTTTTCATCTTTCACAGGAAGAGAATAAAACTCTTTAACAGTTCCATCTTCATTTAATACATCTTCGAATTTAATGCTCAGTAGTTCAGTAATTTTTAAACCCGTGTTAATTCCAATAACGAATAAAAGATAATCTCGCTGGGAATGCTCTTTCAAATATTTTTTCATAGCCTCAATTTGGCTTATATCTTTTAATGCCTCTACAACTTCCATACATGTATTCTCCTCATCTTATGAACGGTAATTTTCTCATCATGTTGTCCATTTTACCTTATCATGCTATGGGAATTCCATGTATTATCCATTTCCTTTTAAATTTTTTATGCTATACAATTGGAGCGATATACTTTAATGCACCTAAAAATTCTGGATATTTATGATTTGGAAACTTACTATTGTAAAAATACGTTGCGGTTAGAAAAATAACGAGGGATAAAAATGAAAATAGTAAAACTTCTTTGGACCTTAGCGCTATACCTATAACTTCAAATAAAGATCCATCTTCTTTCTGCAAGTTAGATTCCTCCTTTCAGTTCCTGTTACTTTATACATTTAGTTTATGTTACTTAATTACATTCTATAACACAATTAAGTAACATATCAACGTTTTTTATTATTTTTTCGTTATTAATCTTCTTTCGGAAGAACAATTCCTTTATATAATTGAACTGTAATGAAGTAGTAAATCGCATAAATGACTACGAAAATTACAATCGGTACCCAAATACGGAAATACGGATCAACTAAAATGAAACCGAAAATATTCATACCAACTAATACGTGAGCAATACCCACAATTGCCGGGAATAGGAATACTAAGAATAACTCTTTATAAATAGATTTTGTTAATAATTCACGGCGCACACCGATTTTACGAAGCATTTGATAACGCGTAATATCTTTTGATGCACCAGAAAGAATTTTAAACATTAAGCAACTTGCCATCATCGCTAAGAAAGCAATTCCAAGGAAGAAGCCCATAAACACTGTTCCACTCGCAACACCGTAGAACATATCGTAAGCTTGATATTTACTGTTCATTCTTTCAGCCGTTACATTTTTATATTTATCTAGCTGCAACTCGTCAAGTTTTTTCCATTCTTTTGTGTATGTTAAAAAGTCATCTGTTTTTCCGATAAATGCTATACCTTCTTTACCATTTATCCCATCGTACATTTTTTGATCTACAATTTTAATTGCATGATCTTCGTATATATAATATGGCTGGATTGTACTAAAAGCATCAACCCATTCTCCTGGAAGTTCTTTAGCGTTCGCATCTTTTTCATTCATTTTTCTAGAAACTGCACCTACTGGTAGTTCCTCTGAAACTTTTTTCGTATTTACTAAATCCTTCATCGATTCCATATTTGCCATATCTTTTACTAAAGGACGATTGTTCTCTAAATCTTCTTTTACATAGTAAACGTATTTATCGTCAACTTTGTAACGATATTCATTTTTCTCTTTAAATGGAATACCATCTAAAATTTTCTTTTCTTCAGCTGTAGGATTATGAACAACTGAATCATATATTACTAAACCATCGACCATTTTTATAACGTTATTTTTAAACGCCATACCACCTGAAATTGCACCAGCTCCAAGAGCAACTAACATTGCTACTGTCGCAAGCACTTTCGTTAAACTATTAATACGGAAGTTTAATTGTGCAAATGTAAAAGCGTTAAGTCCTTTTTCACTACGTTTTTTATTACTTTTTAACTTTTTAATAATAACTGGAAGAAGCGATCCAAACAGCATGTAAGTACCAGCTGTTGTTGTAATTAATGCAATAAGGATTCCCATTTCTCTTAGTTTTTCCATGTAAATCATTGATGCATAGCCAATTCCTAATAAAATAACAGCAAGGATTGCAACGACACCTGTCATTTTTCCTTTTACCGCAACACGTTCTGTTTGTGCATCTGCATGTACAAGTTGCAGTACTGAAATACGTGATAACTTAATACTGTTCATAATTGCCGATAATACAAATAGTGCGAAGAAGAAAATGCAAGTAACAGTCATAGATGGTAGATAAAATGCCTTATAGCCTTCACCAGCAAATTCTAATTGTTTCATTAATAACTGTCCGATACCTTCTGCAAGTCCTACACCAACTGTAAGTCCAATCGCAAGAGACGCAGCACCTAATACAATCGTTTCAATAAACATAAGTAATGTAACTTTATGCTTTTTTGCACCTAACATCATATACATACCAAACTCTTTTTGACGAAGAGATAATAAGAAAGAGTTCGCATATAAAATATAGAAGAACGTTATAATTGCTAATAAAAATGAACCTGCTTGGAATACGAAACCAATAGACTTAATAACAGAATTGGATTCGATAAATGCTTTATTCAGCGCTAACGTTTGGAACATATAAAAAATTGAAATTGACATGACAAGACCAACAAGTAAGACGATATAATCTTTCAGCTTACTCTTCAACCCCGACATGGAAAGTTTAAATAACATACTGGAACCTCCTTTCTTACGCTTTTTGTGTACCTAAATCTGCAAGCACATCTAAAATTTCTTTATAAAACTCTTCACGTGTACCACCGCGATGAATTTCTTTATATAGCTCACCATCTTGAATGAATAAAATACGCTGACAGTAACTTGCACTATATGGATCGTGAGTAACCATCATAATAGATACGCCTTGTTCTTCATTTAAGTTTGTCATCGCATCAAGTAAACTCGCTGCATTTTTAGAATCAAGAGCTCCTGTTGGCTCGTCCCCTAAAATAATTGCAGGCTCATGCACTAAAGCGCGCGCTGCTGCCGAACGCTGTTTCTGTCCACCAGATACTTCAGTTGGATACTTTTGAAGTATCTCTGAAATTCCTAACATATCCGCTACTTTCTCTACTTTCGGACCAATATTACGTGAGGAGACACCTTGAAGTGAAAGTGGAAGTGCAATGTTCTCATAAATAGATAAGTTCTCTAATAAGTTAAAGTCTTGGAAAATGAATCCTAACTTTTGCGAACGGAAATCAGAAAGCTCACCTTGCTTCATTTTCGTAATGTCCGTCCCCGCAATTTCAACAACGCCGCCCGTTGCTTTATCAAGCGTTGAAATTACATTTAATAATGTCGTTTTACCAGAACCAGATGGCCCCATAATCCCAACAAACTCACCCTCTTGAATTGAGAATGAAACACCTTTTAACGCATGTGATTGGTTCTCACCTTTTTTACCGTACACTTTTTGAACGTTTTTCACGTCTACAACTGGTTTCGTCATATATATCCTCCTACGCTTGTTTTTCCATTACCTATTTTGCGCCTTTTAGGGGTAAACTGCTATTTGTTAACATTACAATTACCTTACACTTTTGTAATATAAAAAAGGAGAGCTTGTAAGGTTGGCTTTTTTCCTTTTAATCTTAGTGACACATTAAGTCGGTGAATGCAATTATATTAGCGATTTTCAAATATATCGACCGTAACACCAAATATATCAGCGATTTTCAAAATATATCGATTTACCGACAAAAACTGACAATAAAAAATGGGCTATTCCACAAGCGGAACAGCCCATTTCTATCTTTATTTCTTTAAAGGTGTTACCGTCCAATACGTAACAACTCGCCAAATCCATTCTAATGGACCCATTTTAAAGATTTTCATCCAAATCACACTAAACACAATTTGAATTGCGTAAATTGCAATACATACATATAACGTCTGCATGTACGTTAAGTTTCCTGCAAAGTTAAATACACTGCCCGCAATTAAAATCATTGCAGTTTGTCCAATATAATTTGTTAAAGCCATACGACCGTAGTATTTCAATGGTGCTAACAATGTTTGAACTGATTTTAATTGAAGTAGTAAAATTAATGCTCCAACATAGAAAGCTGAAATGATTGGTCCAACTGTAATACCAATTTTTAAAAATTGGCTTGCAGCATCCATTGTTCCATCTTCGTTCTCCATTATCCCATTTATAAATGGCTCAGCAGGAACGTGCCCATATTGATACCATAAAGCTATCACACTTAAAACAAACATAACTCCTGTAAAAATAGCGACTTGCTTTATTTTCGCTGAAAGATTTTCAAATACTTTGTACTGTCCTGCAGCAAGACCTAATAAAATTAAACCTACAGGCAATAATTCCTTAGCCGCCATAATACTAAAAGCTATTGTAAGAATAAGACCGATTATTAAATTTATCTGCTTCTTCACTTTATAAAATGGTAACGTGACTAATCCACAAATTGCGTATAACGCTAGTGCTTCTCCGGGCTGAAACATTTGATGAATTAAACCAAAAATAAATAGTGCAACTAAGCGGCGTAAAAATAAAACATATCCATTCTTCCCTTTTGCAATCGCTCTTGTGATGAAGATATAGAATCCTACTCCAAATAAGAATGAAAAGATTGAGAAGAAACGACCTTCTACAAATAAGTATAGAAACCTTTGATAACTTGCATCCACTGTATTAGGGTCTGGAACTTTAATATTAAGTAACGCCAAAATATTTACTAAAATAATCCCCAGTAATGCGAAGCCACGAATGTAATCTAACTCATCAATGCGTTTGTTTGTAATATTGTTCCCCATAATGCAACTCCTTGTCCTAAATTAAATCCTCCCTTACTCTACTGGAAAAGTAAGCCCACAACTATCGGAAAACCTTACAGAAATATTACATTATTGTCATATAACAAAATAAAACCAGGTCATACTGCGACCTGGTTTACTCTGATTGCTTCGATCTTTGAGGTTGTCCCTTTTTACTATTACGCTGTTTCACTTGAACAACTGGATCAAGTTCATTTGAAAACTCAGCGTTATGTCCATTTTGTGTTTTTTGCTCTGGATTATTTTGATCTGAACGTTTCGCCATTACATTCACTCCTTATTAGTGCGGTGTAATAATCATTTGATGTTGCAATTGGCGAATTGCCATACGTGCTCTATTTAACTGCTCACGCTGCTCATCATTCGCATGTTGCTGCATAGTTTGTAAGTCGTTATATGCTTGTTCTAATTGTAACTGAGCATCCGAATATTCCATCGTATTGTAATGCTCTTGTCTCATGCCTTGGTCTAATTGTTCTTTCGCATATTCCACCGCTTGTTCTGCCTGTGTAATATACTCTTCAAGTGATTGACGCTCTGCCATAATTGTCCCTCCTTGCTTCAATTCCCCTTTAGTGTGTCCCTTCCATATGAACCTTATGAGTATGTTATAATGGATTTTGTTTCATTTTGACTCGTCTTAGGAGGGAAAGTAATGAAGGTTCAAAACCCTTTTCCATATACAAACGACAATAAACGTTATCATACATGGAATTACCACTTACGAAATGAATTTGGTGAAAAAATCTTTAAAGTTTCATTAGATGCTGGCTTCGATTGCCCGAACCGTGACGGTACGGTTGCTTACGGTGGTTGCACGTTTTGTAGTGCTGCTGGATCTGGTGACTTCGCTGGTGATCGCCGCGATGATGTTATAAAGCAATATCATGAAATGAAAGAAAAAATGCGCTCAAAGTGGAAAGACGGAAAATGTATCGCTTATTTCCAGGCGTACACAAATACACATGCTCCACTTGAAGTGTTAAAAGAAAAATTCGAACCGCTTCTAGCAGAAAAAGACGTTGTCGGTCTTTCTATCGCAACTCGTCCAGATTGCTTACCAGACGATGTTGTTGAATATTTAGCGGACTTAAATAAACGCACGTACCTTTGGGTTGAACTCGGACTACAAACTGTTCATGAACGTACTGCAAATCTTATTAATCGCGCTCACGATTATCCATCATATGTAGAAGGTGTAAATAAATTACGCAAGCACGGCATTAGAGTTTGCTCTCATATTATTAACGGTCTTCCCCTTGAAGATTACGACATGATGATGGAAACAACTCGTGAAGTAGCAAAACTTGACGTACAAGGAATTAAAATTCATTTACTTCATTTATTAAAAGGTACGCCAATGGTGAAGCAATATGAAAAAGGTCAATTAGAATTCCTTTCTCTTGAAGATTACGTAAGTCTCGTTGTTGACCAACTTGAAATTATTCCTGAAGATGTAATTGTGCACCGCATCACAGGTGACGGTCCACCTGATTTAATGATCGGTCCAATGTGGAGCTTAAATAAATGGGAAGTATTAAATTCCATCGATGCAGAATTTGTACGCCGCGGAAGCTGGCAAGGAAAATATGCAAATGAGGAGAAACAAAAATGAAATTAGAACGTGTATTACCGTTTGCTCGCTCTCTGCTGCAAACGGCTGTTAAAGAAGGCGATTACGCTGTAGATGCAACGCTTGGCAATGGACATGACACTTGCTTCCTAGCTGAAATCGTTGGAGATAACGGCAAAGTATTTGGATTTGATATTCAAAAAGAAGCAATCGAAAGTTCTACTATCCGCCTGAAAGAAAAAGAACTTTTCGAACGTACTGTTTTAGTTCATGGTAGTCACGATACACTCTTATCCGTATTACCAGAAGACGCAAAAGGAAAAGTAACAGGCGCAATTTTCAACTTAGGTTACCTTCCAGGCGGTGACAAGCATATCGTCACAAAACCGAACTCAACTCTCTCGGCTATCGAACAATTACTAGGCGTAATGGCACCAGAAGGTATCATCATCCTTGTTATTTATCACGGTCATCCAGAAGGACAAGTAGAACGCGACGCTGTTCTCAAATTTGCAGAAGAACTAGATCAAAAAGAAGCTCACGTTTTGCGATACGGCTTCATTAACCAGCAAAATAACCCGCCATTTATTGTGGCGATTGAGAAACGATAATATATCAACGATTTTGCCGATATATCGATTGTTCGACAAAATATATCAAAAAAAGACGTGCATTCATTGCACGTCTTTTTCTTATCCTCCTATATAATGGATGTATACAATATTTGAAGAAAGAAGGATAGAACTTTGCTAGTAGAACTAAGGGGAATTCAAAAGAAGTATGGCAAATCACTTATACTAGACAACATCGATTTATCCATTCCAGAAGGAGAAGCACTCGCTATTATTGGTGGGAACGGGACTGGAAAAAGTACTTTACTCAAAATAATTGCAGGCTTTATTCCACCTACGGCAGGGACACTTCAAAGAAAAGAACATATACAAATCGGTTATGTCCCTGAACATTTTCCTGAAGGAATTCGTTTTACATTAGAGGATTATTTATATCATCTCGGCCACATTCACGGTTTATCAACAAAATATTTAAGAAATAAAATTCCGATGCTCCTTGAATCTTTTCATCTACATCATGCAAAGCATTACGTTGTACGAAACTTTTCAAAAGGTATGAAACAAAAAACAGGCATTATGCAAGCATTACTTACGGACGTCCATTTATTAATTCTAGATGAACCTCTTTCTGGGCTCGATCCTAACTCTCAGCAAGAATTAGAGCATACTTTACTCTCATTAAAACAACAAGGCATATCTATACTCTTCACATGTCACGAAAAACAACTACTAGAAAACTTCGCCGATAGAATTGTGACATTAGCAAATCATACAATTGCGGAAGATACCTCTGTGCAAAAATCAACAGAACAGGTCTATATTGAGGCAATTGTTCACGAAACATTTTCATCTATAGAACTACAAAAGCAATCAGGATTTATACAAGTTACACACAATTCAAATCAAAACCTCATTCAATTACAAATCGAAAAGGAATATACAAACGAAATGCTTCAGTTTTTATTACATAAAAAAGCATCTATCACACTGCTACAGCCTAATTTTTAAATCGAAAGAAGGTTTATTATGTTTGCGCTTATTCGTTACCATTTTCTCGACTACACAAAATCGTATAAGTACATTCCTCCTATTGCGATGTACTGCATAAGCTTACTTTTTGTATATACATATAAACCAACTCCCATTGTACCGACATACTTAGAAACAGCACTCGCACTTTATTTATTATCTGCCTGGATTACAGTCACAATTTTTCATACTGAAGATCCTGTACAAGAACAAATCACTATTTCACATACAAATAATATTTCGGCATTATACGTTGGTAAATATATTACGGCTCTTCTTATTTGTACTGTTTTATCTTTTATATCCGTAATCTATCCAATTATTTTGCAAATGTTTAATGAAAAAATGACAGCTTCTTTATTTCTAGTCGGATTTCTCGCTCACATGTCTTTATCTATACTAGGAATTTCAATCGCAACATTATTTACTAGAAATATTATTCAAAAAGCAAGCACCGCTTGGCTTAGTCTTACATTTATATTACTTATGACGATTGCCTCAATCCGGTTAAAAAAAGAGTTACTATGGTTTTTACCACCTGTCGAAAGCTTTATAATGCTTGGACAATACAAATATAATATACTTACTCATACTCTATGGCTTACAGCTTGGGCTATCGTATATTCATTTTTATTACTTACTTTATTTCTTTTTCTCGTTCGCAGAAAACGTTTTTGATTACATATTAAAGGGGACTAAACAATGATTGGAATACTAGCAGGAATGGGTCCAAAATCAACCGGACCATTCGTCGATACAGTTGTAGCAGGGTGCCAAACAATATATGGAGCAAAGCATGATATGGACTTTCCTCATATGATGATTTATTCGTGCCCAACACCGTTTTACATGGATCGCCCTATTGATCACGAGGCGATGAAAAAAGCGATTATTGAAGGAGCACAAAAACTTGAAAGTACTGGTGTAGACTTTATCGCTATGCCTTGCAATACAGCGCATCTTTATTTCGAGGAATTACAGCGTTCTATTACCATTCCTATTTTGAATATAGTCGATGAGACGTTAAAAGCAATTCCTGAAAATACAAAAACAGTCGCTCTTCTTGCAACAGAAGCGACTGTTCAAGCAGGTATTTATCAAGATGGGATTGCAAAACGTAATATAGAGTACGTTCATAATGAACAATGGCAAGAAATGATTAATCAAATTATTTCTTGTATTAAAGGCGGAGAAATTGAGGAAGCTCGCAAATTATGGAGTCTGCTCGTTTTACAGTTAAAAGACGAAGTAGATACCGCTATTATCGCATGTACCGATTTGAATGTCGTGGTGAGTGAGGACTTTGTTGATTCCGCTCAATGTCTTGCGAAAGCAGTTGTTAGGATGTATGCATCAAATATAAGAAGGTCTTCATAAACATAGAACACATCCCTTTTGAAATGTGTTTTGTGTTTGATAAAAATCCCCAAAACTTTTAACTTTTTTCACAATTTTTTCAAAGTAATCACACTTAATCTCGCTATATTAAATAAGTAGTTTATTCATATAGGGAAGGTTAGGGGAACTGAAGTATGAAACAAAATCGTTCGCTTCATTACATTTTTTGGCGTTGGCATTTTTATGCTGGGCTTTTTATTACGCCGCTTCTTATTACTTTGTCACTGAGCGGAATTGGGTATTTATTTCGGGAAGAAGTTGAGGATTTTATCTATAAAGATTTATATTTTGGGAAGAGCGCCCAAACAGAAACGATTTCGATGTCTGAGTCTATTTCATTAACAGCGAAAAAATATCCGCATTATAGTGTGGCGAAAATTAGTGAGTTTAATGGGGATTATAATACGAGACTTACAATCGCAAATGAATATACAGGAACGCAGAAATATGTTTATTTAGACAGCAACAACCAAATTGTTGGGGATCAAAATGCAGATGAAACGTTCGCAAATATTATGCGAGAATTACATAGTTCCCTTTTAGTCGGTGGAACTGTCGTCAACTATTTAGTAGAACTTGCAGCGTGCTGGACAATCTTTTTAATTGTGACTGGGTTGTATATGAGTATACGCCAATTCAAAAACACACCAGCATCCAATAAGCGAGAAAAGGCAAAACGACGTCATTCTATTATCGGTATTATATTTACAATTCCTCTCGTTCTTTTAGTTGCATCAGGTTTACCTTGGTCAGGATTTATGGGTAACCAAATTTATAAAATCGCAGCGTCGAATGAATCAATCGGATATCCGAAATTGTATATGGCACCACCTGAATCAAAGGTAAAAGAATTACCGTGGGCAACAAGAAAAGAAGCTCCTCCTGAATCTAATTCAAATGAGCCAAAAGCAATTTCAGTTGATGAATTACAAAAAGGCATTGAAATAAAAAAGCCATACGTTATCTCACTACCGACTGATCCAAAAGGTATATTCACTGTTTCGAAATCGAGCGGTTCTGGTATTACGGGTATGCACGTGGCACCAAATGAAGAAATAACAGCTTACTTTGATCAATATAACGGAGAACTAATTTCAAAAACGGACTATCGTGATTATGGATTATTTGCACAATGGTTCACTTACGGTATCCCGCTTCATGAAGGACATTTATTCGGATGGCCTAATAAAATATTATGCTTACTAACGACGTTATCTTTATTACTTCTCATCTATTACGGAGTAAAAATGTGGTTAGCAAGAAAACCGAAAGGCAAATTAGCTGCACCTCCTAAACAAAGAGATAAGAAAAGCACATTCGTTTTCATTATCATGATAGTTATACTGGGCGCTGTCATGCCTTTATTCGGACTTTCTGTTTTAGTTATTTTCGCGATTGAACTTCTCATATATGTATTTTCAAAAATACGATCATAATAAAAAAAACCACTCAACATGAGTGGTTTTCTTCATCACTGCGCCATTTTCTTTCGGTACATCTTCCCGTTCCAGTAGAAGAATCGTGAAGTGAGCCCTCCGTATTTTACAATGCGCCGTGCCATTTTGTTCATATTCTTTTGCGCTGATACTTTTTGGTCTGATAAGTAAATACCAAGTAATCCTCGGCTTATGAGACGATGAAACTTCGCATGAGGCAAATCACCAATGCTCTTCTCTGCTTCTTCTACAAAATGTTTCATACGATCTAATATAGCTTGCTCGTTTTCATAATAACTACAGAAATTCAAATCTCCTCCGATACGGTCTTCTTCTTGATCGATGAAATAATCAAGTAAAATGTGAAGTCCTTGTACGTAAGGAAAGTATCCTTGTCTAATTTTCACAATATCTTCTTCATGTAACTCATCATGAAATGCATATGCTACAAGACAGAAAATTCCAAGCGTAGAACCTGCACATGCTGAAAACTCAAACCAACTCATCGGTGGTAAATTTTCTTTATGCGCTTCAAACCATGTTTTTAAGCGTGGTTCTCTTTCTTCTAACTTCACGTGTTTATGAATTTGCAAATCACAATAATAACAAGCAAGTTCATGAAGAATTGGAGCAATTTTATCATAATGCTTCGTTTTCTTTAAAACATCCTGACATGTTTCAACAAGCTCATCTAAATAACCACCATCATCTTGATCATCACGATAACGATAATAGTTACCGCCCCCTTCAACTTCAGGGCTTAATGCCATTACCATCGACTCATGAAGAGCCGCAAAGTCTTTCGGGTCAAGTGATGTACTACGATCACATAAATTATCTAAATAGTCGCTAATCGTTTGATAAGCTACGATAAAACGAATACATTCCTCACGATGTTCATTTGCTAGTAGCGCTAAAATACCACCGCCTTCACAATGAAACGTTTTATTTTCAATACTTGCGATCGCTTGACTATGAAGCTCGTCATTCGGAATATGGTAGGCACGCTCTTTCCACATCGCTAGCTCATGGTGTACAACCGGAAACACATCACGGTATACTTTGGCCATGAGCGTTATGGGATTACTCGGTACGTTCACTTCTTCCTTCATCTCCTCTATTAAATGTACAAATAATAATTTATTTGTTTGTTTCTACTATATTATTGACACGTATTTCAGTAAATGACTGAATATAATTCAAAATTTCATCACGCTCATACTCATTTAATAACTCATGATAACAATTAGGCCACTCCTTATATGCCTTATCACTAATTTTAACATTATCAAACCATGTACGGACACGTGTTTTATCTACAAGTTTATCCTCACACGCCTGCATTAGCAAGAGCGGAACATCTGGAAAATCGTCTATTTTCTCATGAGCAATCTCGATAGACTTAATCAATTCACTATACCAACGTACTGATACTTTACGCAAGAACAATGAATCATTCTCCATCGCATCCCTCACTTCATGATTACGAGTTGACATTTCTACAGTGAGATTTGTTGCAAATTGCAATTTTGGAGCAACGACATTTAATATTTTTGAAGCAGCACGAAGCGAAGCGGAAGGTGCAGCTAATACTCCTAAACAAGGTGAGCTTAGTACAATCCCATCTATGTCCTCTCTTTTCGTTTCTTGCATCATACGAATAACGACAAGTCCTCCCATACTATGACCAAATAAAAAAATAGGCAATCTATATTTCCTTGCTTCTTTCACCCATAACTTTATTTCCTTTATGTATTCATCAAATGAGTCGATATGTCCTCTATTTCTTGAAGTGGTTCCGTGTGCTGGAAGATCGCCCATAACGACGTGATAACCGATATGATTCCACATTTCTGCAACTGCTTCATAACGCCCGTGATATTCCATGGCACCATGCACGATAATAATGACGGCTTTCGCTTCCTCCGCTTCATAGTTCCACATACGAAACTCCCCCATTTCACTCTTTTTCATAATTTGATACACTAAAACTAGTCTCTAGGAAAGGAAGGCTTTACATGATATATCCTTACAAAGAAAAAAATCCGAAAATTGCGAGTAGTGCTTTTATCGCTGACTATGTTACCATTACAGGCGATGTGACAATTGGCGAAGAATCTAGCATTTGGTTTAATACAGTCATCCGCGGTGATGTATCACCAACGATTATTGGAAATAGAGTAAATGTACAAGATCAATGTACACTTCACCAAAGCCCCCAGTATCCTCTTATTTTAGAAGATGACGTTACCGTTGGGCATCAAGTTATTTTACATAGCTGCAAAATTGAAAAAGATGCTTTAATCGGAATGGGATCTATCATATTAGATGGCGCTGAAATTGGTGAAGGAGCTTTCATCGGTGCTGGTAGTCTCGTTTCACAAGGAAAGAAAATCCCTCCTAATACGTTAGCTTTCGGTCGCCCTGCGAAGGTCATTCGCGAATTAACAGAAGAAGACCGTAAAGATATGGAACGTATCCGCACACAATACGTTGAAAAAGGACAATATTATAAATCGTTACAAAAGTGATTTTATCGCTGCCATAAGACTGGCAGCTTTTTTTATGAAAAAATCTAACTTTTTCTTTACAAAACCTTATTATCCCCTCAATAAAATCTTATTAAAATAGAAGTTAATAACTCCATATATATGTAAATGAGGGAGGAAAAATCTCATGAAGGTCAGTGGACTATATAAAATAGAATGTTACATCTTCAAAGGAATTAATCGCTACTTTGATCAAAAAACATTAAACATCTTTTTCAGCAATATTACCCATATCGGTGGTGCAAGTTTTTCCATTGCACTTACCCTATTCTTTTTAATTTTCGCAACAGGGAATTTGCATCAAGCTGCAATTGCAACTGCTATTTCTTTGACAATTAGCCATATTCCTGTGCAAATATTAAAAAGATGGTATCCACGAAAACGTCCTTATTTAACAATTCAAGATGCGAAATATCCAGTACAGCCTTTAAAAGATCATTCTTTTCCATCCGGACATACAACGGCTGTTTTCTCTGTCCTCATTCCATTTATTTGCTATAATCCAAACTTGCTTGCTTTTCTATTACCGTTAGCATTATGCGTCGGTATTTCCCGTATTTATTTAGGGCTTCATTATCCGTCAGATGTATTTGTAGGCATGTGCCTTGGCACTTGCTCTGGCATCATCTCTTTTTATCAACTCATTCCACTCATGTAAAGGAGCGATATGATGAGAGTCGCCATATTTACCGATACATTTACACCACAAGTCAACGGTGTGGCGAAAACTTTGGAACGTTTAACTAAATATTTTCAAAAAGAAAATATCGCCTATTCTGTTTTCGCCCCTCAGCATACGGCAGAAGATAATTTCGTAGCGAATGTGAACAAAATGAGAAGTATCCCGTTAACAATATTATATCCAGAATGTCGCTTTGCCTTTCCTACTCCGCGCATTAAGCGGGAACTTCTTGCCTTTAAACCTGATATCATTCACATCGCTACGCCTTTCAATATGGGACTTTGTGGGTTATATTATGCCAAAAAGTTAAATATCCCAGTTGTCGGTTCTTATCATACTGATTTTGACGCCTATTTACGCTATTACAAAATCGAATTTCTCTCCAATATGCTATGGAACTATTTAAGTTGGTTTCATGGTCATATGCAAAAAAACTTTGTTCCTTCTCCTGAAACATTACATCAATTAAAGAAAAAAGGATTTCAGGCCCTCTATATTTGGGGACGTGGTGTAGATTGCACTCTCTTTCATCCAACTTACAATAAAGACCTATTCCGAAAAAAATATAATATTACAGCGAAATATATTCTTTCCTACGTCGGACGCCTTGCTCCTGAAAAAGATATTGATACTCTTCAAACACTTATTCAAACGACAAACAAAGAACGTGACGATATTCATTGGCTCATCGCTGGAGATGGACCTCTCGCAAAGGGCCTGCATGAAAATGTTCCAAAAACAAATGTAACTTTTACTGGATATTTACAGGGTAAAGATTTAGCTGAAGTCTATGCTTCCTCCGATCTAATGGTATTTCCATCTACTACTGAAACATTTGGGAACGTCGTACTTGAATCACTGGCATGTGGTACACCTGTCATTGGTGCAAATAGTGGTGGGGTTAAAAATATTATTATAGATGGAAAAACTGGAGTTCTATGTGAACCAAAAAATGCGGACTCATTTTTATCATCTATTTATGAATTGTTAAATAATGAAGAAATGCGTAAACAAATGAGCCTAGATGCTCGATCCTATGCTGCTACACAAAGTTGGGATGAAATTTCCAGTGATTTACTCATGCATTATGATGATGTGATTCAAAGTCGAAAAGCGGAAATGCTAGCTTAAACGCAGCTTATGTATCATCAATTTGCAAGATAAAAAGAGATCACACTTCGAAGTGTGATCTCTTTTTATCTTGCGCTTTTATTTAGCGGTTCAGTTGGTACATAGATATAATGAATAAAATTCGAACTTATTTTTCTTCCCCTTTTGTCTGAGCCGCATCGAACGTCCAGTTCAATTTCAATGTATCTCCTTGGAATACGTTTTGATCTTCTCCATTATCTTCAAATATGAATTTCACATAGAAAGTGTCATCCGTGCCTGGAGCAAGTCCGTTTCCTTCCCAGTTTACGACACCTTTTTCTACAAGATCAGGCAAGTTGCCATCAGCAGTAGCTTGTTTCAATTCAGACAAAGTAGTTTCCCATACAGGAACTGTGTTTTTGTCTATGTTCCATAAAAACTCCACTTTGACATGATCACCGAAATCAGCATTTCCATTATCACCTTTTGCATCTGTTACAGTGTAATCAGTAAGAAGATGAACGTCCTTAATTTTCAAAGTACCGCTGTTAATTAAGTGGAAATCGCGTTCTATTTGATCACCTGGTTTGATTTTGTCAACATCGATGATAACTTGTGGATCAATGCTCAAATCTAACGTACCAGCCGCAAACGTGTTTTCTGATACTTCTTTATCACTGAAGTATGCAAACGTTCCGCCTCCGATTAAAGATAAACCAAGAACTGCAGATGCAACACCCATACCAAGTTTTTTCTTAAGACTCATTTTAATAATCCCCCTATTTTTATAATATTTAAACTCCCAAAAAGCTGATAAGCCCATATGAGGTAAAAACGAATTGTTTCCTTATTTGATGCCTTTTAGATAGTCACTAAGTTCTTAATAAAGAACTTAGTGTTTTATTTAAGACCGACTATCTATATTTGCAGAAGATGAAATTCCTCCCTCTTTTATCAACAGCCACTCCTAGGTCACCCTATTTTTATTTCTTCGGTTCTAGACCGATCTGACGTAGGAAATCTGCCAGTCCTTTTTTACCAATTGTTTCTTTTGGCTTAACTACTTCTGGAACGCCGACTTCTTTTTGCAAGAAGTTTTTCTCAATGAAGCGGACATCTGTCTCATTTACGACACCGTCTTGATTGATGTCTTGTGGCAAGATAGATGCATCCTTTTTACCGTATACATCGACTACACTTTGTATATCGCGAATATCAATCAATCTATCACCATTCACGTCCCCCGCAAGATTTTTAGCACGTGCTCCAACATATTGCCCGCGCATCTCACCGTTTACAGAATATCCAGGAATGAATTTCTTCATCGCTTTGAGATGTCCCGGAACATCGAAAACAACTGTGTGTGCTTCAGTAGAAGCTGGGATACCCTTAATGGTGTATTCCCCTCTACTATCAATTGTTCCCTTATATTTTTTACCTTCTGGGGACATTGCATATACTTGGGCACCGATCTTTGAATAATCACCTTTTGGCAAACTACCGTCATTTCTCAAAAATGCTTCCGGTCCGATAAAACCCTGCACTTTCGAATGCGTTGGAATGATGTTAAAGCTTTCCGTATCGACATAAGGAATGGCAGTAGCAGCTGTTTGTCCCGCTTTCATATAAGACGCCTGCTTTACATCAAATTTGGTAGCATTATCGAAATATGCATCACTTACTAATTTGAGCTTTACATCAAGGAAAGGCATATCGCCGTCCATACCGCTAAATGCATTCCCTTTCATAGATGCGCCAACTTTCACCGTATTCTTGTGAGTTCCTTCTGTCACAACAGGTTCTTGCAGCGATACTTCCAAGCCTTTTTCCTCTGCATACTGATTTACCGCATTGTTCAGTTTCACATTCTCAAACTTGAACAGCTCATTCATGAATTCCACTTGGAATTCCCCGGATACAAGTTGCTTCACATTATTGAGACTAAGTGTCATCGTAACTGTATCGCCGACTTTTACATCTTTCTTATCATAACTAGAAGTCGTATATTCCGTACCTTCTTTTACGAAGACATAGTTTTGTGTACCCATTGCCGTTGCCATATCAGACGTAGTCAAAGTCAATTTTAGAGGTTTTGTTGCAATATCACTTGCCTCAATACCGAATTTTACATCTCCATTCGCTTGAATCGGGAAGTACCCATTTATGAATGGAGAGTTTGCAGAGTAACCCATGCTGTTGGATGATTGGTCATAGTTTAAGCCTTTCGATTTCAATACATCCACTGTCGCATCCTTAGCCGTTCCATGCACCCATACTGCTTTCTGTCCATCTTCTTCCGTAAACATGGCGTCATTAACCTCAATTACACCCGGTTTTTTATCCATGTTCACTTCCGGTGCTGTATTGTCCACGATAAGCGGATTATCTGCAACATATGATTTCCCTTCCTCATCGTACGCAATCAATTCCAGTATATAATCGCCTGCTGGAAGCTTCACAGGAAGATCGCCAATTGGCTTAGAAGGATCGTTTGTAAATGGATAGACAGTACCGCTGAATACTCCCATAAGAAAAGTTTCTACATCTGTCAGTAATCTGCTGGCGTCCGCTGTTCCTACAAAACCTACAGCTTTCCCTGTCTTACTGTCCTTAACAAGCACATCGATTGTTTTCATCGGGCTATTCAACTTCATTAATCCGTGAACAAACGGGTATAAACCTTGCCAAAAAGGCGTTGTATTTGTTACGGATGGTGTACTTGTTTTTACATATTCAAATCCCTTTTCTGTCACCATGACAGCGAATGGAATTTGATACGTTTCGGCCGGATTGTTCGTATTCGTTACATGAATATATCCTTCATATCTGCCTTTCGCTGCACTAGAAGGAATCGTAATTTTCGGCTGCAGTTCCTGTGATTGTCCGCTTGCCACTGTAAGAGATGCCGGTACCTCAACTTGTATTCCATTCTTCACCGCATCTTGAATGCCTGTACGTTCACCGTGATACTCCACTTCTACTTTAAAGGATTTTTCTTCTTTGCCGTTGTTTTGAACATTTACTTTTTTGCTTGCTTCAATTGGTTTATCCCCTTGCTTAAAATGTCTGCCAAACATAATAGAACCTGTTTGTTCGTCAATTTCGACAACATTTCCGTTCTCGACATTTTGTGTTTTGTCTAATACTTTAATGGATGTGTCCGTATGAACAGCTTGATACGCATCGATGCGCCCTGCGCCTACTTCGTATACGGAATTTTGGCCATTCAAATCATCGGATGTATTCATAAGAGCCGCTTTTACATCGAAAGGTGTATAATTCGGATGCTGTTGCAAAATCAATGCCGCTGTACCCGCTACGTGAGGGGTAGCCATAGAAGTACCAGACAAACGTACATATGCATTGCCGTAATTTATGCCTTCCTGCGGATCATTGATATATTCCGGGGCAGTAGAGAAAACCGACACACCAGGAGCGACTACATCCGGCTTAATATCGTAGTTTCCATTTACCGGTCCGCGTGAGCTAAAATCAGCTAAGTGATCGCCTTCCGTTTTTGTATTGCCCAGCGTTTCGAATTTGAAAGATACTTCACCTAGCGCCTTTAACCGTTCTCCATCTGCTTTTGACAGACGAAAAGATGGAATCAGACCTACCCCCTCACCTAAGTAGGCGGATATTTGTTCGTCAGCATTGTTATACACGATAACAGCTTTCGCTCCGGCTTTTTGAGCATTTTTAATTTTTTCATCAAACGTTATTTCCCCGCGCTGAATCAGCGCAATTTTTCCGTTTAAATCTTTCCCTGTAAAATCAGCTTGCTTACCAAGTCCCGCAAATACAACCGGTAACGATTGTCCCCCAAGATCTTCTAACTTATCAGGAAAATCTTTACCTAATAACTGCATGTTTTCAAATTTTTCATTAGATGCACTCCCGCTGAATGTAGGAATCGACATGGCAGCATCACTTGCCCCTACTGAAATGCCAAGAGCTGCCGCTCCCGGGGAACCGAGCGTTTTTTCGTTCGGTCCAGCGTTACCTGCGGCAACAACTGTCACCACACCTGAAAGCATGGCGTTATTTACTGCAACAGAAGTGGCATATAGCGGATCGTTCGTCTGCGCACCTAGCGACATGTTGATGACATCCATACCATCTTCAATTGCTTTATCCATCCCAGCAAGGATTCCCGCTGTATTTCCTCGGCCCCATGGTCCTAGTACTCTGTAAGCATATAAATCTACATCAGGTGCCACACCTTTTACAGCGTAATCTGCATTGTTTTTCTTTTGAGCTGCAATTGTTCCCGCTACATGTGTACCGTGGTTTGTGTAATATACATAGCCAGGGGTTGTTGGCTTACCAGCTTTTATCCAATCCTCGTATGTTGTTTCCATCGGATCTGCATCGTTATCAACAAAATCATATCCGCCTTTATAGGCACCTTTTAAGTCAGGATGATTGTAGTCAACACCTGTATCAAGAACGCCAACTTTAATTCCTTTACCCATAATATTTTCTGCATGAAGCTTGTCCACACCAATTTGCGGAATGCTGTCTGCCATTTTCGGATCGATTGTTTCTTTCGTTTCTACCGGAGGTTCCACTTTTACCTCATAATCTTTATAGACACGTTTTACTACTCCAGATTGGATCAACTCCTGCACAGCCACACCAGGTAAAGTCATCGCTACACCGTTGATTGCATTCTTATATTCGCGTGTGATTTCCACTTTTTTCGTATCGTACGTGCCAGCATCCTTCTTCGATTTTAAAGATTCGACATGTTGCTTAAACACTTTATGTTCTTCATCCACTTTTGCTTGTGCAGTAGTAGCAGCTATTTTCTTCCCTTTCGCCGCTTGTTTCATCACTTCAATTTTTGCTGGAGCTTGATTGAATTCCACGATAACGTTAACTAATTTATGACTATTAGTATCAATATCAGGTGAAATCGTAAAGTTAGGATTTGCATCCAATTGCTCTAAAGCCTTTCTTTGATCTGCCGATAGGCTCTTCAGGACTGTCTCCACATTATCAACTGGATTCAGTTCAACCGGACTTTCTGCCAATACGTTATACGGAATACCCTGTGACAATAGCATACCTACAGCTAACGTTCCTATAAGAAGCTTACCTTTTTTTCTTCTCTTCATAGCTCATCCTCTTTTCTTCATATAATTGTTTTACAAACAATCCGTGAAACTAGTAAACTAAGATGCCATTCTGAAAATCAAACAAAAGAAGTAACCTTTAAAGCTATTGATCTTACTTTGTATAAAAATATAGTAGATAAAATTTATCATTAGATTAAGTGAGAAACCATTAGTGGGGGGATGAAGAAAATCCCCCACTAATAGAAGTTTCACTCTATTACTTTGATTTCGGCTCTAAACCAATCTGACGCAGGAAGTCTGCCAGACCTTTTTTACCGATTGTTTCTTTCGGCTTAACCACTTCTGGAACATCGACTTCTTTTTGCAAGAAGTTTTTCTCAATGAAGCGGACATCTGTCTCATCTACGACACCGTCTTGATTGAGATCTTGCGGCAAGATGGATGCATCCTTTTTACCGTATACATCAACTACACTTTGCATATCTCGAATATCAATCAATCTGTCACCATTCACATCTCCTGCAAGACCTTTAGCGCCTAATCTAAAATATTGTCCGCGCACCTCACCGTTTACAGAATATCCAGGAATGAATTTATTCATCACTTTCAGATGTCCCGGAACATCGACAACAACTGTGTGTGCTTCAGTAGAAGCTGGGATACCATTAATCGTATATGCCCCTTTACTATCAATTGTTCCCTTATATTTTTTACCTTTTGGGGACAGCACATATACTTGGGCACCTATTTTTGTATAATCTCCTGCTTTCAAAGAACCGCTTGCTGTCAAAAATGCTTCCGGCTTGATAGGACCCAGCACTCTCGAATGCGTTGAAATGATGTTAAAGCTTTCCGTATTTAAATAAGAAATGGCAGTAGTTGCTGTTTGTCCCGCTTTCATATAAGACGCCTGTTGTACATTAAATTTGGTAGCATTATTGTAATATGCATCACTTACTAATTTGAGCGTTACATCAAGGAAAGGCATATCGCCGTCCATACCGCTAAATGCATTCCCTTTCATAGATGCGCCGACTTTCACCGTATTGGTGTTAGTTCCTTCTGTCACCACAGGTTCTTGCAGCGATACTTCCAAGCCTTTTTCCTTCGCGTAATCGTTTGCCGCATTGTTCAGTTTCACATTCTCAAACTTATATAAATCGTTCATGAATTCCACCTGGAATTCCCCAGATACAAATTGCTTCACATTATTGAGACTAAGTGTCATCGTAACTGTATCGCCGACTTTTACGTCTTTCTTATCATAACTAGAAGTCGTATACTCTGTACCTTCTTTTACGAAGACATAGCTTTGCTTATTAAATGTCGTTGCAATATCAAACGTATTCAAAGTCAAATTTAGAGGTTTTTTTGCAATATCATTTGCCTCAATACCGAATTTCAAATCTCCATTTGCTTGGATTGGGAAGCTTCCACCTACCATTCCAGAGTTTGCATAGTACTCCATGATGTTAGATGATTGGTCATAGTTTAAGCCTTTGGACTTCAATACATCTACTGTCTCATCTTTAACTATTCCATGCAGCCATACTGCTTTCTTTCCATCTTCTTCCGTAAACATGGAGTCATTCACTTCAATCACACCCGGTTTTTTATCCATGTTCACTTCCGGTGCTGTATTGTCCAAAATAAGCGGATTATGTGCAACATATGATTTCCCTTCCTCATCGTGCCCAATCGTTTCCAGTATATAATCGCCTTCTGGAAGCTTCACAGGAATATCGCTAATCGGCTTGGAAGGATCATTTGTAAATGGATAGACAGTGCCGCTGAATGCTCCTACAAGAAAAGTTTCTTTGTCCGTGTGCAACTTACTAGTATTCGCTGTTCCTACAAAACCTACAGCTTTCCCTGTTTTACTGTCCTTAACAAGCACATCGATTGTTTGCATCGGACTATTCAACTTCATTATTCCGTTTACCGTAGTGTTTAAAAGATCCCAGAAAGGTGTATTATTTGTTACAGATGGTGCACTCGTTTTTATATATTCAAATCCCTTTTCCGTCACCATGACAGCGAATGGAATTTGATACGTTTCGGACGGATTGTTCGTATTCGTTACATGAATATATCCTTCATATCTGCCTTTCGCTGCGCTAGCAGGAATCGTAATTTTTGGCTGCAGTTCCTGTGATTGTCCGCTTGCCACTGTAAGAGATGCCGGTACCTCAACTTGTATTCCATTCTTTACTGCATCTTGAATGCCTGTACGCTCACCGTGATACTCCACTTCTACTTTAAAGGATTTTTCTTCTTTGCCGTTGTTTTGGACATTTACTTTTTTGCTTGCCTCAATTGGTTTATCATCTTGCTTAAAAAGTCTGCCAAACATAATAGAGCCTGTTTGTTCGTCAATTTCAACAACATTTCCGTTCTCGATATTTTTTGTTTTGTCCAATACTTTGATAGATGTGTCCGTATGAACAGCTTGATACGCATCAATTCGCCCCGCACCCACTTCGTATACGGAGTTCTGGCCATTCAAATCATCGGATGTATTCATAAGAGCCGCTTTTACATCGAAAGGAGTATATTCTGGATGTTCCTGCAAAATCAATGCAGCTGTACCCGCTACATGAGGGCTCGCCATAGAAGTACCAGACAAGCGTACATATGCATTGCCGTAATTTATACCGTCCTGCGGATCATTGATGTATTCCGGTGCAGTAGAGAAAACCGACACACCAGGAGCGACTACATCTGGCTTAATGTCATAATTCCCATTTACCGGCCCACGGGAGCTGAAATCAGCTAAGTGATCCCCTTCCGTTTTTATATTGCTCAGCGTTTCGAATTTGAAAGATACTTCACCTAGCGCCTTTAACCGTTCGCCATCTGCTTTTGACAGACGGAAAGATGGAATAAGGCCTACCCCCTCACCTAAGTAGGCAGATATTTGTCCGTCAGCATTGTTATATACAATAACCGCTTTTGCTCCAGCACTTTTTGCATTTTTAATTTTTTCATCAAACGTAATTTCTCCGCGCTGAATTAACGCAATTTTTCCGTTAAGATCTTTCCCAGTAAAATCAGCTGGTTTACCAAGTCCCGCAAATACAATTGGTAACGATTGTCCCCCAAAATCTTCTAACTTATCAGGAAAATCTTTACCTAATAGCTGCATATTTTCAAATTTTTCGTTAGATACACTTGCGCTGAATGTAGGAATAGACATGGCAGCATCACTTGCCCCTACTGAAATACCAAGAGCTGCCGTTCCCGGGGAACCAAGCGTTTTTTCGTTTGGTCCGGCGTTACCTGCGGCAACAACTGTCACCACGCCTGAAAGCATGGCGTTATTTACTGCAACAGAAGTGGCATATAACGGATCGTTCGTCTGCGCACCTAGCGACATGTTGATGACATCCATACCATCTGTAATCGCTTTATCGATTCCAGCAAGAATCCCCGCAGAATTCCCTCCACCCCAAGGGCCTAATACTCTGTAAGCATATAGGTCAACTTCGGGTGCCACACCTTTTACAGCATAATCCGCATTATTTTTCTTTTGAGCTGCGATTGTCCCCGCTACATGTGTACCATGGTTTGTATAGTACACTAAGCCTGGATATTCTGGCTTACCAGCTTTTATCCAATCCTCGTACGTCGTTTCCATCGGATCTGCATCGTTATCAACAAAATCATATCCGCCTTTATAAGCATCTTTTAAGTCAGGATGATTATAGTCAACACCTGTATCAAGAACGCCAACTTTAATTCCTTTACCCATAATATTTTCTGCATGCAGCTTGTCCACGCCAATTTGTGGAATGCTGTCCGCCATTTTCGGATCGATTGTTTCTTTCGTTTCTACCGGAGGTTCCACTTTTACCTCGTAATCTTTAAAGACACGTTTTACTACTCCAGATTGGATCAACTCTTGCACAGCCACACCCGGTAGAGTCATCGCTACACCGTTGATTGCATTTTTATATTCGCGTGTGATTTCCACTTTTTTCGTATCGTACGTGCTAGCATCCTTCTTCGATTTTAAAGATTCGACATGTTGTTTGAACACTTTATGCTCTTCATCCACTTTTGCTTGCGCAGTAGTAGCAGCTATTTTCTTCCCTTTCGCTGCCTGTTTCATCACTTCAATTTTTGCTGGAGCTTGATTGAATTCCACGATAACGTTAACTAATTCAGGACTATTAGAGTCAATATCAGGTGAAATCGTAAAATTAGGACTTACATCTAACTGTTCCAACGCCTTTCTTTGTTCTGAAGACAGATTCTTTAGTACCTGTTCCGCATTATCAACTGGCTTCAGTTCAACCGCGCTTTCTGCCAATACATTATACGGAATACCTTGTGACAATAGCATACCTACAGCTAACGTTCCTGTAAGAACCCTCCCAAATTTCCCTCTCTTCATACAAGTTCCCCCATCTAAATTTATTTGTATCTGTAGTTATTGCATAACATAAATTTCCGAAGCTATTAGGCTACAACTCTACTTTCTTATCTTATTAAATTAAAACTTTTCTGAAAATTATCAAAAAGTAATATTTTTTTAGTTATTAGTTCTATACCGTATAGTACAAAAGAACTACCCCGCACTTTATTATTTTGAGTAAAATAATAAAGTGCGGGGTAGTTCTTTTAAATGATTTTTATTTAAGAAAATGGAACAAGCTGATTTCGCACGGCATATATGACTGCTTGTGAACGGCTTTTCACATTTAGTTTTCTGAAAATCTTATTAATATGGATTTTAACTGTCTTGTCACTGATATATAGAGCTTCAGCAATTTCCTTATTGCTAAGACCTTTAGCCAATTCAAACAGTATTTCTTTTTCACGCTCTGTTAGTTCATTTTCATTTGATTCTGATTTCGTTTGCTGATGATATGTAATCAACTTTTTAGTCATACGCGGATGAATCACAGAATCTCCTTGTAATACCATTCGGATTGCCGCCACTACCTGATCGGATGATGAATCCTTCAGTAAATAACCGTCTGCACCTGCCCGAAGAGCAGCCATCAAGTATTCATCATGTTCATACATAGTTAATACGAGAACACGGCAGCTCGGATACTGATCTTTCACGAGTGATGTAGCCTCAATACCATTTTTCCCCGGCAAATTAATATCCATTAAAATACAATCAGGCCTACACTCTTCCACTTTTTTTACTACTTCATCCCCGGAAACAGCCTCTCCAACTACTCGCATATCAGATTCGAGTTCCAATATACTTCGAATTCCATCACGCAAAACAGTATGATCATCCACTACTAATATTCGAATCATGATACTCCTCCCCCATTTCTGAATCTGGAATTAACAATGTGATTTCTGTACCTTTTCCTGCTGAACTATCAATCTGAAGGACAGCCCCTAGCTGTTCAGCCTGTTCATTCATATGTAATATACCATAATGCGGCTCATGCTTTGCTTTAATCATAGATTCAAAAAGAGAAAAGCCAATTCCGTTATCCTTTACCTTTAAAAGTACATGTTCCCGTTGATAGCTTAATAAAATGTCAACTTTATCTGCCTTTGCATGCTTTATAATGTTCTGCAAGCTCTCCTGTAAAGTATCGAAAATAACTCGTTCTTTCGTAAAACTAAGTTTTCGAGAACGGCCTCTTTCATGATATGTAATGGCTAGACCATATTCTTGTTTTAAGGATTGAACTTTATTTATAATTGCTTGTTTTAGTCCTAATCTTTGTGTTGGATATGGCTTTAAAGCATAAATAGAATAACGAACTTCACTTAAACTCTTCCGTAATTTTTTTATGCTTGTATCTACCACTTGCTGCATGTCCTTTGGTCGATCTGCATATTTTTTCTGAGCCGACTCCATCTGAAATATCACTCCGGCCAATGCTTGTGCGATTCCATCGTGGATTTCACGAGCAATTCGATTTCGTTCTTCTAAAATCGTTCTTTTTTCCTGTTCAGAGATGAGTGTCCGCGTTTTAAGCAAGCTGCCTAATTGATTAGCAAACGTAGCTAAAGTTTGTACATCTTCAGTAATAAAACTCGCACTCCTGCTTTTCCCTGCCACAAACATTCCAACTAATTCATGATTTACCTTAAGAGGTAAATATACAAGAGAGCGCATAGTATTTTCAAACACTTCATCTCCCGGAGCCATACCTGTTTTCCAATCAGTAACAACAACAGTTTCTGATATCTCTTCAAACTTCTTATGCAGGTCAGAATAATTAGAAATATCACGACGTACTTTTCCATCCTTTAATAAAAGCGTCCAGTTCTCTTCATCTTTTGCCCATAAAACATATGCCTGTATTCCTAGAAATCCTTTCAGTGATTGTTTCATCTGCTGTAAGTTGCCGGCAGATAGTCCACGACTTAATTCCGTCGTAATGGAAAAAAGCTTATACAATCGTTCTTTTTCCACCCGTATTTGTCTAACGAAAGAGCTAATGATACAGATTGCCACAAGCGGGAAAAAGAAGAACAGAACCATAATTTCATCCATCACTCCACGATATCGGTAATCTAAAATATGTATAAGTGAAGAATAAAATAAACAAAAACTCAAACTCAAGAGTACTAACATATTCTTTTTACGCCACTCTTCTAGCGGATAGGGCTGAGGAAGAAGTATGATTAAAAGATCGTAAAATAAACCGTTAAAAAGGCAAAGGAATGCGCTGAATAAAAACAAAATTATGAATTTTTCATATAAAACTGAAAGATTCATTCCAGAAATAAAAAGAGAGAAACATTCACCGGAAAGCCATTCTGCTAATACGATACTAAGAGCAAGTTGCGCACAATTAAATACTGTCCTTTGCATAGATAAGCGGCGAAACAATTGGATACATAACATCACACCCACACACGAAACAACAGTTATATGCATTCCAAACTGCCAATTCATTGTATAAATAAGTGTAAGGCTGAGTGTGATTCCCCCTCTCCAAATGCGGATAGGAAAATACTCAGTAATTCCCATAAACATAATTAACAACAAAAGCAGTATAAGATGGGAAGGCATTTCACTTAAAAATAAGGAAATAATAACAGCAATTAAACCAAGAAAAGAGATAGAATAAATATAAAAACTAGCTACTTGCTCTCTCATAGAAGTAAAATCTATCTTTTTCAAAACGATCCCTCCCTCAAAAAATTTATCCCGCTATTTACGGGCAGTGAGACTCCCACCTCAAAAGTCAGGTGGGAGCCCTGCTGCCCGTAAACGCCCGATTGGTGAAGGCTAATAATCAGTAGGGAATGAACAAAACCCCAACTGATTATAGTTTCACTTTATTATCATCATTATCTACTAAAAAACCGGCACTGGCAAAATGAGAATGTTCTCATTAGCCAATCACCGGCTGTGCGCTGTCCCTTAGAAGGGATGACACAATATTAGTATAAAACAGGCCTCTCTATTCCGCTACCCATCAAATGTTATAATTGTAAATATATTCTATGTCTATCATATAGAACTAAAGATGTATATGAATCAATTTCATAATTGGTTTTTACCGGTAGAAGATACTACTTTAAATCCAAGTTGTTCATATATTTTCAGTAATTCACTCTCCATTATATATTTTCTTCTTCCACATTCATTTTCTATTCTGTAATTGACTATATTCTTCTTTTGTATTTACATTAAGAAATAACCCCTTCGACAGCTGTGATTCTTCTGCCGTAATATACTGCGTTTTACAATGAGATAATAGCCCCTGCATACTTCTCTTATCTTCTTTTAATAACCGCTCTATTTTTTCTTTTGCTCGGTGATGATACAATGCTAACAGTGGTTGTTTCCGCCCCTCCACCAATGGAACAATTGCTTCATACGCTTCATCTACTCGTTCTATAAATGCCATCGCCCATTCTTTCGAAACATTTGGTGTATCACACGGTGCAACAATATACCAATCTGCATCTACGAATTCCATGCCTGTTAATAAACCAGCAAGCGGACCCTTTCCTTTATACATCGCAATATCTTCTACAACTGGTACATGCAATATATGCAAGAGATCATTAGTAATCGCTGGATTGCTAATTACAACAACGTCTGTAACAACCTCTTTCAATGCCTCTATACTATACTCAATAAATGTTTTCCCGCGCCAAGTTGCCAAAGCTTTCGGCTCTCCAAAACGACTAGACTGTCCGCCGGCTAATACAATTCCTGCAATTTTCATTGGCGATGCAGCTCAAATGTAATATGACCTAATTCCGGTAAAATTAACTTATTCATCGCAAGACGAACCGCTCCGCTAGACCCTGGCATTGAAAAGACAACTTTACGTCCGATTGTACCGCCGATTGCTCTACTTAACATCGCACTACTTCCGATATCTTCTAAGTAACTTATCATACGGAACAACTCACCAAATCCAACAATTTCTTTATCTAATAACACTGACACTGCCTCAATCGTTACATCACGTTTCGTAATACCAGTTCCGCCATTCGTTAACACAACATCAACATCTTCCCTATGATAACCAGCTAACACAGCCTGCTGAATACTCTCTTTATCATCTTTCACAATTTCATAAGAGGTCACTTTATGTCCTGCTTCTTTTAATAATTCATGTAATAGTTGTCCGCTCTTATCAGTCTCTTCCGTACGTGTATCGGAAATCGTCACGATTTTGCAGCGCACTTCTTTTGGAGCTTGTTTTTTATGTTCCATTACACTCATTCTTCATCTTTCCTTTCTTAAAAGCTTTTCTTCATTTTATCATACATACCTTTACACAATTCTGTATGAAGCCACCGATACGTCATGATACAATATAAGTATTAGCACCCATAAAAAAGAATTTAAATAGATATACTATTTCCATTTCTTATACTCCTAACTTTCACATCATTAGCTACTATTTATCTCTTCTTATGTTCTCTACATAATAGGTTTAAGTTTAGTTTTAAAATTTACAATACAAAACAATTCGGAGGTTCCCACACTATGGAACTTTATAAAAAATTAACAACAACATTCATCCTCTTATTTGTTGCTTCCATCACTGTCGGCTTTTCCTTAAAAGGCGCGATTCCATACGCTACATTGGTGAGTATTATATTCGCAACGCTATTTTTACTGAGCAGTGCTTTTTGCGCAGGAAAAGCACGCCAACTGAAAGGGTGACCGTCTATGTTCCGTAAGAAACCAATCCTTTGTAAATCATGTGAAAAGGAAATACAAACGTATGAAAAAGCGTGGATTCATATGCCATTTCCGGCAAGTGGTATGACAAATATGAAGAAGTATATTGAGCTAGACGGGGAAGTTTATTGTAGTTCTTGCATTCAAGTAGTAAATAAAGTGAAACTTTAATCAGTGGGGATTTTGTTCTTCCCCACTGATTATTAGCCTTCACCAATCGGGCTTTTACGGACAGTTAGCCTCCTACCTAACTTTTTTGCTTTACAGCCGAATTTTGAGGTGGGAGGCTTACTGCCCGTTAATGCGGGATAAAACCAAATAAAAAAAGCTTTGCGACACGCGCAAAGCTTTTTTTTCATATATTATAGACCAGCTTGCTCTTTTAAAGTAGCTGCTTTGTCTGTACGTTCCCATGTAAGATCTACATCAGTACGTCCGAAGTGGCCGTAAGCTGCTGTTTGTTTGTAAATTGGGCGACGTAGGTCTAGCATTTTAATAATACCAGCTGGGCGAAGATCGAAGTTGTTACGAACTAGTTCTACTAATACGTCTTCAGATACTTTACCAGTGCCTAATGTATCAACTGAAATTGATACTGGTTGTGCTACGCCAATTGCGTATGCAAGTTGTACTTCTGCTTTGTCAGCAAGACCAGCTGCTACGATGTTTTTCGCAACATAACGAGCTGCATATGCTGCAGAACGGTCAACTTTCGTTGCATCTTTACCAGAGAATGCACCACCGCCATGGCGAGCGTATCCACCGTAAGTATCAACGATGATTTTACGTCCTGTTAAACCAGCATCACCTTGTGGTCCACCAATTACGAAGCGGCCAGTTGGGTTAATGAAGAATTTCGTTTCTCCATCCATTAATTCTGCTGGAACTACAGCTTTAATTACGTGCTCTTTTAAATCGCGATCGATTTCTTCCCACGTAACATCTGGATGATGTTGTGTAGAAATTACAATTGTATCCACACGTACAGGTTTACCATTTTCATCATACTCAACTGTAACTTGCGTTTTTCCATCCGGACGTAAGTATGATAATGTGTCATCTTTACGTACTTCAGTTAAACGACGAGCTAATTTGTGAGCAAGCGAGATTGGAAGTGGCATTAATTCTTGTGTTTCATTACATGCGAAGCCAAACATTAAACCTTGGTCTCCCGCACCAATTGCCTCAATCTCAGCGTCAGTCATTTGACCTTCGCGTGCTTCTAGTGCTTGGTCAACACCCATAGCGATGTCAGCAGATTGCTCATCGATAGATGTTAAAACTGCACAAGTTTCTGCATCGAATCCGTATTTTGCGCGTGTGTAACCAATGCCTTGAATTGTTTCACGAACGATTTTTGGAATATCTACGTAAGTAGAAGTCGTAATTTCCCCCGCTACCAATACTAAACCAGTTGTTACAGTTGTTTCACAAGCTACACGTGCATTTGCGTCCTTTGCTAAGATCGCATCTAAAATTGAATCAGAAATTTGGTCACAAATTTTATCTGGATGTCCTTCAGTTACAGACTCAGATGTGAACAGATGACGTTTTTTTGTCATGTGGTAAACCTCCCTACAGTAATTGTATATATTGTACGGAACTCATCCTTAATTTGCCACAAACTGCGACATACATTTATTCTCCCACACAAGCATACAGAAAAACCTTTCCTACTTAACATAGAGGAAAGGTTTAATTTGCTACTTGCATACTGCTTTTTGCCCTTTGCTCTTATCGTTCGAGACCGTTAGCCTCGCACAGGTTTTAGCACCTATTCACCTGTATTTACCACTACAAATGAGGTTGCTGGGCTTCATCGGGCCTGTCCCTCCGCCAGCTCGGGATAAGAGAGTATCCGTCCCAACCTATACTAAAGAAATGATATTCATTTGTCAATTAATATTCACATTTTCCTGAAAGTTTTTCTCAATACCCATAGAATGAAATATTAATAGGGAAATGATACATTCACACAAACAAAAATAAATAAATAGTATACATTATTTATATAATTGTGTTATACTATTGATGGGGATTACGAGAAATATTTCATTAAATGAAAAGGATGGTATATAAATATGAGTACTGTGAATGTCCAAATTGGTTTACATGAATTATTGAACGGAAGCAATGCACAGATTCAATTAAGTGTTCCGCAATTAGTGGAAAAAGTATTAATGCGAAACGAAGGGAAATTAACTTCTACTGGTGCCGTTTCTGCTTCAACAGGAAAATACACAGGACGTTCTCCTAAGGATAAATTTATTGTGAAGGAAGCATCGGTTGCTGACAAAATTGCTTGGGGAGCCGTGAACCAACCGATCTCTGAAGAACATTTTAATAAATTATATATAAAAGTTTTAGAATACTTAAAAGAAAAAGAAGAGTTATTCATCTTCAAAGGATTTGCTGGCGCTGATCGCAACTATCGCCTACCAATTCAAGTTGTTAACGAATATGCATGGCATAATTTGTTCGTACATCAATTATTTATTCGTCCAAATGAAGAAGAATTAGCAACTCACGAATCAGAGTTCACAATTGTTTCTGCACCAAACTTCAAAGCAGATCCAGCAATTGACGGTACAAATTCTGAAGCATTCATTATGGTTTCATTCGAAAAACGTATCGTACTAATCGGTGGTACAGAATATGCTGGAGAAATGAAAAAATCAATCTTCTCTATTATGAACTTCTTACTACCTGAACAAGACATTCTTTCTATGCACTGCTCTTCAAACGTAGGCGAAGAAGGCGACGTAGCACTATTCTTCGGTTTATCTGGAACAGGCAAAACAACATTATCTGCTGATCCAAACCGTAAATTAATCGGTGACGATGAGCACGGTTGGTCTGATAACGGCGTATTCAATATTGAAGGCGGTTGCTATGCAAAATGTGTAAACCTTTCTCATGAAAAAGAACCACAAATCTTCGATGCAATCAAATTTGGTTCAGTTTTAGAAAACGTTGTCATTGATGGTCAAACACGCATCGCTGACTATAACGATACTACTTTAACAGAAAATACACGTGCTGCATACCCTATGCATGCGATTGACAATATCGTACTGCCAAGTGTTGCAGGACATCCAAATACAATTATTTTCTTAACTGCTGATGCATCTGGCGTATTGCCTCCAATCAGTAAGTTATCAAAAGAGCAAGCTATGTACCATTTCTTAAGCGGTTACACTAGTAAGCTAGCAGGAACAGAGCGCGGTGTTACATCTCCGCAAGCTACATTCTCTACTTGCTTCGGTTCACCGTTCTTACCGCTTGATGCATCTCGTTATGCTGAAATGCTTGGTGAAAAAATCGAGAAACATGATGCGAAAGTATTCTTAGTAAACACTGGCTGGACTGGTGGCGAATACGGCGTTGGTAAACGTATGAACTTAGGTTACACTCGTGCAATGATTCAAGCAGCACTAAGCGGTGAACTTGCTAAAGCTGAAACTGCAAAACACGACATCTTTGGCCTTGAAGTACCTCGTCATGTTCCAGGTGTACCTGATGAAGTATTAATGCCTGAACAAACTTGGGCTGATAAAGATGCTTACAAAGTGAAAGCAATTGAGCTTGCAAACGAATTTAAAGAAAACTTCAAAAAATTCGATAGCGTTTCTGAAGCTATTATTAACTTAGGCGGTCCAATCGCTTAATTACAAATTTTCTGTTGGAATAACCCTTTTACTCATATGAATAAGTGTCGTGTAACCGTAAAGTTCCACGTACTCACCGACAAAACCCAATGTGGCTTAACGGTTACACACACTTACATAAAAAAGAAGCTTACGTTTTCCGCGTAAGCTTCTTTCTATATATTCTTTAATTTACCCACATACAAATCACAGCTTCGAACACACAAACTATTCCCCACTTACTACATCCTTCTAGTTTCACACCGCATGGGACTAAAAAAGGATCTGACCGCTTCTATCCATCGCCAGATCCTCTATTCCAACTTAAAACTTCCCAAGCCCAATTTTCAATTTACATACTCGGATTTCCATACATACAAACCACGGCTTCGAACATATAAACTATTTTCCCACTCACTACATCCTTCTGGTTTCACACCGCATGGGACTAAAAAAGGATCTGAACGCTTCTATCCATCGCCAGATCCTCTATTCCATCTAAAAAGAGGCTTTTTATCTTTTTATCTTTTTATCTTTTTCAGCCCTTTGTTAATTCTTCTTCATCCTTCATACTATAATACCCTAAATTAATAACGATTAAGAAATAACCACCCAGAATACCTACTGCAAATGCCCACATTACCATATGATGCTCAATTTCGTACATGATAATAGCACCCAAAATTGCAGCTGCAAAGCGATTAAACATACCAAGCGTCGGCGCTTTCGTCTTCTTTACTATACTATCTCCAAGCTTTTCGATACGCCTTCCTAAAATCCAAACACAATACATGCTTACAATAAGTCCAATTCCTGCACCTAGAAAATGTGCTGAAAACGGTGTTAACATCCAGCCTAATAACAGAATACCTAGTAGATAATATGATTGAACTTTAAACGATTTTAATGACAAACTAATCATGCTGTACTCCCCTTCAATGTTTTTTATATTTATCCAACAAAAGCTGTATAACTCATTTCTTTCGAGTCCATACTACTTAAAATCTATTTCATTCAAATTAAAAACAACATAAACGGTATGTTTATGTTGTTAAAATGCTTTTAGAAAATAATATTATACAAGATTTCTAATATAGAATCCCTCATAAATGTGACGTTTTTCAAAACATTTTCGTCCAATTATGAAAAAATTGATATCAATCTATGAACATACGGATATGATGTAATAAGCACATAAATAAAGGGGGCGTCTAATGATTTATTTTTTAATGGCTCTCATTCATCTCATTGTTCCTGCACTTATTGGACTTTCCTTGTATTGGTACACGAAAAAACATAGTATTTTCTATGCTGTCCTCGGTGTTCTTCTTCCAGGTATTATTCTAATTACACTCTTCCGCATTCCTTTTCTTAATTTAATCCCACTTATTACTGCCATTTTATTCCTCGTATTTTTACCAAAAATAAAAAAATAGGAAAGCAGATCATAGGTGATCTGTTTTCCTATTTTGATATAGGTTCTTGCACGATAGAATTAGCTTCTACTTTCTCTGATTTCACAAACCATAGACCGAAGAAAATGATGATTCCACCGATTATTTGTTGAAACGATACATATTCATTTGCCCATACAGCTGCAAATAAAACAGCTACAAGCGGCGTAATATACATATATACCATCGTATGTGACGCACCAATTTTTTGAATACCAACATACCACATGACTAAACCGAATACTGTTACAAAGAAAATAGAATATAGTAAAGCAAATAGTGTCATTCCGTGTGTAATGTGAAATGGCATGACAAATACATGTGGACCACTTAACAATAAGAGCGGAATCGCTCCAACTAATGTCGACCATGCAGTAACACGTAATGCTGAGTATTTTTTAATAAGCGGCCCTGCTAAAACGGGATAAAGTCCCCAACATATTGATGTAATAAGTCCAATCCCATTTCCGTAGAAAGAACTAGCGAGTGAATGCCCCGCTACCAAAACTAATGTAGCACCAATAAAGGCAATCATGGAACCAACTAACTTTCGAGAAGAAAATTTTTCTTGTTTCAAGAAAATCGCAAACACAGTTGTAAAAATAGGTGAAATAGATATGAGTAAAGAAGCATTTGTAGCGGATGTGTATTTTACAGTTTCCATAAATAACGTTTGATACAGTACAATACCTACAACGCTAACGATGATTAATCTTGGTATATCTTTTCGCTCCATATAAAGTGACTTTTCGATAAAAAACGTAAGTAATAACAGTAGTGGTGCTGCTGTCATCATTCGAACTGCAGTAAACTCTATTGCTGTAAATTCTAAAAGTCCATATTTCGCAATCGTATAGTTAATCCCCCAAATAATAACGACACTTAAAATTAATAACTCAATTCCCCATCTTTTCATGCGCAACCCCCTCCGCAAAGAGAATTATACAGAAAATTCAACTATATGTACATTTCATTATGTGAAAAAATCCATAAGAAAAAGGAGCATATTATATACTCCTTCTCTCTTCATTATAATCGAACATGTAACTTCATATTCGGATTATAAAACTGGCTTGGGCTCTTCAGCTGGAAAGTCCCTCCAACTTCATGCCAATCAACTGTTAATTTATCATCCATAAATACAAGCTTTGTGCGATCTGCAATAAAGTTTAGTACGCTTGATTCGATATCTACATCGCGCTCATCTTTCTCTGAAACGGCTACTAAATCAATAATCCCGCTCATAACACAACCGCAACCTTCATTATCATAAAATAACTTTATATATTTCGTTTCACTTGGAATCGTATCCATAATCTTTTTATATGCTGCCTCTGTTACAGTAACGTACATGTGTTAACCTACATCCTCTCTTCTCGTATCATTTATATATTGTACCACCATTTTTCTTGAATCTTATTTGCAGAAAATTAAGACTACTATAAAATATATGTGATAAAGTGAAACTTTAATCAGGGTGGTATCCATCCCCCTCTGATTATTAGCCCTCGCCAATCAGGCTTTTACGGGCAGCCCGACTCCACCTAACTTCTTTGTCCCAGCTTAATTTGGAGGTGGGAGTCTTACTACCTGCTAACGCGGGATAAATCAATTTAAAAAAACATCACTTTTGATTAAGTGATGTTTTCTATTTATCTCTTACACTATCATTAAATCGGCAACATAATCTCAACAGTCGTTCCAACTCCAACTTCACTTTCAAAGTTCAATTTACCGTGGTGATCTTTAATAATTTTTTCCGTAACTACTAATCCTAAGCCTGTTCCAGTTTCTTTCGTTGTGTAAAAAGCTTCATTTAGCTTCGGAATTTTATCTTTCGGAATGCCGCATCCCTCATCTATAATTTGAACAATGATCACATCTTCCACTATAACTTTTACAGTAATAGTTCCGCCAACTGACATTGCTTCAATCGCATTTTTTATTAAATTAAAAAATACTTGTTTCAATCGTTTTTCCTCACATGTAATTGATGGTATATCTTTACTATAAATAGCATGCATTTTTATCCCTTGTTCTAAAGCTGGCTTTTCCATAACCCTGATAACATAAGAGATGATTTCTTTAATATTATGCGTTTCGGATTCTACCGATTTAGATTTCTCAAACCCATTTAGCTCTGTAGCAATTGTATGAATTCGCTCTACTTCCTGTCTCATAATTTCACTATAAATTTTATCTTCTGGATATTTTTTCGCTTGCTTATTCACGAGTTTTTTCAATTTTTCTAACGGTCTTCTAATCTTATCGCCAATTACTGTCGCCATTTTCCCAACCATTGCTAATTTCTCTACATTTCGTATTTCTTTATCCATCATTTCAAGTGTACGAACGTAAGATTGGAATCTTAAAAATATAATCCAACATATAATAACAAACACGCTATATAATGCTATTGGGATAAGAACAATAAAGGATTGAACAACGAATCCCATAAGTGCATATTTTCCAACAATAGTTCCGGCAACTAACCAAAAGTACCTCTTATTCACAAATATCGGTGCAAATAAAATAAAGAATCCTTCTACTATATTCCCGCCATCAAATTCCGCATCACTTCCGTAATAAATAATGAAGTTATTAATAAAATCCAATATATTATAGCCAATTAAAATAATATACTTCACAATATACGGCTTTTTCCATTTCATAAAATAAAATCCTATAAAGAATAATCCAACCATAAAACTATATAGCCATAAACCTAATCCTTCTCCAAAAGCATCTGCTAGTTTTTGATTTTTATCTGATAAAAGGACAATAACTTTTTCAGCAAAATCATACGCAAAAAATATAACGAAGAATAAGCTTAAAAATATTATTAATGCCTTTATCTCTTCTTTTTCAAATATATTGCCTTTTTCCATATGATAACTCCTTTAACAACACCTCTTAATCTTGTGTCACATTGCGCTCACATTTTTTCGGGAGCAGTATTTCTACTCTCGTTCCTTTCTTTACTTCACTAGAAATGTGTAATTCTCCAAGATGCTCTGTCACAATTCGCTCTGCTACCGTAAGACCTAATCCAATTCTATCTTGCTTCGTTGTATAAAAAGCATCCTTAACTCGTCCTAAATTATCCTTTTTTATCCCAAAACCACTATCTACTATACTTACTATTACATAATCTCTTTTTTTATTTTCAACTTGTATTTTTAATGTTCCGCCATGTTCCATTGCCTCTAAAGCATTTTTAATAACATACAAAAATACTCCTTTTAATTTGCGTTTATCACATTCAATTTCACTTCTATTTTGCTCTTCATTAAAGGTACAATTTATATTTAACTCGTTCATTTTTCCGCGCATGTTTTCTACCGCTTGTACTAAAACATCACTTACAATGTGTTTTTCATAAACAGAAGGTTTACATGCAGCAACCTCCATTAATTCACTAATCATATTATTCATATTTTCGATTTCGAGAATCATTTGTTCATATGTTGCATCTTTTTCGTGTTTCTCTTTTTGTAATTGCGTAAACCCTTTTAATGAAGCAAGTGGGTTTTTAATTTCATGTCCGACTGTCGCTGCCATTTTTCCGATAACCGCCAATTTTTGTGACTGACTTGCCTCTGCAATACGTCCCTTTACTGCTGAAAGATATTGTAAAAATCGATTTAAAATAATAAATGACACGAAAAGTAACACCATATTTATAACAAGAGACATAAACAGGTTAAGTTCTCCAAATACAAATAGGTATATCATATATTTCCCTATAAGGAATGGCGCTAAGACAAATAAATATCTTTTACTCAAAAAGATCGGTACGAAAAAAATGAAAATATATTCAATTACATTCCCTTCATCAAATGCTATTCTATTATGAAAAGCATACCATCCAATATTAAAAGTCTCTGCGATCATGTATGCAAATAAATATGTATATTTAACTAAATATGCTTTTTCTCTCTCAAATAAGTAAACACTAATACCTAATATAGCCATAATATATGCAAGCTTCCATATCCCTTTATGCCAATTTACTAAAGGCATTGTATCTTCTAATATAATCGCGTATGCAACCTCGTATACAATTAAAATAACATGTATTACCCATAAGAAAATCTTAGCGTTTTTCTTTTCTTCTTTAGCTGATAGAAAACTCTCTTCCACTTCAACACCCCTTCAAAAGAATACCATTTATTATAATAAATGATTTTCATAGACAAACAAAGATAAATTGAACAAATGAGGAAAATCAATCCATAGATAATATACTTCCCCACACCATATGTAAGCATAAAAACCATGAACAATAATACGTATAATATGGGAGGTGCTTTATATGGACGGTCGTGAAAATAAGAAGATAGAACAGTTACAATCCTTTACGAAAAACAATGAAGGAAAAGAGATGACAACGAATACGGGTGTCAAAATTTCAAATGATGAAAACTCTTTAACCGCCGGCGATCGTGGTCCTACACTTTTAGAAGATTTCCTGATGCGAGAAAAACTCGCTCATTTTGACCGTGAACGAATTCCTGAAAGAGTCGTTCATGCCCGCGGTTACGGAGCACATGGTGTTTTTGAGCTATATGATTCTTTAGAAGACTTAACAATGGCTCATTTTTTACAAGACCCATCTAAAAAGACACCTATTTTTATTCGTTTTTCTGAAGTTGCTGGATCAAAAGGTGCAAATGAAACGAACCGAGATGTACGAGGATTCGCTGTTAAGTTTTATACAGAGGAAGGAAATTTCGATTTAGTGGGTAATAACATTCCGATTTTCTTCATTCAAGATGGTATTAAATTTCCGGATCTTATTCATGCTCTTAAACCAGAGCCACATAATGAGATTCCCCAAGGACAAACAGCACACGATACTTTTTGGGACTTTATCGCCAATAATCAAGAATCAGCTGCGATGATGATGTGGATTATGTCGGATCGCGCAATTCCGAGAAGTTTTCGAATGATGCAAGGGTTCGGCGTTCATACATTTCGTTTAGTTAATACGCACGGAAAGTCACGATTCGTAAAATTCCACTGGAAGCCAAAGCTTGGTGTTCACTCGTTAATTTGGGATGAAGCTCAAAAACTAGGCGGCGCTGATCCAGATTATCATCGCCGTGATTTATGGGAAAATATTAATGCCGGAAACTACCCTGAGTACGAACTTGGCGTTCAAATTTTAGAAGAAGAGGATGAATTTAAATACGATTTCGATATATTAGATGCAACAAAAATTTGGCCGGAAGAAGACTTCCCTGTTAAGATCATCGGAAAAATGACGTTAAACCGAAACGTTGATAACGTATTTGCGGAAACAGAACAAGTCGCACTGCACCCTGGAAGCATCGTCCGCGGTATCGATTTTACAAATGATCCTCTCTTACAAGGTAGACTATTTTCTTATACAGATACACAATTAGCACGCGTCGGTACAAACTATCAAGAGTTACCGATTAATCGTCCGGTATGTCCTTTTCATAACAATCAAAGAGATGGTGCGTCTAAATATATAATTGATAAAGGAAAAGTCGCTTACCATAATAACTCTTTAGCTAATAACTCTCCCTTTACTGTACCTGGTACGAAAGGCGGTTTCGTTACATATCCTTCTACTGTTTCTGGACATAAAACAAGAGAAACAGCCGCTAGTTTTAAAGACCATTTCTCACAAGCCCGTTTATTTTGGAATAGTATGAGCCACGTCGAAAGAATCCATATTATGCAGGCCTTTTCCTTTGAATTAGGAAAAGTAAAAAGTAAATCAGTTCGCCAACAAGTCGTAGGTATGATTGGTCATATAAGTACAGAATTAGCTACTTTAGTAGCTGAAGCAGTCGGGGCAACAGTGCCAAATGTTCAAGAATCAAATGTTACAAAATCCTCACCAGCACTAAGTATGGAACATACAACATTCAGCCCAAATACATTACGAGTAGGCGTCATTGTCGCAAACGGATATGACGGTCAAAACGCACAATATATTATAAATCAATTCAAACAAGCCGGTCTTCAGCCCGTTATTATTTCCGAACGATTAGGTTTTGTGCAAGGCTCTCAAAATGGACAGTGGGAAGTGAATGATACTTTCTTAACAGGATCACCGCTTCTTTATGATGGGCTACTTCTTATTGGCGGAAATATTGATGATCATTTTCTTAACAAAGCAAGTTCATTTGTCGTAGAATCGTATAATCACTTTAAGCCAATTGGCGCTTTCAAAAATGGAAATACTATTATTCAATCTTTAAACATCGAAGGAAAACCTGGCGTTATAACAGAACAAAACCCTACCTTACTTGCAAATGAATTTATTCAGGCAATGACAAAACAGCGATTTTGGGAAAGAGCCTATTAAAATACATGAGGAGGATACGTCATGTTCGTTACAGTGGAAAAAGATGTACACATTTTTGTTGAGGATATTAACCCAGGCCCTGGAAGTAAACCTGTCTTCTTCGTTCATGGCTGGCCTTTAAATCATCAAATGTACCAATATCAATTTAATATCTTACCACAACATGGTTTCCGCTGCATCGCCATGGATATACGAGGAAACGGACAGTCTGATAAACCATGGACTGGTTACACTTATGATCGTTTAGCTGATGATATCGCAATTGTATTAGATGCACTTCAAATAGAAAATGCTACGTTAGTCGGCTTCTCAGTCGGTGGCGCTCTCTCTATTCGGTATATGTCACGATATAATGGGCGTCGTATTTCCAAACTTGCATTAGTGGATGCTGTCTCTCCTTCTTTCGTGAAAAACCAAGAATCCCCTTACGGCGTACCGAAAGAACAAGCAGATGCTCTGATTGCTCAAATGTATGCAAATTTGCCTAAATTTCTTAATGATGTATCTTTATCATTTTTTAATAGAAACTTAGGAGCTGCCACGTTAGAATGGTTTTCTTATCTCGGTATGCAGTCCGCTTCTTATGCTCTCATCAAAATTTTGCAAGCTGCTGCAAACGAAGACGTAACGAAGGACTTGAGTAAAATTAACGTCCCAACAAAAATATTCCACGGTGTTCACGACCAACTCATCCCTTATAAAAGTGCTGAGCTAACAAAAGAGCGAATTAAAAACTCTGAACTATATCCTCTTACAAATAGTGGCCACGGCTCTCCAATCGATCAAGCGGATGAATTAAATAAGGGACTAATAAAATTTTTAAATTCATAGTTCCTTTACAGTAAAAAAAGAATTTTCCCTTACGGCAAATTCTTTTTTCTTAACTACCTTTTGCACGAGCAAATTCCACATATGACTTATTCTTCTCTTCCATTAAAAATAAAACGATAATGCGGAAAAAATGAAGAGTTGGAACAATTGTCATACAAAGAATAGATAAAAAATAAACACGCTCATCGTTAAACGCATAAATACTAACAACTCGAAATCCTGTCTGTTTATAAATCCATACAACAAATAATTGCAAACTAAAAATTAATAACAAATCTGGAACTGATTCTAGTGAACTACTCGCCACTTAGCAAAGCTTGAAGTGGGAGCTTCTCAGTTCCACGACGAAAGTACCCTTTCGTCTCCCTGAGCGTTACTTCGGGGTGTTCCACCCCTAGATGTCCAACGCTTGGACGCTCTTTTGGTACGGTTGATATTTTACGCAGGAACCGAATGGCTTGGTTTTCGCACTCTATTTTCTTCCTGCAACCTCATATATCAAGTTATCAAAGAACTTCATATAGCTAGTTTATCAAAAGTTTTTGGCTATGCCAAACCGAAATTCATCTCCCACCTACCGTTGGGCTACGCCCTTCACACGCTTGAGGAAGGAGAATTCTTTCGGGGAATTAGTTAAAATTAAACAAATTGTCCAATTATATACTAGGTGAAAAATTCACATACTTCTCACAAATCAATTATTAAAACGACTCTATTTTAATTTATACTAAATGTACAAGTAATACTCCCTAAACCTAGCTTGTCTGGTTATCCCGTTAAATACTATGAAAAAAGAACTTGTATTGTATACAAGTTCTTTTTTTCGCTTATTTAAATAATATATCCTTACTATATTGCTTTCCGGCGAGTAAGTCATATTGAATAAGCTCATATTGCTTTAGCATTTCTTTTTGTTTTTCTGTTAAACTTTTTATTGCTTTTCCGTCTTTTCCTATCCTCAATTCGTCACGAAGTACAGGAATTTCTTCATATAACTTCGATAAAAATTGATAGAACGGTACCTTATTTAATCCAGCATAATCAAAGACAAGATTTGAAAAATAAATTGGACTTACTAAACCTAAATTGTCATTTGGTATATCAAAATTTGCATACATTAATAACGGCGTTTGCGCCATCGCTAATCGTTCACTTGGCGTTTTTTCATTCGTTATATACCCATTCTCTTTATAAAGAGATTTATTTGTTCCTAGCGACGGAAGATGGTCCCCAAAGAATACTAATAATGTAGGTCTATCTAAATTATCTAGCTCCTCTATTAAATATTGAAGAGCTTCATCTGAACGTCTTAAACCTTCTGTATAAGTCTCTAATTCAGCCTTCGATTCTTCATTTTCTAATCCACTAATCTCGATTTGATTTTCGCCAAATCTTCCTTCTTTAAATGGAAAATGATTTTGCATCGTAACTGCATGAATAAAAGTAGGTTGTTTTTGCTTCTCTAATTCAGCTATTATCTCTTTACTCATAGATAAATCACTAATATAGTCTCCGTCAACTTCTACATTTTCCATCGTATCTTGTGCATTAAACTTATCAAATCCTAACACTTTATATACATCATCACGTTTAAAGAATGAGCGACCGAACGAATGAATAGCGCTTGTGTAATACCCCTCTTTTTTCAGCGCTCGAGGAATAGATGGAACTTCTATCTTACTTGTAACGGCTTGCTGATATGGTATAGATCCTGGCTTTAACAAACTCATTGAATAACTCGTTAACGCCTCAAATTCAACGTTCGCAGTATTTCCTCCAAATGTAGGAGAAATAGTCTGTCCACCAGGAAAATTTTCTATATAATGATGCAAATTCGGTAAAGGGTCTTCACTAAAGGAAAGATTCGTTAATTTCGTTGGATCCCAAAACGACTCGCTCATTACAAAAATAATATTTGGTTTCTCTTTTTGCTTCTGCGCCCCTATATTGCTACTATATTGTTTCTTTATATCGTTTGCTATTTGAAGCATATTTTCTTTTGAATAATCTTTCGGCTTTTCAATGACTGTCGTATCTAAATTACTTATAAATCCTAGCACAAAACCATTTGAAGCATAATTTTCATTTTGATCCCACAAAACGAACTCTATACCCGACTTTTGAAACCATTTATTTATAAACGTATTCGTAAAATTACCATACACATATAAAATAAAAACGGATCCTATTATAAATAGAACTCGTACGCCTGCATGAACTTTTACATTTTGAATATACTTCCTCACATACATACCCGCCAAAATACAGACAACAACACTTACAATAACGAGAAGAATATAACCCCAACTAAAATAATCCATCACCATTGGTATAACAGATTGCATATGTCCAATCTGTGTAAAATCAGAAGGATATAGTGGGTCTCCCCTAAAAACAATTTTGAAGTGATTTACAATAGCCAAAATGATTAGCAAAATGCTTGCCAAAATAGTACTCAAAAAAACTTTCCCAAGCACGTTATACACCAAAACATATATCGCATAAATTACAATTAAACTAAATATAAACTGTGCGTTATAATTGTAAATCCAATTCAGTGTATTTACGAGATTCATATTATTTTGCGTGAAAATAAAAAGCAAAGTAACCACATGCGCTACTAAAAACATTCTAATATAAATCCGAATAATCGGTTTAAATTTATTAACAATATCTTTATTCAAATGCGCAACATACAATAGTACAATCCACATCAAAATTGTCATTATACTTAAGACAATTTTTTGATTTAACATATCTTTCATCGTATCTAAACTAAAATATTTTAAAATCAAAAAAAGTGTGGGTATTACATATAGGGTTACTAGGCCACTTAACATCGCTGAAATTAATATACTTCTTCTTGGCTGATGAAATGAAAAATCACACCTCAATTCATTCCCTCTTTTCTGTTTATTAATTTCACCCCGCACCGTAAAAACAGTTTCTATTAAGATAACATACTTCATGCATTTCGTCTTCACACTGGATTCTACTATAACTGTAGTTTCTTAATTCTCCCTTAATCAACAGTTAATTTTTGGAATACCAACTATTCATTCTTAAAAAACTAACTTCCTTCATTCCACTTTATGATATAATAACTATGTTTTGGAAAACCTTAATACTAATAGGGTTTTATCATGAAAATACGAAAGAATTAATAAAAAAGGAGATGCTCATTTTTGTTAAATAAGTTTAAAAATCTACCTAAAGCGGTATATGCAATTTTGGCGCTTTCTTTCCTACTGCACGTTTTTTGTCTAGTAAAACAGCCAGGATTAGATGGAGAGTTAGTCAAAGTAACATATGGTGCAAATGATGCCTTTAACTATTCGTTAACAGCTGAACAATTATTAAAACATGGTGTATTTGGCTATGTTTATTTAGAACCTAGTGAAGTGCCTGGAAAAAATGCATACATCACACCAGGTCAGCCGCTATTATTAGCTGGTGCTATGATTATTTCTGATGTTACATCACTTCCTTACTATTACGTAGCAACTGTTATTAATATGATACTAAACCTTTGCACAGTGTTATTAGTATTCTTAATAGGGAAAGAGTTATTTGAAAAGAATATTTATGGAATTGTTGCGAGTATTTTATATGCTATTTATCCAAGTAACTATACATACTTCCGTACATTACTAACAGAAGTTCCTTCCATATTCTTATTATCGTTAAGCGTGTATGTATTTGTTCTTGCATGGAAATACAATAAAACAAAATTCCATATATGGTTTGGAATTGTTGTTGCTATTTTACTTATGTTCCGTCCAAACCCAGCTCCAATGATGCTTATTCCTGTTCTTGTCGTCTTGTTCACATATGGATTTAAAGACTCCATTCGAATTGGATTGTTATGGCTCATTGGTCCGTTCCTTATTATCGGTGCCTGGGTTGTTCGTAACTATTTAGCATTCAATCAATTTATCTTATTCTCAACCCAAGGTGCAGACCCATTAATTGCCGGTGCAGATCCGTTTAACAAAATTGGCTATGAAAATGTAGTTAATCAAATGAAAGCCCAGGGCTTAGATGATAAAGAGGCATACGCAAAAAATTTAATCAAAAATGGATTTAAAACGGACTTCACATATTGGTTCTCTTGGTTCACTGTTGGTAAAACAATTGAGTTATTCAAAACAGCTCCTGCTGTAGACCAATACCGTATTCATAACTTTATACAAATGTGTCATAGAGTCTTTATCATCGGTACATTCTTGAGCAGTTTCTGCTTCATGCTAAATTCATTTAAGCATAAGCGCGTTATGATGCTAGTAGCAAGTTCTGTTATTTACATCATCTTCTCAAACTTATTCTTAGCAATTAATCGCTACGGATTTTTCATTAACCCTCTTATGTGCTTAATTCTTGCATACGGGTTAGTTTACGCTGTGCAGAAGCTTCCATTTTTCCGCACTAGCCAAGCATAATAAAAAAAGAGGTCGTCCAAAAATGGACGACCTCTTTTTTTATTTATCCAACACTTTGAACACGGCCAATTTGTCCATCTTGTAATCGAACCTTAATTCCGTACGTATGTGTTTCCGTGTTTGTTAAAATATCTTTCACAACACCGCTCACTGTTTTACTATAATCTTTATCTAATTGAATAACTACATGTGAACCAACCGAAATTTGTGATCTTGTCGGTTTACCACCTGTTGCTTCTGTTGTTTTTTCTTGTTTTTGTGTTCTCTCTTGTTGTGCAGACTGTTGTTGCTGAATCTTCTGTTGCTCTTCTTGCTTACGTTTTTCTTGCTCTACTCTTTGCTGCTCTTCTTGCTTACGTTTTTCTTCTTCTACTCTTTGCTGCTCTTCTTGCTTACGTTTTTCTTCTTCTACTCTTTGCTGCTCTTCTTGCTTACGTTTTTCTTCCTCTGCTTTTTGCTGCTCTTCTACCTTCTTATCTTCTTCAACTTTCTTCTCATCTATTTTCTGTTCTTCCGATGCTTTCAGCTTTTCCTCTTCATCTTTACAAGCTGTTAAAACCACTACACATAAGCCCGTAAGTAAAAATAATAATAATTTCTTTAACATTAAAAAATCCTCCTATATATATATATTACAAATAATAACCTTTAATAGAATAACAAATATGTATAAACCCCTTTGTCGTAATTTGTCGTATACATTGGATTTTCCATGTAACACTACATGCTACAAATAGAAAAGAACCTGTCATATGACAGGTTCTTTTCGTTATTTATTAGGATACGATGATTAGCATGTTTACTATACAAGAGGAAGCATCCATATTTTCCATATGATACTTACGATTACTATAAGTACAAAATCAAACAAATCTAATCTCGGACCCTTTTTCATAGTCATGTCTAGCCACATATGAATCCATTTCATTTCCTTATATTTATGAATATTTTTCTTTGCGAATCGGTAAGTGAGCACTTGCATGATGTAAATTCCAATTACACAAATAAGCAATAAGATGAGAAATTCAAACACAAAATTCCTCCCTATTTTTGAAGCGTTCTTTCTACTATATGGTTCTTCAAAACCCATTCCTCAAACTGAGCACTTCCAAACTCCCAGCTCAAATCACGAGCATGTACAGAAAAAACGTAATAACCAGCATATTCGTCCATAAACCGACCTGTCTCTATCTCCTCTTTCTGAAGACCGTATACTCCAAAATTAAAATACACATCCCACACGTCTTCATGCTTCCTCTTATAAGCAATCGATTCCATATCACATTCAGTTCCGAAATAATCAAGATGTAAATGTACGCTATCATCGTATTCGTAATCCATTTTATCACCCCTTATATTTGTACTTCTTTATTACCCGAAAAATTCCTGCTATCTATACTCACATATGGGCACTTACCTACATATTATGCTTGTAGATTGACTTCTAGGAGGTGTCATATAGTGAAAAAATTAATAACCGTTTTTTGCATCATGTTACTAGCTGTTTTCACATTCGCTGCTTGTAGTAGTACAAAGGAAAGTACGAAAGAACAAGCTCAAAAAATTCGCGTTGGCGAAGTTACACACTCTCTTTTCTACGCACCATTATATGTTGGAATTGAAAAAGGATTTTTTAAAGATGAAGGTTTAAATATTGACTTACAAACAACAGCTGGCGGAGATAAAACGATGACCGCCCTTTTATCTGGCGGAATTGATATTGCTCTCGTTGGTTCAGAAACGTCTATTTATGTTCATCAACAAGGAGCAAAAGATCCTGTCATTAATTTTGCGCAGCTTACACAAACAGATGGTACATTTTTAGTTTCCCGTAAAAAATTAGACTCTTTTAATTGGAACGATGTAAAAGGCGTTACGTTTTTAGGACAGCGTAAAGGCGGCATGCCGCAAATGGTTGGTGAATACGTTTTAAAGAAAAATGGCATTGACCCTCGCAAAGATACGAACTTAATTCAAAATATCGAGTTTGCTAATATTGCAAATGCCTTTGCATCTGGTACGGGAGAATTTGTACAGCTCTTTGAACCGACTGCAAGTATACTTGAAAAAGAAGGAAAAGGTTATATCGTCGCGTCTTTCGGAGCTGAATCTGGTACTGTCCCTTATACAACGTTTATGGCAAAAGAAAGTTTCTTAAAGAAAGATAAAGCTGCTGCTGAAAAATTCACGCGCGCACTATATAAAGCGCAGCAATGGGTTGATACACATAGTCCAGAAGAGATTGCCGATGCCGTTTCACCACTATTTAAAGACACTTCAAAAGACATTTCAGTAAAAGTAATTGAGCGCTACAAAAAACAACATTCTTATGCGACAAATCCATTATTAGATGATGCAGAATGGAAACAACTCCAAACGATTATGAAAGAATCTGGTGAATTACAAAAAGAAGTTCCACATGAAGCGCTCGTCAATACAAAAATTGCCGAAAGCGTTATTAAGAAATAGAGGCGAAGTGTATGAGCTTTTTACAAATACGTAACGTTTCTCACTGCTTTTTTGCAAAAGAAAATGCCAAACTTATTCTTGAAGATATGAGTTTGCAAGTAGAAGAAGGCGAATTTATTTCAATCCTTGGTCCAAGTGGTTGCGGAAAAACAACGCTCCTCTCCATCATCGCAGGGCTACTTGATCCAATTGAAGGTATCGTATTTTTAGATGGTGAACCGATTACAACTAAGACCCCCTCTATGGGCTATATGCTCCAGCAAGATTACTTGTTTCCGTGGAAAACAATTGAAGAAAATATTATGCTCGGACTTCATATTCGGAAGGTTTATGATGAAAATACGAAAGAACATACATTAAAGCTTTTAAAACAAGTCGGCCTATATGATATAGAACAGCAATACCCTCGTGAACTATCCGGTGGTATGCGCCAACGTGCTGCACTCGTTCGAACATTAGCGACCGACCCAAAAATTTTATTGTTAGATGAACCATTTTCCGCTCTTGATTATCAAACAAAATTAAAACTAGAAGATCTCGTCTTCACATTACTACGTAACTATAAGAAAACATCCCTACTTGTGACACATGATATTGAAGAAGCAATTGCGATGAGTGATCGTATTTATTTACTGCAGGCGAACCCTGGAAAAATCGCAAAAACGTTCATCGTCCCAGAAAGTATCCGTTCCTTATCGCCGTTAGAAGCACGCCACCACCATGACTTCCCATCCCTCTTCCAAGAAATATGGAAGGAGCTGGAACGACTTGGATAATATAAAACAACTACATGAACAGTTTCGAAAAAAAGAAAGACAACATGCATGGTTAGCTCGCTCTTTACAACTTGTACTTCTTGTTCTTTTCTTTGCAATATGGGAAATAGCTAGTAAAAAAGAATGGATTGATCCTTTACTCTTTAGCTCTCCTTCAAGTATTTGGGATCTCTTTTTAACGAAATGGATTGACGGTTCACTTTGGGTCCACATATGGACGACATTACTTGAAACAGGAGTAGGCTTCATTCTCGGAACTGTACTCGGAGCTATTATTGCTACTCTCCTTTGGTGGATGCCACTTTTGGCCCGCGTACTTGATCCTTATCTCGTCGTCCTAAATGCAATGCCAAAAGTTGCACTCGGTCCAATCATCATTGTTATTTTCGGTCCAAATATTTCATCCTCTATCGCAATGGGGGTAATCATCTCCATCATCATTACCATTCTCGTTATTTACAGCGCATTTCAAGAAGTCGATTCCAACTATATTAAGGTCATGGACACATTTGGCGCAAATAAATGGCAATGCTATAAGCACGTTATTCTCCCTTCATCTTTCCCTGCAATTATTTCAACGTTAAAAGTGAATGTTGGCTTATCATGGGTCGGTGTTATTTTCGGGGAACTCCTCGTTTCTAAACAAGGACTTGGCTATTTAATTAGCTACGGATTCCAAGTCTTTAACTTCACACTCGTCTTGCTCAGTGTAATGCTCACTTGCGTCCTCGCAACTCTTATGTATGTATTTGTCGAGGCATTTGAAAAACTCCTTATTGGAAAACGAAAAAAAAGCTGACTTAGAGCGATATGCTAGAGTCAGCTTCTTTCTTCTACCTTTTATCACACATTTTCGAATCATCTGCAATATTCCCATTAGCAACCGTAACTGTATGGAAACAATCTTTCACACGCACCGTAACGACATTATCTTTTCGATCAATAATATGATAATCATTAAACTCTTTATTTAATGCACTACGAATTTGCTCCCCTTCAAAAATCGGAAAACCGTGAGACATTACCCAAATGAGACCAGCAACAGCAAGAATCGTTTTCATACGTTTCATTACCTCCTCGAGAGTAAACTTATAGCCCCTATACTATGCGCATTATAATTGTGTCTAATTTGTGACGTTTTTATACTAATTCTATTTTAATGATTCAGTTCCTTCTTCTTTTTTAAAAAAAGACAGAATTTTCAATTTTATCAACATGAAGAAACGCAAAGAACTATAATTCTTCACGTTTTCCCTTGGCTAAAATATATCGAACACATAATTCGCATTAGTGTCCACTTGGTTGTTCTATCGTTTTCGAAACATCATATAATCCCGCTAACACTTCCGCTCTCATTTTTACAAGCTCGGGGAAGTGATAGAAGAAGATAATTTTTTTATATTTTAATTCTGTTCCTTCTTTCACCTTTTTTGAATCTTGTAAAATAAACGCTGTAAATGTATCCGCAATATCCTCTGCCACATTTGTCGTCCCATACAGTGAAACAAACTCACCATGCTTTTCCTTAAAAAATTCAATTTGAGCTTCTTCGCTTTCTTCCACTTTCTTTTCTGTCCACTCCTGGTCAATTGGTTTCCAGAAAGAATTATAAAATTGATTTATATAAGAGCTCTCCTTCGCACATCCTTCTTGTAAGAAAAGAGATTTACATTTATTTTGGTATGATGAAATATCTTTATCTTCTTCAAAAGCCTTTAAGTACTTTTCATTTACTGGTATTTGTTTATGTCCCAGCGTTAATACGTGAGCCGTCTCATGTATTAATGTTTTCATCACTTGATCGATATTTACTGCAGAATCAAGCGTATCTAAACTAATGGTCCACTCTTTCGGATACTCCATACTCGGCATAACATGAGCCACAATTCCATCGTATCCATCTGTTACCATATCAAACTCTTTTATGTCAGTGCGATACTTAGCAGGAATAAGCGTGCTATACATCTCCCATAACGATTCATGATAATCCCTATCTTGACGTTGCTTTAATACTTCTTCTTTCGCGTCCTTATCCTCCGCAAAAGCCTTATTCAATCGTTTGCGATCTAGTTTATCGAAATAAGGATCTACAATTTCATCACCATCGATATAATAAGAAGCTAAAAAGAAATAATTTTCATCATCCTTTTTTTTCATTTCTGCTTCTTTCATATCGTTACTTGAATGTCCTTCTAAATCATAATCCTCTAGTACTTCAAGTTCTGAAAGTCCATCTATCTTTTTATATACTTTTTGAAGTGTTTTATCACCTATTTGTGTGCATTCTTCTGTCGTTTCGCACACATCTTTTTTCTCTCTTTTCAAAGTTTTCTCCGACATATCACATCCAGCTACTAAGCCCATTGAAATCATAAAACACATTAACTTGCCATACAGTTTCTTCATACGCACCTCCATTATTCCATTCTACAAAAATATCATAATCATTTTTTAACGAATATGCGATAATTAATTATAAAAGCTGTATGGAGGTTTCCCATGATTCGAGCAGTCTTATTTGACTTAGATGGAACACTATTAGATCGTCGCCAATCTCTAGAGCAATTTATTCGTGATCAATATAATCGCTTCGCCTTTCATTTGATAAACATAAAAAAATTCGAGTATTGCTCTCGTTTTCTCGAACTCGACAATAATGGTTACACGTGGAAAGATAAGGTATATTCCACTCTCCTTTACAAATACAACATTACCACTTTAACGCAAGAGCAACTGCTACACGACTACATTACAAACTTCCAACATCATTGTATTCCTTTCCAAAACATGCATGAACTACTTCAACAATTAAAACAGCGAAACATTAAAATTGGTATTATTACAAACGGCTTTACTACATTTCAGATGAGCAACCTTCGAGCACTAAACATACATACGTATACAAGCACGATTCTTGTTTCAGAAGCGGAAGGAATTACAAAGCCTCACCCTGAGATTTTCGAACGGGCTTTACAAAAACTAAACGTAAAAGCAGAAGAATGCCTTTACGTTGGAGACCATCCAGAAAATGATGTGCTTGGTTCTGAACAAATAGGGATTCTTGGCGTTTGGAAGAGAGATTCATTTTGGGGTGACTTTGAACATTCACGTGTCGTGGATGATTTATTAGAGGTGCTTTCGTTTTTAGAGGTGGAGGTAAAAACAATACAATAGTAAATAAATTATATCAGCGATTTTTGAAATATATCGATTTACCGACAAAAAGAGGAGGCCGTTGTTCAAAAACGCCTCCTCTTCCTTTATTATTCATATACTGTAAACTGCGGTTTACTCGGATGATCTTTAACTAGCGCATCATCTGGAAATTTTGAAACTTTTTTATATAAAGCAATGTCACCGATACAACCTGCTGTTAGTAGAATCCCTAAAAATGAGAGTGGCTCCAAATTCATAGCTAATCCCAATACAATTGGTAAAATTCCAGTTGGTAAAAACGGAAGCATTAACACTGTCTTCATTTGCTTTACTGTAATCACCTGTTTAGAATGAGCATATGCAGCACCTAATTTCCAATTGACGCCCCATTTTAGTTCACTCCACGGAACACCTCCGATATAACGAAATCCAATTAAATGTATTGCCTCATGAATACAAACGAGGATAATCATTCCAATAATCAAAAGAAACATAATCGGCAATGTAATTTCAATTTGAAACTCGCCTGAAAAAAGCGCATGTAAATAACCAATTCCAATCGCCAGAGCGAATATTATAAAAAATGAATAAACATTTAATTTAACCATTGAAACAGAGACAGTTGTTTCTTTTCTGTTATCCACCTTTTCACCTCCTAAAATGTAAATATACCTTTATAAAATTGTATAATATGTCTAAAACAATATGAAGATGTATTTACATTCATTCTTACACATAAAAAAAGAAACCGGCCATTTCACTTCGTAAAACAGCCGATTTCTTCTATATGTTTCATCGTACGCGCTAATACATCATCGCGCATAATAAAGCTAAATTTTCTATCAGTTTTAATATTATCAGGAATGTCTTTTAATAAAACAGACCCTTTCGTTTCTTCGTAATGCGTATGTTGCTCTACTGCACTAATTGTTGCAAAATAAATGTTTTTAATGATTATTTTGTCTTTTCCGGATACTTTGTATTGCCCTAAGTAAGTTAAATCAGAAACTATGCCGCCGGTTTCCTCATGAACTTCTCGAACTGCCGCTTCTTCCGGTGTTTCCCCGAGTTCTACTTTACCACCTGGAAATTCAAGACCACGGCGTAAATGATGCGTTAATAACCATTGATCCCCGTACCGGCATACAACCCAAACATGCTTTGGCTCAGGAGAAAATGGGTAACGTTCAAACGATAATTGTACAGTGTTGTGGTAATAATCTTTAAATTTGTACATGCCATTACTCCCCTATTGATGATTACAAGTTTTTCCTACCACAAATTGTAGCATATTCTCGCTTTTCTGCATAATATTATCCAATTACAATCCATTGATTATTCCCATTTGTGCGACTAATTCTTTCGTTTCATGATTCCCTAGATCATAAATCATTTTATATGCTTTTTGTAGTTGTTCATCATATCGATCATTATTCGAATCGTGATGATACTCAACGAATGGAACGTGGGAGCGTACATACGAACCTAAGTCCTCTTCATACGCTTGATCAAAATACTCTCTTAACTCCGTAATCTCTTCGTCATTTGCATAAATTTCAAAATTATACGTATCCGCCGTCTTCACTTGCGAAATTTGACCATTTCCAACTGATATATAATATGTTTTTTTATTCTCCATGTAACACCCTTCTTTCATCCTTTTAATTTCTATTGTTTTCATCAATTACAAAATTATGTAAAATAAAGAAAAGGAGGGATTTCATGCTCAAAATATTAATTATCGGCATTATAATCGTACTGATCATATTAGTACTCTCCGTTATGACGATTAATAAAGGCTACGCATATAAACATTCTGTTGATAAGCCCGAAGATAACCCTTACTCGAAAAATAATAAGGAGGAATCATAGTATGCTTCGTATGCTTCGTATACTTCGCATCGCATTCGCACTCACTGTGATAATTATGTCGGCAATTGGGCTCTATACAGGTCAAAATAACTTTCTACCACTTTCACAATTTCTATTAGGAGCTTTAATGTTTCTCATCGCAATTGAGCAAATAAAAAAGAAGGATTCAGGAACCGGATTTATTTGCATTGTTGCTGGAGCATTCTCTTGGATTGTTCTCATCATTACATACATAAAATAGAAGGAGGATTCTTTATGCTAAAAGGAGTTCGAATTACTTTTTCACTTATCGCTTTATCTATAGCAATCTATGGTTTTATTACTGGAAATAGAGGAATTATGCCTTATATGTTTATCTTTTTAGGCGGTATGGCTTTCATTGTAAGTATAGAGGAAATGATGGAACATAAAAAAGTAAGTAGTACACTCGTTTTTTTAGTCGGTGCAGCAGTTTTATATCTAGGTATCTCAGAAATACTTCGTTAATTTGTTTATTTAAAGGAGGATTATATAAACATTCGAATTATAATAGCTACTATTGCCCTCATTCTCGCTCTACTTAACCTCTTTGCAAACCTCCCTATGCTTTTACCATTCGTATTTATCCTTTTAAGTATTATGTTTATCCTTTTTGGAATCGATGAAATAAAAGAGCAGCAAAAAGCAAAAGCATTTGTTTATTTTCTTGGTTCTGCCTTTATTTTATATGTTTGGGTGTCTAGTATGCTTTCATAAAAAGAAGAGCAAGTTTTCTCTTAACAAAATAAAAAAACTGCCCTTTCACAGGCAGTTTTTCTTTATCCAAATACTTTTTCAAGTTCATCTTTATCCTGGCTTAGCCAGAAGTTCATTAAGCGTTGTGCTCCTTCTAAGTCGTGAAGCTTCGCTTGGCCACATTGTGTTTCATTTGCAGCTGGAATTTCTGTAATTTGAACCGCATCTTTTAATGTTAGTTCTAATAAATCAATGATTTCTCGAACCGTCGGTGTTCCGCTTACTACAAGATAATATCCTGTTTGGCAACCCATTGGTGAAATATCGATAATATCAAAATGCGGATAACGATCAATATATTTACGTAAATTAAATGCTAATAAATGTTCTAACGTATGAATAACATCTGGTTTCATTGCTTGTTTATTCGGTTGGCAAAAACGAATATCGAATTTATTTACAATACCGTCGCTACCTACGTTGTGAACTCCGCAATGTCTTACATAAGGTGCCTTTACAATCGTATGATCTAATTCAAAGCTTTCTACTGATGGCATACAACATCTCTCCCGCTTTTAATTTAATTCCGTTATATCCAATATGATATAACGGAAATGCACATTAGTAAAGTATTATGTACTGTCGTGCTATAATACTTTAAGACTATGCTGAAAAGGAGACCATTATGAAACAGATTTTTATCGGTATTATACGCTTTTATCAAAAGTTCATTTCTCCGATGACACCGCCAACGTGCCGCTTTCATCCGACTTGCTCTCATTATGGATTAGAAGCGTTTCAAAAACACGGTGCCTTCAAAGGATTTTGGCTTACATGTAAGCGTATATTAAAATGTCACCCTTTCCATCCAGGAGGATTTGATCCTGTCCCAGATAAAAAGGATGACAAAGTAAATTCTTAATTGTCGTAACCATTCACAACTAAATCTAATTTTCCTGTGTCAGGATCTATAACAAGACCGTGAACAGGTACTTCTTCCGGAAGTAACGGATGGTTGCGCAGTATTGACACACTATGTTCTACACTTTCTTCTACACTAGAGAACCCTTGTAGGAATCTTTCTAAATCGATTCCAGAATAACGAAGTGTATCTAATTTCTCTTCTGTTACGCCGCGCTCTTTCATTTTTTCAATTGTACTGCTTGCTTGAATTTTTGCCATACCACAATCATGATGACCGACAACACATACTTCATCAGCTCCAAGCTCATATACAGCGACTAAAATACTACGCATAATACTTCCGAATGGATGTGAGATAACAGCGCCTGCTACTTTAATAATTTTCACATCACCGTTACGCATATTCATTGCTTTCGGTAATAATTCAACAAGACGAGTATCCATACAAGAGATAATTACCATTTTTTTATTTGGAAATTTTCCTGTTTCATACTCTTCGTATTTTTTCTCTTCAACGAATTTTTCATTGTATTGTAAAATCTCTTCTAATGACTTCATAGTAAAGAACCCTCTTTTCTCTCATTTACATTACATATGTAGTGTACCAAAATTTGAAAAACTCAAAAAGGATATTGCTTTATAGTAAAAATAGGATATTTTCAGATAATCGACATAATTCTTTCAAAATATACACACACCTTTGTAACAAGTCTCACATACTTTAAACGTTTTTTCACTATAAACTGATTGTAGATAATGTAAAAAAGGAGTGAATATTTATTATGTCCGACGTTCTGTTACTAAGTCGTTTTCAATTTGCAATTACTATTTTTTATCACTTTTTATTTGTACCTTTGACAATCGGACTTGTTATTTTAGTAGCATGTATGGAAACTCAATACGCCCGCACATTGAATCCAACATACCGCAAAATGGCAAATTTCTGGGGAAAACTTTTTACAATTAACTTCGTAATGGGGATTATAACTGGGATTACGATGGAATTCCAATTTGGAACAAACTGGTCTGAGTACTCCAAATATATGGGGGATATTTTCGGATCACCTCTCGCAATCGAAGCACTCGTTGCCTTCTTCTTAGAATCTACTTTCATGGGAATATGGTTATTCGGTAAAGACAAAATCTCACCAAAATTCCGTGCTTTCTGTATGTGGATGGTTGCACTTGGAACAAATATTTCTGCCCTTTGGATTATTACTGCAAACGGATTCATGCAAAATCCTGTTGGGTATGTAGTACGTAACGGCCGCGCTGAATTAAATGACTTCTGGGCACTTGTTACAAATCCATATGCATGGAATATGTTCTTCCATACTGTAATTGGTTGTTATATTGTCGGTGCTTTCTTCGTTATGGCAATTAGTGCATATCACTTACTATGTAAAAATGAAGTGGAATTCTTCAAAAAATCATTTAAGTTTGGTTTAATGTTAGGGTTATTCGCAGCAACAATTACACCATTTATGGGCCATCAATCTGGTGTATCAGCGGCTAAGTATCAACCAGCAAAAGGAGCTGCGATGGAAGCAGTTTGGGACACTGGAAAAGGACAAGGTTTCTCAATCATTCAAATTCCTGATGTAAAAAATGAAAAGAACTTTGAACTACTTACAATTCCAAAACTCGGCAGTTTCTTCTATACAAACTCATTTGATGGAGAAATTGTTGGTTTAAAAGATATTCCGAAAGAAGATCGTCCAAATGTTAACCTCGTGTACTATAGCTTCCGCTTAATGGTTGCACTTGGCATGTTCTTTATGGCATTAACTTGGTACGGTTTCTATTTAAACCGTAAAGGAAAGCTAGAAAACTCAAAACGCTATTTAAAAATTACAATGTGGTCTGTTTTACTTCCATATATCGCAATTAACGCTGGCTGGATTGTCGCTGAAGTAGGTCGTCAACCGTGGACAGTTTATAAACTAATGCGTACAGCAGAATCCGTGTCACCTATATCAGTTCCACAAATTTGGTTCTCATTAATTAGTTTAATATTGTTCTACACTTTACTCTTAATTGCAGACGTATACTTAATGCTGAAGTTCGCGAAAAAAGGACCCGCTGTATTAGAAGAACCTGCTACTGAAGGAGGTACAGCTCATGTCTCATGATATGCTTGCAATCATCTGGTTCGGTTTATGGGGCGTAATTTGGACAGTTTACTTCATTCTTGATGGATACGCACTCGGTAACGGAATGATTTTCCCATTCGTTGCGAAAGACCGACAAGAACGAAATCAATTACAAGAAGCTATCGGCCCGTTCTGGGGTGGTAATGAAGTATGGTTAATTACAGCTGGTGGTGCAACATTTGCTGCCTTTCCAGTCACATATGCAAATATGTTTAGTTACCTATATACACCACTGTTTTTAGTATTACTTGCACTATTTGCTCGTGCCGCTGGACTTGAATTTATGCATAAAGACGATTCACCAATTTGGCAAAAAACTTGTAAATGGGCATTTACAATTGGTAGTTTCCTAATCGCCTTCTTATTCGGCGTTACATTCGCTAACCTATATTACGGGCTGCAAATCGGAAAAGATGGTTATGAAGGAACTTTACTTAGCTTACTAAACCATTATGGTATTTTAGGTGGTCTTTTCTTCACTGCTATATTCGTCGTATCTGGTGCCCTTTGGATTATGATTAAAACAACTGGCGAAGTATCTGATCGTGCTTATAAAATCGCAAGACCATTTTCAATGGCAGCTGCTATCATTTTAGCTATCTTCTATGTCGCAACTGCAAATCGTACAAATTTATTCCAAAACTTCACGGAATATCCTGTACTATTCATTCTTCCAGTACTTGCAATGTTAATGAGTGTACTCACACTTATTATGGTGTACAAACATAAAATCGGCCTTGCATTCACATTCGTTTGCTTAACAATCGCAATGTTTATGACAACTGGTTTTGCAGGTATGTTCCCGAGAATGTTACCATCACGTATTAACGACGCTTATAGTACAACGTTATACAACGCAGCTGGTAGTCAATTAAACTTAAAAATTATGTTCTTCGTTGCAATCGTCATGGTACCAATCGTTATTGGATATCAGCTTTGGAGCTACAGCATATTTAAAAATAAAATTCATAAAGACTCTGCTAAAGGATATCACTAAAATAAAAAAGACACTTCGAGCGAAGTGTCTTTTTTATTTTACGTATGATTTTCGATAAGATGTTACATTTCTAATCTAACAACTATGATAAAGAAGAATCACTAACAGCTCACAACTAAATTGTATCACAGGGCAAGCACATCATTTTATGCAATTTTACATATGAAAATTATAACGTAGATTGAATTACTTGGTCATACACATCGTTATCCGTTACATCTGCCGTACTAATACCACTGAATGTCCTCACATTTAATCCGGTATTTGAAGATCCCGATCCATTATAAGCTTTCGTTTTTTCAATTGGATGTACGTTATATTTATCACCTAAGTTAATTGTCCCATTACAGTTCTCAATAATAACCCCTTCCACAATAGCTGGCATTTTATCACCTACTTTCATTTCGTTACTCCCATTCTATGAGAATCGCCTAAAAAAATAGCATGTGTGAATAAGAAAAAAGCACTCAAATTGAGTGCTTTTTCTCTAAGCATTAATGGCAATTTTGGAGACAGTTGACTTTTCCAAAAATTTATTAGGGGTAATATTTTGAAAAAGAAAGCCTTTCATATGTAGCTTAACATCGCTGGAATATATAGTAAATTGATAATGTTTATACGGAAGATTCCTAATGTTTAGTATAGATATTTTCCACTATATCAACAGTGATAACTATCTACACTAAACAACAAAAAGGCGCCTTTTAAAAAGACGCCCTTTCCCCTGTTTATATAAACCCCATCCGCTTTTCGTAAACACACACTAGAAAACAGAATCATGAATTGTTACAAGATTGTTAGGTACACAAAGAGTAGAGGCTAATGTTTGTATACAATTCTGCTTTATAGCATGTATCCACAATTTATATTTTAATCCTCTTTCATTAAAAAGGAACAAAATATGCAAAATTACATATTTCAAAGAAAAAGACACTCTACAGAGTACCCTCTAAACCATTTTACTTTTAACATATCACTTTGAATATATTTTACCATATTTAACTATATCGGTTGTTGAGAAAATTCAAAATCGTTATTTTTTTATCAACATCTTCAAAATCATGTAATATTAAGGATGCAATAAAACATTATAAAAATTGAGGTGTATTATATTTATGTATTTTGGAATTATTCCTCTTATATTGTTTATTATTTTTCTTATCTCTTACTTAAAAGATCCACGGAAAATAATAAATGGCTTTTTATTTAATGCCTTTTTCTGTTCATTTCTATTCTTTTGTGCTATAGCCTCATATGCGTCTGGTAATAACAATTTACATTTTATCGTTCTTATTCCTATACTAGCGTTAATTGTAATGATACCTTTTGCTATAGTCGCTTTAATGTTTGGACTATTTCTTAATGCAAAAATTTTAATGCAGAGAGAAGGACGACGCTTCACAAATTCTTTAACTTTAATCGCAGCTTTAGGGATTTTATTCCTTATAATGCTCTCTATCATAAATCCAGCAAGTTTATTCTCTGCACATTTTCAATTTATTTTTGCTGCGATTTCTCTTATAACTATGTATTTCTTTATACATTTATCTAACTTCTTAAGCGCTTATTTTCTATACCAATTCAATAGACCGAGACGTAATCAAGATTTCATCATCGTTCTTGGTAGCGGCTTAATTAATGACAAAGTGCCACCTTTACTTGCAAGTCGCATTAATAAAGCAATCGACTTTTATTGGAAGCAATCCGCTGTGAATACACCACCAACAATCATTTTCTCTGGTGGGCAAGGGCCTGATGAAGGTCTTCCGGAAGCAGAAGCGATGCAAAATTATGCTGTTGAAAAAGGCATTCCGCTTGAACATACGGTACAAGAAAATCGTTCTGTAAACACATATCAAAACATGTCGTTCTCTAAAGAAATTATGGATTCTTTAAAACCAGAAGGTAAGTATAAAAGTATTTTTACAACGAATAATTTCCATCTTTTCCGTGCTGGCATATATGCAAGACAAGCTGGTCTTAATAGCCAAGGAATCGGATCAAAAACAGCCTTTTATTACTGGCCTAATGCAATGATTCGCGAATATGTCGCAATTGTCGTTATGGGGCGTAAGCGCCATATGAAAATATGTGGAACTATTTTAGGTTTCGCTTTATTCCTAACAGTCGTTAGTTTTATATTTTCTTAACAAAATCCCATCCTTTAAAAGGATGGGATTTCTTATACGAATTTCAAAAATATTTTAATGGTACTATGGTGATAATATTCCCTGCATACATCCATTAAAGGAGAATTTTTTCAAATATAATGTTAAAATGGTTGTTAGGCATGAATCGAACTGATTAGCAAACATGTAAGAAAAAGAAACTAGTTTGAAACGAGGAAATTATATGAAAAAAATGATCAAGAGTAAGCCCAATAAGCTAAAAATTGCTTCAAAAGCTTTGATGATTATTATTGGGGCATTTATCACAGCGTACGGATTAGAAGCTGTCTTAATTCCAAATAACGTATCCGACGGTGGTGTGACTGGTTTAAGTATCGTTAGTTCAAGATTATTTGGATTGCCATTAGGAGCTCTAATCGCAGTTATTAACATTCCTTTCGTTTGGTTAGGATATAAACAAATCGGTAAAAGCTTTGCAATTTATTCCATCATCGGGATTGCTTCATTAGCAATAGGTACCGTTGTCATGCACGGAATACCAACTATTATTGAAGGCGATACACTACTCGTTACAGTTGTTGGTGGTATTATTATCGGTTTCGGTATGGGACTAGCCTTACGTAACGGCGGCGCATTAGATGGAATCGATATGCTAGCTGTATTACTTTCTCGTAAGTTACCTTTTGGAACAAGTGACCTTATTTTATTCTTAAATATGTTTGTCTTTATTTTTGTTTCAACAGTATTTGGTCTTCAAGGGGCTATCCTTTCGGCAATTGCTTACTTTATCGCTTCGAAAGTGATTCATATCGTTGAAGTTGGTTTAAGTGGTTCGAAAACATTTAAAATCATCACGAAAGAGCCTGAATTAATGGTAGAAACAATTCGCGATCGTTTAGGCCGAAGCGCAACGTATAACGAAGTATACGGTGGTTATTCAAGAGAGAAATTCAAAGAAATTTCTTGTGTAATTAACCGTTTAGAAGAAAGTAAAATGAAGGACCTGATTAATGAAATCGATCCTAATGCCTTTATTACAGTTTATGACGTAGCTGAAGTAAAAGGCGGTAACTTTAAGAAACGTGATATTCATTAATCATTATGAAAAAAGAGGGTGTGCCAAAATATTGGTGCAGCCTCTTTTTATTATGAAGTTGGTAAATCGATATTCCTTTTCGAATCGTTGATATATTTTGAGCTACGATAGATATAATCGAAAAACCGTTGATATATTTTACTCCCCCCATCTTCCCCCGCTTTTAATCCAATCGACGTACTTTTGAAAGGCGGGCACTTCATGCTGAAAGCGAAGCGGAACATATAGAAAGAGAGTACATGTACACAGTATCCATAGAATACCTACTATAAAGTGAAATTTCATCGTTGTGCTAATAAACAAACTGAGGAATAAGACGAGGAACATAATCAAACTAAACCTTTTATATATAGTCATAATAATCTCCTCCTTATAACTTAATTGTACCAGCTATAAGGAATTAATCCCCATAATAAAAAGACCGAAAAGCAAATTTCACTTTTCAGTCTCTATACTATCTTCTCTTCATAATTTTCCCTGAACCGCCAACCCTTGTTTTCGGGGGCGACGTATTCTTTGGTGGGTTTTTAATGGATGATTTCGGCTTCACATCAGATCCACTCGAGCCACCCGGGTTTTTCGTAATTTTTCCTTTGCTTCCGGTAGAAGGCGGTGGCGTCGTTTTACTTCCTTTTTCCGTAATACTTCCTTTATCACCTACAGATGATTTCGGATCTACATTATCGCCTCGCTTAATAATAGATCCTTTCCCTTCCTTCGTAATTGGAGGCGGGGTTTTCTTTTCCTCTTTCGTAGGTGGTCTTTCCGGGATCAACGGTTTATGATTTTGTCTGTCATTATATCCGCGATAATCACCGTATGATGATTTGCGTGAACCGAATATATCGTTTAATATACTCCCCATAATATATCCTTGTAAGAAGGATGGTTGGTAATTTTGACGGACAAATTCTTCATTGCTTATTTCAATTAACGTATCAGATGGTTTCTCTTTATCCTTTTGTAAATTATACATTTTATCAGAATAAACGAGGAACATTTGATTTTCGTCTTCTTTAGATGCTTGCTTCGGTTTCCTTTCGGCTATAAGTTCCTTTGCAACTTCAGGAACCGACCGATTGGCGGCCCTATACACGTAAGATTCTTGTTTACCATCCTTTGCGACAGACTCTAGTGGGTAACGGTCCTGAATTGACTTCGCCTGACCACTTTGACAGCCCGATAAAGCATAACCGGCAATAACAAGTAATGTAACGATAGCAAGTATAGGGATCACGAACGATTTAATCATGGTAAACAATCGGTTTGACATGATTACGCCCCCCTTATGTTGCTCTTATGATTTGTACATCAGCAGGAATAATTACTTCTCCCTCATACATCATTGTGCGACCATTTTGCCATTCAACACGTAATAATTTGCGGTTATCAGATTGGAATTCCCATACGTACTGTTCTTCTGAAGCAGCGAATGGTGTTTTCCCCATAACAACAACACGTCCATTATATTGTTCTTCCATATGATACTCTATATCATCCATTTCAATCGTCGTCGGAATTTCATCGATTGAATCTAAACGACCATCAATCGGTGTATACAATTTGTAATACGTATTTTCACGGTCTTCAATTTTCAAATAACGAATATCTTTCCCATCCTGCAAAGTTAAAATAATCTCCTTGCGAGAATGCATGCTCGTTTTCCCAGTTAATTCGTACATGACTAACGAGACTTCAATCATATCGCCAGGAGCCAACGTTAAAAGACTCTTTTCTGGCTTCGGCGGCTCCGGACTCTTCATTATATTTTTAATACGTTTAAATAAACTCACAATCTACCCCTCCTTTTCTCTTTATAAACAAGCACCTAAAATAAGTGCACCAACGATATGTAATGAACCAGCTAACAACGCATGTGCTACGCTGCCTTCTTTCGTTCCTTCTTCTAAATCTAAACCAGACACTTTCTTTAACACAAACTCAATGAACATTTCTACAATTAATAAAATAACGAATGAAACTGCTGAGGCAAGAAGCGCTTGCCATAAGTCATTCGCTTTCGTTATAGATTGAGATAAAATGTACCCTTGCGCAAATAATTTCATAACGAAACGCGTTGTCACTGCTGTATTTCCATTTTTCATTTCTTTTAAATCATTGTATTTTGTAAAAATCGAATCAACCCACATAATTGCAAATAAAAGTACCGCACTCGCTCCAGTCCATACAAGCATAGCTAAAACATTCATCCACGTCATTACAAAACCTCCTCTAAAATAGTAATAGAAAACCGACATGAATCCTCTTCAGACATGTCGGTTTCTTTGTCTATTCTATATTATTTCTCGTACTGCTTCATAATACGAGCTAATTCATCGTCAACAACAGAATTTTTGTTTAAGCTTGCAAATTCATCATCTAACGACTTTTCTTTCTTGTAAATTTCACCGCTTGCTTCTGCTTCAGCCTCTAATTGAAGTGCTTTCTCTTCCATACGGCTTAAACCAGCTTTTGCTGAATTTGAATCGAATCCAGACATCGCCTGATTAATATTCTTTTGTGCTTTCGCTGCATTTACACGTGCTACAAGTGTTTCACGCTTATTTTTCAGCTCTGTTAATTGTTTACGCATTTCTTCTAGCTTAAGGCGAAGGTTATCAGCAGCAGCTTTGTTTTGCTCATAGCTCGCTTTATACTCATTCATCTTTTGCTCTGCATTTTGTTTTTCTTCTAAAGCACGGCGCGCAAGATCTAAGTTGCTAGCTTGAACAGCCATATGAGCTTGCTCTTCACGTTTTTTCACAAGTGCTTCTTGCTCTTCAAATAATATTTTGAATTTCTTCTCAAGCGCGATTTGAGCCGCTACACTTTTCTCAGCTTCTTGTACATCCGCTTGCATATCGCGTAAATATTGATCCGTCATCTTAACTGGATCTTCAGCTTTTTCAATTAATGAATACACATTCGACATTGTTAAATCTCTTAATCGTTTAAATACAGACATCCAAATTCCTCCTATGATATACCTCATATTTCAAATTCACTACTTGGAAAATTAAAAATCTCCCTTTTCAGTAAGAATATTCATTTTTACAACCTATGTGTTTATTATAACAAAACTAAGATGTCCTTACATGTTATTTCCAAAATACAGCTAATATAATATGACATTCCATATAGAATATTGTATTCCTACTATATCCTTATTATTTCTGCCTCCAAAATCAACTTATTTTTGCGCGATTTCACTAAATTACATAATTGTAATGTTACTGTAAGCTAACTCGATAGTTACGTTTCAACATTTCTTATACACTAATACCAGAAGCAACAGAATAACAAAAAAGCTTCTCATACTGTAAGGACTAATACAGAAACTGTATTTACTATAAAACATATAAAAAGGAGAAATCATCATGAAAAAATTAGTAGGAATCGGGTTAGCAGCAGCAATTTCATTCGGAGCATTATCAGGTTGTTCTTTATTAGGAGAAAAAGCGAACGGCTTTGTATTATATGGAACAGAAGAGCAAGTAGCGCAAATTGCAGATAAAAACAAAAAAGAAGTAAAAGAAAAAGATACGTATAAAATGAAACTTACAACACTTGAAAATAAAAAAGTTCTTGTAATGGATAAGAAAACTGGTGAAGAACTTGTTAAGAAAGAATTACTACAAAAAGTTGATGAAAAAGACGACACGAAATCACTTGATAAATTACCAGCTGTAACAGCAGAACAAGGCGTGTTATTCGCAAAAAATAAAATAGAGAATGCTACAATTGATGGAGCGAAATTAAAATATGAAGGTAACACAATTATCGGTAGTGGCCGTGCCTATGCAGATATGTTCGCGATTGTTGATGATGCAACTTACGGCAATGTAAAAGGTGAAGAAAAATCTGTGGGTGTATTAAAATTTGATAAAGACCCTAGTAAAGAATTCCCTGGAAAAAATGGTGTAGAAGGAGCACAACTTGTAAAAATTAAGAAATAATAAAAAAGCTTTGCGAAATTCGCAAAGCTTTTTTCTACTTGTGAGCAATTTGCTCCATATCTGGACTACAAGTTTGCGACTGACATGACTTATTTAAAGAGCATGCTGCGCACTTTCCTTTTTTACTTCTCTTTACAAAATTAACTAACGTATATGCTGCATAACCAAAAATGATAGCTCCAATTACAATATTGACCATCACCCTAATACATCTCCTTCTAGAATCCGAGTAAGGACCCAACTTGGTATATAATGAGCGTTAATACATAAGCAACAACGAGCGGATAAACGACAGAGAAAACTGTCCATTTCATCGATCCTGTTTCACGCTTAATAACAGCTACTGTCGCTAAGCACGGAACATATAATAAAATAAAGAACATAAATGCATATGCTGATAGCGCAGTATAATGTGCTCCCATTACATTTCCTAGCACATCTTCTTTAACCGCATAAATAATTGCCATTGTAGAAACGACAACTTCTTTCGCTAAAAATCCTGTTAAAAGGGATGCCGCAGCTTGCCACGTTCCAAAACCGAGCGGTGCAAAAAGTGGTGCAATAAATCCACCAATCATCGCTAAGAAACTGTCTCCCATATCAACACCAAATCCTGATGGACCTGCATAGTTTAATAACCAAATGACAACAGAACCACCGAAGATGAATGTACCCGCTTTACGAACAAATCCTTTACCTTTCTCCCACGTACTCAGCCATAACGTTTTCGCTTGCGGCACACGGTAAGGTGGTAGTTCAATTACAAAAATAGATTTTTCCGCTTTTAAAATAGTAAGTGACATAATTTTTGTAACGAGTAATGCAAGAACAATACCTGCAATGTATAAAGAGAACACAACAGTTGCCTGACTATTAGGGAAGAATACTCCCGCAAATAATGCATATACAGGTAAACGTGCTGAACAAGACATAAATGGTGTTACAAGAACGGTAAGTAATCTTTCTTTTTCTTGTTCAATCGTTCTCGCTGCCATAATACCTGGAACGTTACATCCAAAGCCGATAATCATCGGAATAAATGCTTTTCCGTTTAAACCGAAAAACTCCATAATTCTATCCATAACAACTGCAATTCGTGCCATATATCCCGAGTCTTCTAATAATGAAATGAAAAAGAATAGTGCAAAGATTTGCGGAACGAATACTAATACCGCACCAACGCCAGCAATAATACCTTCTGTAACGAGTGCTTGAATAAAGTCAGAAGCCCCAACACTTGTGAGCCCAGCTGTAACCCAATCAGTAAGTTGTCCGCCAAAAAATCCATCAAGCATATCAGATAAAGGTGTACCAATCCACGTAAACGTAACCTGAAAAATAAAAAACATAACTGCTAAAAAGATTGGAAGTCCTAAAATTTTATGTGTAATTAACCTATCAATTTTTTCTGAAAAAGGAATTTTTCCTTCTTTCTCATGTTGCATAACATTTGTTTTTAACTTTTCAATATACGCTTCACGAGTCTTGTAAATGTGCTCCTCTAACGTACAATCAAGTTTTCCATCTAAACAAGATCGAATAGCTATAAGTTCCTTATAAATTGGTAATGCTTTCATTTCTTTTTCTACTACTTCGTTATTGCTTAAAAATTGAAGGGCTAACCATCTCGGATGCTCATAATTCGCTGTCTCTAAAAGAGCGATTACCTCTCCAATCCCTTCATCCATTTGTACACCATATGAAATAATGAATGGCTTTTTCTCTTTTTGTTTCTCTTCATGAAGAGTAGTAAGTAATTCTTCACAGCCTTTTCCAGTTCTTGCGATGACAGGAACGACTGTTACACCTAATATTTCTGATAACCGTTTTACATTAATCACAATTCCTCTTTGCTTTGCCACATCAATCATATTTAAACCAATTGAAACGGGCTTACCAAATTCAAGTAATTGCAATGTTAAATGCATATTTCGCTCAAATTGAGAAGAATCCACTATATTTAACATATGATGAAATTCATCTGTTAGTAGAAAATTCGTAACGACACCTTCATCACGTGAAACTGGATTCAAATCATAAACGCCTGGTAAATCAATTAATGTTCCTTGCTTATCTTTTAATTTACCAACCTTCTTTTCTACTGTTACACCACTCCAGTTTCCTACATACTCATAAGAACCGGTAAGTGCATTAAATAATGATGTTTTCCCTGTATTCGGATTCCCTAGCAAAGCAACCTTATTCACGCTAATTCCACCTTTATCATTTTCGCGTCACAATGACGAATACTAATTAACTGTCCACGACACTCCAATGTACAAGGACCTTTAAACATCGCTTTCTGTTTCAAGCGAAGTTCGCTTCCTTCCGCGAGACCGAAAGCAGCTAGTCTACGCTTTAATAACTGATCTAAAGACTGAATACTTTTTACTAACACTTTCTCGCCAATTTTAATATCTACTAAGCTCATAACCTTCCCCCTCAGAAGAGAATGATAATTATTTTCAGAAAAATTATATCATACTCTATTTCAATTGGACTATACCCTTTTGCTTCATATTTATTAACATTTCGCTACAATTCTATTTCAATAATTGTCATACGGTATTCATTTGCCATTCTCATCCATTTCGCTTACAATGAACAATAGCAAATAAAGAATCTCGTTATCACAGGGGGAGCCTTACCGCTGAGAGGGAACAATTCGTTCCGACCCTTTGAACCTGTTAGTTAATGCTAACGCAGGAATTGTGCAAACGTCCGAAATACACACCTCTTTTTTTATTTACGTATTTCGTATCCTCCTATGATAATGTTTTTTTTTGTGCAACTTGGATATAGGGGGAGACAACATGCGTAACACCAATTTACAAGCGATGATCGAATCTGCTATTCTTGCAGCCTTCGCCTTGATTATCGACATTCTACCATTATCAATTAAACTTCCAACAGGCGGTTCCATCTCATTTGCTATGATTCCTATTTTTATTATCGCATACCGCTGGGGCTTCAAAAGGGCTTTCTTAGGAGGTTTAATTTGGGGACTATTACAAATCGTTGTTGGAGATGCAATTATCGTCACACCGACTCAAACAATAATTGAATACTTCGTTGCCTTTGCATTCATTGGATTTGCTGGACTATTTTATAAGCCCATTCAGCAAACATTAATGAATAATCAAAGAAAGAAAACCATTGCTTATATTATCTTTGCTACATTTATTGGTAGCCTTGCACGTTATTTCTGGCACTTTATTGCAGGTATTATCTTTTGGGGCCAATATGCACCAAAAGGGCAATCAGCCGTCTTATATTCATTAATTGTAAACGGTAGTACAATGCTCGCTTCTTTCACATTATGTACTGTATTATTACTCCTTTTATTTACAACTTCACCACGCTTATTCAAAAGCATCGGTGCTTATCAAATGAATACACAAAAAAAGGGCGCTTAACTTAGCGCTCTTTTTTCACATCGTAATATCAATTAAAAATACAATAAATGCACAAAAGAAAATAAATACCATTATACTTAGCCAATTGCTATGCACGGTTCATCGACTCCTTACATAACCTCATTTTCTATTCAAAGTATACTGTTTAGAAATAAAGATTAGGTAAAGATAATATGAAAATAAATTAAAAAAGCGTAGATAGTATTATCTACGCTTTTTTCGGTAAATAGAAGTAAAATAACACACCACCTTCGGTATTCTTCACCCCATATTCAGCATTGTGCAGCTCTAAAATGTTTTTTGAAATCGCAAGGCCAAGCCCGGTTCCACCTTGTGAACGTTTCCGTGCCGCATCTACTCGATAAAAACGATCCCAAATTTTATCTAATTGTTCTTCTTCAATGTGGGCACCCTTATTTTCAATACACACTTTTATATAATTCTTCTCGTCTATTGTGGAAATAATAATATCCTCTTTATCTGGTGTATAACGTATTGCATTCGTAATGAAGTTCACAATTACTTGTTCAATTCTATTTTGATTCCCAACCACTTCAGCTGGACATATATGTTTGTGCACACTCAGTTCTTTTTTCTCTATCTCCGATGAAAGCTGTTCACATATTTCTTCAATCACTCCATCGATATAGAAAGAATCCATCTTCATGTTATATGTGCCAGACTCAAATTTAGCTAATTCAAGCATATCCAAAATTAGTATATCCATCTTGTCTACTTCTTTTTCCATCGCCTGAAAATAGTAGTCTTTCTTATGTTCAGCTACCCCATCTTTTAAAATGGAAATACAGCTTTTCATAATACTCAGCGGCGTTTTTAGTTCATGCGATACACCTGCAATAAATTCTTTCCTTGTATTTTCTAACTTTCTTTCTTTTTCAATATCTTGTTCTAACTGTCCAATATGTGAATGTAGTTTATTAGATAATGTATTAATATTTTGCGATAAATCACCAATTTCATCTTTTGAAGTAATCGGAATTTTTTCTGTGAAATCCAAATGAGCTATTTTCTTCGTTGTATCATTTATTTTTAGTAGCGGTTTTGCAATTTGTTTTGAATAATAGAAAGAAGCTAGAAAAATAAGAATGACTACAAACGCAACAATGTAAATGTAATAATCTTGCACCATTTGCACAGCCTCATCGACAGGCTGTAAAGAAGCCATCGCGTATATGTATGTCACCGATCCATCTTTTTCTTTTATTGGTTTGATTAATAATTTATATTTTATATCATTTTTTTCATAGTCCATTGTTTGTGTTGCATATTGTATTTGATTGCTTTCTTTTAGTAATAAATCAGCTTGAAATTCTTTTATATTATCCAAAAATAAATTATTTTTATAAATTGGGTTTACAGGCCCTTTTACATCGGGGAACTGTACTTTCGTAACACGTCCTACTATGAAAGCATCTAATTCCTGAGCAGCTTGCTCCTGAACGGCCGGCTTCTTTTCCTTAACAACTTGTTCCTCAGCTGCTTTCTTTTTCTCCTGATCTAATTTAATCATTTTCTCATTAAATGCTTTTTCTAACGGTTTATTAGATCCACTTAAATTTTGCTTACCTAACGAGAAAGAGAATGGAATAAAACTTTCTTCTTTTTTCACTCCAGAAAAATAGATTTCTTGTCCTAAAAACTGGTTTGATGCTTTATTATCAAGCTCTTCTATATTGATGAGGTAGCATACGGGAATCTTGAATATTTGTTGTCCAAAACTCTTCTGTTGCTTACGGTCAATCGTTACCTCAAAATAAAAATCATCCGCATGTTTTAAATTCCCATACTGGTCTAAAGTCGTAATCCACGTATTATTTTCTCTTAAAAAATCTTGCTCCAGTTTCTGAACTTCTTCTGCACTTCCTGCATAATTTAAATAGTTCTTTGCAAAGGAATTTAAGTTCACTTTAATATCTTCCACTTTTCGATTCGCATAATATTGTTTGAAAAATATTGTTTGCCCAATAAATATCGTCGCTAAAATCAACATACATAGGGCTGTTGTAAGTGTAAATAATTTAAGTACAATCCCATTTCTCATATGTTCCCCTCGAATTTATAACCGGTTCGCACTACAGTTGTAATGTGCTTTGATTTCTCTCCTAATTTATTTCGTAAATTACGAATATGGCTATTAACCGTTCGATCATCACCAGCAAACTCATATCCCCAAATTCTTGAAATTAATTGCTCTCTTGTTAGTACAATTCCTTGGTTTTTCATGAAATACACTAATATTTCAAATTCTGTATGTGTTAAACTAATGTCTGCCTCATCAACAGTAACAGTACGTGACGGAAAATGGACATGAATGCCATGAATTGATAACGTATCATCTTCATTCTCTAAAGGTTTCTTTGTTGCTTTTCTACTTTCCAACAACCTTTTCGCTCTCGCTAATAAAATAGGCGGACTATATGGTTTCGCAACATAATCATCTGCCCCAAGCTCAAACCCAAGTAACGTATCATCTTCATCAACACGTGCCGTCAACATAATGATAGGAACCCCGGATGTCTTACGAATTCTTCGGCAAACAGACCATCCATCTAGTTCTGGTAACATAATATCAAGTATAACTAAATCGACCTCTTCTTCTTCAAATAAGACTAAAGCTTCTTTTCCATCTCTCGCTTCAAGCACTTTATATTGTTCACTCAAAAAGTAATCCTTTAATATTTCACGTAAAATATCTTCATCTTCAACAATTAAAATGTTTTTTGACATAATCTATGTCTCCCCCTCTCGCTTTAAGAAATTATTATTCAAAGCTCTATAATTTATTTTGAATTGCTCGTAATTAACTTTGCCTCGATAATATATCGATCCGGTGCATCCCCTATATAATCAAATGGATAGCAAGTCGTCAGTGTTAATGTCGGTTCTTCTTTTTTTACAATAACAGTGCGATCATCCGCATGTGTAATCCACATCTTTTGAATTTCATATGTGTACATTGTATTGTCATATTCTACAATGAGATTGTCTTTTTCTTTAAGCTCCCCTAATTCTGTAAATACAGTATCCCTATGCCCGCTCAGTACAGTATGCCCCCCTCCAGATGGTGTTGTCGTTAAATCACTAACAAACATACCGACTCCTTTTTTCAATGTTGCATCATTTGCTCCCCAATATATAGAAAACTTCTTCTTTATTTTCGGTATATTTAACATTGCTACCTTTTCTCCTTCTTTATGCTCGGTTTGAGAAGAAGGTACTTGGGAAGTTACAGGTGTTTCATGTGAAAGTTGATTATCTTGTATATTTTTAAGGCTCTTTATTTCTTCTTTCGTTAATTCTTGAGCAGAGCTTTTTCCTTTATACCATTCCACAGCGTAATACGATCCCATGAATAACCCTATGGCCATCAATATGATACCGATATAATTGAGTAACTTCATGTTCCATCCCTCCATGCAAAAAATGGTAGGAATAACCTACCATTTTTAATATATGAAATTATCCCATTCTTTATAGAAAAATATTTTATTTACGCCTTAACTTTATTACGACGCTTCAAACCAAATAATGTCCCTATCCCTACAAGACATGCGCTTAGTGCCATCATTGCTACATTATTTGATGCTGTGTTTGGTAATTTTTCACCTTGTACAGCTGGCTTTGCTACTTCCTTTTTCGCTGCATCATTCTTTTGCCCTGCCTTAATTGCCTCTTCTTTTTTTGCAAGAGCTTCCTTTTCTTGCACTTGTGGTGTTACTTCTTTTTTCGCTGTATCATTCTTTTGCCCTGCTTTTATTGCTTCCTCTTTTTTAGCCATATCACTTTTTTCTTGTACTTGTGCTGCTTCTTTTTTCTCTACTTCGCTCTTTTGCTGTTCCTTAATTGCTTCTTCTTTTTTAGCTTTATCTTGCTGCATTTGCGCTGATTCTTCTTTTGTTAATGTTCCAGTAGAAGCACTCGCTACCGAAGAATAACCTACTGTTAAAAGTGCCATTGCAAAAATTGGTAATAGTTTCTTTTTCATTTTCATTCTCTCCTCTTATACGTTTTACATCACGTCGCATCGGATGTATCACTAGAATAAACAATAGATATAAATATAAGATGCAGATGAAATATATTTCATTTAAAGATTTCATTTAAAGATTTCATTTTAGAAAAATAAAAAAACACCGTAATATATACGATGTTTTTTCGGGTGTGTGTCTCGATATTTATTTGTTACTTTCGCGTGATTGAGAAGTAGAAAGGGCCGGAGTGATAACTAATTGTCTCGGCTCAGTTTTCTTGAAGTGATTTTTGACGTTACACTTACGACATTGAACGACCCATGCTTTAATAGGATTTGTTAAAATAATTTTTTGCCTTTCGTTAGGGGCCTCTTCTTCCAATTTACAACTATCGCTCCACTTACTCCATTTCATTGTAAATTTAGAAGAAGAATGATCGTCTTCTCGATCAAACGTATGCAAAAAATCCATTTCTCCAGCTAGCATTACGGTGTTACTAGTTGCTAAAAAAGAAAAGGTCGTCCAATGTTTCTCCATGCCCTCCTACTCCTTTTTCACATATAGAGTGCCTAAAACTTAATTTACCTAAAATATGCTTGCCCTTTACCTTACACTTATAGTTTATCCAAAACACTACTATGCAACTATCGATTTGTCTTACAAATCACCTTACATTTTTGTAAGAAATGAAAAACCTTCACTCTATATACGTGAAGGTTTCTCATTTCTTATCTCTAGAATCTTTCATATCATCAAGTCCAGCCTCTTGCAGCTGCGACATCATACCGTGGGAAATTGCGCCTAATACTAAAGTCATTCCAATTAGTGAAATGCGAATTGCAGGTACATCAATTATGTAAGCCAACATACCAAGAACAATTGTTAAAAACAATGCTTTTATAAATGTTACACTTGTATACTGTTTCTTTTTCATCATAATCACCCTTTTGGAAGCGTTTTCTTAATATTATCAGTATATCATATCATCTGACTATTTTGTGGGGATTTCTGTAAAAACCTTATATCTTCTTTGACTTTTTTCTTTCTATCCTTTACAGTCGAAATGTTCACAAGTTTTACACTGTAGGAGGATTCAAATGAAAATTGAAATAAAAGACACTTTAATTTCTGAAGAACAATTACAAGAAAAAGTAAAAGAACTAGCGCTTCAAATCGAACGTGATTTTGAAGGAGAAGAAATCGTTGTAATCGCTGTATTAAAAGGATCTTTCGTATTCGCTGCTGATTTAATTCGCCATATTAAAAACGAAGTAACTATCGACTTTATCTCTGCATCTAGCTACGGAAATCAAACAGAAACAACTGGAAAAGTAAAACTATTAAAAGATATCGATGTAAACATTACTGGAAAAAACGTAATTGTCGTAGAAGACATTATCGATTCTGGTTTAACACTTCACTTCTTAAAAGATCACTTCTTCATGCATAAACCAAAAGCATTGAAGTTCTGTACGTTACTTGATAAACCTGAACGCCGTAAAGTGGACTTAAAAGCTGAGTATGTTGGCTTCCAAATTCCAGACGAATTTATCGTTGGCTACGGTATCGACTGCGCAGAAAAATATCGTAACTTACCATTTATCGCTTCAGTTGTAACGGAGTAATATAAATGGAGTAAACTTCCATCAATTATTGATGGAAGTTTATTTTCTATCACGATTCGTAAAAGACAAAGGGAGAGAATAAAAATGACAAAGACAAAATTTGAAAAAGTACTCCTCATCGTAAATCCGAAAGCAGGACAAGGCGATTTACATACGAACTTAACAAAAATCGTACCACCTCTTGCGGCAGCTTTTCCTGACCTGCATATCCTCCATACGAAAAAACAAGGTGATGCAACAAAATATTGCCAAGAGTTTGCTAGTAAAGTAGATTTAATTATCGTCTTCGGTGGTGACGGAACTGTATTTGAATGCACAAATGGCTTAGCCCCTCTTGAAACTAGACCTACACTTGCAATCATTCCAGGCGGAACTTGCAACGACTTCTCTCGCACACTCGGCGTTCCGCAAAATATTGCAGAAGCAGCAAAACTCATTACAAAAGGACATATAAAACCAATCGATGTCGCAAAAGCAAACGGACAACACTTCTTAAACTTCTGGGGCATTGGACTCGTATCTGAAGTATCAAACAATATTGATGCAGAAGAGAAAGCAAAGCTTGGTAAAATTGGTTACTATTTAAGCACAATTCGAACTGTAAAAAATGCTGAAACATTCCCAGTAAAAATCACTTACGACGGACAAGTATATGAAGACGAAGCTGTCCTTGTTATGGTTGGAAACGGTGAATATCTCGGGGGTATCCCATCCTTTATTCCGAACGTAAAATGTGATGACGGAACACTTGATATTTTCGTAGTCAAATCAACAGGCATTCAAGCGTTTAAAGATTATATCGGAAAAAAACTATTTGAAGACTCAAATGAAAATGACATCTTCCATGTAAAAGCGAAATCCATTCATATTGAAACAGAAGAAGAAAAAGAAGTAGATACAGATGGAGAAAGTTCGCTTCATACACCGTGTCATATTGAATTGTTACAAGGACACTTTACGATGATTTATAATCCTGCGTTTGTATAATCACTATTTCACTATAACTTTAATAATTACTAAACTTCGCATTTTTCAAAAAAATATAGTATGATGAATAAATAAAAGGTTGTTAACAAAAACGTTAACAACCTTTTTTGTTTTTTCCGAAAAACTTTTCAAATTAAAGAAGCGATCACATGTATTGGAGAAAAAATGATAAACCTGTAGAAGAACCAGAAGCAATCGCTGTGTGGGAATGCGAAGCAGACGACTGTCTTGGCTGGATGCGTAAAAATTTTTCTTTAGAAGATAAGCCGCAATGCCCATTGTGTAAAGGTGACATGAAAAGCGGCGAAAGATTACTACAGAAGTTATAATACCTTTCCCTCTTTATCTTTTATATACTGAAAAAATAGAGGATTTTATTTCTCCCTATCTACAGTACAAGTTGCTTCCTAATTATAAATAATGAAAGAAGCAGCTATTACGTAGAATAGCTGCTTCTTTCAATCTATAACTTCTTCATCGCTATAAATTCCATATAATATTCCCCTAAATTTATCTCTATTCATCATCCCCCTTACTCACTACATACTACACTTCTTTCGGAAGAACAATTTTTTTATACAATTGAACTGTAATGAAATAATAAAACACATAAATGACTAAGAAAATAATAATCGGCAGCCAAATACGGAAATATGGATTATCTATTAAGAACGAGAACATGCTCATTCCGACTAATACGTGCATTATACCTACGATCGCTGGGAACAAGAAAACTAAAAGTAACTCTTTATAAATTGATTTCGTTAATAGCTCATAACGCACACCAATTTTACGAAGCATTTGATAGCGAATAACATCTTTTGAAGCACCAGAAAGAATTTTAAACATTAAACAGCTTGCCAGCATCGCTAAGAAAGCTATGCCTAAGAAAAATCCCATAAATACTGTTCCACTGTAAGTACTGTAATATCCTTCATATAGCATATATTTACTCAAAAGATGTACTTCTTTCATATCTTTATATCTAGCTAGCTCTAATTCATCGATTTTTTTCCATTCTTCTTTATACGTTATAAAATTGTCCGTTTTCCCCAGTATTATAATTTCTTCTTTACCTTGTATCCCGTCATACATCTTTTGATCTACAATTTGTATCTTTTGACTAGGATTCATATATGTCTTTTGAAGAGACCTTAAAACATTTCCCCACTCTTCTGGAATTACATTGGTATTATCCTCATTTTTTTCTTGCCTATGGCTTAAAACGGCTCCGACAATTAGCTCCCTCGAAACAGGAACGAATCGGCTACTATTCCCGTCTTTTCCAGTAGGTGTTAGCGGACGATTCCTTTCTAAATCTTCTTTCAATTGGTAAATAAACTGCTCATCTACTTTGTATCGATATTCGTTCTTTTCTTTAAATGTAATACTATCTAATATTTTCTTTTCTTCTGCTGTGGGATTTTTAATTTCGACATCATAGTATTCTGCACTCTCCACCATATTTGTGACATTATTTTTTAACGCCATACCACTGGAGATTGCACCCGCACCGAGAGCCACTAACATAGCAACTGTCGCTAATACTTTCGTTAAACTATTAATAGAAAAACTTAACTGTGCAAACGTAAACGCATTGATTCCTTTTTCACTACGATTTTTATTCGCTTTTAGTTTGTTAATAATAATGGGAAGGAATGATGCAAATAGCATGTAAGTTCCTAATGTTACTGTAATTGTAGCAATGATAAATCCTGATTCCTTTAACTCTTTCATATAAATCATCGAAGCATAACCAACTGCTAATAAAATAATTGATAAAAGTGCTACTATATTCGTTAGTTTTCCTTTAGTAGGCGTACGCTCTTTGTGACTATTGGAGTGAACGAGTTGTAATAACGAATTACGCGCTAGTTTCATACCATTCATAATTGCGGACAACATAAATAATGCAATGAAAAAGATGAAAGTAACAATGATTGATGGTACATAAAATGCATGATAACCACCACCAGTAAATTCTAGTTCCTTCATTAGCAAATGGCCAACACCTTGCGCCAAGATTATACCGACTATCACACCTACTATAAGAGATACTATTCCTAATACAATTGTTTCAATAAACATGAGCAATGTAATTTTATGCTTTTTTGCCCCTAATACCATATACATACCAAATTCTTTTTGCCGAAGTGATAATAAAAATGAATTGGCGTATAAAATATAAAACAATGTAATAAACCCTAATAAAAATGAGCCCGTTTGGAAGACGGAAAAAATCCCATCCATAGAATTCCCTTCGATGAATGTTTTATTTAACGCTAACGTTTGAAACATATAAAAAATTGAAATAGACATAATAAGCCCAACTAATAAGACCATATAGTCTTTTCGTTTACTTTTTAGTCCCGACATGGAAAGTTTGAATAACATGTTGAACCTTCTTTCTTATGCTTTTTGTGTGCCTAAATCTGCAAGCACATCTAAAATTTCTTTATAAAACTCTTCACAAGTACCTCTGCGATAAATTTCTTTATACAGTTCTCCGTCTTGGATGAATAAAATACGTCGGCAGTAACTCGCACTAAATGGATCATGTGTAACCATCATAATTGAAACATCCTGCTCTTCATTTAAGTTGGTCATCGCCTCTAATAAACTTTTCGCATTTTTAGAATCAAGCGCTCCTGTTGGCTCATCTCCTAAAATTATTGCTGGCTCATGTACAAGTGCACGAGCCGCCGCCGAACGTTGTTTTTGTCCACCAGATACTTCGGACGGATATTTTTGAAGAATCTCTGAAATTCCTAACATCTCTGCTACCTTTTTCACCTTTAATCCAATTCTTTTCGAATGAACACCTTGCAGAGAAAGCGGTAATGCAATGTTTTCATAGATTGATAAATTTTCAAGTAAGTTAAAATCTTGAAAGATAAACCCTAGTTTCTCTGAGCGAAAATCAGATAATTCCCCTTGCTTCATTTTCGTAATATCTGTTCCAGCAATTTCAACAATTCCACCTGTCGCTTTATCTAATGTAGAAATTACATTCAATAATGTTGTTTTTCCTGAACCAGATGGTCCCATAATCCCAACGAATTCACCCTCTTGAATCGAGAACGATACATTCTTTAGTGCATGCGATTGGCTCTCACCTTTTTTACCGTATACCTTTTGTACATTCTTTACTTCTACAACTGATGCTGTCATTTATATCCTCCTACATTTCTTTTTCCTATTTTTATTTTCCGAGCATTTCTTAACCCATTTCTAAGTATAGATAGCATTTCTTAATAAATAGCAGCGGATATTCTTAACATTTCTTTAAGAATATGAAAAAGCCCCAAAGCGAATAGCTTGGGACTTTTGATTTCTATATTCTATTTTTGAGTAAGAAATAAAGACTTTATTTCTCCTCTCAATCTTACTCTACCTAAAAAAAGAAATGATATTCATCTATACTTTACTAACCTTTAGGTTCTACTAAAATGACATCTTCTAAATCATATAAATTCGCCTTTGGTTTTGCATAAATAATATGTGCAAGACCATATTTATCCGGCTCTTGATCTATTACCTCTGCTACTTCAAGACCAGGTGGTATTTTCTGGCTCAATTCAGAGGTAATAATGCTATCACCTATTTTTATTTCTTTCGCTTTATCTGATGGAATATTATCAATTCGAAGAGCTTGTTTTTCCTTATCATACCCTGTAACAAATCCTAAAATGGATGAGTTATTTTGGAGGGTGATTGCTAAACGATTTGTTCGTTCATCTTTCGTAATTAATTTCACAATAGATGTAAATTGATCTACACTCTCTACCTTTCCAATAAGACCACTCACCGTCATAACAGCCATATCAACCTTTACACCATGTTGTACCCCTCTATTAAGAGCGATTTTCCCATACCAATCTTCTGCTACGCGCCTTACTACTGTAGCTTGAATTAAATTGTATTTTCCTTGTTCCTTTAATTCTCTCGTCTTGTTGATAAGCTTAGTAAGGTTTTCTTTCTCCCCACTTAACATTTGCACTTTACTCTTTAACGATTCTTGATTCTCGATTTTTTCTTGCAATAATTGATTCTCTTTATATACTTTATAAATGTCTTCTATATTGTGAACAATATTTTGTACATGCCTATTATTCGTACATACATATATCATCAATAAAACAAAAAGAATAATTGAAAGAAATAATAATATTTTCCTCTTAGAAGCCTGCATAATCATCCTGTTACTCCTTACCATTTTTTATCTACACAATATAGAATACTAGTAGTTGTATACAGAAGAAATGCAGTTTAGCTAAAGTTCAGATAATCTTTATCTTCTTTATAAAAAATTTAGAGATTATCACATACTGCCACTATATTCGAAGCTTGTTCGTTACTTTATCCATTGAATGCAACTTATAATTTCTATAACTACTTATGTTTTATTGTTACTTTTTCTTTTGCTTTAGCGGGTATTTCGTCATCTTGTATTTCTTCCCATTTCATACCATAAGTCCCTTTAGATTTAACCTTTAAATATGCCCCTATTCGTAAATGTTTTGAAGAAGTCATCACAATTTTTTGTTCTTTACCAGATTCATCATATCCTTTAAATTTATAATTCCATCTACCAAAACCATTACTTTTGGCTTCATATTCCCCATCACTGTCGACAACAGCATAATAAAAATCTTCTTTAATAAATGGATTCATTTGATCTACAATTGGTCCACCTTTCACTACAAGTAATATAATTCCAACTATAATCAATATCATAAACGCGCTTAATTTTTTCATATAACTTTCGATTCTCCACTTCTCTGTTTTATTAGTCAACATCCACCTGAATAATGGAATAAGACTCTCTCTAAATCAATAGCAACACTATCTCTCATTCTTCCCTAATTAGAAGGTAACCGATATTTCTAATGCCCTTCTAATTAAATTGGCAATAAGATAATAAATTGAATAACCCCATTTTCATATTCCGCTCGAATTTCTCCTTTGTGCAATTCAACAATGCTTTTTGCAATTGCAAGCCCCAAGCCTGAACCTTCTACAGCTCTACTTCTCGATTGATCTTTTTTATAAAAACGCTCAAACAAATTCTCCAATTCTGTTTTTGTAAATTCTTCACTATGATTCGCTATAGAAATTTTGATATGCTGTTCTTCTCTTTGAAGTGAAACTTGAATTTCTGCTTTATCTATACTGTATTTAATTGCATTTATTAAGAGGTTTTCAAACACACGCACCATTTTTTCCGAGTCCACAACGGCATATATACGATCTTCCTGAAATTTTTTCACGAATGAAAGATTATGTTCCTCCGCTTGTGGTACTAGCTCTTCTATTAACTGATCAAGTAGTTCATTCATACACACTTCTTGTGAATCTAACACCATATTTTCATCTGTTAGTTTTGTATACTCAAACAAATCCTCTATTAACATCTTCAACTGCTCTGATTTTGAAAAAGCAATTTTTATATACTCATCATGCTGTTCTTTATTTTCATATTTCGCATCACCTAGTAAGCGTAAATACCCCATAATAGAAGTAAGTGGTGTTCTTAAATCATGTGATACATTTGTAATCAATTCACTTTTTTGTTTCTCTATTTGTTTTTCTTTTTCTATATTAGCCAAAAGCTTTTCTGCCATTTGATTAATATTTGAAGTTAATACACCTATTTCATCTTGACCTGCCTGTTTGATTTTGTATTGTAAGTTCCCTTTCGAAAACTCTCTTACTCCTTCTGCCATTGCTTCAATCTGATTCATCTTCCTTTTCGTTATATAAAAGAAAGAAAGTAGAAAAGTAATAAAACCTAGTAAAGATGGGAATGGACTACTACCGTTCACTACATACTTTACATTTCCTTGTGGTATACCACTTGCAATGATATACATATTTTTCGTATTAACAGTAACTGGATAAAAGGTTGTAAACTCCTTACGCTTTTGTTCAGCTCTATCTTGAATTAAATTCTGTGCCTCTACATATCGTACTTGATCCATTTTAAAATCCATTACATTACGCATCGTCTCATGAAGATTAATCTGTTCTTCCGGTGCTCCCTTTGTTTTATAAACCACTTTCCCATTCTCATCTATTATTAAAACCTTCAATTGATTTTGATGATTCAATTGATCAAGCAGTTCTTGTATATTAATTTCCTTACCCTCTTCTGTCATACTTTCAACAAGCCTTTGTGTCTGTCCATCAATGGCTTCCATACCTGATGCATAATCAATGATAGAAATTTTATTCGCATCCTCGAAAAAGGAAGATGAAGACCACCCTACTAATACACCAAGTAATGTACAGAAAGTAAATGTAGTAATTAGCTGTACACGTATACTCTTTTGCAAATAACTAACTGTTTTACCTATCATTTTTTTAAAAACTTGATTCATCCATATTATCGGTTCAAATATCTTTCTCAATCTTGTAGCCAACTCCCCATATTGTTTTAATGTAACGAGGCTTTCTTGGAATTGCCTCTATCTTTTCACGTATTTTCCGAATATGTACCATCACAGTATTATCGGATTGGAAAGCTTGCTCTTTCCATACTCTTTCATAAATTTGCTCTGCATTTAATACCATTCCTTGATTTCGTGCAAGCAATTCTAATACCTCAAACTCTCTCGGTGTCAATTTCACCTCTTCATTTGCAATAATGACCTGCCGCGTTGCTATATTTATCTTTATATCTCCAACTTCAAATACATTTTCATCTTTTACACTTGCCCCGCTCATTTTCATATATCTCCGAAGTTGTGATTTAATACGAGCAATGAGTTCAAGTGGATTAAATGGTTTTGCTACGTAATCGTCTGCTCCAGTTGTTAACCCTAAAATCTTGTCCATATCTTGCGTTTTTGCCGACAGCATAATAATGGGCATTTCCGCTATTTCTCTCACTTTCATACACATATGAATACCATCTATTTTCGGCATCATAATATCAAGTACAATTAGATGCACGTCTCTTTTCCTTACTATTTCTAACCCCTCTTCACCATCTCCAGCTTGTAATACTTCGTAACCTTCATTCTTCAAATAGATGGCGATAAGTTTTCTAATTTCCTTCTCATCGTCCACGATAAGTATCGTTCCTTTACTCACAAAATCTCCTCCAGCATCATTTACCAAACTATGAATTTTGCTTTATTTCACTCACTACCGCATTCTTCTTATGCATATACACATAAGAAATACTAGAAACTATGATAACGATGCCACCAAAATATATACCATACTCGGTCACAAGGGTTACTATCATTTCTATATGCTTTCCAAATATAGAGCCTAGCACAAAGTAAACTAACGTCCAAATAAATCCTGTTACATATGAATAAATCGCATACGTTTTAAATGACATGTTATTCATTCCTACTAAATACGGTACGATATGTCTCACAACGGGGATAAAATAACTTATTACTAATGCATAATGACCATATTTCCCTACTATCTCTTGTGATTTTAAAAGGTACTTCGCCTTCTTCTTTTTCATCAATTTTTTAAGCACTCTTATGCCAAATATTTTCCCTAGTATGTAACCTAAAGAAAGCCCAGATACAACGCCTAAATATGTTAATAAAAACGCAGGAATGACGCTTAATACGCCTAATGAAGATACAAATCCACCACTCATTACAATCATTTCATCTGGAATCGGCATACCGATAATACCAAGCCATAAACAAAAAAATAGTGCCCAATAACCATACTGCTCAATGTATGATATTAATTCATGTAGCTCCATTATGCATATGCTCCCCTTAGCTCTTTTTTACAGCTAAAGACGTAGGCTGGCGGGAAATTAAACCAAACTTTTTCTAGTGTAATTTCAGGGAAGAAATGCTGTATAAATCCTTTTTTTACAAGTGAATATTGAAATGTAATGAATTCACCACTCTCATGTATCGCTTCCATTGCGTTGTTTAAAATGCGTTTTGAAACCTCTTCTGGTAAAGATGTGAAAGGCAATCCTGATAAGACGTAATCAATGCATTCTATATTGAGCTCTTCCATATACGTCTTTATATTTTCAGCTGAACCATGTACAACAATGACATTCTGCTCATCTTTAAATTTTCTCTTTAGCTCTTTGAAAAACACTTCATTAATTTCGATAAGAAGAAATATTGTCTCCTTCTTCTTTCGCTTCATAATTTCTTTCGTAAAGACTCCTGTACCAGGACCTAATTCCACAATGCACTTCGCTCTATTAAAATCAATTACATCTACCATTTTCTTTGCTAATATTTTTGAACTTGGCGCAATCGCACCAGTATGTTTCGGGTGTTTAATAAATTCATGTAAGAATGTTATGAGTTGCATGTAAATCTATCCCCATTCGTTCAATAGTTTTTAACTTGTGTTTAAGTATAACTATCGTTTCTTAATAAAAATTGAGGAGATTTCTTAAGATTTTATGAAGAATAAAAAAACAGCTACCGCCTATAGCGATAGCTGCTCCCTTATTACTTCGCACTCACAATCTTATAATAAGAGCGAACTGTTAAGAAGTAATATCCGATATAAATGACACCGTATACTCCGATACTAATTAGGAGCGGAATCATAATTTCAAACGGTAGTATGTTCCCTAAACCTTTTAATGCAAACAAGCTGTGTAGAATTCCGATTACTAACGGAATCGCAAAGATAAAGCTTACTTGTTTTGCGATAGCTTTTTTCATTTCCTGTTTCGTTACCCCGACTTTACGAAGTACAACATAACGCTCACGATCAGCATTTGCTTCTGTTAATTGTTTAAAGTAAATGATAGAACCTGTTGCTAGTAAGAATACAAGCCCTAAGAACATTCCGATGAACATCATTAGTCCAGTTGCTTCAAGTCCCATATGGAAACCAGTATAGAAGTCTCTAAATGGTGGTGCCATTTCTGATTCACCAGCTGGCATCACTTTTGTTAATTTTTCTGTTAATACTTTACTGTTTCTTTCATCTTTTACATCAATATTTTTCACAACACGTGTTCCAAATGCTTGCTTCGCTTGTTCATACATTTCATCTGGAACGACAACAACTAATTCACCTAAGTTCGTAATTGCATTATTATTTGCACCTTGGATCGTCAATGTCTTCGTTTCATTTCCAATTTGGAATACCGCTTTATTTCCTTTATATTCAGGGCTAAACTCATACCCTTCAATATAAGAACTATCATATATAAAGGCTTCACCGGCAGCTATATTCACTGTTTCTACATCGATTTTTTTAGCAAGTTTATTAAATTCAGATTGAGATATAAATTGATATTTCTCTGAGATACTGTAGTTCATATTAAAGATGAAATCGACTTTAACTCCTTCAAACTTTCCTTTTACAGGAACCATCTCAGCTTCAAATTGATCTTTTACAGGATGATTCTCTTTTTCCTCAGCAAAAATCGCATTTACTTTCTTATCTAGTTCTGCATCTTTCTTCTCATAAGAGTAGCTGTATGGTGCAACTGCTTTTGATTGTGTAAATGTATTGTAATACATCGTAACTGACGTACCAACTGCTGTTAATGTTACCGCACTTAAAATAGAAATTGTCGCAAGTGACTTTGCATTCCCTTTAATACGATATAGTAGCTGTGACGTCGTTACCATATTCATACCGTTATAAAACGATGATTTATTATTTCTTGCACGTTTCAATACGAATACAGTAAAGAACATAAATAGTAAGTACGTACCTAATACTGTCGCAAGTAAAATATAAAGTGCAACTGCCATAAAGTTTGCATACATAATTGCCTTCATAAACATTAACGCTAAGAAATAACCTGAACCGATTAAGAAAACTGAAATTAATGCCATAATGACAGATCCTTTTGGCATTGCTTCTCCTTCACGTTCTGCGCGGAAAAGTTCAATTAACTTAAAGCGATAAATTAAACGATACCCTTGGAGTGATGTATATAAAATAATCACAAAGAAAATAATTGCTGTATCAATAATGGCAGCCATCGGTACTTCAAAATGAACGTTTAAGTTTAACCCCATCATACTTACTAGTAGTTCAAGGAATAGTTTTGAAAGGACGCTACCAATCGCAATCCCAATAATTAAAGACATTAATCCCATTAACATATTTTCATAAAAGAGCATTTTACCGATCTGTCTTTTTCGAATACCTAGTAACGAATATAGCCCAACTTCTTTTTTACGCTTCCGTGTAAAGAAACCGTTCGAATATATAATGAACACCGCTACGAAGATGATTAGCATGACACTTGAAACTTGAAACGCACCGCTAATTTTTTTAGAACCTTCCGCAGCTTTTTCCATTTGCGAATTATATTGTAGTGCTTTAAATGTAAAGTAAATTACAATACTAAAAATCATAGATGCAAAATATACAAAGTAGTCTTTAAAGTTCCGCTGTATGTTGCGGAGGGCAATGCTAGATAAGGTCATCAGCCATACCTCCAGAAATGGAAGACATTACGTCAACGACTTTTTGGAAGAACTGTTTACGTGTTGATTCGCCGCGGTGCAATTCTTTATATAACTCACCGTCTTTAATGAAAATAACTCGTTTACAGTAACTTGCGGCAAACGCATCATGCGTTACCATTAAAATTGTAGAGTTATCATATTCATTTAACGACTTCATACTTTCTAGTAAGTCTGTTGCCGATTTTGAATCAAGTGCTCCAGTCGGCTCGTCTCCGAAAATCATACTAGGACTTGTAACGATTGCACGCGATGCTGCGCAGCGCTGCTTCTGTCCACCAGATACTTGATATGGGAACTGACTTAAAATATGATCAATACCGAACTTCTTCGAGATTTCAAGAACACGGCGATCAATTTCATTAGCCTTCACCTTTGATAACGCAAGTGGTAAAGCAATATTTTCTTTTACCGTTAACGTATCTAATAAGTTATAATCTTGGAAAATGAATCCCAAATGATCACGGCGGAATAACGCCAACTTATCATCATTCATCTTCACGATATCTTTTCCATCAATTAAAATTTCACCGTTCGTCGCATTATCAATTGTAGAAAGGACATTTAAAAGAGTCGTCTTACCAGAACCAGAAGGTCCCATAATTCCAACGAACTCCCCTTCTTTTACTTGTAAGTTAATACCTTTTAAAGCTGCAAATTTATTACCACCTGTGTCATACACTTTTTCAATATTTTTTGCTTCTAACACTGTTTTCATCTCGACATCCCTCATTTCTTCTATTCTCTATTTTCAACTATATACACTCTCTACTCTTGCCACTATCGATGTTTCTTACACAAACATGACAGTTATGTAAGGCACATAAGTAAAGACATAAAAATTTAACCTACTGAATGAAAGTACTTTGTTACTATAGCATTGGGATATCATGCCATCCATTCATTCTCCTTACAGGAACATTACAATTTTGTAAGGTTAAAAATGCACCCTACAAAGCTGTGCACGAAATATCGGATGGAGCTATTTTGTTCCTGATATTCTATTTATAGAGGAGGTCATATAATGGATTCACTTAAAAATATGAATGCGGCAATGCAGTATATTGAAGACAACCTTACACACGAAATTGATTTTAAAGAAGTAGCAAAAATAGCTCTCTGCTCCGAATATCATTTCAAAAGAATGTTTTCTTTTTTAGCTGGCATATCACTATCAGAATATATTCGCTGTAGACGTCTTACGCTTGCTGTCTTTGAACTAAAAGATAGCAATGCAAAAGTCATTGATGTCGCTATAAAATATGGCTACAACTCACCAGATTCATTTACACGTGCATTTCAAAATTTGCACGGAATAACGCCTTCAGAAGCTCGAAGTACTAGTCGTTCTTTGAAAGCTTATTCACCAATGACCTTCCAACTATCCATTCAAGGAGGAAATGAAATGAACTATCGAATTGAAGAAAAAGGGCCATTTCAAATCATTGGTATACAAAAACGAGTACCGATTGTTTTTAACGGTGTAAACGAAGAAATTGCTTCTATGTGGAAAAGTTTAGACAGCCAATCAATCGAAACATTAAAGTCCCTTTCAAATATTGAACCTACCGGAATTATTAGTGCTTCTACGAATTTTTCTGAAGGAAGAATGGAGGAAAAAGGCGAACTCGATCACTATATTGGAGTAGCCACAACGAAAGATTGTCCAAAGCAATTCAAACAACTTGAAGTCGCAAATTCAACATGGGCTATATTTGAAGCTGTCGGTCCATTTCCTGATGCATTACAAAATGTGTGGGGACGTATTTATTCCGAATGGTTCCCTTCTTCGAACTATGAACTAGCGGAAGGACCGGAAATATTGTGGAATGAAAGTAAAGACGTATCATCGCCGAATTTCAGAAGCGAGATATGGGTACCTGTTTTAAAAAAGTAATATAAAGGTCTAAAATTTTTCAAAATAAAGAAGCTGCTCTTCCTCTTTAAAGGAAAAGCAGCTTCTTATTTTATACTTCTTCTCGACTCGTTCTTATACAAGAAAATAGTAATAATTGCAAGCACTATAATAACTCCAAAAGTAAATACCCTGTAGTTCGAGATAGCCTCAGTACCGATTAACAAAGCAGGTATAACAGCCATAATTAAGCCACCAAACATACCGACAAACGATCCTACACTTTGTTTTACTATTTGAGTTTCTGATACCCAATCATAATAACCAAATCGATTATTAATAAAAATCCCCCATACTGCCGAAAAGAATGAATATGTTATCGGTGTTATTACGATGAAAAGAGAACTCCAAACATCTAGTTTTAACCCTATTATCAGTAATACGGCACTAATAAGTGATGCAGGTATACTTAATGAAAGATTCATAAGTATTTTACTGTCATAAATCATCTTTGGCGTAATAGGTAACGACTTAATAATCCATACATTTTTTCCTTCTAATGACAATGACACACATGTTGTGCACGTCATCGAAATCGCTGCTGCAATAGCAAATGGCGCAACCTTTTGCAACAGGGTCTCAATTCCAGGGTACGCTATTAATTGCCTTGGTCCTACTACAACTATAGCTAGCGAGAAAGCTATCGCCATCACGACTCCCATTCCACTATTTATGACATACACTGTAGAAGAGAAGAAACGTTTCAGCTCTTTTTTATACAATGCGACCAATACACTTTCTTTTCTCATGCCATGAATCTCATAATTTGAAAGCATATGATAAGTGGTAATCTCTGTATTTATTTGCTTATATTTTAACGAAAGTATTTTTACAAAAAGATAATACCAAATAACTGATATCCCAACGAATAGGATGAAAGCTACAATATCAGCATGAACAATTGCTTTTTGAAACATGTTAGCTAATGGATACACTTTAGTTAATTGCTCCGAAACAATTGCACCAATCCCGTTCATATCATTAAGGCTATATTGAGCATTTCCGTTTTTTAGCATAAAGAAACCGAATGTAATCATTACTATGAAACTTAAAATCGTAGTTATTTTATTCGTATTTTTAAATTTAGAAGCGATTGCCGTAATCGCAGCTCCAAAGACCGCTGCGATTGTTGTTGGAATTAAAGATGCTATAAACATACTGATGAACCACATAAAGTAAAAAGAAACTGATGGCTTCTCATGTATGCCATAAACAACTCCCATTGGTAGCATGATTATGATTGAAAAGATCGTATTCAGCAAATATAAATACAAAAACCTACTTGTAATAACAGTACTTACACGAATCGGTAATGACATTAAAAGGTCGTAGTCCTTAAAGGCAAAAATCTCTCCGTTTGCCTTAAATATAGTGAAAAACAACGTCAATACACTGCTAATAACTAATGCATAAACTGGGATAATTTCACTTATTCCTAGTTTCACCAACCCATATGCTGAGGCACCACAATATAGCATTAACATGACACCCACCAAGGCAATAGACACTGACAACAAAATCTTATTCTGCTTCTTCTTTTTATCTTTTTCGTATTTAAAAGTATTTAAACCAAGCTGTGTTATCAAGCGGATTTTTAAAAGATCTAGACTACTAATATTCATTAGCAAGCTCCTTCATAAAGAGCTCTTCCAATGAACCTTCCTTTATTAAAGAATTCACTTCCCCTGAAAGTGCTAATTTCCCTCTATTAATCATCGCTATTTTATTACATAACTTCTCCGCCACATCTAAAACATGCGTAGAAAAGAAAATCGCACTTCCCTTTTCACAAAGCTCCTTCATAATACCTTTCAACACTACAGCAGCCTTTGGATCAAGACCAACGAAAGGTTCATCTAAAACTAATAATTTCGGTTTATGCAAAACCGCTGATATAATCGCCACTTTTTGTTTCATACCATGTGAATAAGAAGATATTAAATCACCTAGGTACGGTGTAATCTCAAAAGCATCTCCATACTTTTGTATCTCCTTTTCCCGATCTTTTGCAGACACTTTAAACACATCCGCAACAAAGTTTAAATATTGAATTCCTGTTAATTGCTCATATAAATCTGGATTATCGGGAATATACGCCACTACTCTCTTACATGCAATCGGATCCTTTTTTACTGAATATCCATCAACAAAAATTTCACCCTCTTCAAAATCTATAACTCCAACTAACGACTTAATTGTTGTACTTTTTCCCGCACCGTTATGCCCAATAAATCCAAAGATATCTCCTGCTTGAACAGTAATATTTAACTGATCTACTGCTTTTTTTCCACCTTTGTATGTCTTACTAAAATTTATAATTTCTAACATGTGATTTCCCCCAAACTATCTTTTTAACTGAATTTTCAGACCTAAAAGTGAAAAATTTACTCAGCGAGCTTTTTCGTTATCCCCACTGAGTATTAAAATTTCTTAACACATAGAAACTATAAATATAAAATTTGACTAGTACAGTTCACAATTGCATTTCTTTTTTATAAACTACATATGAATATATCATCGTACCAACAACCAGTACAACGACAACGCTTAACAAACAAATCATCTTCCACATTCCCGGAAGAAACGAGGAAAATATGATTACAATACCACCAATCATCATAATCTTTGATCCTATCCTATGCGTTTTTCTCCATACATTTTCACTACTTAAAGTCCATGGTGTCTTAATACCTATGAAGAAATTTGGTTTACATTGCTGCATATAATTGCCGAGTACAACGAAAAGGATACCGACCATTATGTTCACAACAATTCCAATTGGAACGTTATATCCTAAACCATTTGCTAGTGTCATCATATTAATAGTAAATAAGAAAAATAAAATTGCTCCATTTATCCTTCCAAGTGCTTTAGGAAATTTTTTATAGTTATCGTACTTCGGATCGATCTTAGGTAATACAGTCACTAATACATATATAAAAACCATAATTGCTACATCAAAAATCATCATTCCCATTTTTGACATATATCCATCTACTTCACCAGCAATGTTCCAATGACTCGGAACTTCTTCTGGCAAATGTGGCCAAGCAAACGCCCAAGCTATACAAGTTATAAGAATTAATATAATTGCAAAAAGATGCTTTTTCATTTCCCCTCTTCCCCCTTATTTGTAAATGTAAACACCCAAGTCAATAAATCTTGAAAGACAGTTGTGTTCAAAGAGTACACAACGAATTGCCCTCTTTTTTCATCTTGAATAAGTTCAGCATTTTTAAGTGCATTTAAGTGGTGTGAAATACTTGGCTTTGTCATGTTGAACTGTTCAGCAATTTCCCCAGCTGTTAAATCGCCTTCTTTTAATAAATCTAAAATTTTTCGCCTTGTTGGGTCTGCTAATGCTTTGAATGCTTGATTCAATGTCTTTCTTCCTTTCACTAATTAGACATTTAGATATTTATCTAAATGTTAAAATGATTTCAGTCAATTGTCAATTATATATAAGGCCCTTTTTACTTTTTCCACTTTTGACCCATACTGTTTACTATATAAATCCTGTTTAATCTTTCATCATATAAATACGCCACAACTATGCTATGTATAACAAAAAAGGAAAGCCTATTCATTTGATTTCTTTGTTTTTACTTCGTACGGGGCAAAAAAGGCTCTGAACGCTTCTATGCATGGCTGGATCCTCTCTCTCCCCTAAAAAGACAAGTTCTATGTCGTCTTTTAAACTTTTATATTTATATAGCTCTCATTTCAACATAATGAAAAGACTTGAAACACATGATACACTATAGCTACAATTGTTTTTTTAGGAGGAATATACATATGTATAAAATTTTAATCGTTGAAGACGATCCAAATATTTCATCATTATTACAATCTCACATTCAAAAATATGGCTATGATGCTGTTGTTGCGGAGAACTTCGATGATATTATGGAATCGTTTAACGCCGTGAAACCACATCTTGTTTTACTTGATGTAAACTTACCGAAATTCGATGGTTTCTACTGGTGCCGTCAAATTCGTCATGAATCTACTTGTCCAATTATTTTCATTTCAGCTCGTGCTGGTGAAATGGAACAAATTATGGCGATTGAAAGCGGTGCGGATGATTATATTACGAAGCCGTTCCACTACGACGTTGTAATGGCGAAAATCAAAGGTCAATTACGCCGTATTTACGGTGATTATGCACCAAATATTTCTGAACGTATCGTTGAGGTTGAAGGACTAAAACTATTCCCTGAGCGTCCAGAAATTCATTTTGGAGCTGAGCAAGTTCTTTTAACGAAGAAAGAAGCAATTTTAGCAGAAATGCTATTATCTAAATTCCCGCGTACAGCGAGTCGTGAAGATTTACTAGCCGCTCTTTGGGACGACGAAAGCTTCGTTGAGGAAAATACATTAAACGTAAACATCACGCGTCTTCGTAAAAAGTTCAATGAGCTTGGTATTGAAAATGCTATTGAAACAGTACGTGGACTTGGGTATCGTTTTAACGCAACTTGGAGTGAATAAACATGAAGCTATTTTTACGTGATCATTTTGCATTTTTCCTACTATATGTATTAAACTTCGGAATCATTTTCGTTCTTTATGATGCAGTAGACGGATTTCAAAATAATAAGTTTTACTTCATCGTTTTAAGCTTATACTTATTCATCTGTTTCCTCGCTTATCGTTACGTTCGTAACCGTAGAATGTACCACAGATTAAGTGAACCACCAGAGAAAATGGAAGATGCGTTTATTGAAAGAGCGACTGCTCCTATGCCCCACAGTGTAAACGAGCTCGTTCGTACGCAATATCGCCTATTCCAAAAAGACCTACAAACATTCGAAGTAAAACAGCAAGAACACCAATTATTTATTAACCATTGGGTACATCAAATGAAAACGCCTGTTTCTGTTATGCAGCTTATGGTGCTTGAAATGGAAGATGAGCATTTAATCCCTAAATTCAAAAAAGAGCTAGAGCGATTAAATCAAGGGCTCGATATGGCTTTATACATGGCAAGATTAAATAACTTCCATGAGGACTTCCATGTTGAGACGATTTCATTAAAAGATGCTGTAACAAAAAATATTAACGGGTTGAAAGAATTATTCATTCGAAACGGAGTCTTCCCCGTTTTAGAAGTTCATTCAGATTTAAAGGTTGCTTCTGATGCGAAATGGCTAAAGTTCATCATTTATCAGTTAATGACAAATGCAGTTCGCTACTCTGGTGAGCGCGGAAAGAAAGTTTTCTTATCAGCTTATCGCAATGGTAAAGATATTATTTTGGAAGTTCGTGACGAAGGCGTTGGTATTCCGCAAGAAGATATTCGAAGAGTATTTGAACCTTTTTACACTGGAAAAAACGGTCGTGCATTCGGAGAATCTACTGGTATGGGGCTTTATATTGTAAGTAAAATTTGTGATTATTTAGGTCACTCTGTGAAACTAGACTCTGAAGTTGGTAAAGGAACGACGATTAAAATCATCTTCCACAACGCTGCAAACAATCAAGCAGAAAACACGGAGAAGGTGACCGAAGCATGACCATAACATATGCTAGCAAAATGTATGAGAACTTACTCTCATACATTTTTTGCAATAAGACTACATATCGGCCTGCTAACGGGAGGCATATATTATGACATTTTGGCAGTTTGCATTTAAAAATGTAACGCGCAACTCAAGAGCTTATTTTGCCTATTTTTTAAGCAGTTCCTTTTCCATTGCTGTGTTCTTTTCATTCGCTGTTTATTTGTTTCATCCAAAATTACAAAATTCCACTATGATCTCTGAAATTTCAGGATTAATGATTTTTTCAGAAGTTGTTATTGTTTTGTTCTCGTTCTTTTTTTTACTCTATTCAATCGGATCGTTTTTAAAGGTTCGTAAAAAGCAATTTGGGATTTTAACTGTTTTAGGTATATCAAAAAAGCAATTACATCGACTCGTTTTCACTGAAAATATGCTAATTGGTATTTTATCTATCTTTTTCGGTATGCAGTTTGGATTTGTATTTTCACAATTTTTCTTATTAGTGACAGCGAAAATTACACACCTACCAGGGATATATTTATATATACCTACGAATGCTTTCATTTTAACAACGATTGTGTTTCTTGGTCTCTTTATCGCTGTATCTGCATTCACACCAATGCTTATTCGAACAAAAAAAGCAGTGCACCTTTTAAAAACAAACAATGTAAAACAAAAAGAAAGAAAACCATCCATATCCATTTCTCTATTTGGTGCTATCTGTTTATTAGGTGGTTATATTTTAGCTGTAAACCCTAAATATTTTTTCTCAATAAACCCGCAAGTAGGCGTTATATATATGGTTTCAAGTATTTTTGTGATTCCAGCACTTGTTACAATTGGGACATATTTTTTCTTTTCTCAAATTAGTTTCTTACTTATTTATATTTTAAAGAAAAGAAGAAATTTTTATATGAAACGTATTAATATGCTTTGGATTTCGGATTTAGCAAGTCGTATTCGCACGAATATCAATATGCTTTTTATTGTAGCGATGCTATCTACAATAGCCTTCACAATGATTACATTTCTATATGGATTTGGAAAGTTTACAAAGCTAGATGTTACGAGAAGTTCACCTTTTCCATTTTCTTATTTTTCATATGACGCAAATCCTTTTGCTAACAAGCATTTAACTTGGCTTGAACAGCAGTTACAAAAAGAAAATTTCTCTTATAAAAAGATAGAAGCTGATTTATATGAAACACCACTGAAAGAAGATGAAGGTATAACGGCTTACAATGACGTCTATGCAATGAAACAAAGTGACTATAATAAGCTTGCAGCTTCCCTACGAATGAAACAACTATTCATGAGCGATAACGAAGCATATGTCTTAAGCGATAGCGCTTATTTCACCTTATTTAGCCAATTTGAGCCAAGCTTCAATAGAAAATCCATTACACTTTCTAGCACAAATACGATATTACAAGTAAAGGGCTATGAACAAGTAGGGGCCATTCCATCTAACTTTTCATATCAAACTTTAATTTTACCTGATGTTGTTGTAAACAACTTACCAAGTACAACAAAGCATATATCAGCGTACAATTATAACGTACAAAATTGGGAAAAGACGTATAAAATTGCTAATGATTTTATGAAAAAAATACAAAAAGATCGACAGGAATTCCAATACGAAGGCCCCCTTATCCGCCCCTATGAATCAGCAGACTCATTATATAGAATCACATCAGGAAGTGCTGCATACTTCCTAATCGGGACATTCTTAGGTGTCATTTTCTTTATTGGAGCAGGTAGCGTTCTTTACTTCAGAATGTATACAGATTTAACGAACGAACAAGAAAAATATGTAGCAATTTCAAAAATTGGTGTAACAAATGCAGAGATGAAACGATCTGCAACCATTCAACTTAGCATTTTATTTTTCGTTCCATATGTTATGGCATCCATTCATACAATGTTCGCAACAAAAATGCTTCAAGATGTAATTGATTTATCACTATTCAAAGAAATTTCAGCCGTTCTTATTATTTTTGGCATAGTTGAAATCGTCTTTTTCTTATTCATTCGTTCCTTTTACATGCAAAAGTTATCAGAGTATACGAATGGTTAAGTTTTATGAATATATTAGTACAGGAAAAGGGTATCTCTTATATCCTTTTCTTCTTCACTCTATTAGGAGGTTTAGGCGCATGACATTTTGGCAGTTTGCATTTAAAAACGTGACGCGGAACGCCAGAGCTTATTTCGCCTATTTTGTAAGTAGTGCGTTTTCCATTGCAATTTTCTTCTCGTTTGCAGTTTATTTATTTCATCCTAAATTGCATATGACAGGCGTGAATGCTGCTCTGAACATATTAATGACAATCTCAGAAGTTGTCATTGTATTCTTTTCATTTTTCTTTTTACTATATTCAATCGGTACTTTCTTAAAAGTACGAAAAAAACAGTTCGGGATTTTAACAGTACTTGGCATATCTCCAAAGCAATTAAAGAGGCTCGTATTTCTAGAAAACATGCTAATTGGTGGCCTATCCATATTTTTCGGCATTCAATTTGGCCTTGTCTTTTCACAGTTCTTTTTATTAATTACCGCCAAAATTACGCATGTGCCTGGTTTATATTTATATTGGTGGCCTACAGCTGCTATCGTTTTAACTATAGTTATCTTTCTTGGACTCTTCATTCTCGTATCATCTTTTACACCGATGCTAATCCGTACGAGAAAAGCTGTACGTCTTTTAAAAGAAGGAACAAAACAAAAAGAAAGAAAAGCATCTGTACTCATCTCTCTCTTTGGTGCGATATGTTTAATATCTGGATATGTTTTAGCAGCAAACCCACTATATTTTATGTCACTAGGAGATATCGCTGGGCTTTTGTACGCTGCCTCCTGTATATTTGTCATCCCATCACTTGCTGCAGCTGGGACATATTTTTTCTTCTCACAAATTAGCTTCTTACTCATTCGCATATTAAAGACGAGAAGAAAATTTTATATGAAACGTATTAATATGCTTTGGGTTTCTGATTTAGCAACTCGGATTCGGACAAATATTAACATGCTCTTTATCGTGACGATGTTATCGACACTCGCTTTCACAATGATTACATTCTTATATGGGTTTGGGAAATTCACAAAGTTTGATGAAATAAGGAAAAACCCTTTCCCATTTACTTATTTATCACATACTGAAAATACGTTAGCTGATGAACATTTAAATTGGTTAGAACAAAAATTTAACGAAGAGCAGTTTGCTTATAAGAAATTTAAAACGGATATATATGAAGTGTCTTCGGCAGAAGATAACGCGCAGCTCTATTATGCAATTAAACAAAGTGACTATAATGTACTTGCTAAAGCATTAAATTTGGAAACGCTCACCGTAAGTAATAATGAGTCTTATATCCTTATTAAAGACATAGATGATCAATTCATTGGAACAGTTTTTGATCAAGAAAAGAGAAATACTCTGACACTTACTCAAAACTCTTTACATCTACAAGTGAAAGAATATAAAAGTTATAACCCTTTCCCGAATAGCTTAATATCACAACTTCTCGTATTATCTGATGAAAATGTAGAAGCTTTATCAACCGCTTCAAAACAGATGAGTGTATATAGCTTCAAAGTTCCAGATTGGGAAAAGGCACATAATATCGGTTCAGCATTTATAACAAAAATTGATAATGACAATGCAGCTATTCAGGCAGAACATCCACCGTTCCACGCAAGTGAAGCAAGTGACTCTTTATACAACAAGAAACTAAATGTTGCTTCCTTTTTCTTAATCGGAACTTTCCTTGGCGTTATTTTCTTTATTGGTGCTGGCAGTGTTCTTTACTTCCGAATGTATACAGATTTAACAAATGAGCAAGAAAAGTATATAACGATTACAAAAATTGGTTTAACAGAAACTGAGATGAAGCAATCTGCTACAATCCAACTTGCTATTTTATTCTTCGTCCCTTACATTATGGCATCCATCCATACGATGTTTGCGACAAAGATGCTACAAGATGTATTAAATCTCTCGTTCTTCGCTGAAATTACAGTCGTGCTTATGATTTTTGGAACGGTTGAAATTCTCTTTTTCCTTTTAATTCGTTCCTTTTATATGCAAAAGTTATCACAACATATTAAGTTTTAAAAATAGAAAGGTGATTATTATGGAAGAGGTATTACACATAAAAAACGTCTCAAAAGTGTATGAAGGAAAAGTCCCTCATACTGCTTTAAAAAATATAAATTTACATGTAGATAAAGGAGAATTTGTTGCTATCATGGGACCATCTGGTAGCGGTAAATCTACATTTTTAAACGTTATCTCTACAATTGACTCCCCTACTTCTGGTGATGTCGTGATTAATGGAAAAAAACCGCACACATTTCGTAGAGAGAAACTAGCGATTTTCCGCCGCCAAGAGTTAGGGTTTGTTTTCCAAAACTTTAACCTATTAGATACACTAACAATCGGTGAAAATATCGTACTGCCTTTAACTTTAGATAATGTTCCTTTAAAAGAGATGGACGAAAAACTCGATAACATTTCAAAGAAACTTGGAATTGATCATATTTTGGACAAGCGTATTTTTGAAGTTTCTGGAGGACAAGCACAGCGTACCGCGGTAGCACGCGCTGTTATTCATCATCCGTCACTTCTACTTGCGGATGAACCGACAGGAAACTTAGATTCTAAAGCAGCAATTGATGTAATGGAGCTATTTACGAAATTAAATAAAGAAGAGGATGCCACAATTTTAATGGTTACTCATGATCCGTTTGCAGCAAGTTATTGTAACCGCGTTATTTTCATTAAAGATGGTGGGCTTTACAATGAATTACACCGCGGACTATATCGCGAGAAATTTTATCAAGAAATATTAGATGTTTTAGCATTACTAGGAGGAAGACGTGGATGACATTTTGGCAATTCGCATTTAAAAATGTCTCTCGTAATTCTAAAGCATATTTCGCCTACTTTGTAAGTAGCGCTTTTTCTATCATGGTTTTCTTTTCATTTGCTGTTTATACGTATCATCCGCGCCTACAAAATGTTCAGAGCTATCAAGAACGAGATACCCTGATGAACTTAGCTGGTTCAGCACAGTTTGTCATTGTCTTGTTCTCATTCTTCTTCCTGCTTTATTCACTTGGAACATTTTTAAATGTAAGGAAGCAACAATTCGGGGTATTAACCGTTCTTGGTATATCAAAAAAACAATTAAAGCGACTTTTATTTACTGAAAATATGATAATTGGAATACTGGCTATTTTTGTTGGTATACAAGGCGGGCTTGTGTTTTCTAACTTTTTCTTACTAGTTACTTCTAAATTAACAGGTGCGAAAGGCCTCTACTTATATTGGCCTACAAAGGCAATTATCGTTACAACATTAACTTTTATTATTTTATTTTTCATCGTTTCTACATTTACACCGATGTTCATTCGTACTCGTAAAACAATTCGACTAATTAAAGTTACTAAAAAAGAAACAGAAGAAAAAAGACCATCAATAATAATCTCGTTGTTTGCCTTAACTTGTTTAGGACTATGCTATTATATTGCTGGTTATCCGCAAGGCTATGTAACGGAAAAAAATGTACAAAATGGATCTGTATTCTTTATCATATTATCTATTTTGCCACTCGTAGTAATCGGGACATATTTTTTCTTTTCACAAACATTTCTTCTCTTCATCTTCATTTTAAAAAAAAGAAGAAAGTTTTATATGAAACAAATAAATATGTTATGGATTTCAGATTTAGTTGCTCGTACTCGTAGTAATATTAATGTACTTTTTATCGTTTCTATGTTGTCTGCACTTGCATTTACAATTATTATTGGGCTGTTTGCTGCTAATAACAATACAAAGGCATCGGTATTAGAGCGATATCCTGTCCCCTTTACGTATACATCAGAAGGTGAAAATTCCCTAGAACAAAAGCACATTACTACAATTGAAACTGAGCTTACAAATGCTAATTTTCAATACAATAAGTATAAGTTTACAGTTTTAAAAGATACAGCTTTAAAAGAAGAGATTGCGCTTATGAAAATGAGTGATTATAACTCGATTGCTAAGCAATTACAGAGACCAGAAATAGCTCTTGATTCTACACAAGTTTATATTATTTCTCGTCATTCACCAGCGCTCTTAAATCTTGTATCAAATCCATTTGCAAAACAAGATACAATTGCAATCGGATCTAATAAAAAAGAATTTCATATTAAAGGATTTATTAATAAAGGGATAGAACCATCCTTTGCATTCCCCCATTTAATTGTTGTACAAGATTATGTTTTTGACAATATGATTCCTCATATTGAAACGACCGTAATCTATAACTACTTCGTAGAAAACTGGGAAAATGCAATGGTTCCAACAAAAAATATGTTACGTGCTATTGGTGATGATGCACGTGAGTTCTACGAAAAACATAAAGAAAAGAAAGCGCAAGTTCCTTTCTACATATATACGGCTACTGATGAACTAGTTCACGGTAAAGAAGATGCAATTGCTAATTTCTTTATTTGGGCATTTCTCGGCTTTATTTTCTTTATCGGAGCAGCTAGCGTTTTATACTTCCGTATGTATAACGACTTAACGACTGAAAAACAAAAGTACATTACGATTACAAAACTCGGCTTAACAGAATCGGAAATGTTTCGTTCTGCAACGATTCAGTTAGGAATTTTATTTTTCATTCCTTATATAGTTGCTGGTATTCATACAATATTTGCGATTAAGTTTTTACAAAGCATGTTTTCTTTCTCTTTATTAAAAGAATTAATCATTATACTTACGTTGTTCGGGATTATCGAGATCATTTTCTTCTTCTTAATCCGTTCTCTGTACATTAGTAAATTATCACAGCATATTAGAACGTGAATAAAGTGAAACTTTAATCAGTGGGGGGTTTTGTCCCTCCCCACTGATTATTAGTTGAACCAATTGGGCTTTTACGGGCAGTTGGGTCTCTCACCTAACTTCTGTGCTTTACACCCAATTTTTAAGATGAGAGTCTTACTGCCCGTTAATGCGGAATAAAATGGCCTTGTGCGTATTGCACAAGGCCATTTTCAATAGTTTTTAAATAATTAGCAGCAATATCCACCATAGCCGCCGCCATAGCCACCATAACCGCCGTAACCACAAGAACCGCCGCCTCCGCCGAAGCAGCTAGCACCGATGATAATTAATAAAATAAACAATACGATTAGAAGCGCAAAACCGCCTCCGCACCCACGTCTGCGGTCGCAATCATCATGTCTGTGTTCACACTTTTCGCTCATTACTCTATTCCTCCTTTAGTATCATTCATAACAAGATCGTCTTGCTCTAAATGAGGGGATTCCATTTATATTATGTTTTCAGGGCAAATAGGAAGCTTGGCACTCCTAAAAACGGGCTTGTTTCATGAAAAGAGCCCCAACACAAAAAGAGGATACCTTTAAATAGGCACCCCCTTCTTCTAAACAAACATATTAAGTAAAAGCGCAAAGCCGAATGCAATAAATGATAACAATGTCTCCATCACCGTCCACGTTTTAAACGTTTCTTTTACTGTCAAACCTAAATACTCTTTTACAAGCCAGAATCCTGCATCATTTACGTGAGAAAACATTAATGAACCTGCACCGGTTGCAATAACGAGTAATTCTAAATTTACACCAGACATGTGCTGAATAACCGGTGAAACAATTCCAGCTGCTGTCGTTAATGCTACAGTAGCTGAACCTGTTGCAATTCGGATTAATCCCGCTACCATGAACGCTAAGACGATTGGTGATAATGAAATATGTTCTGCCATTTGAGCGATGGCTGTTCCAACGCCGCTTTCAATTAATATTTGTTTAAATCCACCGCCTGCACCAATTATTAAAATAATGGAACCGACAGGTAGTAAACTTTCATCTGTTAATTTTTTAATCATCTTTTTATTAATTCCTTGTTTTATACCAAGCAAATAAAACGCTGCGAAACATGAAATAAGTAAAGCGATTACCGGACTTCCCACAAATACTAAAAATTCAGTTATTTTTTCCGGTAATGAAATATATGGTGCGACTACTGATAAAATCATTAAAACTACTGGCAGTAAAATAATAAAAAATGAAACTTTACGACTCGGTAAATCAGTTGATACTGTCGTAACTCGAACAAGCTCCGGTTCATTTTCAGGTATAACCCTCTTATGTACCCACTTTGCAAATACCGGTCCTGCGATAATTGCTGTTGGTAACGCGATAATTAATGAATACAATAGTACCTTTCCTAAATTCGCATTATAAATACCGATTGCTGTCATCGCACCTGGATGCGGCGGCACTAGCCCATGTACAATCGATAATCCAGCAATAACAGGTAACGCAATTAACAATATATTTTGTTTCGTTGTTTTTCGAATTGAAATAACAAGTGGTAATAAAATGACGATTCCCACTTCAAAAAACACTGGAATACCTATAACAAATCCGGCGAATAACATTGCCCAAGGTAATTTTTTCACCCCAAAGAATCGAATGAAGAAATCTGCTACTTGCATGCCAGCCCCTGAATCGGACATCATTTTCCCTAAAATTGTTCCGAGAGCCAAAATACCAACTAAATGCCCTAGTACACTACCAACACCAGTTTCATAGGCAGTAACAATTTTGGTCAAGTTCAACCCAGACATAATAGCTAAAAATAGACTAGCAACTGTTAAACTAATAAACGCATGCCATTTCCACCATGATACCCCTAAAATAACAATTGCGATCGCAATTAACGTGACGATTAATAAGTATATATCCATATCCCATTCCCCTTCGATATGAAATTTTTTTACAAAAAAAGAGGGAATTGGTCCCTCTTCACTTTTTACACATCATAATTTACAACGTAATGCTGCATTTCCGTATTGTAGTAGCCTTCACTATATTCAATTACTTCTCCAACTTCATCGTAAGAATAGCGCATACGTTTTAATAACGCTGTTCCCTCTTTTTCTCCTAACGCTTCTGCAACGAAATTAGGCGCAAATCCAACAGCGAATTCATCTCTGAAGTTTTCTAAATGTATACCACGGTCCTCGACTAGATCATAAAGCGATTGTAAGTCAAAGTCCGCTAAGTCTGTACTTGCCATTTGTGCTGAGAAATAGTGCGTATAATGAATGTACGGAGTATCATTTAAAGCATATAGGCGCTCAATACGAAAACTCTCTTTACCAAATAAACGAAATGGTACTGTTCCTTCTTCATTATGAACCACTTCTGCCTTTAGCAATTTCTTTTGTACTTTATAGCCTTCTTCCACTAACACTTCTGTAAATTTCTTTCCCTTTGAAAGCTTTGTCGCAGAAGTATTTCGAATGACTTTCGTTCCTTTACCACTTTTCTTTTCTAAATATCCTTCTTGAACGAGTTCTTTAATTGCGTTTCGCACTGTAATTTTACTCACTTTGAACTCTTCTTCTAATTGTGGTTCAGAAGGAATATTTGTATGAATGGCATAAACACCATGTAATATTCGATCACGAATAATATTTTTAATTTGTAAATATAATGGACCTCTTTTTCTCGTTACGTTCACCGTTACACCCACTACCTTTCTACATCACCTACTGATGCCGTCATTGCCCGAAGTATATCTTTCTCTGATGACATTGGCGTATCACCGACGATTGTATGTGCAAGCATTCCAGCTGCTGACGCAAATGAAACAGCTTTCTCTGGTGCAAACTCTTCTATCTCGCCATGAATAATTCCGCTCGTATAAGCATCTCCAGCACCTATTCTATCATATACAGAAAACGTAAGTGTTTTGGCAAAAGTGAACGTCCCATCTTTACATATGAATCCGCGAAGTGAGTGTGTATTATCGCTATTAATAGAACGATGTGTCCCAGCAATTGTAGCGATATTATATATTTCAGCGACTTTTGGAATAAGATCAACAAGCTGTGCTTCTCGCTCCGTCTCTTCCGTTTTCATTCCGAGAACAAACATCGCATCTTTTTCATTCATCATTACAATATCGGCAAGGCCTAACATTTCTTCATAATGAGGTTTCGCCTGTTCATACCCATCTTCTCCCCAAAGCGATGGACGATAGTTGCAATCGAAAACGACAGTGCCTCCATTTTCTTTAACTGCCTTCGCCAAAGATTTCATATGATGGCGCACAGTATCATTCATCGCAAGGGTAATCCCGCAAAAATGAACGATATCAATTTCTTTTGCGATTTCTTCAAATTGGTACATCTCTTCACATGCCGTATTGAAACTACTTTCTAATCGGTTCGAATATGTAACGCGGCTTGCGCGTGCTCCAAATCCATTTTCTAAAAAGTACATACCAACATATTTACCGCCTCTTGAAACAAACGGTGCCTGAATGCCTAACTTTTGAATATGTGATACCGCAGCATCCCCAACAGAGTTTTCCGGTAAAGTTGAAATAAGAAAACCTTCATGCCCTAGATGAGAAAGTGCTGCTGCAACGTTCACACCTGTACCAGAAAATGAGTAATTTAAGGTGTTTGCTTGCGATAGCAATTCATACCCTGGCACTTGCAGGCGCATCATTACTTCACCGAATGCTGCAATTTTCTTACGCATATTGATCAACTAACCTCTTCACGACTGCTAGTAATTCACGAACATCTTCTGTTTTCGTATTGCCAGTTTCTTTATCAATAATAGAAGAGTACACGTGCGGGATAACTTGCTCTACATTTGCCTCTAATGCAATACGTACAATTGTTTCAAAGTTCTCTTTATCAATTCCGCCTGTTGGCTCTAATGCAAATCCTTCTTCCGCACATGCTTTCGCAACAGCGCGATATTCTTCTTCATGAGCTAAGCCTTTCATTGGGAAGTATTTCAATGAATTCCCGCCCATATCACGTACAAGTGCGATTGCTGTTTTAATTGGAACGATTGCTTTTTCTTCTCCAGCTGCACTAATTGGACCAGTAGAAATATTTACGTACCCTACTTTTCCTGTTGGTGATACTAAACTATTAATCCAGCTATCTTTTCCGCCAAGATTTGCACGCGTCGCTCCAACTGAAGGGAACACTTGGTTAATATGACTACCAGGATAATGCTTCGCAATTTCAGCTACAACTGCTGCTTGGCGATTATCTCCTGCTCCAAGTCCGATTGATACAGCGTCATCAATTTCTTTTCCGTATGCTTTCATCGCAGTTACTGCTTCTTCTACTGTTGGATAATCTTTTGATAACACTCCAACGACTACATAACCTTCTGCTGCTTCAAAAATGTTTTTCGCATTTCGGGTATTGTTCGCTAATACATTTAATGCTACGCGGCCTTTATAAAAACGTTTTTGAATGTTTGTCATTTTAGTTTCCCCCTACAATTTCTCTCATTTTTTCTTCAATTACATGTATGTCATCACCTTGAAGTGGACGTGGATCGATATCAAAGAATCCTTGTCTTACTCCGTAATCACGTGTGTAAATTGCGATTTCCCCTTCGCGTAACGCGGTCACAACATCTTTTGCAGTTTTATTTAATTCGTTCTCGTTAATATGAATACGCGCTCTAAAAATTGCTCTTCCAGCTTCATCTTGAACGATTGTTACATTTACACCGTTTAACTCTTTCAGCGGCATAAGTACTTGTAACAACTCTTTTTCTTGTTCACTCTTATCTTCTTTTACTCCGTACTCATCAAGCGCTTGAAGTAAACCGAAAGTTGTTTCTTTCCCAACTTTCATACTTCTACCGCTGCAATGTAATTGCACTTTTAGCCATTCAATATATTTTCGTTTACCGCCGACAATACCAGAAGTAGGTCCTTCAATCGCCTTTGAACCGCTATAAATGGCTAGGTCTGAATACTTCACGTATTTTTGAATGTCTTCTTCAGCTGCCGCATCAACGATAAGTGGTACATTATTTCGCTGTGCTACTTCCCACGCTTCTTCAACAGAAATCATATTTTTTTGCACTGCATGATGCGATTTCACATAAAGAATAGCTGCTGTATTTTCGCCAATTGCATCTTCAATATGCTCTGCTTTCCCTTCATTTGCGTAACCCACTTCAACGAGCTTACCGCCGCCTAAATAAATCATCGTTTCAACAGGAGCACCGTATTGAACGTTATGACCTTTTAACATAATCACTTCGTTTTTCAGGATTACCTCTTGATGAAGTCGTTCACTCTTACGACGATTTCCTTCTGTAACGATACCAGCGATAGAAAGCGCAATTCCGCTTGATGCTGAATTTACAACAACTGCTGCCTCTGAATCTAGAATTCTCGCAATATGGTCTCCCGCTTTATCTATTAAATCAGCAATTTCTACATAATTTTGTCCACCATGTTTCATCGCATCCATCACTGTATTTGTCGGAGCGGATACACCTAAAATACTCATTCTACCGCTCGCATTAATAACTCTTTTTAATCCGTACTTAGCATTCAATGAATGACCCATTGATTACAACCCCTTTCGTATCAATTCTTATTTCAGCAATGCGCTGATCCCCTTCTGAATCAATTAACGTAATCGGTTCATCTTTCACCGTAAATAAAGTTAAGTTTGCAATATCGCCTTCTTGAATACGACCAAGCTCTGGTTTTTTCAGCCACTCTGCCGCATTTTTCGTAACTGCATCAATTACTTCTTCTAGCGGATAACCTAAGTAAAGGAATTTCGAAAGAACGTTAGCCATACTGTAAACTGGACCGTGTATACGATTCTTCCGGTAAATATCTGTACTAATCGTATTAAGGGCAATGCCGTAACGCTTCGCTGCCTCTGCTACTTTAAAAGAAAAACTAGCATTACCATGCCCAACATCTAAATGAACACCGCGTTTCACTGCATCTAATAACACAGATATCGGTTTTCCTTCTTCATCAAATAAATTATTTTCTTTCCCGTTTAAGTAATGTGTAATGACATCATCTTTTTCTAAAAGAGGTACAACTTCCTCTATACGCGGAGGAGCTGAACCGATATGTACCATAATCGGTAATGATGTTTCACGAGATAAAGAACGCGCTACGTGCAGCGGTTCAATTCCGCTATCACAAACGACACTTTTACTCATTCTCGCTTTTAATCCAACGATTACATCTTTATACTTTTCTACTGCATCTATTACTTTCTCTTTATCTATCCATTCCATATTGGATAATTCATCAATTCGTTTCAAACCGATGCGAGAAATATTTAAAAAGGCAAATAAATTCGTTTTTGCCTGCTCTCTACTTTGTACTAAATCTGCAATACGATCAGCTCCGCAGCTACCCGCATCAACAATTGTCGTTACCCCTTGCTTAACGCCAATTTCATCCACCCCATCGCCATACGGATCAAACTCTGGAAAAGCATGAACGTGTAAATCAATCCAGCCACTCGATACGTAAGTACCTGAGTAATCAAGAACCTTTCCACCCTCGCCAGCACCAGCTTTCGTCACCTGTGCGATTTTATTATTTTCAACTACAATGTCAATCTCTTCCCCGTTCACACGCTTCACATTACGTAGCACGAATCGTTCTGTCATTGTATTTCCACCCTTTTCTATAAGAAGCCATAAGAATACGCTTACATTAAAATTTCATTTTATATCTCTTTCACACGTTTAGCGTAACACAAAAAAAGGAAGAAGTAAATATAACGTTATAATGTTTAATGGTAAATAAAAAAACAATCCACAAAATGTTGATAGTACAGGAAATTATATCAATGATTCGACAAGGAATATCGATCTACCGACAAAAAACGGCAATCTATTTCTTATATGCCAAAAGACTGACCCAAAACGGACCAGCCTTTTTCTCTATTCCTGAACCGTCACAATAACCCCGTCCATATTGTTCCCCGAAATTTCATACTGCTTATTCGCTGGAACATTCACTTTCATATTACCCGAAACTTTATAATACGAAACCGTATATTTCTTACCTTCAACATCAGTTGAAATTTCTTTTTTCTCTTTGAGGAAGTCTAAATATTCCTCTAATGTAATTTTCTCTTTTTGCATAATCGCACTATGTGGTAAGCCAACATAACGTATATGCCACGGCTCATATTGAATGCCTGTAATATCGCTTTTATTTTTCGGATAACGTAAAACAAATCCGTGCTTCCATACATTATCTTCAATCCATTTTCCTTCAGGCGCTTTCTCCATTTTCTTTTGAGTAGACCCAACGTCGAGTGATAATCCTAAATTATGTTCACTATATCCTGCTGGAAGTGCATAATCAGATCCCATTTCTTTATATAATTTACTTTGTTCTTGAAAATCTCGGTAACCGCTACTCATTAAGAAATGCTGTACTCCATCTTTCCCAGCTGCATCGACAACGTTCAAAAACTTTTTTACAACCCCCTCTGATAAGCGAAGATTTCTATCAAATATTACATAGCCTCTTACTAATTCACTATTGTGATTTACATTTATAATATCGGACCTAACACTATCTTTTTTAACTGGGTAATCTTTATTAACTAATAATAGATCACCTTTATAAATTTGTTCCTCTGTAACCTCTATCTTTTCAGTGTTCGCGGCTTTTACTTTATTATCTTTTTCTGCAATTTTAACATCGATCTCCTTTTGAAATACTGGTGATATATAAAAGCCTACACATGCTGTACATACTATAAAAAGAGAAATAAATACCCACTTTTTCATTTCTAGTTCCTCCTTAACGTAACTTACGTATAGAATAGAAAAAACTATTAAAATAAAAAGTGGGGTAAAGTTTAAATTTTTATTAAATTGCTTTGCTCTCTTCTTTTGGTAATCTCACTTCAAATATCGTTCTAATTACGTTACTTTCAGCAGAGATTGTCCCATCATGCTGCTCGACAATATTTTTCGCAATAAATAACCCAAGGCCTGTACCACCTTGCTGCTCTGATCTTGCTTTATCACCTGTATAAAACATATCAAAAAGATACGGTAAATCCTCTTCTGGAATGCTATCTCCGTAATTAATAATTTGTACAACTACCTCTTCATGATCAATATATCCGTTCATATCAATAAAATTCCCATCATATCCGTAACGAATCGCATTCGTTAAAAGATTTTCAAAGACTCGAGCTAATAATTTTCCATCACCATTAATATGTAAGTGGGGCACAATATTCAATCTCGCTTCTAAATCCTTTTTTTCTAATGATGGATACAATTCTTCCTCTAACTGTATAAGTAGTTCACTTATATCAATTGGTCTTTTTTCCAGCTGCAACATGCCATAATTCATTCTCGTTATTTCAAATAATTCATCAAGTAAGCTTTCAAGCCTTTCAGATTTCGTAAAAGCAATTGTGGAAAAATGCTTAATTTGTTCTTTCGTCAAATTCTCATCTTTAAGAATTAAATCTAAATACCCTAAAACAGATGTTAGCGGCGTTCTTAAATCATGAGCTAAGTTGACAATGAGCTGATCTTTACTACTTTCCGCAAAGTCTCCTCGTTCAACTGCTTCTTTTAATTTCTCACTCGCTACATTTATTTCACGAGCAATATATCCAAACTCGTCATTTGATGAAACGCGAACTTGATTTGTAAAATCACCGTTCGCCAAATGATGAATCCCGTTCGAAATCTCATCAAAATATTTTAAGTATGGTCTAGTAAGGAAGAAGAAAAACATAATGGATAGAGGGATAAAGATAATTAAAAAGAAATTAATATCCCCAATTTGTCTTACCATTGAACGAAATTGGGCTAAAGGATCCTCATAACGAACTACTAGCTTATAATAAATCCGTAATCCTTCATAAAGTAAATACGTTATGCCAGCAGCAAATATCATACTTAGCGCAAATAGCATAACCATCTTTGAGCGAAAGCTTCTCATTTTTTTAGCCATTGAAAGTATACCCTACTCCCCATACCGTTTTTATTAACTTATTCTTTCTTTTATCTTCCCCAAGTTTTTTCCGCAGTGTACGAATATGTACCATAACTGTATTTCCACTTTCGTAATACCCTTCAGCCCATACTTGCTGAAAAATATTTTCCACACTGTACACTTTCTTCGGATGACTCGCTAATAAATATAAAATATCAAACTCTTTTGGGGTTAATTCAATTTTCTCATCGTACACATTTACCGTTCGGCGCTCAGGATCAATAACAACTCCGCCAATTTCTAAAGCAGATTTACTCTCCGCTACTTTCGGCTGATTTAACGTAAGAAATCTACGCAGTTGTGCGTTTACACGTGCAACTAATTCAATCGGTGTAAAAGGTTTCGTCATATAATCATCTGCGCCTAATACAAGACCTGTCACTTTATCAAAATCAGATGTTTTCGCACTTAAGAAAATGATTGGCATGTGGTGCTTGCCGCGAATCTGCCTCGTCACTTCATATCCATCCATTTTCGGCATCATAATATCTAAAACCACTAAGTCAATTGGCTGCGTTTGAATAATATGCATGGCTTCTTCTCCATCAGCTGCTTTAACGACGTGGTAACCCTCTTTTTCTAAATGTATCTCAATTAAATCAGCAATTTCCGCTTCATCATCAGCTATTAAAATTGAAATGCGCTTCATTTTAGTCCCCCTACTTTATTCTGTTTTCATACGCTCGATTTTAAACTAGTCTATCCAATTTGTACACTGAGAAAAGGCTACCCGTAAGAGTAACCTTGATAAATGAAATTATATCGGCGATTTTTTAAATATATCGACTTACCGAAAATTAACGACAAAATCATCCCGCTATTTGCAGGTAGTCAGTACTAATAAAAGCTCCCATTCATCGCTCAAAAATAATCCGCTGCTTTGTTATTTCTTCCAACCTGCCTCGATCTACTTCATACTCACGTTCAATACTTTGCGGTACCCTTACTTTTCCGCCTTCAAGCATCACTTCTGGTGAAATGATATCCCTCTCCCAATGTCTACTAGAAGCAGATATATCTCCAGGAATCGTAAAGTTTGGCAATGAAGCGAGTGCAACATTTTGAGCTCGTGAAATCCCCATTTCTACCATGCCACCGCACCAAACTGGTATGTTATGCTCCATACAATAATTATGGATTTGAACGGACTCTGTTAATCCGCCCACTCGCCCTGGTTTAATATTAACGACGCGGCAACTGCCAAGCGTAATCGCAACACGTGCGTCTTCTAAACTATGGATGCTTTCATCTAAACAAATCGGTGTCTCAATTTTCTTTTGCAGTTGTGCATGATCCAGAAAATCGTAATCCGCTAACGGTTGTTCAATCATCATAAGCCTAAATTCATCTAGTCGTTTCAACTTCTCCGTATCCGCTAATGTATAAGCTGAATTTGCATCAGCCATTAACGGGATGTTCGGAAACTCTTTGCGAATTTCTTTCAGTAATTCGTAATCATGTTCTGGCTTTATTTTCACTTTAAAGCGCTCGTATCCTTCTTCCGCGTACTTCTCGATTTGCTTTAACATAACGGGAATTGTATTGATCCCAATCACAACGCCGACTTCAATTTCAGACCTATTTCCGCCAAGCAATATCGCTAACGACTGCTTTTGACGCTTCGCATATAAATCCCAAACAGCACCTTCAATTCCGGCCTTTGCCATTCGGTTTCTCTTTATATGTTTGAACAAAGACGGTACTTCATTCGGATGAGAGATTTCAGCTTTCAATAAATCTGGTAATAAAAAATCCTGAAGTACATGCAGCGCTGTCTTCACCGTTTCCTCCGTATACCACGGTTCAGAAAATGCAACGACTTCACCAAAACCAATGTATCCATCTGTATCTTCTAATTCAATGACGATACTTTCACGCTTTTCATAAGTCCCGTAACTTGCCGCAAACGGGATAATGAGCGGCATTTCCGTTATATAAAGTGTCGCTTTTTTTATTTCCACCTACATCTCCTCCACTAATTGTCTTAACTCTCGTCTTAACAATTTCTTCGAAGCATTTCGTGGTAATTCCTCTAAGAAACATGCTTTCTTCGGCACTTTATATTTCGCTAATTTCTCTTCGCAAAAACGAAGAATTTCTTCTTCTGTTACGTCTACACTTTTTACAACAAAAGCAGCTGGTACTTGTCCCCAACTTTCGTCAGCCATACCGACAACACCCGCTTCTACTACCGCCGGATGAGAGAGCAATACTTCTTCAATTTGAGCTGGATATATATTTTCTCCCCCAGAAATAATTAAATCACTGCGTCGATCTAATACGTATAAAAATCCTTCCTCATCTAAATAACCGAGGTCACCAGTATGAAGCCATCCATTTCTGATCGCCTCATGCGTCGCATCTTCACGGTTAAAGTAGCCACCTGTTACGTTCGGTCCTTTTACTACAATTTCTCCTTCAGCACGGGGCGGCACAACTACGCCGTCTTTTTCAATACGAAGCTGACACTGAAATAGTGGTTTTCCGGCTGATCCTACTTTCGTTAACATATAATCCGCTGTTAACGTACAAATTTGCGATGATGTTTCTGTCATACCGTACGTTTGATACACAGGAATTCCTTTTTCCACACATGTTTCTAATAACGGCTTCGGTGCTGGTCCTCCCCCAAGTAACATGCATCGTAAAGAAGATGGATATGTACCTTCGCCAAGTCGTTCTAATAAATCTGTTAGCATTTTAGAAACGACAGAAATAATCGTAACGCCTCTCGTTTGAAGTGCTTTATGAATAAAATTAGCATCATATTTTGGAACGAGTAAAATGCGCATACCGTACATAATATTTTTCATTAAAAGAGATAACCCGCCCACGTGGAACATTGGCATACATGCTAACCAACAATCATCATCACGAAGCCCTAAATTAAGCGAAGAACCGACTGCACTTGCCCAGTGGTTACCGTATGTTAAAATAACGCCTTTCGGTTTCCCTGTCGTCCCTGACGTATAAATAATTGTCATCGCTTCTTCTAAAGAGAATTCTTCTTGTATAAATGCTTCCGCCTTCGGTCCTTGCATCACTTCAGCAAATGAACATACTGGAACATTTTCCGTCTCAAACTCTTGATCCGTCACTAAACAAACAACTTCCGCATCATCCATTTGCCAAAGTAGCTCTTCTCTTGAAAGACGCGTATTTAAAAGCACAGCTACTGCACCTATGTAAGATAGGGCGTGAATAACTGTAATCATCTCCATACCATTTTTCATCAGAACAGCCACCTTTTGCGCCCGCTTCACTCCTACATGCGTGAGGTGTTCACAAACAGATACTACTTTTTCATGCAGCTGCACGAAAGTAACCTTCTCCTCTTCAATTTCAATTGCAGTGCGATTAGGTGTTAAAAATGCACGTTGCATTAACCAATTCGGCATCGTCTCCATCACTCATTCTCCTTTCATGAAAGAAAGAGACCTGATATGACATCAAGTCTCTTAGTTGTTTTGTTTCCGGTGTGATCTCATCTAGCTACAGCGGCTAGAACAGTCGGTCGTTTCACGCCTTCCTACGAGGCAAAAAGCGCCTCTTTGTCAGGAGTTCCAACGCCCTCTTGTTCTGAACGAGCTGCTTCCGCTTTTGGTTTCATCCAGCTACAGCGGCTAGAATGTTCGGTGGCTTCACTTCTTCCTACGAGGCAAAAAGCGCCTCTCTGTCAGAAGCTCCATCCCCCTCACATTCTAAGCGAGCCGCTTCCGCTTTTGGTTTGATCACGGGAAACGAGGGAATTGACCGAAGTCCGGAGTGCGTTTTTCTTTGAACGCGTCGCGGCCTTCTTTTGCTTCGTCAGTTGTGTAGTACAATAACGTTGCGTCTCCAGCTAGTTGTTGAATACCAGCTAAACCGTCTGTGTCTGCGTTGAATGCAGCTTTTAGGAAACGAAGTGCCATTGGGCTGTTTGCTAAAATTTCTTGTGACCATTGTACTGTTTCTGCTTCAAGTTCTTCTAATGGTACTACTGTGTTTACTAAGCCCATATCAAGTGCTTCTTGTGCACTATATTGACGGCATAGGTACCAAATTTCACGAGCTTTCTTATGGCCTACCATACGAGCTAAATAACCAGCTCCGTATCCACCGTCAAAGCTTCCTACTTTAGGACCTGTTTGTCCGAATACAGCGTTGTCTGCAGCGATTGTTAAGTCACATACGATATGAAGTACGTGTCCACCACCGATTGCATAACCTGCTACCATTGCGATAACCGGTTTAGGGATTGCGCGAATTAGACGTTGTAAGTCTAATACGTTTAAACGTGGGATTTGGTCGTCACCTACATAGCCACCATGACCGCGAACTTTTTGGTCGCCGCCAGAACAGAATGCACGTCCACCTTCACCTGTTAAAATGATAACGCCAACATTTGCATCATCACGAGCGTGTGCAAAAGCATTGATTAACTCCATTACCGTTTTAGGACGGAATGCATTATGTACTTCAGGGCGGTTAATCGAAATCTTTGCGATGCCATTGTATGTTGAATAAATAATATCTTCGTAATTGCCTTCTTTTACCCATTCAATAGTCATTACTATTACCTCCTTTTATATTTCTGATCTCCGCTATAAGTGCAACTTCCTTCTTGCTGAAAAAAGTATCACTGCATAGTTTTTAGAAATCCCTTTACTATTGTATCAAACTTTTCCGGTTGTTCCACATGAATTGCATGGCCAGCCCCATCAATTTTGACAAATTTCGCATGAGGGATGCATTTTTTGATGTTTTTTAATAGGCGAAAGAACTTTTCATCACTTTCTCCATTCATTAAAAGGACAGGCATTTTTAGGTTTTGCAATTCGTTCCACCATGAAGGTTGAGCCCCTGTTCCCATGCCGCGAAGACTATTTGCAAGTCCTTTTGGATCATTAGCAAGTCGTTCTTTTCGCACCGCTTCTTTTACGTTTTGCACTAAACGTTTTTGCGTTTCAAATAGCGGAATATTTTCCCATATCGAAACAAAACTTCGGATGCCTTCTTGCTCAATTTTATCGGCAAGTCGTTCATCTTTTTCCTTGCGTTCTTTTCGCTCCTTTGCACTCTCAAGTCCAGCTGTACAGTTTTCTAAAAGAAGCGAACGCACATATTCTGGATATAAGCATGCCATCGTAATCGCAAGTCTACCACCCATTGAATAGCCAAGTATGTGCGCATTTTCAATATGAAGATGATCCAGTAGTTCTTTCATTTGCAGCGCCACATTTTGAATATCATAATGCGTCACATCTTCAGGACTTTCCGTTTTCCCGTGTCCAACAATGTCTACTAGAATGACTTGAAACTGCTCGCTCCAAGAAGGAATAAAGGAACCCCACGTTTCCATGCTTCCCGTAAAACCATGAAGAAGTAGAAGTGGTTCCCCGCTTCCGGCTACTTCATATTCATACGATACACCTTGCAATGTTACTTTCATTTTGATTCACCTTGCAAAGATGTAGTAATAACGTCCATTGTTTTTGCCCATAGTTCACGATGTAATTTCAAGTTTTCTTCGCGATTCGTACAAATTTCCACAACGTGTAATCCATTCGTTTTCGTTCCAGTTTGTACTTCTTCTCGGAAGTTTTCCCAACCATTTACACGGCTAAATGAACCACCATACATTTTGACAACATGTTCATAATCAAGCCCAATTGGTGTTCCAAATAATGATTCGAAATGTTCCTTTTTCTCGTATTGTGGTAAGAATGAGAAAATACCTCCACCATCATTATTTACAACAACAATCGTTATATTTAACTCATGTAGTTTCGCGGCTAATAGTCCGTTTAAATCGTGATAAAATGATAAATCACCGATTACTAATACGAGCGGATCACAAATAATACTCGCTCCTAAAGCTGTTGAAATGATTCCATCAATACCATTTACACCGCGGTTCGCCATTACTTGAATGTTTTTATCCGATGTGAAGAAAAATGAATCGGTATCGCGAATTGGCATACTATTACTCGCAAATAACGTTGCCCCTTCTGGTAATACACGTACAATATCCGTAATTACTTTTCCTTCAAACGCCGTTTCATATGTTTCCATCTCACGAAGCGTTTCTCTCGTTTTCTCGTTTATATGTTTCCACATTCCGAACCAATCATTCTTTTTCATAACTGGCATTTTCTCTAGTAATGCTCTGCAAAATTCACTGTCACTAGCTTGTACAACTTCTGTCGCAACTAGAGCTGGATCTCTCCATTGTCCAGATTCATCGACAACGATATGAACAGCTTTCGTTTGTTTTTTGATGAACTGCGTTAATGCTTTAGAGACAGGCATTCCTCCGAAACGAATTAAAACATTCGGCTTCCACGTTTCTTTTAACAATTCATTTCGTAAAAATGTATCGTAACAATCTATAACCATCGTTTTATCATGATTACCACTACGGAGGTTAGAAAGTGGATCTGCTAAAATTGGATACCCTGTTTTCTCAGCTACTTTCATAACAACTTCTGTTATTTCTGGATGACTGCCGTCTCCACAAATAATAAGCCCCTTTTCCATATGTGAAAGGCGCCCTACAAGAGAATCTACATATTCACTCGGCATCGTCACGTTCCCTTGCTGAACTACTCCTGTATATTCACCACGCCCTTTATCCCATAAACTTTCTAATGAGAAATCCGGTATAAGCGGCTCGCGAACTGGAAAATTAAGATGAACAGGTCCTTGCGGCGCTAGAAGTGCGCTTGCTATCGTACGCTGCGTTGTCATTCGAGCGTAATGATACATTGCTTCACTCGCTTCAGGAAGTGCCATCTCTGTAAATTGCTTCACAAAAGTACCGTATAAATTAAATTGATTCATCGCCTGTGGTGCACCCACATCTCTTAATTCATGCGGTCTATCCGCTGTTAATACGATAAGCGGCACTCGTGAATGAAACGCTTCACATACAGCTGGATAATAGTTCGCTGCTGCCGTCCCTGACGTACATAATAGCGCAACAGGACGTTTTTTTGCTTTCGCAATACCGAGCGCAAAAAATCCTGCTGATCTTTCGTCTACATGTAAATATGTTTTCATTCCTTCATGTTGTTCCATTAGTAAGGCAATCGGCGTTGACCGTGAGCCAGGACTAATGACAACATCACATACATTTAGACGCGTCAGTTCGTCCACGAACGCGCCTAAATAATATGATAATGCTTCTATATGATTGTTCATTTCATTAATTCCTCCAAAGCACCAAGCATCGGTCTAAACTTCAAACTTGTTTCTTCATATTCAAGCTGCGCTACTGAATCAATTACGATACCACAGCCGGCAAACAAGGATGCCTTCTCGCCATTTAATAATCCGCAGCGAAGTGCAACCGCAAATTCACCATTTCCTTCATCATCTATAAAGCCAATTGGTGCACCATATAATCCTCTATCTAAAAGCTCTACATCACGAATTAATTTCAACGCCTCATGACGAGGTGTACCACCAAGAGCTGGTGTTGGATGTAATTCTTCTACCATCGTTAAAAGACTTGCATCACCTTTTGCTTCTACTGGCGTATATAAATGGATTAAATTTTTCGTCGTTAATAAGCCTGGGCTCTCCGGAATATTAACAGATTCGCAATGCTCACTTAGCACACCTCGAATCATGTTAACTACATAACCGTGTTCAGCCAAATTCTTTTCATCATGAAGAAGCGTCTCACCATTTTGTTTACTTTCTTCTATAGAATTGCCATGACCAATTGAACCAGCAAGGCACATCGATGTGAACTTCTCGCCTTCTTTTCGAATCAATCGCTCAGGTGTCGCCCCTAAGAAGCATGCTCCTTTATAATCAAAAGAAAATACGTAACAATCCGGTTGCCCAATGCGAAGCGCTTCTAAAACAAGAACGGAATCAACATGCTGATCCATCGTTAATTTTAGCTCCCTTGCTAATACAACCTTCTGCACGTTCCCTTGCTTCATTTCATCTTGCACTTTTCCAATCGCGTTCATCCAGCCACTCGGATCAACTTCTACTTTAGAAGTAACTGTTAATTTTGATCCTACTAGTGCACATTTACTCTCTTGTAAAATTCTCTCTTCTACAGAAATAATTTCGTTATAAAGAGTTTCTGCACAATCTTCAGCTGAAACGAACTGATTAATCGTTAACCACGCCTTTTCATTTTTTACAGTTAATAAAAATGCTGGTAGTGAAAATGTGGTATCATCAAATTCTTTCCAAAGATTCGTTTTTTCTTTTTCTTGGTCAAATGAAAATCCACCAAATAAAAGAGGACCTGTTCCAAATTCGTATCCTTCTCTTTGTACGAATGCTTTCTCTTTTACTTTATCCCACTCGTCACGAGCAGTTTGAAAGCGTTTGTGAGAAGAATTTGCTATAGTGAAAACAGAGCCAATTCCAGCAAATATTACATGCTGAGCTGGGTCTGCAAAATAACATCTATTTTCGAATGCGATCCTTTTTCCTGCTGCATAAAACAGAAGTGGATCCACCCAATCTATTTGTTTTACAAAACTAACTAATGTTTTTTCATCAGTCGTACGCTTAATAGCTGTAACAAGAACTTCTTGTAAGCCTTTTCGTTTCGTTTGAATCACAATTGTCTCCCCCCTATGGGCGAAAAATAGTCATAATTACGCTTGATTTTAAGATACACCTCAAAGGAAAGGCCTGTCAACGTTTAGCATTTCTGAGAAATTCACCTTCTCTTCCTAGAAAATAAACGTTGACACTAAATGATGCTTTTTCTACACTTAATTGTGTACAATATGTGACCAAGGAGGATTCAACATGGAAATGAACGTCGAAACGAATTCCTCTCCTACGGCGCCAAAGCCAAGTAAACAAACAGGCTGGCGAATTTGGTGGAGTTTATTACGTCCCCATACATTAACAGCAGCTTTCGTTCCTGTTTTCATCGGAACAGCTTTTGCAATGCAGGTCGGAGGTATAAATCAAATACATCTTCCTCTTTTCTTTATGATGCTTCTTGCTTGCCTTCTCATTCAAGCAGCAACGAACATGTTTAATGAATACTTTGATTATAAAAGAGGACTCGATCATGAAGGTTCAGTTGGAATCGGAGGTGCTATCGTCCGCGATGGCATTAAACCAAAAACCGTGCTTAACTTAGCATTCGGATTTTTAGGCATCGCAACGCTATTAGGTGTTTATATTTGTATGAACTCTAGCTGGTGGCTTGCTGCAATCGGTCTTGTTTGTATGGCCGTTGCTTACCTTTACACTGGTGGCCCCATTCCAATTGCGTACACACCATTTGGAGAGCTAACAGCAGGATTATTTATGGGTGTCATTATTATTGGTATTTCATTCTTTATCCAAACAGGGGCAGTAACATCAGAAGTGATTTTATTATCTATTCCAAGCTCCATTTTAATTGGTGCAATTTTACTATCTAACAATATTCGTGATTTAGATGGTGATAAAGAAAATGGTCGTAAAACGTTAGCAATTCTCGTTGGACGCGAAAGAGCCGTTGGTGTACTTGCTTCTATGTTTATCGTTGCCTACATTTGGACAATCGCTTTAATCATCGTTAACATCGTATCACCATGGATGCTTATCGTATTCTTAAGTGTACCGAAAGCATTTAAAGCGACGAAAGGCTTTATCGGCAAAAGCATTCCAATGGAAATGGTACCTGCGATGATTTCAACAGCAAAAACAAATACAATTTTCGGTCTCCTAATGGGAATCGGATTATTGCTTGGATACTTCCTATAGAAAGGAGCTGCTTATGCGGCTCCTTTTTTCATATACCAATTTCCCGGCTGAAATTCATCTCATAATTCCTACTCTCAACGCTCATACTATATAAAGAAACTGAATTGTAGGAAGGTGGACGACTATGTTAACTCCACAACAAATAAATCAATTTAAATCTATTCTAGAAAAACAACAGCAAGAAGTTGAACAAACGATACAAACTCATGAAGATGAAAACCGTGCATCTGAACGTGATTCAGTAGGAGAATTGTCTGGCTATGACAACCATCCAGGTGATATGGCTACAGAATTGTACGAACGTGAGAAAGATTTCGGACTCATCGAATTTTGGCATAAACAGTTAGAAGATACGAAACATGCTCTGCAAAAAATTGAAGCTGGTACGTACGGAATTTGCGAAGTGTCTGGTGAGGAAATTCCATTTGAAAGATTAGAAGCAATGCCAACTGCTACAACGTGTATTCAGCACACTACAAATAAATTAGATATGCAGACGCGCCCAGTTGAAGAAGAGGTGCTAGATCCTTCGTTTCATAAGCACGACGAAGATCATTCTGTAGAGTACGATGCTGAAGATGCTTGGCAAGACGTCGCAAATTACGGAACATCAGAAACACCATCCGATTTAGAAAGACAGGATTCAAAAAACTATAATGGCATGTACGTAAATAGTGAAGAAAATGTTGGGTATGTAGAGGATTTCGAAAACTTTATTGGAACAGATATGTATGGAAAAAACCCACAAGTTTTCGCAACAGAAGAACATGAAGAATATGAACAATTGCTTGATGACTTTGAAGAACGCACCTTTAAAGGTGAATTATCTTCAGATGAGTCTGGTTCTAAAGCATAAAAAAAGCATTCCGAAATTCGGAATGCTTTTTTTCGCTAGCTAATTAGTTTTTTGTAACGTTAGCTGCTTGTGGTCCGCGGTTTCCATCAACGATTTCGAAAGAAACTTCTTGACCTTCTTCTAAAGTTTTGAAGCCGTCGCCTTGAATAGCTGAGAAATGTACGAATACGTCTTCTCCGCCTTCAACTTCGATGAAGCCAAAACCTTTTTCGCCGTTAAACCATTTAACTTTACCTGTTTGCATGTCATGTACCTCCTAAATAAAAATGAAACTATGAATCCACATGAAAAGGTGGATATAAAGGACATGAATGTATAACAAGCTTACAGCCTTTAATACAACGTGCTTTATTTCCGTACCACATTATGTAGCTCAATAGTGTTTTCACTATATCATGCTATATCAAAAACGTCAAATGAGAACACTTTCGTCCCATCGTTTTTTATAATTCTAGTATAACCTTAAATTTTCATTCTATTTTTATTCAAAAATTAATAAAACTACAGTATTCTAATTCCTTTGATTTCTGTACAATATAATTACTACATATGATGAGGTGAAAAAATGCAAGCACATGAAATCGAGTATAAGTTATATGGCGATGATATGCAGTTTGTCGAAATTGAATTGGATCCAGAAGAAAGCGTTGTCGCAGAGGCTGGCGCAATGATGATGATGGAAGATCATATCGAAATGGAAACGATTTTCGGTGATGGTTCTGGACCATCTAGTGGTCTATTCGGTAAATTAATGGGCGCAGGTAAACGTCTCGTTACAGGTGAAAGTATGTTTATGACTGTATTTACAAATACAGGTCATGGCAAACGACACGTATCATTCGCCGCTCCTTATCCTGGAAAAATTATTCCTGTTGATTTAACAGAATATCAAGGAAAAGTAGTCTGCCAAAAAGATGCATTTCTTTGTGCCGCAAAAGGTGTTTCTATCGGAATTGAGTTTACTAAAAAAATAGGAACTGGTTTCTTCGGTGGTGAAGGTTTCATCATGCAGAAACTTGAAGGTGATGGTCTAGCTTTCATGCATGCAGGCGGAACTGTATATAAGCGTGAATTGAAACCTGGCGAGAAACTTCGCATTGATACAGGTTGTCTCGTTGCAATGACGAAAGATGTTAACTACGATGTTCAATTCGTTGGAAAAGTAAAAACGGCTCTATTTGGCGGCGAAGGTTTATTCTTCGCAACGCTAGAAGGTCCTGGAACGGTTTGGATTCAGTCCTTAACACTTAGCCGCTTAGCAGCACGTCTTACAAGCCCAGCAGCTCAAAACAGCGGTGAAGGTAGCGTTTTAGGCGGACTTGGTCGTTTATTAGATGGAAAAGAGTAAGAAGTGCCCTTATAGGGCACTTTTTATTTAGGTGGACTATACAAACCATTTTGGATCATAAAGTATTTCATCGCTTCATTAAGCCACGCCTCTTCTTCTTCCGTATAAGGAGAAGGCATCATATTATTATATTGTTCTTCTACATTCTCTAATTTACCTAGAGAATACATTGTCTCTTCACCGACATACTTAAGAGTCGCTTTCATATGTTCATCAACCAATTTTTGCACTTCTGAATCCTCAATTTGTCTTCCAAATAACCTTTTCACTTCTTTTGCTAAACGCATAAACTCTTTATCAAGTGCTATGTCCTCTTCTTCCGGCTTATTATATAATCCATCAGCCACTTCTTTTGATACATATTCTTCAAGCCATAAATGTTGTTCGTTTTCTTTTTGGATACTATTAATTAAGCTCATTAATATGTTACTATCTACCTCTTCATCTTCCTCAAGGTATACCATTGTTCGTTCAATCGCCTTTATCGAAACTTCAAGTTGTTTTTTCTTTTCTTCAAAGGCTACTCTTTGATTTTGTAATGTTTCTTTTAAGCTTATATTCAAACTTTTCACATTGAGCATGACACGAATTTCTTCTAAACTATATCCTAATACTTTAAGACTCACTATTTTTTGGAGCGCTAATATATCTCTATCTTTATATACACGGTGTCCTGAACTTATATTTTTTTCAGGTTTAAGCAGGCCAAGTTCATCGTAATACTGTAGTGTTCGTATTGATATACCTGTTCTCTTTGAAAACTCACCAATTGAATAGCCTTCCTTTTTGCTCATCCTACACTCCTCCTAACAATATGTTTACAAAAATCATACTCCCTCACGTAACTGTAGGTTCAAGCCTTTTTTCAAAAAGAATGAATCAAGTCCCTCACTGCATATATTGAACTATACCTTTTCTTAAGGAGGGCTTTCTCGATGCGTACTCCTTTATCCTTTGATAAAGATACTGCTATATTGTTAGCATCTTGCTGCGAGTTAACGTATGAACAATATAAACAAAATGGCATTTTCGAAATACCCGATGGGTTCCAATATGTACAAGGGTTTCAAGGAAAGGCCATTCAAAAGACAGAATGGTTCGGATTCATATTAGAATCTGAGGATACGATTATTGTAGCTTTTAGGGGCACACAAACAGATACAGATTGGATTATCGATTCACTCGTCAACCAAAGACCATACCCATACGCTTTAAATAGCGGAAATGTTCATAACGGCTTTCTTTCAATTTATGAATCTTGCCGGGATTCTATTATGGATATGCTCGTGTCATTACCAGCCCATAAGAAACTTCTTGCAACAGGCCATAGCTTAGGCGGCGCGCTCGCCACACTACATATACTCGATGCGCGTATCAACACCGCCTTCGCACAGTACGGTCTTTATACATTTGCCTCTCCCAAAGTGGGCGATATTGCATTTCGTAATTATTATAAACTACAAGTAGCTAGTAGCTTTCGCTTTGTTAATTTATTTGATGTCGTTCCTCTTCTCCCTCCGCGCAATGTCCATTTTAATGAACAAGACTGGGAATATGCACATGTTCATCACAACATGACTTTTACAAAGAACACAAAATCTATTGCAAATAATCATGCCATGACAACATACAAAACATGTCTGACTTCTCATTTTTAACCAGCAAACAATTGGAAATTAAATATCCTTATACTATAATAATATATGAAATTATTTTTTGGATGAGGGGACCTTACATGCTAAAATTTATCTTTGCACTTTTTCTCATTGTAATTTTTACGTTTACGGGTTTCTTTACATTTTCATACTTTGCGACTGGAGAATATGGTGGAACAGGTATCATGTATACTGCCATCCCATTTCCTTCTTAAGCAAAAACGGAAAAACGAGCTTAATGAGATTAAGCTCGTTTTTTAGCAATTATATTCCTCTTTTAAAAGTGAATACACTTTAGCGTCCCTATACGTATTATTCATTTTTACACTTTGTCTCCATGAATAAAAGTCCCTTCAAAAGGGACTTTCACTTAATACTGTGTAACCGCATTACCAATACTCCAAATCTCATTACTATACTGTAAAATCGTTCGATCACTCGCAAAATGACCAGACTGTGCAATATTTAAAATCGACATTTCTAACCACTTCGTTCGGTTCTCATAGGCTCTACCAACAGCTTCTTGCCTTTCCGCATATGGACCAAAATCTCGCAGAACGAAGTATTCATCATTTTGAATTACGAGAGAATCATAAATCGCTTCAAATTCAGCTCCCGAATGTGCAAAGAAACCATTCGTTAACTGATTTACTACTTTTTTAATATGCATATTGTGGTGATAATAGTCACTTGCACGATATCCACCGTTTTGGTAGTAATGAAGAACCTCATCCGCTGTTAAGCCGAAAATGAAGCAGGCATCATCACCGACCCGGTCTTTTATTTCAATATTAGCTCCATCTAATGTTCCGAGTGTAATTGCACCATTCATCATGAATTTCATGTTACCTGTTCCCGATGCTTCTTTACTTGCAGTTGAAATTTGTTCACTTACATCTGCCGCCGGGAATATATCTTCCGCTAAAGAAACTCGGTAGTTTTCTAGAAAGATAACTTTCATAAATTGACTTACGTACGGATCGGTATTCACTTTTCTTGCAAGCTCATTTATTAATTTAATAATTTTCTTCGCATAATAATAGCCAGGTGATGCTTTCGCTCCAAAAATAAAAGTACGCGGGTAAAATGAAAAACTAGTATCCTCTTTTAAACGATTATACAAGTACAAAATATGAAGAACATTTAATAACTGTCGTTTATAAGCATGTAGCCTTTTCACTTGCACATCAAAAATAGAATTTGGATCAATAGTGATCCCCATTTTATTATGAATGCTCTCCGCTAAAATAATCTTACGCTCTTGTTTTACCCCTGCAAGCTTTTCTTGAAAACTAGTATCATGTATGAAGTTTTGCAGTGCTTGCAGCTTAATCGGCTCTTTCTTCCATTCTTCTCCAATCGCTTCCGAAATAAGATTCGTCAGCTGTGGATTCGCCTTCATTAGCCAGCGCCTATGAGCAATTCCATTCGTTTTATTATTAAACTTATCTGGATAAAATTCATAGAACAATCGCATTTCACGCTGCTTTAAAATTTCTGTATGAATTTTCGCCACACCGTTAACGCTATGGCTACCAACAATCGCTAAATGAGCCATTTTCACAAGGTCATGCGCAATAATGGCCATGTCCTCAATACGCTTCCAATCGTACGAATAACGGTCCCAAAGCTCATGACAGAAACGTTCATTAATTTCTTCAATAATCATATAAATTCTCGGTAATAACGGTTTAAAAATGCGAATTGGCCATTTCTCAAGCGCTTCTGATAACGTCGTATGATTCGTATAGGAAATCGTCTGCGTTGTTATGTGCCAAGCTTCTTCCCATGTCAATTTTTCTTCGTCTAATAAAATACGCATAAGTTCTGGAATTGCTAGAACCGGATGTGTATCGTTTATATGAATCGCGATTTTTTCATGTAACTGACGAAGACTACCGTGTCTCTCCCTATGCATACGAACGATATTTTGCAAACTTGCTGATACGAGGAAATACTGTTGTTTTAAACGAAGTATTTTCCCCTCATCATGCGTATCATCTGGATATAAAAACTCCGATACGGCCTCTGTTTCACGCTTATATTTCAAAATATCTTTACAATTTTGCGGGAAAGGAACTGGCTCCGCATTCCAAAGCCGAAGCGTATTTACAGTACTCGTTTCATACCCTACAACTGGAACGTCATATGGTACTGCCATAATAACTTCTGCATTTGTATGCCTGAACTCTAAACGTCCATCAATTTCTAGTGGTTCAACGTTTCCAAAATAACTTACTTCTACGGCTTGGTCATACCTTCTTACTTCCCAAACGTTTTCATGAAGAAGCCACTGTTCTGGAAATTCTACTTGATAGCCATCAACAATTTTTTGATCAAACAGACCATGCTTATAACGAATACCACAGCCATGTCCTGGTAAGTTTAAAGAAGCGAGTGAATCGAGGAAACAGGCTGCTAAACGTCCAAGTCCACCGTTACCAAGGCCAGCATCTGCTTCAATCTCTTCTAACTCGTGCAAAGAAATTCCAAGTTCAAAAAGTCCTTTTTCACATACATCTCGAATGCCTAAATTTAATATGTTACTGCCTAACAAACGCCCAAGTAAAAACTCAATGGATAAATAATACATTTGTTTTTGATCTCCAGAACGATAACTTTCATTCGTTGCAATCCATTGACTATTCATATACTCACGTACCATATGACCGAGCGTATTATACTGATCACGAGTTGTAGAATCTTTGAAACTTTTCCCATACATCGTTTCTAATTTTTCTAAAAAAGCGGATTTGAAGCTTTCAACATGAGTAAACATTTTTTCACCACCTCAATGTTATTCCATGAGACTTTTATACAATTTCTTGTATGCAAGAGCAGATTTCCCCCAGCTATAATCTTCAGTCATCGCTTGCTTTACAAGCTTATCCCATACCGGTTTATCTTGATAAAACTCAATTGCACGAAGAATCGTATGTAACATGTCATGCGCATTAAAATTCGTAAAGCTAAAGCCATTCCCAATTCCAGTGTCCTCATCGTAAGAATGTACAGTATCATTTAATCCGCCTGTTTCTCTTACAATTGGAATCGTGCCATATGCTAGCGCAATAAGTTGTCCAAGTCCACACGGTTCAAACAGCGATGGCATTAAAAACAAATCGCTTCCCGCGTACACTTGGTGCGCTAACGCTTCATTAAACCCAATATATACTTTTACCTTTTCTGGATACTCGTATGCCATCCATTCAAAGAACTGCTCGTATTCAGAATCGCCTGATCCTAAAATAATACATTGTACATCTTCTTCCATTATTTCACGGAATACAGTACGTACTAGATCAAGCCCCTTTTGTTTCGTTAATCGTGTTACCATCGAAATAACTGGTGTATCTTCTTTTTCTGGTAAACCAAAATAACGCTGCAATGCGCGTTTATTTTCATTCTTTTCATCTAGCGATTCTGCACTATACTGAGCCGTAATATATGGATCTGTTTCTGGATTATATACGCTCGTATCAATTCCATTTACAATGCCACTAAGCTTATCATTATATTTTCGTAGCAATCCATCTAACTTCTCACCGAAAAACTCATATTGAATCTCTTCTTTATATGTCGGGCTAACCGCTGTAATTTGGTCAGATGCGATAATACCGCCTTTCATAAAGTTCACGTTTCCATAAAACTCAAGCTGTTCACTATGAAGATATTCATGACCAAGCTCCAGTAAGTCGTACATCACTTCAGGAGGAAACACACCTTGGAACTGCAAGTTATGAATCGTATATACCGTTTTAATATGCTCATATAACGGGTTATCTTGATACTTTTCACGAAGTAAGAAATTAACCATAGCTGTATGCCAATCATGGCTATGAAGAACATCTACTTCGAAATCAAGATGCGGAATACACTCTAAAACTGCTTTTGAAAAATAAGAAAAACGCTCCCCATCATCATAATGGCCATATAGAGAATCTCTCTTAAAATAATATTCATTATCTATTAAGTAATACGTAATCCCGTCCTGCTCACCTTTTAAAATCCCGCAATATTGATTTCTCCATCCAAGAGGAACGTTAATTACTTTATGAAGCGTACATCCTTCTCTTAACTCTTTCGGGATAAGACTGTAGTTTGGAAGTATAATGCGAACATTCACTCCTAATTTTTTTAATTCTTTTGGAAGCGCTCCTGCTACATCAGCTAGACCTCCGGATTTAATAAACGGTACACATTCTGATACTGCAAATAAAATATTCACCTGTTGTTCCACTGCACGAAAAGCGTATACATCATAAATCGCTCTTCTTACAGCTTCCTCCCTTCAAGTTTTCATATAGAGTAAAACCTTAATTAGTGGGGGTTTTCTAAATCCCCCACTAATTATGCACCTGCTATTTACGAATAACTGCTGATTGTACTATTTTGTACACTACCTTTTTCTACAACATATGGCTCATCAGCACTTCCTTTTAACACTACGCCGTCGCCAAGTTTCACATCTTTATCAATAATAACACCGTCTATTATGCAATTATCTCCAATTTTGCTCTTTTGCATAATAATACTATTACGAACAATTGAACCTTTTCCAATTTTAACAGAACGGGAGATAACACTATTTTCCACTTCACCTTCAATAATACTACCGTTTGCAATCATCGTATTTTTCACTACTGCACCCTTCATATAACGAGTTGGCGGCTCATCTTTTACTTTCGTAAAGATTGGTGCTTCTTTCTTAAATAATTGCTTCCAAATAGTAGGCTGCAAAATTTCTAGACTATGCTTATAGTAACTTTCAATCGAATCAATAATAGCTACATATCCTGTATGCTCATACGTAGCAATATGCAGTGATTTCCCGCTCTTTTCTCTCACTACATCAAATAAACTGTATTGCTCCACATCTTTATATGTCTCAAATAAGTCTAGCAATAATTGTTTCTTTAACACATATGTTTGAAGCGAAACCCCTTCATGACAAACTTCAGTAATATCTGCAGACGTATGCATATGTCGCTCTAACACCGCTTGAAAGTTTAACGCTGTTACAAGATGGCTATTCGTAATAACAACATATTCTTCTCTGCTTCTTAGAAAATAATCAATATGTCTTCTAAAATGTGCAAAAGATCCAAATTCGTCATGATCACATTGGCAGTTCGGTGGGAATAAAAACAGTCCATCACGCTTTCTATCTAAATCCCACTGTTTTCCTGAACCGACATGATCCATTAAAGAACGATTTTTATGACTTGTAAAAACCGCCACGCTATGAATATTAGAATTCACCATATTTGAAAGCATGAAATCAATGAGGCGGTAACGGCCTCCAAACGGTAACGCCGCTAATGAACGATGCCCTGTTACTTTCTTTAAGGAAGGAAAACTTCCCGTTGCATTAATAATTCCTAACATTTTTTCTCCCATTCATTTCATCCCCCTTTTCTATTTTCCTTCAGCAATTAGTACTACATCATCAACATTTTTTTCTGGACGAATTATTGTCCCATCTTCAATAACCATTTCCGATCCAACGATCGCTCTTTCAATCACAACGTTTTTACCAATCTTTGCCCCCGGCATAACGACAGAATCGATTACCATACTACCTTCTTCCACCGTCACTCCTTGGAATAAAACAGAATGCTTCACGTCCCCTTCAATGACGCACCCTTCATTAATAAGTGACTCTTCTACTTTTGCCTTTTCTGCAATATATTGAGGTGGCTCGTTTGGATTTACAGAATAAATTCGCCAATTACGATCGTTCAAGTTCAACGATGTTTCATCGCGAAGTAAATCCATATTCGCTTCCCATAAGCTTTTCACCGTTCCAACATCTTTCCAATATCCTTCAAACGGATACGCCATCAACTTCTTCCCTTCATCTAATAAAAGCGGAAGTACATCTTTTCCGAAGTCATTACTAGATTCAGGGTTTCTTGCATCCATCTCTAAATATTCTTTTAAAATAGCCCAGTTAAAAATATAAATTCCCATTGATGCAAGATTACTTCTTGGAAATTGCGGTTTCTCCTCAAATTCAACAACTTCCATCTCTTCATTTGTATTCATTATGCCAAAGCGACTTGCTTCATCCCACGGCACTTCAATAACAGAAATCGAAACGTCCGCTTCTTTCTCAATATGGTAATCTAGCATTTTGCTGTAATCCATTTTATAAATATGATCGCCTGATAAAATAAGGACATATTCTGGTTCATACTGACTTAAATAGTTTAAGTTTTGATAAATAGCACTTGCCGTACCTGTATACCACTTCACACCTGAAGACTCCGCATAAGGAGGTAACACAGTGACTCCACCGTTTACACGATCAAGATCCCAAGCATTTCCGATTCCAATATAATTATGAAGTTCTAACGGTTGATATTGTGTTAAAATCCCCACCGTTTCAATACCGGAGTTTGCACAGTTACTTAACGTAAAATCAATAATGCGATATTTACCACCAAATGGAACAGCTGGCTTGGCTAAATTTTTTGTTAATGCACTTAAACGACTACCTTTTCCCCCTGCTAGTAACATTGCTACGCACTTTTGTTTTTGAGCCATCTTGTTTTTTGCTCCCCTTTCTCGTCTTCACTGGTCGTAATATGGATACGCCAAATGGTGGAATTGTAATTTCTACATGTGCCGCTTGATTATGATATGGCTCTAGAATCGTCTTGAGACGTTTCTTATTAACTTGCCCCGATCCGCCATATTGCGCCGAGTCACTGTTTAAAATTTCGTTATAGTACTCGAAATCTGGTACACCTACTTTATAGTTTTCATATGTAGCTTTCGTAAAATTACATACGACAACTAACGCATCTTCCTGCTTATCCCCTTGGCGGATAAACGAGAAAATACTTTGCTCATTATTATTAGCATCAATCCACTGAAATCCTTCAGGCGAGTGATCTAACTGCCAAAGTGGTTTTGAGCGCTTATACAATGCTATGAGCTCTTTAAAGTAATCATGCATATTACGATGCATTTCAAAATCATGTAAATTCCAATCTAAATCTTCAAGGTCTTTCCACTCATCAAATTGCCCGAATTCTCCACCCATAAAGAGTAATTTCTTACCTGGATGAGTAAAGAAATATCCATATAATAAACGAAGCTGAGCAAACTTATCCCAGTAATCTCCCGGCATTTTATTTAATAACGACTTTTTCCCATGAACGACTTCATCATGAGAAAGCGGCAATATGAAGTTTTCAGAGTGAGCATATATTAAAGAGAATGTCATTTTCTCATGAATGTATTTCCGGTACTCTGGCGCACATTCCATATATTTCAGCACATCATTCATCCAACCCATATTCCATTTATAATTGAATCCAAGTCCACCCTCGTATGTTGGAGCTGTTACAAGTGGCCAAGCTGTTGAATCTTCCGCTGTCATAAGAAACTCTTCATCTTCTGCAAACACGGCTTCATTTAACTCTCGTAAGAAAGAAACAGCATGTTCATTGCTTTGCTCTTTTCCTTCTTTATTCCAGTACAGCATATTCGCAACTGCATCTACCCTGAAACCATCAATATGGAAATATCTCATCCAAAATAACGCATTTGAAATTAAGAAATTACGTACTTCTCTCTTCCCTAAATCAAAATTAACAGTTCCCCATACAAGGTTTTCTTGTACGTCTCTATCTTTATATTCATAAGTCGGTGTCCCATCAAACAAATATAAACCGTGAGCATCTTTACAAAAATGCCCCGGTACCCAATCTAAAATGACACCGATTCCATATTTATGACATTCATCGACAAAATACATCAAATCATGTGGCGTGCCGAATCTACTTGTCGCTACATAATATCCTGTTCCTTGATATCCCCAAGAACGGTCATAGGGATGCTCAACAAGCGGCATAATTTCAATATGTGTAAATTGATGTTCCACCACATACGGAATGAGCTCCTCGGCCATTTCTCTGTAAGAATACAGAGCGCCATCCTCTTTCTTTTTCCAAGAACCGAAATGTAATTCATAAACTGTCATCGCTTCTTTATAAATCGATTTTTTCTTTCTCTTACGAATCCAGTTTTTATCATTCCATTCATATCCCTCTATATCAAAAACTACAGATGCCGTATTTGGTCTTACTTCTGCATATACTGCATAAGGATCCGCTTTTAAAGTAACGTCACCGTCCATCGTTTCAATCGCATACTTATATATATCATTATCTTCAATATGCGGTACAAACAAGGACCAAATCCCCTCTTCTGTCACTTGTAGCATCTTATGTTGCTCATAATCCCATTCATTAAAATCCCCAACAACACTCATTGCTTTCGCATGAGGAGCCCATACTGTGAATCGTACACCTCGCATCCCATCTTCCGTCACAATATGTGCGCCAAAGATGTTATAACTGTCATAGTACTTTTCTGTATGAAACTCATCTCGTTTCACTTCTTCACAATTTATTACATCCAATATGTTCACCTCACTAAGATGACAGAAATTTTTTACTCTTTATCATTTCTGCGAAAAACTGAAATATCCTTGTTATTTTTTAAAAAATATTCGTTTTTTTCTTAAATTTCACTTAAAATTTTCATATTTTCCGTGTAAATTATCGAATTTTGACGAATATTCATTGCAAACGCTTTATTCCCCTTACTATTTCTCACCTTTCATTGTTGCTCAATATTTATTTTATTGGTTTTTCTCTGTATTTCACGCTCTTTCCACGTAAAATACATGCGAAATAATCTATTGTTTAAAAATATTTCTCAACATTTTTTGTCCCAAATTTTATCACTTCCCGACGGAAAACTCCCACCTCAAGGAATAGGTAGGACATGGTCTAATGAGTATGCAGGAGATGAATGGCGTTTAGGAAAAATTGCCACAAGGTTAACTCCTAAAGAATAAGGTGAAACTCTGCTCGCAAATAGTGGGATAACGCACAAAAGCACTCTATTCAAAAATAGAGTGCTTTTTCTATAAACGACCCTTCTCCAGCAAAAGGGGTATATTGGGGATATACAAGGGAAACCGGAAAAGGAATTTATATTAAATTATATAAAAACTCAGAGGTAGGAAGCAGTTTCCCGCCTCTGAATTATTTAGCAATTATTATAGTACTGGTGCCATTGTTTCTTTTAATACTTTTACAGAATGAGCGAATTTCGCTTTTTCTTCTTCATTTAGCTCAAGTTCTACGATTTCACGTACACCTTCGCGGTTAATAACAGCTGGAACACCTACGAAAGCATCTTTCTCACCATATTGACCTTCAAGGTATGCCGATACAGTTAATACGCTGTTCTCGTTGCTTAAGATCGCTTTAGTTACACGAAGTAGTGACATACCGATTCCGTAGTAAGTTGCGCCTTTACGCTCAATAATGTGGTAAGCTGCATCGCGTACATTTTCAAAGATTTTATCTAAATCTTCTTGGTTATACTGTTCGTTGTTCGCTAAGATTGTTTCTAGTTTTTGTACACCTACAGTAGCGTGGCTCCATACTGGAAGTTCAGTGTCACCGTGCTCACCAACGATGTAAGCATGAACGTTACGTGGATCTACATCTAAGTAGTCACCTAACATGTAACGGAAACGAGCAGAGTCTAAAGTAGTACCAGAACCGATTACGCGCTCTTTCGGTAAACCAGATTCTTTCCAAGTTACGTAAGTTAAAATATCAACTGGGTTAGTTGCGATTAAGAAGATTCCATCGAATCCGCTATCCATAATGCCGCGAACGATTTGTTTAAAGATCTTTGTATTTTTCTCAACTAAGTCTAAACGAGTTTCGCCTGGCTTTTGTGGTAATCCAGCAGTGATAACTACTAAATCTGCATCTTTACAATCTGCATAGCTACCGCTCCAAACTTTTGTTGGTGCTGGAGAGAATGGTACCGCATGGCTTAAGTCCATTGCTTCTCCTTCTGCTTTTGCTTCATTAACATCTACTAGTACGAATTCTTCAGCTACACCTTGGTTGATCATTGAGTAAGCGTAACTACAACCTACAGCTCCTGTTCCTACTAATACTACGCGATTGATACCTTTTTTCATGGTAATTTCCCCTTTCAATTGTTTACATCTATTTTTTATTATTGTTTAAGTAATTAATTAAAATACTAATTTAATGTTGTTTAACTTCTTTACATACATATTGTAGCACGGATTATTGTGAATTCCTTCACAAATTATGACCTATTTGTGAACTTTTTCACATAGAGTGTAAAGTTATTAGAGTGCGGGTGAAATCCATCTCAATGGAGGCGTTTTCTTTAGATTGTGAAAGGGTTTTTCTTAGGTTTTTTGTCGGTAAGTGAAATTATATCGACGATTATTTAAATATATCAACGATTTTTAGAATATATCTACCGTAACTCAAAATATATCAACGATTCGACAAGGAATATCGACTTACCGACAAAACCCTATAATAATAACAGCATAAAGAAGCTGCCTTCAGTAGATCACCTATTGAAAGACAGCTTCTGGATTAAAGCGTTGATTCAGTCCTTCTGAGCTCATAAGTACACCTGTAGAAACTTCTAACTGACTGCACAATTGTATAAATGATGTGCTAGCAATTTCTTGACTGAGCCATACGCAAAGGGCAATGAGTTCGTTTGCTTGATACTTGCTAGATCGCTGTATAAAACCAACTTGTTTGGCGATCTCTTGTAGGACTACTGGAGCTCTTGTGCGAAAAGGTCCAGTTCATTTGAAATGATAGACTTCATCAAAAACGCCATCCTTTCTGTATAATTCTACAAAAAGAATAGCGTTTTTTTGATTACATGGATACAAATTTATCTTAGCTTGATAGTGATGTTTTTTTCCATACACATCAAGTTAACACAACGTCACTTATTAACAGTCAATAGACATGGAAACCTAGCAAAGCCCTTCAATTATTGTAGTAAAACAGTCATTTTTAAATCTTCAGAACCTCCATTTTTTAAAGTATCATTTTGACCACTAAGATACGTAGGTTTAATTGTTAAGGATTTTGGAGGATTATCCATTGGTGGAAGAGCTAAAACAATATGGTGTCCGTATAGTCCCGTGCTACCAACTTGCAAGCTGACTCCTTCGTAGATTTTTCCTTTATCATCAGTGACAGTATAATCAAGTGCTGGCCAACTATCATTAGCTTCCATTTCTTTTGGATAATCAAAGGTCAAATCAATCCTCGTTGAAAGTGAAGAAAAAGTTACTTGATCTACTGTTAATGCATACAGATTATCTTTCGTTAATGTTTTTATATTAGGAGTAAATTTACGAATCTCACCTTCAACTTTTGTAAGAGGAAATGCTACATTCCATGTTCCTGCTTTTCCAAATAAATCTTCTCCATGGACGGAAACATCAATTTTATCACCAAATTCACCGTAATTAGCCAGAGTGAATTCATGCTGCTCAATAATGGTGTTTCGTCCTTTTGACTTCTGTGAAGTAGAACTAATTGCAGCTCTGACTTCTTTCCCATTAATGGTTACATAACTAAATCCAGCTTTCTCTTCATTGCTATTGGAAATAGTATTTTCTCCTTTGTATTCCACCGTGATCACTAAACGTCCGCCATCGTAAACAGCTTCTTTCACATTCATCGTTAAACCACTATGGTTATCTTGTCTTTCAATTGATGTAGCAAGCTCATCCTTTTCAATTTTATCAGAAGCAATATCATTAAATTGTGCATAAATGGGGCCTATAACTGGAACACTCGATAAAGTCTTTGCCATAGCAGGAGAAATGAATCCAAAACCTAAGAGAGAAACACATATTCCACAAGCAACAAGACTAGAATACTTGATTGTTTTTTTTCTACGGTATTGATTTTTCTTAGCTTGAAGCATGGCTGTTTTTTCTCTTTGAATTAACCGGTCTTCTGGTATAGGAATATCATTGATATGGTGATTAAATTCTTCTTTATTCATAACTATATCCCTCCTTTAAAATGGGGCGTAAGGCTTGCTTTGCTCGATGTAATTGAGATTTTACCGTTCCTTCTGGAGAGTTAAGAACCTCAGCAATTTCCTTAATAGATAAATCGTGATAATACCTTAATAAAATAATAGTTTTGTAAGTAGGATCTAAGAAATTAAATGCCTCGGTTAAATCCAATGATTGTTCTAATTTATTCATGCTTTCTTCTGTACATAAATTAGCAAATATTTCATCATTCGCAACAAATTGTCTAGAGGATTTTCTTACAAAATCAATGGATTTAAAAACAAGAATTTTGGTAATCCAACTTTGAAATTTCTCCGGCTTTTTTAATTTTCTCAGTGAAAGATATGCTTCATAAATTGTTTCTTGGTATATATCCAGTGCATCTTGTTCATTTCTTACATAAGAATAGGCTGTTCGATATAATTTCGGGCGAACAAAAGTAATAAGTTGTTCAAATGCTTGATCATTTCCTCTTGTTGCTTGTTTTACTAGATAGGCTATGTCCATTTTTATTTCTTCCTCCCTTTACTAATATAGTCGAATGAGAGAATAAAAAGGTTGCAAAAATAAGTGCATATACATAAATCTCCTACAACTTATTGCAATGATTAATATCCAGCATTAAAGAAAAGACACCAGAAATCCAGATAGAAATAAGAGCCAAATATATAGCTTGTTCATACCAAATTTAAAGTAAAAAAGATCTCCCAAAACGGAAAAACGAGCTGAATTCTCATAAATAACTGTAAAAAAGGTAAAATTCTCGTTATGGGGGTGTCTTAAAATCTTAGCTTGATGGGCATGTGATGTTAGCTCTATTTTAAGCAAATATCTATAAATACTTTTTGATGTTTCTATAATGACCTTTTCATACTCCATCGCTCTCTCCTTTCTATTAGTTAGACGTTTCAAATAGAAAAAAGTATACAAAAATCTATAAAAAAAAACAGACTATCAAAAGTCCACTTTTATACAACAAAAAAGAGATAGCAGATTATGCTATCTCTTTTAGTATGACCCGTACGGGATTCGAACCCGTGTTACCGCCGTGAAAGGGCGGTGTCTTAACCACTTGACCAACGGGCCAAAATCTGGCAGAGAAGAAGGGATTCGAACCCTCGCACCGCGTTCGCGATCTACTCCCTTAGCAGGGGAGCCCCTTGAGCCACTTGGGTACTTCTCTATAATATGGCTCCGCAGGTAGGACTCGAACCTACGACCGATCGGTTAACAGCCGATAGCTCTACCACTGAGCTACTGCGGAATAATTATGGTGGGCCTAAATGGACTCGAACCATCGACCTCACGCTTATCAGGCGTGCGCTCTAACCAGCTGAGCTATAGGCCCATAAAAAGCGGGTGAAGAGAATCGAACTCTCGACCAGAGCTTGGAAGGCTCTTGTTTTACCACTAAACTACACCCGCATTAAATTAAAAATGGTGAGCCATGAAGGATTCGAACCTTCGACCCTCTGATTAAAAGTCAGATGCTCTACCAACTGAGCTAATGGCTCATTTTGAAAGTGGTGCCGGCTAGAGGACTTGAACCCCCAACCTACTGATTACAAGTCAGTTGCTCTACCAATTGAGCTAAGCCGGCTTGCGATTTCAAAATGGTGGCTCGGGACGGAATCGAACCGCCGACACGAGGATTTTCAGTCCTCTGCTCTACCGACTGAGCTACCGAGCCTTTATGTAAAAAAATGGCGGTCCCGACCGGGGTCGAACCGGCGATCTCCTGCGTGACAGGCAGGCATGTTAACCACTACACCACGGGACCATTTGGTTGCGGGGACAGGATTTGAACCTGCGACCTTCGGGTTATGAGCCCGACGAGCTACCGTACTGCTCCACCCCGCGATGATATAATATTTAATTTAGAAAAAATGGAGGAGGTAGAGGGATTCGAACCCCCGCGCGACTCTCGCCGCCTGTCGGTTTTCAAGACCGATCCCTTCAGCCGAACTTGGGTATACCTCCGAGATATGAACTTTGAGTGGTGGACCTTGTAGGACTCGAACCTACGACCGGACGGTTATGAGCCGTCTGCTCTAACCAGCTGAGCTAAAGGTCCTTTATGGTAGCGGCGGAGGGGATCGAACCCCCGACCTCACGGGTATGAACCGTACGCTCTAGCCAGCTGAGCTACACCGCCATAAGTTATATTCAAATAAGTGGAGCCTAGCGGGATCGAACCGCTGACCTCCTGCGTGCAAGGCAGGCGCTCTCCCAGCTGAGCTAAGGCCCCATATTTTGAAAATATCGGGAAGACAGGATTTGAACCTGCGACCCCCTGGTCCCAAACCAGGTGCTCTACCAAGCTGAGCCACTTCCCGTTAATAAAAAACGCGCCCGAGAGGAGTCGAACCCCTAACCTCTTGATCCGTAGTCAAACGCTCTATCCAATTGAGCTACGGGCGCATATGGTGCCGAGGGCGGGGGTCGAACCCGCACGGTGGTCACCCACCGCAGGATTTTAAGTCCTGTGCGTCTGCCTGTTCCGCCACCCCGGCATGTCATACTGAAAATTGGAGCGGAAGACGGGATTCGAACCCGCGACCCCAACCTTGGCAAGGTTGTATTCTACCACTGAACTACTTCCGCAAGACATGTTTGAGTTATTTTATTAAAAGTGCGGGTGAAGGGAGTCGAACCCCCACGCCAAAGGCGCTAGATCCTAAGTCTAGTGCGTCTGCCAATTCCGCCACACCCGCATATTATAATTTAAAAAGAAAAAATGGGGCGACTGATGGGAATTGAACCCACGAGTGCCGGAGCCACAATCCGGTGCGTTAACCACTTCGCCACAACCGCCATGATTTTCTGGTGCCGACTAGAGGACTTGAACCCCCAACCTACTGATTACAAGTCAGTTGCTCTACCAATTGAGCTAAGTCGGCTAAATGGTGGAGGATGACGGGATCGAACCGCCGACCCCCTGCTTGTAAGGCAGGTGCTCTCCCAGCTGAGCTAATCCTCCGAATTGCCTGGCAACGTCCTACTCTCACAGGGACAAGGTCCCAACTACCATCGGCGCTAGAGAGCTTAACTTCCGTGTTCGGTATGGGAACGGGTGTGACCTCTCTGCCATCATTACCAGACTGTATTCATTTAAGGCAAGAATTATCATAACTTATTCGACATTTAAAGTCAACAAGTTTTTTATATTCTTTCAAAACTAGATAACATTGCTTCATATTATATGGTTAAGTCCTCGATCTATTAGTATTCGTCAGCTCCACATGTCACCATGCTTCCACCTCGAACCTATCAACCTGATCATCTTTCAGGGATCTTACTAGCTTACGCTATGGGAAATCTCATCTTGAGGGGGGCTTCATGCTTAGATGCTTTCAGCACTTATCCCTTCCGCACATAGCTACCCAGCTATGCCCTTGGCAGAACAACTGGTACACCAGCGGTGCGTCCATCCCGGTCCTCTCGTACTAAGGACAGCTCCTCTCAAATTTCCTGCGCCCACGACGGATAGGGACCGAACTGTCTCACGACGTTCTGAACCCAGCTCGCGTACCGCTTTAATGGGCGAACAGCCCAACCCTTGGGACCGACTACAGCCCCAGGATGCGATGAGCCGACATCGAGGTGCCAAACCTCCCCGTCGATGTGGACTCTTGGGGGAGATAAGCCTGTTATCCCCGGGGTAGCTTTTATCCGTTGAGCGATGGCCCTTCCATGCGGAACCACCGGATCACTAAGCCCGACTTTCGTCCCTGCTCGACTTGTAGGTCTCGCAGTCAAGCTCCCTTATGCCTTTGCACTCTACGAATGATTTCCAACCATTCTGAGGGAACCTTTGGGCGCCTCCGTTACACTTTAGGAGGCGACCGCCCCAGTCAAACTGCCCACCTGACACTGTCTCCCGGGTCGATAAGACCCGTAGGTTAGAATTTCAATACAGTCAGGGCGGTATCCCACCAGCGCCTCCACCGAAGCTAGCGCTCCGGTTTCAATGGCTCCCGCCTATCCTGTACAAACTGTACCAAAATTCAATATCAGGCTACAGTAAAGCTCCACGGGGTCTTTCCGTCCTGTCGCGGGTAACCTGCATCTTCACAGGTACTATAATTTCACCGAGTCTCTGGTTGAGACAGTGCCCAAATCGTTACACCTTTCGTGCGGGTCGGAACTTACCCGACAAGGAATTTCGCTACCTTAGGACCGTTATAGTTACGGCCGCCGTTTACTGGGGCTTCAGTTCAGAGCTTCGCTTACGCTAACCCCTCTCCTTAACCTTCCAGCACCGGGCAGGTGTCAGCCCCTATACTTCGCCTTACGGCTTCGCAGAGACCTGTGTTTTTGCTAAACAGTCGCTTGGGCCTATTCACTGCGGCTTTCCGTTAAGAAAGCACCCCTTCTCCCGAAGTTACGGGGTCATTTTGCCGAGTTCCTTAACCAGAGTTCTCTCGCACACCTTAGGATTCTCTCCTCGCCTACCTGTGTCGGTTTGCGGTACAGGCACCTTTTATCTCGCTAGAAGCTTTTCTTGGCAGCGGGGAATCAAAGACTTCGCTCCATAAGGAGCTTCCCCATCACAGCTCAGCCTTCACGATAAGCGGATTTGCCTACTTATCAGCCTAACTGCTTGGACGTGCACAACCAATCGCACGCTTCTTCTATCCTTCTGCGTCCCTCCATTGCTCAAACGATAAAGAGGTGGTACAGGAATATCAACCTGTTGTCCATCGCCTACGCCTGTCGGCCTCGGCTTAGGTCCTGACTAACCCTGAGCGGACGAGCCTTCCTCAGGAAACCTTAGGCATTCGGTGGACGGGATTCTCACCCGTCTTTCGCTACTCATACCGGCATTCTCACTTCTAAGCGCTCCACCAGTCCTTCCGGTCTGACTTCACTGCACTTAGAACGCTCCCCTACCACTGATACCATTGGTATCAATTCGCAGCTTCGGTGGTGTATTTAGCCCCGGTACATTTTCGGCGCAGAGTCACTCGACTAGTGAGCTATTACGCACTCTTTAAATGGTGGCTGCTTCTGAGCCAACATCCTAGTTGTCTAAGCAACTCCACATCCTTTTCCACTTAATACACACTTTGGGACCTTAGCTGGCGATCTGGGCTGTTTCCCTCTTGACTACGGATCTTATCACTCGCAGTCTGACTCCTAAGGATAAGTCATTGGCATTCGGAGTTTGACTGAATTCGGTAATCCGATGAGGACCCCTAGTTCAATCAGTGCTCTACCTCCAAGACTCTTACACTTAAGGCTAGCCCTAAAGCTATTTCGGGGAGAACCAGCTATCTCCAGGTTCGATTGGAATTTCTCCGCTACCCACACCTCATCCCCGCACTTTTCAACGTGCGTGGGTTCGGGCCTCCATTCAGTGTTACCTGAACTTCACCCTGGACATGGGTAGATCACCTGGTTTCGGGTCTACGACCACGTACTAAACGCCCTATTCAGACTCGCTTTCGCTGCGGCTCCGCCTCTTCAGCTTAACCTCGCACGGGATCGTAACTCGCCGGTTCATTCTACAAAAGGCACGCCATCACCCATTAACGGGCTCTGACTATTTGTAGGCACACGGTTTCAGGATCTCTTTCACTCCCCTTCCGGGGTGCTTTTCACCTTTCCCTCACGGTACTGGTTCACTATCGATCACTAGGGAGTATTTAGCCTTGGGAGATGGTCCTCCCAGATTCCGACGGAATTTCACGTGTTCCGCCGTACTCAGGATACATTCAAGAGAGAACGAAGTTTCGACTACGGGGTTATTACCCTCTGTGACGGACCTTTCCAGGTCGCTTCGTCTACCTCGTTCCTTTGTAACTCCGTATAGAATGTCCTACAACCCCAAGAGGCAAGCCTCTTGGTTTGGGCTAGATTCCGTTTCGCTCGCCGCTACTCAGGAAATCGCATTTGCTTTCTCTTCCTCCAGGTACTTAGATGTTTCAGTTCCCTGGGTCTGTCTTCCATACCCTATGTATTCAGGTAAGGATACCATACCATTACGTATAGTGGGTTTCCCCATTCGGAAATCTTCGGATCAAAGCTTACTTACAGCTCCCCGAAGCATATCGGCGTTAGTCCCGTCCTTCATCGACTCCTAGTGTCAAGGCATCCACCGTGCGCCCTTTCTAACTTAACCAAACTAAAATTAAAAAAATATGAGCTACACTGTTATCTAGTTTTCAAAGAACATACATTTAAACTTGAGAGATAGTTCTCTCAAAACTGAACGAAACAAAACAAGTCAACGTTTATTGATGAACTGCGTTCATCAATTCTCCATAGAAAGGAGGTGATCCAGCCGCACCTTCCGATACGGCTACCTTGTTACGACTTCACCCCAATCATCTGTCCCACCTTAGGCGGCTGGCTCCATAAAGGTTACCCCACCGACTTCGGGTGTTACAAACTCTCGTGGTGTGACGGGCGGTGTGTACAAGGCCCGGGAACGTATTCACCGCGGCATGCTGATCCGCGATTACTAGCGATTCCAGCTTCATGTAGGCGAGTTGCAGCCTACAATCCGAACTGAGAACGGTTTTATGAGATTAGCTCCACCTCGCGGTCTTGCAGCTCTTTGTACCGTCCATTGTAGCACGTGTGTAGCCCAGGTCATAAGGGGCATGATGATTTGACGTCATCCCCACCTTCCTCCGGTTTGTCACCGGCAGTCACCTTAGAGTGCCCAACTTAATGATGGCAACTAAGATCAAGGGTTGCGCTCGTTGCGGGACTTAACCCAACATCTCACGACACGAGCTGACGACAACCATGCACCACCTGTCACTCTGCTCCCGAAGGAGAAGCTCTATCTCTAGAGTTTTCAGAGGATGTCAAGACCTGGTAAGGTTCTTCGCGTTGCTTCGAATTAAACCACATGCTCCACCGCTTGTGCGGGCCCCCGTCAATTCCTTTGAGTTTCAGCCTTGCGGCCGTACTCCCCAGGCGGAGTGCTTAATGCGTTAACTTCAGCACTAAAGGGCGGAAACCCTCTAACACTTAGCACTCATCGTTTACGGCGTGGACTACCAGGGTATCTAATCCTGTTTGCTCCCCACGCTTTCGCGCCTCAGTGTCAGTTACAGACCAGAAAGTCGCCTTCGCCACTGGTGTTCCTCCATATCTCTACGCATTTCACCGCTACACATGGAATTCCACTTTCCTCTTCTGCACTCAAGTCTCCCAGTTTCCAATGACCCTCCACGGTTGAGCCGTGGGCTTTCACATCAGACTTAAGAAACCACCTGCGCGCGCTTTACGCCCAATAATTCCGGATAACGCTTGCCACCTACGTATTACCGCGGCTGCTGGCACGTAGTTAGCCGTGGCTTTCTGGTTAGGTACCGTCAAGGTGCCAGCTTATTCAACTAGCACTTGTTCTTCCCTAACAACAGAGTTTTACGACCCGAAAGCCTTCATCACTCACGCGGCGTTGCTCCGTCAGACTTTCGTCCATTGCGGAAGATTCCCTACTGCTGCCTCCCGTAGGAGTCTGGGCCGTGTCTCAGTCCCAGTGTGGCCGATCACCCTCTCAGGTCGGCTACGCATCGTCGCCTTGGTGAGCCGTTACCTCACCAACTAGCTAATGCGACGCGGGTCCATCCATAAGTGACAGCCGAAGCCGCCTTTCAATTTCGAACTATGCAGTTCAAAATATTATCCGGTATTAGCCCCGGTTTCCCGGAGTTATCCCAGTCTTATGGGTAGGTTACCCACGTGTTACTCACCCGTCCGCCGCTAACTTCATAAGAGCAAGCTCTTAATCCATTCGCTCGACTTGCATGTATTAGGCACGCCGCCAGCGTTCATCCTGAGCCAGGATCAAACTCTCCAATAAAGTTAGTTTGTCTAGCATCTAAAAATAAAAATTGACGTTCACGTTGTTTGTTTCGTTCAGTTTTCAAAGAACTTATCTGCCGCTTCAGAAGCGACTTCATCATATTAACATCTTCATTTTTCGATGTCAACTATGTTTTTCAATTTCTTTTTTGTCGTTTTCTGCGTTTCTGCATCAGCGACGTTTATTAATATATCATGTGAAAAAATGAAATGCAACACCTTTTGAAAACTTTTTTGAAACCAACTACAATTCTTTTTTAATATCATATACTTAAACGAAACATCTCTTTCATTTCTAAGTAATTCCTACATATATTCTATAGAAAGTCACTCTGTCAAAAAACGTTTCTTTCTATATAAAGTGAAACTTTAATCAGTGGGGGGTATTCATCCCCCACTGATTATTAGCCTTCACCAATCGGGCATTTACGGGCAGTCGTCTCCCACCTAACTTTCTCGCATTCGGCGAATTTTGAGGCGGGGCTGACTGCCCGCAAATAGTGGGATAAACGTTTTATTCATATACCATATCATACAAGGAGGAATATACATGGACTACACCGACTTATTAATAAAACTAGGTCTCTCGGCTATTTTAGGATTCGCTATCGGTTTAGAGCGCGAATTAAAACGTAAACCACTCGGCTTAAAAACGTGTTTAGTTATTTCTATTATTAGTTGCCTCCTAACTATTGTTTCTATTAAAGCAGCTTACAACTTACCACATACCGATCATATGAATATGGATCCACTTCGACTTGCCGCTCAAATTGTATCAGGAATTGGTTTTTTAGGTGCCGGTGTAATTTTACGCAGAGGAAACGATAGTATTGCGGGGTTAACGACCGCCGCTATGATTTGGGGTGCTTCTGGCATCGGCATTGCCGTTGGAGCTGGTTTCTATATCGAGGCTATTTTCGGAATGTGTTTCCTTATGATTAGTGTAGAACTTATACCATTAGCGATGAAATACGTCGGTCCTAGATCATTTCGCCAACGTGATATCGCAGTGAGACTCGTTGTACGAAATATGGACAATATCCCGACCGTAATTGAAGAAATAAAAGAAATGGATATAAAAGTTAAGAACATGAAGCTCAAAACATTGGAAAATGGTTCGCACTATTTACATTTAAAATTGTCTATCGATCAAAAAAGACATACTGCTGATGTTTATTATGCTCTTCAGCATCTTGAAAGTGTTCAACAAACTGAAGTTGAAAGTATGTATTAATTATGGAATGAACTCTCTTTTTAATTAGAGAGTTTTTCTTTTTTCTATAATGGTAACAATGAATGTAGTCCTGAAAAGTAAGGAGGAATAGGAACTTGAAATCCCGTCCGAATTTAGTAGATACATTTCGTGATTCCATTATTTTTCGTTTAATTTGTTTTATTATTGTACTTACTGCCTTCTCCGGCTTTCTTATACATATATTAGAGCCATCTCACTTCACCACATGGTTCGACGGGGTTTGGTGGTCAATCGTTACCATTTTCACCGTTGGATACGGCGATTTCGCCCCCCATACAACGATAGGAAAACTTATTGGTATATGTATTATTTTATTAGGAACGGGACTTTGTTCTTATTATATGGTTCTATTCGCTACCGACATGATTAATAAACAATATATGAGAATTAAGGGTGAAGCAGCTGCTACCTCTAATGGTCATATGATTATCGTTGGCTGGAATGAGCGTGCAAAACATGTTGTAAAACAAATGCACATATTACAACCGAACCTTGATATCGTTTTAATTGATGAAACACTTTCTTTACTTCCAAAGCCATTTCATCATTTAGAATTTATAAAAGGTTGTCCGCATCACGATCAAACTTTATTAAAAGCTAACATTACAACAGCTCACACTATATTAATAACAGCGGATAAAGAGAAGAACGAAAGCTTAGCAGATACACAGTCCATTTTAAATATTTTAACTGCAAAAGGACTTAATCCAAACATTCACTGCATCGCTGAACTTCTTACTTCTGAACAAATCCAAAATGCAACGAGAGCTGGCGTATCAGAAATTATAGAAGGAAATAAATTAACGAGCTATGTATTTACCGCTTCTCTTTTATTCCCTTCCATTTCAGGTGTACTATTCTCACTTTACGATGAAATCTCTGATAACAAATTACAACTGATGGAGATTCCCCCGTCCTGCACCGGACAATCCTTTGCAAATTGTAGCTATACTCTTTTAAAGCAAAACATTCTCTTACTAGGTGTAAAGCGCGACGAACAATATATGATCAATCCAGTTCATTCTTTCATTCTCATCGAAAGCGACATACTCATCGTTATTCACCATTAAAAAAATGATTTTCTAGTTCTTGTACCAATACTTTACCAATATTGACATACTTTCTTTTCACATCTCCATCTGGATCTTGCGGCTCCGCAAATTGATCCAATCCACTCGTTCCAGCTGTTAAAGCATTAACATTATCATCTAGTTCGTCTTGATATACGTGCGAAAGAATATACGGTGTTTCAAGACGGACTATTACACCAGGCACATCTAGTTCCCCATCCACCGCTGTAAATGGTACGCGTAAAAATTGATACCCTTCTTCTTCGTCGATTTTATAATCAAAGCATCCTTTATCATAATCCCAATTGCCGCCAATACTATATCCAAGTGGTTTCATAACCTCTTCTAACTTATATAACGCATATGTACATCCTTCTAATTTTGATTGAATCGGAATCAAGCCCATCCCTCCTAGACTTTTCCTTTAACATACCCATTCTAGTTTGAATATACCGATGTACCTTTCAATAAAATAATAAAAAGCGACCGGAGACCCGATCGCTTTTCATTATTTTAAACGCTCTTCTAATTCTGCTTTTAATTCTTCAAATCCTGGTTTACCAAGTAAAGCAAACATGTTTTTCTTGTATGCTTCTACTCCTGGTTGGTCAAATGGATTTACGCCTAATAGGTAGCCGCTCATCGCACATGCTTTTTCGAAGAAGTATACAAGGTAACCGAATGTGTACTCATTTAATTCAGGGATGTTTACGATTAAGTTTGGTACTCCGCCATCGCTATGTGCAAGTAATGTACCTTCGTATGCTTTTGTGTTTACGAAGTCTATCGTTTCACCAGCAAGGTAGTTTAATCCATCTAAATCGTTGTCGTCTAATTCGATTTTTAGTTCGTGTGTAGATTTACCTACTTTAAGAACTGTTTCGAATAGGTCACGACGACCTTCTTGAATGTATTGACCTAATGAGTGTAAGTCAGTTGAGAAGTTTGCTGAAGATGGGAAAATACCTTTTTGATCTTTTCCTTCACTTTCACCAAATAACTGTTTCCACCACTCAGAGAAGTAGTGAAGTGCTGGCTCATAGTTAACAAGCATTTCAATTGTTTTCCCTTTATTATATAGAGCATTACGAACTACTGCGTATTGGTAAGCTGGGTTTTCTTCAAGTTCTGATTTCGCGAAATCATTATGACCAGCAGCTGCACCTTTCATCATCTCTTCAATGTTTAGGCCACTTACAGCGATTGGCAATAAACCTACTGGTGTTAATACAGAGAAACGACCGCCAACATCATCTGGAATAACGAACGTTTCGTAGCCTTCATTATCAGATAATGTTTTTAAAGCACCGCGTGCTTTATCTGTAGTCGCATAAATACGTTTGCGTGCTTCTTCTTTTCCATACTTTTCTTCTAATAATTTACGGAAAATACGGAATGCGATTGCAGGCTCTGTTGTTGTACCTGATTTGGAAATAACGTTAATAGAAAAGTCTTTACCTTCTAGTACGTCCATTAAATCTTTCATGTAAGTGGAGCTAATGTTTTGTCCAACAAATAGCACTTGTGGAGTTTTACGTTGTTCTTTAGAAAGCGTGTTATAGAAAGAATGGTTTAACATTTCAATTGCTGCGCGTGCTCCTAGGTAAGAACCACCAATACCTACAACAAGTAAAATGTCAGAGTCATTTTTAATTTTTTCTGCGCATTTTTGAATGCGAGCGAATTCTTCTTTGTCATATTGAAGCGGAAGCTCTACCCACCCAAGGAAATCGTTCCCAGCTCCAGTTTTTTCGTGGATTGCATGATGTGTTACTTTTACTGCATCACGTAAATAAGTTAGTTCATTTTCACCGATGAAGGATAACGCTTTAGAATAGTCGAACGTTACATGTGTACTCATCTTTTTCCCTCCAATTATGTATATGTATTTCTGTATTCACTTTAGCGAAACTAAAGTTGTAAATCAAGCGATTCAACAATTGTAAACGTAACCATTATTTATTTTTTAGAAAAAGTTCATTTTTTGCATAAAAATTCGAATTTTTCGGTATAGATGTATATACATCGTTTTTCGTACATTTTTCATGTATAAAAACAACAAAACTATACCATTCTATAAAGGAGTTAAATTTTCTTATTAACTCCTTGCTTGCTCATGCTTCACATTAAGGGGGGGCTTTTCATGAGTACCTTGCAACGTATCGCATTAGTCTTCACTGTAATCGGCGCTGTTAACTGGGGACTGATCGGGTTCTTCCAGTTTGACTTAGTAGCAGCTATTTTCGGGGGACAGAACTCAGCTCTTGCACGTATTATTTACGGCATCGTTGGTATTTCTGGGCTTATCAATCTCGGCTTACTATTTAAACCATCCGAGAATCTTGGTACTCACCCAGAAACACATGAAATTCAATAGTCAGTATGTCTTTTTCGCCTCCGACATACGAATATGATTGCATGCAATCATATTTGCAAATATATATATCATAAGTCACAGTAAAAGAGGAACGCTCATATGCGTTCCTCTTTTACTTTATTACCTCCGACTCTTCAATCCATTCTGCTAGCTTTTCTCGCAGTGTATTAAATCCGTTCTCTGATGGATTCGGTATAAGAATTCGTCCTTGCTTTCTTTTCGCCGCTTTTAACGATAAACTCATTTTTCTGTGTTCTTCATCAATTGAAAGTACTTTTACTTCTACTGTATCTCCGACCTTTAAAAAGTCATGAATGTCTTTTACATACCCATTTGTGATTTCAGATATATGCACAAGTCCTTGTGTTTCTGCATCCAAAGCTACAAATGCACCGTAATCTTGAATTCCAGTTACTTTCCCTGTTACAACCACTCCCGTTGTATATTGTTCTGACATGTGAAACACTCCCATACGTTTACCATTTTCTCTACAATTGTAAATAGCAAAGCAGATGTATTTATTGTTAAATATCCGATTAGTGGTAAGTATCCTAAGTAAAACACCGAGGATACTCCCACCTTATATTAGTAAATTATACCACTTTGATAGAACTCATTCAAAATTCACGAAAAAATTTCCTGTAATACGTATAATTCTCCAATATTAGGATAGAATACTAACACATGGCTTTCTAGTATTCCCCCCCTTTTATGGACAAAACGTATTGTGTTTTGTCCTTTTTTTATTCTCTATGAACCGTTCCATTCTCTTCATTGCTTCCATAAGTTGCTCAAGCGATGTTGCATACGAACAACGAATAAATCCTTCACCACTCCCGCCAAACACATTTCCAGGAACAACAGCCACTTTTTCTTCTAATAATAATTGTTCTGCAAATTCTGCTGAAGATAGTCCGGTTGAAGCTATAGAAGGGAAGACATAAAATGCCCCGCCTGGCACATGACATGTTAAGCCCATTTCATTGAAAGATGTCGTCATAAAGTTACGACGTTTTTTATAGCTATCTCTCATTCGAATTACTTCATCATTTCCCCCGCGTAATGCTTCAAGTGCTGCAAATTGAGACATCGTCGGTGCACACATCATTGAATACTGGTGGATTTTGAGCATTAATTCTGAAAATTGAACAGGGGCTGCAATCATCCCAAGACGCCATCCCGTCATGGCAAACCCTTTTGAAAATCCTGAAATTAAAATCGTATGGTCACGCATATTTTTAATACTCGCGAAACTCGTATATGCTTCGTCGTATACGAGTTCTGCATAAATTTCATCCGATAACACGATTAAATTATACTTCTCAACAATAACAGCTAGCTTTTTTAATTCGGATTTATTTAACATTGCGCCTGTTGGGTTATTGGGAGAACAAAGTAATATTGCCTTTGTTTTCGTTGTAATAGCTGCTTCAATTTGATCTGGCTGTACTTTAAATTCATCTTCTAATGAAGTCGCCACTGGAACTGGGACCCCGCCCGCTAACGTAACAAGCGGTGCATACGAAACGAAACTTGGTTCAATAATAAGTATTTCATCATCAGGGTTTACAATAGTACGCATCGCTACATCTAGCGCTTGACTCGCTCCAACTGTAACAATGATTTCATCATTCGGATCATAAGATACTGCAAATTGTTTTTTTAGATACTTTGCTATTTCTTGACGGAGCTCCAATAATCCTGCATTTGCTGTATATGACGTATATCCTTGTTCTAAAGAACGAATACATGCTTGCCTTACATTCCAAGGTGTAACAAAGTCCGGCTCTCCCACTCCAAGTGAAATAACACCTTTCATACTTGCCGCTAAATCAAAAAACTTTCGTATACCGGACGGTTGTAAAGATTCTGCTACTCTAGATAGGTCAAATTGCTTCACGGTGTCACCACAATTCTCTTATCATCATCTGTCTTTTCATAAATAATCCCCTCATGTTTATACTTCTTCAAAATAAAATGAGTTGTCGTTGAAACGACAGATTCAATTGTTGCTAATTTCTCAGAAACAAACATCGCTACTTCTCCCATCGTCTTTCCTTCTAATGTAATAGAAAGGTCATATGTCCCAGACATTAAATAAACGGATTTCACTTCTGAATAGCGATAAATTTGTTCAGCTACTGCATCAAAACCGACACCACGCTTCGGTGTAACTTTCACATCAATCATCGCCGTTAAACCAGTATGTTCTTTCACTTTTGTCCAATCGATATGTGTTACATAGTCCACGATAATCTTTTCACTTTCTAATTTCGTAACCATTTTTTTCACTTCTTCTACTTCTATATTTAACAACTTCGCTAATGTATCTACAGATAAACGACTATTCTTTTCAAGACAAGCTAATAATTCCAATTCTTTCTCTGTCACCATATAAATCATCCTTCCTTTTAGTTTCTGTCTAAATTATACAAATACTCTTTCCAATTTGAAAAGAAGATTTTTTTAGTGAATTATGTCAAAATAAAGTGAAACTTTAATCAGTGGAAAGACTCACCCCGCTGATTATTATTTGAACCAATCGAGCTTTTACGGACCGTTGCTTTCCCACCTAACCTCTTTGCTTAAGCTGCTTTTTGAGGCGGGAGGCTTACTGTCCGTTAAATCGGGGTAAAGTGAAAAAACGCAGGATAAAGTGAAAGGGGATGGAACCGTGAAACCAAAAGTATATATTGCCGAACCAGTTCCAACATTTGTAGAAAACTATTTATCAGAACACTGTGATTTTGAAAAATGGGATCAAAACGAGAAAGTACCTCGTGATGTTCTATTAGAAAAAATAAAAGATAAAGATGGGTTATTAAATTTCGGATCTACTATAAATGAAGAATTATTGCAGGTTGCTCCTAATTTAAAAGTAGTAAGTAACATTTCTGTTGGCCATGATAACTTTGATTTAAAAGCGATGGAGAAACAAAATGTTATCGGAACGAATACTCCATATGTGTTAGATGATACAGTAGCCGATCTCGTTTTCGCTCTTATGTTATCTGCTGGTCGCCGTGTTTGCGAACTCAATTCCTATGTGAAAAATGGTGAATGGAACGCTGAAATTGGAAAAGAACACTTCGGACTAGATGTACATCATAGTACGATTGGTATTATCGGAATGGGACGAATTGGAGAAGCTGTCGCAAAACGAGCGAAATTCGGCTTTGATATGAATGTCCTTTACTATAACCGTCGCCGTAAAGAAGAAGCTGAGCAAAAATTTGATGCTACATATTGTGATTTACAAACTTTAATCAAACAATCTGATTTTATTATTCTTCTTACTCCATTAACAGATGAAACGTATCATCTTATCGGTGAAAAGGAATTTTCACTAATGAAAGAAACAGCAATTTTCATTAATGCTTCTCGCGGGAAAACAGTAGATGAAACTGCATTAATTCATGCGTTAACAGAAAAGAAAATATTTGCAGCCGGCATCGACACATTTACACAAGAGCCGATTCAAAAAGAGAATCCGCTCTTATCATTACAAAACGTTGTAACTTTACCGCACATCGGATCTGCAACATTAAAAACTCGGCAGCAAATGGCAATGACAGCTGCTGAAAATTTAGTAGCAGGATTACAAGGAAAAACACCACCTAATATTGTGCGTGGGTAATTATAAATAAGCGAAAGGCAAGATGACGATGTCATCTTGCCTTTTTTTGTTAACATATTTTGTTTCTTGCCGGGAGATGATATGAACAAAAATCAATGGAGTGACAAAAAATGAACCATGAATGCAAATGCCCTTACTTCACTTTTTCCACTCGCGGGACTACTATTCATTACGAATTGTATGAACATAATACTAAAAAAGAACGACCTACTTTCGTACTCGTTCACGGCTTCCTCTCTTCCTCATTTAGCTATCGACGACTCATTCCTTTACTAACAAAGGAAGGTACAGTAATTGCCCTTGATTTACCACCATTCGGAAAAAGTGATAAATCTCATCTCTTTAAATATTCTTATCACAATTTAGCAGCTATTATTATCGATTTAATCGAACATTTATCTCTCGCGAATATTGTATTAGTTGGCCATTCTATGGGCGGACAAATTTCACTCTTTGTAAACCGACTACGCCCTGAATTAATTTCAAAGACGATTTTACTATGTAGCTCTAGTTATTTAGCACGCGCAAACTTACCTTTACTGTACTCCTCTTATTTACCGTTCTTCCACTTATACGTGAAGAACTGGATTATTCGAAGGGGCATCGTCCATAACTTAATGAATGTCGTTCATGACCATTCATTAATTGACAATGAAATGATGGAAGGCTATGCTGCTCCTTTTTATGATGATCGTATATTCCCTGCTTTAACTCGAATGATAAGAGACCGTGAAGGTGACTTATCTTCAACTGAATTACAAAAAATCGAAACCCCAGTATTACTCATTTGGGGTGAAAAAGATCGCGTCGTCCCTGTACATGTAGGACACCGTCTCCATAAAGACCTGCCAAATTCAACTTTCATTTCTTACGAAAATACAGGGCACTTACTACCTGAAGAAAAGCCCGATCATGTTTATGAAGAAATTATTACGTTTGCGACGCAATAAAGTGAAGCTTTAATCAATCAGCACAAATGAAAATAAACAAAAAGGCTGTCGTAAATTCCGACAGCCTATAACGAACAACTTCCGCCTTCTTTTAGTACGAGTAACTCTACTGCTAATTTTTCGCATTTTTCAAGTGCAGGTACTTCTTCAAAAGACATAAAGTATATATGTTGAATCTTCTTTGCGATGTATTTCGGATCATCAAACACACTTACGACGTTTACAACATCGCTCGCTTCTGTTTCATAAAACTCCGGTCCCATTTGAAACGGATCCCAATTTTTCACAACCTCAATCATTTTGTCATATGCACCCATCTGCTTCCCGCCTTTTCACTTTTTAATGCTTTTCTTTATCGTATCACATCAGCTATTCTATAAGAAGAGTGAGAATTTTCATAACTTAACAGTTTGACAGAAGAAAGGAGCAAACATATGCAACTATTTCATAAAACGGTAAATCGTCGCGGAACGCATAGTACAAAATGGGATACATATAAAAATGAAGAGCTCATCCACGCTTGGATTGCCGATATGGATTTTGAAGTACCAAAACCAATTCAAACTGCATTACAAAAACGCACAGAACATCCTATTTTCGGCTATACACTTCCTCCTGAAAATATTGGGGATATCATTTGTAATTGGACGAAAAGCCAATACAATTGGGAAATACAAAAAGAATGGATTGTATTTAGCGCAGGTATCGTTCCAGCTCTTAGTACGAGCATACAAGCTATAACGAAAGAAGGAGAAGCCGTACTAGTACAACCTCCTATTTATCCACCATTTTTTGAAATGGTCAAAACAAATAATAGACAATTATGTGAGAGTCCCTTATTTAAACAAAATGGCATATATAAGATAGACTTCGAGCATCTAGAAACTCAATTTAAACAAGGTGTAAAACTAATGCTTCTTTGCAGCCCTCACAATCCTATCGGGCGCGTTTGGACGAAAGAGGAGCTAACAAAACTCGGTACGTTATGTACGCAATATAATGTAACCGTTGTCGCGGATGAAATTCACGCCGATATTATTTATAGAGGCCATACTCATACACCGTTTGCTTCTTTATCTGAAGAATTAGCAGCACGCACTATTACTTGTATGGCTCCGAGCAAAACATTTAATATCGCTGGATTACAAGCATCGATCATTATTATTCCGAATGAAAATCTCCGTAATGCCTTTATGTCTATCCAATATAGACAAGGATTCCACGGATTAAATACATTTGCTTATACAGCAATGCAAAGTGCCTATACAGAATGTAATGATTGGCTAAATGAAATTCGATTGTATGTTGAAGATAACGCTCAATTTGCTTGTGAGTATATTCAAAATCACATACCAGCTCTTTCTGTAATTAAACCAGAAGGTAGTTTTTTACTGTGGATTGATTGTTCCCACTTGGATCTTTCTCAAGATGAACGAACAGCATTGCTTGAAGAGAAAGGTAAAATCATCATTGAGCCCGGTGAGAAATACGGAATGGGCGGGGAAGCCCATATCCGAATTAACATTGGCTGTCCTAGATCTGTTTTAGAAGAAATTTTAAACAGACTACACCATACATTCTCATAACAAAAAAGGAGGCTATCCCAAAATGATATTGGGATAGCCTCCTTTTTTCGGTAAATCGATATAATTCCACTTACTATCATGCGGTTTTACAACAAAAGCTATCATTCACGGTAGCTTCTATTTTTTCTTCAGATCCGACGCTTTTTTCACGATAACACCGCAAGCAATTCGGCCACCAGATTTACCAGTTGGTTGCGTCATACCATCATCAGCGTTTTCTGTAATAATAATAGACGCTCCATCTTTTCTATGAATCGTCGTTTTTCCTTCTTCAAGCGTTATATGCGGAGCATCGATTTCTGCTTTAATCTTTCCAGAACCATCCGCCACTACATTCGGTAAATCACCATTTTCCGCACCTTTCGGATTCAAGAGTCCATGTTTTTTATTATCTGGATTAAAATGATTCCCAGATGATTCGAAACTAGGCGCTTTACATTCTCCGATTTCGTGTACATGTATACCGTGTGGTCCTGGTGTAAAACCTTCCGCTTTAATCGTAATTTTCACTCCACTTGTTTGCTGAGCTACTTTTGCAGTCCCAACTTCATCACCTGAAGCATTATGTAATTTCACATCAATTTCTTTCGGCTTCCCTTGGTCACAACCCGCCATTAGAAATAATAAACAACAACTGAAAAAAAGCCATCTTTTCATTCAATTCCCTCCAAAATGCTTTCTGCCCTTAGATTGTCCGAGCATAGAGGGAAACATACAAAAATGAATTACCCTTTCTTTTCAGCTAAAAGCTTTTCTTCTACTTTCTGTAATCGCTCTGCTTCTCGTTTTGATACACGAATAAACATACGCCACGTAGCAACCGCACCGATGATAAATAGAACGCAAACAATACCTGGAATAATATACTCCGTTTTATCTTCAGGGAAATATAAAGGCATCATAACGAACACTCCTTATTATAGGATTCAAAAAACATCAGAATTTTCTGTTATATACCTTTAAATTATAGTTGAACCAGTTCATATTCTCAAGGGGGCGTTCCGAAAGCGAATGATTTCTTTGACTCCTTCGCGCACTTTCCTTACTATAAACTTGAGGTGAAAAATATGAGAGAAACATTTGAAATTGGTGAAATCGTTACTGGTATTTATAAAACTGGAAAATACATCGGCGAAATTACAAATAGCCGTCCCGGCAGTTACGTCGTAAAAGTACTAGCTGTTTTAAAACATCCAGTGCAAGGTGATTTACATAATGTAAAACAAGCTGACGTACCATTCTTCCATGAAAGACGTGCTTTAGCTTTTCGTGAACAGACGAACATTCCAGAGCAAATGGTGAAGAAATATGAAGGAGAAATTCCGGATTATACAGAGTCACTAAAATTAGCATTAGAAACTCAAATGAATTCATTTTCTGAAGATGATTCACCTTTTGCGGGGCGTAGTCTAGAAACACTTCAGCAATTGAAGCAAGATTACAAACTTTAAAAAACAAAACGACCAAATTACATATTTTGCAATTTGGTCGTTACTGTGTACTCACTTTCTTTAACACTTTCGAAAAATCAACAAGTTCCCCTAATGTCGGAGGTGCTGGTTTGACTAAATACTCTTTATCTTTTTCTACTAACTTAAAAATATTATATGTCGTCATCGCATCATCAAGCGCACAATGATGCTTTCCTGTTCCTGCTTTTCCATACGCCTCAATTGCTTTCCACAGCCCTGTTTGATTTCTCTCTCCAAAAAACTTCTTATACTCAAGCGATAAATCACGACACTGTCCAAAGAATGGAAATTCTACTCCCGCCATTTCACAGTTATGCTTTAAGACTTTCATATCCATATTTCCCCACGTTACAATTGTCGGTTTACCAATCTTTTCATATTCTGCAAGTTTCTCAACAAGTTCATGAAAAGAAATTCCTTTGTCCACTACTTCCTGTTTAATTCCTAAAAATTTTTTACATCGATCCGTTAAAGACGGAAATGTTTTCGGTCTAATATGCGATGAATACGTATCTTCCACCTTACAACCAACAACTGAAACGAGTCCGACCTCAATAATTTCTGGGAAAAAACCTTTTGGCTTTTTTCTATGCTGGGGCATCGTAAACTCAAAGTCTAAAAACAAAAATCGTTGTTCATCCATACGATCCCTTCCTTATCATATTTGTCATTCCTTTCTATTTGACACTCCTACACGAACAAGCTCGAATGCTGATTCGATTTTAAATATTCAGATTGGATGTATCTTATATATATGTCAGATGCCCACAAATATTTTTAAAAATAAGAAAAAATGACCTATGCAGAAAATATGACAAAATAAACCCTTTCATTTACATCCGCCATTTTTCTACTTTATAATGACGTTATGTGTGTTTCATCTAGTTAATTTTTTGACACACTAAGAAAAGTGAATGAAAGGAGATGAGAGTTTTGCACGAAACAACGCAAGAACTCGCAAACTGGCAGTATTATTTCGCTATCGCAGTCTTTTTAATTACATATGCCATTATTATTTCTGAAAAAATTAACCGTGCTGTCATCGCACTTCTTGGTGCAGCATTCATGGTAATTGCAGGGGTCGTTGACTTACACAATGCCTTTACGAAACATATTGAATGGGGAACAATTACATTACTCATCGGTATGATGATACTCGTAAACATTACAAGTAAGTCAGGTGTCTTCCAATACGTTGCCATTAAAGCCGCAAAAGGAGCACAAGGAAATCCAATTAAAATTTTAATTTCACTTTCCTTACTTACCGCGCTTGGCTCCGCATTTTTAGATAACGTTACAACAGTACTTCTTGTTGTTCCAGTTACTTTATCTATTACGCGCATCTTGCAAGTAAATCCTGTTCCATATTTACTTTCTGAAATTATTTTTTCAAATATCGGAGGAACAGCAACATTAATTGGTGATCCGCCAAATATTATGATTGGTTCTGCAAATAAGCATTTAGATTTCAATGCTTTCTTATTCAACTTAGCACCTATCGTAATCATCATTATTGCTGTTACGGCAACAATGCTTTACTTCATGTACCGTAAGCAATTAATTGCGGATCCTGTACAAATTAAAAAGTTAATGAGCTTAGATGAAAAACAATACATTAAAGACCCAGTATTAATGAAGAAATCTTTAACAGTACTTGGCCTTACTATTGTAGGCTTCATGACTCATTCTATTTTCCATATTGATGCAGCTATCATCGCCTTAACTGGCGCTACTGTACTTATGTTAATCGGTGTGAAAGAACATGAAATTGAAGAGGTATTCGCAAGTGTAGAGTGGGTAACAATCTTCTTCTTCGCGGGACTATTCGTACTCGTTGGAGGACTTATTGATATCGGGCTTATCAAAATGTTAGCTCAAAAAGTAATTGGAATAACAGGCGGAGATATTTCTCAGGCATCTATCCTTATTCTATGGGTATCTGGTATCGCCTCTGCAACAATCGATAACATTCCATTCGTTGCAACAATGATTCCACTTATTAACGATATGGCAGTTGGGCTAGGTTTATCACCTTCTGACGCACAAGTCGACGTACTATGGTGGGCATTAGCATTAGGTGCTTGCTTAGGTGGAAACGGAACATTAATCGGGGCTTCTGCTAACGTAATCGTAGCTGGTATCGCAAGTCGTGAAGGACATAAATTCAGCTACATGGAATTCCTTAAAGTCGGCTTCCCAATTATGATCGTTTCATTAATCATTTCTCATATTTACATTTACTTACGCTATCTTATGTAGTAGAAAAAAGCGCCCTGCTCAGCAGGGCGCTTTCGTTCTTTTTTCAGCATATCCGAATTATTATAGAACCAAATATATCGACCGCAGGGCAACTTTGATACGCCTACTCGTTATACCTCACCGGCTCATTCCGAATAATGAACAAATGAATCGGCAAGAAAACCGAAAATGTGATTGTATGAATGATCGTAAATAGTATGGAATTCGTTCCGTATCTATCCAAAATAGCATAGATAAGATAAATAGACAGTACAAGTGATACAGCTGTTGCTAATATATATAGAATTGGTACGAAATTAAAGATGAAGCATCCAACATATATGCCAAATACTTTCCACCCTGCTTCTTCTTTCAAGAAATCTGGTAATTTATCTTTCGCTAAATCACCCCATATCTTACTATTTATAAACGGAATAAAAGCAAGAACACCATCAGTTGCACCATCATTTTTTGCCATCGTATAAAGTGCAAAAGCCGTTAACAAATACGAAATAATTGCCCAAATTATTATAACAAGCATAAACGCAAAACTAAGAGCAAAGAAACCTGCTAGTACGCCTTGATCTTCCATCTTATCCTCTCCTCTCTCTTCTCAACATATTTCATTACAGTGCAAGTTATGTTTTAAAATTTAACCAAACTCTTTGTATAATAAGAAGAGAAAGATAATGAGAGAGGAGCACATACCTATGCATCCATTTGTAAAGGCATTACAAGAGCATTTTACAGCTCATCAAAATCCCGAAAAAGCAGAACCGATGGCACGTTATATGAAAAATCACTTCCCGTTTCTCGGTATTCAAACTCCTGAGAGAAGACAGTTATTGAAAGACGTAATTCAAATACATACTCTCCCAGATAAAAAGGACTTCCAAATTATCGTGCGTGAACTTTGGGACCTACCAGAACGTGAATTTCAAGCTGCCGCACTCGATATCATGCAAAAATATAAAAAACACATAAACGAAACTCACATCCCATTTTTAGAAGAACTTATTGTCACAAAATCTTGGTGGGATTCTGTTGATAGCATCATCCCTACATTTTTAGGTGCTATCTTTTTAAAACATCCAGAATTAATTTCTGCATATATTCCAAAATGGATTGCATCAGAAAACATATGGTTACAACGTGCCGCTATTTTATTCCAGCTAAAATATAAACAAAAAATGGATGAAGAACTCCTTTTCTGGATTATCGGACAACTACATTCCTCAAAAGAATTTTTCATTCAAAAAGCAATCGGCTGGGTCCTTCGCGAATATGCAAAAACAAAACCAGATGTAGTATGGGAATACGTTCAAAACAACGAACTCGCTCCATTAAGTAAACGCGAAGCAATTAAGCACATTAAGCAAAATTATGGAATAAATAACGAAAAAATAGGCGAAACTCTATCCTAGATGGGCACGTTCCTCTATTGAGATTTAAAAAAGAACGTGTTAAAATATGTTCATTATTATTAATATAAGTAGCGATGACGGACTTATAAGTACTTGCATAAAAAGCGATTCAGGGATAGTGAAAGCCTGAAGCTGCGAGGAAACGGCAGTCTCGAGCAATACGTGATAAAGTGGATGCACATTTTGTGTATCAACTAGGGTGGAACCGCGGGCAAACGCTCGTCCCTAGGCGATTAAGCCTTGGGATGAGCGTTTTTTTATGTTTTTTAAAGCATATATTGCTCGTTTCCAAAGTACCCATCACGTCATCGCAAATACGTTAACTTTCAAAAGGAGGATTTTATTATGTATTCAATGGAACAAGTTGTAAACTTAGCGAAACATCGCGGTTTCGTTTTCCCTGGTTCTGAAATTTACGGTGGTCTTGCAAACACATGGGATTACGGTCCACTTGGAATCGAATTAAAAAATAACGTCAAAAAAGCTTGGTGGAAAAAATTCATTCAAGAATCTCCACACAACGTTGGTTTAGATGCTGCTATTTTAATGAACCCAAAAACTTGGATCGCTTCTGGTCACGTTGGTAACTTTAATGATCCAATGATCGACTGTAAAAAATGTAAAGCTCGTCACCGTGCTGACAAATTAATTGAAGATGCATTAGACGCAAAAGGTATCGAAATGGTCGTTGACGGTCTTACTTTCGACCAAATGGCTGACTTAATGAAAGAACATGAAGTAAAATGCCCAGATTGCGGTAGCCAAGAATTCACGGAAATCCGTCAGTTCAACTTAATGTTCAAAACATTCCAAGGTGTTACAGAGTCTAGCACAAACGAAATCTTCCTTCGTCCTGAAACAGCACAAGGTATTTTCGTAAACTTTAAAAACGTACAACGCTCTATGCGTAAGAAACTTCCATTTGGTATCGGCCAAATCGGTAAAAGTTTCCGTAACGAAATCACACCTGGTAACTTCACATTCCGTACACGTGAATTCGAACAAATGGAACTTGAATTCTTCTGTAAGCCTGGTGAAGATTTAGAGTGGTTCGCATTCTGGCGTGAAACTTGTAAAAACTGGTTACTTTCACTTGGTATGACTGAAGAAAGCATGCGTCTTCGTGACCACGGTGAAGACGAGTTATCTCATTACAGTAACGCAACAACTGATATTGAATTCAGATTCCCATTCGGTTGGGGCGAACTATGGGGCGTTGCATCTCGTACAGACTTCGATTTAAAACGTCATATGGAACACTCTAACGAAGACTTTAACTATATCGATCCACAAACGAATGAGCGTTACGTGCCTTACTGCATCGAGCCATCTCTAGGTGCAGACCGTGTAACATTAGCATTCTTATGTGATGCATATGAAGAAGAGCAATTAGAAAACGATTCTCGTACAGTTCTTCGTTTCCACCCTGCTTTAGCACCATATAAAGCAGCTATCTTACCATTATCTAAAAAGCTATCTGAAGGTGCTACTGAAGTATTCGCAGAACTAGCTAAAGACTTCATGGTAGACTTTGATGAAACTGGTTCTATCGGTAAACGTTACCGTCGTCAAGACGAAATCGGTACTCCATTCTGTATCACATACGACTTCGACTCTGTTGAAGACAAAGCTGTTACAGTACGTGACCGTGACACAATGGAACAAGTTCGTATGCCAATTAGCGAACTAAAAGGTTTCTTAGAGAAAAAAATCCAGTTCTAATTATAAAAAAGAGGCGCTCTATTGAGCCGCCTCTTTTTACTTTTCACGTTTTTCTTTAATTGCTACTGTACATCTTGATATACATAGTAACTCATCATTTTCATCAATGATGCGAATATCCCAAACCATTGTCGATTGTCCTCTATGTATCGGTGTTCCAATTGCTGTTACAATTCCATCTTGCTTTGAGCGAATATGATTTGCATTAATTTCTAATCCGAAACAAATACATTTTTCTTGATCAATTAAATTGTATGAGCCAACACTTGCCACAGTTTCTGCTAATGCAACAGATGCACCACCGTGTAAAAATCCAAACGGCTGATGCGTGCGTTCATCAACAGGCATTGTAGCAACTACTTTATCCTCTGTCATTTCTAACAACTCAATTCCAAGCGAATCCATTAAAGTTTTTGACATATCGTTTTCAACCTCTCTCACTTTAGATCAAATGTATAATTTTACCTGTTTAATTTCAAACTACCTATAACACTTATATAAGGAGGTTTCACCTAAATGAAACAGAAATTTTGTATACTATTGCTTATGTTCTCCTTGCTGACTATTGTACCAAATTGTGCAATAGCAGCCAAAGCATCCAACCTGACAATCAATGTTAAGACTGTAACGCAAAAAGGTAAGAAACCTTATATAGAATATCAAATTAATAGGCCTTCCTTTCACAACTTTTCTGATTCAAAATTTCAAAATAAGCTGAATTCCTATTACAAAAACTCTACTACTAAATTTAAAAGTAAATTAGAAAAAGAAGCGAAGAAATATTATGAGGAAACAGAAGGATCTAGCACACCTTTTCATCCATACGTTGCAAATGTTGACTATAAAGTAGCTTTAAACAAACCACCTTTCCTCAGCCTATATGTGAATTACTATCAATATACAGGCGGAGCGCACGGACTGTATACGTGGAAGGCAAATACATTTGATTTAAACGAAAAAAAATTATTACACTTAGACGATTTATTTCAACAAGAGGATAAATATAAAGAAATAATTCGCACAGAGATTGTAAGACAAATTAAACAAAATGAAAGCATTTATTTTCCTGATGCAGTCGAAAAAGTAACGAGCACTAAAAAATTTCACTACTTTTTAGAACCGGATAATCTTGTAATTTATTTCTCTTTATATGAAATTGCTCCTTATTCAAGCGGAATTCCGCAGTTTCGTATTCCATACACATTGCTTAGAGACTATTTAAAGCCTTCTTATCAAAATATTTTGATTGACAACAAGTAAATATTTTCGCTACGATAATGTTAACCTAAACACAACTGGAGGTTAACATTATGAAGAAGCTTCATGTTTTAGATTTAGCATTAGCTGCCATGTTCGTCGCTCTTATGGCTATTGGTGCAAATATTGTATCGTGGGCACCATTCTTACAAATAGCGGGCATTCCATTATCTATGCAACCATTTTTCGCAATTTTAGCAGGTCTTCTTCTTGGGAGTAGACTTGGGGCATTATCAATGACTGTTTACATGCTTGTTGGAGTAGCAGGTGCGCCAATCTTCGCTAACTTCAAAGCTGGATTTGGAGCACTTTTAGATCCTACTGGTGGTTTTATTATCGCATTTATTATCGTTGCTTACGTATCAGGAAAACTAGTAGAACAAAAAGAACGACCAACATTCAGCACCTTTGCAATTGCTTCTTTCGTCGGAATCATTTTAACGTATATTATCGGTACTACTTATATGTACGGGGCAGTCAATATTTTCATGGGTGGTAATATGAGTTATAAAGCTGCCTGGATGATTATGATGTGGTTCGCAGTAAAGGATATTGCGTTTACAATTATCGGCGCTATTATCGCACCTCGCATATACTATGCTGTACGTCGTTCCGCTTATCAGCATTCTCATTCGACGATTTCATAATAAACAAGGAGCTGTTCCTATAGGAACAGCTCCTTGTTTATTATGTTAAGACTCTTGCTTCATTTGCTCGTCTAAAACTTTCTTCATCATTACTAGCATATCATCACGTAATTCTGGGTGCTGCAATGCCATTTCAATTGTCGTTTGAACGAATCCTAATTTTTCACCAACGTCATAACGCTTTCCTTCAAAATCATATGCAAATACACGTTGAATTTCATTTAAGCTTTGAATTGCATCAGTTAACTGAATTTCGCCACCCGCTCCAACTTGTTGCTGTTCCAAGAACATAAAGATTTCAGGAGTTAAAATGTAACGTCCCATAATCGCTAAGTTTGAAGGCGCAGTACCTTGCGCTGGTTTTTCAACGAATTTACGAACTTGATAACGACGTCCCTCTTGCTCTAACGGATCAATAATTCCGTAGCGATGTGTTTCTGCTTCAGGAACAGTTTGTACACCAATAACAGAAGAAAGTGTTTTGTCATACTCGTCCATTAATTGACGTAAACATGGTTTTTCAGCTTGAACGATATCATCGCCTAATAATACTGCAAACGGCTCATCACCAATGAATTTACGTGCGCACCAAACAGCATGTCCTAATCCTTTTGGTTCTTTTTGTCGAATGTAATGGATATCTACCATTTTAGAAGAAGCTTGTACTTTTTCAAGTAACTCATACTTTTTCTTCTCTAATAAGTTTTGCTCTAATTCAAATGCGTTATCAAAATGATCTTCGATAGAGCGCTTTCCTTTACCAGTAACGATAATAATATCTTCGATGCCTGATTTTACTGCTTCTTCTACGATGTATTGAATTGTTGGTTTATCTACAATTGGAAGCATTTCTTTTGGCATTGCTTTCGTTGCTGGTAAAAAGCGTGTTCCTAATCCCGCTGCCGGGATAATTGCTTTTCTCACTTTTTTCATGACAAATACCCTCGCTTTTCATTCTAATTCTCTTAGTAAAGTGTTAATTTCTAACACTCGCTCGTAATAATCCTCTACATCAAACAAAACTACAAGAAAAGAGGAGGCCGTTCTCCGTTCTCCTCTTTTCCTATCAGTAGCACTCTATTCTATTATAAACGATTCATAATATCTTCTTTAATAGTAAGTAACTTTTGTTCACTATTTTGTAAGGAATCATCTTGTACACCAAAGTAGAATTTAATTTTCGGCTCTGTTCCAGATGGACGTAAGCAGAACCAAGAACCATCTTCTAATTGATATTTTAACACATTTGATTTCGGTAAGTGAATCTCTTCCTTATTTCCATCTTGTAACGTTGTAATGATGCTTTCTTTATAATCCTCAACTGCAGCGACTGTTAAACCAGCTACTTCTTTCGGAGGATTCCCGCGGAATGTTGCCATCATCTTTTGAATCTGTTCGGCACCATCTTTTCCTTTTAACGTTAACGATACAAGGTCTTCACGGAAGAAACCGTACTTCTTAAATACTTCTAACAGACCCTCGTATAACGTTTTACCTTGTGATTTGTAGTATGCAGCTACTTCACATGCAAATAGGACGGATTGAACCGCATCTTTATCACGGCAGAATGGACGGATTAAATAACCGTAGCTTTCCTCATAACCGAATTGGAATTCATATTGTCCGCTTTCTTCATACTGTTTAATTTTTTCACCGATAAATTTAAATCCAGTTAACGTATCAACTGTATCTAAACCGTATGCTTTTGCGATTGTACGGCCAATTTCAGACGTTACGATTGTTTTTAAAACAACACCGTTTTCTGGAAGCGTTCCGTTTTCCTTCTTTTGTGATAATAAGTAATCAAGCATTAACGCACCTGTTTGGTTACCAGTTAACACTTGGAACTCACCATCGTGATTGCGAACCGCTATACCTAGACGGTCTGCATCAGGATCTGTTGCGATTAGCACATCTGCGCCTACTTTTTCACCGTTGCGAATTGCATACTCAAACGCTGCGTGCTCTTCTGGGTTTGGTGATTTTACTGTAGAGAAGTTTGGATCTGGTAACTCTTGCTCTTTTACAACAGTTACATCTGTAAATCCAACTTCTTCTAAACCACGGCGTACCGAAATATTTGATGTTCCATGCAATGGTGTAAAGACGATTTTTAAATCTTTTCCTACTTCTTTCACCATCTCTTTATTAATAATGACATTGTTCAATTCTGCTGCATACGCATCATCTACTTCTTGTCCAATTATATGTAATAAACCGTCAGCTTTTAATTGCTCAACATCAGCAACTTCAACTGTTAATTCATTCTCTACTGCATTTACGTAGCTAATTAACTCATCAGCTTCCTTTGGAGGCAACTGGCCACCATCTTCACCATATACTTTATAACCGTTATATTCGGGCGGATTATGGCTTGCCGTAAGAACGATTCCACTTGCTGTATGTAAATGACGAACTGCGAAAGAAAGCACTGGTGTTGGACGTAAGCTTTCAAATACATATGTTGTAATACCGTGTGCACCAAGAGTAGCAGCTACTTCCATTGCGAATTCAGGTGATTTATGACGAGAATCATACGCGACAACAACACCGCGTTTTTTCGCTTCTTCACCTAATTTTTCAATAAACATAGCTAATCCTTTTGTTGCTTTACGAACTGTATATACATTTAAACGGTTCGTACCAGCACCAAGTTCACCACGCATACCACCTGTGCCGAACTCTAGATTTTTATAAAAGCTATCCTCGATTTTCTTCTCATCTTGCTTCATGTTTTCTAGCTGTTCTTTTAATTCTGCGTCTAATTCTGCATATGAAAGCCAGCGACTAAATTCTTGTTTCCAATTCATACTTCCATCTCCTCTCGCCTGTCGTACCTTCATTATATGAAAAAAACAACCTGAATCTCAATATTTTTTAAAATCTAGCAGGATTTTACTATAAATATTTGTATACACTATGGTTAAATACTCCACCAAAGGGAATGAGGATTATGCAAGAATGGGGCTTGTCAGAAGAGCTCAAAATAAAAACAAAGCAGATGATTGAAATTGCTGAAAAAGAATTATCAAACATGAAGCATGCAATCGATAAAGAAGATGAATGTATTTTATGTAAAATGGAAGATATTCATCATATGTTAACAAATGTACAGACGTTAGCAGCTACATATTATATTCAAGCATATTTATCACCTTATACGGAAAGTTCACATTTCATCACTACAGCTGTCCAACATTTAAGCGCTCGAAAACACGGTGCTCTTATTATTGTGGAACGAAGTGACGCTCTTGATTCTTTCATTCAAACTGGAACGACATTAAACGCACACTTAACCGCGCCACTACTTGAATCGATTTTTTATCCAGGGAACCCTCTTCATGACGGAGCCGTTCTCATTAAAAATAATCATATTGTCTCAGCAGCTAATATTCTTCCATTAACAAAAAGCCTGGAAATCAATCCTGAGCTAGGAACACGTCATAGGGCTGCAATTGGCTTATCCGAGAAAATTGATGCACTTATATTAGTTGTCTCTGAGGAAACAGGGCGTACTTCATTCGCTTTAGGCGGGACGTTATATACGATTTCTTTATAGGACGAATCTTTCACTATGTAGCACTTTTTGAAACGGTAAAATAGTAAATAAAATTATATCAACCGTAACTCCAAATATATCGACTTACCGACAAAAACTGACAATAGTCATACCATATCAATAAGAAAAGGCTATCCCAAAAATTTGAGACAGCCTTTTCTTCAAAAATTATTCTTCTCCGAAACGCTCAACAAGTGTTGCAAGTGTACGCACCATTGCACCTGTTGCTCCAGATGGTCCTAAATCATGTGCTCCTGATGTTTCAGATGTTCCAGCGATGTCTAAGTGTACCCATGGTGTTTCTTCTGCAAATTCACCAAGGAATGCCCCAGCCATAACCGCATGTCCTTCACGGCCTGGTGAGTTATTTAAATCAGCAAATTTACTGTTTTTGACACGTTCTTTATCACGTTCAAAAATCGGCAATTGCCAAATTGGCTCATCCGTTTCCATAGAAGCCTCTAACACTTGTTCAAACAATTCTTCATTATTTGTCATCGCGCCTGTTGTATGATTTCCAAGTGCAACAATTACACCGCCTGTTAATGTTGCAACATCAACTAAGTAATTTGCGCCAAGTTTCTTCGCATACGTAATACCGTCAGCTAGCGCTAGGCGACCTTCTGCATCTGTATTTAATACTTCAATTGTTTTTCCGCTCATAGATGTAATAACATCATCTGGCTTAAATGCTGTACCACTTACAACGTTGTCAGTTGATGGAATAACAGCAATTACATTTTGCTCGGGGCGAAGTTCACCGATGATCTCCATCGCGCCAAGAACAGCTGCAGCTCCGCCCATATCACCTTTCATACCAACCATGCCTTCACGTGGTTTTAAAGAATAACCGCCTGTATCATATGTAATCCCTTTTCCAACAAATCCAATTACATCTTTCCACTCTTCTTTTCCTTTATAAATAAGAGCGATCATTTTTGGCGGTTCAGTAGATCCTTGGTTTACTGCAAGTAATGCACCCATACCAAGCTCTTCCATCTCTTCTTTCTCAAGAACCTTATAATCCATATCGTATTTTTCTGCTAATTCAACTGCACACTCAGCAAGCTTTGTCGCTGTTAATACGTTTGGCGGCATATTTACAAGCGTACGAGCTGAATTCGTTGCACGTCCATGTACGTATCCTACCGTTAATGCTGCTTCAATTTCTTGTGTATCTTCTGCTGTAATAGCCGTAAACTTCTCTAATTCTACACGATCCTTTTTATCTGCTTTATACGTTTGTAATTCATATGTACCAAGACCTTGTACTTCTGCCGCAATATGAGCTACATCAATCGCATCTAATTTATCTGTCACGAAAGAATCAAGTAAGATTGCTGCATCTTGTACTTTTGCTGCTTGTAACGCTTTAAACGTCTTACCAAGAGCAGCACGTAACGTTTCCGTTGTATATGACTCTTTCTTACCTAAACCAACAAAATAATAACGTTTAACATTTGTTTTTCCTAAGCTATGTACTTTTGAAATGGCTTTCTTCTTAGTTGAAAGTTCTTTTTCTTCTAATAAAACTTGTAATTGTCCTTCAAACGCTTTATCCAGTTCTTGTACAAAGCTACTCTTTTTATCTTCTTCAAATAAGGCAACAATTACCGCTTCATGACTTACTAATTCTTTTTGTACTCGAAACATGTTCAGACCCCCTAAATTTCTCTATTTTCATTATAACTATATTTTTTCTAAAATGCGATAATTCGGACTTCTGTTTTGTATTTAATTTTATGAATACTATTTTTTAAAAATAGTAAAAAGGGCACTTTAGAAACCCTATCTAAAGTACCCTTTTATTAAAAATACATTTTATTATAAAGAATAGTTCGAGACTGCAAAATGATAAAAATATAGCATACTTTCAAAATTATTTATAATTATTAATATTAATATTAAACATAAAGCAACTACTTTTACACGTCTCATCACTTTAAAACCATATGCCAATAATAGCGGTATTGTAAACAGCATATGTGCACCATATATAAATGCTTCAGATGACCCAAAACCAATAATTCCGTGTAAAACGATATTAAATAATAAACATAAACTTAAAAATCTTACGAAAGGTTCTTTTATAAAGTTTTTCCATACAACTACCAATATAAGAGCATACACAGATACAATCACAATCCAACCAGTCATAGTATGCGATGGGAGCATATTTAATTGCGCAAATTGCTCACCTTGTCTTAAAGTAACCTCCGAGAATGGTCCAAAGATGAATGAAGATCCTAATAATAGATGAAATATTAATATACCTGATGGCTTAACGTATTCTGGTGAAAAATTCTGTTCTTGCGCAGCAAAGCCCATACTAGCCTTTACTGCTTCGATAAGAACTACATTATTTGCGTTCATTACTAATACAAACAGGACCACGACAATAACAATCGAAATACCAGTCCAAATAATTTTTTTCTGCAGTTTCTTATAACTCATCACACTACCTAAAAACCAGATAAACGAATTGGTTAATGTAACCCCTGTTATTCCTATTGCCAACAATACATTCGCAATACTAAATCCTATTTTCGCTTCTTTTTTCCCTGTAATAAATGGATAGCATACAAAGCACATAAGTACTAATGTGAAATTTGCATAGCTAAAAGATTCTGGTGTCCACGTAATAACTAACATAGTAGCTGAAAATCCATACATGACCGCTAGTAAAAAAGAAACAAGCGTATTCTTACAAATTTTACAGCATAATGTATAAATCATCACTACACTGAGCGCGCTTAAGAACGCTTGAATGAATATAATACCATGTATAATATTCCCTACTTTCACTGTCTCCAATATCCCCATAAACCCTTGAATAAAATAATAAAGGAATGGATGTCGGAACCAGGTCACCGCTGTTATATCTACTTTTTCAAGGAAAAAGGAGATAATATAATATCCTTGATCAAAAGAAAAATAGGTATCAACCACCCACGCTTCAATAAAAAGCTTAGAGTGAGTATCCATTTTCCAGCCAATAAAAAAGTAAAATGCCCAGTAAAAAACGAAAAGGACAAGGGCTAATATTCCCTTTCCTTTATAACCATTCCAAATATTCAATACTTCTTCTCCTTTCTAAGGTAAAAATACCATAACTAAATGTGCTACATACCCAATAACTGCCCCTAAAACAAGTCCACCAAAAATCTCATGCCAATGATGTCCTTGGCGCTCTCTTAATTTCTCTTCTTCCGAACTAATATGTTTATTCAACATTTTTGCATGTTTACCAACCGTACGTCGAAGTCCTGTGGCATCAATGATAACAATCGTTAAAATTGCCATCCCAATCCCAAACATCGGTGTATTAAAGCCTTCATGAAACCCTATTGTCATAACCATACTTGATAAAATCGTCGTATGTGTACTAGGAAATCCACCGTTCCCAACTAAACGAAAAGCATCTTTTCCAGAACGAAGATAATTCACCAAAAATTTCAATACTCCCGAAGCCACCCAAGCTATAAATGGAAGTACACAATATAAATATGTTCCCATTGCTTTACCTCCTATGATTTTGCGATAAATAGAATTCCAACCACTATACATACCATTCCAGCAATTTTCATGAAATTGATAGTTTCACCAAACAATAGTGCTGACGCAATAATAACAAATACATATCCGAAGCTCACCATTGGATATGCATAACTTAGATCAACCTTTCTCAGTACAATCATCCATAATAATGCACTTAAACCGTAAAAAGCTAATCCAAAAAAGTTTGGTAAATTAACAAAATTCATAATACCTAAAGCCGCTGAACTTTGCGATTTCATTGCACCAAACTTTAATAAAATTTGTCCTACAACTCCCATACCAACTGATAAGATAATCATTAAAAATTGTTGCATCTCTATACTCCTTAACTGTTTTTATTCCAAATAAAAAACGTTTAAGACACTCTTCTTAAACGTTTTAACAAACCCGAATAGAGTAATTAAAAGTTCAATAGTATAATAATAACTGTTATCGCGTATAACAACACCGTTATTAAAATATGCTGATCCTCTAATAAAACTTTATCAGGTTCTCCACCTTTATCTTCCATGTGAACCAAATATAAATAACGAAAGATCCCGTAAATTACAAATGGGATTGTCCACATTAAATAGATACTTTTCCCTGCATTAAAAGTAAAAATAGCATAAGTAACGATTGTTGCTGATGTAACAATTGTACTTAATTGATCTAATAAAGCAGGAGAGTAACTTTCTAATACTTTTCTATGAGAACCTTTATTAGCCTGTAACAACACTAATTCATGTCTTCTTTTATTAATAGCCAAGAATAGTGACAGTAATAATGTGCATAATAAAAACCATGGTGTAAATGGCACTTGAATGACTAATCCCCCGGCCAATGCTCGTAAAACAAATCCAGATGCAATAATTAAAATATCAATTATTACAACATGCTTTAGACGAATTGAATACGCTACATTTAAAGTGAAATATACAGCTAACACTAAACACAATAATGGGTTTAATACATATGAAACTACTAAAGATGCTACTAAAATCACACAACCTGCCGTAATAGCAAAATACGGATTTAATGCACCTGATGCCATCGGTCGGTATCGTTTAACAGGGTGTTGTCGATCCGCCTCAATATCCATAAAATCATTTAAAATATACACACAACCAGATATCGCACAAAATAGCGCAAAACAAATTGTAGCTTGTGCCACCATAGTTAAAGATACTTGTTTTATAGAAAAGACTAGCGCTGCAAATACAAGCAAGTTTTTAGTCCATTGCTTCGGGCGTAACTGTTTAAAAAACAATACAACTATATTCTGTTGAGATAAAGTTCCTTCTCTCATAATAATAAGAGAGCTTCTATTTCTTTCACTCTCTTCCATCCCTCCCCATTCAATTGTTATTTCCTTCTAGTACAGGAAAGATTATAACATATAAACTTAACATTGAAAATCAGCTATTAAATACCGATAATAAAGGGCTCTCCTCTATATTAATATTTCTCAAAAATACAGGAGGAAGCCCTATCGATTATATATTCTATTTTAAATATTGTCCGCGAAACACTTGCATCGTTTCGTCTTGATTTAACATCGTTAACTCTTCTTCCGAAAACTTGCCATTTCCTATTTTCACTATATACACATTTACTTTTTTCTTACCCCATTGGCTATAAACATCTTTCACCGTATCATAATATAAATCGAGACGATTTCCTTTTATAGCACCGCCCTTATCAGCTACAACACCATATCCGTAACCTGGCACGAATAGAATTGTCCCAAGCGGGAATACGCGTAAATCGGCAGCGATTGTGGAATATAAATCCCTTTTTGCTTTAACACCTGAATATGTAATGCCATACTCTGGATGCCCCGGCCTCTTTCCAGTCGACTCTATACCTGATGTATAACCAGTTGCAGTCATTTCTATAACACGATATTTAGACCAGTCATTTGCCTGCTCTAAAGCATTTATCACTTCTTTACTCGGAGCAACTTTTTTCTCAATTTCTGCTGCATGTACTTCTTTTACACTTGTTCCTTCATATGATTTTATAATCTCTAATAAAGAAACTCCTGTGAAAGCCTGCCATGTTACGCATAATGCGAATGCAAGTAAACAAGTCATCATAATGCGAATACAATATCGTTTTAACATTTTTATATTCCACACTCCTTCATCGTTAATCATTCCCTATACGATGAAGGAATATGCAAAAAAATAATCTCCAAATTGATTGGAGATTAAAACATTTGATATCCACTTTTCCGAAGTTTTTTAATTATAATTCCTGCTAAAGCAGCGCCTACTAATCCAGTAGATAGAATAAACACATCTGCGTGTCCTAAATGCGATACACTTGTCCCAAATGAAGAAAATGTTTCTTTTGGCTTTGAAAAATAGTCCCATACACTCGCTTTATTAATAATAAGCATACAAATAATCGGATATACAATAACCATTACCCACGTAGCTCGCAAAATCATGTTGAGTAAAAATCCAATTCCAAAAAATAAAATAAAGAACAACATCATTGAAATAAGTAGTACCGGTATACTCACTTCTTCTCCCTCTCCTTCGCATACGCCGTAAACACATGATAAGCCGTATAACCAAATTGCTCTCCTGGATTTAATGTTTTGTCCATTTCAAAATGCGACTCTGCTCTTCCTTCTAATAAATATTTGATGAGTACAGAAGTATTTTGATCATCTGCAATATTTTCCGGATGTAAAAAAGCTACTTCCGACAATTCTTTCTCCTGTACGATAACGTCTTCTCCCTCTGGCTCTAGAAGAAAAATAATCATATTATCACTAATTTCATTATGAATAACACCTGAGCGAATACCAACAATCCCCTTTACATGAGCAACAATGCCTGTCTCTTCCAAAATTTCACGTTTCACAGCTTCATCAACAGTCTCGCCTTCATTAACAAAACCAGCAGGTAAAGACCATTGCCCTTTCAATCCACCGTATTTTTTCTTAACGAATAGCCATCTCCCATCTTCTGTAGCTACTAAGCCACTGACCGCTAACCACACTTTCCCTCGCTTCCCCATGATATAACCTCCTCCATCAAAACGAACAGAATATTCTTTCTTTTTTATATATTATACTATATTTTCAATACGAAAAAAGCAGAAACAGCTCATAGCCGTTTCTGCTTTTTCTACTATATATTAAAAGAACTTCAATTTACCTTTTTTAAGAACTAATAAAGGTCCGCCTAGTAAGAATAAGTAACGGTTGTCGATTACTTTCTTCATGAATGAAGCTTTCCAACCTGTTAACTTTTTACCCATAACAACGCCCATTGCATCGTCATGACCTAATGAACATACAGATCCTTTATTATCAAATGCGAACTTTTTCATTTCACCTTTGCCGCGAACTAACACAGTTAAATTGTGTGCAATATTATAACCTTCTTGAATTGCAATCTGTGCTGTTGGTGGGTATGGACGGTTAATCTCTTCGTTGATGATTAACGCTGCATCACCAACCATGAATACATCTTCATGACCTGGAGCGTGCATGTACTCATCCACTTTAATACGTCCGCGCATTGCTTCAAATCCAGACTCTTCCACAATACCATTACCACGAACACCTGCAGCCCAAACTACAGTTTCAGATTTAAGAAGTTCAGCATCATCACCGTTGGCAACGATAATACCTTCTTCAGTTGCTTCCTTAATTGCTGTACCGATGCGGAATTCTACACCTTTTTTCTCAAGTTGTTTTACAGCGTACTCTACTAATGCTGGATCGAAACCAGGAAGTGCTGTTGGAGCAGCTTCTACACAGATGATACGTGCTTTTTCACGTGGAACATCGTACTCTTTGCAAAGTTCAGGAATACGGTTTGCAAGCTCACCTACGTACTCGATACCCGTAAATCCAGCGCCACCAACAACGATTGTTACTAACTCATCACGTTTTTCAGTCGCATATTGAGCGAATTTTTCTTCCATATGCTCACGAATTTGACGAGTTGCATTAATGTTAGTGATTGAGAATGCATGCTCTTTTAATCCTTTAATTCCGAACGTTTCTGATTCGAAACCAAGACCGATTACTAAGTAATCATACTCTAATTCACCATCTTTTAAGATAATACGTTTTTCAGCAGCTTTAATCTCTACTACTGTATCTTGTACAAAGTTCACTTTATTTGTATCGATAACGTCTTGAATATCTAGACAGATTTTATCATCTTGTAATGTACCAGCTGCACTCTCATGTAACCAAGTTGCTTGGTAGTGATAGCTGTTGTTGTTTACTAACGTAATTTCAGCTTCACTTACAGATAATGTTTTTTGCAGACGAACAGTCGTAATCATCCCGCCATAACCTGCACCTAAAACTACGATTTTTGGAGTCTTCACTAAATCACAACCCTTTTCTTTATATAATAGTAATAAAAAATAATACCAAGTACTAAAAACTCTATTTGTCAAGAATGTGGAATTTATCACATTCTATATCATAACAAAACGCAGTCAAAAAATCGTACGAAATTTGTCATAGAAATTTAACATAATACTTCCCTATATTAGTCGGTTTCATTCCATAATTCAAGCACCTAGAGAATTATCAATATTTTAAAATAACATAGCGTTTTCAAGGGTTTTTCAGCCTTTTTTTCATGTATTTTCCTTTCGCTATATTTTATACAATTCTAAAACATCTATGCGCAAACTTACTTATTATTCAGTCGTTTTCAGAAGTATTATTAACTGAAATATGCTATCATTTATTTGAAAGTGTCATCATTTGCAGGATTTTCATGTACATATGAACAATATATGAAATCAATATTAAAATTCCATCATCTATAGGGGGAATGAAAATGACAGAAAATCAAAAAGTTTACGACATAACGATTATTGGTGGTGGCCCAACAGGACTATTCACCGCATTTTATGGCGGAATGAGACAAGCAAGTGTAAAAATTATCGAAAGCTTACCTCAACTTGGAGGGCAATTATCCGCGCTATATCCCGAAAAATATATTTATGATGTAGCTGGATTCCCAAAAGTGCGCGCACAAGAGTTAGTTGATAACTTAAAAGAACAAATGAAAAAGTTCGATCCAACCGTTTGCTTAGAAGAAGCTGTTGATACTCTTGAAAAACAAGCTGACGGTATATTTAAGCTTGTTACAAATAAACAAACTCACTACTCTAAATCTGTCATTATTACTGCTGGTAATGGTGCGTTCCAGCCACGCCGCTTAGAATTAGAAGGCACAGCAAAATATGAAAAGAAAAACTTACATTATTTCGTTGATGATATGAATAAATTTGCTGGAAGACGCGTCGTTGTATTCGGCGGTGGTGACTCAGCAGTAGATTGGACAATGATGTTAGAACCGATTGCGGACAAAGTTACAATTGCTCATCGCCGCGATAAATTCCGTGCACATGAACATAGCGTAGAAAGCTTAATGAATTCCCGTGCAGAAGTAAGCACACCTTACGTTCCAGTTGAACTTATCGGTGATGATACTATTGAACAAGTTGTTCTTCAGCACGTAAAAACAGAAGAAAAAATTATCATCGATGTTGATGACGTAATCGTAAACTACGGCTTCGTTTCTTCACTTGGTCCAATTAAAAATTGGGGCTTAGATATTCAAAAGAACAGCATCCTCGTGAACTCAAAAATGGAAACAAATATTCCTGGCATTTACGCTGCTGGTGACATTTGTACATATGAAGGAAAAGTAAAACTCATTGCTTGCGGCTTTGGTGAAGCACCGACAGCAGTAAACAATGCCAAAGCTTACTTCGATCCAAACGCAAAACTTCAACCAATGCATAGCTCAAGCATGTTTTAATATAGAAATGAAAAGAGCTCCTTTTACATGAAAGGAGTTCTTTTGTTATAAAGATCCCTAATCCAAATTACCTCTCTTTCTTCACAGCTATGTACTTTAGAAAAAAATACCACATACTCCTAAAATATGTTACAATAAAATAGAACGTACGTTTCATTCAATGGAGGGGAATTTTATAATGAAAGAACCTATTATCATTAAGAAAGAAGCTTTCCAAGCAATCGGCGTTTCTATTACGACGACAAATGAAAAAGAGGCATCTACTGAAGGAAAAATCCCACAACTTTGGAACCAATACTTCCAAGAACAAATCATGCATCAAATTCCAAATCAACAAACAAAAGAAACATTCGCTTTCTACTCAAACTACGAATCGGATGAAACTGGTACATATCAATTCACTATCGGCACGCCTGTTTCTTCATTAGAAGAAGTTCCTGAAAATATGACAGCCTTAACAATACCTGCCGCAACGTATGCGGTATTTACAACGAGAAAAGGTCCTGTGTCTGAAGTCATTTGTGAAACTTGGGAATATATTTGGCAATGGTCGAAAGAAAACAAACGTGCTTTTACAACAGACTTTGAGCTTTATGACGAAAATGCAGTAGATCCAAATAACGTACAAGTGGATATTTATATCGCTTTAGCGTGAATGACAAAAAAGAAGATACCCTTTGGTATCTTCTTTTTTGTCGTTAAATAGCCACTGTGCAAATTCATTATTATTGTCTACAATGAGAAAGTGCAGTATAGAAATATTAGAAACTGTATAAAGTGAAACTATACTCAGTGGGGGTTTTGTTCATCCCCCACTGAGTATTAGCCTTCACCAATCGGGCGTTTACGGGCAGTTGGTCTCCCACCTGACTTCTTTGCTCGAGCCAAACTTTGAGGTGGGAGTTTTACTGCCCGTTAACGCGGGATAAAACGATTGTTAATAGGTTTTTCAGTCTAAATTTGGTACATAGAAAGGAAGCAATATGGAGGAACTACAACAAAATAAATCTGCTTTAGAAGGAAGCGGAAAACCGTTATTAAAAAATACGAATTTCCTTTTTCTTTGGGCAGCTACTCTCTTTTCAAGTTTTGCTTTAGCCTTTTTTACTTTTTCACAAACATGGTACATAGCAAAAACATTAAACCTTGAGGCTTCACTCGGTATTGTTTTCGTGGCTCTTAGTGTTCCAAGGCTCATCTTTATGATTATCGGCGGAGCATTAGCTGATAAATTCCCGAAAAAAAATATTATGTTTTACTCTAATATTATTCGCGCTATTCTTGTCGCAACCATTCTCACCTGGTTCATCGTCGGTGATGTAACACTATATACATTTGCTTTGTTCGCTTTGTTCTTCGGACTTGCTGACGCTTTCTTCTGGTCAGCAGATGGATCTATTCTGCCTGAACTTGTAGAAAAAAGCCGTTTAACACAAGCAAATTCACTTACTCAAATGACAAACCAAGGATCGGTCATCTTGGGCCCTGTACTTGGCGGTATTCTCATTAAATTTACGAACTATGAAACAATCTTTTCAATTACAATCCTGCTACTCATTATCGCAGCGATACTCGTTCAAAAAATACAATTTACAGTACCCGAAAAAAATGAAACAGATAAAGGCATGTTTACTTCTATTAAAGAGGGAATTTCATATGTAAAAGAATCACCATTTCTTTCAACTTTCCTTATATGTAGCGCCTTTTTAAATTTATTTTTAATCGGCCCAATGCAAGTAGGCTTCCCGCTCTTCGTCAAAAACGTTCTGCACGGTGATTCACTTCAGTTTAGTTACTTAGAAGCGTCTGTTGGCGGCGGGATGGCGATAGGAGCTGTCATTGTCGGATTAAAAAACATTAACCGCAGACGTGGTCTATTTTGTATTATCATGATGCTACTGTCTGGTGTATTCTTCCTAGCCATCAACTTTAGCACCGTACTTTGGCAAGCGTTATTAGCTGGAATGTTTTACGGTATTACAATTGCGATGGCTATCGTTCCACTTATGGCAATGATTCAATCAACAGTAAAAGAAGAGATGATGGGACGCGTTATGAGTTTACTCATGCTTTCATCGATGGGATTCATTCCGCTCTCTTACGCATTTACATCGCTTGCACTTGGGATAGGAATTCCAATTGTAACGGTTATGAAAAGCGGTGCAATCGCTGTTATCGTCTTTGTACTATTTGTAGCACTTCGTGTTCCAGTTGTAAGAAAGTTCGATTAGCTACTTGGAGTCATGTATTATACGCATGGCTCTTTTTTAAATGGATCGAATAACGGTATTCCCTTACTTCTCCTTAATGCCGCTCCCCACTCTAATCCAATTTCTAAAAATAAATCTCGCATCGTACTATACAATAATGCTCCAACATCTTTAAGAATTTCTCCGTACTTATACGCTCTCACAACACTTTTCACCCGCCAAATTAAATTTCCATACGCTTCTTCATCAGCTAATATCCCCTCTAATAAAGCACCTTGCTCTAGTAATCCGCTCTTTTTATAAGCAAGTTCCACCTTACTCCAAAATATATTAATCTTCTTCGGATTACTCGTCATCGGCACCAGTGCATATATAAAAGGCTTCGGTATATCGTGACGACAATACGTTTCATCAAGCTCGTACGTTACTTTTCTTTTATCTTTTATTTGTGGAATGTTTTTAGAAAGAATTGTTTCCCTCTCATTTTTTTGCTCGTTTCCACTACAGCCATCTGTACGATCATCACTTTCACATGCGGACATTTTCATACGGTCATCCATGCGGTCAATTGCAGATTTAAGAAATACATATAAGTTTGCACTATATCCCCCGCGCTTATATCTTTCTTTTGTCGCAACACGTTTTATAATTCCTAGTTCCTCTAACTTTGCAATCGAGCGACGTACCGTACGAATACTCTTTCCAATATTCGTCGCAATTGTCTCCATTAACGGACAAGCAACTCCCACTGTTTTCTGTTTCTCATTCACTGCATACTTTCCTAAAAAATGAATAATGATAGAATCCGTTTTATTCAATTGAAATCGATAGCACTTCAAAACTTGTTTTTGATATGTATTAAACTCTTCTTTACTTCGAAATTGACTATATGGTTTCATTAAATTATATAAGCTTCCCATTTTTATCACCTCACTTATAGGTAAGAAATAGGAAGAGAAATAGGCGTGATATTTAATATTTTTTTATCCCGCATTAACGGGCAGTAAGACTCCCACCTCCAGATTCGGCGAATGCGATGAGGTTAGGTGGGAGATCAACTGCCCGTAAAAGCCCGATTGGTAAAGGCTAATAATCAGTGGGGGATGGACAAAACCCCCACTGATTAAATTTTCACTTTATTGGAGATGAAAATATGATTGTAATTAGTGCTTGTTTAGGTGGTATTGCTTGTCGTTATGACGGTAACGATAATCTTGTTTCACAAATAGAAGAGTTATTACAGAGGGAAGATACCATCCTTGTTTGTCCCGAAGTATTAGGCGGTTTACCAACACCACGCCCTTCTGCTGAAATTATCGGCGGTAATGGCGATGATGTTTTAGATGGAAAAGCAAAAGTAATGACGAAAGAAGGACAAGATGTCACGGAAGCTTTCGTGCGTGGTGCTTATAAAGCATTAGAACAAATAAAAGGTTTACACCCAGAATATATTATTTTAAAAGAACGTATTCCATCTTGTGGTAGTTCTACTATTTACACTGGAGAATTTAATGGCAATAAACAAACTGGTTACGGGGTAACAACTGCTTTATTTAAAAGACATGGATTTAAAGTCATTTCAGAAGAGGATTTTGAGAACGAAAAAAGGAATTGACCCTGTTCGTCAATTCCTTTTCTATATGTCTTATTTCACGCCTAGTTTTCCTTTCACTTTCGCAGGAAGTTCGTCCTTTTTCACTTCTTCCCAAGCTGATACACCTTTTTTATCTGAGTGATATACACGTAAGAATGCATCTTTACGAAGATTTTTTTGTGCAGTAAATTCTAATTCTTTTTCTTTACCTTCTTTATCAAATCCAGTTAACTTATATTGGTAATCTTTATATGGTTCACCATTATCAGCTTTACCATTATACTCTTTCCCATCTACTGTAATTTGAACATAATACTCATCTTTACCCATACGGTTTAAATCACAACCAACTAATAAACTTGCAAATACAACTAAAATACTAAAAAGTGCAATATGTCTTTTCAATTCCTTCACCTCATGTGTTTTTCTTATATTGTTATCTTAAAGCCTAAGCTTTAAAGAAGAAATTCAAAAACATGACATAAACATTACACTTTTGTAAGATAGTAAATTAAAACTTTAATCAGTGTTTTTTCATTGAAAACGTTATTGACACTCATCTAGCCTAGTCATGACAATCTATTAACGCCAATAACGTCTTCCACGCCAATTTTTCCACTTGTCACGAATCTTATCACGTAATTTCCTTATACCGCTTATTACACCTTCTATTACGCACTCTATTATGATATCAATTACAAGGTAACTTACAAATCTAATTATAGGTTTAATCACATATCTTCCTACGAATTCAAAAACATCGTCAATCTTGCATCCCCTCCCGCTCGTACAAAAAACTGCTACTTCCCATTCTTTTTGCACAATCTACGTTCTGTTACAACCGCTGCGCCTACTGCAGTAGCTATCAACAAAAATAGTACGGCGATAGCGTCCACAATGAGGCTATTGAATTTGAACGAAACCCCAACAAATACTAACGCTATCGTTAATACTGCTAGCATAATTATCGTTATCTTATCTTCGTTCATCATTGTCCTCTCCGATTACTCACGGTTCTCTCTCCAAGACTTTATAAAGCCACCGACAACTTTACTGCAATTGTTCCCGTAATTAATTTATTATCGATGTAATCCATCTTCTACTACCTGCATAACAGTTCCATTTGGTTCGAAGATTACACGTAATGTTCCTTCGCCGCCATAACCGGTATAGCCGTATACTGAATACGATTTATATTTCTCAATCATACGTGGCTGTCCAATCGCAGCTTTTACTTGATTCGCAGGCATACCTTTTTTGATTTTCAAATAGTGATTATAGTCTACTTCCGCCGAATCGTTATTTACATCTTTATACCACGGTACGCGGTCGTTTTTTTCTTCATATTCCTTTACAGGTTCTTCACTGCTTTTCGTAGATACCTGACTCTCTTTATCCGCATCCTTTATAGCAGTGCGTTCAATATTAACAACGTAACCATATGTATTTAATTCAACCATAATTTCATATGTACCATCCGTATCCTTTTCAGTATAAAACACGCGTTTTTCCTTGTTATTATAATGTTTTATGTTCTCACCACCGTAGTCAATCTCGTTAAGGATATCCGTATATGTCATGCCTTCCTCAATCTTTTCGGCTTCGTCACGAGAAATATAACGCTTCTGTGACGATGTAGCGTCCTCATATTTAATGCTGTCACGTTCGCTCGTAGTCATAGGGGTTTCCTTCTGTTCTTTTAGTACTTCCGCTTCCGATTTCACTTGTTGCTTTGCTCCCGCTTTTGTTAACACGTCGGTATCGTTAGAACAAGCTCCAAATATTGATGCTGTAACCAACGTCATCCCTAATACCAGTACTTTCTTAAATGACTTCATTGTAATTCCTCCGGTAGTTTTTAATTTCTAGTAATCAGCGTATTTTAATTAATATGGAACGAGTCAGTTCTATACAATTCGATATAGCCTGCACCTTCATGCATCCTCTTTAGCCTTCTTCTTGCATATATTCGTTATCTTTGTCATGCTCTTTTTCTTTTTAGCGCAAAAGAAAAGACCTTCCTAACGATTTGGTTTCATCGCTAAGAAGGTCTTTATATGCAACCTACCCATTCAATTTCCACTTAGAATAAAGGGATGACAAAACTTAGCAATCTTCTGGCTTACCAGCATTCGATGCTGTACGGAAAGATGATCCGCATCCACATGATGCGATCGCATTTGGATTGTCGATTGTGAATCCGCCGCCAAGCATAGATTGCTTATAGTCAACTTTCACTCCCTTTACAATCGGAGCACTTTCTTTATCGATAACAAATTCAACACCGAAAAACTCAAGAACTGTGTCGTCTTCTTTTGGTTCTACTTCAAATCCTAAGCCGTAAGAAAGACCACTACATCCGCCGCCATGTACAGCAAGGCGCACGTACTTCTCTCCATCTTCAGCATCTTTTAACATATCTTTAATTTGAAAAGCTGCTTGTTCTGTTACTTCAATCATGAAATACACCATCCTTTCTGTTCTCATTCTATTATACATCTTTACGCTTCTATCTTGTACTCATACACTCCGCGACAAATTATTTCCGCAGGTCCTTTCATTAATACATTTCCTTCTTCTGTCCATGCGATCATTAAGTCGCCGCCTGCTAAGTGAACCGTAATTTCTTTACCGTGTTCCATTTTCCCATTTAAAATTGCCGCAACGACAGCTGCGCATGCTCCTGTCCCGCAAGCTTGTGTTACACCAGATCCTCGTTCCCAAACGCGGAAATTCATCTCTTCATCATTCAAAATCTCGATGAATTCAACATTCACTCGCTCTGGGAACATTTCATGCGTCTCAAGAACCGGTCCTAACGTTGTAAGAGGCGCTTTTTCTACATCATCAACAAAAATAACCGCATGTGGATTCCCCATTGAAACAGCTGTAAATGCATAACGGTGATTATTGTATAAGAAGTTTTCACGAATAAATGGTGTTTCTCCTTCACCAAGCATCGGTATCTCTTCACGTGTTAAACGAGGTGCCCCCATGTCGATTTTCGCTAATGTAACTTTGTCATCTTCTACCGTTACTTCTGCCGTAACAATACCAGCTAACGTTTCAATTGTGAAAACTTTACCTTCTACTAGTTTATGCTCATACGCATATTTCGCTACGCATCGTAAACCATTTCCACAGCTCTTTCCTTCTGAGCCATCGTTATTAAACATGCGCATTTTTACTGGTGCCACGTCAGAAGGACAAATTAAAATCATTCCATCTGCACCAATACCAGTATTAATATTTGAAACCTTTTCCGCTACAATTGCTAAATCTTCTTCTCTAATTTGTTCCTCAAACATATTTACATATATATAACTATTTCCAAGACCATGCATTTTTGTAAAAGAAAATTGGCTCATTTTTATTCACTCCAAAAATAATTTATTATTTCAAGTATAAAATGCATGCTTTTAGAACACAATATGAATGTCCCCCGTTTCTCATATTTGACAGTGTTTTGGCAATAAGCCGTTCTTACACAAATTGTGTAAGAAAAAAGCCCTTCTAAAAGGGCCTTTTTTTTTCGAAATAAACACTCCTAATAAAGTGAAACTTTAATCAGTGTGGGACGGGCAACAGGGCTTCAACCTAACTTCTTTGCTTCAGCTGAATTTTGAGGTGGGAGTCTTACTGCCCGCAAATAGCGGGATAAATGAAAAAAGAAAAACGTTGCCTGTTTGCAACGCTTTAAAACATTGGATTTTCATCCATATAATCATATACATTATTTACAAGTTCTTCTACTGTTGCACCTTGTACCACTTCACCATTTACAAGTGCAAATGGACCTTCAAAACAGATGCCACAATATCCTAAACAACCATATTCCATTACGTCTAAATTAGGATCTTTTTCTAATTTTTCTAAAGCTGCTTGCGAACCGCTTGCAAGGTTACCTACACAAAATTCGATTAATGGTTTAATCAAAACTCTCTCCCCCCTGTATCTCTAAACAAATTACCATTTACTTTATATGGTATGTGCATACCTAATTTGCGAAACGGATAAGTAACCCTCTCTACTTGTTACCATTCCACTTTATTTATAAGAAGAAAACTAAGCTGTTTCTTGTTGTTTTCGTTATATATTCTAAACTATTTAGTTACTTCACTATTTCACTTCATAATAGATGGTCTTCTTTATATAACATACTACTCATAATGAAATAGTAACTAGAAAATGAAAACCACTTACTTTACTTTTCTTCTTATTGTACAACAGAGTATTCATTCATGCATTGTTATTTGTTCACAAATTCGATATAATTTGATTGTGTAAAGTCAAAATATTTTATTAATATAAAATTGTATGATTAGGGGATATTTCAACAGAAAAGGGGTAATCCATCATGAAACACCTCGTAATACTAGGTGGCGGCTACGGTGGAATGAGAATTCTGCAGAGGCTACTTCCAAGCAACCAACTTCCAGATGATGTACAAGTGACATTAATCGACAAAGTACCATATCATTGCTTCAAAACTGAATATTATGCATTAGTTGCGGGTACTATTTCAGAAACACATATTCGTATACCGTTTCCCGAGCACCCACGCCTCAATATTCAATACGGCACAATAACAAATATTGATCTCGAAGAAAAAGCTGTTCATCTCGATGGCGGGGAAGCGATCCAATATGATGATTTAATTATCGGTCTTGGCTGTGAAGATAAATATCATAACGTTCCTGGGGCAAAGGAATATACACATAGCCTACAATCAATTGAACAAACACGTAAGACATATGAACAATTAAATAGCTTAGAACCAAATGCAACAGTAGCTGTCGTTGGGGCTGGTTTAAGCGGCGTTGAAGTGGCAAGTGAACTTCGCGAAAGCCGTTCAGATTTAAAAATCTATTTATTTGATCGAAAAGATAGAATTTTATTCCCATATCCAGAGAAATTAAGTAGATACGTAGAAGAATGGTTTGTAAAACATAAAGTTACCATTATACGAAACTCTGACATTACAAAAGTGGAACCAAACATTGTATACAACCATGATGAACCACTTGAATGTGATGCAATCGTCTGGACAGCTGGTATTCAAGCAAATGAAGTTGTTCGAAACCTTCCAGTTGAACAAGATGGTAGCGGACGGGTTGTTTTAACTGAATATCACAATATTCCAAATAATGAGCACGTTTATGTCGTAGGAGATTGCGCAGCACTTCCACACGCACCATCTGCTCAACTTGCTGAAGGTCAAGGAGAACAAATTGTCCAAATATTATTAAAACGTTGGAATAATGAACCCCTTCCTGATGAACTGCCTGTTATTAAATTAAAAGGTGTTCTCGGTTCTCTCGGCAAAAAACACGGATTTGGTTTACTAGCAAACCAACCATTAATGGGACGTGTACCGAGATTATTAAAATCCGGTCTTCTTTGGATGTACAAATATCATAACGGTTAATACTTTAAAGGCTGCCTACATAGTAGACAGCCTTTTTCTATTCATTTTTTGTAACTACTCAGTCATTCTATGAAAAACCGACAGAAAAGCATTTTTTTAAATGGCCGAGAGGGACTGGCTATGTATAGGATCCGTCAGTGCCTTTTCCTGCCACGCGCAAAGTTTTAAAACAAAGAAAAAAGATGTTCCTTCTAAAGAGACTTTATTTTTCTATTTTTCTCTCTTTTTGATACGATATAACTAGAATCAGAAAGGAGCAATTTATGTTTATATTAAAAGACATCACATATAAAGATATTCTACACATTCCTTATTTACAGATTCAAAAAGAAAAAACAACTTGTATTATCGGTGAAAGTGGTAGTGGTAAAAGCACATTACTTCGCATGTTAAACGATTTACAATCACCCACATCTGGCACAATTGAATATAACGGAAAATCTATTTTAGATTATCCTCCCATTCAATTACGCCGTGAAGTTGTCATGCTCGGACAAACTCCGCCTATTTTTGATGGAACAATTAAAGATAATTTATTAATGGGACTTCGATTTTCTGAAAAGCCATTTCCAAATGACGATGCCCTGCAAGGCGCATTAACGACTGTTAGCCTAGATAAAAAATTAGAAGATAACGCCTCTTCTTTATCAGGTGGCGAAAAACAAAGACTTGCTTTCGCTCGTATTATACTAATGGATCCGCCCGTCTATTTATTAGATGAACCAACTTCGGCACTAGATGGTGACACAGAACGCCGCGTTATGAAACAATTCACTCTACTGGCAAGAGAAAAGAAAAAAACAGTTATCTTCATCACGCACTCGCAACAACTTCCAGAAGAAATCGCAGACGATATTATTGAAATTAGTAAAACAAACGGTGCAACTAGAAAGGAAGTGCTATCAATTGAAGGGCGTTATTGAACTACAAATTTGGCAACTTGCAGCTGCATATATTTTCATCCTTATTTTAATCGGGCTTGTGAAATTAAAAGGAATACCGCGTGAGAAACAAATTACAATTGCTACATTACGTATGACAATTCAGCTCGTACTAGTCGCATATGTTCTTACATACATATTTGAAAATAGTAATCCGTTTTATACAATAGCTCTCATTACTTCTATTACTACCTTTGCGATTTTCAATATTTATAAACGAGTTAATATTCCAATGTCAAAAGAATTAAAACGAGTAGCCGCCCTCTCCATGATTGCTGGATCAATTGGCCCTCTTCTACTATTTATCTTTGTCATTATCGGACACGATCCTTGGTATGCTCCGCAATATATCGTTCCTATTGCCGGCATGCTAATCGGTAACGCTATGACAGGTATTTGCCTCGGGGCAAACACCTTTTTAAACAGTATGAAATCACAAAGAGACCATATTGAAGGGGCACTTATGCTTGGCGCAACTCCAAAACAAGCAGCTGCTCCGCTCATACGGGACGCTTTCGATTCTGCTATTTTACCAACAATTAATTCCATGGTCGGAATGGGAATTATAAGTCTTCCAGGCATGATGACAGGACAAATTTTATCCGGTGTATCACCATTTACAGCTATCCAATATCAAATTGCGATTATACTTGGCATTTCTGGAAGTACAGCTTTCTCTGTTATTATCTTCTTACAGCTTGGGTATAAAACGTTCTTTAATAAGCGGTGCCAGTTGAAAGAAGTTGAAGTACAATCATAAAAAAGACGCTCTGCAAGTTACTTACAGAGCGTCTTTTTTCTTTGCTAATCTTACGCTTTCTTAACGAACTGTGATTTTAACTTCATAGCTCCGAAACCATCGATTTTACAATCAATATCGTGATCTCCCTCAACTAGACGGATACTCTTTACTTTCGTACCAATCTTTACAACTGAAGAAGTTCCTTTTACTTTTAAATCTTTAATTACAGTAACAGCATCGCCATCTTGAAGAACGTTTCCGTTCGCATCTTTTACAACTTTTGCACCATCATTACTTTCAGCTTCCGCTTCTTGCCCCCACTCATGGGCACATTCTGGACATACGAAAAGAGCGCCATCCTCATACGTATATTCTGAATTACATTTTGGACAATTTGGTAAAGTAGCCATAAATTCATTTCCTCCGTTCATTATTTATACGTAAAAATCAAATCGAATTTTTACATGTCGATAAATAAAATTTGTATAGCATTTCTTTATACTGCCATAGTCTTACGTTATTGACAAGCCTACCTCAAATTCTCATTTTTTATTGTATTTTACAAAATTTCAATTCGTATGGTGTTTTGTGTTCACATTTTTCGTTAATTAGCTTATTCGACATGTACTTCTTCCATCCAGCTGCTTGTCTTGGATTTCACTACTATTAAGTGCTCATTTTCCCATTTTAGTTTGCCTAAAAATCTAGAATAGACTACTGCATTCCCTACTTCTTCTACGAGTAATTTATTTACTACTCTTAGCCCTTTATCGTTATACACTTCACACATTAGCTGAAATCCTTCCGAACGATGAATTCCTTTTAATATAGCCGTTTTCTTTCGACTTGGGCTCTTCTTCGGTGTTTTATCCACTAAAAACACAATCTCGTAATTCTCTTTCTCTATTTCTTGAAGCGCTTCATTCACATACTCTTTAATCATTTCTAATGATATTTTTGAATACTTTTCAATAGCTGGCACGACATAGAGGTAAACCAACTCACAAAAATGCTTATACTTCTCCTCAACTGATTCCAAATTTAAAAATTGCATATAATCATAAGGCACGGATATACAAATCTCCCCTAGGACCTCATGTAGTTCATAAGAAATATCTTTATTAGGATTTGCTAGACAGTAGATATCAATATTTTCTACATTTTCTAATCCAAGATCCCACTTACTTAATTCCTTTGAAAAAATCAATTCAAAAATTCTCATTTCATGTAATCGATTATAATGTTTTTTAGGACGTTTCTTAGCCCAATCATAAAAATGTACATCCATCATACTCTCTTTTCCTCCTAATATTATTTACTTTTCTAATATATAAAAAGAAGAACCCTCACAAGATTCTTCTTTTCAAAATGAACGAGCTCTCTCTAGAAACTCCAACTATTCTCTTCAATGTAAAATTGATATTCTTCTAACTCTTCTTCACTTAACTTCTTATTATTCTCATATACTTCTTGCCATTCAAAATAGTCTTCACTAAAATAAACAGCAAATTTAATTTTTATATTTTTCTTCTCTTCATAATCATAACCAGTAAACTCTACTACGTCATAATCCTTTTCTTTCTTTACAAACTTCCAAGTTGGATTATCATTCATAACCTCTAAAGTAAATCCTTCATCACTTGAACGAACAACATTTTTTATATTCGGCTCAGTTGGTAACAAGGAGAGTCCGAACGTGGCTACCCCAAATACTATCCCTACTATAACTTGTAAACCAATCATACCAGCAAAATTAGCACCACCCTTTGATTGTAAGTAATACGCCTTCTCATGATCAAGCGTATCTTCTGCTTTATGTAAAATACGAACAGCGTGCTTATAATATAAACGGTTTCCTTGCCATCCAGTAAATATCATCATTACTAATTGAAAAGCTAAACTAATTGATAAAAAAATCCCATCCGGAATGTCTATAAAAGGGGCTACAAGTACACTAGGTACCGATAATAATGTAAGTATAATAAACAACTTATACATTTTACGATAAGCTAACCAAAAAGTTGGAAAGAAAAAGGCTACCCAATTCCACGTATTCCCTTGCGCTGTGTTTTCTACTTTGCCCCATTTAAAGTCATAATAAGCTGTATTCTTTTGAACAACTTTATGTAATTCTTGCGGAGAAATTGTTTCTTGTAAAACAGTGTCCTTCACGTACATCATCCTTCTCTTATTTCTATATAACTTTATTGTATATCTATAAAAAGAAGGAATCTAACAAAAAATAGTTATATTTCATAAAAATGAACAAAAATCGAATACATTCCGACAATTATCCATTCTATATTCCATTTTACTATTAAATATATTAGAATACTCATATATAAGACATTTAATACACTATGTTAAACATCTTGTATATTCGCAAAAAAGGATGTATCAAAATCATTTTGACACACCCTTCTCCTATTAAACTACTATTGTAATATGACCTAGCCTAAAATCTCGACTTAAGAGACTTCACAAATTAGCTCTCTACTATTTCAAACATATTTCCACTTACACAACTATCCCACATTACCCTTCACTTTCTCAATAACATCTTCTATACGCTTAGCTATACATTCTGGCTCCCAATCTCCCTCACCATGCATAGCTGTATAAACCGGACAATTCTCATCATTACTATCTACAAAGATCGGGTCTCCGAGATACGAATCTATCCCAATTACAATCCACCCGTCTTTCCAATCTCCCTCTTCATTTCCGACTAAGCTTTGCCCTCCCTCATCAAAGCTATAACCAAGTTGTCCTTCTTCTATTTCTTCACTATTAAATAATTCGATTGTCATAGGTTCAAATTCACACTCTAACTCAATTTCATTATCCTCAGCGCGATCTATATATGCTAACAGTTGTTTAATTTTATTGTGGTTAATCATAATATCTTCCCCCTCTATTGCGCAATTTTTTAATTAACTATAATATACAAAATAAAGTTTATAAAACTATTATTTGAGGTGACCAAATATGAAGACTACACTTTGGGCAGAAGATGACTATTTAAAATTAGCACCTATTAACGACGAACTAATAAAAAAAGCAGAAGAAGTACTAAACGTAAAGCTCCCAGAATCGTACATAAATCTTCTAAAAGAACAAAACGGAGGAACTCTTCGATTAGATGCTCACCCTACTTCAGAGCCAAATTCTTGGGCAGACGATCACGTTAATGTTTCTGGATTATATGGCATTTCTTTTGATGAAAATGAGTCTAGTATTTTAGAGAGCCATTATTTAATTCAGGAATGGGACATGCCTGAGAATATCGTGCTTTTATCTGGTGACGGACATACGTGGATTGCACTAGACTATCGAAACGTAGCCGAAAACCCTCCAGTTATATTTATCGATAATGAGTTTGAGGAAATTATTGAATTAGCACCTAATTTTGAAAGCTTCTTACAAAACTTAACTACATACGATTATGATGAAGAATAAACCTATCTCTAAAGGAGTACACACTGGTGCAAGATTTCATTATAAATTTACACGCTGCTTTAAAACCACTTGGATTTAAGAAGAAAAGACATACATTTTCCAAAGCTGATAACGGATTTTATAAGATCATTCATATACAAAAAAGCCAGTTTGGAGATGATTTCTATATAAATATAGGTGTTCATCCAATTGGTCTCCCGCAACTTATTACGGACCAATTACAAGTAAAAGAAAACATCTCAATATTCGATTGCATTCTACGAACAAGGATAGAGCCTATACATATGAAACAGAACCAGTTATTACATAATGTTTCACATGAAACTATCGACATTCCGAATTACCTTTCTACTATTTTCGACTGGTTTCAAACGTGGGCTTCATATAAAAATTTAATAAAAACAACTATACATTCCATAACTCCTGTACTAGCTGTCGTTCCAATATTACAAGAAAAAACATTTTTGCTTCTTACCTGTTTCTCTTTCTACAAATTAAAACAGTACGAACAAGCTAATCGCTACTTACAGCAATATTTATATTGCTCTGTGCATCTTAATAACAAGGAAAGAGAAACAGTATTCTTTCATGAAGTTGATATGTATATGAAAAAACTAGTAGAAAACGCAATATAACTTCACATTGTGCTTTCTACTAGTGCTTTATATTCCTCTTGTAACTTTTTAAATTGTTCTTCATACTTTTGCATCTTCACCGCATCCGTTTTCGAATTAAGGAATGGTCTTCTTCTCCCAATCACCATTATATTTTTCCCTTCTATTGCATCGTTCATATATACGTAAGGTTTAAAAAACTTACATTCCGTATATAGCAATGCTACAGATAGTTTTGCATACTCTTCCACTTTAAATTGATTAGATAAACTTAACTCTCGCAAATTTTTTAATTGTATTAAAGGTTCTAACGAATCATCTTTAACCTTTAAGTTCATAAGAGTAAGCTTTTTCAAATGTTGTAATGCAGCGAGTGGTTGTAAAGTTTGTACTTTCATCGTTGTATTTATCCCACCACCCATGTAAAAGGTATTGAGTTGCGGACACTTACTTAAAGCAGTTAAATCTTCTAGCTTAGAAAAATCATCAATTAGTAAGGATTTGAGTTTTTTATTATACGCAATATCCCATAACGTCTTCGCTTTTGTATTCCAGCACATATACAACTGTTGTAAATCAGATAATTTTTGAAGGCTACTTAAATCCTCGATCCTCATTTCGTAAACGTACAATATATTTGGACGAGCGTACGTAAGAATATGCTCAAATTGCTTTTGATTTACTGCGAAAACCCATAACTTCTTAACTTGTAAAGATGCTAATCGTTCTATATTTTTTGTTTTCCCCTCAATCGCTAATTCTTCTAAACTAGCAGTAACATTTTCCAAGTCCTTTATAATCCTCGGCTGCTCACCAATTGGAAACATTATATCCCCTCCTACAACGCCCAAGTAATATTCATTTCTTCAAACGACTCCTTACTCACTTCCAACCCTTCGCCATCATTCGTTTCAATCATCGCTACCTCTTCTTTAGACAACATAATTTTCTCGTTTGGATTTTTGATTTTTCTCTCATACACGAGTTGTAAAAGATCCATTTGCTCCTCTGTCAGTTCATACTCTTCTTCCAATCTTTCTATTGCAGATTCCGTATCAAGTAATGGGATTTCTAATAAGAATCCACCGTGCTCTTCCATCTCTTCAAATGAATCAATTGAATATGCACCGCTATCCTCAATCCAAAATGCCGTCGTAATGAAAGGAACTGTTTCCCCCTCTACCTCTTCTAATACGTATTGGAGTGCTTCTTCTTTAGCAATTTCTATCACTTCCGAAGGTGCCCCTTCAAAATAAATTTCCGCATCAATCCACTCATCAATTCTCTCACTATTCACATCTTGAAGACATACGATTGTGTACTTCGAATCAAAAGTAATTGTCCCTCTTCCGCCTTGACTATCTTGCATACTATAGTTAAATCCATCCCATGAACTTTCATGTGAGAAATCAGGAGCATGTGCTACAAAAATTGCATCTGCAATCGACTTTAAGATGCAACCTCTCCATAATTGTTCTTTGTCTATATGTAATTTATATTTACTCATCGTCTTCCCCCATACACATATTTTTTCTATTATCTTTCCTCTACATAATATTCTACCTACTGCAAAATAGGAAAGACGCCCTTTTCAAAAAGGCGTCTTTTTACATTTGAAAATTTACTAATATAAAAAATGAATTATTTAATAAATGAATTCCCCATGGAACGAGTAAATTATTTGTTTTCTTATATGTGTAGGCTAAACATACACCTATACCAAAAATATATAACATACTACCTAAAGTAAGGGGATGACCTAAAGTAAATATAAAAGCACTTATAACAATACTAGTAAGTGTAGAGAAGCGCTGAGATAATTTCGTGAAAAATATCCCCCGAAATAAAAGTTCTTCCCAAATCGGTGCAAAAATGGTGAGTACAACTACGTATAAAATGATTTCACTTATAGTAGGCTCTATTACTATATTTGACTCATCCACACTAAGCCCATGTGGTAAAACTACATTTAATACCGCAAGATATATAAGCAGTATGATCATCGTCATTACTATTGTTACATAATGTTTAAAATTATTGAACTGTAGTGATTTTACTAGCTGTGAACAATACTTTCTTGCTGGTGCATACATTACAATAATCGTACAAAACGTAAAGGGTGGGATAAGATGGTCTACATACCATGGATATAATGAGGAGTCATATAAAAAGTTCAAAAAACCCATTCCATGCATTACCCCAAAAGTAATTATTATAATGCTAATTACTTCGAGCATACTCATTTGTATATTCTTTTCTTCATATGTAGCTAATTCTGTGTTCATCCTATCTCCTCCAGTATAATTAAACCTTTTAAACCATTATATACCAATTTTAACACAAAAACAGACGATACAATTTACTGTATCGTCTGTTTTTCCCCCTACCATTTCTCTCTACATGTTTCAATTAAATGCAGCAAATACTGCTTCGTCATATCAGCCCTTCTCCACCTTGAGATTATTCGCTTTTCTTTTGGATTATGCCGCATTCGCTCTACTTCCCTTAATAAAGGATCCCACTTATGAGAGTAAAGTTCCAACATGTATTGTAATCCTCTATCTTTTGAAACAATTGTTTTATGTTCTAACGTATATAAAATACGTCCCATCGTAACGACAGCTGATTCTACCCATTCTTCTATGAAAAATAAATAAGGACGCTTCGCTTTTTCAAACCAGTAATGTTCTACGTTGTATTTCATTGTATTTACTACATCGTCCCACTTTATTTGAAAGGAAAGGTCTTCTACTTCTTTCCCGCTAACTGTAATACCTTGATTTTTCAATGTCCACCATGTGACCGCGTTAATATCCCAATGACCAATATCAGCCTTACCATCTGCACAATACACGTACTCATTTATTTCATGATTGTATTTCCCTAAGTCAGCAAGCGGAATATACATACCATCCATTCTTTTACCTAACGTACTCTTACTAAGTTTCTTATGAAGTTCTACAAGTTGCTGTTTTTCAGCTTCATTCACAGAATCACTTATTACTGTAATAAAATCAACATCGCTCGTTTCTGCATGAAATGCACCGAGTGCAATGGAGCCGTAAATATATACCCCGACTATTTTTTCATCTAAAAAAATTTCTTTTAATTCTACTGTGTACCGCTCCATTAATTGCTTTACTTCTTCTGGTAAAGCATGTTTTATTCCATTCTCCACATCTATCCCTCCATAAAAAAAGCCTTCGCAAATTCGCAAAGGCTTCATGCATTATAAATATTTCTCGATTTCTTCATAAACATCCTTCAAACGTGGATTTCCTTCTCCAACGATTTCACCATTTACAAGAACGACTGGATAAAATAGATCTTCCTCCACTACTCGCTCTGCGAATGCTTTTTTATCTTCATCTTCTTGTTCTTCTTGAAAATCAATATACTCAAACTTAAATTTATTTTCTTGTCCTTCATATTTACGACCAATCGCCGCTTGTAACCACTCAAACGTTTCTGTTGAAGATGGCATTCCGACGCAGCTCGCACAAATTACTTTCGTCCCATACACTTGCACATTAACCATTTCTTCTCCCCCGCTTCTCGTTCTAACAGTATATTCAGATGTCTTATTTCATAAGCACATCATTTTACAAATTTATTCTATACCCCTATACTGAAAAAACACGTTGTACACATGATACAATATTTCGACAATAAAACAAGAAGAGAAAAAATAGATTTTCCCCTCTATCTTGATTATAATAAAACTGATGAAAGGAGTCGATAAAAATGGAAAACCCACATATGGAAGAACAAGTACTAGAAGTATTAGATAAATTACGTCCATTCTTACTTCGCGATGGCGGAGACGTTGAATTAGTAGACATTGAAGAAGGTATCGTAAAATTACGCCTTATGGGTGCTTGCGGAAGCTGCCCAAGTTCTACAATCACACTAAAAGCTGGTATCGAACGCGCATTACTTGAAGAAGTACCAGGCGTTATTGAAGTAGAACAAGTATTTTAATTAAAAGCGGAAGCGGCTCGTCCAAAATGTGAAGAGGATGGAGCTTCTGACATAGAGGCGCTTTTTGCCTCGGCGGAAGAAGCGAAGCCACCGAACATTTTAGCCGCTGGAGCTAGATAATATCTAAAAGCGGAAGTGGCTCGTTCAGAACAGAAGGTCATTGGAGCTAGACATTATCTAAAAGCAGAAGCGGCTCGTTCAGAATCGCTTCCTAGAAAGAGACCCAAATGGGTCTCTTTTTTTATTCAAATAACACTTCCCCTTTAACATCATAAAACAAAATTGGAAATCCTTCTCAAAAAGTGCGATAATTAATACTATAGAATCGTTCACACATATACAGAAAAAAACATAGGGGGACGACACATGCCAAGAATGGGGAACACTTTCTTAACAATTCAAGAACTAGAAAAGAAAAAAGAGTATTTATTAGACCTTTCATCCGTTATACCAACATGGAATGCAAATTATCAATTTTTATTTAAAGAAATCCAGCAAGAATTATTGAGTAAAGTAAATGAAAAAATCGAAAGACATCAATTCATTTTAAATATATGTGCAGATCAACAGGTAGGGGCATAATGTATTACATACAATTGTGATATATAAAAAAGAGACCTCACCCGGTCTCTTTTTTCATTTTAAGATAGCCAATCTAATTTCCTAATGCCTAACTTATCAACAGGTAAACGAAATGACTCGTAAAAATGATTCATAAATTGCTCAGTGCGCTTCACATCATGTAAAATGATTTCTAAACGGGCTCTATATATGCCTTTTTGTTCTTCGTTTCCTGTTTGATAATATCGTTCAATCGTTTCAAAGTAGTGAAGCGGGAACAGAAGCCTTGCGAATAATAAGCGCCAACCAAATGAAGAGAGCGAATAATTACGTTCATAATCTGTAATGAATTGAACTACCGTTTGCTCCCAATCTTTCTTTTTTTCTATCATCATATAGCGAATACATTCTGCTATATCTCTACTTGGGTGATCATATACCCAATCAAAAGGAAGTTTTAAACGCTTCGTTTGCTGCCATAATAAAGGTGTAAATCGTTCTTGGCAAATTGTTGCTGCGTCAGTTATTTGTGGTGTATCGTCCATTTCTGTATCGACAACATATTGAATTGCATTTTCTGCAACTCCTAAGTAATACGGGAAGGATTCAATAAACAATTGATCGAATACGTCTGAAGGATGGTTCATCACTTGCGATTGCCAAAACCTTTCTAATTGGTCGAGCCTTTTTTCCCATAATGCTTTCCATTCACCAATGCGGCTTAATTGCTCAACTTCTTCTGGAAAGAATGCGCCACGTTTATGAAATATAGAAAGCTCACTTCCTAATGATGTAGCATGTCGCTCTAACATACGCATACCTTTTAATAAGCAGTAATTTTTTTCTTCTATCTCACTTACATAGTAGCCGTGTATAGTCGGAACGAAAGTCGACACAGTTATATCCCCTTGCTGGTTCATATAATCACTGAGCTTTTTCATCTCTACAAGTACTTCTTCCTCCATTTCTCCAATTGGAACAAGTACATAAATTTTGTTGCGAATCCAAAAGCTTTTATAGGGGCCAAGGGGGATTAATTCTTTAACATGCATGTGATAATGCTCATAAATATGCTGAATCATCGCAGTCGCCACCTATGGTTTTTCTTTATATATATGAGCTTGTGCTCGCCTTTCATTCCTATGCACATGATAAAGCAACGAAACGTATACAAATACTAAAAAGAAAAAAAGGTGATAAACATGAAAGACTCAAATCAACTACAAGAAAGAGCATTACAACTATTACAAGAGCGCGGTGTAACAATTGACGATATTGCTGATCTTGTTCATTTTCTTCAAAAGAAATACCATGCAAATTTAGAGATGTCAGAATGTCGCTATAACGTTGAGCGTGTACTATCAAAACGAGAAGTACAAAACGCTCTTATTACAGGCATTGAACTTGATGTCCTTGCTGAAAAAGGAATGTTAAGTCAGCCGTTACAAGATATCGTAAAACGCGATGAAGGACTATATGGAATTGATGAAGTCATCGCACTTTCAATCGTTAACGTGTACGGGTCAATTGGCTTCACGAACTTTGGATATATCGATAAATTAAAACCAGGTATTTTAGAATACTTAAATGATAAATCAACTGGAAAGGTGCATACATTCCTTGATGATATCGTTGGCGGAATCGCTGCCGCTGCTTCAAGTCGTTTAGCGCACCGTGCTGAGCATTCGGAATAAGGGGTCTAGGCCGTCAGTTTCACACTGACGGCCTTTCATATTCCATAAGCATGAACTCTCTTCCACGGCTCAAAAAAAGAGGTCCTACTTGAAATCCAATGTTTTTATACAGCCTAATCGCTCTCTTATTGAATGTCGCTACACTCAGTCGAAACATTTTCGAATTCAATTCCTCAGTAGCAAATGCTATTCCCGCTTGAAAAAATATTTCCCCCATCCCTTTCCCTGTTAACTCCGGCTTCATTCCAAGCCCAATATCTACTACATCTTCTCCCCTATATAAATTAGCATCTCTTCCCCCTGGCACTTGTGCATCTTCTCCAAAACAAAAATAGCCGATGAATTCTCCATTCTCTCCGCAACAACCGTAATACGTTCCATCTAGCAACTCTTCTATTACTTCAGCATCTCCCGAAAAGCTATATAACGTATAGGGATTTTCATACTTCCACGTATTTATTTCTTTCGCTTCTTCTTCTGTTAACTTATGTATATCCATTCATCTCGCTCCTTATCAAATACTCTACTAATCTATATGTATTTACTCATTCATTTTCCAAACTTGATTCTCCTCTAATCGTAATATGCATAGTTACATACGCACACCCCTTTAAAAAATGCTAAAATTTATTCGAATCGCTGTTGCTACACTTCTTGATTAAAGAAAAGACGTTAAAACGGAAATTAGCGTCTTATCAAACTCAAGCAATTGACACATTTTGTCATCATGAAAGACACTCGAAAGAGTGTCTTTTTTTTCTATACCTGAGAAGGACCTGCTCATTTACAAAATAAATGCATAAATTAATATAACTCTTTAAACGCATTATTCCCTTTCTATATGTTGCACCGTTCGTTGCGACAGATTCGGATAATAAAAAGCACTCCAGCCAGAGTGCTTTTTACTTTCAAACAAGGAGGTTACATATATGGATAGTACTCTCTTATTTAACTTCGGTATTGGTATTGTCATCATTTTATTCGTCTTCTTTGTTCTTTGTATGAGCGGGGTATAGCAATCTTTTATGCCGATAATTCCTTTAAAGTATCACTTAATTTGAACTTTCTTAATTGTAATGAAGCAATCATCGCTGCCCCTGCTCCAAGCACCACACTAGCAAAAGCTAATATGCAAACTTGATTATACGGAATGATAATAACCGTTAACTCTAAGCTTGATAACACAATATAACTAAATACAATTCCACCTAAAACCCCAATACAACCAGCTATCGCTCCAAGTAAAGTGCCCTCTAATAAAACAATCCGTCTCATTTGCTTCGGAATAGCTCCTACCGCACGAATCATACTAATTTCAGCACGTCTTTCATGTAAACTTGAGACAATCGCATTCATTAACCCTATACCAGAAATAATGAAAACAATTACAACTAACAAGCGAATTAACATCATCATTTGCGATAATAACTGCTCCTGTTCTTTTAATAAATCATGGCTATTAATAACCTCTACGTTATCTTTATTATTTGTAATTTGTTTTACTTGTTTCTTAATCTCTTCAAATGATTGATTAGAATTTGTCATAATTTGAATCGCTTCATATCCTTGCACGTGAAACTTATCACGGGCCCATTGTTCATTTACAAAAACATCTGATCCTCTTAACCTTAATCCTTGCTCAATAATCGAAACGACTTTAATCGTTTGTTTTTCTTTTCCCTTCCCTTGTACTTCAAACGTATCATGCAACTGAAGCCCTAATGTTTTAGCAGTTCTCTTCGTAACGACTCCCTCACCATCTTGTAATGGCTTATTTAAATCTTGTCCTGTAATCACTTTCGCTTTTGTTACTTTTTGATAAGCAACAATATCATTCCCCACAACTTCTATCACATCATATTCAAAATCATCTTTCCTCACATTTTCATACCACTCTTGATCCGCTTTTTTGAAATCATAATTTATAAGCTTCGCTGTAAAGTCAGTAACATTTGCTACGCTCTCTTCTACACCATCAATTTTTTTAACCTTCTCCATCCAACTAAATGGTAATACTTCAGTACTTTGCGACTCTATTGGAATTCTTATTACTAAATCAGCTGGTAAATGTTTTTGTAACCCATCTTTCATGCCTTCGTAAATAGAGTTTATATACATCGTTCCAACAAGTGCTAACATAAAACCAAATGCTAGTATAGCAACTGACACCGCTGCCTTATTCCGATAACGAATTACATTACGGCTACTAATCGTCGTTTCAATTCGAAATACCATTTGCAAAGGTTTCGCAATAACTGGCGCTATCATACGAATAAATAACGGAATCGCAAATAACAAACCGACCGCAAATAACAGCGCTCCTATCGCACTTGGATTAAAACCGATATATCGCTCTAATACGTTACCCGCTAGTCCAATAACAGTACCAATGATTAAAATGCTACCACTAAAAGCACTCCACCTTTTTTCTTTTTTCTCATTACTAGGAAGACCTGGCCTAAGCGCTTGAACTGGTGGAATCTTTCTAACCATAAAGGCTGGTATAATAGCCCCTATGATAGACATAACAATCCCTAGTAAAAACGTAATGAGTAAAATCTCGCCTGAAATCGAGAATGATTCTTTCACTGCCCCCTCAATATTCACCCATTTATTAATAGATGATGCGGCGATTGTTTGCGTACCTGCTCCAAGAATAACTCCTGCTAGTGATCCGATTGCCCCAATACATAAAGCCTCTAATAAAACGACTAATATAATTTGATTTGGATTACTACCAAGTGCACGTAATAATGCCCATTGCTTAAATCGACTTCTGACAGATAAGAAGAAACTTCCCATTATTAAAAGGGCTACAACAAATAAGGCAATACCACCTAAACTAAAAATTAACGGCTTCATTACATTTAGTCGTTCAAATGCCTTATCTACATAAGTACGTTGGTCCACCTTTATATTTTCAATCTTTTTATGTACATCAAAAGCAATTGCTTTTTTCACATTTACATCTTGTACTTTCACTTGAACAAGATTGAATTGATTTGGTAAATTTAATTCTTTTTGAAGCCAATGGATTGGAAAATAAGCACTATGCCCCATTGACGCCATTAACGGTGGATTTAAAATACCGACAACTTTCACAGCCTTTTCACCATGCTGCGGGAATGGCAGTTTAATCGTATCTCCTACCCGTATATTTTCACGATCTGTATACCCTTTTGTCAGTGCTACTTCAGCACCTTCTTTCGGATATCGTCCTTCTAATATTTTATAAGAATGCATTTCTGGAGAATCTTGCTCAACACCCCAATAAGATGGCTTTCCCGATAGTTCTTTATAATGTGGAAAAGGATACGGTATAAGTGCTTTTGATATTTTTTCAGCATTTTCTAAGCCATCTATTCCTTTTAAACTTTCATTATTTAAATACATGTCATTTTTTATATAGCCAAATTGTAAATTATAATCTCCATACCGACTTACTACTTGTTCCTTCACACTTTGCTCTACTGATTGATTACCTAGTAATAACATCGTCGCTAACATAACACCTAAAGCTGCACCGAGGGCAATCAACATATTCCGCAACCAATTTTGTTTCATCGATTTTATCGCATACTTAATTACCCATCGCATCACCTTTACCTCCTACTTTAAAGTGATGATTCATAATCTCTTGAATTTGAGTAACTTGTTGCGGGATATTTCGAAATTTCCATCCTTTACTTTCAGCATGCTCATGAATCACTTCACCATCTAATAAGAAAACAACTTTATCAGCATGGGCCGCTACGAACGGATCGTGCGTTACAATGACAGCTGTTTGTCCTAATTCATCACATGCATTGCGAAGTACCGCAATAATATTTTTGCTGTTTTCTGAATCTAACGCCCCTGTTGGTTCATCAGCTAATATAATAGCCGGCTCATTTGCAAAAGCTCTTGCTATCGCAACCCTTTGCTGTTGCCCACCTGATAACTGTGCTGGTAAATGCTTTTCTTTTCCTTTCAATCCAACGAGCTCTAATAAACGATTTGCTGTCACCGTTGCCTTCTTTTGCGAAACATTATCTAATAGTAAAGGCAACCCTACATTTTCCTCCGCATTAAACACTGGAATTAAATTAAACTGCTGAAAAATAAAACCGATTTTATGCCTTCTAAATAAAGCGAGCTCTTTTTCTTTTAATGTTGAAATCTCCGTACCATCAACTCGAATACTACCTACCGATGGAATATCTAATCCACCTAACAGCTGAAGTAAAGTCGTTTTACCCGATCCACTTGCCCCCATAATACAAACAAAGTCACCTTTTTGAATTTGAACATTAATATCTTTTAAGATCTTTACTTTACTATCCCCAATATCAAACGATTTTTCTAACCCTTCAATTTCAATAATATTCATCCCGATATCCCCTTTTCTCTCTATTTACCAATCTATATATTCTATTCGAAAATGCAAAATCCCTACTATTTTGTATTTTTTTGTCACATGCTAACATTTATATTAACCGGCAGTAAGTGCCCGATTAGTGTGAGCAAATAATCAGTGCGGGATGGACACCCCCCACCGATTAAAATTTCACTTTATTTCTCACGTCAGAAAAGTTGACTCTCGCAACGGAAGTAACCATAATAGTTACACGGATATATAAAAACTATTCACATATCCACAATTAGGAGGAAGAACAATGAAACATGTGATCGTTTATGCACACCCGAATACAGAAAGCTTCAACCATGCAATTTTAGAAACTGTAAAAAGTGAATTAGAAAGAAAAGGTCATGAAGTACGCGTTCGTGATTTATACGAATTAAACTTCAATCCAGTATTAGGTGCTTCCGATTTCATCTCATTTTCCCAAGGAAACACACCAGAAGATATTAAAGAAGAACAAAAGCATATCTCTTGGGCTGATAGTATTACATTCATTTACCCAGTTTGGTGGGCGGGTCTTCCTGCTATTTTAAAAGGATACGTTGATCGTGTATTTAGTCACGGCTTCGCTTATGCTTACGGTGAGAATGGCATTGAAAAGTTATTAAGCAGTAAAAAAGGATTGTTATTATCTACGATGGGAAATTCGAAAGAAGTATACACAGCAGGCGGGATGTTTGATGCAATGAAAAAAACAACTGATGCTGGTATTTTTGAATTTACGGGCATTGAAACACTTGAGCATACATTCTATACAAGTGTTCCTTCTGTGGATAATGCTGTGCGTAAACAATATCTTGAAGAAGTTAAAGAAGTAGTGAATCGCGTATTTTAATAAAAAACTCCGGTTATAACAACCGGAGTTTTTTATTTCATCATCAATTTCGGAATATATCTTTGAAGAATGCTTTCTAATTCATTCATATCTTCCTGTCTAATAAGTAAATTTACATTGTCATTCATTTTTTCTCGCCCGCGATATAAAAATATATTTTCTTTTGGATTTTCCCATGTTGATGTTTTATAGCCTTTTAATTCTTCGTATGAATAAAAGTTCAATCCGTCTATTACACCTTTTTCATATATTTGTACACTTTTAATAAGATGGATAGCTATTAAAATCATAAAACAACTTGCTACAGCATAACTACCTGACTGAATGAGAAACTGTTCAAATGTACCAATATCACCACTTACGTATTGAGCATATATATACATACATTGTCCGATAAAGTACGCTGGTCCAAGTAAGGCAATCCAAGGTCGTTTCACCCGAGGATATGCTGCAATAAGCTTTCCCGCGCTTTTTTTCATTTCATTTATTTTATATATCTTCCATAGAACAAAGAATAAAACACATAATGTAAAAATAAACATAATACATGACATCCAGTACACTCTTATTTTCCCCCTTCACATCATTACATGTAAATTTTACATTTTAAATCCCTATAGTACATATGCAATTGTGCATAAAAAAACAGGCAACCTCTTCCGGTTACCTGCCTTTCATTACATCTTCTCAATCCACTCCGTCAAGTTGTGCACAACTTGCGTCGGTTGTACTTCATATTCTGTTAACTTGTCCACAGTTGTTACTCCAGTGTGGACAAGAAGGGTATGCATACTAGCATTTATCCCCGCTAAAATATCTGTATCGTAGTTATCCCCAACCATTAAAGCTTCTTCTTTTCCTATGCCAAGCACTTTTAACGCTTGTTCCATAATGATTGATTCTGGTTTACCAATAAAGATTGGGTCCACACCTGTTGATACTGCAACAACTGATGTTAATGAACCGTTACCTGGTAATAATCCGCGCTCAGTTGGAATTGCGATATCCCCATTTGTTGAAATAAACGTTGCACCGTTACGCACAGCAAGACATGCTTTTGCTAATTTTTCATATGTGATATCGCGATCTAAACCAACAATGACGAAATCAGGATTTTCATCCACAAGTTCAAATCCTTTTTCCACAAGAGCAGCGTGTAAGCCTTCTTCACCAATCATATATACAGTTGCATCTTGTTTGCGCTCATAAATAAAGTTCGCTGTAGCCATACTCGTTGTGAATACTTGCTCCGCTTTTGCTGGAATATCGAAACGAACAAGCTTTTCTGCAACTTGTTCTGGTTTACGAGTTGAGTTATTTGTAACGAATAAATATGGAATACCGCGTTCTCCTAATGCTTTTACGAAGTCACTTGCTTCTTCAATTTGTTCTTCACCGCGATACATCGTACCGTCTAAGTCAATTAAATAGCCTTTATACATCTGTTTGCCTCTCCTTCTATGCTAACGTTCATATCTATCATACCACTCTTATATTAACCCCTTTTTCAAAAGAAAAAAACGCTTTACCCTAAAGCGTCCCATAACGTTCATTTTTTCTCTTTTATTTGGTACGAACAATTACAATCGCCCACGCACATGTTTGCTAACGTCTTCACATTTGCATCTGCAAATAACCGCTTATACATATCTTTTTCATCTTCACACACTTGCGGGAATCTCTCTGCAATTTCCTTTAACGGACAGTTTTGCTTTTCAAATATGAAAGAATGCTCCCCATCTCGCTTTATTTGAACCATATAACCGTTTCTCTCTTGCATAGCAGCTACTTCTTGAACTTTATACGCTAAATTGCTTTGATTACTTATCCTCTTTTGCAACTGTTCTTCCATTCGTTTCGTTCTCGCTTGCAAGACGTGACGCAGCATTTTTTCATCGCCCATTCGAGCTAAATCTTCTAGCATATCAATAGCAAACTGCTTATATTCTTTCGGGAATGTATCTTCTCCCTTTTGACTTAATCCATACAAATATGTTGGTCGTCCGACATGCTGTCTTACCATCTTTGAATAGATTAGCTCATCATTTTCTAGTTTACTTAAATGTCGACGAATCGCCATCTCTGTAATTTCTAAAGCTTCGGCTAATTCTGCTACAGTATGCTCTCCTTTTATCTTCAGTAATTGTACAATCTCTTCTCTCGTAGTACGTGCTTCCCCCATAGCTCACCCTTCTCCCTTTTCTTTCTCCTATACAATATAAGATCCCCAAAGGAATTCCCGGGGATCTTATAAGCACAATTATTCTGGTACAAATGCAGATACAGGTCCTAATTCCTTTTCTAAATAACTGTGAATATTCGCTGGGTATTTCTCTACCACGGCGATATGTTTTTGAATCGTCTTATATAATTCATCATGATTCATTTGAATATAATCTTGCGTAAGCATTTTTCGAAGAAGAATAATTTCTTTAATATGCGCTCCCTCTTCTCCACTTATAACTCTCTCGTCCATTAAAATATCAATAATATCTTCGTAACTTCCTGGATCGCGCATAATAAATCCATCAATCATCGCACTCCCTACATCTAATATACAATCGATAATAAGATGCGCCATGCGCTCTAATGCGTAAAATTCAAACTCGGTTTCATATGTCTTTTTCTCTTGAAATGTATTTGTTGCTCGTTCTAAACATACTAGCATTTGTTCTATTTTTTTTCTGTCTACGAAGTACATGAATGTCACCTACCTGGAAATTAAAGCATTTACATTTTAATTGTAACGCTTTCTTCTGAAAAAATCGACAATTTTTCGAATTCACCTTTTCCTCGTTATTTGTTATAGTTATATTTGTATGATTTTTGAAATTGGAGGAATGCAACCTTGGAACGTGAACTCGCACTAGAAATTGTCCGTGTAACAGAAGCAGCAGCCTTAGCATCCGCACAGTGGATGGGCCGCGGAAAGAAAAACGAAGCAGATGATGCAGCAACTACAGCTATGCGTGATATGTTCGATTCAGTAAACATGGCAGGTACAGTTGTAATCGGTGAAGGAGAACTTGATGAAGCACCGATGTTGTATATTGGTGAAGAACTAGGAACAGGTAACGGTCCAGAAGTAGATATCGCTGTTGACCCATTAGAAGGTACAAACATCGTTGCGAAAGGCCTTGCAAATGCAATGGCAGTTATCGCAATCGCAGATAAAGGAAACCTTCTTCATGCTCCGGATATGTACATGGAAAAAATCGCGGTTGGTCCAAAAGCAGCTGGTAAAATTAGCTTAGATGATCCAATTGAAAAAACAATTGAAATTGTAGCAGAAGCAAACAATAAAAAAATTCGTGACCTAACGGTTATCATCCAAGAACGTGAACGTCATCAAGATATTATTGACCGTGTTCGTGCAAAAGGTGCACGCGTAAAACTATTTGGTGATGGAGATGTTGGTGCATCAATCGCTACAGCTTTACCTGGAACGGGTATCGACTTATTCGTAGGTGTAGGCGGAGCTCCAGAAGGCGTTATTTCTGCAGCAGCATTAAAATGCCTTGAAGGTGAAATGCAAGCTCGCTTAGTTCCAATGAACGAAGAAGAAGAAGCTCGTTGTCGTGAAATGGGATTAGAAGATCCTCGTCAACTTCTTATGTTAGATGACTTAGTAGCTGGTGATGACGCAATCTTCTCAGCAACAGGTGTATCTGCTGGTGAATTATTAGACGGCGTGAAATTCCTTGGCGGAGATTTAGCTGAAACATATTCTATCGTTATGCGTTACAAAACAAGAACGGTACGATTCATTAAAACGCATCACCATTTAGATCATAAACCACACTTAAACTTAGATATTTAATAAAGGAGCCATGTGTATGGAAGAACGTTTCTTTCTGTACGACGATACAGTCGCTACAAAAACTCGTTTCGTTAGCTTTTTGGGGGAAAATGAGCGTCATGATTTAGCGCTTTTATACTCCGATCGTCATTACGGTAAAACGATAGTCCTTGATATGCAAAGCAACAAATTTGCTATCATCGGTCCTGACGATTTAAACGAACAAGGCTACTTAGAGCATGCATTTTCGATGTCTGAAGAAAATGCAGAAGAATTACGCTCATTTTTATTTGAACTTATATAATTTATCTGGTGCACCAGCTATGTTAGCTGGTGTTTTTTTACAATTTATATTTTGAATTTTCAATCTTATGTGTTATACTTATGAATAAATCTATTTGGATAGAAAGGACGTTATCTGCGTATGCCAACATTTACTTTGTAATGGACCAGCAATTGGATAGCATTACTCTCAAAAAAGCACCGTGCTTTTTCAAGGGAGTATTCTGCCCATTCCCATTACGAAGGAACGTAACGCATCTGTAGTATGATGTTTACGGAGGTTCCTCTTGGGGGAACCTCTTTTTATTTTTGTCTACTTCTTATGTCTTCATACTACAAGACATCCAAATAGCTGTATTACGTTCCTTTACCAATATATAAGAGGTGAAGGAAAATGCAGAAAGTACAACTTTCTTGGAGTTTATATGAAAACGAACTAGCAACAATCGAAAAGTATTGTAAAAATTGCAGGCGTACTACCCTTTTTACCGACACGAACATTCGCAGGCATAACGCAAACGGAAAGAACATATACCGATTTGCAATTTATAAATGTCCGAAAGATCATACGTGGAATCAAAAACTTCATATTTATAAATCATTTACTGATCACGTCGAAACTGTCGATATGACTCAGCAAGAACAAACTGAAACAAGTACTACCATTTCCATTACACAATACAAAGAAAGTGGTATAGCCGAAATAACAATCGTATTAGACATCGTTTTTGGTTCCCACCGAATTGATAAAGTGTTATCCACATATATTTCAGATTGGAGCCGTACTATCATTGTGGATAAAATTAAAAATGGGCATATCCAATTGAACCGACAACAAATGAAACCAAACAAAACTCTTTCTGAAGGTGATTACATTTCAATTTGTTTGTAAGGAGGACTCTCATGTTAAAGGTGAGAAAAGGTACGATTGATTTATTGAATGACTTAGATGTAATGTATACAGCATGCAAAGAAGCACTCTTACAGAACCAAATTTATCAATGGGATGATTCTTATCCGACGCGAGAACACATTTCCTATCATCTAGAACAGGCCGAATTGTATTGTCTATTCCAAGATCAAGTACTTGTCGGTGCCGTCGTCTTAAACGAAGCACCGTCTCCAGAATACAAACTAATTGACTGGTCAGAAATAGACGGACGCTTTCTTATCGTCCACTCTTTTGTCATCCATCCGCTCGCGCAAGGCAAAGGATATAGTAAAGTACTATTATCCTTTTGGGAAAACGAAGCAAAACAAAAAAACTACACTGGAATACGCCTAGATTGTTTTACAGGTAATCCGGTTTCATTAAGCCTATATGAAAAAAATAATTATATTTGCCGAGGTGCTGTCTATTTCAAAAGTAAACAGCCTCCTCATAATTGGTATAACTGCTATGAAAAAATCCTCTTACAATCGTAAGAGGATTTTTTCATTTCTTCACTTTTCGTAATACAAAATGTGCACAACCGAAGTTACAGTACTCGTATAAATACTCTGATAAAGTACTAATTTTCGTATCATATGTCGAACGTTGATTACTATCATCAAAGAATCCGCGCAATCTAAGTTGCTCATAACCCCAGTCTCCAACGATATAATCATATTTATTTAAAATTTCTGCATAGCGCTCTTTAAGTGCTTCTTCACTAAAACCGTCACGAAAGTTTTTAATTACTTCGTACTGAACATTATTAACGCTCACCGTAGTATGAATCTCTTGCTTTTGCTCCATTATGAACTTCCTCTCTAAGCATTCTTCTTTTTATCGTATCACAAAGCATAACAACCAACAATTTCAAATACAAAAAATTGAAAATTAGTGCATGCTATGGAGAAGGAGGTGCTACATCGTGAAAAAACAAATTATACTCTCTCTTCTCACTCTTTCCTTATTTGCAGGCTGCCAATCAACTAATAAAGCCGAAATGGAGCGTGAAGAAGGAAGTCGTGTTCTTGTTTCCAACAAAAACGACATGTATCATACGGAAAATACAAATACACGGCTCACAAGGGTGGGCTATTCATCTAAACAAAAACATGAAGTATCTAACAAACAAGTAGGCGCCATTAACCGTGAGAAAGTCGCTGAAATGATTACGAGCATGACAGTCAAACTTCCTGACGTCACCAATGCCGCTACACTCGTTACCGACGACGAAGTGTTCGTTGTATACCGTGCAAACACAACGGATCCGAAACTCGTAACAGATCAAGTATATAAAACTGCTTTGTCCATCGTTCCTCGCTATTATAAAGCATATGTATCAACAAACCAAAAGTTGATTTCTCAAATTCAAGGTCTTCAATCTGGTAGCTTAAACGATAAAGAATATGAACAAAGTCTTGATATGTTAAAACGTGAAATGAGCGATAATCCTCATTTGAACAATACGGGGGATCAAACTTTAAATGATATGATTAAAAAATAAAAAGGTGGAGAAAACCTCCACCTTTTTACTATTTCTTACGATCCGCATAAACCTCCATCGCATCACACATAAACTGCGCTAAACCTTCACCAAACTTATCAATATTTTTCGTAAAACGCTCATCAGCAACATACATTTGACCGAGTCCCTTAAAGGCCTCTAATGAATATTCACCGAAGTTTTGCAAGTAATCGTACCATACCCCGATTGCGGATTGCGCCTCTTTAGAATCAGGTGCTCCATTTCGAAGTGTTGCTAGATTTCCGTAAATATTATTAAACTCCTCCTGTTTCTCTTTAGACATCCCCTTCGCTGTTTTATTCGCTTTATCTACAGCCTCATCTCCCCATCGTTCACGTGCTTCTTCTTCGTACGGGTTATGACTAAAATCAAATCCTTCAAATTTCTCTTTATTCGTCATCTCAATCTCTCCTTTTGTATGCTGAATTGTTTTATCAATCGTCGCAATCACTTTATCTAACCTAGCACGCTTTTCAAGAAGCATTTTCTTATGAAGTTGTAGTGCTTCTTCATGATCAAATGATGGACTCATGATAATTTCTTTAATCTTCTTCAAAGGGAAGCCTAGTTCTTTAAAAAATAAAATTTGCTGCAGTGTCTCTAAATTTTCATTGGAATACAGACGATATCCAGACTCTGTCGTCTCGTCTGGGGTTAATAACCCAATTTCATCGTAATGATGCAGTGTGCGCACACTAATCCCAACTAAATTAGCTACTTCTTTTACCTTCATTGTCATGTGTATCTCCCCCTTAGTACATACGATAAAGTATGACGCAACGTTAGAGTCAATAAGTAAATTCATTTATCTCTAAAAGTTTCATCTCTCCCATATTTCATGCATAATAGATATGTACATATATTAGAAAGCGGTGAAAGTATGGTTTCAAATACTGTAATTGCCAGCATCATATTTCAACTCGTTGTTTCGGTTCTGGTCCCAATTATTGTACTCGTTTATTTCCGTAAAAAATATAATATTAATTGGAAAGTGGTCGGCGTTGGTGTTCTTATCTTTATTGGATTTACCCAAATTCTCGAAACACCGTTCCACCTATTTATGCGTGGTAATCCAGCAATCGCTCCATTTTTAGAAAATCCGTATGTCTTTGCAATTTATGGCGGACTAACTGCTGGTATTTTTGAAGAATTAGGACGCTTCGTTGCCTTCTTCTTCCTACTAAAAAAATATCTAGAATATAAAGATGGCTTCGCTTATGGAATTGGTCATGGCGGGATTGAATCCATTTTAGTTGGCGGATTCTCTGCATTGCAGACACTTATATTCGCTAATGCTATTAACAATGGTAGCTTCGCTCAAATGGCAGAAAAACTACCACAATTAAATCTTGTAAAGGATATGTTAATAGAACAACCTGCTTATTTATACTTCCTTGGCAGCTTGGAAAGAATTATGGCTCTTGTATTGCAAATTGCCTTCACAATGCTTGTCGTATACGCAGTAAAACAGAAGAAATACATTTTCCTCGTATACGCTATACTATTCCACGCACTTGTAGACTTTTTCGCAGCACTTTACCAAACAAAAATGATTAACATCTTTGTAGCAGAAGGAATTACTCTTCTCTTCGCGATTGGTGGTTTCATTCTTATTCGTAAAATGAAAGAGAAATTAATGAGTGTATCGGAATAAAAATAACCCACCAGTTGGTGGGTTATTTTTTATATGGATTTTCGTAGTGATGATAACTTTTCCCCCCTTGCAGCTCCCTCTTTGTTTCCGCATCTATAACGATGTACTTATGAAATTCTTCTATTTCATTTTGAGTAAAAGAAGCAAAGAAATATACTTGGCAATCCGGGTGAACGAAAGAACCTTCCATCGTCATTTTACTGTGACAACCGACATCTGTTTTTTGCAGGAAGATAAATTCCTCATGTGGTACTTCTTTAAATGAGATTTTTTTACGAACACTATATGCTGCATTGTTGTATTCTTTATAGATTTTCTTATCTAACTGTTCGTAAAACACATCTTCACTCACAAATGGCTTATTTCGATTGCTTGGATAATTTAATTTTGTATTCGATTCTGCATATGTTGTGGACAAGTGTATAAAAAAACAAAGACCGAATATAATACATATCATTTTTTTCATCATTACACCTCAAATGTTCATTTATCCACATTACTTTTCCACATATTTAGATCAATATGCCGTTTCCAATAAAAAGGAATTTTTTCCACATTTGTCGAAGTATATAAGCGTCAACTTGAAAGATGGGGATGAATTATGAAGAAATTGATTGTAATACGACATTGTTCAGCAACTGGACAAGAACGTGATGCCGAATTAACGATTGCAGGAAAAAATCAAGCAAACACTCTTGCTGCATTCCTCTTAGAAAATCAGCTACAAATAGATCATATTATTTCGAGCCCATTTGTCCGAGCTATCGATTCCATTCGGCCCTATGCGCTCAAAGCTAACCTATCTATCGAAGAGGATGAACGATTAGCTGAACGTATATTAAGCAACGTTCCGATGGATGATTGGATGCAAAAACTAGAATCTACTTTTACAAACATAGATATTGCCTTTTCAGGCGGAGAGTCAACAAAACAAGCAACGGACCGTGCTATATCGCTTATCCAAGACGTTTTAAAGTTAAACCATACTACAACACTACTCGTTACACATGGAAACTTACTTACGCTCATTTTAAAGCACTTTGATCGTACGATCGGCTTTAGTGAATGGAGAACTTTAACGAATCCTGATGTTTACGAAATTACAATCGATGAGAAAAGTTTCATAAAACGATTATGGGAAGCATCGTCCAAGTAGTATCCCTTTCCAAAACACTCAGTTGACGCCACGAGAAGAGACTGTATTAACAATAGAGAGGGGTATCATTCAATATGTACGAAGATGTACTTTCTTTACTACATAAAACAAATGCTTCTTATGAAAAATTTGAACACGAACCAGTACTTGACTATGAAACAGATCGTATCGTTCGTGAAAGACTTGGTTTGCAAGGCACTCCAAGTAAAAGCTTATTTTTAAAATCAAAATCCGGGGAGCATTACGTATTCTTTACGTTAGAAGGCACTCGCCTCAACCGAGGAGAGATGAAGGAAATAACAGGAGAGAGCTTATCTCTCTGTTCTCCTAATGAGCTAAGAGAAGAGACTGGTTGCACGCCAGGATGTGTAGCTCCTTTCGGTTATTCACAAGATGTAACGATTATTGTGGACAGTTCAATTTATACTTACGATAAAATTTTAATTACACCTGGTGTACCTGAATTTACAATTGAATTATCCACAGAGGAATTAAAAAAGATTTTATCCACATGTCAAAATAAAGTTTTAGAGTATAAGAAAAAAGAGAGCTAATGATTAGCTCTCTTTTTTCATTATTTCGCTTCTGCTACTTTTTCTTTTGCAGAACGTACTTGCTCGTCCGCATGATAAGAAGAACGTACAAGTGGGCCAGCTTCACAGTGGCTAAATCCTTTGCTAAGTGCAATTTCTTTAAGCTCTGCAAATTCTGCTGGTGGGTAATATTTAATAACTGGTAAATGCTTCTTAGATGGTTGTAGGTATTGTCCAAGAGTTAAAATATCCACATTGTTTGCACGTAAGTCATCCATTGCTTCAATTAAATCTTCTCTCGTTTCACCTAAGCCCAGCATAATGCTCGATTTAGTTGGAATATCAGGCTGCATTTCTTTTGCTCGACGTAAAAACTCTAATGAACGGTCATATTTTGCTCTAGCGCGAACTCGGTTAGATAATCGACGTACTGTTTCAATGTTATGGTTCAAAATATCTGGTTTTGCATCCATTAACATTTTTAAGTTTTCTTCTACCCCACCCATATCAGATGGTAATACTTCGATAGACGTGAATGGATTTTCACGACGTACAGCGCGTACTGTTTCAGCAAAAACAGCTGCTCCGCCGTCCTTTAAATCATCACGTGCAACCGCTGTTATAACAACGTGCTTTAAGCCCATTTGTACTACAGAATCTGCTACGCGTTCTGGCTCTTGTAAATCAAGCTCAGTTGGTAAGCCTGTTTTAACCGCACAAAAACGACAAGCACGTGTACAAACCGCACCTAAGATCATAAATGTTGCTGTTTTCCTTACAGCCCAGCATTCATGAATATTCGGACATTTCGCCTCTTCACAAACTGTATGAAGATTCTTAGAACGCATCATTTTCTTTAAGCCTGTATAGTTTTCATTCGTGTTTAACTTAATTTTCAACCATTCGGGCTTGCGCTTATACTCTGTTTGTTTTGTCATGGTTATCAACTCCGCACAATATGAAATAGTTTACCGTGTTCGCTTCTTTCAATGTAACATATCTATTCTAACGTATGAAAGCGATTTGCTCAAATGAAGATTCTAAGATTTTTTCCAATCGTTCCCTATAATGAAATACTCCGTATATCCCACACTAAAAAGAGTGATGTTGTGAAAGGAGTCTATTTCATGCTTCGAAAAATTTCTCTTTTGCTTTCGATTTGCTTTCTTCTCCACCAAAACATCGCTTACGGTGAAGATAATCAGCAAAGCATATATGAAAAGCGCATGGCACTATATAAAGAAACTGAGCAATCTTCAGGTATTCCGTGGTATTACTTAGCTGCAATGGATCAATACGAAAGAAACATACGGAGCGTAAGAAAGGATATTCCGAAAAAAACCGATGCCATCATTTCCCTTTATTTCAAACCTGAAATATGGGCTGGACCTGTTAATAGTAATGATACTCTCCCCCATACAATTTCTCTATTTGGCGGAATGGGTTTAGATGGTGACAAAGATGGATTTGCAAATGCAAATAACGACCGTGATCTTCTGCATACAGCAGCAACTATTTTAAAGAAACAAGGAACGTCGGAAGACCGTATTAACATTATGCTTTGGGAATATTATAGACGTGCAAAAACAGTTGAATTAATTACAGAATACGCCCGAATTTATAAACATTATGGACGCATTAATTTAGAAGGTAATGCTTTCCCTCTCCCGATTCGCAGTGACCATAGCTATCGTAGTACTTTCGGTGCTGGTAGAAGCTTTGGCGGCAGGAGGATTCATGAAGGAACCGATATTTTTGCTGGATATGGCGTACCAGTACGATCAACCTGCTATGGCGTTATTGAAACAAAAGGATGGAATCGTCTTGGTGGATGGCGCATTGGTATTCGTGACCTTCATAATAATTACCACTATTACGCTCATTTAGGCGGGTTCTCTAAAGAAATACAGCTCGGACAAATTGTCGAACCAGGAAAAGTAATCGGATTTGTCGGTAGTACCGGCTACGGTCCTCCTGGTACAGCTGGAAAATTCCCGCCCCACTTACATTTCGGCATGTATAAAGACAATGGCTATACAGAATGGGCTTTCGATCCATACATGCATTTAAGCCTTTGGGAACGAAAAGAACGAGCAAATACAAAACGATAACCGTAGCAAATCGCTACGGTTATTTTTATAAATATAAATCAATAGAACACTACTGACTAATTATCCGTTTTCTTTTTATCTGGTACAACAACACCCCCGCTTCCGTAATAAGTAGGCACTTCACCTTGAACGATGCGCGTCGCAATCGGAATGTTTTGCTTCACTTTAATTTCTTTCGTGCGTAACGGAATCATAACTTGTAACGTCACTTCCACTTCCATAATAATTTTGATCGCTGTATTATTAATTCCTTGCGGCTCAACTAATTGTTTAATATCCGTATTCACATGACCAATTGGCGTAAAATTAATCGGAATATCCGGTCCTATATTACCAAGAAGCGCATTATCAGTTATGCGCCCAAAAGGAATTGACATAGATACCCCATTCTCTTCAAAAATACCAAGTGCTTTCGTATCCCCTTTTTCTACTTGTTGTAAATATTTTTCTATGTATGCAGTAGTCGATGTTAATATTTCATTTACTTGTTTTGTATTTAAATCAATTGTAGATACTTTCCCGTTCCTATCCGTTTGTACTTTCATTAATGAATCTACATCAAACCCTTCATTAATTCGGTCTTTTACCGCTTTCGTCATAACTGCTGTTGCCATTTTATGAGTCTCTGTTTCCCCATACTTAATTAACGTTGGCTGAATACTTTTATTTACAATCCATAAACCTTGAACTACCATTACGATAAAAATAATAAACGAAATAAGCAGTATATACCGAAAGGAAATCGGTCCCCTTCGAAACCGCGAATTTTTCGAACGAAATATGCTCATAAGAAAACCCTCCTTCTTATATTATTTCTATGCAAGAAAGAGGGACGATATATGCTTATCTCATTTTTAATAGTGCATCTTTTCCGATTGTGCCTACCGGAATACCTAAAGCTTCGGCTCCAGTCGTTACTGATTCCAGCGGTGCTTCAAGAAGTTGTTCAATCGTTCTTACACCAACCGCACGGCCAGCAATAATTCCTCGATCACCTAACTTCTCATTTAGAAGACCTACATCTAAAGCACCGCACATAATATATCCTTTATCGCTCATTACAGCTAGCAAATTTGTCTTTGGAAGTTTTACGCTAACAGCAATGAACGTATAGTTATCAATTATAATTGGCTCTACATTAACCATAGTTCACACTCCTCTCTTTCTTATCTTTATGACAAGAGAAAAATGAGTGTTACAAGTTAACTAGCCTATAGTTTGACTGAAGATGTATAAGTTATCAACATGTCTGTTAGTACATCTCTAAGCAATTCCGGCATATAATATTGTTTGTCAGAAAGTGTGGATAGCTCTGGGTATAAGTATCCGAATGTAAACATATCAATCGTTCCTACCGTATATATCCGGTCTAATTCCAGCGATTCGCCGTTAATCAATACATCTTCTAGTAAAATTTTATTCCCTGGAATCGTATCTGGAATCACTTCCAAACCATCGTAAATCATTTTCCCCATTACTTTTCCACGAAATCCGAATCCTTTCACCTCAAGATTCTCCATATTCGGGCGGCGCGCTTTCAAAATAACTTCTCTTAACGTTTTCCCTGGTACTTTTAACAGACATGGATTAATTGGATGTGGACAAATCCGATGAATATCTCCGCGCGTCACAACACCTTCATTTAATCCCTCAAGAAGTACACCAGCATTCACCATCCCAACATCCGCATTACACCACTCTTTAAGTGCACTTGCCAACATATGAGAAAACGTCGTCTCCTTAAACCAATCAACCGGCAATGATTCTTTTAAATGAACGACAGGCTCAGCCATTATCTGTTTACTTTCTTCCTTTAGCATTTCAATTGTGGATAACGGATCGCTATAAGCACCTAACCGTTCTGTCTTAATCGCTCTACCGTCTTTTTTCAACAGTCTCTTCGTCTCTTTATCCACAGTAAGCTGAACGTGACCAACGTAATGTCCCCACTTTTCACAACAGCAAAGCAAAGTATTATCCACAAGAACGCCACGCTCAAATAAATGATGCGTATGTGCCCCTAAAATAACATCTATATCATAATGCTCCGCCATATATTCATCCATGCTTTTTCCAAGGTGAGACAGGACAACCGTAATATGTGCCTCATCTTTCACTTCTTCTAAAATAGACTCTAAATGGATGATTGGATCTTCAATATGCCAATCTAACATATGATAAAACTCTGGATAAGCTACCGTTAATCCAATAAAGGCAATCGTAATCCCATCTGTCGTTGTATGTAATTTATAAGGCTTCGCCCACGCTGGACGTACACCCTCTTTTTCAAATAAGTTCGCTACAAGCACCTCAAAACCAGCATCATCATATAGACGATTCAAATGCTCTTTCGCCAATGTAATTCCTTCATTATTTCCGATCGTTACATAATCATATAACGCCTCATTTAATAATTTTGTATTCCCAAGTCCATTTGTCGCTTCCGAAATACTATGAAAACGATCCACATGATCGCCAATATCCACAGTTAAAACAGTCTCTCCCGCTTCCTGTCTTCGCCTTTTCTCCTCTTGTACAAACCGAGAAATTTGCGGCCAATTTTCAAAATGACTATGTATATCGTTTGTATGATAAAGGTGGATGATCGTTTCTTTATTTATATTCAGAGAAAAAACCTCCTCTCAGTTCCTTACTGCCATTTACGCTATACGTACGCAATAATCCTGTAAATACTTTTCGTCTTTTCTTGCTATTCTACATTGTACTCGCATTATAAGAAAAAGCCAAAGATTGCCCTTTTAATATGGAAAACTTTATATTTTCTAATTTGTGGATTCTTTGCTGGATTTGTCAGTATCTTAGCCTTAATTACTTCTAGTTAATCGCCTTATGTATAGCGGGGGGCGGGGTATATAGCCCTCTCCTCTATGTAGTAATTTGTTGATAAATCGATATTCCTTGTCGAAACGTCGATATATTTGAATAATCGCTGATATATTTTACCGAACACCCACCTGGGTATCCCTTCCCAACCAGAGCTGCTTACCCAACACAAAAAAGCGCCCTGCACAGCAGGGCGCTTTCTTCATACATATATTATCCAGTTCCAGCGGCTAGACCCTCATGTCTAAGAACCTTCCGCACCAGAAGATAAAAAGCATCTTCTGTGCGAAAGAACCTTAGCCAACGGGTCTGAACAGTCGGCTCCGCATTTCTATTTAACCAATAGAACCTTCCATCTCAAACTTGATTAGGCGGTTCATTTCAACTGCGTATTCCATTGGAAGTTCGCGAGTGAATGGCTCGATGAAGCCCATTACGATCATTTCTGTAGCTTCTTGCTCAGAAATACCGCGGCTCATTAGGTAGAATAATTGTTCTTCTGATACTTTAGATACTTTCGCTTCGTGCTCAAGTGAAACGTAATCGTTTTTGATTTCGTTGTAAGGAATTGTATCAGATGTAGATTGGTTATCCATGATTAACGTGTCACACTCGATGTTAGAGCGAGAGTTTTTCGCTTTTGGTCCGAATTGTACGATACCACGGTAAGTTACTTTACCACCATGCTTCGCAATCGATTTAGAAACGATTGTTGAAGACGTGTTTGGTGCTAAGTGAATCATTTTCGCACCAGCATCTTGGTGTTGGCCTTTACCAGCAATCGCGATAGATAATGTTAAACCACGAGCGCCTTCGCCTTTTAAGATAACTGCTGGGTATTTCATCGTTAATTTAGATCCGATGTTACCGTCAATCCATTCCATCGTTGCGTTTTCTTCACAAACCGCACGTTTTGTAACTAGGTTGTATACGTTGTTCGCCCAGTTTTGGATTGTTGTATAACGGCAATATGCATCTTTTTTAATGATGATTTCTACTACCGCACTATGAAGTGAGTTAGTCGTGTAAACAGGTGCTGTACAACCTTCTACGTAGTGTACGTGTGCGCCTTCGTCTACGATGATAAGCGTACGCTCGAATTGTCCCATATTTTCAGAGTTAATACGGAAATACGCTTGAAGTGGTGTATCAACTTTAATACCTTTTGGAACGTAGATGAATGATCCACCAGACCAAACTGCAGAGTTTAATGCAGAGAATTTGTTGTCTGTTGGTGGGATTACTTTTCCGAAATGCTCACGGAAAATATCTTCGTTCTCTTTTAATGCGCTATCTGTATCTTTGAAGACGACTCCTAGATCTTCTAGGTCTTCTTTCATGTTGTGGTATACAACTTCAGATTCGTACTGTGCAGATACACCAGCTAAATATTTTTGCTCAGCTTCAGGAATACCTAATTTATCAAATGTCGCTTTAATTTCCTCAGGTACTTCATCCCAAGACTTCTCAGATTTCTCAGATGGTTTTACGTAGTACGTAATTTCATCGAAATCTAAGTCGTTTAAGTCGCCGCCCCATTGTGGCATTGGCATTTCATAGAACTTATCCAGTGATTTTAAACGGAAGTCTAACATCCACTGTGGTTCTTCTTTCATACGTGAAATCTCTTCAACGATCTCTTTTGTTAAACCGCGTCCAGCACGGAAAATCGAAACGTCTTTATCCTTGAAACCATATTTATAATCGCCGATATCTGGCAGTTGCTTCGCCATGTTGGTGTGTCCCTCCTTATATAACCTCGTTTTTAGGAACCTTTAACATTACTTATCTTCGTTTAAGCCCTTTTCTAACGCTTTCCACGCTAATGTTGCACATTTAATACGTGCCGGGAACTTGCATACGCCTTGTAATGCTTCAATATCTCCTAAATCAATGCTGTCATCATACTCTTTTCCTAGCATCATGTCAGAGAAAATTTTAGAAAGCTTAAGAGCCTCTTCAATTTTCTTTCCTTTTACTGCTTGTGTCATCATTGAAGCTGAAGACATTGAAATTGAACATCCTTCGCCTTCAAACTTCGCTTCTTGTACAATACCCTCTTCTACTTTCATCGTAAGTTGAATACGATCGCCGCAAGTTGGATTGTTCAAGTTAACGGTAACACTATCTTCTAACACGCCATGGTTACGAGGATTTTTGTAATGATCCATAATAACTTGACGATATAACGTATCTAAATTATTAAATGACATTTGTGAAATACTCCTTTGTCTTGATTAGCGATTCAACAAATGTATCAATTTCTTCTTTTGTATTATATAAATAGAAGCTCGCACGTGCTGTAGAAGAAGCTTTTAGCCACTTCATAAGTGGTTGTGCACAGTGATGTCCTGCGCGAACCGCAATGCCTTCTACATCTAATACAGTTGCTACATCGTGAGGATGTACGTCTTCAATATTAAATGTAACTAGACCAGCGCGATGCTTTGGACCATAAATTGTAACGCCATCTACTTCTGATAGTCTCTCTAAAGCGTATTGCGCTAATTCATGTTCATGCTTTTCAATATTATGAAGACCGATTTCTTCTAGGAAATCAATTGCCGCACCAAGTCCGATTGCATTACCGATAATCGGTGTACCTGCTTCGAACTTCCACGGAAGCTCTTTCCAAGTAGACTCTTGTAAGTCTACGAAATCAATCATTTCACCACCAAATTCAATTGGTTCCATATTGTTTAGCAATTCTTTCTTACCATATAATACGCCGACACCTGTTGGTCCGCACATCTTATGAGCAGATAATGCGTAGAAATCACAGTTTAAATCTTGTACATCCACTTTCATATGAGGTGCACTTTGTGCTCCATCAACGATCATGATTGCACCGTTTTCATGTGCGATTGCTCCGATTTCTTTTACAGGATTAATCGTTCCAAGTACGTTAGAAACGTGCATGATAGAAACGATTTTTGTATTCGGTGTAACTGTTTGACGAACATCTTCTAAAGAAATTGTACCGTCTAGTTGAAGCGGAAGGTATTTTAAAGTTGCACCAGTTTTCTTCGCAACTTGTTGCCACGGAATGATGTTACTATGGTGCTCCATGTAAGAGATGACGATTTCATCGCCTTCTTTTACATTATCAAGACCATAGCTAGCTGCTACTGTATTTAATGCAGTTGTCGTTCCGCGCGTGAAAATAATCTCTTCCATTGATTTCGCATTAATAAACTTGCGAACTTTCTCACGTGCACCTTCATACGCGTCGGTAGCTTTCGTACCGAGCGTATGAACACCGCGATGCACGTTAGAATTATATTCTTTATAGTAACGTTCTAACGTTTCAATGACTTGAATTGGTTTTTGAGAAGTTGCTGCACTATCGAAATAAACAAGTTGTTTGCCGTTCACTTTTTGATCAAGAATTGGAAACTGTTTGCGTATTTCATGAATATTCATTAGCGAACTTTCCTTTCAATTACCTCAACAAGCTGTGCCTTTACTCCTTCAATTGGAAGCTCATTTACTACAGGTGCTAAGAATCCATGGATGACTAAACGTTCTGCTTCGCGTTTTGGAATCCCACGGCTCATCAAGTAGTATAATTGGTATGGATCTACGCGGCCTACTGAAGCTGCGTGACCTGCCATTACATCATCTTCATCGATTAAAAGAATTGGGTTTGCATCACCGCGAGCTTTCTCATCTAACATAAGAACGCGAGAAGATTGTTGTGCATTTGATTTAGATGCACCGTGTTCAATCTTACCAATTCCATTAAAGATAGATGTTGCACTATCTTTTTGTACACCGTGTTTTAAAATCCAACCTTCAGAGTGTTTACCGAAGTGAACAACTTTAGTTGTAAAGTTTTGTGTTTGGTTACCACGACCAATTGTTACTGTTTTTGTATCAGCATATGATCCGTCGCCCATTAAGTTCGTAACGTTCTCTGAGATTGTATTTCCGTCATTCATAAGGCCTAGAGCCCAATCAATGCGGCCGTCGCGTCCAACAATTCCGCGGCGGTTAACGTAAGTTGTTACGTTTTTTGCTAATAGATCAACCGCACCGAATTTCACTTGTGCGCCTTGTTCCACGATTACTTCTGCTACGATATTTGCAATACCTTTAGCATTTTCATTTGCAACGTAGTTTTCTACATATGTTGCAGTACTGTTCGCATCAGCTACGAATAATACGTGGTTATATACGTTAGCTTCTTCGCCGTCTACTAAGAATACAGCTTGAAGTGGAGTTTCAAGAACAACGTTTTTCGGAACATATACGAATGCACCGCCGTTGATTAATGCAGCATGAAGTGCAGTTAGACGATGCTCGTCTACTTTCACGCCGTCTTTCATTAAGTACTTTTGTACTAATTCAGCATGCTCTGTTGCAGCTGTTACGATGTCTGTAAAAATAACACCTTTTTCTTTTGCTTCGTCTGCTAAAGAAACGAAAGCAGTTGTACCAGTACGTTGTACTAATACGCTGTTATTTTCATCGATTAAGTTTTTCACTGCTTCTGGAAGCTCTGTTAAAGAACTTACAGGCTCTTGCTTAGCAGCGTCGCCTTTTCCGATAAAGTCCCATTTTTCAATTTTCGTTTTATCAGGCGTTGGCATTGGAAGTTCAGTTGCTTGTGCAAGAGCTTGTAAGCGGAACTCAGTCAACCAAGCAGCTTCGTTTACTTCGCTTGCGCGCTGACGGATTGTTTCTTGATCGAAAGGTAATGTACCGATTGTCATGTTTATGCTCCTCTCTTACGCTTCTTGCTCTGCTGTTTCGTCTTCAATACCTAATTCTTTTTTAATCCAGTCGTAACCTTCAGCTTCTAGACGTTGTGCAAGCTCAGGGCCACCAGATTTAACGATACGACCGTTCATCATAACGTGAACGAAGTCTGGAGTGATGTAGTTTAATAAACGTTGGTAATGCGTAATCATTAGGCAGCCGAACTCTTCGCCGCGCATTTGGTTAATACCTTTAGATACAACTTTTAATGCATCGATATCAAGACCTGAGTCGATTTCATCTAAGATTGCGATTTTTGGCTCAATCATCATTAATTGAAGAATTTCGTTACGTTTTTTCTCTCCACCAGAGAAACCTTCGTTTAAGTAACGTTGTGCCATTTCTGGATCCATTTCTAGGAATTCCATGTTTTTATCTAATGTACGGATAAATTTCATAAGAGAAATTTCTTCGCCTTCTTCACGACGTGCATTAATTGCAGAACGTAAGAAGTCAGCGTTTGTTACTCCGCTAATTTCACTTGGATATTGCATTGCTAAGAATAGACCTGCTAGTGCGCGCTCGTCTACTTCCATTTCTAATACATCTTCACCGTCGATGATGATGCTACCTTCTGTTACTTCATACTTTGGGTGACCCATAATCGCAGAAGATAAAGTTGATTTACCTGTTCCGTTAGGTCCCATAATTGCGTGGATTTCTCCACCTTTTACTTCAAGGTTTACACCTTTTAAAATTTCTTTACCGTCGATTGATACGTGTAAGTCTTTAACCGTTAATGTAGAACCAGCCATCTCAATACCTCCATTAATCCTCTATATACATTTTAAAAATTACTAAAACGTTCATATTCTCATTTTATTCTCATTCTAATCTTATAGCAAATAAAATGATATCGCAAACACTAAGAAAATGTAACAATTTTTTCACAAATGTATATAAGTATTTCCTTTACATCCTCTTATGATACACCTTTCTTCTTATATATATAAAGAAAAAAGGACTGGATTATCCCCAGCCCTTTCCAGCACCTATTCGTTCACAGGAAGTACAGCACCTTTATATTCTTTGTTAATAAAATCTTGAATTTCTTTTGAATGTAGCACTTCTACTAGCTCTTTAATTTCTTTTTTCTTCTCGTCACCTTTACGAACTGCGATAATATTTGCGTAAGGAGAGTCTGATCCTTCAATTGCGATTGCATCCTTTGTTGGATTTAATTTCGCATCAATTGCGTAGTTTGAATTAATAAATAAAGCATCACCTTCATTGTTTTCGTACAGCTTCGGTGAAAGTCCAGGTTCTACATCTGTTTTAAACTTTAAATTTTTCGGATTTTCTACAACATCTTTTACTGTTGCTTTAACAACATCTACACCGTCTTTTAATTTAATAACGCCGCCTTTTTGTAACAATACGAGCATACGGCCACGCTCCGCTACGTTATTACTCATAATAACTGTTCCGCCATCTGGAAGTTCTTTTAAGCTTTTATATTTCTTAGAATAAATGCCCATTGGCTCTAAATGAATTTTTCCTGCATTTACAATTTTGTATCCTTTTTCTTGAATCTCTTTATCTAAATAAGGGATATGTTGAAAATAATTTGCATCGATTTCTTTATCAGCTAATGCCTTATTTGGTAAAACATAATCCTGGAATTTTTTTATCTCTAACTTAATGCCCTTTTTCTCTAATATTGGCTGTGCCTTTTCTAAAATAACAGCGTGCGGTATATTAGAAGCGCCAACGACAAGCTTATTCTCATCTTTCCCCCCGCAAGCAGCTAATGTAAATACAGACAGTGCTGTAACAACTGACAATAGAATCTTTTTCATATGATGTCCCCTTCTCCCCTATAGTTATGTAGTAAAAAAAGGACCGGCATACACCAGCCCTTTTTCCGCAATTATTCTTTTACAGGAACAACTGCCCCTTTATATTCTTTAGTAATAAAGTCTTCAATTTCTTTAGAATGCAGTACTTCTATAAGAGCTTTAATCTCTTTTTTATCTTTATCGCCTTTACGAACAGCTACTACGTTTGCGTATGGAGAATCATTTCCTTCAATTGCAATCGCGTCTTTTTCTGGGTTTAATTTCGCATCAATTGCATAGTTAGAATTAATTAGAACCGCATCGCCTTCTTTATTGTTATACACTTGTGGCAATAAACCAGGCTCGATATCTGTTTTGAACTTTAAGTTTTTCGGATTATCCGCAATATCTTTTGGAGTTGCTTTAACTGGCTCTACTCCGTCTTTAATTTTTAAAATGCCTTCTTTTTGTAAAATTGCTAAACCACGACCATGATCAGTAACAGAATTACTCATAATAATCGTCGCCCCGTTTGGAAGTTCTTTTAAGCTCTTATATTTTTGAGAATACACACCAATCGGTTCTAAATGAATTTTTCCTGCTATTTCAAAATCATATTTCTTATCTTTGATCTCTTTTTCTAAATACGGAATGTGCTGAAAGTAGTTTGCATCTAATTCTTTATCTGCTAACGATTTATTCGGTAACACGTAGTCTTGGAATTTTTTAATTTCTAACTCAATTCCTTTTTTCTCAAGTAACGGTTTTGCCTTTTCTAAAATTTCAGCGTGCGGTACGTTAGAAGCACCAACAACAAGTTTCTTTTCATCTTTATCTTTCCCGCCACAAGCAGCTAACCCAAAAATTGAAGTTGAAATAAGTGCTGTAAGTAATAATTTTTTCATTTGAAATATCCCCCTGTTTTCATTATCTTTTATCTATTCGAGTCGTTAAACTATCACCAATCCACTGAATTAAAAATACAACGAGTAATACACAAATTGTCGCAACGATTGTTACATCGTTATTTCCACGCTGGAATCCCTCTAAGTAAGCAAGTGTTCCAAGACCACCAGCACCAACAACACCTGCCATTGCTGTATAGCCGACTAAAGCAATAGTCGTAACCGTAATACCAGATACTAACGCTGGTAACGATTCTGGAATTAACACCTTCAAAATAATTGTGCTTGTTTTTGCTCCCATCGCTTTTGAAGCTTCAATTACACCTTTATCAATTTCACGAAGTGCGATTTCAACCATTCTCGCGTAAAACGGTGCCGCTCCAATAATTAAAGCTGGCAGCGCTGCACTCGCTCCGAGTATTGTTCCAAGAAGAATCTTTGTGAACGGGATTAATAAAATAATTAAAATGATGAACGGTATAGAACGGAAAATGTTTACGAACGCTCCAATCACCGTATTAATCGCTTTATTTTCCCATAAATTATCTTTCGCTGTCATAAAGAGTAATAGTCCTAAAATAAGTCCTAAAACAAATGTGGCAAGCGCTGCGATTGCCGTCATATATAACGTTTCACCAGTTGCTTCTAACATTTGATTCCAATCAATATTTGCGATTAACTTATCCATGTGCAATCACCTCCAGCTCTACTTGATCTTGATGAATCCCTTCTATTGCTTGCTGGATCGCTGTTTCTTCACCATTTAAATGAACGACTAAACTTCCGTAAGAGCCGTTATTCGTTTGCGCGATATTTCCTTGCAAAATGCTAACTTCTATATCACCGCGCTGCATTAACCTTTGAAGTACCGGTCTTTCTACCGCTTCACCGACAAACTGCAAACGAATTACTTTTCCATCTGGATACTTTTCTATTAAACTTTCAATCGTTTCATTCGTATCTTCAGAATCAGTTAACTGCTGTACAAATCGTTTTGTAATGTCTTGCTGTGGATTACGGAATACGTCAAGTACTGGACCCGTTTCTACGATCTTCCCTTTCTCCATTACAGCAACTCGATTACAAATTTTGCGAATAACGTGCATCTCATGCGTAATCAATACAATTGTTAAGCCGAGACGCTTATTAATATCTAACAATAAATCTAAAATTTGATCTGTCGTTTCCGGATCAAGAGCTGACGTTGCTTCATCACATAAAAGTACTTGTGGATTATTTGCTAACGCTCTTGCAATCCCGACGCGCTGCTTTTGTCCACCACTTAGCTGAGATGGGTACGCGTCTCCTCTTCCTTCTAATCCAACAAGATGAATTAACTCATCGACACGTTTTCTTCTCTCCGCCTTATCGACACCTGCAATTTCAAGTGGGAATGCGATATTTTCACGCACAGTTCGTGACCAAAGTAAGTTGAAATGCTGAAAAATCATTCCGATTTCTTGTCTTGCCTTACGAAGTTCATTTCCAGTAATCGCTGAAATCACACGATTCGCAATTGTAATTTGGCCAGAAGTTGGTTTCTCTAACTGATTAAACAATCTGATTAACGAACTTTTCCCAGCGCCACTATATCCAATAACACCAAATATTTCGCCTTTCTCTATTTGTAAGTTGGCGTTATCTACAGCAGTGACATCACCGCTTTTTGCCTTATATATTTTCTTTACATTTTCTAATAAAATCATGATGTTCACCCCTTTTTTGTTTAAAAAGCGTAAGCGGCTCATTTAGAACAAGAGGGCGTTGGAATCCCAGACGTAGAGGCGCTTTTTGCCTCATAGGAAGGGATGAAACGACCGACTGTTCTAGCCGCTGGAGCTGGATTTCATAAAACTTTGGATAGACTCCGCATTTTTTTATTTTTCATGCGTGTAGTCCATCGTTATAGCTCCTCTTATTATTTGAATGTCCTCCGCATTCAAACAACAAAAAACCTTTCCGCTTCTAGAGAAGCAGAAAGGTTTATATGCGTATATAACAACATTATCCCTCTCTCTCATCTCTCAAAGCATTTGCTTTGCAGGAATTGGCACCATTTCAACATAAGTTGACGGTTGCCGGGCTTCACAGGGCACAGTCCCTCCACCTCTCTTAATAAGAGAAATCAGATTAAATTTTCGTCTGATTTAAAATTTATGAAATTGTCTATATTTTATGAATTGAATTGTATCAATATCCACACGCTCTGTCAACAGAAATTTTCGTAAAAAAAGAAACTTCAGAATTTTAAGCTCCGACTGACATCGGTTTACATATATGAAACATCGATTCAACTAATAACATCGTTCGATACGTTCCAGAATATTGTACCCGTCCATCACTCATTAACTTTTGCAACCTCATATTTCCAGTCACTAATTTTTGTACATCCTCTTCCTCTAAACAAACGATTTGTTCCGTTCCTCTCGCCTCTTTCAAAAGTTCTATATAATCTCTTGAAATTTGTAACGAACAGCATTCATCTCCAAAACGAAAATTAACAGTTCTTTCTCCTTGCCTTAAAAGCGGTTCTAAATGATATTGACCATTAGCGTAATTTACAAATGATTGAAGCAAAGAATATAATTTCATCCTAAACCACATCCCTCATATCACTTTCTATTACATACCATTCCCTCTTATTAAAGGGCAATCCTGTTATTTTCGCTCGACAAATACTGTATCTATCACGCATGTCGACATATTTCCCAAGAAATATGTCGAGGCGGCAAAAACTTTGCCGCCTACTTTAATTCCGTATATAAATATTCCACCGAATGAAATGCATATATTTTCTTCATCAGTGTCCCATTTTCAAAAATAAGTAAACACGGTACACTTTCTATCCCATACTCTTTCGCTAAATGCGGGGCATAATTTAAATCTAACATTCCAATTTTCAAATCTTCAATCGTCATCTCAACGACCGTTAACATCTTCTTTGCCAATTGGCATGTTCCACACATTGGTGTATACACATATAACACTGTTTTTTCTTCATTTCCTATTAGGGCTGTAGCTTCGGCACCTGTCCAATCAATCACTTCTATCATTCCTTACCGTAAATATTCTGTATAAACGTCAATGTCTGCTCCCCATAATACATTTGCTAAATGTGAAGAAGGTGCAGTCGCCACCTCGCGATACGAGCGATCAATATAAATATGCTCTGCTTGCGGAAATTCTTTTCGGAATTGTTTCCTTAACTTTTCTCCTGCATCATCAGCATCCACTAGCACATATACGTCCTTATCAAAAAATTGATCAATGAGCTCATCCATTTTCGACAAACCAATTGTACCATTTGTACAAACAATTTCCACTGGTTCACGAATAATAGATTCAATCTTTCTTCTATCCGATTTACCTTCTACAATAATGACTTTTTCCACATAAATCATATGTCATCACCCGATCACCATATACTATACAACCTTTAACTTAGTATATAGTATATTCGTTATTTTCATGTTGTTTCCTGTTTATTTTTGCAAAAGAAAAGCGCAAGCGGCTCGCTCAGAACAAGAGAGCACCCGAACTCCTGAACTAGAGGCGCTTTTTGTCTCAAGTGAAGGAGTGAAATGACCGACTGTTCTAGCCGCTGGAGCTGGACAAAGAAAAGCGCAAGCGGCTCGCTCAGAACAGGAGAGCACCCGAACTCCTGAACTTGAGGCGCTTTTTGCCTCGCAGGAAGACGCGAAGCCACCAAACAATCTAGCCGCTGGAGCTGGATCATAACGAAAAGCTCAAGCGGCTTGCTCAGCATGAAGCCTCCATGAAAAAAGTTTTTCAAAAACGTTCTCCTACATAATAATTAATATATATGTTTTTAAATTCATTATGTACACAACATAAAAAAGGACAGCACAAAGGCTGTCCTTTTTCTTCGACTATAATTAGTCTTGGTTTGTCATTTCTGCATATTTTTCTGCAGTTAATAACTTCTCAACTTGGCTTGCATCAGAAAGTTCAACTTTAACCATCCATGCACCCTCGTATGGAGATTCGTTAACTAGTTCTGGTTGGTCACTTAATTCTTCGTTTACTGCTACAACTTTACCACTTACAGGTGCGTATAATTCAGAAACTGTTTTAACAGATTCTACGCTTCCGAATGGCTCGTCAGCTTGGATTGTTGCACCTACTTCAGGAAGTTCAACGAATACGATATCGCCTAACTCACCTTGCGCAAAATGAGTAATACCGATAACAACCGCATTACCTTCTGTTTTTACCCATTCGTGTTCTTCAGAGTAACGTAAATTATTTGGAATGCTCATGACTGTACCTCCAGTGAATGTATTAATTATGTAAAAATACCTTATTGGTACTTTTTCCACACACTTTCAAACTGCTCTTCGTTAAAACCAAGTGTTACACTCGTTCCATCTGTTACAATTGGACGTTTAATCAACATGCCATCAGATGCTAAAAGCTCATACATTTCGTCTTCGCTTGCATCCTTTAACTTATCTTTTAAACCAAGTTCGCGGTAGCGCATTCCACTTGTATTAAAGAATTTTTTTAATGGTAATTCACTTTTCTCATGTAAATTACGTAAATCTTCTTTTGACGGTGGATTTTCAACAATATGAATCATCTCATATGCTACATCGTTTGCCTCAAACCATTTCTTTGCTTTTTGACATGTGCCACACTTTGGATATGAATAAAATGTTACTGTCATAAATTCACCTACTTTTTTACTAACCTTTACCTTTATCATATAGAAAACGTTTTATTATTTCAAACGATTATTCGCTAAACTTTTACTTATTTCGTGATAATTTTTAATAATCCTGCTAATTTTTCTTATTTTTCCGCCATTTGTTAAGAAAAAATAAATATATAAATTTTTTTAGATTCTTCTCGCATCCCTCCCCGAACATACATCTTAAACAAACGTTTGATTAACTCCCTATTTTTCTTTGTTAACCCTTGAGCCGTATCGATTTCTGCCTACCGAACATACATCTTAAACAAACGTTTGATTAATTCCCCATTTTTCTTTGTTAGCCCTTGAGCTGCATCGGTTTCTTCTTATCGAACATATATCTTAAACAAACGTTTATTTAACCATTTCAGCCTATAGTCACAAAACCTGGAAACGCTTTACATGACAAAGGCGTACAGATAAAAGGAACTAACGATTTTGGCCGTAATAATGAGAGTATTCCATAATGTCGAAGAAATTACTGCAAAGAAAAAAGACGCATTTAAATGGATGCGTCTTTTGGAGATGTTTCTTTTGTGAAATCATATAAAGCAATTGCGCCTAAAATAACCAATATACTTTCAGGGGCATCTAACAAAATAGTTCTCCAAGTTTCTGATATTACCCATTTAATACCTGCCGCTGATTCAAGATATGCTTGAAAATAACTGATTGTAAAATCAATTATAAATAAACATACAAGTAATGTTAGACCAAATCGAATTAATTTCTTGTTTTTAAACATGTAACACCTCTCAAAATTCATTGAATATTTCTGAGTTCATTTCTATATATTAAAAAATCCCTATATTTAATTTCAACATAGAAAATATCCAAATAAATACAATATGCACATTTGCATATTTCATGAATATTGAGGAACTACTTTTAATAAAAAAGCCCTACTAGTGTAGGACAAAATAGCTTTAGCAATCCCAGCTCTTGAAATAAGGGAAAATCCCTGTTCCTGGCCACCAACCATAATGAATAACCCGCCGCATAACGCTACAACGGATGCAATAGCACCGACAGGTAAGAAATTACTGCAAAGAAAAAGCCATGTATACACATGACTTTCATAGCATAATCACTTCTATATTCAATAGAAATTAAATTGAATTATATTTCTTTACTTTTAAAGGAATAGATATTACATATACATCTATAGCATAAATAATAATCAAAATTCCTTTTTCTCCATCTCTTTGGAAGGTATTCGAATCCTAAGAACATAATAATAGCCCGATACTCATTAACTTAACTACTTTTCTTTTTTCCATGATATTTCAAATTCTCCACCATGTTCTTCTGTTATAATTTTAACTTTATATGTATCATCTTTAGACACTTTAATATTATTTTTACTGTTTCCACTATTAACTTCCAGTATTGTATTATCATTTGAATCTAAAACATAAGCCTTTATGGTTCCTTGCTTCGTTTTATCATCAAAGGTAAATATCCAGCTTTCACCTTTTTTTACATCCATATCTTGAGTTGCAAAACCAGTGAAACTTTTATACTTTCCATCTATACTATTTGAACCTCCATGAACCTTACCACCAACAATCGTTCCCTCTCTTGTAAAACAACCACTAAGAACCACCAAACATAGAACAAATAATAATGTATTTTTAATAGTTTTCAACATCATTCCCCCCTTATCCTCACAATAAATATCCTCTTATTTACATTTTTTCTTTCATAAAGAAAAATGGATCTTTGTCCCCGTAAATAACGTGATGAATGTTGACAATCCCCTTGTTAGAGTACCATATTAAAAATAAAAAGGAGTAATAAGCAATGGATATTAAAATAGTGGATATATCAGAAAAATTATTAGATGGATATAAAGTTTTAGTTCAAGTAGATAGCAATCCATTTATCGCTGAGTGGGATGGGGATAAGCCAGAAAAAAACGAAAACTATAATGTAGAAATACATATAGATGATGAATTTATATGGAATACAAATATAACCTTTTCAGATAAAAATGCAAATGCAATAATTCAGAATAGTAAAGGCTTTAAAGTAATTGCTAAGCTAGATTATAACAGTGAGGATAACTTAGCAACACTAAATATCTACGATAGTATCATACTAATTGATTTAGAAGGAATTGAGCAAGATATAACAAATGAATGGGTAGAAATACAGTGCACTTCAATTAAGATATTTAATACTAATTTTCAACAGAAATCCATTACATAACTATGGCATAGTCGTTATGATGTAGTGAGGTATAGAAAGAGTAAACGAGTATATAAATAAACATGTTTATATGCATATGAATATCCTACTGCAATTCCTGCTCAAGCAGACGCCACTAACCATACCTTAGCCACTCATAACCGCAAGTCCAGTCTCAACAGGAACGCTTATTGGCCATAATGAAGCTAAAACTGCTTGCATACCTGCCCACAAACCAATACCAATCGCAAGGGGGGAGATGTGGAACTAACATTATCATCCCTTGATAAAACGAGCTAATACTCGATGCGCTTTATTAAATTTTATAATTAAATCTGCAATAGCTGATATAAAATTATAAATCGGTATCATTACAGCCGCGAATGCATCTGGCATACGTTGTAAAGCTTGCGTGAGCTTCTCAATCACATTGTTATATGCTTCTACATAAAAAAATAAGAAGCCTCGTTTACAGGCTCCTTCATCATCTATTCAAATAATCTGCAATTGTTTGAAATACTACGATATACATATTATGAATACTTTCTTCTGTATTTCCACCATTCGATAAACCAACTGCCCATTGTTGTCCTTCACCACTTCCGATATTTGCAAAACCTTGCGTATACATAGCATTTACATCTTTTCGTGCACTGTTATACTCTATCTCTTTTGTAATAAAAGTTGAATATGATTTATCTTGTAAACCAATAAAAAACACTGGTTTCTTTAGCGATGAAAATACATCTTTATACTGCTCTGTTGAGGCTTCTTGAAAGTGATCTTTCATTATTAGAAAACCATCCACTTCCTTAGATTTCTTTTCCAATTCCTCTAACTTCACATTTTCAAACTTTATATTTCTAAACGTATCTTTCGGCTTTTCACCAACAACTCCAATTACGAGTGCTCTCCCGTTGTATTCTAATTTCTCTCCTTCTTTATCCTTTGCACACCCAGTACTCACTAGGCATAACAATATAAAAACTAAGAAATAAAATGAACACTTCATATAGCACCCTCCCCCTCTTTTAAGTCAAGTGACAAAAATGTAAGGTGAATTCAAGAAAATGTAAGTAAAATCGATAGCCCAATTGGATTTTCTATATTATAATCAATTGAATTTATTTACATTACTAAAACATAGGAGATTATCATGAAGAAATTTAAACTTTCATCTCTTCTTCCGTTAAGTTATATACTTCTACTCGTACTCGTAAGTCCCCTTTACGACGTATTAAATAAATCTACTGTTCACGCAGTAGATGTCACAACTGTAGTAGATGATTGGATTCCATTTGTGAAAGCATTTATTATTCCTTACTTACTTTGGTTTCCATACTTATACGGTGCACTTATTTATTACTGTTTTGCTGATCGAAAGCAATATTATGTCACTTTAAGTAGTGTAATTCTTGGAAAACTTGCTTGTTTTTCAATTTACTTTTTTTGGCAGACAACTGTGCCACGCCCAACCGTCGTTGGAACAGATGTATTTTCCGAACTAGTCCGCTATATTTATAGTATTGATCAACCAGTAAACTGTTTCCCAAGCATTCATGTCCTTACGACATTTGTAATTATGTTAGCTGCCTTTAAGCGTAGAGAACAGCATACTTTGGAATATTACATCCTTACTTTCTTCGGTACGCTTATTATTTTATCAACATTATTTACGAAGCAGCATGCATTTGTAGACGCCATTTCTGGAATGACGCTTGCAAGCGTACTATACTTTGGTGTTCAGCTATTATTAGCAAAAGAAACAGTACGTGTTCCAGTAAAACAAAATCATAAAATGTAAAAAAGCAGACTGTGGCTTCAGTCTGCTTTTCTCTATATTAAGGAGATTTTCAAATTAAGATTGTGGTACAGTCATGTCACCAGAATGAATACGACCTGCTTTTTTAAGAGCAATGTACAGTATATAAGAAACAGCTACTGGAATGATGATATAAGTGATTACCATCGCTGGGACAACTTCCCACCCTTGGCTGGAAATTAAATTAATTGGTGCGATAAGAGAGCTTAATCCAAGACCTGCAATTTCTTTTCCTGCTTCCAGTTGGAAAATTAATGCTGATACTGGGCCCACTATAGCACTGGCGACGACAGTTGGGACGAGAATCATTGGATTTTTAGTAATGTTCGGCAACTGTACTTTTGGAGTACAAAGTGCCTGGGCTAATATGCCACCTAAGTTATTTTCTTTCGCTGAAATAACAGAGAATCCGATAAATTGAGCAACACATCCTGCAAGTGCTGCACCGCCTGCAACACCGTCTAAACTAAGTGCTATTGCTAATGCTGCTGATGAAGCTGGAGAGATAAGTAACAATCCCCAAACTACAGCAATCACGATAGAAGCGATAAACGGGCTACCAGCTGAACTATCTTTAATGAATGCTCCAACTGTATTTAAAACTGGGCTAATATTTTGAGCTAACCAAATACCGACTAAACCAGAACCTAATATTGCTGCAAATGGAACGAGCATCATATCTAAAGCAGTTTTTCCACTTAATCGTTTACCAATATAAACTGCTAAAGTCGCTGTTAATAATGCACCGATTGGTTCACCTGTTTTAATGATGAGACCAGCTTCAGTAATTGAAATGGAACCTGCTCCAATTGCTCCAGCTACCATTGCTGAGAAAATTACGAGTCCGTTTGCACCGAGCATAAAGGCAATCCCGGCTCCAATTGCTGGTGCCATAAGTGATTTTGCAACAACTCCGATTGTAATAAGTAATGGGATATCAACAATTCTTCCTATATTTTCGATCAGTAAACCAATTCCAAGGGATACGAAAATACCCTGTGCGATTCCGGCTGAAGCTTTAAACACACGAGACATTATATATTCCTTCATTTGTTTCACCTTCTCCTATAATTTAGTAACCAATTGTTTTCATATAATCGCGTAAAACATCGTTTGATTTTGCAAAGCGACTTTCTTCATCTTCTGATAAGTTTAGTTCTACCACTTCTCTTACACCGTCTCTAGTAATAATTGCTGGTACTCCTGTACAAATATCGTATTCGCCATATTCACCATCTAAAATGGCTGAAACAGCGATAACACGGTGATCATCATTGAAAATTGAGCGAGCAATATAAGCTAAAGAGTTTCCGATTCCGTAATAAGTAGTTCCTTTGCGCTTATAAATTTCCCATCCAGCTTTTGCAGTCTTCTCAACAATTTCATCTAAATCTATTTCACCAAATTGGTCTTTTTTCTCTTCTAAAATTTGTAAAATCGGTTTTCCACCGACAGTTACGTGAGACCAAGCAACCATTTGAGAATCACCATGTTCTCCTAATGAATACCCATGAATACTACGAGGATCTACATGTAACATTTCAGATAAAATTGTTCTTAAGCGAGAAGAATCTAGTGATGTACCTGTACCAATCACACGATTTCTAGGTAATCCAGATAGCTTCCACACTTGATATGTAATAATGTCAACTGGGTTCGATGCGAGTAAGAAAATGCCATCAAATCCACTTTCCATTACGCCGCCAACAACACCCTCCATAATCTTAGCGCTGGCTCCTAAAGTGTCTAAACGACTTTGTCCAGGCTTCGGCGCTGGTCCTGCTGTAATAATGACAATGTCCATATCTTTGCAGTCTTCATAACTTCCTGCATATACTTTTGTTCTTGTATTTGTAAAGTTAATGCAGTGCGATAAATCCATCGCTTCTCCAACTGCACGTTCATGATTTATATCAATTAACAATAGCTCTTCGCAAATCCCTTGGTTTACAATGGAATACGCACAGCTTGATCCAACTAATCCAGTACCGATAATTGCAATTTTTCTTGTGTTTCTATTCATAGCAATCTCTCCTAATTGATCATGTAGTCTATTTCTTTCGTTCTTTACACCCCTAATTATAGAGGTTCTCACGATAGAAACCATGGATACTTTGTGAAATATTGAGCAAACTTTTGTCCTTTTTGTGAATTGTTATATTCCATTTTCGTCATATTTGTTACAACCGGAAAAATATTTTTTATGTATTTATTGACATATACCAAACAAAAAAACGAGCGAATCCATTCGCTCGTTTCATTCATCACACTATTCCGCACTTAATTGACTTTTTAATTGCTGCACAATCATTGGATTAGCAGGTGCTGCCGGCTTATAATAACTTTTTTGCTTTGCGTATTCATACATATTACGTTGACGGGATTCATCTTGATTACGAATTTGAATTAACGTTTGATGTAACTGTTCATTATCAGACTGAGAAATATAATTTGCATAACTTGTTAAACTTGAATTTAACCCTGCTAAATAATCATTTACCATATCTTTTTCATTCATTTCTCTTTTCCCCCTATCCTAAAAAAGTCATTAACTGCTGTTTCGTATTTCGTGCATCTTGCGCATCCTTTTGTAGCATTTGCTTTAGCTGTGGATCTGTACAAGCCTGTGCATACTGGTCCAATTTGTTAATAATCGTCGCATGTCCACCAATTAAATGACGTAAATTTTCTACTTCAAGCTCTGTTAAGTTTTGCATAAAATACTCCTACCTTTCTTTGTTCATTCACGATTTAGTATTTATTTCTTTTAGGATTATATGCACTAAAAAAACCTTAGAATCGCTTCTAAGGTTTCCTCTTATTCATACTCAAGCTGCAACACCTATAATTAACGAAAGAATTAAGAACACAACTACCACTTGTAATTTTGCCTCCAGCAAACCGAAGCCTACTATACAAAAAGCATGATCAGCAACAAATTCATGTTGTCTCGCTTCTTATTCACTCTTTCATTACATGCAATCCTTTAATAAAGGTTTCTAATAATAAATGTAAACTCGTATCTAAATCTAGCGGCAAACCAAATCCACCTTGCTGTTCAATCGACGCAAATCCATGACAAATACTTCTGAATCCACGTGTCGCATGAAGTGCATTCTCTCCTTCTAAGCCGTATTGTTGTAAAACATGAAGACAAAGCTTTACAATTCCGTCACCTGCTTTTCTTACTTCTTCATCTCGTAAAAAGGTTGCTTCATACAGTCCAGGATGTTTGCGGACGAATGCTACGTACGCTTCTCCTAAAGCATGAACTGCTTCATCCATACGTTTACCCTCAGCCGCTTCTTCCAGTCTGTTATGCAGCTGTTTTATTCCGTACATACCGAGATTTTTCCGTACATCTTGTAAACCGTTCACATGATTATATAGCGAGGGTGAACGTACCCCTAATGTTTGCGCTAATGAAGCTAACGTTACTTCTTGTATTCCATTTGTATCTGCAATTTCTGCCGCTGTTTCTACAATTTTCTGTAATGTAAGTCCGATTCTCGGTGACATAAATTATCCCTCTTTCCTACTTTCTATATTCCGCTTAGCTTCCTTAATAGCAAGTTTTATGACAGTGCCTGGATCCTTTATCATTTTCCCATGTCCTGCCGCAAGTAAGGACGGCTCATATTCGCTTAGCTTCTCTGCACTTTGTAATGATATTTCTTTGCTCCACGTTGCCATTGCAGGAAACGGAAACCAAAATTTCATTTGCCCCGAAACAGCCATACCCCCTCTTGTTTGGAAGGCATCCCCGACAATAAGAGCTTTATTTCGTACATCAAGAAGCGACATGGATCCTGGCGTATGTCCCGGTGTCATAATCGCAAGAAGCGATCCAACTCGGTCGCCATCTTCCAATAAAACATCAGGTACCGTTTTTACCTTTTTAGGTACACCGCCTTTTATCGGTATATTCGGTTCATCCTTTTGTAACGTCGTATCTCCTTCTAACAGCTTTGCGTCCCGCTTAGAAATATAGACTGGAACATTAGGAAGTACTTCCTTTAACGCGTCTAATGCACCGATGTGATCATCATGCGCATGTGTTAATACAATCTTAGTAATGGGTTTCCCTATTTTCTCAGCCGCCTGTAAAATACCTTTTGCGCTATATGGCAAAGCCGCATCAATTAAAGTTAAACCATCTTCTTCCTCCACAAAGTAACAATTCACAGGAAACACTCTTGGCAAAAATGACAATTGATATACCGTTTTTTCATGCATCATTCTCATATTTCCATCTCCCTTTTCACGAAAACTAATACCATTAGTTTTATTATACTAATGGTATTAGTTTTATGTCACTAAAAATTTCATTTTTACAAAAAAAAAAGAAAAGTAGCCGTTTATACGACTACTTTTCTTTACAGCTATTAAACTGTGTAACGCTCATCTTCTAAAATTTTTGCAGCAATTTCACGTTTCTTCGGAATTACATTAAGTGGTGTGTGGCGAGTTAATTTACGTAATGATGATAACATCATGCGCAGCATGTCGCCGTTTTCAACTGCGATAAGTGTTTCTTTCGCATCTGCTTCGATTTCGTTGAATGCTTCTTGGCAGAATACTTCAGTGTATAACACTTTTTGTTTATTCTTTTCAAGACCAGTTGTTTTAATTGCTTTTTCTGTACGAAGAAGAGCTGATTCCATTGCGTAAAGATTGCTTACGATGTCAGCGATATTCACAAGAATTTCTTGCTCTTTATCTAATGCTTTACCGTATTTTTGAGCTGCTAATCCAGCTACCATTAAGCCGATTTTCTTCGCGTTAGTTACTAAATATTTTTGAAGTGCTAATGGCTCATCGCCTACTTCTTCTGGCATCATCATCATTAACTCTTCTTGTAATTTTTGTGCTTTTTGAAGAAGTGGTAATTCACCTTTCATCGCTTTACGTAAGAACGTACCTGGTACGATTAGGCGGTTAATTTCGTTCGTGCCTTCGAAAATACGGTTAATACGAGAATCGCGGTACATTCTTTCAATCTCGTACTCTGCCATAAATCCGTAACCACCGTGAATTTGAACACCTTCATCTACTGTATAATCTAGTACTTCAGAACCGAATACTTTATTTAAAGAGCACTCGATTGCATATTCAGCGATAGAAGCTGCTACTGCTTTACCGTCCTTTACTTCCTCTTCAGATAATGTGCTCATGCGGCTTTCGAATAAACCTACTGTACGGTATACAGAGCTTTCAGCTGCATATGTTTTCGCTGCCATATTCGCAAGTTTCTCTTGAATTAATGGGAAGCGAGCGATTGGTTGTTTGAACTGTTGACGTTGATTTGCATATTGTGCTGAAATTTCTACTGCACGTTTCGCAGATCCAACTGTACCAACACCTAATTTATAACGGCCGATATTTAAAATGTTGAACGCGATAATATGACCCTTACCGATTTCACCAAGTAAGTTTTCTTTCGGTACTAATGCATCTTCTAAAATTAACGTACGAGTTGAAGAACATTTAATACCCATTTTCTTTTCTTCTGGGCTTGTAGATACACCAGCATATTCTTTCTCTACGATAAATGCTGAGAAGTGCTCTCCATCAATTTTTGCGTATACGATAAATACGTCAGCGAATGCAGAGTTTGTAATCCATTGCTTTTCACCATTTAATACGTAATGTGTACCTTCTGCATTTAAACGTGCCGTTGTTTTTGCACCTAATGCGTCAGATCCTGAACCTGGCTCAGTTAATGCGTATGCCGCTAATTTTTCACCAGTTGCAAGTAATGGTAAATACTTTTTCTTTTGCTCTTCGTTACCGAATAATACGATTGGTAATGATCCGATACCTACGTGAGCACCGTGAGTAATTGCAAAACCACCAGCGCGCGAGAATTTCTCTGCGATTAACGCTGAGCTTACTTTATCAAGACCAATTCCGCCGTACTCTTCTGGTACGTCAGCGCCTAATAAACCAAGTTCCCCAGCTTCTTTTAAAAGACGAACAGAACGATCAAACTCGTGTTGCTCTAAATATTCAAGCTCCGGAAGAACTTCATTTACGATAAAGTCCTCTGTCGTTTTTGCAATCATTTTATGCTCAGATGAAAAATCTTCTGGCGTAAACACTTGATCAATTGTAATTTCCTCTACTAAAAAGCTACCGCCTTTAACCGCATTTCCTACTGTTTTTTCCATGAAAATTTCCTCCTTCATATTTTCATAAGCCGCTTCTCTCATTTTGAAAGAAGCTGGCTCTCAATTTTATTTTTTATAAACCTTTGTTGCTTCCATTCTTTGCTTTAGCGTCCTCTTGTTCTGAGCGAGCCGCCTGCGCTTTTTTTATAATCCAGTTCCAACGGCTAAAACAGTCGGTCGTTTCACCCCTTCCTGTGAGGCAAAAAGCGCCTCTTCGTCAGGGCTTCCAACGCCCTCCTGTTCTAAGCAAGCCACCTGCACTTTTTATATAATCCAGTTCCAGTGGCTAGAATGTTCGGTGGCTTCGTTTCTTCCTACGAGGCAAACAGCGCCTCTTCGTCTGAAGCTCCATCCCCCTCACATTCTGAGCGAGCCGCTTCCACTTTTTTTATAGTAATTCAAACACTCCCGCTGCTCCCATTCCGCCGCCGATACACATTGTTACGATACCGAATTGTTGGTTGCGACGTTTCATTTCGTGAATAAGAGATAGTGTTAGTTTTGCTCCTGTACAGCCAAGTGGATGTCCAAGTGCGATTGCACCGCCGTTTACGTTTACTTTTTCTTCATCTAGACCAAGTTCACGAATAACTTGGATAGATTGAGAAGCGAATGCTTCATTTAGTTCAAATAGACCGATATCAGATAGCTCTAAACCAGCTAATTTTAACGCTTTCGGAATTGCAGCAATTGGGCCGATTCCCATTACTTCTGGTGGTACTCCAGCTACTGCGAATGAACGGAATTTTGCAAGTGGCTTCATGCCATCGCTCACTGCTTTTTCACGATCCATTAATAGTACAGATGCTGCACCGTCACTCATTTGTGAAGAGTTACCAGCCGTTACAGAACCGCGAACGTTAAATGCTGGACGTAATTTACCTAAAATGTCTAGCGTTGTCTCTGCTCTTACACCTTCGTCTTGTGCGAAAATGATTGTTTCTTCTTGCAGTTTGTTGTTTGATCCAACCGAGCGTAACGTCACATCTACAGATACTGTTTCATCCGCAAAGTTCCCTGCAGCTAATGCTTTCGCAGCACGTTGATGACTTCTTACTGCAAATGCATCTTGTTCTTCACGAGAAATTCCATATTTCACAGCAACTTGCTCTGCTGTATGTCCCATACCCATATAATATTCTGGAGCAGCTTCTACAAGGCGACTGTTCGGACGAACAACGTGCCCCATCATTGGAACTAAACTCATTGATTCCGCTCCGCCTGATAATACAGCTTCAGAGTGACCAAGCATAATGCGCTCTGCTCCGTAAGCGATACTTTGTAAACCTGAAGAACAGTAACGGTTAATTGTAATAGCTGGAACATCGTAAGAAAGTCCTGCTAGCCCGCCGATATTACGAGCCATATTTAAACCTTGCTCTGCTTCTGGCATCGCACAACCGAAAATTAAATCATCAATTGGTCCTTCATAATTCGCACGCTTTAACGTTTCTTTTACTACTAACGCCCCTAGATCGTCAGGACGAACTGTTTTTAATGAACCCCTCTTTGCTTTTCCAATTGGTGTTCTTGCTCCCGCAACAATGACAGCTTCTCTCATGAACGATATCTCCCCTCGTTATTAGTTACGTAATGGTTTTCCTTTTACAAGCATGTGCTGCATTCTTGCTTGTGATTTCATCTCACTTACTAAGCTAATAAATGCTTCACGTTCTACATCTAATAAATACTGCTCATCAACTTCTGTTCCGTACGGCACTTTTCCGCCCGCAATGACATATGCCAGTTTCTTCGCAATGTGCAGATCATGTTCAGAAATGTAACCTGATAAATGCATTGCCTCTGCACCAAGTACAAGCGCTGCATATCCTGTCTCACCAACAACTGGTATCTTTTTGCGGATAGGTGCTTTATAACCTGCTTCATATAAAGAAAGTGCTTTTTGTTTCGCATCATATAGTAAGTGATCACCATTCACACTAATACCGTCTTTATCGCCTAAGAAGTTGTTCGATACAGCTTCTTGTGCTGATGTAGAAACTTTCGCCATCGCTACAGATTCGAATACTTTATTCGCAACTTTTTGTAAGTCAAATTCTACACCGTTTGCCATTTTGTTTAAGTGTTTAATGTATAACTCTTTGTTACCGCCTCCGCCAGGGATTAAGCCAACACCTACTTCTACTAAGCCCATATATGTTTCGCTAGAAGCTTGAATGCTCGCTGCTGGTAAACAAACTTCTGTACCGCCGCCAAGCGTCATACCATATGGCGCCGCTACAACTGGCTTAGAAGAGTACTTAATTTTCGTCATTGCATCTTGGAAGTTTTTCACAACCCACTCAATTTCAAAGTAGTTGTCGTCTTGTGCTTCCATTAAGATCATTGCAAGGTTCGCACCAACGCAGAAGTTCTTCGATTGGTTTCCGATAACAAGACCTTTATAATTTTTCTCTACTTCATCAACAGCGTAGTTAATCATTTGCGTAATATCCATACCGATTGCATTGCTCTTCGAATGGAATTCTAAGCAAAGGATACCATCGCCTAAATCGATTAAGCTCGCTCCGCTATTTTTCTTTAATACGCCATTTTTCGCTTTTAATTGTTTAAGAGAAATTGCCTTTTTATTACGTTCGATTAGCTTATATTCGCCATTATCGTAATAGTAGCTATCTCCGTTATCGTGTTTGTAGAAAGTAGTGAAACCTTTCTCTACCATTTCTTTCACCCAAGTCGGAACAACTACGCCGTTTTCTTCCATCTTTTGAACGGACTTTTCAACGCCGATTGCATCCCAAACTTCAAATGGCCCTTGCTCCCAGCCGAAGCCCCACTTCATCGCTTGGTCAATTGCAACGATATCGTCAGCAATTTCTTTATGAAGTTTTGCAGAGTATAAAAGAGTTGGTGTGATAATATTCCATAACAACTCTCCTGCGCGGTCTTTCGCGTATACAAGCGCTTTCAATTTATTCGATAAACCTTTTTCTTGTTTACTTAACTCGATAGATGCAGCTTTTAATTTCTTGCGAGCTTCGTATTCCATCGTTTCAGGATTTAGTTCTAAAATTTCTTTTCCTTGTTTTAAGAAGAAGCCTTGACCTGTTTTGCTTCCAAGCCATTTTTTATCAAGCATGTCATGCATGAAAGCAGGTACTTTAAATACATCACGCTCTTCTTCTTGTACATTTTCATATACGTTATTTGCAACGTGTACAAATGTATCTAAACCAACAACATCTAATGTACGGAACGTTGCGCTCTTCGGACGACCAATTAATGGACCTGTTACAGAGTCAACTTCTCCAATGCTATAGCCACGCTTAATCATTTCTTGCAATGTTACAAGCAAGCCATACGTACCGATGCGGTTTCCAATAAAGTTTGGTGTGTCTTTTGCGATAACAACGCCTTTTCCAAGAACGTCTTCGCCAAATAGTTTCATGAAGCTTAATACTTGTGGATCAGTTTCTTTCGTCGGTATTACCTCTAGAAGTTTTAAATATCGTGGTGGGTTAAAAAAGTGTGTTCCTAAGAAGTGTTTCTGGAAGTCGTCTGAACGACCCTCTGCCATTTTTTCAACGGAAATGCCTGATGTATTTGAGCTCACAATTGAGCCTGGTTTACGAACAGCATCTACTTTTTCAAATAGTTTCTTCTTTATATCTAAGTTTTCAACTACTACTTCAATAATCCAATCTACATCAGCTAGACGCTCAAGATCATCTTCTAAGTTACCTGCTTCAATCAGTGCTAAATTTCCTTTCACTGTCAGAGGAGCTGGTTTTTGCTTTAATAGTTTTTGCACAGCCGTATTACTAAAACGATTTCTCACACTTTTATGTTCTAATGTAAGTCCCTTCGCCTCTTCTTCTTTCGTAAGCGCAGGTGGTACAATATCAAGCAATAATGTCGGAATACCAATATTAGCTAAGTGTGCCGCAATTCCTGAACCCATTACGCCTGAACCTAGAACAGCAGCCTTTTTAATTTGGAACATCCATTTCTCCCCCTATTCTTGAATGAATGCTCATTCAATTTTTCGACATAAGTCGCAATCAATGAGTGAGCCTCTACTAATAAATATATGATACAGTTTGAATTTTCGCAATATATTTATTGATAAAATTTTCTGAAATAAATATATTTCTTTCATTTGGCTATGCTATACATGTGTATTTTCTTCATTAAAATGCACTTTTCCTTTTTATAATCTGACGAAACTGGAGGAATATATATGGCAAAACTTAAGAAGAACCCTTCAAAAGCTGGAATTAGCGCAGCAAGTGTAACTGGAAATGCAGGTCCGCATAATCACGGTGTTGAAAAAGGGCGTCAAAGTAATAACCAACAATATAAGAAGCATAATATGGGCGAAAAATAACGCTATATTTTTGGGCAGAGGACGTGGCATAATGATTAATGGCTGCTTTTTCTGCCCAATTTATTTGTACATATGGAAAACAAAAGAGGGAACGACGATGAAACGAACAATAATTATGATTGTAATGATTGCCACACTATTTACAGGGATGATTTTCTTCTCTTATGCACAAAGGCAACAAGTTGTAAGAGCAGATCAGCCTAACATTACTGGGCAATACGGGATTACAATCGATGCAGACACAGGTGAAATTTTGTATGGAAAACGGGAAGATGAACGCTCTTATCCGGCTAGTATAGGGAAAATGATGACTACCTTACTCTTACTAGAAAATGTGAAAGAAGATGAAGAAATTACGGTAACAGAGAATGCGATTAAAACGGAAAGTCAAAGTAAGAAGATTAAGCTTCGCGCGGGTGAAAAATTAAAACGTGATGAGGCATTAAAACTTATGCTTATTATTAGTGCAGACCCAATCGCTGAGTCAATTGCAGAACATATCGCAGGATCAAAAAATGAGTTTGTGAAAATGATGAACGCTAGGGCGAAGGAACTTGGGACAAAACATGCGACTTTCAAAAACGCAAGCGGTGCTGATGCACTTGGAAATAAAGTATCACCATATGACATTGCTATTATTACGAAAGAAGCCTTGAAGTATCCGATCGTTTTAGAATATATGAATTCAATACATACAACACTACATACTTCAGAGCGTTCTCCGAAAATCGCAAACTATGGACGGGAAGAACTATATGATGATCCATATGCGATTGGAAGTAAAAGCGGTTTATCAGCTCTCGGAAAATACACAGTCGTAACAGTTGATGAAAAAGACGGTAAACGCGTCATTAACGTCGTGTTATCTTCTACTCGTACGCAGCTATATCCTGATACGAAGAAAATGGCGCACTACGCATTTCAGCAATTAAAATAACCAAGGAGTATTTTCTCCTTGGTTATTTTTTGATCATACCTTTTAATACGAACGCAACGTTTGCTGGACGTTCTGCTAGACGGCGCATGAAATAGCCATACCAGTCGTTTCCATAAGGCACGTAAACGCGCATTTTGTAACCTTCTTTTACTAGCTCAAGTTGACGCTCTGTACGAATACCAAATAACATTTGGAATTCAAATTGATCCCTTGGAATGTTATGTTCTTCCGCAAGTTTTTTCGTATATTCAATAATCGCTTCGTCATGTGAAGCAATTGCAGTGTAATTTCCATTTAATAAGTGCATTTTAATAATTTTTTTATAATTATCATCTACATCTTTCTTTTCCGGGAACGCTACTTCTTCAGATTCTTTATAGGCTCCTTTTACAAGACGTAAATTAGGATTATAAGCGTTTAAATCTTCCATATCTTTTTCTGTACGATATAAGTAAGCTTGAATAACTGTACCAATATTATCGTATTCAGATTTTAATTGTTTAAAGATATCAATTGTTTTTCCGCAGCGCGTATAGTCTTCCATATCAATTGTAATAAACACACCGTTTTCTTTTCCAGCTTCTAAAATACGGCGCATATTGTTCATTACGATTTCATCAGAGATATCTAATCCCATAGAAGTCATCTTTAAAGAAAGCTGCGAATTAAGACCTTCTCTTCCAATTGCACGAATCGCTTCAATCGATTCGCTAGCCATTTCATTTGCTTCCGCTTCGTTATCAACGAATTCACCTAAATAATCGATCGTTACACAAAGACCTTGCTTATTTAATGCTTTAATTGCAGCTGTCGCTAATTCAATCGTTTCCCCTGCGACGAAGCGACCTGCACCAAAGCGTAAACCGTACTTTTTAGCCAGTTTTGTTAGCGCTTTATTTTTAGATAAGAAAAGAAACGAATTTCGCATTAATTGTTCCATGTAATTCACCCCTACGACTATAATTTATCTGTTTTTTACCCCTCTTCAAAATTATATCATTGTTTAAAATTATTTGATACAAATAATTATTTAGATAATTTATAAAATACTATCAAAACATTTAAAACCCTATATTCTCGTTTGTAAATATGAAGAAAATATTTTTCGACATTCAGAAAAAACGGGTTTACTAGGGAAAAAATGAGCATACCGAAAATATTCGACATGCTCACAAAACCATTTATATTTCATGTAAATTATATAAGGATATTAATAACAAAAACTTGAGGTAACATTATCTCAAGCCTTCTTACTTCTCATTTCGCTTTTCATCATTCAGCTTTTTAATATTCGTAATTAACTGTACCATCTCTTCTTTTGCATCTGGATACGTCTCATTCCAATGTTTCACTAAAGCTGGCATCGTCTTAGCCATATAAGAATAAAGTGCCCATTTCTGTACCTGCTCTTTTCGCTCTTCGTTGCTCTCTCCAAGTAATAGTTCCGTGTATTTCTCTAACAAGCCATCAAACTGCTCATTAAACTTTTCACTCATCTTATTTTCCTCCTATATGAAAAAAGCAGCGAAGATCGCTGCTTTTTCTTATAATTTTGATTGAACAGAGTTTAATTTCTTCTCCATCGTACTTACTTTATCACGGCGATCATCGATACGAATTGTTGTCGCAACGCGCTGTGCACCTTTCGTGTATGGAACTTCATGCATTTGTTGAATGACTTCTAAAATGACAGGAAGATCTCCTTCAATTACTGTATTCATCGGTGTTAATTGATACTTCACGCGATCAGCATTTTTCTCTAGTACCTTTTGTACTTCTGCTACATATTCACTAACACTTGGATTACCTGTTCCTACTGGAATAATCGATACATCAACAATTGCCATAATAATCTTCCTCCTATTACTGCTTCTTATATATCCATTGTCTATTTTACCGAAATTCTCATCATTTTACTAATACGTTACTCTTCTACTTTAAACTGCTCAACCAATCTTTCTAAGTCCTGCATATTCTCTGTCAAACTTTCCATCGTATGAGCTACTTTTTCTAAATGATTCACTTGTGACTCAGTTGCTGCATTTACCTCTTCAGAAACAGCCGCACTCTCTTGACTCGTGCTAGCAATTGTTTGCATAACTTCTGTAATTTCTTCTTGCTCGTGACCTATGTTATTTACCTCTTCTACAATTTTTTCAACTGAGGCACTAATAGTATTTACAACTGACATAATTGTGCGGAATTCTGTCTCCGCCTCTGTCGTAACTTTATTTTGTATATCCGCAATGTCTTTCAATTTACTTACAACTTCTACAACTCGCTTTACTTCTAACTGCACATCGCTAATCATTATTGTAATCTCACCCGTTGCCTCTTTTGATTGTTCAGCTAATTTCCGAACCTCTTCCGCAACAACAGCAAAGCCCTTACCTTGCTCACCTGCACGTGCTGCTTCAATTGAAGCGTTTAAAGCCAGTAAATTCGTTTGATCCGAAAGACCTTTTATAAGTTCTACCACATTTTGAATCGATCCAACCCTTTGCTCTAACTTACCGGACGCTTCTTCCGTATGAACAACGATAGAAGATGATTGTTCTCTTGTATGAACTAAATTTCGCATCGTATTGAGTCCCTGCTTAGACGCTTCTTCCGCCTTACCAGTCACTCCCTTTATTTCACCAACGGAACTATTCATTTCTCCCATCGACTGCGCCATATTTTCAAGTTGCTCTGAAACCTCCTCTACACTATTAGCAAGAGTAGACGCGCCTCCGCTCACATCATCCATAGCACCTGAAACTTCTCTACTAGCTGCTACAGTTTCATTCGTTAAATAATGCAGATTGTGAGTCGATTTCTGTACTGTCGATACACTATTTTTAATTTTACTTACCATTTCATTCATTTGCTCAACCATATGATTAAAATGATTTGTCAGTTCTCCGACTTCATCCTTACTTGTCACTTTCATTTGCAACGTTAAGTCACCTTCTGCTACTTTTTGAACGTGATTTGTTAATAGTTGCAATGGTCTTGCTAATCTTCTTGAGAATAAATATGATGCTACTATTCCAATCAATAAACTAATACACGCCATTATAATAACTGTATTTCTCGTACTACTTAACAATCCATCAATCGTTTGTTTCGGATAAAAGATTCCTATCTTCCATTTCATCGCATCAAATGACTGACTATAAACAACTACATCTTCACCTTTTAATGTAGTGACAGCATATTTTGTTACCTCTTTATTTAAACTCTTCATAAGTGGCTCTTTAGAAACATCTTTCCCTACTTTTTCTGGATAAACAAGAGCCATATTTTTATCATTTATAATAAACATTTCTCCGTCATTATTGTATTGAATATTGTGAAGCAATTTCTGAATTGTTCCGAGCGATACATCCATCGCAACAACGCCTAATACAGATCCATCTTGAGCTGTAATTGCTTTAGAAACCCCTACACTTAACTTTCCTGTCGCAATTTCATAAGAAGGTTGTCCCCAATGAACCCTTTTCACATCAGCCTCTGAATCTTTATACCACGTTCTTGTCGTTGGATCATATCCTTCTGGCACTTGCCCACCTTCAGCAAGATTGGCACTTAATGTTTTTTTATCTTTCGTACCAATATATAAATCTAAAATACCGGGATGATTCTTTTTATACTCTGCAAACTCTTTCGTTAAAAACGCTTCCTCTTCTGGAGTAACCCCATCTTGAATCATATTACGAATCATCTCACTGTTCGCGTAATACCCCATATCTTCATCAGTTCTTTGAACAAATGTCGTAAGTTGCTCTGTCACAAGGTCCATCGTATTTTGAGAATACTGGTCTAAGGAACGCACTTCCTTTTCTTTCTGTAATTGATACATAGCTGTACCTAATATTACGAACATCATAGAAATAAGTACCGAAAATACTACTGCAATTTTTAAACGTAAACTTCTCAACATATTCCCTCAAGCATCCCCTTCTCGGTAAAATTCAATCGTATTAATCACTATATTAAGTATAATAGATAAATTAGAAAGCTCAATCCATATAGTTTAAAAAATTGAAATTTATTCTCATTTCAATCAACTTACTTGTTATCTCAACACTTGTGTAAAAACAAATAGTTCATTATCCTTAACATATAATCTCATTCGTTCGGAGGGAACTATGCTACAAAAATTCGGTTTCTCACAATATGAAAGCCAAGCTTATGAAGTTGTCGTATCAAGCAATGACCCATTAGATGCAACAACTATCGTTAAACATTCAGGTGTTCCAAAAGCAAAAATATACGAAGTGTTAGCACGACTCATTGATAAAGGGATGGTAATGGATTCTGTTTCTGAAAAGAAAAAATTGTATACAGCATTACCACTCAAGCTAGCAATTGAAAAGTTAACGACAGAATTCCAATCTAATATTAAAGAACTTGAAAATAATATTTCTAAAAAATCATTTACAGATGACCGCGTTTGGAGTTTAAAAATGCAGTCTTCTATTAAAGTACAAAGTAGGCAACTTATAGAAGATGCGAAAGAATCCATACGCATCTCCGCATGGAACGATACCCTTTTAGAATATCTTCCTTTACTAGAACAAAAAGAAAAACAAGGCGTCCAAGTCGAGTCCCTCATAGTTGGAAAAGTGGAAACTGACTTAGAAAACATGCATTTTTTAATCCCAGCTCAAGAACCTAACGCATTAGAGCGTTATTTACTACTCATCGTTGACGATAGTGAAATTTTATTTGCTGGTGTAGAGCAAGAATCATGGCAAGCGATGAAAACAATGTCACAACCTTTCGTGAAGTTCTTTACGGAGTTCTTCTATCATGACGTTGCACTTGCGAAGATTACAGAGAAGCACCATGATCTCTTTATGCAGGATGAGGAAATTAAGGAATTGTTGATGAAGTTGAGATATTAACAATTCCCAAAACCGATTCTACCATTTGAATAGATAATATAATTTTTCATACAAAAAAAGCTGTATCAAACGGAGTTTTACATACTCATTTGGTACAGCTCTTTTTTACGCTTTCGCTAATTTAATTTTATGTAGTTGGTTTTTCGGATGGTTTTGATGTGTAAATACAGAACGTTCATTTCACGACTTCTTTTGCTCCTTTATCTCCATCAAAAGCTCAATAATCTTCTCATTTTGCTCTACTTGTTTCTCAGAATTTTGATAGATGAAACGAATCCATCTAAATACAAAAATAATAAGAAATAATGGGACTAAAGAAATTAGAAAACCAATAATTGAAAAATTAGACTCCATATACTATCACCTCGCTATATACTCCCTTCTCCATTTCTCTATTAACCCCTGCAATGTTTTACACAAAAAAGAACCTATCAAATGATAGATTCTTCTTTCGTAAGCTGATTCGAGCGTCCTCTCGTAATAGAGAAAACCGCACAAAGCAGTGCCAATATAATGAAAACGCCGCCTACCCAAGCGTTATATATAACAGATGATTTCTCAATAACAACTCCGCCCACTGTTGAGCCAAGTGCAATTCCTAAATGAAGTGCAGAGTTATTTAAACCTTGCTGAATACCAGCTGATTCTGGCGCAATTTCAATTAAATAGTTTTGCTGTGCTGGCGAAATTGCCCAGCTCAGCATACTCCAAAGCCCCATCATAATAATGAAAAGCGGGAATGAGAATGTCATCATCGGCAACATAAAGATTGCACATGCAAATACGATAATGATGGAAATAATACTTTTCTTCGATCCCCATTTATCAGCAAGCAAGCCGCCAAGGCCACCTCCAAGTACCGCTGCAATTCCGAAAATGAAGTAAAACACACTAATCCAATTTGCTTCAACATGCATCACATCTTTTAAAAACGGTGTTAAATATGCGTATAGCGTTAAATGACCTGCTAAAAATAAAAATGATGTTAACTGTGCGCTTACAATTTTTTTATCCTTTAACGTAGCAATTTGTTCTCTTATTGATAATACCGATGTCGCTGGTACTTTCGTTAAGAACAACGAAATACAAGCAATCGCCATAACCGTTAATATTGAAATTAATACAAATGGTGCACGCCATCCATATGCATTTCCGAGCACAAGACCTAGCGGTACTCCAAGTACGAGTGATCCACTAATACCCATGAAAATGATTCCAATTGCACGCGCACGGAAATGTGGCTCTACTACACTAGAAGCAAGTGTTACCGATAGTGCAATAATAAGCGATCCACTCGCTGCACAAATTACCCTTGAAAACATTAACATCTCGTAATTCACACTAAATGCCGAAATGATATTTCCAATTAAGAAAATTGATAATGCCACAACATACAATTTCTTTCTTTCAAACTTGCCTGTTACTGCTAATAAAACCGGCCCTGATAGAGCGAATACTACTGAAAATATTGTAATAAGCTGACCAGCTGCACTAATCGACACACCTAAATCATTAGCAACTAAATCAAGCGTTCCTCCTATAATTAGCTCAACCGTTCCGACTACGAAAGCCGCAATAGCTAAAATATATACACGAAAATTCAAGTCTTCCCCCACACTTTCTCTTTTGGTTACTACCATTATAGTAACCAAAAGAGAAAGTGGAAGCAAGTATAATTTTTTTACAGCAAAAAGGGCAGGCGTATTATACGCCTGCCCTTCAATCATTAAACTCCAGTTTCTTTCTTCTTATTTAAGTACCAATACACCGGAAGTCCAGTAAATACCATTCCAATTGATAAGAAACAACTTACCGGATCATTAATAATCGCACTTCCAAGTACAAATAATGATCCTAAAATCGCAATGATTGGTACAATCGGGAATAACGGTACACTGTATGCACGCTCTTTATTCTTGTTACGTTTTCTTAAAATGAAGACACCTATAAATGTCATTACATAGAAAATATAAATAATGAATACGGAAATCTCGGATAGCTTATTCGGATCACTAATAATCATTAAAATAATTCCTAATATGATTTCAACAGTAATCGCATTTGCTGGTGTTTTAAATCTCGAATTTTCTTTTGCAATAAACTTAGAAAACGGAAGGTGTCCACGCTCTGCCATCGACATCGGAATACGTGGGAATGTTAAAATCTTTCCATTTAAACAACCGAAAATAGAAATGATAATACCGATACTAATAATTTTCCCGCCATATTCTCCAAGTAACATACCCGCAGCTGTCGCCGTTGCATTTTCTCCAAGGGCTACAATTTTCGCTGCTGGTAATACATTTAGTAACGCTAAGTTAATTAATACGTAAGCAGCTGTTACAATTAAAATCCCAACTGTCATTGCCTTCGGTAATAACTTTGTTGGGTTCTTCATTTCTCCGCCAATAGAAGCGAGTAAAATCCAGCCATCATAGGCAAATAAAGTTGCTAAAATTGCCATCCCGATACTTTGATTTTCTGATATCGGTACAACTACGTTGAAGATATCACTATTCCCTTTCCAAAACCCTAGCACAACAATTAATATAATTGGAATCATCTTCCCAACTGTCGTAACCGTTTGGACGATGCCCCCATATTTTGTCCCCAAACTATTTATAACGCCTAGGAACACAACTGTTCCAATTGCGATTGGTAAATTCCAGACTTTATCTAAATAGAAAAAATTGATCATTAAAGAACTAAAATACAAACCTAACGTTCCAATAATAGCTGGTCCATAAACAATTGTTTGCATCCAGCCAGATAAATACCCCCAAAAACTTCCGTAAATCTCCTCTAAATACGTATACAACCCACCATTTTTCGGAATTTGCGCTCCAATTTCGGCTACTGTTAAACCACTTGCTAACGTCAACAGACCACCAATTACCCAAGCAAGAATAGCCATATTAGAACTCCCTGAGTAATCTAATACGCTCCCTGGTTTCATAAACACACCAGACCCAATAATAGTTCCTACTACGATAGAAAGTGCTACTGTTAAACCAATTTTGTTTTTCTCATCATGATGCATGCTGCGTATCCTCCTTCCAATTCTAGTGTGATGCAAAAATGAAATAAAAAAACACTCCTCCCTAAAAAAGGGACGAGTGTTGTATTCGTGGTTCCACCCTTGTTTCAATTAGTAAAGTGACACACTTCACCAATTTCTCAAGTCTAAATAACGGTTTTTGCCGGCATGCAATTACTAGATATCCGTTCACTGCTGCAGTTCAGAGGTGGTAATCGATTTTCCCGTATTAGGAAGCTCACAGCCAAAGGCCTCCCTCTCTGATAATCGTAAAAAACTGATCATATCCTCATCATCACTTCTTGATGTCGAATTTTTTAGTTATTGTTCATTATATTGAATTGTTAGAAAAAATCAATATATTTTTTTATATAACATAAGAAATGTTTCTCTTCTTATATTATAACAGAAGTTACGACACTTCTCTAATTCCCTAAAAATGGTACAATCTATATAGGAGGTGCACCAATAATGATTGCTGTTTTTTGTATTATCGCTACGTTTCTTTCTGTTCTATTCGCTATCATGTACAGGCACAAGTATCCTGGTTATAGCATTTTAGCGGTAGCTATTATACCAGCTTCTTCCTTCTACGTATTAGGTAAATACCAATATACTGAAGTGTTTATCGGTTTTGCAATCTTCTACTGCATCTTTGGATACATACTAACAATGAAAAGAATTTCGATAAAGTGAAACTTTAATCAATGGGGGTTTTATCCATCTCCCACTGATTATTAGCCTTCACCAATCGGGCGTTTACGGGCAGTTGATCTCCCACCTAACTTCTTTGCTCTAATCCAATTTTGAGGTGGGTGTCTTACTGCCCGTTAATGCGGGATGAATCATTAAAAGGGACCGATTTCTGCTTACAGAAATCGGTCCTCGCATTTGTCGTATGTACCTTTCGGTTGCCCACACGAAAGATACTACATAGTTCAATTATTTATCATCTTTTTTCATAAAAAATTTATGATTTGGAAGATCCACATTTAAATCTGCTAATTGTTTCTTTTCCTTTTCTAGAATCGCTTTCGCTTTTTCTTTTGTCACCTCATCTAAGTTTGCAAAGATGTCTTCATGCTTCCCTTTCTCTGGAAGATTCACACCTAGTTTTGTCAATTCTTCTTTCGCTTGCTCGCGAGTTAATTTCCCGGACTTTTCTTGCTCAAAAATAGACTTCGCTTTTTCCTTTGTCGCCTCATCTAGATTCGCGAACATATCACCGTGCTTCCCTTTCTCTGGGAATTTCACACCTAGTTCTTTCAACTTCGCTTTCGCTTGCTCACGAGTTAGTGTTCCAGACTTTTCTTGCTTCAAAATTGCTTCCGCTTTTTCTTTTGTCGCCTCATCTAAATCCGCGAACATGTCACCGTGCTTCCCTTTCTCTGGAAGCGTTACGCCTAATTCTTTTAATTTCTCTTTCACTTGCTCATGCGTTAATGCTCCAGACTTTTCTTGCTCAAAAATGGACTTCGCTTTTTCTTTTGTCGCCTCATCTAAATTCGCGAATATATCTTTGCGCTTACCTTTATCTAGGAATTTCACGCCTAGCTTTGTTAATTCCTCATTTGCTTGTTCGCGAGTTAATTTCCCGGATTTTTCTTGCTCTAGAATCGACTTCGCTTTTTCTTTTGTCGCCTCATCTAAGTCCGCAAGCATGTCTTTGCGTTTCTCCTTCTCTGGAAGTTTCACACCTAGTTCCTCTAATTGTTTCTTTGTATCGTCCATAATTGTTTTTACTTTTTGTTTTGTCGCTTCATCTAAATTCTTCTTCGCAGTTCCTTTTGTAACTTGCTCGGCCGCTGGAGTATTCGTTGCCGCAAACGCTGGTATGCAAGCTCCTCCTATAATTCCAAATGATAAAGCACCTGCAATTGCTACATACCCAACTGTTTTCTTCTTCATAGGAAATTTCCTCCTTCATATTTCTAAAGCATGTACACTTTCGTATACAATGCCAATAGTAATGTTGGTTTCTTAAAATTTCCTTAACGATTTAAATAAAAAAACACCGCTCATCACGAGCGGCGTTTTTCTAAGCTTTTTGTAATTGTAATTCTTCACGTTCCATTATTTTTCTTAATACAATTGTTTGTGTCATTGTAAATAAGTTACCTGTAATCCAATACAGCACCAGTCCTGATGGCGCCGCAAATCCCATAAATAGAATCATTGCAGGCATCATAATTTGCTGTATTTTCAGCATTTGAACTTGTTCTCCAGGCGTTACATTTGATTGGAACACCTTCATTTGAATAAATGTTGTTAACGCTGCGATAATCGGTAATATATGATATGGATCTGCATGTCCTAGGTTCACCCATAAAAATGAAGATGTACGAATCTCTTCAGTTCGGCTAATCGCATAATACAAAGCAGAGAAAATCGGCATTTGTATAAAGATTGGCCAGCACCCAGCTAACGGATTCCAACCGCCTGATTTCATTAGTTCTGACATTTCTTTTTGATACTGCTTTTGTTTTTCAAGATCTTTACCCACATCACCGTATTTCTGTTTCAGCTTCTGTAATTCAGGTTGCATTTTTTTCATTTTCGCTTGGCTACGATATTGCGAAACAGCTAATGGAATCATTGCTGAACGAATAACGAGCGTCATGATAATAATGGCAATCCCGAAGCTAGCTCCAGGTATATGATGAGCAACAAATTGAATCATAAATGAGATTGGATATACGAAATAATGGTTCCAAATTCCCGTACTATGTGAATCAATTGTACCTGCATTGCTGCAGCCAGATAAAACAAAAACAAGTAATAATGATAAACTAATGAGCCTAGCTCGGTATGATTTTAACATGTTCATTCCTCCAATGTTTCGTAATTAATTAGCGAAACATTGGTGTATACGGACCTACCTCGTCACTCTCTCCACTCGATTCTTGTCTGCGGACAGAACGAATCATTCCATATTTATAAAAAATAGAAAATAGCGGTACATTTCTTGTACCCTCTTCACACGTATCTACTAGTTTAAAAGCTCTCTGTCTACCGCTCGATGCTTGCTGACGCACAAAGCGAGAAACGTTAGCAAGAAAAAAGACTTCTAATACACAAAGCGCTGTCGTTACAAACGATATATATAGAATTGCATCCTGCAATAAAAATTCCATCGCTTCACATCCTTAATAAAGTCATTTTAGCATATTCAGCAAACATTCTCTATTTCCTTTTGTTCTCAAAAGTTTTTTTGCATATTTTCTCAAAAAATTATGCTAGAAAACCAATGTATTCGCTTTCTTTAGTATATTCACACGTATCTTTGAATAGGTTTAATTTGTTAGAAATTTATAAAATTTTTGCATTATAATAAAACTATTGCCAGTTTTTGAAAAAAGCTTTATTCTCTTCTTGTAATCAAAAATGAATATGGAGATGAAACATACTATGGGTCAACTAGGAGACGCCGATTACGTTCCCGACACCGCCTTTTTATCCTTCCCAGCAGCTAAAACATTTCATTTAGAATTCATCATACAGTTAGTTGTTATTTTTATAGCTTCTATTTTGTATGCAATTTCTATGAATATGTTTTTTATCCCGCATAATATGATTAGCGGTGGGTTCGCTGGTGTAGGGATGATTATCGGTTATTTAATGCACTACAATATCGGAGCACTTATCTTTTTACTAAACATTCCGCTTCTTATTTTAAGTCACTTTTACTTAGGAAAGAAGACAACCTTTTTAACGGCATACTTTGTGGCTGTATCATCTTTAGCGATGAACATTATCCCAGTACACCAAGTTTCAGATGATATTTTGCTGTCTTCTGTATTCGGTGGTGTCATCTGCGGTGCTGCCTCAGGAATCATATTCCGATTTGCTTCTTCAACAGGTGGTTTTGATGTTGTTGGATTGATTGTAGCGAAACATCGCGATGTTTCAATTGGAGCAATCATCTTTGGATTCAACTTAATCTTACTTGTTGCAGCAGGATTTATTTTCGGATGGGATATTACGCTTTATACGTTAATTAGTCGGTTTGTAGTCAGCAAAGTAATTGATGCTGTGCATACAAAACATATTAAATTAACGATAATGACAATTACAGAAAAAGGTGAGGAAATAAAAAGCTCACTATTACATCACGGCATACGTGGCGTAACAATGGTAGATGCTGTCGGCGGCTATACAAACCATAAGAAAAAAATGATTTACACTGTCGTAACTCGCTACGAGTTGGGCGAAATGAAACGTATTATCCGCCAAGTGGATAATAAAGCATTTATGAACATTACTGAAACAGTTGAAATTGTCGGCCGTTTCAAACGTATATAAAAAGGCGCAAGGAACTACAATTCCTTGCGTTTTTTATTTTTTACACTTATTACAAAATCAGATAATTCTATTATTGTATCACTAAATATGTTATAATAAAACTAGACTTACAAAAAAGAGTATATAGACTTGGAAGTTTCTCTTATTTTTATAAGCAAAAAGAAACGAGCAGTCGGGTATATTTCAGACACCATACACGTAACGGTTTAAAAAAACCGATCATCTTAGTTATTCTTCACTGATCTTTTTATAAAAGATACGTACAACTAAAATTCACTTCAATATACTATACCTACCTTTTTGACTTCCAAATCATCTTATTACATAAGGAGATGAACATATGAATCAATATATACGATACACACTAGCTGTCCTATTTGCGATCGGCGGCGGCGTGATCTGTTTCTGGACAAACACAGAGCTTGGAGAGAATATCATTTTTAATGGAATCGAAACCCTTGTAAGCGCTTCAATTTTAGGCGGATACATTTTCTTCCTCTTCAATCCAGAAGAAAATGCTCAAAAAACAATGTTATTAACAATGATCGGAATCGTTGGTGGATGTATTTCCTACTCAATGACAAACTATACATTACCACTTCAATTAAGCTCAGCTTTCTTCCACGGTCTATGGACTTGGTTTATCGCATTCTGCCTAGCAGATGTATTCAATCTATTACAGGACACTGAAGAAGAAAATGGTCGTCAAATTGAAAGTAACTCGTAAGCTGGAAGATATTCTTCCAGCTTTTTTGTTTACTGTTCTTTCCTGTTCATACCCCATCACCAAAATAAAAAGAAGTTACCTCCACGGCAACTTCTTTCCCATATACCCCACTTAGTATTCAATTAAATATATCAACGATTTTTAAAATATATCGATCGTTTCTCCACTTATATCAGCGATTTTTTCATTATATCGACGGTTCGACACTCAAAACGCACAACATGCCTATCCCCCAAGTAACTTACTGCCGAACTCAACGATTAAAAAGATAATTAATAGGATCGCGAGTATCTTTAATGCTACATACGCCACTTTAAAAACAGCATAAATGAGCAAGACTATCAAAATAATCGATAAAATTTCCATATGTATCTCCTCCTATCTCTTTTATTCTACCTGTACTTCGTTTTTTATGAAATCGAATAAGATGACATATAAAAAAGAGGATACCTCACCCATCGTAAGATACCCTCGCCTGTAGCTGCTCAAACCATTCTCTCTCTACTTGTAAATATCCCATTCCACTCTTCTCAGCACTCTCCAATTCTTTATCAGCTTTCTTCATATAAATGCGGGAAGCTTCCATATCGTCCTCTAAATATTTAATAATTCCTTGTGTACGGTAATATCCGTTTAAATCCATTTTGGTAATGGCCTTTGCATGTTCCTTTGCTTCTTGCAGAGAAAGGCTATCCATCTGATAAAGAGCTTTATATAAAAGATACCAACTATGAAAACTACCAACGAAAAATCTATTTTCCTTCGTTACAGATAGCTGAACAATTTGTTCTATATACGGTATCGCTCTTTCTATTCCCTTTTGATCAGCTCGGGCATAAAAGACGAGCATAAGTCCGCTCATTATCTCTCTTATACTTTTATCCTCTTTTAATTTTTCCTCACTAAGTTCTACTAATCTCTCATCCCAATCTTTCGGTCTTTTATAACTAAATAACTCACTCGATATTTGAATCGTATATAAATGTTGCTTAGCTTTTTCATCATCTTTAATTAAAATGAGAAATTGCATGCCATCACTCAGAAGCGTTCCTTTTATCGGCACGATTGTAACTGCAAAAATCACAAAGTGGAAAACGGAAAAATATAAAAGATATTGATAATAGCTCACCATGTATATGTAACCTGAAGTAATACCGAATAATAAACTCATAATTGGTCCGCCTAAAGTCATCCACGCCCATTTCTTTGAAAGGTTCGGTGTCTCTATAGAAGACGGTGCTAACATCACCACACCACCAAAGTACGCCCATAATTTATTTTCTCGAATGCGTAATTTCCCCTTTTCTTTTTGAACAGTGATAGGTCCTACTGTCATAAATTTAAAATTCAAACCACCTATCAAACCAAATACTACGTGCCCTAGCTCATGAATGGCTAACACTAATAATACAATTCCAAATACTGCCGATATATTCAACATTACTTCTAATTTCCCAGTTCGAATTACTCCGTATAAAATGGACAGAACTAGCGCCGCCGTCATGGAACCAGCTGGCCTTCTTAAAATATCCACCTTTTTCTCCCCTTAATAAATCATTTTTCTCTGCATTTCGTACATAAATTTTCCGAGATGCAATATCCAAATAAATGAGATTAAGCCAATTAATACAAAATCGATATCACTAGCCGCTGTATATATAACGGCAGCCCACCATACATATGCCAATATTGTATTCGTAAATTCATATGCTTTATATCCAGCCTCATGCACAATGTGCTTTAATCCTTCATCTGCGTTTTTCGTCCACATTTTCATAGATTCCATATATGTTACACCTTGTTCAGGATATAGCTTATTATAACGATTTTTTGTTATGAGCCCGATAACCACTACAATAGTTAAACAGACAATAGAAGCTACTAAATTCCACACTGCAAATGACACATTTGTATCCTGTAACAGTGCACGTCTACATGTAATAACTGCATATACAAACCATGCCTGCGTAACTATATCACCTACACGTAAATATATACTTATAATGCCTAATTTTCTGCCTTGTACGCTCTCTTCTTCATCGCGTGCCTCCGCTAACATACGTGTATTCTTCCAAGTGTAGTACATCATTAAGATTCCAAAAATAGTACATACACCTATAAATGTATTAGATGATAATTTTCTCGGTTCATTCGAGAGTAAATTTAAAGCTATATAAGATGTTAAAAAGCCACCCATCATACTTAATGCTATTTTCCCCACAAAATCAAATTGTTTTCTTCGTTTACTCTTCATCTTCATCGTCCTCTTCCCCCTCCACCAACATAAATATCTCCTCCACCGGCGCTCCAAAAATTTGTGCGATTTTTAGCGATAACACAATAGATGGTGCATAATCTCCACGCTCAATTAAACTAATGGTTTGCCGTGATGAGCCAATCGCTTTCCCTAAATCCCCTTGTGATAAACGATGCTTTGCTCGAAATTCCCTCACTCGATTTTGAAGCTTCATGTCTTCCCTCTTTTTCATTTATTTAATTAAAATTGTAAATAATATCCTTATCTTTGTCAATTATAATTGTCATTTTGACGTTAATAATTGACAAAACACCTTCTATATTATCACCTACATAACTTATATAATGAATATAAAATACTAAACATGCGAGGTTACATATGAATAAAACATCTATTCTTTCTTATATTCTCACTAAACTTACAGCAGCTTGTTTATTCTCTTTATTACTTGCTATTCTCACACTTTCCGGCAATAGTGGGCTAACAAAATATAAGTTATTGACCGGGTTACCTGAACTACTCTTTTCTTTACCTGCACTTGTCCTTATTTCTTATGCAATCCTTTGTTCCGTTTGCATAGATAAAGTAAAATTTAAAAGTTACCGCACCTTAAAAACATTAGGTCTTTACATTCTTTGCGGTTATATATTCTTTCTTCCATTCCTATTCTTTCAAGAAACAGGTTTTCTTTTTTTACTTTTTGCAGGATCTATCGGAGCACTTTTTTCTGTTTTCTTCTATTTATGCTCACTTATAACAAAAAAATTTATATGGATTGGATATATCATCCCTAGTGCTATATTTATTGCACTCATCATAATTAACTTCATTGATGTCACGCAGAAAGAGCAATGGACAGAAAAAAGGACCCAAAACTCTTTCGAAGCATCTTTTCAACATTTTAGTGGTGAACATAAAATTCCGATTGAACTAAAACGAGGTGACATATTAGAATTCACCATTGAATCACCATCTGAAAATCCCAATGGCTACATGGGTGACATAAAAATGGCTAGTGAATTTCAAGAAGAAGAAAATTATTTAGCTTCAGCCGGCCCTAATACATACCATTTCGCGGCAATTAAGACAGGAACTTATTACATTATAGTTAGCGGAGATCAATTAAAAGGAAAGTTGAAAATAGATTGGAAAATAAAGTGAAACTTTAATCAGTGGGGGTTTTGTTCATCCCCCACTGATTATTAGCCCGCACCAATCGGGCTTTTACGGGCAGCACGACCCTCACCTAACTTCTTTGATTTCGCTGAATTTTGAGGTAGGGGGTCTTACTGCCCTCAAATAGCGGGATAAAATAAAAAAGGCAGTGCTTTTGCACTGCCTCCCTAAAATCTGACATAGAATGGATTCCATATTAACTTGCGTTTTGTAAAAATACTCGTTTTAGTTGTTTGCGGAAACGAATGCTTAACGTAATTGCTACAATGACAATCGCTCCGAAAATGATTTTGCCGATATGATCTCCCAGTAATCCGAAAATATCATGTAAGTTACCACCTAACCAGTAGCCGCCAATTAAGAAGAACGATACCCAGAATAAAGCACCTGAATAAATTGTAATTGCAAAGCGGCGAAACGGTAAGTTAATGATACCTGCAAAGTATCCTGTAAAATGACGTACACCAGGAATGAAGAAGCCAATAAAGATAAGGAAATATCCATATTTATCGAACCACATTCTCGTTAAATCAATTTTTCTTTGTGTTAAAAATACGTACTTCCCGTATTTTTGAACAAAAGGCATACCAAGCTTATTCCCTAAAAAGTATTGAATCGTCATTCCTACACTTGTCCCAATAAAGGATAGGATAATTAAAATAGGTAAACTTAGATCACCCTTCTGTGCTAAAAACCCCGCATATGCTAATGTTGGCTCTCCCGGAAACGGAAGTGCAATATATTCTAACAGCAGGCCTACAAGTACTACATAATACCCATATTGCTGAAATAATTCATGAACCCATTCCATGTCATCTCCCCTTTCATTCACGTACAACTTGTTACTATTATTGTATAAAAAAATTGTCGAAATAACTATCACAATAGCTTACATTTTTATTACATTTTTGTAAGGCTCATTCTAAAGTTTTTTGTTCTCTATTTACTTATATCTATTAGCATTTAAAAACAAGCTAACAACTATATATCACGCGAATGAAATCCATTAATATACATTTTTCATCCAGTTTTTAACACTCGAAAACCACCTTATTTTGTTCTCTATAAAAAACCACCACAAACTCATATGAACTTCATATTAGCTTCATATACGTATTGTAAGATTATATCGGAATTTGTTGAAAAATTTAGCTAATATATGACTAAACATTAAACTGAATAAATATAAGTCGCTTTTCGAAATTGAAAAAAGGGTGAATAAGAAATGGAAGCTTATAAAATGCACGATTTTATTACTACGAATATTGAATCTCATCAAAATGAAACCGTTTTTAATTTACAAATATGTGAAACAAATGAATTTGACGTAAGTTTAACAAAATCTACAACGCTGTCTTTTATCGTTTCAAAAAAGAACATTAAGATCGTCACGAGAAAATGGGTTAATTCAAATCAAGAAAGCATGATTGGCAAAAGCTACATCATTCCAACGAAAGCTTTTCACTATTTCTTACCGATTATTTCTGAAACTGAAGATGAACTAAATATTCGAGTTCAAAGTTTTGGACTACATGGTGAGCTTTTATTAAATGAAAGATTACTTATTGATAAAAACAACAAATGCAATACAAAGATTACTACCTTCTTTGAAACATTAGATGAAAATGTCAATCAAGCATTACGAGGATTACAAATTCATTGTATGTAAGACTACTACAATAAGTAAAAGGAGAATATAATGAAAAAACTATTATTAAGTGCGCTATTATCATTAGGATTTTTAACTCTTCCATTCACTACTGCAGAAGCAGCTACGACGAAAGATCAGCTTATCGTAAACACAAAAATAAATAAAATGGATTATTATCAAGATGAAAAATTCATAAAAAGTTTCACTGTCGCTACTGGAAAAGCAGCAACACCAACACCTAAGGGTACTTTTCAAATCGTAAATAAAATTAAAAACCGTCCTTACTATACAGGAAAAATTAAAGGCGGCGACCCACGTAATCCACTTGGGGACCGCTGGCTCGGATTAAATATGGCAGGAACTTACGGAACAACGTATGCGATTCATGGAACTAACAATAATCAAGCAATCGGGAAAGCAACAACACTTGGTTGTATTCGTATGTTTAACAATGATATTCACTGGTTATTTGAGCGCGTTCAGCAGCAAGCTACTGTCACTGTAAATTAGCCTAAGAACAAGATTTATGTGTAGCCAAGAATTTTATGTCTTGGCTTATTTTATTTATTCATTTACAGTAGCAAAACAACTGTATTTACATATATAATAAAAATAGATTGCATTCAACATCATCGTAACATTGATAAACATGGATATTAAAATTATACAGTTATAATATTTTATAAATTTTACAATACATACTATAATAGAACTACTGTAATTCTGAACTATTCAGTGACACTAAACAATCCCCCTTGCTACTTTCATTACTATTTTATAGCGGGGGCTTATTATATGTATAAACAATCTGAGTCATCCGAAAAATGATGAATTCGAATATTGCAGTAAAAAGCGTTATTTAGGAGGTGTTACTATGACGCATATACTGGTGATTGAAGACAACCCAGATATACAAGAACTTATTCGTGAATTTCTAATGGCACAAAACTTTACTGTTGATGTAGTTGGTGCTGGAACAGAAGGCATTCTTCTTTTCCAAAAAAATTCATACGATCTTGTCCTCCTCGATGTAATGTTACCAGATATAGATGGCTATAGTATTTGTAAAATTATGCGAGGACAATCTGATGTACCAATCATTATGTTAACAGGCTTACATAATGAAGAAAGTGAAATTAAAGGATTTGAGTTAGGTATTGATGACTATATTACAAAACCGTTCCATTACACCGTATTTATAAAACGTGTAGAAGCTGTATTAAGAAGGGCAGCAACAAAGGAAGCAGAAGCTGCAACTATACTACAATTCCATGAATTGATGTTAAATTCTACAGCATATGCCGCTTATGTTCATGGTAATCAAATTGAATTGACTACAAAAGAATTTGAAATTATATATACTTTACTGCAAAATCGGGGAAAAGTACTATCAAGAAGTGATTTGTTGAATAAGGTATGGGGCTATGAACATTATGGTGATGTGAGGGTTATAGATACACATATTAAAAACTTACGAAAAAAATTAGAAATTCCTTATATTAAAACGGTGAAAGGCATTGGCTACAAAATCGAATCGTAGCAAAGACAACATCACCAAAAATATATTCATCAAAACCTTATTATTTTGTATTCTGTTATCACTTTGTCTTTATCAAATTATTTATTTTCTAGCCTCAAATTACGATAAAGATCGTTTGAAAGCTTCTGGAACGCAAACTGCGGAACAAGCGGAATCAGACAAACAAAACGACCAAAGTAAAACAAAGCAAAATAAAGCTGTGTCAGAGAGTAGCATCTCTAATTTTCAATCTTCTCAAATAGACATGAAAACACTCTCTACAGCCATCAATCATCTTTTGCAGCCTAGCCAAACTGCAAAAGCAAAAGAACATGCACAAAATATTCCGGGGAAAAGTAACACAACGTCTTCACTTACAGAAGCGGAAAAGCAAGTTACTAACAATGATGCCTTACATACACAAAATGCAGCAAGTAAAGCAAATGATACACATGATAATCCAAAGTTAACAGATGTGTTGCAGCAGTTAGCTCCACATATTGGGGCGACAATGCTTGCATTATCTCTGCTTGGATCTTTAATCTACGCAAAAATAATCGCCAAACCTTTCCGATATATGAGCGATGCTTTAAAAGATATTATGAATCTTGATTTCTCAGATAAAAAGCTACTTAACAAAAATACAGATCAAACAGATTTTAATTTGCAAGTAGCTGCCTCACAAGTACCTACTATTGTGAAAAATTTACATGACAGCAATCAAGATTTAAGAAATGAACTCAAGAAGGAACAACAGTTAGAACAATCTCGTAAAGAATTTATGTCTATGATATCCCATGAATTAAAAACACCAATCGCAGCCGTTATGGGACAACTCGATGGCATGATTCACGGAATTGGCGCTTATAAAGATAGAGATAAATATTTAAAACGTTCATATGAGATGATGCAAGATATTAACATATTAACGGAGAAAGTGTCAGAATTATCCAAAGTACAAAACCCTCAATTTAAACCAAATTTAAAAGTTATCTCATTAACTAATATTATTGAGGACGTTATAAAGAAAGTAGATTATTTTGTATCTGTAAAACAATTAAATGTTCAATCTAACATTAAACAAGATGCACAAATTTTAGCTGATCCTAAATTTATGCAAACTGCTATTTTTAACATTATTTCAAATGCAATTCATTATACAATTGACCATCAGCATGTATATATAAAACTTTATGAAAAGCCAAACGGTTACGCATTAGAAGTATTAAATACAGGTTCTCAAATTGATGAAGATAAACTTGCCCATTTATTTGAACCATTCTATCGCGCAAATCCTGACAAACATGGCTTAGTACAAGGTAGTGGTCTTGGTTTATATATTGTAAAACAAATATTAGATAAACATCAGTTTCCTTATGGAATACAAAACACACCTCAAGGTGTAAAATGCTCCATTGTATTCCCAAAAGCAATGTAAAACCTACTCTAATTTCATACCCCAAATTCATACTTCGTATGAATGGCGGAATTTTGTAGAGTATCTTACTCTGTTTCGTTCGCCCGTTATCCTTATTTGGATAGCGGGCGTTTTTTATTATTTAAAAGGAGGATTTTTATGGAGAAGTTTAAGTATTCATTACTAGTTTTATTCGGCGCTTGTAGCTACGGCGTACTTTCAACTATTTTTAAACTCGGATTCATCGACGGATTTTCCGCACACCAACTACTAGGAGGGCAATATGTCTTCGGATGGATTGGACTACTTTTACTCGTTCTGTTCTTTTCACGTCATAAAGTATCAAACAAACAATTCTTTTCGTTACTAACAGTCGGCACAACAATGAGTATGACAGGTATTTTCTATGCTATTTCCGTAGAAGAATTGCCAGCCTCTATCGCTGTCGTTTTACTCTTTCAGTTCACTTGGATTGGTGTAGTCATCGAAGCAATTGCCAACCGGACATTCCCAAGCCGTGAGAAAGTTATATCTATTATTATTTTATTTACTGGTACATTGTTTGCTGGTGGAGTATTTGAAGGTCTTGGACAAAACTTTTCTACGAAAGGTATTATTTTCGGACTATTAGCTGCCGTCTCTTTCTCATTCTATGTATTTGTAAGCGGGCGCGTTGCTACAGATGTTCCGCCTTATACGAAAAGCTTTCTTATGACAACGAGTGCTACTCTTATTGTATGCTTATTTTTCCCCCCTACCTTTTTAACGGACGGCGCTTTACAAGCAGGCCTATGGAAATATGCTTTCTTCCTTGGACTGTTCGGGGTTATTATACCTGTCATTTGTTTTTCAATTGGGGTACCAAAAGTCGGAACAGGACTTGGTACAATATTAGGTGCAGCTGAATTACCAACAGCAATTATCGCTTCTATTACACTTGTTCATGAAGTTGTATCGCCAATGCAGTGGATTGGGATTGTGGTTATATTACTCGGTATTTTCACACCACAACTACTTACTGCTAGGAAAGAAAAAAAACATAATCGTGTTCATAGTGCGTGACAACATCAACTTGTATATAAATGTGAATAAAGTTACGATATGTTAAACTTTATTACTACCTTCAAAATAACATATGATATTGCGGCTATTATTCTCGTAATCCTTGCTGTGCTTTTCTTTTTGAAAGATAAGAAAGAGGGTTATACAGCATAACAAAAGACCTTTCATTTATCCCGCATTAACGGGCATTAAGACCCCCACCTCAAAATTCAGAGAAAGCAAAGAATTTAGGTGGGGGATCAACTGCCCGTAAAAGCCCGATTGGTGAGGGCTAATAATCAGTGGGGGATGAACAAAACCCCCACTGATTAAAGTTTCACTTTATTTGAAAGGTCTTTTCCTTATATTTCACTTTACCGCTCCATATAACTTCTCTACCTCATGTTCAATTTGTTTTACATCGATTCGCTCAAATAATGGCTGCACATTATCAATTCGGTTTGGCAACGTATTTTGAGGTTCCCAATTTACTTTAACACTCGATAATGTATTTCTAACTCTTTCACTTGAAAACGGTAAAAATGGTTCAAGCAGTTGTGCAAAGTTTGCTATTAGGTAAACACAATTATAAATTGTTTCCTCACATGAAACTGGGTCGTCTTCTCTTTGTTTCCAAGGCTGCTTTTCATCAAAGTATTTATTTGCAAAGCGTACTGCATCAAATATTGTTTCTAGTGCCACCTTAAATTTAGTTTGTTCAATCGCCTCTCCTACACTTTTATATAATCCTTCTACTTTATCTTTCAGCTCTACATCAATACTTCCCTTCGGTACAGTACCACCATAATATTTTTCAATAAACTTTAATGTCCGGTTCACAAAGTTCCCGTATGCACCTAACAATTCACTATTATGACTGTAAATGAATTCACGCCATGAAAAATCAGTATCACGATTTTCTGGGGCATTAACTGTTAAAAAGTAACGAATAGAATCGGGATTGTAGCGTTCCAATATATCAGGTACCCATACTGCCCAGTTTTTACTTGTCGATAATTTTCTTTTTTCTACTGTTAAATACTCATTCGAAACGATATGACGCGGGATCGCTTCTTCTCCTATTCCAAGTAATACCGCTGGCCAAATGATTGAATGAAACGGAATATTATCCTTACCATGTACATAATATGTTTTCGCTTCTTTATCCCAAAACTCTTGATCATCTTTCCCTGTTTCTTCAGCCCAATTTTTACTCGCCGAATAATATCCTGTCACTGCTTCAATCCATACGTAAATTTTCTTATCTTCATATCCTGCCACTGGAATTGGTACCCCAATTGGTAAATCACGTGACACTGCCCTATCTTGTAATCCTTCCTTTAAATATCTCTCTGTTAATTGAATTGCATTGTCGCGCCATGCTCCTTTCTGCTTTGCAATTTCTACGGCCTCTTTAATTTGCTGCTGAAATTTATGCAATGCAAAATAGAAATGCTCTGTTTCCTGTACTGATGGCGTACTACCACATAACTTACATTTCTTTTCTAACAAATCGAGTGGATCTAAAATAGCGGAACAAGCATCGCATTGATCGCCCCTTGCTGCTTCATGACAATGCGGACAAATACCTTCTACATATCGATCCGGTAAAAATTGCGTACACGTTTCACAATAAGCTTGTTCAACTACTTTTTTATAAATATAACCTTCTTCTAATAGTCGCAAAAAGACTTTTTGAACAGTTTCATGATGATGCTCACTATCTGTACGTGTATAGCAATCATAAGTAAAACCAAGGCTACGAAAACATCGCTCAAACTCTTCGTGATACTTATCAGCAATTTCTTTCACCGTCACACCTTCTTGCTTTGCTCTAATTGTAATCGGTGTTCCATTACAATCACTTCCTGAAACATACAACACATGCTCACCTTTTGCCCTGTAATAACGTGCTAAAATATCTCCTGGTAACAAACTAGCAATGTGTCCAAGGTGTAACGAACCATTTGCATACGGCCAAGCGCCTCCAATAAAAATACTCATCTTATATTCCTCCTTTAAAATATAAAAAGCCCCGCCCTTATCTTAAAAAAGATAAGGGCGGGGCTGTATAAACAGTCGCGGTACCACCTTATTTCGTCAGTCATTCGCATAACTAACCTTAACAAGTACGGAGCTATGTGCTCTTATACTGTGGTTTTGATAACGAGTACCAACTCTCGTCGCCGCCTACTATTATCATTTGATAAGTTCAGGACGCAGCTCAAAGGCCATTGTTCAAATGAATATTCTTGCTTCTTCTCAGCTACCGAAGCTCTCTGGAAAGAATGGTTCCATTCTACTTTTCCTTTTCAACGCTTTTATGTATAAAACGTATTTTACGACTTAACGACAGAAAAATCAAACTTTTATTCAAAAGAACAGGAAATCCTACTCATTCACCGAATAACTATACGTTCACAAAAGGAGTGATAAAATTGAATCAAAAACAACTAAGTACTATTAATGAAAAAAGCTGGAACGCAGCTGCTTATGAAGCTTGGACAAATCGCCACGGGGCGCCAGAGGATTATGCGAAAAAACTCATGGAAGATCCCGTGCGCGAGGTAGATCATTATTTACCTTACATACAATCTCCAAAAGGAAAGCGTATTATTAATTTACTCGGGTCAAAAGGAAATAAAGCAGTTGCTCTTGCTCTTTTAGGAGCCGATGTAACAGTTGTAGACATTTCAGCAAGTAATGAAAAATATGCAACCGAACTAGCCGAAGCTGCTGGTGTCTCTATTCAATATATCATTTCCAATGTACTAGATTTAAATCTATCCCAATCATTTGATATCGTGTTACTGGAACTTGGCGTGCTCCATTACTTTTTAGACTTAAAGCCACTCTTTCATATAATCTCTCACTTACTAAAACAAGATGGGACCTTTATACTACGTGACTATCATCCCGTTTATACAAAATTATTAGGAGTAGATCATCCATCATTTCGAGCAAATGGAAATTATTTCGACGAGGAACTTATTGAAGATGACGTAGCTTATAGTACTCTCCTTACGGGATCACAGAAATACGCTTTACCGAAAACAAAAATTAGGCGCTGGACACTAGGAGAAATCATTACATCAATGGCAGAAACAAATTTCAAGGTTGAAAAATTGATTGAAGAACACGGATCTCATCAAAAGTGGGTTTTCCCTTCTACTGCACCAGAGGGCATTGAAGAACGTATACCAGGTCTATACACATTAATTGCAACAACATGCAAAAAAGGATCCCTTCACGGATAGGATCCTTTTTTGCATGCTTACGCATATAAGTTGAGGTTGGAGATTACCATAATTCTGTAGAATAGGACACAAGATATTTCAACATTCGTCTCTGACTTACGTCGTCAAAAAGGGGTATGACCAACATAACGAAGAGTAATGTTTAGTTGATAGTGATAATCGTTATCAACTAATTAGAAGTATACAGGATGTTATTTCAAATTACAATACCATTTCTGATTTTTATTTATGAATTTTTTGATATACAAATGTATACATTTTAAGAACATTTACTCACATTAATCTGCCATATTCCATTATCTGCTATAATTTTCATTGAACAGATTAATAACTTCTTAATCATGTTTTTATTAATTTCGTTCTTAATATTTATAAATTAAAATAAATAGTTTTTTTAAAAAAAGGTAGGGGTAACAATGAAATATGTTAGCATTCGAAAAAAACTACTGTTCACACTCTTAAGCATTTCTTCCTTATTTAGCATTGCTCTTATTGTTATTCTTTCATTCGCGATGAATCAAGCAAGTGAAATCGAAACATTAAAGAATGATGTATCGAAAAGAGCAACGATTTTAAAAGAACGTGGCGATTGGTTCCAAGCGCAGGTCGCTGGTTTACAAGAATATTTACTATCACATGACCAAAAAGGATTGGATAAATTCAACCGGGAAGGAAAAAAACTAGCTGATACTAGGGAGAAAGTAACAAGTGATAAAAAACTCCCAGAAGGAATGAAAGAGGCCATTTTAATGGGAGCAAAATGGCGCAGCGTCGTAGATAATGAAGTCCTCCCTCTTGCACGGGAAGGAAAATGGGATGAAGCATCCAAAATTGCTCTTGCTCAAACAGATTATGTAAATGATCTTTTAAGTCGTTTTACTAAATATGCAAATGAAGAAAATGACAAACGGGACGTATTAATTGCTGACGTAGAGTCTTCTTCATCCCTTATTCAATATATTATTTTCTTCTCACTCATTACATGTACATTAACGTCTATTCTATTGGCATGGGGGTTCTCTGGTAAACTCGTTAAACCGATTCGACAAATTGATGCGAAGTTAAAAGAATTAGCTTCTCAGGATGGCGATTTAACCGCTAGATTACACGTAACGAGTAAAGATGAAATTGGTGACATCGCAAATTCCTTTAATCAAATGCTTGCTAACTTACAGCGTATAATAAAGCAAGTTCAACAAACATCAACAAGTGTAAAAGAAGCTTCTGAAAATGTGTTTATCGAAACAACTGCTTCTATGGAAAATACCGCAAAAACTAAAGAGACTATGAATGCTCTTGAGCACAATATTCGTTCACAAGTTTCTAGCATTGAAGAAAGTTCAACCGCAATGGATGATATGGCAACGAGTGTTCAGCGCATTGCACAAGCTGCCTCTTCTGCCGCTAGCCTAGCTGTTACAACTTCTGAAAAAGCAGATGATGGAAATAAAGTCATTGAAAAATCTATTACACAAATGCATACAATTAACGAAGCTGTTAACGCTACATCACAAGTGGTAGAGCGACTCATTACACATACGAATCATATTGATACTGCACTTCAATCTATTTCTAATATTGCCGAGCAGACGAATTTGCTCGCTTTAAATGCTTCTATTGAAGCGGCCCGTGCTGGTGAACACGGAAAAGGATTCGCTGTTGTTGCCGATGAAGTACGAAAACTTGCTGAACAATCTCAGCTAGCAGCAAATGACATTAACCATTTACTTCATCAAATTCAAGCGGACACAAAAATAGCAAATGACATGATGACACAAGGTCAGTCAGAAGCTTCTGAAGGAATTACAGTCATTCGTACCGCTGGATCTTCATTCTCAGAAATTGTTAATCACATTAACAATTTCTCTACACAAATACAAGAAATGTCTGCAACTGCTGAAGAAATGGCCGCAAGTTCTGAAGAAATGAATGCAGCTTTAAATAATATCGCTTCTATTTCAAATGAAGTTGCTGCCGAAACATCGAAAACAGCAACTTCAGCTGGTGACCAAGTAAACAAAATGAGTGTCGTTGCTAAAAAATCATCAGAAATGAAAACAATTGTGCAAGAACTTGAAGTGCTCGTTTCTCATTTCAAAACAAATAGTTAAAATGAAAATTTCATTTATACTTCTACGAACTCTAAATTGTTAGAAAGAGCGATTTAGAGTCTCTCTTTTTTCACGCTAAAATATCTCTTTCTATCTCCCATTCTGTCTGCTATAATTCCTAAAGGAAAGAAGAAAGCTTTATTCCAGATGGAGTAAAGCTTTCTTTCAATTTTTTACATTAATTAATTAATTAATTAATTCTAATACTAAGATTTTACAAGGAGGATTTTTATCATATGAATTTTATTAGCATTCGAAAAAAACTAATGTTCATGATGGGAGTGATTTGTGCTTTATTCGGCATCGCCTTAGCTTTTATTTTATTCTTTACCATGGATCAGTCTCATAAAGCTGAAACATTACAAAAAGAAATTTCTCCTCTTGCAACAGAATTGAAAGAGCGCGGAGACGCTTATCAAGTACAACTTTCTGCTTTAAGAGGTTATTTACTACAACATGATCAAGTCGAATTAGACAAGTTTAATGAGATGAGTAAACGTCTTGAAGATACAAAAGGGCAACTTCTTTCTAACCCTAACACTTCTCAGTCCGTGAAAAGCACAATGGAATTAGGATCCACTTGGAGAAAGTTCATTGAAGAGAAAGTATTCACTCTTGCAAAAGAACAAAAATGGGAAGAAGCTTTACAAGTAGCTTCTACAGAGAATGGCACTGTTTATAAAGTAATCGGTGATTTCACAAATTACACTAATGAACAAGCTAAATTACGTGAACAATCTATTGAAAAAATCGATCAATCTTCACTACGAATTGAATATATTGTCTTCTTATCACTTGTTATTTGTATTGTAACTGCAATTATTCTTGCATGGTGGTTCTCTGGTAAGCTTGTAAAACCAATTCAACAAATTGATACTAAACTAAAAGAATTAGCCTCTCAAGAAGGCGACTTAACAGCCCGTCTACAAGTAAATAGCAATGATGAAATCGGTGCTATTGCCACATCATTTAATAAAATGTTAGAAAACTTGCAGCATATCATTAATCGTGTTCAAAAAACATCTGTAGAAGTACAAACAGCTTCTGAAAATATGCTAGAAAAGACTAATACATCACGCGAGGCAACAATAAGAGTTCAAAGCTCGATGTCCAACTTAAATTCAAGTATTCAATCGCAAACTTCTAGTATGGAAGAAAGCTCGACTGCGATGGATGATATGGCAATAAGTGTTCAGCGTATCGCTGAATCTGCTTCGTCTGTGGCCGAGCTAGCTGTTACCACATCTGAACATGCTAACGATGGAAATACTGTTATCCAGAAATCTATTACACAAATGACAACGATTCACGAAGCTGTAAATGCTACATCAGAAGTAGTCGAACGTCTAATCACTCATACGAAATATATTGATACGGCTGTACAATCTATTTCTAATATCGCTGAGCAAACGAATCTACTTGCTTTAAATGCTTCTATTGAAGCGGCTCGTGCTGGTGAACAAGGAAAAGGATTTGCTGTCGTAGCTGATGAAGTTCGTAAACTTGCGGAACAATCAAAAACAGCGGCAAAAGATATTAACCAATTGCTTCATCAAATTCAAAATGATACGGAAACTGCTAGCTCTATGATGTCTAAAGGTCGTTCTGAAGCATTTGAAGGCATTACTGTCGTTCGTGAGGCTGGTACTTCTTTCACAACAATTGTTGAACAAGTAAATAAAGTATCAACTCAAATGCAAGACATATCAGCAACTGCTGAAGAAATGGCTGCAAGCGCTGAAGAAATGAACGCTTCACTTAATAACATCGCTTCTATTTCAAATGAAGTATCTAGTGAAACAGCCGCAACGGCACAATCTGCTGAACAGAAAGTCATCGTGATGAATGAAATGACTCTCACTGCAAAACAAATGAAACAAACAGTTGAAGAATTAGATCAGCTTGTATCTCATTTTAAAACTGAATAGCTTTTCAAAAAAATATTCCTCTCTCAGAGAGGAATATTTTTTTGAGCTCATTTCCTGCACTTATCCCGCATATCCGTTATAATGAGAACCGATATCATTAATATTTAGGGGGTGCTACACATGTCACAACAAGCATTTGAAGAAAAGTTATATGCAAACTTAGAAGCTGTTATTGACCCTGAGCTAGGTGTTGATATTATCAATCTCGGATTAGTTTATGACGTTACAGCGGATGAAAATAATAATGCTGTCATTACAATGACGATGACTTCTATCGGTTGTCCAATGGCTGGCCAAATCGTATCAGACGTTAAAAAAGTATTATCAACGAACGTACCTGAAGTAAATGAAATAGAAGTAAACGTTGTATGGAATCCGCCATGGACAAAAGAACGTATGTCGCGTATGGCGAAAATCGCATTAGGTATTCGTGACTAAATAAGGAAAAGACCTGACAATCCAGTCAGGTCTTTTTTCTCTTATTATTTTACTCCTACAGCATCATAAGCTTTCGTTACAGCTTGTACCTCTTTAGAGTTTTTACCGTATAGATCCTCTGCTGATTGAAGTGCAGCTTGACGCATCATTTTGAAATCAGAGTTTGCAGTTAAATATTTTGTAAGAGCACGATAGTAAATTTTTTCTGTTGCTTCACGGCCCACTCCAGTTACTTTCACATTGTAATGCGTGCCGCCCTCAGACACTAAATACGCCGCCTTATTATTAATACTACTGTTAATATGAACGCCGCCATTATCAGCTGTTCCAGTATAACGTTTATTGTAGTGATCTGGGTAACCTTCACCTGGTTTTAATGGGTTTGGAATAGATGCTGGATCCTTTAGAGAACGAAGTGCATCTCCAGGTTTACCAGGTGTATAAATATCAGCACCTAAATCCCAGCTCTTCTTCTCAACCATGACGCCCATAATATCAGATAACGATTCATTTAACGCTCCTGATTCATTTTTATATACAAGGTTTGCTGTATGTTCAGTTACAGCATGCGTTAATTCGTGGCCAATAACATCTAGCCCTGCTGATAATGGAATAAATGTCTTACCATCTCCATCACCATACATCATTTGTACACCGTTCCACGCTGCGTTATTCCAAGATTCACCTACGTGAACAGCAGAAATAAGTTTTGCACCTTTATCATCGAAAGAGTTACGGTTAAATGTCTTTTTATAATAATCATATACTTTTCCTGCATTCACATGCGCATCAACTGCCGCTTTATCTTCGAAGAACTTAGATTTACTTCCAATTTCTTCTCCTGTATATCCAAGAATTTGTGAGAATAAATTAAACCAGTCTTCGTTCATATTCTCTGCATCAAATGTATGGACACCTTGTCCTCGTGTACCATCAAATAAGTTGAACGCTCCTGTTTTCGTATCTTGAGCAATTTCAAATGATTGTCTAGCACCTAATACTCCGTAACCAAATCCAGTAATGTTATCTACAGCATTATATTTCTCAATAACATTTCCATTTGTTGCATCAACAAAGTAATGCCAATATCCTGGAGCTGGTTTCGAAACCGACGCTTTTACAAGATATGCAAGATAGTATTGACCATCTTTTTCATACACATATAAATCTTTTTTCACACCATCATAATTCTTTACTTTACCAATTTCTTTCTCAATATTAGCTTTTGCAATCGTTTCGGCTTGTTCCGCACTAATACTTGCAGATGCAGGAATATTTTTATTATCTAAATTCGGAATAACTTGTCCGAAAAATGCTTTTACATTGTTCTCTTTATCAAGCGTAACTGTTTGATCTGAACCATACACAGGAATGTTATTATGCTTCTCAACTAACTTCACATGTGTTGTACCAGACTCAGCATCTTTTTCTTCACCAACGATATTGAAATGTTTGTCAATATTTCCTGCTAGTTTAAACATATCTTTTTTACTCTCTAAATATTGAAAGACCGTCTCTTTTTTATCTAGTCCTTCCGGCGCTTTCCATTCTTCACCTATGTAAGCTGGTGTTTTAAACTCTTGGTGATACTGGATTTTTTGCTCTTCTGCTTTCGTCGTAGTTGCTCCAAATGCCCCAAACCCACTTGCGATAACAGTTAATGCTAATGCTGATGAAATTACTTGCTTTTTCAATCTAACACTCCCCATTTCCCTAAAAGTTTTTAACACCTTTATAAATATTCTGAATAATCTCTCTAATACCTGCTCTCAAAAATTGAGAAAGTTTTTTCTGATAATTAAACTCACCAAAAAGAGGACATCGAAAAACGATGTCCTCTTTCCTATAACTTTTCATTCCGCTATTTATATGCTGGAAAGCCACCACTGATTAAAGCCTCACTTTATTGCATTTTCATTTCAATTGCTAAATAGTGAGACTTCTCTTTCGCTTGAATACGAATATATTCTTCTACAGCCTCCGCTGCGTCACGCATTACAAGTGTTTCACCGTTTACAACGCTGCTACCTTCAATTTGTACAATGTACAATTGACGTCCTTCTTTAACAGGAAAATGAATTTCTTTACCAGCTTCTAATGATAAAGAATATAAATTTGCATCTTGGTGAATATGAATTGGTGCATCTCCATCAGAAGGAGATACCATATGGAACCACTCATTTTCACGTTTACTCCAATCAAATTTAAACTCACCATAGTTTGGTTTATGACCGTCGCGGTCTGGTAAAATCCAAATTTGCAATAAACGTAATGTTTCACTTCCTAAGTTATGCTCACTGTGAAATACACCAGTACCTGCACTCATATATTGAACATGCCCACGCTCAATTGTCCCGCGGTTCCCCATACTATCTTCATGTGTTAATTCACCATCTATAACGTAAGAGATAATCTCCATATCACGGTGCGGATGCATATCAAAACCAGTTTGTGGCGCTATTAAATCATCATTCATAACACGTACTGCTCCAAAATCCATGTTGTTTGGATTATAATAATTTGCAAAGGAAAAATGAAAATGTGTATTTAACCAACCGTGATTTGCTCTTCCCATATTTTTATGATCAACTTTTCTAAACATATCCTTCACCTCATATTATCTCGAAATCGAGATATTTATTTTTAATTTTATCACTGCAACTTCTTCAGTAATTCTAATAATTGTTTTTGTTCTTCTCTATTTAACTTATCAAATTGCTCTGCTTGAAATGTTTCTTGCGGCGGGACTATTTCTTCATATAGAACCTTTCCCTTTTCTGTTAATGAAATATATTTCGTAGTACCTTCTTGTTCACGCTGAATCCAATCTAGTTGCTCCATCTTATTTAAAAGTTGAGTAACATTTCCTTTCGTAACAAACAACTTATTTCCAAGTTCTTGCTGCGTTAAACGATCGTTTCCTCCAATTTGAACTAATACATCAAACTGAGCGGCAGATACATTCCACTTTTTCAAATGCTGATTCGTCTCACGAATACTTCTATTATAAAAGCGTGATAAACGAAACCATAATATTAATCCAAGTCTTTCCTCTGCTTTCATTACATCACCTCGCTCATTTGATACTATTAGTTTAGAACTAAACTTATCAAAGGTCAACTACTTATTTTTAATTAGCAACAAATAAAAGCACAGTGATTTTCCTCCACTATGCTTCAGATTAAATTTCTATTTTTATATTCATCTAGCTTCCTCTCCGCGAAATGCCTCGCATCTTTCTCGATCCATCTTTCTTCGTATAGTTCATTTCCAACATATAGTACATCGTCCTTATGCTGCATCGCATGCCTGAATTCATGCAATAGCGTTTTGAGTACTTGCTCATACTCTTCCCACATACAAACGAAAATTAATTGTTTTTCTTTATGATAAAAACCACCTACTGGGAATAAAAACTCCTCTTCTTCTTCTCCTAATGATAAAAGTACATGATTCGCATCACACGTATCACAAAAAATAACTGGCGTTGCACTTACTTCAATAAGAGAAAACAAATCATTTCTTAACTTTTTGACATCCCAAGGAAGCTCCGAATCCAACACATACCAATTCTCAACTTGTTGATATACATTTTGAAACTGGAGTTCCATTTCTCAATAATCCCCTTTCCAAACTCCCTTTTCCTATATGTATGCCACACTATGGTAAATATTAAACATACTCTTTCACCCTTTAAAAAATGACAATAAAAAAGAATCTATGTCAGCATAGATTCTTTTTCCGTAATCACTTTTTTTTCATCATTTTTTTAAATATAAAATAACCAATTGCACAAACAATAGCAGCAAGCGCAAAATATTTCACATATGGCCCAGCTACTTTATTAATACTTTCCCACTCTGATCCTAATTTAAAGCCTAAATAGACAAATACAATTGACCATGGAATAACAGCTAATGTAGTTAGCGTAATAAACTTAGCATGTGACATTTTCGCAATACCTGCTGGTATCGAAATAGCATGACGCACAACAGGAATAAAACGCGCTGTAAAAATAACACCAGTTCCGTAACGATTAAACCACGCTTCAGCATAATCAATATGTTTCTTCTGAATCAAAATATATTTTCCATATCGCTCAAGAACAGGTCTTCCTCCGTATCGACCGATCCAATAAATGAATAGTTGTGCGATTACACCACCAATTGTACCGAACGCGACAGCCCCCCAAAATGTAATGCTTCCTGTTGATACTAAATAACCTGCATAAGATAATACGATTTCACTTGGGATAACCTCTATCATTAATCCCAGCATAATTCCCCAATAACCAAGTCCTTCTAGAAAAACTAAAACTGAATGAATCAACTCTCCTAACATCATTTACCTCTCTTTACTGTTTTCATTGCAAAAAATAAAGTACAAGCAGTAAATATCTTGTACTTTTATTTTTTTAAAATTTATCTAGTCTTCGTATCCCACTTAAATATTTTATTTAATAATTTATATACATTTTTCGACTCTTTCGTAAGAAGTGGACCTAAAATCGATAGTATAAGCACGTATAGTGCTGAGAATGGTTTCAATACTGACATTAAACCACCGGCGATACCGATATTAGCCATAATAATGGAGAATTCTCCCCTTGAAACAATTGTTAATCCAATATTTGTGGACGCCTTATGCGATAATCCAGCTTGTCGTCCTGCAATCATCCCTGCTACAAAATTTCCGATTATCGTCAGAAGTACAGCACCTAACGTTAACCATATCGCCCCGCCTAATGAAAACGGATCGATACTTAATCCGAAACTGAAGAAGAAAATAGCTCCGAAAAAGTCTCTAAATGGAACAACGAGATGTTCAATTCTGTCACTATGCTCTGTCTCAGAGAAAACTAATCCTAAAAGAAGTGCTCCAATTGCTTCGGCAACGTGAATTGTTTCCGAGAAACCTGCAATAAAGAATAACGAAGCAAATACTACAATAATGAAAATTTCATCTGAACTAATATTGAGCAATCTATTTAATAACGGCGTAGCCTTTCTAGCCACAATAAAGAATAGAAGCATGTATCCTAAAGCAATTCCAATCGAAGTAAGAGCACCTAAGAAGGAAGCATGATCCCCTAGGACTAAACCAGAAACAACTGATAAATATACAGCAAGGAATATATCTTCAAACATAATAATTCCTAATATTAATTCGGTCTCATTATTACCAGTTCTTCTTAAATCCACTAACACTTTAGCAACGATGGCACTAGAAGAAATCGTAATAATACCCGCAATAATTAAGATTTCAAGTAAAGGGAAGCCCATTATAAATCCATATAATAATCCAAGTGAAAAGTTAATTAAAATATAAATCGTTCCGCCAATCGCAATAGAACGTCCAGATTTAATTAGTTTTTTCATCGAAAACTCTAGCCCTAGATAGAACAGAAGGAACAGAACTCCAATCCTTCCAAGGAAGGAAATTACACTTGCACTTTCAATAAATTTGAGATCGATAACACCTATTGTCGGCGCATGCGGTCCTACTAACATGCCAAGAACAATTAGAAAAGGTATTACTGAGAATTTAAACTTTCCAGCGATTACTGCCGCAATTGCTACTAAAACTAAAGCTGTACCAACTTCAAAAATTAAAGTATCCATCTAGTCAGTCCCCCTATTCGAAAGTAATTCATTAATAATCTTTTTAATTTCTTCTCTCTCACCAGAAACTACAAGCATATCTCCTTCTTCAATCACAGTGTCTGGACCTGGATTAAATAGCTTTTTCATATTCTTTTTCATAACTGCAATTATCGTTACGCTATATGTTTTTCTTATTTCAAGGTCGCCAATTGTTTTTCCGATTGCCGGAGCTGCATTCTCCACTTTAAACCACTCAATTGCTAAACCTTCAAAGACCATCTCAACATTTTCTAGTGCCCTAGGCTTATATACCATCCCGCCTAATATTGCTGCAATTTGTCTTGCCTCTGAGTCACGTAATGAAATACTTGAGATGCTTTCTTCATGGTCTGAATCAAAATGATACATTTCTCTACGCCCATCATCATGAATGACAATCACCATCTTTTCGTTACCTTTCGTAACGATTTGAAATTTGTAACCAATACCCGGAAGTTCACTTTCTCTAATATTCATATTTAGCTCCTCCACAACGATTTTTATTTGAATTTTCTGTTTTTCCGTCTTTTATTCATCAAATCAATTTTAGAAATTCTAACCATTCAGGATACCTGTGATTTGGAAATCTTTTATTGTAATAATAAGTGGCTCCTAAAAAGATACTTAAAGATGTAATGATAAAAAATAAATTACTTCTCATTTTTAAACTCTTAAGACTTACTTTCAATAAAGATTCTTCTTTCAAATTATCCCCTCTTTTTCGCTTTAAATTTAGTTTTTTAAAATGTAAATAATTCTAAAAATATTACGATGTAACTTAATCATAACATAAAGCACAATTAAGTAACATGTTTTTTTAGAAAATTTGATTCTGGTATATTTTTTGCATATAATTTTCTTATTACGAAAAAAAGGAAGTGTATTATATGGTTGATATCTTTAGCAGATTCCTTGAGGTAACGAATAATATTTTATGGTCATATATTCTTATTGCAATGTTAATCGGCTTCGGTCTTTATTTCTCTTTCAAATTAAAATTTGTCCAAATTACTCATTTCCGTGAGATGGTCAGTTTAATTAGTAAAGGATTTAATCGAAAAGAAAAAAAGAAAGATAGCATCTCTCCATTCCAAGCATTTTGCTTAAGTGCAGCAGCACGTATTGGTATCGGGAACTTAGCTGGTGTAGCATTAGCCATTTCAATGGGTGGACCTGGCGCAATATTTTGGATGTGGTTTATCGCTATCCTTGGAGCAGCTACTAGTTTTGTAGAATGTACGCTCGCGCAAATTTATAAAGTAAAAGATGGAAGCAGATTCCGTGGTGGACCAGCGTATTACATGGAAAAAGGGTTAAACAAACGCTGGATGGGTGTTTGGTTTTCACTTCTTATTACAGTTGCGTACGGATTAATTTTCAATTCTGTACAAGCAAACACGGTAACAATAGCATTTGAAAATGCTTTTGGACTAGAGCGAACGATCGTAGGAGCTCTATTAGCTTTATTAGTTGCAGTTATTATTTTTGGTGGTATCAAGAGCATTTCACGTATTACAGAAATGATTGTTCCTCCAATGGCGATTGTTTATATTGGTGTGGCTATTTTTGTCGTTATTAACAACTTCAATATGTTACCAAGCATTTTTACAGAAATATTTAACAGCGCATTTGGTTTAGACCAAGCTATAGCTGGTGGTATTGGAGCAGCAATCAAATTCGGAATTCAGCGCGGTTTATTCGCGACAGAAGCAGGTATGGGTAGCTCTCCTAATGCAGCAGCAACATCAGATGTATCTCATCCTGTAAAACAAGGACTTGTTCAAGCATTAGGTGTTTTCGTAGATACATTCTTAGTATGTACATCAACAGCGTTTATCGTATTATGTTCTGGACTTTACAAAGGATCGAATTTAGAAGGTATTGAATTAACACAACAAGCCTTAAGTTCACAAATTGGACCGTGGGCAAGTACTTTCTTAGCGATTATTATTTTCCTGTTCGCTTTCAGTTCTTTACTAGGAAACTACTATTATGGTGAAACAAATATCGCATTCATTAAAGAAAGCAAAACATGGTTACTGATTTATCGTGTTGCAGTTGTCGGAATGGTGTTCTTCGGATCTATCGCTGCCCTTCAAACGGTTTGGAGCTTAGCAGATTTCTTTATGGGACTAATGGTATTTACAAACTTAATTGCCATCTCATTCCTTAGCAAGTTCGCCTATGCGGCATTAGTAGACTATATAAAACAAAAGAAACAAGGAAAAGATCCTGTTTTCATTGCAAGTTCTATCCCTGGCTTAAAGAATACAGAGTGTTGGGATGGGCAAGATTTAGAAGAGAAGAAACAAGTTGGATAACAACTAAAAGCGGAAGAGGCTCGCAGGAAAAAGCGAAGCCACCGAATATTCTAGCCGCTGGAGCTATATAATAAAAAATCCCTATTACTTCATAGTAATAGGGATTTTTTATTTACAACCGTTCATAATTTGTTCAAATTAATTCCAGCAAAAGGGTTGATTTATACAAATTACTAGATTATAATAATTATAAATTAGTAATTCATATAAAATAATAACTCAAGAGGAGATTGATCATAATGAATACACAAGTAATCGAAGCATTAAACAAACAAGTAGCAAACTGGAGCGTTTTATTTACAAAACTACACAACTTCCATTGGTACGTAAAAGGACCTCAATTCTTCACACTACATGAAAAATTTGAAGAGCTTTACACAGAATCAGCTACTCACATCGATGAAATCGCAGAACGTATTTTAGCAATTGGCGGCAAACCAGTAGCAACAATGAAAGAATACTTAGAACTATCTTCTATTCAAGAAGCAGCTTACGGAGAAACTGCAGAAGGGATGGTCGAAACAATCATGAAAGACTACGAAATGATGCTAACTGAACTGAAAAAAGGCATGGTAATCGCTCAAGAATCTGACGACGAAATGACATCTGACCTACTACTAGGCATCTACACAGAACTAGAAAAACACGCTTGGATGCTACGTGCATTCTTGAATCAATAATATATTTAAAAGCGGAGGTGGCTCGTTCAGCTCTGACTGGCTAAGGTTCTTTCACATAGAAGGCGCTTTTTGCTTCGAGCGAGAGAGCGAAATGACCGGAGATTCTAGCCGCTGGAGCTGGATACCACTTAAAGCAGAAGCGGCTCACTCAGAGTCGCTTCTTTTATGTAGTAATCGCACTTGGTCGTACATAAAATTATATCAACGATTTTTTAAATATATCGATCATAACTCATAATATATAGGCGATTTTTTCATTTTATCGGCGTTTCGACAAAGAATATCGCTTTACCAACAAATCACGACAATAATAGCACTCCCCTCCACTACTTTTATCAATATATTACAATCTCTTTTATGTTAAAATATAGGTAACACCCTTTAGTAATTAGATCCAAAAAGCTTGTCCAAGTTCATCATTTACTAATTAAATGACGGGAGTGGTTCAGTTGAAAGACTACTTAATTAGAGCATTTTTTGCGTTAATAACAGTTGGGATTCTCTTACTTATAGCTAATATTTTCAATATACGTGTCGAGGTTAAAGACTATGCTTTCCTCGTTGTTGTAGCTATTGGTGGCGGTTGGGGTGGCTGGTACCTGTATAAAAAACAAAGTAATCAAAATGATAAAGGCATTCCGAAATAATATGGAATGCCTTTTTTCTCTAATACATAATTAAGCTTAAACCACTAATAAAAGCAGTCCCCAAAAACATCATACAACCCATATTCTATAGTAAATAAAAAGAATTCATTTTGAATATAGAAATAGTCCAAAATCTTGCATAACAGAGGTATGCCCCATTTGCCGCAACATTGTGGCTATATTCCCACGATGATATGCTCCGTGGGTGACGACGTGTAGTATTGTTTCAGAAACCGTCGTATCCAGGTGCCCAGCATATGGATTATCAACCTCAAACACTTTTTCATAATCTTTTTGACTACTTAAAAGTTCTTTATATCGTTTAGATAATTCATAAAAACTAGTTTCCATTTCCTCAATATTTTTTGTTTCTAGCTGTTCTTTCAATTGGTCTGTGTGTACCATTGCATCACTCATGCTTTTACCAGAAATAATCTCAAGCCAGGCTAAATCTGTGAGGTATATGTGAGACATTACTTTTGCCACCGAAGAAAAACCACTATTAACTTCCTTATGGAAAATGTCTTGCGGTAGTTCTTTTAAGCGATTTAAAATAACTTCATTTGCCCATAAGTGGTAGCTATACATTTTTAATACAGAACGCCCCATGCTCATTTCTCCTCCAATTTTCATTTTAATGATTAGATTATGATACATAGCTGATTAAAAATTCATAAGGATTACATCTATAAAATTTATTCTGATTTCGATTAAAAAAACCTCTATTAACTTCATAAAAAACATTCCCTATCTTCCACAATCTTCCCCTTTAACGGAACAGTTCTATGTCACTCAATAATTCCTTACTCACCTTTTATTCAGATGTTCTTTTTTTAGTCATCAAAATATCCCTCCATCTACTTCCCCTCTTCGAAGGATTTCACATCTCACTATCAATATATTTAACCAATTTAAAAACACATGCCTTTTTAAAATAAATTGACATGTGTTCCCAAAAATCTATATAAAAAACAAAGTAATCAAAATGATAAAGGCATTCCAAAGTAATATGGAATGCCTTCCTTTTTATTTCCGTCTATAGTAAATAACGAAATTCAGACCACTGATCAAAACAATCCCAATAAACATATTAGAAGACTGCACATCGCCGCCTAAACTATATTCATCGGCAATAAATCCTAACATAACAAGTGTTATCGAAGAAACACCAATACATATAACCGAAATAAACCAAAGCGAAAACTCGTTAATCAGCTCTTTCCTCTGTCTTAAAACAATTAGCATAACAAGAATAGATGCTGCTAAAATACTTTTAAAAACAGGACGTAAATACACAAACTCCTCCATCTATTTCCCCTTTTTAAAAACGTTATATATAAATATCAACATATTTAACTAACTTAAAAACACATGCCTTTTTACGATAAAAAAGACATGTATTTCTATAAATCGCTATAAAAATGTACTATGATAACTGCTTCCACTTCGTCCCCAAAACAGGACGCTCATAATTTTGTATTTCATGAATTAATTTAGCAGCCGTCTCAGCTGAAACGATTAACTCTTTATTCGATGGGTTCATAAAGCCTTCTTCCGCTGCGCGATCAACCATTTGCAGAATTGGTCCGTAGAAGTCTTTAATGTTTAATAAACCAACTGGCTTATCATGTATACCAATTTGTGACCAACATACAACTTCAAATAATTCCTCAAACGTTCCGTATCCACCTGGTAATGCAATGAAAGCATCCGCAAGCTCTGCCATTTTCGCCTTGCGCTCATGCATTGTTTCTACTTCAATTAATTCTGTTAATCCTGTATGTACGATTTCTCCTCGAAATAGACCGCGCGGCATAACACCTGTTACACGTCCACCTAAACGAAGAACTTCGTTTGCTACTTCTCCCATTAATCCAACGCATGAACCACCGTATACAAGCTCATAGTCGTTCTCAACAAACATTTTGCCTAATTCCATTGCCTGCTCTTTAAATTCTGGTCTCTCCCCTAAATTGGAACCTGCAAACACACAAATCTTTCTCATTCCTACACCCCGAAACTATATATTGTTATGATACAATTGACATTGTACAACATATTGAAGGGATGAGGAAGAAATGGATATCATTGCATTTCAAAGATGGGTTGAGGAATTTTACGAAAAACGAAGCTGGTCACAGTATAATGCCTTTATTCGCTTAAATTTCTTAACCGAAGAAGTTGGGGAAGTTTCACGAGTTGTTCGCGCTATTGAAATCGGCCGCGATCGTCCTGATGAAGATGCGAAAACAGAAGAAGAGCTAAAACAAGAACTAAAAGAAGAACTTGGTGATGTACTATCTAATCTTATTATTCTTTCGCAAAAATATGATTTAGATTTGCAGGACATTATGGAAGCACACGTCACAAAGCTTTCGAAAAGGTTTGAAACATCTAAATGAGAATGTTATCAATTATGATATAATATTATTGTCACAATAATAAGGGGGATTTTATGTTATCTAAAAAATTGCACGACGCATTAAATGAACAAATGAACTTTGAATTTTACTCTGCCCACGCTTATATGGCAATGGCTGCTTACTGTACAGCTGAGAGCTATGATGGATTCGCTAACTTTTTCCTTGTACAAGCTGAAGAAGAACGTTTCCACGCAATGAAGCTCTACAACTATATTAATGACCGCGGCGAGCGCGCTATTATTACTGGATTTGATAATCCTAACAACGAATACGAATCTGTATTAAACGCTTTTGAAGTTGCACTTGAGCACGAGCGTGAAGTAACGAAACGCATTTATCACTTATCTGATATCGCTTGGGATGAGCGTGAACACGCAACAATTACCTTCTTAAAATGGTTCGTTGACGAGCAAGTAGAAGAAGAAGCTTCATTTGATAGCATCATTCAAAAATTAAAACGTATTACAAGCGATTCAAACGCATTATTTATGCTAGATGCTGAACTAGAAAAACGTACATTTACGCCTCCGGCTGAATAATATTTTAATCACCTTAATGAATGTATTAAGGTGATTTTTTTATTTTCTCTCTAGCTTAAAATCACCTTAAATTTCCTCGTATTTGACATAACAACAGTAAATAAATGGTATTATTTTCAATATAAAGTAAAACTTTAATCAGTGGGGTTTTGTTCATCCCCCACTGATTATTAGCCTTCACCAATCGGGCGTTTACGGGCAGTTGATCTCCCACCTAACTTCTTTGCTCCAGCCGAATTTTGAGGTGGGAGTCTTACTGCTCGTTAATGCGGGATAAAATAATATACGAGGAGAGAAAAAATGAATCAGCGTGTAGAAGCAGTTGATGCAATCCGTGGTTTCGCTTTGTTTGGTATTTTACTTGTCAATATGACCTTAATTCAATTTGGATTCTTCGCCAATGAAAAACCAACTTACATATTTGGAAAACTTGATGAAGGTGCTAATTGGTTTATTCAATTTTTCGGCACCCACAATTTCATGTCCCTATTCTCTTTTTTATTTGGTCTTAGCATTATTTTGTTGCAAAAAAGTATTATTGCGAAAGGAAAAAATTTCTTCCCCACATACATAAGACGTATTATCATTCTTTTACTACTAGGCTACATTCACGGCACCTTTGTTTGGGAGGGAGATATTTTATTTGCCTACGGGGTTATCGGGATTTTCTTAATGATGTTCATCAATCGAAAACCGAAAACGTTGCTCATTTGGGCATCTATTTTACTAGCACTCATTATGCTCGCATCTTATCAATCTGAACCAACATCAAACACATTCAATGATGTCGCACCTTATATTGAAAAGGAGCATAAAGTTCATGAAACTGGAAACTATATGGATCATATCAACTTTAGATTAACTGAAAATCCTTTTGATTACATGGGAATTAACGGTGTCTTCGGATTAGTTATCCTGTCAATTTTCGCATTAATTTTTATGTCTCCACCCTTCTTACTCGGCATGTACGTAGGAAAAAAGGGATGGCTATTTAGGATTGATAAACATATACCTGCTGTCAAAAAGATCTGGCTTATTACTGGTATTTTTTCTTTTACAATCAAAATTTTAACCATGTTCGTAAAACATCCGATTTTAATTATGTTACAAGATGGCCTTACACCCGTAACCATGACCTTCCTTTACGGAAGCACAATTACTTTATTGTTCCATTACAAAAAAGCATCGCGCTTACTAACATACATGGCGAACATGGGAAAAATGTCGGTTAGTAATTACTTAGCGCAATCTATTATCACAACAACTATTTTTTACTCATATGGATTTGGCTTATACGGTAAAATTGGCTATTTCTTCGGTATTCTTTTAACCATTGGAATTTATACGATTCAATTATTCGTTAGTACCTATTGGCTACAGAAATACCGCATGGGTCCTGTGGAATATGTGTGGAGACTGGGAACTTATTTAGAGAGACCACGGTTTAAAAAAGACTTGGATAAAGCAAGTTAAACAAAAAGTCGTTTATCCTCCCGAAGTGAGAGATAAACGACTTCTTTGTTATTTATTAAAGCATAACCCCAACGATAATCGCTGATAATATACTTACTAACGTTGCACCATATACAAGTTTTAGTCCGAATGATGATACAACATTTGCTTGTTTGCCATCGATACTCTTCGTTGCACCTGCGATAATTCCGATAGATGAGAAGTTCGCAAATGATACAAGGAAGATTGATAAAATACCTACTGTACGGGCTGATAACTCACCAGCTACTTTTCCTAGATCAAGCATCGCAACAAATTCGTTCGTTACTAATTTCGTTGCCATAATTTGTCCCGCTGCTAGCATCTCTGATGTTGGAATACCCATTACAAATGCTAATGGTGAGAAGATATATCCTAAAATGCTTTGGAATGTGATTCCGAAAATTGAATCGAATACACCGTTAATTGCTGTAATTAATGCTACGAAACCGATTAACATCGCCGCTACTGTTACAGCGATAGAAAAACCAAGCATAATATATTCGCCTAACATTTCAAAGAATGTTTGTTTCTTATCTTCTTGTAATTCTAAAATATCGTCTTCTTCTTTTACGTCATATGGATTAATGATATGAACGATAATGAATCCACTAAATAAGTTTAGTACAAGTGCTGTTACTACATATTTCGGATCAATCATTTTCATATAAGAACCGACGATTGACATTGATACTGTTGACATTGATGATGCACAAAGTGTGTATAAACGATTTTTCGGTAATTTGCTTAGTTGATCTTTTACTGTAATAAATACTTCACCTTGACCAACAATTGCAGCTGCTACCGCATTATATGATTCTAGTTTTCCTAAACCGTTAATTTTACTTAATACGAAACCGACTGCACGAATGATAATCGGTAAAACTTTAATATGTTGTAAGATCCCGATTAATACTGCTAAGAAAATAATTGGTAATAATACTGTTAAGAAGAATGGTGCTTGTCCATCATTTGCTAGACCACCAAATACGAAATTAACCCCTGCTTCCGCAAATTTTAAAATAGCGCCAAATCCATCTGCAATCCCTTTTACTAACACAAATCCGATCTTTGTATTTAGTAAGAAATACGCAAGTACCAATTGAATGACAAGCATAAGTGCAATTGGCTTATATTTAATTTTCTTACGATCTGAACTTATAAGGAAACCTAGTACAAACACTACAAGTAAACCGACTAGAAACATTACTATTTTCATATGTGAATCCTCCACTTCTCTCACGAGTTATTGGTCGTATAACGTATAACGAATGACGTCTGACCATTGATGTTAAAAAAATTTAAAACCCCTAAATATTATTCAACTGTTATCTAAAATCAGTAAGCGTTTACATAAATTGCAATTTATAAAAGGTAGCCTCTTCTCTCCTACCATACTTGAAAGTCTGAAATTGATACCACCTACAAATCAAATTGTAAGCGTTAACTAATTGAAATGCAATATAAATTTTAAAATATTTTTATATGTTAATATATTCCTAAATATTTGGTTTTTTCATGTAAATTTACCATAAAAAAATAGCCCTAGCTATGAGCTAGGACCATCTTTTTTACCCCGCTTTAACGGGCAGTAAGACCCCCACCTCAAAATTCAGCGAAAACAAAGAAGTTAGGTGGGTGATTAACTGCCCGTTAAAGCCCGATTGGTGAAGGCTAATAATCAGCGGGGGATAAAGCCCCCACTGATTAAAGTTTCACTTTATAACATAACACCAACGATAATCGCCGATAAAAGACTTACTAATGTCGCACCGTATACAAGTCGTAATCCGAATGATGAAACAACGTTTGATTGGTTTTCATCGATTCCTTTCGTTGCACCTGCGATAATTCCGATAGATGAGAAGTTCGCAAATGATACAAGGAATACAGAAAGAATACCGACTGTACGAGCTGATAACTCACCAGCTACTTTTCCTAGATCAAGCATCGCAACAAATTCGTTCGATACTAATTTCGTTGCCATAATTTGTCCCGCTGTTACCATCTCTGATTGCGGGATACCCATTACGAATGCTAATGGTGAGAAGATATATCCTAAAATAGCTTGGAATGTAATACCGAACACTGAATCAAACAAGCTATTGATTGCTGTAATTAATGCTACGAAACCAAGTAACATCGCTGCTACTGTAATCGCAATCGTGAAACCAAGCATAATATATTCGCTTAACATTTCAAAGAATGACTGCTTTTTCTTATTTTCTAACTGCAATGTATCTTCTTCTTCCGTAATATCATACGGGTTAATAAGATGAATAATAATGAAACCACTAAATAAATTTAATACAAGTACTGTTACTACATATTTTGGCTCAATCATTTTCATATAAGAACCAACGATTGACATCGATACTGTCGACATTGAAGATGCACATAGTGTATATAAACGATGTTTTGGAATTTTACTTAATTGATCTTTTACTGTAATAAATACTTCTGCCTGCCCAACAATTGCAGCTGCTACTGCATTATATGATTCTAATTTTCCTAAACCATTTACTTTACTTAGCATAGTACCAATAGCACGAATAAATATCGGTAAAATTTTAAAGTGTTGCAGAATTCCGATTAACACCGCAAAGAATACGATTGGTAATAAAGCTGTTAAGAAGAATGAAACCTCTCCTTTATTAACAAGGCCTCCAAATACGAAAACGATTCCAGCTTCCGCATATCCAAGAAGCGCTCCAAATCCATCAGAAATTCCTTTTACTAAAATATAACCAACTTGCGTATTTAATAAGAAATATGATAATACCAACTGAATAACAAGCATAACCATAATTGGTTTATACTTAATCTTCTTTCGATCGGCACTTATAAGAAAACCGAGTACGAATACAACGAGTAATCCTACCAGAAACATAACAAACTTCATTAATAAAATCCTCCATTTAACTCTTCTTTAATGTTGAACGTCTGACCATTAGAAATGAGAAATAATCCGAACTTTCCCTTTATCACTAAAAATATAAAAATGAATATAAAAATCCGTCTAATCTCTTATTCCAAAGCCATTAATCATTCTAACACAAATTACAACTCACATCTGCATTTTTCTCAAAAAAAAATACATTTTATTATAAAACTCTCATTAATGTTCGTCTTTTACCTCTCTCCCCTAGTTTATTACTACACAAAAAAACGAGCATCAAATTTCACTGATGCTCGTTCCTTTTTTATTATACAGCTTTTTCTTTATCTGCTACTGCTGGCTTGTCCCAGCACTCTGTGTTCGTTAAACCAGGGATAGAATCTGCACTGAAGACTGGATCTTTTCCTTGTTTCTTTTGTTTCACATAGTCCGCCAACGCAGCATACGCAAATCGGCCAAGAAGTGTAATCGCAATTAAGTTTGTGATTACCATTAGACCCATAAATAAGTCTGCCATATTCCATACAACTTGAAGCGTCGCAACAGAGCCGAATAGTACCATTCCTACAACCGCAATACGATAAATCGTTAACCAAGTTTTACTTCGTTTAATAAATTCAATATTCGTTTCACCATAATAATAGTTTCCTAGTAATGAGCTGAAAGCAAATAAGAAAATGATAATCGCTAAGAAGCTACTTGCCCACGAACCGATTTGTGAACTTAGCGCGACTTGCGTTAATTCAATACCTTCTAAATTTGTTGCCTTATATGCACCAGAACATAGTACGATAAACGCTGTTGATGTACATACTAAGAATGTATCTACTAATACTCCAATTGTTTGAATAAATCCTTGTTTCGCTGGATGTGTTACATCAGCTGTTGCAGCCGCGTTTGGCGCACTACCCATACCTGCTTCATTCGCAAATAATCCGCGCTGAATACCAAACTTCATTGCAGCACCAATACCACCACCTACAGCTGAATCTAAACCGAATGCACCTTTAAAGATTTCTGTAAACATATCCGGTATTAAATAATAATTTTTAATAACAACGAACACAGCTACTGCAATATAAATAATTGCCATCGGCGGAACAATCATTTCTGACATACGCGCAATACTTTTCACACCACCAAAAATAATAACCGCAACCAATACCGCAAGTACAATCCCTACAACATAACGCTCAATACCAAATGCATTTTTAAATGCTAATGTCACTGTATTTGCTTGTACTGAGTTGAAAATTAAACCGTAACTAATTGTGATCAGAATAGAGAACCAAATCCCCATCCAACGTTTATTTAAACCTTTTTCCATATAATAAGCAGGACCACCACGGAAGCCACTGCCATCTTTTATTTTATAAATTTGTGCAAGCGTACTTTCTACGAAACTTGAAGATGCTCCAATAATCGCAATAACCCACATCCAAAATACAGCTCCAGGTCCTCCCATAGAGATAGCTAGCGCTACACCAGCTAAGTTACCGATACCAATACGAGCTGCTGAACTCATACAAAATGCTTGGAATGACGATACACTTCCCTTTTTACGTGTCTTTCCAGTTAAGCCATCACCCATTAGTCGAACCATTTCCCCTAAATGAGTAATTTGTACGAATTTCAATTTAATAGAAAAATAAAGCCCTAAACCAATTAACATTGCGATAAGAATATATGACCAAAGAATCGTATTCGTTGATGAAACGAATTGTTCTAAAATATTCATACAATTAGTCCCCTCCCTTTTTTCTTCATAAATTGAATTATATTTAAAAAATATTCAAAAATCAACATTTTTCGACAGGATATTGCTTCCATATGTTAGTTTTTATAACATGATCATGTTATTTGTTATGTTTTATGACTTTGTATTTATAAAATGCACATACTAAAACAATAAATAATCCATTGACAAAAAAGCAAACCTGTAACTATAATGATTACATCGGGTTGTAACAAACCTAATTACACCAAATTCATTCATTTTCACATATACACTTTAACAAAACACTTTGGAGGGATTCATTATGAAAATCGGAATTATCGGAGCAAGTGGTAAAGCAGGAAGTCGTATTTTAAAAGAAGCATTAGATCGCGGACATGAAGTAACTGCAATCGTAAGAGATGCTGCAAAAATTACAGACCAAAACGTAAAATTTTTAGAAAAAGATGTATTCTCTCTTACATCTAACGACCTACAAGCATTTGATGTAGTGGTAAATGCATTCGGTGCTCCAGCAGGACAAGAACATCTTCATGTAGATGCTGGAAACGTACTTATTGAAGCTGTGAAAGGTGCACCTAATACAAAATTACTTGTTGTTGGTGGAGCTGGAAGCTTATTTGTAGACGAAGAAAAAACAACACGTGTATTTGATACACCAGGTTTCCCTAACGAATACCTTGCAACAGCCCAAAACCAAGGTAAAAACTTAGAAATCCTACAACAAACAAATGATATCACTTGGACATTCATCAGCCCTTCTGCACTATTCGCATTAGGAAAACGTACTGGTTCTTATACAGCTGGCAAAGACAATCTTCTTGTTAACTCAAAAGGCGATAGCTACGTAAGTTACGAAGACTTCGCAGTAGCAGCACTTGATGAAATCGAAAATCCAAAACATGTAAACGAACGCTTCACAGTTGTTTCTGAAGCTGAGTAATAGAAAAAAATGCGCGTAGATCCAATATCTACGCGCATTTTTTATTACACTGTTCCCTTTACTAGTTCTAATCCACTTTGAGTGATTTTAAATACAACTTCTGCTGAAGCTACTTGTTCTGCTAACTCATTCTTTTTATACCATTTCAGACGACTTGGTTCTGCATGATACACTTTTACAACATCCCCATACTCAAATGGAGTACCATTTACTTGTTCTGCAAAATTCTTTGAGGTTTCTTGACCGTCTGCTGATATATGCTTTTTCTCATTTCCATTTTGATCATAAATCGTAAAACCTAAATACTGTTCGTTCACAAAACGATAATGAATCACATCATTCGTAAATGTTGCATGTAATTTCTTTTCATCATGATTTAACGTAACGATTGAACGTGTTACATTGGACACACCTTGATACACTATGCTATCCCCATATGTTACTTCTACAGGAACTTCTGTCACTTTCTTATTTCCGAAACGATCTTTCGTTTCTACTTTTACTTTTTGTTCACCGATTTTTGTTGTACTAGGTTTTTCCACAAAACCAACTACTTCTCCACCTTTTACTTGAACAAAGTTTTTTGCATCTAATTTTTCAGCGTCTGTTCCGATTGTCACTTTTTGTGGTACTGCTGTTACTTCTTGTAAGCTTTCCAGTTTTTCAAAACCTTTTTCCGTTATTTTAAAGTACAACTCTTGTTCCACGTTCCCTTTACCGTTACCTACAAACTCATTCTTTTGATACCACTTTAATCGATTTGATTCTGCATGATATACCTTAATAACATCACCATATGCGAAGTCTACACCATTCAACTGTTCTGCAAAACTTTCAGAAGTCTCTTGCCCTTCTACCGAAATAACTTTCTTTTCATTTCCATTTTGATCATATAGCGTGATTCCCATATATTTTTCATTCTCAAAACGATAATGAACTTTAGAATCCGTAAATGTTGCCTGTAGCTTTTTCGTATTATGATCCGCAGTTACGACAGAACGCGTTTTATTACCATCACCTTGGAAGACTAAACTATCGCCATACATTACTTCCAATGGCACTTCCGTCACTTTCTTATTTCCAAAACGATCTTTCGTTTCTACTTTTACTTTTTGTTCACCGATTTTTGTTGTATTCGGTTTTTCTACAAATCCGATTACTTCTCCATCTTTCACTTGAACAAAATCTTTTGCTTCTAATCTTTCAGCATCTGTTCCGATTACTACTTTTTGCGGTACTACTGTTACTTCTTGTTGAGCTTCCATTCTCTCAAAGCCCTTTTCTGTTACTTTAAATAATAATTCTTCCTCTACATTCGCCCTACCTTGGCCGATAAAGTTATTATTTTGATACCAATTAAAGCGATTTGATTCTGCGTGATACACTTTTACAACGTCACCATACTCGAACTCTAACCCATTAATCGATTTTGCGAATTCTTCCGCATTTTCAACACCTTTTACAGTTGCTTTCTTTTTCTCATTTCCATTTGGATCTAGTAATGTGAATTCAAAATACGCATCTTCTTTAAAATAATAATGCACTTGATTAGAATCAGCTGTCGCACTAAACTTTTTCTGATCGTGTTGCAGTGTTACAATCGATTTAATATCAGTACTATAATTGAGCCCTTTGAATACTAAGCTATCACCATAACCAACATTTACTACAACAGGAATTAAATTTTTATTCCCTTTTTCATCTATAATTTCTACTTTTACAGTTTTTTCTCCAACTTCAGGCTTATCTTGCATAATCACACCTGTTGTTTTTACACCTTCTCCTAAATTCTGTACAAGTTCTTTTGCTTTTTTCTCATCATATGTAGTACCAATTACTACATTTTGTATTTTTTCATTATTTGGCTCGCCATATGGAATTTCATATAACTCAGTTTGTTTTTCACGAATTGGATTGCTATCTGTAGATAACCAAACTTCCTTTTCTAATTTTGGTAAATTTAATTTTTCAATCTTCTCTCTAGTATCATCATTTGGAATTATTCCCCATTTATCAAAGAAAGGAATTAAATTTTGCCCAGCTACTTTTGACGTCATGTAAATAAACATCTGCTTTTTCTCTTCATCAGATTTAGGCATTTCTGTATCATGTAACACACGATACATTTGATGTAATTTCGGATAGAACTGGTCTCCATAAGCTAAATGCAACTGCCAAAACATAACTAATTTTTCGAATTCATTCATCTTCTCTTGCGCATTCGGTTTACCTAGATAAGCAAATGCGGCTTCATAACGATTTTCTTGCTCTAACCTTGTTTTATGTCCAAATGCAGTTTGAACTGCTAAAGAATAAATGTTAACGGTTACTTCTCCAAGCCCCTCCCATAACCAAGTGTCCTGTTGATGTTGATGCCCCACTTCATGCCAAGGTCCCCATCCATCCGCAGTTAACTCTTCTAGATTTAGTACTGACTCTAAATTCCCTTTACTATAAGCTGTTCGATAATAAGTCGCATACATATAATTGTCCGTATACCAGTCTTCAACATAATGAATGGAATGTTTGCCTTGATTCGCAACACCCACACCATCTTTTGATAAACCAGATATCTTATGTTCTATATTAATTATTTCATCATGTTTCTTTAATAACGCAGCTGGATCTTCTTGCTTCAAATGTTCCGCCACAGTCTCAGGATGCATAGTTAGTAAACTATTTTCCCCTTTCATCTCGATTGCATATGAATTCGGTGATTCCTTCAACATACGTTTCCAATCTTCTGTCGTATGTTTACCTAAAATAAATAAAGGATTTGGTATACCACCTTTTTTTACTTTAGCAACTACTTCTCCTGTGTTGTGATAATTATAAAAGTATAATAGCCCTCCATTCGGAGAAGAAATTTTATTTTCACCAGGATTTAAATTAAATTGTTTAGGTTCTTCTTTTTCATAAGAATATGTGCCAATATAAGCTTTAATCTTTTGATTCCCATCTACTTGAATAACTACTTCTTCACCTGGCTTTACATAAATACCAGTTGGTTCATAGGGAGAAAAGCTCATTCGACGCTGATGCAACTCACGTATCTCTTCTACATCACCTTTTGGCAGCAATTGATACACTCGCTCTTCTTGCTGTTTCTCCTTATCTTCAATCGTCATCTCTGCATATACCTTAGGCACTTCAAGACCATACGGAGTTAATAACGGAGTTAATAACGTAGCTAAAAAAACTCCAGCTACTAATACCCTACTCTTTTTCTTCTTTGACATAATCTGTGTCCCCTATTCCTTTTTTTAGACAAACTACCCTATACATTCATTTAATTGAAAATCCTATTATTTTTATAAAACCATTTAATGAATAGACTAACACCTCGCGCACCTGTATCCATTACTACCGCATTCCTCTCAATGTATTCAATTTCCTACATTATAAAATTTTTATGTGGGAAGAGAATACTAAAAGATGTACTTCAGTCTTGTCATCTATACATCTAAAAATGTGAAAAACAATAGAACCTTACATTTTCTTCATATATGACCATCTATAGGTAGTTTTTCCAACTGAATTTTACACGCTTTCTATTTTGTTTGATAGCCTTTTCAATCAGAATAATGTTACAATTTCGTGAATATAATCCATTAATCTTAACGTTCGGATTTCAACATATTTTATATTATTCTAAAATATAGTTTAAACTGTCCCAATATTGTTTTCATGTTATCTATACCCGCTTATTATTTTTAACATATAATTTAACTTCTACTCAGATAAGAAAAAAGCATCGGCAAATGCCAATGCTTTTTCTACTATCTTTTAATTTGATTCGGCTTATGTGGTTCATTTGGTGTATAGGGTTTATTTGGTTTATTATCATGACCATTTGCTTTCTTCCAACTTACCGCCAACTCTGGACTTGTTTTTTCTTCACTACGCTCAAGTAACACAACCGCATTTTGAATAGTCGGTGTACCTTTATGTGCAATTCCTTGTAGTTTCGTTAAATTCCCTGATACTTTAAAGCTAAATCCACCCGATGGTGTTTGTTTCGGAATTAAAATGCGGAACTTTTCTCCTACATTAAATTCTGTTTTTCCCTCGCCTTTTTCATTTACGAACTTCGCGCCTTCTGGTGCACCTGTTGCTTGCACTTTATACGTTCCACTTTTTGCATTTGTTTGCACTGTGTATAAACCTGTTTCAAAAAACTCATTTTTTAATACTGCCTCTTGTTCTTCTGATGGTACTACACTCATCGTAATTTCTTGTAGTTCTTCACTAGCGTTTGCTTTCGCAACGATATCTTTCGTTACTTTTTCTACATTTTTATTACGGAAATCTAAATCGTTAATATCAATTTGTTTTAACGCATTCCACACCGCGAGCTGCGTTGCGTAATGTGCCTCTCTCCAATCGGAAACGCCTAATTCTTGTGGACTCTTCTGCGGATACCCGTTTAATAGTACACGGTATACGTTAATATCTACTTTACCCATTTCAGGTAAGTCTTGACCGCTCGGAGATTTCAAATCTACATTTAAGCAAAATGCAATTTTTCCATCTGCCGTTTTAATAAGCTCTGTTCGAATTGGTTTCTTCTTTGACCTACTATAACTCCAATCCATTTCATACTTCGTATGATCCATAACTTCTGCGAATGCTTTTTGAAGCGGGAATAATAAGTTCGCAAATACAAATAAAACACTCAAAAAAGCGGCCATTATCTTGAACGATCGTTTTATATTCATGTCTACAACCCCTTATAAAATAACAAATTTACTACTGTTTATTATTTAGTTAGAAACGTTTTTTATGCATAAGTAAAACAAAAAAGAGTGCAAACTATTTGCACTCTTTCTTCCACTATAAGTTTAGAAATCAAAGTTATCAGGATCTGGACCAACGCGGTGGTTCTGATTTAAAGCATCAATCTTTTCCATATCTTCTTTTGTTAATTCAAAGTCGAATATATTAGCATTCGCAATAATACGCTGTTCTTTCGTTGATTTCGGAATCGTTACAACTTCATTTTGAAGATCCCAACGTAAAATGATTTGCGCTGTTGTTTTACCGTACTTATCAGCAACTTCTTGTAAAGTTTCATTATCTAATAATTGCCCTTGCATAAGTGGTGACCATGCTTCCATTTGGATTCCTTGTTCTTTACAGAAAGCCTGTAGTTCTTTCTGCGTCAAACGCGGGTGATACTCTACTTAGTTAATCATCGGCTTAATTTCCGCACCTTCCAGTACGTCTTTCAGATGATGGATTTGGAAGTTACTTACGCCAATTGCACGCACGCGTTCTTCTTTATAAAGTGTTTCTAACGCTCTCCACGAATCTTTATATTTCCCTTCAACAGGCCAATGGACAAGATATAAATCTAAATAATCTAGTTCTAATTTTTTTAAGCTCTCTTCGTATGCAGCAAGTGTCGTTTCATATCCTTGATCTGCGTTCCACACTTTTGAAGTAATGAATAAATCTTCTCGAGAAATTCCTGCTTCTTTTATACCAGCGCGAATGCCTTCTCCAACTGCTTTTTCATTTCCATAAATCGCAGCTGTATCAATGCTACGGTATCCTTCTTTAATGGCTACTTTCACAGCCTCTACAAGTTCCGGTCCATCTTCTACTTTAAATACACCTAAACCGAACCAAGGCATTTCCACACCGTTATGCAATGTTGTTTTACTTTGTAAATTTTTCATTATATTTTTCTCTCCTTTATTTTGCTTGATCTCTTTTTTCTAAGTTCATACTCCAAGCTGTTAAAATAACAGCGCCTACTACCATAATGCCGCCTACCCAAGCTGTATGAATTAATCCTAACGAGTTCGTTACAATACCGCCCAAATAAGCCCCAAGAGCAATTCCTGCGTTAAATGCTGCAATATTCATTGCTGATGCGATATCAACGGCACTCGGCACGAAACGCTCAGCCAATATAACGACATACACTTGTAGTCCTGGAACATTCATAAACGCGAATAGCCCCATAAAAATAATTGTGATAAGCCCCGCCACTTGAAACGGCGCTGTAAATGTTAGTACGAATAATACAATTGCTTGAATAAAGAACATGTAAAATAGTGCACGAATTGGATTATGATTCGATAATTTTCCGCCGACCATATTCCCAATCGCAATTGCAATCCCGTACACTAACAAAATGATTGTAACGGTACTCGATTTAAATCCTGTTACTTCTTGTAATAGCGGAGATAAATACGTAAATGTTACGAATGTTCCTCCATATCCTAATGCAGTAATGACGAAAACAAGTAAGAGTCTTCCGTTCGTGATAAGTTTGAATTGATCACGAAATGATACTCGTGTACCCTTTTTTAAGTTAGACGGAATTAACATGCTGTTTGCGACTAAGGCAACAATTCCAATGACCACAATCACCATAAAAGATGCTCTCCAGCCAAATTGTTGACCAATAAACGTTCCAATTGGTACACCTGTAATCGTCGCAACAGTTAAACCAGTAAACATAAATGCAATTGCACTTGCACGTTTATTCTCTGGTACAAGCGCAGCCGCAATTGTGGATCCTATCGACATAAAAACGCCGTGTGCAAACGCAGATACAACCCTCGCCATAAGCAACACAGTAAAACTTGTTGCCACTGCCGCAATTCCATTACCAATAATGAAAATAATCATAATCCACATTAATAATGTCTTTCGCGACATACTAGCTGTTAATGACGTTAATACTGGGGCACCAAACGCTACCCCTAATGCATATAAAGAAACGGTTAAACCCGCTGTTGTAACAGAAACATGTAAATCCTCTGAAATAGATGGTAATAAACCGACACTAATAAATTCGGTTGTACCAATTCCAAATGCACTAATTGCTAGTGCTAATAAAGCAAACATACTTCTTCGATTCGTCTGTACCGCTGAAGAAGATACTGTATATGAATTCAATTGAACTCCTCCTTAATGCGAGAAATCCAATCATAATAGTGTGATAAAAAGGCCTTTTTATCTTCTACAAAAATAATGTTACTGCTGATATATGCTATTATGAATGGCTTCACTCTTTTTTTGAAGAACGCACTTTAAAGTACGATAGGTACCAAAAAGTAACATAGGCACTTTTTAGTACCGTACTACTCATTTCCCTCTTACGTATGCTATTATGGAACATATTCAACATAATAAAAAGTACGTACTTTAAAGTGCTATAGGTACTTTTTAGTAACATTTAAATTATTTGGCTTCTTTTGTTGGAGAACTGAAATCTACATTCATCAAAGGAGATTTTTATATGAAGAAATATAATATTCCCGTTGAAGCGACTTTAGAGGTTATCGGCGGAAAATGGAAAGTCGTTATTCTTTGCCACTTAACGAAAGGTACAAAGAGAACGAGTGAATTAAAACGTCTCATGCCTGGTATTACACAAAAGATGTTAACACAGCAATTACGCGAATTAGAAGAAGACGGAGTTATTCAAAGAAAGGTATACAATCAAGTACCACCGAAAGTAGAATATTCTCTTACAGACTACGGTTGGTCTTTAGAATCCATTCTTGATTCTCTTTGTACTTGGGGCGAATGCCACCTTGAAAAAAGCGGTAACACATCAATTCTAATTACAGAAGGTGAACAATAAAAAAAGGAAAAAATGAACATAAATTTGTCCATTTCCTCCTTTTTTTCTTTATATATATGTACATTTTTAAGATAGATAAAATAATTTATGCGCTTTCATGCCTTGTCAGTACTAGGTTACAGAATCAATATCAAATAATTAGGAATCATTTTTATGTTAACATACGTGTATATAGTATATAATATAGGATATATATTATATACACTTTCCGATAAGGGAACTTTCCATTATGCGGACAAGCCATGTATCGGACAGTTCATAAATAATAGGTAGGACATTATGGTTTTGGATTTATGATTTCAGCTTACTTGCTGTCATAAATTTAAAGGCATTTTATTGTGCTTTGTGAAACTTTGTATAAAGTTTCGCAAGTGTTTACTATCTTATCTATCAAAAATAAGAGTATTGCTATCGTAAAGGAGAATTGGAGATGCCAGAAACTATGACTCAAACAAAGCCAGAACAAGAAACTGTACAAATTTCTGCTAGCCAAGGACAACTTGATGTACTTGATCAGTTGTTAAAACCTGAGGTACAAGAATCATTAACAACACTAGTAGAACAGCTTCCAAAATTAACTGAGCTTGTTAACATTTTAACTAAGTCTTATGACTTCGCTCAAACTGTTGCTACTGATGAAGTATTAAAAAGCGACACTGTTAGTGCAATCACAGAGCTTGTAGAACCTGTAAAGGATACAGTGAAAAGCATGGCTGCAACTGCTATCGAAGCGAAAGATCGTGCTGATGAAAGCAACGAAGTTATCGGCCTGTTCGGTCTATTAAAATTACTAAAAGACCCACAAGCACAAAAAATGTTCCGTTTTGTGAACGCATACCTTCAAATTAGTGCACAACGTAATAATAAATAATTTAACTTATAACAACAATTAGTAAAGACGGGGGATAACATACTATGTCAAAACAAATTGTCATCTTAGGCGCTGGTTATGGCGGTCTTCTTGCCGCTTTAAACGTACGTAAATACTACAGCAAATCAGAAGCACAAGTTACAGTGATTAACCAATACCCAACGCACCAAATCATCACTGAACTACACCGCCTTGCAGCTGGTAACGTTGCTGAGCAAGCAATTGCAATGCCACTTACAAAGCTTTTCAAAGGTAAAGACATCGATCTTAAAATTGCAACAGTTGAGTCATTCTCAGTTGATAGCAAAGAAATCAAACTAGCTGGTGGCACTACGCTATCTTACGATGCACTTGTAGTTGCTTTAGGAAGTAAAACTGCTTACTTCGGTATTCCAGGACTAGAAGAAAACAGCATGGTATTAAAATCTGCTGCTGATGCAAACAAAATCTACAAACACGTTGAAGACCGTATTCGTGAATACGCTAAAACGAAAAACGAAGCTGATGCTACAATCGTAATCGGTGGTGGCGGATTAACTGGCGTTGAGCTAGTTGGTGAGCTTGCTGACATTATGCCTAAACTTGCAAAAAGCCACGGCGTAAATCCAAAAGAAGTTAAACTTCTTCTTGTTGAAGCAGGTCCAAAAATCCTTCCAGTATTACCAGACCACTTAATCGAACGTGCAACTGCTAGCTTAGAAGCACGCGGTGTTACATTCTTAACAGGTCTTCCTGTAACAAACGTTGCTGGTAATGAAATCGACTTAAAAGACGGTCAAAAAATCGTTGCTAACACATTCGTTTGGACAGGCGGCGTACAAGGTAACCCATTAATTGGTGAATCAGGTCTTGAAGTAAACCGCGGTCGTGCAACTGTTGATGCACATCTACAATCTACTTCTCACAAAGACGTATTCGTTGCTGGAGACAGCGCTGTTGTCTTCTCTCCAGACGGTCGTCCATACCCACCAACTGCACAAATCGCTTGGCAAATGGGTGAGTTAATTGGATACAACTTATACGCAGCACTAGAAGGCAAAGCATTCGAAGAGTTCGCACCTATCAACTCTGGAACACTTGCTAGTCTAGGACGTAAAGATGCTGTTGCTACAATCGGAGCAAGCAATACTCCGCTTAAAGGTTTACCAGCATCATTAATGAAAGAAGCAAGTAACGTTCGTTACTTATCACACATTAAAGGTCTATTCAGCTTAGCATACTAATCTGAATATAAGCCCGAATCATGCCCTGCATGGTTCGGGCTATTTTTATCCCGCTATTTGCGGGCTGATAATCAGTGGGGATGTACAAAACCCCCCACTGATTAAAGTTTCACTTTATCCGTAATTTTCTCTAACTTATTTATTCGACAAAAGAATAATATAACCTCTTTAATTATCAAAATATACTGACTTTTTTATGTCGAAATTGTGTATATGAAAAGAGCGGAAGTAGATATCTTCCCTACTTCCGCTCTTTCACAAGAACTATTCTCCTAATTCCACTAAGCTGTAGTTCTTCTTCCCTTTACGAATAATGATGAATCGTCCATCAAATGAATTTTCTACAGTAACATCCCTACTGACATCCGTTACTTTTTCACCATTCATAGATATAGCCCCATTATTAATATCTTCACGCGCTTGACGTCTAGAAGGTTCAATTCCTAAATCAACTAGCCACTCTACGATATTTTTCGTCTCTTTTGAAGATTGGAATGTCGGCATCTCTTTAAAACCTTGTTCAATTTCATCAGCTGTTAACGACTTAATATCTCCGCTAAATAACGCTGCTGTAATTTTCACTGCCTGTAAAAATGCTTCTTCTCCATGAACGAATTTCGTCATTTCTTCCGCTAATACTTTTTGTGCTTCACGTTTATGAGGCTCTGTTTCTACCTTCGCTGCTAATTCATCAATTCGCTCTTTCGTTAAGAACGTAAAGTATTTCAAGTATTTAATTACATCACGGTCATCTGTATTCACCCAGAACTGGTAAAATTCAAACGGTGTTGTCTTTTCCGGATCAAGCCAAATAGCACCACCTGCTGATTTACCAAACTTCGTACCATCTGATTTTAATAATAATGGAATCGTTAATCCGAATACTTTCGCTTCATGACCTTCTAACTTACGAATTAAATCTAAACCACTCGTAATATTTCCCCATTGATCACTACCACCAATTTGCAATTGAACATCTTCTTTTGTGTATAAATGATGAAAATCCATCGCTTGCAAGATTTGGTACGTGAATTCTGTGAAAGAAATCCCTGTATCTAAACGACTTGCGACAATATCTTTCGCTAACATGCTATTTATGCTAAAGTTTTTTCCGTAATCACGTAAAAACTCGATAATGTTTATTTTATGTGTCCAGTCATAGTTATTTACCATCTTCACTTCGCTATTCCCGCCAAAGTCAAATAGCTTTTTCATTTGCGCTGTTAACGCATCTACATTATGCTGCACCACTTCTAAAGTTTGCAGTTGACGCTCTGATTGACGTCCACTTGGATCACCAATTGTTCCTGTTGCCCCGCCAATTAAAATAACCGGATGATGACCAGCTAATTGGAATCTCTTCATCATCATAAAAGGAATCAAATGTCCGATATGCATACTATCACCAGTCGGATCAACTCCGCAGTATAGTGAAATCTTTTTCTCTTCTACTAACTTACGTAAACCTTCTTCATCTGTCTGCTGATTCACAGCACCGCGCCATTCTAATTCATCAATAATATTCATCTTTTGTCATCCCCTTTATTTTTTTGAAAACAAAAAAGCCCCTATGTCTACAATAGACATAGGGACGATTATTCACCGTGTTACCACCCAGTTTGCATAAATAGCATAGCTATTCATACCACTCTTAGCAATAATATCGATTGCTAGTCCGCTTAGCGTTACCTAAGATACTCCAGAGTGTAATTCACAAGTTTGTTTGTGCTAGGTTCCAGCAATCCCTAGCTCTCTTTGATAACAGTGACAAACTGCTACTGGGCTCTTTCAACGTATATTTTATTTGTTAAATTATTAGCCATTATATTGAATCCAAATCAAATTGTCAACAATACCCAAATGTTATTTCGAAATAATTCATACTTTTATACGTTTTTTATTCAAAGATTACTGTAGATCTTCTCCAATAATCCTTACTTCTCTCTCTAATTTCACACCGAATTTTTCTTCAACAGTTGTTTGTACGAAATGAATTAAATCGATATAATCTTGTGCAGTTCCGTTATCAACATTCACCATAAATCCAGCGTGTTTTAAAGAAACTTCAACTCCGCCAATTCGCTTACCTTGCAGTCCTGATTCTTGAATAAGCTTACCCGCAAAATTATTTGGTGGACGCTTAAATACACTGCCACATGAAGGATACTCTAAAGGTTGTTTTGATTCACGCTTATACGTTAAATCATCCATCTTTTCCTTAATCTCTTCACGCACACCTTCTTCAAGTTCAAACCTCGCTTCAAGAATAATGTAATGATTGTTCGCAAATACACTCTTACGATATCCAAATTCAAATGCATCTTTCGTTAAAGTACGTAGCTCTCCATCACCTGTCATTACGACAGCTTCTGTTAGCACATATGCAACCTCACCGCCATATGCACCAGCATTCATATATAACGCTCCGCCAACTGAACCTGGTATACCACAAGCAAACTCAAGTCCTGTTAAACAGTGATCTAATGCAATTCGTGACACATCAATAATTGCTGCACCACACCCCGCAACAATCGCTGTCCCTGTTACAGTAACATTTGTAATATGAATTAAACTTACTGTAATCCCGCGCAGACCACCGTCTTTAATAATAACATTAGAGCCGTTTCCTAAAAACGTAACTGGAATATTGTATTGATTCGCATACTTTATAACTTCTTGAATTTCATCATAATTCGTAGGAGAAACGAACACATCCGCTTTCCCGCCCACTTTAATATGCGTATGATTCTTTAACATTTCATCTTGCTTCACATGACCTTCAGGCAATACTGTACTTAAATATTTATAAACCTCGTGCATATTCATTTTACGATTCCTCTATTTCTATAATCTTTTTATCCCGCTATATACGGGTCCATAATATCCCCACATAAAAATGCATTACAAAACAACAGCTAACGTGGTGAATACAGTGTACATAAAGCACACCTATAAACCTCTTAAATTATAAGAGGTTCCACTCATATTAAAATATATATCGCATAATAAAGCAACCCAAATGGGCTACTAAACTTGACATGTAACCATATAGACAACAATTTGTAAAATATATAGGTTTTTCAAAGTAATACCCTTCAATATCTTACTATACCATACGAAAGAAAAGTGGTATTTTTTTGTAATCTTTACTTTATTTTCATCAATAAAAAAGAGCACATCCCACAGAATGTGCCCTTTCTATACTTTTTAACTTATTTTTCGTTCTCTTCTTTTTCCTTATCAAACCATAATAGCTCATCGTCATCAACTTCACCATTATAATTGATTAGAATCTCTTCTCCCGCTTTTATATCTTTGTAAGCAAAGAAGTTAAACGTATGATTCTCGAAGACAATATCATACGTTGCATTCGGATTATATGCATGATTAAATAACATGCCGTATCCTAACAGGAATGCCGTATGATTTACCCCATACTCAAATGCGTAGTCAGCAAGTAACGTTTTCTCAATGTGTTCATGCTGTTCATTCGGATAAGAGATAACTGGTGCTGAGTGAATCAACTCACCCTTTTTAATATCACGAGTTGCAAATACCCCTCTATTAAATTCTCCATCACTAAGTTCAGAAGTCTTAACTTCGATCATATGCGTCACCTATATAATTCTTTCTTTGAAGTATTTTATTCCGCTATTTGCGGGGTTCAACTAATAATCAGTAGCGTATAGCCCCACTAATTAAAGTCTCAGTTTATCTCCTTAAGCTTGGCAGAAAACGCGCAGAAAAGCAATTAAATTACTATCAAGTATTCATTTAAATGAAAAAAGAGCACACATGGTGTACCCTTTTTAAGAGATATTACTTTTCTAAAATATCTTCTAGCAACTTCACTTGCTCGCTAACAGTATGTAACGTCTTCACCGATGTATCATTTCGATGCTTTTCTTCTTCAACACTCGCTAACACTTCTTCCGTAGCTGCAGAAGTTTGTTGAATTACGTTAGAAGCATGTGTAACGTCCTTTACGATATTCGTCGTTTTAGCTTGGAAACTTTCTTGATGACCAACAATCTCCCTCATTACATCATTAATCGCATCAATAAACTTCCCTAAATCCGTTACATTCGTCAAAACACTTGCTAACATTTCGTTACATTCTTCTTGTACTCTTTCTGACTTCTCTACCTGCACTTCTACTTTACTTGCTTGATTACTAAACTCCTTCAAAATCCCTTGAATTCTCCCCGCAGAACGATTCGATTCTTCAGCAAGCTTTAATACTTCATTCGCTACAATAGCAAAACCTTTTCCATGCTCGCCTGCCCTTGCAGCTTCAATATTTGCATTTAAAGCTAGCAAACTCGTCTGACTTGAAATATTCGTTATTACATCTACAATTTCATTAATTTGTTTCGATTGTGTCATTAATTCTCTAAATATCGTTCCTGATTGTGAAACAACATCATTTAAACTTCTCATGTTAGCTTCAAAATTTCTTAAAGTATTTACACTACCCTTTGAGATTTCCAAACTTTTATCAACACGCATCGACGCATTTCTTACTTGAGAGATGATTTGGTCAATATTTCCCTCCATATCATTCAATACTTCTACTGAACGTGACATCATCTCTGATTGCGATTGAGTTCCCACTGCTACTTCTTCAAAAGCAAAGTTAATTTCACTCATTGACTCCATCGATGTATTCATATTTTGTCTTAAATGATTGAAATTACTATCTAACTTCACAACAGTTTCCTCAATAAGCCTTTGCGTTTCTTCTAACTCCTGAGCTTTCTTCATCACCGCTTGCTTCTCATCCCTTAAACGAGCCAATAGATTAGAACCAATCTTTGTGACACCCCACATTGCGATCGTTACAATCGCTAACAAGCTTGCGAAATTTGCAGCTTCAGATGACGCTGTATACGCAAAAAATTGATTTGGCCAATAACTACAAAGTATAAATGTAACAACAACTGCTACCCCGCCAAGAATTAAAATAAGACGTTCACTCAAATAAATAAGTGAAACCGCTAATGTAAAATAGACCATTTGAAATACAGCTGGGCTTTCATTAAATGCTTGTACCATAATGAAGGACATAATAAGTAGCATACATGTCATGATGTATTTATACATTGCTTCCATACTTTCTATAAAAGTAAGCAGCGTTCCAAATACTACGATAGAAATACCACACATCCAAAATGCTATTGCTCTCTCTGTAAAAATATATCCGTAATACCCAATCGCGATTATCCCAAGGAAGAAACTACAAATCGTGATAAACAACAATAAATGATTTTTCTGCGATTCTTTCTCAAGGTTAGAAAAACAAGTTCTCTTTAACCACTCCATATATGAAGCCCCACCTTCTACTCATACGTATCGATTACTTCAGCTTGAATACCGCACTCACTGGGTTATGATCGCTATTTTCAAACTTCAAATCTTTCCCTTGTACATTTACAATTTCAACATTCGGTGAAGCGATAAAGCCATCAATAATCGTGACGAAATTTTCACCTTCCACATATTTCTTCACATCATCTCTCACAGTCATAACAGACGGATCTACAGCCCACTTAAAGCCACCATCAGTAAAGTCCTTTGGTAACTCTACTAACCACTCAGGACGCTCTTTCACGAACTTCGGATCACTTAACTGAGCGTTAGAAATTAATTGATTCCAGTCTCCGCCCATTATTACATAATCACCATTTTTATAATGCTTGTTCATATATTTTTTTAAATATTCTACTTGCTGTTTTCTAATTTTCCCGCCTTCATCATAAGCAGATAAATGTAGATTTACGAGTCTAACAAATTTCTCATTATTAACAGGTATTTTATGTTCAACAATCGCTCGGTCTAAATCAAATAAACGCTTTGGCCACGGCTCCATTCCAGGAAGCTGAAATCTCTTCGCTGTTTGAACCGTATATTTAGAAAATGTACTTAATCCAGCTTCAGCATATCCCATTGGACTTGTGATTGGTACAGGAACCCATTTTGTATCATAGTTCTTTCCGAACGAAGAAGCATAATCAGGTAGTCCTTTTTTCAAAAATTCATGTCCATTTACATCAAATGATCGCATTGATTTTATATCTATTTCTTGTAATAGCGCAAAATCACTATTCTCATTCTGTAAAAACGAAAGCATATTCTTTAAGTTAGTTTCCGTTTGTTCTTTACTACTTGAACCAGACCCTTTTCCCCCATCCATAAAGAAGTCTTGATCCTTATCTAGTCCAGCATATCCAATATTAAATGTTGTAACTTTAAATTCATTTCCATGCGCAATTACGCGCTCCTTATTGTTTTCCACCTTCAAGCTTATAACATCAGCCGGCTGTTCTTTTGTAAGTGTCATATAAGCTAAAAACCCACCTACAACTCCCACACCTACTAAAATACATATAAGTACTATTTTTAATAACTTTTTCAAACAAACGACCCCTTTTCTAAAACATACGATTTTACTTTTCTTTATTTTCAGTTAAATAAAAAAATGACAGACACACGAAATATTTTATCACACTGAAAACCTTATATCACTATATTTAGTTTATAAGTAATGATTCCCTATCTTAAACTATTATAGAAATACAAAATGCACCAACTTCTCCACTGGAAATTAAACGCAATGTTTAGTACACTATATGTAATAATCATAGGCGATGGAGTTCGCCATAACCGCTGCTTAGCTAATGACTCCTACCAGTATAACTACTGGTAGGAGTCTATTTTTTTGAGCAAGCTATTTAAAGAGGTGAGGAATTTGATTTATATTATCGTCGGTATAGCCGGTATATTAGGAGCCCTTTCTCGTTATTATTTAGGTCTTACTATTCATACATTTTGGCATCATTCTTTTCCATTAGCTACATTACTCATTAACTTAGCCGGCTGCTTCTTATTAGCATGGCTAACTACGTATATCGCCCGGCTAAACATCTTACCTTCAGAGGTTATCACAGGCATCGGGACTGGATTCATCGGTTCCTTTACGACGTTTTCAACATTTAGTGTAGAAACTGTGCAATTAATCAATCATTCTGAATGGAGCACGGCTTTCTTATATGTATCATGTAGCATACTTGGCGGTCTCATTATGTCTGGACTTGGCTATACACTAGGTGATTTCTTAATTAAGAAATCACTTACGGAAGGTGATCACTTATGATGGAAGCTTTATTAGTGGCAACTGGAGGGTTTTTCGGTGCGATTACACGATTTGCAATTAGCAATTGGTTTAAAAAAAGAAATAAAACACCCTTTCCAATTGCTACATTCCTTATTAATATAACAGGAGCATTTTTACTCGGGTATATAATTGGCAACGGAGTCTCTACAGGATGGCAATTATTATTAGGTACTGGTTTCATGGGTGCATTCACTACATTTTCAACATTTAAACTAGAATCCGTTCAGCTCTTCAACCGTAAAAACTTTGGCGTACTATTTATATATATAAGTACCACTTATATAATCGGTATCGCCTTTGCATTCCTTGGAATGAAGATAGGCGGAATATAAAAAAGAAAGCGACTGATAAGAGTCGCTTTCTTTCATAAAAAGTATGTCCCGCCATATGGAATGGAAAATAAAGTGAAACTTTAATCAGTGGGGGTTTTGTTCTTACCCACTGATTATTAGCCTTCACCAATCGGGCGTTTACGGGCAGTTGATCTCCCACCTAACTTCTTTGCTCCTGCCGAATTTTGAGGTGGGAGTTTTACTGCCCGGCAAATAGCGGGATAAACCAGCTGGATATACATCATAATGTATACTTTGCACAGGAAGCTGTGAATACGACATATACTGGCTCTGCATCATTTGTGCTACTTGTGCTTGTTGTTGCATTTGAATGGCCTGATGCACTGCCTGAATTGTCATCTGTGCCCCGGCCACTGTAATCGCTGCTCCTACTTGTCTTCCAGTGCAAAAATAAAGCGCTAAAAAATGGAATTCCTGTGATCCAAATGAACAGTACTAAAGGCTTATATAGTCCCTTCAAATTTTCTGAAACTAACAATACCGCTCTTCCCGTTTCTGGCCCAATATATATGCAGAACAATAAACCAAAACATCCGCAAAGAATGATAATTAACTTTAACCATAATGACAATTCGTTTTGTTTCACAAAAATCCACTCCTAAACTAACAGCATTTATCTATTGCTGTTTTTTCAACTTTGAAGTGATAAATCCAACTAGCAACACACCAATACCACTAAAGAACAATAGGTAGCTTACTGGTACTAGGAAAAAGAAAGGTTCTACAAGAAGCCCATTATCCGCCACTTTACTAGTTGTACCGTGCATTAATAAACAGGTAACTCCTAACGATATTAGTACGATAGCTAATAAAAATTTATTTTTCATAATATATTCTCCTTTAATTTCACAATTACTTTTGCTAACCTCATAATAAGTCCCGACGAATTTCAAGTCAACAATTATTTATCGTTTTACGATAAATAATTGTTGACTTGAATAATAAAAAAACTATAGACAATCATTGTCTATAGCCTCTTCACTCTAAAATATTCTTTTTGGAACATACACATTCTTATCGCATTATGGTAGTTGCCATCAACGAAAAACTCATCTTGCAACTCACCTTCTACTATAAATCCGACCTTTTTATAAACGTGTACAGCTTTTTCATTCTCTTTATCGACAACTAAATATATTTTATGCATATTTAATACGGAAAAAGCGTAATCCATCGCTAAACGCGTTGCATCAGCTGCATAACCGTAACCTTGGTAACTCGGATCAATAATAATTTGGAATTCAGTTCTACGGTGAATATAATCGATTTCTACTAATTCGACTAATCCCACCATCTCATTATCTTTCTCAACGATAAATCGGCGCTCACTTTGATCATGTATATGTTTATCGTATAAATCCTGCAGCTCCACAAATGCTTCATAAGGCTCTTCAAACCAATACGACATAATATGCGCGTTATTATTAAGTTCGTGTACAAACTTTAAGTCTTCCCGTTCTAAAGGACGTAATTTCAATTCCTGACTCATTTCTATGACCTCCAAGTAAAATAACCTCTTCACTTAATTTCTCAATTTTTTTCGATTTCAAACGCCCTAATTACATTGTAAACCTTCAAGTAACTTGAAGGTCAAGGTACAAAAAGTAGTGCAAACTTATGTCTGCACTACTCTTTTCTCAAATCTCTCATATTCGATATGTATAAAGCAATAACTAAAACAAGAATGGATCCCGCATATAATAACGTCTCCATTGGTTCCTCATGAGACACAATAATTAAACGAATTAACGCCGTAATTCCGATATAAATAAAATAACGTAACGGAAAATGATAATTCGACTTAAAATACTTAATAATTAATGCGATGAACTCGAAGTATAGGAAATAGACGATGATACTCTCAACTAATTTATAAGATGTATACTTCTTCGCAGAAAATATGTATTGAATAAAAGTAATTGTTTCGTTAATTAAAAAAATCGATAAAACAATGGATAATATGATTAATGCTATATTTAATATCCACTGTAAAACGCTAGCTATATAATGATCGATATTAAATGACTTCATTTTCTCTTTTAGCTCCCCTTCGTGTAAGTACTTATTCATTATAGCAAAATTATACTTACAGAACTGTTAAATCATATATGATCGTCCTCTTTCACGATTACTTCACCATTCGGATATTTATGCTTGCTGCAAAAGCGAGAGGATACGATACAGTCCCAATGCTTGGCTATAACGTTGAAGAATTCCGCAAAGCATTTAACGTTCCAGAAAACTTAACTGACGTCTTAATGATTGCATTAGGCAAAGCAAAAGAGCCAGGATTCCCATCAGTTCGATTAACTGTAGATGAAGTAACGTCTTGGAATGGCGAGTTTTAATCACAGTGTTTATCGTACTTTAGGAATAAAAGTACGATAAACACTATTAACGAAACTATGATGGTAGCAACCATAATCATAATGCAAAACTACAATCTAATCGAATAATACAAAAAAGAAAGGCGGAGAAAACAATGCTTGAAGTTTTAAATCGAATTAATGAATTAGCTAAAAAACAAAAAGAAGAAAGTTTAACAAAAACAGAATTAAATGAGCGCACAGAATTACGCGAGGAGTATCTTCAAATTATTCGCGGTCAAATCAACACCACTGTTACAGGATTAAAAATATTAGATCCTTTAGGAAATGACGTGACTCCTGAAAAATTAAAAGAGCAACAAAAGCTATCACTAAACACAGATAACAACGCATGAAAATACCCAGCTCCTTTGTTACTTAATGATTCATCTAATAGTACGTTTGCTTAGATGCATCATTAAGTTAATATCTACTTCCCCATCCACTTTCTGTTTCTAAATCAAAAAACCACAAACAAATTGTCCCCATCTTTTCTTTGCATCCTTTAGCTTTTTCACAATGAAACCATATACGTCAAAACCTTTTCATGACGTTATTACTTCCACATAGTTGCAATTTATATAATAACGGTACAGTACAAATAACTTGCTGTATAAAGTGAAACTTTAATCAGTAGTGGTTTTCTTCATCACCCACTGATTATTAGTTGAACCAATCGGGCTTTTACGGGCAGTTGATCCCCCATCTAACTTCTTTGCTTTCGCTGAATTTTGAAGTGGTGGTCTTACTGCCCGTTAATGCGGGATAAATAATTGTGGGGGGATTAATGATGAACGAAGCGTTACTATTAGTCGACATACAAAATGATTACTTTGAAGGCGGCAATATGGAATTACATCAACCTGAAAAAGCCGCACAAAAAGCGAAAGAAGTCTTGAAAGTATTTCGTGAAAAACATAAAACAGTTATTCACGTACAACATATTGCGAACAATGAAGGAGCTACTTTCTTCTTACCTGAAACAGTAGGTGCTCAAATTCATGATGATGTACAGCCAATTGCTAACGAAAGAGTCATACAAAAACATCACCCTAACAGTTTTTTAAGAACCAATTTATTTGAAACATTAAAGAAAGAAAAAATAGATCAACTAGTCATTTGCGGTATGATGACTCATGTATGTATTGATGCAACAGTACGTGCTGCCAGTGATTTAGGATTTCAATGTGTTGTAATTGAAGATGCTTGTACAACAAGAGATTTAGAATTTCAAGGAAATCTGATCCCCGCAGTACACGCTCATCAATCGTTCATGAGTTCGTTAGAGTTTGGTGATATTTATGCGAAAATCATGTCGGCAAACTGTTTTATAAACAAGAGCAAATAAAGAATTACAGTTCCATATAAAAAAAGAAAGAATAAATCTCTTATTCTTTCTTTTTTTCGATTGTCTTAATGACAGTATTTATACGATAATCACCATAATGTAAAACATCTGCAAGAGTCTCTTCTAATTGCTGGTGCGAAGATGTGTGAAGAATCATGATATAACACCCATCGCCACTTATACGATACATTTCAGTAATTAAGTCCGTTTTTTCAAAAAAAGTTTGAATTTGATTATGATAATGTGGTGCATGCAGAAATAGTGTAACAAACGTCATAATAGACCCTTCTAACTTAGCCCTGTCGATATCTATCGTATATTTTTGAATGACACCCGCCTCTTCTAATTTATTAATTCGTTTCCCAACAGCCTGGCCAGTCAAATGTACTATCTCTCCAATTTCCTTCCAGTTCATTCTAGCGTTTTCTTGTAGTAACTTTATAATTTTAAAATCTGTTGAATCAAACATGGACATCCCCTTCCTATAGGAATCACCTTCTATAAGATCATCATTTCCCCTACAATTCATCTTAAAAACTTTTACAATACACTCGATTAACTCTATTAAGAATTACATTACTGTTAACAGCTTTCCTTCTTCCTTTACTATGTATTTTTCGATTACTCGTAGGTATCAGAAAAAAATTGATAAGCGTTCGAAAGGGCCATCCAGTAAGCCAGCGATTGTTTTTTATAAATATGAAAATTTTTTAGGAATTAGTTTATCTTTTTTTAATGATTTATTTAGAGGGAGTTTATACTCGGGGATTAACATGATAAACGTAGTAACTAAGTTCGTTGCTCCCACCTGAATCTTTTCATATAACAAAAATTTAAAAGGACGAACTGCTACTATAATCGCAAACCGTACTAACTAAAATCATACAATAAGGAGACGATAAAAATGAATAAAAAAACAAAAGTACTATCATCCATACTGCTAGGATTCACATTAGCATTAACAGGTTGCGCTGGCACGAAAGCTGAAGAAAATCATAGTAAACAAAAACAAGAACAAGCTGCGAAAGATACTAAAAAGGAAAATAAGTTAACTAAAGGGAAAAAAATGGCTAATATTCTTAGCGAGACAAATTGGCAAGGTACAAGAGTGTATGACAAAGATAAAAATGACTTAACGAAAGAAAATGCAAACTTCATTGGTCTTGCAAAATATGATGCGAAGTCAGGAAGATATGAATTTTTTGATGCTAAGACTGGTGCAAGCCGTGGCGATAAAGGAACTTTCTTTGTCACAAATGATGGGAAGAAAAGAATATTAATTTCAGAATCAATGAAGTATCAAGCTGTTGTTGACATGACAAAGCTAAATAAAAATGTATTTACCTATAAAAGAATGGGGAAAGATGCTAACGGTAAAGATGTAGAAGTTTTCGTTGAACATGTTCCATATAAAGAAAAAGAGCTTTCTTTCACGGATCCGGATAAGCAGCTAAACTCTACTACAGGTGATATCGTTAAAAACGTGGATGGAGATAAAATTTTAGGCGGAACCCTTTGGCATGGAACAAAGGTATTAGATGAAGCCGGTAATGATGTAACGCAGTTTAATTCGAATTTTATAAGTCTAGCAAAATTTGATGACAAGTCTAATAAATACGAGTTCTTCAATAGCGAAACAGGTCAAAGCCGCGGTGATTATGGCTACTTCGATGTTGTACATGAAAATAAAATAAGAGCTCATGTTTCAATTGGAAATAATAAATATGGTGCAGCTCTTGAACTTACTGAACTGAATAATAAGAAATTTACGTATAAAAGAACTGGTAAAGACCAAGCGGGTAAAGACATAACTATATTCGTTGAACATGAGCCTTATAAAGGTGATATAAAACCACAATTTAGCTTTTAAAAACGTTTGATTACAAATCCTGTACTGAGCTGCAGGATTTTTTTAAAGAAAAATCATTTATGATTCCCTTGAAAAAAATTGTCTTATATCCCCCTCAACAATTCAGCACGATTGTTGAATATAATATCTCTCATTTTTTTAACAGCTTTAAAAAGCCTTACTACACATAAATTGTAGTAAGGCTCCGACTATTTAAGATGAAAATTTTATTATCTCTATACAAATAAGGTTTAGCAAATAATGTTACTATAACCTCAAAAAAAAAAATCTTATTTTAACTTTCCTATTGATAAGTTAACACGATAATTCCCATACTTTAATAGTCGCCCCAGAAAGTTATCCAATTCTTCATTAGAAGCAAAATGTGTTTTTAATAAATAACATCCCTCACCACTTATACGGTCTACTTCAGAAATCCCTTCTTCTTTTTGAAAGAAATTCATAAACTCTTGATGATTAGCTGTTGTTACGAATAAAGTAACAAATGCAGTCACTACTTGTCCTAATTTGATTCGGTTTATTGCGATTGTATATTGTTCAATAATCCCTAAATCCTCTAATCTTCGAATTCGATTTCCTACAGCCTGCCCCGTCATATGTATTTTTTGACCAAGTTCTTTCCATTGTATTCTTGAGTTTTCTCCTAATAATTTCAGTATCTCGAAATCTGTTTGATCAATGATATAAACCAATCCTTTCATCGTGAAAGTAGAAAGCCAGAAAGTGTTTCGCCAACTTATTCTGCTTGTCGATACAATTCACTATACTTAGTTTATCCTCTTACATCACATTGTTTATCAGTTATATTTACTTATAACACAGAGGACGCAACAAAAAAATACATCTAGATTTAAAGGAGGTTACAAATATGTTATTACAAGAGATTTTATCGTTCAATGAACAATTTGTAGAAAATAAAGAATACGCTCCTCGTGAAGCGACAAAACTGCCTAAAAAACGTATGGTTGTTGTTTCTTGCATGGACGCTCGTTTAATTGAGCTACTTCCAAAAGCTTTAGATATACACGATGGTGATGCAAAAGTTATCAGAAATGCAGGTGGTAAAATTGCTTCTGCTTTCGATAGTGTTATGCAAAGTGTTGTCGCATCAGTATATGATCTAAATGCAGATGAAATCTTCCTTATCGGACACCAAAGATGTGGTGCGAGCCAAACTAATCCAAAAGGAACACTTCAAAAAATATTAGATCGTGGAGTAGCTTCACCAGAAATTTTATCAGCGATTGAATATGCTGGTGTTGACCTTGAAAAATGGTTATTTGGATTCGATGATGTCAACGGTTCAACTCAGGCTAATGTTGATTTAGTAAGAAATCATCCACTTATTCCAAAAGATGTTCCTGTACATGGTTTAGTTATTGATCCTCACACAGGTAAATTAGACTTAATAGTTGATGGATATAAAGCATTAAATGGTATGAAAAATTAATTATTACTTAAATGAAGGGAAGTTATTAGATATGAATAGACAAGAAGCTACACAAAAAATTATGGAAGCAAAAATTGCAAAAGGTTTAACATGGGAAGAAATTTCAAAAGTAAGTGAAAACTCTGAGACTTGGGTTGTAACAGCGTTATTAGGACAAGCTACAATGACACGTCCAGAAGCAGAAAAAATCGGTAAACTATTAGAATTAGATGAAGAAGTAGTTCAAGCATTAACAGTAGTTCCACTTAGAGGTCAAGTAATGCAAATGCCTCCTACTGACCCAATCTTATATCGATTATATGAAATGATGTTACAATACGCACCGACTCTTAGAGAATTAATCCTAGAAAAAGCTGGCGAAGGTGTAATGAGTGCAATTAACTTCAATCTAGGTGTGGACACACAAGAAGATCCAAAAGGTGGCGACCCTCGTATCGTAATTACACTTAACGGGAAATTCTTACCGTTCCGTACATGGTAATTAATTAAAAATCTATCTATATAATTAAAGTGATTTTATAGATTTATAAAATCCATCCTTTTTAATCTAGCTGTATAGAAAGGATGGATTTTTACTATAAGATTCTTTTTATACAAGGGAGAATAATATGAATAAAAAATACGTCGATACGAGCTTTAGTATTCTACAGTGGTTTGTGTTTTTATTAGCAAATGCAATTGCATTGCCTATCATTATTGGTGGCATCTTCCATTTATCAATAGAAGATATCTCAACATTAATGCAACGAACTTTTTTAGTTGTAGGAGTAAGTTCATTTATACAAGCATGGTTTGGGCATCGATATCCCATAGCGGATGGGCCAGCCGGTTCATGGGTAAGTATATTTGTCATATTGGGACAAGTCGCTATGCATCAGGGACAAAGTGCAAAGGATGTATTACAACTTCTAGAAGGCGGATTAATTATTGCAGGTATATTACTCTTCACGCTTGGTATAACAGGGCTTGTACATCGAACCTTGCGTTTATTTACCCCTTTAGTTACAGGAACTTTTCTTTTAATATTATCTCTTCAGCTTAGTGGTGTGTTACTAAAAGGAATGATGGGATTACAAGGAGCTGTAACTCATCCTGATTATACAACGGCTACTATTGCGCTCTTTGTTTTTGCGCTTATTACTTTCTTATCAATTAAAGGGAAAGGATGGATGAAAAGTTACGCTGTGTTACTTGGAATTTCATGTGGTTGGCTTTTGTATGCTGTATTAGGAAAATCATCTCATCTGCCTTCACACACACCGTTAGTTAAGTTACCAGAGATATTCGCTTGGGGCATGCCTAGGTTCGATATTGGAATGGCTCTAACTGCAACTTTATTTACATTTCTTTTAGTTGCAAATAAAATCGCTGCTATTTCGGCTGTAAAACAAGTGGCTCCGTTATCTAAAGAAAATGAAAAGCAAATACTGAACCGCGGCGTGTGGGCCGGAGGTATATCGCATATTATCTCGTCGTTGTTTTCTACAATTGGAATTGTACCATTACCTGCATCAGCAGGATTTATTCAACTAACAGGACAAAGAAAAGTGAAGTCGTTCCTTATAGCAAGTCTTATATTAGCAGGAATTTCTTTTATTCCTTCAATTGTAAACTTTATATCCTTACTACCAGGTCCTATTGCTAATGCCGCACTTTTAGCAACATTTGTCCAAGTAATAGGCATTTCATTTCAATCCATTTTACGTGAAGAATTAAATCAACGCCGATTAACAATATTAGGCATTTCATTATTAATCAGTTTGGGAATAATGTTTCTTCCAGAAAGTGCATTTAGCGGAATTCCTTCTTCCTTACAATATGTTTTAAGTAATGGATTACTTGTGGGTACCATGCTTGTCATTCTATTGGAACAGTTTTGGAAAGAGTAAAATTTGTGACTAAGTAAAAAAGCGCCCTGCTTACAGGGCGCCTTTTTATACCTAATGACTAATACTAGCAGTTGGGTATAATGTTGTTCCTCCAATTGAAACTTTTATTTCATTTGTTAATGGAACATTTTGTTCATTAATAATTGTTCTCCACCATTCCCATGCAAGACCAGTACATTCTCTTGCTACGATTTTTATATTTTTTGAATTTGGTGGAAGAGGGATAACTGTAGAGTAATGAGCCGTTTTGTCTTTGCCGCTACCATCCCATGTTTTATGTGTTAGTACTTCTTTACCATTTTGATCAAATGTGAATTCATCCCAAGATACATCAAATTGCGCAACGTAAGCACCGTAATGATCCAGTGTCATTTTAGCACTTGAATATTCTGTAGTTGTCGTCTCGATATAATCTGTATTGTTATGAACAGCAGCAGTTGCATTATCTTTTAAAAAAGTACTTGTATATGAAATTGGGTATGCTGGATTTTTAAGACTTAATTCAGCATTATCTTTAATGATATTTCGGATTTCATTGAAATCTTTAGTAACAACCTTGTTATGCTCTTTCGCATCTCCGCCTAATACTACAGCAGTAAAGGTACTTTCTTCAAAAATATCTTTGTACTGTCCATTCGTTTCGACGCTGTTATTCTTAAGTAAGGCTTTAAAAGCAGCTTGTACATCTTTGCTCTTAGATGTTGTTTCTAATTTTACATAAACAGTTCTACCATAAGCTACATTTGAGACCATAACAGGTGGAGCCGAATTACTTACACCTTTACGAGTTAACTCACCAAAAGTAACACTATTATCAAAAAGATCGGATGGATTGTTAGGTAGTTCAGCACTTACGGTATAAAATATTTGCTTATATGCCGCTACCATCACTTTTTTCTCTCCATTTGCAACCGCATTAAAATCAATGTTTAGACTGTTATCAAGATATTTAGCGTTAACGTTAAGGGCACTTGCGATTTGTGATTTACTATAAACCATAGATTCTGTATACTGCATTCTTGCAGGTAACGTATGTGTTTTAGAATACTTTTCATTCCAAGTAGATACTAAATCATCTACTGCTCCAGCCACATTACCATATGTCGGATTTTGGACAGTAATTGTATTTTCTTTTCTCATGCCAGGTAAGTCTATACTAATATTCAAAGGCTTTCTCTTAGCCACTAATAAACTCGGTTGATTGTCTGCAAAAGCTTTATTTGCAAGTTGTACCGCTCCTGGATACGTACGATTCACCACAGAATCAATAATCGAAATATCGACTGGTGAAGTTGTAAGTGATTTTTTCTCGCGTTCCACTACTACAAATTTACCATTTGAATTGATACTTTCTTTCGGAACAAAACTCTCTACCTTATCACCATTTACAGCTAAAACCTCTTGATTATTATATTTAAGATTTGCTATACCAGTATCAATGCCACTAGCATTTTTGGTTACATCAGTTGCATTACCTACTTGTGTTTCTGCGAAGGAAATAGATGAATAATTAATAGTGCATAGACTAACTAATAAACACGCAAGGAACTTTCTTCTTTTAGTGTTTTTCTTAATATTCAGAAAAATAACCCCGTTCTTTTTTTAGTAAGATATGATAATGATTGATAAATGATAGCTAACTAATAAACCTACATAAATGCTTTCAAAAGTTCTTGAATTAACGGGATTACGCCACCTACAAATTTCAAAACTGCCATTGCGATTTCCATATTATTTCCTCCTTTTTTATTGCTACGAAAATGTGATTTATCTTTATGCCCTCATTATAGTGACCCCTTACACTTTTATCAATACACTCTTATATGCAATATTACATACAAAAAAAACAAGCTGAATTCTTATAAAAAGTTATACAGAGATAAATTTTTCATTTGGTAAATACTTGAAAACACGAAGCATTCCTTTGCATTTCATGAGTAATTTACAAGTTTATTGTTGGAAGCATCGCAAGACCAGAAGTAATAAAATACATGCAGGACTGTTACGAGCAGCCAGAAATATTAAGAGTTATCATGGGCAACCGCATTAAAAAAAGCTGCTGCCTATAAAATACAGACAGCAACTTCAACTAGAGTAGCTGGCATGATTTACGCAAGCTACAGTATTTTTTGACATACTCATTTTTTACACTTTGTAACTAATAAACAGCAATTGGCCCATAAGGACCATTGATAATTTCTATTTTTGTTTCAAAAATATCTGTCAAAATTTCCGGGTCCATAACCTCTTCTACTGTTCCAAAAGCAGCAATTTGTCCATCCTTCATAGCACAAATTTTATCCGAATATTTGGCTGCAAAATTTATGTCATGCATAACAGTCAAAATTGTTCTTCCAAATTCATTAGCTGCACGTCTCAAATGCTCCATCATTTGAACAGAACGAGCAACATCAAGGTTATTTAGAGGCTCGTCCAAAAGTACATATTCAGTCTCTTGACACAATACCATCGCTACATATGCCCTTTGTCTTTGACCACCAGAAAGCTCATCTAAATATCTATTCTCTAAATTAGTTAAATCTAGAAAATCGATATATTTAGAAATGATAGCTTCATCCTCTTTAGTTAATCTTCCCTTTGAATAAGGAAAGCGCCCAAATCCAACTAATTGTCTAACAGTAAGCCTAGTTACAAAATGATTTTCTTGTCGCAATATAGTCAAAACTTTTGCTAAGTCTTTTGATTTGGATTCAGAAACATCCATATTTGCTACCTGAATTTGACCTTCATCCATATCTAAGAGTCTTCCAATCATCAAAAGTGTCGTGGATTTTCCAGCGCCATTTGGTCCAATTAAAGAAGTAAAGCCCGCTTTTGGTATTTCAATATCCAAAGGTCCTATTTTTACCTTATCCGTATAGAACTTTTTAACATTATCAATTTTTATCATAAAGCCCTCTTCCTTAAAACTATAGTTAAGAATATGATTCCACCAAATAATTCAATAATAACTGAAACTACACCTTGAGCATGGAATACATGATACATTAAAAAGTATGCGCTCGTCATTATCAAAAATCCTATAGCAAAAGCCATCGGAAAAATGTATCTATGATCATAAGTTGACGCCGCCTGATAACTCAAAGTTGCTACTAAAAAGCCGTAGAACGTAAGTGGTCCAATTAGAGCTGTTGAGATGGACATCAAAATTGCAACTAATACAAGCGTATAAATTACACTAGGTTGATATTTAACTCCAAAAGAAGTAGCAACATCCTTTCCTAGTGACAAAACATTCAAATTCTTAGAATGAGCAAAAATTAATACTGCTACAATTATGATCATAGGAATTACAATAGGAAAATATGCAGGATCTGCATGATTAACAGAACCAAATAATCTTGCTTGTAAAATATCAAATTCTGAAGGCGCAAGTAGTTTTCTCATAAAAGTTGATACAGAATTTAGCCCGGTACCAATAATAATTCCAACTAAAAGCATAAGTTGTAAATTCCCGTATTTACCGGAAAGTAACCATCCATAAAGTATCAAACTCATGAAAACCATAACAACAACTTGGAATAAAAATGATCCAATTCCATTAAAATTTATTAATGCACTAGCACCAAAGAAGAATATTGTACTCGTTTGAATTGCTGAATAAAGTGATTCGAAACCTAAAAGCGAAGGAGTAATAATCTTATTATTCGTAATAGATTGGAAAGCAACTGTCGACAAGCTATGGCAAACTGCAGCAATAATCATTGCAACAATAGCTACTATCCTTCTCTTAACAACTGGGATAAAAGAAGGTGAATCTATCGGAACTGGATTGTTATAAACTAAAAGTCCATATGAAGAAAGGAGACCTAAAGCAATCAATGTTATGAGTAAAATCCAATAACGTCTTGCTTCCTTCTTAGACCGAAAAGCACTAGCTGATCTACTTTCATTATGAAGGCTAGAATCGATTTCGACATTTTCTTTTTTTCTATATTCTAATGTGATCATCGTAGCCTCCTTGGTTTTCTTTGTCTCAATAAAATAGTAATAAACACGACTGCTCCCACTGTTGCAAGTATTAAAGAAACAGGTACTTCAAAAGGCTGTATAATTGTTCGAGAAATGATGTCACAGGTAGTTATTGTCCCCATTCCAATCACACATACCCAAGGTAAATTACTCCTAAGATCATCACCTCTAAACATTGAAACGATATTTGGCACAATTAATCCCAAGAAAGGTAAGTGTCCAATAACAGCTGCAACAATTCCAACTGCAACAGAGATAAGAGCAGTCCCAAAAAGAACAATTCTATTGTAATTAACTCCAAGGCTTGTTGCGACATCTTCTCCTAGTCCAGCTAAAGTCAATCTATTAGCATACATAAAAATAAGAAAAGTAATGATAACAATCAGCCATAAATATTCATATCTTCCCACCTGAACGTTAGCAAATGAACCTACAAACCAAGTTTCAATACTTTGCGTCTTTTGAAAAAGGAGTCCCAAAAAAGTAGACACTGCAGAAATAACTGCTCCAAGCATCAATCCAATAATCGGGACAATTAAAGACGAACGAAGTTTAACTCTTCTTAAAAATAAAAAGAAAATCATAGTTCCTATAAAAGAAAAAATGATTGCACCAGTCATTCTTTGAAGTAAAGTCGGGGCAGGAAACAGTAAATATACAAAAAGCAGGCCTAAGCCTGACCATTCAATAGTCCCCGTTGTAGTAGGTTCAACAAAGCGATTCTGTGTAATGAGTTGCATTACGAGCCCTGCCATCGCCATTGCAGCTCCAGTAAGCATTAATGCAACTGTTCTCGGAACACGAGTGATGAAAAACATCTCCATTCCGTCCTCTTGTCCACGTATATCATAAACTCCAGTAAACAGTGATATAATCCCTAAAATTATAACAACTATAATCGCTATTATAAAAGGTTTTGTCCATAATTTATTGTGATTATAAAACTGGGGTTGAGAAATATTCTCAACCCTAGAAATTATATTTTTTGACACTGCTTCGTACTCCTTTACACTACTTAGCTAAAGTTTTTGCAATATTTCCAAATAACTCTGTATAAGTTTGAATTGATTCATTTGTGTAAGTATCTTCTGGTGCATAAATAACCTGGTTTTTAGAAACAGCAGTTGTGTTTTGAAGAGCAGGTGATTTAGAAATAACATCCTTAGCTGGAGCTGAAGTAGCTGCATCAGATGTTGCAGCATCACGATCTAATACGAAAATCCAATCAGGATTTGTTTGTGCAATAGCTTCAACAGAAACATCATCACCTTTATGACCTGCAGTAGAATTAGCAACTTCTAGTGCTGGAGTCCAACCGAAAATTTCATACATCGGTCCCCAAACGCGACCAGAATGTGGAGCAGCAAAACCAATATTTCCACCAGTAACGATAACACTCATAACTTTATCTTTTCCATTATAAGCAGATTTTGCTTTTTCAATAGATTTATCAAAATCAGCTACTACTTGTTTAGCTTCTTTATCTTTATCGAAGATTTTTCCTAAAGTAATTGTAGAATCTTTAAGTCCTTTTACTAAGTTTTCGCCAGGCTTAGTAGCTTTCTCAGAAACATCAACATTAAGATCAATAACAGCTGCCTTTGGTACTAATTTTTTGATTTCTTCGTAATGACCAGCAAATCTTTGACCAACGATTACAAGTTCAGGATTTGCAGCTGCAATAATTTCAAGATTTGGTTCACGGTGATTTCCGATATTTTGAACTTTTTCATCCTTTACATATGCTGAATCTGCAGGCATTACATCCTTTGGAGCAGCCGCTAATTTAATTCCCCAATCAGATAAAGTTTCAAAAGTTCTGTTATCCAAAGCAACTACATTCTTTGGGTTTACAGGGACTTTAACAGTTCCATGAGCATCAGTGATTTCAACCGTTTTTGGCTTATCACTACTATCACCTTTATTAGCTTTCGAAGTTTCCTTACTTGAATCTGAGCAAGCTACTAACATTAAAGTGAAAATTGCTAGAATACTTACTAATTTTAAAAGCATAGTTTTTTTCATACGTATACTCCTTATAATGTAATTTAGTTCGAAAATGATAACGTCCATAGATTAAATTAGATAGTAACTTTTCTGCATCTAAATTGCTATTGATAATCATTTTCATTTGAATATCCTGTTAATAAGTATAGTCATTAATTATGTGAAAATCTTGTGAATGGTGTGAGTTAATAAAATTAAACATAAATTAGATACAGTCTCATCTAATGCGCACCAGAGTCATCCCCCACACGTACTAATCAATAGATTGGGTACCTTATAAACCATGATTTCTATTGCAAAAAAAATGCCCATTAATAGCTAATTTTTTCATAATCCATTGCCTGATAGCAATCTTCTTTTTATAGGTTCCGTCTTTTAATATTTCACAGAAACTATTTGATTATCAGGTTTAATAGAAAAAACGAGTAAAACTGTATGAAATAGTTTTACTCGTTTTTTCTATTATGACAAACTGTACTTTACCTATTATCTTATTTTTATCATTCAACCATTGAATAGCCTCTGCCATGTATCGTTTGAATATATCTGTCTTTCTTCTCGCACTTTAACTTTTTTCTTACATACCCAATATATAAGTCTACTACATTTGGATTTACTACTACGTTATATCCCCAAACCTGATTCAAAAGCATTTCACGGCTCAATATTGTATTTTTATTCTTGATTAAAAATACAAGTAAATCGTACTCGCGCTTCGTAAGCGAGAGATTTTTACCACCTTTTTTCACAATATCGCTAGATGCATCAACAAAGAGATCTTTAAACTGAAAAAAATTTATCTCATTTTGCTGGATACAGTCAGTTCTCCTTAAAATAGCTTGAACCCTTGCTACTAATTCTTCTTTCACAAATGGTTTTCTAATATAATCATCTGCCCCTGCTTGTAGCCCCGCTATGCAATCCTTGCTAGAAATATTGTCGGTCACAATAATTATCGGTGTTGTTTTAACAAGTCGTATTTGTCTACAAATTTCTGGCCCCGATATACTTAATGAATCCCAATCCAATATGATAATATCCCAATCTTGTTCATATACTATATTTAAACCTTGGTTTTCATTGTGAAGTTTTAAAATGAAATAGCCCTCTTGCGTTAGACCGCTTACGATTTTCTTTGCAAAAGACCGTTCATTCTTAATTACTAACACCTGCTTCACCGATGGTTCACCTCTACTTCAATATAACTTAGTTGGATAAAAAGTTATCCCAAAAAAATAATTTAGGATTTATAAATATTAAATCCCTAAAAAAAGCCATTATAACAGCTTATTAGGAGAACTCTATATAATCTTACAATAGATATGGATAAAAACACAAAATATATGAAGATTTAAATACATATTATTTAATCATTAAGAGCAACTATATTATCTAGCTGCTTATTATCAATAACGATTCCCTCAGTTTCTGTTTCAAGGGTACCGTCCTCAACTTAAGCATTTTATAAAACCACAAAACAAAAAGAACCATCCCCCCGCCACTCTGGCAAAGTTATGGTTCATATCATACAAAATAAAAAACCACCAAACAGTTATGTATTGGTGGAGACGGTGGGAGTCGAACCCACGTCCAAAAATATCGGCACTTAAGCTTCTACGAGTGTAGTCGATATATTAGTATTTCGCGAACTCTTCGGCCTATCGACAGGCTTCCAAGTTGCTAGTCTGATTGTTCTCTTCCTTCGCCCTCAGACGGCGAACTCCGGCGTAGTCCACTTAGTTTGAGTCCCTTACCCTACCACATGGACGATGGAGGGAGGAACCTTTAGTGCAATTAAGCAGCTAAAGAAAGATTGTTTTGTTTGCCAATTATAGGCTTTGACGTTTTAACGAGGCCGATCCCCTCGACTCGCGACCTAAGCTCGAACTATCCCTGTCGAATCCGTAACGTCCCCATGATAAAAATGGAGCATACGAAGAAATATCGTGATAGCTACTAAGAGCTGTTTTTCAATGTGCAACAATCTTACATAAGTTATTATATCATACGCGCGCCGTTTTACAAATGTAAATATCTGTATTACATCTTTTGACGATCACGGAACACGCGTGCAATTTCACGTTTAGCTTCTTTCTCTTTTAAATCGTGACGCTTATCATATTGCTTCTTACCTTTTGCTAAACCAAGTGCCATTTTCGCAAATCCATTTTTCAAATAGATTCTAACTGGAACTAATGCATATCCTGTTTCTTTTGCGTAACCTGCTAGCTTATCAATTTCTTTTTTATGAAGAAGTAACTTCCTTGTACGTAGCGGATCGTGATTGAAACGATTCCCTTGTTCATATGTATTAATATGCATATTATGAACCCATACTTCACCGTTATGTATACGTGCAAACGCATCTTTCAAGTTCACGCGTCCAGCGCGAATCGACTTAATTTCCGTTCCTTGAAGGACAAGCCCTACTTCGTATGTTTCTTCGATGAAATAATCATGAAATGCTTTTTTATTTTGCGCAATAACCTTACCTGTACCCTTTGGCATATAACGTCCCTCCTCTATTTTTACCATTGTAACAAATGTAAACAAAAAGCGAAAGTGGCTCGCTCAGAATGTGAGGTGGATAGAGCCTCTGACCTTGAGGCGCTCTTTGCCTCCTGGGAAGAAGCGAAGCCACCAAACATTCTAGCCACTGTAGCTAGATTCAACAAAAAGCGAAAGTGGCTCGCTCAGAATGTGAGGTGGATGGAGCCTCTGACCTTGAGGCGCTCTTTGCCTCCTGGGAAGAAGCGAAGCCACCAAACATTCTAGCCACTGTAGCTAGATTCAACAAAAAGCGAAAGTGGCTCGCTCAGAATGTGAGGTGGATGGAGCCTCTGACCTTGAGGCGCTCTTTGCCTCCTGGGAAGAAGCGAAGCCACCAAACATTCTAGCCACTGTAGCTAGATTCAACAAAAAGCGAAAGTGGCTCGCTCAGAATGTGAGGTGGATGGAGCCTCTGACCTTGAGGCGCTCTTTGCCTCCTGGGAAGAAGCGAAGCCGCCAAACATTCTAGCCACTGTAGCTAGATTCAACAAAAAGCGAAAGTGGCTCGCTCAGAATGTGAGGTGGATGGAGCCTCTGACCTTGAGGCGCTCTTTGCCTCCTGGGAAGAAGCGAAGCCGCCAAACATTCTAGCCACTGTAGCTAGATTCAACAAAAAGCGAAAGTGGCTCGCTGAGAATGTAAGGCGAAGCCACTCTTTTCTTACTTGCGCTTTTTCTTTTTCTTCTTGAATCCTGGTACATTTTCAAAGAATCCTTTTTTCTTCTTACCATTACCATTACTATTACTATTACCATCTTTTTTCCCTGGCTGACTAGCGGATGTGGATGCAGATGCTTTTCCTTGTCCACCACGATCAAACTTTCTTCCTGTACCGCGTTCACCACCGCGCTCATTACTACGTTCGCTACGTCCACCGCGTTTCTTTCTGCCTGTTCTTGGCTGTTCAATCACAACTGGACGATCTTTGAACTTACGACGAGGTGTGCCTTTCATGCCAACGATTTCAAAGTCGATTGCGCGCTCGTCTTTATTTACGTTAATAACACGAATTGTAATTTCGTCACCGATGCGGAATACGTTACCTGTACGTTCTCCAATCATAGCAAAATGTTTTTCATCATAACGGTAGTAATCATCTGTTAAATAGCTAACGTGTACAAGACCTTCAATTGTATTTGGAAGCTCTACGAATAAACCGAAGTTTGTTACAGAGCTAATCATACCGTCATACTCTTCACCGATCTTATCGACCATATACTCTGCTTTTTTCATTTCGTCTGTTTCACGCTCTGCTTCAACAGCACGGCGTTCCATATTAGAAGAGTGCTCTGCAATCTCAGGTAAGTTTTCACGCCATTTCGCTTGCGTTTCGTTGTCTACTTTACCATTAATGATGTATTCACGAATCAATCTATGAACAATCGTATCTGGGTAACGACGAATTGGCGATGTGAAATGCGTGTAGAACTCAGTTGATAAACCAAAATGTCCTAAGCTGTTCGAATCGTAACGTGCTTGCTTCATAGAACGAAGCATAACTGTTGAAATGACTATTTCTTCCGGCTGACCTTGAACCATTTCAAGAATTTGCTGCAATGCACGAGGGTGTATTTCATTCGCACGTCCCTTTACTGCATATCCGAAGTTTGTTACAAACTCGAAGAAACGCTCAAGCTTATCTTCTTTCGGATCTTCATGGACACGGTACATAAACGGTACGTTCATCCAGTGGAAATGCTCCGCTACTGTTTCGTTCGCAACAAGCATAAACTCTTCAATTAACTTCTCTGATACAGAACGATCACGCATTACAACATCAGTCGGTTTTCCTTCTTCATCTACTAGTACTTTCGCTTCTTTAAAGTCAAAGTCAATCGCACCACGGCGCATACGTTTTTCACGTAAAATTTGTGCTAACTGCCCCATTTCTTTAAACATTGGCACTAGCGGCTCGTAACGCTCAATTAGTGCTTCGTCTTCATCTTCTAAAATGCTTCTTACGTCAGCATACGTCATACGCTCTGTCGTTTTAATTACACTTTGGAAAATCTCGTGTTTTACAACATCACCTAGATTGTTGATTTCCATTTCACAAGATAGTGTCAGACGGTCTACTTTCGGATTTAATGAACAAATACCGTTTGATAAACGATGCGGAATCATCGGAATTACACGGTCTACAAGATATACACTCGTTGCTCTCTCTGCTGCTTCAACATCAATTGGAGAACCTTCTTGAACGTAATGACTTACATCCGCAATATGAACACCAAGCTTATAGTTACCGTTCTCAAGCTTCGTTACTGTAACAGCGTCATCTAAGTCTTTCGCATCCGCACCATCAATTGTAACAATCATTTGATCACGTAAATCACGACGATCTTTTATATCTTCTTCTGAAATCGTTTCTGGTACACTGTTTGCATGCTCCATCACTTCTTCAGGGAATGCTAAAGGTAAATGATGTTTATGAATGACAGATAAAATATCTACTCCTGGGTCATTTTTATGACCTAGAATTTGAATAACTTCACCTTCTGCGCTTAAACGGTTCTCTGGGTAGCTCGTAATTTTCACAACTACTTTATGGCCTTCTACAGCGCCCATAGATGCACTTTTCAAGATAAAAATGTCACTTGTCCAGCGTTTATTATCAGGTATAACAAATCCAAAGTTCTTTGACTCTGTATATGTACCAACTAGTTCCTTCGTTCCACGCTCTAAAATACGAACAATCGCGCCTTCTTGGCGTGATCCACTTGATTGTGCGCTAACACGTGCTAATACTGTATCACCATGAAGTGCACCATTTAATTCTGTCGGCGGGATGAAAAGATCATCATCTCCTGTTTTCTTCTCTTCTGGAACGACGAACGCAAAACCACGTGCGTGCCCAATTAATTTACCGCGTACTAAATTCATTTTTTCTGGAAGACCGTAGCGGTTACTACGTGTGCGGATAACAAGCCCCTTCTCTTCCATCATTACAAGTGCCTTTACGAAATCTTTAAAGCCCTCAGAGCCTTCGATTCCAAATGCCGATTCTAATTCTTGTATCGTTAACGGTTTATACGCTTCTTCCCTCATAAATAATAACAACTTATCAATATGTTCTTGCATGATTTCTTCCAAGCAGAAATACCTCCTTTAAACCCTTATATTATTTAGTGTATCCGAAAGATGGGGGATGTATAAAGTGAAACTTTCATCAGTGGGGGTTTTGTTCATCCCCACTGATTATTAGTTGAACCAATCGGGCTTTTACGGGCAGTTGGTTCCCCCACCTAACTTCTTTGCTTTCGCTGAATTTTAAGGTGGGGGGCTTACCGCCCGTTAATGCGGGATAAAGTGTAACTTTAATCATCTCCCAATGATTTTTTACAGCTTTCATAAAGTGTAACTTTAACCAGTGGTTTTTTGTCCGTTCCCACTGATTATTAGCCCACAAATAGCGGGATAAAAATTCCCTTATGAAAAAAAGAGGCAACTAGACCTTACCAATCTAGTTGCTCCAAGAAGTTATATACATCCTCATGTAGCACATCACGTTCTTTATCAAGTGTAATGACATGCGTAGAGTCTTCATACCATTTAATGTCTTTTAACGTAGATTCCACACCGTTATAAATAATGTTAGCACTATCTGTATTAATCATCTCATCATGACGTGCTTGTACAACGAATGTTGGAGCATAAATCATATCAACATTATTGCGTACGTCACGAATCAACTCCTGTAATGCTTTTAATGTATTCATTGGTGTCTGTTTAAATTCAAACATTTCCTGCTCAATTCGTTCTGGTGATTTTTGCTCACGCTTTTTATATTCGCGGGCATATGCCAATATACCTTGGTACATAATTTCTTCACTTTTAATGTACATCGGTGCACACATTGGTACAACACCTAAAATCGGTAATGTATAAGCAAGTTTTAATGAGAATACTCCGCCTAATGATAATCCAACCGCAGCTATTTTCTCGTAACCTTGATCTTTTAAATGCTGGTAGGCATTCATTACATCTTTCCACCAGTCTTCAGGGCCTGTATGAACAAGCTCTTCTGGTGGTACACCGTGTCCTTTATAAATTGGCGCATGACAAGTATAGCCTTTCTTCTCTAAGAAACGCCCTAGCATGCGTACGTCAGCTGAGTTCCCTGTGAATCCATGTAATAATAAAACAGCGCGGTCTCCACCTTCAAATGTAAATGGTTTCGGAGATGCTAATTTCATCATGTACTTCTCCTCTTTCTCTTCTGTAATCTAGTCGTATTCTTTCTATTCTTAGTGTACCATATTTATAATTCTATAATCTAATTAGAAACTTTTTTTGAATAACAAATCAAAAAAAGAAGAACCATTAGCATAATCCGCTAACGCTTCTTCTTTTAATTTTATAAATTTAAGTACGTAACACCAATTGTTAGTACGAAGAATAGTACAGCTAAGACAACTGTAACACGGTTTAATACCGCTTCAATTCCACGTGCTTTTTGCTTACCAAACAATTGCTCTGCACCACCTGAAATAGCGCCTGAAAGGCCTGAGCTATTACTAGACTGCATAAGTACCATAACAATCATTAAAATCGATACAATAATAAGTAAAACTGATAATAACGTATGCACTTGGCGTACCTCCTACAAAGATTCAGTTATTTTAAATGTAGCATAAATCCTATAGAAAAGCGAGAGCTATAGAATCGCTCTCGCTTTTCTTCTATTACATGAACATCATTGCGAATAACGGTCCAAGCAAACATGTCAAAATTGCTGTTAATGTCATTGTTACCGATCCAATAACACCTTCATGCTCATTATTTTTCATCGCTCTCATAACACCCATAATATGAGACGCACATCCAAAGCCAATCCCTTTACCAACTGAGTTTGTAACACGGCTCCATTTTAATAAAATGGGTCCTGAAATCGTTCCAGTAATCCCTGCGATAACGACGAATGCTGCTGTTAAGGACGGGACACCACCAACTTGTTCAGATACACTCATCGCAACTGGCATTGTCACTGATTTTGGTAAAGAAGATAAAATTAAGCTTTTATCTGTTCCCATAAGTGTGGCGATAACAAAATCACTTGCAATAGCAACTGTTGTACCTACTAATACACCACCAGCAATTGGTACAACATATTTTTGCAGAACATGACGTTGTTTATAAAGCGGGATTGCAAATGCTACAACACCTGGTCCTAGTAGCTTCGCAATCCAGCCACCACCACTTTCCATATAATTTTGATATGGTATATCAAGCATTATAAATAAGAAAGCCATTAATCCTGTTGCAACAAGCATTGGAATGGTAAATGGTGTTGGAAATAATTTGTAGATTTTTTTAGATAATTGATATAATAGCACCGTAAAAAGAACCCAACCGATTCCGATTAATATTTGGCTCATTGTGTCTCTTTTTCCTTTCTATTCGCAAGATATTGTCCTGTATGTCCTGCGACAATAATAATTAAAAACGTACTCGCTACAACTGTAATGAAAAGGGAAATTCCTTTACTCATAAAAAAAGCACCGTAATTCATTAAGCCAAGCGTTGGCGGAATTAATAAAAACGGCATAATAGCAACGAGTGTTTCTGCTCCTAAATCAAACCATTTCACTGGAAGTACTTTTAGGCTAAGCAAAACAAGTAGGAGGAACATCCCAATCAAACTTCCTGGAATCGGAAGATTCAACATTTCTTGCACCCAATTTCCAACGATATAAAATACATAAAGAGCAGCAATTTGGACAAGAATCTTTGTAAGTTTCATGTTCATCATCCCTCATGTTTATACGATCTTCTGTTAATATCCTTATCATAGTATAAATTGTAAAAACCTGCAATTTATCAAATCGACAACGAAAATCCACTATATTATACGCTTACACCCTTGATATGACTGCGTTTCCTAATGTAATTTACGTCAAAAACCTTGACCTAATATATAAAGTTTATATTTTCTGAATTTTGATGGTTATTATTTTAATAAAACAAAATCCTTCACTCCATTTTTATTCTGCCTTCTCTCTAGCACACATATATATATAAAGATAGGTGGTGAACGCATGTCTAAAAAAATTCTCATTTTTTGTGATCCTGGAATCGACGATGCGATAGCCCTCCTCCTCGCATTCTTTATCGATGAAATTGAAATTGTTGGGATTGTCGCTGATTACGGCAATGTTCCAAAAGAAATGGCCGTACAAAATGCTCATTTTCTTAAACAAAAATCAAGAAATAGAGATATGAAAATATTTGGTGGTTCAGACCGTCCTCTCAATGGAGGTCCACCCGCTTTTTTTACTAATATTCACGGTAAAGAAGGGTTAGGGCCAATCATCCCAAATGAAAAGTTACAAAACGGAGAAATGGAGAATTTTTTTGAAGTTATCCCTCTTATCGAGCAGTATAAAGACGAACTAATCATTGTAAGTTTAGGGCGACTCACTTCCCTAGCTGCTTTATTTATTTTATGTAAAAACTTAATGCAGCAAATTAAATCTTATTATGTAATGGGTGGTTCCTTTCTGCACCCAGGTAATGTAACTCCCGTATCAGAAGCGAATTTTTATGGCGATCCAATCGCGGCTAACATTGTATTACAATCTGCATCCAACATGTACATATACCCGTTAAATGTAACTCAGTATTCCATCGTTACACCTGATATGGCTGAATATATTGAGGCGAAAGGAAAGGCTTCTCTCGTCAAACCTCTATTCGATCATTACTACTATGGATATTACGAAAAAATTTTACCACAATTAAAAGGCTGCCCTTTTCATGACACGATACCGATATTAGCTTTACTTGATAATTCTATGTTTACCTACTACAAATCACCAATTACCGTCATGACCGAATCTTACGCTCAAGGAGCAAGCATCGGTGATTTCCGCTCTTTAGTAGGATCAAGCCAATTCACCAATCGGCCCTCGCAGCAAATTGCTATCGATTTTGATTATAATCTCTTCTTTAAATACTTCATGTCACTTATGACAGACGAACAATTTTAGCAAAAAAAAACAGACCGTGATTTCTCACGGTCTGTCGTTATTTTCTACAATTATCGTTTGATGTTGTAGAAAGATTTGATACCATCATAAACAGCGATTTCGCCTAGTTCGTCTTCGATGCGTAGTAATTGGTTGTACTTAGCAATACGGTCAGTACGGCTCATAGAACCAGTTTTGATTTGGCCAGCGTTAGTTGCAACTGCGATGTCAGCGATTGTAGCATCTTCAGTTTCACCAGAACGGTGAGATACAACTGCTGTGTAACCAGCACGTTTAGCCATTTCGATAGCTTCGAAAGTCTCAGTTAAAGTACCGATTTGGTTAACTTTAATTAAGATTGAGTTAGAGATACCTTTTTCGATACCTTCAGCAAGTTTTTGAGTGTTAGTTACGAATAAATCGTCACCAACTAATTGTACTTTATCACCGATACGCTCAGTTAATAATTTGTGACCATCCCAGTCGTTTTCGTCTAAACCATCTTCAATAGAGATGATTGGGAAGTCTTTGCAAAGCTCTTCGTAGAAATCAACCATTTCTGCAGAAGTTAAGCCAGTACGGCCTTCGCCTGCAAGGTCATATTTACCAGTTTCTTTGTTGTAGAACTCAGAAGAAGCAACGTCCATTCCTAAGAATACGTTCTCGCCAGCTTTGTAACCAGCTTTTTCGATAGCTTCGATGATTACTTCTAATGCTTCACGGTTAGAACCAAGGTTTGGAGCGAATCCACCTTCGTCACCTACTGCAGTGTTAAGACCTTTGTCATGTAATACAGCTTTAAGTGCATGGAATACTTCAGCACCCATACGGATTGATTCTTTGAATGTTGGAGCACCAACTGGTAAGATCATGAACTCTTGGAAGTCAACGTTGTTATCAGCGTGAGAACCACCGTTGATGATGTTCATCATTGGAGTTGGTAATTGTTTTGCATTGAATCCACCAAGGTAACGGTATAATGGAAGACCTACGAAGTCAGCTGCTGCGTGAGCTACTGCCATAGATACACCAAGGATAGCGTTAGCACCTAGTTTACCTTTGTTTGGAGTGCCATCTAATTCGATCATAGCACGGTCGATACCAGCTTGGTCAGTTACGTCGAAACCAACGATTTCTGGAGCGATTGCTTCGTTAACGTTGTTTACTGCGTTAAGAACACCTTTACCAAGGTAACGAGATTTGTCACCGTCACGTAATTCTACTGCTTCGTGCTCACCAGTAGATGCACCACTTGGTACGATAGCGCGTCCGAATGCGCCGCTTTCTGTGTAAACTTCTACTTCTACAGTTGGGTTACCACGAGAGTCAAGGACTTCGCGAGCATAAACATCAATAATTGTTGACATAATAAATTCTCTCCTTTTTATATAAGCAAATTATTTAATAATTGTTTTACCTGTCATTTCTTTCGGTTGTTCCACATTTAAAAGTGTAAGCATTGTTGGGGCGATATCTCCTAAAATACCACCTTCACGAAGCTCTACATCATTTTTTGTAACGATGAAAGGAACCGGGTTAGTTGTATGAGCTGTCATTGGTCCACCTTCAGCAGTTAACTCCTGATCGGCATTACCATGGTCAGCAGTAATAAGTGCTACACCATCTTTTGCAAGAATCGCTTCTACAACTTTTCCTAAACATTCGTCAGTTGCTTCTACTGCTTTAATTGTTGGTTCCATCATCCCAGAATGGCCAACCATATCACAGTTTGCAAAGTTAAGAATGATAACATCATGTTTATCATTTTCGATGTCATTTACTAAAGCGTCCGTTACTTCATAAATGCTCATTTCAGGTTTCAAGTCATACGTTGCAACCTTCGGTGAGTTAATTAAAATACGCTCTTCTCCTGGGAATTCAGCCTCACGACCACCGCTAAAGAAGAATGTAACGTGCGGATACTTTTCAGTTTCCGCGATGCGAAGTTGCTTTAATCCCGCTTGCGCAACAACTTCACCTAATGTGTTATCAAGGTTCATTGGCTTGAATGCCACGTAACCATCTACAGTTTCACTGAAATGTGTCATACAAACGAACTCAGGAATGTGAGGTACTTTTTCACCACGATCGAACTCACGGAAGTCTTCGTTTGTAAATACACGAGCAATTTGAATTGCACGGTCTGGACGGAAGTTATAGAAGATAACTGCATCATCATTATTGATTGTTGCAACTGGCGTGTCATCTTCGTTAACAATTACAGACGGCAATACGAATTCATCATGAATACCATTTGCATAAGAGTCTTCTACACACTCTTCTGCTGATTTATAAGTAGGGCCTTCACCATTCACCATAGCACGGTAACATTTTTCTACGCGATCCCAGCGCTTGTCACGGTCCATGGAGTAATAACGACCAGAGATAGTCGCGAATTGTCCTACTCCTGTTTCTTTAATTACTTCATTTGTTGCATCGATATAACCTTTTGCTGTTTGTGGTCCAACATCGCGGCCATCTAAGAATGCATGGATATATACTTTCTCCACGCCTTCTTTTGCTGCTAAGCGAAGAAGAGCAAACATATGGTTCATGTGACTGTGCACACCACCATCAGAAAGTAAACCGAATAAATGAAGAGCAGTACCTTTTTCTTTCACGCTTTTAATTGCATTTTGGAAAGTTTCGTTCTGATCGAACTCACCTTCACGAATTGCAACGTTTACGCGTGTTAAGCTTTGATATACGATGCGGCCAGCACCGATATTTAAGTGACCAACCTCTGAGTTACCCATTTGACCTGCTGGAAGACCTACTTCCTCACCAGAAGCTGTAAGCGTTGTGTGAGGGAATTTGTTCCAGTAACCATCAAAATTAGGTTTCTTAGCTTGTGCTACAGCATTCCCGTAAGTTTCTTCACGTAGTCCGAAACCATCAAGAATGATTAAAGCTGTTGGCTTTCTCATTTTACCGCCCCCAGAAGACCTAAGAACGAAGCAGGCTCTAAGCTAGCACCGCCAACTAAAGCGCCGTCGATGTCAGATTGTGCCATATACTCTTTAATGTTTTCTGGTTTTACGCTACCGCCGTATTGAATACGAACAGCTTCTGCAGCTTCTGGAGAAACAGCTTCTGCAACAACTTTACGGATGTGCGCACATACTTCATTTGCATCTGCAGAAGAAGAAGATTTACCTGTACCGATAGCCCAGATTGGCTCATAAGCGATAACAGTTACTTTAACTTGCTCTTCTGTTAAACCTGCAAGTGCTTTTGTTACTTGACCTGCTACTAGATCAAATGTTTTTCCGCTTTCGCGCTCTTCTAAAGTCTCACCACAACAAACGATTGGTGTTAAACCATGTTCAAATGCTGCAAGAGTCTTTTTATTTACTGACTCGTCTGTTTCAGCAAACATTTCACGACGCTCAGAGTGGCCAAGTACTACGTAGCCTACTTTTAAGTCGCTAAGTGCTACTGGGCTAATTTCGCCAGTGAATGCACCATTTTTTTCGAAGTGCATGTTTTGTGCACCTACTTGTAAGTCAGTTCCTTCAGCCTTTGCTACTAAGCGCTCTAAGAATAGAGCTGGCGAACAAACTACTGCATCAACAGCTGAAGCTGCTGGGATTTGACCTTTAACTTCCTCTACGAAGCTAACTGCTTCAGCTAGAGTTTTATTCATTTTCCAGTTACCTGCGATAATTGGTTTACGCATGCTTTGCACCGTCCTTTTTCTTTGGCTGCTACTTATTTGTCGTTAAGACAAACTACACCTGGAAGTTCTTTACCTTCCATGAATTCTAATGACGCACCGCCGCCAGTAGAAATGTGGCTCATTTTATCAGCCATACCGAATTTTTCAACAGCTGCTGCAGAGTCACCACCGCCGATAACAGAGTATGTATCTTCTGCATCTGCTAATGCTTGCCCTACTGCTTTTGTACCTTCTGCGAATGGAGTCATTTCGAATACACCCATTGGTCCATTCCATACAACAAGCTTAGAGTTTTTAATTACATCTGCATAAATTTCACGTGTTTTAGGACCGATGTCCACGCCTTCCCATGTAGAAGGGATAGAGTCGATACCAACGATTTGAGTTGTTGCAGTTTCAGAGAATTCCTCTGTGATTACAACATCAACTGGCATATAGAAGTTTACGCCTTTTTCTTTTGCAAGTTGCATAAATTCTTTAGCTAGTTCAATTTTGTCGTTTTCACATAGAGATAGACCAATTTCATGACCTAATGCTTTAACGAATGTGTAAGCAAGTCCGCCACCGATGATTAAGTTATCTACTTTGTCTAATAGATGACGAATTACACCGATTTTATCTTTTACTTTCGCACCACCGATGATAGCTGTGAATGGACGTTCTGGGTTAGAAAGTGCTTTACCTAATACATCTAACTCTTTTTCCATTAATAAACCAGATACTGCTGGTAGGTAGTCTGCGATTCCTGCTGTAGAAGCGTGAGCACGGTGAGCTGCACCGAATGCATCGTTTACGAAGATATCAGCAAGAGCTGCAAATTCTTTCGCAAGTTCTGCATCGTTCTTTTCTTCGCCCGCATAGAAACGTACGTTTTCAAGAACTAATACGTCGCCTTCGTTCATTGCTGCAACCATTTCTTGTGCAACTGGTCCGAATGCTTCGTCCGCTTTTTTAACATCTTTACCAAGAAGCTCGCCTAAACGTGCTGCTACTGGAGTAAGACGTAATTCTTCTACTGCTTGACCTTTTGGACGGCCTAAATGACTTGCTAAAATTACTTTCGCACCTTGCTCTATTAAATATTGAATTGTAGGAAGAGCTGCACGGATACGAGTTTCATCTGTAATTTTGCCTTCTTTCATAGGTACGTTGAAATCAACGCGGCAAAATACACGCTTACCTTTTAAATCTACGTCACGAATTGATTTTTTGTTCATTGGATTTCCCTCCGACTACTAGTTAGGATTGACAAAACCCATTCAAAAGCTTAACACATTTGCTTCTAAAACGAAAGAAGAGAGAGAGGGAACAAACCCTCTCCCTCGTTTTGTCATTGATTGCTTATATACTTAAGAATTAAAGACCTTTAGAAGTCATGTATGCAGCTAGGTCTACTACGCGGTTAGAGTAACCAGTTTCGTTATCGTACCAAGAAAGTACTTTAACCATGTTACCTTCCATTACCATTGTAGATAATGCATCGATTGTAGAAGAAGCTGTACATCCGTTATAGTCGATAGATACTAATGGCTCTTCGCTGTATCCAAGGATACCTTTTAATTCGCCTTCAGAAGCTGCTTTGAATGCTGCGTTTACATCTTCAACTGTTACTTCTTTGTCAAGTTCAACAACTAAGTCAACAAGAGAAACGTTAGCAGTTGGAACACGTACAGCGCCGCCGTTTAATTTACCTTTAAGTTCTGGTAATACTAATGCTACAGCTTTAGCAGCACCAGTAGATGTTGGGATCATGTTTTCAGCTGCTGCACGAGCACGACGTAAATCTTTGTGTGGTAAGTCTAAAATTTGTTGGTCGTTAGTGTAAGAGTGAATTGTTGTCATCATTCCGCGTTTTACGCCGAATTTTTCGTTTAATACTTTAGCGAATGGAGCTAGACAGTTTGTAGTACAAGAAGCATTAGATACTACGTTGTGGTTAGCTGCATCGTATTGTTCGTGGTTAACACCCATAACTACAGTGATATCTTCGTCAGAAGCTGGAGCTGAGATGATAACTTTCTTAACTGATCCACCTAAGTGTTTCTCAGCGTCTGATTTTTTAGTGAAACGGCCAGTAGATTCTACTACTACTTCTACTCCGTAGTCGCTCCATGGTAATTGAGCTGGGTCACGCTCAGCGATAACTTTAATTTCTTTACCGTTAACAACGATGCTGTTTTCGTTAGCAGATACTTCTGCATTTAAAGTTCCGTGAACTGTATCATATTTTAAAAGGTGAGCTAATGTTTTAGCATCTGTTAAGTCGTTGATTGCTACTACTTCTACCTCAGAGTTGTTAAGAGCTGCGCGGAATACGTTACGTCCGATACGTCCAAATCCATTAATACCAATTTTAGTCATTTAAATTTCCTCCTTGGGGGATTATATTAAAGGGTAATACCCTTTGTTAATTGTTTTGCTGCACCTTCATCTGTAATTAGAATTGAAGTGTGCCCTTGCTTTATTACAGCCTGTATTGCTTTTGCTTTTGAAGAACCTCCAGCGACTGCGACAACGTGAGATACATGTTGTAAATCTTCAAGTTGCATACCAACTGTTCTTACTTTATGAACAACATTTCCTTGTTCATTAAAGTAGTAACCGAAAGCTTCGCCAACTGCTTCGCTTGCCTGAATCTTTAACCAATCTGCTTCTGAAGTATTTCTGCGACGTGCCATTGTTAACGCATCACCAATTCCATGAATGACGATATTGGAAGATCGAATCAACTCAAGAACTTCTTTCACGGAGGGCTCTGTTACAATAGACGCATATGCTTCGCTACTAACGTGATCTGGAACATACAATAAGCGATAATTACTCATCGTATTTTGTGCCATTTTGGCGCAAATGGTATTGGCTTCTAACTCGACACCTTCTCCAATTCCACCACGTGCTGGGACAAATAGCATATGTAAATCTTTGCAATCAAGTTGCATCATGTCCGCAGCAGCAGCTAGCGTACTTCCTCCAGCCACAGCAACGATATTATTCACTGTCAGACGGTCTTTTATACAAGTCACACAAGCACGGCCCATCTCCAGTTTGACCCAAGGTGATTCATCACTATCACCAGGGACAACGAAAACTTCATCCAAGTCTAATGTTTCCTTAAGTTGTTTTTCTAAAACCTTTAACCCGGAAATTTCTTTCATAAAGTCTTCCAAAGCAAGAACTAAAGCTGTTCCTTCTTCTGTCAAAGTCATTCCAGAAGAAGCGACGTGAACTAAGTTTTGTTCTTTCAAAACTTGAACTTCACTTCGCAATACTCGTTCTGTCATACCGAGACTTGCAGATAAGTTTCTTCTTCCAATCGGCTGCATAAGCCTAATGTACTGAAGCACTTGCATTCTCGTTTGCATAACAGGTAGCAGATCAGGTAATAATTTTTTTGTGTTCTGAATCCATGAGCGCATATCTTTTCTCCTCACTGCATCGGTTCATTTCCCTTCGTGGTCACTTTATGTCCCGTAGTGACATTTTGCGTCCCACTTAGGTTAAAAAAATAATCCCTGCTACGTGTATTATTGTAACAGGAGACAGAAACTTATTCAACTCTTAACTGCATTCTTTATATAGTTTATTATGACACCTTTGTGAATGTTACCATATTCCACTTGTCTTCCGCCTATTTCTACAACAGGAATCATTAGATGGTATTTCTCTAAAAGGTCATTATCTTCATATATATCTATTTCCTCAATTTGAAAAGAATATTCATATTGTACTTCTTTTAAAACTTGTTTCGCCTTCACGCAAAGACCACAATCTTTTTTTGTATATAGTACAACCTTCATCTTCTTCACCTATCCAATTGTTTTTCTTAGAGATGAAGCAGGAATATGCATTTGTTCTCTATACTTCGCAACCGTTCTTCGAGAAATAACTATTTCATGCTCTTCTTCTAATAATTTTGAAATCTTTTGATCCGAAAGTGGCTTTTTCTTATTTTCTGCTCCAACAAGCGTTTGAATGAATTGTTTCACACGCTTTGTAGAAACCGCCTCATCTTCCGTCGTAGAAATAGAATTACTAAAGAACGATTTCATCTCAAATAAACCGTGCGGCGTTTGCACATATTTATTACGCGTTGCACGACTAATTGTAGACTCATGCACACCTAACTCTTCCGCCACCTCTTTTAAAGCAAGTGGTTTTAAATACTCTGGACCTCCCCAGAAGAAATCATGCTGTTTTTCCATAATAATATTCATCACTTGTAAGAGTGTTTGTTTTCTCTGTTTCAAACTGCGCATAATCCATTGCACATGCTGATACTTCTCCGATACGTAAGAAGCCACTTCACTTTCACTATTATTTAGTAACGCACTATACTCAGAGTGAATTTCAATTCTTGGCATATTTCTCTCATTCATCTGTAAAACGAGATAATCGCCATCTTTTTTTACCGCCATATCAGGCACGATATAAAGTGGTTTATCAGAAGAAAATGCAAGACCTGGTTTCGGCTGCAATGATGTAATACAGTTCACCGCATCCTGTAATTCCTCGTTGGTACACTTCAACACTTGAACGAGCTTTCGCCAATCTTTCTTAACGAAATAATTAAAATGATCATCTATAATTTCTTCTGCTAACCCATTCCTTCTTTGTAAGCGCTTCAATTGAATTGATAGACATTCCTGAATATTACGCGCACCTACCCCTGCTGGCTCTAACGATTGAACAAGCTCCACGGAACAGTCCACTACATCAATTGGCGCAGAAAGAAGCTCTGATAACTCTTCATTTGTTTCTTGTAAATAGCCATTTCCATCCATGTTCATAATAATGAAAGAAGCTGCTTTTCGCTCTTCTTCATCTATTTTATAATACTGTAGTTGATTTAATAAATGTTGCTGAATCGTTGTAGAATCCACACTGTAGATTTCCATTTGATTCTCGACTTGTTTGCGGGTACTTTTACTTGTGTTAGAGCTCTTTTTCTTCTCCCTCTCAAAACCACCTAACTCAATAAGGGGATTCTCTAACGATTGCTCATACAAAAACTCCGATAATTCTTGTACATTATACTGGAGCATTGTAATCGCTTGCCTTAACTCTTGTGTCATTGCCAAACGTAAGCTTTGTTCTTGTAAAAGACTTGCCTTCAAACTAATCTCCCCCTTGTTTCTATTGTACAATAAGTTTGGTAAAAGGAGAATCCTCACGCAGACACCCATTCCAAAATATTATTAATTTATATGTATTAATGAGATTTAGATCTTACAACCGAAATTTGAATAATATTGAAAGAAAATAATAGCGCAATAAAAATTATTACCACATACTAATAGTAAATCTTATTATCAGATATAACAAGTGATAATAAAAAAAGGTCTGAACTTATACTTGTAAGTTCAGACCTTTTTTACAATGGCGAGTACATATCGAATATTACACGTTTCTTCACCATTGTCGCATTTTCATTTGATAGATTAATTCCGTTCGTATTCTCTACGAGTACCACACGCACCAAATTCACAGCGTTGCGATTTGCTATAAAGATACTTTCTTGTTTATCTGCTTTGTGTAATTTTCGAATTGTGACTTGGATTACCTCTGAGTTATTTTTCCAGGGTCTATTCTTACAAGTGAACAACATTTATGACATGTACTTTTTACTTAACTGCAATAAATACCTAGCGATGCCGTTATCTTATAAACTTCATTGAAATCTTCATCTTCCATGAAGACCTCCATTATTTCAGGTATTCCTTTTGCATACGCAACTAACATTTCGAATGCATCATCTTTCGTTATCTTGTGACGAGTCACACTACTGTTGTGATGTTCCATCGTTACATAATAGACCTTTTCTCCGCACTCCTCTTCTTCAATACATGTAAGAAACGATTTTATTTCAAATAGCTTGCGAGAACCTTTTTTCATTCTTCTTCTCCTTCATAACGGTCAAGAAAGTCCGATAATGCCAACGAAAGATGATCACTTTTATTAAACTTCAGCTTACTGGCAAAGACGGCTAGCCTGTCCCTATTGCTTTGTGAATCACTACTATCTTACGTGTCATATCTTCGTTCAGCAACTTAACAATACGCTTGTGCAATATATCTCGTTACAATTTCTTTTAGTGCTAAAATCTGTTCTGATTTGAATTGCATTTCACTCTTTAATTCTTTTCATAACGAAAAACCCCCTATACACGATTATTTCTAATCACATACAAGGGGTTTCTTTAGATTTACTATTAATTTTCAACACGTTCTTCACGCTATTATGTGCTATTTACTCAATACTTTTAAATAGAACACATCACAACAACAATACATAACGCGCCCAGAGGGATTCGAACCCCCGGCAGACGTGGTACCGGAAACCACCGCTCTATCCGACTGAGCTATGGGCGCATGATTATTACGATAATATCAACGGTTTGCCTCCGTCTTCTTCCGACTTGTTCTTACCGAAAGTTAAACGTAGGATACGAACACCAACACGTAGACGTTCGCTTCTTTACATATGGATATTATATCCTGACGCTAACCTAATACGCAAGCATAAAAACCTCTTCTACACTAGCTTTAGCGCGCAGTTTTCCTTCTTTCGTTCCCCCTTAATCTACTTAAATCGAAATAGAACGCATATAGTCTATAAAAAAAAGACAGGCGAAGTGATGCCCGCCCATCTCCGCACTATTTTATATATTTTGATCGCAGGCTAAATATATCTTCCCCTTCACGAATGCCTGCCGATCCCTTCCTCACATTTTTTACGACAGTCCAATTCGGGTTAGTTTCATCACCGATGTTCTGTACTGTAAAGTTGCCGTCACCATATTCTCGGTGACCTTCTGCCAATTTCTCCGTTAAATCATTCTCTTTTGATCTCACCATCTTTGCGCCATCTCCCTTTTTATACAACCCTCTTAAACTGTCCAACCGATTACACGTCCAGTCAATTGGAGATCCTCGTTTTCCGCTTCGATTAATTTTAACACACTGTCGGGAGTAAGTTCCGATAACGGCTGCCCAATCGCATTAGAAACGTTATTTTCTTTGATAGTAGAAACTCGGCGAGAATTGGGTAAAAGACAATTCGCTGGGCTGCGTCAGGACTTCGCGAGAGATCAACCCCCTGATTCAAAAATCACAAATACTATCTCTAAGGGACTCCTGCGACGGCTCAGCGGGGTGGCTTGGAGGGTTCGGAAAATTTTCGTTTGGGTTGGCTTGTGGTGAATAGCGTATTCATTTTGATGAATGACGAATACAACATAAATGACTTTTGTTACTTTCGACTTTCTCTTTTAAACGCTGATTTAAAAGAATTCGCAAGACTTTCGATGAACAAAACAATTCGTAAATGTTTTATGCATTAAAAGAAACGTTGATTTAATAACGTTCTTCTTTCGTGAATGACTTCGATTGAACGAATAAGATAATGAAGATATTATTTTTTTAAAACTGAACACATCCTTTTTTTTACTATACAAGAAAATTTTATTTTAAATTGAAAATAACTACAAGAATAGAAATATATATATTTTATCGATATGTTTTTTGTGAATAACCAGAAATTTAACCTCATGTAATTTTCAGTTACTTTTTAATCTTCAACAGGTAACATACCTACATCATGAATTACATATCATCCTCTTCCATCTTATAAAGCGCCACTATAACAAAGAATTCATTGACGCTTGAATCAAAGCTTCAACTTCAAAAACCTAAATTTTCCAATCATAAATTCACCCAAACCCACAAATTATAATCTTTGAATTGATATTCCAAAGGGGGCTTCATTCAATGACTGTAATTACAAAACTAAAGCAAACTGTTTCTGGATTAAAAAGTGCACAAGCTAGCTTAGAGGGATTCGCTCTTGATACGGATAACCAACAAGCAAAGCAACTTTTCCAAACAGCTGCGCAGCAAACACAAACAATTATCGATTCTTTAAACCCGCGTGTTGAAGAAGTCCAGCAAGAAGAACCACAATACACACAGCAATAACCAAAGGTGCCATTGTATCTAATGGTACACAATTTGAGAAAAAGGGTGATATGCAATCATCCTTTTTCTCTCACATTACATACTGCAATAGAAATGGAATGATTATAATGCGAAAACTTGGAATCATAACCGCGTTATTTATGCTCCTATTCGGTTCACTTACCGGATGTGATAATAGCCCGTTAGATAAAAAAGTAAAGAAAGAAGAAGCTAAGCGAACAGATGAGAAAAAGGGCCCTAAATTAACAAAAATGAGTACAGAATCCTTTAATCAATCTATATCGCAAGACGCTAAGAAAAAAGCTCTTGCTATGGAGGGAATTATAGAAGCTACCGCAGTTAATACAAATTTAGATCTTTACATAGCCGTTAAACCTGAACATCACGAAAGATTTGGTTTAAAGCCTTTAAGAAGTAAATTAAAAAAGAAGCTAAGTGATGAAAACCCTACTTTCGATATTCGTGTAAGTACAGACAAAAAGATCTTTATGCTCATAGAAGAACTTGAAAACAAAATTAAGAAAAAGAAAGTGAGTAAGGATGGCATTAAAGAACAGTTAAAACTCATTCAATCAGAAATGGGATCTAATATTTAAGCTTTCTAAAAGAGAAGGAAGGATTCGAATGTCTAGTAAAGATAAAAATTTAACACCTGTACAACAAGAATATAAAAAATTCGAACAACAGCGCGAACCGAAGCGCCCCGTTTTAAAAAATTGTATAAAAGCTTTTTTCGTCGGGGGATTAATTTGTCTAATAGGCCAACTGATTTCCACCTTTTATATTACGTACTTTGATTTCACTGAAAGATCTGCCGGGAACCCTACCGTTGCAACTCTTATTTTTATCTCCATGCTACTGACGGGATTTGGCGTCTACGATCGCCTCGGACAATTTGCTGGTGCTGGTACCGCAGTTCCCGTTACTGGATTTGGTAACTCTGTTATTGCCGCATGTATTGAACACCGTACAGAAGGGTTCGTTCTCGGCGTTGGTGGTAACATGTTTAAACTAGCAGGATCGGTCATCTTATTTGGCGTATTTTCAGCTTTTGTCATCGCTCTTATTAAAACGATTCTCTTTCAATGGGGAGGGCTGTAAATGTTACAAGGACACCGAACATGGATATTCGAAAACAAACCAGTTATCATCTCAACAGGTGTAGTCGGTGGCCCATTTGAGGCAAATGGAAAAATCCCTGAAGACTTCGATACCCTGCATGAAGATTTATGGCTCGGACAAGATTCTTACGAAAAGGCGCATAAAATTTTATTTGAAGAAGCTTGTAGCCGCGCTACCGAAAAGGCAAAGCTCCGTAAAGACGATATTCAATTCGTACTCGCAGGGGATTTAATAAACCAAATAACTCCAACGAGCTTTGCATGTCGCACACTCGGAACACCTTATCTCGGTTTATTCGGCGCCTGTTCTACCTCTATGGAAGGCTTAGCACTCGGCGCAAGTATCGTAAATGCAAAAGGCGCAAAGTATTTATTAACTGGGGCATCAAGTCATAACGCTGCGGTAGAAAAACAATTCCGCTATCCAACTGAATATGGTGGTCAAAAACCTCCTACGGCTCAGTGGACAGTGACCGGTGCAGGCGCGGCTATTTTAAGCGACACTGGATATGGTCCACAAGTAACATCGGCCACCATTGGACGAGTTATTGATATGGGACTAACAGATCCTTTTAATATGGGTGGTGCGATGGCCCCAGCTGCTGTCGATACGATTGAAGCTCATTTACGCGAACGACACATTGACGCCTCTTATTACGACTTAATCGTAACAGGTGACCTTGGACATGTCGGTCGCGAAATTGCTTACGACCTACTACATAAACATGGAACAAAAGTAAAGAGCGAGCAATTTCAAGATTGCGGAATCATCATTTATAGAGAAGGTCAACCTGTCATAGCTGGTGGAAGTGGTCCAGGCTGTTCAGCAACAGTCGTATACGGACATTTATTAAACCGAATGAAAAGAGGAGAATTCAAAAAAATACTTGTCGTTGCGACAGGCGCTTTACTATCTCCACTTACATTCCAACAAGAAGAAACGATTCCGTGTATCGCTCACGCTGTTTCGATTGAATTTGGAGGTGCAACGCAATGATTTTTTTCTGGGCTTTCGTCATTGGTGGACTCATATGCGTAATCGGACAGCTTATGTTTGATGTCGGCAAACTAACCCCCGCTCATACGATGGCAACACTCGTTGTTGCTGGAGCTATATTAGATGGATTCAATCTGTATGAACCATTAATAGACTTTGCAGGCGCTGGGGCAACTGTGCCTATTACAAGTTTCGGTAATGCCCTCGTTCATGGCGCGATGGAGGAAGCAGCCAAACATGGCATCGTCGGCGTTATTACCGGCATGTTTAAAGTAACGAGTGCTGGTGTATCAGCCGCCATTATTTTCGGCTTCATTGGAGCATTGCTATTCAAACCGAAAGGATAAGGTGTTCGTATGACAGTTATCGCTAGCGTTAAAACCTGCCTTGCCAGTGTAAGGGGCGCTCAAGCAAGTTTAAGCTCCCTTTCACTAAATTCACAGGACGCGGAATCAAAACGTGTATTTCATGAATGTATGTTAGAAATGGACAGCATCATCACCGATTTACAGAATAGAGTTTCAGTATTAGAACGTGAAGAACCTCAATATAAAGGGTTTTAAGTAGACTGGAGGAAATGACTATGTCTCACCTGCCGGAATGGACACTTGTCATTCTTCGCTCTGTATTCATATTAATTATTTTATTCGCTATTACGAAATGGTTAGGAAAAAGACAAATCTCTCAGCTCTCCTTTTTTGAATACATAGCCGGAATGACAATCGGTGACATCGCTGCCCAAGTATCTACAGGGCTTGATTCAAAATTTTTCCACGGCGTCTTTGCGATACTCATTTTCGCTGTGGTACCTTTTTTCACTGGAATCCTCTCTTTAAAGAACAAAACAGCTCGAGATTTTTTTGAAGGAAAATCTACCGTATTAATAAAAGATGGCAAAATACTTGAAGATAATTTAAAGAAAGAAAAGTATACAAGTGATGAATTACTTGAGCTTCTCAGAGGAAAAAATGCGTTCAGCGTAGCTGATGTTGAATTTGCTGTACTAGAACCGAGCGGTGAATTAAATGTATTATTAAAGAAAGATCGCCAACCACTTACAGCAAAAGATATCAGCTTAAAAGTGCCAAACGAAAAAGAACCGCAAACTGTTATTATGGATGGAAATGTACTAGATGAACCTCTTTCTGCTAGCGGACATAATCGCGCTTGGTTACATTCTGAGCTAGAAAAACTCGGTGTTGTCATTGAAAATGTCTTTCTTGGTCAAGTTGATTCATACGGACAACTTACTATCGACATCTATAATGATAAACTCCAAATGCCTTCTCCTCAAAACAAGCCTTTACTATTGGCATCCTTAAAGAAATGCAATGCTGATCTTGAATTATTCTCTTTAGAAACAAAATCAAAATCAGCGAGTGATATGTATAGTAAAAACGCAAAACAAATCGAGAAAATCTTAAATAAAGTAACCTATCTGTTAAAAGAATAAAAAATGAAAGAACGCTTCTATACAAAAGGCGTTCTTTTGCCTTTTCCACACCATTAATCACGTTTAAATTTATGTAATTCGGTTATGATGTTGAAGATACATAAGCAGGGAATTTTAAAAACATAGCGAATAAATCATGATACAACTACATATTTTTTGATTTAAAGTGGTTTCGTTTGACCTTCATTGACCATAATTGTATTATAAGACTAAGAAAGCTTTTAAAGGAGGAAATAACAGATGAATTTAATTCCTACAGTAATTGAACAAACAAATCGTGGAGAACGCGCTTACGATATTTACTCTCGACTATTAAAGGATCGCATCATTATGCTTGGTAGCGCAATTGATGACAACGTAGCAAACTCAATCGTTTCCCAGCTTTTATTCTTGGAATCTCAAGATCCAGAAAAAGATATTCACATTTACATCAACAGCCCTGGTGGTTCTATCACAGCTGGTATGGCAATTTACGATACAATGCAGTTTATTAAACCACAAGTATCAACAATCTGTATCGGTATGGCTGCATCTATGGGTGCATTCTTACTTGCAGCAGGTGAAAAAGGAAAACGTTACGCACTTCCAAACAGTGAAGTTATGATTCACCAACCACTTGGCGGAGCACAAGGTCAAGCGACTGAAATCGAAATCGCTGCAAAACGTATCCTATTCTTACGTGAAAAATTAAACCAAATTCTTGCTGACCGCACAGGTCAACCACTTGAAGTTCTACAACGCGACACAGACCGCGACAACTTCATGACAGCAGAAAGAGCTCTAGAATACGGCTTAATCGATAAGATCTTTACAAATCGTTAAGACACCTAAAAGCGGAGGCGGCTCGTTTAGAACAGGAGGAAGTTGGAACCCCTGATTCCGAGGCGCCTTTTGCCTCGAATGAAGGGGTGAAACGACCGACTGTTCTAGCCGCCGGAGCTGGATACATCTAAAAGCGGAAGCGGCTCGTTCAGAATCGCAGGGCGTTGGAGCCCCTGATTCCGAGGCGCTTTTTGCCTCGAATGAAGGGGCGAAACGACCGGAGATTCTAGCCGCTGGAGCTAGATACAACTAAAAGCGGAGGCGGCTCGTTCAGAATGAGAGGGGGATGGAGCTTCTGACAAAGAGGTGCTTTTTACCTCGACGGAAGAAGCGAAGCCACCGACCATTCTAGCCGTTGGAGCTGGGTACATCTAAAAGCGGAAGCGCCCTATTACAGGGCGCTTTTTATTATGTACAAGGGTATCACGCACCCCACAAACAGAAAAATAAAAAAAGCTATCGCACATTCGCGATAACCCTTTATTGTACATATGCAGTTAATGCTTCCAAAGCCTCTTCTGCATCTGAACCTTCTGTTGTGATTGTAATCATGCTACCAGTTCCGATTGCTAAGCTCATAATCCCCATTATGCTCTTTGCATTCACTGTCTTTCCATCTTTCTCGATGAAGATATCCGCATGAAAGCGATTTGCCTCTTGTACAAACAACGCAGCCGGACGTGCTTGTAAGCCGTTTTTTAATGCCACTTTAACCAGTTTTTGAACCACAGCTCCATTTCCCCTTTAACCTTTTATTTTTTTGCTACTGTTTCCCCCGCGCGTAATTTCTCTGCAATTTCATCGATTTTACGCAAACGATGATTAATACCCGATTTACTAATTTTCCCCCCGGATACCATCTCACCTAACTCTTTCAATGTTACATCTTGATAATCTCTTCGTAACTGTGCAATTTCTCTTAATTTATCTGGCAAAATATCAAGCCCAACCGTCTCATCAATATAGCGGATGTTCTCAATTTGCCTTAGCGCTGCACCAATTGTTTTATTTAAATTAGCTGTTTCGCAGTTAACTAAACGATTTACTGAATTACGCATATCGCGAACAATTCGAATATCTTCAAATCTTAAAAGTGCATTATGAGCACCTATAATATTTAAAAACTCTGTAATTTTTTCAGCTTCTTTCAAATACGTAATGTACCCTTTTCTTCTTTCCAACGTCTTACTATTTAAATCAAATCCGTTCATCAGTTCACATATAGAATCATTATGTTCCTTATATAACGAAAAGATCTCTAAATGATAAGATGATGTTTCTGGGTTATTTACTGAACCACCTGCTAAAAATGCACCGCGTAAATACGATCGTTTACAACATTTCTTCTCGATTAATTCCTGCGATATATTTCGAATAAACGAAAAGTCATCTCGAACAATGTGAAGATCTGCTAATATTTCACGAGACTTCTCAACAAGCCGCACGATATATACATTATTTTTCTTCAATCGCATTTTTTTACGAACAAGTAATTCTACCGTCACATCATATCCTTTTTTCAAAAGCGTATAAATCCTTCTTGCAATTGCTGCATTTTCCGTTTGAATATCGATAGATAGGCGACGGTTTGAAAAAGAAAGCGATCCGTTCATTCGAAGCAACGCCGATAATTCTGATTTCTCGCAGCATTCCTTCATTTCAAGGTTGGTCAACTCTTTCTTTGTTTCTGATGCAAATGACACAGTCAACACCTCCTTATACTATTACTTTGGAACAAAAATCTTGTCCTATATGAATGAGGAGCGTTACCTCAAATGAGGCAACGCACATTTATAACAATGAATATAAAATAGAAGCTAACTTTAATGTATCATGTCTTACAACACGATCATCATATTTCGCTAATCGATCTTGAATGATTTCGATATTATGTTCAGCAAAACGATTTGTATCCAGTGCAACTGGTTCCGACATCTCTTCCTCATATAACTTACGTAATTCACGAGGAATATCACGATTATTTACAATCGCAGTGTCGATAAATGGTTTACCTAAATGATCATGTAACGCCTGCACATGATCAAACGCAGTATAACCCTTCGTTTCGCCCGCTTGCGTCATAACATTACATACATATACCTTCTTCGCTTTTGCAGCAAGAACAGCGTCTCCAATTTTGTTAACAACTAAATTCGGTAATATACTTGTGTACAGACTTCCTGGACCGAAAACAAGCAAATCAGCTCGTTTAATTTCCGTCAACGTTTCACATAACGGTTCTACATCTTCTGGAGTTAAAAAGACACGATTAATCTTCTTCCCGAAATGAGGAATCTTTGATTCACCTGTTACAATTTCTCCATCTTCTAATTCTGCATGAAGTACCGCACTTTGATTCGCTGCTGGTAATACACGTCCTCTGACATTTAATACTTTACTCGTTTCCGTAATCGCGTGGTAAAAGTCTCCTGTAATCGAAGTCATACCTGCCAATAGTAAATTTCCTAACGCATGCCCTTTCAGCCCGTCTCCAGTTGTAAAACGGTGCTGAAATAAAGCCTCCACTAATGGTTCTACATCCGATAACGCAACAAGTACGTTACGAATATCACCTGGAGGTGGAATTTCTAGCTCATCACGTAGTCTACCTGAACTGCCTCCATCGTCGGCTACTGTTACAACTGCTGTAATATCAACAGGATATTGTTTTAATCCCCTTAATAAAACAGAAAGTCCAGTTCCACCTCCCATGATAACAATTTTAGGTTTTCTCTCTTTTTTCATCCCTTAATGGCCCTTTCTCTTCTCCACATCACGATGAGATACATGAACGCTATACTCTGGTTTCAAGTGTTTCCCAAGGTACTCTGTAAGCGTAACAGAACGATGTTGCCCACCTGTACATCCAATCGCAATTACAAGTTGACTCTTACCTTCTCTTTTATAATGAGGCAGCATGAAAGTGATAAGATCCGTCAATTTCTCTAAAAACTTATGTGTTTCATTAAATTTCAACACATACGACGAAACTTCTTCATCCAGTCCTGTTAATGGCTTCATATGTGGAATATAATATGGATTTGGTAAAAAACGAACATCAAATACTAAATCAGCATCAATTGGAATTCCGTACTTAAATCCAAATGACATAACATTTACACGAAATGCTTGCTCAGTTTCTGTTGAGAATAAGTGAACAATTTTTTCTCGTAATTCTTTCGGTTTCAAATCAGATGTATCAAGCACAATATTCGCTCTTGCCTTCATATCAGTTAATAAACCACGCTCAGCTTCAATTCCCTTTAACGGCAAGCCAGTTGGCGCAAGTGGATGCGAACGTCTCGTTTCTTTATAACGAGTTACAAGTGTGCTATCTTTCGCATCTAAAAATAAAATATGAGGAATAATCCATGTACGTTCTGATAAATCATCAAGCGCTCCCCATAAATATTCAAAAAACTCTCGGCCACGTAAATCAATACCGAGTGCCACTTTATTCATTTTACCTTTTGAATCTGCCATAAGTTCAATAAACTTCGGCAATAACATCGGTGGTAAATTATCTACACAAAAATATCCTAAATCTTCGAAACTTTGTAACGCTACCGTCTTTCCAGCTCCAGACATCCCTGTAATAATTACCATTTTTATATCATTATTCTCTGTCATCGTATCCTCTCCTTGCAGGTTTAACTCGGATCTAATCGATATGAAAGCAACTCAAAATCTGGGGTATATACAAATGTACCGTAGATTATACCATTCCCTTTAATTAAATAATCAATAATGTGATAATCTCCTGGTGCCATTGCTAAATCATCAATTTTATCAAATGTATGCCAACCAATGATGCCTTCTTCGCTCTCTAATTTGTTTTCTCCTGCAAAATCTGTTGCTAAAAAGGAGAACATCATCCATTCAGAAACAACTTTATCACCTTCTTGGATGACAAAAGTGAAGACCCCTTTTAATGCTGGATTCTTTAAATAAATACCTGTTTCTTCACGATACTCGCGAACAACGGAATCTCTTACTGTCTCACCACGCTCCATTTTCCCGCCCGGTGCAACCCACCAATTCCGGCGAGGTTTTTGGAGTAAGAGTACTTCATTATCTCTAATTAACACACAGTTTGTCACTCTTTGCATGTTTCTTCACCTCAGCTACTTGCAGCAAAATTTCTCACTGCATACTCATTTCATTATACTATCAAAAACAGTTTGCTACAACGAAGGTGCCAGTCCCCTTTCGCTAAGCAATTGTAAAAATTCTTTCTATAACAAGCAATCAAAATACCTTACTTCCCATGAATAGCACATAAAAATCCCCTTAACGATTTTTATCGTTAAGGGGATTAAAACACTTATTTCTTACCGAAATAAGTAACAACCGCAAATCCTAAAATAAAAGTAATAATTGAACTTACAATTGAAATGCCACCAGTCGGAATGCCAGGGAACACAATGACAATCGACCCGATAACGAGCCCAATAATTGCCGCAAATGTCATACTTTTATAACGATCTAACAAATAACTAATTCCTTTACTACTTACAACAAATCCGGCCATCACGCCGGCACCGATAACCACGATTAACGGTAAATTGAGTGTAGTTAAAGCGTTAATTGCTGTTGGATACACACCAATAATTAATAAAATAAACGATCCACTAATTCCAGGAAGAAGCATAGCCATACTAGCCATCCATCCTGCGAAAAATAAACCAATTGCATTTAAAATTGTTAACGTCGTAATCGGATCAGCTGCCTTATCTGGTTTAAAGAATGCTGTTATTGCAACAAGAATTGCTGCAATTATTAATAAGGCAATATGACTACCTTTAAATGTTGCCTTTGCATCAGCTTCTCTCATTAACATCGGTAATATACTAATAATTAAACCGAGAAAGAAAAATTGAGTCGGTTCATAATGATTTGCTAATAAATATTTAATAACGTGACTTAACGTTAGAAAAGCCGCCGCTACACCAGCTGCAAGTGGGATTAAAAACGCTAAATGTTTTTTCCATTCACGACTAAAGAATCCGCTAATTGCTGCGAGCAATTGTTCATAAATCCCTAACACAACAGCGATTGTTCCGCCGCTCACACCAGGAATTAAATCACTAACGCCCATACAAAATCCACGATATATATTACGCCATTCCATACTGAATAAATTCCTCATTTCTTATAGTGATTTTTTCCGTAAAGTCCAGTATATCAATAAGAAATCTTATAATCCTAATTGTTTTTGACAAAACTTTGACATTTTCACAAAAAAAAGAAAGCCACCTATCGGTAGCTTTCTTCTCAAAAGGAAAAATAACCTTATTTTTCTGTTACAGTCTTTAGTTCCTCTACTAACTCTTCTATATAATGCTGTGCACTCTGCGCTGCAATACTACCATCGCCTGTTGCCGTTACAATTTGACGAAGCATTTTTTCACGAACATCACCAGCTGCGAAAATACCAGGAACTTTCGTTTCCATACGCTCGTTCGTTTCAACATAACCATTTTCATTTGTAATACCTAGCTCAACAAACGGTTTTGATAATGGTAACATACCGATGTATATGAAAACGCCGTCAGTTTTAACTTCTTGTTCTTCTCCGCTGTTTACATCTACAAGTGTTACGCTTCCTACTTTACCATTTGCATCGTTAATTTCTTTTATAGTGTGATTCCAAATGAAATCTACTTTCTCATTTTGGAAAGCACGATCTTGTAAAATTTTCTGTGCACGAAGAGTGTCACGACGGTGAACGATCGTTACTTTTGATGCGAAACGTGTTAAGAACACACCCTCTTCAACAGCAGAATCTCCGCCGCCAATAACAACAAGTTCTTTCCCTTTAAAGAATGCACCATCACATACTGCACAATATGATACACCGCGGCCGCCAAGTTCTGTTTCACCTGGCACACCAATTTTTTTATACTCTGCACCGCTTGCAACGATAATTGCACGTGCTTTATATTCTTTTTTACCAGCAATAATTGTTTTATACTCTTTACCATCGATGATTGCTTTTACATCACCGTATGCATATTCAGCACCAAATTTCTTCGCATGCTCAAACATTTTATTTGATAAGTCTGGTCCTAAAATAGACTCATAACCTGGATAGTTCTCTACATCTTCTGTATTTGCCATTTGTCCACCTGGAATACCACGCTCAAGCATCAGTGTGCTTAAATTCGCACGAGATGTATATACCGCAGCTGTCATACCAGCTGGTCCTGCACCAATAATAATGACATCATAAATTTTTTCTTCTGACACACTATTCACTCCCATTCATACACATTAAGTTACCCTCATTATACTGTTAGCATCATTTTTTTCCCAATGATTTGCCTACCCTACGTGTGCGTGCGCTTAACAGCCTGCACATACTTTCGTACAGTCGCTACAGATACATTATATACATCACCAAGCTCTGCCTGTGTCATCTTATTTCTTTGTTCGCCGCGCACAATGTATTCAATTGCCGCTGACCAACCGTACACATTTGTAAAAGTCGCTCCAGATGTATATAAACGTATGAACGTGCAAAACCAAAAATTCAAACACTCTTCGATTAATTCATCATCTTTTTTCGTATAATTGTATAATGCATCCGCGATTCGTACGCACTGTTCAAATTGCTGTAAATCAGCTGGGATGCTTTTATGACTATTAAGTAAGAAGAAATATTTTGCAAGTTGCGATACGATTGGAACACCATTTTTCGCTTGCGTTACATCAAAGAAGAATCCAACCTTCTCTGGTGTTGACAATTCATTCATTAAATATAAAGCTAGCATTTTCTCTTCTAGCGTCGTACTTTGCTGAAATGATTTTCGTAACTCTTCAAATAAAAGATTTTGTCCTTCATCTGCTAAATTCAGTGCATTCCACGGTTCTTTTCCTTTTTTATCAGGATGCAATTCTACAACATGTTGCCACATTTTTTCAGCTACTTGCTGTTCCTTCACCATATACGCAGAGTATGCAAACCAGTAATAAAAACTGACGTCTCCTTCGTACCCTTGACGCTTTAATACTTTGAACCATTTATATGCAGGTTCAAAATGACCAATTGTTGCAAGCGTTGTTCCAAGTTTCAAACGATGCTCAAATGAAATTGGATATACCGATACTAACTGCCCCGCTAATGACTCTACTTGCTTATGCTCTCCAATTGAATATAGAAAAATAAGCGTATTACAAAGCGCATGCATATTACCAGGATTTTTCTCTAAAATCATTTCTGTTAACTTAAGCGCTTGATCTACATTACCTGATTGAAAATGTGCAATCGCTAAATTATTATGTCCTGACCAAAATTCTGGATATTCTTTCGTAACAACTTCTAGTGTAGCAATCGCCTCTTCTAATTGTCCGTTACGAATGTAGCGGTTCGCTTCTTCTTGCATAACAATTAGCTCATCTTCATCCTCAATCTCTTCCGCACCCATTGCATCTTCTTCCATAATCTCAAGCAATTCTAATGTATCTTCTACAAATTCCTTCTCTTCCGCAACTTCTAAATATCGCTCTGCATACTTCTTCGCCTGTTGAAACAAGCCCATATATGCATAATTATTTGAAATAAAATAATAGCATTGCTCAAGTTCAGGATTGGATCTAACAAGCTTTAGAAATATCTGATTCGACTCTTGATATTCACCAGATTCAGATAATGCTATTGCTAGTTGGCATAAAATAAACGGCTCCTTCTCGCTTTGTGCTGCTCTTCGAAAATATTTAATTGCATCTTGCAATTTTTGCCCTTTATAAGCCCTCATCCCTTTTTTATAAAAGAAGTCCGCTAACTGATTAAAAGAGATAACTTGTCCGTTCTCCTTATATATTCTTTGATTTTTCCCCATATATCCTCCAGTTTTTTGTTTTCTTCGTTCACACATTCTTCTATCTATAAGTATAAACGATTCCGTAAAAAACAAAACAGTATATTATAATCAATTATTTCCTTTTTATTCATAAAAAGAGAAGGGAAATGTTACATTTTTAACATCAACCTTCTCTAGTGGCCATTTCCTCTTTCGTATAAATAATACGCATCGGATTTCCGCCTACGAAAGCGCCGCCTGGTACATCTTTATGGACAAGTGTGCCTGCAGAAACGATAGCTCCATCTCCAATTGTCACACCTGGTAAAATTGTCGTATTCGCTCCAATCATAACTTCATTCCCTATGACGATTTCTCCAAGTCGATACTCACGAATTAAATATTCATGTGCTAAAAGCGTTGTATTATAGCCGATAATTGAATTTTCTCCCACAGTAATCTTTTCTGGAAACATAATATCTGGCATTACCATAAGTGCAAACGACGTTTTCTTTCCTACTTCCATCCGTAAAAACGTGCGATATAACCAATTCTTTACGGATAAAAATGGCGTGTAACGTGCGATTTGGATGATAATAAAATTTTTCATTACCTTCCAAAAAGACACTGTTTTATACACATTCCACAATGAATTTTCTCCTGAAACAGGATAGCGCGTTGTCCGTCGCACTGAACTCTCTCCTCTACTTATATAAAAGTGACACTTTAACCGGCAGGAATCTTACTACCCGTTAATGCGGGACAAAATCGGTAGTAAATCACTCATTTTATCTAGCACATAATCTGGTTTATACGCTTCTAAATACGCTCTACCTTTCAATGTCCATGAAACCGCTACTGTTTTCGTACCTGCATTTTGTCCACCGACGATATCATGATGATTATCACCAACCATCAATGTTTCTTCTGGCTTTGCATCTAATAATTCGAGTGCTTTTTGAAGTGGTTCTGGATGTGGTTTCACATGTTCCACATCATCAATCGTCACGACAACATCAAAAAACTGATCAAGTTTCGAAAGCTTTAATCCCATTTCAACCGTCTGTCTCGCTTTCGTTGTAACGATGCCGATCTTATAACCTTGCTTCTTCAATTCTTGAACCGTTTCATATACAGTTTCATACTCTTCCACTAATTCATCATGATGCTCATGATTAAATTGACGATAACATGTAATCATCTCTTCAACCTTACTTGCATCAATTTTACTAAAAGTATCATGCAAAGATGGACCGATAAATGGCAATACATCTTCACGCTTATACTGATTAGAATAATAGTGATTTAACGTATGTAAAAAAGAAGAGATAATAAGTTCATTTGTATTAATTAACGTTCCATCTAAATCAAATAACACTGTATTTATTTTCATCGTCCTTAATCCTTTCATTACCTGAATATGAAAGAAGCAGCATCTTCTATAAGATGCTACTTTTCTCTAATTTTCTAAATATCTTTTATCAGCTTGCCCCATTTTTCGTCTCACAATAATGAAAATGATAGAAATAACAACAATTCCAATAGACATTACTTGTGCAATACGAAGTGGTCCTAACATTAAACTATCTGTACGCAAACCTTCTACGAAGAAGCGTCCCACTGAATACCAAATTAAATATGTGAAGAATAATTCACCACGGCGTAAATTCACTTTTCGTAACGCGAGTAGTAAAATAACACCTGCAAAGTTCCATAATGATTCATATAAAAACGTTGGGTGATAATACACACCATCAATGTACATTTGATTAATAATGAAATCTGGTAAATGAAGACCTTCTAAAAACTGTCTCGTTACTTCATCACCATGCGCCTCTTGGTTCATAAAGTTTCCCCATCGGCCAATTGCTTGTCCTAGTAAAATACTCGGCGCAGCAATATCCGCTAACTTCCAGAATGAAAGCCCGCGTCGTTTCGCAAAAAGGATTCCTGTAATAACAGCCCCGATTAAACCACCATGAATCGCCAAACCACCTTGACGAATATTAATAATTTGACTCGGATTTTGCGAATAATATTCCCATTCAAAAATGACATAATACATTCTCGCAAAAAGAATGGCAATTGGTACTGCGATTAATACAAGGTCGATAAATGTATCTTTGTGAATACCAAGCCTTTCTCCCTCGCGAGTTGCTAGCCAAAGACCTAATAGCACACCTGTACCGATAATAACCCCATACCAATAAACAGGGAACGGCCCAAGTTGGACTGCAATACGGTCAAGCTGTGGTACAGAACCTAACAGCATATATATGACCTCCCTCTCCAGAGTCTACTCTTGATTTCCTAACTCAATCGCACTCATTAATCGTTCAGAGAACTGTTGTGCCGCATTGACTCCCATACGTTTTAATCTGAAGTTCATCGCTGCTACTTCAATAATAACAGCCAAGTTTCGACCAGGACGAACTGGAAGTGTAATCTTCGTAAGTTCTGTATCAATAATCTTCATCTTCTCTTCATCAAGACCTAAGCGATCATAATTTTTCTTTTGATCCCAAATTTCAAGATTAATAACAAGTGTAATACGTTTATAATTTCGTACTGCCCCTGCACCGAATAACGTCATTACGTTAATGATACCTAGACCACGAATTTCTAATAAGTGCTCAATTAAATCAGGTGAGCTCCCTACTAATGTATCTTCATCTTCTTGACGAATTTCTACGCTATCATCCGCAACAAGGCGGTGACCACGCTTTACAAGTTCAAGCGCTGTCTCACTTTTCCCGACACCACTTTGACCTGTAATTAAAACACCAACACCATAAATATCTACTAGCACACCATGAACAGCTGTTGTTGGCGCTAACTTACCTTCTAAATAGTTTGTTAAACGACTTGATAATCTCGTCGTCGTTTGAGCAGAACGTAATAAAGGCACGCCTGATTCACGTGATGCTTGTAATAACTCATCCGGTACATCTTGATTACGAGTTACAATAATACAAGGCGTCTCCTCAGTACAAAGCGCTTTCATTCTCTCTTGCTTTTGCTCTGTCGTTAACGTATCAAAGAACGTAAGCTCCGTTTTCCCAAGAAGCTGCACGCGATCAGCTGGATAATATGTAAAAAATCCTGCCATTTCAATTCCAGGTCGCGATAAATCACTCGTATCAATCGGACGATGAATCCCTTCTTCACCACTTACTAACTCCAATTGAAATTGTTCAATTAAATCTTTTGTCCTTACTTTCGGCATATGTATAAACCTCCACTCCGCTGCGGGTTCAGTCTCATTTGATGTAAAATTCCATTCTATCGGATATTGTACCATTTTTTTCTGGAAACAAGAAACTCGGTTTCTAATAAATAGAAAAAAACATTTCATATGAATCATGAAATGTTTTTCTTTTTGTCATTTTCTCTTTTTTTCATGTAATGGTTCAACAATTACTTTTTCAATTATCATATTAAAAATAGAAATACAAATTGCCGCAACAATCGCTACACCAAATCCAGATATATTAAAGGCGTCCCCTAATAACGAATCCGTCATCTTTAACGTAATCGCATTAATAACAATTAAGAAGAAACCGAAAGTTACAAGAGTAATCGGTAGCGTAATTAAAATTAAAAGCGGCTTTACAAATACGTTTAAAATCGCCAATATAATACTCGCAATAATTGCAGTTTGTATATTTGCTATGTAAAATGCGTCTGGTGCAACCCCTTTTAAAAGTCCGGATACAGCGATTAACACAACGCTATTTACAAGAAGTGATACAATCCATCTCATTTCCTTACACATCCTTTTAACATATATATTTCATCATACGCTAATAGCTAATAAACGCAAGTATCATACAAACACTTATATCAACTTATTCTACCCTTCATGCTTGTATACCTATTAACAACCTTACCAGTTTTCCTTAGTGAAATAAAAACCGAGTGCAATTCCCACTCGGTTTTTATTAACAACTTATTGTGATAACTCTACTTCTTTTATTTTCTCTTTCATTCTTGCTTTATCACGATCTAAAATCTCTTTTAAATACTTACCTGTATAAGAGCGCTCTTCTTTCACTACTTGCTCTGGCGTTCCGGAAGCAACGATTTGTCCGCCTTTGTCTCCGCCTTCTGGTCCAAGGTCAATAATATAATCAGCTGTTTTAATAACATCTAAATTATGCTCAATTACAAGTACCGTCTCACCACTCTCAACAAGACGTTGCAACACTTCTAGAAGGCGTGCAATATCATGTGCATGTAAGCCAGTCGTTGGCTCATCTAAAATGTATAACGTACGCCCTGTAGAACGACGATGTAATTCAGAAGCTAATTTCACACGCTGCGCCTCACCACCTGATAACGTCGTAGCTGGTTGTCCTAATTTCATATAACCAAGCCCTACATCTACAAGTGTTTGAAGTTTACGCTTAATTTTCGGGATATTAGCAAAGAACTCTACCCCATCTTCAATTGTCATCCCTAACACTTCAGAAATATTCTTATCTTTATATTTCACTTCTAACGTTTCACGGTTGTAACGTTTACCGTGACAAACTTCACATGGAACATACACGTCTGGTAAGAAATGCATTTCGATTTTAATAATTCCATCACCGCGGCACGCTTCACAACGGCCGCCTTTTACGTTAAAGCTGAAACGTCCTTTTTGATACCCACGTACTTTCGCTTCATTCGTGTGCGCAAATACATCACGAATATCATCAAATACGCCAGTGTATGTCGCCGGATTTGAACGTGGTGTACGCCCGATTGGTGATTGATCAATATCAATAACTTTATCTAACTGCTCAAGACCTTTAATTTCTTTATGAGCCCCTGGCTTCGCTTTCGCTTTATATAGCTTTTGAGCTAATGATTTGTATAGTACTTCATTAATTATCGTACTTTTTCCAGAGCCCGATACGCCTGTTACTGCTACAAATGTTCCTAGGGGGAATGACATTTTCGCATTCTTTAAGTTATTTTCTTTCGCACCGACAATCTCCACTTTACGTCCGTCACCTTTACGTCTTTCAAGTGGTACCGGAATAAACTCTTTACCGCTTAAATATTTCCCAGTTAATGAATTCTCGTCTTGCATAACTTCAGCTGGTGTACCTGCTGATACAACTTGACCACCATGAATACCTGCACCAGGTCCGATATCAAGTAAATAATCAGCAGCCATCATCGTATCTTCATCATGCTCAACAACAATTAACGTATTTCCTAAATCACGCATTTCCTGCAATGTACGAATAAGACGATCATTATCACGCTGATGCAAACCAATAGAAGGCTCATCAAGAATGTAAAGTACGCCAGTAAGGCGAGAACCAATTTGTGTCGCTAAACGAATACGCTGCGCCTCACCACCTGATAAAGTTCCTGCGGCACGACTTAACGTTAAATAATCTAAACCGACGTTCACTAAGAACCCAACACGTTCCTGAATTTCTCTTAAAATTAAATGAGCAATTTTTTGTTGTTTCTCCGTTAACTCAACAGTTGAGAAGAACTCCTGTACTTCTTGAACAGAATATTTCGTTACATCGGCAATCGTTTTATCACCAACGAAAACAGCTAAACTCTCAGGCTTTAAGCGTCCACCTTTACACTTCGGACAAGCTTGCTCTGCCATATATTTCTCCATTTGCTCACGAATATAATCAGAACTCGTCTCACGATAACGACGCTCAATATTCGGAATAACACCTTCAAATAATATCTCATTTTCCTTTACTTGACCAAATTCATTCACATAGCGGAAATAAAGCTTCTCTTCCCCGCTTCCGTACAGCACTTTATCAAATAAATCCTTCGGTATATCTTTCACCGGCATATCCATATCGATGCCGTAATGATTACACACAGATTTTAATAATTGCGGGTAATATTGTGAACTTGTCGGTTCCCAAGGAGCAATCGCATGTTCATTTAATGATACATCCCAGTTCGGAATAACAAGTTCTAAATCTACCTCTAACTTCGATCCAAGTCCATCACAAGAAGGACACGCGCCGAACGGACTATTAAACGAGAACATACGCGGCTCTAATTCTCCGATTGAAAAACCACAATGTGGACAAGCATGATGTTCACTAAATAGAAGTTCTTCCTCTCCCATTACATCGATTAAAACTCGGCCCCCACCAAGCTTTAAAGCACTTTCTAGTGAATCTGCAAGTCGGCTTGCAATTCCTTCTTTCACAACAATACGGTCAATAACACCTTCAATTGAATGCTTCTTATTTTTTTCTAAAGTAATCTCTTCCGATACATCCAGCATCTCTCCATCAACGCGCACACGAACATAACCTTGCTTCTTAATATCTTCTAATACTTTCGCATGCGCACCTTTACGCCCTGACACGATAGGCGCTAGCACTTGCAACTTCGTACGTTCAGGATATTCAAGAACACGGTCTACCATCTGTTCCACTGTTTGTGATGTAATTTCAATTCCATGATTCGGACAAATCGGCGTACCAATTCGTGCGAATAATAAACGTAAATAATCATAAATCTCCGTTACCGTTCCAACCGTTGAACGAGGATTACGACTCGTCGTTTTTTGATCAATTGAAATCGCTGGAGATAAACCTTCAATCATATCAACATCCGGCTTATCCATTTGCCCTAAAAACTGGCGCGCATACGCAGATAAAGATTCCACGTATCTACGCTGTCCTTCTGCATAAATCGTATCGAATGCTAACGATGATTTCCCCGAACCAGACAATCCCGTCACAACAACAAGCTGATTTCTCGGAATGGTTACGTCAATATTTTTTAAATTATGCGCTCTAGCACCTTTTACAACAATAAAATCTTTACTCACTCTTTTCACCCTTCCGCTTTTAATTCTAATAGTAAATCTCTTAATTCAGCTGCACGCTCGAAATCTAATGCCTTTGCTGCTTCTTTCATCTCTGCTTCCATCTTCGCAATTGTATTTTCACGTTCTTTTTTCGTCATCTTCTTAGCTGGTGTTGCTTCATATATTTCCGTATCCTCAGCTGCTGTTGTCGCACGAATAACGTCACGTACTCCTTTTTGAATCGTTTTCGGCGTAATACCATGCTTTTCATTGTAAGCTTCTTGTATACTACGACGACGCTGTGTTTCTTCAATTGCAATTCCCATTGATCTCGTTATGCGATCTGCGTACATAATAACGCGGCCGTTTGCATTACGCGCCGCACGACCAATTGTTTGAATTAATGAACGCTCTGAACGTAGGAACCCTTCCTTATCAGCATCTAAAATAGCTACAAGTGATACTTCTGGAATATCTAATCCTTCTCGTAATAAGTTAATACCGACAAGTACATCAAACTTACCAAGGCGAAGATCACGGATAATTTCAATACGCTCTAATGTTTTAATTTCAGAGTGAAGATAATTCACTTTAATTCCTACATCTTTTAAATAGTCCGTTAAATCCTCTGACATTTTCTTCGTTAAAGTCGTAATTAATACACGTTCATTTTTCGCAATCCGGTCATGGATTTCTCCTAGTAAATCATCTATTTGTCCTTCAATTGGTCGTATATCAATTGGTGGATCTAAAAGCCCTGTTGGACGAATAATTTGTTCTATTGCTTTCGGTGACTGCTCTAACTCGTACGGTCCTGGCGTTGCCGAAACGTAAATAACTTGATTCGTTTTCTCTTCAAACTCATCAAACGTGAGCGGTCTATTATCTAAAGCTGATGGCAGACGGAATCCATGATCAACAAGCACTTGCTTACGTGCTTGGTCCCCGTTATACATCGCTCTTACTTGCGGAACCGATACGTGCGACTCATCCATAACGATTAAGAAATCCTCTGGAAAATAATCTAAAAGCGTATACGGCGTTGAACCTGCTGGACGAAGTGTTAAATGACGGGAATAGTTTTCAATCCCTGAACAAAAGCCCATCTCGCGCATCATTTCTAAATCATAACGCGTTCGCTGTTCTATGCGCTGCGCCTCTAACAACTTACCGTTATCATTTAATTCTTTTAAACGCTCTTCTAATTCTTTTTCGATATTTTCAATAGCGACCTTCAGCTTTTCTTCACGTGTAACGAAGTGAGATGCCGGGAAGATTGCTACATGATCACGTTCTGCTAATACTTCACCCGTTAATGCATTTACTTCTCGAATACGATCTATTTCATCCCCAAAAAATTCAATTCGAATACAATGCTCATCAAGTGATGCGGGGAAGATTTCAACTACATCTCCGCGCACACGGAATGTACCACGCTTAAAATCAATATCATTACGTCCATACTGTACATCAACAAGTTCACGAAGCAATTGATTGCGGTCCTTTTCCATACCAACTCGAAGCGAAACAACTAACTCGCGGTATTCTTCCGGAGAACCTAAACCGTATATGCACGAAACACTCGCAACGATAATAACATCATCTCTTTCAAATAAAGAAGACGTTGCCGAGTGGCGTAATTTATCAATTTCATCGTTAATTTGCGCATCTTTTTCAATAAACGTATCCGTATGTGGTACGTACGCTTCCGGCTGATAATAATCGTAATAACTAACAAAATACTCCACAGAATTGTTAGGAAAGAAATCTTTCAGCTCACTATATAACTGTCCTGCTAACGTTTTATTATGAGCCATTACAAGTGTTGGCTTCTGCACTTCTTTAATGACATTTGAAATCGTAAATGTCTTACCCGTTCCTGTCGCTCCAAGCAACACTTGCTTTTTCTTTCCACTATTAATTCCCTCTACAAGCTTCTCTATCGCTCCCGGCTGATCACCTTGCGGGGAATACTCTGAGATAATTTCAAATGGATGTTCCAACTAAAAACCGACCTCCTCATAAAAATCTGTATTATTATTTTACCACGAATGCCCATAAAAAACCTAAAAAAACGAACAGATATTCGGTAAAACTTTCGACATTATATACATAAAAAAGGAAGGAATAAATACTTCCTTCCTCTACTAACTCTATTTTTTAAGTACATATAATAAGTCATATCCATTGCGCCCATTTTCATTCGTACAATCTATTAACCTATACGCCGTTTCTGATTCACGTTGCTCTTTAACAATCCTTTTACAACTATCTTTATGTAACCTTTTATGGTCACCAGCAAATTGATCTTGTCTATTATCTAACACATAAAGTATATCTTTCTCACTATGCTCTAACGTTTGAAAAATCGGGTCACCTTCATGTGTATACTGTACAATTCTTATTTTATCAACTTCCCCTTGTTCCACATTCCAAACGAACTTCTCGAATTTATCTAGATTAGAAATTTCTGCCCCCTTTGCAACGACATCATTCTTCTTATCAATTGCACTGTTAGGTTGTGAACATGCTACTAAACTAAAGAGAAATAAGCATATAAAACCTGTTCTTTTTCCTATTGTTATCCTCTCCTATACAAACTATTGGTATACTAGAAAAAAGCTACTTTCCTCTATGAAAGTAGCTTCTTGTTTCCTTTCTCCTTCTTCGGAAAAATAACATATGAAAATGAAATCGCAGTATCCGCTAAAAGAATAATAGCCCATACTTGGCTTACACGGCTTGCTGCTTTATTTAAAACGATTCCTGACTCTAACCAATTCCCCCACTGTTCTACTGGAATAAGCCCATACATGAAGAAAAAGAATATATGAACAGCAACAAACAAAATAAGATGTAAAACCCAATTTTTCATTTCCTGCTTCGCATGCGCCATCCCTGCTACTTCAATTGGTTCTTCGATAATAGGCGCCGGTTCATTCCGCCACTTCGCAACTAATTTTTGTACATATATATCTAATTTCTTCAAATCCTTTTTCCCATAAAAAACTGCATATAATAAAATGATTACCGTAATGATTTGAAAATTAGAGAACTTCCCTGTTTGATAATAGTCCACTACCCCTAAAGTTAAAATAAACACTTCATTTATGAGCAGCACAATCCCCATAATAAAGCTCGCCTTTTTCAAGCGAAATCCATACCTTAGTAAAAAGAATCCGACAGCTGATAGCCAAAATACAATCTCCGCACCAATTAAAAAGTACCATCGATATTCTGCGAGTATACTCATTTATCCCTCTCCCTTTCATCATATATACGAAAAGCCTCATCCATATATACTAGAAGCTCTTCTTCAATTGGATACATACTCATTTTCTGTGAATCTTCTTTTGACTTTCTTACTTCCCACAATTTATCTAAAAATGCTTCATCACCATTTGCCATCTCTAAACACTTCTGCATTAATTTCTTTGTTGCGCCTTGTACCTCATCACATGATGCTTCCTTACCGTCTTTCATAAAGTTACGTAGTTGCTTTAATAAATCTACCCACTCTAATACATTCGGATCTTCTTCACTCATATTTGGTAAATTACGAAGTAAATCTTGCTCTTCCTTTGAAAATAATTCATTTTGGAATATTTCACGTATACGAGGAGACTGTTTCGAAAGCTGAATGAGTTCAAACATAACTTTCCAATCCAGTTCTCCCTCCACATCTACTGAATAAACAACTGCCTGTAAAATACGTTCCATTCGATTAAATTTCTTTTGTTCTTCCTGTACAAATCTAAGTTGTTTTTCAAGCGAGTCTTTTGAATTAAGTTCACCTTTTACTAACATATTCGTAATCTCTTTTAATGAAAAACCCATTTCTTTTAAAAATAAAATTTGCTGCAAACGAACAACATCTCTCTCGCTATATAACCGATGTCCTCCATCAGTTTTCCCACTCGACTTTAATAAATCAATTTGATCATAATAACGTAACGTCCTTACTGTAACCCCTGTTTCCCTCGTTAGTTCTTGAATTGAAATCAACTCCATCACCTCTTCTCCTTCATTATAAAAGATGACGTTACGTAACTTTCAAGTAGTTTGTAAAAAAAATACAAAAAGCTGTTTATACCTTTTGTATAAACAGCTTTTATGGAAATAACCCCTTTTGTATAGCACGACCACAAAATAAAATAATTGCCCCTAAAACAACACTTGTTGCTGTTTTATGATAATGCGCTAAAATTAATAAATAGTATGATAAACCTACAGCACCAATCATAATACATACACTTGGCACTGGATTGCGAGAGAAGTTTTGTATTCCCCAAAACAAAGCAAAAATAGCCGTAGCGACACATAATACCGGTAATCCCATCCCAGTTCCCCTTTTTCTATCTATTCCTTGTTGCTAACACACTCGTCGATGCCATACTTATTAATAAACCAAAAATAGCAATATATAATAACTCATTTACATGTACTACTTGCCTATCTAAATACTTATTTACACAAAGATACATAATGAACAAAAAAACGCAGCTTGTAATACAAATCGTAAAATATGACTTCATATTGTTCACAACTCGCTCATCAATTGACGGTACTCTCTCTTCTTTCAAACGCTTCTGTTCTCTATATTCCGAAATGCCATATAAAATGACTAGTGCTACATTCGATATGAAGATCGTTCCCCACGAAATACTTAAAATCATTAAACTCACATTTAAAGCAAGACCCGCTAAAAACAAACTTCCTATGAACCGTATAACATCTTACTTACTCATACATGATCAGCTTCTTGTTGATTTCTATACTTCCACTTCGGCCAATAGTTCACAAGAAAATACACCCACTGCCCTAGTACAAATAAAACAAACGGCATACCAGCATTTCCATCAACAATTAAATTATATAAACTCCATATCGCTAAACTAATCGTAAAAAATAACCCTACATATTTAAACGCTTTATCTGACTGGAATCTCTCAAACTCATCTTGCATTTTTCATTCCGCCTATCTCTATGCTCGTTTCCCTATCATGACTCCTATGATGAGACTACCCGCAAATAAGAAACTACATATCATAAATATTTCTTGCACTGGTATAACAGCTCTGCCCATTGCTTTACTCGCAACAATATAAACAATAAGCAATAGAAACGCGAATACAAATGAGACATTTACATATTTTTTATATTTTCATTTACTCGCTCATCTATATCTGGAAGTTCTTCTTTTTTGTACTTACGCTTTTTGTAATAGGCATACACTATCAAAAATACAATTGCTAAAACGTTACTCACTATGAGCGGTAAAATTGGTATAGCCGGATTCATAATATGAACTACAATGTCTCCCAAAAACAATCCAATAGTCGCACCAATCAATAACTTTTTATTATCTTCCATTTTTTCTCCCCTTACTCTAGCGTAAATATTTCCTCCACCTTCACCCCAAAATATTTGGCGATTTTTAGGGATAACTCTAGACTCGGGTTATAATGATGGTTTTCAATCGCCACAATCGTCTGCCGCGTCACTTGCATTGCCTTTGCCATTTCAATTTGCGTTATATGATGTTGTTTTCGCAATTCTTTAATTTTATTTTTCACACCCATAGGCTCCACCTTCGAAAGTAAAGATATCTTTACAAAAAAAGGTAAAAAAAGAGACATCTATAAGATGCCTCTTTTTTTGCTACATAAATCCTAATGTATATACAAGAACGTACCCAAGAACAGATAAGCAAACCGAGCCAATCAACCCTGCCACGAATGCCCTACTTCCTAATTTGCGGAACGTTTTAAACTCTACATTTAAACCTAGCCCTGCCATTGCCATTGCAATAAGCATGTACGCAATTACTACAATATATCCGGCAACAACTTCTGGGATAATCCCAATCGAATGCACCGCACTCATTGCTAAAAATCCGAAGATGAACCAAGGAATCGGAAGGTCGCGCCACGATCTTTTTTCCTTGCTTTCCTCGCTCTTACCAAACCATAATCCAATTAAAATCGCTACTGGCACAAGCATCGCTACGCGCGTTAACTTCACAATAACCGCGATGTCTACAGCCGTGCTACCTCCTGGCGCTGCAGCCGCGATAACGTGAGCAATTTCGTGCAGCGTCGCACCTGAGAACACCCCGTAACCGTAGGGTGAGAAGCCAAGCACTGGGTATAATAGCGTATAAATAAGTGTAAATATTGTACCTAAAATTGCAATAATCGCTGCCCCCACTGCTGTTTCTTCATCTTTCGCTTTCACTTGCGGTGCAATTGCCACGACCGCTGCAGCTCCGCAAATTGCCGTCCCACATGCTGTTAAAATTCCAAGTTTCTGTTCTACTTTAAATACTTTCGTTAGTCCATATACAACGAAAATTGTAAATGTAATAACAACCGCTGCGATGACCAATACTTTCGGCCCCGCCTTCGCAATATCTACAAGATTTAACCGCATTCCAAGTAAAATGATCCCAAAGCGAAGCAACTTCTTACTCGCAAAGTTCGTTCCCACTATCGCTTCTTGAGGAATCCCGATTGCAGCGCGCCAAACCATCCCGATTAGAATAGCGATTACTAATTGTCCCATAATATTTAAAAATGGAAGCTCTGCTAAATATTTCGCGGCGATTGCGATTAATAACGTAATCCCAATACCTTGCGAAAATCCAAAGCCCTTCTTCTTTTGTATAACAAGTGTTTGTTCCACTTTGTACCACCCCAATAATCGTATTGGAACATGCATGTTCTTTCTAGTTACATTATAAGAGAGTTTTAATAATAAGTTTAATATCAATATTGAATCCCTATCATCAGAAATACTTATGATAAAATAAAAGAAAAAATAAAGGGGCCTAACAAATGAACGTCGACATTTTAAAGATCTTTGTTACTGTCGTTGAGCAAAAGCATTTCTCTCGTGCTGCGGAACTATTAAATCTTTCACAACCTGGCGTTAGTATGCACATTCGCAACCTGGAAAATGAATTTGGGACTACACTTATTCAGCGGTCCCCAAAGCACGTCCAAGTTACGGAAGCTGGAAACATATTATACATACACGCAAAGCAAATGCTTTCACTTTATGAAGATGCAAAACAGGAAATTAACGACCTACATAACGTTGTAACAGGAACACTTCGCATCGGCGCTAGCTTTACAATTGGCGAATACTTACTTCCAAAAATACTTGCGCGCTTTGCCAATGAAAATCCACACGTCGAAGTTCATACATTTATCTCAAATACGGAAGAAGTTTTACAAAGCCTCCGCTCTAATCAAATTGATATCGGCTTAGTGGAAGGCCAAGTCGTATACGCTGACGTAGATGTTGAAACTTTTATGCAAGATGAAATGAAACTCGTCGTCCCGCCAAACCACCCATTGCTCCATATCAAGGGGATTAACGAAAATACATTGCAAGACCAAGTCTGGGTATTAAGGGAGAGCGGCTCTGGCACACGTGCCTATAGCGATCGCTTTATACACCAACATCATTTAAAAATGAAACGCTTCTTTACATTTAGCAGTATTCAAAGCGTGAAGGAAGCCGTTGCAGCCGGTCTTGGCATCGCTATCCTTTCAGATTGGACTGTTCGAAAAGAACTATTAGCAAAAGAAATATTCCACATCCCTGTTCCGAACGAAGAGCTAATCCGTCCATTCTCCATCGTGCGCGGCAAATATTTCATTCCGTCTAAAGCCATTCAAGTGTTTTTAAATCATGTGAATTCTTTTGCGAAAAAACAAAGTTGACCTTCACATTAGTGTGAAGGTTTACAATACATGTAAAAGGAGTGAAACGCATTGCGAATTGGAGAGTTATCAAAAGAAACTGGGGTTAGCGAAAGGGCACTAAGACATTATGAAGAAAAGGGATTACTCCCTTCGAAACGCCTAGCAAATGGCTACCGTGATTTTGATGAAAGTGCAATCGAAAAAGTAGAGCTGATTCAAATGTACTTGCAAATCGGCTTAAATTTAGAAGAAACAGAACGAATGCTACGTTGCCTCGAAATCGAGCCACATCTTTACGAAAATCCGTGTAGTAGTATCCTTGCACTTTACGAAGACAAACTTGATGAGGTAACGAAGCAAATCACATTACTTTCCAACATTCAAACGAATTTGCAAAAACACGTTTCACTCCTAAAACAAGCAAAAGAAAAGGGATGATTACATGTTTGTTATACATGGCAGTTCAAGACAAAACGGAAATACGGAAGCTTTAACACATATGGTGATTCATGGGATTGAAACAGAACAAATTTACTTGCGTGATCATATCGTCCACCCAATCATAGATCAGCGCCATGATGTAGAAGGATTTCAACCTGTAAATGATGACTACGAGCAGTTAATTGAGCGCATGCTAGAGCACGACACAATTATCTTCGCTACACCGCTATACTGGTACGGAATGAGCGGCCACATGAAGAACTTCGTTGATCGCTGGTCACAAAGCTTGCGTAATAAGTCTCTTCATTTCAAAGAAAAAATGAAAGGCAAAAAAATGTACGTTGTCATCGTTGGCGGAGACAGTCCAAAACTGAAAGCATTGCCGCTTATCGCCCAGTTTCAATATATCTTTGATTTTGTTGGTTCATCATTTGAAGGGTATATTATTGGGGATGCGAATGGACTAGATGAAATCAAGAACGATGCTGAGGCGCTGGCAAAAGCACAGTTGTATAATAATAAATTCAAAAATAGCACACAGAAATAAGTTTGACAAATCCATTTGTATGCGCATACAATAAAAATAATATTATGAAAGGAAGGTACTTTGACCAATGAAGTTCTAATTCTCTTATTTATTTCATCCATCACAAATAGTGAACAAAAATGATGAAAACTAGCAGAGGATTAGTCTGTCCATTTGTCGATACTTTCTTTCGATACGATCATGTAAAAAAATCGTTTATTTATGTACGATTTTTACATTGAAGGGCGACATTTATCCTCTCTAGTGAAACTAGGGAGGTTTTTTTATGACTATTTTAATCGCACGTAATATCGAAAAGAGCTTTGGTGATCGCACCATATTTACGTTACCATCACTAGAAATTCAAGCAAACGATCGTATAGGGATTGTCGGAGTCAACGGAGCTGGAAAATCTACGTTATTACAAATATTAAGTAAAGAAATAGAAGCTGACAAAGGCACAGTAACTCATCATAGTTCTATCGCCATCATTCCACAGCTTAGCGAGAGGATACCGGAAACCGCTTCTTCCCTCGCTAAAGGCAAATGGAATATTTCAAACGTCGCAAATTCAATGAGTGGCGGTGAACGAATGCGCCTAAAGATCGCCCATGCCCTCGAACAAGATGCAGGCATTCTATTTGCTGATGAGCCAACAAGTCACTTAGACATGTTCGGTACAGAGCAATTAGAAAAGGCACTTTTATCTTATAAAGGTGCACTTGTTTTAATATCGCATGATCGTGATCTTTTAGATGCCATATGTACAAAAATCATCGAAGTTGAAGACGGTACTATTCAAGAATATAAAGGTAATTATTCAAACTATCGAAAGCAAAAAGAACGTGAGCGAATACAAAAGCAAGCAGAATATGATCAATATATACAAGAAAAAAATCGGTTAGAACAGTCAATTTCACAAAGAAAGCAACGTGCTTCTAGCATGACAAAAATCCCAACACGGTTCAGTTCATCTGAATCTAAACTTTATAAGTGCAGCGGGGCTCATGGGCAAGAAAATGTTAGCAAAGTAGCGAAAGTACTAGAAACACGCCTTGAAAAGTTGGAACAGAAAGAAAAACCAAAGGACTTTTCTCAAGCTCAGTTTGACGTACAATACCACACACCAATTCATAGTAAAGCAGTTGTTCAGTTTAATAAAACAACGAAGAAAATAGGGGATCGCACACTATTTAAAAATATGAATGGAACAATTGTCCCTGGGGCAAAGCTTGCTATTTTAGGGGGAAACGGAAGCGGAAAAACAACTTTGTTCAAAATGCTTCTCGCGAACGAGCGTGGCATTCAGCTTTCGAAAAGTTGTAAAATTGGATACTTTGAACAAACATTATCTATTTTAAAAACAGATAAAACAATTTTAGAAAACGTTCTAGAAGAAACAAACTATACAGAATCGTTCGTTCGAACAATACTTGCAAGGCTCCTATTCCGCCGTGAAGATGTTCATAAACCTGTGCACATCTTAAGTGGTGGAGAACGCATGAAGGTTGCACTCGCAAAAGTATTTTTAGGAAACTATAATATGCTTCTGCTCGACGAACCGACAAACTATTTAGACTTGGCAACGCAAGAAGAATTAGAAAGTATGTTACAGGAGTATCCTGGCACAATACTTTTCATTAGCCATGACCGTGCCTTTATTCGTTCTGTTGCAAACCATATTCTACAAGTAGATGAGAGCGAACCAAGAATATTCCACGGCAATTACGAGCAATACACAAAAAGAACCACCCAAGCTTCTGTAAACGTTACTGAACAAGAATTATTACGGTTACAAACAAAATTAACAGAAATCATCAGCCGGATTTCTATCCCAAATCAGCATGATGACATCACATTTCTCGAACAAGAATACGAAAAATTATTAGTTCGAATTCGGCAGTGTAAAGAAGCGCTCTAATGTCTTCCCCATATATCGACGGGACCTTCCACATTTCCCAAGAAATATCGAGGCTTCGACATAGAATATCACCCTACCTATCATGTTAGACACAATAACAACAAAAAGCCGTGCACCAGCACGGCTTTTCACTTTATATACGGACAGCAGTCCCACTCACCGCAACCATTAGCATTCCTTCGCGAACTACTTCGTAGTCCACGTCGATACCAACAATGGCGTTCGCATTTTTTTGTCTTGCGAGAGTTTTCATCTCTTCCATTGCAATGTCGCGCGCTTCTTTTAATTTACTTTCATAGGCGCCTGCGCGACCACCGACAACGTCACGGACAGAAGCGAAAAGGTCACGAACGATATTCGCACCCATGATTGCTTCGCCATTAACGATATCGATATACTCAATAATTTCTTTCCCTTGAATTGTAGAAGTTGTTGTTACAATCATGCTTTATAGCCTCCCATATAAGATTTCCACTTACTTATGGTGCACTAATTCAGCAGAAATTATATTTACGAACTAAACTGCGCCTCATACAATCGGCTGTAACCCTCGCCTCGTTCGATTAGTTCCTCATGTGAACCTTGTTCTGCAATACCGTCTTTATTTACAACGACGATGCGATCTGCATTTTTAATCGTTGCAAGCCTGTGAGCGATAACTAATGTTGTACGGCCGACAGATAGTTCTGCAAGTGATTTTTGGATAGCAAGTTCTGTCTCTGTATCTAGCGCAGAAGTTGCTTCATCTAAAATTAAAATTGGCGGGTTCTTCAAGAACATACGTGCAATCGCTAAGCGCTGCTTTTGTCCTCCTGAAAGTTTCACACCACGCTCACCGATAACTGTATCTAAACCGTCTGGTTGCGAGTAAATTAAGTCCTCTAGCTGAGCACGTTTTACCGCCTGCCAAATTTCAGATTCTGAAGCTTTTAAGTTTCCATAAGCGATATTTTCACGAATTGTTCCTGAGAATAAGAAAACATCTTGCTGTACAATTCCGATTTGCTTACGAAGTGACGATAACGTCATCTCTTTAGTGTCAATGCCATCAATTTGAATTGATCCAGATGAGTGTTCATAAAAACGAGGTAATAAACTACATAGTGTTGTTTTCCCTGCCCCTGATGGTCCAACGAAAGCAACTGTTTCACCTGCATGTATTTTCAAACTAATATCGTTTAAAATCGGCTCTTTATTTTCATATCCGAACGTGATGTTATTGTATTGAATATCGCCGTGTACATGTTTAACTTCTATCGCATCTTTAGAATCTACAATATCCGGCTCTGTTTCCAGAAGTTCTACATATCTTTTAAAACCAGCGATTCCTTTCGGATAACTTTCAATAACCGCATTAATTTTTTCAATTGGGCGGAAGAAAATATTCGTTAATAAAACGAATCCAATAAATCCACCGTACGTTAATTCACCTTGCAGAACAAACCATGTACCACATATTAATACAAAGAGTGTTACAAGACGCATCAGCATATAACTAATCGATGAATTTAACGCCATAATTTTATACGCCATTAATTTTGTTGTACGGAAACGAGCATTATTTACAGCAAATTGCTCTTGCTCAAACTTTTCATTTCCGAATGCTTGTACAACGCGGATACCACCTACATTGTTCTCGATACATGCATTGAAATCAGCAACGTCTGAGAATAAACGTCTAAACGTACCTGTCATTTTTTTATTGAAGTAAAGTGCCAACCATAATAAGAACGGGATTACGAAGAATGTTAGAAGTGCTAACTTCCAGTTAATCATCATCATAAATGAAAATGCTCCAACTAAAGTCATAATGGCAATGAATAAATCTTCTGGTCCATGGTGAGCAATTTCCCCAATTTCCATTAAATCGTTTGTAAGACGTGAAATTAAATGACCTGTTTTATTATTATCAAAAAATCTGAATGATAGCTTTTGAATGTGATCAAATAATTTCTGCCTCATATCTGTTTCAATGTTAACGCCAAGCATATGTCCCCAATATGTAACAACATATTGCAAACCTGCATTTAACACATAAACTACGAACAAGCCGAAACAAGCCCATAAAATAAGCGTCCAGTTTTGTCCTGGTAATAACTTATCAATAAATTGATTTACGATAAGCGGGAAACCAAGTTCGAGTAAACCTGCGATAACTGCACAGGAAAAATCGAGTACGAATAAACCTTTGTACGGTTTATAGTAAGAAAAAAATTTACGTAGCATATCTTTCCTCCCTTTTCCAAATTAAAAGACTCTCTAAATGATAACCATTATCAAATAATTATTCAAGTTATCCGTCTATGAAACTAAAAAAACCTTCATCTATATTTGATGAAGGTTTCCATTTTATTTTATATAGCTTCCGAATCCCACTCGTGCTCTTGCTGAACAAATACAACACCTAATTCATGATGTCCCCCGGCGTATAATGCCGTTTGAGCAAGACGAAGCTCACCATTTGTATCTACTACTTCTAATTTACAAAACGCTCCTGTCGTCTTCGTTTGAAGCGCGTCATAAAACTCTTCAGTACTTCTTGGAATGATTCCATTTACTTTCGTAATAACTTCTCCAGGCTTTAAATTCATCTCTGCCCCAATTGTATTAGGAATTGTATCTAACACAACAAGTCCATCATTACGTGCGGCAAAGTATGCTGGTCTTTTCTCGTCTGCAATTTTCTCTTGCATCGAGATTGTAAAGCGTCCAAGCATTGCGACTCCCATCGCGATAATTGCGAATACGTGCCACCAGTAACTTGCGATACCTAAAACGAGTACGAGCCCCGCTAAACCATAGACGCGTCTTCCTGTAAATAATAAAGCTTCCGTCGGCTCATAACTTCTAACCTTTCTCATAAATCCAATTAAAAATGGAACGAGGAATAAAGAGTATGTAGTCGAACCTATTGAAACGACAGGCCACCAAGAAATAAATCCTGTCACCGCGTCTCCTGGTATAAGAATAAATACTGGTACAAGCCATAAACGATTGGATTCATGTAGTCCAATTCGTAGCCCACGCTTACCTTTGTTAATTTTCGGCGTAGAATAACGAACTGCATTTTTAGAGATTAATAACCCCTCTACAACGAGCATAACGCCTAGTAAAATAGCAAGGGATACAATCGTATCCTCTTCACCTTCTCCAAGCTGTAAGAAGGAAACTGGCATCTTAGACGATAACAACACGAGTGCAATCGCGATTCCGAAAGTATAAGCTACAGATAAATATCGATACATAGCAGTTAATCCGAATAATAACGTCCAAAGTAAAATTGCCCATAAACTCGCTTTTGAAACAACAAGCCCAAGCCCAATCGTAATAATAGATACGATTAATCCGTACCCAATACCTGCAAATAGAGTTGTTCGTAGTTCAAACCAAATATCATATACTTTAAAAGAAAAATCTTTTCGTTCTCGTAATATACGTAAGTATCCAACGAAGATACTACTAATTAAAAATACATAGACAGCAGGGTGTAAGAAAAAACGTCCAACTGCTCGTAGTATTTCAAAAAGCCATGCCTCCACGAATTCATTCACCACCATTTATATCATTCTTTCTTTTATCTTATCATATTTAACACATAAAAAAATACAGGCATCAAAGTGCCTGTATTCTTTCTTATTTCGCTATTAATTTCAATGCCGTCTGTAATTGTAAATCATTTTCTCCAGAACGGATTTTTTCAATGATTTTAGTTTGAATCGCTTCAGCTGTCTTTTTATCAAGTTGTCCTGTTGCTTCCATCTCATTCGCATTTTGGAATGCTTTTAGTGCTGATTCTGTCTCTTTGCTAAAGTATCCATCTTCACGTCCTGGTACATATCCTAAGCTCTTAAGCATTTCTTGCGCGTGTTTTACTTGTACATCATTTGAATTGTATGAAAGTGTCTTTTCAATTTGAATTGGTGTCGCATGATAATAATCTGGTTGCTTCACTTCTACAGTTGGCGCGATTCCTTTTTTATGAATCCAATTGCCATCTGGTGTTAACCATTTAAACATTGTTAATTTAATATTGCTGCCATCTTTAAATGGAACAGCCTGTTGAACAGTACCTTTACCAAACGTTTTTTCACCAATTAAATCGTATCCTTCTCCTTCTTTTAGCGCACCAGCTAAAATCTCTGAAGCAGAAGCACTTCCGTTATCAATTAATACTGAAATTGGATATGGCTTTCTCTCTTTCAGTTCCGTAGAGAATTTCTTCTTCTCACCATTTCGCTGTTCTACTTGTAGCATTGGCTTTTTATCTGTCATGATGTCTCCTAGTATATCTTCTACACTATTTAAATAACCGCCAGGATTACCACGCACGTCAATAACTAAGCCTTTTATGTTTTTCTTCTCTAGCTCTTTTAACTGATCCTTAAATTCTTTCGCAGTATTTTCAGCGAAAGAAGTAATTTGCATATAACCGATATCTTTTCCGCTATCTTGCTTTACGGAACTAAATACAGTGAAAATCGGAATCTTTTCACGCTTAATTTTAAATTCTATCGGATCAGCCACTCCTGCGCGCTTAATTTCAATTGCAACAGTCGTTCCTTTTTTACCACGAATTTTTAATACTGCTTCTTCACGTGATAAATCTTTCACACTATTTCCATCTACAGATAAAATTTGGTCATTCGGTTTAATTCCTATCTTTTCTGCTGGTGAACCTTTAATTGGCGATACGATAATAAGCTTACCATCCGTCTTGTTCACTTCAGCTCCAATCCCTTCAAGTTCAGGATCCAGTGACTGACTAAACTGTTTTGCCGTTTCTTTATCCATATACGTGGAATAAGGGTCCTTCAGCGTAGACAACATTCCCTGTATCGCACCTTCGACTAATTTGTCGTCTTTCACGTCTTCCACATAACGTGAATCAATTAGTGCATACGCCTCATTAATCTTTACCAAATTTCCTTGCGCTGTGCCAGCATTACCATTCGATACTGTTTGTGTTACATACGCTGGGTTTATCCCAAACCAGTACATACCACCAAACATCCCGCCAGCACCAATTAAAAATGCAACAACCATTCCAATAATTGCAACTCTACGTTTCAATGCGGAATTCCCCTTTCCAGAACACACAGGTGGTGTAGCAAAAGGCATCACACGATGTGTGATGCCTTTTGCTATTTCTACTATATGATAAGCTTGTACGAATTATGTTTGCAACTTTTTATACTTTTAAGAAGCGACGAATTGACATTACACTTCCCCACATACCGATTAATGCACCGATTAACATTAATAAACCAGCTAATTGGAATACGAATGGGTTGTATGGTAGAAGCTCGAAAATTGTTCCGCCAAGTTTTTCATTAAACACACCTTGCAACGAATTATACATAACTAAAATTAGGCCAATTGGAATAATTGATCCTAATACTCCTAGGAATAATCCCTCTAACAAGAACGGCCAACGAATAAACCAGTTTGTTGCACCAACAAGTTTCATAATTTCAATCTCAGTACTACGAGCATAAATTGTGATTTTAATTGTGTTAGAGATTAAGAACATCGCTGTGAATAGAAGACCCGCAATTAACGCAATCCCGATGTTACGACCAGTTTTTACAGTATCAAATAATTTTTCAACTTGACCTTTACCGTATTGAACATTACTTACAAACTGCATTTTCTCAATCTTTTTCGCAATAGTTGCCGTATCTGTTGGTTCTTTCGCCTTTACAACAAATACGTTTTTCAGTGGGTTATCTTGCTCAAATAACTCGAACGTTTTTCCACTATCGCCTAAGCTTTTAATTAAACGTTTCAACTCTTCTTCTTTAGAAGAATATTTAATAGAATCTACTTTCGCAATTTTACTCATATCTTCTTCTAATTTCTTTTGATCAGCTTCTTTTGCTGCTGGATCAACATGCACACGAATTTCTACATCTTGCTCTACTTTCGTCGCAAAATGGTTCATATTCATAATCGCTGTCAAAAAGACACCTACAAGTAATAATGTAACTGTTACTGCACTTACAGAAGCAAATGTCATCCATCCGTTACGGGATAGATTTTTCACACCTTCTCGCAAATGTCGACTAAGGGTTTTAGCCTTCATATCCGTATCCTCCCTCAATCTCGTCTCGAACAATTTTTCCGCCTTCAATTGCAATTACACGATGACGAATTGTATTTACGATATCTGCGTTATGTGTCGCCATAACAATCGTTGTACCACGCTCATTAATACGTTTAAAAATCTTCATAATATCAAGAGCTGTTTCAATATCTAAGTTACCTGTTGGCTCATCGGCAATTACAACCTTTGGCTTATTTACAATCGCTCTTGCAATCGCCACACGTTGTTGCTCTCCGCCCGAAAGCTCGTTTGGAAGTGCATCGGCACGCTCTTCAAGACCAACAAGACCTAACACTTCTGTAACGCGCTCACGAATCGCTTCCTTCTCTTCTTCAATTACTTCTAAAGCAAACGCAACATTCTCATATACCGTTAATTTAGGTAGCAATTTAAAATCTTGGAAAATTACGCCTAATTGACGACGGAAATACGGAACATCTCTTTCTGCTAATGTTTCAATTACAAGTCCATTTACATTAATTGATCCTGTAGATGGCTTCTCTTCACGATACATCATTTTAATAAATGTAGATTTTCCGGCTCCACTCGGTCCAACTACGTATACGAATTCACCTTGTTTAATGTTAACTGTGAGACCAGCAATGGCTTTCATACCATTTGGGTACTCCTTATAAACATTCGTCATTTTTATCATTATTTATCACCCAATACTTAATGATTTTTTTCGAAATACTTTTCTGTACATTTGAAAATAAAAGAAAAACCTTTATTTTCGCTCGACCATTCTTGTTGAAGGTAGCTTCCATACATGCTTTTTATTAGCAACGCTACTCTATGTAATATATTTCATCAAAATTCTACAAACCCCATTGTAACATCAATCGGTTTCCAGTTCGGATACAATTTTGTTACAGTTATGTTACATCCCAATAAAAGGTAAACGAGCTCATGTAATTACTTAACTCGAAGCACTTTTCGGTCAAGTTATACAATCAGCTCGTTTATTAATTACGTTTCTTATTTATGCTCCGCTAACCATTCAGCTACTTTTTTCGCATCTTCACCTTGAATAATTCCTGGTGACATTGAACCGCGGCCTTTTTCAATAATCTTTTCAATCTCTGCTGCGTCATATTTCTGTCCTACTTTTCGTAAATCTGGTCCAGTTGCTCCTGATAAATCTTTAGCGTGACAACCTATACAACTTTTTTGGTAAATTTGCTCTGCGCTATCTGTGCTTGCAGATTGTTTTGATGGTTTACTCTCTTCTTTATTTCCACATGCTCCTAAAGCAAAAACGACTGACGTCCCCAGCGTAATAGCCAACAATTTCTTTTTCACTTCTATCGCTCCCCATTGTTGATATTCTTTTCATTCATAACTAGGCAATAGTTTTCATAACACATTCAATATTTATTATAAGCATTATCTTTATATAGAAAAACTAAGGTGTATTTCATATTTTTCACAAATATAGTGAGAAGCCTATTAAAATAAGCCTTCATAAATTGTTTCAATTCTGTGAACACCTTAGAAAGTTCTATAAAGAGCCTTTTTCTCCAATCAAAACTGAGAAATTCTATATAAAGTCCTACTCTATTACCACTTTGTTTTACTATTCTCTACCTTTTACAAAACAATATACGGCATTGTATTCTACATATAATCTCATCAAAAAGAGAAGTTGTCGTTTCCAACTTCTCTTCCTCTTTATTTCATCAATATAAATAAGATAAGCCTCTTTATATCCTCTTGGACCTCAGCATGTGCCAACAATTCTGTTGGCTTTTTCTCTTATTAAATACGAGAACGTAAATACGCATCAATAAACGGATTAATTTCCCCATCCATAACTGCTTGTACGTTACCAACTTCTGTATTTGTACGATGGTCTTTCACAAGAGAATACGGGTGGAATACGTAAGAACGGATTTGGCTTCCCCATCCAATTTCTTTTTGCTCTCCGCGAATCTCATCTAATTGTGCTTGTTGTTCTTCTAATTTCTTTTGATATAATTTCGCTTTTAGCATTTTCATCGCATGCTCACGGTTTTTAATTTGAGAACGCTCTGACTGACATGTTACAACCGTGTTTGTTGGTAGATGAGTTATACGAACTGCTGAATCTGTCGTATTAACGTGCTGTCCACCTGCACCACTTGCACGATACGTATCTATTTTCAAATCTTCTGTACGCACTTCAATTTCAACTTCATCATTGAATTCAGGTACAACTTCACAAGATACGAACGATGTATGACGACGACCTGAAGAATCGAACGGTGAAATACGTACAAGACGATGTACACCTTTCTCCGCTTTCAAGTAACCGTAAGCGTTATGACCTTTAATTAATAATGTAACACTCTTAATACCAGCTTCATCGCCCGGTAAGTAATCAACCGTTTCTACTTTAAACTTACGTTTTTCAGCCCAGCGCGTGTACATACGTAATAACATAGAACCCCAGTCTTGTGACTCTGTTCCACCTGCACCTGGGTGTAATTCTAAAATAGCGTTATTTTTATCATAAGGATCGCTTAATAGTAACTGCAGCTCGTACTCATTCATTTCTTGAATTAAAGTTTTCACTTCAGATTCTAGTTCCTCATGTAAATCTTCATCATACTCTTCTTTAAGTAAATCATGCGTCATTTCTAAGTTTTCGAACGTCTCATCTAACTGACGGAACCTTCCAACCATATCTTTCAGCGCATTCGCTTCATTAATTACAGCTTGTGCACCTTGTTGGTCATCCCAAAATCCTGCGCCCATCATCGTTTCTTCTAATTCTGCAATTTGTTTTTCCTTAGTAGGAAGGTCAAAGAGACCCCCTAAAAGCCGCTAATCTCTTAGCCATTTTTTCTAATTCTTGCCTAATTTCTACTAATTCCATTTCCTTCACCTCTATGTAATTGCTGTTACTTTCATATGAAAACAAGGGAAACTCTCTCCGCTTATTACGGAGAGAGTTTAATCCTTTTCATTATACATTTTTGATGTAAAAATTTGCAAAGCAGTCTAAAACTACAGTTTCTTATTACTGCCCAATGCCACAACAGTTTTTATATTTCTTGCCACTACCACATTTACATAAATCGTTGCGTCCCATTTGGTCACCTTTTACAACCGGTTTTTTCTTCGCGTCTTCGCCATCGCTTGATGGATGAACAGCTTCACCTTGAACAACTTCTTGACGCTCTAAGTTTTGCTCAATTTCAGCTTTCATAATGTAACGAGAGATTTCCTCTTCAATAGAAGCGATCATCGACTCGAACATTGCGAATCCTTCCATTTGGTATTCACGAAGTGGATCGATTTGTCCGTAAGCACGTAAATAAATACCTTCACGAAGATGATCCATTGCATCGATATGATCTGTCCATTTCGTATCTACAACACGGAATACAACAACCTTTTCGAATTCACGCGTCTGCTCTTCAGGTAGAAGCTTCTCTCTTTCGTTATAACGCTCTAACAATTTCGCGATAATTGATTCGCTCATTTCTTCTGGAGCAAGGCGACGTAACTCTTCTTCTTTTACATCTCCTTCTTCAAGAAGGTTTGTATTTAAGTAATCGACAAGACCTTTAATGCTCCAATCTTCTTCGATTTCTTCTTGCGTATGAAGTGCAACAGCACGTTCTATCGTAGATTTCATCATACCTTCAATAATACTGCGTAAGTTCTCTGAATCCATTACTTCTTGACGCTGTTTATAAATTACTTCACGTTGTTGACGAAGTACATCGTCGTATTGCAATAGCTGCTTACGTGCATCATAGTTATTTCCTTCCACACGTTTTTGCGCAGATTCTACAGCACGAGAAACCATTTTACTTTCGATTGGCTGTGAATCATCCATACCAAGACGATCCATCATCGCTTTCATATTGTCAGAACCGAAGCGGCGCATTAGTTCATCTTCCATTGATAAGTAGAACTGTGTTACACCAGGGTCCCCTTGACGACCAGAACGACCACGTAACTGATTATCAATACGACGGCTTTCGTGACGCTCTGTACCGATAACTGCTAGACCGACGTTTCTAATATCCTCGCCTAACTTAATATCCGTACCACGACCAGCCATATTCGTCGCAATTGTTACAGCGCCTTTCGTACCAGCTTCTGCAATGATATCTGCTTCACGCGCATGGTTTTTTGCATTTAAGATATTATGACGTACACCTTTACGTGTTAACATTTTTGAAATAAGCTCTGACGTTTCAATTGCAACTGTACCAACAAGAATAGGTTGCCCTTGCTTATGACGATTTACAATATCCTCAACAACTGCATTGAATTTACCTTCCATTGATTTGAAGATTAAATCATCACGATCATCACGAATAATATCTTTATTCGTTGGAATTACGATAACATTCATATTGTAAATACTACGGAATTCTTCTTCTTCCGTTTTCGCTGTACCAGTCATACCAGATAATTTTTCGTACATACGGAAGTAGTTTTGGAACGTAATTGTTGCAAGCGTCATACTTTCATTTTGAATTTCTACGCCTTCTTTTGCTTCAATAGCTTGATGTAAACCTTCGCTATAACGACGACCTTTCATAAGACGACCAGTGAATTGGTCTACGATTACGATTTCGCCTTCTTGTACAACATAATCTGTATCAAGGTGCATAACAACGTGTGCACGAAGCGCCTGATTAATATGGTGAAGAAGTGCTACATGTTTTAAATCGAATAAGTTATCGATATGGAAAGCTTTCTCAGCTTTCGTAATACCATCTTCTGTTAACATTACATTTTTCGTTTTCACATCAAATGAATATTCTTTTTCATTTTCTAATGTACGAACGAATGCATTTGCAAACATGTATAGCTCTGCTGATTTTTGAGCTTGTCCCGAAATAATAAGCGGCGTACGTGCTTCATCGACTAAAATAGAATCGACTTCATCGATGATAGCAAAATTAAGTGGACGCTGAACGCACTGCTCTCTATATAACACCATGTTGTCACGTAAATAATCGAACCCAAGCTCGTTATTTGTGCTATACGTAATATCAGCAGCATAAGCAGCTTGTTTCTCTTCACGTGACATACTATTTAAGTTAATCCCTACAGTTAGGCCAAGGAACTCATGAAGTTGTCCCATTTCGCTCGCATCACGTTGCGCTAAATATTCATTGACTGTAACAACGTGAACACCTTTTCCTGTTAATGCGTTTAAATATACAGGTAAAGTAGATGTTAACGTTTTACCTTCACCTGTTTTCATCTCAGAGATATTTCCTTCATGTAAGGCGATACCACCCATTAGCTGTACGCCATATGGACGCATTCCAAGAACACGATTCGCTGCTTCACGAACAACCGCAAAAGCTTCAGGAAGTAGATCATCTACTGTCTCACCTTTTGTTAGACGTTCTTTAAATTCAATCGTCTTTCCTTTTAATTGTTCATCAGTTAGCGGCTTAATAGATGATTCTAATGCATCAATTTGCTCCACTGTCTTCTGCATACGTTTAATTTGGCGTTGGTTGACATCAAATACCTTTTTTAAAATACCGATCATAGGAAATACGCTCCTCTTTTATTAAAATAAAACTTCCGATTGCTTTCTTTTTCTCTTTACAATCAGTCGTTATAAAAATCAAATTAATGTTATGCCAATTTTTCTCCTAATTTAAAAAGCTAAAATGTATAAACCTAATGATAATTGTAACACTTGTCTTATAACTATGACAACAATCGTCCAAATGTCGAGCCGTAGATTCAGAAAAAGTTTTTATTTTATTTTATTTCTTCCAACAAACTACTATCTATTCGTTACAAATTTTGTATTAAATCTAAGTAGTATTCTTTCAAGTTCTCTTTTAAAGAAGATGGCTCAATTATTTTTATAGTTTTACCAAAACTAGCTAGATATGAAATGAAAGAAATAGATCCGAATTTCACGTATAAAGAAAGCCAAGAACATTATATTACCCATTCCGTTTTACAAATTGGCACTAATAAAATTATGATTGCAGAACAGGCAGTGGATTCCACACGCCCTTGGCAATTAAGTAATAGCTCATCATTATGCATTCAATCTAAAGATTTCCAAACCATTGAAGCACTCTATCACAATCTAATTCAACATGATGAGGTTTATATTTTAACACCTTTTGAAAAAAACTCCTTCAGCCCTGGTTACGCCATTGTGCGAGATCCTTTTGGAATAGTAATACAATTGACTGTTACAAAACATGACTTCTAAATTTTATTACGAATAAGCCATTTAAATTCATATCAATATTACAAGATAGGAAGGCAAAAACATATAAAAAAAGCGCAGCCATTTCGGCTGCGCCTTCGAATTATTATTTAGTTTCGATTAAACCATATTTCCCGTCTTTACGGCCATATACAACATTAGTTTCATTTGTATCAGCATTTGTGAAGACGAAGAAACTATGTCCTAGCATATCCATTTGCAAGATCGCTTCTTCAACGTCCATCGGTTTTAAATCGAATCGTTTTGTACGTACAAGTTCTAATTCATCCTCTTCTACCGCATCCAGAACAGCTACTGCTTCCGGAAGGATAAAGTTAGTTTTCACAGAACCTTTCTCACGTAATTTACGGTTTACCTTTGTTTTATGTTTACGAATTTGTCGCTCAATTTTATCAACTACTAAATCAATCGCAGCGTACATATCGCTATTTGTTTCTTCTGCACGAAGTAATAAATCTGTAAATGGAATTGTTACCTCGATACGTTGCTTGTCAGAGTATACTTTTAAATTAACCTTAATCTCTGGGAATGTATCAAAATAACGCTCTAATTTACTTAGTTTTTTCTCTACATATTCCTTTAATGCTGGAGTTACTTCAATATTTTCACCACGAATGTTGAATTTCATAGATGAATTCCTCCTTTCAAGCCTATGTACTATAATTTCGACATTGGCTTAAAAACTCCTTCTAATTTTTTTAAAAAATTAGTGGAATTGCGATTTTTTTATCGTTTTTTGTTGAAATGAAAAGATGCATCGTTTCTATCTTTATTTTATCCTATTAACATCGTGAATAACGAATGTAACTGTGGACAATTAGTTACAGAAAAGAAACAACTTTTTGACAACCCCTCTAAAACAAAAAAGCCCTTGTTACGAGCAAGAGCTTTCGCCATCTATATAATGCTGCTAAAAATACAGCTCTATCTTTTCCAAAAACTTAATTTTTACAGTTTCACAACATTAGCCGCTTGTGGCCCACGTGCTCCATCAACAATATCAAACTCCACTTGTTGACCTTCTTCTAACGACTTATACCCATCTTGTTGAATAGCAGAAAAATGAACAAACACATCGTCACCATCTTCACGCTCAATAAACCCAAATCCCTTTTCTGCATTGAACCATTTTACTCGTCCTTGCATGTTCATTCCATTCCCTTCACTCTTAAAATCAGGGCATTCGCCCCATATTCTGACTATAGCGAATGACAAGACTGTAAGTCAAAGAAGACCTGTCGTCTTTTTATTACTCCTTTCGACATTCACATATTAACCTCTACAAAGCGTCAAACAAGAAACCTCTCTCGCTCCTCGATCATACAAAAGGCTTCCAATTTGCCTAACAGTAATTCCTGTCGTATACACATCATCCACGATTAAAACGTGTTGCTCATGAAACATCTCTTCTCCCTGAAAATAAAAAGGATTAACTCCCGATATCCTTTCTTTACGCTTCTTCTTACTTTGTTTTTCTGTTTCTATTCTTCTTAATGATGTACAAAACATTTTGATAGGCAAACAAGAAGCTAGTAACTCCGCTTGATTAAAACCACGCTCGTATTCTCGCTCTTCACTAAGAGGAACCGGAATGGCAACTGAAACATTCGCAAAATATTTTTGAAAAAGACTTCGAAAAGGCTGATGAAAAATATGCACTAATTCAGCATCTCCTCGAAATTTAAACTGTGCTAATATTTCTTTCATCCCTTCATCATACACATGCAACGAACGATTTATGAGAGACGGAAACCACTGCTCGTTCGTCCACCTTATGCAGTCCATACAAATATCCCCATTTTTATATTCAGCTGGTACAAGTTCTAAAGGCCGACCACACTCCTTGCAAATATCTCCTATAATATAGGAAAGTTTTTGTTCACATCTATCACATATATACTTTTTATGAAGCTTAACAAAAAAAGTGTACCAACTAATCGCATATGAAATATACTCATCACAAAGTAGACAATGCATCAATCTATCAGTCCTTGTTCTTTAGCACTCTTATTCATACTTTGAATATGTTTTTTCGCACGAACCATCGCCTCTGTCTTTCCATAATGAAAATAGATAACATCTCCATGCGGTTCATCAGAGCTTCTGCCAGCACGCCCTGCAATTTGAACGAGAGCACTTTCTGAAAATATTTCTTCCTCAGCTCCTAAAACTGCAACTTGCAAATTTTTAACAGTTACTCCTCGTTCCAAAATCGTCGTTGTAACTAATAAAGGGATTTCTCCTTTTCTGAAAGCTGCTACCTTCTCTTTTCTCGCCGGATCTTCTGCATGCACACCGTCAATTTGATTGTTTAATGATTTTAATAACTGGCTAATTTCTTCTACATATCGCACATGAGGAACAAATAAAAAAATGGGGTATCGTTTCGATAAGTACAGATTTAACCATTGTAATAAAGCACGAGGAATTTTTTTACGTATAAGACCCTTTTTCCAATTTCCGCACCACTGAAATATCGGAACTGGCAATGGATGACGATGGTATCGCCCTGAAATAATAACCCCTTTTTGCTTACCACTTCGCAACTTACGCTTCCACTTTTCATCTGGAGTTGCAGTTAAATAAATACGTGCTGCCTTCTCTTTCATCGCTTCGTTTACTGCATACTGCAACATCTTATCTGCATGATACGGAAAAGCATCTATCTCATCTACAATCATGACATGGAACGCCCTATAATAACGTAACAATTGATGTGTAGTTGCAACGATTAACGCCGCATCTTTTTCTCGGTCTAAACTCCCTCCGTATAAAGCAGCTACATTTATATTTGGAAACACTTCTTGTAATCTTGGTGCTAATTCAAGTACAACGTCCGTTCTCGGCGTTGCAATACAAACTCTTTCTCCCTTTTGTAGTGCCTCTGCAATTCCGCGAAACAACATTTCTGTTTTTCCAGCCCCGCACACCGCCCAAATAAAAAATGATTCTTTCTGCTTAACAGCGTCAACGACACTTTGCGCAGCTAACTCCTGACCGTCAGACAAAACGCCTTCCCACTGTAACGGATTCAAATAACTTTCTCCGCTTATTTCAGCAATCCCGCGAACAAGTACAGTACATTCACTTACCCTGCCCATCGTTATACATTTCCGGCAATACGTACATACTTCATTGCACCTTTTACATAGCAATGATACAAATAGTCGCTGCTCTATATTTCCGCAGCGCTGACACATATATTTTGAAGACTTCTTAATTACCCCTTGTACACAAACGACGTCTCGATTCCTTTTCAGATGATCCAATTTATTCTGCAAATCTGAAGAGAGTTCTTCTAACAGTAACTGTCTACCAGCTAACATCATCAATAGCCACCTCCAGCACTACTATAAACCCTTCTCTTTATCTCGTAAAAACTCAAAAAAGCCGATAACCTACTTATAAAATAGTAAGCTATCGACTTTATACACGTTTTTTATTCAATTATAAATCCTATAATCTACCGTAACCTAAGAAATGTTTTTGGTTGTAGCTACTGCTTAAGCTAGCGTAAGCAATCCCTTTATCACCTGCATGAATCATCTGGTCGTTACCAACGTAAATACCGATGTGAGATGGACCTGCTTTATAAGTACCTTGGAAGAATACTAAATCTCCAGGTTGTGGGCTACTTACTTTCGAAACTGAGTTCCAGTAACCTGCAACGTCTTGACGACCTACACCATAAATGTAAGAAATAAATCCACTACAGTCAAAACCACCGTTTGATGGAGATGCACTTCCCCAAACATATGGCTTACCTAAGTATTGTTGCGCTTTACCAATTACGCCAGGAGCCGGAGTTGGACCTGGTGCTGGCTCTGGTTTTTTGTTTTCTTGTTTAGGTGTCTCTTTTTTAGGCTCTTCTTTTTTAGGCTCTTCTTTTTTAGGTTCTTCTTTTTGAGCTTGTCCAGCATTGTTTGCTGGTGCAGCTTGTTGAGCTTGTGCTTCTTTAGCAGCTTGTTCTGCTTGTTTTTGAGCAGCAGCTTCTTGTGCAGCTTTTTCTTGCGCTTCTTTTTCAGCGATTTGTTGTAATTTTAATGCCTGTTGTTCAAGCTCTTTCAATTGACCTTCCGTACTTGTCATTGTAGTTACAACTGTATCCATTTTACCACTTAAATCGTTTACTGCTGTTGCTTTTTTCTCTTTTTCAACGTCAAGTTCTTTCTTAGCAGTTTCAATTTGAGCTTGTGCTTCTTTTAATTCTTTTTGTTTTTCTTTTACTGTCTCAACATCTTTTTTCACGTTCGTTTGATCTTCTTGTTGTGTTTTCATGATATCTTCGTCAGATTCCATAATTTTAGACACAGAAGCTAAACGATCAACTAAATCTGCAACGTTTTTAGAGTTTACAAGAACTTCTGTTACAATGTTCGTATTTGGCTGTTCTTGTAGTGCAACTAAACGTTTTCTTAATAACTCTTCACGTTTTGCAATCTTTGTTTGTAGTTCTGCAATATCTTTATTTTTATTTTCGATTAATTGCTCAGTATCAGAAACTTTTTTTGTTGTTTCATCAAGTTTTGAAGCGTTCTCTTGAACAGACTTATCCAAACCTTGGATTGTTTTGTTTAAGTCATTCATTTGTTTTTGTAATTCATCACGTTCTTGTTGTTGTTTATGTAAAGTATCATTTTGTGTGTTAATTTGTGATTTCACGTCAGAAATTTTACCTTCTGCAAATACATTTGGTGTTAGCCCTGAAAACATTAACCCTGCAACTAATGCACAAGATGCCATTTTTAGCTTTTTCATTTTATTTTTTACACCGCTTTCTTTTTTCATTTTCCGTATATAACCTATTAAAATTTATACCATAATTCGGGAGTTTTTTTGCTAATGTTACGGTTTTGTAAAATAAATGTAATATTACATTTATCTCTATAGCAAAGTATATCTAAATTTGTATATATATGTAGAATTTTAAGAGCCTTACACCGTTTTTTATAGAATTGAAAAAAACGTAAGGGAACTCCTTACGTTTTGAAAATACTCCAATATGAATGAAATAGAAACGTTACTTCATCCATTTCTCAGCCCAATTTTGGACCTCATCCATAACACTTTCCAACGCTTTCCCTTTATCAGTTACACCGTACTCGATTCTAACTGGTACTTCTGGGTAAACATTACGAACTACAATACCTTCGCCTTCTAATTCCTTTAAACGTTCTGACAACATACGATCGCTCATATTCGGTATAATATCTGCGATTTCTCTGAAACGTTTCGGCTCTTCGAGCAAAGATTTAATAATTAAGCCAGTCCATTTCTTACTAAGCATTGTAAAAGCTGACTCAAACTTTGGACATAAACAAGAATTATGCTCCATATGTTTCACCTCTCTTCTATTATAATATAGTTTCTTGTAAAAAGTAAGTAATAAAACTTTCCTTATTATTTAATTTTACATACATTTTACCATTTCCAAATATTAACTTGTCAAATCCCCGTAAAAAAACCCTCTTCAAGTAAGAGAGCTTTTATATCTTTATCACTTCGTATACCAACCTAAACCAAGCGCACCTTCACCTAAATGCGTCCCAATTACAGCTCCGAAATAACTCGTACGAATTGTAACATGAGGGTATATCTCTTCTAATTCTTGTTTCCATTCATTAGCTTCCTCTTCACGATTCGCATGAATAATAACAGCTTCCATAGGCACACCTTTATTTGCCTGCTCATCAAAGATTTCAACGATACGCTTTAACGCTTTTTTACGCGTACGAATTTTTTCGAATGGAATAATTACTTTATCTCTAAAGTATAATACTGGTTTTACTTGTAACAAACTACCAATAAAAGCTTGTGCACTATTTAATCTTCCACCACGTTGTAAATGATGTAAATCATCCACTACAAAATAAGCATCCATCGTTTGCTTCATTTCATCAAAGCGAGCGATAATCTCTTCTGGGGCTTTCCCTTCACTTACTAATTTTGCCCCTTCACGCACGTAAAACCCTTGTACTTCACAACTAATTTCAGAGTCGTACGTATATACATCAATACCATCTACCATCTGTCCAGCTGCCGTTGCTGTTTGATATGTACCACTAATTCCACTGGAAAGGTGAATGCTAATAACTGCATCATATTCTTTAGATAACTCTTCATATAACTCTAAAAACTTTCCAATTGCTGGTTGCGAAGTTTTCGGAAGTTCCTCTTGTTCACGTACCTTTATATAAAAATCATTTGCTGAAACTTCAGCCTCTTCTTGATAAGATTCCGTTCCAAACACGACGTTTAATGGAATCATATATATATTGAGTTCGTCACGAATATGCTTCGGTATATATGCTGTACTATCGGTAACAATAGCTGTTTTCATTTTCGTACCTGCCTTATAAAAAATTTTTATCCCCTAATTTTACACGAAAACTAGAAAAGGTGCATCCATACATAAAAATGCCAGCTAGAAACTACAATCACTCGCTCGACAAATTACAACAAAAAGATAAAGTGAAACTTTAATCAGTGGGGGTTTTGTTCATCCCCCACTGATTATTAGCCTTCACCAATCGGGCTTTTACGGGCAGCCCGACTCCCATCCTAACTTCTTTGCACCAGCTGAATTTTGAGGTAGGAGTCTTACTGCCCACAAATAGCGGGATAAAATACTCACCAAAAATTTCAACATATTTGTAAAAAATGTTTGAATATAAAAACGCTCGCTTTTAAAATGTAAAGTACTAGTTATTTTGAAAGATAGGGGCGTATACCATTGTTATTACAATATTTAACAATAAAAGGCTATGGAGAGCACGAAATTGTGATTCAAAAATCAAGATTCATTTGCTATGTGAATCGCGCCACAACGGAAGAGGAAGCTCAAACATTTATACAAAAAATAAAAAAACAGCATTGGAATGCAACACATAATTGTTCCGCATATTTAATCGGCGAACAAGATCAAATTCAAAAAGCGAACGATGACGGTGAACCGAGCGGCACAGCTGGTGTGCCTATGTTAGAGGTATTAAAAAAACGAGGTCTAAAAGATACTGTCGTCGTCGTTACGCGCTATTTTGGCGGCATTAAACTTGGTGCTGGTGGATTAATTCGCGCATATGGAAAATGTACAAGTGAAGGTCTTAACCATGTAGGCGTTGTTGAACGAAAACTAATGCGCGTTATGCAAACAGAAATTGATTACACTTTACTTGGCAAAGTTGAAAATGAATTACGCAATTCAGAATATGCTATTAAAGATATACATTATCTAGAAAATGTCACATTTGATGCGTATGTAGAAGAGGACAAAAGACAACCATTCACAGATTGGATGATTGAATTAACAAACGGGAAGTGTACAATTAAAGAAGGAGATATGTTGTACTTAGAACAAGGCGTTGTCTAAGAATAGCTAACGTCTCGCCTTTAAAGATTAATGTAGTGAATTAATTCCCTACAAATGAACTAAGGAGATTATATATGGAAGAACGTTATAATCATCTCCAAAATAGCAGAATAAAAAAGAAACGTAGAAGAAAACTTTTCTTCTTTCTTATTTTCGCATTTTTATTTGGTAGCGTAGGACTTTATATGTTAAATTCCTACACTTCTCTCATGGGGATGTACAGTGGATTTAGCCGTGAAAAATCTAAATTACGAGCAGAAGATGTGGAAATCACAAAAAAACCTTTCACAATACTAATTATGGGTATTGAGGATTATGCAACTGATGGTCAAAATGGTCGAACAGATTCACTCATGTTCGCGACAGTTAATCCAAACTCAAAAAAGGTTTCACTTATGAGTATCCCACGCGATTCTCGTGTTAAGATTGTTGGCAAAAATAAAGAAGACAAAATTAACGCTGCTCATGCTTACGGTGGAGAAAAAATGGCAATCGACACCGTCGAAGCGTTTTTAAAAGTTCCTGTTGATCATTATATTAAAATTGATTTCCAAGGATTTAAAGGTATCGTTGATGCTGTTGACGGTATTACCGTTGATGTCCCCTTCGATTTCTGGGAACGCTCTGACGTGGATTACTATAAAAAAATCCAATTTAAACAAGGTCAACAGAACTTAAATGGTGAAGAAGCACTCGCATACGTCCGTATGCGAAAGCAAGATCCTAACGGTGATTATGGTCGAGCTGCTAGACAAAGACAAGTACTGGCTGCTGTTGCCCAAAAGCTAAACTCTGCTTCTACCGTATTTAAAATTAAAGATTTAACAAAGGTAGTTGGAAAATATATAAAAACCGATATTCCTATTTCAGACGGACTTGCTCTTTACAATAAAATCTCTGGATTCGACCCTTCTACAATACAAACTTTAAAACTTGAAGGAGAAGACAGAAAAATTGGCGGTATTTATTACTTCCTTCCAGATCCAATCAGTGTAGAGACTGTACGTAACGAAATTGAAAAGGAAATAGGAGAAAAAGCAAAAGTTCCAACAGAGACTACGAAAAATGAGAATACAAATTCCGATTCAAATTCTAACTCCAGCGCAAAAGCAAAGAAGGAGCCGAGTGAGAACAAAACACCACCGCCTCCTCCCCCTTCTACAAATGCTCATGCAGAGTGGATTATGAGGAATCATGAATAAAAAAAGAGCCAAATCGTATACGATTTGGCTCTTTTTATTTCACGCAATTGTTGTTACTTCTTAAAGTGTTGTAAAATCGCTTCTACAATACGCTCTGATGCACGACCATCGCCGTAAGGGTTAGATGCTTTCGTCATCTTATCATGAGCTTCTTTATCAGATAACAACTCATCAGCAAGACCAAAGATTGTCTCTTCATCTGTTCCTGCTAATTTCAGCGTACCTGCTTCGATACCTTCTGGGCGTTCCGTCGTATCACGAAGGACAAGGACTGGCACACCTAGTGATGGTGCTTCCTCTTGTACACCACCAGAATCAGTTAACATTAAGTATGAACGAGCTGCAACGTTATGGAAATCAATTACATCTAACGGCTCAATTAAATGAATACGGCTATGCTCGCCTAAAATATCATTCGCTATTTCGCGAACAACAGGATTCATATGAACAGGGTATACAACTTGTACATCTTCGTGCTTATCAACAAGACGCTTAATTGCACGGAACATATTGCGCATTGGTTCTCCTAAATTTTCACGACGGTGTGCTGTCATAAGTACAAGACGATCATTTCCAAGTTTCTCTAACACCGAATGGCTATAAGTTTCTTTTACAGTTGTCTTCAGTGCATCGATCGCTGTATTTCCTGTTACGAAAATGCGTGACTCATCTTTATTTTCTTTTTGTAAGTTCGTTGCTGATTTTGTTGTAGGTGAGAAATGAAGATCCGCCATTACACCTGTTAGTTGGCGATTCATCTCTTCTGGATATGGAGAATACTTATCCCATGTACGAAGTCCTGCTTCAACATGTCCTACTGGAATTTGATTATAAAAAGCAGCTAAGCTTGCAATAAATGTCGTCGTTGTATCACCATGCACAAGTACGATATCAGGCTTCGCTTCTTTCATTACTTTATCTAAACCTTCTAAACCACGTGTTGTAATATCGATTAACGTTTGACGATCTTTCATGATATTCAAATCGAAATCTGGCGTAATTCCAAAGATATTTAATACTTGATCTAACATTTGACGGTGTTGTGCTGTTACAGTCACAATTGATTCAATCTTTTCTGGGTGCTTTTGCAACTCTAATACAAGAGGTGCCATTTTAATTGCTTCTGGTCGTGTCCCGAAAATTGTCATTACTTTTAAACGTTCAGTCATTTCATTGCCTCTTTTCTTTCACTAGTTAAAACTTCTATTATCGCATATAAAAATATGCATGTGAAAATACACTTTTTAACGCACCTGAGAAACATTACTATTACAGGCGCCTTTTCGCCCAACTGAGTAATAATCTAATCCATGCTCCTCGGCATCCCTATTAGTATAACAATTTCTCCCATCAAATAGAATAGGTTCCCTCATAAGCTGTGCATACTTTTCTAGCGGATAATTTCGAATTGATTCCCATTCTGTTACGATAAAAACTGCATGTGCCTCTCTAATCGATTCATCTATACACTCAGTGTATCGTATCGTATTTCCAAATAAACTTCTTACATTTTGAATAGCTTGCGGGTCATATAAAACCACATCCGCACCTATATTAATTAATTCCTCTATTATAATAAGAGATGGCGCTTCCCTAATATCGTCAGTATTCGGTTTGAATGCTGCACCAAGAACCGCAATTCGCTTCTTCTTCATATCTATAATTTTCTTCGCTTTTTCAACTAACAACAACTGTTGTTTATTATTCACTTCAATGACTGCTTTCAACAAGCGAAAATCATGAGAAACATTCCCTGCAATTTGCACCAGTGCTTTCGTATCTTTTGGAAAACAAGATCCTCCATATCCGATGCCTGCATTTAAAAAAGATGCACCAATTCTCTTATCCATCCCCATCCCTGTAGCTACATCTACTATATCTGCACCCACTTGCTCACATATATTAGAAATTTCATTAATAAAACTAATCTTCGTAGCTAAAAAAGCATTAGATGCATATTTAATCATCTCAGCACTTCGAATATCTGTAATATACGTTTGTAAGCTTAATTTGCTGTACAAATTCTCTACTTTCCTTGCCGCTTCTTCACTACATGATCCAATTACGATACGATCACCATGAAAAAAATCATAAATACCAGAACCTTCTCTTAAAAACTCTGGATTCGATACAATATATAATTCATGTCTACCTTGTAGTTTATCCTCAATCCATTCTCTCATTACATCATTTGTCCCTACAGGAACCGTACTTTTCGTAACAACAATAATATCGTTATTCACATATGTTCCAATATCATCACAAGCGCTACGAATATACGTTAAATCTGCTGTTCCATCTAATAAAGATGGCGTTCCAACTGCAATAAATATAAACTCTACATCATTAAATGCCGCTGATTTACTTGCTGTAAAAGTTAAATGATTATTCTCGTATGCTTCATTTATTAATTCATTTAATCCACATTCATAAATAGGTAACTCGCCTTGTTTAATCCGTTCAATTTTTTCACTATTTATATCGAAACATGTGACTGAATGTCCCAATCTCGCCAATCCTACTCCTGTAATCAATCCAACATATCCGGTACCTACTATCGTAATTTTCATTTTCCTTTCGCACAGGAATATATATAAGAAAATATACGAATACATAGAACTCCCCTGTGCTTCCCCCTCTCACACTAAAAATGAGAAAACTCTTTCACTTCTTTATTATATGAATTGTTTTTTTATTCTTTTTTAAGATTTTGTAAAGTTAAATGATGCAATATATACAAAATGTAAATTCCCACATTTTAACACGGAACTTACTCAATTTTACGTGCAACACTTATAATACTGAAACAAAAGTCATCGCTATATGAGGGGGAAGTACAATGTCACATTACAAGCCACAATATGAGATCAACCTTCTCAAAGGACACAACATTCCATATCCAATTGTCATATATTCTATTCACTCCCCTTTACAGCCAAAAGAAAAAAAGATTGAATTCTAATCTTTTTGTGATACCATATGTTATGAGCCTGTAAATAAACATCATAATTTTCAGATAAATACAATTAGAAAAATTACGTTAAACTATAAAGGGTGGGGTATTAATGGACTCACAAGTGATTTATGCCATTTTGGCATCTTTCATCACTGTACTCGTCGTTACTCCTTTAGTTATTAAATTAGCTTTCAAAATAGGAGCAACAGACAAGCCAAATGCGCGTAAAGTACACCAAAAAATTATGCCTCGTCTTGGCGGGTTAGCAATTTTCATCGGTGTAGCCGTAGGATTTGTTGTCGGTGGATTGTACGAACAAAGAATGTTATCGATAACTTTAGGTGCTATCATCATTGTTATCATCGGGATTTTAGATGATATGTACGAACTATCTGCGAAGGTAAAATTCGGTGGACAACTATTAGTTGCCATCATGATTGTAAAAAGTGGATTATTAGTGCAAGTATTATATATTCCAATTCTTGGAGATACTGAGCTCGGATGGCTTGCTTATCCAATTACTGTATTTTGGATTGTGGGTATTACAAATGCCATCAACTTAATTGATGGATTAGATGGATTATCCGCAGGGATTTCATCTATCGTACTTGCAACGCTAGCATATATGGCCTTCACTAGCCCATGGGGTACTGGAGCAGCTATTATATTACCTCTAGCACTGATTACATTAGCAAGTACAATTGGATTTTTATTCTACAACTTCCATCCAGCAAAAATTTTCATGGGAGATACAGGAGCACTATTTTTAGGATACTGTATTTCTGTTATATCGTTACTTGGATTATACAAAAGCGTAACGTTATTCAGTTTTATCGTTCCAATCATCATTTTAGGTGTACCTATATTTGATACGACATTTGCAATTATCCGCCGTATCGTAAATAAAAAGCCTATTTCAGCACCTGATAAATCGCATTTACATCACCGTTTGCTTGCAATGGGATTCTCTCATCGTAAAACGGTACTAATTATTTACGCATTGGGTATTTTCTTTAGTGTAAATGCAATTATTTTCAGTAGTGCAACATTATGGTTATCCATTATTCTTCTTTTCATTTTGATCTTCTTTACAGAAATCATTGCTGAAGTAATCGGTCTTGTACACGAACGTTACAAACCAATTATTTCCTTCTATAAAAAAGTGAAAAAACGCGAAGACTAATTGTAGTATAGCCTTTACTATTATGAAATATTCAAATAGCATCCTCTTTTCATAAGAGGATGCTATTTTTTATTTTTTAATCCTTATTCCCCATTTCCAAAATATAGATTGTTTGAGAGTGCCTCTATTGGAGAAAGATATACGTATAACGAAAAAAGTATCAAATTTTCATTTTTACATCTTGATTGTCAAACTGAGGGTGAATGTTATGATCAAGCGATTACTTCAATGTATAATTTTATTTTTAACTATTACTATGTACGCATCATCGAATACAAAAGCAACTACAGACATTCAAGTAAAAGATTACCAAAGTACTCAAACTACCTCTCCTACAACAAAAATTGCGTACTTAACATTTGATGACGGACCAAATAAATACACACCACAAATTTTAAATATTTTAAAAGAGAAGAACGGAAAAGCAACTTTCTTCGTTATTGGCGGAAAGGTGCCACATTATAAAAAAACGATGGAGCGATTGATTAAAGATGGACATTATATCGGTCTCCATAGTATGTCGCATGATGTAAAACGTCTTTATACTGGCGATCCATCTGTTTTAATTGCAGAAATGGAGCAAACCCAAAACATTGTCCAACAAGTTACACATTTAAATACACATCTCGTTCGGGTCCCATACGGTAGCATGCCTTACTTAAAAAAGAATTACCGTGACGCACTCGTATCTGCCCAGTATAAAATGTGGGATTGGACAATTGATACATATGACTGGAAAAGCTATGATAATCCTTCCGCAATACTAGAAAGAGTACGAAATCAAAGCGATGAACAAGTAGAGGTTATTTTAATGCATGATTCTAGTGTCACAGTGCAAATACTCCCAAAAGTAATTGATTATTTACACTCACAAGGATATAAACTACTTCCCTACAATCCATCTTCCCATCTTGAAGTGAATTTTTGGAAAGACACAAGATTGTAACAGCTTTAGTACCTATGTACTAAAGCTGTTTTACCCCGCGTTAACGCCCGATTGGTGAAGGCTAATAATCAGTGGGAATGAACAAAAACCCCACTGATTAAAGTTTCACTTTATTTTTCTCTTCCCACACTTCTCATTTTTGTGTAGAATTTTAAATAGTGATGAAGTTTCGAGGTGAATAGAAATGAAACGAATAGATCTCATTTTTAACGCAATACAAAAAGGGAATTATACAGAAGGTATAACAGCATCAGAACTCGCTACACTTCTACAGCTAGACCGTGCAAATGTTAGTAGCGATTTAAACAAGCTTGTGAAAGATAATCGTTTATTAAAAACGATTACACGCCCTGTCCGTTTTTATATAGAAACGAACACTTCATTGGAAACGCATTCAACAAAGGGCACTTCATTAGATACATTTGCTATTGAAAATACAAGCCTAAAAATTGCAATTGAAAAAGCAAAAGCTTCTATTCTCTATCCTCCAAACGGTATGCATACTTTACTACTTGGAGAAACAGGTGTCGGAAAATCGATGTTCGCTTCTTTAATGCACGAATACGCAATTGAAGTGGAACAACTTCCAAAAGATGCACCTTTTATCGTCTTTAACTGTGCTGATTATGCAAACAATCCACAACTACTACTTGGACAGTTATTTGGGATAAAAAAAGGAGCTTACACAGGTGCCAGTGATCAAAAAGGGCTAATTGAAAAAGCACATGAAGGAATCCTCTTCTTAGATGAAGTACATCGCCTTCCTCCAGAAGGACAAGAGATGCTCTTCACATTTATTGATCGCGGAGTATACCGCCGCCTTGGAGAAACGGAAAATGAACGTAAGGCACGAGTGTTGATTATTACTGCAACAACCGAAGAACCAAATTCATTTTTATTAAAAACATTTACAAGACGTATTCCGATGACCGTTACGCTTCCACCACTTCGTGAGCGAACACATAAAGAACGGTTTGCTTTACTGCAACTATTTTTCACAAATGAAGCAATTCGTCTAAGGAAAGAGATTCATGTTAGTCCAAATACAATGCGTGCTTTCGTCTTTTACAATTGTCCAAATAACATCGGTCAATTGAAAACGGACGTACAAATTGCCTGTGCGAAGGCTTATTCTGATTTTGTAACAAAAAAACGTGATTCTGTCTGTGTTTCAAGTACAGATTTACCTTGGTATATGAAAGAAGGATTATTTATTGAAAGAAAGAGCCGTCATCTATATCAAATACCAAATGAAACATTTGTATTTACAGGTGATGAAGGTTGGAGTAAACATACAATAAAACCGGAAGGAAGTCGCTCTTCTATTTACGATTATATTGATTATAAATATGAAGAACTTCAAGCACGCGGCATTGAAGAGGAAGAATTAGAATTACTAATAGAAAATGATATTCAAAGCTTTTTCGTCCAATACTTTAACCAAATATCTAAAAAAACAAGTCATGAAAATGTTTTTAAAATTGTGGATCGTAATATCGTTTCCGTATGTGAAAAAATTGCGGAACTAGCTGAAAAATATTTATCTAAAACTTTCGATGAAAAAGTATTTCTCGCTTTAAGTTTACATGTACAGACAACTCTACAACGTTTACAGGGCGGGAAACAAATTCACCACCCACAATTAAATCAAATTCGTACGAAATATAAAGAAGCTTTTTCCGTAGCTATGCAATGTATTCAGCTATTAGAAGAAGAATTACAAATAACCATACCTATTGATGAAGCTGGCTTTTTAACAATGTTCTTCGTTGTTGATCCAATTCCTGCCTCACAAACAGAAGTAAAAGTATTAATATTAGCACACGGTAATGGCATCGCAACAGAAATGGCAAACGTTGCAAACGAACTTCTCGGTATTGATGAAGTAACTGGTATCGATATGCCCTTGCATGAATCACCAAAAGACTTCTTAGAGCGTGTTAAAGTGTATATGAAAACACTTCAAAATATAAACGGGCTTCTTTTACTTGTTGATATGGGATCTCTCGCTTATATTGGTGATATATTAGAAACTGAATTCAAAATCCCTGTACGTGTTCTTTCCATGACGAGTACACCACACGCACTAGAAGCAGCTCGAAAAGCTCAGCTTGGCTATTCATTAGATGCACTATACGAAACAGTGAAGAACTTAACGCCGTTCTATTTAAACGTACAGGAAGAAAAGAAAAAGCCACTATCGCCAATGAAATCCGTGATTTTAACAGCTTGTTTAACCGGCGAAGGAAGTGCTTTAGCAATTCAAAAAATGTTAGAGAACTATTTACGCTTTGATAAAGACTTAATTGAAATTATTCCGATTAGCATCGTTCATGAAAAAGATTTAACGAAAATGATCGAGAACATAAAAAAAGAGCGTAATATCATTTGTATCGTCACGAATTTCGATATGCAAATACCTTGCTTAACATATCATTTCCAAGACATTGTGAACTACACAGCTATTCAACCAATTCAAGAATTGATTACGTATGAAGAAACATATGCAAAAATGGCTGATATTCTTGAACAACAAATGCAGCGTAACGATGGAGCATTACTTATTAAAACAATTCGTTATGCATTAAATACAATTCAAGAATTGATTTCTTTACAGCTAACTCCCGACAGTTTAATGGGTGTGATTTTGCATATGAGCTGCATGGTTGACCGTCTTCAAAAAGGCGAAAGTCTCCTCCCTCATCCTGATAAAGAAAAACGAAGACAAGATGAGTACTGGATGTATATGAAAGTGAAAAAAGCATTGCAACCTATTGAAAATACATTTGAAATACAAATCCCAGATGACGAAGTATTTTATATAATGGACTTCTTCATTAAAAATCAGCCTGTAAAAAATTAAACTAGGGGATATTGTAGCACTCTATATAATTAGAAAAGGCTGTTCCAAAATGTTTTTTGGACAGCCTTTTCGCTTACTTCTTTACTTCCCTTATTCTCCCCCTTATTTCTCCCTTTTTATTAGCTTTCGTATTAACATTTACATATACATTTGCTTGCATTATCTCTTGAAACAAGCTGTCAAATGCTCTCCCCTGTAAAGGCCCTTCAAAATCCTCTACTCTAGCTACACCAGTAACGACTCCTTCATTCACACTAATCCCTTGCTCTAACGGACCAAACAAACTTAAAATAACTGGACCAATTTGATTCGCTTTTCCTAAATGAATTTGGCATGACGTGATTTTTTTTATATTTTTTAATATGACCCGATATTGCAACTTCTTTAAATCTTCACTAAAAATGAGCTCTGTTACACCGTAAGCTTCTGTATTTACAGGAGGTACTTCCCTCTTCCCTGTTAACCTAGCAAAGAAATGTGTTGTCATACGGGCATTCTCCTCATATAAATTTCCCAGCACTACTTCTACTACTTTATGGTTTAGACATAATCATTTATGACTTTTTCAAATTTTAATTACGAAGAAAAGATTCACACAATCTTTACATTAAAATCGTTTCTTTTGCTTTACTCCCTCTTGTATAATGCACTTAGAAAAACAGTCTAGGAGGAAATTTTGAAAAATAATAAATACTCTTTCCAATCATTAATAGAGATTTTTCTCGTATCATTTAAATTAGGACTTACTTCATTTGGTGGTCCCGTCGCCCATCTTGGTTATTTCCACCATGAATACGTGCAAAAAAGAAAATGGATGGATGAACGAAGTTACGGGGACTTAGTAGCACTATGTCAATTCCTTCCTGGCCCTGCTAGCAGCCAAGTCGGTATGGGAGTTGGCTTATTACGCGGCGGATTATTAGGAGCCATTATTTCATGGATCGGATTCACTCTCCCATCTGTGCTCGTTTTAGTTTTCTTCGCTTCATTTCTTAACCAATTCGAGCTTGGAAGTACTGGCTGGATTCACGGACTGAAACTTGTAGCGGTCGCAATTGTCGCTCATGCAATATGGGGAATGGCTCAAAAGTTAACACCAGACCGAAACCGTGCAACAATCGCTATTGCAACTGCCGCAATCGCCCTATTATGGCCAAGTAGCTGGACACAAGTAATTCTCATTATAGTATCTGGTTTCATCGGTTGGTTTTTATATCGTGGCCAGCCAGTTAGCCAAGCTCATAAAATAAATGTACCTATTTCAAAAATGGTAGCCATATCTTGTCTCGTCTTATTCTTCGGACTATTAATACTGTTACCGATGTTACGACCATACTCTTATTTCATCTCTTTATTTGACAGCTTCTATCGCTCTGGTGCACTTGTATTTGGCGGAGGGCATGTCGTACTTCCTCTTCTTGAAAGTGAGTTTGTACAAAACGGGATGATGACAAAAGAACAATTTCTTGCTGGATACGGATTAACACAAGCAGTGCCAGGGCCACTATTTACATTCGCTTCTTATATAGGAGCAGCACTAAATGGAACCGCCGGAGCAGTTGTTGCAACGATCGCTATCTTTCTTCCTGCCTTCCTGCTCGTTGTTGGCGTTTTACCATTTTGGGACAGTGTAAGGAGAGTATCTTACATACAAGGTGCACTACTTGGAGTAAACGCAGCCGTTGTCGGCATTTTACTTGCAGCTTTTTATGATCCAATTTGGACGAGTACAATTATGAATTCTGTAGATTTCGTTTTTGCTTCTCTTCTATTTTGCTTACTCGCCTTTTGGAAAACACCACCTTGGATTATCGTTATAATCGGGGCCTTCGGTGGATATGTTCTATCCATTTTGTAAGCACAAAAAACGACGGCCCCATTTAGCCGTCGTTTTCCTATTAAAACTTCACAAGCTCCATTCCCTCAGGCAGCTCACTCTCCGTTAAAATACGCAACTCTTTCACGCGATCCATTACGTAAGAAGAACGTTTCACAAGCTCTGGGTCAATATAAGCTGGATGCACCATAATTTCTACCGTTTGCTCGTCCTGCACTCTTTCCTTTAACTTCACAAAGTAATCTTCCGTCACACCGTCAGCGTAAAAGTCACTGTAAAACACATCTGAAAATGGGCGCACCGCTCGCTCTTCTTCACAACGACGAATTGGAACATTATATTTACTTGCTAATCTCTCAAGAACGTCGTGTAAAAGCGGTAATCCATGCACGTGATGATGACTATCTAAATGAGTTGGTGTTAATCCGTAAGATAAAAACTTCTCAATTTGAGCAGTCCATTCTTTTTCTACCTCTTCTGAATTTATATTTCCTTCCCATACAACACTTTGTTTATGAAACAATCCATCGCTACTTACAAGTGATGAAACATCTTTAAGAAGCGGTTCTCCTGCCGTTAATACGAGATGAACTCCTATCCCTAACGTTTTATACTCTTTCGCTAAGCGTACGGCATGCTCTGTCCCTGGCATATTCATCATCATCGTCGTTGAATTTACAATCCCGTTTTTATGTCCATCAATAATTCCGTAATTTGTACCTTCCGTAAGACCGAAATCATCTGCATTTACAATTAGTTTAATCATCGCAATACCTCCTACTAGAATTAAAAAAAGCGGGCTAAACAGCGCCGCTTCTTATTTCTCTATCTTCTTAAAGAATTGTGGAAGATGTTCTTTATGTGCTTCCAACATTTCATCTAAAATTTGTTTTGCAACTTTATCTGATGGTACAAGTGGGTTAATTGTCATAGCAAGCAGCGCTTTATGATAATCCCCTGTAACAGCAGCTTCAATTGTTGTGCGCTCAAATGATTTAATTTGCTGTACTAAACCACGAACTGGTACTGGAAGATCTCCGACCGCAATTGGTTTTGGACCTTCTTTCGTAATAATACAGTTCACTTCAACAGCCGAATCATGTGGCAAGCTTGCAATTGTTCCGTTGTTTCGTGTATTAACAGGCTGGATATCACCTTTATTATTGTAAATAGACGTAATTAAGCTACATGCTGCGTCACTATAATAAGCTCCGCCGCGCTTTTCTAATTGTGGTGGCTTAATATCTAAATTCGGGTCTTTATACAGCTCGAATAAATCATCTTCTAATTGTTTTACTACTTCTGCACGTGTACCTTTTTCAATCGAAGCTGCTTTCTCTTCTTCCAACATTTCACGTGTTTTATAGTAGTAACGATGATATGGACACGGAATTGCACGAAGACCGCGAATAAAGTCTGGCTCCCAGTTAAGCGCAGCGATATTTTCCATCGTAATTTGCTTTTCTGGATCTGTTACAAGCTCTAATACACGATCCATTACGCTTACGCCATCCAAGTATACATCTAATCCGTATACCATATGATTTAAACCAGCGAAATCAACGTGTACCCGGCTTGCATCTACTTCAAGTAATCTTGCAAGACCCATACGAATTCCGATTGGAACGTTACATAGACCAACTACTCGTTGAATGTTCGTGTAGCGAAGGACAGCTTCTGTTACCATACCAGCCGGATTCGCAAAGTTAATTAACCATGCATTCGGACAAAGTTCCTCCATGTCCTTACAAATATCTAAAATAACAGGAATCGTTCTCAGCGCTTTGAACAAACCACCAGGACCATTCGTTTCCTGACCAATTACATCATATTTTAATGGAATTGCTTCATCTTTTGCACGTGCTTCTAACAAACCAACGCGAAGCTGCGTTGTTACGAAGTCAGCACCTTTTAATGCCTCACGGCGATCAAGTGTTAAATGAATATCAATTGGTAAACCTGATTTTTTCACCATACGTTTCGCTAAGTCACCAACGATTTCTAACTTCTCTTTTCCTGCCTCAATATCTACTAACCAAATTTCACGAACAGGAAGCTCATCATAACGTTTAATAAATCCTTCAATTAACTCTGGTGTATAACTAGAGCCACCGCCGATTGTAGCAATTTTAATTCCAGTCATGCTTTATTCCCCTTTCGCTTCTAGCTTTTTATAAAGGTCAATAAATTCTGCCGCTAATTCTTTTACCGTAATAGAATTCATTAAATGATCTTGTGCATGAATTAAAAGAACACTAATCTCTGTTTTTTCCCCTCTTGCTTCTGATTGTATGAGCTCTGTTTGGAAATGATGCGCTTCATTAATCGCTTCTTTCGCCTTTACCATCGCTTCATCAGCTTCTGCCATTTTCCCCTGTTTGGCAAATTGAAGTGCCTCCATTGCAAAGCTTCGTGCATTACCACTATTTAAAATTAATTGGAATGGAATTTGTTCTGCTGTAGTCATCATAATTACCGCCCTCTCTATTATGGTTCAACCGATTTAAATACCCCTTCAGTTTGAACATTTCTATTAAATTATTATTTTATTAATGATAGTTTGGTGTTCTTGTAGATGGGTCTCATCTTTATGAACATGATATAAAGGTGATTGTTCTCACAGATAATGTTACCTGTGAGAACAATTACTATGTTACATAGGTACAGAGTTGTTATTTCCTTGTGCTGCTGCTTTTTCAGTACGAACAACAGAACGGTCAGATAATACAACGAATGGATAGTAGATTACCATCGCAATTACAAAGTTGAATAACTGTAGAACTGCACCTGAGAAATGTCCACCCGTTACAAGATAACCACTAATAATTGGTGGTGTTGCCCATGGAATCATCACAACTGTTTTTGGTACCCAACCAATAGATATCGCTGTATAAGAAGTAATTACTAATACGATTGGTGTTATGATAAACGGTAAGAATAAAATTGGATTTAAAATAATTGGTGTACCAAAGATTACTGGTTCGTTAATATTGAATGCACCTGGTCCAATTGATAAGCGAGATACACCGCGTAATTGTGCACTTTTTGCTACAAGTAATACGACCACTAAGAACGCTAATGTTGCACCAGAACCACCAAGATATACAAAAGTATCAAAGAATGGTTTTGTAATAATGTTTGGAACATCAAATGCAGATGTACCACCTTGGAATAACTTCATATTTTTCTCTAATGCCGGTAAGTATAATGGCTCAATAATACCACCAACGATATTTGGCCCATGTAAACCGAAGAACCAAAGAAGATGAACAAGGAGTACAATGACAATTGCACTTGGTAATGTCCCTGCTAAACTTTGCAGTGGTGATTGAATCGTATTAAAGATAAATTCATGAACACTTGTACCAGCTAATTTCACTGCTAATTGAATACCTGCAACTACTGTTAAGATAACAAATGCTGGAACTATAGCTGCGAAAGATCTTAAAACTGCTGGTGGTACTCCATCAGGCATTTTAAAAGTAATGTTTCTTTGTACAAAGAAACGGAATACCTCAGTAACAAGGAGTGCCACGATAATTGCCACGAATAGCCCTTGTGCCCCTGTCCAAGCTAAGTTCAATCCGCCTTCTTTCGGTGTTGTTGGCGTAAGAATAATTAACGCACCAAATGAAATAATACCTGCTGACAAACCATCAACGCCGTAAGATTTTGCTAAGTTATAACTTGTTGTAAATGCTATGATTAGTGCTAGAATTGCGAAAGAACCAGTCCACATTCCACCGCCAACTTGTTTCCACGTTTCACCAAACAAACCTTTCATGAACTCTTGGAAAGCTTCAGACGGAAAACCATTAATTAGTGATGCCAATGCACCAACTAAAATAAGTGGCATAACTGCAATAAATCCATCACGGATCGCAGCTAAGTGACGTTGCGATCCGATTTTACCAGCGACAGGAACAATATACTTCTCCATAAATGCAATAAACTTTTGCATTTCGCTTCCCCCCTAATTATTTTTTTAGTGTTAATGCGTGATCTAAAACTGCTTCTCCATTCATCATGCCGTAGTGCATTGGGTTAATAACATCGACTCCAACGTTTTTCTCATCGGCAAGCGTTTTCATTGTAGAAAGCATGTAACGAACTTGCGGTCCTAATAATAGTACGTCTGCTTGATCGATATTGTTTTTTACTGCATCCCCAGATACAGCCCAGATCTTACCTTCTAGACCACGAGCTTTTGCAGCCGCTTCCATTTTTGTAACTAGTAAACTTGTAGACATCCCTGCTGAACAACATAATAAAATATTCATTTATAAATCCCCCTTGTGTGGTATAAAAAATTTATGTTTTTTATTTTTCTTTACGCTATTTATTAATGCAATTACCGTGCCAACTTTTCAAAACGCCTAAAATCAGCGTTTTTTCGAGTGATTTCTTTATGTGTTACCGCTTTCAATCAGTGTGTCCCCAAAAAAACACACAGTGTGTTATAAAACACCTCACTTTTAACACATAACTGTATGAAAATAGATTAGTGTTTAGTTGTCTAGTTGTATTTAAAACAAAAAAACACTAATTTTTTTAAAAGTGCGAAAATATAGTGCCAAAAAATATAATATTTCAACTCAAATCAAAACAAATACCTATTCAAGACACTCGTCTAGTTATAGTCCAGTCAAACTCTATTAAATTACATAGAATAGAATAAAATAAAGTATTTTGAAAGGGGATTCCAATGCCAAAGCATAGAAAAAAGAATAGAATGAAGATTTATAGAATACAGGTTCAAAATAAATGGTATAAACAAGAAGAGGATTCTGAATTAAATTCCAACACGGATACACTAGATCGACAGGACACTGAAGATAAACAAGACAGACCTGATAAACACGACGAGGATGAAGACGATAAGCAAGTACAATCGGAAAATGTAATTATAGTACCCACAGATTCACACAGCTTAGATGTGTGGGATGAAATTTCTCTAAAGGAAATACAAGCTGGTGAACATACGAATTTATTTGAAGAAAAGAGTAATTATCAAAATATTAATTTAGTCCAAGTAAACGATGTTCGCTTATACTTGGACAAGCAACTACAATTCAGCTCCGTTGATGAGCAAATTTATCATGAAGCGCTTGTACATCCGATTATGGCAAAAGTAATTGATCCAAAACGCGTTCTCATATTAGGTGGTGGCGATGGTCTTGCCTTACGAGAAGTTTTGAAATATGAAACTGTGCTACACGTAGACCTTGTTGATTTAGACGAGGCAATGATTAATATGGCACGTAATGTTCCAGAAATAGTATCTTTAAACAAAAACGCTTTTTTTGATAATCGCGTGAACGTGCACGTATGCGATGCAAAAGAATTTCTAAATTCACCTTCATCTTTATACGATGTAATCATCATTGATTTCCCTGATCCAGCGACAGAGTTATTAAGTACTTTATATACAAGCGAACTTTTTGCTCGTATAGCTACGTTTTTAACAGAAGATGGTGCGTTCGTCTGCCAATCTAATTCACCTGCTGATGCACCTCTAGTATATTGGAGCATCGGTAACACTATTGAACATGCTGGATTAACTGTGAAAAGTTATCATACAATCGTTCCTTCTTTCGGAACTGACTGGGGATTTCATATTGCTGCTAATTCTGCCTATGTACTCGATCAAATTGAGCAATTATATGTAATACCAACTCCTCGAACATTACCTTCTCTTCTTTCTCCTTTGTTTCAATTTAAAGAAGAATATTTAGAACAACGTAATCTCGCTCTTTTAAACTCAGAATCGAATCTTATCCTACATCAATGTTACAAAAAGGAAATGGAGTTTTGACAATATTATAGTAAGGAGTGCTACCCTATGGAATATTCTACTTTTGGTAAGCATATAATAGTAGATTTATGGGGAGTGGACTTTTCCCTATTAGATGATGTTCACTTTTTAGAATATCATTTAGTTAACGCTGCAGATTGCTCTGGTGCCCATATTTTAAACGTAAGTACAAAAGAATTCGATCCGCATGGCGTTACTGTTTTAGTTTTACTATCCGAAAGCCACCTTTCAATTCACACTTATCCAGAAAAAAACTTTGCAGCCATCGACTGTTATACGTGCGGTACGACCGTTGAACCGCAAATAGCGATTGATTATATCGTAAGTATATTAAGACCAAATGAGATGCATATAAAAAAACTAATTCGTGGTACAGGAGAGATTATTACTGCCGATTAATTATCACTCTTACTCATCCGTAAAAAGGAGGATTGTAAATACCATCAGTGGAACAAACACTCCACTGATGGTACGGACACATACATAAAAAAACTTTGCCTAAGCAAGGTTCATTCATCCACCGACATCTTCCTATATAATTCTACAAACTCACTCGCCAATTCCTTCACCGTAATTGCGTTCATTAAATGATCTTGTGCATGCACCATCAAAAGGGTAACTTCGGTTTTTTCCCCGGCAGCCTCTTTCTGTATGAGTTCTGTTTGTAAGCGATGCGCCTCTTGCAATTCATTTAAAGCTTCTTGTAGTTTCGCTTCTGCTTCCTGAAATTCACCGCGCTTTGCGCAATCAATTGCTTCCATTGAGCAGCTTCTCGCATTACCACCATGCAAAATTAAGTGAAAAGCTTTCGTCTCTATCGTATCCATTTTAGTTCTTTACTCCCCCTTTTCTTCCGCTACTTTTTGTTTATCCCATATTTTTAAGAATGGAAAATAAATAAGAAATGCAAGTGCAAAGTTAATGAGCTGTAAAATAACCCCTGAAATTTTCCCGCCTGATCCTAAATATCCACTAAAAAGAATAGGTGTAGTCCAAGGTACAGCAGCTCCGCTCGGACGTGCAACCCATCCCCATTCCATTGCAAAATAAGAAACAATCGTTAAAACAACTGGTACAAGTATAAATGGAATAAGTAAAAGCGGGTTCATTACTATCGGCATACCGAAAGTCACCATTTCATTAATATTAAAAATACCTGGTGCAATCGATAATCGCCCTAAACTTTTCAATTGCTGACTTCGCGCAAATAGTAACATTCCTACAACTAAAGCGAGTGTTGCACCAGAACCGCCCATATAAATCCATAAATCAAAGAACTGTGCAGTAATCGTATTCGGTACATCTTGCCCTGCTTGGAAAGCAACTCGGTTTTGATCCATTAACGACAACCAAACGGGGCTCATTACACCACCAACAATAGTAGCACCATGAATTCCACACGACCAAAGAACATGAACGAGAATAACTGCTATTATTGCGCCCCAAAGACTAGCACCAAGTACACTAAGTGGTTCCTGTAAAATTTGCCCCACAATATTATGGATACTGCCAAAAGAAGTATTTTCTATAATTAAGCGCAAAATCCAAATAACCGTTACAACAATAAAACCTGGAACAAGTGCCGCAAATGAACGTGTCACAGCTGGTGGAACTGTCTCCGGCATCTTTATAATCATCTTTTTTTGTACAATAAACCGATAAAGTTCAGTAGATATAATTGCAATAATCATCGCTACAAACAACCCTTGGCTTCCCATTAACGCAGCTGGTATAACTCCATCTACAAGTATACTTTCTTTCGTATTTGGTATCATATACATAACTTGGAATGGTGTTGCAAGTAAAAACGTCACAAGCGACAATGCTCCGGATGCTAAAGCGTCCACTTTATAATATTCTCCAAGTCTGTAAGCGATTCCAAAAACAGCTATTAAAGCCATTATATTAAAAGTTGCACTAACTGGATACCCTAAAGCCCTCTGCCAATTCTCACCAAATAAACCTGCCATAAAATCATTATATCCTGGTATTGGTAATGCACTAATAATAAGGAAAAATGATCCAATAATTAAGAAAGGCATCGTTAAAACAATTCCATCACGAATCGCTTGCAAATGTCTCTGTTCTGCAACCTTTCCTGCCACTGGCATCACATATTTCTCTAAAAACCCTATCATCTATCTCACTCTCCTCATGGTTTCATTAACAAAGCTGCTTGCAAGATAGCTTCTCCATTACAAAGTCCGTAATGGACAGATTGAATGACATCAACAGGTATTCCCTTCTCCTTACATAATTCTTTCATTTTCGGTAATAAATAACGTACTTGCGGTCCAAGTAAAAGTACATCTGCAGTATCAATATGATTTCGCACTTCTGAACCTGATACTGCCCAAACCTTTACCTGTATCCCTCTTGCCTCAGCTGCTTTCTCCATTTTTGTAACAATCAAACTGGAAGACATTCCCGCTGCACAGCAAAGTAAAATATTCATCTCGCTCCCCTCCCCCTTTTTCCAAACCTAAGTTATGGTGTAGCCCTTGCCAACACTAGGTTACAAATATATATGTCTAGATTTCTAACTGTATGCCGAGCTTAAAAACAAAAATTTCTCGGTTTTCACGCTATTCCATCTATCCGTATTTTCCTAGTAAAGAAGTCTCTAACTCGCTATAATGATTCAGTATGATTTTTTATAATCGATAGGAGGATATATTTATGAAGGCATATCGCTTTCCGCTTATTTTATTATCTTCTATCCTAATTGGTGGTTTCATTGGCTATTTCATGGGTGCCGATGCAGTTGCTTTAAAGCCGCTTGGTGACATTTTCTTAAACTTAATGTTTACGATTGTTGTACCGTTAGTGTTCTTTAGCATCGCGTCATCTATTGCTAATATGGATGGATTAAAACGTTTCGGTAAAATTATGTCTAGTATGGCTGGAACTTTCTTATTTACAAGTATTTTAGCTGCTATTTTTATGATTATTATCGTGAAAGTATTCCCGCCAGCACAAGGTGTTGTATTAGAACTAACGCAGCCTGATAAAGCTGAAAAAGCAGTTAGTGTTGCTGATCAAATTGTCGGTATCATAACAGTATCAGACTTTTCAAAGTTACTATCTCGCGAGAACATGCTAGCTCTTATTTTCTTCTCTATCTTAATGGGGGTTGCAACTTCAGCAGTTGGTGAAAAAGGGAAACCATTCGCTACATTCCTACAAGCTGGTGCAGAAATTTCAATGAAAGTCGTATCTTTCATTATGTACTACGCTCCAATCGGACTAGCTGCCTACTTCGCAGCATTAGTTGGTGAATTCGGACCACAACTTCTTGGAACTTACTTCCGAGCAGCAATGGTATACTATCCAGCTTCTCTTATTTACTTCTTTGTATTCTTTACATTCTATGCGTACCTTGCAGGTCGCAAACAAGGTGTACAAGTATTTTGGAAGAACATGGTCTCTCCTACAGTTACATCACTTGCAACTTGTAGTAGTGCCGCAAGTATTCCAGCGAACTTAGAAGCAACGAAGAAAATGGGTATTTCTTCTGACGTTCGTGAAACAGTTGTCCTTCTTGGATCTACACTTCATAAAGACGGATCTGTTTTAGGCGGGGTATTGAAAATTGCTTTCTTATTCGGTATTTTCAACATGGAATTCGAAGGACCGAAAACATTAGCAATTGCACTTGTTGTTTCTCTATTAGTAGGAACAGTAATGGGTGCTATTCCGGGCGGGGGTATGATTGGTGAAATGTTAATCGTTTCTCTATACGGATTCCCACCAGAAGCATTGCCAATTATCGCAGCAATTAGTACAATCATCGATCCTCCTGCAACAGTGTTAAACGTAACAGGAGATAACGCTTGTGCCGTAATGACAGCTCGCCTTGTAGAAGGTAAAAACTGGATCAAAAATAAATTTGCTTAATATATAGAAAGAGGATGCTCGCTTTGAGCATCCTCTTTCTTGTTGTTATTTGTCGAAACGTCAATATAATCCCATCCCGCCACAATTTTGTTATAATCTTCACAAACATTCCACATCCATTATCTATTATCCGTACTATAATCATGTATGGAAAAGGAGATGGATACAATGACTCAAAGCGCACCAGAATTCAAAGTTTTGCAAAGCATTGCATTTCTTGCTGTCGTTTTGCAAAGTTCCTTATTATATACAATGAATCAAGGAAATGTCTTACTCGAGCAATCCCTCATTATGGGCATGCTATTTAATCTTGCAAAATTTTCAGCACCTGCATTCATATTTATCGTCGGCTTCCATTTAATTCGGCTATATACGAAGCAACTCGTTTACAGAGAATATATTTATGAAAAAGCCGCACATTTACTCATTCCTTATTTCTTCTGGTCTATTCTTTACCTATTAACAACAAACGATGTCATTACACTACAAGGCGGAATAAAAAGTTTATTACTCGGAACAGCTGCACCTCATCTTTGGTACGTTATTATGATGTTCCAAATTCACTTATTGTTCCCGTTACTATGCACACTATTTTATTGGTTTCAAAAACGAACAGAAAATAAAAAAGACATATATAAATATATGACCATTTTCGCTTGTCTATATTTCTTCTTAATGTGGTACTCTTCTCACTACATTTTTAATGGAGAGAAACTGACTAGTTCAACCATTTTACATTATACAGATCGTTCCTTCTTCTTCTACTCATTCTATTTCGTCATGGGAGGAATAGCTGCTGTATCATTAAAAACTTGGCGTATATTTGTCATGAAACATATTCCGCTTATCACAATACTATTTTTCATCTTATTTTTATTCATCAATTATGAGTTATTTAGTTTTTACGGCGCCAATTCTATTCATTTAACGGTTTCTACTTATTTAAAACCGTCCATGTTTTTATATATTGTTTGTGAAATTATGATACTGTACGTGTTATCTATTACAATTGTACAGCGACGTGGTTTCTTATATAAAGCTTTACGTTTTATCGGGAATTACACGTATGGCGCTTATTTAGCTCATTTTTTCTTCTTGCAACTATGTACAAAATTTCTTTCCTTATTCGCACTGCAAGAAAACACAATATTATATAGCCTATTACTATTTATATTAACGACCACAATCTCTATTTCAGCAATGGTCATTGGTAGCATACTACCATTTCACACGTGGGTTACAGGGCCTTCCCCTACGACAAATATGAGATGGGCGAAGATTGCCATTCGGAAAAATCATGAAAAAGTATTTAAACCATATATTTGATATAATAGTATTTCATATAAGAAAAGAAAGTAGGACACACCTATGATTAATCAAATTGGACAAATTATGTTATATGTAAATAACCAAGATGACTCAGTACAATTTTGGACAGAAACAGTAGGATTCCAAATCGTTGCGGAAGAAAATAACGGTCAAGGATTTCGCTGGATTGAAATTGCGCCGGCAAAAGAAGCTGGAACAAGCATCGTCCTTCACGATAAGGCGTTAATTGCGAAGATGCAACCTGAATTAAACTTAAATACCCCTTCACTTATGTTCTTCTCTAATAACTTAGATCAACTGTATAAAGATCTTTCTGAGAAAAATGTTACAGTTGGACAAGTTGTAGATTTACCTACTGGTAGAGCTTTTAACTTCGCTGATAATGAAAGTAATTACTTTGCGGTTATGGAAAAGAAATAAGAAAAAGCTATCCGGAAAAATCGGATAGCTTTTTTCATTTTAAGAAACTTGCTCTGCATTCGTTTCCTTATGCTGTATATGACTCGTAACCCATGTGATTCCACCAGCGACAACGAGATAGCATAATAAAATTAAAATTTGCATTCGTAATTGCGACCAATCTCCTAAAGAGATAACATCTTGTAATCCTCTAAGAGAATGAGACATTGGGAGAAACTGTCCAATTTTGCTAAGAACAGCTATATTTAACTCTCCTGGGAAAGTACCTCCGCTCGTCGCTAATTGAAGAACGAGAAGCGTTACCGCTGCGAACTTCCCAACAATGCCGAATACCGTTACTAACATAAGAATAAATGTCATGAACGTAAAGGAAATAACAATACTTGATAAAACAAAGAGTGATACACTTGCAACTTCTAATTTCATAACTCCTAGCACAACCACATCCACAAGTAATGCTTGAATAAGTCCAATTAAATATACCAATCCTAGTTTATTAATAAAATGTACTGTTCCGCTTACCTTCATATTTTGTCTACGGCCAAGAGGTAAAATATTCGATGCCATAATTCCGCCAACATAAAATGCCAGTGATAAAAAGTATGGTGCAATACCTGAACCGTAGTTAGGCACATCAGAAACTGTCGACTTCACTAATTGAACCGGCTCTGAGAACATCGTATTGCGTGCATCATCATTGCGAACATCCGCTATCTTCTCTGCGCCCTCTCCCAATTTCGTAGAAAGTTCTTTCGCACCATCGTCAAGTTTAACAAGTCCGTTCGTTAACTTATCAGCACCATGATTCAGCTCTGTTCCACCACTCGCAAGGTGATTTACACCTTCTTGTAATGATGTAAATCCATTTCCCCACTTCGTAAATCCATCAGCTAAATTCGAAGTACCATCTGCTATCTTTTTCGTTCCAGCGGTAGCTTCGTTTAACTTAACTCCGAATGTATTCATGCCTTCCTCAATCTTATGCTGACCATCAGTAAGCTTCCGCGCACCTTGTGTCAATTGTTGTTGGCTATTATTTAAAGTGTTTGTTGCTTTAGCTAATCCGTTAGAAGTAGCAATGATCTTTTGAAAAGCAGGATCTTGCTGCACTTCTGGATGACTTTTCACATACTCTTCTAATTGTTGTTTTACACTATTTGCTGCATCGTCCGCTTTCACTTGCCCTTCAGCAAGTTTCTCACTTCCGTTCACCCATTCATTTGTACCAGCACTTAATTCACTAACCCCTGATTGTAAAGTTTTTTCACCTTGAGCTAATAACTCCATACCACTATGAAGTGAGATCGCTCCTTGACTCAGCTCATTTGCACCGCCACTTAAGGCAGATTGGCTAGAAGCAAGCTTATCACTTCCTTCTTTTAATTTCACTGTTCCATCACTTAAACGATGAATACCATCTGCAAGCTGATTCGCCCCATTTTTTGCATCCGTCGTTCCTTCATGTAACTTCTCAGCGCCATTACTTGCATCACTCAACCCTTGTGCCAAATCTTGAAACTTTGAAAAGACACCTTCTGTATAAGATTTCGTAATGCTATTTGAAATTTTTGTTTTCATATTTTCAACAGCTGTCGTTCCAATTTGAGCTGCTACAAAGTTTTTACCTGGATTTACTTTGTACTGCAGCCTCGCCGGCTCTGGTTTCTCATCCATTAGTGTACTTACCTTTTTAGAGAACTCCTCCGGAATCGTAACCACCATATAATACTTATCTTCTTTTAGCCCTTCATCAGCATCTTTTTCTGATACGAAATGAAACGCCAATTCCTTATTCTCTTTTAAATTTTTAACAAAATCGTCTCCAGCCTGGATTTTTTTTTCATCCATCACAGCACCCTTATCTAAATTAACAACTGCAACAGGTAATTTAGATAATTTTCCGTACGGATCCCAATATCCAGCTAAGAAGAATCCTGAATAAATTAAAGGAACGATTAATAAAAAAATTAAAGCGATACGTCCATGTTTATGGTTCCACATCGCCTTCCAATCTTTAAATATAAGTTGAATTCCCTTCATGAAACATACTCCTTCTCCTAATTTAACACCCTTCGAATGGTTTAACAGATTTACTATACACGTCACTTTCCATACTGTATAATACATCTTTAATTATCAATTCATTCCTTTTGGTCTATAGAAAGGAGATTCGAAGTGGAACTTCTTCAATTAAAATACTTTCAGACAGTCGCACGACTAGAACATATGACAAAAGCAGCTGAAGAATTGCATATCGCGCAGCCTTCACTCAGTAAAACAATCGCTAGACTAGAAAAGGACTTAGGCGTCCCCTTATTTGATCGCCAAGGTCGACAGATTACATTAAACTCTTTCGGCAAAGTATTTTTAAAACGAGTAGAACGCATTTTTCATGAATTGAGTGAAGGGGAACGCGAAATTAAAGATTTAGCTGAATTACAACAAGGCTCTATTACACTTGCAGTTTCTATTCCAAGAATATTACCCGAGTTACTCGGTTCTTTTTTACTAGAACACCCTAACGTTCGATTCCAACAATTTCTCGCATCTACTCCTTCTATGAAACGGCAACTAGATAATATGGAAATTGATTTTTGTATCTCCTCTGTACCAATTGAAGGCGAGGAAATGGTTTGGGAACCACTTATCACAGAAGAAATTTTCTTAGCTGTTCCTTCAGGACATCGGTTATCAAACCGCGAAAGTATCTATTTGCATGAAGTAAAAGACGAATCGTTTATTAGTATGAACACTGGTTACGGATTTCGGTACTTAACAGATGAATTTTGTAAAAAAGCTGGTTTCACTCCACATATCGCTTTTGAAGTAGATGAACCAACCGTGATTAGCGATCTCATTAAGCAGGGTCTTGGCATCGCCTTTGTCCCAAGTTTAACTTTATTAAAAAACTCTACTTTAGCATCAAATAAGTTACGTATTATTGAACCTAATTGCGAACGAACTATCGGCTTAAGTTGGTCGAAGAAGCGCTATTTATCAAACACCGCCCAGCAATTTCGTGAATTCGTGATTGATTACTTCTCCAATATTAGGGCGTAAAATTATATCGCTTTACAAACAAATAACGACACAAATAAAAGGTACCATCCCCATAGGGTGGCACCTTCTATTTTTTACTCTTATCCAATTCCATTTCCGCTAAAAGCGGCAATACGTTATCGAAAATATGTGTATTATTATTCTCACCTGTTACATATCCACCATAATATCTACTAAATACATTATCATTTCGGAATGTAGTCATCCGCTCATACAATTCCTTCGCAAACTTTGTATCACCTGTTTGTAGTACGTACAAAATTGTTAATCCGTAAGATGCTGGTGATTCATAGTTCACAGCTTGTTTTCCCGTTTCTAAGTTATAACGACCATATAACTTTCCGTCTTCGCGAAATTTCTTCTTTATAAATTCCAAATAAGCATCTGATGAAAGACCGCCTAAACTACGATGATAAGCGACGTATGATTGGTCAATAAGATTCACTTCTTTATCGTACGTAAATGTCCCATCATCTTTATACTCTTTCGGGAATGCCCAGCCCTGCCTTGGATAATCCGCTAAAAACTGAACAACTTCCTGATACTGCTGTGCAGAAATTTTTCCATACTTTTTCATATAAGAGAATGCATGCGGATTTATGTAAGATGTTGTTGCAAAGTTATTTTGTTTTCCTGTATCTGCATCATAATAATCAACGTAATAATTACCTTTTTTATTATAACGAAGTACAGAATCACTCAATTGATCTGCAAGGTTTTTATAGCGATCTTCCTTGTACATTTCATAAGCACGATATAATTGTTCTATAATACGAAGATCATCGATAAGTGCATTAGTAGCTGACTGCATTTCTCCCTTTTCAGAGATTTTCCATATAACGATGCGATCCTTGTGTACAAAGTTATTTTGAATAACCTTCACTTGTTCATCAAATAAAGCTTGATCATCTTTATCAAGTGTATATTGTAGCCATAACCCTGCAGATTCTGATAAAGCTTCACGGCCCTTCGCTTCACCCTTACCTGCCTTTGTATCCTCTAAGCGATACGTTGCAAGTGTTCCATTTTCATTCACCATATGTCGTAAAATAAAATGCTCGGTACGATTTCCTTGTAAAGCTGACCAAAATACAACTCCACCTAAAGCGATTAAGAGAATAACCCCAATCCCTATATATAAACGTTTTCGCAAGCTTTTCACCTCCTTTTAAGGCTAACCTTAATTTTACCAGAGCATACGCAAATATAAAAAAGACAATCCTTTAGATTGTCTCTCTCACCTTAACCTTCGCAAGCCTCTTTAGAAGGTCTATATAGCGATTCCACAAGTCGATCATATTCACGACGCGTAATTTCTTTATTATACAACTTTAATAATAAATCTCTATGCTCTCTTGAAAATGCCATCTTTTTAATGACTTCAGGATACATAAAACACCCTCTCCATTTCACATAAACTTCTTCATCCCGGAAATAGAACTTACGTTCGCATAAAAGATTATAAAAGATTCAGCCCTAAAAAACAAATAAAATATTACCAAATATCAATTTCTTTCTTTTTAGAATATTTAAACACTATATTACCGTACTCATTTTTTAAATACATATATATTTTTGGTAGTTTTTTGAATAAATTTTCCAATTCAATCAGAAAATAATGGCAAAAAGAAGGGGAGTATACATATGGATACCGTAACATTAGCAAGGGCATTTTTTGGTTCTTCATTAGCATTCCACATTATCTTTGCAACGCTTGGAGTCGGGCTTTCTTTAATGATTTTTATAAGTGAAATACTCTATCACTGGAAGAAAGATTCCGACTATGCCATTATGGCAAAAAGATGGACAAAGGCTTTTGCTATCCTTCTCGGTGTAGCAATTCCAACTGGAACAATTGTTGGTGTACAAATTTCACTTCTTTGGCCTGGTTTCGCCAAAATTGTTGGGCAAGTTATTTCCGTTCCGTTTCAAATTGAGATTTTCGCCTTCTTTTTAGAGGCTTTATTCATGTCTATTTACGTATATGCGGCTGATAAACTGCCTCCAGTTATGAGATTAATCTCGCTATTTTTCGTTATGATTGGCGCCACTGCATCTGCCGTGCTTATTACATCGGCAAACACATGGATGAATACACCTGCGGGCTTTTCAATGAATCCAGATGGCTCAGTTTTTAACGTTGATCCGTGGAAAGCTTTCTTTAATCCAAGCTTTGGCACAAGTGCATTCCACGTCGTTATTACGGCCTATACAACTGGAGCAGCTGTTATTGCTTCTATCGCTGGATTTAAATTATTAAAGAAAAATTTAAGTGCTCGTGAAATTGCTTACCATAAAAAAGGATTACTGTTAGGGCTTGTCATTACATTTATCACAGGTGCTACGATGTGGCTTTCAGGACATGAATCTGCTATTGCCTTACATAAACATTCACCTGAGAAACTAGCATCTGCTGAAGCTTTGTTTGAAACGACATCACACGCGCCTTTATCGATTGGCGGGGTTGTGGACCCTAACACACTTGAACTAAACTATGCCCTTGAAATTCCGAACATGCTTAGCTTATTAGTGGGACTAGACCCTAACACCGTTGTAAAAGGTCTAAAGGAATTCCCGCAAGAAACATGGCCACCATTTTACACACATACACTGTTCAATTTAATGGTCGGCACCGCTGCCTTTACCTTTGCAGTTGCAGCTATTGCCCTCTTATATTGGTACTTTGTTTACCGAAAAAAAGGAGTAGAGTTACCGAAGTGGCTTCTTTGGGGAGCTGCCGCCTGTGGACCCGTTATGTTGCTCGGTATTGAATTCGGATGGATTTTTAGTTGTAGTGGTCGTCAGCCATGGACAATTTATGGCATGCAACGCACGGTAGATGCTTCTACGCGCGCTGATTTCGTCGGTCCTTTATTTGTTTTATTCATCATTTTATATATCGGACTCGGTATTTTAACAGTCTTTGTACTACGGACATTCTTTAAGAAACATCCGTTAAAGAATGATTTACATCACGAAGGAGGCGATTCTCGTGCATGAGGAAAGCATTGCAATCATCATCTTATGGGCTCTTATTTTCGTATATAGCATACTAGGGTCTATTGATTTTGGAGCTGGTTTTTGGGGCATGGTATACGCTAAACACCCGACGCTTGCTGCCAAGCTTGCTAATCGGTACTTATCACCAACTTGGGAAGTAACGAATACGTTTCTTGTCTTTGTCGTCGTTGCTTTTCTCGGTTTCTTCCCAAAAGCGGCCTTTACCCTTGCAACCGTTATGTTTGTACCAGTTATGTTAATTTTAGTACTCGTTGCGATTCGTAGTACATTTATGGTATTTGCTTACTCCCTGCCAAAATACCAACACCTTCTTCGGATTATTTCAGGTATTACCGGGCTCTTAATCCCAGCTCTATTAATTACCGTTCTACCAGTTACAGAAGGTGCCTATATTACGATGTCTGAAGGAAAAGAAGTGCTCCTTTACGGAAAACTTCTTTCTAGTCCCGTTATTTATTGTTATATGCTCTTCGGACTAACTTCGGAACTATTTCTATCATCTCTCTTTCTTGCTGATTTTGCTAGGGAACAAGGTTCTGAAGATACGTACCGAATTTATAGAAGAAATGCCATCATACTTGGTCCTGCAACGCTCGTGACTGCTATTATCGCTCTCGTTGTAATGGACCCTGGAACACACTGGCTTATGCAAGGACTAATAAAGCAATTCCCATGGTTTACAGTCTCTATCATTTTATTTGTTATCGGATACTCTTCCCTTTGGTGGACAAATAAGAAATATGGCACACTAGGCTTTCCTCGCATTGCAGTTTTAGCTGTCGTCGCTCAATATGCATTTGCAAGCTACGCTTACGGCGTCGCCCATTTACCTTATATCATTTACCCGGACGTAACTGTATTTACAAGCTTTACGACGGTCGAAACATTCTATGCACTTCTTATTCTTTACGCAATCGGGATTGCAATTTTACTACCAGGATTTATTTTCTTCTGGAATTTATTCTTAAAAGATCGAACATTTTTAAAGGAAAAATAGTAAATTAGGGGCATTCACACATAGAATGCCCCTAATTTATTAGACTCCTCTCCTAATAGTTATTACACTACCCCTTATACTTGCCTTATTGCTCAAAATACACATATTCACTAGATTAAGGTAGATGCCTAGTTCTTCTTATTTTCTTTTGAATATAATGCTATATAAACTTGAGACAAGCTACATTTGTTCAAGGGAAAATAGAAAGGTAGGTTAAATATGAGCATTGAAATATGGATTACTATTATTGTATTCTTCTTAACGATGATTGTTATCTTTTGGCGACCTCGTGGTTTAAATGAGGCGTGGCCGGCAGCAGTCGGCGCTAGCATTATCCTCATTACTGGACTTGTATCAAAACCAGACGTCATGGACATTATAAGTAAAATCGGCGGTGCCTCTATAACGATATTAGCGACCATCGTTATGGCGGTTATATTAGAAAGCTTCGGCTTCTTCCACTGGTCCGCAGCGAAGCTCGCAAATTTAGCGAAAGGTTCCGGACGACGCCTATACTGGTACATTCAATTACTATGTTTTCTTATGACTCTTTTATTTAATAATGACGGTAGTATTTTAATTACAACACCGATTTTGATTTTACTTCTGAAAAACCTTCAATTAAAACCTCATCAACAAATCCCTTATTTATTAAGCGGTGCTTTAATTGCCACTGCATCTAGTGCACCAATCGGTGTAAGTAATATCGTAAACTTAATCGCATTAAATATTGTTAATATGACTCTTTATATGCATACAGCTATGATGTTTGTACCTGCAACATTAGGGCTACTGTTTATGTCATGGCTCATGTATACAGTTTTAAAGAAAAAAATTCCAGAAAGATTGCCTGTTTCTTCATATGATATTGAAGAAATTTTCTTCACGAAAAACTTCCATCCGTTAAAAGGACAAAATTCTGTTAATACGAAACAAAAACGTACGAAATTCATGTTAAAAGTATTAGGCTTCGTTTTCCTTATGCGCTGTCTTCTATTCGTTGCATCCTTCTTATCGATTCCAATCGAAATCGTTGCCGTACTCGGTTCACTCGTTCTTCTCATCTGGAGATGGTACTACTTACGAACAAACCCAGTCGATATTTTGAAAAAGACACCGTGGCACATTTTAATTTTCGCTTTCTCTATGTATGTAATTATTTACGGGCTTCATAACGCAGGGTTAACAGCGGCACTTGTAAGTTGGCTCGAACCAGTTGTAAGTCAGCATCTACTCTATGCCAGCTTTGCAATGGGCGGACTCGTTTCCCTCCTCTCTAACGTCTTCAATAACCACCCTGCACTTATGATTGGTACAATCACACTAACAGAAATGGGACTAGATCCAGTCACATTAAAAACTATCTATCTCGCAAATATCATCGGTAGTGACATCGGTTCACTATTATTACCAATCGGTACACTAGCTTCCCTCATTTGGATGTATATCTTAAGACAAAACAAAATTAAAGTGAAATGGAAAGATTATTTAAGCGTATCTCTCATCGTAATCCCACTCACAACAGTCGTCACATTATTCCTCTTATACTACTGGGTACAATTATTCTTCACCTTATAAAGTGAAACTTTATAAGGTGGGTAGGTGTTCATCCCCCACTGATTATTAGCCCGCACCAATCGGGCGTTTACGGGCAGTTTATCTCCCACCTAACTTCTTTGCTCCAGCCGAATTTTGAGGTGGGAGTTTTACTGCCCACAAATAGCGGGATAGACGACAGAAGCCCCCTTTGCTACCGTCTTAGCAAAGGGGGCTTCTTCTATATTTAAGTTAGGTACAGTGTGATCAATCAAGTAAAGAGGTGTAACGTGTTATTGATATAAGTGACTACCAGTTTCTTTGAATTCTACCGCTTTCTCTTTCATTCCTTTTTCAATTGCTTCTGTCGTTTCTAAGTCATTTTCTTTCGCATATTCACGAATATCATGTGAAATTCTCATACTACAAAACTTTGGGCCACACATTGAACAGAAATGCGCTGTTTTCGCCCCTTCTGCTGGCAACGTTTCATCATGGTACTCCATCGCGCGTTCAGGATCTAAAGATAAATTAAATTGGTCGCGCCAACGGAATTCAAATCGTGCTTTTGAAAGTGCATCATCACGCTGATGAGCCGTTTTATGCCCTTTCGCAAGATCGGCTGCATGCGCAGCGATTTTGTACGTAATAACCCCTTCGCGAACATCATCTTTGTTCGGTAAACCTAAATGTTCTTTCGGGGTTACATAACAAAGCATCGCCGTTCCAAACCAGCCGATCATCGCAGCACCAATCGCTGAAGTAATATGATCATAACCTGGTGCAATATCTGTCGTTAACGGCCCAAGTGTATAGAACGGCGCACCCTGACAAATATCAAGTTCTTTCTCCATATTTTCTTTAATTAAATGCATCGGTACATGCCCAGGTCCTTCAATCATAACTTGCACATCATGTTTCCAAGCGATTTTTGTTAATTCACCAAGTGTCTCAAGCTCAGAAAACTGCGCTTCGTCATTTGCATCTGCAATAGAACCTGGACGTAATCCATCTCCAAGAGAAAACGAAACATCGTACTGCTTCATAATTTCACAAATCTCTTCAAAGTGAGTATATAGGAAGTTTTCTTTATGATGGAATAAACACCACTGCGCCATAATCGAACCACCGCGCGAAACAATACCTGTCATACGCTTTGCAGTAATTGGAATGTAACGAAGTAATACACCAGCGTGAATCGTGAAGTAATCAACGCCTTGCTCCGCCTGCTCAATTAACGTATCACGATATACTTCCCACGTTAAATCTTCTGCAATTCCGTTTACTTTTTCAAGCGCTTGATAAATTGGCACAGTTCCAACTGGTACCGGAGCATTACGAATAATCCACTCACGTGTTGTATGAATGTTTTTACCTGTAGATAAATCCATAATCGTATCTGCACCCCAGCGAGTCGCCCACGTCATCTTCTCTACTTCTTCTGCAATAGAAGACGATACAGCAGAGTTTCCGATATTTGCATTTACCTTCACGTGAAAATTACGTCCAATTATCATCGGTTCCGCTTCAGGATGGTTAATGTTCGCCGGCAAAATCGCACGACCTTCTGCAATCTCCTTACGAACAAATTCAGGCTCTACCCCTTCACGAATCGCAACATATTCCATCTCAGACGTAATAATGCCATTACGCGCATAATGCATTTGCGAAACATTTGCACCTTGCTTCGCTCTAAGCGGCTTACGATCCATTTGTGGGAAAACAGGTGTATGTTTTGAAGCTACTTTCACACCGTCATCCTCAGGTTTAATTTCGCGTCCTTCATAAGCTTCCACATCACCACGCCCCAAGGTCCAAGAGTGGCGCGGCGCCTGCAACCCTTTTTCCAGCTCCACTTTATACTCTGGATCTGTATAAGGTCCACTCGTATCATACACACGGATTGGCGGATTTTGAACACCGTTCGTATCGCTTTGTTCAATCTCGCGCATTGGTACTTTCATACCTTCACGTGTTCCATCCACATACACTTTCTTACTTCCTGGTAAACTCGATTTCAATTCAATTTGCTCAGCTGAAACAGACTGTTTCATAACCTTTGTTGCCCCCCTGTTCGTGACAAGGACGAGATATGGCCAGCGCATGCCAAAATAAAAAGAGCCAGGTCCATAAAAGAATAAGGACCTGGCTCATAAAGACATAATTATGTAAAGCCGTTAACTTCCCTACGCTGGTACGAGCCAGATCAGGTCCAAAGGGTTAAGAAGTTCACACGCTTCTCTCTCAGCCTACGCATACGTTAGGCACCCCTAGTTTATCACTGATTTAATTTTCAATACTTTCCCATCATACACTATAATCTGAAAAATGCAAAGTTTATTTCTTTTGTTGTTTACGGAATCATCCAAGTTAAATAATAAGCCTGCACATACGTCATAATCCCAACAATAGTAACGAAGAATAAACTATGCTTCAATGTAAAACGGAACAAATCTGACTCTTTCCCAGCAAGTCCAACTGCCGCACAAGCAATCGCAATTGATTGCGGAGAAATCATTTTACCTGTTACACCGCCCGTTGTATTTGCTGCAACAAGAAGCACTTCAGATACACCGACTTGCTGCGCTGTAATTGCTTGTAAATTCGAGAACAGTGCGTTCGCTGACGTATCTGATCCTGTTAAGAATACGCCAATCCATCCTAAGAATGGCGAGAAGAACGGGAATAGTCCGCCAGTTCCTGCAAGTGCTAACGCTAATGTAGAAGATAAACCAGAATAGTTTGCGATAAATGCAAATCCTAATACGAATCCAATAGATAGAATTGGCATTTTTAGTTCGTTTAACGTTTCTTTAAATGTTGCTACTGCATCTTTTGCACTCATTTTTAAAATAAAGATAGAAATGATACAAGCAATTAAAATTGCTGTTCCAGTCGCTGATAAAATATCTAATTTCAAGATTGCTTCATAAGGTGTTGGTTTATTTACAATCGGCTCTGCCTTCATTACTAAATTGTGCAAGCTTGGAACTTCAAATTTAAATACGAGACTTTCTAAAGCGCCGCCCGGAGCGAATAACGCTTTAAAGAAACTCTGGCTCCAGATGACTACCATCACAGTCAAAATAATGAACGGAGACCACGCTTTTACTACTTTTCCTACTGTTAGTTTCGGCATAGATGTCGTTGTCGTCGCCGCGGCTACTTCACTATTCGCTTGCTTAGTTTGATAAATTTCTTTCGGCTGCCAAACTTTTAAAAATAGCGATAAACTTACTAAACTTACTAGCGCTGACGTAATATCCGGAAGTTCTGGCCCTAAAAACGTCGCTGTAATGAACTGTGTAATTGCAAATGAACTACCCGCTACAAATAAAGCAGGCCACGTTTGTTTTACTCCTTTAAAGCCATCCATTAAAAATACGATAAAGAACGGAACAAATAAAGATAAGAACGGTAATTGATGCCCAGCCATTTGTCCAATTTTATGCGGATCAATGCCTGTTACTTGTCCAGCAACTGTAATCGGAATCCCCATCGCTCCGAACGCTACTGGTGCAGTATTTGCGATTAAACAAAGACCTGCTGCATATAAAGGATTTAACCCAAGGCCTGCCAGAAGCGCTGCCGTAATCGCTACTGGTGCACCAAATCCTGCTGCCCCTTCCAAAAATGCTCCAAATGAAAATCCGATTAAAATAACGAGTAAACGATGGTCATTCGTAATGGATAATACAGATGCACGAATGACATCAAATTGACCTGTTTTCACAGAAATTTTATATAAAAATACTGACATAATGATAATCCACGCAATTGGCCATAATCCGTATAAGAAACCGTATCCGGTCGCTGCCATTGCCATTGTGAATGGCATTTTATACGCAAATAACGCCACCAAAATCGTTAATACAACTGTAATAAATCCTGCCACATACCCCTTCATGCGGAAAACCGCTAAAGCTAAGAAAAAAAATATGATTGGAATAAGTGCGACTGCTGCCGAAATCCAAATGTTACCGAACGGATCGTAAACTTGTGTCCATGTGTTCATTGTTCTCTCCCCCTAAAGAATCCCCTTTTAAATAAGATATAACCTTATCAATAGACTACCAGGTCATCATACCTTTAAGTCTAAAAAATATAAAACGTTCAAGAAAACGTTTTCAATAATTTTATCACAACAATTTTCATTTAAAAAGATTTTTTTGAAAATTTCATCATTTGAAACAGAAAATCTTACAAAAACGTCACGTTCTTGTAATGTTAATCGATAGGAAGCTCGCCAAATCTACTGCATACTAAAGGTATAACAACGAACATTACTTATGAGGTGATATATATGAACGGAAACAAAATATTAGCAGCTTTATCATACTTTAGTGTATTATTTGCGCCTATCTTATTCCCTATTATCGTGTGGATTGTGGGCGATTCTGAAACGAAACCACATGCGAAACGTGCTCTATGGACACACATTATTCCAAGTATCGCAACATTTATTGGATTAGTTATTTTAGGAATTATGGGCATCGGATCTGATCAACCAGACGTAACACTTGGAATTGGAGCAATCATCGTCTTATGTATTTGCGGGATCATTAGCTTATACTACTTTATTTGGAATATCGTGAAAGGTATTAAGGTACTGAAAGCTTAGTTTTAAACAAACGTTTGATTAAAAAGGAACTGTCCAAAAATTGATGTCGCATGATCGTAAATGAAATTTTATCGGCGATTCGACAAGGAATATCGACTTAACTACAAAATACGACAAGAATAACCTACCTATTAATAACAAAAAAACCGTCCCAAAATACCTTTTGGGACGGTTTTTTATCTTCTGCGTTTCTTCTTTTTTCTCATCATTTTCTTGCGGCGCGTATTCGCTTTATCCGCTATAATGTGGAGCGTACTCGCCACAACAATCCCCATTACAAACGTTACAATTTCAACCTCGTGTTCCTTCGCAATTTCTATTAAATTTCCACCGAATGCGATTATATTTAATAGGAATAAAAACGGAGAAAACACGATTAACATGTATGCAATACGAATAATATCACCAATTATAATCGTATGTGTGAAGAAGGAACGATGGGGCATTACGCTCCTATATGGATACCAAAAAATGCGGAGGAATCCCCATTTATTATACGCATTACTGTACGTATCTAAATCCGGTGTTAAAAATGAAGTACCTACTAAAAAGCCAATTGCAAAAGTTAATAAAAAATCAAAACTTGTTAATCCATACGAAAAGAGCATAAACAAAACAACCGGAAGGGATATTAAGTTTATTTTCGTATGCGTTCTTCCTGATGGCATAATGCACTTCCTCGCTTACGTTCGCCCTGTCATCCTATGACAGTTCTCACCTATTGATCTAATTTTTGATCGATAAATGATGTGTCTATATCCGAACCAAACCATTCTGCCAACTTCACTCGTGCCTTATCTTTCACATCTTCATTTACGTATATCGATGCTTGTAATAGTGCGGCCATTAACGCACCTAAATCATCCGTATAACCGACTCCAGCAATGAAATCTGGAATGGCATCAATCGGTGCAATGAAATAAGCAAGTGCTCCGATTACAATAATTTTCACTCGTTTTGGAACATCCGGTCTTTGCAACACGTAAAACAACAATAAACTCGCATAGATTACCGACTGCCCTGCCTGCTTCGCAACATGTTTTATTTTCTTCCAAAACGCTTCAACTGAAAATTTTTGTTTCATTCAAAAGCCTCCCTATTTTCAAAAGAAATAAGCTACAATATGTTATGTTATCAGTAAAAGTTCATCAAAATTACACATAATCTATCAATGAAATTTCATTGTAACAAACAAAACTAAAAAGAACAAGTGTTCGTTTATTTTTTCATATTTTCCTTCATATAATAGTTTTCTAGACAACCACTTAAAGATTTCTATTACATATTTCTCAACCAAAAAACTTTCAATTCCGCTTAACATTCTTTTCTATTTTTGTTATATTTTCTAGTTGACGGGCATATAAACGAATGTTAAAGTTTTCTCTGGTAGTGACAAATCACATACAAAAAATGTAAAATGTTATAGTGTTTCTCAGAAATGAATTTTGTTGTATAATACAGAAATGACGTTATGCTTATGAGCAGCACAAGAAACCAAAAAGGGTATGCATAGTTAAAGTCGTATATGGGTGAATATAGAAACTCTAATTATGGCCAAGAAAACTATGTATTTTTTATTTTAACATTTTTCGCTCCAAAATCGACCAAGCCTGATAGAGAAAGGGTGGAAATGAATGAAAGAAACCATGAAATCACAATTTCAAAATGTGCGTTTTACTTTATTCGTAGCTTTGGCCGTATGGCTAAAATCCTACATCATTACACGCACTAGCTTCGATTTAAAACTTGAATCTTTCATGCAAGAATTCATTTTATTCATTAGTCCATTAGCAGCATCATTACTGTTTGTGGGTCTTGCATTATTTGCAAAAGGGAAAAAACGTAACTATATAGCACTAGGAATTAACTTTATCTTAACGTTCATTCTTGTTGGTAACGTAATGTTCTACGGATTCTACAATGACTTCGTTACTTTACCAGTACTAGGACAAACGTCTAATTTCGGAAGTTTAGGTTCTAGTGTGAAAGAATTATTTAACTACAAAATCATCCTTGCATTTGCGGATATTATCGTATTCTTCGTTCTATTGAAGAAGAAGAAAGATTTTGCACCGACAGAACGTGTAGCGCGTCCGATGCGTTCCCTATACTTCGTGTCAACGGTTGCTATTTTCTGCGTAAACCTAGGATTTGCAGAAGCTGAGCGTCCAGAACTATTAACACGTTCATTCGACCGCGTTATGCTTGTTAAAAACTTAGGATTATATGTACACCAAGCATACGATCTTGGCTTACAAGCAAAATCAAGTTCACAAAAAGCGTTTGCTGATGGTAGTAAATTACAAGAAACAGAAAACTACGTGAAAACAACACAAAGTAAACCAGATCCAAATATGTTTGGTACTGCAAAAGGGAAAAACGTAATTGTTGTCTCTCTTGAATCATTACAAACATTCTTAATTGGTGCGCAAGTTAACGGACAAGAAGTTACACCATTCCTAAACCAATTTGCGAAAGAAAGTTATTACTTCGATAACTTCTTCCATCAAACTGGGCAAGGTAAAACGTCTGATGCTGAATTCTTAGTAGATACTTCAATGTATCCACTAGACCGTGGTGCTGTATTCTTCACACACGGTAATAACGAATATACAGCAACTCCAGAAATTTTGCGTCAGCAAGGATATCACACATCAGTATTCCACGCGAATAACGCAACGTTCTGGAACCGTAACATTATGTATCCGGCACTTGGTTATGATCGTTACTACAACGAGCTTGACTACAAAATTACGCCAGAAACAAAATTAAATTGGGGATTAAAAGATATCGAATACTTCGATCAATCTATCGATATGTTAAAACAAGTGAAGCAACCGTTCTATACTCGCTTCCTTACTTTAACAAACCATTACCCATTCACTTATGATGACAGTACGAAATTAATCGATGAATACAATTCTGGTGATGGCGTATTTGACCGTTACATGGTAACTGCTCGCTATTTAGACGAAGCAATGAAACACTTTATTGAGCGTCTAAAAGCAGAGGGTATTTACGACAACTCAGTTATCGTATTCTACGGTGATCACTATGGTATTTCTGAAAACCATAACCGTGCAATGGCACAGTTCTTAGGAAAAGAAGAAATCACTACATTTGACCATATGAACTTACAAAAAACACCGATGTTTATTCACGTTCCAGGTCAAAAAGAAGGTAAAACAATTTCAAAACCAACTGGTGAAATTGACATTAAGCCAACAATTCTAAACTTACTTGGTGTAGATTCTACGAATCAAATTCAATTCGGTCATGATGTATTCTCACCAGAAAATAAAGGATTCGTTGTTCTTCGTGACGGTAGCTTCGTTACAGATAAGTACATGTACACGAACAGTACATTCTACGATCGCCACACTGGTGAAGTTCTGCAGTTACCGAAAGAAGAAGCTCAACCACTTATTGATCGTGCACAAAACGAGCTAAATATGTCAGACAAAATTATTGAAGGCGACTTACTTCGCTTCTCTGAAAGCAATAAGATCAAAACTGGCGAAGTAAAAACGGCTATTAAAGAAGAAAAGAAGAGCGCTGAGTAATCTCAGCCTCTTTTTTATTTTCCTCTCTACAAATTCTTCTATACATTAACTTTAAAATTACATAACCTTCACCTAATATTTACACCACATTAACGAAACATCTTTATAATAAAATATGTAAACAAGGTTCCACATATTTCTTATCTCTCATCTTCAATAAGATCCCTTAGAGAAATGTGTGCATCATTTGTTTTCAACTTTCTTATAATTGTCTTTCCAAGTGTTTTGTTTGCATAAATGAAACCTTTAAAGACGATGTCCCTATGAATGATAGCTACCCTCCTTGTGCAGCATTCCATACGAATGTTGCTTTTTTTTTTCAAAAAGCAGGATTCTTATTTCTCATTTCCGAATTTGTATATACAAAATGCTATAAAGTGAAACTTTAATCAGTGGGTGTTTTGTTCATCCCCCACTGATTATTAGCCCTCACCAATCGGGCGTTTACGGGCAGTTAATGTAGGATAAATCACCACTACTTCTCTGTGATTTACAAATACATATACGTCATATGTAGAGAATTGCTTACATAAAAATTACTATAGTGATTTTTATTCATGTACTAACGAAAGGATGGGACGAAAATTGGCATACGAAAGATTTGTACTATGGAATGATGCAGTTATTGATACAACAAAACATCGCGCGTACATAGAACTTGAAGAAAGAGGTTTACAATTTGGTGATGGCGTCTATGAAGTTATTCGCCTTTATAACGGAAACTTTCACTTATTAGACCCACATTTAACAAGATTATATCGATCCCTTGAAGAAATAGAATTATCACTTCCTTTCTCAAAAGCCGAACTCATCATCTTACTCTACAAATTAATTGAAAACAATAATTTCCACGAAGACGGAACAATTTACTTACAAGTATCTCGTGGTGTACAAGCTCGAGCACATGCATTTTCATATGACATATCTCCGACAATCTATGCTTATATTTCAAAAAAAGAAAGACCATCTTTATGGATTGAATACGGTGTACGTGCTATATCAGAACCTGATACACGCTGGCTCCGCTGTGATATTAAATCGTTAAATTTATTACCAAATGTATTAGCTTATACGAAAGCTGAACGCAAAGGTTGTAAAGAAGCACTTCTCGTACGAAATGGTATTGTAACTGAAGGTAGCCACTCTAACTTCTTTCTTATAAAAAACGGAACACTGTATACGCATCCAGCCAATCACCTTATTTTAAACGGCATTATTCGTCAGTACGTCCTTTCTTTAGCTAACACTCTTCAACTTCCTGTAAAGGAAGAGCTTTTCAGCGTTCGCGATGTTTATCAAGCAGATGAATGCTTCTTTACGGGAACGACTATTGAAATTTTACCGATGACCCATCTCGATGGAACTGCGTTCAAGATGGTCAAGTTGGCCCTATCACCAAATTACTACAAAGGTCATTTTCTCAAAGCCTTTTAAAATCCAACAGCACATCTTCCTAAATACGAATAATCTTCTCATTTTCCACATCAAACATATGTATTTAAATGGAAATCAAGGTGCAGATTTATACCTTGATTTTTTTTGTAACCTTTTTGTCATATTCAGATTACCACATAAGTCTTGACAGTAATCGACATGCTCTTTAGAATTTTTAACAGTTGGTAAATATTTCTTCACTACATTACAGACAGAAAGGAATCGACAAATTATGAAAAAATACCTTGCCGGTCTTGCGGCAGTGTCTGTAGCAGGAGGAGCAGCTCCTACACTTGATAGTGTTCAAGCTGCCCCTGAACAAAATACACAAAAAGCTGCTACACAAACTGTCCAAGCTTCCGCATCAAACAATTCATCATATACGGTGAATGCTAGCGTACTACATGTTCGTGCAGGATCAAGTACTTCTCACGACGTCATCTCTCGCGTTTATAATGGTCAATCATTAAACGTAATTGGAGAAGAAAATGGTTGGTTCAAAATTAACGTTAATGGACAAACTGGTTTTGTTAGTGGCGAGTTTGTATCAAAAAACGGAGCAACGAATAACAATGTAAGCACAGGTGGAAACAATAAAGTTACTGCTGATGTATTACGTGTACGTACAGCTCCTAACACTTCTAGTTCTGTTTCAGGACGTGTATATGAAGGACAAACTTTAAACGTAATTGGAGAAGAAAATGGTTGGGTGAAAATCAACCATAACGGACAAACTGGTTATGTTAGTAGCCAATTTGTATCAGGCGCTTCTTCAAATACTGGCTCTACAAGCAATAACAACAATAGTAACAATGAAGCAACTGTTCAACCAGCAAGTGGAAACTATACAGTAAATGTATCTTCCCTTCGCGTTCGTACAGGTCCTAGCACTTCTCATCCAACTGTAGGTTCTGTTAAACAAGGACAAGTAGTACAAGTTGTAGGCGAAGTTCAAGATTGGTTCAAAATCAATTACGCAGGACAAACAGCTTACTTAAGCAAGGACTACGTAAAAAAAGGCGGTTCTAACGAAAACGGCAATCAAGGTAACAACCAAGAGCAAAATAATAATGGAACTATTCAAACTGGTGGTACTTACGTTGTTAACGCAACATCTCTACGTGTTCGTACAGGCCCTGCTGCTTACCATAGTGTAATTGGCGGCGTGTTAAATGGCACAACATTAAACGTAGTCGGATCTGAAAACGGCTGGTTTAAAGTAAACTACCAAGGAAAAACAGGCTATGTTAGTAGCGAATTTGTAAAATTCGTCAAAGGTGGCACTGCTACTCCTGAGCAGCCAAAACAACCTGAACAAGGTGTAATTGGTGACTACTACATTAATGCTTCTGCACTAAATGTACGTAGCGGCGAAGGTACAAATTATAGAATCATAGGCGCACTTCCACAAGGACAGAAGGTTCAAGTAATCTCTGAAAACTCTGGATGGAGCAAAATTAACTACAACGGTCAAACTGGTTACATCGGAACACGTTTCCTATCTAAAACACCAGTTGGTGGCGCAGTAGATAATAAGCCTAACGACAACCAAAATAACAATCAAAATAATAACAACAATAACAATAATAATAGCGGTGACAGTTCTTCTCTACTTGCATACGCGAAATCTATGCAAGGCGTACCATACGTTTGGGGCGGTACTTCTGCTAATGGTGTTGACTGCAGTGGTTACATCTACCACGTATTTAAGAAATTTGGTCATAACATTAGCCGCCAAAGTGTTGCTGGATATTGGAGCAGCTTATCAAAAACTTCAACTCCACAACCAGGTGACTTAATTTATTTCCAAAATACTTATAAAGCAGGTCCTTCTCACATGGGTATCTACCTTGGCGGGGGATCATTCATCCAATCTGGAGATAAAGGTGTAGCAATCGCTTCATTAAACAACTCTTATTGGAAAAGCCATTTCTTAGGTTATACGAAAGCACCTTAAGTTATAGTTTCAGAGCCTTCTAGTTTACTAGAAGGCTCTTTTTAAAAGACTCAACATAGTAATCCCCTTTCATTCTCTCTACGAAAAAATTATGCGTTCATTCTCCTATTTCATACACTATATTCTACTGAAATTGCCCAAAACGTTATCATAATGAATATATTTCAACAAAAAACATAACCTATTTCATGTCTATTCATTTTATATGTGTTTTTTCAAAGAATTTTCTTTTTATTTAAACTTTTCGTTAGACGTTTGACCTCCGATGTCCATTATGATAAGTTACTTAAGATGTTATATTCGCAAAAGTATAGACAACTGGTTTATACACTTTTTACTATGAGGAAGGAGCATACACTGCATGAATGTTTTATGGGGAATTGGCGGCGTGATTGGAGTATTAGCAATTGCTTTCTTACTATCTTCTAACCGCAAAGCTATTAATTGGCGCACAATTTTAATCGCGCTAGCATTACAAATGACATTTTCATTTATCGTATTGCGATGGGATGCTGGAAAAGCAGGCTTAAAAGTTGCTGCTGACGGCGTTCAAGGATTAATTAATTTTTCTTACGAGGGAATTAGGTTCGTTGCTGGGGATTTAGTCAACGCAAAAGGCCCTTGGGGATTTGTTTTCGTTATTCAAGCACTACTTCCAATTGTATTTATTAGTTCATTAGTTGCAATCTTATATTACTTAGGTATTATGCAGAAATTTGTTAGTATCGTTGGTGGTGCATTAAGTAAACTTCTTGGAACTTCTAAGGCAGAAAGCTTAAATGCAGTAACAACTGTATTTTTAGGACAAACAGAAGCACCAATTTTAATTAAACCATACTTAGCACGTTTAACTAACAGTGAATTCTTCACTATTATGGTAAGTGGTATGACCGCTGTTGCCGGATCAGTTCTTGTCGGCTATGCAGCAATGGGTATTCCGTTAGAACATTTATTAGCAGCTGCAATTATGGCAGCTCCATCAAGTTTATTAATTGCAAAACTAATTATGCCAGAAACAGAAAAAGTAGATAATAATGTTCAACTTTCAACAGAGCGTGAAGACGCAAACGTTATCGATGCAGCTGCACGCGGTGCATCTGAAGGTATACAACTTGTTATTAACGTAGCTGCAATGCTAATGGCCTTCATTGCATTAATCGCTTTATTAAATGGCTTATTAGGATGGGTTGGTTCTTGGTTCGATATTAAACTTAGCCTTGATTTAATCTTCGGTTACTTATTATCACCATTTGCAATCTTAATCGGGGTTTCTCCAGGTGAAGCTATCCAAGCAGCAAGCTTTATCGGTCAAAAACTTGCAATCAACGAATTCGTTGCATATGCAAACTTAGGACCACACATGGCAGAGTTCTCTGCAAAAACAAATATGATTTTAACTTTCGCAATCTGTGGTTTTGCAAACTTCTCTTCTATCGCAATTCAATTAGGTGTAACAGGAACGTTAGCTCCTACTCGCCGTAAACAAATTGCACAATTAGGGATTAAAGCAGTTATCGCTGGTACACTAGCGAACTTCTTAAACGCAGCAGTCGCAGGTATGATGTTCCTATAAACTCATGTAAAGCCTCCTCTTTTAAAGAGGAGGCTTTTTTATATAACATAAATATAATTTTCGTATATACTAAATACTTTATGTATAGATGTATAGACGCTATGTTACAATAATTAGTATGTCTGTTTATTTTTTCTTGTACAAGAGGGATACTACCTGATGTCGCTCGCTAAAAAAAGACTTCCAGCTACATGGTCCATTTCTTAATAATTGTGCATACTACAAATATCCAGCACGAATTAGCTTTAAGGAGGAACGTTTCGTGAAAGATAAGTCCTATAAAGTCCTCTCTATGTGGATTTTACAAATTTTATTTTATTTTACTACTGTACATGTGACGAAATATGAGCACGCGCTCATTTTTACAATTATATATGTCATCATAAATGTACTATTCCTATTTTTACCTGATAAAACAGCATTTATTTTCTTCATACTGGGAACAATCATTTCAGTATTCTATTTATTTTATCAAGCGTGGCTTCACTTATGGAGTACATCAGATCAATGGGAATATATTATTACCCACTTCCTGATGGCAGCTAACTTCTTCATTGTTTATATTTCAACCCATCTATTAAAAAAGGTTATCCTTAAAAATAAAGAGTTAACTGAACGAGTGAGAGTGCTCGAGCAATACATTGGAGAATCAAAAGTATTAACAAGACAAGAATTCGAAAGACGACAAGCTTTATTAACAACTGCGATGAATCGTCGTAATGAAACAGGCATTATCATTTTCTTTGATTTCACTTCCTTTAGTAAATATACGAAGGAAAGTGTCATGGATCGTGTAGCTTCATTGTTAGTTGATACAGTCAGAGCTGACTTTGACCTTGCTGCTGAATATGACAGCAACACATTAGTCATTTTATTACAAAATACAAATGAAGCCGGTGCTGACATTGTAATGAACCGTCTACATCCAAAAATGGAGCAATGGCTTGCTGCTGAAGCAATTCAAGACATTAAAATAAAACGAGAACAAATCACGACAAAAGGACAGACATTATTATGATGACACTCGTTATACTCCTTTTATTCCTTCTGTTCTGCGTACTCGTATTTTGGATTAGCATCACATTTTCAATCAAATATGTACTTATTTTTACGGCCTTTCTATTCTCAGGCCTACTCGTTTACTACTCTCTCTTAACACTCGCAGGCTTAATTCATCGAAATAGTAAACGAAAAGATCGTACGCTAGAACATTATCCAAGTGTAGATATTTTAATACCTGCCCATAATGAAGGGGTTGTTATTAAAGATACATTAGAAGCAATGGCAAAGATTGAATACCCAGGCAAACTAAACGTTTATTTATTAAACGATAACTCTCAAGATGAAACACCTGAAATTGGCGATGATTTCGACAAAGCTTATGCTCATATTCATCACATTCGTGTACCACCTGGCGAACCGAAAGGAAAATCGCGTGTATTAAACTACGGCCTTAGCATTTCGGATGGTGAATATTTCTGTGTTTACGATGCAGATAATCAACCTGAACCACATGCACTGCGAATGCTCGTAGAACATGCTGAAACAACAAAGGATGCCGTTGGAGCAGTTGGACATGTTCGTACAGTAAATGAGAAAAGAAACTGGCTTACACGAATGATTTCATTAGAATTTCAGATTTTCCAGCTCCTTATGCAATCTGGACGCTGGCTATTATTCCAAACAGGTTCACTAACCGGAACAAACATGCTTCTTCGTCGTTCCGCATTAGAAGAACTTGGCGGCTATGATCCTTATGCAATTGCAGAGGATGCTGAATTAACATTAAGAATTACCCAAAAGGGCTATCTCTTACCAATCGTCCCGGAATCAATTACATGGGAACAAGAACCTGAACATTTAAAAATTCTTATAAAACAGCGGACACGTTGGCTTCAAGGAAACTTATACATTTTAGAAAAAATGTTTTCTTCATTAAGCTTTTTTAAAGGGAAACTTCTCGTCCATTCCTTACAACAAGTTTTAGTGTATGTCGTATTTTGGCTATTCCTAATCATTTCAAACGTTTGGTTTATAATTGGACTGCTCGGCATATTCCAAATTCAATATAGCATTCCATTACTATTTATGTGGTATGTCGCATATATTACATATGTTTCTCAATTATTTAGTGCTCAGAGCGTCGAACGAACCTTTACACCGACCAATATTTTCATAAGCGTCATTATGTACTTTACGTACGCACAGCTCTTTACGTATTTGTTTATTCGCAGTCTCATTCTTTACTTACGTGCAAAGAGCAAGAAACAAGTAATTGGTTGGGATAAAACAGTACGATTTAAAAAAGAAAAATAGATTTCATTAAAAAATAAGCACAGAGCGCCGTATGCTCTGTGCTTATTTTTTACCGTAATACTATATATATCAGACAATACCCCTTAGCTGAAAGTTATTTCACGTCCATCCCCCAACGAACGATCGACCTTCATTTATATACGAAAAAGTGATTGCTATTTTTGTAGAACCAATTGCTTCTCTTGATGCTCTTTACGAGTTTCAGTCTTTGGTTCCGTGCTTTCTTGGGCATTTCGATGTGCCACACGTTTCAAACAAATATGCTTCCACTTTCTTTCGTAACGTTTCATTATTCTAGTTGTCCCCCTTGAATGCGCTTTAAAACTATTTGAAATCGCTTACAGGAAATAATATAGCACATATACATAAAAGTGACAACACATTTCCGACATATTTTTGTCAAAAATATGAATATAATGTGTAAAATATCGGATAATGTCGAACTATATCGATTTTTCTTTTTAAATTACCGATATCTATAGTATTCCGCAACAAAGTAATGCTTTTCCTACAATGGTATAGAACAGTGAAAAAGGACTGCCGAATGTCGGCAGTCCTAATACTATTTATATATACAGAATTTTTTTCTTCTATTATTAATGTTGTTTCATACGTCCTTCTTTTTGCAACTCTTTAAATAGTGCTGCAATCATAAAGAAAATAACAAATACGAACGGGAAGGCCGCAATAATCGACGCAGTTTGCAGCGTCTCTAATCCTCCGACATACAATAAGATCGAAGCTAACGCCGCTAGAACAATGCCCCAAACCATTTTAATACGATTTGGTGGGTTTAAGCTACCATGTGTCGTTAACATCGCTAGAACAAACGTAGCAGAGTCTGCCGATGTAATAAAGAATGTTGAAATAAGTAAAATGGCTAACACACATAAAGCCGGTCCCATACTACCCATTTGGTCTAACATAGCAAACAATCCTACTTCTGTGCCCATTTCTTTAATTTGTCCATATATATTTGCACCATCAAATAGCTCCATGTGAATACCTGTTCCTCCGAAAACAGAGAACCAAAGCGCACCAATTACTGTTGGTACGAGTAACACACCAACAACAAATTCACGAATTGTACGCCCGCGTGACACACGAGCAATAAACGTACCTACGAATGGTGACCATGCAATCCACCATGCCCAGTAGAAAATTGTCCATGACTGAATCCATTGATTTCCGCCTTCATTTAATGGACTTAAACGGAAACTCATACTTGGCAATTCTTGAATGTATGAACCGATTGTTGAAGTGAAATAATTCATAATAAAGTTTGTTGGACCTGCAAATAATACAATTATCATAAGTGCAAACGCTAAAATAATATTCGCATTACTTAAATATTTAATTCCTTTATCGAGTCCCGTTTGCGCAGATAGCATATAAAGAACAGTTACAATTCCGATGATTACTAGCTGCGTTGGTAATGAGTTTGGAATGGATGTTAAATAACTAACACCACCCGCAATTTGCTTTGCCCCAAGTCCTAATGATGTCGCCACACCAAATACTGTCGCAAATACAGCTAGAACATCAAACATATGGGCAATACGGCCATGTTCACCGCCTTTAAATAGCGGACCGACCGCCGCACTAATTGTACTTGCTCTTCCTTTTCTAAATGTAAAATACGCAATACATAATGCTACAAGTGCATATAATCCCCACGGATGTAATCCCCAATGGAAAAATGAGAAACGAAGTGCAAGGCGTGCACTCTCTTCAGTCGCACTCTCTCCAAACGGAGGTGTGTATAAATGGTTCATCGGTTCTGCGACGCCCCAGAAAACCAAACCGATTCCCATACCGGCACTAAATAACATAGCAAACCATGTCATATAACTATAATCAGGTTCATCATCATCTTTACCTAAACGAATCGAACCGTACTTAGAAACAATTAAGAAAATAGCAATTCCTAAGAAAATAGAAACGGAAATAATATAGAACCATCCAAACTTACTAACTAACGCAGCTTGAATTACAGTCGTTACATTTCCTAGGCTACCTTTTCCAATAATAGATTCGGGAATAATCCCCCAAAGTGTAAATGCAATACATAATGTTAATGAGACAATAAATGTTTTCGTCAGTTTCCTCATCAAATCCCCCTTCGTATGTTTCATTTCTTGTAAAAATCATAAATTCCGATATGTTAAATCGGATAGAAAACCATAGTTTTTTGTGGTGATTTTCTTTCGGCTCTCTCAAGTTTGCCTTCACCAATTAGAGTTCTTATGGACAGCCTTACCTTCCGTACAACCTTTCCACTCTGCAAGAGCTATAAGATTGGAATACTACTGTCAAATTGTGTGAGAAAAATGCGGATGGGAAGAGATTTTCCCAAAAAAGGATGTGTTACAGTTTTAAAAAAGGGCAGATTTATTCTTTACAACCCTTTCTTCTTGTAACAATTATGCGGTTTTTTGCTAGTATATAGCGCGTGTTTATAACTTCACAAACGAGATGTTTATGTTTATATAACTATATTACCCATAAAACGGTAAAATACTCAAGGGATGTAACTGTATAGTAATCATTATGTAACACCTCTGTAATATTTTTATTTACACCGAAAAAAATATGTTGTATTAAATATTTTGAATATAACTAGAAACCTACTAATTATATGGAATGAAAAACGCTTTCCTCTCATTCTAGCTATATTACAAAGTGTTAACGACTTATTACGAATGGTTTGTAATTGTGTGTTTTCCCAAAATCCGAAAAAATCTGTTGCTATAATGAGGACACGAAAACAAACGCAATGGAGGCTATCATGAAAAAATTAATTGGAATAGCAACAGCAGCAGTTTTTGGTCTTGGGATTTTCACCGCATCTGCTAATGCAGAAACTGTTGTAACAACAGACGTACTAAACGTACGAGAAAACCCTACTACTGAATCAAAAGTTGTCGGTAAATTACAGAATGGTCATAAATTAGATGTTCTAAATACAGAAAACGGATGGTCACAAATCAAATTAGATGGTAAAGACGCATTCGTAAGTGCAGAGTTTACAAAGAACTCTTACTATGTAACAGCTAACGTATTAAATGTACGTGCTGAAGCGAACACAAACTCAGAAATTCTTGGAACGCTTAAGAAAGACGATATGATCGAAACAACGAACCAAGTACAAAATGAGTGGTTACAATTTGAATATAACGGGAAAACAGCTTATGTTCACGTTCCTTTCTTAACAGGTACAGCACCTGTTATCGAGAAACAAGAACAACCTGCTCCTGCTAAAACTGTAGCACCAGCTAAAGCTCAAGCACCTGCAGCACAAGCAAAACCAGCTGCTAAGCCTGCTGTGAAAGCTGCTGAGACTAACACACCTTCTGGTGGTCGTGAGTTAACAGTTGTAGCTACGGCATATACAGCTCACCCAAGTGAAAACGGTGGCACATACGGCGGCCGTGTATTAACTGCAATGGGTCATGACTTAACAGCGAACCCAAACATGAAAATGATCGCTGTTGACCCGAAAGTAATCCCATTAGGATCTAAAGTATGGGTAGAAGGTTACGGAGAAGCTATCGCTGGAGATACTGGCGGTGCAATTAAAGGTAACCGTATCGACATCCTACTTGGATCAGATAGCGCTGCTCAAAAATGGGGACGCAAAACTGTTAAAGTGAAAATTTTAAAATAACCAATGACTGCTAAATTATAGCCGGTTCTCTTTATTGAGAGCTGGCTTTTATTTTTTATATAATACATATAAGGAGGTGACGTCCATGAATTTACAAGCTAAGGTAGACTGGGTCGGTACACCAAAGCCGTACATATATAAAAATGATGTAACATATGATGCAATCGCAATTGACTTCTCACTAACAAACGATGACAATCGCTATAAATTAATTGTGCTCAAGTCTGAAGAAAATACACATTACAAACTCGTACAATACGGAATAAAACCAGGCTCTCAAAAGCCATTCCCTATTGATATTCCATTCGAGCAAGAAATGCTACCCCTCATAAAGCAAATATTAAATGATACATATGTACAAGCGATATTAAAGGAAGCCCGCTTCTAATTGCAAAAAAGGATATTACCTAGTAGAATTTTCCAACTAGGTGATATCCTTTTTACTTTCCCTTCATGAACACGAGTAGAGAAAATTATATCAACGGTTCAACATGGAATATCGATTTACCGATAAAGATTGACAATAGCGGCAAGCTACCTAAAGAAAGAGGCTGTTCAAAATTGAACAGCCTCTTTCTTATATTAACGAGTCGGACCAGATACTTCCTCTGATTTCAGCGTATTATTCGCTCCAAGAGAATGGTACAATATCTTTCCATTTCCATTAACAGTAACGATATGGTCATTATTAAAGCTCTTGAATTTTACAGAGCCATCACCGTAACGAATATGATATTCTTCATATGTCGTTACTTTATATTTCGTCGCACTTTGACGTTCTACATTGCGAATATTCATTGTCAATAAATCTTCTGTAATGCCTTTTTTCTGTAGATATTGTAAGTAATCACGGTCTTCCTTATACGATTTCCCGCTCTTATCATAATCATTTTCAATTAAACTAAAATCGTTTAATGCAATTGCACGTACGTTATTATAAATATGATTTTGTACAAAATCTCCAACTGCTGAACTAGAAGCTTCTTTTGGGAACTTTAAGTAATATGTACTTTGATCTCCAACTTTAATACTTTCAGATTTCATCACACCAAATTCAGCGTTTTTCTCTAAATGTACTTCTACCGTTTCATCCGTCGGTACAGGACCAAGTTTATAACTTCCGTAATTTAACTTTCCACGTTTCTTGCCATTAACAAATACAGTTGCATCATTTTCATCAGATGAAATGGTTACATAATTTCCTTCAAGTGATAAATTCACTTCTACTGTCCCATTCTTTTCATCTGCTAAATCCACTTCTTTTTCTGTCTCTAATTCAGCAAGTTCCGTCTTCGCCTTTGCCTTTACAACATAAGCACCCGGGAAGTATGGACCTAATTCTTTCGAAGTTTTATCACTAGAAAGCTCTGTTTCTTTTTTATCATTCACATATATTTCAGCATTCTTTGCAGTTGTGCTAACATTCATGTAATACGATTTCATGCTGAACTTATACTTCGGATACAAGAACCATTCTTTCCCGTCTTCTATAATTTTCCCATCTTTAAAAGATGCTTTATCACTTGCTAACTTTTGATCTACTGTCTCTCTTTGCAAATATGATAACAGTTCTTTATTATAAGAAGGATTTTCTTTTAAATAACGGATATACGCCTTAATATCTTCTGTCTTAACCTTTAAGGTTGGATCGTCCACTTTCAAAATCTCATCGATTGCATTCACATCTTTACTTTGGAATGCTTCAATCATTGCATTTACTTGCTTTTCCTTCGAAAACTTGCTCGCACCGAATTTATATGCGCCAAATAAAATAGCAAAAACAATGACAAAACCTATAAGTAAAAACATGTTCTTCTTACTTTTCACTGGCTTTGTTTCTCTCCGCATTTCTGAATGAGAAGAAGCTGTTTGATCAGCAATTTCTTCTACTTTACTTCCGCAATCAGGACAAAAGTTCAAATGATCCGCAACTTGTTTATTGCATGTTCCACAAAACTTCAAGTATTTCTCCCCCTTATTTTTTTACTAATTTCATACCCGCGAATGTTAATACGTAAGAAATAAGAAAACTACCTACTATTAAATATAGCGTGTTACTTTGAATAGATAATATCGGTCCAGAAATTCCAGCGAACTCCTTCATAATTTCCTTACTTCCTGAGGCTGTAATATGAATTTTTGCTAATCCATTTACACAAATCATCATCACTGTATAAACAGCGCTAAACACTGCTATAGTTACGTACATATTTCGCATACGATATTGAGCCAATTTCATTCCAGCCCTAACTAGTAGAATACATGGTAGAAGAATTAATAATCCCCACCAATGTAAATACGAATTAAAATCATCAATATCTTTTATACGATCAGCACTAGCACCATTAGCGATTTCCAGGTCTTTTAAAGACGTACCCTGTATTGATATGCCTGACATATACGATACATGCAGTGGCCCTTTTTCGACTGAATATCTATGCATTTCTCTCTCCATATTTCCCCACTCAATTTCAGTTGGAGAAAGGTGGGCCATATTCCACATGAAAGGTGTTGCTTCTAAAGAAAGTAATACTTTATACGCCTTCTCTGGAAAATCAATTGGACCCATTGATTTTGAACTACTAAATAAAATCGTAATAAGTATAATACCAAATGTAATAAGTAGTCCTTTCAAAACAGTCACTATACTATAATAAATAGACGTTACATACGGGACAAACTGACTAGTAGAAGAAAGCATACGATGTGGTCCTGCTTCAATACTCATACCAATAAAGCTGAATAATAGGCCAAATATAATACCAAACAATAAACTAACAACATGAGAATATACAACATCAATAGTCATCGTTTGATAGAAATAAGAAATAGATGTAGAAGAACTTGCCATAAAGCTTACAATACATAAGAAAATACCGTATATCATGCCAATTACACATGATGTCATGAACTTCTCTCGCCAACTAATTGAAGGTTTTTTTCTTTCAACAAAAAATCCACTTCCACCTAATATAAGTGCCGGAATAGTTACCAAGATGAATAATGGCATATGAAGAAGGAATGACATCGTGTATGCCCCGCTCCCGCTAATTTCAATACCTATTAAATGACACATTAAAATTAATGGTGCTATACCAATAAATGATTGATTAATGGTATTCATATTCAACATACCATCCGTATTTCTAACCGCTGTCTCCACTACATCATTTATAGCAGAATTTATTATTAAACTGCCAATGAAGCCTGCAATGAACATACATACAATTGCAAAAGCACCACCGAATAATCCTTTTTTCAGCATACTTCCTGATACATTTACATGTAATTGCGCTCCTGCATTTGGTAATTTCATGTTCGATTCTTTTTGGGCGACTCCTAATAAAGAATCACCGCATTTCTCACAATATGTAGCATATTCTTTACTTTCCTGTCCACATGTTCGGCAATACTTCGAAGATTGCGGGACTAACATAACATGGCTATCTATACTATCCGTACTTGAGCCGTCATGTGTACAATAGTTTACTGCCTCCGGCTGTTCTAAACCGCAAATTTTACAATACATGTTCCTCACTCCTTACTTTGCTTCATACCACATGCTGGACAGAATGTAGCTTCCGTTGCAATTTGTTCACCACATGAAGAACATGCTTCTTTTTCAATATTTTTTGATTGAAGGAGTAACTCATTTTCTTTACCGCACTGCCCGCAAAATTTATCATTTAATGATAATGGACCACCGCAACTACACTGTCCTTTTTGTTCTTGTCTCTGTAAATTAGAAATTTGTCTGCGCGTGTTATAAATAGCAACATCAAGCTCTTGCACTGGTGCTACAATAGCTTTCAACAAATCTATTCGAACTTCATCATCACGAAGTTGCATATATACCGTTTGACCAAGTTCAAGTAAAATTTCAGTTTTTTCTTGTAACTTCTCTTGTGTAATCTTCTTTAATTGCGCCATTTCCTGTGCTACTTGCAACTTCATCTTTCCTTGCTCAATTCCCTCTTGCAACTTATTCATGCCATTACCAAACTTCGATTGTAAATCTGACAAACAAATTCTCTCCTTTTAATTACATAGTAATATACAAAATTAACATTATATATATTACCATGATTTTCTAATTGTGTAATTAGAATTTCATTTTTTCTGTTTTGAGCATTTTTTGTTTATAATGGTAAAGGAAAGAAATCTGTGTACGGAGGAATATTATGCTGCAAGACTCAATTACGAAAGATGAAATTATGATGATTGCGAATGAGTTCGTTCAAGGGCTTGATCCACAGCAAGTTGCTGATCAAGAGCATGTCGCTACAGCTCGGCACCTATATCGTAGTGGTGTTGTCTATAACGTTGACTTTGATGGCTATACGCTATCCGGAACTGTAAATGCTGAAGGCAGTGTATATAGCGTTCACATCCCGATTCGTAATGTCACTGAAAGCTATTGCGATTGCTTCGCGCCGACGCAATGTCAGCATATGCTTGCTGTGTTACTATCTGCAGCTTCTAGTTTTGGGCAAGTAGGAGATGTATTAACTTTATTCAAAAATAATACAAAACCTTCTCTTCCTCCTATTCGAACTGCACGACAAGTATTGCAATCATCAGCTTTTGAAGAAATGGATTATAAAAGTTGGCAAACATACTTTGAAAATGAATATGAATCATTTAAAAAAGAACAAGCGCGGCTCACTTATAAACAAATGTATTTTCTTATGAGTCTTTTTACAGACTTCTATACAAAATTAGAACGGAAAGCTCCGCGCATCGTTGCTATTCATGAATTATTTAAGTTGCACGCGGCACTTTATTGCTTTCAAAAATTATTAGAAGAAATTCAAGAATTTGAAGCAAACAAACTATATTCTTATCACCAACCAGTTAACGTCGTTCGCCTATTCGTTGATAAAGTTGAATCTACCGTTAGGGACCTAAAAACAGAGGCGATTCCAGAAGAATCCAAACCGATTTTAGAAGAAACAGCGCGGCTCATACATGAAGCATTCTTCTCTACCGATGCCTATACACAAGAGCGATTCTTCATTTATCGTCACGTATGGGGTGAACTGTTAAGAACAGAGGAGCAGCTACAAGAAGAAAAAAAACGAATCGATACTAAAATCAATCCACTTTCCAAAGCATTAGCATCTTCTCACCTGCTCTTTTTAAACGGTGAAGATGTATCGGCAATGGAATTACTGGAAAAACAACCTTCTTCTGTTGTGAGCCTTTACTTCTATTGGTTAGAAGAGCTATTAAGTGCGATGGAGTGGGACCGCGGGAAAGATTGGCTTTCCTTTACTTATAAACAAGTAAAAGAAACGATAACGGAACAAGAAAATACCGTCTTCATACAAGATATCGTTCGATTATTTGTGATGATGTATGAGACATATGCAACACATACGAATGAACAAGCGGGATTAGAAATGATTTTACAAGAACTATTACCGTATAGTTTCACAAATTATGAACAATATGTACTTGCGAAGAAACAATACCATGCATGGACGGAACTTCAGCTCTTATATGGATTCGAAGTAATCGAACTTTTGAAAGAACCATTGAAAGATATTGAAAAAGAAGCGCCCGAAGCAGCACTTCCTCTTTATCACCATGCCGCAATGGAAGCAATTGAAGAGCGAAATCGCAAATCATATAAACGTGCCGTTCGTTACTTAAAGAAATTACGTATGCTTTATAAACGACTGAAGCGAACTGATGAATGGGATGCTTTCATTATTCATATCGCTAACTTACATTCACGTCTGCGTGCACTACAAGAGGAATTACGGAGAGGAAAATTAATCGATGATCATACAAACTGAAGTAACAATTAGGCTCCAGCACGTTAGTCAAGGTTGGTTCCTTTGGGGAGAAGATGATAGCGGTACGCTCTTATCCGTAGCAACTTGGAAAAAAAATGCATTCGCATGGCACTCTACTTCTTTCTACGGAACGTTTTTAAAAGAAGCAACGTATGAGGGAAAACAAGGCGTTATGTTAACGAATGCACAGGCATTTGAATACATCGCAAATAAACCGATGAATTCATTTGCAAATATGCAAATGAACGGTCCTATTACGGCACTTACAAAGGACGCAAGTGAATTATGGGACGCTTTCGTCAGCGGCAGCTTCGCACCTGACATGAAGCATTGGTCTCAGCAGCCATCTTGGAAAGTTCAGAATACTTCAATTGAAGATGACATGTTAGCATCTCTTTTCTCTGCCGCTGTGAACGAAAGTATTTTGCAAGATGCTCGCTCAAATGACGGATGGGAAGATGCAAAGAGACTATACGAACATTACGACTTTACGAAAAGGCAATTGGAAGCAGCACTACATGAAGAGGATTGGCTTCGAAAAATTGGTTACATTGAAGATGACCTTCCATTTACAGTCGGCTTAAGACTACAAGAACCGCAAGAAGAACTTGAAATGTGGAAGCTTGAAACAATCGTTACACCAAAACGTGGTGCACATCGCATATATGTATATGAAAGTATCGATTCCTTACCAAAACGATGGCACGATTACGAAGAACGTATCCTTGAAACACAAGAAGGATTCAGTAAGCTCGTACCGTGGCTAAAAGAGGACGACAAGTTCCGAGAAGAACTCTTTGAAACGGAAGCTTGGAACTTCTTAACCGAAGCAAGTAATGAATTACTGGCAGCAGGTATTACAATTTTACTACCATCATGGTGGCAAAATTTAAAAGCAACAAAACCGAGGTTGCGTGTACAGCTGAAGCAAAGTACAGCACAAACACAGTCTTTCTTCGGCATGAATACGCTCGTTAATTTCGACTGGCGCATTTCAACGGACGGAATTGATTTATCAGAAAGCGAATTTTTCGAACTCGTTGAACAAAACAAACGTCTTTTCAATTTAAATGGTCAATGGATGAGACTTGATCCTGCCTTTATTGAAGAAGTAAAAAAACTAATGCACCGTGCCGATAAATATGGACTTGAAATGAAAGATGTGTTGCAGCAACATTTATCTAATACGGCAGAAACAGAAATTGTAGAAGACGATAGTCCGTTTACCGATATTGAAATCGAGCTAGATGGATATTACGAAGAGCTTTTCCAAAAACTTCTACACATTGGAGATATTCCAAAAGTAGATGTACCATCTTCGCTACAAGCAACACTCCGCCCGTATCAACAACACGGTGTTGAGTGGTTACTATACTTACGAAAGCTTGGATTTGGAGCGTTATTAGCCGATGATATGGGACTCGGAAAAAGTATTCAAACGATAACTTACTTACTATACGCTAAAGAAAACAATCTCCAAACAGGTCCTGCATTAATTGTGGCACCAACATCAGTCCTTGGAAATTGGCAAAAAGAATTTGAGCGTTTCGCACCAAGCTTACGTGTTCAGTTACACTATGGAAGTAACCGATCTAAGGATGAGTCATTTAAAGATTTTCTTCAATCAGCAGATGTTATATTAACTTCTTATGCATTAGCTCAGCTTGATGAAGAAGAACTTAGTACGTTATGCTGGGACGCTGTTATTTTAGACGAAGCACAAAATATAAAAAACCCACATACGAAACAGTCGAAAGCAGTAAGAAACCTACAAGCAAATCACAAAATTGCTTTAACCGGTACACCGATGGAAAACCGACTTGCTGAGCTTTGGTCTATTTTCGACTTTATCAATCATGGGTATCTCGGAAGCTTAGGACAATTCCAGCGCCGCTTCGTCACACCGATTGAAAAGGACCGCGATGAAGGAAAAATCCAGCAAGTTCAGCGGTTTATCTCGCCGTTTTTACTGCGTCGTACGAAGAAAGATCAAACGGTCGCATTAAACTTACCAGATAAACAAGAACAGAAAGCTTATTGTCCACTAACTGGTGAACAAGCTTCCTTATATGAACAACTTGTTCAAGATACATTACAAAATGTAGAAGGATTAAGCGGAATTGAAAGACGCGGATTTATATTACTTATGCTGAACAAGCTAAAACAAATTTGTAATCACCCAGCCCTTTATTTGAAAGAAGAAGAACCACAAAATATCGTCGAGCGCTCTATGAAAACAAAAACGGTAATGGAGCTCATCGAAAATATAAAAGACCAAAATGAAAGTTGCTTAATCTTCACTCAGTACATTGGCATGGGGAACATGCTAAAAAGTATGTTAGAAGAAACATTCGGTCAGCGCGTCCTCTTCTTAAACGGGAGCGTACCGAAGAAAGAGCGTGACAAGATGATTGAGCAGTTCCAAAACGGAACGTATGACATCTTCATCTTATCGTTAAAGGCCGGCGGAACAGGATTAAACTTAACTGCTGCCAACCATGTTATTCACTATGACCGTTGGTGGAATCCAGCTGTAGAAAACCAAGCAACAGACCGTGCTTATCGCATCGGTCAAAAACGCTTCGTTCACGTTCATAAGCTTATTACAACGGGAACACTTGAAGAGAAGATTGATGAAATGTTAGAACGAAAACAATCATTAAACAACGCCGTCATTACAAGCGATAGTTGGATGACCGAACTATCAACCGACGAACTAAAAGAATTACTTGGCGTATAATGTGAAGGCTTTTACGGGCAGTTAATGCGGGATAAGGTGGATCTTTCTATTCCCACAAATAGCGGGATAAATGAAAAAGGAGCAAATCTCTAACTGAGATTAGCTCCTTTTTCTATTCCAAAACCAATTGCTTATTATAATTCCTGTTAACCCGCCGCACGTATCAAGCAATGAATCTTGCCACATCGGTGTACGGTCTCCCGTAAACCATTGATGAATTTCATCAAATGTTGCATACCCCGCAACGAAAAGGAGGGCATATGCAAAGCACCTTTTTCTCGAATAACCCGATCGATGAAAAGCATAATACGTCAATGAACCGAGCATAAAGAACACCATAAAATGAGCACCTTTACGAAGGAAAAACTCAACAAATCCACCTACACCTTTATTTGCGATACTAACAGGTGTACCTCCCCCATAATCGATAGATACCCATGAAAAATGCTCCTTCACAAAATCAACATTTATATATTGCTCAATATCCGAGCGCATATCCTGTTTTTTATATGGCTGTGCTGAAGAATAGAAAATAATCCCCATCCATAGTAATACAGGAATCCAAAATAACCATTTACGATTCATTCTTCCGAAAACCCCTCTCTTAGTCTTTTAAGAGTACCAAAAAAAAGAAAAAATTTCACGCCAAAACATGACATTTACACCCTATTTATAAAGTGAAAGGGGGTGATAAACATGGCAGTTGAAACAATCGTAATGGATTTAACTTTACGCCTTGTATTAAACGGAGGATTAGACAAAAACGGTAAAACAGTTTTTAAGAACAAGCAATTCAAACGTGTGAAAACAAATGCAGATTTAGGACAAGTATATGAAGTAGCACGTGCTCTTGCTTCACTACAACAATCATCACTTCACGCTGTACAACTTGTAAGCACGTCAGATCTTTCTAATCTATAATTAAAAAGGAGGGAATAAAGCATGCAAGTACTAGAGTTAATTTTCGTGAAAGAAGATGGAAAAACAGTTGCCTTTTCTATCGAAAATCCCATCACACCAGTAAATGAACTAGTCGTAAATCAAGTAATGGATACCATTCTTTCTTCATCTGTATTTTCATCAATTAGTGAAAATACTCGTAAAAAAGGGGCTCGCCTCATAGAAAAAAACGTATCTGAAGTTCAGATTACTCCGTAAATCAAAAAGACGAATCTGCATTATTTTGCAGATTCGTCTTTTTTCTTCGGCATTTCAATTGGAATAAAGATGTTTGAAAAACCAACACAAACATACTTATAATTCTCTCCGCCTAAATCAAACTCTGTCGTATATGTTGAGAAGAAAATATAATCATTTCGCTTTGTATAATGCTCAATTAATAATCCAACTTGTGGTTCAACATACTTATTTGCTAATTTCTTGCCCGCTGATGCTAGATCGCCAAGTATACCCTCTTTGTTTTCTTTCTCAACCTCTTCTAGCTTCTTACTCACATCATTACGCTTCATAAATTGTTTTGCTGCCCAATCCGTATATTCTCCCTTACCCGGATTACTGTTTGCTAAATAAACTAAGAGAACAACAGCTAGAGCCATAATAATATACTTTTTCTTCATGCTATATCACCGCCTACTCTTTTCTATTTTCATATATATGTACAAGCGATGCAAATTAGAAAGACTATCATCTATTGATTGTAAACGAACCGTAAAAATTTACAATACGAAACAAAAGATTAATAATAATTTTACATAATTCGTATATAATTATATTCGGAATAATAATTTTTATAAGGGAGGATTTTAGAATCATGGATAATGAGAATGATATTTTTATTTCTAGTTCTACAATGATGCTCGAACCTTGCAAACACCCTTATTACCGGACAAAAATTATCGACAGTAGCGGAAACCCTCTGTACTCTTGCCAAACAGCTATCCAACTCATAAAGAAATCTTGTCTAACACATGTTCATTCTACTTATCAAGGTAGACGTCATGCAGTCCAAATAAACTTTAAGCTCAAACAAAATGTTCCAATTCCGATTAATCACAAAGAATATATTTGCGTTTTCCCAACAGAATCTCCTTCTTCTCCAAGCTGCATTTGGTTGTTCTATAACCATATAGATGAGATAGAGTTTCCCAAAAAAACTAACAAAGCTAACATTCGTTTTTTTAACGGAACTACCATAACAATACAAATAGGTTCTCATAAGTTACAGCAACAATTTTTGAAAGCTGGACATGTATTATCCCGAATGAACATAAAAGATTCACTACACTCAAAAACCCTCTTGCCACATTTACTGCCTTAAAATAAACAGAATGGAAGGCAATATTTCTCTTGCCTTCCATTCTACTTATTATTCTTATCCCCTTACACTATCCCTTATTTTCTCAAGCGCTTGTCGATATACCCATCTCACTTGATAGTACGTCATCCCCATTTCAGAAGCTATCTCCCCCATATTTTTCCCTGTAAAAAATCGCTCTGAAATGATATGCTTCTCCCTCTCATCTAACACACTCATAAAATCCTTCGCCCTCGTTCCTGCATCTTCACACTCAAATCGTTCCTCATACTCGTCCGTGCATACATAGCGCTCTTGCACTACGCATTCTTTCTTCAATCTTTCCAATATATAACCACGTACCGTTACAACAGCATAAGCAGGAAAACTCCCTTTCTCCTCCTCATACCTTTCATACGCATGCCAAAGACCAATTAAACCACATTGATAATACTCTTCATAATCTTGGTAAATATTTAACCTCTTTATTTGATTTACAATCATACCTTCATACAAAACAACCGTATTTGCAAAAGTCGCTGGCTTCACACAGTGCCCGTTTCTAAAAGGTATACCTCTTCAGTATTCCGCGGTACCTCTACAATATAAAATGAGAAAGGAAATTTCATTGTGGGTAATTTCAAATACTGCTGCTGGAATTTGAAATTACACTAGGCAGTATTTGAAATTCTAATAGGGGTATTTGAAATAGGGGTAAAAATAAAAAAGGTTCCTCCTATACATTAGAAGGAACCTTTTGTTTATATATTGGCAAACTATATTACTCTTTAGCTATGTTTTTGAAAAATCTATCGATCGCATATAAACCAGTAGCTAAAATACAGCTTGTAACCCCAACAAATACATATGGATTCTTATTCGGCATATATTCTACAGCTAACAACGTTACGACTAACATAAACAAAACATTTGCTAAAAATTTCTTAAGCATATGTATATCTCCTCTTTATAAAAATAATGCTGCGATTTTTTATAATCGCAGCATTTCTTTCTAGTGACGTAAAACATCACTATTATTGGAACATTCCTTTTACCGCGCCAAATCCAGTAGTTAAGATAAAGAAGACAACCATAAGAATTGTTGCTTTCTTTTTACTTAAACCAGCCGTAATTTGAAGACCTAACCATGTAATAACAAATCCCCATATCGTGAACACTTCAATGCTATTTGCAATACCTTTTGCAACACCACCACTTGAAGCGAAAATCGGTCCTAAACCAGTATACATTTCTTTCCCTGATCCGCCTAAAACAAGTGCTAATACTGTGTTTATTAATAAACCAAGTAATGAAATAATGCTTGAATACACACTAATCGTTAATAATTTCTTATAAGAAGTATCATTGCTCATTAACATCATTAATACTTTATACACTGCTGCACTAATAAAGAAACCTATCGCCATACCAATAGCACCAAATACTGCACCCATACCAAACGACATTATAGGTGTAACGTTAATACCCAAATCCTTATTCATCTTAATCGCCTCAGGGGTTAAAGAGTCTACATAAACAGCAAGTCCACCAACAACTGCTCCTAATAAAACAAGTATCCAAAATGCACCCCAAACCGCATTACTAGTTTTCATTCGCTCAAACTGAACTCCAGGAGAAGTAATCATTCCAAATAATGACGGCTTCTTCGCACCTGCATCTTGCGTATTAATATTCATTTCCATTATAACGCCTCCTTATTATACTGGCATATTAGGTAAAAACGCCGCAACTAACATAACAATTGCCGCTAAGAATACCGCTTTAATAATGAATAAAACGATAATTGGAACGGCCGCTTTCACTTTACTTAATCCAGCTGTAATTTGTAACCCCAACCAAATTAAAACGATATTCCATAAATAGAATACTTCAATCGTATTCCCTATTCCGTAAGCAACTGAACCTTCCTCAAATAACGATCCTAAACTAGTATACGAAGTTAACCCATCGCCTAAAATTAAAGCTATAATAGCATTAATAAGTCTACCAATAATAACGACAACATTCGTATATACGATGATCATTACTAATTTTTTATAAGAAGTATCGTTTCCAAAAAACATCATAAATACTTTATATATAGCTGCAATAACAAATGTTGCAAGCATAACACCTAAAGTACTCGATACAGTACCGTAAATAACGTCCGATGTAAGTGAACTCTGTCCTGCAAATTCACCTAATTCTTTTTGCAATTTAATCATCTCAGGTGACGTATGCATAACATATGTTTCCAAACCACTTGCAAGTCCTTGTAACAACGCAACTAAGAAGAACATACCCCAAACCTTTTCACTCGTCTTCATTCGCTCAAACTGTAAGCCTGGAGCAGTAATCATTCCAAATAATGACGGCTTCTCTCCGCTAACTTTTTGCGTATTCAAATTCGCTTCCATTATAACGCCTCCCTCTATTTATATAACCCGTTCTAACGGGCGGTTCACATCCTCATGTAGAGGCTACGAACCGCCCATTAGAACGGTAATGTGTAGTAGAGACTCCCTTCTCTACTACACTAATAATTTACTCATAACGAAGTGCTTCAATTGGATCTAATTTCGCAGCTTTGTTCGCTGGAATTAATCCGAAGATAATACCTAGTGTCATAGAGAACAATACTCCCCCAACGACAACTTCCCATGAAACGAGCGGTGGCCACTTCGCAAATGTGGAAACGATATATGCCCCGCCATACCCAAGACCAATTCCGATTAAACCACCTAGAAGCGTTAACATAACTGCTTCTATTAAAAACTGTAATAAAATTTTACTACGTGTTGCTCCAAGTGCTTTACGTACTCCGATTTCACGCGTACGCTCCGTTACAGATACGAGCATGATATTCATAACGCCAATACCACCAACGACTAATGAAATACCAGCGATACCGCCGATGATCATCGTCATAATATTAGTCATTTTTGAAATACCTTCTTGAAGTTCTTTTAAATTCATAACCTCGTATTTACCAGTTGCATCACTCGGTTTACGACTATTTAAGACATCAGCAGCTTTTTTACCTGCTTTTTCTAAATTATCTACATTTTTCGCTTGAACAGAAATATTTTGAATTTCATCTTTTCCATACAGTGTCGGCCATAATGAAATCGGAACTAGTGCTTCTGATGGTCCCATTCCCATAAACTCGTTATCTGATTTGTAGACACCGATAATTTGCATCGGTTGCCCCTTCATTTCAATAATTTTACCGACTGGATTGGCATCCTTAAACACCTTATCTTCCATTTGTTTACTAATCATGACAACATTATTACCTTGATCCACATCTGATTCTTGTAAAGAACGTCCCTTTAACAACTTTACTTTATTTACTGAAAAATACTCACTGTCTAATCCAGTAATACTCACCATTTCTATTTTATCTTCAATATCAAGTGGTTCCATACTTGAATTTGTTGTTACAACATGTGCGATATCTGGAATTTTTTTAATTTCAAAAATATCTTCTTCAGTTATCTTCGGTGCTTCTACCATCGCCATACCAAAAGGATCATTCATATCGGCACTATAATGAATCGGTACCGTTTGATTACCTGATCCAACAAATTGGGATTTCAGTGCAGCTTCCCCGCCTTGCCCAATCGCAACGACGGTAATAATAGAGCCTACACCGATAATAATCCCTAGCATCGTCAAAGCTGAGCGTAGTTTATGAGCTAAAATAGACGATAAGGCAATTTTCATACTATCTAGTAAACTCATACTGCACACCTTCTATCTTCTGTAATTTTCCCATCTCGCAGTACAATGCGGCGGGAAGAATACGCGGCTACCTCTTCTTCATGCGTAACCATAACAATCGTCGTACCTTCTGCATTTAGCTTCGTGAAAATATCCATAACTTGTGCACCAGACTTCGTATCAAGCGCACCTGTCGGCTCATCGGCCATAATGAACGTTGGATTATTTGCAATCGATCTCGCAATCGCTACACGTTGCTTCTGTCCACCTGATAATTCACTAGGTAAATGGTCTACTCTATCTGATAATCCAACTTTTCCAAGCGCTTCAAGAGCTCTTTGACGACGCTCTGCTTTCTTCACTCCACCGTAGATGAGCGGCAGTTCAACGTTTTCCACTGCGGAAAGACGCGGCAGTAAATTAAAGTGCTGGAACACAAAGCCGATATATTCATTACGAATTAAAGCTAGTTTTGACTCGTCTGCTGTTAAGATATTCACATCATTCAACATATATTCACCTTCTGTTGGACGATCTAAACAACCGATAATATTCATAAGCGTTGATTTACCAGAACCAGACGGTCCCATAATAGAAACGAACTCACCGCTTTGAATTGTTAAACTAATACCATGTAAAATCGGCACTGCCAATTTTCCTTGATAATATGTTTTAGCAATATTGTTTAACGTAATCATTTCTCTTTCACTTCCATTCCGTCATACACGTCGTCGGAAGGATTTTTAACCACCTTTTGCCCCACTGTTGCGCCTTCAACAATCTCTGTCCAGTCTCCATCAGTAGAACCTTTTTTCACATTTTGTTTACGAAGCTTTCCTTTCTCTTCAATATAAACAAATGCATCTTCGCCTTTTTCTACAATGCTCTTACTTGGAACAGCAATCATCGTCTTATTCTCTAAATTTACTTGCAGAGAAACGTGATAACCTGGAGATAAACCATCTTGGCTATCAAGACTTGCTTTATATGTATATTGAGACATATTTTGAGTTCCCTCACCAGCAGCTTGAGCCATCTCTGCACTCGTTGGGAATTCACTTACTTCCGTAATCTTACCTGTCCACTTCTTCTTATTATTTGCTTTCGCAGTTACAGTGAACGTTTGATCTTTTTGAATTTGTGACTTTTGAAGCTCTGTTAAAGTCCCTTGAACCTGGAACGGGTCTTTAGAAGCAACTTGTAAAAATGCTTTCCCTTGACCACCTAACGCCTGAGATGAACTTTGCGCTGCATCCTTATCTAACTTCTGTACAACACCAGTAAAATTACTATAAATCGTAAGTTCTTTCTGTTTTTTACTTAACTCTTCTTTTTGTAACTTCCCTTTTTCTTTCTCAAGGTCAGTTGTTTTCTGAGCCATTTCTAACTCGCTTACTTGCTCTTCCATCGGGTCTGTTACTTCTTTCCCAGCCCCACTATCTTTTACCTTCTTAATTTCTTTCTTCAATGAATCAATCTTCTTTTTCCCTTGATCGTAACGCATATCAGCCATCTTCTGATCAAGATCAGCTTGCTTCATTTGAAGATTAATTTCTTCATTATCATAAGAGAATAATTTCGTTCCCTTTTCTACCTCTTGTCCTTCTTTCACCGCAATATCTTTCACTTTTCCTTTAGTCGGATCCGCATAAAAACTTTCAATATTCCCTGGCTTCACCTGACCAGAAATTAACTTCGTATTATTAAGCTTACGCTCTGTCACTTTCTCAAAGCTCACAGCATCAGTCGTCGCTGTACCTTTCTTCTTACCTTGCATAACAAAAATATTAACTGCTGCTACAATAACAATTAGTGCAATAACTCCGATGATAATCCATTTCTTCTTCTTGTTTGGAGTACGAACCGTATTTGGTAACATATTCTCTCTCCTTTTATATCTTAATAGTTTAATAGATATTTAATTGTATAAAACTTTCGGAAAATTGCATCCCCACTTACATTGTTACACTCATTTTACAAAGTTTTACACAATCATTTATATTGTAACAAAAATACCAATGATTAGAAATATGACATTCTATCTTTTAAGATAGTTTTAAGGAAAAGAAAAATCCAATTTAAATTAGTTTTTTGGTATTTAGATGATACATTTTCATCTTACACAACATCAATTTCATGCTCCCTCCTTTACTAAAGAACTTCCTACTAATTTGAATTATTAAACTAAATTCCCCAATTGTATCACCCTCATTTTTGTCATATATATTTGACATTTTATTTATCCAAGTGTAGAGTGTCATATATATGTGACATTTCGGTACACGAAGCCTACAACTATTAATAGGAGGTTTATATTTGAATAACGTTAAAAACTATCGAAAATCTGAAGGCCTGTCTCAGCTAGAATTAGCTAAAAAAGTTAATGTGGCTAGACAGACAATAAACTTAATTGAAAACAATAAATATAATCCTTCTTTAGCTTTATGTATCGAATTAGCAAAAGCGTTAAAAACAGATTTAAACAGCCTATTTTGGGAGGGAGATTAAATGATGAAAATTGAATGGAAAGAAAAAGTTTATAATAATTTTATTGGAACAATTAGTGAAAGAGATGAGTATCAAAAACAAGAAATCAATAAAAAATTAGCTATAGCTGGAATTGGTTTATGGTGGTTAAATATGTTGGTAATGCTTATTATGTTACTCGTCGATACTATGAACCATACAATATCTATAGGCACTATATTTATTTTTCTTATTAATATGATTTAAGCTAATTATTTAATCTTTAAATTGAAAAAAAAGGGCCTAAATGATACTGAGTGTGCAACAGAAGAAGAGTATTTAAAACATAAAAAGACATTAAAAAAAGCTGGCTTAAAAGCAGGTGCACTTTGGGGCTTCCAAATGTTTGTTTTTATGAATTATATCCTTCCCTATTTAGGTTCAGAAGAAATCTCGGTTTCTTTATTTAATGTTGTGCTTTACTGCTGTGGTGGCGGATTTTTTGGTCTATCCATGTATATAGTCGGTTTATTAAATCTAAAAAAATTATATTAAGTAACTAGCCCCTCAGTAACTGAAAGTACTATTTAATATATAAGCGATTTACACATAAAACTTTAATTTTACATATGATCGTCCTTTCAATTATTAAAAAAGCGATCCAAAATAATAATTGGATCGCTTTTCTGAATAAACTATTACGCCACTTTAGGACCTTTTCTCTCATGTCCACGTTGAACGATAAATAAGAATACTGTTGATAAAATACCGCCTGCTAATAGTAAGATGAAGCAGCCATCCCAGCCAGAACGATCAACAATAACACCAATTGCTGCGTTTGCTACAAGACTTCCGCCTACATAACCGAACAGACCACACATACCAACTGTTGTACCTACTGCAAATTTCGGTACTAATTCCATCGCACTTAAACCGATTAAAAACTGTGGTACGTAAATTAAACAACCGATAATAGAAACGGCAATACTTACAACAAGTACGCTAGATGCTTGCCAATATACAACCGTACCAACAACAACACCAGCCATACTCATAATACATAATGGCATACGTTTTCCTTTAAATAATTTATCACTTAAAAGACCAACGATTAATGAACTTGGAATTGCCATACCTTCAAAAATCGCGTATGCAGCATGTGCTTCATTTTTTGAAAAACCTTTAACTGTTGTTAAATAAAGCGGAACCCAGTTAATAACACCGAAACGAATTAAGTAAACAAATGCATTTGCAATACATAAATACCAAACGAACTTATTTGTCACTACATATTTCATTAAAATTTCTTTTGGTGACATCTTATTAGCATTATCTGCTTTTTCAAGATTTTCATAGTCATTACGATACTCATCAATTGGAGGAAGACCTTCAGATTCTGGTGTATCCTTCGCATTAATCCAAACAAGAACTGAAATTACCATTGCGATAATCGCTGGGAAAATAAACACGCCGCCTTGCCAATGATTTTCACCAAAAATACCTACACCAATTCCAACAAGTGGTGGCACTAGCATTCCACCAACGTTATGTGAAATATTCCAAATACCTGTTTTCGTACCACGTTCTTTCTTCGAGAACCATTTCGTCATAACGATACTACAAGGTGGTGCTCCCATTCCTTGTACAATACCATTTAGGACAAGTAATGTAACAATCATCCCAAATGAAGATGCAAAGCCGAAGCAAATATTTACAAGCCCTGATAAGAACAATCCGACTGCGATAAAACGCTGGGCGAAAGCTTTATCTGATAAATTCCCCATAAAGAACTTACTAAATCCATAAACAATCGCCATTACTGAACCTAGTAGTCCAATTTGAGCTGTACTAAAACCATATTCTTGCACTAAATACGTGCTTGATAACGTAAAGTTACTACGAACTAAATAATAAGCAGCATACCCAACTGAAATTCCCATTAGCACACGAATACGCAGTAATGTATATACTTTAGCGATCATATCCGCTGGTAACCTCTCAATTGCAGGTGCTGGCTTAAGCCATTTAAACATATTCTTTCGTCTCCTTTTCTCACTGCTGAGAGAGACGCTGTCTATTCCATATCTCGATTATTCCGCTATTTGATATTTTTTGGTTTGCCCTTCTAACCGGCTGTCCTTCTATTTCTTTCTCATTCTTCGCAAACATCGTTGGTACGCCAAACGAAACTTTTTCTAAAATATGCCCCGCTTCTTCCGATAAACAATAATCAATAAATAAATCCGCAATAATACCACTCGGCGCACGCTTTAGTTTCGAAATCGCATTAACGGACAACCCTGTTTGCTCAGGTTCGTTACTTAAAATAGGAAAGCCTTGTTTTTGAAGCATTCTCTGATCTCCCGCAAAATTGATGCCTATCATATATTCACCGCTCGCAACCAGTTCTGCAGGCATATAACCATTCACCGTTACTTCACCAACTTGCCTTGCAAGATTCTTAACATACTCTTTCGCTTCTCTTTCACCTAAAGTATCAATAAGTGATTGAAACAAAGTATATGCTGTGCCGGAAACATTTGGATCAGGCATTGCAATCTTATCCGTATATACCGGATCTAATAAATCTTGCCACCTTGATGGATATGGAAGACCGAGCGGCGCTATTTCTTCATTCCACCGCTCTTTATTAATCGCGATTGCCAGTTTCTCCACTTCATAACCGTACCAATAACCATCTTTATCTTTAACAGTCTTTGAAATACGATTCGCATGCTGGGTCGTAACAGGAATAGAAAGGTTCTTTTGCTTCATCATTTGATGCGCATCTACTGTACCGCCAATAATAATATCCGCCTTCGGATTTCCAGCTTCCTCTTCTACTCTCCGAAGAAGTTCTTCTGTCGATAGACGAATAAATTCATATGTACACCCGCGTTGTTTACAAAATGACGAAAGCAAAGCTTCACCAACTTCCTCGCGGGCCGCTACATACGCAACGAGATGACGATCATCCAAAATAGGGAGACCACTTTTATTATATTTAATAGAGGTTGTATCTCGAGAGCAACTAGACATCGCTCCTCCGATTACTAGCAAAAAGAAGAAAAAGGCTATCTTTCTCATGACACACTCTCCTTTACAAGGAATTCTGCTAGGGAGCCCTTCATATACATGACATTCCCGTTATTATCACCGAGATATTGCACAACAAAGTACGATGGATACACAGAAATAGTTAGAATATCCTCCCGCTCATTCTTTACACGTTTGCCTGTTTTATAGGCAGTAATATAAGCAATCGGCTCATTCTGTGATTGTAATAATTTCTGAATTTCTCCGTAATCTGTAATTTGCTTTGCGTATCGAATAGAATCAAATATTTGCGTAAGATCTATAGTACGTATTACATCCCCTTGCCTCACTACAACTTCCTTTGCCTCCGCAAAGAAATTACTAATGCGCTCTGGTGTATAATACAGACTTAACAAATACGTTTGAAATGCTGAGATCATCGGATCCGTACCATTCTTTCCGTATATATTAGCCTCGTACTGGAACAAGTCACCTACTGCAAAAGTACGTTTATGTCCATTCAAGTACGTTACTTCTCCAGTAAATACTTGTTCTTGATTCCTCGCTTCTCTCGGTTCTATTCGAATTCGGTCAAAGAATGAAACAATCGTATGCAAACGAACTTCATCCGTTACAACAATTTCTCCCCACTTCTCATGCCTTACTTTCACTTCAGTAGGAAGGGATTCATTCACTCTTTGTAAAACGGCTTGTTTGTCATCCACAATTGTGATTCGATTATATATTTGCTTCTCAATAACATAAAACAAAATAAGAGAAACGATCATACAAAAGACAAACATAAGAATTTGAAATGATAGCCTTTTCATTTCTGCCTACCTCCAAGATAAAAAAACGTTGTTTCGAAAATACCGCATAATTGTTTCATAAATGTATCATTTAACCGCTTTCAAGTTTTTTATGTCTTCCATCCGTCTCGGAAGTAAAAATGTAATGCATATTGTAGTTCCCATTTCTTCACTACTCTCAATTCGCATACTTCCGCCTTGCTTCTTCATAATCTCCTGACAAATGTATAAGCCATAGCCATTCCCGTAACTTGAAGGAAGCACCTTACCTTCCGGAGACTCATTCCATTCTGCAAGCACACCTTCGTCCATACCAATACCATCATCATGAACAAAAACCTTTGCTTCCTGCTCATTTATAATTACATTCATACGAACTTGCGTAGCATCACTATATTTAATCGCATTATCAAGCACATTCAAGAAAATTTGCTTCGTCTTATCAAAATCCGCAACGACGTGTACTTCTGTTAACTCATTCATAACTTCAATTTCAAACTGCTGCAACCTAAGTTTCACAATCGAAACCGCTTCTTCTGCCAATTCTTTAATATTCACGACTGTAGGTGACACTTCAAACGTACTCTTCCCGTACTTTGAAGACTTAAGTAATTCCTCTACAAGTGATAATAGACGCTCACTTTCTACAGACACATAACGGAGGCTCTCCTGCACATCCTCCTTCGACTGCAACTTCGGAATTAAATCCACATAACCGATAATCGCTGTTAGCGGTGTTTTCAGCTCATGCGTAATGCGGTCCAAGAAATCTTTCTGTTTCTCTTTCTCTTCCTTCAGCTGCTTAATATGCAGCTCAATCCCATCAGCCATCGCATTAAAGGACGCTGAAAGCTGCGCAATTTCCACATACTCATTCAGCTCAATCTTACTTTCATAATCTCCATTCGCAAGCCGATATGCCATTTGCCTTAACTGATCAATTGGTTTATGAAGAGACTTCGCCAAACGAATCGCAAAGAAAATACCAGCAGCTACTAAACAAAGCGATGTCATTAAAAACGTCCAACTTACATTTGTTAAAACTTCCTTCTCATCCGTTAACTCATTTATAAAACGAATACTTCCAATGACATCGTTTCCATAATAAACCGGACTTGAAAACAAAAGAATTGGAGCTGGGTCTCCCTCCTCGAAAACATACGATTTCTTTCCCTTCAAAGAACTCTCAATGTCAATATTCCGATGAAGTAACGCTCCTTTTTGTGTATCTGCAACAACATCTCCATTCTTCCCAATCATCTGCACCCGGACATCCATTCGCTTCGCTAAATACGAAGCAATTAAAAGCGAATTAGGACCTAACGTCTCCACTTCTGCTTCCTTCTCTAAATAATTCATCGTATAAATTTGCGCTTCCACACTTAACTTTTCTAAGGAATCTGCCGCATTATGATACACATTCTTCTCCAGTGCAATATAAACCACCGCATACAAAAGAACAAGAATTGGAATCAACAACCCAACTATTCCAAACACCATATTTCGTTTTAAAGACATATCATCACCTTTTAGCAATCAAGCTTATAACCTACGCCATAAATTGTTTTAATATACTCTCCGCTATTCCCTAGTTTCTTTCGAAGCCTTTGCACCATAATATCAACCGCTCTCGTATTTCCGATATACTCAAACCCCCATACCTTCTCTAATAGCTCATCTCTCATGAATACACGCTGCGGATTCGAAACAAACAACTGACATAAATTAAACTCTCGGTACGTTAACTGAATCTCCTGTCCACTCACATGAAGCTTTCGTTCCTTTGGACAAATAAGTAAATCACCAGCCTCGATCACCTCATGATTTAAAGGAACCTCCTTCTTCGTCACGCGCCGCGCCATATTCTTCACCCGAAGAATAAGCTCCGCATAATTAAAAGGCTTCGTCACATAATCATCAGCTCCAAGCTGAAGACCAAGTAACTTATCATTCATCTGACTCTTCGCTGTCAACATAAGCACCGGAATATCACGCTCCTTCTCTCTGAATAAACGTAACAACTCATACCCATCCGTATCAGGAAGCATCACATCTAAAATAAGTACATCCGGCTGCTCATTCCATCTCTCTAAAGCTTCTCTCCCATCAGCCGCCGTCAATACTTCATACCCTTCCATCTCTAACTGCATCCGAATCAAATTACGAATACTCGATTCATCATCTACTACAAGTATTTTCATCATTCTCCTCCTTCCACCCTGTATTATAGTACAGTTTAGTATAGCAAAAATAAAACAAAAAAAGAGAGGGTATTGTCGAACATATTTTGTCGACGATACCCTCTCTCATTTATTATTTAGCCACAAAATAATCCGTTACATATTGTGCCCAAACTTCATGTCCCTTAGCACTTGGGAAACCGAACTCTGTTTGTAAGTACGGTAAAATCGCTTTCGTTGTTGCATCAGGCCAAGCTCCCCAATGATCAACATATGTATAACCATTTTGCGTCGCAAACTGTTTTAAAGCTTCAATCGCTTTCGGATAATTCTTCGCACCATACACTGGGTTTGATGGTTGAATCATAATTGTAGCGCCTTTTGCACTAGTAGAAAGTGCTTGCACAAACTTCTGTGTACTCGTTACAGAATTTCCATTACCAGTTTTTCCGTTGTCGGTAATAAATGGTGGTTCAAATAAAATTACATCCGGATTGTCTTTCGCAATCTCTTTATCGCGTTTATTCGCGATTAATTCCTCTGTACTTTCACCCTTATATTCCTTTACCGTCACATTCCATAAACCTTTACCGTAAGAAGCCTCTAAATTAGCAGTGAACTTAGCTACCCAAGCATCTTTTTCAGATGAAGAAGCTTCATCACCAACAATAACAAGATTTACTGCCTTCTTATCCTGAGCAGCTTTCTTTAACTTCTCTTTCACTGCATCAGGTAAGTTCTTCGCGTATGCTTCATTAAAAGATGACTTTGCATCTTGTTTTTTCTCTTCTTTTTTCTCTTCCTTCTTCGCTCCGCTATCTTTCACTTCAGCCTTTGTTTTCGTTACTTCACTCGTTTGCCCTGTTGCATTCGCAACTTTCTTATTCCAATACAATTTACCGCTCACAACCGAAGCAATAAACAATACAAAAATAAATAGGACAACTACTGCTTTCTTATTCATCGATTCACCTCATCTATTAATCTCACAATATATAATACTAATATAAATTTACGCAAAAATAAACCCAACTCCTTCCAAAGGGGTTGGGTTCAATAAACATTACTTCGTTAATTCAAGATGTGCTTTTAACTTGTTCGTTAAATCTTGCTTTGCTGCATCTGGAACATAGTAGTACCAAATACCATCAGCGGCTTTGTGACCGTCACCTGGGATTTGAATATCCTCACTGTTCTGCAGGCAATTTTTATAATTCTTTTGCATATCAAACATTTGATCTTGCGTTAAGTTTGTTTTCACGTTCTTTTGAATCGCTGTTAATACATCACCATAACTTGCTAGAGAAGAGAAGCTTGCACCTTTCTTAATAACAGCCTGCATTACTTGGCGTTGGCGCATTTGACGTCCGAAGTCACCGCGCGGATCCTCATAGCGCATACGTGTGAATGATAGTGCTTCTTCACCTGTTAAATGAATATTACCTTTAGCAAAATGATGACCATTTTGTGTAAACTCTAAATCATTATTTACATCTACACCACCGACTGCATCTACAATATCTTTAAATCCTTCCATGTTCACTTCAATGTAGTAATTGATAGGAACATTTAAGAATTTTTCTACTGTCGCTACAGACATATCAACGCCGCCAAATGCATAGGCATGATTGATTTTATCACTTTTACCTTTTCCAACGATTTCTGTATATGTATCACGAGGGATACTTACTGTTTTCATTGAATTATTTTTAGGGTTTAAAGTAATAACCATTAGAGAATCTGAACGGCCTTTATCTTCACCACGTTCATCCGCACCTAGTAATAGGATTGAAACTGGTTCAGATTTACTGATTTTTGCTTCTTGTTTATTATTTTTATCACGCTCTAAAGGTTTATGAACTTCATTTAATGTATTTGAGACTTTAGAATATACATTATAAGCGTATACTCCTCCACCTATAATTAGTACTCCTATGATTCCTAATATCCAAAATAGAATTTTCTTTTTCATTATTATAGACCTCTTCTTTCAATCATTCTGAATAAATCTCCAGATAATACAAATATCAATTTAGTCTATTATACTAGGAATGATATTCTATAACCAGTATATCAAAGCATATTCTATGCTTAAGTAACCTAAACCTTTGATGGCTTTTTTTCCCGAAAGCATAATTAATATTATTTTACTTTATAGTACTTTACATACCAATTAGCGAACTCCTGTAAGCCTTTTTCTATAGAAGTTTCAGGTTTAAAATCTACAGCCTTTTGTAATAAATCAGTCGATGCATAAGTAGCTGGTACATCTCCTGGTTTGATAGGCTCAAATACCTTTTCAAATGCTACTTCTCTTCCTAAAGCTTTACCTAGTGCTTTTTCTAACGTTTCTATAAACACCATTAGTTTTTCAGGATTATTATTTCCAATATTGAATACTTTATGTTCAACATCACCTTCAGGTGGATTACTTAAAAGACGTTGGATTCCTTCAACAATATCATCTATATAAGTAAAATCACGATATAAGTCATTTTCAAAATCACCATTATTAAATATCTTGATTGGCTCCCCAGCAAAATACTTATCAGTAAATCCAAAGTAAGCCATATCTGGACGCCCCATAGGACCATACACTGTAAAGAAACGTAGTCCAGTTGCAGGAATTTTGTACAAGTGACTATACGTATGTGCCATTAACTCATTTGATTTCTTAGTAGATGCATAAAGTGATACTGGATTGTCCACAAAATCTGTTTCCTCAAATGGCACCTTTTTATTAGCACCATAAACAGAACTAGATGATGCATATACAAGATGATCTACTGGATAATGTCTACACGCTTCAAGAATATTATAAAAACCAATAATATTACTTTGAATATATACATCTGGATTTTCAATTGAATATCTTACACCAGCTTGTGCGGCTAAGTTCACAACAATATTTGGCTTGTACTCTTCAAAAAGCTTAGTAATCGTATCCTTATCAGAAATATCGCCTTTAATAAAAGTAAATTTTTCATATGGCTTTAGCTGCTCCAAACGAGCATGTTTAAGATTCACATCATAATAGTCATTTATATTATCGATACCTATTACTTGGCAACCTTGTTCTAATAATTTCTTAGATAAGAAATATCCAACAAAACCTGCTGCTCCAGTAACAAGATATACTTTATCATTATCTAGAGGTTTGTAATTCAATATTATCCGACTCCCTCATACGTTCTCTACTTGTAGATTTTCTTCCGATAGAATGATACTCTATCCCAGCCTCTTGCATCGCTGGAACATCATAAATATTTCTTCCATCATATACTAGGGGTGTTCTCATTAACTTCTTATAATTTTCTGGAGTTAATTCTTTCACTTCTCCCCATTCTGTGAAAATAAAGCAGACGTTTGCACCTTTTAAAGCTTCTTCGACATTAGCAACATATGTAATATTGCCATTTTTATTTTTACCCTCTGGGTACACTTTAGCAAAGTTGTTTACACCTACTGGATCAAATGCATAAATATCTGCACCTTGCTCTAACAATAGAGGAATATTTTCTAGGGATGCAGCTTCTCTTAAATCGTCCGTACCAGGTTTAAATGTCAATCCTAATACTGCCACTTTAAGCCCATTAAAAGTAATTAATCTTTGGCCAGCTTTTTTATATAATAAAGTCTTTTGATCTTTATTTACATCAATTGTAGCCTTTACTGTTCTTAATTCATAACCATTTTGTCTCGCTAAATATTCTAATGCCTTTGTATCTTTAGGGAAGCATGACCCCCCAAAACCAATACCTGCATTTAAAAATTTACTTCCGATACGCTCATCAAAGCTCATGCCCTTTGCAACATCTTGAATATCTGCTCCGACCAACTCACATAGATTTGCAATATCATTCATGTAAGAGATTTTAAGGGCAAGAAAATCATTAGAAGCATACTTAATCATTTCAGCTGATCGTCTATTCACTGAAACGATAGGTAAATGAAATGGCTTATAAAGGTTCATTAACACTTCTTCAGCCCATTTACTTTCTGTACCAATGACAACTCTTTCTGCATATAACGTATCATGAACAGCAGAACCTTGCGCTAAAAACTCTGGATTTGATGCTACTTCTACTTTCACATCATTTACTAAAAAGTCCTGAATAAACTGCTCAACTTTATCATTTGTTCCAATTGGAACTGTAGATTTTACAACAACAAGGCAATCTTTTTCTACACTTTCAGCAATTTGTTTCGCAACAGTGGCAATATATGAAAGATTTGCAGAACCATCAGCTTGTTCTGGAGTCCCTACACCGATAAAAATTGCATCTGCATCTTTATATGCAGACCTATAATCCGTTGTATAACTAATTCGACCATCAGCATAATTTTTTTGCATTAATTTCTCTAAACCAGCTTCATAGATTGGTGAAATGCCTGATTTCATTAAATCTACTTTCTTTTCATCAATATCAACACAAGTTACTTGATGCCCAACTTCAGCAAAACATACACCTGCTACTAGACCAACATAACCTGTCCCTGCTACTGCTATTTTGTACATAATTGTGCCCTCTTTCCTTTATTAGGAGCCTTATATACTATATTGCTCCTTAAAATACTCCTGATATTCACCACTAATAATTTGTTCCCACCATTCTTTGTTATCTAAATACCATTGAATTGTTTGAGCAATTCCTGTCTCAAATGTGTAAGTTGGTTTCCAACCTAATTTTTCTAGTTTTGTAGGATCTATTGCATAACGCTTATCATGCCCTAAACGATCTTGAGTAAATTCAATTAAATCTTCTGATTTACCAAGCGTATCAATAATTGTCTTTACTACCTCTAGGTTTGTACGTTCATTATGGCCACCAACATTATATACTTCACCATTTACACCCTCATGCATAACTAAATCGATTGCAGCACAGTGATCAATAACGTGTAACCAGTCACGAATATTTTTACCATCTCCATATACAGGTACTTTTTCTTCATTTAATACACGTGAAATTGTTAATGGGATTAATTTTTCTGGAAAATGGAAAGGTCCATAATTATTTGAACAACGCGTAATATTAATTGGTAGTCCAAATGTTTCGTGATACGCTCTGACTAACATATCAGACGAAGCCTTACTCGCACTATATGGACTATTTGGTTGTAATGGTGTTTCTTCTGTAAAGAATGTAGTTGGATCAAAATCCAATTCACCGTATACTTCATCTGTTGATACATGAACAAATTTAGTAATATCATACTTTTTTGCAGCATCTAATAGTACTTGCGTTCCTAATACATTTGTATTAATAAATACTTCAGGCTCCGCAATGGAACGGTCCACATGACTCTCTGCAGCAAAATGTACAATATAATCAAAGTTTTCTTTTTCAAATAGATTATTTACTGCTTGACGGTCTACAATATCGACCTTAGCAAATGAATAATTGTCTTTCGCTTCAATATCCTTATGCTTTGTTAAATCCCCCGCATATGTCAATACATCTAAATTTACAATATGGTAATCTGGATATTTATTTACCATATACTGTACAAAATTTCCTCCGATAAAACCTGCTCCACCTGTTACTAATACTTTCTTTTTTTCCACCTTATTTCACCTCTTGTTGTAATTGCGTAATATAATGTTTTACCGCTTCTTGCCAAGCTGGTAATGGTTTAAATCCATTATCGATTAGTTTTTGTTTGGACATACGCGAATTTTTTGGACGTACCGCGCGAGTAGGGTACTCTTCTGTTGCAATACTATTTACCTTCACGTCTTTACCAGCAATCTCAAAGATCTCTTCTGCAAAATCAGCCCAACTACAAAATCCTTCATTTGTTGCATGGTATGTACCATACTTGTTGGTTACCACCATATCTATTAGCAAACGAGCTAAGTCATATGTATAAGTCGGTGAACCTATTTGATCTCCCACAACGTTCAGTTCATCACGTGTTTCACCTAAACGAAGCATTGTTTTAATAAAGTTGTTTCCGTTAATTCCAAATACCCATGAAATACGAACAATAAAATTGTTATCTATTAGACTTCTAACAACTTTTTCTCCCTCATACTTTGTTAAACCATAGTACCCAACCGGATTAGGTGCATCAGTTTCTACAAATGTATGAGTTCCTTCTCCATCAAATACATAATCTGTACTAATATAAACAAATTTAGCATTTAATTTTTCCGCTGCTGTAGCAAGGTAGTTTGTGCCGTCTACGTTAACATTCCAACAAAGGTCTTTATCATCTTCAGATTTATCAACAGCCGTGTATGCTGCGCAATGAATAATTGCATCTGGTTTTACGTTATCTACGAATTCGTAAACCGCAGATTCATTTGTAATATCTAAATCCTCTATTCCAATACCTTGCATTTCTAGTCCTTGCTTCTCTCCACGTTTTACTACGTCATATCCAAGCTGACCATTATAACCGGTTACTAAAATTTTCATTTTTTTACTCCCCGTATACAAAGTTAGTTTCTGCTTCTTTTAATGAAGGTGCTTTTTCATCCTTTTCAGATAATACTGGTTGAATTTCCATTGGCCACTCAACACCAATTTCAGCGTCGTTCCAAACAATGCCTCGATCACATTCAGGAGCATATAATTCATCAACTTTATACTGAACCTCAACATCATCTGTTAATGTCATAAATCCATGTGCAAATCCTTTTGGAACTAATAACTGTTTTTTATTTTCTGCACTTAGCTCAATACCGAACCATTGACCGTATGTAGGACTTCCCTTACGAATATCGACTGCTACATCAAATATTGATCCACGTGTACAACGCACAAGCTTAGTTTGTGCTTTAGGATTTAACTGATAGTGTAAACCACGAAGTGTTCCTTTTGTTGCAGAGAACGATTGATTATCTTGTACAAATTGCAAATCAATTCCTGCTTCTTTCATTGCTTTATCACTATATGTTTCCATAAACCAACCACGATGATCTCCAAAAACTGTTGGTTCAATTACTTTTACACCTAATAAAATTGTATCAATAACCTTCATTACGTTCACTCCAGATTAGTATTTAATGCTACCGTTTGCTACTTTTAATAAATATTGACCATAGCCATTTTTAGAGCACTGATCGCCTGATTCAATTAGAGTTTCTTTACTAATCCACCCATTAATATATCCAATCTCTTCAAGAGCTGCGATTTTAATTCCTTGATGGTCCTCAACTGTTTTTACAAAGTTAGTGGCATCCACAAGACTTTGATGTGTACCTGTATCTAACCATGTATAGCCACGACCTAGTAATTCAACATCTAATTCCCCACTATTTAAGTACGCCTCATTGATAGAAGTAATTTCTAATTCTCCACGCGCTGATGGCTTAACATTCTTTGCAATTTCAACCACACGATTATCATAGAAATACAACCCAGTGATTGCATAATTTGATTTTGGTTCCTCAGGCTTTTCTTCCACACTTAATACTTTCCCGTTCTGATCAAACTCAACTACACCAAAGCGCTCTGGATCATTTACATGGTATCCAAATACTGTAGCACCATTTTCTTTTTGTGCCGCATGCTGTAACATTTTGCGAAGCCCACTACCATAATAAATGTTATCTCCTAATACCATAGCAACAGAATCATCACCTATAAATTCTTCACCGATAATAAATGCCTGCGCTAAACCATCTGGGCTTGGTTGTACCTTATATTGAAGAGAAATACCAAATTGCGAACCATCACCTAACAAATCCTTAAATCTTGGTGTATCCTCCGGTGTTGAAATAATTAAAATTTCACGAATTCCAGCTAACATCAATGTTGATAGTGGATAGTAAATCATTGGTTTATCATAAATAGGAAGTAATTGTTTACTTGTAACCATTGTTAATGGGTATAGGCGAGTACCGCTGCCTCCCGCTAAAATTATACCTTTCATTTTTCTTACCTCTCTTTTCATTAATACTTCTCTCTAAAATAACATCTATCTTCTTAATTTTAGAGATACAGATATACATTGTTTTAATTTTTTATAGTTTATTATTAAGTAAATCATATAGACTCCAGTAAATATGAAAAATGCTGTTACTGGATTCAAATACCATGAACAAGCCATGAAAATTACAACTAGCATTACTTCTCCTATAATGCTACTAATAATATTTACATTCATAAGTTTTGCTAAATACAATTCTGAAATTATGCTTCTCACTGCTATTGAAACAACTAATGAAATAATAATAAAATGCATACTATTGAACAAATAACCGCCAATAAGACATAATATTATACTTAAAACCATGGATAGAATATTATTAATTAACAATCTTTTCTCTTTCCGTAACACCTTAAAATACGTATTGCAAAGTAATTGCATCTTCCCGTCAAATGTACATAAAGGAAGTAACAATGCTAGATATTGTAAACTTTCTTTATACTCTGGTAACCATAATCCTAATAAATATTTCATAGGGATATATCCCAAGAATATAATTGGTAAAAAGAACCCTAATATATTCCTAGTAATAAAGTAGATTTCTTTTAACCGCTCTTCATCTACTTGCCTTAATGCTGGAAACAGGACCATACTTACTTGAGCAATAAATACTAGAAAGAAGTTTGTTAAAGATAACGATAGGGATATCTTACCAAAAGCTGTTACTCCCCATATCTTATCTATTATCATTCGACCGTTTCCAAGAATAAGCATGCTAGAAATATTAGCTAATACCAAATTAATTCCAACTGATATATTAATCCACATTTCTTTAAGACTTTTTTTTGTACCATACCAGCTCGCCCAAACAATTTTCCTTCCAAGATACACACAATAAATAAATCCGAACAATTTACTAGATAAATATACAATGATAAACGGTTTAAAATCGTCAACACGAAACACTATTAGTATCATTATTGACGCCAATACAATAACACGATCAATAATAACGGATAATGAAAAGATTTTTGTTTGATTTACAGCTTGAAATATATAGCCCATAAATAGCGTAGCGTTTGATATAACTAAATAGATTGCCGCGAATATCAGTATAAACCTCCTGTTTGGGTCTTCCATAAAAATACTAGTTGCCACTATAACACTACACGAGAATACGGACTGAAATATCATTGAAAGTTTGAACTGAGTTCCTACTAGCGAATAATTTATATGCTCGTACTTCTCTCCACCCAATCTCAAATATATTCCATCATTTAGACCTAAATGGAAAAATCCTACATAGCCAACATAAAAAACATATAGCTGCCAATAACTATATTCTTCCACGCCCAAAAATTTCGGAACAATTAAAGACATTGTAATACTTAATAAGAGAGAAATACCCTGTGCCATAAAAGCATAAAATATATTTTTAATAATTTTATTTTTCATCTTATCTATTGTCCACTCCACTAAACTTAATAGATGTTAATTGACATTGCTGATTATATTGCAATATCTTTTGGTCATTATTCACTCTAACAACAAATAGGTTAGAATTAAAAAATAGCCAACCTACCACCAAGTGTTGAAGCCATGTTGAAAATAGTGAAATGTACTGATCCTGGAAAAATTGCATCACCAATGGATAAATCATTATAGAAAAGAAGAAAATGTTAATAGGTCTTTTAGATAACATTTTCCTGTAAAGAATACCGTGAAAAATCCCAACAAAAAACTGAACAAGTAATGCATATAACAACCCAAAATCTTTGAAGTAGTATTGATAAAAAGTATATACATTTGTACCTTGCTTATCGCTTATTGCAACGGTATCTTGTACTAACTCTTGTACCTCACCGGTTCCAAACAACTTGTTAAAAATAGCGTACAAAAATCGAAATGTATTTTGCCCATACAGATAGTCACTTGAGCTTGCAACCAATTTTTCAAATGCAACTAATGAACCTGACATGTATAATGCAAACTGGTTCATTAATAAACTTGAATAAGTATCATATTGAGTCAAATATGACACTTTCATGATGGCTATTACTGAGAAAAACACTAAAAATAAAATCAAAAAACGCATCGCATATTTTATCGTCTGCCTATTATTAAAGTTTTTACAAATTAAAAATGCAATTAACATTGGTAAAGTGGACATAAGTATTCCGTTCCTTGTCATTGTCAATGAAAGGTTTAGAATAGCTAACACAAACTGAATAATTAATATCTTTCGATAGTCCCTTTTCTGAACTTCCTGAATATTAAAATACATTATCAACATGCAAACTGCTAATATAATTATGATACTTCGGGCATAGATTAAATATCCTGGTATCACAAGCGTATCATTAGCTAGTCCCTGTCGTACACTCTGGTATATGCTTATTGTATAATGCCCCCTAACGTATACATAATGTATATAATATAAGTAGAGAGTTATTAGTGCTTCAAAGAATATTAATAACTTAAACATTACTGGTTTAAAAGCATAAATTTCTGTCGAAGTAACATATCGCCTTCCTAAATTTGTATTAGCCATTGCTAGTCCAAATCCAGCAATAAAAACGATTGCCCCTAGAATTATGTAAAAATACATAAAACTATTAGGTGACTCTAAGTAATCAGACATCGTAAGTCCGATAAAACTCAACATCCACGGTAAACAAAATAAAAAAGCTGGTGATAGCACATCTTTAAAAATATATAAAGATATAGCCGTAATCACAAGCATAATAAAAATATACATATATATATTTATCATAGAACCTCCCCTTTATAGCGCTTAAAACGAGAGATACATTACTTACGTGCTAAAGAGATTTCCAAATAATAAAACTAGTAGCACTACAGCTTGTGTATCATACTCTTTTCTATACGGATTCAAGATGTTATCATAATATCTTAGAACGCCATAATTCAATTTTTCGAGGCCCTTAATGCCGTTTCTTTAAAAACCAAAGAATCTTTCCCGCCCACTTATTAATTCCATAACAATATGCAAAATCGCCTATTAGCATTGAAACGCTCGAATAATAGTCCTTATATTTGATCAATTTAATATAATGAAATACATTCCTCGATGCAAGAAAAACACATCGCCTTTCTTGCATCTCCTTCGTTTTTAAAATTACACTTAACTTATCACTGGATAATTCACTAGTAGATTTATAATAATTTAATAAAGCTTCTAGCCATTGAATATTTTCCTTTATTGTGCGTATTCGCTTATCTGTATTTGCGGAACCAAATCCGATCCCTGCCGCTACCCCACTCGTATTACTATTATGAATGCGATACTTAATTACTCTTTTATCAATTAAATACATACCATCAAGAAGAGTTGCTAATCTGCAAGTCTGTGAATCGTGACTATAATTTTTAACATTCAGTTCTCTAATTATCTCTGCAACCTCTCTTGTCAAGCATAATGAACAACCTAATATAGTAATTGTATTAAAATTTTTAGCAAAAGGTATTTTTGTTACTACATTGGTATTATCCCCTAACGAATATCCATGTTTATTATTAAAAACCTCTCCATTTTCATCAATGGTCACTATATTACCCGCTAAACACTTGATTTTATCATTACTTTTAATTGCATTAGCCATACATTCAATTTTATCATTTAACCACACGTCATCTTGATCACAAAGAAATAAAATATCTCCTGTTGCTTTTTCCATTGCTTCAAGAAAATTTCTTTGCCAACCTTTATTCTCTTGATTCACAGAGAATATCCAATTCTTCAAATTGTGCTTTTCAATAAATTCATTAATAATTTGAGCTGTTTTATCAGTAGAACAATCATCACAGATAATTACTTCATTCGGAGGTTGTGTCTGTCCATATATAGAATTCAGTTGTTCATATACATATTTCTCACCGTTATAAGTCGTCATTACCACTGATACTTTCATTACTTATCCTCAATTCATATTCTTTATTTCATCTCAGAAATTTAAACTTATATACCTAATCTTAATCAACTATTTTTGGATGAGTTTATTCCAGCTGTTCATATTATCAGAAAAAGAAAATTCATCCGACCATTTAGCGTATGCACATTTGCTAAATTCGCGCCATTTTATTGGTTCCATGGATAATTCCAAAATCGCGTCCATCCATAGTTTAGGATTTTCATTATCCTCAACTAAAATGCCACATTTCCCATCCACAACCTCTTCATTATATCCAACATCTGATGCAATAACTGGTAGACCAGTAGAAATATACTGCACTAGTTTAAATCCACCTTTTCCTTTGGTATATGCACCATTAATTAATGGCATGATTCCGATATGTGCATTATATATCTCTTTCTTAGCGATATCTCTTGTCCATGTAATATTTCTAATAGCTAAACTTCTAGTCTCACAATTAATTGGTTTATCACATACGATTGTTAGTATTAATTTCTTACTTGATGCCTGAAATAATTTTTCTGCTGCATCATCCAAAGCATCAATTATTCGGAGGAGATGTCTAATATTACCACTTGTAGCCACCCACACTAATCTGATTTCATCACTATAGGTATTAATTCTATTTTCCATAAGTTGGACTGGATTAAAACCTTGTAAATCTCCATCAGTAGTTGGCATAAGTTGTACTTTTTTTTTGAAGGCAGGATTTATTTTCTCCTTTAGAAAATTATTAGTTACAATAATATTCTTACTATATAGTTCCAATATGTTTTTTTGTCTATTAGATATCTCACCGCTTATAAAAATGTAATCATCAAAATCCCAATATAATTTTGTTCTTTTTGTGAGCAACTTAATCAACCACAACAGATATAATGGACTATATCTAGGACAAAAAGTTTTAGATACGATTACATAATTGGGTAATCTAAGATTATCTATGATTAAAAAATAAGATACTCGAATAAGCATTACTAGATAATACAAGCAGTCAATTAGACTCCTTAAAACAATATTTTTAGACGAGTTATTACGTTTTAACTTATAAATTGACTTTGGAGCAATTTCTCGAATAAAGACTTGCCCTTCGAGTCCATCTGCATATTGGACAATTCGATAATAACTTGAAGGGGTAAGCTCTTTATTCCTAACATATATTGATATTCTATTCATACACACCATTCTCTCTCAATCTATATTAAAAAGGAGTCACTAATTAAAAATAGTAGATATAACTATCTGATTCACCTTATTAATATCAAACTTCTCTTCAGCTATCTTCCTCGATTCACTACTCATTTCCACCACAACATCAGGGTTTTCAATCATCCAACATATTTTTTCTGCCAATACCTTAGGATTTCTTGGCTCCACTAAAAATCCGTTAATACCATCTTTAACCGTTTCCCTACAACCTGGAGAATCTGTAGTGATAATAGGTCTTCCCATTGACATAGCTTCTAAAACGGCCCTTGGTACGCCTTCTCTATAAAAAGATGGAAACACGAAAGCTCTACTCTTCCTAATAAAAGAAGACACATCCTTTGTTGCTCCATGATAAGTAATTATTCCTTTAGCAATTGCCGAATTCACCTTAACCCAATCAATACTTTTATCCCAATCGTCCTTTGGTCCCACCAAATGAAAATTTGCAGATGGATACTGTTTTTTTACCATACTTGCTGCATCAATAAATTCATGTATCCCTTTAGTACCAGTAACTCTTGTTATAAGTAAAAAATCATTTTCTGGATGCAAAGGTACTACGGGATACTGCTCCACATTTACCCCTGATCCATTAGTTCTACCGGCTTTCTTTTTAGGCAATAATTTGGACTTAATTAACAGCTCGTAATCATCTTGATTTTGAACAAGAATTTTATCAGAACTACTGAACGCAATTCTTAACATAGGGAATGCAATTAAGCGCAATAATTTAACCCTAAAGTTGTTACTCATAAATAGCGTGCCTACTCCATTAATAACACAAACACGCTTTCTCACTCCTGCCAACTTAGCTGCAATAGACATGGCAGGAATAATTTTCATTCCATATACAAGAAGACAATCAATTTTTTCATTTTCAAATATTTTCTTAAGTGCTTTGATAAACTTTAATTCTTTCAAAGGATTCTTATTACCCCTTGAAGCAAAATCCTTTAAAGGTATGTGCTTATCACCATCTTTATCAACATATACCTCATTAATATTTTGGTCTAAAAAACATACAGTGTGTCCCATTTCGCGAATTCTTTTATATAATTCAAAACGATAACCTTTTGCGAATCTTGTACCAGATTCTGTTATCAAAATATTCATCTAATTATTCTCCCTTAACAACTGCAATATCAATTAATTTCATTGCTTTATCACAAATATTAACAGCATCTTTAGCAGTATCACCCGTAGTTATAATAAATCCTATTCTACTTAAGCTACTGTTGATTTCTCCGATTTCATCATCCATTTCTTTCACAAAGTTAATCTGCTTCACACCTTCAACTTTTTTTGCATTTTCTATTCCGTTAATAGATTTCAATATACCCACTTCAGTTTTAAAATATCTGATAGCAGATCCTTTGCTATATTTAGCACCTAAGCTTGGTTTTTCACCCAAGGCAATTTTGATAGAGCACTCAACCATATCAACTCCTGTAGATAAAGGCGTCAAGTGAGTTGTAATATTATCTCCGCCCAGCCTTGCACCAATTTCTATAACTTTCGGGCCATCAGCTGTGATTTTCATTTCAGTATGTGCTGGTCCGTTTTTTATTCCAATTGCTTTAACCGCCATACAGGCAACTTCCACAATTCTTTTTTTCATCTCATTATTATAGCGGGTCGGCTGAGAGTGCCCCATCTCAACAAAGTAAGGAGCACCCGTGGTTATTTTATCGGTAATAGCAATAACATGCACCTCGTTATCAACACTAAGTGTCTCAACACTTATCTCCTCACCAATCATGTATTCTTCGACAATAATTTCCCCACTTCTTGAGTATCTTTTACTGTATTCAAATGCATTTTCAATAAGGTCTGTATCTTTAAAATCTTCGATTAAAAATACACCTCTGCTACCAGAATTATCCACAGGTTTTACAATGTATCTACTTCCGAACATTTTTATTGCTTTCAGGTAATCTTTTTTTGAAGAAACTCTAAAAAATAAAGGGATAGGAACATTGTACTCAGCTAATGACTCTCTCATAAAGGCTTTGTTTGTTGCTTTTAGGGCAGTGTCTGTACTCACCCCAACAATCTTTAATTCTTTCGCAACAGCAGCAACTGTTTGCATTGGCATATCGCTAGCTAAAGTCATTACTCCATCAATATTGTGTTTCTTCGCTACCTCTACCACCCCTGAAACATCTATTGTGCTGATAACTTCACTCACATCAGAATATTTAAATCCAATAGCGTTTTTATCCATATCAACTGCAATAACATATAAACCCATTTCTTTAGCCTTCAATATAGCGGGAAGCTGTAAAACACTTGCTCCAAGAATCATGATTTTTTTCATACTGAGCCTCCTGTTTACTAATACATACAATCTAAATACTGAAACCCTCAATTACTCAGATGCTAATTCTGTCTATTTCATTTCATCACTAACTTCTTTTTTATCAATATCATTTTTGCCTTCTCTATAAATATTTTTAGATAAAAGTACACTTTTTACAGTCATGATTAAAATTTTTATATCAAATAAAAATGATACATTCTGTACGTAAATAATATCATTTTTTATCTTTTCCTTAGTACCTACAGAATTTCGATTAATCGCTTGATTATACCCCGTAATTCCCGGTCTAACTTTGAGTATAATTCTTTCTTCTTTTGTATAGTTGTTTAACCACATTGCTGAGTCTGGCCTAGGACCAACAAAAGCCATATCACCTTTTAAAATATTTATAGCCTGAGGAATTTCATCAATGCTCGTTTTTCTAAGAAATTTCCCCACCTTTGTAACCCTTTCATCATTATCAGAATTATAAGTAGAACCATCTTCCATGCGTATATCCGGAGCATTCACCTTCATCGATCGGAATTTAAACATTTTGAATATTTTGCCACCCTTTCCGATTCGGTCAGCAAAATAAAATACCGGTCCTCTATCTTCAATTTTTATTGCCATGCCAACAATAATAATGAGTAGCAGAATAAATGGCATCAATATCAGTGAGAAGATGAAACCCAATATTCTTTTAATTACTTTATACATATTTGTTCCTCCGCTTAATATTTAAATAGATTCTTAAATTTATTTTCATCCAAATCTTTTTTATAATCTGTCATCATAAATTCAAAATCAGAATACATTGGAACAAATCCAAAGTCCCTTTTCGCTTTTTCCATACTAAAAATATAGGATGGTGTATTATTCTGGATTTCCGGTTTATACTTTATCTTCGATTCTCTATCAGGTGAAGTGGCGAAGACTTTCGAAATCACCTCAACTTGTCGCTGGAGTGTTACTGCTTTTCCTGATGTCATATTATATAATCCCGATGTTTCATTACTGTTCATCGCTAAATAAAAGGCATGCGCTACATCTTTAACGTATACAACATCCCTACTCAAATTTTTATTACCATAAATCGTAATATCATCTCCTACAACTGCTTGATCTATAAATACCTGTAGGCCTGATTTCACATAGGTTCCATTGATATATAAAGATCCATGGGGTCCCACACCATAAACCGGTGGTAATCTAAACACTGCGTTTGACATTCCATGTTGTTGATTATAATATTCCATAATATCTGTCGCTGCATTTTTTGACATAACATATGCAGCATGATCGCCTTTATATATAAAACCTCTTGGTTCATCCTCGGTTAACGGGCGATTTTCATTCCAAGAATTATATACATCCGCATACGAGCAGGTTGAAATGACACGTTTTATATTATTTGTCCTACAATATTCTAGTACATTTATCGTTCCAATAGTATTTATAGCAAAATAATCCGCTGCATTCTCCGCCTCATCCAGATTGACTGGAGCATTAGCAGGTAATAACCCACCTAAGAGAATTACCCCCTCGACTCCATCTGTAGGTAATTTGCTAAAGTCCTCTTTATTGGTTAAGTCCAGATTTATATACTTAACGCCAAGACCTTCATAATAATCCTTAAACCTATCATTTCTACCAGTTACAATAATCTCACATTTTTGCTTTAATAATTCCTGAACTGTATATACACCAATAAAACTTGTAGCACCTATTAATACTATCATTTCGTACCTCCTGAATTATATTTTAATTTATGATTTAATTTACATATTTAATGCCTTAGTTAACGTATCGCACACATATTCTATATCCTCATCATTTAGTAAAGTATGAAGTGGTAATGTAATCTCATTTTTATACATACTATAAGCATTAGGGTAATCTTTAATATCAAAACCTAAATTTTTATACGCCGTTAACATTGGTAATGGTTTATAATGAACATTACTCGATACGCCCATTTCGGCCATCTTAACAATTATTTCATTTCTTTCAAATTCCTCAATATTAGGTATTCGCGCTAAATATAGATGACCTGACGAAGTGAATCCCTCCCCATAATGTTTCAAACTTTTAATTCCCAAAGGTAATAAGGCATTATCATACATCTCAATAATTTCTCGACGTCTATTCATCAGTTTTTCATACCTATTTAACTGAACTAGTCCAATGGCAGCCATAATATCTGTCATGTTACACTTATAAGCTGGATAAACTATATCATACTCCCATGCACCTTTTTGAGTTTTAGCTAAAGCATCTTTAGATTGACCATGAAGGCTATATAGCATAAATTGTTTGTAAAGCCATTCATCATTCAGTCCTAGATTATTTCGCCAAACCACTGCGCCACCTTCAGCTGTTGTAAAATTCTTTACAGCATGAAAAGAGTAACAAGTAAAATCTGCAATTTCTCCACATTTCATGCCATTTCTTTCAGCTCCAAAAGCATGAGCAGCGTCTGTCATTACAATTACTCTATTAAATAAACTCTGAATATCATTGTTAGGTTTAAATAATTCTTTTCTGCTCTCTACTACTTTATATATAGTATCGTAATCACACATTTTCCCTGCAATATCAACAGGAATAATTACCTTTGTTTTCTCTGTAATCGCCTCAGCAAGTTTTTCATAGTCCATTTCAAATGAATCTGGTGCTGTATCAACTAATACAACTTTTGCACCTACATGGTCAATAATAGAAGCAGATGCTGTATACGTATATGCCGAAGTAATAACCTCGTCACCAGGTCCAACACCTAGAATACGGAGCGTTAGCTCCATAGCTGCTGTTGCAGAATTTAAGCAAGCCGCTTTATCTACACCAATATATTCAGCTATTCTCTTTTCTAATTCTTTCGTCCTAGGTCCTGTTGTAATCCATCCCGACTTCATTGCTCTTACAACTTCTTCAATCTCCGCATCTGTAATATCCGGTGGAGAAAATGGTATATTTCTTTCTTTCGTAGCAATCATTTAAACTCTTCCTTCCTGTATTTAACTCCAATATAATTTATATATCTGCATATAAAAGATAAAAACTTATACTAATAATTAGCATAAGTTTTTATCTACTCTTGAGTTTAGACGTCTATCTGAGTTTCATTATTTGCAATATCTAAAAGTCTATTTTTTATATCCTTTTCATCCATTTTTTCGAAATCATTTATAAAGCCTCTTAAAATTTCTTGATCTATTAGAACAGCTTTTCCTATATGAATTTTAGGGAATATTTGTTCCGGGTGAATCTCACCTTCATTTAATAATTCTTCATACATTTTTTCGCCTGGTCTTAATCCAGTAAATTCAATTCCGATTTCTTCAATTGAATAACCCGAAAGCGTAATTAAATTTTTAGCTAAATCAACAATCTTTACCGGCTCTCCCATATCAAGTACGAACAATTCCCCACCTCTAGCTAACGTGCCCGCCTGAATAACTAACCTCGAAGCTTCTGGTATTGTCATAAAGTAACGAATCATATCAGGATGAGTGACTGTTACAGGCCCACCTTTTTGAATTTGCTTCTTAAATAATGGGATTACACTTCCCCTACTCCCAAGGACGTTACCAAACCTAACCGCTACAAAGCTTGTATTACTACTAACTGCTGCCATGTGTTGCACAAGCATTTCAGCAAAGCGTTTTGTTGCTCCCATTACATTTGTAGGATTTACTGCTTTATCCGTAGAAACCATTACAAAGGTATTTACTTTAAACGTATCAGCCGCTTCCGCTACATTTTTCGTACCAAAAATATTATTTTTTACAGCCTCTTCAGGATTACGTTCCATTAAAGGTACATGCTTATGCGCAGCTGCATGATATATGATATATGGTTGATGCTTTTTCATTATTTCAAAGATTTTATGTCGATCTTGTACATCAGCAATCTCAGTCGTAATTTCCACTGCATCTTTGTAAGTAACTCTCATTTCCATTTCAATATTATAAATACTATTTTCACCATGTCCTAAAAGAACAATTTTGGCAGGCTTATACTTCATCACTTGACGACAAATTTCTGATCCAATCGATCCACCAGCACCTGTTACTAAAATTGTTTTACCTGCAATCTTTTCTCCAATTCCCGCATCATCTAATTGAATTGGTTCTCTTCCTAATAAATCCTCTACTTGCACATCACGGAATTCATTAACTGAAACTTTACCATCTAAAAGATCTTCTAGCATCGGTACAATTTGAGTTTTCGCCTTAGTTTTTCTACACTTCTCAAAAATTTCGTTTATTTGATTTCTCTTTAATGAAGGGATTGCGATAATAATATGCTCTATGTCATTGTCTTCTACAATTTCTTGAATATGATTTGTTGTACCAACAACTGGCACATTATAAATCTCTAATTTTTGTTTATTTCTATCATCATCAACAAACGCAATTGGATACAAATCAGCTTCCTTATTATGTAGTAACTGTCTTATTACCATAGTCCCTGCTGAACCAGCTCCAACAATCAATGTTCGTTTTTTATTCGCATCCTTACTAATATAAGTATCACGGAACATACGCCATACAAAACGAGAACCACCGATTAATAGTAAATGTAACATCCATGCGATTGCTAAAATTCGAACATAAATATCATGATTTATAATTTGTTGCACGATTGCTGTTACCAGAATCGATAATGTAATCGCCTTAAATATTTGCTTTAATTCCCCAATGCTCGCATATTCCCACGCTTTATTATATAACTTATACATAGATGCAAAAATATGATGACTACATAATAATGTAATGGAACTAATAATAACTGTCGTAGGAATTTTACTTAATACATTGGGGTGTACAAACCAATAACTTAAATACACGGCAGTTAATACAATAAATGAATCTAATAAAATTAATAATGAGAGCCGCTTTCGATAACTCAATATACCTATTCCCTTCTTTATATAACTTGTCTCTTATTGATAATAAAAAAGGACATTCTCTTATGAATGTACCTCATCTTTTTTTATAAGTTTCGTCATGTATTTCATTAAATCTGCTTTCAATTCTTCATTTTGAAGTGCCATCTCAATTGTCGTCTTAATAAACCCAAACTTCTCTCCAACATCATAACGAATACCTTCAAAATCATAAGCAAATACTCGCTGAATTTCATTTAATCGTTGAATTGCATCTGTTAATTGAATTTCTCCACCAGCACCTGTTTGTTGATTTTCAAGGAATGTAAAAATTTCTGGTGTTAATACGTAACGTCCCATAATCGCTAAATTGGATGGCGCTGTGCCTTCTGCTGGCTTCTCTACAAATTGACACACTTGATAGCGGCGATCATTTCGTTCAACTGGATCAATAATACCGTAACGATGTGTTTCGTTTTCTGGCACTGTTTGTACACCAATAACGGATGATTGTGTTCCTTCATACTGGTCCATTAGTTGGCGTAAACATGGTGTTTCTGCTTGAACAATATCATCACCAAGTAATACCGCAAATGGCTCGTTTCCAATAAATTTACGTGCGCACCATACTGCATGCCCTAAACCTTTTGGTTCTTTTTGTCTTATGTAATGAATGTTAATTTTCGAAGAAGCTTGTACTTTTTCAAGTACTTCATGCTTTCCTTTTTCAAGTAGATTTTGTTCTAACTCAAAAGAATGATCAAAGTGATCTTCAATCGCACGTTTTCCTTTACCAGTAACAATAATAATATCTTCGATTCCTGATTCTATCGCTTCTTCTACTATGTATTGAATTGTCGGTTTATCAACGATAGGTAACATTTCTTTCGGCATTGCTTTCGTTGCTGGTAAAAACCTCGTTCCCAGTCCCGCAGCTGGGATAATCGCTTTTCTTACTTTTTTCAAATCTATTCCCCCCCAACATTGATTTATCTATATGTAGAGATAACAAAAACCCTACCCATAGAGTCATATTTATAACTCCATAGGTAGAGTTTCTAAGTATAAATAAACTATGGGCATCTAACCCAACCTCACATCATACTCCCGACGACAAGCGTCTAAGGTAGGCAAGAAATAAAAATTTCTACCCACAGCACAACCGAGTGCCCCCATTGATAATGGTTAGGAGACATCACCCAAACTCTTCAATTAAAAAATACCGAACAATTTTTTACGACGAATTTGTTCTGGATCTTCTTTATAAATTGTTTTTCCGCTAATTAATAAATACGGATTTTCTTTTAAATCACTCATAACGTTCATTCCGAATTCTTTTCCGATTAATTCGTAGCTTTCTCCTAAATGGAAATCTCTTGATGTCGTGTTATGTGCATCTGATGCGATCATGTGTGTTAAGTTATGCTCAACAAGTTGTAGTGAAAATTTCTTAATCTTTTTTCCGAATTTCCCTAAGAGACTTCCTGCCGTCACTTGTGTTAATGCACCTTTATTTACAAGGTTATATAACTTATCTGGCCGCTCGATTAACTCGGCATTGCGTTCTGGATGAACGATAATTGGGATCATCCCTTTAACGCGTAGTTCATATAATAGTTGTTCTGCATAGCGAGGTACATGATTAGATGGAAACTCAATTAATATGTATTTATTCGTTTCGTTTAAAGTAACGATTTTACCAGCCTCATAGTCTTCAAGTAAGTCACCATATAATCTGACCTCTTGCCCTGGTAAAACTTTGAGTGGAATTTCATTTTGTTGTAGTTCATCATTTAATTGTTTCACTTGATGAATAATAGAAGTACGTTCGTTTACATATTTTCCATTTTGATGGTGTGGTGTAGCGACAATTGTATGAATTCCTTCTTGTACAGCCTTTTGCGCCATCGCTAAACTATCTGTTACGCTTTGTGCTCCGTCATCGATGCCAGGTAAAATGTGACAATGTAAATCAATCATTCTTCTCATCCGCCCCCTCGTATAGAAATCTTTTTTCCTTTGAATATGAGATATATCTCATATTCAAAGGAAAAAAGGAGATATGTTCTTAGCATATCTCACTTTTTAATTAGTTCGCACCGTAATAATAATATAAGCCTTGCTCACGTTCACGATCGTTTAGAACAACACCTAACAATTTACCTTTTGCAGATTCTAATAATCCTTTTGCTTTTACCGCTGTTTCCTTTTCTGTCGATTCACTACGAACGACAAGAATAGATGCATCACATACATTCGCCATAATTTGTGCGTCTGTTACAGCTAAAATTGGTGGTAAATCAAAAATAACTAAATCGTACATACTATATGCTTGAGCAAGAAGCTCTTGCATCGATTTCGAACCTAATAATTCCGCTGGATTTGGTGGGATTGGGCCGCACGCTAAAAAGTGTAAATTATCTACATTTGTCGTTTGTATACACTTCTCTAAACGTTGACTATGCGTTAATACATTCGTTAATCCGACAATATTGTCTACTTGGAACATTTGATGCATCGCTGGTTTACGCATATCTGCATCAATTAATAATACTTTCCTTCCTTGTTGAGCAAAAACAACTGCCATATTCGCTGTCGTTGTCGTTTTCCCTTCACTTGGGTTCGCAGATGTTACCATAAGTGAATGCAAGTTTGTATCAACAGATGCAAACTCAATATTCGTTCGAATATTACGATATTGTTCTGAAATTGGTGATTTCGGTTGTTGATGAGCAATCAGTTGACGACGTTGACGATGATTTTTTTTCTTTTTAAATAAACTATTAAGAACCAATTGTCTGTCCCCTCACTTTTCTTGATGATGGCGCATGCGATTTCACGTTCATTGTTTCTTCATCCATACGAGCTACAATACCTAACACTGGTAAGCCAAGTAAGTTTTCTACATCCTCTTCTTTTTTCACTGTGTTATCTAAGTATTCTAGTAAGAATGCAAGACCAACTGAAGCCATTAATCCAACAACGAAAGCAATTGCTACGTTTAACATCGGGCGTGGTTTAATTGGAGATTGATTTTCCGCAACTTCTGCTTTTGATAATACAGTTACGTTATCGACATTCATAATTTTAGCAACTTCACCTTTAAATACATCCGCAGTTGCATTTGCAATATCACGAGCTACTTTTGGATCTTTATCCTCAGCTGTAACAGAAATGACCTGTGAATCTTTTTCATTCGCAACATTAATCTTTCCTGTTAAAGCTTGCGCTGTCATATTTAAATTTAATTTTTCATTCACTTGATCTAAGATTACTGGACTTTTAATAATAACCTTATATGTATTCGTTAATTGAATATTTGTTTGTATTTCACCGGCTTGAATCATTGTACCCTCTTGCTTCTTCTGATTCACAAGAATTTGCGTTGAAGATTGATAGATTGGTGTCATGAAGAAGAAGCTAATGATAGCACTTACAATAGCTGCACCAAAGGCGATTACGAGGATCATTGCTAAACGTTTTTTTAAGATATGAAATAACTCTTTTAGACTAATTGTTTCTTCCATAAGTTCCTCCAACTTTCTAAAATTTACACATAGGAAAAATTATAACATATAAATCTTACATTTTTCATTTTTAATAATTCAGTTCTATATTCGTTCACAAGAAACAAGTTTAATCTTACAAAATAATCTTAAATATGACAACACATTCCAATCATTTTCCAAAATTTTTATTTTATCATGTTTTTCATGCTGTGTAACTTGATAAAGAATTTTCAGAAAACAATAAAAAGCCAACAAAAATTTTGTTGGCTTTTTATATTTTAGTAATAACCATACTGCTCTTTTTCTTCCTTTTTATCGTTTAAAACGACACCGAGTATTTTGCCAGATGCTTTATCTAAAATTTGTTTCGCTTTTACTATTTTATCTTTTTCTGTTTTTTCACTGCGCACGACAAGTATGATTCCATCACATTTGTTCGCAAGTATTTGTGCATCGGTAACCGCAAGAACTGGCGGTGTGTCTATTAAAATCATATCAAACATGTTATATGCTTCTAGTAATACCTCGTCCATTACTCGATTCCCTAACAGTTCCGCCGGGTTTGGTGGTATTGGACCTGATCCCATTAAATATACATTCTCTATATCTGTCTTTTGAATACATTGCATTAATTTTGCTTGTCCTAATAATACGTTCGTTAATCCATTTGAATGGTGAATTGCAAATAAGTTTTGTATCGTTGGCTTACGTAAGTCGGCTCCGATTACTAAAACTTTTTTTCCTTGTTGACCGAAAACAACTGCTAAATTTGCAATTGTCGTCGTCTTTCCGTCACCTGGATCTGCTGAAGTGACAATAAGAGAACGAATATGAGTATCTACAGATGTAAATTCAATATTTGTACGAATGTTGCGGTATTGTTCTGTAATACGCGATTTAGGCTCTTTATGTGTAATTAATTGTTTTAATGGCTTTCTTTTCTTTCTCCCGAACATGTTCTAGTCTCCTTTTTTTAAGTGCGACCTTTTCCTTCTATTTCTATATGCTCGATATACACGCCCATTTCATTCATGATCGATATATTACGCTTATTCCCCACTTATTTCCACTGTTAAATCCATCCATTGCCACCCATATCTAACCATAATCCATACCGTTCTATTTTGTCCTATACAAAGACCGTAACAATATGACAATAGCTTCATTTCTTTTATATCTTTATCATTTATCTCAAAAACGAGATAAATGATAAAGTAATTATATGGTAATTCCAATTAGTTTACAACTAATATTCTGACTAGTTTGTATTTTTATATTTATATTGATATATATAGTAAATAAAAAAATCTTCTTGTATTTTTACAAGAAGATTTTTTTATTCTATCTATTCTTTTTTATCACCAATTGCAAATGTAATTTCAGCTTCACACGCAACTTCACCATCTACTGTTGCGATTGCTTTGCCTTTTCCGATTGGTCCACGTACGCGTGTCATTTCTACTTCTAAACGAAGTTGATCACCTGGGCGTACTTGTTTTTTGAAGCGGCAGTTGTCGATACCTGCGAAGAAAGCAAGTCTCCCGCGGTTTTCTTCTTTCTTTAATACAGCAACTGCCCCAACTTGTGCTAATGCTTCTACAATAAGTACACCAGGCATAACTGCATAATCTGGGAAGTGTCCATTAAAGAACTCCTCGTTTGCAGATACATTTTTAATTCCAACCGCTCTTTTCCCCTCATCCACTTCTAATATTTTATCAACAAGTAAAAATGGATAACGGTGAGGAATGATTTCTTTAATTTGTTCTATATTTAGCATGTAACAATCGCCCCTTTTGTAATATTGGTCTTACCACTTGGACATATTGTTATTATCCCATTTTGTTTATTATTTGTCATTATAAAGTGAAACTTTACTTCCTATGTATAAAAAAATGCATACACTCTATTCCATTAAAATAGTTGCACTTCCCAGCAACTGACACGGAGGTAGAAAAGAGTGTATGCCCAAATTAGGGAAAGGCAATATGTATTTGAACATTTTTTGCCTTAATGTCGTATTCCGAATCATTATATTACATACGTTTTCAAATAAGAAAACATTAAATTTAACTGCATATACGGATATATCACCCTATTTCTTTATTTTCCTCTATTTTTCTTCCGTTTTCGTAAAAAATTAGAATTAAAAAAATCAAAAAAAAGAACTAAGGTTTTCCCTTAGCTCTTTCTCACTTTATTTCAATGCACGACGTGGTAATTTATCGATATTCTCTAACATAATACCTGTACCAATAGCAACACATTGCATTGGGTTTTCAGCGATTAATACTGGTACCTTTAATTCTTCTGCTAGAAGCATGTCGATACCGTGTAATAAAGCTCCACCGCCTGTTAGAATAACACCACGGTCGATAATGTCCGCAGATAGTTCTGGTGGTGTGCGCTCTAGTACGCCTTTTGCAGCTTGTACAATGATAGCTGCGTCTTCTTTTAGTGCTTCTGTAATCTCTTCAGAGCATACTGTAATTGTACGTGGTAAACCTGTTACCATGTCACGTCCGCGAATTTCAAGCTCTTCACTACGTGCACCTGGGAATACTGTACCAACTTTAATTTTAATATTTTCTGAAGTACGTTCTCCAATTAATAGCTTATACTTACGTTTAACGTAGTTTAAGATTTCCATATCAAACTTATCGCCAGCCATTTTGATAGAGGAAGAGGTAACAATATCACCCATAGAAAGTACGGCAATATCTGTTGTACCTCCACCAATATCAACAACCATGTTTCCGCTTGGCTGGAAGATTTCCATACCAGCACCAACTGCGGCTACTTTTGGTTCTTCTTCTAAAAATACTGTTTTACCACCTGAACGTTCAGCAGCCTCACGAATTGCTTTTTGTTCTACAGATGTGATATTTGTTGGACAGCAAATTAAAATGCGAGGTTTTGAAAAGAAGCTCTTCACGTCCAATTTGTTAATGAAATACTTTAACATTGCTTCTGTAATTTCGAAATCTGCGATTACACCATCTTTAAGCGGACGAATTGCTACAATATTACCAGGTGTACGCCCCACCATACTTCTTGCTTCTTCACCTACTGCTAATACTTTTCCACTATTACGATCAATTGCCACAACAGATGGCTCATTTAATACAATACCCTTACCTTTAACATGAATTAATACGTTAGCCGTGCCTAGGTCAATTCCGATATCTCGCGCAAACATTCCCGTCATTTCCTCCTCGATATTCAAAATCAGGTTACACCCGAATTTTTTTACACCTAATTTCTGATTTTATCATAAATTTAACAGAAACGTAATATTCGCAAAAAGAATTCTTCTGAAAAATATTACCGAATTCACAAGGAATGTTTGCTATTTTAGATTTATTGGCGCACAGGGTTTTCTGTATCTTCTTTTCGGTACTTTTGCTTTGTTGCTTCTCCACCTCTTAGATGACGAATAGACTTATGGTAATCAAGAATTTCTTTCACTTCATTTGCGAGCTCTGGATTAATTTCTGGCAAACGTTCTGTTAAATCTTTATGGACTGTACTCTTTGATACCCCAAACTCCTTTGCGATTACACGCACTGTCTTTCTTGTCTCCACGATATACTTGCCAATCTTGATAGTTCTCTCTTTGATGTAATCGTGCACACCACTCGCCTCCCTAAATTGGATGTGAGAAGTGTGAAATGAGACTCGCTGCATACGACTATGAAGTAAATGTGAGTGCTGTTTGTAAGCGTTAAACATTCTTGGATTTATAATGAAATGATTCACGATTTCTCACCTCAAACACTCTCTTTGCATTGGTTTATACCATTGTATTGCCCGCACTACTGATATATGCTACATGTTCACTATTTTTGCGGACTAAGTTAAGAAAAATTACGTTTTTTTGTGAGAAATACGTTAACGATGACAATTATGGCGAAAAAAAGTGACACCTCTTTATAAAAGGTGTCACTCTTCTCTTTCATATTCTTCTTCTAACAACTGATGGTGGGGGACTTCTTTCTTACCGGCAATATAATAATATAAAGCGAATAAAACAAACAATAAAATGATAGCAATCGACAGAACAGATAAAAATGACACAGTATCCCCTCCCTTTTGTAATATATATTCGAGAATCTCGTCATTTTTCCTTGTTATTGCAACTTTTTTCTCGAAATTGATTATTTTTATATGAAAATAAAGTGAAACTTTAATCAGTGGGGGTTTTGTTCATCCCCCACTGATTATTAGTTGAACCAATCGGGCTTTTACGGGCAGTTGATCTCCCACCTAACTTCTTTGCTCCAGCTGAATTTTGAGGTGGGAGTCTTACTGCCCGTTAATGCGGGATAAAAAAATCAGCTCTCCTAATGAGAACTGATTTTTTCACTTTATTATTCTTGTGAAGAAGAACCGTTAGATGATTCTGTAGAACCATTCGTTGATTTTTCTTCTTTTTGAGATTTGTCATCTTGTTTGCCGTTCGTCTCTTTATCACTAGTCGAACCGCTTGTCGATTTCTCTTCTTTTTGAGATTTCTCATCTTGTTTGCCGTTCGTCTCTTTATCACTAGTCGAGCCGCTTGTTGATTTCTCTTCTTTTTGAGACTTATCTTCTGTTTTACTTTCTGGTTTCGTGCTTGTTGACTTTTCTTCTTTTTGAGATTTGTCATCAGCTTTTTTACCAGAAGCATTCGTCGCCTTTGCAGCACCTGCATCAGCTTTAATTTCTGCTACTGATTTATTTAAATAACGCTCAGGGTTCACAGCCACATTGTCTTTACGTACTTCAAAGTGAACGTAAGAACCTGCATCTTTATTCATTGCATTTAGACCTGATTTTCCTAACACTTCACCTTGCGCGACTCTTGCACCTTTTTCTACTTTCACACTGCCTAAGCTTTGATAAGATGCTGCTACACCATTTCCACTATCTACTGTTACAACATAACCAAGAAGTGAATCTTTTTCAGCTTTCGTTACTGTACCACTTAAAGCAGCTGTAACATCAAATTCTTTTCCGTTTTTCGCAGCAATGTCAATTCCTTTATTCGGGGAATATGTGTTGTTATAAAAGACAAGTGCTTTTTCTTGTTCCGCCTCTGATGCTGCATCTTCATAGAATTTCTTCTGTACTACTACTTCTGCATTTACTGCAGCTGGCATTTTCACTACTTCTGAAGATTTTGTTACTGGTACTGCCGGATCTTCCGTTTGTGTATACGGTGTTGCTTGATCTTGGTTCGGAGCTTTCTTTGGATTAGCTCCCTGGAACCATAGCGCAACCATTAAGATTACCGCTGCACAAGCAATGTATAGTGCCGGAAACACCCATCTTTTTTGAAATAAATGTACTACTTTTTGCGACTTTTTACTATTTCTTCCTCGCATTCCATCATCACCTCAGCAATCATTTTGAACAATATTCACTCATCCTATACAACCTATAACTAATTACTTTTCGACAAAATCTGTAAAAATATGCATAGGAATTGCAAAATTTCCGAGGAAATGATAGAAAAAGGAAAAAACTGAGCGTTTCAGCTCAGTTTTTAGTCCATTTGTTTCTTTCTATAAATGAAGAGCGTAATAACAAGTACTGCAACTAACCAAATAGTTATATTCAATAAATTACTAGCAATTGCACTAAAACCTTCACCTTTTATAACACTGCTAACTGCAAGACCGATATGACGAGTTGGTAAATAACCAATCATCTTTGTAACAACTTCATTCTTCACAAACATCCCAATTAAATCGCCCAAAAGAAATGTCATTAATATTGGCAATCCAATTGTTGAGGTTTGTGGCACATTTTGAGCTAATAATCCGATACAAGTGCCAATGAGATTAAATATTAGCATTCCAAGAACAAAGATGAGTAATAATATTGCAAAATTACCTTCTAATTTACCTAAAATAAGTAGATTAATAAAACAAATTGCAACTGTAATCAGACCTGTTAATGAACTTTTACCAATTAATACTTCAATTGATGATGCTGGTGATAGCATAAGAACACGAAGCGTATTTTTTTCTTTTTCTTCAGCGATGAGCATTGCCTGTACAAAACCTCCGACCATAACTAATGCCATCGCAGTTAATGTACCTGCCCCAGCTTCTCTAAAGTTGTCTGCACGACTAAATAGTATTGCAAAGAAAACTGGCATTGCCATCATAATTAAAGTTTGTGAATTCGTTTTAAAATCCTGTAACTCTTTCCGAAAAATAGCTGAAAATCGTCTCATTGAAAATGTCATTATAATCCCCTCCCAGTAACTTCAATAAAGATATCGCCTAACGTTGGTTCGTGTGAATGAATAGATAGTAATTCGCCTTTTTTCATCCATTCTGAAATGCGTTTTGCTCCTAATTCATCTTTTTGTACCGTTTCTTTTTGCTTATCTTTTAACACAACTTGTATTTTGTCTTTCGCATATTGCAAGCGAAGGTTTTCTGGTGTATCAAGAGCTACTATTTCTCCCCCGCATAGAAAGGCGATGCGGTTACAAAGTGTTTCTGCTTCGTCCATATTGTGAGTCGTTAAGAAAATCGTCGTTCCCTCTTTATTTAAGTCTTTTAAGATTTTATGAATGTTTTGTACGTTTACTGGATCAAGTGCAGATGTTGGTTCGTCTAAGAAGAGGATATCTGGTTTATGAAGGATTGCTCTCGCTAGTGTGACACGCTGCTTCATTCCTTTTGACAATTTTTTTACTTGTGTTTTTTTATCATCTAATAAGTTCACTTGTGCTAGTACTTCATCGATTCGTTCTTTTTTACAATCGTATAAGTCACAAAATAATAGTAAGTTATCATAAATGCTAAGTCTTTCGTATAAGCCGCTATTGTCTGTTAAAATACCGATTCGTTTGTAATCGATACTACTTGGCCCTGTAATGTCTTTCCCTAACACTCGTACTGTTCCAACGCTATGAAGCAATTGAGAAGTTAAAATCTTTACTGTTGTTGTTTTCCCAGATCCACTCGGTCCGAGGAATCCAAAGATTTCTCCTTGCTTCACCTCAATATTTACATTTCGAAGGGCCGTTTTTCCATCGAAACTTTTCATTACATCTTTCATTTCAATTGCCAATGTCATTTCGTCATCCCCTTTGTTTTTCTTTTTATAGATGAAAGTCGCTTTAGCGCTTTTCGTTTGTTTGTTTCGCTTTTCTTGACTCAATCATATGAAAAACAAAGGGTAGGCGCAGTAAAATACCGGTAAAAGGAGTATTTTTACCGGTGAATGAATCGTATTTTGAGCTTATCGGAGCATTTTTATAGCCCAATTACACCTTTTAATTCATCCATTCGTCCTTTTGAAAGCGGGATTGAACTTTTTCTTTCGTCATCCAAAATTAAACTAAAACTATTACGTGTCCACGTAATAACTTCTCGTACTCTTTGTAAATTGACGAGGTACGAGCGATGACATCTAAAGAATCCAAATCCTGTTAATCTCACTTCTAGTTCACTTAATGTTAATGCACATACGAAATCACCTTCGCGCACATGAATATGTGTCACTCCATTTTGTGTTTCAATGAAATGGATCTCCATCGGATCCAGTAAAATGATTTTATCGTTCACTTTCGCTGGTATTCTTTCCAGTTTCATTTGCGGAATCATTTGAACTACTTTTTCTTCATCGACTTCTTCAACTTCCTCTTGCTCTATTTCTATCTTTTTCACACCATCGTTGTTTAATATGTACACATCTTCTGTCAGCGAAAGGGCATCTGATAAAAAGGAGGACGTAATAAAGATTGCCTTTCCTTGCTCTTTCATTTTCATAATCGCTTTTCGAATAATGATCGTACTCTCTGTATCGACATTTTGCTCTGGCTCTTCTAAAATAACTAAATCCGGATTATGAATCATAACTCGCCCAAGATGAAGACGGCGTTTCTCTGAAAATGATAGTTTTTCTATTTTAACGTTCAACTTATCTAGGAGACCGACATATTGTACTACTTCTTCCATACTCATGTTAGATTCATAAAGCCCTAATATAAACTTGAAGTACTCCCTCACCTTCAAACGATCGTATGCTTCATCTTTCAAAAAACAAAAACCAATGCGGGAATAATTCTTCTTTCCAATCGCTGTGCCTTCAAATAGTACATTCCCAGTTGAAGCTGCTTCTTCACCGATAATGATACGGTGCAACACTTTAGCTGTATGGTTATTACACTGCAAAACAACACATTGTCCCTTCTCAACCTCTAGCTCAATTGCCGGTAACTGGTTCGTCTTCCCTAACTGTTTCAACTCCAGTAGCGCCATTTCGTCTCCCCCAAATGTTTTTATCCTATTATACCAAACAATTAATGGAAAATTATGATATTTTAAACAAAAAAGAAGTAGGTATCAGGAAACCCCTGACACCTACTTCTTCACCATCAATTTCCCTTCATAATCATTCATCGTCTTTATTTCAATGCCTTTATAGTAATGAGCGACTATCTCTGTATATTTCTTACCTTCCGCTGCCATACCATTTGCACCGTACTGGCTCATACCGACGCCGTGACCGAATCCTTTCGTTGTAACGGTGATGTTATCCCCTTCTTGTTTCCACGTAAAGTCTGAGGAGCGTAAATCTAACTTTTCACGAACTTGTTTTCCTGTTAATGTTTTCCCTTGGAACTCTACATCCTTTACTCGCTTTCCTTCCGTAAGGTCTTTAATATTACCAACCTTTCCGTTTGCTAGTACTTTCACACCGAGACGTTTTTGAAAATCAGCTACTGTGAATTTTTGCTCACTCGTAAATTTTGGAGAGGCTTGATCCCACGGACTATCTACGCTTTTCAAGTACGGATAATCATTTCCCCAATAATCAGCTGCATTTTCTGTTCGTCCGTTACTCGTTGAGAAGAAGGATGCTGAAATTGGTTTTCCATCATACGTTAAAACTTGTCCTGCGGTTTTCGAAACGGCTTCCTCAATTTTCTTTAAATTATTTTCATAGTTATTACCCCATTGTTTCTTCAATTCCTCTTTGCTTTTGTACACTTGATCTTTCACTGTATCTGTCACGTCCGCATTGTTTTTCTTACCACCGCTTAGCATACGCTGCACTACAAATGTTCTTGCTGCTAATGCCTGCGCCTTTAGCGCCTCTATTTCAAAGCTGGCATTCATCTCAGAAGCTACTACACCGGCCACATACTCCTCCATAGGTAATGTTTCTACCTTCTTCTGCTGATCACGATATACAGCAACTTGAACCGCTGTATCCACTTTCCCTGGAGCTGGTATACTTTCTATCGCTGGAGGAGTTTTAGAAGCTGCTTCTTCCCCTACTTTTGCTTTCGCAAACGGAATAACAAGAGCAGCAGGTACAATGATAACGAGCGCTATTAAGAGCGCTACTGTAATGAAAAGTGGCTTTGAAAATTTCATCCTATTCCCCCAATATAAAGTGAAACTTTAATCAGTGGGGGGTTTTGCTCATCCCCCACTGATTATTAGTTGAACCAATCGGGCATTTACGGGTAGCAGGGCTTCCACTTAACTTCTTTGCTTCAGCCGAATTTTGAGGTGGGAGTTTTACTGACCGTTAATGCGGGATAAAGTTGGATTCCTTTCATTCTTATGGAACTACGGGATCTTTTAGAACATACTTGGGGGTATCGATATAAAGTGAAACTTTAATCAGTGGGGTTTTACTGACCGCAAATAGTGGAATAAAACAAAAATTTTCTAAATATTTTCACTGAGACGTGCATAAGTATGGAATTTATTGACTATAACAGTAATAACCCAAAAAAAATAGCCCCTATGTCAAAAGACATAAAGACTACTTCAATTAAGCGTGAAGATCAGAAACTTCTTGTTCTTTCACTTCTTCTACTTTTTCGTTTACACGTTCAATAGTTGCACCTAATGCAGCTAATTTCTTATGGAAATCTACATAACCACGGTCAAGATGTTTTAACTCTGTTACACGAGTATAACCTTCTGATACTAAACCAGCTAAGATTAATGCTGCTGCAGCACGTAAATCAGTTGCGCCAACTTCAGCTCCTTGCAAGCTACTTGGACCGTTCATAATTACAGAACGACCTTCGATTTTAATATCAGCATTCATACGACGGAATTCTTCAACGTGCATAAAGCGGTTTTCGAATACCGTTTCTGTAATCATACTTGTTCCATCAGCATGTAGTAATAATGCCATCATTTGTGATTGCATGTCTGTTGGGAAACCTGGATGAGGCATAGTTTTAATATCAACCGCTTTTAACTTATCTGGGCCGATAACACGTACACCTTCATTTTCCTCAATAATTTTAACACCCATTTCTTCCATTTTCGCTGTAATTGAGCGTAAATGTTCAGGCACAGCATTTTCAATTAAGATGTCTCCACCTGTAATTGCCGCTGCAACCATGAATGTTCCTGCTTCAATACGGTCAGGAATAATAGGGTGGTTTGCACCATATAATTTTTCAACGCCTTCAATACGAATCGTTCCAGTTCCAGCTCCGCGTACTTTCGCTCCCATTGCATTTAAGAAGTTAGCTAAGTCAACGATTTCTGGCTCTTTCGCTGCGTTTTCAAGGACTGTTGTCCCTTTTGCTAATGTAGCTGCAGACATAATGTTTTCTGTCGCGCCTACGCTTGGGAAGTCTAAATAAATTTTAGCTCCTTTTAGTTCGCCCTCTACGTGTGCCTCAACAAATCCGTTACCAACTTTTACTTTCGCTCCCATTGCTTCGAAGCCTTTTAAATGTTGGTCAATTGGACGTGAACCAATTGCACATCCACCAGGAAGTGCAATACGAGCACGACCGTTACGTGCTAATAATGGTCCCATTACTTGAACAGATGCACGCATCTTACGTACATACTCAAATGGTGCCTCAATGTTTAATTCTTTAGAAGAATCGATTGTTACTTGGTTATTTTCAAATACGACTTCAGCATTTAAATGACGTAATACCTCGTTAATTGTGTATACATCAGATAATACTGGTACTTCAGATAGTACATTCTTTCCGTCACTCGCTAATAGGGCTGCAGCGATTATAGGTAATACAGCATTTTTTGCGCCCTCAACACGCACTGTGCCGCTTAACCGCTTTCCGCCACGGACGATGATCTTTTCCAAATTATTCCCCTCCGTGTCCTTTTTTCAGTATCTATTCACTCAATACTCAGAAGTTATGATCGGTGTGCCAACCACAATTGTATCTTTGTTGTTTGTAGAACGTATTGCTATTTGCACATTTATTTTCTCTCTATTTGTTGAAAGAGCGTCATTCCACTTTTTATTATATGCGGAGACTGATACAAATGCTCTTTCTTCTATCTGCTCGATCGCTCTTGCTGAAAGATCTTTCAAAACCTGATTGGTTTTATTTTGCAAAACACCTTCAATCTTATCATTCAGTACACCTTGAACACAAGTGTAAATTATAGGTTTTTCACTAAAAATTTTATCCATGTTCTGAACGTACTTCGGGTCCCATTTCGCCCCGCTCACTTCAAAAATAATAAAAGTGTTTTCTTTAGTATTTTCCTTACTCCAAGTTACTACTATTCGTTCTTCATGTGAAGAAGATTTTTTATAGGATGTAGCCTTATATCCATCTGGAGATTGTTCTAATTCCCAACTTTCGATGTTTGCCTCTTCCTTCACATCGTTTAACAATTTTTGAAACGTATGTATATTAGAAATTGTTTTCGTTTCTCGCGCTAACCATGACCACCGCTCTACTTTTGCATCGTTCTTCTCTAAAGCTGCAATCATGCTCTCCATTTTCTGTTCATCGCTTATAGGTTTCATCTCTTTATATCCAACCAAAAATAAAGCAACACTTACGATAACGATAAGAATGGCTTTAAACTTCAATTTCATCCCCTCCTATCCCCATTGTTAACGGAGATATGAGGTTCTATACACTTACTTTACTAAATACGTTAAACTCTTTGAATAGCCTAAATAATCAAGGAAAAAGTTACTTACAGATGTCCCAATTGCAATTGTAATTAGGATAAGTAATACTCTCGTCTGCATCACTTTTCCAGACTTCATTAAGCGCTCAATGTGAATACCTTGTAAGGCCCACCACGTAATGGTAATAAACAATAAATGCGAAACAATGGCAATCAGTGCTTGTTGCCCTAAAAGATGTGCCAAAAAATCGACCCCTTTTTTTGCTTGGCTACTACTTACGCAAGATGTAAAAAACGATACCACAAATAAGTAGGAGCCACACTTTTTCACACGCAAATAAACATCTTACATTTTACATCGTAATTTTCTGTTAAAAAACATATACCTATAGGTGTTTTCATTTGCTGTTACTCCAAAATAAAAAGCGTAGAGTACGGACTCTACACCTTTTATTTTTACCATTGTACCACGTTCCCTAAGAAGAAGAAATCTTTCATTAATGGAAAATATTCATAGAAGAAATTGTAACCAATCATCGGCATAATCCCCAGTATTACAATTGAAATTGCGCAAAGACTCATGACAATCTTTATATTTAACGGTAATCGGAGCTTTTCTTCTGCCCCTTCTGTGCGGAAAAACATTTGCTGTAATATCCGGAAGTAATATACGAATGAAATAACTGTTGTCCCCATCATAATAGAAGCTAATACGTAATGAGCAGGCTCAACATGAAGTGCCCCTAAAAAGATGTTAATTTTCCCGATGAAACCTGCTGTCCCCGGTATTCCAGCTAACGATAAAATAAAGACCGTCATCACTATAGCTGTAAAGGGGGATCTCTTATATAACCCTGTAAAAATCGTCATATTTTCCTTATCGTTTTGTAAGATTAATCCGTGGATGATTGCAAATGCTCCTATATTCATAAGCATATATGCAAGCATATAAAACCACATACTATCCATCGTAAACTGCGATAGCGCTACAAGAGGGACTAGCAAATACCCAGCATGCGCGATACCTGAATAGGCAAATAGACGTTTTACGTTGTATTGCTTTAATGCTACTACGTTCCCAACAATCATCGTAATACTAGCTAGTACCGCAATGTATATACTCATACGCCCGTACAAAGATTGTGCGTCTCCTTGGATTGCCACACCTGCAAACACCATAAGAAACAAACGCGTAATGAGTAGAAAACCAGCAATTTTAGAAATCGTTCCGAGAAAAGCAGTGACAGGTGTAGCCGCTCCCTCATACACATCTGGTGCCCACATATGAAATGGCACTGTTGCAATTTTGAATGAGAGTCCAACGAGCAAAAGTAGAAATGCGAGAGCTAACAATAACTGAATGCCCCCAGCCAATCCTTGTGTAAATACCTTTTGCATTTCCACTATGTTGGTCGACCCTGTAATACCGTATAAATAACTCATTCCAAAGAGTGTAATTGCTGTTCCAATTCCTCCGTTAATGACATATTTCATTGCAGCCTCATTCGACGCGCGGTTTCTTTTTCGGATTCCTACTAAAATATAGGAAGAAAGCGAAAGCAACTCTAAACCAACGAACAATGTGATGAAATCAACGCTAGAAGCCATGAACATCGCTCCAAGAAGCGCCATTAAAAACAAATAATAATATTCTCCTTTATCTTGAATAGGCTCCTTCTTGTCATCGCTTATTGCCATACATAAAACGAGAGCTGCTCCGCCTAATAACAACGTTTTAAATCCTTTTGAAAATCCATCTAGTACAAACGATCCATTTAAAATATCTCCTGCCGGTTCGCTATATAGCGTCATTAATGACACTATCGCTAACAAGGCAGCGGCAATTGCACCAATCGCAACGTACTTATGGTTCAGCTTAAAAAACAAATCACATATGGAAAGAAGGATGGCTGCCCCGAGAATAATGAATTCTGGTACCATGAGATGCCATGATAAGCTAAGTAACGTGTTCATATCCATCCTACTTCACCCCCAATGTTTTCAATGTAGTTTGAAGTGGATCCCCTAGTAGTTCTGGCATTACCCCAATTGCAATAATACAAACGATAAGCACTATAACAGGAACGTACTCCCATCCGTGTATATCAAATTTCGCTTCCCATTCTTTCTTACCAAATATGACTTGAAGTGTCGCTCTTAATACGTATACAGCGGTTAAAATAATTCCAATTACACCGACGGCGGCGATAACAGGTTTCCCTTGGAATAAACCGAGAAAGGCAAGGAATTCGCTAATAAATCCGGACATCCCTGGCATTCCAAGCGATGCCATACCGCCTGCTAGGAAGAAACCGCTAAGCACCGGAACACTTTTTGCAAGTCCACCAAGTGCTGTAATATCCGAAGTCCCGAAACGCTCTTCAATAATGCCAAGCAAGAAGAAGAGTAAGGCCGCAATTAAACCGTGAGACACAACTTGGAACAATGCCCCTTGTATACCTGGTGCATTTAACGCCGCCAGCCCCATTAATACAATGCCCATATGCGAAATACTAGAGTAAGCAAGTACCTTTCTAAAGTCCGTTTGGATGAGTGCTAGAAAGGCCCCATACAATAAATTAATTACCCCTAAAACCGCAATTAGCGTTGCAAAATCACGAAAATATTCTGGGAATAATCCTTTCCCGAAGCGAACAATACCGTACGCACCAATCTTCAGCAAAACCCCCGCGTGAAGCATAACTACAGCGGGATGCGCTTCTATGTGTACATTGACCATCCAGCGATGCAAAGGGAAAACAGGGAGTTTAATCGCAAAAGCAATCATTATGGCAAGAAACAAGCCGAACTGTACGCTACTTGAGACGGCCATCCCTCCCCCAGCACCTACACTCGTTAATATTTCTTTAAGCTCCGCAATATTTGTTGTACCTGTTTTCGCAAATAAAACCGAGAAAACGATAAGTAAAATAGCTGATCCAATACCGTTATATATTAAATAACTATATGCAGCCTTTTCACTCGACAATTTCCCCCACTTGCCAATTAATAAAAACATTGGTGGCAACGTAATCTCAAAGAACATGAAGAACAACATTAAATTTTGAGCAGCGAAGACACCGAGCATACCTATTTCTAACATGAGTAACAGCATGTAGAATGCTTTCAAATTTCTTTTAATAGAAAATGCCGCAATAGCTGCAAGCATCGCTAGAAGAGCTGTGAGCACCATCATTACAAGCGATAAACCATCAATGCCGAGCTCGTAATAAATTGAAAACCACCTTTTGTCCACTGCTGTGAAATCCCCAAATTTAATCCATTTCACTTTTTCATCAAATATCGATAAGCTCTTTCCTGAAGCGTATGTACAAGCAAGGACGGTAGCAATTCCAAATGGAAGCGCCGTTCCGAATAAACCAAGCGCCTGCACTGTACGCGATTCTCGTTTCGGCGTTAATAAAAGCAAGAGAATTCCTAAAAGCGGGGAAAAAATGAAGAACGTTAATAGCAATCCATTCACCGTAAATCCCCTCCCGTATATAACAAAATAATTAGGAGCACTGCGAGCGAAACTGCTGTTACAGTTCCATACACTTGTACATTCCCGTTTTGAAGCCGTGATCCTAGTCCACTCATACCTTTAACGAGTCCAGCAATTAAAACCGCGATTCCTTCTACAACGTATACTTCAAATAAGCGAAGCACATGAGCGATTCCTTTCGTAATAGGAAGTACTGTCGTATTGTATAGTTCATCCACATAATATTTTTCTTTCAAAAGGTTATAAAGAGACGTCCCTTCTCCGCCGGCCCAATCTCTAGAGATAGATTTCTTGCCATATATGAAATATGCGAGGGCAATTCCCGCAAATGAAACGAGCGTCGCAACAACCATAATCCAAACAGGTCCATGCACTTCCTTCACCTGGAATCCTATATCTTTCGTAAGCCAATCCCCAAGAAACGTTCCGAACCACGGTGTATTTATATAACCTGCCACTACCGCAAGAACACCAAGGGCAATCATCGGATACGTCATGGTGCGAGGCGATTCATGCACCTCTTTCTTCGTCTTCGTTTCCCCCGTAAAGACAAGAAAATATAGACGGAACATATAAAATGCTGTTAGAAATGCCGCAATTACTGCTAAAACGAATAGAAAGTAATTGCCATTCATCCAAGCCGCCGCTAAAATTTCATCTTTACTAAAAAATCCGGAAAGCAGAGGAACACCACTAATTGCAAGTGTGCCTATTAAAAATAGTGCACCGGTTACTTTCATCTTTTTCTGTAAACCGCCCATTTTATTAATGTTTTGCGTATGGACTGCATGAATTACACTTCCTGCTGCCAGGAACAATAATGCTTTAAAAAAGGCGTGTGTCGTTAAGTGAAAGATACCAGCTACATAACCAGCCGAGCCTAGCGCAAGCATCATATACCCGAGCTGACTAACTGTAGAGTAAGCAAGAACCCTCTTAATATCAGTTTGCACTAGACCGATAGAGGCCGCAAAGATTGCGGTGAAAGCCCCAACGATTGCCACAGTTTGCATCGCTACCGCACTTGCTGAAAATAGCGGGAACATCGTCGCTACTAAATATACGCCGGCTGCAACCATCGTTGCCGCGTGAATAAGCGCCGAAACAGGCGTCGGTCCTTCCATTGCATCTGGCAACCATGTATGAAGCGGGAACTGACCCGATTTCCCCATCGCACCGATAAAAATTAATATCGCCGTTATTGTAATCATAGAAGGAGAGAGGTCGCCCGTATGAATCGCTTTAAAAATCGCGTCATATTCAAAACTACCTGCGTGCCAAAAAATTAATATCATCCCAATAAATAGCCCAACATCCCCAATGCGTGTCATAATAAAAGCCTTTTTCGCAGCAGCCTTCGCTTCTTCTTTAAAGAAATAAAAACCGATAAGTAAAAACGAACCAAGGCCGACTAACTCCCAAAATATATAAAGCTGTAATAAATTCGTCGATATAACTAGCCCAAGCATCGCAAAGGTAAAGAGCCCTAAATATGCATAAAAGGTTGGTAATCTAGTGTCACCTTTCATATAACCTTTTGAGTACACATGTACAAGAAAACTCACAAGTGTAACGATAAACAACATTAAAGCCCCTAATGCGGTAACTTCAAAACCAAATGATATATCTATATCTCCTACCCTAAGCCATACCCACTTATGCTTCACTGCCTCGGATGAAAATCGTTCTATTAGTACCACTACCGCGGATATAACGGAGAGAAAGGTAAAGAAAATACCTAGTACACTACTTCCCTCTCTAATTTTCTTCCCGAACATAATAAGTATCAAAAACGAAACAAGCGGGAAAAGCGGTATGAGCCATGCATAATCGATCATTGTTTCCTTCCCCCTTTTCGGTCACAATGCTATCCTTTGAGCGTATCCATCTCATCTACATGAACTGTCGGGCGATTACGGTACAAAGCAATCAAAATTGCAAGACCTACCGCTGCCTCCGCTGCCGCTACAGACATCGTAAACAGCGAAAAAATTTGTCCTGTTAAATTCGGAAACAAGCCTAATTTACTAAACGCTACTAGATTTAAATTGGCGGCGTTTAACATCAATTCGATACAAACTAGTACAATTACTGTATTTCGCTTTGTTAAAGCTCCAAATAAGCCGATGCAAAACAAAATAATCGCAAGTGTTAAATACGCAGAAGCCGGAACGCTACTCATGGGAATCCTCCTCTCCCTCATCCTTCTTCGCAAAGATAATCGCTCCTACAAGTGCTACAAGTAAAATAACTGAGGTTAATTCGAATGGAATAATATATTTTGAATAGAGAAGTGTACCGATTTGAAGTGTGTTATTTTCATGGAGAGGTAAACTTCCTTGTGTGCTTTGATTTGAAAAATCGATACTATTAACAGCGAAATACATAACTGCTCCAAATGCTACAACCCCAAAGAAGATAATCCATTTTCGAAGAGTAAGGCGCGATTCATTTTCCGCGTTATGTTTCGTTAACATAATGCCAAAAATCATAATAATAGTGATTGCACCAGAGTAAAGTAAAATTTGTGCCACTCCGATAAATTCGGCTGATAAGAGAAAGTACAAACCCGCAATGCTAAGGAACGTAAGCACAAGGGCCAGCATCATATGCATTACTTTCGTTAAATTCAGCATAAGAACGCCGCCGATAATCGCAGACAAGGATAATATAAAGAAAGCTACAAACTCGCCGTTCATGCTTTATTCTCCTTCCTGATGTTCTCGTCGTTCTCGTCAAGCCACTGCAAATTTTTAAATAAATCATCACGTGAATACTCTGCAAGTTCAAAGTTATTTGTCATTACAATCGCCTCTGTCGGGCAAACTTCTGTACATAAATCGCAAAGAATACAAATTTCAAAATTAATATCATACGTGTCGATAATTTTCCCTTTTTTCGTAGGATCAGGATGTTTTTTTCCTGTTAATTGAATGCAATCTGTCGGACAAATGTTGGAACACTGATTACAAACAATACATTTCTCTGGATAAAACTTTTGAATACCTCGAAATCGGTCTGGTAATGGCAACGGTTGATTGGGATAATCATACGTCACCTTTTTCTTACTCAAATTACTAAGCGTATATTTTAACCCTTTAAATAGTCCTTTCATCTCTTACTGGCACCCCCTTTATAGATTAGAAGAATAGCTCCTTAATCAATGCCGTTAAGAAAATATTTGCAAGTGCGATTGGTAATAATACTTTCCAACCAAACTCCATTAACTGGTCACCTCTTATGCGCGGGAACGTAACGCGGAACCAAATCAATAGAAAGACCACACTGCTGAATTTCAAAGCAAACCATACGGCTCCTGGAATAAACCCAAGGAACATAACTGGATTCCAGCCTCCTAAAAAGAGTACTGTAATTAAAGATGACATCCCGAAGAAATACACATACTCTGAAAGCATGAAAAACGCCCAGCGAAAACCTGAGTATTCCGTATGGTATCCTGAAACAAGTTCTGACTCCGCTTCGGGTAAATCAAACGGTGTCCTATTTAACTCTGCAACTGCAGCGATTAAGAAAATGACGAAACCGATTGGCTGTGCGAAAATGTACCATACCTTTTCCTGCGCCGCTACAATTTCATTCAAGTTAAGACTACCAGCTAACAAAACGACGCCAATTACACTCATCACAAGTGGAATCTCATAAGAAATCATTTGCGCTGCCGCACGCATCCCTCCTAAAAGGGAATATTTATTATTTGATGCCCATCCCCCAGTTACAACTCCGATCGTCGTAATCCCAGAAACCGCAATGTAATACAGTAATCCTACGCCAATATCCGCGAACTGAAATTTATCGGTAAATGGGATAACCGCAAGTACCATAAATGCTGGTGCGAATGCAATAACAGGCGCTAATATAAACAACGGTTTATCAGCAGCTTTCGGAATGCTATCTTCTTTTAATAATAGTTTCAAAACATCAGCTACCGTTTGGAGTAAACCGAACCGGCCCCCAACTTGGTTTGGCCCAATCCGTCCTTGCATAAATCCCATCACTTTCCGTTCTGCCAAAATACCGTATGTAACGAAGCCAAGGACTGCAAATAATAGAAGCACCGCTAACCCGAAAAAAATGAAGAAATTCGTCCAGCTTGAAGGTGATTGTAAGAGCGTCTCAATCATTAGCCGTCAACCTCCCCAAGTACAATATCAACCCCACCTAAAATCGTAATTAAATTGGCGATATTTTCACCTTTCAATAATTTCGGTAAGATTTGCAAATTATAAAAAGACGGTCTGCGAAATTTCAAACGGTACGGCTCTTTCTTTCCATCACTAGCAATATAACAGCCAATCTCTCCCCGCGGTGACTCTATACGGACGAACGCTTCTCCCTTAGGTGCTTTAATAATTTTCGGCACTTTCGCCAGCACAGCGCCGTCTTTCGGGAACTGCTCGGCTGCTTGCTCAATAATTTTCAATGACTCCTCAATTTCCTCCATCCGGCAAACGTAGCGATCCCAAGCATCTCCCGAGATCCCAACAGGAACATCAAAGTCAAAACGATCATAAATAGAATACGGCTCATCTTTGCGAAGATCAAAGCGGACTCCCGTGCACCGCAAATTTGCGCCGCTTAAAGAATACGAGATCGCCTCTTCCGCGCTATATACGCCAACGCCCCTCACACGATTTAAGAAAATTTCATTTCCGCTAACGAGGTCGTGGTAACCTGCCAATTGCTCTCTCATATACGGAACAAACTCTTTCACCTTTTCAATCCAGCCGTCTGGCGCATCCCACTTCACGCCGCCGACTCTCATATAGTTGAAAGTAAGCCTTGCACCGCACAATTCACTTAATAAATTTATAATCATCTCTCGTTCACGGAAGGCATATAAAAATGGACTAACCGCTCCTATATCAAGCAGGTTCGTTCCCCACCAGACGAGATGGCTCGCAACTCTCCCAAGCTCCATCGCAAGCACCCGTAAATATTCAGCACGCTCTGGAATCTCAAGATCCATCATCGTCTCTACAGCGTGGCAAAGGACGTAATTATTCGTCATTGCTGATAAATAGTCCATTCGATCTGTATACGGGATAATTTGTGTATATTGCAAGCTCTCAGCTATCTTTTCTGTTCCGCGATGCAAATATCCGATAACCGGTGTAGCCTCTTTAATAATTTCCCCGTCAATCTTAATCACAAGCCGAAACACACCATGTGTACTCGGATGCTGCGGCCCTACATTTAAGAGCATCTCTTCCGTACGGATCACAAGCTACACCTCCACATCATACGGTTCATAATCCTTCCTAAGCGGATACCCCACCCAATCATCCGGCATTAAAATGCGAGATAAATTAGGATGACCTTCAAATACAATACCGAGCAAATCATACGTTTCACGCTCCGGCCAATCTGCCCCTTTCCAAAGCGGCGTCACCGATTTTACTTGCGGCGCTTCCCTATCCAGCTTTACCTTCACTGCTACTGACTGTTTCTTTCCATATGAAAATAAATGAACGTATACTTCCATATGTGTCACAAAATCCGTCGCATGTAGCTCTGACATATAATCAAAAGCAAGTCCCTCATGGAATCGTAGCAATTCCATCACTTCATAATATTTCGAAGGCTCCGCCACAAGAGTTGGAACATCTTTTGAAAGCTTATTAATATAGGAATCTACTAATGCATATTCTCCTACCCTCTCCTTAACAACCTCCACATAGCGATTTAAATATGGTTGGTTAACTGATGGTTCCTCCTGCTGTGGTTCTTCCTCTATCTTATTTACAGCTCCCTTTGCCCTTGCTGCAGCAGCGGCTTTCGCTTTCGCGGCTGCTTTTGCCTTTGCTTTCTCATCTCCAGAATCCCCCTCACCTTGTGAGGCTTTCTGCTTCGCTAACGCTGCTGCTTTTGCTTTTGCAGCTGCTACAGCCTTTGCCTTCGCTTTGGCTTTTTCTTCGTCCGTTACTTCTTCTGATCCTTCTCGCTTTTGCTTCGCTAATACCGCTGCTTTTGCTTTTGCGGCTGCTGCAGCTTTCGCCTTCGCTTTGGCTTTTTCTTCGTCCGTTACTTCTTCTGATCCTTCTCGCTTTTGTTTCGCTAATGCCGCTGCTTTTGCTTTTACGGCTGCTGCGGCTTTCGCCTTTGCTTTAACTTTTTCCTCGTCCGTTACTTCTTCTGATCCTTCTCGCTTTTGCTTCGCTAATACCGCTGCTTTTGCTTTTGCAGCTGCTGCGGCTTTCGCTTTTGCTTTTGCTTTTGCTTTAACTTTTTCCTCGTCCGTTACTTCTTCTGATCCTTCTCGCTTTTGCTTCGCTAGTGCCGCTACTTTCGCTTTTGCAGCTGCTGCAGCTTTCGCCTTCGCTTTGGCTTTTTCTTCGTCCGTTACTTCTTCTGATCCTTCTCGCTTTTGTTTCGCTAATACTGCTGCTTTTGCTTTTGCGGCTGCTGCGGCTTTCGCCTTTGCTTTAACTTTTTCCTCGTCCGTTACTTCTTCTGATCCTTCTCGCTTTTGCTTCGCTAATACCGCTGCTTTTGCTTTTGCAGCTGCTGCAGCTTTCGCCTTCGCTTCTTCTACATTAACCCCTTTATCTTTTGGTAGCGCTTTCTCTTTTTCTCGATGTTCTCCTTCAAGTTTAGACATTTCCGCCCCATGTTTCGCAGCAAGACGTTTTCGCGCCTCCTCTTTCGCATGACGGGCTGCTTCTCTTTTCATACTTTCTAAGTCTTTATTTGGATCACTCATTTATTCGTCACCTGCTTCCCGGTCCTCGCCTCGTAACGAATTTTTTCTTTTAATTTATTAATTCCATAAATTAAAGCAGCAGGATTTGGAGGGCATCCAGGAATATACACATCAACTGGTACAATTTGATCTACACCTTTCACAACAGCATATGAATTCACATACGGACCACCGGCCGTTGCACAAGATCCCATCGCAATTACCCACTTCGGTTCAGGCATTTGATCATATAGGCGCCGAACAATAGGTGCCATTTTCTTCGTTACCGTTCCCGACACAATCATGACGTCCGATTGTCTTGGTGAAGTCCGAAAAAATGACCCAAATCGATCTAAATCGTAATGTGATGAGCCTACTCCCATCATTTCAATCGCACAGCATGCCAGTCCAAATGTCATCGGCCATAAAGAGTTGCTCCGCGCCCATCCCTTCAACTGCTCCAATGTAGAAAAAAAGATATTCCTTTCTAATTCCGCTCGCTCCTGTGGGTGTAATTCCTCAAAATTTATAACCATTGTAACACCTTCTTTTTCCAAGCATACGCTAATCCAACTAGCAACATCACAACAAAAATGAGCATTTCAATCAGTGCAAATAAACCAAGCTTGTCATATGCAACAGCCCATGGGTATAAAAATAAAGTTTCTACATCAAAGATGACGAACAATAAAGCGAAAATGTAATAACGAGCATGAAACCGAATATTTGCATCATGAAAAGGCTCAATTCCACTCTCATACGTCGTCGCTTTCGCTGCACTCGGTTTGTTTGGACGCAGCATTTTCCCTAATGTAAGAGCCACTACCGGCAGCAATATACCTAATAGCAAGAAAATCAAAACGATCATATAACTATTTTCATATACACTTGCCATTGTGAAACCCTCCCCCCTGAATTAAGAACAAGTTCACATAGTAAACAATATGTCTTACTTGCATCATTTATTATTTTTAAATTTTTCTAAATAATGCAACTATTTAATTCATTATAGCAAACTTCAAATTCCTATGTCGATATATTGGGAACAGAAACAACAATTAATACTTGCTGAGCAAATCTATTTTTACAACTCATTATAAATGTGTAAAATAAATATAGAAATTCTATATGTTTTCAAGCAATCATAAAAAACATAAACTACAAAAAGGTGGTTCTTATGTATATACAGTGGGTGATATAAATGAAAAAACAAACACATGTAAGTATTCTTATAAGCATTTCATTGTTGTATATAGCTATTCATTACGTATCAATGGCCTTTTTATATGAGTACGCACTCCCATTTCAAATATTAACTGGAATAAGTACCATATTAATTGATATTACAATTTGCAGTTATATATTTTATTTTTCAAATATAAAACAAGGGTTATCTCGTTTGTTTTGGATAACATTAACTATCGGATCCTTCTCTTATTTCATCGGCGATATAATAGTTGCTTATCAACGCTTAATTCTGCATGACTACTATACATTCGTTGATCCATCAGACTTTTTTTACTTATTATTTTTAGTTAGCTTTGCATTTGCCTTTCTATATGAAATTATTTATGGCCGAGATTTATTGGAACAGCTTTTTACGATATGTGATATTTGTATTATTGTTACTGCTCAATTTACTTTAAGCTACTATTTACTTATTGAAAGAACCATTCATATTTTTACAACATCATATATCGACATGTTTGTTCAACTCACGTATCCAATGGCTGATTTACTCTTTCTTTTAATAGGAATCAACCTTTTATTCAGACCATTATCCTTACTACCAAAGCAAGTTGGTGCTCTTCTTGGCAGTGCTTTAATTTTGTATGCTACTACAGATTCTATTTATGCTTATATAAAATACTTCCAGCCTGAGCACTCTATGTTCACAGTTGCTCCATTCTATCAAGTAACCTTATTATTGGTAGCAATCGCTTGTATACTTCACACAAAAGAGCCCGAAAAACAAGAACAAATATTACTAACGCCTCAATTTGGTGAATCAATCCGATTATCATTACCGTATATTTCTGTCGTGATGCTTATTGTTTTTATATTGGTCGAAAATGTTTTTGCACCTATCGTAGTAATTGGACTTATGGTAACTTTCGCCTTCGTTCTCATACGCCATACGTTAGTTCGAAGACAAAATAAAATATTATTGCTAGCACAAATGCAATTCAGTTTAGAACTCGAGAAACAAATCGAACTACGTACAGAAGATTTAGTAGAACAAAAAAATGAGTTATATCATAACCAACAAATGTTTAAATCTTTATATGAGCATCATCCAGATCCAATTTTCACATTAGATTTGTACGGTAATTTTCTCAATGTGAACAACGCTGGAACTACTTTACTCGGTTATCAAACGAATGAATTATTAAACCAACCATACTATTCACTTATGTATGAACAAGATTTGGAAGAAATCATTAATGCCTTTCATCACGTGAAAAAAGGGAAATCTATTTCTTTAGAAATACGGGCATATCATAAAAATAGAGATATTTACTACTTACATGTTACAGCTGTTCCCATCTTTTTAAAGGAACATATTTCTGGGGCCTATTTAATGATTAAAGATATTACAGAAAGCAAGCAGCAACAAGAGCAAATTAATTTCCTAGCATATCACGATACTTTAACGGAACTTGCGAATCGCCGTTCATTTCATCAACAGTTAGAAAAGGCAATTGCACGAGCAAAAATATCAAAAAGACCTTTTGCTGTTATGTTTCTCGATTTAGACCGTTTTAAAGTTATTAACGATACTCTCGGTCACCGGGTAGGAGATCTTCTTTTAATTGCTGTAGCAAAAAGACTAGAACGAATATCGACGTCAAATATGAAACTTGCTCGGTTAGCTGGAGATGAGTTCACAATTCTTATAGAAGATTATAAAGAAGATAGAGATGTACAAAAAATAGCCGATATGATTGTAATATCTATGAATGAGCCATTCGAAATTGAAAATCAACATTTACAAATCTCGCCAAGTATCGGGATTGCAATATACCCAGAAGCAGGCGAAGATCCGTTATCTATTTTACAACATGCTGATATGGCCATGTACGAAACCAAAAATAAAGGAAAGAATGGTAGCTCACTTTATACGAAAGAGTTATATAAAAAAATGGAGCGAAAAGCTCGAATTGAAAAAGATTTACCACTTGCTTTAGTAAATAAAGAATTCTTTCTCGTCTATCAACCACAAGTTGACATTACAACGAATAAAATCATCGGTGCCGAAGCTTTAATCCGTTGGAAACATCCACTATTAGGTGACATTTCACCATGTGAGTTCATTCCAATTGTGGAAGAGACTCCGCAGGTCATCCCACTTGGGCATTGGGTGCTACGAGAGTCTTGTCGTCAACTAAAAATATGGCAAAGTTTTGGATACACAAACTTAAAAATGAGTGTCAATTTATCAGCGAAAGAATTTCAACAAAATCAATTAATCGAAAATATTTCACAAATACTAAAGGACGTTAAAATTGACCCGAAAGATGTAACACTTGAACTAACAGAACGAATTGCGATGATTGATGAAAAAGAAACATTATCGAGACTAAAGCAATTAAAAGAATATGGTATTCAAACGTCCATTGATGACTTCGGTACCGGCTACTCTTCTCTTGCTTATTTATCAATTTTCCCTATCGATACATTAAAAGTACCAAAAGAATTTACACAACTAGCCGATCATCGGCCTGAAGAAAGAGCCATCGTTTCCACTATCCTTTCCCTTGCAAATACTTTAAATCTCTCTGTCGTTGCTGAAGGAATTGAAACAGAAAAACAGCTTAAGTTTCTGCAAAAAAACAACTGTAAATACATGCAAGGTTACTATTTCAGTAAACCTCTAACAAGTAAACAGTTTATAAAGTTCCTACAAAAAACACCCAGTATGAACCAATAGTTCACACTGGGTGTTTTTTAAAGTGTCGGAATTTTTTTTCGTAATATTCTTCTGCAATCTCTTCGTAAAAAGCTGCTGTCGTTGTATAAAAATATGGAATCAACCATAAAAATCCAATCCCTAATGTAATACAACTTAATATAAACCAACCAATAAAACTTAAACATAAAATGAAATACTCCATCTTATGTCCAGCCATCATACGACGACTTTCTGTAATAGCTTGATTTATTGAATACTCAGGATGATCATTTATAATAAAATACGTCATCGCATAAGAAAATGATTTAATAATGCCCGGAATAATAAATAGTAAGCACCATAAGAAAATATAAATGTTTACTACTATATATAATAAAAATGACTTTATAAACTTACTTCCTTCCGTAAACCATCTGAATATATGCCCAATACGCGCTTCTTTTTCACGAATTATATATAGTGCTAAACAATAACCACCTAGCGTTAATGGACCTACCATCAATATTGTAATAACATCTACTGAAAGTGAGTTATCTACTTCTTTCCAATCCCAAACCTGAGAGAAAATGAAATCAACACTAAAACTAAAAGCTGAAATAAGAATCGAAATAAGTAATGTTGCCCCAACAGCTAAGCTCCATTTTCCTTCTAGTGAATCTAGTGCTTCTCCTTTTAAATCACTAATCATAATTAGCCTCCAATACGTAATAATTCTATTAGTATAGCATGTTCCTACTGCAATTCACCTTTTGCAATATAGCGATAAAAATGTGCTGTCGTTGTACCTACATATGGACTAAGCCAAAGTAATCCTATTCCAAGAGTAAGAATCGCTAAAATAGCCCATCCTATGAAGCTAAGCCATAAAAGAAATAAATCTAGTTTATGTCCCTTCATAACGTTCTTACTTTCTCTCATTGCTTGTGAAACGCTATAATTTGGATTTTCAACCATAACATAATACGTCATCGCATAAGAAAAATACATCACAATCATTACAACAATCGAAATAGCTAATAGTACAAAGAAAGCAATTGTTAACGATACATTCCCTTCCTCACCAAAAAACGCGAATACACCTAGTAACAACATCGGAATCCACGTACCTGTATATAACAAAATCGCAAGCATAGCCCACATTGTTTTCATCATTCTTTTAAAGCCACGAAATCCTTCAAATAAATAATCTACTCTAGCATCTTCTCGTTTACTAATTTGTAGCAACACATTCGTATAACCGTATGATGTAATACCATAAGATGCATTACTCAAAATGATCATTATGCAATAAAAAATTCCAAATGTAATACCTGCCCCGACTGATATCGCCTCCTCTTCAATTGAACCCGCTAAACCAACAACTAAGAAAAATATAATAATTCCTGGAATTAAAAGTATAAGCATTGCAGCCATTGAAACAACATAACTTAAAATAATATGTAAAATCGTTGATCCAACACCTAGTCCCCATTTTCCCTTTAAAGAGTACAATGCTTCTCGTTTCATTTCACCGATCATTTGTTCATCTCCTTTATGAAATATAAATTGTTATATATTCTCTACTTATACAAACAACAATATAATTATACCAATTTTGTCAGTTTATTCTATATATTGAATTGAGTTTCAGTTTCGACATTTAAATAAAACACATCTATACATAACAAAAAACGAACCTGCAGTTCTTTTTATTTCTTGATTTTCACTTGGCATAGGGCAAAAAAAGGCTCTGACGGCTAAATGCTCTCTCCTACCTAAAGAGAGGCATTTTTTCCCCTTTTTATTTATATCCATAACAAAAAATCCGCAAAGGCAAGAGCCCTTACGGATTTTTTTACTTCATATCAGAAACGTTTAAACGGTTCACAGCACGCTGCAAGGCCATTTCTGCACGTCTAAAGTCAACATGCGCTTGTTTATCTTGCATACGTTGCTCAGCGCGACGTTTCGATTCATTTGCACGATGGATATCGATATGGTTTGCTTCTTCAGCAGATGATGATAACACAGTTACTTTATCTGGACGAACTTCGATAAAGCCACCGCTTACTGCTACATAATCAGTGTGCCCACCATTTTTCAGACGAACCGCACTAATTTTTAAAGGTGCAACAGTTGGAATGTGACCTGGTAAGATCCCCATTTCCCCACTCTCTGCTTTTACGCTTACCATTTCTACTTCTTTTTCGTAAACCGGTCCATCAGGAGTTACAATACTGACTGGAAATGTCTTCATAATTCGTCCCTCCTAAGGCCTTACGCCATCATTTTCTTCGCGTTTTCAATAACTTCTTCAATGCTACCAACAAGACGGAACGCATCTTCTGGAAGGTCATCATATTTTCCTTCTAGAATTTCTTTGAAACCACTAACTGTATTTTTTACAGGTACGTAAGAACCTTTTTGACCTGTAAACTGTTCAGCTACGTGGAAGTTTTGTGATAAGAAGAATTGAATACGACGAGCACGATGTACAACTAACTTATCTTCTTCAGATAACTCATCCATACCTAAGATAGCGATGATATCTTGAAGCTCTTTATAACGCTGTAAAGTTTGCTGTACTTGACGAGCTACTCCATAATGCTCTTCTCCTACGATTTCTGGAGAAAGCGCACGAGATGTAGATGCTAATGGATCTACGGCTGGGTAAATACCCATTTGTGTTAAACGACGCTCTAAGTTTGTTGTTGCATCTAAGTGAGCGAACGTTGTAGCTGGTGCTGGATCCGTATAGTCATCGGCTGGTACGTATACCGCTTGGATAGACGTGATAGATCCTTTATTTGTAGATGTAATACGCTCTTGTAATTGACCCATTTCTGTTGCAAGTGTTGGCTGGTAACCTACCGCAGATGGCATACGACCAAGAAGGGCAGATACTTCAGAACCCGCTTGCGTGAAACGGAAGATGTTATCGATGAACAATAGTACATCTTGTCCTTGCTCATCACGGAAATGTTCAGCCATTGTTAAACCTGTTAATGCAACACGTTGACGTGCTCCAGGTGGCTCGTTCATTTGTCCGAATACCATCGCAGTTTTCTTAATTACGCCAGAATCGCTCATTTCGTGGTATAAGTCGTTACCTTCACGAGTACGCTCACCTACACCAGCGAATACAGAGATACCACCGTGCTCTTGTGCGATGTTGTTAATTAATTCCTGAATTAATACTGTTTTACCTACACCGGCACCACCGAATAGACCGATCTTACCACCCTTAATGTAAGGAGCAAGTAAGTCTACTACTTTAATACCAGTTTCAAGAATTTCTACTTTAGTAGATAACTCTTCGAATGCAGGCGCTTGACGGTGAATTGGATCACGACGTACATCCGCAGGAACATCACCATCTAAGTCAATTGCATCACCTAATACGTTAAATACACGACCAAGTGTTACATCACCAACTGGTACAGAGATTGCTTTACCAGTATCTTCTACTTCTGTGCCACGAACAAGTCCATCTGTGGAAGACATTGCAACTGTACGAACTGTGTCATCACCTAAATGAAGTGCAACTTCAAATGTTAAGTTAATGCTTGCTCCGTTTTCGTTGCTTTGTTTTACCGTAAGGGCGTTGTAGATTTCTGGTAGCTTTCCGCCATCAAACTTAACGTCTACAACCGGACCCATGATTTGCGTAACGCGCCCTTTATTCATCGGGTTCCCTCCTAGCTTTCTTTTAATTAGCCAGCTTTCTAAGAGAAGTCGGCTTTTAATTTTTATTAGTTTATAGCTTACGCGACTCTCCAGTTCTGGACGAACCGCTTCCGCTTTTTATTGAATCTAGTTCCAGCGGCTAGAACAGTCGGTCATTTCGCGCCTTCCTACGAGGCCAAAAGCGCCTCTTCGTCAGGAGCTCCAATGCCCTCCTGTTCTGGACGAGCCGCTTCCGCTTTTTATTGAATCTAGCTCCGGTGGCTAGAAGGGTCGGTCATTTCACCCCTTCCTACGAGGCAAAGAACGCCTCTTTGTCAGGAGTTCCAATGCCCTCCCCTTCTGAGCAAGCCACCTACGCTTTTTAATACTATTCTAACGCTGCTACTCCACCAACGATTTCCGTAATTTCTTGCGTAATCGCTGCTTGACGCGCACGGTTGAATGAAAGTGTAAGTGAATCGATAACTTCCATTGCGTTGTCTGTAGCACTCTTCATTGCTGTCATACGCGCCGCGTGCTCACTTGCTTTACCGTCTAGTAATGCACCGTACACTAAGCTTTCTGCGTATTGTGGCAATAATACTTTTAAAATTTCTTCTTCAGAAGGTTCGAATTCATAAGCTGTCGTCGGTTTATCAGACGCCACATCCGTAAGCGGTAAAATTTTATTTTCCGTTACTTCTTGTGAAATTTTACTTACATAATGATTGTAGTAAATATACAGCTCATCATAAGCACCATCTGCGAACATCGCAATTGCTCGAGAAGCAATATCTTTAATATCAGTAAATGATGGGTGGTCAGATAATCCAACTACTTCATCAATGATGTTAAAGCCGCGACGTTTTAAATAATCACGTCCTAGTCGTCCAAGCACAATAATTGAATATTGGTTTGAATCCATATTATGACGTTCACGAATTACGTTACTTACTGTACGTAATACGTTACTGTTATAACCACCTGCTAGTCCGCGATCAGATGTAATAACGATGTACCCTGTACGCTTTACAGGACGCGCATTTAGCATTGGATGATTAATCCCTTTACTTCCTTGCGCAATGCTCGCTACTACTTCTTGAATCTTTTCCATATACGGAACGAAAGATTTAGCATTTTGTTCTGCACGGTTTAACTTAGATGCAGATACCATCTCCATCGCTTTCGTAATTTGACTCGTTTTCTTTGTCGAGTTAATCTTCGCTTTTATATCGCGTAAAGATGCCACAGGTTTTCACCACCTTTTTTCCGGAAGTTGGCACGATTAGTAAGAATCCTCTTCCTAATCTACGTTGCAAGATATTCTTGCTCATGATTGAAGGAAAAGAATAGGTGCACCTACTCTTTTCCTTTACATAACCGTCAGCAATCTCAAAGTTTGAGATGCCTTTATATTATCTAGCTCCAGCGGCTTGAATGCTCGGTGACTTCACTTCTTCCTACGAGGCAAAGACCGCCTCTTCGTCAGAAGCTCCATCCCCCTCACATTCAGAACGAGCCGCTTCCGCTTTTATTTATTATTCAGAAGCTACGAATACTTTTTTAAATCCGTTAATTGCTGCTGCAAATTTGTCGTCATCCGCAAGTTTCTTAGTTGTGCGAATTTCGCTTAATAAGTCAGTTGCATTTGAATCTAACCAAGCATGGAATTTTTCTTCAAAACGAGTGATATCTACTACTGGGATATCATCTAGGAATCCACGTGTTAAAGCGTAAAGAATGATAACTTGTTTCTCTACACGTAACGGTTTGTGTAATCCTTGTTTTAATACCTCAACTGTACGAGCACCACGGTTTAATTTCGCTTGTGTTGCTTTATCAAGGTCAGAACCGAACTGAGCGAACGCTTCTAACTCACGATAAGATGCAAGGTCAAGACGAAGTGTACCTGACACTTTACTCATCGCTTTAATCTGAGCTGATCCACCTACACGAGATACAGAAGTACCCGCATCGATTGCTGGACGTACGCCAGAGAAGAATAGGTCAGATTGTAAGAAGATTTGTCCATCCGTAATAGAAATTACGTTTGTTGGGATGTAAGCTGATACGTCCCCTGCTTGTGTTTCGATGAAAGGTAGTGCAGTTAAAGAACCGCCGCCTCTTGCATCACTTAATTTTGCTGCACGCTCTAATAAGCGAGAATGTAAGTAGAATACATCCCCTGGATATGCTTCACGACCTGGAGGACGACGTAATAGTAATGAAAGCTCACGGTAAGCCGCTGCTTGTTTTGATAAGTCATCATATACTACTAATACGTGTTTACCATTGTACATGAACTCTTCACCCATTGTTACACCAGCGTAAGGAGCTAGGTATAATAATGGAGCTGGTTGAGAAGCTGATGCAGTTACAACGATTGTGTAATCTAATGCACCGTGCTTACGTAGTGTTTCTACTACGTTACGTACTGTTGATTCTTTTTGTCCGATAGCTACATAGATACAAATCATATCTTCATCTTTTTGGTTAATGATCGTATCAAGTGCAACTGCTGTTTTACCTGTTTGACGGTCACCGATGATTAACTCACGTTGACCACGGCCAATTGGTACAAGAGCATCGATCGCTTTAATACCTGTTTGAAGTGGTTCATGAACAGATTTACGATCCATTACACCTGGTGCTGGACTTTCGATTGGACGAGTGTTTGTTGTATTGATTGGGCCTAAACCATCAACTGGTTGACCTAATGGGTTTACAACACGACCGATTAGTTCTTTTCCTACTGGTACTTGCATGATGCGACCAGTACGACGAACTTCGTCACCTTCACGGATTTCTGTGTAAGGTCCTAAAATAATGATACCTACGTTGTTTTCCTCTAAGTTTTGTGCTAGTCCCATAACGCCATTAGAGAACTCTACAAGTTCACCAGCCATAACGTTATCAAGACCATGAGCACGCGCAATACCGTCACCAACTTGGATAACTGTACCAACATCACTAACTTCGATTTCAGACTGATAGTTCTCGATTTGTTGCTTTATCAGTGCGCTAATTTCTTCAGCTCTGATGCTCATGTGCTTCACCCCTATCTATTCTTCATTAATTCACGCTGAATACGTGCTAATTTTCCTTGTAAGCTTCCGTCGTAAATGCGATTTCCAATGCGTACTTTAATGCCGCCTAGTAAATCTTCATCCACAACATTTTTCACGCGAATTGCATCTTTTCCTGTTTTTTTTGCAAATGCTTCTGCAATGTTAAGTTTTTCTTCTTCCGATAGAAGACGAATAGAATATACAGTTGCATCCGCTACGTTACGTTCTTCATTAGCAAGAACAACATATTCATTTGCAATTTCAGGTAGGATATCAATACGCTTGTTATCAATTAAAATATATAACGTATTTAAAATAGATTCAGAAACAGATGCGAATACGTTTGCAAGAAACGTTTTCTTCTGCTCTTTTGAAATGTTCGGTTGCGTTAAAAAGCTATGTAGTTCTCCGTTCTTTGTAAAAACGTTTTGTACAAGGCGTAATTCCTCTTCAAACATTTCTAATACGTGTTTTTCTTTTGCAATTTTGAAAAGAGCGACAGCATAACGTTTTGCTACAATCCCATTGCTCATCGCGCTTCTCCTACTTCTTTAATATAATCGCGAATTAACTTCACTTGATCTTCTTCTTTTAATTCTTTTTCAATTACTTTAGAAGCAATATGAACAGATAAAGAAGCAACTTGTTCTTGTAAAGCAGCAATCGCTTGCTCTTTTTCGCGTTGAATTTCTTGTACAGCAGATGTTTTAATTGATTCTGCTTCTTCTTTCGCAGCAGCAACAATAACATCCTTTTGATCTACAGCTTGTTTCTTCGCTCTTTCGATTAACTCTTGTGCTTCAACACGCGATTGTTTTAACATTTCACGTTGTTCTTCTACTAATTTCTTCGCTTCAGCATTACTTCTTTCTGCAGCGTCGATTTCATTAGTAACATGCTCTTCACGTTCTTTCATAATTCCCATTAAAGGACCCCACGCGAATTTGCGTAGCATTACTAATAGAAGTAAGAAAATGAACAATGTATAAGCAATCGTTCCAAATGGAATGGAAGCCCCTAATAATAAAGTTGGCACAAGGATTCACTCCCTTCAAAATATCTAAATTGATCATATGAAAAAAAAAGACATACGTTTCGTTCATAAAGCAATGGCGAAGAAAGTTCGGAAAAACACTCTTCGCCATCTATGTAAGGGGAGTCTCCCTTATTTGTTCATTACGATGAAAGCAATAACTACACCGATAATTGGAAGTGCCTCAACTAATGCAACCCCGATGAACATAATTGTTTGAAGTGCGCCTTTTAATTCTGGTTGACGAGCAACACCTTCGATTGTACGTGATACGATAAGACCGTTACCAATACCTGCACCTAATGCTGATAAACCAATTGCAATTGCAGCTGCGATTACACCTAAACTCATTTAATTTGTCCTCCTTTGTATTATAAAAAAATAAATTTTTTCTTACTTAAATTATATTAATGGTCATGGCTTACTTTATGAGCCATATAAACCATCGTTAACATTACGAAAATAAATGACTGGATTGAACCAACGAATACGCTGAATCCCATCCATGCTAACATCGGTACAAGTGCACCTAATGCTCCTAAGAATGATGCCCCGCCTAACTTAGCAAGTAATCCTAATAAGATTTCACCTGCGTAAATGTTACCAAATAAACGAAGACCTAACGTTAATGTGTTAGCAAACTCCTCAATAACCTTTAATGGGAATAAGAATTTCATAGGTTGGAAATAACCTTTAACATATTCTTTCGTACCCTTCATCTTAATTCCATAATAATGGGTGAGGGTAACTACCATCACGGCTAATGTTAATGCAACTGCTGGATCAGACGTTGGTGATCTCCACCATGCAATATGTTCGCCAGCCTCAACTGTTGAATACATGAATGGTAAACCAAGGAAGTTCGATACGATGATAAACATGATAAGCGTAACGCCAAGCGTTAAGAAACGTCCACCTGTTTTCCAATCCATCGTACTATTGATAATCCCTTTCACGAAGTCAAACACCCATTCCATGAAATTTTGCATCCCGGTTGGGCGAAGCGCTAAGCTGCGAGTTCCGATAACAGCGATTAAGAAAACAATAACTGCTGCTACAGTAACCATCATAACTGATGACAAATCGAACGTTAAACCTAGAAATTCAACTAATTTACCGTGTTCCACTAGTAATTCACCTCTCTTCCCTGCTCGTATACTCTAAATAAAGAAAATCTATGATCATGACAAGGTATCCTGTCAGCAATCCTACACCTAAGCCCCACATCGCAATTAACTCTTGATATTTGGCTGCAAATAAAATTAATAACCCAATCGTGGCGAATCTTGAATATGTACTTACCGCTGTCGCCTTAAACTTCACGTTTTCTCCATTTGTTACGCGATCTAATAGCTTGTCTGTTCTACGTGCAATGATGCGCAAACTAAGAAAACTGAAAATCGTTCCGATAATCAGCCCAAGAAATACATCCTTGTAAGAGGTAATTCCCCATCCTAGCACTAGAAGCGCAAGCAAGTAGTACATATATTTCTTTTGTCGTTGGACAAGTCCATGTACGTCTATCATCATTGCTCTCCCGAATAGTAATGTTGAATGAGTCGAATCATTGCGTATACCCCTGTTCCTAACCCGAGTAATAACCCTATAATAAGAAACAACGGAAACGTTCCAACCTTATTATCAATCCATTGCCCACCAAAGATTCCAATAAGAATAGAACCAACTAACTGAGCAAGTATTCCTGACATTAAAGCATACGCTTTTATATGGCTGCGATCGTTTTTTTGCAAGGATTCATCCCTCCAATATGTAACCCTCATTCACGATGTGTTAATAATAACTCATTTTTCTGCATAAATTCTATACAAAATAAAAAGTTTACATTTTCGTCACGGAATAGATGTATTTTTGTCACTGAAAGCCCTACCATCTATCCCCGTTGTTAGCATACAATAGGGTATTAACAGTGTCAACGAGAAATCGTAAAAAATCAAAAAATTTGAGTATTAGGCATTTCCTCCCAAAAATGAAAACGTTCCCCTTCTAAATACTGGTTAGAGATATGCAATTTCTAACAGTTTTCTCTTTATAATAGAAGAAAATGTTCACAAGTTTGTCACTATTATATTTTTAAGATATAGCGCTTTCCTTCCATAATATAGTGTCCCCGAGACGTAAGACTTCTATATTATATGTGATGTGTATATAACTTATGTTGTATATACCCTGTATATTTATCTCCCCCTCCCCCGTGCGCTGAGGGCGAAAAAAAACGAGAGGGGAATCCCCCTCTCGTCTGTTGTCTTACTTCGTTCCGAATAAACGGTCACCAGCATCACCAAGACCTGGAACTACATAACCATGGTCATTTAACTTCTCATCTAATGCTGCTACATAAATATCAACATCAGGATGCTCTTCCTGCACTACTTTTACTCCTTCTGGAGCAGCTACGATACACATTAATTTAATTTGCTTTGCACCGCGCTTTTTCAGAGAATTAATTGCTTCAGCCGCAGAACCACCTGTTGCTAGCATCGGATCTAGTACGATAAAGTCACGCTCTTCTACATCCGTTGGAAGTTTCACATAGTATTCTACCGGTTGCAATGTTTTAGGGTCACGGTATAAACCAACGTGTCCTACTTTTGCTGCTGGAATTAATTTCAGAATTCCATCAACCATTCCTAAACCTGCACGTAAAATCGGAATTAAACCAAGTTTTTTACCAGCGATCACTTTTGTTGTCGCTTTGCTTACAGGCGTTTCAATTTCAATGTCTTGAAGTGGAAGGTCACGAGTAATCTCGAAAGCCATTAAGCTTGCTACTTCGTCCACTAATTCACGAAAATCTTTCGTACCTGTATTCTTATCGCGAATATATGTAATCTTATGTTGAATTAACGGGTGATCAAATACATACAGTTTTCCCATGTGAATCTCTCCTTTAGATGATATTCATGCGTTTACACGCTTCTTTACACTATTTACGATTGTAAAGAAAACGCTACTAATATTCAAGGGCAAATTTGGCAAAATCATGATTTTGCGATGAATCTATCTAGTATCTTTACCAATTATGGGAGCTGTATCCTTCATTATATCGCCAAAATTTATTCATCATTTGTATACATACTTTAAAAATAATATATGTCCACAAAAAAGACTGCCAAAACAATTACGTTTCAGCAGTCTTTTTCAATCTATTATAGATCTGTATACATTGGGAATTTGCTCGTTAACGCTTCTACACGCTTACTTGCTTCTTCTAATGCAACTTCATTCTCATGATTTTTTAATGTATAAGCAATAAGTGCCGCAATTTCATCCATTTCTTCTAAACCGAAACCACGAGATGTTACAGCTGCTGTACCGATACGTACGCCGCTTGTTACAAATGGGCTTGCTGTTTCAAATGGAATTGTATTTTTGTTCACTGTAATACCAACTTCATCTAATACGTGCTCTGCTACTTTACCTGTAATTTCTAAGTTACGAACATCAATCAAGATTAAATGATTGTCTGTTCCACCAGAAACAAGTGTAAGTCCTTCTTTTTGAAGACCTTCAGCTAAGCGGTTCGCATTATTAATGATATGTTGTGCATATGTTTTAAACTCATCTTGTAGTGTCTCACCAAATGCAACAGCTTTTGCAGCAATTACGTGCATAAGTGGGCCACCTTGAATACCAGGGAAGATTGATTTATCAATTTGTTTTGCAAATTGCTCTTCACATAAAATCATACCACCACGTGGACCACGTAATGTTTTATGTGTTGTCGTTGTAACGAAATGTGCATGTGGTACTGGGTTTGGATGTAAACCAGCAGCTACTAAACCAGCGATATGTGCCATATCAACCATAAAGTATGCACCCACTTCATCTGCAATCTCACGGAATCGTTTGAAATCGATAACACGAGGATATGCACTTGCACCTGCAACGATTAATTTTGGTTTATGTTCTTTCGCTTTTGCTAATACATCATCGTAATTAATACGGTGAGATTCAGCATCCACGCCATATTCTACGAAATTATATTGTACTCCACTGAAGTTAACAGGGCTTCCGTGTGTTAAGTGACCACCATGAGATAAATTCATGCCAAGTACTGTATCGCCTTGCTCTAAAATCGTGAAGTATACTGCCATGTTCGCTTGTGCACCAGAATGTGGTTGAACATTTACATGCTCTGCGCCAAAAATTTCTTTCGCGCGATCACGTGCGATATCTTCTACTACGTCTACGTGTTCACAACCACCATAGTAACGTTTTCCAGGATATCCTTCAGCATACTTATTCGTTAGAACAGAACCTTGCGCCTCCATTACTGCTTCACTTACGAAGTTTTCCGAAGCAATTAACTCGATCTTTGAACGCTGTCTTCCTAGTTCTGCCTCAATTGCAGCAAATACCTTTTCATCTTGACGTTTTAAATGATTCACCAAAATCCCCCTTTTCTGAACGAATTACATCAATTCCCAATAGTTTTTTCTCATTTATTCAGAAAAAACGAAAATTCAGGTTGTAATTCTTTCGAACCTTCATGTTTTCAACTACATTCTAACATGACTTTCTATATCATAAAAGAAAAAAAAAGACCAAAATTGGTCTTTTCTTTCTTCTATTATAAAGTCAGACCACATACCTTTTACCTTTCGATATACAGCTGTTATAAGACTTTATAATTTTTCATGTTTAACGGCAAGGAATAGCTTCTTCATTTGCCGCATAAACGGCACGTGCTCCACCTATTAGTTTCCCACGTGTTTTCGCCATCGTTACATGCGCACTTCCTATTTCCTTCACACTTGTACGAACCGGTACAGCTACATGCTTTAAATGCATACCGATAAATGTATCGCCGATATCCATTCCTGCATCTGCTTTAATAAACTCAATTACTACCGGATCTTTAAAATTGTGATACGCATACGTCGCTAATGCACCACCTGCTGATCTAACAGGCGTAACTGTTACAATTTCAAATTGATATTTCATCGCTACATCTCTCTCAACTACTAAAGCACGATTTAAATGCTCACAACATTGAAACGCCAATTCAATACCTGTTCTCTCTTGAAATTGTTTTAACTCAGAAAAAATCGCCTCAGCCACTTCCATCGTTCCTGATGTTCCAATTCTTTCACCTAGCACTTCGCTCGTGCTACACCCCACTACAAAAATTTGACCACTTTGCAGCGTGGCTTGTTCTTGGAAATCAGAAAGCGACATTTGTAGCTGTTCTCTTACCTTTACGATTTCTGTCATTACGCCTCTTCCTTTCACAGGTTGGTTCACCAAATTATATTTCATACTACTTATAGTTAGAATCTATTACTTTGTTTCGTACGTTTTAATTTTTCCTACTCGGTTTTCGTGACGGCCACCTTCATAGTCAGTTGTTAGCCAAATTTTCGCGATATCACGCGCTAGACCAGCTCCAATTACACGCTCGCCCATCGCTAACATGTTAGTGTCATTATGCTCTCTCGTCGCTTTCGCACTGAAAGTATCATGAACTAATGCACAACGAATACCATTTACTTTGTTTGCTGCGATTGACATACCAATGCCTGTCCCGCAAACTAAAATACCACGATCCACTTCACCATTCGCGACCATTTCTGCTGCTGGAAACGCAAAATCAGGGTAATCAACAGAACCAGCTTCACATTCACAACCTAAATCAATATATTCAATATTTAATTCTTCTAATAAACTTACAAGTTCTTTACGGATATTCATACCGCCGTGATCAGATGCTACTACTACTTTCATTTTTACCCCTCCGAAGTTTCAATCAATTATCTTCATTTCACACTCGCTACCTTAATGGAACAAAGTGATCTCCAATATCGTATTATACACGAAACATCAACCTTCTGAATGTTTTTTCAGTAAAGTTTGTACAAGTTTTTCCATCTCTTCTAACGTTTCTTTATAAATAGAAAGCGATCCGCCAAATGGATCTGAAATATCCTTACTTATACCCTTAGTTAATCCATATAATGTATCCAATTTCTTTTCCACGCTCGGATAATACCCAAGTACAATTTGCTTATGGTTTTCCGTCATTGTTACTACAATATCCGCCCAATCAACCAAAGTATCGTTTACCTGCTGCGCGGCATGATCGATTACAATTCCTTTTTCAGCTAAAGCTTCCTTTGCATGTATCGACACATCGCTTCCAGGATAGGCGAAAACACCAGCAGATTGCACTTCAAATTTACCTTCTCCATAATGATGAAGCAAAGCCTCAGCCATCGGACTACGGCATGTATTTCCAGTGCAAACAAATAACACCCGTTTCATCTAAACCCACCCCTTTTTTTCTGTTTCCTACATTTATCCCGATTGGTGAAGGCTAATAATCAGCGAGGGATGAACACCCTCCACTGATTAAAGTTTCACTTTATCATAGCGTACATTAGAATAGAACAAAAGAAATGTGAATATACGAAAGGCGCATTTCTCTTATATTTTTTCTAAGAAAAATGCGCCTTATCCACATATATGTGAAACCCTATTTCCAAGTGCCCAAAGTATTTTATCATACATAATGAACACACTACAAAACAAAATAAGGAATCCATTTCATACGAAACAGATTCCTTTCATACAATAATTATTTCATTGTAACTTTCATTACTTCTGTTGAACCTTTTGTAGCTGTTACACCTACAGTTGTCTTAATAGACTCAGCTGCATCTGTGTTTGTAATAACGATTGGAGTAATTGTGCTTTTCGCTTTTTCACGAATTAATTCTAAGTCGAATGAGATTAATTTATCTCCAGCTTTTACAGCTTGTCCTTCAGAAACGTGAGCTTCGAAACCTTCACCTTCCATTTTTACAGTTTCTAATCCAACGTGGATTAAAATTTCTGTACCGTTTTTCGCTTTAATTCCAATAGCATGTTTCGTGTGGAATAATTGTACGATTTCACCATCAACTGGAGATACAACTACACCTTCAGTAGGATCGATTGCAACACCGTCACCCATCATACGACCAGCGAATACTGGATCTGGTACTTCTTCAATATTTTTCACTGCTCCAGTTAATGGAGCTACGATTGTTTCTTCATTTGTTTTTGAACCAAAACCGAATAATTTTTTAAACATAGGATAGTCCTCCTTATAATTTACCTAAAAGTTTATAGGGCAATCTCTATTCAAGATCGAAATACATGTAAGACTTCATACTTCGAATGTTATACTGTAAAAACGCTTTCGAAATAAATTATACCATTACTACTAGACTCTTATTGTAGCGCTTCACAAAATTCCAGTCAATTCTGATTGTCTGAATAACAATAGGAAGTTAACTTCTACTTATATTTTCTCTTTTTTTCACTTACTTGTCTAGAGGTCTTTACTACATTTTATTTTTTGTTGTTAATTTGTAAAATTTATTTCAAATTTTTGCCGAAATCCACTTGACTAAAGTAAGTAACTATTTTATTATTACTTACATAAGATAAGTTAATAACTTTTAGGAGGTTTTTTAATGATGGATATTGGTCTTCTTATTATTCGCCTTATTATAGGTATTACATTCATGGGTCATGGTGCTCAAAAATTATTCGGTTGGTTCGGCGGTTATGGCTTAAAAGGAACAGGTGGCTGGATGGAATCAATCGGTTTACGCCCTGGTATATTTATGGCATTTATGGCTGGTGCAACTGAACTATTAGGTGGTTTCTTATTCGCAGCAGGTATTTTCACTGTAGTTGGTTCACTATTTATCGTAGGAACAATGTTAGTAGCAATCTTCACAGTTCACGGAAAAAATGGTTACTGGGTAACACAAAACGGATTCGAATATAATTTAATGTTAATCGCTGTTGCAGTTGGTGTAGCTTTAATCGGCCCTGGCGCTTACGTTTTACTTTAATCATTTATCTCTATTTCGAGATATTCACCAAAAAAGAGATTACTTCAATTGAGGTAATCTCTTTTTTACATCATCAAAAAAATATTATTTTCAGCAGGAGATTCCCATTGATATCTTGTAAACAAACAATAAGTATTCATATTTAGAAAGGGGATTACAACATGTTATCCATTAATCCAAACGAACAAACCGAAAAAGATAATTACAAATTACTAACAGGAAGTATCATTCCACGTCCTGTTGCATTCGTTACTTCTGTAACTAAAGATGGCGTATTGAACGGTGCGCCATATAGTTATTTCAATATCGTCGCTGCCAATCCACCACTTATCTCAGTTTCAGTGCAACGCAAAGAAGGAAAACCGAAAGACACTTCCAGAAACGCAATAGAAAAAGGGGAATTTGTCGTACATATTTCTGATGAATCTTACGTAGAGGCGATCAACGAAACAGCAGCGAACCTACCTCCTAATGAAAGTGAAATCGAATTAGCAAAACTAACACCGATTGACAGTGATGTCATTTCAGTACCAGGGGTTAAAGAAGCAAACATTCGAATGGAGTGCATATTAGAACGCGCTATCCCACTCGGCGGAACCGAAGACTCGCCAGCTTGTGACCTACTAATCGGCCGCGTCGTTCGCTTTCACGTCGCTGAACACTTATACGAAAACGGTCGAATTCACGCCGAAGAACTAAAACCAATAAGCCGCCTAGCAGGACACAACTACGCAAAACTAGGAGAACAATTTGAATTAGTAAGGCCAATTTAAAAGTGGAAGCGGCTCGTTCAGAATGAGAGGGGGATGGAGCTCCTGACGTAGAGGCGCTTTTTGCCTCGCAGGAAGACGCGAAGCCACCGCCCATTCTAGCCGCTGGAGCTGGATACATTTAAAAGCGGAACCGACTGCCCAGGCCCGGTGGCTAAGGTTCTTCCTCACAGAAGATGCTTTTTATCTTCTCGTGGGGAAGGTTCTTAGCTGGCCACTCGAACTGGATATATCCCCTAAAAGCGCAAGGGGCCCGTTCACTTCCATCACCTAAACATAACCCCCCGCTGAAAGCGGGGGATTTTTTATCGTAATTCTTCGTTCTTCTCCTCTAATGCCGGGAATTTCTCTTTTTTAGATCTACCAAGCTTTATTACAAAGAAATATAAGGAAAGTAACGTAATAAGGAAAACAATTAAAAACGGGTACGGAGAATAAAAAGTACGCGCCGCCTCCGATTTTCCTGCAACAAACTTCAATGACTCAATATCTAAGAACTCAGCAAACATTTGTACACCGAGCATACTGAACCAAAAAACAAAAAAACTAATAATAATACCAAAAACTTGCTTCAATCTCGTCATTCATCTCATCCTTTCTATATTTGTAATTTTTTAGTGTGATCAATATAGTACAAACGAAACTATGCACAGAAAGGAACTATCTCACCATTCACGAATTAACTTAATCCAACCTAACATCGAAATTTGCAAAATAACACCCAATATTATAAGTCTTCTTAGCCATCGAGGAAAGAAGGTTAAAAGCTTAATATACCATTCCAATAGCTTGTTCATAATTCCCTCCTACATAAAATTATATAGGAAAAAGGAGATACAATCCAAACCCAACAAGAATAATACCACCTACTATTTCACCGTATGTGCCAAGTATATTTTTGGCATGGCTACCAAGCAATAAACCCATCCAAGCCAGTAACATACTTATTAGTCCGAACAATAATATCGTAATAATTGTCTCTGCTCCGTAAATTCCAAGACTAAGACCTACTGAAAAACTATCTATACTGACACCAAATGCAAATACAAATAAACTAATTCCAATTGGAGCAGTTCTAGTCTCTTCCCCTTCTAAAATAGACGAATATACGATATAGAACCCTAGCCCAATTAATAAAATAGCTCCTGCAAAATTTGCGACATCCCCATACCTCTCTGATAGAAAACGTCCTAGTACCATTCCGATAAATGGCATAATAATATGAAATATCCCAATCGTCATACCTATATAAAGGATTTGTCTTAACTTTAATGTTACCATCCCCATACCGAGGCTCACTGAAAATGCATCCATCCCCAGGGCAAATGCCATAATTATTAAAGGTATTAATTGTTCAAGTGTCATTCATATCCCCCCTCGGACGTGCTACTTCACAATATGCTTATCCGAGGAGAAATATTCTGTTTGCTAAAGGTACATTATCATTCAATAATAATCTGATGTCCCGCAGCTTTTGTTAAACGATTCATAATTGCATTTCCTATGCCTTCATTCGGGAATGATTCACTAAAAATAACATCTACTTCACTTGCATCAAACGTTCTAAGCACATCATATAACTTAGTCGCAACGCTGGCTAAATCGCTTCGCACACCACAAGACAATACAACATCTGCACTATACACATGCTGATACTCTTCTGTCGTTAATACACCTACTTTAAATCCTTCTTTCTTTTTCTCATCCACAATACGTTGAATAAACTCACGGGACCCTTCAACAATACTAAGTGGCGCTTTCGGTGCATAATGTGTATATTTCATTCCAGGTGATTTTGGTTTTTCTTTCTCATCCTTTAAAGCTGGATCTAAAGAAACATTTCCTATCACGGCCTCTAATTGCTCCTTCGTAATCCCACCTGGACGTAAAATAGTCGGAACCTCGCTCGTACAATCAATTACAGTTGATTCAACGCCTACTCCTGTTGCCCCGCCATCAACAATACCAGCAATTTTCCCATTCAAATCTTCATACACATGAGAAGCTAACGTTGGACTTGGGCGTCCTGAACGATTCGCACTCGGTGCTGCAACAGGCACGTTTGCCTCTTCAATAAGGGCGAGCGCTACTGGATGATCTGGCATCCTCACTCCGACTGTATTAAGTCCTGCCGTAACCCTCTCTGAAATCCCTTTTTTTCTCGGTAAAATGATTGTTAATGGTCCTGGCCAAAAATGCTCCATTAACTTTTCTGCAACAGGCGGAATTTCTCTTACGATACCATCTAACTGAGATTTTGTTCCTATGTGGACAATCAGTGGATTATCGCTCGGTCTCCCTTTCGCTTCAAAAATTTTCGCTATCGCTTCATCATCCATTGCGTTTGCTCCTAACCCATATACCGTTTCCGTTGGGAAGGCCACCGCTTCATTTTCTCTTAATAATCTCGCTGCTTCTTTTAATTGTGGATAATATTTTTTTCTTTCCACAACATTATCCACAACCCACATATTTGTATGCATTTTTTCCCACGTCCTTTTCTACCATGAAATACTTGTCTATTTTTAGTTTACTATGAGATTTATCCAAAAGACAGACAAGGTTTATCCACAAAATGTGGATAAACCTTGTTAATCCGTGGATAACTTTGTGAATAGCTGACAATTTAGTATTATTGCATTTAGCTCTTTTATATTTTTACAAAAGTGTTCTAACTGTCGAATTTCCTCTGGCACTTCTTCTTTCTCTACAATGACAAAGTTAAAAAACTGAAAGATGGTCACAGATTGTGGATGATTTGTGAGTAAGTACAATTGTCGAATATCTTTTTCTTTCATATACTGCAAAAACATCTCGAAAAAATATAAGAAAGTCTGTTTATCCACATTAGGTGTGAATAAACAAGAACGGATAAGTGCATTTTCTCCACTTTGTTCATATCCAATTACCGCTCGTATTTCTTCCGCCTCTTCCAAGATCATAAATTGTGCGTACAACTCATTTATTTTATCATCTTTTTTATTAGCTTGTCCGAAAAAAGAATGTAATCTTTCTACATCTGCTTTCGTAGCAAAATACACGTTCTTCATAGTAAATCCCTCCTCATTGATATATATGAGGAAGGATTTATTAATAGCACTATTTAGAGAATAAAGATGTAAAAGCTTCGACGATAAATAATTTAACCTTTGGTTTCTCTTCCTCTTCTACTGTTACATATTCATTTTGCTTTTCTTGTTTTTGCTCCACAGGTTTCTCCACTTTTTCCACAGTTTTTGTTTCTACTTTTTTTACAGGCTGTTCTTCTACTTGTGTTTCGTGTTTTACTACTTTCTTTTCCTGTGCTGTTACTTTTTCAGCTTTTTCCGGCTTTACTACTTTCTTTTCTTTCACCTTATCCTCTTTCTTCTCCGGTACATCCACTACTTCCTCATCTAGTTGTCTCACCTGCTCCTCTTCAGGAGATTCAGCTTTCACAACATGTTCTTCTTTCCTTACAGCTGTACCACTTGAAAAATCTAAGAAACACATCGGTGGAAATAATACACACCACCAGTTTGCACCTTCACCTTTTCCAATTGTAATAAGTACCGCTTCATATTCTCCTGCCGGATAAATAAAATTCCCATATACCTTTGTAGGAAATTTCACATTCTTACCGAATTTCACTTGAAACGCCTCTTTACTCCCTTCTCTTTTCAGTGTATTTGCCACTGTCTTTTCAATTTCAGGAATATGATTTTGAATTACTTTTCGAGCTTCTTCAAATGACGTTAAATCCGCTACCCATCCATCAATTTGCGCTTTTACTTCATCGCGTACTTTACGCTTTAACGCCTGATCTTTATCGGAATCACTATTAGCTAAAATACGTAATCGAACGGCCTCTTTCGGAATAACAGTAGGCCCTTTTGCATCAGCTTTCATATATCCAAACTGCACAAGTAACTGTGCACCAATTAATAATAAAAGAAAGTAAGCAATAACTTGTTTTTTCATTTCCTCCACCGTCCCCTCTAGAAACAGTGTGGACAAACTTTCATCTTTCTAAACTATTAAATTCAAAATCTATATAAAAAACCGATAGAAAAGCATTTTTTTAATTGGCGAGAGGAACTGGCTATGTATAGGTAATAAGGTGCGTATTTCCGCTGAAATAATTCCCCTTACCAAAATTCTAAATAAAATGTATGGCTGAGTAGTTGCAAATTTTTCATACAAAAATAGAGTAAGGCTTATGCCTTACTCCATCTCTGCAAATACCATGCGATCTTTTCCATTAATATCAAATACAACTTCAACTTGAGCGCGCGGGAAAGTTTGCTGTAATAATGCTTTCACATCTTCACCTTGCCCTACACCAATTTCAAACGCCACAATCGCCTTGTTCTGTAATACATTCGGCAATTCCTCCATAAAACGACGATAGAAATCTAGTCCATCTTCCCCACCAACAAGCGCACGCTTCGGCTCATGCTCCTTCACAACAGTAGAAAGACCACGCCAATCTTCCTCTGGTATGTACGGAGGATTGGAAACAACAACATCTAACTTCTGACCTGTTTCATAAAACGGAGACAGTAAATCGCCGTGATAGAAAGTTACATCCGCCCCTAAAGTTTTTGCATTTTCTTTTGCAACTTCAATCGACTCCTGTGCGATATCTACTGTATACACATGAAGATTTTTATTTTCTAAAGCGAGCGTAATAGAGATCGCTCCACTACCTGTTCCAATATCCGCTATGTGAAGCTCCTCATTACCGAAATGGCGCTCAATTCTCTCTAGCACTCCAACTATAAGTTCCTCTGTTTCCGGTCTTGGTATCAATACCTCTTCATTTACAAAGAATGATCGGCCATAAAACATTTCATAACCGAGCATATATTGGATCGGAATACCTTCTACATGCTTGTGGATAAATTGTGCAAAACTTTTCTCTTGTTCCGCAGTTATTTCTTCACGCATATTCATGAGCATCCCGGTTCTGTTCGTCTTTAATACATGACAAAGGACAATTTCTCCCGCATTTTCATCTCGTCCATTTTCCTGTAAAAAAGAAGAAGCCCATTTCAGGGCTTCATAGACACGCATTACTCAGCTGCCTCCATCTTTTGTGCCTGATCTTCCATCACTAAGGCATTGATGAAATCATCTAACTTACCTTGTAGGATTTGATCTAGCTTTTGAATCGTTAAACCGATTCGATGGTCTGTAACACGGTTTTGCGGGAAGTTATACGTACGAATACGCTCTGAACGATCTCCCGTACCAACAGCTTGTTTACGGTTTTGATCATACTCAGCTTGCGCTTCTTGTCTAAATTTATCATAAACACGTGCGCGTAATACTTTCATCGCTTTTTCTTTATTCTTAATTTGTGATTTCTCATCCTGACAAGATACAACTACACCAGTCGGTAAATGCGTTAAACGTACCGCTGACATCGTTGTATTAACGCTTTGTCCACCAGGACCACTAGAAGCAAACGTATCAACACGAACATCTTTTTCATGAATATTAATTTCTACTTCTTCTGCCTCTGGTAGTACAGCTACAGTTGCTGTAGATGTATGAATACGTCCGCCAGATTCCGTTTCAGGAACACGTTGTACACGGTGAGCACCATTCTCGAATTTCAGCTTCGCGAAAGCACCTTTACCGTTAATCATAAAGATAATCTCTTTATATCCACCTAACTCTGTATAGCTCGCTTCGATAATTTCAGTTTTCCAACCTTGCACCTCAGCATAACGGCTATACATACGATATAAATCACCAGCAAATAAAGCTGCTTCGTCACCACCAGCAGCACCACGAACCTCAACGATAACGTTTTTATCATCATTAGGGTCTTTTGGAACAAGTAAAATTTTCAGACGTTCTGATAATGTTTTCTCTTGTCCTTCTAATTCAGAAACCTCTTCTTTTACCATATCACGCATATCAGCGTCTAACTTATCTTCTAACATTGCTTTTGCATCTCGTAATTGCTCACGAACATCTTTATACTCACGGTACACCTCTACCGTGTCCTGAATATCAGATTGCTCTTTTGAATACTCACGAAGCTTATTTGTATCGCTAATAACCTCTGGGTCACTTAACAACTCATTCAACTTCTCATAACGATCTTCTACAGCTTGCAAACGATCTAACACACCATTCACCTCTACATCCTAGTATCTAATACAAATAGTATATGGTACTTAATCAAAAAAACGCAAATTATATTTAAAAGCGTAAGCGGCTTGCTCAGGATCGCAGGCTATTTGGAACTCTCGACCTTGAAGCGCTTTTTGCTTCGAGCGAGAGAGTGAAATGGCCGGAGATTCTAGCCGCTGGAGCTAGATAATATTTAAAAGCGCAAGCGGCTCGCTCAGAATGGGAGGAGGTTGGAGCTTCTGACAGAGAGGCGCTCTTTGCCTCGCAGGAAGAAGCGAAACCACCGACCATTCTAGCCGCTGGAGCTAGATAATATTTAAAAGCGCAAGCGGCTCGCTCAGAATGGGAGGAGGTTGGAGCTTCTGACAGAGAGGCGCTCTTTGCCTCGCAGGAAGAAGCGAAACCACCGACCATTCTAGCCGCTGGAGCTAGATAATATTAAAAGCGCAAGCGGCTCGCTCAGAATGGGAGGAGGTTGGAGCTTCTGACAGAGAGGCGCTCTTTGCCTCGCAGGAAGAAGCGAAACCACCGACCATTCTAGCCGCTGGAGCTAGATAATATTTAAAGCGCAAGCGGCTCGCTCAGCTCTGACTGGCTAAGGTTCTCTCGCACAAAAGGTGCTTTTCACCTTGAGTAGCGGCGGTTCTTAGACACGAAGAGCTTGCCACCAATCTTCATCTATTTTCGAAAAAAACCCGCTCTACATAGCGAGTTTCACTTATCTTTGTTTTGTAGGTACTGCATGACAATGACGACAACGTGGTTCATACGATTCTGAAGCCCCAACTAAAATAATTGGATCATCAAATGCCGCTGGTTCTCCATCGATTAAACGTTGCGTACGACTTGCAGGAGATCCACATTCAGAACAAACTGCCTGCAATTTAGTTACATGTTCAGCAATCGCCATCAGCTGAGGAACTTGTCCAAATGGTAGACCACGGAAATCTTGGTCTAATCCAGCTACAATGACACGATAGCCACGATTTGCCAATACTTGCACCACTTCCACAATGTCCCCATCAAAAAATTGTACCTCATCGATTGCAATAACATCCATTTCTTCTGTTACATGGTTAAATATATCTTTTGAAGCTGAAACAGGAACTGCTTTAACCTTTAATCCATTATGTGATACAACATCTTCTTCACTATAACGATTATCAATACATGGTTTAAATACAATCGCATGTTGTTTCGCAAATTGTGTACGGCGTATACGGCGGATGAGCTCTTCTGATTTCCCAGAAAACATACTCCCGCAAATCACTTCAATCCAACCATTTTGATTCATTAAGTACATTGAGCTCTCCTTTCATCTACTTTCCTAATCCAAAGTAGGGTAAAGGTTTAATATTTTCGCAAAAAAAACAGACAAGCGAATACATACACTTGCCTGTTTTATGTTCTTTATTACTTGATGCCGTATTTCTTATTGAAGCGGTCAACACGTCCGTCTGCAGTAGCAAACTTCTGACGTCCAGTGTAGAATGGGTGAGAATCAGAACTGATCTCAATTTTTAGTAATGGATAAGTGTTACCATCTTCCCACTCAACAGTTTCGCTAGAGCCTTTTGTAGACCCGCTTAAGAATTTGAAGCCAGTGTTCGTGTCCATAAATACAACTTTATTGTAATTTGGATGGATTCCTGCTTTCATTCTTTTCATCTCCTTCCGCCCTGAATCATTTTCGAAACAGAGTTTTTCATCTTCAGCTGCTTACACAACTATATTGATGAAACACATATGATGAAATTATAACAAGGCTAACTCCATTTTGCAACTACCTGTTTTTGTCTTTTTAAAATTAAAAGTGGAGGCGGCTCGCTCAGCTCTGACTGGCTAAGGTTCTCTCGCACAAAAGGTGCTTTTTACCTTTAGTGCGAGAGGTTCTTAGACACGAAGAGCTAGCCGCCGGAACTGGATATCAATTAAAAGCGCAAGCGGCTCGTTCAGAATCGCAGGACACTTCAAGCTCTCAATACAAATATGATTTCCATCTCAAAAAACAAATTTTTCCATATATTACTCTCTCTAATATTCCCTTAAAAACATAAAAAACTCGCTTACTACGAAATAAGCGAGTCCCCATCTTTTCCCTTTACTTAGTGGTTACATACCTTTTTGAGTCTGCAACAATGTTTTGTAAAAATTCTTCATTTGTCTTTGTTTGACGAAGTTTACGTAAGAAGCCTTCAACAAAGTCTGGTGTATCACGCATTGTTTTACGAATACCCCACAGCTTGTCTAAATGTTCTTTCGGAATTAGTAGGTCTTCTTTACGCGTACCAGAGCGACGAATATCAATCGCTGGGAAGATACGGCGCTCAGCTAATGAGCGATCTAAGTGAAGTTCCATATTTCCAGTTCCTTTAAACTCCTCGTAAATTACATCATCCATACGAGACCCTGTATCAACAAGCGCTGTTGCTAAAATCGTTAGGCTACCGCCCTCTTCGATATTACGCGCAGCCCCAAAGAAACGCTTCGGTCTATGAAAAGCAGCAGGATCAATACCACCCGATAAGGTTCTACCACTTGGCGGAATAACAAGGTTGTAAGCACGCGCTAAACGGGTAATACTATCCATTAAAATGACAACGTCCCTTTTATGTTCTACAAGACGCATTGCACGCTCTAATACAAGCTCCGCTACTTTAATATGATTCTCTGGCACTTCATCAAAAGTAGAACTTACAACATCACCTTTAACAGAACGTTCAATATCTGTTACTTCCTCTGGACGCTCATCAATTAAAAGTACAATTAATTCTGCTTCCGGATGATTTGTTGTGACACTGTGTGCAATTTCTTTTAACAGACTTGTTTTACCAGCCTTTGGAGGCGCAACAATTAAACCACGTTGTCCAAATCCAACTGGTGCGATTAAATCCATGATGCGTGTCGGTAACTTTTTCGTTTCCGTCTCCAATTTCATTTGGCGATCTGGGTATAACGGTGTTAATGCAGGGAAATGTACACGCTCTTTTGCTGAGTCTGGATCATCTCCATTTACAGCTTCAACTTGTAGCAATCCAAAATAGCGCTCATTTTCTTTCGGAGGTCGTACTTTACCAGAAACCTTATCTCCATTACGTAAATCGAAACGACGAATTTGCGAAGCCGAGATATAAATATCTTCTGAGCTTGGAGAATAATTGATAGGACGTAAGAATCCAAATCCTTCTGATTGAATAATTTCTAATACGCCTTCCATGAAAAAGAAACCTTCTTTTTCTGCTCGAGCTTTTAAGATAGAGAAGATTAGCTCTTTTTTCGTTAACTTGCTGTAATACGAAATCTTAAATTCCTTCGCAAGCTCGTATAACTCTTTTAATTTCATGTTTTCTAATGCTGCAATTGACAAATTCATTCAGACACCACACTTTAACTTTATTCTCTTTTCACATGGGTAAAGGGAAAAATACGGAAGGCAAATAAATAATAATGAAAGGCAATAAGTTCAAGTAGGATAATATTCACTATTGTAACCCTTTTATCTAGTTTTAATCAATACGTTGAAACACAAATACAAGAAGCGAAGACAAGAAAATTTGTCTTCGCCTTTTCATATTTCTTTCTTTTTTCTACTCACCTGATTTTAAGGCAGAATAGATAAGGCATTTCTGCTTTTATTTAATCCAGCTTCAGCAGCTAGAATGGTCGGTGGTTTCGCTTCTTCCTGCGAGGCAAAAAGCGCCTCTTCGTCAGGAGTTTGAAGTGTCCTGCGATTCTAAACGAGCCGCTTGCACTTTTTATTTAATCCAGCTTCAGCAGCTAGAATGGTCGGTGGCTTCACTTCTTCCTGCGAGGCAAAAAGCGCCTCTTCGTCAGAAGCTCCATCCCCCTCCCCATTCTGAACGAGCTGCTTACGCTTTTATTTAATAACCAAATTCGGTTTTTTATTTAAGCTATGGCGGCCGTCTACGAAACGTACTGTGCCTGATTTTGCACGCATAACAAGGGATTGTGTTGTTCCGACGCTACCTTTAAATTGAACGCCTCGTAATAGTTCTCCGTCTGTTACACCTGTTGCTGCAAAGATTGCATCGTCACCTTTTACTAAGTCTTCCATACGAAGGATACGATTGATATCTTCAATACCCATTCTTTTACAACGAGCTAGTTCAGCTTCGTTTTGAGGTAAGAGCTTCCCGTGAATTTCTCCACCTAAGCATTTTAATGCGACCGCAGCTAATACACCTTCAGGTGCTCCACCAGAACCGAATAGAATATCTACACCAGTACGGTCAAATGCTGTATTGATTGCTCCAGCTACATCTCCATCGTTAATTAATTTAATACGAGCACCAGCTTTACGAATTTCTTCGATAATTGCTTGATGACGTGGACGGTTTAAAACTGTCGCTACAACATCTTCGATATCTTTATTTTTCGCTTTCGCAACTGCACGTAAGTTGTCGATAATAGGTGCGTCAATATCAACTGCACCAACTGCTTCTGGACCAACCGCTATTTTATCCATGTACATGTCAGGAGCATGTAACAAATTGCCGTGATCTGCAATTGCAATAACAGCAAGCGCATTCCAGCCGCCAGCCGCTACGATATTTGTCCCTTCTAAAGGATCAACTGCAACGTCTACGCGTGGTCCATATCCTGTACCCAATTTTTCTCCGATATATAGCATTGGCGCTTCATCCATTTCACCTTCGCCAATTACAACTGTACCTTTCATCGGAATTGTATCAAATACATCACGCATAGCTGATGTTGCTGCACCATCTGCCTCATCTTTTTTTCCGCGCCCCATCCAACGCGCTGATGATAATGCTGCAGCCTCTGTTACACGTACTAACTCCATAGATAAACTTCTTTCCACAATAATCCCTCTCCTTTAAGTCTTTATATTTCTGCCGTATTTTGTGAACCTTGTTTTTCTATAAAGTGTACTTCCGTTAGTAGTGATTCTTCGCTCCCCATTAACGGAAGTATCACCACCTTATCCCGATTGGTGAGGGTTAATAATCGGCGTGGGATACCCCATACTGATTAAAGTTTCACTTTATGCATTCTTCATTTCTTCAATTTCTTGCTTTGTCATTTGTTCTCGCCAAATGTTTGCACCAAGCCCTTTAAGCTTGTCTACTATATTTTCGTAACCTCGATCAATATGATCAAGTCCCGTTACTTCTGTAATGCCATCTGCCATTAAACCCGCAATAACAAGGGACGCACCAGCTCGTAGGTCACTCGCTTTCACCTTCGCACCTTGCAATAAAACCGGTCCAGTCACAATTGCTGAACGGCCTTCTACTTTAATTTGCGCGTTCATACGGCGCAATTCATCAATATGCTTGAAACGTGCGCTGTAAATTGTATCAGTTACAACTCCTGTTCCATGCGCTTTTGTTAAAAGCGTTGTAAACGGCTGTTGTAAATCCGTTGGAAACCCTGGATATACAAGCGTTTTTACATCAACTACTTTTAACCTTCTATTGCCGTTCACTGTAATTTGGTCATCGTTCGTTTCAATTTGAACACCAGCTTCTCTTAGCTTCGCAGTAACGGATTCTAAATGCTGAGGAATAACATTATCAACTGTTACTTCTCCTCCTGATGCTGCTCCTAAAATCATATACGTACCAGCTTCAATACGGTCTGGAATAATAGTGTGGTGACAACCGTGCAGTGAATCCACACCATCAATTCGGATTACGTCTGTACCAGCACCTTTAATACGTGCTCCCATACTCGTTAACAATGTAGCTACATCAATAATCTCAGGTTCTTTCGCTGCATTTTCAATAACAGTTCTACCTTTCGCTCGTACAGCTGCTAGCATAATATTAATCGTAGCTCCTACACTAACAACATCTAAATAAATACGTGCCCCACGTAGTTCGTCTGCTCTTAAATAAATGGCACCTTGTTCATTTGTAACATATGCCCCTAACGCTTCAAACCCTTTAATATGCTGATCAATCGGTCGTGGCCCTAAATGACATCCACCTGGAAGCCCAATAACAGCTTTTTTAAAACGGCCAAGCATTGCACCCATTAAATAATAAGAGGCGCGCAATTTTTTCACTTTTCCATTTGGTAAAGGCATCGCAACCATGTTAGAAGGATCGACTACCATCTCTTCTTCCTGCCCATAAGTTACTTTCCCTCCAATTTCCTCTAGTAAGTCTCCTAACATTTTCACGTCCGAAATATTAGGAACACCGCCAATAGTTACTGGAGTATCTGCTAAAATTGTCGCTGGAATTAGTGCAACAGCACTGTTCTTTGCACCACTCACACGAATCGTTCCATTTAAAGCTCTTCCGCCTTCAATTAGCAACTTTTCCATATTGAGCTCCCTTCTTGTGAATGTATTTATCTTCTACTTCTTTATAAGAAGTAGAAGATTCCCCCTTAAGAATCTCAATCACTCTTTCCATCCTGAAACTCAATAAGTAGAAAACCATCACCTGTAGCTCCCCTGCTGTACAAATAGATGAAGATTAACTATTCATCGAATCAAATTACTCAATTCAGATACTTACCACATTTATTAATAGGACTATGCACATTATTTTCTATATTCGCAAACCAAAAATTCACTTTATAAAATCTTTAGACTTGTTCGCGCTTTCATTATACAACGAAAGGAAACCGTCTAAAAGACTAGACGGTTTCCAAAACGGAATTTTATTCTTACGCTTTACCGTTAGAACCGAACTCACGCATTTTACCAGCAACAGTTGCTTTGATAGCGTCGCGGCCAGGTCCAATATATTTACGAGGATCGTAAACTTCTTGGTCTTTGTTTAATGCTTCACGAACAGCTTTTGTAAACTCAATTTGGTTCTCAGTGTTTACGTTAATTTTTGAAGTACCTAAAGAAATAGCTTTTACGATATCAGCAGTTGGGATACCAGTACCACCGTGTAATACTAAAGGTACGCCAGTGAAGTCGCGAACTTGTTCCATTTCAGCGAATCCTAAGTTAGGCTCACCTTTGTAAGGACCGTGTACAGAACCTAAAGCTGGAGCTAGGCAATCGATACCTGTTGCTTCAACAAGGTGCTTACACTCTGCTGGATCAGCGTAAATTACGCCTTCAGCGATGATGTCGTCTTCTTGTCCGCCAACTGTTCCAAGCTCAGCTTCAACAGATACGTTACGAGCGTGTGCGTATTCTACCACTTTTTTAGTAGTTTCAACGTTTTCATCGAATGGGTGGTGAGAAGCGTCGATCATTACAGATGTGAAACCTGCATCAATTGCTTCTTTACATTTTTCGAAGCTTGAACCATGGTCAAGGTGAATCGCTACAGGAACAGAAATGTTCATTTCTTCGATTAAAGCTTTAACCATAGCTACAACTGTTTTGAAACCAGTCATATGACGAGCTGCACCCTCAGATACACCTAAGATTACAGGAGATTTTTCTTCTTCCGCAGCAGCTAAGATAGCTTGAGTCCACTCTAAGTTGTTCATGTTGAATTGACCAACTGCGTATTTTCCTTCTAGTGCTGTGTTTAGCATTTCTTTCATAGAAACTAAAGGCATGGTGAATCCTCCTAAAAAACGTTTTTTGTATCCGATAAATTCTTATCGCTGGTAGTATGACCAGAATAAGGTAAAATATGTATATTTACATACCGGACTTCTTTCTACACTCAATAGGATAACAACTTGTACTCAAAAACTCAACTGTATTCACCTGCTCAATAGTCCATGTAAACGCTTTTTTCCATATTTTTTATAAAAAATTCATTTTTTACGCCTCTACAGCAAGCTGATCTCTCACTGCTTGACGAATCTCATCAATATCAAACGGTTTAGCAAAGTGCATTAAAGCTCCTAAATCTTTCGCTTCTTGAATCATATCCAATTCTCCATAAGCAGTCATTAAAATCACTTTAATACTCTCATCAATTTCTTTTACATGTTTTAAAATCTCTATACCATCCATACCTGGGATTTTCATATCTAACACTACTAAATCCGGATTATCTTTTTTCACGATATCTAAAGCTTGAAATCCATTCGCTGCTTGGAACGTCTGATAACCTTCTTTTTGGAACACTTCATGCAATAAAACACGAATGCCATATTGATCATCAACGATTAAAATTTTCCCTTCCATAACTCCCAACCTTTCTGTGTAAGTACAAGATTTAAAGCTTCTTATATCTTATCGGTTTATTTTCGCTACTCTTTGCCAAATCCCTTCCTATTCTTTCTTATTTTACCGTTTCCTATTTTGTTATGCCACCCTACTATTTCCCCTTTCCAAAAAAAATAAGCTATAATGAGAACCAGCTAACACGAAAGAAAGGAGCAACAACATGTTAAAAATTTTCTCGACTCAATTAAGTGGATATTTCTCCCGAATTTCTCAAAAAGAGGAAATGAATATAGAAGATAGCGCTCGTCTACTTGCCCAGGCGTTAGTTGGCGACGGCTTCATTTACTTGCATGGTACAAACGAAATGGAAGGTATTGTTTCAGAAGCATTATTTGGCGCCGAACCAATGAAACAAGCAAAACGTTTAATAGAAAACGGTGAACCGGCGGCAGTGACTTCTGCGGACCGCGTACTTCTTATTAGTCGTTTTTCGACAGATGAAGAAATTATAAAAACCGCGAAAAAACTTCATGAAGAAGGCCAATCTATCGTTGGAATCTCGGCTATTCAAAAAGGTGTTGAATCACTGGAACAATATACAGATGTACATATTGATACAAAGCTGTTAAAGGGTCTTATTCCAGATGATGAAGGTAACCGCTACGGGTTCCCAAGTTTAATTGTAGCTTTATTTGCTTATCACGGATTGAAATTTACAATTGATGAAATGTTAAACGAATATTAAAAAAAGCGCCCTATTTCAGGCGCTTTTTTTTATTACTTGCTCTCTTTATTCGTAATAGAAGCACTTACGAAGTCATGGAACAATGGTTGTGGACGGTTTGGACGAGATACAAGTTCTGGATGGAACTGTGCTGCCACGAACCAAGGGTGATCTTGTAATTCAATAATTTCCACTAGACGACCGTCTGGGCTTGTACCAGAGAATACAAATCCTGCTTTTTCCATATCTGGACGGAATTGATTGTTGAACTCATAACGATGACGATGACGCTCATATACAACCGGCTCATTGTAAGCATTGTAAGCATTTGTTTCTTCAGCAAGCTTACATGGGTATAGACCAAGGCGAAGTGTACCACCTAAATCTTCTACATCTTTTTGTTCTGGTAATAAATCGATAATTGCATAAGGTGTGTCAGGATTAATTTCAGAAGAGTTAGCTCCTTCTAATCCTAATACGTTACGTGCAAATTCGATTGATGCAAGTTGCATACCTAGGCAAATTCCTAAGAATGGAACTTTGTTTTCACGAGCATATTGAATTGCAACGATTTTACCTTCTACACCACGATCGCCGAAGCCACCTGGTACAAGGATACCATCTGTATCGCCAACTAATTCTTTTACGTTCTCTGCTGTTACGTGCTCAGCATTTACCCATTTCACTTCTACATCTGTGTCGAATGAATAACCTGCATGACGAAGCGCTTCTACAACAGAAATGTATGCATCTTGAAGCTCTACGTATTTACCAACAAGAGCGATTTTTGTTTTCTTAGAAAGGTTACGTACTTTATTAACTAGCGCAGTCCAATCTGTCATATCTGCAGCTGGATTGTCTAACTTCAAGTGATCACAAACGATTTGGTCCATGTTTTGTTCTTGAAGAGATAATGGAACCGCATATAAAGTATCTGCATCGCGTGCTTCGATAACTGCTTTTGTATCGATGTCACAGAATAATGCAAGCTTGTCTTTCATGTCCTGAGAAACAGGTAGTTCTGTACGAACAACGATAATATTTGGTTGAATACCTAAGCTGCGAAGCTCTTTAACGCTATGTTGCGTTGGTTTTGTTTTCATTTCACCCGCTGCTTTTAAGTACGGGATTAACGTACAGTGAATGTACATTACATTGTCACGACCGATGTCGCTCTTAATTTGACGAATTGCTTCTAAGAATGGTAAAGACTCGATATCACCAACAGTTCCACCGATTTCTGTAATAACAACGTCGGCATTTGTTTCGCGACCAGAACGATATACACGTTCTTTAATTTCGTTAGTAATGTGAGGAATAACTTGAACTGTTCCTCCTAAATATTCACCACGACGCTCTTTTTGAAGAACTGAAGAGTAAATTTTACCTGTTGTTACGTTGCTGTATTTGTTTAAGTTGATGTCGATAAAACGCTCATAGTGACCTAGGTCTAAGTCCGTTTCTGCACCATCATCTGTTACGAATACCTCACCGTGTTGGTAGGGGCTCATAGTCCCTGGGTCTACGTTAATGTATGGATCAAACTTTTGAATAGTTACGTTTAAACCACGATTCTTTAAAAGTCTTCCAAGAGATGCTGCTGTAATACCTTTACCTAAAGACGATACTACACCGCCTGTTACAAAAATATACTTAGTCATGAAAATACTCCCTTCTACTTCGTTGTTATATAATCACCGTTGCAAAGCGCAACGTATGTAGATAACACTGTATCTATCTTATTGTTAGGCTCTTTTTATTTTCTAAACAAAAAACAAAAAAGAAAATTGCTCCCCTCATCACATAAAGTAATAAGTAGGGAGCAATTTTCTTTTATATTTACACTTTAAAAGTATTATCGTCTTTTTTTAAAGAGCCCAAAAATGATTCTACATGGACGATAATGAAAAGTCAAGAACTACCGCTCTTCCTCTTCTTCTTCAGTTTCATCATACTCAAGTTCTTCTTCTGCGAAGTCTTCATTATCTTCTTCTAAATCATCAAGATCATCATCTTCATCGTCTGCGTCTTCGTCTTCAAGAACTTTGTCCAAATCTACTACATCTTCTTCTACTTCTTCTGCTTCTTCTTCTTCTACATCATCTTCTTCAATGTAGTCGTCAAAACCGTCTTCTTCAACTTTGCGTTTCTTCTTCGGTTTTGGCTGAGGCAGAATTTCTTCATCAATTTGCTCATATGGGTACCAGCTACGTAGCCCCCAACGATTTTCTCCTAAATTAATGAAACGTCCATCGATGTTTAAATCTGTATAAAATTGTGCGAGTTTCGTATTAACTTGCCCTTGAGATAGTCCCAGCACTTGAGCGATTTCTTGAACCAACTCGTTGAATGTCGTTGCTTGTCTTTTATTCCCTAAAACACTATGTACAACTTCAATCATTGAACATTCTTTTAGCTCTTCTGGTGAATATTGCTTAAAACCCACTTATGCGGCACTTCCTTTCTTCAAATATAAGCTTATATATAACGGTCTGCTTAAAAAAATCCATACTATTCATTATAAACAAAAGTCGCACAAATATGCTACAAAAAAAACGGGAAACTTTTATCGCGCTATTTACGGGCAATAAAATTATAATTTGTCCATTCTTTATTTCGGAGACATATGTGCTCCTTGCAGTACATACCTAATTTGCATTTCTGTATATTCTTCGAGAGTATACAGTTTTTGCAGGGCCCAACGTCTAAATCCCCACATTTGTCCTTGTATGAAAATATTATGTGCAAGAAGCTGTATTTCCTTTTTATTTAGTGTAAATGTCCCATTTTCCGTACACTGCTCTAAAATATCCTCAAACATCCCGACCATTTGAAACTCTTTTTCTAATACATATGGGAGTGATTCTTTCGGTAAAAAACGTACCTCTTGATACATAATTAATACTTCTTCTTGCAATTCATCCATCACTTTAAAATAATTCATTATCGCTATCTTTAAGCTTTCTATACTTCCCTTCTCTGTACACACTACTTCCTCTAACCGCTCTTTTACATGTTCATAAATACTATCACAAACTAAATATAATACATCATCTTTTGTGCGAATATACTCATAAAGTGTTCCGATACTAAATCCAGCCGCTTTCGCAATTTCTCTCGTTGTTGTACGCGGGAATCCTTTTTGCTTAAACAGCTGCACCGCACCTTTAATCATTTGTTCACGTCTTAACGCAACTAATTTTTCATCTTTCACTGACGCATGTACATTATGTTTAACCATCCCTTCACCTCTCTCTATTATTTTTGGAAGTAAAAAGCGTAGGAAAATACCTACGCTTTTGTTCCTACTTCGTTAACATACGAGAAATTACAAGCCTTTGAATCTCTTGTGTTCCCTCATATATTTGTGTAATCTTTGCATCGCGCATATAACGCTCTACTGGATAATCTTTCGTATAACCATAACCACCAAATACTTGTACCGCTTCAGTCGTTACCTTCATCGCTGTATCACCTGCAAATACTTTTGACATCGCTGACTCTTTCCCATACGGAAGCCCTTCAGATTCAAGCCAAGCCGCTTGATATGTTAAAAGACGCGCTGCCTCTACATCCGTTGCCATATCCGCAAGTTTAAAGCCAATTCCTTGTTGCGCCGCAATTGGCTTCCCAAACTGATGACGTTCTCTTGCATATTCTACAGAAGCATCTAAAGCGGATTGTGCAATACCGACTGCTTGTGCCGCAATACCATTACGGCCGCCATCTAATGTCTGCATCGCAACTTTAAATCCTTGGCCCTCTTCCCCTAGTAAATTCTCTACAGGAATACGGCAGTCTTCAAATATAATTTCAGTTGTTGGCGAAGAACGAATCCCTAGCTTACTTTCCTTCTTCCCAACCGAAAATCCTAGCGTATCACTCTCCACAATAAATGCACTCGTGCCGCGCTGCTTCGAATCAGGATCTGTTAATGCAAAAACAACATAAATATCAGCAATACCGCCATTTGTAATAAAAATTTTCGAACCATTTAAAATGTAATGGTCTCCATCTCGTTTTGCAGTCGTCCTCATTCCACCAGCATCTGATCCAGAGCTTGGTTCTGTTAAGCCATATGCACCAATTTTCTTCCCTTCAGCCATTGGGCGCAAAAACTTTTGTTTTTGCTCTTCCGTTCCAAATTTAAAAATTGGCCATCCAGCAAGTGAAGTATGTGCAGACAACGTTACACCTGTAGAAGCACAAACGCGGGATAATTCTTCAACGGCAATTACATACGCCAAGTAATCGCTTCCAATTCCGCCGTATTCTTCAGGCCACGGAATACCGGTTAAACCAAGCTCTGCCATTTGATCAAATAAAGCGCGATCAAATCGCTCTTCCTCATCACGCTCTGCTGCTGTCGGCGCTACTTCATTCCTCGCAAAATCCCGAACCATTTTTCTTATCATTTCATGTTCTTCTGATAATTTAAAATGCATTCCCGTCTCCCCCTCTGCCTTTTTATAAAGCTCGACTAATTACAAGCTTTTGTATTTCGCTCGTTCCTTCATATATTTGCGTGATCTTCGCATCACGGAAAAATCTTTCTACTGGATAATCTTTCGTATAACCGTAACCGCCAAATACTTGCACCGCTTCAATCGCAACTTCAACGGCCGTCTTAGAAGCAAATAATTTCGCAATAGAAGCTTCTTTACCGCATGGTAACCCTTGTGCTCTTAGCGATGCCGCTCTGTATACAAGTAATCGCGCTGCTTCTACGCTAGTCGCCATATCTGCAAGTTTGAATCCGATTCCTTGCTGCGCCGCAATTGGCTTGCCGAATTGCTCGCGCTCTTTCGCATAATCAATCGCACATGCAAGCGCCGCTTCCGCGATTCCTAATGCTTGCGCTCCGATTCCAATTCGCCCAACATCTAAATTCGCCATTGCCACCTTAAATCCTTGTCCTTCTTCACCAAGTAAATTCTCGGCCGGCACTTTCATATCTTCAAACGTAAGTTGCACTGTACGAGAACCAAGAAGACCCATCTTATGCTCATCTTTTCCAATGATTAAGCCTGGTGTATCTTTCTCTACTATAAATGCTGAAATCCCGCTTTTCCCTGCATCTGGATTTGTAGACGCGAAGACGATATATGTACTTGCTTCACCACCATTTGTAATAAAGACTTTCGATCCATTAATGATGTAGTGATCGTCTTTCTTTACAGCTCTTGATTTCAAACTACCTGCATCTGATCCTGCATTCGGTTCTGTTAGAGCAAATGCGCCTAAATATTCACCAGTCGCCAATTTAGAAACATATTTCTGCTTCTGTTCTTCTGTTCCGAAGTATAAAATCGGATTCATTCCAACTGACGTATGTACAGCTAAAATTACACCAACCGTTGCACTTACCTTTGAAATTTCCTCAATTGCTAGAATGTAAGAAATAAAATCCATTTCTGCCCCGCCATATTTTGCAGGCGCTGGAATACCCATTAGTCCAAGCTCACCCATCTTTTGCAAAATCTCTTTCGGGAACACCCCTTGTTCCATACTAGGAACAAAGGAAGCTATTTCCTTCTGTGCAAAATCTCGAACCATTTTCCTCATCATTTGTTGCTCTTCAGTAAAGTGAAAATTCATGTACTTCGCCTCCGTTTGCTATATATCTTTTTAACAATCTGGTAAGACCACTACTTCAATAAAGGGAGGCCTTTATTCGTAAACGTAGAAACCACGACCCGTTTTACGTCCTAACCATCCTGCATTCACATACTTACGTAATAATGGACATGGGCGATATTTACTATCTCCTAATCCTTCATGCAACACTTCCATAATGTATAAACATGTATCTAAACCGATAAAGTCAGCTAACGTAAGAGGTCCCATCGGATGATTCATACCGAGTTTCATTACTTCATCAATCGCTTCTTTCGTCGCTACTCCTTCGTATAACGTATAAATCGCTTCGTTAATCATCGGTAATAAAATACGGTTCGATACAAACCCTGGGAAATCATTTACTTCAACTGGCACTTTCCCGATTTTTTTCGTAATATCCTCAATCGTTTCGTACACTGCATCATCTGTAGCTAAACCACGAATAATTTCAACGAGTTTCATAACTGGAACTGGATTCATAAAGTGCATGCCGATTACTTTCTCAGGACGTTTCGTTACCGCTGCAATTTCCGTAATTGGTAACGATGACGTATTCGTCGCTAAAATTGCGTGTTCTGGAGCGATTTCATCTAAATTCGCAAAAATTTTCTTTTTAATATCCATTTTTTCAACAGCTGCTTCAATAATAAGATCAGCTTCTTTGACACTATTTAAATCGAGCGTCCATGTAAGACGATTTAAAGTCGCATCTTTCTCTTCTTCCTTCATACGGCCTTTTTCTACTTGGCGGGCTAAATTTTTTGAAATAACAGCTAGCCCTCTATCTAATTGCTCTTGCTTTAAATCTTGCACTTTCACATCATAGCCTGCCATTGCACACACTTGTGCGATACCTGAACCCATTTGCCCTGCACCAATTACAACAATCTTTTGTACACTCATTTTTTCTTCCCCCTTAATTGTTAATAAACTATATATCTTCTAATCTTAATTAGTGAACTTCAATCATCACTGCATCACCTTGACCGCCACCGCTACAAATAGAAGCAATTCCAATTCCGCCGCCGCGCTGCTTCAGTGCATGGATAAGTGTAACGATAATACGTGCTCCGCTCGCTCCAATTGGATGCCCCATTGCTACAGCACCGCCATTTACATTCAATTTTTCCGGATCGATCCCTGCGATTTCTGTACTTGCAATTGCTACAGCCGCAAATGCCTCATTGATTTCAAATAGATCTATGTCTTCAATTGTCTTACCTGTCTTTTTCAGCAATTCATTAATTGCATAACCTGGCGTTCTTGGGAAATCCTTCGATTCTACCGCAATCGCCGTATGCGCCAAAATTGTCGCTAATGGTTTTCTTCCTTCTTGCTTCGCTCTGTCCTCGCTCATTAATACAAGTGCAGCACCGCCATCATTTAGTCCCGGAGCATTACCTGCTGTCACCGCTGACGTCTTATCAAATACAGGCTTTAATTTCGCTAATTTTTCAATCGTTGTATCCGCGCGTGGTGCCTCATCCTTAGCCACGACGATAGGATCGCCTTTTCTTTGCTGAATTGTTACTGGTACAATCTCCTCTTCAAAACGCCCTTCTTTATGTGCCGAAACCGCACGTTGATGGCTACGATATGCCCATTCATCTTGTGCTTCGCGAGAGATTCCATCTTCCTTCGCAACTTCTCCGCCATAAACACCCATGTGTATACCTGAAAATGCGCATGTTAAACCGTCTGCAACGTTTAAATCGATAACTTCGTTGTTACCCATTCTGTATCCCCATCTTGCCCCTCGTAAAATGTAAGGGCTGTTACTCATCGATTCCATTCCACCAGCTACAATCAGTGATTGATCACCAGTACGAATAATTTGATCTGCTAACGTAACTGCGCGAAGCCCTGATGCACAAACTTTATTTACTGTTTCTGTCTGCACTTCCCAAGGAATGCCGGCCGCTCTTGCTGCTTGGCGTGATGGAATTTGTCCTTGCCCTCCTTGGATAACCGTTCCGAATATAACTTCTTCAACATCACTAGCGGAAACATTCGCTCTTTCAAGCGCTGCCTTAATTGCGATTCCTCCAAGTTCTGTTGCTTTCACGTCTTTTAAAGTTCCTCCAAATTTTCCAACCGGTGTTCTTGCAGCACTTAAAATAACTGTTTTACTCATGTTTCTTTCCCCCATTTCTTTTTTTAGCACCGAGCGCTCGCTCGGTATCCTTGCGCCTAGAAGAGGTGCAATTTTTGCACCTCTTTCTAAATTTGAATGCATTCCTACAAACTACATTGCTTCTTTCTTCTGTCCGATAACTGAGCGTTCTAAAATCTCTGTTACGTCCAAAGTTTGAACTGTTTCTTCAACTTCTTTCGCTTTCGTGCCGTCACTAATCATCGTTAAGCAATACGGGCATCCTGTACCGATAATTGACGGCTGTACAGCTAACGCTTGTTCTGTACGTGCAACGTTAATACGAGAACCTGTCGTTTCTTCCATCCACATTAGGCCGCCACCCGCACCACAGCACATTCCCGTTTCACGGTTACGCGCCATTTCTACAAGGTTTACACCTGGAATTGCTTTTAGAATATCGCGCGGCGCTTCGTATACTTCGTTGTATCTTCCTAAGTAACAGGAATCATGGTACGTAACTGTCTCTTCAATAGAATGGACAGGTTTTAAACGACCTTCCTTCACCCACTGGGCTAGTAATTCTGTATGATGATAGACTTCTGCTTGTAAGCCAAAGTCCGGGTACTCATTTTTAAAAGTGTTATAAGCATGAGGGTCAATCGTAACGATTTTCTTCACTCCTGCTTTTTCAAATTCTTCAATATTTTTAGTAGCCATTTCCTGGAATACAAATTCATTTCCAAGGCGGCGCGGTGTATCACCAGAGTTCTTTTCCTTATTACCAAGAATTGCGAATGAAATGCCTGCTTCATTCATTAGCTTCGCAAATGATATCGCAATCTTCTGACTGCGATTGTCATACGAACCCATTGATCCAACCCAGAATAAGTATTCAAACTCTTCGCCAGCTTTTGATTTCTCCTTTACAGTTGGAACTGTTACTTCATCGTCACCTTGGCGCCATGTTTCACGCTCTTTACGGTTCAGTCCCCACGGATTACCTTGACGCTCAATGTTTGTCATTGCACGCTGCGCTTCCGCGTCCATTTTTCCTTCTGTTAAAACTAGATAGCGGCGTAAATCAATAATTTTGTCAACATGCTCATTCATAACTGGGCACTGGTCCTCACAGTTACGACACGTTGTACATGCCCAAATCTCTTCTTCTGTAATAACGTCTCCGATTAAACTTGGGTCGTACGCTAGCGCTGTAGCCGCTGATTCTTGTTGTCCTTTTCCAGCTGCCATCATCGCTAACTGATTTCCTTGTGTATTATTAAAAGCAACAACTGGAACCCACGGTGCTTTTGATGTTACCGCTGCTCCTTTATCAGTTAAATGATCACGAAGTTTTAAAATTAAATCCATCGGTGATAACATTTTCCCTGTTCCTGTTGCCGGACACATATTTGTACAACGACCACATTCGACGCAGGAATATAAGTCGATAAGTTGATTTTGTCTAAAGTCTTCAATTTTACCAACACCGAATGTTTCTTGTGTTTCATCTTCAAAATCAATTTTTTCAAGTTTTCCCGGATTTGAAAGACGACCAAAAAACACGTTAACTGGTCCAGCAATTAAATGCGCATGTTTTGATTGTGGAACATAAACTAAAAACGTTAACAAAATTAGTAAATGCACCCACCAAGAGAAATAGAACACTGAAATGGCTACGGTTTCATTTAATCCCGAGAAAACGTAAGCGATTGCAGAAGCGATAGGTTCACTCCATGAAAGCTCCTCGCCGTGCCATATAATTCCCATCCCATTACCAAGTAGCACAGAAATCATTAAGCCACCAATAAAGATAAGAACAAGGCCTGATTTAAAATTACGTTTCAAACGAACAAGCTTTTCAATATAGCGTCTATGAAAAGCCCAAAAGACTGCAATTAAAATAACGAGTGTGACAATTTCCTGGAAGAATGTAAATGCAGGGTATAGTGGTCCAAGTGGAAGATGCGATCCTGGTGCAAGTCCTTTCCAAACGAAGTCAATTGCTCCAAATTGGACAAGAATAAATCCGTAAAAGAACATAACGTGAATGATGCCGCTCTTTTTATCTTTCAGCAGCTTTTTCTGACCGAAAACATTGACCTTAAGAAGATCCCAACGCTCTTTAAAACGACGGTCAAATTCAATCTTTTTTCCTAATTGTATGTAGGCCATCCTTGTTCGTATAAGATATACAAACAAATACCCCGCATAAGCAATAACAGCAATGGCAGCCAGCCAATTAATGATTAGTAAGCTATTCATTTTATGCTACCCCTCTCTTTGTAAGCTCTCTTTCTTTTTTAGAATCTTCGAAAATATATAATTTTCTGAATTATATCCCCTATTCCCATTATATAATGAGTGAGCATTCAGTCAACAGTTTTTTGTTATACAACAACACATTTTTTAATAAAGCTGTTTATTTCGGTGAAACTATAAAGTGAAACTTTAATCGGCGGAGAGCTATTCATCCCCACTGAGTAAAAGCCCTCACCAATCGGGCTTTTACGGGCGGCCCGAATCCCAACCAACTTCTTTGCTTTAGGTGGGCGTCTTACTGTCCGCAAATAGCGGGATACAGTGAAATTTTGATTTGTAAAAAATTGATGGTGAAAAGACCGTGAAGGAGGGAATTTACTTATGTTTTTCTTATCTCTCTTGTTATTAGGCAGCGCTCTCTGGATTACAATCGACCTTTCATATGGGAGAATTGTTCATTTAAAGCGTGTACGTTCTCGTTCTTTCCCTTTACGTCAAAGTGATTTTCGCCTTTATACATACGGAAATGATCTATACGATGCTCTCTTTACTGATATAAAACAAGCTAAACACCATGTGCACGTTTTATTTTTTATTGTAAAAAACGATGATATAAGTCGTACGTTTTTAAAGTTACTTATCGATAAAGCACAAGAAGGAATTGAAGTAAGACTTTTACTCGACCGGTTTGGAAGTCATTATTTATCAAAAGAAGCGATTTACTCCCTACAAAAACATGGTGTCTCTTTTTCATTTTGTCATAAAGTGAAATTTCCTTTTCCTTTCTTTTCTGCAAATCAAAGAAACCATAGAAAAATTACAGTTATTGACGGGAAAATTGGTTATATTGGTGGATTTAACATTGGCGAGGAATATTTAGGGCATAATCAAAGGTTAGGGTTATGGCGAGATTATCATTTACGTCTTACAGGAGAAGGGATACAAGATTTACAAAAACAATTTTTACATGATTGGCTCGACGATACAGACCAAAATTTATTAGATTCATCTCTTTATTTTCCTACGCAACAACCAGGGACCATTCTACATCGTTTCATTCCTACTGATGGTGCCTATTTACAAAATACATTTTTACATTTAATCGAAAGCGCGAAAAAAGAACTCTTTATCGGTACACCATATTTTATTCCTGGAAAAAAAATTATGAATGCATTATTAAAAGCGCGAAAACGTGGGGTTCAAATAACTATTCTCGTTCCACAAAAGGCTGATCATGCCCTCGTTCGAGAAGCAAAATTCCCATATTGCCGAAAGTTAATACAAGCTGGTTGTAATATTTACGCTTTCCAGCAAGGATTTTTCCACGCAAAAATTATTATAGTAGACGATCATACTTGTGATATCGGAACTGCTAATTTCGATATGAGAAGTATATATATTAACCATGAAATCAATTGCCTTTTATACGATAAACATTTCATACAAGAAGTAAAACGTAAATTCGAGGAAGATTTGGAACGCTCCTTATTACTTTCCTTCGAAGATGTCAATCCTCTCTCCATTATCGATAGAGGAAAGGAATGGATAGGAACGATACTCGCGTTCTTTTTATAGAGAAATTTCAAGGGCCAAGGAGGTGCATCACATATGATAATTCGATTTGGATATGTCTCACATGCTACGGCATTATGGGACTGTTCGCCTGCCAAAACAATGACATTTACAAGCTGGAAAAAGCTAAAAAAACAAGAGCGTGAAGATAAATTATATAATGTTACACTGCAAAATCTAGAACACACAATACGCATCCTTCATTACAATATTGCACACGAAATTCCATTATATCGTTTATCATCTTCTATCGTTCCGCTTGCAACACATCCTGAAGTTGAATTTGATTACATTCAACTATTTGCTCCACTATGGCGTAAAATAGGAGCATTAATTCAAGAACACAATTTACGCGTAAGTTTTCATCCCAACCAATTCACACTATTTACAAGCGACAAACCACATATTACAACTAATGCTATTACAGATATGACCTATCATTATAATGTGTTAAATGCTATGGGAATTGCAGATTCTTCCTACATTAATATCCATGTAGGTGGTGCGTATGGAAATAAGGAGAAGGCAATCGAACGTTTTCATGAAAACATACAAAAACTTCCTTACCATATAAAAAGACAAATGACTCTTGAAAATGACGATAAAACATATACAACTTCTGAAACTTTGGCTATTTGTCAAAAAGAAAAAATCCCTTTCGTGTTCGATTATCATCATCACATAGCGAACCTTTGTAATGAACCGCTAGAGGAATTACTTCCTATGATATTTAAAACTTGGTCACATACAAATGTCCTTCCTAAAGTTCATATTTCTTCTCCTAGATCAGAAAAAGAATTTAGGGCCCATGCAGATTATATTGATTTAGAATTTATTAAACCCTTTTTGCACATCGCAAAAAAAGTTAATCATAATTTTGATATTATGATTGAAAGTAAACAAAAGGATTTAGCACTTCTTCAGTTAATAGATGAAATCGCTTCTATAAGGGGAGTGAAAAGAATAAAAGGCGCAACACTACAATGGTAAATTGTAACGTTGCGCTATTTTTTTCAAAAAGTATTTCTTATAGTAAAAAAGCTCCTGTTTTATATGCTATTATTTAAATTAGCATTTTCCCCCTGTGATTCAACTTTATTGAAACGGAGCCATTATATGATTAATCAAAAAAAATATGTACAATTTGTCATGATGTATATAATTATATTTTCTCTTTGGATATTCCTTATCCCTAGGAATTTAAATATAAAAGAAATTGGAATTCTCTTCTTATTTTGTTTTGCTACACTCTTTTCTTGCTATTGCTTATATAAAGCAATTAAGAAGATGAAGCACGGTGACAAACTATTTTGGGTTCTAGTACTATGCACTTGTATATGTGGATTAGCTATGGAAATAACTTTATTTCTTCATTCACTTTCTATATATGATCAAGTCATATTCTCATATAAGGCGTTGCCCTTTTTCATCGTACAATATATTTTACTCTTCTCTGGCTTTGCTATAAAGTTCATAAAACATTACTCTATTAGAGGCCTTGCTCAATTTTCATTCGATAGCATCTTTATTGTTATTATGAATATTTATTTTACCTTAACTTTTATTTTGGATCTTTCAAGCTTTCGTATGTTAACAACAGATACCTGGGTTTTAATTGGATACTTTATTGCACAATCATTAGTAATTTACGCCGTTATTAGCCTATATAGAAGAGAACAATATTCTTCTAGCAGAATTTCATTAATTATCGGCTTTACTATCATACTTGTGTACGGATATATACATCTGTTTCAATTAAACGCAGGGATGGAAACTTCTTCTGAAGTCTCTTACTTAATACATACTGCTTCAATTTTATTAATTGGTTTGTCTTCCATACTGTACATTTTGGATAAACCAATGCAACATGAAACGAAAACGAAATATTATCGATTCGATTATGTACGCTTTATATTACCTTATTTTAGTATAATCATTACTTTTTCCTTTGTTGTTATTCAACCTTGGGATGATAAGTTCATGCTAATCGGTCTCGTATTATCACTAGTATTATTATTCCTACGACAACTTTACATGTGGAAAGATAATCAAGTATTAATCGATACGTATGAACAGTTGACTACACAACTAGAAGATGAAGTTGAAGAAGGCGTATCTGCCCTATCAAAAAGTGAACAACGTTATAAATCTTTATTCGAAGATCATCCTGATGCTGTTTTTTCTTTAAATATGAACGGGATTTTTCAACAATCTAATAAGGCTTGTGAAAGTTTATTTACAGCCTATTATTGTGAAGTAACAAGCTATTCTCTTCAACACTTCATTGATCCACAAGATCATGAATTATTGAAGAAATCTTTACAAATTACAAAAGAAGGTAGACCACAAACTCTAGAAATTCGTACAAAAGAAAAAGAAGGCTATTATTATCACCTTCACATTACATTCATCCCTATTTTTATAAATAAAGAAGTTGTTGGGATGTTTGGTATCGCACGTGATATTACAACTTTATATGAAAAACAAAAGCAAGTAGAGCATATGGCTTTCCATGATGCACTTACAGGACTACCGAATCGACGGAAATTCGAAAAAGATTTAAAAACGATTTTAAATACAGCTCAAAACACCACTAATGACGTTGCGGTCATGTTCCTCGACTTAGATCGATTTAAAAAAATTAACGATCGACTCGGCCATGATGTCGGAGATTTATTATTAATTGAAGTAGCAAAAAGATTACGTGGATGTTTGCGTTCAAAAGATATCGTTGCCCGCCAAGGCGGAGATGAATTTACGATTCTATTACCAGATATGTACTCTGAAAAAAGTGCTTCTTTTATGGCTGAACAAATTTTAACTATTTTAAATAAGCCTTACTTTATTAAAGATGAAGAACTTTCTGTTACACCGAGTATCGGAATTGCGATGTACCCTGACTACGGAACCGATGTAACCGAATTAATGAAAAATGCAGATATGGCTATGTATCGAGCAAAGGCTAATGGAAAAAATAGATTTATTTTCTTCTCAAAAGAAATGAGTATTGCGCAAAATGAAATACACTTCCTAGAAGGTGAACTTTCAAAAGCTCTACAACAAAATGAATTTTTCCTTGAATATCAACCACAAGTAAATACAAAAACAAAACAAATTATCGGTTTTGAGGCATTAATTCGCTGGAAACATCCAAAACTCGGAATTGTATCCCCCGCCCAATTCATTCCTCTAGCAGAGGAAACAGGATTTATTATTGAACTTGGTAATTGGATTTTACGTACCGCCTGCTTAGAAGCAAAAAAGTGGCATAACCAAGGATTTTCTCACTTAAAGGTTGGTGTAAATTTATCTGTTGTTCAATTCAATCACGCAGATTTAATATCAACTATTTCAAAAGTCTTGGAAGAAACCGAACTAAATCCGGAAGCGCTAGATATTGAGATTACAGAAAGTATCGCGATTAATCAAAATCATTCTGTAATTGCTAAACTAGAAGAACTTCAAAATCTCGGTATTCAAATTTCAATTGATGACTTTGGAACTGGTTATAGTTCTTTAGCTTATTTAACGAAATATCCAATCAATACATTAAAAATTGCTCGAGAATTTATTTGTGGAATTACAAATAGCCCTTTAGAAGAAGCGATTATCGCTTCCATTATTACGCTATCAAAAGAATTAAATTTAAAGGTTATTGCGGAAGGTGTAGAAACAGAAGAACAATGGAAGTTTTTACACGAGCAAAACTGTGACCACATTCAAGGATTCCTCTTTAGCAAACCTGTTTCTAGTAAAGATGTTTGGATGTTACTCCACAAAAAAACAACCGTCTAAGTAAGACGGTTGTTTTTTTTAATATTCAAAAGGTAGATCTGCAGCTAATTGTACCTCTTGATCGTTATGAGAAATTACTTGGCTTTTCTCTAAAACTGTATCCCCTAGTGAAATACCCCATGCCATCGCTAACGTTAATAGACTACCAATAAGTAGTTTCTTCATATTCCATCACCCACGTTTTTTCTTTTAATATATCATGAAAATTTATCCATATCGTATGCAATTATGCATATCCATTTTTTAGGCTGTTTATCTACTGATTTTATTTGCGAGCGCTTCTTTATATGCATGCATTTCTAATATATCAAAAAAGAAACTTGCCTTTTTATATGCATCTTCAATCTCTGCCCCATCGTACTCCAACTTCCCTAGGCATTCACCTCTTTGATAATATAGCTGTCCAATTAATGCCATACTATTAATTCGGCACGATATTTCAATCGCTTTATTTACTTGATAAAGTGACTCTTCATATTGATCATCTAAGTATAATGCTTTTGCATGATTATACCTTAACTTCACGTCAAATTCTTCATTATCATGCAATGCCTCTAATTGTTTTAATATATCTTCAAATAACTCAATGCTCTTCTTAAAATAGCTATTTTCAGCATAAATATTTGCAATTGCATTTTCTATATAAAGATTTTGATACATATCTATCCCAGTTAATTGTTGATTTAGTAGCTTTTTTAACTCTAGAATACAATATTCATAATCAATCTTCTTCAACACATACGCAGATACATGATATTGCCATTGAAGAAACTGCTGAAACTCAGGGTGATATTCTTCCTTTTTCAGTTCATTCCATACTTTATTATAAATTTCTTTATATTTCTTTTGCTTACAAAGTACAATAATTTGATCTTTAAACTGCTTTTTCTTCTCAATATCGGAATAAATGAGTACCTCATAAAAATGAATAATGGGAACTTGTAATTTTGCTGCGATACCTTGCAAGATATCCATACTTGGGTATACCGCGCCCGATTCAATTCTGCTCACTTCCGATTGATGACATACATTATCGGAGAGTTGTTTCTGTGTCAATCCTCTCATTACCCTAATTTTCTTTATTTCGCTTCCTAATTTTTCTGCATGCATACTTACTCACCATCCCATTATAACAATCTAATTTTTTTAAGTTGTCATACCACTACAATAATGTGAATTCGACAATTTTTGATATGAAATAATGCATAATATATATAAAATTCGGCAAATTTCTCATACAATTCATCTCACATACACAATACAAGATTAGGAGTGTTATAGATGAATTATAGAAAACTTGCTAGTGCTTTCGTTACATTCGGTCTTCTTTGTCCTTTATCAATAGAAGCTATTCACGCTCAAGAATTAGATAAAAATGAAGTAAAAGTTGAAATTGCTCAGCCTGGTTTAACAATCGGAAAATTAACACAACCTCAAAACGATACAAAAGAGAATATTGCTAAAAAATATTTAAAAGGTGAGGTAAATGGGGCTAAAGTTCAACAAGAGCAAGTTACTACTGAAAAGAATGTCGATTTTCAACCTACAAATAAAGAAACAAAAGAAAATCAAACCGAATTACGCCTTGCACAAACATACAAAAACTATAAAGTATATGGTCAAGATCTCATTGTAAAAGTAGATAAAAATGGAGTAATTACAACTGTTAGTGGTAAAGTTGCCCAAAATTTAGACCAACAACTTAATCTTACTATAACAAATTTTTTGTCGAAAAATGAAGTAAAATCTAAATTACGCAATATACTTCAAATTCCAAGTGATGCGACAGAAACAGAATTTTCTAGCGAAACGGTAGTTTATAAGAAAAAAGATGGGCACTATACATACGCAACGGTCCTTACATTTACTTATGAAAACAATGAGCAAATTATAAACGGAAATGCAATCATGGACTTACAAACTGGTGAAGTACTTTTCCAAGAAAAGTTCATTAAAAATAAAGAGAATAAAACTATTAATCAAGTAACAGCACCTAAACTATCACCAGCGAAAGAACAAGGAACTGGGAAAAATGCGCTACAAGAAAATGTATTATTTAATATCGCAAAAGGTACTGACGGAAAATTTTATTTAGCTGATTTATCCCGTGGAAATGGTATTTATATTTATAACGCAGACTATGCCGACTCTCTTGGTGGCGATAGCCAAGCCGGTTATCCAGGGACACTTATTTCAAGCAACACTTCGAGCTTTGCAGATAAAGAAGCGGCTGGTGTTATGAAAAATATGAGTGATATTTACGACTATTTTAAGAAAGAACATAATCTAAAAAGTTATGATAATAAAGATTCGAAAGTTGTTGCTAGCGTCCACGGATTCGATTCTACTGAAGTTAGTGATGGTGTAAAAGAAAACTATGTAAATGCATTTTGGCATCCAGGTTGGAATCAAATGGTCTTTGGTGACGGGCTAAATGGAAAATTAACCTCTGCTCTTGACGTAACAGCCCATGAATTTGGACATGCTGTATTTAGTGGTACGACAAAGAATAAAATTGTGAGATATCCAAGCGCTGAAACATCTGCGTTAAACGAAGGACTAGCAGATTTCTGGGGCACGCAAATCGAATATTATGTAAAGAAAGATAAGGGAAACTGGATTATGGGCGATACACTAGGTGGCCTAACAATCCGTGACATCCCGGGAGAAATTGGTGACGGCGGCAACAAACTATATACAAACTTACAAGATTTCTATAATGACGGAAATGATCAAGAGTCGCACGTAAATTCTGGTATCATTAGTCACGTATTATATCAATTAGCTGAGGGTAAGACATATAACAATGTTGCTGTTCAAAAACAAGGCAATGAAAAGGTAAGTAAAGTTGTTATGCTGGCATTGCAAAACTACGCAACTTCAGCTGAAGATTTTGAATCACTTCAGTCCCACATCGTACAGGCTGCAAAAGATTTATACGGAAATGCCGTATCAAATGAATTTGCAAAAGCATTTGAAGCACATGGTTATAAACCATTACAAAAAGTAAATAGAGTAATAGAAGTACAATAATAAAAAAGAAGTTTACCGATTATAGGTAAACTTCTTTTTCATATCCATCCCTTTTCTTCCGCAATTGTAATTGCCTCAATTCTATTTTTCGCATCGAGCTTCGTTAATACTTCAGAAATATAATTACGCACTGTACCAGGTGAAAGATAAAGTGCCTTCGCAATTTCATTTGCTGTCTTTCCTTCTTTCGCAAGTAACAGCACTTCTTTTTCACGATCCGATAACGGATTCTGCTCTTGCCATAAGCCAAACATTAACTCTTGAGAAATCTCTCGTTTCCCTTTCATTACGTTACGAATCGCCGAAGCTAAATCCTCACTTGGGCTATCTTTTAATAAATATCCGTGAACACCAGCTTTCATTGCCCTTTCAAAATAGCCCGGTCGTGCAAATGTTGTTAAAATCATTACTTTACAAGATGATTTTTCTTTCTTTAACGTTTCAGCAACATCTAAACCACTTTGAATCGGCATTTCAATATCCATAATACTTATATCTGGCTCTAACGATTCAATTAACTTTAAGGCCTCTTCCCCATTCGCAGCCTGCCCAACTACTTCAATATCATCCTCTAGATCAAGCAGGGCTCCTAATGCACCACGAAGCATTCGTTGATCTTCTGCAATAATAATTCGAATCATGCCCTCACCTCATCTTTCCCCGTTCTAATTACAATTGGAACTTTCACCGTTAACAGCGTCCCTGGATTAACGGTATCTAGCTCCACTAGACCATCAATTAAGGCAATTCGTTCCTTCATACCACGAATACCGTTTCCATCATGATTTTGCTCCTCTAAACCGATTCCGTTATCTTCTACTTTCAAAATCAACTCACCTTGCAATTCTACTACACAGACTGTGCACCGCGTCGCCTTACTATGTTTTACAACATTCGTCACAGCCTCACGTAAACACATTCCTAAAATATTTTGTTCAATTGGTGATAACGAACTCGCACTCGCTTCCTGCTTTATTTCCAATTCAATGTTAGCTGCTTGTAAGATTGCTTTTATTTGCTCAAGCTCTTCTTCTACTGTAATCATGCGCATATCAGAAATTAATTCCCTCAGCTGCTTTAAAGCGGTACGAGATGTTTGTGTAATTTCCTTGGCTTCTATACTTGCACGCTCTGGATTTTTTACGATTAACTTCTCCACGAGCTGACTTTTTAAAGTGATAAGAGATAACGTATGCCCTAATGTGTCATGAAGATCTCTTGCAATTCGCTGCCGTTCTTCACGTTTTACTAAATCTTTAATTTGCTCGTTTGCTTCATTTAATTGATTCTTTAACATCTTTTTTTGATTAAAATTACGCATTCCAAATGGTGTAAGTAGCATTAAAATAAACATTGGAACTATATTCACTAAACTTGTAGTTGTTAGTTGATTAAAGTTTACAAATATAAAAGCTCCCAGCATTACAATTAACAGGCCCCACAACAATCGAAATACTTTTTTACTTGGCGCAAATCCCATCGCACTTGCCGTAAAAAATCCAAAGAAAATCATGAAAGGATTATAAAATACAGCAAATAAAAAGGTTAGTAACATTTGAATACACGCCCACAAAATGAACGTCTTCTGCACAAAATACAGTTGACGGTATGTGACGATGAAAACCATCAACATACCGATCCCTATTGCAAGCTTCCCCCCTGATACTTGTGTTAAATTATAAATTGGAAATAACAGATACACTAACCACATATATGGAAAGAAACCCATCTGTTTCGGAAAAATCTCAATCCTCTTCTTCTCTATCATTTATACCGCTTCCTGTCTTTTTCTTATATATATTGATACTACAACAAATATAAGGAAATAACCTCCTAGTACCGCGATATTTTCCCATCCAATTGATTTTCCAGCTACAATATCCCATGCCCCGCTTCCGAAGTGATATGTTGGTGTCCATTCTCCAATCGTTCTTAATACTTTTGGGAATACTTCAATTGGCATCCATAATCCGCCAACTACAGCTAAGCTCATATTTAAAATATTAGCCAGGCCAGCAGCTGCATCCGCCTTTTTGATTGAACCTATTACTGTTCCGAGTGCTAAAAATGGTGTCACGCCTAATAATAACCATAATCCGGCACCAATCCATTGACCTACTGTTAACTCGACATTATTAATTAATATTCCTGCCATAAAAATAACTAAGATTGAAAAAGCATTCACTACTGTTTGAGCAATAATCTTTGCTGCTAAATATGCTCCCTCTGGAAGCGGTGTAATTTTTAACAAATGTGTCCATCCTTGCCCTTTTTCCTGAGAAAGTCTCACACCGAAACTAAAAAGGGCAGTCCCTACAATACTGAAAGTCGCCATTGAAATTAAATAATGTGCTTTCCATGCATCTCCGTTTTGCGGGACTTGAACAACATTTGTAAAGATGTAATAAAACATAACTGGCATTAATAATGAGAAAAAGATGAATAATTTATTGCGGAACGTACGTAAAACCTCTATTTTACATTGCATCCATAATGCTCTCATGCGATTCCCTCCTTCTGATTTGCAACAAACTGTTCAAATGCTTCATCGAGGCTTCCACGTTCAACTGAAACGTCTGTTACAGGTAGATTCCTCTGATAAATTGCTTGTAAAGTGGCATCTGTATCTTCCGTCGTTAAAGTGAAGCGCCCTTCATTTGACTGTACTTCTGTTACATGCGGTAATTCCTTTAGTAAACTCTTAGGAATTTTCTCTTTCGAATAAAACGAGATTGTTTTTCGAGAAATCGTCGCTTTCATCTCATCTGGTGTGCCATCTGCGATAATCTTTCCGTTCGCAAATAATAAAATTCGATCTGCTAGCGCATCCGCTTCTTCTAAATAATGTGTTGTTAAAATAATCGTTTTCCCTTCACTTGCTAATTTTCTAATCGTTTCCCAAAACGTTTTTCGAGATGTTATGTCCATCCCTACAGTTGGTTCATCTAAAAATAACAACTCTGGATTTCCTGCAAGTGCCAGTGCAAAATTTAACCTTCTTTTTTGACCGCCCGATAATTTCTCACATCTTTGCTTTCGCTCTGATTCTAAATTTGATAGCTGAAGTAATGTTTCTTTCGCTACTGGATTCGTATAATAACTACGGAATAACTCAATTGCCTCTTCTACCGTGATACTATCAATCACACTTACTTCTTGTAGCATCGCACCAAGGCTATTACGAACATCTCTATGCTTCGGACTCTTTCCAAATATAGAGACATTCCCCTCTGTCGGATCTTTTAATCCGAGCATCATTGAAATTGTCGTTGTTTTCCCCGCACCATTTGGACCGAGTAATGCTACTATTTGCCCTTTATTTACATGAAATGAAACGTTATTTACTGCTTTTTTATGTTTAAATGTTTTAGAAACACCATTTACTTCAATAATCTTTTCCATCTCTCCACCCCCGCCGTTTCTTATATTTACATTGTATGTTCTGGAAAAGTTAGGAAACAGTATGATGCGTCATGACATCAATATGACAATTGTCATGTATTCTTTATGAGAGGAATCAACCCGCATACCGCACGCGAGTAGCAGTACAAAAACAAACATGATACAATCGGATAAGACATATATTCGAGGAAGGACAGTGGTTTTCATGATTATTCGTAATGAACAAGATTTAGAGGGTTTACGAAAAATCGGCCGCATCGTTGCACTTGCACGCGAAGAAATGAAAAAGCAAGCGAAGCCAGGTATGACAACGAAAGAGCTTGATTTAATTGGTAAAAAAGTATTAGATGAGCACGGTGCTATTTCAGCGCCTGAAAAAGAATATAAATTCCCAGGTGTAACTTGCATTAGTGTAAACGAAGAAGTTGCTCACGGCATTCCAAGCGATCGCGTATTAAAAGAAGGCGATTTAGTAAACGTAGACGTATCGGCCGCACTTGACGGATATTATGCAGATACAGGTATCTCATTTGTTCTTGGCGACGATGAAGAAAAAGAAAAACTTTGCCAAGCAGCAGTAGACTCATTTTGGGAAGCAATGAAAAAAGTAAAAGCTGGCTCAAAACAAAATCAAATTGGTCGTGCTGTTTCTAACTTTGCACATAAAAATGGATATAATGTAATCCAAAACTTAACTGGTCACGGTATTGGTCTTAGCTTACACGAAGCTCCGAACCACATTTTAAGCTACTATGATCCAATGGATAATGCGCTTCTAAAAGACGGCCTTGTTATCGCTGTAGAACCATTTATTTCTATGAAAGCTGATCATATTATTGAGCGCGGTGATGATGGTTGGACATTCGTTACACCAGACAAAAGCCTTGTTGCACAATGTGAACATACAGTTGTCGTAACACGCGGTGAACCGATTATTTTAACAGAAATATAAAAAAGAACCGCTTCTTAGTAGGAAGCGGTTCTTTTTTATGCTCTTTTGAAAAGAAGTAATACGGTTGAACTCTTTTTCATTTACGTATATAATTTTTAACGAAGGTTATTGATGATTATCTCTCATAAAAGATGATCAAGGGAGTACCTTCTTTTTTTTATTTAATAGCACCGATTAAAGGAATGCGTTCTATTTATCATAAAACGCCTTCTTCGCTTTAATCTACGAATTGTATACTCTTTTAGACAGTACATATTTTCTTCATCCTGACCAAATTCAAGCTACATTTTATTACTACCTCAATACGAAAGAATTTTTTACAATGGATACATTATTTTGGTTAGCATATATCGTAAAACTTACCTTTATAACGATTCTTTGCACATTGCAGAGCATGAATCAAAAAATAGTGTACGCATCTCACTGCATATTTTTTGCATACACCTATTTTATGAAGATCCACTCAAACAGTCATACCCTATAAAGGTCTGATATCATTCCTTATCAGTATTTCACTCGACATTTTTTGTCGAAATTTGTATATTCATTCCCTATATTATTAGAATATACATTTTATTTTACGTTACAAAGCATCGAATATGGACACTTTCCTAAAGAGTATACGTAGTAAAGGAGGCATCACGTAAAGCACATTGATCCATGACAAACAATCTCTTCACAAAGCATTTTTATGCAATAAAAGGATTCATAAAGGAGGCACAATGAAAAAATTTTTCAATATATGTTTAATTGTATTCGTACTATTTTCGCAGCTTGCTAGTTTTCCATACAATCAAGTAAAAGCGGAAACATTAACAGGGAATTCATTATTTGACACTGTTGAAATGAAAGATGCAACGAATCATATTATTGACGAAGCATTAAATCCTAAAAACTTAATACAATTAGGATCAACCATTCACCTAGAATATGCTTGGTCAATAAAAGATCATCAAACAGACTCAGCGGTGCTCCAAATACCTAACACATTAAAAGTTAAAAGTAATCAACAAGGAAATTTAATGGCAGATCAGCAAATTATTGGTCAATATTTTGTTACAGCAAACGATAACAAAATGAAACTAGTATTTAACGATCAAGTAAAAGATTCCAAAGGTGCTAATGGAAAAATCAATTTTGATACAGTATTCAATCCTGATTTAAAACCTGGTGCAAAATCTGTTCAACTCTCGTTCCCTCTAGGTACAACAGCTAAGTCTATTTCAGTTCCTGTTCAAGTAGATAATCCAGCTTCACCTACTACGAATAAGGATACTGCCCAACAGCCTATGGAAGAGCAAAAGAATGGCGACGCAGATCAACCTGTGGAAGAACAAAAGAATCGCGATGCAGAGCAACCGGCGGAAGAGCAAAAGAATGGCGACGCAGAGCAACCGGCGGAAGAGCAAAAGAATGGCGACGCAGAGCAACCGGCGGAAGAGCAAAAGAACGGTGACGCTCAACGATCTGTAGAAGAGCAAAAGAACAGCGATGCTCAACGATCTGTAGAAGAGCAAAAGAACGGCGATGCTCAGCAACCTGTGGAAGAGCAACCTACGGAGAATCCTGGTGATAACACAACAGAGCAACCTGTTGAGAATTCAGATCCATCACCTAAGCAAATTACAGAAAATATTTTAACAGGTGTCACATTAACAGATAAAGACGGTAAGCCATTTAATAATACGGATAATCGTCCAAATCCAGATTCTATTACCAAAATCAATTTTACATGGGAAGTTTTAAAATCGCTGAACGTCAAAGAAGGTGATTACTTTACTTTCCAACTCCCAGAATACTTTATTGTCCACAATACCATTACACAAGATTTAATAGATGGAAAAGAACATACGATTGGATCATTCGTTGTTACGCCTGATGGAAAAGTAACGATGACTTTTAATGAATATGTTGAAGATCATCCTGATATAGCTGGGCATTTAAACATTCGTACGGAGTTTAATGAAGTAAAAATTACAGGGACTACAGAAAAACAAATCCCATTCCCTATTAAAGAAAAAGAAGTTGTTATTGAACTTGATTTCAAACCTAAAGTAAAAAAATCTATAGATAAAAAAGGTGTACCTGATAGACCAATTAATACGAATCAAATTAATTGGAAAGTAGAAATGAACAAGACGAAAGATAAGCTTACAAATGCCGTCTTTCAAGATGACATTCCAAATGGGGCAAGCCTCAATGAAGGTTCTATTAAGGTTTATTATTTAGAAGTAGATATTAACGGGAAAACAACTCGTGGTGCAGAAGTTCCTAAGGAAGAATATGAACTTACTTCATCCTCTGATAAATTAAATATCGCCTTTAAAAAGGAAACGAATAAAGCATATGAAATTGAATATGCGACAAAGATTACAGATGAAAGTGTTACTAGTTTCATAAACAGCGCAAAAGTATCTAGTGATAATCAAGATAGTGTATCAACAAATGCAACTGTAACTGTTTCACGTGGTACGCATCTAGAGAAAGATAGTAAGTACAACCCAAAAACACAAACAATCGAATGGACAATCACTTATAACGGTGACCAGAGAGATATTAAAAAAGCTGATGCTCTTTTAAAAGATGTTTTGGATAAATCTCATAAAGTTGATAAAAATTCTATCGTAGTAAAAAATGCTTCTTATGATGATACAGGGAAACTTGTCACAGGTGACAATGCCACAAACTTTACTGTAAAAGAAACCGATGAGGGATTTGATTTACAGTTTACTGAAGATATTAATAGTGCCTATGTGATTACTTATACATCGAAAGCTACGAATGATGTCATAAAAGATGGCGAAATCGAAAATAAGATTATTGCAGATGGTAAATGGAATAAAACAAACAAAGTTACGTTAAAACAACAAAACATCATAAAGAAACATAATAAAAATGCAGGCGATACAGATTACAATGCGAAAACAACAAAATGGACAATTGTTGTAAATGATAACAAATATGCGTTAAACGATGCTGTTATCAAGGATACATTTGACTTTGGTGGTCTAACGTTACAGGAAAATAGTTTCAAGATCACTGACGGATCAAATGAACTTAAATTAGGGCTTGATTACACACTTCATGTAACTGATAAGGGATTCGAAGTGAAGCTAGCTGGTATTTACAAGTCTAATATGGATAAAACTTTAACTATCACATACACAACAGACTTTAATTACGAGAATCTATCCAAAGAGAAGGATAATAAATCATTCAAAAATACAGCAAATTTATCATGGATAGATATAAATGGGGACGATAAAAATAGTTCATCCGATGATACATTCAATCCTGACGGCTACACAAAAGGAAACGGATTTAAATACGGTTCTTACAATGCCCAAACGAAAGAAATTAAATGGGACATTGGATTTAACTATAATAATAGAACGATTAAGGATCCTTCTATTGTTGACGTATTAAGAGATAACCAAAAATTAATACCGGAATCTATTGAAGTTCGACATATGAAATTAACTGGTGGTGCACATGGATTTGAATTAGGTGATCCTGTTCCATCTAGCGAATATACGATAGAAACTCCAACAAAAGATAACAACAATACATTAACGGTTCATTTTAAAAACGAAATTAATTCTGCGTATTATATTAGTTTTAAAACTTCACTCGCAGGCGAACAAATTAATAAACGCTACGATAATTATGCCGATTTAAAAGATGGATCGAAAACTGTTACTACTATCCATGGCGCATTCGAGATTACCAATGGTGGTAGCGGTGTTACGAAAACAGCGAAACAAAATGACAAGCATATTGATTGGAGCATTTCTATTAACGCAAGTCAGTCAACTATTGAAAATGCTGTCGTAACAGATGACCCAACTGATAATCAAATTCTCGATGAAAAGTCTTTCCATCTATATCCGACAACGGTAGCCGTAGATGGAACTTTAACAAAAGATACAGCAAATGAATTAAAAGAAGGAACAGACTATAAACTCAAAGTAACAACAGACAACGATACGGGGAAACAACAGTTTAAAGTTGAATTCCTTCATACCATTGATCGAGCTTATATTTTAGAATACCGTACACTCATTAATGCAGACCATAATGAAAAGGTAAGTAATAAAGCGACGATTACTGGTCATCGTTTAACATTAACGAAAACTGAAGATGTTAAAGTAGTTGAAGTTAAAGTATCTTCTGGATCTGGAGGTGGTTCTGCTAGTAAAGGACGCGGAAGCCTTCACATAAAAAAATACGATGAAGCAGACAAAGAAAAGAAATTATCTGGTGCAGTATTTACTTTATTCGATCGCACAGGTACAAATATTATTCGAACAATTACAACAGACGACAAGGGTATCGCTCAGTTCAACAACTTAAAACGCGATGAATATCTACTTAGAGAAACAGAAGCACCTGATGGCTATGTCATTAGTAAGGAACTAAGGGATGGTATAATCGTTAAACTTGATACAGAAGTAAACGAAACGAAAACACATCCCCTTCCAAACAAGAAATTTGTTGGAAAAGTAATTCTTACGAAAATTGATCGTTATAGTAAAGAAAAACTTGAACACGCTGTTTTCTCTTTACTGGATCAAAACAAACAAGTCATTCCTGAACATAAAAAATTAACAACAAATGATAAAGGACAAATTACTGTAGATAATTTAAAACCAGGAACTTACTACTTAAAAGAAACAAAGGCTCCTGAGCATTATGAATTAGATGATCAACTTATTGAAGTTAAAATCGAAAAAGATCAAACAACAGTAATTGACAAAGAAGCCAAAAATAATTTAATTAAAGGGTCGGCTATACTAACAAAGGTTGATAAAAATGGTGAAACTTTAGCGGGGGCTGTATTTAGTGTACGAGACCGAAAAAACAAAAAAATCCCCGGCTATGAAAAATTAACGACAAATGATCAAGGACAAATCGAAGCAAAAGATTTACGTCCTGGAGATTATCAATTTGTTGAAGAAAAAGCACCTAAACATTATAACCTAGATAAAAAACCGATTAAATTTACAATTGAAAAGAGCCAACAGAAAGCATTTACTGTTACAGCAACGAATCATCTCATTAAAGGTGGCGTCACTTTAACAAAAGCTGATGATATCGATGGTACAACTCTTGCAGGTGCTGTATTTAAAATTGTTGACGCAAATGATGAAAAGAAAATCGTTCGCGAAAACGTAAAAACTGGCGCAGATGGAACCGTTACTGTTACAGACTTAGAGCCTGGCACATATAAATTTATTGAAACGAAAGCTCCACAGGATTATACGTTAAACACAGATCCTATTACGTTTACAATTGACAAAAGCCAACAATCTTTAGCTACTGTTACGGCAACAAACAGTTTAAAAACAGGAGAAGTAGAATTATTAAAAGTTGATGAGTTTGGTGAGAAAAAGCCGCTAGAAGGTGCAGTATTCAAACTTGTCGATGCAAATAATAATGAAGTTCCCCCTCACACTAACTTAACTACCGATAAAAAAGGGGAATTTAAAGTTAGTAATTTACGTCCTGGTACGTATAAATTTATTGAAACAGCTGCTCCTGAACATTACGTTTTACGAGCAGAACCTATTGAATTTACAATCGATAGAAGTCAGAAAGAAACTCTACTTATAAAAGCTGAAAATGCTTTAAAACCAGGAGATGTTGAATTAACGAAAGTTGATGATATCAACGGTACAGTTCTTGAAGGTGCTGTATTTAAAATTGTTGATGCTAATGATGAAAAGAAAGTCATTCGCGAAAATGTAAAAACTGGTGCGGATGGTAAAGCTATCGCTACTGGCTTACGCCCTGGCGATTATAAATTTATCGAAGTAACAGCACCGAAGTATTACGATAAAAATACAAATCCGATTAAATTTACGATTACAGAAAGCCAAGCAACATCGGCTACTGTTACTGCTAAAAACAGCTTAACAAAAGGCGGTATTGAATTAACAAAAGTAAATGCTGCAGATGAAAAGGAAACACTTGAAGGTGCAGTATTTAAAATTGTGAATATGGATACTAATGAAGATGTTCGTGCGGATCTTGTTACGAATAGTAAAGGAATGCTAGTTGTAGATGACTTACGTCCTGGTAACTATAAACTTATCGAAACAAAGGCTCCAACTTATTACGATGTAAATGTAGAACCAATTGAATTTACAATCGAAAAAGGACAACAAAAACTTCTTCCACTTACATTTAAAAATAGTTTAACGAAAGGAAAAGTTAAACTAATTAAAGAAGATGATGTGGACAGCAAAATAGCTCTTGCCGGTGCGGTATTCAAATTACAAGACGCAAACGGTACAGAAATTGCAAAAGATTTAAAAACAGATGATTATGGAGTACTAGTTATTCCTGATTTAGCACCAGGGGATTATCAATTTATTGAAACAGAAGCCCCTGCACATTATAAATTAGATCAAACACCTATTAAGTTCACGATTAAAAAAGGTAGCAAGAAAGATCTTCCTATCCCTGTCACTGTAAAAAATAGTTTACTTACAGGTGGCGTCACTTTAACAAAAGTAGATGACGTTGATGGCACTACACTTGAAGGTGCGGAATTTATAATCGTTGACGCTCATGACACTAAAAAGGTAATTCGCAAAGGCTTAACGACTGATGAGAACGGTATAGTTACCGCTTCTGATTTACGTCCAGGAGATTATCAATTTATTGAAGTAAAAGCCCCAAAAGACTATGACTTAAGCAAAGACCCTATTCCGTTCACTATCGGAAAAAGTCAAAAAGAAAATATTACCGTTACTGCTAAAAACAGCTTAACGAAAGGTGCTGTCACTTTAACAAAAATCGATGACATCGATCGTACGATGCTGAAAGATGCAGTATTTAAAATTGTTGATATGGACGGTAAAGATGTTCGCACAAACCTTGTTACAGACGACAAAGGCGAAATTCCGGTTTCTGACTTACGCCCTGGAGACTATCAATTTATTGAAACTCAGGCTCCTGAACATTATGTGTTAGACGAAACAGCGATTCCATTTACAATTAAAAAGAGTCAAACAGAAACTATTACTGTTACAGGTAAAAACACGTTAAAAAAAGGTAGCGTGGAATTAACAAAGATTGACGATATTGATACTGATACAAAGCTCGCTAATGCTGTATTTAATTTATTAGATGCAGACGGAGAACTAGTTGAAGAAGGCTTAAAAACAAATGATGAAGGAAAAATTGTTGTTGAAAATCTACGTCCTGGTACGTATCAATTCGTGGAAACAATAGCTCCTGAACATTACGATTTAAATAAAAAACCGATCGAATTTACAATTAAGAAAAGCCAAACTGAAATTCTTCATGTTACAGCTAAAAATGCTCTAACAAAAGGTGCAGTGGAACTTTCTAAAGTGGATAACATCGATGACACTACCCTTGAAGGTGCAGTATTTAACATTGTTGATATGAAGGGTACTGTAATTCATAAAGACCTTGTTACAAATGGGAAAGGGAAGATCGAAATTAACGACCTACGTCCTGGTGATTACCAATTCATCGAAACAGAGGCTCCTAAGCATTACGTTTTAGATGAAACACCAATCAATTTCACTATTGAAAAAGGACAGAAGAAAACTATTTCTTTAACTGCTAAAAATAGTTTAAAACAAGGTAGTATCGAATTAATTAAAGTTGATGATTTAAACGATCAAACAAAACTTGCCGATGCTGTGTTTAATTTGCTAGATCAAAACGGGAAAGTACTTAAAACGGATTTAAAAACGAACAGTGAAGGAAAAATCATTGTTGAAAACTTACGTCCTGGTACGTATCAATTTGTCGAAACAACGGCTCCGAAACATTATGATTTAGACAAAAAGCCAATTGTAGTTACAGTTGAGAAAAGCCAGAAAGATATCGCTACTGTTACTATGAAAAATAGTTTAACAAAAGGCGGCGTGGACCTTACTAAAGTGGACGACGTCGATGGTACTACTCTTGAAGGCGCAGTATTTAACATTGTTGATATGAAGGGTACTGTAATTCGCGAGAAGCTTACTACAAATTCACAAGGTAAAATTAGCGTTTCTGACTTACGTCCTGGTGATTATCAATTCATCGAGACGAATGCCCCGAAACACTACGATTTAAATAAAGAACCGATTCCTTTCACAATTGAAAAAGGACAAGCTGAACCGATTTCTGTTACTGCTAAAAATAGTTTAACAAAAGGCGCGGTAGAGCTTTCTAAAGTGGATGATATCGACGGTACAGCTCTTGAAGGCGCAGTATTTAAAATTGTTGATGACAAAAACAATGATGTTCGTACTGACTTAACTACTGTTAAAGATGGAAAAATCTCTGTTCCTGATTTACGTCCAGGGGACTATCAGTTTATTGAAACGAAAGCTCCTGAACATTATAAATTAGATAGTACACCTATTAAATTTACAGTTAAGAAAAGCCAAAAAGAAAAGCTACAAGTCACTGCTACTAACAGCTTAATTGAAGGTGCAGTAGAGTTAATTAAAGTTGATGATATAAATCCAGACACAAAACTTTCTAATGCGGTATTTAACATCATTGATGCGAAAGGTAAAGTTGTTCGCACGGATTTAACTACTGATAAAGACGGGAAAGTTTCTGCTTTTAATTTACGTCCAGGAGATTATCAATTCGTAGAAACGAAAGCTCCAAAAGATTATGATTTAAATAAAAAGCCGATTCCTTTCACTATCGAGAAAAGCCAGCCAACTCATATTTCTGTTACTGCTAAAAATAGCTTAACTAAGGGTGGCGTGGAATTAACGAAAGTTGACTCTTTAGATGCGAAAGAACTACTTGAAGGTGCAGTATTTAAAATTACTGATATGAACGGTAACGATATTCGTACAAATTTAGTTACCGATAAAGATGGAAAAATCATCGCTAAAGACTTACAACCTGGAGACTATCAATTTATTGAAACGAAAGCTCCTACTCATTATGACTTAAATGAAGATCCGATTAAGTTCACAATTGAAAGAAGTCAAACAAAACATGTCTTCGTTACAGCTACAAATAGCTTAACGAAGGGCGCTGTTGAATTAACTAAAGTCGATGACGTTGACAACTCTACTCTTGAAGGTGCTATCTTTAAAATCGTTGATCAAAGCGGCAATGATGTTCGTACTGATTTAACTACTGATAAAGATGGGAAAATTAGCGTTTCTGATTTACGTCCAGGAGACTATCAATTCGTTGAAACGAAAGCTCCTACTGGCTATGATTTAAGTGCTAAGCCAATTCCTTTCACAATTACGAAGGGACAATCTGGGGTTACCTCTGTTAAAGCTTTAAATAGCTTAACAACAGGTTCAATTGCGTTAACTAAAGTTGATATTGATCACCGTGGAACACTTGAAGGTGCCATTTTCAATATCTTAGACCACGATGGAAAAATAATCCGAGAAGGCCTAAAAACAGACCAACACGGTAAATTAATCGTAAATGATTTGAAACCTGGTAATTATCAATTAGTGGAAACAAAGGCTCCTGAAGGCTATCAATTAGATGCTTCACCGATAAGCTTTACAATTGAAAAAGCTCAAGCTACACCACTACAAATTACAGTTTCAAATAAGAAGATCGAATCTTCACCAGGTGGAGATGATAAACCAATTACTCCTCCAAATAAAGAGGAGAAACCAGGAAAAGAAACTTCCGAGGAACTAGAAAAAGGAAATCCTGAAACACAGACAAACAAACAGCAAGATGATCGAAATATAGATAAAAAACTTCCAAATACAGGTCATAAAAAAGATCATACACAAGCAGCAGGTATCGTTCTTCTACTAGCTGGATTGTTAAGTATTTTAGCCACAAAACGTAAAAAACATTATAAATAATATGTTTTACAGCCAATCAATTTATTAGTTGATTGGCTGTTTTTTTGTGCAAAAAAGACGCTACACAAAGTATCGTCTTTTTAACGGGGTGAGGCTGTCCAAAAGTACGGAAAACTCTTGAACAGCCTCGTATTTTCATATGGATGCCTTACATATATCACTGATGACAATTATGAAATGCGGAAACATAGTTACCATCACATGATTGAAACAAAACAAAAGAAAAGAAACCCTATAACGGGTCCCTTTTCCCTACATAATCTAAAGTTTGGGTACACTAGATTCATGCAATGTAGGAGCCTTCAGAACAGAAAGCGAACCTTCATTTAAAATGATAGCATACATACATCCGCTGAAAATATGCAAATGTGCATATAGCGTTTTTTATTTCTCAACATATATTTATTGAAAATTCAGATATACAAAGGTAAGATAAAGTGAAACTTTAATCAGTGAGGGTTTTGTCCATCCCTCATTGATTATTAGTTGAACCAATCAGGCTTTTACGGGCAGCCCGACTCCCATTTAACTTCTTTGCTTTACAGCTGAATTTTGAGATGGGGGTTTTACTGCCCAAAAATAGCGGGATATAGTCGTTATCCGTCTTCTTTTGTCAGTCAGAGAGAATAGAAGAATGGGAGAGGAAAAAATGAGAAAATCACTGAAACAAAAAATAGTAAGCTCCTTGCTTGCTGTATCACTCGCCGTTAGCTTAGCTCCAATCGGGCAAGCAAAAGCTGATTCCACGTCAGAAATTACACAGACTCCACCTATTACAAAACAAGTTGATGCAAACCGCGCCATCGAGCATATCCGTTTCTTATCCGAAACAATCGGTCCCCGTCCAGGTGGTACAAAATCAGAAGAATGGGCTTCTCGCTATGTTGGTATGAAGCTTAAATCAATGGGATATGAAGTAGAGTATCAGCCCTTTCAAGTGCCGGATCAATACGTTGGATTTATCGAATCGCCATTAGGGACAAAGCGTAATTGGCAAGCTGGTGCTGCTCCAAATGCACTAATTTCTACAGAAGCTGTTACAGCTCCGCTTATCTTTGTTCAAGGTGGTACAAAATTAGACGATATTCCAAATGAGGTAAACGGAAAAATTGTTTTATTCGAAAGAGGTGCAACAGTAGCAGATTATAATAAACAGGTTGAAAATGCTGTTAGTAAAGGGGCAAAAGGTGTTCTTTTATACAGCTTAATTGGCGGACGCGGAAACTATGGACAAACTTTCAATCCTCGCTTAACTAAAAAACAGGCTATCCCTGTCTTCGGTCTTGCTTATGCTCAAGGAAATGCATTTAAAGAAGAAATCGCTAAAAAAGAGACAACAATTCTTTCCCTAAAAGCGAGACATGAATCTAATTTAACATCCTTAAATGTCATCGCTAAAAAGAAACCAAAAAATAGCACAGGTAATGAAAAAGCTGTTGTTGTAAGTTCACACTATGATAGTGTCGTTGGAGCACCTGGGGCAAATGACAATGCTTCTGGTACAGGATTAGTATTAGAATTAGCTCGTGCTTTTCAAAATGTAGAAACTGATAAAGAAATTCGTTTTATTGCTTTTGGTTCTGAGGAAACTGGCTTACTTGGCTCTGATTATTATGTTAATAGTCTGTCCCAAAAGGAACGTGATCGAATTTTAGGTGTCTTTAACGCAGACATGGTTGCAACAAATTATGATAAAGCAAAAAATTTATATGCAATGACTCCTGATGGCTCAACAAACCTTGTAACAGATGCTGCCTTACAAGCAGGTAAACAATTAAATAATAATCTCGTTCTCCAAGGAAAATTTGGCTCTAGTGATCACGTACCATTTGCTGAAGTGGGTATTCCTTCTGCACTATTTATTTGGATGGGCGTCGATAGTTGGAATCCATTAATCTATCATATCGAAAAGGTATATCACACGCCTCAAGATAATGTATTAGAAAACATTTCGCCTGAACGTATGAAAATGGCATTGGAAGTTATCGGAACTGGTGTTTATAACACACTCCAAAAACCTGTTAATCAAATAGAACAAAAAGCGGCTTAATAATACGTAAAACCATCGATCTCTTCGGTGGTTTTTTATTGAGAAAAAATATATATGCATAAAAGCATATTTTTTCCTATTCATTATCGTATACAATATTAACTGTAACGAAAATGATTACAACTGATAAGGAGGCTTTTCTACTATGAAAAAAATTATTCTAGCAGGCGCGTTGACTTTAGCAGGTGTTACAGGAGCTACCGCTTTTATTCCTGAAACAAAGGCTGCTGCAGCTACTCAAGAACAAAACTTCACAAAATTTTATTCTATTCAAACTGGCAGTAGCTCTGAAAAAGAACCAATTTACCTTAAAAAAGGACAAGAGCTAACAATTCATCCTAATAGTAAAACCCCTAGTTACAGCATTTACGATACAAATAATAATCTCATCGGACGTTATTCTGATGGTTATGGGAGAATTTTTACCGCAAAAACAGATGGGAATATGTATGTTCAATTTCATGCACCTTTCGTTTACTACAGTCCTGTTAGCTTTTCTGTTACTTATACAATTCAATAGAAGAAGGGCCTCTTACAAGGCCCTTCTTTATGAAACAAATCCAATACTCGATCTCTCCATCTTTTCTTCCATCGTACCCCCCTGTCACTTATATAAGACGATGCAAGCTCTCCTTTTGTTGGATAATTTTTTTTATTATTCCATATAAAAAAGCAATCACAACATCATGTGATTGCTTTTTATTTAAAACGAACACTCGGCTCCGCTTTTCTTTATGTCTAGCTCTGCCTTCGGGACTAAACAGTCGGCTCCGCTTTTCTTTATTATCCAGCTCCAGCGGCTAGAATACTCGGTGGCTTCGCGCCTTCCTCCGAGGCAAAGTGCGCCTCTCTGTCAGGAGCTCCATCCACCTCTTATTCTAAACGAGCCGCTTCCGCTTTTCTTTATTACATTTTTTCTGGTGCAGATACTCCTACGATTGCTAATGCATTTTGAAGTGTCGTGCGTACTGCTTTCATTAATTCGTAACGAGCTTTACTTAATTCTAAGTTATCTTGGTTTAATACTTTTTCTGCATTGTAGAAGCTGTGTAATGCTGCAGCTAATTCAAATGCATAGCTTGTAATGCGGTGTGGCAGACGTTTTTGCGCTGCATCCGCAACTACAGCTGGGAATTCACCAAGTTTTTTCAGTAACTCTACTTCTTTCTCAGAAGTAACAAGTTTGTAATTCACGTCTCCGCCTGTAGCTAATCCTAACTCTTCACCTTGACGAAGGATACTGCATACACGAGCATGTGCATATTGTGCATAGTATACTGGGTTTTCATTAGATTTTGATACAGCTAAGTCCATATCAAAGTCTAAATGAGAATCACCGCTACGCATTGCAAAGAAGTATCGCATTGCGTCCACGCCTACTTCTTCCATAAGCTCACGAAGTGTAACTGCTTTACCTGTACGCTTACTCATTTTCATTTTTTCACCATTTTGGTACAGTTGTACCATTTGGATGATTTCTACTTCAAGTGTTTCTTTATCGTAACCTAGTGCTTGAATAGCAGCTTTCATACGAGGAATGTAACCGTGGTGGTCAGCACCCCAAATGTTGATTAGCTTATCGAAACCACGCTCTAATTTATCACGGTGATAAGCGATATCTGGCGTTAAGTATGTGTAAGAACCGTCATTTTTAATTAATACACGGTTTTTGTCGTCACCGTAAGTCATTGAACGGAACCAAGTTGCTCCGCCTTCTTCAAAGATTTCGTCACGCTCTTTTAATACAGCAAGAGCCTGATCAATTTTTCCGTTTTTGTATAATGATGTTTCTGAGAACCACACATCGAAGTTAACACGGAAGCTTGCTAAATCTTTTTGAAGTTTTGCTAACTCATATTTTAAACCGTATGAACGATAGAATTCATAGCTTTCTTCTGCATCAGCTTTTGCATAACGATCGCCAAACTCTTCAGCTAAGCGTTTACCGATTCCAATGATGTCCGCACCATGGTAACCGTCTTCTGGCATTTCTTTCTCTAAACCTAAAGCTTGCATGTAACGAGCTTCAACAGAAAGAGCTAAGTTATGAATTTGGTTACCAGCATCATTAATGTAGTACTCACGAGATACATCATATCCTGCTTTTGCTAATACGTTACATAAAGTGTCACCTACTGCCGCACCACGTGCATGTCCTAAGTGAAGATCACCTGTTGGATTCGCAGATACGAACTCAATTTGTACTTTTTCACCTTTACCAGTATTCGTTTCACCGTATGCTTCACCAGCGTTGACGATTGTTGGGATTAAGTCTGTTAAGTAGCTATTATCCATGTAGAAGTTAATGAAACCAGGACCAGCGATTTCAATTTTTTCAATAGAAGCTTTTGCTTTATCGAAGTTTGCAACTAAGTCTTCTGCAATCATACGAGGTGCTTTTTTCGCAACGCGTGCAAGTTGCATTGCCATATTTGTAGAGAAGTCACCATTTGTTTTATCTTTTGGAGATTCTAATACAACGTTTGGAATTTGTTCTTCTGTCGCTAGTTCTGCCTTTAATACAGCAGCTTGAATTTCTTCTTTAATCAATCCTTTTACTTGTTCTAAAGAATTCATTATTTTGCCTCCTTCAAATTAAGTGTAATTGTATATCTGCCAGCTTCTTGTTCACTTAGAAGCAATGCGTACGTTAAGAAGAGTTGTCCTTTTTTCTTTTCATCCGACCATTTAAAAAGAACGTTATCAGTTTTCGTTTGCAATGCAAACGTACCAAGTTCACTCGTATACGTACCAGTTGTCCATTCACCTTTCACATGCGTCTGACGCATAGAAATAGCACCTGAACGCATAATGAGAACTTGTTCATCTTGAATTTTAATAATTGTTTTCACTTCGCCTTGTTCGTTCGGCTCTTGGAATGTTATATATGTACCTTGACCTTTTACATAGTATTGACCATTTGCTTCAAAAGCAACGGTTTCCTTCCTCGCCCCTTCACGGATTTCTGTTACGAAATGAACGTGTACCGGCAAGCCTGCAAGTTGTTTCTTCACGTCTTGCACACCCTTCAAATGTTATAGATATTAAATACTACTTATAATAAATCACTTTTCCTATCATATCAAAAAAAGACTCTGTCTGTCTGCTGAAAAATCAGGAAAACTCCTTTTCAAAAAATAATTCACCTTCACTTTATTTCATATGTTAAAATATTTTTTAAATCTAAATATTCTTTCATTTTGAGGGGTGAATTTGGTGCTACCAACAAAATTAAAAAAAGGTGATGAAATAAGGGTTATTTCACCATCTTGTAGTTTAAGTATTGTCTCAAATGAAAACAGAGACCTTGCTATAAAAAGATTAACCGACATAGGCTTTCAAGTTATATTCTCAAAATATGCTGATGAGATAGATCGATTCGCTTCCTCTTCTATTTCTTCACGAGTTCAAGACCTCCACGAAGCATTTAGAGATCCTAATGTAAAAGCCATTTTGACGACACTTGGCGGATACAACTCTAATGGTTTATTGAAACATCTCGATTATGATTTAATTCGAGAAAATCCGAAAATTTTCTGCGGTTATTCTGATATTACCGCTTTAATTAACGCGATTTATGCTAAAACAGGCTTAGTTACATATTCAGGTCCTCACTTCTCTTCATTTGGAATGGAGAAAGGGCTCGATTATACGACCGATTACTTTTTAAAGTGCTTAACTTCTCATGAACCTATTGAAATACTACCAGCTGAAACTTGGAGCGATGACTCTTGGTATATGGATCAAGAAAATCGAGAATTTATTAAAAATGAAGGATATGTTTCAATTCAAGAAGGGGAAGCGATAGGAGATATTATTGGTGGCAATATGAGCACATTTAATTTACTGCAAGGTACACCATATATGCCAAGCTTACAGGGCAAAATTTTATTTATTGAAGAGGATAGTTTAACAGGAAAATCTACCCTAAAAACTTTTGATCGATATTTACATTCTCTTATGCATCAACCTGACTTTGAACATGTAAAAGGCATTGTTATAGGACGAATGCAAAAAGGAGCAGAATGTACGATAGAAGACATTCAAGAAATGATTGCTTCAAAGCCTGAACTTACACATATACCTATCATTGCAAATACAAGTTTCGGACATACAACTCCTATTTTTACTTTCCCAATTGGCGGAAGGGTAAAAATCATTTCTAATAAAGAAAGTTCAGCTATCACCATTTTAACGCACTAAAAAAGGAGCGAACGATTCGCTCCTTTTATGGTTTTTCTATTTTTTGCAACGCTTTTTGCGGGATTGATTCTTTCGAGATTTCAGCCCATCCTTTTCCCTGCATACCTTTTGCATAAATTTTTATAAAAGCACCCGTATGCAATTCACGGTTCACCATTCTTTTAATAACTTGTAACTTTCCATCTTCTGTATACCCTTTAAATGTATACAAATATTCATCGTCTTTTTTCTCACTTTTATCTATAACAGCATAATAATCTTGTATTTCTTTATTTGAAAAGAAGTTGTCTACAAAAGCATGCACACCTTCTGTTTTCGTGTTTAAATAATATGCTGTTCCACCTAAAATAATGGCGAACACAGCTAAAACTTTAATTACCAATTTCATAAATGCGCCTCCTGTTTGCACTGCTTTCTCACTAGCCGTATGTCTATACCTGTATTATACGAAAAAAGGCATACTATACTCTATCGAAATGCCTTACACTTTCCTTACATTATTGTAAGAGTTTTTCACCTTACAGCAATTTCCCAATAAAAAATTTTTCCGTTTAACAAACTTTTATATTATTATTGAATGATACAAATTTTTATTACAAAAATCAAAGGAGACAATTTTCAAATGGCTATCTTGCAAGGTTTAGCACTATTACTTGTTGTACTTTGTCTATTTACACTTTTCAGTTACCGTGCGCCTTACGGAATGAAAGCAATGGGCGCTTTAGCTAATGCAGCAATCGCAAGTTTTCTTATTGAAGCATTTCACCGTTATATTGGTGGAGAAATGTTTCATAATGACTTTTTACAATCAGTAGGAGTAGCTTCTGGTAGCATGAGCGGTGTCGCAGCGGCAATTTTAGTCGCATTAGCAATCGGTGTCTCACCCGTATATGCTGTTTTAATCGGTATAGCTACTAGTGGATTCGGTATTTTACCAGGATTTTTCGCTGGATACGTTTGTGCTTTCGTCGTGAAATTTCTCGAAAAGAAATTACCAGCTGGTGTAGAATTTTTAGCAATTCTATGTATTGCCGCACCAATTTCACGTGGAATGGCCATGCTTATGGATCCACTCGTTAACGCAACACTCGGTAAAATCGGTTCTATGATTTCAGTTGCGACTACAGAAAGTCCTATCATTATGGGTATTATGCTTGGTGGATTAATAACAGTTATTTCTACATCTCCATTAAGTTCTATGGCACTAACTGCAATGCTTGGATTAACTGGTTTACCAATGGCAATTGGTAGTCTTGCGGTAGCAGCTTCTGCCCCAATGAACTTCATTTTCTTTAAACGACTAAAAATCTGTTCAAAGAAAGATACAATCGCCGTGGCAATCGAGCCGTTAACACAGGCCGATGTTGTCTCAGCAAATCCAATTCCTATCTATATGACAAACTTTGTTGGCGGTGCGCTTGCCGGTATTATTACGTCGCTATTCCAGCTCGTTAATAATGCACCAGGGACAGCATCACCAATTCCAGGACTTCTCGTACTGTTCGGATTTAATGATGTAATAAAAGTAACGATTGCTGCCGTATTATGTGGAATCGTTACCACTATTGTTGGATACGTCGGTTCTATTGTGTTCCGCAAATATCCAATCCGTTCTGCTGATGAAATTCGCGGAATTACTTCGGAAGAGAAAGTTGCGTAAAGAAAGGGAGCTATTCTCATCGTTTGAGAATAGCTCTTTTTTATGTCGCGTGACGGTAAGTGAAATTATATTGAACACAACTCCGCATATATCGACGTTTCGACAAAGGATATCGACTTAACTACTAAATAAGACAATAATAACCTACCTATTAATAAAAGAAGCCGGCTCAAAATACTTTTTGAGTCGGCTTCACTTTTACTTTATCCAGCTACAGCGGCTAGAATGATTGGTGGCTTCGCTTCTTCCTTCGAGACAAAAAACGCCTCTACGTCTGAAGCTCCATCCCCCTCACATTCTGAGCGAGCCACTTGCGCTTTTATTTTATCCAGCTACAGCGGCTAGAATGATCGGTGGCTTCGCTTCTTCCTTCGAGACAAAAAACGCCTCTACGTCTGAAGCTCCATCCCCCTCACATTCTGAGCGAGCCGTTTGCGCTTTTATTTTATCCAGCTACAGCAGCTAGAATCTCCGGCCATTTCACACTCTCGTTCGAAGCCAAAAGCGCTTCTCGGTCGAGCGTTCCAATGACCTGCGATTCTGAGCGAGCTGCCTACGCTTTTATTTAACCCAACCGAGCAGCATTTCCCGCACGAATTTGCTTGCTGCGATTGGTGTTTGATCACTATGATCGTAGACTGGAGCTACTTCTACTAAGTCTGCTCCGACTACTTTTATATTTGAATTTGCAATTGCTACGATGGACTCTAATAGTTCTTTAGATGTGATACCTCCAGCTTCTAATGTTCCTGTTCCAGGAGCGTGAGCTGGGTCTAATACGTCTATGTCAATTGTGACATAGACTGGGCGTCCTGCAAGTTTCGGTAATACTTCCTTTAACGGTTCTAATACGTCAAATTTATATAAGTTCATACCTACTTCTTTTGCCCATTCGAATTCTTCCTTCATTCCAGAACGAATACCGAAAGAATATACGTTTTCCGGACCAATTAAATCGCACACTTTACGAATTGGTGTAGAGTGGGATAAAGGCTCTCCCTCATATGACTCACGTAAGTCAGTATGAGCATCCATATGGATGATTGCTAAATCCGGATATTTTTTTGCCATTGCCTTAAAAATTGGCCAAGACACTAAGTGCTCTCCGCCGAGACCTAGTGGAAACTTACCGGCATCTAATAGTTTTGTTACATATTCTTCAATCATGTCTATGCTGCGCTGTGGATTCCCAAATGGTAATGGGATATCACCCGCATCAAAATATTTTACCTCTTCTAGTTCACGATCTAAATACGGACTATATTCTTCAAGACCGATTGATACTTCACGAATACGTGCAGGGCCAAAGCGAGATCCTGGACGGAAACTTACTGTCCAATCCATAGGCATCCCGTAAATAACTGCCTCTGACTCTTCAAAACTTGGATGACTTTTAATAAATACTTTACCTGAATAAGCTTCATCAAAACGCATATTCTTTTCCTCCTTATGTGGAACTTAAGGTATCCCAACCTTTCACTATTTCTCAAATTTGGAGCGCATTGCTCCTCTTTCTCGATTTACCTGGGCCTTCTTGTTATCACAAGAAGACTACTTCATTTGTAGCAGTGTAAGTAACTAGCATGTTCAAGCCTTCTAGACAAACACCTTAAATGAGTTACTTACACTTTATTTATTTCAATTTAACGCTCTTACTTAATTAAATCGCCAACAAATTTCGGTAATGCGAATGCTGCATTGTGTAATTCTTTTGTGTAATATTTCGTTTCGATTTCATGGAAACGCTCTTCACTTACTTCTAATGGATCATGTTTTTTAGATCCGATTGTGAACGTCCAAAGTCCACTTGGATACGTCGGAATGTTTGCTGTGTATAGACGAGTAATTGGGAAAATCTCTTTTACGTCTTTAAACACAGTTGTAATTAGTTCTGGTGTAAACCAAGGGTTGTCCGTTTGGGCAACGAAAATACCATCTTCTTTTAACGCTTTTGAAATTCCAGCGTAGAAGCCTTTTGTAAATAGGTTTACTGCTGGACCTACTGGCTCAGTAGAATCTACCATAATTACGTCATATTCATTTTCGCTTTCTGCGATGTGTAGGAAACCGTCTCCTACTTTTACTTCTACACGCTCATCATCTAATGCGCCTGCAATTGATGGTAAGTATTGTTTAGAGTACTCAATTACTTTTCCATCAATTTCAACAAGAGTTGCTTTCTTTACGCTTGGGTGTTTTAATACTTCACGAATAACACCACCATCGCCACCGCCTACTACTAATACGTTTTCAGGGTTTGGATGTGTAAATAAAGGTACGTGCGCTACCATTTCATGATAAACGAACTCGTCCTTTTCTGTTGTCATAACCATGCCATCTAAAATAAGCATGTTTCCGAACTCTTCCGTTTCAACCATATCAAGTTTTTGGAATTCTGTTTGCTCCGTATGTAATGTGCGGTTAATACGCGCCGTAATTCCAAAATGCTTTGTTTGTTTTTCAGTGAACCATAGTTCCATCGTACAATCACGCCTTTCAATGCAAATTTATAATAGGGACATCATTAATGTCCCCTAACAAAAATAAAACAAAACATCCAAAAAGTATAGTTAAAAGTACAAAAATACCGAAAATATATTTTAGTCAGAGGGTTCTAACATATATGTGAAAAGGGATTGCTCTGTAATAGGAAAGAAAACCCTTTCTTAAGAAAGGGTTTTTGTCTCTATTTCTACCGGTTTACGAATCGGAATTAAGATCATTACGCAACCAACTAACACAACAATTCCACCGACTAAAAACGGACTTTGTGGTGAAACTGTATGACCGATGACCCCTGATAAAATTGGAGCAATCGCGCCTCCTAACCAACGAACGAAGTTATAAACACCTGATGTAACAGATCTTTCATAAGGTGAAATATCCATTACATAACTAGTAAATAACGCGTTATTTAAGCCTGATGCTAATCCTGATAGAACGATTAACACGATTTGTAACCACATGATTTTAACGAAGAATAGTGCAATTAAGAAAATCGCAAATACAAGTAAACTACCTTTTAACAATGTTTTTGGTTCATATTTACCTTCTAGCTTATGCGCTAAAATTGCTGATCCGTAAGCTAATGCTAATCCCCATCCGCAAAATAAAAATCCTAATTGAATAGCAGATAAATGCATAATAAGTGGTGAATATGCTAACACGACGAAAAATCCGTAGTAATATAACATCCCGGAAATGGCACCTTGCATAAACGGTTTATACTTCACCAGGTTAAGTAATTCTCCTACGCCTGCTGCTTTACGCTTCACTTTTCGCTCCGGTTCTTTTACAAAAAAGAAAACTAAAATAAATGCTAAAGAAATTAAAATACTCGTCGCAAAAAATGGGTAACGCCAAGAATGTCCACCTAATATACCACCTAACAATGGGCCACCTGCCATCCCTAAACCGATAGCTGCTTCATATAATCCTACTGCTTCATGAACTTCTTTACTTAATGCAATTAATAATGTCATCGCCGTTGCAAAGAACATCGCATTTCCTAATCCCCACCCCGCGCGGAAAAGAGATAATTGAGCAATCGTTTGCGATATACCACATATAAATGCAAATACAGTTACAATCGCAAGACCGATCGTCATCATTCGTTTATCACCAAATCTTGATGCAAATATTCCAGCTGGTAACATCATAATTGCCATCGTTAAAATATATGCTGTAAATAACATCTCGACTTGCCAATGCGAAGCACCAATTTGTTCAGCAATACTTGGTAAAATTGGGTCGACTACTCCTATACCTGAAAAGGCAAGGAAGGTAGCCACCACTGTAATCAATCTCCCTAATTTTTGTTTGCTCTCCATTTTGATTACTCTCCTTTTGTATTCTCTAAAAATGTAACTGCACGGCTTAAACTATCCTCTAGCTCTGCCTTAACACGCTGCATTTGCTCCATTTTTTCGTCTAACGTTTGCACTTGTTTTTCAAGCATCTCTTTAATTTCTTGAATCACTTCACGGTCACGCGGATTCTCACTATTTCTTCTTTGTTCCATTCTTTCTTTTAACGATAAGAAATGTTGCATTTCTTGAAGCGTAATTCCTAGTACTTCTTTCGCTTCCACAATCCTTTTAATTCTCGCAATGTCCTCGTCTGTATACAGGCGAATATTCCCTTCACTGCGTTCTGGGGGATGAATTAAACCAATTTCCTCATAATAACGAAGTGTACGCTTTGTTAAACCAACTTGCTTTGTTACTTCATCGATTTTATACATGTGTATTCCTCCCTTCACCGATTATTACATTTTACGTTAACGTTAACTTTTGTGCAACTGTTATACTTTTGTAAATGTTTGTCATATGAATTGTATTTTTCTCAAAGCAGTTTCATAATAAAAGAAAAGAGATGATAAGGAGATTTCCACATGAATAAACCACTTATTTTCGCTCATCGCGGGGTAAAAGGAACACACCCAGAAAATACGATGATTGCCTTCCAAGAGGCTGAACGCATTGGGGCTCACGGAATTGAACTTGATGTTCATCTATCAAAAGATGGTGAACTAGTTGTTATTCATGATGAAACGGTGGACCGCACAACAAATGGCGTGGGACTTGTTTCTGAGAAAACTGTAGAGGAATTACAAGCTTTAGATGCTGGTAGCCATAAAGATCCTTCTTTCCATGAGGCGAAAATCCCAACATTACGAGAAGTATTTATTTGGCTCTCTACAACAAATTTACAACTTAACATTGAATTAAAAACAGATGTTCTTCATTATCCAAATATTGAAGAAAAAGTTGTTGCTCTTGTTCGTGAATATCATCTATCCAATCAAATTGTATTTTCATCATTTAACCACGATTCCGTTTCATTATTAGCAGAAATTGCTCCAGAAATTCCAAGAGCAATTTTGTACGATACACCACTTGCAGATCCTATTGCTGAAGCAAAAAAACATGGGGCAACTGGATTACATCCAAACTTTCAATTATTAACGAAAGAGTTTGTCCAATTAGCACAGGGGCAAGGATACGTTTTTCGTCCTTACACTATTAATGAATATAAAGATTTACAAACTATGATTGACTATGGTGTAGATGTCATCATTACCGATTGGCCAGCACGTGCCTTTGAGCTCCTTTCTTAATTGAAGGGGCTTTTTTGTTTTCAAAATTTCATTGTTTAAAATAAACGAAAACCCTCAATACTAATACAATAATGCTTGTATTAATGAGGGGCTGAAAAAGATGGATCAAACTATGAATCCAAAACTTAAAAAATATAAACGTCTTTTCTTCACCGTAATGTTTTCTTGTGTTCTTTTTTTCGTTTTTTCCTTTTTTATTATCATTATAGCTGCAAAAATTATGGGGCCTCCCCCTGTTGCAGTGCCGCAAACGAGTGTCTTTTACGCTAATGATGACACTGTTATAGGACAAAGTAATGAAACACAAAAGCGCTATAATGTATCTCTTGATGAAATTTCTCCTTATGTAAAAGAGGCAACACTATCTATTGAAGATCAACGATTCTACAAACATCATGGATTTGATATAAAGCGCATTGTTGGTGCCATTGTTGCCGATTTAAAAGCAATGGCAAAAGTACAAGGTGCTAGTACTATTACACAACAGTATGCTCGTAACCTATACTTAGATCATGATAAAACGTGGAAGCGTAAACTATTAGAGGCAATGTATACCGTTCGCCTTGAAGTGAACTATAATAAAAATCATATTTTAGAAGGATATTTAAATACAATTTATTACGGGCATGGTGCTTACGGAATCGAAGCTGCTTCTCGCCTGTATTTCGATAAAACTGCAAAAGAATTAACATTAGCAGAAGCTAGTATGCTCGCAGGCATTCCGAAAGGACCTAGCTTCTACTCTCCCTTTTTAAAAGAGGAGCGTGCTAAAGGGCGTCAATCTCTCATACTAGATGAAATGGTAGAACAAGGTTATATTACAAAACAGCAAGCTACCTCAGCAAAAAAGGAAACACTTACTTTTGCTTCATTGGATACGAAAAAAGTTGCAGAGGTCGCACCTTATTTCCAAGATGCTGTACAAGCTTCTCTTCTTCGGGATATCGGATTAGATGAGCAAGCCTTACAGCGAGGTGGCTTACGTATTTATACAACGCTAGACCCTAAATTACAATCTGTAGCAGAGCAAGCTGTAAAAAATCATATACCTGAAACAACAAACATCCAAACTGCCCTCGTCTCTATGAATCCAAAAACGGGTGAAGTGGCTGCCCTTGTTGGTGGAACTGATTATAATACGAGTCAATTTAACAGAGCTACACAAGCCGCTCGTCAGCCCGGCTCTACATTTAAGCCATTCCTATATTACGCAGCCTTAGAACGAGGATTCACCCCTGCTACGCGCTTAAAAAGCGAATACACTGTATTCACTTTAGGTGACGGTGTTTCCAAATATAAACCGAAAAATTATAAAAACTATTATGCAGACGACTTTGTGACAATGGCACAAGCACTCGCTGTTTCTGATAACGTATATGCTGTGAAGACAAATCTATTTTTAGGCGAAGACATTCTTACAAAAACAGCGAAGCAATTCGGTATTACTAGCGCATTAAAAGATGTTCCGTCTCTTGCTCTCGGCACATCTCCTGTAAAACCAATTGAAATGGTCAATGCTTATAGCATGTTTGCAAACGGCGGGAAAGAAGTAAAACCAATCTTTATAAGGCGCATCGTTGATCATGAAGGAAATATGCTATACGACGCTCATTTAGAAAGTAAACAAGTTCTAGATAAAAGCAAAGCCTTTGTGATGGAAGAAATGATGGCAGGTATGTTTAATAAAAAACTAAGCAGTTATGCCGCTGTGACCGGTCAATCGATGTTATCAAAACTATCAAGAACATATGCTGGAAAGTCTGGTTCTACAGAAACTGATAGTTGGATGATTGGATTTACCCCGCAGCTCGTAACAGGCGTTTGGATTGGATACGATCAACCTAAATCCATTTCAAACGTAGCAGAACAAGGATACGCAAAAAAAATATGGACCGATACAATGGAAAAAGGATTAGATGGACAGCCTAAACAAGAGTTTAAACAACCAGCAGATGTTGTTGCAGTCGATGTTAATCCTGAAAACGGTAAGATTGCTACAAAAAATTGTCCCATTTCTGTGAAAATGTATTTCGCAAAAGGTACAGAGCCAACAGAGTATTGTATGGATCACGTTGATGATAAGGAAGAGTTCGAAAAGGTTAGTGAAGAGAAGAAAAAGGCGGGTTGGTGGAAAAAATATCTCCCGTGGTAAAAAAATAGCTGACGGAAATCCGTCAGCTATTTTTATTCGCCTAATAATGCGTGGCGCAATTCTTCACTAGATTCGTTCCAAATTGCTTCATTATGCTCTTTTAAGAATGTACCAAGTACTTTTTTAGATGATTCATCCATATGATCAATCATGATGTGACGCTTTAGGGATTTATCCATTTTATTTACATGCTCTGGAAGTGATTTATATCCGCGGCGAATTTCACGATCAACTGTCATTTCACAGGCTGTTGCACCTGCGTAATAAGCACCGTTTGGTGTTCTTTCAATTGTTACCCAAACAAGCCAAAACGGTTTTCCGTTTGGAACTTCATCTTTATTTGTTAAAAACTTAATTCCTTTTTCTACTGTACTACGCGCATGCATCGCACCGATATCAACGAACGCAGTTTTCTCTAATACATCAACAAATACAGGAGAAATATTTTCTAAACTTAATGCCCCAACGCCAAAACCACCATGTCCATCTGTTGAATCATTTTTCACGATATTAAAACCGATTTTTTTCTTTTTCTCTGTCATATGTAAACTCCTCCTCGCTTAATGATTAAAAAAGCCTGAAAATAGGCGCAATGATATTTTGTAAAAATACTAATACATATGGAATAACAACATTGAAAATAGGTTGAATTGTGTAATTGCTAAGCGGTGTAATAACAAGAATTAATAACGCAATTGATCCATACTTTTCATACTGTGTCATTTTCGCACGAATATTTGCTGGTGCTAAATCTTCCACAACGCGATACCCATCAAGTGGCGGGATTGGTAATAAATTAAATACAAGTAAAACAATATTAAGCATAATAAAAATTTGGAAAAATTGATCCAGCGTATCTGCTACTGCAAGTGGCATCGCATCTAACACACCAAACGTTATTAAGCTATACCAAATAATTAAACCTATTGCACTTAAGATAAGATTACTTATCGGTCCCGCAATAGAAACTAATATTCCCGCAAGACGCGGTCTTTTAAAGTTATACGGATTAACAGGTACTGGTCTTGCCCAACCGAATCCAAGAATTAGTACAGCAATCATACCGATAGGATCTAAATGAGCCATCGGTGATAATGTTAAACGTCCTTGCTTTTTCGCTGTATCGTCTCCAAATTTATATGCAACATACGCATGTGCAAATTCATGCACAGATAGCGCAATAATAATCGCCATTGCTACCAATGGAATTTGTTGCAATGGGTATCTAAATAACTGATCCATAACTCATCTCCTCTTCCATATGTCAAAAAAAGAAATTATTTGTTTTTCCGATTGTTCTTCCTCATAATCCGCTATAATAAGAGTGTAACTTACATAAAAGGAGCGATTATACATGCCATACGTAACAGTGAAAATGCTAGAAGGACGCACAGAAGAACAAAAGAAAGCTCTTGCTGAGAAAGTAACAGCAGCAGTAAGCGAAACAACTGGTGCTCCTGAAGAAAACATCGTTGTTTTCATCGAAGAAATGTCTAAAAACCATTATGCAGTTGGCGGAAAACGCTTAAGCGACAAATAATTTCAAGTTTTTTCATAAGAAGCAGCTCTTTGCTGCTTCTTATTTCTTTCCTTCTAACAACTCGATAATTCTCTCTTTATATTTTCCTTTTCTTCCATCTTCATAGATTAAATCATGCGGATAGAATAGCTTTTGATCCGTTCGCTTCTTACCTGTAATCGCCTCAACAATATCCGATTCACGCGAAAGCTCTCTAAGTTCCCCGTTCGGCATAAGAAGTAAGATTGGCAGACGCTCTTCTTCTTCTCCTGCGCGGTAAAAGTCATACGGTAAATCCGATGTTGAATCCACAACTAAGTAATACTCTGGATCGAGTCCAATCTTTTTAAATAAGCTACTTAGCTCCATCCAATTATCTAAACCGTGCTTATCTGTAAACTCCACATATTTAAATAGATTTCGATTCATAAAACGACGGCATAAGTCACTTAAAATCGGATCTTCTTCCTCTTGCCATACTTGGAAGTAATAATACATTACGTTCTCGTCTAATTTTAAATAATCCTCTACTGTCACTTCTTCTTCAAATAAAGAATAGAAATGAACAGGATGATTTTTAAACGCATAATACTTCTCATGCAGTGATTTAGCTCGGTGTAAAATCTTCGTTAAAATTACTTCTGCACTACGTGTTACCGGATGAAAATATACTTGCCAATACATTTGATAACGGCTCATAATATAATGCTCTACAGCATGCATACCACTATTTTTAATGACAACTTGATTACCGTACGGGCGCATGACACGCAGTATACGTTCCATATCAAAGTTCCCATACTTTACACCAGTAAAATATGCATCTCTTAATAAATAATCCATACGATCGGCATCAATTTGGCTCGAAATCATACTAATCGCTAATTTATTAGTAGATGTTTTCGCAATTACATCTGCTACCTTTTGCGGGAAATCCTTATCAACACGGCTTAACACACGATTAATTTCCGTATCACCAACGATAATCTTTTGCGTAAATTTCTCATGATCTAACGAAAATACTTTTTCAAACGAGTGAGAAAATGGGCCGTGACCGACATCATGAAGTAATGACGCACATAAACATAACAATCTATCTTCAGCATTCCAATTTGGTCTGCCATCAAACACATCATCAATCATACGACGAATAATTTCATATACACCTAACGAATGAGTAAAGCGACTATGCTCTGCACCGTGAAATGTAAAAAATGTCGTACCAAGCTGCTTAATACGGCGCAAGCGTTGAAATTCTTTCGTTCCGATTAAATCCCAAATAACGCGATCACGCACGTGTACATATTTATGTACTGGGTCTTTAAACACTTTTGTTTCGCTGAGTTTGTCGTTTAAATATACCACTTTTCGACATCCCCCTTTCTTTACTGCATTCTTACTATATATTATAAACGATATAGGAAACAGAAAGAAATGAAAGACTATATTAATTCCTGTTATATAAAGAAAAATCACCTTTACCAAAACAAAGGTGATTTTTCTTTATATATTATTTTCCTAAAATGAACTCAGTAACTTCGTCTAGGATCATTTCTTTACCTAGTGGGAAGTATCCTTTGTTTACATCTTCATTACTGATTGTAAATACATGGTTGTTTTTAACAGCGTTCATATTTTTCCAAATTGATTCTTCTTGGAATTCTTTTAGACGCTGAGAACCGTCACCAGTTGTAAATACGAATAAGTAATCTGGGTTGTAATCAATTAAAGCTTCTTTTTGTATTTGTACTAACGGTTTATCAGTTGGTGTACCTTTAACTGCTGGTAATTTTAAATCACCAAAGATTACGCTACCGTAACCGTAGTCACCGTATACACGGAATGCATTTGGATATGCAGCCATTTTCATGAATGTTGCATCGCCAGTTTTAGCAACGATTTTGTCATGTAATTTGCTTGCTTTTTCATCATACTTTTTGAACCATTCTTTTGTTTCTTTCTCTTTACCGAAGATTTGACCTACTTCTTCGAATTTTGGACGCCATTGGTCTAATGGAGTTTTTAACATAACTGTTGGTGCAATTTTAGATAATTGATCATAAATCTTTTCTTGACGATTGTTTACAATAATTAAATCTGGTTTTGCAGCAGCCACTGCTTCGATGTTAATTTTATCGCCCCACGCAGAACCAACCGGTTTTACATCTTTCAATTTCTTCTCAATATGTGAATCAATTTTTTCTTGTGTTGTATTTGCAGTAATAATCGGTTTCATACCGAAAATTAATAATTCTTCTGTTGAACCACTAAGGTCAGCAATTTTCTTTGGATTTGCAGGGATTTTAATTTCCCCTTTTGCGTGTTGTACAGTGCGCTCTTCAGTTTTCGCATCTGCTTTCTTTTCTTCTTCTTTGTTAGAACAAGCTGCAAATAGTACAGAAGTAACAACTAGTACCATTGCTAATAGTGCCATTTTAAAATTCTTCATATTCCGACTCCTTCTAGCTGTATTTCTCTTATAATTTGCATGTAACTATAAGAAACAAAACAACATTTAATTAATATATATTTATTAATTGTTGTTTATAACCCGTTCTAACGGGCGTTCAACTTCCCATCCGTGGGTAAGAAGCTCAACGTCCATTAGAACTCCCCCTCTCACCTCTTTAAGAGGGGGAAATTCTATTAATTATGCTTTTTTACGCAATTGATTATTAATCATCGCTAAATCGTATGTTAAACAAATTGGTTTACAGTTTACTGGACATGGAACGATTTGCGCTTCAATCTCAAATACGTTACGAAGTGTTTCACTCGTCATAACTTCATCTGGCGTTCCTTGTTTCATTAACTTACCTGCTTTTAATGCAATCATATGATCAGAGAAACGAGAAGCATGATTTAAATCGTGAATAACCATAACAATCGTTCTGCCTTCTTCTTTGTTTAATTTCTTCAGTAAGTTTAATACTTCAAGTTGATGAGCCATATCTAAGTATGTTGTTGGTTCATCTAACACAAGTAAATCTGTTCCTTGTGCAAGAGCCATCGCAATCCATACACGTTGACGTTGACCACCTGATAAAGCTTCTGCTGGACGATTTGCGAATTCTGTCATCCCCGTCACTTCAAGTGCCCAATGAATGTAGCGATAATCCTCTTCTTTCAATGTTCCAAATCCTTTTTGATGAGGAAAACGTCCATATGAAACAAGTTCAAACACAGTAAGGCCTGTTGGCACTTCTGCAGTTTGTGGTAAAATCGCCATTTTCTTTGCGATTTCTTTCGTTGGCTGTTTCTCAATTGCTTTTCCATCAAGATAAACAGTACCTCGTTTTGCTTTCAAAATACGAGAAGCCGTTTTTAATAATGTGGATTTCCCACAACCATTTGGTCCAATAATCGTTGTAATTTGTCCTTCCGGAATTTCAACTGTTAATCCATCTATAATTAACCCTTCATTATACCCAACAGATACCGCATCAACTGCTAAAGTTGCCATACAAAAAGCCTCCCTTTATTTTGTCCTCATAAGTAAATATATGAAATATGGTGCACCAATTACAGAAATAACAAGACCGACCGGTATTTCTGAAGTTGGTAACACACTTCTTGAAATTACATCTGCAAATAAAAGCAAGAACGTTCCTATTAATGCAGCCGTTGGTAACATAATTTGATGTTTACCACCAACGAGGCGTCTCGCTAAATGCGGAGCCATTAAACCGATAAAACCAATGCCTCCCGCCACCGCAACAGATGCACCAGCTAAACAAACTGCAATAAATAATAATTTACGTCTTTCCTTTTCTACGTTTACACCAAGGCCAACTGCTGTAGAGTCGCCTAAATTCATTACATTTAATATGTGCGCTTTACTAATGGCAAGTGGTAAGAAAATAATCATCCATGGGAGTACACTTAGTACGAACTTCCAATCTGTTCCCCATAAACTTCCTGCCAACCAAATCGTTGCAAAACGGAAGTCGTTAGATGTCATCTTCATAGAGAAAATTAAACTAACCGCACCAAATCCGGCTGCAACAGCGATACCAACAAGAATTAATCGAGTTGATGAAACACCGTCTTTCCATGCTAGTAAATAAATAATAACCGCTGCTAATATCGCACCAACTAACGCGAAGAATGGAAGGATAAATACAGATAAAAATGTACCAGTTCCAACTTTTCCAAAGAAAAAGTAGACGAATACAACAACTGTTAATCCCGCTCCGGCGTTAATACCTATAATACCTGGATCAGCAAGTGGGTTTCGTGATAGCCCTTGCAAAATTGCACCTGACATAGCTAATGCAGAACCAACTAATATAGCAATAACCATACGCGGCATACGAAATTCAAATAAAATAACAGATTGATCTTCTGCACCCAATCCAACTAGTGACTTTAATACATCTATTGGAGGAATTTTAAATGTTCCTGTATTTAAACTTATTAAAAATACAGCAACAATTAATCCTACTAAAATCGTTAAAATAGTAACGTTCTTTTTTGTTAAGACGCTCGTCCTCACATCTTTCCTCTCCCTTCATTACGTGCTAAGTAGAGGAAGAATGGCACCCCAATTAGCGCTGTAATTGCTCCAATTGGCGTTTCAAATGGTGGATTAATAACGCGAGATAACATATCTGCACATTCAATTAGCAATCCACCTAAGACCGCAGAACATGGAATAACCCATCTATAATCTGAGCCTACAAGGAAACGAGTCATATGCGGAATTACAAGTCCAACAAATCCAACTGATCCTGCCATAGAAACCGCAGAACCTGTTAATACAAGAACAAGTACTGTTCCGATAAATTTAATTAATGTCGTATTTTGACCAAGTCCAATCGCAATTTCTTCACCAAAGCTTAAAATTGTGATATATCTCGACATCATAATTGCTATAATGAGACAAACAAGACCAATCGGTACTAACATATTAATACTTTGCCATTTCACTCCGGCAACACCGCCTGCATTCCACATACTTACCTCTTGGGCAAGGTTGAAATACAATGCAATTCCAGATGAAATTGCCCCTAATAAAGCACTAATTGCTGCACCTGCTAAAGCTAATTTTACAGGCGTTAATCCACCTGGTGAAGAAGACCCAATACCATATACAATGCTCGCTCCAAACGCAGCTCCAATAAAAGATGCGATAACAAACATTAAATAAGGTGAATTAGGGAAGAATGCATACATAATTGCAATTCCGAATACAGCACCATCTGTAATCCCCATTAACGATGGAGATGCAAGTGGATTTCGTGTCATACCTTGCATAATTGCACCTGATACCGCTAAAAAAGCACCTGCAACTACGCCCCCTATTGCTCTAGGCATGCGAAGTTCTTGAATTACGTTATGGTGCGTTATGGAACCATCAAACTGAAATACAGCTTGCCAAACGGTCTTTAAACTAATATCTGCTGCACCAAACGAAATAGAAACTGCCATACTTAAAGCTAACAAAATTGTGCCTGCTATTAAAATAATAGAAGCAACGAGCGGTCTGCTCTTAATCTCTTTAACATTCACATCTTGCTGTTCTATACTCCTTGCGCTCGCTTCCATCCCTCAACCATCCTAACCAACAACATATATTTAATAAAATGAAATTTATTCTCAAATAATAATAAAAAAATTAGGTGAATTGACCTTTTTCGTGATAATGATTATCAGAATCAGACACTTTCTATTCTACCTACCACGTCAAAAGACTGTCAACCATTATTTTGAAATACGAATTCATACAAAACGCTATCTTATGGACATAAAAAAAGAAGAGTAATCTGTTCACTCTTCTTTTTCTTACTTATTTAATTTTGCTTCAATTTTTACAATTAATTCGTCTTCTGTTGGAGCCGCAACTGGACGATTATTTACAAACGCGAATGATTTTTTACGACCAGGGCCACAGTAAGACTGACATGCAACCTCAATCGTTGCACATGAATCTACTTTTTTCAACTTCGGAATCAACGTTTTAACGTTCGTTGCCTGACAATCATCACACACACGAAATTCGTTTCCCATTATATATAACACTTCCTCTATTTTAAACTTTTCACAAGTACATTTAAAAATAAACACTAAATGGTATTTTACCGCTCTTTGAAGCTTGTTGCAAGTCTCCGGGCGTAGCTCTATTCCTATATAAAGCCACCTATTTTTTATATTTTCTCCTTCAAAAGCTTTCATCATTCATAGCCACATTTCTTCTCTTCATTGAAATCTACCATATTTTTAAAAGCTTTGTATAAAAGCTCATTTTTTTGCCCATTATAAAAATAGGAAGTTCATAAAAAGAAAGGGAGTTGAATCTATGAAAGTAAGACAAGATGCTTGGACAGACGAGGACGATTTATTACTTGCTGAAACGGTGCTTCGCCATGTTCGAGAAGGAAGTACTCAATTAAATGCTTTTGAAGAAGTAGGAGATCAGTTAAATCGCACATCTGCTGCTTGTGGTTTCCGCTGGAATGCTGTTGTTCGCTATAGCTATGAACAAGCTCTTCAACTAGCAAAAAAACATCGTAAAGATAAAATGCGTGCTGCGGGCGGTGAACAGACAAAAAAACGTTTGCTTTACACACCACCAGCTTCAGCGGCGGCGATAACTGATTATGAAGAACACGTACCGTATGAAACAGCTGTTCAATATACAGAAGCTACTCCATATCAAAAGCCGACTGTCCCTGCTCCAAAAAGCTCAATAACAATGCAAGATGTTATTTACTTTTTACAAACAGTTGGATCTTCAAATATAAAAGTAACAGCTCTTGAAAACGAGAATACGAGATTGAAACAAGAAATTAAAACGCAAATCCTGCGAAATGAAGAACTAGAAAAGAAACTAGAAAAATTAGAACAACAATCTCATACCGTACAAGAGGATTACGAAACACTTATGAATATTATGAACCGTGCTCGTAAATTAGCAGTAATGGATGATGAGGAACGCTCACAAACATCTTTCCGCATGGATCGAAACGGTAACTTAGAAAAAATTGCAGAATAAAAAGGATGCATGCAATGCATCCTTTTTATTCTTTCACCTCTAAACTCCCATTTATATATGAGAAAACCCCTTTCTACATTTTTTGCTATAATAGAGATTGTCATTTTAAAAATAAGGGGTTAGTTATATGAGCAATTCCCGTTCGATTTTATCTCAGCCAGAGTGGCGTATTGTAGATCAGTCTAGTTTAGGACCAACTTTCCATGCACTTCAGTCATTCGCAATGGATGACACGTTATGCACAAGTATTGGAAATGGTCTATCCGCTGCAACAATGCGCTCTTGGGTTCATCACAATACAATTGTTCTTGGCATTCAAGATTCACGCCTACCACATTTAGAAGAAGGTATTTCCTTTTTAAAAGAAAACGACTTCAATGTTATCGTTCGTAATTCTGGTGGACTTGCTGTCGTACTTGATGAAGGTGTTTTAAACGTATCACTTTTATTCCAAGAAACAGAAAAGGGTATCGATATCGACCTTGGATACGATACGATGTGGCATTTAATTAAGGAAATGTTAAAAGATTACGATGTTACTATCGAAGCAAAAGAAATTGTTGGTTCTTATTGTCCTGGTAGCTACGATTTGAGCATTCGCGATCAAAAATTTGCTGGTATTTCTCAGCGTCGTATTCGCGGAGGCGTTGCTGTACAAATTTACTTATGTGCGACAGGAAGCGGATCTGAGCGTGCCGCACTCGTTCGTGATTTTTACAACGTAGCAATTCAAGGCGAAGAAACAAGATTTACGTATCCTGAAATTGTACCGAGTACGATGGCTTCACTATCTGAATTACTTGGCGAAACAATTACAGTGCAAGATTTAATGATGCGCCTTTTAAAAACGTTACAACAATTCACTCCAAAGTTAACATCATCTCAGCTAACAGTAGATGAAGTTCCTTTATATGAGACGAATTTACAACGTATTATTGACCGTAATAATAAGGCACTTGGTTTAGAAAAATAGAAACCAAAAAGACCACCCTCATTTCAAAAGAAATAGGATGGTCTTTTTTCATATTAATTCGTTATAGAATTAAAGTGCTTGAGCTGCTGTAATTAAAGCTAACTTGTACACTTCTTCTTCGTTACATCCACGAGACAGATCATTTACAGGCATATTTAAACCTTGTAAGATTGGTCCTACTGCTTCGAAGTTACCTAAGCGTTGAGCGATTTTGTAGCCGATATTACCAGCTTCTAAGCTTGGGAATACGAATACGTTAGCATCACCTTTAATTGTAGAACCTGGAGCTTTCTTCTCAGCTACAGATGGTACGAATGCAGCATCGAATTGGAATTCTCCATCTAAAGTTAATTCAGGAGCCATTTCTTTTGCAATGCGAGTTGCTTCTACAACTTTTTCTGTTTCTGGAGATTTCGCAGAACCTTTTGTAGAGAAGCTTAACATAGCAACGCGTGGGTCAATACCGAATAGTTCAGCAGTTTTCGCACTTTCGATACCAATTTCAGCTAAATCTTGGCTGTTTGGTGCAATGTTAATTGCGCAATCAGCGAATACATACTTCTCTTCTTCACGTACCATGATGAATACGCCTGAAGTTTTTGTAACGCCTGGTTTTGTTTTAATAATTTGAAGTGCTGGACGAACTGTATCAGCTGTAGAGTGAGCTGCACCACTTACTAAACCTTGTGCTTTGCCCATGTATACAAGCATCGTACCGAAGTAGTTTTCGTCTTTAAGGATTTTGCGAGCATCTTCTTCTGTTGCTTTACCTTTACGGCGTTCAACGAAAGATGCTACCATTGCATCCATTTCTTCGTATGTAGCTGGGTCATAAATATCAACGCCTGCTAATGTTAAGTTCATGCTAGCTGCTTTTGCGCTAATTTCTTCTTTATTACCAACTAAGATTGGTTTTACTAACTCTTCTTTTGCTAAACGCTCTGCAGCGCCTAAAATTCTTTCATCAGTTCCTTCAGGAAGTACGATAGAAATGCCTTTTCCTTGAACTTTTTCTTTTACTGTTGTAAATAAGTTGCTCACGAATAAACCCTCCTACATATGTTAAAAAACTCTATCTTTAAGAATACTGCTTTTCCTCTATATTTTAAACTTATAGCTCCCAAAAAATAGATAAAATGAAAATGATTATATTTTCATAAAATTCAGCATAGAAATAAAGCCCCTTTAAGCCTTATCTCCTCCTATTTTCAAGTAAATTTAAATGTGACAATTTTATGCGCTGAAACTTTATGTAGATGTTTTTAATCCTATATATGCTATAGTTAACGTGTAAAATATCATTAACTGAGGTGAATAGAATGAGTGAAGCAACAACAACGTTAGATGGCTGGTATTGTTTACATGATTTACGTTCTATTGATTGGGCAGCATGGAAAACATTATCTAGTGACGAACGCGGACAAGCAGTGTCTGAATTTTTAAATGTCGTTGAAAAATGGAACGAAGTAGCTACTGCAAAAAAAGGCAGTCATGCAATGTATACAGTTGTTGGTCAAAAAGCAGATATTATGCTTATGATCTTACGTCCAACAATGGAAGAGTTAAATGAAATCGAAACAGAATTAAATAAAACAACATTAGCTGAATATTTAGTTCCTGCATATTCTTACGTATCTGTTGTTGAACTAAGCAACTACCTTCCAGCTGATGAAGATCCATACCAAAACCCACAAATCTTAGCTCGCTTATATCCTGAGTTACCAAAAGCAAATCATATTTGCTTCTATCCAATGGACAAGCGTCGCCAAGGTGATGACAACTGGTACATGCTTCCTATGGAAGAACGTAAAAAAATGATGTACAGTCACAGTAAAATCGGTCGCCAATACGCAGGGAAAGTACGCCAAGTAATTTCAGGATCAGTCGGATTCGACGATTTCGAGTGGGGCGTAACATTATTCGCCGACGATGTTCTTCAATTTAAGAAGCTTATATATGAAATGCGCTTCGATGAAGTAAGTGCCCGTTACGGTGAATTCGGTACATTCTTCGTTGGGAACATTTTACCAGACGAAAAAGTAGAGAAATTTTTACACATATAATAATGAAAAAGGAACGAATTTCGTTCCTTTTTTTATTATCCTCTATATTTACCCACAAAAAACTTCTTTTCTCTGCAAATTTGAACAAAAATCGACAAATTCTTTTCAATTTCCTTACAAAATTGTAACCTTTCTATATCCAAATTTATGCTAAAATGGTACGAGCTATATGCTAATAACGATGCGAAGGTGATAATGTATATGAAGAAAATCTTGTCTATTTTACTAGTGTCTCTATTGTTAATTTCTTCCTTAAGAGTAACAACATCCCATGCAGAAGAAAAAATACATATAGAGGCAGCTGCTGCACTGCTATTTGATGCGGATACAGGAAAAATACTGCATGAACAAAATCCAGATGAATTACTAGCTATCGCTAGTATGTCAAAATTAATTGTTATTTATGCCGTATTAGAAGCAATTAAAGAAGGAAAAATCACTTGGGATACGAAAGTAACTATTTCTGATTACGCTTATGAAGTTTCACGTAATAATGAATTCTCTAACGTGCCGTTCGAAAAAGGACGTCAATATACTGTAAGAGAATTATACCATTCTATCGTTATCTTCTCTGCAAATGGATCTAGTATTGCTTTAGCAGAATTACTTGCAGGAAGTGAAAAGAACTTCTTAAATCTCGCAAATGAACATGCGAAAAAACTAGGGTTAAAGAAATATAAATTTGTAAACGCTACTGGGTTAAATAACACTGATTTAAAAGGAAAACATCCTGAAGGAACTGATCCGAATGGAGAAAACTCCATGTCAGCTCGCGATATGGGTATTCTTTCAAAAACAATTATTACAAAGTATCCAGAAATGCTAGAGGATACAAAACAAAGATTTAGAAACTTCCCAGATAATCATCCAAAACCAATTCGTATGGAAAATTGGAACTGGATGTTACCAGGTGCTGCTTTCTCTTATGAAGGAGCAGATGGTTTAAAAACAGGAAGTTCCGATACAGCTGGGTATGGTTTTACCATTACAGCAAAACGCGGTGATTTACGTCTTATATCTGTTATTATTAAAACGAAATCAATGGACGAACGTTTCACAGAATCTCGCGCATTAATTGAATATGGATTTAATAACTTCGAAAAACAGAAATTAAAAATAGATAAAAACAACAAAATTTCTGTAGTAAAAGGAAAAGAAGACTACGTAACAGTTGCACCAGAAAAAGAAGTGACAGTAGTTACTACAAAAGGTAGCAAATCACCTTACAAAATTTCTACTGAAGCAGATAAATCACTTGCTGAAGATGGGCATTTAGTTGCTCCTATTAAGAAAGATGCAAAGGTAGGTTCAATCGTCTTAGAACCAACTGATAAATATGGTTTCTTAGACGGAAATAAAAGTATAAAAGTTACTGCAAAAGCGACTGAAGAAGTAGAAAAAGCAAATTGGTTCGTATTAACAATGCGTTCAATTGGCGATTTCTTCTCAAACTTATGGTCTAAAGTATTTTAATGATGAAAAGCTAGCTCACGCTAGCTTTTTTTATTTTCCCCTCTAGATGTAAAACTTCGTTTGGTTGTCATATCTGCGTCCTTTTTCTCATACGTATGAACTAGTAATTGTTCCACACTTCATCTAGAAATGAACCTCTTTCTACAAGGCATTCCAAAAAGAGAGGTGACACATAATGGGTGTTATCGCGTATAACGAAGAAGATGTTAAGTTATTAGCTAGACTGATGCGTGCTGAAGCCGAAGGAGAAGGCCAACAAGGGATGTTAATGGTCGGAAACGTTGGGGTAAATCGTGTCCGCGGAAATTGTTTAGATTTCAAAAAAATACGTAATTTACGTCAAATGGTTTATCAAAATCCTGGTGGTTTTGAAGCAACTCAAAAAGGGTATTTTTATCAACGAGCGAGAGAACAAGATATTGCCTTAGCCCGCCGGACAATTCAGGGACAACGTTTTTGGCCCGCCAACTTCGCCTTATGGTTCTTTAGACCTGAAGGCCCTTGCCCGCCAACTTGGTATGACCAACAAAATTCTGGTCGCTTTAAAAAACACTGCTTCTTCCAACCATCTGGTGGAGATTGTCCAGGCGTATATTAAGGAATGAAAATGAGGAGGGATTTTTGAATGGCACAGCAACAAAACCCGTACTATGGAACAGGTTTTTATCAACCATCTGGAACTTATGTGCAACCGCAACAAATGACCCCACAGCAGCAGCAACAGCAACAACAACAGCAAGCGATGCAACAACAAGCTGCTCAAGCTCAACTTGCAGTTTCTCAAGGGATGTTACCACTAGAGCAATCGTATATTGAAAACATCCTTCGTTTAAATAAGGGTAAGCCAGCTACAGTTGTAATGACTTATGAACGCGGTAGTTCGCTTGGTACACAATCTTATACAGGGATCATCGAGGCAGCTGGCCGTGATCATATCGTAATTAGTGAGCCGAAATCTGGAAAACGCTTTTTACTACTAATGATTTATTTAGATTATGTAGAATTCCCAGGAGAAATTACGTATTTACCTGGTCAACAAGCAACTTATGCTCCAAGACCATAAAAAAAAGCTGGCGAATGCCAGCTTTTGTTTTTTATAACCCTTTTACAACTGCAGTTCCGACTAAAATCCAAGCCACAATAAACGCTACACCACCAAGGGGTGTAATTGGGCCAAAGAATTTAATACCTGTTGTACTTAATGCATAAAGACTGCCTGAGAACATAATAATCCCAGCTACCATAAGCCAACCTGCAGTGTTTAAAAGTGATGATTGCATTTTGTCCATTAATAGAGCAACTACGAATAAGCCACCTGCATGAAACATTTGATATGTAACGCCCGTCTTCCACACTTCTAACATTTTTGCAGAAATTTTATTTTCTAAACCATGTGCTCCAAAAGCCCCTAATGCAACAGATAGCCCCGCTGCAATGCAACCTAGTAAAAAGAAAATTTTCATCTTAATTCCCCTTTTTATTTTTATCATAAGCAATTTTCACATATAATCCAAACGATTTAATCCCTAAAAATCAAATAAAGAATTACCATTTGCACCTTCTTCTTTTATATACACAGGTTCTCCAGAAACTGGCATAACCGGTTGAACTGTTGTTATAGGCTGAGATCCGATTATTTGTGATTGAACTTGTGGTTCTCTATACGTAGAAGGCTCAACTTGTTCATCTAATAATAAATCACATAATGCACGCACAACTAATAAATGCTCTTTTGATTTTTGTCCTTCACTACTTTTTGCCTTTGCAATTTCACTCGCCATTTTATTTAAAACCTTATCGCTAGATACTTGCATTCCTTGTCACCTCTTACTTTGTAGTTCTTTCTCAAATTGCCTCAGTTTCTCCACTGAACCAAATACTATTATCATATCATGTTCTTGCAGTTTTTCCTGCCCCGTTGGATTATGGATAATATCCCCATCTCTTAAAATCGCTAAAATTGTTACACCAAATTGATTTCTCATATTACTCTCTAATAACGATTTACTAGCTAAGTTAGAATCTTTACCAACTTGAATTTCTTCAATTACAAATGATTGCTCTATTCCATACAATACTGTATCAATATAATGCACTGTTAACGGATTCGCAATATCCAACCGTTAATACAGTAATCATCGTCATCCAAAATGCTTGAAACAAGCTAATCTCTTCAATTGTCATAAATCATAGCATTCCTAGAATTACAACAAAAGTCATACATATAACCGCTATCCATAATTGCTTCCGTACATTCATATTATGTTTCAACTCTTTTCTCTATCTACAATCTTTGCCAGAGGAAATGAAATACGTATATACTAGAAAACGGAATCTATGAAAGAGGTTGATATAATGAAGCTATTTCTTTCTGCCTTACAATGGGCACTATTTATTTTAGCTGGAAGTCTTATTGTACCAATTAGTGTCGCAACTAGTTACGGCCTTGATGGCGCTGAAGCTATCGCGTTTGTACAAAGAACATTATTTGTTCTCGGTTTTGCCGGTCTCTTGCAAGCTATATTTGGTCATAAACTTCCTATCCAAGAAGGTCCTGCAGGCCTTTGGTGGGGAATTTTCTCCTTGTATGCAAGTTTAGGCGTCGTATTATTTGGATCAAGCAATGAAACACTTAAGGTCCTTCAGTACGCTTTCCTATTAAGTGGCATCATTTGTATTATTCTTAGTGTTTTTGGACTTATTGATAAACTAGTTCGTTACTTTACACCGACAGTAATTGGAACGTATTTATTCCTTTTGGTCGCACAACTTAGTGGCTCCTTCTTAAAAGGCATGTTTGGCCTTGATGGACAACATACAGAAGTACAGCCAAAGGTATTTATTCTTTCACTCATTGTTATTTTACTATCTTTTTTCATTATGAAGCTACCTATTATTGGACAATATTCCGTTCTTTTCAGTATCGTCTGCGGCTGGATATTATTTGCGTGCTTCGGATTATCTAATCCAGTAACACCTGTGACAGATATAATTCGTCTTCCATCTCTGTTTGTTTTCGGAATGCCTCGCATTGAATGGAACATGGCAATTACGGTAGTTTTCGTCACACTACTACTTCTAACAAATATGTTAGCAAGTATTCGCGTTGTACAAAAGGTTGTTTCTAAATATGAAGAAGATGCTGCTCCAGATCGCTTCAAACAAGCTGGCATTATAACAGGAATAAATCAATTGCTAGGCGGTCTATTTTCAGCCATTGGTCCTGTTGCCATTTCTGGATCCGCAGGATTTATTGCAACGACAAATATTTATAAGCGCCTTCCATTTATGTTAGGGTCAAGCTTTATCATTCTTGTTAGTATATTCCCAAAGATTACTTCATTCTTTGCAGCCATCCCCGTTGCAGTTGGTTATGCTGCAATTTATCCTGTATTTGCAAGCATGATTGGTCTCGCTTTCCGCGAATATGACACTGTACAAAATAAAGAACAATTATTTAAAGTAGCAGGCCTTTCAATCTTTACAGGAGTCGGCGTTATGTTCGTTCCAGCAGGAGCGTTTTCTACGCTACCACCATTTTTAGCATCATTTTTAAGTAACGGTCTTGTTCTTGGATCTGTAATGGCTATCTTGCTGGAAATATTATTTTCTCGTTCGCACGAAAAACAACCATCGTAAATTGGAAAACTTCCATTATTGCACTCTATCTTTAGAGTTGTTACGATAATGATAAAGTGAAACTTTAATCAGTGGGGTTTTTGTTCATCCCCACTGATGATTAGCCCGCACCAATCGGGCGTTTACGGGCAGTTAATCTCCCACCTAACTTCTTTGCTCCAGCTAAATTTTGAGGTGGGAGTCTTACTGCCCTGCAAATAGCGAGATAAATTATCATGGGCAACACGCTCATGATAATTTATACTAACAATGTAGAACTTCTCCTAGTTTCATGCAAAGAAGTTCGATGTCTTACTATATATTCCCCACTATCTTCATAAAAATTTATTTCTATTTCAACAAAGAAAGGAATTTTCTATATGACTTATAAAATGATTGTTTTAGATTTAGATGATACTTTATTACGCGACGACCATACAATTTCACCTCGTACGAAAGAGGCTTTAATGACAGCACAAGAGCAAGGAGTTAAAGTTGTACTTGCTTCTGGGCGCCCAACGTTTGGTATGCGCAATGTTGCAAAAGAACTTCGTTTAGAGGAATACGGTAGCTTCATCCTATCTTTTAACGGCGCAAAAATTATTAACTGTAAAACAAATGAAGAAATCTTCAGTAGTACGCTATCTCCTGAAATCGTTCACAACCTATTTGAAATTAGTAAAACTGAAGACGTATGGATTCATACTTATATTGGCGATGATATCGTAACGGAAGAAAATAATCCGTATACTGAAATTGAGGGCGACATTACTGGTATGCCAATCGTTGTAGTAGATGATTTTAAAGCCGCTGTAACAGAGCCTGTAGTAAAAGTATTAATGAACAAAGAAGCTGAACGTCTTGTTGAAGTAGAAAAGAAACTACAAAAACAACTAGAAGGCCAATTAAGCGTTATGCGTTCTAAACCATTCTTCTTAGAATTTACTGAACATGGTGTTACGAAAGGAACGAGCTTAAACCAACTAATCCAAAAACTTGGTATTAAACGCGAAGAAGTTATCGCAATGGGCGATAGCTATAACGATCAAGCAATGATTGAATTCGCTGGTCTTGGCGTTGCAATGGGCAATGCACCAGATGATATTAAAGAAATTGCAAACTATGTAACAGATACAAATATGAACGATGGTGTTGCTAAAGTTGTAGAGAAATTCGTTTTAAAAACGGAAGTACTTGTTTAATATTTTCATTCATAAAACCTATTTGAAGTCAAATACTTCAAATAGGTTTTTATTTAAATTGCAATGCTTTTGTGACTATATTTTGAACTTTGCACTATTCTCGTAGTGTAAACTTTCTTTTTGTATATAATGAAACAAAATAGACTATTTCATTTTGAAAAAGAATACAAATTTACTATATACAAGCATACATTAAAGGAGGCTACTTCATGTTATCTACACCAATCGGAAGATTAAGAGCAATCGGCTTAATTGAGGGGATTTCTTTCCTATTACTATTATTTGTAGCAATGCCATTAAAATATTTTGCAGGGTTTGCAACAGCTGTTAAAATTACAGGCATGGCTCATGGCGTTTTATTTATTCTATTCATCTTTGCGGTAATTCAAGTAACAATCGTACACCGTAAATCAATTTTATGGGCACTTGGGGCATTCGTTTCATCAGTTATCCCATTCGGTACTTTTGTACTAGATGCAAAACTAAAGAACGAACAACAATAATAAAAAGGTAGTTAACAACTGTTAACTACCTTTTCTATTTATAAATTTGGAATTTCCCAATCAATTTCTCTTTCGCCCATATTAACTAAAATCGTATTTACTTTAGAGTACGGCTTACTTCCAAAGAAACCTCGTCTTGCTGATAATGGACTTGGATGTACGGACTCGATAATACGATGACTCGTATTCGTAATTAACTTTTTCTTCGCCTGAGCATGGCGTCCCCATAATATGAAAATAACTGGCTTTTCACGTTCATTTAATAGCTCAATTACGCGATCTGTGAAATGCTCCCATCCTTTTCCTTTATGAGAATTCGCCTCACCTTGACGAACCGTTAACACAGTATTTAATAGTAAAACCCCTTGCTCCGCCCATTTTACTAAATAACCATTATTCGGAATTTCATAACCGTATTCATCTCGAAGTTCTTTGTACATATTTAGCAATGATGGCGGCGTTTTAATACCAGGTTGTACCGAAAAGCTTAAACCATGCGCTTGATTCGGTCCATGATATGGGTCTTGTCCTAAAATAACGACCTTTGTATTTTCATAACTTGTATACTCTAGAGCGTTAAAAATATCTTCTACCTTTGGATAAATCACATGCTCCTCATACTCTTCTTTTAAAAAGTTAGCTAAATTTTGATAGTATTCTTTCTCAAATTCTGGCCCCAGTAATGGTCCCCAATCATTCTGCAAAATATTTTCCATGCCTTCACTTCCTATCCAATTAATTCACCATATCCTGCCTTGTAAATACTACAAACGAAATGATAAGAGATACTACTGCCCAAACCGTTAAATTTATTAAAGAAAATCCCATTGATAACCCTTGTAATGCAGGAAGTTTTCCTGATAAATAATCCGTTAGCGATAAGTTGACACTAAAAATGTATTTCGCACCTTCCCAAGACGTTGCGAATGAACTTAAAATGCCGCCTGCAATTAACGCAGCTAACATAACGCCCATACCAGCTGGTGTATTACGAATTAAAACAGAGACCATAAATGATATAGTTCCAACAACGATAGCAACAAACCAAGCTAGTCCGTACGCCATTAAAATGTATTGCCACTGCGGAATAAGGTGGACAAAGTTCGTATTTAACGTTTCCTTATCAATGACGAATCCTGTTAACACAGGTAAATTCCATCCAGAGTATCCAAATACAAGCCCTGATAATGCGTAAGCAAACAAACCGACAAGAAGCAATATGAGCGAAATGAAAAATAACATCGTCACATATTTACTAAGGAGTATTTTCCAGCGCCGAATTGGCCTCGTCAGAAGCATTTTCATCGTACCATCGCTTCGTTCTCCTGAAACAATATCAATGGCGACAATCATAACGAGCAATGGAATAAATAATGTTATTCCTTGTTCAATAAACGCCCTCACAAATGTCGGTGCTCCTGGCGCAGTCGGATTAATATTATGATCTAAATAATATTGTTGTTGTTCCACTCTTACTTTTAACCAATCCCGCCATTCTTCTGGCAATCTAGAATTGTTCAAGCGGTTTTGTGAATCAACAATTTGTTGCTGTAATGATACTTTCCAATCGGTCGTACCAAGCCTTTTTTGCGTCGTTTCTATTTCACGATACTGAGCATACACAAAAAGTGGAATCAAGATTGCTAAAATAAGCATGACAACAACAATTCGTTTCTTACGATAAATCTTTTCTGATTCATTTAAAACTAGATTCGCAAATTCACGCATGTTGCTCACCCCTTGTGAGTTCAATAAATAAATCTTCTAGCGTAAATACAAGCTCTTTGACGCTATGTACATCTATCCCGTTTTCTACAAAATGCTTATTCCAAACATTAATAGACGCAACATCCATACGACATAATAAACGCTCATCTTCTACACTAACTTCCTCTATCTCTTCAGCAGCGTCTAACATGTCTTTCGCTTTGAAAATCGGTGTAACGACCCATTCCACACGATCACTCGCTGTTTTGATCAACTCTTCAATAGGTGCAACTGTTATCATTTTTCCTTTATGAATAATAGCAACACGGTCGCATATCAGTTGCACTTCACTTAGCAAGTGACTCGAAATAAATACACTCATATTTTCTTCTTTTACAAGCTTATGTATAAATTCCCTAAGTTCTCTAATCCCAGCTGGATCTAAACCATTCGTCGGTTCATCTAATATGAGCAATTTCGGGTTTCCAAGTAGCGCCTGTGCAATTCCAAGGCGCTGCTTCATACCAAGGGAATATGTTTTTACCTTATCGTGAATACGCTCATCTAAATGAACCATTTTTGCAATTTCAATAATACGTTCATCTGATATATCACCAAGCATGCGCGCAAATTGCTTTAAGTTTTCCCATCCCGTTAAATATGTATAAAGCTCTGGGTTTTCAACTATACTTCCAATTTGACGCATCGCTTCTCTGAAATTTTCCTTAATAGAATAACCACCGATAGAAATAGTACCTTCTGTCGCTTTAATCAGTCCAACTAACATTCGAATTGTTGTCGTTTTCCCGGCTCCGTTCGGTCCTAAAAAGCCAAACACTTCTCCTTGTTTTACATCAAATGAAATGTCCTCTACAAGCGTCTTCTTTCCAATTACCTTCTTCAAGTCTCGTACAGAAAGTATCGTCGTCATTTTATCCCTCCTTGCTCTAGTTTTAATTTACTTACGACGTTTTGGACTAATCGCTCTGCCATATATGTGTAGCCTACTTCATTCGGATGAAAATGATCGGAGTATAATAAATCTTTTCCACGATTTTGGAATAAATCAAATGTCGGTGTAATATATACATTTTTATCATTTAATGCTAATTTCTCTAAAGAAGCATTCCAATCAACAACAATATTTGATGAACCTCTTAAATCTTCTACATCCTCAAAAGGATTGTATAAACCTAGCCAAAAAATAGGACTATCTGTGTTTAATTTACGAATTTCTTCTATAATTTTCTTCGCTTCATTTTGAAACGTTTCCGTATCAGGACGATACGTCTCTAAATCTATCTTTCCGAGCGATTCCCATCCTGGGAACAAATCATTTCCTCCAATTGTTAAAACAATTACATCTGCTTGCTTAATTGAATATTGAGCTCCGCTGCTTTCGATTTGTTTTAATAAATCAGGCATTTTCGCACCACTAACTGCCAAATTGCTTAGTGCAACTTTTTGTTTATAATCTTTTTGTAAATTCTCTTTCATTCGTCCAATATAGCCAATTCCTTCTTTATCACCAACGCCGCGCGTTAACGAATCACCTAAACTAACTACTTGTAACGTTCCCGTTTTCTTTTTCTCTTTTGCCACTACGTCAGTCTTCGTAATTAATTTTGAAGCTTTCGGATTTAATACATCATTTACACCCGAAACAAAACCGTATGCAAATAAACAGAAAGACGCAATTGTAATGAGTAGAATTACTTTTACTAATTTTGATCTCATATCAAAACCCCTTTTAGCCCCTATAGATTGTCCATAATTATACCAAACGAATTTTCGAAAAGCGATTTTCACACCTTCTCTATTATGTCGTTTCCCTATCTACCAAATCTGGTAATAACTCTACATGTTTCACATCTATTTCCTCATCATTAATCTTTTCATATAATAATTCAAATGCCTTTACACCAACATTTTTACTAGAATGCGAAATCGTCGTAATACCTAATATATTTGCCACCTCTTGATCATCACATCCGATAATCGTAATATCCTCTGGGATACGAATTCCTTGTTTTTTCGCCTCCGTTACCATTCCTGCAGCAATATGATTGCAAGATACAAGAAAAGCCGTCGGTTTTACAGACATATGAGCCCATTCCCTGACTACATTGCGCCCATCTTCCACCGTAAAACAGCCCTTAAACTTCCAGGCATCTAACGGTGTTACAACAATCTGTTGAAGTGAATCCTCATACGCCTTTTTTCGCCTCTGGCTATTAATACTATTACTTCTTCCAATGCAATATCCGATACGTGTATGACCAGCATCTATTAAGCTTTTCATCCCGCGCAAAAATACTTTGTAGTAATCAATATGTACACTCGAAATGAATTTCGAATCTATTTCTTCACACATCACAATTGGACCAAACTTCGTATACTCTTCAAGTTTTTCCTTACTATTTGTCCGTGAACATATAATTACTCCATCAAGCTTTTTCATTTTTAACATATGTAAAATTTCAAGCTCTTTTTCCTCGCTATAATTTGTCTGGCAAAGCATCATATTATAATTGTTCTTTGCGGTTTCCCTTGATATCCCCCCAATAATGGCACTGTAATATTGATCATTTACGTGCGGCAATAAAACGCCAATTACATTCGTTTTTCCTTTCACTAAATGAATCGCATTCACATTTTGCGTGTAATTTAATTCTTCAATAATCGCTAAAATCTCTTTTCGTTTCTGTTCATTCACATACGGATGATTATTGAGTACACGTGAAACAGTTGAAACAGATACACCAGCAAGTTCAGCAATCTTTCTTATATTAGTCATCTCATTCTCCCCTTCCCCTCAAAAATTCTCGCTTGACCTGGTAAGCTTTCCACAGTATATCCTTTCTTAGCAAATACATTTTGAAAGGATATACAACTATGCTTCGATTCAAACTAGAATATATATTTTTCATTGGCGGTTTACTCATTCTCGCCATCGGTATTAATATGATGACGACAATTACTTCCTTTGGACTTAGCCCTTATGATTCCTTCTTTATTGCACTATATCAAAATTTTGGGATAAGTATTGGTTTTTGGATTTTCATGATTAACTTTGTTTTTACCCTGATCGTACTCTTTTGGGACAAAAAACAAATTACAATCGGCACAATTGTAACGATGATTCTTATTTCCCTTTTTGTTGATTGGGTTGGTTCTATTACGACCATTATGGACATTATCCGCTCTCTTCCAAAATATATAACACTTATTTGCGGAAACCTATTCGTCGGAGCCGGAATTGGTCTTTACGTCTCTACTAAACTTTGCGCAGCACCTCAAGAGGCTTTCGTTTTAACTGTTGCTGAGAAAAAGAAATGGACATTTAGAAGAACAGAAATTTCATTAGCTTTTTTATTTTTAACATTAAGCTTCTTATTAGATGGGCCAATCTATTTTGGAACAATTATCTTATCCTTTACAACAGGTTGGATTATTCAAGCTTTTATTCAAGTTGGTACGCAAATTTTAAATAGAAAAAAACCTATTAAGCAAGCCGCTTAATAGGTTTTTTCGTTTTATTAGAAGAGATACTACTTAGCATCTCCTTCAATTCGATAATTTGCTTTCACACAATCTATTTCTTCATACGATTGCAATGTATGTAGAATGTACTCATAATCTGCAAGAGAAGCACGATGCGTTACAATTACTATTTCTGCTTTCCCTTTCTCTTCAAGTGGCATTTGAATAATCTTTTCAAAACTAACACCGCGTTCAGAGAACAATGATGTAATTTTTGCAAACACACCAATTTCGTCTTTCACATGAAGTCTTAAAAACTTTTTCACAATAATTTCATCTGGCTCTTTTAGTACCTTTTGATATTGCGGAACTACAGCACTATTTCCGTTTACACCTAACCTAATATTTTGCATTACAGCAACTAGATCAGAAACAACAGCTGTCGCTGTCGGTAAGCTTCCTGCTCCCGGACCATAAAACATCGTTTCTCCTACCGCTTCACCATACACATACACAGCATTATATTCATTTTGCACTGCCGCAAGAGGGTGTGCATTTGGAAGTAGAGTTGGCTCAACTGTAACCTCTAATTTCTCGCCATCTCGCTTTGCAAGACCAATTAATTTAATCGTATAGCCTAAGCTCTTACTATATTCAATATCTTCTGCTGTAATAGAAGTAATCCCTTTTACCTTCACATCTCCAAGCTCTACATTTGTAGAGAAACCGAGAGTAGCCAAAATCGTCATTTTTCTTGCTGCATCCAAACCTTCTACGTCTGATGTTGGATCTGCTTCTGCAAATCCAAGCTGCTGAGCTTCTTTTAACACGTCGTTATATGCTCTCCCTTCGTCTGACATTTTCGTCAAAATAAAATTTGTCGTTCCATTTACAATTCCCATTACTTTCGTAATAAGATCTGAGGAAAGACCTTCTACGATGCTTCGTAAAATTGGAATCCCTCCCGCTACACTTGCTTCGTAAAATAAATCAGCCTTATTATCTTTTGCTACCGCTAAGAGTTCCGCTCCGTGTAACGCCATTAAATCTTTATTTGCAGTCACAACGTGCTTTCCGCTTTTTAAAGCTTGTAAAATATATGCTTTTGCATCATCAATGCCGCCCATTACTTCAATGACAACATCAATATTAGGATTATCTAAAATTTCATTCACATCTTGTGTTAATAGAGTAGAAGGCACGTCTACTTCTCTCTCTTTCTCAATGTTTTGCACCAATACTTTCGTTACTTTCACTGGACAACCTACTTGGTGTATCAGTCGTTCTTGATGATCTGTAATAATACGAACTACACCACTACCAACTGTCCCAAGACCTAATAACCCCACTTGAATTTCTTTCATAATACTGTCCACCCCTCAAAAATTGTGTTTAGATGCCATTATATAGACAAAAAATCTGAAAAACAATGTATTTTGAATATTAAGAAAAATAAAGGTTAATCTTTACAAATAAAACGCTACCACGTGTTATACAATCATTTACAATATATAAGGGGTTTCTTGATACACGTAATAATTCAGCCAATTAGAGAATAATAAATTCCCATGACTCCTCCACCTAACAATTGGCTTCTCATTTGGATTATTATGTTTAAAATAATTTTTTGGCACATCAATATTTAACCCTTTTTGGCAGTCCCGTTCGTATTCTTGCTTTAACGTATCACAACTGTATTCACTATGCCCGAGTGCGAAAACTTGCCTTCCCTCTTGCCCAATAGCAAGATGAACGCCTGCTTCTTCAGAATTGGCTAATAACGTTAATTCTTTCACTTTTTCAATATCGCTCTCTCGTACTTCTGTATGACGAGAATGCGGAGCAAAAAACACTTCATCAAACCCTTGTAACAATTTCACATGTTGCTCGCGAACCTCATGTTCAAATACACCAAACATTTTTTCCGCAAGAGGATACTTCGGCACACCATAGTGGTAATACAAACCTGCTTGTGCCCCCCAGCAAATATGAAGCGTAGATGTTACATTCGTTTTTGAATACTCCATAATACGTCCAAGCTCTTCCCAATAATCTACTTCTTCAAAAGAAAGAGTTTCAACTGGTGCTCCTGTAATAATGAGTCCATCAAATTTTTCATTCTCAATATCACGGAATGTTTTATAGAAGCTCGTTAAATGGTCCTGCGCTACATTGCGAGATAGATGCGATTCCATATGAAGTAAATGAACATCTAATTGCAACGGTGTATTTCCAATTAAACGAAGTAATTGCGCCTCTGTTTCTTGCTTTGTGGGCATTAAATTTAATATAGCAATTTTCAAAGCACGTATATCTTGTGTTACTGCTCGCTCCTTCGTCATTACAAAAATATTTTCCTTCTGCAATACTTTGCGAGCTGGTAAATCTTTATCAATTATGATCGGCATGTTGTTTGCCTCCGACTAGCGCCGCTTCTAAATCTGCAATAATATCAGAAACATCTTCTATACCGACCGATAAACGGATTAAATCAGATGTAACGCCAGCTAAACGCTGATTTTCTGCGCTTAATTGTCTGTGCGTCGTACTAGCAGGATGTATTACACAAGTTCTTGCATCAGCTACATGCGTTACAAGAGTTGCAAGCTTTACATTCGCGATAAATTCTTTTGCTGCTTCTAATCCACCCTTAATACCAAATGTTAAAACTCCACTAGCACCTTTTTTCAAATACTTTTGTGCTAACGAGTAATTTTCATTACTATCTAATCCTGGATAATTCACCCATTCAATGCGATCATGATTAGCAAGCCACTTAGCAACTTCGAGAGCATTTTCACTATGACGCTCCATTCGTAAATGCAATGTTTCCAGGCCAATGTTGCTAATATATGCATTGAATGGGCTCATACAATTTCCGTAGTCTCTTAATAACTGAACGCGTGCTTTCACAATATACGCTGCTGCTCCAAAATTTTGAACATAGCTTACGCCGTGATAACTCGGATCAGGTTCGACAAGCTCAGGATATTTTCCATTTGTCCAATTGAAGTTCCCTCCATCTATTACAATGCCGCCTAAAGAACTTGCATGGCCATCAATATATTTCGTTGTAGAATGGACAATGATATTTGCCCCATGTTCAAACGCCTGGCATAAATAAGGCGTCGCTAATGTATTATCAACGATAAAAGGTACTTCTAATTCTTTTGCTGCTGCTGAAAGTTCCTTGAAATTCAAAACGTTCATTGCTGGATTTCCTAACGACTCTGCATAAACGAGTTTTGTCTTATCATTAGCAAGTGCCACAATCTCATCTGCCGTTAAATTAGGATTAAAGAACGTAACATCAATGCCAAGCTTACGCAAACTCACTCCAAATAAATTAAACGTTCCTCCGTAAACAGTTGAAGAACAAAGTAAATGGTCTCCACTACTGCAAATATTTAAAACCGCAAGCATAATGGCTGCCTGCCCAGAAGCTGTTGCAACAGCCCCTACACCGCCTTCTAAATCTGATAACTTCTGCTCAAATGCAGCTAGAGTAGGATTTCCAATACGCGTATATATATATCCTTCTGCCTCTAAATTAAATAGTGCTGCTAAATCATCTGACGTATCGTATTTATACGTTGTACTTTGATAAAGTGGCAAAACACGCGGCTCACCATTTTTTGGCGTATAGCCACCTTGCACACAAATCGTTCCTTTCCCCCATGATTCTCCCATCTCTCATTCTCCTTTCTTTTATCCCGCTATTTGCGGGTAGTAAGACTCCCACCTCCAAATTCGGCAAATGCGAGGAAGTTAGGTGGGAGATAACTGCCCGATTGATGAAGGCTAATAATTAGCGGGGGAGGGGCAAAACCCCCACTGATTAAAGTTTCACTTTATCCAAAATAAAAAACTGCCCCTTCCCTGAAAACAAGAAAGGAGCAGTTTGAAAACACGCTCTAAGGCTCTTTCTTATCTCTCAGGATTATTACCTGCAGGATTTGGCACAATTCCGTTATACGGCTGTTGCCAAGGTTTCATCGGGCCTGTCCCTCCACCTTTTCTTGATAAGACTATGCAATTACCGTTGATTTTATAGCAATAATTTCCTGATGTCAAATAGTTTTTCTGAATGTTCTAAATTAAATGCAAGGAATTTAATACAAACAATAAAAGAAATATATTCCATATTCATTTGAAAAAGACCTTTTAAAAACTCCAATCCATATATAGAATTAAATAGGTGGTTTAACCGCGTTGGTTTCAAATTTTCATGAGATCCCAATATATTGAATAAGCCACCCCCTCAAAAAGATACTATATATATTCAATTCATTTCACACTAGCATATTTAATCCTTTCTACATGAAAACTTACATAACGGAGGTAGAACATGACAAATAAAAAAGACATGCACCATATACTCGTCCTATATGGCATTCTTTTAGGCTCTATAGTAGGAGTCACGGTCTGGTCATTTTTAGTCACAATAAATATCGGAATTCACTTTATTTGGGGATACTTACCTACTCTTTTCTCTTCTCCCCCTTATTACACCATTTGTGTAACAATCATCGGTGGTATCCTCGTTGGTTTAACACAAAAATACTTCGGTACATATCCACGTCTTATGCCGGAAGTGATGGCTGAATATAAAAAAACAGGTAGAATTGAATACCGTTTTGTACATAAAGCTACTTTAACTGCGATTATCGTTTTAATATTTGGAGCTAGTTTAGGACCAGAAGCTGCACTTGTTGGAATTATCGGTGGACTTTGTACATGGGTAGGAGATCGCTTTAAATTTGCTTTAAAGGGAATGAATGAACTAACAGAGGTTGGAATTGGTGCCACTTTAAGTGTTATTTTTAATGCACCATTATTCGGTTATTTAGCTCCGAATGAAAATGAGGATAAGCAAATTAATGAATTTTCGAAAGGAAAAAAAGCAATCGTATATTTAGCTACCACTTTTGCTGGTTTTTCCGTTTATTTATTGCTTAGTAAACTCGATAATCGTGGATCCTTTATTGTTGATTTTGGGGAAGGGTCTCTTGCTCTTAATGAATGGATCGCCTTTCTACCACTTGCTAGCATTGGTGCTATAGTTGGTTTCTTTTATTTCAAATTAGAATTCACATTAGAGAAATTAATCCACCCCTTCAGGGAATACAAGGTATCACTTGGAATTATAGGCGGTATTTTATTAGGGGTTACAGGAACTTTTCTCCCGTACACGTTATTTTCAGGAGAACATCAATTAAAAGATTTAGTCGTTGAATGGAGCCATTTATCCTTCTGGGTACTACTTCTTTCAGGAATTTTAAAATTATGTATTACTGCCGTTTGTTTAAATACGGGTTGGCGCGGCGGACATATTTTCCCAATTATATTTGCTGGATCAAGTATCGGATATGCTATAGCTTCTATTATCCCTATAGATCCAATAGCTTCTGTAGCCATCGTCACGACAGCTATTTCAAGCTATGCATTAAGAAAACCAATAGCTATAACATTACTATTACTCATGTTTTTCCCGCTCAATTTATTATTACCCATGCTCGGGGCAGCAGCGATTGGGAATGCATTTCCGCTTCCTAAACATAACGAAACTACAAATTAATATAAAAAAAACAGCATTAACATTTAAATGTTAATGCTGTTTTTTCGAGTGGCGATTATAATTTTAATTAAAATTTGCTTGCTACTTTAGCTGCTTCTTCAAGACCTGCAGTAATGATTTCTTCTGCTTTATCTGGGAATTGGTTATGTCCCTCGATAATTACCGTTTCCATGTTTGTTGCGCCGAAGAAGCCCATCATGCTTGCTACGTATTTAACAGCCATTTCCATTTCAGCTGCTGGTCCTTCAGAATATACGCCGCCGCGTGCATTTAATAACGCAATCTTCTTATCTCCAATAAGCCCAACTGGACCTTCTGGTGTATATTTAAACGTTTTACCAGCACGGTTTAAATAATCAATATACGTGTGTAATACGGCTGGAATCGTTAAGTTCCATAATGGGAAACCGAAAACTACTTTATCAGCTTCTAGAAATTGATTTAAATACTTATCAGCAACTGCTACCACTTTTGCTTCTTCTTCTGTTAAATCAAATCCTCTACCTGCTTTGAATGTACCATTAATCATATCTACGCCTACATATGGTAATTCTTCTTTATATAAATCAAGTTCTACCACTGTATCATTTGGATGCGCTTCTTTATAGTTTGCTAAAAATGCCTCGTATAATTTCACACTAACTGCTTGTTCCGCTGGGCGGTTGTTTGCTTTTACAAATAAAACTGTTGCCATTGTTTTTCCTCCTACTACTCACTCTTATGTTGTTATATATCACTTACGAAAAAGGGTACTCCCTTATAATTATTGTTGCTTACAAATACATTTTATCTTTATATCAAGACAATTACGTCCTCACATAGACGTATTTTTCCATAAAAAAAGTCCACCTTCTAAAGGCGAACTAGGTCTTACGACTTTTGTCTTATACGATTCCATTTTTCACTGCATATAATGCTGCTTGCGTGCGATCGGATAAATGTAACTTACTCAAAATACTACTCATATGAGCTTTTACCGTTTTTTCTGTAATAACTAAAACAGAAGCAATTTCTTTATTACTCATCCCTTTCGCCAATAACTGCAATACTTCATTTTCTCTCGCTGTTAATACATCCACTTGAACGGAAGGTTCTTCTTCTTTCTCTTCCTGTGGTAATGTTTGAGAAAGAAGGGCATTTGCTATATCTGGATGTAATTGAATATTACCTTTATACGCGCTTCGAATAGCTTCAACAAGCTGATCTGGTTCGATATCTTTTAAAATATAACCGCTCGCCCCAGCTTTTAGTGCCGGCAATACATGAGCTTGATCAGAAAAACTAGTCAATACAATTACTTTCACGTTTGGATATTCTTTTTTAATACAAGCTGTTGCCTCAATTCCATCCATCTCAGGCATATATAAATCCATTAATACGACATCTGGACTCGTTTCGCCTACTTTCACTAGCGCCTCTTTCCCATTGTTTGCTTCACCAACTAATTCAAAATCTTCCTGTGTGCTTAGAAAAAATGCTAATCCTTTTAAAACAACTGTATGATCATCAACTAACAATACTTTTATTTTCACAAACTTCCCTCATTTTCACATCATAATGGTACATTTACTTTTATACTCGTTCGTTTCTTACTACTTACAATTTTAATTGTTCCACCAACTAATTCTACTCTTTCACGCATCGTAGTCATACCGAGTGATTTCTTCTCTTTTATATCCTTTTCTACAAACCCATTTCCTTGATCGACTATTTCTAATGATACATTTTTCTCCGTCACTTTGAAATAAATCGTCGCTTCTCTTACATTCGCATGCTTACTTACGTTATTTAAAGCTTCTTGTCCAATTCGCCATAGCGCTTCTTCTACTACACGCGGCAAATCACGTACACCTGTAACTTGTTCCCGAATTTTCAATCCTAAACTTTCACCATATTGCTTTAAAGCTGGTAATAACCCTTTCTCTAATCCAGCCGGACGGAGCTGCCAAATTAATGTCCTCATTTCTTTTAAGGCACCTTGTGCTAATTCACGCATCTCATACAAAGACTGATCTACCTTTTCATTTTGACCCTTTAAGACAGCTTCAGCGCCTTTCGTCATAAACGTTAATGAAAACAACTTTTGTGAAACAGAATCATGTAAATCTCTAGCTAAACGATTACGCTCTTCCATTCGTACAAGTTCGCGGCGTTTTTCATTTAATCTTAAGTTCTCTATCATTAATGAAATATGATTTGCTAACGCTTGTACTACATCTATCGTATTTATATCAAATTCTCCATTATTAGAACTTACACTTAATACTCCAAATATATGATCTTGAATATGTATCGGAATAGCGATAACTGTCCTATTGGGATGCTCTATATTACCAACCTGACGCTTCAACAAGACAGACTCTTCTTTTTCCAACGCTTCCTGTGCTACTGCCCTCAAATCATCTTGTAGTTCACCTTTCTTATAAGAAGCTCTCACAGCTAGTTCATTTTCTTCTCTAATAAAGAATACAACTTGCTCCCATAGAAATAAGCTCCCTATTTGCATTACAATCTCTTCTGGTAATGCATTAAATTTATGAATTGTCCTTAAAGCTTGAATAAAGCGTTCTAACTTTACATAATAATGAGCTCTTCTCTTTTCATTTTCATACAGTTTTGTACGCTTTAATGCCGTTCCAATTTGAAAGGCAACTGATTGTAATAGTACTAATTCTTCTTCCGAAAAATGCGTTTTACCTGGGCTAGCTACATTTAACACGCCAAATTCATCTTCTCCCGCTTTTAGCGGTACTGTCGCATGATGTACAATCCCTTCTGTATCTCCCCAGTTGTATTCAATCGCATTATTAATTCTCTTACATTCAATAATATTAACTGCTCGCTCTAGCTTTCCTTCCACAAAGCGATGTAAGCACCAGCAATTCCCCTCACACATCGGTCGTTTATTTTCGAATTTCAATCCCTCTGGTAATTGGTAATCAATTAATTTTGTATATCTACCATTTTCATCCGCAAGGAAAATCCATCCTGTCGTTAAACCAGTTACATTCAACAGCTTTTCCAGCACAGCTTGAAGTACGTGATATGTATCATTTGAGGTATTCAACGTTTCTGCAATCTCTTTTAATATAACTAATTCATTTGTACGATTCTCTTGAAACATAATTCGTCTCCTACATACAAGATTTTAAATAGTACTTAACATAAATCATCTACTTTTCACTTTGTACTTATTCGTAACATTGATATAATGGTGAAAACATAGTTTTCATTATATCACTTGAGGGGGCTTTCATAATGACATTGAATAAGGCACTTACTATCGCTGGTTCTGACACAAGTGGCGGCGCTGGTATACAAGCAGATTTAAAAACATTCCAAGAACTTGGTGTATACGGAATGACATCTCTTACGACAATCGTAACGATGGATCCACATAATGGTTGGGCACATAACGTATTCCCAATCCCAGCTTCTACATTAAAACCACAATTAGAAACGACAATTGAAGGCGTTGGCGTAGATGCTTTAAAAACGGGTATGCTTGGATCAGTAGAAATTATCGAAATGGTTGCGGAAACAATTGAAAAGCACAATTTCGAAAATGTAGTAGTTGATCCTGTTATGGTATGTAAAGGAGCGGATGAAGCGTTACATCCTGAAACAAATGACTGCTTACGTGACGTTCTTGTTCCAAAGGCATTAGTCGTAACGCCAAACTTATTTGAAGCATATCAATTAAGTGGTGTGAAAATTAATTCTCTTGAGGACATGAAAGAAGCTGCAAAAAAAATCCATGCTTTAGGTGCTAAATACGTACTGATTAAAGGTGGTAGCAAACTAGGCACAGAAACTGCTATTGATGTATTATATGACGGAGAAACATTCGATCTTCTAGAATCAGAAAAGATTGATACGACAAATACACACGGTGCAGGTTGTACATATTCCGCTGCAATTACAGCAGAACTTGCAAAAGGAAAAACTGTGAAAGAAGCGGTAAAAACTGCGAAAGAATTCATCACAGCTGCAATTCGTCATTCATTTAAGATTAACGAATATGTAGGACCAACACATCACGGTGCATACCGCAAATTCGTTGCACCGAAAGAACTTGTCTAATAATAAATTAAAAAACATACTAAAACCGACAGAGCATTCATTGTTCTGTCGGTTTTAGTATGTTTTGCAAAAATGTTTTAAAGTACTCCCCGAATTCCTATGATGCTGAACTAACCTTGTTTCTACCATTTCTTTTTGAATAATATAACGCATCATCCGCTGATTGAATAAATTGCTCAGGTGATTTTTTATATTCTGAAAGCCCAACAGAAACTGTAATTTTAATTTTTTCCCCATTTTGCAGTTGAAATGAATGCTTTTCAACTGCTAGTCGAATTTGTTCCCCTATACGAGTTCCAAATGCTACTCTCTTTTTTGGTAACAACAGAGCAAACTCTTCGCCACCTTTTCGAAAGACTAAATTTGGGAATGGCGCATTCTCTAACAAAATACGTCCTACTTGTTTTAACACTTCATCCCCAGCAGGATGACCGTATGTATCATTTACATACTTAAAGTGATCAATATCTATAAGCAATAAACAAAGTGAATCATTCTTCATATGTTTGTTACCAATATGACGATTCATCTCTAAATCAAACTGTCTTACATTTCCTAGATTCGTTAATGCATCTATCGTTGCATAATGCCTCATCGTTTGAAATAATTCATTCGATTGTAATACATAACTTGCACTTACAAATGTGATGTATCCTGCAACAATACTACAAACAAAATATAATACCACTACAGATACATCCTTAAATAAAATAGACAGTGGTAATATTAAAATAGACAAGCTATACACATTAAGCCATATCCACTTTGTAAATATAGAAATTTTCATCCGCCAAATGAAGACAATACCCATTCCGGTTACTATGATAGTATAGCAAGCCAATTCAGAGGCTAAAGAGTAATCAGTAAAAAGTAACCGAGTTATTAAAATGATAGCAACTGTTATACTACTGGCTATCGGCCCCCCAATTATAACTGCCAAAATAACTGCCAAGTAACGTAAATCCAACAGACTATCTTCAATATGTACACCAAAATGCATTAATAATACACCTAATATCCCAGTAAAAATACCTACTACACATTTTTGCCAAACAGCGAATCCCTCTTTTAACGGCTTATCTCTTAAAAGCTGACCACCTACAAAGATAAAGGAAAGAATAATTGTCATATTTACAAATAGATCTCTGAACATAAAATAATCTCCCTACTTTTTCTTTTCCATCTATCCCTTTCCATATGTTATTGTATTACGAAATCCCTATAATTCCCAAACTTTTTTATTTTGTTGTTCCACGTGGAACAACAAAATAAAAAAGGGACGAAATTTCGCCCCTTCCATTAACAACATCGTGATATTTTTCCGCCTTTTGCATTAAATCTAGCTTCTTGTGCCTCAGCAAAAAATTGTTTTTGACATAGGATTTCCTCTTCTGGGTGATGTACTTTCATATGATTTACATATGTTTCATAACTTGGAACTCCGACAAGTAAACTAATAAATTGCTTTCTCTTTCCCCATACGTCCCGTAAACTTTTAAGCATAGTTCCTCGACTCACTTTCATCTCTAGGAATATATGGCGCCTCTTTTAATGGCATTGGCTTATTTCTTAATACTTGAATCCAAATCCGAAGTGCAGAAATTAATACAGCAATTACAACTATCATAAAAATTCCACAAAGTGCCGCATCAATATAGTCATTAAAAATAATTTGCTTCATTTGCGCAACATTTTTAGCTGGAGCTAATACTTTCCCATCATCTAATGCTCCCTGAAATACTTTCGCATGTGATAGAAATCCTATTTTAGGATTTTCATGAAATAACTTTTGATAACCAGCTGTCATCGTTACAATAAGTAATCCTATAGTCGGAATAAGCGTTACCCAAACGTATGCCTTTTTCCCCATTTTGAATAAAATTGTCGTTCCAAGTAATAATGCAATCCCCGCTAACATTTGATTTGCAATACCGAAAAGTGGCCATAGCGTATTAATTCCACCGAGAGGGTCAACCACCCCTTGATATAAGAAGTACCCCCAGCCTAATACGCATAACGTTGTAGCAACCACATTCGCTATTGTGGAATCTGTTTTCGCAAACGGCTTGTACACATGCCCTAAAATATCTTGAATCATAAATCGTCCTACACGTGTTCCAGCATCAATCGTTGTTAAAATAAATAGTGCTTCAAAAAGAATGGCAAAATGGTACCAAAATGCCATCATCGCCGTTCCACCTATTACTTGTGAAAATATATGTGCCATACCAATTGCTAATGTTGGTGCGCCACCTGTACGTGATAAAATGGTCTGTTCTCCGACGTTAACAGCAAGTTCTTTTAATTCATTCGGTGTAATAGCAAATCCCCACGAAGAAATAACTTGAGCCGCTTGTGATACATCTGTTCCGATCAGTGCTGCTGGACTATTAATTGCAAAATAAGTTCCTGGTGTTAATACACAAGCTGCAATCATAGCCATCGCTGCTACAAATGATTCCATTAACATTGCCCCATAACCAATTGGCTGTGCATGACCTTCTTGCTCAATCATTTTCGGCGTCGTACCTGATGAAACGAGAGCGTGGAATCCAGAGACAGCACCGCAAGCTATTGTAATAAATAAGAACGGAAATAAATTCCCGGAGAAAACAGGGCCTGTTCCATCAATAAACTTAGATACTGCCGGCATCTTCAAATCTGGAGCTACAATTAAAATACCAATTGCTAATCCAAGTATCGTTCCTATTTTTAAAAATGTACTTAAATAATCACGTGGTGCAAGGAGCATCCAAACTGGTAATGCCGATGCAATGAATCCATATACGATAAGCATAATAGCAATTGTTTCACCACTAAAAGTAAACATACTTGCAAGTGTTGGATTTTCTGCTACATACTGTCCACCAATAAGCGATAGGACTAGTAGAACAATACCGATTACTGATCCTTCCCCTACTCGCCCTGGTCTAATGTAACGCATGTAAACTCCCATTAAAATAGCAATTGGAATCGTTGCTGCGATTGTAAACATTCCCCATGGGCTTCCAACAAGTGCCTTCACAACTACTAAAGCTAATACTGCTAATAAAATGATCATAATACCTAAAATACCAATCATCGCAATTAATCCTGTAACAGGACCAATTTCATCTTTAATCATTTCTCCTAATGATTTACCATTACGTCTCATTGAAGCAAATAAAATTACAAAATCTTGTACAGCTCCGGCAATAACTACCCCAACAATAATCCAAATAGTCCCAGGTAAATACCCCATCTGCGCCGCCAAAATTGGTCCTACTAAAGGACCTGCCCCTGCAATCGCAGCGAAGTGATGTCCGAATAAAACCCATTTATTTGTTGGAACATAATCCTTCCCATCATTTAACGTATGAGCAGGCGTTTGCCTATTATTATCTAGGCCAAAAACTTTCCTTGCTATAAATCTACTATAAAAGCGATAAGCAATCGCATACACTGATACAGCAGCAACTAATAGCCATACAGCATTAATTGTCTCACCCTGTGATAAAGCTATTACACCAAAAGCAGATGCTCCTACCGCTGCAATAACTCCCCAAAGTAAAATTGATTTCAATGTTTTCACGTACAATCCCCCCATTACTACTTCTTAGAGGAGATTGTACTAAATTTTCTGAATATTTAATTTGAATCCTCCTTATCATGAAGGATTTCTAGGCTATTATGTTAAAATTCTCTCATTACTTGTCATAGCTCAATTTTATTTCGAAGTCGTTTTACATAATTACGGCTTACTGGAATCGGTTGCTCATCGTACCTGTCTAAATGCAAATTATACGTGCCATTATAATAAGGTTTAAGTTCTTGTACATATGACATATTAATTAAATAGCTTTTATGTACACGTAAAAAATCATATGCATTTAGTTTATTTTCTAATTCCTGAAGTGTGTATGTTGAAATATACTGATTATTCGTTGTATAAATTGAAACGGTTTTGTTTTCCTTATTTTTACTAATATATACAATATCCTCCGGGAGAATATATCTAATCCCCTCATGGCCTTCTATCGGCAGTTTACGCAGATGACTCTTTGCTTTCTCACCTTGTTCTTTTCCCATTTTATATAAAATAAATTGTAAATCTTCTTCACGAAATGGTCGTAATAAATAATAAAACGCTTGGAAACGAAAAGCTGTAATTGCCTCTTCTATATCCTCACCAATAAAAATAAATTTCGTATAACAATTCACTTCTCGTAACAAACTCGAATATTCAAAACCAGTACCATCCATTAATTGCGAATTTAAAAAAACAAAATCAGGTGTATGTTTTTTCATTATTAGCAAAGATTCTGTTCCAGTTTTCGCTTCAAAACATTCTACATTTCGAATGTTTTCAGTAAAGTTCTCAACTAATTTTCTTCGCTCTTCTGTTTCTTCCATGATAAGTAAGATTTTCATTTATCCAGCCACCTAATTCCTTTGTCCATATGTCTTGTTGTATACATTCGCTTTAGTAAGAAACATTCCCTTTTTCTTACTATACCATTATTTATCTAAAAAAACAGAAAAAAGGAAACCACTTTGGTTCCCCTTTTCTTTTATCCCGATTGGTGCGGGCTAATAATCAATGGTTGATGGACAAAACACCACTGATTAAGGTTTCTCTTTATACTAATTCCCTCTGTTTCGTTTCTTGACCAAGTATAACTACAGCAAGTGCCCCAATTAAAATTGATCCACAGAAAATCGTAAATATTAGCGATAGTGAAGCTTGTGAAGCAACTAAATACCCTACTAATAGTGGTCCAAGAATACCACCAATACGCCCAAATGCAGCTGCCATTCCTGCACCTGTACCGCGAATAGTTGTTGGATACTGTTCCGGTGTATAAGCGTATAATGCACCCCAAGCACCTAAATTAAAGAAGGATAGTAACATACCCGCCACTATTAATGCTGTTAATGAATCCGCAATTCCGAACACATAAGCACTACATGCTGTACCAATTAAATACGTAACCAATACAAATTTACGACCAAGACGTTCAATAAACCATGCAGCTGTGAAATATCCTGGAAGTTGAGCTAAAGTCATAATGAGTACGTACTGAAAACTTTTTATTAAACTAAAGCCTTTCAGTACCATTACACTAGGTAACCAAAGGAACATTCCATAATAGGAAAAGACCACACAAAACCATAGAATCCATAACATAATTGTTGCTTTACGATATTCTCCAGACCAAACCGATTTTATATTTTCAATAACAGATGGCCTTTTTGCAACCTTTTGGAACCTTGGAGAATCGGGTAAATTCCATCTTAAATATAAAGCGTATAACGCTGGAACTGCACTTATTACCATAGCAACTTCCCAACCGTATTTAGGAATAACAAAATATGAGATAAGAGCTGCAATTAACCAACCACCAGCCCAAAAGCTTTCTAATAGTACAACTATTTTTCCACGTTCGTGCGCTTCAACACTTTCTGATACAAGAGTAGATGCAACTGGAAGTTCCCCGCCAAGTCCCATACCAATTAAAAAGCGTAAAACGAGGAACATCGCGAATGTCGTCGTTAAAGCAGTTAAACCACTACCGATAGAAAATAGTAATAATGTAATAATAAAGACTGATTTCCGTCCTATTTTATCTGATAGTATCCCAAAAAGGAGCGCTCCTACTGCCATACCAATTGAATTAACGCTACCTATCCAACCCATTTCTTGAGTACTTAATCCCCAATCTTTTTGGAGTGCTACGATTACAAATGAAAGCATTCCAACATCCATTGCATCAAATAGCCAGCCAAGCCCTGCTATACCAAGTAGCTTTCGCTTCGAAATTTCTTTTACCTTGCTCACAAGAAGTCCTCCTTACACAGCTGTCTTTACACATCATTTTACATGTGTGTATTGCATAAGTAAAATACTTTCTTATAAAAAATTCCCCTTCATCATTCCCAAAAAGTAAAATGTTTATCAAAAATAAACAAATAAAAAAAAGTAGCGATGTTCCGCTACTTTTTTGAACGCATTACTTCTTTTAAAAATTCAGCTAATACTAACTGACGACGCCAACGTGTTGGATTACTACATAATCTGTAAAACCACTCTAAATGAATAGATTGAATCCATTTTGGCGCACGCTTTACCTCTCCAGCCCACACATCTAAACTACCGCCTACTCCAACAGCCATTTTCGTTTCTAAACGATGCTTATTGTTTTGGATAAAGTTTTCTTGTCTTGGAAAGCCAAGTGCAACAAGTAATAGATCTGGTTTTGCCTCTTGAATACGTGAAACAATATTCTCTTCTTCTTCTTGTTTAAAATATCCATCTTGTATCCCCACGATAGATGCAGCCGAATATGTCTTCGTTAAATGATCAGCCGCGGCTTGTACAACATGTGGTTTTGCACCTAATAAGAAAACAGATACTGGTTTATTCTCTTCTGATAACTTCGCAAATAAATTACACATTAAATCAAAACCTGCTACACGTTCTTTTACAGGTGTACCAAGCATACCACTTGCTTTTACAACCCCAATACCATCAGGTGTAATTAAATCGGTATTTAGTAATGTTTTATGGAACTCTTCATCCTTTTTTGCACACATAACAATTTCAGGATTTGCTGTTACTACCTGAAAAGTATGAGTTTGCTCCAATTCTAGTTGTTCCTTTAAATATTGGACCGTTTCATCCATTGTCATTGTAGAGAAAGGAACACCTAGAATATCAACCGTTTGTACTGCCATAATTAACTATCCTCTCTATCATTAAAGGTTTTTTGCTATTAATTGCTTATATGTTTCTTTCGTATCTTCATATAATTTTTGAAGTGAGAAGTTCATAGTAGCATGCTCATAAATATGCTTGCCCATTACTGATAACTCTCCAGTTTTCCACTTATCATACGCCTCTTCTAATGCCGATGCCAATGCTTTTCCATCACCAGTTGGTACAATCCACCCATAAGTTTCATCTGCAATTAACGGTTCGATTTCTCCAGCTCTAGTCACAATTGATGGTACACGTTGATTTGCCGCTTCTAATAAAACTAATGGAAATCCTTCGCTATGGGAAGTTAACAAATTGACATGTGATGAAGCAAATAATTGTTTCACATCTTGACGATGCCCTAAAAATTCAACTTTATCATTAATCCCTTTTTCAGTAGCTAACGCCTTTAGTTCTCTTTCTAACGGCCCGTCACCAACTAATAACACTTTAATTTTCTCCAATTTTGTTTGTTGTAACGCATCGAATAAAACTTCATGTCCTTTAACAGGATGCAAACGCGCTACTTGGATTGCCGTAAACACATCTTCATCAATATTAAACATTTCCTTTTTATTATAGCCATCTGCTTTTTCCTGATCATATTCAATCCCGTTATAGATAACATGCATCTTTTCATTTGAAATACCTAATGCGGCTAAGCTTTTTTTCAACCTATTCGTTACAACAAAAAATAAATCTATATTTTTTAAAGCTTTCAAATTTAATTTAGTAAAAATCCAGCCTTTTAAGCCTTGTTTAGTAAAGTCTTGAAATGGATCACTATGAATTGTCGTAACCCATTTTGCTGCGAATTTCTTCTTCATTAGAGAAACAAAGAAATTCGCCCTAGGACCGTGTGTATGAACTACATCAAATTTTTCTTTATTAATGAATTCACTTATGTTCTTTAAAATGGATAAATCATAGCGAGATTTTTGTGAAAACACATGAACTTTTATTCCTAGCTCTCTTGCTTCTTTCGCAACAATTCCATCTTCAAATACTGCTAATTCTACTTCACCATCCGGAAACTGATCGAGCAGTGAAATAATATGTGTTTTTCCTCCACCATCTTCTGCTCCTGCATTCATATGCAATATCCTCATATTTTTTTCCTCCTTTAAATCCTCGCTACATTTCCATCTATCTTTATTTTACTGTACTAAAAAATAAAAGCTAACAAAAGTTAGCTTTTATTTTTATCATTCAATTTCTAGATCTACGATTAGATAAGCTAACAACACTACAAAGTAAATCCCGACTCCTGGTGCTGTCAAAATATGTCCTGCAATATATGCAATACCTAATGCTAATACTAAGCTTGCTGTAATCATTCCATATTTTATATTAAATATCTCTTTAAATCTTGTAACAAATGCTAGTAGGATTCTTACGCCGTAATAAATAAATGGAATCATCATTAACGCAAAACCAATAATTCCGAAATCATAAAACCAATCATGGAAGTCCATTTCAATTAACTTCGGATCTGGTTGCTTTTGTTCATTATACTTAAAGTTACCTGCATAACCCATTCCTAATAATTTTTGTGACGTTGGCGCTTCTTTAAAGAATTGCTTATGTCTCTCTTCATATACTTGACGTCCGCTGAAAATAAGATTTTCTTGATTTTCTTTCTTTTGCTCTTTCTCAAGCTCTTTCTTAACTTCCGCTTCTACCTTCGCCTTTTCTTCTGGTTTCTCAACTTTATGTTGTTTTTCTTCTTTTTTAATTTTCTCTTTAATTTCTTTTTCTTTTTGACCTTGCTGCGCTACATTTTGTTCTGATAAATAGTTGTTATGAATACCCATATTTTGTGCTAATGGCGTCATTTTAAACGTTCCGACAACACCAGCTAATAGGACAATAGCGATTAATCCATTAAGTACAAGAGACCTTTTGTTTGGATTTCTTCTATCAAATAATAATTGTAGTACGATAATCCCGATTGCTGCTGCTAACGTAGCACCAATTGAGCCCATCCCTACTTTCGTACCAACTTGAATTAACGAGTAAATCATTAAAAGCGATGGAATCCAATATAAAACGTTTTTCACGCTCTTTGTTTTTTGAATAGAATATAGTACCACGATAGGGAAAATAATAGCTAAGATTGACCCTAGTTCATTACCTGCATAGAACCATCCTCGGGAACCAACTTTCATCCATTCATAACTACCGAAATCTGTACCTGTCGTAATAGAAATAACCATAACAGCACTAATAATTAATGTTGAATACATAATGTTATTTCTAACTTTATCGCTAATATTTACTGTTTTCTTTAGTGATTTTAAAGCTAAAATGTATGAACCAAGCATAATATATATATACAATGCTTTTCCAATGAATTTAACTTCTTCTGCGAGTACAATAGGACTCTTGATTAACTTGTTATTAATAAACCCTATTCCTAATGCAGCTCCTAGTAATACAAGATAAATCAAAAACTTCCTATTTTCTCTTTCTTTTGCCTGAATTAAAATATAGATACCGCCCATTGCCATAATGAGGAATCTCACCATAATTCCAACTGTCGCATTTACTTTTAATAACTCAATGCTAAGAGACGTTAATAAATCTAAAACAGGCTGTAAAATAATAAAAAAGAGCAAAAAATGCTCAAATCTAACCCTAGCTTGATTTGCTAACATTCCAAGACCTCCATACAAAATCTTCACATTATCTTTTAATCATAGTTTTCTACTGTTTAAACACACCTAGCAATTATAACATAACTCATATTTAAATTGAGAACTATTTTTCATGCCGAAACTAGTCAAGTCCAGCATTATTAGTAACCGAAAACATTGTCCTTTAGCTATCCTTCCCTCTCCCTATAAAAACTATCTAACACATATGCACTTATTTTCGACCGTACATAAATATCCCTTTATCACTTTATACAAATGTACAAATCGAACTTATCTTATTGTACCATCCCTCCAACTAAGCTACATCAAAAAACTATACTATTAATCTTTCCACACTTTTTCGCTTTACTTTATTGCTACTTATCAAGCATTTTCAAACGCTTTCTTTAGCTATTTCATCCATTTTTCTACATGTAGCGAAAAGTAATTGTTATTTCCAAAACTTTAGTGTATATTTTTTCTCTGGAACATCTTTAAGAGGAAGGAATTAAAGCCATGTTATTAATCGATATATTTACGTTTCTTGGCATTATCGCCGCTGCCATTTCTGGTACATTAGTTGGTTTAAAAAAAGATCTAGATTTATTTGGTGTCCTTTGTTTAGCTGTAGCTACTGCGCTCGGCGGCGGTATTATTCGTGATATTATGATTGGTAACCTGCCTCCTGTCGCATTTGTAAAACCCATTTACTTTTTCGTAAGTGTACTATCAGCATTATTCACATGTATGTTTTTTGAGCGCATTAATAAACTTCAAGTCGTTATTATGCTTTCTGATGCTGTTGGTTTAGGGGTATTTACAGCTATTGGTGCAAATGCAGCAATGTCACATCACGTTGACGCCTCGTTTTTAGTCGTTTCAATGGGAGTTATTACAGGTATTGGGGGCGGTATTTTACGTGACATTTGCGCTCAAGATATCCCGTATGTATTCCGAAAAGAGATATATGCAATTGCTTCTATTCTAGGAGCAGTTAGTTTCTTAATTACACATGCAATGGGGGCACACATATTAGCTTTCTATGTCTGTTTATTAATAACATTCGTTATTCGTGTAGTCACCGTAATATATAATGTACATTTCCCAGTTTTCTTTAAAACACATGCAAAAATTAATAAAGGCCATTAAGAGAATTCTACATAGAATTCTCTTAATTTATATACAATTCCATATACTATAGAGTAATTGTATATAAAAATATATAATTACATTAGAACAAAAAAATGAAAACGTTTTATAAACAGGGGGAAGAATGATGCTTGGGGTTTTTAAAAAAAATAAAACAAACACCAGTATAATTGAATTAAGCAAAGGCCAACAAATCATATTTAACGTGCCTGCTAATTCTGAACTAAAAACTCAAATGGATATGCTACATATTTCAAAGGAAGATTTACAAATTGTTAAAGTATTACAGCCATTTATTTTTGAGGAAATAGATTGGATAACAGAAAAATTCTACACCAACATCACAAAACAACCTAATTTAATTGCTGTTATTGAACGCTACAGCTCTATTCCCAAATTAAAACAAACTTTAAAGACACATATTAAAGAATTGTTCAGCGGGAATATGAATGAAGATTTTATTGAACAACGTGTTAAAATTGCAAAAAGGCACGTACAAATTGGTTTACATAGAAAATGGTATACCGCTGCTTATCAAGAATTATTCCGCTCCGTCATAAAGATTTTGCAAACGAAAATTTCAACGATAGAAGATTTTTCTTATTCTATAAACGTAATAAATAAATTATTCACATTAGAACAAGAACTTGTTATTGCAGCTTATGAATCCGAATATGAAAGAATCCAAAAAGAACATGAAAAAGAAAAAGAACTGACAACTATGACGATTACACATATTGCAACAGAACTAGCGGCAGTATCTGAAAAAACAAGCTCTTCTATTCAACAGTTAACATCTAAATCAGAAAGTATCGTAGGAATTGCAAAAACAGGTACATCATTAGCTACGACATCAGAAGAAAAGGCCAATAAAGGAAAAGAACAATTAAATCTGCAAAACAAACGAATGGAAAGCATCCAAACGAATATGGAAACTATCATTACTGATACTCATGAACTTCTTGATATTTCTAACAAAATTAACGAAATCATTGATATTGTAAAATCAATCGCCGAGCAAACAAATTTACTAGCATTAAATGCTGCTATTGAATCTGCACGTGCTGGCGAATTTGGTAAAGGTTTTTCAGTCGTAGCGGGAGAAATCCGAAAGTTATCAGAGCAAACGAAAGAATCAATTTCCAACGTTACAAAACTCGTTGAAAAAACTAATGAACAAATTATACACGTCTCTTCTTCCGTGGAACAAATAAGCTCTCTCGTATCTGAAGGGACAGATAGTATGCATGCGACAGATCAATATTTCCAAGAAATCGTAAAAGATATGTCTAACTCTAAAGAACAAAATAAAAAAATTGAAAATGAATTAGAGACTATCTCACAAGTAATGAAGAGTATTCAAGACGATTCCTCAACAATGGCCTTAACAGCGGATAATTTACAACTAGAACTAAACCGATAAGACGAATCGATATAAAGTGGAGATTCGTCATCTCCGCTTTACATTCATCCTTATCATCCATCTACAAAAAAAGAATCCAAAATGGATTCTTTTATTTTCTGAAAAATATTTTTTGGCAGTAAAAATAACTCATATAAACACCAAAGCTTTGTAAAATAAACAAAGCTGGCATAATAATATTATAATATGCCATATCTACTCGGAAGAGCCTTAACGACACGTATCCGGTAATTAATAATACAAACAACACATATCCTTCATTTTGCTGTTTCTTAATTAGAAAATGTAATAAAGCTATGGCCATAAATAATGTCACCACTATATATATAAGCTTTTCACATTTAAAAATAATAGAATTTATTCCCTCGTCTGAAAGCTGGTTAATAACTGGTTTTAACAGTTTAAATCTTTCTACTTCCATTTCTGTTAACTCTTGATCAATGTGCTCTTTTACACTTTTATTTTTGGATATTTTTTCTTCATTTTGACTTTTTCCAATTAAAACAGATTGAACATAAGTCTGATTAGAAATCGTATACTGTGACATTCCCATCATCTTGATACCATAGCTCACACCAAAATGAGTACTATAAAACAGAATAAGTATTCCCATCACTTTTAATAGTAATTTTTGTTTCGTTGCTGATTGAAATAATTCAATTAACAGCACATATACAACTATAAAAATAGGTAAAAATAACCCCATTGGGAAAATCATATTGCTAAGCGCAAATAAAATGGCTGAAATTACCCACATATAAGGATGGTCTAATCCCTTATATAAAAATATGTAACAAGCACAATAAAATAAAAATATTGCGAGTGATTCCGCCGTTAATACAGAACTCATAAATATATTTGGAATATATAAAGCGTAAAACATTGATGCAATACGACCACACTCTTCTCCAAAGACCATTGACGCAATGCGATAAATGAAAAATGCAGTTCCTGTACAAAATAAAATATTAAATAATTGTAAAGCGAATACCGTATCACCAAATATACGAATGATGATCGATTCATAAATAATAAAAGGTAACTGTGCTATATTTTCTATATTATTGCCAATTGCAATCTGCTTTGCAGACTCATACATAGCTTTCATATCACCTATCATTGGAACATCTACAAATAGAACTGTGATAAGTCTTACAACTGTAGATATGCTTATAAGAAAAACAAGAAATTGTTTATCTGTAAAACGATATTGCAAAATTGATGCTACTAACAAAATAAGAATAACAAAAATCACTAATACAATTGTTATACTTGTTGTACTTCCTCCAAAAAATTGCTTACTTGTTTCAAAAGCCGACCAACAACTATAGGCAAAAAATGCGAGCATCGCACCAATCATTATTTTACTGAAGAAAGACGAAAAATTTGTTCTTATATGATTCATATGTCCATTGCACCTCTATTTCCATTCATAACAAAACGATTCTATCATGAATAAGCACAAGGTTAATAGGGAATTTCTATGACAAATACATAGTCATTACTTTTTCACTTGCAATGTAAGCGAATCCTCTTTTACACTACATTTTATATATGATAAATTTTCTTTCAGTTACATGAATACAAATACAGAAATTTTAATAAAGTGAAACTTTAATCCACGGGGGTTTTGTTCATCCCCCACTGACTATTAGCCCGCAAATAGTGGGATAATCCTCTTTTGGAACACTTTACTTCATTAAATATCTAATATGGGTACTCCACTTACACATGTCACTCTGATTGAAAACAGAAAATAGGGGATGAATATATGGAAAAGAAATTCATGCGAGAATCAAAAGCAATTAAAACAACACGTGTTTTTCCTAACGATTTAAATAATCACCAAACACTTTTCGGTGGGAAATTATTAGCAGAAATTGATAGTATAGCTTCAATTGCAGCTGCGAGACACAGCCGCAAACATTGCGTAACAGCATCTATCGATTCCGTTGATTTTTTAACTCCAATTCACCAAGCAGATTCTGTTTGTTATGAAGCATTCGTATGTTATACAGGAAAATCTTCAATGGAAGTTTTCGTAAAAGTAATTGCAGAGGATCTACTAGCAGGCGAGCGTAGAATGGCCGCAACGTGTTTCATTACATTTGTCGCATTAAAAGACGGAAAACCTTCATCTGTACCACAAGTAATCCCTGAAACAGAGGAAGAACATTGGCTACATACAACTGGTTCAGAGCGTGCAGAAAATAGAAAAAAAGGACGTTTAAAAAGTAAAGAAATGGCTGAAGTGTTAACTTTAAGTAAGCCTTGGAATATGTAACATTAGGATTTTATCTTATACATGCACAGGTTTTTTCTTCCTTGCATGTATTTTTTATTATAATAAAGTGTTACGCCTTAGCATTTTTATTCGATGCCTGTTTCCTAAAATCACCCATCAGCTTTTCCTTTATTTTGTTATACTATTAATGGTATATTAAATAATGTTCGTTTAAAAATAACCATAGTATGATTAAGTATATAAGGGATGGTGCGATAATGTCTATTGAGGTACCAATTTCAATACCAAAAACGTTAATTATTATTCCAGCGTATAACGAGGAAGAAGCAATTACAGATACATTAACAAGATTATTAGAACTAAAACAGCATTTTACAGCATTAAGCATTTGCGTTATTAATGATGGATCAAAAGATAAAACAGCTCAAATCGTAAAAGATTTCCCTGTTCATCTTGTTAATTTACCATACAATCTAGGTATCGGTTCAGCTGTACAAACTGGATATAAATACGCTTATGAGAACGGATATGATATTGCGATTCAGTTCGATGCTGATGGACAACATAATCCTGATGATTTATACAAAATCATACAGCCTATTGCCGAGGATCAATGCGATATGGTGCTTGGTTCACGTTTTACAGAAAAAACAGCATATAAAGGTAGTATTTCCCGAAGAATCGGTATTTTTTATTTTACCGCTCTATTGAAAGTACTAACAAAACAAACATTTATGGATCCAACTTCTGGGTATCGTGCTATCAATCGAGAAGTAATTAAGATTTTTGCACACAATTATCCAAAAGATTATCCGGAGCCAGAAGTCCTTATTCATTTAAAAAAGAAAAAACTTCGCATTAATGAAATATCTGTAAATATGCAAGAGCGACAAGGTGGACAATCTTCCATCACTCCCCTTAAATCTGCATATTACATGGTTAAGGTAAGCCTTGCTATATTGATGCAAAAAATCGTGAAAGGTTGATAATAAATGCATATAATTACCTTTTCATTTATCTTTATTTTATTACTATTCTTCTTAATTATTAATTCCATTCGTCGTGGGACTTTAGAAACAAAATATGCTATTTTATGGATTTTTGTTTGTGTTGCAATGGCTATTTTAAGTTCTACGGATAAAATTATAAATTGGATTGGAAAACTATTAAAAGTAGAATATCCTCCGTCCATTTTATTCTTATTCGGACTATTATTCTGTTTTATTTTAATTTTTGACCTAACGAAAAAAATCTCTAAATTACACCATCAACTTGTAACATTAACGCAAGATTATGCTTTATTAAAACAAAAATTAAAGATAACAGATAAGGAATAACTTCCTAACTAAATACTAATATACTAAAGCTCCTGAATTTTGCTTGAAAAATTCAGGAGCTTTTATCATTTCAAATTATTTCTTTCTAATTATACGGGGTACCACAATAGAAAGTTGATTTACAAAGTTTATATGCGTTAAACTTATACAGATGTTCTTGTAGTCTTCTTCCTTTCAAAAGACTTGTATATATGGTACAAAACATAAAAAATTTGAGGAGATAAAAACTCTATGATGGAACAAAAACAACTCGTTTCCGTTGTCATACCTCTGTATAATACGGAAAAATATATTGAAGAAACGATGCAATCAATACTAGATCAAACATATAAAAACATTGAAATTGTAATTGTAGATGATGGAAGCAAAGATCAATCACCTTCCATCGTAAAAAAACTTGTACAAAAGTACCCCGGACAAATAAAATACGTCCCACAAGAAAATCAAGGCGTTTCAGTTGCTCGTAATACAGGAATTGAAAACGCTAGCGGAGAATATGTTGCTTTTCTTGATAGTGATGATTTATGGCATCCAACAAAAATCGAAAAACAAGTTGAAAGCATGCATACAAACAACATGAACGCTTGTTATTGTGGCTATATGAACTTTTACGAAGAGACTGGTGAAAAAGTTGAGCACACGACAAACTTTATTAAAGGTGATATGACAAAAGCTTTCTTAACGCATCAAGTTGTTGCTCAGACGAGCACTTGGATTTTCAAAAGATCTATCGTGATGGATCATAATATTCGTTTCACACCAGGATGTAGCTGGGGAGAAGACTTAGAATTTCTATTTAAATTAATGAGTGTAACAAATGTATGCTATGTAGATGAATATTTAACATATTATCGAATCTTATCAGAAGGAAATCTTTCTTCAAAGTATAAAGATTATGAATTAAAAACGGCAAAAGAATTAGAAGTATTTAATCGCATGAAGGATTGGGTTCATAATAAATCAAAAGACTTGATCGTGAATGATTCTACAGAACTTATTGAAATCCTTGAAACTTATCTATTCCCATATACAGTCATTAACAATGCTTGTATATACATTAAAGGAAGCTCTAAGTTAGATAAATCACAAGTTCAATTAATCAAGGGCGATATAAATAAATATTGTCACAAAATTTATTCAAAAAATGGAAAACGAAGCAAAAAGCTATACGCAATGCTTTGGTTTGTACGAATAAAGTTTATGTTTTCTTAAATAAAGAATACGCTTTTAAACATACTTTCCGTAAACAAATCAAATTTACAAATAGGACGAAGTACGTCCTGAAAAATAGAAAGGTCTTGTTCCATGAAAACAAATAAAATCCTTAAAAACGCCTCCTACCTCTTTGTAGGAAATATCACCGTTCGATTTGTACTAGCTATTGCTACCATTCTCTTTGCAAGATATGTTTCACCAAAGGAGTATGGGATGTTTACAACTGCTTTAGCAGTTTCCGCTGTTATTTGTTATTTTACAGATGCAGGTTTGACACATACATTTATGCGTGAAGGAACGAGAAGCAACGCTAACATTAGCGTACTAATTAGTAGTTATTTACGTATTCGTTTAGTATTAGCTATCGTAATTTCTGTGCTCTTCGCTATTTTCGCTCAGTTCTTCTATCCTGATGCTTACTTACGTGCGATGGTATATTGGGTTGTACTGCCGACAATGTTTGGAGCCACTTTACAAGGTGTTGGGATGGCTTACTTCCAAGTAACAGAACGCATGCAATTTACAGCGATTATTTCTGTAATACAAGGTGTAACAGCCGCAGCTGCTCTTCTACTAGGAATGTCCTTTAAATGGTCACTTATGATGGTTGCTGCCATGTACGGGATATCCAGTCTCGTAACAGGACTCATCGCCTTTATAATGGTAATTCGCCATACAACAGTTCATAAGGGCTGGGATAAAGGTATTTTAGATCAATTGCTCATTTTCACAATCAATGGCATTATCATTATGCTCTTACCACAGTTAGGGCCTATTATATTAGAAAAAGTCTCAACATATGAGCAAGTTGGATTCTTCGGCGCTGCATCGAAAATACCTGCTGTACTTTATCAAATTCCTGGTGTAATTGCAGCGGCCTTTTATCCAAAGTTATTTGCTTTTGGAAATGAAAAGAATATTGATGAACATAGAAAACTATCTCAGTTCGAATTAAAACTTATGTCTTTCTTAGGAATGGGAATCTCGATTCCATTTATCGCCGACCCAAGTTTTTGGATTGTTACTTTATTAGGTGAAAAATATGCACCAGCCGGTGATGCTCTTGCAATCTTAGCCTTTATGGTCATTTTACAATCTATCAACTATCCACTTGCTGATAATTTAACAACAATTGGTCAACAGTGGAAGCGTGCGACAACGATGGGGATTGGACTAGCTGTCGCTATCGTAAGTTACATCGTATTAGGTAGCCAATTTGGAATGATGGGAGCTGCGGTAGCTGCTATCATTACTGAGGTTACTTTATTAATCGGATTTACTTTATTCGTTCGTAAAGGATTTACATTACTATTCAAAGGGATTGTATTTAATACATTAGCATTTATAATCAGTTACGCCCTATACCGCACAGTATTAATTAACTTACCACCACTGGTAGCTCTAACACTTACTGGTATATTGTACGGTATTATTGGCCTTGCAATTGATCCACAAATACGCGGGTTGATTTTAGGATTTGTAAATAAAAAGCTAGGTAAGAAAATAGCATAACAGCCAAGTTCTTTTTCATCTTTATGAAAAAGAACTTGGCTTTTTATTTATTACCCCCTACATATAAAATCGTTTCTTTTGTTCCTTCATAACACCAGCTCTTCTCGACGACATTTTTCATATCCCACAATGTAATTAAACATCTTTCAATTACACTCTATATTTTCCCAGAAACAATGCAATGTTAATCTTGCAAAAATATACATTTTGAAAGGATAGCATTATACTCAAGAATTTAGTATCATGATTCAAGGTACTATTTCAAGTTGGACGGAGGATACTATGAGCTTATTAACAGTAGAAAAACTAGGCCATACATTTGGCGATCGCACATTATTTAAAGATGTATCCATGCGTTTACTAGCAGGAGAACATGTCGGATTAGTCGGTGCAAACGGTGTTGGCAAATCAACATTTATGAATATTATTACTGGTCAACTTATCCATGATGAAGGCCGTGTAGAATGGACACCTGGTACAAATTACAGTTACTTAGACCAGCATACAATTTTAACACCTGGTCGCACAATTCGTGATGTATTAGCTGACGCGTTTTTACCTTTATTTGAAAAAGAAAAAGCTTTAAATGAAGTTGCAGAAAAAATGGGAACGGCAACACCGGAAGAATTAGAGGACCTTCTTGAGCAGATGGCAGAAATCCAAGATGCTCTCGAAGCAGGTGGTTTCTATTTACTAGATATGAAAATCGAAGAGGCAGCAAGAGGTCTTGGAATTGATGCAATCGGTTTAGATCGTGATGTTTCAGCACTAAGTGGTGGACAACGTACAAAAGTATTACTTGCAAAGCTATTACTTGAGCAACCAGAAGTGTTATTACTCGATGAGCCTACTAACTATTTAGACGTTGAACATATTCATTGGTTAACTAATTATTTAAAAGAATATCCACATGCATTCTTATTAATTTCTCATGATACGGAATTTATGAACAAATGCGTTGATGTTATTTTCCATCTAGAATTTACAAAAATGACGCGCTATACAGCGACATACGAAAAATTCCTAGAGTTAGCCGAAATTAATAAAAATCAACATATAAATGCTTATGAAAAACAGAAAGAGTTTATTAAAAAGCAGGAAGACTTTATTGCAAAGAACAAAGCTCGTTATTCAACGACAGGTCGTGCAAAAAGTCGTCAAAAACAACTTGATCGTATGGAGCGTATTGATCGTCCTGAAACAGCAATTAAGCCAGAGTTCTCATTTAAAGAGTGTCGTGCAAGTAGCCGTTTCGTCTTTGAAGGTGAAGATGTAGAAATCGGATATACACATCCATTATTACCAAAACTAACAATGACAATTGAACGCGGTGAAAAAATTGCTATCGTTGGATGTAATGGTGTCGGTAAATCAACATTACTAAAAACAATTTTAGGAAAAATTAAACCTTTAAGCGGTAAAACGAGTCTTGGTGACTTCTTAGAGCCTGCATACTTTGAGCAAGAAGTAAAAGCGGATAATATAACACCAATTGATGATGTTTGGAACACATTCCCTAGCATGGACCAACATCAAATTCGTGCAATGTTAGCGAAATGCGGATTAAAAAATGAGCATATCTCTCGCCCGCTAAATCAATTAAGTGGTGGCGAACAAGCAAAAGTTCGTTTATGTAAGTTAATGGGTGAAGAAAGTAACTGGATCCTATTCGATGAGCCAACAAACCATCTTGATGTTACAGCAAAGGAAGAACTTCAAAAAGCTCTGAAAGCATATAAAGGGACAATCCTTCTTGTATGTCACGAACCAGAATTTTATGAAGGCTGGATAACAAAAACTTGGAATGTTGAAGAGTGGTCACAAAATAATTCTTAATTATAATAGAAAATCCTTGCGTTCTATATGCAAGGATTTTTTATATTATAGTATGCCTTAAGCCTCAATCGAAACTCATTTAAACTAGGATATACCGCTAAATTAGCAAGCATACCTCTAATGACTGGAATTCTTGGATTTTGCAATCTCATTTCTGCTTCTAAAACATCTAAAGTTACAAGTAACTCATCATTTTCTAATTGATCAGCTAATGTTCGTTTAAATACAATAATTTCACTTAGAAAATGTTCCTTCACCTGTTCCTTAATAAACTCGGAACTACAAAGAAATTCTCCTAGTCTCTCTTCATGTAGGACAGGTTCCTCCGAAGATTCTAGAAGCCCCTCTACTAAATTATCTATCCTCTGTAAAATAAAGGTCGAAACATAGGATAAATCAATTTCCGGTGCATTTAAAATAATTAATTGTAAATAACCGTGGCATATTCCTTCTACCATAATTACCAAATCTAATAAATATGGACTGACTTTGTCACCATAAATGGACAGTAAGCTATTCCGATAAAATGTATGAGACTCTAATTTCATCCTCATCATAAACTCTTCTACTTCTTTATTAAACGGAATTGCATTTTCTCTTGCATGCATAATAATAAATTCTTTATGTTTTTGCACATCAGTAAACTGACAATATAATTGTTTGTCAAATTTTTCACGTGGTAATAAAGATTCTTTTTCAATATCCAGCATTTTCTTCTGAATCTTGTCATAATAATATCGAAGTGTGGCCAATAATAACTCATCTTTTGATTTGAAATATAAATAAAAAGCTCCTTTTGATATACCACATGCGGTTACGATTTCTTGTACTGACGTTGCATTTACACCCTTAGTTGCAAATAACCTCATAGCCATCTCTATAATTAAGCGCTCTTTTTCTTTCATATCTTCTCTCCTAAACTTAATTTCGCATCTTATGTAAATTTAAATTCAATTTAATTTTATATTAGCAAGTAGCAAGATCCCTACCCAAAAATTTAGCGAGACAAAATTCTTTTCGAGGCCTACTATCTATATAGAAGCTCAATTAATAAAAGCTAATGATTCAGTAAGGACCAGTAAAAAATCTCTCCCCTTACAGTTTCACTTTATTATACCATCCCTTTTCATTGACGACTGACCAATCGGTCAGTTATATTATGTATTAGACTGACCGATTGGTCAATATAATAAAAAGGGAGCGCAAACATGAACAAAATCATCAATTTCACGTTAAAAAATAAGTTCGCAGTTTGGCTACTAACCATTATTGTTACTATTGCGGGTATTTATTCTGGACTCAATATGAAGCTGGAGACAATTCCTGATATTACAACACCGATTGTAACAGTAACCACGGTTTATCCTGGTGCTACACCAGAAGAAGTAGCTGATAAAATTTCAAAACCAATGGAAGAGCAACTCCAAAATTTAAGCGGTGTAAACGTTGTTAGTTCATCATCTTATCAAAACGCATCTTCTATTCAGGTAGAATATGATTTTGATAAAAATATGGAAAAAGCCGAAACGGAAATTAAAGAATCGCTCGCAAACGTGAAACTGCCAGAAGGTGTGAAAGACCCGAAAGTCTCACGAGTAAACTTTAATGCCTTTCCTGTTATTTCATTAAGCGTAGCGAGTAAAAATGAATCTTTAGCTTCCTTAACAGAAAATGTAGAAAAAAATATTGTTCCTGGATTAAAAGGACTTGATGGTGTCGCATCTGTTCAAATCGCAGGTCAACAGGTAGACGAAGTACAGCTTGTCTTCAAAAAAGATAAGATGAAAGAATTAGGTTTAAGTGAAGATACTGTAAAAAATATGATTAAAGGTTCGGACGTATCGTTACCACTTGGCTTATATACATTTAAAGATACGGAAAAATCAGTTGTTGTCGATGGTAACATTACAACAATTAAAGCATTAAAAGAATTAAAAATTCCAGCTATCCCTTCATCACCGAATGGTCAAGGTAGCCAAAACGCTGGTGCTGGAACACAAGCACCACAGATGAATCCGGCCGCTATGAATGGCATACCAACGGTTACATTAGAAGAGATTGCTGATATTAAAGAAGTTGGAAAAGCAGAATCCATTTCTCGAACGAATGGAAAAGAAGCAATCGGTATTCAAATTGTGAAGGCTGCTGATGCGAATACAGTTGATGTTGTAAATGCAGTTAAAGATAAAGTAAAAGACCTTGAGAAAAAATATAAAGACTTAGAGATTATTTCAACATTCGATCAAGGTGCGCCTATTGAAAAATCAGTCGAAACAATGCTTAGCAAAGCTATTTTCGGTGCTATCTTTGCGATTGTTATTATTATGTTGTTCCTGCGAAACATTCGAACAACACTAATCTCTGTCGTTTCTATACCACTTTCTTTATTAATTGCAGTTTTAGTAATAAAACAAATGGATATTACCCTTAACATTATGACACTTGGAGCAATGACAGTTGCTATTGGACGCGTTGTTGATGACTCAATTGTTGTTATTGAAAATATTTACCGACGTATGTCTTTATCAGAAGAGAAATTACGTGGGAAAGATTTAATTCGTGAAGCTACGAAAGAAATGTTTATCCCGATTATGTCTTCTACAATTGTAACAATCGCTGTATTCTTACCTCTTGGACTTGTAAAAGGTATGATTGGTGAAATGTTCTTACCATTTGCTTTAACAATTGTTTTTGCCCTACTTGCTTCCTTACTTGTGGCAGTTACAATTGTGCCGATGCTAGCACATTCCTTATTTAAGAAGGAAAGCATGAGAGAAAAAGAAGTACATCATGAGGAAAAACCAAGCAAATTAGCAAACGGCTATAAACGTATACTTGAATGGGCGTTAAACCATAAAATTATTACATCAAGTATCACAGTCCTCCTATTAGTAGGCAGCCTTGCACTTGTGCCAATCATCGGTGTCAGCTTCTTACCATCTGAAGAAGAAAAAATGATTATCGCAACGTACAAACCTGAGCCAGGTCAAACGTTAGACGACGTTGAAAAAATTGCAACGAAAGCTGAAAAGCATTTCCAAGATAAAAAAGACGTCAAAACGATTCAATTCTCATTAGGCGGCGAAAACCCAATGAGCCCTGGTCAAACAAATCAAGCGATGTTCTTCGTTCAATATGATAACGATACGAAAAACTTTGAAAAAGAGAAAGAACAAGTCGTTAAAGATTTACAAAAGATGTCTGGAAAAGGTGAATGGAAAAACCAAGATTTCGGAGCAGGTGGCGGTAGTAACGAAATTAAGCTATACGTTTATGGAGATAGCTCTGAAGAAATTAAGCCTGTCGTGAAAGACATTCAAAATATCATGAAGAAAAATAAAGATTTAAAAGACATAGACTCTAGTGTTGCAAAAACATATGCAGAATATACTTTAGTCGCTGATCAAGAAAAGTTAAGTAAAATGGGGCTAACTGCTGCTCAAATTGGAATGGGACTTTCTAATCAACATGACCGCCCTGTTCTTACAACAATTAAAAAAGATGCTAAAGATATAAATGTATATGTAGAAACTGAAAAACAAAACTATGAAACGATCGATGACTTAACAAATCGTAAAATTACAACACCACTTGGTAATGAAGTTGCTGTTAAAGATGTTATGACTGTAAAAGAAGGTGAAACTTCTAACACTGTAACACATCGTGATGGCCGTGTTTATGCGGAAGTTAGTGCAAAACTAACATCTGATGACGTTTCAAAAGCATCTGCCGCTGTTCAAAAAGAAGTAGATAAAATGGATCTTCCTTCTGGTATAGATGTTTCTATGGGTGGTGTTACACAAGATATTCAAGAATCATTCAAACAACTTGGCTTAGCGATGTTAGCTGCGATTGCCATTGTATACTTCGTTCTTGTTGTTACATTTGGCGGTGCCCTTGCACCATTCGCAATTTTATTCTCGCTACCATTCACAATCATTGGTGCACTCGTTGCCTTATTAATCTCTGGCGAAACGTTAAGCGTATCTGCGATGATTGGGGCTCTTATGCTAATTGGTATCGTTGTAACGAACGCAATCGTGCTCATTGACCGTGTTATTCATAAAGAAAATGACGGCCTATCAACACGTGAAGCATTATTAGAAGCTGGTACAACACGCCTGCGTCCTATCTTAATGACTGCAATTGCAACAATCGGGGCTCTTATCCCGCTTGCATTAGGATTTGAAGGTAGCGGCTTAATTTCTAAAGGACTTGGCGTAACAGTAATTGGTGGATTAACAAGTTCAACGTTATTAACACTTCTTATTGTTCCAATCGTTTATGAAGCATTAAGCAAATTTAAAAAGAAAAAAGTAAAATAAAAAAATAACCTCGCTGACTGCGAGGTTATTTTTTATTCCCAAACAAGATTAGGAAATCACCATATCCTTCTTTTCCTAAATCTTCTTTTTGAATAAAGCGTAGCGCTGCCGAATTAATACAATAACGAAGGCCGTTTTGTCCTGGGCCGTCTGGAAATACATGCCCAAGATGTGAATCTCCTTCTTTACTTCTCACTTCCGTACGCGTCATATTATGGCTAACATCCATTTTTTCTTTCACACTAGCTGACATAACTGGTTTCGTAAAACTCGGCCATCCACAGCCGCTATCGAACTTATCGAAAGAAGTAAATAATGGTTCCCCCGAAACAATATCTACATAAATCCCTTCTTCTTTATGATTCCAATACTCATTTTGAAAAGGCGGTTCTGTCCCATTTTCCTGTGTTACATAAAACTGCATCTCATTTAATCTTTCTTTTAAATGAGCATTATTCTTTGGCCAATGTTGTTTAATAAAAGCATCTCGACCTGAGCCTTTACGATATAACTCATAGCGAAATGTATTCTTCTTATAATATCCTTGGTGATATTCTTCAGCTGGATAAAACGTAGCAGCTGGCAATATTTTTGTCGCAATTGGCTTCGAAAAATGCCCACTTTTCTCGAGCTCTTCTTTTGAAGCCTCTGCCTTTTTATGTTGTTCTTCATTATGATAAAAAATCACCGTTTCATAAGACTGTCCACGGTCGTGGAATTGTCCCCCTATATCAGTCGGGTCAATTTGTCTCCAATATATATTTAACAACTCTTCATACGGCATTTTATTTGCATCAAATGTAATTTGTACTGCTTCATAATGCCCAGTTGTTTCCGAGCACACTTCTTTATACGTTGGATCCTCTTTATGGCCACCTGTATAGCCTGAAACAACCTGTATAATCCCTTCCATCTCTTCAAATGGCGAAACCATACACCAGAAACACCCTCCGGCAAACGTAGCTAACTCTATCTTTTCATTTACAGCCATTATTTCACCCCTATTCTATCTTCTCCTTACAGTATGGCATAAGGAACGTCATGTTATAAAAGAAAAAGCATCGAACATCGATGCTTTTTCTTTACTTCACTTTATTTTTTTCCAACGTCCTTCTCCATTTCATCACTTGTCACATCTAAGACATCTAATAAGAAAATGAAGATTGGAATACCGATAATAAGTCCCCACACACCTAAGAAATGCTCAGAGAAAATTAATATCATAAATGTGTAGAAGATTGGTAAGTTTGTTTTTTGAGACATAAACTTCGGATTTAATACATAGCTCTCAAGTGCATGAATTACTGTTACGATAACTACAATATAAACGACATACATAATACCGCCAATATTGTAAGCAATCATACAAAGTGGGAATAACGAGATAATAACACCCGCCACTGGAATTAAACCAAGCAAGAAAATCATTAACGCTAAACCTAGTAATTGCGGGAATCCTAATATCCATAATGCAATAACTGATAAAACACAGTTAACAATTGCAATTAAAAATTGTGCTTCGATTACTTTTCCGAATGAACGTGCAAATTTCTTTCCGAAATACTCTATTTCGTTATAGAAAATTGCAAGTCGGCTTTCTTTAAATTTCGAAGTAAAAGCAACGATACGTGCTTTTTCAAGTAAGAAAAATAAGCTTAAAATTACAGAAAGTAAAACTTGAAGGCCAAATTTCCCAACATTCGTAATAGATTTATACAAAATGTCTACGCCTTGCCCCACATATTTAGAAAGCTCCATATGATTAACAGCATTAACTGCATACTTAATTAATTCACTATCAGGTGGATTTCTTAAAAATACATTAAATTGATAAATCAATTGTGAAATTTGTATTGTTAATACCGGTAAATATTTAAATAGCGTAATGGCAATTCCTGCCACCAACATTACATATAAAAGCGCTATAATAATTTTTCGATTAATTGGCATGAAATGATCTAATTTACGAGAAATAAACTTTTGGAATCGATCCATTAAATACGTCAACATAAACGTAATTAAAATTAAATTTAACATACTTTGCATCCCATACAATATGAGAGCAAGTAATACTAATACGATTAACCTCTGAAATCCTTTGCTTTGAAACAGGTTTTTTATTTGCATAATCGACGAGTACTCTCTCCTGTCCTATAAAGTAAAACGTTAACAAGTAGATCTCTCTCTATCCTCTACTTATAATTATCCTTTAATATTAAAGCCATTGCGAGCAATTTATATTCAACCCTAACCACCCGTTAATTGTGCTATATATTATGTTACTTCTTATTTTACAATACAATGACCTATTTCAGAACGCATTATACGTAGTATTAATGAAGATTTAAGGAAACTTTTATCCTTCAATAGGTCTTACCACTACTGTAACATAAAAAGCAAGCTATCAGTAGAAATCCGTCCTACAAATAACTTGCTTTTATATTTTTTTTAGTAAGTTTTATCATCCAATAAACGGCATGAACATTGGAATAACCACCACTGTTACGACACCAACCACTGTCACAGCGATACTGGCCATAGCTGCTTCTACTTCACCCATTTCGATACCTACTGCAACCCCTAACGCATGTCCTGCTGTTCCAAGCGCTAAACCTTTAGCAATCGGATGTTTAACTCTAAATGTTTTTAAGAATAAAGCTCCTAATGCGTATACGATAACAGCATTAAAGATAACTGCAAATGATGTAATTGCTGGAATACCACCGATACTTTCAGAGATTGGTAATGCAATTGCTGTTGTTGCTGCCTGCGGTAACATTGAGTTCATTACAGCTGTGTCTAGACCAATTGCTTTTGCGACAATGTACACAACAACCACTGAACAAATAGATCCAACCACAATAGCCGATAAAATTTGCCACCAATATTTTTTTAACTTATCAACTTGTTTATATAATGGAATTGCAAACGCGATTGTTGCTGGTTCTAAGAAGAAGCTAATCATTTTTCCGCCAGTATTATATTCTTCAAAAGTAAAGTTACCTACTTTTAGAAAGACAATCCCTAATACCATCGCTACGAATAATGGTGTGAATAAGAAGAATCCTTTTGAATGCTTAAATAATAATGTTCCGATTCCGTATGCGATTAATGAAACGACGATTCCGAAATATGGAGTCATTGTGCTTGCCATGTTCATTCCCTCCTAACAATATATACTAAATTGGTTACGCAACTTTTCCGTGCTTGCGTCCTTTATTTACTACTTTCAATTCTTTCGTATCTTCTATTTCTTTATCGTCTTTTCCTAAAATAAATTGTGCAAATAATCCTGTTACAGCGAGTAAAATAATTGTTGCGACAACAATTACAGTTAAAATTTGTACAAAATATTGTCCCATTACACCGAGAGAATTAATAACCGAAATACCTGATGGAACGAAAAGGAATCCGATAATACCTGTTAAAGCCGTTCCGAGTGATTCAACTTGTTCCAATTTAATAACTTTTAAACATAATAGGCTAAATAAAATAACTAATCCGATCACCGATGAAGGCATCGGAATTGGTAAATGCGTTGCAATAATATTAGAAACTAACATAATAGCTGAAAATATGAATGCTTGTGATAAGAAACTATATACTTTTTTCGTACTCATTTTGGCCACCTCTTTCGATTTGGTACCTTTATTGTATAAGATAAAAATAAAACTGTAAGCGTTTACATAACAGAACGTCAAATATACAAAATTAGTTACAAAAATAGGCAGACGAAATACAAAAAGCTGCTTCTTAAATACGAAGCAGCTTTTTAAGTTCTTTTGCATATGTACGGCTAACCGGGACTTTGGATCCCTCTTTCATAATTAAGTTATAAGTCGAATTAAACCACGGCTGTATCTCAGAAATATGATTAATATTAGCAACGAAACTACGATGAACACGCATAAAAATTGTTTGTGGTAATTTCTTTTCCAAAATGACAAGCGTATCATGTGTTACATATGTTTCTTTCATTGTTTTTACAGTTACTTTCCCATCTACAAGCCCTACATAAATAATATCTTCAATGTTAACAAGTACAATTGATTCCTCAATTGGTAATGCTAATTTATGCATCTCGGCCGTTACATCTACACTCTTTACATCTTGCTTTGTTTCTAACTTTATTTGCTTTTGTTTTTTATATTTCTTTAACGTCTGTACGATACGTTCTTCATCAAATGGCTTTAAAATGTAGTCTAACGCATCTACTTCAAATGCTTGCAATGCATATTGATCATAGGCAGTAGCAAACACAATTGAAGGTGGATTTTTCATTTTCTTTAATATATTTGCGATTTCAAATCCATTATCATCAGATAACTGAATATCTAGAAAAACAATATCTGGTTTGTTTTTCATTAATTCTTCTAATGCATCCTCTACACAATCCGCCTCACCAATTATCTCTACTTCTTTTGTTTTCTCTAATAAATATTTCAATTCATCCCGTGCTAACATTTCATCATCAACTACTAATACTTTTAACACTCCGTTTTTCCTCCTCTACTTTTTTCGGAATCACAAAGAGGATCTTTGTCCCTTGCTCTAATTCACTTTCAATTTGAAGCATTGTCTCTTTCCCAAATAACCCGATAAGTCGTTCATTAATATTATATAAGGCTGTTCCCGTCCCTTTCTTTGATGGAACTACCATTTTTCCTAATTCCTCTAGACGTTCACTCTCAATCCCTTGTCCATTATCCTTTACTTCAAAGTGAACCATCCCTTCTTTTTCAAACACATGTACCTCGACTTGGCACACTGGCTGCTTTTTCGGAAAAGCATGGCGCAATGCATTTTCAACTAATAGCTGAAGCACAAATGGTGGAACTAAAGTCACCTTTAGTGCCTCTTCAATGTACATATTCACTTCATACTTATTCGGAAACCTCGCTTGCTCTAACGATAAATATGCATGTACATGATTCAACTCTTGTTCTAATGGAATAAGTAATTGTCGTGCCCCTTGCAAATTACAACGAAAATAAACGCTAAGCTGCAATAATAATTTTCTCGCTTTCTCTACATCTGTTCGACATAAAGCTGATACTGTATTAATTGCATTAAATAAAAAATGCGGATTGATTTGTGCTTGCAACGCTTTTATTTCGGCATCTTGCAATAACTTACTTTGTAACTCAGCTTCACCTAACTCAAGCTGTGTGGAGAATATTTTCGCTAGCCCTTCCGCTAACTCTTCTTCAACACGACTTAATTGATTAGGGTTTTTAAAATAAAGTTTTAATGTTCCTATCGTATTTCCATGTGAAGTTAATGGAATAACAACTGCCGCTTGTAATGGACACCCTTCATGTTGACAATTAATAATCTCACGTGATTTTGCCTTCATTATTTTCCCTGTTTTTAATACTTCTTTTGATAAACCTGTTATTAAACTGTGTGAAGGAATATGATGATCTGATGCTAATCCAACGTGAGCTAAGATTTCCTCTGTATCTGTTAAGGATACCGCATCTGTTCCCGTAAAGCGGTGAATAATTTGTGCCACATGTTTACAAGACTCTTCTGTTAGCCCTTGGCGGAAATATGGTAACGTCTTATCAGCAATTCGTAATACTTTATGCGTTTGCAAAGCTTTTGCGTTTTCTTCTTGTCGTAAAATAGCTAGTATCATCGAAAGTAAAATGAAACTGCCAAAACTATTTACAAGAATCATCGGTAGCGCAATTGTTTTCACAACACTAAGTCCATCTTCTATAATTAATAGAATCATAAGCATTTCTAAAGTAACGATAAAAACACTTAAAATCGCAGAAAATTTAGGAGTAATAGTACGGTTATATTTTTTGAAAATGTATCCAATATAACCTGTTATAATCCCAGCCAAAATTGATGAAATTGCACAACTTACTGCCGTCGTCCCACCAAGCATATAACGATGAATACCCGCAAATAGAACCTACTCCAATTCCGACGATAGGACCGCCAAGCAATCCACTAATTCCAACACCCATGATTCGTGTATTCGCAATTGTGCTGGATGATGAAACACCTTGTAACCAATTTTCATTCATAATAGTATTTCCTGCTATTTCAATCCCTGTGTAATTGCTTACAATTGTAAACACTGAAAAAATACAAATAAGCTTAAACTTATCTACATATCCGTCTTGCTTATGAAGAAGACGCCGGAACGTTTTAATATGAGAGAGTAAAAATCCTAAAATAACAATAAGCCCGACGCGTTCAATCATCATAAGTACTAAATTTAGCATCTGTGATTCATTCCTTTTTATATTAGTTAGTTTTATTATGGGAAAATAATGAAGCGTGCGTCAAGGAGAATGAAATGTTTTTTGAAATATTTTACACATAACTATCCCCTCTTTATTTGACAATCTAACAGAAGAGTGCTAAAAATAAAGTAATATAATACAGTCCTTTAACCCAACCCCGTGAGGTTGAGAAGGAAGTCGGAATATACTATACGTATGGTCTTTTTTAGGGATACGTATGCTTTTTTGGCCTTCTCATCATATCAGGTGAGAAGGCCTTTTGTTATTCTTCCATAGCGACTGTAGAAGAAAATAAGGAGGATTAATGATGAACGTCACTACTGATATACAATCAACAACAGAGGAGACGAAAGAGAAAAGATATAAAACATTGTTTGGTTCTGCGCTAGGATATGCAGCAGAAGGTTTAGACATGTTGCTCTTATCTTTCGTACTCGTCTACATTTTAAAAGAATTTCATTTAAGCCCTGTTGAAGGTGGAAACTTAACATTAGCTACCACAATAGGAATGCTAATCGGGTCTTATTTATTTGGATTTATTGCTGATTTATTTGGGCGTATCCGTACGATGGCCTTCACAATCTTACTATTCTCACTAGCAACAGCACTTATTTATTTCGCAACAGATTATTGGCAATTATTAATTCTTCGCTTTTTAGTTGGAATGGGAGTTGGTGGTGAATTCGGGATTGGGATGGCCATCGTAACTGAAACATGGTCTAAAGAAATGCGCGCTAAGGCGACATCCGTTGTTGCACTTGGATGGCAATTTGGCGTACTAGTCGCTTCACTCCTTCCGGCATTTATCGTCCCACATTTCGGATGGAGAGCTGTTTTCTTATTTGGACTCATTCCCGCTCTACTAGCTGTTTACGTCCGCAAAAGTTTAAGTGAACCGAAAATATGGGAACAAAAACAACGATACAAAAAAGAATTGTTACAAAAAGAAGCTAAAGGTAATTTAACAACTACTGAGGCAGAACAACTAAAGCAAATGAAAAAGTTCCCACTTCGAAAGTTATTTGCCAATAAAAAAGTAACGATAACAACCATTGGTCTTATTATTATGTCATTCATCCAAAACTTCGGATATTATGGAATTTTCACATGGATGCCAACTATTTTAGCGAATAAATATAACTATACATTAGCAAAAGCGAGCGGTTGGATGTTCATCTCTACAATCGGCATGCTAATTGGAATTGCAACTTTTGGTATTCTAGCCGATAAAATTGGCCGCCGTAAAACTTTTACAATCTATTATGTCGGTGGTACTATATACTGTCTCATTTACTTCTTCTTATTCACAGACTCAACATCATTGTTATGGGGAAGTGCACTGCTTGGATTCTTTGCCAATGGCATGATGGGGGGATTCGGAGCAGTTTTAGCTGAAAACTATCCTGCTGAAGCTCGCTCGACAGCAGAGAACTTTATTTTCGGTACAGGACGTGGGTTAGCTGGATTTGGACCTGTTATTATCGGCTTACTTGCTGCAGGTGGTAATTTAATGGGAGCATTATCTCTCATCTTCATTATCTATCCAATAGGTTTAGTTACAATGCTATTATGTGTCCCAGAGACGAAAGATAAAGTATTAGAATAGATTGAAACTGTACGAAATGTTTATCCAAATACTGTCCCCTCAGGAAAAGTATTTGGATAAATAGCAAAGAGGAAGCATCTCAAATGAAATGCTTCCTCTTCTTATATACATACAATTATTTATTTTGATTTACTAGCTTTTTGGAACAAGAAGCTAGTTTTATCTTCTTCTTTTACAATACCTTGTTTTAACGCTAATTCCCCTGCGACTTTAGGCGCTAGCCATAGCATTGGGAATAACAGAATAGATACCGGAACAGCCGTCACTACAATGAAGGATTGTAAGGCGTTAATGCTTCCCTCACCCATATATAAAAGAATTGCCGCAACTGCGCCCATAATAAGCGACCAAAAAACTCGCAAACTAATTCTAGGATCTCCATCTCCAGTCACTGCCATTGAAATCGAATAAGCCATTGAATCTCCTGTTGTCACTACAAATAAAATTGTTAATAAAAGAAATGCAGGTCCAATAATATTAGATAATGGCAACTGCTGCGTAATTGCAATCATAGCCGCTGGCATACCTGATTCACTTAATGCGGTCGAGATAGAACCAGGATTCATTAACTCATAAAACACACCTGATCCCCCTAGTATAGTAAACCAAAACGTTGTAATAATAGGTGCAATAATTCCAATTGCAACGATGATTTCTCGGATTGTTCTTCCTCTTGAAATTCGGCTCACTAAAATTGCCATCATCGGTCCATATCCAATAAACCATCCCCAGAAAAAGATTGTCCACGATCCTAACCAAGCTGTATCACCACGATATGTGCTCATTGGAATAAATTCATTTATATAAAATCCAAACGAAGAAACAAATGAATCGATAATAAATCCACCTGGTCCAAATAGTAATACAAATACCATTAATAGAACTGCTAACCTAACATTTAAATTACTTATAATTTGAATCCCTTTATCAATTCCTGTTACCGCAGATATAGTAGAAACAGCTACTACACAAACAATAATGGCTAATTGAGTAGTAAACACATCAGGAATGTTAAACAATGCTTGTAACCCATAACTTGCTTGTAGTCCTAAAAATCCGATTGGACCAATCGTCCCTGCAGCTACCGCAATAATGGCAAATACATCGATTATTGTTCCAAGCCAACTCTTTCGCAATTTCTCTCCAAAAATAGGATATAAAAGCGTTCGAGGTTTTAAAGGCATATCTTTATGATAATGCCCGTACATCATAACTACCGCACTAATTGTACCTAAAATCGTCCAAGCCAGGAAACCCCAGTGCATATAACTTTGTGCTAAAGCAGGCATGACTGCTTCTTGCGTTCCAGCAGTTATACCTTCATGTATTGGTGGCACCGTCATCAAATGGTACATCGGCTCTGCGGCTGCCCAAAAAACGCCACCTCCAGCAAGTAATGTAGACATAATAATAGCGAGCCATTTTGTCGTACTAATCTCAGGTTTTTCTAGCCCCCCAAGTTTAACTCTCCCATATTTTGAAAACGCCATACACATTGCAACAACAAATGTACCAATTAATAAAACCTGCCAAAAGGCACCAAAATATTTAATTGAAGCTGCAAAACTGCTATTAATGGCTCCCTCTACGTAACTTTTATTTAAAATAACTGCAATTACAAATAATAAAAGTGAGCCACCACTAATAAGAAATACAGGCCAATCCGTTTTTCGACTCTTCATCCTCATTTACACTTCCTCCTTCCTCAGCAATCTAAAAAAACAACTTTATTATGTCTTCTTGTTTACACCCAAAACACAATGATTATATAAGAATAATAATTCATCAATTTCCTACACACTTATGTTGTCCCTAAAAATATGCTAAATCCCTTATTTAAAAGAAAATTTCTATTCCTATTACATAAAAAAGCAAAACAAAAGACCTTATATTTCTATAAGGTCTTCGAAACAGAAATTTGATTATAACATAAGGAACTCCTTGGTTCAAAAAGTCCTTTCCAAAAATAACCGATAGTAAAGGCTTCCATTTGCTACGTAACAGTAATTAAAAAAAATTATATTTTGCAGAAAAAAAACTATACTAGCTATTATTTATGAAAGAAATTCGGCTTCAAAATTTCATTTGGATACGGTTTATGATAAATATGAGTGGTAGCTGGCGACAACAGTGGAATGAGCCACACCCAATTACCTGTTACAACCCGTCCACAAGCCGCTTCCTGCTTCTCAAATTGTTGAAATTGTTGTGCAGCTGTATGGTGATCCACAATACTAACTCCTTGTTTTTTAAAAGAATGTAAAACAGCCACGTTTAATTCAATTAGCGCCTTGTCTTTCCATAACGTACCGTTTCTCGATGTATCGAGCTTCATCATCTCCGCAACAGCCGGAAGTAAATTATAGCGATCATGATCCGCTAAGTTACGAGCCCCAATCTCCGTTCCCATATACCATCCATTGAACGGGGCTGCCGTATAAGAAATACCGCCAATTTCTAAGCGCATATCTGAAATCATTGGAACCCCATACCATTTTGCTCCAAGTGACGAAATCGGGTATTCTGGGTGTTCAATTGGCACTTCTTTTACTTCTTCTCTCGGAATTTCTTTATATATAGGTGCCTTCCCGTTTATAGAAAACACAAGTGGCAATACATCGAAATTCGTACCTTCTCCTTGCCAGCCAAGTTCCTGACAAAAATCTGTAAACGCAGTGGAATGAGAGTCACCAATCACTCCCATTTCTGTTTTATATCCTGCATACCGAATCAATTGGTGATTATAAATTCGTATATTATTTTCTTCACCTTGATATTGCTTAAAAATTGTAATTGTCGGTTTAACTTTCCCATCGTTCGTTGCATATTTAATATGATGAATTAATGCATTGTATACACCTTCCTCATCATTTACTTCACGTGCATCTAATATGTGCATCTTACTCCAAAATAGTCTTCCGATACATCGATTACTATTGCGCCATGCCATTCGTGATCCATGAACAAGTTCTTCAAATGTATGCTCATACGTCCCCGTCTTCTCTATTTCAATTTGAATTTCTTTTATTCTCTCTTCTATGAATTGTTCTTTATTAAGCTCTTTATAGCAAACCGTAATAAAATGACTCGCTTCCTCTATTAATTGTTTCGTTTTACTCATAAACGATCTCCTTCTATTTCAACAAAACGTTACTACTTTACAGTATAAGCAAAAAGAATAAGAGTCACAAATGAAAGTCGAAGTGTTACTTTTATTGTAATATTTTTCAGAAAATTAAAGAGATTACTATTGACTTGTATAAAAAATAGGTGTATTTTTGACTCAGGTAAATTATTTTTACCTAGACCAACTTTTTTAATAAGAAAGGAGGGAATGTTATGTCTTCATTTCAATTGCCAAAGCTTTCATATGACTATGATGAACTAGAGCCATATATCGATAGCAACACGCTTTCTATTCATCATGGAAAGCACCATGCGACATACGTAAATAACTTGAATGCCGCTTTAGAAAACTATACGGAATTACATAATAAATCTTTAGAAGAGTTACTATGTAATTTAAAAACTTTACCAAAAGAAATTGTTACAGCTGTCAGAAATAACGGTGGTGGACATTATTGTCATAGTCTTTTTTGGGAATTAATGAGCCCGCGAGGTGGCGGTGAGCCTAATGGAGACGTTGCAAAAGTAATTGATTATTATTTCAATACCTTTGACAACTTAAAAGATCAACTGTCTAAAGCAGCTATTAGTCGTTTTGGAAGTGGCTATGGATGGCTTGTTCTGGACGGTGAGGAACTTTCCGTTATGAGTACACCCAATCAAGATACACCTTTGCAAGAAGGTAAAATTCCATTACTCGTCATCGATGTATGGGAACACGCCTATTATTTAAAGTATCAAAATCGGCGTCCAGAATTTGTTACCAACTGGTGGCATACGGTGAACTGGGACCGGGTAAATGAAAAGTATTTACAAGCAATTCAATCACAAACACATTAGTCGTGCGTATAAGGTAAATTTGGTAATGTAAAATTAGTATTGTCGAAATCCTCCAGAATCCCCCGGATTGCCACCGGGGGATTTATGATTATTTCATTGTATTTATGTAATAAAGTAAAACTTTTTCCGTCTCTAATTTCAACTCTCGGAACGGGAATCCTACTTCACGAGCCTTTCCATTATGTAACGTACAATTAATCACTCCATTATAAGGAGCTATATTATCTCCTACTTCTTGAATGAGCGCTTTTATCCCGGTATTCTCTTCTATGAAACGAATAACTTCTCTGGTAGAAACCACCCCGTTACTACAAGCATTAATTGGCCCTTCTATGTCCTTCATCCCGCACCAAGCTAAAAATTCCCCTGCTTCTTTTTCATGTATAAATGACAACTCTCCATCTACATGATCCACAACGATAGACTCTTGTTTCACAACATGTTCAACGTAAAATTGTAATCTTTTCGTATAATCGTTTTCTCCAATAACGACGGGAAATCTTACCGCAACGACTGGGAATGTTGCATGTTGAAATAAAACTGCTTCAGCTAATCGCTTACCTTCACTATAATTGAAATCATTCCTACCTCCATACGTAATTGTATACTCGTACGGATTGAAGTTTTCTTCTAACAGGCCTAGCGCAGGCTCATAGACAGCCATTGAAGATGTCATAATGTATTTCTTCGTTTTTCCTTTTAGCACTTCACATATTATCTTCGCTGCATTCGAGCTATAGCATAAATTATCGTATACGATATCATAACTTTTACCTTCAAAACGCTCTTCTAGTAGCCTCTCATCTTCTCTATCTACAATCAGTCTTTTTACTGCACTTCCAAAGGGATCTTCAGTAACTCCCCTCGTCGCAATCGTTACATCATGTCCAGCTTGCAACAGTACTTCTACTAAATGTTTACCAAAAAATCTTGTTCCCCCTAGCACCAATACTTTTTTCACCTTCATCATCCCCGTTTTTACAAATTGTAAAATACTCCCTCTATTATTATAAACGCTAAAATAAAAAAACATGGAATCAGTTTAACGATTCCATGTTTTTTCTACACACGATACATTAACGTACTCGATATTTAAAAATACAATAGCAGCAATATAGAATAGAAATTACTGATACATAAACCCATAGTTCATATATGAATCCCTCGCCCCATACTCCCATAAAATAAAAGAGTGATGGCAACGTCAATGTTACCCACGATTGTACAAAAGCAATTCTGCCAAGATATTGATTGATATTCTTTTTTTGTGCATTTAATACAAAGAATAAATACCAAAGTAATGCCCACATAAACCATGTTAACGCATTAACAACATCGTGGAATTGAACAAATGAAACAACCATATAGAATAAAGCAATAATTGCTACCCAAATACAGAACCAGCCTAGTCCACTACTATCCATTCCTTTAATAAAAGTAACGCCTACATATAAATAAGTTAAACCAAATAAAAAAGTAGCTGCATATGAATATACCGTCCAATTACTTTGATCAGAAATCATAATTAAATAAAACGGTATAATAATTTGTAACGCTCCTACAAATAAATTAAAAACACCTGCACTTTTCATCTCTACTTTGCCTAATATGACAAGACTATTTAAAAATAAAGCTGCACCTGAAAGTAATAATCCTACGTAACCCATATATATTCGTGTGAAAATCTTTCCCTTTCACACTTTTAACCTCCCCACAATATAAAGTGATACTTTATCCTGCATTAACGAGCAGTAAAACCCCCACCTCAAAATTCAGCTAGAGCAAAGAAGTTAAGTGGGAGATCAACTGCCCGTAAAGCCCGATTGGTGAAAGCTAATAATCAGTGGGGATGAACAACCCCCACCCACTGATTAAAGTTTCACTTTATTATTTTTCTTCCTATTTAAAACTACATACATAATTTTTAATCTGAATAAGTTAGACTTCCTACCTTAAAAAACAATAAATTTAAAACGCTTTCAATAATAAATAACCCTATCAAAACATGAAATAGGATTCCTTGATTATAAACGTACTCTAACAATGATACAAGTGTTGGAATACTTTTCAATACTACGTTTTGAATTTCTATAAAAAATTAGTAGAATGATACATTTTCCCTATCTCATTCTATTAATTTTTTGCATAGAATATCGTACACTCATATTAATTTAGAAAGGTTTGATATTTATGCCTCTTCATTATCCAAATCATTTTGTTTTTCACTCCACAGGTGTATTAACAAGAGAGCCCGCAACTGTTTCAGCAGTAGTAAACATTGTAAATTTAGATGCATATTACACACACCATGTAACTATAGAGGTTTGGGATTGGTCTAACTATTCTAATCCTATAAAATTACCTGTACTACTTGGTGAAAATACGGAAGTAGCATTCCCATATATTTTACAAGGCAACCACTTAGCAGTTTTTTATGCTGATTTAGATGACTCTATTGATTTGTATGAAATTCGTATTTCTTATCCTGGCCACTCCAATATTGTTGCAAATTGTTTTGGGCGAAGTATCCCGCCATATACAAGCCAAGAAGGTAATACAGTATACCATAAACAACTCGTTCGAATTCATTAAATCTCCCCTATTATGTGAAAGGGGCTGGTCAGTAATACATTTATCTTTATAAGATAATCGTATTACTGACCTAAAGCGTGATAGTCAATCTTGATAGTTTCTCATTTTGGACACTTGCTATTTATCATAAATATCATTCGGATTTATCGTAGGAACAAATCCATTTGTAGAACTATATTTTTTAGATACATTATCTGGGGTCACGGTAAACGTTACAATTTTATTGCTTTGTTGTTTAAAATAACGCATCCAATTTTGACTCCATTCATCTTTCGCAATAACTTGTTTATTGAAGTCTTCCCACAATACACCATTTATAAAATTCAAGGATGTATTTTTGATTGTGTCAAATCCCCAATTCTGTATAAGAAGCAGGTTGGAATCAACACTTTTAATTTCTTTTAATAAATTTACATATGCTTCTCGAAATTTCCCTTGTGTAGACGGCTGATCATAAAAATAGTCATCAATATCACCAGCTGTATCTAAAAACACCCCATCTATTCCTTTTCCAATAACTTGCTGTTTCACCTTATTCACAACAATCCCACGGTAGTGTTCATCAGCTAAATTCATAATATATGTATCCCACTGCTCAACCTTCATTTTCTTACCATCTCTATAATAATGGTCTGATTCAACTACTTGCGATTTATGCCACGATTCTAATTCTAAAACACTAACATAGCCAAGAACTACCGTTCCTGAGTTTTTTAATTGCTGAACCTGTTCTTTCGTAAATGCATATGGCTCTATAATAACCATGTCATACTTTGAAAGTCTCTCAATTACTTGCTCATTTGCTTCACCATAATAAATTTTATAACTTCGTACATTTTTTAAAACTGGTTCCACAACATTTGCTTGTGCGGATGTACTTGAGGAAAAAATAAAAGAAAATATAGCTAAAAAGCATACGGAACGTTTCCACTCCATAATAATATTACCCCCTATACAACTGTAATTTTCTATTGTTTTAAATGTTAATACAAATATAGTAATACCATAACATTCTACATTTTTTCAAACTCGATTTTTTATAAAAAATCCCAATAAATGCAATACATTAACAGAAATTAGAATTTATTTCACTTGAATTTACTACATCTCTGTTGATAAAATGATTTGGGCTTTATATATTATATATCTTAAAATAATTCTTTTAAATTATGTATTTTATTTCAGTGTACTATTCCTCAAAATTAAATTTGCAAACGAAAGAAGGGTTTTTTTTATGCACTATAGACAATCTAATATATTCCAAAAGATGATTGAACCTACGATTCTCTTTATTGCACTATTTTTTCTATCAATACTAACTGATTTTCTTACACCAACGTATGAATACTTCCTACTCTTATTTATTACATTAATTATTTCTAGCCGGTATGGCATATCTATTGCCCTTTTCGCCTTTCTGGAAGCAATGATTTATATCTTTATAAGCGGTATATATAAAGAAAATGATGTATTACTGTACTTTTATTCATTAGATTACTGGATAAGTTGGATTTTCTTACTTGTTATTAGTTTATGCTGTGGACTGATGAGCACTGCACAAAAAGAACGTTATGAAGATGTACATATGATAAATAATGAGTTGAAAGCTGAAAATAAAGAATTAAAATATGTCGTGAAACAATTGGATGAAACACGTATTACACTACGTTCTCGTGTACTTGAATCAAATAACCACTTATCTAAAATGTATCATATGTTTAAAGCTTTAAATCATACACATCCTGAAATTGTACTCGATGAAGGAATGAATGTATTAAAAATGTATTTTGGAGCAAAAAAAATTGGTATCTATCACGTTGATAACAATAAACAATCGCTTCGTATTAAATTAAGAGCTGAAACTGGTAAAAATACATTATCCCAATCTATTTTCGTTAAAAACGCTTCCTTAGTCATCAAAAATGCGCTAGCGCATAATCGACCTTTTTTCCGTACAGATGAGGATTTTCAAGACGCTCCACTTTTAGTTGGTCCCGTCCTATTCCAAGATGATGTACAATACGTCATTATATTAGACGAAATCGAGTTTTCAAAAGTAACTTCTGAGCAATTCGAACTTTTCACATGGTATTTACGCTGGATGGGTGATCGTTTACAAAACGCTTCTAATCTTTGGCTATCCAGTCAAGAGGATCGCACATTCCCTAAAACAAGCATTTATTATGAAGATGAATTTGAACATTTACTAAAAATAGAAAAGAAACGTTATGAAACATTATCTTATCCATATTCCTATTTTGAGTTCAATGCTCCACAAGATTCTTTAGGAATGATAAATTCTATTTTAAAAGACCACTTGCGAGATATCGATATATTCGGTTATAGTACAACCGAGCAGAAAATCATGATTTTATTACCTGGCACTGAAGAACAGTTTTATATACAAGTTCAAACTCGTATACAAAACGCTCTTTCTTCTAAAGGAGTGATAGTCTAATGATTTTACTCCTTCTTTATTTTATTTATGTTATTTTGGTTTTTCTTTTATTTCGATTTACGAAAAGTTTGATTACTAAAGATAAAAAAGGAATTATTGAATTTTGCTTGATTCTATCTCTTCTTTTCCCACTTATCGGACTTATTGTATCAGCAATCATGTTATTACTTAATATAAGACGCTCCAAAACCGAGTGGTTACAGCAATACTCTGATTATGTTGCCTTTCACGTTGATAATTACGAAGATATTTTAGAATCAGCAAAACAAGATATGGACTTAATTTCATTTTCTTCTGGATTAGAACTAGATAAGCCTGAATTACATAAACAACTCATTGTACAGTTAAGCTCCTCCTCTATTGCTAATGAAGGAGGCTTATTGAAAGAAGCCATTCACCATAAAGATCCTGAAACTGTGCATTACGCAGCAACTACTATTAATTTACTAAATGAACGGTACGAAAAACAAATCGAATACTTAAATAAGCAATTTCTACAAAATCCACAAAATGAAATTGCAAAAGAATTGGTTTCTAACTATTTAAGATATATAAACAGTGGTCTTCTTTCTAATCAGCAAAAAGAAAAAATAATCGCTAAATTTATGGATTTTATTACACAAGGTGTAGAACTATTCCCTAACGAACCTCTTTACCCTTTCCATCTTGGAAATCTGTTTCTACACACAAAACAATATGCAAAGTCTGAAGAACAATTTTTAAAGCTTATTCATTTCTATCCTGAATCATATTACGGTTACGTTGGTTTACTTGAAATATATTATGAGCAACAGTTATGGGACGAGCTCTATAACTTAATCAATAATCTAACGGATGCAAAAAGAGTTCATATACTACCGCGTAAATATCAATTATTTGTAAGGCAGTTTGGAGGCGCACACATTGAAAAAGGGGATTAATATATATATCGGGATTATTAGTATCATTTTATTTCTCTTAATTTTATCCATCCTTATATATCGAACAGAAAATTTTTATCAAAAGTTTTCTGTTCCTAAAACTAAAGAAACAGATACTGTTAAAACACTCAAAGCAAAAGATGTAGCTCAAAATGGACAAAAAATGCAATTATACGTTTTAAAAACGGATAATACATTAGGGCAACAAGTCGAATTTAATACGAAGAAGGCAATGGATTACGCACACCTACACTATAAAGATATTACAGCTAATGAAATTAAGGGACTTACACCCTCTCCCTATACAGGGATTATTATTACAGGTGAAATAATGGAGCAACTTCCACAAGCTGATATTCAAAATTTTGTACAAATGGGCGGAAGAATTATTATCGCAAACCGACTTGATTCAGATCCTTCCTGGAACACATTATTTGGTATTACCCAAAAAGAAGGTTTCAAAGATGCGAAAGGATTAACCTTTGAAGAAGTTTTATTCCCTGGTTATCCAGATCTCTCAAGTTCTTCTCCATTGTTTACTCATAGCTCAATGAATATTACGCTAGATGAGAATACAACTAATACTTGGATTACAGCGGAAGATACTCCCATCCTTTGGACCAATGACTACGGTGAAGGAAAAGTCTTATATTGGAATACAACAGCATTGAACGATAAATTAGGTAGAGGTATGTTCGTTCAATCACTGGGTACTATTTTCCCGACTTTCGCTTCAGCACAACTTGGAGCGGAAATTATGTATATCGATGACTTCCCATCTCCGATTCCAAGTGGAGAACTAAAAAACTTAACGAAAGAAAAAATTTCTGTTGAAGAATTTTATAAAAAACATTGGTGGAAAAATATGAAGGATATCTCTGAAGATCTTGATATTAAATATACGGGTGTTGCCATTGGGACGTACCAAAATAAAGTAACGCCACCCTTTGAAGATTTCACAGGTAAAAATAGAAATACCTATTTATTATTTGGGAGAGAATTACTAAGTCACGGCGGGGAAATAGGCATTCATGGCTATAACCATCAACCTTTATTATTACCACCAGATCCAGTAGATAAAGCACTTGAATATGTTCCCTGGAATTCAAAAGAGGATATGGAGAGCTCCTTAGATGCTCTGCAAAAACTCGTGTATAACTTCTTTCCAAACGAAAAATTAAAAACCTATGTACCACCATCCAATATTATAAATACAGCTGGATTAAGTGCATTAAACGACGCGGTTCCAACTATGGAAACAGTTGCTTCTCTATATGTGGGAAGTAAAAGTAACGGTAGTTTAATTCAAGAATTTGGACCAGATGAACATAATAAAAATATTTATCACTTCCCGCGCATTACGAGCGGCTATGCTATCACAGATGAAGAGCAATTTATCTTAACTGATGTTACCGCAAATTTAGGGGTTATCTCACATTTCGTCCATCCAGATGATATTCTTGATGAAAAACGCTCAGGTAATTTAACATGGGAAAAATTATTTAAAGCTTATAAAAAGACAATTAAAGAAATACGAGAAAGATATCCTTATATAAAAAGTATGACCCAAAGTGAAGCAACTGCTTCTATGAAAATTTATCAAACTGGTGACCTAGATGTTTCTTATGAAGATGATGCTGTTCACATTGCATATAAAGGGTTACCAAACCATACTTCAACAATTATACGTGTAGAAGAAGGTAAGAAAATACAACCTGGCTCATTCCCTTACGGTACAGTTAAAAAGCTTGATTCCCAAATTTATAGCGTTACGTTAACGAAAGCCAGCGCTACGATTCCAATTAAAGGAGCATAACAGATGAGAATAGGTTTGGTCGTTGAAGGCAGCTATCCCTTTGTAAGTGGAGGGGTAGCAAGCTGGGTTCAAATGATTATCCAGCAGTTTAAAGAACATGAATTTACGATTTTCGCGATAGTCCCTCAAGTAAAAACAGAAGATGAATATCAATATGAAATTCCAAGCAATGTAAAAGACATCATTCTGATTCCTTTGCAATCAGAAAATGGAGCAAAACATATAAAAACTAATTTAACTGAACAAGAAGTACAGACACTTCAAAAATGGTTTACATTTCAAGCGAACGATACAACAGCATTACAAATATTAGGGAATAAACAAAAGCTAGGAACACTCCATTCCTTCTTCGAAAGCCGTGAGTTTTATGCAATTGTTAAAGAAAGCTATTTATATGAAGAAAGTAGTGGATCCTTCTTAAATTACTTTTGGATGTGGAGATCTATGTTCACACCAATCATTCAAATTTTACAAATTGATTTTCCTGAATTAGATCTTATTCATTCTGTATCGACAGGGTATGGTGGATTGCTTGGTGCTGCAATTAGTGCCAAGTCCGATATACCATTTATTCTAACTGAACACGGTATTTATTCTCGGGAGCGTGAAGAAGAAATACTACAATCTACTTGGATACCAATTGAATATAAAAAAAGATGGGTTTCTTTCTTTCATCACTTGTCTCATCAAGCATATGAACAAGCCGCTGATGTAATTACGTTGTTCGGCCGAAATAGTGCATATCAAAAAGAATTAGGTGCTCCGGCCCATAAACTAAAAATCGTTCCAAATGGCGTTACTTTATCTGACTATAAAGGGTTACGTAAACCAAAATACAATTCGGATAAACTCATCATTTCTGCTATTATACGAGTTGTGCCAATTAAAGATGTAAAAACAATGATTTATGCAGCTAAATTATTATTAGAAAAAGATATTCCATTTATATTTTACTTACTAGGTCCTGATACAGAAGAAGCAGAATATGCTCAGGAATGTCGTGATTTAATTCAACAATTAGGATTAGAAGAGCATGTAATAATGACTGGCAAAGTGAATATTAAAGATTACTTAAAACAAACAGATATTCTCGTATTAACAAGTATATCTGAAGGACAACCATTAGCTATGTTAGAAGGAATGGCAGCAGGATTACCATGGGTTGTTACAGATGTCGGCTCTTGTAAGGAATTAATTTACGGACAAGATGAAGATCCTTACGGACAATGTGGATTTGTTGTACCACCTGTATCTCCTGAACAAGTTGCCATTCATTTAGAGTGGTATTATCGTCACCCTGAATCCATTCAACAATTTGGGGATAACGGGCGCAATCGTATTGAAGCGCACTATCAATTATCAGGTGTCGTTGATAGTTATCGTAAGCTTTACTTAGAAAGAGGTAAAAAAACATGGCAGGGATAGGATTTCGTTTACAAAAATTATTCCAAGAAGACTACTATTCTTCCAGAATAAAAGCGTACGGATTTTCATTATTTGTTACAGCTGGTCCTTGGTTAGTCGTTATTTTAGCAGTAACAGCTATTCGATACATTTTAAGTTTGTTCCATTCTATTTCAATTGAGGAACAGCGCCTTTTTACAATTTCAATTTCATACTGCTTCATTTTTTCTCAAATCATATATGGTGCCTTGCAGCTCATCGTAACTAGATATGTGGCCGACCTTTTATACGAGCAAAAAGCTGATAAAGTATTTTCTTCCTTTTTAGGAATGACGAAAATCACACTTTTTTTAGCTATTATCTTATGGCTTTTGTTTGCAATTTTTACGCCATTAGCCTTGTATTATAAAATCGTGATGCTATTTTTATTTTTAGCTTTAAACATCATTTGGATTCAATCCATTTATTTAACAGCAGCTAAAGACTATCAGTCCATCGCTCTTGCATTTTTAATTGGTTCCATTTTCTCCTTATCTGGAATTGCACTTATCGCTTACTGGCATCCAATACTTGGAATAGAACACGGATTAGCCCTATTACTTTTAATTTCTTTTACAATCGGGACTTTCATTACATTAGTGTGGTTAAGTATAGTTATTGTACGAATGTTTCCAAATAGTGATGCTACTGAACAATTTACCTTTCTTTCTTATTTAGATAAATATCCAGAACTATTTTGGTCAAGCTTACTTTACAATATTGGCATTTGGGTATGTAACTTTGTTATTTGGTTCGGAGAAGGGCGAGGAAATATTGAAAACACGTTTATTTATCATCAAATTTATGATACATCTGTTTTCTGGGCTTATTTAAGCATTATCCCAACCTATATTTTCTTCGTAGTATCCGTTGAAACAAGGTTTTATGAACGGTATAAGAAGTTCTTCGGTTCAGTTAACAATGGGGCGACATTAAATACAATTTTACAATTAAAAGAATCAATGAACTTTGTCCTAAAGCAAGAAATGGAACGAATACTTCGTAATCAAGGTATTTTTTCTTTACTTATTATTTTTATAATATGGATGTTTAGTTCACAATCTGGAAACGTAACACTTGAATACTCTATTTTGCAGCTGACTATAATTGGTGCTTATGCAAACGGGATGGTCCTTGTTATCACGTTACTACTCTTATATTTTGAAGATCGTAAAGGGGCATTTCGAACATCAGCCCTGTTCTTTTCTGCAAATTTGTTATTAAGTCTTCTTCTACTTCCATTTGGGTTCAATGGTTACGGTATTAGTTTTGCACTTGGATCTTCTATTACATTCTTATATGCTATTTCTAGACTCTTTACTTACATTAAAGATATTGATTACTATACGTTTTGTCAGTCAAATACTCCTATAAAACGGCGAACTTTCTTTACTAAATTTGCTAATAAACTTAATGGAAATAAATAAATAAAAATGACCTTTTGCTCCCGCAAAAGGTCATTTTTTTATCTGTTTATTAAACTTCTAGATAGCCATTTTTGTTATTTGATTGCCATCTCCAAGAGTCTGCACACATCTCTTCTAATCCGCGTTTTGCTTCCCATCCTAATTCACGCTTCGCTTTCGATGCATCTGCAAAACATACTGCCACATCACCAGGTCGACGCTCCGTAATTTTATAAGGAACTTCCTTGCCTGAAACTTTTTCAAATGCTTCAACCATTTCTAATACACTATAACCAGTACCTGTACCGAGATTGTATGCATCTATCCCAGTAGTGCCAAGTACCTTTTCAAGCGCCTTTACATGGCCATTTGCTAAGTCTACAACATGAATATAATCACGGACACCCGTGCCATCTTTTGTTGGATAGTCATTTCCAAATACACTTAATTCCTCTAACTTCCCTACTGCTACTTGCGTTACATATGGCATTAAGTTATTTGGAATTCCGTTTGGATCTTCTCCAATACGTCCACTTTCATGTGCACCAAATGGGTTGAAATAACGAAGTAATGCAATACTCCATCCTGCATCCGCAAATGCTACATCACGCATAATTTGTTCAATCATTAATTTCGTTTGACCATATGGATTCGTTGCACTTAATGGAAACTCCTCCGTAATTGGTGATGTTTCTGGAATACCATACACTGTTGCAGACGAACTGAAGATCATCTTCTTCACATCATACTTCTGCATCACTTCACATAGCACTAATGTGCTTGTAATGTTGTTATGATAATACGTTAACGGAATTTCTACTGATTCCCCTACAGCCTTAAAGCCTGCAAAGTGAATAACAGCTTCAATTGTATTTTCTTCAAAAATCGTATCAAGTGCTTCTCGATTTAAAATATCTTCTTTATAAAATTTAAACTGTTTTCCTGTTATCTCTGTCACTCGATTTATAGACTCTGCTGAGCTATTCGAAAGATTATCTACTACTATAATTTCGTAACCATTTTTTAGTAATTCTACGCATGTATGACTACCAATATATCCTGCTCCACCTGTTACAAGTATTGCCATAATTATAGTCCTCCATATTTCATTCATTATAAACTTCTCAAAGTATATCACATATTTCTTATCATATGTTTATTATGCGAGCACAGAAACTTACATTTTATCCCATGATTTTTAGTACAATACACGATTCAAATCAGGTAATAAAAAAACGCCACATAACAGACATCGCGTGGCGTTTTTTGATCAAATTACGTAACAATATACACTTAGAAAATGTGCAAGACTACCTAACAATACAAAAACATGAAAAATTTCATGGTGTCCCATATATTTAAACTCCAACCATTTTGGCTTCGCACCGTAAATAAACCCACCAATTGTATAAAAAATGCCTCCAAGTACTAAGAAAATAATACCTCCTGTACTTAGATTCTCAGCTAGCGGTGCAAAGAATAGAACAATTAACCAACCCATCAGAAGATAAATTGCTGTCGATAACCATCTTGGACAATTAAACCAAAACATTTTAAAAGCAATACCACAAATTGCCGTTGCATAAACTAAACAAAATAATAGTAAACCATTTGCCGAATTTAATGTAATTAAGCAAAAGGGTGCATATGTACCTGCAATTAATATGAAAATCATAGAATGATCTAGCTTCCTAAAGAAATAAATAACACGTTCACTGGCTACGACACTATGATACACAGCTGATGCCATATAAAGGACCATCATCCCGATACCGAATAAAATAACAGCTGTAATTGCAGCAACAGATGGCATCTTAACAGAAACTTTCACAAGCATAGCTAATAATGCAATAAATGATAATACAGCTCCTCCTAAGTGAGTAAATGCATTAACCGGTTCTCTTACATAAACATTCATATAAACACCCCTCATATAATTACATGTAGTTTTCATAACTACATGTAATTATATACGTATTATCCGTACGGGTCAACATTTACAATTCATTTGTTTCGTAATACCATATTTAAAGATATACTAAACATTAAGTTCCACTAAGTTATAAAAGTGAGGGGTTCTACGTGGAAAATATAAATAAATTACTTGAATCATTACATTTAGAAAAAAGTATTAAACTTGAGGATATCCCAAATGTCGACTTATATGTAGACCAAGTTGTCCAACTATTTGAGAATACTTATGCGGATACAACGAGAACTGATGATGAAAAAGTATTAACAAAAACAATGATTAACAATTACGCAAAAGGGAAATTATTCATCCCTATCAAAAATAAAAAGTATTCAAAAGAACATATGATTTTAATCAGCTTAATTTATCAATTAAAAGGAGCTCTTTCCATTAATGATATAAAAAGCTCCTTAGAAAATATAAATGCACCGTTAATAAACGATGATACATTCGAATTAAATACTCTATATAAAGATTACCTTTCTCTTACTGACACCAATGTGGAAAGCTTTAAGCAAGACGTGAATAACCGTGTTAAGGAAGTAAACGAGGTTTCTTCCTTAGAAGATCCAAAGCTAGAAAAGTTTTTATTACTAACATCCTTCGTGACTATGAGTAATATGTATAGACGTTTAGCAGAGAAACTAGTTGATGACCTTAAAGAAACTTAAACAAAAAAAACTATCCACCTGTTAGAGGTGGATAGTTTTTTTGTTTACTTAATTGCTTCATGAACCTTTAATTGTTTTCCTTTAATCGTTGTGTTTTTCATATTTTTTAAAACAAGTGGTCCTTTTCCATTTAATATTTCAACGTAAGAAACATTGTCTTGTATTGTAATAATTCCTATATCTTCTGCTGTAACACCTTTAATTTTAGCAATTGTACCGACGAAATCTACCGCCCTAATTTTCTTTTTCTTCCCGCCATTAAAGTACAATTTCATAATTCCTTTGTTTAGGTCTGCATTTTTATCTTTCTTTATAATTGGTTTAGCATGTATCTTTTCCTCAAATACTGCTTTCCCTTTCATAACTTCTTCTTTTGAAGGTGCAAGTGCCTTTGGAATTTCAAAGCCAATGTACTCCTCAATCTCTTCTAAAAATCTATTTTCATACGGCGTCATGAATGTAATAGCTTTCCCGTTATTACCAGCTCGTCCCGTTCTTCCCGTACGATGTACATAACTTTCTTTTTCTAATGGAATATCATAGTTAATAACATGTGTAATATTATCAATATCAATTCCTCTAGCAGCTACGTCTGTCGCTACTAAATAACGGAACTTTCCTTTTCTAAAATCGTCCATAACTTCAAAACGATCTTCTTGTACCATACCACCATGTATTTTGTCACAAGGATAGTTAACCCGCTTTAACTGCTGAAATACGTGATCTACATTTTCTTGCGTACGGCAAAAAATAATACAACTATCTGGATTCTCAATCGTTGTTACATCTTTAAGAAGTGAAAGCTTCTCCTCTTCTCTCATCTCAAAAAGTGTATGTTCAATTTTATCTGTTGTAATCCCGGTAGCCTTAATTTCAATATGCGTTGGCGAATCCATATACGTACGAGATAACTTTTCAACATCTTTTGGAAGTGTTGCTGAAAATAGCATTGTCATTCGTTTTTTAGGTAATTCGTCAATAATTGCCTCTACTTGATCGATAAAACCCATATTCAGCATTTCATCCGCTTCATCAATAACTAAATACTTCAAACACTCTAAAGAAAGGGTACCTTTTTCAATATGATCTAACACACGGCCAGGAGTCCCAACTACAATATGTGTTTTTTGCTTTAACTCTAATTTTTGACGTGCAAATGGAGATTTACCATAAACTGCAGCGGCCTTAATTCTTTTGAAACGACCTATATTCGTAATATCTTCTTTTACTTGCACCGCAAGCTCTCTCGTCGGTGTTAAAACTAAAGCTTGTGGCTTATTCTCTTCCCACTCCACCATTTCACAAAGTGGTATGCCAAATGAAGCGGTTTTTCCACTTCCAGTCTGTGATTTCACGACAAGGTCTTTCTTTTGCAAGGCAACTGGAATAACCTCTCCTTGCACTTCCGTTGGATGTTCATATCCTAAACCAGTAAGTGCTCTTACAATTTCTTTACTTAATGCATAATCGGTAAAACTTTTTTTACTCATATATTAACCTCTTTTTATTCTGTATTATTTTCTTTTTTCGCTTTTTCTATCAATGAATCATCATATACCTTATTATCACCTTATTCATTATACTTGAAAGCTCACATAAAAAGGCGAATCATTCGTGATTCGCCTGACTAAACAAAAGGAGCTTCTATTTTAAAAACTTTTTAAAAATATTATTCCATATTATTCTGCCTTCTGACCGGTAATAACACTTTCTTTCTTCGGCTTCTCTTCTATTACTTTTTCTTCCTTACGGTTCTCATCTTTTGTTTTATCTACATCTACTGCCCTCGGCACACTCTGTATAATTTGTTCATTCGCATTTTGATAATATATTTTAAACTGTTCTTTCCCTTTCGTTTCCCTAATAATTACGTTAAGTTGCTCTTTTACATCCGCAAACTTCTGCTCGTTTTTCAACTCCTCTACTTTAACTAGCATTTGCTTATATTTTTCTTCCTCATCTTTTTGATTAGCTAAAACTTCTCGTTTTTCTTTTGCTTGTTTGGCTAATATAACTGAACTAGCAGAATCATTTTCAATTTCCCTCAATAACGAAATTGCTCGGTCTATATTACTTTCCTGTAATGCTTCAATCATTTTATTTATTTGTTTGATTCACCTTCAGCCTTATTTCCCGATCATCCTTCTTTTCTTTTAACGCTAATTCAAAAGATACGACTGCTCTATCGTATTCTTTATTTTCCAATGCTAAATCTCCTTGTTTCTCTGCCTTATCAAATGCATCATTATTGCTACATCCGGCAGTAACCAACAAAGTTATTCCTATTATTAGTATTAACTTTTTCATAGTATTTCCCCAGCTCCCTCGCTCAAAATAAGAAGCATACATACAATCTTATGCAATTATCGCAACTTTCCTTACTTTTTTATAAACGAACATTATGCATAATAAATCTATTTAAATTCGTTTTTAACGTTATTTTTAAAATGTATTGGCTTCTTTTCAAAAAAACGTTAAGAAAATCTTTGACTTCTTACTGAAAATGATGTAAATTATCCTATGGACGAACATTTTCAATCAATAAAAATAAAATATTCGTATTTTAGGGGTGTAAATGATGGAAAACGTATTTGACTATGAAGATATTCAATTAATTCCTGCAAAATGCATTGTAAATAGCCGATCTGAATGTGATACAACTGTCACTTTAGGAAAACATAAATTTAAATTACCTGTCGTACCTGCAAATATGCAAACGATTATTGATGAAAGAATCGCAACTTATTTAGCTGAAAATAATTACTTCTATATCATGCATCGTTTCCAACCAGAGAAACGAATTTCATTCATTAGAGATATGCAATCACGTGGATTAATTGCTTCAATCAGCGTTGGTGTTAAAGAAGACGAGTACGAATTCGTACAACAATTAGCTGCTGAGCAACTTTCACCTGAATACATTACAATCGATATCGCACATGGTCACTCTAACGCTGTGATCAACATGATTCAACATATTAAAAAACATTTACCAGAAAGCTTCGTTATCGCTGGAAACGTTGGAACTCCAGAAGCGGTAAGAGAATTAGAAAACGCTGGCGCTGATGCAACAAAAGTTGGCATTGGACCTGGTAAAGTTTGTATTACTAAAATTAAAACAGGCTTTGGAACTGGCGGTTGGCAGCTAGCTGCACTTCGCTGGTGTGCAAAAGCTGCAAGTAAGCCAATTATCGCTGACGGTGGTATTCGTACACATGGCGACGTGGCTAAATCAATTCGATTTGGAGCAACTATGGTTATGGTCGGTTCTCTATTCGCAGGTCATGAAGAGTCTCCAGGGGAAACAATCGAAAAAGATGGCAAACTTTATAAAGAGTACTTCGGTTCAGCTTCTGAATTCCAAAAAGGTGAGAAGAAAAACGTTGAAGGTAAGAAAATGTTCGTTGAGCATAAAGGTTCTTTAGAAGACACTTTAATCGAAATGGAACAAGATCTTCAATCTTCTATCTCTTACGCTGGTGGAACAAAATTAGACGCAATTCGTACTGTAGATTATGTAGTCGTGAAAAACTCTATTTTCAACGGTGACAAAGTATATTAATTTATAAATTTAACTAGAAGGACGAGCATTTTTTATGCTTGTCCTTCTTTTTCATGTATAAAAATGTAAAATATTTTCATTTCACTGAATTTTCTAGTATCATGTTTTTAGATACTTATAATAAGGGGGATATAACAAATGAAAAATGTAATTGAGAAACGCCTTATTCGCGCGGAAGTCTCTACTGAATTGACATGGGACCTTTCTGATTTATACGAATCTGATAAAGAGTGGGAAACTGCATTACGTGTATTAACAGACGATATAAAAAAACTTAATGCATTTAAAGGACAATTACACACTAGCCCCGCTACCTTATTAAATTGCCTACTTTTAGAAGAAGAACTTTTAATGAAGCTAACAAAACTCGGCGCATATGCAAATTTAAAAGAATCCGCTGATCGTACAGATTCAGTTATTCAAGCGAACTCTTCCAAAATTTCCGCTCTAGGAACGAATGTACATACCGCACTATCCTTTATTCATAACGAAATTCTCTCATTTGAGGAGGGAACAATTGAAAAATATTTAACTGAGGAAATAAAACTTGAACCTTTCCGTAAATCATTACTAGAGATACTCAAAAAGAGGCAGCACACACTCTCTCCTGAAACAGAAGAAGCTCTTGCTGCACTCGGCGAAGTTCATAGTTCACCCTACAAAATTTACGGCATGACTAAATTAGCCGATATGGATTTCCCTTCTATACAAGATGAACAGGGAAATGATTTGCCTGTATCGTTTGCATTATTCGAAAGCAAATATGAATTTTCTCCAAGCGCATATATACGTAAAAAAGCATATTCATCATTTGTTTCCACATTGAAACGATATAAAAATACAGTTGCAACAACATATGCTACTGAAGTAAAAAAACAAGTGGCGCTTTCTCGTTTGCGCAAGTACGAGTCCGTTACCCATATGCTTTTAGAACCTCAAAAGGTTCCACTTGAAATGTATAACAACCAACTAGATATTATTTATAACGAATTAGCGCCTCATATGCGCCGTTTTGCAGATTTAAAAAAGAATGTATTAGGGCTTGATCAAATGCTTTTCTGTGACTTACATGCACCGTTAGATCCTGAATTTAATCCAACAATCACTTACGAAGAAGCTGGCAAACTCATTCAAGATTCTTTAAAAGTATTAGGAAATGAATATAGTTCCATTATCAAAAAGGGCTTCAAAGAAAGATGGGTAGACCTTGCAGATAACGTAGGAAAATCAACAGGTGCCTTCTGCTCTAGCCCATACGGTTCTCACCCTTATATTTTAATTACATGGCAGGGTACGATGCGCGGGTGTTTCACATTAGCTCATGAATTTGGACATGCTGGTCATTTTTATTTAGCAAATAAAAATCAGCGTATTATGAATGTGCGTCCATCTATGTACTTCGTTGAAGCTCCATCAACGATGAATGAATTACTATTAGCCCAGCATTTACTTGCGACTACTGAAGATAAGAGAATGCGCAGATGGGTTATTCTGCAACTACTCGGCACATATTACCACAACTTCGTTACCCATCTACTTGAGGGAGAATATCAAAGAAGAGTATACGCTCTAGCAGAAGAAGGGCAAGCACTCACAGCTACAACTTTAACTGAAATAAAAACGAAGGTCCTTTCGACATTCTGGGGAGATTCCGTAGAAATTGATGAAGGCGCCGGTTTAACATGGATGCGTCAACCTCACTATTATATGGGCTTATATTCTTACACATATTCTGCGGGACTAACTGCTTCTACCGCTGTAGCTCAAATGATTAAAGAAGAGGGACAACCTGCTGTTGATCGCTGGCTTGATGTACTTCGTGCAGGCGGTACAATGAAACCACTTGAATTAATGAAACACGCTGGAGTAGACATGTCAAAACCAGATGCAATCCGTAAAGCTGTTTCTTACGTAGGTTCCTTAATTGATGAATTAGAACGTTCTTATCAAGAATAAAAATAAGCCCTCGCTTTATGAGGGCTTATTCTATATTTACTTTCCAAATCTTTTGCGGTATCCGCACTTTCTACATAGTTCTTCTACTGCAACCCTTTTTGAAAATCCATCTACAATATTGTTCGCTCTTTCGCCTTCAATAATATTAGAGAATGAATCATTATTAATATTTCCAAGATTAATAATTCCCTCACCATCTAGACAACAAGGAATAACCGTTCCGTTCGCTAAGATTCCAGCCTGATTTCGAAGACCATGACAGAATCCTTTTCCATCATCCTCTTCTTCATGCAATGCCGGCCACTGGAATTCATAGTCTTGATTAATAAAGACACGTTCCGCAATTTTTATACCTTTTCCCGGTGTAAGCTTCTCTTCAATTTGATAAGATAGATCAAACTCATTTTCAATTATAGATAATAAATCCCTATTTTTTTGGATTTCAGCATTTGTTTTATTATCCTGAGTTAAATTCCATAATCTTAGTGAAACGATTAAGTCCGATTGACTTGTTGCCTCTCTAATGAAAGAAAGTATACTCCTTACATAGCCCTCTTTATCTTGCGAACCTGGGTGTCCATCAAAACTGTGCAGTGAAAAATTCATTTGTCTTAACGCAGGCTTATTTAACAGTCTATGCCTTCTCTTATTAATTAACGTTCCGTTCGTTGTAATATTAACTTTAAACCCTTTTTCATGGCTTAAATCTAATAGTTGATCTATTTTCGGATGGAGCAACGGCTCACCCTTCACGTGCAAATAAATGTAGTCTGTGTGAGGTTTAATTTGGTCTAATCTTTTAGCAAAATCCTCTACAGAAATGAATTGCTTCTGCCTTTCCGTCGGCGGACAAAAGCTGCACGCAAGATTACATACACTCGTAATCTCCAAGTAAAACTTCTTAAACTTCTTCACCTTTAATTCCTCACTTCTATGACTACTTATACTTTTTCCCTCTTCATATTACAGCATATTTTTTTAGAAATAGAAACATACTTATTTTAGGAAATCTACATACCATCTATTAATGTTTAAAAGACCATCGGTGATTTTTGTCCAATGGTCTTTTTTACTCTTTATATACAAATGAAAAATTTATTTATGATACGGTTCTCCCCTCTTTACTAACTAGTAAAGCGTCCTCTGGATTATTACCGTAATCAAACCAATAAGTTATTTGCTTTATATCTGTACGATTGGATTGAACCTCTATTTTCTTAATTATAGCTCTTAATAAAGATTTTTTCAGCTCATAATTAGCATGTTTATATAAATCAGTAAAATTTCCAAGCGCCCTTATAACCATTTCTTTAGTAATTGGTACTTCAGCGCTTTCTATTTTTTTTTCTAGTTTATGTTTTTCAGCTTCAAGTTCATCTATCTCTTTCCGTAACGGGTCGGATAACTCCGTATATGTTTCTACCCGAATTTTCTCATCAAAGTAATCTTTATTAAGTTTAACTATACGGTTTCTCCTTCTTTTTAATTCTTCATTTATGTACAATAAATCACTTTTTATTCTTTCCATTCCCCATTCTCTTTTTTCTTGAATACGTTCAAGCGTCTTATCGACAATTGAGGGCATTGAAATTATTTTATTAACACATTGTATTACCTTATCTTCAATCTCTTCCTTACGAATAAGATTACTTTTACAAGCTAACTTTCCCTTACTATGGAAAGTCTGACACATATAGTATAAATGATATCCTGAACCATCTCGCTTTTTAGTTTTATGCATTACCATTCCTGCCCCACATGATGGACACCTTAAAATACCAGATAACAAAAACTCCCCGTTGAAGTTACGATTTTTAGAAATACTCTCCTTATGAGCATAATTCACTCCTTGAACCTTTTTCCATAAGCCCTCAGAAATAATAGGTTCATGTTTCCCTTTTACCAAGTTATATTCATCTATTTTCTCTTTACTTGTTTCCTCAATCCTATTCTTCTTTCGTCCCCACCGACAGTATCCAATATATAATGGATTCTCTACAATCGTTTTAATCGTACATATACTAAATAGCTGTCCTCTCTTCGTTTTAAACCCTTGTTGATTTAGAATAACAGCTATTTTCTTGTATCCCTTTCCTTCAGCCCTTAAATTAAATACCTTACGTATAATTTCAGCTTCTTCAGCATTTACTTTCAACTCTTTATTTTTAATATCGTATCCAAGTACATGTCCGCCATTCCAATACCCTAACTCTGCTCGCTTAGACATGCCAGCTTTTACCCTCTGTACAATCATTGAACGCTCAAGTTGAGCAAAAGTAGCTAAAAAATGAATAATAGCAATTCCCCCGGTTGTAGAACTATCTAGATTCGCATCACTTATTACTATATAGCTATTTCTTGGTACAAGAACATCGTCTATTAATTTAGTAACATCGCTTACTCTTCTAGATACCCTATCAACAGACTTAACCAAGATACCTTTAAATTTCTCCTGAGAAAGGTCTTTAAATAAACGTTGTATTTCAGGACGATTATAATCTTTCCCTGAATAACCCTCGTCACTATAAACATCATATACTTCGTAACCTTTAGCTTTGGCATATTGTCTTAAATGATCTTCTTGAGCTTGAAGTGAGAAACCTTCCTTCGCTTGCTCATCTGTCGATACTCTAATATAAATTGCAACTTTATCATTATTATAATTCACTATTTCTTCCCCCAATTAATTAACGGTCTTATTATTGTAATTTTCAGTTATTACAGAGCCTAATATCTCTATTAATTGATTCCACTTCGTTTCTTCTACACTTGGAATTATCATACTTCTTAATTCTTCCTGACTATAGTTAAATTCTATTTCTTCCTTTTCCAATCTTCTCACCCTTTTAAATTTTATTAATTTCTAAATAATAGGCTCATGTTTCCCCTTTACCTTTATATTCCTATAGCTGTACGTTCCCTGATAAAAAGATTTTCTATCAAGAATTCGCTTAACTTGTACTTTCGTAAATTTTTTTCCTTTTGCAGTGGTAAATCCCTCATTATTTAATTCATTGGCTAAATCAGTTAATGACCACTTAGGATATCTCTCTCTTAGGTTAAATACACGTTGTACAATTTCCGCCTTCTTATCGTCAATCTCAATGTACTTTTGGCCTTTCCTAGCTTTATAACCAAAGGCAGCCCTTCCTCCTGCATATCCACCTTCTTGGGCTTTTCTATTGCGACCACGACCTAGCTTAAGTGCAATTTCTAATCTTTGATATTGATCCAACAATTCCATTAATCCATTAATTAAAAAATCATTTGGATCTTTCTTATAGATACTATAATTAGGTTGTTCGATACTTTTCACATCGACCTGATGTTTATTAAATTCACGATGTATCAATACTTTTACGATATCGGAACGCCATAAGCGGTTGGTATTCAACACAACTACATGGTCTACTTTCTTGGTTTGGAGCATCGAAAGCATATTTTGGAATCCTTCTCTTTCTACTTCCATGGCTTCTTCATCTACTTTCGCACCACTAATTCCAAGGTCACTGTATATATCAATTAGAGTCCAATTATTTTCCTTACAAAACTTTCTTATCTCATCTTGTTGGTATAAAGCACTATAACCTTCCTTCGCCTGCCCTTGGGTTGATACCCTGACATAACCAATAACATTCATATAAAATCCCCCTAGTGTAACGATATTTAAAATTAACGTAACGTTCATCTAAAAAAATATAAATTGTTAATTTTTTACAATAAAAATCATATTACTTCTTGATTGCAATTCCAACAAAAATTGACAATTTTTTTATTAACTTTATAAAATATCTTTTTAAACCTTTCCAAATTCCAAAATATTTTCTTAAATGTATCGTTATTAGAGGGATTATCGACATTTTAAAAAATATATATTTTAAAACTAATTTTACTTTTAATTTTTATCCTTTTTTATATATTCGGGTTTCTATACTCCCAATAAATTCAACACTACATTTACGTTTATCAATCTGCTCCAAATCAGATTTATCTTTCTTTAGATGCTCTACAATTTTATTGTAGTCACCCTTAATTACAATAGGCTCAATAAGATTTTTACTCTTTATATATAACCTTTTTCCAAACGCTCTTTCATCAGCTTTAAACTCCTTTAAATTGCCAACCAAATACTTTAATAAAGGTGAATGAGAATATACAACTCCCAGTTTATAAATTCGTTTAATATAAACCTCCCCATGTCCCCATATCTTCTCGAAAGTTTTATTTTTCAAATCCTCTTTAGGTAATCTTGGTATATCGACCAAAATATGATAATGAATAGTTCCACGTTTTTGAAAAGAGCGTATAGCTATATATTTAAAATCACCATATCGCCAACGCATTCGTTTAATCCAATTATCAAAATCCTTACTCGCTTCATTAATGGTAACCTCTTCTTTCTTATAGGTTAAAGTAATAAACATGTCATTCACCTTGAAGTTCAAGATAATAATATGGATAAATTTATCTATTTCACTATTTTTCAGTTTTCTTACTTTAGATAAACCTTTCTCTTGTACATCTAAATATAGCTTCTCACTAATACTTTTACTTGTAGCCTTAACTTGAGCAGTAGGTATTGATTTTTCATATTTAATTACTTTTACGTAATTACCCAAATCAATCAATTTACAATTATAACTCTCCATTCTATTCCTCCTTTTTAACTTTCACTTAAACAAAGGAGGAAAATAAAAAAATATCCGAGAGGTTAATAAATTTTTTAAAAAAATATTATAATTGTGAACAAAATGTGAACAAAACATCTATTATCTATGTGGCCTACAACTTTTAGCTAATACAACCTTATTAAGAATAACTTTCTAATATTTACTATTAATAAATAAACTTCTATATACACCTTACTTTACTGAATTTCATTATCTCAAAATCCCCTTTAATTACTTTCAAAGTTAGCTCTTCTCTGCTACGCAGAGGGACTTCGTCCTAATATAATTAATAGTTAATTCATTTTTACTACTACCACTTACAACAAGTTATCGAGAGAACTATATATACTTATTAAAATAAGGATAGAATTTATAAAAAATTAAAACCACTCGAATCAACAAGTGGTTAAATTTAATGTATTATTTAATTTAAATGATTACTCTTCTGCTCCATGCTCTAATAAATATTTAATAGTAACATTTGCTCCTTCTTCTTTTGCAATCATTAAAGGAGTAATACCTCCCGCTAATTTTACATTTGGATTAGCCCCAGCTTCCAATAATACTTTTACTACATTATCTTGGCTGGATCGGACTGCCCAAATTAAAGGTGATTCTCCATGATCTTCGTACAAATTAGGATCAGCACCTTTCTTTAATAATTCTTTAACTAACTCAATATTTCCCTCACCTGACGCACGTGCTAATTTAGTAACTCCGTAATCATCTACATCATTAATATTAGCAGAGGAACTTGAAGTGCTTAATGACTTATCTTCCTTCTTAGTCTCTTCTTTCACTTCATTCTGCGATTTATTCTCTTCTTTTTTAGCATCGGAGGAATTAAATAAATTTAACGAATTACTTTTTAATTTATCCTCTATGTTAAGACGTTCCGCTATTACCGAACGTATAGACCAATAATTTTGTTCTAATGCCTTCAATGACTTATCGTCTAAAACCTCTATACGTTCATTGTGTAACATTAATCCATTTGCAGCATTAAATAAGAGTTGTAATCCTCTAAGTAGCTCTTTTTCCTCTTCACTAAAATTTGAAGAAACTTTATCCATATCGTTTAATTGCTTATCCATCCACTTGATTCCATCATTATTTTTAACAGGTTTATTTTCTTCAACAACATAATTAATCTCATTGAAAGCCTCGAGAGCACTATTATAAAATTCTTCACTCCTACCTTTAGACGTATCACTAAAAGCACCTAATTTTGAGGCAATAATTATAATAACTATTATAGTAAGTGCCCATACACTCCTACGTTTCCATATGGGATTATTCTTTTTCACCTCTGTAGATGACCATTTTCGCATCTTTTTCCCTCCTGCCACCTTCTAAAAACCATATTTTTACAATTTATTCTTCATATTTATTATTTCTCCTTCCTTAATAAGCATAAATTCGACAGATTTCATATTTTATTAATTGCACTTTATCCTTTAATTTACAAAAGGGATTATTCACAATAAAGTGGTACGCTAAAGCGTACCACTTTTCTAAAAATTATATGGTATCTTTCTCCATAAAGTCAACTGATAAAAGTTGGGTGGGGATTAAGATGACTAAAAAAGTTATAGTAAAAATACATGAACTAACTAAAGAAAAAGGAGTATCCTTAAGAGAGTTATCGAGATTAACTGATATTCGTCACGCAGCTTTAAGTGAATTAGCTAATCAGAAGAGACAAAATATTAACTTTAAACATATAGAGAAGATTGCTGAGACTTTTAATATTGAGGATATTAGAGAGATTATTGACTTTGATAAAAATAATTAATAAAAAGCACCCACAGTTAAATGGGTGCTTTCCTAATTTTAATATTTAAATTTATCCTTCCATGTCATCTTCTTCGCTAACATCAAATATATCTAAATATTCTTCTTCCTGTAATTCATCATTATCCTCTATAATTTCAATTTGCAATCTATTTAACTCTGCATCTACTTGGTCCTTTATTTCGTTCCCCAAACTCTGTAAAAATTCCACCTTTAATTGCGGTGACCATACCCCTCGAGCAATATTTTCCCGATAGCTATCAATCAAGTTAGGTATTATTACCACAAAGCAATACATTGCTAAAATGTTAGTTAGCCTATTACCCCCATGCATTAACCATCTACCCTGGTATTCTTCCTCCCAAATTCTGCATGTACCTGTCAAACTAACCTCAATTAACATTACTTCTCCTTCATATTGAAGTTGTGGTCGAACAGCCTTTAAATTCTCATTATTAAATAAAAATGCAAGAGTCCCTAGAATAGTAGAAATACGATTTCCCATTCCCCTCATAGCATTAACATTATCTCTTGTTTTTCCTGCATAACTTTTTAAAGCTGTAACATACATATTATGTTGGGGTGAAAGCGGACTTTGTCTTAAATCAATATACCTTTTAAAAATCCAATATAATAAATCTTCTGTTACCGGTAATTGGGCTACGTCTCTTTCTCCCCATCTATCTATTGGCAAACAATCTGTTAGAATGGTTTTTGCTAGAGTAACGCCCTTAAACACAATGCACTTCACCTCATTATTATATTCAAATAATAAGACTTCAGCTTGATATTGATTAACCCTTTCTTCCCTAGGTTTGAGTAATCCTTCAAATCCATACCAATACTCTTCTTTTCTAGCCCGTTCTGTCGAACAGTTAAAAAAGAGATATTTTACTTCCCTACCACTAAATTCAATTACTTCAGGATTAGCTAAATTAAAATTGGGTATTTCAGTGATAGACGAACTAAGTGGCCTATCATTCCAATTAATATTATTCTCCATATAGCGATTATTTCCAATAAGTCCTTGAGCAGCTTCTATATTTTGCACCCCTGGAAATTCAAACATAGAAAAAGTTTTCATTAGGTGTATTCCCCTCTCTCTTATCCCCTTGAAGAAATTAATTTATGTTTATTTGATCCTAATTCGAAAAAGAATAATATCAAGAAATAACAACATACTTTAGGTATTAACTTACTAGTAGCAGGTCTAATTTGTGAAGTTATATTCCCTTCTATTAAAGAAGTTGCATTTGATAAAATTAGAGCGTTTAAATGTATATCTCCTTCAATTTCCTTATGTCCAATTGCCTTTTCTAAAGATACGGATATATATTTGATATTAGTAGTATCAATAGTTTCTCTTTCAAAATTCTCTTGATTGCTTATTGCCATAGACACCCAGTGAGGTATCCAGATATAAAGATTTAATCCACCTAATTTTTCAAAAAAGAATTTGAACACTTCATTCCTATAATTCACTTTAACTTCCATAAAGAGTTTTTTCTGTTTTTGTGCCGTTCCTAAAGGTAAATAAGTAGTATCTTTTCTATCATTATTTACAATTTTCACACCAAAGTTACCCAGATGTCTAAAAAATTCCATAACCGCATTTATCAAAAATGTGATAAATGCTTGATTAACCACAAACTCAGTCTTGCTTTGTTTTATATTATCGAAAAAATCAGGGTTTAATACTCCTTTAAAGTAGTTTAAAGGCTGAAATCCAAAAATATAAATCATTACTATAGCTAAAAGTGGACTACCAAGAGTAACCCACTTTACAAAACCTTTTCTAATTTTAAATATAACATCCATATATTATACACCATCACTAATTAATATAAGTTATCAGCTTTTGCACTTGATCGAGTATAGAAATATCATCAGCCAATAATACCCCATTATTATAAAGTTCTAAATCATATTTTAATGGCGAATCGCTTCCTTGACAGCTTATACTAACAGACTTTATGTCTATACTTTCATCAAAAGCAAGCCATTCAAGTTCCTTAAATAATTTATCTAAAATGTGATATTTTTCTTTACTATCTATAGGTCTATTCAACCTTTGAGTATAATCTTTTATAAATTCTTGCTCTTCTCCAGGAATTGAATCTATAAATGTTATATTATTGATATGACAACTATTGATTATAGCAAATTCTAACATTTTAAGGAAGTTTATGGGGGTTATTATTAATTGCTTAACTGGTAACTCCCTTACACCTTCCAAAACATATTTATAACCTCTTTTTCCATAATCATAAGGAATGGCCACCAAGTTGTCATTGAAAATAAGAATTTCTTTACCAAACTTCTGTATCAAACAATTTACTGTTTGTTGCTTATCAAAAATATGAAAAATCTTATATTGTAGCATAGCCATCCCTCCCTATCAAAATCAATAATAATTCTAATCCTATTCTACACATTATGTACCTAAATGTCATCTTCCAATACGGAATATCTTTACAATCATTCATTTTTATAGCAATATGCTGATTATCAATATCGTCTTAAACTATTGTTCCTAATATTATCTATACTAATCCTATGTTAAGATTATTTCTATTATTTTAATCTCAATATTGCTTTTCCTCCAAATATTTTTTACTAATCTTTTCCTTTAAATAATTTTTATCAATCTTTTATTTCAATAATAAGTATCCGTTTAGGAAGTATATCTATTTCCTTACTATAAAATTCAGGATTAATTACATAATTGCTTTTTATGTCACTTAAGTTTATCTCATATGGTTTTACACTTTTATATCCAGCACTCGCTAAAAAGTTTGGTGCACCTTTACGATACAATTCGTTAAATCTAGGACATTTAACTAAACATCTCCACGGGAGGCATCTTCTATCCTTATGTAAAGCAAAAAAACTCTTATTTGCTCCTTTTTGAAAAGCTTCTCTTACAATATCTAAAGGTACAACCGTACACCCCAGTTGTTTTTTCTCATATTCATCTACACAATGCCAATACTTATCTAAAGGCTCTTCTTCAATATGGTTATAAAAACAATACAAAGGAATACAATTATTAGCTTTTGAATATCTCTCTAATATATTAATTTGATATTCATCTTTTACTTTATGCCTTAGCTTGGCATACTTCCCCTCTGGTGATATCTTTTTTGCCTGAATAGCATATCTCCACCACCCTGTTGAATTCGAACCTATCCACCATTCCCAATCTAAACCTGTAAATTTTTCATTACCTTTATTGGCTTTTGATACAACTACATTTTTTAATTCGGCACGCATTATATCCAATAAATTAATGTCTGTTATAGTTTCTTCAGACTGCCTACAATTTAAATTTTCTCCATATTCAATTCTTTCCCATGTATCCTCCGCCAATTTTTCGAAAAGTTGAATAGTATTATTACTCATTTTTCTCCCCACTCCCCCCATAAAACCTCTTATAAAAATTGAATAATATAATAAAAATATACACCTAAAAAAAAGAACAATCTATAATAAAATTGTTCCTTTTTTAAAAATTATATTTATAAATGTTCCTGATTCATTTCAAGAGTATTCTCCAAAAACACAAGTTCAACTTTCCGCTTTACTATCACTTGTGATACGGTTCACCACGATTAATCCGAAACGCTCTATACACCTGCTCAAGCAATACTAATCGCATTAATTGATGTGGTAATGTCATCTTCGAAAAAGAAAGAGATTCGTTTGAACGCTTCATTACTTCAGAACTAAGCCCCAGTGATCCACCAATTACAAATGTGATCTTGCTCTTTCCATATGTAGCAAGGCGATCTATACTTACCGCAAATTCTTCTGATGATTTTTGTTTTCCTTCTATAGCTAACGCAATGACATGCGTATCATCAGAAATTTTATCCAGTATACGAATACCTTCTTTTTCTTTTACAATTAACATTTCTGCTGCACTTAAATTTTCTGGTGCCTTTTCATCTGGCAATTCAATTACTTCTACTTTTGCGTAAGAAGATAATCGTTTTAAGTATTCTGCTATACCTTGTTTTAAGTATTTTTCTTTTAATTTTCCGATTGAAATAATCGAGATATTCACATTTATTCCCCACCTTACAAACACGTTATCCACAGGACTTATCCACATATCCACAAATGTTACCCACATATTGTGTGAGAATCTGTGTTCGATACAACATATGTCGCCTCATTTTGACAAAATTCACATGTTTTTTTCTCTTCTTCAGAGTTATCCACATTGTTAATAACCGGTGCGACTTCACACTCATCCACAATGATATCTAATGCTAATTCAACATGTTCTAAACAACAAGGTAAATTCATATTCTTCACCTCACTTTTCTACAATAGAAAACAGGAGGTAGGCCCTCCTGTTTTTAATACTTTTGAATGCCTAATTTCACCGTTGTTGTCGCTCGTTTTGTACCACGATAAAACGTAAGAGTCATTTTATCATTAATTTTTTTATTATATAAGGCCGTGCGGAACCCAATAATATCGTGCACCGCTTTTCCATCTACCGCCACAATAACATCATGTTCTCTAAGACCCGCATCCGTACCTGGCGAAGGACTTTTCACATCTAAAATGCAGACCCCTTCTGTTACGTTACCTGGTAAGTGTAATGTTTTTGACCAATAGTAACTCGGAATCTCATTTAATGATCTTAGTTCAATCCCAACGTAAGGTCTTCTTACTTTACCGTACTTTTCTAGTTCATTCATAATAGGAACAGCTCTCGTAACTGGAATAGCTAGTCCAATTCCTTCTACTTCTTTTGCTGCAATTTTCATTGAGTTAATACCTATTAATTGTCCCGCTACATTTACAAGCGCTCCACCACTATTACCTGGATTAATCGCCGCATCTGTTTGCAATACTTCTACTTGCCAATCGTAATGTCCATCTTGATCTAAATCTACAGGAACAATACGCTCATTAGCCGAAATAATACCTTGTGTGACAGTTCCGGAAAATTGTAACCCCAGTGGATTTCCAATCGCAATAACTGGTTCTCCTCTACGAACGGTATTAGAGTCGCCAATTTCAATCACTTTCTTCACATGCTTCGCATCTATTTCTAGTACAGCTAAGTCCGTGACTACATCGGTTCCTAATACTTTACCTGGAATTTTCTTACCGTCACTTAAGCTCACTTCAATACGATTCGCCCCAGCAACAACGTGGTTATTCGTTACAATATACGCATGTCCATCTGTTCTCTTATAAATCACACCAGAGCCTGTACCAGCTTCCGAATCAGCCTCTGAAAAATTGTCTCGTTGAATATTAATAACACCAACAACAGCCTCTGAAGCACGATCAACAGCGTCTACAAAGCTAATCTGTTTAACAGGAACATTTCCACTTTGAGCTTCAGCCATATTTTTTTCACTTGCTTCAGCTTGCGGAAGCTTACCTGCATGATTTGAAAATAAAGGAGCTCCAAACGCAAATAATGAAGCCCCTACAATTGTCCCCGCTATGCTAGAAATGACAATACCTTTATGTTTCTTTTTGCCTGCACGTTTAATACGATATTTTTCTTCATCAATAAAGGACATATTTGTTCACCTATCTTCCTGAAAACAACTATATTCACCTTTATTGTTTACTAAAATGAAGAATTATACGTATTGAATTTTCGTAGGCACTTTTTGATCCGTATCATGTATTTCAAAGGATTCTCCAACCCCAAAACCTTTTTCTTCTAATACTTGTGATACAGACATACGCGCTAATTCTTTCATATTATTATCTAAGCTTAAATGTGCTAAATAAATGTGTTTTGTCTCATCTGTAATAACATCAGCCATCGCTAATGCAGCGTCCTCATTACAAACGTGGCCAACGTCGCTTAAAATACGTCGCTTAATGCTCCATGGATAGCGTCCCATACGAAGCATTTCCACATCATGATTGCTTTCAAACACGAAAGCATTTGCTCCCTTAATAACACCTTTCATACGGTCACTTACGTAGCCCGTATCTGTAATAAGAGCTAATTTTCTATTATTGTTATGAAAAGCGTAAAACATCGGTTCCGCCGCATCATGAGAAACACCAAATGATTCAACTTCAATATCCCCAAATGTTTTCACGTCTCCTACTGAGAAAATGAATTTTTGATCAGTTGGGATATTACCTATTAAATGTTCCATTGCATTCCATGTTTTCTCGTTCGCATAAACAGGTAAATCATATTTACGCGCCAATACACCTAATCCTTTAATGTGATCACTATGCTCATGTGTTACAAGAATACCTGATATGTCATTTATATTCAGTTCAGCTTGTTTAAATAAAGCCTCTGTCGCTTTACCACTTAAACCTGCATCGACAAGCAGTTTTTTTTCATCTGTTCCTACATATAGCATATTCCCTGTACTTCCACTTGCAAGTACACTAAAATGCATGCTCATTCTTTCTCACTCCATTATGTTCTTCCGGCACTTGAGTTTCCCCTAATTCCATAACTTGTCCTTCAATTGCATTCACAAAAAAATCCTTTTTTTGTTCTGTCTTTAAGTTCCATGTTGGAGCAAGCACTTGTATATTAGAAGAAGACTCCGCAAGAGTCGCATATCCAATCTGCGCCTCTTTCACGTGCGTATTTTCTGCAATTTTATTTTTCAAATATATATTTTCTAAAGCTATTTGAGCAGTAATAATTTCTTGTTCTTTCGTCTTTTCGCTTTCGCCCATTTCCTTCAAATCCGTTAACATTGTTTGTGTATATGAAATAAGCTCATTTTTTTCATTTAAATCTACAACAATCATCGCACGATTATTGTAGAAGATTGGTTTATCTTTATACTTTTGAAAGAAGTAAATTTTTGAGTCCTTTATTGCTCCAAACTCATATTTTTGTCCATCCAGCACATAATTTTTCAAAAACTCATTATACTTATCTTTTGACAATGATTTTGTATTTAAAAAAGGCTCTTTTAATTTACCCTCTATTTGATATTCCTCTTGCACATGCGCTGTCTGATTTTTTAAAGATTGCACATCTTCTTCTTTGAAACCCTTATTTTTTGCCATTATAAATGACTCTTTTTTCGGTTCTTTAGGGAAATTTCCCATAGTAATTTTTTCGGCTTTTAATTGTTGATCGATTTTCGTTTCCGTCACAAGTTCTAATTGATTACTATCTTGCTTTTGAATGAACTGAAAGATAAGAAAGAGGTCTAAAACAAAAAAGGTCACAATAAATATGGTTTTAATTCGATCCCAATCCATTTAGTCCCCCCTCACTCCACTCATATATTTGTTGCTTACCATCTTCTTCACATTTTACATACCATATCGGCTGTAAGACAGCGATTCTTACATCACTGATGGACGGTTCCAATGACATTTTATAACCAATACCAACATCCTGAATTGATTTTTTATCAATTTCTGGATTATTCTCTAATGATGTCATCACTGTACGACCTGATGCGAGAGAAGTTGTTTGTTGTTTACTAGGCAAAGTAATACTGAACTCAAAAAAGGGTCTTTCATACTGCATAATTTCACCTGAACCCCATACTTGTTTTAATTCTGCTATTCCATTTGCATTAAATACAGGCAAACCATCCTCATATAAACGGAATGAAGTTTTCCTCCCATTAATATAATCAAAACGATAGGACTTCAAGGATCCACTATGCCCACTTACAAAGTCAAAACTTTTTTGTAAAACTACCGCATTATCCGTAGATTTATCACCATGTACAGCGGAATTTTTATATTTCAACATTGCATCCGATTTATCAATTTCCATAGAACGAATGCCATCTGTAAATGTTTCCTTTGTTTTCTCAGAAATAGGACTTAAATAACGTGGATCACTAAATAAAGCATTTTTAAATGGATCCACTTCTAGTTTAGCTGTAATATACTCTGCCTTACTTAATTCCGTAATCCCCTCTGGTAAAAAAAGTTTTTTTGTATCATTTATTTGATACTCAAAATATGGTCTTGCTACTGTTATAAGTTGATTTTGAGCATTTATAATATCCTTTATATAAGCACCACTCAATGTTGCTTGATATATTTTATGAGGAGTATCATAGGAAACAAAGCTAACTTTAATTTCTTGGTCCTTACTTCTAGAAGGATCAATTATAATACGATTAAAACTTCTGTTACTTTCTATGTTTTTATCTTTAATATTAAACATATTTTTAATCGTATCTAACGGGATATTTGTAGGAAAAACAAATTCAATTTTTTCTTCTCCGTGTACATAAGACAGAAAATCACCTTTAGGGACTGTCCCCGTTATTTCCTCGAAATTATGTAATTCTCCGTTTTCAAGAATTTTATAGATCAAATCCACATTTTCCTTTTTTTCGCTTACATAATGATTTTTCTCTTTATGAATAACGACAGAGGATGGGCGAACAACCTCCGAAATCTTTATCGTATTTATCTCTTCGTTACCTTGAACGAACTTTGTATTTTGCATAGAAGTAGAATCAGGAACATATGTCCACAAGTTAAAAGTAAGAAATAGACTAATGACAACCAAATTAATTAGAACTATCGTTTTAAAGTTTTCCATACTCATTCCCAATCGTCCTCTTCATCTGTCGCCATTGGCAATGTGAAATAAATAGTTGTCCCTTTTCCTTCCTCACTTTTCGCCCAAACCGAGCCGCCATGTGCCTCAATCATTTCTTTCGCAATAGCTAACCCAAGACCTGTACCACCCATTTGTCTCGAACGCGCTTTATCTACACGATAAAAACGTTCAAATATTTTATCTACATTTTCTTTCGGAATTCCCATTCCTTGATCACTCACACTAATCTCTAATAACTCCCCGCGGTCACGTAGGCGATATGTTACTGTACCACCTTCTGGCGAATATTTTAGTGCATTGGAAATAATGTTATATAAAACTTGTGTAATTTTGTCTGTATCCATATCAATAAATCGAGATTTTTTAGAGAAAGATCGTTTGAAGCTTACATTTTGCTCTTTAGACATTTCAAAACGATCGATAACGTTATTAAAGAAATCAGTAAAGTCGACCCATTCCTTCATTAAGCGATGTTCTGTACTATCTAGTTTAGATAGTTGTAACAATGCATTTACAAGCCTGATCATTCTTTCCGTTTCTTCTTGTGTAACCGTTAAAAATTGCGGTGCAATATTGGGATCTTGCCATGCTCCATCAGTAAGTGCTTCTAAGTAACTGCGCATCGTTGTTAACGGCGTTCTTAACTCATGAGATACGTTCGCAACAAACTCACGGCGCTCTTGTTCTATCCGCTCCTGCTCTGTTACATCATATAATACAGCAATTAAACCATTTGCCTTCCCTGTTTCTTTTTGAATAACAGAGAAACTAGCACGTAAAATATATGGTTCATTTCTCGTACTAAAATCTAATAAAACTGAATCAGGCTCTTCATATAAATGATCCAGTGTAAATTCTTCTTGTATTCCTAGCACTTCTAACACTGATTGATCTAGCGCCGTTTCACGCGAAACATTTAACATCTTTTCCGCAGGATCATTTAATAAAATGATATCCCCTTTTCGATCAGTAGCAATTACTCCATCTGTCATATGTGATAAAACGGATGATAATTTTCGTCTTTCACTTTCTGTGGAGGAACGAGCTTGTTGTAATTTTTTAGATAAATTGTTAAAAGATAATGCTAATTGTCCAATCTCATCGTGACTATGCACCTTTACTTTTCGCGAATAATTTCCTTTCGCCATTTCAATTGCTTGTCTTCGCATATCTGAAATTGGTCTCGTAATTGTTTGAGCCAATAAAATTCCAAGTACAGCTGTTACTAATAAAGCAATTACTGTACCCGTTGCGAAAATTTGGTTGATGTCCTTCATTTGTTTATACACATCTTCCATAGATGCAACGATATGAATGACACCAAGTACCTCTCCGCCTGGATCTTTTAGAATAGGGGTAATCATAACTTGAACTCGATGACCTGTATTTCCATCTTTCTCAATCTTTGACTCTGGTTTCTTTTGTACCATTACCCGTTGTACAGCTGTATCTGCTGACGTTCTTCCTACCTTATTTTGCTTAGACCCGTCTGAAATTGCCATTAATTTTTTAGTAGAATCAATTACACTTACTTCTTGAATATCTTTCTTACGATCTGATGCAAATTTTTGAATCGAATCATTAATAGCTTTATCTACTGATTCTGTTTTAGGACGTTCTTTTACAAACTCTTGCTTCAGGTTATAAGAAAGTAGATTTGTTTGCTGCGTTAAGGAATCTTGAAAGCCTTTTACAAGGCTTTTTTCTAATTCCCTGACGAAATATACACCAATTACTTGCATTGCTATTAATATTAACAGCATATATATGAGCACAAATTTTAAATGAATAGATTGAAAAAAACCAACTTTCTTCATATACTATTCCTGTTCTGGGTCACGCAAGTAATACCCTACCCCACGTCTAGTTACAATTAAAGTAGGATGACTTGGATTATCTTCAATTTTTTCGCGTAAACGACGTACTGTTACGTCTACTGTACGTACATCTCCAAAATAATCATAACCCCAAACTGTTTGTAATAAATGTTCACGAGTCATAACTTGACCTAAATGCTTCGCTAAATAATGTAGTAATTCAAATTCACGATGTGTAAGCTCAATGCTTTCTTCACGCTTTGTTACACTATAAGCGTTCGAATTGATAACGATTGGTCCAATAACCATTTCGGTATTTTCTTCTTTCTCTGCAGCACCACCCTGCTGATGGCGACGTAAATTCGCTTTCACACGAGCAAGTAACTCCCTCGTACTAAATGGCTTCGTTACATAATCATCTGCTCCAAGCTCAAGCCCTAATACTTTATCAATTTCAGAGTCTTTTGCTGTAAGCATAATAATTGGCATTTCTGAGCTTTTACGTATTTCACGACATACCTCTAAACCGTCTTTTCCCGGTAACATAATATCTAATAAAACCATATCTGGCTGTTCTTCATTTGCTTTTTCAATCGCCTCATCACCATCATGCGCCATTACAATTTCAAAACCTTCTTTTTCTAGGTTGAATTTCAAAATATCCGCAATTGGCTTTTCATCATCAACTACTAAAATTTTCTTTCCCATCATCGTCTATTTCCTCCTTATAAAAATATGATCAATAATCCTCAAACATATTGGTGTTTCTATAGTATGTTCCTATATGACAACAATCTTAGTCTAAGTATTTCTCCTCTATTCTCATAGACTCATGTATCATCCACTTTTACACGGAATCCTATACGATCTATAGAAAAACCTCTAGCTTCAACTGCTAGAGGCTCCTCATTCTATTGTAAAATAACTACCCACATTTGTAAAACTGGACAAAATAAAAAGGATATTAAGTGGGCCCACTTAATATCCTGAGAGTGGCTCGGGACGGAATCGAACCGCCGACACGAGGATTTTCAGTCCTCTGCTCTACCGACTGAGCTACCGAGCCAAAACTATATATAAAACCACTAATGGTGGTATAAACAAAAGTGGCGGTCCCGACCGGGGTCGAACCGGCGATCTCCTGCGTGACAGGCAGGCATGTTAACCACTACACCACGGGACCAAAAATGAACATAAAAAAAACATGACCCGTACGGGATTCGAACCCGTGTTACCGCCGTGAAAGGGCGGTGTCTTAACCACTTGACCAACGGGCCACGAAAAATAAAATGGTGAGCCATGAAGGATTCGAACCTTCGACCCTCTGATTAAAAGTCAGATGCTCTACCAACTGAGCTAATGGCTCATACTCACCAACGTCATATTTTCGTGACGACAAGACATATCATAACATGATATCTTTCATTTTTGCAATACCTTTTTTTATTTTTTATAAAAAATTAAGAAAAAACTCATAAAAATATGAGTTTTTTCTTAAAAAAATCAATTTTTTATATCAATTAAGCTTCGTATACGTTACGAACGATATTTGTTTGATTACGATCTGGTCCAACCGAGAACATAGATAATTGGATTCCTGTTAATTCAGAAACACGCTCTACGTATTTTCTTGCATTTTCAGGAAGCTCATCCAATGATTTCACAGCAGTAACATCTTCTGTCCAACCTGGAAGCTCTTCATATACAGGCTCACATTTCGCTAAAATGTTTAAGTTAGCTGGAACTTCATCGATAACTTCGCCATTGCATTTGTAAGCAACACAAATTTTAACAGTTGGAATACCTGTTAATACATCGATAGAGTTTAATGATAAATCTGTTAAACCACTAACACGACGTGCATGTCTTACAACAACGCTATCGAACCAACCTACACGGCGTGGACGACCCGTTGTTGTTCCGTATTCACGACCAACTTCACGAATTTGGTGACCGATTTCATCATTAAGTTCAGTAGGGAATGGACCATCACCAACACGGCTTGTATATGCTTTACATACACCTACAACGCGAGTAACTTTCGCAGGACCAACTCCAGTTCCAACTGTTACACCACCAGCAATTGGGTTAGAAGATGTAACGAACGGGTACGTACCGTGGTCGATATCAAGCATAACACCTTGTGCACCTTCAAATAATACACGATTATTGTTATCTAGTGCATCATTTAATACGACAGATGTATCGCATACGTAATGTGCGATTTGTTGTCCGTATTCGAAGTACTCTTCAAAGATTTCTTCTACGCTGAAACCTTCTGTATCGTACATTTTTTCAAACAAACGATTTTTCTCCACTAAATTACGCTCAAGCTTCTCTTTAAATGCTTCACGGTCTAAAAGATCAGCCATACGGATACCAATACGAGCAGCTTTATCCATATATGCAGGACCGATACCTTTTTTCGTTGTACCGATCTTGTTATCACCTTTACTCGCTTCTTCTAATTCATCTTGTTTTAAGTGATAAGGTAAAATAACGTGTGCACGGTTACTTACACGTAAATTATCAGTACTTACACCACGATCGTGTAAGTATTTTAACTCTTCAAGTAATGCTTTCGGATCTACTACTAAGCCATTTCCGATTACACAAATTTTCTCTTTATAGAAAATACCAGATGGAATTAAGTGTAATTTATATTTAACTCCGCCGAAAACAATTGTATGTCCCGCGTTATTTCCACCTTGATATCTTGCAACTACTTCCGCATGCTCAGAAAGAAAATCAGTGATTTTACCTTTTCCTTCGTCGCCCCATTGTGTTCCTACAACTACTACTGAAGACATTATTAAAGCACCTCCGCAATTTTCAAACGATCTATTCAAACAATATAATTGTACCAAAACAGAAAGAGAAGTCAACCAAAAAGCGAACATTTTTTTATCGAAAAACGTTTTCGTTCGTAAGAATTACATATTCACCTTATGAAAGCCCTATCTTTCATATAAAAAAAAAGAAACACATCTTATTATAAGAAATGTGTTTCTTTTTTATACTGCCTTTATGCGTGCGGTGCATGCCCATCCTCAAAGCGGCGTTCTAAGTTGACGAATTTATTAAATTCCTTAACAAACGCAAGCTCTACTGAACCTACCGGACCATTACGTTGTTTTGCAATGATAATTTCAATTGTATTTTTATTTTCTGTTTCACGGTCATAGTAATCTTCACGATATAGGAAGGCTACAATGTCAGCATCCTGCTCGATACTTCCTGATTCACGAATGTCAGACATCATCGGACGTTTATCTTGACGGGATTCTACACCACGAGATAACTGCGACAAGGCGATAACAGGTACTTGTAATTCACGTGCAATCCCTTTTAATGTACGAGAAATCTCAGATACTTCCTGCTGACGGTTTTCTCCTGATTTCCCACTTCCTTGAATAAGCTGTAAATAGTCAATCAAAACCATCCCAAGACCTTGCTCTTGCTTTAATCTACGACATTTTGCTCGAATCTCATTTACTTTAATCCCTGGTGTATCATCAATATATATACCAGCATTAGAAAGGCTACCCATCGCCATCGTTAATTTCGCCCAATCATCAGAAGTTAATGAACCGGTACGAAGTCTTTGTGCATCAATATTTCCTTCTGCACAAAGCATACGCATAACAAGCTGATCAGAGCCCATCTCTAAACTAAAAATCGCTACATTTTCATCAGTTTTCGTCGCTACGTTTTGTGCGATATTTAGTGAAAATGCAGTTTTCCCTACCGATGGACGCGCCGCCACGATGATTAAATCATTTCGCTGAAAACCTGCGGTCATCTTATCTAATTCAGTAAATCCAGTTGGTATCCCGGTAACTTCACCCTTTTGATTATGCAAAAGTTCAATTTTATCATAAGCATCTACAAGAACATCTTTAATGTTTTGGAATGCTTTTGCATTTGTTTGGTGAGATACTTCTAATATTTTTTTCTCAGCCTCATTTAAAAGGCCATCCACATCATCTTCTCGCTCGTATCCATCCGATACAATATGAGTCGCCGTTCGAATTAAACGACGTAAAAGTGCCTTTTCAGCGATGATGCGTGCATAATATTCTACATTAGCAGCTGTTGGAACAACTTCTGCTAACTCTGCTAGATAAGAAACCCCACCAACTTCTTCTAGTAATCCTTGATCAGCCATCGCTGATGTCATTATTACTAAGTCGATTGGTTCTCCCTTATCAGACAACCCAAGCATGACTTCAAAAATCTTTTGATGTTTCGTTCGATAAAATGAGTCAGGTACCAATAGTTCCGATGCTGACGTTAACGCATCCTGATCAATTAATATGGCACCTAAGACTGCCTGCTCAGCTTCTATATTATGCGGAGGGGTACGATCAGCCATTACATCACTCATACGCAATCCTCCTTGCTTAATTTATTTTTATTGTTCACTAACATGAACTTTTACTGTTGCTGTTACTTGCGGATGCAATTTCACATTGACGTTTGTATAACCTAATGCACGGATTGCATCATCCATTTCAAATTTACGTTTATCAAGTTTAATCTTGTGTGACTTTTGCATTACATCTACAATTTGTTTACTCGTGATAGAACCAAATAAGCGGCCACCTTCTCCAGATTTCGCCTTTACTTCTACAGTTAATTTCTCTAATGTTTCTTTCAGCTCTTTTGCATTCTCAACTTCTGCTGCTGCATCTTTTTCCTCTTTGCGCTTTTGAGCATCTAAAGTTTTCATACTGCTGTTTGTCGCTTCGGCAGCTAACCCCTGTTTTAGTAAGAAATTATTTGCATAACCGTCTGGTACATTTTTTATTTCTCCTTTTTTACCTTTACCTTTTACGTCTTTTAGAAAAATTACTTTCATGATTGTGTGCCTCCCTGTAAATAGTCATCAATAACAAATCGAAGCTTCTCCTCCGCTTCATCTACTGTAACATTTTTCATTTGTGTGGCTGCATTTGTTAAGTGCCCGCCACCTCCTAAATTCTCCATAATTAGCTGTACATTCAATTCACCTAAAGATCTACCACTAATTCCAATGAAATTTTCTCCACGTTTTGCAATAACAAACGATGCAATGATACCTGTCATTGTCAATAATGTGTCTGCTGATTGTGCAATAAGTACTTGGTCATAATATTCATCACCATCAACTTTAGCAATCGCAATTCCATTTTTATAAATGTACGCATTTTTAATGGCTTTTGCAACTCGTAAATACTGACCCATATCTTCTTTTAAAAGCTCTTGTACAAGTACAGTGTCTGCGCCATGCGAGCGTAAATAAGAAGCGGCATCAAATGTACGAGCGCCTGTACGGAATGTAAAACTTTTTGTATCAACAATAATACCAGCTAACAATGCCGTTGCTTCTAACATTGTCATCTTTAAATTTTTCGGTTGATACTCAAGTAATTCTGTAACAAGCTCTGCCGTTGAAGAAGCGTATGGCTCCATATAAACAAGTAATGGATCTTCAATGAAATCTTCCCCGCGGCGATGATGGTCAATAACTACTACATTTTCAATCTTGTGTAACAGTTTTTCCTCCATCACCATTGAAGGTTTATGTGTGTCAACAACAACAAGTAATGAATCATCATTTGCAAATTCCATCGCTTGCCCTGGTGTAATAAAATGTGACCATAACTCTTCATTTTGTTTCACTTTATCCATCAAACGTTTGATTCCTTTATCAGAATCATTTTCATCTAATACAATATATCCTTTGCGCTCATTTAATTGAGCTACCTTTAAAATACCAATCGCTGCACCAATCGCATCCATATCAGGAGCTCTATGCCCCATTATAATGACATTACTGCTTTCTAATACTAAATCCTTTAATGCATGCGAAATAACCCTAGCACGTACACGAGTACGCTTTTCAACCGGATTCGTCTTACCACCGTAAAACTTAACTTTACCCGTTGCTTGTTTAATAGCTACTTGGTCTCCTCCTCGTCCTAATGCAAGGTCTAAACCAGATTGGGCCATCGCTCCAAGCTCTGATAAAGGTAAATCACCTGAGCCAACACCAACACTTAATGTAAGTGGTATATTCCTTTTTGATGTTTCTTCACGCACTTGATCCAAAATACTAAATTTCCCTTTCTCCATTTGCGCTAAAATACTTTCATTTAGTACAACGAAGAATCTTTCTGAAGATGCACGTTTCAAATATGCACCATACTTAACAGCCCATTCATTTAGACGTGACGTCACAAGACTTGTTATATTCGTACGTAATTGGTCATCTAATCCTTGTGTAACTTCATCATAGTTATCTAAATAAATAACAGCTAAAACAGTGCGTTGATCTTCATACATCTTTTCAATTTCTGTTTGTTCCGTTACATCAAAGAAATAAATTAATTTTTCTTCTTTCCTTACAAAAACACGAAACTTTCGATTATTTAAAGAAACTATATCGTCAGAAGTTTCCCCCTTAATAAAAAGGAGTAATGTTTCTGATACATCGTAAAGGTGCCAACCAGCTAATGCATGCTGCCCCAAACATGATGATAAATAAGGATTCGCCCAATCAATCCCATAATCCTTATTGTATAACAAAATACCAATTGGCATTTGGTTAAATGCTTCATTACTCACTTTCTTTACCCTTGTAATCATATCTGTCGTATGTTTTTCAAAATTCCTTTGAAAAGTAAGTTCGAATCGTATAACGAAAAAAAGTACAATACAAAAGATAAAAAAGGCTGATATCCCCATAATTAAATGAAAGTAACAGAGGAGTGAAATTAGCACGAATACAAAAAATGCCAATACGTAAACAGGATATAAAAACCACTGTTTCTTATAAAATTCAGGCATGTATACAACTCCTATAAAGTAAAACTAACTCACTTTCCAGTTAGTTAAACAAATTAAAATAGTGTAAGGAATATTATTTTATTCCCCTATTTTAGAACGCAATGAAATCCCTAAATCAATTATACCTAAGATTGTTACAAGAGGAAACATCATCGGAATAAACATGCAGACAATAAAACTAATAATAGGAACACCTTTCGTAAAACCTTTGCTATGCGCTATAAAAGCGATAAATGTCAGACCTTGCAGTACTAGTAGTAAAGCAAATATGACATATAAATTAAAAAATACCATATGTAAATATGATGTCGGTTCTACTTTTATAAAAGTTGATAGCAAAATAAATATAACGTAATACCAAACAATACTCTTTGGTAATTGTATATCTTTAAATTTAGGCCAAGGTATAACGTCATGCTTTAGTTTTCTCAAAACACTACCTGATATCATAACTGTAATCCAAGAAAAACATACAGAAACCATTACAAGCAAACTTGGGAATAACGTTTGTAACACATCATTAAATTGTGCAAATAATTCTTTTTGCTCTTTACTAATAGGCATACCCGCAGCAGTAACTATCTTTTCACTTTGCGCCATACTTTCATTAAACATATTTTGCATTTGCTTCATTAAATCTATGTTAAAAAACTTTATACTCGCAACATAAATGAGCATAATACCAATTAAGTACGCAAGCGTCCCCGCCATTAAAGTTTCTACCGGTTTTTTTCGTTTTTTATACATATATCCTAAAACGATACCTATCAATCCAAACATAGTTGTCTTTACTAGGTTCATCGGCTGACTGACAATAACAGTAATAAAAAGCGCCGCAGTAAAAACTATAAAGGCGTTAGATAATCTATATCTTATCGTTAGCAATATAAATGGCAATGGCAACGCAAACGTTACAACTGTACCTAAAATTGGAACATACATAGATATAAGCAATAACATTGCATATATCGCTAACAGTGCTGCACCCTCAGTAATAAATTTCGTATTCTTCATCATCTAACCTCTCTTTCAAAAAAAAGAAAAGCATAGCAAAATGCACAGTAGAGTCCGACTCTACTGTGCATTTCATACGCTATTATTCACCAACATATGGTAAAAGTGCCATTTGACGAGCACGTTTAATTGCAACTGTAAGTTTGCGTTGGTATTTCGCGCTTGTTCCTGTTACACGACGAGGTAAAATTTTACCGCGCTCAGAAACGAAACGTTTTAATAAATCAACATCTTTATAGTCAATGCGAGTGATGCCGTTAGATGTGAAGAAACACACCTTACGACGCTTCGCACGTCCACCTTTGCGTCCTGCCATGTCTATTCCCTCCATTCTTTGTTAAAAATAGCCGATTCACACCATTAAAATGGTAAATCGTCGTCCGAAATGTCAATCGGTTGACCAACATTCGAAAATGGATCGTCATTCTTCGTAAATCCAGAGTTACCTTGATTACCTTGGTTACCTGAATTACTAGATTGACCAAATGGGTTAGAGCTTTGGTTACCGAAACCAGCTCCTGATGGTTGCTGATTGAATGAACCACGTTGCTCCCCACCGCCATTACGCGGCTCTAAAAATTGTACGCTCTCCGCAAGAACTTCTGTTACATATACACGTTTACCATCTTGTCCATCGTAATTACGAGTTTGAAGACGTCCGTCTACGCCTGCTAAGCTACCTTTTTTCAAATAATTTGCCACGTTTTCTGCTTGTTTACGCCATATTACACAATTAATAAAGTCAGCTTCACGCTCACCTTGTTGATTCGCAAATGCGCGATTCACAGCTAACGTAAAAGTAGCTACTGCAACACCATTGGGCGTGTAACGTAAGTCAGGGTCCTTAGTTAAACGACCAACGAGGATAACACGATTCATCAATCGAACCACTCTCCCTTATATATCAATTATTTTTCTTCTTCTTTAACAACGATATGACGAAGGATATCTTCGTTGATCTTAGCTAAACGGTCGAATTCGTTAATCGCCTCTGAGTTAGAGTTCACGTTTAAGATCATGTAGAAACCTTCACGTAAGTCGTTGATTTCGTAAGCTAAACGACGCTTACCCCACTCTTTCGTGTTAATGATTTCTGCACCATTGTTTGTTAAAACACCTGCAAAACGTTCAACTAAAGCTTTTTGAGCTTCTTCTTCAACGCCAGGACGAATGATGTACATAATTTCGTACTTTCTCATTACACTTTCACCTCCTTTTGGTCTAAACGGCCCATAATGGGCAAGGAGCAATTAATTTATAGTAATTACTCACGAGTTTAGATTATATCATAGTAAGTTATATGAATCAACTCACCAATACGTAAAAAACTTGGCAAACACATAATATATTTGCCAAGCTCATATCTTTATTTTTCCTAGGAAATATTAAATTAAACGTTGAAGCGGAAGTGCATAACATCTCCGTCTTTTACGATATACTCTTTTCCTTCTAAACGTACTTTTCCAGCTTCTTTTGCAGCTGTCATAGAACCGTTTGTCATTAAATCATCATAAGAAACTGTTTCTGCGCGAATAAATCCACGCTCAAAGTCTGTATGAATTACGCCAGCACATTGTGGTGCCTTCATACCTTGTTTAAACGTCCATGCACGTACTTCTTGCACACCAGCTGTGAAGTAAGTAGCAAGTCCTAATAAATCATATGCAGCACGAATTAATTGATCTAAACCAGATTCTTCAATGCCTAGTTCTTCAAGGAATACTTTTTTCTCTTCCTCGTCTAGCTCAGCGATTTCTTCTTCGATTTTTGCACATACAACGATTACTTGAGAATTTTCATTTGCTGCAAATTCTTTTACCGTTTGTACATATTTATTGTCAGAAGGATCCATAATATCATCTTCACTTACGTTTGCTACATATAGCATTTCTTTCGTTGTAAGTAAATGAAGGCCTTTAACAATCTTCATTTGCTCTTCTGTAAATTCAACAGTACGAGCTGGTTTTCCCTCTTCAAAAGCTTCTTTTAAACGAACTAAAATTTCATGCTCATATACAGCTTCTTTATCTTTTTGTCTTGCTAACTTCGCAACTCGTTCGATACGCTTATCAACAGATTCCAAATCCGCTAAGATTAGTTCTAAGTTAATTGTTTCAATGTCATCAATTGGATCTACTTTTCCTGAAACGTGCGTAATATTTTCATCTTCAAAACAACGAACAACTTGGCAAATTGCATCTACTTGACGAATGTGAGATAAGAATTTATTTCCTAACCCTTCACCTTTACTCGCACCTTTTACGATACCTGCAATATCAGTAAATTCAAATACAGTCGGAACAGTTTTTTTCGGTTCTACTAATTCCGTTAATTTATTTAAACGCTCATCTGGTACTTCTACAATCCCTACGTTTGGATCGATTGTACAGAATGGATAGTTCGCAGATTCTGCTCCTGCTTGTGTAATTGCATTAAATAAAGTGGACTTACCTACGTTAGGTAATCCAACAATCCCAGCCGTTAATCCCATATTTTTCACTCCTATGTCTCAATCTTTCATCATTATAGATAGTAACGAAAAAAATGACAAGTTTCCACCAAATGAAAAAAAGCAACGGCTGTCTACTGCAGCCGTTGCTTTTTCACTATTCTTCGTGCTTCACAAGTATTTTTTTCACCTTGCGATCAAACTCTCTTCGAGGAATCATTACCGAATGGTCACACCCCTCGCACTTAACGCGGATATCCATTCCCATACGAATAATCTTCCAGCGATTTTCACCACATGGATGGGCTTTCTTCATTTCCACAACATCGTACAAGTTATATTGCTTTTGCTCCATTCTCTAAATCCCTCCCACTATTAAATTGCTTTTTCACTAACCAATTCTTCGCGACTATATAAAACCATACGTGGGTATGGAATTTCAATCCCATGTAAATCAAGACGATTTTTAATCTCTTTGCGAAGAGCCCTCGCAATAACTGCATGCTGCATCGGCTCAACTTCAGCAATAACACGTAATACAACTTCAGACGCTGCCAATGTTTGAACACCTAGCAATTGAGGTGTTGTTACCATTTTCTCATATTTTCCTGGTAATTCTACTAATAAATCTTCAATAACTTGCTCCGCTCGTACTATATCACTTTCATAAGAAATAGATACATCAACAAATGCTACACTATTACTAACGGAAAAGTTCGTTACTTGTACAATACTACCATTTGGTATTATATGAATTTCACCTGTCCAGCTTTTCATCTTCGTTGTACGTAGTCCAATTTCCAAAACAGTTCCTTCAAATTGCCCTATTCTTACATAATCACCTACTGAAAATTGATCCTCTAACAAAATAAATAATCCTGTAATAACATCTTTAACTAAACTTTGTGCACCAAAACCGACTGCTAAACCAATTACCCCAGCACCGGCTAATAGACCTGATGCATTAATATCAAACACACCTAAAATCGCAATTAACATAATGAACATAACAACGTATGCCACAATATTTTCAAGCAACTTCGCTACCGTAACTGTACGACGTTCTGAAATTTGAATCGGCGAACGGCTTCCCATACGAAACGCATTTCGTACAATTGCCCTTGCAACTCGCACAACGATTGCACCAAGTATTAAAATAACGATTATTTTTAGTGACTTCACACCTATATTCGTCCAATCAATGGACTCAAACCATTTCAACGCTAAATCCATGTCCCTCTACCTCTCTAGCTAAAATTTCTTTTTAGTTATCCTTATTATTGTATCAGAACTCTCTCTGATTTCTGAAAAAAATTTATGACTTTAATTCCATTTGTTAACTTCCATTCAGGTATAAAATGAAACGAATATATATATACTAGTACTATTATTTCCATTTTCATTCACAGTTTGTAGAAAGTATGCACTTATAATTTTCCATTTCACACACCATATAACATATTGTGAAAATTTATTAAAAGGATGGGTGCTTCATGAATATTAGAAGTTTTCGCTTACCTTTTTTTGAAAAAGAAACTCAAAATGTTATGCATCATGACTTAGAAGCCTCTGAGACAATCAGTAATTTCTTACTTTCCCATATTCCCATTAAGACTAATATGCCACTCATTCTCGTTTGTATCGGAACAGACCGTTCCACCGGTGATGCACTTGGTCCATTAGTTGGTACTAAACTAGAACAAATTGAAATCAAAAACCTTCAAGTATTCGGCACACTAGACGAACCAATACATGCACTAAATCTAGAGGAAAAAATTCAGAATATACAGAAAGAAAACCCTACTTCATTTATTATTGCTGTTGATGCATGTTTAGGAAAATCTCAAAGTATCGGTTCTATAACTACCGGAAAGGGCCCCAGTAAACCTGGAGCTGCGATGAATAAGAAATTACCTGAAATTGGTGATTTGCATATTCATGGCATCGTAAATTTAAATGGTTTCATGGAGTTTTTCGTACTTCAAAATACAAGACTAAGTTTAGTCATGAAGATGGCCGATGTAATTGCACAAAGTATAAAAGAAACCGATCAAAAATTATCTGCATTAAAAAAAGCAAACCATCTATAAACAATAAGATGGTTTGCTTTTTAATTTCCCTTTGATAATAATTCTAAAATTCGATTTAAATCTTCTTTATTAAAAAATTCGATTTCGATTTTACCTTTTTCTTTTTTCGTTTCTTTAATTTTTACATCAGTACCAAACTTTTCTCTTAAAAACGTTTCGCGCTCTACAAAAAATATATTTCTTTCTTTTTTCACTTGTTGTGTTTCACGTGAAACACGTTGATTAATTTCCTGGACAATTTGTTCCAATTGGCGAACGTTCAGTCCTTCTTTTTCAATTCGCTTCAATAAAGATTTCAACTGTTCTTCATCTTTTATTGTAAGTAAAGTTCTCCCATGAGCCATTGAAAGTTGACCGTTTGCAATCATATCTTGAACGAATGAAGGGAGGCTTAACAAACGAGTATAATTTGCGATATAAGGCCTGCTTTTACCAAGACGTTTTGCTAATTGTTCTTGTGTTACATTTAGCTCGTTCATTAACATCTGATATGCCATTGCCTCTTCCATAGGATTTAAATCTTCTCGTTGTAAGTTTTCAAGCAAAGCAAATTCCATCATTTGCTGCTCATTTAATTGCCTTACGACAGCAGGCACTTTCTCAAGTCCGGCCTCTTTAGCAGCACGATATCTTCTTTCACCTGCAACTATTTCATATCCTTTAATACTCTTGCGAGCAATTAACGGTTGCAATATACCGTGCTCTTTAATAGAAGCCGCTAATTCCTGAATCGCTTCTTTATTGAAATGTTTACGTGGTTGATATGGATTCGGCCTTAATTCAGTTACTATAATCTCCTGAATCGTTTCTTCTTCTTTCACATCTAAATCTGGAAAAAACACGTTGATTCCTCTTCCTAATCCCTTAGCCACCTGCAATCACTTCCTCTGCTAAATCTAAATATACTTCTGCTCCTCTTGATTTAGCGTCATACTGCATAATTGGTTTTCCATGACTTGGTGCCTCACTTAAGCGAACATTACGAGGAATAATCGAACGATATACTTTATCTCTAAAGTATTTTTTCACTTCATCTATAACTTGAATTCCTAAATTTGTACGAGCATCCAACATCGTTAACAATACACCTTGAATTGCTAAATTTTTATTTAAATGCTTTTGCACAAGTCGAACTGTATTTAATAGCTGACTTAACCCTTCCAGCGCGTAATATTCACACTGTACAGGAATAATAACAGAATCTGCTGCGGTTAATGCATTAATCGTTAATAACCCTAAGGATGGGGGACAATCAATAATAATATACTCATATTCATCACGAATTGGCTGTAACGCTCTTTGCAAGCGTACTTCCCGGGAAATGGTTGGTACCAATTCAATTTCAGCACCAGCCAATTGAATTGTAGCGGGTAGAACATCTAAGTTTTCAGTTGCGGTTTTCCGTATGGCACCTTGAACATCTGCATCTTCTACAAGAACATTATAAATACATTGATCTAATTCAGACTTTTCAATCCCTACACCAGTCGTTGCATTTCCTTGAGCATCAATATCTACGAGAAGGACTTTTTTTCCTACTTGTGCCAATCCGGCCCCTAAATTAACGGATGTTGTTGTTTTTCCAACACCGCCTTTTTGATTAGCAATAGCAATGATTTTTCCCATGATGTCACCTACTTTCAACCTTTCTTTCTTATTCTAGAAACAATTACGTTTATTGTAACATGAAATAAAAGTTTTTCTTTTACGTCCTTATTAAACTTCAAAATTTATTTCTAAACTCCTTCTTGCTTTAACAAGAAAATATAGTAAAAGAGACCTCTCCAATAGGATAAGGTCTCTAGCACGTAATTATTTTTTCTTCGGAATTTTAATCGTAATTTGATAGTATTCATCAAACTCTTCTTCCGCAGAATTAACATTCAAACCACTATTAGCAACCATTTGTAATGATTGTCTAATCGTGTTCATAGCAATTCTCGCATCTCGACTTACTGCTTTTTGCTTCGCTTTGCGCTTTGGTTTTACTTCTTCTAATAACTTTGCAATTCGTTCTTCTGTTTGCTTTACATTCAATTGCTTCTCCACAATCTCTTGTAAAACCTTCAGTTGTAATTCCTCATTCTTTAAAGGAATAAGGGCGCGAGCATGCCGTTCTGTAATACTTTTTTCTAATAATGCACTTTTGATTTCTTCAGGCAATTTTAATAATCGCAATTTATTTGCGACTGTCGATTGTCCTTTTCCAAGTCGTTGTGCCAATGCTTCTTGTGTTAAATTATGTAACTCAATCAGCTTTTGATATGCCACAGCTTCCTCAATTGCTGTTAATTCCTCACGTTGCAAATTTTCAATTAACGCTACAGAAGCTGTCTCAGTATCATTTAAATTCTTTATTATTGCAGGAACTTTTTCCCACCCTAACTTTGTTGCTGCGCGGAAACGTCTTTCCCCGGCAATAATCTCGTACTTATCATCCTCATACTGTCTCACAACAATCGGCTGGATAAGCCCATGTGTACGAATCGTTAATGCTAGCTCCTCAATACGTGCATCGTCAAAAACTGTTCGTGGTTGATAACGGTTAGGGGTAATGTTTACTATCGGAATTTCCTGTATTTCTTCATATACCTTTTTAGCTATTTCTTCATGGCTTTCGTCTTGTAATTCGAATTCGCTCTCTTTATCTCCAAAGCCAAATAAACGAGAAAACGTATTTTTCATACATATTCCACCACCTTTTAGGCCTATTGACTGTTCTACATAAAATGTTTCCTATGAAACATTTACGTTTTCATTTATATAATTTAATCTTACGTCTAATAAGATTTATTTTTCAATAGGTAATTTATTGGGCGTTCCCGGTTTGCGTGGATATTTCTTTGGTGTCTTGCGCTTTTTCTCGATTAATAAAATATTACGCTCGCTTTCTTCAAACGGTAATTGGAACGTAGACATTTCTTTCAATTCTCCGCCAAGTACCTCTAAAGCATATTTGCCATTTTCGATTTCTTCGTTCGCCGCTGCACCTTTCATTGCAATGAATGTTCCCCCTACTTTTACAAGTGGTAAACATAGCTCACTTAATACAGAAAGACGTGCAACTGCACGTGCCATTACAATATCGTATGCTTCACGTACACCTTCTTTTTTTCCAAATGTTTCAGCACGATCATGACAAAATGCAACATCACTTAATTCTAACTTTTGCGCTAAGTGATTTAAGAAATTAATACGTTTTTGTAATGAATCTACAATTGTTACTTTTAAGTGCGGGAAACAGATTTTTAAAGGGATACTTGGGAATCCAGCTCCTGCTCCAACATCACAAATAGAAAATGGTTTCGAAAAATCATAATAAAAAGCCGCTGTAACAGAATCAAAAAAGTGTTTTAAGTATACTTCTTCTTTCTCCGTAATAGCCGTTAAGTTCATTTTTTCATTCCACTCTACTAATGTTTCAAAATAGATTCTGAACTGCTCTAACTGTCTAGAAGAGAGGGAAATACCCTTCTCTTCTAGCATAGATTGAAATTGTTCTATATTCATCTAGCAATATCTCCTTACTATGTTATTGGTTCGATACTCGTGCAATTTTTCCTTGTTCAATGTAAATAAGCAAAATTGAAACATCAGCTGGATTTACACCAGAAATACGTGAAGCTTGCCCCATTGAAAGCGGACGAACATCTTTCAATTTCTGTCTTGCTTCTGAGGCAAGGCTAGAAATCGCATCATAATCAATATCCACAGGAATTTTTTTGTTTTCCATTTTCTTCATACGTTCTACTTGCTGTAAAGATTTCTCGATATATCCTTCGTACTTGGTCTGAATTTCAACTTGTTCCGTAATTTCATCACTTAATGCTACTTCACTTGGTACTAAAAGATGAATATGCTCATATGTCACCTCTGGACGACGTAATAAGTCACTTGCACGTATTCCATCTTTCAATTCACTTCCGCCAATACTACGAATTAATTCTTGAACTTCAGGACGCGGTTTAATAAAAATACTCTCTAACCGTTCCTTCTCCTGTTCAATTTGTAACTTTTTATTTGTAAATCGCTCATAGCGATCTTCTTTAATTAAGCCAATTTCACGACCAACTTCAGTTAAACGAAGGTCAGCATTATCATGGCGTAATAATAGGCGATATTCTGCACGAGACGTTAATAAACGATATGGTTCATTTGTACCTTTCGTTACAAGGTCATCAATTAAGACACCAATATAAGCATCAGCACGACCTAAAATAACTTCTTTTTTACCTAAAGAACGACACGCTGCATTAATCCCAGCCATAAGCCCTTGTCCTGCTGCTTCTTCGTAACCAGAAGTTCCGTTAATTTGTCCTGCTGTATATAAATTTTTAATTTTTTTCGTTTCAAGTGTTGGCCATAGTTGAGTTGGTACGATCGCATCATATTCAATTGCATAACCCGTACGCATCATTTCAACATTTTCCAGGCCAGGAATTGTTCTAAGCATTGCACGCTGTACATCTTCTGGTAAGCTCGTCGATAAGCCTTGTACATATACTTCTTGTGTATTACGTCCTTCTGGCTCTAAGAAAATTTGATGACGTGGTTTATCATTAAATCTTACTACCTTGTCTTCAATTGAAGGGCAATATCTAGGCCCTGTTCCTTTAATCATACCAGAATACATAGCTGAGCGATGTAAGTTTTCATCTATTAAACGATGTGTTTCTGTACTTGTATACGTTAACCAACATGGAATTTGATCCATAATAAATTTTGTCGTTTCAAAAGAGAAAGCACGTGGCTTATCATCACCTGGTTGAATTTCTGTTTTACTATAATCAATCGTATTACTGTTTACACGCGGAGGTGTACCTGTTTTAAATCTAACAAGATCAAAACCAAGTTCCTCTAAGTGTTCAGATAATGTAATAGATGGTTGCTGATTATTTGGACCACTTGAATATTTTAAATCGCCCATAATAATCTCACCACGTAAAAATGTTCCCGTTGTAATTACAACTGTTTTCGCTGTGTATTCAGCACCAGCTTGCGTAATTACCCCTTTACATACACCATCTTCAATAATTAAACGCTCTACCAGACCTTGAAACAACGTTAAGTTTGGTGTTTCTTCAATTGTTTTCTTTAATTCATGCTGGTAAGAGAATTTATCAGCTTGTGCACGAAGCGCGCGTACAGCTGGTCCTTTACCCGTATTTAACATACGCATTTGAATATGTGTTTTATCAATATTGCGTCCCATTTCTCCGCCTAATGCATCAATTTCACGAACAACAATCCCTTTTGCTGGTCCACCAACAGAAGGGTTACATGGCATGAACGCTACCATATGTAAGTTAATTGTTAACATTAATGTTTTTGAGCCCATTCGTGCTGCCGCAAGACCAGCTTCACATCCTGCATGACCTGCACCGATTACTATGACATCATATGAACCGGCATTGTATCCCATTGTTTATTCCTCCTAATAACCTCTATCTTACTAAATCATCTCTGATTAAAGTTTTACTTTATTTTCCTAAACAAAATTGAGAGAACAATTGGTCAATTAAACTTTCATGGACAGTATCACCAGTAATTTCACCAAGTATTTCCCACGCTCTTGTTAAATCAATTTGAACCATATCAATCGGAACACCATTTTCTATCGCTTCAATTGCATCGTTAATTGTTCTTCCTGCTTGTGTTAATAATCCGATATGTCTCGCATTAGACACGTATGTCATATCCGCAGAATCAATTGTTCCTTCAAAGAATAAATCAGCTATCGCCTTTTCAAGCTCATCTATTCCTTGCTCCTCAATTAAAGATGTTGTAATAACACGATTTCCTACCGCTAAATCTGTAACACGTTCCATATCAATTTCTTGCGGTAAATCTGTCTTATTTACAATAACAATGAAATCTTTTCCTTGTACGGCACGGAATAGATCCTCATCTTCATTTGTTAAAGCCTCGCTATAATTCACTACAATTAACACTAAGTCTGCTTGGCTCATCATTTCCTTCGAACGCTCTACACCAATTCGTTCAACAATATCTTCCGTTTCACGAATTCCGGCTGTATCTATAAGTTTAAGTGGTACACCACGCACATTAACGTACTCTTCAATAACATCACGAGTTGTTCCTGCAATATCAGTTACAATTGCCTTTTTCTCCTGAACAAGACTATTTAATAGCGATGATTTCCCAACGTTAGGTCTACCGATAATCGCGGTAGAAATGCCTTCACGTAAAATCTTTCCTTGCTTCGATGTTTCTAATATCTTTGCAATTTCAGCACGGACATGTGTAGCTTTCTCAATTAAAATATTATGCGTCATCTCTTCTACATCATCATATTCTGGGTAATCTATATTCACTTCAATATGAGCTAATGTTTCTAATATTTCTTGACGCAGATGGCCGATTAATTTAGATAATCGTCCTTCCATTTGGTTAATCGCTACATTCATAGCACGATCTGTTTTTGCACGGATTAAGTCCATAACAGCTTCTGCTTGTGACAAATCAATACGTCCATTTAAAAAAGCACGTTTTGTAAATTCACCAGGCTCTGCCAGTCGTACTCCTTGCGCTAAAATAAGCTGTAATACTTTATTTACCGAAACAAGTCCACCATGACAGTTAATTTCTACTATATTTTCACGCGTAAAAGTCCTTGGTGCACGCATAATGGACACCATAACTTCTTCAATAACTTGATTTGTATCTAAATCGACAATATGACCATAATGAATTGTATGAGAAGAAACCTGTGTTAAATCCTTCCCTTTAAAAATACGATCGACTTTCTCAATCGCATCATCCCCACTTACTCGAACAATGGCAATTGCACCTTCCCCAAGTGCTGTGGAAATTGCGGCAATTGTATCAAATTCCATGTCCTTTCACCTCACTTGCTTATTTATCTCTATTTCAACATGAATTTTTTCCGTCACTAAATTATTAGGATACCATAACGAACCTATCTACAAAAGAATAATAACTCATTTTATTATGTCCTTATGTAAAAAACACTAAACTTATTCACAGTGGATAAGTTTAGTGTTTTTTAGTTATCCACATTTATTTTCTCCTCAAAAAAACCGGCACTCAATTGAGTAACCGGTCACTTGGAAGATATTACAACATACCGATGTGGTTCTTTTCCTTCAGAAGTTGTAATGATATTTTGATGATTAGATAATGCTTGGTGAATAATTTTTCGTTCGAAAGAAGGCATTGGTTCTAGAACAACTCTTTTTTTCGTACTCACTACTTGTTTTGCTAATCGATAGGAAAGAGATTCTAACGTATTTTTTCTTTTACTACGATAGTTTTCAGCACCCAGTGTAATACCAATATATTGCTTTGTATTACGGTTCGCAACAAGTTTTGTTAAATACTGTAAAGAATTCAACGTATTCCCTCTTTTACCAATTAAAATACCAATGTTTTCACCAGAAATTGTAAATTCAACTTCGCGTCCTTTTACAATTTTTCTAATCTCAACTTCCACACCCATATTTTGAATAACATTTTTTAAATATTCTTCACATTCTTGGATTGGATCTTTTTTCAATACAACTTCTACAACAGCGGGGCGATTCCCAAATAAACCTAGGAACCCCCTCTTACCCTCATCGATAATATTTATATCTACTCGATCTTTCGAAGCATTTAATTGTCTTAAAGCATCTTGTACTGCCAGCTCGACTGTTTGTCCTTTAGCAGTAATCATACTCACTTGCTTGATCCTCCTGCCTTACTAGCCTTAATGTCAGGCCCCTTGATCATATACATTTGAGCGATACCAAAGATATTACCAACTACCCAGTACAATGATAGTGCTGCTGGGAAGTTAATTGCAAAGACTAAAATCATAATTGGCATAAGCCAAATCATCATTGCCATTTGCGGATTTTGTCCAGCCGTTCCTGCCATTGCAAGCTTTTGCTGAATAAACGTCGTAATAGCTGCAACAATTGGAAGGATATAGAACGGATCCGCCTGTCCTAAATCGAACCATAAAAATGTATGTTCACTAATTGCTGTTGTTCTCATAATCGCATGATAAAACGCGAATAAAATAGGCATCTGAACAAATATTGGTAAACATCCTGCTAATGGGTTTACACCATTCTTTTGATATAACTGCATCATTTCTTGTTGTAGTTTTTGCTGTGTTGCTTGATCTTTAGAACTATATTTCTCTTTTAATTTCACCATTTCTGGTTGTAACGCCTGCATTGCTTTCGTACTCTTCGTTTGTTTAATCATTAATGGTAATAATGCAAAACGAATGATAAGAGTTGTAACAACGATTGCTAAACCGTAATTACTACCAAATAATTCTGCAAAATACGTGATTAACTGAGAAAGCGGGTATACGAAATATTCATTCCAAATCCCAGTGCTTTTCGGTGTAATCGGTTGATTTGTTTCACTACAGCCGGTAGCAATTGCCATTAGCATAATAACCATGGCTAATAAACCTATTTTCTTTTTCAAAGCCTGCTCCTCCTTGTTTCGGTATGTATATAGTGTAATTCATTTCCTTACGCTACTTTTTTATTCTTTTCATACCAGAGCGTTTAAAGACATGAATTAAGCTTTTCTTTAACTCTTCATATGTCATCTCTGCACAAGGCTTCCTTGCTATTATAACAAAATCTTTTCCAGAATCTATCTCATCTTTTAATTCTATAATCGATTGGCGAATCATACGCTTAATTCGATTACGCACTACTGCATTGCCTATTTTCTTACTAACAGAAAGACCAATGCGAAAATGCGGCTGTTTTTCTTTATCTAATTTGTATACAACAAACTGGCGATTGGCATTCGATTGTCCTTTTTGGAAAACAGCCTGGAATTCATCATTCTTTTTTATACGATTTTTTTTCTTCATATCATTTGACACTCCTGTATTTCATCAGCGGAAACTCATTATTATTAGAAAAAAAGACCACTGAACGATCAGTGGTCTACGCAGATAATACTTTTCTTCCTTTACGACGACGAGCTGCTAGCACTTTACGTCCGTTTGCTGTGCTCATACGGCTGCGGAAACCATGTACTTTGCTGCGCTTACGTTTATTTGGTTGGTAAGTTCTTTTCATTATATGACACCTCCCTGAGGAATATCTGTTAAAGACAGTCTAATAAATTATAGTAAATCAAATAGGAAAATGTCAATGGTTCTCGAAATTTTCATCAAATATTCATTTTTAACCTATTCACAAACTTTTTCACAGTACCTATATTTCCTTGTGGATAAATATATTTCCTCTTTTTTGTATCCACAAACTCTTTTTTTACTTTTACACAGTATATCGTGTTGTGGACAAGTTTATTCCACAAGGTATTGATTTTGTGGATAACTTTCTTAAATTCATTGCTATAGCTGCTTTTTTTTGATATTATAGTTGTGTTTTCACTTTGAATAAGTTTTCCACACCTTTATTTTATCCACAATTTGTGTATAACATGTGGATAGTTTAAATCACATGTGAGTAAATAGTTGTCCACATGTGTTATTTTGTCGAAAACTCTATCTCGGATACTAACGACGTTTTTATATTTTAAAATACGTTTCGTGTAAATATGCATTAGAAATATTTACAGGTTGTACAATTGTTGCACAACCTTATTCTTTTACCATCTTTGTAAAGGAGGGACACCT